>NC_015554.1 GCF_000213655.1 Alteromonas naphthalenivorans
ACGACCATTTTTAGTCGCCATACGTGCACGAAAACCGTGAGAACGCTTACGCTTCAAATTGCTCGGTTGAAATGTTCTTTTCATGACCAAAGTCTCACTTATATTTAATTAAACATAGGCGTTTTTGGTAAACACTTTATTCTGTTGCCAGAGTAAGTTGTGCTTATCACCAGAAAAGCCCATCGAAAAAGGACGCTGAATTCTAGA
This sequence comes from Alteromonas naphthalenivorans, assembly GCF_000213655.1. Taxonomy (NCBI): domain Bacteria; kingdom Pseudomonadati; phylum Pseudomonadota; class Gammaproteobacteria; order Alteromonadales; family Alteromonadaceae; genus Alteromonas; species Alteromonas naphthalenivorans. The sequence goes on from NC_015554.1 coordinate 208, forward strand.
GATCTCGGGGGCTACTGTCAATCAATAATCCATTATTTTGGTAGAAATTGTGAACAAAGTTTGCTGATAAGGCTTAAAAGCCAATCAGTCGCGATAATTTTAACTGTGAATAAGCTGGTCATAATCACTATTTTATCCACAGATTTTTAGATTTCATGCCGCTAAGTGCGGCTTTTAGGCTGAGATCTCCTTTAAAAGAGGGTATTTTAATTCTAATTTTAGCTAAATTAAGCACATTTTCGAATAAGCAGTCTTTTCATATTTATCAGCTAGTTACGAGCTTGATCCTAAAGATCGCCAAAGATCGTCATTTACTTTTTGTTGATAAAGTAAGATAATCCACAGCTATTAAAACGATAAAACAAATTCTCGCTGCTACCCAACATTATACATCCGCCTGATTCTTCTTCTTGGCGCGCATCTAGGTGCCTGTTTCTTTGTATTGGTTGTTATTCGCGAGTTACCGGAGCTAAGTAACTTACATGTCTTTATGGAATCAATGTCTTGAACGTTTGCGTCAAGAATTACCCACGCAACAATTTAGTATGTGGATCAGACCTTTGGTTCCTCAAGAGGAAGAAGGTGTTGTGGCTTTATTTGCCCCTAACCGTTTTATTCTTGATTGGGTAAGAGATAAGTATCTTGATAACATTACCGGGTTACTGCGGGAATTTGCAGGTCCAAACGCACCTCAGTTACGTCTTGATGTTATGAGCAGGGAAAGCTTGAGCCGCAGTAGAGCTGCTGCTTCACCTGCGCCGCAGCAAGCTCAAAATCAGGGACACAACGAAAACCAAGGCCAAGCTGTCAGTCAGTCGTATAATCAAGCACCTAGTCAGTCATTTAGTCAAAGTTCAGGTCAATCGTCTAACCCATATTCAGGGCGATCGTCAGGAAATATGACTGGGCAAGCGGGAACCGATCAACAATCTATTGATAATAACAACAATACTGCGCCATCACCTGTACAGGCGAGTGCGCGATCTGCCATGCCTCAAACGGGCTACAGTCAGCAAAGCCACTCAACGTCTAATCATGACAATAGACAGTATGATCAACGAAGTGCTGGATCTAACACCATGCGATCTGCGCCTCTGCAGCCTAAAGTGATCCCGATCCCAGAAGCGGCTAAGCATAAAAGCAATATTAACCCGACTTATCAGTTCGATAACTTCGTAGAAGGTAAATCTAACCAATTGGCTCGTGCCGCGGCTACTCAAGTGGCAAATAACCCGGGTAGTTCTTATAACCCGTTATTTATTTATGGTGGAACTGGTTTAGGTAAAACCCACTTATTGCATGCAGTAGGTAATGGCATTGTCGCGAATAACGAAAATGCCAAAATTGTGTATATGCACTCTGAGCGCTTTGTTCAGGATATGGTTAAGGCACTACAAAATAATGCGATAGAAGACTTTAAACGCTTCTACCGTTCAGTGGACGCGTTATTAATTGATGACATTCAATTCTTTGCTAATAAAGAACGTTCTCAAGAGGAATTCTTTCATACCTTTAATGCGTTACTTGAAGGTAATCAGCAAATCATACTCACGTCTGATAGGTATCCTAAAGAAATTGATGGGGTAGAGGACCGTCTTAAGTCTCGTTTCGGTTGGGGCTTAACCATCGCTATAGAACCCCCTGAATTAGAAACTCGAGTTGCCATTTTAATGCGTAAAGCTGCCGAGAACCGTATTCACTTGCCTAATGAAGTTGCTTTCTTTATTGCTAAGCGATTGCGTTCGAATGTTCGTGAGTTAGAAGGGGCATTGAATCGAGTTATTGCTAACGCTAACTTCACTGGTCGTCCGATAACCATCGATTTTGTACGTGAAGCCCTAAGAGATTTATTAGCGCTTCAAGAAAAATTAGTTACGGTTGATAATATTCAGAAAACTGTGGCAGATTATTATAAGATTAAAGTTGCTGACATTTTATCTAAGCGAAGAAGTCGAAGTGTTGCAAGGCCCAGACAAGTGGCGATGGCATTAGCGAAAGAGCTAACCAATCACAGTTTGCCTGAGTTAGGAAATGCCTTTGGTGGTCGAGACCATACAACGGTACTTCATGCCTGCAGAAAAATAACGCAGCTTAGAGAAGAAAGTCATGATATAAAAGAAGACTATAAGAACCTCATTCGGACTTTGTCTTCCTAAAAAATGACCTTTAGAGGCGAGATAGCACAGCAATGAAATTTAGTATAAGCCGCGAACAATTTTTACAACCCCTTCAGCTGGTATCGGGGGCTGTAGAGCGTAGACACACATTACCTATTCTCTCCAACGTGCTCATTAAAGTTAGTGAAGACGCACTATGGCTAACAGGTACAGATTTAGAGGTTGAGCTCATTTCTAGCGTTAAGTTAGAAGGGGAGTTCACCGAAGGCGAAATCACCGTTCCTGCTAAGAAACTCTTCGATATTATTCGAGGTATTTCTGAAGGTACCGATATTCATTTTTCTATAGATGGTAACAAAGCGCTGATAAAAGCAGGGCGTGGTCGTTACACTCTATCTACTTTATCAGCCAACGATTATCCAAATCTAGAAGATTGGGAAGGTGAAGTAGAGTTTGAAATCACCTGTAGTGATATGAAGCGCTTGATTGATTCAACAAGCTTTTCAATGGCGCAGCAAGATGTCCGCTATTATTTGAACGGTATGTCGTTAGAGACGGAAGAAAATATTATTCGCACTGTGGCAACTGACGGTCATCGTCTAGCACTTTGTCGTTTAAGCTATGAAACAACACTTCCTGCCCGACAAGTTATTATTCCTCGTAAAGGTGTGCTTGAGATATCTCGTTTGATCACTGAAGACGATAAGTCATTAAAAGTACAAATAGGCGCAAACCATTTACGTATTTTTTCAAACGATTTCATCTTCACCTCTAAACTTGTAGATGGTCGATTTCCTGATTATCGTCGTGTACTACCTCAAGATGGCGATAAAGAAATTATTGCCAGTAAAGCGGTACTGAAAGACGCGTTTTCACGTGCAGCCATTTTATCTAATGAAAAGTTTCGTGGGGTTCGTTTAAATCTTTCTTCTGGTGAACTGAAAATTACAGCTAATAACCCAGAGCAAGAAGAAGCCGAAGAAATTGTAGATGTAAACTACCAAGGCGACGATTTAGAAATTGGGTTCAATGTCGCTTATCTTATTGATGTATTGAATTCGCTAGGGTCTGACGATGTGAAAATTAGTTTGTCTGATTCTAATGCGAGTGCATTGATTGAAGATGCTGCTGACGATGCTGCACTTTATGTCATTATGCCAATGCGTCTGTAATTATTAATATATTTCATTATCTATCGGCGATGGTGGTTACGATTAATCGTTTTCTTCCATCGCTGCTGTTTATCTCTTATTACCGTTCTTTTTACCGAGTCCTCTTATGAAACTGGACAAAGTCCAGCTTACGAACTTCCGTAACATTTCATCTGCTAACCTTTCACCTTCTCCCGCGTTAACAATTATCCGCGGTGTAAATGGCAGTGGAAAATCATCCCTGGTTGAATCCATTTTCTATTTAGGTTTTGGCCGCTCCTTTCGTACTAATAAACACACATCAGTTATTAAGACGGGGGAAGAGGAATTTAGTGTATTTGCTAGCTGCAAAAACGAAGAAAGTGAAACCTTAAACTTAGGCTTTCAGCGAAGAAGAAATGATACATTTACGTGTAGTATTAACGGTGAGCATTCAAATAAACTTTCTGACTTAGTCAGTCTAGTTCCTGTTCAATTGTTTACACCACAAAGTACTGACCTTATTTTAGGTTCGCCTTCTGAACGTAGACGATTTTGTGATTGGGGATTGTTTCACGTGGAACATGATTTCCAAATGCTGTCAGTACAGTTTTCAAAATTTCTTAAGCACCGTAATGCACTATTAAAACAGCAATCTGATTTGTCGGCACCACAAAACCAGTATTGGGAACAATGTTTTTTAGAGCGGGCAGAAGCACTGTCGATAAAACGAGAAGACTATATATCAAAACTGACGCCTATTTTTGAAAAATACGCGACAACATTTCTTGCTGAATACAAAGTTTCCCTGAATTACTACAAAGGATGGGAAAAAGATGCGTCTTTAGCAGAAAGCTTAGTTAAAAAACGTGAGTATGATGGTAAAATAGGTCATACAACTTCTGGCCCCCACAAGGCTGATATTAGGCTAAAAATTAATGGGGTTAATGCCCAAGAGTTATTATCACGTGGGCAGCTTAGAATGGCTGTTGCGGCGCTACAAATGGCGCAAACAGAACTATTTAATACTTTAACTAACAGAAAGAGTATCTTCTTGTTAGATGATGTAGGCGCAGAACTTGACGCCGATAAACGTGAGTTATTTATAGACGGGCTGTTGGATATGGATACGCAGGTTTTCGTTACTGCAATTGAATCTTCACAGCTTGAATTCATACAAAAATATAACGAAAAGAAAATGTTTCACGTGGAACATGGAAGCGTGAAAGAGGAGTAAAACCTAGTATGTCAGAACAGAATAATTACGACTCGTCCAGTATCAAGGTACTTAAAGGATTAGACGCCGTACGAAAGCGTCCTGGTATGTATATCGGTGACACGGACGATGGTACAGGACTTCACCACATGGTTTTCGAGGTTGTTGATAACTCGATAGATGAAGCTTTGGCTGGACACTGTTCAGAAATCGTTGTGCAAATACACACAGATGGCTCTGTTTCTGTATATGATGACGGTAGAGGAATTCCCACTGCAGTGCACGAAGAAGAAGGCGTGTCTGCAGCTGAAGTTATTATGACAGTTCTGCATGCTGGCGGTAAGTTCGATGATAACTCTTATAAAGTATCTGGCGGACTACACGGTGTTGGTGTTTCAGTAGTAAACGCGTTATCGAGTAAATTGAAGCTTCGTATTCGTCGTGAAGGCAAGACGCACGAACAAGAATATCAACATGGTGTTCCTCAAGCGCCTTTGGCTGTCATTGGTGAAACTGATAAAACAGGTACTAGCGTTCGCTTTTGGCCAAGCTCAGATACCTTTACCAACACATTATTCCACTACGATATTCTAGCTAAACGTTTAAGAGAGTTATCTTTCCTTAACTCTGGTATTTCAATTCGATTGAAAGACGAGCGAGACGGTAAAGAAGATCACTTCATGTACGAAGGCGGTATTAAAGCCTTCGTTGAATACTTGAATCAAAAGAAAACACCTGTTCACCAGAAGGTTTTCCATTTTACGCATGAACAAGAAGATGGTATTTCAGTAGAAGTATCTATGCAGTGGAATGATGGTTTCCAAGAAAATATCTACTGCTTTACCAACAACATTCCTCAAAGGGACGGTGGTACTCACTTAGCTGGTTTCCGTGGAGCGTTAACAAGAACGCTTAATAACTACATGGAAAAAGAGGGTATGAACAAAAAGGCCAAAACTAACACGAGCGGTGATGATGCGCGTGAAGGTTTAACGGCTGTTGTATCAGTGAAAGTTCCTGACCCTAAATTCTCTTCTCAAACTAAGGATAAGCTGGTTTCATCAGAAGTGAAAACAGCAGTTGAATCAGCAATGAACGAAAAGCTTGCTGAGTTCTTACTTGAGAACCCTGCCGAAAGTAGAATTATTGCAGGTAAAATTATCGATGCTGCCCGGGCTCGAGACGCAGCACGTAAAGCACGTGAAATGACTCGCCGAAAGGGCGCGTTAGACTTGGCTGGTTTGCCAGGTAAGCTTGCAGATTGTCAGGAAAAAGACCCTGCACTAAGCGAACTATATATAGTGGAAGGAGACTCTGCTGGCGGTTCAGCCAAGCAGGGACGAAACCGTAAGAACCAAGCTATTCTTCCGCTTAAAGGGAAAATATTAAACGTTGAGAAAGCACGCTTTGACAAAATGCTTTCTTCACAAGAAGTTGCCACGCTGATCACCGCACTAGGTTGTGGTATTGGACGCGACGAATATAACCCTGAAAAACTACGTTATCACAGCATTATTATCATGACGGATGCTGATGTGGATGGCTCGCACATTCGTACATTGCTACTGACATTCTTCTACCGTCAAATGCCAGAAATCATTGAGCGTGGTTATATTTATATTGCTCAGCCGCCGCTTTATAAAGTGAAAAAAGGTAAGCAAGAACAGTATCTGAAAGATGATGATGCGTTAACGGCATACCTAACCTCTATCGCTATTGATGGTTCATCTCTGCACACAAGTGATGATGACCCAGGTATTAGCGGTGTAGCGTTAGAGCAATTGGTAACCTTATACCAATCTGCAGAGAAGATGATTACGCGCATGAAGCGTCTAATGCCTTCCTCTATTCTTTATCGAATGATTTATACGCCTACATTGAATCTAGAAGATTTAAAAGATGAAAGCACACTAGCAAACGTAGCTGAGCACTTTGTTGCACAGCTTACTGAACGTGAAAATGATGGCGCAACATACCGCTATGAAATTCGCAGAGACATCGAACTTAGCGAGTTCTATATCACCATTATCATGCGTATGCATGGTATCGATTACGAATACGTAATTGGTCACGACTTTATTGAGTCTACTGAATATCAGCGTCTTAAAGAGCTTAATTTAGCGATCAACGACATGATGAGCGCAAATGCGTTTATACAACGTGGTGATCGTAAAATGCCTGTAGAGTCATTCAAAGAAGCACTAGATTGGTTAATGAGTGAAGCTAAACGTGGTCAGTACATTCAGCGCTATAAAGGGCTAGGTGAGATGAACCCAAGCCAGCTTTGGGAAACCACCATGGATCCTGAAGGTCGTAGAATGCTTCAAGTTAAAATTGAAGATGCTATAGCGTGTGACCAGTTGTTTACTACGCTAATGGGTGACCAAGTAGAACCAAGAAGAAACTTCATTGAAGCTAACGCGTTGAGAGTAGAAAACTTAGACGTGTAAGAGGTCAATGACCCCACACGTTAGATTAGTGTGAAAAGATAAAGAAAAAGCCTGGCTTCTTTAGAAAGGATCCGGGCTTTTTTATTGTTAAACCCCACCTAACATACGCAATATTTACACTTACACCTAGACTTGTGGCCTTAGGATATCCTCCTATAACAGATTACCTGCCGTTTGACTTGCTACCCCCCCCCAAAAAAAATGCCACAAGAAAACCTCTGTAGTACTCACAGAGTCGCGCCTGAAGTATATGGAGTGGGGCAAAGTGAGTGTGAGGTGGAAAATAATATAACTTACAGAAGAAGACGATATTGCATCGGGTTATTATGGTCATGAAGACAAAATAACGCCGCGCTATGTCTTTTAAAAATTCGATAATGATGCCATGGCGGCAGATGTGGTTAAGCAAAGACAATTAGGCAACGTAGTGACGATTGAGAGCCTTAATCAGCGTTAATTAAAAAGATAATACGCTAATGCAAAAAGGCTAGGTCAAAAAAAAGAGTAGGGTTTGATACCTACTCTTTTCTAATTTGTAGCGCTATGTATAAGCGACATATAAGCAGCTAGGAACCAAACCTTACTGCGTTCGAGTTATCACCAAACTCACTTCATTGTCGTCTGCAGGAGCAACCTGAAAACGATAAATACCGGTATTAGAGGGGGTAAATTGTAGGTTCTCAGAACCTTGTTTACAGACTAAAAATATCTTAGTACTTACCATGACCGGCTGACCCTTGTAATTACCTCCACAACTTTGACTCGGCGTCCAAATAGCATCAGACAAACGAAAGTCATAGGGTTGTCCATCAGCGATAAGCTCTACATTGACATACCAACCGTTACTATCTTTTTTAAATTGATAGGCCGATGTGGCTTCCCACCAATTAAATACGCCTCGAAGATACAAATTTTCGAACTGTATTTTTGGCGCGGGTTGGGCTACCTCGGGGATAGAAAACCCACTAGTGCTTGAACAGGCAGAAACAAAAAGCGAAAAAATAATGACTAAAAGGGTTCTATTCACATTAACTCCAATAAAAAACGCCCAACAGATGTTGAGCGTTTGTAGTCTATAGCTTACTTACCAAACTAATTTAAGACTTCGCCAACAGGGAAATGTCTGCGGTAGTAAGGAAAAGTTGCCTTAAAAGCGATAACAACGCAAGTCTGTTTTGTTTAACCGCGTCATCTTCTGCCATTACCATTACGTCATCGAAGAAACTATCAATGGCACTACGTAGTGTAGCCATAGTAGAAAGTATCTTAGTGTAATCTTGAGTAGTAACAGCGGAAGTTACCACAGATTCAGCAGACATTAGCGCGCTATAAAGTGCCTTTTCAGCGTCTTCACTTAACAAAGATTCATCGATAGATGCATTAACGCTGCTATCAACACCTTGCTTAGCTAGAATGTTCGCAACACGCTTATTAGCTGCTGCCAATGCTTGGGCTTCTTCAAGTTGTTTAAACTCGGCTACGGCGTTTACACGGGCCACATAATCGCTTGGCTGAGTAGGGCGTCTTGCTGAAACCGCTTGAATAACATCAATAGCGATACCTTGGTCTTGCAACACCGCGACAAATCTTGCTAGTACAAAGTCGACAACCTGTGCTTGGAAGTCTTGATTAGAAAGCTTATCTCCGTAAACTTCACCCGCTTTAGCAACAAGCACTTCAAGGTCTAGAGGCAGTGAAAGCTCGGTGATAATACGTAGCACACCAATAGCGGCACGGCGTAACGCGAACGGGTCTTTGTCACCTTTCGGTAATTGACCTATACCAAAAATTCCGACTAAAGTATCTAGCTTGTCAGCAAGCGCTACTGCAGCACTAACGCCTGGTGAAGGCAAAGCGTCACCGGCAAATCTAGGCATATACTGTTCGTATAGGGCTTCAGCAACCGCCGCATCTTCACCATCATTTAACGCATAGTATTTACCCATAACGCCTTGTACGTCTGGGAATTCCATTACCATGTTGGTCATTAAATCAGTTTTAGCAAGTAAACCTGCACGAGCCGCGAGGGCTTCATTCGCGTCGATTTGTGACGCAATAAAACCAGATAGCGAAGAAATACGTTCAGATTTTTCTTTAAGTGTTCCTAATTGCTTTTGGAAAAGCACGCTCTCAAGGCTGGCAAGTCTGCTTTCAAGTGATGTCTTTTTATCACTGTTAAAGAAGAACTCAGCATCAGCTAGGCGAGGGCGAATAACTTTTTCATTGCCGCTTATTACCTGAATAGGATCTTGGCTTTCAATATTACTGACAAATAAGAACGTGTTAGAAAGCTGCCCTTCGCTATCAAGCAATGGCACATATTTCTGATCGTCTTTCATGGTGTAAATAAGCGCTTCTTTAGGCACCGCTAAGAAGCCTTCTTCAAAGCTTGCTTGCATCACTACCGGCCATTCAACCAATGAAGCAATTTCTTCAAGCAGGTCTTCGTTAAAATCGGGTTTAAGCGAAAGCGCATCAGCAGCAGTTTGTAGTTGCTGACGTACCTTGTCTTTACGCGCGGTAAAATCAGCTACCACGTAATGCGCTTCCAAGGCACTTGCGTAGTTGTCAGCATGGTCTAGCTCAAAGCGCGCTTCACCATGGAAACGATGACCTTGAATAGTCCTTCCGCTTGCTAAGCCTAACGCGGTTAAGTTCACTACTTCACTGCCATACAGCGCCGTAAGGGTATGAACTGGGCGAATAAATTGCGTAGTGTAATTACCCCAACGCATCGCTTTAGGGATAGGAAGCTTAGCAATAGCCTGGTTAAGTAAAGACGCTAGTAACTCGCCAATCTGTTTGCCTGGCACGTGCGCTTTGTGCAACAGCCATTCACCTTTGTCGGTAACAAGGCGTTCAGCATCTTCTACACTAATACCATTACCACGGGCCCAACCTTGAGCGGCCTTGGTAGGATTGCCATCTGTATCAAAAGCGGCACTTACAGCAGGGCCACGTTTTTCTACCGTTTTATCAGCTTGGCTTTCAGCCAAAGCAGACACATAGACAGCTAAGCGACGTGGTGCAGCAAACCAACTTACGCTGGTAAAACTAAGCTCAGCAGCGGTAAGTGCTGCCTCAAATTGCTGTGCAAAGGCTTCGCCAAGAGACTTAAGCGCTTTAGGTGGAAGCTCTTCTGTTCCAAGCTCTATCAAACAATTTTCTGTTCGCACCCTTAAGACTCCTTATTACAAAGTGGGAAACCAAGCGCTTCACGCTTTTGGAAATAGCTTTCAGCACATGCTTTTGCGAGAGTACGCACGCGCAAAATGTAACGTTGACGTTCTGTCACTGAAATAGCGTGGCGAGCATCTAGCATATTAAATGCGTGAGATGCCTTCATGACTTGCTCGTAGGCAGGTAGTGGTAAATTCTTCTCGATAAGTAGTTGGCTAGCAGCTTCGCATTCATCGAATGTACGGAATAGGGCATCAACGTTGGCATATTCAAAGTTATAGGTAGATTGCTCTACTTCATTTTGATGGAATACGTCGCCATAGGTGACTTTACCCATAGGGCCATCAGCCCATACTAGGTCGTAAATGCTATCTACGCCTTGTACATACATGGCTAAGCGTTCTAGGCCATACGTAATTTCGCCCGTAACTGGCTTACATTCAATACCGCCAACTTGTTGGAAGTAAGTGAACTGAGTCACTTCCATACCATTAAGCCATACTTCCCAGCCAAGACCCCAAGCGCCAAGGGTAGGTGACTCCCAGTTGTCTTCAACAAAGCGAATGTCATGCACAAGTGGATCGAAACCTAATTCTTTCAAAGAACCCAAATACAATTCCTGAATATTGTCAGGAGAAGGCTTCAACATGACTTGGAACTGATAATAATGTTGTAAGCGATTTGGGTTTTCACCGTAACGACCATCAGTAGGGCGACGGCAAGTTTGAACATAGGCACTGCTCATAGGCTCTGGGCCTAGTGAGCGAAGAAATGTCATTGGGTGAAAGGTACCCGCACCTACTTCCATATCAAGGGGCTGAATTATAACGCACCCTTGACGCGCCCAATAATCTTGAAGCGCAAGGATCAAACCTTGAAAGGTATTAATATCGTATTTCTGCATACATCCGCTGCTTATTGGTTATCTGTATCTTCAAAGGTGGGATAGTATACAATTTGTAACGCATAGTATGTAGGTGTAAAGCGTTAAAAAGCGCCATGAAACCCGCTAAAAGATGACTAAAAGGTCGATTGAAGAGGCTATTTAAGATTATGACATCAACTGGATTGAATCGGTGTGGCTGGGTGAGCGATGACCTTCTATATCAAAAATACCACGATGAACAGTGGGGGCGACCTGTTTTAGATAGCAAAGAGTTGTTCGCTAAACTTTGTTTGGACGGTCAACAGGCTGGATTGTCGTGGATAACCATTTTAAAAAAACAAGAAAATTATGAAGCTGCTTTCCATGACTTTGAGCCTACAAAAATAATTCAAATGGATGAGCAAGAAATAGCGGCATGCTTGCAAAACCCTGGCATTGTGCGCAACAAGCTAAAAGTCGCGTCAATTATTAAGAATGCCCATGGCTATTTAAACATCGAAAAACGCCAAAGTTTTTCCGACTTTATTTGGCAGTTTACCGACGGTAAAACTATTATCAATGAATGGAAAGACTTTAAAGAAGCGCCTACCTTTACTGCTGAATCCAAAGCAATGTCGAAAGCGCTGAAAAAAGAGGGCTTTTCCTTTGTAGGGGAAACCATTTGTTATGCATTCATGCAAGCGGTAGGCATAGTGAATGACCATGTTACAGGCTGTCATTGTTACGAAGAAACCTGTCAACTAGCAAGACGATAACCCTACATAAAACCCAATAAAAAAGCGCTTCATACGAAGCGCCTTTAAAGGGGGTATTGAAATTATAGCAACCGGCTAGGTAATCGACTGACAATACGTCTTTATTGCTGGCATTTCACTTAACACTTTAGATTCATAATCTGACTCAATCTGCTCTCTAGCTATGTCTTGCTTACGCTTTTCTTGTTTAGACAGTTTCTGCCTATCTTCTAGCACGGCAAAACCGCTCACTTCTACGAATAACGCATAAGTATGAGGGTAGGAAGCTTTATGATCTGGAGGAGACAAAATAGGTAATGCTCCCAACAAATTAACTATCCGAATAACCCCTTCAGATAAGTCGCACTGTTGTTGCTCCATTGCCTTAGCGATAGTGTAAATACTTTCGCTAATCGTTTTTATACGCTCGTCTCTTACTTTCTGCTGGCGTTGGTTTTGTTGCTTAAGCTGGAACAACAACCGGCCGGCATAAAAACCAAGTGCGACTATAACTAATAGCGCCACAATAACTAACACTGTCCACAGCATAAAACAGAGCCCGCCTTACTATTTCTTAAAGTCGTTAATATCTATAGCGTCCAAATCATCTAATGGATCCATTTCGTCGTCATCCTCATCATCGTCTTCAACGATGCCAAGCAAATCACAAAGAATGCGGTGGCGTGCCATTTTTTCATCAACGTAAGATTGTTGTTCTTTAGTAAGTTGCTTGTCGTCATCAAGCTTATCTAACAATGACGCTAAACGCTGATCTGCTTCAAGTGCCGCTAGCTCTTCGCTAGGTGTGGCGAATTTCTGCTTTTGAGTCGGCGTAGTAATTGTCGTCTTCTTAACGACTAAAGGAATTGGTTTCTTGCTGCCTAAACGAGGGTCTTGGTTCTCACGACGTTTAGAAGTACCGTTCTCACCTTGCTCAACGTTATGACGGCTGCCAGCAGGTTTACCTTTATGCTTCTTTGGACGAGGAGTACTCTCCAGACGTTTTTGCCCAGGTTTACGATCAGGATCTTTCCTGACGCCAATGAGTCCAACTTTACGAGACTTTTTTGATCTTGCCATATATTAAAGGTATCAAATTTTTAGTGATTGAAAGGGCGTATTATAGCGCGAATTGCTCAAAGCTTCTTCATCAATAAAGCATGATTCATCGGAAAGTGAATATGCGGTTGGGTCTGTTCGCGATAATACAACTTGAAGGTCTACGAAAAAGTACGTGTTTGCCGAATAATGCGTAATACAAACGCTAGGTAATACGTGAATTTAGGCAAGAAAAAAGGCGATGGCTTTCACCATCACCTTACATTGTTTGAGTGTCAGATGACACCTCTCCCGTTATTTACACCTCTATGTGTAGTTGTGCTTCCCAGCTTGGCTCCCCTTTTTATTGGTTTTAGCAGAGCTCATTTTGTTCTTGGCCTTCTTGGCGCTTTATCCAATCTTCCGTGTTGTATTTTTATTATTATTCTTGTTATTTAGCCTGTAGAGTTTCAGACAAACCTACAAACTATTGCGATAGACTACACGAATAATTATGAAATACAACTTTATACGCAACAATTAATTAACAAATGCGCATATATTTTCAGAGTCTTAGTGTAAGCCCGCGATATAATTAGATAAAATTTCGATATCTTCGTCGGTTAATTTCATCGCAATATCACGCATCATGCCATTCATATCGTTATGGCGCTCGCCTGCACGGAAAGATTTTAATTGTGCTGCAGTATAGGTTACGTGCTGGCCACTGATATCAGGGAAGCCGGCTAAGCCCATTCCGTTACCTTTAGGACCGTGACATGCTATACATGCGGTCACGCCACGAGACTCATCACCGCCTTGATATAAAGCGCGACCAGCTTCAATGTATTGCTCTGCCGTTTCACCTTCTTTAGGTGTTTGGCTAGAGAAGTAAGCGGCTAAGTCTTTCATATCTTGTTCTGAAAGAGGGGCTGCCATACCGTTCATTACGGCATTGTTACGTCCTTCTTCGCCACCTGTCTGTGACGCAAGCTTGAACTCCATTAATTGCTTAACAAGATACTTTTCGTGTTGTCCTGCTATTTTGGGATTCATGTCTATCATGCTGTTACCATCAGGTCCATGACATGCTGCACATACTGCAGATTTTGCTTTACCGGCTTCAGCATCACCTTCTGCCATCGCAGAAACTGAAATACCTAAAGACACACACAATAACAAACACAGTTTTTTCATAATAAATCTCTTAAATGGATCCAACGGCTCGCGTAACATACGTGATATCATGCGTATTTTACACATTTAACGCGTCAGAAAAACCTATTCCATGATAAAACTATGGTTTTTAGCAGGTTTAGATCATTAATAGAGTTTAATTCTAGGGTTATGACGCATTTGAGGTAAGTCTAGATGTCGTATTACACCAAAGCAAAGTTCTTTACCAGTGCACCTGATATTCGCCATTTAAAAGATGATAGCGGTATTGAGGTAGCGTTTGCTGGCCGTTCAAACGCGGGCAAGTCGAGCGCGTTGAATACACTCACTCGTCAAAAGAACCTGGCAAGAACCAGTAAAACACCAGGTCGTACACAGCTCATCAATGTTTTTAATCTTGAAGAAGATCGTCGTTTAGTTGATTTGCCTGGTTATGGATTTGCCCAAGTACCGCTTGCGATGAAAAATAAATGGCAACAAGCATTAGGTGAATACCTTCAAAAGCGTAAATCGCTCAAAGGTTTAGTGGTGCTTATGGATATTCGTCACCCATTTAAAGATCTTGATCAAGATTTGATTCACTGGGCAGTAGATTCCAATATCCCTGTATTAGCCTTACTGACTAAGTCAGATAAGCTTAAATCAGGAAAGCGAAAGGCTCAGCTACTTATGGCGCAGGAAGCTGCACTGGCGTTTATGGGTGATGTGACGGTAAATACCTTCTCATCTTTAAATCGTCAGGGATTGCCAGAACTCGAAAAAGTGTTGAATAAGTGGTTGGCACTTGATGTAGAAAAACCTGACGCAGAATAAAATAAACAGTTTGAACGACTGAGCTAAACAAAGGGCCAGATAAAAGAAAGCCCCGCTAAAAAGCAGGGCCAAAATACTGAGAGAAAACACATAAAAACCGAATATATAGAGTGTGCATATTTCGGTTAGTTCATTTTAAAATACTAAAAGATTCGTTCTTTGTTTTAAGTTTAAGATTTTAATGGACTTTTTCTTTCTGAGTATTTGGAAAATTTATTGCAGACATAAAAAAACCCCGACAAATCTGTCGGGGTTAAAGCAAAGGTTTGAAAACAGATTTCTCACCTCTGTACCCTACACGCATTAGGGTACAATAATGGTGAAAAAAGGCAAGTAAGAGTGTAATAAAATTACCAAACTTGCCCATTTTTGAGCTATTGCTCACTGTTTTCTGTAATCTAATTACTTTTTAGTGAGCTTCATCCCAGTTATCGCCCACGCCCGCATCAACCACCAGCGGCACATTTAATACTGCAGCTTGCTCCATTAAGCTGACGATATTTTTAACTTGTTCCTCTAGATGTTCTTCTCTAATCTCAAATACCAATTCATCGTGTACCTGCATCATCATGAGTACGTCGTCACTTTCAAGTGAGGTGATCCAATCATCAACCTTTATCATGGCCATTTTAATGATGTCGGCAGCTGTACCTTGCATAGGTGCGTTGATTGCTGCGCGCTCTGCCCCTTTGCGACGTGCGCCATTACTGGCTTTAATGTCGGGTAGGTACAAGCGTCGACCAAACACAGTTTCCACGTAGCCTTTTTCTTTAGCGCCTTCTCTGGTGCTGTCCATGTACTCTAGTACGCCCGGGTAGCGTTCAAAATACAAGTCCATGTATTTTTGTGCTTCGTGACGTGGAATATTAAGTTGTTTAGCAAGGCCAAAGGCACTCATTCCATAGATCAAACCAAAGTTTATAGCTTTAGCACTACGACGTTGTTCCGTCGTCACTTCGTCAAGGGTTACCCCAAACACTTCTGCAGCGGTCGCTTTGTGAATGTCTCTGCCATGTGCAAATGCATCAAGAAGACCTTCATCGCCCGACAAATGAGCCATTATTCTAAGTTCAATTTGAGAATAATCGGCAGCTACAATCTTGTAACCTTCACGTGGAACAAATGCTTGTCTTACCTTACGGCCTTCTTCATTTCGAATAGGAATGTTTTGAAGGTTAGGATCCGTTGACGACAAGCGGCCCGTTGCCGTAATAGCTTGATGGTAAGAAGTATGAACTCGACCCGTACGATGATTAATCATTTTAGGGAGTTTGTCGGTATACGTATTTTTAAGCTTGGTTAACCCTCTATACTCCATTAACTTTTTAGGTAACGGGAACTCAAGGGCGAGTTCTTGTAATACTTCTTCAGAAGTAGAAGGGGCGCCTTTGGGGGTTTTCTTAATAACCGGTAACGACATTTTCTCGAACAAAATGTGTTGAAGCTGTTTTGGCGACCCTAAGTTAAACACTTCGCCGGCTTCTTCATGCACTTCTTTTTCTAGCTCAGCAATACGCGTAGCTAAGTCTTGGCTCTGCTGGCGCAACCGTTGGCTTTCAATTAATACGCCTTGCTGTTCCATACGAGATAAAACACAAGCAACCGGCACCTCAACATCAACCAATAGTGCTTTAAGCTTGGGTTCGTTTTCTAGTTTTGCCCATATTGCTTGATGAAGGCGCATTGTAATATCAGCATCTTCAGCGGCGTAAGGACCTGCTTCTTCTAATCCAATTTGATTAAAAGTAAGCTGTTTGGCACCTTTACCTGCAATTTCTTCAAAGTGAATTGTTTTATGACCTAAATAAGCTAGGGCTAGCGAGTCCATGTCATGGCGCTGCGCGGTACTGTTTAACACATAGCTTTCCAGCATAGTGTCAAAGCCGATGCCATTTAACGTTATGTCATAATGGGCGAGTACATTCTTGTCATATTTAATGTGCTGGCCCACTTTAATGATGGTTTCAGACTCTAAAATAGGCTTCAATGCCGAAAGTACGTAATCTCGTGATAACTGCGTGGGTGCATCGGGATAATCATGAGCAACAGGCACGTAAGCCGCAGCTCCGGGTTCGATGCAAAAAGAAACACCAACAAGTTCAGCTTCCATGTAGTTAACACTGGTCGTTTCAGTATCAACAGCAATAAGCGGCGCTGCTTTTAGCTCTTCTATCCAAGCCTCAAATGTAGCTTCATCAAGCACCACATCATAGCCTGACTTATCGATATTACTTTCTGGCTGTGCTACGTCAGTATCGTTAGATTCAGAATCGCTAGCGTCAGACGTACTTTTTCCATTTTCTGCTTTTGAAGGTTCATTACCATCACTTGCGAGCAATGCGCTAATTTCTGTATGCCAGCGCTTGAATTCGAACTCTGCGAACATCGACTGTAAGGTTTCATTATCTGGTAATGTAGGACAAAGCTCATCTATTTTGTATTGTAGATCTAAATCAATGGCAATCGTGGCAAGGGTGTACGACAGGCGAGCTTGTTCTTCATACTCTTGCATTTTAGTTGCCATGGTCTTGCTCCCTCTAAACGAGAGATCGGCAATTTTATCAAGGTTGTCATAGATAGCACTGATGCCACCAATACCATTTAACAGTGCTTGTGCACTTTTATCACCCACACCAGGTACGCCAGGAATGTTATCGACTTTGTCACCTTTAAGGGCTAAGAAATCGATAACCAGTTCTGGTGGAATACCGAATTTCGTATTTACCCCTTCAATGTCCATAATCTGATCTGTCATGGTATTGATCAAGGTGACATTTTCGTTGACCAGTTGTGCCATATCTTTATCGCCAGTACTGATTAGGGTATCAATACCATGTTCTGTGGCGCGACAGGCCAGGGTACCAATAACATCATCGGCTTCAACGCCAGACTCAACGATGAGAGGTAAACCCATCGCTTTAATGATGGTGTGCAATGGTTCTATTTGACTGCGTAACTCTTCCGGCATAGGTGGGCGATTCGCTTTATATTCTTCATAAATATCGTCGCGAAACGTTTTACCTTTGGCATCGAAGATGACTGCCATGTGAGTAGGATTGTATTGTCTAATCAAGCTTTTCAGCATGTTGACAACACCATAGATCGCACCGGTATCCTGACCTTTTGAGTTCGTCAGGGGCGGCAATCCGTGAAATGCTCTAAATAGATAAGATGATCCATCTACTAGAATAAAAGGGGGCTTTTTCGAATCTGTCATAGCTATGCATTAACCAAGCTTAGAATAAGGCGCAAGCATGCCATAGGCGCTGGTGGATCGCCATAGAGCATAGCAACATAAATAAAGGGATCATCTGTGGATAAGATTGTGATCTAATAAAATAAGCACAACGAAACTAACGATCTTTGTAAATAGAAAGATCGTCCTGTAAAGCAATAAAAATAAGGGAATGAAAAATAAGAGTGTGGACTGCGTACCTGCAACTCATCATTCCTTTTTATGTGGATAACTTGGTGAACTTATTTTTTTTTGTTTAACCAAATTGGTCAGATAATGTAGCATAAGAAATTAGCAATCCAATACTGGTTATTAAGACTTTTTTTTGAACAGCTGATGGTTTTATAGCCAAAAATAGAATAAGTCGGCTCGGCGAGGTCTAGGAGGACATTATGAAGCAAGTTGCAGTGATTTTAAGTGGTTGTGGTGTATTTGATGGCGCTGAAATTCATGAGTCAGTATTAACGCTTTTAGCTATTGAACAAGCTGGGGTAGGTTATCAATGTTTTGCGCCAGATAAGGCTCAAATGCATGTAGTGAATCATTTAACGGGAGACGTTTCAGAAGATGAAACTCGAAATGTATTGGTTGAGTCTGCACGCATTGCCCGAGGCAATGTAAAGCCTATTACAGAATGTAAGGTATCAGACTTCGATTATCTTATTGTACCTGGTGGTTTTGGTGCTGCTAAGAATTTATGTTCATTTGCCGTTGATGGTGAAAAAAGTAGCGTAGATAAAGATGTGCTTACGGTGTGCAATGACTTTGCGAAAGCAAAGAAACCTGTGGCCTATGCATGCATTGCCCCTGCTATTGCAGCCAGTGTATATGGAAACAATGTTAAACTGACCATTGGTAGCGATGAAGATACCGCCAATGCCTTGAACGCGCTAGGGGCATGCCATGTAAACTGTGAAGTAGATGAAGTGGTGGTAGATGTTGAAAATAAACTGGTTACTACGCCAGCCTATATGACGGCACAAAATATCTTACAAGCCCATGCTAGTATTAATAAAATGGTAGAAACGGTACTAGCAATGAAATAATTTGCTTATAGCCCTATAATCGCGTCAATGTAGTAGAAACCTTGTATCCTCTAAAAACCGCGAACACTGTTAATCGCGAGTTTACTAATAACGAAAGGCATAACGAAGCATGCACTACCGTGCCATTGTACGAATTCTAGGGCTCCTAATTGCGCTATTTAGCGTAACCATGATCCCACCTGCTGTGGTATCTCTGATTTATCAAGACGGTAGTGGTTTGCCTTTTACCCTTGCGTTCTTTATTTGCGTAGGTGGCGGTATGGTGCTTTGGTACCCAAACCGCCAGCAAAAAAACGATTTACGAGCGCGAGAAGGCTTTTTAATCGTTGCCCTGTTCTGGTCGGTACTAGCCAGTGTGGGTGCCATTCCTCTTATGTTGCTAGAACAGCCTAGCATGACCGTAACGGATGCTTTTTTTGAATCGTTCTCAGGGCTAACCACAACCGGTGCAACGGTAATTGAAGGCATTGATTTCTTACCCCATTCGGTACAGTTTTATCGACAACAACTACAATGGCTAGGCGGCATGGGTATCATTGTACTCGCCGTCGCTATACTACCTATTTTAGGGGTTGGGGGTATGCAGCTGTACCGTGCAGAAACTCCTGGGCCTGTGAAAGATAATAAAATGACACCGCGTATTGCCGATACAGCAAAACACCTTTGGTATATTTATCTTTCTATCACTATTGCATGCGCCGCTGCGTATTGGTTGGCTGGCATGGATATGTTTGATGCCATTTGCCACGCGTTCTCAACGGTTGCCATTGGGGGCTTCTCAACTCATGATGCTAGCCTTGGCTACTTTAATAGCCCAATGGTGAATGTGGTCTGTACGGTTTTTCTATTAATTGCTGCACTTAACTTTTCACTCCATTACGCAGCAGTGAGTACCCGTTCGGTAAAAGGCTATTTTAACGACCCAGAATTTAAAGCCTTTTTCTTTATTCAAGCCACACTTATCATGCTGTGCTTTTTGGTACTCACGCTATCAGGTTTTTACGACTCGGCTGAAACCGCGCTCGATCAAGCTATGATTCAAGCCGTATCAATCAGTACTACTGCGGGGTTTGCGACTACAGACTTCTCAATTTGGCCCACGTTTTTGCCCATACTACTCATCTTTTCAAGTTTCATTGGAGGTTGTGCAAGTTCAACCGGAGGCGGCTTAAAAGTGGTTCGTGTGTGTTTACTGTTCCTTCAAGGTAAGCGTGAAGTAGACAGGCTTATTCACCCTAAGGCAGTGTATTCTGTTAAGTTAGGTGAACGAGCAATGCCCGATAAGGTAGTAGAGGCGGTATGGGGCTTCTTCTCTGCTTACGCGGTGGTGTTTGTCGTACTAATGATAGGGCTAATTGCAACAGGGCTAGATAACTTAAGCGCGTTTACCGCTACCGCAGCCATGCTAAATAACCTTGGTCCTGGATTGGGCAGTGTTGCGTCTAACTATGCGGGTGTAACCGATGCTGGAAAGTGGATTTTAGTGGTGGGAATGGTATTTGGGCGATTGGAAGTCTTTTCGTTGTTGGTACTATTTTCACCTACGTTCTGGCGAAGCTAATACAGCAACGACTGCTCAGTCAGTCATTGCTGTACACCGTAAGGCAAGTTTAGAAGAACGAGGCCATTGCATAAGCCGTTTTATCAAACATGAGTGGTTGTGCTTCTTCTAACGCTAGGTTGGCTTTGTTAGCCGTCGTCACAACGCGAGTGCGGTATTCTTTTTGGTTTGAAACTTCAGATACAGTCTGAGTTGATGCGCCGTCATCTGAAATTTTCGTATTCACCTTAGAATCTTTTCTCACAATCACGCCCTTCGCGGCACGTTCTTTAATTTGAATATCAGCCACGAGAAGGTAGGTTACATCTTTAACCATCGCGTTGGCAGCAGTAGAAACTAATCCACCGATGATGCCACCCGCAGCAGCTTGCTTGTAATTTCCACCCCCCGCATAAGCTGCTGCTGAGCCCAAAGCGACGCCCTGAAATCCTGATGACAGATAATTCTCTGCCGCGGAAGGAGAAGCCTTTTCTAGATTGCGCACGAAAACACTCATCGTATATTGAGCTCCAGCAGGGCTATCAACAAACGAATAGCCGTTTCCGCTACTCGAAATTTGAGCGTTAAGCGCCTCTCTAAATGCATTTCGATCAAATTCCATCACTGCTGAGCGAACTTCTAAATAGATTTTTCGTTTTTCAGGCGGCACAGGCTCAACAAAAATTGAGGTGCTAAGTTTGGTCTGTACATCTAAATCTTTTTTAGCAATGGAGGTATGCACGGCAGCACAGCCGCTAAAAAAAATAACTACAAATGCTAGTACAACAATCCTGACATGCTGATTCCGTAACGTCATGGTAATTCCTTATTAAAAATTGAACTGTGAATTATCGTTAGTGATTTATTAGTAGTAGCGACCGTAATAACGGTGGTAGTAGCGACAATTGCGATATTCTCGCCAGTTATATCGTAGTAAGTCTCGGCAGGTATAACCCGGACGCCAATTCGTACCTTGATATTCTTTCGGTTTCACCCCTTTATCCAGCATGCTTTTAATATAGGCGTCTACTTCCTCAGGCTTTTCGGCTAAAAACGGTTTTGACATAACTTCTGCATTTAATTGAGCTTGCATACGCGCAAGTTCATCGTCTTCATCTGATTGGCTGACTGCGGAAAAAGAAAGTAATAAACTAGAAAATAACAGAGCTAGTGTGGGTATTGGGAGTGAGGTAAATCCGTTTTTGTACATTTCCGTTAATCCTATAACGACCTGAGAAGTCAATTATTGATCATTTTTTGCACATTTCGCAACGGGTAATTTAGGATTATTTCCAGGAGCTATTTCACTACTTTTACGGCTTGGCGTATGTATTTGTTATCCAAAGAAGAATGCGCTGGGTTGGAACAGCTTTTCTACATCGCCAATGTATTTTTTGTCGACTAAGAACAGAATAACGTGGTCATTTGCTTCAATAAGCGTATCGCTATGGGCAATGATCACTTGGTCGTCTCTTACTACCGCGCCTATGGTAGTACCAGGAGGAAGTTTAATTTTACCGATTTCTTTACCCACAACTTTAGAGGTATTTTCATCACCATGTGCAATCGCTTCTATCGCCTCTGCTGCACCACGGCGCAAAGAATATACGTTTACAATATCTCCGCGTCTAACATGGGTAAGTAGGGCCGAAATCGTCGCCTGTTGCGGTGAAAAAGCAATGTCTATTTCACCGCCTTGTACTAAGTCTACATAAGCACTACGTTGAATTAGTACCATGGCTTTTTGTGCGCCCATGCGCTTGGCTAACATGGCAGACATAATGTTAGCTTCATCATCATTGGTCACCGCAATGAATGCATCAACTTGCTCGACATTCTCTTCACTGAGTAACTCTGGATCTGATGCATCACCGCTAAAGACAATCGTCTTGTCTAAGTGAGCAGAAAGGTATTTTGCTCTTTCGTGACTAAACTCAATCAGCTTCACGTTATGTTTGTGTTCAAGTTTTTTCGCTAGTCCTGCACCAATTAAGCCGCCGCCAGCTATCATAATGCGTTTATAGCTAGACTCTAATTTTTGAAGTTCACTCATTACCGCACGAATATGCTTAGTTGCAGCAATAAAGAATACTTCATCATCGGCTTCGATAACGGTAGTACCCAGTGGTCGAATAGGGCGACCACGGCGATAGATTGCTGCCACCCGTGTTTCCACATTGGGCATGTGGTCTTTTAACGCAGATAACGCATGACCTACCAGTAAACCACCATAATAGGCTTTTACCGCCACTAAGCTGGCTTTACCATCAGCAAATTCAACAACCTGTAAAGCACCAGGGTAGTCTATAAGCCGTTTGATAGCTTTAGTCACTAGCTGTTCAGGAGCAATAATGTGGTCTACAGGTATGTCCTGCTGCTTATAGAGTTGTTCTTGGTAAATAATGTATTGTTCTGAGCGAACGCGAGCAATCTTGGTCGGGGTTTTGAATAAACTAAAGGCAACTTGGCAAGCGAGCATATTGCTTTCATCACTGTTCGTTACCGCGATAAGCATGTCGGCATCTTCTGCACCGGCTTTTCGTAATACGTCCGGGTGAGAACCCACGCCATTAACCACCTGTAAATCTAATCGGTCTTGAAGCGCACGCAAGGTATTGGGATCAGAATCGATAACCGTAATATCGTTCTTCTCTCCTACAAGGTTTTCAGCAAGTGTTCCGCCAACCTGACCTGCGCCTAGAATGATGATTTTCATCGGTGTTTATGTGCCTTATTGCTTTTATTTGCTCAACGACTTTACCAGTCTCGCATAGTAGAAACCATCCATTTGTTGCTCGCCAGGTAGGATTTGTCTACCGGGCTTACTCGGTGTTTCGGTTTTTATAACAGGTACTAATGTGGCATCTGCATTGCGTTCTAAAAATGCGCTAATCTGTTGGCTATTTTCTTGTGGCAGAATAGAGCAGGTGGCGTAAAGCAATGTGCCACCAGGCTTAAGTGTTTGCCATAAGCTAGTTAGTATTTCAGCTTGAAGTGCTGCAAGTGCATCAATATCACTAGACTTTCTTAGCCAGCGAATATCAGGGTGGCGGCGTATAACACCAGTGGCAGAGCAGGGTGCATCAAGCAAAATTCGGTCGAAGTGTTGTCCATCCCACCATGTTTCAGGCTTAGCCGCATCGCCTTGCTTTATAACGGGCAAATTGGTTTGCGTATGCTGCAGGCGAGTCATGTTTTCTTCAACGCGCTTTAAGCGGTTCTCGTCAGCATCAAGGGCTAGGCAATACGCTAATTCAGGGGTGCGCTCAATAATATGACCCGTTTTACCACCAGGTGCAGCGCAACAATCTAATACGCGCTCGTGTGGTTGTGCGTCTAAATAATGGGCTGCAAGCTGAGCGGCACCATCTTGTACAGCAAAGTGGCCTTTTTCAAACCCTGGAAGCCCGGTAATGTCCTCTCGGCCTTCTAGTCTGATCGCATCTGCGTGTTCGCTACTTAATGAATAGTTAATCTCAACAGCATCCAATGCAGCAGCGTAATCGGTAATCGATATTTGTTTGGTATTAACCCTTAGCCAAATAGGCGCCATGGCATTGGTAGCTTCGCGCACGGCATCAGCATCTTGACCATAGGCATCTTCTAGAGCCTTATATAACCACTTGGGTAACCCACTAGCAATAATGGGGTTATCGATAGGCTTGTTAACCAGTTCTTGGCGCATAAAGTTGCGCAGTACAGCATTAACTAAGCCTTTTAATGCTGTCCCGCCTAAATAAGGCGAGGCATTAACGGTTTCGCCCACTGCAGCATGCTGGCTTACGCGAGAAAATGCTAACTGGTATAGCCCCAACAGAATAAGGTGCTCGATTACTTTTTTATTCCCTTTTAAAGGACGGTCGAGTAACTCGCGCAACCAGTGCTGTAATATAGGGAGTTTACGCATGACGCCCAAAGACATTTCTTGGATCCATGCGTTGTCTCTAGGATGATGGCGACGTTGAACACGCTCTAGGCAATCTCTTGACGATTTACCTTGTTCTAGAATTTGGTATATCACCCATGCACAATCGGCACGCAGATTTTTTTGTTTCGGTAATGGAGTGGGTTTCACTATTCTTCCGTACTGGCAATGCAGTTACCTGGTGCGAACCAGTCTTTGCGAGCATTAACGACATCTGCAGCGGGCAATGCTTTTTTCCCAGGTATTTGCAGGGTGTTGATTCGAAGGGCATTTGAACCCGTGGTTACCACAATGCCGTGCTTGTCAGCTTGAATGATAGTACCTGGGGCATCTGAAGTCGGTAAGCCATCAATCACATCCACCGACCAAATTTTAATATTTTGCGACTCAATTTTAGTCCACGCTACAGGCCATGGATTAAAAGCGCGTACGTTTCGTGCAATTTGCGCTGCGCTATCGTGCCAATTAATAAAGGCTTCTTCTTTGGAAAGCTTTTTAGCGTATGTTGCTTCGCTATCATCTTGCTTTACAGGTGAAAGGGTATCAATACTGTTTACTACATCTATTAATGCAGTAGGACCAAGTTCAGCAAGCTTTTCGTAAAGCGAGGCACTTGTATCATTTTCGCTAATGGGCAAGGTGGCTATATGCAACATGTCACCAGTATCTAGCCCTTCATCCATCTGCATGATGGTAACACCAGTCTCGCTATCGCCGGCCCATATCGCCCGTTGGATAGGCGCAGCTCCACGCCATTTAGGCAAAATTGAACCATGCACATTAAGACAACCCAATTTGGGCGCATCAAGTACCGACTTAGGTAAAATTAATCCGTAGGCAACCACAATCATTAAATCGGCGTTGATGTCTGCCAATGTTTGTTGTGCTTCGTTATTTTTTAAGCTGGCTGGCTGATAGACTGGAATCTCATGTTCTTGAGCAAGCACTTTTACGGGGCTTGGCGTAAGCTTTTTGCCTCGTCCAGCAGGACGGTCTGGTTGGGTATACACAGCAACAATGTCATGAGTGCTAGATAATAAAGCACTCAAATGCTGAGCTGCAAAATCCGGCGTGCCGGCAAAAATGATGCGTAATGGTTTTATCAAAACTAACCTCAGTCGCGTGCAGCTAAACGTGCTTCTTTTTCAAGCTTTTTACGAATTCGCTGGCGTTTAAGCGGAGACAAGTAATCAATAAACAGTTTGCCTTTTAGGTGATCCAATTCATGTTGAATACAAATAGCCAATAGACCGTCTGCTTCCAACTCAAATGCTTCACCGTTTTCATTCAGTGCTTTTACCGTAATTTCTTCTGCGCGCTCTACTTTGGCGTAGTTACCTGGAACAGAAAGACAACCTTCTTCACTAATAGTGCTGCCGTCTTTTTTGGTGATTTCCGGGTTGATAAAAACACGAGGCTCGTCTTGATCTTCCGCTACGTTCATTACAACAACTTGAACATGTCTGTCGACTTGAGTAGCAGCCAAACCAATTCCATTCTCGTCTTTCATGGTTTCGAACATATCCGAAACCAATTGTTTAATGTCGTCGTTCACTTCTTCTACCGGTTTTGCTACGGTACGAAGTCGTTCATCGGGAAAACTTAATACGTCTAAAATTGCCATGTGTCGCTTATTTAACCTTTTCGCTGTATAAATTCATATACGATCTAGTCGCTCGTACACTTTACAGTGCCTTTTGAGTTACTATTCTAACGTATATCGAGTTATATCGTGCAGTTTTTTGCTGCCGCGCCACAGTATTGAGGCACAATATCGATATAGTAGTATTGTCTGAAATTTCAACAGTAAATGGCAGTGGAAAAATTGCGGAAGGTTAATTTGAAAAATCGATTGAAGAAAGCAGTATGTACAATGGTATTGGCTATGGCATGTTTTGCCGCATTTTCAGCAATGGCCAAACCCTTAAAAGAAACTGCACCGCAAACTTATACTGTGAAGCAAGGTGATACCTTATGGGGCATCGCTAATCTTTTTTTAAATCAGCCATGGCTGTGGCCTGAACTTTGGCGTCACAACACTCAAATAGATAACCCGCATTTAATATACCCCGGTGACATTATCTCGGTGTCTTACATCAATGGTGAACCCGTATTTTCGATAAATCGAGCTAAGCCAAGCCTAGTGCTTTCGCCTGGTTCTGCCCGAAGAGTAAAGAGTGCGCCTATAGAGACCTTATCGTGGTCGGTATTAGCTCCCTATATAAAACAACACACCCTACTTTCTGAGGAAGAGTATGAATTACTCCCCCATTTATTGGGAAATCACGATGGTAATGTGAGTTTTGTGTCTAACGACTTAGTGGTAAGCCAAAAAGAAAACCGCACTGAAGATCAGTATCAGGTGGTAAGAAAGCAATCTATTATACGCAATATGCAAGGTAAGGTGCTTGGTGTGCAGCTCACCCATGTAGCAAAAGCTAGCTTAGAGACTGACGTGTCGTTACCAAAGGCTAGAATGGTAAAACTTTCAGATTCAAATCAAGAAGCGAAACGTGGAGATAAGTTACTTACTGGTGACTTCACGTTAGACAATGATTTAGTTCTGCAAGAAGCAACGTCACAACGAGGTTTTGTGATTGGCGACTTACACGATCACGACTTACTCGGCCGCTACGATGTGGTGGTACTAGATTTAGGCGCACGTGAGCTAACGGCGGGTACCGTGATGGGTATCTACGCTGGTGGCCCTGACATTATAGATGGTGAAGAACCTCAATACGCTAGCAATAGTGATGTCATAAAAGGAAACGGACTTTTTACAGATAAAGTACAGCAACCTGCACTTAAAATTGGTGAAGTCATTGTGTTTAAAACTTTTGAGTCAGCTAGCTACGGCATTATAACTCGAGCGAAAGAAGGCGTAAGACGCGGCTTCATTGTGGCAAAACCCTAACACGTTATTGCCGCTTATTATTTAGGAGCGGCTATGACAACTTTCCAGCCACATGAAGTAAGCAGTAATGCTGTTAAAGCATTGGATAAAGCCCTAGGCAAAGAACAGATAGCATGGCTGACAATGGCTTCAGCAATAAATATCGCAACAGGGAAGTGGCTTAAGGCGCTTGAAGCAGAATCCCTTAGCGCACTAGCATTATTGGATGGTATTCATAAAACCGCTTTCACTTCGGGCGCTCTCCATACCCTTACACAAGCAATTTCTCCTAACTTACTTGAAAAAGCGACACGCTGGCATGCTTCACATGCAAAGCATCATATTGTCACCCTAGGGTGCACACACTACCCTGAGCGATTAAAGACCCTGCCAAATCCCCCGTTGGTGTTATTTGTTATAGGTAACGTCAACACATTAGCATTACCTCAAATTGCGATTGTAGGGAGTAGACGGGCGAGTCATCAAGGTAAGCAAATTGCTACTGATTTTGCCGAAGCGTTAGCAAGTAACGGCGTAGCAGTAACCAGCGGGTTAGCAGCAGGAATAGATTCAGCTGCCCACAAAGGTGGTTTGGTGTGCGAAGGCGGCACCCTTGCGGTAATGGGGACGGGGCCTGATATTGTGTACCCCCCTAAAAATGTATCGCTACACCGAGACATCGTGAATGCAGGGGGCGCTTGTATTACCGAGTTCTTTCCAGGTGTATCTGCTAAGCCTTGGCATTTTCCCCGAAGAAACCGAATAATTGCTGCTATGTCGCTTGGAACCCTAGTTATAGAGGCAAAAATAAAGAGTGGTACCTTGATAACTGCGAATTTGGCCGCAGATATGGGGCGTGAAGTATTTGCAGTTCCTGGAAGTATCTTCCATGCTTACTCCGAAGGATGTCATTGGTTAATTCAGCAAGGCGCTAAGCTGGTAACCTGTGTTGATGACATTTTCGATGAAATTGTAGTGTCGACTGGTGAGAGAGAATGCCAGAACGAAGCGTTAAGTAAAAAAAGTGAAGTGAATAACTTGGCAACCGATAAATTATTAGATAGTGTGGATTACGACATCACCGCTATTGATGTTATAGCGCAGCGCTGTACCTCTCCTGTTAATGAGGTTATGGCATCATTATTAGAATATGAGTTGCGTGGTTTAGTAGCCGCTGTCCCTGGTGGCTACATTAAATTGAGGGGAAAATAATATGTTCGATATCCTCATGTACCTGTTTGAAAACTTCATTCACAGTGAAACTGAAATTCGAGTCGATCAAGACGAGCTTACCGAGGAGTTGGTACGCGCGGGTTTCCATCATGATGAAATCTACAAAGCATTAGCGTGGCTTGAAAAGCTAGCGGCTTTGCAAGAAACAGATATTAAGCCTTATTTTTGTAAAGGGATTAGTACCAGCCTCAGTCGTATTTATACGCATGAAGAGCAGATGCGATTAGACGTAGAGTGCCGTGGCTTTTTGCTATTTTTAGAGCAGGTGGGCGTGGTAGATGCGTCAACGCGAGAAATGGTAATAGACAGAGTAATGGAAATAGACTCTTCTGAATTCTGTTTAGAAGACCTAAAGTGGGTAGTGCTAATGGTACTGTTCAATGTGCCAGGTAAAGAAAAAGCCTACGCACAAATGGAAGATTTATTATTTGATGAACCTGACGGCGTGTTGCACTAATGTGCTTCATGTCGTGCTAGTTGCTGGTTTATGTCGAAAATTGATCATTCACTTTTCTCTGCGCACGAACATGCCTTAGAAGACGCTTTCGGTGATTGTCCCGATTGCGGTAAACCACTGCATATAAAAAACAGCAAATCAGGCCCTTTTATTGGCTGCACCGGTTACCCAGATTGCCACTTCAGCAAGCCATTACACGATAAGCAAACCACCTTATTAAAACTACTGGATGGGGTTACCTGCCCAGAGTGTGATTCTACCTTGGCTATTAAGAAAGGGCGTTTTGGTATGTTTATAGGCTGTACCAATTTTCCTGAATGCCACTATATCTCGCCAATTAAACAGCAAGAAGACACCCACGTTACTTGCCCTAAGTGTAAAAAAGGACAACTTGCGTCCCGCACCAATAAATACGGTAAGCAGTTTTTTGCGTGTGACCATTATCCCCACTGTCGTTATGTGCTAAATTTCACGCCAGTAAATGAAGCATGCCCCGATTGTGGCTGGGCCGTTCTGATAAAAAAGAAAGGCCAAATTTGTTGCCCTCAGCCAGGGTGTGGCTTCAAAAAAGACGATAAATAACACCTACAGAGAAAAGCACTAATGAGTATCCCGACCAAGGGGCAAGTAGACACTAGCGACCCAATTGTATCCGCGTTTAAAAATGGTGACTTATTGGTTTACCCTACTGAAGCGGTTATGGGCATAGGCTGTGACCCAGACAACGAAGAGGCTGTGTTAGCGCTCTTAGCATTGAAGCAGCGCCCCATCGAAAAAGGGGTGATTTTGATTGCCGCTAACTATTCTCAGCTATTACCTTATATAAATGATGAAGCCATACTTCAGCACAGACGTACTGAAATTGTGTCCAGTTGGCCTGGGCCAAATACTTGGCTGCTACCCAAGTCGGCGTCGACGCCACAATGGTTAACTGGCAAGCATGAAAAAATAGCGGTTCGAGTCAGCAACCATCCAGTGGTTAAAGCTTTATGTGAAAAGCTAGAAAAGCCACTTGTATCTACAAGTGCCAACCTAACTGGCCAACAACCCGCAATCACCCAGCAGGACGCAATCAATATATTTGGTGATAGTGTTTTCTATATTGATGGAGAAGTAGGTGGCCACGCTAAACCCAGTACCATCCGTGACGGCGACACCGGAGAGATAATAAGATCATGATTGACCCCCAACACGTAAATCAACAGTTAGACGGTAAAGACGCCGGTGAAGTAATAGAACAAGTAAAAGCGTACTTACTGTCATTGCAAGACAACATTTGCCAAACCTTAGAACTTGCCGACGGTAAAGGGCAGTTTAAAGAAGACTCTTGGGTTCGCGAGGAAGGTGGTGGCGGGCGTTCTCGGGTCATTAAAAACGGCGCAGTAATAGAGCAAGGTGGGGTGAACTTTTCTCATGTATTTGGAAGTCAGATGCCGGCGTCTGCCACGGCTCACCGTCCGGAACTTGCGGGTAGAAACTTTCAAGCCATGGGGGTCTCGTTAGTTATTCACCCACACAACCCCTATATTCCGACGTCTCATGCAAATGTACGCTTTTTTATTGCCGAAAAAGAAGGTGAAGCGCCTATTTGGTGGTTTGGCGGTGGGTTCGATTTAACCCCGTTTTATCCCTTTAAAGATGACGTCGTGCATTGGCACAATACCGCGAAGAAATTGTGTGCTCCCTTTGGTGAAGACGTGTACGGGAAATATAAGAAGTGGTGTGATGACTACTTCTTCTTAAAGCATCGCAATGAAACACGTGGTGTAGGCGGTTTATTCTTTGACGATTTAAATGATTGGGGTTTTGAAACTTCATTCAACTTTATGCAGGCAGTGGGCAATGGTTTTGTCGATGCTTACGTACCTATCGTAGAAAAGCGAAAAAGCACCTCATACGGTGAAAGAGAGCGTGACTTTCAGCTCTATCGCCGTGGTCGCTATGTAGAATTCAACTTGGTATTCGATAGAGGCACCTTGTTTGGGTTACAAACTGGTGGTAGAACCGAATCAATCTTAATGTCTATGCCACCGCTTGCCCGATGGGAGTATTGCTATACTCCAACTCCAGGTAGCGCGGAAGCAAAGCTAACTGACTGGCTTCAGCCTACAAACTGGTAATATTTTGCACCATGGGTTCTTCCTGTGGTGCCATTCCCTTGATCCACATCAAATTCCCTCATTACCAAGCTATGTAGCTAGATTGCACCTTGCGCTGGATCAAAATATTTTCTTTTTAAACGTTTACAGTGTCGTCATTATCATTAAACACACAAGAGACACACAATGCGTACACACACACTTTCAGCCATATGTATTTCTTTAGCGCTAGCCGCTCCTTTTGCTTCAGCTCATGAAAAGGGTGATTGGATAGTTCGTGGTGGATTAACAACCGTTGCGCCCGACGAATCAACCTCTAACATCATTGCAGGTGGTAGCGATTTAGGTGTAGCACTGACTATCGATAACGATACCCAGTTAGGATTAAACGTTGCTTATTTCATCACCGACAATATCAATGTTGAATTGTTGGCCGCAACGCCGTTTACTCACGATGTGAATTTTTCGGTTAACGATCCACTAGGGACAGGCAATACATTGGGAGAAGTCACGCACTTACCCCCAACTGTTACTGTTAACTACTACTTCAACGATGCTAATGCTGCTTTTCAACCTTATATTGGTGCAGGTTTAAACTATACCTTTATCTTTGATGAATCATTTACGGATGCAAATAAAGAAGCAGGCCTTGAAGATTTGTCTTTAGATAATTCTGTAGGTATTTCTGCAC
The DNA here is from genome assembly GCF_000213655.1 of Alteromonas naphthalenivorans. Classification (NCBI taxonomy): domain Bacteria; kingdom Pseudomonadati; phylum Pseudomonadota; class Gammaproteobacteria; order Alteromonadales; family Alteromonadaceae; genus Alteromonas; species Alteromonas naphthalenivorans. The sequence goes on from NC_015554.1 coordinate 32,067, forward strand.
AAGTGGGAATGGACTATCAAATAGATAAAGAGTGGCATGTTAATGCGTCAGTACGTTACATCGATATTAACACCGAAGCGTCATTTACCGTAGGTGGTGCAGAAGGTAACGTAAACGACATTGATATTGACCCTTGGGTTTATACCTTGTCTGTAGGCTATACATTCTAAGATTTATCTAATGAGGTAAGTTACGTTTATATAAGTGGCTTCTTAAGCTCGGATAACCTTGAATCTTAATCTGAAGCGTTCCGTATTTCACGGAGCGCTTTTTATTTAGTATTAATCATATGCGTGGCAAGTTGATCTAGCGCGTTAAGAAGTTGCTGCGCCAACGGAAGGTCATCAACCGTCTCGTGCATGGCTTTTCGCATACAGTACATCCACTGGTCTTTTAATTCTGGTGTAACACTAAAAGAAAGATGTCGTGAACGTAGCCGTGGGTGACCATATTGCTGCTGATAGGTATCAGGCCCGCCTAACCATAAACTTAAATAAAGAAAAAACACTTCTCTGATTCTATCTGTTGGCTGAGGATGAATAGCGTAAAGCTCTTTTGCAATAGGATCATCACGCATAATGTCATAAAAACGGTTTGCCAAAAGGCGTACCTTATCTTCTCCACCTATTCGGTAATATGGTGTAGTCTCTGACACAGCAGGTTTTTCCTTTCGTATCGATTTAAAGAAGTTAGACATTCCCATGACAGACAGCCTTATTAATAACAATTCAATGAAAAAGTTTGCCGTTTTCGGTAACCCTATAGTTCAGAGTCTATCACCAACTATTCATCAAATGTTCGCTAAGCAATGCGGCGAGCAAATTAGTTACGAAAAAATCCTCGCCCCAGAAGATGGTTTTACGCCTGCAGCGAACACATTCTTATCGCAACCTGGCGCGGTAGGCTGCAATGTCACTATGCCTTTCAAACAAGATGCCTTTGCGCTTGCCAGTGTAGACGACCAAGCTGCGTTAGATGCAAAAGCGGTTAATACATTAATGAAGCGTAGCGATGGCACCATTGCAGGTTTTAATACCGATGGCGTAGGGTTAGTTAATGACTTACTTAATCATGGTGTACAACTGCAAGGTAAACGCGTGCTATTAATAGGTGCAGGTGGAGCGGCAAGAGGTGTAATAGCACCGCTTATTGCTTCAGGTATTGCATCGCTACATCTTACTAATAGGACAAAAGCGAAGGCCGAAACAGTGGCAAGTGAAACGGGTGGAGGTAAGGTGAAGGTAGTAGGTATAGAAGACTGCGATAAAGTAGCTCCACATATCATTATTAACTCAACCGCAGCGAGCTTAAGCGAAACTCTGCCTTTTGATATGAACGCAACGCTATTTAAAGAATGCGAAACAGCGTATGACATGGTTTATCGCGCAGAGCCGACTTACTTTATGCAACAAGCATTATCGTTAGGTGCGTTACAGGTACTTGATGGTTTAGGTATGCTGGTGGAACAGGCTGCCGCGTCATTTACAATATGGACAGGCTACAAACCAAAGACCAGTGCGGTAATTGATGTATTACGTAGCCAGTTAAAGGCAAAGTAATCGACAATGGTATAAGCAAGCAGGCTGTTAAGCCTGCTCCTCTCTATATTCATCTTTTAATTTTACGTAGTTCAACGCTGATTGTTTTAGAAAGGCTGTCTCGCTTTCCTTTAATGGGCGTTTCTTTACAGCTGGGTTCCCTACATAAAGGTAACCACTTTCGAGTCGCTTATTTGGTGGTATTAAAGCACCGGCTCCAATAAAGACATCATCCTCTACAATAACACCGTCCATTACAATGGCGCCCATTCCTACCAAGATACGATTTCCAAGCACGCAGCCATGAAGCATACATTTATGCCCTACGGTAACGTCATTTCCAATAATAAGGGGGAAACCATTAGGATTAGAAACGGATTTACGAGAAACATGCAACACACTGCCATCCTGAATATTGCTGCGTGCCCCAATTGAAATATGATTTACGTCACCTCGGGCAGCGACTAAAGGCCAGATGCTTGCGTCTTCGCCTAAGGTAACGTCGCCAACAATAACAGCTGACTCATCTATATAGCAGCGTTCGCCGAGCGTGGGAGAAGTTGATTGATAGTTTCTGATTGTCAAAACAGCACCTTTATATATAAATTCATCTGTTGAGAAAGCATTAAAACAGAGAATAGGGGTGAAGAACCAATCTTATTCAACCATTGCCTAAGTAAAAATAGGCAATGAGACTAATAGGAAATCAGTGAAAATCCGAATTTATGTGTGATTTATAGGCTGTGTGGTTGGTATTTTAAGCACTTAAACGAAATGTGACACTTTTTTGAAATCAGAGGTTGACGCAGGCTCAGAAATCTCTAGAATGCGCATCCGCTTCGACAGGAAAGTGAAACAACTTAGACTGACAAAGCAAGTCACTACTTACCTTTAAGGTCAAGTGTGACGGGGTTTTAAAGAAAACACTTCAGAAAATAAATTTTCAAAAAGTGTTGACACTGAAAACTTCAAGCGTATAATACGCACCTCGCTCAAACAGAGTGAGTCACCAAAAAGCAACGGCTTACGGTGAGGTTACGTTAAGTGGCCACGTTCTTTAACAATTTAGACAAGACAATCTGTGTGGGCACTCATTAAGAGTGTCACACAACGACGATTCATATTCGATATATTTAATTGAAGAGTTTGATCATGGCTCAGATTGAACGCTGGCGGCAGGCCTAACACATGCAAGTCGAACGGAAACATGTCTAGCTTGCTAGATGATGTCGAGTGGCGGACGGGTGAGTAATGCTTGGGAACTTGCCTTTGCGAGGGGGATAACAGTTGGAAACGACTGCTAATACCGCATAATGTCTTCGGACCAAACGGGGCTTAGGCTCCGGCGCAAAGAGAGGCCCAAGTGAGATTAGCTAGTTGGTGAGGTAAAGGCTCACCAAGGCAACGATCTCTAGCTGTTCTGAGAGGAAGATCAGCCACACTGGGACTGAGACACGGCCCAGACTCCTACGGGAGGCAGCAGTGGGGAATATTGCACAATGGGGGAAACCCTGATGCAGCCATGCCGCGTGTGTGAAGAAGGCCTTCGGGTTGTAAAGCACTTTCAGTTGTGAGGAAAAGTTAGTAGTTAATACCTGCTAGCCGTGACGTTAACAACAGAAGAAGCACCGGCTAACTCCGTGCCAGCAGCCGCGGTAATACGGAGGGTGCGAGCGTTAATCGGAATTACTGGGCGTAAAGCGCACGCAGGCGGTTTGTTAAGCTAGATGTGAAAGCCCCGGGCTCAACCTGGGACGGTCATTTAGAACTGGCAGACTAGAGTCTTGGAGAGGGGAGTGGAATTCCAGGTGTAGCGGTGAAATGCGTAGATATCTGGAGGAACATCAGTGGCGAAGGCGACTCCCTGGCCAAAGACTGACGCTCATGTGCGAAAGTGTGGGTAGCGAACAGGATTAGATACCCTGGTAGTCCACACCGTAAACGCTGTCTACTAGCTGTTTGTGGCTTTAAGCCGTGAGTAGCGAAGCTAACGCGATAAGTAGACCGCCTGGGGAGTACGGCCGCAAGGTTAAAACTCAAATGAATTGACGGGGGCCCGCACAAGCGGTGGAGCATGTGGTTTAATTCGATGCAACGCGAAGAACCTTACCTACACTTGACATGTTGAGAAGTTACTAGAGATAGTTTCGTGCCTTCGGGAACTCAAACACAGGTGCTGCATGGCTGTCGTCAGCTCGTGTCGTGAGATGTTGGGTTAAGTCCCGCAACGAGCGCAACCCTTGTCCTTAGTTGCCAGCATTTAGTTGGGCACTCTAAGGAGACTGCCGGTGACAAACCGGAGGAAGGTGGGGACGACGTCAAGTCATCATGGCCCTTACGTGTAGGGCTACACACGTGCTACAATGGCATATACAGAGGGATGCGAGACAGTGATGTGGAGCGGACCCCTTAAAGTATGTCGTAGTCCGGATTGGAGTCTGCAACTCGACTCCATGAAGTCGGAATCGCTAGTAATCGCAGGTCAGAATACTGCGGTGAATACGTTCCCGGGCCTTGTACACACCGCCCGTCACACCATGGGAGTGGGATGCAAAAGAAGTAGTTAGTTTAACCTTCGGGAGAACGATTACCACTTTGTGTTTCATGACTGGGGTGAAGTCGTAACAAGGTAACCCTAGGGGAACCTGGGGTTGGATCACCTCCTTACCAAAATGTCGATGGTGACATTGTTAGTGTAGTGCCTACACAGATTGTTTTGTTATTAAATGAAGAACGCTAAATGTAATACAAACACTATTACGCAGCGGATTTGTCGGTCAGGCAACGCCGCCAGAAATTTGTTTAAGTTTATGATCATTGATTATAACTGAACTTGTTTCGTAGCGAGGCAGTTGAGCGATAAATACCAAGCATAGGCTTGTAGCTCAGCTGGTTAGAGCGCACCCCTGATAAGGGTGAGGTCGGCAGTTCAAGTCTGCCCAAGCCTACCATTTCTTATTAAATAGGGAATGTCACTAGTTAAATCTCAGATAACTAGTTTTACATATGGGGCTATAGCTCAGCTGGGAGAGCGCCTGCCTTGCACGCAGGAGGTCAGCAGTTCGATCCTGCTTAGCTCCACCACTTTTAAGTGCATTTACACAAGTGTATTTAAAAGTGGTATTGATTACCGCGAATGTTCTTTAACAATTTGGAAAGCTGATATTTAATTAGTAAATCAATCAAAATTTGAGTAATTGAGAAGTCGAAAGACGTACTTACTACTCTACTTGACTTGAATTGCTTGTTATCGAAAAGCGTTGAAAAGCGTGCCAATCGGCAAGTCCGATTAGCAAGAAGATAGCAAGGCAATTTCACGATTAGCTTGTCATGCATACAACTGAGTTAGATCTCATCCAGTCCTGATTTCAAAAGGCGGGAGAGTTCTTCGCTCAATCATTGTTTTAATAACACTTCGGTGCTTATTAGTGCAATGGGCGAGGTAACAGTTTCTAGTCGACTAAATCGACGAGTAAGCGAAGGCACATACTTTTAGTATGTAACTGAGCGAACGAGGAAAATTTAGGAAGAATAGGAAGTGTTAACGAAGGCCATTTGGGGTTGTATGGTTAAGTGACTAAGCGTATACGGTGGATGCCTTGGCAGTTAGAGGCGATGAAGGACGTGTAAGTCTGCGAAAAGCTGTGGTGAGCCGACAAAATGCATTTGAGCCACAGATGTCCGAATGGGGAAACCCACCTATTTATAGGTATCGTTACATGAATATATAGTGTAACGAGGCGAACGAGGGGAACTGAAACATCTAAGTACCCTTAGGAAAAGAAATCAACCGAGATTCCCCTAGTAGCGGCGAGCGAACGGGGATTAGCCCTTAAGCAATTATGAACGTAGTGGAAGCCTCTGGGAAGTGGCGCGATACAAGGTGATAGCCCTGTACACGAAGTGTTTGTTTTTGTGAAATCGAGTAGGTCGGGACACGTGTTATCTTGACTGAATATGGGGGGACCATCCTCCAAGGCTAAATACTCCTAACTGACCGATAGTGAACCAGTACCGTGAGGGAAAGGCGAAAAGAACCCCTGTGAGGGGAGTGAAATAGAACCTGAAACCGTATACGTACAAGCAGTGGGAGCCCCATCACTAAGTGCCTTTAGTGATGTGACTCACAAAGTGCAACCGTTTGATAAGCGTTAACGTTGACCTGCGAAGCAGCCAACGGTAAACCGCCAAAAATCAAGCAGGGTGCTTAGTGATGGGGTGACTGCGTACCTTTTGTATAATGGGTCAGCGACTTATATTTAGTAGCAAGGTTAAGCGAATAGCGGAGCCGTAGCGAAAGCGAGTGTTAACTGCGCGTTTAGTTGCTAGGTATAGACCCGAAACCCGGTGATCTAGCCATGGGCAGGTTGAAGGTTGAGTAACATCAACTGGAGGACCGAACCCACTAACGTTGAAAAGTTAGGGGATGACTTGTGGCTGGGGGTGAAAGGCCAATCAAACCGGGAGATAGCTGGTTCTCCCCGAAATCTATTTAGGTAGAGCCTCGGACGAATTCCATTGGGGGTAGAGCACTGTTAAGGCTAGGGGGTCATCCCGACTTACCAACCCTTTGCAAACTCCGAATACCAATGAGAACTATCCGGGAGACACACGGCGGGTGCTAACGTCCGTCGTGAAGAGGGAAACAACCCAGACCGCCAGCTAAGGTCCCAAAATATTGCTAAGTGGGAAACGATGTGGGAAGGCATAGACAGCTAGGAGGTTGGCTTAGAAGCAGCCACCCTTTAAAGAAAGCGTAATAGCTCACTAGTCGAGTCGGCCTGCGCGGAAGATGTAACGGGGCTAAGCAATATACCGAAGCTGCGGATACGTGTTTACACGTATGGTAGGGGAGCGTTGTGTAAGTGGATGAAGGTGGATTGAGAAGTCTGCTGGACATATCACAAGTGCGAATGCTGACATGAGTAACGATAATGGGAGTGAAAAACTCCCACGCCGGAAGACCAAGGTTTCCTGTCCCATGCTAATCAGGGCAGGGTAAGTCGGCCCCTAAGGCGAGGCAGAAATGCGTAGTCGATGGGAAACGGATTAATATTTCCGTACTTATATAATCAGTGATGGAGGGACGGAGAAGGCTAAGCAAGCTTGGCGTTGGTTGTCCAAGTGAAAGCAAGTAGGCCGAGAATTTAGGTAAATCCGGATTCTTAAAGCTGAGATGCGAGACGAGCCACTACGGTGGTGAAGTTGTTGATGCCCTGCTTCCAGGAAAAGCTTCTAAACTTATGATTATATGAACCGTACCCCAAACCGACACAGGTGGTCAGGTAGAGAATACTAAGGCGCTTGAGAGAACTCGGGTGAAGGAACTCGGCAAAATTGTACCGTAACTTCGGGAGAAGGTACGCCCTTGTTTGTGATAGGACTTGCTCCTTGAGCAGATGAGGGCCGCAGTGACCAGGTGGCTGGGACTGTTTATTAAAAACACAGCACTCTGCTAACTCGCAAGAGGACGTATAGGGTGTGACACCTGCCCGGTGCCGGAAGGTTAATTGATGGGGTTATCTTCGGAGAAGCTCTTGATCGAAGCCCCGGTAAACGGCGGCCGTAACTATAACGGTCCTAAGGTAGCGAAATTCCTTGTCGGGTAAGTTCCGACCTGCACGAATGGTGTAACCATGGCCACGCTGTCTCCACCCGAGACTCAGTGAAATTGAAATCGCAGTGAAGATGCTGTGTACCCGCACCTAGACGGAAAGACCCCGTGAACCTTTACTACAGCTTGGCACTGAACATTGAACCTACATGTGTAGGATAGGTGGGAGGCTTCGAAGCACAGTCGCTAGATTGTGTGGAGCCGTCCTTGAAATACCACCCTTGTATGTTTGATGTTCTAACATTGGTCCCTTATCGGGATTATGGACAGTGTCTGGTGGGTAGTTTGACTGGGGCGGTCTCCTCCCAAATAGTAACGGAGGAGCACGAAGGTTAGCTAATCACGGTCGGACATCGTGAGGTTAGTGCAATGGCATAAGCTAGCTTAACTGCGAGACAGACACGTCGAGCAGGTACGAAAGTAGGTCATAGTGATCCGGTGGTTCTGTATGGAAGGGCCATCGCTCAACGGATAAAAGGTACTCCGGGGATAACAGGCTGATACCGCCCAAGAGTTCATATCGACGGCGGTGTTTGGCACCTCGATGTCGGCTCATCACATCCTGGGGCTGAAGTCGGTCCCAAGGGTATGGCTGTTCGCCATTTAAAGTGGTACGCGAGCTGGGTTTAGAACGTCGTGAGACAGTTCGGTCCCTATCTGGTGTGGGCGTTGGATGATTGATGGGAGCTGCTCCTAGTACGAGAGGACCGGAGTGGACGAACCGCTGGTGTTCGGGTTGTCATGCCAATGGCATTGCCCGGTAGCTACGTTCGGAACGGATAACCGCTGAAAGCATCTAAGCGGGAAGCCGGCCCAAAGATGAGTCATCCCTGACTTTTAAAGTCCGGAAGGGTTGTTATAGACGATGACGTTGATAGGCAGGATGTGGAAGCGTTGTAAGGCGTTAAGCTAACCTGTACTAATTGCCCGAGAGGCTTAACCATACAACGCCCAAGAGGCTTTATATCTTGAGTGTTGTAAGACAAAGCTAATAGCAACGAGAGTAGTAGTACTCAGTGCTCAAAGATTGATTACGTGAATATCAGAATTCCTAAATTGTTAATTATTAAAGTAATATGGACTAAATAAGTCGGTATTACGCAAACAAGCGTTTGCAACCAGTTTTTCCTGGCAGCCATAGCGATACGGTACCACCTGATCCCATTCCGAACTCAGAAGTGAAACGTATTAGCGGCGATGGTAGTGTGGGGTTTCCCCATGTGAGAGTAGCACACTGCCAGGTCCCATTCGAAGAAAGGGCTATCCTAACGGATAGCCCTTTTTTATGCGTGATAGAAAGTGAAACGTATTAGCGCATGCCGCAAGCCAAGTCCCATTCAAAGAAATTGCTTCACAACGATTGCTTCACAACGATTGCTTCACAACGATAACTAGCCTAACGAATAGCCCTTTTTTATGCATGATAGAAATAAAAGTACTCGCTATAGCACAAACAAGAGAAGGCTAAAGGTAAACTTAGCTTATGTATTTTTATAGTGATACGGTAAAGTAATATTACTTTTATGCTTCAATCCTAACTCTGTCCCTAATAATGATAAATCTAGACTATGTAAAACTATTTACTCGGGTAGCTGCCACTCAAAATATATCTAAAGCTGGGGCTGAATTTGGCTTGTCATCGGCTGTGGCTAGCGCTCATCTTAGTAAGTTAGAGGAAAGTCTGGGTGTTCGGCTAATACATCGTACAACTCGAAAAGTATCGCTTACCGATGAAGGGGAGGAATTTCTTCCAAAGGCTAGGGATGTTCTTGTGTCAGCGGATATAGCTGTATCGTCGGTGAGAGGGGGAGCTAAGCCCAGTGGAAAATTACGAATAACAGCACCGGTTTCTTTTAGTCATATACATTTAATACCAGCATTAAATGAATTTATGGGAATTTTTCCTGATTTATCTGTAGAGCTTCGTCTCAGCGATACAATAGTCGACATTGTTGAGGGGGGATTTGATATTGCAATCCGAAATGCTGAGCTTAAAGATTCTGCATTGATAGCCAGGAAACTCGCTATAGACAATAGAATTATCTGTGCCTCACCAGAGTACCTTGAAAAGCATGGTAGGCCAGCAACCCCTGAAGCACTGCCAAAGCATAATTGTATTAACCTAATTGGTAATGACAATTGGCTGTTTAGAACCTCAAAGGGCCTATTAAATATTAAGACAAGAGGGGCTTTTACCACGGACAACGGCAAAGCAGTTTGCGATGCATGCGTGAACGGGATGGGGATTGTAATGTGCTCTACATGGATTGCTTATGAGCATTTACGAGCTGGGACCTTAGTCCAAATTCTTGAAGACTACCCATTAGAGGCTGATGCCTCTATATGGGCTGTTTACCCTTCTTCGAAATTGGTTGCCCCTAAAGTTCGTGCGTTTATAGATTACTTTTCTGAGCGTTATGGAAGCCCACCATACTGGGATAGGGTACAGTGAAGTAGTTTTCCAATATAACGGCCAAATTTATTTGGCCGTTTATTAATATGACCGCGGTAGGGATGATTATTTAATAGGCACTACTGATATTGTAAAAGGTGTATCTGGTTTAGTATTAACCATAGTTGGCGTACCAAATGCAGCGTCAAAATTAGTTACATAGGCAATACCACCACGTACAATAACTTCTCCAGGCGCATCTAACATGTTATTACTGCCGTCAGTATTTCCGTTTTTGGCAAGCAATGTAGCTTGGCCATTCATATCAATACGGTAAACGGCATTATCAAATAAATCGGTAATGTAAAGTGCATTAGAAGGTGCATCCCACTGGATGCCATCACTTGCGATCAAACCTTTATTAAACAGTGTAGTTTCAAGCTTAGAGCTATCTTCATTGAAAGTGCTTTTGTAGATGGTACCGTCTTCCATAATACCGGTATAAAGGTTGCCCTGCCCGTCAACTGCCAAGCCATTTGCACCAAAGCCAAGGCTACCGTCTGATTCAAAGATCTCAAATAGGTGTGAGTCGTGGTTGTTTTTGCTCTGGTATTTAGAAATCTGTAAAGGATTTTCAGCGCTAAGTTCATCTATCCTGAATTTATACACACCACTTGTCGTTGATATTCCTTTCTCAGTTGAAAGTACCGTATCAGAGATAAACACATCATTGCCCCTCCACGCTACTGCGTTAGGAAATGAGAACCCTTTTGCAACAACGTCGACATCAATGGCTTTACCATCTATAACATTCACTCGAAGCAAACGAGACTCACCGCCAAACCATAATTGCATGTCGGCAATATAGATGTTTCCATCTGGACCTTTAGCAATCCCCATGGGAGTGACAACACCGCTGTTTGGCTCTAAATCCTGTTGTTTAAATGTGTACCACACAGACACTTGATTTTTGTTATCAATAAGCCCAATCGTTGGAGCTGCCGCTTTAGTTAAAACACCTTGCTCTACAAGCGTCTGGTTATGTAGGTTAGGTGATGTGAACAAAATATTGTTATCTGAATCAAGTGAAAAGCTTGCTGGAGAGTTAAATTGTGCAGGTAAATCTTGCAGCGAGTATTGTTGCTGGGCTAATACTGTTTGAGAGCATGCTGACAGCGTAACAATAGTAAGCACTACACTTAATAAATTTGTATATTTGTTTAGAATTTTCATGGCGTACCTTTAAATTGTTAACATATTTGCTAAACACAACCGATAACGATTAGATTGCTCTTATCGGCTTACTCATAAGATTGACTATTTTGCAAAACCACCAAGCGGTTTCAGTAGTAGTGGTGAAAGTGAAGCGTGCATCTCACGTAGCTCTTGTGGTAAGTCACCTAGGTGTACCATACGGGTGGGTGTTGCTGCTGCAATCCATCGTTCGGCATGATCATTCCAGTTTTCGATATGAATAAAAGAAGCTTCTAAATCTCGAAAACGCTCGTAAACTAGTATGTCACCCTCATCAGATAGGTAATATTGATAGTTTAGTGTGCCTTCTTCTGTTTTGGCTCGTGCAACTTGAGAATTGATTACTTCTTTAAATGCTTCGAACTGGCCTTGATTCAGTTTTGCCTCCACAATCCAACCAAAATTTTCGAAGCTAGTATCGTTTCCATTTTCAATTAGGCTGCCTTCATACTCTTCTCTTGCAAAACCAGCCAGAGGCTTTAACCAAGTAGGTGCTAGCGAAGCATGACGTTCACGAACATCATCTGGCAAGTCACCAAGATGAAGCATGCGTGTTGGTTCCGCCGCTGAAATCCAGCGTTCTGCATGAGCATCCCAGTTTTCGATATGCTCATGTGATGCATCGGCATCAGCAAAACGCTCGTAAACTAAAATATCGCCGGCGTCTGACAAGTAATATTGATAGTTGAGCGTACCTTTTTCATTCAAAGCACGGTTCACTTGCGAATTCATTACCGCTTTAAAGTTTTCTAGCTCACCCTCTTTAAGCTTTGCTTCAACAATCCATCCAAAATTCGTAAACATGATTTTCTCCAATTTAGTGGAAGCTCTATTTCTTCCGACTTAATAAAAATTTTATATCGAGTCGATAAGTTAACGACGGAAGAAAGATTAACAGAGGAAATTAGCTTTGATAATGAAGGTAATCAGTGAAAACTTCTTAGATTTTGTTGATAATGAAGTGGGTAAGATGGTAACTCACGCAAAAAATCTGCTGATTCAGAAACGCTGATTTATGCGGGTAAATAATTAATCCCTGAACGTCCGCCTTGGGTTTTAGGCCGAAGAGACTATTACAAGTGCGTAATGTCCGCAATTGACACATATGGAACTACCAGGTCCCATTGAGCCCTATGATTCAGAATTACAAATTAAAGTCTATTTAGGTAAACAGTATGAACACCAAGCGATTCCAAAAACATTCCACAGAAATTGCCTATGAAAGCCTAGTGAGAAATAGAATTTTGCTACACTCGGTTGAATTGATGTAAAGCTACTTATGTAACGTAAATCTACTAAGGTAGGCGCAAATGAGTCATGTTATGAACAGATGACGTCTGAGGTTAAACATTAAACCGGTAATATCTTGTTTCACTTTGATAAAGACAAATACTAACGACGACTTTGCCTTACTACTGCAAAGTACACAGCGGATAGAAGCATTATTAGAGAAGCTGGTTAATTCAAAGTAAAAGTTACTGTAATGAGAAGAGGTAGTAACAGGCTTTAAGTACTAAAACCTTCTTAGTCAGACAATCTTCCGCCCGTACTCTAGATGATAATTTATCTCTATTAAGTCACCTGGCAAATCCTAGATGAAGTTAAACACAGTAAGTACAGTGGCTGTCTTAGCGATTACTTGTGGGTAATGACGTATTTAGAATACATAGGGTGAACCAAGTCTATACAATTGATTATGAGCTATGACGGTTTATGACGACATAGAGAAGTGAGTAGTACGCTGCTAACAATATACGTGTGGTTAGCAATAAAGTAAGAAAGCGTAATCAGCCTTAAACCGGTGTAAAAGAGGGCGAATAGCTAGTTTGGAAAACTTTATAAAATTATTTTAAGAAAAGTGTTGATCCAAAAGCTGATTCGCGTAGAATGCGCGCCTCGCTTCAAGGAGTTGGCAACAATAACGAGAAGCGGTTTTCATTAGCTCTACGGAGTTAACAACGGTTCGAAAAGAAATTTACGAAAAACGTTGACACTGAAAACAAGAAGCGTATTATACGCCTCCCGCTTCGAGAGAAGCACTCATCAAAAAGGCAATGGCCGTTCGGGTGAGGTGAGGAAGTCTAAGCAACTATATGTAGTGTTAGTCCTCCTTGCGCAAAAACAGAATGCTTCGCATTATGATTTTTGCACGATAGTTCTTTAACAATTTAGACAAGACAATCTGTGTGGGCACTCATTAAGAGTGTCACACAACGACGATTCATATTCGATATATTTAATTGAAGAGTTTGATCATGGCTCAGATTGAACGCTGGCGGCAGGCCTAACACATGCAAGTCGAACGGAAACATGTCTAGCTTGCTAGATGATGTCGAGTGGCGGACGGGTGAGTAATGCTTGGGAACTTGCCTTTGCGAGGGGGATAACAGTTGGAAACGACTGCTAATACCGCATAATGTCTTCGGACCAAACGGGGCTTAGGCTCCGGCGCAAAGAGAGGCCCAAGTGAGATTAGCTAGTTGGTGAGGTAAAGGCTCACCAAGGCAACGATCTCTAGCTGTTCTGAGAGGAAGATCAGCCACACTGGGACTGAGACACGGCCCAGACTCCTACGGGAGGCAGCAGTGGGGAATATTGCACAATGGGGGAAACCCTGATGCAGCCATGCCGCGTGTGTGAAGAAGGCCTTCGGGTTGTAAAGCACTTTCAGTTGTGAGGAAAAGTTAGTAGTTAATACCTGCTAGCCGTGACGTTAACAACAGAAGAAGCACCGGCTAACTCCGTGCCAGCAGCCGCGGTAATACGGAGGGTGCGAGCGTTAATCGGAATTACTGGGCGTAAAGCGCACGCAGGCGGTTTGTTAAGCTAGATGTGAAAGCCCCGGGCTCAACCTGGGACGGTCATTTAGAACTGGCAGACTAGAGTCTTGGAGAGGGGAGTGGAATTCCAGGTGTAGCGGTGAAATGCGTAGATATCTGGAGGAACATCAGTGGCGAAGGCGACTCCCTGGCCAAAGACTGACGCTCATGTGCGAAAGTGTGGGTAGCGAACAGGATTAGATACCCTGGTAGTCCACACCGTAAACGCTGTCTACTAGCTGTTTGTGGCTTTAAGCCGTGAGTAGCGAAGCTAACGCGATAAGTAGACCGCCTGGGGAGTACGGCCGCAAAGGTTAAAACTCAAATGAATTGACGGGGGCCCGCACAAGCGGTGGAGCATGTGGTTTAATTCGATGCAACGCGAAGAACCTTACCTACACTTGACATGTTGAGAAGTTACTAGAGATAGTTTCGTGCCTTCGGGAACTCAAACACAGGTGCTGCATGGCTGTCGTCAGCTCGTGTCGTGAGATGTTGGGTTAAGTCCCGCAACGAGCGCAACCCTTGTCCTTAGTTGCCAGCATTTAGTTGGGCACTCTAAGGAGACTGCCGGTGACAAACCGGAGGAAGGTGAGGACGACGTCAAGTCATCATGGCCCTTACGTGTAGGGCTACACACGTGCTACAATGGCATATACAGAGGGATGCGAGACAGTGATGTGGAGCGGACCCCTTAAAGTATGTCGTAGTCCGGATTGGAGTCTGCAACTCGACTCCATGAAGTCGGAATCGCTAGTAATCGCAGGTCAGAATACTGCGGTGAATACGTTCCCGGGCCTTGTACACACCGCCCGTCACACCATGGGAGTGGGATGCAAAAGAAGTAGTTAGTTTAACCTTCGGGAGAACGATTACCACTTTGTGTTTCATGACTGGGGTGAAGTCGTAACAAGGTAACCCTAGGGGAACCTGGGGTTGGATCACCTCCTTACCAAAATGTCGATGGTGACATTGTTAGTGTAGTGCCTACACAGATTGTTTTGTTTAATAGTTTAAAGATGTGCCTTAGAGCGCTTAAGTTTGATTGTGAAATCAAACTTAAGTGCTTTCTTTGAAAGCATTATGTTCTTTAACAATTTGGAAAGCTGATATTTAATTAGTAAATCAATCAAAATTTGAGTAATTGAGAAGTCGAAAGACGTACTTACTACTCTACTTGACTTGAATTGCTTGTTATCGAAAAAGCGTTGAAAAGCGTGCCAATCGGCAAGTCCGATTAGCAAGAAGATAGCAAGGCAATTTCACGATTAGCTTGTCATGCATACAACTGAGTTAGATCTCATCCAGTCCTGATTTCAAAAGGCGGGAGAGCGCTTCGCTCAATCATTGTTTTAATATTCTTATTTATAAGATTATTAGTGCAATGGTCGAGGTAACAGTTTCTAGTCGACTAAATCGACGAGTAAGCGAAGACACATACTTTTAGTATGTAACTGAGCGAACGAGGAAAATTTAGGAAGAATAGGAAGTGTTAACGAAGGCCATTTGGGGTTGTATGGTTAAGTGACTAAGCGTATACGGTGGATGCCTTGGCAGTTAGAGGCGATGAAGGACGTGTAAGTCTGCGAAAAGCTGTGGTGAGCCGACAAAATGCATTTGAGCCACAGATGTCCGAATGGGGAAACCCACCTATTTATAGGTATCGTTACATGAATATATAGTGTAACGAGGCGAACGAGGGGAACTGAAACATCTAAGTACCCTTAGGAAAAGAAATCAACCGAGATTCCCCTAGTAGCGGCGAGCGAACGGGGATTAGCCCTTAAGCAATTATGAACGTAGTGGAAGCCTCTGGGAAGTGGCGCGATACAAGGTGATAGCCCTGTACACGAAGTGTTTGTTTTTGTGAAATCGAGTAGGTCGGGACACGTGTTATCTTGACTGAATATGGGGGGACCATCCTCCAAGGCTAAATACTCCTAACTGACCGATAGTGAACCAGTACCGTGAGGGAAAGGCGAAAAGAACCCCTGTGAGGGGAGTGAAATAGAACCTGAAACCGTATACGTACAAGCAGTGGGAGCCCCATCACTAAGTGCCTTTAGTGATGTGACTCACAAAGTACAACCGTTTGATAAGCGTTAGCGTTGACCTGCGAAGCAGCCAACGGTAAACCGCCAAAAATCAAGCAGGGTGCTTAGTGATGGGGTGACTGCGTACCTTTTGTATAATGGGTCAGCGACTTATATTTAGTAGCAAGGTTAAGCGAATAGCGGAGCCGTAGCGAAAGCGAGTGTTAACTGCGCGTTTAGTTGCTAGGTATAGACCCGAAACCCGGTGATCTAGCCATGGGCAGGTTGAAGGTTGAGTAACATCAACTGGAGGACCGAACCCACTAACGTTGAAAAGTTAGGGGATGACTTGTGGCTGGGGGTGAAAGGCCAATCAAACCGGGAGATAGCTGGTTCTCCCCGAAATCTATTTAGGTAGAGCCTCGGACGAATTCCATTGGGGGTAGAGCACTGTTAAGGCTAGGGGGTCATCCCGACTTACCAACCCTTTGCAAACTCCGAATACCAATGAGAACTATCCGGGAGACACACGGCGGGTGCTAACGTCCGTCGTGAAGAGGGAAACAACCCAGACCGCCAGCTAAGGTCCCAAAATATTGCTAAGTGGGAAACGATGTGGGAAGGCATAGACAGCTAGGAGGTTGGCTTAGAAGCAGCCACCCTTTAAAGAAAGCGTAATAGCTCACTAGTCGAGTCGGCCTGCGCGGAAGATGTAACGGGGCTAAGCAATATACCGAAGCTGCGGATACGTGTTTACACGTATGGTAGGGGAGCGTTGTGTAAGTGGATGAAGGTGGATTGAGAAGTCTGCTGGACATATCACAAGTGCGAATGCTGACATGAGTAACGATAATGGGAGTGAAAAACTCCCACGCCGGAAGACCAAGGTTTCCTGTCCCATGCTAATCAGGGCAGGGTAAGTCGGCCCCTAAGGCGAGGCAGAAATGCGTAGTCGATGGGAAACGGATTAATATTTCCGTACTTATATAATCAGTGATGGAGGGACGGAGAAGGCTAAGCAAGCTTGGCGTTGGTTGTCCAAGTGAAAGCAAGTAGGCCGAGAATTTAGGTAAATCCGGATTCTTAAAGCTGAGATGCGAGACGAGCCACTACGGTGGTGAAGTTGTTGATGCCCTGCTTCCAGGAAAAGCTTCTAAACTTATGATTATATGAACCGTACCCCAAACCGACACAGGTGGTCAGGTAGAGAATACTAAGGCGCTTGAGAGAACTCGGGTGAAGGAACTCGGCAAAATTGTACCGTAACTTCGGGAGAAGGTACGCCCTTGTTTGTGATAGGACTTGCTCCTTGAGCAGATGAGGGCCGCAGTGACCAGGTGGCTGGGACTGTTTATTAAAAACACAGCACTCTGCTAACTCGCAAGAGGACGTATAGGGTGTGACACCTGCCCGGTGCCGGAAGGTTAATTGATGGGGTTATCTTCGGAGAAGCTCTTGATCGAAGCCCCGGTAAACGGCGGCCGTAACTATAACGGTCCTAAGGTAGCGAAATTCCTTGTCGGGTAAGTTCCGACCTGCACGAATGGTGTAACCATGGCCACGCTGTCTCCACCCGAGACTCAGTGAAATTGAAATCGCAGTGAAGATGCTGTGTACCCGCACCTAGACGGAAAGACCCCGTGAACCTTTACTACAGCTTGGCACTGAACATTGAACCTACATGTGTAGGATAGGTGGGAGGCTTCGAAGCACAGTCGCTAGATTGTGTGGAGCCGTCCTTGAAATACCACCCTTGTATGTTTGATGTTCTAACATTGGTCCCTTATCGGGATTATGGACAGTGTCTGGTGGGTAGTTTGACTGGGGCGGTCTCCTCCCAAATAGTAACGGAGGAGCACGAAGGTTAGCTAATCACGGTCGGACATCGTGAGGTTAGTGCAATGGCATAAGCTAGCTTAACTGCGAGACAGACACGTCGAGCAGGTACGAAAGTAGGTCATAGTGATCCGGTGGTTCTGTATGGAAGGGCCATCGCTCAACGGATAAAAGGTACTCCGGGGATAACAGGCTGATACCGCCCAAGAGTTCATATCGACGGCGGTGTTTGGCACCTCGATGTCGGCTCATCACATCCTGGGGCTGAAGTCGGTCCCAAGGGTATGGCTGTTCGCCATTTAAAGTGGTACGCGAGCTGGGTTTAGAACGTCGTGAGACAGTTCGGTCCCTATCTGGTGTGGGCGTTGGATGATTGATGGGAGCTGCTCCTAGTACGAGAGGACCGGAGTGGACGAACCGCTGGTGTTCGGGTTGTCATGCCAATGGCATTGCCCGGTAGCTACGTTCGGAACGGATAACCGCTGAAAGCATCTAAGCGGGAAGCCGGCCCAAAGATGAGTCATCCCTGACTTTTAAAGTCCGGAAGGGTTGTTATAGACGATGACGTTGATAGGCAGGATGTGGAAGCGTTGTAAGGCGTTAAGCTAACCTGTACTAATTGCCCGAGAGGCTTAACCATACAACGCCCAAGAGGCTTTATAATCTTGAGTGTTGTGAGACAAAGCTAATAGCAACTAGAGTAGTAGTACTCAGTGCTCAAAAGATTGATTACGTGAATATCAGAATTCCTAAATTGTTAATTATTAAAGTAATATGGACTAAATAAGTCGGTATTACGCAAACTAACGTTTGCAAAAGTTTTTGCTTGGCAGCCATAGCGATACGGTACCACCTGATCCCATTCCGAACTCAGAAGTGAAACGTATTAGCGGCGATGGTAGTGTGGGGTTTCCCCATGTGAGAGTAGCACACTGCCAAGTTCCCATTCGAAGAAAGGGCTATCCTAACGGATAGCCCTTTTTTTATGCGTGTAAGAAAGTGAAACGTATTAGCGCATGCCGCAAGCCAAGCTCCCATTCGAAGAAAGGGCTATCCTAACGGATAGCCCTTTTTTTATGCGTGTAAGAAAGTGAAGCTAGGCAGGTTCTAAATCTGCATTACTCATTGTATGAAAACAAAGATACTTACTGCTTACCTTTCATTTTCAGATAATGTTCAAGTTCTGTTTTGGTGAGTGCCCCATCCCCATCTTTATCCATTTTAGTGAAGTTTCCGTCTA
The DNA here is from genome assembly GCF_000213655.1 of Alteromonas naphthalenivorans. Taxonomy (NCBI): domain Bacteria; kingdom Pseudomonadati; phylum Pseudomonadota; class Gammaproteobacteria; order Alteromonadales; family Alteromonadaceae; genus Alteromonas; species Alteromonas naphthalenivorans. Next base: position 50,793 of record NC_015554.1, read on the forward strand.
TATTGACTTTTGATACTTCAGCAGATGACAATGTACCATTTTCATTTAAGTCCGCTTTTTCAAAATTAACAACAACTGCTGATACCATGGCACTGTTTTCTACGTCATCTACCTTTTCTACGCTAACGGCGTCTTCTACACTATTTTCGTCAACTGTCGCGATAACATCCTCACTGAACTTGCTGGTGTTTGCTTTTACGTATTCGTTAAATTCAGAAAGGTTTATAGCAGAGTCACCGTTTGTGTCTATATTTTCTAGATAAGGCGCTAATGATGTTCCTTCCAATTCACTTGATGTGAGTAATTCGTCACCATCAGAATCTAAACCTGTAAAACTAGTTTCTATCTTACCGTTGGACGAGGCCATTACCGAACTCGTAATTAGTGTGCTCATTAACATAGAAAGTGAAAGCTTTTTCATAATAAACTCCATTTACTTTAGTGCGTTCTGCTTAGAAAGAGACAAAACGTTTCAGTGTAACAAGTAAAGATTCATATTTTATGCCACCACCTAACTTTCTGATTTTTTGACTAATAACAGAAAGAAGTCGACGGGCACTGGTTAAGAACTCTGCAGTGTGTGAAATATATACAGGGGGCGTTCACCTCAACCAATCCCTCTAAACCGCTTTTAATTAACATCAGCTTCACCTACCATTAGCGCATTATTATTCTTCTATAAAGTGCTATGCCCTCATTACAGCAATATCATACTTTTTCCTTAGCTTCGAATTGCGCATCTATCGTCGAATTCGACTCTGTAGATTCATTTTTACAAGCCTACAATCCAGAAGTTAATACATATATTTTAGGCGGCGGAAGTAACTCTGTATTTTTGGATGACTTCGAAGGAGTGGTGCTAGTAAATAAAATTAAGGGTATTAGCCACTACGACACCGAATCCCATCATCATATTAGTGTTGGGGCAGGGGAAGATTGGCATGAGTTTGTATCGCTGTGTATGCAAAATGGCTGGTTTGGCCTTGAAAACCTTGCGCTGATCCCAGGTTCCGTAGGCGCATCACCTATTCAAAATATTGGGGCTTACGGCGTAGAGGTACATTCCTTCATAGATTCTATAGAAGCGATACTACTTGAAACAAAAGAACCCTTTCTTATTAAGGGGGCGGATTGCCAGTTTGGTTACCGCGATAGTATTTTTAAACACGCCTTATATGGTAAAGCGCTTATCACCAAAGTGAATTTTACACTTCCCAAGGCGTACGACGTTGTGGCGAGTTATGGTGAATTGTCGGCTATAGACTGCCCTAATGCGAAAGATATTTTTAATAAGGTAATAGAAGTGCGAAAAGCCAAGCTTCCTGATCCTAAGCAGCTTGGAAATGCAGGTAGTTTCTTTAAGAACCCTGTTATTGCATTAGCGCATTTTGAAGAACTGAAATGTCATTATCTTGATATACCGAGTTACCCGGTGTCAGAAAATCAGGTAAAAGTACCTGCTGCATGGCTTATCGATCAGATGGGTTTTAAAGGAAAGGCGCTTAATGGCGTTAGGTGTCATCCTACACAGCCGCTAGTATTAACTAATATAGGAAACGCGCAGGGTAATGACCTAATTGCCCTAGCTAAAGAGATAATGAATTCGGTAGAAAGTGAATTTAAAATAACGCTCGAGCCAGAAGTACGTTTAGTTGGTAGGGAAGGACTCATTCAATTATGAGACAGCAATTATGAGGCAGGCATCAAAATCAGTAAGAAAACATATATTGGCCTTGTTGTCTGATGGACACTTCCATTCTGGTGAAACCATAGCGCAACAAGTTGGCCTTTCCCGTACCGCTGTAGCAGGCCATATTTCTCAGCTTTCTGACTGGGGATTAGATGTTTTTAAAGTTAAAGGTAAGGGTTACCGTTTAGAGCGAGGTTTTTCTTTGTTAAATGCAGAGAGTATTAAGAAGCACTTAGGTAATACTAAGCGTGCCATGATAGATGTTGAGTCGGTGTTACCTTCTACTAATACTGAAATGAAAAAGCGCATTGCTAATGCCCGTCATGAATTAGCTGATGGTGATGCAATATTCGCTGAAATTCAGACGGCGGGTCGTGGTCGTCATGGTAGAACCTGGTTGGCACCTATTGGCGGTAGCTTAACGTTTTCTATGTACTGGTCTTTTCCAGATGGTTACCAAAGCATGGCAGGTTTGTCACTAATGGTGGGTTTGGCAGTATGTGAAGCATTGAAAGACTTTGGCGTAGATGATGCCGAACTGAAGTGGCCTAACGACATTTACCTTCAAGGTAAAAAGCTCGCCGGCATTCTTATAGAAGTAGAAGGGCAGATTGGTGCTACTGCGCATTCTGTCATTGGAATAGGTTTAAATGTGTGTGTTCCTGATAGCCAATATGACGTTGGACAACCTCATAGTGACTTAACATCTTATTTAGGACACACGCCAGATAGAAATAGTTTAGCGGCAGCCATAATAAAATCACTTTGGACATTGTTACCTAAGTTTACCCAGCAAGGTTTTGGCCCGTTCGCGCCCCATTGGGAAGCGCTAGACCTCTATGCTGATAAAAGAATTGTGCTACAAATGGGCGAAAAACGTTTTTCAGGTATTGATAGAGGCGTAGATGCCAGCGGTGCGTTGTTGGTTGAAACCCAAGATGGCATTACTCGATTCCACGGTGGAGAGGTTAGCTTACGTGGTAACCGATAAAAATATCGTTTTAGTGGACGTTGGTAATACTCGATTTAAATATTGTTTGTTATCTGATGCTGAAAACGAGCCAACGGCCACAGAAAATTTATCCGATTTACTTTCTTTTATCGATGAACAGCAAAATATTTCCCACTTATATTTAGCCTCAGTACGAAAAGCCGATGCGGTCGAACAAATTTTCGCCGCCTGCGAACAAAGAAATATTGCCGTTGAAGAGAAAAATACCGAACGAGAAGCCTTCGGCATAAAAAATAGTTACGAAAACGAAAAAAAAATGGGGGTCGATCGATGGCTTGCCATGGTTTGTGCTGCAGAAAAAACACAAAAAGCATTTTTTGTGATGGATGTGGGCACAGCAATTACAGTTGATTTTGTGGTGAATGGTCAACATTTAGGCGGTTGGATCACACCAGGCTTTCAAGTAATGAAACAAGCATTACTTAATTCCACTAAGAAAGTGTATGCAAATGACGAAATTCCGACCAGTCTCAGCCTAGGCAACGATACCGAAGAATGTGTTGCAACAGGGTGCTATGCAGCAGTGTATGGTGTTTATTTGAGCGCTGTTGATTACTTATCCAGCAAACAAACCGATTTTGATATAATTTTAGGGGGTGGAGACAAAAAAATGTTTGCATTCCTTGAAAGCGATGTTAGGATTCGTCCCGCTCATTTGGTGGTGCAAGGTTTGGCCCGCTACGCAAGAAGCGAGCTTCTTACGTAACTGGTTTGATTGATAAGTTTTTATCGGTCAAAAAAGAAAAAGTAAAATTTTTCAAAACAACACTTGCACTGAGTAATTCATTACTCTAAAATGCGCACCCACTTGATGTAGTGCCGACTTAGCTCAGTTGGTAGAGCAACTGACTTGTAATCAGTAGGTCGCCAGTTCGACTCCGGCAGTCGGCACCATCAATCTGGAGGGGTACCCAAGCGGTCAACGGGATCAGACTGTAAATCTGACGGCTCAGCCTTCGCAGGTTCGAATCCTGCCCCCTCCACCACTTTTTTATGAGGTGGCCAGAGAATTAGGATTTGCGAGCATCGTATAATGGCTATTACCTCAGCCTTCCAAGCTGATGATGTGGGTTCGATTCCCACTGCTCGCTCCAAATCAGTGCTGATATAGCTCAGTTGGTAGAGCGCACCCTTGGTAAGGGTGAGGTCGGCAGTTCAAATCTGCCTATCAGCACCAGTTTCTCCCCAGCTCATGTTTATAGAATTTCATAAATTTTTAAAGTAACTTTGCTGGGATAATAGAAATGGCAAAAGAAAAGTTTGAACGTACGAAACCCCATGTAAACGTTGGTACTATTGGCCACGTTGACCACGGAAAAACTACTCTAACTGCGGCAATCACTACTGTTCTTTCTAAGACATACGGTGGTTCAGCTCAGGCTTTCGATCAAATCGATAACGCGCCTGAAGAAAAAGCTCGTGGTATTACCATCTCTACATCTCACGTAGAGTATGACACTCCTACTCGTCACTACGCTCACGTAGACTGCCCAGGACACGCTGATTACGTTAAAAACATGATCACCGGTGCTGCACAGATGGATGGAGCTATCCTAGTAGTAGCTGCGACTGATGGCCCTATGCCTCAGACTCGTGAGCACATCCTACTTGGTCGTCAGGTTGGTGTTCCTTACATCATCGTATTCATGAACAAATGTGACATGGTTGATGATGAAGAGCTTCTAGAGCTAGTAGAAATGGAAGTTCGTGAACTTCTTAGCGAATATGAATTCCCAGGCGATGACCTTCCAGTTATCCAAGGTTCTGCACTTAAAGCTCTTGAAGGCGATGCAGAATGGGAAAAGAAAATCATCGAACTTGGTGAAGCTCTTGATTCATACATCCCAGAGCCAGAGCGTGCTATCGATAAGCCGTTCATTCTTCCAATCGAAGACGTATTCTCAATCTCAGGCCGTGGTACAGTAGTAACGGGTCGTGTAGAGCAAGGTATTGTTAAAGTTGGTGAAGAAGTAGAAATCGTTGGTATCAAAGATACGACTAAGACGACTTGTACTGGTGTTGAAATGTTCCGTAAACTTCTTGACGAAGGTCGCGCTGGTGAGAACGTTGGTGTTCTTCTACGTGGTACTAAGCGTGAAGACGTTGAACGTGGTCAAGTACTAGCTAAGCCTGGTTCAATCAACCCACACACTAAATTCGAAGCTGAAGTATACGTACTAAGCAAAGACGAAGGTGGCCGTCATACTCCATTCTTCAAAGGCTATCGTCCACAGTTCTACTTCCGTACAACTGACGTAACTGGTGCTGTAGAGCTTCCAGAAGGCGTAGAGATGGTAATGCCTGGTGACAACCTTAAGTTCGTAGTAGAGCTTATTGCACCAATCGCGATGGACGAAGGTTTACGCTTCGCTATCCGTGAAGGTGGCCGTACTGTAGGTGCTGGTGTTGTAGCTAAGATTCTTTAATCTAAGCAAACCAAAGCATAAAAAAAAGGCGCTCATTTGAGCGCCTTTTTTGTGTCTTGCGTTTATGTTTGGACAGGGAGTAGCCCCCATCAGAAACACGGCGTAAACCCATCCATGGGGCCTCTGCCACAGCATCCATGCTGTGGAAGGTTTCTGATGGGGGCTACTCCCTCTCTTGTAAACGCCAGCATGTACTATTGGAATAGTAAGGGATAACCCATCCATGGGGCCTTCGCTACAGCATCCATGCTGTAGAGAGTTTCCGAGGCGCACAAAGCCCTTCCTTATAAACAAGTCATCGTACTCAGATAGTGATTAATCCCATCAGAAACACGGCGTAAACCCATCCATGGGGCCTCTGCCACAGCATCCATGCTGTGGAAGGTTTCTGATGGGGGCTACTCCCTCTCTTGTAAACGCCAGCATGTACTATTGGAATGGTAAGGGATAACCCATGCATGGAGCCTCCGCAGCAGCATCCATGCTGTAGAGAGTTTCCGAGGAGCGCAAAGCCCTTCCTTCGAAACAAGCCATGGTACTCAAATAGTGATTAACCTCATCAGAAACGCGGCGTGAATCCATCCATGCTGCTGAGGGTTTCATATGGGCTTCTACTGCCGCCTCTATCAACACAGTAGACTGTTGTTGGTAGGATAAAGATAACGGCGTAAACCCATCCATGGGGCCTTCGCTACAGCATCCATACTGTAGAAAGTTTCCGAGGCGCACAAAGCCCTTTCTTCTAAATGTGCCATCGTACTCAAATAGTGATTAATCTCATCAGAAACGCGGCGTGAATCCATCCATGCTGCTGAGGGTTTCACATGGGCTTCTACTGCCGCCTCTGTCAACAATGAGAGGTTTAATAAGAAGCCTAGGGTGCACTCAAAGCTGACTCATTTTAGTTATATCACTTTGAACCCATCCCGTATCACCAGGTTTATTGCCGTGTGTTTTCACCAACAAAAGTAAATTTGGTGTGCTTTTCTCCCAATTTTATCGACTGGTTTTACTGCACTAGGTTTCCTAGGGGAGGTATCTTCTATAAAAACATTGGTATTTGTCATAGAGAAAAGCTAACAAACGTTATAATGTAACAATAGTGTGTGATGATAGATGCAGGCAGTATTTGGTTTAATCGGGTACACGTAAATCAGGTGCGTAAGTATTAGTACAAAGAGTGATAATAATGATTGATAGAAGGCAGTTTTTTAAAGGGGCGGGTACCTTGGCATTTGCTGGGTTGGCATCAAGTGCGTTGGGTAAGGCGAATGCCGGAGTGTTAACGCCAACCACCAAAGGCTATGGGCCGCTTGTGCCTGATCCTAAGAAACTTCTCGATTTACCTCAGGGTTTTAGTTACCAGGTTATCTCTGAACTGGGTGATGCCATGAGAGATGGATTAAATGTGCCCGATAGAGCTGACGGCATGGGATGTTTCTCGCTAGGTAACAATAAGGTTGCCTTAGTACGTAATCACGAGTTACAGGCCGCTCACCTATCTATCCAGCCTGAATCTATTCAAACTCATACTACTGAGCTTGCTTATGATCATTTTGAAAATGGTGTCGCGCTGCCAGGAGGCACCACCACGCTGGTTTATAATCTCGATACCAAGGTTGTTGAAAAAGAGTTTGTTAGCTTAGTCGGTACTATTCGCAACTGTGCTGGCGGTATTACGCCTTGGGGAACGTGGTTAACATGCGAAGAATCGGTCGATAAACCTAACGGTGTTATTTCGAAAGAGCATGGCTATATCTTTGAAGTACCTGCTGATGCTGAGACGTTAGTAGAGGCTAAACCGCTTAAGGCTATGGGGCGGTTTAATCATGAAGCGGCTTGTGTCGACCCAGAAACGGGTATTGTTTATTTAACGGAAGACAGAGGCGATAGTTTGTTTTATCGCTTTATTCCTAGTGTTAAAGGCCAGCTGGATAAAGGCGGTAAGTTACAGGCTTTACGCATAAAAGGTGTGCCTCAGTTCGACTCTCGTAACTGGGATAAGGCGCGTATGAATCTAGGGGAATGGTTAAATGTAGATTGGGTCGATTTACATACGCCAGAAAGCCCTAATGATGACTTGCGTGTTCAAGGTTATAAGGCGGGCGCAACGTTGTTTGCTCGAGGTGAAGGGCTGCATTGGGGCAACAACGAGCTGTATTTTTGTTGCACCAATGGCGGAGCTAAGCAATTAGGTCAGATAATGCGTTATCAGCCACAAGGCGCTAAAGCCGACTCTGCTTCAAACTCTCAGGCTTCAGGTGGCAGATTACAATTATTCGTTGAAAGTGATGACGCTAACTTATTTAACTTCGGCGATAACCTGACTGTTAGCCCTAATGGCCATTTGATTGTATGCGAAGATCAGTACACTGAAATTGTAGATAATCACCTTCGCGGGGTTACACCAGAGGGGGATATTTATAACGTTGCCAAACTACACGCGCAAACCGAACTTGCTGGCGCGTGCTTCACTAACGACGGTAGTGTATTGTTCGTGAATATGTACTCTCCCAGTAAGACCTTGGCCATTACAGGCCCCTGGATGGCGCTTTAACTAGCCCCATGTTCAAGTAACTGATTATCGGTAATGTGCTTTATGTATGTGAAGTACATTACCTTTCTGTCTATCTTCCTACCTTTGCTTCTGCCTTTAACCCCTTTGTGTATTCTCTCATCTCCCATCGTTGTCACTCTGAAATAAGTATCAAAGATACTAACCTTTTGGTGTTAAGTTAAAAATTGACTTGTTGATTAAACTATCGAACAAATCGCAAATTTTCCTAAGCTCACCCAGTCTAAAATGCCAATCGAAAACCTCAATCATTTTTCTATTCTTTAGTCACATCTATAAATTCAATTAACTTAATCAGTTTATGTCATTTTAATAGTTTTCGTAGAACGGTAATAATCCTCGCATCTAACAAGGAGAGCTGTTGTGAGCACAATTCTAAGAAAACTTACACCGCACAAATTCGTTGCTAAACCAGCACAATCGGTTTGCAACTATGCAAATAACTATTATGGCGACCAAGTTTGTGTCGCTCAGAAAACCCCGACCAATAAAACTCGTTTTTCAGGAGCAGCATAAAATGAAGCGATTGTTTACCCGAAGTATAATAAGTTGTGTAACCGTAGGTATGTTAAGTATGGGCTTAAGTGCTCAAGCGGATACCCTTACTCGTCAAAATGGCGCACCAGTTGGAGATAACCAAAACTCGCAAACTGCTGGTCCTTGGGGTCCTGTGCTTCTACAAGACTCTCACCTAATTGAAAAGCTAGCGGCTTTCGACCGTGAGCGTATTCCAGAGCGAGTAGTTCACGCCCGTGGTGTTGGTATTCATGGTTACTATGAAAACTACGAAGACTTATCTGAAGATACAGTTGCTGCTCCTTTCCAAGGTGAAGGTAAAAAGACCGAAGTATTCGTGCGCTTTTCATCAGTAGTGCACGGGCACCTTTCGCCTGAAACACTTCGTGATCCTCGTGGTTTCGCTGTGAAGTTTTACACTGAGCAAGGAAACTGGGATTTAGTAGGTAACAACTTCCCTGTGTTCTTTATCCGTGATGCAATTAAATTCCCAGATATGGTTCACGCATTTAAACCGTCTCCGGTAACTAACAAGCAAGATGCTAAGCGTGTATTCGACTTCTTCTCGCATGTTCCAGAGTCTACGCACACACTAACCATGCTGTTTTCTGACTATGGTACGCCAGCAAGCTACCTAAATATGGATGGTTCAGGTGTTCACGCTTTCAAATTTGTTGATGATGAAGGCAACGTTAAATACGTGAAATTTACGTGGAAAGCGAACCAACCTATTAAATGCATATTCTCATGCATCGCGATCACCTAATACCATCTAAGCCGATCACCTAATACTATCCATCGCGATCACTCAATACCATCGATGCAGATCACTTTTTGGTCAAAATGGTATTGAGTGATCGGCTTGAATGGTATCGTTCAATTTATACTCATTTTTGTCTATCCAGTAGGTGTTTTTAACCGTTATCCTTTTCATTTTTGATGATGAGAATAACCATGCCAACGGCACCTATTTCAATGCGTAAACTTAAAGAGATTTTAAGACTAAAATACGACTGTAAACTCAGTCATCGAAAGATAGCAAACAGCTTATCTATTTCACCTTCAATTGTTTCTAAATATGCCTGTAAATCAGCAGAGTTAGGTATCACTTGCTGGCCACTTGATGAAAAATGGGATGATCATTCTCTGCAACGAGCATTCTTCAAAACAAAGCCCCGACTAAAAGGCTTTAGTATTCCTGACTGGTTGTTAGTTCAGCAGGAGCTGCGACCCAAAACCATGACGCTATTGCTGCTTTGGCAAGAATACAAAGAGCGACACGAGGAAGGATTTTACAGTTACACCCACTTCTGCCGACAGTACAAGGCATGGCTTAAATGTCAAAAACCGTCCATGCGACAAAACCATAAAGCAGGTGAAAAACTGTTTGTTGATTACTGCGGCCCAACTATGAATATTGTTGATGCTAGTACAGGTGAATACCGTACAGCTCAAGTGTTTGTCGCAGTTATGGGCGCATCTAATTATACGTATGCGGAGGCAACGTATAGCCAAAAGCTAGAAGATTGGGTGATGAGTCATGCTCGTTGTTTTGAGTTTCTTGGTGGTGTGCCAGAGCTGGTAATCCCTGACAACTTAAAAAGTGCGGTAACTAAACCTTGTCGATATGAGCCTGATTTAAATCCAACCTACCAACAATTGGCGACACACTACAATACGGTCATTGTGCCTGCTAGACCTTATAAGCCCAAGGATAAAGCCAAAGCAGAAGTGGGTGTGCAAATTGTCGAACGCTGGATAATGGCACGGCTTCGCAATGAAAGCTTCTTTAGCTTGCGCCAATTAAACCTAAAGATACAAAAACTGCTTGTCGACTTAAACCAGCGGAAAATGAAGAAGCACCCTGGTTCAAGGCTCAGTCAGTTTGAATCCATTGATAAACCTGCTCTCAAACCACTACCCACACAGGCTTACAGTTACACCTTAGTCAAACAAGTAAGCGTGCATATTGATTATCATGTCGAAGTTGAAAAACACTACTACTCAGTACCTCATACCTTGATCAAACAAAAGCTTGAAGCCCATGCCACAGGTCAACTGGTGACACTTTACCATCAGGGTGTTCAAGTAGCCGTTCATCCAAGATCACACCGAGAAGGTGCACACACTACGCTTGATCTACATATGCCAATAGCTCATCAAAAGCAGCAGCAATGGACACCACAACGGTTCGAGCGTTGGGCAGCTAAGTTCGGTGGTTCAACGGAGCAGTTTGTTATGCAATTGATGCAAGCTAAAAAGCATCCAGAACAAAGCTACCGTGCTTGTATGGGGTTATTAAGCCTAGGTAAGAAGTTTACTGACCAACGTCTTGAAGCAGCCTGTCATCGCGCATTAGCCACAGGTGTTACTCGCGTAAAACAAGTAAAAAACATTTTAGAAAAGGGCTTGGATAAGCAACCCTTGCCACAAGCTCAAGGTGATTTACTACAAGATATTGATCATAAAAATATCCGCGGCAACAACTATTACCATTAATCAAAACTAACAAACCAAAGGAAATCTTATGCAAAATATCAATCAACAAGTCAATAACCAGTTAAGTAACTTAAAGCTAAGCGGTATACGTGATGCACTATTGCAGCAATATGAGCAACCCAATCTATACGTAGAACAAAGTTTCGAAGAGCGGCTAAGTTTATTGCTTGAGCATGAAATAACACAGCGTGACCAGCGTAAAATTGATCGCTTAACTCGTCAAGCAAAGTTCAGAGTTGGCGGCACACTGGCTCAACTAAACTATGGCGCAGCACGACAACTCGATAAAACTCAGATCCGTTCATTAGCACAAGGTGAATGGCTTCGCCTTCATCAAAACATCTTGATCACGGGCGCAACGGGGTGTGGCAAAACTTACCTCGCTTGCGCGCTTGGTCAAAACCACTGCCAACAAGGGAGTAGCGTTTATTATTTTAGGCTTAAAGAGCTATTAGAAAAGATGTTCTTAGCGCAAGCCGATGGTAGTTATCGAAAACTGATCAACAAGCTTAGCTCTGCCAATTTACTGATCCTAGATGATTGGGGATTAGAGCCATTAACAGCTCAACAACGCAGTGATTTACTGGAATTAATTGATGCGAGATATGACACAAAATCGACCTTAATTGCCAGCCAATTACCGATAGAAAATTGGTATGAAATGATCGGAGAATCGACACATGCTGATGCGATCCTAGATCGGCTTGTTCACGGAGCAATAAAGTTGGAATTAAAAGGCGAATCGATGCGAAAAAAACTAAATTCCTTGACTGATGGCGATCACTCAAGTTAGATTTTACTAAGGTCTACTGGCAGACAAAAAAGTGATCGGCTTGAATAGTATTGACCGATCGGCTTCATGGTATTACGCATTAAAAACTTCACTGCTGAAGAAGCAATGAAACAGCAAGGTATGGATTTCCAGCCACACACCACTGACGTTTACACTCGCATTGGTGAGAAAGGCGAAACCGCTTCATGGGATTTGTATTTGCAAGAACTTGAGCCAGAGCAGTTAGATGATTTTGACTTCAACCCGTTAGATACCACAAAGATCTGGCCTGAGAAGTTAGTTGCTTCACGCAAAATTGGTCGCATGGTGTTAAACCGTGTACCTGACAACTTTTTTGAAGAAACTGAGCAAGCTGCATTTGCACCAAGTAATCTAATTCCAGGTATCGAGCCATCAGAAGACAGAATGCTACAAGGTCGTTTGTTCTCTTATGCTGATACCCAGCGCTACCGTTTAGGTGTTAACGCTTACCGTATTCCGGTAAACGCGCCTAAAAATGTTGAGATTAACAACCACGAGCAACATGGCCAGCTTCGTACTACATCAACTAACCGTGATGTTAACTATCAGCCTAGCCGTCGCTTAGATTTGAATGAAGATCCAGCATACCGTTACTCAAGCAAGCCGCTTGCAGGTATGACACAGCAAATTCCTTTCTACAAGGAACAGAACTTCAAACAAGCGGGTGAGTTCTACCGCAACCTTGATAAACAAGGTCGTAAGAACTTAATCAACAACATGGGTGGTGCATTAGCATCGGTACCTGAAGAAGAGGTTCGCGTTATCATCAGTGCATTCATGTACAACGCTGATAAAGAATACGGTACCGGCGTTGCTAAGCTAGCTAAGGTTTCTATCTCGCAAGTACGTGCAGAAGCAAAAGCACTAATGGACGAGCAAGCAGCCCGCGCTGCTAAAGCGAAGAAAGTAGCGGAAAGCTTAACTGCCCTTATGCAATAAGTAACACCACTATCAACTCGCCCTACCTATTTAGGTAGGGCAGTTATAGTTATCAAAGACTTCGTTTGAACCACCTGTTTTACCTTGTAGCTTTTTTCATATCAACTACTCATATTTATCATTATTAAAGACGACATAGGAGACCCACAATGCACATCGTTAAACGCACACTTTTGGTTTTTACTTTAATGCTTAGCGTGAGTCTATGTCATGCGCAATCCAGTATTGATGAGCTGAAAGCGCACTATTTTGATGCCGCGCGTGAGGGCAACGTTGAATTGCTTCAAGCCTTTTATCAGGCCGGTCTTGATGGAAACGTAGCTGATGAAAAAGGTTATACCGCACTTATTCTAGCGGCTTACCATGGTCACAACGATGCGGTTAATTATTTACTTGGCAAGGAAAATATCAATGCCTGCCAGGAAGATAACAAAGGTAACACCGCACTAATGGGTGCTATTTTCAAAGGGCATTTGAGTGTGGCTAGAAAACTGATGTTTGCACAATGCAATATCGATGAAACTAACTCTCAAGGTCAAACGGCACTTATGTTCGCTAGTTTGTTCGATAGGCAGTCTTTAGTGAATGAGTTAATTGAGCAAGGCGCTAACCCGCAGCACAAAGACTTGGCAGGTAACTCAGTGGCCGATATTGCCTTATCGCAAGGCAATTATAAATTGGCGAAAACGCTGAACGAGTCAAACGTTAATCGGTGATACCTCTCGGTTTACATTATCAATGATAGAAATGGGGCGCTCGCCCCTTTTTCCATTAACACCTCAAAAACGTTTAGCTAAAATATTGAGTCTCCACTATAGATTGTCATTTTATTTAATTACTCTTATGCCTATTGAGCTAGATAGAGTGAATTGGTCTATCTTCAAGTAGTATGTCTAGTTCCCAGCGCGCAGTGTAAATGAAATACCTAAGGGGATCTCATGAATGAAGTTTGACTCTATAAAATCTAGGCTTGTACTAATGACACTGATTTGTGTTGTTGGAATGGGCATGCTGGTGGTCAGTCAGCATTATTTTACGCAGCGGCTCATTGAATTGAATCAGCAAAGGAATTTGTTGCTTCGCATGGGGCAAGATTTATTGCAAATGCGGCGCCACGAGAAAGACTTTTTGATGCGCCATCAGCAGGAGTACTTTCAGTTATTTATCGAGCGTTCTGAGAGTTTTAGCACTCGGCTTAATCAGCTTACGCCTTTAATTAGCGATTATGATATGCCCATGTCGCAGTTAGGGAATTTAGCCGAAGGCTTGGATGAATACCAACAACTTTTCCAGCAAGTCGTTGCGCTACAAACCAAGATAGGGCTTACCCCAACATCTGGCTTGCTAGGGCAAATGATTAATACTGAGGGGGAATTGCTCAGTCAGTCGTATTTTGATGTTGGGTCTAATGCGCTCATTCAACTTGACGGCGCAAGATTAGCTATTCGCGATTTTCAACTAACCCGTAATAACTATTACGCCACCCTTGCGGTTCAAAGTATAGAGCTACTGGCGCAGGAGCGTAACGCGGGTAAATCAGAACAGGTAAATGAACTACTTAGCGTGTATAAAGAAACCGTGAGGGCGCTTGCTATTGCCCATCAAACGCTAGGTCTTACTCACAATGAGGGTTTGGTAGGGCGTTTTCGGCGACAAGCTCACAATGTGGAACAACAGCTCACATTAATTGACAACGCTTTACAGCCTATTATTGAAAACCAAGAGCAAAAAGTAAAAATATACAGTATTAGTATTGCGGTGCTCACCTCAGTGCTTTTAATTTTAATTCTAGTAAAGAGCTTTGCCACATTTCACCGAGCTTTCTCTAATTTCGTTATGTTCTTCTATCGGTGTAAGCGCCAATATCAGCGGATGGATCCGAGGAAACTCGGTTTTGCTGAGTTCAAATCGTTGGCTGAACTTGCCAATGAAATGGTAGAGTCTCGTCAAGCAATTGAAGAACGACTCGCTGTTGTGGAAGCAGAATTAGCACAAAAGCAGAGAAAATCAGAGACAAGTTGAAGGTAGGTGAACGTAAATATGCAATTTAACAAATTAGGCGGTAGCGACTTATCGGTATCGGATATTTGCCTTGGCACCATGACATGGGGCATTCAAAACACGCAGCAAGACGCCGATGAGCAATTAGCAATGGCAATTGATCATGGTGTGAACTTCATCGATACCGCCGAAATGTACCCTGTTCCACCGAACGATAAAACCTACGGTGATACCGAGCGCATCTTGGGTAACTGGTTAGCAAGAAATCCTGCCGCCCGTAATTCTCTAGTCATTATGACAAAGGTTGCCGGCAGTGGCTTAAGTTACATCCGTGACGGTGGCCCCATTACATCTCATGCGGTAGAGGTGGCGCTGGATAATTCGTTAAGCCGATTAAATACCGATTATGTAGATGTCTACCAATTACACTGGCCGAATCGCGTTACCCCGCATTTTGGAAAGCATTGGCCTGACCGTGCTAACCCTATAAAAATTAATAAGCAGCAAGAAATTGAGGGTATGCGAGATATTTTATCCGGCATTAAAAAAGCACTCGATGCAGGGAAAATTCGTCATTGGGGATTATCTGATGATACACCTTGGGGTATTCATACGTTTTTAACGCTGTGCAAAGAAATGAATATTCCTTTTCCAGTTTCAATTCAAAACGAATTTAGTTTACTGCATTTAAAAGATTGGCCGTATTTGATTGAAACCTGTGTACTTGAAGATATTGCCTATTTACCTTGGTCGCCACTGGCTACAGGTATGCTAAGTGGTAAGTACATGAATGGTGATAGACCCAAAGGTTCAAGGTGGACACTGGTTCAGCGCCAAGGATTATTCAGAGATAAAGAGCCCGCCCGTGAAGCCACCGCTCGTTATGTTGAAATTGCCAAGCGAGCAAAGATTACCCCGTCGCAATTGGCTTTAGCGTGGTGTAAACAAGTGCCAGGTGTGACTTCTACCATTATTGGCGCGACGACCACCGAGCAGTTAGCTGAAAACTTGTCGGCATTTTCACTTAACCTAGATGAAAGCACATTGAAACAAATAGGCGAGGTGGTTCGCCGCCATCCGTTAGGTTATTAGATACTGTGGTAACAAAAGGTGCAAACATTAGAGCGTAAGTTTCTAATATTACGGGCCAAGTCACAACGACTTGGTGCAAGCCCTAAACACAGCCTGTCTTACCCAAGAATTGCAGTAAGGTTATAAATTGCGGTGATTTTATACTGTCGACGTTGGTCATTTATCTGTCACAACTTCGTCATAGTATAAATTCACTGTTATTTATTGACTGTCACCTTTTATGTCTCTATCAGATTCGCCCCTTGTTTGTGAAACCGAAACCCAGCATGGCAACTGGCGCCGTTGGCTATTGCTTATTGCACTAGTGTATTTAATGCTGTTGGCCGTTAGCATGATAGGAAGCGGCTTTAAACTTGCTGCCGGCGATCACGCAAAAACGCTATTCACTTTTGCTAGTAATCCCATCATGGGGCTGATTATCGGCATGGTAGCTACCGCGCTCATTCAATCTTCAAGTACGGTAACCTCTATTATTGTTGGCATGGTGGCAGGTGGATTACCTATCACCATCGCCGTGCCTATGATGATGGGGGCTAATATTGGCACCAGCATCACCAACACCCTTGTTAGCCTTGGGCATGTCGCTAAAAAAGATGAATTCCAACGAGCATTTAACGCCGCGACTATTCACGATTTCTTCAATGTGATGTCGGTGATTATATTCTTGCCTCTAGAAATGGCCTTTGGGATTTTGGAGCACTCTAGCGCCTTTGTAGTGTCTATGCTCAATACGGGTGGCACAATGGGCGTTGACGGGTTTAATCCTATCAAAGCACTTACCCAGCCGGCACTTAACGTGGTAACAGGCATGGTTAGCGGTTTGCCTTCAGTGTACCCCGGTATCGTTAAGATCATTCTCGGTATTGGGCTTATTGTTACCTCAATTACCTACATGGGGAAAATCATGAAATCCCTTATGGTAGGTAAAGCAAAAGATATTCTGCATAAAAGCATCGGTAAAGGGCCTATATCGGGTATTTCTTCTGGTGCACTAATGACAGTGCTGGTGCAATCTTCTTCTACTACCACCTCTTTAGTGGTGCCGTTAGTGGGCAGTGATATTCTAAAGGCAAAAGATATTTATCCCTTTACCCTTGGCGCTAATATTGGCACCTGTATTACCGCGTTAATTGCAGCGCTGGGTGTGGTGGGTGTGAATGCCGCGTTTGCATTACAAATTGCCCTTGTGCATCTGTTATATAACGTTTTTAGCGTGGTGTTAATTTACGGTACGCCAATGTTGCGCAATATTCCGTTAGATTTGTCTTATAAACTGTCGGTTATTGTCGCCGAGAAGAAATTTTACGGGGTAGCGTATATTGGTGGGCTATTTTTCTGCATGCCGCTAGGTATCATTTTTATGTCAGTTTGATTTTATTGACCTCTGTTTCTATCTGATATTGCGTGCTAGTCACGTTCTAAAGCGAAACCAAACCTATAAAAAAACCGCGCTATTGCTTAGCGCGGTTTTCTTTTAACACGGGGTGTTCTTTACGAATTAAAAGGCGTATTTTGCAGAAACCTGTAAACGGTTCATATCACCTTCTAACCCTTCTTCAATTTCGCGATGTGCAAACGCGTACTCTGCACCAAAGGTAAGGGCTTTGGTAGGCGAATACAGTAAGTTAGCACGCGCGCTGTAGCTGCTTTCTGTCACGCTAAGGCCGGTAAGAGTAGTGTCGTTATCAATATCTAACGCTGAAAACATGAAGCTGCTTCGCATTCTGTCGTTCCAAAGGTGACGATAGGCAATAGCGTAACCCGTTGAATCGATAGCTTCCAAATCTCCATCGGCGGTGATGACTGCGCCATTTGCAGCATTCAATGCGGAATATCTACCCATCCCTTGGCCTGTATTCACCATAAAGCGAATATCATCGCCGCTCGACAACTTGTATTTTCCTGACAAGGCGACACCATAACTGGTTTCATCGGCGTCAATTCCACTGCCATCATCATATGAAAGTTGACGTACCAGACCTGCTATTTTCACGTAGCCCCAGTCTTGTTTAGCGGTGTAGGCGGCGACGAAATCAGGAACGGCGTTATCGTCAGCCACAATTCGGCTACCACCACCGTTGGGTGTTACCGTAGTTTCAGGATTCTCTAACGCCAATTGTAAACCGCCGTTGGTGTATCGCACCATGACTTGTCTACCGAATGTAATGCCGTCTGTCGTACCAATGAAATCAAGAGATTCTGGTAGGGAACCTACATCCATAAATGTGGTCCATGTTTGACCCACTAACCATTCTTTGTATTGAATGTAGGCGTGGCGAACACGGGGGGTGTAAGAGTTACTAATGCGTTCATCACCACCGCTAGTGACGATAAAATCTAATTCTAATACTCCTTTGATTTCATCACCTTCCGCTGTTGGCGTGTTGGTGCTAAATCTA
This sequence comes from Alteromonas naphthalenivorans, assembly GCF_000213655.1. NCBI lineage: Bacteria > Pseudomonadati > Pseudomonadota > Gammaproteobacteria > Alteromonadales > Alteromonadaceae > Alteromonas > Alteromonas naphthalenivorans. The sequence goes on from NC_015554.1 coordinate 68,756, forward strand.
AAACGAGATTGACGAATATGTGCATCAAATTGGGTGCCTTCATCGCCACCGGAAACCGGCGTTAGCGAGGGAATGTAAAAATCTCGACCAATACTACCGGAACCTAGCGTGCCTTCAGAGTAGTTGCTCACCATCGCGTCGGCTTTTATGTAGCCGGTGAATTTAACGCTGGTATCGCCTAAGTCAGCGGCGCTAACGAATGTTGCGTTAGACGCTGCAAGTGCTAACGATACGGCTAGCACTGAGTTTTTTATTATGGCTTTCATTATATTTGCCCTAAAGTGTGGTTAAATAAATGTAAATTCAAAGTTAACTTCTATAGATTTGCCGACCTTGGTGCAAATTGAAATAAGCTAATGGTCGCATACGACTATAGTCGTAATTGGTGAGTAGTCGAATTCCTAGGACTAAAGTCCATAAACCGTAAGACCAAAGTCGCATTTTTACTTTATAGTCTAATCATTACAGTGTTTAGTATATGAAAGCATTTCACATTATTGATATTGGAGGCAATTTTTTATGACTGCCAGTAAGATTTTTTCTGTTCCTGACGCGATTAAAAGTAACACCCATTTAACGGATGCTCAGTACGCTGAGATGTATGCTAATTCTGTAGCACACCCTGAAGCATTTTGGGCTGAACATGCAAACTTACTTGAATGGTTTAAAAAGCCGACCAAAGTGAAAAACACCCATTTTGGTGACAATGATGTTTCTATTAAATGGTTTGAAGACGGTGAATTAAATGCCAGTTACAACTGTATCGACCGTCACCTAGCAGACAGCGCTGATAAAGTGGCTATTCACTGGGAAGGTGACTCCCCTGAAGACAGCCAAGATATTACTTTTCAAGAAGTGCACGATGAAGTTTGTAAATTAGCTAACGCTCTTAAATCTCTAGGTGTGACTAAAGGCGACAGAGTCGCTATTTATATGCCAATGGTGCCCGACGCTGCTTACGCTATGTTGGCGTGCGCCCGAATTGGTGCTATTCACTCTGTTATTTTTGGGGGGTTCTCGCCGAACGCGATTGCCGATCGTATTAATGATAGCGATGCCAAAGTGGTTATTACGGCAGATGAAGGCCGCCGAGCGGGTCGCTCTGTACCTCTAAAAGCCAATGTAGATAAGGCCTTGTCAAAAGGTGCTTGCCCATCCATTACTCATGTCATCGTTAAGAAAGTAACAGGTGAAGATGTAGCGTGGAACGAAAGTCACGATGTATGGTGGGATGAGCTGGTGGCTGAGTGCGCCACAACGTGTGAGCCTGAAGTGATGAACGCGGAAGACCCACTGTTTATCCTGTATACATCGGGTTCAACTGGCACGCCTAAAGGCGTAGTGCATACTACCGGTGGTTACTTGCTTTATACCGCCATGACCTTTAAATACGCCTTTGATTATCAAGAAAATGATGTTTACTGGTGTACTGCGGATGTCGGTTGGATCACAGGACACAGCTACATGGTCTACGGCCCTATGATCAACGGCGCTTCTCAGGTGTTTTTTGAGGGCGTACCTACTTATCCTGACGTGCGTCGTATTGCGCAAGTAGTAGAAAAATACAAAGTAAACAGCCTTTACACGGCACCAACGGCTATTCGTGCATTGATGGCGCATGGTGATAAGCCAGCAGAAGGTTGCGACTTATCTTCGTTACGTTTACTCGGTACAGTTGGTGAACCAATTAACCCTGAAGCGTGGGAATGGTATTACCGTGTAATTGGCCAAAGCCGTTGTCCTATCATGGATACATGGTGGCAGACTGAAACTGGTGGCCATATGATAACGCCATTACCTGGTGCCACAGCACTTAAGCCTGGTTCTGCCACGAGGCCATTCTTTGGTATTCAGCCTGCGCTTTTCGATGCTGAAGGCAACGAACTTGAAGGCGCAGCCGAAGGTAACCTTGTGATTAAGGATAGCTGGCCAAGCCAAGCTAGAACTGTATATGGCGACCATCAACGCTTTATCAGTACCTACTTTAGTGCTTACAAAGGTGTATACTTTACCGGTGATGGCGCAAGACGTGATGAAGATGGTTATTACTGGATTACAGGGCGCGTCGATGATGTGTTAAATGTATCCGGTCACCGTTTAGGTACTGCTGAAATTGAGAGCGCACTAGTGGCGCATCCAAAAGTGGCTGAAGCGGCTGTAGTGGGCTTCCCTCATGATATTAAAGGGCAGGGCATTTACGTCTACGTTACTCCAATTGACGGTGTTGCCGTTGATGATGCGCTAACCACAGAGCTTAAAAACTGGGTGAGACAAGAGCTTAGCCCCATTGCGACACCTGATAAAATACAGTGGTCGGCTGGCTTACCTAAAACCCGTTCAGGTAAAATTATGCGTCGTATTTTGCGTAAAATTGCTGCGAACGAACATGAGCAACTTGGTGATATATCTACATTGGCGGATCCGTCAGTTGTTGATACACTCATTGAGGAGCGATTAAATAAATCATAAAGGATAATGCAATGACAACCCTGTTAATTGCCGATGATCATCCGTTGTATCGGGATGCCTTAAGAGGCGCTTTGTCATTGTCTTTACCAGCGCTGACGCTATCAGAAGCTGGTGATTTAACATCGACAGTCGATATTCTCAATCGCGAGGATATCGACCTGTTGCTGCTTGATTTACATATGCCGGGCAGCAACGACCTTTTCGGGTTAATTCACATTCGTAAACTGTTTCCTGACGTACCTGTAGCAGTAGTGTCTGGTACGGAAGATACCCAACTTATATCAAAAATCATGAGTGCTGGGGCGCTGGGATTTATCCCTAAAACTGCCAGCTCTGGTGATATTGCTAATGCGGTACAAGCTATTTTAGATGGGGATGTATGGCTACCACCTAATTTAAGCGATAGTGTCGATGAGATTGATGAGGAGTTTTCTGAGCTTGCAGATAATGTAGCCTCACTAACACCGTCTCAATACAAAGTACTGTGCTTTATGCGAGATGGGTTACTTAACAAGCAAATTGGTTATAATTTGGATATTGCCGAAGCTACGGTAAAAGCCCACGTTACTGCGATTTTCAAAAAGCTTGGCATAAATAATCGTACTCAAGCGGTATTAATTGCATCTCAACTAGAGCTAGAGCCGCCCGCTACAAGTGATCATTAGTCTTTTCCAGCGGTACGTCAATCGGTTCAATAAGCAAATCGGATTCATAATAAGTAAGGTAATGCTTAAGCGCTGCCTTACTTTGTTCGCTTAACAAAGGGTTCTCAATTTCAATCTCAGTGCGTCCACGCATCAGCGTCATGCTGTCTTGGTAAACAGGCTGCGCTTTTAAGAATGCCTGAAATTCTCCAGATTCCAGCAAGACAGTAAGCCCTTCATTGATTCGGTTAGCCAAGGCCTCCTGATCTGATGCAACGAAGTAAAATAAAGGGCTGTCATAAGACACCAGCAGGTGTGGCTCAATTTTCAATGTGCTGTCAGGTTGCTTGTCCAATTCATGTTGTATTTCCATTACACTGCGCGGAAACATATCGGCAAAACCTTCAGACACAATTCGAAAAGAGGCTTGATAAGTAGTTTCAAGCACGGGAATTTCATTGTGGCGAAAAATACGAGTGTCAGGCCAGTCATAACCCTGTACCGCGCGCATTGATTTTAGACTTTCAAGCGATAGCGGTGCATCGAAGCGACTATCATCGGCGCGAATAAGCATAATACGCTTGCCAAAAAATCCGCCCATGATAGGAATGCGTATTGCGCGATGTAGTTTTTCTCTGTCGATAGAAGACACGCTCCATGTGATATCTAACATGTCGTGTTCTAGGCTTCTTAATTGGCGCTCTTGCGCAATTTCCTGTTTGCTGACTTGTAACTCAAAGGTGCCATACTTATCTTCTGTCACTTCCATTACTTTTGACAGCAGTGTTTTGGCGTATGCGTAAACGGGATCTCGACCAGGATGCACATTAGGAAGACGCAGCACTTTATGAGGCAACGTTGCTTTAGCGTCTTTTTCTAGACTAGGCGAGTCAGTAACCTCGCCTGCAAAAACCAGTGGAGTGAATAAGCCGCTCAGCAATATGAAAGCTGACGAGAGCAATGTTCGGCTGATCGTATTTCCTATCATTGTATCGACGGTTAATCCTTCCCTGTAAGTAAAAATTCATGCTCGGGATCAACCAAAAAATGGCCACTCATGGCTTCTCTGCCAAGCAACATAAGATACGTCATTTCAGAGCGGTCTGTTAGGGTTAACTGAATATCCCATTGCACACTATCCATGATTATAGGCGTTACTATCACATAACGCTTCTCTCTTGTGGCCGTTGAGCTTTTTACCCGTTTTTTTCCTTCAACTTTTACTTCTCTTCTTACCACTCTATCCACATTATGAATATCGGGGTGAATATCGAAGCGTATCCACAATTCATCATCTACATCAAACTCTTCAATGTTATCTACATGCAAAGAGGAGGTTGCTGCGCCGGTATCAACCCGAACATTTAAATCTGTGATGGTAAATGCAGGAAGGTCGCATAACTCAACCGCACCCACTACTTTCTTATTTTTCATGTATTCGCCTTCAATCAAGTATATTCCGTTTCACCTGGTAGCAGGTTGTCTTGCAATAACTCAACGTGTTCTGCCACTGTATCGGGTTGTGAGAAATAGGCAATGTGATATACCGCTTCTCCTTCTTGAGTCAGTGGTATGTTTTGTTTACCTACCACCACGCCCTCGGCTGGACTTTCAATACTGGCCAAATACCCCCCAAATGGGTCGGCAATAGTCGCCAGTTTATCTCCTTTGTTCACATGATCGCCAAGTTGGGCTAAATGAGTAACAAAACCGCTTTCTGTCGCTCGTATCCAGCCACTTTGCCGCGCAATAAACCGCTCAATACTATGGCCTTTACTGCGACTCTTGTTAAGCATACCCAAATGACGCATGGTATTAATAATACCGCGAAGTCCTGCGCGAATAGAGAACTCATCGTATCGCAGGGCTTGCCCTGCTTCATAGAGCAAAATTTTAACGCCACTCTCGCTGGCGGTTTCACGTAACGAACCTTCACGTAGCTCAGCGTTTAATAATACGGGAACGCCAAACGCCTTTGCCATCTCTAGTACTTCAGGATCGTCTAAGTCAGCGCGAATTTGCGGTAAATTACTGCGATGGATTGCACCGGTATGCAGGTCTATGCCTACATCGCACTTTTGCACAATTTCCTTTAAGAACAAGTTGGCGAGTCGACCGGCCAACGAGCCTTTTTTACTGCCAGGAAAGCTGCGGTTGAGATCGCGACGGTCAGGCAAATAGCGAGACTGGTTTAACACCCCGTACACGTTCACCATAGGCACCGCGATTAGGGTACCTCTTAACCGTTCAATGGCCCGTGAGCGAATGAGTCTGCCTACAATTTCGATACCATTGAGTTCATCACCATGGATAGCGGCGCTAACAAACATCGTTGGGCCAGGGCGTTTACCACGGGTAACATACACGGGAATGCTCATGTTTGTCGCGGTGTATAACGGGGGCATCTCCAGCTCAATTTTCACTGATTCGCCTGGCGCGATACTCTGCCCACCAATGACTAAATTATCCACTGCCACTTAGCCTTTACCTCGTGTTTTGGTTTTGTGCGGCTCTGCACTTTTTTCAATAAATTCAATGATCATACCGGCCACATCTTTATTAGTGGCTTTTTCAATGCCTTCTAAGCCTGGTGAAGAGTTTACTTCCATCACTACAGGCCCATTATTTGAACGCAAAATATCTACGCCACAGCAATTCAAACCCATCGTTTTAGCAGCGTCTACGGCAGTTTTGCGTTCAGCTGGGCTTAGTCTTACCAAGCTGGCTTGACCGCCTCTATGAAGGTTAGAGCGAAACTCACCCGGTGCCGCTTGTCGTTTCATTGCGGCAACCACTTTACCGCCTACTACGAAGCACCGAATATCAGAGCCACCGGCCTCTTTAATAAACTCTTGCACTAGGATACTGGCATTTAACCCCATGAAGGCTTCAATAATTGATTCAGCCGCTTTATGGGTGTCGGCTAATACCACACCAATACCTTGAGTACCTTCAAGTAGTTTAATGACCACTGGCGCGCCGCCCACAGTTTTTATCACGTCTTCTATCTTATCAGGGTGGTGAGCAAAGCCAGTTCGCGGCATGCCAATGCCTTTACGTGATAACAGTTGTAGAGAACGTAACTTGTCTCTAGAGCGGCTTATCGCCACAGACTCATTAACACTATAGGTGCCCATCATTTCAAATTGGCGTACAACCGAAGTACCGTAAAAGGTAACAGAAGCGCCAATGCGAGGAATAACCGCATCGTAATAAGGAAGTCTTTTACCTTTGTAGCGCACCGATGGACGAGAACTGGTGATGTCCATATAGCAATGCATGGTATCAATAACATCTACTTCATGACCGCGAGCACGACCTGCTTCTACTAAACGAGAGGTTGAATAGAGACGAGAATTCCGAGATAAAATCGCTATGCGCATTGTAAATTGCCTGTTGTTATAAATTTTCAAAAAAGTGCTGCTTAATCTTTAGCACCTTTTTGGGTGCATAGCCAGATTAGTCGGACTGCAGCGAATTGGCGCGCATCATAAAGCACCTTTTATTAATGGTCTTACGAATTATTATTGTGGTGGCGACAGTAATATCTGGATGAACTCAAAAACGTTACGCGGTAGCATGGGGTAACATGAGGATATAATGAGTTTTTTACTATGGTGCAGTGGTGGCAAGAGGTAGTGGTTTGGCTTACGAGCTACCAATCAAACCTTATTTGGAGTGGGTTGGTTTTACTGTTTTATTTGGCGGCTTCACGAAAAATTCTTCCCAAACTTGAAACCAATATTGAGAAAACCAAATTAAAGTCTACCAGCGCAATTAAGGGGTTATTTGCCGCACGAGTTATTGTGGCGACCGTATCGTTAGCCTTGCTGCTTCTAGCGTGGGGAATAGACTTCTCAGGCCTATTGGTATTATCAACCTCTATTATCACGGTAACAGGGGTAGCGTTGTTCGCCAGTTGGTCATTGATAAGCAATATTACCGCTTATTTCATACTGTTGACGAACGTTGCGTATCGCCGAGGAAATTTTATTCGTATCCTCGATGGCGATAATTTTATAGAGGGCTATATTGCCGACTTAGGGCCATTTAGTACTCGGCTGGTTACTTCTGAGCGCGAAACCCTCATGTACCCCAATAACCTAATTTTAACTCGTCCTGTGCTTATAAATCCTAAATCAGCGTGGGGCACCATGGGTAAAGTAACCCCAACAACGGCAGCGACTAAAACGGAAGAACAATCCGATAAACCGACGAAAAAGAGCCGGGTGAAAAGCGCCCCCCAAATTTAGTCGCTATCGGTATAGTGTGACTCGCGAATATGGCGAGTCATGCTTTGTAATAGTGCCCTAAGTTTTGCGGGTTTTAGCGGCTTAGATAAATAGTTAACCCCTTGATCCTTACACTTAACCACTAAATCTTCATCCGGCGTGGCTGTGATAAGCGCAGCGGGTAATATGGCATCAAGCTGGTATCTAATTTTATCTATTAAGGCTAAGCCGTTTTGCGTTTCATCGTGGCTTAATTGATAGTCCATCAATAATATCTGAGGTGATGTTTGCTCAATCAGGGCAAGCGCTTCATCCCAAGACCCCGCCAACATCACCTTAACGCCCCAGCGAGCTAGCAGCGTTTGCATGGCATCTAAGTTCTCCCTTTGATCATCTACGCAAAGTACCTGCAATCCAGTGAAAGTTGTGTTTTTAGGCTTGGCTGTCGTACTTATTGAAGAGCCAGGTTGAGCTTTTGGCAGCGTAAAGGTAAAGCAGCTACCTTTTTGGAGTGACGAGGATACGGTTATATCGCTACCCAACTGCTGGCTTAATCTACGAACAACGCCTAGCCCTAGACCAATACCGTGCTCTGCACTTTGATTAATGCGATAGAAATCACTAAAGATGTTATCTTTTTTATCTTCCGAAATGCCGATACCCGTGTCGTAAACACGAAAAGAAACGACTGACCCTACGGGTTTTATAACCAATACAACTTTGCCGCTTTGGGTGTATTTCACTGCATTTGACAGCAGGTTTTGCATAATTCGATATAAGTAAGTCTTGTCGGCCATTACCCAAAGTGGTTTAATCCATACCCGCAGTGAAAGGCCTTTTTCCCGTGCCCGCATTCTTATATCGTCAATAAGCGGGCTGAGAAGAGCCTGCACATCCACGGGCTCAATGTCTGGTTTCATTTCACCTTGGTCAAGGCGTGAAATATCTAAAAGCGTACCGATAAGGGCTTCACTTGAGGTCACGGAGTGATGCAGCTTTTGAATGATTTCATGCACACCATTCGATAGTTCTTGTTCCTCTAGTGCCGAGATATATAACTTGGCGGCATTAAGAGGCTGAAGTACATCATGGCTGGCAAGTGCCAGGAAGCGAGTTTTACTGGCATTCGCATCTTCAGCCGCCTTTCTAGCCCGTATAAGTTCAGTTTCTGCACCAGAGCGCCGCTCTATTTCAAGGCGTAGCTCGGCGTTAATAGTATGCACCTCTTCGGTTCGCCGCTTAATTCTGGCTTCTAAGTCGATGTTTGATTCTTCAAGGGCTTGTTGAATCTCAATATGATCGGTGATGTCATTAAAACTGGTTACAAAGCCTCCGCCAGGTAGGGGATTGCCTACCATTTCTATTACGCGGCCATCTTTTCGCTGCCGTTTAAATCGGTGCGGGGTACCAGAGCGTAAGTGTTCTAGGCGCTTTTCTACTTCCGCTTCTACGTCCAGTTTGCCAAATTCTCCTTGTGAAGCATTGAAGCGGATAAGTTTCTCTATGGGTATGCCTACAGCAAGAAAATCTTCAGGGTAGGTGTATAGCGCTGCGTATCGCTTATTCCAAGCCACTAAATTTAAATGTTTATCAACTACGCTAATGCCTTGATCCATGTTCTCCAGCGAGGTCAAAAGCGCAGTCATATTAAATTGCATAGCTTGCGTGGTGTCATCGAAAAAGTTGATCACTTCCGTGAAGTCCATTTTCTTGCCACGCAGTGCGCTGTCTAATAACACTTTGGCGCTGGATGCACCTATAACACCGCCTAGCGCACGCTCACAAAACGCAAGAAAGTCTTCATCGGGAGAAGCTTGGTGGTTCAGCGTGCAACTATTGTGATGCTGATATTGCTCAATAAGCTGTTCGCATCGACCTGTACCCATGAAGGTTGATAGTAGCGTAGTGAGGTCAGATACCGTCACATTGCTATTAGGACCTTTAATCACACTGTTTTTAACCACAGCAGGAGACACAAAGGCCTCGGCTTGAATTCTGTCGATGAGCCGGTGCGGGGCGAACCAAGAGAAAATAATATACATCACGGTATTAGCGCCAAGGCTTATCATCGCGCCTTGGCTGATAAGTTCGTTGTTGGCAAATTGCGAGGTTTGTTTTCCTACGAGCGGAAATACCAACCACAGTACCCAAAGTATTATTCCCACTAACAAGCCTGCGTAAACACCATGGGCATGGGCACGTTTCCAATATAATCCACCGAGGATCGCCGGCATCAACTGGATGACTAATGAAAACGCAATAAGCCCAATTGAGTGTAGCGAGCGGCTACTGGTCATTTGTTGATGATATAAAAATGCCATAAGTAAAATGAAAGCAATAACAACGCGTCGGATAAGGCGTATTTGCGCCGAGAAATCTTTCTTCTCAGAAGGATTCCCTCGAAATGCTAAATAACGAGGCAAAATAACGTCATTGGTTAACATGGTACTTAGGGTTAAGGTTGCCACAATAATCATTGCGGTAGCGGCCGATAACCCGCCTACAAATACAATAACCTGTAGTAAAGCTGAGCCGGAGAACATGGCAAGGGAGAGTACGTAGGAGTCTGGTTCAACGTTGGCACCAGCAAAAATAGCTTTACCCGCAATAGCAATAATAGGAATAACCGCAGAAATAATCGCAAGATAAAGTGGGAACAACCAACGGGCCGTTTTTAAGTGCGAAAGGCTTAGGTTATCAATGACCGCCACATGAAATTGGCGAGGCAGACATACAATGGCAGCCGCGGCCATGATCGTTTGAGCGATAAAGTTGAACGAGCTAAATTGAGAGAGTGCGGCTGTATTCACAAAGGATTCTAGAAAAGGGCCTGTCTCGGTTTGTCGCCAAGCGCTGTAGCCCACAAAGGCAACTAAGACTAATGCCAGTAATTTAATCGTAGATTCAAAGGCGATAGCGAGCATTAACCCTCGGCGATACTCGGTTACATCGGCATGCTTAGTGCCAAAATAAATCGCAAATGCGGCAATAAAGGTGGTGGCAGCAATCACGATAAAATTACTATTGGGCTGTTGGGTTAATAGCTGAAAAGTGGAGCCAATCGCTTTTAATTGCAACGCAATATAGGGAATGGTGGCCAGCAGGGCGATAACGGTCACTAACAGCGCTACGGTTTGGCGCTTACCATAACGAGACGCGATAAAGTCGGAAATTGTGGTGATATGTTGCTTTTTGCTCACTAAGGTCATTTTATAAATAAATCGATAGCCAAGCGCATAGACCAAGATGGGCCCCAACATAATAGGTAGGTAAATCCATGTGTCGCGACTAGCCTGACCGACCATGCCGAAAAATGTCCACGCCGTGCAATATATGGCGAGTGCCAGCGAGTAGATGGCTGGATGCGAGGTTAACGCGCGTGCTCGAGGCGAGTTCTTATCGCCCCAACTCGCCAAAGAAAAAAGCAAAAATAGATACAATACCGCAAGCGTAACCCAACCAAACGTCATGAGTTTCCTTTAACTTAAAGTTAACAAGTCTGTGTGCATTATAATCATTTCAACCATGGTCTACCTACGACCATGGTCTCATTTTGAATTTGAATAGTGAGGTCTAGAGTATACATCGTGCTCCTAAGTGCTTGACTTTTGCCGCTCTGAGGCCTGTTCGGTCTAAATGAAAAAGCTTGGCAATAATGTTAGCAAAGCTGGGCGTTAGGAAAATGTAAAAATAAAACAATTGATTAACCTGACATGAGGACGGAACAATGGCATTTAGAAATGATGACGACAAAAAAGCATATTGGAAGGAGAACTTGTCTCTCCTTGCTAAGCTTTTAATCGTTTGGTTTGCGGTGTCGTTTGGCGCCGGCATTTTGTTTGTCGATGTGCTAGACAATATCCACTTTTTTGGATTTAAACTGGGTTTCTGGTTTGCGCAACAAGGTTCCATTTATGTATTCGTCGCTCTAATTTTTGTATATATGTCAAAGATGAAGGCGATGGATAAACGTTATGGCGTAAACGAGGAGTAATACCATGGACGTTCAACTACTAACATTTATTATTGTAGGCGCAACATTTGCGCTATATATCGCCATAGCTGTATGGGCTAGAGCGGGTTCTACTAACGACTTCTACGTTGCTGGTGGCGGTGTGCCTCCCGTGCTAAACGGTATGGCTACCGCTGCAGACTGGATGTCGGCAGCATCATTTATTTCAATGGCCGGCCTTATTTCCTTTATGGGATACGACGGCGCGGTTTACCTAATGGGGTGGACTGGAGGCTATGTATTACTTGCCTTGTGTCTAGCACCCTACCTACGTAAATTCGGTAAATTTACTGTACCGGATTTTATTGGCGACCGCTACTACTCCCAAACCGCGAGAACCGTTGCAGTTTTCTGTGCGATCTTTGTTTGCTTTACCTATGTGGCGGGGCAAATGCGAGGAGTTGGCGTAGTATTTAGTCGTTTCTTAGAAGTCGATATTGTTACGGGTGTGGTTATTGGCATGGTTATCGTGTTTTTCTACACGGTACTAGGTGGAATGAAAGGTATTACCTATACCCAAGTTGCGCAGTTTTGCGTAATGATTTTTGCGTATATCGTACCTGCGGTATTTATCTCTATCATGGTAACTGGCCACATTCTTCCACAAACGGGGTTCGGCGCCACACTCGCAGATGGGTCGGGGATGCATATACTGCAGAAACTCGACAACCTCTCGGTGGAGCTCGGGTTTCATGAATATACCTCCGGCTCGAAGAGTACCATCGATGTATTCTTTATTACTTTTGCATTGATGGTAGGTACGGCTGGATTACCTCACGTTATCGTTCGCTTCTTCACTGTACCGAAAGTACATGATGCGCGTAAGTCGGCAGGTTATGCATTAGCATTTATTGCTATTCTTTACACTACGGCACCGTCTCTTGCAGCTTTTGCTCGCGTAAATATGATTGAAACCATTAACGGGCCTGAACTAACTGGTACAAGTTACGAGCAAGCACCGTCGTGGATTAAAAACTGGGAGCAAACTGGGCTTATCGAGTTCAACGATAAGAACGGTGATGGGGTGATGTTTTACTCTGGTGATGAGCGCAACGAAATGAAAGTTGACCGTGACATCATGGTATTAGCTAACCCTGAGATAGCAAATTTACCAGCATGGGTCATTGCATTAGTGGCCGCTGGTGGCGTAGCTGCAGCACTGTCTACTTCCGCAGGCTTACTGCTTGTTATCTCTACATCGGTGTCTCATGACTTATTGAAGCGTAACTTTGCGCCCAATATAACCGATAAGTCTGAGCTCTTTTATGCGCGACTGGCCGCAGGGGTAGCCATTGTTATTGCAGGTTACTTTGGGATTAATCCACCGGGCTTTGTGGCGCAGGTGGTCGCCTTCGCGTTCGGTCTGGCGGCATCCAGTTTCTTCCCTGCCATTATTATGGGTATCTTTAGCAAACGTATGAATGATAAAGGCGCTATTGCAGGCATGATTGCAGGTATTGCGTTCACTGCTGCCTATATCATTTACTTCAAGTTTGTTAATCCTGCGGCAAATGTACCTGAAAACTGGTGGTTTGGTATTTCGCCAGAGGGCATAGGTACGTTAGGTATGATAGTTAACTTCCTTGTTGCTTTTATCGTGTTTAAGTTTACCGATGAGGCGCCGGAAGAAATTCAAGAGTTAGTAGAAAGCATTCGCTATCCGAAAGGGGCGGGCGAGGCATCTGCACACTAACGGCTAGAAGTTAATTGTTAAAACAAGAAGCTGACGCTCAGTAATTAACTGAGCCTTTATTAAGCCAACCCGTTCAAAGAGGAAACTCTAAAAGCGGGTTGGTTTTTATCGTTTCAGGAGCATTGTGTATGACAGCTATTGCCCAGCAAGTCGCAGATTTTGTTGCTGCATCTGCGCCCTTTGATACGCTTGATGTGGATTCATTAACTGATTTACTTACCTCGGCAGAATTGCTTTACGTAACAAAAGAAAACCTAAAGACCTTAGTTGGACAATCTCGCCGAATTTATCTCATTCAAAGCGGCCAGTTTTCGGTAAGTACCGAGCAAGACGCCCCCCGTTATGTTAGTGAAGGGGACTACTTTGGCTTCCAGCGTGTTTTGGATGGTAGAGACTATCCAATGTCGGTGACGGTAGAGAGCCCAGGTCTAGTGTACAGCTTTGATGAAGCACCATTTAAAGCGCTTCTTCGTTTCGATAGCATTAATACTTTTTTTAATGGATTGCGACATGATGCACTACAAAATCAGGCTATAACAGAGTCAAAATCTATGTGGTTGTACAAACCACTTTGTGATTTAACAGAAAAAGCACCCATTGGCACCGATGTAAATACGCCCATTCAACAAGCGGCTCAACTGATGACCGATAACCGGGTGTCGTCTCTTCTCATTACTGAAGCAGGGCAGCTAGTGGGTATCGTTACCGATAGAGATTTACGTTCCCGAGTGGTTGCCGCTGGTGTTGCGCTGACGAACCCTGTTAGCAGTGTTATGACCTCGTCGCCAGCGAACGTTGCCAGTAACCTAACGTTATTCGACGCCATGGCATTAATGACCGAAAAAAACATTCATCATCTGCCTATTTTAGATAAAGACAGTCATGAACCCGTGGGGATGGTGACGGCCAGTGATATTGTTCGCCATCAACGAGGCAGCGTTCTATTCATTATTGGCGAATTGTCGAAAGCGAGCAATTTGTACGAATTAACACGTTTAGCGTGGCAGCTTCCACATTACTTTTCTGCACATGCTAAACACGCAGGCGATTATGATATTGCAGGTAAAGTGCTATCTCAGGCCACTGATATTATGACGCGAAAACTCATTGGCTTCTTTCAGCAAGAACATGGTAAAGCCGGCATGATGTTTTCGTGGCTAGTCTATGGCTCACAAGCGAGAGAAGATCAGACAATGGGATCGGATCAAGACAACGCGTTGCTATTAGCTAAATTGCCCTCGCAAGCACAAGCCGATTACTTTGCCGCCATGGCTGACTATGTCTGCAAGGGATTAGCAAAATGTGGTATTAAGCTATGCAGTGGCAATATTATGGCGAGTAATCCCGAGCTGAGGTTAACGTTAGAGCAAGCGGTTGAACAAGCGCGGAAATGGGTAAATGCGCCTACCAAAGATGCCATTATGCACTTTAATATCTTTCTTGATGCACGCTGCGCCGCGGGTGATGTGGGCTTGTTTAAAACGCTACAACGTCAAAGAATGCCCCTGCTTAAACAAAGTTTATTTCTTGCGGCATTGTCCCGTCATGCAAATGAAGTCTCTGTACCTCTTTCTATGTTTCAAAAATTTACTTATGAGAAGGGAGGGAAGCTGAAAGATACGATCGATTTAAAAGTACGTGCGGTGGCACTGATCAACAATATTGCGCGTATTTATGCCCTAGCAGGAGGGATATCAGTACCTGGCACTCTCGCAAGGCTATCTCTGTTGCCCGAAAATTCTGAGCTTTCTACCAAAGATGCAGCGAATTTGCGGGATATTTGGATATTTTTAAATCGATTACGCTGGCGGCACCAACTTCAGCATAACGTGGCAGATAATAGTGTGTCAGTGTCGTCTTTATCTTCTATAGAAAAGCATCAACTAAAGGCATCGTTTCAAGCTATCGAAAGAGCCCAAAAAGCAATTATCATAAATTTTTCCGGTGGCATGGCATAGGTATGTTGCAATGGCTAAGTAACTGGTTATCTGGGCGCGGTCCATCATCATTCGATAGGTTCAAAAACGCGACCTTACAAGACACTACCCTTATGTCGATTGATTTAGAGCTGACCTCCTTAAACGCCAATGAGTCAGAAATTACCTCTTTTGGCTGGGTATGTGGGCGTAATAGTAGCATTGCTCTAGAAACTAGCGCTTATAGCGTTGTGAAAACCAAGGCGTCTTTAGGGCAAAGCCCCGTTATCCATGGACTTATTCAGGATAATATTGCAAAGGGCGAGAAAATAGAAGATGTGCTGACTAAATTTACCGCACAGTTACCCTCGAAGGTTTTAGTTATCCATAATGCGAATTTAGATTTGGCGGTGCTAGATGCGGTATTTAGGCGATTAAATTTACCGGCACAAGAGGTTTATTACATCGACACTTTACAACTTGCTTTGTATGAATTGAAAAAAGAGCACGAAGTCGTTCCCTCAAATAGTGCATCCCTAGGTGCATGCTTACTACGAGCTGGTTTACCGGCGGTGCCTCAACATAATGCCTTAGAAGATGCCATGGCAGCGCTACTCCTATGTTATGCACAGTTAGCGTCATTAGGGCTAACACAACAAAGTTGCTTGGCAGACTTATCACATACTAAAGCGCTTGGTAAGAAAACACTTGGGGTGGTTAAGCCTTAATAAATTACCCTAAACTAAGCATTACCATACCACTTAAATTTCCGGCTCCATAACATTGTGAGCCTTTTCCACGCTACTTACGACACAGTTTCTACCTTGCCCTTTTGCAGCATAGAGGCTTTTATCAGCTTGCAGCATAGTGAAGTCGATGGTTTTGTTGTCGTCTGGATTTTTAGTTGCTACCCCAGCGCTAATTGTCACTCTTGCAAGGTTTGAATCAGCGTGGGGAATGTTTAAATTAAACACGGTTTCCAAAAGTCGATTGGCGACTAATTTTGCGCCTTTTTTATCAGTGCTAGGTAGAATAACTAAAAACTCTTCACCGCCCACACGAACTAATTTGTCCATAGGACGCAACAAGCTATCGTTAATTGCCTTGCTAAGCCTCCATAAGCAGCTATCGCCTTCCATATGCCCATATCGGTCGTTGAACCGCTTAAAGTCATCAACATCGAAAAGTACAAGAGAAAGAGGGTTATGACTCCGCTTGCCATCTTTCATCAAGCGCGGAAGGTAGTCTTCTAAATAATGTCTATTATAGGCGCCTGTTAGCCTATCGATATAAATGAGATTTTCTAACAGATCATTTTTGAGCTTATGATTGAGGTGCGCTTTCACGCGATTTTGTAACGTGCATGCATTAATAGGTTTGGTCACAAAATCAACACAGCCAGAATTCCAGCATTTTGATTGGGCTTCGTCAGATGTTGTTGCGGTAACGAAGATAATTGGAATATCAGACTTGCTCGGGTTTTCACGCAAGGCTTTTGCAACTTGATGGCCATCCATGTCTGGCATATAAACATCCATCAAGATAAGGTCAGGCGTGTTTTCTTCACAGTAAGCAAGCGCTGCTGCACCGGAAGAAACAGATGTACAACTTACCATCTCATCAAGAAGCCCTTCCAAAATCATTCGAGAGCTTGCTTGATCATCTACAATTAATAAATGGCAGTCTGATAATGTTCGTTTATTTACTTGCTCAATAAACATGTTAGTCCTTTACCTACAACGCAGCTGTTTCCAACAATTTGTAAACGTTATACCCAGAGTACCGCGGCGAGTGTAAAAAATGCATTAAACATAAGTTTAATAATTAATATTTTAACTCATTTAAATTAACGATATAAAAAGAAGCACGTACAGTATTAGGTTAGTTACCAGTCCTATCATATAAAAATAGGTTCTCGGACTTGGGTTACGCTCTGTCGCTACCGCATAGTATAGTGCCATATGAACAATTCTACATAAGCCATACACCCAAACTAAGATCGCCAGATAAAAAGGCGTAACACCAATAAACATGCAAAGTATGGCTGGAATAATAAACTGGTTTACGTTCTCAAGTGAGTTGTGAAACGTTCTATGGCTTCTAAATACAAAACTGTCATGACTTAAGTCTTCTGCGACTTTTCCTGGTACATAAGACGACTGTTTGCGATGCGCTACTGCAGCAACGATATTTTGAACTAATACCGTTAAAATGATTACCGCAAGCCCTGCGATAGTGTAAGTGTAAACAATGAACATGACTTCATCCTTGTAAGCTAGTTAATTGGTATACGGGCTAGAAGAAGGTTCTGGATTACAAAAAATATCAGTGCTAATGAGTTTGCACGGAGTGTCTTACATGGAAGGGGGAAGTAGCGGAAACCCGCTACTTACTATGAATGGACTATAACGCTTTTTTAACTTCAGCAGGAAGCAGTACAGTATCGATAACGTGAATCACACCATTTGATGTTTTTACATCAGCTTTCGTTACTGTTGCATCATCAATCATCACTTTGCCCATGGCGGTAACCACCTTCACATCACTGCCTTCAACAGTAGTTGCACTAGTCAGCGACATAACATCTTCCGCCATGACTTTACCGGATACTACATGGTAAGTAAGTACTTGTGTTAATAGCGCCTTATTTTCAGGCTTCAATAACATCTCTACGGTACCTTCAGGTAATTTAGAGAAGGCTTTGTTGGTAGGAGCGAATACAGTGAAAGGACCGTCACCTTTTAGTGTGTCTACTAGGTCGGCGGCTTTTACAGCAGTCACCAATGTTGAGAATGTTTCTTGACTAGCAGCAGTATCAACAATATCAGTTTTCTCGGACTCCATATGATGGCCAGCAAAAGCAGAAAGACTCATCAAACTCATCATTACCAATGGGATTAACTTACGCATAAAATTTTTCCTTAAATTGAGATAGAAAATTAATTGTTGTTGCGCAGGTTGTTACGCTACCACCTCAATTTGGATGATTAAGTTTACGTAATAAGAAAAGTAGGAAGATATGAATATGTAAAAATAATGTTAAATTATTGAGTGCTGCGCTATACTTCGCCAAGGTGTTAATAGGGGAGGGCTGCATTATGTTACTTCGACATCTTATTACTGCACTACTCGTTTTTATCGGTTCAGCTATGCTAGGTTGTGCTAGCACTACGCCCGTTGTTGCCAAGAATCCTTATCCTGCATTACACGACCATCTATTTCCAAGTTATGCGTCTTTTCCAATTGAAACGGAAGAGGAGGTATTTGCACTAGAAGAAGATGCTCAGTTATTTGTCGATGAGGCTGTTTTTGAGTCGGGAGGAAAAACAACCAACGTAAAAGGTCTGATCTCGTCAATCTTTGACCATTCTGAAATGGGACTATTGTACCGCAGCAATGCGAACTCGGTTGCCAGTGAGACGTTTTATAATCGTTCTGCCAACTGCCTTTCTTTGTCTATCATGACTTACGCTATGGCTCAGCACGCAGGCTACGATGCCACGTTCTATGAAGTAGATATACCCGAGTATTGGACAAGGCGTGACGGCTTCAGCTTTTTAAATGGTCACGTAAACTTAACTATCAATGTCCCGAAAGATCCATTAGTGACCAACATCGGACCAAGTAGTGCAGATGTTGATTTTGACCCACAAATGATCAGAACGCACTTTCCACGGGTGCCGGTTACCAAGCGCCTCGTGCTGTCTATGTTCTATAACAACAAAGGCGCCGATGCGCTAATTGCCAACAGTTATACGCGGGCATACAGCTACTTTAGGGCTGCTGCAGTATTATCGCCAGAGTTACAACAAAGTTGGGTCAATTTAGGTGTGCTTTACCGTATGGTCGACGCATTTGAAGCCGCAGAGCAAAGTTATCAGTTTGCGTTAAATCTAGATGAGAACAATCTGACCGCGTGGGACAACTTGTCTATTTTGTATTACCACCAAGGGTTATTTGATAAATCAGCACAAATTAAAGCAAAGGTAGAAGCGCAACGAAAAGAAAATCCTTTTTATCATTTCATTCTTGGGGAGCAAGCTTTGGACGAAGGGGAGTTAGCAGATGCATTGGAACATTTCCAACGCGCGCTTCGCTTAGATAATACCAGACACGAAGTGTTTTTTGGGTTGGCTAAAGTGTATTACGAGATAGGAGATATCAGTAACGCTGAGCGTTACATCAAACGCGCAATTCAACTTGCACCCAATTCACAAGATGAGAACCGGTACATGAGTAAGCTTTCCACGATTGCTCTGAACTACTAATTAATAACGACTAACTACTTACAAAATGAGTAGTGACCACGTAAATGCGGCGAGCGTATCAATAAATTACACCAACAAAAAAGCCACGTTAAAACGTGGCTTTTTTTTAAGAGAATAGCGCTCTTTAGATAACACCTAGCTCTTTCAAACGCTCTTGCAGGTAAGTACCCGCAGTATGACGTTCTGAAAGCTTTACATCCGGACGAGGGTGTAAGAATAGTGGCAATGAAATACGCGACTTGGTCATGTCTGCGCCATCTGGATTCACAACACGGTGTGTCGTTGATGGGAAGTAGTGACCTGAAGCTTCTTGAAGCATATCGCCGATATTCACAATCAGGCTACCAAAATCGCAAGGTACGTCTAACCAACTGCCATCTTGCGCTTTTACTTGTAACCCTGGCTCGTTAGAAGCAGGAAGAATAGTAATAAGATTAATATCTTCGTGAGCCGCTGCGCGAATAGCATCTACTTCTTCTTCGCCACTTAATGGTGGATAGTGAAGTACACGTAGTAGCGTCTGATCTGAATCTTTGATCATGTCGCCTAACGGTTGGCTGTACTTATTGCTGACTTCTTCTGGAGAATGTTTCTCAATCCAGCCTAATAGTTCAGAAGCAAGCGTGTTAGCTTCTGAATAGTACTGCGACAGCAACGGACGAAGTTCGTCAGGACATTGTCCCCATGGGTAGTAATGGAAGTACTCTTTAATATCTTTTTTCGTGAAGCCTTTAGCTACCTCTGAAACACTTTGAGGGAAGAATCCATCTTGCTTACCTTTGTTGTAAAGGTAGTCATTTTTTTCTTCGCTATCGAAAAATCCTTGCCAGCTATCGTATATGCCTTGCACCAGTGACTGTTGAATGGGGTGGTTTTTCAATACCCCAAAGCCCGTCTCTCGTAGTGACTTAACGAATTCTTCTTGGGCGTTTTCCGCCGTGTAATCAACAGCAACTAATTGCATAACATTATCCCGTTTATTTTGATTGCGGCATTATAAAGGTAGACGGGCCGCCAAAAAAGCTGTGGTAGTTGACTTAAATCAATCAACCTCATCTAAGATGCCTAATGTAATCAATGTAGACCATTTAGTCTACATTTGGGCGAAATCTTAGCCTAAAAATTAATCTAGTAATTAACCTTGTCGTTTAGCCAAGTGTTAAGTAAATGCCTGCGAGCGCTGCGCTCATCAAGTTTGATAACGTTGCTGCAATAACTGCTTTAAGGCCCAACTGAGCAATTTCTTTTCGGCGAGTAGGTGCCATAGCACCAATACCACCCATCAAAATAGCAATAGAGGACAAGTTCGCAAAACCGCAAAGTGCAAAAGTGACAATAGCTTGCGTTGATTCAGACAGGTTGGGTTGGTGCTCAAGGTAGTTAAGGTAAGCCACAAATTCGTTAACTACCATTTTCTGACCTATAAAGCTTCCTGCTATCTGTGCTTCTTCCCACGGAACACCAATTGCCCATGCTAAGGGTTGAAGTATGTAACCCATGATCCCTTCAAAGGTAACATTTTCATACCCTAACAACCCACCTGTCCAACCCACTAAGCCGTTGAACATGGCAATTAGGGCGATGAAGGCAAGTAGCATAGCGCCCACATTTAATGCGAGTGTCATCCCAGATGCTGCACCGCTAGCAGCCGCATCAAAGACGTTTGCGTAGCCAGTGTCTTCCGAATCTATTTCGCTCAAGCCGTCTTTAGGTTCTTCGGTTTCTGGCAAGATGATTTTTGCCATCAACATACCGCCAGGCGCTGCCATAAAGCTTGCTGCGAGTAAGTATTTTAAATCTACGCCCATACCCGCATAACCCGCCATGACTGAACCTGCAATAGAGGCTAGGCCACCTACCATCACGGCAAATAGCTCAGAACGCGTCATATGAGGTATGAAAGGGCGAACGACTAATGGGGCTTCGGTCTGCCCTACAAATATGTTTGCTGCCGCTGACATAGATTCAGGACGACTAGTTCTCAATACCTTTTGAAGGAAGCCACCAATCACTTTAATAATTAAGCCCATCACTTTTAAGTGATATAGCACAGCAATAAGTGATGAAAAGAAAACGATAACGGGCAACACATTAAAGGCGAATATAAATGCAATGGATTTATCGCCAATAGGACCAAAGAGAAAGTCAATTCCATCTTGACTGTAGGCAATGATGTTAGCAACAAACCCTGTTGCTGCTAACAGAACTTCTTTGCCTAGCTCAGAATACAGAACAAATGCGCCGATTAAAGCTTGCATAGCAAAGGCGCCACCGACAGTACGAAAACTAATGCTGCGTTTCGCCGACGAAAGCGCGAATGCAATACCTAAAAGGACTGCAATGCCCAGTAAACCCACCATAATATCAATCCTTTATAGAAGCGCTTGCTGTATGTGAGATTTGATCACATCTAGAGCAATTTGGTTTTTACCACCTTGTGTAACTACTACATCAGCAGTGAACCGGCTTGGCTCGATAAATTGGTGATACATCGGTTTTACAGTCTCTTCGTACTGTTTGGCAACTGACTCGATAGTGCGCCCACGCTCTTTAATATCTCGTATCATGCGGCGCATAAGACAAATATCGAGTGGGGTATCGACAAAGATTTTAACGTCATAAAGTGGCAGAAGATCTGCACGAGCAAGCAGCATAATTCCTTCAAGAATAATGACTGGCGCCGGGTTCAAAAGTTCTGTGTCAGGCAGGCGAGTATGCGTTTTAAAGCAGTAATGAGGATAGTCAATAGGCTGACCTTCTCGCAGTGCCTGCAAATGCGCTTTAAGCAATTCATGCTCAAATGCATTGGGGTGGTCGTAGTTGTTTTTTTCTCGTGCTTCCATGGGCAAGTGGTCTTGAGCGCGATAATAGTGATCTTCGCGAAGCACTTGCACAGGCCTTCCTTGAGCAGAGAAGCCGTTAAACAAATTTTCGGTAAACAGTGACTTTCCAGAGCCTGAAGCTCCAGAAATGGCAATAATTAAAGGCGATTGCATAATTCTAGAAAGCTGATTTTATTGGAGCAAAGATACGCGTTTAGCCTCTACGAATCAATGTTATATTCATACCAATTGGTCAAATGGATCGCTATTTGCTAGCCGAATCAATAACATTCGCTTAATTTGAGTGCGTTTTCATTCCTAAATTTATTTTCATGTCACTGTCATAATTGATTAAAAAATAGCTAGTTTCCGATAATTTCTACATCGTCAGGGGATAAATGGGTAAGCGCATAAGAATGCTGTTTTGAACGAGAACCTTCACCTTGGGCACGTGGAGGGTAATAGCGTTCTTTTTCCTCAGGGTACAAGGTAAATACCTCATCAAGTGATGCTCTGATTTCGCTTAACGTTTTATCTAAGTTAGCGTTAAAGTCTGGCCTTTTACGTTTCGTGTGCCCTAACTCAATCAATCGTGCAAAGGCTTTATTCGCAAGCGCAATAAGTTCAATAGGAACATCTTTATGTGGGGGAAGAGGGTGTTCTGGGTTCTCTGTGCAATATTTAACGAGCGCTGTATAAAAGCAAAGAGGCTTGTTTTGCAATATAACAACGGTGTCATTTACGCTATTGCCCAACGTCTTATCGCGTAAATTAATAACAAGTTTGGGCTTAGGTGGGACAACTAATTCTTCACTGACAACGTGCTTAGCTTTTCGCTGTCTAGGGATAGCAAACGCAGGCGCAAGCAATACTGATATTACTAAAGCCCACCAACTAAACTTAAGGTTTTGATACATAGGGAGCGATTGCATGATTAGCGTAATTTTTTGCTCTGCGTTTTCGAATACAAAAGTATGGGATAAGCTATATTCAGGATAGGTTACATCAGCATTCACCCCCTGAATTGAGGCGACTCTAATCGGATAGTTGTCAGCGGCTAAATCTTCGTTAATAGTGTCGATATAGCGACCCACCGCATAAGTATTTACGGGGGTATTTAGTGTTGCATTCCCAACATCAAGGAACGCACTGTCCAATATTATTCTTCTTTCAACGTTGTCTTTCGCATGATGACGAGCAAACTGAATACCTATAATCTGGCCAAACGTACTGATGATTTGAAGTACCGCAAAGAGTATAAGTGCACAGATTAGGGTAAACGGGCGAACAGTTGACATCATATTACTCATCTTCACTACATCCATTCACGAGAACTAAGGTTTTGTAATAGGGACGTGCGTGAGAGTCGGCTATGTCTTTCACTACAGACTGCATGGCGCAGAGTAAATCGGTGTTTTGCATTTGCATCTTCAAAAACCATTGCATGCCGCTAACACTTTTTAGTAGAGGCGTTGCGTAGTTCTTAGACAAAATTTGCGCATCTTCTTCGGCCCAGTACGATGAAATAATATCGACTTCACCAGCAAGCAATGCTCTGCGCAGATCTTTGTGGGAATTGAAGTACACAATGTCCACGTTATTCTCAGTTAGCCCAAGGTTTTGAAGTATGGTTTTTGGAACTATGTGTCCTGAGCGGCTGGAAGGGTAATCGAGCAGGCCAATTCGTTTGCCAAGCAAGTACTCTTTTTCAAGCAGGGGCTTTTCACGCTGAGATATAAAGAAAGCGCTGTAATTGGGGTGCGAGGCTATTAGGGTTAAACCATAAATTTGATCTGCACCGAAAGCATCAACTACATTACGTTTAATTAGCGCTAAATCGACCACTCCATGGTTTATATATCGAAAGGTATCATAGTCGCTTTGCCCGACGATGACCCTGACTTGGCCAAATTGTCTTTTGATGATTTTATTGTCGCATAAACGTTCTAACGCCATATTCGCGATAGACCCATCTGTGACATACACTGAAAAGGTATCTAAATTATTTTGTAACTCGGTTTGGCAGGTTAAAGTTCGACCAGTTTGAGGAGGTACCGGAATAAATTCTATTTTCTTTGAAAAATAGCCGGCACTACCGCAAACAAGTGCGGCAATAAGGAGTATGATCCACCTTCCGGTAGCAATAATTCTGACTATTGGCAAAAAAATAACCAAATGAGTTAGTGATTTATGTACTGATTTCATCAGCTAAGGTTATTTATTGCAATAGGTAAATTTATTTTAATTGGTTATGGATATGAAAAATAAGCGTTTTTTACAAATCAGACTGAATTTTGTTAAGCGCTGTTTATTAGTCCATGATATGTCATCAATATAAACCACAAGAACAAGTCAGACGACCTTGGTTTTGATAAGTAAAATAACTTGACCAAATGGTCAGGTGTGTGGTGCAAAAATTGCGATGAAATCACGTCACGGAATTGACGAAATATACAAAACTGTAATAAATATGACACGAAGGTCTATAACAATTTCATCCACTCAAAGAAGTCTTTTAGTCAATATCAGAGGTCGTAGAGGGGAATAAATTCCCTCTGCGCTAAAAAAAAAGAATTTTAAACAAAAAGGGAAACACACATGTACTCATCAGCTAAGCTCAGCCGCGTTGCTGCAGCAGTTGCACTAACAGTGGGTCTAACCACGACTGCAATGGCTCAAGTAACGTCTTCAGATATGAATGGTCAAATCGTCGGTCCAAACGGCAACCCTGCTGTTGGAACCGTAGTTAAAGTAACTCACGTACCAACTGGTGCGGTTAAATCAGTCACAGTAAATAGTGCTGGTACATTTAACCTTCGTGGTTTACGTGTAGGTGGTCCTTACACTGTTGAAATCGACTCAGATGAATTTGCAGATCAAACGATCAGCGATATTTACCTAGAGCTTGGTGAAGCGGCAACTATCCAAAGAACACTTGAATCTGCAGCTGATTACGAAAATATCGTAGTAACGGCTTCTCAAGTAGGTAGCTTGGCATTCGGTCAAACTGGCCCTTCAGCAAACTTTGATTTGGCAACACTTCAACAAGCGCCAGCGATTAACCGTGATATCACTGATATCGTTCGTATTGACCCTCGTATCTACGTAGATGAAGGCGGTAGCGGTGGTATCCAGTGTGTTGGTAAAAGCCCGCGTTTTAACAGTTTAACTGTTGATGGCGTTCGCATGAATGACCTTTTCGGTCTTAACTCGAACGGTTACCCTACAGAAAGAATGCCTTTCTCTTTTGACGCTATCGAAGGCGTATCAGTAGAAATTGCTCCTTTTGATGTAATCTACGGCGGTTTCTCTGCGTGTAACATCAGTGCGGTAAGTAAAACAGGTACAAACGAAGTTCACGGTTCAGCGTTCTACGACTATGGTAGCGACAGCCTACGTGGTGACTCTCTTGAAGGTGATGATATCAACCTTGGTAGTTACACTGAAAAACGTTACGGCTTCACAGTGGGTGCCCCACTAATCAAAGATAAGTTGTTTGTTTTTGCTGCTTACGAAAAACTAGAAGGCGCAAATACATTTGACCGTGGTGCTATCGGTTCTGGCGCAATTAATGAAGTAGCGCTTACACAAGCCCAGCTTGAACAAATTCAGTCTGTATCTCAGTCACTATATAACTTTGATGCCGGTACAACGCCTCTTAGCATGCCTAATGAAGATGAAAAGCTTCTTGTTAAGTTAGACTGGAACATCAACGAAAATCACCGTTTTGCGTTTACGTACAACTACAACGATGGTAACAACTTCTCAGAATCTGACGGCGACGCAGATGAGTTTGAACTATCTAGCCACATTTACGAGCGTGGCGCAGAGCTTCAATCGTTTGTTGGTGTACTTTACTCAGACTGGACAGACAAATTCTCGACTGAAATTCGTGTTTCTCGCACCGAGTTAGATAACCTACAGCGTTCTATGTACGGTGACGGCACTCCAGGCGGCAACGACTTTGGTGAAATCAAAATTGAGCTAGGTAATGACACAGATACTTCTGATGACGATCTAACGGTTTTCCTAGGTTCTGATGACAGCCGTCAAGCAAACGACCTAGATTGGGAAGCGCTTAGCCTAATGTTTCGTGGTAACTATTACTTCGACAACGGCCACGCGTTAACTTTCGGTTACGAGAGCGACAAACTAGATATCTACAACCTTTTCGTTCAGCACTCTGAAACCTCTATTACTTTTGAAAGCTTAGAAGATTTCACTAACGGTACTAATGCAGAAATCGAATACGGTTATGCTTATTCTGGCGAGCTATTAGACCGTGCTGCTGAGTGGGGTTACACGTCACACTCTACTTACGCACAAGATGAGTTCTATCTTACTGATGATTTGAAAGTGGTTGCGGGTTTACGTTATGACTGGATCACAACGTCAGACGAGCCTGTTGGAAACGCTGATTTCGTAGCTGGAAACGGTTATGACAACACAGCTAACCTAGACGGTCTTAGCTTACTACAACCACGTGTTGGCCTTAACTACACGGTAAGTGACTCAACTGAATTACGTGGTGGTGTTGGTTTATTCTCAGGTGGTAACCCGAACGTATGGATGACAAACAACTATCAAAATACTAACGTTATTGGTGGTGAAGTTGATGGTGAATACGCTGACTTATTCGACGGCAGCATTACATGGGTTAACACAGAAGACGGCGTAACAGCTGGTCCTGGTTACTCAGTACCTTCTGATTTAGACGAAGAAATGTCTTCTGGTGCAGGTAGTAACTTTGAAAGTAACAACCTAGATCCAGGCTTCGTAATGCCTCGCGAATGGAAAATCTCTGCGGGTATGACTCACATCAATGATGAAGACTACGTATTCAACTTAGATTTTCTTTTAAGTGTGACGCAGAAACAAGCCATGATTAAATATGTGGGTCTTGAGCGTGTAGGTACAACTGATGAAGGTTACCCTGATTATGATTCAGTAGGTTACGGTTCACTTGAACTGACCAACTCTGATGAAGATTCAGTGTCTTACTCACTAACAGCGACCATGAACAAGTCTTGGGACAACGGTTTTACTTTCACCGGTGGTTATAACTACAGCCACGCTGAAGATGTACAACCAATGACGAGTTCAGTCGCGTTCTCTAACTTCCAGTACAGAGCATTTACTGACATTAACGAAGAAGTATCTTCAGTGTCTGATTGGAATATCGAGCACCGTTTTACTGCTGACCTTCGTTACACAACTGAACTTATCGACGGTTACAGCACTATCTTCTCTGCTTATGCAGTAGCGCAGTCTGGTCGTCCGTTTAGTTACACCATCAGCGGTAACTCTGTATATGGCTACACGCCGTATCTTGAAGGTAACAACGTATTACCGATTGGCGCAGAGCGTAATGATGAAACTAGCCCTTGGTGGTTCAAAATGGATATCGCAGTTAGACAAAATATTCCTGCGTTCCGTGAAGATCACTCTGCTCAGGTTTACTTCGTTATGAATAACTTCACCAACTTCATCAACGATGAATGGGGTATTTTGGAAGAAGTTAACTTCAATACTGCTGCGCTAGGTACATCATCTCCTGAAAGTCGTCAGGGTGATGCATCACTTTGGGAAATGCGTGTAGGTATTGACTACCGCTTCTAAGCAACAGTTTAAAAACCAGTTGTAGTGTTAAATGCCACTTTCCAATTTTGGAAGTGGCATTTTTTTTATCTTGCAAATCAACTTCTCTTTATGTTTCTCATCGCATCGATTTTCTTTTTCTGATCTAACTATTGCCGCCATACGAACGAATAACTAAATGAATTGTTCACATGGAGAACTTATGTCTAAACATATATTAATGGTAATGACCTCACATGAATTGTTAGGTGATACAGGCAAGAAAACAGGAATGTGGCTGGAAGAGTTCGCTTCACCCTACTATGCGTTCAAAGATGCGGGGTATACCATCACCTTAGCTTCACCTATGGGCGGCCAAGTGCCAATCGACCCAAACAGCTTGGCAGATGATGCCATGACCGACGATGCTATCCGTTACACAAAAGATGAGGTTGCAAGAAGCGCAATGTCTTCAACTATTGTGTTGGAAGATGTTCGTGCAGATGAATTTGATGCCGTGTTCTATCCGGGCGGCCACGGTCCGTTATGGGACTTATCTGACAATACTCACTCCACAATGCTAATTGAAGATATGGTGAAAGCTCAGAAGCCTGTAGGCGCCGTTTGCCATGCTCCTATCGTACTTAAAGAAGTAAAACGCGCCGATGGTGAATTTTTTATTAACGGCAAAACCGTTACTGGCTTTTCAAACAGTGAAGAAGACGCAATGGGGTTAACCGACGTAGTGCCTTATTTAGTGGAAGACGCGCTTATCAGTAAGGGCGGTAAGTATGAAAGTACCGACGACTTTGGCGTTAAAGTGTGTGTTGACGGTCTGTTGGTAACCGGACAGAATCCAGCATCATCAGGCCCCGCGGCTGAAGCGCTTATTAAGGTACTTTCGTAGGGTACTTCAAGCACTTACACTACTCACTTAGCCCGTGTTGTCTAATTGACAGCTGGTATAACGGGTTTATAAAGCGTTAATGATTACGAAAATAAGAAAACGCCGCTGACTGTGTTCTATCTCAAACAGATTAGAGATAGAACACAGGAAATGCGGCGTTTTTTATAAGTTAAATGTTAGAAGCTAGCTTGAACATTAAAACTCATTGTACGTCCTAGTGGATCATACAAAGAGTCATCATATCCGCGCCATTCCCCAGGTGCGTACTCTTCAAATTCATCGGTAATATTCGCAATTCCGGCAGAAACCTTCACATTATCGTTCACATGATATGAAACCGTCACATTATGTTTAAAATAATTGTCGGCGTAATCATAGTAATCGTAATAGGTTTCACCGTTGGCACCGATGAATAGCGTTCTCCAAGATGCCGTCCATTTATCGCCGTCGGTCCAATCTACCGTCAAGTTAGCGCGATTATCAGGATAGAACAATTCACCTGCCCACTCAGTACCTTCTTCTTCGTAACTAAATACATGGGAGTATTCAAGGTTGACACCAAAATCACCAATTTCAGTGGCCAGATCGTAGTTCGCGGTAATATCAAAACCGTTGGTCTTCACTTCTGAGTAGTTTGTGTAACCAGAGGTAATCGATGTAATTTTACCATCGCTATCACGAACGATACTGCTAGACGTACCATCTAAGTCAGCAGCAATTAGGTCATCTACGTCGATATCTTCGATTTTATTTTCGTAATCATATTGGTAGTAAGACACTTCGAGTGATAAATCATCAGTGACATCGTAAACCACACCAAGCGTAAGCGACTCAGAGTTTTCTGGGCTAAGGTCTGGGTTACCGCCGTAATAGGTTAGGTGTTGCTGACCTGATGAGCAGTAACTATCGTCGCTACCAGGGTTATCTAGTGTATCGCAGTAATAGGTATCGTATGCGCTTGGGAAGCCGTAAGAGATGGTCGCGAACATTTCACTCATTGTTGGTGTACGGAAAGCTTCTCCCCAGCTAGCACGAAGTAAAAGTGACTCAGTTGGGCGCCAGCTGATACCTAGCTCAGGTACGGTATCTGAGAACTCAGAGGTTGAAATACTTTCGCCTGTATCCCCTTCAAGCTCGTACCCGTCGTAACGAAGTGCAGCAGATACTTCCACTTCATGGGGTAGTTCGATAGCAAACTCAGTATAGTAAGACTGTC
Source organism: Alteromonas naphthalenivorans (assembly GCF_000213655.1). Classification (NCBI taxonomy): domain Bacteria; kingdom Pseudomonadati; phylum Pseudomonadota; class Gammaproteobacteria; order Alteromonadales; family Alteromonadaceae; genus Alteromonas; species Alteromonas naphthalenivorans. The sequence goes on from NC_015554.1 coordinate 98,512, forward strand.
GCTCACGAGTCGCATACACGTCGTCACCGCCCGAACCGCCTGAAATAATACCCAAGCCCGATTCAGGGTCAGATATCTGCTCAAAATCAAGGTAAGAGTACTCAGCGCCGAAAACAGCACTCACTGTCATGAAGTTATTCGAGAAACTTCGCCAGAAATGCTGCCGTCAATAATGTCACGCATCTGTGTAGACTGGTAGGTGCCAGTGTGATCAGCGCTAGCCAATAGCTCAGCGTTATAAGCAGACCAGTCGTCGGTACTTAAACCTTGAACATTAAATAAATCCAACTGTTCAGTATCAATTAAATCTTGTACAACTGTGTCGTTAACTAAGTTGTAATTGAATACCTCTTCTTTTGCAGACGTGCGTTGGTAATAAACTTGCCAATCCCACTCATTGCCACCAATGTCGGTATAGCCTTCAAGGCCTGTCACCATTTCAAAGGTGGTTTTTTCTGTGGTGGTGTCTCGTGTTCCCAAACTAGACGTTCGGAAGTAAACAGAGCCATCTTGACCATAAGGGTTCATTGCGTTATCCGCATCGATGGTCAGCGAAGATGTAGATACTGGGGTAGCAGCATAACGAGTGTCTGTAGTGCAGAGAAACGAGTAATAAGTTGCAAGTTCTCTGCTAACTCGTACTCGATTTTAGTCATTAAAGAGTTTTTCTCAGACGCGCCATAAAGCCAAGTGGTATTACCGTAGTAATAACCACAACGATCAGATTCAATCGATGTGTCAGCCACATCGCCACACAAATCTTCGTTATAAAGATACGAACTAGTATCTGTATCATAGAAATTGGCAACAGGGCTGTAGGTTGAATAGCTATCTAGTGCATTTTCGCCTGAAACCGCTACATCGCTGACTTCTTGAGTGTTTTCATGCTCCGCAATGAAAACGATACTACCTTTGTCATTGGTTACGCCGGCTGAAAAGTTATATTTGCTTGAGTTCCCGCCATCTGCTCCTGGATCTTCAAAGCTGTAGCCTACATTAACGCCATCGAACTGTTTCTTGGTAATAATATTAATTACGCCTGCAACGGCATCTGACCCGTAAATGGCCGATGCGCCATCGCGAAGAATTTCAATGCGCTCAACAATCGACATCGGGATCATCGACATATCAGAAGATGAACCACCATCGTATCCTAAACCTGGTAGGCGACGACCGTCCATTAGTACCAAAGTAGCGCCAGCCCCCAGACCACGTAAATTTACTTCACTTGACGCAGATGCGCCGCTGCCGTAGCCAGATTGTCCGCGAAATGAACCGAAAGTGTTAATCGAAGAGTTACGTAATACTTGGGCAACCGATGTATCACCAGATAACGCGATAGATTCAGCAGTAATAACCGTAACGGGAGATACTGACTCTAAATCCACTCGTTTAATACGAGAGCCAGTAACTTGGATTTTTTCTACAGGTTCAGCTGAATTTTCGTCATCTGATTGTGCGAGGGCCATTGGTGCGGCAAACAGGCTAGCGGAACCCGCCAGTAATAGTCCGCGCTTCACCGCAGTGCTGAGTTTATTTGTGTCAAACATTTTAATTCCCCTTGTCGAAGGTGATTACAATTTGTAATTACATAGACGTTTATTAGTTTTTATTTTGAGCAGATGTTTTCTGTCGGGAGAATTAAGCACTTCGTCGTGCTATTTGGCAATTTACAAAGTGTATAATTTGTTCTATTTAGACCTAATTTACTTTATTTATACGCAGAGCGATGAAACCTTTACGGTTCTATACATTGGTAAAATAAATATTACTTTTTTCTCTCTTAATATTTATTTAAAGGTAACGCTGTATATTAATTAAAATAGAAATGAAGAAGTAATGTGAGGGGGTAAATAGTGTGTAGATATTGTGTATGAATTTTGTGGGTTTAGCGCAGAAACGGCGCAGGTTTTGCGCAAATTCAGTATAGTTAAATCTGGCTTGAAGTAAAAGTGGGTGAGGGCGTTTCAGTACAGATTAAAAAGTGGAAGAAAGTTACTGTAATTACAATTAATGATAATGGTATTTTTGTGGGTTTTAGAATTTATACGTTGGTGAATAATAGGATGTTTTTAGTGGTGGTGATATTATTTAATTTTAAAGGTTGAGTTTAAATGTTGCTGTTTTTATCTAAGGATGGATTTTATAATTAATTTCTAGTTTTCAAATTCTTTACTTTTCTTTTCTTACTCTTTTCTGAGTCTGTGATAATTTAAATACACAGCTACCAAGTTGTTTTGTATCTCCCTGGTACAAATTCTTTACCGCCATCTTGTGATGGCGGTTTTTTTTGCTCAAAAATTAAGGCTGTGCCTTAGACATTCTCGAATAGGTCTTCCACACGTTGTCGTAACTCTTCAATAAGTGTCACGTCGGCAGGGGCGATAAAAATAGTGTCGTCGCCGGCTATGGTGCCAAGTACACCATCTTTTTTGCTTAATGAGTCAAGCAAGCGTGCAATGAGTTGCGCTGCACCTGGGCTGGTGCGAATAATCACCATCACATTATTATGCACAATGTCGAGAACAAGTTGCTTTAACGGGCTTTTAGCGGTAGGCATACCCAGTTCAGGCGGCAGGCAGTACACCATATCGCCACGGGCATTGCGGGTACGTACCGCGCCAAACTTACTTAGCATGCGGGAAATTTTAGATTGACTAATATTGTCATGACCTTGAGTTTTAAGGGCATCCACTATTTCACCCTGGGATCCATAGCTTTCCGCTTTTAAAATTTCTTTAAAGGCTTTAATCAGTTGCTCTTGTTTTGCGTTGGCCATAGCGTCCTGCACAGTAGTTAGCGGTAATAAGTTAAATGGTCATTAACGATTTATCATATATTGTGCCTTACAGGTGACCTTTGCGCAATTTAATTGCATAATCATGCATGATAGTGAATATCAACGTAAAAATGCCTTAAATGGCCGTATTAAGACCATCAGATGATTGAGTTTTCCCCCGCGTTGCATTAGTGTGACGTTCCGTTTAAATACGTGAGTAATCCCATAGGAGAAATGGTATGAAAGTAGCCGTGTTAGGTGCTGCCGGTGGTATTGGCCAAGCGCTGTCTTTGTTGTTAAAAACACAATTGCCAGCTGGTTCTGAGCTAGCGCTTTACGATGTAGCGCCAGTTGTTCCTGGTGTAGCTGTTGATTTGAGCCACATCCCAACTGCAGTAAAAGTAACCGGTCACGGTAAAGATGACCTAGCTGGTGCATTAACAGGTACAGACGTTGTTCTTATTCCTGCTGGTGTTCCGCGTAAGCCGGGCATGGATCGTTCAGACTTGTTCAACATTAATGCTGGTATTGTTAAGAACCTTATTGAAGGTGTTGCTGACAATTGTCCAGATGCTTGTGTTGGTATTATTACTAACCCAGTTAACACAACAGTGGCAATTGCTGCTGAAACGCTTAAAGCGAAAGGTGTTTATAACAAGAACAAATTGTTCGGTGTTACTACCCTTGACGTAATTCGCGCTGAGACTTTCGTTGCTGAGCTTAAAGACGTAGACGTTGCTTCTGTACACGTACCGGTAATCGGTGGTCACTCAGGCACAACTATCCTTCCTTTGCTTTCGCAAGTTGAAGGTGTTGAGTTCTCTGATGATGAAGTTTCAAGCCTAACGACTCGTATCCAAAATGCAGGTACTGAAGTTGTTGAAGCTAAAGCTGGCGGCGGTTCTGCAACCCTATCTATGGGTCAAGCAGCTGCACGTTTCTGCTTATCATTGGTTGCAGCAATGCAAGGTGAGAACGTGGTTGAATACACTTACGTTCAAACTGACGACAGCGACGATGCTGCATTCTTCGCTCACCCTGTTCGCCTTGGCGCAAACGGTGTTGAAGAAATCTTGCCATACGGCGAGCTAAGCGAATTTGAAGAAAAAGCGAAAAACGACATGCTTGAAGGCCTTCGTGGCGACATCAAGCTAGGCGTAGATTTCGTAACTGGCTAAGGATGTATTAGGCTCGGCATCCGATTTGAAATCAAATCGTAGCCACGCCGTAAATACATCCATGTAGGCTCCGCCACCGCATCCATGCGGTGGAGGGGCTACTATTTAATTTCAAACCGTATACCTACCAACACCTACTCATCGCACTCAGTAAAAAATTCTTTTTGTAAGACAGCATCCATGCTGCTGACAGTTTGTTACGACCTTACTAATCCTGCCTTTTTGTTTGTAGGCTCCGCTACTGCATCCTTGGCACGGGAGGGGCTACTATTTAATTTCAAACCGTATACCTACCAACACCTACGCATCGCACGCAATAAAAAATCCTTTTTGTAAGACCGCATCCACGCTGCTGACAGTTTTTCACGACCTTACTAATCCTGCCGTTTTGTTTGTGGCCTCTGCAGAACAGCTCGGCCTAATAAATAGCTACTTCCTATAATAGCCATGCCGGATAACAACCAGCCGTAAATACTTCCCTGTAGGCTCCGCTACTGCATCCTTGGCAAGGGATGGGCTACAATCTAATTTCGAAACGAAATCGACACTGATTTCATACCCATGTGTACGCCGCTATTCTACTTGGGGCGCAGTATGGCGCTTAGTTGTGAATTCTATAGAGGGTAAACGTCATACTTTCTAGTGGTCTGTTTTTATAAACTGAATAAGCATAGCCGTTTAATACATTCGACGACCGAATGGTAAATAACAGTGAGTTGGCAAAAGTGGGATGTGATGTTTTAACGGTATAAACGCTTCCCTCTTTGAGAATATCTTCAGGGTTAAAGCTAGTCTGATTGGTATAGCTGCTACCATTTATAAATCGCACTAAGCGGCCTTCTTTGTTCGGGTAAATCTCAATACTTATGAGTTCATTTTTACCACTAATACGCATAATGCCTACCCACAAGCCAAATATATCGTCAGTAGCTGTGTTAGCTAACGCTTCTATTGAACCTCGGTACATATCGATAAAGTTGCGCACGGAAGATTGTTTCTTCTGCTTATCCAACTGATAGGTACTACTTAAGATAGGCTTATTGTTTTTATTGGTAGTCGATTCTAATACTTGGTAACCGGTGTCTATGTAGGGAGATAAAATTAAATGTTTAACATATCCATCTTCATAAGAAGGAAGTGTTATTTCGCAATTTAGCGTATTGCATTCAATATGGTCATTATCAAAGGGTAGGCGTCGGATATGGCGAAACGCATTGCCTATACCTGCTTCAAACAGGAAGTGTTCCCCGTTTTCATTTATCTGGAGTAATTTATAATTATAGTTAGACTCACTCACGCCTTCCCACAGCCCTGGGGGCAAAGTAAGCGGCTCTGATTGCGCTGTTACGGGCATTAGCGCAAAGTAAAAGGCAAGGAGCAAGCTTATAAATAGTCTGTACAAGTGAGACTTCCTTTCTTAGGGATTAACTCTAAATTCGATTGTTTATCCTACGATATGTCAGGAAAGTTTTACAAAAAAAAGAGACAAAAGTCCTAGAAAATTCATAATCATTGTTTACGCTTTCTTTAGTTAATTCTGCATGAGCGAGTTGACGGATAGATTTATAAGGCCTTGTTTTCTCGACGTAAGGTTTAATTTTTTCTAATCGTTAAACCTATTCGTCCACATCTAAAAAACTGACTGTCTTAACTACAACCGAATAATTAGAATAAAGCTATACCAATTAATAGTTTTAATTGATGAAATCCTTTGTCGAACACCGAAGAGGTACAGTAAATGAGTAATGCAAAGCTAGGCGATGTAAATGATTCAGAAAGAAAGTGTCCCGTTATGCACGGTGGCCTTACAGCGACCGGCAGCACTAATATGGATTGGTGGCCTGAAGCACTAAATCTAGATATTTTGCATCAGCACGATACCAAAACAAATCCGATGGGCGACGACTTTGATTATCGCGAAGCCGTAAAGTCACTTGATTTCGATGAATTGAAAAAAGACATGATAGCGCTGATGACTGACTCTCAGTCTTGGTGGCCGGCCGATTGGGGACACTATGGTGGCCTAATGATCAGAATGTCGTGGCACGCCGCAGGTTCTTATCGTATTGCAGATGGTCGTGGTGGAGCATCTACGGGTAACCAACGTTTTGCGCCGCTAAATTCATGGCCGGATAACGTTAACCTTGATAAAGCGCGCCGCTTATTGTGGCCAATCAAGAAGAAATATGGCAACAAGCTTAGCTGGGCTGATCTTCTAGTATTTGCTGGTACCGTTGCTTATGAAAGCATGGGGCTTAAGACTTACGGCTTTGCGTTTGGTCGGGAAGACATTTGGCATCCTGAAAAGGACACTTACTGGGGCGCTGAGAAAGAATGGCTAGCTCCTAGCGATGAGCGTTACGACGACGTTGAAACCCCAGACACAATGGAAAATCCATTAGCGGCAGTGCAAATGGGGCTTATATACGTTAACCCTGAAGGGGTGAATGGTAAACCTGATCCGCTTAAAACAGCGCTTCATGTAAGAGAAACTTTTGCCCGTATGGCCATGAACGACGAAGAAACCGTTGCGCTAGCTGCTGGTGGACACACTGTCGGAAAGTGCCATGGTAACGGCAGCGCAGAGCGTTTAGGGCCAGATCCTGAAGGTGCTGATATTGTTGAGCAAGGTCTAGGCTGGATGAACCACGAAACTCGTAGTATCGGCCGTGATACAGTTTCAAGCGGCATTGAAGGAGCGTGGACAACTCATCCAACACAATGGGATAACGGTTACTTCGAATTGCTACTTAACTACGACTGGGAATTGAAAAAATCACCAGCGGGCGCAGAGCAATGGGAACCTATCGACATTAAAGAGGAAGACAAGCCTGTTGATGTTGAAGACCCATCAAAACGTTATAACCCTATTATGACTGATGCAGATATGGCCATGAAAATGGACCCAATCTACCGTGAGATTTCTGAGAAGTTTTACAACAACCCAGACTACTTCAGTGAAGTATTTGCTAAAGCATGGTTTAAACTGACTCACCGTGATTTGGGGCCAAAAGTACGTTATATCGGTCCTGAAGTGCCACAAGAAACACTTATTTGGCAAGATCCTGTACCTGCAGGTAGTACGTCCTACGATGTAGATGCATTGAAAGCCAGTATCGCTGGGTCAGACCTTACCGTAAGTGAAATGGTATCGACTGCATGGGACAGTGCTAGAACCTTCCGTGGTTCTGACTTACGTGGTGGTGCTAATGGTGCACGCATTCAATTAGCGCCTCAGAAAGACTGGGAAGCTAATGAACCGGAAAAGCTAGCTAAGGTATTGTCGGTGTTGAAACCGCTTGCAGAAGCAGCTGGTGCCAGTCTAGCTGACACCATTGTGTTAGCAGGAAATGTGGGTGTAGAGAAGGCTATAGAAGCGGCAGGGTTCAGCGTTGATGTTCCGTTTGCAGCAGGTCGTGGTGATGCTACTGATGATATGACGGATGCTGATTCTTTTGCACCGTTAGAGCCGCAGGCCGATGGTTTCAGGAACTACTTGCCGAAAGACTACGTGGTTAAACCAGAGGAACTGTTGTTAGACAAAGCTCAGTTACTTGGGTTAACGGCTGCAGAGATGACGGTGTTAGTAGGTGGAATGCGTGTAATGGGCACGAATTACCAAAGCACTGCACATGGCGTGTTTACAGGTAGTGCTGGCTCACTAACGAATGACTTTTTCACGACTATTACCGACATGCAATACACGTGGAAGCCCACTAGTAAAAGCACTTACGGCATTGTAGATAGAGTGTCCGGTGAGCAAGTTTATTCAGCCACTCGTGTTGACTTGGTCTTCGGTTCGAACTCTATATTACGTTCTTACGCTGAGGTTTATGCGCAAGACGATAATAAAGAGAAGTTCGTTAAAGACTTTGTTAGTGCTTGGACTAAAGTGATGAATGCCGATCGCTTTGAATTACAGGCTTAATAATTAGTTTGTAATGTAATCTCATTAAAAAGCCCGCTTTTAGCGGGCTTTTTTATTTGTGCTATTTAATCAAATAGCATGATTATGTACCTATCAAGATAAGTATTAACCTGTATTACGCATGCCGGTCGCGATACCAGTAATAGTTACCATCATGGCACGTTCCAAATCAGGGTTATGTACATCATCACCCGCTTTACGAATTCGATCTAGCAACTCGATTTGCAAATAATGAAGCGGCTGCAAATACGCAGCACGAATTTCCATTGATTCTTTCCCTAACGGATCAGCTTTCATGATGTCGTTTTCGCCAGTGAGTTCAAGCAATGAAGCAATACTCTCTTTGAGTTCCTCTCGAAGAGCTGCTCCAAAATGCTTAAGCTCTTCTGGTACCAAGCGCTCATCGTAGGCTTCACTGATACGCGGGTCCGCTTTATGGAATACCATGTCCAGCATCGAAAGGCGTGAACGATAGAAAGGCCATTCAGCGAACATTTCATTCACGACTTTTTCATTTTCGGCATTCTTCACGCTATCGATAGCGCGCATTACACCCAACCATGACGGCAAGACTAGACGAGTTTGCGCCCATGCAAATATCCAAGGGATTGCACGAAGGCTTTCAATACCACCTTGTGGTTTACGCTTAGAAGGTCGGCTGCCTAGCGGTAACTTACCAAGCTCTTGTTCAGGTGTAGCTACGCGGAAGTAGGGTACAAAATCTTCGTCATGACGCACAGTAGCACGGTAGTTGTCACGCCCTTGACCTGCCATAGTAGAGATCAAGTCACGCCACTCTTCCTTTGGTGCTGGGGGTGGGAACAACATAGCTTCAATTATCGCGCTGGCATAAATGCCTAAGCTACGTTTGGCCAGTTTAGGCATACCAAACTTATAACGAATAGTTTCGCCCTGTTCAGTAACGCGGAATCCACCTTCCAATGAGCCAGGAGGCTGCGAGTAAATCGCTGCGTGGGCAGGTAAGCCGCCTCGGCCAATTGTACCGCCACGGCCGTGGAATAAAGTAAGCGAACAATTAAATTCTTCGGCAATAGCTACTAGTGCTTCTTGAGATTGATACTGAGCCCAACCTGCCGCTAGTGCACCGGCATCTTTGGCTGAATCTGAATAACCAATCATCACGAACTGACGGCCTTTCACATAGCCACGATACCTGTCGATAGAAAGCAATTTGCGCATAACACTTGGCGAGTTGTTTAAATCGTCTAGCGTTTCAAATAAAGGTGCTACAGGCATCGGCCAATCAACACCGCTTTCTTTAAGCAGCAATTGAACCGCAAGTACGTCTGATGGCTCACTTGCCATCGAAATAATGTAAATACCAAAGCCATGTTTACTATGTTTAGCAATGACTTTGCATGTCTCAAGTACTTCCTTCACATCGTCAGATGCGCCCCATTGTGCAGGGAATAGGGGGCGTTTCGAGCCAAGTTCACGTAGCAAGAAGGCTTGTTTATCTTCTTCGCTCCACTGAGAGTAATCACCCAGGCCAAGGTAGCGGGTCAGTTCGCTAAATACATCGGCGTGACGTTCTGAATCTTGGCGCACATCTAAGCGAAGTAAGTGGATACCGAACACATGTGCACGGCGAATGGAATCTAGCAATAAGCCTTTAGCGACTACGTCCATACCGCAGTCTATAAGTGACTGGTGGCAAAGCAATAGTGCTTCTAACAGTTCGTCGTTGCTTTCAATCCAGTTAGACGTATCTGGGTTTTTACCTGCTAAATAACTAGCAATACCATCTCGGGTAGCGATAAAACGGTCAAGCAATGGGCGAAGTAGAGCGCGGTAAGGTTCGTTCGCATCACCTACTTTTTCGCGTAATGCGTCATTGCAGTCGTACATAGACAACTCAACTTGCAAGCGGTCTAAATCTAATGCGAAAAGTTTCGCGGCACGTTTACGCGCTAACAATAGTACTTGCTCGGTAACTTTTGAGGTTACAAATGGGTTACCGTCGCGGTCACCGCCCATCCAAGAACTAAATTGTACCGGTGAAGCATCGAGCGGAAGCGACACACTGTAATCTTCCTGCAGGCGGCCATCTAGCTCGCGCAAGAAATCAGGAACGGCTTCCCACAGTGAATTTTCAATAACTGAAAATCCCCAGCGAGCTTCATCTACAGGGGTAGGGCGTACAGAGCGAATTTCTTCTGTATGCCAAGCCTGACTAATTAAATCAGCAACACGGGTTTCAACTTTACTTCTGTCTGCGCCAGTTAGCGATTCTTGATGAACCTCTTGTAAGCAGTCTGCTAGTTCTTTGTGTTTATGAATAAGAGTACGACGGGTTACTTCAGTCGGGTGGGCCGTTAACACTAAATCGATGTTTAACTTGCCCACAGCTTCTTGCACTTTATCAGCCGTGAGTTCGGCTTTGTCTAGATGCTTAAACAGTGCATCAATAGACGCGTCAACGTTCATTGCGCTGTTATATTCCTGCTCAGCAATATTTCCTAGATTTAGAAACTGTGCGAAAGCACGACCCACCGTCAGCAAGTCGCTGTCGGTCATCGTTTTGAAAGTTTCTTTCAGTTCGTCACTGCAATTCGTGTCGCCCTGATAAGACGCTCGGCCGTCTTTTCGAATCTTCTCAATGCGATCAAGCCATTCTTGGCCTAATTGGTTTTTGATGGTTTCACCTAGCGTTTTGCCAAGGTATCTAACTGTATCTTTTAGTTCAGCATCGTAATGAGTGTGCATGCTATCCTCCCAATTATATGGCCTTCACCATACTAAGTACTTAACAAGTTGTAAAACCACTTTGCGTTATAATTTACAATAAATCGTTCCATTTGCACCTATCTATTTAATGCTCAAAGCAAGATAAATTCTGGTGTGCTACACTCTGGCACCGGAAAATGCAGAAACATATTCGTGAAACGCGGTTTGTTTGAAATTTGTACTGCATTTGTAATTTAATTTCAGGAGTTCTTGTGACTGATACATTCAACACAGTAGAAACCCAAGCAAGTTACGGCATTGGTTTTCAAATGGGTCAACAATTGCAATCTAATCCTTTCGAAGGTATGGCGATTGACGCAGTAGTGGCAGGTTTAAAAGATGCTTTCGCGGGTCAAGCTCCGCAGGTTGATAACGACGCACTACGTGATGCATTCGGCGAAATCCATAAGCGTATGCAAGCTGAGAAAGAAGAAGCAAGCAAAGCGGTTATCGAAGAAGGCGTTAAGTTCCTTGAAGAAAACGCAAAGCGTGAAGAAGTTCAAGTGACTGAATCTGGCCTACAATACGAAGTATTGGCTGAAGGCGATGGCGAAACGCCAACTGCAGATAGCACGGTTCGCGTTCATTACCACGGTACACTTACTTCAGGTGACGTTTTTGACAGTTCTTACGATCGTGGTCAACCGGCTGAATTCCCAGTTGGCGGCGTGATCAGAGGCTGGACTGAAGCATTACAGCTTATGAAAGTTGGTGCTAAGCTGCGTCTATACGTACCACACGACCTTGCGTACGGTGAGCAAGGTGCTGGTGCAGCAATCGCACCATACAGCACGTTAATTTTTGATGTTGAATTGCTTGATATCTTAGGTTAATTCACTCAAAAAGGTGAGCTCTTGTGGGGGCTCACCTTTTTATTCATGTGTAGTCATGATTCATTCCACTTTATATTTAACGCCACATTTCATACTTCACTTTCCTGTCTCTGCCTTACTTATTTTCAGTTCGTAATATAGTTTGAACTCTCGCTTTTTCATTTGCTTCTAGCGCAATAGTCGCTCATCATTTTTGTTTTCGTATACATTACATAGCGTTCCAAGATATTCTTTCGATATAGACTTTAAAAACCGCTTTCGAACTTCGCTACCCGTTTGTACATGTGTATCTTTTTGATGAATAGGGTGTTCGGTGCTTAGTTAGTGTCATCTGCTCCGAGTTGTTATAAGCCCTTGCACGTTTACAATAGGCGCACGCATAAAAAAGGAAAATGATTATGGTTATCAAGCCTAAAGTGAGAGGCTTTATCTGCACAAACGCACATCCTGTGGGTTGTGCAAAGTCAGTAGAACAACAAATTGCCTATATTGAAGAGAAAGGCAACTTAGGTGATGGCCCTAAAAACGTGCTAGTGATTGGTAGCTCAACCGGTTACGGATTGGCATCGCGTATTACTTCTGCATTTGGTTATGGTGCAAAAACCCTTGGCGTTTGCTTCGAAAAAGCGCCTTCAGAACGTAAAACTGGCACAGCAGGTTGGTACAATACTGCAGCCTTCCATCAGCAGGCAGCTAAAAAAGGGCTTTATGCTGAAACTATTAACGGTGATGCGTTTTCAGATGAAATTAAAGCGCAAACAATCGATAAGATTAAAGCCAATATGGGCAAGGTCGACCTTGTGATTTATAGCTTGGCATCACCGCGCAGAACCGATCCAGATACGGGCGTGGTCTATAAATCTACGCTTAAACCTGTGGGGCGTGAGTACACCACCAAAACGTACGATACCGACAAAGATAAAGTGCATGATGTTACGCTAGAGGCGGCAAATGACGACGAAATCTTAAACACCATTAAAGTCATGGGCGGAGAAGATTGGGAGCGCTGGATGGATCATCTAGCAGAGGCTGGCGTACTTGCTGAAGGTTGCAAGACCACGGCGTACACCTATATCGGCAAAGCACTAACGTGGCCCATCTATGGTCAAGCGACCATCGGAAAAGCAAAAGAAGACTTAGACAGAGCTGCCGCGGCTATCATTGGCAAAAATACCGAATTACTCGTTGAAGCGAATGTAAGTTCGTTGAAAGCCTTGGTCACACAAGCCAGTTCTGCCATTCCGGTTATGCCGCTTTATATCTCGTTAATGCAGGAAGTGATGAAGCGCGACGGGACCCATGAGGGCTGTATTGAACAAATACATGGGTTGTTCTCAACTTGCCTATTTGGTGATACACCCACATTAGATGAGGCAAACCGCTATCGCATGGACGGCATTGAAACCAATGACGTTACGCAAGCTAAAATTCAAGCCTTGTGGGACAAAGTGACCCAAGAGAACTTTCATGAACTAAGCGATTACGCTGGTTATCACCACGAATTCTTAAAACTGTTTGGTTTTGATGTTGAAGGTGTTGATTACGAACAGGATATTGACCCGCTCGTGAAATGGTAGAGGTTTACTATACTTAAATAAGCCTAATATTGAGTAGAGCCGTCGAATAGACGGCTTTTTCGTTGTTTACTTACCACTTAAACGTAAATGGGGTTTACATTAAATTATAGAAAAGTTGCTCTTTATCTATGATTTGCGTGGCACAAACCGCTCGGTTAATGCTAAAATCCCGAAATTAAGTAGGGGTCTATTCTACTTCTACTCAACAACAGCGTTAATTGCAGTAATACAACAACAAAAATAAGTGTAAATTTTCACTGTTGGTCTATAAAAGAAAAGGCGTATAACGTCGCTTATACATTTGGAATGTAAGTTACGGCTTCATAACAGGCTGACCGTAACAGTAAGTAAATTCCGTCAATCTAAATATTAAAGGTGTTCTACACCTTAACAATAGTACGCTTTTGCATGCTGATAAGCAGGATTGTCTGCGGTCATGCAAAAGAGTATTTCTATTAGAGTAGTGCGATTACATATGATAAAAATCAAGAAAGGTCTCGACCTCCCAATAGAGGGAGCGCCGAAGCAGGAGATCGCTGAAGGGTCTGCTGTTTCACGCGTTGCCATTCTGGGAGAAGAATATGTGGGTATGCGTCCTACCATGCACGTCCAAGTTGGCGATGTAGTGAAAAAAGGCCAGATGCTTTTTGAAGACAAAAAGAATCCTGGCGTTAAGTTCACTGCTCCAGCTGCGGGTGAAGTGGTAGAGGTAAACCGTGGTGCAAGGCGTGTATTGCAATCAGTAGTGGTTAAGGTTAATGGCAGTGATGCTGTTAGCTTTGATAAAATTGCTGCAGACAAAATCGCGAGTACTGAGCGGGAGCAACTCCAATCAATCCTAGTTGAGTCAGGTATGTGGACAGCGTTACGTACGCGTCCATTTAGCAAATCTCCAGCCCTTGACTCGGTACCAAATTCAATCTTTGTTACAGCAATGGACACCAATCCGCTAGCCGCGGACCCAGCGGTGATTATTGCTGAGCGCAACGATGACTTCGTAAACGGCTTAAAAGCGTTAACGCAGTTAAGTGGCGGCAAAGTTTACGTTTGTAAAGCTCCAGGCTCATCAGTAGCCACTGGCGATGCCGCAGTAGACGTAGAAGAATTCGGAGGACCACACCCAGCCGGCTTAGCAGGTACACATATCCATTATTTGGATTCTGCTGGTTTGAATAAAACGGTTTGGCACATTAGCTACCAAGATGTAATGGCCTTTGGCGCGTTGCTTACTACGGGTGAGCTAGATGCCCGTCGTGTTATTGCTATTGGTGGTCCATCTGCTAAAAATCCTCGTCTAGTTCGTACCACTATCGGTGCTGATTTAGAAGAGTTGCTAGCAAACGAACAACAAGACGGTGACGTACGTGTGGTTTCAGGTTCCGTATTAAACGGCGTAACCGCACAAGGTGTTCACGGCTTCCTAGGTCGTTTCCACACCCAAGTATCACTGCTTAAAGAAGGTCGCGAGAAGAAATTCCTTGGTTGGATCACGCCTGGTTCAGACAAGCATTCCGTCACGCGCGCTTATCTTGGTCACTTAGGTGGCAGCAAGAAGTTTGATATGACAACAACAACCAATGGCTCTGAGCGCTCGATGGTGCCAATTGGTAATTACGAACGCGTTATGCCCCTAGATATCATCCCTACGCTTTTGCTTAGAGATCTGATTTCTGGTGATTGTGACAGTGCTCAGACATTGGGTTGTTTAGAGTTGGACGAAGAAGATTTGGCATTGTGTACCTATGTATGCCCTGGCAAATACAACTACGGCCCGATTTTACGCGACTGTTTGACCACGATTGAGAAAGAGGGTTAGTCATGGGTTTAAAAGCGTATTTAGAAAAGATTGAACCGAACTTTGAGCCAGGTGGAAAGCACGAAAAATGGTATGCACTGTATGAAGCAGCGGCAACTATTTTCTATACTCCTGGTAAAGTAAACAAAGCTAACACGCACGTGCGTGACAGCATTGACCTTAAACGCATCATGATTTTGGTGTGGTTAGCAACATTTCCAGCAATGTTCTTCGGTATGTATAACATTGGTTTCCAAGCGCAAGAAGCTATTGCTGCTGGTGCCGGTACACTGCCTGATACATGGCAAGCAGGATTATTCACTGCCTTAGGTGGAGACTTAGCGAATTCTGGTTTGCTAGGCATGTTCTTCTACGGTGCCTGTTTCTGGTTACCTATCTATGCAGTTACCTTTATTGTTGGTGGCTTCTGGGAAGTACTATTTGCTTCGGTACGTAAGCACGAAGTTAACGAAGGTTTCTTCGTAACCTCGGTACTTTTCGCATTAACGTTACCAGCAACTATTCCGCTTTGGCAGGTTGCATTAGGTATTACCTTTGGTGTGGTTATCGCGAAAGAAGTCTTCGGTGGAACTGGCCGTAACTTCCTTAACCCTGCATTGTCTGGTCGTGCGTTCTTATACTTCGCCTATCCTGCACAAATCTCTGGTGACCAAGTTTGGGTTGCTGCTGATGGGTACTCAGGTGCAACATCATTAAGCCAAGCGGCTTCAGGCGCGCTTGATTACGCCAACATGGACCTTTGGTTTGATAGCTTTTTCGGAACTATCGCAGGTTCTGCGGGTGAAGTTTCGGCATTAGCTATCTTAATTGGTGGCTTGTTCATTATGTACATGCGTATTGCAAGCTGGCGAATTGTTGCTGGTGTAGCAATCGGGGTAGCCGTGTTTGCCACCTTGCTGAATATGATTGGTAGCGATACCAACTACATGTTTGCTATGCCTGCATATTGGCACTTTGTTATTGGTGGTCTTGCCTTTGGTATGTTCTTTATGGCGACAGACCCTGTGTCTGCATCGTTTACCAACCAAGGTAAGTGGGCATACGGTATTTTCATCGGCTTTATGACAGTACTTGTACGTGTGCTAAACCCAGCCTTCCCAGAAGGTGTAATGTTGGCCATTCTTTTTGCCAACCTTTGGGCGCCACTGTTCGACTATTTCGTCGCACAAAGTAATATCAAGCGGAGGGTAGCTCGTGTCGGCTAAAAAAGAATCTTTAGGAAAAACGATTGGCGTTGTAGTTGCCGTTTGTCTTGTGTGTTCAATTGTTGTATCTGGCGCCGCTGTAGGCTTGCGCTCGTTACAACAAACTAATGCGTCGCTTGATAAAAAGAGCAACATTTTGAACGCAGCAGGGCTTTACGAAACAGGCATGACGGGTAAAGCAATCGAAAGTACATATAGCGAAAAGATTGAATCTCGCTATGTTGATTTGGAAAGCGGTGAGTTTGTAGAAGCACCAGAGCCAGATTACGATATGTATAAAGCAGCAAAGCAAACTGAGTACAGCACAAAAGTGACTAGCAGCAACGTTGGCTTCCAACGTCGCCCTAATGTTGCCAGTGTTTATTTGGTACGTGACGAAGCTGGCGATGTATCTCGCATTATCTTGCCTGTGCACGGTAGTGGTCTATGGGATCTTATGTACGGTTTTCTTGCCCTTGACGCCGATGGCGAAACAGTTCGTGAGTTGATTTACTATCAACAAAAAGAAACACCTGGACTAGGTGGCGAAGTGCAAAACCCAGCGTGGCAGGACAAATGGGATGGAAAGAAACTATTTGAAGATGGCGAAGTGGCTATCCGCGTAGTTAAAAATGCAAACCCAAGCAATCCACACACTATTGATGCGCTTTCAGGTGCTACCCTAACCAGTAAAGGTGTTGAAAACACTATTCAATACTGGGTAGGCGAGCAAGGCTTCGGCCAGTTCCTGAAGACTCAGGCATGGCGTTCATAAGGGGAGTCTCATGGCAGATACTAAAGAAATGAAAAAGGCCCTCTTTGGGCCAATTATGGACAACAACCCTATCGCCTTACAGGTTCTGGGTATTTGTTCGGCACTGGCTATTACCACTAAGCTAGAAACAGCCTTGGTAATGTCTTTAGCGCTAACTACGGTTGTCGCGTTCTCGAACTTGTTTATTTCAATGATTCGTAACCAGATACCATCAAGCGTTCGTATCATCATCCAAATGACTATCATTGCGTCGTTGGTAATCGTAGTTGACCAAATATTGAAGGCTTATTCGTACGAAATTTCGAAGCAGCTGTCGGTATTCGTTGGTTTGATTATTACTAACTGTATCGTAATGGGTCGTGCTGAAGCCTATGCAATGAAGAGCCCACCTCTGATGAGCTTTTTAGATGGTATTGGTAACGGTTTGGGTTACTCATTCGTATTGATTGTTATTGGTACAATTAAAGAGCTATTTGGTTTCGGTACTATTTTAGGTTTCGAAATTCTTCCTTTAGTTCAAAACGGTGGTTGGTATCAGGGTAATGGTTTGTTAATCCTACCATTTAGCTCATTCTTCTTAATCGGCGGTATGATTTGGGTTATCCGTACCCTTCGTCCCGAGCAAGTAGAGCCTAAGGAGTAAGTCATGGAACATTATTTGTCGTTATTTGTTCGCTCAATTTTTGTTGAGAACATGGCGTTATCACTTTTCTTAGGTATGTGTACCTTCTTGGCGGTATCGAAGAAAGTTAAAACTGCTATGGGTCTTGGTGTTGCGGTAATCGTAGTACTGGGTATTTCTGTACCGGTTAACCAAATCATTTATGTGAACATTCTTGCACCAGGTGCACTTGCTTGGGCTGGTTTCCCTGATGCAGATTTAAGCTTCCTGAATTTCTTAACCTTTATCGGCGTTATCGCGGCATTGGTTCAAATTTTGGAAATGAGCTTAGACAAGTTTTTCCCTGCGCTTTATAACGCGCTTGGTATCTTCCTTCCGCTAATTACGGTTAACTGCGCTATCTTCGGTGGTGTGGCATTCGCGGTACAACGTGAATACAACTTGACCGAAAGTGTTGTTTACGGCGTAGGAAGTGGTATGGGTTGGGCAATCGCAATTGTGCTTTTGGCCGCTGTACGTGAAAAGCTTAAATATGCCGATATGCCTGATGGTATTCGTGGTCTGGGCTCTGTGTTCATGATTGCGGGTCTTATGGCACTTGGCTTCCAGTCATTCACTGGTATTCAGCTGTAATCGAGCTCGGGAGCATATAAATGAATCAAGTAGAAATTTTCCTAGGCGTCGGCATGTTTATTGCCATTGTATTGGCGCTAGTATTTATCATCATGTTTGCTAAGTCGAAGCTGGTACCAAGCGGTGATGTAACTATCACCATTAATGGCGACCCAGACAAAGCAATTAAAACTGAGCCAGGCGGCAAGCTTCTTGGTGCACTAGCCGATGCAGGGTACTTCGTATCTTCAGCATGTGGTGGCGGTGGTTCATGTGGTCAGTGTCGTGTAGACGTACATTCAGGTGGTGGTGAAATACTTCCAACTGAACTTGATCACATCACTAAAGGTGAAGCTCGTGAAGGCTGTCGTTTGTCATGTCAGGTTGCGATTAAGCAAGACATGGAAATCGAACTTGAAGAGTCAGTATTTGGTGTTAAAAAGTGGGATTGTGAAGTTATTTCTAATGATAACAAAGCCACTTTCATCAAAGAACTTAAGCTTCAGATTCCTAACGGTGAAAGCGTACCTTTCCGTGCTGGTGGTTATATTCAAATTGAAGCCCCTGCGCATCATGTTAAGTACAAAGAGTTTGAAATCCCTGATGAGTATCGTGGTGATTGGGAGCGCTTTGGCTTCTTCGATATCGAATCTAAGGTAGATGAAGAAACTATTCGTGCTTACTCAATGGCTAACTACCCGGAAGAAGAAGGTATTATTATGTTGAACGTGCGTATCGCTACGCCGCCACCTAATAACCTAAGTCTACCTGCTGGTAAAATGTCATCGTACATCTGGAGCCTTAAAGAAGGCGACAAAGCGACAATCTCTGGTCCATTTGGTGAGTTCTTTGCTAAAGAAACCGAGAACGAAATGGTATTCGTTGGTGGTGGAGCTGGTATGGCACCAATGCGCTCACATATCTTCGACCAACTTCGTCGCTTAAAATCAGATCGTAAGATGAGCTTCTGGTACGGTGCACGTTCACTTCGTGAAATGTTCTATACAGAAGACTTTGATGAGTTAGCTGCAGAAAACGATAACTTCAAATGGCATGTTGCCCTTTCAGATCCTCAACCTGAGGACAACTGGGAAGGTTACACTGGGTTCATTCACCAAGTTCTTCTTGAGAACTATTTGAAAGACCACCCTGCGCCAGAAGATTGTGAGTTCTACATGTGTGGACCACCTATGATGAACGCAGCCGTTATCAACATGTTGAAAGAACTAGGTGTTGAAGACGAAAATATAATGCTTGATGACTTCGGTGGTTAATCCGAAATCGATTAAGTAAGAAAGGGGGCGAGAGCCCCCTTTTTGTTTAGTTAAAGGACCATAAACGTGATTCGATTTTTTGCACGTATAGCGTTAGCTATTATCGCTATCAGTATTCTAATGATAGCAAGTTGCAGCGACAAACCGCTTGCAGTAGCGCATCTGCAAGGCCAGACCATGGGCACGACTTATAATGTTAAGTATGTGCTTGCGGAAGGTGAAAAAGAAGTTGAAGGCTTGCAGGAAGAGATTGATGCAGAGCTCGTTAATATTAATAAATTAATGTCTACCTATGACACTACGTCTGAGTTATCTCGATTTAACCAATATCGTTATTCTGATAACTTCGAGGTGTCTAAAGAGACATTAACGGTAGTTAACGAAGCTCTGCGGTTGGCTCGTTTGAGTGACGGCGTGCTAGATGTTACGGTTGGGCCTTTGGTCAATTTGTGGGGTTTTGGACCTAATAAACGCCCTGAAAAAGTGCCAACCCAAGCCGATATCGATGCTGTACGAGATTATGTAGGCTATGAGAAATTATCTACTACGCCAACCGGTCTTATGAAGGCAAACCCTATGCTTTACGTTGATTTATCAACAATTGCAAAGGGTTATGGTGTTGATGAAGTCGCAGCCATTTTAGATGCTCATAACTTGCAGCATTACCTTGTAGAAATTGGTGGTGAAATGCGGGTTAAAGGCGAACGCGGCGATGGCAGTGAATGGCTAATTGCGATTGAAAAGCCGGTAACGACAGAACGCGCGGTACAAAAAGTGGTGTCTATAGGGACTAACGCCATAGCGACATCGGGTGATTATCGTAACTATTACGAAGAAGATGGGAAACGCTACTCTCACTTAATTGACCCGAATACCGGCTCGCCGATAACCCATGATTTGGTGTCGGTTACGGTAGTCAATCCATCTTCAATGATTGCTGATGGTTTAGCCACAGCGTTTAATGTAATGGGGTGGGAACGAGCAATTAACCTTGCAGAGCAAGAACAACTTGCTGTATTCCTCATTCGTCGCACAGCAGATGGATTTGAAGAGTATGCCACGCCAGAATTTGATAAACTGGTAACAGTAAATAACTAAGGAGTAGGCTATGTCTACGTTTATTTTAGCATTCGGTTTCTTCCTCACTATGGTACTCGCCATGGCTGTTGGCTACTTGGTGCAGCGCAAAACTATCTCAGGTAGTTGCGGTGGACTAGGCGCATTAGGAATCGCGAAAGCCTGTGATTGCCCAGAGCCTTGCGATCGCAAAAAATCTCGTATGGAAAAAGAAGAAGCGAGAGAAAAGAAATTGAATGAATGGAAACAGAATCAGATCCTTTAATCTGATCTTGTCGCTTTTTGTTAAGTCATAAAAAATACGCAAAAGCGCCACAATGTATAAATTCAGATGCGCGGTAAGTTAAAACTTACCGCGCTTTTTTTTATCTTTGATTTACTATTTGTGCAGTAAGTAGTCGCTTACTATTCATCCTGTTCGCTGGTAAGGCGAATTGATATGCTTTAGAATACTGTCTTTCTATACAGTTTTTTGTGGAGCTGTTCAATTCGTTTGGCAGTTTAGGGGGCAATACGGCATGCGAAAAATCATCCATGTAGATATGGATTGCTTTTATGCTGCGGTTGAAATGCGTGACAATCCCGCGTTACGTAATATTCCTATTGCCATTGGTGGAAGCTCTCAGCATCGAGGGGTTATTTCTACCTGTAATTACCCTGCCCGTAAATATGGCGTTCGTTCCGCCATGGCTACCGCTTACGCATTCAAGCTTTGCCCAAATCTTACCTTAGTGAAAGGGCGTATGGAGGCGTATGTAAAAGAGTCCCAACGAATCCGCGAAATATTTGCCGACTATACCGATTTAATCGAACCACTTTCGTTAGACGAAGCCTACCTCGATGTGACCAATAGCCAATATTGCGGTGGCAGTGCCACGTTAATAGCTGAAGAAATTAGAAGTCGAATTGAGTCAGAGCTGGGGTTAACCGCCTCGGCGGGCGTTGCACCCTGTAAGTTCGTAGCAAAAGTGGCCAGTGATGAGAATAAGCCTAATGGTATTTGTGTCATTACCCCGGATAAATTAGATAGTTTTGTAAGGGCTATGCCTCTTAAAAAAATTCCCGGGGTAGGTAAGGTAACAATGCAAAAGCTACAACGATTAGGCTTAGCTACCTGTAACGATGTGCGCAGTTACCCGTTTGAGCGCATACAAAAAGAATTAGGTAAATTTGGTGCGGTATTATGGGAGCGTGCTCACGGTATTGATGATCGAGAACTGTCAGTATCGAGAGAACGTAAGTCTATAGGCGTAGAGCGCACGCTAAGCAACGATATTCACTCATTGGAAGAATGTCGCGACTTTATGCCTCATTTACTAGAAAAGCTTCAGGAACGCATACAGGCGCATGAAAAGCGCACAGGCAAGCCTATTCGTATTCGTACTCAAGGGGTGAAACTTAAATTTCAAGACTTCCAGCTAACCACGGTTGAGCATCGATGCCCTTCGTTAAATGCGCATTACTTTGATACCCTACTACAAGAAGCTTACGAGCGTGCTAAAGGCCGTGGTATACGCTTAGTTGGTCTGCACATTGGTCTTGGTGAGGCACAAACCATACATCAACTCCCTTTACCCCTAGAGGGTGAGTAGAAGGGGGAAGTAAAGTGCGAGATAGGTGAGTACCTAGATGAGTAGATAGCCGAGTAGATTAGTGAATAACTTCAAAATTGAGCAACCTTATCAGACGCTTTATGAACAGAGTCCGACTTCTACCGTATTCAAATTAACAAAAAGTAAAAAGCAGGAGCCATCATGACTACCCCAAAACCTAAAAACCAAGAGCTCAAAACCCCAGGTCGCTACCGCCATTATAAAGGCAGTGATTACGACGTTTATGAAGTAGCGACACATTCAGAAGACGAGTCTTCTTTAGTGGTATATCGCCCATGTTATGGCGAAAAAGCCCTGTGGGTGCGCCCATTAAGTATGTTTGAAGAAGAGGTGCTGGTAGAAGGTAAGTCTGTCCCTCGATTTGCTTATATTGGTGAGATCCCAAACGATGAAAAAATGATCTGAACCGCAAACTAGGTCATAGTGTATTTAAATCTATTCAATAATAAGCACTCTTTAAGGGAACCCTAATGACGCACAAATTTACCCGAACTTTTCTACTTGCTGCAAGTTTAGTCTCGACTACCTTCATTCCAGCCGCTTTTTCGCAAGACCGCTTCGAAAAGGTTGAAATAGAGGCAACAGCACTAAAAGGTTCTGTGCATATGTTAACGGGGATGGGTGGCAATATCGGCGTTTCTGCCGGTGACGATGGCATTCTAATTATTGACGATCAATTCGCCCCTTTAGCTGAAAAAATTGCGACGGCACTCGGCGAGCTTGGTAGCGATAAACCAAAGTATGTGATTAACACCCATTACCACGGCGACCATACAGGCTCGAACGCGTTCTTCCACAGCCACAAAGGCGCGACTATTCTCGCCCACGATAACGTGCGCGTTCGATTAGCCAACGATGAAAAAGTATCGCCAGATGCGCTACCCGCTATCACTTATGAAAACGGCATTAAGTTACATTTCAACGGTGAAACCATTCACATTATGCATCTTGAATCAGGGCACACCGACGGCGATAGCATAGTGTGGTTTGAACAACCGGATGTTTTGCACACAGGTGACTTGTACTTTAGTGGGTTATTTCCATTTATTGATTTGAATTCTGGTGGCAGTGTTGAAGGTTACATTGATTCAGTAAAGCAAGTGTTAGCGAAAATAGATGACGATACTGTGCTCATTCCTGGTCATGGTGAACTTAGCAACAAAGCTGAGTACACTACCTTTCTTGCCATGATTGAAGAAACTTTTGCCTTTGTAAAAGCGCAGAAAGCAAAAGGCATGAGCCTTGAAGCAATTACTGAAACAGGGCTCGATAGTAAATGGGATAAGTGGGCGTGGAGCTTCATTTCTGAAGAGAAGTGGATTGCAACACTTTACGAAGAAGCTTAAGTAAGCCTGTAAGTGAGCATCTACCCAAAGCTCCCGAGGAAGCACAACTAAAAACCGTAAGGAGCAGTTGTAATACTGCTCCTACACCAGCCCCTTTTCATATGGCTGGGTCAGGTTTATTCACCGTAGGTTCTGATATCAATACTCCCTCGGAATCTGCTTTGGCATTAGGGCTAGATGAAGGGAATGACGCAGGACATACCTACCAGTTAGGGGTTAAGAACGAAAACCTAGTCAGCTACTACGATGGTAAAGTGGATGTGACTATTCCAGATCTCATTTGTGTAATTGATGAGAATACTGGTGAGCCAGTGACCAATCCGCATTATGAAATTGGCCAATCGTTAGCGGTGATTATTTTGCCTGCGCCTGATGCATTTTTAACCCCAAAGGGCTTAGCTACCTTTGGTCCAGCGTATGTTGGTGTAGATGCGCCTTATCGCCCAGCTAGCTTGCAAAACAGGCACAATAAATAGGTGTAAATTAGACGTATTGCGCGTTGCTTAGCGCGCCAAGCTTGTTTATGCTCAATGCCTGCTACTATTAACGTTTTAAAAAAGGGTGCATCGTGTGTGAACTGCTTGGCATGAGTGCCAATACGCCAACTGATTTGTGTTTTAGCTTTACCGGTCTCACCCGACGTGGTGGCGAGACAGGCCCGCACAAAGATGGCTGGGGCATGGCATTTTATGAAGGCAAGGGCATTCGCCTTTTTCACGATCCAGAGCCCTGTGCTACCTCTCAAATTGCAGAGTTTGTATCTCACCTGCCGATTAAAAGCGAAACGGCTATTTGTCATATTCGCCAAGCTAATGTAGGCAATATAAACCTTGCTAACACCCACCCTTTCACCCGTGAAATGTGGGGTAAGTATTGGGTGTTTGCCCACAATGGGCAGCTGCCTAACTTTGTACCTCGTGAAGGCATGTATGAAGCCGTTGGGGATACCGACAGCGAAGCCATGTTCTGCGACTTAATGAATCAGGTGCGCGAGAACTTGCCTCGTGATGCGATGCCGCAACAATTGGCCGATACACTGGTGGATATCGCAAAAGGCTACGCAGAGCAGGGCGTATTCAATTGTTTATTAAGCAATGGCGACTGGTTGTTTTCATTTTGTAGCACCAAAATGGCGAGCATTACCCGCCGTGCCCCGTTTGGCCCAGCTTGCCTCAGCGACGTGGAGGTAGAGATTGATTTTGCTGCAGAAACCACACCCAACGATGTGGTGAGTATCATTGCCACTGCGCCACTAACTCATGACGAACAATGGGATATTTACGAGCGTGGTGAATGGAAACTATGGCAGCAAGGCGAGGTGATTGCCAGCGGTAAAGTGGATGTTCCTGTGCACAAATCTGAAGCGGCCATGACAAGTCCGAGCCCTGATCCTAGCGCTAACTCACTCAAGCTCAATCCTTAGAAAGTCACAACTGTCACGTAATTGTCACCGTACTGTAATTGACTTCCACCCTTACATATCTGAATATCCATATATTACAAATTTCATATGTGACTTGCCGAAGCATACGTTAATGCTCCGCAGTTCTATGATGGTTCAATTAATCACTGGCTAAACCCAAACCTAGCCTTTCAGCACTATTACACCAGTGGTGATGATAACCCCAATGACAACCGCTATGATCAGTTTGAACGGTTATTTGGTGGCAGGCGCACCGACTTAAACAATACTTCTATTCATGGGCCGTTAACACCTGCAAACCTAACTGCGACAGGGTTTCGCGTTGAGTTTCGCCCACATGCAAACTGGGATGGCAGGATTCATTATTCTGCCGCTACCTTGTCGTCAAACACAGATAGCTTTGTTATTGGTAAATATCAGGATCCGTCAGGGCAAAGCGGTGATGATATTGGCCACACAGTCGATTCCCGTATCCGTTTTTGGACAGACGATAAAGCATGGATGTTTGATGCAGGTTTCTCGCTATTGTTCGCGGGCAATTACCTTGAGTCGATACGAGAGCAAGAGGGTTTGCCTACCTCCACCACGCGCTTCGGTTATGTGCAATTGAGCTATCAATTTTAGCCAAAGAAACCTTACTGCGATTGTTTAAACGTAGAGCGACTATGCGTTGAGGGTTTCTACAATCAACGACTGAATTTTTTGATAACGTAATGGCAACGAACGGTGGGGCGTTTTCACAAAGTAAAGAGGTTCGGCAACATCGTTTGTGGCGGGGTATATCGTTAAACTTTCAGTGGCGTTGGTAAAGCTATCAAGTACTTTAATGGGCAGTACGGTAAAGCCCAGCCCTTTGCTTACGGGTAATAAAATTTGAGACAGCTGATTAATGTAACCACGCTTTGGCAACCGACTAGGATCTAATTGCATTAGGGCCTGCTCGCCCGAGTGGCTAAAGTAAAGTTTTAGGTAGTGCATGGCGTCGGGGTGGTTAATTAACCCAAGCGATAGCAAGATATCGGCAATGTCTTTCTCTTGGCTACTTCTAGCATTATCAGCACTATTATCAGCACTATTCGTACTTAAATTACCAAGAGCACCTTTGGGCAATATAAGCCCCAAAGATTCGCTACCGATCTTTTCAGACGAAAACAATTCTTCATCCGGTTGTTGCGTGACGATGCCTAATTCTAGAGTAGATGCGTGAATGCTATTGAGGATGGTTCGGTTGGGCGCAACTTCTAAATGTATACTCAAACTCGGATGGGCAACCTGTAGCTCAACAAGTACAGGGTACAAACGCTGAGCCAACGCACCCGAGCAACCAATTAAACACTTTCCTTCGTAGGGCGCATCAAACTTTAAGCTTTCTATGAGTGCCTGTTCATGCTTACTCAAGCTTTGCGCATAGTCGTAAACCCGTTGCCCTTGTTCAGTTAACTCTACACCTTTACCCAAGCGAATGAGCAACTCACAGCCACAGGCTACTTCCAACTTTTTTATGTGTTGGCTCACACCGGGCTGCGTCATAAATCGTTGTTCTGCGGTACGGGTAAAATTCCCCGTTTCTACTAGCACTTTGAACGTATCAAGCCACTGTGGATTTAGCATGGTATAAATTAAAATTATGGATTTGAGAATTAATCATAATTTCTAGTGTTTGCTTTGTCTAGTTAATATACGTGCATACTTTACTCCGAGGAGATAACGATGACTGAAGCAGTTAACACCCCTTATCCACGTACATTTTCGCACATTGGTATTTCGGTTCCAGACCTTGATGCCGCAGTTAAATTTTACACTGAAGTACTAGGCTGGTACTTAATTATGAAGCCCACTGAGATTGTTGAAGATGATTCAGCCATTGGCGAGATGTGTACCGACGTATTTGGTGCAGGTTGGGATAAATTCCGTATTGCTCACCTTTCAACGGGCGACCGTGTGGGTGTAGAAATTTTCGAGTTTAAAAATCAGGAAAACCCTGAAAATAACTTCGAATACTGGAAAACGGGCGTGTTCCATTTCTGTGTTCAAGACCCTGACGTTGAAGGCTTGGCAGAAAAAATTGTAGAAGCCGGTGGTAAAAAGCGCATGAAAGCACCGCGTTACTATTACCCAGGCGAGAAGCCTTACCGCATGATTTACATGGAAGACCCGTTTGGCAACATTTTAGAAATTTATAGCCACAGCTATGAACTTCATTATGCCAGCGGTGCCTATCAATAGGTAAAGAAGGCAATAGGTAAAGAAGGCAATAGATAAAGAAGCACAATAGGTAAAGGCGAGTGGCTCACTCGCCTTTTTAATGGGCAGGAAAGCTACCGTATTGGTACTTCTATTAGCACTTAACCCCATTGCCCCGCAACATAAGGGTTGCTGGCTTTTTCTTTTGCTACCGTGGTGGTAGGGCCATGACCAGGATAAATCTCCATATCGTCAGGCAGCGTTAAAATATTCGCGTTTATTGAATCGATTAGCTGTTGATGATTTCCCTGAGGGAAATCAGTGCGCCCAATCGAGCCTGCAAAAATCACATCACCTACAATAACCTTGTTACTCGTTCGCTCCACCAGAACCACATGGCCAGGGGTATGTCCCGGACAGTGCAGCACCTCAAGCGTTAGCTCGCCAACTGAAATGGTATCTTTGTCATTTAACCATTGGTTAGGCACAAAGGGCGTGGCAGGTGGAAAGCCAAACATTTGGCTTTGCTGCATAAGGGCATCTAGCCAAAACTTGTCCCCCAGATGTGGCCCTATTATCGGCACATCGTAATGTTTAGCCAGTTCGACGGTGCCACCTACATGGTCTAAATGACCGTGGGTAAGAATGATTTTTTCAATAGTGACCTGATTATCCGACGCCGCGCCGATAAGTTTCTGTATATCTCCGCCAGGGTCAACAAATGCCCCCTGTTTACTACCTGCGTCCCAAATAAGCGAACAGTTTTGAGCAAATGGCGTAACCGGTATAATAACAATTTCCAATGTGCTGCCTCCCAACAACGGCTATTTCGAAAACACTTGTTTGCCTGCTATGTAGGTAGCATGCACTTGGGTTTTCCAAATATCTTTTTTATCAATGGTGAAGATATCTTGATCAACCAGAATAAAATCAGCCCATTTGCCCGGTGTAAGGGTGCCAAGTGTATCTTCCATATGTCCCGCGTAAGCGGCATCTAATGTAAAGCCTTTAAAGGCTTGCTCAATAGTAAGCGCTTCGTGTGCATACCAGCCTTTCACCGGTTGATTGTCTCTGTCTTGACGGGTTACCGCAGCGTGCAAACCATAAAATGGGTTTGCCAATTCGACAGGAAAATCTGAGCCTAATGGCAAAGGAATGCCTGATTCAAGTAAAGTTTGCCACGCATAAGCACCTTCCATTCTGTCTTTTCCGATACGATCTTCAGCCATATTTTTATCGCTGGTGGCATGTGTTGGTTGCATGGATGGCAATACATCTAACTCGGCAAAACGAGCGAGATCTTCAGGCGCGATAACTTGCGCATGTTCTATTCGGTTACGTAATTCACTACCGCCAATAGCAGCAAATGTTTTTTCAAATTCATTAAGCGCAACATGATTCGCTTTGTCGCCAATAGCGTGGTAATTCAATTGAAACCCAGCACCGATGACCGACGTAAATAACGGCGTCATGTCCTCAGGTTGAGTGAGTAATAAACCATGCTGGTGGGGAGCGTCAGAGTAGGGAGCTAATAAGGCTGCGCCTCTACTGCCAAGGGCTCCGTCACCGTAAGCTTTGACTGAACGAATGTACAAATAATCGTTAGCGTCCCGTATTGGCCCTTTTCCAAGTAGTTTACTTAAGTCAGGGTCAGTGGCGCTTATCATGGCGTATATTCGAATGGGTAATTCAGCTTGAACTGCTTGTTTAATATAGAAGTCGTACACACCACGTCCGACACCCGCATCATGCATCGACGTGATACCATTTGATAGTAAGTGCTTACCTGCGGCATCAAGTTGGCGTTTATAAACCGCATTGCTCTGTGTTGGTACATAGGGTTCGACTAATGCCATGGCATTGTCAATTAATACCCCAGTTGGCTCGCCGTTGGCATCTTTAACTATCTCACCGCCCACCGGCGTGGGGGTGTCTTTGGTAATACCCGCCAAGGTGAGGGTTTTGGTATTAGCCCAACCCGCATGGCGATCTACACGAGTTAGCCATACCGGCCGGTCGGACACTTTTTTATCCAAATCAGCACTGGTGGGAAAGGCTCTATCAGACCATAATTCTTGGTTCCACCCTCGGCCAGTAATCCATGGTTGCGTGCTATTCGCCAGTGCATATTCTGCTACGCTATCAGCGGCATTGGCAGCACTGGTACTTTCACGTAAATTAACTTCAAGTAGGTTGGCACCTAAGCCCAATAAATGCCCGTGCGCATCAATAAGCCCCGGCAACATTACGCGGCCTTTACCATCAATGGTGTTGGTAATATTTAACGTTTGAGCAGTGGTCTCATCTGCTTTTATATCGAGAGAAAGCACTTTGCCTTCGTCTATAAGAATCGATGTGAACGATACTAGCTCAGCATCTTCATTCAGCGTGTAACCTTTTACGTTGGTAAAAAGTGTTGCTGCACACGCGACACCCGATAGTGTGGCTATAGCAAGCGCGCCACCGAATTTAAGAATGAAGCGTTTAATGCCGTATCTGTTACTTTGATTAGGGGTAATTCCACTTACTCTTTCTGTTGTATTAACGTGCATTTTTAGCATGCTTATTCTTCCATGTTAATAATAGGGGGTTGTAGTAAAAAGTCGCGCTGCCAAATTTCGGCCATAGAGGCTTGGCTTATATTGCCGCCTGATAGCATAACCAATGCCGTTTGCCCTGGTGGCGTGTTAGCAGCCCAAGCAGCAACGGCTGCCATACTCATGGCACAAGTGGGCTCTATATGGAGTTTTAATAGGTGCTGTAGCCATTGCGTCCAATAGGCTATTTGTAGTTCATCCACTTCGTAAAAATCATCAAGCGCTTGTAATAGCGGAAAGGTTACATTGCCAACCGAGGGCGTTGCTGCGCCGTCGGCAAGGGTTACTGGCGGCGCATCAAGGGCTACTATTTCGCCTTGCTGTAATGACTGAGATGCATCGTTGGCAGCCAGTGGTTCAGCTCCAATCACTAACGCATCGGGTTGTAACGCACGGGCCGCAAGCAACGTGCCCGATAACAGGCCACCACCGCCACAAGGTGCAAAGATAGCATCTACCTTTCCTGTATCTTCTAACGCTTCCATGGCCGCGGTGCCTTGACCTGCCACTATGTCTGGATGGTTGAAAGGTGGGATCCACACAATCCCTTCTTCTTCGGCTGCATTGTCCACGGCGATATCTGCTTCTTGGCGAGTGGGGAACAACTTAAGTGTTGCACCATAACTTTCAGTGGCTGCTGCTTTAATCGGAGAAATGGTTTCGCTAGCGAAAATAGTCGCGGGAATGCCATATTTTGAGGCGGCGTATGCCACGGCTTGAGCATGATTACCTGAACTATTTGCCACCACCTTTTTAGGTAGTTCACCACCTTCATCTAAGTGGGCCAAGAAATTTAGTGCGCCGCGAAGCTTAAACGCGCCTATGGTTTGAAGGCACTCAGCTTTGAATAAAATACGGTGTCCCATCCACTTATTTAACAAGCTCGATTCCATAATGGGCGTACGCTTTACGTGGTCTTTTATTCTGCCATACGCTTGTACAACGTCGGAGTAGGAGAGTTGGGTTTCGCTTGAGTGCATGAGTAACGCCTTGTATCTGCATGGGAAACACGTTTATCTAAACGTAATCATTTATGTGTAAAGTTATACCCTACCACTTAAATATTAAAAGGCCATTTCATAAAATGTTCACAATAGCAGTTTAAAGTCCTTTTCTCTCGAATGAGAGGTAATCGAAATGCGCTCAAGATCTACCCACCGTATTTACGGGCTTCCGCTAGTGTTGTTCGTTTTTCTTTCCTTACTTTTTATTTCTGCTGGTGTTTATCTGGATAAAGAAGATAAGCGCGTAAGAGTTTCAAAAGCCCAGTCAGTGGCAGAGCAGGTAAAAATTAGCTTGGAAGTATTCTCTACCGAACGCATCCAAGCCGTTCACAATTTAATGCGTAACTGGCCAACCTTTGCGCCCAACCAGGTAGATTGGTTTAATGCGCAAGCAATGTCGTTGATGGGGATGCAGCGCGGCTATAGTTCGCTAACATTTGCTGATCAGAACGGCGTTATTCAATGGGTTGCTACGCCCTCCCATGGAATGAAAACCCGCTTATCGAACGAACTTATCGGTCAGCCACTCGCGTCGGTAGGGCTAACTATTCCCGCTCTGGCTGAATCGTTGGCGAGCACATTGGTACATTCGTCAGCAACGGGTCACTACCATATTGTTGTTGGTCGCTCTATTAGCCCTCAAGAACTTAATCACGGGTACTTATTGGCGGGCTTTGATGCGCAAACTATTTTGGGCGTTATGCTAGGCGAGCTAGAAGGTCCTCAGTTTAATTTTGCGCTTCGAGACTCGGGGCACACCCTATTTAGCAATGGTGAGTTGGTTAATGATGGAACCGTTATTACTACTGAGCCTTTTTCATTTATAGGTCGTCAGTTTTCGCTGTCTATGCAGACCGAAGTGGGGCGTTATAGTGCTGGTGTATTAGTTGCGGTAATAGGGCTTTTCATGTCGGCATTGGCCAGCTGGATTTTTCATAAGCAAATGAAAGGTGCGGTGCGTCTATCGATTAGTCAAAAGCGCTACCTTACGGCAAGTGAGGCCTCATTAGATGCGTTAGTTATTTATCGCCCTGCAGGCAATGATTATGAATTAGTTGAAGCAAACCGCTACAGTCGACTTCTATTTCGTGGGGCATGTGCAGAGTTAAGCACTAAAACACTGAAAGCTCAGTTAACGCTGCTAGGCAAAGCTGACCTGTTTGATAGTGTTGTTGCGGTGGCAACAAACAACACGCCCTTTGAAGAGTACGTCGCTATTAAGGAAAGTAAAATTGCGCCTGAATGGCTTAAGGTACAAGTGGTTAAGGCGGGTGACAATATTGCCTTAACCGCTAGGGATGTCACAGAAAGATTCAAAGCTCAGCGAGCACTTAAGAATAGCGAAGAGCGCTATAGGAGGCTTGTCGATGGCATGCATAGACACTTCGTTTATACCAAAACTGCTGAGCATAAGTTTATTTATGTGAGTGCTGGGATTGAAACTATTTTGGGGTTTACGCCAGACTATTTCATCGAAAAAGAGTCTCGACTGGTAAGGAAAATACCTGATGAGACCTTCAATATACGAATGAAATCGGGGCAGGGGGTAAAACCCGATCCTTATTTGGTTCACTACACCAGCTGTGAAGGAAAAGAATTGGTACTAGAGTTTTCAGATACGCCTATCTTGAATGAGTCTGGTGCCCTAATTGCAGTGGAAGGTATTGCAAAAGATGTAACCAAAGAGCAGGCGCTGCAAGAAGAAGTCGCCTATCAGGCCAATCATGATCAACTCACAGGTCTACTCAACCGCTATGCTTTTGACAAACAACTCCGTGATATTTTAGAGGCGAATTCAGCCGATACGCCTGATAAAAATACAGACGTGAAAAGAGACAACGTCACTACCATATACCCTTCACTAATCTCGGCTAATACCACTAATCCTGGCGTAATGTGCTTTATTGACATGGACAGGTTTAAGTTAGTCAACGACAGCTGTGGTCACCCCGCTGGCGATAAGTTACTTCAAGAAGTGTCTACTATATTTCGGCAGCACATTAGCGACAAAGACTTGCTTGCCCGAATAGGGGGCGACGAATTTTGTATTATTTATCACGAACAGCCTCTCGATAAGGTAAAAATAAAGCTCGATAAGCTGTTAAAGGCTATCTCTACTTACCGGTTTATGTATGAAGATAAGCTATTTTTCGTTGGGGCGAGCATTGGTGTCATTGAAATAAATCCACAAGAACATAATGCGGCAGAGCTTATCAAGGCCGCTGACAATGCCTGCTACAAGGCCAAGCATTTAGGACGAAATAGATACTTTGTTTACCATGCTCACGATGCACAACTGAACATGGATAACAGCGAAAATGATGTATTACACACCCTGCATAAAGCGCTGCAGTTCGATGGTTTTGAATTATATAGCCAAGCCATTATGCCCCTTAATGGCATAACTGAAGACGATACCAACGGCCTTGAACACTATGAAATTCTTATACGCTTAACCGGAAGTGATGGCACGCTTATTAGCCCAGGTTTGTTTATACCTCTTGCCGAGCGTCATGGCTTGATGAACAAAGTGGACTACTGGGTGGTAGACAATACACTAAAGACATTAGAGGCCAATCCACTGCATGTAGACAATGTGGCTAAAGTAGCGATTAACTTGTCGGGAATTACCCTCGGCGATGAAATCACCTTGTTAAAAATTACCCAGCGGCTTCAAGGTACGACAGTACCACTAGAAAAAATTTGCTTTGAAATCACAGAAACCACAGCCGTCACTAACTTAAGTGCGGCCAAACATTTTATTTCCACCCTTCGGGAAATAGGGTGCAGCTTTGCCCTCGACGACTTTGGTGCCGGAATGTCGTCGTTCACTTACCTTAAAAACTTGGATGTTGATTACGTCAAGATTGACGGTTCCTTCGTTCGAAATATTGTTCACGATCCGATTGATCATGCTACAGTTACTGCGATAAATAATATTGCTCACAGTATGGGTAAGCAAACGGTGGCGGAGTTTGTGGTAGATACCGCAACGGCAAATGTACTAAAGGCACTACAGGTAGACTATGGTCAAGGTTTTGCCTTAGACAAGCCTAAGCCCCTTGCCCATCGCGTACAGTGGCTTACAAAACTCGTGTCTGTTTAGGAGAATAAAATGGGCTTATTTGACACCTTGCTAGGTAACGCTAGTGAAACCAGTGCTGAAGCGGTAAATGAAGAACTCTCACCCATATTGGCTGAAAATGAAACCGTCACCGCAGCATTTAAACTAGTAAGAGATTTAAGCGTATTTACCAATAAGCGACTAATTCTTATTGATAAGCAAGGGCTAACGGGCAGAAAGGTTAACTACCATTCTATTCCTTATAAGTCGATTACCCAGTTTGTGGTAGAAACGGCAGGACACTTCGATACCGATGCAGAACTAAAAATATGGTTATCAGGTAAAAGTGACGCTATAGAAATTGAGTTAAGTAAAGCATCTGCGCAAGATGTACAGAAAAACTTAGCCAATCAGATGTTTGCTTAATTCTATATTGATGAACGGCTGGGGTTTCACGGCGGTTTGAAATAGAGAAAGTGAAGTATAAATAAAAACGGCGGTGCTTTTAAAAGCCCCGCCGTTTTTTTATTTACCGTTTTTCTCAACGCCTAAAATTTAAAACCTTATTGCTCAGGCGTTAAATTTCTGTCGAAGAAGTTAGTAATGGTTTTGTACAAGTGAATACCCGTTTGCTTACCACGAATGCTGTGCTTCTTACCTGGGTAATCCATGGTTTCAAATGGAATTGCCAAATCTTGAAGATGCTTGTATAGCATCGTAGAGTGGGTGAACAGTACGTTATCGTCAGCCATTCCGTGATAAATAAGCAAGTCACCTTTTAAGTCTTTCGCGTAAGGGAATACGGAAGAGGCTGTGTATGCATCGTCATCAGTTTTAGGGTTGCCCATATAGCGTTCAGTGTAATGCGTATCGTACAAGCGCCAGTCGGTAACGGGAGCACCAGACACACCTGCTTGGAAGTAGTCGCCCGCTTTAAACATGGTCATTAGCGTCATGTAACCGCCATAACTGTGGCCATGAACACCAATACGCTTAGCATCTACATACGGTAGGGTTCGCAAGAACTCAACACCAGCGACTTGGTCGTCAACTTCTACAAAGCCCATTTTCTTATAGATAGGATCTTCAAATGCCTTTCCACGGTAGTTAGAGCCTCTGTTATCAAGGGTAAACACTACATAGCCTTTATCTACCCAATGCTGCATCAGTAACCCGCGGTTACCTGCCCAGCTATTCGTCACAACTTGCGCGTGTGGACCACCGTAAAGATACACAATAACAGGGTGTTTCTTTTCAAGGTTTTCAGGTTTGTAAATACGGTACTTTAAGGTTGCGCCGTCTTTGGTGGTAATGTCGCCAAATTCAGGTTTAGTCCACGTGTCCATGTAGGGATATAGCGGGTGGCCTTCTTCTACCTTATTTTCTTCAAGCCATGTAATACGCTTGCCAGAGGCATCATTTAAACTTACTTGGGCAGGTGAGTTAATAGTAGATAAACGGTCGATAAAGATGGAGGCATCTTTACTGAATGACACACTGTGATAAGCGCCTTCATTGGTAATACGTGAAATATCGCCACCGTCTAACGATACCGAATAGGCATGGCTTTCAAGCGGCGTGTCTTTACGGCCCGCGAAATAAATTCGATTATTCTTGGCATCAACCGCTTCAATGTTATCAACCACCCAATCGCCTTGAGTTAACTGGCGAACTAACTTGCCACTGTTCTCGTAAAGGTAAAGGTGCTTGAAGCCATCTCGCTCAGAAGCCCAAATAAACTGGTCTGAGTCAGACAAAAAGTATAAATCGTTGTGTAAGTTAACCCACGTATTACTGGTTTCGCTTAACAGTACGCTCTGCTTTTCTGTTGGAACGTTATACGCTCGCAGCTCAAGAGTCTGTTGGTCGCGAGTTTGCCACTGATAGGTGAAAGTTTCACTGTTAGGCATCCATTTACCGCGGGCAAGGTATATGTCTTTGTCTTCGCCTAAGTCTACCCATCTACGTGCACCGTTATTGATATTCTGGATAGCAAGCTCAACAAGTACATTGTTGGTGCCTGCTTTGGGGTATTTTTGTTCTATGGTTTTAATGTCGTCGGCATAAATTTCTGACCGAGAAATCACATCTACAGGGCTTTCATCTACTTTGGTAAATGCAATAAAGCTTTCATCTGGTGACCACCAGTAACCAGTCATTCTGCCCATTTCTTCTTGAGCAACGAATTCGGCCATACCAAATTTAATGTTACCGCCGCCTTCTTTTGTGATGGCGGTTTCTTTGCCTGACTCAATATGTTTTACAAACAAGTTTTGGTCGCGAATGAAAGAAATGTAATTTCCTTTAGGAGAAAGCTTAATATCAGTCTCGAATACGTCGGTATCAAGAAGTTGTTTTGCCCCTTTTTCGCCGAGTTTGTGGTAATACACATCACCACCAAGCGGGAAAAGGAGGGCCTTACCGTCTGCAGACCATTGATAGCTTACAATGCCACTACCCGACAGACGCATACGTTCGCGACGGGCTTTTTCTTCGTCACTTAACACTTCTTCGCCACTTTGAAGGTCATTTGAATCGAACAATAGGCGGGTTTCGCCACTGTCTATATGGTATTCCCATAAATCGAGACGTTCATAATCGGTCTGTTTTCCTTTTAAGAACGTAACTCTTTCTCCATCTGGAGAAACTTTAAGTGCACGAGGCGCATTGCCATCAAGGGAAGGAGAAGCGAAAATACGCTCAATATCGAGCGGTGCGGCCTGTACAGCGGTAGAGAGCATAGCGGCTCCTATTAAAAAGGCTTTTTTCATTTTTATCTGCATATTTTTAACTGTCGAATGGTTGATTGTAGAGAAACTGTCTTAGGATACAAGGTACTAAGTATGAAAACCGCAATGGTGCTAGGAGCGACCGGATTAGTGGGACGAACGTTGGTAAATATACTTTTACAGGACCGTCGCTACAGCGAAGTGACCTGTTTGGTTAGAAAACCGCTGCAGTCTAGTCAATTTTCCGACCCATATAATAGGTTAAAACCCGTGGTTATCGATTTTAATAACCTGCAGGACTACCAAGGGTATTTTAGTGTTGATCACGTGTATTGCTGTTTAGGTACCACACTTAAACAAGCTGGCTCTAAATCGGCGTTTAGGCGCGTTGATTTCGAATACGTGCATATTGCCGCGCAACTAACCCGTGCCCAGCGAACCGGCAGCTTTGTGTGGATCTCATCGGTAGGGGCTGATGCAAAAAGCAGTAACTTTTATTTACGGGTGAAAGGCGAGTTAGAAAACGCGATAATGCGCATGCCTCAGCTTCCACATGCGGCAGCAGTACGTCCTTCACTTTTATTAGGTGCGCGAAGCGAATCTCGCACTCTTGAAGATGTGGCACAAAAAACTGCACCTGCTTGGAAAATGCTGATGCAAGGGCCGTTGAAAAAATACCGCCCAGTGCATGCTTCCGATGTAGCAAGAAACATGATGACAAGGCAAAAGTGGTAGCGTTAGAGCATCACGTTCTAGAAAACACAAACAAAAACATAAAGAGAACCACCATGTTTCGCTGCAAGCAATTTGTTGTTAATCAAACCAATTGTGCCATGAAGGTAAATACCGACAGTATGATTTTAGGTAGTTGGGCTAAGCCTAATCAAAGTGCGCATATTCTTGATATAGGCACTGGCACGGGCATTCTCGCGCTAATGATGGCGCAACAGTCTTTAGCATCGGCAAAAATCACCGCTATCGATATCGACGAAGGCGCAGCACTGCAAGCAAGCGCAAACGTAGGGGCTTCGCCCTGGCCAACAAAAATAGTGGTGCAGCACACCAAGTTGTCCGACTTAGTAGCGGATAACACTTTCGATTTTATCGTGTCTAATCCGCCCTATTTCGAGCAGGTAAAAGGCCATAGTCATGCCTACAATTCGCAAAGTGACACTAGAGAACAGGCTAGGCAAACTGTTTCACTTACTCCAGCGCATCTATTTTCATTTGTCATTGAGCACCTTACCAGTACGGGTGAGTTCTATTGCCTTTATCCTTTTGCTCGGGAGAGCGAAATTACAGACTTAGCTGCTGAAATAGGCTTAGCCACGAATCGTATATTAAGAGTGCAGCACAATGACCAACACTCCCCTTATGTGACGGTATTTTGTATGAGTAAACAACACAAAAAGAGCGTTATTGAGAATTTGGTAATTAGAGATGAATCCGGAGATTACTCAAGTCGTTTCAAAGCGCTTTGCCGCGATTTTTATTTACGCTTTTAACACAGGTAGTTTGGCATGTTGATTGTAGCTGAAGCGTTCGGTGCTATTGCCGTCGTACTCAATTTTATAGGTTATAGACAAAATAGAGTTGAGCGCTATTTGTTTATCTCTGCCTTTGCTTTGCTGAGCTTAAGCGTGCACTTCTTTATGCTTGATGCCATGGCTGCCGGCGTGGGTACATGCTTAGCGGGGTTACGTAATTTCATTGCTATTAAAAACCGTAGTCGATGGGTTCTGTTTATTTTCGTGGCCGCCAATATCCTATTCATGCTGTATGAGTGGTTTATTCTGCACCATGACTGGAACATTTTTATCGCCTATGCGTCATCCCTCATTTTTACGATAGGCTCAATTGTCTTAAAGGAAACAGACAAAATAAGACGATATTTTTTGCTCGCAGAAACACTAGGGCTTATGTACGCCCTCTCAGTAGGTAGTATTTTTGGTACCGTTTTTAATATCAGTAACTTATTTAGTATTGTGACAAAGATGATTAGTGATAAAAAGAAGGTAAACCATTAGTCTAAAGTGGCTGAGCGAGGTTTTTAAAAAGCCTTTTAAAACATTGCTTTATGCTTTCTACTTTATGCTAATAAGCCAAAGTTGAATTTAATCACACCACTTCAATGGGTATAAAGAATCATCTGAGGGTATCAGGCCTCAGATTTTTACCTTGCAAGAGTATTTGTAAACTCTTCCGTAGTCTGAGAAGTGGTGTATTTTATGAATGTAGTGAACTTGCACGCTCATCGAGTGACATCGCTTGCCGATAGTCATATTGATGAAGCAGCCGAGCCCTGTGCGAAGCTGATTGGTGGTCAGTCTAAAGAAGAGACTGAACAGCTGTGGAAAAAGCGTCTTAACTTATATGTTAGCGCAGAAAAAAAGTTGTTAAAAATTAAACGACTGCGTAAAGTGACAGGGGTTATTACCTTAGCCTGTATGGGAGCATTATTTTTCTCTTTGTACATGGCTCCTATTCTTACCCCGTTCGTGTTTTTCAGTATGGTAGTGGTAATGGCTTTGGGCGTGGCAACGTACCCGGCTTGGTTCTTATTGGGTCGTAGTAGCCAGAAAACGCGCGACAGCATTTCTCGAATGTTTTACCAGAGTAACCACGAGCTCGAAATTGCAGACGGTAAGGTTACGTTAATCAATAGAGCGAGCTATGCTAACGTGACTCACGTTAATATTATGGATAGTAACCTTGGGCAATTCGTTAACTAATAAGCACCACACTCGTTATCTTCTAATTGCCCTGCTTATTGCATCCACGCTCCTAGGATTATTGCTTCTAGCCCCTATGGACGCAGCAGGTCAACTGGTCTCTTCTTCCATTATTTTGGTTATCATCTCAATATGTAGCCGTGAAGCCAATTTCGCACAACGGTTTCAATATTTCTTTAGAACACTCGCGCTGGTACTTGGTATCGCTATAACCTTGCGCTATTTATTCTGGCGGGGCTTATATACTCTTTCTGCCACTGATGTATTTTCATTTATTGCCATATGGCTTCTTTTTTTAGCTGAAATTTATGCTGGAATTACTTCAATTCTAGGGTGTATTGTCAATGTGTTCCCACTTAGTCGCCCCCAGCTTTCTCTTGATGATATAGATAGAACGCAGTTGCCCACTGTCGATGTCATGATCCCCACCTACAATGAATCACAAGACATTTTAGAAATCACTATTCGAGCAGCCAAAGTGATGGATTATCCTGCTGACAAAGTCAGTATTCATCTGTTGGATGACGGCGGTACCGACGAAAAAATAAATCAAGCAGAGGCAAAGAAAGCGCAAATAGCCGTAGAGCGCCGCGCAGAATTGAAGGCGCTTTGTGAAAGGCTAGGAGTTACCTACCATACACGAGCGCAGAACCTTTACGCAAAAGCAGGTAACGTGAACAGCGCCATTAATAATACCTCTGGTGAGCTTATTGTTATTTTAGATGCAGACCACGTGCCCACTAGCGACTTTTTAAGCCGAACTGTGCCTTGGATGGTTAAGAAAGAAAAAGTGTTTTTGGTACAAACCCCTCACTTTATGGCGAACCCAGACCCCGTCGAACGAAACTATTTCTCGGCGTTTACCCGTATGCCTTCTGAAAACGACATGTTTTACGGCACTATTCAAAAGGGCTTAGATTACTGGTCTAGTTCGTTTTTTTGTGGGTCGGCTGCGTTAATGCGCAGGGCACATTTAGAGTTAGTCGGGGGGATCTCGGGAGAGTCTATTACCGAGGATGCAGAAACCGCTTTAGACTTACATAAAATGGGCTATGAATCAGTGTATGTTGACCGCCCGATGGTAAGCGGATTAGCGCCAGAAACCTTTGATGCTTTCATACAGCAAAGGATGCGCTGGGCACAGGGAATGACCCAAATTCTATTGCTGAAAAAACCCTATAACGCGAAGGGATTGTCTTGGTATCAACGCGTTGGCTACATGAGCTCTATAATGTTTTGGCTGTTTCCCTTCGCACGGGTTGTCTTTCTGCTAATGCCGCTTGGTTATTTGGTGTTTGGGCTACAGGTTTACCATGCCTCGATGATGGAAATTCTGGCGTTCACCATGCCCCATGTTATCGCAACATACATGATTTCCACCATGCTATTTGGGCGAACCCGATGGCCGCTGGTTTCTGAGTTATACGAAATTTTACAGTGCGCATTCACACTGATGGCGCTCATCAAGGTATTTTTAAAACCTCGCGCGCCCTCATTTGTGGTTACCCCGAAAGGGGAGAGTTTAGATAAGAACTTTGTTTCGCCACTTTCTAACGTGTTCTACTGGATAACCGCATTGCTTTCGTTTGCCATGATCATCGGCATTTATAAATTCATTAATGAACCGCTTACCCGAGAGCTCACGCTAGTTGTGCTGCTATGGAATGGTTTCAATTTATTACTTTTGTTCAGCGCTATGAGTGTATTGCTTGAGCGTAAACAACTGAGAAGCCAATCACGACTACCCGCCACCGATAACGTGGTGATTAGAACGCACGAAGGGCAAGCTTGGGTAGGAGAGCTAAACGACTTGTCTTCTAGCGGGGTAAAGGTACAAATTAGGGGGGATTTATCGATAATTCCATCTAATGTGGTATTAACTTCTTGGACAGAAGCGCTAAAATCTAATGTAGATTTAAATATGAAAGTCGTCGAATTTGATAGCGATAAGAAGACGTTACGTGCAACCTTCAATCCACAAAGTGATGTGGAACGAAATAACGTTGTGGCCTATTGTTTATGTGACAGTAGACGCTGGCAATCGTTTCAACGACGCCGAACTCGCCCGATTTCATATTGGTTTGGTATGCGACATGTTCTAAATGTAGGACTAGGCCCTATATTTGCTCATTTGTTTTTCTTACTAAAAAAGCTGCTTCTACGAATTAAAATGCGTTCTGGGGTATTGAAGGAATAATAATGATAAAACCTTACTTCTTACTGATGTTTAGCTTGTTTTTCTCTGTAAGCATCATGGCTGAAACACAAACTTTTCGACTTAGTGATTTTTATGCTGGTGACAGTATTGCGCGATTAGAAGGGAAATCTAGTAGCGTGGATATCGCAATACCGCTAAGTGCTATTAGTGATATATCGAAGGCCTCTCTTAGAATAGAAATTGTGAGTTCACAGGCGCTCGTTGAGAAACGTTCACAAATGTATGTGCGATTTAACAATGCCACCATTGGGCAAATAGCTTACTCCCCAAACCAACCCACTATTATCTCAACCATTGATATTCCTTCTCAGCTTTGGCGCGAGGGGTTTAATAATTTAACCTTGGCAGTTAGCCAGCACTACGCCATGCAATGCGTAAACGGTAGCGCTCCGGAATTATGGAGCGAGGTGAACCTTTATACTTCTTCGCTTACAGTAGATGCTGATATTGACGTGGATAATTTTGGTATTAAAGATTTATCGGGATTTTTTAGTGCAGGTATAGGCGGGCAACGCAGTGTTCAATTACTTACTGCTGAGGATGCCGATAGCGAAATTATCGAAAAAACGTTGCCGTTAGTGGCACAGGCGCTGGCCCTTAGAAACCAATATCAACCTCTTAGCATCATGCATACGCCCATTCCACAGGGGTATGTTTTACCTAAAGTTACTCAACAAGATGAGGAGTTTTGGAGTGAAAATAGAATAGGCGCGTATGAAAAAACGGCATGGTATTTAGCTGAAGACAAAACGCGGGAGGTTCATGTTCTGGTTGGGAATAAGCAAGCATTGTCTCCGGTATTATCTGATGCGGTTGTCAATGAAATTAACGGCCCCTTCTTAAAAGTGCAACGCACCGAAGCATTTGTCGCTGTCGATAAAACTTGGGTGCCAGCATCATACCGACTTATTGTTAGCGGAAATAATAACGATGAGGTTTTTGATGCAGCAAAAGCCTTGTCGGTAATGGACGATATGCTTAACCCAGGTGCTCGTACTATCGTGCGCTTTCAAACGCAAATGGATGCAGTAGCGTTGCAACAGACTGCTGCATTGCAACCCGGTGAAAGTTACACCTTTAGCGATATTGGGGTATCTAGCGATCAATTTGTGGATGAAGGGCGCTTTGAGAAAAATGTTTTATTAACGCTACCCGCTGATTTCTTTGTACCTGAAAATGCCAGCGTAGAATTCCTTCTCGATTTTGGCTATGGGGCGGGCATTGGGCCGGGCTCTTCAATGAACGTAAATGTGAACGGTGAACTCGTTCACGGCTTGTATCTTGGCGATGTGAATGGTGAATCTTTTAGGGATTATCAGCTGAAGATCCCAGCACGATTTTTTAAAGGTGGAACGAACAGTATTAGCTTTATCATTACTATGCGCCCGCCCGTTGCAGGGCTTGCATGTAACGATGTGCAAAGCTCTCATTTATTGTTCCAATTTAACAACAGCTCTAGCATACACCTTCCTCAAGCAGGCCATGTAGCCGTTCAGCCTGATCTAGGTTTATTTGGTGATACTGGCTATCCGTTAGCACGTTTTAATTCAGCGCCTAAAAGCCAAATATTTATACCGTCTAACGACTATTTAAACAGTGCATTGACCCTTGCTGGCAAGCTTGCTCAAGTTGCAAAAATTCCTCTGCTGAATCTATCAATCACTAAAGACGCAAATGAAGATAAGGGTTCATTAATTGTATTAGGAAGCCCTGAAACACTAAATAGTTTTGAACAAGATAGTTTTGTCACTGCCATTGGGAATACCAAGCGTTGGCCCTACCGCGCACAAAATATGTTGTACAACCGTGTGAGAGATTTCAGCAACGATAAATCTTACCGCCAAATGCTTACCGAAGGCACTACAGTACAGGAAAGTGATTTGGGCGATAATGCGGTGTTTGTCGCGCAGCGCCACCCCAACGGCACGAATACCGACACCCTATTTTTATTGGTTGCACAAACACCTGAAAAATTGGCCGCGAGAGTGGATGACCTGATTAGTTTATCTCTATGGGGACAAATGGCAGGCGACTTCTTTGTTTGGAATGACAACGAATCACCCTTGTTGGTTATGCAGGTTAACGATAAATATGAAATGGGTGAACCGGATGATGTTTTACTCACTCTTCGTTTGTGGTTGTCTAACAACCCTTGGTATTGGTTAGTCACCTTCATGGTATTAGTATTCTTCGTAAGCTTATTGATTTACTTGTTGCTGCGACGCCGAAACAAAAGAGCACAAGATTCATGGT
The DNA here is from genome assembly GCF_000213655.1 of Alteromonas naphthalenivorans. Lineage (NCBI taxonomy): Bacteria > Pseudomonadati > Pseudomonadota > Gammaproteobacteria > Alteromonadales > Alteromonadaceae > Alteromonas > Alteromonas naphthalenivorans. The sequence continues at coordinate 142,078 of NC_015554.1, forward strand.
AGACGGCGGTAGGGGCTGGCGGTTCATTCGACTCGTCGGCCTGTTTGGGCTGCTAGGTATATTGGCGTCATGTAGCAACCCTGAAGAGCGTGAAATACAAGAAGCGTTTCAAGCCTATAAAGCCTTGTTTATCGACAATGGTCGTATCATCGATACGGGTAATGGCGATGTATCTCATAGTGAGGGGCAAGGGTACGGTCTATTGTTCGCGGTTGCTGCTAACGACAGAACCGCTTTTGATAGTATATGGATGTGGACTCACACTGTACTTCAGCGGGACGATAAGCTATTTCATTGGCGCTACCGCCCCTGTGAAAGTAAAAATAAGCAATGTATAGACGACCCAAATAACGCCTCAGATGGCGACCTACTTATTGCTTGGGCACTTCTGCGTGCTGCTGATAAGTGGGGAGAAAAAAGCTATCGGCATGATGCTCAAGTCATCATAACGGCTATCGAAGAAAAGTTGTTTATTGAAACCGAAGCGTTCCTAGTGCTATTGCCAGGAGAGTTCGGTTTTAAGAGTGATGAGAGTAATGATGAGGGCATACAACTTAATTTGTCTTATTGGGTGTTTCCCGCCATTGATGCGATTACTGAGGTTTCGTCTCGGGCACTACGCTGGAAAGCATTACACCGCAGTGGCACTGCGCTTATTTACAAAGCACGTTTTTCTAAACACAAACTGCCCCCAGACTGGTTAAGAGTGAACGAAGGAGCCTTGTCTTTAACCAATACTGTGTCTCAGGAATATGGCTTTAATGCCTGTCGTATACCCCTTCACCTTGCGTGGGCAGGTATAGATGATGCCGCATTTTATTCTGATTTTGAGCGCTGGTGGGACATAGAAAATACACCGGCTACCGTCAATTTACTCACCAATGAAATAGCTGAATATGCGATGACACCAGGGATGAAAGCCGTTGAGTCTGCGGTAAAACATATTATTGATGGTAGTCCACTGTCACTTCCAGCGATTGACAGAAATATGGATTATTATTCGGCGAGTTTAACCTTGCTCTCTATGGTTGCTGTTATGGATGCCAAGTCTTAATGTCATCACAATTTTATTGCAAAAAGCGCCCCACAACATTTTTTTTAGCGGTGCTATCGGCCGGTATTGTGGGCTCGTTGTTAGGCGGCGCCCAAGTCAGCGCACAAGTTAGCGCAGAAGCCTCTACTACGTTTAAAGAGCAGCAAGATAAACCGCTACAAGTAGCCGAATATGGCAAACCTGATGTTACGGGGTTGTGGTATCACATCAACCAAAAGCAAACACAACTGGCAAACCGAGAATTAGGAAGGCTTAAAAGTGCGTTTCCGCAATGGGTAGTACCTAGCGACGTTGAAACAGCATTGTATCAATTAAACAATCCTTCCAAGTCCTCTGATGTTGTTACAAATCAGAAAGCTTTAGAACAGTCTGCTTCAAATCGGGCTGCTTCAAATCAGGCTGCGTCGAATCCGGCAACATCAAATGCGCCTTCGCAAAACACGGTGGCGAAAGACGCCCCACTTCAAAAATTTGCGCAAAAAACATCAGCGCAACGTGTGCTTATTAGCGCACGTGAGCTTAACCAGTTATCAATGTTAGCTGACAGCCTAGCACGTTACGATTATCACATGTTATTGGGGTGGGCTGCTCTAGACAAAGGCATGCTTAGCGATGCTCAGCATCATTTCGAGCGCGCAGAAGCCTTACATGAAACCGTAGTGCAGAAAAAAGGCGTAGTTGATGGTAAGCGTGCCATTGTGAATGCGCGAATTCAGCAACTCTTGAGCAACAGCGCTAATACCAACAATAAAGATGACAGCATTACCAAAGACAGCATTACCAAAAAAAGCGCAGCGCAGCTCAAGTCGATGTTGTTAGGGGGAGATGCTGAGCAGGTGAGTGAAACGCTATTGGGAGAGGCTTGGAAACGCTATGACGCCGAGCGCTATCACGCTGCTTATGATTTATTTGAACTGTTAGAAAATCATGAAGGGGTGTGGCTGAGTCTGCGAGGGCAGGGGAAAAATGCCCAGGCGGGCTCTTACGCATGCGAACAAGCAAGCTCGCAAAAATTCCTCACTCGCTGTGCTGACTTTTTAGCTTCCGAACAGGCCGAACATTACAACAACGAGCAATTTCAGCGAAGTGTGGATGCTGGATTAGCATTACGAAATATTCGGCGTTTAAGCGGTGATGAACAAGCACTGTTGGGGTGGAGTGCGTTACAAGCAAGCAATCGTCTTAACGATGAAAATGCGCAAATTGCCAGAGATGCTTTTTCCGCAACGCTTGCATCACAACTAACTGCAGGTGAGGCGAGTAACATCGATATCGCCAATGCGCTTATAGGGTTAGAAAATGACGAGGGGCGTGCTGCATTAGCTGAAAAATACCCTTCGGTTGCACTCATTCTAAAGCAACAAGACGCCGCCAGTGCATGGCCAAGAAAGCAATTTATCTTATCTTATAATCTTGATGATGCTAGAGCGACAACAGCGCAAACTAAAGATGCTTATACCGTAGTGGCGGGTTTGAGGACGCGTTCTCGAAGCGGTGATGAAGGGCTGGGCAATTTTGATGTATTCACTAGCTATATTGGCGTTGGCGGCATGGTAGACAGTTGGCAATGGCAAGTTGCGCTAGATTATCAACAATTGTATAGCGGTAAGCCTGCAACAAACAGTTGGTTTGCTGATGGGCAAGCTTCAGATGATTTTGCAGGCATTTCTGGTTTTGAAGATAAAGGGTTGCGCGCTGAAGTCATGTATCAACAAAGCGCTTTTAATTTTTACGCTAACCTAGAGTATGAATTATTCGACCAGCCTGTTGACGCAGAACTAACAGGGCAACTTTCAGCAACGTGGTTTTTACCTGAAGTGACGTTGGCGACAACGCTATTTCATTTACCTAAAACCGATAGTCTATTGAGCCAGTCCGGTACCTTCAATAGCGAACAGACCGAACGTTGGGGCTATGTTATAGCCGACGGCGTTTCGGTGTTAGCTGCACACAGCTTCAAACCGCAGTGGTCGATAGCGGGTACATTGACGTGGGCCAGTTTAAGCGGCGATGGGGTTGCCGATAATAAATATTTATCTCTTCGTACGGATGTAAACTATAACCTTGCGCCACAAATATCGCCTAGGTTGGATTACTGGCGCGTAGGACCTTTTTTCAGTTATTTAGGGTACGATGAAAATCTAAGCGGTTTTACTTACGGGCATGGTGGGTATTTCAGCCCAAATTATATGGTAAGTATTGGCGGTTATTCTGAACTACTGACGATGGAAGCGCACCGTTGGCAATTTAAGTTAAGTACCTCATTAGGGCTGTCTAGATTGGCAGAGCCTAGCGATCCTCGGTTTCCCCTATTAACAGCGAATGATAGCAGCAACCCGCTATCAAGCTTACATCTGCCTTATAATCGTAGTACTGGCTTAAGTGGCAATATGATGTTTGAAGGCCAATATAGATTGTCTAACCATTGGATAGTAGCGGGCTACGTAGGTAAAGCCTTTGCGGTGGAATATCAGGCTTTTGAGGCGGGGATACAAATACGTTGGCGACCAGGAAAAGGCGAGGGCGTAACCAGTGACGAGCTAATGCGCTCGTCACCACGGTTATCAGGTTTTGCGCTTTAGCTTATTGCGAATGAACACTACCGCGAAAGCAGGAAGCATAAGCAGTATTGAGCCCGGTGCAGATACTTGCGTTACGCCGAAACTATAATTGTTTACTTGCCCTGTGGGTGCTAAATATTCAACGCCATCATCATTGGTTAGATAAACCTCTGGGGTAAACACGCTACTCGCAATAAGGTTCCCGTCAACATGGCCGTTGTAAAAAGCAATATCGGCATAAGGCGCTAATATGCTTCCCTTAACCCCTATGGACTGAATAGTCACGCTGGTGGCGTCAACAAAGTTAAATAGAATGTTATTGGTGTAAGTACCGTCGTGACGGTAATTCGCATTTTGGTCGTTATCTTGATACTGCCCAGCAAACGCAGTATTGAAAAAACCGGTATTAAACAAGTCAACCGCATCACCTGTTACGTTAATGATGTTATAGCTAGTGGTTGAGAAGTCGTACGTAATACTCTTGTTCGCCACAGATAACCAGTCGGCATCGATGTCGTAAATATTGATGCTGTCATCACCAGAGAACACGATACCGTCTACGTTAGTGCTATCTGCACAGCTTGTATCGCCTTGGCAATAAAAAGTTGTACTGCCGTTTACCGTCATGTCAGCGAATGCTAACGACTGTGCTTTGATTTCAGATTCTATAGCGTCAAAGTCGATATTATCTATCGACGCAGGTGTTACAGCGTCTGCAATGATGCCGTCACTGACTGTAGAGTGCATATCAAGGACAACCGTGCCACCGGCGGAAATGCTGCCATCGGTCACTTCAGAGCTAATTAGTGCAACACTATCAACCGAACGAATATCACCGTTTTCTACGCTAGTATTGGTTAGCTGTACACTGCCTGCATGAATATCGCCGTCATTGATTTGTGCATTAGTTGAGGTAAAAGCACCTCCCACATTAACATCGCCGCTTAATACCGTACTTTCGGTAATAGTGGCGTTGTCAGCTGCATTAACGGCGCCTTCAAACTCAACACTGTTAGCCACAATATTGCCGCTAACGGTGGTTTGGCCGTTACGAATTTTTCCGTTCGTATAGGCGATATCGCCACCCACAAACAATGAGCTTGTGGTTAAATCTGGGGAAAGTTGCAGGCCTACATCAAAATCGTTTACAACTAGGTTACCGCCAACAGCAAGGCTACCCTCTACATCGGAGTAGTAACCGGTATAGTCTTCGAAGATGAATGCATTGTAGTCGAAGGCTTCGCTTAAGGTAATTTGAGTGGCATGAACAATACCTTGTGCACTAACCGCCAGGGTTAGCGCGCCTAGGGAACTGGCGAGTTTCGTTGAAATTGTGTGTTTACGCATAGTTGACATATTTTTGCTCCAGTGAAATCAGCAACTGGAATCAATTTTCAACATGGATTTCCAGGCACACCGAATGGTACGATCAGAACAAAATGTGCGCATTACCACAAGAGATACTTTCGTATAGGTATAGATACGAAAAAGCCGCCCTAGAGGCGGCTTTTTAAAACTTTCGAAAGAACTAGCCTTTCTTAACCAGTACCGACACTTTAGCGATACCAGCTACTTTAACCTGGTTCATTACTTCTACCACTGTACCGTGTTCAGTATCTTCATCAGCTTGGATAGCTGCTGAATCAGTGTTGTTTTCCGCTAAATAAGTTTGCGTGTTTGCAACAACACGGCGGATATCAACTTCACGGCCACCCATCATGATAGTGCCATCAGCAGCTATACGAATAGATAGGGCTTTAGAAGGCTGATCATTATTAGACTGATTGTCTTCTGGGCGGTTTGTATCTAACCCTTTTTCTTTCACGAACGAGGTCGTTACGATGAAGAAAATCAACATGATGAACACGATGTCCAACATGGGGGTCATATCAATCTGAGCCTCGTCTTCGGCCGAGGTATGCTTTTTTCTTTTCATCTCGTCTTCTTTTTTCTGTTACGTTCGAGCACATTAGTATACTGCCTGTAACAAAAATAAACAGGGTTTTGTACAAAACAGCGTGCTCGTTAACACTTGTTGCTGAAAAATTGCTCAGTTTCCATCGTAAAACAACAAACTTATGATTGTTTGTGGGAAATGGCGACGCCTAATTGGTAAAAATACAACATCAACGACTCATTGAGCGCTATACGCAAATTACCATGAGGATAAATGCCAAGTCTAGCCTCTGTTGATCTTTTTGTTCCTTGAACTAAGAATGCGTTTTTGATCGTATGGTCTTGAACGCAGGCCTCAAAGGCTCTGGCGGCCATTTCTTGGGGCATCGCATAGTAATAGATTTTTAATGCGCGATCCGCCTCTACAGATCGTACAAAATAATCGTTAGGCCGATTATTGTTGTCTAAAAACAACGAAGAGAAGCAATTACTCAGTTTTTCATTGAGCGGATGGGGATTTAGTGGAACATTATCTAGCCAAGCTTGCGAAGCGAAGCTACCAGGGCCCGCGTCGGCAAACATTTTGGGCGCAATATAATGATCAAACGCATGAAACCACTCATGAGCTAATGCGCCTGCACCGGCATTCTTAGCCAGTGCGAGCTGTCTTCGTGCACTATTATAATGGGCGCTAGCGCCTTTTTGACCGCCACTACCAAAGGCTAACGACAATGTGCCGTTTAAGGACAGCACTTGTTCGTTAACGTTTAAAATGGTGGCCAGATCATACAAGGCGTCGAAGAAAAGGTTAGCCGCTATTTGTTGTTCATCAGCCGTTACCCATTTTCCAATGGTGATACTCGAAAAATTAAACAGTTTGCGAATATCTTGAAAAGTGACATCGGCACCATCCCTATGGCTAGGTCCATTGCGATAGAAATCTTGATGTATGCGCCCTTGGGTCACAGCTAACCCGCTAACGATATAAGCAGTTGTTCACACCATGCAGCAATACGTTCTTCTGATTTGTCGTACTGGTTTTCGTCGTCTAATGAGAGCCCTAAAAAGTGTGACTTGTCTTCAGTTAACGCTTTAGACGCTGTGAACTCATAACCCTCATTGGGCCAATAACCAATAATAGTGCAGTTGGAAGGGGCGATAGCATCGTGCAGCATACCCAAGGCATCTTGAAACCAATCAGCGTAACCAAGTTGGTCGCCCATGCCATACAAGGCTACGGTTTTACCTTCCAAATTAAGCTGGTGAGCTTCTTCCCAATGAGATTCCCAGTCTTCTTGCAGTTCACCAAAGTCCCAGGTAGAAATTCCGAAGATAATGACGTCGTAGTCGGCGGTTCTGCCTAAGCTCACATCTTTAATGTTGTGAACATCTACAATGTTTTCATCGAACAAGCTATTTAATTGTGCCTGAATTTTTTCCGCTGCCATTTCCGTATAACAGGTTGTTGAACCGTAGAATAAGCCAATCGACAGGGCATTATCACTCATGAAAACCTCTTTCCGTACACACTAATCATCTTTTATGGGCGGGAATTCTACCTCTTTACCGTTGCTCAACAAAGCTTTGCAGCCAACAACTGTACTATTTTGTGAAATTTGTAATATACCGATGGCGCAGCCGTTATAGAGCTCACCGTATCCTGATGATGGTTCTCTGGCGGTAACCGACATATTTCTGCGCCTTGTGAACACGTTAAGCACAGATTTTGGCCCGTAGAAAACACGGTTAAGCCTATCTAACCAGCGAATTAAGCCTTCGGGAAACGCATTCTTTAATCCGCTACAGGTAAATTGGGTGATGTGAGGGCTATTGCGCTGAAAACGTAATCGTACATCGTATACAAACGAGTAGTGAACATCACCTGACAGAATAATAAATTCAGGGGGCGTTTTGTAATGTCGAAAAATATTCAACATAACATTCGCCGTGCCTTTGTGCGCCATCCAGTTCTCGGCATCCACAGTAAGTGCTTTGCCAAAGAAGGTGAAAGTCTTTTGGATGGCTTCAATAAACTTCACCCCGTAAATAGGGGCGGCCGACACCACTATCACCGCTTCCTTTCCAATAATGTTATGCTGAAAGTCGCATAAGGCTTCCCAGTCCATCAAGCCTGACGGCTTTTTCATACTCGATTCAGAGCGCCAACGTCGCGTTCGGGTATCGAGTACCTCAATAGGGGGCGTGGTGTCTAAGCGGTAATTCCAATGTTCAAAGTCTAACAATTGGTCAATGAGTTCATCTTGCTTGACCATGCCATTTTCGGTAAAGGTTTCACTGGCTTTAGCCATTAACGGCGTGCATTTTTGCGGCGCATTGCCCCATCCTTGGCAAAGTAGGTAACCGGTTAGGGCGTTACCAATCATACGTTTAGAAAAAGGGTGTCCATAAACTTCTTGTTCCCAACCGCGGGTTAAGTTCCAGTCGTCGGTAACATCGTGATCGTCAAAAATCATGTAAACGGGAATATGCGCCAGTGCACGGCGGACTTTGGGCAACGTTTTCACAAATCCTTCAATGGCATTTTGTTCTTTTTCAAAGGTGTCTTTGTGTTGCGTGGCTATGTCATTTACTTGAAAAGTCACATTGCGCCACAGGGCAGGCGACCACACTAAGAAATACATGGCCATTACTTCGGCGCAGCTTATTAAGTGATTTTGCGCATTCACCGAGGTGAAAATAGGTTTTCTTTTGGCACCAAAGAAGAGTGATGAAAGAGCGGTATTCGTTTGTGTTTGTGGTAGTAACTGCTCACGTTCATAAAAACCATGAGGGTGAGTAGGGAGCTCTGACGAGTTGTCTAATACCGCGCCATCAAGGGGCTCTTCAAAAAGCCCAAGTAATGCAATGACTTGGTGAATGGCTTGCAAAGTAGGGCCGGCTACATCATCGGTGTATACCTGATCGCCTGTCATCATAAGCACATCAGGGCGAGGGCTGTTTGATGTAATAGCGCTATCGAGTAGATTATCAACTTGAGCAAGGGCATCATCACCATCAAAATGAGGCTTTCGACATGAGCCATGCAATAGGGTTTCTGGTTTATTTGTCCAGCAAAAGCTTAATGCAGTTTGATTAGCATAAAGTAAGTCTGCTTGCTCTTGTTGCCACTTTTCTTGGCATTCAGTCGCTGTAAAGGTGAGTTGGTAGTAAATGGGTACATTGGCGGTAAAGCTTTCATCAACAGTGGCAGATAATAAATGAATGAAGGCGTGCTTACCGACTTGTACGCAGGTGCCTGTCACCTCTGCTTTAAGCGTTGCACCATGCTGTGTTAGTGCAAATGCTGGCGCATTAGCTTCAGGTGTTACCAACCAAACATGACACGCACTTTGTGTGACTCGCCTAACGATTGGGCCCGCAATCACCGCAGGAATATACTGCTCAGAAATAATATGCTCCTACCAAAGGCAACAAGAAGAAAAATGTACCTTACTCTTTTTTGGCTTTAAACGGTATGGTAGATATACTCGCTTACATTTTTTTACCCTAATGGGCTTTACCCGTGACGGTTTTCGCCCATAAGTTTGCCTTTGTCTGACTATTTACGATGTAGGTCAAAAAGCAGGTCAAAATGTAGGTCAAAGTGCAGGCGGTATCGTAGATGGGGTAGCCAATAGAATTATAGGCTGTGAACACGTTGTCGGGCTGATTTGTTGCTAGCGGTTTTTTATAAGCGTGCTGGTGCTTGCAGGTTTTGCTAGGCGTGAGTGATAGGGGCATCTTAACGTTGAAGGAAATGAAAAACATGTTGAATAATTGGCCGGTTGCCGCGTTTATTGTCGTAGCGTTAAGTGGTGTTGTGGCAGGCTGCAGCGATAACAAAGATGCCGCATTTGACGAAGAAGCGCCTAGTGCCACAACCAGTTCAGTTTTAACCTCTGTTGGGCGCTGGATATCAACCGACACCAGCGACGTAATACAAGACCCTCAAACCTCGGGGCTAATTGAAATTAATGGTCAATTAGTCACCATTGCAGATGGTAGTGCCGCGTTCGAGCAGCAAAGAAAGCTGCACTTTATTGATAAAGACACGGCGACACTGACCATATCAAGTAATGCATTTAAGCTAGCTACACGCGTGCGCCGAAGTTGTTTTAGTGACTATTTAACCAATGCGCCAGATTTAGAAGCGCTTGCTAGCGATCCTCGTAATCCGAATGTGATTTACACTGTAACCGAAGATGCTACCCGCACAGGAACATTGTCTACCCGCTGTGAAAAGAAATATCAAGATACAGGCTCTACCGACTATCCCACCTTATTGGTTCGTTTAGAGCGTGATGAAGACAACACTGTGACAATGACCCATGTTCGTCCTTTGCAGTTTCCTACCGAATTTGAAGTAGGGAACTTTCCTAACGACGGTATTGAGGGCATGGCCATGGCAAAAGATGGCACCTTATACTTAGGCCTAGAAAAAGATAAAGCGGGGCAGCCGCGAATTTTCTCGTTAAACATAGCGGATGACTTTTGGAAAAGTGCGGATTTCGCTGTGGTAAATGAACCTGATTTGTCGTTACCTAAGTTTGAAACGGGTAGCCACCCCATAAATGGCTTAGCACTTTATAATGCTGCTGATAGTGGTAATCGTTTTTTATTGGCCGCAGCCCGAAATGATAACGAGGTTTGGGTTATTGATGTTGCTGGTAAGGTAGAAACGAAGCGTATCTCCATGCAGTTTAATGTGAGTGCAGATAATGAGTGCGGCGAATATGTAATGGATAACGCCTCAATTGAAGGACTGGTTGTAGTAGAAGATACCTTGTGGCTAATAAACGATCCGTGGAAAGTGAACTACTTGAAGAACATTAAATGTGAGGCAGAGACACCACGTTACGAAGCCATGGCCCCTTTGTTGTTCTCGGTGCCTTTAAATGACGCATGGTTTCAGTAGCAATAAACGGCAAAAGCCATGAGATTCAATGCACAGGCTATTTACAGAAATAAAAAATGCGGTTGCAGATATTACGCTGCAACCGCATTTTTTGTTAGGGTCTTCAAGCCTTAATTAAGGCTTTTATGCTTGCTTACGTAAACGTGAAGCAAATGTCTTTTTAAACTTCGCTAGTTTAGGTGCGACTACCATAGAACAGTATTGGTTCTGCGGATTATTTTTAAAGTAATCCTGATGGTAGTCTTCAGCCTGATGGTAGTTATCAATGGGCACAACTTCGGTGACAACCGGCTCAGGCCAAATCTCTTCCGTGGTAATTTCCTTTATTATGGCTTCTGCAGCGTCTTTTTGCGCATCGTCATGATAGAAAACCGCGCTACGGTATTGAGTGCCCACATCGTTACCTTGACGGTTTAATTGCGTAGGATCGTGCAGTGCAAAGAAAATCTCTAATATCTCTCGATAACTGATGTTATCGGCATCGTAGGTAACTTGAACGACTTCAGCGTGACCAGTACCGCCACCACAAACTGTTTCATAAGTTGGTGAGGCATCTTCGCCGCCCGCATACCCGGATACTGCTTTTTCAACACCTTCAACAGTATTAAATGCTGACTCTATACACCAAAAACACCCGCCAGCTAGGGTGGCTACTTGTAAATTTGCCATTGTGTTACCTCAGAAAAAACGTATGACATCAGTGTGGGTGTGAGTGTACCTAAACTCAAGTCATCCAAGTGCATTTTTTTAGCGTATAAAAGCATAATAAATAAAAAGCCCAGAACACAGAAAGACAGAACACACAGAAAGCTACCGCCAAGTCAGAGGTGACTACATTGATAATTTTTTACGATGGCTACTGCCCGTTGTGCAAAACAGAAATGCGCCATTTACAAAAACGGGATAAGCAAGGTGCATTAACCCTTGTTGATATTCAAACACAAGAGTTTGCTGCGCAGTACCCAGAATTAGATTGGCATGCACTCAATGCTAGAATTCACGGGTTATTACCCGATGGCACACTTATTACCGGACTAGATGTAACCCATCAGGCGTGGAAAGCTGTAGGTGTAGGTTGGCTATACGCCCCCCTGCGCTGGCCTGGTATTCGTATTATTGCCGATTGGTGTTACCTCAAATTCGCTAAACACCGTTATACCATTTCGTATTTATTGACCGGTAAAAAGCGTACTTGTGACCGATGTGTACCTGGTGACATTCAGCAAGAATCACCCAGTGATGCGAATGCTGCGCTTACTAAAAGCACCGCTGGGGCGGAACATATTAAGAATATCGAAAGCACAAAAGGCAAAGGTGGCGACAGTGGCAGATAACCCCAAAACTGAGCAAAATACGGCTGAGCAAAGCGCTAATACGGTGTCTCTCGTGATAGGGGCGTCGGGCGGAATAGGGAGGGCTCTGGTTCATTTATTGTTAAGCGCTGACACCGGTGAGGATGAGAATCCTAAAAAGGTAATAGCCCTTAGCCGCAGTGGTTTTAAAGACCCTACTTGGACCGATAATGTGACGGCAATTAGCTTGCCGGAACACAATGAACGCAGTATAGAGGCGTTTGTTAAAGACCTTCAAGCGCAAGGTACACGAGTGAAGTTAGCGATTGTCGCGACCGGCGTACTTCACAATGAAACGCTGGGGCTTCGCCCAGAAAAACGGCTTGAAGACATAAGTGAAAAAGCGTTAGCAACTTACTTTGCCGTCAACAGTACGCTGCCTGCTTTATGGATGAAGTACTTAGTGACTGTGATGGTGAAAGAAAACCCGTTAATTGTCTGTATTAGTGCGCGGGTGGGCAGCATTTCTGATAACAAACTGGGGGGCTGGTATGGATACCGAGCTTCAAAAGCCGCGCTTAATATGTTGGTAAAAACAGCCGCGGTAGAATACACACGGCGGCTTAAAGAACCACTTTTAGTGTGTTATCACCCAGGTACTGTCGATACTGGTTTATCAGCGCCGTTTCAGAAAAACGTAAAAGCAAAAAAACTGTTCACACCGGAATTTACCGCTAATCAACTGCTTACTCACTTGTCGACACTAAGCGCTTATCGCCATTCAAACCATGACGAAAGCTGTCACTTCATTGACTGGGACGGTAAAGTGGTAACTTGGTGATACGCCAATTGCCGCTTTCTGTAAGCCCAATATCAAGACTTTTTATTACACTGCTGTTACCATGCATTTTAGGGAATGGTGCAGTGTTTTGACTCGCTTAAAAAAGGCGAGCAATACGACGTAGTCGACGCCATTAGCACGATGAAATAATCATAAGTTATCGCCATCCCAGAAAACATAAAAATAAACTCAACAAGAGGAAGGGATATGAGCGGGGCCAGAGAACAGTTCGGATCGCGCATAGGTTTTATTCTAGCAGCGGCAGGGTCGGCAGTAGGTATTGGTAACCTAGTGGGCTTTCCTGTTGGCGCGGCAAAAAATGGCGGTGGTGCATTCTTATTAATGTATGCCATTTTTGTATTCGCTATTTGCTTACCTGTGATGTTAGCGGAAATGTCAGTGGGGCGTCATGCCAAAAAGGATCCACTTGGCGCGTACAGCGCAATCAGTGGCAATTCAGCAAAGTGGAAAATCGCCGGTTGGTTAGCCATTGCTACGCCATTTATGATTGCCGTGTTCTACATGGTGATTACGGTGTGGATTTTCGGTTATCTTTTTGAAACCGTTAGCGGTAATTTAGACACCTTAGCTAACCCAGATACCTTTGGGTTATTTATTAATTCGTCGTCTATTTTCGCTTATATGGCCGTGGTTGTTGGTGTGGTTTATCTCATTCTGCAAGGCGGTGTTAAAGAGGGGATTGAAAAAGCAGCTAAGCTGCTGATGCCAGCCCTTTTTGTTATGCTAATTGGCTTAGTGGTGTTCGTACTCACCCGCGAGAATGCTATGGCAGGGGTGAAGTTTTATATCATTCCTGACTTCTCAAAGCTGACAGCAAGTGTGGTGAATGGTGCGCTCGCACAAGCGTTTTTCTCCCTCTCGCTAGGTATGGGGATTTTGATTACCTACGGCAGTTATATCGACAAGAGAGCGGATGTACCTACGTCGGCAAAACTAGTGGCAATAACAGATACCGCAGTGGCCTTCACGGCAGGCTTAATGATTCTGCCTGCGATATTCTCATTCAACCCTGATATTAATCCTGATGAACTTAGTGAGTCATCGGTGAGTATGATTTTCACCTATCTACCTAATATATTTTTAGCGCTGCAAAGCTCTATTGGGTATGTGGGGGCGTCTATCGTGGCAAGCCTGTTCTTCTTATTAGTGTTCTTTGCTGCCATCACGTCTTTAGTGTCTATTTTTGAAGTGCCAGTAGCGGCGCTAATGGACGAGAAAGGGGTAAGCAGAAAGTGGGCATTAGCATCACTTGGTAGCGTGATGCTTGTGCTAGCGGTACTGTGTACTTTGTCATTTGGTAAAGTTGATGCACTTACGCAGTTCGCCAGCTATGCAGGTGTAGATAAGTCGCTGTTCGACGTTATTATTGACGTATTTTACGAGACCATTTTGCCATTAAACGGCTTCTTGATTTGTATCTTCGTTATCTATCGTTGGAAAAGTGCAAACTTCAATGCATCCCTTGAAGAGGGGAGTTCGGGCTATCGTGGTGGATGGTTTGAAAAGTATGTCGATGTATCGCTTAAAACGTTTATCCCTGCCATCTTGTTAGTTATTTTCATCAATACCGTGGCGGTTAAATACTTCGGCTTCAGCCTGTTTGGCTAGTGGTTGTTCTCAGCTAGTCGTTGTTCTCGATTGGTAGTTGCACTAGGCAAGTTGAAGTAAAACGTATATTAATAATAAGGCGCTCAAATATGAGCGCCTTATCTGTTTATTATCCTATGCGTGTAACGTCATCGTGTTACAACATTCTATCTCACTAAATCATGTCATCAGGGTTGGCATAGTCGGGAAGTATTCCCAGTAAAGCCCAACTCGCTTTTGCATCAATCACCTTGCCCGTGGGGGCTAAATCTGACTCACTAAATGTGGGAGCAGCAATCCCTTTTTTCTGTGCCGCCTGGGTATAGTAATCGCCTCTTTTGGGATGCTGCAAACTACACAGATGATATAAATCTGTGCTATCGATTTTGCTAGTGTTGTTCTTACTACTATCTGCGAAAATCAGTGTCTTTAACGCGGCAACAACATCATGAATATGCACTAAGTTAATTCTTTTATTACCCGCATTCAGGCTTCTGCCACTTAACGAATTTACCGGATGACGATCTGGGCCGGTTAACCCAGCAAGGCGAACTATCTTAACGTCTACCTTGTCATTCGTTTTTAAATCTAACAAGTGCTGCTCTATGGCTACATGCGCTTTTGCCGATGCGGTTTCAGGTTGAGTGCTGGCGTGTTCATTTAACACATCAGTTCTATTATCGCCGTATACCGAAGTGGTACTAATGAAAATAATACGGGCTACTCTAGCCGCCACTGCATTATCAATAAGGGTAAGCATGTTATCGGTGAAATCATCTAACTGGGTATTACGACGGCCAGGTGGAATGTTTAGTACCAGCGTTGCATTGCCAAGCGCTTCACATAGCGTTGTGGTGTCGTCACCCAAACTAAAAACCAAGCCTTTAATGTGCTTGTCGCTTATCTTCAACGCTTTTTCTTCGCTTCGCGTGGTGGCAATAATAGTATGGGTAGCTGACATGGCTTTGCCCAAGTAGCGACCAAGCCAACCGTAACCGCATATAACTAGCTTATTATTCATAACGTCTTCTTAGATGATAATGGGGCGTGAGAGTAAAAGTATCAAAAATACGCGGTAAGGCGCAAAACGGATTGGTTCTATGGGGTAAATGCGAGCACACAAATGTAGGTTGTTAGGTGGACAGTTCTGGGAATGAGGTGCAAAGCGCTATGTGCTAATTGATAAGGGAGAAAACCGATTACAATGGCATGAGTTAAAAAACAAAAAAACGCTAGCGGGAAAGCTAGCGTTGTAAGGTTATTAAACGTAAATTAAACGTGGTTTGAATGCAGTGGGGGAGTTACTACACCAATAGAACCACAATTACATTTTCATTTCGCCACTGCGCATATCGATTAAGTCTAAGCCACCTAACCCAGGAATGCTGGTTTGCATTTTGTTTTCTGCATAATTAGCTTCTTGCAACACTTCACATAGCGCATCGCCTTTTTCTTCAAGTGCTGCAGCTTGTGATTCAACACGGTGTTCAATAGTTTCCCCAAAGCGCTCCATTTTTTCCTCGAACGCTTCCATATCGCCACCATTCCATAGCATTTGCGTACCAACAGCAATGAGGATTCGGCCCATTGATTCACTAATTAGCGACTCGAATTGCGCTTCAAATTCGTCTTCCCAGCTTTCGTCGAAAAAGCCTGGCTCGTCAAACTTAGCCGTATCCACTTTGATATTGCCGCTGTCATCATAAAAAGACGTTGCCAACTTTTCGTTAAGCGATGTAAACATCGTATCAAAATCTTCAGTAAGCTTATTATCGCCGCCAAGCAGTTCACCGAATACTTCTGAAACGGCGACACTCGCAATCTCTAACCCTTCACTTGCGATATTAAGGGTCATGGGGATAGCAGTATCGATACGGTCGTAATAGGTATTTACCCATTGTTGCTGTTCGTTGTTCAACGACACACTCTCACCGTTAATCACTAAATGGTA
The DNA here is from genome assembly GCF_000213655.1 of Alteromonas naphthalenivorans. Classification (NCBI taxonomy): domain Bacteria; kingdom Pseudomonadati; phylum Pseudomonadota; class Gammaproteobacteria; order Alteromonadales; family Alteromonadaceae; genus Alteromonas; species Alteromonas naphthalenivorans. The sequence continues at coordinate 158,196 of NC_015554.1, forward strand.
GGTGTCATCTATCGACATGGTAGAACCATTTTGCATGTCGACAGTAATTAGGCCTTGGTAATATTGAAGATGGCCATCTAATTCGATATCGCAGCTAGTCTCAAAAGCAAACGCTGGCACGCTAAGTAAAGATGAAGTTACTAAGGCAAGTGGAAATAATTGTTTAATTTTCATTTTCTGAAATCCTATTAGCCATAAGACTGTCTAGCGCAATGCGCTCACGCTGTTTTTATAACCTGCTATTACAAGCTCAGTTGTAACCTAGGTGTTGTAACCTAAGTATTGCAACCTCAGTGCCATTTAAATAATTCTTTTAATTTCAGTATCTTATAATTCTTCAGATAGGCGGTGGCACTAACTATTCACCATAATTTAGCAATTAGCTTAACTATTTGGCATTTTTGACTAAGATCAAAGTGGTAAGAAAAAGAGCACATTACTCGTATTTAATGCTTTTTGAGGCATGTTCATCTAGATTGATTTCATGCATAATAACGTCAGAAAAATTAAAGGGTTTAGAGAATGACTGATTGGATTAACGCAATTGTATTTGGTGTTGCGCTAATTGCCTTCACTCTGGGGCTTAGCAGCATCGTAATGGGTTTCATGACAGCTGAAACTGGCGCAAAAGGCATGCAGGAAAAAATCGAGTATGGTTTCTTCGGTGTGTCTGGGTTAGTGGTTTGCTTGCTAATGGGTTATGCGTTGGCTTAAGTAATGATTTTCTTAAAAAAACCGGCTTAGGCCGGTTTTTTTATGTCTAGCATCTATAATTTGTCGTCACAGCAAGCGCTAGTCTTGTTCGCTTTGGCTTATATCCATGGCACTGGATAAATACCCTAAGTGGCCATCACGCTGGTAAGCAACTAAGTCAAACAAAGAAAGCATGGCCATTACATGGTCAAAAATATCCGCTTGAACCTTTTCATATTTCACCCAATCTTTTTCAATGCTAAAACAATATAGCTCTAGCGGCAGGCCAATTTCGTTAGGGGGCAGTTGGCGCACCATCAAGGTCATTTCTTGGTTCACACTTGGGTGTTTGCGCAGATAGGATTCTAGATAAGCTCTGAAGGTACCGATGTTGGTTAGCTTGCGGCTATTTAATAAATCAGACTCGTCAATAGAGTAGTCTCTGTGGTAAGCACGCAGTTCATTTGTTTTCTTCTCGATATACTCGCTGATATAACGAATTTTAGAGAAGCGTTCTAGCATCTCGTTGTCACATAATTTAATAGAATGAACATCGATATACACAGAGCGCTTTATCCTGCGTCCACCAGATTCTTGCATGCCTCGCCAGTTTTTAACCGCTTCGGTGGTCAAATTATAGGTAGGCAGCGTTGAAATGGTTTTATCCCAGTTCTGCACTTTTACGTTGGTTAAACCTATTTCTTTAATTTCACCATCGACTTCGTATTTTTGCATGGTGATCCAGTCACCAGTGTTAAACATGCGGTTAGCAGCAATTTGAATACCCGCCACAAAACCTAATATGGTATCGCGAAAAATGAGTAATAGAACTGCGGCAATAGCGGTTAAGCCAGACACTAAGAGTAAGGGGCTTTTATCAACAATTAACGAGATGCTGAACAAAATGGTAAGAATGGCAAAGCCGAGTTTGGTGACTTGAATAAAGCCAGTAATAGGTGCACGTTTAGACAGCGCAGAGGCATTGTAAACATCTTCCACCGTACTCAAAATGGCGTAAATACCCAGCAGCCCACTGTAAAGCATGTACAACAACGCACTTTTTATTAATAAGCCATACAACACAGAGGCTTCTTCAATAAGCACTGGGGTAGCAAGGAATATAAACAGGGCAGGGAATAAATGCATAAGACGGCGGAAGAAGCCATGCTCTTGTAATGCGTTATCCCAAATGTTGGTGGTTTTTGACACCCATCTTGCTATTTCAGGGCGAACAATCAACCTTGCAAATACATAAATGACAATCGCTATCGTCAATATGGTGCCCAATGCTAGCGCATTATATAGCGGGTCGTGCATGGTCAGTGATGGAAAAAAATCCTTCACTAGATGCATGAAGTTATCACGTACAGTTGAGCTTACTTCCACAATTACGACTCCAAAAGACGTTTGATACGGCTATCTTTATTTTTCCACATGGCATTTAGCCAATCTTGAAAAGTGGTGCGAAACTCAGGTTCACTCAACGTAGAGTGTTGCTGAAGCGCGGGCACAGGCATCACATTAACATCGATTATGATTTTGGTCATTGTGCCACTTAGCATAGCCATCATTGGGTGGCGCTTATTTTCTGGATACAACAATGAAATATCGAGCACATTAGTAAATAATTCACCCATTGCAGCCAATGTAAAAGATACGCCTCCCGCTTTAGGCGGAAGTAAGGTTTCATAAGGGCTTCGTTTCTGATGGTGTTTTTGTGTGGTAAAGCGGGTGCCTTCAACAAAATTAATAACAGTGGTGGGCACCGTACGAAATTTTTCACATGATGCTCGTGTTGTCTCTAGATCTTTACCCTTTTTCTCAGGGTACTTTTCTAAGTAGGCCTTGGTGTATCTGTGCATAAACGGCATATCTAAGGCCCAAGCTCCTAGCCCTACAAATGGAAGCCAAATTAACTCTTTTTTAAGAAAGAATTTTGGAGCCGGTATGCGATGAGTGGCAAATTCAATTAGTAACACAATATCAAGGTAACTAAGATGATTGGCGATAATTAAATACCATCTATCTTTCGACAATTCGCCATGAACCGCACACTCAATGTTTACGTTATTGAATAGGCGAATAAGCAATACGCTAACGCGGCCAAAACTAAACAAGCAAGCGTGCATGACGCTATTCCACGCCTCGGTAACTTTACCTGAAGGGAGTATTAGTTTAATGACGCCGAACAAGATGATCAGCCCTCCCCACAGCGCAAGGTTAGCTATTTGAAGCGCAGTGTGAACAACGAAAGTTACAGGGGAAAACAAGGTACGGATCATAGTGGCTTCTGAGTTGCGTTAATCGATTCTAATTGGTCGTTTTTATCTTGCCAGCGGCTATTTAACCAACGCTGAAATTGGCTTCTTACCTGCGGGTCGTCAAAGTAATTATCATTAAAGTAGCCCTTTTCGGTAATATCCGTGATGGGAGTGACTTTAATACTCACGCGAATATCACGTACTTTGCCGCTGACGAAATCCCAAAATGAGGGAACGCCGCCAGGGTAATCAATTGTTACATCTATTAGCTTGTGTAACTGCGAGCCCATGGCAGAAAGTACAAAGGCTACGCCGCCCGCTTTAGGCTTAAGCAGGTGGCTAAAAGGAGAGTTCTGTCGGTCATGTTTTTCTTGGGTAAAGCGGGTGCCTTCCACAAAATTCATGATACTTACCGGCTTGGTTTGAAACTTTTCGCATGCTTTGCGGGTAGTTTCCATGTCTTTGCCTTTTAAGTGTGGATTCTTCGCTAAGAAAGATTTTGAGTATCGACGCATAAAGGGAAAATCGAGAGCCCACCAAGCGAGGCCTAAGATAGGGACGTAAATCAGTTCTTTTTTGAGGAAAAACTTTAAAAATGGGATTTTACGATTGAATACGCGTTGTAAAACTAAGATATCGACCCAAGATTGATGGTTGGCAATCACTAAGTACCAGTCATTGCGGGTAAGTTGATCAAGGCCGGTAACATCCCACTTTGTTCTACTACTCACTCGCTGATTAAGATTGTTAATCGTAATCCATGCGGTTGCGCACGCGTCCAAGATATACGATATAAATCGTCTCCAGGGCGCAAGCGGTATAAGTTTGAAAAAAGACAAAATAATGATGGGCGTTGCCCATAAAACCGTATTTAAAAAATAAAAAATCACTGAAATGGTGCCAATCAGGTGATGCATTAGGCCTCTTATCATCGTACTTACCTCAAAAATTAGGCACTTAGTGTAAACGAACTTGATTTAAAATCCGATAGACCCTTTACTGTTTGCTACAGCAAAGTGGTTATTTTTCTAAATTTATTAGTGTACAGGAGTCATTATGGAGCTTATTAGTGAAAATCGTGCGTTTGGCGGTAGGCATTTACGCTACACTCACGATGCAAAGAGCACCAATTGCAGTATGACATTTGCAATCTACCTACCACCGTTTGCCTCCGCTGAGAAACCAGTACCAGTGTTATACTGGCTTTCAGGGCTTACCTGTAACGACCAAAACTTTATGCAAAAAGCGGGGGCGATGAAGTTAGCCGCAGAACTTGGAATGGCAATTGTTGCGCCAGATACCAGCCCGCGAGGTGAAGGTGTTCCTGATAACGAAAACGGCGCATATGATTTTGGGCTGGGAGCTGGCTTTTATGTTGATGCCACACAAACGCCATGGAAAGCGCATTATCAGATGTATAGCTATGTCACCGAAGAGTTGCCTAGCGATGTTGAACAACATTTCCCCGTGACAAAGGAGCGCGCAATTAGCGGTCACTCAATGGGTGGACATGGCGCACTTGTTGCTGGTTTACGTAATCCAAATCGCTATGTATCTGTTTCTGCGTTTAGTCCAGTGTCGAACCCTTCTGATTGCCCATGGGGCCAAAAAGCATTGAGTCAGTATTTAGGAGATGAGCAATCAGCATGGGATGAATATGATGCTGCAAAGATTATTGCTAGTAAGAACCACGCCATTCCATTATTGGTTGAGCAGGGTAATAGCGATGAGTTTCTGTCTGAGCAATTAAAACCACTGGCACTGGTGCAAGCCGCTCAGCAATCAGATACGCAATTAACGCTGAATATGCATGAAGGATACGATCATAGTTACTTCTTTATCGCGTCGTTTATTGAAGACCACTTAGAGTTTCACGCTGGGCATTTAGGCCTAATTTAAGTGCCAGCGTACCTTATAAACTGTGTTAGTTAGCTGCCTGACCAAATCTTATACGCAGTTTTCTAACGCAGTTTTTCTACGAAGTCACTAATCGACATAGGTCTGTCAAAGTAATAACCTTGGGCATAAGTACAGGCGTTGTCTACCAAAAACGTCTGCTGCTCTTGCGTCTCAACACCCTCAGCGATAATGCTAATATTTAAATTTTTGGCCAAGCCCAAGATAGCTTGAATAATAGCCTGATCGTCAGTATTTTCTTCTAAATCGCTCACAAACGAACGGTCTATTTTGAGTTCATCAATAGGCAGTTTTTTAAGGTAAACCAAAGAGCTAAACCCCGTTCCAAAGTCATCAATTGATATAGTAATGCCCATGGCTCTAAGTTCGTTCAGCAACACAGACACCGTATCTAAACTGTCTATGAATACACTCTCGGTGAGTTCTATCGATAAATGTCTTGGGTCGATGGCTCGGCGCTTTAAAGACGATTGTATTTGATGAAGCAGGACAAGATCGGTGACTTGTCGGCCTGAGATATTAATCGCTAAGCGAATGTCTAAATTAGCCTCTGTAAGCTTATCAATAGCATTACACGCTTCTTCTACCAACCATTCACCTAATGGGAATATTAGCTCTGTACGTTCTGCAAGTGGAATAAAAACATCCGGTGGGATGTAGCTTCCGTCTTCTGTCTTCCAGCGCGCTAATGCTTCACATTTAACAATTTTACCGGTTTGTAAATCAACGATAGGTTGTAAGAAAAGCGCTAATTGATTGTTTTGAATGGCAGTGCGAAGTTTGCTTTCCAACTCAGACATACTCTTATGTTGGCGTTGCAGCATTTCACTATATTCAAGAATAACGTTTTTACCTTGAAACTTCGCAATTTGGAGGGCGATATCTGCATGACGCAAAAGTATATTCCCTTGCTCTCCGTGTTGAGGATAACCGGCGATGCCAATATTAATCCCAAGGTTTGATTCAGCGCCATGCAGCGAAGTATAGGTGTTCACCAACTTCTTCTTCATATCCTGCGCATAATCTAAAGTGTTGACGCCACTGAAGGTATCGGTGCGTTTTACTATGGAAAATTCGTTGCTTCCCATTCTGGCGATAAACCCACTATTGCCAACAAAACCTTGCAATCTTGATGCAAAAGACTTGAGTATTTCATCCCCTGAATGATAACCAAGCTTTTCGTTAATCTTCTTAAACTCTCGTATATCTATAATAAACAGAGCAAATTTAACGTCCTCTTGAACCAACTTCTGAACATAGCTATTGAAAAAATTACGGTTTGCAATTTTGGTCAAAGAGTCCATGCCCGTAGCAGAGAGTACGCTTTCTTCTTTATTTCGAATGTGACTGATATCGGTGAGAAGATATACCCAGTGGGTGAGTTCACTATCTTGAATAACGGGGTGAATGGTTACCTGTAACCATACTTCATAATTTTCCGAGGGCTGCCAATAGAGCTCCCCTTGCCATGCTGCACGCTTTTCAATGAGCGTTGGAAGGAAGGTGTCTGGCACGCTGACATCTTCAAGCAGGTGTTCAAGCCTGTCAGAACTGTTACTTGCTCGGCTACAGGAAAGGAGCAGTCGAGCGGACTTATTATCTAGTACAGTTTCACGGTTTTTATCTAAAATAACGACGCCAGTTTCTAAGTGGTAGATAGCTTGTTTTATGGGGGGAACTAACTTTTCGTAATTTTTGTTTTTAAGTAGTGTTTTATCTAGACGCTGACGTATGTATTCGTGCTGACCTACAATTTCGTGATGGCTTAAAAGTAGCTCTCTGGCGGCTTGAAGTGTTTTTTGCTTTTCTTCGTATTGGCTTTCTACATTCTTTATCACTAAGAAGTGTTCGCCTTTGCCGCTATTAATCGCGAGGGCTTCTAAACGGAGTGCTTGATTCTTGTTTTCTTCAGTCCAAAAACCTGAAGATAGGGTATTAATGCTGTCATTTCGCCAAATATCATTGGCGTCAGTCATAAAATCGTTTAGAAAAATGGAAGAGAATGCATCTGGATTAATCTTATCGTCATCGTTCAGAGAGATGATTTTATGAAGCCACGATACATCAGGTGTAAGACATTGAAGGCTCGTTGTACTCTTAAATATAGCGCAGTCTGTAATCCCTAGCGCATTAAGAAGATGTATATCCATAGGTAACTCCTACCAAAACGCAATTGTACTGAAGAGTTCTTCAACATTTTCGCCTGTCTTCGCACTGGTTTTAGTCAGTGATGTAAAATTCTTCGCATAGGAATCAAGCTCTTCTTCGCTCCAGTGCCAGCTTGAAGGGAGGTCGGTTTTATTGACCACGAAGAAAGCCGGAATATCAGGGTAGTGTTCCCTAGCCATCTCGAGGATTTCTATACCTTCTAATAATGACTGAGAGCGAGTTTGATCGACCACGATGATATAGGCACTTGCGCCTCGCAAATAGCGTGGGTTGAACCCGCAATATCTATCAATACCTTCAAGATCCCACAGTAGCAACTGCACACCTCGGCCATCTTTGTTAACTTGTTTTTTATCGATTTTAACACCGATTGTCGTTTTATATTTTTCAGAGAAAATACTTTCGACGAACTGTTTAACAAGGCTCGTTTTACCAACACCGGTAGGGCCTAAGATGCATACCTTTTTTTGAATCACTGTGTATTTACCTCTGATGTTTTTGAGTCAGATAGCAAAACATTCATAAATACAGTTCGTCCCATTGAACCCTCACTTAAAGATAACTGGCCAAGCCCTATTGGAAAAAGAATGCTAGGGTCAACCTTCATGGGTAGCAGCGCTTCTTTCACGTTGTTAGCTCTTAATTTGCTTAAGGCAAGATTGCGTGCAGAGCTACCTGAATTATCACTTGCACCCAAAATAAAGACCGCAACTGACAGATTAAGCTGCTTCGCGAGTAGCTGCAACTGGAACAACTCTTGACCTAATTGTTCTATTACTTCTAATTGCTCAGAATCTAGGTTCTCTTGTGCAATTGCAAACGGTAAATGCGTAGAAGAAATTCTCGCCACAAGGTCGTTGATTACCGCGTTATCAAGTTCTTCAGTATTTGCACGTACTCCATCAACAATATCAATACCAGAAAGATTAGGTTTTAATTGAGAAATACCAGGTATTGCACGAAGTTCACGTGAGAATGTACGTAAAGCATCAATTGTCATTGAGCCGCTCAGAAATAATGCATCGTTTTCATCATAAATGGCGGTTAGTTCGTTATTTGTTGCTGCGAGTAAGGACGATACTTTGCCGATAACGACATTCTTTTGTAGCGACACAAAGGGCTCTTCATGAATAATCACTTTGCTGGTGTTGATTTCTTGGCTTTCTAACCACGCAAGGGATGATTGCATATGAGGATCGCGTAGTACGCGCACTTGCACCTTGCCATCTTTTACGGCTGTGTCAGTAAGCACTATACCAGCTGGAGGAGGTAAATCCCTTATCGTGCTTTGTAGTATCGATAAATCTATTCGTAAAAATGCAAGATAAGCTAAAAGCAGCAGTACGATGCCGATAACAACACCACCAATAAGTCTTTTTTTCTTACCTTTCGCTTCACCTTTCTTTGCGCTAATTAAACAGTCGTTCAGTAAGGTTTCACAACCCGCAAATGGCGCGCTGTCGCCTTGATACTCTTGCAATGGAACCTGATAAAACTGATGGAATTCTTCTAGTGCTTGCTGCAATCGACTTCTAATATCTGGCGGAACACTGCCAACAACTGCGGCAACTAAAATGGCCTGCGGCCCTATTTTTATAAGCAGTGTGAAATCACCGGTTTTGATTTCACCTAATTCGTTTTCGGCTTCATTCTCTTGCGACTGAAATGCATCAGCAACAAAATCATTAATGGCAACCAGCATTGATGAAATAAGATCAGCGTCTTTACTACGCTCAGGATCAGAGGAAATAGTATGCAGCAGCGTACCGGTTTCTCGATGAATGACAAAAAGCTGCTGAACTTGGTATTGATAGACTTGAGATGCGACGTAATCAGAATATCTAATACCAGATTGCCACGCTTTAAAACGCCACGAAACACTTTTAGGGCTAAGGCTGTTTTCGATAAGTGCGTTGGTTCTTTCTACGAAATCGACTAAGAATGACGATACTGCTTTACGAACCAAGGTGCCGACAAGGGGGTATAACGTGCCTACGATTTTATCGCTGTTTGCTTCAATTGAACGATGCAGTGACTTTTCAACCAGCGGCACCAGCACTTTATTCACCGAGCCGTCTTTGCTTTCCCTTTCGTGTAATGCTTCAGAAACAATACCGCCTACCACTTCTTTGGCATTGCGTTTTACTATTTCTTGAACATATTTGTCATCCTGGCCAAGTATTAATGCTCTGATTTGATCAAGAGAATTATCCTTCGATTCAGGAGAAAGCCCGTTGTCTTCCATTTACAGCTACTGGTCAGTTGCTAAGTTCGAAGCCATGGTGGAAAGCAAGTTCGCCAGCGTCTTTCTATCAGTTTTCGTTTCTGATAGTTCACTTGTAACCTGCTGCAGACGCTCGAGTAGCTCTTGATGACGTTTACTAAATACATTCTCTAAGGAATCTAGTTCTTTGACCACATGTGCTTCTAGGGCATCGTTATCATTCTTGGCAGAGGTTTCGGCTATTTCAAGTTCTGATTGCAGTTTATCAGTGGTGGCTTGAAGCTGATTTTGAACATTACTGTTCGAGCTATTCGCCCCTTCAAGTCGATGTGACAAATCTTGAACTTGGTTATCGATGAGCTTTCTAATGTCGTTGAACTGAACTTCTAGCTGATTATTCAACGTAGCAAAGTTGTCATTTATGCGAGATTCTAAGCTGGCCAAATCTGCCTTGAATGCTCGATTAGTTTGACCAAAAAGTATCTCTCTTAACTGAGTAAGCTCGTTACCCGCTTGCGAATCGTCGGGTTCGGCTTCCACATTTTTAGATGGTTTATTTGCCATGCAAAAAATCTCCCTTGGGCATAAACATAACTGCGTTCACATCAAACCTCTGAACTGGGCTTAGTAAATAAGCCCATTAAATAGAAAAATAGGATGCTTTTTATTCTTTTCTCTACCATAGCGTGTAAAGGTGCGATTTAAAATAACACATTAGTTTTAAATGTGTTTTTTACTTTGGCGATAAAGCTTGCTGCTGATATGACCGAACAGCTTTAACCTTTACCATTACAGTAGTAAAATAACGGGATTCAGCGAAATGTTTATAGACTAAGTATTAGTCTCTAAAACAAGCAAACGCTACTTATCTATATAATATTGAGGTGACTTCTTGTCTTTCGCTCCACTAAATCGTAAGTTCTCCATTGCCCCAATGCTCGATTGGACCGATCGCCATTGCCGTTATTTTCTTCGGCTGCTCTCTAAGCATTCTTTGCTGTATACCGAAATGGTAACTACTGGCGCGATTATTTATGGTAAAGGTGATTATCTCGGCTTTAACGAGCAGGAACACCCTGTAGCCCTGCAACTTGGCGGTAGTAACCCAGAGCACATGGCTAAATGTGCCGCACTTGCGCAAGAGCGTGGGTACGATGAAGTGAATATTAACGTGGGTTGCCCTTCTGATAGAGTGAAAAACGGTAGCTTCGGCGCATGTTTAATGGCGCAACCTGAGGTGGTTGCAGATAATGTTAAAGCTATGCAGGCTGAAGTTGATATACCTGTTACAGTAAAATGCCGCATCGGTATTGACGACATGGATGAGTATAAAGATTTCGCTCGTTTTATTGATATCGTCGCTACCGCTGGGTGCGATACTTTTATTGTGCATGCAAGAAAAGCTTGGCTACAAGGATTAAGTCCGAAAGAGAATAGAGATATTCCTCCACTTAATTACCCTAGAGTACATATGCTAAAAGAATCTCATCCCGAGCTCTCAATTAGTATAAATGGGGGGATCAAATCGCTTGCTGATGCTCAAGAGCAGTTAAAATATGTAGATGGAGTAATGATCGGAAGGGAGGTTTATGCTAATCCTTATATTCTGTCTACCGTTGATGCCGAGATTTTTGGGGATAATTCAGTTCAACCCATTAGCCGCCGCGATGTCGTATTAAAGATGCAGCAATATATAGAGAAGTGTATCGCGCGCCAAGACGACCCTTATTTCAAGCCTTGGCACGTTGCTAGACATATGCTTGGCTTATATCAAGGTCAAGCGGGTGGCCGTATATGGCGTCGTTACCTAAGCCAAAATGGTACCGGAAAGTCTCCGGATCCTCATCTATTAATGAATGCGCTTGAAGCTGTCGAGTCAGCACAGCAAGAAATCAATGACTACAACGCGCAAAAAGCGGCAAATAATATTTCTTAAATGGACAATAAGGCGGCAAGTGGTCAAATACACTAAACCACTTAATGAATTTGACTAAACCTTGGCGCTGTACGAAATTTGCTCGAAATTTCGTGCGCGTCATGCTTTCTTCTATTTTCATTAAATTCAATAGGTTAAACGTAATTTTCCTAGATGGCACGAGTTTAGCTATCTATTAATCAAAGCAATAGCGAAGGGCTGTTGCAGTGATTACCATCAAGGGAAATTATGAAAACTTCACTTTTAGCAGCATCAATCGTTTCTATCACTTTATTCAGCGCTGGCGCAAATGCGCAAGAATCAATCCTTCAGTCAATATTGACGAATATGGTTGATCACGCCGTGAGTATCACAACCAACGAAGTAAAAGCAAATGTGTACCAAACGGTGGCAAATACGGCATATCACTTTGAGTTAGAAGGTGAATCTACAATGGGTAAAGTACAAGTTACCGATATTGCAGTAACATCATCTGCGGATACTGAAGAAGTATCTCCACGTGCTGAGTAAGCCATCGACGGTTCTACCCTATTTATGAAAAACGACCTAACAAGGTCGTTTTTTTTGCCTTAATTTTTAAACGTAACGCTGATTTTGCCACTGGTTAAATTGACGAATAGTGAGTGGTTAAATTTGCTAAAAAGTTGGTTTATAGGAAAGCGGCGGAGCACCAGTTATTTTCATTTTTGAGTTTTAATTAATAAAAACAGCACCTTACTGATTTGGCACGTCAATTGTAATGTAATTAATTAATAAGCAAAGAGATGTAAGCGACAAGATTGGCGTCAGCATAGTTAATCGCCAACCGTAGCATGGCCACTGCCTAGTCTACGTTATTAATCACACTGAAACGGAGCAATAACAATGGGTATGTTTTCAAGAATAAATGACATTGTGCAATCAAACTTAAACGCCATGCTAGATAAGGCTGAAGATCCTGAAAAAATCATTCGTCTAATTATCCAAGAAATGGAAGAGACCTTGGTTGAAGTACGCACTGATGCAGCACGTTACTTAGCCGACCAGAAAACCTTAGCTCGCCATATGGCTTCAGCAGAAAAAGATATCAACGGTTGGCAGGATAAAGCGCAGCTTGCCATGAATAACGACAAAGAAGAATTGGCTAAAGCCGCGTTGGTAGAAAAGCAGAAATATGTTGCCAAGCTAAGTCAGCTAGAGCAACAGCAGGTACAACTGGCTGAAATTATCGAAAAGATTCAGGTTGATACAGGCCGTTTAAATAGCAAGCTAAATGAAGCGAAGCAAAAGCAAAAGTCGCTTGTTAGCCGCAAACAAACGTTAGAAACGCGCCTTAAAGTAAAAAGCGTGGATAACAGCAACAAAATCGATGATGCCATGATGCGTTTTGAGCATTACGAGCAGCGCATTGACACACTAGAAGCGCAGGTTGATGCCTACGATCTAACGAAGGATAGCGGCAGTGTTAGCTCTTTAGCCGCAGAGTTCGACGCCCTAGAAGCCGATGAAACGATAGAGAATGAACTGGCTGCGCTTAAGAAAAAAAAGGTAGCGTAAATATTAAGTGGAGTGCGGCGTAGGCTAGTACCTGCGCACTCTCACCGTACAGCCCTAAGTAAATCTGAAATGAATTGAGGAAATGAAAATGAAAATGCCATCACAAAAACGTATTTATAGAGATTTAGACAGCGCGGTTATTTCAGGTGTTTGCGCAGGCGTTGCACGGCACTTAGAGGTAGATCCAATTTGGGTTCGCGTTGGCGCAGCAACGGCGCTTATCTTTATGCCAGCTATCGCCGTAGTCTCTTATTTCGCGGCAGTCATGCTATTGCCAAGGGCAGTGTAATGAAAAACTTTCTTATCGCTATTGTGTTAGCTGTGATCTTGGTTAATTGTTTAGGCAGTGTTATTGACGACTGGTTTGGTATGCATATCGTAATGTCAGATGAATTACTTAGTCCTTGGGAAAACCTTGCTGCACTATCTGTGATAGGGGTTCTGTTAGCGGTAGTCGGTTTTGTCGTGGCAGTCAGTGTTCTTGGCACGCTATTGTTGGCTGCTGGTGCGGTGTTCTTGGCATTACTTGCTGCAGGCATTGGCGCGTTTTGGCCAATCGTTGTTTTAGCTATACTTATCTATGCATTTAAGGACAAATCCAAGCGTGATCAACACCTAAATCATCCTGTATGATGATTATAAGTTTATTTAAGTTGTGTTATTAGGCCGTTAAATGGTGATATAACTGCAACCGTCATAAAGGTTTAGTAATTCTCGCGTATTTATAATTAGTTATACATTGCCGGTTAAATCCGGCTTTGTGTCATTTGAAAGGAAGGTTGGCATTGATATGAGAAAATCAATTAGCACAAAACGAGTAGCCATTGTCATTGCAGTGTTGTTTCTGATTTTTTGGTTAATAGGTCTGTACTGGAGCATGGCACCAGACGCCTACGACGTTAAAAAGCGGGTGGCGCAACAAGCACAAAATATTAATCCAGAAGACGTGGCCGGCTATACGCTTACTGCAACTATGATTGATGTCTCTGAAACCTTGCTAGATAAACCGGGTGGTTACCTGTCGAATGATGTAATGCCCCCAGGTGTTTTCTTAGATAATATGCCGTCTTTCGAATTTGGCGCGCTGGAAATGATTCGAGACCTTGCGCTTTCTATGCGTAAAGACTTTAGCCGTTCGCAATCTCAATCGTTAGAAAACCCTTACCTGACTAAAGCGCATCCTAAATTTAATATGGATCATAAGAGCTGGATGTTTCCGTCGTCTGAGTCTAGTTACCGAGACGGCATAGAGCTTCTAAAACTTTATCGCGATCAGCTTGCGAATCCGCAAAATTCTGACAGTCAATTTTATACTCGTGCTGATAATTTACGTGAGTGGCTTAAGCAAGTTGAAAAGCGTTTAGGCAGCTATTCTCAGCGGTTAAGTGCCAGTGTTGGTTCTGCAAGAATTAATACAGATTTAGCGGGCGATTCGAAAGCGAAGCAATCTACCTCGGTAGCGCAGCAGCGTACGGTTAAAACTAGTTGGTTCAAGCTAGACAATAATTTCCATGAAGCGCGCGGCGCGACGTGGGCGCTACTACACTTTCTTAAAGCGGTAGAAGTTGAATTCTACGATGTATTAGAAGATAAAAACGCATTGGTTAGCTTACAGCAGATAATTCGTGAGCTTGAAGCAACTCAGCAGTCTGTGTTCAGTCCTGTTATTCTAAATGGCAGTGGCTTTGGTATGCTGGCTAACCATTCTTTAGTGATGGCGAACTATATTTCTCGCGCTAACGCTGCTTTAATTGAACTTTCAGAACTTCTCAGTCAAGGATAACAAATGAAAAAGTGTCTATTGGCAACCCTAGTGGGTTGTGCTCTTTTCTCCGCATCTTCGCATGCAGACACAATTGCAGGAGTGTACGCAGGTGCACAAGTTTGGCAGACGGATACAACAGGTGGTTTCGCCGATAGTTCGTCTACTGCTGATTTCAATTTTGATGATGAAACAAATACTGCGTTATACGTTGCATTTGAGCACCCGTTGCCATTTGTGCCTAACGTGAAGATAGGGCATACCACCCTTGATAACTCGGGCACGACTACACTAAATACTAACTTTACCTTCGACGGCGATTTGTACACTGCCGATAGTCAAGTGGATACCATTGTTGAGTTAGACGCTACAGATATTATTTTGTATTACGAGCTATTCGATAACGACTTAATTAGTTTCGATGTGGGCTTGAATGCCAAGTATATCGATGGCGCGTTTTCAGTTTATGATACGGCCAGCGATACGCAAGGCTCGGGTGATTTCTCAGGTGTTGTGCCAATGGTGTACTCGAAAGTGCAAGTAGGCTTGCCGTTTACGGGGTTAGCGGCTTACGCTGAAGGTAGCTACTTGTCGTTTGACGAGCACGAACTAAGCGACTACCAAGTAGCAGTGACTTACTCATTTATAGAAAGTCTCGCGGTTGATATGACCCTTCAGGTGGGCTATCGCAAAGTGACGGTGGATATTGAAGATCTTGACGATATCTATGCAGACATGGAATTTGATGGCGCGTTTGCAGGATTAGAAGTTCACTTCTAATTGTTGCCAACATCTACCTGATAAACAAAAAAACCGACATGTGTCGGTTTTTTTGCTTTTTTATATTAGTACTATTGCACTAGTGGCCAAATTTAACTCTTATTCCTGCATTGGCAATGAAGCCATCGTTGCGAGACCATATATCAGTAGTCCACTGCCCACTAGCCGCTCGGCTAGGTAACAGTAGAGGATGTTCGTCGTGCTCTGCATGCTCGTCATGTTTTTGTTCCTCAATGTCATCTTTGTGCCGCTCTTGATTCAATGGCACATCTGAGTGCTTAAATGTGTTGTCATGACTAGATGAAATTGCGCTAAGAAAGAACAGAATGATTAACGAGGTGGTTGATCTAAAAAACGGAAGTTGGAACATAATGTAGCAATTAGAAAATTTGGTAGATTACAACATATTTCCACATGCTAGTCTTTGTGAATTTAAGCATAAAGCCCTTTATTTATTAATTGCTTAGGTGTTTTTTCTTTTCCTTCATAAAGTTATCTTATACCTTAAAACTTACTTAAAACACTTTAGGTTTGTGCTTAATTTCAGGCGCTGATATCTAAAAATTCTTTAGGGAAGCTACCTAAAATCAACTTTACTGGTAGTGTTATCATCAAAAACAGCGTGTTTATACTCCAAAACACATCCTTAATCACTTTCAGTAATAAAAAAGTCTCATTTATTCTTTTCTCTTCTTGTAGAAAGCCGTTAGCCTTATGCCCATCGAATTAAGGCTAAAGAATTATGTCACAACAATCGAACAATCCATCGGCTACTGGTGCCGTACTAAACGAACAACAGTTCAATGCAATTACCCAAGCGATATCTGGGTTAAACCGCGACCAACTGACTTGGATCAGTGGCTATGCTGCGGGTATGGCCGCTGCACAAGGCGGCGTCGTTGCGCCAACCACTGCCGGTGCAGTAGCACCAGCGCAGACTGATGCTCCCACGCTTACCATTTTATTCGGTTCACAAACCGGTAACGCGAAAGGTGTGGCTCAACAGTGTCAGGCAAAAGCGGAAGAAGCGGGCTTTAACTCTAAGTTAGTTAGCATGGCAGATTACAAGCCTCGTTCGCTTAAGGCTGAAACCCATGTTGCGCTTTTTGTTAGCACCCATGGTGAAGGCGATGCGCCAGATGATGCCATCGAGTTGCATGAATTCGTTAGCGGTAAAAAAGCACCTAAGTTAAGCAACACTAAGTACGCGGTGTTAGGGTTAGGTGATAGTAGCTACGAATTTTTCTGTCAAACGGGCAAAGACTTCGATGAACGCTTAGACAAACTTGGTGGTACCGAGCTAGTGGCCCGTGCCGATTGCGATGTTGATTATGAAGCGCAAGCTGAGGCGTGGCTGAATGACTTAATCGCTTCTCTTAAAGATGACTTTACAGCGTCAGCGCCTGTTGCCCAAGCAGTGCAAACTGGCTCAGCCGTGCAAGGCGCACCTGAACAAGCGTATACCAAAAAAGCGCCGTTTACGGCAACCTTGCTTGATGCTCAAAAAATTACAGGTCGTGATTCAGTAAAAGACATTCGCCATATTGAAATTAGCCTTGAAGATTCTGGTATTACCTACAAAGCGGGTGATGCATTAGGCGTGTGGTTTAAAAACGCGCCAAGTCTTGTTGATGCCTTCATAGATACACTTTCTCTTGATGGCGATGCAGAAGTGAAGGTTGCTGATGCAACGCTGACGTTGCGAGAAGCATTAACCAGCAAGCTTGAGCTTACGCTTAGCTATCCTAACTTCATTAAAGCCTATCAAGCGGCTACCGGCTCTGAAAGCTTAGCCGCGATGATGGAAGATAAAGCAAAACTGCGCACTTACATGGCCGAGCGTCAGTTGATTGATATCGTGCGCGACCATCCGGGCAGCTTAACCGCGCAACAACTGGTAGAAGCGTTTCGACCGCTAACACCGCGCTTATACTCTATTGCGTCTAGCCAAACCGAAGTTGAAGACGAAGTTCACCTAACGGTAGCGCACGTAGACTATGAAGCCTTTGGTCATCGTCATCAAGGCGGGGCATCTGGTTTCTTATGTGAATATTTAGAAGAAAACGGTGAAGTAGACGTGTTTGTTGAAAACAACGATCACTTCCGTTTACCTGAAGATGGAAATATACCAGTTATCATGGTTGGCCCAGGTACGGGTATTGCCCCTTTCAGGGCCTTTATGCAAGAGCGTGATGCTCAAGAGGCTGAAGGTAAGAACTGGTTGTTCTTCGGTAATCCGCATTTCACACAAGACTTCTTGTATCAAGTGGAATGGCAAGGCTACGTGAAAGACGGCCTACTAGATAAGATTACTTTGGCTTTCTCTCGCGACCAAGAAGAGAAAGTTTATGTGCAGCATCGCTTGCTTGAGCATGGTAAAGAAGTGTACGAATGGCTTCAGCAAGGTGCACATTTTTATGTGTGTGGCGATGCAACCTACATGGCCAAAGATGTAGAAAATGCACTGATTAGTATTGTGCAACAGTACGGCGAAAAATCAGAAGCCGATGCTAAAGCGTACTTAGTTGAATTACGCAAAGCGAAACGTTACCAGAAGGATGTCTATTAATGAGCAATGAAAAATCACCATTTATCGTTGAGGGCAAACTGGCTGACAACGAGCGCTTAAAGCGTGAAAGTAATAACTTACGCGGCACTATCGAAACCGATTTAAAAGACGATTTAACCGGTGGGTTCACGGCAGATAACTTCCAACTTATCCGCTTCCACGGTATGTATCAGCAAGACGATCGTGATATTCGCGCCGAGCGTGCTAAGCAAAAACTAGAGCCATTGCACAACGTAATGTTGCGTGCCCGTTTACCGGGTGGCGTGATTACCCCTGACCAATGGTTAGCTATCGACAAATTTGCCGCCGATCACACTATGTACGGCAGTATTCGTCTTACTACGCGTCAAACGTTTCAGTTTCACGGTGTACTAAAGCCGAAAATCAAGTCGATGCACCAAATGCTTAATAAAGCAGGAATCGACTCTATTGCCACCGCTGGTGACGTAAACCGAAACGTACTTTGTACCTCTAATCCGGTTGAGTCTGCCTTGCACGTTGAAGCATATGCATGGGCTAAGAAGATAAGCGAGCACTTACTTCCGAAAACCCGTGCTTATGCTGAAATTTGGTTAGACGGTGAAAGAGTGGAAACCACTGAAAAGCCAGTAGAGCCAATTTTAGGTGACAACTACTTACCTCGTAAGTTTAAAACTACCGTGGTTATCCCACCGCAAAACGATGTAGATGTTCACGCGAACGATCTTAACTTTGTGGCTATTGCTGAAAACGGCAAACTGATTGGTTTTAACGTACTGGTAGGCGGCGGCCTTGCCATGACGCATGGCGATAAGAGCACTTTCCCACGTAAAGCCAGTGACTTTGGTTTTATTGGTTTGGATGACACGTTAGCCGTTGCTGCCGCAGTAGTAACGACCCAGCGCGATTGGGGTAACCGTGTTAACCGTAAAAACGCTAAAACCAAATACACCCTAGAACGTGTGGGCGTAGATAACTTTAAAGCCGAAGTAGAGAAGCGTGCAGGCGTAACCTTTGGTGAAACACGTCCTTATGAATTCACGACTCGTGGCGATAGCTTCGGTTGGGTTGAAGGTATTGACGGTAAATATCACTTAACGCTATTTATCGAAAACGGCCGAATCTTAGATTATCCAGGCAAAACCTTAAAAACAGGGTGTGCTGAAATTGCGAAAATTCATACCGGCGACTTCCGCTTAACCGCGAATCAAAACTTGATTGTTGCAGGTGTACCGGCAGAAGATAAAGAAAAAATTGAAGCCTTGGCTCGAGAGCATGGCCTTATTGCGCCAGAAACTTCAAACCAACGTCTTGATTCTATGGCCTGTGTTGCATTGCCTACTTGTCCATTAGCAATGGCAGAAGCAGAACGCTATTTGCCTGATGCGGTAACGGAACTTGAAGGCTTGCTAGCGAAGCATGGTTTAGCTGACGACAGTATTATTTTCCGCGTAACGGGCTGCCCGAATGGGTGTGGTCGTGCCATGTTGGCCGAAGTTGGTTTAGTGGGTAAAGGCCCAGGTAAATATAATTTCCATTTAGGTGGCGATCGCGAAGGAACCCGTATTCCTAAGATGTATCGCGAAAACATCAGTGAAGAAGAAATTATGGCCGAACTTGATTCATTAATTGGCAAGTGGGCGAAAGAGCGTAACGGTAACGAATCGTTCGGTGATTATGTTATTCGCGCTGAAATTGTCGCACCCGTTGTCGATTCAGCTAGAGACTTTTATGAGTAATTCGACGCTACTTAATAGCAGTCCGCTAACACTTGATATCAGCAAGGAAGCCCTTGCCGATATCAATGTTGAACTGGAAGCAATGAGTGCTCAAGCCCGCGTTGAGTGGGCGCTTGAAAACTTACCTGACAGCCACATTGTGTCATCAAGCTTTGGTGCTCAATCTGCGGTTATGCTTCACATGCTTACTCAAGCTAAGCCAGATATCCCTGTGGTACTAACGGATACTGGATATTTGTTTCCTGAAACCTACAAGTTTATAGATGAGCTGAAAAACGCGTTGAATTTGAACTTGCACGTGTACAACGCAGATATTTCATCTGCGTGGCAGGAAGCGAGATTTGGACGGTTATGGGAACAAGGTGTTGAAGGCATAGAGCAGTACAACCGAATGAATAAGGTTGAACCTATGCAGCGTGCCTTAAAAGAGCTTAATGCTGGAACATGGTTTGCGGGTTTACGCCGCAGTCAATCTGATACCCGCGGCAAGTTACCTGTGCTTCAAAAGGTAGGCAGTCAGTTTAAGCTTTATCCTATTATTGATTGGAGCAACAAAGACCTGCACTACTACCTCAAAGAACATGGTTTGTCGTACCATCCTTTGTGGGACGAAGGTTATGTGTCTATTGGCGATTGGCATACCACGCAGTCATTGCAAGAAGGCATGAGTGAGCAAGATACTCGTTTCTTCGGGCTCAAGCGAGAGTGTGGTTTGCACGAGTTTGGTGACGGTATTTAAGCTGTCACCCGCTCGCCTAGCATACAGAAATCGCTAGATGAAAAAGCAGGCCTGAAATAAGGCCGCGCTAATACAACGGGTTAATGAATATTGAAGACTTCGCTTAATACGTCCTTAAGAGCTGATAGGTAAGCTGGGTTTTGTTTTCTCGGTACGAGCTTATAAAGCTCGCCGCCTACCGCGGTAAACTTAAAATACACTAAGGCCACACCTGGCTGCTTACTTTCTAACGTGAATTGCTCGGCACCACAGCGCCATCTCGTTTGTTGGCCTTCTGCATATTCACCGCTTTCTATCTCGCTAGCATAAAGTAGCTTCATATCTTGAAGGGCCAGTAAATCGGGGTAGGATAGGCCGACAGAGGCTAAGTTGAGCTGTTCCGGCACCGCACGCTTGAAAAATGACAGTATGCCTTTTTTTCTATGAAAGCCGACTAATATACGAGGGATAGTATCGTGTTGCCGTCTACTGGCTATACTAACGGCTTTCGCAAAGACTTTAGCGTCTCTGTGAGTAAGCAGTTTTAGCATTTGCAAACTGCGAAGAGAAAAGCTGCCTGGTTTACTTACCTCTACGGCAAAAATTTTGCCCCAAAGCTCCTGCATTCCTGGGCTGTGAATTTCTTCTGCCATGTTGCTGAAGGCAAAAAACCAATCTGGATCAAGTCCATCGTTTTCTGATTCGGTTATGTTGACATTTAGTGCTATATTTAAAACAGCTTGGAGATTTGCAGCTTTTTGTAATTCAATTATCTGCTTTCTTCGTTCTAACGTGTTGCGTTGGCTTTTAGGATCTTTCGCCATTGAAGGAGAAATGCCGACACGAGAGAACCAAGAGAGTATCTTTTGCCGTACAAAATGCGTCGGTGTATCTTGTTGCACATTTTGAGTCGCACTTTGGTTTGGATTGTCGTTACGGCTAGCCGGCGATGGTTCAGTAGGGCGCTTGGTCTTAGGAAGTGAACTAGTATAAGGATCTGGGGTTATCTTCATTTTAATATGTAGATTGCCATTCAAAGCATGAACAATAGATTACCACTATTGCATTGCAGTATCGATTTAGCAATTCTGATAAACAGCATACAGGCAAAAAAGTATGTATGAATCAGTGACGAGGGTTTAAGCAGTTATGTCGGCAACGGATTACGATAACGATGAACTTATCTTCTTAGATGATGATGGAAGTTCTGATATCGATACTACTTTTTATAAAGAATGGAATATTCTTATCGTCGATGACGATGAGGAAATTCACACCGTTACGCGACTCGCACTCTCCGACCTTATTGTTAATGATAGAAAACTTAATTTCCTTCATGCTTATTCGGCTAAAGAAGCCAAAACACTGCTGCATGATTACGGTAAAACGATAGCTATCATTTTATTGGATGTTGTCATGGAAACTGATGACGCCGGTTTCGATGTAGTGCGTTATATCCGGGAATCCATGGGGCTAACCGAACCACGTATTGTTTTAAGAACAGGGCAACCTGGTTATGCACCTGAAGAAGAGGTGATTAAGCTTTACGACATCAACGATTACAAAACAAAGACAGAGCTTACCCGCGCTAAACTGATGACCACTGTTATCTCTTCTCTGCGCTCTTATCAGCAAATAATGACAATCAATCAAAACCGCGTTGGTTTAGAAAAAATCATCACATCGTCGGCCAATTTATTTGAAGAGCATTCGGTAAAAGGGTTTTGCGAAGGGGTTGTTACTCAAATTAGCTCGTTGATTGGATTAGATGCTGAGGGTCTTGTTTGTGCTAGAGCTGGTTCGGTTCTCGATAAAGACGATAACGGTGTTTATGTTTTAGGGGCAGCTGGCGAATATGCCTCTTTTATTAATGAATCTATCGATAGTATCAATAACAGCGAAATTGCCGAGCAAGTAGGTCGCTGTCTTCGCCTTAAACGTCATATTTTCGAATCTGATTCATCTGTGCTGTATATAAACCGTTCCGGGTTTGAAGCGGCAGTTTACGTGAATATGGTAAGTGAAATTACTAACCTAGATAAAAATTTGTTAGAAGTGTTTTTATCCAGTATTTCGGTAGGCTATGAAAACGTAAACTTGTTTCATCAACTCAGAAATGCTGCCTTTAGGGATTGGCTAACGCGACTTCCGAACCGTAATGAATTTATCAATATGCTCGATAAACCGCATATCTTTGCATGCGAAAATTGTTCAGTCGCGCTTATTGATGTAAACCACTTTTCAGATATTAACGATGGTTTAGGGCAAGAAGCTGGTAATGAACTATTGCGTGCTATAAGTGATAGGTTTAAAGCGTGCTTCGATGACTCAGTAAAAATTGGGCGTATTGGTGCGGATGTATTTGGCCTTATTGGCCCTTCAGATGCGGTTAACCCAGACAATATTAATTCACTGTTTCAATCTTCGTTTAAGGTGAGCGACCATACTTTGCCAGTCAACGTGACGATGGGGCTATGCCAGCTTGATGACAAACGAAATATTGGCTTAGAAATTTTAAAGCGCATTAATATTGCCTTAAATCGCGCGAAAAAGAACATAAGCGACAACTTCGAGTATTTTGCTAAAGATATTGAAGACAAAACTACGTGGCGCCTAGAAATGATCCGTCGTTTGCGTAGCGACTTCATGGCACGAAAGCTAGAGCTATGGTTCCAACCGCAAGTAGATTTGGTCAGTGAAAAAGTCGTTGGCATGGAAGGTTTGCTACGTTGGCCTGATGGGAACAACGGCTATATTTCCCCCGCTGTATTTGTACCTCTAGCTGAGTATTCAGGTCTTATAGTTGATATTGGTGAGTGGGTTATTGAAGAAGCCTGTCATCGATTGAAAGATTTAAAAGAAGCAAACTTCGGTGACTTGAGGGTAGCAGTAAATATATCAATGCCTCAGTTTAGAGATAGATCGTTTGTTAATAAAGTGCTTGGCACTATTAGTACATCTAAATGCGATCCAAGTTTACTCGAGTTAGAAATAACAGAAAGTGTGGTGATGGATGAACCGCAAATTGTGATAGATGCCCTTAGAACGTTAAAAGAGCATGGTGTTGCCATAGCAATAGACGACTTCGGTACGGGGTTTTCGTCTATGAGTTACTTGCAGCAACTTCCGTTAGACAGGCTTAAAGTAGATCGCTCGTTTATTCGTGATATTGAGCCCGGTAAAAGCGCCGTGCTTGCTGAAACTATTGTGACCTTAGGAAACAAACTAGGGCTACTCACTATTGCTGAAGGGATTGAAACTAAAGAGCAAGCTGAGTATATGATTGAATTGGGATGTAACGAAGCGCAAGGCTTCTTCTACGCTAAACCCATGCCATTTACTGAATTGATGGATTACCTTGTGTCCCAAAAAGACGCGAACTAACGTTTCACACAAGTAAGGGTGTTAAGCGCGCTACCACGTGGGGTAAATATTCAGTTTCAAACCAAGGGTGCTGTGCAAGCCAGCGATTGTTTCTACCAGACGGGTGGGGCAGCACAGCAAACTTCTCATCACAATTGTTCTTTATAGCGTCTGTTAATGTTCGGTACTTAGGTAAGTAGTATTGCTGAGCATATCTACCGACAAGTAGAACTAATTCTGGTTGAATGGCGTGTAACATCTTTTCGTGCCAAGTGGGCGCGCATTCTTTTCTAGGCGGCGCATCGGCCCCGTTTTTATAGCCTGGAAAGCAAAACCCCATAGGCATAATGGCTAATTTGTTTTCATCATAAAACGTTGTAGTATCGATGTGTAGCCACTGTCTTAGTCTTTCACCACTTTTATCGCTGAAGGCTTTTGTGTTTTGATGTGCGATCAGGCCGGGCGCTTGACCAATTAGCACAACCTTTGCCTTTGAGCCAATTGAAAAAATTGGGTTCACGCCATAGGGAAGGTGTTCAACACACAATGAACACTGTTTCGCTTCTTTTACTAAATCCTCAAAAATAATTGTCGAATTTCTCATAATATTTCACTTTGTAATATTGCTGTCATATTTGCGTGATCCGATTTGACATTAAAACGTATATACATTATTATTGGATCATCGCAGTAATGAACTGCTGAACAGGAGAAAAACCATGCGTAAAGTAGTACTAGGATTAACCTTAATGTCCGTCTTTGGTATTGCGCATGCGGGCTCTGGCGAAAACCAGCTTTTCGATTGTATGGACGCAAAATCGTTCGAATTGAATAATGAATGTATAGCTGAGAACATCAACAACAACATTCATTTCCGTGATGCACAAACTGATTTGGTTAATGTTGCCAGCGAAAGTCTTGGAGACTACGCCACTGCAACAATGACATTTGACCAAGAAAAGATGCAGATCGATATCGTAGCACATAGAGATGCGCTTTCAGCGCTAAATACTCTGGCTGCCAACCGAGATTAATCGCACTAAAAAAAACCGGCACTACGTGCCGGTTTTTTTGTGCCCAAAATTCCTTAAAATATCCTATTTAGTCCATTTATTGCTGCTACGCGATAAGCTTCGGCCATGGTGGGGTAATTAAAGGTTGTATTAACAAAGTAGTCGATGGTATTTCCTTCGCCTTTTTGCTGCATAATCGCCTGCCCAATGTGCACAATCTCAGATGCACGCTCTCCAAAACAATGAATGCCTAAAACTTTCTTCGTTTCTCTGTGAAACAGAATTTTTAAGCTACCCACCTGTGTTGATGCAATCTGCGCACGAGCCAAATGCTTAAATTGGGCTCTACCTACTTCGTAAGGCACTTTTGCGGCGGTAAGCTCTTGTTCTGTTTTACCCACCGAACTAATTTCTGGAATGGTATAAATGCCAGTGGGAATATCTGCTACCAATGCGGTATGTGTGGTTGCTCCGAGCATTGCCTCTGCGGCAAATCGTCCTTGATTATACGCAGCCGATGCTAAGCTTGGGTAACCAATAACATCACCTACAGCGAAGATATTATCTACTTGAGTTTGGTATTTCTCATTCACGCTAAGCTGGCCGCGATTATCCGCTTTTATGCCAACAGCATCTAAGCCCAACATGTCAGTGTTACCGGTGCGACCATTGGCAAACAATAAGCAATCAGCTTTCATTCGTTTACCAGACTCTAAGTTCAACACTACGCTGTCTTCTTTACCTTCCACCGACTTATAGGTTTCGTTATGCCTAATAAGTACGCCGTTGTTCCAAAGGTGGTAACTTAGCGCATCTGAAATTTCGGTATCAAGGAAAGACAGAAGTCTGTCTCGCATATTCACGAGGTCGACTTTTACGCCCATGCCGCGAAAGATACTGGCATATTCCGATCCAATAACCCCAGCGCCGTAAATAATGATGGATTTAGGGTCGTGATCAAGAGATAAAATCGTGTCTGAGTTATAAATGCGAGGGTGATTAAAATCGATGTCGGGTGGCGTGTAAGGGCGAGAGCCAGTAGCGATAGCAATCTGTGCTGCGGTTAAAATATCTTTCGAACCATCATCACGGACAATTTGTAAGGTGTTGGCATCAATAAAACTAGCTTCTCCATGATACAGAGTGACTCTATTTCTATCGTAAAACGAAGAACGCAAACGGGTCTGGCTATTCACTACACCGCTAGCATGACGCATTATTTCTGCAAATGTGAGGCTTCTGCTTACATGGTTATCAGCAAAAAGTGGCGAACTATTATATTCAATTAAGCGGCTTACTGAATGCCTTAACGCTTTAGATGGAATGGTGCCCCAATGCGTACACCCACCTCCCACGGCTTCGTACCTTTCTACTACGGCGACTTTTTTGCCAGCTTTAGCCAACTGCATGGCTACACCTTCGCCTCCAGGTCCTGTACCTATAACAATGGCATCGTATTGGTAAGAAGGGGTTGCTGGTTTATCTTTTTGCTTTGTCGCCATAACTACATCCTATTTTTTAAGTGGCCGCGCTTGTCGTAAAATAACGATTACTAATATTCTACGTTACTGGGTTTGTAACACTAACTCTAGTGCTAATCGCCAAATAAACAAAACCCACATGAGCAAAGCGCATGTGGGTTTTTAAAATAGTCTAGAGCGTGTGGACTTTTACTGTATATCAAATGCCAGCAGTCCCTAAGCTGGAGCCAAACAATTTATGCGGCTTGAAGCGATAGACTCTGTAACTGAAGCCACTTTTCTTTTTGTACGGCTAACGCATGCTTAAGCTCTTTATACTTATAGGTAAGCTCTAAGCCTTCTATGGTACGTTTGAGTGATTTTTGTTTTACTTTCATCAAACGCTTTTTCGCCGCGTAGTAATCAGACATACGTTGCATAAGTAGCTCATACTCTTGCTCAATGGTGTGCATGAGCTCTTCTGCATTCGGTAATACAGAGACTTGTTCGCTAGCACGTTGCAGTTGCATTGCCGCTCTCGCTTTTTCAATACGCTCTTCGGGCACACGACGCAGGTTATGGGTAAGTCCCACGTAAGAAAGCCCGCGGATTAACCATTTTGTTGGATCAAACTGATACCAACGAATACCGTTACGGTAGTCGTATTCAAAAATATGGTGATAGTTGTGATAACCCTCGCCGAAAGTGAAGAATGCTAGTACACCGTTATCTCTAGCCGTATTTGCATCAGTATACGGCTGGTTTCCCCAGAAATGTGCTAAGGAATTAATAAAGAAGGTTACATGATGCACAAGTACCAAGCGCAATACGCCAGCCACCAAAATCATGCCTAAGATGTCACCATTCAACCAACCCAAAAAGCCGGTAACGCCGAAGTTCGCGGCAAGAACGATAGGTAAGTAGTAATTGTGTTGCCACATAACCACTTTATCTTTCTGCAAGTCTTTACAGTTTCTGTAGTCGTCATATCGCTTTTCTTGATACTCGCGAAGCATCCAACCAATGTGTGCAAACCACAAACCGCGCTTTGCTGAATAAGGGTCTTTGTCGTTGTCGTCAACGTGACGGTGGTGAATTCTGTGATCTGAACTCCAGTGCAAAATACTATTTTGCAGTGCCATTGCGCCGCCGATAGCAAGTATTACGCGCACGACAATATTCGCATCATAGGTTTTATGTGACCACAGACGATGGTAACCGGCAGTAATTGACATACCAGTGAAATAAAATAAGAAGATCGCAGTGCCTATTTCCGCCCAATCAATTCCATGATTGATAACCCATACAGGTACGCCAATAAAGGCGATGGCGCCGGTAATTATGAACACTAAGACATTCGTCAGGATAAGAGGTGGTTTTTTCATTTTCTACAACTCAGCTTACAACTGTGCGCTAATTTATCGTTTTATTGCTCATCAGGCAAGCAGAATGGACAGAAGTTCTGCTTACGTGTGTAAACTTTAATTATAGTAAGCTTCTAAAAATTGCCTACTACACTTTATGCTAAGGGAGTCTTATCGCTGTCTATAAAGGAAATTATTGAATTACTAACATCGGTAGGCGCTTCAAGTTGGGGATAGTGACCAATATCTTGCAGTCTTACAGTATTTTGCTTCGTGAGGATTGCGTCATAACAATTGCTTCATATTGTTGAACTCTACCTGGTGCAAGTTAGTTTAATTGTCCACTTCATTCATCTTGTGAACTACCTACTGCTTGGCGATTGTCATGCATTGCTCAATCAATAGGGGCAACTTTATGCAGGTTAAGGTTTTGTCGAATGGCATCTTCCATAACGAATAGCCTATCTTGTCCCCATACTTGAATATCTTTATATCTGAAGACGGGTACACCCCAGCTGCCTGTTTGGTAAATATCCGCTTGGTTTGCAGTGACCTCTTCTTTCCAGTCAGTATTGGCTAAGTGTCGCTTTGCCTCCTGCCAAGATAGCCCTGCATCCTCTACTATTTTTTTCAATCCGCTGTCTGTATCTGCTCTAACACCGTTTGCATTTACCGACGTCGCAAAAGAGAGTAAATAATCTAGGTATTTATTGTTTGCCCTAGCATAGGCTAGCATCGCTCTACACCTTCACCTAACGGATCAGCCAGAAACACATAATTAATCCCCAATTTCTGTGCCTCGCGTTTTGTGTCTAGAAAAATATAAATGGCTTTTTTAGGGGGAACATATAACCCACGCATCATCATCGGCAATACAGGTTTTACTTCAATGGGGATGCCATAGTGTGTGGTTAGTTTTACGGCCTGCAGCAACGCAATATAAGAATAGGGGCTACGGGCAGACCAAAACAGGGTTAAGGGCTCACTGTATTTTTCCTTCTCTTGAGTAAAGTTGAGAGGCTGTAATAGCGAAGCATAGGTTTTATTAAATCCAATTTGAGGGTTGGGTTGTATGCCATAGCCTTCATCAATAAGTCGACGTTCAAGGTGATCAAGCCTATCTACACCCCAATACCATTCACCATCGTAAAAAATCGTGGCGGGCAGATAGTGACCATTCGAGGAAAGCTGATGTAGGTGTGCTTCAAAGCGTTTTTCTAATGCCGCCTCATCAATACTAGACGAGGCATCAATATGGTCACCTTTCCAATAGGCAAGTAGCAATTCAGCAATGCCTGTCCATGAAGCGCCTTCATCTATTTTTTGCTGAACGGCACAGGACGCAGTAAAAACAGAGCGAGCTTGGTGGGTAATCTCAGTAGTAGAGCACGGAAAATGAAGATGGTAGACGTTGGCTAAATGCATCGCATCATTAATTGAATGCTTATTCCACATAGTTAATTCAGGAAACATCACGGGATCTGAATTGATAATGACGCGAGCTGTTATCGTTACGCGATACTTTTTTTCGAGTGTCGGTAATGCTTGAACAAGTAGGAATGAGTAGGGGTCATCTACTTTTATGAAAATTTCTAATTTAGGTACACCACGCTTAAAAAAGCGTGCACAAGTATAATAGCGGCGTTTAATACTTAGTAGCGTGTTACTCGAAATGAACCGTAGCACGTAGGGCTGAATACTTTTTTTCATTATTGGGTCAGCTATTTTTGTTCATGTAGGCCGATAGTCCTATAACCCGATAGCCCTATAACCCCATAGCCCATCATTTCCACAGGAAATAATGAGATAAATTAATTCAGGCTAGGCACTCTGATAAAGTCCCAGTAATGCCTTACAGGAGAATAGCGGCTACATAGTTAACAACTTGTTAAGAATAAAATGTACAGTAACAACAGTTACTATAAAACGCTATAGAGATAATATTGAGTAGGTGCTAATAGCGTTTATACCTAGAGCTGAATTAATTTAAGCTTCTCCCCATAGGCACTCATGCGATAGACTAGTGAAGACTAACAAACTGGTACTATTGTGACTCGTCAGGAACAAAAGCTTAAAACCCGCCAAAATATCATTCATGCGGCATTCCTATTACTGGATGAAAATCGCAGTTTGTCTGCTATTAGTTTACGTGAAGTTGCTCGAGAAGCAGGCATTGCGCCAACGTCCTTCTACCGACACTTTAAAGACATGGATGAATTAGGGCTCACGCTGGTGGATGAAGCTGGGTTAGCTCTTCGCCAGTTAATGCGCCAGGCTCGCCGTAGAATTGCTTCAGGTGGCGGCGTAATTCACACGT
This sequence comes from Alteromonas naphthalenivorans, assembly GCF_000213655.1. Classification (NCBI taxonomy): domain Bacteria; kingdom Pseudomonadati; phylum Pseudomonadota; class Gammaproteobacteria; order Alteromonadales; family Alteromonadaceae; genus Alteromonas; species Alteromonas naphthalenivorans. The sequence continues at coordinate 187,996 of NC_015554.1, forward strand.
CAGTTGAAACTTTTATGGAGTTCATTTCTGCAAACAAGAATGTATTTAGATTATTGTTGCGGGAACATACAGGCACATCAGCGGCATACCGAATGGCGGTTTTTCGCGAAATTCAACATTTTATTGAAGAGCTAACCGATTACATCATCGAGCAACAAAGCGTAGAGTACAATATTGCGCAGCTCCAAGCGGATGCTATGGTTAGATTGGTTTTTAGTGCAGGGGCAGAAGCACTAGAAGCTGATACTAAGTTGAAGATGGAAATTGGCGAAAGGGTTAAAGCCCAATTACGTTTCGTGCAATTGGGCGCAATGTCGAAGCTTTCATCAGAGACATCTTCCGACGCATCTTAAGCTTTAAAGCCTAAGTGTGCTGCCGATTTATTGACAATATGCGACATTCACAATATACAGAGCATTACTTTTTGGTGAGTAACACACCTGCTTCTATATGGTGGGTGAATGGGAATTGATCGAACAGCGCCGCATTTGCTACTTCGTGAGTTTCACAAAGCAGGCTTAAGTTTTCAGCTAAGGTTTCAGGGTTACAAGAAATATAGATAATATTATCGTACCCTTGAATCATCTTTAGTGAATCTACGTCTAACCCTGCTCGAGGTGGGTCGACCAATACAGTAGTAAAATTGTATTCAGTTAAGTTGATACCTTCTAAACGAGAGAAGGTTCTTTCCCCATTCATTGCTTCAGTAAACTCTTCTGCAGAAAGCCTAACAATTTTCACGTTATCTAAGTGGTTTGCCGCAATATTGTATTGCGCCGCTTGTACCGAAGGCTTTGCTATTTCGGTTCCTATCACGTTGTCAAAATGAACTGCCAATGGCATTGAGAAGTTCCCTGCACCACAATACATTTCGAGTAAATCGCCAGTTAGGGGAGCAGAGCATTCAAGTGACCACTCAATCATGCTGCAATTCACTTCTGCATTAGGTTGAGTAAAGCTGTTTTCGATATGTTTGAATTCGAATTCACGGCCATTAATAGGTAGACGTTCTATAATAAAATCGTTACCCACAATGCGTTTTTGCTTTCTAGCCCGCCCAATAATACTCACCGCGGTAAATTGCGTAGCTAAAAAGGTGCGAAGCAGTTCAGCTTGCACTTCCCATTCATCATCAAGTGGCTTGTGATAAAGAAGGCTAATAACCAGTTCGCCGGATAGCCCAGTTAAATAATCAATTTGGAAAAGCTTTTTGCGCAGCAGTTCATTTGGCTTTAAATATTCTATTAACTGCTGCATTGCACTGTTGATGGTTTCACTTGCTGGTGGAAATGTATCTACGCGGTATTTCTCTTTAGACCCCTGATCGAACATGATGTGATAAAGATCGTCACCGTCATGCCATACACGAAACTCAGCTCGCATACGGTAGTTTTCAGGTTTTGAAGGATACACCGACAGACTCGGTGCGTTAAACGGCGTAAGGAGAGTACCTAACCGATCCACTTTCTCATCGAGTTGAGCTTGATAGTCTTTTGCAGTGGTGGTTGTCATGTGGTTCTCCGAACATCATTTAAATAAGGCTGCGAATTGTAGTGCCTTATATTATATGTGCAACGGATAAAACTCACAGAAGCAAAAATTTCGTATTAAAATTAAACAATACGTGATTGGTGCCGATAACTTGATTGAGGATAGTGAGGATCAAATTATGAACGTGAGTCAAATTAAGGCTTTCATGGGCGACCAGAAAGTGGATGAAAAGGCATCGGTTCACCCGAATGAAGCTATAAAGAAGCAGCTTCAACAGGAAGGCTTACAACAAGCAGCCGAGTTTACCAAGCAGCATTCAGCGACAGTCACCGTGAATAGCACGCAAACCAGTATTGGCTTAAAGGTCTTCAGTGGTAGCTTAAGTCAAAATGTGGTTGTTGATGGCAAGCGCCCGAATGAAAGCAAACAGTCAGATGACGGCGAAGAAAATAAAAGCTTATTCGATTTCGAGAAAGTCGCACGTAATGTACTTGGGTTCGTGACCGGAGTCATTCAAGGTGCGGCTGATGGAGGTGCGGATGATGATACCTTGAAAGGGTTGTTTGGTCAGGCCCGTGAAGGGGTAAGTCGTGGATTCGCTATGGCTGAAAAGGATCTCGCTGGCTTTATGAATGATGAGATTGAAGAAGGTGTTACGCGTAGTCGCGAAATGATAGACGGCGGCATCAATGATCTGGAACAGAATATCTTCAATCCTAATCCAGTGAGTGTGAGCGAGCTTAACGCGGTATCTGCATCTGATGCTAAATCAGGAAGCTTGCTCATTCGAACCAAAGATGGGGATGAAGTAAACCTTAGCTTTGAAAGTATCAGACAGTTTAGTGCTGCTAGTCAGGCTTCGCTATATATACCCGCGAATGACGATGCTGAAGCGTCTAGTTCGAATACAGATTCAGTTGTGGCGCAGCAGTCATCTCAATATGAATACTTTGAGCGAAGTGGCATCAGCTTTTCGTTAAAGGGTGAAATAGACGAAGATGAAATGACAGCTATTGCAAACCTTGTGGGTGAAGCACAAGACTTAGCCGATACCTTTTATAGCGGGGATATGGATAAGGCGTTCGAACAAGCGTTGAATTTAGGTTTCGATGACAAAGAGTTAGTTGGGTATGCGTTGCAGTTAAACCGCACTACACAAACCGAAATGGTCAAGGCTTATGAGAACGTAAAGCACTACAGTGAAGAAGGTGAGGCTGAAAACCAATACGGTAATGTAGTAAGCCCAATAGCACAGTATCTAGAAAAGATGATGTCTACGTTCGAAAATGCCGAGAATACCTTAGGCGCTGGAGATGACTACAATACATTGCTTGCAGGTATTATTAGTGAAATGAAAGATGTACAAATACCTGATTTAGTTTCAGCTATAAATCGTTTCCATACGTTTAACCAAAACTTATTAAACGCGATGCCACAGCAAGCGGCTTCAGAATAGAGTAAAAAAAACCTGGGTCATGCCCAGGTTTTTTAATTTATACTTGTTCTACTTTGTCTTTAGCTGGTCTAACTTTTAATGTTCGCTCTTGGAACACTGAGTCGTTAGTCTTCGCTATTACTGGGTCAAGGTCGCTAGTTATCACTTCAATAAAGCCATAACCTTTTCGCTTGCCAGTTTTTCTATCCTTCATGAGTCGGACAGACTGTACTTCGACAAAACTACCAAAATACTCTTTAACCGCAGATTCGTTTGCACGATACGGTAGATTACCCACATAGAGTGTTTCAGTGGTTGTGCTGCTGGTGGAGGGCGCAGCTGTTTCAGAGGGGGAATTGTTAAGGAGTGAAGCTAGCCACGGGGTTAATATACCGCTTATTAATAAAGACGCTGAAACCGTTAACGGAACGTGCGCTTCTATACTAGCTGATGAAAACAACAGATATCCTGCGATTGCAAAGATAGCACTAATAACAGTGCATTGAATAAAGCCTACTTTCATATACCTACCTTTCTAGTGTTTATTATCATAATAATGAAGGCTGGTTATAGTTTACTCATTTGTAACAATTAGAACAATAAAATGTGAAAGAACTATCCTAAAGTCCAATGGAATACACCTAAATGATGTAAAAATAAGCGTTTGAGGGTGAAAGTGTTATTAAATGCAAATAAGTGCCAAATAACGGTTGATCTTTTACGCCACCTATCTATAATGCGCTCCACGTTTTGAGGGGGCTTCAGGCATTCACAAGACACAGTGCGCAACCTTGAATTAAGACTGATTAAAAAGTTAAAAATCTAGGTTGACATCGTAACTTAACGATGTAGAATGCGCGCCTCGCTTCAAGGAGTTGGTAACAACACTGGAAAAGCAGTTTTCATTAACTCTTTGGAGTTAACAGCGCTTCGAAAAGAAATTTACGAAAAACGTTGACACTGAAAACGAAACGCGTAGAATGCGCATCCGCTTCGAAGAGAAGCAAAGCAAGAAAGACGCTAGCAACTATATGTAGCCTGAGTCCTCCTTGCGCAGAAGTCCCGACCGAAAGCGTCGCGATTCTGCACCACGTTCTTTAACAATTTATAACAAGACAATCTGTGTGGGCACTCATTAAGAGTGTCACACAACGACGATTCATATTCGATATATTTAATTGAAGAGTTTGATCATGGCTCAGATTGAACGCTGGCGGCAGGCCTAACACATGCAAGTCGAACGGAAACATGTCTAGCTTGCTAGATGATGTCGAGTGGCGGACGGGTGAGTAATGCTTGGGAACTTGCCTTTGCGAGGGGGATAACAGTTGGAAACGACTGCTAATACCGCATAATGTCTTCGGACCAAACGGGGCTTAGGCTCCGGCGCAAAGAGAGGCCCAAGTGAGATTAGCTAGTTGGTGAGGTAAAGGCTCACCAAGGCAACGATCTCTAGCTGTTCTGAGAGGAAGATCAGCCACACTGGGACTGAGACACGGCCCAGACTCCTACGGGAGGCAGCAGTGGGGAATATTGCACAATGGGGGAAACCCTGATGCAGCCATGCCGCGTGTGTGAAGAAGGCCTTCGGGTTGTAAAGCACTTTCAGTTGTGAGGAAAAGTTAGTAGTTAATACCTGCTAGCCGTGACGTTAACAACAGAAGAAGCACCGGCTAACTCCGTGCCAGCAGCCGCGGTAATACGGAGGGTGCGAGCGTTAATCGGAATTACTGGGCGTAAAGCGCACGCAGGCGGTTTGTTAAGCTAGATGTGAAAGCCCCGGGCTCAACCTGGGACGGTCATTTAGAACTGGCAGACTAGAGTCTTGGAGAGGGGAGTGGAATTCCAGGTGTAGCGGTGAAATGCGTAGATATCTGGAGGAACATCAGTGGCGAAGGCGACTCCCTGGCCAAAGACTGACGCTCATGTGCGAAAGTGTGGGTAGCGAACAGGATTAGATACCCTGGTAGTCCACACCGTAAACGCTGTCTACTAGCTGTTTGTGGCTTTAAGCCGTGAGTAGCGAAGCTAACGCGATAAGTAGACCGCCTGGGGAGTACGGCCGCAAGGTTAAAACTCAAATGAATTGACGGGGGCCCGCACAAGCGGTGGAGCATGTGGTTTAATTCGATGCAACGCGAAGAACCTTACCTACACTTGACATGTTGAGAAGTTACTAGAGATAGTTTCGTGCCTTCGGGAACTCAAACACAGGTGCTGCATGGCTGTCGTCAGCTCGTGTCGTGAGATGTTGGGTTAAGTCCCGCAACGAGCGCAACCCTTGTCCTTAGTTGCCAGCATTTAGTTGGGCACTCTAAGGAGACTGCCGGTGACAAACCGGAGGAAGGTGGGGACGACGTCAAGTCATCATGGCCCTTACGTGTAGGGCTACACACGTGCTACAATGGCATATACAGAGGGATGCGAGACAGTGATGTGGAGCGGACCCCTTAAAGTATGTCGTAGTCCGGATTGGAGTCTGCAACTCGACTCCATGAAGTCGGAATCGCTAGTAATCGCAGGTCAGAATACTGCGGTGAATACGTTCCCGGGCCTTGTACACACCGCCCGTCACACCATGGGAGTGGGATGCAAAAGAAGTAGTTAGTTTAACCTTCGGGAGAACGATTACCACTTTGTGTTTCATGACTGGGGTGAAGTCGTAACAAGGTAACCCTAGGGGAACCTGGGGTTGGATCACCTCCTTACCAAAATGTCGATGGTGACATTGTTAGTGTAGTGCCTACACAGATTGTTTTGTTATTAAATGAAGAACGACACGAAGTTTTTTGTAGTTATACAGAAAATGGGGCTATAGCTCAGCTGGGAGAGCGCCTGCCTTGCACGCAGGAGGTCAGCAGTTCGATCCTGCTTAGCTCCACCATCTGCACGTTAGTCCAAACAGAGCTAAATCAAAGCAATTAATTGCAATGATTTTTGTTCTAGGCAAGCTGAATGAGGAGTGCGTGAGGGAGCATACTTTAGTATGTGACTGAACAAGCGACGAACAAGAGGCGCAGCATAGGGCAAAAAGCAGAAGCAAGTAATAGGCTTGTAGCTCAGCTGGTTAGAGCGCACCCCTGATAAGGGTGAGGTCGGCAGTTCAAGTCTGCCCAAGCCTACCATTTCTACTTGGTTTTGTTATTTCCAATCGTTGCGATACTCATGTGCTAGCGCACACTGCGTTTCTCGCGTTGAAACTACCCGCACCAAGCGAACTGGCCACAAACTCGATATGCCGTAGATAGTGTCATCGGATCGAAATCCTAATGAATATTTACTCAAATGAGTAGGCATTGATTAGGGTTTTTTACTCTAAGGAAGAAATTAATGCTTTTAGCATGAAATCTCCTACGTTCTTTAACAATTTGGAAAGCTGATATTTAATTAGTAAATCAATCAAAATTTGAGTAATTGAGAAGTCGAAAGACGTACTTACTACTCTACTTGACTTGAATTGCTTGTTATCGAAAAAGCGTTGAAAAGCGTGCCAATCGGCAAGTCCGATTAGCAAGAAGATAGCAAGGCAATTTCACGATTAGCTTGTCATGCATACAACTGAGTTAGATCTCATCCAGTCCTGATTTCAAAAGGCGGGAGAGCGCTTCGCTCAATCATTGTTTTAATATTCTTATTTATAAGATTATTAGTGCAATGGTCGAGGTAACAGTTTCTAGTCGACTAAATCGACGAGTAAGCGAAGACACATACTTTTAGTATGTAACTGAGCGAACGAGGAAAATTTAGGAAGAATAGGAAGTGTTAACGAAGGCCATTTGGGGTTGTATGGTTAAGTGACTAAGCGTATACGGTGGATGCCTTGGCAGTTAGAGGCGATGAAGGACGTGTAAGTCTGCGAAAAGCTGTGGTGAGCCGACAAAATGCATTTGAGCCACAGATGTCCGAATGGGGAAACCCACCTATTTATAGGTATCGTTACATGAATATATAGTGTAACGAGGCGAACGAGGGGAACTGAAACATCTAAGTACCCTTAGGAAAAGAAATCAACCGAGATTCCCCTAGTAGCGGCGAGCGAACGGGGATTAGCCCTTAAGCAATTATGAACGTAGTGGAAGCCTCTGGGAAGTGGCGCGATACAAGGTGATAGCCCTGTACACGAAGTGTTTGTTTTTGTGAAATCGAGTAGGTCGGGACACGTGTTATCTTGACTGAATATGGGGGGACCATCCTCCAAGGCTAAATACTCCTAACTGACCGATAGTGAACCAGTACCGTGAGGGAAAGGCGAAAAGAACCCCTGTGAGGGGAGTGAAATAGAACCTGAAACCGTATACGTACAAGCAGTGGGAGCCCCATCACTAAGTGCCTTTAGTGATGTGACTCACAAAGTACAACCGTTTGATAAGCGTTAGCGTTGACCTGCGAAGCAGCCAACGGTAAACCGCCAAAAATCAAGCAGGGTGCTTAGTGATGGGGTGACTGCGTACCTTTTGTATAATGGGTCAGCGACTTATATTTAGTAGCAAGGTTAAGCGAATAGCGGAGCCGTAGCGAAAGCGAGTGTTAACTGCGCGTTTAGTTGCTAGGTATAGACCCGAAACCCGGTGATCTAGCCATGGGCAGGTTGAAGGTTGAGTAACATCAACTGGAGGACCGAACCCACTAACGTTGAAAAGTTAGGGGATGACTTGTGGCTGGGGGTGAAAGGCCAATCAAACCGGGAGATAGCTGGTTCTCCCCGAAATCTATTTAGGTAGAGCCTCGGACGAATTCCATTGGGGGTAGAGCACTGTTAAGGCTAGGGGGTCATCCCGACTTACCAACCCTTTGCAAACTCCGAATACCAATGAGAACTATCCGGGAGACACACGGCGGGTGCTAACGTCCGTCGTGAAGAGGGAAACAACCCAGACCGCCAGCTAAGGTCCCAAAATATTGCTAAGTGGGAAACGATGTGGGAAGGCATAGACAGCTAGGAGGTTGGCTTAGAAGCAGCCACCCTTTAAAGAAAGCGTAATAGCTCACTAGTCGAGTCGGCCTGCGCGGAAGATGTAACGGGGCTAAGCAATATACCGAAGCTGCGGATACGTGTTTACACGTATGGTAGGGGAGCGTTGTGTAAGTGGATGAAGGTGGATTGAGAAGTCTGCTGGACATATCACAAGTGCGAATGCTGACATGAGTAACGATAATGGGAGTGAAAAACTCCCACGCCGGAAGACCAAGGTTTCCTGTCCCATGCTAATCAGGGCAGGGTAAGTCGGCCCCTAAGGCGAGGCAGAAATGCGTAGTCGATGGGAAACGGATTAATATTTCCGTACTTATATAATCAGTGATGGAGGGACGGAGAAGGCTAAGCAAGCTTGGCGTTGGTTGTCCAAGTGAAAGCAAGTAGGCCGAGAATTTAGGTAAATCCGGATTCTTAAAGCTGAGATGCGAGACGAGCCACTACGGTGGTGAAGTTGTTGATGCCCTGCTTCCAGGAAAAGCTTCTAAACTTATGATTATATGAACCGTACCCCAAACCGACACAGGTGGTCAGGTAGAGAATACTAAGGCGCTTGAGAGAACTCGGGTGAAGGAACTCGGCAAAATTGTACCGTAACTTCGGGAGAAGGTACGCCCTTGTTTGTGATAGGACTTGCTCCTTGAGCAGATGAGGGCCGCAGTGACCAGGTGGCTGGGACTGTTTATTAAAAACACAGCACTCTGCTAACTCGCAAGAGGACGTATAGGGTGTGACACCTGCCCGGTGCCGGAAGGTTAATTGATGGGGTTATCTTCGGAGAAGCTCTTGATCGAAGCCCCGGTAAACGGCGGCCGTAACTATAACGGTCCTAAGGTAGCGAAATTCCTTGTCGGGTAAGTTCCGACCTGCACGAATGGTGTAACCATGGCCACGCTGTCTCCACCCGAGACTCAGTGAAATTGAAATCGCAGTGAAGATGCTGTGTACCCGCACCTAGACGGAAAGACCCCGTGAACCTTTACTACAGCTTGGCACTGAACATTGAACCTACATGTGTAGGATAGGTGGGAGGCTTCGAAGCACAGTCGCTAGATTGTGTGGAGCCGTCCTTGAAATACCACCCTTGTATGTTTGATGTTCTAACATTGGTCCCTTATCGGGATTATGGACAGTGTCTGGTGGGTAGTTTGACTGGGGCGGTCTCCTCCCAAATAGTAACGGAGGAGCACGAAGGTTAGCTAATCACGGTCGGACATCGTGAGGTTAGTGCAATGGCATAAGCTAGCTTAACTGCGAGACAGACACGTCGAGCAGGTACGAAAGTAGGTCATAGTGATCCGGTGGTTCTGTATGGAAGGGCCATCGCTCAACGGATAAAAGGTACTCCGGGGATAACAGGCTGATACCGCCCAAGAGTTCATATCGACGGCGGTGTTTGGCACCTCGATGTCGGCTCATCACATCCTGGGGCTGAAGTCGGTCCCAAGGGTATGGCTGTTCGCCATTTAAAGTGGTACGCGAGCTGGGTTTAGAACGTCGTGAGACAGTTCGGTCCCTATCTGGTGTGGGCGTTGGATGATTGATGGGAGCTGCTCCTAGTACGAGAGGACCGGAGTGGACGAACCGCTGGTGTTCGGGTTGTCATGCCAATGGCATTGCCCGGTAGCTACGTTCGGAACGGATAACCGCTGAAAGCATCTAAGCGGGAAGCCGGCCCAAAGATGAGTCATCCCTGACTTTTAAAGTCCGGAAGGGTTGTTATAGACGATGACGTTGATAGGCAGGATGTGGAAGCGTTGTAAGGCGTTAAGCTAACCTGTACTAATTGCCCGAGAGGCTTAACCATACAACGCCCAAGAGGCTTTTTATGGCGCTACGCTTAGTCGTAGAAAATGGCTTAAACGTCGAGAAACTCGACTGACCATTTTCTTACTCGCTAAAGAAGTGCTATATGAAGAACTTCGGTGTTGTTTACAAGCTAATTAAAGCAACGAGAGTAGTAGTACTCAGTGCTCAAAGATTGATTACGTGAATATCAGAATTCCTAAATTGTTAATTATTAAAGTAATATGGACTAAATAAGTCGGTATTACGCAAACTAACGTTTGCAAAAGTTTTTGCTTGGCAGCCATAGCGATACGGTACCACCTGATCCCATTCCGAACTCAGAAGTGAAACGTATTAGCGGCGATGGTAGTGTGGGGTTTCCCCATGTGAGAGTAGCACACTGCCAAGCTCCCATTCGAAGAAAGGGCTATCCTAACGGATAGCCCTTTTTTTATGCCTGCAGGAAAGTGAACAGGCAGTAAAAAACCCCGCGAAGACGGGGTTTTTGTTATCTCATACACTAATGTACAAAATAGCTAATTAACCTATTGAGTAACAGCTACTGCGTTAAATGCTGACGAAATTCCATCTTGGTTAGTAACTGGTTGTCGTCTTTATCCATTTCACTAAAATCGCCATCAATGCCAGCCTTTTCAACTTCCTTCATTGAGAGCTTACCGTCATCATTACGATCTGCTTTATTGAATTTCGCAGTAACTTCAGACTTCATTTCACTGGACATCTCTTTTCCCATCATCTCTTCGCCTTTCATCATGGTTGAGCCGCTACTGGAGATCATAGGCTCATTCATAGATTGAGATGTCGATGACGTCATTCTACGAGTTAGCACTGCATCGGTAGTGCCATTTGATTTAACCCGCATCACGATATCTTCAGAAAACATGCTAGGGTTATTTTTTACATATTTATCAAACTCTGACTGGGACACTTTTTCATTACCGTCTGCGTCCATCTTCTTAAAAAATTTACTAGAGTTTGCTTCTTTTAATTCTGTTTTGGTGATGTGTCCATTTCCATCATGATCCAATGTAGAAAAATCAGCGCTAACCTTAGATTTGTGACCACCTTGGATATCTCCAGCGATTGCGGTCGTTGACATTACTGCGCCTATAACAAGTGATAGTGTAAGCTTTTTCATCACATTCTCCTTTTGTAGTGATAACACTTTGCTCGGTTAGAGCAAGGAATAAAATACTCACTTAATCACATTCATTGTTTATGCCACTGAAATAAGCTACTGATTTTTAGTTATTAATTGAATAAACCTAAATGTTAGATGTTTTTCTACCTTGTTAACTTGCAACAGGGGTTTGAAAAATATTCAGGCAAATTACATCTGAGGTGACATTCATGATATGAATGCTCCAACATCATCACCTTAGTTAGAAAACAAGGATAATTGTTCGTTGGTTAATTCAGAAAAAGAAAGATTGATGAGCGGAAGTATACTGTCTGCAATGGGCATTATCTGCTTTTCGATGTAATGGTCGTAATCAAGCGGTGCCATTTGATGTTCAGTAGTTTGTGGGCCTTGTACTGTCATGACATAGCGTATGGTTGTATTGTGTTGGTAACGTAATCGTTGACCTGTCTTACTATTAATATCATCTGCAAGGCGCGCGGCTTTTACATGAGGAGGCAAAGATTTGATGTAGTCGTTTAATGGCTTTCTTAGTCGCTTAGCGTATACGAGTCTGGTGTCTTCTTTCCCTTGGCGAATATTATCAACAGTTTGTTTAATAAAATCAGATACAGGTGCTTTTTCGAAAACCCGTCGATACAACTCATACTGAAAGTATTTAGCTAATTCAGTCCAGTCTGAACGTACGTTTTCTAACCCTTTAAAAACCAGCTCTTTTTTATCACCAATTTGCTTTAAACCTGCATACCTTTTCTTGCTGCCTAACGCAGAACCTCTAATTGTGGGCATAAAAAAAGTTTCAAAGTGGGTTTCAAATTCAATATCCAAATGGCAGTCTATATCATAATCTTCACGAAGCTTGCTTTGCCACTTTTGATTGATGGTGTTTGCTAGCGACTGTCCCGTTTCATTAGGCGTGCCCAACGAAGTGTTGTTATTTACATGTACAAAGGTAGAGTCTGTATCGCCATAGATAACTGAGAACCCTGCTTCTTCTATCCACTTTGCGGTAGTTTGCATTATTTCATGCCCACGCAGAGTAATAGAGCTTGCTAGTCTTGGGTCGTAAAAAGGGCATCCGCCACTGCCTAATACGCCATAAAATGAATTCATTAAAATCTTTATTGCTTGCGAGCGGGGAGCATCGTTTTGCTTTTTAGCCTCGTCTCTTTGGCGCCATAGATTGTCAATAATATCGGGCAAAAAATGATTGTCACGACTAAACATCGCCCCTTTGAAGCCCTCAATGGCGCGTTCTGGGTATTTAAGGCCCTCAGCAAGTCCCATTGGGTCAATCTTAAACGTGCGAATAATTGACGGGTATAGGCTCTTAAAATCGAGCACAAGTACATCAGAGTACAGGCCTGGCTGTGAATTCATCACGTAGCCACCAGGGCTAGCTAACCCGCCGTGTTCGGGGCGTACACCACTTACATAACGTTGTCGGTGCAACTTTGGTAAATATACATTTAGAAATGCCGCTACCGACCCACCGGGTCTTCCCAAATCGAGCCCAGTTAAGGTGCCTCTCAAGATAAGAAACTCTATAAATCGAGTTTTTGTAGCAATCTCATTTACCAATACACAGTCTTTGTGGTTATAGCTGGCAAGCGAAGAGGGGTCTTCGTAATACAAGGCCTTTATTGCCCCAAGCTTGTCTTCACTCTGTATGAGCTTTTTATCACCCAATAACTGCTGTGCAACATTGTCTAAAGAGAAAGAATCAAATTGATAGGTCATCGTTTTTAGTGCTTCAATCCCATCTACAATACTGCGGCCAGGTATATCCACAATAGTTTGACCATCCCAGTCCCTTACGAAGGCTTCTCGTTTGTCTCGGCCTATTGTAAATTTCACGCCTTGTTTTTTGGCTCGCCTAGCAAGCACGGCCATATCGAACTGTTTGACATTCCAGCCTAAGATAACGTCAGGATCGATTTCACATATACGCGTTATAAACGCAGTGAGCAGTGCTGATTCAGTAGAAAACTGGCTAAGTGAAAATGTGTCTGGAACATCTAACGTCTTGGGATGAGTGGAAGCAGAAACTAACATCACTTCATTAACGTCGTTAGACGCTAGTGCTATACTGAATAGATTTTCATTTTCATCGCACTCAATATCTATACTAATCGAGTAAAGGCTTGGCGTGTAGATTGCGGGTCTAATTCGCGCCTCAGGTATTAATGTGGCGGTTTCGTCAGCCGCAATAAACTCCAATGAGCCGTAAATAAACCGCTCCATCAAATACCTATCAGCAAGCCGTATATCAGCTTCATACAAAGTGATATGTAAGCTTTTAGCAAGCTGCCTTAATTGATGCATGTGAGAATCAGACGTGGTTTTAAGGGTGTCTACTTCCACTTGCTCTAAGGTAAAGAAGCTGTCAGAGGAAACTTCAATCTCAATACCTTCCCGCTTGGCTTTTTCTATTATGCTTTTTGTGTTTTCAGTAGCAACAAAACATGAGGGTTTCTGCAAAGCGCTTTGAAGACACACAGGACCATCGTCGGTAGACACCCACACTTCAACGCAAGCGCCTTTATGCTTACTGCGCCCTTGTTTAGCTATAGTGTGTTTACTGAGAATGTAACCTTTTCTAATCACGGCAAGTTAATTTTCGTTGGTGAGATAATGAAGGACTCATGGTACAGGGCAATCGATTTTCTTTACTCGAAATGAGAGAGGTCAATGGTTTACCAATGCTCGCTACCTCTCACTAACTCTCGGTATAGCAGTGCTATTACTTAACGCTATAGTTGATTATCAAACAGATACGTTTGTTTTTGCCTACCTATCGTTATAGAAGTAAGTATACCAGCGAAAAGGTGAAGATGTATGCATTACCCAGCAATTGAGCAACCGTCTCCAGGTCAATGGACAGAGATAGCGAAAGGCGTACTTTGGCTTCGTATGCCACTGCCTTTCGAACTTGACCACATTAATCTTTATCTTGTTGAAGATGATGATGGCTGGGTGGTTATTGATACTGGGCTTGGTACGAATACAACTAAAGCCTTGTGGAATGAAATTTTTGCCGCATTGGATAAACCCGTTTCAGCGGTTTTAGTTACTCATTTGCATCCTGATCACGTTGGTTTAGCCGGATGGATAGCCGACCAATTCAAAGTGCCACTGTACATGTCGCAGGTTGAGTATTTTACTGCGCGCGCGTTCACTGGGGGGAAAAGCGACACCTCTGCTTGGCGGGATGAGCAATACTATCACCGTGCAGGTTTACAATCCGATGACGTGATGTCGCTCATGTCTGGGAATAAAGGTTACAGCAACGTTGTATCGCCAATTCCAATCAGTTATCGACGATTAAAGCAAAGTGATGTGCTTACGTTAAAAGGTAACTCATGGGAAGTGATGATAGGGAGGGGGCATTCACCAGAGCACGTATGTTTATATTCTAAAGAGCTTGGAATACTGCTAGCGGGCGATCATATTTTACCGCAGATCACGCCCAATATAGGGGTATATTCAACGGAGCCTGAGGGCAATACGCTACAAGATTATTTGTCTACGCTACTGCCTTTCACTGACTTACCGGAAAAAACCTTGGTGTTACCCGCACACAGACAACCTTTTATTGGGGTAAAAGACCGAGTGAATGAGCTTATTGAACATCACCATCGCCATTTAAATGCACTCGTAGAGGCTTGTAATAAGCCTCAGACCGTTGTCGAGTTGTTACCTGTTTTATTTAAACGGGAACTGAGTGGTAGAAATATCGTATTTGCCGTAGCCGAGTGTGTGTCCCATTTAAACTACCTCTTGTCTCATGGAAAGATAACACGCCATTTATCTGATGAAGGACTTTATCTGTATGGGGTGCAACAATAGATGTTACTCAGGGGCTGTAGTTGACTCGGCTTCTGAGATGATAGGTAGCGCTATTGTAACCACTGTACCTTTGCCCACTTTGCTATTGACTGAAATTTTTCCTTTGTGCTTTTCTACAATGGTATAGGCGGTGGACAAGCCTAACCCTTGGCCTTGACCTTCAGGGCGGGTAGTAAAAAAAGGTTCGAAGACTCTTTTCATATTTTTTTGCTCAATACCTTCACCGCTGTCGAGTACCTTAATTGTGACGTTCTCGTTATTTTTTAATAGTGTTAACTTAACGTAGCCTTTGTCTGGAATAGCCTGGGCGGCATTGAGTAATATGTTCATTAAGGCTTGTTTTATCATCCCTGGGTTTGCCGTTATTTCTATCTTTTCGTCGGGAGATTCCACCTTATAGTGGTGAGAAGCATATTGGGTAGATACCAACTTGATGGTTTGCGTGGCGACGTCGTTTAAATCTACAACCTGACTGCCTTGTGTGCTGTCGAGGGAAAATTGTTTTAGATTATCGACAATATCTTTAACTCGATTTAAGCCAGCTTTTGATTCTTCAAGCAACTCTTCAATGTCGTCTTTTATCAAATCATAGTGTTGTGCTTCGAAAAGGTTTTTGATTTGTTCTTTTAGTTCATCGTTGAAATCAGCAACGTGATTTTCTACCCCATCGCAGATGGATATTAAGTTATTGGCATATTGTGACAAGGTGTCTAGGTTTGCGTTGATAAAACCAATAGGGTTATTTATTTCATGCGCAATGCCCGCCGCTAATTGACCCGTTGATGCCATCTTTTCCGCTTGAATGAGTTGAGATTGGGCGGTATCAAGTTTACGAATTAGTTTACGTTGAGCTTCGTGCTCTTCTTTTAGTGCGGCAGATAGCTTTTGTTGGGTACGAAAATAACTGGCCTGCGCGGTAACATCTTGTAAAAAAATGCACGCATATTTTTTCCCAGTACTTTTGTCCTTTACCGGCAATATCTCCATGTTTTGATACATCTGTGTTTCTTCGCCAGTAATCGGCCTACTGCTTTTAAACGGAAATATATGAGGGCGCTGCTCCCAGTAGCTGAAGCTTGGATGCTGCAGAACAAAAACCGATTTTAGTCTTCGCTTTAGAAACTTACCTTGGTCGCTAAAAATTTCGGTAACCGGTGTATCTTTGTACGAAGCGCGATTCTCGTGAGGAAGGCGGTCTTTAAAAAAGTCGTTTAAATAAACCACCAAAAAGTTTTCATCAACGATGCCAATTCCAACCGGAAGTTTTTCAACCAGTTGCTCAAACATTATTCTAGTAGTTCATCTAAGGTATCTTTCATTCTTGTCAGTGAATCGTCATCTAAGCAGAAAACAACGCGCATAGAAAAGGATGAAACAGCGACAGTGAATTGTACTTCCATGACCAAACTATGTTGCCACTTTAGCTCATCGAAGTTTTCTTTGTTAGGGGTAAACAACGTTGGCATATTCAAATTGGTGGTCAGTTCTAATTGGCTTGATAAGCCTGCCAAACATGCGCCTGCGAGAATATTAGACAGCTCAAGTATAATTTCTTCTACATCTTCTTTACTGAGCGGTTCACTGTACTCCATCAGTTTTGCCATCTCGCTCAGTCCAGAACGAGAAAGTACCGACATCACTTCACCTTGAATATCACCTAAAAACGACTGGCGGGTATGAAAGGTATCGTCAGAACCAAACAGCAAGGTGTATAGCTGCGTGGGGGTCACTGAAGTTATTTTAGGGATTGAAATATCAATTTTGGTTTCAATGAGTTGCGCGAGTGAATTTGCTGCTTGGCCCATTGAAATATTGAGCAATTCTTGCAGCGCATCGCGTTGTTCCTCGTCTAATGGTATTACAGCGCTCATAAATACCCCAACTCAAACATAGTCATTGCCAGTTCTTCTTTATCTAACGGTTTTCTAATAAATCGTTTCGCCCCTAAGGACAGTACGATGCGCTGTTTTTCAGGCTGAAAATCTGCACTGATTACAATAACGTTAGGAAAGCATTGTTCACGCTTAGATAAGTATTCCAACACATCCACGCCATCTACGTCTGGCATGGTTAAATCAAGCAACACAAGGTCGAAGGTGTTTTCCGCTAACAAGTCTATGGCTTCTTGGCCATTAGTTGCTTCTACAATATCGTAGTCTAACTCCGGCGGTAACGACTTTTTTACGCTACGGCGTGACAATTTAGAGTCGTCAGTAACTAAAACAGATAGTGCCATCAACAGCCTCCTTTAACCTCTGTTAATACAGTGTGTGCAATTTCTTAGCGCTTGAAAGAAGCTTAGTAGACATACTGAGATTCTAAAACCTAGGTAGGTGTATTTGCGCAAGATACTTTGAGAGTATATGACAAAGAGGGCATTTATGAGCATTATACTTTACGCGTAAATGCTAGTTGATGAGGGGGGGAACAAGAGAGGCGTACAGCCTAACGCGGCTGCACGCATAATATAAAGATGTTTTAACTCAGTTAAGCGTTTTGTTTTTTAGTCATCGTTTCAAGTGCTTGTGGAATGGCATCAACATACCGCTGCACATCTGCGATTTTGCCCATACTTACTCTCGACCAATTAGTATAGGTACGATAAATACCGCGGATGTGAATATCTTTCTCCGCCATCGCGGCTCTAAATAATTCAGCATCTCCTTTACCAAGGTCCACAAAAATAAAGTTAGTACTAGAAGGAAGTGCGGTTAGGCCATTGGCCTTGAGGCCATCCATCACTAAGCCTTTTGCTTCTATAACTTTATCTTTAACAAACGTTAGAAAAGCTTCATCATTGTAAGACGCAATTGCTGCGGCTAAACCTGCTTGATTTAATGTGTAGCCACCCATGCCGTAGCGATTTATCCACTCTGTATTTTCTTCAGAAGCAATCATGTAACCAACACGCATGCCAGCTAACCCGTAAATTTTAGAAAAGGTTCGTGCAACAATAATATTATGCCCGGCTTTTACTAATGGAATCATAGAGTTTGCGGGCGGATCGTCTGTGAGTTCATTATACGCTTCATCAACAAGGACTAACGTCTTTTTAGAAGCCTTGATACAAAACTCGCGAAGCTTGGCAGGGTCTAGAAGGCGTCCGGTTGGGTTGTTAGGGTTGGTGATATGTACCATACCAACGCTGTCATCAATGGCTGCATACATGGCATCCAAATCGATAGCCAAATCTTTCTTGTTAGGTACCCGAACAATCTCAGGAGCACCTTGCTTCTCTGGTGCTTTTGAGGTGGTATCCCAGAAAAGATCGGGGCCTAATATTTTTCCTTTTTTGCTTGCCGCAAGAGCTGCATAAGAAAGGATTGGGCTAGAGCCTGCACTTAATGAAATATTTTTAGGTGTAATTCCGTGGCGTTCCGCAATCATGTCTAGCAACGTCATTGCAGCGGGGTAGGCATAGTATGCGCCACCCTCTGCAGAAGCAGTAGCAATCGCTTTCAATGCTGCCTTACTTGGCCCAAATGGATTTTCATTTGCATTTAGTTTGGCGATACCTGGCTTAGGGCCATAGAGTACTTTGGACATAGCGGGTGTTGCAGCTTGAAGCCCCGCAGACGTAATCAAGCCTGAGGCACCAATGGCAGTAGCGGCAGCACTACCACCCAAAAATAGGCGTCTTGAAACATTATGTGACATTGTTAATTCCTTATCTCAAACATCGTAAGTGTTTATAGGGCCTTGTAAAACATAGCGCTAGAAACAATTACTAAGTAAATTCCAAACATTCGTTTTAATTTTTTCTCGCTGAAGTTATGCGCCATTTTTGCTCCCATTGGAGCAGTGATAATGGCACCGATGCTAATGGCAACTAATGCGGGAATGTTGATATAGCCTATAGTTCCTACGGGCAAAATGGCGGTTTCAGGATGTTTCATAAACAGAAAGCCGATAGCACCTGGAAGACCTATTAGGAAACCAACGCCAGCAGCAGTGGCTACTGCTTGCTGGATTGTGCGTTGACAGATAACCATAGTAATTACCATGGGCGTGCCTCCGCCAATCCCCAGAAGGGCCGAAAAGCCCCCTAGTACAAAAGCGAGTACTGATTTAGCAACACCTTCAGGCATAGACAATGCCACACCAGGGCGAATGACAAATTCTGGGAACAAGAAGTAAATAGAATAAAGTAAAACACCTGCCGCAAAAACGACCGTTAGACCATCGCTACTTGTGCTACTGGCAATATAAATACCGCCTATTACGCCCAATACTATCCAGATGCTCCATGATTTTAGAATATCAAAATCTACAGCGCCTTTTTTATGGTGAGCCATAACTGAGCGGGTACTCGATACCACAATAGAAGCTAAAGAAGTGCCTATTGCAACTTTCACTAGCTCTTGGGATGGGGGCGTAAAAAATGGAAATACGGCTAATAGAGCGGGAACAACAACAAACCCACCGCCATTACCAAAAAGACCAGCAGTAATGCCAGCAATAGCACCTGTAATACAAAGAGTAACAACGAACCAGAGAAGCTCTATTTCCATGAAACTACATCTCCAGCAAATACTTCTAATAACATGAATAGACCTTTAAATTTTACTTATAAAAAGAGGGGGGAAACATAAACACCGGCATTTGCCGGTGTTTATTAATCGTTGATTTTAGAATCTTGCCGCGAGGCGGGTGTAGTAGTAACCACCCTGCCAGTCGACGACTGAGCCTGAGTCATAGACTTGACCACAGCAAGCATCACCATTTATTGTAGGGTCTGGATAGCTATCAAATAGGTTACGTACACCTACTGATAACGTTAGGTTTTCATTGATAAGGTATGACCCTTCAATATCAAACATAAATTCAGAGCCATAGGTTTGAATTGTTTCGGCATCGATTACGGTACCATCATCGCTACCTACATTTTCGTATTCACCGTAGTAACTTAATCGTGCCACCGCAGACCACACATCATAACTATGTGTCACAGAGAACACACCGCGCATTTCTGGCGTTCCATTTTCAAAATCGAATATGTCTTCGGGGTCTAGGAATTCGCTAGGATCTGAGTCGAACGATGTATCGTTATAGTTAATAGACCCTGTAATCATCGTTGAACCGTAGGTCGTTTCCATTTTATAAGTGGCAACGAGGTCTACACCTTCAGTAACCGTATCGAACGCATTTTGGAAGAAGAATACACCCCCAATGGACTCTGCTCCTGAAACGCCCGCACCTGATAGTGCCAAGTAGTTCTGGTAGGCATCATAACCATCAGCGTCTGGGTCAGTGACTACCGTAGTAGACACATCTCGTGTAGATACTGAGTACAGTCTGTCTTCTAGTTTAATGTTGTAGTAATCGGCAGTAAGCGTTAGATCACCAAAGCTAGCGGTTAAACCAAGTGTGAAGTTAGTTGATTTTTCAGGAAGTAGTTCTTCAGCGCCTAATGCTTGCGCTACATCACCGCCCGCTGGGAATAAGCCCGTAGCAACAGGAAAGCCATCAGGCAAGCGAGTCGATACGTTAGTCGTACCTTGCTGACCTGGCGTTGGAGCTCTAAAGCCCGTACCGTATGAACTTCTTACTGCAATTTCATCATTAATTTGGTAAATACCCGCAACCTTATAAACCACCTCAGAACCAAAGTCTGAATAGTCTTCATAACGTATAGCGGCTTGTGCGAATAATTCGTCAGTAATGTCACCAGAAATATCAGTATATACCGCGTAAGAGTCACGGCTATACGTACCTGAGTAGTCAGGTGAATAACCAGGGAAACCATTTGAGCCTACACCCACCACGGTATAAACCGCATCATCACTGTCAGCACAATTTAGCGTTGAACCGGTACCTATGACGGCTAAACCAGCTGCACTAGCTGCATCTCCGTCACAGAAGCCCCAAGGATCAGAGGTTGCGTAAGGCCCTGCAAAGTAAGAATCTACTCCGCCTTCTGAAATTTCATAAGACTCGTCAAGATAGCTTGCCCCGAAGGCCAAAATATATTCGTTAAAATCGTAAGTGAAATCGGCCTGAATTTGCGTTTCTTCGTTAGTTAGGTCACCGGGCTTAAATGATGTCGGTGACTCATTACCCATAGAGGGGTTAATCGTATTGGCAAGCGTATATGAAATATCGTTATATCCGTAACGACCACTTATGTCATAGCCTAAGTCGCCAGACATTCCTTTAATACCACCAACAAAAGAGTAGTCGGTTACATCGCCAGAAAAGCGCGGCGTAAAGCCACCTGGGAAAAATTCAGTAGGGCTCCATATAGAACCATCTTCTAGCCGAATATCTTCAATAGTGCGGTTACCCGGGTAACGATAATAGAAGTTACCGCTACCTTCACTTTCAGAGTAGTTACCAAACGCGTAAAGCTCCATTTCAGCCGTTAATGCATAGCCAGCATTGAAAAAGATACGAGTACCACTAGTATCTGGCTGTCCCCAAGGCTGAACTACATCTGAATCATGCACTGAGCTAGCCATTGCGGCGGCATCTGCAATGTATTGTTCTGATTGTTCATCTACACAAAACCAATCTTCGCAGTATTGCTCGCCGCGAAAGGTGGCTTCGCTGTCTGAATATTCTGCTGAAATACTTAAAAAACCATCATCACCTAACGCAAAACCTTTGTTACCTGTAATGGTAATTTGGTCGCCGTCACCTTCAAAATAGCTACCGTAGTCAGCGGTGAAAGACCCACCTTCAGTGTTCTCTTTTAACTGAAAGTTAATAACACCAGCAATAGCGTCAGAGCCATACTGGGCGGCTGCACCATCGCGTAATACTTCTACACTGCCAATCGCAGCGGTAGGAATAGTCGCGATATCAGGCCCTTGTGTACCAGAACCCCCAATAGATACCAACGCTGCTCTGTGACGGCGTTTTGAGTTAACTAGCACCAAAGTTTTATCTGTGGGCATACCACGTAGCGTTGCAGGACGAATGAAAGTACCACCATCAGAAATGGGCTGTCGGCCTACTGAATAAGATGGAACCAAAGTCATTAGTACGTTGTTCATGTCGGTGAAGGCTACTGCTTCAATATCTTCAGCACTTAATACATCAACAGGTACAGGAGAGCTAGTTACTGAGCGAGGTGCACCACGTGCACCAACAACAGCAATTTTTTCAACATTTTGAGTATCTACTGCGGTTTCTTCAGCTTCTTGCGCTAGCGCGAGTGGTGCTGCCAAAGATAGAGAGATTCCAGTGAACGCTAGTGCAATTGCATTATGTATCTTGTTTTTTCTCATGTGTGTTCCCTAAAACGAGCCGTTATGAGTTGTTATTCTTCACTTGGAGCAGGGACTAATGCCGCCCACGTTTGGCATAACAAGCACCACCTTGATGCATCCTGCATCTTATAAATGTTTTGTGTGGTTACCTGTATTGACACTCAGGCTAAAAATTCTTTTAAAATCGCGAAAGAAAAAAGAATATTGAGGGGTATAAGAAAAGTATTGAGGCTGTATTTAACTATCTGATTCTAATGTCTTTAATTGTTCTAGCTTAGTATGAAAAAAATAAATGCAACTTTGAGATTAACGTAATTTTTACAAGTGTGAGGGCAGCTTTACTAGTCGATGGCATGTAACTTGCTGATTTTAATCTTAATAAAGCGACCTGTGCTTTATGGCAACGTGTTAAAAACTGTCATATTCGGGAAATTAGACTTTGAACTCTAAGCAACTTCAGTATTTTTTAACCACAGTACACAAAGGCAGTATTGCAGGTGCAGCACGTGAGCTTGATATCGCTCAACCTGCCATTAGTCAGCAATTAGCAAGCCTCGAAAGAGAGATGGGGGCGCAGTTGCTAAGTCGAACCTTCTCTGGGGTAACGTTAACCCCAGCGGGCGATTTGTTTCTCACCCACGCCACCAGGCTCATGGATGATATCAATAACGCTAAATCTGAACTGCGAGAGTTAGTGGGGAAAACGGCGGGTACTGTAAAAGTGGGTATGCTTCCGTCTATCGGCAATGTACTTTCCATGCCGCTTATTGCAGAAGTAA
The DNA here is from genome assembly GCF_000213655.1 of Alteromonas naphthalenivorans. Taxonomy (NCBI): domain Bacteria; kingdom Pseudomonadati; phylum Pseudomonadota; class Gammaproteobacteria; order Alteromonadales; family Alteromonadaceae; genus Alteromonas; species Alteromonas naphthalenivorans. The sequence goes on from NC_015554.1 coordinate 210,683, forward strand.
AGCAAAACCACCCAAAACTAAAATTGGAAATAAGTACTGGCCCTTCGTATTCAGTAAAGGGGTGGTTAGAAGGGCGGCAAGTCGATATTGCATTAACCTACGAGCAAGACGTTGACCCAAGGTTTATGACGGTTTCACCGGTTATTCGTGAAAACTTGCACTTGGTAATGGCTAATCAAGCAACATCCAGTGAGTACAGCCACCTTGCGGGCAGAGAAAGTATCCCGTTTTGGGCGTTGAGCCAATTCCCTCTATTATCGCCTGGCAATAAAGACGCATTAGGCAAGCTTATCGAACATTATGAAAAAGCGACGGGTGTCAATTTGCAGCATAATTTAGCCTATTCGGGGCAGTTGATGACAGGGTTGCGACAAGTTATGCAAGGAGAAGGGGTAATGATACTACCAACATCGGCCATTTTTCATCTTGAAGAATCGGGCTTGGTTTCTACGTTAAAAATAGTTGAGCCGGAAATGCAGCGATTGGTGCTAGCTGCGACTAACAAAACGAGCCCGTTAAACGAAGCCGTCTTAAAAATGCTTAAAGTGATAAAACAAGTTGTCGCCAGTGAGCAGGCGCTGCAACACTGGCGAGGCTCCTTAGCGTTTACTGATCAGTCAGAAATGAAAGGCGTATTGGCTTCTGGAAGTCTAATGTCGAGTTGAACTGGCAGGTGGTCAGAAAAGACGCTCGCCTTTTTTGATGTCAGCTTTTTGCATTCTGAAACCGTGATGTCGTCACTTACCCACACACGATCTAAAGAGAAAATTGGAAATTGACTCGGGAAGGTAGCGCCTACCTTATGTTGATTCAAAAGCTTGTTCAACGAGGTGAAAGCCCGTGAAAAGAATTGCCACTCATTGAAGTCTCCCGCCAATACCAATGGCATGGGATGGGCTTGCATCCTTTGCTCAAGATAATCATGCAACAATGCGAATTGCGAGCGGCGCTCTAATCGCTTAAGTCCTTTATGGGTGTTAACGACAGTAAGGGGTCCTTTGTCAGTTTGTAACACTACCACTTGCACATTTCTGGGCTGTCGCCCCTGCTGGCTTACGTCAAAGGTTTCTTGTTCAATAACGTTGAAGCGCGACAATATAGCGTTGCCATACCATCCGCTTGGCTCATGCAGGGCAGGGGCAGACACCAAGTTGTAGACATTTTTAGCACAAATATCTTCAATATCTCGCTCAATCGCACGCTCGGATGGGCGTGTATCCATCTCTTGTAAAAGTACAATATCGGCACCCGATTCAGCTAGAAATTGCCCAATTCGGTGATAATTTTGTAACTTGTCCCTGCCTAGCCCACTATGAATGTTGTAACTAATTATGCGGCACATTCTTTACTTTCCGATGCACGTTTTTGACGAGATTCTTGATAATAGCGAGCGAACTTTTGAGAGCCCCAAATCATTAAGCCCCAAAGCACAATACCGCCTACTAAATAGCTAATGGTTTCAACCGACGGGTTGCGGAAGATTTGAGTTATAGAGTCACCTACCAATCCTTTCGCAATCATTGGGGGGAACATGCCAAAGAAAGTACCGATCAGAAACTGTAATAAACCAATTGATGAAATACCTGCAACTAAGTTTACTAAGCTAAAGGGGGCAATAGGCAACATTCTAATGGCAGCAACACCCACTATTCCACTTTGTTTCAGTTTCTCATCCAATGCTTCTACTTTCGGTCCACCCACCTTCCGAAGGCCAGCGTCACCAGAAAGTTTACCGATAGCAAATAAAATAGCAGAGCTTAGCAGGGCACCCATGATGCCGTATATTGGCCCCCAAATAGGGCCGAAGATAGCGGCAACCGCTAATGACAATACGGTAACGGGGAAGAAGAGTATGCCTCCCACTACATAAACCAATAATACCGTAGGCAGTGCAAAGTAAGTGCCTCTGCTCTTTTCAAGGAACGCATTAATACTCTCACCACTTAACCACGAAATGGATTGGCTCGCCCAGAACATCAGGCCACCGAGCACAGCAATAACGGCTAGCCCCAACATGATCATAATAGTTCTACGTCTTGGGTTACGCGCGGGTAGCGCCCCACCATCAAAAGAAGGCATAGAAATTAAAGGCTCCTCTGGATCTGATAAAGAACGAAATACATTATTCACTGACTGCGTAGTGAAAACTTCATCACGAACTTCGGTTAATACATATCCGTGTGCAATTTGCCCATGGATTAATGCTTCAACAGGATATTCTTCTGCAAACAGTGCAGGCATATCTGAGATATCTCTACCGGTATGCTCAGCAAGTAAATCGTTACGAACATTCAAAATTGCCGCTCGGTTTAGCTCGCTGTTGCCGCTAAGCACAACGTCAATTTCTGTATCTAGTGTCATAGAACGGTTACTTAGGTTAGACGATCCTATCACTAAGTATTTGTCGTCAACGGTCATTACCTTAGAATGTATGCGCTTGTAGGCTTTTCTGCCTTGTAAGTCTTCGCACGACGAGTAAGTCAACTTTACTCTTTTAGGGTCGATGTCTTTTTCAAGAATAGATTTAAATTCTATGCGACTTGCCCAAAAGGCTTCACATTCGAATTTACCTTTAGGCTCGTAAGAACTGACAATAATGACGTGTAAGTCAGGACGTGCCTTCATACGTTTGTTCAACGCTTCGGCAATTTCCTGACGAGTAGTAAATTGATTCTCAATGTAGATAAGCGACTCGGCTTGACCGATTAAATCAAGTAGCATGGTGCGTACTTCTTGCGCTGGCTCAACTTCGTCCATAAACGGAATTGTTCTAGCTAGCGCACAGTCGACTTCTTCAAAGATGGGCGGAAAACCTTCAGGCCACGTGTCGGGAATAGGACCATCTACAGACGTATCGGCTTGGGCGCGAATCTCTACCGGTTCACTTTCGGCAACCCGCAACCACCTCCAACGAACCAGTTTAGAAAAATCAGCCACTACTGGACCGGAAGATACCATTTGCACATCGTGTAGCGGAGGGTACTCACCGTCGGGCCCATCTCGTTCTTCAGATACTACGGGGTGGTCACGGGTGTCCCAGCGATTCGTTGAAATATCCATGCCACCAGAGAAAACCAGCTCATCATCAATCACGATAATTTTTTGGTGCTGACTGCCGCCCATAGGGATGGTGTCATCAAGCTCGGTTTGCACGTTATCTGGGGTTTTTTCTTCCCACACTTCTTTTGCCCACATTTCTCGTTTAGAGAAAAATGCGAGAGAAGAATCCCAGCGTAGCAGGTAAATGTTTAAGTCGGGGTTATTTTCTGCTTTCCATGCAAGTAAATCACTGACAACACTCGGGGCTTCACTGTTTGCTTCGTCATCACCTCTTAAAAGGCGTATCCGGCTATCAATGTCCCACCCAATGATAAAAATACTGTGTTTGGCTTTTACAATAGCGCTGTGTAGCGCTTTGTAATAGTTACCACAATCTATGAGTGGCGCAACAAAATTTGCTTTGCTGCTAACCCAACAGTTTTCACCTGGTTTGAATATATTATTGTTATCAACCATGTTGTCTCCCGAAATCGCTTCCGTGTAATAAAGTAAATATACAAAGAAGTTGCAGGAAACGTTCCGGATCAAAGTAGTGTTAGGTTTGGACCCTAACTTACTAATAAATCATGTTTTTAAGGCTGTTTGAGTGAAGAGTTTTCATTTGGTCGGAACCGGAGAATGTAACTTTTTCATAGGAAGAGGGTAATTGAGGCGTAATGGAAAATTGAAGATAAGCGCGATAATTCAGCGCAAAACTTACAGTGTGGCCGTTTTAAATGGTGACAGCATGTAGACTAAACTAGTACCGTCATGTCGTTTTATGCTGTATTCATCGAACGGCTCTCCTTGTTGCCACGAGAATACGATATCTGAGGAAGGCGCAATCCCGATACTGGCAGTAAACATGGGCGCGCTGTCTAGCGTTTGGACATTTTTGGAAAATACTTGTTTTACCAATCTATCAGCAACCACATGAACCGAGTCAATAGTGACACCGCTTAGCATAATCGCAAACTTACTTTCGCTTATTTGCCCCGCTATATCATTTGAACGGGTAAAATGAATAAGAGACTGCCCCACTTGAGAACTGGCGCTTTCACCGGCACTCGCGCCGTAGTTATCTATCACGTCTTGGTAGCCATCTATTTCAACTAGCAACAGTACATTTTCATGTTTGTTAGTTTGTTGAAGCTTTTTAATGGATTGTTGAATAAAGTCGTCACGTTTTAGTAAAACCGCACCAGAGCCTCTAAGCGGACGATGATAAAGTGATTGAGATTTTGGCTCTGTGCTACATCGCGTCAACGATAAAACGATTAATGCAGCGGTTATCACCATCAGCACAGAGGTGAGCTTGTACAGCAACGACAAGTCATCCATACCACCGGTAATTGAATTTACCACCGATACCGTGCCATGTAAGAAAAGTGAAAAAGACGAAATAAGCAGCAAATGGCGGAGCAAGGCACGCTTTTCCTCTTTTACTCTATTATCATTGTAAAGCACGCCCTCACTTAACAGCACAAGTGCAGCACAAAAAAACATAGCCACAGATTCGGCCAGCGCAGGCATTGACCACAATACACAAATTCCACTAACTCCTACCCCTAGGACAGGAAGTGCATGGCGGTTAAGTTTGTAGTCTTTGTGTTTTTGTAGCGATTCCAACCCCAAAAAGACCTGATAGAAACCGACTACAAGAGCTATAAGCCCCAAAATGAAATATGAAGAAGGGAGTGCATATAGGGTATCGCTAAGACGTGAAATTAAACTACCGCAAAGCAAGCCACTGGCAATTGACCAGTAGCGAAATATTGTTTTTTTCTGATAAACCGTTTTTATCGTGAAGTAGCCGCAAAGTGCCGCACATACCGCGATAGAAACAATAATGCAGGTGGCTAGAAAAAAGTACAACACTCAGCCCTTAAGATTAATTCGAGGCAGGATTATACCAAAGTATAAAGAGTGCAATAGGGCACTCATCCTAAGGCTGGTATCGTAAACTAGATAAAGTTATTAAATTATATACTTTATTATGGCTATTCTATCGTTGCAGTTTTGCCCTTATTCACTTTCATCCTTCTTTCGCCTCGTTAGCTTTATTAGGGTCTCGAGTACTATCACAGGTATTAAACATATCTTGTGCTTCAGTATCTTGTGCTAATACTTGGGTGAGGTCATCCATCCGCTGTTTAATTGCGACGCCATAAGAGTGGTCATCACCCCACAATTCAGCAAGTAGGTTCATGGATTCAACATCATGTTCTCTAAATAGCCTTCCTGCGCGTTCGGCATCGATATCATCGTTCCTCAATAATTTTAATGATTCAACCGCGAGTACCAATGCAGAGTCGAAAGTTTCTCGGTTAAAGGTGCCGACTTTCATACGAATAAGTTCATAAGCATGGCGCCTGTCCCTAGCCCGTACCGCTAACTTCAAATTTGGGTAATGCTTACGAGCAATGTCGATAATTTCGATTGTTTTGTGCGGGTCATCTATGGCAATAACAAGCAGGTCGGCAGAATTTGCCCCTGCCGCTTCTAATAATTCTTTTCTGGCGGCGTCGCCGTAGAAGACTTTGTTACCGAAGCGTCTCAACAAGTCGATTTGGCTAGGGCTGTGATCAAGTACGCTTACTTCATAACCTTGGGCCTTTAACAGTCGTCCAATAACTTGCCCAAATCTACCGTAGCCCGCAATAATCACATGTCGAGAAGCCTCTATTTCCTCAGGCTTATCAAATGCAGGTGCTGATGACTTTTGAAATTTCTGTGCACGGTCGTAAACCATTAATAGTAATGGGGTAATAACCATGGAAAGTGCCACGACTAAGGTAACAATATTGGCTTCCTGAGAACTTAAAATACTCAACTCTCGAGATAGTGAAAGTAGCACGAAGGCAAATTCCCCACCTTGTGCTAGGGCTAAAGTGAACAATAGTCGCTGACGAGAATTAATCGAAAAGAGATGGGCTAAGCCATAAAGCACTAAACCTTTAATAGCCACAAGACCAACAACCAGCAGTAATATAAGTAAACTGTTCTCAGCTAATAATCCGAAATCAATCGATGCGCCAACGGTAACGAAAAATAGCCCTAGTAACAGCCCTTTGAAGGGCTCAATATCAGCTTCAAGTTCATGTCTAAATTCACTCTCTGCAAGCACCACGCCCGCCAAGAAGGTGCCTAATGCTGGGGAAAGGCCGACGGTCTGCATCAGTAGTGCTATTGCAATCACTAAGAATAGCGCGAAAACCGTGAATATTTCTCGCATATGAGTTTGGGAGATGTACCTGAATATGGGGGTGGAAATGTATTTGCCCGCCAGAATAATGGTAACAATCACGGCAATAGAAATACCCACTTTACCCATGGCAGACCAATCCGATACCAGTGAGTGGTTAGACCCATCAACGGCACTAGCGGGAAGGAATGAAAGTAGCGGCATAAGTGCCAATATAGGAATAACGGCGATGTCTTGAAATAAAAGAACCGAGAAACTATTTTGGCCGGCGTCTAATTTTAACCAGCCTTTTTCTTCCAGAGATTGGATAACAATAGCGGTTGAAGAGAGCGCTAGCATCAAGCCAATTGCCAATGCGCTTTGCCAAGCAAGCCCCAATCCATAATAGGTGATGGCAAAAATAGCCCCGGTCGAGAGCAACACTTGTAGTCCTCCTAGCCCCACGATTGAATGCCTTAAGGTCCATAATCGGGAAGGTTGCAACTCAAGCCCAATAAGAAACAGCATCATCACTACCCCAAACTCAGCGAAGTGCATCACTTCGGTTTGGTCGCCCACTAGCGATAAAACAAATGGACCAATTAAAATCCCAGCAATGAGATAGCCTAGCACTGAGCCCAAACCCAATCGTTTAGCAATAGGTACAGCGATTAGCGCAGCACCAAGGTAGATAAGAGCAAGTGTTAGCATGAGGTCTACTGCCGTCTTTTCGTTTATAGGAATGAATTATGCTATCTCAAAAACATGTCGTTAGCTTGACATTCATTAACCTGTTTTGGAGGTAACTGTTTTTAGTAAGGGATGTAAATAAAAATGCGGCGCTGTAAAGCGCCGCATTTAGGGGGAACTCAATTAACTTTGGTATTTAGAATCGATATTCAACACCGATGCTTGCCTGCTTTAAATCTGTCTCAAAGTTAGTATCGTCGATATCATCTACGGCTTCTTCTGCATCTAGCTCGGCGTCATACACTGTGTATTCGGCGTTAACCAAAAAGTTTTTTGTGATGGCATAACTTAAGCCTGCGCCAACGAAAAGACTTTCGTCGTCATAGTCACTAGAAACACCGCCTAGGTTATATTCTGTTTCTGACCACAACTGTCCCGCTTTAGCGTACAGTGAAAAACGGTCTGTTATTGGAAGAGTTCCTTTAATCGCCGCCGTGTACCCATCGGTATCTCCGCCAGCAATGTCGTTGCCATAGTCACCGAAGTCGATAAAACTACCTTCTACCGCAACCCATTCGTTGAACTTATAACCGACAAGTCCTTGCCATACATCTTTGTCGTCATCAAAATCGTCTTCACCTTCTACGCGAAGGTATCCGTAGTTACCACCAACATAGAAACCACTTTCGTCGAGAGAGTAGTCGTTTGACTGAGCAAAACTACCGAATGATGTAAGTGCTGCAATACCAGCAAGTGCTGTAAGTGTGTTTTTCATAATGACATCCTCGTTTTAATTTCCAACGTTCCATTAGCTTCCGATAAAGGAAGATCCACGTGAAGATGAAATGCTTCACGTTTGATAACACTGACTATTCAATCGGCGTGCCAGCGTAAAATTGTCTTAAACGAGGGAAATATTGGGAAAGAGTTTCACGGTCTTACTCAGTTTTATGTTCAAGTTGAGTAAGTTTTAGCCGCCGATTAAAAGTTGTACGGCATAACTTTCTTGGGGTATGAAAAGAGTACACGGCTTCTGAAATGCGTAAACACGTTTTTCAGGTTGATTGAGTCAACGTTTTTAAATATCTGTTTTTAGAACGAATGCCTTAATCAGTATTTCCTATCGGGTTAATTCAATTTTTTAACTGTCCTTTAAGCGAACCGATAACTACATTAACTATGTGAATTAATTGTTAACTGCAAATTGTGGCGGGTGGGCGAACTACAAAACGCATACATTTGCAGATGTATACACATAATAAATGGAACAACAATATGAAAATTACCAGGGTACGCAAGGCTACATTAGCAGGCTTGATTTCATTGGCACTAGGTACGTCGCATTCATTTGCTAACAATGAAATTAGCAAACCAGCCGGCGCAAAAGGGTCTGGCATGGTTCAGCCTTTTCAGGCTAGAACGAATAATTTTTGGTGGCCAGAACAATTAAACCTATCTCAACTTCGTGATCACGACAGCCGCTCAAACCCGCTAGGCGATGACTTTGACTACGCAAAAGCATTCTCTTCACTCGATTTAGACCAAGTTAAAGCGGATGTGAATGAATTGCTGACGACCTCTCAAGATTGGTGGCCTGCAGATTATGGAAACTATGGTCCATTCTTTATCCGACTTTCATGGCATAGTGCGGGGACATATCGTACGTTAGATGGTCGAGGCGGGGGCGATGGTGGCCAAATGCGTTTCGACCCGCTCAATAGCTGGCCTGATAATGCAAGCCTAGATAAAGCGCGCCGATTGCTTTGGCCAATAAAGCAAAAGTACGGGAAAGCATTATCTTGGGGTGACCTTATGATACTTGCCGGCACGGTAGGTATGGAAAACATGGGTTTTGATACCTATGGTTATGCGGGTGGTCGTACCGACGACTGGGAACCTGATATGGTTTATTGGGGACCTGAAGTAGAAATGCTGGCTAGCGATCGAGAAGAAAAGGGCGGAGAGTTGCAACGCCCATTAGGCGCGACGCACATGGGTTTAATTTACGTTAATCCGGAAGGGCCTAAAGGTGTGCCTGATCCTTTGGGTTCAGCGAAGAACATTCGCACCGCATTTAATCGCATGGCCATGAATGATGAAGAAACAGTGGCGCTTATCGCTGGCGGTCATACATTTGGCAAAATGCATGGCGCTCACAAGCCTGCAGACTGTTTAGAAGCAGAACCTGGTGGTGCAGGTGTGGAAGAACAAGGCCTTGGTTGGAAGAACAACTGTGGCAAAGGACATTCTGAAGACACAGTGACTAGTGGTTTAGAAGGTGCTTGGACCCAACTTCCTACCCGTTGGACCAGTTTATATCTGCAAAACTTGCTTGGTTTTGAGTGGGAACAAACTCGCAGCCCGGCAGGCGCTATTCAATGGATACCAACTGATGAGTCTGCGCAAACAGCAGTGCCAGACGCTCATGTAGAAGGGAAGCGACATGCTCCGGTTATGACAACGGCCGATCTCGCGCTTAAGTATGACCCAGAATATCGTAAGATAGCAGAACGCTTCCTTGCTGATCCAAAAGAATATCAAACCGCCTTTGCTAAGGCTTGGTTCAAGCTAACCCACCGCGATATGGGCCCTAAAGCACGTTATCTTGGTAACGATATTCCTGAAGAAAATTTTGTATGGCAAGACCCAGTAACCATTACTGATCACAAGCTAGTTAGTGATGGCGACGCGAAAAAGTTAAAAGCAACTATTTTAGATTCGGGGCTTAGCGTACAACAGTTAGTTAAAACAGCCTGGGGCTCGGCGGCAAGTTTTCGAGCATCTGACTACCGAGGTGGCGCAAATGGTGCTCGTATTGCACTTGCACCACAAATGGATTGGTCGGTAAATGAACCTGAAACCGTTAAAGCTGTGATCGCTAAATTAAAAGAAATTCAAAAAGACTTTAATGGCGGTAAGTCATCAAGTCCTAAAATTTCGTTGGCTGACCTCATTGTATTAGCAGGTGGGGCGGCTATTGAAAAAGCGGCTGCCGATGCAGGCGTTGAAATTTCGGTACCGTTCGTACCAGGGCGAGGTGATGCAACCCAAGCGCAAACTGATGTGAACTCGTTCTCACTGTTAGAGCCAACGGCTGATGCATTCCGCAACTACTACAATGCAGATACTAGCTATCGTTCACCTGCAGAAATGCTGGTAGATAAAGCAGACCAACTTAACTTAACCGTTCCAGAAATGACGGTACTAATTGGTGGTATGCGTTCGTTAGGTGCGAATAACGGCAATAGCACTCACGGTGTTTTCACTAATAAGGTAGGTGCGCTCAACAATGATTTCTTTACCACATTGCTTGATATGAATGTGAAGTGGAGAAAAACAGACGACGCCGCTGTTTATGAGGGCATAAACCGTAAAACGGGTGAGGTACTCTACTCGGCTACACCTGTTGATTTAGTATTTGGTTCAAATAGTGAATTGCGTGCAGTGTCTGAAGTTTACGCTTACGACAACGCGAAAACTAAATTTGTAGAGGATTTTGTAGATGCGTGGATAAAAGTGATGACCCTTGATCGCTTCGATTTACGTCATGACTTAAGCAGCCCTTTAAATCAGTAAAGTTAAAGGCTCATTTACTTAATAGAAACGCGGGCATTATTGAAGTGCCCGCGTTTTTTACATTGAAGAAATAAAAGGAAACATTGAAAGGCGTTAGAAAGATACCCAAGATTAACGCTGCACCTCCCGCAAACTTTCTATACACTGAACAGCTTAGATAAAAATTAATACGCGCTTTAGTCATGTTGTAAATTATCTCGTTGTAAATGCATAGAAGTGGCGATGAATAAATGACAGTCAAAGCGTAAAGACTGAATGCAGAGTAGCAATGGCAGAAAATACCTGCAAAGTAGTGATGATAAGGCAATGATTGAATGCTAGCGATGCATCAGTCAATAACCCATAAAACCATCTAGCATACCTAAGTATTTAATAACTAATCATGGCAACGATACAGCGACAGCTTGTGAACCTAGAAATACTGGCAGAGGATTTGAATTCACTTTCAAGTGGGCAGTATGAGGGCGAGCAGCATATTAGGCTAATTGAAGAATACAAAGAAGCACTTGAGCACTTATCAGTTAGCGCAAAACCAGAAACGGAGAGTGGCTTTAAAAAAAGGCTGACTACATCTACTTTGGCTCACGTTCTGGAAAGTAAACAGATGATAGGTGTACATCTGAAACTCATTGGCTATGTGCTAACCTTTTGGGATGCAAATAAAAAAGCCAATGAAATTCTAGACACTAACTTTGGTGAAAGTGCCGACAAACGCTTAGAGTTGCTACAGGTGAAAGCTATAAGAGCCAAAGCTCAGCTAAAAACGGTGGCCCATGCCATGGGGCAGGCCGATTATCAGAAGTTTATCGACCTGCTAAATCTACGCGATGCCCAATGGCAGTGGAATGTATTACTTTCTCGCTACTAAGGGGTGGTATTTCGAATACCAATACCGTTTTCGTTAACCACGCGTACTTCACGTTGAGGGAAGGGGATTTCAATCTGATGTTCTCTCAGGGTTTCGAACACGGTTAATAAAAGGTCTCCGCCAACACGGTTTTTTCCATCATCAACACCATCCATCCAAAACTCAACAAACATATTCACGCCCGAGTCACCAAAACTGTCTATTTCGCAATCTGGCAGTTCTTCAAAGGGGATGTCTTCACCACTAATAACCTGAGGATGTTGAGCTACTGCATCTTTTATAATTTCTACCATTGCTCGAATATCAGTTTTATAAGCGACTGAAAAATCGATACGGTAGCGCTGTTTAGGATCTTTGTGAGTCCAGTTGATTAATAACGAGCTAATGAACTTTTCGTTAGGCACGAGTATGTCTTTACCGTCGAAGGTTTCGAGAACCGCATAACGCATTTTAAATTCCCGCACGATACCTTTTTGGCCGTCTTCAAGTTCTACGAAATCACCTACGGTTAACGACCTATCAAGCAATATAATAATGCCGGATATAAAGTTTGAAGCGATAGATTGCAGCCCAAGGCCCAACCCTACGCCCAGTGCACCACCGAATACCGCTAAGGCGGTTAGATTTATTCCCATCACGTTTAGTAGTAGCAGGAATACAATACAAAATAACGCAACTTCAAAGAGTTTTGCGAACACTTCTTTAGTAGACACATCTAGCGTAGTGTGGCTGCGAATAATGTCTTTTCCAAGGGTGTTAGATGCTCGACCTAACCAAAACAACAAGCCGCCAAAAAGAAATACGCGCGTTATTCCATAGGCTGAAATATCGACATTGCCAATCGATAACGACATCGATTCCAGCGCACTAGTAACAACAGGTAATACGCCCACTAAATGTAAGAATAAAATAGGCAAGCCTACCCACCGCATGAAACCGGCGAAAACAGGGTTATCTATAAACCCTCTAATCAAGGAAGCAACAAATAGCATAACTGCCACAACAACCGCTATTTCTAGTACCCAAGCATCGAATTGAAATTGTTCACCTAAAACCGTAGTCAATTTGAGTATGCTAATGGTAATGACGGGGAACAGTGTGCCGCCAAGTTTGAATAGCATGTTGTGTATTGTATGTGCCCCGCTTTGTGGTGCTTCCCGTGTGAACTTGAAAGGCCTTCTAACTTGTCTTGCCAGAATAAAGGCCAGTGCGTATATCACTGCGATGAGCAAAACTTGAATGAGGAACGTCGTGGTATACACCGATGCTTGTATCAGAGTCCATTTTTCTTGTATGAAGTCGAAAAACGTATTTGGGATCATTTGATTATAATTCGCTAAACCATGACGAGCAGAATACTCGAAATTATAGACTAAACAATAGCGCGCTTTTTAAACTGAATTTTGCATGCCGTAAAGCAATTTTGTACACAAAATGCGTATTTAAATAAAAGCAGTTAAGTAGAAGAAGGTAACGTTATAGCCTCTCAATGTTTATTGGTAATGGCTATTGGTAATATCTTTTCTTGTTTGTGGTTGACAAGGTGGCGTGATGTTTATATATTTTGAGCTGAAGCTAACGCGACTAATGATGACGCGCTACTTTTTAGACACCCGTATTAGTAAAAACAGATTTACTCAAATACAAACTCATACAAGAAAAACAAAAACACTCTGAGTATCCTACTAAGTAACAGGCTTCGAAAGAAGCCTGTTTTGTTTGTGCTTTACGTAAAAACGATTTTCACCAAGGCAGGTGATTTATTTACTTAGATGAGAAATCGAATATAAGCCTCTCGTCTTATCCGTTTTCCGTTTAATCTCTTCTAACTCTCTCGCTTCACTAGCATCAAATAACGCGTTTATTAGACGATTAAAATGGCTGTGCATTGCTTTACGAGCGGCAGCAGTGTCTTTGTTGGCAATGGCGTTGAAAATTTCCGTATGTTCTTTTATTCGTTGTTCAATACCTTGAGAGCAGACATCGTTATAGGCCGCTACTATTTCGGGCGTTGAACGACGAAGTTCCCATAGATTTTCAACCGAAAGTTGCACTGCATGGTTATGTGTAGCTTGGGAAATAATATGGTGAAAACGCTGATCAGCTTCATCCGCAATATCTGGAGAGGCCATATCTGATAGGGCTTTCTTAAGCGCAGAAACCTCGTCATCGCTTATCGTGGATGCAGCCAGCGCGGCGGCTTCCCCTTCAATCAATGCTCTGGCTTGAGTAAGCTCGAAAGCACTAATAGTTTTTGCTGAATGTTGGGCATTCTTTTGCGCTAATACATAGACTCCTGACCCGGTTTTCACTTCCACTCGTTCGCGAACCTCTAATGCGATTATCGCCTCACGAATAGTAGGACGGCTCACATTGTAGGTCTGTGCTAGTTCTCGTTCCGCTGGCAGTCGACTCCCAGCTGGACATATACCTTGATCGATTAAGTCTTCGAGTTTTTCTACAATACTCCAGAAAAGCCGGCGAGATTTCATGTTTTAACCTTATTTACATATATTGGTAACGTCGCTGTTACACAGATTGTAGCCTGAAAATGCGTCTATTCGCAAAGTGCGACAAATATCGTTGTGCTAATCACAGTTAAAAGTACGAATAAATGTCGAGATATTTACGCTTGGTAATAACTGGCTTGCTATCTGGTAAAATAAATTGGTTGTATTTGGTCGTCCGATTGGTTAGATTGTGTTTTTCGTGTGACATTTCTTTTACACAAAATGAACATCGTAAATGGCTTATATGGCCATGGTTGGCGAGCAAAAAAGTGAAATCAGTATAGGTTCACTGTGATTAGGCTAGATAGCGACGATAATCCCATAGAAAAGGGGATTAAGTAAGCGAAGTCTATCTGGAATCAACATTTAGCTGGCCTTCGGATTAAACGGCTACTACGTTAAGTAGACAGTGCATATTAAATTGGAGTCTGTGTAGCATGAGAGTTGGTTTTATTGGCGAATGTATGTCAGAGCTTAGGGAAGCCGAGAACGGCTTACTCTCTCAAGGTTTCGCAGGTGACACATATAATTCAGCAGTTTATATGAAACGTACGTTTCCCCAACATGATGTTTATTACATCAGTGCAGTCGGCAAAGATGCGCTAAGTGATGAAATGGTCATGCATGCTGTCAATGAGGGGATAAATCCACGATTTATTGGCAGGCATGAAGATAAGCACCTAGGTCTTTACCGTATATACACAGATGATACTGGTGAACGCTCATTCGTTTATTGGCGTTCGGATTCTGCAGCAAAAAGCATGATGCAAACGCTAGATAGCAACGATATTGCCGCAATGACTGCCTTCGACATGGTGTTGTTTAGTGGTATTAGCCTAGCGATAATAAACGAAGAAGACCTTTCGACGTATTTCTCTTTATTAACCCGATTAAAATCAGCTGGCGTTAAGTTAGTTTTTGATATCAACCACCGCCCTTCGTTGTGGAAAAGTAAAGACGATGCTAAGCGCCTTTACGCAAAAGCTTATGAGCTAGCAGATATTATTCTTCCCGGTATTGAAGATTTTAACTTCTTATATGGCATAGACACTATCGACGAAACACTGAAATTTTTGAGTGATTACACCTTCGACGAAGTGATTATAAAAAATGGTAGTGACGCTGTTACCGTTATTAATCAACAAGGCGATATCTCTCAAGTCCCGCTTACGCCAGTTAAGAATGTGGTAGATACAACATCTGCAGGCGATGCCTTCAACGGCGTTTACCTTGGGGCACGACTAGATGATTCGTCACAAAAAGAAGCGGTCGAGAAAGCATCAAAAAGTGCGGGCTTTGTCATCCAGCACAAAGGCGCCATTGTGGATGCCACCGCTTATAGCCTCTTTAGTAAAAATTTAACCTGATCCTTACGCAAAATTACACAGAGAAAACTATGAATTCTATATCTTCAATTATGGGAGAGCAGAAGCTTTTACCTATTATCCAAGTCAATAACGCAGACGATGGTGTAGATATCGCAAAAGCGATGTATGAAGCGAACTTGCGCACAGTAGAAGTGGTACTTCGCTCAGAAAAATCTGCCGAAGCTATTACAGCGATAAAAGCCGCTCTACCTGAAATGATTGTCAGCGCGGGAACAATTATCGATGAAGCTTCTTTAAAAATTGCTAAAGACGCGGGCGCTGATTTCATAGTGACGCCAGCCGTCACCGAGCGCTTACTCACAGCTTTAACAGCCTGTGGCTTACCTGTGTTACCTGGCGTTTCCACCGTTGCTGATATTGTATTAGCAAGAGAACATGGCTTTCGTGAAATGAAGTTGTTCCCTGCATCTCTATCTGGCGGCGCAGCGTTTTTAAAAGCGGTAGGTGGACTATTTAAAGATACACGTTTTTGTCCAACCGGCGGTGTGTCAGAAAGTAACTACCAAGATTATTTATCCATGAGCAATATCTTTGCTGTGGGTGGAACTTGGGTGGCAAAACCTGAGTGGGTTGAAGCGAAAAACTGGCAAGCTATTACTGATGCATGCCTAGACGTTAAATAGTAAAAGAAATCATCTATTCTACAAATTGCTACCAGGGGGAGGGGTTCGCTTTCACTTCTGGTAGCGCATTTTATCTCCCTGCAAAAAAAATCTCTTAACTTACTGCCTAAACTGGCGAAAAGTGGATTTTAGGTTAATAATCACAAGATGCTTGTGATAGTTAATTTACTACTAATTTGCTTATAAGGTTTCCCATTGGTTAGTCGGTTCACACTACTGCTTATAATCGCGAGTTTCACTTCCTTTGGAGCCCTCGCCAAAACTTCAAATGATTTACAATTTTCTGGGTTTGCGCGTTTAGTTGGCGGTTACTTATCTACCGATGAAGCTAAGTACGAGGGCTATGATAATTCGGTAAGCTTTTCTGAAAAATCATTGGCGGCGCTGCAAGCCGATTATATTCTCAATGATCACTTTTCTCTTTCTGGGCAGTTATTATGGCATAGCGATGAGACGAGAAAATCAGGTATTGAATGGTTATATTTAACCTACCAACCTAACGCATCTTGGCAGTTTAATCTTGGACAAATACGCACGCCTTTTTTGAAATATTCTGATGTGATAGATGTTGGTTTCGCTTATCCATGGTTAAATGCGCCGCAGCAACTTTACAGCAGCTATCTGTTTTCTCAGTACAAAGGGGTGAATGCGCGTTATTTAGGTTCTTTTAATGAGATCGCCTATTCCGTAGAGGCTTACTGGGGGAACTACAGCGACGAGATACACTCCAGCGGAACGGCTTTTGATGTTACTGTCGATGGCATGTATGGCGGAGTAGTAGAGCTAAGTTACCGAGGTTTTCAATTTCGAACTGCCACTATATATGCGAACGATACCGACACCGATTTAACCGAGTTGGACCCATTAATTCAAGGCTTAAGAGCAGCAGGCTTTTCCGACACTGCAGATATCTTAGATATTGACGGCGGAGCCACCTCTTATTTATTCGGTATCAGTTACGACTCGCTGAATTGGTTTGCTTCTGCTGAATGGATGTCGGTTAAATCAGACTTAGACATTCTAGGCGGTATCGACAGTTTTTATGTCTCTTTCGGTTATTACTTCGATGAAGTGCTATTACATGCCACGGTGGGCTCATCTCGCCAGTCATTGAACGATATTGAAAACACGATACCTGTTGGTATTGCACCGCAACTTGATGCGCTTCATTTCGCTGTGGAGGAAGTAAAAACGTACTTCCCAACGGATGACTTAGACTCATTAACGTTAGGGGCCCGGTGGGATTTTCGAACCAATCTAGCATTTAAAGCGGAAGTTTCACTTTTGAAAGGAAAAGAAGGTAAAACATCGTTTTTTGAATTAGATGTCATTGATTCTGATTTTGACCGGCGAGCCACACTTTATCAGTTAGGTATGGAGTGGGTATTTTAATGTCGAAATCTGTTTTCGCTGTATTCATTATCTCCTTTATCTTTTGTGCATTTGCCCAAGGGCGCGAGCGAGTGGTAGTGGTCGCGCATTTAGCTGATCAACCGGTTTCTTTGAGTAAGGGGGAAATCCGAAATATCTTCATGGGTGGGGTATCGGAATCTAACCTTGCTCCTGTAGAAATTGGGAGCGGCTCCCATATTCGGGTTATCTTCAATACTCATGTTATAGGGCTACCTGAATCTAGAATTCAGTCTTACTGGGCACAGATGAAGTTCAGCGGCAGGAATAAACCGCCCACCAGTGTGGACAGTGTTGACGAGATGATAAGTTACTTAAATGAAAACGAAGCCAGCATTGGTTATTTACCTGAAGGTGTTGAGCTTCCAGACAGTCTCACCGTTATTTTTACAACAGATTAGTGCTAATCAGCGTCGTATCCAGTGGTTTTGTAGGCTGCATAAATATTTCCTACTATCTAGACAGGCTGGTAATTGTTAGCGCCTATGCTATTAATTATATAACTAAAACAGCAGCTAGCTAACGTGACTTGGTCTGCTATTGATATTTACTGAGTTATGACCTGGATGCTGAAATATATCACTGCTGCTTTGCTCACCTTAGCCCTTTTTACCTCTTTTGCGATTGCAGATACCCATCGCGATCTAACGTTCTCTGGGTTTGCTAGGGTCGTAGGTGGTCAGCTCTCCACAAGCGAAGCGTCTTATGCAAATTACGATAACTCGTGGAGCTTTTCTGAAGATTCACTCATCGCACTGCAAGCCGATTATGCGATTAATAGTCAGTTTTCAATTTCTGCTCAGGGAATACTCCACACAGGGGCAGATAGAGATTCAGGATTAGATTGGCTTTATCTTACCTATCAACCTTCATCATCGTGGCAGTTCAATGTTGGACGACTTCGATTACCTGTACTCAAGTATTCCGATGTTATTGATGTAGGTTTTTCTTACCCTTGGCTTAATGCACCTGAGCAAGTTTATAGTCGACGGCTTTTTTATTCAGGTTACGAAGGCTTGAACGTAAGACACAAAACACAATTTAAAAACGTTGGACTAGAGATTGAGGGGTATTGGGGAGATTTTGATGGCGAACTTTTCTCAGGCCAAGACGCCTTTGATGTTGATATCAACGATATTTATGGTGCGGTGCTTTCACTGACTTATGATGGGTTCCATTTTCGCTCGTCTTTTATGAGAGTTACTGAAGTTGTCGATAATAGCGTGCTAATCGATCAATTAGTGGAGGGGCTCACCTCGGCTGGATTCGAGGAACTTGCTGCAAAATTTAGATTAGACGACGGTGTATCCGTTTATGAGTTTGGTGCAGGCTACACGTCACTGGATTGGTTTGTTAGCGCAGAATTAATGTCGGTAGATTCTGATCTTGATGTTTTATCTGGTATCAAAAGCTATTACCTAACACTAGGGCGTTATTATAACTCGTTGTTATTTCACGCTACGATATCAAGGTCACGTCAGGACGAGAACAGTATTGAAAATACCATCCCGTTAGGGGTGAGCCCGTTATTCGATTTATTATCAACCTCAGTTGATTCCATTAATGCTTTATTTCCTACTGATGACTTAGATTCTTTAACCTTTGGTGTTCGTTGGGATTACAGTACTAGTCTTGCGCTTAAAACTGAAGTTTCGTTTTTGAAGGGGAAAGAGGACAAAACATCGTTGTTTTATGTTCCACCTACAAATGCTAATTTTGATAGGCGCGCAAGTCTCTATCAAGTGGGCGTAGAGTGGGTATTTTGATGCGTTGCTTAGTGTTATTCGTGCTCTTATCTTCGACAGTGTTCGCCCATATAACGCACGCACGTGAACGTGTGTTGGTGGTGGCTAATTCAGCTGAGTCAACGCTTCAGCTTAGCAAAAGCGAAATACGCAATTTGTTTATGGGAGGCTCTCTCGATGGGTTGTCACCCGTAGAATTTGAATCTGGTACCCATATTCGAAAAGTCTTTAATACTCAAGTTATAGGGTTGCCTGAATCCCGAATTCAGTCATTCTGGGCGCAAATGCGATTCAGTGGGCGCAGTAATCCACCTTCGAATGTTAGCAATATTGAAGAAATGGTCACTTTTCTTATAGAACATGAATCTAGTGTTGGCTATTTACCCGAGGGAACATCAATTCCTAATGGACTAACCGTGGTGTATATATCAATTTAGTTTGCTAGGTTTAATAAAGCCTGTTCTTCTTGCGAAAACAAAGCGTCAAGGGGGATAGGTTTGCTGTATAAGAAACCTTGCAAAATGTTGCAACCATTCTCGGTTAAAAAAGCGGACTGTTCGTGGGTTTCAATACCCTCAGCGCATACATTTAAATTCAGGTTTTTCGCCATTTCGATAATGGTGATAGTGATAAGTTCAGAACGTTTCGATGTGCCAATTTGACTCACAAACTGTCGGTCTATTTTAAGCGTGTCGATGTTAAACTCTGTGATGTAACTTAATGATGAGTAACCCGTTCCAAAGTCGTCTAAGGATATCTTGCAGCCTTCTTTTTTAAGCTCGGCTAAAAAGGCATTTGCGATAGAGAAATTATTCATATAAGCCGATTCGGTGATTTCAAATTCCACATTATTTCTGGGTATCCCACCGGAACGTAACCCCTCTAAAATAAACTCGGTCACATGAACGTTTTTTAAATCGTAAGCGGAAAGGTTGATTGAAACTCTAATATCTTCACCATAGTGCTCCGATATATGGGGTATCTCTAAACAAGCTTGGACTATCACCCAAAGCGTAATTTCTGAAATTCTGTCGCTTTGCTCGGCTATGGGTATAAACTCAGCGGGAGAAATATTACCAAGCTCGTTGTCAAACCAGCGCAATAAGGCCTCAAAACCTACCACTTTACCCTTACTGTTGACTTTAGCTTGATAAACTAAATGGAATTCATCGTTCTCGATGGCTTGAGGAAGGTGAGTAGCCACCTGAATTTTGCGTCTAGTTTCCTCTTGCATCGACGCAGTAAACCAAACGTAACGACCTTTGCCCTCGTTTTTCGCTTTATACATAGCCACATCAGCGTTTGTGACTAACGTGGACGCGGCGTAATCACTGTCGGTAGCGAGAGCAATACCTATGCTAACGCTAGGGTCTACTCGCCAACCATCAATATGATCCAACTTGGTTATTTTACTGATGAGTCGCTTCGCTATTGCTTCTAGTTGTGAGTTCGTAGGGTTTCCCACTAAGATAATAAGAAATTCATCGCCGCCAAGACGACCCACTACGTCGCCATCGCGCATAGCATCAGATATTTCAGATGAAATGCCGCAAAGTAGTTTGTCACCAGCATCGTGGCCATAAGAGTCGTTGACTTGCTTAAAACCATCTAAGTCGAGAAACATAAGTGCAACTTGGGACTTTTCTCTTTTGGCACGAGCCAATTCAATCGATAAGCTCTTCATTAAATATTGTCTGTTGGGTAACCCTGTTAGCGTATCGAAGTTGGCAAGCTTCTCCATTTGAGACTGCTGTCTTTCGAGCAACAGGGTTTTGCGCTTATTAATGTCTATCTGATTTTTTATGTGCAGCATCATGCTATTGAAGCCGCGGCCAAGTGAGGCAATTTCAAACTTGCCTTCTTCCGACACTTTTACATCGTAGTTAGCTTCTTTTTCGACTTTTTTCATTTTCGCAATTAGCGAAGTCAGCGGGGTAAGCAAACGTCTTTGTAAGCGCACAGTCGTTATGACGGTGATGAGAAGAAGAATGAGGACGACAGGCGAGACTAGCCCAATAAATTTCCAGCGATTTTCGGCAAGAGGATGTTGAATGTCGTAGGATAAAACGAGCTTTCCCATAGGAAGATCCACTTCACCAATCGTTTTAATAACAAAGATGTTGTTATTAATGGTGTGAAAGCCATTGTCTAAATGAAGGTAATTAGCTTCATCAACAACCGGAGTGGAAGATGACCCATTATCGATATTGGGGTTACCAACGTAATGATTGACCAATTCATCGTATTCGTTGTAAATACGAGCAAACTCAACGTATTCGTATTTGTCTAACCTGAGCAGCACTTGGGTTTGGTCAAAGCTTCCTGCGCTGTAATTAATGACTGGCAATAAATCCACCGCCATATTTTCAGCCAGAGCATCAAACTGGTAGGCAACAAAATCTTGATACAAGGTTTCGTAAACACGAATAGACAAAGCCATTATCAAAACACTGATAATCGCAACAGAAGCTATAGATGTAAGTGCAATGTCGGAACGAAGACTTTTCAATCAAGAAACTCAAGTTAATTAATAATGCCAGATGTTGTTTAATGCCTAATTATTTTTTATTAGTAAATGACGACGTTAATGCATATAACGAGACATTTAACGATTAGTATAATACTGGCTAATAGATTTCGCTGGCAAAACGCGTGTTAACAACGTTACTAAACTAATTTACCAGTTAAAAATAGGTTTATTGTGCACAATTATGTCGATTTCTTAAATTAATTCAATTAGACACAAGAGTAGTTTTAAATAGACGTTTCTATCGGATTTGGCGATTGCATAGTGCTATGAACAATGTGATGAGCGCTACAAAGTGAAAGGTAAAGCCATGGCTACGTTATCCATACCTTCATTGTATGTGATCTTTACGTCGAGGTTAAAAATTAACCTAGCGAGTGAGGCCAAACAGTGGTAGTATGCGCCCGCATTTTGTAGGTACTATTTTAATTTGATAATTGTTTCTGCTTTTATAATTACTATTGCAAGTCCCTCTCGCGTTTCACATTACGAACTTTACCGTTTTACACCTGCTTCAGACTGATAACCCTTCAGCGCAGACCGGTTACGTTGCGTAACCTAATTTTTATTTCCAGGAGTTATCCATGTCTTTTTCTGAGTTGGGCCTAGCTGCCCCGCTACTACAAGCTATTGAAAAACAAGGCTATACAACGCCTTCGCCCATTCAGCAGCAAGCTATTCCCATTATTCTTGAAGGCAAAGACATACTGGCAGCAGCGCAAACAGGTACAGGTAAAACAGCAGGCTTTTCTTTGCCTTTGCTACACCGTTTATTGGATGGCAGACCCGCTGCATCTAATTGTGTTCGCGCACTTATTTTAACGCCAACCCGTGAACTTGCGGCGCAGGTGGAAGAAAACGTAAAATCGTTTAGTGAGTTTTTGCCACTTAAAACCGCCGTGGTATTCGGTGGTGTGGGTATTAACCCGCAAATGAAAGCGCTACGCTCAGGTGTTGATGTACTTATCGCCACCCCTGGCCGCTTGCTCGACCTCTACCAACAAAACGCGGTTAAGTTCAGCCAACTTGAAACCTTGGTGTTAGATGAAGCCGATAGAATGCTAGACATGGGCTTCATCCATGACATAAAACGTATTCTTAAATTGTTGCCGACTAAGCGACAAACCTTATTGTTCTCAGCGACATTCTCTTCTGAAATAACCACGCTGGCGCAAACGATTACGAACAATCCTGAGAAAGTGTCTACGGCACCTGCTAATACTACTGTTGAAACAGTTCAGCAGCATTTAGTGCCTATCGACAAGTCTAAGAAAACAGCGGCCTTAATTAGCCTAATTAAGCAAAATGGTTGGAAGCAGGTGTTAGTGTTTAGCAGAACTAAGCATGGCGCTAACCGTATTGCAGACAAACTGAGTAGAGCGCGTATTCCAAGTGCAGCAATCCATGGCAATAAAAGCCAAGGTGCGCGTACAAAGGCGCTGTCTGAGTTTAAAAGTGGTGAAATTGATGTGCTGGTAGCGACTGATATTGCTGCTCGCGGTATCGACATCAACGAGCTACCTATTGTTATTAATATCGACTTACCAAATACACCTGCAGACTATGTGCACCGAATTGGCAGAACGGGTAGAGCTGGGGCCAGTGGTCAAGCTTGGTCTTTCGTTAGTATTGATGAACTAGATCAACTTAAAGATATCGAAACTCTTATTCAACAATTACTTCCGCGCCAAATTATTGAAGGTTTTGAGCCTCAAGCTAAAGTACCTGAAACCACATTGTCAGCGCCTAAAAAGCCAAACAAGCCTAAGCGCCCACGTCAATCTCAAGGTGGCAACGGTAACGGCAATAGTCAAGGCGACAGACCCGCGCGTCGTTCTGGTAGCCGAAACGGACCTCGAGGGCAGGGTAGACCGGGTGGTTCTGGTAAGCCTGGCGGTTCAGGTCGCTCTAACGCTGGTAAACCTAGCTCACGCAGAGCGCCAACCAGCAAAGCATAGTGACTTTGTAGCAGCAGGTAACATTACCTGCTGCTAGTTAGCGGTACACACACGGTTCAAATAAATCGTTTGTCTTTACTACGAAGTGCGAGTAACAACCCGCCAAACGCGAGCACGTTTATTAGCGTAATAGCGATAAGTACACCAGTAAAACTCTCTGGAAACAAGCTCACCATTTCAGTATTGTCATTGTATAAATTAAGTTGCTGCATTGCGCCTTGGGTGGCAAATTCTGTTGCATCACCTTTGTTTGTGGCTGCGGGTGGATTGAATACCCGCACCATAACGGAAGCGGGTATGTCCGCTTTTTCATTCGTCCACTTTTCCAGCTCTCTGGCTGCACCATCCTGAATATGCGCAAACCCTTCAGTTCCCCACCTACCTAACGTAAGGTAACTGAGCAGAACTTTTATATTATTGTCTAGCGGCGCAATAATTCCCGCCAGCATGATTTGCGGCATAAGGGCAATAGGTACAAAAGTCATGACCTTTTCAGTGGTGGTAAATACTGCGGATAGATAGAGGCCAAATAAGGTGGCTGAAACCGACAACAACAGCATAAACAGCGCTGTTGCGCTAACACTCCAAAGTTGTACTTCATTGGCATCCCCATTTACGCTGCGATACGCAAGATGCGTTATAGCGATAAATATAGCCACTTGTATACAAGCGATAATCGACAGTACCGTTAGCTTAGACGCAATATAATTGAAGATATTTAGGTTATACATGCGCTCCCGTTCGTAGATGGGGAGCTCAGAGACTATTTCTTTAGCTGCATTACTTACCCCAAACCAAACCGCAGATACTGCCATCATAAACATCACGCTCACTTGAAGTTTACTAAATATAAAAACAAGTAACCCACCAATAATGAGTGGTTGCGCGAGTAACAAAAGCAAATTTGCGTGGTCATTAATCTTGATATTGAAATAACGCACTGAGAGCCAAAAAAACTGACCAATCAGAGCAGTGTTTGATTTCTTCGCGAGTACTTCTTGCTTTACTTCGAGGGCAGACGCAGGATTTTGGCTAACCCAATGTTGATACCACTGTTGGCCTTCTTCTGGGTTTTTCATCATGGAATACACTTCAATAATATTGTCTTTTTCGAAATGGTTTAGAAGCTGCTTCTTATCACCATAATAGGTTTGATACCCTCCCTTGGATAAAAAGATAACTTGATCAACATAGTCTAAATCGGAGGGTTTATGGGTGACCATGATAACGGTTTGCCCCTTGCTCACTAACCGTCTAATACAGGATAGGAAATCTTCAATGGTCTCTGGATCTAAAGGAGAGGTGGGCTCATCCAAAAATAATATTTTAGGGTCATTGAGCAGTTCTACCGCAATAGATACCCGTTTTCTCTGTCCCCCGGATAGATCACAGACCTTACTTTTTCTTATAGCGTCGGTATCCAGATTTAGACTTGCCAGCACTGTGCTTATTTTATCTTTAATTTCCCGCTTCGTAACATCGTCGGAAATACGCAATTTGGCGGCGTAAAAGAGGGTTCTTTCGACGCTTAATTCCCCATGAACAATATCGTCTTGGGGCACATAGCCAATATACTTTTTGAGCGTGTTGTAATTACTATTATTTAGTTTTAACCCCTGTACGGTAATAGCCCCAGAGGTTACAGGGTTGGCACCGTTTAAGCCTTTCAGTAAGGTTGATTTTCCACAGCCAGAAGGCCCCATTAAGGCAATAAATTGCTTACTCGGAATTTTTAAGCTCATGGTATTTAGGCCAACAACGCCACGGGCGTACACTTTTTCTATGTTATCTGCCACGATAGCGTATTCAAGTTCAACTCTACCGCTTTCAATAGCAAACGTCGTGGTTCCAATGGTGATTTCATCAGTAGTGGAGATACTCACTGAGCCACTAATTTTTTCACCATTTACGAACGTACCGTTGGTGGTATCAAGGTCTTTTAATGTTATCTGGCCATCAGCTAACGCGAGTAAAGCGTGCTTTCGTGATGCCTGAAGGGAGTCGATAACGTAATTGCAGTCGAAAGAGCGACCAATGAGTACTTGCCCACGGATTAATAGTAATTGATGAAGTTCGTTATTTTCAGAGCCACTATGAGTGACAGGCCCAAGTTGGGGCTGGGAAGTTGTTGGTGAAACCTGTGGTGCTGAAGAATTAGTATGTGAGGTTGTAGAGGCTAAAGTTGAAGAGCATAGCTCGACATGGATGCTGCCATTCGCTAATAAAATCGTACTAGGAAGCTGCACTTCATAAGGTTGACCGCCTACTAGTTTTAAGTCGCCGATGATGCTGCCGTTGGAACTATTATTATCGGTAACAAAAACGCGCCCATCGAGGTAGCGAATAACTAAATGCTGACGGGAGAGTAGTTCGGCATTAACGCTGGCGAAGCAAGTGTCGGAACGACCTATATCGTAGTCCCCATTTTGAGATAAGACAAATTCTGATTCTATGCCTCTAAAAGACACTATTTTAACGCTGACTGCTTGTGATCCTGCCATTTTATTCTCTTTTTAAAATATAGTGACGCTCGCAGTATTACGATTAACTGACTTTAAATACGTAGCTAAAGTCAGCAATACGAAGGAGCTGTCCGTGCTTAATAGGTGCTGGTAAAAAGGCTTTAAGTCGTTCTCCGTCCAGCATGGTACCGTGGGTTGAGTTTAAATCTTCAACCGTAAAGTAGTCGCTATGAGACTTAATTCTTAGGTGACGTCTGGAAATTCGCTCATCTCGAAGTTGCAAGTGCACAAGTTCTAGTGATCTACCAATAACAAACCCTTCACCTTTCGATGCAGTATAAGAAGAAATATTGAGTTTTTGGTTACCCTCAAGGGATTGTAAGTAATAAGGCGAAGCCTGCTGATGCGCCGCACTTCCGCTATTGTTAACGTTTCCCTTTTGCTGTTTAGATGGCCTGGGAACAAGGTTGTCCGGCGTAGCATTGGGGGTAGCTGCTGAGTTACCCATTGGCGTATTTTCAGCTGAATAACCTTTTGGGCTTTCGCTTCTGCTATACGCCGGCTTTAATTTAAAAAGCGCTAGCAAAGCAATACAAAGACCTACGCTCCCTAGAATCAAAATTATAACGAGCTGGTTGTTATCGGCTTCGTTCTTAGACGTATGGACTCTGTCATTTGTTTCCAAAGGTTCCTCTGCTTTTGGTGGGGGCGTCGTTGGCTGAGGAACAGGTTGTGACTCTTGCTCCGGCTCCGGCGTGGGCTCTGGCGAAGGCTCAGACTCGGATTCGGGAGTGGGTACTGGCTGGGGCTCTGGAACTTCTTGAGGCGGGCTCCATGTTCCCGTTACACCAACTGCATCCATCGCTTGATGTACCGCTACCCACTCTTTTGAGCCTTTACCGTGCAAAGCTTCGGCGGCTAAAGCATACGCAAAGCGCGCATCTTCAAAGTTAGCATTTTGAACAAGTAATTTTGAAGCCGCTTGCGCAACAATGCGTACTGCTGGGTATAATCCTATGCCGGTTACGGTACTCGTACTGGAATGGCGTGGGTGCTTGCCCCCGTTAGCCATTAAAAAGAATGCCATATTCATTATGGAAGAGTTTATATGAACACCGCCTCGGTCTTTCTTTATCGGCCAATTCAGAAAGTCATTCATATGGTCTGGGTAGGCACTCTCTCCAAAACTCAGCGAACTAGGATCGGCTAAGTCTCTTTCTGGACCCGAAGGCATTCGTAATAACCAATACTCTCTGGGAATTTTAGTTGAATTTGTCTGCTTGTTAGCATGCTCTAACCAAATGCGAAAGGCGATGCCGATTGAGTCGGCTATAGATTCATTCAGCGCGCCTGATTGAAAAGAGTATTCCAGATTACTGCCGTTTGAAACAATGCCGTGTGCCAATTCATGCATGGTAATTTCAATGTAATTAAGCCCCTCTTTCGGCACATATAGTGACTGTTTTCTCGACATCCACATGGCATTGAATACATCGCCATAACACTGAATAGTAGGCATGCCCTTTAAAAAGTGAACGTTGATAAACATATTTAAGCGCAAGCCATTCCCATCAATACTATCCATACCGAGCACGGTATCCATAAACTCATAGGCATTACCTAGTAATGCAAATGCGGTTTCTACAGAATCATCATTACTAGGTGCGCTGCCTTCTGTTCGCGCATGGGTTTTCATTGCACGCGCTTCAACTCTATCGGTTAGCGGTGGGATAAGTGGAAATTTAACTTTGAATTCTTCACAAGCTGCGGAAAAGTTGTTGATTTGGCGGTGCATGGCAGTGTGAAATAAAGGCTCCCGGTCCAATTCTTTACCTGTGGTAGCATTGACAAATACACGTTGAGAAAGAGCGTAGCCAAACGAGGAGCTAAACTCTCCTTCAAATTCATAAGCCAAAATATGCTGGCCCTGCGGCGAAGGCCAATATACGAGCCTCGATGCTACATCAGCCCCATTTGCAATGCTTAGTGTTGATAGTGCTTGTTCACTATTAAATGTGGCGGTCGCTGGTTCTAAGGGCTCAATATTACTATGTGTGCCTAATATATATATAGGTTGATGTCGCGCATTTAAAACCAAACGAGATGCTGAATTAACTACCGGAACATTTTGATATGTTTGGTTTACTGCAACTATTTTAAAGGAATGTAGTTGCTGCTCTGAAGTGGTGTGAAGTGCGCTCTCTTTACTTAAATTAAATCGTTCTGATAAGACAGTTTTTACCCACTCTTGTCTTTCTGCCTGCGTACTAAGCGTTGATTGCTCTTCCAGTGATTGAGGCGCGCGGTTAATGCCAATTTTCTCCACGCCTAACGCAGGTGCTATTAGATAGAAGCAAATAAATGCCAAACATATACTACTAGTTATGGTTCCTATATACCTTGATTGGCGTTCATTTTGTTTCATCTACAAGGCCTTCAGAAATATGTAGGCTAATTTCTTCAACAATTAAGGCGTTACTGCTGTCTAGGAATAGCATTACCTGTTCACCGGTTGCTTTTTCAACTTCAGCGCGCCATACAAGTAAGTAGTTGTCTCCTTTTTTGAAAATGATGAGCTGGGCTTGCTGAAGCATCCTTA
Source organism: Alteromonas naphthalenivorans (assembly GCF_000213655.1). Lineage (NCBI taxonomy): Bacteria > Pseudomonadati > Pseudomonadota > Gammaproteobacteria > Alteromonadales > Alteromonadaceae > Alteromonas > Alteromonas naphthalenivorans. Next base: position 239,262 of record NC_015554.1, read on the forward strand.
ATGTCGATTTAACCTCGTCTTCCGCTAACGTAAATGCTTCGTCAGCTGACAGTGCCGGAGTGGTGTCTATATTAATATCGTTAAGCGTTTTGCTATTTATGCTGGCTATCTTGTTTTCACGAACAAGGGTAATTGTTTCGGCCCCATAAACAGGTAAGCCTTTGTAGAACTGCTGGAGTTTAATTACTTGACTATTACCTATCTCACGGCCGCGGTTGGCTACTTTAAGTTCATCGTCTTCACCTAAGTCGCCTTCTTCTCGAAGGGCTTCCACCGTTTTCTCGATAGCATCATCAATACTTGATACGGGAATATCTGGAGTGCTTCTTCGGGTTTCGATATTTCCTGAGTCAGCAGAAGATGTGTCGGTTCCTATGACTTCTTTTGATGACTTTTCACTAGACTCAAGTGGTAAGTTATCCTGTTGCTTAGACTGACTATTTGAGTCTGAGCGGGGTAGAGGTATAGGCGGGTTAGCTTCGGAACTGTTAGCATTGCTTGTCTTTTGATGTGGTAGTGACGCACTGTCGATGCTGATAGGTCGACTCAGGAAGTAATATCCTAATGTAATTAGGATGATGAGCACCCCCAGCCCTAGCAGTAATTTGTACTGACTATGTGAAGATTGCTCTGCCGTGTTTTTTACCGTGCTGCTCTTAACGTCACTGTGAAATTGTGTTGGATCAATATTCTCTTCTGTAGGAACTTCAACACGATTTGATTCCTTCTCAGCGGATTCCGGCTTTAGTAGTTCAGGCTCGGGCGATTTAATGCCATATTGTTCCTGGGGCGTTGGCCCTGAACCTGCAGTTTCTTCAGGCCACAGTTTTATTAATATGGCGGTGGTATTGTCATGTTGATTTTTGTTGGCTAATTGCTGCTGTATCAGGGTGTCTAAATCCTTGTCGCTTTCAATGTTTTCAAGTACTCCCCCTAATGATTGTTGAGTGAATAACTCCCAAAAACCATCAGAGCAAACCAAAAACACGTTACCGCTTGTCTCGTAACGTTCAATTAGGGGGGAAGGGGGCTCACTACCGCCTAAACTTGAATAAATTTTGTTTTGGTCTGGATGCGATGCAATTTCATCATCTGAAATATCGCCTTTTAATGCATGAAGTTGAGCGAGAGATTGATCTACGGTTCGTTTAACGAAGCTTTCGTTTTTAAACTGAAATGTTCGACAATCGCCCACATGCATCGACATGAAGATACTTTGTGCTAGGTTGACATAGAGCATGCAGACGAGGGATTGGGCTTGTGCGAATTCTTCAATTTGTGAATCTAGAATTGCACTATGTGCGGAAAATGCCAATTCGGTAAGAAAATTTTCGGGTTCTTCAATACTATCATTTTCATTCCACTTTTGTGTGCAGACATCAACCACTTTTTGTGCTGCAAACGCCCCCCCTTTATGGCCTCCCATGCCGTCTGCAACCACACATAAAAACTCGCCATATTGTGGTTTTATTAATACCGCATGAGCATCTTGATTCTCTTCGCGATGACCAATATGACTAGCAGAATAAACGCGAAACTTGTTGTACATATTTCTCTTCCTTAAGAAAAACCGCTATTGAAAAGTCACCGTCGAATCAAGCAACTCAGTAGATTTACTGCAGGCTTTATCAGTTTAAAAGAAAACAAGAGAAGGCTTGATAACTGAGAGAATTGCCTATGTTTCCCTAAAGAAAAATGAGGAAAAGACAAAAAAGAGGGAGCTGAAACTATCATATTTGTACCTGTCCTTGGCGCCATTGAAATCGCAATTCATTATTTTTGTAAGTGCGTAGAACAACGAAAAGGCCTAAATACTTTTCACTAGCGCTGTGTAGTATTGATCGTTTTCCATACAAATACTACTGATCAAAAAATAAATACATAGTGTTTATTTAAAAGATTGATTCGTTATTTTCTTTGGTGTATATCTTTTATTGTTGTTTAAATTTCGATCAGCCGGTGTGTTTTTAGTGACATCAAAAGATGCTGACAACTGCGCCAATAATTAGAAAAAAAGTTGCACACTAAGGGCAGTATAAAGTGCAACACACAATGCAAATATACAGGTAAGTATTTACCACTGCAGAGGGAAGAATGAGCAGTCAGGTGCACAAGCTCGCGTTACCAGCTGGTACGCAACTTCAACAATATCAAATAGAGTCAGTCCTCGGGGTTGGTGGGTTTGGTATTGTCTATCAAGCGCGCCACACGCATCTTGATTCCTTGGTGGCCATTAAAGAATTTATGCCGCAACACTGTGCTACTCGTGATGGTCAGACCGTGTACCCTCTAAGCCAGTCAGACGAACTAGAATTTGAAACCGGAATTCAAAAATTTCTCGATGAAGCAAAGCAGCTCGTCCAGTTTGATGACCATCCCAACATTATTCGCTGCAAAGACTTCTTCAAATACAATGGAACGGCGTATCTAGTAATGAATTTAGAGCGAGGAAAAGAACTCGCTCAGATTCTTAAAGCTCACACAGCACAAGAATGTCCGCTCACTGAAGCGCAAATAATAAAACTAATGATACCTGTTCTAGAAGGCCTGCAGTATATACACGACCAAGGTGTATTACATAGAGATATTAAGCCCGCTAATATCTTTGTTCGCTCAAGTGACGAGCGCCCATTGTTGATTGACTTTGGAGCTGCAAAACAAAACTTTGGCCACACGCAGAAGTCTGAAAATCAAATGCAAACTTATGGGTATGCTCCGTTAGAGCAGGTAGGTTCAGAGGGTGATCTAGGCCCTTGGACGGATATTCACGCAGTTGGTGCGATGATGTGGCGAATTGTTCTTAATGCCAACCCTCCCCGGGTTGAAGACCGTACCGCTAAAGTATTGCAAGGCCAAGCAGATCCTGCCCTAACCCGACTGGATGAAGTTAAAGAGCAATTCTCTGAAAATTTTATTAATACAATTAAAAAAGCAATATCAATTCGTATTAGTGAGCGTTTTCAAACTGCTAATGAACTTATAGCTGCGTTACAAGGCGTACCCGTAACACCACAGGTTGGGCTAGACGAACAACAAACTACTCGGTTAGATTCATCGGCCTCAGCGTCTCAGTTTCCACCAAGCTATCCATCGCATGTTGCACATCCGCAGGCCACCGATCCCAATCCTAGTTCACCCAAGTCACATAGCGCATCGGGGCCAAACACGGCAGGGTTTTCTACGTCTCAACCTATATCTGCTAATAGTAACTCGGGGTACAGTCCGGGGCCCGTTCCCAACAATCTTGGGGCGAACGCGAATCAACATCAATCGACAACTCCCCCCACTAAAAATAACTTCAAAATGTGGGTCGGCGCGCTATGTGCGGCGGTTGTCGTTCTGCTAGGCGGCTTTTATGGCTTACAGGCAACCAAAAGTAGCACTGCTTCTAATCAGATTTTGGTAAACGAAGAAATCGATATTATTTACTCTTTGGTCACCAAAGCAGAGATGGATAACGACAGCAATACTATTGAAAACCGCATGCTATGTGCAATGGAAGAAATCGATGATATGGATGATGCTGGAACGAGAAATATTGAGCTACTTCGTTCTGGCATTGAAAACCGAACACTAAATATTGAAAAGAATTTAGCGAAAGCCAGAGAACGAGCTGCCGATTTAGTATCTCGTCATCAAACAAACTCACAACATATTAATAATGTCTTCGATGAAGTCATAAAGTCGAGTAAACAAAAAGGGAAGTACGATAAAGCAGAATACCAAGCGTCGTTAAAGTTACTTGTCCAAGAAGCTTCTAAATTAAATGAAAAGAGCGAAGTCATTGAGTTACTAGAAAAACGAATAACCGTTACTCCTAAAGCGTGCGGTTAACACCAGCCTAGAAATACAAACTTGAAAGACGTCTATCAATTTAATAGGGATTTAAACGATGAATACGTTAAATAAAGTAGTACCAGCGACCATTGCATGCTTACTCATGACTGGGTGTGCAAATACAGCAGAAAGCTTGATGGGGGCTTTAACACCAGAGAGTAATCAAAGTAACAGTAGCGAAGGCGGCATGGACTTCAGCTCATTTGAAGTGAGTTCGCCAGTTGAAGAATTAGGTAAAGAGGATATCAGTACTGCTCGGACTGTCGGCCAAGTTATTGGTGCAATTGTTGGGGGGTATGCGTGTTACAAAAAGTTTGATGGCAACAAATTATTGATGGCGACTTGTGCCGCGATCGGAGGGACAGCAGGCGATAAATTGGGAAAATATATAGGTGAGGGGATAGCCATAAGACGGATGAATTATGCCAGTAATTACGAGTTTTTAGAGTCAGAGATTGAAGCGTCTGAAAACGCGATTAAAACACGCGAAGACGAGTTAGCAGCAACCAAGTTAAATATTACTACCATGGAAGATAGGGTTGTGTTGCTTAAAAGCAAAGCGTCATTAACCAAAGCCGAAATTGCTGAGGCAACAGCACTTCTAAGTGAAGTTAAAGCACTGCGAGAAGAAAATGAAATGCTTGAAACTCGCTACGACGAAACGCTTTTATATTTAGACAGTGCACTTGAAGACAGTGAGGAAGAAATTGCGTCGCTAACAGAAGATAAAGCAAAGACTCAACAGGCGCATGAAGAGCTACTGGCTAAGCGTAATCAACTTTCAATGCAGCTGGCTTCTATTCAAACCCAGTCGTCACAACTGGATGAACAAAGTACCGCACTTACTAGCCTAATTGCAGGCTAAGGAGCTTATAAATGAACCCTTTTAATAAAGTAGCTGCGGTAATGTTAAGTGTAATGGTGGTGGGCTGTGCAGTATCTGCTGATCCTAGAGAACAGAGCACGGGGGAGCGAATTTGGGCAAGTATTAGCGGACTCGATGAAAAAACCATTGCCAGTATGCAGGAAAAACTGGATACCTTAAACAGCCGAGTGAAAGGGGTAGATGAAGAAGTTGATTATTATAAAAGTCAGCTTTTTTTGGTAAAAAAAGAGTTATCTACCTATGAACTCACCGAGCAGCAGCTTGCCGATTTAAAACAGGAAATAGCACAAGTTGAACAGCAAACCCTAGCACTTGATCAACAGAACAAAGACAGTGCTCAGCTCATTGAAAATAAAAATGCGCAGCTTCGCGAGAAAGAAGGTAGCCAAGATGAACTGGTTAACGATTTAAAGCAATTGGACTCACAAGTAAACAGTGTGGAAAAGCAGGTGGGTATTGTATCTACAGGTATAAAAGACATTGTAGCCATGCGAACTCGATATGCGCTGGAAGAGTGATATGGCGTTTGCAACTTACACAGTAGGTAGGTCGAGCCAAGCTGATATCTGTATTGCAGACCCGAGTATTTCTCGCATTCACATGGAAATAACTGTCACAAATGACGGGCGCTACTTTTGCGCAGATCGTATGTCGACTCACGGCACTTTTTTGAAAAAAAACGGCGAGTGGAAGCCGCTTAAGCAAGGCTACATAGACGGAGCCGATTCCCTCGTGCTGGGAACGAAAAAAATCAAGCTCAGTAGCATTATAAATTCGCCCGCAGTGGCGGGCTTTTTAAAGCAAAAAGAAGTGAATGAAGATGTCGAGCCTATGTCATTTAAGCCTATTCGCAACACTGCTACGGGTGAAATTGAATCGTCCTCGTAAATAGCTAACATGAAACATGGATTGGTAAACGTTATGAATTTATTGGAATCAGACGAGCAGAAATATCGGGTTATTGTGGCTTTAGTCGCCATATTTATCACCATATTTGTGGTTGGCGTATTTGCATTAATACTTCCTGTCAGCGAAGCCAAAACCGGTCAAATAAACGTGGGCGACGTATTGTTCGATCGCAGCAGTGGTATGTTTCCCGCTACCTTACAAAACCTCATGTGGCTCATGTTCTTCATCGGGCTAGGCGAAATGTGGGTTAGGCACAATCGTTCAGCCAAAGAGTTAGAGCAGCTTAAGCTTTATATTTTGCCTGAAGAAGACGACGTTATGCTGAGGGCGAAAGATCTGGTACCTATTTATACCGGTATATGCGAGCGAAAAGTTGCTCAACACTTCTTTGTTCAACGGCTCACCAAACGGGTGATCCTGCAATTCCAAGGCAGTAATTCAGCAGACCAAGCCAACTCCTTGATGAATTCTAGCCTTGAGTTAATGCAGCATGAAATAGAGCTCAAATTTAATATGTTGCGATACCTTGTGTGGTTAATACCTACGCTGGGGTTTATCGGTACGGTGGTGGGTATTGCATTAGCCTTATCGTCGGCGGCAGACATGCCCGATGTATCAGACACAGATGCTATTCGAGAGTGGCTAGGGCTACTCACCACAGATTTAGGTTTAGCATTCAACACCACGTTAGTGGCGCTGATCATGTCAGCGATATTGGTTTTCTTACTGCATATAGTGCAGGCCAGAGAAGAAATGGCACTTAATAGTGCCGGTCAATATTGTATGGATAATTTAATTAATAGACTTTACGAAAACAAATAGAGGTGCACCATGGCGATTAAACGAGGCCCTGATGGCGTTCCAGTTGATATGCCGTCAGTCATAGCTCCTATCGAACCTGAAACTCGCGCGAGTGGTATAGGTAGCAATACCGCTAACGACGGGCCAACAGTGACCATTCCCTCTAACGCTACCCCCGTTAATACTATACCCTCCAGCTCCAGCCCATCAAGGCCTGCAAATTCGGGTTTAATATTTGATGAACCTTCAACGACCCCAGCAAACCGGCAGCAATCGACAACCCCTGCTGAGTCCGTTGATATTCGAGAAAACTCTGGAATATCAGAACATGATGACATTGATGCACTACCCACTGTGGTAGGGGGAAACAGAAGACCTAGTGCGCCGCCAGTCAGTACGACTGAAACCGCCGCGCAGTCACCACATTCTATGCCTGATCCTATGCAAGACCCCATCTCTGGTTGGCTAGTGGTGGTAAAAGGGCCAGGTAAAGGGCACTTTTTAAAATTGGGCTTTGGTCAAAATAGTATTGGGCGAAGTGCATCTGAAAGAGTTAGTGTTGATTTTGGTGATGGGCAAGTATCAAGGGCTAATCATGCCACTATCTCTTACGATCCTAGGGGTAATCAGTTCTATATTCAGCCGGGCTCAGGTACCAATATGACCTATTTAGATAACCAGCCTGCGCCCGTACTGCAGCCCATGATATTACCTGCTTTTAGTCATATTTCTATTGGTGAAACCACACTGAGATTTGTGCCTTTGTGTGGCGAAAACTTCACTTGGGAAAGTATGGAAGAGGATTAATCATGTATTCGGTTCAGGTGGCTTGGTCTCAAATAATTGGTGCTCGAAAAAGCCAACAAGACAGTGCCTCAGTAGTAACTTGGCCTAACGGTTTCCGGTTGTTGCTGTTAGCTGATGGGATGGGGGGGCATGTTGGGGGAGATATCGCCAGTAGCTTGGTTATCGATACATTCAAACAGCAATTTATTGAGAGCGATGAACAGGATATTAAGCAGCGTTTAATTAACGCGTTAGATGCGGCCAACCTTGCTATTTATCATCAGGTAAAAGAAAACCCTGAGTTATCAGGTATGGGAACGACGTTAATAGCGGCAGTTTTTGATGGCTTACATCTACAGTGGTTAAGTGTAGGAGACAGCCCAATGTGGTTACTGCGTAACAAAACGTTGGTGCGACTTAACGAAAACCATTCTATGTCGGAAGTCTTGGCTAGAAAAGTGGAGTTAGGCGAAATATCAAGCGAGGAAGCAAGGACATCACCGGTTCGTTCTCAATTACTTGAAGCAGTAATGGGCGAAAATATTGAACGGGTTGATGCGCCGGACGATTCTAGAGAGCTTAAACCAAATGATTTGCTTATTTTGGCTAGTGATGGGGTGGAAAGTTGTAGTGATGAAAGCATTATCGGGGTATGCCAACAGTCTTCAAATGATAGTGCTGAGCTAACAATGGCACTGTTAAATGCGGTTAAAGCACAAGAGCGACCCAAGCAAGACAACGCGACGCTTATTGTCATGCAGGTAAAAGAACCTGTGGTAAATGAGCCAGCTACGGTGCAGCCGGAAGCGGGTGAAACATTAGAAGAGCCATCTACCCATTAACTAAATTAACTGATAGATAATTTGAGGAATACGCTTGTGTATAGAGTAGGGATGTTTATTACACTTTGGGTACTTTTTACTTTGCCATCCTATGCCTTTACTACCGTTCCTATAGAGGTGCTTGATGATGGAAAAGTAGAGCAAACAGGCATTGCGACGTTGGTTGCAAACGAAACCATCATTATCAACCATAAACTGCTAGCGCAAGGCAATCAGTATGTCGTCACCGACCCTACTAGCAAGGCAAAGTTGATAGCTGACCTATCAGCAAAAGATGAAAGCTTAGACTTAGCTATTCTACATGTGAATGGACTATCGGGTAACCCTGTGGTGGTGGCGAAAGAGAATTCTGCCATTGGTAGCAAAATCTATTTGGTGAAGCTAAATGGACTCTCTACGGCAGGTACTCTTCACTCCATACTTCCTGTAAATAAAAGCCACCCTGAACAGCGCTGGCAGCATACGGTATTATTAACTGAAGGGGAGTTTGGTGCGCCGCTAGTGAACAACTGCCAAGAGCTATTAGGCGTAAGTGTTAGCGATACCAAAGGGGTATTCGACAAGCGCCTTAAACTGTCTTCATCATTTTCAGCCGCAACCAACTTAACAACGCTAAAAGCGTTCCTTACTAAGTACAACATAGATTTCACAGAATCAGAAAATAGCTGTTTGTCTGAAGCAGACCAACTGGCCGCGTTAGAAGAAGAAAAGAAAAAGCAGCAAGCAACACTTGAGAAGCAAGAAGCTGAACGCAAAGCGGTGGAAGAAGAGCTTGAAAAGTTAAAGAAGGAAGCGGAAGCAAAGAAAAAAGCGCTAGAAGTGGCTAAAGCTGATACGACCCGCCAAGATGCAGAGCGTCAAAAGGCCGAAGAGGCACTAGAAGAAGCCAGGCAGCAAACTATTGAGCAACAGAAAAAGCTGGAAGATGCTGAAAAAGCGATTAAAGAACAAGAAGAAAAAGTAAAAGAAACCGAAGCGAAGAGTAAACAAAAAGAGCAGGAATTCGAAGAAGAAAAGAAAAGTGAGCAACAAAAACTTATTTACTATGCAATTCCAATCATTCTAGTGCTGATTGTGGTGCTTATTGTTTTAAGCCGCCGTAGAAAAAAACTGCTTGAAGTAGAGCAAGAGGCCTCGGAAAACAAGCAACAACTCTCGGCAGAGAAAGCCAAAGTGGCATCGGCACAAGAAGCGCTCAGTATGGCGTCGGCAACGTTCGACGACATTATTCTAGATGGCAAAGATGAAGCAGGTGGTGATCATCGTATTAAAGTTATTGGGTCTACTTTAGCCAGAACCGAAGGCGGCATATTAATAGGCCGTTCAGCACAAAAAGCAAACTACGTTATTAATGTGCCGGGTGTTTCAAGAGAGCATTTAAACGTTATCTTGATAGACAATAAGGTAATGATTGAAGATTTAAGCAGCGTAAATGGGACTGCCATAAATGATAAAGACTTAGCGCCAAACACGAAGGCCGAACTAAAAAATGGCGATACCCTTCGAATAGGAACGGTGACTTTTTCTGTCCATTTTTTACCGTCTTAGCTGAAAGAACAGGTGAAACCAAATGAAAGTGCGTAGCAGGGAAGTAAACGTATTTAGTATGTCGGCATTAGACTTATTTGCGTCTGCCATGGGCGCTTTTATGTTTTTAGCCATCATCGCACTGCCGTTTTTCCCCAATACGGGAGATTCAGCTGAGCGAGTGGCCGACATTAAAAGCGAGCTTAAAAAAGCGGAAGCGCAAATTGCCGAAGAACAAAAACAAAAAGCGGAGATAGCAAAGCAAAGGGATGAAGTTCAAAAGAAACTAGACGAAGAGCAAAGCACATCTAAGATATCTTTTCCTACCATGGATATGGTAATTGCGCTTGATACAACCGCTAGCATGGATAAACAAGTTAAGGGGCTGAGGGCTGAAATTGTCGACATCGCCAATTTGTTGATGAAGTTATCCCCTGATGCGGCACTTGGCGTCATTGATTTTAAAGACAGATGTGAGCCAAGAGGGGCAATAAAAAGTCACGATATCATTAAGCTAAATACGAGTTCAGTTAATCAGTTACAACGTTTTGTGAATACCATGCGCGCTGGTAGTCATAACTGTAACCAAGACGGCGAAGAAGCGATAAATCTTGCAATGAACAAAGCATTAGCTTTGAAGTGGCGCGCTTCGTCCAAATCAAAAACCATTATTTTTATTAGCGATAATGGTGCATACGCCAGCGTTTCTTCACAAGTACTAGGGCAGGCGAGTCGGTTTAATCAAAGTGGTGAGAAAAGCCAAGTTTCAACGGTTTTCGTGCCAACTCAGAATGCCCTCGGACGTGCCTACTTAAAACAATTAGCAGAGACTGGGGGCGGTAAGTTTGTCACTGGTGGCGGATCTTTCGTAGGGACCGTGCTGTTGGCGCTAGCTGAATGATTGCCTTACTGTGTTGGCAAACGATTTTTAGCGCTCCATTAATGTCGAGGCTTTATGAAATTACGTAACAGGGAAGTCAACGTATTCAGCATGTCTGCACTTGATCTCTTTGCCTCAGCAATGGGGGCATTCATGTTTTTAGCCATTATTGCACTGCCGTTTTTCCCCAATACGGGTTCTTCTCCCGAATCTATAAGTGAAATTAAAAAAGAACTTGATGCGGCTAAAGCCGAGTCCACGCAGACCAAAAAAGAGTTAGCTTCAGCGCAAAAAAGCTTAGAAGAAGCCAAGCAAGAACTTGCAGAAGGCATAAATAAATACCCGATAGAGTTAGTGATTACCATTGATATCAGCGGCTCGATGGCAGTGCCTTTGCAGAGATTAAAAGATGCCATTAAACGGCTCACTATTGAAGTGCCCAAGGTTACTCGGGAATTTAAGATTGGTGTGGTGGCCTATGGTGGCGATGGCAAGTTTGTCACTGTGCCAAGTGTTGTTATTACAAAAGTATCTCGGGCAGGCTTCATTCAGCAGATAGATGCGCTTGAGCTTTTACCAGGTGAAACCGATGTACCAGAGGCGGTATCGAATGCCATGGCGATGTTCTCACCACCCAATGACAAAGTGCGCAAAGCTTACGTACTTATCGGTGATGTAGGTCCCTATGAAATGATTGGCTCTCGAAGCTTTGATATTTATGCAATATCTGAGGCTCAGGCAAACAGGTTAATTAATGCAGGAAGAGGCGTTCAGGTGAGTAAAAACTATGAGACTGAAATCTTAAATAGTGTTGGCAGTTTTATATCGAGCAATAAATTACGTAGTGTAATGGCCATGTACACAGGTAACGCAACCCGCCCAGGGGATGCGTCGTATAACGTTATCGCACTCACTAAACCCCATAGCACCCCGTTTTTCAAAGCTGTGGCAAATGAAGGTGGCGAAGACAACGGGCATTATTCAGAAGAGCCTTCAGAGATGCTTTCTATGCTGCTTATTGCAGTATTAGCCGCGTCCTAATAACGCGGCTAGCACGCAATAACAAAATTGTAATAAGTAGCATTGAGAAATATGAATGAGCTGGCTGAAGAGTTAATTAGCCTCAAGCGTTAAGGCGACTCCGCTCTTTTTAAGCTGTAAATGTTGTCGACTATTCAGTAAAAACAGACGATTCGCGTCTACCGCAAGTTCATTTGCCAAGAAGTTTTTCACCGTTTTGGCGCGGGCATCAGCTAAATGGGCAAGTTCCCGCTTCGGTATGTCCATGGCACTTCTTACTTGATTGTACATGGCGATATAGAGTGCTTGTTCGACTTGCGCGGCATCAGGTGCTACTTGAACAGGTGTTGTTTCGCTATCTGCAGTATCTTTACCTGTATCTTCACCGCTTTGCTGCAATTTAGCTATTACCACTACGCGTTCTTCTTCTACTGTTTTGCCGGTGCTGCTAACGAATAACTCACTTAATGCGTCAGCGAGAGGGCCGCTTATCGGCATAGTACTTGGCGACAAGCTTTCTGGTAGCGCCTCTTGACCAGAAAGGGCCAACAGCTGTTGTTGCAGTTTCTGTTCTGCTAGTTCATAAGCGTCAGGTACTTCATCTACAGTGCCTTCAATATTCACGCGAAGTCCAGGGCGTTTTGTTAGCGCATCGGCAAGGGTAGCGAGTTTACTTGATGCAGCATCAGTTAACTGCGATGAGCCATGCGTGAAGTCAATTTCATTAAGCTCATCGTCGTCGCTGCCGACTAAGTTCGCCAACAACGAAAAGGGCGCAGTCACCGCTTTCGTGATTAAGTTACCAATTGCTTTTAATATAATAGAGCCGAACCCAAAGGTTGGGCTATCTAAATCACCCGACACTTCAAGACCTAGATCGATAACACCGTTTGAGTCTTCTAATAAAGCTATGGCCAGCCCAAGCGGTAAGCTAAGCGCTTGGTCAGAGTCTGTTTTCCTACCTAAGGTAAGTTGGTCAATGACTACATGGTTATTGCCCGCTAATTGGTTATCCTCCAATAAATACTGAATATCGAGGGACAATAAACCTTTATCAATAAAGTGCCCCATATAAGTACCTGAATAAGGGTTTACTGACGTAAGTTCCGCGCCTTCTACGGTGAAAGTGAGGTCTAAAAAGATATCTTTTATTAGCGGGTTAATCGCGCCGTACAAAGCAACTGGCGCGTAGCCATCTATTTTACCCTTTACGTCTACATTTGCGGCGGTGTCGGCATTTGATGAGAGTTTAGTAATGCTGCCGTTTAAGCTTTCAATTCCAGAAGCAAAGCGAGGGCGCAAAGAATTATCAGCAAAGTAGGCGCTACCATCATTAAAGACAATTTCACCAATGCGAATAACAAGCTCAGAGACTTCTTCGTCAGCGCTGGGGTGAGCTCCCTGTTTAGATTCAGGTTGGGTTTTGGTTTCTGGTGTCGAAATAGAGGGGGAGGCAGTTTGTTCTACTACAATATTACTGAAGTTAGTTTGCTTGTCTTCAGCGATTAATAGCTTAGCGTAGGGTTTATCCAGCGTGATTTTTTCTAAAGAAAGGGTGCTGTCAGTAGAATTATACTTAATACCTTTAATTTGAAGGTCGGCCCATTGCAGCAAAGGCTCTTGCTTTAAATCATCGATAACCGTGAGTGACGCTATGCTCGCCTGCCCATTAAATACTACTTTACTGTCACTATTGGCTTCAAAACTACCTGAAAGATCTGCACTGCCATCTTCAAGAGCAAGATTTAAATACTGCTCTACATAAGGCTGAAGTTGGGAAAGGCCGAATTGGCTGATATCAATAGTCCCCGACACGGCTTGAACATTTGCCAAAATAGCGCCTTTACTGCTTATCGATGAAGCGGGTGTGGCTATCGATAAAGTGTCGGGTAGGCTTGAAGCGGTAGACCGCGCTAGGCTGCCACCGAGCTTTATATCAATAGTGTAATCGATTGGGGTTGTCAGGGTAGAATCTATCACGCCCGTGGTTAAATTTAGCGGAAATACTCGCCAATTAACCCCGTCAGAAACCATACTTTCTCGTACGAGTACATCGCCCTCGTTTAACGCGAACGCTTGCAGTACTACCCGCCACGCCGCTTTATCACTTTGTGTGGCATCAACAGAAGCTGAGTTCCCTGTGTTTGGCGCTGCGCTGGCGCTATAATCTGATGACGTTGGCGCGGTTGCGGTTGTAGGAGGCGTCGCAGGTGAGGCTTTTGTCGCGGCTGTCGGGCCTGTGGACGAAGTGCTCGAGGCCGCTTGCGAAGCTTTTTCATAGAATCCTTTTGGGGTAAATATTGATACTAAATCTACACCCGATTTGTCGATTTGAGCACTTATCCAAGGCTGTTCTAGGCTAAAATTAGCAACATTAACCTGCTGCGTTTCGGTATCTAGGCTCATGTCACTGACACGTAATTCAGCAAGCTTAATTCTAGGGCTTTCTTTGTCTGAGATAACTAATTGAGACAAAGATAAGTCGGCATTATCTGCTTGAAAGCGAAAATCATTATTGTTTTCTGATAGATGATAATTCAGGGAAAAACTTAGGGCGCCGTTTGTTATTTTCGCATCAATCATGTCATCAGATAATGGCCAAAGCGGAGCTAACGCAATTTGGCTCACCTCAAAACTACCCGCTATATCTATGGGAGACAGCTGAAACTGCCCATCGAATTGAACGCTGCCGCCTTCGGTGGTCGCGAGGGTAAAAGAATAGTGGTTGGCTGATTCTTCTTTGCTGCTATTTTCAGTGCTGTTCTTTGCACTTAGGGAGTTATTATCAGCGCCACTAACCTGACTTTGGTCTGCATCTACATTTAAGGAAGTGGCTAGGGTATCAAGATTGTTTAGCGTAAAAGACAACTCTGGATAATCAAGCTGTGTGTCAGTGACATAATCGGCCACTGAAATGTGGCCATTGCTCAGGCGAAATTTCCCCAAGCGAATATGAGGTATTTCGCTTTGCTCTTGCGCTTCAGGCTCGGTTGTATCGTTATTAGCTTTAGCGAGCGTATCTATAATGTCAGAAAAATTAAATACGGTGGTATCTTGATCAGACGCTAGTGAAGTATCACCTTCCGATACCCGAGCAAAGCGTGCATAAGGGGCATTTAGATAGATGTGCTCTAGGGTAGGGGTAAAGCTGAATAGGGTGTGCCAAAAGCCCACATCCACTTCCAGCAGTGTAAACGCAATGAATGGTTCATCGTTACTAGCTTCATCAATAGAAAATCCAGACACCCTAGCGCGCAGCAAGAAAGGGTTAATGCGAATATTGTCGATACTGACATTTCGGCCTAACTGTTCACTCAATATTCTTGGTGCTTTGGATTCAAGAACCATAGGCGCAACAAGACCCAGTATTAACGCGTAGAATAAGTATGCCAACAGAAAGTAGGTAGCAATACGCCGCCATTTAGGTTGCTGCTTAAATGAGGTGGATAAGTTTTTTATGGGCATAATTATTCTAGACGTATTAAATAGAAGAGAAAAAGGCGGCGAATAAGTGATGGCATAGGTCCATCACTAATACAGCCGCCAAAAATAAATATTAAAGCATTGAGGCTAAATTACCTAAGCCAGACTGAAGTAAAGACTGTGTTTCTTCATTGCTGTTTAGGTAAGTGTTAATTTGTGTGATAAAGCTGCTTATCATATCGGCATCTAAGCCAAGCGCATCGAACTGTTGCTTTAATTCGTTAATAGAGCCTAGAGAGCTACTATATTCAGAAGCTTTGCTTAGTAATCCAGACATAGTTGAGCCGCCATTTGTAGAATCTGCTGCTACTGAAGGTACGTTTTCTAATAAAGAATCTAAACCAGGGATGGCTCTGGCAAGTTCTGAATAATCAGCAGTAGTCAGGTTGCCTTTAGCATAATCAAAAATAGAGGCTAAACCACCTTCAGATTGTGTTTCACTTACGCCTAAATTTTCTGACACCATACTTACCAAACTAGACACATCTAACGAGCTAGCCTCAGCCGCTTCTGTGGTTTGTGAAGTGGATGTACTGGCATCACCCAACATACCTTTTAGTTTGTTAAGCGTGTCGTTGGCAGAAGCGTGTGCCGAAAATGATAATGTAGCGATAACGAATAAAGATAAGACTTTCATAAGATTTTCCTTTGAAGTAGAAATCTACCGGGCTGTAGCTAGTATGTCAGCAAACTAAGAAGCAAGGTTAGCGCTAGTCTAGCTCGATAGCGCAGTAGATAGTGTTTTACATAGTGAAATAGGTGAAATTTAGGCGGTATTCTGAAGCGCTATCCTAACGTAAATTTAGTGCTATTGCCTGAAATAAAGTGTAAAGCAGCTTTACATTCGTGTGGGGAAATACGAAGCGTGCAGTAAGTCATGTGGCCATTATCTTTTATAGAATGTGCGGATATTATTTTATATGAGACTAGGGCTTTCTATTAGGCTAAGGGCTTTGCGTCGACAGCATCGAGTAAAAGCACTGGGGGAAATATCGTGTACACACATCGGGTAGGGAAGTACTGCTTTAGGTTGTTACTTCATAAAGTAAAATTTCACAATAAATGATAACAAATCAAATAAAATGATAACAATGTTGAGGCTATGCAGTGGTTTTTGAATTAGTAGGAATCGGTCTTGGTGTGAGAATTTATCTTGTTGTCGGAGAAGAGCATGACAGGCATCAGCGGTATCGAGTTCGTTTCATGGGCTCTACCTATAACAGGTTTTGTATTGGTTATCGGTGTGTTTGTCATCAATCATTTTGGGCCGAAAATAGAAAGATGGGGTGAAAAACATATCAAGAGGCAAGGTAATAATCATAAAATTTGAAGGATATACTTTTTAGATGCATGTGGGCTTGAAATCTTTATCACGAAAGTAACCGTTACGATTTTTGTAGATCCATAACGCTCTTCGCGCTAATTAATGCTCTATTCAACTCCTAAAGCAACTAATCTAATTTCAAATTGCCAGTCAGACTCTAAAAATCCTCATTGTCAGACATGACATGTTCTTCTAGCAACGCCTCTTCTATTGCTGATAACAGTGAAGTTTCGTCATCGATTGACTAGCTCTGATATGGTTGAGAATTCCAAAAGCCGCTCGTTTATGCTTAGTATGCAACGTCGAAAATAGCACTTTTTGTTCGCTAGCGTCCCTATCATTAATAAACTTATCGGACTCTTCTTTTAACAGCTTAGCCTTTTCTGAACTGTTTGCTACAACATCAAAAATGTTATCAAATTCAAGATTACTTTCTGTCTCTGACTGCCTTTCCCCTTCCACTCGCTCAGCATCTTCTTGTTCGATAGTATAGGAAATATGCTCATTGTATTCGCAATCCACTGAGCCAAACTCTCGACCTACTGGACCACCGAGCGCTCCATGAAGTCCACGTTTTTTGCACCACGCGATAGCCATCTTATCCATGCCATCTGATGGAATATCAACAGACAATTGAGAAAAAGATTCATCATCAGTGTGCCCTTTGGTGATGTTAAATGAAGCCGGGTTATCAATAACAAGTTCTGCTGGATTTGAATTGTCAATTGTGTTGATAAGACTATCTTGAGCAGAAAATTCTTGGTGTAAACTGTGATCCGCTTCACTAAAAATCCGGTCAGTTTTCATCATCATAAATCCTATGTTTGCTTTAACACGGCCTGCGCTCTTTTTAACAATAAATCAGTTGAGAATTGTAAGATTTGGTTTAATTCAAAATCCGAACCGAACCTAGCAAATTATGTGTGAGTCAGTACAGTTAAAAGTGTACATTTTTAATAACACTACCACTCCTCATTTCATGTTGCAGCCATGAAATATTTCTGGCTTTTTGTATTCCTTGTTGAGGCCAACGTTCGCAACAGCCTGACCAAGCGGCGGCAGTGTGTCCGCTGAAGTCACAGCGATAGTTAATCATTCTAACGCCAAACTTGCTGCTTCTTAAATTTTAGACTTAATACTCTGGCACGAATCCAATACAGTAAGGTGGACCGCAATTTTAGCGCTCAAGCGTCTCCTGACTATCTTAGAAATATGAAATGACCAACTGCATATACGCGTCGTAGTTCAACAAAAAATAACGGTGTCCCACATAAATGGAATTAGTGGCGTGATTAATCTTAAACATGGTCCACGTAAGATGTAATTAGCAGTCAGACAGGAGAAGAAGTCAGGACGCTACAGTTATGAACTATCAAATCAAAGCGTAAACCTTCACCACTGGAATTCAATTAGGCAATCTATTAAGTATTTAACTCTTAGTGGCTGATACCGAGCAGAGGGATAGATCACATTTAATGCGGACTCTTGGCCTACAAATTGATTTAGTGCTGTCACCAATCGACCTTTCTTAATATCCTCATGTACGTCCACGCTAGATTTATATACTATTCCTTTTCCTCTTACGGCCCACTCTCTGGCAATGGAGCTGTTGTCAGTACAAAATTGGGAATTTACCTTCACTTGGATTCGTTGGCCCGACCGATTATAGAAAACCCATTCGTTATCTATCTTGTCTCGAACTTTATAACAGATGCAAGGTAGGTGAGATAGTTCTGAGGGGTGTTGTATATGGCCATGCTTGAGTATAAAGTCGGGAGAAACACATAAGACTCTTCTCTTATCGGATAGAGGACGCGCAACGAGTCTTGAATCACTGGGAATACCATACCTTATTGCTATATCAATATCGCCGGAATATAGATCTTCCACGAAGTCAGATGTGTTTACCCGAAAACGAACCTCGGGATAGATGGACAAAAAGGAGTCAAGAACCCCGAGAAGTCTCGTCTTGGCTAAGTCAGTAGGTGCAGCAATTACTATTTCACCGGCGAGTATTTCCGATTTATCTTTGACTTCTTCAAATGACTCTTCAAGCTTTGCAAACGCCAAACGACTTTGTTGATAAAAAGATCTACCCTCGTGGGTTTCTCTAACTACTCTCGTAGATCGTTCAAGAAGTCTCACATTCAACCGAGCCTCAAGCTTTTTCACTGAGTTGCTCACAGCAGTACTGCTCACTCCTAGTTTTTTAGCAGCGCCTATGAAGCTCCCTTGCTCCACAACAGCATGAAAAGCCCCTACTTCACTATAAATACTCATTTAACGCTTTAGATTATAAACCACAGGTTGATAGTAAAATAATAAATACACTGATTATTTTCAATAGAATTCGACATATTCTACAGCTCGGTCTAACAAAACAAGGAAAGTTGCTATGTCTGAGCGAATCCTCAATAGTGCAAAAACCTTTAAATCAGGTAAACAGCTGCTTAAAAAAATGTGGCACTACAATATCGAAGTACCGAGAACAAAGTTATTGTTTTTAATTACTATAGCAATAGGTGTAATAGGTTGGAGCATTTGGCAACCTCAGGTACTGCGAATGATAGACGTTTATCATTCTGGCACTGTTGAAGTATTTTATATGGTAGAAAGTATTCAGCAGGACTGGATTTCGCCAGAGCTATATTCTCTACTAATATGTATCGCAGTCGCAAAAATCGTTTGGGGTCTAGCTGTCGGACTAGCAGATTTGGTTTTCTTCAAACGCCTCACTGGCCGCTCTTTCGATTATGCGAATATGCTAAATATGGTTGTCGTTAACTCTCTTATTCTGTTTTTGGGTGTCTTCAGCTTTAGTCTTTTACCAGTAGAGAACTTAATTGATAGTTACGATTCATTTATTGTTTCAATTCCTACACTCGTTCATCTTGACGGTGTATCTGCTTTTTTAATCGCCATGTTACTTGGAGATTTCTGTTTTTATTGGTCACATAGGATGATCCACAATGTTAGGGTATTCTGGAACTTAGGTCATATATACCATCACAGAAATGAAAATCTGACTCAGCTTACTCACGGTGTAGAGCCACGATTTTTTCTGTTAAATGCGCATGGTATCGCTTCGTTGATGTTGCTCCCTCTTGTTGCAAAATTATTTACCAATGATTTTTCTAATGCAGGTTACTTCCTAATACCAATGGCTTTAATCAATCTTTGGATTGATCCCTCTCATTCAGTTGCGCTTTATGCGCTTGAAAATCGTTACAGACCGCTTAAATGGTTGCGCTTATTTTTCATGACGACATGTGTGCACTATACGCATCACTCTCGAGATCCAATTCACAACAAAAGAACCGGGTGCAACTTTGGAGCACGTTTGACGCTGTGGGATAGACTGTTTGGAACATATGTAGAGCCAGTAAATTATATTCCCGAGTCCGGATTATTTAGTAAACATACTGACTATTGCGTGAATCCAATGAGGTATATTCTGCTGCCATATATCAGGTTTATAGACGAGTTCAAAAAAAATAAGCTTCGATATTGGCCGAAAATTCTATTCGGATCGGTATTCTGGTCTCCACCAAACAAGTCTAAACTTAGCCACTAACAGTGCTACATGGCTTTAAGCATGAAGAATAAAAGGTTTATTTTTGCTCTTTTCGTGGCGCTCACACTGACTTGCAGTAGCTGGTCAGCCATTGCATCCTTTGAGCTTGATACAACAGGCTATTTTCGGCATGGATTTTTAATTGGAGTCGATAACGGGAATACAATGAACTGCAACAGTATGTTGAACGCTTTCGCAAAATCCAGATACGGAAACGAATGCGAAGGCTTTTTGGAATTCCAATTACATCCCTCCTATGAAACTGACGAGTTCACACTGTTAGGTGTCATAGGCTGGGATTTCTTGGATTTGCCTGGACAAGATCCATACTTACTCAGCGCCGACGAGCAGTTCTTACAAGTTAGATTTGCTTCTGGGTGGGGACTTTGGACGGGAAAAAGAAGTTATCAACGCCGGGAAGCGCATATTTATGATTATAAATATTATCACTACAGGGGAGAAGGTGTCGGTGGCTACTATGATGTAACTGAGGATATTCGAGTTACAGGTTCACATTTTTTTAGTGATACTCAGGGATCGAAGATAAATTCGACAGATTTACGTGTGTTGATTTCTGATCTTTTTGAGTATCTGGATAGCTCGTCATTAGAAATTATTACTACCTATGGAAACGATACTGATCATGGCATACATAGAGCATTTGGCATAGTCTTCACAACACGGGTGGATAGTGAACTGACTTACTTATTTGCAATAAAAAAAGCGAGCGGCCCGCTCGCACACCATGAATTTTCGCAACCTAGAGGAGTTAATCCCACTACTAATGGAATTCAAGTAGTAAATGAGTTGGTATACGACGCCAATTTATGGAGTCTGGGAGTGACCAATATATACGAAAAAAGAGAAAGCGGAACGCTGGTCTCAGAAACGCAACAGTGGTTTGGGACCGCATTAAGAATTATGAATTACCTGTCATCAGAAATTACGTTGGTTCAAGAGATCAGTTTTGACACATTGGAGCTCAAAGACAAGTACACGGCAAGACATAGAAAGTATTCTTTAGGCTTACAATATTCAAAAAACAAGACTTTTTATGATCGACCAGTATATCGGTTTTTCATCACGGTCTTTGATGTCGATGACCCATACGAGGTTTCCACCGCTGGCATGAATGTGGGATTTCAATATGAAACGTGGTGGTAAGTGAAATAAGGAAACACTGTTTATGAACAATCCAAAAAAAGTATTTCTATATTATTTATCAAATGTTAAAAGAATTCTTGAAGAAAATGACAATGTAGATTCTCACTTAAAGCACCAACTCACAGATACCATGTTCCCGGCACATCAGCATATTAGCACCGCCGTGTCATTTACATTACGTTGTTGCTGTCAACTGGCCTCTAGAGAAATCCTCACGTTTTACAGAGGGACTGACCGAGCAGCACTAATTGATGAGCTGAAGAGTACGATGAGTTATCTTGATTCCATACCAGACAAGGAATTGGAGAGCCAAACGTCTATGCAGTTTGGAATCACAGCAGGGTTTGCTGAACGATCCTTTGAACGTGATACGTTTATTAATATCTATGCCATTCCAAATTTTTTGTTTCATATAAGTATGGCTTATGCCTCACTCAAGGTAAGTGGCCTCTCACTAGGTAAAGCTGATTTTGATCAAATACACCAGTATCCAGATGGATTTTGTTTTGAATAAAACAAAGAAGTGAATCGACCAGACTTCTCTAGACACTTAATTGCTTTATAATTGTGTGTACTAAGGAGAAAAGATGTCTCAGCGATTTACAGAAGAATTTAAAATACAAGCCGTCAAACAAGTTACCGACCAAGGTTATTCGGTGGCAAGCGTTTCTGAGAGACTGGGAGTGACTAGCAGTTCGCTGTATAACTGGATAAAAGCCTACGGCCCAGAGAGTGAAGAACATAGGCAGTCTCAAGAACAATCCGACCGAATTAAGCAGCTAGAGAAAGAGCTTGAAATTCAAAACTCCATCACACAAAATCGAAAAGAGCGTTGCAGTGATCACTTGAACTTACAACCGTATTTTTCGCGGGCGAGTCAAAGAAAAATACGCGTTCATAAAAGCTAGGCTCAAGAATTACCCAATAAAACTCATGTGTGAAGCACTTTTAATACAACGAAGTGGCTTCTACGCATGGGTGGATAAACCGAAATCAAAGCGACAGTTAGAAGATGAGCGCCTGATGGGGTTAATTAAGCATTCTTGGCTAGAAAGTGGCTGTGTCTATGGGTATAGAAAAGTCACGAGTGACCTTAAGGATTTAGGCGAAGCTTGCAGCAAACATCGCGTAGCTAAATTGATGAAGCTAGAAGGTATAAAGGCACAAGTCGGTTATAAAAAGCATAAAGGACACTTCAGCGGCAAGCCTGCGGTTGTTGCCGATAATGTGCTTGATAGGCAATTCACGGTTGCCACACCGAACAGATACTGGGTCACTGATATTACCTACATCCGAACTCACGAAGGCTGGCTCTACCTTGCCGTCGTTTTAGACTTATACTCTCGCGCTGTTGTTGGCTGGTCGATGAGTTCTCGCATGGAGTCTGAGCTTGTTACTCAAGCCCTGCTAGCTGCGGTGTGACAACGAAAGCCTAAAAAGCAGGTACTTATACACTCAGATCAAGGGAGTCAATTTACAGGTTATGAATGGAGTGACTTCTTAACTGAACATAATCTCAAAGCCAGCATGAGCCGTCGAGGGAACTGCCATGATAATGCCGTCGCAGAGAGCTTCTTCCAACTACTTAAGCGAGAACGAATAAAGAGAAAAATTTATACAACACGTGAACATGCAAGAGCCGACATATTCGATTACATCGAAATGTTTTATAACTCTAGACGCAAGCATGGTGACGCGAATAATATGCCTCCACTGGCTTATGAAAAGCTAGAAGAATTCAAAAGAAAATCTGTCTAGTAAAGTCTGGTCGATTCAGGCAGCGCCCCCTTAATGTAAACGCAATGTAATTAATAATTTTCAAATATAAGGGCGTGGATAGTTTTATCCAACACTCATATCATACCAAAATTATTTATTATTCTTACACTTTGGTAAGTCTGTTGTGGTGGGAGTTTTCGTTGATGAGTATCTTCTAAAAATAGGGGTGTAGAGACATAAAAAAACCGCTTAAGGTGAATTAAGCGGCTTAATATTAAGTGATAGGTTTGAGCTGTCGACTTAACCGACTAAATGAGTAATAGAGTATCGGTCTCGGGTTTCGCTTGATTTCTTTTTAATTTCTTCCAAGGCTTTGGCCTCTGATGCTTCAAATAAAGCATTAATCAATCGATTAAAATGTCCATGCATGGCGGTTCGCGCGCTTTGTGAATCACGTGATTTTAACGCCATAAATATACGCTTGTGCTCTTCTAGCCGGTATTGACTACTGGTACCGCAAACGCTTTTGTACGACGATATGATTTGAGGTTGAGATTCTCTTAACTTCCAATAATGTTGAATAGATAACAACAGCGCGTTATTACGAGTAGCCTTGGCGATAATAGAGTGGAATTCTCTATCGGCTTTTTCCGGCTCGTCGTCATTTTCCATTGCAATAAGGGTGTCGTTAAGACTATTAAGCTCTTCATCGGTTATCGAAAGCGCCGCCAGTGCTGCCGCTTCGCCTTCTACCAGCGCGCGGGCTTGAGTAAGCTCAAAAGCACTAATGCGTTGTACTTCACTTTGTTGAGGCTGATTGTCTAGCACATACACACCAGAACTTACTTTAACTTCCACGCGGCCTCGCACCTCAAGTGCAATAATGGCTTCTCTGATGGTTGGTCTGCTGACGTCAAAATTTTCAGCAAGTTCTCTTTCGGGCGGCAAGCGACTTCCAGGGGGATATCGGCCAGCGTCAATTTGCGCTTCTATTTTTTCAACGATATGCCAGAACATGCGACGATTTTTCATCAACTAAACCTTATAACTGCAATAATTAGGTACAAACAGATACAACTTAATCGGTTAAATTGTACTTATTGTTCAACACAATTCAATTGCTTTAAAAGGTTCAAGCATACCGGTGCCTAGCTGCGTTTGTTCTGCTAAATCCGCTAACAAAACCTACCATTTAAAACAATCAATTCAGGATATCTACGTCTTATTCTACAAATACAGAAGTATTTGTTAAAAGAGGCTTATCAAATCATATATTTATATGCACCAAAGAGATTAAAATTATGCTGTTTACAGTCGAAGGCGCTCAAAAACTAAGGGTTTGAAGGATTTTACTTATTATTAGTTATAGCATACAGGGGTTATTGGTCAACAATTTGAGGTGGATTTCTGCGCTTTTAATTGTCAATTGGTTAACATTTTGTGTTCGTTTTTTTACTGGTTTCATCTGTTCAGCATTAACATAATTGATTACTCATAACAAAGTTTCGAAAACGGTTTCGAAGAAAGCACTAGTGTGGAAAAGTTTAGCGGTATTCTTGAAGATTTCATTCCTAACGGCGTATACGGAGACAAGGTGCCGGTTGAAGAGATGATAGATTTATATATTACCCCGTGGAGTAATGAAAAGGGGAAAGCTGCCTTCTTCCGCAATATGCGTAGACTGAATAAAGAATACACCCAAGCCATTGCGGGAAGCCTTCCTACTCTTACTCATGAAACATTGATACTGTGGGGAGATAAAGACGAGTTCCAAAAGCCGAAATATGCACCAATGTTAGCGGATGCTATTCCCGATTCTTCTATCAAGTGGATAGAGGGCGCTGCACATTGGGTTACTGATGAGCAACCTGAATCTGTGTCGGAGTCACTCGTAGCGTTTTTATAATTTCACCAACGTACTTCTGGCGGCTGAACACGGGTAAAATTGACGACTGCCTTGCTAGCCGCCTCCATCTTCTTCTCCTCCTTTTGAATGATTAAAACAGGGCTATTGCAGGATGTGTTTGTTAGCGAAGACTGTTTAGCATAAACACGTCTATTTTGTGTTTATGGTATTGCCATGTCGGGGTTTAAGAAAATATCCAGTGCCATCGTGGCCGTCTTTATCGTGTGTTTTATTGTCTTTTCCTGCGCGGTCTATTTCCAAATTCGCCAAAATATAAACGATGAAACATCCAGTGCGCTAAACCAAGTGCAAGAGATGCTTAAAGCGAATATGAATGCTAACGATATCAAGGCAGTTGCAGAGCAAAGCCCACACCTATCGGTATCAGGCTTTACTGGTCGGTTATCAATGCCTACTAATTATCATTCTGACAACCAACCTATCTATATTCCCATCCATGAAAATCAATATTTGGTAGTAAGAGCGCACAATACTGCCGAATTGGTGCAGAACATGAACCTTTTTTGGCTAGTGGTCGCGTTATTTTTTACAACCTTAAGCGTATTGCTATTTACGCTAAAAGTTGCCGTAGCGCAGCACTTGAAGCCTTTAAATCAATTGGGCTATGCTTTGCAACAACTTGTAGATGGCAAAGCAACGAATGATATTGAAGACAGTGATATTAAAGAAGTAAAGCGTGTTATTGGACAATTCCAACGCCTTCAAGACTCACTACAAAATAAAGAAAGGCAGTTGGTTAAAATAGATAAAAAACTCGCGCTGTTACAGGAGCAAGAAAGGAGCTATCTTGCTAGAGAGTTACACGATAATGTGGGGCAACTACTTACTACCATTAAAGCTCACGCCTATATTTTAGTGAATTCAAATGAGCCCAGTGTGCTTGAGTTGTCTGCCCATAAAGTGCAGGCCATGAGCCAGCAAATTAGTGACGCCATTCGCCACTTAACGGTCCACCTCCATCCGTTAGTGTTAGACCGGGTATCGTTACAGCAATCCCTTGAAAAACTGGTATTCGAACAAGAGCTAGCCCACCCTCAAATCGAATGGCAAGTTTCTATCAATTTGAATAAATTTGCCCAAGAGCATGAGCGAGATATTCATATTTATCGCTTTGTTCAGGAAGCTATTAACAATGTGGTAAAACATGCTGATGCGTCAAAAGTATGGGTGCACATAGCCGGTAACAAGCAAGGGCTTACTATCAAAATTCGAGATGACGGCAAAGGGTTTGACGGAAATGCTGTTGAAAGTATTGGTATGTCATCTATGCACAGTAGAGCCAGGTGTATTGGCGCTAGCTGCGTCGTAAAATCACACAAAGAGGGCGGTGTAAGGGTTCAGTTGTCGCTCAGATTACAGGGCACTGAAGATTTGCGCCAGGTTAACGTTGCATGAATATCTTACTAGTAGATGACCATGCTGTAGTAAGAGAAGGTTATAAAGCTCTACTAAATGCCATGATGCCTGAATGTACGGTTTTAGAAGCGGCTGATGGGCAGCAAACTCATCGTCTACTTAAAACGCACAATATCAACACCTTGGTTCTGGATATTAATCTTGCGAAAGAGAGTGGCTTATTGCTCGCCGCTGACTTTTTAGCCACGCAGCCTAATTTGAAAATCATATTTTTTAGTATGTTTGAGGATTGCGCCATATTACAGCGGGCAATGCAAACCGGCGCTATGGGGTATATCAGTAAAAGTAGCCCGCCAGATACACTTATATCAGCCATAAAAGTGGTGGCCAAAGGGCAAAAATACATAGAACGTTCATTGGCGGTTAATTTGGCTAATCAGCTGTTAAACGCTGATGTCGATATTGCTGCAAAATTAACGAAGCGTGAATTTGAAATCTTCATCGCAACGGCGATGGGTAAAACCCGATTTGATATTGCCAATGAATTAGCCCTGTCTGCGAAAACAGTGTCAAACGCGCTAACAGTGATAAAGCGAAAGTTAAATACCATTCCTGCAGAATTTACCGAGCTGGCAACAAAACATGGTTATATTGGCAAGGCATAAACTTCTTTTCCCCTCCTAAAGTAGGAGCCAAATCGGCCTATCGCATTATGGTGGATTGGCTGCAAAAGTACGATTATCAAATGACACAGTAAGCGATAACTAGCAGCGTGTTGACGCGCTAAGCATTCAAAAAAGGTGTCATTATGATTTACGCAAATCCAGGAAGTGAAGGTTCAGTACTCAGTTTCAAAGAAAGTTATGGTAATTTTATCGGTGGTGAGTGGGTTGCGCCAGTTAAGGGCGAATACTTTATTACTACGTCTCCTGTCGATGGTAGTGATATAGCCAAAATTCCACGCTCTACTGCAGAAGATATTGAGCTAGCCATTGATGCTGCTCATGCTGCCAAAAAAGGGTGGGCGGATACGTCAGTCGCTGAACGCTCGAACATTCTGTTAAAAATAGCCGATCGTATTGAAGCTAATCTTGAAATGCTCGCGGTTGCAGAAACATGGGATAACGGTAAGGCCGTGCGTGAAACACTTAACGCTGACGTCCCATTAGCCGCTGACCACTTCCGTTATTATGCTGGCTGTATACGTAGCCAAGAAGGTACTATCGGCGAAATTGATAAGAACACAGTGGCTTATCACTTCCACGAACCATACGGTGTAGTAGGGCAAATCATTCCATGGAACTTCCCACTACTTATGGCGGCATGGAAACTCGCACCGGCTATCGTGACCGGTAACGTAGTGGTGTTAAAACCTGCAGAACAAACGCCAGTGTCTATTTTGGTTTTTGCTGAGCTTATTCAAGACTTGCTGCCGCCAGGCGTGCTCAATATTGTTAATGGTTTTGGTGCAGAAGCGGGGCAAGCGCTTGCTACAAGCACCCGAATTGCGAAAATCGCCTTTACTGGCTCTACACCAGTAGGTGAACATATTCTTCGTTGCGCGGCTGAAAATCTTATTCCATCTACGGTTGAACTAGGCGGTAAGTCGCCGAACCTTTTCTTTCCCGATATTATGGATCACGAGCCGGAATTTATTGATAAATGTGCCGAAGGTTTAGTACTTGGTTACTTTAACCAAGGTGAAGTATGTACTTGCCCATCTCGTGCGGTTATTCATGAAGATATCTACGATGCCTTCATGGATAAAGTGATTGAAAAAATTCACAAAATTAAGCGTGGCAACCCGCTTGATACCGAGACCATGGTAGGTGCGCAAGCGTCTAGTGAACAATTTGATAAAATCCTTAAGTACATTGATATCGGCAAATCAGAAGGCGCTGAAGTTGTCACCGGTGGTGAAAAAGAACAGTTACCAGGTTTAGATAAAGGCTATTACATTCAGCCCACCATATTGAAAGGGCACAACCAAATGCGTGTGTTCCAAGAAGAAATTTTTGGCCCAGTAATCGCGGTGCAAACCTTTAAAACCGAAGAAGAAGCGATTGAAATTGCAAACAACACCAGCTTTGGTTTAGGCGCAGGGTTATGGAGCAGAGATGCAAATATCGCCTTTAGAGTAGGCCGAGCTATTGAAGCTGGACGCGTGTGGACTAACTGTTATCACCTATATCCTGCCCATGCTGCATTTGGTGGTTATAAAAAATCGGGCATAGGCCGCGAAACTCATAAAATGATGATGGACCACTATCAGCAGACTAAAAACTTGCTGGTAAGTTACGACATCAATCCACTTGGTTTCTTTTAATTAAGTGGGAAGGCAGCACTTGTGTGCTGCCTATTTCTTTATGTTTAAAGCGCTTTTATTCCTTTTTGCTACGATAATCTCCATATCATTAGCTCATGCGCAATCAGATGCCACTGAGATCCCCGAAGACGTACATCAATTATTCCCTACCGCTACCCGTGTAGGCACTGCGCACACTGACATTAACGTAATACCGGTTTATCAATTGCAACAATTACTGGGCTACGTGTTTGAATCAAAAGACTTTGTCGACTTTATCGGTTTCTCCGGTAAACCAGTCAATGTGTTAATTGGACTGGACACCCAAGGTAATTTTGCCGATCTGGCCATAAAAAAACACAGCGAACCCATTTTTTTGCATGGATTAGGTGAGCAGTCGTTAAGAGATTTTATCGCGCAATACAAAAGCCACAATGTGAAAGAACGTTTCGTGGTGGGTGGAAAAAGCCATGTGGGCAAAAATGCGACCTACTTTGATGGGGTGACAAAAGCCACGGTGTCGGTACTGGTAATAAACGATACTATTGTTACCTCTGCATTGGCGGTAGCGCGGGCCAAATTAGATGGTTTTGTATTGCCCAGCACACGCATTATTAATCCTGATTATTTTGAAACTCTCACCTTTGAGCAACTAGTTACGGCCGGTTATATCCAAAAACAAACCATTTACCGTAGTGAAATAGATGACCTTCCTACTGAAGTTATCGACGCGGCAAATGCTTTTACCGACCCTCAAAAGTCAATATTTTCCGAGCACTTTTTCGGCTTTCTCAGTTTACCTATTGTGGGGAAAAACCTATTACGGGAAGAGGAATATCTTAGGCTTCAAGAAAGCTTAAAACCTGGCGAAGTGGCCTTGCTAGTCTTGAATACTCAAGGATTTAGTTTCGTTAGTGATGAGTTTATTCCTCAAACCGCGCCAGAGTTTTTTCGCCTCTCGCAATCCGCATTTACGATTGATGCTAGAGACTTAGATTTTTATAGCTTTTACGATCCTAGTTTTAAGCAATCGATGCCAGAATTTGAAACCATAAAAGTACTTAGGATTAAATCACAAGGTGGGCTGTCCCTCGACCAAGAAATGACGGTCTCGATTAGTTTGCCCTTTAGCCCTCGGTTTATGGAGCAAGATGAGCACCTGTTTAACCACACGTTTTTATTACCTGACGCACTATTCATGGAAAACCCAGAAGCGCAACAAAGTGCTAGTGTGCCGCTTTGGCAGCAGTTGTGGCAAAGCAGGTGGTTGGAACTCAGTATTACGCTTGTTTACTTAGTTGCGCTGTCGTTGTTCTTTGGTTTCCAACGCAAGCTAATGAAATATACGCGCATGGTGCATGTTGTTAGAGGGGCATCATTGCTCTTTGTCTTGTTTTTTATCGGCTTCTACGCGCAAGGGCAATTGTCGGTCGTTAATATTTATACATTGCTACTAGATTTAGCCGATGGTTTTTCTATTGAAGTCTATTTGCTCGACCCTGTTATTTTTGTGTTGTGGTGCTTTGTGTTTGTGTCGCTATTTATTGTAGGGCGAGGGCTTTATTGCGGCTGGTTATGCCCATTTGGAGCGCTTCAGGAAATTATGGCAATTGTTGCACAAAAGTTAAAAATAAGGCAGATTCGAATAAAGCCAAAGCATCATAAATATGCGCAAAAACTTAAGTATGTCGTGCTGGTTGGTTTAGTTGCAACATCGTTTTACTCATTAACATTGGCCGAGAAATTAGCAGAAGTTGAGCCATTTAAAACCTCGATCACGCTCCATTTTGCACGCTATTGGCCGTTCGTACTCTATGCGCTTTTACTATTAGGATTAAGTTTAAAAATTCACAAAGTATATTGTCGCTACCTTTGCCCGTTGGGTGCTGGATTAGCTGTTTTAGGCCGCTTCCCTTTAGTTAAGCTTTTAGAGCGTCGTAAAGAATGTGGTAGTCCATGCCAACTCTGTAAGCAGAAAAAATGCGGTATAGATGCCATCGAACAAGATGGCAGTATTGATTATGCTGAATGTGTGCAGTGCTTTGAATGTGTAGTGACGTTAGATAATCCTAACCTATGCAAAATTGATAAATATAAGAAAAATAAGGTGCAAACACGTGTCAAAAACTTCCATCCTGTCCGCGCTGAGTAAGCCTGCCAGTCAGTCAGCGTCCGCTGTATATGCGGCGGCAGACGCGTGTCATGACGTTGCCAGTGAAATTCTATCTAAAACGACTTTAGATGAAATAGAACTGGTACTTTTTCATACTTCAACGTCGTTCGATTTAGATGAAGTCGCGCATAATATGACATCGCTGTTTGTCAATGTGCCCACGGTCGGTTGCACTAGTGCCGGAGAGTTCAATAAAAACGGGTATTGTACCGAAAGCTTAGTTGTTGTTGCTTTCTTAAAGCATGATTTTTCCATAGCTACCGCGTTAGTTTCAAACGTAGATAAAATTAATTTTGACGAAGCCCATGACATTGCAAGTGGATTGCGCCATACCTTGCAGGCAAGAGATAAACGGTACGATACCAATCAGCACTTTGTCATTTCTGTGCTAGACGGGCTAACCCGACACGAAGAACATTTTTTAGAGACCTTTGCCACAGCGTTCGGCAATATTCCTCATTTAGGCGGCAGTGCTGGTGACGATTTAAAACTTGAAGCCACCTATGTTTTTTATCAGGGGAAATTTCATCAAAACGCAGCAGTGTTAATGTTGATAGGAACCGGTAAAGCGTTCTCTGTTTTTTCTGTCGATCATATCGACTCGCCAGTGTCTAAGTTGGTGGTAACCAAAGCTGATCCAGAGTCTCGTACGGTTTACGAGATTAACGGCGAACCCGCTGCGCAATACTATGCAAGTTTGCTTGGGTTAAAGGCTTCTGATCTAACCCCAGATGTGTTTTCAGTATTCCCATTGGCGGTACTAGTAGGGGATAGGTATTTTATCCGCTCAATACAAAAAGTAGATTTGGCCACCAACGCTATAACGTTTTACTGTGCGGTTGATATCGGCATTATTCTTACCTTTGTGCAACTTGGTGATTGTATCGATGTTCTAGAGAACAAGTTAGAAACGCTAACTCAGGAGTTAGGAGAGGCCGAATTTGTGTATACCTGTGATTGCTTTTTGCGGCGTTTAGAAATTGAACAAAACAAAAAAGAATCTGAAATTCAGCGATTGCAGCAAAAATATCATGTAGGCGGGTTTAATGCTTATGGCGAACATATTCATTCGGTGCATTTAAACCAGACCTTCACGGGGGTGTACTTTGCTAAAAACTGAGCAGCACCAAACCATTGACTCTCAAAGTAATGAAGAGAACCTAGCGCGTAATAAGAATGAAGCGTTCCCAGAGATTGAAGAGGATAAAACGCACGAGGAAACTGAACTAGAGAAGCTACGTCGCGAACTCACACGCCAAATCGATGAAAATGAAAAGCTTGAAAAGATTAACGCTGCGCTTATGTATCGTATCGAAGAAGGTGGATTCAATCACCATAGTTACCGGGCCTTTGAACATGCCGTGCAGTTATCTGAAAAAGTAAACGAGAAAACCGAAGCATTGCAAATCGTGCTGCAGAAGTTAGAAAAGTCGAATACTGAAATTGCACGCGCTAATCAAGAAACTAATCAACTCAAGCTGCGCCTAAATGACGCTATCGAAAGTATCAACCAAGCGATGGTATTGCTCGATAGTAGAGGGGCAGTGGTTTATTTCAATCGGCATTTTGTAACTGTTTGGGACAACTATTCAGTTACGCCAAAGATTGGTGATCATTATTATGATATTACTCAACTTGCCAAGCATTTAGGGATTATCCGCCGTGTGCTTCCCCCTGACTCCGAAGGCCGAGTTATCTATCAACTGTCTAATAGCCGGTGGTATCAACTGACTATTCGCCGTACTCAAGAAGGCGGGAAAGTTATCTTGTTTAACGATATCACTGAAGTGAAGTTAAATGAGTCAAATCGGTATGAGCAAGTAATAAAAGAGAAAAACAAACTGCTACAAAGTCTTATTGATAATGTTGATGTTGGTATCTTGCTTATTAACCAAGAGGGTGGCGTTGCCTTTTGGAACAATACGTTTATAACCCAATCTAATTTGTCGAAGCAGGCAATGTTTGATTGTAAGAATATTTATTCTCTGCAAATGCATGCTGACTGGAGCGGTTTAAACCTTGAGAAAGGTGGTGACACCACTCAAATTATTAACGAAAACTTGGTAGTCGATAGGCGAATTACTCTGCTTCCTGAAGGAAACACCCTGTGTACTTTTACCAATGTGACGTCTCAGCATCAGTATGCGGAAACCTTGAAGCAGAACGAAAGTTGGATCCGCATGATTACCGATAATGTGCCCGCACTTATCGCCTATATCGGCACAGATAAAAACTTCTTATACACCAACAAGGGTTATCGAGATTGGTATGGGCTAGGAGAAGAACCCTTGTACGGCGTAGCGATGGAACAAAGCCACCTTAAACACGTCTATCCTCGTCTTATTCATTATGTAGAGCGAGTAAATAAAGGAGAGGTGGTTAGTTTTCAAAGTGAAGAAACTAACGCAAAAGGTGAAATCGGATTCTTACAAAAAGTCTATCTACCCCATTTCAACGATAAGAATGAAATAGAAGGGCATTTTGTTCTTGCTACTGATGTGTCACACCAAGTAAGAAGTAAACAACAGCTACAAGCAGCGAAAGACCAGCTAGAGTCAAATGTAGAAAAGCGTACTCGAGAACTCAATCACGCAAATATTGCGCTGCAAGAAGCGATGAATTCAAAGAGCAAATTCTTAGCGGCCATTAGTCATGACTTAATGCAGCCTTTAAGTGCGGCTATTTTATTTAATGAGTCTTTAAGAGACCAAGTACAAGCATCTGCTGAACCAATAGTAAGTGCCTTAGATAACTCACTATCCGACTTAAACAGCCTAATCCGTACTCTGATTGAGACATCGAAATTAGACGCGGGTGTGGTGCAACCTGACAAAAAGCGAGAGGATGCACTCCCATTGCTAACGCAGTTAGCTGAGGAGTTCAGCCACATCAGTCACGACTATGAAGTAAATTTTCGTTATAAATTCCAAGACGCTATTGTGCATACCGATTTAAGTTTGCTGTCACGAATTCTTCGTAATTTACTAAGTAATGCCATGAAATACGGTGCAAAAGGGAAAGTGCTTTTTGTGGCAAGGACGAAAGGCAACCATCTTCGCATCAGTATATTCGACCAAGGGGTTGGAATAAGCCAAGCCGATCAAGCTGTAATCTTCAAAGAATTTAGTCGATTGGAAAATGACTTTAACTATTCTTACAGTTTAGGACTTGGGCTTTATATCGTTGATAAAATGAGTCGTCTACTAGAGCATGATATCAACGTTATATCTACGCAAGGGGTAGGATCTTGTTTTACTTTAACGGTGCCCCTTGCATCTATTCAAGACATTGAGCACGAGGCTTCGTTTGATGCGGTACCTCAAGATAGCTTGCCTGATAACCTTTTAGATAAACAAATTTGGCATATCGACAATGACACCAATATGCGGATAGCCATGCAGACGCTATTCGAAAATTGGGGTGTGGAAGTGGTTACGTTTTCAGGTTTTGCACAATGCATGGCGGTGATGGACCATTGCTTTGACGAGTGTGATTTGCTTATTGTCGATTATCATTTAGATGACGGAGAGAACGGGTTAGAAATTGCGAAGCATATTAAGCAAACCATGCCGGCTATGCCCATTATGCTGTGTACGGCCAATCATTCTAAAGCGCTAGAAAATGAATTAGAAGGGACAAATATACAGCTGTTGCACAAGCCGATTAATTCACTACGCTTGAAACAAGCACTTAAATCGGCTGTTTCTTAAGTACTATTCGCATAAACCCATAGGGGGAGGACACTAGGCACAACACATATATGCTGTGTACGTATTAGTTAAATACGTACTGATTAAAATCGATATTGGCAGCGCTAGCTACCACTTTAACTCGATTGCTTGCCCCTAATTTCTTCAAAATAGATGAGACGTGTGATTTCACGGTTGTTTCTGAAATATTGAGCTCATAAGCGATAACTTTATTAGCTAAACCCTGGGTTAAATATTTCAAAACCGCTAATTCTTTTCTGGTTAACGAGCGAATTTGATCAAGAGAAATAGCGTCTTCTTTTTTCACTCGGTTTCTTGTCGATGATGTACGTAAAATTTCAGAAGGAAGGCATACATTACCCTCAAAAATAGACTCCACTGACGTGGCAATTTCTTCTATTTTACTACTCTTTGATATGAATCCTACTGCACCATAAGAAATGGTTTGCAGAATGTTGTGCTTTTCCGTTTCCGCCGAGATGATAACGACAGGAAGGTTAGGGTGCTGATTCCGAATTTCAAGTAAGCCATTGAGCCCGCAGGTTTCTGGCATATTTAAATCTAGCATCACAAGATCGAAAGCAGCATCAGCTTCGAGTACCTCAAGCGCTTCAGAGAGTGAATTAGCTTCAATGGTTTGAGAGTCGGGAAATTTTTTGCCTAATATCGTCACCATGGCGTGACGAAAAATAGGGTGATCGTCAATGATAAGAATTCTTTGCATACTATTACTACCCTCGGCTTAGTAAGTACCCAAATGCACTCACACAATACGTAATCTACCGCTATGTTTGTTAAATTTATTTTAACAAAATAGTTACAATGTGGGCAAGCAAATACGACCGAAGTCTTATAACAAAAAAGCCTTAAAATTCATCATAAATTGCTTAAAAGCGCTTTACGCTTTTGTTCGTATTCTTCTTCAGTAATTAACCCCTCTTTTCTAAGCTTTTCAAGGGTTTTGAATCTTTCTATTAGCGGATCTTCATTCGGTTTTAATGCTTCCTTAACAATGTCGGGCGACAGTGGCGTTTTATGTAACTCTGCTACGTTTACAGTGACCCAATCAGTTCTAGTAGGCTTCATGGTTACACCCGATAAAGTGAACGCTAGCTTTTCATTGAAAGGGAATTTTGATACTACTCTTTCACCATAATTAAAGTCGTATTCAACAAGCCCTTGGTTAGTGGGGTCGTAGGCCATTTCGTAGGCGCTGTTTGCTACTCGATTGTGTTCACCAATGATGAGATTAAGTAGGCCTTCGTTGAAAAATGCTCTACCTGCTATAAAGTAAGTTTGTTTTTTTAGTCCTCCTAGGGTTCTTTTTTCTTTCGCCAAGGAAAATAATATATCTTGATGAGGCTTTGCTTTTTTTAGGCCTATGCTTAAATACTTCGCGAGGTTGTTTTGTTGTTTCTCTGTAAATAGAGGTTCAGTTGTACTTTTATTTTTTATTATTTTTATACTAGATAAAAATTTTAATATGTCTTGTTCATCTATCTCGACTGGTTGAGAAGTTAGATTTTCGGTTAATTCACTCTCTGCGATGTCGCCATTTTTTAATTTTTTCCCATCAATATTGTTGTCTTGTATTTTAATAAGAGAATTTTCACTTTCACGCCATAAAATAGTATCTGATGAAAATGATGGCGTGGAGAAAAATACCATGATAATAATCACTTGAATTCTTAACATTAATCTCATCATAATTTAGTACCAAGTAAATATAAGCTTCGTTTAAAATTACTTACTCTTAAAAAACATCTAAATAAGGAGCAGAATTGCTCCCTATTTGAGTCGAGAGTTAGAAGAAAATGGTGCCACCTAACTGAATAAGCGTGAGATCTTCTGCATTATCATAAAGTGACTGTGCTGCTTCAGAGCCACTGACGCTGAGACTTAAATTTTCATACTTTGCATAAATGAGAAAACGAGAGCCAAAATACTGCTCTGCCGCAATCCCCCATTGATTAAGTTCAGAGCCTACTACACCGTCTAGATGGGCCATACCGTATTGGTCGTTATAGCTTGCGTATTCTGCGTAAAAAGCGGAGTCGCCAAAGGCGTTATATTGCTTGCGAATACCGGCTTTAAAGTAATAGGCATCTGTGTCGTCCCCTGAGCCGATGATCGCATCATCAGTTTCTTCCATTTGATAGGTGGCCACACCGAAAATACCAGATTCAAGGTGCATTACGCCGGTTTGAAATTGTAAGGTTGATGAGCCGTCGCCGCCTACATTAGTGCCGCCGTCTTTATTCACTGAATAGCCACCATGTAGGTTTGTTTTAAACCCGCCATGTTCGGCTGAGTACTTAACCGCGATGTCGTATATTTCATCATTGGCATAGCCAACTGCCACGCTAAAATTACCCATTTTAGGCAAGTCATAACGTACGCCGTTCCGGTAAATCCCATTACAGTCAAGGCCGATACCGAGCCCAGGTGTGGCTAAACATTGTGCAAATTGCCCCCAAGCCACATTGGTTGTGCCTTCGTCTATCCCCCGGATAAAGAAACCGTTGGCGCGGAATAATGGCGAAATGCCAGACCAAATAGTGCCTGATGGATCTGCAAGAACAGCAATGTTATCGGTCGGTAAGCTTTGTAAGCCGATGGTGACTTTCCCCCAATCCCCACCAATGTGAAGGCTACTACCTAGAAGCCCAATATCGCCGCCATTGAAGGTATCTAAATTATCTTGGTTTGCGAACAAAAGGGGAGTTTGGTGGCCGCCGCCTGAATAGTTAGGTGTACCTGAAAGCGGCTCAATAATGACTTCGAAACCCACATCTAATCTGTGCTCTTCTAATTTGTAATCACCAGAAAGGGTAATGCGGCTGCCAAGTGTGGTGCCATTATCTGAAAGTTGAGCGACATCACTTCCAATGCCATCATCGTAATACGTTAATCCTTCATTAATCCAGCCAGAGATATTCCAAGAGTAGTTTTCTTCTTCTGCGTAGCTGTTCAAACTTAACGTACTTAAAATAGCGATAGATAAATATGATTTAACAAGCAATTTATTTTTCATTTTACTGTCCCAGTGTGAGTGGTGTTTTTTAATAATGAGAATTTATTTTTCTCATGTGCCCTAATTTAAGTTTCGGGTGTCAGTAAAATTGATAATAGATTTATATAGCTTTTGAACCATTGGACGTAAGGCTTGTTAGCCTCGTTCTTTAGGACTAAGAAAAATTAGGCGCATGGCGCCTAATTTATATTTTTGGTTTATATTTTTAATTTAAAGCTGGGCCAAATTAAAATTTAGCTTTCACATTTAAACTTACCATTCTAGGTTGCGCTGGACCTACAAATAGGGGGCTTTCCACATCGGGGTAGATGTCTTCTAATACTTCATCAGCTTCGCCGTAAGTGCCGAAGGTTTCATACTCTTTATCGAATACATTGTTCACCCGTAATTGGGCACTAAATGTGTGATTAAACTGATGGTTCAAATAAAGATTAGTAACAACATAGCTATCTAAGGTGTCATTTTCATTGGCTTCATCACCACGGAAGTATTGGCTAGAGGCTGAAATGATTTCTGCACCCAAGGCGGTTTGTTGGCTAAACGCGTAGTCTAGGTAAAATTTGATATTGTGCTTTGGTTGCCCAGGAATGGTATCACCTGCCTCAACTTGTCTATTTGCTCCTAACGGATTGAATGGGCTGAAAGAAGTAAAGGAAGACTCAAAAGTCGCGTCTAAATAATTATAATTAAACCGATAAATCAGCTTTTTCCAAAATGAGCTAATGCTGAACTCAACGCCCTGTCTACGGGTGGCATCAATGTTAATAAAGTAGCCTCTGGATGCCACCGAGCCTGCCTGCTGAAAAATGATGTCATCTTCACTCTCACTACGGTAAACATTTAGCATCATGTCGATGTTGTTAAAGGTCGCGGCATAGTTTGCTTCAATGGTTTGTGTGACGACTTGATCTAACGGCGGGTCTGCAACAAAACCATTAGGTAAGCGGCAAGGATCATCTTCGTCTGCACAGCTTAATTCCGCAGGGCTTGGTGTTCTAGATGACTGGCTAAACGCTAGGTTTAACTGCGACGTATCACTAAGCGCAATATCTAGCCCTATGGCAGGGTTGAACTGGGTAAATCTATGATCGCCATCAAGAGAGTCATCACCGTCTTCGCTTAAATCTTCCATTAGTACATGGTCGCGATTGAACCGGCCCCCTATGTTGAGTGATACTTTGTCAGTAAGCTGGGTAGTATTAACAAAGAGTAAAGACCACGCTGAGGTGTCTACATCAAGCCTAACTCGTGCTTCAGCAGATTGGAGCCCTTGAAGTGGAATGACAGTTCGGGAGTCGCTTGCCGTGTCATTTTCCAATATGCCAAAGGTGGTATCGGCAGAGTAATTGATATCTCCTTTATTGTAGGTAGCGCCAATTACCAGTACCGATGGTTTGCCTAATAATTCATAATTGCTGGCAAGCTGGGAAGAAACCCCAAAGGCTTCTGAACTTGATAATCCAGTGTTGTAAGTGCCGTCTATCTCATCAGGAGATACATCTGAAATGTCAGATAGCGCAGTATTTTCATCGTATCCAATGAAAGCAACGGCTTCTACATCATCGCCAACGGTGGCTAGTTCGTCATCATCCTCTTCAAAATCGTCGTCATCGTCATCAAGGCCATCGTCATCGTCATCATCTTCCAGTTCACACAAGGTGATGCGGCCATCTGTAAATTGACAGGCGCCAAAGTCGCTGTCATCTCCGTTTATGGTGGTGGTTTCATTGTCGCGATAAAAAGCATTGAACGAGAGTAGGTGATTGTCACTTAGCTGCAAATCGCCTGAAAGGCTAAAGTGATGTAGCTCATTATTGGTTTGATCCGGGTGGGTATAAACCGCTTCACGACCTTCAATTTCTAACAACTCAATTGGTGAAGCCCCATTGCCCAATAGCTCACTATCGGCATACAAGTAGTTAAAATCTATTCGTCGTTTACTGTCTTGATAAGACACTGCACTGAATACTTGGTTTACCTCTGAAGGCGAGTAATCACGCCATCCATCTTCTTCATAATGATTGGCATTAATGTAATAGCCCCAGTTACCATTGTTTCCACCTGATTCTATCGACAGCGCAGACTGGCCATATTGCCCTACGGTGGCATCTACCTCGTTGGCATCGAAGGAAAAGCCTGTTTTCGTATTTAATGCCAGTGCGCCCCCAAGTGTATTTTGACCGAATAACGGGTTCGAGCCGGAATAAAGTGACACTGTATCGATAGCATCAAGGGGCATTAGATCCCAATTTACAGTATCGCCAAACGCCTCGTTAATTCTGCCACCATTTTAGGTATACCGAAATTCCCTGAGGCAAGCCTAGCAATGGCGACGCGGTGAAACCTCGGTATTGTAAATCGGGTTGAAAGGGGTTGTTTTGTGCATCATTTAAATTCACGCTGGCAAGTTGTGCTTTCAAGAGTTCTGGCAAAGAGCGACTTACACTTGCTTCTATCTCCTCTTGAGACAGCGATTGAACGGTTCCAAAAATTGGCGCTGCATCACTCCCGGTTTGTAGTGTGGTTGCTCCATGGATTTCTATTACTTCTACATCGTTGTTTGCTAGCAGACTGTCTGTTTTAGTATTGGCGGAGGCGTTACTGCAAAGCGCTAGAGACACGCTTGAAGCGATGAGTGCGTAAGCTAAAGGCGTTGTGTGTTTTATTAGCATGTTCCTGATTCTTCTATGAACGAGTATGCAATCAGTATCGTGTAGGTGGGTCCCGAAAAATATCCTCCTAAAGAGGGAGGAAAGCTCGTAAATTGGTACTACATGAAAATCCCAAGTAACGAATTTTTATTAAGTAGGGCTTTTACTTATACCAGTATTAAGGTCATTTTGGGTGAGCGTGTTTTTACACCAAACTTCGCGGAGCGACGCCTGCCTATCTTGCGCCCCATAAATAAAGGTATGCTCATGAAAACGCGCTACCCCTAGTGCATAACATTCTCCGGTAGTACGAGGTTGCCAAAACGAGGCGCTAGTCATGATAACTATAAGATGGCGATGGAATTGGGCATCAACCCTGTATACCCAGTTATTGCCAATACACTGAAACCGTTCCTCAGAATTTTGTGCCGCCTTAACAGACGGTTCGGCGAGCTTATGCAGTAATTTAGGTAATGCTGGTAAGTTTTCTAGTGATAATAGCGAGGGAAAGTCGGCCGCGAGTTGCGCGCTTTTTTTGTCTTTTAACTCAACGGCAACCTCTGTTGTAGAAACCCAATTATTTTTTTTGGGTCTGTCTGCGCGCTCACTTTTGTCATACGTTTCATGCTTACCTGTTCGGCAAACATGCACATTATTAAGGTGCTCGGTAAACGGTTTTGTTTTTAAAGACGAGTGTGGTTCGCTATACCGAGAATTCGCTTGCTGGTGATAATCTCGAATAAGTTGCTGTACTGCTTGGGGTAATTTATTGTCTGTAAATAAACGAGGTTTGGCTTCTACGTTGAACTCAGTTAATACCGACACCACTTTTTTATGCGCATCTGTACGCGCTTGAGTACTGGTCTTGGTATTATGCACAAATCGAAGAGCAATCATGCCTGCATGGTTTACTTCATCATCGATAAATAAGTGGCCTAAAGCAATAAACCTGCTTTTAATCTGGTGTTCGACATCAAGTAAGTCGTAAGTAAATTCCTGTGGCACCCACCACGTAGACACATCGTTTTCGATAGGCTTCACTTGATGATTATTCGTAAGGTGACGTCTCATGTGGCAAACAGGAACTGAGGTATTTCGTTTCAAAGTACTTGCGGGCACTTCAGCGGCCTCATTAAGAGGCATAGCATCACATAACTTTGTATTACAGCCTTTGGCATTAATTTCTGCTATAGCCTGTCTACTTAATGAGATGATTTCATCGCCGTCAGTATCTGCACCACTGACTAAAAGGGTGATGTGTTCACCGTCATACCATCTCTTCTTATAATCAATGAGGTCGTCAAAACCAATTTTTAATACCGAATCAGAAAACCCTCCGGCATGTTTGTAAGCCATGGTACTGGTATCACATCGGCGTATGGCCATGTTATTCAAATAATCGATATTGCGTTCAAGCAGCGTGAGTTCATTAACGAGAACGCCACTTCGCTCTGCTTCAAATTTACTCTTTTCGTAATGGGTATTCACTAGGCCGCTATACAGGTATTGAATCGCACTGATAAAAAGCGCTTGATTATAAGATTGCACATAAAAATACGTACAGCCTGAGTAGGTCGTCGCGTTTATCGACAAGGGTAGCAAAGCATTTGCTACAAAAAGCTCATGGTCGGCAGGGTAGTAAGGCGACCCACGAAAACACATGTGTTCAGCCAGATGAGATACGCCTGAGTGATCATGTGCTGGCGTATTGACAACAAATACACCCGTGAATGGTGATTTTCTGCATTCTAGATTGCCCATCTTATTTGGATTCGCCGCAATGCCTGTATTAGTGCCATTGCCAGAACTGTCATGAAACCGAGTACTACCTGCGCTGATTATGTGACTTGAGCTACTTGAGCCACCTTCAGGCCTTTTAGCATTGCGTGACACATACCGGATGTTAATCATCAAAAAGCGCTCAAGCGGTCACGTCTTGTATCATCTTTACAGGGATAGCATTTTTCACTGTGCGAAATTTTAAAGTAGAGCTTGCCGGTTGCCCGGCTTTATCGGTAATAGTTTTCATCAAATGGTGATCGGGTGACTTATCGCAAACCGGATCGGTTTTGTGCATATCCCCGGTCAGCAAAAAGGCTTGGCAACGACAACCGCCAAAATCCTTGTCTTTTTCATCACAGGTCTTGCATGGCGAGGGCATCCAGTCATCGCCTCTAAAGTGATTAAAACTAAAATCATGTTCCCAGATATGCTGTACCGATGAGTCTTTCACGTTAGGAAAGGTAAGAGGTAGAATTTTGGCACTGTGACAAGGAAGCGCACTGCCATCTGGGGTTACCGTTAAAAAAGTAGTTCCCCATCCATTCATACACGCCTTTGGCCTATTCTCGTAGTAATCGGGTGTGACAAACATAAATTTAGGGCCGCCACATTGCTGGTCTCTATACCGGTTAATGGCCTGCTCAGCTTCTTCTAGCTGGCTTTGTGTAGGTAGTAAGTGCTCACGGTTTTCATACGCCCAACCATAATATTGAACCGTCGCAAGTTCTACAAAATCGGCCTTAAGTTCAGTGCTAAGCGCCATGACTTCTTCAATTTCATGAATGTTTTGGGCGGTAATACAAAAATTCAGCACCATAGGGTAGTTGTAGGCTTTAACTAACTTGGCAATATTCAGTTTTTGTTTGAACGAGTGGCGCTTATGACCAATAAGGTCGTTAACTTCAGCATTGGCTGATTGAAAGCTAAGCTGTATATGATCAAGCCCCGAATCTTTTAATCTGGCAATGCGCTTTTCCGTCATGCCAATGCCGGAGGTGATCAAGTTGGTGTAAAAGCCAAGTTCGCGGGCATAGGCGACTAACTCTTCTAAATCTTTGCGCAACAAGGGTTCACCACCGGAAAAGCCTAACTGAACCGCACCCATTTCCCTGGCTTCCTTAAACACCTTCTTCCACTGAGACGTAGTGAGCTCGTTAAAGGTTTCTTCCATATTCACGGGGTTAGAACAATAGGGGCAATGGAGCGGGCATTGGTAGGTTAACTCAGCGAGTAGCCATAAAGGTGGAGTAGTGGTTTTGGTAGGTTGTGAAGCCTTGGTAGCGTGCGTTGCGTGGTTAGTCATACACCACCCACTTTTTTTCTTCAGCGTGTTGCAAAAATACGGTTACGTCTTCTTCTAAATCCTCAGGTGCATCGGGAAAGGCCTTTCTAAGCGCTACTGCAATGTCATCTGTAGAGCGCACACCATCAACAAGGGTTAAGATTTCTGACGCCGAAGGGTTTAGCTTAATCATGCCCTCAGGAAATAGAAGCACATACCCATCTTGTACTTTTTCGTATTGTAAGCGAAACAAAGGGTTCATAGACGGCGTGTTAGATTTGTTTGTCATTAGAATCTCCCTGTATGGCAAACCTGTTGATTGGCAATGCCATCGAAAGGTTTTCTGCCATATTCATAAGCGAAACAAATAGCATCGGCAATGCTCCACAGAATATCTATTTTAAATTGAAGAATGTTCAAAGCACGCTCTTGTTGATTGCGGGTAACAAAGTGGTCGAGCGTTATTTGAAGGCCGTGTTCTACATCGCGCCTTGCTTGCCCTAAACGCATTTGAAAATAGGTAAACCCTTCTTGGTTTATCCACGTGTAGTGAGTGGGCCAGGTATCAAGACGGCTTTGGTGTATTTCAGGCGCAAACATTTCGGTAAGTGATGAACAAGCGGCTTCTTGCCACGATGCGCGGCGTGCAAAATTTACATAGGCATTTACCGCGAATTTTACGCCGGGCAATATGTGAAATTCATTAAGTAATTCATCGCGGTTAAGCCCTACCGCTTCCCCTA
This sequence comes from Alteromonas naphthalenivorans, assembly GCF_000213655.1. Lineage (NCBI taxonomy): Bacteria > Pseudomonadati > Pseudomonadota > Gammaproteobacteria > Alteromonadales > Alteromonadaceae > Alteromonas > Alteromonas naphthalenivorans. The sequence goes on from NC_015554.1 coordinate 282,977, forward strand.
GACGGAGCCATGCTTCAATACCGCCTAAACTGGTATCACCTTCCCGGCCATCATGGTCGATAAGCCTCTGAATCCAGGTGCGTCTTACTTCTTGATCTTCACAGTTTGCTAATATGGCGGCATCTTTAACTGGAATAGCCATTTGATAATACAGCCTGTTTGCCACCCAGCCTTGTATTTCTTCTTTACTGCAATGCCCTGCATTCATACGTTTATGGAAGGGATGATGGATATGGTAATACGCACCTTTTGCGCGTAATTGCTGTTCGAATTCTTCTTTTGTCCATGCAGGTTTCAACATGTTACACCTCTATTTGCATGCCATCGTAAGCCAGCTCAATATTCTGCTCTTGCAATGCATGAAAGGCTGATGAATCTTCATTCAGCACGGGGTTAGTGTTATTAATGTGAATAAGGACTTTGCGCTTAACATTAAAGCGGTTAAGCAGCGCAATGGCACCATTTTCGCCATTTACTGGCATGTGCCCCATCTGCGTACCGAGCTTTTGGCTAAAGCCATGGTCAATCATTTCTTCATTCACCCATAAGGTGCCATCGAAAAGCACGCATTCAGCGTCGGCCATAACCTGCTTCACTGTGTCGTTGGCTTGCATACACCCTGGCGCATAAAAAAGCACGTGACCTGTTTGAGTATCGGTAATTTTAAGGCCAATATTATTGCCCGGAACAATGTTGTCGCGATAAGTAGAATAGGGCGGCGCATTCGACTCTAATACTACAGGTTGGAATAAAAGCCCATCTGCGCCTTCGGGCACAAACGTATGGTGAAAGTCAGTACTAATGGAACGTTGCTGAAGGCCGCCGTGCCAGTGTTTAAGCACGGTAAATAAGGGAAAGCTGGTGGTTAAATCTTCGTTTACTACATCGGTACAGTACACAGGAAGTGGTAACCCTTCTCTTAGTGTAAGTAAGCCGGTGGTATGATCTATTTGGCTATCGGTGAGCACTATAGATGAAATACGTGTGCCACGGGCAACGTGCTCTTCAGGCCAAAGCTGAGGATGGCTATTTATTTGTTCCCGTAAATCGGGAGAGGCATTAATTAATACCCATTTACTCCCGTCGACACTTACCGCAATGCTCGATTGGGTGCGGGGGGTTGTTTTAATGGTGTGCTGACGTGCGCCTTTGCAATTTTCGCAATGACAATTCCATTGAGGGAACCCGCCGCCTGCGCCTGCGCCAAGAATCAATACCTGCATAACTACTCCTTGGGTATTTGAAAAAGGCTGCAATAGCAGCCTTTTGATTACTTATCACGATGGCTTAGGTCTAACGGTTGCTGATATATAGCGTTACTTCAAAACCTAGGCGCATTTCAGTGTATTGAGGTTTAGTCCACATCGTCATTTCCTCTGTCTTTTTGGGTGAGTTCAATATGAGTATATGTTGATTATCTGTTAACAGATATCCTTCTAAAGGAGGAGAATTACCATGAATCATGATGATTTTTGGACAGTGGCTAGGCGTTGCAAATAGGCCACCAGTAAGGGAATAGGGCGGCCGGTAGCCGAATTGGCAGTACCATATTTAAATGCGGTACCAGCCACATCCATATGAGCCCAAGAAAAATTTTTAGCGAAGCGGGACAAAAAGCAGCCTGCGGTAATCATACCTGGTGAGTTTTTCCCTGCGTTTGTCATATCGGCATGAGAAGAGGCTATAGCGTCTTGATATTCGGGCCATAATGGAAATGGCCAAATTGGATCTTGGGCGTGTTCACCAGCCTTAATTAGTGCTTGTTCTAGTGGGCGGGAATTACTCATTACACTGCTGCATTGGTACCCCAAAGCAGTAATAGCAGCGCCGGTTAGCGTTGCTATATCTATGACTGAGTGGGGGGCGAAACGCTCACTGTAACTTAGTGCATCGCACATTAGCATGCGCCCTTCAGCATCTGTGCTTATCACTTCAACGGTTTGTTTTGAGTGGGTAGTAATAATATCGCCGGGCCGGTATGCATTACCGCCAATACTGTTTTCAGCGGTAGCCAATATTCCAATAATGTTAATGTTTAAGCCGAGTTCTGCAACCGCTTTTATTACTCCAAGTACGCACGCTGCACCTGCCATGTCGTAAATCATGTGGTGCATATCTCCTCCTCTTTTTAAGGTGATGCCGCCCGAATCAAATGTTACACCTTTCCCTATTAAGACTACCGGCTTGGTATTTTTGGCGTCATTGCTTTGCGTAGCGCCATTTCCTGAATAACGAATCACCGGCATAGAAGCAGGAAATGCCGATGCGCGATTTACTGCCAAATAGGCATTCATACCTAGCGATTCCAATGTATCTTGATCGATAATCTCGGTAGTAATTTTAGAATACGCATCCGCGAGTATTGTCGCCTGGTCGGCCAAATAAACTGGGGTACATAAATTCGCTGGCATGTGAGACAAATCTCGCGCTAAGCCCATACCATTTGCTAGTGCGGCCTCATAATTAACGCAGGCCAGTAGTGCATCTGAGGTATTGTCCGATGCTAGCGCAGAGTCTCCATTAAGTGCTTCGACTGAAGCTTCATTTAACGCCTTATCTAAAACTAGGTTAGCTGCCACGTCTGTTGACGATACTTGTATGTTTAAGCTAGGCATTACGTTAGATAACAAGTGAGGGGAAGATTTATATCCTTTAAATTGATAGCAACAAAAATGAATAGCTCGCAATAACTGGCGAACCAGCGATATACCTAGCTCTCTCTGTTTGCTTGCGCTGTGCATAGTGAGGGAAGTAGTGTGGCTGATAGCACTGTAAGTCGTTCCCCAAGGCAGTACCAAAGTGATTGTTGCCGCCTTTAACGAAAGCGCGTACTTAAACATATCAACAAATAGCTTACGTGTGCCGTGAGAAGCTGAAGGATGATCAAAACTAAGGCTGATATTCTCTTCTAAATTACCCGCTCCCCATATAAGCCATCGTTTTGCCGCGGTCTCTACAGGCCGGTGAAGTAACACCTTTTGGCCTTGCGAGCCTACAAATTCTTCATCATTAAATATCTGCTGAATAAATGCTTGAGTGCTATGTGGCATGTTTTCAATGGTGGGTTGTATATCGGTGGGTGAGCAAAGCCATATTACGCAATCGGCGACTACTTCGTGTAAGTTGCGGTGAGGTGCTAATGTTACGTTTGTCATGGGCGCCCTTGTTGGTTTGCTTTTATGCGCTGTTTTTTCCCATCGCTCTTATTTCCAATCCCTTTATTTCCAGCCCCCTTATTTCCAGCTCCACTGTTTCCAGAGTTTCCAGAGCTGGAAGTTGAAAAGCTAGCAGCAGGTTTTGGCCTAAAGCTTCTTACGGCGAAGGTAAAGGTAATTAGAGTGAGCACAAGTACAATCACTAGCTCTTTTGCTGCAAGCTTTTCATACAAGCCAAAGCGCAGTAGCTCAACACCACTGGTAAAAGGATTAAAGGCGCACACTTTATACAGCCATTCGCTTGCTTCTTGCATTTTCCACAATGGATAAAGCGCACTTGAAAGGAAAAACATTGGAAAGATAACGAAGTTCATCACACCAGCAAAGTTCTCTAATTGCTTAATGGAATTCGCCAGCAATAAGCCCAGCGAGCCAAGAAAAATAGACAGTAATGCAATGATAGGAAGCGCGTAGACATAACCCATTAAGGGCAACTGCACATCAACAAGTAAGGCAAAGCAAAAGAATAAATAAACCTGTATTGCTGAAACCAGTGTGTTGGCCACCAATTTACTACAAAGCAGAAATGAACGGGGTACTGGGCTCATTAACAGTACCTTCATGCTGCCCATTTCTCGGTCGTAAACCATAGACAGCGAGCTTTGCATACTGTTAAACAACACAATCATGGCGGCTAACCCTGGTACAATGTATTCCTCATACAGAATGTAAGTCTCGTAGGGCGGTATCATAGAAAGCCCTAGCGCTGAACGAAATCCCGCGGCAAACACAAATAGCCATAGCAAGGGGCGAACCAGCGCACTTAACAGCCGAGAACGTTGCTGCCAAAATTTCAGCATTTCTCGGTTTAATACGCCTACAAAACAGCGCCAGTACATCATGCCGGAACCTTAGTCTGTGTAATTTGCTTGCACTTATAGAGGGTATTGATATTAGTTTGCACGAGTTAATACATCCCAAAGCTGATGAATATCCGAGACCTGATGTTTAGTAAGCAGCGCCGAGCAAATATCTCGTTCTACTAATTGCCCATTTAGTAATATGGCGAGGGGATCCGTCGGCGATACTTCTTCAAATAGGTGAGTAGCCCACAGCACAGTCACGCCTTGTTTCACTGCTAAGTCATGAACCACCGAATGAATTAACCGCCGAGAAGCAATATCTAACCCTACGGTGGGTTCATCGAGTAATAAGGTACTAGGTTGGTGAATAAGGCATCTTGCCAGCTCAACACGACGGCGGTGGCCACCATTTAAATAACGGATTTTAGTGTTCAGGCGGTCGCTAAGATCAAGTTTCGTCAATAAATCAGTAATACGTGAAATTGATTTGTCTGGGGCGAGTCCGTGAAGCGAGGCAAAATAGGCTAAGTTTTGCTTTACGGTAAGGTCGATATCTAGCGTACTTTGCTGAAACACCACGCCGAGATTTTTCATAATCGAAGCGCGGTTTTTTGTTATCGGCTTGCCATTAAATAAAATATTTCCTTGGCCAATTCGTTGTAACCCTGTGAGCAACCCAAATAGGCTACTTTTACCTGCGCCATTAGGGCCAAGTAAAATATTAAAGCCCGGTTTAAGGGTCAGTGAAATTTCATCAAGGGCTGCTACTTTGCCGTAAGTGTGGGTAACCCCTTGGATATCTATTTCCATTTAACGGCAATTCCCCATGGGTAACGTCCCACCTTAATCGTTTTTTCAACATCGAGAGTTTCAGTATTAATAACCGACACGTCGCCGCTTACCCCGTTTGTGGTGAGTAATAGTGACTGGTCTTGGTTAAAGGCTAATTGCCACACGCGCCGTCCTACAACTATGTATTTCTCTATTTCAAACGTACTAGTGTTTACCACAGCAACGCGATTTGCGGGGCCTAGGGCGACAAACGCGTAAGGGGAGTCTTTCATCAGCAATATACCAACGGGTTGTATTTTGTCGCGGTACACGCCTTTAACTGCAAAAGATAAGGTATGCGCTTTTTGTTTGGTTTGAGTATCAAATATGGTGACTGTGCCGCCAAGTTCAGAGCTTACCCAAAGGTACTTATCGTCAGCAGTAAAGTGAGCGTCTCGCGGGCGAGCATCTACTAAGCTGTTAGCAATGTTCTCGTGGGTGTTGGTGTCTATCCAGTGCACCATGTTTGTTGTTTCTGAAGTAACCACCATCATGCGGCCGTCATGGCTTACCGCTAACCCTTCAGGTTCAACCCCTACATCTATTTGTGCAATTACCTGGCTGGTGGGAATATCAATAACGGTGAGCAGAGCATCATCTTCATTGGCGGTGTAAATAGTAGTGCCATTTGGGTGCAGGGCTATGGTTTCAGGATCTTCACCTGACGGTAAATCACCGACAATAGTATGGGTGTCTAAATCGATAATTTGAATGCGATCGGAATCCGAGGCGCAAATGTAAGCATGGGCTTGGTCAGCGCTTAGTATAAAGCCCCTTGGTCGCTCACCAATGTCTAATGTGTCGGTGACTTCAAACGTATTCATATCAATGACTGATAGGGTATTGTCTTTTTCATTGGTTACATATGCCTGTGGCATAGCACTTACACTTAGGCTAGTAGCCCACAAACTTAGTAACCAAATACTAGTAACTACAAATTGCGTTCTCATAGGGCGTCCTTACAAGTAGTGGTGGCATCACCTAGGGTGTCTAGTTCATCGCGTTGGTGTAAAAAGCCAGGCAGGGGGGCGTGGATCACTAGCGCTTCTTCGTGTGCTAGAGACACAGGCTGGCGAAGTTGGCGGGTGCCTTTTCTAAAGGTGAGTTGCCTACCTTGATACGCTGCAATACTGAGTTGGTCATCTACTAATGCGTTAAATAATTTTGTACCTGTAACAGGCTCATGGGTATCAGAATCATTGTTTTCACTTCGCTGCAATGCGGTCGATATGGCGATAATGGCTGCATAAGCAGCAAAGTCTACGTCATTCATATTGCGCGAAAACTTTTCCTTAAAACGATTTTGCAGCTGCCTTGCGCCCCATTGCTCATGAGTAAAATGCCACCCTAATGGTTTCAAACCTGCCGACCCTATAATGGGCACAATAAGGTGGGTATTAAAGGGTAAGCTGTAGGCATACTGACCTTGGGTGTCGGCAGCAAAAATAGCGTCGTAAGGTTTCTTAGTCCGAGTAAAAAGGGGAATTTCAGAAAATGCAGAGCGTCGTAAATCAAAACTTGCCTGCCATATTTTCTCTTCAACAATATTTAACTTAAATTTCTTCGCGGTACGTAAAAACGCGTCTAAGTAAGCCTGATCACTTTCATGGGAGCCGCGCAAGGTAAGCACAGAGCTCAAACGCTTAGTTCTAAGCCACTGACCAAGCGCATCGGTTTTCATTTGGTAGCTAGGGTAGGTGTGCAGTACGTTAAGTTCGCAGTGCTGTTGACGAAAAGCATCCTTGCCACTGGCTACATTCACCACTAATGCGCTGGGGTTAATAGACACTACCGAACGAACGGCTTTTTCATATTGAGCGTCTGGGCTATCGATAAGCACCACAGAGGTATTGGCAATCACATCGGTAGCCGCTGAGTCAAAAGCGTCAAGGCGGGCAAGCGACAGCGAATAGCCCAAAAATTTTCCTGTAATATTGGCATCTTCAATGCCAATTTCGGCACCCGCAATTCCTTCGTCATTAGGACGGGTTAAATACGAAGGCGTTCCTGCGGGGGGAGGGCGCTCCACGTTAATATAGACAATGTTCGTAGTGCTAGGTTGGGCTTCAGCTTGCCCTACATATTTATTTTCTGGCTGACTCCCCGATTGGGCATGAACATTGGCATGCAAGGCCGATACGCTTATCAATAGGATTGATACTCCTATCCATATTTTTACTTTTTCCATGAACCAGCGAAGGGCTTTTCTCACACTTCTTTTCACACTTTTTTTAAAAGTGTGCCTTTTGTCAGTCGCGATACAAAAAGGGTATATGGCATTATTCCCGAATAACATCCCCCTAAAGGAGGAATGCTATGGCGCTAAAGTAGCATTCGTGAATGCCTGTCTGCGCATTAGTATTGAAAGTACTTAGCGTCAAGAGAGTTTCTTGTAGTGACTTGTTTGCGAACCTTTTATTTTATTCCTTTCATACTTTTAAGTTTTTTAAGCTTGAATGTATTAAGCACCAGTGTTTTTGCTCGGTCTTTTGATGACATTATCGAAAGTAAGAAGATTAATATCGCGGTTTATAATGACTACCCACCTTACTCATACATGGAAGCGGGTTCAGCGAAAGGAATAGATGTTGATATAGCTAAAGAAATTGCTGCTAAATTCAATGTGGAATTAGTGTTAACTTGGATGACCCCCGGGGAAACAACGGAAGACGATTTTCGTAATTTTTTATGGAAGGGGCACATTATTCACAAAGTAAAAGCTGACTTAATGATGCGTGCTCCCTACGACCGTTCTTTTTCCCAAAAACGTGATGATATTGGCTTATTAGCGAATGAGTTAGTTCATATGTTCGCACCGTATCAACAAGAAAGCTGGCAGATAATTCACAACACAGAACAGTTGCCAGAGGTAGAGACCATGGCAATGTTTCAATACCATACCATTGGTGCTGAAATAGACAGTATTCCTCATTTTTACCTCACCTCGGCCTTTGGCGGAAGGTTACGAGATAACACCTCTCAGTATGCTAGCAATGAACTTGCCATCGATGCCATGAAAAAAGGTGATGTTGATGCGGTAATGGGCCTTCGAACACAAATTAGCTATTTGTCTCAGTTTCTTGATAACACAAAATTCAAACTCGCTAGCAACGCGTTTCCTCTTATAGGAAAACAGAAGTGGGATTTAGGTATAGCCGCGCACAACGACTACCGAACCCTAGCGTATGAAGTTGGCGATGTAATTACCGAGATGGTACTGACCGAAAAAATGGCGCACATTTTTAGTCAGTATCATGCCGCCTATGAAATGCCAGATTATTATGCTGTTGAGTAATGCCGGCGAGCAATGCTATTGCAATAGCTCCACTTTTATTAGGCACATTTCCTGTTAATTCCTCCTCCTAAAGGAGGGGACAATTCACTCAGCCGTTCCATAGGCACGCCCATCGGGCACCGCTATTCTAATTCTATCGAATAGTCTGAAAATCAGACACATTCATGGCCAATACGCATTAGGAAACGTTATGAATAAACAACTACCACTAAAAAGAATTGCCTTAGCTTTATTGGTTTGTGCGGGGGCAATTTCCCCCGTTCAAGCTAACGTGACCGACAAAGATATACAAAACGACCAAGCCACTACTGACGATATCGTATCGTATGGCATGGGATTACGCGCGCAGCGCTATAGCCCACTATCTGCAATTAACAAAGACACCATTGAAGAAATTCGCCCAGTTTGGGCATTTTCGCTTGGTGGCGAAAAACAGCGGGGCCAAGAGTCTCAGCCTATGGTAAAAGATGGCGTTATGTATGTGACGGGTTCTTACTCTCGCGTATGGGCCATTAATGCGATGACTGGCGAAGAACTCTGGCAGTACGAAGCTCGTTTGCCCGATGGTATTATGCCTTGTTGTGATGTGATTAATCGCGGCGTAGCCTTGTACGATAATTTGGTCATATTCGGCACCCTTGATGCCAAACTGGTAGCCCTTGATAAAGATACGGGCAAAACCGTATGGAAGAAAAAAGTAGAAGACTACAAGGCTGGTTACTCCATTACTGCCGCGCCTATTATTATTGATGGTATGGTGATAACGGGTAACTCGGGTGGTGAATTTGGTGTAGTAGGAAAGGTATACGCCTTTGATGCTAAAACTGGCAAACAGATTTGGGTTAGACCTACTGTTGAAGGCCACATGGGTTATATGTGGAAAGACGGTGAAAAAACCGAGAATGGTATTTCTGGCGGCGGGGCGGGTAAAACTTGGCCTGCAGATTTATGGAAAACTGGCGGTGCTGCAACCTGGCTAGGCGGCACTTATGATGCTGATACAGGGCTGTTATTCTTTGGTACAGGTAACCCATCACCTTGGAACTCTCACCTTCGCCCTGGCGATAACTACTTCTCTTCATCTCGTTTAGCGATTAACCCTAAAACGGGAAAAATTGTATGGCACTTTCAAACTACGCCACACGATGGCTGGGATTTCGATGGTGTAAACGAGCTTATATCGTTTGATTATGAAGAGGCAGGTAAAACGGTGAAGGCCGCTGCCACTGCAGATAGAAACGGCTTCTTTTATGTATTGAACCGTGAAGATGGTGATTTCATTCGAGGCTTCCCGTTTGTAGATAAGCTAACGTGGGCCAAAGGCCTAGATGAGAATGGCCGCCCACTTTACATTGACGAAACGCGTCCTGGTAATCCGTCACTTTCAGACGATGGTAAAAAAGGCGCACAGGTTGTCGCTCGTCCTGCTTTCTTAGGTGGAAAAAACTGGATGCCTATGGCGTATTCACCTGATACGGGTTTGTTCTATGTACCTTCCAACGAATGGGAAATGGATATTTGGAACGAAACCACCTCATATAAAAAGGGCGCTGCTTACTTAGGTGCTGGCTTTACTATCAAATCTGTCAATGAAGACTTTATAGGTGTACTTCGCGCCATTGACCCTAAAACCGGTAAAGAAGTATGGCGTTATAACAACTATGCGCCACTATGGGGTGGGGTAATGACTACAGGCGGCGGTCTAGTATGGACAGGCAACCCAGAAGGTTACCTAATGGCCTTTGACGATAAAACCGGAAAGATGGTTTATAAGTTCCAAACCGGCTCAGGCATTGTAGGGTCGCCAGTAACTTGGGAGATGGAAGGCGAGCAATATGTGTCTGTGTTGTCTGGCTGGGGCGGTGCAGTGCCTTTATGGGGCGGCGAAGTTGCTAAGCGGGTTAAGCACCTAAACCAAGGTGGTACGGTGTGGACGTTTAAATTACCAAAGCGTTATGAACAAGTGGCTAAGAACTAATTTGTTTTAAATACGATAGAAGCCGATACCTTTGTAGGTATCGGCTTTTTTATATCTGAAATAGCCTTTATCCTCCCAAAGGAGGAGCCTTTCAAAACCAAAGTAGAGTTACCCCAATTATCACATTCAGTATAATTTTTTCATCAGCTTGAGAGGATGTATGAATGATGAAAGTAAAAGTATCTCTTTTAATTACAACGCTTTTTCTGGCCTTAACGGCGCACAAGTTAGCAGCACATGGCAACGTGACGCCACAAGGCGCTGACAGCTCTGAAATGCAAAAAATTACCGATGGTGATGAGTCTGAAGATGGCTGGGTGTTTGAAAACCCTTATCGTAATTTAGATGAAGAAACTCACAAGAAGGTGTATGAATTTGGCGAGTCAGCCTACTCAAATAACTGTGCCGTTTGTCATGGTCTTCATGCGCAGTCAGGTGGCATAAACCCAGATTTACGTTTGCTCGACCCCGAAAGTATGGAAGACGATGAATGGTATGTAGAGCGCCTTCGTTTTGGATCATCAAAAGGCATGCCTGCGTTAGGCGGAATTCCAGAAGGGCAGTCTGAACCCATTTTAGATCAAGAGACACTATGGGCCATAAAAACCTATGTAGAGGCTCGTAGAATAGTAGCAATTGAAGAAGGTGAAATTGAAGTAGACTAACTATATTCCCGTTTTGTCGGCCGGGTCGAGAAATCGCCCGGCTTTTTTATAGGCCAACTATTTTTCAAAAAGTGAAAGTAGACAAATCACACCCACTTATCAAAATAAACGCCTTACATTATTTCAAATAAATCTGTGCAGAATTAGGTGTTTGCAGCTATTCTTTGGGTAGTTCATTGGACGAAACGACTTATTTTTAGGCCCTAAATGCACATCCTGCGATTCCTTTTCTTTTTAGTTTTTATCACGAGTATGCATGTTGAGGCCCAGCACGCTGACGCCCAACATACTGGTACCGGCAAGAAAGGGGATGTCGATGCGTTAAAAGCATCTATTCGTAATGAAAGGGAATTAGGAGACATTGAGAAAGCAGAGTTGTTAACGCAAGATCTGCAACGCATAGTAGACCATTCACAAACGCCCGAATTACAAGCTGATCTAGCCACTATTACAGCCGAGAATGAGATCAGCCGAACTCGATACTCACACGCTATCGAATTATTGAAGTCAGCTGAGTTAATGTATTCTCGTTTGTCTAACGATTTTGCATTAGCTCATGTCTATACCATGCTTGGTTACGCCTACTACAGCATGTCTGAATATCCCTTGTCCCTTGATTATTACCATCGCGCGTAGCGGATTTACAAGGCCTTAGATGATAAAAAAAGCCTAAGTATTGTCGGCAGTTATATGGGCATGGCGTTGGGCGCTATCGGTGATTATGAAGGGGCTATTATGGCGTACCAAACCGCGCTCGCTCATGCTGTAGAACAAGGCAGTGATGCTGAAAAGTCACAGGTGCTGTATAGCTTAGGGGGTCTAAATGCCAAGATGGGGGCTCACCGCAGTGCATTAGCGTATTTCTATAGCTCTCTGGAGATAAATACCAAGCGTGGCATGATTCAAAATATTGCATTCAACAATGCCTTAATTGCTGAGTCATTATTAGCGCTGTCAGATTTTGAAGCTGCCGAATCACATGCTAGTGAAGCCATTCGTCTTTTTAATGAAGTTAAGTCGACTGAATATGCTGATATGTATAAGTTAACGCTGGCTAAAATATATATCGCTAGAGGTGGTTACGACAAAGCCAACGAGGTTATCCAAAACGTATTACGTACCGCCAATGGTCGATTCCCAGCACTTACATTGAATGCTCTGGTAGTTGCTGCGCAGCATGCATTTATTACCAATAAATATGAAATTTCTATCGACTATGCTAATCAGGGAATAGAAAAAGCGAAGCAGGCAGAGCGGCTACCCATTGAAGTCCAGTTCCATGAGGCCAAAGTAAATTCACTAGAAGCAATGAGTCGCTACGATGCTGCTTTTCTTGCGCTTAAAACACTGATGCGAGTCAAAGAACAACTTAACGATGAAAATAAAGTGGAAGCGATAGCAAATGTGCAAGCGCAAACTGAGTCTGTACGTAAAGAGCTAGAGCTAAATTTGAAAGTAAAAGAGCAGGCTCTTGAGCAAGCCGCGCTAAACGAAAAGTTGCTTTTGAAAAACGTGTTTATTGGGCTCATTGTCATCCTATTTTCTCTTCTGTTTGTATTATACCGGCGTTACACATTGCGCAAAGCAAACGAACGCCTAGAGTGGAAAGTTAGAATTCAAACCCGAGAGCTAAGCGAAAAGAATGAACAGCTCATTCAGTCACTTAAGCTAATAGAGTCTGAAAGTATCACCGATACACTAACAGGTTTGAAGAATCGCCGTTATTTACAAAAATTTATTAAAACAGATATCGCACTGTGCAACCGAGAGTTTTCCGACTGGCATCAAGGCAAAGGCCGTAAACCCATTGGCTCAGATTTGCTGGTTTTCATTCTAGATATTGATGACTTCAAACAAGTGAATGACAGATTTGGTCACCAAATAGGTGATGAAGTCTTAATAGAGTTTTCTAAGCGATTAGAACATGTATTCAGGCAATCTGATTATATTGTTCGGTGGGGCGGGGAAGAGTTTGTTGCGGTAGCAAGGTTTGTTGATCGTAAAAGTGCCATGGTGTTAGCGCAGCGCCTAGTAAAAGCGATTAATGACACAAAATTTGAAATGCACGACAACACGGCCCTACCGATAACTTGCTCGGTAGGTTACGTATGTTATCCACTTATTCCAACCAAGGTTATTTCATGTCATTTGGAAAAATTGATTGAGATGTCAGACGCGTGTTTATATCTCGCCAAAGCATCGGGTAAAAATACCTGGGTAGGCTTAGAGTCAGTTCATGATGAAGAAGCATTTGTTGGAGATTTCAATAAGACTTCGTTAGAGACGCTCATTCAACAAAAAAGGGTGACGATAAGGCGAGAACCAGGGTCGTAAGTTTGGCGGTAACTTTAGGATTAGATGATGCTGTTTTTTGTACCTTCTATTACGATCATACATTTCAATGTGTGAAATCAACGTTTGAAAACAAACCGTTAGTGATATACTTTTAATGACTCAGAAATAGATGCATTTCATGACGAATGTGATGATTATTGATGTACCTGAGGTATTAAACACACCTATATTATTATTTTAAAGTGTGTGTTGTTTGTATAAGGATCTTACATGGTTAGGCTTCTGCCTATGCTTTTCGCACTGTTTTTTATTGTGCAAAGTACAGCTTGCTATAGCACGGCTTTATTTGAAGATAAGGCATTAGAGTACGATTTAACTGGTCACATGGAATTTGCAGTTGCTGATGGTAATACCCTAGTAGGAGACGAATTATGGGTAGATGATCAGAGTAAAATAAGCCGCGCACCCCACCAATATTTGCATTTTCGGGTGACCATTGAAAATGCACGTAATGAGCCTGTTCCCCTTTGGTTTTCTATCACTTTTCCTTCGATTGAGCATCTGTACGTGTCAGATGGCACCCACACGTGGATAACCGGCGATGCGCTGCCATTTTCAAGCCGAGAAGTACTAGTACCTAACTACCATTTCCCGTTCATTCTTCCCGCCCAAGATAAAATGCAAATCTATGGTCACATGGAAGGAAAAATACTGCGCTACAACTTTTTTGTTGCCACCCCTGAAAAGGTGAACAAAATGTATGTCGATTCGCTGCAGCGTGATATGACATTTTTCGGGGCTATGTCGATACTAACCATTCTTAGTTTGGTTGTTTTTACTATCACAAGAAAGATGGCGTTTTTGAGTTTCGCCGCTTTTATCTTTGCCACATCATTCTGGTTTTTTAGGGTATTTGGTTACGCCTTTGAAATTTTATGGCCAACCATCCCTCAGTTAAATGACATCACTTACGCCGCTAGTATTTACGCCGTATTGCTCACGGCAGGATGGACCGTGTTTTCTAGTTTGAAGCGCCCCAATAGGACTGTTTATGGATTGAAATTTGCTATATTTTGCGGATCAATCTTGCCTTTTCTCGGCTTGCTGGTATGGCGTTACGTAGGGTTAGATGAAGCGTTACGTTTGCCCGTTATTCTACTGTTTCCCTTTGTTATTTTCGCAAGCATTGTGATTTACAAAGAACACAAAAATGGCTCTGACAGGGCAAAGTGGCTGGCGGTGACGATTTTCCCTGTAGTGTTAAGTACCCTTTCGCTCGTGCTTATTGCTCTTTTTGGTATTGACCTTCAATTAGATCCTATCACCATGTTCATGGTTGGCGTATTGATTACATGTATGTTCATGGTGATATTAGCGTCTCGGCTTTTCGTCAAAATAGTCCAAAAAGAGCGTGATACCGAGAAGGCCAATGCCGTATTAAAAAGCGAGCAAGCGTCGAAGCTTGAGGCGCTAATTCAAGAGCGTACAAAAGCATTACGCGCATCAAATGAAATGCTCAAAAAGCTAGCTGCTAACGATGGGTTAACGAACTTACCGAATCGAAGAAGTATCGATTTATTCGTAGACGCTAGCTTTTCATCAGAGGCGGATAATCATCATCACATTGCAGTGGCGTTGATAGACCTAGATCATTTTAAGAATATTAACGACACTTTCGGGCATGAAGCAGGCGATACGGTGTTGATTGAAATTGCCAAAATACTGCAGCCCTTAAATAGCAAGGAATGTATGGCGGGAAGATTTGGTGGTGAAGAGTTTGCTATTATTCAACAAAACGTAAGTGAACAGCATTTTAGCGATACGCTAGCCGATATTCACAAGCAAATTAATACACTGAGCCTTCAGCAGCTTAGCGGTTTAAAAATTGGCGCGTGTATAGGTTGGACAATATGTACAGACGCTGCTGATATCGTTTATGCATTTAGACGTGCAGATAAAGCCTTATACAAAGCAAAAGATGCGGGGCGCAATAGAATTATTGCGGCAGTTCCACGTTGATTCGAGTAGTTGTCACATAGGCAGGAGCCAAACAGAACGCCTGCCGGAAAGCCCGTTACAAAACCTAGTTCAATTTCAAAATAGCATGGTGTCGTTCATGGTCTAAATCATGATGTCGTTCTTCACCCTAGTTCTACCATAATATTATGCGCCTAAAAAACCTTTCGAAAATACACTCTATTTCGGTCAAAAGTTTAAGAACTGGTGTGGTTTATTGCCATGGTTGTTATCTTTTGCTCTTTGCTTTCCTTTCTCGAGTTGCACTTCCAATAACAAAGTTTAATCGTTTTTCATTCTGGATTAATTGTTATCGTTTACATTAAAATGTAAATGTAATCTTGATGTTATTTTGTTATGTAATTGAATTTATTTGGTTAATTTTAATTTGAAATATAAATGAAAACTATTTGTTAAAAAAGTTGTTGACGTTAAAATATAAAAATGGTCATATGCCCCAATTTTGAGCATGTGACCGATTTGGTTTATCCCAAAGGTTTTGCTCATAGCGAACAGAGAATATGCGCAGACACGAGTCTGACGAAAATTCCAATCACTTTATAAAACCGAACATAGAAACTTGAGGGTTCACCATGTTAGAAAATAACCAGCTTCAACAAGCGACTTCTCGATCTAATTTTAAAACTGCAGGGTTAAGCGTACTGGCATCAGCGATTATGGCTGCTATGGCGCCGTCACTCGTAGTGGCTCAGGAACTAAGCGAAACCTAGCCAATGTATGTGCCGCCGAGTGAACCTAATGAGTTTCTAGATGGTCGTGTTCAAGTTAATTTTCTAGCTATGCAGAACTATCAGGCTATTCAAGCAAAAGACGGCGCGTTTCGCCCTGAAGATGAAACACAATCAGATGGTTTTGGCCGTTTGCGCGTTAACTTGATGTTCAAGTTTAAAATTACCGACAACATCACAGCCGATATCGATATTGCTGAAGAACCTAATGACTTTGGTAATAATGGCGACAGAGACTTCTCATTCCACCAAGATTTCGCTGGCATCGAGTTTGATATGTTTGGCCTTACTGGTTATGAAAAAGAGAATTCAAGCCTTATCTTGCGTGTAGGTAACATTGGCGCATCTCCTTTTCAGTTTAAAGGATTCCAAGATGGCGCTGACAACCAAGGTAACGCGTTAATTGGTAATGGAATTAACGACTACGCCACAGCTGAGAACGGTATCCAACTAAGCTACACCGAGACCTTCGATAGCGGCATTCTTCGTTCATATAACGTTGCGGGCCACATGACTACGTCTAGCTTCGGCGAAGCGTTCCAAGAAGACCGAAGTTACAACTACAGATTGCAAGGTACCCTTGAGTTTAAAGGTGGTTTCAAAGCAGGCTTAAACGTTTTTCAAGCTAATCAAGGCGACCAGCTTGTATTCGCTGATGGTGTAGCAAGCCTTGATGGCGTTACGACCACTAACTATGGTTTCGGCGATGGCGAAAACTATAACTTTTCAGCCTCTGCATCTAGTGAGCGTGATACCCATGTTGGCGCACTGCCAGGCTTGAACCAGTTAATTATGCAATTGAACTTGGCTTACCAACCATCTGATCAAACGAGTGTTATTGTGATGTTAGGTAAAGCGTCTGACGACTACACCTTTGCCGATTCCGATGGAAACGCGGTGGCGGGTATTACTTACTTTGGTACAGATGGCGTGTTAGACCCAGCGGGTACAACCTTTGATTCAAACCAAGTGATTGAAGGCGATTCATCGGTGCAGTACTGGGCGCTAGAAGCCCAACAATATATTCTTCCTGAGAAGCTTTACGTAGCGGCACGTTACGCAGAGTCAGAAAATACCTCTGACCTAATTGAACAAACTGACAACGAAGTCACGCGTTTACAAGTATCTGCAGGTTACTGGATAAACGACAGAGCCTTGTGGAAAGTGGAATACGTTAACCAAGACGAAGGCGTGAACTCTGGTGGCCAGATTGGTACAGGTTTCGATGGCATCACGTCTGAAATTTCAGTGAAGTTCTAATTCAATAAACATTCAGCAGCGTCAGCGGTTTTATCTAAAACGCTGACGCTTTCAAACCAACCAAAACATTAAGTAATGAAACGAGTATGACTTTTATCCCCATCGAAAATGAAGGGGAGGGGGAAGTCATACCCTTCAAAACCTAAAGGGGAACTACCCGATGTTGAAAAAATTATCTTTAGTGATTGCCAGTGCATTGGCGATAACCACGGCGGCGCAAGCTGAAACCATTACCATCGCAACAGTAAACAATGGCGACATGATTGCCATGAAAGAACTGAGTAGCGACTTTGAAGAGAAAAACCCAGGTATTGATTTAAAGTGGGTAACGCTTGAAGAAAACATTCTACGCCAACGTGTCACTACCGACGTAGCCACTGGCGGCGGCCAGTACGATGTGATGACAATTGGTACTTATGAAGTGCCAATTTGGGGTAACCAAGGCTGGTTGGAAGAGCTTGATGGCCTTGGCGCTGATTATGACGTAGAAGATTTACTGCCTGCTATTCGTAGCGGCCTGTCAGTAGATAACAAACTCTATGCTGCACCGTTTTACGGCGAAAGTTCAATGGTGATGTACCGCACTGACTTAATGGTCAAAGCCGGTCTTGAAATGCCAAAAGCACCTACATGGAAATTTATCCGTGAAGCAGCCGAAGCAATGACAGACAAAGAAGCAGGTGTTTACGGTATTTGTCTTCGTGGTAAAGCGGGCTGGGGCGAAAATATTGCATTGCTAACGTCTATGTCTAACTCGTTTGGCGCACGCTGGTTCGATGAAAACTGGAAGCCTCAGTTTGACTCCAAAGCATGGAAAGACACCTTAGAATACTATGTTGATGTAATGGACAAGTATGGCCCTCCAGGTTCATCAGCGAACGGCTTTAATGAAAACTTAGCGCTGTTTCAAACCGGTAAATGCGGTATTTGGATTGATGCAACGGTTGCAGGCGGTTTTGTGACAAACGAGAAAGATTCTGAAGTTGCAGACAAAGTAGGTTTCGCTCTAGCGCCAGATAACGGCCTAGGTAAACGCGGAAACTGGTTGTGGGCATGGACATTAGCTATTCCTTCCAGCAGTAAGAAAAGCGATGCAGCGATGAAGTTCATCAGCTGGGCTACCTCAAAAGAATACTCTGTATTAGTGGCTGAAAAGAAAGGCTGGGCAAATGTACCTCCTGGTACGCGAGCTTCGCTTTACGAAAACCCTGAGTACATGAATGCGGCACCTTTTGCGCAAATTACTCTTGATTCTATCAACTCTGCAGACCCTAAAAATCCAACGGTAGAACCAGTGCCTTATGTGGGTGTCCAGTTTGTTGCTATTCCTGAGTTTCAAGGCATAGGAACAGCAGTTGGTCAGCAGTTTAGTGCAGCACTAACGGGCCGCATGACGGTAGACCAAGCACTTCAAAGCTCTCAGCGACTAGTTGAAAGAGCCATGCGCAAAGCGCGTTACCCAAAATAATAAAACGTTAACCACGGGTAGGTGCAAGGTGCACTTACCCACTTTTTTCACTTGTAAGGGGCTTAGCAATGGCGACTACCCAATCTCGTACCTTAGCCAAAATGATGCTGTTTCCTTCGGTCACCTTGCTGTTAGCTTGGATGATTGTTCCGCTTTGCATGACGTTATATTTCTCGTTTTTAGATTATAACTTGCTCATGCCTGGCGATAATGAATACATAGGCTTTTTGAACTACGAGTTTTTTCTCACCGATCCTGCTTTTATAGAGTCATTTTTTAATACCTTATTGCTAGTTGGCGGTGTGCTGTTTATTACCATCTGCGGCGGTATTGGTTTAGCCATATTGCTCGACCAAGCCATATGGGGCAGAAACTATGTCCGCATCATGGTATTGGCACCGTTTTTTGTTATGCCAACGGTTTCCGCATTGGTGTGGAAAAACATGTTCATGAACCCGGTAAACGGGCTGTTTGCTCATCTTGCCGAATTCTTTGGTGCAACCCCTATCGATTTCTTTGCAGAAATTCCGTTGCTATCCATTATCATTATTGTGTCGTGGCAGTGGCTGCCGTTTGCGGCGCTAATTTTACTTACCGCTATTCAATCGTTAGATAGAGAGCAACTAGAAGCGGCGGATTTAGATGGTGCAGGCCCGTTCAGTAAATTTATTTACATTGTGTTGCCGCATTTATCCCGAGCAGTCACCGCAGTTATTCTTATTGAGACCATTTTCTTGCTGTCTATTTTTGCAGAAATATTGGTAACTACGAGTGGTGGCCCAGGTTATTCCTCTACCAACATTACGTACTTAATTTACACCCAATCGCTACTTCAGTTTGATGTGGGCGGCGGTTCAGCAGGTGGAATTGTAGCAGTCATTATTGCCAACATTGTTGCCATCTTCTTAATGCGCCTTATCGGCAAGAATTTGGAGGGCTAGGTAATGAACAGCACGAATAAATCAAAAGTCATTTACACCATTTTAGCGTGGACCATCAGTGGGATGATTTTCTTTCCTATTCTTTGGACCATGATCACCAGCTTTAAAACGGAATCTGAAGCGATTTCAGCCACACCAAGCTTATTTATGTTTGAGTGGACGCTAGAGAACTACAAAGATGTGTTAGCTCGCTCACCTTATTTCGAACACTTTATGAACTCTGTGATCATCTCATTAGGGGCAAGTTTACTTGGACTGCTTATTGCTATTCCGGCTGCATGGTCGATGGCCTTTGTGCAAACTAAGCGAACTAAAAACCTATTGATGTGGATGCTATCAACCAAAATGCTTCCACCGGTTGGGGTGCTA
The DNA here is from genome assembly GCF_000213655.1 of Alteromonas naphthalenivorans. NCBI lineage: Bacteria > Pseudomonadati > Pseudomonadota > Gammaproteobacteria > Alteromonadales > Alteromonadaceae > Alteromonas > Alteromonas naphthalenivorans. The sequence continues at coordinate 302,862 of NC_015554.1, forward strand.
ATTCCTATCTATCTGTTGTTCCGTGATTTCGGTCTGCTAGATACACGCTTAGGTTTGGTGATTGTAATGACACTCATTAACTTACCTATCATGGTGTGGATGCTTTACACCTATTTCAGAGAAATCCCTCATGAAATTCTTGAAGCGACACGAATGGACGGCGCTGGCATCAAAGAAGAAATTTTTCACGTGTTACTACCAATCGCCTTACCCGGGATTGCGTCAACCTTGCTGCTAAACGTTATATTGGCGTGGAATGAAGCCTTTTGGACACTCATTCTTACCGCCGCGAATGCAGCACCGTTAACTGCCTTTATTGCCAGTTATTCAAGCCCAGAAGGCTTATTTTACGCGAAATTATCAGCAGCCTCTGTGATGGCTGTGGTGCCAATCCTTATTCTTGGTTGGTTCAGTCAAAAACAATTAGTGCGCGGATTAAGTTTCGGCGCGGTTAAGTAGGAGTATTCCAATGGGAAGCATTACTTTAAAACAAGTGACAAAAAGCTTTGGCGACGTAAATGTTATTAAACCGCTAGATTTACATATCCGTGACGGTGAATTCATTGTGTTTGTTGGGCCATCGGGCTGCGGTAAATCTACCTTACTTCGCATGATTGCAGGACTTGAAGATACGACTAGCGGCAACATTGATATTGACGGTGAAGACGCCACAAATATGCCGCCAGCCAAACGTGGTTTAGCCATGGTATTTCAGTCTTACGCGTTATACCCGCATATGTCTGTTCGCAGTAATATTGCGTTTCCGCTTAAGCGCGCAAAAGTAGCGCCTGCTGTGATTGACGAAAAAATTGAAAAAGCGGCTAAAATGCTGAACCTAACCGATTATCTTGATCGCAAGCCGGGTCAATTATCAGGTGGTCAGCGTCAGCGTGTGGCAATTGGCCGTGCTATTGTGCGCCAACCTTCGGCATTTTTGTTCGATGAGCCATTGTCTAACCTGGATGCTTCACTTCGAGTGAACATGCGCCTAGAAATATCAGAACTTCATAAAAGTTTAGATACCACCATGATTTATGTAACGCACGATCAGGTGGAGGCCATGACCATGGCCGATCGTATAGCGGTATTCAATGGCGGTATTATCGCACAAGTCGGCACGCCGCTAGAGCTATATCAAAAGCCAGTTAACCGCTTTGTAGCTGGGTTTATTGGCTCGCCTAAAATGAATTTCATTGATGTGATGCCTAAAGCCGGCGACGACACACATGCCATTGGCGTGCGACCAGAACACTTAAAAATTACCCAAGAGCGAGGGTTGTGGTCAGGCAAGGTAGGCGTAGTGGAGCATCTTGGCTCAGAAACCTTTTTACATGTGCATGTAGAAGGTGCTGGTACGCTCACGGTTAAAGCTGACGGTGATTGTCCGGTGAGCTATGGCGATGTGGTCAACCTAACTGCCGCAGAAAGTAAAATTATGCATTTTGACAAAGATGGCGTAACCATTCCCTCACTTTCTTGGGGCGAAGAGCGTGTAGCATAATTCGTTTTTAGTTAATGTGCGGGTTATTGCATTCAACAATAGCCTGCACGTTTTTAAAGGACGAAAGATACAAGGATTATTAAATGGGTAGCAGTAAAACCTCCCTCGACAGTACAGACATTGAACTTGTGATCTTCGACTGTTATGGCGTATTAGTCGATAGTGAAGTGCTGTGTAAACGGGTCATTATCGCCATGCTAGGCGACTTAGGTGTAGAGGTTACAAGCAACTACTTCGATACGTATTTTCTAGGACAAAGTTACGAGTCTGCACAAAAGCAGATTTTAACTGATTTCAATGTCATGCTTCCGGCTGAGTTTCGAGATAACTACCTAACTGCGCTGTTAAAAGTGTTTGCTGAAGAGTTAGATACAACTCCCCAGTTAAATGATGTATTAGCGCATTTGAACGTGAAAAATTGTATTGCGACCAGCAGCAGTCCAGAGCGTGTGGCGTTTGCGCTAGAAACAACAGGTCTTCTTTCTTTTTTTGAAGGGCGCATTACCACAAGTACAGAAGTTGTAAATGGGAAGCCAGCCCCTGATATATTTTTACTTGCTGCATCAAAAGTAGGTGTTAAGCCTAAGCATTGTTTAGTTATTGAAGACTCAGAAGCGGGTATTCAAGGTGCACTAGCTGCCGATATGCAGGTGGTGAAATATACCGGCGCGAGTCATTTTAAAGGTGTATTGCCAATTAGCGCAGATAAGAAAAAAGAGATACCGTCGATTTCTCATTGGTGTGAGTTTTTCAATCTTTACCCCAGCTTAAAAATAAGTGTTTAGGCAGGGCGTTTTTTAAGAATCGAGCGACCTAGACACCACATTTACGCTTAAATTACCCAAGCAGGCAGGGGATTAATGATCCTTTAACTGGCTTCTCGACTTTTCACTTCAGTGTTGTACAGTGCACCTGCTTTATCGACTAATAACATTATAAGGGCAGGTTATGACAACACTGATTGGCGGGAAAACAAAGGAAGAAGCACTGGGTAGTCTTTCAAATATGACTAGCGATGTAGCGCCTATTCAAAAAAGTGAATACTTATCTCGCATAGATAAAGCTCAGCAATATATGCAGCAAAATGGTATTGCTGCGCTGTACCTTAATGCCGGCACTAACTTAACTTATTTTACGGGTATGCAGTGGTATGCCAGTGAGCGTTTAGTGGGCGCTATTCTTCCTGCCTCTGGCGATATTATCTACGTGGCACCTTATTTTGAAATTGACTCCCTTGAAGAGCGTAAACTCATCGAGGGTGACATTATTGGGTGGCAAGAGCATGAAAGCCCTTATGCACTGGTTGCTCGTTTAGTGGGTGAAATTGATACTGCTGGTGGCAAGAAAATCGCGGTAGATGAATCGACTCAATTTTTCGTTGTTGACGGGTTTAATAAGGCCCTTCCTGAAGGCGCCAGCATTATTAATGGCGCAGAGATTACTGCCCACTGCCGAATGCACAAATCGGTTAATGAGCTTGCGCTTATACAGCGTGCTATGGATATGACTCTCGCAGTGCATAAGGCTACAGCCAGTATGCTCTATACAGGGATTACTACCACAGAAGTAGAAGCCTTTATCAATGATGCTCACAAAAAAGTGGGTGCCAGTGGCAACTACTTTTGCATTGTACTTTTTGGTACAGCAACGTCATTTCCACATGGGGTAAAAGACCCGCAAGTATTGAAAGAAAACGATTTAGTACTTATTGATACCGGCTGCAAAGTTCATGGGTATCTATCTGATATTACGCGAACCTACTGCTTTGGTAAGCCAACAGCGAAACAAAAGGCGATGTGGGAAAGTGAAAAACGCGCGCAGTACGCAGCCTTTAATGCAGTAAAGCCAGGCCTACCCTGTGGAGATGTTGATAAGGCCGCGCGAGACAGCTTAGCGTCCGATGGCTTAGGCCCAGATTATAATCTACCAGGTTTACCCCATAGAACAGGGCATGGCATTGGTATGGATATTCACGAGTGGCCATACTTGGTGAAAGATAATCCCCACCCATTAGCACCAGGAATGTGCTTTAGCAATGAGCCTATGATAGTGGTTCCTAATGAGTTTGGTATTCGTTTAGAAGATCACTTCTATGTATCTGACACTGGCGCAGTGTGGTTCACTGAACCAAGCAAAGCTATCGATGAGCCTTTTTAAAAGCCATGTTTGCAGTGATTCGCTATGACAAGAATATTAGGTTCTGAATGTATTTGATATTGCAGGCTTATACGAGAATGATCTCCACTAGTACTCGTTTAGAGGCGTATTGCAGTTCGTTAGAGGAAAAAAGAAAAATCCAAGGCCAGGTAAATAAGGCCTGCTGGTATGAGGCGACTTGAGTGTTCAAATAAATTAGTGTATTTTTTGAACGATACTTTGGTGGCGTAAAAGCATGTATGGAAACTCCAAGCGTCTCTATTATCAAAAGGTCACTAGCTTTGCTATGTGGTTTCCCTTTCTTTATTTCTATGCTTTATGTATTTTCTTTTTCTGGATGGGCGGAAGAAAATACATTGATTCCCACCGTGACAGTATCGGACGCTACCACGGCGAATTTCCAAGTAAGCCTTGATGAAAAAACAACGTTCAGAGTTATTCCTACAACGGGGGTAACAGTGCTTATTAAAGCGACGCAATCAGTAGCAAATGTTCGCTTAGCGCTTTATGGCGATGAATATGAAACCAGCAAGCCCTTACTCACTCTTGATATTCCAGCCGCCTATAGACAACCTGAATATCTACACTTCGATGCGAACGACTGCGACATTTGTTACGTTGAAATTGATACTTCGGCATCATCGCCAACGCAAGGTCGCAGCGATATCTTATTTAGTGCAATCGGTACCGGATTGGATGCTTACATAGGTTTCTACAATGCCATTCAATTCGCTTCGTTAACGTGGTCTGCGGCAGAAAATCAGCTTGCAGAGATGGAGTATAAAGAAGCCTTACTTGATGTGCGTTCGCAATATGAAAAAGCAGAGAATATTGCAACATCGTTAGATGAACACTCTCTCATTATTTTCAGTGCCTATATGCAATCCATAGTGAGCCACTACCTTGGAGAATACGACAATCAAGCTGATTTACTGAAACGTATTTTACAGCAGACCTCTATTCCCCAATCCTACCTTATTAAAATTAACATGGATTTAGCGAGTTACTATATTTATGAAAAAGGTGAATTTGATACCGCGGTGGCGTACTTAAGCATTGTGTTCGGCCATCTAAATTCTGGGCACTATCCCTTGTTGTATGCAGAGGCGAAAGAGTTAGAAGCGTCAATAGAAATTGAAAAAGGAAGCTATTTGAATGCTGTAGCGGCCTTTGAAGAAACCAGCAAAATTTTCTTGGAACAAGGTGATGTGTCAAAAGCTATTAAAAGCATGACCTCTTTAGGATGGTTGTTTTATCACACGGGCGATTTCAACAACGCCATGCAGCAATACGTTCTTGCCAAGAAATTAGCAACCCAAGTTTCAGATAACTACGCAATCACGAACTTGCATATCAAACTCTCGGGTGTGTATCGACAACTAGGCAATATCGAGCAAGCCAATCATCATGTTACACAGGCGCTAAAGCTAAGCGGCAGGTTTAAGCATGCATATTTAGATGCGTGGGCTAATGTAGAAAAAGCGAAGCTTTTGCAGGCAACGGGGCAGTATATCTATTCGAAGGATACGTTTGATATAGCAAAGCGCAAATTTTTTAAATTGAATGCCTCAAAGGGGGCGAGTGAAATCGACTTTTTTGTTGGTGTACTCAACATGCAACTTGGAGAGCATCAACAGGCGAAAGAGCGAATAGAGGGTTACTTGTTTAACACTGACGGTATTGCCACGGATTATGAGCATGCTATTGCTGCTTCAAATCTAGCGCATGCCCTTACGTTACTTGGTAGCAAAGATGAGGCAATGAAATATCAGCAAAATGCGTTAAATGTTCTGATGCAAACGCAAGATATTCGGTCAATCGGCTTAGCACAAATACAAATGGCCACACTGCATGCATCCATGGGTAACGTTAAAAGTGCTGAGACCTATTTTAACAAAGGAACGAGCAAACTTATTCAAACGCGCTCCACGTTGTCACAGTTAGAAAGTACCTATGCCTATGCCAATGAAGTAGCCCATCTCGACCCAGTACTTGCACTACAAATAGGCCGTGATATTAGCAAGCAGATCAATGACATTTTTTCAAAAATAAAGCGAACCGATTTACGTAGGGGGTATTTCTCTACCTACCAGAAGGTGGTCAGTTTGCTGGTTCGTGTTGATAACTCACTTTCTGTAGAGCAGAGCTTATTACTTGCTGAGGGGGCGCGATCACGCACCATAGGGTATGGGCTTTATCGTGACAACAATACTAATAACGACATTCAACGTGAACAAAAAAAGCTCAATCAAAAACAGCAGGTGAAATTGATTGAGCTTAGTACACAAATTGAAACACAGCAGCGAAAGCAGACCATCAGAGAGATACGGGTATTGTCAGAAGCGTTATATCAGCTTGAGAGTGACAATTATGTTGTTCCGCCGTCTACCGCTAAATTTTCTGCCAAATCATTGGCCCAACTTCAGCAGTCTTTAACAGAGCATGACGTGGTGTTATTTATTGATACCGCAGAAGTGGAGTCTAGGTTGTGGTTTATTGATCAGCAGCAGATTGTAAGCTTTAAGAGTGAACATGAGCGTTTTTTTAGTGAACGAGTGGGCGCTGTACTGAATGTAATATCGCAAAAACTGCCTTTGCGTAAAATGCGTAAAGAGGTGGCAGAGCTACGCAATACACTTTTTCCTAGCAATGCAGAGTATCTATTCAAAGGCAAAACGAACTTAATTGTAATACCGGATGGCGCGTTAACCCGTTTACCATTTTCATTACTGTCAGCATCTTCCCCCGCGCAGAGCGGGTGGTCAGTAAGCTATCAACATTCTTTACAAAACATAGTAGATTCGAGAAGAGGTAATTACGCTACGGCTGTGGATGAAGGCAGTATTCTTGTTGTGGCAGACCCTTTAATGAAGACTATGCCAAAAGACCAAAGCAGCCCGCTACTCTATGGTTTTCAGTCTTCCTCATTGCCTTATACAGCAAAAGAGGCAAGTTACATAAACGAGTTCTCTGCTCAACCGATAACCCTTCTAAATAAAGGTAAAGCCAGTAAACAAGCGTTAGCAGAATTAGATTTATCTACCTTTAATATCTTACATATGGCGACACATGGGCTAGCAAATAATCAAGTGCCTGAATTGGGTGGACTCGTTCTATCAAACGCTTCAAGTGCCGACAATTTGCTGTTTGCCTCGGAAATCAGGCGGCTTAGGCTAAAGGCTCAACTTGTTGTGTTAAGTGGTTGCGAAACTACCCAAGGACACTTGATTGAGGGCGAAGGTATGCTTGGCTTAACCCGCGCCTTCATCGAAGCTGGAGCACATAGTGTTATAGGCAGTTTGTGGCAAGTACAAGACGATGCAACCGCGATGCTGATGAAGGAGTTTTATCGTTATTTACTACAACACGAATTACCTATCTCTGAAGCATTAGAAAAAGCGAAAGTGGCGGTGAAAAATCACAAAAGAAAAAATGGAACACACCCGTGGCGATCGCCCTATTACTGGGCGGGATTTGTTTTACATGGTAACGCGGCATGACTGAATCTGAGAGCGATATTGCAGCCACTATTGTGAAAGGAATTTTAGCGGGAGATGCTGCCGCTGAATTACAAATGATAGAGCGTTATAAAAGGGGGTTACGCTTTGTGCTTAGGCGAAAATGTCACGACCCTGATTTGGCTGAAGATATTAGCCAAGAAACGTGGCGCATTGTCATTGAACGTATTAGGAATAATGAACTACGAGATGCCACAAAGTTGTCAGCGTTTATTCTTCAGACGGCGAAAAATCAGCTACTGATGCATTTTAGAAAAAGTGACGTTAAGCGCCAACAAACGGGTATGGGGGAAGCGTTGGAGTCTGAGTATTCCGGCCCGTCAACACAATCGCCCGAGGATGCGCTAGAACGGCATAATTTGGGCTTGCTTGTTCAAACGGTTATTAAAGAGTTGAATACACCGAGAGATAGAGAATTACTCCATCGTTACTATATACATGAACAAGATAAAAGTCTGATTTGTAATGAACTAAGTGTTAACGCTAAAAACTTCGACAATGTGCTATATCGCTGTAAACAGCGGTTTAAAACGCTGTGGTTAGCGGTAATGGAAGATAACTGATATGAATTTCACTGAGAGGTTTGGCCTAGTTAGTGCACAAGAAGTTAGTACGCAAGAGCATAGGCATTTCACAAACAATAGACCCAGAGTATTCATGGTTAGGAGTTTGCGTAGTGAAGCAAGATGAAAGAATAGAACGGTATGTGCTAGGTAGAATGACACCGAGTGAAGAAGCGGAGTTTGAAGCTTATTTTTTGTCTAACCAAGCGTGTTTAGATCAACTAGAGCTTACAGAGCGTTTGTACAAGGGAATGCAAGCAAACAGCGTAAATAAGATAACGCCTATTCAAAGCAAACCTCGCGTGTGGAAACAGCCAATTCCGCTTTGGGCAGCCGCCGCTGCATTGATACTCGTTTTATTAATGCCAACGCCGTTCAATACCTCTGAGCGCTTAGCACCAAATTCCGATTTAAATGTTTATCGCTTGGAAATGTCGAATGTTCGAGCTTCAGAATTTGATGCGGTTAAGGTGACTCAATCGGACAGCCAGCTCGTGTTTGCAATTTACGTTGATACTGAAATACCTGAATTTGATTATCCCAAATATGGGTTCACGTTAACCAATCAAAAAGGAGAGCAAGTGTTCACGACAAGCGCTTTACATTTAACTTCTACAAGCGAAATTTTCATAAACATGGGATTACAGCACTTTGAATCAGGAGTATACGATTTTGAAGTGTCGGGTTACAACAATACAACAAGAACACCACTACACAGTGGGTTAATACAATTTAATTAGTCAACAACTAGGAGCGGACCCTAATGACTTTATTCAATAAAATGGTATCAACCGTAGGACTAACATTATTACTTTTAACATTACTTGGCTGTTCACATGAAAATAAAAAGTGCGAAGATGACGATGCAGAGTGCATGCTATCGAAAGTTACAGATAGCTATGAGGTCGAATTTTTAGGCGATGATAAAACTACACCTGAGGCGGATAGCGTCTCCCAATCACAACGAAAAAGCTCGTTTGGAGCTTTAGTTCTCAATAAAAATAGTAGTGCTTTAGCGCTCGAAGATGCTTGTAGTTTCGAGTCAGAGAGACACAATACTCCTAGACCCAAAATCAGTATAGGATTTACAGACGCTAATGGAATTGACAAAGATAGCATTGATGACATCAGCTATAACGGAAATTGCTATCAGGTTTATGAAACGGATAATTTCACGGTTCTTTATATACCGACATTAGATAACCCGAAACACCAACAAAATAATAGTCAATTTGTGGTAGACCATCCCCATTCTATGCAGATATACGTTTATCACGGTGATAAAAATTCAATGACTTACCGTGTCTTTCACAGAGATAAGCAATTTAGTAACAACGGAGCCCATAATCACGATGGCGATGGTTCACACTCGCATGATAAAGGAAAAAATCAAGTTATGAAGCACAATACTACCCATGGTGGTGGTATAGGTACATAGGTACTGCAACCGCGGATTAGCTAGCTGTATTCTTACTTTGTAGTTGCGCTGGGCTAGAAGTTAAGCCTAGCTCAGCTAAATCCTCTTTTTATTATCCCGTCATTTGTATTGTCTCTCCCCTAAAAAATAAAAGTATTATTTAGGTGAGAGAATCATCAACGTGTATGCACTGCTCCTATATACCAATAAAAATGGATTGTGAGGGCAACATGAACGTGATGAATACTAATTACCATGCCAAATTTGGCAAGTCGCTTTTCGGTAAGTCATTGAACCGACATAAAACCGCTAGTCGATTATCCTCAATGTGTATTTTGGCAAGCTCGCTGTTTGGCTGTACTACCTTTCCTTATGTTGAAGATCCTCGCCCCGAATACACAAGATCGTGCACAATGTGTGAGTCAAGCGAAGTAGAGCTTCAGCGGGCAATGGCTTACGTCGATTACACTTACGACGGCTACCGCAGAAAGCTTTTAGAAGATGCAAGGCAAAGCCAAGATTTAAGCCAAGGCCTGATTGCCCTTGGCACAGTAACATTGGGTTTAGCAGCTTTCGAGGCCAATATTGATACGTTCAAAGCGGCGGGGTTGCTCGGAGGGGGCGCCTATCATTTAGGAACGGCAAATGAAAATGTTGGCAGGCGTGCACAGTATATTGCTGGTATGCGGGCAATGGTATGCATAAAAGATATTGTTAGCCCTATGGTGGGAATTACTAGCAATTATCAGCATATTCAAAACAATGCCGAACGGCTTCGTAGCGCAATGGACGAGTACGCCATAGCGGCTGGAGACTTGACCAACGCCGTGAACCAACTCTTCCTTTATGATGATTCCACCAAGAGCTTAAAAGCGGCAGCGCAGGCCCAGTTAAAGGTGATAGACAGCGACAGAGAGCGGGCCGCACAGTTACTTCAAAGCACCAACACCTTGCTTGCAAAGTCTTCCACGATTGGGCCTAGAGTATTTGCGCAAGTGGATAGCATTCGTGTGGCCGTCGATGAAGCCTTAACGTCAACATTAGCGAGTACAGATAGTATCGGTTCGCAAATAGCTGCATTGAGTGATTACGCACAATATTTTACGCCTGGGCTAGACTTCGCTCAAATATTACAAACAACCTTAGCGAGTACGGGCAGTTCCGGTACTGGTATCGATGGTATTTTAGCGCAGTCGTTGAATAATCTTGCAGAAAAACCAAAAGAGAACGCTGAGAACGTTAAAGATGCAATTAAACGCGTTCACCAAGAAATGATTTCTAACATCAGTATTGCCATGGGAGAGATGCAAGCGAAGCGTCAAATTATGTTGGCAAGAGCCAGCGAATTAAATGGTTTATTGGCGATGCCACTCAACTTAAATGAAGCTACGTTTAAATCTTGTGGTGCCCTTACTGATAATATTACTACCCAGCTAAAACTCGATCATTCCTCTTTAGCATTTACACAGGGCGTAATTCAAACGGCAATCGTTGAAGTATCTGGTGGAACTAAGCCTTATTCCGCACAGTTAACTAGAACGCCTAACTCATCGGTAAACGTCTCGACGGTGGCAGGAGGATCTGGAGTTATCGTTACGCTTACAGGCGAAGCAAAAGCGGGTGAAGCTTTTACGATTAAAGTGAAAGATAGCAGCACTCAGCACGCCATTATTAACGTATCGATTAAAGAGCCAGTTAAAAAAACTGAAAGTGATGCTGCGAAAGAGAACGTTAAAGAGGCATCACAAGCAGCGTTGAAAAACTGCGAAAATAGTAAAACCAATACATGGAATGAAACCTTCGGTGTTATTGGCTACCCGGTAATGGGAACACATGCGAATGGTATTGTTTTGGAAAACCCAGCCTTACTAGGAAGTACCATTTCAGGAGAACTGGCGCTTGTTGGGTCGTTCTCTATCCCTTCAGAAACGAAAAATATAGAGGCGATTAAGAAGATCTTACTTGAGAAGCTTACCTCAGACCCCTTACTCAAAAAGCTTAATTGCAAAAACATTACCAGCAACGATTATCTTACGCCTCACCCCAGTTTAAACAATGCCTTAAGTTCAACATCTGATGTTTGCGAAGCCGATGACGATGTAGGAAGGCTGAAATGTGCATTACGCACGCCAATGGAAGCTGGAGATTGCGGTGACGATTTTACGTTAGCCTATTCTGATTTTAGTGAAGGTGTATTAACCGTAACACTACGTGACCTAGATTCAATCTGTCCAACACTTTATGTAGATAAAGTAGAGGATTTAGCCGCTCAAGCAAAAGTGACGATTAACAAATCACTTCAGTGGTTTACAGGGGGAAATACATTAAGATACAGCGATTTGAAGTTCAGTAATCATGAGGAAATAAAAGCCAAGATTGAAAGTTTACAAGAGGGGAAAGTGCAATGAGCTATATAAAGGCTATCGATACTGCAAAGAAATCAAAGTACGACCAAGGCAGTGCGGTCGCATTAATACGCCGTATCCGAAAAAATTCACCCGTTGAGCACTATCTTGTAAGTTGTTTTCATCTATTTGGATTATTAGCGACAAACGTAAAGCAGCCTTGTCAGCAGGCCACCATAAAGCATGGCGGAAACGTTATTGCGCACTATAACGATATTTGCGGAGGTATAGCCCCGCTAGGTACTGATACATGGAGCTTCGATGTGGCGTTTGCCAAAGTAGAGCCAAAGAACCTCGATCTTGCACGCAAGGCTATTCCCGGTCCAGTACCAACAAAAATACTGTATTACATGGATGAATTACCAAAGACCGCCATCATGCACAGTCCGCGTGGCAAAGTCACTCTATCCAATGTATGTGCTAAAAGAGGTAATCAACAAATTGTTACCTATGGGCCTGAACTTAGCCGTCTGCAGGCAGTTCATCGCCTTATTGCAAGCTACGATGGAGAGACCATGGCTGGTGATAGTGGTTCACCTGTTCTTAGCGATGATGGAGAAATACTATTGGGCATGCATGTCGCTGGGAATGGGAGTAAGGGCTATATGCTTCCTGCTGTTGATTTTATTCAAAATGCCAACCGGTTTATTCCTAAATTTAAAAACGATATTTTATCTTTAGATTTGTGAGGTGAGTTATGGATTATCTTGATACCGCTATAGTGCTGACCTTAGTGATCATTACCGTTGCTGAGTTTTCAGCACTGACTACAGATAAGCTCATGTCTATGATTGGCTCTCGAACCCGTGGCTACGATTATTGGTGTGAATGTGTAGTTGAAGAAGTCCGGTTGTCTTTAATACATGATGTTAATTTTACTGCAGCACAAAGCGCACATGTGCTAGAAAAGCTTAATACCTTAATGGCATATGAGCGTGAAAAAGCAAAGCCATATTTAAATAGGTCAGTATTGTTGAATAATATTTTATCGTCAGCCAGTAAAGTATCAGCACCAAAAAAGGCTGATAAATTAGCGCAAGTATTACCCGATAGAATCGCAAAATGTGATCATAGTGCCACAAGTCGATTTCGTTTGAGGACTGGCGTTAAAGTCGCATGTGTTGCCACCATTGTTGCCTTGGCATTAAATATCAGTAGCTTGTCATTGATAAATGAGCTTGAAAATACTGATGCCGAAGATATGACCCGTCTTCAAAGTCAAATTGAGAGTTTAAACACTAGGCTTGAGGCAGAGGACGACCCGACTAACGCAGGGGCGATTATGATTGAGTTAAGAAGTAGGTTAAATCAACGCTCTGATTTAGAGAGTAAAACATTTTCAGTTGGTCCCATAGCGCCAGGTATAAATCGAATCTCTATTGAATGGATTTTTGGCTGCGTATTGACAGGATTGCTCGCTGGGTTAGGTGCGCCATTTTGGCGTCAACAATTAAGCAGGCTAATGACGCTGAAAGACCTTAAAGAGCAAGTTTCAGTAGATAAATCGGCGGGTCTTAATGACACCTCAGACGGCGACGCTTCACTCAATGAATCTGCAATCAAAGACTCCGCAATAAATGTACCTTCCGGTGTAACCGGAAAATTCATTCCAACAAATATAAATTGGGATCCTTTAAGCAATCAAATTGACTTGGACGTCATTGCACAAGGGAAGCCAGAGCGCGTATACACGCCTGAAGAATTAGTGCATACATTACGTTTAAGATTGGCCCCTCAATATAATGCAAACCTTGCAGCGGTAAATATAAGACCAGAATCACTAAAGAAATTGGCGCCCAGTTTTTTTTCCAGTAACTAAAGTAAGTTTACGGCATAGGCTGCTTCATTTAATCATAACAGTTGCGCACCTTTGAAGTTCGCCTCTAATGTGTCTTGATGGCGAGTGGTGATTAATTCAAAGGTGCATCGAAGCTTGGAACAAGCGCTATGGCCTATTCACACTTCTCAGCCGCGACTACCGTTATTTCAACTAACAGCGCTTCACGAGCCATATCTGCGGTAACGCAAGCGCGAGCAGGGGCATGGCCTTCTGGTACCCAGTTATCCCATACGGCGTTCATCTCGGCGAAGTATTCCATGCTTTTAATGTAAATAGTGGCTGATAAAATATGCTCTCTATCGCTACCCGCTTGTGCTAGCAAGGTATCCACTTTATCTAGCATGGTTTGGGTTTGTTCGGTAATACCTTGGGTAGCATCTGCGCACACTTGGCCGCATAAATAGATGGTGCCGTTATGTTTTACTATACGGCTCATACGCTGTTTTGTTTCTATTCGCTCTATGGTCATTGTTTGAGTGTCCGTGCTTTTAATCTTAACGTTTTAATGGTTTATTCTTCATATTTACAAGCTTGCTGAATTTCATGCTCTAACGCTTCTGTATCAGTAAGTTGTTCAAACATGTCGCGAATTGGCGCGCCTTCAATCAAACCTACGAGTGTACCTAATACAAAACCACGGTGCACGTTATCTCCTCCAACATTGGCGTTGGCTGTGAGTGCTTTTTTTCCATTTTCTACGTAGCGATAAGCAAAATACAGCACACTGGGCCATGCATCAGAAATGTAACATGCAGGAGAGAATTGACGGCCCACTATTTCGATATCGCTTTTATTCTTGGCAACCAGCTTTGCCAAAGACAGATGGTTCCCCCGTAGGGCAATATCTTCAAGTATGTCTTGAGGCGATTCGTCCGTGCGGTAGAGCAATCGATACAGCAGCTCGACATAATAATCACAAACTACACCTAGCGCGTCACTGGGGTGCGTTAAATACAAATGGCTTCTGCACAGGTTTTGAATATCACTTAGGTCATCACCTTTGAGGGCGCAAGTGAGCGCTAAAGGCCCAATGGTAACAAGGCCACCTATAGATGCCGTATCGTGAGTCACTGCGCCGCACTTATCGGCAGGTTTACCAGCTACGAGATTTGCAAAAAAGCCTCTATGATACGATTCCGCGTAGGTGTCTGGGTGAGCTGGCTTATCTGCGCACAGGAGTTTAATGTACTCATCTAAAAAAGCAGCTTGTTGATAGTGTGGTGCTGAAACGTTAAGTAGTACTCTTGCACAATGCGCATTCAGCGTATTTTCTCCGGCTTTCATGCCTTGATGATAATGCTGATTAGCGCCAGTCCAATATTGTCGTTTACCCTTTAAAATAACGTCGCCTACAATGTTTTTCTTTTCATGTTTAGACGCTTTGGACCGGCCCCCTTCGCTGGTGGAATGCAAAGACATAATAGAGGAGGGGTGAAATGATGGTGCGTCTTCAAATTGCTGAATGCCGCCGGGGAAATCTTTTAAAATGTCCGCAGGGTTATAATACCAATGTACTGGCATTGCCAAAGCGTCAGCAATAAATGCATTTTTAAGCGCCGCTATTGCCCGTGATTTATGTAATTCAGATGGCACTGAGTCTTCCCCTTAATAGCTAATATACCTATCGGTTTCAATATAAAATCGATGAGCAAAAAACATTGAATGATCTAAGGGCTTTGTACGTATTCTGCGTGAATATTGATCGCAGCGTAACGATTGCAAAAGCCATTTGCTAAAAAGTGGCAGCCTCATTACTATTCGTTGTTTTGGTTTGAGTTTGAAATTGAAGGGTAAGAATATGCATGCATCGCCATCAAGTACTGCGGGGAAACCCTTAAATTTTCTTTTATATGTAGAACAAAATTACTCCTTCGACATACTTCGTCCCATACAAAATGAAGCGATAAAGCAAGGTCATCAGGTTAAATGGTTGGTGGTGGGAAATGATGCGTCCAAACACTTTTTACACGAAAACGAGCAGGCATTAGCTTCCATTGAGCAAGCGATAAGCTTTAAACCTGATGCGGTATTCGTACCCGGCGATAGGGTGCCAAATTTCATTGCCGGCATTAAAGTACAGGTTTTTCATGGTCTTAATGAAAGTAAGCGAGGCAATGTTTATCCTGAGCGTGGGCTGTTCGATTTATATTGCACAGAAGGGCCTGAACGCACGGGTACATTAACAGGCAGTAATAAAGGCAATTATAAAGTGGTTGAAACAGGTTGGGTGAAATTAGACTCTTTGTTTCAGTACCAGCCAAAAGAGCATTTCGATAAACCGCAGATACTATTTGGCTCTACGTTTTCAACTGCGTTGTCCTGCGCGGAACTTGTTTATGAAGAGATGAAACGGCTAAGCCAAACTGGTAAGTGGCAATGGTTAGTCACACTACATCCGAAAATGGCAACATCCACCGTTCAAAAATACAAAGCATTGGAAAGTGAAAACTTACAATTTTTTGAAAACAATCAAGTTATTGAAGCGTTGCACAGAGCTGACGTTATGGTTTGTGATAATTCCTCTATATTCCAAGAGTTCCTATTGTTGAACAAGCCAGTTGTTACCGTGAACAACAGTACACCGTTAGATTGCTTTATTAATATAACCGAAAGTGACGCACTAGAAGGCGCAATAACTAAAGCTCTGTCACCGTCACAAGAACTTCTAAACAGCATTCAGCAATACGGGCCTTCAATAACGCCTTACCTAGATGGAAAGTCTTCTTATCGAGTAGTGAAAGCGGTTGAAGAAATGGTTAGTAGTCATTGGACTAATAAAAAGCCTATAAACCTATTAAGAAACTTTAAAATTAGAAAGAAATTAAACTATTGGAAGTTTTGAGGATGATAGCGAACTTCTGAGTAAAAACTCTTAATACAAAATTCAATGCGCTGGAATTACGGCGCCGAGCTTACACCTCTATGTCAGCACCGCAGAACGAATTCCGCTAACCCAAACTGCAGAATCTCGCGCAGTCTAGCGATATAAAAACTATTTCTATGTATATCAAGGTTTTGCCTTAACAGGGTAAAGCTAGATTGTCAGTTGTAGGATAAAGATATTGTGGCGTACTATAGTGCTTTCTCTTTTTCGACATTAAGACTTTTCTATGTATCAAGATTTTCAAGCTGAGCTTTCATGGGCCAGTTTACATATGCCGCGCACGCGTGACGCTATTTCCTCTCTTCCCAGCTTAGACGGCATTAGGCTAGCCTGTAATATACACCTAGATTTAAAGATGGCCCCATTAGTTGAAGGATTATTATCGCGTGGGTGTGAGGTTTTTCTAACAACTTGTAATCCCACTACAGTTCAAGATGATGTAGTAAAGTACCTAGTAGATAAAGGGGCAACGGCGCATGCATGGCGAGACATGAGTAACGCCGATTGGTCAGATTCTTTTGATAAAGCCTTGGCTTGGAAACCCACACACTTGTGTGAAATGGGGGCGGATTTAACCACACGTTTGCATGAAAAAGTGCAATTGAATGAAACGGTTCCAAGTATCGTTGCGGGGTTGGAGGCTACAGGCTCAGGTATTACGCGGTTAAATGGTATGCAGCCTGAATATCCTATTTTTAACTGGGATGATTTGCCCGTTAAAGAAGGCTTACATAATCGCCATATGGTGGGCTTAAGTGCATGGCAAACCTTTTTCCAAACCACCCATCTTACGTTGCATGAAAAAGTAGTAGTGGTCATAGGTTATGGTTTAGTGGGGCAGGGCGTGGCGGCATCCGCAAAGGCTTTTGGTGCACAAGTAAAAGTTGCTGAACTCGACCCTGCTCGCGCGCTACAAGCTAAGTATGATGGCTGGCCAGTGGTTGATTTGGGCAATGCGGTAAAAGATGCCGATGTTATTGCCACTGCCACTGGTGGTTACGGCGTGGTAAGTGCAAAGCATTTGGATGCGATGAAAGAAGGCACCTTTATATTAAATGTTGGGCATGTGGCGCAAGAAATCGACGTGCCATATCTTAAAGAAAATGCCAATCACAGCGAACCAATACCTTATGTGAATGCTTATACGTTGAATGGCAAAACCCTATTCTTACTGGCAGATGGCTCTATGTTTAACCTTACCGCAGGCTATGGTGATAGCTTAAATGCTTTCGACGTTACCTTGGCGGTAATGGCAGCTGGTATTGGGCATATTGTAGGGGAAGGTAGTACCCACAAAAATGGCTTATATTTACTACCTGAAAAGGCATGGAGGACGGCGCTTTAGGGCGCTACCCCTTATTATGCTGATGATAGGTTTATCGAAGATATAGGGGTTCTACCTTCGGGCTGCGTAAGATAAGCCCTCTATCATTACCAGGTTGATAAAGTTCGTTATAGAAAGAGCAAGCGAGCAGAGTATTTTTGCGCTAACATACAGTTAACATATAAGCGTAATACCTGTATTAGTGTTGCCTTCTGCTTAAGGTTTTTTACGCTAAGGCGCTTACAGAACACATATAACTAAAGGGAGTTGGGGGGATGAGCAAGTAGTATGGTTCAAGTATCTTCTATCCCTTTGTTTATCACTGCCAGTATCTGCTTTCTTTTAAGCTTTTTCTTTTTGCTTCTATATTATCGCTTGACCTCCCGCCATGAAGAGTTCGTAAATTATTACCTGATTTTCGCGCTTTCAGCGTTAACCAGTGGCGTTTTTTTTGGTGCATTTGCAGTACTCGTTAATTCAAGCGATAACCTTACCTATCTCAGTATTTCTAACCGCATAACCGTTATTGCGGCGATGTTTACCATAGTGTTGAGTCTGCATTTTTACATTGCTTTTTTTCAATACAAAGTGCCTATTTTTCTGAAGTGGTGCTACGTAATTTGTGGTGCTTTTTCCTTGTTGACCATGGTGCCCAATCCGTACTTTCTTAATAATGCTTTCTACTCAACGTCTAAGTACTACACAGGCTTAAAGTTTGGAGCATTATTCCAGTTGTGGGGGGCGTGGATATTAGTCCTCGCCGCTTATTGTATTTTTATACTCGTGAGAGTGTTTAATCGACAACGCATCAGGCAAGAGAATGGGAATACGAATACGGTGTTATTGTTGTTGGTAGCAAATATCGTGTGGGTGATTACAGGCCTTTGCGATACGTTCACCGGTATTCAGGTGGTTGATTTACCTCCGATGAGTTGGATAGGCTCATTTTCGGTTACTTCATGTATTGCGTGGGTGTTGGTTTTACATATAGATGATCTTTATGAAGAAAGGCGGTTGCTGAGTAACCGGCTTATGTATGACCATTTAACCCAAGCATTCTCACGTAGTTATCTGGAGATACGTTTAACGGAAGCTGTGAACCTAATGCGACGAGGGGAGCTGAGCGGGTTATCGGTATGCGTATTTGATGTAGATGACTTCAAAAATATCAACGACCAATATGGGCATGCTAATGGTGATGCGTTGCTTACCCAAATTACTACTATTATAAAAGATAATATTCGCCAGTCTGATTGTATAGCACGGTTGGGAGGGGACGAGTTCGTTATTTTATTTGCCAGCAAACAAGATGAAAATTATGCGGCTACTACGGTCGAGCGAATTCGTGAGCGCATTGCAAAAACAGATTTCGGTAAAGGCGAGTGCACGTTTAATACTTCTTGTTCGTTCGGTATAGTCAGTGTTACGCCAGAACAATTGACTATAGCCAATGTGGTCGAAGTACAGGACTTGGCAAACCAAATGCTATCGGGTGCAGATGAAGCATTATATCGCGCCAAGAACCAAGGCAAAAACGCGGTCTGCATTGCCACCTTCAGTGATTAATATCGCCTTTTTGTTTTCTGGCCCATAGATACATAAGAGCAAAGAAGCCGACAATAAAAGCGAAACCAACAAATACGCTAAGTGCGAACAGGGTATCGCTAAACAAATCCATATTGCACTGCCTTTTCCATTTCCACTTGCGTTATTCGATGCGACAAGATGCTGTATTTGTCGTACCAATTAAAATCCCTTCACTGTGCTTTAATGGTAATGTTTAAAAAAAACACAAGTGGATAAACTCATTAAGGCAATACGAATTCCTAATGAATTAGCTATTTAGCCTTTACCGTATGGCTAAATACGTTGCACTATATAAATCATAAGCACCTATCCTTCATAAACAATTAATTATAAAAAGGCTTTCAATGATGAAATTACGGCGAACACTAGCCGCTTTAGCAGTATCTATTAGCACGCTAGTTAGTCTCTCTTTTCCTGCAATTGCGTTAGAAGATTCCGTTAATCCCAAGCTTTTCGAAAAAATGGAATATCGTAATATAGGCCCTTTTCGTGGCGGTCGCTCTGTTGCCGTTTCAGGCGTTGATGGTAACCCCAACCTTTATTATATGGGGGCCGCTGGTGGTGGCGTGTGGAAAACAGATAATGCCGGTTTGTCTTGGAAACCGTTGTCTGACAAGCACTTTGAAGTAGGTAGCATTGGAGCAATTGCTGTAGCCCCCTCAGATCATAACGTCATTTATGTGGGTACGGGAGAAGGGCCTATTCGCGGTGTAACCACCAGCCACGGTAAAGGTGTATATAAGTCTACCGACGCGGGTGAAACCTGGGAGCTAGTTGGTTTAGAAAATCGTGGTCAAATTCCTAAAATTCGCATTCACCCCACTAATCCAGATATCGCGTGGGCGGCTGTTCAAGGTAATATTTGGGCACCAAATGAAGCGCGCGGTGTATTTAAAACTATCGATGGCGGTAAAAACTGGAAGCACGTACTTAACGTTAATGCCAACACAGGGGCTGCAGATTTAGCGCTAGACCCATCTAACCCGAGAGTGCTTTACGCCAGCATGTGGCACCACGGAAGAACACCATGGTTCGTAAAATCAGGCGGCGACGGTGGCGGTATTTATAAGTCCACTGACGGTGGCGAAACTTGGGATAAACTAGAAAAAGATTTACCCAAGCTTATCGGAAAGGTGGGAATTGATATTTCTGCCTCTAACCCTAAGCGCGTTTACGCCATTATTGAAGCAGACAACGGTGGCTTGTACCGCAGCGACGACGCTGGCGCGTCTTGGCAACTAATGAATGGCGACAATATTCTTAAAGCCAGAGCCTGGTATTACAATCATATTAAGGTTGACCCTAACGACGAAAACACCCTGTTTGTAATGAATGTACAGTTGCATAAATCTATTGATGGCGGCAAAACCTTTGAAATTAAATCACTGCCACACGGTGATACCCACGATATGTGGATAAACCCTGAAAACAGCCAAAATATGATTAATGCCAACGACGGTGGCGCAACCGTAACGTTTGATGGTGGAAAGTCGTGGTCGAGTATTTATAACCAACCCACTGCGCAATTTTATCGTGTAGTTACCGATAACCTGGAACCCTACCATGTCTATGGCGGCCAGCAAGATAACACCACAATGGCGACTCCTTCTTCTACCTATGATAGCGGCATTGGTATCGCCGAGCAGTTTGCCGTAGGCGGTGGTGAAAGCGCACATATCGCCTTTGATGCCGACAATCCTACGCTGATTTACGCCACCACTATTAATGGCACATTGACCGAGTTCAACAAGGATACGGGGCTTACTCGCCCTATCATGCCTTATCCTGAATACGTGTTTGGGCGCAATGCGAGAGATCAGAAATACCGTACCAACTGGAATGCGCCGGTATTGGTTTCGCAGCACGACCCGAAAACAGTGTACTACGGTACGCAGATGATATTAAAAACCACCGACAGAGGCGTTAATTGGCAAGAAATCAGCCCAGATTTAACCCGCAACGATGCCGAAAAGCAGGGTTTAAACGGCGGACCTATCACCAACGAACAAGCCGGTGCTGAATATTACAATACGGTTTTCTATATTGCTGAATCGCCAGCAAATGCAGGTGAACTATGGGTAGGTGCAGATGATGGCAAGTTACATTTAACCAAAGATGAAGGTAAAAATTGGAAAGACATTACGCCTCATAAAAAAGAAGCACAGGTTAATGCTATTGAGCTAAGCGTTCACGCTGAGGGTAAAGCCTATGTAGCTGTAACCGGCTATAAACTGAACGACTATCAGCCCTATATTTATAAAACAGAAAACTACGGAAAACGCTGGACTCGCATAGATAAAGGTTTGCCTGAAGATGCGTTTGTTCGCGTAGTACGTGAGGATAAGCAGCATGAAGGTATGCTGTTCGCGGGAACTGAAAGCGGGATGTTTGTTAGTTTTGACGATGGTAAAAACTGGCAGGAGATGGCGCTTAATTTACCGCCTGTTGCAATAACTGATATGCAGGTAAAAGGTGATGACTTAGTTGTGGCAACGCAAGGTCGTGGCTTTTGGATTTTGGACGACATAAACCCGCTGCGTGAAGTCAGTGGCTCATTACACAATGAAGCTCTGTTTCAATTTAGCCCTGTCGACGGTGTGCGCTTGTTGTCTGGCGGCAATATGAGCGGCCAACCAGAAGCGAAAAACCCTCCTCGCGGAGCAAGGTTCCGTTACTACTTAAAAGAGGAGCTTGAAGAGAGTGAAAGTCTTCGCATTGATATTTTTGATTCGAAAAATCAACTCGTGCGTACGTTATCGTCAACCGCAGATGCGTTTGAAAAGTGCGCCAAGGGTAACGAAGACGCACGTAGCCCGCTGAAGTTTACACACCCTTCAACACATGAAGGTTATAACGAGTTTGTATGGGACCTGCGACGCTCACCTTTAAACTGTATTGATAATGTGAAATTATTTGGTGGCTGGAATGGCGCCAGAGTAATGCCTGGCGACTATAAAGCGACTATCACTGTAGGCGAGCAGTCTCAGACCCGACCGTTTAAGGTACTGCCAGACCCAAGGGAAGAATCTGATGCCGCCCAATTACAAATTGTTGAGCAAAGCATTCAGGCTAGTGAAAACTTACTAAACGAGCTATTTGAGCACTTGCAAAAAGCCCGTAACGTGCGTGAAACGCTAAATGGGGTAACTGAGTCGAATGTGGTACTAGCCAGCGAAGTGTCAGCATCAATTGACCGTGTTGTTAGTGCTATTGATGATTGGGAAGCATTGGTGATCCAACCTAAACACCAAACCTTTGAAGATGACATAAATTGGCCAAATATGCTCGACCGACAAGTTCGCTTTTTAATGGATAACTTCGATAGAACCGGCGCGCCAGCACAAGCTGGGGCAGTACAACGTTTAGACGATTTAGAGGTCAGATGGCAAAAGTACAAACTACAGTTAGAAATTCTATTTCGTGAAAATGTTAAGCCAGTCAATGAAGCGCTTGCTGAAAAAGGCGTGTACGATCTAGACAGTTTGTAGGCTGTTTGTGCGTACTGAATTGTACTTTGTAAAATGAAGGTACGATGAAGGTGTTCGATAGCATTATCGGCACACTTTAAACTAAAGACCGACGTTAAGTCGGTTTTTTGTTTTTTAAATTAGGCCTTCACATCAAAAACGCTATAGCGTGAATACACACTAATGCTCATCAAATAAAGACTTATTTCTAATGTATTTTCTCATGTAATGGTAGGTAATAGGTCTTAATAGCCAGCTACTTAACGATTTAAAAAAACGCTTATGCGTGGGCGTGTTTTCATAAATTTGATCGTCGTGCAGCCATAGCATTTTACCCACGTGCCAAAAGTAAAAAGGGAAAGGAGGCATAAATGTTACTACGTCTAAGTCACAGCAAATACGGTATGTTTTGTGATGTAATAGATAGTTTTTATACCATGAGCGACTGCCCACTGCAGGTTGGCCAAAGGTTACGACACGCTTAACCGCTTTAGCATTTTTTCTTTCGAAATAGTCGGCCATCAGCACGGCTACTGCGCCTCCAGAAGAATGCCCTATAAATGTAAAACGCTTACCTTGATTTTGCAAAGGCTCTAGTACTTTAACCAAAAGTTCTTGCAATGGCAGCGCTTCGTCAATCGTCTTCGTGCTTGAATACATGGGTTGATGAAGTAGTCGACTAAAGCCCCAATGTACATAGAACTTTTTATCGACTTGTTTGATTCTAGTGGGTAGGAATACCAAATTTGCGAGCCAGTCTTTTAGTCCCAGCGAGCCCCTAAATACCACAATGGCTTCTTTTTTATTATCTACCCAAAGGATCCTGACGCTCATCCGGCCATATTTATCGACCAAGTGACGTTCGTGAAAGGGCTTTAATACTTGACGGTAATGCGCTTCGGCATCGGGATAGGAGAGTTGGCAGAGAATGGCATATCGCTCGTATTGATAGCGCTTGAGCTTTTTCATAGACAACTATATCAACTCGCTTTACTCAGTTTTGTGAACGGATTTAATTCACAAACAATGACTCGAGTTCTAAAGCTATAGTGTTTTTGTTTCAGTGATATTACGCACAGAATAATGAGGGCGAATAAAAGAAGTCACGTAGAGGGCGGAATAAGCAGGGCGAACAAAAGAAAAAGAAGTAAATCATCATAACCAGGCTACAAAACCGCATTATTCGATGCTCTCTGGAATGCTGATACACCATTGGTTCCAGACAAAATCGTTTATGAATAGAACCGAATAATGCGCCGCGGCAAAGTGATCTAACTATATATAATTAACACTATTAATTAGAAGGGAAATACAGGTCTTCATTAGGGAGTTTTTACGTCAAACGTAACACGTCGCCACTTTATTCGTATGACAGGTGCTGGTCTATTAGTCGCTCATAGTCCGTTCTCTTTGGCTTTAGGAGGCACTCAGTCGCGGAAAAAGTTAGGTGTTGCCTTGCTAGGTTTAGGCAATTACAGCGCTAATTTACTTGCGCCAGCACTTCAGCATACCGAACATTGTGAACTGCGCGGAATAATTACCGGTACAGAAAGCAAAATTTCAAAGTGGCAGCGTAAATACGGTATTCAGGATAGTAATGTGTATACCTACGATACGATTGATGAGGTTGCGAATAACAAAGATATTGATGTTATTTATGTAGTTACGCCAACCGGTACACATAAAGATTTTGCAGTAAAAGCCGCGAACACAGGAAAGCACGTTTGGTGTGAAAAGCCTATGGCCATGAATAGTGACGAATGCCAAGCCATTATAGACGCATGTAACAAGAATGGTGTGACGCTATCTATTGGTTATCGCATGCAACATGAGCCCAACACACGCACTTTTCATCACTATTTAGAAAGCATGCCTTATGGGAAGTTTAAGAAGGTATCTAGCTTTGCTGGTTACGCTGGGCAAGGAAGAGACGCTAGCAATTGGCGAATGCAGCAACACATGGGAGGTGGGGCGCTTTATGATATGGGTGTATACGCTATTAATAGCGCTCGGTTTTTAACAGGTAAAGAGCCATTATCTGTTACAGGTAGTCATCCACCCCAGCGTTTCCCTAATAAGTTTACCGAGGTTGATGAAACCACCATGTTTACCATGGATTTCGGGAATGGACTAATGGCTGATTGTGGTACAAGCGTAGTAACAGAGTTCAACCACTTTAAAGCAGAGTGCGAACAAGGTTGGTATCAACTGAGACCAATGCAAAGCTACAATGGCGTAACGGGTATAACCTCTGATGGGAAAAAGTTTGAACCTATTCAAGGCATGCAGCAAACGCTTCAAATGGACAATGATGCTTTAGCCATACTCACCGACCGACAACCGCTAGTAACCGGGAGTGAAGGGTTAGCCGATATTCATATTGTTGATGCAATATTTCGGGCCGCACAAACAGGAAAAACGGTGGCGGTTTGATTAATAGTCAGGCACAAAAAAACCAACTAAAAAGTTGGTTTAAAAGTTTGGTACCAGTGGGCGGACTTGAACTGCCACGCCATTGCTGGCAACGGATTTTGAAAAGTTAGTGTTTGAAATAATTATTTTAAATCAGCAAGTTAAATTGTAATAATGACGCTTTGCAAATTCTTTGCATGACTAACAGCTTTTCGCAAAAAAAATGCTTAAAGCCACTTTACCCGATTCTCCTTCCCCCAGTCCACGAAGCCCCAAACAAAGGTGATGAGGTTTAGGTGGAATCCCTTTCTATCAGATTCAGATAAACGGCGTGTTTTGATCTGAAATTCCATGCCATAACAAATAAGTTGAGGTTTATTGAAGACGCTGTGATTACTGACGCCGCACGCATTCGATTAGAGTAAATGACGTTTTTTATTACCGGATTCATATGTGCCAAGAAATCAGTTCGGTAAACAGAGGCGTAGCTATGATTTCTTTGGAAAATCCATTTGTATTTTCATCGGTGCTTTCACGTTTTTCTATTAGTCCGACTTGCCATGCAAAGTCGAACCAGAAATGAAAAATATACTGGGAGGGAAATTCTATCTTTGCAAGCTCTGACAACGAATCTGCTTGATCTGGGAAAGCCTGCTCATAAAGTACCTGGTATTTTCGGTAATGTCGCCATTCAGTGCCAAGATGACGAAGCATATACAATGAGTAACCTATACTGAACTGATAGAATGCACAATCGCTCTCATTACCACTAATGTACGCCCAGTTGTACTCAGTAGCATACGTTTTAAACAGTATTTGATAAAGTTCAGTCGCAGCTGTGTTATCACCTTGCTGTATGCGCTCATAAAGTTGCCATGTTGATTTCAATGGCTTCCAGCGCCCACCGTGTTTACGAATTAATTTGGCAATCAACAAGATGCTGCGAACTACATGTAGGTTAACGAAATCGTCTTCTTTATTTATTTTGGAAACGATAAAGCTGGGAGCAAACTCTTTCATATAACTATCGAATAGCGACCGACATAAATTGCGGGGCAAATTTCCATTGGCGGTGCACTTAACTCCATCAGCCCCTAAAGCTCCTATTAAATTTACAGCTAACCAATAAACAGGGGCTGATGTAAATTTGGTAACATTCGAAAATTGCCAGCTAAGTAAATCACTGGATTCGAAAGGCTCAGTAAGTAGCTTGTGAGTTTGGCTTGGTGTGAGGTTAAGCATATCAGTATTCGGTGAACTGTTATGCTCATTCATATAGTTCTCAACAAATGCTTGGGCATCCTCAATTGAGTCAAACTGCTCGTTGGCCATGGCTTGTGATATTGCCTGATTGAGTTCAGTGGCAGGATTTGAGGTTTTCTCTTTTTCTGCATAGAAATCGGTAATACCAAATCTTGGAAGCTCTTCTATCTCTCCGTCTTCAAGCGCTTTTAACATTGCCAGGTTATTTTCAGCTAACAAGTAATCTGGATCAATTGCCAATGCTCGATGAAACGCACGTTTTGCAGACAAGTGATCGCCTAAATACATCTGACAAATTCCCAAATTGCCGCAACTTTGTACATGCTCAGGCTGGCTTTTTAACAGTAGAGTAAAGCAGTTTGCCGCTTCACTGAACTTATGACTTTCTAACAATACAACACCTTCTTCAAAAATTTCGGCGTCTATAAGGTACTGTTCCAAAGTGAGGTGTTCGGGAAGTTGCTCTCTTATCGCCTGGAGATGGAGTCTGGCAGGTTCATATTGATGAAGTTCTTCCGGTGACGCACTGTCAAGCGCATTTTGAAAAGCCGCTAAAGATTCAGCAACTGAGCCAGATTTTTCGGCACAGAGTCCAAAATTAAAATATACAAAAGCAGGTGCGTAGCCACTGTTTATTGCTTGCTTAAAAAACAAATAACCATCGGTATGATCGTCATCGATAAATACAGCTGCTAGCCCTTGAAGCGCGAAGCAAACAGGATGTCGGGGGAATTTCCTGACCGCCTTTTTTACAATGAGTCGGGCAAGTTTGTAATCTTCGTCATCAATGGCATCAAAAAATGCGTCAAGCCGCATTTCTAGTTTCGGGAAATCTTTATTAAACTTTGTCAAGTAAGTAGTCTTGAATCGCTGAATTAATGTAAAAGCATAACATGCAGAGTTTTCAATTTTGAAGCCGAATTGATTAAATAAATGCTCCGGTATAGGTATATCATGAAAATATTGCGGTCCACTCGGAAATCTATCCGTTTCATTTTTCGTCTATCGGACTATAATAAGTCTATATTTAGACCAAAGAGATTGTCATGAAAACTCAAACTGTATCTTACATGAAGGAACATGCGAATCATCTGGAATTGGATAACCCCATTTTGGTCACGCAAAATGGCAAGCCAAAGTATGTTATTCAGGATGCGAATGACTACGAAGAACAGCAACAAACTATAGCATTATTAAAACTCATAAATTTGTCAGAACGCAGAGCGCGACAGAACGGGCTATTTGATCTGGATGAAGCATTTGACGACGATTGAATACAGCATAAAAGTGACACCGGTTTTTAAACTTTGTTTGAAAAAACTGGATGCATTTTTAATCAGAAAATTTAATCACAATGTTGCAAACGAGGCCAAGCGAGCTATTAAATCGAAAGTTAAGTCTCAACTCTCTGGAAATCCGTATTCTGCGCCTCATAGTGACAGGCTCCTGGAGTTAGGGTTAACCGAATACAGGCAGCTTCTTGTCGATAGTCATAATGTGGTGCTTTACCGAGTTGAAGAGTCTACAAAGACAGTCATTCTTCTTCTAGTTTTTGATTCTAGACAAGACCTGAAAAAGCTTTTGTTTGAAGTTAATTTACTCGTCTGATTTACCCCAAAATAATAGAACAGGATAAATACTGATCCCCCGTTAATGGGGTAGAGCCCAGAACGACGCTGATTTCAGACACAAAAAAACCGACTCAAAAGTCGGTTTCAGTATCTTTTTCTAAAAGAAGAATATGGTACCAGTGGGCGGACTTCGGTTGGTCGCCACGCGATGAGCCGACACTCGGACGTCACGCTTGCGTGGAGGCTTTATCAATCACCAGGCACAAAAAAACCAACTAAAAAGTTGGTTTAAAAGTTTGGTACCAGTGGGCGGACTTGAACCGCCACGCCATTGCTGGCAACGGATTTTGAATCCGTCATGTCTACCAATTCCATCACACTGGCTTGGATAGGTGTGCTATCGCTAAGTGGTGCATTATAGCGATGCAGCGCTCGCATACAACACTTTTTTTAGCTTAAATGTCTAAGTGCTGAAAGATTATCCAATTAGCGCTTCGGGATGGCTCCTACCAGCGCTGAATCGTCCAGTTAATCGCTATGATGGCGATGACAGATGAAAGCAGTGGCATTAAGGTTTTTGCATAAAATGCAAAATGACGCAGCCACAGCAACAAGGGTAGTAATACTGCCACAATAGCTAACTGACCCACTTCCACACCAATATTAAAAGCAGCCACACTAAGTACCAGGTTATTTGACTGCGCATTTAAATCGGCAAACACGCTGGCGAACCCCATTCCGTGTAATAAGCCGAAGGCAAAGGTGATAATGCCTAATCGCACGATGAGCGGATAGATATTATTAAGAGCAGTCAGCAGCACTGAAATAGCGATTCCAAGCTCGACTAAACGGCTATCCAACGCAATAAAATTCAGGGCGGTAGCGGTCAGGGTAATAGAGTGCGCTAGCGTGAACGCACTGACTAATATTACAGTGTGCTTTAGTATTCGAGAAGTTGAAGGCTCTTTTTGCCACTGTTTTTGCTCTCTTACCAGGTTAACGGTAAGCAAGGTAGCCACTAAAAACAGGATATGATCGATACCAATGAAGATATGCCATACACCTTCGTACACTAGCGAAATGAACAATGCGGTTAGTGACGTAGTGCTAGCATCGAATGTAACGCTGCGGCTATCTGTATCAAGTACGCTGGTAACAGATGTGTTATCTGAAGTGCTTTTTGAACTGCCTTGTGAACGACTTCCTGATTGATCAGCAAGGTTTACGTTTACAAGCAGCTTATGGGTAGGGCTATGTTCAAAAATACCATCGTAGTGAATGCCCAATGTACCACCTGATTCACACATAACTTGAATTGGTGAGACCAAGTAAGAATCGCCGGAAACACTTCTAATATTTGGCATGCTAAGGTTAATTTCACAGGGCGAGTCATCTACTCTAATACTTAGCACTTTCGTTATATAGCGCTCTAACAAGGGCTGATTTTGATGAATCTCACCCCACGTCAGTGCGCCATTGCCGTTAGTGTCTAGTCCGGCTACTTGCCCAATATCATCAGGCTTTAATAACAATTCGCCGCTATAGGTATTTTCTTCACCCGCGTTAAGGGTTAAATACCCGCTACTCAGTTCGTGGGCGTTTACTACGCTTGCGTTCATAACTAAAAGTGACAAAAAAAGAATAACTACAAGTGCTTTCATATATTTTCTTTAATTCAATGTCGATGATGTGGCAACAGCGCTTTCGGCCCGTGCCAGTAACCTAGCGTCACTTCTTGTTTGTGCTGCTTGCCAGTTTATCCTAGCGAATTTCAGGGCTATAGCGGGTTTATAGTCAATATCTAAAAAGTAACTAGCTACTTGCGCTGCATGAGACACATCTTCCCGCCAAGTACGTAAGGCCATTCTATCAGCTAATTGCTTTTGAATTTCAGTATCATGAAGACTTATTTGCCGTTCTGCTTTTGCCAAGCGAAGCAATAAGCCATCGTCTATGTTCTTTTCTGTACTGTTGGAATTGCGATGAGCTGCAGCCTGAATTGCTGTAAGCCTTTTAATCACATCTTGAGATTTTGAAAGTTTGAGCTTAGCGTCAGACCATAGCAATAGTGCGCTTACGGGCAGTTTTTGTGTGTCTATTTTGTTCAGGTGTGAAAGCGCAGTCTCGGGTTTATCTAGGGTGTAGGCCATTGCCGCCAAGGTTTCGTAATACCACAGGCGTTCGCTCGCGCCCCCTTGCTTGATGCTAGTGTTATTAGCATTCATTTTTTCTACACGAGATTTTTCAGCAAATGCCTCAAGGTTTAGTAGTTTCTCGTAGCTAGCACTATTAGTATTAAGTGTGAATTCGGCGTTTAAAATACATGTGAAAGCCAATAGATAACTGGTTTTGCCAACTAATTGTTGGCAGTGTTTTTTGGCCGCTGCGGGGTTGCCTTGCTGAATGTTAATGTCTGCTAGTAGCAGTAAAGCAGGTGCATAAAGGGGCGTTTTTATTTCGTTTAAAATAGCTTCAGCTTCGCGAAATTGATGGGTGCCTTGCAGCACCTTGGCCTCTAACACCATAAGTTGCGTTTGCGCACTAGCTGAAAGGGAGCGTTTTTGCTGTTTTTGATAATGGATGAAGCGAATCACCTGTTGTCTTTCATTACCTGTGGCATCGGGATAACGGCTTTGACTAAGCACTGTTTGTGCTTGTGCTATGGTCATTTTTGCTTGAGGCTGTGCACTCCATGTGGCGATTACTTTATTGCTAGGAATATCACCTGATTTAACGCTAAGTGACGCTGTATCATCAAATGCCAGCGCTGATGAGCATAATGTAGACAAAGCGCTAAGTGCGATAAGCCGAGCCATTAATTTCATAGTATGAACTCCTAGGGTAGATAAACGTAAAGTAAACAAACTTAAGAAAAAGCAGCGCCATCCCTGGCGCTAGTGCTATTTATTGCTGAGGTAGTAAGTCATCAAAACTGCTTTGCTCAGCATCCTGAGTGAACGCTCTTCCGTTAATAGGAAGTGGGTCATCAGTCGCTTCTTGATTAAATGCATCTCGTGTATAGCTTGAAAACGAGACTTGCTGCGCTTCAATGGTGATAGTCACTTCGCCCGTGTCAGCATCGGCTACGCCGTCAGATACGCTGAAAACAAAAGAATCAGTTCCGGTAAACTGCGCATTCGGCGTATAAGTAAAATCACCGTCTGCTGTTACCGTTGTGGTTCCGTTTGCGCTGTCTGTGGCTAGCGTATAAGTTAAAGCATCGCCATTAGCATCACTTGCACTGAGCATTTCGGTGAACGCAATATCAGCCTGGGTAGTAAACATGGCATCTTCAGCTACCGGTGCCACGTTTACTTCTGGCTTATCATCGTCATTGTCAAAGCATCCAGTAAGCGCACTGAGTGCGCCTACCAAAACTAAGCCTCTTAAAAGAGCGTTGTTCATAATCTTCACTCCTTATTCAGAACCTGCAATAGGTGTTTTAAGGTAAGGGAACGACGCATCTGTCATGCTTGCATCAATTGGCGCACCATCAGTGAATGGAACATTACCTACACTGGCATCTTCTTCTGTACATAACCCAAGAGCAGTATCTTCACCATTCACTGGAATGGGGTAACATAATCGGCCCATCACAACACGAAGGGCAATATCTACCACATCATCGCCAGGTCTTCTTCCGTTCGGGAAGCCCGCTAAATCGTCGCCTGCTACACCGAATGCAGATTGGTCGGCTGCAGGTGTTGCTGGAATGCCTGTATTTAAGCGAAGCATTTCAGACGCCGTTACCGTTGCCTGTTGGTTAACGCCAGGGAAGCCTGTTAAGAACGCAGCAACTAAATCATTTCTTGGGAAATTAGTTGGCGCTAACGTTTCTATTGATGTGCCTAACGTTGTGTTTACTGCATCTTTAAACAAGATGTTTAGTAATTCTGGTAGTGCAGGGTGAGTAACATAATCAGCGAACTGGCCGTCATCACTTGGGTGGGCACTAGAGAAGGTATCTTTATCGCCAATACCGATAACCAGTTCGTTAACTAATGGGCTACCTAAACGAGATACTTGCGTCATTGCACCGCCATTAACTTCTGGCGAATCAAAGGTAGCATCAGGGTTTAGGATACGTGCTTGTGGAAGGCTGGCTGTTGTCCAACTGCCCACTACGCCATTACCGTCGCCCGTAACACACGCTGATGGTACTTCTACAGAAATCGAAGTCACATTTTTATCTGCCAAGTCATCGTTGTCATCACTTTGCGTAATGCCGCCTGGGAAGCCATCGCCGTCTCCAGCGCCGGGTGAGCTGTCGCCTTCAACGGGCACATAATTCACCAAGTCGAAGGTTTTACCTAGGTTTACTACAAACGGGTCTTTACGTTGGCCTACAAATACCTTTGCCATGTCGTCACAGCCTGGTATTGAAAACGAATAAATAAAACTTTCAGCATAACGTGCGTATTCTGCTTCGCTGGTAAAGGTTTTATTACCAATGTAATCAAGTGGTTTGGTAAACATATCACCTGCACTTGGCGTCAGCGTAGTACGCTCGCCGCTTTGCATGTCGCCCGATACCATTGTTAAGCTATACATTTCTGAGAAGTTGGCTGCACTTTGATCGTCAGCACTAACAGGGCCAATGTTCTTTAATGGCACTTTCACCATTTTTTCTTCGCCGGCTGCGCCAATAGGTAATGCAATGCCTTCGTTTTCAGCGGCAAGCATAGATTGAAACTCAAAAACGAAACTAATGTCTTCAACTGCATCGCCATCGCTGTCGATATGAATAGTATATTGCGCGTTTGGATCCATGGCGAAATAATTAGGGCCGCCATAGGCATCTTGCAGTGGAATGTAATTTGCGATGAAAGTAACGTAGCCCTCACGCCCTTCTTCGTAGCTATTAAATGCGTAAAAGTCGGTACTGTCTAAAGCTGGATGACGTGTAATGTTAGGCGCTTCTCGGTGACTTGAAGCCACTGCGCCTGCGGCAATAAGTGCGCAAGAAACTGCAACTACTGAACGTTTAATCGAAATCATATTATGTCTCTTAGTGAGTGAGTTCATAAAGCCAAACGATTCGGATGTGCAGTTGGATGCAAAATAATTTACTTTTTTTTAAAATATTTTTTTCAAACACTAAAAAGCCGGCTTGAATGCCGGCTTTCAAAAGTACTTTTTTAGAAATGTCTTCTCTATTACACAGAAACCAGCGGCGCTATATATAACACTTCAGTAGGTGCGCCGGTTTTTGAGCCGCCTGGCGCTTCTAAGCTTACGGCTAGTGCCGCGATGCTACCGTTGAGTAATATGGCATTAGTAGCAAAGTGCTCAAAGCCCGATTCAGGCAACAAGCCCAATGAAATAGGCGCTTCTCCATTTTCAGGTACCATCCATAGCTCGTAGTCTTTATCGGTCGTAGCAGCAAATGCACTGGTCACTTTTACATCCATAGTGGATTCAGAAATCTCTATTACCCATAACGGCGCATTGTCGGCGTTATTAAACACCGCAACATGTGAAATTTCTTCGTCGGCTACTGGCATCATCACGACGAGAAGTACCGCAAATATCATTGCAGCAGCGGTAGACAGAAAGGAGAGATAACGCCATCTAGCCTGCTTTGCTTGTTCAAATTCAACAACGTTCGACACTGGTTTTGTTGAATTGCCATGATCAAGACGATGCTGAATTTGTTCCCACACCGCATGGGGAGGCTCTACAGGGGTAATACCGTCAGAAAAGCCTACCAAGTATTCTTCCCATTTGGCGGTAGTTTCACCTACGATTTGGTACTGCATCAATAATTTTTGATAGCGCAGACGTGCTTTGCCACGCAAGGTACCCACCACATACTCGGCCGCGAGTGCGTTTAACCGTTCTTCTTTCAAATAATTCATAATGACAAACACCTTTGCAAGCTTTGAAGGCCACGTCTAATCCAGCTTTTGATAGTGCCCAGAGGCGACGACAAATGGTTCACAACTTCTTGATGGGAAAGTCCGTTTACATACGCTAACTGTATTGCTTGGCGTTGGGAGTGGTCCAATTCATCCAAGCATTCCGCTAATTTATCTTGCTCGGTATTCATCCGAACGGGGGTAGAAGACTCATCCAATTGAGGCGCTTCGTTATCTAGTGATACTTCATTTCTCACATTGTGATAGCGCATCAAATCTAATGCACGGTAGCGAGCAATACTGACCATCCAAGTCAGCACAGTACCTTTACCTCTTTGGTAACTGCCTGCGTTATGCCATATTTTGATAAAAGCATCTTGGGTAGCTTCGTCGGCCAGTTCCGGCCGCTTCAAAAGCTTTAACACCACAGCATACAGTTGAGGGCTAGTTAATTTATATAGCTCAGCAAAAGCGGCTTTATTGCCATTCGCTGTTTCACACAGTAGGGGAAACAAGGTTTCATGTTCCATAAAGTATCCTTCTTTACCGAGCCATACATGGCATTTAGAAATTAAATGGCCTTAAGCTTCGGAACTCTGATCAGGGCATAGACACAAGAATTTTTCGATCGATTGTTTGTGTTTACATGTTATTAAACGTTTGCCGTCTGTAATTAGATGCAAAAAGTATAAATATTCTTTGTGCTCTACACCTTACACGCTATTTCTAACCGGTTATAGCTTAGCAATTCACAATACTAAGTATTAAAACTAGCCCTGTTTCCGTATCGGTTATTTATGCCTTGTCAGGGTTGTGGCACACTAGCGCGGTATTGAACTGTATCGGAAGTATTTTGAACAAAAGTCACAACAAAGCGTCACGTGCTGCACGCAATGCAAAAAAAGCGAATAAGCGTGAAAAACTCACCGAAAATGAAGCTGTCGAGTTAACCTCTTCTTCTGAACGTGCAGGGTTTATTCGTCGTTTAGCTGCCATGATTTACGATACATTAGTTGCCGTTGCGGTGGGGATGTGTGCTGCTATGGTGGTAATAGTGACGCTTATTGTGTTGCTTTCAAATGGTATATTGGATTTGCAAGGCTACGAGCAGCCCGCTGAATTAATTCAAGCATCTACTGGGTATAAGTTACTGATTCAAGTATGGGTTGGTTTGTGGGTGGTTGGTTTCTTTTTATGGTTTTGGAAGCGAGGTGGGCAAACCTTGGGAATGCGTGCATGGAGACTTCGTATTTTCAGCACCGTAGATGCACCTATGACATGGCCGCGATTGCTTATTCGTTTGGTGGCCTCACTAGGTGGCTTAGGTACGCTATTGGTGCTGTTTGATTTTAAGCACAAGCAGTCATTGCAAGATAGATTGGCGCAAACCCAAGTGCTCAAATTGACTAAAGAAAGTAACGATCATAAAAGCTGGTAAGCAAAAGCGCTAATACCAATAAGAAAGGGAAGCTAAGCTTCCCTTTTTTGTATCCAGTGTTGAAGCGGCAGAGCCTAGTGCGTCTGAAGATTCAACCAAACGCTTAATTCAAGCGACTCAATAGATGACTCAAAATACGCTACTTTCTCAGCATGATGGCGGCGATGGCCGCGAACAATAAGCTGGGAAGTAAAGCGCCTAAAAACGGTGGAATTTGATATACCAAGCTAAGTGGGCCAAACACTTCATTTAAAATGAAGAAGCCAAAGCCGGTCAGTACGCCCATGATCACCCGGGCACCCATAGTAACACTGCGCAGCGGGCCAAAGATGAACGACAAGGCCATTAATAGCATTACCCCTACCGACACAGGTTGTAATATTTTGCGCCACAGTGCCAATTCGTAGCGTGATGGATCTTGTCCGTTATTGGCTAAGTAGCCCACATAGTCTAGCAAACCAGAAATAGATAGAGCTTCAGGTTTTACGGCAACAATACCCAACTTATCTGGCGTTAATGTCGAGTTCCATTGCATACTTTTTTCGTTATCTAACGTTACCGCGGTTTCACTAAAACGCGTAACGTCCACATCACTTAAACGCCACTCACTGCCATCGAAATTACCCGATTTAGCATAGGTAATACTTTCAAGTGAAAGGTCGTCGTTAAAATCAAAAATATTAATATCTTTTAGTGAATCACGACTTAACACTTCGCCAATACTCACGAAGTGTTCGCCATCTTTAGCCCAAACCAATTGCTCTGAAGAGAATAAGCTTCCGCCTGAAATGGCCTCTGTGCGAATTTCTTTGGCTTTAGATTCACTGAAGGGGGTGACCCATTCACCCACAGCCATGACCAATAGAATCATGATAGTGGCAGACTTCATGGTAGAGACAATTATGTTCCATCTACTCATGCCTGCTGCTTGCATAACAACAAGCTCACTGTTGCTGGCAAGTACACCCATACCGATTAACCCGCCCAGAAGGGTTGCCATGGGGAAAAACTGTTCTAAATCTCTTGGTAAGCTAAGCACGACATAAAGGAACGCCACCATCATGTCGTAGTCGCCTTCACCCACTTTACGCAGTTGCTCTACGAATTTAATCAGTGCGCTTAAGCCAATAAGGACCGATAGAGTAACAGTTACCGTACCTAACAGCGTGCGAGCAATATATAAATCGAGGATTTTAAACATCTATTTTTTCCCCAATATCCAGGCCCTAAATTGGGTACCTGTTTTTCTGTCTCGCACAATCAAGGCAACACCAATTATCAGCATGATGGTATGCACCCACCACAACCCAAGTTGAGGGGGGATTTTGCCGTCTTCTAATACCCGTCTGCTGGCTAATAACAATAAGAAGTAGCCAAGATAGAGCAGTATAGCCGGAAACATTTTTCCAAATCGGCCTTGGCGGGGATCTACCGCGCTCAATGGCACCGCAATAAGAATCAAGAAGGGCAGTGAAAGAGGAATAGCGATACGCCATTGTAACTCTGCACGGGCTTCTATCGATTCGTCACCCCATAATTCAGTAGTAGGTAAAACGCTAACCTTGCGTCTTGCTTCCTCTGCAGGCTTATCTGCTATTTGAATTTGGTATTCATCGAATTCTACCTTGCGGTAGCTTTTTTGCGACTGCTGACCTTCGTACTGCACCCCTTGTTTTAACACCAAGTTTCGGGTGCCATCAGGGTTACTGGCTACTTGCCCTGTTTGCGCGTAAACCACTTGAACCTGATTTTCACCATTTTCAGTTTTATTTTGCGATAAAAACACGCGGCGCAATTGGTCGTCCGTATCAATGTCGTGAACAAAAATAACCGCTTTGGCATTACCGGTTTGTTGGAATCGACCAGGAATAATGGCAGAAAGGCCAGCTTCGTTTCGGGCTTTTTCCCTAAGTTGGTACTCGTTTTCAGCCGCCATAGGGGCAAAATAGAGGGTAATCGCCCCCGTAACTATCATAATGAGTACTGAGAGAAACAACATCACTCGGGTGATGTACCACTCACTGATACCGCATGCGCGCATGACAGTCATTTCGCTGTCTACATACAGTCGCCCATGGGCCAGCATAATGCCTAAATAAGCGCTTATAGGCAGCACGAGTGATGCGAGAATAGGGGCGTATAGCCCAAGAAAGCCAAGTACTAGTCCTGCTGGTATATCGCCGTCTGAGGCATCACCAAGTACACGTACAAATCTAAGGGTGACAAATATCGCCATTAGAATGAAAAATATGGCTAACTGAGACTTAAGGGTTTCCTTAAGCAAATAGCGGAATATCAACATCTCAGTCCTACCGGAAACTTTGGAATTTTAGTGAAAGAAACCACAATTTTGAGTAAACTTACCGTTTTTACAAGTTTTGCCTGCAATCATAAAATTAATTGCATGGTGTGGCGAAGCAAAATTGACATAATTTACGTCAACATTGAGTCATTCGCAGCTAGCATGCAAGTATGGCTGCGTATTAAAACATAAAGCAGCGCGAAACGTTATGTGAATTTAGTCAGCATGCAAATCTTAAACGACGAAAAACGAGGTGATATCGTGGAGTTTAGTGTAAAAAGTGGCAGTCCGGAAAAACAACGCAGTGCCTGTATTGTTGTCGGGGTCTTCGAGCCGCGCCGCCTTACCGCGGTGGCTGAACAACTAGACGAAATCAGTGAAGGCTATATTAGCAACTTATTACGCCGCGGCGACCTAGAAGGTAAAGCCGGGCAAATGCTATTGCTGCACCATGTACCGAATGTACTGAGTGAGCGCGTATTACTAGTTGGTTGCGGAAAAGAGCGCGAACTTGATGAACGCCAATACAAGCAAATTATTGCCAAAACCATTACTACCCTGAACGAAACGGGCTCGATGGAAGCGGTGTGTTTCTTAACGGAATTACACGTTAAAGGTCGCGACACTTATTGGAAAGTGCGTCAAGCCGTAGAAGCTACCGAAGATTCTTTGTATACCTTCTTGCAACTTAAAACCAAGAAAGGTGAACCACGTCGTCCGTTGCGTAAAATCGTATTTAACGTACCTACACGTCGCGAACTCACCGTGGGTGAGCGTGCAGTAGAGCATGGGCTAGCCATTTCTCGCGGCGCCAAAGTTACCAAAGATGTGGCTAACATGCCGCCAAACATTTGTAACCCTGCTTACCTGTGGGAACAAGCCCAGTCTTTAGCCAGCCAGTACGACAGCGTGAGCGCTGAAGTTGTAGATGAAACCCAAATGGCTGAACTGGGCATGCAAGCCTATTTAGCCGTAGGCCGTGGTTCTGCAAACGAAAGTATGATGAGTATTATGCACCACCGTGGTGGTCCAGCCGATCAAGCACCTATTGTGCTGGTGGGTAAAGGGCTTACCTTCGACTCAGGTGGTATTTCAATTAAGCCTGGCGAAGCCATGGATGAGATGAAATATGACATGGGCGGTGCAGCTGGTGTGCTAGGTACTATGCACACAATTGCAGCGCTAAACCTGCCTATAAACATTATTGGTGTGCTAGCCGGCTGTGAAAACATGCCAGATGGTACGGCTTATCGCCCAGGTGATATCTTAACCACCATGTCGGGGCAAACGGTTGAAGTATTAAATACGGATGCAGAAGGACGCTTGGTACTGTGTGATGCGTTAACCTACGTTGAGCGCTACGAGCCTGAGCTGGTGATTGACGTGGCTACCTTAACCGGTGCCGTCATTATCGCGCTTGGCCACCATGCAACCGGTGTAATGAGCACACATAACCCGCTTGCCCATGAACTGCTAAATGCATCTGAACAAAGTTCAGATCGCGCATGGCGTTTGCCAGTGTGGGATGATTACCAAGAACAGCTTGAAAGCCCGTTTGCTGATATGACTAACTTAGGTGGTCGTCCGGCAGGCAGTATAACGGCAGCGTGTTTCTTGTCTCGTTTCACCAAGAAATATAATTGGGCGCACTTAGATATTGCCGGTACTGCATGGCGCAGTGGCAAGAACAAAGGTGCAACAGGGCGACCTGTTCCTATGTTATCGCAGTTCTTAATGAACCGCGCTGGCACCAAGTTAGAGGACTAACGCACGATGCCTCAAGTCGTGTTTTATCAACTGAGCGCAGGCGACACCAGTGTGGCGTCTCGCGCGAGCGAACTTATTGCAGATGCTTTTGCCAACAAGCAAAAGATAAGCGTGTTATGCGATACGCAAAAGCAAGCCGAAGAAGTTGATGAATTTTTATGGCAATTGCCAGCCAATCGCTTTGTACCCCACAACCTATATGGTGAAGGGCCACAAAGCGGCACACCGGTGGAAATTTGTTGGCAACCCGAGCAGGTTGCCCGCCGTCAAATGGTGGTTAACGTTGGTTCGGGCATGGTGCCTTCGCCAAATCAACATCGCCAAATTATCGATTTTGTTCCCGTAGATGACGAAGCCAAACAGGCTGCGCGGGTGCGATATAAGAACTACCAGCAAGCCGGATGTAATATGCAGTTTAAGAAAACTGCATAGTGAGCACATCAGAATCGGGCTTCACAACGAGAGTAAGTAATGGATAAAACCTTCGAACCACAGTCCATTGAGCAGCAATGCTATGAAAAATGGGAAAATTCGGGCCTTTTTAAAGCATCGGGCAGCGGCGATCCGTATTGTATTTTGCTTCCACCGCCAAATGTTACCGGAAGCCTTCATATGGGGCACGGTTTTCAACAAACTATAATGGATGCCTTAACCCGCTATCGCCGCATGAAAGGTGACAACACCTTATGGCAAGTGGGCACCGACCACGCGGGTATTGCTACCCAAATGGTGGTAGAACGCCAATTAAATGCAGAAGGCAAGACTCGTCATGACTTAGGTCGTGAAGACTTCATTAAAAAAGTCTGGGAATGGAAAGAGCACAGTGGCGGCACTATTACAGGGCAAATGCGTCGGTTAGGCACATCACCTGATTGGTCTCGTGAAGTGTTCACCATGGACGACAAGTTGTCTGATGCTGTAACTGAAACCTTTGTGAAGCTTCATGAAGAAGGCTTAATCTATCGCGGTAAGCGTTTGGTTAACTGGGATCCTGTACTGCACACCGCAGTGTCAGATTTAGAAGTCCTAAACGAGGAAGAAGATGGCCACATGTGGCACATGCGCTACCCACTTGCTGATGGCAGTGGTGAGCTAGTGGTTGCTACTACTCGTCCAGAAACCATGCTAGGTGATACCGCTGTTGCGGTACATCCTGATGACGAACGTTATCAAGCTTATATTGGTAAAGATATTAAGCTGCCTATTACTGGCCGTTTAATTCCGGTTATTGCCGATGATTATGTGGATCAAGAATTCGGTACCGGCTGCGTTAAAATTACGCCAGCTCACGACTTTAACGATTACGATATGGGTAAGCGCCACAGCCTACCGATGATCAATATCTTAACTGACGACGCGAAAATTAACGATGAGTCGCCAGAAGCTTATCGCGGCTTAGACCGTTTCGACGCTCGTAAGCAAATTGTGGCCGACTTAGACGCCCAAGGCGCATTAGTTAAAATTGAACCACATAAGCTTAAAGTACCTCGCGGCGACAGAACCGGCGCGGTCATTGAACCTTACCTTACTGACCAATGGTATGTTGCGGTTGAGTCACTGGCTAAGCCTGCTATTGAAGCGGTTGAAAGCGGCGAGATTCGTTTTGTACCAGAAAACTGGAACAAAACCTATTACCAGTGGATGCACAACATCCAAGATTGGTGTATTTCGCGTCAGTTGTGGTGGGGACACCGCATTCCTGCATGGTATGACGACAACGGCAACATTTACGTGGGTCGTACTGAAGCAGAAGTTCGCGCTAAAAACAGTTTGAGCGACGATATTGCCCTTCGCCAAGATGACGACGTACTTGATACCTGGTTCTCATCTGCACTATGGCCGTTCGCGACCATGGGCTGGCCTGAAAAAACGCCTGAACTAGAAACCTTCTTGCCTTCATCGGTATTGGTAACTGGCTTCGATATCATTTTCTTCTGGGTAGCCAGAATGATCATGATGACGAAGAAGTTCACAGGCCAAATTCCGTTTAAAGATATTTATATTACCGGTCTCATCCGCGATGAGAACGGCGATAAAATGTCTAAGTCAAAAGGGAACGTACTTGACCCTATCGACCTTATTGACGGTATCGACCTAGAAACGCTAGTGAAAAAGCGTACTTCAGGCATGATGCAGCCAAAGCTAGCTGAAAAGATTGAGAAGCGAACGCGTAAGCAGTTCCCAGATGGTATTCACGCCTATGGTACCGACGCACTTCGTTTTACTTTTGCTGCCATGGCGTCAACCAGCCGTGATATCAACTTTGATATGGCGCGAGTAGAAGGCTACCGTAACTTTTGTAACAAGATTTGGAATGCATCACGTTTTGTACTGATGAATGCTGAAGAGCACGATACAGGCCGTGATGGTGGCGAAATGGTATTAAGTATTGCCGATCGCTGGATTTGGGCTAAGTTCCAACAAACCCTTGTTGAGTTTGAAAAAGCGTTAGAAGACTACCGTTTCGACATTGCTGCGCATATTGTTTACGAGTTTACCTGGAACCAGTTCTGCGATTGGTACTTAGAACTGACTAAACCTGTGCTTAGCAATGAAGCCAGCAGTGAAGCTGAGAAGCGTGGTACACGTCATACGTTAATTAACGTACTAGAAAACTTGCTACGTTTGTTGCACCCGTTAATGCCATTTATTACCGATACGATTTGGCAGCGTGTTGTGCCATTAAGTGCGCTACAGGTTGAAGAGAATGCCAGCATTATGGTGCAAGCATTCCCAGTACAAGATGCCGCTAAACAAGATGAGCAAGTACTTGCCGATATTGAGTGGGTGAAGAAATTCATCGTAGGTATTCGTAATATTCGCGGCGAAATGGATATTTCTCCAAACAAACCGCTTAATGCCTTACTTAAAAACGTAAGCGCTGAAGATAGCCGCCGTTTAGAGGCCGCTAAAGCCTTCTTAGATAAGTTATCTAAGCTTGAAACAGTGACCATCCTTAAAGACGGTGAAGAAGCACCAGCGAGCGCTACGGCACTGGTGGGTGAAATGGAAATTCTTATTCCTATGGCGGGTCTTATCGACAAAGATGCCGAGCTTGCTCGTATCACGAAAGCCATGGATAAAGTGGATAAAGACGTTTCACGTACACGCGGAAAGTTGAGTAATGATAAGTTTGTAAGCAACGCCCCAGACGCGGTGATTGAGAAAGAACGCGCTAAGCTGGAAGAAGGTGAAAAGCAGCTTGAGAAGTTAAAAGCTCAATACGAAACTATTGCGGCGTTATAAGTTTGTTGTAGCAGGGTTTTGACTGGTTTGTAGCTGCCTTAAAAGAGCTACTTTATAAGTCAGATCTAACAAGCGATTTGAAAAAGGGTTGTCGAAAGACAACTCTTTTTTTTGCTAAAAATCGTGCATTGGTGGCACAGGAATAAAGCGCTGCGCTTGTTAATGGTTCATGTAACGCTTTAACATATCCACCAAGGCTTTGCGTTTAATTGGCTTAGTGAGATAGTCGTTCATGCCTACATCGATAGCGCTCTGTTTGTCTTCTTTCATAGCATTAGCCGAGAGCCCGATAATGGGAAGGGTAGTAAAGCCCGCTTTTCTTAAGGCTTTTGTTGCCTCATAACCATCCATTACGGGCATTTGTACATCCATTAATACTAAATCATAATGAGGGGCGTTTTCTATTTTGCGCACTGCCTGATTACCATCTTCCGCGATATCAAACGTAATCCCTAAGGTTTTGAGCATTTCACCGGTAACAATCTGATTTATGTTGTTATCTTCAACCAATAATACATGCCCTTCTAAGCTAATATCTTCAATGATATCCGCCTTTTTAGTCATGGTTTTTCGTGTTTCATTACTGACTACCATAGACATGAAATGTTCAAATTGTGCAGGCGTAAAGGGGTGCATAATAAGAGGGCCTTTCCACAGGCTGTTGTACTTATCTTGCAGCGCACTCCCTACGGTATCCATGATCAAACCAACATGGGTTCCTTGCTCTGCCAGTTCGTGTAACCAGCGGATATTGTCTTTAAATACACCAAAGCTGGGAATATCAACAATAAGGTGTTTAGGCAGAGAATCGAGGGATTGGGCGGCGTAAATGTCCATGATATTGGCTTGGCTAATTTGTACTATCGACTGGTAGATATCTGGTAGCAGAGGCGAAGAGGTTAAGTACACACTGGATGTGGGCAACTGAGGCGTAAGGTCAAAAATACCAGGCTGATTCTTAAATACACGAAGGGGCAAGGATATTGTAAAGGTACTGCCTTTTCCTTCTACTGAAGTAGCTGATAGTGAGCCACCCATCAAGTCGGTGAGTTGTTTTACAATGGTTAAACCCAGACCGGTTCCACCGTACTTGCGGTTGGTCGCGTCATCCGCTTGAGTAAAGGGGTTAAAAATACGAGCAAGTTGCCGCTCACTCATTCCAATACCCGAATCTTCAATATTCATTGTTAGGGAGAGCAAATTACCTTTATCGTTAATGCTGCCATCAAACCGAATGCAAATTTGCCCTTGCTCGGTAAACTTCACCGCATTGCTTCCAATATTCATGATGATTTGCGCAATACGTAGCGGATCGCCAATAACTTGAGGCGGTATGGATGGTGACACGATAAAGCGAACAACTAAGTTTTTCTCTTTGGCTTTAAGCGCAATAACAGCAATGAGATTGTCGAATAAAGAATGAAGGGAAAAACTGACTTCTTCAATTTTAAGTTTGCCGGCTTCAATTTTTGAGAAGTCTAAAATATCATTGATAACACTCATTAAAATCTGGCTTGAATAGGCCGCTTTATCAAGATAACCGCTGACAATATCAGGCACTGGGTGTTGCTGAGCGAGTTCTATCAAGCCAATAATACCATTCATGGGCGTACGAATTTCATGGCTCATATTGGCTAAGAAAATACTCTTCGAGGCTGTCGCTCGCTCGGCTTTTATTTTACTTTCAGTCAGTTCTGAGTTTAAAGATTCCAATCTGCCATTCAGACCACGGGCTTCTGATAATAAGATTTCTGTTTGCTTGTTTTTATCACTAAATACATGGGCGGCTCGAGCAAGGTTTCCAATTTCATCGTTGCGGCTGTTGCCTGGAATACTCGAAATGTT
Organism: Alteromonas naphthalenivorans; assembly: GCF_000213655.1. Classification (NCBI taxonomy): domain Bacteria; kingdom Pseudomonadati; phylum Pseudomonadota; class Gammaproteobacteria; order Alteromonadales; family Alteromonadaceae; genus Alteromonas; species Alteromonas naphthalenivorans. Next base: position 347,227 of record NC_015554.1, read on the forward strand.
TTGGCCTTCAGATAATCGATTGAATACGTGGGTTATGGTGCGAATAGGGCCTAAAATACGATAGGCGGTAAATATGGCGGCGATGACCGCAAGTAGAATGGCGACCAGTGAAAATATCTCACCATTACGTTGTGTTTCTTGCGCTACCAAATAGGTGTTGTGAGTAATAGATTCGGTTTTCGAAGTTACTTGATTAGCAAGTTCGCCGCTTAAATATAAAAACTCATTCGCTGAACCGGCCATAACCACATTAACCAAAAACAAATTCCCTTGGGTAATTTGTGTTAGCTTAAATAAGTCAGCTTCGGCCTTTTCAAGTAACTCATTCACTTGGCTATGAAGTGTATGATTGTTCATGGTAACCGCTTTAATGGCAGTAATTGCTTCATTGAATTGCGTGATTAACGCCATATCAGGCTTCATCAAATAGCGAAGGATTGCATTTTCCGCTTTAGCAATGTGGAAGTTAAGTTTATCAATGGTACTTTGAGGAAGCGCGAAGTCTTCATTGGCAGTATCAAATAGCCGCTTAATCGCCAGTAAATCTGACAATGATCCATCAATGATTAAGTCGTCTTTTCTAGAGCGTGCATCAATAACTTGGCGAAAATTTTCTTGGTAGGCACTAAGGTGCTTATGCATACGAGACAGCACATAGGTATCGTCAATCTCACCACTTTGGGTAACAGGATCGGCAAGCTCATCTAGCCTTTTATTGATAGAGAGCATCAACCTTTCAAAACGTGTTACCGCAGATTGGCTCGCATTTTCTTTGTAGATGAGCACATTCCGCTGTAGGTCGATAACATCTCTTTCGAGTTCTTTTACTATTCCCACATCAACCACAGCACGACTCGATGCCGCCATGCCGCTGCTTAATACAGATTGGTTTTCTCTAGCAATATACCCTTGTACTAAGAGCAGGGCGACTAAAGCAATTAATACGAGAATAAGTTGCGTTCGAATCGATGACAGCATAGCTATTATTGTGCCTTTGACTTAACCAATTGGGTTAAGACGTAATAAATTCATACCATTTTTGGAGGCTATATTCGTAGGTTGGCATGACAGTATTCCATACTGCGATGTTACTAAACCTATCTTCATAGCTTCCACCTGAGCGCTGTTCACCTTTTTGAACACTAACCTTACCTGCCGGGCCTTTTAGATTTTCGCTTGCAGGTAACCCTTTGTACCAATAATCCCATTCGGCTTGCGATAAATATTTTGCAGAACGCTCTGGATTAGATATGTAATAACCCTGACGAGCAATAAATGCCCCGGGCCAGCCTGACAGCCACCAATTCATATATTCATAAGCCACATCTTTACTTCTTCCTTGTGAAGCTGACGATAAACACATTACACCATGCCAACCTCGGTAACCTTCCTTCGGCGCAGCAAATTTAACGGGAATGTTTTGGCTGTTTAACGCCGATACCGCAGGAGAGAACATGCTCTCTATAGAGACGCGTTGGCTTTTCATAAATTGCACAGATTCAGGCACTGATGTCCAAAAGCCACTGAAGTGATTTAACTGGGATAACTCAATAAGAATACTGAATAAGTTATCCAGCTCTTGTGTGGTCATTGCCCCTATATCTTCAAATGTAATGTAGCCCTTTGCTTGTGCCGCTAGGGCTAAATCGAAAAGTCCAATGGTGGGATCATTTACAATCCCCACTTTGCCAGACAACCGACTATCGAGTAGCCATCCCCAGCTTTCTTCTTGGTTTTTGAGTTGTTCAGGAAATTGAGACGTATTGTAGCCAAATGAGTCTACGTTGTGCACATAGGGAAGAAAGCTAATGGTGTCTGTATGTTCTATCCCTAAACTGCCATCAGCTTGGACATTAATAATCTTATGGGGGGCATCACCAGCGCCTAAGCGAGCGGCTTCAGTTACTTTCCCTGTTTTGGTTAAATCGTTTATTTCATCCCAATAGGTAAGCTTTTTCTTTTCGATAGGCTGAATAGCTTTCGAGCGCCACAAAACATTAATACTGTTTGACCACTGTTCATACAAATCAAAAGCACCAGGATTCATTGACGCTCTTTGCAGTACGGTTGCACTTCCACCAGGCTGAAATTGGATATTAATGCCTAAATCAGCCATTGCGTGTTGACGAATTTCTTCTTGTAGCGTGACATGGGTACCCATGACCCTTAACGTTGGTGTTGGCTTACCTATTGCAAAAGGCGCTACTCCGGCAGTGACGCCAGCGGTTACTCCCAGCGCAGCGGCTCCTTTAATAAAACTACGCCGAGGGCGAGAAGATAAACGTTGGCTGGGTGGCATTAGAACGATTCCAGTTGTTCTTTATAGTATTTTTATTCTGGCATCGATTTTAGATATTTACCAAGTTATTTGTCTTCGCAAGCGAAGCTTTATACCAAAGAATGATAAAAATGAATTCATCATACTCGTTGAGGTTATGCCACTAATTGACTAAATTGGATTCGGTTTTATCTTTCATCACCAAGCTAACCCGGTTTCTCCCTTCTCGTTTAGCGCGGTACAGCGCTTCATCAGCTATGCTTACCATTTCTTTTGTTTCGCTGGGGTTTACCCCGCTTACATAATAAGCGCCAATGCTAATAGTTACGTCATAACCCTTTAAGGCAGGAAGCGAGCTTGAAATTAGCTCAACCCGCTTTCTGAGTCGCTCAAGAATGTCTATGGCTTCGTGGGAGCCGGGCAATACCATACAAAAAGCAAACTCTTCTCCACCAACACGGCCTATGCCATCTTCTTGACGAAAAAATTGTTTCATCGACTTTGCAACAGCCACTAGTACATCGTCACCAAACGCATGCCCGAAGGTATCATTGAGCTTTTTGAAATGGTCAACATCGGCAATGCCGATTAATAGAGAATAGCCGTGACGGTGAGCAAAGTGCGTAGATTTATCTAATGCCTCTTCAAAGGCACGCCGATTTGGAATGTCGGTGAGGGGGTCGAAATAAGCCAGTTTTTCAAGTTTCACATTAACGTTCCGAAGCTCTCTGGTACGTTGATTTACCAAGTCTTCTAAATTTTCACGAATACTCTTTAGCTCAAAATTACGATTATTCAGTTGCTCGGCGTGGAACTTAACGGCACTTACGTCTCGCTCGACCGAAGCGAAGTGGGTGACCTCATCCAGCTGATTTTTCAGTGGGAAGATACTCATTTCAACCCAATAGGGGGTACCTGTTTTAGTATAATTAAGCAGTGTTTCCGTTATTGGCTTGTTCTCAGCAAGCGCACAGTGGATACGAGAGGTGGATTCTTTGTCTGTAAGCGTACCTTGAAAAATTCGTGGCGTTTCACCAATTAACTCTTCTCTAGAATATCCCGTAAGCTTACAAATGGCATCGTTCACGTAAATGATTTTTGGTGATAAAGGCCCCTCGATTGATTTCGCCTCGGTAACAATAATCATATCTTGTGCGCTTTGCACAATATCGAGGAATGAAAACGCTGCAATTTTTTCGGTGATTTCGGTAAAGTAAACCACCACAAAACCTGCACCCTCAGACTTTTCCGGATAAGCACTGACACTTAACCAACAGATCTCCCCGCTGTCCTCATTGACTAAGCCAATAATTTCATCAGTAATCGAAACATTTAGCGATGTCACTTTGTTTACCGGATATTCGTCGGGATGCAGGCGGCGATTTTGCCTGTCTACCAACTCCCATCCATCTTCTACCAGATGTCGGTTTTGTAAACGTTCAAGTGACGTTTTAAAAAGTTTCATAGCAGCAGGGTTCACGTAAACAATCTGCGAATCCCAAGAATGTATCACTACGCCAATATGCGCATGTTCCAAAAGGTTGATCAGGTTTACATTTTCAATTTTCATCGCACGTATACCATCTAGACTTAACATATCGATGTGGCTGCCAATCGGTAGCCACTTTCGTAAGTCATTATGCGGTCAAATCATATTGCATAATGCTTATTTTTTGTTCTACTACTTTAGTGTAGTGATAAAAGAATAAAACGCCGCGTTCAATGAAAGTCTTTTTAGTGAACTGTAAAGTGTTAGTGTCGAACTACTCTGCGCGCCACTAGAGTAAGGGCGATGAATAGTAAACCGAAGATAGTCGTACTGCCGCCGTGTTCCTCAACCACTATGACCGTGTCTTCGTAGATATACTCATGGTTATCACTTTCTAAACTTAGGTAAGCAAGGTCGGCATCACAATAGCCGTCAGAATAAGCGACCAGTTGCTCGGAATAGGCATCATATAGCTCGATGAGCACATCATAGTCTGCAGCGGGAAAGCCTGAAAGCAGACGACTTTCTACCACAAATGAATCTGAGGAATCTTCACCATACAGTACAAATTCAGAGGTAACATGAATGGCTTCATAGCGATCGTTTCTACCTAAGTAAATAACCCCATAGACAAGGGCACTGTCGTAAACGGTATCTGCATCAAACTCAACGGTAAATTCGGAATAATATCCGTCATAATCGATATCAGTGTCTAAAGATACCCAACTGTCATAAATCCAGTAATCAGGCAATAGTGTGGTTGATTGTGCTTCGGCATAGGATTTACTCGTGCCGCTAAAAAGGCTTTCACGTTTCGCTTTTTTCTCAGCCAGTGAAGATGATTCCAATACGCTAGTTTGGGTCTCATTACCGTTTTCAGTATCGTTAATAGCACTGGTAAAGGCATTCTTGGTAGTCGCGTTTATTGCAGCCTGCGTGGACGTTTCAGTAGGGGAGTAAACGGCGCCGTAGCGATATTCTGTTGATTCAACAGAAACTGTGTCACTTGATAGCGCTTGTTCGGCGTATGAAGTATTGATAAACGAGCAGGGTAATAGTGCTAATAAACAGAACTTAGCAAGAGGTTGAATGGGTGATTTCATTGTTAACATCCTTTCTAATCAAAATAACAGGTGCCATTGTTGATTAGATAAGATGAACAAAAACTGAAGCCACCCTTAATGTAGTATTGAGTAAAGAGATTAGTCTGTCAGAATCAATCTTCTAGGTAGTCGTCTTCGTACTCATCTTCATCATCGCCGCGGGGCATGAAATACGTACCCCAGCCGTCGTATTGAACGTCTTGTTTGTCAGCAATTTTAAGTAGGGTATCGGAATCAGCATTGAGTTTTGCAAGGTCTAACGCTCGTTCAATGATAGCATCGAAACAAAAAATTGTGCCACCATCATCAAGCATTAACTCTTCTGCGTCAGTCACTTCAAAACCCGCTTTGAACGTATCAACCGCCGCTTTTTCTAGCTTGTCGAAGTCGTTACTCGCAAAGTGATGCTCAATGGTGTATTCAGCATCGGCCTGGCTACCGTCTTCTAGTAGCGCTTCTATGGTCTCCTCATTAAAGGAATACCATTCTTCTCGTTCATCAAACTGACTCATAAAGCAAAACCTCAATCATTTTTCGCAAGTTTACCTGCTTTTTTCCATTTCAGCGACTTCAGCATCCAACTCAGTTATCTTGTTTTTCATCTGGTCGTTGAAATACTGCATCCAGGCTTTAAGTGGCTTGTCGTCGGTAAGGGCTTCAGGTGCACTAATATCGATAAGTACTACGCCATTGTCCCACCGATTCCACTTTACTTTATTGTGTAGATTACTCGCAGTAACCATGACGATGGGTTCCTTGGTGGTTTTCGCCAGCCTGAAAGCACCTTGTTTAAAAGGCAATAAACCGCGTCCATAGCTTCGCGTTCCTTCAGGGAAGAACCATACAGAGGTACGCTTCTTAGCAATACGGTTGGCTGCAATATCTAATGTGTTACGGGCTTTGCCTGAATTTTTCCGGTCGATGAGAATATTGCCTGACAGCCAATAAATTTGACCGAAAATTGGGATCCACTTTAGGCTTTTCTTACCAATAGTGACAACGCCGGGTAATGCGGCTTTACAAATAGTCATTACGTCGTAGCTATTTTGATGATTCGCAATAAATACGTAGGGCTCTTTTATGTCTACCGCTGAATCTTTTCGCACAATCACCTTTAAACCCATTACGTAAGACATTAACGAATAAAGTTTACCCGCCGTATGTACGTTATCTTTGTGAAAAGGACGAAAAATGCATACCGCCAAAAGGGCTATATTGACGAGTAAAAAGGTGAGTAACAGCGCGGGAACGCGTAGTAAAGCTATCAAAGTGACTCCTGAATATAAATGACGCGCGAAGTATAAAGTAAGTTTCAGCGTACACTTGTCCGATGAGTTATTATAGATGCTTTAGCGGTTCTGTTGCCATGGTATCGCAAGAAATACGTTCAAATTAGGCAAGTTAATCTAAAATACTTAACTTTAGTATGAGGTAACTTGGTCGATAGCATCTTACAATAAGAGAAAGTGAAACCTTATCCTCACCAACCCGGTATCCATAATGCAGACATTTGTACCTGACGACCTCGAAGAAGATATTCTTTGTGACTTAATGGAAGAAATTAATGAGCTTTACGAATCGAGTGAGCAGACATTAATAGAATTAGAGCTTCGTCCAGAAGACAATGAACTGCAACGTGCGTTGTTCCGATCAATTCATACTATTAAAGGCGACCTTGGGTTAGTGAATTTCTCACCCATGATCCCCTTGCTTCAGCATGTAGAAGACTTACTCGATTACTTACGTAAAGGACAGGTGTCGTATACCAGCACCATGAGTGACTTGGTGTTACTTACCATGGATAGGGTTAAGGCATTTGTAGAAGCTGTTATGGCTGAAGGAAAAGCCGAATATGACGATACCTTGCACCAACAGTTGGTCATGGCGATAAGCCGAATTACACCGGATAATGGCGATGAACATGAGAAACGTCTTACCGAGGCTGTATTATTACTCAACCCCGCCTTAGACGTAATAACCGACGACAGTAACCCTGAAAATATTCAAATAAAACCGCCTACGCTGGCAACGTCGGGTATACCCAAAGACATGAGTAATGAAAAGAAATTGGATGTTCTTTTCTTTCGTGATCTTATGCAAACCATCGAGAAGCGCTCGAAATTTTGGGTAGGCAGAGGGGATAGGGTTGCTAAGTTAGCGTTGTATATTAATAGTACCGCAGGCAAACCTATTGATGAATCTCAGCTAGCCGTAGCCAGTTATGTACATGATTTCGGTATGGCATTTATGCCACTAAAGCTTTTGCATAAAAGCGAGGCGTTAACCGATATAGAATTCAACTTAATGCGTTCCCATGTGTATAAAAGCTCCCGCTTGCTTGAACACTTAGACCAATGGGATTTGGCCCGTAAAATAGTGATGCAGCACCATGAGCGTACTGATGGCACCGGTTACCCATTAGGCCTTAAAGAAGATGATATTTGTGATGGGGCCAAGTTACTTGCCATTGTTGATACTTATGATGCGATGACACATTCTCGTGCCCACAATGATGAAAAACAACTATCTAAGAAAGAGGCAGTTATTGAAATTAACCGCAGTGCTAAAGGGCAATTTAGCATGCAGTGGGTAAGGTTGTTCAACCAGGCGATGACAAGTTTGTTGAAAAAAGGCGGCTAGCCTCCGATTAGTAACGAACCTATTTCTTGTTTTCAACAAGCATAGAAAAGCCCGCTATTTCACAATGAATAAAGCGGGCTTTTGTGTATTAGCAGGCCTTACAAGCTAGCGCAAACTACGTAATACCTAGCTCTTTTAGTTTACGAGTAAGGGTATTACGGCCCCAACCTAAACGCTTAGCGGCATCTTGCTTATGGCCATGAGTATGCTGAAGGGCACGTTCCAACATAATTTTTTCAAACGTAAGCATGGCGTCATTAAGAATATTGTATCTGCCATCGCGAAGTTGTTTGTCGGTCCAACGGGCGAGTAAGTCTGGCCAATCTCCCGCTTCGGCGGCGGGCTTTTCGATGCTGTTGTCTGAGTGGATTTCAGGCGGTAAGTCACTCGGTAACACTTCTTGTCCGCTAGCCATCACGGTTAACCAACGGCATACGTTTTCGAGTTGTCTTACGTTACCTGGCCAAGGAAGCTGAGCCATTAACTTTTCAGCATCTTTGCTTAAACTTTTTGCTTCTACATCTAACTCTTTCGCTGCTCGGCGTAAGAAGTGACGGGCTAATAAATGAATATCTTCACGGCGTTCAGATAAAGACGGTAGATGCACACGAATAACATTTAACCGGTGAAATAAATCCTCACGAAACTTTCCGTCAGCCACACGCTTTTCTAAGTTTTGGTGGGTGGCCGCAATAATTCGTACGTCTACTGCCACAGATTGATGGCCGCCCACACGGTAAAATTGTCCATCGGCTAAAACCCGAAGAAGTCGAGTTTGCACATCTAAAGGCATGTCACCTATTTCATCAAGAAAAAGGGTGCCGCCGTCAGCTTGTTCAAAGCGCCCTTGGCGCGCATTTTGGGCACCTGTAAACGCGCCTTTTTCATGGCCAAATAACTCAGACTCTACCAAGTCGGCTGGAATAGCGGCCATATTAAGTGCGATAAAAGGTTTACTAGAGCGCGGGCTATGGCGATGTAAGGCGTGGGCAACCAGCTCTTTACCAGTACCTGACTGGCCATTAATTAATACACTAATTGAAGAACGAGATAATCGGCCGATTGCACGGAAAACTTCCTGCATCGCGGGTGCTTCTCCGATAATTTCGGTTTCCGGATCGTCTTGAGGGGCTTGCTGCGTTTTCGACTGCTCTCTTGCATGGGCTAACGCACGTTGAGTCAGCGTGACCGCTTCATCGATATCAAAGGGTTTAGGTAGATATTCAAATGCCCCTTTTTGATAGGCGTTTACCGCGCTGTCTAAATCGGAATGTGCTGTCATGATGATTACCGGCATCATGGGGTGCGTAGCATGAACTTCATTAAGCAATGTCATGCCGTCCATCTGCGGCATTTTAATATCAGAGATAATCACTTCTGGCGCTTGACCGCTTTGTAATTGAAGGAGTAAATCTTGCGGGTTTTCAAAACACAAGCATCCAATGCTTGCTGTTTGTAAGGCCTTTTGAAGCACCCAACGAATAGAACTATCGTCATCGACAATCCATACTGACTCATTCGTCATTGTCTGTCTCCTTGCGGTCTATCGGAATATAAATTACGAATTCAGTGTGCCCAGGGTGGCTTTCTACATCTATTTTTCCGCCGTGATGGTTTATCAATGTTTGCGATATCGATAACCCTAAGCCGGAACCATTTTGCTTACTGCTCACCATGGGGTAAAAAAGCGTGTCTTTTATTTCTGAGGGAATGCCTGGGCCATTGTCTATCACTTTTATTTTAGCGATTAGGGCATGGCGGTTTCCCTGAATAGTCATCTGTCGCTCAATACGCGTTACCAAGCGAATTTGAGGGTCAGGCGTTTCACTTTCGGTTAACGCCTGAATACTATTTCTGACAATATTTAAAACAGCTTGCTGAATCATATCAGCGTCAATCATCAGAGGTGGAATACTAGGGTCGTAATCCCGAATGATGGTGATAGGGGTTTCTGAGTCAACCCGCATCAGGCTTCGCACTTGCTCCAATGCTTGATGCACATTGCTCCAATTAAACCGAGGCAGTGAATTTGGTCCAAGCAAACGGTCGACTAGATTTCTAAGTCGATCAGATTGCTCAATGATCATCTGAGTAAATTCTTTATGCTCTTCGCTCAATTCTTTTTCAAGTAATTGCGCCGCCCCGCGAATGCCCCCTAATGGGTTTTTAATTTCATGAGCTAACCCACGGACAAGTTCGCGAGCTGCATAATGTTGTGCGTTTTGTAAATTTTCACGGGATATTCGCTTTTGCTGATCTATTTTTTTTACTTCAAATAGTAGCCTAGCCCCTTCTTCTAACTGCAAGTTCGTTACGGTTAAATCAACCATGACATTGCGATTATCTCTAAAACAAAGGCGAATTTCGTTTTCGGTAAAGTCTTCTCCGTGCCTTAGTGCTGCGCGTAAACGAGTGGTGTCGATATTTCCAGGCAGGAAAAAGTCATCAAGTCGATGACCGCATAGTTGCTTTCTGCCAGTTTCAAACAGGGCTTCTCCTGCGTGGTTGGCGTAAACAATATTTAATCTATTGTCTACCATCACAAGCGCAGTATTCAGGCTGTTCAAAAATTGTTGCGTGTCTAACTCGGTAGATTGCATCCGAGCTTATCTCCTCTGCACTATATGGGTGCATTGTAACGTATCGGTAAAAATTGTAGGCACAGAATTGGTGTTACTTTTTTTCTGTTCCCCGCTATGGTGCGGGCTTTGCGCTACTTTCGAACGTTAGTTGCTATTTATTAACGCTGATGCTTGATGTAGAAACAGCGTTTGTAGTGCAGAGGATGCAAGAGTCTTGCCCTTATTATCTGTTAGCTCAACCTTATACTGATGTTCGCCCCGATTTATACCATTTAAGGTAAATACGCCTGTTGTATTGCTCTGCAATAGGGCGCCATCAAAAATTAACTGATAGCGGGGCGCCTTCACTGAAGTCGGCTGGTTCGCTCGTATGGTGAAGTTTCCGGCGTTGTTTCGAAGAGTAGCCTCAGGGGCAGGAGAGGCTATAACCACCTTATAGGCAACCTCCTTGGATTTAGTTGTTTGAGCGAAAACGGGTTTCGGTGTTGAGGGGCTAGACACTACATTCTGTGTTTTCGCTTCAAACTCAACAGGGTCGCTTTTTGGTGAAGGGTTATCGGTATAAAGGATAGTGCCATCGGCTTGCTTCACTTTATAAACAGGAGAGCTTGAGGTAGTAGACTCATCAGGGTCGTTTGATGTGCTTTGCCCATGGCTTTCACTGGGGAGTAACACCATCACCGTAAGCAACGCAATGTAGGGATAAATAGTCAATAGGAAGACCCACTCATAGTTTCTTACTTATATAGTAGAAAAGCTTTGGCATAAAAAAAAGCCCGCATAAGCGGGCTTTTGTATAAATAAGCACTTAAGCGTTAATTAAACGCTGTAGTACATGTCGAACTCAACTGGGTGAGTTGTCATGGCAAGCGTAGTTACTTCTTCAGACTTAAGATCGATGTATGCATCAATCATGTCGTCAGTCATAACGCCACCCGCTTTAAGGAACTCACGGTCGTTATCCAATGCTTCTAGTGCCATTTCTAGCGAGCTAGCAACGGTTGGAATTTCTGCCGCTTCTTCTGGTGGTAAGTCGTACAAGTCTTTATCCATAGAATCGCCAGGATGGATCTTGTTCTTAATACCGTCAAGGCCAGCCATAAGCATTGCTGAGAAAGCAAGGTATGGGTTAGCTGTTGGGTCAGGGAAACGTACTTCGATACGACGCGCTTTATCGCTAGTTACGTATGGAATACGGATAGATGCAGAACGGTTACGTGCAGAGTATGCAAGCATTACCGGTGCTTCAAATCCTGGAACCAAACGCTTGTAAGAGTTGGTTGATGCGTTTGCAAAAGCGTTGATTGCACGAGCGTGTTTAATAATACCGCCAATGTAGAAAAGCGCTTCTTCAGACAGACCAGCATACTTATCACCCGCAAAGATGTTTACGCCATCTTTAGCGATTGATTGGTGACAGTGCATACCAGAACCGTTATCACCTACAAGAGGCTTAGGCATGAACGTAGCAGTTTGGCCATAAGCGTGAGCTACATTATGTACTACATACTTATAAACTTGGATTTCATCTGCTTTCGTTACTAGTGTGTTGAATTCGCAAGCGATTTCGTTTTGACCAGCAGTAGCCACTTCATGGTGATGCGCTTCAATAACTAAGCCCATTTCTTCCATTACTAAGCACATTGCTGCACGAATGTCGTGCGCTGAATCTACTGGAGGAACTGGGAAGTAACCGCCTTTAACACCAGGACGGTGACCCATGTTTCCGCCTTCAAAATCAGCGCCTGAGTTCCATTTTGCTTCAGCAGCATCAATCTTGTAGAAAGAGCCAGCCATGTCTGTGTGGAATTTAACATCGTCAAAAAGGAAGAATTCTGGCTCTGGACCGAAGAATACTGTGTCGCCGATGCCGGTAGATTTTAGGTATTCTTCTGCACGGCGCGCAACTGAACGTGGATCACGCTCGTAACCTTCCATTGTAGAAGGCTCTAGGATGTCACAACGAATATTAACTTGAGTCTCTTCTGCGAATGGGTCAACTACCGCACTCGTAGGATCAGGCATAAGTACCATGTCTGATTCATTAATGCCTTTCCAGCCTGCAATTGAAGAACCATCGAACATTTTACCTTCTTCAAATGTCTCTTCGTCTACCGTAGCAGCAGGAATCGATACGTGTTGTTCCTTGCCCTTAGTATCAGTAAAACGCAAATCAACAAATTTCGCTTCACTTTCTTTAATCAGCTCTAATGCCTTTTCTACTGACATCGTGTCCTCCAGGTTTAATGTAAAAATGCGGAATGATCAGCTTCATCCCAACAGTGGAAAAACTAAAAGCGATTTTCATGCCATCTATCGTGGTTCCAATTTTGCTGGCTTAGCAGCAAGAGGATAACTGAATGATTAATGGTGTTGCACGATAATGGTGCTCAATCGCTATATTTTGGTGCAAATTAAACTTAAGTAGCCGTTAGCTAGCCTAGAGTAACTTGTCTTCACTTACCACCGAAAACAGGGCGCAAAAGTAATAAATTCGTTAATCAAAGACTATAATAGTGAAAAACATGCCTACCTTTTAAAAAAAGGTGCGCAAACGCCGTGGTTTTTCTGTACAATCCGCGCAAAATTTACTATCTGCATTTTTTGCAACAAATCTAATGCATGCTTAACATCATGTAATGATTTACACAGGCTCCCTAGATGAATACCACTGATATTAATAAATTACGTAACATTGCTATTATTGCTCACGTTGACCACGGTAAAACAACTTTGGTTGATAAACTGTTACAACAGTCAGGCACTCTTGAAACTCGCGGTGAGCAAGAAGAGCGCGTGATGGACTCGAATGACATCGAGAAAGAACGCGGCATCACAATCTTAGCGAAAAACACTGCTATTAACTGGAACGACTACCGTATCAACATCGTAGATACTCCAGGACACGCCGATTTCGGTGGTGAAGTAGAGCGTGTAATGTCAATGGCCGATTCAGTGTTGCTTCTAGTAGACGCGCAAGAAGGTCCAATGCCTCAAACGCGTTTCGTAACACAAAAAGCATTTGCTCAAGGCTTAAAGCCAATTGTTGTTATCAACAAAATTGATAAGCCAGGCGCACGTCCTGATTGGGTTATGGATCAAGTATTCGATTTGTTCGACAACCTTGGCGCAACTGACGATCAACTAGACTTCCAAGTTGTTTATGCTTCTGCACTGAATGGTTGGGCTTCACTAGACGCCGACAAACCTGAAGAAGACATGAATGCTTTGTTCCAAACGATTGTTGACCAAGTATCGCCTCCAGACGCAGATGCTTCTGGTGCATTCCAAATGCAAATTTCTCAACTTGATTACAACTCATATGTTGGTGTAATAGGTGTTGGTCGTATTAAGCGCGGTACTGTTAAGCCAAACCAACAAGTAACTGTTGTTACTGCTGAAGGTGAGAAGCGTAACGGTAAAGTTGGCTTAGTATATGGTTACCTTGGTCTAGCACGTCATGAAGTTGAAGGTGCAAGTGCTGGCGATATCATCGCAATCACAGGTTTAGGTTCGCTTAAAATCTCTGACACTATTTGTGATACTAACCAAGTAGAAGCAATGACACCGTTATCTGTTGATGAACCAACAGTGACCATGACTTTCCAAGTAAACACTTCACCGTTTTCTGGTAAAGAAGGTAAATACGTTACTTCACGTAACATTCTAGAGCGTTTGAACGACGAACTAGTACATAACGTTGCACTACGTGTTGAAGAAACACCAGATCCGGATAAATTCCGCGTATCAGGTCGTGGTGAACTTCACTTGGGTATCCTTATTGAAAACATGCGTCGTGAAGGCTACGAGCTAGCAGTATCACGTCCAGAAGTTATTCTTAAAGAAGAGAATGGCGAAACACAAGAACCGTTTGAAACACTAACGGTTGACTGTGAAGAAGCGCATCAGGGCTCAATCATGGAACAACTTGGTCTGCGTAAAGCTGAAATGACCAACATGTCTCCAGATGGTAAAGGCCGTGTACGTATCGACTTCGTAATTCCTAGCCGTGGATTGATTGGTTTCCAAACAGAATTCATGACGATGACGTCTGGTTCTGGTTTGCTTTACCATACGTTTGATCACTATGGCCCATACAAAGGCGGTATCATTGGGAAGCGTAAGAACGGTGTTCTTATTGCTAACGCTAACGGTAAAGCCCTAACTAACGCCTTGTTTAACCTTCAAGAGCGTGGTCGTTTGTTTATCGGTCACGGTGTAGAAGTTTACGAAGGTATGGTTATCGGTATTCACAGCCGCGATAACGACCTAACTGTAAATGCCCTTAAAGGTAAGCAGTTAACCAACGTTCGCGCATCTGGTACTGATGAAGCGCAAACTTTGGTTCCGCCTATCAAGATGTCTCTTGAGCAAGCGCTTGAGTTCATCGATGAAGACGAACTAGTTGAAGTTACGCCAGTATCTATTCGTATTCGTAAGAAGTTACTTACTGAAAACGAACGTAAGCGTTCTTCACGCGAGAAAAAGTAATCACCACTGCTTTGATAACTTAATTAGTTTTCAAATGCATTGATATGATTCAAAAACGCCAGCTTGAAAGCTGGCGTTTTTTTTATATTCACGTTTTTTGCCAAAATGTCGACGAAAGATGAGTTGGCAACATCGAATTTGGCCTCTATTATCAAGTTATTGAAATTAAAAAGGCAAAGCCCGTGTTTTCTGTAGCAGTTATTGAAGACGATGTTATTACGCTCGATCTTATTACCGATGCATTAGAAACCCGTTTGTCGGCGACGGTTTATCCGTTTAGCCGAAGTAAAATTGCTCGTGAATTCTTACTCCAACAAACGCCAGACACACTTCAGCTTATTATCAGCGACCAAGTCATGAAAGAATTCGATGGGTTAAGTTTGTTGAAAGCATGCCGCTCTGCGAATTTATCCGTTCCCTTTTTACTTATTACTGGCGATCCTAATAAAGAACTCGTTATGGAAGCGCGCAAGTTAGGCGTGTCTGGATTTTTAGCGAAACCCTTGGAAATGGACGCCTTGGCCGCAAAGGCGAAATCTGTTGTGCAAGCAAAAACGAAAAGTCGCGTTAGCTAATAGCGAACTACTCGTCAGCGAATATAGGTAATGGCGTTAGCAAACAAATAAAAAAGTCCTAAATGGTCTAAGCAGCGCTAGTTTATATGCTCACGAATTATTACACTGGTGCCCATAATGTAATGGCAACAGGATGTATGTGTGACGATTAATTTTGACCAAACCCCACCTCGTAAAGATACCTATTCGTTCAAGTGGCAGAAATATAAAGGCAAGGACATTATTCCTGCTTGGGTTGCCGACACTGAATTTCGTTGCGCACAGCCTATTTTAGATGCAATTTCAGCACAAGTTGAGCACGGTAATTTAGGTTATGTACTACCTAGTCAGCATCAAGGTGCCATTCGTGCAATCCAGCGCTGGTTGAAAGACAAACACGACTGGGATGTTAAATCAGAATGGATTGTGTGGACACCCGGCGTAGTGCCTGCGTTTAATGTAGCCTGTAAAGCTTATTGTGAGCCAGGCGATAAGGTGCTTATTCAAACGCCTAATTACCCACCATTGCTCGCGGCGCCTAAATTAAATGAATTAGAGCGTGTCGATATTGGCACTGTGATTGACTCTGAATCTGAAGGAAAGCGCTATACGTTGGATTTCGAAGCACTAGAAGCCAATGCCGCCGACCCTAAATGTAAGTTATTCATTCTTTGTAACCCAATGAATCCAGTTGGCTCAGTATTAACCAAAGCAGAGCTAGATAGGGTTGCTGATATTTGTAACGCCAATAACGTGCGTTTATGTTCTGATGAAATCCACTGTGATTTAATTTTAGAGCCTGGAGTGAAGCATATTCCTGCTGGTCGTGAGGCTAACTTAGCCAACAACAGCGTTACCCTAATGGCTGCTAGCAAAACCTTTAACGTTGCGGGTTTAGGCACCTCTTTTGCGATTATTCCAGACCCTAAACTCCGGCAGCAATTTACCAGCGCAGCCGCTGGCATCATGCCTTGGGTTACCGTGTTGGGATTAGCCGCTACCGAAGCCGCATTTACTTTGTGTGACGAATGGCACAGCGCTCAAATTGAGTATTTGCGCGCTAACCGTGATGCCGTGTATGAAACGATAAACGGTATCGATGGGTTATCTATGCTGAAGCAAGAAGCCACGTTTTTAGCGTGGGTAGACGCAAGCGGTTTAGGCGTAGAAAACGTGCAAAGATGGGCTGAAGAAAAAGGCGTAGGCCCTTCTCCTGGCGCAGATTTTCATAAAGCTGATCATTTCAGAATTAACTTTGGCTGTAGCCAGTCGATGCTTAATGATGTGCTACAACGTTTAGCCAAGTAGCGGTCAAGTTAGCCACTAATTAAACGCTAGCCTATAAAAACGCCCGTCTGCTTATCGCATAACGGGCTTTTTTGTGGCTGAAATTATCGAATTAAATGAATAGGCTAGTCAATTTATAAAGACCCAACCCTACCACAACAGATACCACTAAAACGCCTGCAAGATTGCTCCATAGGGTGTTTTTGAATTCGCCAAGTGCGTTACTTTTATTCATCACTACCAATAAAAAGATAGCGATAATAGGCAGCAATAAGCCGTTGGTTGCTTGAGCAAATAAGATAGCAGGTAAGGGTTTAAAGCCGAGTGCAGCAACGGCAACGCCACACACAATTATTGTCAGCCACACCGCCCTAAACCCCTTGCTTTTCATGTCGTCAGACAGCCCAAGTGCTCCACAAACCGCATAGGCTGCTGCAAGCGGTGCGGTGATGGCACTGGTTAGCCCAGCCGCGAATAAGCCTAATGCAAAAAACCATTGAGCTTTGTCACCTAAGACGGGCTTTAACTGCTCACCCATGTTTCCGGCGTCCATGGTGGCAGCTTGGTTGAAAAAGGCCATCATAGCAGTGGCCATCACCACAAGGGTAATTAAGCCGCCCATACTAATGGCCGTTGCCGATTGTTTTCTGCACGCTTTAATCGCATCACTTTTATCAGAATTTGTATTGTCCGTGTTTGTGGATGACTTCGCCACAAGACTCGCATGAAGAAATAAGTTGTAAGGCACAATAGTGGTGCCTATCAACGCAAGTATGGTGGTAATAGAATCGGCGGCTAAACGCGGCTGCAGTAGCTGGCTAAACATTAGTGATATATCGGGTTTAGCAACAATAAGGGTAACGAAAAACACGCCAGCCATAATAAACACGAGGTAAACCAGTACGCTTTCTATCCATGAATAGCTACCTGTCCAAAGTAGAGCAATGGCAAGTACCCCAAGAATAAGCGCCCAGGTGCCTGTGCCAATTTCCCAAAAAGCATCTAGACCGATGGCAGCGCCGGTTAGATTGCCTGATTCATAAGCGGCGTTTCCAATGCCGATTGCGCTAACAATTAACGCAATGAAAAGCATTTTCAGCCATGGTGTAGACACCATGTCTTTCATGGCTGATGCCAAGCCTTTGCCCGTTGCCACCCCCAAGCGAGCTGCCATATCTTGCAATACAATGGTGGCAAAAATTGAAAACAGTAATGCCCACACCAAATGAAAACCGAAGTTAGCGCCTGCTAGACTTGCCGTTGTTACTGTACCTGGGCCAATAAAGGCAGCCGCGATAATATATCCTGATTTATCTTTTGCCATTGCAGTCACTCTTAGTTTAGTTTTGCTATCATGACAACAGGTTAGCTATTGCGCAACCACGCAAACTAATTCTATTGCTACTCGCTCACTATGTTGTTGTGCTTTGAATATAACGGTTAACACAGGTTTTTAACCCAACATAAAAACGGGCGCGAAGGGTACAGGTTATAAATAGGTCATTTCAACCGCTAGTAGGAATTTTTAATGTCAGAAACGGCGCGTCCCATCGATATTCTTTTGCCTGTATTTGAAAAGGGCAAGTTAACGCATGTACTACCTAGCGCCTACAAAGCCGACGGTATGATATTCGCTGTTGCAGCATCACCAGAAATACCTATGCCAGAGCAGTGGATGCCATGGTTGATACAGAGCTCTTCAAGTGCACTGGTAGACAAAGATGTAGATGCATTAGCGGATGTACTGATGAATAACTTAAGGGCTCACCTGCAGTGTATGACCGACGAGAAGCCCTTAATGCCATCACGCTGTGTGTATTCAGAGGGTGATGCTACTGTTGAACCCGCTTCTGCAATACCCGCTGAATTAGCTCAATGGCTTGAAGGATTACTTTACGTGCACCAGCAACTTGAAGATGTCTGGCAACAAGCGTGGGAAAAGTTTAGTGCAAAAGATGCAATGCGTGAAGATATCAATGACTCAGATACCCCAGAGAAACGGCTGTCTCGTTGCTTAAAGTTATTTACTACCCTAGCAAATGTTGAACTGGCATTGCAGTATCGTAACCCCAGCCAAGCGCAACAGCTTAAAGCCAACTTACCCTTATTGTGGAAACAACTTCCAGCAATGATTCAAGATTATATTGATCTGGCTGGCGAACTGAGCGCAGCATTACCTAACCAATTTGAAACCTTTACGAAAACTTCTTAACGAGCTTTCTGACGCTGCAGGTGTTTGCGCTGAGAAAGCGTATTACGCAATGACTTCATGTAAGCGTCTAACTCTGCTTTAGCGTTGTCGTAAGCATGACTTAACTCACTAGAGTTAGGTTGGCGCATCAGCGCTTTAAACGCTAAATCAGTTTGCGACAACAAATCTTTTAAGTGCTGGTTACTATCATCCATGTAGTTTCCTTTAGGTTATTTAACGGTTATTCCATAACATCAGTACGTGGTAACACGGCCTGTTGAATTTATAGCGGTTTTACTACTGCTAAACAAACAATAGCCAATATAAGCAGTACCGGAGCTTCATTAATAATGCGGTAAAATTTGGCGCTGTGACGATTTTCATCACGGGAGAATTGTTTTACTAGCTTAAACAAATAGAAGTGATAGCCGTAAAGCGCAAGCAAAAGCATGAATTTAATGTGTAGCCAACCTGACATTTTAAACCACGTACTCCCATAGCTCACGATAAGTGCAACACCAAACGCCAAGGTTAACAAAGCGAAAGGGGTGACAAAAAACCACAGCCTTCTCTCCATCACTTTAAACTGATCTTTCACTTCTTGCGATGTAGCTTCAGCATGGTAAACAAACAACCGAGGAAGATAAAAAATTCCGGCCATCCACGCAAGCATGAAAAAAATATGAAGTGCTTTAAACCATAAAATGTACATTGTTAATACTGTGCCTTTTGTAAAAAGCTTTGCAAAATATTCCAGGTAATAACGCCAATGATGTCGTTGAGTTCCTGATCGTAAATATAGACCGCGCCAGAACGCGTATTTTTGAGATGCTCATATACTTCATGAAGCGTGCTTTGAGCATTTAAGCCTTCCATCTCGTGATAACTGAGCGCATTCGCATCGTGTTCTAAGCTCACATTATATTGGACCAGACGATACTGCACATCTATTTCAAATTTTGATTGTTGAATTACGATCTTTGTTGGATTTTTCGATAAATAGTCTTCAAGTGCCTTATCTGGAGCGTCATGAAAAAGTTTGTAGTCTTTGCTTAATGCTGCCAGTACACCCGTTTTTTCAAGGGCTTCCCGAATGGAAGAAATAGCATAGGGTAGGTTTTGATAATCTAATTGGCGAATAAAAATCGACCGATTGCCGAAAAATTGTGTTGATGTCACATAAGCAGGCACGATAACCAACATGGCGGGCAAAATAATTTCAGGGCTGTACGATAACTCCATTACCGCCGACAAGGCAGCTAAGGGCGCGTGAAGCACGGCTGTTAGCATGCCAGCAATACCTAATAAGGCAAAGCTGTTAGTAAATTCAGGTACGTCGATAAAGTAAGACAAGGGCACCAACAGTACCGCACCAGCAAGCATGCCGATAACCATTACAGGCCCAATAATTCCGCCGGGAATACCCAGTCCAATAGCAAATACAGCCAGCACGACTTTACTCACTAAAATAGCACACAGTAAAAGGGTTTCTGGGTTGCTGGAAAACAGCGTTTCGACATCAATAAAGTTGGCCCCTAACGCCTCGGGCAACAACATACCCACTGTACCTGTTATTAGCGCCGCCAGCATGAGTCGCCATACCATAGGGACAGGTCTAAACCAGGTCATTACCCGCATAAGTTGGTTGTTAAATAATGTCGCGAGCATACCGAGTAAAACGCCAAGTAAAACAAGGTATAGGTACATCCACTGACTAAACGCGGTAAAAGATAAAAACGACAGTTCGTTTACTTGCCCAAATACGATACGGGTTAACACCGAGCCACACGCAGCGGCAAGCATAACGGGCACAAATATATGAATTTTATATTCCCGCAGTACCACTTCCATAACGAAGATAACCGCGGCAAACGGGGTATTAAATGAGGCGGATATGCCCGCAGCAATACCACAACCCGCTAAAATACGAATGCTGTTGTAGGGAAGTCGTAGCCATTGGCCTAAGAAGCTACTGGCCGATGCACCTAAATGAACGCAAGGGCCTTCGCGGCCTACCACGAAGCCGCCGGCTAAGGCCAACATACCGCCGAAAAATTGATTAATAGTAGTGCGAAAGGGAATATGGCCGTAGTAATATTTTACGCGGTGGATAACAAAGGGAATACCCATTCGATAGTGCTTAAAGCCCGTGATATAGGCAATAAGCAAAATACACAGCACGCTAAGTAAGGGCATGAGAAACCAAACGGGCCACTCATCATTGAACCACTCTCGTAGTGCACCGAAACCTGACGCTTGAAGCCATTCTACGCAAAGGCGGAACATGATGATCAGTGATGCAGCACTTACGCCGCCCACAATACCCAAGAGGCAAAGTTGTATAGACGTCCTCGGGTGAGCCACTTCTTGTCGTAAAGCCTGCAAACGCATGTTGTGATACAGTAGAGAAATCGTAGATATAAGCAGCTTACCACAAACACTTGAAATTCATAATGTTAAGAATTTTAATGTATCTGGCTCGAGAAAATTAAGAACCATAACTATTCATGACAACTGATAAATTGAAACAACTCCTAGGTGATTACAAGTGGTCATTGCTTGTCGCTGCTTTGTTACTAATAATGATAGCGTTTGGCTACAAGTTAGCGCGAATAGTGGATGAGGGTGATAGCCTGAAGGTAGCTGCTCAAGACAAAACCATTGCGTTATTAGTCAGTGAAAATAATCAATATGTGACTCAGGTTAACCAATTGGAAGTCGCATTACAGTTAACAGAATTGGAAAAGAAATCGATTGCCGAGCAACTCAATAACGTTCAAACCGAACAGGCTGAGCTTCAGCAGCAACTCGCTTTTTACCAACGAATTATGGCACCTGAAACCACCCAAGATGGTTTTATCATTGAAGGGGTAGAGGTTGTCTCACTGCCAGAGCCTAATCAGTTTCAAATGCGTTTTGTAGTACTACAGCAGCGACAAAACAAAGCAGTAGTTAAGGGCAAACTTGCAGTCACCTTAGTAGGTGAGCGGGAAGGGAAGGAGTACACGGTTACTATTGGTGAGCCAGAGTTTATTCAGCAAGAAATTGAGTACAGGTTTAAATATTTTCAAGCCATTAATACAAGCTTTACGCTACCCGATGGCTTTCAGCCTACATCAATTACCCTTGAAACTACTGTATACCAATATAATGCAAAGCGCGGAGACTTAGCTAAAACGGTCAAGTGGGAAGACGCATTGAATAGTGGCAGTATAATAGAAGATACGCAGTAGCGCTTCGACGATAAGTACAATGCAAACCCACAGTGCCGGGCGAAGAAGCTCATTCTCAAGTGTGAACCGTGAGTGTTTCACAGCTACTAGCCTCACTGATATCGCTATCTCTCGAATAGAAAATAATACCCATAGCCCACCGTTATGGCAGGAATAGCGGAGTAGACAGTGGCTAGAATGGCCGCTTTTGGTGATAGTGCTATGGCGGGAAACAATGCATCACCGTCGTTACTAATAGCATTACCAAGTTGAGCAGAAAAAGGTACTGCACCATTCAAATACAGACTGGTCACTAATATTTGTGGGCCGCACCCGGGTATAAACCCCACCAAAATTGCTAAGCCTACAACGCTTGCGCCCATAGAGGTTAGGGTGGCACCTATATCAAGTCCAAACCACAGTATCGCCAATTCAAACAATAAAAAAGCAACGACAACCCAAGCTAATACAAATTGGGTATCTAGCGCTGCTTTACTCTGCCAGCGTGGCGGAGGCGTAATAGCATCTTCTTTAGAGTTAGCGAAGCATAACCTGCACTGCCGCCGTTTAACGACCACAGTGTAATTGCCGATAAGCACAATACGGCACCAATAAGTTGCAATGTAGGTTCCGTTACCCCCAGATATTCATGAACGGGCGATTGGAACGACAAGCCTAGGGCGATAGCAAGTGATGGTAATGCAACAACCAGCCAAAAGTAAGTAGAAAGCTTATCAATGGAAGAGGAGGCAGTGGTAGCGGATGGCTCACTATCATCAACGCTATCATCGGTATTGTCGTCAGCACTGCCAAGCGCAGTAGTAGAGGAAGGCGGTTGGTAATTGTGGAACCGGTTTACAATAACGCCGGTAAGGGTACCCACTACCATGCCAACACCCATTACGGTTAAGCCGTCAAACGGCGCCTGAGCCAATAGCAAGAACGCGGCGTCACCCATGGTACTTGTTAGCACAGCAACCACAGCACCAAAACTAGTAACACCTCGGGTATATTGCGTGACTACAATAATCGCGCCCCCGCAGCCGGGAAGGGCACCAAGAAAAGATGCCAAGCCTACTTCATAGAGCGGATGCTTGCGCATAAAGTCGCCAATGGCTTCAGCGGATACTTTCAAAGTGGCAAGGTAATAAACTGACAGTGATGCATAAACAAATGCAGCGACTTGAAAATAGGCATCGGATAGAACCGCGATGGTCGCTTCACGCGTGAATGAGTAAACAAGCAGCATGACGATAAACGCCGGTAAGAACAGGCGCTTGTTTAACATTAGTGTTTTCTGCCTAATGCTGTATCTACTGACTTTTTCAGTTGAAGTTAAAGAAGACACTCTCGATTCCAGGTGATAGCAACAGGTGGTGGTCCTACAAGGCTCAGTAATAAAAGGCCCAGTAATAAAAGGCCCAGCCCCACACATTACAGTGAAAATAACAGGTTTTAGCAAAAGCACATGTAATGTGCTTTTTAAACAAACAGTACTAATTCCTACGAACTTTTACGTGATCAGATCATGCTATAACGCATTAAATGATAATGGTTATTATTATCATTAACAGGTGTTCTGTCAAGATTCCTGTCAATACGTACTGTCAATACGTACCGATAGCACTTGTGACTCAGGTTTATTGGGTACTACGTTAATAGGAGCTTTGACGGAAACGTTGATAAACACGTTGATGGATGCGCTGTTGCTGAAAAAGATAAATAAGGATCCAAACCGTGCAGGGTGAAGTACGCAAGAGTAGAGTAACGTTTATTTCATCAGATTAAGGGGACAGTAATGACAAATACCCGAACAGAAAGTGACAGCATGGGCGAGCTCGAAGTTCCTAGCGACGCGTTATATGGCGCACAGACACAACGCGCAATTAATAATTTTCCATTAAGCGGTGAACGAATGCCGCTTACTTTTATTCGCACCCTAGTGACAATTAAAAAAGCCGCTGCACTTGCGAACAAAAAACTCGAAACCCTTAATGCTGGAACTGCCGACGCTATACAGCAGGCCTGTGACACATTGCTTGGTGAGCCCGAGTTACAGCAACACTTCCCGGTAGATGTATTTCAAACAGGCTCAGGCACTAGCACCAATATGAATGCCAATGAGGTCATCGCTAACTTGGCGAATCAGCAACAAGGTAAACATGAAGGGGAAGCGGTTCACCCTAACGATCATGTCAACAATGGACAAAGCTCAAACGATGTTATTCCCACTACTATTCATGCAAGTGCCGCCATTGAGCTGACAGAATCGCTTATCCCGGCCATTACGAAGCTAATCGATATCATTGATACCAAAGCGAACTCAGTGTCTGATTATTGCAAAACCGGCCGCACACACTTAATGGATGCTATGCCGGTTAGGATGGATCAAAGTTTACGTGCTTGGTCTGCGCAGCTTAGTCAGCAACGTAAGACAATAAAATCGCTTCAACCCGCCATTCAAACGTTAGCGCAGGGTGGAACGGCAGTTGGCACAGGAGTAAACGCACACCCTGACTTTGCTGCCACTTTTGCAAGTACTCTATCTGACCTTACAGGTATAGCATTTACCCCTGCTGATAACTGCTTTGCGTTAATTAGCTCGCAAGATACAGCGGTAACTTTATCAGGCGCGATAAAATCCCTCGCCGTTACCTTAATGAAAATTTCAAATGACTTACGTTGGATGAACTCAGGGCCCCTTGCTGGTTTAGGTGAAGTATCGTTACCGGCATTGCAACCAGGATCATCTATTATGCCTGGCAAAGTGAACCCCGTAATACCCGAAGCGGTAGCGATGGCATCTGCACAAGTGATAGGAAACGATGCAGCCATAACGGTGGGCGGGCAGTCGGGCAATTTCGAGCTTAACGTTATGTTGCCTATGATTGCCGATAATTTGCTGTCGAGCATCAAGTTAATGTCGAATAGCTGTGTGCTTTTGGGCGAGCAGGCCATTAAAGAGTTTACGGTTAACCAAGAGAACCTTGAGAAAGCATTGGCGAAAAACCCTATTTTAGTGACTGCGCTTAACCCTATCATTGGTTATGCGAAAGCCGCAGAAATAGCGAAAAAAGCTTACAAAGATAAAATGCCCGTTATCGATGTTGCAGAAGCGATGACCGACTTGCCAAGGTCTGAGCTGGAATCGTTATTAGACCCTAAAAAACTGACTGAAATTCAGCGCTAAAGCATTTAGTAGGGCGGTTAACCGAGCTTTAATTCCCTGGTTGAAAGGCTCTATGGACAAAATATTGGTATGCAAAGCGTGGAGCCCCACGCTTTTTTTACGGATTTTCAAAGCAATTTTAGGTCGATACTAGATGCCTAGTGCAAAGGAATGTTAGATTGTGGTTGTTTTGTGAGCAGTTGTGCGCTTGTTAAGCGCTTGCCTATTGCCGATGAAGCGGAATTTGATAGAGTGCATACTCGCTTTAAGCCCTCATGGTTGGGCAGTTGAGCAATAAAAATTACTCAGGAATAATTAATGACAGATACATGCTTTCGCATGAAGGGCACTACACTAACCAGTATCGTGTTAGAAGTGATCGATTTTGAGCCAGATACCTTTGAATCTCAGCTTGCTGAAAAGGTAAATAGTGCACCCCAGTTTTTCACTCGTTCATCGCTAATATTGCATTTAGTCAAATCACTCACTGCCACCGAATTCGAGTTGCTTGTTGCGTTATGTCGACGCTTTAAGCTTCAGCCTATGGCGGTTCGCGGTGAAGTTGGGCCACTTAGAAGTATCATCAACGATTTGGGGTTAGCGGATGTTAGCCAAAGTAAATTCACCGAAAGCTCGTTGAAAACAACAAAATCAGAAAGTACCACGTCTAAAGAGCAGGCCGCGAATGAGCCAGCAGCATCCACACCAGTATCTTCGCCAGTACCCACACCAGCAGCCATTAAACCGGTAAAAGTCATTAGCCGCCCAGTACGCTCTGGGCAGCAAGTCTATGCCGAAGGTGGTGATTTGGTGATTACCGCAGCGGTGAGCGAAGGGGCAGAAGTACTAGCAGATGGAAATATTCATGTTTACGGCACACTTAGAGGCCGAGCTCTGGCGGGCGTAAAAGGTAACGTGCATGCCCGCGTTTTTTGTCAGTCGTTAGATGCAGAACTTATCTCAATTGCTGGGCAATTCATTATGCATGAAACCGTAAAAGCATCATGCTGGAAACAGCCCGCACAAATCTATTTAGAAGAGGACACGTTACACATTGAGCCTATCGCCTAAGTGTTAACGTATTCTACAAGGAATTAAAAATGGCAAAGATTATCGTAGTAACATCGGGTAAAGGTGGGGTTGGTAAAACGACTTCAAGTGCGGCTATCAGTACAGGTTTAGCCTTAGCGGGTCATAAAACCGTCGTGATAGATTTTGATGTGGGCTTGCGTAACCTCGATTTGATCATGGGCTGTGAACGCCGTGTGGTCTACGACTTCGTTAACGTGATAAATAAAGAAGCCACGCTGAAACAAGCGCTAATTAAAGATAAGCGTACCGACAACTTGTTTATTCTGCCAGCATCACAAACACGTGATAAAGACGCGCTTACCATCGATGGGGTTCAAGCGGTTCTTAACGAGTTGAAAGAAGATTTCGATTTTATTATCTGTGATTCACCAGCAGGTATAGAACAAGGCGCTCAAATGGCATTGTATTTTGCCGATGAAGCTATCGTTGTGACCAACCCTGAAGTCTCTTCGGTACGTGATTCAGATCGTATTTTAGGTATTTTGCAAAGTAAGTCTTTGCGCGCTGAACAAGGAAAGCCGGTAAAAGAGCATTTACTGCTTACCCGCTACAATCCTCAGCGAGTTGAAAGTGCAGAAATGCTTAGTGTTGCTGATGTTGAAGAAATATTAGCGATACCACTATTGGGCGTTATTCCTGAATCGGAAGCCGTACTTAAAGCTTCTAACCAAGGTCAGCCGGTTATTCTAGACTTAGAAGCCAATGCTGGTCAGGCATATTCAGACGCCGTTCGCCGCTTATTAGGCGAAACCATTGAACATAGATTTCTAGAAGCAGAGAAAAAAGGGTTCTTTAAGCGCCTGCTAGGAGGCAAGTAATGAGTATTTTCGATTACCTACTCAAGAAAAAGGAAAAGCCGCGCACTGCGGCGGTGGCCAAAGAGCGGTT
This sequence comes from Alteromonas naphthalenivorans, assembly GCF_000213655.1. Taxonomy (NCBI): domain Bacteria; kingdom Pseudomonadati; phylum Pseudomonadota; class Gammaproteobacteria; order Alteromonadales; family Alteromonadaceae; genus Alteromonas; species Alteromonas naphthalenivorans. The sequence continues at coordinate 374,203 of NC_015554.1, forward strand.
ACAAATCATTGTAGCTCACGAAAGACGTAAACGTACCGAGCCTGATTATCTGCCAATGATGCAGCAAGAAATTATTCAGGTAATACGCAAATATGTGAGTATTGCAGACGACCAAGTGTCGGTACAGTTGGAAAGCAGTGACGATTGCAGCGTGCTAGAGCTAAACGTTACTTTGCCTGAAAGCTAGAACTAGGGCTAAGGCCAGGAATAGCCGGTATACACCGTATCAAAGCCGCCCATGCCGCGACTTATATTAAAATAGTATTGCCCGTGTCTTAGTAACAAGACATGGGTAAACTGTTATTGTTTATTCGCTTTTCTCTAAAGTAATACCAAGTTGCTGCTTTGCTAAATGCACCACGGTAGGGTCGATTGGCGGTGGTTCTACAACTACGCCATCACTGAGTGCCTCAACAATCGTTTTTAGCACGCTAATACGTGCAAACCATTTATGCTCGGCCTCTATCACATGCCAGGGTGCCATTTGAGTATCGGTTTTATCAAACATTTCTTCTATGGCATTAATGTAATCGTCCCGTCGGCCACGATTTCGTATATCTTCTTCGGTTAGCTTCCAGCGTTTGTAAGGGTTATTTAAGCGTTCTTCAAAGCGCTCTAATTGCTCGGCTGCTGAAATATGCATAAAGAGTTTTATAATTGTTACGCCGTCATCAATTAAGAGTCGTTCAAACTCATTAATTTCTTGATAAGCTCTTTCCCATGCGGGTGTAGGTGTAAAACCTTCAATGCGTTCTACCATCACACGGCCATAGTAAGAGCGGTCAAAAATGGCTATTCTTCCCGGTACAGGTAGCCGTGTTTGAAACCGATAGAGGTAGTGGCGACCTTGTTCCTCAGGTGTGGGTTTGGCGAACGAGTGAACGCGAAACCCGCGAGGGTCAAGTTTTTCGGTTATCCTCCTAATAGCGCCGCCTTTACCTGAGGCATCCCACCCTTCAAACACGATGATGGCGCGTCGGCCTTGGTGATAATAAGCCTGCTGTACATGTAGCAGTTTTTTCTGCCAGCTTTTCAATGTGTTTTTGTAATGCTTGCGACTATCAATAAAAGGCGCATCATCGCCTTCAGGCAATGTAAGTTTGCGCTCAAGAAGAGAAATAGAAGATACTGAACGCGCCATGATGATCCCGTTTGTTTCTTTTCAGGGTATGCCTTTCAGACAAGCGTGTCCATTTAGTCTCTCATTCTCATGCTAAATGAAAGAACGCTGGCTATTGTTTCAGTTAGTTTCACCCCAATAGTTGATAGCATTACTCAAGTATTAGATAATTGGGTTATCGATGCGTGCACGTGAATGCGTGCAGGTGCACATGGTTAATGAAGAGGTGAGTATGTCTGTAGAAATGGCGTTGCCAATTGAGTTTTCTGATGCAGCGGCGACAAAAGTAAAAGCGCTCATCACGGAAGAAGAAAATCCTGCGTTAAAACTGCGGGTTTATGTTACTGGGGGCGGTTGTTCTGGCTTTCAGTATGGTTTCACTTTTGATGAGAAAGTGAACGACGGTGATATGACAATTGATAAAGATGACGTTACCTTAGTGGTAGACCCTATGAGTTTGCAATACTTAGTGGGCGGCGTTGTTGACTACGTTGAAGGTTTAGAAGGTTCACGCTTTTTAGTGCAAAACCCGAATGCAACCACCACTTGCGGATGCGGCGCTAGCTTTAGCGTGTAAATGATAATCGGGCATACATCGCATCTTGGTGTATGCTTGTCTCGCGTTTATGATCTTGTACTTTTCTCCTCGTTGATTTTATGGCTAAACTGAGTGTGTAAATAAATTCACTCAGGTTGAAGCTATGAAACTGTATGGTTCAGTAACATCTCCATTTGTACGTAGAATTCGCGTAGTACTTTCTAACACGCCCCATGAATTCCTCGATTTACAAATATTCTCTGGGGAAGACAGAGAGCTACTCGCATCGCGAAACCCCACCTTAAAAGTGCCTTGCCTAGAAGACAACGGGCAACTAATTTTCGATTCCAGAGTAATTTATAGTTATTTGGCGAGTAAACTTGACCATGACTCCCTGTCTTGGGAGGAAGAAAATCTGCTTACTCTGATAGATGCTGCTAACGATTCATTCGTGCAGTTGATGCTACTAAAGCGCTCTGATATCGATATCAATCAAGACAAGCTCATCATTCGTTTGCAAAAAGAACGTATCGAATCGGTTTTTTCGACACTGTCTAAGCAGTTGGAAGCGGGTGGATTTAGTGGCTGGACGTACCCTGAAATATGTCTGTACTCAATGGTAGATTGGGTGCTATTCAGAGAATTGCACAGCTTTAAAGATTACCCTTTGTTGCTGGAATTCCACGAAAAACATCGCGACCGTATAGAGCTAACCGCTACCGACCCACGTCAGTAGCCTTTGTTGAAATCAAATTGATAGAGTAGCGCCTCATTCGCTATGTAACGTTTTGCATTAGCCACAAATACGCTAGCAACATCTTCAGGTGATGATACTGCAGCAGTATGAGCAGTAACTACCACCTTTGGGTGTGTCCAAAATGGGTGCTTCTCTGGCAGTGGTTCTTGGGTGAATACGTCAAGGACTGCTGCTTGTAGTGTGCCGTTATCCAGCGCGTTTAAAAGCGCGTCTTCTATAATGGCACTTCCACGTCCCGCATTGATAAACACGCTATGAGGCTTTAGTGCGCCAAAGAAAGCCTGGTTTAATACACCTGTAGTGGCGGGCGTATCTGGCATCAGGTTCACCACATGGTCGGCCTCTTGGGCAAACTTGAGTAGATCAGTTGCTACATAGACATCATCGAAACCGTCTACCGCTTGACCACTTCTCGATAAGCTTATGACCTTCATTTCAAAACTTTTTGCCACAGGAATAAGAGCTTGAGCTATTGAGCCAGCGCCTAAAATACCAAGGGTTTTACCCGTAAGGGGCGCTCGAGGGCTTTCTTCCCAGATTGGGGGCTGATGATTCTGGTTCTGCGCGAACGCGGGAATATTGCGTGCGTATTGCAAGAGATAAGCAAACACATATTCGCGCATTAGCTTTCCAAACACGCCTTTTACGCCAGTGAGTATATAATCGCTTTTGTCCAAATTAAGCAGCGGTGCATTGCCAGCCCACGTTGATTGGCACCACTTCAAGCCAGTGCACTGGTCGATAACCTCAGCCGCCAAATTAGGATCGGCAAGTAATACCTCAACCTCGTCAGGGTTAATTTGTTCAGAAGTGGTAACGGCTTGGCAGATATTCAAAGCATGAGACTGGGGCCATGCATTTGCTATTTCCTCGGCTAATGCGCTGGCATCTTTGCTGAGTATAGAGACGTTGAGTGTAGGCGATTGAATTGACATAAGTGAGCCTTAGTAATCTTTATTGGTGGCCTTTACAATTAGCACACGAATACATAGCGTAAATAGTTTACGCAGAATGGATACTGCTAGTGAGGATACCCTAAGATAATCATTCACATAAGGCAACGCTATCGGTCAAACTAAAGAAAATGTCGAACATAGCCGATAACAGCCTAGAATCCTTTTCTTCTAGCGCCTAAACTTACCAAGGCTCTAGGTTTTTTACAGGCGACTTAACATGTTTCAATTTACCCTGAATGTATCCCTTCATGCGCCCATCTCCTTTTTGTTTGCTGCGTTTCATGAACCTGAATATTTATCTGAATGGTTTGCACCGGGTAATTGCACGGTATCGCAGATTATGAGTAGCTTTAAGGAAGGCGGAAGATACCGCATAAAAGTGATTGAACCCAACGGCGTTGAAATAGCGCTAACGGGCGAATATGTGACTATCTTAGCAAACGAGAAGCTTGTGTTCTCTTGGGCGTGGGAAGATGGCGTAGAAGAAACGGTAATGAGCTCAGTAGATATCTCGTTTGAAGAAACAAGCGAAGGGGAAGTGGCGTTAACGTTAATTCATAGTGGTTTCAATAACCAAGAAGAATGCGACCAGCATCAATATGCATGGATGTCTTGCCTAGAAAAGCTTGCAGTATTAGCCGATAAACAAGTGGCGTTTAACTAAAGCTGTAATGCTAGCGAAATATTAATAGCGCAGTGTTGCTAAAGATATAAAAAAAGCAGTCATGAAATGACTGCTTTTCTATTTACTAACTGCAACATTTTTGCACCTGCAGTTAAATTAACCTTATTTGTTAGGTTAGCTTATTTGTTAGGTTAAGGACTCCATGGCCGCTTTTCCGCTTTCTTCACGGTAGGTGTTGTAATCGGTATAACCTTCTTCACCACCACCATACCATGTTGAAGGATCATCAAACGCTGCCAGCGGGTAGTTATTTTTAAACCGCGTAGGCAAATCAGGATTGGTGATCCAAGGGCGCCCAAAAGCAATCATGTCGGCATCACCGTCGCTAATACGTTTCTCTGCCTCCTCTTGGGTATAACCACAGTTGCCCATTAACATGCCGTCGAACAAGGCACGAAACTCAGCAAGTGTCATAGGCTCACCGCGTTCATGAAAACCAAACGCTAGGCCATCCATCACATGTAAATAGCCAAGGTCTAGCTTATTAAGTGCTTGGGCGACATAAGTAAACGTATCGCGAAAATCATCTGCACCCATGTCATTAAATACGCCGTTAGGCGATAAACGCACTCCAACTTGCTCTGAAGGCCAAATCTCTAGCACAGCGTCCATCACTTCACTAAGGAAGCGGTACCGATTATCTACGCTGCCGCCATATTCATCACTACGTTGATTGCTGCGACTGTCTAAAAACTGATTTAACAGGTAACCGTTAGCGGCATGCACTTCTATACCATCAAAACCTGCAGCTTTCGCATTTACAGCCGCATGTTTGAAATCAGCAACCGTTCTACGAATGTCATCTTGTGTCATTGCTCTTGGCACTTCGTAAGGCTTTTTACCTTTTGGCGTGTGAATTTCATCGCCTTCGATGGCAATAGCAGATGCAGAAAAAGGCAGGTCGCCGTTATGAAAGTCACTATGAGACGCACGACCGGTATGCCATAACTGAAGGATAATTTTGCCGCCAGCTTCATGCACTCTTTCATTAATAGAGCGCCATCCTTCCACCATTTCTTCGGTGTAGATTCCGGGCGTGTCTACCCAGCCAATACCTTCTTCTGATATGGCCGTTGCTTCGGTGATAATAAGGCCAGCATCGGCGCGCTGTACGTATTGATCGCCCATGATTTTGTTTGGTATGCGGTCGCTACCTGCACGGCCGCGTGTCATAGGTGCTAATACCATGCGGTTTTGTAGCGTATTTCCTGCCCATTCTAGTGGTTTAAACAGAGATAACTCTGACATTTGTCGTTCCTTTTAAAACTGTGTGTAAGTGATTACAGAAATGGATGCGACTTGGATTGATTCAAGATGAAAGGATATGCCGATTGGTACTAATAAATAGCAAAACGAGTGCAAGAGAGGCGAGGGGGAACGCTGCGAAGTTGGTAATGCAGATGTTAATCGCGTAATACGAGAAGAGGCGTTAACTAATGAAAATGCGTTTAAGCTAAAAAGAAAAAAGGCCCTCAAAATGACGACCTGTACGGTAGAAATAAGAGGGAGTTTGCTTTAACTAGCGCAGTAGTAAACCTGCAAGGTTTACGTCAAATCGTACGCCCACCACCCATACATCATCTAAGGATTGAAGTCGGTCACGCTCGCTAAACTGGTCTGGATTGATAATATAATGCACGTTGGGCTGAACCCGAATATTGTCGTTAATATGGACACCGTAGCTTAACTCCATCATGGTTTGGCTGCTTGCAGGGCGACCTGAACCGCCATTTGCTTCGCGCAATACGCGTTGGTCTTCAATAGCATCCTCACTATAAAATTGTTGCGTGAAGACAAAACCAATTGTGTCTTCGTCTCTTCCTTCGAAGGTACCACGTTTAACAAAGCCAGCTTTAATATACTCATCTTCTATTAGCTCACCAGATGTGCCCGTTAACACGGCACCAAAAATCGTAACGCTGCGTTTAGAATTTAAATCTGGACGTAAAATGGTTTGCTCGAATCGGGCGAAAATACCAGAGCGCCCATTTTGTGTTGCATAGTCATTACCGGTGACAGCAGCAAAATTACCCTTCTCATCTTTAGCAGGATAGGTATAGTCCGCGCCATCATACCAACCGCCAATTTCATAGCGTTTTGGGTAGTCGTCATTTTCCCATGTAGTTTGATAGCCCAACGTCACAGGTACGACCACGCCAGTAGATTCATCCGTTGACCAATCAAAGCCATGATCACGCAAATCTTGATGGGGAGTGTTCTCTTCATACACACCAGTATGAAAATAGATTTCAGGTGATAGCCAGTACTTTGCGTGACCTCCCCAACTTGAAACAGGCCACCATGTAAAGTTACTGGTTTTAAATACAAAGGTGGGGTTACCGCAGGCAGAATTCGTTTGAAAGTACTGGCATAGCTCTGAACCAAGAAAGCTGATGTTAGCCACAGTTCTGCCAACTTCTACTTGTAGCTGGTCGTCAAAAAAGCTTTTCTCTACGGTAAGTCTGGCTAAACGGGAGTTTTGGCCGCCATAGATTTCTTGAACAGACGTACTGCTTCCAATATGCGTGGCCGCAAGGTTTTGTCCGTGACGATTAGTAAATGCCACATGGACTTTAGTCTTTTCCCAACCTGCAAATTTTTCTAAGTCTATTTCTGCGCCCAAAAATAATTGACCAGCATATGCACTCCCTTCACGCTTACCCCCTTCAACATTACTAGCGGCTTCTCCCGTGTAGCTGGCCTGCCATTCTATGTATTCCGATGTATCTTGAGCAGAAAATGTAGGGTAAGAAAAACTGACTAATAGATAGCAGGAAGTAAGTGTAAATGGCTTTAAAGCCAGAGTTTTTTGCTTTAACCAACGAAAAGTATGCTTCATATCTTACCCTTAGAGTTGATTGAACGTGCTTATAACTTGCACTTATCTTTGTGTGCTCATCACGATGTTTTTATTTGTTTCCAATGCCTAGAACAGAGAGAACTTAAATTACATCGTGTTAACAGTTTTCGTATGGGAAACGCAATTTAATGCAGTTAAAGAAATAAATCAATCATGTTTATTTATTTGTATTTTACAAAGTTGTTAATAGTTGAAGTGAGGCAGTGTGACGTTTTTTCGGTATGGAAATGCTATTTTTATAGACTTTTGTAGTGCTTTTTTCATATGTAAATGTGGTTTAAGCCTTGTTTAATATAAAGAATTGATAAGATTTGGAATGGTATGGATAATTGAAGTGATCGCATTGATGTGAATTTGTTGTGATTTTTTTAGTCTGGCTAGATATTAAATAAGTCTTGTTGATTTATTGACATGAACATTTTTTGTTGTTTAAATTACTCAACAAATTGTTTACAAGATGAGGTTGGGGTGATGCAAACTAAAACGCCTATAGTTTCCAGAGATATGCTATTGCCGTTTATTCTATTGACGGTGTGTTTTGCTGCATGGGGTGTTGCCGCCAACATGACAGATCCACTAGTGAAAGTCTTTAGTAAAATATTTACTATGTCGTCACTACAATCGGCCTTAGTTCAGTTCGCTTACTATGGTGCTTATTTCTGTTTAGCGATACCCGCAGCCTTTATTAATAAGCGATACTCTTATAAAACGGGTGTGCTAGTAGGGCTAGGATGTGCTGCAGCCGGTGCCTTTCTATTTTACCCAGCAAGTCAGACAATGACTTATGGCTTTTTTCTGATGGCCTTGTTTGTGATGGCCGGTGGGTTGTCTATTTTGGAAACGTCCGCTAATCCTTATGTCATGGCGATGGGCAACGAGCAAAGCGCCACCAGAAGATTGAACCTAGCACAGGCATTCAACCCTGTAGGGACAAACTTTGGCGTATTCTTAGCCGCTACGCTCATACTACCTAATCTGAATCAGGCGTCAGCTGAAGAGCGAAGTGCTATGTCTATGACTGAGCTAAAATCTGTTATAGGTGCTGAACTGGATGCAGTGATGATCCCCTACGTTGCTATGGCGTGTGTACTTCTTTTGGTTTGGGTTGCCGTAGCTTTGATTAAAACCCCTGTGGATGAAGCCACTGCGTCTAAAGCTGACGATATCGATATCGCAGCATCATTGAAGCGCCTAGTGGCGAACAAACATTATCGTTTTGGTGTAATGGCTCAGTTCTTCAACGTGGGCGCGCAAACTTGTGTGTGGACTTTTACTATCCAATACGTCATGAAAGCGATTGGGGGGGATGAGGTACAAGGCGGCGATGTACTTCAATACAGCATGATAGTGTTTCTTATTTCACGTTTTGTGATGACGTGGGTAATGCAGTATCTCTACCCAGCACGACTGCTTATGGTGATGTCACTGGTGGCAGCAGGTTTGTGTTTTGTTATGACACAATCGCCAAATATAGTCGGTGTGGTGGCACTAATTTCAATATCTGCATGTTTATCGCTAATGTTTCCTACTATCTACGGCATTGCGTTACAAGGGCTAGGGAAAGATACTAAACTTGGCGCGGCGGGTTTGGTAATGGCTATTTTAGGTGGTGCAATTATGCCACTCTTCCAAGCTGCAATTATCGACTCAGCAGGTATCGTTATTTCTTATATTGTTCCTGCAGTATGCTTTATATTTGTGGCTGGCTATGGACTGTTTGACATTAAAGCAGTTAAAAGTCCTCAGAAAGTATCCATTGACGATTTGAAGACCAACACTTTGAAGACAAACATGGCGAAGTAATACTTACTTTACTGTAGTGATGCTCATCATGATTTAAAAAAATGCCAGCCTTTGCTGGCATTTTTTTATGTGAGATGAACGGCCAAGTAGATTGGCACAAGAAGCAAGGATCTAATAGTTGCAGGTAACGTTGGGTGGACTGAAAACACTAGTAGATAAGATTGCTGCCTCAATATCAAAAAGCCAATTACATAAAATTCGAGTTGCGCAGAAAACTAGATTAACTGGTAATTTCTGTCGTTCATGCCAATACTAACTTAATGGTTTTCAACTACTATTGGGATTATGAATAATTGGTCTGGCTCTATTAACTCAAATATCATCAGCCATTTTTCGGTATTTTTGATTCTATTTGGAAGCTATACGTTTTCACTTGGTGTTTACGCCGAGCAACGAAACACAATTACTTTAGCCACCTCAGAAGCGAGTCCATTCAGTAGCGCGCACGACCCTAAACAAGGGTACGTAAACGAGGTCATTCACCTTGCATTTGAAAAAATGGGCTACATCCCCAAAATTGAATTCTTTCCACATGCTAGAGCGATATATCTCGCCGACGGCGGAAAAGTTGAAGGTGTTTTTCCACTTCGCGATAGCACAGTACGTGTTGAGGGGATGATATATTCCGATGCTATCCGTGGTGGGAGCATCAACTATCTTGTCCATAATAGTCGAAACATTCATAGCTTATTAAACACCGAATTAGGCGATTCGATATCACAATTCAACAACTTAGGCCTTTCCCGTCTTGGGGTTTTACGCGGTGCACAGTTGCCGTTGAGTCTTCGTGAGGCTGAAAATATCGATGTACTCTTAGCCAAATCATTACCGACATTGTTAGATATGTTAGATAGGGGGCGAGTTGACTTTATTTATATAGATGAGTACGGCGCAAAACAAACAATAACTAATCATCGTCCCCACTTATCACAGAAATTTAAATTCATTAAATCGCTTAGAAAAAGCAATCCTCATTTCTTAGGGATATCGAAAAACTTGCCCGACGCCCCCCAAATTATGGCGCATTTCAATCAAGCATTGGCATCTCTAGAAACTGATGGAACCATCGATACAATATTAAAGCGATACGGTATTTTCATCGAGCCGGAAAATGTCGTTACAGAGAGAAAATTAATAGTTGGTGCGCCTAATATTAATGGTATTGAAACCGCTATTAAATACTTGAATGACAGCGGCACGCCTTTTTCAGAGCAAGATATTCAGTGGCGTGTCATGGAGGAGAGTATACTCAGAAAGCACATACAGGGAGATTTTGCAGTTAACGAAACACAGTTTGACTTAGTAATGCTAGGTAATTTCGAGGTGCCTATTTGGGCCAGAAATGGTTGGTTGTTACCTTTTCCCGAGCCGCCCTCGAACTACGATATGAAAGATATTATACCCATCGCAAAGCATTCAAATACATACGAAGGTGAGGTCTATGGTTTACCGTTTGTAGGAGAAACAACGCTAACCTTCTACCGAAAAGATCTGTTGCAGAACGCTGATATTAGTTTGCCCAAGCAGATGACTTATAGAAACCTAAGCGCCATTGCTATGGAAATTCAAGATCCCAAATCGCAGCTGTATGGTGTAGGACTGCGCACAAAAGTAGGTTGGGGGCAAAATATGGCATTAATTGGCACCATGGTAAATACGTACGGTGGAAGCTGGTTTGATGAAGATATGAAGCCGCTGCTTACTTCTAGGTCGTGGGAGCGAGCAATCAAGGACTATGTTTCAATCGCGGTAAACAACGGTCCGCCAGGTGAATACGATTTAGGGTGGAAAGATAACCAGCAACTCTTTGCTGACGGAAAATTAGCATTCTTTGTTGATGCATCATCTTTAGGTGGCTACATCTTAGATCCTTCTTCTTCGAAGGTTTCGGAGAATGTCGGTGTGACTTATGCGCCAATAGGAACAACACCAAAAGGGGCACAATGGTTTTGGTCGTGGAATTTCGCGATACCTCATTTAGCTCACAATAAAGAAATAGCACAGCAATTAGCTTATTGGTTAACTTCTAAAGCGTTTATTACTTCGGTTAAAGGTAAGTATGGTTATTACGCAGCGCCAGCTGGCACTCGTCATTCAACCTACAGTGACAGCTATATAAACGCTATTCCTTATGCTAGCTATGAATACAACGCACTGCTAGCAACTGAGCTTGATAATATTAATGTCCCCACGACTGGAAGCCAGTTTGTTCCAATCCCAGAATTTACGGCGCTCGGTTACCTTGTGGGAGTTCAGATAAATTTAGCAGTGAAGCAGCAAGTTACTATTCAAGAGGCATTAAAAACAGCGCAACACCAATCTGAAGCTGTAATGAGGCGCGCTGGTTATTATCACAACTGAAATTCCCACTTACATTTAGTTTGCAGGGCAAAAAATACCCAATACAGCCTCTCGCGAAGCGCCGGTAACAGCAGGTACGTTGCCTGGAATATTATTGTTGTGTGCAAAAGCTAGCCACGCGAATGCAGCCCCTTCAACGTGTTGGGGGTGAATATTGATACTGTGGCTGTCACTCACTTGATAACTTGGCAGTAAGTTGGCTATGCGTTGCATCAGCATAGGGTTAAAGGCTCCACCCCCACAAACGATGACTTGTGCTCCCTTGGGCATTTTTTGCTTGTTAATTTCATCAGCAATACTGGTTGCTGTTAGCGCTAATAACGTCGCTTGCACATCTTGAGGGGCGAGTGTGCTGGCTTGTGAACTTGCGATCCCATTAAGGTAAGACGTTAACCATGCTAAATTGAAATACTCTCTGCCGGTACTTTTAGGCGCCGTGTGATGAAAATAGTTATCTGCTCGCAGTCTTGCTAATAGGTCATTACTTACTACACCGGTACTAGCCCATTGCCCTTTGTCATCATAGGGTTGGTTCAAATGCTGCTTAATCCATCCATCCATTAAGGTATTGCCTGGGCCAGTATCATAGCCAAGAGGGGCAATAGCATCTCGTTTTGCTGCTAATACTGAAATGTTCGCAATACCGCCAATGTTAACCAACACTCTGGGGTTGGTGTCATGAGCGAAAATAGCATTATGGTAAGCAGGAACTAAGGGCGCACCTTGACCGCCAAGAGCAATATCTTTGCGCCTAAAGTCAGCAATAACATCAATACCTGTTAACACGGCAAGAGTATTAGGGTCGCCAATCTGACACGTAAAACCTTTTTGCTCAACGTCATGTGGAAGTTCAATTCCCTGCGGAAAGTGCCTAATGGTTTGTCCATGAGAGCCAATTGCGGTGATATCGCTTGATGAAAGCTGAGTCTCTGATAGCAACACGTTTACGGCACGTGCAAAGCTTTCGGCCACCAACCTGTCGGCGGTTGCCATCGCATTTAGCTCGTTAGTAGAGGGGGTGCAAAGTGAATGAAGTAAAGAAAGCAGGTTCTCAGGGTAGGAAATAGAGACCGCATGTAAAGTTTGGCAGTTATCGCCAGTGATATCGCAAAGGACGGCATCAACGCCGTCCATGCTAGTTCCTGACATAAGGCCAATATACTTTGCCATAAGTAGGCTATTTCATTGCAAGCATAATGCGTTTGTTGTTATTAAGCTGCTGTTGACGTACATGGGCAATTTCCATAAATGCTTCGCGCTCTTCAGCGGCAATAGGTAATGCTTTTGGTAGCGAAACAGTACGAGGGTTACGGTGTACACCGTCTACCAAGAATTCGTAGTGAACATGCGGGCCTGATGCCAAGCCAGTGCTACCTAAGTAACCAATGGTTTGACCCTGTTTAACCGTGTCGCCTACTTTCACAGCACGTTTTTTGAAGTGCAAATACTTGGTGGTATATTTTTCACCATGTTGAACAAATACATGGTGACCATTGTATTTATCGTACGCAGACTTAATCACCTTACCATCACCCGCCGCCATAACTGGCGTACCAACAGCCGCAACGTAATCTGTGCCACGATGTGCTTTCCAGCGTTTTTGCACAGGGTGAAAACGTGCTTTGGAGAAGTTAGAGCTCACGTACCTAAAGTTAATTGGCGCACGTAAAAAGCTCTTACGCATGCTTCGGCCTTCAGGTGTGTAGTAAGTGCCATCTTCATGCAAAATAGCGCTAAACTCTTCACCTTGGTTAGTGAATTCTGCTGCAACTATGTCGCCATAGCCGACGAACTCACCATCAATGTACTGTTCTTCAAACACCACGTTAAAGGTATCGCCTGAACGAATTTCTGTCGCAAAATCGATATCCCAGCCAAATATGCCCGCAAGGTTCATAATTTGGTTGCTGGTTAATCCTGCTGTTGCCCCAGCATTCCAAAAGCTTGAATGAATTTCACCTTGGGCAAAATTATAGCGAATATCTACGTCACGCTTTTCAAGTTCGGCCGTTAAGCTATTATCTTCGCTGGTGGAGTCAGGGCGAATAAATAAGGTTTCGGTAGAAGAAAGCTTGTATTTAAGCTCGCCAAATGTGCCATCGTTATTAATTTTAAACGAAAGCTCATCACCGGGTAATAAGGTAACCAATGTTTTAGCAAGATCACCCGCTTGAGTAACATTGTAAACGTCACGAGAAGTAAAACCCGCACGCTTAAACAGCTTTGCAAGGGTGTCGCCGCTGCGTACTTTATAGGATTGCCAGTTCGACTCTTCTTCAATTGAAAACACGTCGGTTGACGGCATAATGTTCAAATCAAGAGGGTAACGAATACCGGTATCAAGTACCAAAGCGTCTTGATGACGACTCGCTTCTACCGTGTCTGACGGAAAAAGAATAAGCCCACCTAAAAACATGCTAGCGATAGCTAACCCTGTTCGGTGTTGCTTAGGCAATTGTTTAAATATGTTTAGCGCCTTAAGGGCGTCTAGTTTGATTCTCATAATACTACCTACTTGAGAATTTTATGTGCAATGTACTTGTCACATAAGTTGCTTAAAAATGCAACTTTTCTCATTGTTTTTTAGCGCAAAAGTTAATTATTGAACGCAATGGCTATAGGAAATAGCGAAAAGCTACTTTAACTGCAAGTGATGATACATCGAGGGCATGAGCAGGAGGGAGGGGGCTGTAGCAAACCCTCCATCGCATGGATGCGATGGCGGAGCGCCCATGGATGGGTTTACCGCGTGTTTGCGGAAGCCCCCTTCCTCCTGATCTCAATGTCCTCGACGTGCACCTTGATATGCAAAGTGCAGCAGTTAATAAGCCCTCAACCATTGCGTTCAATAACGAACGTGACGACAAGTCATCCGCTTTTTGACGCAGAAACCTTTTAATGGTTCCAATGTCCGCGTAAAATGCCGCTCAAAATAGATTCTACAACATCAAGAGTGTGAAATAACCGATGAAAGACTGGCAAACAGCGCTAGCTGAAATTAAACGGGGAACGGATGAAATACTCCCCGAAGAGGATTTAATTGAGAAATTAAAATCCGGCAAAACCCTAACCATTAAAGCGGGTTTTGATCCTACTGCGCCTGATCTTCATCTTGGTCACACTGTTTTGATCAATAAACTGCGTACCTTTCAGCAGTTAGGCCATACCGTTGTTTTTCTTATTGGGGATTTTACTGGCCTGATTGGCGATCCTACAGGGAAAAATGTGACACGCAAGCCCTTAAACAAAGAACAGGTATTAGAAAACGCGCAAACGTATCAAGAACAAGTGTTCAAAATTCTTGATCCTGAACTGACTCAAATTCGCTTTAACTCAGAGTGGATGGATCAATTAGGCGCTGCGGGTATGATTAAATTAGCTGCCAGCCAAACTGTTGCACGTATGCTTGAGCGTGACGACTTTAAAAAGCGTTACAACAATGGTCAGCCTATTGCGATACACGAATTTCTGTACCCGTTAGTACAAGGGTGGGATTCAGTTGCGCTAAAATCTGATGTTGAGTTAGGTGGTACCGATCAACGCTTTAACTTGCTAATGGGCCGCGAGCTTCAAAAAGAGCAAGGTATTAAGCCACAGTCTATTGTGATGGTGCCGTTGCTTGAAGGCCTAGATGGCGTTCAAAAAATGTCTAAGTCATTAAACAACTATATCGGTATTACTGATGCACCAAACGATATGTTTGGTAAAGTGATGTCGATTTCAGATGATTTAATGTGGCGTTATTACGACCTGCTAAGCTTCCGCCCACTTGAAGAAATTGCTGAACTTAAGCAGCGTGTTGAGAACGGCGAAAACCCGCGTGATATTAAAATATTGCTGGCGAAAGAGATTATCGCTCGTTTCCACGACGATGCCGCAGCAGAAGGTGCGCATCAAGATTTCATTCAGCGCTTCCAGAAAAATGCGATTCCTGATGAAATGCCAGAGTTTGAAATTGCACTTGGCGATGATGGCATTGCTATTGGTAACTTATTAAAAGAAACCAAGTTAGTGGGTTCAACGTCTGACGCTATGCGTATGATTAAGCAAGGCGCTGTGAAAATTAATGGCGATAAAGTAGAAGATACTCGTCTTGTACTGACCGAAGCTGGCGAAAATGTCTATCAAGTGGGTAAACGTAAATTCGCGAGAATTACGTTAGCTTAGTTTGATATTAGCGCTTAGGCCTTAGCATTTAGGTGTTAACGCAAATACCAAAAAGCCCCGATTTATCGGGGCTTTTTAATGTCAGTAGGTTTTAGGAAAACCGGAGTAACATTTCTGCGCCTTCACATTCGCAGGTTTCAGGGCACACAGGGCAGTCGTAACCTTCGTGGATTGACTCATAGCGCCATTTGTTTGGGTGCTTTTTAATAAGTTCACCCCCGTTTTTGCTAAAGTATTTAAACGCACTATTACCTGGGCTTGAAAGCCAAATATGAGCAAGGCCTGCTTCAGCGCCTTGCGCTTTGGCCGCGCTTACCGACTTTGCCAATAAGGTACTTCCAATGCCCACTCCTTGCATAGCAGGCGATACCGTATTGCATTTGAAATAGCATACTTTTTCCGGTGCCACCGGCCAAAGTTCTGGGCTGCACCATTTATCACATTGCCACTGCGAATGAGCGTAGGTAATTCGAAAACCAACAATGTCGTTACCACAATAGCTTACCAAGCTAGCATTGATATTGTTGTGCCAGCTTTTATCGTACATGGCCTTTAATGTGTCAGGCATCAGGTAATTTTCACCCTGAACCTCATTACCTAAGCGTATAACATCAGCAAAATGTTCGGGCGCTAAAGGTAGGTATTTAACGCTATTTAAGTTTGCTGCTGTCATGTTGCTCTTTCATACCATCAAGGTGAAAATCTAATGCTTCTACAGAAATGAGTATTTCTTTTACCGACATCCAAAGTGAATACAGAAGGGAGACTAGGCTTAATGCGAATATCCAATTACCCACTTGCTGATAAGTAAGGTAAATCGCAAGCATAGAGACGACACACAAAAAGAAACTGCCAACCCCCGCAATTTGCATCCGCTTAATAAGCTGAATACGCAGTCTCAAGTTCTTGATTTGGGCTAGGGTATTGTCGTCACGCTCTTCTTTTGAAAAGTTACGAATAAGCGTAGCAAGGGTTAAAAAACGGTTGGTATAGGCCAGCAACAGCAATGAGATTGCTGGAAAGAGCATGGCGGGTGTTGCGAGATCTATTTTCATGAATTGTCTGTCACCTTAGTGAATGCGTGTCAGTGTATCAAAAGTGTAGGGATGTTGTCGTCTGATAGTGAATAGTAGTGTAGGTGAGTGTTTAGTTGGTGTTAGAAACGAAATGCAGTTGAAAAGGCTTTAATTACAGAAGTTTTTTACAGAAAACTACATTCTGTCAATTGGCATTTGAGAAGCATTCCAGCCCAGCATATCGCCTTCTAAATGCATGACTTCAGAAAAGTCTAAGTCTTTTAGAAACTTCATAGCAAGTTTAGCCTGAGTACCAGATTGGCAGTAAATAATAATAGGCTTGTCTTTATGGCCTTCTAGCTCGGTAAGGTAATCGTTAATATTTTCATGAGGCATATTGATGGCGCCTGGAATGTGTCCATCAGCAAAGTCGCTTGGAGAACGCACGTCGATAAGCATCCAGTCATTGTTTTTCACCCGCTCAATAAGGTACGGGGAAGCCGCAACCGATACTTGAGAGGTTGCTTTCGCTGTGCATTGCATTGACACAAATAGCGTGACGGCAACAACGACGAGAAACAAAACTAAAACGATTCGCATGAATAACCTTCAGAAAAAAACGAGGATATTATACCTTGTGGAATTGCTAGTTAATACCCTTACACAGTATTTTTAGTTCATTAATTAACCGCAGTGAGAACCTGCTGGTAATGTCAGGATTGACCACAATTAAGGGGGCTGACAAAAAGCGGCGGTGGGCACGCCAAAACTGCTCAAGATCGGACGCTGGCTGATTGCTTGCGGCCACCAAAGCAAAAGGCTGTCTAGATAGTACTTCTTGTACCGAAACTTGCGGGTAATCGACCGGGCTGTCGGCAAATAGGGTTTGCGCACCACATACGTTAAGCAGTTTGTTCGGCCACGCATTGTCACCTATGGTCATTAGCGGCGATGTCCAAGAATAATAAAACACCTTGTTATTTGAAGGCGTGGCATACTCGGCTCTTAATGCTGCTAAATGGTGTAAAAACTCACTGGTGAGCGCATTGGCTTTTTCTTCTGTGTTAGTTACTTTAGCTAATCGCATCAACTCACTGGCGATGTCCTCAACTTCAGTAATTTTGGCTCGAAACACCTTATAACCTAAGCTTTCTAAACGGTGTAAATCTTGCGGCTTGTTGCCTCCTTCCCACGCTAATATCAGGGTAGGTTGCAGCGCCATTATCTGGGATAAATCGGCTCCTTGATAGTCGGCCACTTTAGGTAAAAGCTGTGCTTCTTTAGGATAGTTACTGTAGTCGCTAACGCCAATTAAGTGTGCTTCTAAACCAAGGCTATAAACCCACTCGGTTAAATGAGGTGCGAGAGTGATAATCCGCGGGGCTGATTTTCTGGCTTCTACATCCTGAACATATTCATGCTGATTTTGCTCGTCAATTTGCCCACCACTTTGCGCTTCAACTGAAGTGGAAAGAGGTACTAGTATGAGTAATGTAACGATTGTTAGCGAACGCTTTTCCGCACTGCCCCTACTCAATTTGTTAAATGGCAAAATGCTTATTATAAACGCAGCGTGTTTGCGCAATTTGTGAAATATACTTTTCACGTTAGAAGACCTCGCTCAGGGTTTGTGTCTGTACTGCGATCAATAGCAAACAAACACTCGCGATGGCGGTGACCACGGCCATGGCACCCACTATAGTGCGCTTACTGCGTATCATATCTGAATACTTTACTTGCTCGGCAGCGCCTACGCGAGGGTAGCGGTATTTTCGTCCATGATAAATTGCAGGGCCGCCTAATTGAATGTTTTGTATTCCCCCAAATAGCGCAAGTAACAAGGAGGTTTTATCTCGTGCTTTACTTCGTTTTACTGCTCGAATGCCTTTTATGGGGTGAGTGAAAAGAAGCACAGCAACACAACCGAGTAACGCAGGGGGAACCACTAATAACGAAACAAGCTTTCGCACAGGTTTGGCAAAATGCACCATTTTAGGATTTCGATAGTGCCATTGCCACGAGGTGAGTAATAACAAACGGTAGGTGAGCGCACCAATCGGGCCTGCCAATATAAAGTAAAAAATAACGCCGCAATAAAGATATAAAAACTTAAGCCATAGCGATTCAATGGCCGCTTTCGCAATACCTACATCGGTTAATTGGGTGCATTCACGGGCAACTATGGTGTCTACTGTTTCTCTGGTGAGTACTTTTTTATTTTTTCCTACTGTTTTTAATATCTTACTGAACTGATGGCGCTGATAGGCAAAGTCAAGCAAGGCAACCATGATCACGGCTTCGAAAAAAGCAGGGTATTGAGCCATGTATATGAGTATGGCAAGGCAAACGATTAAGGGGGCTAATAATACGATAGCCGCTAATGAACCAGAGATATAATGCTGCGAACGAGAGTAGCTTAAAGAAGGAAGAACTTTAAACCCCATCTGCCTAACCAAATAACGCATGAGGGTAAGCGGGTGGCTGCTAAGCGGCCACCGCCAAAGGGCATCTAAAACAACTGCCAACCATAATACCAGCACCGACTGATATGCTGATTGGGTCAGCAATGCTTCCATTTACCGCTACGCCAGCGCTTTGATCATAGCCATAACAAGTTGCGCTGAATGTTTTGCCGCCGTATCTAAATATTCTTTAAAACTGACAGTTGATGTCTTACCTGCAATATCAGATAGCGAGCGAATGACCAAAAACGGCACGTCAAGCATGTGACAGGTTTGGGCTATAGCTGCACCTTCCATTTCAACTGCTTTCATATCTGGGAAACTTTCACGCAGCGCTTCTACTGCTTCGTCGGTGCCGATAAACGAATCGCCAGTACAGATAAGACCGCTGGTAGATTGGATGTTTTCTAACTCGCCCGTCGCCGTTTTTGCGGCTTCAATGAGCGTATTGTCACAGCGGTAGTCTGCAGGCATGCCAGCACATTGGCCAAGCTTGTAGCCGAAATGGGTTAAGTCCACATCGTGGTGGATAACATGGGTGGCAATCACTAAGTCACCAATGTTTAAGTTCTTATCAAACCCGCCTGCTGAACCTGTATTTACTACCACATCTGGCGCGTATTGCTCGATAAGTACCGTAGTGGCAAGGGCCGCCGCAACTTTTCCAATACCACACTTTACTAACACAACCTCAACGTTATTAAGGGTGCCTTCATAAAAGGTTAAGTGCTTCCATGTGGTTTCTTTAAGGTTTGAAAGTGAAGCTTTAAGTAACGCAACTTCTTCATCCATTGCGCCTAGAATGCCAATTTTTTTTATGCCAGTCTCTTTCATGTCAGTCTCTTTCATGTAAATACCGATTTATTCTAATGTTGGGGGAAGCAAAACTTGCTACAGATATGGTAATGAATTGTATAAGGAAATGAGGAAAACTGACAGGAAAAAGCCTTTGTCACCTGCTATTACAGCAATAATGGAGTGCAACAAAGGCTAGGGGGAAACCGGCTTTTTTTATGCAGCTGCCGCGCGGCTCGACCTAACTGGGCGAGTCGGGCGCTTAGTTGGCTCAGGGTTGTGCGTAGGAAGCTGCGACATTTTTTGTTGAATTCTTCTATAAGGAATAAGCTTATTTTCAAGGCATTCACGAATATCGTCTACGGTATAACCCGACTTAACCTTAATTCGCGCATGAGGTACACCCGCAGCATCTAATGCGCCAGAAACAAACCAATCGCGCTGAGTTTTGTAACCCTCTTTTCCTTGGTTATGCACAAGGTCGATAGCTAATATGGGGCTCATGTCCTGTTTGTCGACCAGGATAAAATCAAGTTGGCGCGAAGAGGCTCTAGAAATAGCTTGGCTGGCCGTTTTCTTGTTGGCCGATTGCCTTACTGACACTATGTCGCTTAAGCGTACACGGCAAATGATACGAAACTCTCGCCCCATTGCTTGTTCAATAAGGTTTAAAAAAGAGTGTTCTACAGGAGTGAAAAGCTGTGGCTTTCGGCGAAAAGGAAACGCTACGCCACCATCTGATAATTTTATGGCGCCTAATGCCACCACGATAAGTAACATCATTAAAATAATTGCCAGTTCCATCATATTCCTCGCATATCAACGTGTAATGCGCGTCATTAAAATGACGCTTTTTTTGACACCACTGTGGTTCTTTATTGAAATTGCAAAGGCAGTGCCACATTGAACGAGGAGAGTAACTAGTCGGAAATAAAATTTATGGAAGGTTATGGCTTACTAATGATGAGTACATCAACTTGCGTGCCCACATTATCCGGGGAGACCACAATACGAACCGAATCATCTGTTGCTGCAAGCATGGTGCGTTGGTTGACCGCAGGTTTTCTGACAAATTGCGGATAGGCATTTTGATAGAAGGCGATAACCTCTTTAGGCGCGTGCTTAGTAAAATAGACCAAACTCGCAGGCAAGCTATCGTCGAATTGCTGACACTGGCGAGCATTAGCCATTAGCGAGACGTCAAAAAAGGAGGCAGGGCAAGACCGAACAACAGGTTCATCTAATGAACTGTCGGTGGACACCGTATCGGCAAACGCGTGGCTCGCCATTGCTAGCCCGCTAAGTAAAACTATATTAATGCTTTTACGTAAACCACTTGTCATTATTCTTGTTAACCATTAATCACTCTTTGTATCGATAATAATGGGCTAACTATATAAGAGCAATAGGTAAATAGTTGCACAAGGTATGTTCATAACGTGATGGGTATAAGGTGAAAATAATTTGAGAACCGGGTTCTCAATCCCATCACTCCTTCACTTTCGAATACTGAAACACCTCATTAAATGGCTTATCAAATACCAAGGCAATTTTGAACGCCACTTCAAGAGATGGTGAGTATTTTCCTTTCTCAATCGCCATAATGGTTTGGCGTGTAACACCCACTTTTGACGCGAGTTCCTGCTGCGTCATTTCATCGACAAGAAAGCGCAAGGTTCTTATATTGTTAGTTATTGAATAATGTTCAGCCATTAACTTTCTTTCCGGCAATAGTAAATCTCAGTACCAAAGCGGGTTACCTCCGATAACCAAAAAATAAGGACTAACTTTAGCTCAATAGGCGCAAGAGCATAATTGGTGTAGCTATTTTGCGCGTCAAAATCGATGTTACTGTTGATCATTTGTTGTATCACGCAGCTCACAATACCTACTGACAGTACCCAATAACCCGCATTATTCGCGGTAAGTCGATGATAACGCTCTCGTTCATCTTCAGGGGTATTGGCATCTTCTTGCTGGCTCATGGCTAACGCAACATGTAACGCTACCTCTAAGATAATGAAGGCAATAGTAATTCGCATGATGAGGGCGGTGGTGACATCTAGGCTAGTATTTGGTTGCAAAAACATAAGTGTATATACGCTATCTCCATAAATAGAGGCGATCACCGCAGATACTAAAAAAGACACCCACAAACTTTTCTCTCTGAACGAAATCATTATCTTTCTCCATGCCCTAGTAATGGTGGTTAAATTTTACTTTGTATACGCTAAATTTAACTCAATGTTAAATATACTATACATTGGTGCTTGTAGAAAGCTAGTGGTAGGTTGTTACAAAGTATGTTGTAGGCGATGTTGTAGGCGAAAGTACCCTAGGCGGATTTCTTTACAGCTTTAGATATACTGGCCACAAAAAAGCTCGCCTAAGCGAGCTTTTAAATAGATTACATACAACGAGGTACGGTTAACGTGCTGTTTTACACGTGGATATTAAACGCCAATGTAATCCATAATACCGTCAGCGGCTTTTCTGCCTTCGTCGATAGCGGTAACCACGAGGTCACTACCACGTACCATATCACCGCCCGCAAAGATTTTAGGGTGCGATGTTTGGAAAGCAAACTTACCAGCAGCAGGAGCGCGTACGCGGCCTTTTTCATCTAGCATAATGCCGAACTCAGCAAACCAAGGGGCAGGGCTAGGTTGGAAACCAAACGCGATAATAATCGCATCAGCTTCAACCACGTGCTCAGAACCTTCAATTTCAACTGGGCGACGACGCCCGTTAATATCCGGTGGACCCATCTCGGTTTTTACGAATTTAACACCGCAAGCATTTCCTTCGCTATCAACAGCAATGTCTAAAGGTTGAATGTTGAACATAAATTCAACCCCTTCTTCTTTTGCGTTAACCACTTCTCGGCGAGAACCAGGCATGCTTTCTTCGTCACGACGATAAGCACAAATAACGCGGTCGGCTTCTTGACGAATAGACGTACGTACACAGTCCATGGTGGTATCACCACCACCAAGAACCACTACGCGTTTGCCTTTCATATCAACAAAGTCGGTTTCGTCTTTTTCAAGACCCATCACGCGGTTTGTATTTGAGATAAGGAAGGGCAGAGCATCGTGAACACCGTGTACATGTTCATTTTCAAAGCCGCCTTGCATCGATTTATACGTACCCATGCCTAAGAACACGGCGTCGTAATCATCTAACAGTTTTTGCATTTCAATGTCTTTACCAATTTCAGTGTTAAGTACAAACTCAACACCCATGTCGGTAAAGATTTCGCGGCGAAGCTTAATCACATCTTTTTCAAGCTTAAACGATGGAATACCGAAGGTTAGCAAGCCACCAATTTCTTCGTACTTGTCGAATACTACGGGCTTAACACCGTTACGCACAAGAATATCGGCACACGCTAGGCCTGCTGGGCCTGCACCTACAATAGCGACTTTCTTATCTGTCCAAACTACGTCAGACATATCTGGGCGCCAGCCCATTTTAAACGCGGTATCGGTAATGTATTTTTCAATACTACCAATGGTTACCGCGCCGAAGTCGTCATTTAGGGTACATGCACCTTCGCAGAGTCTGTCCTGAGGACAAACGCGGCCACATACTTCTGGCAAACTATTGGTTTTGTGCGACAACTCAGCCGCCTCAATAATACGACCTTCATTGGCAAGGTCTAACCATTGAGGAATGTAGTTGTGTACTGGGCACTTCCATTCGCAATACGGGTTACCGCAGTCCAAGCAGCGATCTGCTTGGCCTTCGGTTTGTGACTGACTTAACGGCTGATAAATTTCAGCGAATTCGTGTTTACGCACCATGATCGGCTTTTTCGGCGGATCGATACGTTCAACATCGACAAACTGGTATACGTTCTTTGCCATAAACTTTTCTCCTCCTACTGAGCCTGAATGCGCAATTCTGCGCTTGAACGACTGATGTGACCTAATAGGTTTTTCACATCACTGGTCTTCGGCTTAATAAGCTTGAAGCGTTTCAGCGTTGCCGCGAAATCGGTTAGCAAGCCTAACGAATGGTCGCTGCCGGTTTCTTCGTAATGCTGATTAATAAGACCACGTAAGTGCTCTACTAAAATCGCTTTACCGTCAACAGGCATAATCTCAATAAGGTCTTGGTTTACACGGTTATCTAGGTCGTCGTTGTCGTCCATAAGGTACGCAAAACCACCTGTCATACCGGCACCGAAGTTCACGCCTACAGGGCCAAGTACAGCAACAATACCACCGGTCATGTATTCACAACCGTTGTCACCGATACCTTCAACTACCGCAATAGCACCTGAGTTACGTACACCAAAACGCTCACCTGCACGGCCTGCAGCAAATAATTTACCGCCAGTTGCACCGTATAAGCAGGTATTACCCATAATGGCACTTTCATGCGCATTGTAAGTCATGTTTCTTGGTGGATGAATAACAAGCTTACCGCCAGTCATTCCTTTACCTACGTAATCGTTTGCGTCACCTTCAAGGTGCATGTGTAAACCGCCAGCATTCCATACGCCAAAACTTTGGCCGGCAGTACCGGTAAGATTCACTTTAATCGGTGTATCTTCAAAGTCGTGGTTACCATGGTGCTTAGCAATTTCACCCGATAACAAAGCACCTACCGAACGGTCGGTGTTGCGAACAGGGTATTTCAATTCAAGAGACTCGCCGTCAACAACCGCTTGTTGCGCGTCTTTAAGCATTTGTGCGTTAAGCACACCTTTATCAACGGGTTCATTGGTGGTTTGTGAACAGAATAAACGGGTATGTTCACCTGCTTTCGGTCTTACCAACAATGGCGTTAAATCGAGGCGGTTTTGCTTCGCAGTCACACCGTCAATGACTTTAAGTAGCTCAGTACGGCCAACAAGGTCGTCAAACTTGGTCACGCCCAGGGCAGCCATAATTTCACGTACTTCTTGGGCAATAAACTTAAAGTAGTTCATAACCATGTCTGGCAAACCAATGAAGTGGTCGTCACGAAGCTTTTGATCTTGTGTTGCTACACCGGTCGCGCAGTTGTTCAAGTGACAAATACGTAAGTACTTACACCCTAACGCCACCATAGGCCCAGTACCAAAACCGAAGCTTTCAGCACCTAAAATACCCGCTTTCACTACGTCTAAACCTGTTTTAAGGCCGCCGTCAGTTTGAACGCGTACTTTATGGCGAAGGCCGTTTTCAATTAGGGCTTGTTGTGTTTCAGACAAACCTAATTCGAACGGGCTTCCAGCATACTTAACCGACGTTAGTGGGCTTGCGCCTGTGCCGCCGTCGTAGCCTGATACTGTAATAAGGTCTGCATAGGCTTTTGCTACACCGGTAGCAATAGTTCCTACACCAGGTTCAGACACTAACTTCACTGAAATAAGTGCAGTTGGGTTCACCTGTTTCAAATCGAAAATAAGCTGGGCTAAATCTTCAATTGAATATATATCGTGGTGCGGTGGAGGCGAAATAAGGGTTACACCAGGCACTGAGAAACGTAACTGTGCAATGTACTTATTCACTTTGTCGCCAGGTAACTGACCACCTTCACCAGGCTTCGCGCCCTGTGCCACTTTAATTTGAATAACATTCGCATTTACTAAGTAATGCGGTGTTACCCCAAAGCGACCAGAAGCAACCTGCTTAATTTTCGAGTTCTTTTCAGTACCAAAGCGTGATGGATGTTCACCACCTTCACCTGAATTCGACTGCCCGCCTAAACGGTTCATGGCAATCGCTAACGCTTCATGCGCTTCAGGACTTAACGCGCCTATAGACATTGCTGCCGTATCAAAACGCGGGAATAAGTTCTGTGCGTCTTCAACTTCGCTTATATCCACTGGCTCGCTTTGTGGGTCGAGCGCTAGCAGGTCACGAATGTGCGCAGGAGAGCGCTCGTTAACCAGTTTCGCATACTGCTGGTAATCGCTGTATTCGCCGGACATTACTGCTTTTTGCAGAGTGCTGACTACATCTGGGTTATACGCATGGTATTCGCCGCCGTGTACATACTTAAGCAAACCACCGTGATCAACAGGCTTACGTTTTAACCAAGCAACGCGGTTTAGATTAACCGTATCTTGTTGGAAGTCGTCAAAATCGGCTCCCTGTAAGCGCGAGGTAACGCCTCTGAAGCACAATTCCATTACCGCATCGTTAATACCGATAGCTTCGAATAGCTTCGAGCTACGGTAGCTCGCCACGGTACTGATACCCATTTTCGACATTATCTTGTACAAGCCCTTGTTGATACCTTTACGGTAGTTCAACGTGGCTTGCATAGGTGAAATGTCTAATTCGCCTTTCTCACAAAGCTGTTCAATGGTTTCGTAGGCTAAGAACGGATAAACCGCTGTAGCACCTAAACCAATGAGTACGGCAAAGTGATGTGGGTCACGGGCACTGGCGGTTTCTATTACTACGTTCGCGTCGCATCGTAGTGATTTATCAACTAAACGGCGCTGTACTGCACCAACGGCCATAGCAGCTGGAATAGGTAAGCGGTTTTGTCTGATATTGCGATCGGATAAAATCACGAACGCCGCACGCTTTTGTTTAACTAAGTGTTCTACTTCGTTACAAATACGCTCGATGGCTTTCTTCAAGCCCTCTTGCGGTTGATACTGAAGTTCAACCACTTCTGAATAGTAGTTATCAGGATTAAATTCACGTAGCTGTTTTAAATCGGTATACATCAGTATTGGCGAGTTAAACAATACGCGGTCTGCATAACCTGAGGTTTCGCTGAATACGTTTTGCTCGCGGCCAATACAGGTGGCTAGCGACATTACGTGGTTTTCACGTAATGGATCGATAGGCGGGTTAGTTACCTGTGCAAACTGCTGACGGAAGTAATCGTAAACGGTACGCTGGCGTGAAGACATAACCGCCATTGGCGTATCATCACCCATAGAGCCAACGGCTTCTTGACCGTCTTTCGCAAGTACTTTAATAACTTGCTGAATTTCTTCATAGCTATAGCTGAACTGCTTATGGAATACCGAAATGGTGTCGTCATCAAAAACGCGCTTTCCAATCAGTGAAGCATCTAGCTCTTCAATAGGCGTTAAATGACGAATATGCTTATCGAGCCACTCTTTATAAGGATGGCGCGCTTTTAATTCTTCATCAATTTCAGTGGAACGCCAGATTTTACCTGTGTAGGTATCAACCGCTAGCATTTCACCTGGGCCTACGCGGCCTTTTTCAATAACGTCAGCTTCTTCGTAATCCCAAATGCCCACTTCTGAGGCAAGGGTAATGAAGCCATTTTTGGTGATAACGTAGCGGGCAGGGCGAAGACCATTTCGGTCTAGGTTACATGCCACGTGGCGGCCGTTCGTTAATACGATACCGGCAGGGCCATCCCATGGTTCCATATGCATCGAGTTAAACTCGTAAAATGCACGTAGGTCGTCATCCATGGTTTTGTTATTTTGATAAGCAGGTGGCACTAATAAACGCATGGCACGGAACAAATCCATCCCACCGGCTAAGAATAGCTCAAGCATGTTATCAAGTGACGATGAATCAGAACCTTCGGTATTAACAAAAGGGGCTGCTTCTTTCAAATCAGGGATAAGCGGCGTAGCAAATTTAGAGGCACGTGCCATTGCCCAATCTCGGTTACCTTTAATGGTATTAATTTCACCATTATGGGCCAAGAAGCGGAACGGTTGAGCCAATGGCCAACGTGGAAGCGTATTGGTTGAAAAGCGCTGGTGGAATACACAAATAGCACTTTGCAGACGTTCGTCGGCTAAATCTAAATAGAAGGCGGGTAAGTCTTTCGGCATTACCAAGCCTTTATAAATAGTGACCAAACCTGATAGGCAGGCAACATAAAAATCTGGATCGCTTTCAAGACGCTTTTCAGCGCGTCGACGCACCATATAAAGGCGGCGTTCAAGATCGCGCTTGCGCCAACCTGCTGGTGCATTCACAAATACTTGTTCTATTTGTGGCACGCCGGTAAGAGCAAGTTCACCCAATACAGAGCGATCGACAGGCACTTCGCGCCAGCCAACAACACTAAGGGTTTCTTTTTCAAGTTCTTCATTCAACACCTCACGCGCAGTTTGCGCAAGGGCCTGGTCCTGGCTTAGAAAGATCATGCCAACGCCGTATTTTTTGCTGAGTTTCCAGCCATTTTCTGCGGCGATAGTATGGAAGAACGCATCCGGTTTCTGTAGTAATAAACCACAGCCGTCTCCGGTTTTCCCGTCAGCGGCAATACCGCCTCGATGCTGCATACGGTCTAAACCGTGAATAGCAGTTTCTACTAGCGTATGGCTAGCTTCTCCGTGGGTATGGGCGATTAAGCCAAATCCACAGTTATCCCGGGAATCGTTGGGGTTGTATAAACTCATCTCTTAACTCCTTCAACCTTTGACTGGGGCAAGGTGTGCGTTGCGTGTAGATGCGCCTAGGTATTGCGTATCACAACATTGTTCAGACGTCTTTTGTCGAGCTGGCACTATTACCGCTCTATGCGCCTTTTCTTGTCGTTATTTATTATTAGAGGATTCCAGTCGTGTTCCGCATTTTTATGCATTATTGCTTTGCGGGGCGTACAAAATACCTATATTGATATGTAAAATCAAACGCTAAAATTAAGGGTATAGCAAAGATTTAGCATATAGTTTAAAA
Organism: Alteromonas naphthalenivorans; assembly: GCF_000213655.1. Classification (NCBI taxonomy): domain Bacteria; kingdom Pseudomonadati; phylum Pseudomonadota; class Gammaproteobacteria; order Alteromonadales; family Alteromonadaceae; genus Alteromonas; species Alteromonas naphthalenivorans. The sequence goes on from NC_015554.1 coordinate 402,353, forward strand.
TTATCAATACTTTCATGATGTTAAACTTTTAAATTCATCTTTGTAACAAAAATGTTATAACCCGATATATCGTTCTATTGGTAGGCAATGAAATTCAAGTAAGTGACTTGGAATCGCTAAAAGTGAATAAAAATTCACATTGAAGGATTTAATATCTAGTCAAAGGCATGTTTTCTGTATTTTTATGTAGTTGTTCATTCTTTATATCCAGCCTACCAGAATCATTTGCAGTTGTACAAAAATTACACCATGGTGAATCAATTCCTATAAACAACATTCTATTGTTCAGTAGATACGGTGTCTGTCAGCATTTCCGTAATGCATAAAGCCTGATAGGATATGCTGAATATAATCCTAAAAATAAGTCGTTCATGCATTCAGATTCACCAAACGATTCTTGGGCTATTCGTTTTGCGCAGTTTGTACAGCGCTTCGGTACGCTTAAGTTAAGTATTCTGTTCGTTGTATTTTCGCTGGTATTTACGCTTGGCGGCTCTTACGTAATTCGCGTAAGCATGGGCAGTGCAGTACAGCCTGATGACTTTATCAGCGCGGTTATACTCACCATGCTTTCGGCACCTTGGGTACTGTACTTTTTTAGCGAACTTATAAAGCAGTTAGAAAATTCACGTACCAATCTTAAAGAAGTGGTAAGCCAACTAGAGCGCTTGCGAGAAGAAGATGTTTTTCTTAACCGTGAGCTGCAAACAAATATCCGCCAATTAAATCACGAAATTGAGCAGCGTAAATTAGCGCAAGAAGAGCGTGAAGCCTTATTTAAAGACTTAGAGCGTGAAATTCAGGATAAATCTGAACAAGAAGCGCAAGCCCGCCGCTTATCTACCTTGCTGCGCTCGATTATCGATGCCTCGCCAGATCTTATTTACTACCGTAATGAAGAAGGGCGCTTTGCGGGCTGTAACCGTATAGCAGAACTCATGACGGGTAAAACAGAGCAGGAACTGCTTGGTTTAACCCCTACCGATGTTTATGAAGAAGACTTGGCGCGACAAATCGTCGCCAGTGATCACGAAGTACTAGAAACTAACGCCAGTATTACCGAAGAGTTATGGCTACGCTTTGCCGATGGCCGCCGTCGCTACTTCGAAATGAAGCGAGTTCCATTCTTCGATAAAGAAGGTAACCGTTTAGGCTTGCTATCATTTGGTCGAGACATGACTGAACGTAAACAAGCAGAAAATGCAGCAGCGAAAGCCAGTACCGACAAAACGCGCTTTATCGCTACGATTAGCCACGAACTACGTACGCCGTTAAACGGTATTGTTGGCTTAAGTAGAATGCTGCGCGATACCGAATTAAACGAAGAGCAATTTAGCTGGGTAAGTACTATTTATGCCAGTGCTATCACGCTTGGCAATATCTTTAACGATATTATCGATTTGGATAAGCTGGATAGAGATAAAGTTGAGCTTAGTTTAAAGACTGTATCGCTTCGCGACTTCACCGAAGAGCTAAGCAGTATTATTCGACTATTAGCGGGTGATAAACAGCTAGAGCTTAAGACTACGATTAAAGAGCCTCTTCCGAGATTAGTTGAAGTCGATGGCACGCGCCTGCGCCAAATTTTGTGGAATATCCTGTTTAACGCAGTGAAGTTTACCCAAAAAGGCCATGTGAGCTTATCCATTGAAGCCACTAAACCAGAAAATGACGTCGCGTTCGTGACTTTTGTTATTGAAGATACTGGGGTAGGCATACCTGAAGAAGAGATAGAAAAAATCTTCGCTATGTACTATCAGGTTGATCACCCCGATCACCAGTCTGCAACAGGCACCGGTATTGGTTTGGCTATTTGTAAGCAAATGGTCGATTTAATGAAGGGTAATATCAAGGTTACCAGTGTGGTAGGTAAAGGCACGCGCTTTGAAATAGAGCTTCCGGTAGAAATATCGAAAAAGCCTATGCAAGTGGCGCAGCTTCAGGTTACTGACTTGAACATTCTACTGGTAGAAGATATTGAACTTAATGTGATGGTTGCCAAAGCCTTGCTTGAAAAAATGGGGCAAAAGGTGGATGTGGCCATGACGGGGCAAGAAGCGATTGATAAAGCCCGCGCGAACCAATACGACTTAATACTGTTAGATATTCAGTTGCCAGATATGACGGGCTTCGACGTGGCCAGTACGCTGCATGAAGAAGACTTAGTAATGCAAACGCCTATTGTGGCACTTACTGCGAACGTGATTAAAAAGCGGGAAGAATATTTGCAAAATGGCATGGACGATATTATTGCCAAGCCCATTAAGAAATCTCGCGTGATTGAGGTGTTCAACGAATTATTCCATGCGCCGCCTGCACCATTAGAAGTTGAAGGTCAGGTAGAACGCCCACCAGAGCCAAGCAAAATATTAAGTAACATTTTAGATATGGACTTGCTCCAGATGTTAGTGGATACAATAGGCGATGATATGGTGCGAGCAAGTGTGAAAGTGTTCCAGGAGAAAATGCCTGAATACATGGAAATTTTGCAGTTGAGCCTAAGCGCTGATGAGAAATCTGAAGTCTGCTCGCAAGCGCATAAAATTAAAGGTGCGGCGGGTTCTGTAGGGCTTGCTCGTGTTCAGCGTATTGCAAATCAAATTCAACAAGGCGATCACCCAACGTGGTGGCAAAACGTTCATGATTGGGTTGAAGAATTGCAGATGGCGGTACAGTACGACATGAAAGCCTTGCAGGATTGGCTTAATCAGCAGCGAGTAGACGATTAATTCGTTTATCAAATTACGGGGCTGATTAGGCCCCGTTTTTATTTGAAAGTTGATTTCGCGAGTTTACAAGGGGTAGACGTAATGACAATGAGTACTGATAACGAGACGTTTAGCAACGCTCAGCTAGACGCTATAACAGCTAATGAAAACACGTCTGCATCAGACAAGCCTCAACTTCACCAACTTAATTTAGAAGCGATTTCTCCGCGTTACCGCGTGATTAATATTTCATTGGCTTTTGGCATAGCGTTTGTGCTTATCATGGTGGCTAGTGCGCTACGGTATCAGTCATTTTTCGCGCTACCAGAGCCCTTGGTCGCCGCCTTTCCTTATATTGTTGTGGGCATTTGTGTGCTGGGATGTTTATGGACGACCTATCATTTTTTTGCCGATCCGCTTATTAAATATGCCCTGCGTGAACAAGACTTAAGCTTGCAATCAGGCTTGGTATTTAGGTCGTTATCTTGCCAGCCCATACTTCGCGTTCAACATGTTGAATTAAAACGTGGGCCGATTGCGCGCCTAGCTGGTTTAGCTTCTTTGCAGGTTTTTTCGGCTGGTGGTGCTACCCACACGTTTGAAATTCCAGGTATAGAGGTGGAGGTGGCCGAGCGGTTAAGGCAGTTCATACTTGATCATAAAGATGTGAGTGCAAAATAATGGCTTCCCCCGAAGTAGAATCGGCGAAGCCCTCCGAAAGCAGCGCACAAGGGAAAGCCGTTAAGGTTGATACCGGCGAAGGCTGGCGTAGGCTTTCCCCCATTGCCATTGCTTATTTTACCCTTCGCAGCATTAAAAACATGGCACAAGGCGCCATTTACGCCGTACCGGCCATTGCAGTAACGGCCAATATTACCGATAACATTCAATCGCCCAATACCTTTTTAGGCATTGCTGCGATCTTCATTATTTTCTTTTCAAGCGGTGTCGTCAGTTTCTTCATGTACCGCTTTAGAGTAAACAACCAGCACGTTGAAATTCACAGTGGTGTGTTTTCTCGAAGTTACACCAACTTGCCATTTTGGCGTATTCAGAATGTAAAAATTGAATTACCTTTCTACTATCGACCGTTCGGCTTCGCACTTGTGATACTTGATACCGCTGGAAGTGCAGGAGAAGAGGCTAAAATTGTCGCCGTTCCTTTGGCCTATGCTCATGCCTTAAGAAAGCAAGTGCTTGCCGAGCATCAAGACTCTCGCCCCCTAGACGCTCGAGATAGCGAGGAAGAACATCAAGAGACTGGGCATCAACAAACTGGGCATCAAGAGACTGGGCATCAAGAGACTGGGCGCCACGCAAGCTCTTATGTAAATGATAGCAATGCTGTTGCTAATACTGCGGTCAACAGTGACCAAAGCAAGCGCTATTTAGAAACCAACGAGGATGGCGAAACCATACTGAATAGGCGCTCTATAACCGATATTGTGATCCACGGAATTACCAACAACCGAGTATGGATTTTATTAGGTGCTGCAGCCCCCTTTTATGACAATGCGTTTGGCTACCTATCAGAATGGCTGGCTGAAAAGGGCTTGCAGCTAAATCAGCTTGTTGGCGAGCAGACCATAGCGTGGTGGCAGTTTGGCTTGTACGCGTTTGTGATGCTAATGATGGCTATGGCCTTGGTCGCAGTGATTAGTATTGGCGGGGCTCTGTTTACCTTTTACGATTATACATTGTCGCGCCACAACGACAGATATATCCGCAGAAGTGGTTTATTGAATAAACAAGAAGTGAGTATGCGGGCATCCCGCATTCAAGTAATTTCTGCGAAGCAAGATTGGTTAGACAGAATTCTTAAGCGCGTGAACCTGTACTTCGAGCAAAACGCATCAATTGGGCACTCGACCAATGAGCTTATGTCGCCAAACCGACTTATTGTACCTTCTGTGACTGAAGACGAAGCGGATGAGTTAAGCCAAGAAGTCATGCCGCAGAGTAAAATTCGCCGTAGCGACTACCAGTCTATAAGCAAGCGTTACATTTTACACTGGGTGATAGCAGGGCTTTCTATTCCTTTTATGGTGGGTGCTGGATTCGGCATCTATATAGAACATTTAGATATTACTGCAGGGGTCACTTTTGTTAGCGCAATACTGCTAAGTGTTATTGTGCTTAGATGGTGGCGTTGGGGTGTGGTTAGCGACGGTAAATACATTTATGTAAGGCGAGGGCGCATAGGTGTGGATTACTTATGCTTCGAACCCTACAAAGTTCAGCAGGTAGTGGTAAAGCAAAGTGTGTTCATGAAAAGGCGAAAGCTTGCGACGGTGCAGTTTGTATTAGCATCTGGGGCTATTTTAGTGCCGTTTTTACCTGAAGATTATGCGAATGAGTTAGCTAATAACGTGCTATTTGAAGTGGAATCGAAACGAAAGTCTTGGATGTAACAATTTATCGATAACAAGCGTGGTACCTCCAGAATATGACCACAGCTTGTTTTATTTTTGTGATTACGTTAAAGCAATCGAAGCGACTAATTTGGGCACGTATGATGCAATTGTTTAGCGTTAGCTGTCACTAGCAATTATTCTATCTTTTCCAGTACGCTTAGCTTGATAAAGCCGTTTGTCAGCAATGTCAATTTGCGTTTCAAGGTCAGTGTGTTTTTCTGCGCAAATACCAATGCTGCACGTTATGTTTAATTCGTGTTGCGTGAAACGTGAGCTTCGGACAAGGTTAATAAATTGCGAAACGTTCCCAAGATGCTCCTTTAAAGCTCGGGTAGATATTACTGTAAACTCTTCACCGCCGTAGCGAACCACCAAGTCTTCACTAAAATGTTCTTTTAACAAAGTGGCAAACTCCTGAAGCAACATATCACCTGCCTTGTGACCTTGATTGTCATTCACCGATTTAAAGTTATCGATATCAATCATACATACGGTTACCGCAGAGGTAGACGTGTCCTCGGCTAATATTTCTTCTCCTTGTTCTATAAGGTAGCGGCGATTGTAAACTTGAGTCAGGGGATCGATATTGGCTGATTGCCTGATGGTCTGAATCATTTCCTGAGCTTCTAAATTTTGCATCACTCGGCAGAAGAACTCTTCATGATAGAAAGGTTTAGAAAGGAAGTCGTTAGCGCCACTTTTGATGAACTTAGAGGAAAGTACGCCATCATTGGTACCTGAAAGCCCTATAAAGATTAAATCTTGCATTCGACGTTCGTGTCTAATTGCTTTAATGAGTTCGTATCCATCCATATTAGGCATGCGATGATCGGAAATTACCATACGGATATCTTGATGCTCAGCAAGCAAATTGAGCGCCTCTAGGCCATCACTTGCCTCATATATTTGGAATTGGAATTTTTTAAGCAGGCTGCAAATATAGTTTCGACTAGTAACAGAGTCTTCAACAACGAGTACTTTAGTGGTGAGGTTTTTTCTCAAGCGGTCAATGAGCTTGATGACCTGATTGTAGGAATAGCGAGATTCTTTGGTTATATAATCAAGTACACCTAAATCGAGAAGTTGTGCTCGGGTAAACTCATCAAAATTGCCTGTTAACACCAAAGTGGGAATTGAATACGATAAACTTAAATCTACGCTCTCACCGTTGGGAGCATCAGGTAAATTTAAATCTACAATAGCGGCAAGAAAGTCGTGTCCTTTTTTAAGTTCTTGCGTTGCTTCAGCGAAATCCTTACAAAGGATTGGCGTTAAGTACGGGTTGTCTTCTAATAGTTTACTTAAAATTTTACGAACGGTTAGGCTGTCTTCTACCACCAATACTTTATTCATGACAACGTGGACTCTAAGTAATCAGACGAAAAGAATAACGAATAAACATAAAAAAAGCGCCCCTAAGAGCGCAATATTATACGGAAGTCTACCTTAGCGATAAGGGAAGAAAAGCTGGCATTTCTCAAAGGGTTAAATTTTATACTGTTGGTTAGCTTTGTTCTTGCGGAACGCGAACCCAGCCTTCCATCAATATGCGGGCGCTTCTACTCATGACGGCTTGTTCAATATTCCATTTGTCGTTTTCAAAGCTTGCTTTTGCGCCTACACGCAAGGTGCCTGAGGGGTGTCCAAAAACAACTGCTTCACGTTCACTGCCACCAGCAGCAAGGTTCACTAATGTACCCGGAATAGCCGCAGCTGCAGCTATGGCCACAGCGGCTGTGCCCATCATAGCGTGATGCAGCTTACCCATAGACATAGCGCGAACCAGTACATCAATATCATTTCCCAAAATATCTTTACCACTAGAGGCCTTATAGCCTGCAGGTGGCGCTACCATAGCGACTTTGGGCGTGTGCTGGCGAGAGGCCGCTTCGCCAATATCATTAATTAGCCCCATTTTCACCGCGCCATAAGCACGAATAGCTTCAAATTTGGCAAGGGCGGCATCATCGTTATTAATGTCATCTTGAAGTTCCGTACCCGTGTAGCCAATATCTTCAGCGTTGATGAAAATAGTCGGAATGCCTGCGTTAATCATGGTGGCACTGAAAGAGCCTACATCAGGTACTTCAAGCGTATCGACTAAACGACCGGTAGGAAATATAGCGCCTTCGCCATCGGCAGGGTCGACAAACGCAACCTCAACTTCTGCGGCAGGAAACGTCACCCCGTCTAATTCAAAGTCGCCGGTTTCTTGCACTTCACCATGAGTAATAGGCACCTTGGCAATAATGGCTTTATTGATGTTAGCTTGCCAAATATTGACGACAGCAATGCCGTTATCTGGAATTTTATTGGCATCGACCAACCCATTATTTATCGCAAATGCGCCCACTGCGGCCGTCAAGTTACCGCAGTTTCCACTCCAATCTACAAAAGGCTTGTCGATAGAAACTTGACCAAATAAGTAGTCGACATCGTAATCATCGCGCTCACTCTTACTAATAAGCACGGTTTTGCTAGTGCTCGACGTAGCGCCACCCATGCCATCGGTTTGTTTACCGTAAGGGTCTGGGCTGCCAATCACACGCAATAAAAGCGCATCTCGCGCCGGTCCAGGCTGCTGCGCCGCTTCGGGTAAATCAGATACGTTAAAGAACACACCTTTACTGGTACCACCGCGCATATAGGTAGCTGGTACACGAATTTGAGGGGCATACTTCGTCATGTTTATTCCTTTTTTGAGTGGTGGCAATGGCTGATTACGTTAATTGGTTACGATGAGTGGTTGCGAACCGTAATAACGATTAAACCCCACTTAAAACACACCAATCCATCACTTAAATCCACCACCTAATTAAACGTTGTTGGAGGATGTTAGGGGAACGTAATTTGGGCTCAGTGCCCTCAATACGCATGGATGTAAGTTGGGAGCTAGGCAACCAGTCACACAGCGAAAGCAGCGCTTAAAAATCACTTTCCACAGTTGTATTACAAGTTTTGGCTTAACGTCGTTACACACCAAGGTATTGAGCTACTTCGCTTCATAAACCTTCCGCAGCAAGGATGCTGCGGCAGAGCCCCCATGGATGGGGTCACGGCGTGTTTATGAAGTGAAGTGGCAGTGCCAAACGTCAATGCGCTAAGATGAAGGCGTTAGCCCTCAACCTCTTCAGCTTCTAAGAAGTCTTTGGCAAAGCGTTGAAGCACACCGCCTGCGCTGTAAATCGACACCTCTTCTGCGGTATCTAAGCGACAGGTTACGGGCACATCTAGGGTTTCACCGTTGGCTCGATTAACCACTAAGGTTAGCGTAGCACCCGGTGCAGGTTCACCTTTAACGTCGTAGGTTTCAGTGCCATCAAGTTCAAGGGTTTTGCGTGTTGTACCTGGCTTAAACTCAAGAGGTAATACACCCATGCCAAGTAAGTTGGTACGGTGAATACGCTCGAAGCCCTCTGCGGCAATGACTTCTACCCCAGCTAAACGAACACCTTTGGCAGCCCAGTCGCGTGAAGAGCCCTGACCATAGTCGGCACCAGCTACAATAATCAGGGGCTGTCTGCGCTGCATGTAGGCTTCAATGGCTTCCCACATGCGCACCACTTTGCCTTCTGGCTCGATGCGAGCAAGCGAGCCCTGTTTCACTTCGCCGTTTTCAAGCACCATCTCGTTGAACACTTTCGGGTTCGCCAAAGTAGCGCGAAGCGCAGTTAAATGGTCGCCCCTATGGGTGGCATAAGAGTTAAAGTCTTCTTCCGGTAACCCCATTTTCGCCAAATACTCACCAGCTGCACTGGTAGCCATAATCGCATTCGATGGCGATAAATGATCGGTGGTAATGTTATCGCCCAATATAGCCAGCGGTCGCATACCCGTCATGGTGCGCTCAGCATCCATCGCACCTTCCCAATAAGGCGGGCGGCGAATATAGGTACTCATTTCACGCCAATCATACAGCGGGCTAATGTCGCTGCCAGTATTCACTTTTAAATCGAACATGGGCTCGTACACTTTACGAAAATGCTCTGGCTTCACGCTTTTCGCGACAATGGCATCAATCTCTTCATCGCTTGGCCAAATATCTTTGAGCGTGACAGGGTTACCGTCGTTATCTATGCCTAGTACGTCTTTTTCAATATCGAAACGAACCGTACCTGCAATGGCGTAGGCAACCACTAATGGCGGTGATGCCAAAAAGGCTTGTTTCGCATACGGGTGAATACGGCCATCGAAATTACGGTTACCAGAAAGCACTGCCGTGGCGTATAAGTCACGGTCTATAATTTCTTGCTGAATTTTCGGGTCTAGCGCGCCGCTCATTCCGTTACAGGTGGTGCAGGCAAAGGCCACTACACCAAAGCCCAACTGTTCCAATTCGCCCATCAAATCGGCTTCTTCTAAATACAGTTTTACCGCTTTAGAACCTGGCGCTAACGAACTTTTCACCCAAGGTTTACGGGTTAAGCCACGCTGGTTTGCATTGCGGGCAATTAAGCCTGCTGCAATCACATTGCGCGGGTTAGACGTATTAGTACAACTGGTAATGGCAGCGATAATTACCGCACCATCAGGCATTTTTCCTTCTTCTTGTTCCCATGCGCTGGCAACGCCGCGCTGAGCCAAGTCGCTGGTGGCTAAACGAGCATGTGGATTAGATGGGCCAGCCATGTTGCGGCCAACAGAGGATAAATCAAAAGTGAGAACACGCTCGTATTCGGCACTCGCTAATGAATCTGCCCATAAACCGGTGTGCTTCGCGTATTGTTCAACTAAGGCAATTTGCTTTTCTTCACGGCCAGTTAAGCGCAAATAATCGATGGTTTGCTGGTCGATGTAGAACATCGCCGCGGTGGCGCCGTATTCGGGTGTCATGTTTGAAATAGTAGCGCGATCGCCAAGGGTAAGGTGCGTAGTACCTTCGCCATAAAATTCCAAATAAGAAGACACCACACGCTCTTTACGTAAAAACTCGGTAAGTGCCAATACAATATCGGTAGCAGTAATATTGGGCTGTGGCTTACCGGTAAGTTCAACACCTACAATATCAGGTAGGCGCATGTAAGAGGCGCGCCCCAGCATAACGCTTTCTGCTTCAAGGCCGCCTACACCAATAGCAATAACGCCTAGTGCATCAACATGAGGAGTGTGGCTGTCGGTGCCGACCAAGGTATCTGGAAAAGCGACGCCGTCGCGAGACTGAATAACTGGCGACATACGCTCTAAGTTGATTTGGTGCATAATGCCATTACCCGGCGGTATCACATCCACGTTTTTAAACGCTAACTTAGTCCAGTCGATAAAATGGAATCGGTCGTCGTTACGTCTATCTTCAATAGCGCGGTTTTTTTCAAACGCGTCGGGTTCAAAACCCGCATGTTCAACGGCTAATGAGTGATCGACAATTAACTGGGTAGGCACAACGGGGTTTACTTTCGCCGGATCGCCGCCTTTCGCCGCAATGGCATCCCGTAAGCCAGCCAAGTCAACCAACGCGGTTTGCCCCAGAATGTCGTGGCAAACCACGCGGGCTGGAAACCACGGAAAATCCAAGTCGTTCTTGCGATAAATAAACTGCTTAAGTGAATCGGTTAATGCGTCAGGGTTACAACGGCGCACTAAGTTTTCAGCAAACACCCGTGAGGTGTAGGGAAGTTTATCGTAGGCACCATGTTCAATGGCTTCCACTGCCTCGCGGGTATCAAAGAAATCGATACCTGCGCCAGGCAAAGGTTTACGGTATTCGTAGTTCATATTACTCATGATTTTAAGCCTTAGTCGTTAACTACGTGCAGACATAGGAGGTACGTCACGAATATCTTCACCAGTATATTCAGCTGATGGGCGAATAATACGGTTGTCAGCGCGTTGTTCCATCACGTGTGCTGCCCAGCCCGTTAGGCGAGACATCACGAAGATAGGGGTAAACAACTTGGTGGGGATTCCCATAAAGTTATAGGCGGAAGCGTGGAAAAAATCAGCGTTACAGAATAGCTTTTTCTCGCGCCACATCACTTCTTCACAGCGCACAGATACGGGGTAAAGTACCTCGTCACCTACATCGGCAGCGAGCTTTTCAGACCAGCCTTTGATGATTTCGTTGCGAGGGTCAGATTCAGAATAAATGGCATGGCCAAAGCCCATGATTTTGTCTTTACGGGCAAGCATGGCCATCATTTTTTCTTCAGCGTCGTCTGCCGAGGTAAAGCCTTCAATCATTTCCATAGCTGCTTCATTCGCACCGCCATGCAATGGACCGCGAAGTGAGCCAATAGCGCCGGTGACACATGAGTGCATATCTGACAAGGTTGAGGCACATACGCGAGCGGTAAAGGTAGAGGCATTGAATTCGTGCTCTGCGTACAAAATAAGTGAAACGTGCATGACTTGTTCATGTAGCTCACGTGGTTTTTCGCCGTGCAGCATATGCAAGAAATGACCACCGATTGAATCGTCATCGGTTTCTACATCAATACGAACGCCATCGTGAGTAAAGCGATACCAATAGCAAATAATGCTTGGGAAACAAGCTAACATACGATCAGTTGCTTGCTGCTGTTCGCTGAAATCGTTTTCCATTTCAAGGTTGCCCAACATAGAACAACCTGTACGAAGTACGTCCATAGGATGTGCGTCTTTTGGAATACGCTCTAATACATCTTTAAGAGCCTGAGGCAATCCGCGCATACTTCGAAGTAAGGCTTTGTATTCATCTAACTCGGACTGGGTAGGCAATTTACCTTTTAAAATAAGATAAGCCACTTCTTCAAACTGGCAACTGGCTGCTAAATCTTTTACATCGTAACCACGGTATGTCAGGCCAGAACCTGATACGCCTACAGTAGACAGTGCTGTTTTTCCTGCAACTTGGCCGCGTAATCCCGCGCCACTTAATTGTTTAGCCATCTTGTTGTCTCCGGTCTTGTGTATGTAAGGTACAAAAGTTTGTTTAGTTTTTAATTCAACAATCGATATTTAAAAGCGTTGTTTTTAACAAAGTATTACTCGATGCAAATTGGCGTTCGAGGCCGCGGATGGGGAGGCAGGGAATACGAGCGCTGCCCCTCCGAGGCATGGATGCCGAGGCGGAGCCCCCATGGATGGGTTTACGGCGTGGCAGCGCCGTATCCCTGCCTCCTCAGCCAAAGCGGCTTCGCAGCCAAAGCGGCCTCTACTCAATTCAGCCCGCAGGCAATACTGCCTCGAGTCATCTCAGCCGCTAGCCTTTGCCTTTGGCGAACAGTTCGTCGAGCTTTTGCTCGTAGTCGTGATAGCCAAGGTAATCGTATAACTCCATGCGTGTTTGCATGGTGTCGACAACGGCTTTTTGATCGCCATTATCCAGTATTGATTGGTAAACGTTTTCGGCAGCTTTGTTCATGGCGCGAAATGCACTTAGTGGGTAAAGCACCATCGCAGCGCCCCATTCGCCAAGTTGTTCTTTGTTCCAAAGTTCGGTTTGTCCGAATTCGGTAATGTTGGCAAGAATAGGGACGTCTAACGCTTCTGAAAATGCGCGGTAGTGTTCTTCAGTTTTTACTGCTTCTGCAAATATGCCATCGGCACCGGCCGCAACATAAGCCTTAGCGCGTTCAATGGCTTTTTCTAACCCTTCTTGAGCGAAAGAATCAGTACGCGCCATAATGAAAAAGTCTGGGTCGGTTCTGGCATCCACCGCGGCTTTAATGCGATCGACCATTTCTTCTGTGCTCACAATTTCTTTGTTAGGGCGATGACCGCAGCGCTTTTGCGCAACTTGATCTTCCATATGCACAGCCGCTGCGCCTGCTTTTTCCATATCGCGAATGGTTTTTGCAATATTAAATGCGCCGCCCCAGCCTGTGTCTATGTCTACCAATAAGGGTAAATCACAGGCTGACGTGATGCGTTGTACATCAACAATAACGTCGTTTAGTGATGTCATGCCCAAATCGGGTAGCCCGTATGAAGCATTCGCAACGCCACCGCCGGAGAGGTATATCGCTTTGTGACCGATAGATTTTGCCATCATGGCGGTATAGGCATTAATGGTGCCTAATATTTGCAGTGGCTTATTGTCGGCCAGTGCTTGTCTGAATTTCTTTCCTGCACTCATAAGTAACACTCTCTGGTTTTAAATTAGGTTGGTGTGGCGTTAAGTTTGTTTTCAATATTGTTCTTTGAATAAAGAATATGGCGGCGCATTAGCATCTCGGCTAGCTCTTCATCGCGATTCGCAATCGCGTTCACAATGTGTCTGTGTTCATCAAAGGCAGTGGTAACTCTTGGGCCAGCCATGCCTAGTTGAACGCGATACATGCGTACAAGATGATAGAGCCCGTCTATTAACACGCTAATGAGGTGGCTGTTTTTACTGCCAGTCACGATGCGGTAGTGGAAGTCCACGTCGCCGGCTTCTTGGTAATAGAGCTGGGCGTCTTTCACTTTATTAAAGTGAGAATCTAATAAGCCTTGTAATGAGGCGACTTCTTCGTCGCTCATGTGTCTTGCAGCAAGGCGTGCGGCCATGCCTTCTAATGCTTCTCTTACTTGGTAAAGCTGAATCAGCCCTTCAGGGGTTAGCGATACAACTTTGGCCCCTATGTTCGCTTTGCGTTCTACAAGGTGGCAGGCGGCAAGACGATTAATACCTTCGCGAATAACCGCGCGGCTGACTTCGTATTTTGTCGACAACTCAGTTTCACTGAGTTTAGAGCCTGCAGGAATAACGCCTTCTACAATGTCTTTACGCAATTGAAAGAAGGTTCTATCCGCATTAGTTACAGGCTTTTCTAGGGTTATCTGTACCGACAAGCTATTCACCACAAATTTATTACATGTCGACAATATAGAGGGTTTAAGTGGCTCGGTCAAACTTTCTTGGTAGTTATTGTCGACAAAGTGGTGTTGATTTTTATAAGTGGAATACTTAATAAAAATAAAAAAGGTAACAATTTGCTGCTAATGCAAGAGGTTAATCTAAAAGGCTAGCGACAAGAGCTTGAGTACAGAGAGGGCGAATTAAAGAGGGTGAATTAAGTGGGGGGCGGCTATCAAACAAACTAATACAGCCTAGTGCACCTGCAAATTGTAGTGCTTTTTAACTGAATATTGTAAAGGTAAGGGGAAATATTGTCTAAATGGTCTAGTGAATAGTTAAAGGGAATCGATTTTATGGTTAATAAGTAACCGATGCTAACGTAATGATTATAAAAAATAATATGTCAATTGAGATGAGTGGTTTAGCACCGTTTTCGACCTAACCAATTAGTCTAATTTTAAAGTCTCAATTTAATAAAAGTGCAATATTTCGCTATGCAAGTTAAAAAGAAGTCAGTATGATATTTCTCCAGTCTTCAAGCCAATACTCGGTCGTGGGTAGATGGGGGCTGGTAGGGTAGAGAAAGTGACACTAAAACCAGTAGGGATACACGCCACTTTCATCAGGATATCCATAAATCAGCTAAATGTTACTCGTCGTAACGCCCTCTATTTTGTGAGTCTATTGGTTTTAAAGTTCCATAGAGAACTTGAAGCAGCCTAAAAACAATAAATTTTTTGACACTAAACACTCTCGCAAAGGGGTTACACATGATCACCAATACTGACGTGTCTAAGACACTAGTTAGTAGGCTTTCGCCTGTCGCTTTGGCAGTAGCGTTAACTGTACCTGCTATTTCTCATTCTGCATTTGCTCAAGAGGCTGAAGCCACTGAAGAACAAATGTATGAAGCGATTACCGTTACAGCAACCAAGCGTCCTCAAGTTATCTATGAAGTACCAATTGCAATTAGTGCATTTGATGGTGATATGTTAGCTGAACAAGGCATTACTGACTTAACGGATGTTGGTAAGTTTGTTCCAAACTTAAACGTAACGGGCTTCTCAGCGGGTCACACTTCTTCTGTAAACCCTTTTATTCGTGGTATTGGTCTTCAAGATCACCTTATCACTACTGATCCAGGCGTAAGCGTCTATGTTGATGGCGTTTATTTAGGCCGCCAAGTGGGTCAAAACTGGAGCTTGAATAACATCGAGCGTATCGAGGTACTTCGTGGTCCTCAAGGTACGCTATACGGTCGTAACTCTATTGGTGGTGCCATTAACATCATTACCAAAGAGCCAGATCAAGGCGATGTGACTAAAGTGAATGCAGAGTTCGGTACTCGCGGTCGTGTTAAGACTGACTTGTTCGTGAACCATGCATTATCTGACACCCTAGCATTTAACATGAACCTTGCTTACAACACCCGTGATGGTTTGGGCGAGTTCATTAACGTACCTAATGCAGAATATGATGTGGGTGAAACAGAAGATATTTCTGGTCGTATCTCGGTAAAATATGAGCCGTCTGATGATTTCCGTATGGTGCTAACCGCTGATGCCAACAATGGTGACGGTGGTTTACGCCCTTACACAGTGCTTATCGATGAAATGCCAGAAGGGCGTTTTTATGCAGGTACAAACAGTCTAGGTCTTGAGCTTAGAAATAGTGATGTAACCCCAGAAGGGTATGACATTTACGATAACGCTACAGGCACACCAGAAGTGACCAGCGTATCGAATGAAGCCCGTGGTGTGTCTCTAACTACCGAATGGGATATTAGCGACGATTACACGGCTAAAGTCGTTGCTAGCCGCCGTACCTCTAAGTACAAAGCGGGTTTGGACGATGATGGCACTATCTATTCATTAGACCAATATCCAGAACGCGGTGAAGCAGACCAAACGTCAATTGAAGTTCAATTAAATGGTTATATCAACGAGTACACTGACTTTGTTGCTGGCCTTTATTACTTCAATGAAGAAGGTAGTAACCGCCAAGGTAGCGATTCAAGTTTTGATGGTGGCGGTAACACGCTTCAACTTGATCAAGAAACTACCAGTAAAGCAGTGTACCTAAACCTTCGTCATGACTTAACTGACGAGCTTAGTGTATCTGGTGGTATTCGTTACACTGAAGATGAAAAAGACGCATCTGCCAATGTTTTTGACGCCCTTGGCACCATTTTCGATTCAAATGAATGGGACGAAGTGACGTGGGAATTGGCGACCAACTATACCTTTGAAAATGGCATGACAGGTTATGCCACTATTCAAAACGGTTATCAGTCAGGTCAATATCCTGCTCGTCCATACTGCCTAATTGGCGAGTTCTTTGGCGCGGGTGGCTTCGATGATTTAGACGGCGCAGTAGCAGCAGTTAATGCAAGCAACTGTTTTGTTGCTTCTGACAACATTACCGCAGTGAACTACGAAGTGGGTGTTAAAGGTCGCGTTAATGAATACTTCGACGTAAGTGTTGCAGTATTTAACACTGAGTTTGAAGACCTACCTTACCAAGTTAGCCGTGTAAGTGAAGGCGGTTTTGATACAGCAAACTTAGTGGTTGAGCAAACTTCTCGCGGTATCGAGCTAGATACTACCTTAAACGTAGGCAACTTCAGCATGTTGACCAGTATTGGTTATATGGACGTTGAAGTAGATGAGCAAGATGGATTTAATCCTGTTGCACCATTAACGCCTGATTTAACGTTTGCGATTGGCCCGTCATATACTTTCGACCTTGAAGGTGGCGATAAAATTCGCGCTCGTATCGACTATTCATACCGCGCAGATATGTACGGTGAGCCTAGCTCAGAGCCTGCTCGTATGACGGAAATTGAAAGCCGAGAATTAGTTAACTTTGATGTGGCATACACGCCAGCTGATGAGGCTTACACGGTGGCATTATATGGCCGTAATATTTTTGATGAGCGTTATGACAATGCTCGCTTAAACACCGGCGATTATATTCTGCAAGTATTAAGCAATGACGCCAGCGAATTTGGCGTACGCTTCTCAACTGAGTTTTAATGAACGAATTGAGTAAGCTAAAAAGATAAACGCTACATGTGAGATAGGTGTAGCGGATATAAGAAAGGCTGGTTTATAACCAGCCTTTTTGTTTTGCGATTCTGGCGGCATCTACACGGTTGGTAGCATCTAGTTTTGCGATGGCTTCAGACAAATAATTACGTACGGTACCTTCTGACAAAAACAGCTTCTGCGCAATATCATGGGTTTTTAATCCATCAGCGGCGAGTTTCAGTGCTTTGCTTTCTTTTGCCGAAAGTGGGTTATTATCATCCAGTGCCATTAAAGCAAGTTCGGGGCTAATAACTCTTTCGCCTTTTACAATTTTATGTAATGAGCTTACAAGGTACTCACTGTCAGCTTCTTTTAAAACAAACCCTTTAGCACCCAGTGCCAGCGCTCGCTTTATGTAGCCAGGTTTGGAGAATGTGGTCATTACCACCACTTTGCTACCTATAGATAAAGCTGCAAGCTTTTCTGCTAAATCTAGCCCCGAGACTAAGGGCATTTCAATGTCGGTAAGAATAATGTCGGGGACTTCGTTTGCGCCAAGCCAATCTAGCGCTTCTTGTCCATTAGCGCACTTCCCACTTATTTCAAAGTCGTCTTCTAAAGACAATAAGGTGGCGATAGCATCACGCACCAAAGATTGGTCTTCTACCACTAAAATTCGATTCATTGCCGGTTGCTCGATATAGAATTAGTCATATTTCAATGTGTGCTCTGTGCGCTATTATCGGGTTTAGAAAGTAGCGGTAATTGAAGTGTTAGCACGGTTGGGGAGCCCCACTGAAACTCAACCGTTGCATTAATGAGTTCAGCTCGCTCGCGAATGCCTTGAATGCCGTTGCCCTCTGTTTGGCAGTGGCTGTTACCATTATCAGTTATAACGAGATTCAACATATCGTTGGTACATTGAAGGGTAAGCGCTGCTTGGTTGCCCTTACTATGACGAAGAATATTCGTAGTCGCTTCTTTTACTATTAACGACAATTGGGTTTCTTGAAGGGGAGTAAGATGAGTGAAGCTGCTTTCGTCTACATCACTCACTTCATGAAAACCCTGCTCCGACAACTTAGCCATATTCTTAGCGATTTCCTGGCTAAAGGAAAGGTGTTTAATGCCACTTACCGTTTGCCTAATCTCACTGAGTAGTTGCTGAGACAGCTGCGCTAATGCTTTTACTTCCACTTGAGCTTCAGCTGTGCGGCCTTTAGACAGTAATTTATCGGCCACTTGAGCCTTCAACGAAATGCTGCTTAATGCATGACCAGCTACATCATGAAGATCACGGCCTATTCGTTCTCTTTCGGCAATGGCACTTAAGGTACCCAGTGCGGCAGCGTGCTTTGCTTCTTTTTGTTGAAAAAGCGTTTCCTTACGTTCCATATATCCAAAGCCAAATAGCACAGCGATATTGCTTCCTGCGCCAAGAAAGAAAAACAACCCAGTTGGGTATAAATGTACTTTCATGACAATGAGCGAAGCCGATACTATCAATAATAAAATAATGCCGGTACGTAAACGATAATAGTAGCCAACAATAAAGCTAATAAAGCCAAAAATCACCGTGCCACCAGGATTAACCAAGCTGGTGGTGTAGGCTAAAAAAAACATTGCAGTGAGGTAATAAGGTAAGCGATTTACAGGTTGGTTTACACACAACACATAAAGCAAAACAAAGGTGACAAAGCCGGTAAGAATAAGCGCCATTACCCAATTGGAAGGCGCATTTTGCATAAATAACATTGGCACAAAGTAAAACAGCGAAAATACCAAAGAGCTATAAGACCACTTTTTTTTGCGCCCGTCTGCCAGTAAGGGTAATACTGGCGATGGTAGGTTAGCAGAGTTTTTGCTAATGGCTACGCCGGAGTCTCTAGTGGCTATACCAGAACTGCTAGTGGCTATACCAGAACCGCTAGTGGCCTTGTCGCTGTTTTTTATTGAATTGCTATCCATCTAGGTATTTCGTCCTTATTGAAATACAACGGCAGACTTGCTGGTGATAAGCAAAGTACCTGAAACAATTAATATAATACCCATTGCGACATAGAAGTCGAAAGTTTGTTTCCATAAGATTACGGAAGCTGCGGTGATAAGGGCGATACCCATTCCAGACCATATGGCATAAGCAACACCCACCCCCATATGCTTGAGCACGGTAGCAAATAGTATTCCTGAAACCATATAAAATGCGATAGCCCCATAGCCGAAGTACCATTTCTCCCAGCCGTCTGAGGCCTTTAACAACAACGTAGCTGTTACTTCTGTGACAATGGCTAGGGCTAATAATAAGTAAGTCATAATTTCTCTCCGTAATGAATATGAACTTATTGTGGAATAGGGCTAGTAGTAGAGCGTGCTGACATTGATACGCCAGCGTTAGCCGAAGCTCGACTTACTTTTAGTGTTGTGCGGTTAATGGCACGATATCTTACTTCCAATGCCACAAGTGATATCAAGTAAACTGCCACAATAACTGCTGATATGGCTTCAATCCGGGCTTCTGGAAACACATACCAAGCAATGAGAATACCTAGGGTACGGGCGACAGTGTGAAAGTAGCCAACCCAGTGTTGAATAGCCCACGATAGCGGCATCCACATAAGCCCGGTAAGTATGCCAATACTAAGTGGAAGCGTAGTGTGGTCGATGGCGGCGACGGGTAGGGCGATGGCAAATACCAGTAACGCCATCGCCATGCCAATAAAGAACAAGGTGTCGAATTCTGTATTTTGGCGGTCTTTAGAAAAGAAACGTTCGCCAGTAAGGTAGGAAAGTCCTGAACCAATATAAAAAATAGCGCCCGTGCCAAGGTAAAGCATCCAGGTTTGTATTGCCTCGTTGAAAAAAGGCGATGCAAAACCAATCGCCGCCCAAACCAGAGTGCCTGCCAGTGGCATCGCGATAAAGCGGCGTTGTTTCATAATGTCGCGTTGTTGTTCTAGTGTTAGCGTTTGTGTTTTCATCACGATGCCTCTTTAGTTGATAAATAAAAGTGCGTAAGCAGTGATGAAAGTATGTAATGCGCGAGAAAATTTGGTTAGTCACAAAGGTAAGCAAAGTGACATGACATTTGTCATGAATAAGCTATGGGGTTGGATAAAAATGGTTGACGAGTGGCTCAGGGCATTAAGCGGACGGATTGTCAAAAAATCTTTTTGAGGTAAGTTTGATTGCTTATCGATCTGGACAAGCACCACATTTAGTTGACACTCATAAGTATTTATTGAGTTTTTTTATTGATCATATACCATTTCCAAACATATAGAATCATGTCAAAAAGAATATCGAATGAGTTTAATAAGCTTAGAAAAAATCAATGAGTTGTCTGCTTTTTTAAAGAGTTTTGAAAACATGTTTGGGTCATTGAAATTAAGAAAGACCCGTGGTGATAAGTGCTTCAAAGATGTTTTCGAGAACTGTCGAACTGATTTAGGCCTACTGAAGTTGCGACGCCATATGGCTGTTACAGAAGAAATTGAGAGCGATTTTGATCATGACTTAAGGCAATATGATTCTGACCTATCAACTTCTATCGATTGTTTGAACAATTTAATTAATCTACCTTCTAACAGTTTAGACGTTTGTAGCAACACTGATATTTCGCACATTAAAGCCATAATACGCAAACATAATAGGTTTCTATCTGAACATGGCCACTATCCCTGCCCAGATATACACCTCGTGTTAGATTGAATGAATTAAAAGTATTATTTCAATGTTTAGTAAAAGCAGCCTAAATAAATGAACGTTTATTTGGCAGTGTCGTTTTTTAACATCAGTTAGCATTTCTTGATCCAATGCTGACATTGAGGGACAAGCAACTCAATAAATGTAATTAGCAACTACCGTGATGGGAAAAAAGCGGAGTTGACTTAAATATCATTGTACGCCAGCTTCAGACAAAGAGCAGACACTGGCGACTTAACTTCTTGAATGATTACTTGGTGCCACAAATAGCAGTTCGTAACGCTTTGCTGAGCTAGTACAGCTGAGCATTGAAATATAGCCGGCTGAAGTTCGCACGCAACGAGCAAAAGCCAGTTCTTTTCGTCTATTCAAGCAAATTTTATATTGTCCTTGGAAACTCTCTCGCATCTCCGCCAAAAGTGAGCATTTTCAATGCCATGGCTTGTTGATCTCTATATATTGCTTGCAACCGCCGTTACCAAAGCCCACGGAGTGAGCCTCTGCTTCACTGTATTATCAGTCTTGCACGCTCTCGCAATTAACCCACATCTTTCGGCTTCTATCTGAGCTTAGCAAAGTGCAAGTGCCGCTAAACATGCTTATATCATCGAACCAGCCTTTAACCGCTCTCTCATTAACGGTGCAACCTGAAAATAATCTATGGTCGTTTTGTGCGAGCGCTTGCATTTGTCGGTCATAGGCACTTTCACTCATGCATATCACGCTGTTTGGCTTAATCGTTCTATTTCCAACATTGCTGCTTGTTGAGTGACCGCGTTGTTTGTTCGTTGATTGAGACGTTTCAAAGCTCTGATTCTTAAGAAGGTCCAATTCACGTTGCTTCGCGGCTATTTCTTCCTGCATTTTCCTTTTCTTTTCGTTGGCGGCCTTTTGCTCTGCGATTAAACGATCCATTTCCTTCGCTTCATTTTCCATCTCTTGTATTTCTTGCTTTTCATTTTCTCGCTTGCTTTTTAAAGCGGCTCGCATTGTGTCGGTATTATTTTCTATGCTCTGTATAGCGGCCTCAAATATAGACATGAAATGTTCATAGCTTCTTATATGAAAGAACTTGCTCTTAGTGTGTCCAGCCATTTCAAATTCAAACAGATACTCTGAAAATTCTTCTCGTTCAACAGGGTCATAATGAGAGTTCATTCTCCAGCGGTTTTCATAATACGTAAAAGCTTTTGCGAAGAGTGTTTTCTTCTGATTCTCATCACAAAGTGGAAGCATTTTTTGGTAAGTCTCGCCCCAGATGAAAGGTGAGTCTTTATACATGTCGTACATACTTTTAAGCGCTTTCTTGTGCTTCACGACCTTCTGCATATCACCAACATTTTTGACGCTTGTGAAATCAAAGTCTTGATATTTCATGGCCGTTTGAAGGAAGTCTATCGTGTTCGAGCCACCAAAACTAAAACTTAATTTTTCTGCATTACAGGTTAATCTCGCTGCATGCGATTGGAACGACATCAGTAGAAAAAAAGCTAAAACTAATAAACGCATATACCCATCCCTTTGTTAAACGTTATAAATTCTGGAGTGTTTCTATCGTGACAACTTAACACACGGCTTCTACAAATACTCTAAAGCATGCACGTCATTATTTCTTATCGTGGACACGCTGTTAAGCCTTCGCTTGGCCTTGTGGGATGACAATTTTGGGCATAATAGACCTATACCCATTTACGAGTTCGCCTTATGAAAACACTGCTCAACGTATACTTTACGATGTATCTTGAAGACAAAAGTGACGGTACCAACAAGCACAAGCCTAGCAACATGACTGTTGTGCCTCATGTAAGCACATCTAAGATTAGTGGATTGATGTTTGCTAGTCTTTCACAATTAAGGAATGAGGTAGGTGCATTTTTTTACAGATACGGCCTGAACGCTGTCACAGCATGGCGCCTTGATTGTTGAAACAGGTCTCGCTTGTTATCTGTCGCTCACAACTAGTGCTCCAAGGTCCTTCCCACGTACGTTTCAGTCTCACAGTGTGAGAGGCATCTTGAGACAAGATTCGGACCTTCAGATTTGAAATTCTAGACTTCGATTTGTGCCATTTCCGGACGTAGAGATTAAGTTATTTTAACGATTACTTTGTTCATGTAGCAGCCCTCCAATGGCTAAATGTTGTTTACTCAACTTTAGTCCCGATGTGCCTACTGTTGTCATAAAATTTGTTCTTTAAACGCAAAGATAAGCAGTGAGAAGCACCTCAATACCTGCAATAAATACAACCTTTTATTTATGTCTCGATATTCGTATTATTAAAATGAATCAGTTCTTGTGGTAACTAGAAGTATTCTCTAATAATAGTGATAGGAACAGCTTCGCCGGAGTTTACGCAAACTTTTACCGGTGATTCTTCAGTGCTTCGAATGTGAATGCTCCCAATACCGTATGCGTTAACTATCTCCTCTCCTACAATAGTTATTATTGAACCGCGAGGTTTACCAACTACTTTCATACCTGTGCCAACTATGACTTTTGCTCCTGTTTCCACAACAACATGATATTTTATTGAGCTAACAGCGTGATCACTAAACCATGACCAATTTTTATCAACAGACTTA
The DNA here is from genome assembly GCF_000213655.1 of Alteromonas naphthalenivorans. Lineage (NCBI taxonomy): Bacteria > Pseudomonadati > Pseudomonadota > Gammaproteobacteria > Alteromonadales > Alteromonadaceae > Alteromonas > Alteromonas naphthalenivorans. Next base: position 425,546 of record NC_015554.1, read on the forward strand.
CACATCGGATAGTTTTCAGGATTTGCATTAGTAATTAGTGGTAAAGATAACAAAACTATACAAACTATTTTTTTCATCTAGCGGTTTCCTTATTGATAAATCAATATCAAATTTAGCTGAGAATTCTCAATATTTTTAAATGAACAGCGTTTGTTTCTTAAATCATAGCGTATACAAAGGGCATTTTTTTAACAGAAGGTTGTTTGGAACTTGCTGCTGTTTGTACAAATAATAATCATTGCATGAAGTCATCTTTGTTGGCAAATTAAGAGTAAAAGGGCATCGAAGGAATGATTTATGAAAAGTCTAAAATCGGCTATTTTGATTTTAGTTATCTCTACAGGTTTAACAGCCTGCGATTATTCAAGTGAAATCGAAACACTTAGGCAGACGGTAGACAAACTTGGTGAGGACGTCAAAGCGTCTACAAGAACGGCATCACTATCGATTAATCAGTTTGGTATCTATATCGATGAGTATCATAGCTCAGACCCTCAAAAACGTGCTGAAGCCAGAAGAATCATCCACGCTGTCTTTGGTGAAATTCCTGACAATGCGACTGTTGATGTGGAATTCACAGTTACGGTACAAAAGGCTTCAAATGGCTTACCTCTGGATGTTGATATTACCTTTATTGACTTAAAAGCCATTACCACAGAAGAGCTAGCTAGTGCTTTGCATCGAGGTTACGGATTTAATCCGGTCACGTTATCTGCCTTTCCTAGTCAAAATCAAGCTTCTGTAGAGGCCGTAAAACACCGAATAGATCACCTTATAAATCAATATATTAACTTTAGAAGGGATTTGTTACCGAAATGTTGGCCGAACCGTCAAGCCCCGACAGCGTCCATACAGTTCGATCGTGAATCGCAATTCTACAAAGAGTTGATGGATTGTTATGCCAACGAGAAAGAAAATGCCCTTGCTGGTGCCATTAAAGCCCTCATTGACCCCATGGAAGCAGTGCCTGCTCGCAATTCAGTTTCTCGCGATTATAGAGGGGGATTGTTTGCGGTGGTGCTGATACCAAAAGATCAGTTACAGCGCCAAAGCGATTTGATTATCTCCGGTTTGCATCACTTCAGAGGTGATCCTAACCGTCGTTTAGAAGGCTTCGAAGAGCAGGCTTTTAAAATTAATATTGAGCAAATGTTGGAACAATCTGGTCTGAAAATTGAAGGCGATCCACGCACGTTTGCATGGGCGCAAGTCCCTCTAAAGGTCGGTGACCAGATTTTTACGATTGTTGAATCCTCAAAAAATCAAATTAGGAAAGTACAATAGATAGAACCAGAGTTTCTCTTGCACAGCTAAAAAGCTCTTCAAGTAAAGACCAATGTAAACGTTGGGTAATGCGCTGTTCTGTTATATTACTTGAAGCCGCTCAATAGCTAATCGCGTTTTTCATAGGTGACTTGCAAAAACACATCCCAGTGTAGTGGCTCGCTAAATTTTGCCACTCATTCATTGCTAGTTGGTCATTTACTTCTCGTTACTTAAGCGAAATTAAATGGCTGCTTTGCCTTTCTAAGAATTACACACCTCAAAGCACCTACTAGCTTCCAGTTGAGGGAATTTATCAAGCTTCGCTTATTGTATTCAGCAGGCCATCGCAGAAGCACCAGTGATGGTCTGCAATTCACTCGTAGCCTCGATAAAAATTGCAATGAGCCAAAGCCGGTTTTACGTACGGAGCCGCCCAACAGCGTCAGAGGCATATTGAGACAAGGAGCGGACTTTCAACGCTTTGCTCACCGGCACATCCAGCGCAGCGACATGCAAAAATACGAAAGTAGCTGTCTGTTAAGGCATGCGGCAAGCTGTTAACCATTGAAGTCAACTATAACCAAAACGCCTTTCGCCGTGTCATATAGCACTAGCAACGCATAAACAAATATGCCAGTAACTATAGAGTTGAAGAGCAAAGGCATATTTTCGATTGTCTGAATTACCGGAGCAGACTTAACGGACAAAACAATTGTTGCGAGTATGATTAAGCCGATTTGCTCTTTTATAGATAGTAGCATATTGGTTCTTGTTTTCTTGAACGCCTCTGCATTACCATTTTTATCTATAAGGTCACGCATTTTGGTTAGTACAATTCCCATTGTGGCAGCGTTGACAGCCAGTAGTGCCACAAGTATTGTTACTAGGCTAGATTCGAAAAAGCCATAAAGAAATTTAGAGCCTAGCCAAACATTTAATAGCTCTACTAAAAAGCCAGTTCCTAAAGAAATAAATGATGTAGTAAATACCTGTTTAATCATTTAAGAAATTCTTTTATCACCGAAACCACTTCTTCTGCATTACCCTGTATTTCCATATCTCCAAGCTGGATTTCTTTAACCGTTTTAGATGTATGGTAGAGTTTTTTAACGCCATCGATTTTTAGGGAGATATTTCCGCCACCTTCACTACTATAGTTGACAAGGCCTTGCAACGTGCGATTGTTTTCCACAAGATGAAGTGGCGCTTCTGGATCAGACTCAATTTTTAATTTGTTTTTCGCTGAATTAGTTGCCTTTGCGAAATCTTTTAGATCGTCTGATAGTGAGCCAGATATGTTTGCCATGTTCGGAGTTATTATTTCAAACTCTACGGATTTGATTCTACCCTCATACTGGTGCAATAGAGACCAAAATTGTTGTTTTTCAAATAATGGCTCATGAATCGCACGTAGGTGGTGATTACTCAATTGAGGTGATAAGGAGTTAATAATCATTTTAACAACCACTTCGCAGGACGAGAATGCAGTAGATCTTCGTTGGACTGCAATGAACTGCTTTTCAGGATCATTCCATATTGCGACCAATATGGATGGCCAGTTATCTATGACCTCATCGCGAAAATCTTTGGTTTCGCGATGAATTGATCTATTGTGAGCAATTCTCAAAAGGAAGAAATCATCTTTTTCGTAAAGTTTCTTCGTTATCGTCTCATGCCTATTATCAGAGTAATTTTTCGTTCCATGGATGGCTTCTGAAAAAACTCGTTCTTCCGAGAAATTAGTTCCTTGATCGAACTAACTCCAGTCAATAAATTACCCTGAAGAAATCTATCGATTGGCAAAATCTGATATCTAAAAAGCTCGAATGATGTCGATTTCGTACTCATATCCTTCCTTGATGGTTAATGCCCACATTGCGGCTAGTATGGAGGGCATCGGAAAACCAGTCCTACAACATGCGCTTGTTAGCCTCCTTTTACACCAGCTTTACATCCTAGATTAGCACTTTTTCGACTAGCAGTTCTAGCGTAGATAACAGCCGCTCCTGAAACTCTTCTGTAATACTGGGGAGGCGAAGGTTAATCTTATTTTCGTTACCATAGAACAAAGTCCGATTCTTGAACGAATCAAATCGCCCTTGTTCGTCTTGGTCAGGGAAGAGCAGAAACTTTTCTACGCACTCACCATTTGATATCACCCGGTATACCTTGGGCATATCATCTATAAGACCGTTATGGATTAAATGATTACGAACTGTTTCAACTTCCGTAAGGAGTGGGCATTTCTCAAACAAAGTACCAGCCCGGTTATTGAGCGAAATTTTCTTACGGTCGCTATAAAGCGAATTCTTCGAGGCTAAACGTGGGTAAGAATCAAACTGTGTTTTCAAACACTCAAATTCGATAGCTAGTTTTGTCACGTAGTCAAGAAGACTATGCATTCTGATATAAGTAAACCCAAGTAACGCATATATCTTTGTAACAACCGGCGAGGTTACATACCGAACTCCATCTTCCTCTTTAATCTCTGGAAAAAACAGTTCCTCTAGATTCAAGGCCTGATAAAACTCTCCTTGTAACTGCATCACTTCCTTACTGCACTCCTGCACTCCGCTAACGAGCTTTCGACAGTCAAAAAGGTAAAGCGCTTTGTTTACCGGAAAGCTTGGTGGAAATTTTTCCAATAATTGGTTGAATACATCTTTTGAAACAGGAGCTTCTGAATTCATCCCTGCGGTCGATAAAAATTCGGGGGCAGTCATCAGGAAATTATAAAAGCTATCCAAGCTACCGAAAACTCGCTGAGCGAGAGCATCATGGAGGCGAACGCAAGCGCTGTCTATCTCATAAAGGCGATTGCCTTGATTTGGATACCAAGCCCCTTGGGGGTCACGTGCAAAGTATAACTTCCCCGATTGTTCAGGCGCTTCTGTTGGAATACCGTTTAACGATAAGTATAGATTTTGCATTTTTGCCATAATTTAAGGGGGAGGTTAACGCCGCAATAAATGGCGCGTAAGTGGGCGCTGTTTTTACTGGCTTTTTTTTGCAAGAATCGTGACAGCCGTAATGCGTCCGTTCTCATTGCCTTGTTAGGCATTGTACTTCTTGATAACAAAATAACACATTGAAGTGCACATGTTTCGACCTAGACGAACAATTTCAGCCTCAGTAAAACCGAATGGGATATGCGAGCCATTACTAATAAATGTGTACACGGACGCCAAAGCATTTTCATCTTTCTGATCTATAAAGTTATTGGTTTTCAGATACCCTAATGATGGTCCCCAAGTGTTGCCTGCTCTTGCTGTAGTAAAACCTTTTTCTAGTGCTATTTCTCTCACAAGCGTTTCAAGTGCAATACGAATATTAGTTAAACTGCCATTGTAATCTGGTTGTGCTTTTACAAAATCATCAGCTGATGCTTTTACTGAACGTATTATTCCTACCTTATTTTGTAAGGATGAAATTTCAAGTTCATTTATTAGTGCATCTTCAACTGGGTCAAACCCGATAAAATTTGGGTCTAATGCTTTAATTGATTTATCTTCAATTAAGTATCCATCAAGTAATAAAGATTTTTCCAATATTGAAAATTGGTCATCAAATTTGTATTTTGGGGACGTATAGTTTCTTAGAGTTCTACTGGTCTCGATTACTTCAATAATCAACTCTGAAAGAGTTTGCTCGTCTGCAGACGTTATTTCATTACTAATGCCAGCGGGTGAAGAAACTTCTTGTGGTTCAAAGCCAAATTTATCAAAAATAAGATATGCAGTCGGGCTATCAACAACACTTAAAAGTTGTGCTAATGAGAATTTTGTTCGTCTAGATACTTGCATACTGCTCCTGAAAACTGAAGATGCCTAACAGCTTATTATTAAGACTTCATAGTAACACCCGATCCTACAGAAAAACCATATTCTCTTTTTTTTGGGGTATAGGAAATGTCCGCTTCACGTACACAACGGACTGTCAGGTATAGTTAATTCGGTTATTGAAGTGTAGGTTTAAATCCCTGATAACCCCTTGCTAAACACAGTCATTCGCTTTATCTGAACAGTAGCACTTACCCGTGCTACCTCAACTCACCTGCTTTTTAAGTCGCTTTTTTAAAACTGAGTCACCATCGGTTTTTGATAACATTAGGCTGTCGGTAATACTAAGCAGCGCAACTACTGCCATCATCGCCATAGCAATTTTGAAGTTGATAAGCGACGGATCACTACTTGAATTACCCACCATCAGTGAAGCAACGGCCAGCATAAGCGCAGAAATGGTGATCCCCATGCCACGGTTCATTTGCATGAGTATTGCACCCAGTGTATTGGCATCGCGCATTTTATCTTTTGGCACATCAGCAAAGGCGATAGTGTTTAGTAAGGTTAAATGCATCGACCTATTCACACCGCTAACAAATAAGATAACCGCAATCACAACCGATGAACTTTGTTGAGTAATTAGCGATAGCGCCACAAAACCCAGTGAGATCATAATGCCATTTGCGATAAGCACCCGCTTAAAGCCAAAGGTGTTCATTATCCATGTGGTAGCTGGCTTAATGGCAATATTGCCTACAAATAGCCATAGTAATAATGTGCCCGCTTCTACCGGCGAGTAACCCATACCTAATTGCAGCATAAGCGGCACCAGAAACGGCGCACTGCCTAGGGCAATACGTACCACCGAGCCGCCGTACATCGACAGTCGAAAGGTACGAAACTGCATAGCTTCAAAAGAAAACAAAGGTTTATCAGCACGGCGAATATGAAATACTGCAGTTAACAATAGTAAAAGCCCAAACACGGTCACCACAGCGCCCAATAGGGTGGAGGTGCTGTGACCAGCAAATAGTTCTATACCGGCCATAAAAGAGGCAAAGCCAATGCCGGTTAGCAGAAAACCTACCACATCAAACTTACCTACATTGGCGGTGAAGTTCTCAAGCAAATAAGCGGAAGCAATAAGCGCGAATATACCTAATGGCACATTCATAAAGAATATCCATTGCCAGCTCAAGTGGGTGGCAATCCACCCCCCTAATACAGGGCCAAGAATAGGGGCACTTAACGCCGGCCACGTGATAATAGCCACGGTTTTAACTAGCTTTTCTTTGGGTAAGTCTCGCAGCACCACTAAACGGCCTACGGGCACCATTAAGGCGCCGCCAATACCCTGCATAATGCGAGACAAGGTAAAGCTAGTTAGGTTAGTGCTAATGCCACACAGTATTGATGCCACCACAAAAATAATAATGGCAGCCATAAAAACGTTACGGGCACCAAATTTGTCGGCAACATAACCACTTAGCGGAATAAAAAAGGTAACGGCAACAAGGTAGGCAGAAACGCCAATAGAAAGCTGGGTTGCTGGCACGCCAAAATCAGCAGCAATAACGGGAAGCGCGGTGGTGATCACCGTGGCATCCAGAATTTCCATAAACAAGGCCCCAGCAACCAGTAGGGCCGTTGCGGTATCGCGACTAAATGATCTCAAATGCGCGCACTACGCGGGCTACACCCGTTATGTTCCTTGCGATATCTACAGCGGCATTAGCTTCTGCATTGGTTAATCGGCCCATTAAGAACACTTCAGAGTCTTGCACTACCACCCTAACCTGCAATGCAGGCACGCGTTCATCGGCCACTATCTTGGTGCGGACTTTTGAGGCTAGCCAAATATCGTTGGCTTGGGTGCCCGCGCCAATAGGCTCGCCAATGCGAATTTGATTGTGTATTTTCTTAAGGTAATCGACTTCTTGAGCCCGTCTAACCGCTTCATCAATTAACGCTTGCGTGGGGGCTTGGCCAGTAAGCAAAGCAATGCCGTTATACATATCTACTTGTAGATTGGTTTGCTCTTTAAGCGCTTCACTTTTAGACCACTGATAAGCTACAGAGCGACCTGCGTTTTGGTCATCAAGTTGAGTCCCAACGGTGCGTCTGTCGTTCGCCACTTTTGCTGCCATGGCACCCGCAGCACCAACCGCTACCACGCAGCCCTGTAATTGCATTACAAAAAGTAGTGATACAAGGGTAATACTTAACGTTTTAACTCGTTTCATAAATGGGTAAACGTTATTCGTCTCCAAGGTCGGCTGGGAATAAGCTGTCATCAATGCATTCACATAAGTTGTGAATAACCAACAAGTGAACTTCCTGAATACGGGCAGTGCGGTTAGAAGGCACACGCACTTCAACATCGTGCTCGCTTAAGAAACCTGCCATTTCACCGCCGTCTTTTCCGGTAAGGGCAACAATGGTCATATCGCGTGATAAAGCAGCTTCCATGGCGGCTATTACATTGCGTGAGTTACCACTGGTTGATATAGCAAACAAAATATCGCCAGACTGACCTAAAGCACGCACTTGCTTAGCAAAAATTTCGTCGTAGCTATAATCGTTGGCAATTGAGGTAATAGTAGAAGTATCAGTACTTAACGCAATAGCAGGAAGGCTAGGGCGGTCGCGCTCATAGCGGTTAAGCATTTCAGAAGAAAAATGCTGTGCATCACCTGCTGAACCACCATTACCACAGCTTAAAATCTTATTGCCGCGAATTAGCGCTTCAACCATCATCATGGCTGCTTTTTCAATTGATTCAGGCAAAATTTCAGATGCAGCAATTTTGGTTTGAATACTTTCAGTAAAGTTCGCTTTAATTTGTTCAATCATACTTCTTTTCTCTGCATTTCAGGATATCAAGCAATCTCAATAATGAGTGCACATCACGCTGTAGGAGGTATGGCTTGAGAATTTGGCGCAGTCAGTACTTAGGCTTCCGTAAACCCGCTGTGAACCCATCCATGGGAGCTCCGCCGCCGCATCCGTGCGGCGGAGGGTTTACTACAGCCTAAGTACTACCTACACCTATTCACCAGCATACCTAACAGCTACGCGCGGCTTATCCAATATTTTTAAGCCACTGAAGGTCGCTTCCGTCAATGGCGATAACGTCTATGCGTAATGGGGTAGACGCGGGATTAAGCTTATTATCTAACAAATAGAACGCAAACGCAGCCTGAATTCGTTGAAGTTTCTTCATTGTGACAAATTCGGCAGCGTGACCATACTGCGATTGTTTGCGAAACTTCACTTCTACGCAAACAATGGTGTCACCATCTTGCATAACGATATCAAGTTCACCACGTTTAGTTCGGTAGTTACGACAACGTAATGTAAGCCCTTGTTCCTCTAAGTAATCAACAGCCTTGTTTTCTGCTGCATTCCCTTGCAATACGGACAATGTTATTTACTCCATTAGCATTTGCACGCGCTCGTTACGAATAACGGCTTGAGGTAAGTTTCGTTCTACTTCGCTGTTTTTGTTCAGTGTAAGGGTGCCGGTTAACCCGTCGAATGTTATGTACGACAGGGTGTTTAACATCCCTAATTGAGGAAGTAATTCGTAAGCGTCTACACCAAAGGCGAATAGTCTATTTTGCAATGTACTGCGATCGGGCCAGGTTTGCTTGGTTTCTTGAGCAAGTTGCTGCCATTTATGGTCTGGCATCATCCATGGCATGTCGATAAAGCGAACGTTTTGTAAATCACGCCACTGGTTCTTGCCACTGTTGTAGTCCATTGAACGAGAGGTCGCATAAACAGGCACTTGTTTTCCATCGTACGGGTTTAAGCTCGCTTCAATAATGGGGTTAAGAAGTTCGGTATCTTGCGGCGACGCGAATGCAACAATGGCATCAATGTCTCGCCTGCTGCGGGGCATGTTGTAGACTTCTTCGTTCGTCATGTATTCAATTTGGTTAATACGCTGATTACTTTGCGCTACATCTAAAGCTTGGGTAATACCTTCTCGTAACGATTCACTATCGTTGAACGTTACTGAGGTAATATTGGCCTTTCGGGCTTGCGCTTCTTGTTCGTGCAAGGTGTTCCAACGGGATTTAAACGCATCGTTCATACGCTGGTACAAGTTACTTTGTGCCGCAATAACGATAGGGGCTCTAAAGCCTTTACTATAAATAAACTCTGCAAGCTGATTTGCTTCATCTTCCGGCGCAAGGGCGAAATAATTAACGGCCGGTGCTGCGCTGGAAGGCATTTCAGATTCAGCGTTAACGGCTTCTGGGATTAAAGGCTTTGAGTTTGAAGGCGCAGAGTTTACTGAGGCTGAGCTCTCTGAAATTGTCGGCATTTCGTCTGGGCGGTTTAACGCTAGCATGTTTACGCCAGGGGGTAACGCTGGTATTAATTGCTCAACGGTTTCTTTTAGTAGCGGACCCACTATAAATTTAGCGTCGCCAATGGCGGCGACCATGGTTTGTGTATCGGCGTTGGTGGTATCTACAAACCGAATGGCAGGCAAGCTATTTGGGTTGCTGCTTCGTTGAAGCTGTTGGTAATAGCCCGCCATAATGCCATCCTTCACTGCTTCACCAGTAGCCGCCAATCTTCCGCTTAACGGCAGTAGCACGACGAGTTCGCGAATTTGAGGGGCAGTTAGTGCCTGCGCTAAGGCAACATCCTTGGGTAAATGCTGTGCCAACATATGGCCTGCATAAACCTGTTGGTATTGCGCAATTGACCGATTCAATTGCTGCGGGTTTCGCGCACTTTCAATGGTTAATTGACGAAGGGCAAAGAAGGGTTGCAGCTCAGGGTACTGGTTTTCACTTTGCGCAAGTTCATCTCTAGGTATTTGGTTTAATAATGACCAAACCTTAGCAACTTTTTGTTCGTCTTCTAGCTCGGTAGACAAAACGCTATTGGCCGCTTTAGCCCACAAACCTTGCTTGGCATAAAGGTCTGCTTCCAGCGCCGCCAGTTTGGCAACAAGGGCAGGGCTAGTATTCACATCTTCCAGCATTGCTGTAAGTTGTGCCGGTGATGAAGAAGGGTCGTTCTGATATGCCATCGCAACATGTATGGCGTAGCTATCTTGCAATGAGGTAGCTACACCATCTTGTTTCATTTCAAACAAGATTTGCTGCGCTAAAATAGTATCGTCTTGCGCGATATAAAGGCCTACTGCATCTAGTAGTAAGGTATCTCGCTTCACTTTATCTCGAGTTTGAAGCCATACTTTTTTGGCTTCTACCAGCTTGTGTTCTGGCGTGATATGTTGCTTTACTGGCGCTTCTACCGGCTCAGTATTGATAATCTTAGGTGCCGAGGTGGGTTCAGGTGTGCTCCCGCAGCCTGCTAAATATAGCACGCTGGTGGCTGTCGCCATTGCAAAGGTAATGCGCTTTGTAAAATGTCCAATGTGACCCACAGTCTGTTTCCTTTCACTTCGTTTAACGGCAAGTAGCGGCAAGTTTATCCTAACCACGATGAAAATCTACGTTTGCCGACGTAAACTAGCCCAATGGCGTGGTACACTTTCTTTATTATTCGTTATTTTTATTGTTTATATGACCAATTTCGCCACCTTGTATATCGTTCCTACACCTATCGGCAACCTTGATGATATTAGCGCCCGCGCTATCGAGGTATTAAAACAGGTTAACTGGATTGCTGCGGAAGATACACGACACAGCTCTCGGTTGTTACAGCACTTCAGTATTTCTACACGTACCTTATCGCTGCATGATCACAATGAAGATAAACGTACCGCGATGCTGGTACAGCGCTTAAAAGACGGCGAATCTGTGGCGTTAATCAGCGATGCGGGCACGCCATTAATTAGCGATCCTGGTTTTGTATTTGTTAGGCGCTGCCGAGAAGAAGGTATTCCTGTTATCGCATTGCCAGGCCCATGTGCCGCTATTACCGCGTTAAGTGCTTCTGGGCTGCCAACAGACCGATTTATTTTTGAAGGCTTTTTACCGGTAAAAACACAAGCTAAAGACAACCAACTTGCCGAACTAAAAGCGCGTACTTGCACGAGCGTATTTTATGAAGCACCGCGCCGTATTTTAGCCACAGTGAAAGACATTGCCCGTGTGCTAGGAGACAGACACATAGTGGTCGCCAAAGAGCTTAGCAAAACCTTTGAAACCTATGTGAGTGGTACGCCGGGTGATGTTATTGATTATTTAGAAGCAGACGCAGCCCACCAAAAAGGTGAGTTCGTGGTGATGGTGTCGCCAGCTCAAGTGAATTTATCTGAAATATCGGCTGAAGCCATGTCGCTTTTAACCACGTTATGTGACCACATGCCATTAAAGAAAGCCGCAGCAGTGGTGGCTGAGCATTATGACTTGAAAAAGAATGCCTTGTACCAAGCTGGGCTAGACGCAAAAGGTGCGAAAGACGCTGATTGATCTCAGACCTATGGGTTAAGGGTACCTATCTAAACAATATAGTTAACACACAATAGGCTTAGCGCATTTTGCACTATCGCTTATCACGTTAAGTGTAAGGTTGGAGGATAGTTATGAGTCAGCAAGTTTTGAAAATTGAGATGCCAGAGGGTAAATGGGTTGTCGATATTTTTGGTAAATCCGGCGATTCCGGCGAGTACGATTTAATTCACCCTAATACGCAGGTGAAGTTAGCCTTAGCCGATGAAATGCATGGGTTTCGGTATAATCTTACTGGCCCTGAAGGTACGCCATTTGCTATTTATCTTGATGATACGGTTATCGCGGAAGGCACGGTTGATAAAAGCCAGAATCTTAACGGTACAGGCATTTTATAAAATAGGTTTTTATCCACTACGCTGTATTCAAACGTCATAAATAGAAATGCCCGCTGGCGTTAACGCAGCGGGCATTTATTTTTTAGTTAAAAGGCGCTATCTACTGCTTACGACAAGCGGCCTTTAAAGTCTTCGTAAGAAAATTGGCGAACAATTTCGAACTCACCGTTTTTACGTAAAATACCAATGGCGGGGTGTTCAACGCCGTTGAAGAATGATGTTTTCACCATGGTGTAATGCATCATGTCTTCAAACTGAACCCGATCGCCGGCTTTTAATGGCGCATCAAACGAGTAAGTATCAATAACATCACCGGCTAAACAGGAATTTCCACCTAAGCGATAGTCGTAGGCTTTCTCGCCAGGTAACGCTGCATTTAAAATCGTCGGCCGATAAGGCATTTCAAGTACATCAGGCATGTGCGCCGTGGCTGAAATATCTAAAATGGCAATATCACCATCATTGTTTACTACATCCACGACCTCAGCAATTAGCGGCCCTGTTTGCCACGCGACGGCAGAGCCCGGCTCTAAGATAACGTCTAAATGCGGGTAGCGCTGTTTAAAATCGCTAAGGGTTTTAATCAGGTGGTCAACATCGTAACCTTCGCTAGTCATCAAGTGACCGCCACCTAAGTTTAACCACTTTAACTGACCTAGGTAATCGCCAAAGCGTGCCTCTATTGCTTTAAGCGTACGTTCGGTAGCAAATGAGTCACACTCACACAAGTTATGACAATGGAAACCGTCAATGCCCGATAAACCTACCCCTTCGAGCTCACTTACTCGAAGCCCCAATCGCGACCCCGGCGCTGCGGGGTCGTAAAGCGGGGTATCTGCTTCTTGATGCTCTGGATTAATACGCAAACCCAGAGACACGCCCGCAAGCGCATCTTTGTGAGTTTGCCATTGTGACAGACTATTAAACGACAAGTGATTCACCAGCGTAGCCAGCTCTTCTATATCCGCCTTTTTATACGCAGGAGAATAGGCATGGACTTCTTTACCCATTTCAGCGGCTAATTTGGCTTCCCATACCGAACTTGCGGTTGCGCCATGTAAATAAGGTTTAATGATGTCGAAGCTCGACCACATTGAAAACCCTTTTAAAGCCAGAATAATTCTAACGCCTGACTCGTCTTGTACACGCTTCATCAACTCAAGGTTTCGGATGAGTTTTTCCTCTTCCAGCACATAGCAAGGAGAAGGGATATCTGTTCGTTGCGTTAAGTCTGCCAACCTTTATTTGCTCCAGTTACAGTGTTCTATTACTTAGTGAATGGGCTGCTATCACACTCAAGTACATGCCATGGAAGGCCATGCTCGTTAAGCATATCCATGAATGGATCTGGATCGAATTGTTCCATGTTCCAAACACCGTTTTCTTTCCAAGTGCCATTTAGCATTAGCGCTGCACCAATCATGGCCGGAACACCTGTGGTGTAAGACACCGCTTGTGCACCAACTTCATCGTTACACTTGGCATGTTCACAGTTGTTGTAGATGAAAATGGTTTTTTCTTTGCCATCTTTTATACCGGTAATGTAAGTACCAATGCAGGTCATGCCGGTATAACCTTCAGCCAGCGAACCTGGGTTGGGCAGAACTGCCTTTAAGAACTCTAAAGGCACCACTTTTTGGCCTTGGAATTCAATCGGTTCAATGCTGGTCATGCCAACGCCTTCTAATACGCGAAGGTGTGTTAGGTATTCATCACCAAATGTCATCCAAAAACGCGCACGTTTTAGAGTAGGGAAGTGCTTAACCAAAGATTCCAATTCTTCATGGAACATCAAGTATGACGCGCGCACACCAATATTTTGGTAATCCAAATCTTCACGCACGCTGAGTGGATCGGTTTCTTTCCACTCGCCATTTTCCCAGAAACGACCACGTTGAGTAATTTCGCGAATATTGATTTCAGGGTTGAAGTTGGTAGCAAATGCTTGACCGTGATCACCACCATTACAATCAACAATATCCAAATAGTGAATTTCGTCGAAATAGTGCTTAGCAGCGTAAGCGGTGTACACGTTGGTTACACCTGGATCGAAACCACTGCCTAACAACGCCATAATGCCAGCGTCTTTAAATTTCTGCTGGTAAGCCCACTGCCAAGAGTATTCGAATTTTGCTTCGTCTTTTGGTTCGTAGTTTGCGGTATCAAGGTAATCAGTATTGGTTGCTAAACAAGCATCCATAATAGGCAAGTCTTGATACGGTAGCGCAAGGTTAATTACTAGGTCAGGTTTAACATCGTTAATAAGCGCTTCTACTTCTTTGGCGTTATCAGCATCAAGAGCGAATACGCCTTTAACGCGGTCTGCACCTACTTCATGTTGCAAGGCTTCACACTTAGACACAGTGCGGCTGGCAAGAAAAATTTCGTCAAAGTGTTGAGGTAAACGTGCACACTTTTTTACGGTTACTGAGGCAACGCCGCCAGCACCAATAATTAAAACGCGAGACATAATAATTAATCCCTAAATAAGCTAATGAATTTTGGGCTGAATGCTAGCAGACGATACCAAATTGGCAAGCAAAGACAGCATAGGTTCGACAAAAAATAGTCATCGTAATCACAAGGAAAACGAATAAGCGCAATTTATACGCGATAACGCCTATTCTGGCATTGTATTGATGGGAGGGGAAACCACAATTTTGTCGCCCACACGATAATAAGGATAGAGTAAAAGTTTTTCCTCGTCATTGGGGCACGCAGCGCTGATGGCGATAGCATCTAAACGAGTGTGTTTTTGCGTTTCAACCGTCGCGGCGTAAACGAGAATACTGTAACTTTCAGAGTCTGTGGTAGTGTCGATGATTCGCCACTGCAAACACTCTATAAGCTGACTTTCGTCGATACGATAATGGGTTTCTTCGCTAAACAAACAACCGACTTTGCCATTTTCATAAATAGCCGCGAAGGGATAGAAAACGGAACTGGTAGAAAGTACCAGTTCGCATAACTTGAGCGCCCTAGAAACCAGTATGTTTAAAGGGGGTGGTAAGCTACTTGTTCCTTTTATCATGGTGCATCTCCTAACAGTTATTGCGTTTGAGCGGTAGCTATGAGTAACGCGAAGCTAGATACAACCAGGCTGTGCTTTTAGATATACACCTTCCACAGCCTTGATATTAGGTTAAACGAATGTGTGGGTCTATAAGATCAAGGGGTTTTATTTTTTCTGGCACCCTGAATTCCGCCAGTGTGAACGATGATAAGTGTCTGTCCTTTTTCAATTGTCCTTTTTTCACCTACATTGGTCGAGGCATTGGTTGAAGCCAAAGTGGCTAGCAAGTGCTTAAGTGCCCAAAACACCTTTCCAGAGTAAACCCCTTCAATTTCAAACGGCATTGTTCGATTGAAGTTTTCACAGAATGTCTTCAAGTACGGGGGTATTTTCCCATATCCACCACAATGAAAATCATGATTGATGCTGAAGTGGCTTTTTGAGCGAGCGCTAAGGGCTGATGCATGAGTGGGTGTAGAAGTATGAGCAAGATTAAGTGCCCGCCCCGGCTCAATAAACTTTTCTACGAGTCCTTCTAGGTATCCTTCTCCTTTTAATACGCCAATGCCAATAGCGTGTTGGTGGGGTGATAATGCAGAGGTTAACCCTGCCAAGGTCGCGCCACTGGCAACAGGAGCAATAATACGGTCGAAAGGGATATCTATTTCGTTTACGACTTCTTGCACGCCTTTTAGCGCCGCCATTTGGCTGCCACCTTCAGGAATAATCAACGCATCGGGAAACTGAGTTCGTAGGCTTGCTAAATAAGTAGGCTCATCCCTTTGCTGATAGGTTTTTTTATTTACGTAGTGAACTTGAGCGCCCCATTTCACTAAATCCTGAATCATTGGGCTGGGGTGTTTTGTGTAGTCGCCGCGAATAATAGCGTGAAAAGGCACATTTAGCTGATGACATAAATAACCTAAAGCATGCAGATGATTGGAAAACCCACCGCCAAAACTGACTACTGAGGAAGGTAGCTGGGTTTTCAAATCCGAGCGTAAACCCGCCTGCGAATTTAAAGCCATTTCTTGGTGCGGCAAAAGAGCAAACGCGTACTTTAATTTACGCCATTTGTTGCCTGAAATGATGGGATGTATTTTATCGTCCCGCTTAACAAACATTGATACATGTTCAGCCCCCTCCCAGTCTGGCGCAAAGGGCTCTAGCGGCGAGGGTAAACATAGGGCATCAGCAAAACTTTCAAAATTCAAAACAAGCTATTCAAATGATCAATGTGGCAATTCCAACAGTATAACTAGAAGATAGATAAAGAAGGTACATGTATATGTTTCAACGTCGTTATTCCACTTTAAAGCTCGTCATCGTATTGGGAATATCACTTGTGGTTTTGTCGAAAAATGTGCTGGCGCAAAGCGTGCCTGATTATGTCACCAAACAAGTGCCCGAGGCGCAAGTTGTGGGTAATGCAATGTTTACGTATATGTTTTGGGACGTGTACGACGCTACGCTCTATGCGCCGAAGGGACAGTGGCAGTCTGACGCTCCTTTTGCATTAAAGCTTGATTATCAAAGAAGTCTAGACGGTAAAAAGATAGCACAGCGTTCAGTAGATGAAATGCGTAAGCAAGGTATTAGCGACGAAGCAATGTTAAGTGAATGGCGAGACAAAATGGCGGCGCTTTTCCCCGATGTTGAAGACGGTGACGTGATTACCGGTGTGGCTACCTCAGACCAAGCCAGTGAGTTTTATATCAATGGTGAGCTAGCTGGCACTATTGAAGATACAAACTTCACGCAGTCTTTTTTCGACATTTGGCTGTCAGAAAAAACCTCTGAACCCAAATTACGCAAGGCCTTGTTACAAAAGTAATAAGCCCATTCTTTATTAATTATGGGCAGCGATTCTAAGCGCGTTAAAAAGCTTATCAAATAAGCTCAAGAATAAAGACTATAAACAAAAATATTAGCTAAAAATATCAGCTTAAAGCATCAACCTATATAAACAAAAAGCGCACAGCAAGCGCAGTGAACGGCATTCATTTGGCGAAATATTTATTAAAAAAATAAGTCGCTAAGCAGGCAGCCATATAAACCAAAATCGAGGTCATTATGAAATTTATACAGCGCACGGTATTAGTCGGGCTTTTATCTTGCCTTACTCTTGTAGCCGGATGTTCTACATCGGTAGATGGCAATACTTACAAACAAGTTTCACCCACGTTTAATATTGAGGAATTTTTTGCTGGCAACGTTCGGGCTTGGGGCATAGTACAAAATCGTTCTGGCGAAGTGGTTCAGCGCTTTGTGGTAGATATTGAAGGTAAAAACGAGGGCGGTACATTAACGCTAGATGAAACATTCACCTACGGGGTAGGTGAAGGGCCAAAAACTCGTACGTGGAAAATTGTTAAACAGGCCGATGGCACCTACGTGGGCAACGCGGGCGATATTGATGGCCCTGCAACAGGCAGTTCATACGGCAACGCATTTAACTTTCATTACAATATGGACTTACCGGTTGATGATACAACCTATGCAGTTACCTTCGATGATTGGTTTTGGGCATTTGACGATAGCGCCATGATGAACCGCTCATACATTAGAAAATTTGGCGTGGTAATGGCTGAGGTGACTATTTTTATGCAGAAACAAAGCTAGTGTCGATTTAACAGTTTATCAAAGCATTACCATCAAAGCATTAACGGGGGAAGGTGAATACTACGCCCAACCCGTGACCTTGCATAAGCGGGTCGTGCACGAACCAGAGTTTACCTTTGTGCAGTTTAATAATTGCCGAAACAAGCGATAACCCCAACCCGTTCCCTTCACAGGTTCTGCTTTTATCAGCTTGGAAGAAACGACGTTCTAAACTATCAAGTTCATGTTCATCAACACCTTTTCCATTATCGTTCACGCTGATAATCACATGGGAAGACGTGGCGGTAAGTTGTAGCGTAACGGTTCCGCCATCAGGCGTGTATTTTATGGCGTTATCTAGCACATTCGCTACTGCTTGAAACAGTAAGTTTGGATCGCCGTAGAACTGAACTTTTGACAGCTGACTAATTAGGTTAATATCACGGTCTTCGGCCAATGGCTGATATAAATCCTCTACATCAATAATCATTTCACTTAGCTCGGTTTCACAAAACCCTTCTTTTTTGTGAACCGTTTCTAGTTTGCTAATTCGCAAAAGACTGTTGAACATATTTAAGAGTTTGTCAGCTTCGTAGGTAGTTTCGTGGCGTAGTTTCTCATCACCAATATGTTCTAAATTATTGCGTAAGCGTGCCAACGGTGTACGCAAGTCATGGGCAATACTGTCGCTTACCGACTTTATATTGTTCACCGCACTTTCAATGGTATCGAGCATATGATTGAACACAACAGCCAGTCGACTTAAATCATCCCAGTTGCTGTCTATTTCCAAGCGTTCTTCTAAATTACCAGTACGAATAATGTAATCAGCAGTTTGTGCCATGCGGTTAATACGCTTAACTACGTAAAGTGCGACCGCAAAGCTTATGGCACCCAATACGCATAGCAAGGCAATAATTATCCAACCAAACGTTTTTCCTAACCACTGTGCACTGTATAAATCATCGATATTCCGGCCAACAAACAAAGAATAACCTTCTAGGTTTACTTCCTCGAAAAGAATGCTGTTGGTTGATTCAGAAAAGGAATAGCGGGTGCTGTCTTGCGCGATACTCTCTTTTTCGCCGCTCAGTACGGGCAATTTAATAATGCTTGTGAAGGGAGTACCAGCGTCAACACTTTCACCCATGGCAATAGGCCACATTGGATAATTGCCTGCTACTATCTGGTTTTCGCTGTCGCGAAGAACCACAATTAAACGAGATGGCGTTAAGGCGTGGGAGGTGTCGGTTAGGTTCGAATCTGACGAAAGGCTTGGTGTGGTTCTCGCTTGAATGTTACTAATAACCGCATCAATACCCACTTGCTCATGCAATAGCGTAAACGCATAAGTTTCAGCATCAACCGCAGCGCTTGCCTCACGAATAAATACGTCACTACTGGCAAGACGCCAGAAGTAAACGATAAATAAAATAGCAACAAGCGCTAACGAGGTAAGTAATACCCCAACTCGAAAACTAGAGCTTCGGGTGAAATTGCCTATTGCTAACACACAACCGGATCCGCAATTCTATAACCCGTGCCTCTTACCGTTTCAATAAGAGGGACGTTAAATGCTTTGTCTACTTTTTGACGCAAACGGCTGATATGCACGTCGATAACATTGGTTTGCGGGTCGAAGTGATAATTCCAAACTTGCTCCAATAGCATGCTACGAGTAACGACCTTTCCTTGATGGCGTAATAAGCACTCTAGTAACTGGAACTCTTTTGATTGTAAGTCTATTTCGGTATCACCGCGTTGTACTTTCCTGTTAACAAGATCAAGCGTGAGGTCGCCCACTTTGATAAGTGTTTTATCACCGCTTTCACGTTCTCTTCCTGCTAACCCTTCAACACGGGCGAGTAGTTCTTCAAACGCAAAAGGTTTGGTTAAATAATCGTTGGCGCCTGAACGTAAACCCCGGACTTTATCTTCTACTTGGCTTTTCGCACTAAGCAGTAGCACAGGGGTAAGCACGTTATCTTTTCGTAAACGTTCTAAGATGGTAAAGCCGTCTAACAAGGGAAGCATTACATCTAGTACAATAACATCTACATCATCGGACAAAGCTTCAGCTAAGCCTTTTTCGCCATCACGCGCCGCAACGCAGCTGTGCCCTTCACCAATAAATCCTTTTTCAATGTGAGCGGCAACCTTGGGATCATCTTCAACAAGTAGCACATTCATGATTTTGGTACTTCTAATTAATGGAGTTAAATATCAGTGTTTATACATACAATCTATCGTGTTGCGATCACTTTGGGTTGCTATCAGCACCCCTATTAAAACGGACATTAGCGTTATATGGCGTAAAATGTTGAATGTCCCCACGAGCACATTTCACCTGAACTTCGTGCCAGTATTCTGGGGTCATTAGGTCGCCATGCAACGACTTCAAAATATCCTTAAGTTTCCGTTTTCCAACAATAAAATGTTCAAACTGCTCAGGGAAGACATCGCTGGGACCAACCGACAACATGTCCATCGCATAAGGGTCATCTGATTTGGGTAGCGCCCTAAAATGACGTTCGTTCATTAAACATATTTCATCATAGTCGTAAAAGATAACTCTGCCATGTCGGGTTATACCGAAATTTTTATGCAGCATGTCGCCAGGGAAAATATTCGCCATGGCTATTTGTTTAATACAAAGCCCTAACTCGTTTAATGCGCTGCGTACTTTGTCCTCATCTTCTTCTTGTTGAAGATACAAATTAAGCGGAGTCATCTTACGTTCTATGTATAAATGCTTAATGACCAGTTCGTCATCGGTAAATTCGAGACTAGAAGCGCAGGTTTCTTTAAGTTCTTCGATTAAAAGAGGGTCGATACGAGACAAGGGAAAGCGAAAGTTAACGTATTCATGGGTGTCTGCCATTCGTCCCACACGATCGGACATTTTTACTAACCGGTAGCAGTCTTTAACATGCTCTCGGGTGATCTTCTTACTTTCGGCAAACTCATCTTTGATAATTTTAAACACTACCCCGTAAGAGGGCAGGTGAAACACCATCATCACCAATCCTCTAATGCCTGGCGCGGCCTCAAAGTGATCGTCGGTGGTATCCATATGATCGAGAAAATTACGATAAAACACTGTTTTCCCGTGCTTGTAATGACCTAGCGCCATGTAAAGCTCAAAGTGTTTTTTGTTGTGTAATAGTTCTTGAAGGAACGCCGCCACTTCTGCTGGGTTTTGGGTGTCTGCCATGAAGTAGCTTCTGGCAAAACCGAAAATAACGCTTAAATCACTTCTGTCCGTGAGTAATGCGTCTACAAACAGGGTGTGTTCATCACTGCGTTGTAAAGAGATTACAAAAGGGAGGGTTTCTTCTGGCATGCATATTCTGCCAATAAGATACGCCGATTTTCCTCTAAAAAACGTGGGTTTTAGCAGTTCCACAGTATGAACACTGGCCAATTGCTGTGTGGTTAATCGCTTTCTAAGTGCTTCTTCAAGGTTTTGCATGTCACGTTCGTAATCTTCAAAAGGGATGCCGTAGCGATAGATTTTGAAAATAGACACGTACATCTCGCGTACCGTGGTGGTGGTATCGAAGCTGTGAATGACTTTATCTCGGTCTTGGCCGGGTAAAAAGCAGCGACTTGGCAATACAAACATCATGCTGTTGTCGATTTTGCGGTGTTTGAATAAACGTCCAATCACAGAATTATAAAAGGTTTCGGCTAGCTCAAATTGCGGGTGGCCTTCAAGTTGTCGTGCGAAAACCTTCTTGAGGTCTTGCCAAAACTCGTCATTTTTTTTATGAACTTCGGTTAAATGGTAAACATCGGCAACGGCATCTGAAAGGCTTTGTTCATAGATGGTAATACGCTCTTTTGAAGCGAGCTGAATTTCTTTCCATTGGCCTTGCTCAAACCGCGATTGGGCACCTCTAGTAATTCGCGTAAACCAGCGATAGCTCTTATCAAAATGAGAAAGAATTTGATAAGCAACTTTTTTAGAAAGGGTTACATCCAGCATAATTTAACCTTAAACAATAAGTGATATTCAATGCAGTGCAATGTGCTTTGTATTTATATTTGGCTGCATATACCTTCTAAAGTAACAAATATTTACGATAAGCTACTGGAAAATTGACCTAAAAGTGTTTTTTTATACTTTCGTTTAATATAGTCTTATCCCTACTTTCTTCATCCATGTTTTCGACAATAGACGCATTGCTTTGAGTTCCTTGTGGCGATATACGTACTTGTAGATGACTAAGAGTTGACCATGAGCTTTAACATTCTGATTTGTGATGATTCGGCGCTAGCAAGAAAGATGGCGCGCCGTAACTTGCCCGATGGATTAGCAAGTGAAATTTATGAAGCATCTAATGGTGTGGATGCGCTTGAGATAATGGGGCATCATCGCATTGATTTAGTGCTGCTAGATTTAACCATGCCGATACTCGACGGGGTAGGCGTGCTTGAAGAAATAAAGCGCCGAAAAATAGAAGTGTTTGTAGTGGTCATTTCAGGTGATATTCAGCCGGTGATGCAAAACCGCGTGATGGAACTAGGCGCGCTGGCATTTATTGAAAAGCCGCTAAAACGACTGCCATTAGAAACTACCTTGAAGCGCTACGGATTTATTCTGCCAGAAACCATGGCGTGTTAAATAAACATCTTCACGGGTAATGATATTGGGTGTTCATGCACTTATAAATACCAAAAAAGGAGCTCATATGAGCTCCTTTTTGCTTTTAGTTTTGTGTTAACTTTTGTCGCGCTAATGAATGCTCATGTTAGTCAAACCAGTGGCGAGTTCTATTCGCGAACCATACCAGCGATAACATAACTGGTACTTCAACCAGCACACCAACAACGGTTGCTAGGGCAGCACCACTATGTAAGCCAAATAAGGATATGGCTACTGCAACGGCTAATTCGAAAAAGTTAGACGTACCAATCATGCAGGCAGGTGCTGCAACATTGTGTGGTAGCTTCATTTTTTTCGCTGCAAAATACGCTATCGCAAATATACCGTAGGTTTGAATAAGAAGCGGTATCGCGATAAGCACGATGTCTTGAGGCTGGGCTAAAATTGTTTCTGCTTGAAAGCCAAACAGCAATACAATGGTAATTAACAGCCCAAGTACCGAAAATGGCTTAAAGCGTTCAATAATTGCCGTTACCGCTTGCTCGCCCTTTTTTTCCATCTTCTTACGTGTGATAACACCAGCGATGAGCGGCAATACCACATAGAGCACTACAGATAGGATCAAGGTATTCCAGGGTACTGTGATATCGGTAACACCCAGTAACATAGCCGTGATAGGGGCAAATAAGATAATCATTATCAAGTCGTTAATAGAGACTTGAACTAAGGTGTAGTTTGCATCGCCTTTTGTTAAGTGGCTCCATACAAATACCATGGCAGTACACGGTGCTACACCTAGTAAAATCATACCCGCGATATATTCAGTGGCCGTTTGTGGGTCTACCCAATCGGCAAAAATGCCTTTGAAGAATAACCAGCCAAGTAGCGCCATTGTGAAAGGCTTTATCAACCAGTTCACGACTAAGGTAAGTACCAGCCCTTTGGGCTTTTTACCCACATCTTTTATGGATGAAAAATCAATTTGAATCATCATTGGGTAAATCATGAGCCAAATTAGTACAGCAATTACCAAATTTACGTGAGCATATTCAAGGCTAGCTACTAGCGCAAAGAAGTCTGGAAAAAGACTGCCGACGGCTACACCTGCAATAATACAAAGTCCTACCCATACGGATAAGTATCGTTCGAAAAATCCCATGAGACAGTGTCCTTAATGACGTTAATGTCTTTAAAACTTACAATCTGTTGTTCACAGTATTGTTTAAATCGTTTTTTGGTTGACCCGCTTGCTCAATTCCTCTGCGCTTTCAACGCGCTCAGAATAGCGATTAACAAGATGATCTTTGTTGTCGCGGGTCAGCAGTGTAAATTTCACCAGTTCTTCAACCACATCCACGATGCGGTTGTAGTAAGAAGAAGGCTTCATACGGCCATCGTCTTCAAATTCTAAAAAGGCTTTTGCCACCGAAGACTGGTTAGGTATGGTCAGCATGCGCATCCAGCGACCAAGCACACGCATTTGATTCACTGCGTTGAATGATTGAGAGCCACCACTGACTTGCATTACGGCTAAGGTTTTCCCTTGAGTTGGACGCACCGCGCCAATGCTTAATGGTACCCAGTCGATAATACTTTTAATAATGCCTGTCATACTGCCGTGACGTTCAGGCGAGCACCAAATTTGCCCTTCAGACCACATCATGATCTCGCGAAGCTCTTTTACTTTTGGATGGGTGTCATCTTCCGTGTCTGGTTGTGGCAACCCTCTAGGGTCAAAAATCTTAGCTTCACAACCATAGTACTCAAGCAGGCGTGCGCTTTCTTCAATGACTAAACGGCTGTAAGAGCGCTCTCTTAACGAGCCGTAAAGTAACAATATGCGCGGTTTGTGTTCAGAATACGTTTTTGCGAAGTCGTCTGCTGTAGGTGCAGGCGCAACGCTTGTCACTAAGTTATCAGAAGGTGATGTTTTTTCTGACATTACTGAGCCCCTTTTTCCTGAAGCGCCTTTTTAACGTCTTCGATAGCAAGGTTACGAGATGCAATATCACTTAATACGGCAACGCGGCTTTCAATAATATCGATGGAGTTGTAGAACGCTTGGGCTTTGTCTTCTTCACTACCTTCTAATTTCGAAGGATCTTCAAGACCCCAGTGCAACTTAAGAGAATTACCAAAATACACTGGGCATGCTTCACCCGCTGCTGAGTCACACACGGTAATGACGATGTCAGGCTGGTAGTCTTCAAAGTCGTCCCAAGACTGGCTTTTAAGCCCATCGGTACTATAGCCACGCTCGGCAAGGTACTTTACTGACAACGGATGTACTTCACCCACAGGCTGGCTTCCCGCACTGCGCGCTTCTAAAGATGAATTGCTTGAAGCATTAGTAATGGCTTCGCAAAGGATGCTACGGCAACGGTTGTGCGTGCAGATATACAATATTTTCATTACAAAAATCCTGATGGTTTACGTCACATATTTGAAAAAAGTAAGAAGGGCGTTTAACAGCCCGCGTCACATTTAAGGTTGTTTAGCGCATCGCTAATATAGTCAGCGTTGTTTGTGGCAGATAAATGAATCACTTCTTTGGCCCATGCAGGAAGCGCTGGGTTGAGGCGGTAATAAACCCATTTACCACGTCGGTCGTCAGCCACTAGCCCGCATTTACGTAAATCGGCCAGATGACGGGATATTTTGGGTTGGCTAAGATTGAGCGCGTCGGTTAAATCACACACACAAAGTTCGTCTTTAACACAAAGCATAAGCAGTGTTTTTAGCCGAGTTTCTTCCGCTAAACATTTAAACAATGAAAGGGGTGAAAGCGAAACGCATGAAGTAGAAGTTGCTGCAGTCATCATTTATCTCAAATACGCTAAATCATATATGTTGGTATCGTATATGAATTTTCGTATATGTCAAACTCAAATGAAGTCTTACTATGCTCTTGATGATGTCGCTACCAAGATGTAATTAGAAATTATTGTTCAAGAGGCTCTACCTGAGGCGTTACAGAGGTAACGAGTTGAGCATTGTGGGTTTGGTTAAAGTCATCTATGACGGAATTAATAAATTGAAACCAGGTTTGATTCGGTTGCCAAATTGCCAGTAAATCTTGTTTAGCCGATAGCTCTGATTCACCTAATGCGGTAATGCGGTACAAATAGGTAAATACGGCACCTCGCCAATTCAATTTACAATGAGTAAGCACCTTATCATCGGCTGAATTTGCTTGAGCCATATAGCCCGTATACTCTTTGAAATTAGCGAGGGTAGGGTGTTCCCATTCAACTTGAATATTGTGATAGTCAAGCGATAGTGCTTCAACCATTAGCTGTTCTTGCCCTCGCTCGCCGGGAATGAGATCTATAACCCTACCTATCCCTTCGTCTTTCAATAATTGAAAATGCGCAGCAGAAGGCAAACCTGAGCTAACCATACGGTCGTTATTAACTTGATAGTTGGTAAGCGAATTGAGTGATATTTCTGGGGCTATAATGCCCTTTTCCTTCGAAATATCGCTAGTAACAGTTACTGTACTACCTACTGATGAGCTTGTATTTATAAGTGCTATTGCTACAACCAAGAATGAAGAAAGGAAACTTGTTGTTTTACGTCTCATAGCCATCACCGCTAGCAGGTAGTATTCATGTTTAAGCCCAGACTGCGCCAAATCGAGAATAAATTCAATGGTAATTTTGGTCAAAAAACCTTCAGGCGCTAACTCTGGCTTTAGGATTAAACAACGTAAAATACTTCCTACTTAGCCAAATGATAAAAGGGACACCGATTAAACTTGGCAATACCCAGCTTCCTATCTGAAGCAAGGGGAGGCTTTGAAATAGGTTGCGACCACCGAAAGCGAAAAATGCAGTATAGGCTCCAATGCCTGAGCCAATAATATGCCCGATGTGTTGAATGACCCATGCTCCTTTAGCAATGTCTTTTTTGAATGCATATCGCACAATGCCAAAGCTGTTAAATAGTGCGATAGGCGCAAAAATTTGAGTCAGCGTGATGTTGTATTTTATGCCTTGGTATAGCGCGATACTGGCTACAACAAATAGTGCAGTAGGTAACCATAAATATTCAACCTTCCGAAGCTCACCTCGGTTAACTTTTACCTCTAAAACTCTTTTAGCGTGCCTGACATTGTTCCAAACCAGAAGGCTTAGCATGAGCAAGAAAATATACTGGCCTTGAAGATAAGCAAGAAAATACTCAACAGATTCAAAGTGCGCCGGCATCGTCGGAAAGATGAGAAGGGGAGCAAGCAGTACTAATGATGAGCTAACTACACCACTGACTGATGTCAGCGTCATTGTGGCTAGGTAAACATTACCTACCTTTTTATGTTGTTTTCCGCCTTTTTTGGTAAAACATGGCCCCCAAAAAAGTAGCAGTGAAATTGCACCACAAATAATGTGAAATAGAACGATAGCGCTGTGAATGTTTTGCATGACTTACACCTTAAATATTTGATGTAGCCAGTTTGCCGATATCTTCTTTTTAGTATTAGTGCCGAAGGTCACAAGATAAAAAGTGACTTTTGGCCTATGTATTTTTCGTCGCTTAAGTTAATAATAGGTTTATGAAAATACTCAGTTTTATGAATATAGAGCGAGCAAGCGCCTTAGTAACATGGCTGTTTGTGAGTAGCTCTGCGCTTTACTACGCATTTAGTCAATATGGTGTCTCATCCCACAGACCGTGGTTGATTGTTGCCGCAGCAGTTGGGCTAGCGCTGTGCTTTAGTGTGGTAACTAGGCGGGACACGTCGCTTCCTTCTTGGCGTATTCCGCTATTAATTGTAATGTACTTATTGGCAGTAGGGAGTTTGCTTTTACTGCCTTACAGTTATCTCGCTATATACTTAGTGGTATGGTCGGCATTGCTACCTTATTACTTAGGGTGGAGAAAATGTTTGGCTGTTTCAGTATTAGCGGCTTTACCTTTAGGGGTGATACACACCTTCTATTGGCAAGATCCCTACGCATGGCTAACGGCCGCACTGTTTTGGACATTTAATTTATTTGCCATGATGATGTCGAATGTAGCTATTAAAGAAAAGTCCGCCAGAGAGAAATCTGAAGCACTAAATCGACAGTTAACCAGTGCCCAGCAACTCATTCACCAAGCTGGGCGACAAGACGAAAGGCTGCGCATTGCCAGAAATATACACGATGTATTAGGGCACCACTTAACCGCGCTTACCATCCACTTGCAGGTGGCTTCACATAAAGCCAAAGGTGCTGGGGAAGATGAAGTAAAGACCCACGTAGACCAGTGTCACAGCTTAGCAAAGTTGCTTCTATCTGATGTGCGAGAAGCGGTTTCTGATATTCGCGAAAACGCCCCATTAGATTGGCAGCAAGCGGTAAGGGCATTATTTAAAGACTTACCGCGCCCAAGCCTTCAATTATCTATTGCCGATAATGTCAGCATTGAAGATGTCACGACAGCAGATATCTTACTTCGCTGCGTACAAGAAAGCTTAACCAATACCATTAAGCATACGCAGTCTGCGCAATTACAAGTCACCTTAGATAAAAGCGAAAAAGGGTATTCATTAACGCTGCAAGATGAGCAAGTGCCTACGGCAAAAACAATTCAGTTAGGTAATGGGTTGACGGGGATGTCGGAGCGAATTGAAGAGGCAGGTGGTTCGGTGAAATTTAGTTTTAATAAACATGGGTTTTTTACGCATGTGTTGTTGCCGGAGCCAGTATGAGTATTCGTGTTGTATTAGTTGAAGATCAAATGTTAGTGCGACAAGGGATACGCTCCTTGTTGGCATTGGATGATAGTGTAGAAGTCGTGGCCGAGTGTGATGACGGTGCTTATGTTATTGATGCACTTAATGCTAATAGTGCAGATATTGTATTGATGGATATTCGAATGCCCGAGATGACGGGTATTGATGCTTTGCGTGCAATGCGAAAACATAACATTGATACCCCCGTTATTATGCTAACCACATTTGACGATCATGAACTGGTTACTCAAGCGATGCAGTCGGGGGCGAAAGGGTATTTGCTTAAAGATGTCTCACTTGAAACCTTAATTGACGCAATTAAATCCGTCGTTAATGGGGAAACCCTTATTCAGCCCAGTGTTACCGAAAAAGTACTAAAAGGGTTGCAAGGGTTAGAGGTTAGTTTCGAGTCATTTGAACAACCAGAAACCTTGAGCCCAAAGGAAATTGAGATCTTACGTTTAGTGGCCGCTGGCTACAGTAATAAAGAAATATCTGAAGCTATGTTTAAATCAACCGGTACGGTTAAGAATCAAGTGTCTGCCATTATGGCGAAAATGGGCGTGAGAGATAGAACACGAGCCGTGCTAAAAGCGCTAGAGTTAGGGTGGTTATAAATATAAAAAGGCCTGCATTAGCTAATGCGGGCCTTTTAACACTTAAACACAGTTTATTAGAAGCTAAGCGCTATTTATCCATGTGCACAACAGAACGAATACTTTCGCCTTTATGCATTAAATCGAACGCATCATTGATGCCATCAAGCCCCATTGTGTGTGTAATGAATTCTTGTAAGCCAAATTCACCATCTAGGTAGCGTTCAACAATACCCGGTAGTTCAGAGCGACCTTTCACACCGCCAAAAGCAGAACCACGCCATACTCTGCCAGTTACTAACTGGAATGGACGAGTAGATATTTCCTGGCCAGCACCCGCTACACCAATAATAACTGATTCGCCCCAACCTTTGTGGCAGCACTCGAGTGCTGAACGCATCACATTCACGTTACCGATACACTCAAAAGAGTAATCTACGCCGCCGTCGGTCATTTCAACTATCACTTCCTGAATAGGTTTGTCGAAATTTTTAGGGTTAACAAGGTCTGTAGCACCAAGTTGCGTAGCAAGGTCGAATTTACTCTCGTTAATATCAATACCAATAATACGACTAGCGCCCGCCATACGTGCACCAATAATAGCTGAAAGCCCAATGCCGCCTAAGCCAAATATAGCAACGGTATCGCCTTCTTTTACCTTAGCAGTATTAAGCACAGCGCCCATACCCGTGGTAACGCCACAGCCTAATAAGCAGACTTCTTCAAGCGGCGCTGATTTGTTCACTTTAGCCAGTGAAATTTCTGGCAATACGGTGTATTCAGAAAAAGTAGAGCAACCCATGTAATGGTAAATTGGCTCACCATCTTTCGAAAAGCGGCTGGTGCCATCAGGCATTAAGCCTTTTCCTTGAGTTTCACGAACCGCTTGGCATAAGTTTGTTTTGCCAGACGTACAGAATTTACATTCACCGCATTCCGCTGTGTATAAAGGAATAACATGGTCGCCTACTTCAACAGACGTCACCCCTTCACCTACCATTTCTACAATACCGCCACCTTCGTGGCCAAGTATTGAAGGAAACACACCTTCTGGATCATCACCTGAAAGCGTGAACGCATCGGTATGACACACGCCGCTGGCAACAATACGTACTAGTACTTCGCCTTTTTTGGGAAGTTCAACATCAATCTCTTCCATCTTTAACGGTTCACCAGCGGCCCACGCAACGGCTGCTTTGGACTTAATATGTGTCTGACCATCTTTCAATGCTAATGTCATGGCATGCTCCTAAATAAGTGTAAGTAAACAACACGATGTCGTTACCTTTAATTTCTTACGTAATGAAATAGATTATAGACCTGAGGCGAGGCTTTATAAATACAGATTTGGTAATTCATTATTACTTGAGTGTAATAATTTGTTGGTGTTTAATTGTAAGTTAACTGGCGTCTTCTAGTGAGTGTTTATCCCCATAGCGCCATGCTAAAAAACGAGAATCTGTAAAGGTATAAACGATGACATGGGAAGGTATAGTAGAATTTTGCGCAGTGGCCAGTACTGGCAGCTTTACTGCGGCTGCTACTAAATTAGATACGTCGGGCGCGCAAATAAGTAGAAAAGTCGCCAATGTGGAAAAGCGTTTGGGAGTGAAGTTATTCAACCGTACCACCCGAAGTGTGTCACTCACTCAAGCAGGGCATATTTACTTTGAGCAATGCCAACCAGCACTAAAAGCGTTAGAAGAGGCTGAGCTCAATACTAGTCAACTTCAAAAAGTACCCCAAGGGCTGATTAAACTCACCGCTCCGGTCGCCTTTGGCGAAGCTTTTATCGCCCCGCTCATTAATCAATTTTTAAAAAAATACGAAGGTATAGAAGTAGAGTGTCGTTTTACTAACGACACCATGGATATTATTGATGAAGGTTATGACCTGGCCATACGCATAGGTAATTTAGAAGATTCTACCTTGGTGGCCAAAAAGCTGGCTACCCGACAGCTATATGTGTGCGCCAGCCCAGAATATTTAAATGTCTTCCCTGAACCTAAGCGTACCGACATGCTCAGCGAACATCAGTGCTTAGTAGGATCTCAGCCCCATTGGCGATTTAATCATGAAGGGCAAGCGCAAACCGTGCGAGTGAAGGGAAGAGTGAAGTATAACAGTGGTAATGCCCTACATCATGCTGCATTGGCCGGGCTGGGTTTAGTACAGCTGCCAGGATTTTATGTACGTGAGTCGTTAGCAGTAGGCAAGTTAATTGAAGTGTTATCATCATATCGAGACAAGCGAGAAGCGGTATGGGCATTGTTTCCATCGAACCGGCATTTAGTGCCAAAAATACGCTTGTTAGTTGATTTTTTATCTGCGAAATTAGTTGATGATGAATAGTTCTTACTACCCGAATCTAGCATCGCTTAATTGATTATCGCTTAAATCGAAACGTGAAATACTTTGTGTTTCACTTTTTGCAATACAGTATGGTGAAAACTGCGGTTGACAGATAGACGTCTATACGGCAAATTGACCCTATGAAAACGATTCTTCTTATTGGCACCACCAGCATTATGATTACCACCTTAAAACGGGCGGTCGCTGGCTAGTGCAAGTAAGCATAAGACAACGAAAGCCCGCCCTCACAGAGAGCGGGCTTTTTTTTACTCACGTCATCGTAACCGATTTAAAGCAGTAACCTGGCGTAACCGATATAGGAGCAGCACATGAAAGTCTTAAAGTTTGGGGGCTCATCACTTGCCGACGCACCGCGCTACTTGCGCGTGAACGACATTAGCACGGCCACCCACCAAACCGATGGCGCTGCAGTGGTACTTTCTGCCCCTAAAGGGGTAACGAATGCATTGTCACTTTTATGTGAGCAGGCAGCCGCTGGCGAAGATTTCCACCCTCTATTTGAAAAATTGACGTCTACCGTGACCGGTATTGCTGATGCACTAAACGAAGAGCTCAGCGGCTTCGCACACGCCGATGTTACCGACTTCATTCATGCGCAACTGCGTGTACTTAATCAACACCTCGATGGTATTAAACTATTAGGTGTTGCACCTGACAATATTGCCGCAGGGATTTTAAGTATTGGCGAGTACATCTCGGTAACGCTATTTAGCGGCATATTAAGCGCTAAAGGTGTTAAAAATCGTATTATCGACCCGGTGACTTACATTCTTGCAGAAGGTGAGTACCTAGACAGCATTGCTGATGTTTCGTTAAGTAAAGCCCGTTTTACTGATGTGCCTATCGATGGTAGAGAGTTATTGGTCATGCCTGGATTTGTTGCTGCGAACGAGGCCGGTGAAAAAGTTACGCTTGGTCGCAATGGTTCTGACTACTCAGCGGCTATCTTAGCAGCTTGTATCGATGCGAGTTGTTGTGAAATTTGGACTGACGTAGACGGTGTTTACAATGCCGATCCGAATCAAGTTGAAGGGGCGGTATTGCTTGATAAGCTTACTTATCAAGAAGCCATGGAGCTTTCATACTTTGGTGCAAAAGTACTTCACCCGAAAACTATCGGCCCTATTGCCCAGCACCATATTCCTTGTTTGATTCGTAATACGCTGAACCCAGCGGCCCCTGGTACGTTGATTAGTAATGAAGCCAGCGAAAAGTGGACGTCGGTTAAAGGTATCTCTCAACTTGATAATGTCACTATGTTCAACGTGGCAGGCCCTGGTCTTAAAGGCATGGTTGGCATGGCGAGCCGTGTGTTTGAGGTGATGTCGAATGCGAATATTTCAATAAGCTTAATCACTCAGTCTTCTTCTGAATACTCAATAAGCTTCTGTATTCAAAGTAAAGACGCGGATCGCGCGTTAAACTTGTTAGAAGATGCCTTTGCGCTAGAGTTGCAAAACCAATTGTTAGACCCTATCGAAGTGCGCCATGACTTAGCGATTGTTACCTTAGTGGGTGACGGTATGCGTCATGCGAAAGGCTTGGCTGCACGCTTCTTTAACTCGTTGGCGCAAGCTCGCGTTAATAACGTGGCAATTGCGCAAGGGTCTTCAGAACGTTCTATTTCAACAGTTATCGAAAACAAGCGGGCGAAAAAAGCGGTTAAGGTTATCCACCAGAATTTTTTCTCAGACCGCCATACCATTGATGTATTTTTGGTAGGGTGCGGCAACGTGGGTACTGAGCTTTTAAGCCAAATTGCAAAACAACAGCCAGCTTTACTTAATCGTAATGTACAGCTGCGGGTATACGGTATTGCGAATAGCCGTAAGTTGTTACTTAACAGTCAAGGCATAGATTTAAGCCAGGACTGGAAGCCAGCATTAGATGCGGCCAGTGAAGGGCTTTCCATTGAACGTTTACAACAGTTTGTGGACGAGAACAGTTTGGTAAACCCGGTCATTGTTGATTGCACTAGCCACGATGCTATTGCTCAGCAATATGTAGACATGATGGAAAACGGTTTTCACGTAGTGACACCGAATAAGAAAGCGAATACCAGCTCACTCGACTATTACCGTAAGTTGAAGAAAACAGCATTATCTACGAATCGTCAGTATCTATATGAAACTACGGTAGGCGCGGGATTACCGGTAATCGACAACCTTCAAAAACTATTCAGTGCAGGTGATGTATTACACCGTTTTGAAGGCATATTATCGGGCAGTTTGTCTTACGTATTTGGCAAGTTAGAAGATGGAATGTCGCTATCTCAAGCTACAAGTACAGCGAAAGATAATGGCTATACCGAGCCAGATCCTCGTGATGACTTAAGCGGAATGGACGTTGCCCGTAAGCTTCTTATTATGGCCCGTGAAGCAGACTTAGAACTTGAGCTTTCTGATATTGAAATAGAATCGGTACTACCAGCTGGTTTTGCTGAAGACTGTTCCATTGAAGAATTCATGACACAGTTGCCTGAACTTGATGCTGAATTTGCCAAGCGTGTAGATGCAGCTAAAGCCGAAGGAAAAGTGCTTCGCTATATTGGCAGCATTGAAGGCGACAAGTGTAAGGTAACCATTCAAGCAGTACCTGCATCTAACCCATTATCGCAAGTGAAAGACGGCGAAAATGCACTGGCTATTAACAGTGACTATTATCAGCCCATCCCTTATGTGATTCGAGGCTATGGTGCGGGTGGTACGGTAACGGCTGCGGGTGTATTTGCAGATATACTACGTACTATGCCATGGAAGCAAATGGCACACTAACTGGCTCTTCTTCTAGAACAAAAGAGCCGCTGAAGTTTAAAGAGTAATTAAAGAAAAGTATTATGAAAGCATTACGAGCATATGCGCCAGCATCTATTGGCAATGTAAGTTTAGGGTTTGATGTACTAGGTGCCGCACTTGCCCCTGTCGATGGTTCGCGCTTGGGCGACGAAGTGGATATTGAAAGTGCAGATACCTTTTCGTTAACCACGGTTGGCCCTTTCGCACACAAATTGCCTGGCGACGCAGACAGCAATATTGTGACGCAATGCTATCACTACTTTTGTGCGCAAATGGAGAAAGTCGGAAAAGCGACATCACCAGTGGCGATGACTTTATCGAAAAATTTGCCAATAGGCAGCGGTTTGGGGTCGAGCGCAAGCTCTATTGTTGCTGCTTTTGTTGCATTAAACGCTTTTTATGATTATCCCTTCGATGAAGACACTTTATTGACCATGATGGGTGAACTAGAAGGGCAAATCAGCGGTAGCATTCACTACGACAACGTGGCGCCATGTTATGTTGGCGGCATGACATTGATGACTGGGGCAACATCTCCTGTAACCTTGTCGCTGCCTTTAGTGAAAGACTGGTATTATGCTATTTGTTATTCTGGCATTAGCGTATCTACGGCAGCCGCCCGTGACATATTACCCAAGCAGGTTGATATGGCCACGGCGCTCACTTTTGGTCGCCAGTTAGGGGTGTTTGTACACGCCTTGAATGCAGGTGAAAATGATCTTGCTGCCTCGGTAATGAAAGATGTAATTGCAGAACCGTATCGTAAACAGTTACTGCCGGGTTTCGATGAAGCAAGAGCCTTCAGTGAACAAGAAGGCGCGTTAGCCTTTGGTATTTCGGGTTCCGGCCCAACCGTATTCGCCGTATGTGACAGTAAAGAAAAAGCGCAGCGTATCGTTGCCTATTTAGACGAACACTATATTCAAAATGAAGATGGCTTTAGCCATGTGTGCCAAATCCCTGAGCAGGGAACCACGGTTGGCCCTATCGCTTAAATAAGTGATACAGCAGCTAAGTAAAATTACGGCACAACTAAAAAAGGTATTAAAACGTGGAATTGGTTAATTTAAAAGATGCACAGGACACTGCCTCATTTGCCGAAGCAGTTAAAAGAGGGTTGGGTAAGCAACAAGGTTTGTATTTCCCGACGCATATTCCAAAGCTAGATAATATTGATGAACTGCTTGAAATGCCGTTCGCGGCGCGCAGCATAGCGGTACTTCGTGCCATTATTGGTGATGAGCTTAACAATGGCGAATTAGAAGAAATCGTGAATACCGCGTTTGCTTTTGGCGCGCCGGTAGAGCAGGTAAGCGACAATATTTATACTTTGGAGCTTTTCCACGGACCAACGTTGGCGTTTAAAGATTTTGGTGGTCGCTTCATGGCGCAAACCCTATCAAGAATTAGTGAAGGTAAACCAGTCACTATTCTTACCGCCACTTCTGGTGATACAGGTGCTGCGGTAGCGCATGCGTTTCACGGTATTGAAAATATCAATGTGGTCATTCTTTTCCCTAAAGGCAAAATTAGCGCCCTGCAAGAAAAGCTGTTCACCACTCTTGGTGGCAATATCCATACAGTAGCTGTTGAATCTGATTTTGATGAATGTCAGTCCTTAGTAAAAGCATCATTCGACGACCCAGACATCCGTGAAGGTTTACACCTTAACTCGGCTAACTCGATTAATATCAGTCGCTTGCTAGCCCAAGTATGTTATTACTTTGAAGCGGTAAGCCAATTACCTAAAGATAAGCGTGATCAACTAGTTATCTCTGTACCAAGTGGAAACTTTGGTAACTTAACCGCCGGTATGATTGCAAAATCAATGGGCTTGCCAATTAAACGCTTTATCGCTGCCACTAACGCTAATGATACTGTGCCACGCTATTTAAAAACTGGCGAGTGGGCGCCGAAGAAGACTGTCGCTACTATGTCGAACGCGATGGATGTTAGCCAACCTAACAACTGGCCGCGCATTGAAGCCTTAATCGAGCAGGGCTATGTTGATAAAGGCTGCTTAAAAGGCGAAATGGTAGATGAAGAGTACACTCAGCTAGCTATGCGCCAATTAGCGCAATTAGGCTATACCAGTGAGCCTCATGCTGCTATTGCTTACCGTGCAGTTAGCCACGATTTAGAAGACGGCGAAATTGGCCTATTCTTAGGTACTGCGCATCCTGCGAAATTCCGCGAAACGGTAGAAAACGTGCTGGGCACGCCTATTAGCTTGCCTAAGCCGTTAGCTGATGTAGCCGGTGAAGACAGCCTTGCTGTTGATTTGCCTGCATCTTACGATGCGCTTAAACAGCACATGTTGGATTTACTAAAAGCGTGACCACATGGGCACAAGCATTGGGCAGTGAAGAAGATAAGCCTTACTTCAAAGCCCTAATGCAAAAAGTAGAATCTGAACGTGAAGCGGGTAAAGTCATTTACCCGCCTTCAGAAGATGTATTTAACGCCCTGACGATGACACCGCTAGAAAAAGTAAAGGTGGTGATATTGGGGCAAGATCCTTATCACGGCCCACATCAAGCTCATGGCTTATGCTTCTCGGTATTGCCAAACATTAAAACACCTCCCTCGCTGGTTAATATTTATAAAGAATTAGCCAATGATATTACCGACTTTTCCATTCCGAACCACGGCACGCTTACCTCTTGGGCCGAACAAGGTGTACTGCTGCTTAATACCGTGTTAACGGTAGAGCAGGGCAAGGCGAATAGTCATGCCAAGTGGGGATGGGAAACTTATACTGATGCGCTAATAGAGGCAATTAACACGCACGCAGAAAACGTGGTGTTTTTATTGTGGGGCAGTCATGCACAAAAGAAAGGCAAGCATATCAAACGCACTAAGCACTGTGTGCTACATGCGCCACATCCGTCACCGTTATCAGCCTACCGAGGCTTCTTTGGCTGTCACCACTTTAGCGACACCAATGCCTACCTAGCAAGCAAAGGACTTTCACCCATTCTTTGGCAGGTATAGTTTCTGGCAGTTGTAGCCTATTGAAAGGATCGCGGTTAACAAAAGGCAAACGTTAGGCGTCGTTCTTTCGCAACTTTGAATGCCGCTTTGAAAGTAAGAAGCCAGAAAGTAAAAAGGCCGCCTGTTATTAACAGGCGGCCTTTATATTATCTTTCCAGTGTTTCTAACTCGTATTCGAAACCACAATCGAGTTCAGAGAGCTCCTTTTCCAGTTTGAAGCGATCTTGAAGCGCTTCAATCTCTCTCCACTTGCGTTTTTTACTTTTTGTTTTCGCTGGGCTTGCTTCAATATCTAACATGGCAAATAAGTCTGATTTGTCCACTGGGATTCTCCTTTTTATTACCACTACAACAATACAGAGTTTGGTATTTATTCCCTCTGTATAATTTTGTATCACAGCCACAATTAAAATAAAACAAGTAAATTTACTTTTTATTAACAAATTGTGACAGTATGATGACACAGGTAGATATCGTCAGTGTGTTTAGCAAAACAGTTAGCAGGTTACATACTTAGCAGCAAGTTAGCTTGTACGTTCTTATTTTCTGCCAATAAAAACGGCCGGGGGTAAGCCGGCCGTTCAGTTATTATTTGCACCAAATTTGAGTGATTACATCACTCGGACTTCCTTATTTTGGTGCATTCGCTGCTCTGAAACGGGCAATCAATTGTTGGGTAGATGCGTCAAAACTTTCTTCTTCTGCATTTCCCTGAATGCCTGCTAGTACTTGGTTGCCCAGTACTTTTCCTAACTCTACGCCCCATTGGTCGAATGAGTTAAGGTTCCAGATAACACCCTGAACGAATACCTTATGCTCATACATTGCAACTAGTGCGCCAAGTGTCTTAGGCGTAAGGCTATCAAACATTAAGGTGTTACTAGGCTTGTTACCCGGCATCGTCTTGTGGGCCGCCAAACGCGTACGTTCCGCTTCGTCTAAGCCTTTGCCTTCTAGGTCGGCATAACATTCATCAAAGGTTTTGCCTTGCATAAGCGCTTGCGCTTGGCCAAAGCAGTTAGATGCTAACATCGCATGATGTGTGTCATCTTGGTTAGGTACATTCAACGGCAACATAAAGTCAGCTGGAATAACCCCTGAGCCTTGGTGAATAAGCTGATGGAAGCTGTGCTGGCCGTTAGTACCTTCACTACCCCAAATAATAGGGCCTGTGGCGTAATCTACCGCTTCACCGCCTTGAGTGACTTGTTTACCATTACTTTCCATATCAAGTTGCTGTACATAAGCAGGTAAGCCGCGAAGGTAGTGATAATATGGTAGTAGCACCTGAGACTGTGCATCGAAGAAATTGCGATACCACACGCCTAATAGGCCAAGTAAAACAGGTAGGTTTTGTTCTAACGGTGCTGTTTTAAAGTGCGTGTCCATGTCGAACGCGCCTTCAAGTAAACCTTTAAAGTTTTCAAAACCTAACGCTAAAGAAATAGGTAACCCAATTGCTGACCATAAAGAATAACGGCCACCAACCCAATCCCACATAGGGAAAATGTTATCTTCTGCTATTCCGAATTCAGTGGCCGCTTTTACATTTGAAGACACGGCAACAAAGTGCTTCGCGATATCTTCTTGTGTGCCGCCCGACTTCAAAAACCAAGCTTTGGCAGAAAGGGTGTTTTGCAATGTTTCTTGGGTAGTGAATGACTTAGAAGACATGACGACAAGGGTTTCTTCATGATCGAGTTTGGTTAACACATCATGAATATGGCAGCCGTCAACGTTAGCCACAAAATGAACCTTAACCGTCTCAACCGTATGAGGTTTTAGGGCTTCGGTCATAATTTTAGGGCCAAGGAAAGAACCGCCAATACCAATCGCAACAATATGCTTCACAGATTTGCCTGTGTAGCCTTTATGTTCGCCACTGTGAACTAATGCAGTGAAGTCGCGAATTTTATCAAGGGTGGCACGTACTTCGGGCATGACGTCTTCGCCATCAACCATTACAGGTGAATCAGAGAAGTTACGTAACGCGGTATGAAGAACCGCACGACCTTCAGTGCTGTTGATTTGCTCACCGTTAAACATGGCGTCGCGGGCGTCATCTAACTTACATGCACGGGCTAAATCGAAAAGTGCACCTAACGCGTGTTCGTTTACGCGGTTCTTAGAGTAATCAAGAAAAATGCCGCACGCTTCTAACTGCATTTTTTCAGCACGCTTAGGATCAGCCTTAAACCAATCACGCATGTGTGCATCTTTCATTGAAGCTGCAATTTGATTAAGTGCTTGCCATTGTGGCAATGATGTTAGTGTACTCATTTACTAATTCCCTATGGTTTACGCACTTAACTTTTCACGAAGCATTACTTCAAGCTTGTCTTGGTCTGCTGCGAAGTTGCGGATACCTTCAGAAAGCTTTTCTGTTGCCATGGCATCTTGGTTCATTTCCCAGCGGAATTCAGACTCGGTCAAACGATCGCCAGGGGTTTTTGTAGCGCCATTATCTTTAAGCTTAACAGTAAGTTCGCCCGGTTCATTGGCAAGCTCTTCTAATAAAGCAGGGCTTATAGTTAGGCGATCGCAGCCCGCTAGCGATTGGATTTCACCAATGTTGCGGAAGCTTGCGCCCATGACTACCGTGTTGTAACCATGTTCTTTGTAGTAGTTGTAAATACTGGTAACCGACACCACACCTGGATCTTCATCGGCAGCATATTCAGTTTTACCCGTCGATTTTTTGTACCAATCTAGAATACGGCCTACAAACGGTGAAATAAGATATGCGCCAGCTTCAGCACAAGCGCGCGCTTGGGCAAAGCTAAATAATAAGGTTAGGTTGCACTGAATACCTTTTTTCTCAAGTATTTCAGCAGCCTGAATGCCTTCCCACGTTGATGCCATTTTAATTAGAATACGTGACTTATCGATGCCGGCATCTTGATAAAGTTGAACAAGACGCTCTGCTTTTTCTACGGTGGCATTTTTGTCGAAAGACAAACGGGCATCTACTTCCGTAGAAATACGACCTGGGATAGAGTCTGAAATCTCTTTACCAATAGCAACAGCAAGTTTGTCGGATGCGTCGATAAGTTGTTGATCGCTATCAGATGATTGTAGTTTAGCCCACGCTACTGAGTCGTCGATTAGGCTGGCATACTGAGGCAAGCTGGCGGCTTTTAACAACAAAGATGGGTTTGTTGTTGCGTCTACTGGCTGGTATTTTTTGATTGCGTCGATATCGCCGGTGTCGGCAACGACCGTGGTGATCTCACGTAACGAAGCTAGCTGGTTGCTCATAATTCTCTCTAATCTTAAATTAAAAAACTCGGACGAATTGCCGGAAAGGCAAGTCGTGTAAAGCGGTTCGCTTTTGCGTATGTAGGGCGTAATTGTTTGATAGGTTCAAACGTTTGCGTATTTGGGTATAGTTATACCAAACCCGTGTGACAATTTATAGCGCAGACACGGTAAATACTGGCTAATCGGATTTCTCTGTTACGTTGATTTATAGGTTTTTAATGCTAAATTCAACCTCAACTTTTTCACAGTGGTATAATAAAGCCTGAAAAAGATAAGGAGTCGAAGATGTTAGTTGTAGTATCCCCAGCGAAAAACCTAGATTTTGAAACCCCCATTAAGGTGGATGATTTCACGCAGCCTACCATGCTTCAAGACACTGAGCGTTTGATGGAAGTGTGCCGTACCCTTTCGCCAGCCGACCTTTCTTCGTTAATGAAAATTAGTGACAAGTTAGCCACACTTAATGCTAATCGATTTGCTGAGTTTTCTACCCCTTTCACTGCTGATAATGCGCGTCAAGCCATGTACGCATTCAATGGTGATGTATACACAGGGCTAGACGCTAATACACTAAGCAATAAAGCCGTTAGTTATGCCCAAGACCACTTGCGGATTTTGTCTGGCCTTTACGGGCTGTTACGTCCGTTGGATTTAATGCAAGCGTACCGTTTAGAAATGGGCACCAAGTTAGCGAATCCGGAAGGTAAAGACTTGTATGCATTTTGGGGGAGTCGTATTACTCAGGTTTTAAACGACGCCATGCAAGCGCAGGGTGATAACGTTTTGGTGAACCTTGCTTCTAATGAATACTTTAAGGCCGTTAAGAAAAAAGAACTTGAAGGTATGGTGATTACACCTGTCTTTAAAGACTATAAAAACGATCAATATAAAATTATCAGCTTTTTTGCCAAAAAAGCTCGTGGATTAATGGCAAGATATATTATTGAAAACGAAGTAAGTGATGTTGAAGGGTTACAAGCTTTCGACAGTGAAGGTTATGTTTATAGCGAGTCACAAAGTACAGCCACTGAATTAGTCTTTTTACGACGCCAAGACGCATAAGCTGTTTGCACCGCGTTTTGGCTTCAATATGGCTTTATGCTGTTAAATTGAAGTATTTTAAACGCGGAGCACGCAATGTATACACTTTATGGATACCCGAAAACGCGGTCGGTAAGGGTGGCATGGGCTTTAGAAGAAATTGGCTTACCTTACGAGTACAAGGTGGTGAATTTAAAAGCCGGTGAACACTTAAACTCAGCATTTAAAACACTTAATCCGGCCACTAAAATTCCTGTATTAGTCACTGAACAAGGTGCCCTTTCTGAGTCAGGTGCCATAGTGACCTTCTTAGCAGAAAAGCATGCAATGGAAGAGTTTATTCCTGCATCAGGTACATTTGAACGTGGGTTGTATGAGCAAATGATGATATTTGCCGTTAGCGAACTAGAGCAGCCCTTATGGAGTAAAGCAAAGCATACCTTTGCTTTACCTGAGCAGCATCGTATTCCCCAGATGCAAAACACAGCAGCGTGGGAATTTGATCGAGCGTTAACAGCGTTCTCGCTACTTCTTAATGACAAAGAGTATGTGTGCGGCAGTTTGTTCACAATGGCCGACATCGTGACAGCCCAAGTGTTGTCATGGGCAAAAGGCAGTGAGCTAGACCTAAAGTTCGACAATGTAAAGTCATATGCTGAACGGGTGTTGTCTCGCTCGGCCTATGAAAAAGCATGGCGCAATGAAGTTGCGCATTTGGCTAAGGCGGATGCTTAAGCCTGCTTTATGAGGCTAGTGTTGATAGCTCGTTTTGAGAAAGGACGCAGAGCGATGTAGCCACGGGTTAAATAGTCAGCCCAGTTTTGCGCCATTAGGCACAGGTTTGTCGGGGCTGACTAACACCACACCATCCTCACGATAGAAACCTGTCACCAAGCATTCTGACGTAAAGGGGCCTATTTGCTTGGGCGGAAAGTTAACTATAACCACAATTTGCTTTCCCAATAATTCTTCAGCTAGATAGTGTTCAGTTATTTGAGCACTGGATTTAAGCGTTCCAATATCCTCACAAAAATCAATAAGTAGTTTGTAGGCTGGCTTGCGAGCCTCAGGAAACTCGCTGGTTTCAATAATTCTTTAATAATTGTACCTGTTCTTTGAATTTGGACACCCATAGTTCTGTATAGCAATTTATAGACACCCACGTATTTGAAGGCTAGACGAACCTACTTCTTTAGCCTATTAAATATGAACAAGCGTCTATCTTGCAGACCCTCTATTTAGCAGACAGCCACAAATGCAGGGCTCAAAAAGAGTATCACTCATGAGTCTCATCAATAGCAATTTATAGACACCCACGTATTTGAAGGCTAGACGAACCTACTTCTTTAGCCTATTAAATATGAACAAGCGTCTATCTTGCAGACCCTCTATTTAGCAGACAGCCACAAATGCAGGGCTCAAAAAGAGTATCACTCATGAGTCTCATCAATAGTCTCACTAATGGACACCCACACTTTTTAGCTATTCAACCTTCCTTTACGTTTCACTAGCCCATATTAGGCAATTGTCCTGTGCAGCCTAATGAATAGTCTCACTAATGGACACCCACACTTTTTAGCTATTCAACCTTCCTTTACGTTTCACTAGCCCATATTAGGCAATTGTCCTGTGCAGCCTAATGAATGAAATGAAAGTATTTTGTAATTAAATTGTTTGAATGTTAAATTGGTATTACATTAATTCTTCGTTGGTAATGTTTTTTGGTATTTTATCTCTGCTTTTAAATGCATCCTTGATGGTGTATTGGTAAAGCCATTTGTTGTTTTTATGAAAGAGGTTCGTATCAGGCAAGTACCGCACAAGAAGTACGCTTAACATATAATTTAAGAGGTTTTTTATGAAAGTTATCCCTCAACGAGGAAAGTGCAGTAATGCTGCTATGTTGCTCATACTTTCAATATTTAATGTTGGTGCTATTGCGGATGTCGTCCCCGCTGATAAATTCGATTTAAGTGAGTGGAATATTACGCTGCCAACTGATGAAAATAATGATGGGAAGCCAGATAGTGTCTCAGTAAAAGACATCCAAGATTTTTCCCATCCTGACTTTTTTTACCTAGACGAAAACGGCGGTATGGTATTTACGTCTCCAAACAAAGCGCTAACAACCGCAAATTCCAGTAACACACGTAGTGAACTGCGTCATATGTTACGTGGAAAAAGTACACGAATTAAGACTAAATCTCCCAAGAATAATTTTACTGTAGCTAGCAACCCTATAGCGAAACGCTTTGGGCGAGTAGGTGGCAAGATGGAAGCTACGTTAAAAGTAAACCATGTAGCTCTGCGCGCGAAATACCCGGAAAAAGCACCAGCCTATTCAGTGGTTATCGGTCAAATACATGCCAGTAAATGGGAGAAAAAGATAAAAGGTTTTGGGTGGGGGAACGAACCGCTTAAGATTTATTATAAGAAATGGCCTAACCATGAAAAAGGCTCGGTATTTTGGACTTATGAAAGAAACCTTCCAAAAGATGATGCTAATCGAAGAGATATAGCTTATCCAGTCTGGGGGAATTTATGGACAAATCCTGAAGATCCTGGTGAAGCAGGATTAGCCTTAGGTGAAGCGCTGAGTTACGTAGTGAATGTGCACGGTGATGTGATGTATTTAACTTTCGAAGCTGATGGGCATGAAACCGTAGAATATAAAATCAACCTCGCCAATGCTGTAGACGCTAACGGTAAACTTGATGAGCACGACCATCCATATGGCTACACGTTAGATTGGAATTACTTTAAAGCTGGTGCTTATAACCAATGTAGCACTAAAGATGACCCAGGTTTCTGGTATCCGGCGTGCTTAGGTACAGGCAACTGGGAAGAAGATAAGGTAAATGGTGATTATGCCAGTGTGACGTTCACGCGTTTAGAAGTAGGGGAGAGCGTTGCGCCAAAAGCTAATCACGGCGAACACGCTAAAATTGGTGCCACGTTAAACGAAAAAGTTGGTATGAGTGTTAGTGACATTCCAGACAATGCGTTAACCGCTATCAAAGCCATTGAGCCATCTTTCACAGTAAATGAAGTGGAAAAAGAACTGAAACATGGCAACACTTACCTTGATGTTGAAGGCGTATTGGCCGATGGCAGAGAAATTGAGTTCGATATGCTACAAGTGGCTGACAAATGGA
Source organism: Alteromonas naphthalenivorans (assembly GCF_000213655.1). Lineage (NCBI taxonomy): Bacteria > Pseudomonadati > Pseudomonadota > Gammaproteobacteria > Alteromonadales > Alteromonadaceae > Alteromonas > Alteromonas naphthalenivorans. The sequence goes on from NC_015554.1 coordinate 469,529, forward strand.
AAGTAGTAGAGATACAAAGAGACTTAGTCTGGTCTCAGTTGCCTGAAAATGTTAGTGGAGCATTAAAACAATCTTCACCGGATTTCGAAGCAAAACGCATTATTGAAAGTGTTCAGCATGGCACTGGAATAACCGTTTATGAGTTTTATGCGGTGGACAGCCAAGGCAAAGAGTCGCGTAAAGAAGTGAAAGTAGAGGGCGGCGAAGCGGTTGTGCTAGCAAAAGAGTGGCAACACTAACTTAGCGGAATAATTGAACGTTTTGCGACCAAATACAGTGATCTTGCTTGTGCACTTATCTACAGTATGTAATTCATTCTGTTAGATTCTTAGGAGAACACAGTGCAACCTGGGCTTTTTTCGTTAAGTTTAGCGGTCAGTGATATTGCCATCTCGAAAGCGTTTTATGAAACGCTTGGCTTTGAGGCCATGCCGTCGTGCGGTTCGGTAGAAGAGAAATGGGTTATCATGAAAAGTGGGCAAACCATGATTGGTTTGTTCGAGGGTATGTTTGAGGGCAATATTTTAACCTTCAATCCCACTGATGTGCGTGAACTTGAGCAGCGCTTGAAGGATAAAGGCATTGAAATAGATGTGCCAGTCAAAGGCGATGAAGGGCCAGGGCATTGCGTAGTAAAAGATCCAGACGGTAATACGATTATGTTCGATCAGTTCTAGTAGATATATAAGAAATATAAGGAAGGGAAGCTAATTAGCTTCCCATCTTTTTATAAAACTAAACTGAGACACCCACCTTTAAGTGCAATCAACTTTAAATTTTAGCGGCTAACTCTGCACCTTGGCGAATAGCACGCTTCGCATCAAGTTCAGCGGCTACATCTGCACCACCAATAATGTGGACACTCACACCGGCAGCCTCCAGCGGTGCTTGCAAAGGCTTAAACGGTTCTTGTCCTGCACACACGATAACGTTGTCTACGGCTAAGCATTTCGGTTTATCATTTATTAGAACATGTAAACCTTCATCATCAACCTTCTCGTAACTTACACCATTCACCATTTGCACATTATGCAGCTTCAAGGATTGTCGGTGGATCCAACCTGTTGTTTTACCCAAGCCCTTGCCAACTTTGGATGTCTTACGTTGAAGTAAGAATACTTCTCGGCTTGAAGGAGTATAAGATTTCTCGGTGAGCGCGCCTTCATTGGTATAGTTTTTATCAATCCCCCAATGAGACAGCCACTTATCAGTATTGAGCGATAGGTCTTTGTCTTCAACTAAATACTCGGCCACATCGAAACCGATGCCGCCCGCTCCAATAATAGCGACTTTTTGCCCCACAGCTTTGTGGTCGCGAAGCACATCTATATAACTCATGACTTTAGAATGGTCAGCACCTTCGATAGTTAGGCTTCTAGGGTTGATACCACTAGCCAATACCACCTCATCAAAACCGCTTTCAGTAAGAAATTCACAGGTAACATCGGTATTAAGGGTTACGGTAACCCCAGTCCGTTCAAGTTGATTGCTGAAGTAGCGAATAGTTTCATAAAACTCTTCTTTGCCTGGTACTTGTTTTGCGTAGTTGAACTGCCCACCAAGCTCACTTGCTTTGTCGAACAAGATGACTTGATGGCCTCTATCTGCAGCATACATAGCAAATGCAAGCCCAGCAGGGCCAGCTCCAACCACTGCAATACGTTTACTATGTGTTACTGGAGTAAAGGTCAGTTCTGTTTCGTAGCAGGCTTGCGGATTAACTAAACAGCTAGCACGTTTTTGTTCAAATGCATGGTCTAAGCACGCTTGATTACACGCAATACAGGTGTTAATTAGTTGAGATTCATTGCGCATCGCTTTGGCTACAAACTGTGAATCGGCTAAAAATGGTCTTGCCATTGATACCATGTCTGCATGGCCATCGGCTAAAACGCCTTCGGCCACTTCAGGCGTATTAATTCTGTTTGTTGTAACAAGCGGCAGTGATACTTCCTTTTTCATCCGCTGTGTTATCCACGTGAAGGCTGCGCGCGGCACCGAAGTCGAAATAGTTGGAACACGTGCTTCATGCCAACCGATGCCGGTATTAATAAGTGTAGCACCAGCTTTTTCAATCGCTTTGGCAAGATAGACAACTTCATCCCATTTAGCGCCACCTTCAACCAAATCGAGCATCGACAGGCGGTAAATAATGATGAAGTCAGTGCCCACCTTTTCACGAATACCTTTTACGATATCGACCGCTATTTTTACCCTGTTTTCTAGACACCCACCCCATTCGTCATCACGATGATTAGTACGCTTTACCAAGAACTGGTTAATTAAATAACCTTCAGATCCCATCACCTCTACGCCATCGTAACCAGCTTCTTTCGCAAGAGCGGCACAACTAACGTAGTCTTTAATTGTGGATGTCACAGCTTTTGAAGATAAGGCGCGAGGTTTAAACGGCGTAATTGGAGACTTAACAGGGGAAGCCGATACGGCAAGAGGGTGATAGCCGTAACGACCAGAGTGCAAAATTTGCATACAAATTTTACCGCCTTCAGCATGCACGGCTTCAGTAATTACTCTGTGCTTTTTTGCGTGACGTTTGGCTGTCATTCTGCCAGCGAAAGGGGCAACCCAGCCAGAAATGTTGGGGCTAATTCCCCCTGTTACGATAAGTGCCACACCCCCTTTTGCTCGTTCTGCGTAAAAGGCTGCAAGCTTATCGAATCCGCCTTTTTCTTCTTCAAGGCCTAAGTGCATAGAGCCCATTAAAGTACGGTTTTTTAACGTGGTGAAGCCGAGATCTAGGGGCTCAAGTAAATGAGGGTATGCGTTGGTCATGGTTATTCTCGTTATAATTTTTATTCGGACAGCCATAAACTAGCCCGACCAGTATCTTAAGATTATTTACCAGTATGCTTTGGGGGTAAAGGATTGAGGTATAAAAAATCGAAGATAATGTTAAGACACCCACAGTTTCAAACATAGTTTTAGAGCTATGAGACAGATGAACTATGATTTCCAGGACGGATAACAAACATTAGTGAGACAAAATGGTGTCGCGAATATTCACCTAGCACTAAAGGTTCTAGGTGTGGCATGCACCAAGAGAAAACTGATGGTAAATATGGTTTGGGTGCACCTAGCCGCGCATTATTTTATCGAATTTGATTTAACTGTGTGATATCACCCAGTTTTAGAAAGAGCTAGCTTACGTTGGGCAATCGATAGGCCAATAGAGTTTGAAAAGATAGCTTCAATCCCAACGACCATACTATTCCAATTTGTTTGCGACAAGCCGGTACGCTGTAAAATTGGGGAGACATTGTGGAGTACGTAGCCTGATTTACCTGCACTAATTTGCCTGGCAGTTTCATCGACCAAAGTTAAATAATCAGCTAAATTAAACGGCAACCCTTTCAAGCCGTGTGACGAACTTCCCACCAGAGGCTTAAGGAACGCTGGTTGGAGGCCAAATTGTGCTGCCTCTATTCGATGTTTAATGCTTGTGAATTCAGATTTTTCTGGCGCCTTTGAGATACCCGCACGTAGCGGATTTAAATCTACATAAGCCATGCACGCTGCCAATGCGGCTTCATCAAGTAGAGCCTGAGATTTAAACCTTCCTTCCCAAAAACGCCCCGTGCACTCATCCTCCTTGTTAGCTTCACGAGCAATAAACTCATTAAGCAACCTCATAAACCAACTGATATCGTACAACCGTTGTCTATAAACATTTGCTGTCGATATGATAGTGGTTATCTGAGCTTCTGTAAGTGATGCCCGCTGTGTAGGCTGCATATATTGCTGGGTTAACACAGTGCCCTTATGCAGAGAATGCCAACGCCTTAATACTTCCTCGGTGGTCCACGACAAGGCTTCGTTTCTATCTACATGTAATACCAAGTGGGTATGGTTACTCATTACCGCATAGGCACATACATCAATTGAAAATACGTTCGTTAATGCTATGAGCCGGTCTTCAACCCATTGACGTCGATGCTCGTAACTTTTCCCAGTGTAATGGTCATCTCCACACAAAAATGCTCGTCTTACACACCGAGATACGCAGTGATAGTAGGGCGTGTTCTGTAAACAGATTAATGACTTTCTAGGGCTTGGCATAAGGGAGCTCAATCTCAAAATAGTGATTAAGATACTGAGGTATTTCTCTTGTTGAATATACTGAACAAGAGGATGGTTTGGGTGGGTGTCTAACCTTTTAGCGCGCATAAAAAAGGCGAGTTTTCACTCGCCAATTAGTATTTTTACAAAATTATATTACGTGTTTCGCGCTTTCGGCTTACTTTAAACCTTAGCCATCAACAAACATTTCTTGTTTAAAATTCAAGGTCTGCATGGTATTCCCACGCTGAACATCAATACTAAACCGGTAGTTTTCTCTATCTCTAAAAGGCAGCACTGCTAGGTAGTAAATAGCATCACCTTCTTCTACCTTTTTAAAGGTGAGTGTCTTAGTGGTGCCTATCAAGTTCTTAGCAGTACCAGAAACCGATACCCGTTGAGCAGTTCCTGTTACGGCGTCTAGTACTGAAATATTGACCAAGGCGTTAAACTTACTACGAACTATGCCGTAAGAGGCCGCGACCTCAGGGGTAAGAAAAGGAGTACTCACTACCATGTAATGTACATCCCACTCGCCTAATTGTTGCTTTTGCTCAGCGTACGCTGCGCTACTTGTAATAAGTAACAAACTACCCAGTAAACCAAAAAGTAATGTACTGATTTTTTTCATGTTATCACTCCGCACGTTCAGCTTAAAAGAACCTGAATGTGTCTTGAAGTAGCAATTGTAAAAACTGTAGTCCGATAATGGCAATCAGCACAGATAAGTCTAAACCACCTAAAGGCGGTATAACTTTTCTGATGGGTGCTAAGAAAGGCTCAGTTAGTTGATAAAGAAGGTAGTCGATAGGCGTTTGACCCTGTGATACCCAACTTAAAATGGCGCGTAAAATCAACACCCAGAACATGATAGAAAGCGTTTCTTTTACCACTTCAATCAGCGCAACTATTACGATGCCTACTGGATTCAAACTGCCACCGACCATCAGCGAAAGCGTGATTATTTTTAACGCGGCAACAACAAGCGCCAGCACAAAGGTAGCAGTGTCGAAGCGACCAATTGAAGGGATTATTCTGCGCAACGGCCCCACGATAGGGTGAGTGGCCTTTACAATAAACTGGCTCATAGGGTTATAAAAATCAGCCCTAACCAGTTGCAACCATAGGCGTAAGATAACCACCATTAAATACAAACCAAATAGTGTATCTACCAGAAAAACCGTTGCATTCATGTTTTGATGTTCCTAAAAACGTTAAAGCTGTTTTGCCATTTCTTCAGCACGAGCTACCGCAGCGCGCATCGCTTTACTTACGATATCACTCAAGCCTTGATCAATTAAGGTATTGACTGCCGCAGCTGTAGTGCCGCCTTTAGAAGTAACTTGGGCACGAAGCTCACTTAATTCAAGGTCAGGATTGTGACAAACCATTTCAGCGGCCCCTAACATGGCTTGTTGTACCATCAAACGTGACTGTGCTTTATCGAAGCCCATGTTTATAGCTTCCTCTTGCATAGCTTGTAAAAACAAGAAGAAATACGCAGGGCTACTGCCAGCTGCAGCGATAACGCCATTGATACCGTCTTCCTCTTCAACCCATACTGTCTCACCTACGCTATTCATCACATCATCAACGTAAGTTCTGTCATCTTCTGACACTGTATTATCTGCATACATGCCCGACATACCCTTACCAAGTAGGCTTGGTGTGTTTGGCATAATACGAACAACGGGATATTCACCGCCTAGCATTTCTTGTAATCGAGATACGGGTAACCCAGCTGCGATACTAAGGAATAGCTTGCCAGTTAAGTCATTGTTCTGCTTAAGGTCTGCGCACATGTCACCCATCATCTGGGGTTTCACGGCTAACACAATAGCATCTGCAAATTGGCAGGCTTCATCATTAGACTGGGTAATTTGAATACCGAATTCCTCTTTTAACTTATCGAGTTTCGGAGTAGACGGGTTGCTCGCTAAAATGCGTGTCTTATCGTAGCCAGACTGAATTAAACCACTAATGATGCTGCGGCTCATGTTGCCCGCGCCAATGAATGCCAATTTCTTTTGTTGCATATGAATCCTATTGTAAGTTGAAAAAACTAACAGCGTTCAGTTAAAAATAGTAGGAACTAATTTCGTGCGCCGAAGATTGCGGTGCCAATTCTTACCATGGTAGACCCATGAGCGATGGCGCTTTGCATATCACTACTCATTCCTACGGACAGGGTATCAAAATTGGTCAAGTTTGTATGGTATCGGTCGAACAATTCCTTTAAAGCACTTAAGCTTTGCGCTTGTTCATGGCTGTCTGGGTTTGCTTTTGGAATTGCCATTAGCCCGCGTAAGCAAAGTTTGTCCTGCTTGGTAATAAAGCGCACCAGTTCATCTACGTCTTCAGGTTTTACACCTGACTTACTTGCTTCATCATCTATATTCACTTGAATACATACATTTAAGGGGGCCATCTCCGCCGGACGTTGGTCATTCAAACGACGCGCTATTTTTTCCCTATCAACGGATTGTACCCAGTCAAAATTCTCGGCAACTATTTTTGTCTTATTTGATTGAATTGGGCCTATCATATGCCATTCAATATCACTAAGTGCAGACAGCTGCTGTATTTTATCTACACCTTCTTGTATATAGTTTTCGCCGAATGTACGTTGTCCCTCTTCATACGCTGCCATAATATCCGATACCGGTTTAGTTTTACTCACGGCTAGCAATTTAACTGAATTTGGTGGACGATTAGCGTTGGCAGTAGCTAGGCTCACATCCTGTCGTGCACTATTGAGTCTTTCTGCTATTGTTTGCATTATTCACCTTTTTGAGGAGTTGTTGTGGATATTACCGAACTTTTGGCTTTCAGCGCTAAAAATAAAGCGTCAGATTTGCACTTATCAGCAGGTCTGCCACCTCTTATCCGCGTAGACGGAGAAATGCGTAAGCTTAATGTACCCGCATTAGATCATAAACAAGTCCATGCACTTATTTATGAAATAATGAATGACATGCAACGTAAAGAATACGAAGAGAACTTGGAAACCGATTTCTCATTCGAAATTAGTGGCTTGTCGCGGTTTCGTGTAAATGCTTTTGTGCAAAATCGCGGTGCAGCAGCTGTGCTTCGTACTATCCCCAACACGGTTCTTACGCTTGATGATTTAGGTGCGCCTGAAATATTCAAAGAAATAATCAACCAACCTACCGGCATTGTTCTAGTCACTGGCGCCACAGGGTCGGGTAAGAGTACAACCCTAGCTGCTATGGTTGACCATATCAATTCACATAAGCGCGAGCACATTCTTACTATCGAAGATCCTATCGAGTTTGTGCACGAAAATAAATTAAGTCTTGTAAACCAACGGGAAGTCCATCGAGACACCCACTCTTTCAGTAACGCACTTCGCTCTGCATTACGTGAAGATCCAGATGTTATTTTAGTTGGTGAATTACGTGATTTAGAGACCATCCGCTTAGCTATTTCAGCAGCGGAAACTGGGCATTTAGTATTTGGCACCCTGCATACTAACTCAGCACCTAAAACAATAGACCGTATTATTGATGTGTTTCCTGCCGAAGAAAAAGCGATGGTGCGCTCTATGTTGTCTGAATCGCTAAGAGCTGTAATTTCTCAAACCCTGTTGAAGAAAGTAGGGGGAGGGCGAATCGCAGCGCATGAAATCATGGTAGGTATCCCTGCAATACGAAATCTTATTCGTGAAGATAAAGTGCCTCAAATGTATTCGGTTATTCAAACGGGCCAAGCTACGGGTATGCAAACTATGGATCAGTGCCTACAACGCTTGTTGGCATTAGGTGCCATTTCTAAAGAAGACGCCGCTGCTAAATCGAAAGACAAGCAATCGATGAGTAATTTTTAAGGACGGGTAATGTTAGATAGCTTTTTAGAAAAAATGGTAGAGAAATCTGCTTCTGACTTATTCGTTACCGCGGGCTTTCCCGTTAGCGCCAAAGTGCACGGTAAGCTTACTCCCATTTCGGAAAATTCATTTAATGATGAAGATGCATTAGCACTTGTTCATGAGGCTATGAATGAAAAGCAAAAAGAGGCTTTTCATACTACCAAGGAATGTAATTTTGCCATTGTACGAGAAGGCCTAGGGCGTTTTCGTTGTTCGGCCTTCTGGCAACGAGATCAAGCCGGGATGGTGGTACGTCGTATTGTGACCGAAATTCCTAAGGTTGATGACCTGGGTTTACCTTCGGTGTTAAAAGATATCATTATGTCAAAGCGTGGTTTGGTACTTTTTGTAGGTGGCACAGGCACGGGTAAATCAACCTCGTTGGCCGCACTTATCGGTCATCGAAATAGTAATTCTTATGGGCATATTTTAACTATTGAAGATCCTATTGAATTTGTGCATGAGCATAAATCTTGCGTGATAACTCAGCGTGAAGTGGGTATAGACACCCACTCATTCGACGATGCATTGAAAAGCTCCTTGCGACAAGCGCCTGATGTCATTCTTATTGGTGAAATTCGTTCAATGGAGACAATGGAATACGCCATGTCGTTCGCTGATACGGGGCACTTATGTGTGGCAACACTCCATGCCAACAACGCTAACCAAGCAATTGAGCGTATTATGCATCTAGCGCCAAAAGACCAACATGACAAGTTACGTTTTGACTTAAGCCAAAATATAAAAGCTATAGTGGCACAACAACTTCTTCCAACCAAAGACGGCGAGGGAAGGGTAGCGGCAATTGAAATACTATTAAACTCTCCTCTAGTGAGCGACCTTATTCAACGCAATGAAATAGGTAGCTTGAAAGAAGCCATGAAAAAGGGCAAAGAGTTAGGCATGCAAAGTTTCGATATGGCGTTGTACGATTTATATCGCGAGGGTAGTATTGATTTAGACCAAGCCTTACACCATGCTGATTCTCCCAATGATTTGCGCCTAATGATTAAGCTAGATTCTAACGATGGATCGAGCTTGGGCACATTATCGAATGTCTCAATCGATATGGATGACTAAAACTCTTGATTAAGCTTTTTACGTCTTCAGACCCTTTCTTACTTCAGTCGGTAAAGAGTGAACTCGATGCGCTTTCTATACCTTACCTAGTGAAAAACGAATTTGCAGGTGGGGCGATGGGTGAACTGCCATGGCAAGAGTCACAACCCGAACTTTGGTTAATAGATGAATCTTGGTCTACCAGAGCCAATAAAGTTGTGAATTCTCTCATGGACAGCCACGAACCAGCTGAGAAATTTCCATGGGTGTGCGGACATTGTAATGAACCAAACGGCGAAGCTTTTGATACCTGCTGGAAGTGCGGAGAAAGTAGACCTTAGCATTGCGGGTTTCTGGTTTTCTTATTCATTAATTCGTGATTGAAATTGTGGGTGTCCGAGAGGTAATGATTTTAGCATTACGGGTTTCTGATTTTCTTATTCATTAATTCGTGATTGAAACTGTGGGTGTCCAAGAGGTAATGATTGAAATTGTGGCTGTCTTAAAAGAAGTGATGATAAAAAGGAACTCCAAATCTTTTAAAAGGTGGGTGTCCAACTAATGGAAAAGGTGGGTGTCCAAATAACGGCGCAGTTACATAAAAAGGTGGGTGTCCAGCTAACGGAAAAGGTGTCCAGCTAACGGAAAAGGTGATCACAGCCTAAATAAATGGGTGTCCAACTAACGGAAAAGGTGGGTGTCCAAATAACGGCGAGAAACTAGTCGCCGTATTGGTTTTCAACCCAGCTGGTAAAAATCACGCAGGCCGATACGCTGTCTATTTTTTCTTTGGTTAGCTTTTTATAGCCGCCAAGTTCGAACAACATAGATTTTGCATCCGTTGTGGTAAGCCTTTCATCGCATAAATCTACTGCTACTTTGAATCTACCATGTAAGCGATTGGCGAATTTTTTGGCGCGCTGTGTAACTTCTTGCTCGGTGCCATCCATATTCAGCGGTAAACCCACCACCACAAGCTGCGGTTGCCACTCTTCATAAAGCTTTTCAATAACATTCCAATCTGGAATACCATCGCGGGCTTTCAGTGCGGCTAGCGGTGACGCCGTACCGGTAATTTCTTGTCCTACTGCAACTCCAATACTTTTTGTACCGAAGTCGAAGGCTAATACTGTTCTACTGCCAATATCAGGCATGTCCGGCTCCTGGTGCGAGTTGCCACACATCTACACCAAGTTTATTTACCGCTGCTTGCCATTTTTTATGAATAGGCGTGTTAAACAAAATGTCGTCATCGGCCTCTATGGTTAGCCACGAGTTATCTTGCATTTCCTGTTCAAGTTGCCCAGCAGTCCAGCCCGCATAACCTAACGCGATAATCGATGAATCTGGCCCAGTGTTAGTGCCTATTGCTGATAAAATATCTTTTGAAGTGGTGATCATAACGTCAGGCGATAAGGCTAAGCTTGAGTCCCAGCCACTTTGACTGGAATGCAGAACGAACCCTCGTTCTTGGCTTACCGGCCCGCCGGCAAGAATAATTTGCTCGGCTTTGTCTTCCGCCACGGTTAAGTCTTTGTCGGTTTGCTCGAGCAGTTCTTTTAAGTTCATAGTTGAAGGCTGATTGATTACCAGCCCCATGGCACCGTCTTTGTTGTGTTCGCAAATATAAGTGAGAGAGCGAGAAAAATACGGGTCATCTAGCGAAGGCATCGCTACTAGAAAGTGGTTTTGTAAACTTTTCAGTTCTGTCATTGTTTCCTCTACTTCTCACTTACTTACAGTTAGTGCAAAACGCTACTTAGTTGTAAGGCGCTTTTCAATTGCGTCGAATAACGAGGCCATAATATTAATATTATAATGACCCTCTATCTCTCTTACGCATGTTGGGCTAGTAATGTTTATTTCTGTGATTTTTTCGCCAATCACGTCCAGCCCAACAAATAAAATATTATTCTCTCGTAATGTGGGAGCAACAGCTTCAGCTAACGCACGATCAGTTTCTGAAATTTCTTGGGGTCTGCCTGTTCCGCCTGCTGCCAGATTGCCACGAGTCTCCCCCTTGGTGGGTAAGCGCGCCAAGCAATAAGGAATCACTTCACCGTCCACAATAAGAATACGTTTATCGCCATCCTTAATTTGTGGCAAGTATTCTTGAACCATCATGTAACGTTTGCCTAAATTGGTTAGCGTTTCAATGATCACGCCTAAGTTATTTCCATCTGGCTTCACTCTGAAAATTGAAGCACCGCCCATTCCATCCAAAGGCTTACAAATAATATCTTGATGCTTTGCATGAAAATCACGAATAAGCTTCTGATTATTGGTTACCAATGTGTTAGGAATGTGCTCAGGAAACAAAGAGGTAAATAATTTTTCGTTGTAGTCTCGAAGCGCTTGCGGATTATTTACAACCAGCGCGCCTTCGTCCTGGGCAAGCGATAATATATGGGTAGCATACAAAAACTCGCTGTCGAAGGGCGGATCCTTGCGCATTAGCAACACATCAATGTCGCCTAGTGAAACAGTATGTTCTTCACCTAGGGTGTAAAAGTCAGTTGCTTGATCACGCACGGTAATGGTTCTAGCCAGCCCCATTGGCTTACCGTTGTTTATAAAGATATCTTTAAGTTCGAAGTACAGTACGGTTGCGCCACGGCGCTGGGCTTCAAGCATCATTGCTAAGCTGGTGTCTTTATGCGGCTTAATCACCGCGATAGGATCCATAATCACGCCAAGGGTGTAGTGCATGTATGTTCTCACTCTTTGATAAAGGTAGATAAATTGCCAACAGCATTACGCACTGATTGTGATAGTTGGCTGTTGGTGCATTTTATTTGTCGAAGTTGGTTTAGGTATGAATACCACTAAAACTTAAGTGGGGGCATTCAGCATTTAGATCAAGTATCGAAAAAACCAAACTTTCTAATCATTAACCTGTAAAGCTTGCGTAAACTGCCCGCCTAAAAATCGCCATGCTGGGCTTGCAGAATGCTAATACTGCTAATGGCGGCAGTTTCAGTACGCAGTATTCGAGGCCCTAAACTGCACGATGTAAATCCGCTTTCATTAGCTTGGTGAATTTCGCCTTCAGAAAGTCCGCCCTCTGGACCTATCAATAAACGAAAGCCTTGAGAGTTATATGGTTGACGGGCCAATGGCTTCTCTGCACCCGGCGCCAATACTAACCGCGAACTCGAGGTTGATTCAGATAACCATTTGTTAAGGGCAATTGGCGGGTTAAGCGAGGGCAGTGTATTTCTGCCACTTTGCTCACATGCACCGATGATGATCTTTTGCCATTGCAGCAGCTTTTTTTCCCACCTGGCTTCATCTAATTTAACTGTACATCGTTCGGACAAAATAGGCGTAATTTCGGTAACACCAAGCTCTACACTTTTTTGCAGCACCGTATCCATTCGGTCACCTTTAGATACACCTTGGCCTAAATGTATATTTAGCGATGATTCTTTTGACAGCGTTAAACACGCATCGGCCTCTACAAAAACCTTTTTTCTTTGAGCATTAATTATCTGTGCGCTGTACTCGTTGCCGTCACCGTTAAATAATACGATAGGATGATTCGCTTTCAAACGAAGCACACTGGCAATGTGATGCCCAGCTTCTTCAGTTAACTGAAATTCTTCTTCAAGAGGAATTGGGTTGGGGTAATAAATTCTCGGTATGCGCATTGGGAAACTAAAAATGGCGGATAATGTAGATATGATACTTGTCTAGAGCAAGTGGATGCAACGCATCGTAGCTGAAAATCGCTACAATGCGTTGTAAAAAGCTATTTTTTTGAGATTTACGATAGCTTTGATAGCACTAGGGTTAATTAAGCTGCCGAAGGTGTTGAAGTGGTGTTTTGCGTTTCGTTTTGATGAGGAGGTACTGCTTGCCCGTCCTTTCGTGCGTACTTGGTATGTTCGCCTTTATCTGTTCTCAAAGAATACAAGAACAATGCTGCTACGATAATTGCCAGTAATATAAAGTAAAACATAGATTATTCCTTTTATTCTATTTGCTAAGCTGTACAAAATTGACAATAGCAATACCTGCTAACGTCATGTCCGGTTCACATTCTTTTTAAATGTTTTTCAGCGCTTTGCAGACTTTTTAAAGCATCCTGCTTATTTTGACTAAAAACTCTACACCAATTAGATGGAAAAATCATCAATTCTCGTAAAGTTTTCGATAGTCCGTTATGGCTGATTCGCTATTCGGTGCTACTAACTAACTTGACGAGCCATTGAGATTAGATTGCTTAAATGACACCCTAATGACGAATTTACGACAATAAGTTTAAACAGCTCGAAAACAATTCTGAAGAAATAATTAGCAGGAAAAAAGTCGACTTTAGGATAATATTTATTGCCTGTAGGCCACGTGAATATTAGACTTTGGGCCAAAAATGGCTATTTGTGCATCAAAGTCGTTGGCGTAGTTCTAAAAGCCTGCTACTTTGAATCGGCTTACACTACGATTGATAAAACAAGGACAAAATTATGGAAGAAAATTTATCATTATTCTCATCGAGTGATGTTGAACGCTACATTAACGATTATGCAATCCCATGGGGCATTAATATTGCCATGGCGATTGTTATCTACGTTATTGGTCGAATCGTTGTAGGGTTCATCCTATCTTTATTCCGCCGTTTAATGGCAAAATCAAAGTACGATGCAATGTTGGTGGACTTCTTAGAAGCCATTATTAGCGCTATTTTGATGTTGTTCGTTATTGTGGCGTCGCTAAACCAACTTGGTGTCGATACCACCTCGCTTGTTGCAATATTAGGTGCTGCCGGTTTAGCTATTGGTTTGTCACTGCAAGACTCACTGAAAAACTTTGCTGCTGGCGTAATGCTTCTTGTATTTAAGCCTTTCAAATCAGGCGATTTCGTTGAAGCTGCTGGAACTGCGGGTACAATCAATAAGATTGGCATTTTCACTACTACAATGGCTACACCAGATAACAAAGAAATTATTGTTCCTAATGGTGGCATTTACAGCAATAACATTACTAACTATTCAGCGAAAGAAACACGTCGTGTTGATATGGTTGTTGGTATTGGTTATGACGCAGACTTGCGCAAAGCGAAAGAAATCCTTAATGAAATGGTTCGTGCCGATGAGCGTATCCTCAGCGAGCCAGCACCTACTGTTGCCGTTTCTGAATTGGCTGATAGCAGCGTTAACTTCGTGGTTCGTCCATGGTGTAAAGCGTCTGACTTCTGGGGCGTTAAGTTTGACTTCACTGAGCAAGTTAAACTTCGCTTCGACCAAGAAGGTATTTCAATTCCGTTCCCACAAATGGATGTACACCTTCACAAAAACGACAGCGAATAAGATTTTATTCCCTGATACAAAAACGCCACATTAATGTGGCGTTTTTTTTGCTCTATTTTACGTTAGCGACGTTGAATAACTAGCCACAGTTAGGTCTATACGCCGATGCCTGGTAATCAGTGTACGCAGCGTTCATGTTTGCTTGCAAGTTGCTAATCCGTGTTTGCGGGGCAGGGTGAGTAGAAAGTAACTCTAAGGGGCGTTCGCCATTACTTGCCGCATCCATGTTCTGCCATAAGTTTACGGATTGGCGAGGGTCAAAGCCTGACATAGCCATTAATTGAAGGCCAATAACATCGGCTTCAGACTCATGGGTACGGCTAAACGGTAGTTGAACCCCAACTTGTAACCCTAAACCAATGGCTGCCATGATAGGAGCCGTTTGAGAAACTTCGTTCATCGCCAAAGCTGCACCTGCTGCTTGGGTGCCCATATTGATAAGCGTTGATTGAGACATACGCTCATTACCATGTTCTGCAATTACATGACCCACTTCATGGCCGATGACTGCCGCAAGCTGGTGTTGGTTTTCAGCTACATTTAATAACCCTGTATAAACACCAATTTTCCCCCCAGGCAAAGCAAAGGCATTAACCTGCTCATCGTCAAATACCACAACTTCCCATGTACCATCGAACACACTATTAGGGACCTTCGCGGTGATCGCATTGGCGACGCATTCAACATAGCTATTTTGAACAGCTTTGTTTGAGATTTTAAGTTCTTCTTTCATTCCGCTAAATGCTTGGTCGCCCATTTCTTCCAGTTGGGATTCAGAATATAAGAGTACCTGATTACGACCTGTGGGCGATGTAGCACACGCTGTCACTGCAAGGGCTACTGCGGCGATTGATGCGGTAAACCTCAATTTCATATTTTAATCCTTGTTGTCGCGAAATAGAGAAATATTAGTGAGTTACGACTCTTATTGTTTGTTACGTACAGTGCGTAAGAGCAGACCAATATTAGCTTCTATTAATACTACAAATTGGGGTGTTATTCATTTGTAAATTTACCCTTTTGCCAAATTAATATTTGTGTCATACACTGGCTCTAGCTTATATACAGATGTAATTAAAAATAATAGCTAAATCTACATTGTATGCCATCGGTTCGTTCCCGTACTGAAAGCGAGAATTAAACAGCCTAGTTGGCAAGCTGAGGTTTGGCGTAACAACATGATAAAAAGGAAATTAAATGTCTGCGCAGTCAAAATTCAAATACGGCGTCTTAGCGCTTCTTATCTCAGCGGCTCTTACCGGCTGTGGTCTAGATGGCGATGATGGTGCACAAGGTGAAACAGGTGCTCAAGGCCCTCAGGGCGAGCAAGGTGAAGCGGGGTCAGATGGCGCCGACGGTGTTGACGGTAGCGATGCATCTTTAGGTGTTTCTCTTGACGTTGTTGCCCGCGCTTTTTTGGGTAACCTAACGTCGGCAGAAATCGTGCAATATCATGCTGACACCCAAACTATTTATGCCACCAACGGTGAAACCAATGCCATCGCAGTTATTGCCGCTGATACAGTAAGTACTACTGCTATGAGCGACCCAATCAATACGACCAACCTTACAGTGAGTGATATTACGCTACCTGCTGATATTGACGGCGTAACGTTAGGAAGCCTCACTAGTATTGCTATTAGTGGCGACCTAATGGCTGTTGCAGTGCCTGCTGATGTGAAAACAGATAACGGCTACGTACTTTTCTATAATGGGTTAGACACTTCTGCACCAGTATTTTTAGATTCAGTCGTTGTTGGCGCCCTGCCTGACATGGTGACTTTTACGCCAGATGGCGGAAAAGTATTAGTAGCCAATGAAGGGGAGCCTTCGGATGATTACACGATTGACCCAGAAGGTTCTATCTCGGTAATTAATATTCTTGCAAGTGGTGAGCCTGAAGAAACAGCGTCCTCAGTGAGCTTCACGGGCTTTAACGGCAGTCAAGACGACTTGGTTGCACAGGGAATGATGTTCCCTAACCCAAGTGGCCGTACGATTAAAGGTGTAGATATTGCTACCACTGTGGCTCAAGATTTAGAACCAGAATATATTACGGCGACTAACGATGTAGCGTACGTCAGCCTGCAAGAAAACAACGGTTTAGCCATTCTTGATCTTGAAGAACTAACCGTAGAAATTATTGGCTTGGGTGTAAAAAGTTGGGCTGACTTGAATATTGATATTCAAGAAGATGGCAGCGTAAGTTTTGGTCAGTATGACGGCCTTTACGGTGTATATCAGCCCGATACTATTGCCAATTACTCTTGGAAAGATGCCACTTTTATCGTGACAGCGAATGAAGGTGACGCACGTGAATATTTCTTTGACTCTGCTGATGAAGCAACTTGCCTAAGTGAAGGCGGACTAGAGTTTGATGAAGACGATGGTTGTTTAGCTTTCATTGACGAAGTTAAAGTTGAAGACTTAACGGCAGAAGCGAATTCTGAACTTGCTGACTTACAAGCCAATGGCGAAGCTGATGATTTACGTGTTACTAATGCAATGGGTGATGCGGATGGTAACGGTGAATATGATGCAGCTTATGCGTATGGCTCACGTTCGTTTACCATTTGGGATCAAAACGGCTTGGCGGTTTATGATTCAGGTGATGATTTTGAGCGTATTACCGCGTCAGTTCACGGTGCATCGTTTAACAACGGTGATGATGCAAACGAAGGTGACTCACGTTCTGAGAATAAAGGTCCAGAGCCTGAAGCATTAACCGTAGGTGTTATCGGTGATAGAACCTACGCGTTTGTTGGAACTGAACGTATGGGCGGCATATTCGTCTACGATGTAACTAACCCTTACGATGTTCAATTTGCTGATTACATTATCAATCGCGATTTAACAGAAGGCCTAGAGGCGACTGACGTCATAGGCGACTTGGCGCCAGAGAGTTTGGTATTTGTAAGTGCAGATGATAGTGCAAGCGGCGTTCCTTTGTTACTTGTAGGTAATGAAGTTAGTGGCACCGTAACGGTATGGCAAATTACACAAAACTAAGTGAAACACGCTAAGTAGACATTACTGAGCAAAGGTTGCTAAGCAAAAACACTCGCTAGAAAACCATAATGAAACGGCGCCTTTGGCGCCGTTTTTTTTATTAAAACCAAAATAGTGTGCATCTTGTGCCTAGGGTAAATCGTTGAGCGGTGATTACATACGGGGTGGATTGAGTTAAGCTATAACTATACGTATTAACATTGAAACGATAAGTGCAGCGCGTTAGCGCTCAAATTGTCAGAGTACAGATTGTGGTTGCCTGCTAACAGTCTGTAGGATTTCACTTATCTTATTTCTCCGTTATGTCATGGCCGAAGGGCTTAAACAGAATTAATAGAAAAAGAGAATGCAGATGTCTCAACAGATCGTTGTTAGCGGTGTGGGTGTTTGGCACCCTGAAAGCAGTATTACAAATCAGGAACTGGTAGATAGTTATAATGCGTATGTTGATTCGTATAACGAAGCGCATAAAGCGGAAATAGAAGCCCAACAGGTTACTGCAAAACCTTATTCAAGTGCTGAGTTCATTGAAAAAGCGTCAGGTATTAAAAGCCGATATATTTACCAAAAAGAAGGTGCGCTCGATATCTCGCGCATGAAGCCAAAAATTGAGGCTCGTGAAGATGAAGCGCTATCCCACCAAGCGGAAATAGCAGTAGAAGCAGCCAAATTGGCGTTGGCTTCTGCAAACAAAACCGCCCAAGACGTTGATGCCGTTATTGTATCTTGTGCCTATACCCAACGTGCTTACCCAGCTATTGCGATTGAAGTGCAAGAAGCGTTAGGCATTGAAGGTTTTGGTTTCGACATGTTAGTGGCGTGCTCTGCCGCCACATTCGGTATGCATCGCGCGTACGAAATGCTAAGTGCCGGTAATGCTAAGTGTGTATTAGTTATTAACCCTGAATTAGTGTCACCGCAAATTAACTATACCGACAGAGACAGCCATTTCATTTTTGGTGACGTAGCCACAGCCACGGTACTAGAAACAGCTGAAACCGTGAATAGTGAGCACAGCTACGATGTTATGAGTACAAACGCGGTAACTAAGTACTCCAATAATATTCGCTCAAACTTCGGTTATATAACGCGAACAGAAGATGTAGACCCATATGGTGCAGACAAACTCTTTCATCAAGCAGGTCGCAAAGTGTTTAAAGAAGTCTGCCCTATGGCAGCAAGCCACATAGAAAGTCATTTAGATAGACATCAACTAACGGCAACTGATGTAAGACGTTGGTGGTTGCATCAAGCGAATATCAACATGAATACGCTGATCATAAAGCGTTTGTTGGGGCGTGATGCTAACGCTGATGAAGCACCTATTGTATTAGACGAATATGCTAATACGGCGTCAGCAGGGTCGGTTATTGCTTTTGGCTTGAACCATGAAGACTTAGTGGCCGGTGATGTTGGTGTGTTGTGCTCCTTTGGAGCAGGCTATTCAATTGGGTCATTGTTACTTAAAAAACGATAGGCATTAGCCTGAGCTGGCAGTAACCTAGTTTGCTGTCAGCACCACCTGCTAACAACAGAACTTTAAAAACAAAACCTTGAAAATAGAACCTTAAAAAAATAAAAAGCTGGGTGAGAATAAATAGGGATGATTTCAGATATAGGCTATGCCCTTAACAGTTTGGCTTACTTACTGTTAATGCTATTACTTTTTGCAGTACGAAAGCCTGGGTTAGCCAACCACTTGCTGGTATTAGCTACAGCTACGACGCTGTTCTGGTCTACTAGCATGATAACGGCACTGTTTGGTCCCATCAGCCTTTCCTGGTTGCTCACTATTGATGCGCTCAGGCAAGTGGCATGGTTGCTCTTTTTAGCTGGATGCCTGAAAAATAATTTCACCAACCTGTTCGATGTTCTGCGCCGCCCAACAACGCTTTTTATACTACTTCCCGGCTGCATAGCCTTGGTGCTGCCCCACGTCTTGTGGATTGATGCCTCGTGGCGTTATCTGATGCTGATTATTCTGGCCCTTGAAGTGCTTATCTTATTGGAAGTTATTTACCGTCAAGCGGATGCCGATCAATGGGCATATAAGCCTTTAATTTTATATCTTGGCGCTACCCACCTTTTTGATTTTGTTACTTACGCCAATGCCACCATGGTGAATCAGGTTGAGGTTAATTATATTGCGGCTCGTGGCTATATCTATTTCCTGCTTATTCCATTTTTAGTTATTGCCATTCGACGTATAAAGCACTGGGGCGTTGATATATTCATTTCCAGGGATGTAGTACTACACAGCTCTTTATTATTGGTTGCAGGCGCTTACCTTTTCATTATGGCCATTATTGGCTACGCCATCAGCTACGTAGGTGGAAACTGGGGCGCCATGGTGCAAACTATCTTGGTAGTTTTGTCGCTTGCCCTACTCGTTACCGTATTTTTGTCGAACTCCTTTAGAACCAAGTGTAAGGTCTTTATTACCAAGCACTTTTTTGCCAATCAGTTTGACTACCGCGTAGAGTGGATAAAACTAACCAAAACACTGTCTAGCTCAATGGACGCCCCTAATACCGTTCACGAAAGTGCGCTTCGCGGCATACTTGAAGCCATCGAATATGACTCTGGCAAATTGTATAAACGGGTAAATAACGACTTCGAGCAGTTGGCACAAGTTAATCCATTACCAGACACCCATGATGACTTAACTATCATTCGTACGCTAACAGACTACTGCACGTCTAATACCTGGTTAATTGATGTACATGAATACCAAGCCAAGCCATTTCATTACAAAGGGCTGCAAATCGACAGAGATATTTTAAAAGACTGGGGTTATCAGCTTTACTTGCCGTTTTACAAAAATGATGAAATTTGGGGCTTTGCTGTGCTTTCGGCTGGGGATAAAGAACGACTGAGTTTAAATTGGGAAGTGAGAGATTATCTCAATGCTATCACCGAGCAGGTGAGTATGTTTGTGTTCCATCATGAAGCTTCAAAGCTGGTGGCTGAAAATGCGCAGTTTGCTGCGTTCAATAGAATGTCTGCGTTTGTTGTGCATGATTTAAAGAATGTGATGGCACAAGTCGATTTGATCTTGGCCAACGCGCAGCAGCATAAACACAACCCCGAGTTTATTGAAGACACATTTGAAACATTGGAACATACCAAAGCGCGTATGGATAAAATGTTAAAGCAATTAACGGATAAAAAGATTAATGATGATGGGGCTCACACTTCGTGCTCGTTATCGCATATTATTAATGATGTAGTGGCAAACCGATGCATGGGGCTTCTTCCCGCCCCTAAAGTGCACTGCAGCAGCGAAGAGCCGGTATTAATTGATAAAGAAAAAGTCGCCAATGTTTTCTATCACCTAATAAGTAATGCGCAACAAGCAACCGAAGATAGCGGCGAAATAGATATTGTACTAACGCATGACATCCAAAACCGTGTTCAATATGTAATGATAGAGGACACAGGAACCGGGATGGATCAAGACTTCATCGATACTCGCTTGTTTACACCTTTCGATACCACGAAAGGTAACGCAGGAATGGGGATTGGTGCGTACGATGCGAAAACGTACATTGAATCTATTGGTGGGAAAATAAGCGTTCAAAGTGAACCAGGGAAAGGGAGTTGTTTTACGCTAGCATTTACGCTGAATTGAGCAAAGTGAGCGATGACAACCAACCTATGTTGATATGGACGAAGTAACACAGGAACAGACTGATGACAGATACCGTTTTAGTGGTAGATGACGATTTAGGTATTCAGAAACAATTAAAGTGGAGCTTAACCGACTACGACGTTGTTTTTGCTGACGATCATACCTCGGCAATTGCGCAACTGCGCCGTTACGAACCTAAAGTCGTGACACTAGATTTAGGGCTGCCACCCGACCCAGCAAATGCGTCGGAAGGCTTGAGAATTCTACAAGATATTATTTCCTTAGCGCCTAGAACCAAGGTCATTGTTGTCACCGGTAACAACGAAAAAGAGAATGCACTTAAAGCTATCAACTTCGGTGCCTACGACTTTTACCAAAAACCCATAGATTCTGACACCATAAAGCTACTCGTGTATCGCGCGCTTAATTTGGCGAAATTAGAGTTAGAAAACAGCATTTTATCCAAAGTGCGCACAGGTATGAGCCGTATCATTGGTAACAGTGAGTCTATTCAAACGGTAGTGCGTAAAGCTGAAAAAATAGCGAATACCGATGTGAGTACGTTACTGCTAGGTGAAAGTGGAACGGGTAAAGAGGTGTTTGCTCGCAGCATCCATGAACACAGCCCTCGTAAAGATAAACCGTTTGTTGCCATTAACTGTGCATCTATTCCTGAAAATCTTTTGGAAAGTGAGCTTTTCGGTTACGAGAAAGGCGCATTTACTGGCGCCAATAAAACGACCCTAGGTAAAATTGAAACCGCCCAAGGTGGCACGCTATTTCTAGATGAAATTGGCGATATGCCTATCGGACTGCAAGCCAAAATGCTACGTTTTTTACAAGAACGTGTTATTGAGCGAGTGGGGGGCCGTGCCGAAATTCCTGTGGATATTAGGGTTATTTGTGCGACCCACAGAGATTTGCAAACCATGGTGGCAGAAGAGCGTTTTAGGGAAGATTTATATTACCGTGTTGGTGAAATTCCCATTATGATCCCGCCGTTGCGAGATAGAGATCAAGATATTATCTTGCTTGCCCGTACCTTCCTTAATATTTATCGTGAAGAGTTTAATGCCAAGGCAAAGAGCTTTTCTGAATCTGCGATTAATTCCATGCTGGCTCACAAATGGCCTGGGAATATTCGTGAAATGCAAAATAAGCTGAAATCGGCAGTGATCATGGCCGAGGGTACAGTCATACAGCCTGATGACTTAGGTTTGTTCGCGGTAGATGGTAGTGGAGAGTCTGAAACCTTGAATCTTCGCGAGGTACGAGAGGTTGCTGAAAGTAAGGCAATTCGTAGGGCGTATCATCAAGCGGATAAAAATATGTCTAAAACCGCTGAATTGCTAGGTGTTACGCGCCCAACCTTGTACTCACTTATTGATAAATACCACTTGGATGACTTAAAAAGTTCGGCGTGAGACTCATCGAAAAGGCGTAGTTTGATGCTACGCTCTTGCCTATCGCACCCTTAGGTGCGATAGGCTTCATAAAGCCACTATTTAGGTATAACCTGTTACTACGACAAGCTTGGTCGAGCGCGCTAGTCTTATAGCGGATTCGTTGGGACAGCTTCACTGTGACAACTTCACTGCGACAACTCACAATGTCTCAAAACCCATGCTGCGTCTCCAGAGGTACTCAAACAGTGGCTCTGCTCAGGGAATATGGTATTGGCTGTGATGTTTAGCTAATAAATCATGCCCGTAAAAGGCGACATGCAACCCAATATTGCCCTGATCATCTTCGGTAAAAATTGGCGTCGAGCATTCATTACAGAAAAACTGTTTGCTGTTTGGCGATAGCTGTAGCTCACCTAGCATCGATGGCGCACAATCTATCACTAGATGCTCACGTGCACCGGCGATGGTGAGGTTAAGCGTTTCGCTGCAGGATAATGTTTCTACGTCCAACTCATCTTCGCTAATATCAGACAACTCAAATTGCACGGCCTGACACTGGCAACTACCTTTATACATAATGTACGCTCCTACTCATCGGGCCAATTTATGCTCGACAGCGTGTTAAATGATGTAGAAATGTATGACTGCTTAAAATGAAATTTTTTATCGAGAGGGGTGTCTTGCACATCGCCAATCAGGGCTTTATTGGTATCGATAACCCCAATCCACCCATTGCGGCCAGACATTTTGGTGGCATATAAACAATAATCTACCACTGAAAAGGTGCTCTTCCAGCTTTCTTCGAAGGACACATGTTCAACAGGGGGAAGAATACTAAAGCCGATACTGCAGGTAACACGAAGCGAGCGAGTATCGTCGATATGAAACACGTTATCATTTACTGCGGCGCGGCATCGTTCGGCCAGTTGGGGAAGGTCATCTCGCATAGAGTGACGGCATATTACCAAGAACTCTTCGCCGCCCCAGCGAATAAGTAAATCCGTTTGCCTGAAAACTTCTCGAAGGACGTCGGCGAACTGACTCAGTACTTTATCGCCCGCTAAATGGCCATGCTCATCATTAATACGTTTAAAATGGTCGATGTCTATTAAGAAGCAAAGCAGGTCTTGGTTGCGTTCATTGTGACCTTCTTGATGTTTGTTCGCATGAGCACTGCGCTTAAGTTCACCTGGCAATTGGGATTCAAGGTAGTGCCGGTTATACAAGCCTGTCAGGGAATCATGCAGACTCACTTGCTCAAGGGTTTTATAGGCTGTTTGTAGCTCAGAATTTTTTTGTTCAAGCTCTTTTGTTCGCTGCTTAACTTCACGGCGAAGCCTGATGGTTTGTTGGCGCTGAGTGTATCTGCTCCAAATGAGAAAAAGCGTTAATAACCCTGCAATTAAGGTACTCCAAAACAATGTCGTGCGCAGATTAGTTTGCTCGGCTTCAGCTAATGCAAGTTGTTTGGTTTTCTGTAATACCTGAATAGACTGTGCTTGACGCTCAATTTCTATTTCGGCTTGAAGTTGCGCAATAGCGACCTCGCTACCTGAGCTCAGCACCTCTTCTCGTATATTTTGCAATACCGACTGAATATCTAATGCGCGCTTAAACTCCCCCTTTGCTGCTAGGGCTTTCACTTGAATCGATAAGAAGTTCAGCTGGCTGCGTAAATCTCCGCGCCGTCTTGCTTCAATAGTGCCATTTTTAGCGTACGCTAGCGCATCGTCAAACTGTTGCAATGACATCATTGCATTGGCTAATGCTAGGCGGGCTTGTTGCAGCAACTTTTGCTGGCCTGTAGATTTAGCCACCGCGAGTGATTCCTCTAGCAACATCAAGCCTTGCTCTGTGTCACCGGTTTTTACCAGCGCTTCGCCTAACCATGCCTGAGTAGTAGAAATTTCATTTGCCTCCCCATTCTCTTTTAATAGGGTTAGTGCGTGTGTAAGTGCTTCTGATGCTTCTTCAATATCGCCTTTCAGTAACAGCAAAGCGCCAATCTTACCCAGTATTTGAGCTGTTAGCGGCTTGTCATTACTTGTTTTCGCTATTTGTAATGCGTCTTGATAATACGTGTTGGCCTCAGAAAACTGATTTAATGTGACATATATATCACCAATGGTGGCGAGGCCTTGGCCAGTACTTTTTGTATCTTGTTGTACCCGAAATAAGCTTAATGCTTTTTTTAATGTATAAAGAGCAGCCTGAACTTGGCCTTGTTCTTTTTGGACAAGGCCAATTTCCATTTGAATGGTCGCATTTAACGGGAGGACACCTTGGGTTTGCGCGATAGATTGGGCACGTCGAAGGTAGCCAATAGATTGCTCATAGTTCCCTAGAAAACGTTGCGAAGTACCAAGGTGGTGTAAGGTATTTGCCATATCAATAAGTTGGCCATGGCGGGTGAATCCATCTAACGCAACGTAGAGTGCATCGTTTGCTACATTGAAACGGGATGCGCTTTGTAATAGCTGCCCTACCTCATAGAACGTACTGGCCGACAATGTACTTATCGACAATGTACCGCTTTGATGGGCTTGTTCAATGGCAAGTAGAGTTTGACGCTCGGCATCCTCGAAAGCCCCGCTTTGAATGAGTTCGTGAACAGTTTGAGTAAGGGCTGCAGGTGAAGCTTTTGTAGGCGAAGAAAAGCCCACTAAAGCGAAAAGTAGCGAAACGGTGACAATGCTGGTGGCAAAACGCCGAGCCGACTGTCTGGGCATTATAGAAGCTTCCTTACGACTACGCATTTATTGCCCTCCCTTTAATAAAGAAGAAGGACTGAAAATTTATGAGTAAAACTGAAGTGCTGATATCGTTATAAGCAGTCAATTTCTATCACTACTATTATGGCGAACAACCCGAAGAAATAACGTATCAGGCATTAGACTAAAGTATAAATTTGGCACGCAGAGTACCTGTTCTAATCAGAATTTACACATTAAATAAAACTGTTATGCTTTTTTGAGTTCGGCTTGCCGGAAGCGTAAGGCTGAATCATTCCCTGACAGGTTGAAACTTTTGTCTAACATAAAATAAGAATATAGTGAGATGCACAATATTGAAAAGCTTAATGTGTCTTAATAAGCATTAATATTAGTCGTTACGCATGCTAATTCATACCTTTACTCGGATTAGATGAACCGAGGCTGTTCTTTTTTCTTAGATTTCTCTATGCTAGCAACTTCATTTATTTGCGCGTAGCGAGAACACTATGTCAGAAAGTCGTTTTATATCAAAAGAAGGTCAGCAAGTACCTTCCGTATCTATTCCTGTTCGCGATGGCGAAACGTGGGCAACTAAAACCACTGAAGAATTGTTTAGCAACAAAACAGTGGTGGTTTTTTCACTTCCCGGCGCGTTTACGCCTACATGTTCTTCTACGCACTTACCTCGCTACAATGCACTCGCCAAAGTTTTTAAACAGCATGGCGTAGATGACATATTGTGCATATCAGTCAACGATACGTTTGTAATGAATGCATGGGCAGCCGATCAAGAAGCAGAAAATGTTACTGTTATACCGGATGGAAATGGGGATTTTACTGACGGAATGGGTATGTTGGTAGACAAAGCCGATTTAGGTTTTGGAAAGCGTAGCTGGCGCTATTCTATGTTGGTTAAAAACGGCACTGTAGAGAAAATGTTCATTGAACCAGACGTGCCTGGCGACCCGTTTGAGGTTTCTGATGCCGACACTATGCTTGCTTATATAGCCCCAGGCGCTGAGAAACAAGCGCCGGTATCACTATTCACTAAGCCTAACTGCCCATTTTGTACAAAAGCGAAAGCGTTGTTAACCGACAAGGGTTACGACTTTGAAGAGATTGTACTAGGGAAAGATGCCTCGTTAACTAGCCTTAACGCAATGACTGGCCGTGACACCGTACCTCAAGTATTCATTGGCGGTAAGCATATTGGCGGGTCAGACGACTTAGCATTGTATTTTAGCTAAATACAAGTAACGACGGTAACAAAGCGCTTACTAACACAACATGTGCTAAAACAGGGCTTGTTGAGCTGAAATTTGTTAAAACAGCATACCGTCACAGTGTAACTGTAATAGCGTAAGGTCATTATTTAATGGCCTTATTTTGTTATAATTGGCTAATTGTAATGCCTTCTGGAGAATATACGTGCATTCAAAGTTTGCTCTCGCAAAATTATCTATACTTCCTGTTGCAGTAGTGTGCTTTGCATTGATAGGCACATTAATAGGAACATTTTTCGCTAGTTCTGCAGCAGCCAGCACTCTTGAAACACAAGACGCATTAACGCGATTTGCTGATTTTTATAAGCAAGAGTGGGGTGAAACGCAGCGATGTAAATCTTCTAAACTGCATCGCTACACGGTATGTGGCAACGTACTTCGCAACGAAGGTAATGCTCCCTTCGTGCTGCATCACGATACCCCTTCAAAGAAAGTGGCCGTGCTAGTCCACGGACTTAGTGATTCACCTTTCTTTATGCGAGAAATTAGCAATATTTTATTCAACGAAGGCTACGACGTTATTGTTCCACTGTTACCTGGGCATGGGTTGCGAGATGATGAGGGGGCAATGAGTGACAGCGATTTAGCCGAGCGTTGGCAAGCACATGTTGATGAGGTTATCGCGTTAGCTGATGACATGGGCGACACCCTGATTGTTGGAGGGTTTTCTACTGGTGGCGCATTAGCGGTCGATCAGTACCTAGACACAAATGAAAACATAGATGGGCTTATGTTGTTTTCTGGTGCATTGGCACTTTCTGAAAATGCCGAGAGTATGTCTAGAATTTGGGGTATTAAGTGGGTGGCGAAAATTGTGGATGGTAGTTATATCACGCACGGTCCGAACCCTTTTAAATACCCAAATGTTGCAGGCTTTGCGGGGTTAGAGTTGATGGATATTATTGAAAAAATTCGCGACGACTTCGAAGACGGCAAGCGTATTGAAGTGCCTCTTTTTGCTGCGCACTCTCAAGCTGATGCCACCACGCCTATTCACGGTGTAGAAAATCTAATGGAAAATAGCGCAGGGCCAAATACGTTTTTTGTTATCGATGCATCTTATGCGTTGTGCCACGCCGACCTTGTGGTGAACACGTCAATGTTACACGATATGAAGTTCAATAAAGTCATGGTAAATGAAAACGAAGAATGTGCAGTACCAAAAGCAAATCCTTTATTTTCAACCATGACAATGATGCTGAAAACCTATGCGCAACAATTCTAGCGTTTTACAGCTCTAACAAATGCGATTAAGCTTTAAGGCATGATAGCTAAATTGAAAAAGCAGCGACGTGGCTACGTCGTCATATTGATAATGGTTATTTCCTTGGTGACTAAATTGTCGCCGGGAATGGCTATGCCAAACACTATGCCAATGGCTACCTCAAAGGCCGCGACAACGCCTGCGGACGTGATGTCTAATGAAGCAAATTCTGAGTACAATTCATCAGAAGCAAGTCGCGCCAATAAAAAAATGCATGCTGGTGCTAGTGGGTGCCATTCAGCTATTTACGCTTCTACAAGCGAAGTAATCACGCCTTCAAGCGCTCAATCTACTGCAAAAAATGCTCACGCCATTCATAGTGGCTCAAGTGCTCCCCGCGAAGCTATGAAATCTAGTATGCACGGTGACACATCTGAGTCGTGCTGCGACGTCCAGTGTCAATGCCCTACAGGTGTATGTGCCACTGTTTATGCCGTCATAAATAACGAACTCTCGGTAGCAGTTATTGCGCCCACTCCGTTGGTGGTTTTTGTTAACCACCAAACTCCTTACACTATACCCAACACCCAATTTCGCCCCCCAAAATTCACTTTCGCAGGATAGTTGTATCTGGCGGGAGCGTATAGCACCCATGGTTTTCTTTTTATTCCCTTAGTACAAAGGGAAATTGATGTGGTTTTCTCATGTTTGCATTTAATCTGGGTATGATTTTTAACTACCAAACTCAAGTTCGATTACGTACTTGTTACCTTCAGCGTGCTTGGCTAGGGATATTACTTTTTGTAATTAATACACCTTCCCTCGCAACGACCCTCAGTCTTAAAGATGCGCAACATCTCGCACTAAACCAAGACGTTTATTTTCAAGGCAGCAAACTTGAAGAGGCTGCGTATCAGCACGATAGTAATGCGGCTGATAGTTGGGATAACCCCACAATCAGCACTACATTGCAAAGCGTGCCAACAGATGGATTTTCGCTGAATCAAGAGCCTATGACACAGTTGAAATTGGGTATTCGACAAGCTATGCCAAGGGGGAATTCCGCAAACATCTCCCGCACCATTGCCATTGAGCAAGCCCAAAAAGAACCTGTGAAAAGAGCAGCAAGGCGAGCGTGGTTGTTGCGAGAAGTGTCGCTGGAGTGGCTGGCGTGGTATCGGGCAGAGCAAACCCTAGCCTTATTGCGTGAAGAATCGCAGTCGTTAGCGCAGTTACTCGAGACAGTAGAGTCGTCTTACCGAAGTGGCGTGGGCGGCACTCAACAGCAAGACATTATTCAGATTCGACTAGAGCGCCTTCGCTTAAAAGATACGATTTTGAAGGAACAGCAGGCTGCATCTGTCGCCCTAGCACGACTTTCGCGGTGGTTCGATTTTTCTAGTGAAGTTAGTTTTACTGTGCCCGAAACACTCAATCATCACGAAATATTCCCTTTTAATAAATCTTTAGCTACACAGCTTAAACGACGTGACGTACTCAATGTTATTGACGCTCATCCCTCTGTGCAGCTGCTTGTAAAAGATGAATTGGTGGCTACACAGAAATTGACTCTTGCCAAAGAGCAAACCAAACCTAAATGGGCTATTGAAGCAGCATACGGATATCGTCAAGATGCCCAAAACGGCATGAGCCAAGCTGACTTTATTAGTGTGGGTGTCCAAGTTGATTTACCGCTGTTTAACAGTAAGCGTCAAGATGCAAATGTGTCGGCATCAGCAGCAAGGTTAGGGGTGACATCCACACAGCGACGATTAGAAGTGAGGCGATTAGCAGCCCTTGCTGAAGCACGTGAAGCAGAGCTTGCAAGCTTAACTGACCGCCAGCAGTTATTTGATACCGCATTACTTGAACAATCAGAGAGTTTAGCCGAATCAGCGCTCAATGCCTACATAGCCGATAAGGGCACATTTGACGACGTAATGCGTGCGCGTATCTCTCTCATATCCGCAAAGTTAGATGCCCTAGCGCTTCACGTCGATATAGCAAAGACTTTAGCCGAACTCGCTTACCTGTATTACCCGCTGACAAACGAAAAAAATCAGTTAACAGGTTCTCGATTGGATGACAGATTTCTAGACACCCACAAAACCACTACCGACGGAGTAGCAAAACAATGAAGACACTATTTATTCTTATAGTCGGATTAATCGGTGGCGCAGCGGCTATGTTTGTTTGGAATTTAAACATGCAGGGCGAGGCTGCTGTTGAGGGTGTGGTTGCTGGCGGTGATGAAAACTCAAATAACAAAAAGCCCCTTTATTGGGTTGCACCGATGGATGATGCCTACCGTCGAGATAAGCCGGGTAAGTCGCCAATGGGCATGGATCTAGTGCCTGTATATCCGGCATCGGATAGCAGTGAAAATCGTGGTGAAGGTGAGGTAACAATTTCACCCCAGGTACAACAAAATATGGGCGTGAAGTTTACCACGGTAAAACGAGGGCAACTGGATTTGACCTTTAGTGCAGTGGGTAATGTTACCTATAACGAAGACTACTTGGTGCATATTCACCCCAGAGTAGAGGGTTGGATTGATAAGCTGTTTATTAAAACGGAAGGTGAGGCCGTTAGCCAAGGGCAAAAACTGTATACCCTTTATTCACCTGCTCTGGTGACTGCGCAAGAGGAATTTGTTATTGCGCTAAAGCGAGGAGACACACGCTTAGCCGCAGGTGCTAAACAACGTTTAAAAGCGCTGCACTTATCGGATGGGTTTATTGCGCAACTCGAAAAAAGCCGCGAGGTTTCACAAACTATTACCTTCTTTGCCCCCCAAGCCGGCGTGGTAGAACATTTAGGAGTTCGCGAAGGATTCTATGTTCAACCTGGCACCACGGTGCTTAGTATTGCTCGTTTAGACAGTGTATGGGTTGAAGCGCGCGTATTTGAACAAGATGTCCCTAAAGTGGCACTTGATCAGCAGGTATCGGTTACGTTTGACTATCTGCCAAATAAAACCTTTTCAGGTAAAGTTGATTTTATCTACCCAGCACTTGATGTTGAAACACGTACGCTCAAAGTACGGGTTACTTTAAAGAACGACAGCGGTGACATTAAACCGAATATGTTCGCCAATGTGATTTTTACCAAGCAAACCGAAAAGCCTGTGCTGTATGTGCCTTATCAAAGCGTTATTCAAATCCAGTCGCAGGGCCAAAATCAAAATCTCGCCCAAAACCGAGTCGTTATGAATGTCGAAGAAAGCTTTAAATCTATAGCCGTCAACGTTGGGCGTAAAGCAGGGGACTTCATTGAAATAACTCAAGGCGTAAATGAAGGTGACAAAATAGTGCTGTCGGCGCAGTTTCTGATTGATTCAGAGTCGTCTAAAACATCAGATTTCAAACGTATGCAGTCTCATGGCGATCATGAAATGGTAAAACACAACAAGCCAATGTCTGATACGCCTGAGCATGACCCAATGCAACACGATCCAACAAAACATGATCCAACACAACACGATTCACCCCAAAAAGAGTCAAACCTGCCAGAGAAATCTCATCATGGATTACAACATCAGGGAGTGAATCACGAGGCCAAGCACCACGAGGGCATGCACCATGATTGAAGCCATAATACGTTGGTCTGTGGCGAATCGCATATTAGTTTTACTGGCAACGTTGTGTATTTCTATTGGCGGGGTAATAGCAGTAAAGCATACACCTATTGATGCCATACCTGATTTATCAGATGTGCAGGTGATTGTTAAAACCAGCTATGCAGGGCAATCGCCTCAAGTAGTAGAAGATCAAGTAACCTATCCGCTCACCACTGCCTTAATGTCTGTGCCGGGTGCAAAAACAGTTCGAGGATTTTCATTTTTTGGTGACTCTTATGTGTACGTTATTTTTGACGACAGTACCGATATGTATTGGGCACGAAGCAGAGTGCTGGAATACCTTAGCCAAATAACCTTGCCTGATGGTGTGGTACCCAAACTGGGGCCTGATGCTACTGGGGTAGGTTGGGTTTACATGTATGCCCTTGTTGATGAGTTACACAACTACGATGCTGGTGAGCTTAGGGCTTTGCAAGACTGGTTCTTAAAATATGAATTGCAAAGCGTGCAAGGAGTGTCGGAAGTCGCCTCTGTAGGCGGCATGGTTAAACAGTATTTACTGCAACTTCATCCGCAAAAGTTGCAAGCGTATAACGTGCCTTTACGTCATATTGAAACGGCACTCGCCCGAGGCAACATTGCAGCGGGTGCGTCAGTAATAGAAATGGCTGAAGCAGAGTATATGGTGACATCTTCTGCCTATCTTACGGGTACTGAAGATATTGCTAATATTCCTTTAGGCGTTGTTCACAATGGCGTGGCGATAACGATAGGCCATGTCGCGAGTGTAGTAGAGGCGCCACTTATGCGCAGAGGCATCGCTGAGCTAAACGGAAATGGCGAAGTGGTAGGTGGCATAGTAGTGATGCGCTTTGGCGAAAATGCTAAGGCGACTATTGATAACGTGAAGGCGCGTATTGAAACGTTGAAGGCCAGTTTACCTAGTGGCGTAAATATTGTACCGGTATACGACCGTTCCACCCTTATCGATAATGCCGTCGATAACCTATGGAGCAAGCTTGTTGAAGAGTTACTTGTGGTGGGTGCCGTCTGCTTAGTGTTTCTTTTTCATGTGCGGTCGTCGCTGGTTGCCATAATCACATTACCAATTGGCATATTAATGGCCTTTATCGTAATGAAGTTTCAAGGCCTTAACGCAAATATTATGTCTTTAGGTGGTATTGCCATTGCTATGGGGGCCATGGTGGATGGCGCTATTGTGTTGGTGGAAAACCTGCATAAGCATATTGAACGGGCGACAGCGCAAGGAGAGCAAGTAAAAGGTGAAGCGCGTTGGGCGCTAGTGGTGAAGTCGGCCAACGAAGTGGGGCCAGCCCTGTTCTTTTCACTGTTGATAATTACCGTGTCTTTTATCCCTGTTTTTACCTTAGAAGCACAAGAAGGGCGAATGTTTGCCCCTCTCGCTTTTACGAAATCCTATGCCATGGCTGCCGCTGCGGCGTTAGCCATTACCTTGGTGCCAGTGTTAGCCGGCTATTTCGTGACAGGCAAGGTAAAAGCAGAGCATCGCAACCTGTTAAATAGGGCTATTTCGACAGGGTATGTTAAGGCGTTAACGGCTGCGCTGAACCACCCTCGAAAAATAGTGTTCGCAGCCTTTATTGCGTTAGTTTCTGTAGTATGGCCAATGCAGCATATCGGTAGTGAATTCATGCCATCTTTGGATGAGGGGGACTTACTCTATATGCCTACGACTTACCCTGGAATTTCGGTGGGCAAAGCCAGAGAGTTGCTACAACAAACCGATAAGCTGATTGCCACAATACCCGAGGTGCAAAATGTATTCGGTAAAGTGGGTAGAGCGGATACCGCTACCGATCCTGCGCCTTTAACTATGATAGAAACCTTTGTGCAATTAAAGCCAAAATCCCAGTGGCGTGCAGGTATGACAACATCAAAATTGAAGGAAATATTAAACAGTACGGTGGAATTTCCAGGGGTATCCAATGCGTGGGTGATGCCAATTAAAACGCGTATCGACATGCTCGCTACTGGTATTAAAACGCCGGTAGGTATCAAAATAGCGGGGCCAGAATTAGCGGGCATTCAGCAGGTGGGTGTACAAATAGAACAAGCGCTACAAGACTTTGAGAATACCGCATCGGTATTTGCCGAGAAAGTTGCAGGTGGGCGTTATATCACTATTGATATTAGTCGTGATAGGGCGGCGCGATATGGGCTCAATATCGCTGATATCCAAGAGGTTATCAACACTGCTATAGGTGGGCGAACATTGGGTGAAACCGTAGAGGGAAGGCAGCGTTTTCCTATCAGTATGCGTTACCCACAACAATACAGAGATTCTCCAGAAGCGCTAAGACAACTTCCCATAGTTTTAGCAAACGGTGCCAATATTACCTTGGGCGAGGTAGCCGATATTGCTATTGAGGTGGGGCCCGCGGCAATAAAAAGCGAAAATGCTCGATTAAACGGTTGGGTATTTATCGATATTGAAAGCGGCGATTTAGGCAGTTACGTACAAAGCGCAAAAGAGCATATTGCTAATACGGTTTCATTGCCTCCAGGCTACTCCTTAACGTGGGCGGGGCAGTTTGAATACTTAGAAAGGGCGGAAGCACGGCTTAGCATAATGGTGCCATTTACCATAGCCGTTATCGTGTTGCTGCTGTATTTAAGCTTCAGGCGAGTTGCCGATGTAGCACTTATTATGGTTACCTTGCCATTGGCACTAATTGGCAGCTACTGGCTACTGTATGCACTGGAGTTTAACTTCTCTGTAGCCGTTGCCGTTGGGTTTATTGCCTTGGCGGGTGTCGCGGTTGAAATAGGCGTTATTATGCTGGTGTACCTGCATCAAGCGGTTGAAGCGTTTGATGGAAAAGCTTGCTCTACTACGCATGCTCAATCATCTGCTGAGCAAATAAAACAAGCACTTAAAGACGCCATTATTGAAGGCGCCACCCGGCGTGTTAGGCCGGTAATGATGACGGCGCTGTCTATTATAATAGGCTTGCTACCTGTGCTGTATGCAACGGGAACCGGTGCTGAAATTATGCGACGTATTGCTGCACCCATGGTAGGAGGCATGTTAAGTGCGCTAGCGCTAACTCTGTTTGTGCTACCTACTATGTTTTACCTTGTTCAGGCGTGGCAGATGAAGCGACGTTCGTAAGAAAACACGCTACATAACCACCTTAGAAACAAAAAGGCAGTTAGGATAACCTAACTGCCTTTTTAGTATTTGTTCGGCTGTTTTATTTCAACGATTAATGCTTGCTGGCGTATTCTTCCACTTGGGTCCATACACGCAGTAAATTTCCGCTCAAGATTTTTTCAATATCTGCACGGCTGTATTCTCTGTCCAGTAACCCCTGAACTAAATTAGGAAAGCTAGCCACATCTTTCAGGCCGATAGGTAACGAGTCACCTACGCCGTCATAATCAGAACCAATTCCTACGTGCTCAATACCAACCAGCTCTACCACATGGTCGATGTGGTCAAGCACTTCATCAAGTGTTGAGTAAGGGTAAGGTACTTCTTTACGGTAGTTAGCTTCGAAGTCTTCCAGTTTCGGGCTATCTTCACCTTCAGCGGCAATTAATGCTTTGCGCGCTTGTGTTAACCCTGTACGCCATTTACCCGCTTCTTTTGTGACAAAGCTTGAGCCAAAGTTGATCATGATAACGCCGCCATTATCGCCAAGCGCTTTAACCATTTCGTCATTCATATTACGCTCGAAGCCAGGTGTAAAGCGGCGAAGCGATGAGTGAGACGCAATGACAGGGACCTTGGTCAGCTCAATAACTTGATAAAAGGCATCGTCAGATACATGAGAAATATCGAGCATGATGCCGATGTTGTTCATCTCAGTAACCAGTGTTTTACCAAACGGGCTTAACCCGTTCCACTGACGGCGCAAATCGTATGACGAATCTGAAATATGATTCGACTGACTGTGCGCAAGTGTAATGTAGCGAATGCCACGTTCGTGAAACGCTTCTAAATTAGCTAAATCGCCTTGAAGTGGAGAGCCATTTTCCATCCCCATGGGTAATGAAATAATGCCTTTCTCGAACTGGGCTTTTACGTCTGACGGGCTTTTGGCAATGGCAAATTTATCAGGGGCTCGCGCCACAATGGCTTCCACAGAATCAATAAGCAGATGAGCAAGCTGGGTAGATTCCGGTGAATTATCTAAACTCGCAGGTACGTAAATTGACATGAAAGGGACATTTAAACCGCCTTTGACCGCGCGAGGATAATCAAAGTCTCCGCCTTCTGTGGCTTTGGTGACATCTACCCATGCATTTTTAACCCGATAAGGCACATCAATATGGCCATCAACAATAATCGTTTCTTGGGCTATTTTTACCGCTTTTTCGCTTGCGGCATAAGTGGGGACATCGGCAGCAACAGCCTGCGCGCAAAGTAAAGTGGAGATCGCGAGTGCACAAGATTTTAGCGGGAAGAAGCCCTTCATTTTTGTTTTTCCTTATCGTTGTTGTAAGACAAAAGACTAAAAGAAAACCTTCATGCCTACAATGGCCCGAACGCCTTAATCTTTTATTTCTTCTGATTTCCTTTTATTTCGGGCTTTTTTATTCTCAAAGCCCCTAAAAACAGTAAAATTGTGCGTTTTTAGAGCGGTTACTACCATTCACTTTAATTTTACATTGCAATAAAAATTTAAAACTTGTTATTGTGTTGACGCGTGACTTCATAACGCGAATGCGGGATACTCCCGAGCGCGTCGCCGAATAGGATGAGAGTGAGTTCATCCGCGCGGCCTACATAATTTTTCGTGGCACCCCTCACTTCTCAGTTATTTTACAGGGGCCACAGTAGACAAGTATGAGAAAGTAAAATGGCTATTAATTTTGTACCGCTAGATAAAGAAAAACACAAAGACTTAAAAGTCGCGGTTAGCAATACCTTTAAGTTTGCGAAAGATACGCACCTTGCTGCAGCCACTATTCGTGAGTTTGCTCAATTGGCTGCCACTATGCCGCTAGTATTTATTGAAGATGCTAATGCTAAACGCCACCATGTTGTTGCAATGCTTGGCATGGAACAGAACAAAAACCTGTTTCTTACTGGCGACAAATGGCAGGGCCCTCACGTTCCAATGAACATTCTTCGTTACCCTTTTGATGTTCGCCCTGATGGCGAGAAGCTAGGCGTATACATTGATGAAAACAGCGACCTAATCGGTGAGGAAGGCGAAGCCTTATTTACTGACGCTGGTGAGCCAACGGAATTCTTGCAAAACCGTCAGCAGTTTCTAGCTGACCTTGCTAACAGCGAAATGATGACTCAGCGTTTTGTTCAACAAGTTGTTGACCTAGACCTGCTAGACCCACTTCAAATTCGTCTTACTTACCAAAGCGGCCAACAACGTAACGTTACTGGCATGCTAAGTATTAACGAAAAGAAAGTACTTGAGTTGCCAGAAGAGAAAGTGACTGAGCTTCATAAGTCTGGTTTCTTAGGCGCTATGTACGCGGTAATGATGTCAGCAGGCCAATTGAACCGTTTAGTTGAGCTTTCAAATGGTACAGACAACCCAATTCGCAGCATGCAATTGTCAGTGGTTAAGCCTGAAGAAGCACAAGCTGAAGCGCCAAGCGCATAGGTATTATCATCCACTAGGGTGATTAAAGCGCTAAGCTAGACAATAAACCGATACTGGGAAACGAGTATCGGTTTTTTCGTATTTATCATCTTTACTTTCCCCACCCCCTTTTTATTTTGCCCCTCTTTTCTTAGGGGTTATCAACTACTTCGCCAAAACACTGTATATACACACAGTTCAAAGCCAGTAAATACGTGGCCTTCACTATGCTTTTTAGCTTGACAGTGGGGATCATTGATACCTAAACTGTCAATCAGTGGGTAAATGTGGCGAATAGTGGATCGAACCATCATTGTTTTGCAGATCAGTACTCAAAAAACAAGAAAACCAAGAGCAAAATATAGAAGGCTAGGGGAATGTTCCGCGGCGCTAATGCAATCAATCTGGACACAAAAGGCAGACTAGCGATACCGACAAAGTATCGGCAGTCGCTGCTGGATGATTGTAATGGACAGCTGGTCTGTACGGTCGATACACAGCAAAGTTGTTTGCTGCTTTACCCACTTCCCGAATGGGAAGAAATTGAGCTTAAACTCATTAAGTTCTCAAGCATGATTCCGGCAGAAAGACGCATGCAGCGTTTATTACTCGGTCATGCTACAGAAGGTGAAATGGACAAAAGCGGACGAATTCTGCTTCCTACTCCGCTACGCATTCATGCTCACCTATCAAAAGAAGTCATGTTAGTTGGTCAGTTGAATAAGTTTGAAATTTGGGATGCCGAAGTATGGGCAGAACAAGTTGAGCTTGATATGGATACCGAACGCAAAGGCGAATTTGAACTCACCGAACGTTTACAGGACTTTTCCTTATGAGCCAATCTAGCGAATTCAAACATGTTTCTGTACTTCTCGACGAGTGTATAGAAGCACTAGCTATTAAACCCAACGGTATTTATATTGATGCCACATTTGGCCGTGGAGGCCATTCTGCGCATATTCTTGATGCGTTAGGTAGCGATGGTACCCTAATCGCGTTTGATCGCGACCCACAGGCTATAGAAGCGGCTAAGCGTTTTGCCGATGACAGCCGCTTCCGTATTATTCATTCTCCTTTTGGCGACATGGCCGAAGAAATTGAAGCCTTGGGTTTAACCGGAAAGATTGACGGCGTATTAATGGACTTGGGTGTTTCGTCTCCTCAACTTGATGATGCCGAACGTGGTTTTAGTTTCCTTCGCGACGGCCCGCTAGATATGCGTATGGACACCTCACGCGGTGAAAGTGCAGCCGATTGGCTAGCCCGCGCTGAAGAACAAGACATTACCCAAGTAATTAAAGAGTTTGGTGAAGAGAAGTTTGGTAAACGGATTGCGCACGCCATTGTAAATACTCGCGAAACCACGCCTATTACCCGTACTGCTCAGTTAGCCGCACTTATTGATGAAGCCGTACCAGTAAAAGATAAGTTTAAACACCCAGCTACACGTGCATTCCAAGGTATCCGAATTTACATTAATGCTGAGCTAGAGCAGTTGCGAACAGGCCTAAAAGCAGCGACTCAAGTGTTAGCAAAAGAAGGACGCTTGGCGGTTATTTCGTTTCATTCTTTGGAAGACCGACTCGTAAAACGCTTTATAAAAGACCAAAGCAAAGGCAAATCAGTACCGCATAATTTGCCCATAACCCAAGCTGAAATAGATGCCGATAAAGTATTAAAAGCGTTAAGCCGTGCCATAAAACCCTCTGAATTGGAGATTGCGAACAACGTTCGCTCACGCAGTTCCGTGTTAAGGGTGGCCGAAAAGCTATGACGTTAGGTAAGCCTGATAGGGCAAATACAAACTTCAGTTTACTGCTGATTATTGTGTCAGATTTAACCCGCAACAAGTTGCGGGTTTTGTTGTATTTAGCGGTTCTGCTTAGTGGCATGGCGGTTATTCTTGGTAGCCACCAAAATCGTCAGCAAGTTATTGCCCTTGAAGACCTGATGCAACAGAAAGATGAGCTCGATGTTGAATGGCGCAACTTAGTGCTAGAACAACGTGCGCTTACCGAACATAACCGCATTGAAACCTTGGTTGAAAAGCAACTTGATATGTACCGTCCTACAGCCGATGACGAAGTGGTAGTGAGGCTTAAATGACCACGTCTACCGTTAAACGTAGCCGCAAAGCGAGCGGAGCAAAACAAAACGTCACACCAAGCTTGGTGCACTGGCGCTTTGTGGTTGTGCTTATCGTGGTTATCTCGGTTTTTGCGGCACTGGCTGCCCGCGCGGCGTTTATTCAAGTTATTGAGCCTGATGAACTTATCCAACAAGGCGATAGCCGTACCTTGCGTACGCGCAACATGCCTACCTATCGCGGACTGGTCACAGACAGAAATGGGGTTGAGCTAGCCGTTAGCGTGCCGGTTCGAGCCATTTATGCCGATCCTAAAATTATTCATGAGAACGATGGCCTTGCTGAGCCACGTCGTTGGCAAGCACTGGCCGACGTACTAGGCCAGTCGGTAGATAGCTTACAAGAAAAAGTGAGCAATCCTAAACGCCGTTTTGTGTACTTGCAGCGTCAAGTGTCTCCTGCCATGGCCGAGTATGTTGATAAACTTGATATTCCAGGTATTTACTTACGCCGCGAAAGTCGTCGTTATTATCCTACCGGTGAAGTGTCGGCTCAATTAATCGGTGTTACCGATGTTGATGATACAGGTGTTGAAGGCCTAGAGCGTATGTACGATGAGTGGCTTACTGGTACGCCAGGTTCCCGCAAAATTCGTCGAGATGCCAAAGGTCGTCAGGTAGAGATTTTAGAAACCACCACGGGTGAGGATGCGGGTAATCTGCAACTGACTATCGACCAACGTATTCAAGCGTTAGCGTACAAAGAAATTAAAGAAGCCATGATTTACTATCAATCCAGTTCTGCCTCGGCAGTGGTGATTGATGTAAAAACGGGCGATGTACTGGCCATGGTAAATGCGCCGTCTTTTAACCCTAACGATCGCAGTAATATTTCACCCCACCGCATGCGTAACCGCGTCATTACGGATGCATTCGAGCCAGGCTCT
This sequence comes from Alteromonas naphthalenivorans, assembly GCF_000213655.1. Taxonomy (NCBI): domain Bacteria; kingdom Pseudomonadati; phylum Pseudomonadota; class Gammaproteobacteria; order Alteromonadales; family Alteromonadaceae; genus Alteromonas; species Alteromonas naphthalenivorans. The sequence goes on from NC_015554.1 coordinate 509,316, forward strand.
GCGTTAAAGCCGTTAGCGGTACTAACTGCTATGGAATTTGGTGAAGTAGGAGCGGAGGATGTCGTAGATACCAACCCTGGTTGGATGCGCCTAGGCGGAAGCTTAGTTAAAGACTCGCGTAACTATGGCGAGCTTACCCTTGAAGAAATTATTCAGCATTCAAGCAATATGGGTACTTCGAAATTAGCGCTGTCTGTGCCTAAGCAATTTCTACTCGACACCTATTACAACATTGGGTTGATGTCAGATACGGGCCTAAATATGGCCGGTGAAAGCAGTGGTATCTTCTACGACCGAAGCCGTTGGTCTGAATTCGAACTTGCCACCTTGTCATTTGGCTATGGGATATCGGTAACCACTGCGCAACTTGGGCGGTTATACGCCACATTGGCGAATGGCGGTATCAAGCAGCCACTGAATATTATTAAGTCGCCACAGCAAACCGGATGGCAAGGTCAGCCTGAACGGGTTATCAGTGAAGAGAATGCAAAAGCCATAGTCCAAATGATGGAAAGCGTAACCCAGCGAGGCGGTACAGCGAAAAAAGCGGCCGTTCCAGGTTACCGTGTGGCAGGAAAAACAGGTACCAGTCGTAAGGCTGTGGCAGGTGGTTATGGCGAAGAGTATGTGAATATCTTTGCTGGTATTGCCCCTGTTTCCGACCCAAGACTTGTCACTATTGTGCTTATTAACGAGCCTGGTGGTGATTTGTATCACGCCGGTGACACTGCAGCACCTGTGTTTTCGTCAATCATGGGCGGTGCTTTACACATGTTAAATGTAACTCCCGATGACAAGCACGTGACGTCAGGCGCATGGCTGAAAGGAGGCAACAGTGGTAGTTAATTCCTTTATTCAAAGTACGCGTGCGCTGTTAGCAAAGTTTGGCATAGACGCGCCAGATATTCGTATTGAAGGCCTAACTTTAGATAGCCGTGATGTGAACACAAAAACAGCATTTGTAGCGGTTAAAGGTCATGAGCGTGACGGAAGAGATTTCATACCACAGGCAATTAGTTTAGGCGCGCGTGTCATTCTGGCGCAAACTGACGACAGTCAAGCCCATGGCCAAATGGAAATGCGCGACCATTCGGTAATTATTTCGCTATATCAATTACCTAGCATGCTATCGGCATTGGCGGCTGCATTTTACGATTACCCCGCTTTGAAAATGATGACAGTGGCGGTAACGGGAACTAACGGAAAAACCTCGACAGTTCAATTGCTTACCCAGTTAAAAGATGCGCTAGGTACGCGCAGTGCAAGCGTTGGCACTCTTGGCAGTAGCGTATATGAAGGTGAAAATACCCAATGGGTTACGACCGCCGCGGCTAATACCACCCCTAATGCTATTCGTTTGCAGTACGTGTTGGCAGAGTTTGTGCAATGCGAAGTGCGACATACGGCGTTTGAAGCCAGCTCTCATGCATTAGTGCAAGGCCGGTTAAGCCAAGTGAAAACGGATATTGCAGTATTCACCAACTTAACGCGAGACCATCTTGATTATCACGGCACCATGGAAGAGTACGCTAAGGCAAAACGTTTGTTGTTAGATCAACCTGGCCTTGAAGCTGTTGTATTGAATGTAAACGACAGTGAAAGCCAGAATTGGGCTGACTACTTAGACGCTAATGCAGCTAAAGATGGAAGCTCAGAAGAAATAGCAATTAGTAAGCCGAGAGTGACACGAGTATGGACAGGGTTTGAACCTACTGATGATGTTTTAGCCACGCACAAACAACCACAAGATCGCCATTGTTTCGCCACAAATGTTTCATACCATTCTTCAGGAATTCGATTCGACCTTGTTTCTTCATGGGGCACAGCACCTATTGAATTGGCATTGTTTGGCTCGTTTAACGTGAGCAATACGCTAAGCGCTATTTCATGTTTATTGGCGCAGGGCGAACGCTTTGAAAATGTAGTGCGGGTAGTGAATGGTTTGCAACCTGTACCGGGAAGAATGGAAGTGTTCCCCGTTGGGGGTAGTGCCAGCGTAATTGTTGATTATGCGCACACGCCAGACGCGTTAGAACAAGTGCTGAAAAGCGCTAAAACACATACTGCCGGCAAAGTGTGGTGCGTGTTTGGGTGTGGTGGCGATCGCGATAAAGGCAAGCGTCCCTTAATGGGCGCGGCGGCTGAACAGCATGCTGACGTAATTGTCATTACCACTGACAACAGTCGTAGCGAGTCGCCAGAAAGTATTGCTAGCGATATTAAGGCGGGCTTGCAACGCCCTAATGACGCAGTTGAAGAAGCAGACAGAGAAAGCGCTATTCGCTATTGCTTAGATAGTGCAGATGAGAACGACATTATTATAGTGGCCGGTAAAGGCCATGAAGATTACCAAATTATTGGTACCCAACAGACAGACTATAACGAACGTACAGTTGTGGCGCGACTACAGCAGGAGTACAAAAAATGATAACTACAACACTGTCGTGGATAGCCAGCCAAATTGACGGCAAACTTGACGGACAAGATTGTGAAGTCAGTGCGGTAAGTACAGACACGCGAACCATAGATTCGGGCTCTGTCTACCTTGCACTAAAAGGCGAAAATTTTAACGGCCATGAATTTGCGAAAAGCGCAGAAAATGCAGGGGCGAGCGCAATTATTGCCAGCGAACCTGTGAATGTTTCCATTCCTGTGGTGTATGTTGAAGACACTAAACTGGCTTTAGGCCTTTTAGGCGCTGCCGTAAAACGTGAAATAGCACCTAAAACCATCGCTATCACAGGAAGTAGCGGTAAAACTACCGTGAAAGAAATGTGTGCGGCTATCCTTGAGCGTCGCGGTTCAGTACTCGCCACAAACGGAAATTTCAACAATGATATTGGGGTTCCGCTTACCTTACTTCGCCTAGAACACCACCACGAATACGCGGTGATGGAATTAGGTGCAAACCATCTAGGTGAAATTGCGTACACCACTAATCTGGTTAAGCCTGATGTCGCCACTATTGTAAATGCTGCTGCTTCTCACCTTGAAGGGTTTGGGAGTTTGTTAGGTGTCGCTCGTGCAAAAAGCGAAATCTTTAAAGGCTTAGGCGATAGCGGCACTGCCATCGTTAATGTAGACAGCCAATTTGCCGATTTCTGGCAAGGCAAGCTCAAGCAAAAGCGGGTATTAACTTTCTCGCCAATGCAAAAGAACGAAGCTGACTTCACAGCAGAAGATATCATTGTAGGTCTTGATGGTTGCGCAGCATTTCAGTTGTGTAGCAATGAAGGTGAAGCTGCTATTCAATTAATTATTCCGGGTATCCATAATGTGGGGAATGTGCTAGTTGCTGCGGCCCTTACTATGCAATTGGGTGCCACCCTTGAGAACGTACGCGACGGTTTGCTTGCGATGAAGCAAGTGAAAGGGCGCTTGAATGTTAAGACATTAGGTAGCCAAGTACGTTTGCTTGATGACACTTACAACGCCAACGTTGCTTCTGTGAATGCGGCTATCGATACACTAAGTACCTTCTCTGGCATTAATGTTTTGATATTGGGCGACATGAAAGAACTCGGCGAAAAAGCGCGTTTCTATCATGAGCAAGTAGGTAATTACGCACTAAGTAAAGGTATCGATTACCTGTATTCATTTGGTGTGTTAAGTCAGTCGGCCAGCGCGGTTTTTGACGCGGCACCTGGAAAAAACGGCGAGCATTTTACTGACATCGACAGTTTGGTGAGTGCGTTAGAGCAAGACTTACAAGTAGAACAACAAGATATTTCAATTTTAGTAAAAGGCTCACGCAGTTCTCGTATGGAACGCGTGGTAGAGGCGATCGAGGCCTCTTCGCTGGGAAAGTTTGAACGCCGTCGGGAGCGTATTGCATGTTAATTTGGCTAGCTGACTGGCTGACACAATTTGATACTGGGTTTAACGTATTTTCATACCTTACCCTAAGAGCGATTTTAAGTACGCTAACGGCGTTGCTGATTGCTATTTTAATTGGCCCTAAAATGATTCGTTATTTGCAAACCATGCAGATAGGACAAACTGTACGTGATGATGGCCCGCAAAGTCATTTATCTAAATCGGGTACACCTACTATGGGTGGCTTACTGATTTTAGCGGCTATAGTAGTGAGTGTCTTATTGTGGGCAGATTTAAGTAACCGCTACGTCTTAGTGACCTTAGCCGTAGTGGTGTCGTACGGCATTATCGGGTTTGTGGATGACTATCGCAAAGTGATCCGTAAAGACTCAAAAGGCTTGATTGCGCGCTGGAAGTATTTCTGGCAATCAGTGGTAGCCATTGGGGTAGCTTTCTTCCTATATAGCAGTGCCACATTAAGTGCTGAAACCTCATTGCTTATCCCTTTCTTTAAAGAAGTGTTTCCGCAACTAGGCGCCTTTTTTATCATTATTACTTACTTTGCCATTGTGGGCACAAGCAACGCAGTAAACCTAACCGACGGCCTTGATGGATTAGCCATCGTGCCGACTATTTTAGTGGCAGGTGCTTTCGCTATTTTTGCTTATGTAACCGGGAACGCGAATCTCGCCGATTACCTTAATATTCCGCATATTCCCCTTACCAGTGAGTTGGTTATTGTGTGTACGGCCATTGTTGGTGCAGGGCTAGGGTTTTTGTGGTTTAACACCTATCCAGCACAAGTCTTCATGGGCGATGTAGGTTCATTGGCATTAGGTGGCACATTGGGCGTACTAGCCGTATTAGTTCGGCAAGAAATTGTACTGATTATTATGGGTGGTGTGTTTGTAGTAGAAACCTTATCGGTCATTTTGCAAGTGGGTTCATTTAAGTTGCGTGGACAACGTATTTTTAGAATGGCACCTATTCATCACCATTACGAATTAAAAGGTTGGCCGGAGCCGCGAGTTATTGTGCGCTTCTGGATCATTTCTATCATTTTAGTCCTTGTTGGGCTGGCAACGTTGAAACTTAGATAATGACATATAACGTACGTGCACATTCTTATGTGGTAGGCGGCCTTGGAGTAACAGGTCAGGCTTGCGTGCGTTTTCTAAAACAGCAAGGGGCGAAGGTTAAAGCCTTTGATACCCGTGATACTTTCAATGTGTCAGCACCATTAAATATCTGCGTAACCACTGGGACATTACCTCGTGATTTTTTCGCAGGCGTCGACACGTTAGTGCTGAGCCCAGGCTTACCGCTTAACATTGAACAAGTAAAACAAGCAAAAGCCTGTGGTGTTGAAGTTATTGGCGACGTGGAATTGTTTGCACGTCTTAACAATACGCCAACCATAGGAATAACTGGTTCAAATGGTAAAACCACGGTTACCTTGTTAACAACGCATATGCTGAAAGCTTGTGGGTACGAGGTGTGTGAGGCGGGTAATGTAGGGCGCCCAGTACTTGAAACCCTTCCAGAATCCATGGCAGAGCTTGAAACTCTGTCTTCTTCTTTGGATGTCATTGTTTTAGAGCTTTCCAGTTTTCAGCTTGAAACGACTTCTAGCTTGAAGTTGAACGCCGCATCGATTTTGAATATTAGCGATGACCATTTAGATAGACACGGCGATATGCAGCAATACACAGCTGCCAAACAGCGTATTTTTAGTCATTGTCATACCGCAGTAGTATGGCGCGGCGACAAGCAGGTTACGCCAGCCTCAAACTGTGAAAACACTATCACCTATGGCCTTGATATGAGCGATACCGGCTTTGGTTTACGCGAAGGCGTTATAACCATCAACGGTGAAGCGCTGCTTAATACCGCCGATATTCGATTGGCAGGCATGCACAATGTGCTTAACGTGATGGCGTCGCTGGCATTATGCCAAGCGTTTAGTACTTCATTGAATAAACCAGCCCTGCTTAATACCGCCGCACGTGCAGTGGCTAGCTTCACTTCAGCGCCGCACCGCTGCGTAGAAATTGCCAACATTAATGGCGTGAAGTGGATAGATGATTCAAAGGCTACCAACGTGGGTGCCACTATCGCTGCTATTCAAGGGCTAGCTCCTACTACCAATGGAAAAATTATCCTGATTGCCGGTGGTGATAGCAAAGGTGCAGATTTAAGTGCATTAAAACCAGCGCTAGATGAAAGTGTTGGTGAAGTGATTGCGCTAGGCAAAGACGCAGAAAAATTCAGCGCTGTTTTTAGAGACACCACAATAGTGGCTTCAATGGAGAAGGCGGTATTGGCTGCTAACTTGCGTGCTGGTAACGGCGATATCGTCTTGCTATCCCCAGCGTGTGCCAGTATCGACATGTTTAAAAACTATATGCATCGCGCACAAGTATTTACTGATGCAGTCACACATATTACCGAAAAGGTAAAATTTGAAAGTGACGCTGGCGCAATGAAAGAAGCGGGAGGTTTGCCATCATGATGACGACTGCAAACGCTCCCCAAGCAAATCGCGCGTTAAAAACAAAAGATACGTCGCAAGCCGACACTAAATTAAGTGCGTTGTTTGCGGCTCGTCATGACGAACAAAACCTTCAAAGCCCTTACGATATTGGCTTAATCATTGTTGCGTTAGCCCTAATGACGATTGGTATTATCATAGTGACATCAGCTTCAATGCCTGTTGCTGAGAGAATTCACGATAACCCTTTTTACTTTGCTATTCGTCACGGTATTTACATTGTGGGGGCAATTATTGCTGCTATGGTGGTACTAGAACTTCCTATGCAGTTTTGGCGCACGGCAAACCCTTATCTGTTATTAGCGGCGATTGGGCTATTGGTGGCAGTGCTGCTTGTTGGGCGTACCGTAAACGGAAGTACCCGTTGGTTGGCACTAGGCCCCATTACCATTCAAGCGGCTGAGCCTGCCAAGCTTTTCTTCTTCACTTACTTGGCCGGCTACCTAGTTCGCCGTTATGAAGAAGTAACGGAAAATTTAAAAGGGTTTATAAAGCCATTAGTGGTGTTCTTCGCATTAGCCATGTTACTGCTGCTACAACCCGATTTGGGTACTGTGGTAGTAATGTTTGCCACCACCATTGGGCTGTTATTTTTAGCGGGTGCTCGCTTATGGCAGTTCTTTGCGTTGGTGTTTGCGGGCGTGTTGGCCGTTGTTGCCCTTATCGTGTTTGAAGAATACCGCATGAAGCGGGTAACCTCGTTTCTTGATCCTTGGGCCGACCCATTCGGCGCGGGGTATCAGCTTACCCAATCGCTAATGGCTTATGGCCGAGGTAATTGGTTTGGCCAAGGTTTAGGTAATAGCCTACAAAAGTTAGAGTTCTTACCTGAAGCCCATACCGATTTTGTAATGGCCATTTTAGCTGAAGAGCTTGGCTTTGTGGGTGTGCTTGCGGTACTTGGCTTAATATTATGGATGGTGGTGCGTGCGTTACAAATAGGGAACAAAGCCTTATTGAAATCACGCCCATTCGAAGGGTATTTAGCTTACAGCGTAGGGATTTGGTTCAGTTTCCAAACCGCGGTGAATATTGGTGCAAGTGCAGGTATTCTGCCTACTAAAGGGTTAACGCTGCCATTAGTTAGTTACGGTGGTTCATCGCTTATTGTTATGTCGGTGGCGGTGGCTTTATTGTTGCGTATCGATTTTGAACTTCGCGTAGACGGAGTTCAAGCGTTAGGACGTGGCGACAATAAGAGAACCAGCAAAGCAAAGGCAAAGCCTTCAGCTAAATCAGCGGCTAAGCCGGCAGTAAGAACGAAACATACCAATGCTGAACCGTTCGCTGATGCCGAGGCGGATTACAACCAAGCCCCTGACCTGAAAGCATCTGATGTGAACGCTCCTGATATGCATGAGAGTAGCGAAGACGCGCCAGTAGCTAAAACAAAAGACGCTGGGTCAAAAAAAGCATCCAATACAGTTTCTCCTGAAGACGAAGGCAAAGCCGGCATTAAAGCCATTTTAGCCCGTGTATCTAAGGAGGCGTCGAGTGAGTAAGCGTTGCTTAATTATGGCTGGTGGTACTGGGGGGCATGTTTTCCCTGGATTAGCCGTGGCTCACGCGCTGCAATCAGCGGGTTGGGAAGTAGAATGGCTTGGCACCGCAGAGCGAATGGAAGCCGACGTTGTGCCCAAGCATGGTATTCCCATTCACTTTATTCCAGTGAAAGGTATTCGAGGTAAAGGGCTAAAAGCTAAATTATCGGGCGGTATAGCACTAATAAAAAGTTTGTTTTCGGCTCGCCGTCTTATTAAACGGGTGCAGCCAGATTTAGTGATTGGGTTTGGTGGTTACGCCAGTGGCCCTGGGGGTGTTGCTGCCAAATCGTTAGGCATTCCCGTGGTTATTCACGAGCAAAATGCGGCCGCGGGCATGACCAATAAGTTATTGGCTAATATTGCCACGCGGGTGTTACTCGGGTTTGAGGACGCAAAGTCGCAGTTTGCTAAGGTTGCTTTTAAAGTGCACACCGTTGGCAACCCTGTGCGAGACGAAATTTGGCAAGTTAACCCTAAAGAAGCAGTTTCAGACGAAACAGTAAAGGGTAAACTTAACCTTCTGGTTGTTGGCGGAAGTTTGGGTGCCAAAGTACTTAATGATACTGTGCCTGCCACATGCGCGGCGCTGGACGGTTTGTCTATTCGCCATCAATGTGGGAAAGGCAATAAAGCGTCGGTAGAAGCGCTTTATGCAGGTTCGGCTAATCCCGTTGAAGTCAGCGACTTTATTGATGATATGGCAGCGGCCTACGAGTGGGCTGATTTTGTGATTTGCAGAGCGGGTGCACTCACCGTTGCGGAAGTGGCGGCAGCGGGCAGGGCAGCATTGTTTGTACCTCTGCCACACGCGGTAGACGATCATCAAACAAAAAATGCGCAATCGTTAGTGAAGCATGGCGCAGCCATTATGATTGCGCAGTCAGCATTAAAAGACAATTTAAGGCAGGCGGTTCGGCACTGGGTAACACACCCTAGCGATTGCCTAAAAATGGGTGAAGTAGCAAGGCAACACGCCAGTACTCACGCCACTGAACAAGTAGTAAGCCATTGCATGGCAGTAGTAGGAGTAGGGGAATAATGGTTTTTAAGACCCCATTTGAGAGCCCGCAAATGCGCAGGGTGAAGAAAATATTTTTTATCGGCATTGGCGGTGCGGGTATGGGCGGTATTGCTGAAGTACTGCTTAATGAAGGTTACGACATTGCTGGCTCTGACATAAACTCAGGGCCGATGACTCAGCGCCTTAGTGATTTGGGCGTAGACGTAAAGATAGGTCATAAAGCCGAAAACGTTGATGGTATGGATGTGATTGTGGTTTCTAGTGCCATTAACGAAGCTAACCCAGAGATTATTACCGCCAGAGAACAGCGTATTCCAATTATACGTCGTGCGGAAATGTTAGCGGAATTGATGCGTTTTCGTCATGGTATAGCCGTGGCAGGAACCCATGGTAAAACCACAACAACCAGTTTGATCTCTACCATTTTTGCACAAGCGCAGTACGACCCCACGTTTGTGATTGGCGGCTTGTTAAATAGTGCGGGTACTAACGCACGTTTAGGCAGAAGCCGTTATTTAATTGCTGAAGCCGATGAAAGTGATGCATCGTTCTTACACTTGCAGCCTATGGTGTCGGTAGTTACGAATATTGAAGCTGACCATATGGATACCTATGGCGGTGACTTCTCGAAAGTGAAAGACACTTTTGTTGAGTTTTTGAGTAATTTGCCATTTTACGGGCAGGCAATTGTGTGTGGCGACGACGCCAACATACAAGAGATTAGCCCTCGTATTGGCCGCAGTATCATTACTTATGGCTTTGAAGCGCACAACGATGTACGTGCCCAGGATATTACCTTGTCATTCGGGCAAGCTAATTTCACCGTTATACGGCCAGAGCGTGAGCCTTTGAAGGTGACATTAAACCTTACCGGTAACCACAATGTGCTAAATGCGTTGGCAGCCATTGCTGTGGCAACGGATGAAGGTATTGATGATGACGCCATAGTGACTGCATTGGCGAGCTTTGGTGGTATCGGACGTCGGTTTGAAGTGCTTGGCGATTTTAAAACCAGTGTTGGCAATGTTACCTTGGTTGACGATTATGGTCATCACCCTACAGAAGTGAAAGCCACGATAGCGGCAGCGAGGGCTAATTGGCCCGAGAGTCGTTTAGTGATGGTGTATCAACCACACCGGTTTACTCGTACTCGTGATTTGTACGAAGACTTTGTTAACGTGCTTTCTACGGTAGATGTATTGCTATTGTTAGACGTTTATCCGGCCAGTGAACAACCTATTGAAGGTGCTGATAGTAAATCTTTGTGTCGTTCTATCCGTCAACGTGGCCAAATTGAGCCCGTTTACGTAGGCGGTAAAGAAGCGCTTCCCGCCATTCTTGCCAATATTTTGGTAGAGGGCGATATCGTGATGACCCAAGGCGCTGGAAACATTGGTCAAATTGCTAAGTTGCTCGCCAGCCGTGAGATGGAGCCAAAAGTGCTGCATCAGGAGAGCGATGCATGAGTCTTTTTAGCAACGTAAAAAAATATGATGCTGCCGAATTTGGAAAAGTGGCGGTCATGTTTGGCGGCGACTCTGCCGAACGTGACGTGTCGCTAAACTCAGGAAACGCGGTGCTTGCAGCGCTTTTACGAGAAAATGTAAACGCCATAGCTTTCGATCCGGCAGAGCGACCACTTACTGATTTAATCAGCGAAAAAGTCGACCGAGTACTTATCATGTTACACGGTCGAGGTGGTGAAGATGGTTCAATGCAAGGGGCACTACAACTGCTTAAAATTCCCTACACGGGAACGCCGGTTTTAGGTTCTGCATTGGCGATGGACAAAATTCACACCAAGCAAGTATGGCAAAGCCTTGGCTTACCTACTGCTAAATATGAAATTGCTGATAAAAGGCGCTTTGAAGCTGGTAAGTGCAGCGCTATAATGGAAAAGTTGGGGAATGAAGTCATGGTAAAACCGGCCCGAGAAGGGTCGAGCATTGGCATGGCGAGAGTGACAAGCGCTGAACAACTCGAAAATGCCATACAGGACGCCTTTAACTATGACAACCAGGTCCTGTTAGAGCAATACATTAAAGGCCCTGAGTTTACAGTTTCAGTAATTCAGGGGCAGGCATTGCCGTCTATTCGCATGTCTACTCCACATACGTTTTATGATTACGCTGCCAAGTACCAAGACGATACCACAGAGTATTTTTGTCCAAGTGGTTTGTCTGACGAGCAAGAAGCACATCTTGCTCAGCTATCGACGCAGGCATTCGATTCTATTTCTGGCTCTGGCTGGGGTCGCATTGACGTGATGCAAGATGGTGATGGGCATTTTTATTTGCTTGAAGCGAATACGGTGCCTGGAATGACAGAAAAGAGCTTGGTGCCTAAAGCGGCCAAAGTGGCGGGGTTAAGTTTTGATGAACTGGTTTTAGCAATATTGGCCACCAGTTTTGACCCTGACAGCAGAGCATAAAGCGCAATGACAAGTAAGACGAGCACCGTAAGCAATAAGCCATCTAAAGACAGAGCGTCTTTGTGGGGCGGTGTAGTCTTCTTATTGTTTGTTATCGCGGCATTAGTGTTTGGCGCTATTAAGGCCAACGGCTATATGCAAGATGAACAGCAAATGCCTGTTCAGGTAATCGATTTTTCAGGCGATTACCAACATGTGAATATTACTAGGCTAGAACGCCTAATAAGAAAGTCACAACCGGGCAGTTTTTTTGCTCTAGATGTGAATGAAGTGTTTGAACTGGTAGAAGCGCAGCCATGGGTGTATCGCGCGTCGGTACGCAAAAAATGGCCAAACACGTTAAAGATATATTTGGTTGAGCAGCAACCCGTTGCCAAATGGAACGAAGATTTGTTGCTAAACCCCTACGGCGATACGTTTAACGCCGATGGGCATGATTTAGCCTTACCAAGGTTGTACGGCCCAGGTGGTAGCGAGAAGACCGCGCTTGAAGGATATAACTCCATGCATGCGCTATTGGCCACTACTGCTATGAATATTGAAGAATTATCGTTGAGCGAGCGCTTCGCATGGCAAGTTCAGCTTGAAAATGGTATTGAATTGAATTTAGGGCGCAAGGAATTTATCGATAGGTTACAACGCTTTATCGATGTATATCCCTTACTTGCGCAGCAAGAGAAGACGGTAAAATATATCGATCTTCGTTACGATACGGGTGTCGCGGTTGGCTGGGAAAACAGCAACAGCGATACAACAAACAAAGAGAGTTAAGGAAACCATGTCAAAACCTGCTGAACGTAATTTGATTGTAGGCTTAGATATAGGCACTAGCCAGGTAAAGGCTGTGGTGGGCGAGCTGTTAGACGACGATCAAATCAGTATTGTCGGTGTCGGTACGCATGCTGCGAAAGGCATGGATAAAGGCGGCGTAAATGACTTAAACCTTGTGGTTAAGTCGGTGCAACGTGCGGTAAATGAAATGGAGCTCATGGCAGATTGTCGTGTTTCTTCAGTGTTTATGTCTATTTCAGGCCGTCACGTAAAATGCCAAAACGAAAACGGTATGGTGCCGATTAACAACCAAGAAGTAACCCAAGAAGATGTAGATAACGTTATTCACGCAGCACGTAGTGTTCCTATTGCAGCTGAACGCAGGTTACTTCATGTTTTACCACAAGAATTTACTATTGATGTGCAAGAAGGAATTAAGAACCCAATTGGCATGTCAGGCGTACGAATGGAAGCTGATGCACACATTATTACCTGTGCAGACGATATGGCGAAAAATTTAGTGAAGTGTGTTGAGCGCTGCGAACTAAACGCCGACCAATTGATATTTTCAGCATTGGCATCAAGTTATGCTGTGCTAACGGACGATGAACGTGAATTAGGCGTGTGTGTAGTCGATATTGGTGGTGGCACCATGGATATCGTTATTTACACAGATGGTGCCATTAGGCATACCGCTGTTATCCCTGTTGCCGGTAATCAGATTACCAGCGACATCGCTAAGATTTTCCGTACGCCAATTAGCAACGCAGAAGAGATTAAAGTTAATTATGCCTGCGCGCTGAAAGACATGGTCAGTATGGAAGAAAGTATTGAGGTGCCCAGTGTAGGCGGGCGTGCCGCGCGAGTCATGTCGCGACATACGCTAGCTGAAGTGATTGAGCCTCGATACCAAGAACTTTTTGAACTGGTACATGATGAAATTCGTGCCAGTGGTCTGGAAGAGCAAATTGCCGCCGGCTTAGTGCTAACTGGTGGTACCGCCAAAATGGAAGGTGCGGTTGAGTTTGCCGAGGAAATTTTCCAGATGCCTGTGAGAGTGGGCAACCCAATCAACGTTAAAGGCTTATCTGAATACGTTGATGATGCAGGATTTGCAACCGTCGTAGGGCTTCTGCAATACGGCAAAGTGCAAGCAGATAATAAGAAGTCCAGTAAGCAAAAACCGGGTGAGAGTTTATTTCATCGCGTGCAAAGCTGGTTTAAAGGTGAATTTTAATTTTTTGGGGTCGCTATAGCTACGGCATCACGATTGGCAGGATGCAGATAATCGACTATGTGTCGTAGCGAAGCATAGAAGACGTACAACCGGAGAGTAAGTATGTTCGAATTAATGGATAGTCACGGCGAAGAAGCCGTAATCAAAGTCATCGGTGTTGGTGGCGGCGGCGGAAATGCAGTTGAGCACATGGTGTCTCAAAGCATTGAAGGCGTAGAGTTTATTGCGATAAACACCGACGCGCAGGTACTACGCAGCTCAAATGCTGACGTTACCTTACAAATTGGTTCAAGTGTTACTAAAGGTTTAGGCGCAGGCGCCGATCCTAACATTGGACGCGACGCTGCACACGAAGACAGAGAAACCATTCGCCAAGCATTAGATGGCGCAGATATGGTTTTCATCACCGCTGGTATGGGTGGTGGTACAGGTACTGGTGCAGCACCTGAAGTGGCAAAAATTGCTCGCGAAATGGGAATTCTTACTGTGGCTGTTGTTACCAAGCCATTCCCATTTGAAGGTAAAAAGCGTACTACGTTTGCAGAGCAGGGCATTGTTGAACTGGCTAACAACGTAGATTCACTTATCACTATTCCTAACGAGAAATTGTTAAAAGTGATGGGGCCAGGTACGCCTTTACTTCAAGCGTTCAGCGCAGCGAACGACGTATTACGTGGTGCTGTTCAGGGGATTGCAGAGCTAATTACTCGCCCTGGATTGATCAACGTGGATTTCGCCGACGTACGTACAGTAATGTCTGAGATGGGTAAAGCCATGATGGGCAGTGGTTCAGCAAGTGGTCCAGACCGTGCTGAAGAAGCCTCTGAATCAGCCATTGCTAGTCCGCTACTTGAAGATATCGATTTATCAGGTGCGCGCGGTATTCTTGTGAATATCACAGCCGGCCCAGATTTCGCTATCGACGAGTTCGAAACTGTTGGTAATGCTGTTAAAGCGTTTGCTTCTGAAAATGCGACAGTGGTTGTAGGTACCGTTATCGACATGGAAATGACAGATGAGCTTCGCGTAACGGTTGTTGCAACCGGTATTGGCGCAGAGCGCAAGCCTGATATTTCGCTAGTAAGCTCAGAAGGTTCGCGTTTAACTACGCCAGCTAAAGAGTACGGTAGCACAACAGCGTCTGAACCTCGTTCAGCATCAGTTGGTAGTACTGAAGGCAATCAAGCACTTAAAGCTGAAGATGAAGCGCAACCTGGTAATGATTTAGAGTATCTAGACATTCCAGCGTTTTTGCGTAAGCAAGCAGACTAATTCACCTCGCTGAAATTGAAGTGAATTTTTCTGAAATACCGTTGTCAGAACGGTATTAAGGGCACTATATGTCTGGTAGGTTTTAAACTGGAATTTTTCCAGGTTAGTGACCAGAGTGACTACTTGCGCGTAAAATTTTGGATTCGCGAATGGTTCAAATTGCGTATTTTTTGACAAATAAGTGGTAAGTCACTATAATTCGCGACCGCTTTTTTTATAGGTAAAAGCATAAGCAGATGATTAGACAACGTACAATCAAGCACCCGGTGCAAGAAACCGGAATTGGGCTTCATAAAGGGGAAAAGGTCACAATGACTCTCCGGCCTGCGCCTGCAAACACGGGAATTGTGTTTAGGCGTGTTGACCTTGAACCTCATGTTGATATTCCATCGCGTGCAAACGCAGTGGGTAATACCATGCTGTGTACCTGTTTGAATAATGAAGACGGCGTGACAATTCAAACCGTTGAACATTTGGCATCTGCGCTTGCAGGGCTTGGTATCGACAACATCATTGTTGAAGTTGATAGCAACGAGCTGCCTATTATGGATGGTAGTGCTAGCCCCTTCGTATTCTTGCTCCAATCAGCAGGAATAGAAGAGTTGAATGCCCTTAAGCGCTTTATCCGTATTAAGAAAACCGTTCGCGTTGAAGATGGCGATAAGTGGGCCGAACTAGTGCCTTATGATGGTTTCCGTGTCGACTTCCAAATTGACTTCGATCACCCAGTTATCAGCCAAACTCGTCAGCATATGACCATGGATTTCGATTCATGTTCTTATGTGAACGAAGTAAGCCGTGCACGTACCTTCGGTTTTATGCGCGACCTTGAATACATGAATGCTAACAACTTAGCGTTAGGCGGCAGCATGGAAAATGCGGTTGCTCTTGATGAATTTCGCGTTTTGAACCCCGAAGGTTTACGTTACGACGACGAATTTTTAAAGCATAAAATTTTAGATGCTATTGGTGATTTGTACTTAGGTGGGCATAGCCTTATTGGCGAATTGCGCGCTTACAAAACAGGCCACGGGTTAAACAACAAACTATTGAACGCCGTGCTTGCGCAGAAAGACTGCTGGGAATTTATAACGTACGATTCTCAAGACGAAGCACCTATCCATTACGCTCAACCAGTATTAGCGTAAACCGGTATACAAGAAGCCGCCTACATGGCGGCTTTTTTTCGTTTAGCTTTTAGACTAAACAATGATAAAGTAAGCAATCTATATAATTATAATTAATGTGCCATAACTTCTTTACTTCCCAGCTCGGCTTCAGCCGTGTCTTTGTTTGTTAGCAAACAGGTATTAGAAGCTCACTGAGCACGACAGAAATTTCCTATTTGTGGTATGAAGCTAACAATAACGCTATCAGGCAAGAACAAACGCTATCGTCATAGCATCAGTGTACGTACGCTGGTGAGCGCGACCGTGTTGTCGTCGATATTTATGTTAGTGTCTAGTCGTTCCACAGAATCTGTGTCTGAAGATGTAGCTAGGGTTCGTCTAGCACAATCTGAAGTGAATGAAACGCAACAAGACGTTGAAGCACTTAAACAACAGACCACCATTAAATTACAAACTTTGATTTCCCATATTGCCGAGCTTTCAGCACAAGCGTCTATGCTCGATGATAAAGGAAAGCAGATAGCAACAGAATTAGGTATGACAGCGGCTGACCTGGACGCTTTCGTACCGGTATCGATACCGGACAACCTCCAAGATGATCCCTTACTCAACGAGATTAATAAGCTTCAGCAATCTCTCGACGTAAAATCTCAGCAGCTTTCTATGCTTGAAAGTTTGGTGAGGGGTCACCATATCCATGAGCAGAGTCAATTATCTGGTCGACCGATAGCATCGGGATGGTTGTCATCTTATTATGGTATGCGCGCCGACCCCTTCACTGGTGAAACAGCCATGCATAAAGGCTTAGATTTCGCGGGTAAAGCGGGTGATGACGTTTTAGCTACTGCAGCAGGTATTGTTACCTGGGCGGGCGAACGTAGCGGTTACGGGCATCTAGTAGAAATAGAACATGGTGATGGTTTTATTACCCGTTATGGGCATAATGAAACGTTAACTGTCTCAATAGGCGACGTGGTGACCAAGGGTCAAGCTATCGCTAAAATGGGTAATACGGGGCGCTCTACAGGCGTTCATGTTCACTACGAAGTAATAAGAAACGGTAAGCAAATCGATCCTCTGCCATACGTTTATAAAAAATAAACACGGCAGCAGCCAGGTAAGTAAGCGTTCAGCTTACGCAACAATTAGTTATCGCTTGGCATTATCTTTAGAGGTAGTGTCTTTTACGTTTAATCGCAGCTGTGCTCTTACCGTGCGGCGTCTCGACAAGTAGTGGAAATAACAAGCTAATGTTTTCAAGCATCCTTAGAAAAGTGTTCGGTAGCCGAAACGACCGTCTATTAAAAAAATTACAAAAAAATGTAGATGCCATCAATGCACTGGAAGCAGAGTATGAACAGCTTTCTGATGAGGCGTTAAAAGCAAAAACGGCTGAGTTTAAACAGCGAATCGAAAAAGGCGAAAGCCTTGAAGATCTTATGTACGAAGCTTTTGCTACCGTACGTGAAGCAAGTAAACGTGTGTACGGCATGCGCCACTTCGACGTACAAATGCTTGGCGGCCAAGTATTACACGAAGGCAAAATTTCAGAAATGCGTACCGGTGAAGGTAAAACCCTTACCGCTACCTTGCCAACTTATTTAAATGCCTTATCAGGTAAAGGTGTTCACGTTATTACCGTGAACGATTACCTCGCTAAGCGTGATGCTGAATGGGCTAACCAGCTGTTCACTTTCTTGGGTATGCGTGTAGGTTGTAACGTACCCGGTATGGCGCACGAGCAAAAGCGTGACGCTTACCAAGCTGACGTTACCTATGGTACAAACAACGAGTTCGGCTTTGATTACTTGCGTGACAACATGGCGTTTAGCCCGCAAGACCGCGTTCAGCGCCCACTTAACTTTGCTGTAGTGGATGAAGTAGATTCAATCCTAATTGATGAAGCCCGTACTCCGCTTATTATTTCAGGCCAAGCAGAAGACAGTTCTGAACTTTACCGCCGTATTAATTTAGTTATACCTGAATTGATTCAGCAAGAAGAAGAAGACGAAGAAGGCAAAGAAGGCGACGGTGATTACACTATCGACCTTAAAGCGAAACAAATTCATTTAACTGAACGTGGCCAGGGCCATGTAGAAGAAATTTTGCATCGTGCAGGCGTATTGCCAGAAGGCGAATCGTTATTTGCTGCGGGTAATATCTCATTACTTCACCACATTAACGCAGCCCTTCGTGCACACAAATTGTTTTCAAAAGATGTAGATTACATCGTTAAAGAAGACCAAATCGTTATTGTTGATGAGCATACTGGTCGTACAATGGAAGGTCGTCGTTGGTCTGAAGGTTTACACCAAGCTGTTGAAGCAAAAGAAGGTGTGAAGATTCAAAATGAGAACCAAACCTTAGCGTCTATTACTTTCCAAAACTACTTCCGCTTGTACAACAAACTTGCGGGTATGACAGGTACTGCCGATACGGAAGCGTTCGAATTCCAGCATATATACAGCCTAGAAACGGTTGTATTGCCGACCAACAAACCTATGCAGCGTAAAGATAAGGCCGACCTTATCTATTTAACGGCAGAAGAAAAATACGATGCTATTGTAGAAGATATTAAAGCATGTGTTGAGCGCGGTCAGCCTACCTTGGTAGGGACAGTATCGATTGAAAACTCTGAGTTGTTGTCTCGGGTACTTAAGAAAAGCAAAATTCCCCATAAAGTACTTAACGCTAAGTTCCACGAACACGAAGCCGATATTGTTGCTCAAGCCGGTAAGCCAGGTGCGGTAACTATAGCGACTAACATGGCAGGTCGTGGAACGGATATTGTGCTTGGCGGTAACTGGCAAGCAGAAATCGAAAAAATCGAAAACCCTACTCAAGCACAAATCGATAAGATTAAGGCTGAGTGGAAAGTACGCCATGACGCCGTTCTAGCATCAGGCGGTTTGCATATCATTGGTACAGAGCGCCATGAATCTCGCCGTATCGATAATCAGCTGCGCGGTCGTTCAGGTCGTCAGGGTGATCCAGGTTCAAGCCGTTTTTACTTGTCTCTAGATGATGCCCTAATGCGTATTTTTGCCTCTGAAAAAATGGGCAACATGATGAAGCGCTTAGGGATGGAAAAAGGCGAAGCCATTGAACACCCATGGGTAACCCGCGCTATCGAAAACGCCCAACGTAAAGTAGAAGGTCGTAACTTCGATATTCGTAAGCAACTACTTGAATACGATGATGTGGCAAACGACCAACGTAAAGTGATTTATGAGCAGCGCAATGAGTTGCTTGATGAAGGCGACATTAGCGAAACCATCGCAGTAATCCGCGAAGACGTGGTAAGCGGTGTGGTTGATGAATATATTCCACCACAGTCTCTAGAAGAAATGTGGGATGTGAAAGGGTTAGAAGAGCGTTTACGCGCTGACTTCGCCGTAGACTTGCCTATTCAAAACTGGTTAGAAAGCGACGACAAACTTTATGAAGAAAAGCTTCGTGAGCGTATTCATGGTGAAGTAGTCGCTAGCTATAAAGAGAAAGAAGCGGTAGTGGGCGAACAAGTACTTCGTCAGTTTGAAAAAGCCGTGATGCTACAAAACCTAGACAGCCATTGGAAAGAACATTTGGCGGCCATGGATCACCTTCGTCAAGGTATTGGACTTCGCAGCTACGCGCAGAAAAATCCGAAGCAAGAATACAAGCGCGAGTCGTTTGCTTTGTTTTCACAAATGCTAGAAGCGTTGAAAGTTGAAGTGATTACGATTCTTTCACGTGTGAAAGTACAAGCTGAAGAAGACGTTGAGAAAGTTGAAGAGCAGCGTCGTCAAGCGGATAACGTGCCTAAGCAATTTGAGCACGAAAACGCGTCAGCTACTGAAGCACCGCCAGAAGCAGCTAGCGATAAAGTACGTACAGAGGTACGTGACGGCCCTAAAGTAGGTCGCAACGATCCTTGCCCTTGTGGTTCAGGCAAAAAATACAAGCAGTGCCACGGTAAATTAAGCTAATGAAAGTTGTACATGTTGCCGTTGGGGTAGTACGTCGCGGCACACAAGTGTTTATCAGCCTGCGGGCTGATAACGCCCATCAAGGCGGCAAGTGGGAATTTCCTGGCGGTAAAGTTGAAGATAATGAAACTGTACTTGATGCATTGCGCCGAGAGTTGCAAGAAGAGATTGGCATTCTAGTGCAGTCTAGCGAGCCTTTGCTTATCATTGAACATGATTATGGCGATAAGCTTGTTAAGCTTGATGTACATGCTGTGAGTGCGTTTAACGGTGAACCTGAAGGTAAGGAAAACCAACAAACGCGCTGGGTTGAAGTAAGTGCATTGGAAGCTGGTGAATTTCCGGCAGCTAATGTGGCTATAATAGATGCGCTTCAACAGAAATATTCGAAGTAGCTGACGGCTTTTAGCCTAAAACACATACTTCAAAACAAAAAGGGCGGTCTTAATAGACCGCCCTTTTTTGTATCTGTGTCCCGTTTGAAATGCGGGCTTTAACGGCTTACAGCATAAGCCGTGTTGCAGTGGCAAAAGCCACATCTAGCTTGTGATAAGCCGCTTCGTTGATGAAGTGAGGATAGGTTTCCTGTGCTTCTTGCCATTCAATGTCTTTACCATCAAAGGTGCGAAATACCGGTGCACCTGGAATAAGCGGGGCGAAGTCGTTATCTTGCAATGAGTGGTGGATCATCGCAGTACGTTTACCCTCGGCACTAAGTGGGAATTTAATATTTTCCCCTAGTCTAAACACCTCGCACTCAGCGTATTGTTCAAGGCTATCTGTGTTATACGCTTGGCAAAAATCCAGAATAACTTCAGCCATGGTTTGGGTAAGCAAATAAACGTCTTCTCGCAACACACCTTGAGGTTGTGCGCCTACCTCAATCATTACGCCACGTTTGCCCGTGGTACACAAATAACCGTGCTCTAAATACGGTTTTTCATCTTCTAAAAGAATGTTCGCTTCAGGCATATGATGCTTCACAAATCGCGCGAGCTGAATATGGAAATCATCAGCTTCTAAAATGATTAGCGTTGCACCCATGTTACTGGTGGTGTTGTGAATATCAATTACCAAGTCAGTTGTAGAATTGCCTTTAGGGCCAAATTGCTGGTTAAGCTTTTTAGCTAGCTTCGCCTCTTTAGCATCGCTGGCGTTGCTTAAGGCTTCTAGGGTGAACTGACGATTCAAATCTTCTTCAACAAATCGCACATTAGCGCTTAGGGCGTCTGGGTTAGCAATGGTAAGCGACACGTCCAGTGATGAATAGCGCGATGATAGCGCATCAGAGAACCCTTCAGATTGCCAGTTATGAATAAGTTGAATACCACTGGTTTCATTACCATGTGTTCCACCAACAAGCGCAATTTTATTAATCATATACTTCCTATTAGTGTTTGAAAAAGTCGTCAGATTGCTTAGCAAGCATTGCTTCTATTTCTTCAATGTCGACTTCTTTAGCGGAAGGCTGTTCAGATGGTTTTGCAGCAATTTTATGTTCTTCAGAAGCCCATTCGCCTAAATCAATAAGTTGACATTTTTTACTACAAAAAGGACGAAATTCGCTTTCACTATTCCAAGTAACGGACTTCGCACAAGTTGGGCAATTTACAACCATGAATCACTCCAGTAGCAGATTAGGTTTTCGATAGGCGTAGTTTAACAGGCTGCCAGTTTAAACTGAATATTAGATTCAACAGCCGCGTTTTGGCCTTCAGCGGGAGAAAACCATAAAAAGCGCAAGGCATAGCGGTATTTATTGCCGCTAAGGGTAGGGTAGTAACCTTCATCTACACGGCATTTTATGCGGATAAGCTCGTTTTTATCTTCAGCCGCACCTTGGTAAAATCCATTGTCTGCAGTAACCGTTTTGAATTGTCCGCGTTCACGAATAAACGACAAACTAACGGCTATGGTGTCGTCTAATGAACTCAAGGTTTCAAGCCATTGGCCAATTTCTTGTTGGCGAACCTCGGAAGGTTGTTGAAGCCAAAAGTGAAGGTTGGGTAGGTCAAAGCTACAAGAACCACCTGGAATAGCGAAGCGCTGCCTAATCGCACTAAGCAGCTTATCTTCTTTAAGCGCGCTGCCAAAGCGACGGTCGGTTTTAAGCTTTTGCTTAAGGTTCACTATGGTTTTAAGTGCCTGATCTAGCGCGGCACTATCTATCTTAGGGTGCTGTGACCAATAAACGAGATTTTTTTCGTGGGCATCTAAATCTTTGCTCATGTCTGAGCGTAAATCCAGTCGCTCAATCAAATCGAGTAACTCAAATAACTGCTCAAAGAAAACCATTTGCAGTGGCACACTGTCAGATTTCGCGGTGCTTTTTAACTGCCCAAGAAGCTGCTCTACGCGCAGATAGTTACGCACTTTTTCCTTTAGGGGGAATTCGAATACAGCTTCGCTCATGGATATCCTTAAAACACATAGACTTAACCCTAAAGCCTAATGCATGAACTGCCCTAAGCCAAGCCTACTTTCATAATCAATTAAGTATTTGACGAGTTTTAAGGAAAAAAGTTGCAGTAAAACCGAATTTACGAAGAATTTTCGTTATTTGCACTGTATTTACGGGAGTATTCGTTATGTAGCGCGATTACTTGCTTGTTGAGAAACTCAATAGTTTTACTATTATCGATGACATCATCAGCCGCGGATAATCGTTCTTTTCTGGTCGCTTGCGATGCCATAATACTTTCAATTAGTTGCTTGGTACTGCCATCGCGTTGCATGGCTCGTTCAAGCTGCATGGATTCGGGGCAATCTACTACAATGACCCGATCGCATAATTCACTAAGGTTGCCCTCAACCAGTAAAGGAACCGATAAAATACAATAATGGCTAGTCGAGTCAGCTATTTGTTGCAGCATAGTTTTGCGAATAAGCGGATGTAACAATTGATTGAGCCATTGCTTTTCTTCGCTATTATTAAAAACACACTCTCGTAACGCTGCCCTATTTAGGGTGCCATCTTCTAACAAAATAGCGTGGCCAAAATGCTCGGTTATTTTAGTTAACCCTTCACTGCCAAGCGTAACAACCTCTCTAGCCACTTCATCGGCGTCAATAATATCAATACCTAACGCTGCGAATTTATTCGTAGCGGCAGACTTTCCACTACCAATTCCGCCGGTAAGGCCAATCACGACTTTATCGCTTTTATTCGAAGGCCTCTTTGGTTCTGCTTGTGCTGTTTTCGTTGCTACCATTACTGCAGTGCCCATTTTAAATAGTGGGTAATAATCGAGTCTTTATAAAATAAGGTTATCCAACCAGCAACGGCCAAATAGGGCCCGAAGGGGATAGCCAGTGATTTTCCTTTGTTTTGGAACATCATAATGGCAATGCCGGCGATTGCACCGACTATTGAAGACAATAAAATAATGATGGGTAAACCTTGCCAGCCAGTAAAGGCACCAAGAGCTGCTAATATTTTAAAGTCGCCATATCCCATGCCTTCCTTTCCGGTGACTATTTTAAACAACCAGAATACAGACCATAAACTCAAATATCCGGCGGCGGCACCAATAATGGCGTCAACTGGCCCAACAAAAATGGATTGGGTGCTAAGTATTAAACCAAGCCAAAGTAAGGGTAGAGTAAGTTGGTCTGGAAGCAGCATTTTATCTAAATCGATAAAAATTAAGGCGATAAGAATATAAGTAAATATCACCGCCCATATTGCTTGAGGTGTAGGGCCAAAATAGTAGGCGGCGAACGTACAAGTTAGCGCTGTAAATAACTCTACTAATGGATAGCGAATAGAAATAGGAGTTTTACAGTTGGCGCATTTTCCGCGCAGGAAAAGATAGCTAATAATAGGAATATTTTCCCAAGCCCGAATTTTATGACCGCAACTAGGGCAGGTGCTGTCTGGCTTGGCTAAATTAAACGTTTCAGGAAGAGTTTGCTCACCAGCAGCTTGAATATCTTCATTTTCGCTATTTGTTTCACTAAAGTAACTGGCGTATTCCTGCTTCCAACTGTTTTCCATCATAATGGGCAAGCGATGAATAACTACATTTAAGAAGCTTCCTACCATTAAGCTAACCACGAAAACAAAGAGGTAGAATAACCACGGGTATAATTGGCTGGTAAGCAATATCGCTTCCATAAAATAGCGTTCTCTTTTTTATTTTAGTTAATAATGCAAAAAAGGCCTGCGCTGGGCAAGCCTAATCATGTGTAGTGTACAAACACAGCAGGTACCGTATGGCGAAAAGGTTATACCACATTACCCATTTCAAATATGGGAAGGTACATCGCGACGATAAGGCCGCCAATCACTACGCCTAGCACAGCCATAATCATTGGCTCTAATAAGCTGGTTAAGCCATCGACCATATCATCCACTTCGGCTTCATAGATGGTAGCAATTTTGCTTAACATAGAGTCAACTGAGCCAGACTCTTCACCGATGGCCACCATCTGCGTCACCATATCAGGAAATACATTGGTAGCGCGCATTGATGTATGCATTGGCATGCCGCCTGCCACTTCTTTTCGCATAAACATGATGGCGTCTCTAAAGACCGCATTACCCGACGCGCCAGCAGCCGATTCAAGTGCGCCAATTAAAGGTACACCGGCAGCAAAGGTGGTTGCGAGAGTGCGAGTAAACCGTGCGATACTGGCTTTTTTGAGTATTTCCCCAATAACGGGAATTTTAAGAACCGCTCTATCAACTCTATCGCGAAAGCTTTGGCTTTTCTTATGAGCGCGCATAAACATGTAGCCAGCTATACCAATTCCGATGCCTATAAATATCCCGTAACTTTGCACAAAATTCGAGATGGCGAGTACAAAGAGTGTAAAGGCAGGAAGCTCAGCCCCGAAACTACTAAAAATTTCTTCAAATTGAGGTACCACAAACACCAACAATATGGTGGTTACAATAAGCGCGACTACCACCACAGCTACAGGGTAAAACATCGCTTTTTTAATTTTTGATTTAAGTGCTTCCGCTTTTTCTTTATAGGTGGCTATTCGGTCGTAAATGGTTTCAAGCGCACCTGATTGTTCTCCGGTGTAAACCAAGTCGCAATATAAATCGTCAAAATATTCAGGATGTTTACGCAGTGAGCTTGATAACGGGTTACCCGAGCGAACTTCATTAGTGATATCGCCGAGCAATTTACGCATTGATGCTTTTGCATGACCTTGAGATATCATGTCTAAAGATTGGATAAGGGTAACACCAGCAGCCAGCATAGTGGCAATTTGGCGTGAAAATACTGAAATGTCTGCAGCGGTAATTTTTTGGCCGCCACGACTAAATAGGGATTTCTGCTGTTTTTTTACTTTTCTAACTGAGACGCCTTGTTTACGAAGTTGCATTTTGGCTTCTTTAAGGTTGGCAGCCGATATCTCACCTTTGCGGCTGTTACCTCGCCCATCTTTACCTTGCCATTCGTAAACTATTGCAGCCTTCACAGATACCCTTCCTCATATAAAAAAGGGAAGTGCACCTGCACTTCCCTTAGATGAAACGATCGCTCGTTAGCACACTCCAGCAGCTACACAAGTACCTGTTTTTGCCCATGTGATTGGCGCAACAATTCCGCTAGGGGTAAGAATGTAGGTATAGCTATCAACTTCAGTTGTGCCCTTAGCTGTAATAACACCATTTTCAATCTTAACTTCTAAAACGCGGCCTGTTGAAGTCGTGATATTTGGTGGAAGGCCGTTAGTTCCAGCATCTGCGTCACCAATAGCGGAAAATTCACCCGTTTGAGCAGAAACTTCAAAAGCCGTTTTAAATGCAGTGGTAGCCATTACTACTTCTGTGAACTTAGACTTTTTAGTATAAGTTTGATAAGCAGGTAAAGCGATTGCCGCCAAAATACCGATAATGGCAACAACGATCATTAATTCGATTAGGGTGAAACCCTTTTGGTTTTTAGTTTTCATGTTCATCATGGTTTTCTCCGGGACGTGTATAGCACGTTAAGTTTAAATGTAATTCAAATTGACGTTTATACCCGAGTCGTCCTTAAACGCCCCTGGTACTTGAATCTAAGTATATAAATTAATTGGTCAGTGACAAGTATGCAGAAAAATACCTATGTCTGACTTTTCAAGTATGACATGTTCAATTAGTGCTTTGCAGCCCTATGTTGTTGAACTTTGGTATCAATTTACAACTTTTGTACGTATAGATAACTATACTAGCTAGAACGAAACCGATGAAACGTGCTTATAAAGTAGTAAAGTAGCTTTATACCTAAGCACGTCATGTGAACTGTTACATATGAGATTAACGTACGCTATTCGCAACCTTTTTTACGCTAAGTTAACCCTTAGCGACAAATCAATTGCCTTCACATTCTTAGTTAATGCACCAGATGAAATATAGTCTACACCTAGTGTTGCTAGCGACGATAACCGTTCATCGGTAATGTTACCTGACACTTCCAGTTTACATTGCCCTTGGGTTAGCGCTACTGCCTTTTGGATCTGTTCGTTGGTAAAGTTATCCAACATAACGATGTCAGCCCCTGCAAGAAGTGCTTGTTGTAATTCTTCTAAGCTTTCTACTTCTACTTCAACAGGCTTCCCAGGTTTCATTTCTTTAGCACGGCTTATTGCTTTCTCTATAGAGCCGCAGGAAAAAATGTGGTTTTCTTTAATTAAGAACGCATCAAACAAACCAATACGATGATTTTGTCCGCCGCCACAATGCACAGCGTACTTCTGTGCCATACGAAGGCCTGGTAGGGTTTTGCGTGTATCAAGAATTTTGGTGTTGCTTCCGGCAAGCAACTTCGCGTAGCTGGCTGTGACGGTTGCCGTTGCTGAAAGGGTTTGCAGAAAATTAAGTGCTACCCGCTCGGCAGTAAGAATAGCGCGAGCCGAGCCTGTTAAAGTCAGTAGGGTAGTATCTGCTGCAACGGTATCGCCGTCTTTTACTTGCCATACTAATTCCAAGCGCTCATCAATTAACGCAAACGCTTGTTCAACCCAAGCTACGCCGCAAATAACGCATTGCTCACGGGTAATAATAGTAGCAGTCGCGTTTTCGCTTTCGTCTATTAAGTTCGCAGTAATGTCGTTATGCGCGTTAAGCTCGCCCCCTAAATCTTCGATAAGTGCGAGAGAAACTTGTTCGCGGATGGCGTTAATGTCGGGTGAAATCATGATGGCTGCTGTTTAGAATTAAAGGGTACGCAATATTAACGAATCTCCGCGCTGAGTAAACTCTAATTGCCGTAAAACGCTCATTCCAAGCAAGATATGCTCACTTTGCATACCGGGGTTTAGGTTTGCGCTAACATTGTTTAGCACAATGTCGCCAATTCGAAGAGTATCAATACGTGATTCAGCAACGGTAACGGTTCCATTCGCCGTATTGGCTAAGCCTTTACGACCCGCTTGTAATTGAAGTCTCTGGGCTAGATGGGCGGGAATAGACACATCGGTAGCGCCGGTATCTACCAAAAACACCACTTCTTCGCCATTAATAAAGCCTGAGGTCACGTAATGTCCTGCACGGTTTTGCTTTAAGCGTACTTCGGTTTGTGACCCAATACGCTGTGACTGGGGTTCGCTATTAGGGTTAACTTGCTTATCGAGCAAGCCAGAAAAGACATAGACCAGCAGGCCAAACCCACAAATCCACGCCAGCACCACCATATACTTTGCCGCAGAATTCTCGCCCACAGAATCATCTTCACTCATATAAAACATCTCACTTCTTTTTATCGTTCTATTTATACCGCCTTTCTACGTAAATATAAACGTATCGGCCTAACTAAAGGAGTTCGTACCCAGTGAAACTTTATGCAGTAAGGGGGAGCACTTTTTTCTTTTTCAAAAAACGCTAGCGATTATTAAGTGCAAGGTGAGTTTGAGAGTAAAGCCGTCTGCAGCATGGATGCAGCAGCCGAGCCTCCATGGATGGATTCACGGCGTGCTTTTCCCCAAACTCTCTTTTCACTCAAAACGTTGATATGAGTTCCAATCAAATAGTCATTCGTCAAAACAGTAAGGCAACATCCATTTAAAACCTTATGCAGCAGCGAGCTGCATTCTTCTCTTTTTTCAATATGTAACTTGCCTATTTAAGTGCAAGGTGAAATTTGAGAGTAAAGTCATCTGCGCAATTTTTCTTGAAACATTATTAACGTTCAAATCAAGTGGTCATTCGTCAAAGCAGTAAGGCAACATCCATTTAAAATCTTATGCAGCAGGGGGCTGCATTCTTCTCTTTTTTCAATATGTAACTTGTCTATTTAAGTGCAAGGTGAATTTGAGGGTAAAGCCGTCTGCAGCATGGATGCTGCAGCCGAGCCTCCATGGATGGATTCACGGCGTGCTTTACCCTCAAACTCACCTTTCACCAGAAACGGCGTTTAGCTTGTGCCCTTGGGCAGCTGGTGTCACACTGTTATTAATGAAAACCACGTAACGAATCTTCAAATTATATGGTGTTATACAAGCCCGCGACGCAAATTGATTGCCCCCATTATGATGAACGGCCCGACGAAAGCGATGTGAGCGTGTTGGTTATTCATAATATATCGCTGCCACCGTCGCAATTTGGTACATCAGGTATCCGTGAGTTGTTTACCGGTACGTTAAATCCTGATGAGCACCCGTTTTACAAAGAAATAGCAGGAATTAGGGTATCTGCCCATTGTGTAATTTACCGCAACGGTGAAATAGAGCAGTTTGTTCCCTTTAACAAGCGGGCGTGGCATGCAGGGTTATCGACATTTCAAGGTCGCTCTCGTTGTAACGACTTTACCATTGGTATTGAATTAGAAGGCACGGATACTCTGCCTTACACGGATGCTCAATATGAGCAACTATCGATATTGAGTAAGTTTATATTGCAACGGTACCCGCGAATTACGTTGGGTCGAATTGTGGGTCATAATGATATTGCGCCAGGGCGAAAGACCGACCCAGGTGTAGCGTTCGATTGGCCACGCTACAGACAGTCACTTGATGCAACTAACATCTCAAGCAACACGATTATTTAAATCGGTAAGCAAGGCGATTATGCGTCTGCCTATTACCTATAATTCTACGGTAGGAAATAAACATGATACTAATGAGTTTACTGCTGGTATTAAGTCTTGAAAGGCTCATTACTAAAACGCCGGTATGGCACATAGAACGTTATGCAGTTGCCTATCAAAGTTGGCTTTACGAGCGAAAATGGCTAGAAGAAGACACGTCATCGATTGCTTTTTATTTATATATGTTGCTGCCAGCACTAATCATTGGGCTAATTGAGCATTGGCTGTTCGGCGCTTTTCTTACCTTTATTGAACAAAGTATCATTTTATTTATTTGTATAGGCTGCCCGGTATTGCGTGCCACGTATAAGCAATTTTTGAACGCCGCAGACCGAGGCGATTTACAAGCTTGTAGTATGTACACCGACCAACTAGGGCATTGCGGTAGCAAGCGTGATAGCGACGGTACTGCCATGGCTGAGGGAAAAAGCTTCGGCCAGCACCTTACTTGGCTGAACTATCAGCACTACGCTGCGGTGATGTTGTGGTTCATAGCATTTGGTGCACCGGGTGCCGTGTTCTACTGTTTCAGTAGAAGTGCCACTGAGCGTTTCTGTGCATCTCAACATCCATTAGCTATGGCGGCAGGCAAGTTAATGTACGCACTTGATTTTATACCGGTACGCATTACGGCGTTTGGCATGTTGATGATGGGGCATTTTTCCCGTGCACTTCCTCAATGGTTGAAAGACGGACTTTCACTTAATGTTCCCGCGTACGATTTGCTTACCCGAGTATCGTCAAAAGCCGAGATGTTAACGGCTGAAGAACGTCAAGCTCAGACAGAAAATGCAGCGGTAGAGCCTAAAGTGCTGGTCAAGTTAGCAAAACGTAATGTTATTTTTCTGCTTGTTATTACCTCTGCGCTAACCGTTGTTGGCACCCTTGCTTAACTATTTCAGTTAACAAACGTATTACCATTCTATCCTGGTCTATGAATTTTTCATTTATAGATCAGGTATTTCACGTCTCATACCCTCGCCACTTCACCTCATCAGACCAGTGAGTGTTTGCTAAATTTTTGCAACAAATTCAACAATAAAGCTTAACAATAAGCAACTCCTTACAAGTTTGCTATGCTTGAGAGTATTTACCTCACTTTCGATCTATCTTAAACTATATAGGTAAAATGGTATTACCAATTGTGGCTGTAGACCTTACTTGTTTACAAAATAGTCGCATACTCAAGTAGATGAAGGAAAACAGTCACGCATGCGTCAGCAGCGAAAAAAACTTGCCGATGTTATCACCGAGCAGCTTGAATCCATGATTTTGGATGGGAGCTTATTGGCAGGTCAGAAATTGCCACCAGAGCGTGAACTTGCGATTCAGTTTGAGGTATCGCGGCCTTCCTTACGAGAAGCCATAGGTAATCTCCAGGCTCGTGGGTTGGTTGAGCGCAAGCAGGGCGGCGGCACGTTTGTAAACCGCAACCTTAACTCTGCCATGAAAGACCCATTGATGGCACTTGTCAGTAAACGGCCTGAAACTCAGTTCGATTTACTTGAGTTCCGTCATGCCCTAGAAGGAATGGCGGCGTATTACGCAGCGCTTCGCGGGCAACCTGAAGATTATGAAGCACTAAAAAATGCGCTTAATGAACTGCCCACGCCAGCACCCGAAGAAAGTAAGCGGGAACAAGCTGAAGCGCTAGGTAAGTTCTACATCATTATGGCAAGAGCATCCCATAACATGGTGCTTTTACATGTAATGAGCACCATGCAAAGTATGCTGGTGGAAAACATAGAACGTAACTTTGATATGTTAGCGACTCACCCTGATGCAGTGGCAGATATTGCTCGTCAAAGACAAGAAATTGTTGAAGCTATCGCTGCACAGGATCCAGAAGCGGCACGTCAGGCTTGTAATACGCACCTTGCGTTCATTGAAAAGACATTATTAACCATTAATCAGCGTGACACCCGTGTACAACGCGCGTTACGACGATTAGAAATTTAACATGCCTTCTTGTTTACCCAGTTTTATAAGGCGTGATTATATAAGCAGAGGCTTAAAGAGAATTTTAGCTACTGTGATATGCAAAAAGCACAGGTGAGCCATTAAGGTTCACAGCGAGTACAACGTAATTTGGTCATTCTTCTTTCGATAATTAGGTCGAAGGAAGAATTCTCTATATATAAAGCAAAAATAGGATGGCACCATGACTGATATGATGCACCAAGATGTGGATCCTCAAGAAACTAAAGAGTGGATTGATGCTCTTGAATCTGTTTTGGAAGAGGAAGGTGTAGAACGCGCCCATTATCTACTCGAGAAACTTATTGATAAGGCTCGTCGTAGCGGAGCGCACTTACCGTACGACGCCACCACAGCGTACATCAATACAATTCCTTCAGCGCAAGAGCCAAAAATGCCTGGCGACCTAACGATTGAAGCACGCATTCGTGCCGCCATTCGTTGGAATGCATTGATGATTGTATTACGTGCTTCTAAGAAAGACTTAGAGCTTGGTGGTCACATTGGTAGTTTTGCGTCATCTGCCATGCTATATGATGTTGGTTTTAACCACTTCTTTAAAGCGCCGACAGAAAACGCTGGTGGCGACTTTATTTTTGCCCAAGGCCATATCTCTCCAGGTATTTATGCCCGTTCTTTCATTGAAGGTAACCTTTCTGAAGAACAGCTAAATAACTTCCGTCAAGAATGCGCTGGTGAAGGTCTATCTTCATACCCGCACCCTCATTTGATGAAAGATTACTGGCAGTTCCCAACAGTATCGATGGGCTTAGGTCCACTTCAAGCCATTTATACTGCACGTTTCCTTAAGTACCTTACTAACCGTGGTATCAAAGACTGTTCTGAACAGCGCGTATACTGCTACATGGGAGACGGCGAGTGTGATGAGCCAGAATCATTGGGTGCTATTGGTCTTGCTTCACGTGAAGGCCTAGATAACCTAACTTTCGTTATCAACTGTAACCTACAGCGCCTAGACGGCCCGGTTCGTGGTAACGGCAAAATTATCCAAGAACTTGAAGGCACATTCCGCGGCGCAGGCTGGGAAGTGGTTAAAGTTATTTGGGGCAGTTACTGGGATGAGCTTCTTGCCCGTGATAAATCAGGCAAACTTATTCAGTTAATGGGCGAAACCGTAGACGGTGAGTACCAGAACTGTAAAGCGAAGGGTGGTAAATACACTCGCGAAAACTTCTTCAACAAGTACCCAGAAACGGCTGCACTTGTAGCGAACATGTCTGACGATGACATCTGGCGCTTGAACCGTGGTGGACACGATCCAGTAAAAGTCTTTGCTGCTTATCAAAAAGCGAAAGAGACCAAAGGTCGTCCAACGGTTATTCTTGCTAAAACCGTTAAAGGCTTTGGTTTAGGTGCTTCTGGTGAAGCCTTAAACATTGCGCATAACGTGAAGAAGATGGACGTAGATTCACTTAAAGTATTCCGCGATCGTTTCAATATTCCAATTGCTGACGAAAAAATTGAAGAACTTCCATACTTCAAGTTCCCTGAAGACAGTGAAGAAATGAAGTACTTGCGCGAGCGTCGTGAGTCTTTAGGCGGTTACTTACCTTCTCGTAGAGAACAAGCTGACGAGCAACTTGAGGTACCTGAGCTAAAAGCATTTGATGCAATTTTAAAAGGCTCTGGCGATCGTTCAGTTTCCTCTACTATGACTTTCGTGCGTGTACTTAACGCATTATTGAAAGACAAGAAGATTGGTAAGCGTATTGTGCCAATTATTCCTGATGAAGCGCGTACATTCGGTATGGAAGGGCTGTTCCGCCAAGTGGGCATTTATGCTAACGAAGGCCAAAAGTACGTTCCACAAGATGCCGACCAAGTGGCTTACTATCGTGAAGATAAAAAAGGCCAGGTATTGCAGGAAGGTATTAACGAATTAGGTGCAATGGCATCATGGGTTGCGGCAGGTACGTCTTACTCAACCTGTAACGCCACGACTATTCCGTTCTACATTTACTACTCAATGTTTGGTTTCCAACGTGTTGGCGACTTGGCGTGGGCAGCTGGCGATAGCCAAGCAAGAGGCTTCTTGTTAGGTGCTACCGCAGGTAGAACCACATTGAACGGTGAAGGTCTACAGCACCAAGATGGTCATTCACATGTTCAAGCGAACCTTATCCCGAACTGTGTAACTTACGATCCAACTTACGGATACGAAGTGGCTGTTATTGTACAAGACGGTTTACGTCGCATGTATGGCAACAACGAAAACGTATTCTATTACCTAACATTGATGAACGAGAACTACCAACACCCAGCTATGCCTGAAGGTGATGACGTAGCTGATCAAATCATTAAAGGTATTTATAAGCTTGAACGAGTTGAAAACAAGAAGACCAAGACCAATGTACAGTTAATGGGCTCGGGTACTATCTTGAATGAAGTACGTAAAGCGGCACAAATTCTTTGTGACGATTACAACGTTTCTTCAGACGTTTACTCGGTAACCTCGTTCAACGAATTGGCTCGTGAAGGTCAAGAAGTGGCGCGCTGGAACATGTTAAATCCAGAAGCAGATCAGAAAACAGCTTACATCGGTCAAGTTATTACGAAAGATGCAGGTCCTGCTATTTCTGCAACTGATTACGTTAAAAACTACTCTGATCAGGTTCGCGCATTTATCGATACAGATTATCGCTGCCTAGGTACTGATGGTTTTGGTAGAAGTGACAGCCGAGAAAACTTGCGTACTCACTTTGAAGTTAACGCTGCATACATTGTAGTGGCTTCATTGTACGAGTTAGCGCAGCGCGGTGATTTCGATAAGAAAGATGTTGCTGAAGCGATTAAACGTTTTGATATTAACGTTGAAAAACTAAACCCACTTTACGCGTAGTCACAGGCAGATAAGGTATTTTACATATGTCAGATATTCAAAAGATTATCGTACCGGATGTAGGCGGTGACGAAGTTGAAGTTATCGAGCTATGTGTTGCCGTAGGCGACACCATTGATGCAGATGAAGGCGTTGTTACTGTAGAAAGTGACAAAGCCTCTATGGATATTCCTGCACCATTTGAAGGTGAAATCGTTAGCTTATCTGTTGCCGTTGGCGACAAGATTAAAGAAGGCGATGTTATCGGCGAAATGAAAAAAGCAGGTGGCGAAGAAGCCTCTTCTGAAGAGAAAGAAGAGCCAGCTGAAGCAGCGCCTGCACCAGAAGAGCCGAAAGAAGAACCTAAAGAAGAAAGTAAATCAGAAGCGGCACCAGCATCATCAGGTGGTGAAGTGATAGAAGTTGCGGTTCCTGATATTGGTGACGACGGCGAAGTAGATGTTATTGATGTATTGGTTTCTGTAGGCGATACCATCGAAAAAGAAGATGGGCTTATTACGCTAGAAACCGACAAAGCCACTATGGATGTGCCTTCTACTCACGCAGGTACTGTGAAAGAAGTATTCATCAGTACTGGCGATAAAGTAAAAGAAGGTACGCTAGTTATTAAACTAGAAACCGCTGGAAGTGGTGAAGCAGCTAGCAGTGATGCGCCTGCTCAGTCAAGTTCTGAAAAAGCGGCACCTTCGGCTGAATCATCTTCTGACGACGCGGCTTCATCTGCCCCGTCATCAGAATCTGCCGGTGGCGTAGTAGAAGTTGAAGTACCTGATATTGGCGAAGACGGTGAAGTAGACGTTATCGATGTATTAGTTTCTGTGGGCGACATCATTGAGAAAGAAGATGGTCTTATTACCCTTGAAACTGATAAAGCGACAATGGATGTGCCTTCTACCCATGCAGGTACAGTAAAAGAAGTCTTCATTAAGGCCGGTGACAAAGTTAAGCAAGGTACGCTAGTTATTAAGCTGGAAACTGCCGGAAGTGGCGGTTCAGCAAGTAGCGAAGCACCTGCACCGAAGAAAGCGGAATCTGCGCCTGAGAAGCCCAAAGCGGCTGACAAACCAGCAGCACAGAATAAGTCACCTGTTCCACCACAGGAATCACCTGAGCCTAAAGGCAATGGTAAAGCACATGCTTCACCTTCAGTGCGCCGCGTAGCAAGAGAGTTTGGTGTAGACCTTACCCTTGTTAATGGAACAGGCCCTAAGAATCGTATTCTTAAAGAAGACGTTCAGGCTTACGTGAAAGCTGAACTTGCTAAGCCGAAAGGCAGTGCTGCAAGTGCCGCTGCACCAGCAGGCGATAACGTACTTCAAATTGTGCCGGTTAAACCTGTTGATCACAGCAAGTTTGGCGAAGTTGAAGAAGTTAAGCTGTCGCGTATTCAAAAGATTTCTGGTCCGTTCTTACACCGTAACTGGGCGACTATCCCTCATGTAACACAGTTTGATGAGGCTGATATCACCGACGTAGAAGCGTTCCGTAAAGAACAAAATGCGTATCATGCGAAAATTAAGTCTGGCTTGAAGATCACGCCACTTGTTTTCATCATGAAAGCGGTCGCAAAAGCACTAGAGAAATACGAAGTATTTAACTCTTCGCTTTCTGATGATGGTGAAAGCTTGATTATCAAGAAGTTCATCAACATTGGTATTGCGGTAGAAACGCCAGGTGGCTTGGTAGTGCCGGTAATCAAAGACGTGAACAAGAAAGGTATTGAGCAGTTGTCTCAAGAGCTTATTGAAACGTCGAAGAAAGCACGCGACGGCAAGCTGAAGTCTTCAGATATGCAAGGCGGTACCTTCACCATTTCAAGTTTAGGCGGAATTGGCGGAACAGCGTTCACACCAATTGTGAATGCCCCTGAAGTTGCTATCTTAGGTGTGTCTAAGTCTGATATGAAACCGAAGTGGAATGGTAGCGAGTTTGAACCTCGTCTAATGGTTCCATTAAGTTTATCTTACGACCACCGTGTTATCGATGGCGCAGTAGGTGCAAGGTTCTCTGCTGAAGTGGCAGCAAACTTAACTGACTTGCGCAGAATTATACTTTAAATAAAAATACGAGAATGTTTGTTATATCATGAACATTCTCGATGATTTTATAAGCCCTTGGGGCAGTATTTAGGTTATGCTATTACGCACAAGGTGATAGCTAACAAAAAATAGGATTGAGGTTCACAATGAGCGAAATTAAAACGCAATTAGTGGTACTGGGCGGCGGCCCTGGCGGTTACTCTGCAGCATTCCGTGCTGCCGACTTAGGTATAGAAACCGTTATTGTTGATTCACGCGAAGTGTTAGGCGGCGTATGTCTTAACGTTGGCTGTATTCCTTCAAAAGCATTGCTTCATGTAGCGAAAGTGATGAAAGAAGCGAAGCACATGGCTAGCCACGGCGTAACGTTTGGCGAACCAGAAATCGACTTAGACAAAATTCGCGAATATAAAGACAGCGTTGTAAAACAGCTGACTAACGGTCTTGGCGGCATGTCTAAAATGCGTAAAACCAAGCACGTTAAAGGTTACGGTAAATTTACCGGTGCTAATACCCTTGAAGTAAAAAATGGTGACGACGTTACTACTATTACTTTTGAAAAAGCGATTATTGCTGCGGGTTCTGAGCCAGTAAGCTTGCCGTTTATTCCAGAAGACGATCGTATTATCGACTCAACTGGCGCTTTGGAAATGAAAGATATTCCAGAGAAAATGCTAGTACTTGGTGGCGGTATCATTGGCCTAGAAATGGGTACAGTATACGAAGCGCTAGGTTCAAAAATTGATGTTGTTGAATTTTTAGATCAGCTTATTCCAGCTGCTGATAAAGACATCATGAAAGTCTTTATGAAAGACTATAAAGAAAAATTCAACATCATGCTTGAAACCAAGGTTACTGCGGTTGAAGCAAAAGATGACGGCTTATACGTAACGTTTGAAGGTAAAAATGCACCTTCAGAACAAGTACGCTACGACAAAGTATTAGTGGCTGTTGGGCGTCGTCCAAACGGTAAAATGGTTGGCGCAGACACCGCTGGTGTTAACGTTGACGACCGTGGCTTTATTAACGTTGATAAGCAAATGCGTACTAACGTTGAGCATATCTTTGCTATCGGTGATTTAGTAGGCCAACCTATGCTTGCACATAAAGCGGTTCACGAAGGTCATGTTGCTGCTGAAGTTATTGCTGGGCAGAAACATTACTTCGACCCACGTGGTATTCCTTCAGTAGCGTACACTGAGCCGGAAGTTGCCTGGGTTGGTGTTACCGAGAAAGAAGCGAAAGAGCAAGGTTTAAGCTACGAAACAGCCGTATTCCCATGGGCTGCTTCAGGTCGTGCTATTGCCTCTGATGCGACTAACGGTATGACTAAAATGATTTTCGAAAAAGACACCGGTCGTGTACTTGGTGGCGCAATGGTAGGTACTAACGCGGGCGAAATGCTTGGCGAGATTGGTCTTGCTGTTGAAATGGGCGCAGATGCGGAAGATGTTGCTTTAACAATTCACGCTCACCCAACGTTAAACGAATCAATTGGTTTAGCGTCTGAAATCTTTGAAGGTAGCATTACCGATTTGCCTAACGCTAAGGCAAAGAAAAAGAAGTAAGTTAGCTAATTAGTTAACGCAGAAACCCGCCACAGGGCGGGTTTTTTTATTTTTGGTGCAGCTAACTTGGCGCAATCTACATGTAGCACCTATTATTAATGCAGGTTATTAGCAGTTAGATTTAAACGAGACAAAATGGTCCCGAGCAACATTCATACTATTGGAAAGAACACCTCTCATGCAGAAACTAAACACGCCGAATATGATATTGAGTTAATAGGTAATGTGCTCAGAGTAGACGGGCGAGGCGTGGTAAACGAAGAGATTTTGAAGCAATACCACGAGGACGTTAAAGATATTGTCATTAGTCTTAAAGGCCAAAAATGGGGCTTTTTAGGATTTGTTCAAGGTACTGGGATTTTAACACCGGCAGCAGAATCTACCTTAATAGACTCAATCAAACTTCGTAAAATATACGGTATGTCAGCCTGTGCTTTAGTGGTTGCCAACGCTGACATTCCAGCGCTGGTTCAGAGTCAGTTCGAGCGGGTGTACTTGGCAGCAGATATCGATTATTTCTTTTGTGTTGATGAAAAGGAAGGTTTAGCGTGGCTTGCCAGTAAAGAATGCAAGTACAAGTAAGCCTAAGCAGGTGAAAGCTGTCTATCAGAGGGGCGGTAATAGCAGCTTATCTTCAAGGCTTATTGCAAGCAGACCCCAACAAGGTTTATTTAAAAAACTACGCAATTACTTTCCCCTTTGGGTCATTCACAGCGTTATCTAAATTTAAAATGTCGGCCGTCTCGGCTGCGTCTATCTCTTCACCATGCTTAATATGCGATGGCGTAAAGTCGCTGCTGTCTATATTACGTTGAGCCAAGAAGCGCTTAACGGTTTCGGCGCAATAGGCTTTACGGCAGCACTGAGATAGCAGCATTTCGTGGCGCTCTACGCGCTCGTGAATGAACTTCACCACTAATTTACGTAACCACTGTAACCCTGCATCTAAGTCTTGGCGTTTGTGCCACATAACAGACATTGGCAGGCCTTTAATTTCAACAGGTGTTTCAAATACTGCGAGCTCACCAGAGAAGATTTCCTTCTCGACAACCAGTGACGGTGCAACACATATTAAGTTGCTTTCTTTTAGCAGCGGCGTAGCGTTGTAGAATTGATTGACCGACATGGCAATACGGCGTTTTAATCCCATGTTAGCCAAGACCTGATCGGTAGGGCCGGTGACATCACCCGTTACCGACACCAACAGGTGATCGGCAGCAATAAAGTCTTCTAGCGTGAGCTGGGCTTTCGCTAGCGGGTGATCGGGGCGCATCACTACTACCCAACTAGGATCTAACACGTGCTCGGTACGTATTACCGCATCAGGTTGAAGGTATTTAGAAAAGGTTAGTTCGGCCTCGGCGTCTTTTAATACCTTATCAGTGCCCAAATCGTAACTGGGGATCGCATGAATATTAATGCCTGGCGCTTCATTTTCAATAACCTTACGAAGCGGCCCCCATACCATAGCAACTATGCTGTCGGTGGCCGATATACGAAAGGTACGCTTGGCCGTAGCAGGGTCAAATTCCGCGGGGCTGACGGCAAATTCAAGTTGCACCAACGGGCCTTGAATTTGGCTCCACAGGTTTTTGGCATAAGAGGTGGGTTGAATACCACGGCCATCCTTTACGAATAACTCGTCTTTCCATGCAGTACGCATGCGAGAAAGGGCGTTCGATACAGCTGGTTGGGTCATCGACAATCTATCAGCAGCACGGGTAATCGCGCCTTCTGTCATGATGGCATCAAATATCATTAATAAATTTAAATCATGTGGACGCATCAGTCTCTCCGGTTATTCGTAAAATAGTTCTGTACCAGTATATTAGGCCGCGGTAAGGAAATACTCCGTAAACACGCGGTGAACCCATCGCTTTTTATCGCTTCAGCTCTTCTCTACACGGCGTGTCTAACTATTATCACAACACTTTTTCGCTTCAGACTGTGGTGCCAACTTTTATGTAACACCTTGAGCAAAATAGCCTAAATTTCATACTTCTCAATATATATCATTTTATGATGTGTTGCATACGAAAATATAATTATTTTTATTGTATTGCGATGTGCATAATGCACGCCTTCACACTTTTAGAGACGCTTGCAATGACGACTTTAACTCGATTTTTGGCAATTCTAAGCCTTACAGCACTTGTCGCCGCATGTGGTAGCGACGATACGGATCCTGGCCAGCAAATGCATGCGAATGCGGGCATTCCTGTAGATGTTGCGCCAGTGGTCTCGCAGCGTTTAACTGAGTGGGACAGTTTTACTGGCCGTTTAGAAGCGCCGCAAACGGTATCGCTTCGCCCACGTGTTTCAGGCTACATTGAATTTGTAGCGTTTGAAGAAGGCGAATATGTAGAGCAGGGCGAAACCTTATTCCTTATTGATAACCGCGCTTTTAAAGCAGAAGTTGAGCGTTTAACCGCGCAACTTGAAGAAGCAAAAAGCCGTTACGACTTATCTGTGCAAAGTTACGACAGAGTCGTAAAACTTCGTAAAACCCAAGCGGTTTCACAAGAGGTGCTAGATGAGCGTTTAGCGGGTAAGAATCAAGCTTTTGCTAGCATCAATCAAACGAAAGCGGCATTAGACGTTGCTCGTTTAAATCGCGGTTTTGCCCGTGTTGAAGCGCCAATCTCTGGCCGTGTGTCTCGGGCAAACATCACCGAAGGTAACTATGTAACGGCAGGACAGTCTGAGCTTACCAGCATCGTATCTACTCATCAGCTTTACGCTTACTTCGATATTGATGAGCAAACCTACCTAAATTACGTAAGTAGCGATGGTAAAGCAGATTCTGCGGTAAACGACCAAGCGGTGGCTATGCGTCTTGCCAATGAGCAAGACTATGGTCACTGGGGACAAATCGATTTTGTCGATAATCAAGTGAATGGCAATACGGGTACCCTTCGTGTTCGCGCGGTTTTCAACAACGAAAATGGCCGTTTAATGCCGGGTTTATTTACCCACTTGAAACTAGCGGGTGATACCAACGAGCAGGGCATTTTAATTAAAGAAAAAGCGATAGGTACCGACCTTAACAACAAATTTGTATTGGTGGTAAACACCGACAATAAAGTGGAATACCGCGCTGTTACCTTGGGTGACAAAGTAGGTAGCATGCGCATTATTCAAAGTGGCCTAGTAGCTGGCGACACCATTGTAGTTGATGGCCTTCAGCGCGTACGTCCAGGAGCTGTTGTTGCGCCAAACCAGGTTGATATGGGTGATAAAGAAGCACTAGCAAGCCTACAAAATTGGCAGGCACGTGTAGATAACGTAACAAATTTGGCTAACGTTGATGCGCTAACTGGTAGCGTTGCCGGTACTGGAATTAACTAATGAATTTTTCGCAATTTTTCATTCGCCGCCCTATCTTTGCAGGTGTACTAAGCCTGCTCATTTTCATTGGCGGCGCCATTGCTGTTTGGCAACTACCTATCACAGAATACCCAGAAGTGGTGCCACCTACGGTTGTGGTAACGGCTAACTATCCTGGCGCAAATCCTAAGGTGATAGCTGAAACTGTGGCTACGCCCCTAGAGCAAGAGATTAATGGCGTAGAAGATATGATTTATATGTCTTCGCAGGCCACATCTGATGGGCGTATGACCCTTACCATTACGTTTGCCATTGGTACCGACCCTGATGATGCCACTACGCTAGTACAAAACCGTGTTAACCGCGCCACTCCGCGATTGCCACAGGAAGTACAGCGCTTAGGTATTGTTACCGAAAAATCGTCACCAGATTTAACGATGGTGGTGCATTTAACGTCGCCTGATAAACGTTACGACATGCTTTATTTGTCTAACTATGCCGACCAGTTTGTGAAAGATGAACTCGCACGTGTTGAAGGGGTAGGGCAAGTTCGTTTATTTGGTGCTGGTGAATACAGCATGCGTGTATGGCTAGATCCAAACAAGTTGGCTTCACTTCAAATGAACCCTGGCGATGTGGTTACGGCTATTTCCGAGCAAAACCAACAAGCGGCGGCAGGAAGTCTAGGCGCACAGCCTACGGGCACCAGTGAGTTTCAGTTACTAATTAATGTACGCGGTCGTCTAGAAGACGAAAGTGAGTTTGAAAATATCATCGTTAAGACGGGGGATAATGGCCAAATTACCCGCTTGAAAGACGTAGCACGCATTGAGTTAGGTGCCGATTACTACACTTTGCGTTCTCTGTTAAACAATAACCCTGCGGCAGCATTACCTATATTTCAGGCACCAGGTTCTAACGCCATTCAAATTTCTGATGACGTGCGTGCGCGCATGGCCGAGCTAGAAAAAATGTTTCCAGAAGGGTTGGAGTACGACATCGTTTACGACCCCACGGTATTCGTGCGCGGCTCAATTGAAGCGGTGGTAAATACGTTATTTGAAGCTGTGTTACTGGTTGTTTTGGTTGTTGTACTGTTTTTACAAACCTGGCGCGCCTCTATTATTCCTTTAGTGGCCGTTCCTATTTCATTGGTTGGTACTTTTGCGTTTATGCAATTGATGGGCTTTTCGTTAAACGCGCTATCGTTGTTTGGCTTGGTACTGGCTATCGGGATTGTGGTTGATGATGCCATTGTGGTGGTGGAAAACGTAGAGCGGAATATTGCCGATGGCAAAGCGCCGTTCGATGCCACTGTGCAAGCCATGAAAGAAGTTACAGGCCCTATTATAGCCACCACCTTGGTACTGGCTGCGGTGTTTATCCCTACTGCTTTTATGAGTGGCTTAACGGGTCAATTTTATAAGCAGTTTGCGTTAACGATTACCATTTCTACCTTTATTTCGGCGATCAATTCACTAACCCTAAGCCCAGCGCTGTCGGCGTTATTATTAAAGCCTCATGGGCAATCGAAAGATTGGTTAAGCCGTGGTATGGATAAACTATTTGGCCGTTTTGTATTTACGCCATTTAATAAAATGTTCGATCGCGGAGCCAAAAAATACACAGGCGCTGTAGGTGGGCTTATTCGCAAAAGCGGTGTGGTAGTGGTGCTTTATGCCGGTTTATTAGGCCTAACCTATTTCCAGTTTGCTAACACGCCTACTGGCTATGTACCACCGCAAGATAAGCAGTACCTTATTGCATTTGCTCAACTTCCTAATGCATCGTCGCTAGATAGAACCGAGGAAGTGGTACGTGAAATGTCACGAATTGCGATGGAGCACCCTGGGGTTTCTGATGCAGTAGCGTTTCCAGGTTTGAATATTAATGGCTTCACCAATAGCCCAAGTTCCGGTGTGCTGTTTACGCCGCTAAAGCCTTTTAGTGAGCGCCAAAGTCCAGAGCTTTCAGCCGGTGCAATTGCGATGCAATTAAACCAGCAATTTGGTTCTATTAAAGGGGCGTATGTGGCTATATTCCCGCCACCACCGGTAATGGGGCTTGGCACCATTGGTGGGTTTAGGCTGCAAGTTCAAGACAGAGGAAATTTGGGTTTTGCTGAACTTGAAAAAGTAACTCAAGAGGTGATTGGCAAAGCGTGGGCGCACCCTGCATTAACCGGTAACTTCACTAGCTTTACGGTTAATGTACCTCAGTTAAATGTGGATGTAGATCGCGAGAAAGCCGTTAGCCAAGGGGTAAATATTGGCACCTTGTTTGACACCATGCAGGCGTATTTAGGCTCGGTGTATGTGAACGATTTCAACTTGTTCGGTAGAACCTATCAGGTGAATGTTCAGGCCGATGCACAGTACCGCCAAGACGTTGAAAACATCACTCAATTTAAGGTGCGAAACGATAAAGGGGATATGATCCCGCTAGGTTCATTCCTAGATATTCAGCACAGTGCAGAGCCAGACAGGGTGATGCATTACAACGGCTATGTCACCGCTGAAGTGAATGGCTCACCAGCGCCGGGCTACAGTTCAGATCAAGCCAAAGCCGCGATTGAGCAAATTCTTGATGAAACGCTTCCGCTAGGCATGACCTACGAGTGGACCGAGCTAACCTATCAGCAAATATTGGCAGGTAATGCGTCGGCCTTTATTTTCCCGTTAGTCGTACTGTTGGTGTTCTTAGTGTTGGCGGCACAGTATGAAAGCTTACGCTTACCACTGGCTATTATATTAATTGTTCCCATGACCTTGCTAAGCGCATTAATTGGTGTGGTGATTTATGGCGGCGACAACAACATATTTACCCAAATTGGCTTAATTGTGTTGGTGGGGCTTGCTACTAAAAATGCCATTCTGATTGTGGAATTTGCCAAAGAACTACAAGACAAGGGTATGGACGCACTATCAGCCATTAAAGAGGCCAGCAAGTTGCGTCTTCGCCCCATCCTGATGACATCGATTGCTTTCATTATGGGTGTGTTACCTATGGTGCTTTCCACTGGTGCGGGTGCAGAAATGCGTCAAGCCATGGGCGTAGCGGTATTCTCAGGCATGATAGGGGTTACCGTGTTCGGCTTAATTCTTACCCCTGTATTTTACTATTTGTTGAAACGTAATGGTTAACTCTCCCGTTTACCCAAGCGTTGCCTCCTCCTCGTACTTTGGAGGCACTTCAGGCCACTTAATTTAAGTGGCCTTTTTTTATGGTAGGCATAGGGGATGGGCCACAATGGCTCAACGCTACACCCCTTTATTTTGTGATAGCAGAATGTATTTGTACTGTATATTTATACATGATATAACGGCTTTGTAATCTAAAAACCACCTATAAATACACACTTCTATTTTCGTATTTTATTACCGAACCCGCTGATTTTGTGTATTTGCTTAGAGAAAGTGACAATTTGCAATGCATGACAAACTGATTCAAAAACTCGAAATTCTCTCAGATGCAGCCAAGTATGACGCTTCCTGTGCAAGCGGTTCGGCAGGTAAACGAAAGGCAGGTAAAACTGATAAAACTGGTATTGGTTCTCTTACTGGCGGAATGGGTATATGCCACAGTTTTACTCCTGATGGACGGTGTGTTTCTTTACTGAAGATACTCATGACAAACTACTGTATTTACGATTGTCACTATTGCATCAATAGAGTATCGAGTAGTGTTCAACGTGCCCGTTTCACGGTCAAAGAAACGGTTGAGCTAACACTGAATTTTTATAAGCGTAACTATATCGAAGGTTTATTTCTTAGTTCAGGCATTGTCGGTTCGCCAGACCTTACAATGGAAAGCATGGTGCGTATTGCCAAATCCTTACGTATCGATCACGGATTTAAGGGGTATATTCATCTTAAAACCATTCCCAATGCATCGCCTGAACTTCAGGCCGAAGCAGGTTTATACGCTGACAGGCTTAGTATTAATGTAGAAATGCCTACCCAGCCTTCATTAAATCAATACGCGCCCGAAAAAGATCTCGGCGCTATTCATAGCGCGATGAATACCCTGAAAGACAAAATTACTGAGCATAAAGTAGATAAAACGCATACAGGCAAACGTCCTCCTCGTTTTGCCCCTGGCGGGCAGTCCACTCAAATGATTATAGGAGCCGATGGCTCAAATGATAAAACCATCTTGGGAGCGAGTGTTCAACTTTATAGCCAACAAAAGCTGCGCCGAGTTTATTATTCTGCGTTCTCGCCAATACCTGATGCATCAGAAGTTTTGCCTTTGAAACCTGCGCCTTTGGTGCGAGAGCATCGTCTTTATCAAGCTGATTGGCTACTGCGTTTCTATGGATTTACGCTTGACGAAATCGTGCACGATGACATGCTTGATATGGACCACGATCCTAAACTTGCGTGGGCATTGCGCAATCGTCATGTGTTTCCCATTGATTTAAATAAAGCAGACAAACTCA
The DNA here is from genome assembly GCF_000213655.1 of Alteromonas naphthalenivorans. NCBI lineage: Bacteria > Pseudomonadati > Pseudomonadota > Gammaproteobacteria > Alteromonadales > Alteromonadaceae > Alteromonas > Alteromonas naphthalenivorans. The sequence goes on from NC_015554.1 coordinate 554,295, forward strand.
TGTTGTTAAGAGTGCCAGGTCTTGGTGCACGCACCGTACAAAAAATTCTGGCGATTCGTCGTTATACAAAGCTTAGCTGGATGGATCTCACGAAATTGCGTCTGCCATTACAAAAGCTGAAACCTTTCATTAGCGTAAGTGATTACTCACCTGCTATTCACTTACTCGATAGTAATAATTTTGAGTTGCAGTTCAAACAGCCGAAGCAGTTTGAGTTATTCGGCGCCTAACTGAAGTAGGATTAGCAGTAAGATCAAGATAAAAACAATTACAATCACTTCGGTGCCTGGGTACGATGAGTGGCGCATTGCAGCAAGAGAATGTTTGGCGCAAGCTATCCCCCCCGAAAATATTATTTGGCAAACTTCAGAGTCTATACAAGACGACCTGTTTGGCGGTGGGGAACACCTTATAGCAGCCAGTAAGCCAAAAGCGAAACACAGCATTCCCAAGTCAGTCTTAACGCTTATCAAATATGCGTTGTGTCACCAAGATGCTAGCCGCTTCGCATTGTGTTATCGGGTGTTATGGCGTGTTATTTTCGAAAACAAAAACCTTATTCAGTTAAAAACTGATGAAGATATCATGCAACTTATTACGTTAGCCAAAGCGGTAAAACGCGATGCATATAAAATAAGTGCTTTTTTGAGGTTTCGAGAAGTTAATCATGACGGACAAGAGCACTTTATCGCTTGGTATGAGCCGGAACATTTTAGCTTAGAGATTAAGCTCGACTTCTTCCAAACTCGTTTTAAAAATATGCGGTGGTCAATATTAACGCCTTATCGGGCTGCCCATTGGGATACTGAAAAGCTAGTTTTAGAAGATAACCCCGATCCGAGTGTGTTTCCTAATGACGACCGTATCGAAAAATATTGGCTCACTTATTACGCTAATATTTTTAATCCCGCCCGCATCAAAAAGAGCGCAATGTTGAGCTCAATGCCCAAAAAGTACTGGAAGAATATGCCCGAAACAGCTTTGATTGACGATATGATTCGAAATTCGGATGCGAGAGCGCGCAAAATGATAGTTGATGGGAATAAACGCTAATTCATTTCTCCAGCCTCTTTGCGGCCACAATTGGTCATTATGTATCGTTAAGTCTCAATCTTTTCAGCCATTTCAGTACCTAATATCGCCCCTTATAGAACTTACGCTAGTACTACCAACAATAAAAATGGAAACGAGAGCGATGAAAATAGGTGCAGCATTGGTAGTGGCAATAGGGATGGTGAGTGCGCTTGGCGTATTGGGTCAACAGGTGTCTTCGGCCTTAAACGAGATGCAAACGTGGGACAGGGTAGTTACCGTTAAAGGATTATCAGAACGAGAATACGTGGCTGATCGCGTGATTTGGCCTATTCAATTTGTTGATGCGGGCAATGATTTACCCGCGCTATACAACCACATTGAAGCTAACAGCATGAAAGTATCTACCTTCTTACAGAATAACGGTATTGCCAAAGAGGGAATTTCCATCGGTAAGCCAGACATTACCGACAAGCTAGCCCAGCAATATGGAGGAACAGAAAAAGCGCCGTTTCGTTATAGCGCAGTGCAAACCATTACCGTGTTTTCAAACGATGTAGAAAATGTGCGCTTAGTCATGAGCCAGATAGGTAGCTTATTAAAGTCTGGTGTTGTGCTAACCAATCAACACTATCAAGCACAGCCCGAGTATGTATTTACGCGTTTAAATGAAGTGAAGCCAGCAATGATTGAGGAAGCCACTGTTAACGCCAGAGAGGTTGCTGAAAAATTCGCGCAAGACTCAAAAAGTACCTTAGGGAAAATAAAGCGGGCTAATCAGGGACGGTTTTCTATCTCGAGTAGAGACCATCATCACCCCCATATTAAGCAGGTACGGGTAGTTTCGACTATTGACTATACACTGGTAGATTAATACTCATGTATTATTACAGAGTTGCTATTTTGGTGAGTTTGCCCAAAATATACTGGAGTAATGTAATAACTATCTTGGTTTACGTGGCCAGTAACAATATATTAGTGGCATTAAGAAGGTGTTTTTAATTTAACGCAACGCGTTTTAGCAAGCGCATACAGGTAAACATGACAGACCAAAAGCCACCAGCACAGCAACTGGAGTTCTTTGAAATTCCAAGCCCCTGTATTGGTGTTTGTGAGTCTGGACCGCGAGGGTATTGCAAAGGATGCTACCGCAGCCGAGAAGAGCGATTGTATTGGCTCAAGATTGACGACGGAACTCGCCGAAAAGTTATAGTGGCATGTCAGCGCCGTAAAAAAGCGGCCTTAAGCAGAGACCGTCGTCAAAACGAAGCAATACAAGAAGTCCGAGAGCCGAGTCAAATTTCTATGTTTGATACGCCTCCCGAGAAAATTGATAAAGCATAAGTGGTGTAGTTTTTTTCTTTATACACCGCTATGTAATAGTTAAAAGTGGAACCTTTGCATGTCTTTAGATAAATATGTGTCGTTTGCTACAAAGTCATTTACCTTGCCAGATATATGTATACGTATCCGCTCGGTATTAGATAACCCGCGTTCAAGTGCAAACGACCTTGGCGATTTGATCAGTTTAGATTCGTCATTAACAGCCAAGGTGCTGCGATTGGCAAATAGTTCACTGTTCCGATTTCCATCACAGGTAGAGTCTGTTTCAAAAGCCATTAACATTATTGGTGGTGAAGCATTGTATAATTTGGTAGTGGCAGAAACCGCAAACACCGCGTTTAAATACTTTGATACCAAGCTTATTGATCTTGATAAACATTGGTTCGATTCGGTGTATTGTGGAATGGTGGCGAAGCAATTGGCCAAGGCCAGTAATATTCGTGGTAGCGAGCGTTTCTTCGTGATGGGGATATTGCAAAATCTCAGTGAGTTGGTGATTGCTAAACGCTCGCCCGAGCTTTACAAAAACTACATTGAGCAAGATAACGATATGCTGCTAGGGGCAAGACAAATTCACCATTTTGGTTTTACCTTTTCTAACTGTAGCGGTACCATATTAGAAAGTTGGAAGCTTCCTCTTGTGCTCTATTATCCGGTTATGCACGCTAATGATATGTCTAGGCAGGCTGCAGATAGCGATATTGCGCTACTGGCATTGGCGTCAAGGGTCACTTCCATGCAGCAAAATAAAAAAACTGATGCTGACATTGAACTTTTTTTAGAAGACATAGCCAATAATAGTGGTGTGAATCTAGATGACGTGGCAAATGCCATAGAGTTCGCCGATAGAGAAACAGCAAAAATTTCTATGCTTATACATTGATTTACCGGCAGTGAGGTAAAACAATGGTAAGTAGCTTTGGGCTTTATGTGGCGCAAAGCAGCTTGATGGTTGTTGAATATGAATTTAGAAACCGTTCTACAAGCGCTCGATTGTACAACTAAGCGGTAAAAAACTAAGCGGTAAAAAACACATAGCTTACGTAATACCCACGGAAGGGCATAATAGGGTGTTAAATGGCTATGCCATAACAGCACCGAACCTATAAAAAATTACTAAAAATTATGCTTAATCTAACCAAATTATTTTGTGCAGCATGCTGTCTACTCAGTATAAGCACTGCCGTCTTTGCGGCAGATCGCGATTTAATTCAAACGCTTTATCACGCCGATTTTACGCCAGACACCGACGACGAAGTACCTAGATTTTCGCTGAACGGTGAGTTAGGTATTCTGTCAAATACTGGAAATACATCTGCAGCGAGCATCAAAGCGGGTATTAACGCCGATCATGAAACTGAAAATTGGAGCAGTCTGTACTTTGCAGAAATGCTTTATCAAGAAAGTAATACCGATGGCACTGGTCGCGAAGTATCGGCCAAACGCTTCTATGGCAGCGCTCAGTTCGATTACAAATTAAACCAGCCTGGTAGACGTTTATTCATGTACGGCGATTATGAAGATGATTCTTTTAGCGGGTATGATCATCGTGCTTCACTGGCTGCTGGTTGGTCACAGCGTGTGTGGCGAGACGAAGTCAGTGAGTTTCGTTACAGTGTTGGGCCTGGTTATTCTTTTGTCGAGCTTGAAGAGCCGTTAGATGAAGATATCAACGACGGTGTAATTGTAAGGGCATCTGCTGAATACAAATACCATTGGGCATCGGGTGCTAACCTTCGACAATTTGTTAGCACTGAAGCGGGTGATGAAAATACTAAATCTCGTTCTGAGACGTCTTTGTCAGCCAACGTTTTCGGCTCTTTAGCCATGAAGCTGTCGTTTATTTTAAATCACGAAACCGATACTACCGAAGATGTAGATGGGTTAAGTACAGAGACTTCGGTTGCTTTGGTTTATCAATTCTTCTAATAATCAGGCTCAAAGCTTATCAATAAGTGTAAATTTTGCGTCTTATAGTCTAATTTTTATTCGACCCTCATTGACTCGCTCTATTAGGTAGGTACTATTGGCGCAGATTTTTCAGGCTATGCTGGCTAGCGCTTACGCAGGGTATTTACAGCATGGCAAAGGATAAAACACTACTAGGATTGCTAATGAAAAAACAGCTTCTCGCTTCACTTTTGGCCTTGTCTTTCTCTTCTGTTACTTTTGCTCAAGACGATGTTAAACCTTTCACGATGGAAGGTGAGCTAGGTATTATCGCAACAACAGGTAACACTGAAACGTCATCAATCAGTGCTGGTATTACTGCTCACCAAGAATTGCAGCAGTGGAGCAACGACTACATTCTTGAAGGTCTTTACAAGAAAGAAACGGTAGAAAACGACGACGGTACTGAAGAAGAATACACATCGGCACAAAAGTTTTACGGTTCTGCACAGGGTAACTACAAGTTAGATAACCCTGATTATCGTTTGTTTGGTTTCGCATCGTATGAAGATGACCGTTTAAGTAACTTCGACTATCAATCAACACTTGCTGTGGGTTGGAACCAAAAAGTACTTGAAAATAAACGTCACACTTTAGAGTACTCAATCGGTCCTGGTTACTCGTTTGCTGAAACACAAGAAGGCGAAGAGCAGAACAGTATGATTGTTCGTGCTTCAAGTGCTTACTCTTGGAAAATTTCAGACACAGCTAAATTTACTCAAACAGTGAGTACGGAAGTGGGTTCTGATAACACGAAATCTCGTGCTGAGTCGGCGCTTACGGCTACTATTAGCGGTAACCTTTCTATGAAGCTGTCGTTTAAGTTAGACCATAACTCAAACGTATCTGACGACGTTGAAAAGCTTGATACTGAAACTGCAGTAACACTAGTTTACAACTTCTTCTAAAACCGTATTAACGGTTGTAGAAACAAAAAACGCTGTCAATTGGCAGCGTTTTTTTATGTCTTCAAAAGAGTATGACGGTAACTAACGACCGCCACCCCTAGCATTAGTGAAGAATACGGGTCTTAATCGTACCGTCAATCTGTTGTAGTTGTGCAAGCGCGTCATAAGCTCTGTCTTGCTGAACATCTACCACTACATAACCAATTTCTGCGTTAGTTTGAAGGTACTGGGCTTCAATGTTAATGCCTTTCTCTGCAAATGCTTGGTTAATCTGTGTAAGAATACCCGGCTGGTTTTTGTGCACGTGAAGCAGACGAGAGCGGCTAATGTGCTCTGGTAATGATACTTCAGGGAAGTTAACTGCAGATAAGGTAGAACCATTATCACTGTACTTCGCCAATTTACCGGCTACTTCTATGCCAATGTTTTCTTGGGCTTCTTGAGTGCTACCACCTACATGCGGCGTAAGAATCACGTTATCAAACTTACGTAGAGGTGATTGGAATTCTTCGTTATTCGACTTAGGCTCAACGGGGAATACGTCAATAGCAGCGCCATTTAACTGCCCGCTTTCAAGTGCATCGGCAAGAGCGTCAATATCTACAACCGTTCCGCGTGAAGCATTAATAAAAATGCTGCCTTTTTTCATTTGCGCAAATTGCTCAGCTGCAAACATGTTTTGCGTTTGCTGAGTTTCAGGCACGTGAAGCGATACCACATCAGAAGTGTTTAATAGCTTCTCTAACGACTTTATCTGCGTAGAGTTACCTAATACCAACTTATCTTCAATATCGAAAAACTGTACACGCATACCAAGGTGTTCAGCAAGAATACTTAGTTGAGTACCAATGTGTCCATAACCAATAATACCCAGTGTTTTTCCACGGGCTTCGTATGAACCATTTGCTGTTTTTTCCCACTCACCGCGGTGCGCTTTAGCACTTTTGCTAGGCACTTGGCGAAGCAAAAGAATAAGCTGACCAAGCACAAGCTCTGCTACTGAACGAGTATTAGAAAATGGGGCATTAAATACCGGAATACCACGGCGCTGTGTTGCTTCTAAATTAACTTGGTTAGTACCAATACAGAAACAACCAATAGCTACCAATTTCTGAGCGGCGTCTACCACCTTCTCAGTAATTTGAGTGCGCGAACGAAGGCCAATAAAATGTGCATCTTTCACTTTCTCAACAAGCTCTTCTTCAGGAAGGGACGTTTTGAGATACTCAATATTGGTGTATCCATTATTCTTAAAGGTTTCTAGTGCACTTTGATGCACACCCTCTAACAACAATATCCGGATCTTATCCTTCTCTAGTGAAACTTTGCTCATGGATTTGCTATCTCTTAAAAAGTATTAGTATTTACAGAGCTCGAGGCTGGTGCAGGCGGGGTAGGTAAGACTGGAGCAAACCCTCCGCCGCATGGATGCGGCGGCGGAGCTCCCATGGATGGGTTCACAGCGTGTTTGCGGAAGTCTTACCTACCCCGACTAGTACTAACCTCAAACTCTCGAAAGGCCATCTAGACGTCTAAACGGAAATCTAACAGAAATCAGTTTAACTTGAAAGCTATTATTTAAAGGTATCAACACCGGTTTCGGTGGCCGATAGTACGATGTCTGCGCCACGTAGGGCGAATATGCCGTTGGTGACCACACCAGGAATATTATTAATCGACTGTTCAAGCTCTCTTGGGTTTAAGATTTCAAGGTTATGTACGTCTAAAATAACGTTGCCGTTATCGGTTACTACGCCTTGACGGTATTCAGGATCGCCGCCTAGTTTTACCAACTCGCGAGCCACAAAAGATCGCGCCATTGGAATAACTTCAACAGGAAGAGGGAATTTGCCAAGCACGGGAACGCGCTTGCTATCATCTACAATACACACGAATGTAGTTGATGCACCCGCCACAATTTTTTCCCGGGTAAGGGCTGCACCGCCGCCTTTAATCATGTGTTTGTGTTCGGTAACTTCATCAGCACCGTCGATATACACTGAAATATTGCTAACATCGTTTAGTGCGAATACTTCAATGCCTAGGGCTTCTAGCAACTTGGTAGAGGCATCAGAACTGGATACTGCCCCTTCAATGTTATTTTTAATTTTGCCGAGTTCTTCAATGAAAAAATTAACCGTGGAGCCAGTACCTACACCAACAATACTGCCGTTTTCAACATATTCGATGGCTGCTTTCGCTACTGCTTGCTTCTTTGCATTCTGATCCATAGTGACTCTCCTAACTAAATTTTCATCAGTTTACCGGAAAACCGCTAGCTAACCCACCGTGATAGGGGAATTTACGGTGCGTTATGTACGATTAAAGCTCAACTGCTGTGTTGGGGTGACAATAGCGTTTACAGGAATGTCCCAATGCTGAACCGGAAGTTGGTCTACTTGCTGGCAATCGTGGGCAATACCTATGAGCTTTGGCTTTATGATTTGTGCTTGAATGCTAGCTAACGTGCGGTCGTAATAGCCACCGCCCATGCCCAAACGATTTCCACTCGCATCAAACCCTACCAATGGCATAAGTATCACCTGATGATGGAAGGTCGGAATTACATCTGAGCAGGCTAGTATTGGCTCTTCAATGTTGTATTTGTTCACGCGCATTGGCGTTTTTTCTGTATACCGAAGAAAAAGCAGGTGGCCTTTGCAAACTGGATGCAACACAGGCAAAGAAGTATGAAGGGCAGATGCGTTGTTCAGCTTCCAGCATGCGTGCATAAAGGGGCGTAAGTCTACTTCACCGTCGTTAGGCAGGTAACAAGCAATAGATGATGCGTTGGTAATATCGGGTAATGACAAGAGGTTGTCGCGTACTGCGAAAGCAGCGTGCTGCTGCTCAGATTCAGGTAATTCATTGCGCAATGCTCTTAATGCCTTTCGCAGTGTTACTCGTGATGTTTTTTTTGACATAATTTGTGACGTGTTCCGTTTCATACAGCAGGCTTCCAGTGGCTCCACGTTGTCTTACTTTCCTAAATAGTGATTAAGTACCCTAATAAGCTCTGCGTTTTCAACGGGCTTGGTGAGTAGGTCGTCTAAGCCATTTTTTAATAACAAATCTCGTTGCGTGATAACATCTGCGGTTAAGGCTATAACAGGTAGTGTGGCGCGCACTTTCTTAATTTGCCGAGTGGCTTCTGTTCCGTCAATTCCCGGTAAGTTAATGTCCATCAGCACCAAATCTACAGGGTTCGATTTTACATACTCTACGCCTTCTTCACCGCTATCTACAACCGATAATGGCAAACCAAGTTTATCAAATATGGTTTTAATCACTATCTGATTAATATAATGATCTTCCACTACTAGTACGTGAGAGTCTGTAGGAATATTTAGCTCTTGGGGCTGTAAAAGCGCGGGATCGTGCTCGATAGTATCGGCGCTAACTTTTTCTGCAGGAATGGCTACGCTTACGTGAGTACCTTCGTTTAGCTTACTGCTAAGTTTTATAGACCCTCCCATCAACTCAACCAGCTTCTTGGTAATATTTAGGCCTAAGCCTGTACCATCAAATTGATGCGCGTTCTCCATTCGCTCGAATGGTGCGAAGAGCTTTTTTTGTTCCTCTTCACTAATACCGATGCCTTCGTCTTTAATCGCCAGCAACAAATTCCCTTGCTTGTACTTCACTCGAATGGATACGTGCTTATTGGCATGAGTGTACTTAATGGCATTCGATAATAGGTTTAAGGCTACTTGTCCAAACTTAGTGTCGTCGAAATTAAGAGAGTAGGGAACATTGTCATCAATAACAGAATTAAAAATAACATTCCCGTCTTCAGCGCGAATTCGGGTTAACGAGAATAAATGAGTGAAAAAGTCAGCTGTACCTACAGGGCGGGGCATGACGCGCATTTTACCCGCTTCTATTTGCTTCATATCCAACACAGAGTTCACTATTTCAAGCAAGCGCTCACCGCTTTTGCTTATATGCCCAAGCGAGTCTGTAAAGTTAGTGGGCAGTGAAAGTTGCTTGGCTTCGCCTTCAAGCAAATTGCTGAACGTGTTTATCGCATTTAGGGGCGTTCTAATTTCATGGCTAATGTAGGAAAGAAAGTCAGATTTAAACTGGCTGGTTCGCTCAAGTTCTCTGTTCTTACGTTTCAATTCCAAATGCGCAACCACTGATTCACTTAATGTCTTAAGTGCATTGCGTTGAAGACTAGTTAGGGTTTTGGGTTTATCGTCTATTGCGCATAACGTGCCAATGGCATGTCCTGATGGCGTTAATAGCGGTGCGCCGGCGTAGAATCGAATATTGGGCTCGCCCGTCACTAACGGGTTATCATGAAAGCGCGGATCTTCTTTTGCGTTAGATACTTCGAACACTTCACGCTGTAAAATAGCATGTGAGCAAAAAGCGATATTACGAGAGGTTTCGGTGGCTTCAATCCCTACACGAGATTTGAACCATTGTCTGTCGGGGTCAACTAGGCTAATTAATGCAATGGGCGCGTCACAAATTTGTGAAGCAAGTTGAGTTAAGTCGTCGAAGAGTTGTTCGGCGTCCGTATCAAGTACATCGTAGCTTAATAGCTCTCTAAGACGCTGTTCTTCGTTTGCTGGAACCTTGGCAGGGATCATTCTTTCACATTACCTCAACTCAACTAAAATGTGAAAACAGGAGGCCGACTACCATAGAAGAGCCTCCTTTCACATCTATAAAGCGTAGGTGTCTATGAACAATTGTTCCAATTTAGCGTGATCTACTTTTGTAGCCACTTTAATGGTGTTCGCATTGTTCCACAGTGGGCTAGGGGTTGTACCCTTAGGGGCCACTGCTGTTTGACCACGATCTAGCTCGCCAGTACCAACACGCACATGACCTTCGGTGAGTTCGAATAACTCAGGATGGCGTAAATGTGCAAGCGGGAATGCATCGTGGAAGAAACAAACACGATCCTCACGATTGGCTGAATAGAAATCCATATAGAACTGGGCAGTGTCTTTTACAAAACCACCAAGCTTCGCATTCTTTTCTTCTAATGTTTCAACAAAAGAAGGAGAAAACGGCGTGTCGTTAGTTACGTCTAAGCCGAACATGGTTAAGTCCCAATCTGCACCAAATACAATTTCAGCAGCGTAGGCATCGTTCCAAATATTTGCTTCGGCAAGTGGTGTTACGTTACCACGTACAAAGGCTGCGCCGCCCATAATGGTAACGCCCTTGACTAACTTGGGCAGTTCTGGCTCTAAACGTAGTGCTAGCGCTAAGTTACCTAATGGGCCAATAGCCACAAGCGTCACTTCGCCAGGGTATTTACGGGCCATATCCACAATAAACTGAGCAGAACTACGAGGGTCTAGTTCGGTTTTAGGCGCTTCTGGTTTAATGTGACCAAAACCATAATCACCATGTACAAAATGCGCGTACGTTGATTCAGGGCCCACCCAAGGCATACCAACACCTTTGGTTACTGGAATGTCTTTACCTGCAATTTCGCAAAGGGTAAGGGCATTTTGTGCCGCCATGGTGACAGGTACGTTGCCGTAAACTGTGGTTAAACCAAGTACTTCAATATCTGGAGACTGAAACGCAAAAAATATTGCCATTGCATCATCGATGCCAGGATCCGTATCTAAAATTATCTTATGTGCCATTAATAATACTCTAGTGCGTTTTTTATTTAGTGTGCTTTGCCAAGAAACGGTCTACTTCTTTCTGCGTAGGAATACTCTGCGCAGCGCCCTCTCGGGTAACCGCAATAGCAGAAGCTGCACAACCTCTAATTAATGCACGTTTCGCATCAGTGTGAGTACTGTAAGCAGATAAAAAGTAACCTATAAAAGTATCGCCAGCGGCTGTGGTATCTACTGCATCAACAGAAAACGCTTCCACTTCTATGGTATCGTTTCCTCTTAACATCATTACACCCGCTTTACCTAGTGTAATAATAACTTCGCAATGAGACCACTGCTCTTTAAATACCGTAAGAATATCGTCTAATTCTTCTTTATCCGTTAATGCTGCTGCTTCCGTCTCGTTTACAATCAGTAAATCGATACAATCTAAAGGAAGGGCTTTAACCGACTCACTCATAGGTGCAGGGTTAAAGGCAACTTTAAGCTGACTTTCTTTTGCCAAGCGAAGTACGTCAGCAATACTGCTGGTTTCGTTTTGGGTAAGTACCCAATCAGAAGACGACGTATCTAACAACGCTTTGTTTACGGTATCGGCAGTAATGGTTTGGTTTGCGCCACCAAATAACACAATAGCATTTTCGCCACTGGGCGTTACTTGAATAATGGCATGACCTGAAGGGGTTTCAGAGCATTTAACACCACGACAATCTACGCCTTTTTTAATTAGCGTTTGTTTGAACGTTGCGTCATTTTCATGAATGCTGCCTACGTGACGAACATCTGCACCGGCTTGCGCTAGGGCAATTGACTGGTTCGCACCTTTACCACCAAGTAATTGTTGGTAGTGAGTAGACGCAAGAGTTTCACCAGGTTGAACGAAGTGATCTACCTGATAAACATGATCGATATTAATAGAGCCAAAATTTATTATTGCCATTTCTTCTTCCGTCGAAAGAGGGCGTCTCCCGAAATGCCGCTGTTCATCGTTCGCCCGTGAACCGAAAGTTCAGGGCGGAAGCATCACTATGGCCGTAGGCTTCTCGATACGAGCCGAGCTTGCACAGTAGCCATGGTTTCAACTTCCTAGTTTAATAGCATCGGCCAGGGACAAGAGTGAACTGGCGAACATTCCAGGAAACATTGTTATTGTATAACGCAACAGGGTATATCAAACGCGGTGTGGGGTGAAGTAGATCACCAAAGCGCCAATGAATTATTTGCGTAGCTAATTTAACCATTACTGATGAGATTCGATAAATCCAATCTTGACCAGTTGGTCAGCAATTATACACGCTATTCACTTAAGCTCAAATTTGCTTCGCTTAAGTGAGGTCTGTTTTACTCATTTACCTTAATCTGCTGCAAAGGAAGTTCCATATCCAGTAACGACGATCATAGAGCAATTGATCCTAGGTTGCCAGTTAAAACCCATAAGACCAGTACTACTTGAATAACATCTGACCAAATCACCAATGGTGTGTTTTATAGCGCTATTTTGCTAATATTAAGTTTCAACGAAAAAGGAAACCTATTTGTGGAAAAACAGCTCGATTACGACAGCGTTAGCAACAAGTTATCGCAACACGGCATAGTGGTAGATGGCGCCGAAGTTCACGGTATTTTATGTGGCATGTTGTGTGGCGGAATGTCGCTAACCGATCAGAAGTGGCTTTCTGCATTAAGTGACACTATTAATCAAGGTGAAAACTTCAACGATGCGACCACTTATCTGTTAAACACATTGTTTAATCAAACGTGTCAGCAGTTACTTGAACCTGAGTTCGCCTTACAGTTAATGCTGCCTGACGATCAAGCCCCTATCAATGACAGAGGCGAAGCGTTAATTAATTGGGTGCACGGCTTTATGTTAGGATTTGGCTTACACCAGCAAGATTTAATGCAATGTTCTGCCGATGTAAAAGAAGCATTAGAAGATTTTGCTGACATCGCCCGTATGGAAGAACCTATGGATGCCGATGAAGAGTCGGAACGCGCCTTATTTGAAGTGATGGAATATGTGAAGATATCCGCTATTTTGTGCTTTAGCGAATTAGGGCAGTCTTTGCTTGATGATCAGCAAGATAAGCCATCTGTTCATTAAATAAATAATCTCAAGCTTGTTGGAACGCGTAAGCAATAAAACGTTGTTCCATAAGGCATGAGTGAAGTGACAAGTAAGGGTAATCTTTCGAATAGCATGATCGTCATTAGATGCATGAGTTTTATAATATTGATGAAGAAAGGCGAATGAGATGATTAGTGCGCAAGAATTTATCGCTCGTCAAGATAGACTGTTAGCGCAATGTTTGCCTAATAGTGTCTGTGTTATTCCGGCAGCAGGTTTAGTGACCCGAAGCCGAGATACTGAATACTTGTTCAGACAAAACAGCGACTTTTGGTATTTAACCGGGTTTGAAGAAGCCGACGCTTGGTTAATTTTATCGAATCATCCACGCTATGGTGAAAGTTATCGTGCCATGGTGTGTTTACCAAAAGATAAAGACGCTGAAATTTGGCAAGGCAGACGTTTAGGCGCAGAAGCGGCACTATCACGCTTCAGCCTAGATGAAGCCTTTGAGCTATCTGAACTAGGCGATGCTTTGCTTGAATCACTTCAAGGCCAAGACCATCTTTATTTCGCCTTAGGTGAAAATGAAGAAGCCGATGCACAGGTGAATAGCGCTGTTGCTACTTTGCGCAATGCACCAAAAGAAGCCTTAGCGCCCAAAACTATTACCGACGTTCGCCCTATTTTGCATGAAATGCGGGTGTTTAAATCGGCCTGTGAAGTGGCCATGATGAAAGCCGCCGCAGAAATTACCGCCCGCGCGCACAAGCGGGCTATGCAATATGCCAAACCTGGCTGCTTCGAATATCAACTGGAAGCGGAATTACATCATGAGTTCGCTATGGCAGGTGCTCGCGCGCCGGCTTACAGCACAATTGTGGGTAGCGGTGAAAATGCCTGTATTTTGCATTACACCGAAAATTCATCGCAAATCCAAGACGGCGATTTAGTACTAATAGACGCAGGCGCTGAATTTCAGGGTTATGCCGCAGACATTACCCGTACTTTCCCCGTAAATGGTAAATTTACTAAGCCACAGCGCGAGATATATGAGTTGGTGTTAAAAGCACAAGAGAGTGTATTGGCCATGCTTGGGCCAGGTATTACCTTAACCGATGCTATGACCCACAGCGCTGAAGTCATCACCGAAGGCTTGGTTGCCCTTGGCGTGTTAAAAGGCTCGGTAGGTGAAAACCTTGACCAAAAAGCATGGCGGCAGTTTTACATGCACGGGCTAGGGCACTTTTTAGGCTTAGATGTGCATGATGTAGGTAACTACAAATTGAACGGCCAAGACCGCTTATTAAAACCCGGCATGGTGCTTACCGTAGAACCGGGTATTTATATTGCTAGCGACAGCGATGTGCCTGAACAATACAAAGGTATTGGGGTGCGTATTGAAGATGATGTTGTGGTGACTGCAACAGGCGTAGACATCCTAACCGCCGATGTACCTAAAACGGTGAAAGACATCGAAGCCCTGATACAGCCAGCTAATAAAGAAAGTAAAAAAGAAAATACAAAAGAAGGTTCTAAAGCGTGAGCCAGCAAGACGTAGTGATTGTAGGTGGCGGCATAGTAGGCTGCGTGTTGGCTAAAGGCCTATCTGAACAAGCGGGCCTTTCGGTGACTTTGGTAGATGCCGCCAGCCCCTCAAATGCAGCTAGCTCTTCCAATGCAAGCAGCTCCTCTAATGAAAGCAACGTCTTTAACCCGTTAACCGATACGCGGGTAATCGCCCTTGCTAGGCGAACAGTCAATGAGTTAAATGCCATGGGCGTAGGGCTAGCTGAGCTAGCAAAACAAAATCAAGGCAAAATTGAACATATTGAAGTAAGCGATAAAGGTGGTATTGGCTTAACGAATTTATCGAGCAGTGAATTTGGTATTAATACCTTTGGGCAAGTAGTGTCGCTAAGTGCGCTTACCCATAATGTGATGTCGCAAAGCAAGCAGTATCAGCACATTGCACCCGCCACGGTCACTCATTTAGCCCGTGAAACCGACAGTACGCTAGTCACGCTTAATAACGGCAGCACCATTAATGCAAAACTTTTGGTGATTGCCGATGGTGGTCGCTCTTCACTTGCTCAGCAAGTAGGGCTAACCCGCCACACTGACGATTACCAGCAAGTGGCTATTATTTTCAATGCCCATACTAGCGAGCCTCATCACAACAAAGCTTACGAGCGTTTTACCAAAAACGGGCCCGTTGCATTTTTACCTTTCGACAGTGAAATTAATGGGCATGTGGCGAAAGGAAAGGGGTTTTCCGTAGTATGGACGGTTGCTCGTGAGCACGCGGAATCACTTATTCAGCTTAGCCCTGAAGCGTTTATTCGGCGGTTACAGCAAGAATTTGGTTACCGGCAGGGGCAAATTACAGCCATCAGTGAATTGGCTAGCTACCCACTAGCATTAAGTTACACCGATGCACTTACCAGCCATCGTGCGGTAGTGGTAGGTAATGCGGCCCAAGCGTTGCACCCAATTGCAGGGCAAGGGTTTAACCTTGGACTTCGCGATATTATTACCTTGGTGAACACGCTTAAAGGCGTGACCGATCCGGGGGAATTTAACGTACTTAATGATTACGCCGCCAAGCGCAGTAAAGACAGAACCGCCACTATTACGTTAACCGACACGTTAGTACGTACGTTTTCGAATAGTCATTTCCCCTTAGTGGCAGCAAGAAATATGGCACTAACTGCATTAAATGTGATACCAAGTGCGAAGCGTGCGTTTGTGCAGCAAACCACAGGATATGGGCGCAGTGTTTAAGCTATAGGGCTGGCAGGAAAAAGTTAGTATCAAAAGCCTAGCACCAAGAAGCTAAAACCAAGAAGCTAAAACCAAGATCTAGAACCCAAAAAAACAGAAAAAAAGAGAGCCGATATGCAACATGCCGATATCGCCATTGTAGGCGGTGGAATAGTAGGGTTAACCCTAGCCGCAGCGCTAAAAGACGCGCCGTGCCGTATCGCTATTATAAATAAAGGCTTGATAGACCAGCCACTAGGCGACAAGCCAGGGGCACGGGTTAGCGCAATTAATCAGGCTAATATTAGCGCGTTGAAAAAAGCCGATGTTTGGCAGCATATCGATGCAAGCAGAGCTAACCCGTACAATGCCATGCACGTGTGGGATAAAGACAGCTTTGGTGATATTCACTTTGCAGGTAACGATACTGGGGGTGAACTAGAAAGCGATACCTTGGGCGTTATTATCGAAAATCTTGCTTTAGTTAATGGCCTAGCCCATTCGGTACTAAAGCAAGATAACGTTGTGGTAATTGATACCACCATAGAGCGTGTATTAAGTAGCTCTCAGCAAAACATGCTAATGCTAGAAAACGGCGATGCGCTGTCGTGCAGATTATTAGTGGGCGCCGACGGTGCTAATTCCTTCGTGCGCAAACAAGCTAATTTTCCTATTACGTTTCGCGATTACGAACACACCGCCATTGTTGCAAACATTCGTACCCAACAACCTCATGAAAACGTAGCGCGCCAAGCATTCACGCCAACAGGGCCATTAGCGTTATTGCCTATGCGCGACCCCAATGTATGCTCTATTGTATGGTCGCAAACCCCAGATGCTGCTAAAACCTTACAAGGGTATTCCGATAGCGAATTTTGTAATGCGCTAGTAGCGGCAAGCAACAATGCATTAGGCCCAGTATCGCTTGAAACCTCTAGAACCGCATTTCCGCTAACGATGCGTTATGCCCGAGAATGGGCAAAAGACGGCATAGTGCTGGTGGGCGATGCTGCCCACACTATTCATCCATTGGCGGGGCAGGGGGCCAACTTAGGTATGCAAGACGCATTAGCCTTGGCTGCATTACTCGGCACCTTGTTAGAGGAACAAAAAGACATAGGCCAGCTTCGTTACCTGCGCCCTTACGAGCGAGCGCGTAAAACCGAGGCAATGAAGATGATTGCCGCGATGGACGGGTTTAAATTTTTATTCGATGGCAACGACCCGCTTAAGAAGCTAATTAGAGGTGTAGGCTTAGCCGCTACCGATAAACTTAGCGCGGTTAAACAGGCTTTTGTCAACCACGCAATGGGGCTTTAAACACATTCAGGCACAACCGATCACATTTTCAGTCACGTTATCAGCCACATTCAAGCCGCATACAAAAGCAGCCAAATACGCCCAAATGCATACCAACGATTGAGCTAGGCGCTGTATAACGATACTCTTAAGGTATCTGTTTTATACAAGCGCCTAAATTAATGATAATTCGTCAATTTATCCAGAAAGTTTGTTTTACTTCTTCGTTTACTGTTCGCACCTCTTCACTTACTACCAGTAAGTCTGGGCTAATGGCTTTTGCCTTATTGGCGCTAGCCAGTATAGGATCAGCCAGTGTAGCGCTACCCGCGTTAGCGCAGGCAGATACGCCATCAACGGTTACCATCAGCGACAGCGACTTAGACTTATACCGTACTCACGTTAGTACGTTAGCAAGCGACAAGTTTGAAGGCCGCGGGCCCTTGTCAGCAGGGGAAACCCTTACCGTCAATTACTTGGTGGAAGCCTACAAAGCCCTTGGTTTAAAACCGGCTTTTGGCGATAGCTACACCCAGCCTGTGCCCTTGGCAAAAATTACCCCTTCAGGTGATATGGCCTTAACCTTGGGCCAGCACACCTTTGCTGGTGGCAGTGCATTCACCGCTAGAACCCAACGAATTGTGAAAGACATTACATTAAAAAATAGTGATGTCATTTTTGTGGGCTACGGCATTAATGCGCCTGAATATAATTGGAATGACTACGCCGGGTTAGATGTGAAAGGCAAAACAGTGGTTATGCTGGTGAACGACCCTGGCTTTGCGTCAAAAGACCCTGACTTATTCCAAGGCAATGCCATGACCTACTATGGCCGCTGGACTTACAAGTACGAAGAAGCCGCCCGCCAAGGCGCTGAAGCCGTATTTATTGTTCACGAAACCATGCCTGCTGGTTATGGCTGGGGCGTGGTTGAAAACTCTAACTCAAATACCAAATTCACCTTAGTAGATAACAATAAAAACTTATCTCAAGTTGGCGTAATGGGGTGGTTACATCTTAATACGGCACGTACGGTGTTCGAACAAGCTGGGCTAGATTACGCCGCACTTAAAGAACAAGCAACAACGCCAGGGTTCAAACCTATTCCTATGAAAGTGAAAGCCTCGTTGACCTTTTCAAATACCATCACCCATGCTCAGTCGCTGAACGTAGCTGGCGTATTGCCGGGCGCATCGGCCGCAGACGAGTGGGTAATGTTGCATGCCCATTGGGATCACTTAGGGAAAAGTGAGAAAAACGGTAAAACCGTGATTTATAATGGCGCGGTAGATAATGCCTCGGGCGTGGCCGGAGTGCTAACCCTAGCCAATAACTTGGTAGCACAAAGCGAGCAAACACCGTTTGAACGTACCCTAATGTTCAGTGCATTTACTGCCGAAGAAACCGGCTTACTGGGCGCCGATCACTTTGCCAAAAATCCGCCTATTCCAACCGCTAATATGGTGGCGTTTTTAAATATAGACGGCATGAACGTAAATAACGCGGTAGATTATATTTTGCAGTATGGCGAAGGGTACTCTTCACTTGAAGATGATTTAAGTGCTACTGCCGCAGCGCAAGGGCGCTCGGTGAAGCTCGATCCGCGCCCACAAAATGGGTTGTTCTTTCGCTCTGATCATTTCGCGCTTGCTCGCCAAGGCGTGCCTTCATTATTGTTTATGAGCTTAGGCGATACCGACCCTAATTTTATAGCCAACCGCTACCACAAAGCCGACGACGATTACCTACCAAGCTGGACATTGGGCGGTGTACAACAAGACTTAGCTTTAATTGGCACCATGATGTCTAATTTAGCAAACGGCCAGCAATGGCCGGTGTGGAAACGCGATTCAGACTTTAAGAAAAAACGCTTGATAGACAGACCAGAGGCACCGGCCGCCGGCTTAGTTGAAACAGCGGCTGAAACAGCAGAGTCTGAAGCACCAAAACAGTAGTACGGCTGATATTTAATGGCCGTTCTAAAGCGGCGGTTTAAAACATCTAAACAATAAGCGAATTAACATCTATGAGCTGGGTATTTTTCACCCTTGGTGCGGTAGTAATGCAAACCGTGCGAAATGCCCTGCAAAGCAAACTTAGCGCTCACGTCGATACCGTGGGCGTTACCCTTTCTCGGTTTTTATTCGCACCACCCATAGCCCTAATTTATTTAATTATTCTGCATACAGTTTCACCTCAGCCTCTTCCTTCTTTTGGAAGCTCTTTAGTAGAAGCATCAAGCGCTTCGTTTAGCCTCTCATTTATAGTCGTTGTACTGTTAGCCTCGGTACTTCAAATTGCAGCCACCGCGTTTATGGTGGTGTTATTCAAACAAAAGAACTTTGCCATTGGAGCAGGGCTTGCCAAAAGTGAAGCGCTGGTGGCGGGCGTGCTAGGTATGCTGTTTTTTGGCAGCTATTTAACGTTACTCGGATGGATAGGCATTGGAATAGGTGGGCTAGCCGTATTTGTCTTAAGTAGTGGCAACAAAGCGCAGGGCTTAAGTTTAAAAACCTTGTTGATAGGCATAGCGTGTGGAACCTGCTTTGCACTTACCTCGTTATTTGTTCGCGAAGCCAGCCATATGCTAGCCATGCCTTTTGTGCACAGTGCTGCTTGGGTGTTGTTGTGGGTGTTATGTATTCAGGCCGTTGGTTTAAGCAGTTATATTTTGGTTACCAAACCTCAAGTGTTTAAACAGATTGTTGGGCGTTTACCCCACTGCATTACTATTAGTGCGGTGAGTTGCTTCGGCTCTATATGCTGGTTTACTGCCATGGCGCTGCAACATGTGGCGTTAGTAAAAACTTTAGGGCAATTAGAAGTATTATTAACCTTGCTGCTAGCGCACTATTGGCTTAAAAATAAAGTCACCTTGCAAGAAATAGTGGGCTTGTTACTCATTGCCCTAGCGGCGGTGCTAGTTATGTGGGCCTAGTGTGGGCTTAACCCTCAAAAATAGTCTTTCGGCAGATAAAAATCTATAAAAAGGAATGATGATGAACAAACGCGATTTTCTAAAGCTTTCTGGCGCAGCAACATTGGCCCCTCTTACCTTAGCATCCACCGCAGCTTTCGCTGATGCCAATGACGCTGGGAGTGCTAGTGCAAATAGCAGTTCGTCATCGTTACAATCTATTACTTCTGGTGTTTCGCCCATTACCAATGCCGAGCGTGAAGCGCGTATTAAAAAAGCGCAGTCGTTAATGGCGCAGCATAATATGGCTGCCATGATCATAGAGCCGGGCGCGGCCATGGATTATTTCTCGGGTATTCAGTGGTGGCGCAGCGAGCGCTTAACCGCATTAGTTATTCCGCAAAAAGGTGAGGTAGCCGTGGTTACTCCCTTCTTTGAACAACCCAGTGTGTTAGAAAGTTTAAAAGTGGGCGACGACGTTCGAGTATGGCAAGAACACGAAAGCCCGTTCGATGTGGTCGCTAACATATTAAAATCTCGCAGTATCGAAAGAGGCAATATTGGCTTTGAAAGCAGCGTTCGCTATTTTGTAGTAACAGGCGTAACCAAGGCACTGCCTAATATGAATATTGTAGCAGCCGAGCCGGTTACCCGCGGCTGTAGAATGTATAAAACGGCGGCTGAACTTACCCTTATGCATAAAGCCAACGAAGTCACCCTTCGCGCTTACGAGTATGTATTCAGCAAACTTGAAATTGGCATGAGCCAAGCCCAAGTGAAAAGCTTGATGAATAGCGCACAGCAACAATTGGGCGGCAGTGGCGCATGGTGCTTAGCGTTGTTCAACGACGCCAGTGCGTACCCGCATGGCACCAATGCCAAACAAACCATTAGTGAAGGCTCGGTAATATTGTTAGACAGCGGCTGTAGCGTACATGGGTATCAGTCGGACATTAGCCGTACATTGGTATTTGGTAAAGCATCACAGCAGGTGGTAGATGTTTGGAATACCGTGCGTGAAGGCCAAAACGTGGCGTTTGCTGCGGCTAAAATAGGTACGGCTGCTGGCAAAGTAGATGATGCGGTTCGCAAGTATTATGTTACCCAAGGCTACGATAAAGACTACGCGTTGCCAGGCTTAAGCCACCGTACCGGCCATGGTATTGGTATGGAAGGCCACGAAAGCGTGAACTTTGTGCGCGGCGAAACCACGCCACTTAACAAAGGCATGTGCTTTTCAAACGAACCCGGCTTATACATACCAGGTAAATTCGGCGTGCGCCTAGAAGACTGTTTATACATGACCGACAAAGCGCCGGTTTACTTTACAGAACCACCAGAGAGTATTGAAAAACCGTTGGGTAAATTGGTGCCACTAGTCGTTTAATCCGTTCGCGCAATGCGATAAAAACTCGCTACCATTCTTTGTGTAGCGAGTGCTAGTCTTTTCTCACACCCCTTCAGGCTTCTTTCCCACTGTTGTAAAAGGTAGTTGGGCTGTCACATAAGTTTCATGCTGTTTGTTGTCCCCATTATGCGCAAGCAAACGCTCTTCTTGGTATCTCAATGAGCTATTTGAGATAAGCATGTACAACCAACAAATAACCTAAATAGAAAAGGGCACGAAATGAAACTACATTTCTATGTAAGCGTAATGTGCGTTGTTGCTGGACTGGCAGGGCAGATTGAAAACACCTATGCAGATGACGTGAATGATTTCAAACCTGTGTACAAATTAAGAACTGATAATGAATGTTGGCCAACCAGCCCGGCTAATGGCGCAAATAGCGGAGAGTGCGTTACTCGAAGTGAGTATCAAGCCACAAATGTTCCCGTTTTCTGGGAAACCTACGAAGAAAATGTAAACGGTAAAACACACAAGTTGATTACCTACTGGAACTACTATGGTGACCAAAACGGATGTACCACGTGGGATAGTGGGCACGCAGACGATTGGGAGGCTATTACGGTACATGTAGTAAACCACGAACTTGAGCACGTGACTTATTGGCAGCACAATGGGCGCTACACCAAATCTGCTGACACAATAGAAAAAGATGGTGAGCATCCTATTGTTTATGTTGGTAAATATTCCCATGGTAACTATCATGACCAAAGATCACGGGCTAGTGCCGATAGCTGGACGTTTTTAACGGGTGGTTATTGCTATTACTGGAAGGATCCTCGTGGGCCAGGCGAAACGTGGTCGCCTGTAGCGCAAACCCTTGGTTTAGTGGGGTTCGACGACGTTTTCCCAGGCTCTACGAACCCTAACCTTAGAAGCGAACGACCCCATGAGCGCACCGTATGTAGAGAAGATGGCGGGCAAGTATTAGCGGGTATTATTGATGGCACCGAAAATACGTGCGAAAGAAACCCAAGTTACCTTCAGGACGAAACGATGACGCTGCAGTCTTTGTTTTATTTAAATATCTATTAGTAACGTCGGTGTAAATTTCTTTACACAAAAAACGCGAGTTTGATGCCAACAAATAAGCCGCAATCGTGCATAAAGATTGCGGCTTAGTTTTATTGTGTAACGTGCTTTTTCATAGCTAGCACACTGAGTTTAAGTAGCCGGTTGGTAAGCTGCACTACCCACGTAATCTACTGGTTATAAACTCCGCCAACGTTTTACTAATAACCGGGTGTTGGGTGTCTTGGTTAAATAGGCAAATATTTACTCTGCCTAGTTTAGGGAGTTTAGGGTGGTTAAGGGGCGATAAGTTTGGCGGCAAACTAGAGCGGGCAAGGGCGGTAATGCCTAAGCCTTGTTGAATAGCCGCCACCAAACCGCCTAAATCGGCGTTGGTATAGGTAATTTTCCACGCAAAGGTTTGCTGTTTTAGTTCTTCTATCACCCGGCTTCGGTACATGCAGCCATCGGGGGCAAGTACTAACGGAATGCTGTCGCCTACAAAAGGGCGGGTGGCATCACCTACCCATACTACTTCATCTTCAAGTACCACTTCCCCTTTGGTATCTTCACTAGGGTTTACCAGCGCTAAAATTAAATCAAAATGATCGCGCTGGCTAGGGTGCAGTAAATCTCGGCTAAGTGACGATGTTACCTCTAGCGACACATCAGGGTAGCGCTTCGAAAATTCACCAATAAGCCCAGGCAGTAAGGTAGATGCAAATTCGTTAGGAATACCCAAACGCAACCGGCCACTTAACGGCGCAGGAATTAGGCTTTTAAATATGTTGTCGTTAAGCTCTAGTAATTCCTTGGCTTTAGGGTAAAGCCAATTGCCATCGGCGCTAGGCAAGTGCCGTTGGCCTACTTTAGTAAACAGCTTTCGCTCTAACTGGGATTCTAGTTTTTTTATTTGCAAACTAATAGCAGGCTGAGAACGGCCCACAAATTCCCCCGCTTTGGCATAGCCGCCAAGCTCTATAACACTCACAAAAGTGCGCAAATTATCTAGCGATAGCTGCTTCATTAAGATTTGAATTCCTGATGTAGTAAATCGTAAACATTACCTTTATAAATGTATTGATAAGAATTTTCAATTTGTTGTGCTTTATTTCACTCACTATACTCGATGGTGTTTTCTACCCTTACCTAAGAGAATGTGGAATGTCTAACACCACCGCCCTACATGCAAAGCACCTAGAATCTGGTGCCAAAATGGTTGATTTCTTTGGCTGGGATATGCCAATTAACTATGGTTCGCAAATAGAAGAGCATCACGCTGTTCGCCAAGATGCAGGCATGTTTGACGTGTCGCACATGACCATTGTTGATGTAAAAGGCACACAAGCCAAAGCATACCTTCAACACCTTCTTGCCAACGACGTTGCTAAACTTCAAATAAAAGGCAAAGCGCTATACAGCGGCATGCTTAATGAAGAAGGCGGCGTGGTAGATGATTTAATTGTTTATTACTTCGATGAAACTAACTATCGCCTAGTAGTAAATTCAGCCACACGCGAAAAAGACATGAACTGGCTTAATAGCAACGCCGAAGGTTTCGACGTATCTATTACCGAACGCCCAGAATTCGCCATGATTGCCGTGCAAGGCCCTAACGCCAAAGAAAAAGCCGCAACGCTTTTCAGCGCCGCGCAAAAAGAAGCGGTTGCAGGCATGAAGCCATTTTTCGGTGTGCAAGCTGAAGATTTATTTATTGCTACTACGGGTTACACCGGTGAAGCAGGCTACGAAATTATGGTGCCTACTAGTGAAGCCGCTGGCTTCTGGCAAAACTTGCTAGACGCAGGCGTTAAGCCTTGCGGTTTAGGTGCACGTGACACCCTTCGTTTAGAAGCAGGCATGAACTTGTACGGCCAAGATATGGATGAAACCGTATCGCCACTAGCCGCTAACATGGGCTGGACTATTACGTGGGAACCAAGCGACCGTAACTTTGTTGGCCGCAGCGCACTAGAAGCACAGCGTGAAGCCGGTACCGACAAGTTAGTTGGCTTAGTGATGACAGATAAAGGCGTGTTGCGCCACGGTCAAAAAATTAGAACCGAAAGCGGCGAAGGCATTATTACCTCGGGCACATTTTCACCTACATTAGGCCACTCTGTTGCGTTAGCACGAGTACCTTCAGATGTTGGCGAAACTGTTGAGGTGGAAATGCGCAAAAAGTGGGTTACAGTAAAAGTGGTTAAGCCCTCCTTTGTTCGCAACGGAAAAAGTGTTTTATAAGTTAACAGAGAATAACAGGAACGATTATGAGCAACATTCCAACAGATTTACGTTACGCATCTACCCACGAATGGGTTCGCCCAGAAGGTGACGGGGTATTCACAGTAGGTATTTCTGAGCACGCTCAAGGCTTGCTTGGCGATATGGTATTTGTAGAACTGCCAGACGTTGGCGACACCGTAAGTACTGGCGACGATATCGCTGTTGCTGAATCGGTAAAAGCGGCTTCAGACGTTTACGCGCCTATTAGCGGCGAAGTCGTTGGCGTTAATGAAGACCTAGAAGATTCACCAGAGCTTGTAAACTCAGACCCTTACGGCGATGGCTGGTTATTCAAAATTAAAGCAGATGATGCCGAAGAAGTTGAAGGCTTGTTAGACGCTGAAGGTTATGAAAACAGCATTGACGAAGAATAATTCGTTAGTTGCTTCTAAACCGGAGCGTAGTAACCAGTAATAATTAAAAAGGGGCTTCTAATTGGCCCCTTTTTATCTTTACGTTTTTATTTGTGTTTTATCCTGCCTTTCGGGGCAATACATTGCGAGTGCTTAACAACGTTATGTCGAATACTTCCCCTACATTAGCTCAACTAGAGCAAAAAGACGCATTCATTCGCCGCCACGTAGGCCCAGGCGAAGAAGAAATTCAACAAATGCTGTCGGCCATTGACGCAACATCGTTAGACGATTTAATTGCGCAAACCGTACCGGCTGGCATAGCGCTACCAGAGCCGCTAAAAGTAGGCGAAGGGGCAACCGAAGTAGATGCACTAGCCGCATTAAAAACAGTTGCTGGCAAAAACGTAGTGAACCGATCTTTCATTGGTATGGGCTATTACGACACCCACGTGCCTAACGTTATTTTGCGCAATGTATTGGAAAACCCAGGTTGGTACACCGCCTACACCCCGTATCAGCCAGAAATTGCCCAAGGCCGTTTAGAAGCTATTCTTAACTTCCAACAGTTAACCATTGATTTAACCGGTTTAGAGCTAGCGTCTGCTTCATTACTTGATGAAGGCACCGCCGCCGCTGAAGCCATGACATTGGCAAAGCGTGTATCAAAAAACAAAAAAGCCAGCAGTTACTTTATTGCTGACGACGTACACCCACAAACTCACGACGTAGTAGCCACACGCGCTGAAATGTTTGGTTTTGGTATTATTACCGGCCCGGCTAGCGAAGCTGCCGATCACGATGTATTTGGTGCGTTACTGCAATACCCAAGCACTACCGGTGAAGTTAGCGATATTTCAGACATTATTGCCGCGGTACAAGCCAAAAAAGGCATAGTGGCAGTAGCCGCCGACCTAATGAGCTTGGTGTTATTAAAATCGCCCGGTGAACTAGGCGCAGACGTTGCCTTAGGCAGCGCACAACGCTTCGGTGTACCAATGGGGTACGGCGGCCCACATGCTGCCTTCTTCGCAACACGCGACAGCTACAAGCGTTCATTGCCTGGCCGTATTATTGGCGTAAGTAAAGACACCCGCGGCCGCCCAGCACTGCGTATGGCATTGCAAACTCGCGAGCAACATATTCGCCGCGAAAAAGCTAACTCGAACATTTGTACCGCGCAAGTATTGCTAGCCAACATGGCCAGCTTTTACGCTGTATACCACGGCCCTAAAGGCTTAAAAACCATTGCTCAGCGCATACACCGCTTAACCAGTATTTTAGCGACAGGGCTAACGAAAAAAGGCGCAGCCCTTAAGCACAGCACCTACTTCGATACCCTAACAGTATTGGTAGATAACAAAGACGCCGTACTAAACAAAGGCTACGAGCACGGGCTAAACCTACGTGCCGACCTAGAAGGCGCAGTAGGGGTTTCAATTGATGAAACCACTACCCGTGAAGACATTGCTACCTTGTTTAACGTTATTCTAGGCAGCGACCACGGCTTAAGCGTAGAAGCATTAGATGCCGATGTAACCACGCAGCCTGCTAGCGCCATTCCAGAAAACCTACTACGCATCAGCGATATCCTTACTCACGAAGTGTTTAACCAGTACCATTCAGAAACTGAAATGCTGCGTTATATTAAAAGCTTAGAGAGTAAAGATTTAGCTTTGAACCACTCAATGATCTCATTGGGTTCATGCACCATGAAGCTAAACGCTACCGCGGAAATGATACCCGTAACGTGGGCAGAGTTTGGCCAAATTCACCCGTTTGCACCACTAAACCAAGCAGAAGGCTATCAAGAAATGATTGCCGAGCTAGCCGAGTGGTTAATTAACGTAACCGGGTACGACAACCTTTCTATGCAACCTAACTCAGGCGCACAGGGTGAATACGCAGGCTTGTTGGCCATTCAGCGTTACCATGAAAGCCGCGGTGAAGGGCACAGAAACGTATGCTTAATACCAAGTTCAGCACACGGTACTAACCCAGCTTCGGCACAAATGGTTAGCCTAAATGTAGTGGTAGTGAAGTGTGACAACAACGGTAACGTAGATTTAGACGACCTTCGCAAGAAAGCCGAAGAAGTGGGCGATAACTTATCGTGCGCTATGATCACTTACCCATCTACCCACGGCGTGTACGAAGAAACTATTCGTGAAATGTGTGAAATTGTGCACCAGTACGGCGGCCAAGTGTACATGGATGGCGCGAACATGAACGCGCAGGTGGGCATTACGTCACCTGGTTATATAGGCTCAGACGTATCGCACTTAAACCTACACAAAACCTTCTGTATTCCTCACGGTGGCGGCGGCCCAGGTATGGGGCCAATTGGTGTTAAGTCGCACCTTGCGCCTTTCTTACCAAACCACACGGTAGTGAATATTGAAACAACAGGTAAAGACTGTGGTGCGGTTTCAGCAGCCCCGTGGGGCAGTGCGTCTATTCTGCCAATAAGCTACATGTACATTAAAATGATGGGCTCGGCTGGCCTACGTAAAGCAACCGAAGTAGCCATACTTAACGCTAACTACGTAGCCAAGGCATTAGAAGGGCATTACAACGTATTGTACAAAGGCCAAAACGGCCGCGTAGCGCATGAATGTATTATTGACTTGCGCCCATTAAAAGAAGCCAGCGGTGTAACCGAAGTAGACATAGCAAAACGCTTAAACGACTACGGTTTCCACGCGCCAACCATGAGCTTCCCAGTAACGGGTACACTCATGATTGAGCCGACTGAGTCGGAAGCGAAATACGAGCTAGACCGCTTCGTGAACGCCATGATAAGCATTCGCCAAGAAGTGGCGAAAGTAGAAAGTGGCGAGTGGGATGCCACCGACAACCCGTTACACAATGCACCACATACGCTAGCCGATATTTGTGACAGCGACTGGAACCGCAGCTACGACCGCAACCTAGCGGCGTACCCAGTACCAGAAGTACACAGAAACAAATTCTGGCCGTCGGTAAACCGCATTGATGACGTATTTGGGGACCGTAATTTGATTTGTTCTTGCCCTAGTATTGAGAGTTATATTGAGGGGTAGGGGAGTAGGTTGTTTTTGAGCTAGCAGCGTTGCTGCTAGTGCTGAGTTATTTGAAAGGCGAGCCATTTGGCTCGCTTTTTTGTGCCAGTTTATACCTTTGAGTGCTAGTGTTTAATCGATTGCTGTGTACGTAAAACAGCCCCTCGGTGTCATCCTGTTCGATAGGCTGCAATGAGCGATTAGCGGTCTGTGACACCCAATTTTACAAAGTAGTTAAGTAAGTCATTTAACGATATATCCTCTTCAAGGGAGTCCGTCTGAATACCTAGCAATTTCTGAAAAGAGTGCTAATATATACAGCATATCTGTCGAAGCAATGGGGTCCTTTTATGGGTGCTATCATCAATTGGATTGTAGGTTTCGATGCTGACAATGATGTCGTCCAGAGCCTAAAATCCTCAGCCAACAAGTCTCGCAAGGTTGTGGGACGCGGAACGTTAGTGGTCGATACCGATGAAGTTCGACGCTCAACTAAATTTAAGGATGATGCAAGGAAGGCAGCCGATATTGTAAGGCTGAGCAAATCCAAAGGATAATAAATGCTCGCATTTTTGTTATTACCCGTACTTACGTGCGGTTTTTTTATTTGTTACTACAGTCTTCCCCATTTTTATAAACTTCACCGATATGAAGGTCAGCAACTCTATTTGAAAAGTGCTTGGCTCGGTGTTCAATGTCTTTTTTACGCACTTTTAATAGTAGCAATACTAAATGCCTTCGTTCCTCCAACGATGTTTTGTGTTCCGATTGACTTATACTTCTTCGTATTAACTCTTGTTAAAGGAATTGTTCCCAAACACTCGAATGCCAGTGAATTGACGTGGTTATTTTTGATAGCAGTTACAATGCACGGCGTAGCATTTATTCGTGTCTGGGTTACTAATTGGGCTATGAATCAATTTCAGCAAAAAGAGGGCGTCGATCCTAAGATAAAGCTAATGTCAGACGTACTCTCTGATAGTCCATTAGATAGCGAACTTTTGTATTCGTACATCAACGACCAGTCGGTCCTCATCTCATTATCAAATCGCAAAGTGTATGTCGGGCAGGTCGTTTCGTTGGGGGAGCCAAATGAGTCAGAAGGAATGGATCAAGAAATATCAATACTCCCCCACATATCAGGTTATAGGGATAAAGATAACCTCACAGTAAACTTCACAACACAATATGAAAGCATCGATACGAAAGTTGAGATAAAAGTCACGCTACGGCAAGAGCTTATTGAGTCAGTGGCGCGCTTTGACTTTGACGTGTATCAGCAGTTTTTAGAGCGAAAAAAGGAATTCACCGAAAAACCGAAGCGAGTTCCTTTTTCGAAAAGATAGTTGATTTAAGCATTTCCGAAATTACATAGTCCCAATTCAAAACCAAGTGCAATGGCGTTTAACAATCCGCTATTGACCAAGACCAGAGGTAAGAAATCCCTCCTCTAACGTCCGCACATTGTCTCAAGATGTCTCTGACTCAGTTGGGCGGCTCCGTTCGTGAAGCAGTTGTTGAAGCATTAAGATTCTAACGACGGCAATTAGCGATAACCAGACGTAGCCGATATTTAGTTTTGATTGAACTATTTACTCTAAAGCGAACATTAACACCCACATAAGGGGCAGTAACACGTGGGCTAAAATCCGAGCGAAGCGACCGCCCACGTGTTACTGTCCAGCGAGCCTGCGAGCGGCTTAATGTGATTGTTATATTTCAGACTAACCTTTTTCCTAAATACGAATGTACCGATAAAGCACCGGCCCTGAAGTCTTTGTAGTACCTTCAGGTATCATGCGGATACGGCCAACTCCGGTAAAGTTACCGTCTTCAATTTTTTACGGAGTTCTGTTTCTGTAATTGGTTTGAAAGTTTTGTTGTCGTTAAGGAGTGTGTAACTGTAGAAGCCTTTTTTGGTTCCTTGTTTACCCTTGAAAGGGTGACACTTCTGCCCTGCGTCATTATAACCAACAATATCGTAGATCAGGCCAAGCATGAATACTCCTTGAAATATAAAAACTTATTATGAAGACTTCATTGAAACAACGGTCTTTTGCCATTTCTCAAACGCCTCATAGTTAATTCTTTTTAATAGCTTACCCTGTTTCTAATGATTATTTCTAGGAAATTTAGTGTTGTTACTATGCATGCATAGTAACGCCGCATACTTATTTATATTTATCAAGCTAATAAGACAGGCATAACACGTGGTACCGAAACTGACAGCAGTACACTTTCTTTAATTTGGTTAGCTATTCACACTGTTAAAGGAGTAAACCAACGTTAGAAAACCCTGATGCCTAAACCCAGAAAGTCGCAAGTTAGTTTATTGGATACTTCATATTATCACTGCGTTTCTCGCTGTGTACGCCGCGCATTCTTATGTGGTGAACAAGACGGCAAAAGCTTTGAGCATCGTCGCCAATGGGGGGAAGACCGTATTCATATGTTAAGTGAAGTATTTGCTATTTCTAAAGATGACTGTCTTGTTTAATACTAAAGTAGCATTTCTCCTTAGTAGGCTAGGGACAGAGGCACATGAAATTAAATTTGTGGGGCTCTCTAAGGAGTAGAGCACTTTTACGATATGGAAGTATAATCTAGCGTTGTACTTTATCAATACATAATCGATTTAATAAAACTACCAAATAGAAAAAAGGTGATAAAACCACTCGATGCTTGGTAAAGCCCGAAAAGAAAAGGAGATTCTTTTTTTTGTATCTTTCTATCTATTGCTGGAAAGTAGCCTTTTAAATAAGAAGTAAGAAAAGGTACGAAAAAAAACATAAATAAAACAAAAAATAATATATTTTCAGCTGGAGCGTAAATTTTTTTCTCTGAAATTGTGAGTGATAATGTCAAAGCCAGGATGAATACAACTAAATTAATAAAAGCCATAAATATTACAATAGATGAATGTGCGGAGAGTTTATGAGTAATTTTTTCAAGTCTAAGTTTTTTTCACTTAAATAAAAGAAAGAGGTGTTCATCTTGAAATAATCAGAGTCAATTCGAAATTTATAAAAAGCACCATTCTTACTAATAAATAAATTTGTGTATTCTCCTAAGGTAATCTTATCGTTTTCTATGTAAAGAAAATAGTTTAAAAAATCTAAGCCAAGAGATTTGGGCGAGTTAAAAAAAGAAAAAAAGTGACTTAGGCACACTACTAGAATTAAGGGGTAAAACGCCAAAAAATAAAATATTTTACCAAAATTTTTGTTTTCATAAACATGACCTAAAGAAATGCTCGCAAAAAACACTAATGTAGAAAAAGACAATATGAAAAAATACTTCCAATTGAGCTTTTTTTCAAAAAAAACCACAATTATCTCACTAAAGCTACTGATTAGCTTCTATATAATTTTCGAAAACAGCTTTTAAGCTTTCATCGTTAGCTACAATATCTGCCTTCAAAACCTTTTCAGCAAATTTTAAGTCTGGACCGTGCCCATAATCAATCATTATTTTAGCTGTTTCAACATAATCACCTTTTTTAGTAACAATTAGACCTCCCCAAGCCATCTCAGATGAACGCAAATCTACAGATCTATCTAAAAAATAATCAACCAAACTCAACATTCCTGTTGAGATAGCTCGTTCTAGAGGGCCAAAACTTTCTACAGCTCCATTCACTTGAACTGTCCTATGGAGTTGAGAAATGTCTGCTCCATACTTTTCTAGGACACGAAACTTATTTAAGGCCGTTAGCTCATCATCTTTGCTGGGCTCTGAATAAGTATCGATAATCTCATCTTGATACATTTCCGGCGTATCTAAATTTATAATTCCCAAAACTATTAGTTCCTCAAATTGCACTTCATTAGATTGTTTTGTTAAAAGTTTAGATAGTTCAATTTGCGTTTTCCTAGATGCTTGAAAATAGTTAATTGTCCCCGACTTTATCGAGTGAATTACACCCTCAACATCGCCGATATCTAGATACTTTCGCACTTCTAATGAAATTTCTCTATCTGACGAGGGGAAGGGTTTTGCAACTAAATTTGATATTGATTCTTCACTAATATCATCTATCTCTTTTCTCTGGCTTGGATGATTTTCATCATTTAAATTCACGCTTTCGAAATTAGAGTTAGTTTGAACCGTGTTATCATTATGATCTAATTCGTACTCTTTTTGATTAAAAGCAGATATAGAAAAAAGCAGCAATACAGTAAAAAATAAAAGTGCAACAAAGAAAAATTTCATAAACTCTCCGCATTATTAAAAATGCGTCTGAAAATCATCAAACGCATTAAGACACTAAAAACATCACAAAATGTTGAAACTCAAGTCTGGTTTCTAAGGAATACTGCAATTGGGACAGAGAGGCCTATCAAATTCTTCGTAGATATACCGACTTCTTGGATAAACTTCTAGGAGCTCTCTTTCTTTTTCTAACTCCATGTAATCAATCTCATCCATCCACACATCAATCACAAAATCAAGTGTTGTTTCAACTACGTATGAGGTAGCCATACCCAAGAGTTGAGCAACAAAGGGGATTTTGACGTATTTTTCTGCAGCAAAGCCCGCAAGAAATGCCGTCATCTCAGAAACTGCCTTATATAATTCCCCTCCGGCAACATGTTGAGAGACTCCCAACCCCAATTGAGCATAAGATATGTATCTTTGCCCAGCACTTAATGCCGTATCAATTTTGTTTACAAATGATTGAAGCTTTTGCACATCAGTTGAAGATAAACCATATAACGAACTATTGTTTATAACTTTATTTATTTCCGCTTTTATAATTAAAGCGCCTGCAACAAAGTCTTCAACTGTTTCTACATCAATTTCATCTTCTGCCAAATCTTCAGCTTCTTCATCTGACTCATGCCTTATAGACTCAGCTACGTCATAAATCGCATAATTAGTCGTCGTACCATTATTTACACTGCTAGTTTGGCTAATATCAGTCCAAAATGACTGGTAGCTTTGACCTGTGACATTAACAGGGTGAGATCGTGAATATTTATTGACCAGTTGGCGGAAACTAAACGATCAGTTTGACGATCCGGTTTAGTCGTGATCTTATACTCTCTTTTTGGGGAGTAAAACCATGTATATCGAAGCCTTCACCACCCACTTTGGGGAATTATCTGACACGCGTCAATCAGCAAAAGTGACCTATCCACTTGAGGATATTTTGTTTATCACCTTGTGTGGTGTCGTCGCTGGAGCCGAAGGGTGGAGCGATATCCGGGACTATGCCGACGGTCATATTGGCTGGTTCCAACAACATGGTTACTTGCGCGATGGCGTCCCCGTTGATGACACTATTGCCCGTACCATTTCGCGTATCGACCCAGAGCAGTTTAGAGTTTGCTTTATCAACTGGATGCAGGCTGTACATGAAAGCACCGAAGGACAATTGATTGCGATTGACGGTAAAACGCTGCGAAGCTCCTACCAGCGCGGTGACCGCCAATCAACGATACACATGGTCAACGCGTTTGCCTGCACCAATAAAGTCGTTTTAGGTCAGGTTAAAACCTCAGAGAAGTCGAACGAAATTACAGCGATCCCTGAGCTTATTCAGTTACTTGATGTTCAGGACACCTTGGTATCAATTGATGCTATGGGCTGCCAGACCAGCATCGCAGAGCAAATAGTCGAGCAAGGTGGTGATTACCTGTTCACACTCAAAAGCAATCAGGGCAAGCTCTGTAAAGCAGTCGAGGATGCGTTTACTGAGACACGGGAAGCACCACTTGGTGGCTTAACCTTCGAGCAAAAGCGGGGTCGCATAGAAGCCCGGACATACCATGTGTTAAGTGCTGATGACGTGAGCAAAGCGTTCCCGCAATGGCCTGAGTTAAAGACGCTTGGCATGAGCATGAGCTTCCGCCAACAACAAGGCAAAGCACCTGAACTGACATATCGCTACCATATCAGCTCCGCACCATTAAGTGAGAAGCAACTAGCCGAAGCAGTACGTTCTCACTGGGCTGTAGAGAACAGCTTGCATTGGGTACTGGATGTCAGCATGGGTGAAGACGACTGCCAGATACACCAGAATCACGGTGCCGAAAACTGGTCGATGCTACGCCATTTAGCGCTAAACATGTTGCGGGCAGAGTCATCAAAAGGCAGCATACCCGCCAAGCAAAAACGGGCTTGGATGAAAGCCAGCTATCTGGAAGCTGTGCTAACTGCGGGTTTTAGTGGCATGATTAATTAGTGAGCACTCATGCGGTTGCCCTGGTGACATTAACTATTTCAATACTACCATAATTACATGATGAGTAGCAGCCATCTGCTTGTGCTGAGTTTAGAGAGATAAAACTTAGGAGGTAGAAAGAGTTATTTTCATCTGACGATGAAAAATTCTTTATTGAAATATTAGTAAGAATAATTACTAATAACAGTTTTTTTATAAACATTTTTTTTCCTTGTCTTTTTTTGATTGATGCCTAAATCCTTAAACTTCCGATATACGGCAGGCGAAGAAAAACAGCTAGAAATGTGCCAAATTAGATTTTCAGATTAAGTGTTTGTATTTTATTTAAATTTGGCTTTCTCGATTTGGATTTTTTTTATTTAACTCGCTTTAAGCGCACGAATTTTGTGCATATTGACTTGAATGGTGCGATTCGAGGTGGTGATCCTATTACTCACCACCTTCTAGAATTAGTTAGCATAGCAGGCATTAAATAATGGGGCAGAATCTGAGGGAGACCTACGAATAGTAGCTTGAAATTAACGAAATGAAAAAGACGGGAACACTAATGTCGTTTGGTGCTCAAATCAATCACAAACATCACTGAGACCAAGCAACCATGAATGCCCTATCTATAGCGAACAAAGTCGTATCGATTATGAGTTTTAAAACGCATAAAACCCGGTAAAAAGCGGTTATTCCTTGTGTTAAGATTTTACTCAATGGAAGCGCTGCGACTGTCACAAGCATCAGCCGAGGTATTAACACTAGAGTATTTGAGAAGCATCGAATTAAACGTGCTGACCGTTTGCTTTCAAACCCCAATCTGCTTAGTAGCTAACTAAGACAGGCATAACACGTGGTATCAAAACTGTACCGCAGTACACTTTCTTTAATTAGTTTATTGGATACATCATATTATCACTGCGTTTCTCGCTGTGTACGCCGCGCATTCTTATGTGGTGAACAAGGCGGCAAAAGCTTTGAGCATCGTCGCCAATGGGTGGAAGACCGCATTCATACCCTAAGTGAAGTGTTTGCTATTTATGCCCATAATCAACATCAACAACGGATTCAGGGGAGACAGGTTGCTAGGCGGTTACTGGGATAGCGTTACGCCTGAATAGATAGATTTAATGCCACTTCACTCGAGTGAAATAATAAATACTGTTAAGTAAAAATTAGACTTACGCACACATCTACTTTTAAAGACAATCTCCAAAACAGGTAAATTTATCTGCATCAATAACCTAGTGCAGAATCGTTACGCATGTCATTTTTGCATTTCTACTATTTTTACTATTTCTAAAGATGACTGTCTTGTTTAATACCCCTGATCTCATTCTCTTGCCTCATTATTAAAACAAAACTTTTCCAGTGGGCTTAAAAATCGGTATGTTATTGCGGGTATTCGTTATAGCTAAGGAAGCTAAATGCAAGAAGCCACCAAATCTGAACCATCGTTGACAGAAGGCGCGATTGTCGGCCATATGGTGCGGCTTGCTATTCCAGCATCAACAGGCATGATCTTCAATACACTGTATAACCTGACCGACATTTGGTTTGCGGGCTATTTGTCAGATAATGCACTTGCCGGTTTATCTATCGCGTCTAGCGTTTTCTTTCTACTGCTGTCTATTGGTATTGGCATTGGCATTCAAACTGGGGCTTCTGCAATGATTGCGCCGGGGGCGGGTAGGGGAGAAACCCACGAAGTGAAAGGTTGGCTAGATAACGTAAGCGGCCTTGCCATTGCCTTTAGTGCGGTGTCGTGTGTAATAGGATTTTTTGCGGCGCGTCCGTTGGTGGTTTTACTTGGCGCTGAACCTCATATCGAGCCGCTTGCCATGGAATATTTATGGGTAACATTGGCAGGTTCGGTAGGCTTCACCTTATCTTTCGGGGCGGCGGGCGCGTTAATGGCACTAGGCGATACCAAATCTAACCGAAATGCGCTCATGATTGGCTTTTTTGCTAATTTTGGGCTGAACCCTTTCTTTACTTTCGTACTCGATTTAGGGGTAAGTGGTATAGCGCTAGCTACCGTGGTGATTAAGTTTGCCACCGCGTTTTACCTGTTCCGCGTACTGATGAAGCGTTTAAACATATCGGTAATGCCCACTTTTGATAAAGAGCGTTGGCAAAAGCTACTTAAACAAATTGTGCCCGCTAGCTTCAATATGCTCACCATTATTTTAGGTGGTTTTATTACTGTGGCACTTATCGGTCAATTTGGTAGTGAGCATGTGGCAGGGTATACCGTTGGGCTGCGTCTAGAGCAGGTGTTGTTGCTTCCAGCGTTAGGATTAAATAGCGCGGTAATGGCCATAGCGGGTCAGAATATGGGCGTAAAAAAATACGACCGGGTAGCTGAAACGTACCGCAAAGGGTTACTAATTGGTTTCTTTATGGCGGTAGTGTCTATTCCCGTTATGTATTTTTTATCGCCGCTGGCAATGAGCCTTTTTACTAACGACAGTGCTATTAAAAATACGGGAATAACGTACCTTAGAATTGATACATTAGCTTTTTATGCGTACGTGGTTTTGTTTCAAAGTGTGGCTATATTGCAGGCAATGCAAAAGCCTATGTTTCCCATGTATTTAGGTATTGCCCGTCAACTTGTTGTGCCCGCCTCAATAAACTATGTACTGATTGTGGTGTGGGGCTACCCTATGGTGTCTATGTTCTACACCATTGTTACTGTCGTTATTTTAAGTGCCATCATTGCTTTCTTTTATACCAGAAGAGAGATAAACAGGCTTAAATCATGAATTGGCTTGTGTTCAATCTTGCAGATTTATTTAACAGGTGTGCTATGGGAACAGGTCGCAAAAATTAACCAACGTTTCGATACCTCTTATAAGTACTTATACTTTTAAGAGGTATCAATTTGGCAGTGTTATTTCGACTGGCGTTTGTCCAGTACATATTGA
This sequence comes from Alteromonas naphthalenivorans, assembly GCF_000213655.1. NCBI lineage: Bacteria > Pseudomonadati > Pseudomonadota > Gammaproteobacteria > Alteromonadales > Alteromonadaceae > Alteromonas > Alteromonas naphthalenivorans. Next base: position 591,368 of record NC_015554.1, read on the forward strand.
ACGGCCATTCTGGCAACGCCTGCTCCAATGCCTGACACTACAGCCCAGGTTACGGCCTCTTTAAGGTCTGTATTTTCACTTTCTTTGTCTTTCGGTGCGGGGTCGTTAGTCACTTTTTCCCACGACTTTTGAAGCGTTTTTCTCGCTAGAATTCCTGCAGATGCAGCGGCAAGCCCGATACCTACGTTCGTAATGCGTTGTTTGTTGCTCATAATGATCTCCATTGATGAAGCGTAAATTAAAAAAAAACAGCCATTAATCAAATGACTAATAGCTGTTTAATTCAGACTTGCTTGAAGTCTTAAACCAACAATTAAATCGGTTATCTTTTGCCTCTGACCATATTCATAACAATTGAAATGATCAGTAGGATGACAAAAATACCAAATATAATTTTGGCAATACCAGCCGCTGAACCAGCAATTCCGCCAAATCCTAAAACTGCTGCAATTAATGCGACTACTAGAAATATTAAAGCCCAACGTAACATAATGTATCCCTTCAGTTTGTGAGTTATTAATGGAGTTGCAAACCACAGGCCTACTTTGCCAGACTGTTTTAAGTTGATGTTCAAAATAGCGTCAGAATGCGGCTTGTAGCCTGATTTTATCGAGAAAAAGAAGTGCGTTTTTTGCGCCGTAATATATGTAACGACTAGAGAGGATGACTAATTTACCGAATAAAACTGTAAATATTTCTCGAATAAAGTGTCCGATTTCCTTAGGTAACTACTGTCTTGCTTTCTGTCACCTAATATCAAATGGTTTGCATACTCTCTCAAATTATTACAAACGGATGTCTTAAGGGGATGTAGCGTTTATAGCGAAATACGTTAATTCGCGAAGTATGTTGTAGTATTTGTTTATCTGTGACTATATTAAAAAGCTACTACACAGGGACAAAGGTTAAGCCAAGTAGTATTGGCCCATATACAAGGCTATCTACAAGGAAAGAAAATGAAAAAGATCATTTTTTGTGCGTTCATATTGGGCGTGCTTTTTAACTTACCCGGTTGCGTTACCCAAACAAAGCAAACATCCCAAAAAGCTTCCGATTTATCTAACCCACAAACATTGCCGTCAACGCTTATCCCCAGAGAAGTTTTATTCGGCAATCCAAGCCGCTATCAAGGGCGTGTCAGCCCAGATGGCAACAGCATGAGTTTTAGAGCGCCAGTAGATGGTGTCATGAATATTTGGGTTGGCAAAATTGGTGATTTCGACAGTGCGACCCCCGTTACGCAAGATTCAGGACGCGGTATTCCTCTTCACTTTTGGTCATTAGACAGTCGATATGTATTTTTCACCCAAGATAAAAATGGGGATGAAAATTGGCATTTGTATCGAATAGATTTAGACAGCGGTGACATAAAGGACTTAACTCCTTATGCAGGTGTGCAAGCTAGCCAGATGGATCAGAACGCGGCATTTCCAGGCATAGTTGTTGTTGGTATGAATGACCGCGATGCAAAATGGCACGACGTATATAAGGTAGACGTCGCCACTGGGCAGCGCAGCTTAATTATTCAAAACGACGGTTTTTCTTATTTCGTGCTTGATAATAAGTTAAACGCGCGTGTCGCGGTAAAGACCGCAGAAGATGGGGCAAGCCATGTTTTTATTAAATCCTTTGATGAATGGAATCCTTGGTTTGAAGTTTCCTTCGCAGATTCATCATCTTTCAATATTCTCGGTTTCGATCAACAGAATGAAGGAATATACATGATAGATACGCGGGAGCGAAATACTGCGGCTCTCGTATATCTACCATTAGGAGACACAACGCCTACTTCCATTGCTAGTAGTGATAAAGTAGATGTAACAAATGTACTGTTTCATCCCCGCACCCATAAGCCACTAGCTTACGCACTAAACTATATTAGGCCTGTATGGCACGCCATAGATGATGCTCTCATTGACCCCATTAAACAGCTGAACAGCCAATTAAGTGGCGGCTCACAAGTTTTAGCGCAAACAATTGATAATTCTCTTTGGACTGTATTTACTGACCAAAGTAATCAATCACCTATTTATAAAGTATTTGATACTACAACCGGTGAACTATCGAACTTATTTATTACTCAGCCAGAAATTAATGACCTATCTCTTTCTGTTATGCATGGTGTGGTTATTCCATCACGAGATAATCTAGATTTAGTGAGTTATTTGTCTATACCCTTGGAGGCAGATCCTAACCAAGACGGCAAAGCAGAGCACGCTTCCCCATTGGTTTTATTGGTACATGGCGGCCCTTGGGGGAGGGACGAATTTGGCTTTAACCCTTTAGCGCAATGGCTAACAAATCGAGGGTACAGCGTGTTACAAGTTAACTTTCGCGCTTCAACAGGTTTTGGTAAAGCGTTTGTAAACGCAGGAGATAAAGAGTGGGCGGGTGCCATGCACAACGACCTAATTGATGCGAAAGAATGGGCGATAGAGCAAGGTATTACATCGAATGACCAAGTCGCCATTATGGGAGGAAGTTACGGCGGCTATGCTACGCTAACCGGGCTCACTGTTACCCCAGAAGCATTCCAATGTGGCGTTGATATTGTTGGGCCATCAAACTTAATCACCTTGCTCGACTCTATTCCTCCTTACTGGGAAAGCTTTCGTCAGGTGTTTTATCATGCGATAGGCGACCCAAATACTGAAGAAGGGTTAGCTCTGCTTAAAGCGCGTTCGCCTATCACTCATGTGGACCAGATAGAAAAGCCTTTACTCATTGGACAAGGAGCGAATGATCCTAGAGTAAAACAAGCGGAGTCTGACCAAATCGTGGAAGCGATGAAAAAGCGCAATATTCCTGTAACGTATGTGCTTTACCCCGATGAAGGACATGGTTTTAGCAAGCCTGAAAATAACCTTTCATTTTTTGCCGTTGCTGAAGCTTTTCTAGGCACGTGTTTAGGGGGGCGAATAGAACCGATAGGTGATGATTTCAGTGGCTCTAGCATAAAGGTTGTTCATGGAGCTGAATTCATTCCTGGTTTGGCCGAGCATTTAGGCACTAAATAAAGCGCCAAATCAAAGGGGCAGAGTATATTTTTTTCAGAAAAGTACTCTGCCCCCATTTCTTTTAGCTAACAGTCACCACTGCTTTTTGTTTGGCTTCTTTAGAATAACGAAGCGCATCGTTGAGGTTTTCAAAAGCAAACACTTGGGGTATTTCTGCCAAACCTTCGCTTGCATAATACCTATCTAATACCTCTCTAATCCCACTCTGGGGCAAAGTCTGGTGTGGCCTGACGATCGCCGCAGTCTAGTGCGTCAATTTTTGCAATGTCTTCTGCATCAAGCGTCAGCTCAAGTGCTTTGATATTGGTTTCCAAGTTCTTACGCTTGGTGGATGATGGAATAGTCACAAGGCCGTTGGCAAGCTCCCAGGCCACAACCACTTCGGCTGCGCTCACCCCATGCTTCTCTGCAATGGCAACAATGGTGTCGTCTTTTAACACTTTGCCTACGGCAAATGGCATGTAGCCGGTAACAACAATGCCATGTTTTTCACACGCAGCTCGCACCTTAGTGTTGGTCAGATAAGGATGAACTTCAACTTGGTTAGTGGCAATAACACCTTCACCTAAAATACCTACGGCTTGTTCAACTTGAGCCACCGTAAAGTTAGAAATGCCGATTTCTTTGGTAAGGCCTAACGCTTTCACTTTTAGTAACTCACCTAAGTATTCTTCCATGCTTTCACCGTTTTCTGGTGACGGCCAGTGAATAAGCAGTAGGTCTACGTAATCTAGCTGAAGTTTTGACAAGCTTTCTTTTACACTGTCAACAAAGCTGGCTTTGTTTAGCTTATCGTTCCATACTTTGGTGGTAACGTATAAATCTTCACGTGCTACGGCACTGTCTTTAATAGCCCGGCCCACGGCTTCTTCATTGCCATAAATTTGTGCGGTATCAATGTGGCGGAAACCTACTTCTAGGGCCATCGTCACGCTGTTATATGCTTCTTCGTCTTTTAAACGAAATGTGCCTACACCCAGTGAAGGAATTTTAGACTGTGACTGATTTACGTTAGGCATGATGCCTCCTTGTTAATTTCCGTTACTGATGAAAATGCGGTAGCACGTGCTCAGCAATTCGCTGCATTGCGTCTTCAACCTGCAGCGTATTTCGCCTGAAGTGAAGGCCAATATGGTTAACGCCCGCGCTTTTCATTGCCTTAAGCTCTTTGATAAGCCCGTTTACGCCAGTTTCAACCCCGAATCGGTGGCGTTTTATCGGCGCTTCGTCGTCTTCAACCAAATTAAGGTGAATAAAGCTAACGTAAGGTTTATTTCCCGCAACTTCCCGCCATAAAGCTACGCGTTTAATGTGATCGCTTATCTAAGTAACCGCTGTACCTTGTTACCACTAACGCAGACACAGAAATAGCAGCGCCTATCCATGCGGTGTCAGACAGCTCCATGCCGTCTACAATGGCACCGCCAACAATTGAACCTAACGCAATACCAATGTTGAACGCTGCAATGTTTAGCCCTGAAGCTACATCTACTGCATTTGGTGTGAATTTTTCAGCAAGCTGCACAACATATACTTGCAGGCCTGGTACGTTTCCAAATGCAAACGCCCCCCACACTAGAATAGTAATTACTGCAGCAATTTTGTGACCCATGGTGAAGGTGAGGGCGAACAAAATAATGGCTAGAGCGCTGAAGATAATAGTGAGCGCGCGAATAGGGCCTTTTTTATCAGCTAATTTACCGCCATAAATATTTCCAACAGCAACTGAGGCACCGTAAACCAGCATGATCAAGCTAATCGCAGAAGGCGCAAACCCTGATTCTTGTTGCAAAATAGGCGCAAGGTAAGTGAACGCGGTAAAGGTGCCGCCGTAACCTAAAATGGTCATTAGGTATACCAAAACTAAACGGGGCTGAACCAATACTTTCATCTGCTCGCTTAACGTAGCAGGCTTACTTTGTTTTAAGTTATTTGGCACAAGTAACGCGCTGCCAATAAGCGCAATAGTGCCTAAAGCAGATACCACTAAGAATGTGGCTCTCCATCCATAGCTTTGTCCAATCCATGTGCCAAGCGGTACACCTGTTACCAAGGCAACGGTAAGGCCAGTAAACATAATGGCAATGGCGCTGGCTTCTTTTTCTTTAGCAACCAAGCTGGTGGCGATAGTAGAGCCAATTGAAAAGAACACACCATGGGCAAGGCCAGTTAAGATACGCGCCAGTATTAGGCTTTCGTAACTAGGTGCTTGCCAGGCAAGAATATTACCGGCAACAAACAAAGCCATAAGGCTTAACAGTACGTGTTTTCTGTTCCATTTACCGGTTAACGCAGTTAATACGGGCGCGCCAATGGCTACGCCCACAGCGTAAAGGCTAACGAGTAATCCCGCGCTGGGTAGGGTTACGCCAAGATCTGACGCTATCGTGGGCACTAACCCCACAATCACAAATTCGGTAGTACCAATAGCAAACGCACTTAACGTTAACGCAAATAATGCAATAGGCATTGTTAATCCTCACAAAGATGGCTCAAAAGAGCTGTTATTTAAGTGCACACAGTGTGACGATAAATTTGTTTGTGAAAAACAGCACTAATAACAAAACACTTTTTCGATTTTTGAAAATATAAATGGTGGGGGTAGCAATAATGGGGTCAGTGTACTTTATTGCCTAAAAAGTACTCTGGTCCCATTTCTCGGAACAGATAAAATTGAGTAGATAAAGAAAAACTGCGTGTTGGTAAATATCATCAGCGAAACACGTTATAATGGCTTATAAATGTGAATAGGAATTGATATGAAAGTCTGTGGTGTAGATTTAAAAGGTAACGAAGCAAATGTGTGTCTATTGTCGCTAATAGATGGTTTGTTTCATGTTCCCGACTGCCGTACACGCCGGTTAACATTAGCCGATACCAGTGCTAAAGGGCTCAAAAGCTTTCAAAGTACTTTCGCTAAACTTGTTGCCGACTACAAAATTGATGCTGTGATAATTCGCCAGCGTCAAAGCAAAGGTAAATTTGCTGGAAGCGCTATTGGCTTCAAATTAGAAGCGGCTATTGAATTAATTGAAGGGTTGAATGTAATTGTATATAGCCCAACTGATATTAAAGAATCTTTACGCAGAAACCCAATTTCAGTGCCTTTTGCCGAAACGGGTTTAAAACAGTTTCAAGAACCAGCTTTTACTTCCGCTTATGCATGGTTAATGCAGAACCATTACGCTTCGCAAACAGGCGAATAAATTATGGGGGCAGGGTACTTAATCTTTTAATACTCTTGCCCAACATAACCGTCATGCGGTGGTGAAAGAAACGATCTAGTCCGCCTACAATAGCGCCTTTCTTTTCAGTGTAAATCGCCTTCACCTTCACCTTCACCTATACCACGTTTCGATTGATTACTGATGTACCATTAAGTAAAGGTGTTAAACCAATAGCTTGAGTGAGTTTAGCTGGGCCCGAACATAGTTTTTTGCTAGCAGATTACATTATCACCTTAAAGAGCGCTGACTCATTTTTTGCTTCACGTATGGACAAGATCAAAGCCCGCGGGTTGAATCACCATTGTAAAGAACTACGACATTAGAGTGACAGCGCCGACTAGTGTGCATACTTACAACTGCTACAGAAAACAGTAGATTAACGTGTTTTCTTGCTTTTAACCGTTGTACGTAAAAAAGGCTGACAATTATCCTCGAATATACCTGGTAAAGTGCTAATTCAAAGCGCCAATTATGTTGCCCATTCATTGAAATTATTTTTAACTTAAAAATTAAATTTCATTAACATGGCTGGAAATTCTATTTAATTTCAAATGTATAAACCCCTTTCTGAAAACCTAATTCCACAAATTAACGATGTTGTCTGCACAAATATTCACCGATTTGGCCTGCGTAATGCATAGTCATTCGCGGATTGCGCACATATAAAACAAGCCATTGAATGGACTTAGCAACGGAATGCTACTGTAGTTTGGTCAAATCTCCGCCTGCTCTTTCAATTGCTGCTCCACGCAACTCTGAATAACTAGTTAAAAAAGGAATAACTATGTCTATCTCAAAAAGTACGTCTAAGCTACGCCTAGCAATACTTTCTATGGTATTGCTATTAGGTTTCAGTACAACTGCGAATGCAGCCATTATTACACTTACGCCAAGCTCTTCAGCCTTGAACGTTGGTGATATTGTAACCATCGATTTTGTTATCAGTGATTTAGTAGCTGGCGCTGCACCTAGCCTCTCGGCCTACGTTGTTGATGTATTGTTTAATAATGCTTTGTTTAACTTCGTCAGTGTCTTTAGTTACGGTACAGATTTGGGGGCTTCACTCAATAGCCCTGTAGAGAACATACCCCCTCTCATACTACCTGGTATTGTAGGTGTGTTTGATTCTACATTCGAATCGGCCGCATTTTTAGATACTAACCAACCAGCAAGTTTCACAATGTTTTCTATGATATTTCAAGCATTAAACGTAGGTACTGGGGGGTTCACCATCGACACATTTATGTCTAGTTTCTCGAACTCAGACAGTACGGGATTGATTGACATTACCGCAATAAATACCACTAGCGTCAGCATTACTAACGAGGTGTCTACCGTTTCTGAGCCAGCTACTGGTGTATTGTTTCTCACTTTGGTTGCAGGAATTTTAGCCGCCAATCGCCGTCGTCGTGTGTCTTAGGGGCATACGCGATTCTTTTTCATGAAGGAATATGATCATGAAACATCTCGTAACAAAAGCCGTTGCTGGAGTGATATTGTCCGGCGTTACCCTGGTAGCCTCTGCCGACTCTATTGGCCTTAGCTTTGATGTGATAGCTAAGTCTAGTAGCCAAGTGGAATTCAACTTACTTGCCGAGAATATCGGTACCCAACCCATCTATAACGTCATTATTGAACCTAGCTTTGAAGAAATCTCACAACTTAATTACGGTGACCTATCAGCCGGTTCCCAGGAAGGTAGATATGTCAACCTTCAATGGGCGGCAGACGAACCACCTACACTAAGTTGGAAGATTACTTATGTCGATGCTAACGGCAATACCGTCGTAGAACATCAATAAATAACGTTTACCAGGCACTATTCTCGCAGTCTTCTTTGTCTTAGCCGTTCTAAAAGTGTGAGCAACCCACACACACATTATGGATTCGTGTGTATTGGGGGCTATTGTGCCGACAAAAGAGAAATAAGGATATCACCATGAATGTATTTAAACGGTATGGCCAATCGCTGCTTATCGCGCTTGCTTTGTGCGCGGCAACAGTTGCTAACGCCAAAACCGACCTCGTCTTTATTGTCGATGGCTCCGGCAGTATTAACAGTAGTGACTGGAATATTCAGCGACAAGGTATTGTTGCTGCCATTCAAGACACTCTCGTTGTGCCACGTGACGGAAGTATTTCAATTGCTGTCATCCAGTTTGCTGGCTCAACGCGGATAGAATTTCCCCATCGTTTAATTGACTCTGAAGCAGACGCGCAAGCTGCCATTTCGGCTGTTCAGTCAATGAGCCAATTCAGGGGCTCAACAGGCCCAGGTAACGGAATAAACACCGCAACAAGTCATCTTATCTCTATTGGCGCGCTGGAGGACGATTTCCAAAGTTACTGTCTGTCTACCGACGGTAATCGCAATACAGGGGATACTGTTCAAAACGCAATTAGCACAGCACAAAGTGCTAATTTCATTCTTGATCGTTTTAGTGTGATCGCAATTGAAGATCCACCTTATTTCGATGCGACCGATGCTGCGAACAGTTATGACCCTCACGTATTCGGCGGTGGGGCCGTGTTTGTGGTTACAAGTTTTACCGAATTTGCCGGTTTCGTTGGTTCACTTTGTATGGGTGAACCTTTGAAACTGGTGGGTATGGAAGTTACACAGGTTGTGCAGGACTTGGATAACAAAGTGCAGCTTGTTGAGAAAAAGAAAACCTTAGTCAGAACTTATATCGAACCCAAAGACGGCACTGATCCTGTAAAAGCAACCGCGCGCTTGAAAGGATCGCGTGGCGGGGTTGACCTTCCAGGTTCACCATTAACTGCCAGTAATTCTGGTGGCTCAATTGTGGCTAAACCCGATGCGCTATCTCGTCGTGACACCTTAAGCGACAGCCTAAATTTCCAACTGCCTGACTCTTGGCTTTCTGGTAGTGTAGAGCTTGAGCTTGAAGCGGTTGGTGGCACTCTTGATTGCATGGAAAGTGCAGGCCCAACTGCAAACGATTGTATGTCTACGGTTACCTTTAACCAAGGCTCTGAGCTTGAAGTAAAATTCGTCAAAGTTAAATACGAAAAATCGGGCTCCACAATCCAACCAAGTAATGCTGATTTAAACGAGTTAGAGCAACGTTTACTAGCTACTTTCCCAACATCTAAAATTGATCGTACTACTGGTACGTTAGATATGGGTGCCAGTGGCGATCCGAAGGTCGATGATGTGCTTAGTCGCCTTGAGTCTATGCGTTTCTTAGACTTTTGCTGGGATTTGTTTGGATGTGAACGTCTTTATTACGGAGCAGTGGATCAAACGGGTCGTCTACTAACGTCTAGCGGCGGTGGCACTGGTGGCAAAGCTAACGGTATTCCTGGCTCAGTTTCCGCTGGGGTGATTCAAGATGGAAACAGCTACGGGCGTAACCGTCACGGACACGAGATTGCGCATACAATGGGGCGCCATCATGCCTCGAATGCGGCATTAGTTGGTACGCAAGTGTTCGGTACAGAAACCTATGAAAAAGGAGCTTGTGGCTCATTTGCGGAAGAAAGCGCACCGAATTTCCCGAATATCTTTAACGTATCGGGAACCCTGCGCGCAACTCTCGGCCCGATGAGCTCAGGCGATAATAAGGTAGTTTATGGCTGGGATAGCCAACGTAATTCAGTTGTTGACCCCAATACAACTTTTGCCATGATGAGTTATTGTAGCGGTTTCCGCTGGCCTTCAGATTTTAACTACGAAGGTATCCGCTCGTACATTAACACTAATTTTTCAACGGCAAGCCTTATTGGGCCATCTCCACTTGCAGTTGAAAGCTTTTCAACACAGGCTGCAAGTTACACTCAGTGGAAATTAATCCGCGGTATTATCGATTTGAACAATCACTCTGTTCAGTTCTTGCCAGCGTTGCCATTTGAGCTACCTACGGGGGTGATCCCACCTAACCAAGATGGTACTAGCTATATTCTCGAAGTTAAAAATTCATCGGGTAATATTATAGACTCAGTGCTATTTACACCTGCCATGCTGGAAGGCGATGGTGAGACTGGCGGGGGAGCAGGCCAGCCCGACAATGGTACTGCGCTGATGTTAGTACCAATAATGAGTTCTTCAGATATATCAATGATTACAGTCAGACGCACCGCCAACAATGATATTGTTGGAACGCAAACGGCAAGTGATAATGCGCCTGAAGTTGAAGTGACTTTCCCGAATGGTGGTGAAATATTAAATCCACCTGACGTAGATATCGTTTGGGCTAGCAGTGATGATGATTCTTCTGACGTATTAACACACACCGTGCAGTTCAGTCCAGATTCGGGAACAACATGGGAAACACTGGTAACAGACTTTCCAGGAAATACGCTTAATGTATCTCTTTTTGATCTTGCTCAGACAACACAGGGGCTAGTACGCGTAATTGCTTCTGACGGTTTTCTGTCTGGTAGTGATGAGTCTGATAACATATTCACTACGCCCAATACACCGCCATCTTGCCAGATAACTTCTCCTGTAAATGGCGCGTCGTTTGTAGGAGTGCAGCCTATCAACCTAAGCGTATTTACTCACGATACTGAAGAGGGTACAGTGAGTAATATTCAATGGAGCAGTAACTTAGATGGCAACCTGGGTAACGGAGAAACCATCCAAACTGAATTGGGAACTGGAATAAATGCGTCTGGTATTCGTCGTCTTCGCGAAGGTACACATATCATCACTATGAACTGTACTGATGGCGGTGGCTTGTCTGCACAAGATACAATTTCCATTTCCGTAAGCCTGATCCAGCAACAAATTAAAGGTGATGCGGATAACGATGGTGATGTAGATCGCAATGACATCCTGTTGCTAAGACAAGATCTCGGTAAGCCGACTGATGGCAGTAGTTGTGGTGCGAAATGTGACATGAACGATGACGGTGTTATCAATGCACTTGACTTACGCTTCTGTACTCTCGCTTGTACTCGTCCAGCTTGTGCAGTCAATTAGTAAGGTGCGGCTAAGGTGGTAACGCGTTGGCCGACATGTTAATGAAGTTGAAGGGCGGTTTTCTCATTGGTATCTTTGTCATCTTCTCATGTAGTGAAGAGACAAATATACACCCAGAGCAAGCCGCTCTTTCTGCTCCCCCCTCTATACTTTCAGGCAAAGTTGAGTATGTCAGCGATGTCTCTTCCATGGCTAATCAGTTTTATTCTAACGCGGATATATTGGTTATAAACGAACCAAAAACACTGACTACATTTTGGGGAGATTATGGAAAAAACCAGAACTCGTCGTTCGATATAGCCAAAATACAACAGCTTGAGTCTTCCGTTCAGTTAGCGCAGCAGGGGTGGATAATGACATCTCTCGATTCTCGAGGAGTCTTCAACACGGCTACTCCCGAAGGCCCCTTCGTTGTTTGTTTAGCGAACATTTCAACAAAAACCAAACAGGGCTATTGGATGATTGAAGGATGTACTGATCAAATTCCTCTCCCTCAACGTCAAGAAACACTAATCGTTACCTTTGGCGAATCTGGTGTGGGCTATTACTGGGAAAAACCAGCAGATTGAAGCAATATGCTGGCAATAAAGGATGTAAAGCATATATGCGTTAAAGAGAGTTGAATAAAACTCTGGCTTGGTCTTGCTCTGTAAAAGGTAAATCTGAAGCAAGTGCATTGGCAAGTTCTACTTTAGCCTGCTGATGTTTTCCTTGCTTTAATAGCACGAAGCCTAGGTGGTACATAATACTAGGATCGACGGCGTCGAAAGAATAGGCCTTTCTTAAATTAGGCAACGCTTCAGTGTAGTTGCCCTGACGTGCCAAAATCCATCCATAAGTATCTAAAATTTGCGGTGTATTTGGCGAAAGCGATAACGCTTCTTCAGCGTACTCTAGTGCTTTTGGTAAGTCGTTTTTCATCTCTATGTAAGCGAGATTATTTAAGACAGTAGCTTTGTCAAAAAGCGCATCTATCTTTGATAAAAATTCATAGTGCGTCTTTGCCTTATCATGTTCATCTTGGGTTAGATAGAAATCTGCTAATAGTCTTTTATGGAAATAGGCGTTTGGATATTTCTCAACGTAAGGATGCATAAGTGCTTCAAAAGCGATAAACATGCTTTCACTACTAGCGCTTTGAAATAGTGAAGCTGCGTGTATTGAAGTATGAGGGTCAAGTTTAAACGCGCGTGAAAATGCGCTGAACGCTTTTTGTTTATCTTTGGTCACATTATAAAAATTGCCGGCTAGCAGATAAACTTCAGGGCTGTTAGGCGCTTTGGCCTGAATGGCCTTAATCTCTTTTTCCAAACCATCAAGCTGATTGGCTCTTAAGTTAAGTTTAGCTTCTTCTAATGCGATGGTTACGCTGTTTGGTGCAATCGCTTTAGCATCGTTTAGCGAGGTACGTGCGCCAGTTAAATCATTTGCGCTCACCTGTAACTTACTGAGCTTAACGAGGAGTCTAGGGTTGTCGTTCCAAAGGCCATATAAAATATTAAGCGCTAATTTGGCTTTTTCATATTGTCCTACTTCCGTTAAAAGCGACGCTTTAGCAATTAATGCAGTTTGATCTAGTCTGTTTTGCTTCAGCAGTTCACCTACTTCTATCAGTGCATTTTCGTGCTGTTGAGCATTGGTGTAGATTTCTAATAGCAAGCCTGAAATGGCAGTGCTTTGCGCTATATCCCTTTTAGCGGCTAGTAAGAGTGACAATGCGGCCTCGATATCATCAGACTTCGCCAACGACTCCCCTAAAAGTAGCGTATGTGCTAGGCTGGGATCGCGTTGGAATAGCTGTTCAGCAATGACTAGCGCCTCATCAACTTCATTCAATTTGAGCAAAACTTCCGCATGTAAAATTAAAGCCCCCGGAGTGTTAGGTTTGAGCTTTACAACCTCTTGTGTAATGGCGCTAGCCGCTTCTAAATTACCCCAATTATCCTGAACTTTTGCCTCGAGTAATTTAAGCCTACTCATATCTTCAGTTGTGGCATAAAGGTCTTTAATGTCATCTAAAGCTGCTTGATACAAGGACGTCTGCATTTTTAATTGAATGCCCAACAGCTTCAGCTGCTCGTCTTGTGCTTCGCTAAAGGTTTCATTGAATACAGTTAGGGCATCGTCAAAACGGCCGCGCTCTATTAACGAGTTCATACGCACATAACTAAACGTTGCTTGTGACCCATGAATAAATTCTGCTTGTTCAAGAAGCCTGTCACATTTAAAGCTACGATTGTTTTGAATATATAAATTACACAAGGTCACTGTCAGCGGTATATTGCGAGTAACCAAGCTTTGCCGTCTATCTAATAGCATTAGGGCATCTGTCGGCGTATCCAGTTTGATGAATGTATCAGCCAGTAAGGCTAGTGCTTTTACACTGCCATCATTATTCGCAAGGTAAGTAGAAAATGCCTTCGCGGCGCTTTCATAATCTTCATTTAAGTACGACGCAAATGCATTGATAAATTGCAGCTCTTGGCTACTTTGCATAATATCTTCAGGCAATAAAGTTAGTGCTGCTAAAAGTTCGTCGAATACTTGCTTGGCTATCTCGGTTTGATTGTTCTTAGCGCGAAGCTGCCCTAAAAGTAATTTAACGTAAGGGTCCCCGGGGGTTTGATCTACTATTGTTTGGACAATTTTTAGTGCGGCATCATTACTGTCTATAGCCATATAGGCACTCGCCAAAGAACGCATGATAATGGGGTTTTCAGCAGACAAAGAGTGGGCGTTTTCCAAGAAACTCACCGCCTCTTGTGTATTACCTTGTTGATAGGCTAACTGACCGCGTAAATGAAGTGTTTGAGGGTTTTCTCCATACTCTCTTGATGCTATTTGGATATAAGATTTGGCTTTCTCAAAATTGCCTATGTAGAGGTAGTGGGATGCATAAGTTTGTAAAACGCGTAAGCTATTGGGTTGTAGTTCATTTGCTTGGTTTAAATATTGTATGGCTTCTTCAGGCTTTGCCGTTTGATGCTGCGCGCTGCTTTTAATCAGCAGTAATTCGAAAGCTATATCTTGCTTCAAACTAGAAGTATCAATACCCAAAATACGTGAGTAACTTTTCAACACAAGTAATGCTCGCGCGATTGTCACTGCGGTGAGGTTTTTATCAGCCCCTAGTTGTTCCGCATCATATAGCTCTTGTAAAGCAGCATCAAAAAAACCTTTTGTGTAGAGTATTTTTCCCATTAATATCTTCGAGGGCACGTGGCTTGGATTGGCCGCAAGAGCATTCTTCAAATGAATATATGCGCTTTCCGTGTCTTTTTGTGACATGGACTCTAAAGCAGACTCAAAATACTGCTCTTCAACCTCAATAGCTTTGCTCGATACAGAAAACAGCAGAAAAATTAAAGTGATGATGACAAGACGATTGTAATACATGAAGCAACCATTTGGCCTAGATAGGAATTTCAGTTTACGTAAGAATGTAAAGTGGATAAACAAAAACGACGCTTTACAGCGCCGTAGTGTCTCATTTGTAGCAAAGCTATTTCGACTTTTTACGTCTTAGCAATATTAAACCAGCACTTAAAAACAACGCTATGCCTGCGGGTTCAGGAACTTCTGTGGCTTTTACAATAAGGTTATTGATGGCGCCTGAGCCTGGAAGGTTAACTACCAGTTTAGTTACGTTAGTGTACAGCGATGCCAATTCCGTAGAAACAAAGTCTTTTCGTGCGTATTCATTGTTGCCTGGCGCTAGCACTTGGGTGCTGCCTGATGTGCCGTCGGCATAAAAAAAGTAGATGAGGTTTTGAGGCGACGTTGTATCTGTACGTTCAACCCCTTCAACGTCGAAAAAGTCTAAATTAAGAACATCTACTGGGCCATTGGTAAAATCAAATACAAAGAAACCACCGGGACGCGTCGCTTCATCATCTGGGTTTGTGCACGTTATTGCATCGCAAGCATGCTCATTTAAAATTAACGCATTCCCAGGGCGAGACCATAAGCCGCCTCCGGTTCCCGCTTGAGCTTTGATGTCTGCATAGTAGCTTTTGTAGTCGGTGAGCTGATCGTACTCATCGCCCGAGATAGCGCCTAACCAGCTACCGTTAACCTTGTCAAATTCAAGGTCAGGATCTTGAGTGTTGTTAGCCTGCGTATTAAAAGCTGCCTGTCTACTGCTATAATCTGGGTTAGTAGCATTTGAATCGTCATTACACACGCCCGTAACTCTATTTGTACCAGCAGCGGCGGCACCGTTCGTATTACAGCTTGAAATTAATATGCCCCAGTCAGCGTATTCGTCATCGATAACCTGTCCATTTTGAATTTTATTTAGATTTGCATCCAAATCAAAATCGACGACTCTAACTGTAGCCAGCACATTTGCTGACGACACACATAAAACAACACAAACCAACTGCTTTAACGACAACATTTAAGTTAAGCTCCATAATACGTTAAGTTTCACTTAAGCATGGATTGGGCCATCATTTAACCTCATGAATTAAAAGAGTTTGTTTTTAATTTTAACGTCAATTGTAAAGAAAGTTGACAGAGTGAGATAGAACTTCTTATACCTTAGTCTTAAGGTGCTGAGGTGAGATTTAAAGTGATGTGCCTTCATTCAACCTTCTCTTAGTATTTGCCAAAACTCATCTCACTGACTCAATACTTACCAAAAGTGCGCGGGCTCTATTCCATACTGGAAAAATAAACAAAATTTGCCGATAATCAAATCTTTAAACTATTGAAAGATAAAATGGAAACTCGACTCCCTCTGTACAAAAAGTTGTTGGTGATGTGTCGTATTGAACCTGGCTGCCTTGGGCCGCAGGGAGCAGACTATGTCGAGGAGTTCTGTGTTTTTGCTAAACAAAAACTGAAAGACAACCGTGGCCACTGTTTGCGTTGGGTTGTTAAACCTCGATATGACAAATCACTTCCTGAGCTAGAGTTTCAGATGAAGAACATTACGGTATCGCGTGAAAATGCTGACAAGTATATGAACAGCTTCGATATTGATATTGATGTTTTCGAAGAAGAGTTGGAAGAAACCCTTGCCGATTTAGTTGATGTGTTTTTTGAGCGATGAAGCGCTAAACTAGCGACGCTTTCTACGCCCTTTCGATCTACCTTTACCTTTCGGCTTGTCGTCAGCCTCAAAATTCCCGTATAAGTCTTCTTCAATCTTAGCAGCGGGTGGCTTCGGTTTTGGCTTCGGCGCAAATTCGGCAATGAAGGTCTTTTTAAATTGCCTGCCAAGAAGACGTTCGATGGTTTTTAGCTGCTTTGCTTCGTCGTCGCTGAATAGCGAAATAGCCAAGCCCTCTGACGACGCTCTGCCTGTACGGCCAATTCTATGAATATAGTCCTCAGCTACATAGGGCAGGTCGACATTAATCACGCATGGCAATTGCTGAATATCAATGCCTCTAGCGGCTAGGTCTGTTCCAATCAGTACTTTAATGCTGCCATCTCTAAAACCATTTAACGCTAATGTGCGTGCTTGCTGCGTTCTATTGGCATGAATAGACTCTGCAACAATACCTTTCGCTTCAAGTTCATTCCTTAACTCATCTGCGCCGCGTTTGGTACGCGTAAATACCAATATTTGAGACCAGTCATTATTTTCAATAAGGTGAATAAGAAGCTCGTTTTTTCGCTCTTTATCTACCGGATGCAATATTTGCGTAATCTTTTCAATGTGATCTTTAGCCCTAGCTAACTCGATAGTTTTAGGGGTGTTCAGCATCGTGGTTGCTAATGTTTTAATTTCTTTTGAAAACGTGGCTGAAAAGAGTAGCGTTTGACGTTTCTCTGGCAGAAGCTTTTGTATGTGATGAATATGGTCAATAAACCCTAAGTCCAGCATGCGGTCGGCTTCATCTAGCACCAATATTTCAAGGTGCTCGAAGTTAATATCACCTTGTTCATACAAATCTAGCAAGCGCCCTGGTGTTGCGATGAGAATGTCTACACCTTGGGCTAACGCATATTTTTGAGGTTCAATTCGCACGCCACCAAACACGGCGGTTGAGCGGACTTTTAGATTCTGGCTATATTGTTCCACGTTCTGGGCAACCTGTGCGGCAAGCTCTCTAGTAGGAGCTATGATTAGCGCGCGTACACAGTTAGGCTCAGAGCGAGGCTTGTCTGCCAATAGCTGCAAAATAGGCAGTGAAAAACTCGCTGTTTTCCCCGTTCCTGTTTGTGCAATCGCAATAAGGTCTTGTTTACTTAATATTGCTGGAATGGCTTCCTGCTGAATTGGAGATGGGGTGGTATAGCCCTTTTCAGCAACGGTATTTAAAAGTTCAGTACACAGGCCTAGCGCGCTAAATGACATAAAAGGGGAACCCACAACGCATTAAATTTGGCGTCATGATATTTGAAAATAAGAGTAGAGTACACTGCCTACCTTAAAACACACTATTTCTTACTTATGTCCTTTTTGACCCGCTAAGATTAAGTTTTTGCCCTACCATCCATGTACAAACAGGCATAATATCGTTATCAACAACCATCTGGGCATACCTCTATGTTGATACTTAAACCTAATTGCGAATGTTGTAATGCATCTTTACCTGCCAACTCATCAAAGGCTTACATTTGCACTTACGAATGTACATTTTGCGAAGATTGTTTGAAGGGAATATTGCAAGGCGTTTGCCCTAACTGCGGGGGGGACTTGCAACAAAGGCCTATACGCCCTGTAAAAGCGTATCGTCCGGGTTTGGGTTTACGGCATCATAGTGCAAGTAAAAAGAAGGTTGTCGGGCAACTCAGTGAGCAAGAAATCACTACATTTGTAGACACTATAAAGCATATTCCGGCGCATCAGCGCTAATCAATAAACGGCAACGAAAAGGGTAGGGTATGTTAGGTAAAGATTTGTTGATCGCTATATTTATTGTGGTGATATGGGGCGTGAATTTCGTTGCAATTGCTTGGGGGTTAGAAGGTATGCCTCCTTTACTTATGGGCGGTTTGCGCTTTCTATTAGTGGCTTCGGTGGGGGCTTTATTTTTTAAACGACCCAATACCCCATTTATATGGTGGGTGGCCTATGCTGTGCCTATTAGCTTTCTGCAATTTGCATTTTTATTTTCAGCTATGGCCTATGGGATGCCCGCTGGGTTAGCGTCGCTTGCGTTGCAAGCACAGGCGTTGTTTACCATGATTTTTGCTATGTTTTTTCTAAAAGAATCAATAAAGAATTATCAAGTGTGGGCCTTTTTTATTGCCGCGTTTGGCTTAACTTTTATTGCACTAAGTAAAGACGACCATAGCATCACAGCCCTAGGGTTCGGTTTAACCATGGCAGGTGCGGCTAGCTGGGCTTTGGGTAATATTAGCGCGAGAAGCATTAGCAATCGAGGCTTTAATTCGAACGTTAATTTAGTGGTTTGGAGCGCATGGGTACCGCCTATTCCATTTTTCATCGGCAGTTATTTAATTGAAGGGCCCGAGCAAATTATTACTAGTTTAAGTGGGTTTAGTTGGGTGTCGTTTGGCGCGTTACTGTATCTGGCGGTTGGCGCCACTATTACGGGATATGGGCTTTGGAGCTATTTATTAACTCGCTACCCAGCTGGCCAAATTGCGCCGTTGTCGTTAGGCGTCCCCGTTGTAGGGTTAAGCTCTGCTGCGCTCATGCTTGGTGAGAGTATTACGCCTATGCAGTGGCTGGGTATTATTTTGGTTTTGTTTGGCCTGCTACTTAATACCTTTGGTGGTCGCTTTCGCCGTAAAGTGGCAGTGAGTGTGTGATGGCTGAATTTGATAGCACTTTTGAAGCAGACGCTTTCGATGCTGGCGTGAATACAAATGCCGATACCGACATTATTCCTATCTACATAGTATTGCTTCCAGAGCTTTTAATGTTAGACGTGGTAGGCCCTGCAGAGGTTTTTGCTTATGCAAATCGCTACGGAAAACCCCATTTTAAACTGCATTTTGTTGGGCCGCAGACCACGCTTAAAAACTCCCTAGGTATGAAGTTGTCGGTTGACCCTCTACCAAAAACGGTTGAACCAAACGCTTGGCTACTAGTTACGGGCATGGTGGGTAACGAAATTAAGCTTGATACGCCGTCGCTGCAAAAGGTGTGTGTGTGGTTAGCAGAACAGCAATTTGCCAAAGTGATCAGTGTTTGTGCGGGTGCGTTGGTATTGGCAAAATCGGGGTTACTGAAGAATAAAAAATGCACCACACACTTTATGCACTGCAACGAGTTATCTGCTTTACTTACCTCTAAGCAAGTACTTGAAAACCGCTTGTTTGTGCAAGATGACAATGTATATACCAGTGCTGGCGTATCAGCTGGAATTGATTTAGCGCTTCACTTAGTACAACAGCAAATTGGCCCCCAAGTATCGGCAAAGATAGCCAGACAAATGGTGCTTTTTATTCGCCGAGGTATGCAAGATCCTAGTTTGTCACCGTATCTGGAGCACAGAAACCATTTGCAGCAAAGAATTCATAGAATTCAAGATAAGATTCAGCAAGATCCGGCTAAAAGTTGGAGTGTAGACGAACTGGCTGACTTAGGGCATTGCAGTAAACGCCACTTTGCACGCATATTTAAAGACAGCACCGGCATTACCAGTAAAGAGTATATTTACAAGTTACGATTAAGTTTGGCCCAGCAGCTTTTGCAGCACTCGCCGTTGCAAGTAGAAGAAATCGCCCAGCGGTGTGGGTTTGAAGACCCAAGGCAGTTTAGGCGTCTTTGGGCCAGGTACCACAGCAGCCCGCCTTCATCCTATCGATCAGAATAACGGGGCAGCGAAACTAATCAAAATTAGTCGATGTTAGCGCAAGTGAGCCGTACCGATTAAACACCCGTAAACATCGTTACTCATTCATCATTTGCGTGCCACATTTAGGTGTGACAAGTACTACGCGAACCTTTATAAGGTTAACTATCACTATGCGAAAACGTATCACGCGACAAAAAGTAGCTTTGCTTTTTACTATGCTAGCAACCTCCTTCGTTGCGTCGGCTCAGTCTGGCTCTCCTGCAAAGGTCGAGTTGAAAGGCAGCAAGGGCACTACGCTTGTCGGAGAAGCCATAACATCATTCGAAAACCCTTGGGCAATGGCATTTTTACCTGATGGGCATAGTTTAGTAACAGAAAAGGCTGGCACACTATGGTTGCTTGATAAAAACCAGCAGAAGCGCTTTGCAGTAACGGGTACTCCAAACGTTACACCGCGAGGGCAAGGTGGCTTGGGCGATGTAATTGTTCACCCTGAATTTAAAACGAATAGCACCATCTACATTTCCTACATAGAGCGCGATCCTAAAGACGATGCCTACAGCGGGGCAGTGATTGAGCGCGCAACACTAAATATTTCTGATAGCGGTGCAAATTTGTCTGACAGAGAAGTTATTTGGCATCAATCACCGAAAGTAACCGGAAATGGGCACTATTCACATCGTATGGCGTTTTCGCCGGACGGCTACTTGTTTATTACGTCAGGAGACAGGCAGAAATTTACGCCAGCGCAAAACATGGCGATGAACTTGGGAAAAATTTTGCGCTTAAATGCAGATGGAAGCGTGCCACAGGATAATCCATTTTATGGCAACGGTAGCGTGACAGAGCAAATATGGACGCTAGGGCACCGTAACCCATTGGGTATTGATTTCGACGAACAGGGGAATTTATGGTCCCATGAAATGGGGCCCCGTCATGGTGATGAGCTTAATATTATTGAAAAAGCGCGCAACTATGGTTACCCCATCGTTTCGCAGGGCGACCATTATTCAGGTGTAAAAATACCGAACCACGAAGATTATCCTATTTATAAAGCACCCGAAAATGCGTGGGTACCTGCTATAAGCCCAGCGGGTTTTATTATTTATAAAGGTGATTTACATAAAGGTTGGAAAGGGAATGGTTTCATTGGCGGCTTGTCTTCAGAAGCGCTAGTGCGGGTTACGTTTAGTCAAGATGGTCAAAAGTGGAATGTTGAAGAGGCGGAACGTTACGAATGGGGTAAACGGATTCGTGAAGTTGAACAAGATAACAAGGGCAACATATATGTACTTGAAGACAAAGAAGGTGGCCGCTTAATAAAACTTCGGCCCAATAATTAGCAGGCTAAAAGCGTATTAGGTTAAATTAAAAGAGCACAAAAAAGCCCGAGTAAATCGGGCTTTTTACCTACCAATCGGTCAAAATGCGTAGCGGGCATTTAGGCCCATAAATTCTACATCTACCGTTTTAGCCTGTTTCTTACTTGCTATTAATTACTGTGGGTTAGCAATTTTTCGTAGGCTTGCGTGAAGCCACTAAGAGAAAAGGGGAGTGTTGTTTGTTCTTTTTCTGTATTCATAAAAGCAACCATAAAGCGTTTGCCATTTTTAAGCTCTGCTAGCATGGTATCGTCTGCAACCATATTGGTTTCGCACACTTTAGTGTCACATTGCTGAATACTAACGCGAATTGGCTTACTTTCATCTATTTTTATCCCTAGACCATATTCTTTCGCCGCAGTATTGCTAAACCTGAGGGTAACAATAGGTAGTTTTTGCGAAGAAATCGCAATATTTATAGCACCTACAATACCCGCCTTTTCCTTGTTGCGAGAAATTAAAACTTGGCTAATGAAACAATGTTTATTTTTACATTGATAGCTCCACCTTTCTGAGACGCTGCTTTTTGAAGACATTGAAGGCGTAGTTGATGTAGATGTTGAACTCGAGGATGTTTGTGCCCCAGGATTGAGTGAGAATATGAGATAAAAGGCGGCAAATGTCGCAAATCTGGTCTGCGATAATATGAAACTCATGGTCAATTTCCAGTGTAAACAAAGAAGGGGCTGCGAAGCCCCAAATACGTAATTAACATTAACCGCTAGCGGATTTATTTAGTTCTTTTGCGAGCGCGGATGGCGAACAAACCAAAAGCAGAAAGTAGTACGAAAAACATTCTAGGCTCACTTACTGATGTTGGGCTAGCAACAAATTCAGTAATGGGAGTTTGTGTCATAACTACACCGCCAGTATCGACGAACGACAAACCAGTAATAAATGCCAATGCATCGTCTGGGTCAATCATGTTCGTAGTGTCTATACCCAAAATACGAAACTCAGTCACGCCGTCAGGACCAAAGAAGTACTCTTCTTCGGCTGTAAGGTTGTCAGCGAACTCCCAACCAGAAGTACCCATCAACCATAATTCGTAATCAGCATCGAAGCCACTTGGTAAAATAACTGACGCAATCTCTGGACCAGACTCCACTACATAGTCGTAACCAATCGCTACGTCAGGGTCGATAAATATAACTTCATCATCTGTAATACTAAACTCGAATTCCCAACTGCCATCTACGTCATCTGAAGGCATGAAAGGGTCAAGCTCAGTACCCGTACCGTCGCTTCCAGATTGAGAGCCCGCTAAGGTCACTTCACCGTTACGAACAGAATATGACCATATACCGTCCTCGCCAACATTTGAGTTGTTAACGAGTTCTAGAATGTCTACCGTACCGCTGCCAGGTAACGCAATAAACTCTTCGTTAGGTAGATATACTCCGGCCTCTGATTGACCGAAAACAAGAGAAGTACCATCTAGATTTAATTCGAACCCTTCGTCGCGATAAGAAAGTTCATCGTAGCGAAACTCGATATCTATATCGCCAATTTGACCTGTATCGTCAGAGCGGTCGATGATTAGTGCTTGAAAGGTATTCTGACGATTGGTTTCATCATCGCCGTTAGCAAATGCATCTAAACTCATGTCTACCCACGTAACGGCAACAACATCTTCTGACGGTGAGCCGATATAGGTATCACCACAGCTTCCGCAGTCGTAGTTTCCTCTTGCCACAAAAGGGCTTAGTGTGGCTAAGACAGGCTCTAAATTTGAAAGTTCACTGCTAAATAAATCGATATTCCCATTTTTAAATGCTCTAAAGGTGTCAAAGTTGACTCCATCAATATTGACATTAAAGGGAAGATTGAACAGTGGCGCGAACTCCGTATATGTTTGTTCTGAGCCATAGTCAGCTTGGCCGCCCATACCTGAGATGATAACGTCAGCATGAGTTTGCAAAGAGAACGCGGCAAAAGAGAGAGACGCAGCAAGGAGTGTGTTCTTGAATTTCATTAAAAATTATATCCTTATAGATAGTTTCTTATTTTTATTTATAGCGTAGCGGGGGGAGTTAGCGAAATTCATGCCATAGATTAACTGGCTGATATATATGAATTATTTTTTTATTTCGATATAGATGATGAGAATGTGTAAGTAAAGCTGACGGTGTAAGTGCCTGATTGTATTAAATTTAATCAATTTGGGTTTGATGTAGTGCAGAACATCGAAATCTATGAATTAGTGGGGTCACTGAATTAATGGGATTAGAGTACATGATATGAACTAATCTCGGGCGAAAAGTACTCCGACCCCATTTTTATTTCTTTATATATCTATCAATTATCATCATCAGAAAAATTAATACGGGCTAATCGTTCTTGCTCTTCATCTGCGGCTGCTTGTATTTCTTCAAGAATTGCGTCTACATCAGCATCTTCACTGTCATCTTCAAATTCACCAGTAAGAACAGAGTTTGGCGTTAGGTTGGCTTCTTCAAACAGTGCCCACATTTCCTTGGCGTAGTTAGTTTTCAAAAGGTCGGGAGCAAACTCGCTGTAATAACGGCGAATATTATTAACGTCGCGGGCGAACATGGCCTCGGCGTTGTTGTTGGCTGACGCATTAACTGCCTGTGGCAAATCGATAATCACAGGGCCTTTGTCGTCAACAAGAACGTTAAACTCCGACAAGTCGCCGTGAATAATACCGGCGCAAAGCATAAGCATAATATTGTGCATCATGAGTTTATGCTGGGCTATTGCTTCTTCTTTGCTAAAGCTAACATGCCCCAACTGCGGCGCTACATCGCCGTGTTCGTCCGACACAAGCTCCATAAGCAGTACGCCGTCAATACAGCAATATGTGTCTGGTACACGTACGCCAGCTTCATTTAAGCGTGACAAAGCATCAACCTCAGCGGTTTGCCAAATCTCTTCTTCTATTTGACGTCCGTAACTAGAACGTTTACCCATGGCACGTGCTTGGCGTCCGCCTCGTACTTTTCGGCCTTCTTGATACTGTGCTGCTTTTTTGAAGCTGCGTTTAACCGCATCTTTATAAACTTTTGCACAACGAACATGTTCACCACAGCGAACAACAAAAACATCGGCTTCTTTGCCGCTCATTAAGCGGCTTAGTACTTCATCAATTAAACCATCATCGACGAGGGGTTGTAGGCGTTTAGGTATCTTCACTCATTGCCTGCTAAATTGAGTTGTATTTTCATCATCTTTAGTAAAAGTACTCTGTATATTTTTTTAATTGCTCAATCAGTATACCAGTGTTGAAAACTAAGAGCAGTGAAGTCGTGGCACTTTTTGACTAAAACTATCCTGCTCTTCCTTTTTTTTACTACCTACAAATATTCGAACATTATTGTTCGATATCGAACTTGATATGGAAAGCTGTATAGAACGGGTTTTCTTAAGCGTTTGAAATGTAACTGTTTTTATGTTTGGCATGACTTTTTCATTATCAGTTGAAAAGGGAAAAGGCAGATCACCATGAAAATAGAATTATCTCGGAAAAAAAATCTTAAACATTGGTATGTAATGGGGGCGTTAGTTTTGGCAGCGCTAAGCGCTACTATAATGCTAAACACTGAAGACGTGCTAGTGGTATCTAGCGGCGACGTAGACGTGCTAAAAGTGGAGCAAGGTAATATTGATTTATTCAGTCAGGCATTTGGCGAGCTGTTTTCAGAACAAGAGCGTTTATTAACATCACAAGCAGCGGGGAAAGTGGCAGAGATTTACCTGCGACCAGGCGCGCACGTTGAACCTAGCACGGTTATATTGTCGCTGGCCAATCCTGAGTTGAACCGTACTTACCAATCTGCAGTGGGTGACTATAATGCGCAAAAAGTTCAGCTGGAATCCTTTGAGTTAGAGCAGCAGAATGAACGTTTAGACTACCAGAGTCGAATGGCCGATATTGAAGCAGCACTAGAGCGCGGGCAGCTGGAACTCAGCGTCAATAAGCAGCTTTCCGCGCGAGGTGTGTCAGCAAAACTTGAAATTCAGCGCGCTGAACTTACCGTTAAACAAGAAGCTAAAAAACTCGAGTTCGAGCGCCAAAAATACCAACACTTTCTTAAAGTACAGGCTTTCCAACTGAAACAACGTCAAATAGAGCTTGAGCAACTTAATCAGCAAGTAGCATTACTTTTAAGTCAATTAGACGACATGCAGGTTAAGGCTGGCATTTACGGTACGCTGCAAAGCTTAGATGTAGAAATAGGCGAAACGCTACCACAAGGCACTGTGCTTGGAAAAGTGGGATCGGTAGATAAACTCCTTGCTCGTTTGCGTGTGCCACAGCATCAGGCCGATCAAATTACCGTAGGGGCACCCGTTGAACTTACCACTCGAAAAGGACAGATAAGTGGTGAGGTTAACCTAATTGGCTCAGTTGTTAGTAACGGCGTGGTTATCGCTGAAGTTAAACTAACCGGTGAACTTCCCTCAGATGCCCGTCCTTTTGCGCCTGTTACTGGGCAAATATTTATGAGAACACAAATTGATGCCTTGTATGTCACCCAGCTCGCTGGATTACGTCCAATGTCTCAACTTGATCGGTTCGTGATGGTAACAGATGAGATGCACGCTGAGAAACGACGCATACAGCTAGGAGGGCTGACCAAAGGCAAGCTAATTATTCAGTCTGGTGTAGACGCAGATGAACACTTTATATCGCAAATGCAGGACGAATGGTCCGCTCACGACACAATAACAATCAGAGAAGAGGGATAAGAGATGGGAAATGAAACTGTAGTAAGCATGCAAAACATACATAAGAAATATACCGGCTCTGAAATAGAGACCCTTGCGTTACAAGGTATTTCACTTGATATACACAGTGGTGAGTTTGTTGCTATTACCGGTCCTTCTGGCTGTGGGAAATCGACATTACTTACCATTATGGGCCTGCTAGACAGTGCAAGTGAAGGGGAATATGAAATTAGTGGTATTGATACAAAGGGCCTGTCGGTAGATCAGAGAACCCAAGTGCGAAATCAGCACATAGGCTACGTGTTTCAGTCTTTTAATCTTATCGATAGCATGAGCATTTTTGAAAACGTAGCTCTTCCCTTAGCGCATAGGGGCGAGAAAACAGAA
Source organism: Alteromonas naphthalenivorans (assembly GCF_000213655.1). NCBI lineage: Bacteria > Pseudomonadati > Pseudomonadota > Gammaproteobacteria > Alteromonadales > Alteromonadaceae > Alteromonas > Alteromonas naphthalenivorans. The sequence goes on from NC_015554.1 coordinate 617,747, forward strand.
GCAATAAAAGCTGCCGTATTTGAGGCGTTAGATAAAGTAGGTATGCAGCATAAAATTAACTTTAAGCCTAATCAGCTTTCAGGTGGTCAGCAACAGCGTGTGGCCATCGCCCGAGCTCTAGTCGGTAAGCCAGATTTAATACTCGTTGATGAGCCAACTGGAAATCTTGATACTAAAAACGGTGACGCGGTCATGAAGCTATTAATGGAGCTAAATCAGCAAGGTGCCACCATAGTGATGGTAACGCATGACAGCCGTTATAGCGGCTTAGCAAACCGTCAGATTCAACTGTTAGATGGTAAAGTTGTGGGTGAGAAACAAATGCGCATTGAGCGTGAGCAGGTGGTGGTATGAAGCTGTACATCAATGCATTCAAGCAAGGTATAGCAAGAGTCTTTATATTACCTCGCTTAAGCTTACCGCTGATATCGACACTGGGTTTAACCCTTGCTGCGGTACTTACGGTGGTTGCTGTGGCGAACACTTTGCTGTTTAAACCCTTGCCCGACATAAATGAAACCGATCTTCACCACGTTGAGTTGAATCTAGAGTTTAATGAAGGTCTTGTGGTTCCTTTTTTCAGCGATATACGGCGAGTTGCTTCGGCAAAACAATATTGGGGTAAACAGTTGGACTGGGGGTATATCTCGCCCAGCAATACCAACGTTAACATTGCGAATAACGACATAAACGTCACAATGCTAAATGCTTCAACAGGCACACCCGAATTACTAGGGCTTGAATTACTCAGCGGCCAAAGTAGTACCATTGAAAACGCTGAAGAAGGAATATGGATTTCAAAAAGCTTATGGCAGTCGGTTTATGGTAGTGCATCGGATATAACGCACATGATGCTTCGTGTTGAAGGGAATGACTACCCTGTATTTGGTGTCATTAATAACTACACCAGTATTAACACAGTAAGCGTGGGCGATGATGCGCTAGGTCAAGTGTGGCGCTTTGAAGCGTTGGACGCTAGTTTGACATCGCCAGACACCATTACGCTGAATTTAGGTCCTATTACGGTGGTAAGAGGCCCCAAGAGTGCCCTGCCTCAGACCAGCGACCTAGAAAGTTGGTTTGTTGATTATGTCAATAACGACATCACTGAAGAACGTGCTCGGGATTTTTTACTCAGCAAGAAGATAGTGGGGGAAGTATCTAGCTATCGAGACGCCTTTATTGGTGACAGTGAGCAATTAGTTTTTGTACTTATCATTGCCATGGTCTGTTTGCTTATTATGGCGTGCCTTAACTTGTTAAACCTGTTTATTGCGCACTATCAAAGTCGTAATAAAGAGTTTGCTATCCAAATTTGTATGGGGGCATCTGTTGGTAAACTCCGCCGTCTTATTTTTGTAGAGAACTTGCCTATGTTCTTTATGGCGACACTACTCGGGTTGATATCTGCGGGATGGTTAATTAAGGTTTTGCCCATATTGGCAGGGGATAACTTACCTTTATTAGATCAAATTTCTATCGATATGAGCAGTGTATTACTCGCGCTTATTTTTATTGTGCTGATAAACGTTATTTTTGCCACCATTGCGTTGTTATACGTTGATAAAATGGCATTGACCGACAGCCTAAATTCAAGCGGTAAAGGTACACCTGCGCAGCAAAATCAAATCATTAGTAAAGCGCTGATGGTGATTCAACTTTCCTTAGCTTGTGTATTACTTACGGCCGCCAGTGTATCGGTTATAGATAGCTACAATAATGCATATAAAAGCCTAGGTTACAGTATGCCGAATGCCTATGAGGTTAGCTTGCAAGTGAGTGATGACACTTGGCAAGCGTCACTTGAAGAATTTGACGCCTATCAAGGCAGTGAATGGCAACTGCTGAGGCGCGATTTGACAGAACGCCTATCTGCTCTTGGTGGCGAGGTTTTCGATATTAACGCACTACCGTTAACGGCTAATGTATCTATGAGTGCTTACCCAGACCCAGATACAGGTGAATCAGTCATGATCCGTCCGTTAATGTGGGCACCAGAAATGTTGTCAGCGTTTGATATTCAATTACTCGCAGGGCGTGATCTAACTGTTGATGATATCGACCTGCCAAATGTTTTAATATCCCAGTCTTTTGCTATCGAGCGTGCAGGCGAAACTGAGTGGATGTCGATGGTGGGGCAAGAGATTAAAATGGGAGAAGACGCTGAAGATATCTACAAGGTTGTAGGTATTATAATCGATATCGAGCCTATGCCATCAGGTACACTAAATGTAGATGCCCCTGAAGTGTATTTCAGTAGCCCTACAAGAATGAGCTTCAATACACTATCAGCAGTAGTCATTATGCCCGAAGGGGAGGTGTTAACCCGAGACGACGTGGTTAATTTGCTAGTGGGGATGGACGACCGTTTAGGTGAATTAAGCGTAGTATCGATGGATGAACGCTGGGAAAATATTACTCAAGCTACACGCTTGAATATGATTGTGATTGCAGGTTTAGCTGTGTTAACACTGGTGTTGGCGATTATTGGTGTGTCGGGCTTAAGTCAAATGACAGCTGGCCAAAGAAGCTATGAACTTGCAGTGAGAATGGCAACCGGAGCGAAACAAATTCAACTTCTTCAGTTACTCATGAAAGAGTCGTTGTGGATACTGATTGTTGGTCTAAGCGTTGGTGCAATAGCCGGTGTGGTAGTGTACCAATATATTTTAGGTATGTTTGAAAGTGCGCCTTCACTTGACTGGACTGCCACAGCCATAATAAATTTTGCATTGGCACTAGCCATGTTGGTATCTGTTGCTATTCCTGGTTGGAGAGTGATTCGAAAAGATCCGATGCGTACGCTCAGAGAGTTGTAAATCTGTTTCAACGCGATTAAAGCTATAACGCCCCACGGCTAAAAAAGTCTGGGGCGCTCATCAAAGGTGTCAAATGCCAAGTACAAAAGGAATAGTGGTTGTTGTTGATGACGACGAAGATATTCGCTTCGCGCTGTCAATGCTGCTATCGAACGAAGGATATCAAGTTTTAGAGGCTAACGATCCAAAACAGTTGGCTCGCATTGTTGCGCAGCAGACTCCAAATCTCGTGCTGCTTGATATGAACTTCAGCAGAGATACCACCAGTGGTGGAGAAGGGCTTGAAGTACTTGAGCTTCTAACACAGCAAAATATAACTACTGTACTAATGACGGCATGGGGCAATATTGAGCTTGCCGTGAAAGGTATGCAGTTAGGAGCGGCTGATTTTGTTGAAAAGCCATGGAATAACCAAAAGCTGATTGAGTTGGTCGACAAGCACGTTCTTTCGTATCCTCAAGCGACCAAACAACGAGCACGTAATTCGGCTGTAAAGGCAGCTACAAAGATGAGTTCATGGGTAGCGCAATCACCCGCCATGCAAGTATTGGAATCGATGATTGAGCAAGTTGCCGATACACAAGCTAGTGTGCTTATTTTAGGAGAAAATGGCACAGGCAAGTCATTGCTTGCCGAGCGACTGCACCATTTATCAAGTCGACATTCCGCTCCTTTAGTATCGGTAAATATGGGGGCTATACCTGAAAACCTGTTTGAAAGTGAGCTGTTTGGCCATGTGAAAGGGGCTTTTACGGATGCAAAAGAGGCGCGTAAAGGGCGATTTGAACTTGCTCAAAATGGTACATTGTTTTTTGATGAGATCGGAGCGCTGCCCAGCGCAGTTCAGCCAAAGCTACTTCGAGTGCTGGAAAGTAACGAATTTGAGCCAGTGGGCTCAAGTATAACCCACAATGCAGATGTCAGAATAATAAGTGCAACAAACGCAAACCTAAATGACATGGTGGAAAGTGGTGCGTTTCGACGTGACCTTATGTTCCGCCTAAATACCTTTGTACTGTCGCTACCGCCTTTACGGGAAAGAAAAGAAGATATTGTTCTATTGGCAAAAAGTCTCATTGATAAATTTTCCGTTAAGTATAAGAAAAACAATTTAAAACTGGATGATGAGGTGGTGGAACTTTTAAATGATTATAGGTGGCCGGGAAATGTGCGTGAACTTAGTCACGTCATTGAGCGTGCTGTCATTCTATGTCGGGAAAATATCATAGCGCCATCACATATCATGTTGTCTGACAAAAAAGCGCCTGAAGATGAGATGGATGAAGGCGTTTTGCGTTCATTAGATGATGTTGAGTTTGATATGATCACTCACGCGTTAAAAAAATATCAGGGCCACGTAAGTAAGGCTGCCTCTGCATTGGGGATCTCTCGTAACGCCTTGTACCGAAGGTTGGAAAAATATCAGCTAAACAAGGAGGACTTTGAGATTGAATAATGGAAGTTATTCGGTAGAGTTCAAAGTTAAAGCCGGACTGGCGGGCTTCGTTATTGTTTTTCTGGTATTAGCGGCAGTTGTTGGACATACACTAAACTGGTCCTTGCTGGCTATCGTCACCCTTCTTTTTTTCTTGTCTTATCCACTATGTTGGGCGGCGTGGCAAGCGTGGGATTTTTGGCGCTCATCCATTATGCGGGTAAGCGCCTACGTGCAAAGCATCAACATGGGGGAATCAGGTGTAAGTTTAACGCAGCGCAGTAAGTCGGTGCTTATTGATGACTTAATCCGTGAAATTAAAATACTACAAACTTCGTACACAGCAAACACTGCCTCTACACAGATGCTCACTGTTCTATTAGCGCAGTTGTTTGAAGACATTCCCATTGCCATCGTTGTGTTCGACGATAACTTCACGTTAATTTATGCAAACAGAGAAGCCTATACCATCAATGAGATAAGTTTGCTGCAAGGCATGAATGCATCTCAGTTAGGTTTTGTTGTTAATAACGAACAAATTCAACACCCAATACTTTCAAAAAGTTGGCGGTCCCAGTCTAGTGCACTTAATTACATGCAGCAAGCGGCACATTTGTTTACTGCTGTGAATATCGACTCCGAACTTAAGCAAAGCGAGCAGGCCGTTCAGAAAAATCTCGTCAGAGTGCTTAGCCACGAGTTGCGAAATACCCTTACGCCCATGTCGTCGATGGCTGAGACCATTCTTTCTATGCAGCAATGGGACACCGAGCAGGTACGTAAAGTACTATCAAGGGTTAAAACGCGCTCTGACGGTTTGCTTAGCTTTGTTGAGCGGTTTTCTGAAGTAGCAAAAATACCCGAGCCAAATTATGAATACTTCGATTTAGCACTCCTGATTGAGCAAACCAAAGTATTGTTAGGCAGCAATGACACGCTGAATTTTGTGGGGCAAAAAAGCGGCTACGGCGATCCTCAGTTACTGGCTCAAGTACTTATTAATTTAGTTAAAAATGCCGTTGAATCCGTTGATGGAAAAGGTATCAATATAGAGATCCAATTTTATATAAAAGATACCCAGCAACACCTTATTGTGTCTGATAATGGCACTGGCTTTTCGAACATAGAGAATGCCATTACCCCACTGTTTACCACCAAAACCAATGGTGCAGGTATTGGTCTAACCTTCGTGGAATCGGTGCTGAGTAAGCATGGCGGTAAATTGAAACTATCAAACACACCCACTTGTGGAGCTAATGTCGAGTTACTATGGCCATCAAGTAGCGTAAGCAAAGTGTCTAGCTAGTCAAAACTAATAGGGTTAGAGTACTACTCGGGTAAAATATACTTTGACCCCTTTTCTATAACTCATCTGCACCTATATATATTACCAATATAAATATTACTGATGTTAACGTCATGTTAGCTTAGCTCACACGTAGATCTTGATTAACATAGCGAGACAACCAAAATGAATAAATCCAAACAGCTTTTTACGCTTATCAAATCAGAAGGCGAACTAGAGGTATCTATCAAAGAGGTAGATGTTCCAGAGCCTAAGCCACATGAAGTGATAGTTCGTATGGAAGCTTCACCTATTAATCCTTCTGATATGTGGCCCATGTTCGGCCCAGCCAGCCTTGATAAAGCCACCTTTGATGCCAGCAAAAGTGCTTTAGTTGCGCCGGTACATAAATCGATGTTGATGCGTATTAAGTCGCGCCTTGATCAAACTTTACCTATTGGGAATGAAGGCGCTGGAACGGTTGTTGGGGCAGGCGACAGCCCTGAAGCTCAGGCACTAATGGGTAAAACCGTTTCTATTCTAACTGGCGCAGCTTACACCGAATATGCATGTGTTCCAGCTCAAGCGTGTTTGCCGCACATGGAAAGCACAACGGCGCAGCAAGCCGCGTCTTCGTTTGTAAACCCGTTGACTGCATTGGGTATGGTAGAAACCATGCGTATGGAAGGCCACAAAGCCTTAGTACATACCGCAGCTGCATCTAACTTGGGCCAAATGCTAAACAAAATCTGCTTAGAAGAAGGCGTTGATTTGGTTAACATTGTGCGTAGTCAGCAACAGGTAGATATTCTTAAAGACTTAGGCGCTAAAATTGTGCTTGATTCTACTAGCGAGAATTTCAAAACAGAGCTTTTCCAAGCTATTGATAAAACAGGCGCGACGTTAGCGTTTGATGCTATTGGCGGCGGCGAGTTAGTAAGCGACATTCTTACCATGATGGAAGCGTCTGGCAGTAAAGATGCCAAAGGCTTCAACACCTATGGTTCAGACAGCAACAAGCAAGTGTATATATACGGCGGCCTAGATTTCTCTCCAACTATACTAAATCGAGCTTTCGGTATGACATGGGGAATTGGCGGCTGGTTGCTTATGCGCTTCCTAGGCAAACTAGATAAAAAGCGTGTAGGCGCACTTTATCAGAAAGTAGCCTCTGAAATTAACACTACTTTTGCGTCTTCTTACACCAAAGAATTAAGCCTTGAAGAAGCACTACAGCCTGAAAATGTAGCCTTATACAATGCTAAGAAAACCGGTGAAAAGTACTTAATCGTTCCCAATAAGTAAGTAAAAAGGGCGAAATAATGGGGGGCGGAGTCAATTGATCGTAAAAGTACTCTGACCCCATTTTTTTATTTCATCAAAGAAAGCTGGCGATGCTTTCAAGTGGCTTTTTCTGCTTGGCATGAGCTGGAATAGTGGCTTCATCTGCGGGATAGCCAGCAATAATAAGCATATAAGCCCGTTCGTTTTCTGGACGGTTGCACACTTGCGTTAAAAAGTTCATTGGCTTTGGTGTGTGCGTTAGCGTGGCCAAACCCGCATTGTGCAAGGCGGTAATCAGCATTCCAACAGCAATACCTACCGACTCATGAACGTAGTAATTCTGGCGCTTGTCTCCGCTTTCTGTTTCGCCTGACTTCTGGCTAAATACGGCAATAAGCCATGGCGCTAATTCTAAATAAGGTTTACTTGAATCGGTGCCTAACGGTTTAAGATCTTGTAGCCATTGTTCCCCAGCGCGTCCTTCATAAAATCCACGCTCATGGGCTTCGGCTTGTTCCCTTACTTTTTGCTTTACCGTGCTAGAGTTAATTGCTGCGAAATGCCAAGGCTGGTGGTTGGCGCCACTCGGCGCAGTGCCCGCCGTTAAAAGGCAGTTTTCAATAACCTTTTTGTCTACAGGCCTGTCGCTAAATTGGCGAATACTGTGCCTGCGTTGCATAGTTTGCAGAAAGTCAGCGCTGCGCGACATCATTTCATTTTCTGGGTATTCAATAAAGTCATCTAGTGGCGAGTGGTCGTGTGGTTGCATTATGTAATCTCATTTCTAGAATTAATGGGGCAAAATATATTAACTGAGCACATTAACCGAATACGTAAGATGAGTACATTAGCCAGGGCCTTTTAAACGAAGTAATCATACTTGTAAGCTTTGTTGGGAAAAGTACTCTGACCTTTTTTTCATTATAAAGGCTACGTTAATCTCAAGTAGATTGTGTGTGTGCTTTGCACTTGTAGTAGAATAGGCATAAGCAGACCATCACACTAATCTTTGTTATTTACGGTTTCTGATTCAACCTAAATCTCTGATAGGCAACGCCTGTAAGTAAAGCTTTCCCCCCTGTTTTTATATCTCTTATCCAAGACTCAGGTTGATTAGCTAATTTTTGTGACGGTTTAAAGATAATACCTACCTTCTATTTTTAATATTTGGAACACCAAATGTCAGATAAATTTTTTTTTAAAGGTCGTAAAGACGCCCGTCAAACGACCCTAACATACGGTTATGAAAGAAACGCTAGCCGCATTGCAGGCAGTAAAAAATACCCGCTAAAACTAGTGGTAACCAATGAAGCTCGAAAGCAAGAAGTAGACGCATTAGTGGCTGAAGCTGGTTTGTATGCAGATATTACCGTTGATACAAAGGAAGGCGCGGTAGAATCTATACAAGAATTAACAGTGCTGCTGAACAAAAAGGGCACTGTAACCGTAGAAAAAGTCCCTGCACGTAACGACCCGTGTATCTGCGGTAGCGGTAAAAAATATAAGAAATGCTGTGGCTAGCGCGAAACTAAATTAATGGGGACAGAGTACATTATTGCTTTGTCTAAAAAGTACTCTGACCCCATTTTTAATTTTCTTGTAGTGCGTTAGCTATTGTTAATGATTAAGCTGAAAAATTAAGACCTGATAGGCTTCCAGGTAAAGCGTGGCGTTACTATTTCCTTCACGATCACTATTTTCCTCATGATCATCATCTTTTTCATGATCATTATGTTCTTCACCAGCGGTATCATCTAAAAACGAAAAGTCGCTTGGCTCGTGATAACCCCCGTACCAATTAAAAATACAACGCCATTGACCTTTGTTTAGGTTGGGTATTTCGTAACTATCGTGTGCTTGATTCTTAAAGTTTATGACAATCATTACCTTGTCGTTTCCGGCTTGGTTTGTATCATCATCGCCGTTATCGCCTCGGATGTAGGCCAGTACCCCATTGTCTTTATCGAAGTGCGTCACTGTTACTTCATTACTATGTAAGCTTGGGCTACCCTTGCGTAACGCGATTAAGGCTTTGTAAGCTTTGTGTAACTGCGGAAAATTCTGTTCTCTCGACCAATCTAGAGGGTCCATATCATCAAACCAGAGATCTTCTAGCAACTCTTGGCCTTGGAATAACATGGGTATACCGGGCGCTGTGAGGGTAAGTGCTGCAGCTATTACAGAACGTTGACGAGCGAAGTAGTCTTTGTCCACGTTACCAGGTGCTATTTCTTCTGCTAAACGTGCGCTGCCGTTTGCCACTTCATCATGGGATTCCACGTAAATCACGCGGCGAAAAGGGTCTTCGGAGTATTGCTGCGTAAGTGCTTCTTGGACGGTAACAATATCTCTATTCTCGTCGTCTGGCTGGGTTAAAACATCACGTATTGGATGGACAAAGTGTGCATCCCATTGTGCCGTGTAGCCAAGCCCACCGTCTTCTGTGGAATTGGTGACGAAGTCATTTCCGTGAAGGTCTTCGGCAACGACAATTTTTTCTGGGTGACGTTGCTGTATTTCGCTGTTTATCCAGCGAATTAAATCATAAGCCTCTTCAATGGAGTCTTCTGGGGTTTCTGAACCAGATACAGAACGCATATAGGGGATCATGTCCATACGCAAGCCATCTAGTCTGTATTCATCTAGCCACATCATTGCATTATCAAAAATGTATTGGCGCACTTCTGGTCGGCCATAATCTGGTCTTGTATCGCCCCACGGGGTGTCACTACGCCAGTCATTGTAAAAGTAAATACCGCCTTTATTGTTTTCAGACCAGCCATCGAATTGCCAAAGGTGAAGATCACTTGGTCCAAAGTGGTTGTAAACCACATCTAATACTACGGCGATACCTCGTGCATGAGCTTCGCGAACAAAGTCTTTCAAGCCATTTGGTCCACCGTAAGCTTCTTCAACCGCAAACGGGTAGGCAGGGTTGTAACCCCAGCTGAAGTCACCTGCAAATTCATTAACGGGCATCAATTCAATACAGTTAATACCGAGTTCTGCAAGGTAATCTAATTTTTCGATAGCACTATCAAATGTGCCAGGCTTATTCGGCGTTCCATTTTCGTCTCTTTCTTTGCAGTTAAATGTGCCTATGTGCAGTTCATAAATAACCAGCGACTTTTTGTCGGGCATAGAGAAGGGAGCATCAGGCCAATGATAGTCATCATCATAAACAATTGAGGCTCCGACACTGTTGGTAAGCAATCGAGCCCTAGGATCGTTGCGCTTTAATACGTCGCCAGATTCGGTAGTAATAAGAAATTGGTATTGCTGATTGTTTTTTAGCTCTGGTACGTTTGCAGCCCATACCCCACCGTCTTCTTTAGATAGCGCAAGTCCGTCGTCACTCCAGTCGTCAAATTCTCCATGTATGGATACGCTAGCCGCATGCGGCGCCCAAACACAAACTTTGTAGCCTTTATCTAACTTGCTTAAACCCATAGGAGGGGGATTATGCTGTGGCATTTGAGCTCTCAGTAGAGTTGTAATATGAACCCATCATTAAGCGTAAAACGCGCCAACACAGCATCTATAGATAAATAAAAACGAGGGCTTGTCTGAAAGCCACGAACTTTGCCCGCTGTGTTTAAATTTTCTACTTGTTTAAGTGCCATCCACACCATTTTGAATTCGTAAGGTAGGGAGTAGGAAATAAGTAATTTTTGCAATTTCACGGTAAATTTGTCAGCACTATATGTATAACGGTGCCTTTTCGAGTTTACTCAAATTCGCTTAGTTAAGGGGGCGTGGTGAGTATTCCTAACAGCTTCACAGCTGCTTCTATCGATAATTCTTTTTAAGGGAATGAGTTTTGCAATTCTTATTTCTATAACTGAAGTTAGTCCGAGTTCGTTAACCTAATGCTGAGCGTTACAAAAAGGAAACATTATGAGTAATGAGATCAGAGGAAAAGTCTGCGCCATCTATACCGATGAAACTAGCGCCAAAACTGCCGCCGAGTCGGTACGAGAAAAAGCTGCGTTGAAGCCTGATGAGGTCAACATTTTAAATCCTCACGACACTCAGTTTGACCAGAAGATAGAGAATAAGGACAGCCAGGTCGGCTTTTTTATGCTCAAAGCTCATATCGCGATGGGCATAGTCGGCGTTGTTGTCGGTGTTGTCATCGCTGCAATTTTATCTTTTGTTGGGCCAAGCTATACACAAGACAGCCCCATGATGACCACACTAGCGCTTTCAATATTGGGTTTATTTGGTGGGTTAATGATTGCCGGCTTTATATCCCTTAGGCCAGATCAGGATGGGGTGGTGGATCAGGCTAGAAACGCCACCCGAGAAGGTAAGTGGGTAGTAGTAGTCAATAGTCCTTCCCATGAAAAAACTGAACAAGCATATAACCTACTAGGCAAAACAGCCGTTTCAGTAACCAGCAGCTTGTAGAGAAATAGGGGCGGAGTACGCTGTTTCCGTCTACCGAGTTTCCGTCTGCCGAAGAATCTAGATTTCGACGTAGGTGAAGACGTAAGTGAAAAGGTACTCTGCCACCATTTTTGGGTTTAGGCAGCCATTGCACGGCAGCTTTCAGCACATTCGCTACACGCTTTAGCGCAAGCTTGGCAATGTGGTGCTTCATGTTTACCACATTCTTTCGCACACGCATCGCATATTTCTGCGCAGAGCTTACATATTTGTGGGGCGAACTTACTGCCACGCGCCATTGCAGCGGCAGCGAATCGGCATAGGGCAGCACAGTCCATATCTAAACGTATACACTCCGCCATTTCGGCTATATTGTCTTCTTCCAAACAGGCAGTAGAGCAGTGGTCGCAAGCATCTGCACAGCGATTACAAGCATCAACACATTCGCGGTATTCCTCAGGTAACATAATATTCTCCTAATTTTCAAAGTTCATAAATAGAATTTCAGTTCCCTAAACTTATTGTCGCTATATGAAGTGAGACTTCTGCACGCCAATAGCAAGCTTAAGGATACACGGAGAGAATTGCGGGATTCATGCCAGTGCTTACTGTTTTTACGATACGTTATTGGAAAAAGCGATTTTGCAAGTTCATGAACGGGCTATGGCGAGCTGCTTTTATGGGCGCCGGTTTTTGAAGTCAGTAATGGAACCAAATTTTTGAAGCGAGTTGTCGTCCATAACTATAATCTTTACGTAAAAAATGTATTTTCTACATAACTTTGGTTTTTTAAGGCGCCGAACCCCTTATCAAACTGGCTTTGATACTGGTAGAACACTTGCATAGTAAAAGAGAGCTTGGCGTTCGCCAAGCTTCAACCAAAAGGAGCAAGATGAATGTATATACATGAAGTTATGACTAACAATACCGAAATACTACCTTCTAATACCACAGTGATGGAAACAGCAAAAAAAATGGCCGAAATGAAGGCTGGCCTTATGCCTGTCTACAACAACGATAAACTGGTTGGTATCGTGACTGACAGAGATTTAGTTGTAAATGCAGTGGCAAAGGGAGTCAGCTTAGATGACAGCATTTCCTCTATTTTAAGTGAGCCTGTCCTCTATTGTTTCAAAGACGACGACACCGATACTGTATTAGGGAATATGAGCAAAAATGAGGTTCAACGTCTTGTAGTATTAGATAGTGAAGAAAATAAGCAATTAGTTGGGGTAGTATCGGTAGGTGATATCGCCAGTAAGTGTGAGAGTAGCGATACGGCGAAATCTATAGTGGATTGCTGTAAACATTATCATTAGTCGATCCGGTGTAATCTAGCAAAAAAGATATACTTCAAGGAGAGCTTACTCAAGGAGAACTGAGTAGTACTCTCCTTTTTATAGCCATTATTCCTTATCTTCTTTCTTAACTGCCCAGAGTTTAGCCAAAGGTGCCGCTGTTACTCCGTGAACAATTAGTGAAGCGGTAATAACCAAACTACCCGCCGTCCACGCGATATCATGTCCACTCTTATCTAAGATTACCATACCGTAGAATAGCGCAGAGATCCCTATAGGGCCGAAATGCCCAGCTAATAGGGCTAACTTCCAATTGTTCCATATAGGAAGAAAAGTAGAGAGCGCAATAATAACCGGTATGCGCCTAACAAGTAGAATGGCCAGCGCAAACCACACGCCGTCCCACCCAAGCTCAAACCAACTATCTATAGGTAACATTAAGCCTAAAAATATGAAAATAGGAAGGGTGAAAAAAAGATTAACGGTTTCTTGTACTTTGTCTTCTTTCGCTCTATCTGAACCGCCTACCAGCTGACTGAAAACCATACCTGCAACGAATACCGCTAAGACACTATCGGTGGATAGGAATTTAGCGACGCCTAATGTCAGCAGCGTCAATGCCAAGGTGGTAGCCAAAAAAGCTGAATGGTCGAGGGTTTTTTTGTGTTCAGCTAATAACAGCGACTTGCCGACAATCCAGCCTAATAACGCCCCTAGTACAATAGCGCCACCAATCTCCCACAACACTACTCGCAGCCCCCAAGTTAGCCAAGGGCTATGTTCTGCTGGCGTCAACAACAGAATTGGTAATAGCACTAGGGGGTAAGCCAAACCGTCATTTATGGCTGATTCAGTAGACAGGCCATAGCGGAATCGATCTGGCAGGTGTTTTCGCGCTAATCCGCCGGTAACGATTGAACTTGCGACCACGGGATCGGTAGGGCAGATAGCCGCGCCAATTAGAAGCGCAATAAGTAGAGGTACCCCTAATATCCAGTGTGCCATTAAGCTGCTGAGAAAAAACATTGCAGGCATTCCTGCACCTAGCAACAGAAAGAACGATTTTTTATGGTCGAATAAGTAGTTTCTAGGAATCCGCAGCGCTATTGCCATTAGACTGATGCCGATTGTAACGCGAGCGCATTCTTCAAGGAGTTTATTACTATCGCCCCATAAATCAGGGGTTAGTATGCTAGTGCCTATTGGGCCGAGGACAACACCTACAATAAACGCGAGAAGTGGCATGGAAAGGTAAGAACGATTTATCACTCGCGTAAGCATGCCTAACGTTAAGACAACCGCGCCAATAGTTATTAAGGCAAGATTTAACTGGTTCAAGTGTTACCCCTCCTTGTCATTTTTCCTTTCTATTTAAAGCCCCGTATTGCGTAGAGTATCAGTGTACTAATTCAGAGAAAGGCGAATCATGTAGACCGATGCAGAGCTATGAGCCTGCTCTAGAAACCGAGTTATGATTATATAGTGGTAGAACGCAAATATTGTTCAATTTACCAACCGCTCAAATTATCTTAATGACGCCAAAATATCATATGTGGAAAATAGGAAGCGAAAACGTCGCTAGTAAGAGTGAGTACGTAAAACTTTCCCCTAACATTACAAAAATTTCATATGCTATCGCTGTCTTTTTTGCAACACCTTGATTAGTAGTGAATTAATATGGGTATGCCCTTTGCTCGTTTATATATTTGTTCTGGCCTATCAGAGACTTCTCATGAATCAACATTCTTCAATTAGTGTCATCATCACAGTGAAATCCCGCATAGAGGCATTTACCGCATTCGTAAATCGACTTGAAAAGGCGGAGCTACCACCCCGCGAATTAATCGTGGTCTGGATGGGAAGGCCTTCAGAACACTCGCTTTACAAAAGTGAGGTATTTAACATTGTTCATCGGTTTGATAACTGTGAAGAATTAGATATTGCGGGGGCGCGAAATAGAGGGTTAGCAGCAGCTACATCTTCTCTGTGTTTGTTTATGAACGTTGAGAGCATATTTTCACCTCAGCTATTTAAGTGCTTGCAAAACTCATGGTCTCAATCTCGTGTTATAACCAGCAAAATATCATGTGTTTCAGAAGATATAAGCCTTACCGATTATTCCGATTTAATTGAGCACACTAACAATAATCCCGAAACAAAGGAGAATGGCTCTGACTGCGCTTTTAGTATTCGACAAAATAGTACACTTTTTTGCATTGGAACCGACGATTTAAAGCGTATTGGCGGTTTCGATGAGGGATATCGAGGATATGGCCTGAATGATGAAGACTTCTTTCAAACATGTATAAATGCGAATCTTGATATTGAACGTATAGATCTGATCACCTTTATTAAAGAGCGCGAAAATTATCGATGCCCCGTAAATCATCTAATCGACTTTGTTTCTAATGCAGGGCGCTATAAACAAAAGTGGGGTGAATACCCATGCCCAGAAATATTGCAGGACTTTGCGGATAAGGGCTACATCAACCAGAGCTTCCAGAAAGAAGAACTTCATATTCTTCGTTTACCGACCCAAGAGGAGCAGTACTTTAAATAGCGGGACATAAAGGGGGCAGAGTACATTATCACCTAAGAGTCAACGTACCTGACTCCGGCGTGTAAACCTTTGCGTTATAGTCTCCAGATTTACATACGGTTAGCAGAATTAAAGTACTCTGACCCTCATTCCGACCCTAATTCCAAAAAAGGCTTAAACCCTACTTTTGAATTCCTTTATAATTGTGCGTACTAAGGAGAAAGTAAAGTGAGTGAATACGCACGATATTTTAATGGCTACCCACAGACCGTTGTTGAGCAAGCACTGCAACTAATAGCCGAAAATAAGTTAAGCCATTACCTCGTTAAAAAGTACCCCAATGTGCATACTATAACGACCGACAAGTTACTTTATAATTATGCAACCGACCTAAAAAACCGTTACATAAAAAACGCGCCACCTTTTGGGCGGGCGGCGTTTAAAAAGCAAGGTGATATGGTCACGAATGCGTTGGGTACACATACCTATCGAATGCAGGGCAAAACACGTAAGCATGACTTAGCCATTAACAGCGACTTATTGCACGCCCCCGAGCCTTTATTAAAAGCGCTAGTGGTACATGAACTCGCTCACTTTAAAGAAAAAGACCATAACAAAAGTTTCTATCAACTTTGCTGTTATATGGAGCCGCAATACCATCAGTTAGAATTAGATTTGCGATTGTTTTGCGTTGCCGTTGCTATGGGCGAAAACCCTTACCTATAAGTGCTCTCGCTACCGATAAGTGCTCACGCCAGAATGTCGCTATGGTGGAGGTATTTATCCGACGTTGCAGTCATCATATCTTACTAAGGCACCACTCATTTATGTGCATTACAGCACTGACGAAATGTGCAATTACTGTGAAGTTTTCCTTTCATACTCCCAAAACAAAAAAATTAGGCATAACATCTCATTTTGGGAGTAAAAAGGTTTGCCAATATGCATAGTATTAAATGGTTTCTAATGGCGTTCATATTCTCTGTAACCTTAGTGGGTTGTGGTGGGTCAAGTGATGATACAAGTGTTGTGGATGAGGTCAGTGCTGACGATGATACTCAAGATGATTCTGCAGACGACCCAGTGGATGACGCGGTCACTACGTACTACAACGTTGATTTATTTACCGTATTACCACTTACCGAGAACGAAGTGAGCTGTACTCTTGAAAACGGCAGCGAAACCACCTGTTATGAACTAACCTTTGCAGCCAATACCGTGGGTGATACCGAAGGCGAGGGGACCGTTGGGCCTTATTGCCCCGATTCCATTTCTACCCCTAGAATTGAAGCCGGTTTAGGAGTTTACGACGGTGAAACCAATCCTGGCTTTCAGTCGCTCGTTGATGCGGCGCAAGGAATGGACGCAGACGGCTACGATATTGTTGATGAAGATGGGAATATTCGCTCCGGTGGCGGTGGCGACTTCAGTTACTGTTTGTCTATGGCTTTCGATTCAAGTTTAACAGTAACCTATTTAATACCCGTCACCCCAGAATTTCGCTCTGAAGCGTATTATATTCCCACCGTTGGCAGTATCGGTTTAGGTATTAATGGTATTCCAATTAAAGGCGATCCGCCTAGTGTTACGACTGCTGAAGCCGGTATTGGTGGCACGGGTAGCGGAAATATCCCCGCGTTAGATCATTGCGGTGGCCATGCCGATCCTGCCGGATATTATCACTGGCACTTTATTCCTCAATCTATCAATACCGTGTCCGATGCACCAGAATACAACTTCACAAATCGGTACGGTATTAGTTGTACCAATACTTATATTGAGTATGAAGATCACGCGGCGTTTGCTGGCTTAGCGAAAGACGGTTTTCCTATTTACGCCGCTTACGATTTGATTGACGGCGCCAATACCCTTCCTGCTGATGTAGCCACTACTGATGAGTGTAATGGTCATACTCATGCCACGGAAGAGTTCCCAGATGGCGCATACCACTACCACGCCTTAGAAACGGGGGCGCCAACGGTACCGGTCTGTTTGATGGGAAGTTACGTCGATAGAAACGATTTTACAGTTCAATGACCATGACTGTTCAATCGCCATCACTGTTTAAAACGTAAAGGGTTGATGCCTTATGCCTTTAAATATATCGGCATAAGGCTTATGGGTACTGCATATGCGTAAAAAAGTTAAATTTATCTTATTGGTTGGTGTATTGATGTTTTCAGGCGTAAGTAATGCGCACGATAGCAATATTGCCACTTTTCAAATTCGCCATTTAGATGATGGTCGCTGGATATATGAAGTGATGACGCCATTGTACGGTATAGATCAATCGCTTATTGCCAGCAGTAGCAATAAAGCTAAGCTCAAGGCAATACCAAAAGGCAGCACCGCTTATAAGCAACGTTTAGTGGCCCACATTAAACAAGCCTTTGATGTGAAGGCTTTTAGCCGAGGTGAAAAAACGCAAGAAGTGACCACAAGCCAATTGCGTTTGGGCGAGGGCAAAATAAAACTCGATGATCATTTGTCGGTGTTTATCTTTGAAATTCTGGGCATGCCAGAAAATGTAACGCAGTTGAAGTTTCGTATTAGCAACATGGCTAACAAGGACTCGCAGAACAATATCTTACGATTGATAGATGGCGCGAAGAACAAAAAGTACTTGTTGAACCATAAAAACAATTTTAGTGGGGTAGATAAAGGCTTCTTTTTCGCGCCTTAGTGCTTGTTAAAACGGGTTTAGCCGTAGCAAGTTATCCTTAGCTTACTTGCAACCCAAAGCGGCTAAACCATTTTAAGCAGAGCGTTAGCGTGGGGGAGTACATCGTCTAGTCAATAACATACTCACACGTCACTTCCCTATTTTAAATAATCAAAAACAATGTAGCAGCCGTGGCGGCTGCCATGGTGAAGTTGAAGCGCTTTCTGCGCATGGGCGAGCTAAGCCAAATTTTTATTTTTGCACCAACTGCGACCCAAATAGAAATACACGGAAATCCAATAAGCGCAAAAGCCATAACAATAGCAAGCCCCGATTCTGCGTAGTGTTCACCGGGAACCGAAAATGTGCCTACGCTAGCCAATGCCATCATCCACGCTTTAGGATTAATTAATTGAAACAGTGCGCCCTCCCACCATTTTAGTGGTCCTTGGCGGGTGGTTTTCTTGATTTCAATTTCATCAGTTGGGGCAGTGGCAATTTTAACGGCCAGCCACAACAAATACGCTATGCCTAGTACTTTTAGTACGGTATACAAGGCGGGAAATAATGTGAAAAGTGCGCCCACGCCCATCAGCGTACTTATCATTAAGCCTGCAACGCCCACAACAATACCAAACATATGTGGAAGCGATTTTTTATAACCATACTGCGCCCCAGATGCCAATAGCATTAAGTTATTAGGCCCGGGCGTTACTGTACTAACAAAAGCAAAGGTAGCGAGTGCAAAAAGTAACGAAGTTTCCATGGTGGTCCTTTTCTCTAATCTTCTATTTAAGCCAATAAGCGACGGTTGAGTTGCAAATTTATAGGCGTTACTAAACAACGCTACAGAATGGTACATTTAAAAGTTTGTATGTATTAGGGCCAAAAGCCCTAAAAATATGCCATACAGATGAGAGGAAACAATGACTGTATGCTCATTTATTATTGCAACTGTATGGTAAGTTATAGCGATAGGTTAGGGTATAGTTATCTGTATGGTTTTTGTCTGTATCGAGTAGAATGAATGACACTGTATGAGTCGCTTGCTTGTGAACTAAAAGCGCAAATAGATCGTGGGCTATTTGAACAAGGAGATAAACTTCCCTCGGTAAGGCAATTGTCTAAAGAGCACCACGTTAGTATCGCTACAGTACAAGAAGCCTATCGGGTTCTAGAGTCTCAAATGTACGTTGAAGCGAAGCCTAAATCAGGCTATTTCGTATCGTCAAATACCACATTGAATAACACGCCCAAAATGACTAAGCCGCCGCAACGGCCGATGGATGTGTCTCAGTGGGAAGATGTACTCAACATGCTGTTGAATACGTTTAACAAAG
Organism: Alteromonas naphthalenivorans; assembly: GCF_000213655.1. NCBI lineage: Bacteria > Pseudomonadati > Pseudomonadota > Gammaproteobacteria > Alteromonadales > Alteromonadaceae > Alteromonas > Alteromonas naphthalenivorans. Next base: position 636,798 of record NC_015554.1, read on the forward strand.
ACAGTGGTATTGAAACGCGATGTCAGTTCCAGCACGCCATGCCTAACATGACCGCAAAAACCCTAAAGCCACTAACAAAACGCCTGCATGAGTTAACAAAGAACAGGCCGCTTGATGGCATGGTGTACGGTGATGTGAAAGGTGATCAGAGCCTTAGAAAACAGCTTAGCAGGCTTACTGCTGCCTCGGGCTGTAGACTGCAGTCGGATGAGTTTATCGTTACATCAGGTTGCCAAGAAGCATTATCGGTATGCCTTCGTGCGGTGGCCAATGCAGGGGATGTAATAGTGGTTGAGTCACCGGGCTTTTACGGTGCCATGCAAGCCATAAAAGGTGCGAATTTAAAAGCACTAGAAATACCTACAGACTCTGAAACTGGCCTGAGTTTAGATGCATTGAAACTGGCGCTAGATCAATGGCCGGTAAAAGCCATATTGGTAGCACCAACGGTCAATAATCCTCAGGGCTTTGTTATGCCCGATGATAAGAAAAAAGCACTTTACGATATGGCAAGAGAATACGATGTCGCCATTATTGAAGATGATATTTACGGAGACATCGCGTATTCCTACCCGCGCCCCAAAACGGTTAAATCGTTTGATGAGGATGGTCGGGTTTTATTGTGTTCGTCATTTTCCAAAACCTTAGCACCAGGGTTTAGGGTGGGGTGGATAGCGCCTGGAAGTTTCAGGAACAAAGTACTTCATGCGAAGTATGTTAGCAGCTCCATGTGCCCCACATTGCCTCAGCTCGCCATAGCAAGTTATATCGAACAAGGCGGTTACGATAAGCACATACGGGCAATGCGCCATTATTATTTGAGTGCACGAGACGCACTTCGCGCTGATATTAAACGCTATTTTCCACAAGATACGTGCGTAAGTTATCCGCAAGGCGGATACGTACTGTGGGTTGAATTAAATGCGAAATACGACGCGGTTAAACTGGCTGATAAAGCCAAAGAGCATGGTATTTATGTTGCCCCTGGGCAAATGTTTTCAGCGACTGGAAAATATCGAAATTGTTTGCGGTTCAATTTTATTGATGGCTCGCAGGAAGTTCGTACACAAAGTATAAAGTTGCTTGGCGAATTGATTGAGTCATTAGCTGAATAAGGGGAAAAGCATTGTGCGTTTGGTAAAAAAGTGTAGCAAACACACAATGCTGGGGGCGGTAAGTTAGTCTTTACTATCACACTCGCTTACGTCACCACCCATTTTTTCCTTCATCGCGATACATGCTTCACGCACTTTTTCAGCACCAGCATCCATCATGTCAGCACTTTTTTCTTTACCATCTTCGTACGCGTCAGAGGCCATATCTTTGCCGTCTTCATATGCATCGGAAGCCATGTCTTTGCCGTCTTCATAAGCATCAGAAGCCATGTCTTTACCATCTTCATAGGTACTTGATGCAGAGTCTTTAGTTTCATCCCAAGCATCAGCTGCTTTTTCTTTTCCTTCTTCGTAGCCGTCAGCTGCCTCGTCGCCAGCCTTCTCCATTTCCATCATGGCTTCTTTTTTGGCTTCTTCCGTTGCCTCTTTATTAGACTCAGAACAACCTACTACAGACAGTAATAATGCTAACGCAATTGCTTTGTTTTTCATGGTAAAACTCCTTTTGCCGAATTTAGTGCAAATGTTAAGGTTAGTGAAAATGTTACATTCATCTATTAGCGCTAAACTAGATTATGCTGCTAGCCTATTTATAACTAATATTTGATGGTTCCAGTCTAGCCTAAATATTCGTCAAAGTGTAAAGAGTATTTATGACCCCACTTACTTTTGAACTCACTGATTCATTAAGAGGGTTGAATTTCAATTTGTGGGTCGCAGTTAATTTTATCTACAGTAAATTCCTTGGTTAATTGCGAGCGGTAGGTGTGGTGTACCCAAACATCTAGCGCCAACTCACAGGTGTTTACGTTTACCCAGCCCTTAGTCGTTTTGTATTGCATTTTACCGGTTAACAGAAATGAAACTTTGTCATTTTGCCAGCTTTCCATTTCGAATCTCTGCCCCCGTCCTACATATTCTTCTTTATCACCCGCTCGGCGTGCATGGATCCAGGCAAATTTATAGCCCGCCGGTCCGTGCTTGTGAGCTGATGCAGTTTGATTCAGTAAGATAGTGATCCTCACGTCCCCATCGGCAAAATAACTTTGGGGTATTGATAATATTCCGTTTGAAAAGCCTTTCCCCTCATACTTAAAAAAGTAGGTTTCGCCTTCTGCAGTACCTTCGCCTTCTTTCAGCGTTTGCTCCAATAAATTGTCAGTAAATACTGATAAATTTAAGGTGTAGCTATAAGCTATTTTACGACATTGATCATCATGTTCCATCTGAAGCTCCTTTCAGGGTTTAAGTGTCGTCTTTAGCGCGATTAATTGCGTCTGTTAATTGGGGATGTAAGTACCCTTGCTTTTCCAGACTCAATAGCACATCTCTAGCCGCACTTCGCTTAGATGACACAAGTAAAAAATAGAATTCAGTTAGTGAAGCATTCATATCGTTCGACGGTTTCTCGGTGTTCGCTAACGTAAAATGCGTGAGGGCTAAGCTTTTACGTTCACCTTTCCCAACCTCTTTTCGTATATCCTCACCAATGGTGCAGGGGTGGTTGCGGCATTTTAAATGTAACTCCCACAGTAGACGCGGGGTGGATTCACTATTGAACTCAAGGGATGGTTGGGCAATATCTGTCATCACCTCTGAATTTTCGCGGTTTTCGAAACCCAATTTCACACTGTAAATTTTCTGTTTTATAGGCAGGTTTTTGGTTTTGTTAAAAGCAGCGCGAGTAAGGTTAAGTAGTGCTGGATTAGGGGGGCTGTCTTTTGTGTCGAAGAGCAAATAATAATCCCAATAGAAGAACATTAATGTCGCAACTTTGGTCATCCAGGCTTCATTTTCGGGTTCTTGTTTAGCCAGTTTCTGCGCCAGCATGACACCGTCGGTTATTGTTTTATCAGCACCTGATTTGTTGCCAACGGACATTTGCGCTTGTATTAGCAAATTAGCGGATGACAAAGTTTGATAGACAATGTTGTAGTCGTCAGGATTTTCGAGCAGTAATTTAACCGCAAGGGTATAGGCTTCTTCTGCCAATTTTTCTGCTTCATTGAATTCAAAAGTTTGAAAGGCCACTGCTACTAGTCCTAACAAAGAACCCCGCAGCGAGGCTTGTACTTCACTATGGTTAGGTTGCGAGATTAACATTTTGCGTTTTAAAGCGATGGAGTCACGAAAATTTTGGCTGGCGCTTTCGTACTGGGAAATACGAAGCGCTAAACTACCAATATTGTGTTGAGCCGAACTTACTTCCAACATCCATTTGGGGTTTAGCTCATCAAGCACTAACAGTTGTTGTGAATAGTTAAGGTACTTTGTCCATTCTTCGATGGTAGTGGTATAGTCTTGTTTGAAGTAGGCGATGACGCCAATCCAATAGTGAATGTTCCCTTTTAAGAACAACACTTGCTCGCTAGTTTGCGTTGTACTTTGTGAATACGCGTTTGCTGATGCAATGCCATTCGGTGCTGTTTCTTGTATTTTTAGCTGCTCTGCGTCCTGTTTATTTAAAATATTTAACGCTTGAGATAACTGTTCACCGGCATGTTCAAACTCTCCTCGGTTAATGTTTATCTCGGCTAAAAGCTTCAACGAGTTTGCTTGCCTTAGCCCATCACCGGTTTCAATACCTGCATAATAATCTAATGTTTTCTGCCCAACACCTTCGAGCACGTCCAGTTTCCCTATGGGCTCTAGCTGGCTGCGTAAGTCGCCCAACATGTAATCTACTAAGCTTTCAGCTTTGTTTCGAAGTACCTGTGCTTGGTGGGTTTGTTCAACAGCGAGTTGAGTTTGATTATTGCTATAAATGGCCAACCCCGTTGTGGACACAGCCAATATCGCCAGGGCGGCAATGGCCGACGTTTTATAGCGCTGCGTTTTTTTATGCTGGCCTTCAGAAAGGTGAATGAATAATGTTTCCTGCGGTGTTAAGTGCAAGTGGGGTTGCTTTGCCATCCAGCGAGCGTCGTCTAACTTTCTACCAGAGGGCAGTAACATGTCTTGAGGTTTACCCGCATTTAACCAGCGGCTGCAATCGGTATTGAGCTCCGTTCTTTTTAGTAAAGCCGCACGATTTTTTTGTGCCCAGTCGGTAATGCGATCCCAGTGTTTTAATAAGGCTTCATGGGCAACGCAAACACGCTTATTCCTCTTCGCATCAGGGGCTGATGTATTATAAGTAAGTTCATTTGCACCAAGGTCTGATTCGGTAACGAATAATCGTGCATCAACAAACTGCTGAATAAAGGCTAAATCGTTCTCGTCACTAAACTGCTCAATGGGTACTTTTCTAGCAATTAAGCCGGTTTGATTCACATCGTTAATGGTCACCAATTCGTGCATCACGCTTTTCCAACTTGCTTTAGCCGTTTCGCTCATACCTTGATAAGTGGTTTCGGCCTGTTGTGCTATTGCACCTTCTAAACCGCCAATGTTGGCAAAGGCAGAAAACAGCAACGTGTTCTCTTTGTCGCGGCGCTGGTAGAGCAAGTCTAGAGTGAACTCCATTAAGGGCAGCGCATCGGGGTGACCAATCGCTGCTTCTAGCAAAACCTCATCGAGTTTTTCTCCAGTTTGTACGTTTTCTTCGAAGCTTAGGCCTGCAGAAAGCGCTGGCAGGCGTATCATACGGGCTATATCGGTGGCGTTAGGAGGTTGAAGGTCGTATTGCTGGCCTTCGTCTTTGAGCCGTGCGAATCCTTCTAATTCCATACTGTTGGCATAAAAGTCGTTTCGTAACGACACAATTAGAATAAGGCGTTGAGTTTTTACAAGCACGGTTAAAAAGCTCATTAAGCTAGCCGCGTCTTCTTTCGACAAGCTTGCGTCTTGCAACACTTGCTCAAACTGATCGATAACAATGAGGTTGTGGGGGCGCGCTACTGAGTGAGTTGAGGTCGCGCCATCATTCAATTCAGTTATGCTCTCACTTTCTTTAAGCAGGGCTTTTAGATGGGAAGGGTGCTGGCTTAGGTCACAGGCATGCGCGTCTAAATTCCAAGTATCAACCAGCATGCTCATATCATTAAGGGCACCTAATAGCTGCCTGAATATACTGCTAGCTTTGCCGCGGGTGGGGGTGATAACTGTGTAGTGCTGCACTTTTATACCCGCTAAACCTTCACTTCGGGTAATAAACGGAATAACCCCCGCACGTAACAGTGATGATTTTCCGCTGCCACTTTTTCCCATTAATAGTAAAAAGCTGAAGTTATCATCCATTGCCTGATTAAGATGGTGAACCACTTCTGCGATTGCTTTATTGCGTCCAAAGAATATCGCCGCGTGTTCGGGCTGAAAGGTTTGTAGCCCCCGATAGGGTGAGCCTTGGGTCCATTGGCTGAGTTTTTGAAGATTGCCCCACCGCTGACGCTCGTCTAATAGCACCACATTCGCAATAATGCGATAACCTCGGCGCTGAACGGTTTCTATGTATGAAGGTTGCCTTGAATTATCGCCAAGCTTCTTGCGCAACATGGCGATACATTTCTGGACTGGGGCATCGCCATAAAAAGTGCCCTGCCAAAATTCGATAAGCAATTGTTCGGTACTAATCACCTCGCCTGCATGGGCTGACAGATAGGCAAGCACGTCCATCATCTTAGGTTCAAGGTGAACAGATGTGTTATCACGAGACAGGGAATTTAACGAAGTATTGACTTCCCAGTCACCAAGTTGAAAGGTTTCGCTCATGTCTACAGATATCCCATATCCAAGACAGACTGAACTCCAACCCCTTGATGTTTCATTTTTTCGGGTCTTCAATTTGCCATGTATAAGTCTAAACCGAGCGAGTGAGTTTGCAAGACTATTCATCGATTCTAAGGTTTTAAGTAGGTGGAGCCCTGCCGCAACAGCATTGCGGCAGGGGATAAGACGCCACAGTTAATCTAATTGGGCTACTTCGATACCGCTATTTGTGGGAACGTCTAGGTGATTCAGAATAACGAAGTCGTAGGCGGTGTAACCGCGTTTAATAGACGTATTACATCGAGCAAGCGTTAAGGTGCTTCTGCCTTGAGGCGAAGTAAGGCATTTTCCGCTACGTTGATTTTTAATCTTGCCTGAGCTTGTTATTGTCCAGGTATCGTAACCATCTACACGGCAGGTTTCATAAGTTAATACATTAGTACTCTTACGGTTATGGCCGTATGTCGACAAGCACTTAGTTTGGTCGCTGTTATAAATGACCATCTGGCGGGGCGTATCTAGGTTGTTATTCACAACACCTACTTTGTTCAATTCGTTAAAATTTGCCGCTTGCACAGTAGCGAATAAGAGCACTGCAGGTACTAGGCTAAAGGCAGCTTTTCTAATGACGTTTTTCATTATCGTTTCCTTTTCTATCAATTTTTCGATATTAGATTTAGGGCCTAGGTTAATTTTTTAAGGCCATTAAACTGCGAGCATCAGTGGCGGTCAGGGTGATGCCAAATAACTTAAATGAGGCAAGGCGTTCACGCTTCCCAACGAAATCCAATAAGGTTATTTCGTTACTGTGATTGGCCCACGCAATATGACTGAAATCATCGGCTGACATGGGCAAGGCATAGCTGTGCTTACGTAATGGGGAGTAAACGCGAGGGCGAGCTTCCGTTTGGTTGTGCGAAATAAATAGCAACCAATTTCCTGCGTTTGACCATTGGGGTGAGTATTTGCTTTCAGGTGCTGTGCTTGGCATCGACTCAATAAGCCGAAGCGTGGCAAGGTGTAAATCATATAGCCACAGGTGCTGCTTATGGGTAGTAAAGGTTAGGTAGCGATTGTCATTCGACCAACTAAACTCAGCGGCTTGATGAACTCGGGGCAGGTGAACTTCACGTTTCAAAGTGCTGTTTCCCTGCTCGATAACCAGGGTTTCTGGTTCACTCATGTAGGCAATATAGCCATTGCTTTTATTGGCAGCATAGTGATTGTCTGTTTGTGTAACTGCGCTTACCCAAGCAGGAAACACCAAGATCATTGCACAACAACCTAGCATTAACTGTTTCATGTTCATTCCTTAAAGTAGGGGGGAAATTACCAATCCATCGTGAAGCGACAGCAATCTGCATCTATAGAGCGATTGGTGTTGGAGTGAGTATTGCCGGATCCTACGAAAAAGAACTTACGGAAACTTAACGGTTTAAAAATACGTCATGAAGTGAGACTTACGGGATGGGTAAGTGTATTTAATTCAGTTGGTTAGGTTGTTTCGGTGAGTTTGTAAGATATTGGGTTTAGCTATTGTTTGCGCAACTAAAAGGCGTGTTAAAACTATTCTATAGTGAACTTTTTGCTTTAAGTTTTTTGTTGATTAGCTCTGCTTTCTTGGTATTTATCTAGGTTTTCGTTTAAGTTTAGCGTCTGCGAACGTTAGCCCCTAAGATGGACCCTATCGATGAAAAAACTTTCTAAAGTGCAAATTAAACAACAAGCACTTGTCCTTGATGTCGCGAACATGCTTGAAGAGCAAGGGCGCGCTGAAATTCCTGGCATGGTGCAGTGCTGGTTTGATATGAAATACGAGATGTTCCCAAGTTCTTTATTATTGCGCTTTCAGTTTGAAGATGAACAATCCTTAGCCGCCGCGGAACCGGAATTATTAAAATGGCGAAAGCGATTAAGCGCCGCCATGGTGAAAAAAGGGGTTATTCTAAAAGATATGCGAAGACACCTGGTCTTTACTGTAGAAGGGCCTGATGATTAAATCAGGTTTGCGTTTTTTGTGCGGGTCACATTGCATTAGCCCCTTCATTTTTAGCCTAAATTGAAGCCAAACTTCCTATACAACGTTAATCATAACCTTCCCCGTTTTTTGCAGTCCTGACGATATTTGATCAATATCAAACGATACTTTATCGGCATCCGCTATATTAAGTACTTTATAGTCACTACGCTGAGCATCATTGAATGGAATTTAAAGATTATTATCAGATCCTTGGTGTTAAAGAAGATGCTGATTTAAAGGAAATAAAAAAAGCCTATCGTAAGCTTGCCCTAAAGCTGCACCCAGATATGCAGCCTGACAGTAATTCCGATGAAGAATTTAAAGAATTAGTTGAAGCTTATGAGGTGCTTAAAGATCCGCAGCGCAGAGCTGAATATGACGAATTGAAAAAATATGGTGCTACTTCACACGATAATTTTCAACCGCCACCAGGCTGGCAGAGCAATAATGATTTCAATGGTGCTCACACTGGCGGGGACTTTTCAGACTTTTTTAATTCCGTATTTGGCGGTGGTTTTAATCAGGGGCCGCGTAGTCATCAAGCAGATGATTTTTCAGGGTTTAGCAATCACGGCCAAGATGCTGAGATTGAAGTGCCAGTATTCCTTGAAGATTTGTTTTCAGAAGCGCCAAAAACAATTCAGTTTTCGGTACCATCACTAGAAAACGGCCAGATAAAACACGTCAATAAAACCCTTAAAGTTAAAATACCAGTCGGCGTGGTTGACTCAGAGCGGATTAGGCTTAAAGGCCAGGGTGGCAAAGGGCAGGGGCAAGGTAGAGATGGCGATCTCTATTTACACATACGTTTAGTACCGCACCCATTGTTTGATGTTGAAGGGCATAACCTTGTTCTAACTGTACCTGTTTTACCGTGGGAAGCAGCACTGGGATGCAAGGTTGAAGTGCCAACGTTGACCGGCAAAATTAGTTTAAATATCAAGCCAAATAGTCAAACAGGCCAAAAATTACGGGTTAAGGGTAAAGGGCTTAAAATGAAAACCGGCGTTGGCGATATGATTGCAGTTTTAAAAATCGTTATACCAAACACATCCAGTGATGAAGACAACGTATTATGGCAACAACTAGCGGAATTAAAACACGACGACCCTCGCTCACAATGGAGTAAAGAAAATGGTTGATACGCTGCTAGTAATATCATTCGAAGAACTTTGCCAAGTTGAACGGTTAAACCAAGAATTGATAGTTGAAGTTATTGATTACGGGATAGCTGAACCTGTTTCTGGCGACGATAAGAACGACTGGATGTTCGATACCAGCAGTGTTCGTTGGGTCAAAAAAGCCATAACGCTATATTCTCAATTAGAGTTGGATTGGGTAGCGGTAGCGATGATTGTTGAGTTACTGAAACAAAAAGAAAAGCTGACGGAAGAGAATGAATATCTTCACCGTCGGCTAACGCGGTTTTAACCTGTTTTTACGTTTGTAGTGCTTCATGGTTTGCCATTTTTTCTGTAAGCCACTCACAGAAATGCGCTATGCGTTGTTGTTTTGGTGAGTTCTTTAGATATACAAAATGAGATTTCCAGCGCACTGGGTGGGGAATATCAATGGGTACCACCAATTGCCCTGATTTCAAATACTGACCAATCATAACATCAGAAGCTAACATAACACCCTGGCCTGCTAGTGCGGCGCTAACGGCAAGATCGCTCGAAGATACCACTGTCTTTCTTAGTATCTTATTTGAAAGATTAATTTTGCTGTGTTCAAAGTATGCTTCCCAACTTGCTTTCTCTTCTCCTGCAAGTGCGAGTAGGCGTGCCCCCAACATGTCTTTAACGCTATGCAGCTGCATTTGAGTTTGAAACTCAGGGGAGCAGGCGGGCACTACGCCATTTTCACCGAACCTTTGTACAATAAGGCTGTCATCCTTGGCCGCTGTGCTAGAGGTTGAAAAGCGAATGGCGATATCAATATCGCCTTTATGTAAGCTTTCAATGCGATTAGATGCTTGAATATTAATATTTATGGTGGGGTACTGATTAAAAAACTCGAATAAGTTGGGCATAAGCCACAATGCACAAAAAGCCTGAGTGGAGGTAACGGTTAAACTGCCTTCCAAGGGCTCTTCATGTACTTGATTCAAACCACTTACGATTTCACTAAAGCCTTTCTCACAGGATGCATAAAGGGTTCTGCCCGGCCCAGTTAGTAGCATTTTTCGAGCTTGCCTACGAAATAAGCTTACCCCTAAATTAGACTCTAGCTGCCGCATTTGTTGGCTTACCGCGGCTTGCGAGATATACAGCTCTTCTGCCGCTTTGCTGTAGCTTTGATGCCGGGCGGCTACTTCAAAACAAAGCAGGTTATTCAGCCATCGTAATCGTTTGTCCATTAATTGTTGTTATATAAGTTCAGCTTATCTTTTAAGTTAGTTTTTATCGTTGGTGAAGTAAAGGGTTAATCGCGACACTTACGTTACCGAATGAGGAAAAACTTACGAATTTATGTCGAAAAGGGATTGGCGAAATGAACATGAAAACGAGCAGGGTTGGCGCATGCTTTAGCGCGATAAAAATCAACATGACTAGGTTTGTGATTGGTAATTCTCGCGTTGGCAGCACACGTTCAATAGTGGGTGAACAGCCTATAATGGCTAATAAAGAAATGTCAGAAGAAAACAATGGAAGTGGTACTAAAAAAAGTATGTTGTCAAAAATGGGAGATAAGTTGTGCTTATCAAAGTGGAGTGCATTTAAGTAAGGGTATTTAAGAGAGTGTTTAGGCTTTCTCAATGATTTAAAAACCAAAAATTGAGGCAGAAATGTTTAAAAAGGTGAGCCTGGAATTTTATTAGATTAAAAACTTTCACAACAGGGTTCCCACTTACACTATTTCTTCTACCAAATTGGTCAATGTCGCTATGTAGCTTTCTTGTTTTAAACGGGTAAGGCTTAATACCTAAAGCTTTTATTTTATCTACTGCTAACCATTGAAGTTCAACGTCCAAGGGCCTAGAAAACGATTCTGTATATTTTAGCAACTTTTCAGCGCCACTATAGGAAATGACTTGTGCAGAAGCGCCAATAGGTAATTTATTATATTTGACCACAGAAACACCTTCAGACATGAAGACGGTTGTCGCAGAACGTTTCTCATGCACTTCGTTAAGGTTTATGTAGTCCCAAGGCTCGTTGATTTTATCTATTACTTTATCTAGTTGTTGAAAGCTATGCTCGAACATCACATCGTCTTCTAGTACTACGGCGAACGCTAGCTTGTGCTCGACAATAAAAGACCAGGCTTTTCTGTGGCTAAGAAAGCAGCCGATTTCCCCTAAGGTTAATTTTTTATAGTAATTTAGCTTGTTAGCACGCTTTGAATATCCTTGGTGCATAACATTATCTGACGAGCCTTTAATTGCCGTTATGACTGAAAATTCAGCTGAATAGTGTTTTGCGCTCTGCGTAAACAAGTTGAGTCGGTCGATGGACTCCGGCAAGTTAATTAGTAGTATTTTCACTTGGATATATATATAGAAGAATCATAACCAATCATGTTATTAGGTATTTATTGCAACATTATGTCGGCCAGAACAGCATCTAACGGCTATCTATTCGGCACCGTTAGAAAAATTACAAATGCTTTTCAATTTCCACTTCTATACATTCGCTCTTGCCAGCGCTTTCGATAGTTAGCCAAATTTGGCCATCTTGAACCGTTACTTGCATTTGCATTGAACGGTCTACGGCATTAGCCAACGAGGTAGAAAGGCTTTCTGGCAAGGTAAAAATAGATAAGTTCTTTCTTGTGCGTAGGCTGTTTTGTTCTTTCTTCCACCAAGCATCGAAGCTGTTATCTGCGTAAGCATAAATCATCATCTGCTGGCTTTGATTGCAGCCTTTTTTAATGCGTTGTTCGGACGGTTGGCCCAACTCAATCCACAGTTCTATTACGTCGCTGAAGTCCTTTTGCCAAATGTCTGGCACTTCGTCGTCAGATAACCCTTTTGTAAACTGCAGCTGTTCGTGAGCATTCACAATAAAAGCAACAATACGAAGCATCATGCGAGCATCGTTCTCAGAGGGGTGACGAGCAATAGTTAAATTGTGCTCATTGTAGTAATTGCGATCCATATCGGTAATTGATATATCCGCTTTAAAAATGGTTGCTTTAAGAGCCATGGTAATCCTGAGTATTTTGCTGAGCGCGTTATGTAAGGCCTAACGCTAGTCTTATTAATCTTTATACTTATATTTATTTGGCGCCCGCACTATTGTTATTTGGTGCTAGCACTTTTAGGTAGCGTTTTTATGCAAGTATACGAATTGGGCGGCGCGGTGTTACTGCGACACGGTGATACTGCGACACGGTGTAACTGAGACTCGGTGTAACTGATACACGATGTAACTGAGATTATATGCCGCGCATATTTGCCGCGTAGAGTAACAGATATTAGGGATAACAGGTATTAAGGCCTAGCACCTTCATCTAAAATCTCGCTAACAACGGCTTTCACATCCGCATATCTGCAAAACTCGCAGCTGCCAAACCCTGCAACTTGCCTTACTTTTAAACGGGTAAATAAAGGCATGGTCATGGCGGTTAAAAAACGGCAATAGATAGATTCAGTGATGGTTTCGTTAAACTTACCTTCAAGGTGAGTATTAAGGGCAGCCATCGCCTGGGCTACTTGTTCTTTATCTGGCTGGGGGATAGGCGTTGAATAGTCTAATTTGGCCACTTTACCATTGCACACACTGCAGTGGCCGCATTCTTTTGGCGCCTGTTGGTCATCAAAATACGCCGATAAGTTATAGTTTAAACAGGTGTTAAGCTCGAAGAACCGTACTAAGGCGGCAATACGTTTTACTTCTTTACGTTCATTTTCAGCAAAATAGTGGGCGAGGTTTTCGGCTAGGCTATTGGGTGAATCATCTGCTAACAGTGCTTGCTGATTAACCTCATATACATCGGTAATTAACCGCGACGCTAGCTCGATATGATTGTGTTCGTGTAAATATTCTAATGCCGTTACTACTCTTGCGCGTTCAGCCCCGTAGTGCTCAAAAATACTGTCGAAATTCACTACGCCCCATACTTTTTTCATATCGGTATGGGTGAAGACGGCGTTTAGAAAATCGCTTCGCTCTTTGCTAAATAGGTTGAGAATGTCGGCTTTGTCGGTATTAAAACGGTATTTGAACTCAGCAAAATAGGCGTATAAAGGGCGAATAACCTTGGCGAGTTCTAGTTGTACTAGCAAGGTTTTAAGCGGTAGCTGACGAATATTGCTTAAGGTCGACAAGCTATTTATTTGGGTTTCCCATTGATACGTACCGCCACTTGCGCCGCCGTGTGAGGCACTAGTACTTTGCTCAGGAGCTTGACTGGCAATGTCTTTAATTACCCGTTCAATAGCGGATTTGTCTGGCGTATCGCCATAAACAAAGTTTTCAATTGTCACTAGGCCATCTAGGTTGGCCAGCACCGTGCAGTTAGCGTTTTGTCCGTCGCGGCCACCTCGACCAATTTCTTGGCTGTAGTTCTCTATAGACTTGGGTAAGTCGTAATGTACAACAAAACGAATATCAGATTTATCAATGCCCATGCCAAACGCAATAGTGGCCACTACCACTTGTAGCTTGTTCACCATGAAATCTTGTTGAATGTTTTGGCGAATATCGCTGTCTAGTCCGGCATGATAGGCGCTTGCTGCGACCCCATTTTGTTGTAAAAACCGTGCGACTTGTTCGGCAGTTTGTTGCAACGTTACGTATACTATACCCGCGCCTTGTTGGCGTTGAAGTTCTTCCAGTAAGGCTTGGTTTTTATTCTTCTCAACAACCGGCAGTACATTCAAATTAAGGTTGGGCCGATAGAATCCCGTTTGCACAATATTATCTGGCGCAATATTAAACCGACGTGCCATATCAAGCTTCACTTTTTTAGTGGCCGTCGCAGTCAGCAGTAACACTAAGGGAATGTTTAATTCTTGCTGATAGGCTGGTAGTTTCAAGTAATCAGGACGAAAGTTGTGCCCCCATTCAGAGATACAGTGGGCTTCATCAATCACTAACATTGAAACTTGAATCGACTCTATAAACTGCCTGAAGCGTTCGTTCTTAAAACGCTCTACCGACACCATGAGTATTTTGCATTCACCAGAACGTACGTCGTTCATGACTTGCTTATTTTGTTCAGCGGTTAGTGTTAAATCGATGCTTGCGGCAGCTATGCCTTTACTATGTAAAAAGGCGAGCTGATCTTTCATCAGGGCCAACAATGGCGACACTACTAAGGTTAGATGTGGTAGTTGCGTTGCTACAAATTGATAGCATAACGACTTACCTGAACCTGTGGGAAATATGGCAAGTGACGAGCGCTGATTAAGCAGACTATCTACAACCTCTTGCTGACCACTACGAAACGATGGAAATCCAAAAAGGGTTTGTAACAATGAAGAGTAGTCTGTGGTCATTAAGCTGCACATTCCTGTATTTAATTAGGGGTATGATACCGCAATTAAGCAGGTGCATATTACCTCAATTTATCAATTCTCTTTCAAATCTTCCGGCGTATTATCAGCCACTACGGCATCTCGTTCACCCATAGGCTTGTCTTCACCCACGGTACTGTCTGCGGTAGTTTGAAGCTCAATTGACGAGTTTACTTCAGCGCCAATAAGTATGATGTAGGCGCTTAAGTACAGCCACATGAGTAGAATGATAATGCCACCTACCGAGCCGTAGGTTTTGTTGTAGCTAGCGAATTCATTCAAATAAATAGAAAAGCCATAAGATGCGGCAATCCATAATAAAGTGGCGAACAACGACCCCGGTGTAACCCATCGCCACTGTGCTGAACGTCTATGAGGTGCGTAACGGTATAGTGCAGAAAGTCCAATATTAAAGAGCAACAGCAATACAGGCCAGGTTATCCATGAAGCTTGCTTGAAGCTTATTAAGCCGCCAGAAATCCAACTTATTAATTCCGGAAGAACCGTAATGCAAACTAGCGCAACAATGACGGTGATTATCATGCAAATGGTGCCAGTTATGCGGGCAATTAAGCCTTTAAAAAAGCCTCTGCCATTGTCTTCGATATAGGTAATATTGCATGCGGTAATAAGTGCGTTGGCCCCTTTACTGCTACTCCATAATGATAAGAAAAGCGTTAGGAAGAAGCCCCATCCCAAGGCTGAGCTGGATTTTTGAGTAAGGTTTTTAAGTTGTTCTTCAATAATATAGCTGCTGTCGCTAGGCACTACGTTAACCAGCAAGGCCATATGATTTTGTAACTCTTCGGGTGACACCATTAAGCCATATAAGGAAATGGTGGCACCAAGAAGCGGGAATATCGCTAGTAAGCAGTAAAACGCAACGCCCGCGGCGATAAGAGGAATATTATGGCTTTGGATGTTGGTAAATGTACGTTTAACAATACTCCACCAGTTTTTTAGCGTTAACCCCAAAGCAGACTCTGCCTGAGTAGATTGCGTTGTGCTCATGTAATTCCGTTCACGTTACTTGTCTATGGGTTTATACAGCGCAGAGAACAAGTAAGATTACAAAAAAATACCTGCTAGTTCATTTGTTGTTACAGTTAACACGCGCGATAACCTGTTTAACGCTATTAACGTAGCGTGATAAAGGGGGCTGTTTTACTCTTATTGCATTTCGCAACTTCAGCAGGCGTGCCTTTAGCCACTATGTTTCCTCCAGCATCACCCGCACCTGGGCCAATATCTATAATGTAATCACTAGATGACGCAACTTGCATATTGTGCTCTACCATTACCACGCTGCTGCCTTCATCTACCAATGTATTTAAGTGTTTCATTAATAACGAAATATCCGCAGGATGAAGCCCGGTAGTAGGTTCGTCTAGTACGTAAAGGGTGTGTTTTTTGTCGGCTCGTTTTAGCTCGGTAGCCAGCTTTATTCGCTGTGCTTCTCCCCCTGAAAGTTCGGTGGCGGGTTGGCCTAATCGTAAGTAGCCCAAGCCCACTTTCACCAGCGCATCAAGCGCACGAAAAACTGGGGCTTCATTGGCGAATAGGTTATGTGCCTCTGCAACACTTAGCGACAGTACATCGGCTATCGATAATGAATTCCAGGTAACGTCTAATGTGTCTTGGTTGTAGCGTTTTGTATCGCAAACCGGGCACGGGGAATACACCGATGGCATAAAGAGTAATTCTACCGATACAAAGCCTACCCCCTCGCAGTTGGCGCACCTTCCTTTGGTGGTGTTAAACGAAAATCGACCTGCATCGTAGCGTCGTTTTTTTGCTAATGGTGTGGCGGCGAATAGTTTACGCACATGGTCGAATAGCCCTGTGTAAGTCGCTAAATTCGAACGGGGCGTTCTGCCAATGGGGGATTGGTTTACTACGACTAATCGCTTTATTTGTTCGGCATCGCTTGCTTTGTCGTCTGGGCTGTAACCCTCAATGCCACCTTCACTGCCACTATTAATATTGCTGCTATCTATATAGCCGCTAGCTGGTTGCTCTTCGTTGCTTTCCAGCAACGTGGCTTCGGTAATAACTGCTGCAGGGTTATTGCTAGCGGCGCTTTTGCCAGCAGAGCTATTAGTAGTAGCGTTTTTATCCGGCGCTCTGCTAGTGCCGAGTGACGCTTTCACTAACTCCACCAGTGCATGGCTGACTAAGCTCGATTTACCCGAGCCTGATACGCCGGTTACTGTGGTAATAGTGCCAAGGGGAAACGCGCAGTCGATACTATTAAGGTTGTTTTTAGTAATGGCTTTTAATGATAGCCAGCCTTTCGGGGCACGGTTGTGATGCTTAAGGGCCAAAGCGTTATTGAAAAGATACTGTGAGGTTATTGAATTCGATGCTTTTTCCAATGCATCGACAGGTCCGCTATATACCAACTCACCGCCGTTTAAGCCTGCATTGGGGCCTATATCCACAACCCAGTCAGCGTGTTTAATGACACGGGGATTATGCTCAACCAAAAATACGCTATTGCCTGCTTCTACTAGCATATCAAATGCGTCTAGCAATGCGGTTACATCGTTCGGGTGCAGGCCAGACGATGGCTCATCCATAATATATATCACGCCAAACAATTTCGATTTTATTTGGGTGGCTAGCCGTAACCGCTGTAATTCCCCGGCTGAAATCGACGTGGTGCTCCGCTCTAAGGAAAGATACCCCAATCCGAGTGCAATAATGGGTTTGATACGAGCAGCTATGTCTTTAGCAATGTTTTGAATAACCAGTGCCCGTTCGTTGTTTTGGGCTTCGGCTGTTTCAAGTAGCGTATTCAAATGTTCTACCACGTCGCTCAACGAAAGTTGAGAGAAGGCGGATATGTCTAGGCCGCAGAGCGTAACGGAAAGTGAAGCCTGTTTAAGCTTTTTCCCATGGCATTGTGGGCACGTTGAAACGGCAAGATATTGCGCGACTTTTTGCTTAATTTTTTCTTTTTGGGAGGTTTTGAAGGTTTCAAGTACATAGCGTTTAGCGCCAATAAACTTACCGTTATAGCTGGCGGGTTCGCCTTCTTCCCTCGCGGCTTGGGTCTGCGCCAAGGTATAGTTTCTGTATACCGGTACTTGGGGGGTATCGTCGGTGTATAAAATCCAATCTCGCGTAGATTCGGGTAATTCCTGCCAAGATATATCGACATCAATATCTAACGACAGTAGAACCCGCACTAAATTTTTACCTTGCCACGCGCCAGGCCAGGCAGCAATGGCTCCTTCACGAATGGTAAGGGTAGGGTCGGGCACCAGTTTGTCTTCGGTTACATCAAACACAGTGCCAATGCCATGGCACTTCTCGCAGGCACCCTCAACGGTATTTGGCGAGAAGCCATCAGCGTAAATAATCTTTTGATTTGCGGGGTAATCACCTGCACGGGAATACAGCATTCGAAGGCTATTCGAAATGGTGGTGATACTACCTACCGATGAACGAATTGAAGGCGTTCCGCGGTTCTGATGCAGCCCAACTGCGGGTGGCAGGCCCTCGATACTATCTACATCGGGCGTTTCAATTTGATCTATCAACCTTCTTGCATAAGGGGAAACCGAATCTAAATAACGATGTTGCGCTTCTGCGTACAAGGTGCCAAAGGCGAGTGAGGACTTACCCGAGCCAGAAATGCCCGTAAAGGCCACAATCTTGTTTCGCGGTATATCAACATCCACGTCTTTTAAGTTGTGAACCCGTGCACCACGAACCTGCAGAAAATTGTCGTTAGTTATTGTCATGCTTCCCTTACCATTTTTAATACTTTTCCACCTTACAAAATAAGGTGAACCTAGAATGAGTAAGCTGCATGCATTTATAACGATCATTTTGGTGGTCATAAAAAATCACGTGGAGGAAAGGTAAATACGACTTTTATTTACTTAGCGTGCTAAGTAATGTTATTGTAGTTAGCATGCTAAGTAACTTTGAGGTGAGTATGTCTGCACAAAAGCCGTTTCACGAAACGCTAGATTTTACGCTTGTTGGAAAGATGGGCCGAGTACACCGGTTATGCAGAGAAGCTGTTACGTTAACTGTTGAGCCCTTGGGGTTAACGCAATCAAGATGGCTCGCGTTAATGCATATCAATTTAATTGGCGAAGGGGTTACCCAATTAGCGCTGGCGCAAAGTTTAGGCATAGAAATGCCGTCGTTAACCCGCACATTAAAGCAGCTTGAAGAGCAGTCTCTAATTAGCCGCCAAGTTGATAACAACGATAAGCGCAGCAAAAAACTATATTTCACTCAAGACGGTCGCGTTGTTTTGAATTCGCTAAATGAAAAAATTGCGGATGTTAAGCAGCAGTTTTATGCAGGGTTAACCCATGAGCAGCTAGATGTAATGGCGCGTGCGTTGTTGCAAATAGAACAAAATGCCTCGGACTGCATTTCTCTACAGGAAACACGCAGAGCAAGTAAATTAGAGGAGGGGACTAATGACGCCTGATCAGAAATTTTCACTTTACGTAAGATTTTCTTTAATTGGTTTTGTGCTGGTTTTTATTTACTACCTTATTGCCGATACCTTCATGCCAGTTACGCCCCAAGCGCGAATTTATCACCCTGTTGTACAAGTAGCGCCTCAATTAAGTGGCGAAGTCACACAGGTTTTTGTTAGCAACAATCAAACGGTAAAAGCCGGCGACGTGCTATTTCAAATTGATAGAGGGCCTTACGACATAGCGCTAACGCAAGCAAAGTTAGCGTTAGATGATGCCAAATTACAAAACAAACGACTTGATACCAATATTAAATCGCTAGAGGCTCAAATTAAGGCTGCTAGTGCCAAGCTGCACGAGCAAAAGTTACTTCAACAACGCAGCACCGCGTTATATAAGCAACGCGCGATTTCAGAGCAAGAACTTGAGGCTATGCGGGCTAACTATGAAGCGAGTGTTGCCAATAAATCAGCCCTTGAAGCGCAGTTATCTGAAGCCTTATTGGCAAGAGGTGATTCGGGTGAAAATAACCTTACTGTTCGCCATGCCGCAAACCAGCTTGCCGAAGCCAAACTAAATTTATCATATACCCAAGTGCGTGCGCGAAATGATGGTGTTGTGTCTAACATGCAGTTACGTGAAGGGGCCTATGCAGTAAAAGGGAATCCGCTACTCGCGATAGTAACCAGCGAGACCGATTTGGTAGCCGATTTTAGAGAAAAGTCGTTAACGCACATGGCCGAAAGCAGTGTTGCTAAAGTGGTGTTCGATAGCTTACCTGGTGAAGTATTTGATGCGCATATTGATTCGTTTGAGGCCGGGGTTAGCGATGGCCAGTTAAGTGCAAATGGTACGTTAAGCGTTACCGAAACAAGTAATCGATGGGTGCGTGATGCTCAGCGTCAACGGGTTCATATTGTCCTGCAAGACAACGAAGCCTTAGTAGAAGGTATGCCAAGTGGTGCCCGTGCCACAGTTCAATTGTTACCTGAATCAACATTAGGCCAGTGGTTTGGTACGTTGCAAATTAACGCCATTAGTTGGCTGCATTACATTTACTAGCGGAGGCTAAATGTCGACAACAGTTAGCCAAGGGCCGCAGTTAGATGCCAACGGTCTGCGCCAAGCATTACGTGTAGCGGGTGGCTGTACCCTTGGCTTTGCCATCAGTAACTTGATGAACTGGCCTTATGGTATTTTCTTTACGGTTTATCCCATGTTGTTGCTGGGGTTAGTACCTGTTATTAGCAAGCCAGTGTTAAAGCAGTTCATCGCCAGCGCGGGGTTTAGCGCCTTTATTGTATTGGTATTGCAAGGGCTGTTTTCCCACATTCCAGTGGTGATGACCCTTATTGTGTTTCTATGCTTTTGTATCTTGTTCTATCAAATGAGCAGTGGCGGCGGCTTTTTGTTTGGAGCGTTAGGTGCAGTAGGGCTTTCAATACAGCTACACTTTTCAAGCTATGTAACCGGCGTAGATACTGTATACCCGTTAATAGTGAGTAACGGTGCAGCTACGCTTTTATCAATTGTTATTGCGGTTCTCATGCATGGCATATTTCCGGATGTTGCACCGCGCATACCTCGTGTTCCACCGCCTAAGGCGAAAGAAAGTATTCGTCACGAAGTGCTGTTATGTGCAAGTGTGGCAACCTTATCGTTTGTGGTGTTTCAAGCGTTGGATCTGCAAGACTCGATATCAGCTCAGGCGTCATCGGTGCTTATTCTATTTTCGCTTTGCTGGAAAGCGGCAAGTCTCGCTGGGTGGCAACGGGCTATTGGTACACTCATTGGTTGTAATTTAGCACTGCTGGCGCAATTGTTTTTGTACAATCACAGTGATTTTTTACTTTTTCCGGTGCTTGTGTTGTGGATTTTAGCATTCATTTTTAGCCGCTATCATATTTTAGGTGGCGGGATGCCGGGCATTGGGTTTGGTGTGCTAACCACGTTTGGTATTTTGTTTGGAAACTCGCTAACACCCAACCAAGATTTAGTTTACAGCGCGCTTTACCGTTTTAGCTCTGTGGCCGTAGCCATTGCCCTTAGTTTGAGTGCCGTTTACGTCATGCATCATATTTTAAATCGCTTTAGCGTTACCCGTCACCATACGTATGAATAGCAAAGTAGAATGACCAAGGGCTTGAGCCGAGTGTTTATCGAAAGCGGAAACTAACGGGTAAATAAGCCATACTTTTTTGCTACTTGGGTGCAAATGAACGTGGTCAAAAAAACGACCACAATCACCAAGAGCGTTTTAGCATTCTCTAAAGGCCAGATCATTTCTACAATCTTTACGGTGGTTACAGTGATAACAATAATACATGCCATTAAAAGGGTATAGCTTATAATCTGTTTAATATTCTTCAGCATATTGGCTCCTAATAAAGGGCCTTAGCCCCTAAAATTACTCATCAGTTGTGGATGTGGTGCGCTCGGACATCTTGTCGCCAACTTTACTACCTGCATATCCTAACCCACCAGAAATAGCACCTATAGCAGCACCAACCCAGCCACCACCACGGACACCGCCTAGAGCTCCTGCTCCCATCGATGCAGCTAATCCTGCTATGCTAAAATCGCCCCAGCAGTGCTCTGCGCACCCGCCTGATACAAGGTCTACCTCATTATTTGTAAGAACTTCCATTATTAATTTCTTCTAAAAGTGTTAACCCAAAAGTGGGAGCACTTAAAATACTCACGCTTGTTAACAAAGGTAACTGATCTTGAGAATAGTTCTTGCCGTGTAAGGAGGTTAAATACAAATTTACCGCATATAATTTTGATGGGAAAAAAGTAGAGCATAAAAATGCCGAATGTTTTCACATCCGGCATTTTTGTTGAGTTTTAACTTACAAGATTAATTAAAAGCTATAAGTCACTTTTCCGTAAACATAACGGCCCGTGAATCCATAGGGCGAGAAGCCCGAGTATGGGAAAATCATCGAGAAGGTCGTTACGTCATCAACTAAATCGCGTGTAGCTTCTGGGTAAACATCGAAGATGTTATTCGCACCAACCGATACCGCTAGGTTGTCAGTAAGGGCTACGCGAACATCTAAATCTGTGATCCACTCAGAAGGTATAATTTCGTTACGTGCTTCAATTGATGATGGGTCTTCTACTTCGCCGTATCGTGTGGTGCGCAATGTTGCATTGTAACGGTCATAAGACCAAGTTACACCAAGGTTCACTTTGCTATCTGGCGAGCTTGTCTCGAAACGACGCAGTTCTACATCGTCAAACAAGTTACTTTGATCGAAGCCTGCGCCTTGGAGCACTTCTGGCGCTTCTAAAATATCGGTCACTTCATTATCGTTGAAGTTAATACCCGCATTGAAGTTAAACGCACCAAAATCAGCTGTGTTTAATGTGTATGTAGAAACAATATCTACCCCTTCAGTACGTGAATTAATCGCGTTTAAGAAGAAGCGAGCTTGGTTAGCACCTGTGCCTTCGAGCAACGCTTCAATAGCATCACCCGATAGGTTGTTCGACAACACGATACGATCGTCAATATCAATACGGTAGAAATCTACGGTTAGGTTGAAATTGGCAGTAGGCGAGTAAGTGAAACCAGCGCTGTAGTTATCAGATTCTTCAGCATCAAGACCTGGGCTACCCAATGCCTGTGCAACATCACTTGAGGCGGCAAACGTACCCGTTTCAGTTGGCTCGCCATCCACGAACACAGTTGCAATAGAGGTGAAATGCTGCTGTTGTAAGGAAGGCGCTCTAAAGCCTGTTGAAACCGAGGCACGAAGTGCAAAAGTGTCAGTAACAGTAACGCGATTAGAGAGCTTCCAGTTAAAGGTACTGCCAAAATCTGAATAGTCTTCAAAACGACCTGCTACTGCTACGTTCCAGTTTTCTAGTACATCGGCTTCTACATCTACATAAAAGCTGTAGTTGTGACGTGTGTTTTCACCTGCTGACTCTGGCGTGAAGCCAGGGAAAACTTGTGAGCCAGCTGAGCCAAAAGGGCCATCAACAGGGTCGGTAACTACGCCACCTGGGCCAAACGTACCTTGGACATACGAGTTTTCTTCACCAGCGGTAATCTCATAGCTTTCGTGGCGGTATTCTGCACCCATAGCGAAGTTCATTTCGCTGAAGAAATAGCCTGTATCAACTAAGCGAGATGCATCAGCGTTAATAATGGTAGTGTTGTACTCCAGCTCACCCGCGTTAAAACTCGTTTGGCTTGTTGGTCCAAGCGATGTGTTCAAGCTATTCACTACGCTGTACTCTAAAGCATTGCCACCGTGGGTAAGTGACAAATCGTAGTTCCACACATCGCCGTAACCCTTAATGCCGCCTAGTACCGACATATCTTGAATATCGGTTTGAATAGATGGTAAGAAGCCGTCAGGGTAGATAGAAGTGATGTTACGGCTATCTGATGCTCTGCGGTAAAAACCGCCGCCAATAGAATCACGCGAACTAAAGCCCGCAGTACCGTAAAATTCGACACTGTCGTTAATGGCTTTACCTGCGTTTACAAACAGCGCGTAATCTTCTACTTCACCGTTACCATATACATGGTTGTAGCGGTTAACAGTGAATTCTCTTTCATCTAAATTACCATCAGCGTCACGAGTATAATTTTCGCGAGTATCGAAGTCTGAACGGTTCGACTCACCACGGTCGCGGTATTCAGCTGAAACATTTATAAATCCGTCATCGCCCCACTCAAAGCCCATATTGCCACGAAGGGTAAGGGTTTGTCCGTCGGTCAGTTCACGATCTGAACCTGTATTGATTGCAAGGTTGCCATCTGCATCGGCACTAACGCCCTCAAGGTTAGGCACGCCGTCCATTGTAGTTACGTTTGCACCGTAAGTGGCTGATACTTCACCGCCTTCGCTAGCGTCTTTCAATACAATATTGATAACACCAGCAATGGCGTCTGAACCGTATTGAGCCGCTGCACCATCGCGCAATACTTCAATGCGCTTAATCGCGTTAGCTGGTATAGCATTTAAATCCACAGCAGAAGAGCCGCGGCCCACAGAACCGTTTAGGTTAAGTAGTGCTGAAGTATGGCGGCGCTTACCATTTACTAAAACAAGCGTGTGATCTGGTGCTAAACCGCGAAGCTGTGCTGGGCGAACATGGTCTGTTCCATCAGTAACAGAAGGTTGCGGAAAGTTGAAGCTTGGCAACAACGAATTGAGGATCATGTTGGTTTCGGTTAAACCAGTGGCTTCAATAGAAGACGCATCGATAATATCGATAGGAACCGGAGAGTCATTAACAGTGCGGCCTACGCGGCGCGAACCAACAATTTGGATTTGCTCAACATCTTGCTCGTCGATGTTGGTTTGTTCTTGAGCCATTACCGACGTTGAAAACGGTATAGCCGCTATAGCACCTGCGATCAAGGAAAGCTTGAAAACAGAAGCGTTAAAATTTGCTTGTTGCATTGTGTGTTCCTGAATTTTTATAAGTGTATTTTTAAAGCGAATGAACGTTGCAGTAGCGCAGTGCTTTTGCATGCACGAGTTACACGTATTTTTGGTACGCATACTGCTGTTACTTCTTTTCTGTTGCGGGGTGCAGCTAAAAGCCGTGTTGTCTGATAAGACTTATAATTATTAGATGTGATAAACGAGTTTCGTTTATGGAGCTGAGTTAAGCACAAAATCAATTAGTCATACAATACTAAAGTTGTAAATTTTTAATAGTTTCGATGAGACGTGTATTTCAAGCGGCGGCATGTCGAATTTTCGCGATGAAGCATTTCATTTCAGAAAGCGAAAGAGGACGAAATCTTTCTATAAAGTTTTTTAACTTCTACGTATGGAAGAAATCTCTTAAATTGGCTTTGTCTTTCTTTTAATTGACTTTATTGCTTACCTGCATAATGTAGAACTCGCAAACGCAAATTTCAGCGTCTAAATTGTATAGAACAAATAACAATAACAGGGATACAGATGAAAACTTTCTTTAAATGGTTAGGCATAGGTGTGCTGGTAATTATACTGGGTGCAGCCGCCTGGGGTACACACGAGTGGAATGCTGAAAAGCCATTTTCATTTCGCGTATTTTTAGATAGAACCCTTATTCAGCAGGCATTGAAGAGCCCCCAAACGTTGACCTCAATTGGCGTGTTAGATGGTATGGGCATAAAAGGTCATAACGCCCATTTGGACGATGCCAGTTTAGCGTCTTCACAAGCCACGTTTGATGAGCTTATGCAGGTTAAAAATGTGCTTGTGCAGTATGAAGATTTGGATGAAGATCAGCAATTATCCAAAGACATCGCGCTGTACTTACTCAACACCTTAAGCGGGTTCGAAAAGTACCAATATCATAGTTACCCCTTTAACCAAATGTCAGGGGCACAGAGCAACTTTCCTAGCTTTATGGATGGGCAGCACCCGATTACCGATGTAGAAAGCGTTGATTTCTACATTAGCCGTTTAAGTGAAAGTAAGCGCTATTTCACTCAAATGCTTGAAGGGATGAAGTTGCGCGAAGAGAAGAATATCCTTCCGCCACGCTTTGTTATTCAGCGAGTCATTGACGAAATGCAGGGGTTTATCGATAAGCCAGTAAAAGAAAACATTCTGTATACCTCGGTTCAGCGCCGCATGAAAGAGTCTGATGAAATTGTTGAAGCTGACTACGACGGGCTTTTATCCAACGTTGCGACTGAAATAGAAAATACGGTTTATCCTACTTACCAAATGCTCATCGATTACTTTACAGGCCTTAAGCCAAAAGCGGGAACCGACGATGGCTTATGGCACTTAGAGGGGGGAGGCGAAGCTTATAAACTTGCCCTGCGTTTTTTTACTACCACCGATTATTCTGCCGACTATATTCACAATGTGGGTTTATCAGAGGTTGACCGTATACAAGCTGAGATTCTGGCGATATTAGCGCAAGAAAGATTTGATGTTAGCCAAGGATTTACTGCTGCAATAAATACGCTAGCAGAGGACGAACGCTTTTATTACCCAGATACCGCCGAAGGACGGGAGCAAATTCTAGCCGATTATCAAACTATTCTAGATGAAATTGACGCAGGCCTTGGCGATGCGTTTTTAGTACGCCCAGAAGCGGGTATGGAAGTGAAACGTATTCCACAGTTTAAAGAAAAAACAGCTCCAGGTGCGTATTATGAAGCCCCCGCGTTTGATGGGTCTCGCCCGGGCGTTTTCTTTGCGAATCTTTACGATATTAAAGCAACCCCTACCTACAGCATGCGAACACTTGCTTATCATGAGGGGATACCGGGTCATCACTTTCAAATTGCCATTGCAATGGAGCTAGAAGGTTTACCTATTTTTAGAACGGTCGCTCCCTTCGTGGCCTATATCGAAGGCTGGGCGCTTTATTCAGAACGCTTGGCGTGGGACCTCGGTTTTCAAGATGATCCGTTTGATAATATCGGTCGCTTACAAGCCGAGCTTTTCCGGGCGGTAAGGCTAGTGGTTGATACTGGTATCCATGCGAAACGCTGGACCCGTGAAGAAGCCATTGACTACATGCTAGCTAATACAGGTATGGCCGAGTCTGACGTAACCTCAGAAATCGAGCGCTATATTGTTATGCCAGGGCAAGCAACGTCTTACAAAGTGGGCATGATGAAAATTCTTGAGTTGCGTGAAAAAGCCAAACTAGCGTTAGGTGATAAGTTTGTTTTAGGTGAATTCCATGATGCGGTTCTGAAAAACGGGGCCGTGCCATTAGATGTACTAGAGCAAATTATCGATAAGTATATTGCCGACACGCTTAGTTAAACTGTTGATAATACCAAACTAAGCAATTGGCAGTAGGCTTGCCCGACGATTCCTATTAAAGATGGTTGTTTAACCCGGCTAGGTAAAGCCAAAGTAGCTTAATAACTACGAGGCGTTACTGCTTAGCGTAACGCCTTTTTTATAAGTAGATTTTAATAAGTGTCTGAAGGGAAACAGACTAGGTTAACCCGTTTACAAACTCCTGAATGCAACCGTTCACTGTAGCGTGTTGTTCTGCAAAGACCATATGGGTGCCATTTTCTATAATGTTTAGTTTTGCGTTAGGTAATTGGCCTAACAGGAACTCAGAATATTTCACCGGTGTCATAATATCTTTGTTACCCACAATAAGCTGTACTGGCAATGTAATGCTACCTATCTCCTGCATAACGTCAAAGTTGTCACAAGCCGTAAAGTCTTTCAGCATCACTGCGGCGCCATTGTTAATGATTGCCGAATTTACCTCAGTTCTTAACGGCTCTTGCAGTTGTTGGTTTGAAGCCAATAGGTAATCGGGGAATGCTCCGCCTCCTTCTATAAGCGCTGCTAGTGACGTAAGCAGTTGTGGCATTACTTTTAATTTAGCGCCCGCACCTATTAGCACCAGTGCTTTAAATCTACTTGAATCAAAAGTCGTTAATTCGCTTGAAGCCAGCAGAGCAGCCTGCATGGCTACGGCACTTCCTAAAGAATGACCCACCAACACCACGTCTGTTAAATCTTCTTGTTCAACGGTGTTAAGCACCCATTGAGCAATGGATTTTACATCGCATAATGCTTCGCCATCAGGGTGCCCAGGAAAATTTAAAGCAATGCTGTTGTTGAAAAACGATACTTGGTGCGCCCACACGTTATTCGTGCAACCTGAGCCATGTAAAAATACGAATGTCATCCTAAATGCCTTTTCGAGAGTTCTACTCACTCTATAACGAAAGGAATTAATATTCTACGCTCTAAACGATAAGGCCAGCAATCGATTGCGCGTTATCGCCCTACAGATTTCTCCGAGAGATACATCCGACAGATTCCCCCCAAAGAGACATATTCGATAATGCCTACAATAACCTTGAGTACATATCGGTATAGATATTGTAACGGTATTGATGAAGGTACCTAGAACCGAAGGGTTTGGGCCGTTAATTGTGAGGAATTTACAGCTTCATGAACTATTCGCGTAAGGATTTCACATGACGGATCTCTTCTCGCTATCTAATTTAGAGGCAGGTTTGAGTAAAGACGAGTTTGGCGCTTATTGCGACATTAGCTACAACCTTTTCTGTTAGCTATTGGCGCGAGTGAGACTAAGGAGAGCATGATGAGTAAAACTGCAATTTTGTACAGAATGGTGACCGATAATCATATTTGTCCGTTTGGTTTACGTTCCAAAGACTTGCTAGAGAGAGAAGGGTATAACATAGATGATCGTCCCCTCACTTCTAGGGAAGAAACCGACGCGTTCAAGGCAAAGCACAACGTTAAAACAACCCCACAAACGTTTATAAATGATGAGCGTATTGGTGGGTACGACGATCTTCGTGCTTTTTTTAATAAAGGTGAAGCAGGGCAGTCGGGTACCACCTATACCCCAGTAATAGCTATATTTTCGGTAGCTGCGTTATTAGCGTTAGCATTTCAATATACGGTAGCAGGTGCGTATTTTTCCATTCGTACTCTCATGCTGTTTATCGCGTTTTCGATGTCGCTGCTGGCAGTACAAAAACTCAAAGACCTATTCAGCTTTACTAACTCGTTTATTACCTACGATTTGCTAGCAATGAAGTGGCTACGATACGCCTATATTTACCCGTTTGTAGAGGCTTATGCTGGTATTGGTATGGTAGCTCAACTACCCGCGTTAGCGGTGGCGCCGTTCTCCCTATTTATAGGTACGGTGGGAGCGGTTTCAGTGGTCAAAGCGGTATACATCGATAAACGTGAACTCAAGTGTGCCTGTGTAGGGGGCGATAGCAACGTGCCATTGGGCTTTGTTTCGCTAACCGAAAATCTATTCATGATAGCCGGTGCTCTGCTGATGTTTTTCTATATGTAGCTGGGTTTATCCTCATGTAAAACCTTCACAAATGCTGAAAAAGTCGCATGCCAAAGGTTCCGGCTAAAGCACTATAACTTTTTGGCCTGAATGAAAGTTCAGTATAAACAAGTGATTAAGAGGTTTTGGGTGATGGTTTGGTTATTGCAGTCACAAGTTACATATATAAGTTTGTTATTGGAATTGCCAGCTTAGAAGGTGTTCCGCTGATGAGTGTTCATCCGGTTAATCTTCGTTTTTCAGCTTTGCGTTATGCAAACAACTGAATGGGAAGCGGCAATAATGTTGAGTAGAAATAGGAGTTTTACAATGAGCAACCAGCAAAATTTAGAAGGCAAAAAAATCGCTATTTTAGCTACTGATGGTTTTGAGCAAAGTGAACTGGTGCAGCCAAAAGATATGCTTACCGAGCAAGGCGCTACAGTAGAGATACTTTCAATTGATGATCAAAGCAGTATCACTGCATGGAATGAGGGGAATTGGGGTAAACAAATATCGGTAGATGCTCAAGTTTCCTCGGTATCGCCAAGTGATTACGACGCGCTCGTATTGCCTGGCGGCCAAATTAACCCAGATATCTTACGTACTAATAACGATGCGGTTTCATTTATTAAGCAAGCCCACGCAGAGCCTCGCATTAAAGCACTTGCTGCTATATGTCATGGGCCATGGTTACTGGTTGAATCTGAGCTAGCAAGAAACAGTACAGTTACTTCTTTTCCCAGTATCAAAACAGATTTAATTAATGCCGGTGCTACCTGGAAAGATGAGCAAGTGGTACAAGATGGCAAATTGGTAACCAGCAGAAATCCAGATGACATCCCAGCTTTTGTAGAGAAGATTAGTCAACTCATTGCTTAGGTTTGTAAAGTGAGAATATAAACTCACAGGTAGAATTTTAAGCGAGCAAGTAATTAGCGTTAACAGGAGTATGCATGTCTAGTCAGAAAACAGGTTCAAAGGTAATTGTAATAACCGGTGCGTCAAGCGGGATAGGCAAAGCGACTGCACAAGCACTGGTAGATGAAGGTAATAAAGTTGCCTTAATTGCCAGAAGTGAAGACAAGCTTAACGATTTGGTGGCAGATCTTGGCGAGGCTAATGCCTTTGCCGTTACTGCCGATGTGAGCGATTTCAATGATTTAGAGAAAGCATTTAGCAAAGTGGCTCAGCATTATGGCCACGTAGATGGAGTATTTGCAAATGCCGGTACAGGTGCAAAAAGTGCCGGTATTGAGAACGGCGACGTTGCTGAATGGAAAAGTATGTTAGGCGCAAACGTGAACGGCTTGCTGTACACCGCAAAGCTTGGGCTTCCTTTGCTGAAAAAGACTAAAGGTCACTTTATTCTAACAAGCTCGGTGGCAGGGCGTATTGCTTTAAAAGGCTCGGTTTATGGCGCAAGTAAATGGTTTGCCTACGGTTTTGGCCAAAACTTAGCGGAAGAAATGAGAGAGTGGGGCGGTAGATGTACCACAATTTGCCCTGGAATGGTGAACACCCCTTTCTTCGATGAGCCCAAGGAAGACAAACTTCAGCCCGAAGATATAGCAAAGTCGGTTGTGTTTGCCCTTTCAGCTAACGATTCGGCCTGCGTACGAGAAGTGTACGTTATGCCAACATCGTAAATAATGTAACAGGCTCAATTGCCTACAAGTTCGCAGTAGGCATATAGCAGGGGATGTAAGAAATCCCCTGCTATATGCATTGATGATTCAAAGTTTTCACAAGTTTGTCGTTACATTTGCCTCCACTCTTATCTACTCAATCTTCGGTCAAATCCGGAAGTGGAATTTGGGAGTTGAATTTGACAGTTGAATTTGGCAGTTCAACAAACGCCTAGCGTATTTTAAGCGAGAATGAAATTATTCAAACAGCTCAATATTGGTAAGGAATACATATGAAATATTCAAGATTTGCAGCGATGATAGTCACCTCTACCATCGTCATGTTTATCATGATGTACCTAAACACTTATGCCATTTCCCATATTTGGTTTAGCGAAACCCGTACTTATATGGCGTTGTATATGGGCGCGGGAATGGCAATCATCATGCTCTCGTTTATGTTGGGTATGTATACCAATAAGAAACTGAACGCGTCTATATTCATTGCTGCAATCGCCTTGTTTGCGGTGTGTTTATACTTAGTTCGGTCACAAGCAACTGTTTCAGATTCAGCGTATATGAAGGCGATGATCCCTCACCATTCAATTGCAATTCTTACTAGTGAACGGGCAAATATAGAGGATACTCGAGTGCGTGAACTCGCTGACAATATCATCTTAGCGCAGCGCAGAGAGATAAAAGAGATGGAGTGGCTTGTTAAGGATATTGAGAGCAACGGAAAAGTTACTTCGGCAGCTGAAGCTGAAAAGCGTTCTGTGCCGAATTTCGAGGCAAAACTAAATCCAGAGGTTAATTAGGCATGCAACGTGACTAACAATGGAGCGGGGAACACTTGCTCCGACCAATAACGACTAACGCAAGTGGGCGTACAATGCTCTATACGCTAACCGGCAGTATTCGTTAATCACTATGAAAGGGGCGAGCATGCTGTCTAGGTCGCCCTTGATTTAGTGAACTATAGATAAAGCTGAGTCTATGAAGAAGACAGTTAGCGATTACAGATATGTGCAACTACGTTAAGTAGCGGCATTGTTATAGTGTCGTATTCTAAAAACTATTGAATTCTAAAGAGTATTGAATTCTAAAGAGTGTGGGTTGCAAAAATCCACATACCCACCGAAATAAGTATGACTCCACCAAATGTCTCGGCTCGTTTGCCTATTAAAGAGCCCATTAAACTACCCAGCATAATACCTATCGTTACCATCAAAAACGTGGCCAAACCAATTAAGCCGGAGGCCGTCATGATATTTACATCAACAAATGCAAGGCTTGCGCCAACCGCCATTGCGTCTATGCTAGTACCAAACGCAGTCACACATAGCAAAATAAACGACTGCTTTTGCGTTTTACTTTCATCATCAATGGCAGGTTGAAAGCTTTCAAAGACCATATAAACGCCTAAGCCGGTAAGAATAATCAACGCAATCCAATGATCCCACGCTTCTACATAAGAAGAAGCTGCACGCCCTATTATCCAACCTACAATAGGAGTGGTTGCTTCTATTAAACCAAATGTAAAGCCGACTTTGATAGCAAAGCTAAAACGAGGATTCTTTATTTTGACACCCTTACCTATAGCGGCAGCAAAAGCATCAGTAGACATAGCAAAGGCAAGTAAAATGAGAGCAAAGATACTCATACTTCAAAACTCCGGTCAGGCAATATTGAGTCCACGATAAAACCACACGCCTGACCTTAGGGCATGGAAATATCGATGGTCTCGCCAACCAAGTGGTGTTTGTACCATGGTCATGTGACCAATTATGTTGACACAAACTTTTCCATGGATAATGGAAACAGGCTACTCCCCAACGAAGTGTAAATAATAATATAAATTTTGGAACCAAAGCAACTTGATTAAGCACAAGATTTGCTTAGTAATATTTAAGTTAGGTGGCGCGTTGCGATTTTCTCAAAAGAATAAGCGTCTACTAGTCACATCAGACGCGTTAAACCCGCTTGATGCGTATACCGTCAGTTTCCCCTTGGTGATCACACGATATGGGGGCCGAGTATTTACTGTAGACACCACCGGTCCCTATATAAATAATCAAAAAATAAACTGTGCCTGAGAGTGATAATCTACCGCCATAGCAATTGATAACGCAGTAATATTGACGATAGAGAACCCGAACACTTGTCGTGCCCAACCTTCAATATTGATATCGCGGCGATATCCTCGCAGCGCCATAATCAACCACCATAAGCTGGTGGAAAATGCCACGGCCAAAAAGCCCACACCCGTATAACCACTAATTGGCAACAGCAGTGTAACCATGGCATATACCGCAATGTATAACACGATGTGCTGCTTAGCTTTTGCGATGCCTTCTGCCACCGGCAATACCGGTATATTGGCAGCTTCATAATCTTTGAAACGGAAGATAGCGATGGCATAAGAATGGGGCATTTGCCATATACTGAACATCACTAGCAAAATCGCGGCGGCGGTGTCGAACTCAACGGTTACTGCACAGTAACCTACCACGGGCGGTACCGCGCCAGATAAGCTACCAACAAGGGTGCCATACACAGAGTTACGCTTCATGTATAAGCTATACACGCCTACGTAAACCACATAACCTAAGGCAGCGAAAAGCACTGCCGTAAGATTGGTGTAAAAAGCCAGTAAAGCGAAACCAGCAACCCCTAGCACTACACCGTGCCAGAAGGCTGCTTTCAACGACATTTCGCCGGTGACAGTCACTCTAGTGCGTGTTCGCTGCATTTTGGTGTCGATGTCGCTGTCTATGCAATTGTTAACTGCACATCCAGAAGCCACCACTAAAGACAAGCCAATCAAGGTCGCTACCATCAAAGGCCAGTCAACATCCCCGCGGGCGGCAAGTAAAAAACCACCTGCTACGGAAATTAAGTTGCCCATGATGATACCGGGCTTGGTGACCGATAAATAGCGTCGAAATATCGCGTTCATTTTACTGTTTACCTTGTTACTTATGCATAATGAATAGCAATACGCTAATACATCATCATCGCGTTAGACTCGTAAATTATCCAAATAGACAGCCCTACTACCATGAAGATAATAAGTGCGCTGAATAAAAACGAAATGGTACTGGCTCTGCCGTCTTCAGTCACAAAGTTAAGGTGAAGAAAGTACTTCAGGTGAACCCAAATTTGTACAAGTGCGAAAACGACGATGCTCCACAGGGTAGTTACTTTTGAGAAGTCGCCTTCCATAACCATAACAAATGGAATAAGCGTCAATATCACCGATAGCACAAAGCCAATAAGATAAGTTTTTACGCTGCCATGCTCGGCAGCGTGATTGACTGAGTTTGCATTGTCATCGTTAGCACTATTTCCCGCTAAGGCACTGGTGCTAAATTTATTAGAACGATGGCCTGTCATTACATTGCCCCCATTAAATACACCACGGTGAATACGCAAATCCACACAATATCGAGGAAATGCCAGAACAAGCTTAAGCAACTCAGGCGCGTTACGGTTTTTTCAGGTAAGCCTCGGCGGGATACCTCGATGAACAAAATGGTCATCCAGATAAGCCCCGACGTAACATGAAGCCCGTGTAACCCTACTAGCGAGAAAAAGGCGGTAAGAAACGCACTTTCTTGAGGGCCATTGCCATGTACGATTAAGTGATGGAACTCATATACTTCCATGCCGATGAACGTCGCACCCAAAACCCAGGTGATAGCTAACCATGCTAACGCACCGCTTTTGTTTTGCTTGTGCGCACAAATCATGGCGAAGCCGAAGGTGATACTACTAACGAGCAGGGCAGCGGTTTCAACCGCCACAAAGTTTAGTTCGAAAATATCTTTACCAGATACCCCGCCAGCGGTGTTCATAAATAACACCGCATAAGTGGCTAAGAATGAAGCGAATAACAAACAATCGGTCATTAAGTACAGCCAAAAGCCGAATACCGTATTGTTTTCGTGATGTTCGTGGTCGTGGTCTAAAGCGTGCTCTTCGTGAATATCGTGAGCTATATCATTTGCTAGTGCGCTCATACAGACGCTCCTTTCGCATTGGCAGCTAAATGCGCGTGTTCAATTTTTTCAATCTCATCTACCTGAACGTAGTAATCAACATCAGAGGTGTAACAACGCTTAATAAATACACCTATTCCAGCAATAAGCCCAACAGCAGCTAACCACCAAATATGCCAAATAAGCGCAAAGCCCATTACCGTGCAGCTCATACTCATAAATACACCCGCAGAGGTATTCTTCGGCATGTGAATAGGCGCGTATTTCTCAGGCTTTTGATAGGAATCGCCACGTTCTTTTGTGTCTGTCCATGCATCGATATCTTTGATGTGTGGAATATTGGCGAAGTTATAGAATTGAGGCGGAGACGCCGTGGACCATTCCAGTGTGTGTCCATTCCACGGATCGCCTGTGGTATCGTTAAGCTTGTCTTTGTTTTTAAAGCTTATGAACAACTGCAATAATTGGAAGAAAATACCAAGGGCAATAACAAACGCACCTACTGCCGCAATGTAGAGCCATAGGTTCCAGTCAGGGTTATTGGTGTGATTAAGCCTGCGGGTCATGCCCAAGAAGCCCAGCACATACAAAGGCAAGAACGCCATCATGAAACCAATTTGCCAGCACCAAAAGGCGGCCTTACCGGTTCTTTCATCAAGCTTGAAGCCCATGGCTTTCGGGAACCAAAATGCAAAACCCGCTAAGTAACCAAATACTGCACCACCAATAATGGTGTTGTGGAAATGAGCAATCAAAAATAAGCTGTTGTGAAGCACATAGTCGGCACCAGGAATAGCCAATAGCACACCGGTCATTCCACCAATGGTAAAGGTCACCATAAAGCCCAATGCCCAAAGTACAGGCACGCTGAGTACCAATCGGCCACGGTACATGGTGAATAACCAGTTGAATAGTTTCACCCCTGTCGGCACGGCGATGACCAT
Organism: Alteromonas naphthalenivorans; assembly: GCF_000213655.1. Lineage (NCBI taxonomy): Bacteria > Pseudomonadati > Pseudomonadota > Gammaproteobacteria > Alteromonadales > Alteromonadaceae > Alteromonas > Alteromonas naphthalenivorans. Next base: position 671,844 of record NC_015554.1, read on the forward strand.
GGTCATAATACCGAAGAACGCATTTACATTGGCGCTTGAGCCCATGGTAAAGAAATGATGTAGCCATACCACAAAGCCTAAAATAGCAATTGCGCCCGATGCATACACCATCGAGGTGTAACCGAATAAGCGTTTTGCCGTAAAGGTTGAAATAACTTCTGAGAAAATACCAAAAGCTGGTAGCACCAAAATATAAACTTCAGGGTGGCCCCAAGCCCAGAATAAATTAATGTACATCATAGAGTTACCACCTGCTTCGTTAGTGAAGAAGTGGAAGTCTAGATAGCGGTCTAGTGTTAGCATGGCTAGCACTGCCGTAAGAATAGGGAACGACGCGGCAATAAGGATATTTGCCCACGTGCATGTCCACGTGAAAATTGGCATTTGCATCAATTTCATGCCCGGTGCACGCATCTTAAATACAGTCACTAAAAAGTTAACCGCAGTAAGTAGCGTGCCGAGCCCTGATATCTGCAAGGCCCATATGTAGTAGTCGACGCCAACCCCCGGGCTTAATTCAAGCCCCGCTATTGGCGGATAAGCTACCCAACCTGTTTTTGCAAATTCACCTATACCTAATGAAATATTAATGAGAATGGCGCCGCCAGCGGTAAGCCAAAAACTTAAATTATTCAAAAAGGGGTAGGCAACATCACGAGCACCAATTTGCAGCGGCAGCACAATGTTCATTAAACCAATCATAAATGGCATGGCCATAAAGATGATCATAATCACGCCGTGGGCGGTGAAAATTTGGTCGTAGTGTTCCGGTGGCAAATAGCCAGGCGCACCATTAGTCGCTACCGCAAGTTGGGTACGCATCATAATGGCGTCGGCAAAACCACGTAGTAACATCACCATAGCCAGCACAATGTACATAATGCCTAGATGTTTGTGATCCACAGACGTGATCCAGTCATTCCACAGTGTGCCCCACTGCTTGTATTTTGTAATGAGTAGCGCAATAGCAATACCCACTACAGCAATCACTGCCAACGTAACCATAATAATAGGTTCGTGGTAAGGCACTGACTCTATAGATAATTTACCTAAAAAAGACATAATTATTCGTTAACCTCTTCATGATGACCCTTGTGAATATCAGGCATAGCTTTTTTCATACCTGTAGCAGCGTTATTAGGCTTGCTGTAAAAATCCATTGAGCCGTGGTCTTTCATATATTTCATTAGTATTTCGTGGAATAACCCATCACTTACATCGCTGTAGTAGGTCACAGGGTGATTTTCGGTCGGTTCTGCGAGTTCTTTGTAAGTGCCAGAAGTTAATACTGTATCTTCTTGCTTAACCTTTTGTACCCAATCGTCGAAATCAGCTTCAGTAGGGGTGGCAATAGCATCGAATTTCATGCCCGAAAAACCAGCGCCACTGTAGTTGGATGAAATGCCTTTAAACGTACCAGGCTCATTTGCAATGAGGTGTAACTTGGTTTCCATTCCGGCCATTGAGTAGATTTGACTGCCCAATTGAGGAATGAAAAATGAGTTCATGGCGTTCTCAGAGGTAATTTTGAAGGCGATGGGTTTGTTAGCAGGAAAAACTAATTCGTTAACCGTAGCAATGCCTTGCTCTGGGTAGATGAATAGCCACTTCCAGTCTAAGGACACCACCTCTACAGTGAGATGCTCACCTTTGCCTTCGAGCGGCGCGTAGGGGTCTAACGCTTGCGTTGAACGCCAAGTAATAACGCCTAGCGCAATAATAATGAGTACCGGAACCGACCATACCAAGGCTTCAATTTTGGTAGAGTGGGCCCATTTCGGGGTGTAAATTTCAAAGTCGCGACTGGCGCGATATTTCCAAGCGAAATAAAGTGTTAGCACAATGACGGGGATCACAACAATGAGCATAAGAATGGTGCAAAGAATGATGAGATTCTTTTCATCCACACCTACTTGCCCTTTAGGATCGAGTACGCCGCCGCTGCAACCGGCCAGCATCAGCACGATTGTGGTAAAAGTTAATTTAAAGAGGTTACGAATAGACAAAAATATTTTTCCTATAACCCGTAAGTTCAAGGGAGTGCGGCAATTAGCCAGCGCAGATAAACAGCACCGACGAGCAGCAAAATAAGCAGCAAATAGAGCATCGATATGTATATCGAAGACAATAGATAGCCGCTGTGCTTAATCCGCAAAGACAAGCACGCAATTTAGCGTTTTCGGGTAACGATTAGTGTTTACACATCGACATCAAAAACGGTTAGCTAAGAGTAGGAGGTGCTCGGCTACCAATTTTTTGAATAAAGGGATGAGGGTATTTGTGAAAAACGAATGGAACAGGTTGGTCATTGCCAACAAATTGAGCTCTAGCGGTGGCACAGGCATGAACTTGAAGGCCAACCAGCACCAATATTATGGTTGGAAGAGAAAACAGGGAAAGCGCTTGGTTAAAAGCCGCAATGAAAAAAGGCTCAATAACAATATTGTCGTGAAGTGCACTAACAAACTCGCCTGAATCGGCCATTGTGCCGCTGGCTATCAATGCTACGTTAAGCAGTAAGGCTGCGTTCGCAATCCATAGGAATACCCCTACACCCGTGGTGTAGCGTTGAAGCTTCTGCACAAATGCTGCGAAAGCAGGCTGCAGAAAAACATCAATGGAAGGGTATGGATTGGCCATGCTTACGTAAGAATCCTCGAAAATTGCAATTGCCTAGACTGAAATTGCCTAGATAATCGAATGAACTTGAGCCGTTATTTGAGCGTGGGAGAGTAATGATTAATTCTATTTATCACAAGGGGGAGCAGGACCACCTTATTAGAAGTCGTCTCAATATAAACTCTCTATTTTCCCTTGTGTTAACAAAAAATTAATTTTTTAAAGGTTGAGAGTGTAAATGCTATTTTTAGCTGAATACTTGATAAATTGGGCCTGTGCATTCTATTTGTATGCTTTGTTCACCGCTAAAGTCTCGTTTTGTTAATTTAATGTTTTATCTTTCTGCATGTTTTAGCTTTCACGAAGTAAGTTAGGATAACCGTTAAGTAAGCCGATTTTTGCGATGAGTAGAAGCACTCAATTTTGGCTTACAACCTAAATATTGATGAATATCAGTCATATTTAATTAAGACGTCATATTATTAAAATCATAAAACGCGCTATTTTTATTAGCCACACTAAAAAGCAGTAGCCTGTTTTCTCCATATTATTGATTTCATGAAGTATCTGAAATTAGCCAAATAAAGTATCTACCCTTACGTCATCAGACTAGTCTACTTGCTGAACAACTCACTATTTCATTATTTATGCTTCGCATTTCGATGGCCTTATATGCATTCGGCCATAGTGATGGCGGCAAACGGCAGTTGCAGCAATTAATTGAGCTGCAGGAATAAAGGCAACAGGAGAGCAGATGTCTCAGTCTAATGAATTTTCAGGTAAAACCGCGGTTATTTCTGGCGCAGCGGGTGGAATTGGCTTAGCCCTAAGTGAAGCATTAGCGGCGCAGGGAATGAATATTGTTATGGCCGATATAGATGCCGCAGCGCTTGCACAGTCTAGCGAAGACTTGCGCTCAAAAGGCTACAAGGTAATCACGTGTTCACTTGATGTCACCGATTATGCCCAATGGGAAGGTGTTGTAGCTGAAGCCAAAGAGGCATTTGGCAAAATCCATATGGTCATCAATAACGCAGGTGTGGGTGGTTCTCCTGGAAAAATTGAAGACTCTGAAGCTGAAACTTGGCGCTGGGTAATGGACGTGAATGTGATGGGCGTTTTGTATGGTGCTCAAGCTTGTGTTCCTGCCATTAAAGAACATGGTGAAGGGGGCTGGGTGTTAAACGTGGCATCGATGGCTGGCTTGATGGGTATGCCATACGCGGGCGCATACTGTGCCTCTAAGGCAGCAGTAGTATCTATGACTGAAAGCTGGATGCCAGAGCTAGAGCCATTTAATATCCACACGTCGGTGTTATGCCCTGCATTTGTAAAAACCCGTATTCATGAGTCTTATCGCAACAGACAAGAAAAATATGCGGTAGCCACAGAAAAGCGTATCGATAAAGAAAAACTAAAAGCAGGGGCCAAAGCGGCCACGATGGCGGTGGAGTCTGGTATTCCTGTATCTATGTTGGCAGAACGTGTGTTAGAAGCATTACGTTCAAAGCAAACTTATATTTATACCCACCCTAACTATCGCAAAGTAACTCGCGGCCGTGCTAAAGCTATCGACAACGGGTTTGTCGACGCTGAAAACAGTTCTGTAGTAGGGCATTTAATTAACGATGACATCGTCACTTTTTAATAAGATACATTTGCTTATTTTGAGCTACTTATTGTGAGCTGCTTATCAAGTGCTGCGCTTTTTATAAGCGCCGTACTTCTTAACCGTTATTTTAGCGGTTAAAAAAGCATAGCTATTACCCCTAAAACCAGACATACAAATCAAACATGCCAGCCATAATTTGGGGGGAGTATAAAAATTTTCCCTTACAATGCCTATCCACTGACGACCATTTTTTAACCTCTATATTCAGTGGTTGGTCGTGTGTTTATTGAAACTTTATAGGTTTGTTAGTAACTCTATATAGTGTTAATACCTATAATTCTAAATTCAAATAAACACTCTGTGGATAATAATAATGAAAAAGCTTCTTAAAGCTGCAGTAGCTGTATCTCTTGCACTCTCAAGCTCGACTGTTTTTGCAGAAAAACCTAACGACGACAAACCTATTTTTAGCAGTTCAACTTTTAAAGCCATGGAGCTGAGAAATATTGGCCCTGCTTATATGTCTGGCCGAATAGCAGATATTGCTATCGATCAAAATAACCCTTCAACATGGTATACCGCGGTAGGTTCTGGTGGCGTGTGGAAAACCACAAACGCAGGTAATACGTGGACGCCTATTTTCGATAAACAAGCGGTTTACTCTATTGGCGATGTGACTATTGCACCTAGTAACTCAAACATTATTTGGGTAGGTACTGGTGAGAACAACGGCGGGCGTCATATTAGCTTTGGTGACGGCGTATATAAGTCTGTAGATGGCGGTCAAACATGGAATAATGTGGGGCTAGAGAAGTCTGAACATATCTCTGACATTATTATTCACCCTACCAACCCTGATATTGTGTGGGTGTCTGCTCAAGGGCCGCTATGGTCTGGTGGCGGTGAACGCGGTCTTTACAAAACCACTGACGGTGGCGACACATGGAAGCAAGTACTCACGCCTGCTGACAAATGGACGGGCGTAACCTCCTTACTTATCGATCCGCGTAACCCAGATAAACTTTATGCAGCCACATGGGCTCGCCAACGTTCTATTGCCGTATATGTAGGGACTAACGAAGGGGCAGGCATTCATACGTCTGACGATGGCGGTGAAACCTGGACCGAACTTAAAACCGGTTTGCCAGAAGGTAACATGGGTAAAATAGGCATGGCGATATCACCTATGAACCCAGACGTGCTTTACGCCACTATCGAAACTGACAATCGCAAAGGCGGTTTCTATCGTTCAGCCGACCAAGGCGCAAGTTGGACCAAGGTCTCTGATGAAATAGGTGCAGGTACAGGCCCTCACTATTACCAAGAAATCTTTGCTGATCAACACCAGTTTGACCGTGTTTATATTGCCAGTAACTACAGCAAAGTGTCGGACGATGGCGGCAAAACATGGACGCCAATCAATACTAAGCGCAAGCACGTAGATGACCATGCTATGGCATTCCACCCGACTGATCCTGATTTTGTATTGATGGGATCAGATGGCGGCATTTATATGTCTCATGACAGAATGGCGAATTGGCGTTTTATGGCGAACTTGCCGTTAACGCAGTTTTATAAAGTGGCGCCGGATGATTCAAAACCCTTCTACATGATTTATGCGGGCGCACAAGATAACTCTACCCAAGGTGGGCCATCGCGCACAATGCGCGAAGAAGGTATTAAGAACAAAGATTGGTTCTTAACCCTAGGCGGCGATGGGCATCAGCCAGCGGTTGAGCCGGGCAACCCAGATATTATGTATTCTCAGTGGCAACAGGGTAACCTTACCCGCGTAGACATGACCACCAAAGAAGGGGTTTATGTTAAGCCGCAGCCATTACCGGGCGACCCTGCTGAGCGCTATAATTGGGATGCACCTATTAATGTGTCTAGCCACGACCCTGCTCGTATTTATTTTGCATCACAGCGCGTATGGCGTTCTGATAACCGTGGCGATAGCTGGACAGCCGTTTCTGGCGACCTTACCAAAAACGGAAACCGTATGCATATGCCTATGATGGGCAGAACGTGGTCGGTAGAAGCGGGCTGGGATTTGTACGCCATGACAGAATTCCACACCATTGCTAACTTCTCTGAAAGCCCAGTAGATGAAAACATTCTGTGGGCTGGTACCGACGATGGCATCATTCAAGTCACTACCAACGGCGGTGAGTCGTGGAAAAAGATTGAATTAGACGCTATTAAAGGTATTCCTGCTACCGCTTATGTAAATGATATCCGTGCTGATTTATACGATCCGAATACCGTATATGTTGCTCTAGACAACCATAAATATGGCGACTTCAAACCCTATTTGATCAAGTCGACGAACCTAGGTAAAAAGTGGACGTCACTTGCTGACGACCTACCTGCAAAACACCTTGTTTGGCGTATTGTGCAGGATCATGTGAACAAAGATTTGATGTTCATTGGTACTGAGTTTGGTGTTTTCTTTACGGTGAATGGCGGTAAAAAGTGGGTTGAACTTGATGGCGGTATACCAACCATTTCTACTCGCGATGTGAAAATTCAGCGCAGAGAAAACGACTTGGTGGCCGGTACATTTGGCCGTGGTATTTATATTCTAGATGATTACGCACCACTTCGCGCATTAACTGAAAAATCGATGCAACAAGACGCGCTTTTATTTGCGCCCAGCCGCCCAGTTAAATGGTTTAAGTTAGACACTAGGCACTCTGACTCGGACGGTGATGATCGCTTTGTAGCTGAAAACCCAGCACATGGCGCTACGTTAACCTATTTCTTAAAAGACAGTTTGTTAACCGCGAAGGGTAAGCGTCAAGAAGCTGAGAAAAAGCTACTTGAAGATGACAAATATCCTAAATACCCAAGTTGGGAAGCGATAGAAGCTGAACTTCAAGAGCCAGAACCTGCTGTTTATGTCGAGATTCGTGACAATGCGGGCGACGTAATAAATCGCGTATCGGGCAGCACCAAGAAAGGGCTTCACCGCATTACGTGGGATATGAAGTATTCGAATACTACGCCGCTTACTAAGAAAGACAGCAAAAATAACGGCTTAATGGCATTGCCGGGAACCTATAGTGCGACGTTATTTAAGCGTGAAGGTGCAACAGTTACTCAATTAGCTGAGCCTGTTCAGTTTACGTTGGAATCTATCTATGAAGGTGCGCTTGAAGGGGCATCTGCTGAAGAAATTACAACTTATGGGAACGCCTTAACTAAAGCGCAGAAACGTGCAATGTCTTCAACCACTGTGCTTAAACAGGTAAAAGACACTATGGCGTTGCTTCGTGTGGCAATTGACCGCACACCAAGTAATGTAACCCAATTTGAAGCACAATTTGCGAGTATTCAAAGTGAAATAAACGATATTAATAAAGCGTTTACTGGCTTAGAGTCGCGCAATCGCAAAGGGATTAAACCGGCTAATATTATGAGCCGTTTGCGCTATGCACGTTCGGCATTAAATTCATCTTATGGGCCGACTCAACAGCATAAAGACCAACTTGGTTACGCTGAAGATGAATTAAGCCAAGTAATTGCGCGTATTAAAACGTTGCATGAAACCACGCTGCCTGCGCTTCAGCAAGCGGTGGTGAATGAAGGTGGTCCGTGGACCGCTGGCATTCCGGTTATTGCAAACTAACGGGCGTTAGTGCAAACAGATGCGGCAGCGTTACGCTGCCGCGTTTTTTATTTTCACCCTTCTTTTTTAGCTTTACTACCGTAGCAAGACCCAATGAAAAGCCTGTCGTATTCTTTCTGTTTTTTATCTTCCGCTAAGTTTTCGCGTTTTGGATTAGCCCCTTTTAGACTATTGTTAACCGTTTCTTTTTTAGCCGTCCCCGTTTTTTGTGCCAGTGCTACTGATGCTCAAGGCGCTGATAGTGAAGGTGTTGATGCTGAAGGGGCTAACAATGCAAGCTCCAACGATATTAGCGCTAAGGAAGTCGAGCGGTACACTGTCACCGCAGAGCGCGCCTATTACAATCAAACCTTAAACAGCATCTTCCCCCAATATACTTACGATAAATCGAATCTTGTGGGTAGCCCCCACATTAATGACATTTTGCTCCAATCGCCTTCAGTTAACTTAAATGGGCAAGGTGGGCAAATTCAAAATATCAATATTAGGGGCTTTTCTCGCTGGCGAATACAAACCTTGCTTGATGGCGTACCTATTGTGAGTGATCGCCGCGCAGGGGCGAGTGTTGGGTTTGTTCCTCCCTCATTTATTCAAGGTGTTGCCGTCATTCCTGGCGCTGCCTCTACCTATTTAGGTTCGGGCGCTATAGGTGGCGCTGTGGATTTGTTACTACCGTACAACACTAAATCTAACCTTCAAATAGGGTGGAGCAGTAACCAGCAGGCACAAGACTACAGTTATGCCGATTATGCAGGCAATACCGACTGGAACCTGTCGTATCGTAAAGGCAATAACGGCTCTGACGCACAAGGCAATACCCTGTTCGATAAGTTTGAACAAACCGCCTTGTTTTTAAGGCATCGGCCGGATAATGGTGTGCTGAAAGAAGCCTGGACGTTGTATTCAGACAACCGTGATATCGGTAAATCCAGTAGCGACTTTCCAGAAGATAGAGTAACAACCTACCCAGAAAATACGCACTGGCTAGGCAAAATGACGTTTGCATTCTCTAATATATTTAGCAGCCTTTGGTGGCACCAATCCACATTGGACACCCACATTTTAAGACCCGAGGATCGGATAAACGAAAGTGAAAGCGAGGCGTTAGACTTCGGATTTGATGTTGGCAGTAACGCACGTATCAATAACTGGCAGGTAAACTGGCAAGTTCAGTTGTTGGGACGGGAGGGGGTAACTATTGATGAAAGGGAGCTTACCTTGGTTTCCTCTGCTAGTGGCTCGCTTGTAGGTGAATCTCTTTTAAATGAGACATTAAGCTCGACCGGCTCATCTTTTATCTCTGAATTAGCTTACGAGCTTCGTACATTGGATGCCAGTGAAACCACAATTGCCGGTATTGCTGATGCAACACGCTCTTTTGGTGATACCTCGCTAGCGTTTAGAGGTAGGTTAGATTGGCAGCAACAGTCTAACAATGCTGTCGATATTGAAAATGCTAACATCAGCGGTTTTATTGGCGCTAGCCATATACTTTCGCCGCAATGGACGGCTAGTGTTTACTTATCTAGCGCCTTTAGGAATCCGTCATTAACTGAACGCTATTTCTCCGGTGAAACCCCTCGGGGTACCGTGTTAGGTGATGTCGATTTAGACACAGAGCAGGCCACAAATATACAGGCTTCGTTATCGTATAACAGCAACGGCTTAACAGCTTCAGTTGAAGTGTTTCGGCAGAAAATCAACCACTATATTGAGCGTACTACGGTATCTGAAGATGTTCAGGTTTACAGTAATTTAGACAGTGCGACCATTCAAGGCATAAGCTATCAGCTAGATTGGCAACAGTCACAAGCTGCAAATAGATCGCAAAATAACACACCCGATCAAGGATATTGGTTCGCGCAGTTAAATGGCGCGTGGATTGAGGGCGAAGATAATATAGGTAGCGCTATTGCTGATATTCCGCCACATAGTCAGCGACTAACATTAGGGTATGAGCTAGAGGATGTACGGCTATTTTCAACGCTTGTTTATCGCGCCAGCAAGCGGGATATTGGCGATGGTGAAAAAGAACTCGATAATGTAACGACATTAGATATTGGCGCGGCTTGGCAATTCAACCAACGTACTTCACTGCAAGCTAGCTGGCGTAATCTTACTAATCAGCAATATTATGTAAGCGCCGACGACAAAGCGGCATTTGCGCAAGGTGAAAGTGTACAGCTAGCGTTAACCTTTTTGCTGTGAACGATAGTAACGTTTTCGATATTTACTCTTTAATGTAGTAAATAACATCACTAAGCCCGTCAGCCATAAAATGAATAGCAAAATGGCGGCGGGCAAGAATAGCCATAACTTTGCGCCTTCAAAAAACCAGCTGCCATCGTGAATAGCTTCAATGGTATCGGTACGCCGATAAGCAACCTGCAGCACTTCGCCATTGGTTGCATTCAACTGTACTTCCCAATGATTCTTTCCGCGTACTTTTATAATGCCTTTGTCGGGCCTAACGTCTAAACGGTCGATGTCGCTCCAACTGTTTAATTCGGCTTCAGGGACGAGCTGAATTGCCTCAATAATACTATCGAAACTAATAGATGGGGCGTTACCAGCGGCTTTTTGGGTAGGCGGTTGTAGCCAGTCGAACTCTTTTTTTACCTGCAACAAAAGACCACTGCCAATCACAACAACGACAGGAATAAAAATGGCCAAAGAGAGCCACAAGTGAAAATTGCGGCTTGTTTTACGCAGGTTAATCGACATGCACTTACTACCTAAAAATGGACACTCACTATACTGCATCTAATTTAGCGAGTAAAAAATGTGAGCCCATACTAAGATTTCAAGCGACGAATAAATGGGTTAAAACCGCTTGGTAATCACCGTAATATTGATAGTCTTATAGAAAGTAGAATAACCACTGAGCAAACTCATGAAATACAGGCTTCTTGTATCACTATTTACCTTGCTGTCGTCTACCTTGCTGCCAACTGCCCTAAACGCCGAAGCACTTGAATCCCCAGAACCGCTTGAAATACATAAAGGGCTTCAAACAATAAAAGTAGCCACGTTTAATGTGAGCATGGAGTCGACTAACTACAAAGCGCTTGGGTTAGCGCCTAGTGCGAAGGTTTTACAGAAGGTGCTATCTAATGGTGAGAATTCGCAAGTTAAGAATATTGCTGAAATAATTCAACGTGTTAACCCCGACATTCTGTTACTCAATGAGTTTGATTATATCGCCGACCAGTCGGTAGGTATTGATTACTTTATAAAGCATTACCTGAATGTATCTCAGGGGGGGCAAAAAGCGGTGGATTATGGCTATGTTTATACAAATACCGTCAACACTGGTGAGCCGACCAATTTTGATTTAGACAATAATGGCAAAAAAGAACAATTCGGCGGTGATGCTTATGGATACGGCTTATACCCAGGCCAATATGGCATGGTGGTATTGTCTAAGTACCCGATTGAACAGGCGAATGCGCGCACTTTTCAAACCTTCAAATGGCAAGATATGCCTAATGCACAACAGCCGATTTTACCTGCTGCCAGTACTGATGAAAAGGGAACGCCTTGGTATTCAAAAGAAGAGTGGCAAGCCTTTCGCCTAAGTTCTAAATCTCACTGGGATATTCCGGTAAATGTGAACGGAAAAATAGTGCACATATTGGCTATGCACCCCACACCGCCAAATTTCGACGGCGCTGAAGACAGAAATGGTACGCGCAATCACGATGAAATTCGTCTAATGGCAGATTACTTAACACCTGAACGTGGTGGCTATATTTATGACGATGCTGGCGAGCAGGTTAGCTTAAAAGAGAACGACCGGTTCGTATTAGTTGGCGATTTTAATGCCGCTGATATTGGCGATAAACACAGACCTGATGTGATAGAGCAATTAACCGAAAGCCCGTTGGTGAACAATCGCCTTATTCCAACAAGTGCTGGTGGCGCAGCAGCCTCAAGCGAAGCCTTCAGTAGCCGTTTCACTGCCTATTGGGGGGCAAGAGCCGATTATGTACTGCCTTCACAGTATGGCTTTGACGTAAAAGACGCTGGCGTATTTTGGCCTACCAAAGACAGTGACTTGTATAGGTTAGTTAATGACAGACAAGCAAGTTCTGACCACAGAATGGTTTGGGTTACGCTTTTAGTAAAATGAATCTGCTGAAGTTTGGTTTTATAAGTTCCTGTATATATATGATTTAACTAATCTTTTTAACGTTACGGTTCAAGAATATTTCACCAAAAATTCATAAATGTTCAGCCCTTACTTCATAGGTTTTCTCTATTGTTTTCACGAACAATAGGTTAAATCTATAACACAAAAGGAAAAGGCTTTATGAAGATACAGTGGCGAACGCTAATCTTTTTTACCCCGCTTTTGTTACTCACCGGGTGTAATGACGATGAAACCGTTGAAGTAGAGGTTCCCGTAGAGGTACCAGTAGTAGTTAATCCTGAACATGAAATGCTCACAGACCCATTTTTGCAACTCCCTACACCGAGCACTGTGAACGTTGTGTGGTTTACGAATTTTGAAGGCAGTGAGCACGAATTGTCCTTTGGAAGTTCATCAACCTCGGAAATTACTACGACCAAATTAAACCGAATGATGGAAGATACTTCTTCTTCATTGGGAGACATTAATTATGATGCTTTAACCTACCGTGATGTTTATCGTCATGAGGCAACAGCAACAGGTCTTGTTCAAGGTGAAAGAGTAGATTATTTCGTTACCAGTACCGATGAAGACGGATTTGAATTTAAGAGTAATAGCTTCACGCTAGCACCTGCACCATCAGAAGGTCAGGCGTTGAAAATATTGTTAACCTCGGATCTTCAGTCTAAGAAAAACGTGGTAGCAAATTATCAAAAAGTGGTTGAAACCGTGGGCGTACCAGATGCCGTATTGTTTGCAGGAGATTTCGTAAACGTCCCTGACCGAGCATCAGAATGGTTCGACCAAGTAAAAGAAGACTCTCCCGCTTTTTTCCCCGCATTGCAAGGCCACTATCAGGCTTATGTACCAGGTTTTCCCTATAATGGAGGCGAGATTCTTCAGCATGCTCCGTTATTTGGTACTATCGGAAATCACGAAGTCATGGGACGTTATACCCCTGAAGAAGAGGGATATTCTTTAAACGGAAGCTTCAACGATCCTCAGCCTGCTTGGTATGCTGAAGTAGCTTATGATCAAGTAGCTGAAACGGTTAATCCTGACGGCGATGAAAGTATAAAAGCGCAGTGGATAGCGGATAATTCACATAATCAGCAGAGCTTTCTAGACATTTTTAGTTTTCCGGATGATGGGCCATCAGGAGAAGACTATTATGCTGCTTCGTTTGGTGATGTATTCATTATCTCTATGAATGTCTCTCGAATATGGCGCTCTTGGAGCGTTTCAGGTACCAGTAAAACAAAGTTTGTTGAAAGTATAGATACCCTTGACTCGCCTTCTGAATGGGGATTTGGAGAGTTTCTTTTCGAGCGATTCGATGCTCAATCAGATCAATACGCATGGCTGCAGGGCGTAATGGAAACCGATGCTTTTAAAGAGGCTAAATACAAAGTGGTTATGGCACATCAAGGCGTCTTTGGATTAGGTGATAATACGGTTCCCGTTTTAGCACAGCCTGTAATGCAAGTTGTTACAACTGATGAGAATCAGAACGAAACTATCACCGAATATACTTTTCCAATCGCCCCTGAAACGTGGACATCCGAAGTCGCTCCTTTGCTTGGAACAGCGGAAGAAATACGCTATCAATACCCACTGGCGCAAGATGTTTGGCTAAATGATATTGAACCCTTATTGATTGAAAATGATGTTGATTTGGTCCACATAGGGCACTCACATCTATGGAACAGAGCAGAGGTTGAAGGCTTAAATTACCTTGAAAGCTCGAATGTGGGCAATAGTTATGGCGCGTATTACATAGATTCAACCGGATCTTATACGGCAGATGTAAGGGCGAGTTATTCAGACTTTTGGGAAGATGTAAATTCTGCGGCACCTCGCTGGGATATTGAAAATTATCCTCCGAACGGTGATCCCCAGGATAGAGTGATGAGCTTTCCAACCTTATTCAGCCCGATGAGCATGGAAAATGAAAGTTATCCAAATTTGCCGTTTGTAACCAGTAATAACCTTTCGGTATTTTCAGTGTTGGATACGCAGTCTGGCAGCGTGAAAAGTTATGTTTTCGATCCTTCGGACTTAAACTCTGAAGTAATACTATTCGATGAATTTTTATTAGATTAGCCTTCAGTGCTTTTACTCCAAGACGGGCTTCAATAATGAAAAATACTCCCATTGAGGTGCTTTAGAACGCTTGGGTAGCTGGGACACTCACAAATTAATTTATTGATAATGTGGGTGTCCTATTTTAAGAAGCTATTGAATAGCATCGACTTGCCAATTTTAAATATCTACCATCAACGTTAAAAAAATTTAATGAACTGCTAATCTGTTCTGCTCTGTTGTCCGTTTATAACCTCATACACCTTCGCTTATGTCACTTGATGTAGGCCTTGTTTAAGAGGAGATGCAGGTTTTTATGGACGATCCTACGCTAATTATCCTAATGTATTTCATCATTCCCATCTGGTTTGTGGCGGGCATAGTCGACTGGTTTTGCCACAGGCGAAGTAATATTTCTGGTACGAGCGGCGCAAAAGAATCTCTTATCCATTTACTTATGTTCGCTGAAGTGGGCATTCCACTTTTCATGGTGCTGATATTCGAAGTAAACAGCCTAATTATCGCTATCAGTATCTTGCTCTTTTTTGTGCATGAAGCAACGGCAATGTGGGATGTATCTTATGCTGTAACTAAGCGCCGTGTAGGCCCAATTGAGCAGCATGTTCATAGTTTTTTAGAAATGATCCCGCTGCTAGCCTTAGTGTTAGTAGTGGGTCGTCATTGGCCGCATTTTATTGCGCTGTTTGGTTTCGGCGACATTCCTGCTGACTTCGCGCTACAACTTAAAGAAGACCCTTTACCCACATGGTATTTAGTTACCGTACTATTGATAGCACTAGCCTTAGAATTTGTACCCTACTTGGAGGAATTAATGCGTGGCTTGAAAGATAAAAATCAAAACAAGGAGGGCGAGACCACTGGCTCTCGTACCAGAAACGTCACCCCCATTTCAGATGAGGAAGCTGAAGCAGCTAGCCCCTATGCTACGTCAGTGGCTGGGGAAGAAGACCCAGGTGTGGCATTAGAAGAACTGGTAGAGAGTAGTAAGGTGGTTACTCCCATTTCCAAGAAGCGATAGAACGGCAACGGGGTATCAATGGGTTCGTTTTACCAACCTCAATTAGCGCATATTTAAGGGAGCTTTTTAAGCTCCCTGCTTTAAGCTTATTTTTCGGTCTGCTTTTTCCTCATTTCAGCTTGCGCTTCCTGCCAGGCTTTATAATCCTCGAATCGCTGTTCGTAGCGAAGCACCTTACTATTAGGATCGGCAACCACCACATCGTATTCGGTTACCATTAAACTGGTTTGGTTTTGCATATCAAGCGTAGTTACTTTACCGTTTACGCTAACCTCTAGGGGCATAGGGAAGGGCAAGTCACCTTCTGTTTTCCACGTAAAGGTGACTTCATTTTCTGTACGGGCTACATCTAATATAGGTAAGGCCGCGCTGAATATATACACGTCAAAAAACCAATCTAAATTGTGCTCGCTGTTTTTATTGACGATATCGATAAAGTCTTGAGTATTGGCGAAAATAGGTTCGAAATTGCCTGGTTGTGGGTCAACACGGCCATACACAAGTTCGGTTACAGAACGGAAAAAGGGTTCATCACCCATTAGCCCTCTAAGTGTATGAATAACCCATGAACCTTTGGCATAAATATCACCTGCTGGGCCTTTTTCATACACATCTTCTTCAGACATCAATTCGTTGCTAACGATAGGGTGAGCATTAGCCAACCCTTTTCGCTGTGCGTTAAGCTTCACAAAATAGGCTTCATTGCCGTGTAAGTATTGTGCATATAACGGTTGCATGTAGGTGCCAAACCCTTCGTGTAACCACATGTGATCCCAGTTGTCGTTGGTTAGCTGATTACCAAACCATTCATGGGCAAACTCGTGCTGCATTAACCAATCATATCCAGCGTCATCTTTTCTATATTCATTGCCATAGGCGTTAATGGTTTGGTGTTCCATACCCAGGTGAGGTGTTTGTACTATGCCCACTTTCTCGTTGGCAAACGGGTAGGGGCCAATCATCCGCTCGAAAAAGGTTATCATTTCAGGAAGTTCGGCAAATAATGCCTCGGCTTTTTCTTCGTTTTCTGGAAGATGGTAGTAGGTTAACGGGTAGGTGTTACCGTATATGCTGGTAAAACTTTTGGTCAGCTTTTCATAAGGCGCTATGTTTAAGGCAATGCCATAAGTATTGTGCATCGACTTGGTTTGCCAATGAAAAGTGCGGTCATTACCTTTTTCTTCAGTAGCAACCAATACGCCGTTACTGGCGGCCACAAGCGGCTTAGGTACGGTAATGAAAAGCTCGGTGTTAGCAGGTTCACCATAAGGTTGATCAATACACGGCCAGAAAATGTCGCACCCTTCACCTTGCACTGCTGTTGCCAACCATGGATGTCCATCCGGTGTTTCTTCCCACATCACTCCGCCATCCCAAGGGGCTCTGATTGGCGTGCGTGGATGTCCGGAATAGACAATGCGGAGCGTTACAGGAAAAGACACACTGCTATTTGGCGAAACAATAAGCTCGCCTTCAAGGTTACTAAATTGCTGTGCAGGTAGCTCGGTACCATTGAGCCAAACGCTTTCAATGGTAAAACGTGTGTCTAAATCCACAGAGATTTCTTGTTGTGGTAAAGGCGCTTGCAGCGTAAGTGTGGTATCGCCAAACACTATCTCTTTGTCGAAATCGAAGGAAAAGGCAAGCTTTGCATGACTAATGGATAAATGCTTTTGTCTTTCAGAAATCTCTCCGCCAGACTTTAACGTGTATGGTGTTGATAGCTCGGCAGCTGGTGCTTGATTGACTGAAGAAGTGTGTTGAGTGGCACACCCAACTACAAATGTTGAGGCACACGCTAAGGCAAGCGTTTTTAATTTCATGTGTTTTCCGTTTTTATTATTACATTCTAAGGAACTTATAAATCAATGGGTTATGATTTGCAAAAGTCTCTTCATAGTGCAATGGCTAAACGGTTAACGTGAGCATTCGTGCGGTGAAAAGCTATAAGGGTATGCTTACCCGAATAGCATATTTGCTACTCGGGTGAGCAGTTGGGTTAATGTTTAACTAAATATCCGCAAATTATGGTAGATGTTGACCACCTGTTACGCCCATAATTTCAGCAGTAACATAGCTAGATTCTTGAGATGCAAGGTATACATAGACTGGTGCTAGCTCGGCAGGTTGGCCGGGTCTCTTTAAAGGCACGTTTTCACCAAACTTAGGGAGCTTCTCTTCAGGCTGGCCGCCACTTTGTTGAATGGGTGTCCAAATAGGGCCGGGCGCTACGCCATTCACTCGTATCCCTTTTTCAATTAACATCTTCGCTAGGCTTTTTGTGAAGCTGGTTATAGCACCTTTTGTAGAAGCATAGTCGAGTAAACCAGCAGAAGGTTGATAGCATTGAATAGATGTAGTGTTGATAATGCTCGAACCTGCGGGCATATGTTTCACTGCGGCTTTTGTTATCCAAAACATAGCAAATACATTGGTTTGATAAGTTTTACAAAACTGTTCTGTGGTTAAATCTTCTAGCTCAGCCACAAATTGCTGTTTACCCGCGTTGTTCACCAAGATATCTATAGAGCCAAGTTTTGTTGCGGTTTGACTAACCAACTCCTCACAGAAGCTCTCATCAGAAATATCGCCGGGAATACCATGTGCCGAGATACCACAGTCTGACAAATACGTTAGCGTGTCTTGCGCATCTTTTTCCTCACTAGGAAGGTAATTAATCACTACATCGGCACCTTCTCTTGCAAATGCGATGGCCACCGCACGGCCAATGCCAGAGTCTCCGCCCGTAACTAGGGCTTTGCGCCCTTTCAATCTACCTGAACCTTCATAGGTCTTCTCACCATGGTCCGATTTAGGCGACAGAATTTCATCTAACCCAGGGTCTGGCTGATCATCATTCTTGTGAGTATCTGAAACATCATACTGATAACGGGGATCCTGCATAGTAAATTGATTAATCTTTGACATGCTTTTCTCCTATACGGTTTGCAAATGCTATTGATGAATTATTAACGGAACCGTTTTTGCGCATAAATATAAAAAGGTTCGAATTAATATTTACGTTCGTGTTTTTAAATTTTTAGCACTTATGACGTATATAGAGAAAAGCAAAGTACATGCCATGCATATTTTAAAATAATCTATTTAATGTGAAGTGAAATATTATTTTTATAGCAAGAAAAAAAGCCCCTATAGCAAATGCTAAAGGAGCCTTGTTCTCTATTTGAAAGCTATTATTTAATAGCCTTTTTTACTCTCTAATCTATTGGAGTCTAAGCTGCTTGGAAAATAAGCTCGTTAAAGAGTGAGAGTAAAAAAACATGTATCTATAGTCTTCCAGTTAGGAAAAGAAGCAGCACCACAAGTAGAAGTAAACCGCCAATTCCACCAATAGCTACGTTTTGAACTAACGCTGCTACTATCAACACTACAATGACTAAACTTAGTAAACCCATTCTCATAATATCTTCCTCAATTATTTTCACTTAATGTGTACGCAACGGTGATATCGCTTTTTGTTACGCTACCGCATAAACTTTACGTACAGCGCCAGCACCAAGGTGACCGCCGATTAAGCCGGCTATTAGGCCAAGTGCAGAGGCGATAAAGGCTGTCCATAGAACCGCTTGGGTATAAGTACCTACCGTTTCCGATACTTTGTTTAATTCAGCTTTTGCTTCTGATACTAGTTGCTTAGCTTCTTTTTCTGCGCCACTAACAATGGCTTCAATTTCTTGTTCAGATAAGCTGGTATTGACGGCTAATACATCTTTCGCCATCTCAGGTTTACCAGTAATTAAATACTGACCCGCTTCAACCAATGTATCTGAATCTAAATCTTTCAATGCTTGGCTAACTTCTTGTGAAGACACTTCACTACCTGCCATGCCACCTACCGATTGGCTCACCGAACTTTCAATATCAGCCATTTTCTGGCCTAACCAATTTTTAGCTTCGTTAGATTCACTTGAGTTACTCCACGATTCAGCCTTTTCTTGAGCACCGGTGATAATCGAGTCGATTTCGTCATCTGATAAGCTAGTTCGCTGCGTTAATTCATTACGGGCTTTTTCTGTGTCGCCTGAAATAAGTGCACTGGTAATTGCACCTGTATCTTCAGCATTTAAAGACTCAATAGCTGAACTTACTTCTTGCTGATTTGGGCTTTGTGAGCCCGTGCCTGTTTCGCTGATAACCTGTGATGCTTGGCGTTTCATCACTGCGGCAATACTGGTTTTTACTGATTCGGGCAACATACTTTCATTACCAGACCCTGATTTTAAAATTGTAGTGCTGGCTTTATTAGCACTACCTAATGCACTACCAATTGAGTTCATCGTACTGCCGATACCGGAAACACCTAACATAACAATAAGTACTGTGCCTACAGACCACACAGTTAGGCCGTGTAGGGCACCTATTCTATCATCAGCAGTTCCTGCCATTTTTGCAGCAAGTACACCACCTGCAAACGTAGAGAAAATAGTGGTTATTAATATCCAAATAATCGACCCTATGCCTAATCCGTTACCCATTGCAGATAGGTCTGTAGCATCTGCGATACCCACGCCAATAGCAGAGCCCAAAAGGAGCATAAGCCAACCCAACGCAATCATTAACATAATACCAGCAATGATAGCGCCCCAACTGATGCGATGCCCTATTGGAAGGCTAAAATTAGCGGCCGTTGAGCTTGGTGTTCCAACGATTTCTCTTTCCATAATGAATTCCTCTAATAAATGAAGGACGGCGTATTTAAACCTTGCCATCGTAGTGCTAATACTGAACGCACTATTAAAATGGCAATAACTAAGCCAGAGAGCAGAAGTCGTTAGAAGTTTATTAGAGGTGCCTTAATGGCTGCGGTGTGCGTCGATTCTTCAATATCAATTAAACTTAAGTAAATGAAGAAAATGTAATAATTAATGCAATACTTACCAAGCATTAAGTAACATTTACATTTAGTATTATATCTTGGAAATTATATTTAATAGAGATGGTGTAGCAAGAAATAAATGTTAATAAATGGACTGTTAAATATATCTAAATACTTGTAGTTGATTACATGTAAATGCATGTCAGTACATTTAAAATCGTGGTTCTATTTTCATGGCGGCTATTTTTAAAGAAAAGGGGGGTGGAGTTTTTTACTTATTTTTGATGTTGTTATTTATTTAAAAGTGTCGAATTATTAATGTCGAATAAAAACCCTGGAGCTCCAGTAATTTGACTTCGCATAAATAGCGTTAAGTGGATTATAATTTGCTGCTATTGAAGACATTGCTTAGTAATGCTCGAGCACAATGGTACGTGCCATATCACCGCTGTTGCGATAGAGGAGTGAATAGAATAGGTGCTAGCAATATTAAGTGAAATCAACAATAGTTAATCTTTAAGAAGCAGGAGGGGAAATTACCTTAGCTGGCTATCTTTGCTTCCTCGTCGATTAAAGGCCGATTCAACCTTAGTCGCCTTTTCCAATTTAGCTTGACAGTTTATACACAGCTGCACACCGAGCACAGCTACTCGTCTTCGTTCTGGTATACGAGCGTCACATTCTTCACAGAACTCTGCACTTTCACCCTGATACATGCTGTTTTTAGCACGCGCCACGGCATCTTCAACGCTTGCATCTATCTGATCTTGTACTGCCCCGTCTTTTGCCCAGCCACCGGCCATGTTTCCTCCCAATTGTTGCTTGTGGGTCTTGCTAATAAATAATATCCAATCCATCGGTATCAAAACCAATCAGCATCGATACTCATCACTAGCGCTAACGATAGAATGAAGCAAAAACAGTGCCGAGCCTTTCCTCAAGAATTTTTGGTAATAGTTACAGAAGGTTAAGGTAGGTGAAGAAAGGTAAAGTAATGTAGGGAGCCCGGAGTGCCCGTAGTCTTTACTGAATGCAGTGAAATATTTGCTTCGTTCTATGATGGAATGGTCTAAGACAGAGTGGTCGAAAACAAAACAGCCTTGTTTGAAGAAAACACTAAAAGGAGCAAGAGCTCCTTTTAGTATTCTTACTGTTTTGGCTTAAGCTTACTTATCAGTGCCCGCCGTTAATGGCTGGTCAAGTTTATAGTCGAGCTGCACTAACAAACCTGTTTGCCTGCGGGCTACACCACCTTTAATTGCTGGTTTGTATTTCCATTGCTCAAGCGCAGCTTTTGCACTTTCATCAAATATACCTTCGGGAGTGGCATTAACTACAGTGACATTGTCGGTGTTACCGTTTTTAGTAATATCAAACTGCAGTACGACGAAACCTTCAATATTTCCTTTTTCGGCCGATTTGGGGTATTCAGGCGATACAAATTCTACCGGGGCTGCTTCGTCAACTTTCGACTGTTTGTGTTCAGTATTTTGAAGTGGCACATTGGCTAACGCCATGTTGGCCGTTACTAAGGCAAAAATAGCAGCTGTGCCAGCGGCAAGTAATTTATTACCTTTATGCGGGGTTTTAATCGCGTTTAATCTTTTAATCATTGTATTTTTCTCTCCAAAGGTTGGGTACAGGTTTACTGCTTGTGAATTATGCTCGGCACAACATACAAGTGCTTTTGCATAAATGAGTTTCTCGGTTGGTGATTTGTTGGCGAGCACTGCGTTATCGCATGCTAATTCTTGACTGCTACGAAACGATTTCAACGCAATCCAGAGCACGGGGTTAAACCAAAAAAGCACCGCAAACGCTAACGCAATAGCATTCCATAGGTTATCTTTGTGTTGGTTATGGACACTTTCATGTTCAAGTATTAATGATTGTTGGGAGTTTGAAAAAGCGGTCTTAAAGTAACTTGGCAGCAGTACGGCTGGTTTCAAGAAGCCAAAGAGCATAGGCGTAGAAGCTTTATCAGAATAATAAGCGCGAAGGGAAGGTGATGTATTTGAAGTTACCGGAACCGTTGCGCTAGGCGCTCGCACAAGGTGCTTTTTATCAATAGATCTTAATATACTTATATGGTTTGCCGCTATGTAAGCCGCTACTGCGCTAGCACCCGTTGCCCATAACCAAAACAGCACATTAAACTGCCCACCGGATACATTAGGGTTAATACCTACTAAATAGCGGCTAATGCTATTAGCGGGAATAGAAACCAAATCAATTGGTAGGTTGTTCATCACAAGTGCAGCCGGAAGTAGTAACCATGCTTTGTAAACAAACGTAGTGCCTAGTTGGGGAGTGAGGAATCGCTCACAAAGAATCAATAGCGCCAGAACAACGGTTAACATAGTTTGCTGAGAAATCATCCACTCAATCATTGTTTTTCTCCCATTGCTTGATCACCGCTTTAAGCTCATCGATATCTTCTTTAGATAACTCGTTTTGGTTGGCAAAGCCTGCAATCATTGGCGCAACTTTACCTTTGAAGAGTCGGCTTAAAAAGCTACTGGTTTCTTCTTGAACATATTCTTCGCGGGCAATTAAGGGGTAGTAAAGGTATTGGCGCTGCTGCTTGTGAAAACTGATAGCCCCCTTTTTTACTAAGCGTCCAAGCAAGGTTTTCACCGTTTTTTCATGCCACGGTTTATGTTGATTAAGGCGCTCAATGACCTCGTTAGACGAAATCGGGTTGCTGTCCCAAATCACGTCTAATACTTCAAACTCGGTATTGCTAATATCTGGCTGCGCTTTAGGTGTGTTCATAATTATTTCGCTTTAACCAATGTGGTAGTGACTTTTCTATAAATGGATTACATGTGTAGTCTTAATTAAAGATTACATGTGTAATTCTAAAGCGCAAGTTTTTATCGCGTTTTTTTTAATCAGTGCTGGAGGGAAGGAGGCTGGCCTGTCACGGGAGTGGCCTATCAGTGGAGCAGGAAAGTGTGAGTGGTAGGGCGAGAGGGGATAACTAGTAACTATTCATGCCCATCTATTTCATTTTGTAGGGTGTCTAGCTCATCCAGTACTCTCATAAACTTTCTGCCAAACTCAGTGACCTCGTACTCAACTCGGGGCGGAACTTCGTTGTAAGAAACGCGGGCTAAAATATTAAACTCGATATTTTTGCGTAAACATTGGTTGAGTACTTTTGTGGTAAGGCCATCTACGCACCGCACCATTTCGCCGGGGCGATTAATACCATTATTCAGAAGTTGGTAAATGGTAAGCGACCATTTACAGCCATAAATAGTTTCTACCATTTGAGCCGCTTTGCTTGGTGCTAATTTTTTTGAAAAATTCTTCTCTAATGTTTTCATTAAGATGTACCAAAAAGTACCTACCTTACCGATAAGTACTTACTTTTTAAGCCTATTAATTACCGTTAAATTCGCCACACAGTTTAACATAACCAAGGTAATTAATTATGCATACTTCAAACATAGCACTAATAGTAGGTGGCTCTAGTGGAATGGGATTGGCCACCGCCAAGCAACTTATTGCTAAAGGTATTAGTGTTGTTATTTTAGGTAATAAAGGTAGCAAATTGGCTACTGCTAAATCTGATTTAGAAGCGATATCGAAAGGTGGCGCTACGGTAGAAATTATTCAAGCAAATTTATATCTTAAGCAAGACATAGACAGAGTTATTCATAGTATAAACACTGAAAATCGACATATTCAGCACCTAGTGAACGCTGCTGGCTACTTTAACCCTAAGCCCTTTTTATCTCACGAGGGCAGTGATTACGATACTTATGCAAGCTTAAATCGCGCTACTTTTTTTATTAGTCAGGCAGTGGCGAATAATATGATTAAGCATGGCGGCGGCGCTATTGTGCATATTGGTTCTATGTGGGCGAAACAGGCAATAAAAGCAACACCGTCTTCTGCCTATTCAATGGCAAAAGCAGGCTTGCATGCATTAACGCAACATATGGCTATGGAACTAGCAGAGCATAATATACGGGTAAATGCAGTATCGCCTGCGGTAGTTAAAACGCCTATTTATGAGTCGTTTATTGACCCATCTGAACTTGATGATGCGCTAGCCGGCTTCAACGGTTTTCATCCAATAGGTCGCATTGGAACACCTGATGATATCGCTAATAGTATTGTCTTCCTGTTACAAGAACAAACGAGTTGGGTAACCGGTGCGATTTGGGATGTTGATGGCGGTGTTATCGCTGGGCGAAATTAAGCGGATTATTTCATTGCAAATTGGTAGCTAGCAAGATCGCTTATTCGAAGGCGTTTAATTGGCTGTTTTACTGTCATTAAACGCCGCGAATTTTCTTGAAAATACTAGCGGACAATAACGATAAAAGCCCTGTAACTATACCCGCAAGTAAGCCAACCCAAATAGCGTGCAGGGGAATAAAAAGAAGTGCCAATGCGGCTGTCGATGATAGGCGCTCACCATTATAGGAAGGGTAATTTAAGCCCCAATATCCCCAAAAATGAAAAAGCGCTATTGCTATTAGTGCTCCCCAAAATGCCATTTTTTCATGAACAGAATAATAGTCACCAAGGAAAGCAGCTAGGCTAGTAAGTAGCAAGTAAGGAATGAGCCGAAAGGGAGCCGATTCAAAGTAAGCAAAAGGAGAGGAATATCGAAAGATATGCTCGAAGCTGGCTTCGAAACCATAACCGCCAATGGTAATGGCGAGTAACCAATCTACTGTTATCTCATTGATTACAATAAAGCAGAAAATCAATACACCCCAAAACCATTTGTTCATATCTCGCTCCTTTTTGATTCAGTGCAATCATTGCTTAGTATCTGAAACCTTAATTAACTTCCCGCAAAAGTGCCTTAGGCTTTACGTTTTTTTGCTGGAAATTTACACAAAATAACAAAGCAGCAGTTCTGAGTATCGAAGTTATTTTGCCCCATCAAGTAAGGTAATTAGAGGTGCGGTATGCACAAGGCGTAGCCAACAGAAATACACACCATTAAATCATGTGGTTTAACAATTGCTTCAATTGGCTGCGATAGACTCCTTATGATTCAAATTTAGTGAAATACGATGTTTTTCTTTTCAATGTAGGCCTAGTAGTGAGCGTGATTTCATGAGTGTAGTGCCGGAGTATTTAAACCGTAGGCGGGCGTTAAAAACCCTAATTGGTGGGGTGTTAGGAACCTTTGCGGCGTCAAAATTGGTTCATTCTAATAGTAAAGTTGCATCATCGACCACCGCTAAGTTACCCCCAAGACCTAATAATATATCGCCCGAGTTGCTGGCAAAAGATGAATCATTTTGGGCACAAGTTGCACTGAATTATGACAAAGCGCAGCGGATAGTTAATTTAGAACATGGTTACTGGGGAAAGATGTCTAAGCAGGTGCAGGAAGTATTTGTTGATAAAACGAAAATGGTGAATACACAACTTTCCGTTTATGCACGTAAGCATTTCTCTGAGGACCTAAAGCTAAGCGCTGGCAAAATCGCACAAGCGCTAGGTGCTAATTATGATGAAGTCGTTATCACTCGTAACGCGACGGAATCGATTCATAACTTAATGCGTCAGTACAACGACTTTAATGCTAACGACACCGTATTATTTGCCGACATCGATTATCCTAGCTTTAAAGACACCATGCGGTGGTTGGCTAAAACGCAGAGCGTCGAACCTGTGGAAGTCACGTTGCCCGCGCAAACCAATCAAGCAGAGATCCTCAAGGTATACACGAAAGCCTTTGATGAAAACCCTAATTTGAAGCTAATGCTGCTTACTCATGTGAGTAATCAGCACGGCCTCATATTGCCTGTTGCTGATATCGCTAAAGCCGCAAAAGCCCGTGGTATAGATGTTATTTGTGATTGTGCCCAATCGTGGGGGTTGCTCGACTTTAACATTACCGACTTAAATGTGGACTGGGCAGGCTTCAACTTGCACAAATGGATAGGCAGCCCAGTGGGGGTGGGAGCGCTTTATATGAAGAAGGGCACGTTAGGCAAAATATCTCCATACCCCGGTGAGACCGACCCTACCAATACGTTGGCTCACAAACGGGTTCATACTGCCACATCAAATTTTGCGTCTGTTTTAACGATTCCTGCCGCTATCGACTTTCATCAGTCTATTGGGGCTGCCAATAAAGAAGCGAGGTTGCGTTACTTGCGCAATTTGTGGGTAGAAGAAGCAAGAAAACTGCCTAATATTGAAGTGTTGGGCGGCGAAGATGACGCATCAAGCACAGGAATGGGAGCATTTAGAATGAGAGAGAAAGTGTCGTTAAACGACGCAAAGGTGCTGAAGAAAAGACTGGAAAATGAATTCAACGTATTTACGGTATTGAGAGTAGGGCTAGCCAGTGGTTGTTGTATACGAGTTACACCGCAGATATTCATTTCAGCTGAAGAAATAAATCACTTAATTCTCGCTTTAAAAAGCCTGTAGAAAGGAAAAATGATGAAAAAATTTATAGTATCGACAGCAGCTTTATTAATATTAATGCCTTTAGTTGCAAGCGCGAATTCGCCAGAGGAAAACCTCAAAGCGGCGGGGTTTACTTTGCCAGCGCCAGTGAAGCCGATAGCCAATTACGTAACATGGCGACGTGCGGGAAACATATTGTACTTATCGGGTCACGGGGCCTGTGAAGGCAAGAGTGTACTTGGCAAATTGGGGCAAGACGTATCGGTAGAGCAGGGTTACGATGCTGCTCAATTGGTGGGGCTATGCGCGTTGGCAACGATTAAAGAAGCCACTGGCGATTTGAGCACGGTAAAACAAGTGCTACAGATAACGGGGATGGTAAATGCCACTGATGATTTCACTGGGCATTCACTCGTGATAAATGGCTTTTCCGATATTTTTGTCACTGCGTTTGGTGATGATGGTAAAGCAGCAAGAGCCGCCGTTGGCATGAGTAGCTTGCCGGGCAATATGGCGGTTGAAGTGAGCGCAGTTCTTGAATTGAATGGGAGTTAAACGAGGAGCTTGAGGGAGAGCTCTACAGTGGCTAAATCTAAGTTCGCATGTACGCGGCACTAATATTTGAGAGTTTTTTAAAGATGGTGATCAGTGTTGTGTGCATACACATCCATGCTACGCCATTTCTCACCTAGACAGAGAATACATGGCCGGCTTGCCCGGCTTCACGTATTAACCCCTCAACAATATAACGACCCAGAGCTCAGCTTTTTATGTGGAACATCGCCGAGCCTAATATGCCAAAATCTTGGCAAGGCTAACCCCGATCTCTCAATTCGCTTTTTAGTAAGAAAGGTCTATTTTTGAATGAGATAATTGCGAAGACTTGCGCTTGATTTTTATGAAGTATGTGGCGAACTTGATGCCTAAGAGTAAGAATTATCTGAGTTTTTACTATGTTTATACATTGTTAATTAAATCTTAGTCTAAAACGATTAAGTTAATGGTGGGTAAAAACTAAAATTAAAATAAACTTTTTTATCTTGTTAGTTTTTTGTATAAGGTTCTGATTTTTATGTATTTGTAATTTTAGTTTGCTAATAGGGTGAAATGGATTTGGTCATTTTTTTAAACAAATATTTTACATAATGCAATTTTTCTAGTAATCTTTTGCTTAATCGATTAAGTCAATGTTTGTTAATTTATGGTTTTAGTTCTCTTTCGCTTCTTTCTATAAAGCTGAGCGCAAGAGAATTTCGCTTAGCTTTGGAGAATACCCATGCATACAACATTTAATAAAAGCGCATTGGGCATTGCAGTGTTATTAGGCCTGAATGGCGCTGCTTTAGCTCAGGACTCTTTAGTTCAAAAGAATTTATCTCAAGAGAATTCATCTCAAGAGAAGAAAGCAAAAGAAACGTATGAACAGATCGTGGTAACAGCCAGCCCCGCGGGTGTTTCCGCACAAGAGGCAAGTGTCTCTGTTAGTTCGTTTGATGAAGAAGAAGTCATGAAGCTTGCACCTCGCTCAACGGCTGAGGTGTTCCGTGCGCTGCCAGGTATTCGTGCCGAATCATCAGGCGGTGGCGGTAACGCAAACATCACTATTCGTGGTATTCCTTTGGCTACCGGCGGCTCTAAATTCATGCAAATTCATGAAGATGGCCTTCCCGTTTTAGAGTACGGCGATATTAACTTCGGTAACGCAGATAACTTCTTACGTTATGACTGGTCTGTAGAACGGGTGGAATCGGTACGTGGTGGTTCAGCATCTACATTTGCCAGTAACTCACCGGGTGGGGTCATCAACATGATCAGCGCAACGGGTGAACAAGGTGGTGGTGCAATCGGCACATCCTTTGGTCTTGACTACGAAGAGTTTCGTTTAGACTTCGCTTACGGCGGTGAAGTAAACGACGACCTCTATTTCCACATTGGTGGTTTTGCGCGCGGTGGTGAAGGTGTTCGTGACACCGGCTATAACGGCGACCAAGGTGGCCAAGTAAAAATCAACTTCACTCAACTACTCGAAAACGGTCATTTACGCTTTTACTTCAAGCATTTAGACGACAGAGTAACGACCTATTTACCAGCTCCGGTATTGGTAAAAGGTAACGGCAGCTATGGCGCAGTAGATAACTTCGATGCAAGCAGCCAAACACTGCATTCTGCTTACACTACCAATGTTTCGACTTTCGATTCTTTCGGTAACCCAGTTAATCGTGATCTAACGGACGGTATTGAATCTGAGGTGACCTCTTTCGGCTTTGAAGCTGATTTGGAAGTGGCAGAAGATCTTTACCTGCTTAACAAATTCAGAACGTCTGATGTAGGCGGTGGATTCGTATCTCCATTCACTGATACTTTCGGAGCTTATGGACCGCAGTCTGCTAGCAGTATGGCTACCGCAATTTGTGCTTCAGCCTTAGACGGTGACGGTAATGCGTTCAACTGTGATTCAACCAGTGTAACGCTTGCGAATGGTCCAAATGCCGGTGAAGAGTACAACGGCTTAGCTTTCCTTAATTTATTGTTCGATACGACTTACAATGATTTAGGTAATATGATCAACGACTTGAGTCTTCGTAAAGAGTACGCCAATGGCGTAACGCTAACCGCAGGTTATTACTACTCTAAGCAAGATATCGCTATTAGCTGGAACAGCTGGAATACGTTTATCCAAACGGTTGACGGTACTAACTCTCAGTATCTTCATATTGAAGATGCGGACGGTACTGCACTTGTTGACCAGGGGCTTTGGGCTCCAAGCTTCCTTTCATGGGAATGGGATTTAAACTACACCACTACAGCACCATACATTAACGTAGGCTTCGAAGTGGGTGATAACTGGTTGTTTGACGTGAGTGCACGTCGAGACACAGTGCAAGCGAATGGCGAACTTATTAACTCGTGTTGCGGCGGTAATACCGATGTAGACATTAATGGTGATGGGGTTATTTCAGGTAATACTGAAGATGCATCTGCATCAAATGGCTTTGGCTTCGGTGGTGGTGTAATTCGTTTGAACCGAGCTAACGCAACAAGTCAAATTGTTGATTACGAAGCAAGTAACACATCATTCTCATTAGGTGGTTCATACCTGTACAGCGATTCTGTGACTTTCTTTGGTCGCTACAGTGAAGGTGGCCGAGCGCTAGCTGATAGACTACTTCAAATTGCCGGTACCCTTAATGCCGATGGCAGCTTAACAAGCACGACGAGTGGTTTCGACGAAACAGAGCAGTTAGAGTTTGGTGTCAAGTACGGTACGCGAGACTTCAAATTTAACGCGACATTGTTCAATACGGTAACCCAAGATACTCAAGCTGAAGTGACAAGCGGTTTAACCTTTATTCGTGAATACGAAGCAACAGGTTTAGAACTTGAAAGTAAGTACGATTTTGGTAACGGTTTCACAATGTCAGGAAATGCAACGTGGACGGATGCAGAAATTAGTGAAGACAAGTTCAACCCTGCATTAGTAGGCAAGACACCTCGTCGTCAAGCTGATTTTATCTACACGGTTATTCCACAGTATGATTTTGAAAACTTCAGTATTGGTGCGTCGTTACAAGGTTCAACTGAGTACTATGTGCAAGACTCAAACGAGCTTAAGCAAGATGCTTATGTGGTGGCTAACTTATTTGCCACTTGGTATGTATCTGACCAATTCTCAGTATCGTTGAATGTAAACAACGCCACCGATGAGTTTGTTATTACTGAGTCTGAAGAAAGTGCTGCATCAGCTGGCGATATCATTCGTGCTCGCCCGATTAGCGGAAGAACGTCTTCAATTCAATTGAAGTACGCTTTCTATTAATGGTCGCTATCACTATTCACTGCGGCGCTTTTTAATAAGCGCCGTAAGCGATAGTTCTGGTATTTCGCTGCAAGCGCTACATAAGATAATTCGGCGCAGCTATGCATTTTATCTTTCTTTAGTTTTAAAGGTAAATCTTCATGTCTACTAACCAAACGAGCGAGCATAACTACGGGTTAATTCGCTGGTTAACCTATTTGATGTTTATGATGTTTGCGATGACATCCGACTCGGTAGGTGAAATCATTAAAGAAGTAAAAATTGAGTTTGCAGTGACCAATACGCAAGCGAGTCTAATGCACTCTTTGTTCATGATTGGTATCGCATTTTCTGGGCTATTTCTTGGCTTTTTGGCCGATAAATTTGGTCGTAAAAAAACGCTAATCTTGGGCTTAGCTTTATTCGCGATTTCTTGCTATCTGTTTATGGTAGGCAGTACCTTTGCGTTTATTCTAAGTTTGGTAACCTTGTCCGGCTTGGCTGTTGGGGTGTTTAAAACCGCTGCACTTGCCTTAATCGGCGATATTTCACGCTCAACTAAAGAACATACTGGCACCATGAACGGTGCTGAAGCATTCTTTGGTGTGGGCGCAATAATAGGTCCCATTTTGGTCGCTTGGTTGATAACCCAAGGTGTGCACTGGACTTGGCTATACGTGATTGCAGGTGGTTTATGCACCGTGCTCATTTGCATGGCTCTGATGGTTGAATATCCACAAAGCAAGGCGATAAAAGAAAAGCCTACTAATCTTGTCGATAGCCTAAAACTGCTTAAAGATCCCTACGCACTAGGTTTCTCTTTTGGTGCGTTTCTTTATGTTGCGGCCGAAAGTGCAATTTATGTGTGGATGCCAAGCTACTTAATTTGTGACGCAAACTCGGCATCAGATATTTACAGCTGCTACGCCAATGAATCTACCCAAACACTTGCCATTTACGCCGTTTCCGTATTTTTCGCGTTGCGTGCGGTAGGTCGGTTTGTCGGTATTTGGATGATGCAGCACTTCGAGTGGACCAAAGTGCTTCTGTTATTTAGTTTCATGATAATGATGTGCTTTGTGGTTGGCTTAATAGCAGGCCAAACGCTAGCCGTTTTCCTTTTTCCATTAAGCGGCATATTTATGTCAGTCATTTATCCTACTTTTAATTCCAAAGGCATTAGCTGCTTCGAGAAGCGACAGCACGGTTCAGTGGCGGGGGTTATTTTATTCTTTACTGCGGCGGGTGCTGCGGCTGGGCCTTTTATTATGGGGGTGGTAAGTGATGCCAATGGCGGCGATGCCAAGTATGGATTTGTCGTAGCCACGGGCTTTTCTATTTTGTTGTTCCTAGGCTTACTTTACAACGCTATTGCTCAGCCAACACGAGAGCGTCTCGCCATGATTGAGAAACGAGAATATGGAGTGCCTCAACACACCTAGCCAGAGCATTATCAAGTTCCACTATTTACATTAAATCAATGCAGTGCTTCTTGTTGCTATAGGAAACACTGCAAATCTTCGGTGCATTTTTGCTTTTTAATAAGGCGCACCCCCGTTATTTGGAGAATTTTCATGCCTTTACGCAATGGCGTTCAACTTATTACCTATGCAGACCGTTTAGGTAAGGGAAATATGACAGGCCTCAACACGCTGCTAAGCACCACGTTGAAAGGGCTATTTACGGGCGTTCATATTTTACCTTTCTATTACCCCTTCGATGGTGAAGATGCAGGTTTTGATCCTATCGATCACACTACCGTTGATTCGCGCTTGGGCAGCTGGGCCGATGTGAAACAGATTGGTGAGTCGATGAATATTATGGCAGACCTAATAGTGAATCATATGTCTGCGCAAAGTGAGCCGTTTTTAGATGTGATTAAAAATGGACGAGAGTCTCAGTACTGGCCGCTATTTTTAACAAAACAATCTGTATTTAGCGAAGATGATGCGGCTAATATTGCCAATATCGGAAAGGTATTTAGGCCTCGCCCTACGCCATTTTTCTCTGAGTATGAGCTAGATAACAAAGAGGTTGTGCCTTTCTGGACAACGTTCACCGCCAATCAAATCGATATTGATGTTGAGTCTGACTTGGGTAAAGCATACCTAGAATCAATCCTAGAAGCTTTTACACAAAGTAATGTCGATTTAATTCGTTTAGATGCAGCAGGTTATGCCATTAAACGCGCTGGCACTAACTGTTTCATGTTAGAAGAAACCTTTGAGTTTATCGAAGCATTAAGCAAGCGTGCACACGCGATGGGCATTCAAAGCTTGGTTGAAATTCACAGCCATTTTGAAACTCAGATTGCTATTGCGTCTCGTTGTGACAGCGTTTACGACTTTGCGCTTCCACCATTGGTATTGCACACCCTATTTAGCAAAGACGCATCTGCCTTGGCGCATTGGTTGTCTATTTCCCCTCGCAATTGCTTCACCGTACTAGATACCCATGATGGAATTGGTATTGTTGATGTAGGAGCCAGCGGTGATAAGCCAGGGCTTTTAACTAACTCGCAAATCGATAATTTGGTAGAAACCATTCATGTTAACTCGAATGGAGAGTCGAGAAAGGCCACTGGGGAAGCTGCAAGTAATGTCGACCTGTATCAAATTAACTGCACTTATTATGATGCACTAGGAAAAGACGACTATAAATACTTGCTTGCGCGTGCGATACAGTTTTTCAGTCCAGGGGTACCACAAGTATATTATGCTGGGATGCTAGGGGCGACTAACGACATGGAACTGCTAGCGAAAACCAATGTGGGTCGTGATATCAATAGACCTTATTTAAGTGAGAGCGATATTGATGAAGCCCTCGCTAAGCCAGTGGTAAAAGGCCTAATTGAATTAATTCATATTCGCAACGATACCAATGCGTTTAACGGCGATTTCTCTGTTACTGAAGATGCAGGTACTTTGTTATTAGTCTGGACGTTAGGTGAAGACCGCGCCGAATTACGGATAGAAATGAGCACGCTTGATGCAACTATCACATTGCTAGAAGGCGGACTTAAATCCGCCCTATCTTTAGCAAAATTTACGGCATAGTCTTTGTTCTAGCCCGAACAAAGTCAAAACACCCGGTAGTGATTTCTTTTATTTAATCGAAGTCACTACCGATTATTCATATTAAATTCAGCATGTTACCCTCATAAATAAACGCATAGCCCTATCCTTTTAACGCTACGTCTATCATTCTCTTCAGATAACACTCAAAATTGAAATCGAATTGGTTGTATTTTGTACAAATAATGTTAAGTTAATATTTATTAGTTCAAATAATAACCATCGAAATGAAGTATGTTTCAAGGTTGCATGGACACAACCCAATGCACTTCACCACTTCAGAGCGACTAAAACGAATTCAACAACACTTAGGTGTGTCACCTGATGGTGTACTTGGTGGCGAAACCCTTTCAGCCCTTGAAAAGCGGTTACTTCCCATCGCAGAGCGCCTAACCCAAGTTACATCAACAACAACGCCAGCCAACTCAGATGAAATAAGCCTTACGCTTTCACAAAAGGGTATAAACCTCATTGTGCAACATGAGATCAGTTCAAAGCAATATTATGAGAAACGGCTTACCCGTCCAACATGGCCTAAAGGTGAGTCTGGGATCACAATCGGTATTGGCTACGATTTAGGTTACGCGAGTAAGAGTCAATTTCAATCAGACTGGCAGTCTCTCCTTAGTACCTTTGATATGGTGAAACTTACCCGGGTATGCGGCCTGAAGGGGCAAGCAGCTAAAATTCATGTCTCCTCTTTACGTTCTGTCACTGTGCCCTTCGATGCCGCGAAGCATGTATTTGTGCACTCATCACTGCCGAAATATGCACAAAAAACAAAATCTACTTTCCCTGGTGTCGAGTACTTGAATGCTGATGCTCAAGCTGCCTTGGTATCGTTAGTATATAACCGTGGTGGGAGCCTAAAAGGGGATTCACGACGAGAAATGGCTGCCATAAAGCCTTTGGTGGCAAGCAAAGATTATGTTGGCATTGCGCAGCAAATTACGAAGATGAAGCGATTGTGGCAGGGCAGAGGGCTCGATGGTTTGTTACACCGGCGAGACGATGAAGCTAACCTAGTCAGGCATTCAGATAGAAAGTATATCGCTGTCGACCTGGTAAGGGTTGCGTAATGAAAACGCTTCAGAACGATTTACATTTACGGTACGAAGCCTACACCCGAGCACATCAGCGTTTTGCTGAAAGGGGGGAGTTTCGGGTTGAAATCTACCAAGGCAGATTGGAAATCGACAATCAGCATGACTTTAAGCATTTGGCGACTTATCCATTTTCACAGGAAGCGGAAGAAAGCGCAGTAATACCAGCGTCTTTACCCGTATCTATACCAGCAGCTCAGCGCACCGCTTTACCTTTGCTTAACGCGCTGTTCAAAACAAGCTTTGTTAAGGCGATAAAGCTGCTTTTTTATTAATTTATAGAAGGAATTTTATGATGGGAAAGTTCAAAGACGCAATGCAAACCATGGCTGACGGTATTGGTGATTTGTCTAAGCTTGATGTGGTGACATTTCAAGGCTCAGTCACATTGAACGCGACGGATACGGCGCCGTTAAAATTTGATGCCGTGATGTCTTCTGCAATGGGAAACGCCACCGTAGCGGTTAAGGTACTCGCTAGTACTCAAACCAGTATTGATGGTGATATTGTTGCTTTCTACGATAAGGATATCACCGAAGAGCAGCGACTTGCTCATGCTGATTTGGTGCTTGCGGGTGCTGAATCTCGAGCCGCATCTATTGAGTTCGTGAGATCTATCGTAGGGGAAATTGCGGATTTGTAGTGATGGACGACAAGTTTGGCATAATCGACAAGTTAGGCAGAGGGCTTGATGCTTCAATATCTAAGCATTATTTGCCCAACGCCACGTTAGCTTCCGATAACCCTAACAAGACAGATTCTTCTGCCTATATTCGCGCCATAAGAGCGCGTTTAATTGAGCTAGGTTACTTAGGAGAAGGGCATAAATTTGCAAATCGACATAACCCGCAGACTGACCGCATACTGATTAAAAAAATAAAGCAGTTTCAATATGATGCTGGTATTACCCAAGACGGTTGGGCCGGCAAGCTTACATGGCAGGTTTTGGAGTGCCTAGTAAGTTTTGAAAATCAGCAAAGCCCTGCACTATGGGGTACTGTTTGGCGAAATGCTGCTAGCGAGAAACGGAGAAGCTTATGGCAACAATCAATACCAGAAAATCAATACCACGTTTGGTTATTTAAATGTGGGGTACTACAAAACAAAGCCGTGATGCGAGCGGTGTACTGCCGCTTGTACACACTCGGCTTTTTCGCCGATTGGGATAAACATCGTATTCACACCAAAACTATTATCAACCCTAGCGAAAATACCGACTTTCAAAATGCGATTGACCAGTTTTGTGTGTTTGCTAAACAGCTGGAATTAGTGAATAACGCGTGCTCCGGATTGGATATGGATTTACTCAATGCCATGTTTGAATACGATAATATCGTTGCTAGGTTAGGCGACAATACACACTTTGCACCAGCATTTACTGCGTACCCTAACACTATAGAAGCGATAGCCAGAGTAGAGCTTTGGTTGCTCGGTTATGATATTTCCCCGGGGAAAGAACAGACGATTAGAAGGGCTACAAGAAGATTCAAAAAACGCACCTTTATCAGCGTATCTAAAACTCAACTCGCGGTTAAGCAGTTTTATTCTGATTACCCTGTGGTGCGCCTAAGTGATAATGAAAATGATAAAATATATGATGAAAGAAGCGACAATAGACAACCTCTAAATGCTGCTTTAATGGCAGCATTCTCCGCACTTTCTACCAGTGTTGATGTGACTGATAGCGATAATGAAAGTCTAAATGCTTCGGTAAGCCAATTATGGCAAAGTAAAAGTAAGCAAAATGCGTTAAGAGCGCAGTTCAACAAGCTAGCCAATGGTATTTTCGACGGATTAAAGCGAATGGTAAGTTGGCTTTTTGGTGCAGTAAAGCGCGTGCTTGAAAAAACAAAGGAAGTGATTGCGAATATTGCACGTTACATTAGTAAAAAAGCACGCACATGTTACTTGAGTGTGGTGAAAGCGTTCGATATTGTTTATTCAGGCATGTCGTATTTAAAAGGTCATGCATTTCATTATGGGGCACCCTCTAAAACGTGCTTTGCTCATGATAATGACTTTGATCAGTTTTGCTGCATAGACTCAAAAGCGCTGCCCCACCAAATTAGTTTTGATAGAACCCAGTATGGTTTCCAAGCCAAACTCTATGCTGCAGGACTGACGATTGTTGGTCATCTGTTGCGTATAGCGCAGCGAATAGTAAGAACAGTCTCTTCACCCGTTGGATGGCTTTTAGCCCTGCTTTCATTGGCAAATGTTGCTAACGCTATTAAGGCAATAAACCAGCAAATAAGCCTTGTTGAGAAGTATGAACTTGACGTTACACATCGAAAGTCTTTATTTAAAACCCGTATCTCTTAATATCATATATTGTCTTTTACTCGCCTGTTTTTAACTTCCACTTTTTCTCCACATTGTTTCCCTTTCTAATTTAGTAAGGTAGTTGCCCAGTCATTATTTATTGCCTGAATCTGCCCCTGTGCCGGCTAAGTACTTGTTTACCTAGCTGGTTATAGATATGCGGCGGTAAATTGAATTTATGCCCTATATTTTACAAAGGAATTAACGTGAATAACAATCTGCTCAAAATTGCTTTTATTTCACTATCTTTGTTTTTAACTGCCTGTGGCGGTTCAAGCGATTCAAGTACTGAAGTCACCGACAGTAGTGCAAGTGAAGGCTCTGATGATAGTTCAGCCAGTGACGATAGCTCTGATGACGACGCGCAAGATGAGAATGCAGGATTGGATGTGGATGCGACTTTGTTTCTTACTGGAGAAAACGTCAGCATCGATACCGTATCTTGTACCTTGGTGAATGGTACGCAAACGTTGTGCTACGAAATAACATCGAAGCACACGGCAGAAGAGCACGATATGGGCCCCTGGTGCCCAGAGACAATTTACGATACGGCTGAAGAGGGCGGGCTTTGGTTTGATAAAGGTGAAATAAATGACCTAGATGGCGCTTTTATTGAAAACTTGGCCACCTATTATGATGACCCCGGCTTTAAGATGTATGAAGATGACGGCACAGTGCGCCGTATGGAAACCGCCGAGGAGTGCGCCGAGGGTGCAGATCCTAATATTAAAGATAAATATACGAACATGTGTGCTCAGTGTTTGCCTGAGTGGGTAAGTACACAAGTGACCTACCTCATTCCTATTACACCCATTAAGCAAGACGAACCGGTTGAGCTAAGCGATGGCCCTACGTTAGAAGTGGCTGGCGTTGAATACGGACCTTCAGTAAGGGGCTTGGCATTCAATGGTGTTAGATTCGATCATCCCGCCGACATCGATATTATTCTAGCTGGGTATCAAATTGCGCCGGTAGATGATGCAGGTGGGCACGTGAACAACAGCTTGGGTTATCACTATCATGGTGATACCGGAATGACTACACGTATTGAGCAATCGGACGGTCACGCGGCAATGATTGGCTATGCCCTTGATGGTTTTGGTTTGTACGCAAAGTTAGATGACAACGGTAATGAAGCAGAAGATATGGATGAATGCCGGGGGCACAACGATGACACACGTGGCTACCATTACCACGTATTGTCGCTAGAAAGTAATGAGTTCTTAGATTGCTTTTATGGCGCGTGGGCAGAGTAATCCAGCAGGTATATTATGAATGTAGTTAAACAGTCGGTGTTATTTATCACCTTATTATGGTGGTCAATTAGCGTTCATGCCCACGGATTCGATTATTCTGTTGTTAGGTTAACAGAAACAGAAAACCATACGTGGCGCTTAGCCATAACCTCATCATTAGATGCTTTTAGAAAAGAAGTGCGTTTGCACTTCTCCAAAACCCCTTACACTACTCCAGAGGAATTTAACGAGCAGCTTCTTAACCATATTAGCGCCACGTTGAGTATCAACGCAGAACTTAAATCTATTCCACTTGGTGAAGGTACGGTATCTCTTGGGCACGAAACGTCGGTTGTTTTTACCCAAATCAAGCTTCCCAAAAGCGCCAAGCAAGTTGTGCTTACTAACGGCGCAGTAAAAGATATCTACCGTCACACCACTAAGCTAATTGTTACGCCATGGGCTGCAAATAAACAGTCATTTATTTTAAATAAGTCGAACAATTTTACGGCAACTATCCCTATACGTTGAACTGATTGAAGCGCGGCTATAAAAATTGGGCATAACTTTTCGTTAAAATTCGTTACCATGGCCTTATAGCATCGATTTTAGCAGTCAGTTTGATGTACTTATTCATATTGCATCTTCCATCTTGCAGATTCGGTTTCTGTGGGGTGTAAATGGCGTGATATTTGATTAAGCGAAATTTGATTGTGTGAAATTCGGGATAGTGTAAAAGAAAGGACACGTAAATGAGTA
This sequence comes from Alteromonas naphthalenivorans, assembly GCF_000213655.1. NCBI lineage: Bacteria > Pseudomonadati > Pseudomonadota > Gammaproteobacteria > Alteromonadales > Alteromonadaceae > Alteromonas > Alteromonas naphthalenivorans. The sequence continues at coordinate 710,481 of NC_015554.1, forward strand.
AAAACACAAAGCTTGTTGTAGGCGTTTTAGTTGCACTTGGCGTTTGTTATGTAGGAGGAAATGTTTATGCTTCCTCAAAAGCCAAAGACGCAGTAGATGAAATGATCGCCGACCTCCCTGCTACCACCCAGGTTTCTTACGGCGATGTAAGTGCGACTATTTTTGGTGATGTGTCCATTGACGATATTCGCATTGGTGATGCCAGACAGGGAGATATTCTGGTCGATAACATAGCGCTTTCGGGCTTTGAAGCCGAGTTGGAAAATACCACAGAAGGTGAAGTGCATTTTTCGGGAGTTTCTTTTTTAGAATTTAAAGGCCAGGGTGTTGATGATACGCCTGACGATATTCAAGAGATTCTGGTTCACATGCTGATGAAAGAGGGAAAAACGCTAGATCAACGTTTTTCCTTTGAAGTAAATGAAGAAGACAACGAATATCGTATTAAAGAGCTTTCTTTCGATGTAGAAGATGCTGGTCGCGTTTCACTTTCAACCGATCTTTTCACTAAAGCACCGATATCAACAGCCCCCGAGTTAATGGCACAGCATTTAATGGCCGCCATTGAAATTGGCGCGTTTGAGTTTTCGTTAGCAGATGATGGATTAGTAGATAGACTATTTGCTTCTCAAGCTACTGCTGAAAAAGACGGCGATAATTTACGTGATGAAGCGATAGAAGAGTTAAAATTAGCGCTGGAGCAAGCTGAGGAACCAAGACAAATGATATTGGAAGGAATGCTTGCGCTACTTGAAGGCGAGGAGGTCACTCTTTACCGTGATAGTGATGAACCTTTTTCAGTTGTACCTATGATGATGATGTCAGATCCCAATGGCGCATTTGCTACTTTCATGCGAGATGGTAAGTTTAAAATTAATACCAAATAGACAGACTGAAAAATCTATTTAAAAGGCTGTTCTACAACAATAGAACAGCCTTTTTTTGTGCTTCGCTTATGGCTTCCACAGCTCATACTGCGTCATTACTTTATTAAACATAACACTTTGTATATAACTGTTTAGCCACTGCTTTAGGTTAGGGTAGGGCGATTCTCGATACCATTTTCGTTCAACTTTAGAAAATTGGCGAATAAAGGGCAGTAGGGCGATATCTGCTAGGCTTTCTTTTGTGCCAAAAATAAACCGCTTCGATTGTGCATCTTCGAGGCCTTGTTGAGCACTTCCTTCAATGCTATTAGCACCTAAACGCGCTTCTAAATCTTGCAGGTATACTTCACAGGCTTGCCTGCACTCGGTGACATTATTTTCGTGATAACGTTTAGCAGCTTTGTAAGCATTTAACTGTGTTTTGAATTCGTCATCGAATATTTTAATTAATGCCAGCATGGCGGGCAGAGCGTTGGGGTCTTGCTGATGCAGTAGGTCTTCTGGATCGTTTTGATGCAGTGCCCACAGCATCACATCCAAACTTTCATCTATCACGGTATTAGTGCCATCTGAATTTGGCAATACGAGAGTGGGCACCGTACCTTTGGCAGACGCTTCAATCATGGCATCGGGCTTATTGCTTAATACCACTTCACGCACTTCAACGTCTTGCGCCGCTTTAAACAAACCAATTCTTCCGCGCATGGCATAAGGGCAATTACGTAAAGAATAAAGTATGGGGCGCTGCCCACGTATAGGTTCATATTTTTGTGCAATTGCAGGTGCGTTTTTGTGATTAGGTTGTAGCGTAGCAGGTGGCTTTGACGGTGGCATTGGGTGTTTTATCTCCATTTACCGCGATTAATCTGCCGTTATGATATTCATTGGGCAAATATGCAGGTAAAATCCTCGGCATAAAGTTTCCCACAATATAGCATCTACATGAACAGTACTCACACGAATCCGAAAATTGAATTATTAGCCCCAGGTGGCGATGTTGATGCGATTAAAGCCGCCATTATTGCAGGCGCCAATGCGGTGTACTGCGGGTTAGATAATTTTAATGCGCGAAATCGTGCGTCTAATATTTCATTTGATGCGCTGGTGGGCGTTATTCGCTTGGCGCACCAATACGACTGCGAAATCTTTTTAACGTTGAATATCGTTATTCTTGAAAAAGAATTTCCCACTCTTGCAAAGCTACTAAGCAAGTTGGTAAATACCACGCTTGATGGCGTGATTGTGCAAGATATTGGCATGTTCAATCTTATCAAAAAGCATTTTCCTACGCTTGATATTCATGCTTCTACCCAAATGACCACGCATAACATCGGTCAAATCCCTTTCCTTAAAAAACTAGGGGCTTCACGGGTTAATTTGTCGAGAGAATTAAACCTGCGGGAAATTACTGCCATTACCAAAGTAAGCCGCGAACACGACGTGCTAACCGAGGTGTTTGTGCATGGGTCTTTATGTGTGGCGTTCTCAGGGCTATGTTATTCAACCTCTGCGAGTGCCGGAAACTCGGGTAACCGAGGCCGCTGCAGTCAGGCTTGCCGCGAAGAATATGAAACCACCGAATCGGGGCATAATTTTCCGCTAAATATTAAAGACAATTCAGCCTTTTTCGACCTGCCTGCATTGATAGAAGCTGGCGTGTATTCTTTTAAAGTAGAAGGGCGGATAAAAGGCGCAAGTTACGTTCATACCGTTATTGATAGTTTTAGAAAGCAGATAGATGGCTTTTTAGAAACAGGCGAATTGTTAGAAGACGGCGAACGCCTTTATAAGGTTTTCAACCGAGACTTTTCTAACGCGTTCTTACGTGGCGATTTGAATCAATCGATGTTTATTGATAATCCACGTGATAACTCAAAAAATCATGCCATTGAAAAAGCGGTTCAAACGGAAAGCGCAAATGATGCGTCGGCGAAAGACGTTAATCGTATTTCAGTGGTGCAAATACAAGAAGTGAAGCAAACTCTTTATCAAGAAAAGAACGAGCTACACGACTTGGTAAGAGAGAAAATTCAATACTTATCTATTGATAAAATACCTACAACACTAGTGTTTTCAGGTGAAGAGGGAAGTTGCTTAACCCTGACTATCAAATCCCATGGGTTAGCAGCAGGCAACTCTTCTAATACTGAAGATGTTCAAGGCGAGTCTGGTAAGGACAGTATCAACACCATTGCTCCTAAAACCATTACGCTACGTTCTGAAGGTGTGTTGTCTAAAAGCGAGAAAAACGCGCTAGACGAAACCTTGTTAGAGAAGCGTTTTAGAAGTTTAGGCACAGGCGAATATGGCATCGCCGACCTTGATGTCACACAATTAGGTACAGGCCTTAGTTTGCCGTTTCGCGATGTAACGGCGCTTAAAAACGAAGCCATGAAGCAGCTTAACGGTGAACAGTCGTTAATACCTGAAGTGATATTACCAAAACTCACGAGTTACCCTAAAAGCGAAGCCGATAAACAGCCCGCGCTTTCGTTGCTAATCTGTGATGAGGCAGACGTGCATTTAGCTGATGAGACGGATGCTGATATCTACTTTAAGTTGCCAGATGCTTACAAGCGTAATTGCACTAAATATATAGGCTTTTTACAAGACAACCCCCGCTTAATTCCGTGGTTTCCTGCAGTACTTATTGGCAAAGACTACGATGTGGCAGTGAACATTCTTGAACAAGTCATGCCGCCATTAATTATAACCAACAATACCGGTATTGCTTTTAAAGCGAATGAACTGGGTATCAAGTGGATTGCAGGGCCTTTCTTAAATACCACTAACTCGTATGCTTTAATGGCCATGAAAGAAGATTTCGATTGTCACGGTGCGTTTATTTCAAACGAGCTAAACCGCATGCAAATGAAGAACATTGCACGGCCTGAAAACTTCAAACTGTTTTACAGTATTTATCACCCTATTTTGTTGATGACCAGCCGTCAGTGTTTTTTCCAGCAAAGTGTAGGTTGCGAGAAGCCGCGTATCGATAACGGGTGTATGCTCTCTTGTGACAAATCAACCAGCATTACTAATATGAAAGGTATGTCGTTCGCCATCGATAAGCAAAAAGCCGGTTATCCGAGTATTTATAACGAAGACCAGTTTTTAAATATGGAAGTAATGAACGATTTATCTGACTTGTTCGACGGCTTCATGATTGATTTAACCAACATTGGTGCGGGAGACAAAGTATCGCCAGACAAGGTAGCGCTAATTCGCCAATTCGAACAGCTATTAGCCGGTGATAAACAAGTTGAAGACACGCTAAATAGTATGGTGCCAGCGTCAACAGTAAGCCAGTACCACGCAGGATTGTAGGCTAGCGCATACCTGTGTAAGCATTAATAAAAGCCCTTGGTTGTTGCAAAACACCAAGGGCTTTTTTGTATCTTACTCTTGGGTATAAGACGCATCTTTGTCGAAGGTGATGGTGCAGCGCTGTTTATCAAGCAATACAAAGTCTTCTTTTGGAATGAAGTCGTCGTGTTCTTTTTGTATTCTTGCCTGCGCTTCTCGTTTTACTTTATTACGCTTAATCGTTGTGACAAAATGACGCATTTCGTGAGGGTTACTGAGTTCAAGCTCGGGCACTTTTACTGGCACACCGTTGTCGTCTTTAGCCACCATCGTGAAAAAGCTGTTATTGGTATGCTTCACTTTATTGGTCTTGATGTTCTCAGACGTGACTTTAATACCCACCACCAATGAAGTGTTTCCGACGTAATGCACAGTAGCATCTAGCGATAATAGTTCGCCCACTTCCACAGGCTGTAAAAACTCAACGCCATCAACGGTAACCGTAACGCAATAGGCGCCAGCGTGCTTACTGGCACAGGCGTAGGCCACTTTATCCATTAAAGACAAAATAATTCCGCCATGGACTTTTCCACCGAAGTTGGCAAAAGAAGGAACCATTAGCTCAGTTAAGCGTGTTCTTGAAAATGCGACAGTACGTGGGCTCATAGTTAACCTTTATATTGTGATAGTTGATGTAGTTGTAGGGTAGATGGCTATTTAGGGTAAAAGTGTTTTTATCATAAGCGCGCTTAGGTTTGACCTTCGAACAATGCGAGCGACTTCTTTTATCGGGTTAACGATGTAATGAGCTTACTGTGCTGAGGAAATTGCTTAATTAACTCAGCGCGTTCGCCCAACTGCATATCAATATATTCGAAACCAGGCGCTACCGCTTCTCCTATTAGGCCGTAACCATAGGAGCCGGTAGTCAGTATTTTTGACGCCTTCCAGGTTCCGCCTTTTACCACCATTTGCATCTTGTGGCCTTGCGTAGGATCGGGGCCTAATACATGGGTTTCAAGGCTGCCATCTTGGTTAATGAGGTAATACGTAATGGGGTCTCCCATGTGGAAGTAATGCATGATGTCAGAACGATTCATATGAAAATGTCCGATAGGAGATTGGGCACTTAGCAGGTAATAAATAGAGGTCATATTCACTCTATCGCCGTTTTCTGTACTTATTAGCGGCCTGTGATCTGCTTTAAAAGTTTGGCGAAAAAAACCGCCTTCAACGTGGCCGGTTAAATCAAGAGACTCGATGAGTTGTTCTGCGGTGAGTTTTTTATCGAGAGACTTTGCCGATTGAGTAGTGGTAGTAACGTTAGTGCAGGCACTTAGCAGGGTACACAGCAAGGTTACTGACAAAACAAAAGGGAGAACGGATGTTTGGGTTTTAGTTTTTAGCATGGTAGCCCCACAACGTAATACGTAGTTTTGTTTTCTAGCATACCTAGATAAACAAAAAAATATTAGCTTTTTCAGGCTCAAGAGAAGGAATCTTATGGCCAATGTGACTGTTTGGCAATAAAGAGAGGCGCAGAATAGAAGGGGGAGAACACAGGGGACGTGTTTAGTGAATAAGTGAAAAACTCACACCAGTGGATTCTAAAAACTCACCCTGAATGCGAGCCTGCTGATTTCCGCGAGGCACCATGGCATAACAAGGCGGTGCAGGCTCCGTTTCTTCAAGCTCAAACCAGAGTGTATCAAGCACATCTTTTCCGTGGAATAAAAAGGTTTCGCCCCACGACGTGGTATACAACACAGAGACCTCTTCAACGCTCGCCTTTTGCCTGAGCGTGTTGAAATTTACAACAGCTAAGCAGGTTGTAATGCGAGCGCTAGTGAGCAAATTATCTCTTTGCAGCGAAGAGACTTTAATGGGCGGAAAGTAGCGGCAGATATGTTTCAATAAGTCGTTCAAATCCAGTTCGCTTACCTCTGTGGCATTGTAATCAAGGTAGATGGTGGTTTTTGCGTCGATAATACGATTTGCTACGCACCATACAATTAACTCAATAGCAGAGGATGTTTGCGTTATCTTCTGATTTTGCGATATTTTTCCCGACTTGCTGAGTATATCTGTGGCATACACAGTCCAAGTTTCTTGCCCTGTTTTACTGTGCTTTAGCGCCACGGTTACCGTTTCGCAGTAAAGGTTTTCATCAAACGCGCGGCGTAGAAATTCAATTTTGTTCGGTTTCTTGCCATAAAACGTACTCAGTCGACGACCTAGTACGGTCATGTCTTCTTTACTCATGGTTTGTTGTTCAGCACCAAGCTGACTTGAAATACGTCGATAGCATTTCAAAAGAAATCGATGAATTCGTCGGCTTAATTGAACCCGCTCGTGAAACGACCATTCGTGCTGATTATCCAAATGGTAAAGGTCTTGTTTTGTCCACCCCCACTTTTTAGCATAGGCCGCTATTATCTTGCGTTTAAACGTTGAGGTTTCGCCACGTAGCGGCGGTTGGCTGAGTTTGCAATTGCATTTGAGGTATAGGCACTGTTGAAGCAATAACATGTCTTCAGGCTGCCCCTCTTTTTCGTAATGTTCAATAAGTTGGTCGAACATCAGCGCATAAGGGTCGATAACTGCGACTTGTCCAGGTGCTTCGGCACCTCGGTGAACATGCTTTTTAAGCAAGCTGCATAAAGGCTGACCGTGCTCAATATGAGCAAGATAAACTTCTAACTTCGCTATTTTTAGTACCGACTTGAACGGCGAATCCATGGCCTTGCTTAACTGCCATATTGCAGCACCAAACAACTCGCTGGCGTCGAGCTTTTCAAGGTTACCAAGGTCCATAAACCAACTTAAATCTGGAGATCCACCCTCTTCTAGGTGATCTTTTAATGCTGCATATTGCTGATCATTTGTTTTTTCTGGGGTTAACCACCAAAAAGGAGCCTTTCCAGCCACTACAATATTGGTGGTGTAAAACTCAGCTTTAAGAAACAGGGATTGAGCGGAGCCTGCGCTTTCTCCATCGGCAATACCAAAGTCGTTACGTCGCACATTGTCAATTTCAGATAGGAAAAAGTGCACTTCTATACCGAATTTGCGGTCTGCCCAACTTTCAATGGCAGTTAATTTTTCTTGTAGTTTAGTAAGCGATGTTTCTGATAGTTGCTTACCATCGACGCACACCCAATAGTCGAAATCAGAGGTGTCAGTTTGTGCAATGGTGCCAATACTTCCCATAAGCACTAACGCATCAATCGCTCGCTGACGGGGCCACAGAGGCTTGATATCAGAGAGCAAATCACGCTTATCTGGGAAGCATTGCAAAAGTGCATTTTCAACAACATCGCGAAATGAGTAGTTATGAATACCAAAGGGAATATTTTCGCCTTCAATATAACCTGGAAGCTCAGGATGATTTACGTGCAGTAAAAACGGCAGTACATGGAACAACGGCTTGTGCTCAGCAGGCATAAGCATAAGTGCACGTTCTACTCTTGCCTTGTTGTACCTAAGTACACGTAACAGGCGTATTGTTAGATTCTTTTTAATTGATAGAGACTGCTGCTCTGTCATTACTGCTCTTTAGTATCGATAGTGATTTCAAAAATAGCGCGATTTTCTATTGTCTGCCTCCTATTTCTAGTATGGCAGTGAAAAATAGACGTTTAGCCTGCGCTTCCATTATCAAAAATTTGTTTAAACTCATTCAATCATTACTGGGCTTATCGTCTTTAGTATAACTCGTTAAACTTCTCTGCATCTAAAGTATTCGCATTAAATATTAGGAATTAGTTATGTCTAACCAAATTATCAGTGATTTAAACCAGCGTTATACCGTTAAAAAGTACGACAGTAGCAAACGTATTTCTTCAGAAGACTTAACCACTATATTGGAAGCATTAAGGTTATCAGCCTCTTCTATAAACTCTCAACCTTGGAAGTTTGTTGTGGTTGAAAGTGACAGTGCAAAACAGCGCCTACACGACACTTTTGCTAACAAGCACCAGTTCAACCAATTGCATGCAAAAGAAGCATCTCACACAATCTTATTTGCTTACGACCCTAAGTTTACCAAAGAGAAATTTGTTAAACGTGTTGATGCTGAAGTGGCGTCTGGTCACTTACCAGAAGCAATGCGAGACTCGTTTATGGGGGCTTACGCTTTTGCAGAAGCTAATACTGATGAGAACGGCTACAACGGCGCATGGACAAAAGCTCAAGTTTATCTAGCATTTGGAAACTTGCTCCACACTCTAGCCCGCCTTGGTATTGCTTCTACACCGATGGAAGGCGTGGACGCTGACTTGATTGGTGAATTGTTTAGCGAAGAGTTAGACGGACATGTTTGTGAAGTGGCGCTTGCACTTGGCTATGCAGACGAAGAGCAGGACTGGAACCACGGTTTACCTAAAGCACGTTTGCCAATGGAAGATGTGATTACCGTTGTATAGTTACGTTAGTCTTGCGCTCTAGCAAGAGCCTCGCTCCACAAGGTGACCCGATTACGGCCTAATGATTTCGACTTAAATAATGCGAGATCGGCTTGGTCTATAAACTCAGAAGGCGTCGTCGCGTTAAAGCGAATAGATGATACGCCTAAGCTGCAGGTAATCGCGATATCATCAAAGCGACAAACTTGAATAGTTTCTCGCATATTTTCCGCTATACGCATGGCTTGGTGTGAGGAGGTATCTGGCAATACAATGCAGAACTCCTCCCCACCAAACCTTGCAACAATGTCGTTCTGACGAACACACTTTTGTAAAGTTTTAGCAACGCCTCGAAGTACTAAGTCACCGATGGTATGCCCGTAACTATCATTGATAGATTTAAAATAATCGATATCTATCATTATCACGCAATAGTCTTCAGGCTTTGGCTTTCTTGCAAAATCTCGTTCCATTAAATCAAACAGAACGCGGCGATTAAAGCAGTTCGTCAATGGGTCTCGCGTGGCTAAATAGTCGAGTTCCCTGTTGTGTTGTTTCGACAACATAAAGCGACGATAAATTAACAGTATAGCTGCTAAACAAACGGCCAATAACAATGCTAATGCGACACTGGCATATCTATTTTTAGTTAATTCAAGTTCTGAAATGGTGGTGGCTTGCTGGGCTATCTCAATTTCATTGTTCTTTCGGGCCAGTTCAAGTTTATCGAGTTTGTTTTTTTCTCGCAGAGTTTCTAACTCTATTTCTAGTCTTAATGAATGTAGCTTGGCTTTCTCCAGCGCGAGTTCGTTGTTACTGGTGTCTTCTTGAATAACTTCGCTTAAGGCAATTTCTTGTTCAGCGTATTGTAAAGATGCCGCTGTATTGCCTCTACGTTTCTCTGCTAGTCGCAAATAACGATAACTTTCTAACGTATAGGCTTTGTAGCCATTTTTACGTGCTAATGTCAGGGCGCTTTTTAACAGCTTAATAGCCTCTTCCATGTCGGTATCAATGAGCATACCTGCTAATGGAATGAGCGTTTTAATTTGATAAAAATCACTTTCGATCTCTGTGGCTAAAGCCAGTGATTCTTTATAATAATCAAGCGCGCCGGAAACGTTATTTTCGTCTCGTTTGATGTTCGCCAATATTCGCTGGGTTATTGATTGCTTTGCCTTGTCATTGCTATCCCGATAAATATCATCTGCTTTTTGCGCTAACAAGGTTGCCGAAGCATAGTTACCCTTGTTGTAATCGATAATCGCGCTTTCTCTAGCGCGGTAGCAAGGGTTTTAGGCTCAACTTTTTCCTCTGGCAAGCTAATGGACAGCATGTAGAACGAGCGGGCTTGGTCGAATTGTTCCAGCCTAAAATATATATGACCTATCTGATTCGACGTTTTTGCTATGCCCGTCGCATCATTGACCTTCTTATAATACTTATGAGCTTGATGTACATGCTTTAAAGACTGTTCATAGCGGCCTATGTAGCGGTAAATAATCCCTGCTCCCATCAACGCTTTAGCGCGGCCCTCAGCATCATCTATTTGGCCGTGAAGGGCTAAACTTTGTAATGCGTAGTCTAGCGCAAGTACTAAGTTACCAAGGTATCGTTGTGCTTCAGCCAGTGTATTAAAGGTACGTGCCATAGACTTTATTTCATTTAAGTCTGTATATATAGCTAATGCTTTTTCATAATATTCAACGGTTTTTTCTCGGTTTTCTAATCGCTTGTAGGCCTCAGCAATTCTGACGAGGGTTCTTGCGTTTAGTTTCTGAATGTGGCTTTCGTTGACCGTAAGATATTCAATAGCCATCAAATATTGCACAACCGCAATAGTGTATTCTGCCCGTGCGAAATGGTAATCACCTTTGGCTTTTAAGGTAATCCCAATAGGGAAATCTACGCCGTATTGAAAAGCCAATGGCACTAGCGTTGTAATCGCGTTTTCCGCTTTGGTGAATTGTTTATCTTTCACCAATACATCGATATAGCCCACATTCGACGATATATAATTTTCCGTATCGTTGAGCTTTTCGAATATAGCTGACGCGGTAAAAAAATGGTGCTGTGATTTTTTGTATTGATCGGTTCGACTCGTTAGTTTTCCAAGTAGAAAATGCGCTTGTGCTGACGTGCTAACGTCGTCTATTTCTTCCGATATTTTTAGGGCTTGATTAGCCCATATAGTGCTGCGTTTTGGTGAGGAATCTTGTGCTTGTTGTGCCTGGGAAAGTAATGTTTCAGCGCGCTGAAATGAAGCTTCATCCTGAGAAGGCAAGGGGCTAGCCTGCTGCGAACGGGCGGAAGTACAAATGACCAGTAACAGGATCAAAACAAAAAAGCGCATTTACTATGAGTTCGGGTTATGCCAACTGAATAAACAAAGTATAAATGTTCAGGCTTTGTACTAACAGAGAGAATGTGCTGCTATCAAAGGTCCAATAGTCTAAGCCGTTGTACAATAAAACATCTATTGCTGCTTTCATTGTTGCTTATAGCTTTGATTGCCCCCATTTAAAGCACTGACGAAGTCACTTAACTAAGGATACTATTTCAATGAGCCGACATTTTGATAACGCCGAAGGATTGTGTGAAGACAAGGATAAGGCGACAGAAGGGTTTATTTTCAACCAGACCATGCTACGTATTGCCGACCCTGCACGTTCACTCGATTTTTATACACGAGTAATGGGAATGACCTTGCTAAAACGTCTTGACTTTGAAGGGATGAAATTTAGCCTTTATTTCTTAGCAGCGGGTGACGATTTTTCTGATATTAGCAAAGATGACAGTGAGCGAACCGCCCAAACCTTTGGTCGTCCAGCCATGTTAGAACTCACTCATAACTGGGGCGATACCGCAGACACGGTTCATTATCATAATGGCAATAGCGAACCGAAAGGCTTTGGTCATATTGGCTTTCACGTACCGAATCTAGACGCTGCATGTGAAAGGTTTGAAGCGCTAGGTGTCCCTTTCCAAAAACGTCCTAACGATGGTTCGATGAAAGGCATCGCATTTATTAAAGATCCAGATGATTATTGGATTGAAATATTCGATGCTAAGCAAACGGCTAAGGTATGCGCCCCGCATTTAGCTAAGTAGCGTAAGGCGCCCCGTCTTGTAATGCCAAACTTAGTCAGCATAGCCCCATGGTGCCGCAGGTACGGGTATAGGTTGGGTTAAATCAAAATCGACCCGGAACTCTCTGCCTTCTCTAATCAATCGGTAGGTAAAGGTTTCCGGGTAAATAAACATTTGCCAAATATTGGAGCTTGATTGGGGAATGCCACTTTTCGCAAACAAGGCTTTAGAGTAGGCATCGGCGGGAAAAGATTGAACTTGGGGCCAACCAGCATCAAGGGTATGGCCGCCGTACATGGTCGATTCCGAGTAGCTACCATCTTTATGGCGATGATCATGCTTGAGCGACAACCCAGAGCCCGTTTTTGTAATGATCCACGTCCGAGATGCATCCTCACCCACGTGGAAGGGGATATATAACACATCGTCTTTACAGCGCCTGACATGCATAACCAAAGGTTTATCAGTCATGCTGCTAGTGGGCCTGGTTATCAACCGTTACTTTCCCCGCAAACGCTTTACCACACAGCGCGCGTATACTGTCAAAAAAACTATCGTGGCTGGCAATCGACACTAAAGGGGCTGGCTGAATAATAGGGACAGTCGCCATTTTTTCTGCGCTAAAAGCGGTTGCTGGCATTAGTATTGGCGTCATTATTAGCGCTAAGGTGCCCAGTGCGACTAATCGAGGTGCTATTTGAAGCAGTGTTAAGCTAATTTTCATGCGTTACCTTATTATTATTTTTTATTATGGCCTAGTTATTCCAGTTTCTTGGTACTAATTGAACAGCACCCTCAACCACTTTCATGTCTAGCGGTACTTTGCTTAATAGCGCCACTTTAGGGTTATTCATATCTAATTTATAAACAGGGTTAACCGCCAGAAAAGCGTTGAGTAAATTCATCACTTCATTGTTTAATGGTTTTAGATTCCCCTTATAGCTTCCTGCTTCTACGCTTGAGTCGAGTAAATTAAGGTTGCGGAGAAATACGGCTTTTTGCTCACTATCATAGTAAGGGCTGCCTTCAATCTGAAAGGTTAAACGTACCGGATATTTAAAGGCGAAAGCATTAATTTCTGCCCCTGTGTCTAACCCCAGTGATATGACATCGCGGTTATCTGGGCCAATATTTACGCTCACATCATTCACATTGAGCTGTACAGGCAAGCCCATAAGATTAACGTTTTCAGTTAAATTAGGCATTTGCTTGGTAAGCAACGACTGAACTTCAGCATTTGAAAAAGAGAAAACCGCTAAGCCGTTAGTGCTTGCACATCCAGTGAGAAAAAGTGTGATAGCAAATAATATAACTTTCATAAAAAACCTTCTGTATAGAGTTTATAGCCTACGATGAAAACAAGAGAGTGTCTTATAACAAGCAAGCTAACTATTCTCATTATGTCATGTGCCCGACATAAGTGACTTTTATTTTGCTGGAAAGGCTTCAAGTAAATTGGCCACTAACTCGCCAAGTTTATTTTGGATAGTGACTGAATCGGTAGATTCTACTTCTACACTACCCAACGCACTGTAAATAAAGGTATCGCCTCTTACTACGTCGATTTGAAGATTTTGATATTGCGTCACACGCTCACCAATAGGTACGCTGAATATACTGCCAAGAGAGATGCCACCAGAACGCCCAAACACACCCGAGCCTAATCCTAGATTTAACCGCGTGTCATTTTCTTCACTGGCGGTAGAAGGAAGGAAACCTACCAGTACATCTGCCCCTTCTTCTGGCGAGGGCTTGAGCCCCTTGGCGATAAGAGCTCGGCTAATCGCTGATGTAAGTTGGCTTTCTATTTCTGGGTTCAAACTATTAAGTGGTGGTCGAACAAAAAATGTATTGATTTCAGCAAAATTTTGGCTTTCATCAATGTTAATTTGGGGGCCCTTGCTGGCACACCCAGCTAAGAAGCTTACCGCCAATAAGACTAAAATCAGGTAAAAGGGTTTGCTTGCCGTATGTTTACTTTTATTTGTTGGTGTCATAAGTACGCCGAATAAAGAGCTGCTTTAGTAGTTTAAAGAAGAAAACCACCAATTAGGATCGATTTATTACCGTAAATAACACGAATTAAACATAAAGCCGAATCAAATCACGCAAACCCGCGCTTTTAATTCGCGGTCTATTAGCCATTGCGATAAACTACGCCATAATAAATGAGCCACCTCTAGATTAAGACTAAAAACCATGATCCACAATGATGTTCTACGACGCCTACGTTTTGCTTTGGCAATTAACGATACCGCTGCTATCGGTATTTTCAAGTTAGTAGATTACGACATGGATGTAGACTACCTTCATTCAATTATGAAAAAAGAAGGTGAAGAAGGGTATCTACCTTGCAGAGACAAAATCATTTCTTTGTTCTTAGACGGCTTAATCATTAAAAGACGTGGCAAACAAGAAGGTGTTGAGCCTGTTATTTTAAAAGCCGGTGAGCGTTTGAGTAACAACGAAGTGCTTCGAAAAATCCGTATTGCTATGAGCTACAAAGACGAAGACATGATTAACGCGCTTCAAATGGCTGATTTCAGATTAAGCAAGAACGAACTTTCTGCGTTTTTCAGAAAACCCGATCACAGAAACTATAAAGTGGCTGGCGACCAAGTTGTGCGAAATTTATTGCAAGGCATGGTGAAAAAATACCGCCCTGATGCGAAAAAAACAGCGCATACGAAAGAGCAAGTACGCGAGAACGTAAAAGCGGATATGCAGGCCCAAAAAGCGAAAGAGAAAGCGAAAGAGAAAGCCAATAAGCCAAGTTCAGTGTGGGGTAAAACCTCTTAAGCGTAAGCTGGTAATCATCGAGCGTTGCGCTTTGCACTGTGTTCATAGAGTGTAATAGTTTGAAAGTTCAAACATACGCGCAACGCTATCTTCCTCGGCAACAATCATTTAAAAACCTGTATGCAACGGTCCTCACCGCTTACCAAATATCAAGCGTTAGTCGATTCGGGTAAACTTCAAAAAGACCCATCACAAGAACACGCCATTGTATTACTTCAGCAACTGTATCTTTCGTTACAGGGTGCTCACGAAGACGCTTCTCATAAAAGTAAGCAACCACAGAGTAAAGGCATTTATTTGTGGGGCAAGGTAGGGCGGGGCAAAACCTTTTTAATGGACTTGCTAGACGCGTGTTTGCCTAGCGCTTTGTGTAAACGACAACATTTCCATCATTTTATGCAGGATGTGCATAAGCGTCTTACTGAGCTATCCGGTAAGTCTGAGCCCCTGCGCCATATTGCCAAGCAGCTAAGTAAGCAGTACAAGGTTCTGTGCTTTGACGAATTCTTTGTCTCTGATATTGGCGATGCCATGTTACTAGGTAACTTACTGCAGTACATGTTTGAACTTAACATGGTAGTGGTGTGTACCAGCAATTGTGCGCCAAACGAGCTTTATCGAAATGGATTACAGCGCTCACGTTTTTTACCCGCTATCGCGGCCATTGAAGCCCATTTACACGTGCTGCATCTTAATGGTGAACAAGATCATAGAAAGCGTGCTCTTAATTACCTTCAACGTTATTTCGAATTACCTAAGCCATTGCAAGCGCAGGCGGAATTGCATCAAACCCTCCTTCGTCAGTACGACTTAACATTCAATGATGTGGCGTCAAGCGTAACGGTGTTGGGGCGAACTATTAATATCATCGCCCAAAGTGACGCTGATACAAGCAACTCAGGCATAAGCCATAAGGCAGTTTGCTTTGATTTTTCCTCGTTGTGTGAAGGGCCTCGTAGTCACTTTGATTACGTAGAGTTAGCCAAGTTGTACAAAACCATATTAGTGTTCAACGTACCGCCTATGAGTGGCCAGGCATACGAGAGAATTAAAGCGCGGGGCACTGAAGATAATGGTTCGAATATCAACATCGCCTCTGCTGAAACCGGAGAGCGGGAAGTGGTTTTAGCGCCAATGGATGATGCATTACGCCGATTTATTGCATTGGTAGACGAATGTTATGACAGTAAAACTAACTTGGTCATGACGGCTTACGTACCTCAGGATGAGATTTATACTAGCGGCTCACTGATGTTCGAGTTTGAGCGCACTAAAAGCCGGTTGATAGAGATGGCATCAGAAGATTATTTACAATTAGTGTCGAGTTGTTGATGTTGCGGTAATTATTTAAATTACCGTTTTAGTGGGTTACGAAGAAGGTAAATATTGGCATACGAACATGCACTTTTATAAAGGGCTAAAATTTAGTGAGAATGACTATTCAATAGTGTTAATGAGAATGGTTAAAATCCGATAAATACCCTGATTCGGCTTAACTTGTTGATTTTACTTATTTAAAAATATTGGCATTTAGGTTGCAAAATTAACTTCGACTTAACCTAAAGGATGACAATGATGAATACTCTCACTAAAACACTAGCTACAATTACACTTTCTTTATCTACTATTGGTATGGCAAACGCAGCAGATTCTTTATTTGCAGCAGACGAATCAGTATCTTCTAAATTATGTGTTGTTGCAGCACAAGGTAGCAAGATTCAATTGCACAAATCGATTAAAGATTCTGGTTTGAGCAAGCGCTATATTGCTGAAAATGTTACCTGTAACGATCAAAATATTTTAGCCTTTGTACAAGATTATGCTAAAGATCCCGATGAAATGAACAATGCTTTAACCAATGGTAAATTTAATACTAACGTTGAAATTATTGATTTGGCCGCAGCGAATACAAAAAAGTAGTAAGAGGTAAAATTGAAGCCTGAGTATGTCGTTTTTGTTTTTATTGTTGTTGCTCAGCACATAATTTAAAAAAGGTGGCCATGGCCACCTTTTTGCTGTTTTGAATATATCTACCGAGGTCTAGTATCTTACTCTCTAGATTGCAAGCAAATAGGCTTACATACTTTTAAGTGCATCAATAATATCTTGCGGCTCTGAACGAGTTCTATAATCAACATCCACATAACGCCAGGTTACGTCGCCATTTTGATTGAGCACAAAGGTTGCTGGAATAGGCAGAATGTTACCATTACCGTTGTTGATGGTTTCTAGATCGAGTTGCCTATCATTTTTCATGTGCTCAATGAGAAATTCAGGCACTTCCCATGCTACGCCGTACTGGCCTGCAACTTTGGCACTTTGATCTGACAATACGATAAAATCCATCTTGCTAATTTCATCTTCACTGAGCGAATCATCGGGCACCTGCGGGCTTATAGCCACTAACGTTGCCCCTAGACTTTTAATATCGTCTAATCGAGACTGTAGGGCACGAAGCTGCAAATTACAGTACGGACACCAACTCCCGCGATAAAAAGTGACTACAACAGGCCCTTGGTTTAATAGAGAAGTGAGTGAAACAGTATTCAATTTTGCATCTGGCAGCGTGAACTCAGGTGCTTTATCACCCAATGCCAATGCATCACTGCCTTGCTGAAACGATTTAGCTTTTGCTATTTCTGCATCAACCCCTTTCATGAAATCTGGGTTGCCTTTACGGCCAGCTTCAACCTTCGCTTCAGTTTGTTCTTTTAACGTTGCCATACAAGCCTCATGGTTTACTACATCATAATGACGTATCAAAATAGTGATATTGGAGTAAAGTTAACGCCTTCCTAGTAGTAATGAAACCTATTTGCACTACATTTACGACTACCTTCGCCATAAATGCGGTACGGCGCAAAAGTGCGCCTGTTTTCATAATATATTGGATATTAGTCGGATATTAGTCTGGACACCCACACTTATTTAGTTATTAACTAGCAGTTCACTTACCGAGCATTACCACTTTGTGTCATTAAGGATTAACTATGAGCCTTCAGCAGGAAAACAAAGCCATTCCACAAGAAGCTTTCGATTGGTACGACGCTTATGCCCACGGTGGCATGGACAGACGCACATTCATGACCAAACTCACAGGATTAGTTGCCCTTGGCTATTCCATGTCCTTCTTAACCTCGTCATTACTGCCTAATTACGCGTTGGCTGAACAAATATCCTTTAACGATCCCGACATAACCGCAATCTACGAAACCTTTCCTTCACCCCATGGACACGGCGAAGGTAAGGGATATTTAGTGGTCCCAAATGCTTTAACCCAAAATGAAACCACGCAAAAAAAAGCGCCAGTAGTATTGGTAATACACGAAAATCGTGGATTAAACCCTTACGTTAAAGATGTAGCCAGAAGGCTTGCGAAGGCAGGTTTTATCGCGTTTGCTCCCGATGCTTTATTTCCGTTAGGCGGTTATCCGGGTAACGATGACGAAGGGCGCGCGATGCAGCGTAGTCTAGAGCGTTCAAAAATAGAGCATGATTTTGTTGCCGCCGCTGAATTTATCAAAGCGCACGAATTGTCTAATGGAAAATTAGGCGCTGTGGGGTTTTGTTTTGGTGGTTACATGGTGAATTACCTAGCTGCCGTCGATAGCGACCTTATAGATGCAGGTGTTCCTTTTTACGGTACGCCAGCAGCCAAAGAGTTACGTAAAAATATTGAGGCGCCTTTACTTATTCAACTTGGTGAATTAGATGAGCGAGTAAATGCAACTTGGCCAGGATACGAAGAAGATTTGAAAGCAAATAATGTGTCGTATGAAATGCACATGTATAAAAACGCGAATCATGGTTTTCATAATGATTCTACTGGGCGGTTTGACAAAGACAATGCTGAGCTAGCATGGTCTAGAACCATTGCATTTTTTAACGCTAAGTTGGCGTAAACTAACTATTTTACTTAAGCATTACAGCAGATATTCCCAAGCGTAAAGCTTAAGAAACATAATTTAAGACTCATATCATCAACGCAAGGTCTTTAAAATAAGCCGCTTTTATCAAGGGTTTTAGGAGTGATGAGGACCTTGCTTATACTATTCGCTTTTTGCCTCTCCACAATGTGCTTTTATGATACGGCACATCGTGTTCGATGGCTTTTTGTCTAATGAAGTTTTCTACCATTGTCCGACTACACTGGAATTTTTGTATATCAATATAGATACGTTTTTCTCTGTTATTTGAATCAAAAGATACGCTGGTATGATATCTGGTTCGGGAGTACTCGATGGACGTAATATCAACCCATACTAATCTAGCATCTTGCCCTTTTAAGCAATAAAGCACGCCATCTTCATTTAATATGAAGTGATCCTGAGCGTGAATTTTCCACTTTTTCTTGTAATACCAATATAAAAAAGGGGAAGCGGGTAGCAATAAGGCGCCAACTATATGCCTAAAATCATCTTCGCTTTCTTTAAATAGCATCCAGGCGCATACCGCACCAATTACCGAACTAAATAAAAATAGTATGAGGCTAATATCTTTGTAGTCTCCGCGAATAGATGCGCTAGTGCTGTTCTGAGTTAGTGTAGCTAATCTAGCTTTAATGCTATCGACTCGCTCGGGGTATGCGTGATGGTCAATAGTTTCTAGTACCTCTAGTAACTCATTGTAGGAGTAATTGGCGTAATTCGGTTCCATGAAGTTTGAATTAGTTGGTTGATGTCATTATTTAAGCAATATAAAAATTGCAAAAGTGAATAGCAAGCATACCGCAGTTTTTACACTCAATAATGTGTTGTAAAAATAGCGTGATCGGCACGACAGACTTAATGTCTTAGCTGTTTAAAATTAAAGAGTGTTTTAATTTTTTAAGGCAAGTAATTCACTGTTGTGGTGCACCTTTCATTACCAGCGGCGATCTCTTGGTGCATTGCTATAACGTAATGGTGGTTAATGTGAATGGTTATCTTCCAAAACGATTGAGAATGAACTCATCAGATGAGTTGCTTAGGCTAGGTGGCTGCTCGCCTGATTAAAATGCCGCCTATATTTATACTAAAGTCTAACGTTGTTGGTATGTTTATTGTGATGTGTTGATAGAACTCCCACTCGGTTTTCCTCCGAGTTGGTACGTAGTAGCAGTTGAAGCAGGAAACACACTCATGATAAAAACCAATAAAACGTTCCGTCCCACACTATTAAGTGTCTCTATTGCGGCAATGTTTGCCGTCAGCCCTGCGTATGCACAAGAAAGTGAAACCGCCAGTGCTGAAACTGAAGAAGAAAAAATTCAAGTAGTAGGGCGTCGTATCTCTACTACCGAGGTCGCCATTGGTACGGGTGAAGTGACCAATACGCTGGCCGTTACCCGAGAAGCGTTGTTGTCGGCCCCAGGCGGTATATCTGGGCTTAAAATGTTAGAAAGTTTACCAGGGTTTAATGTGCAAACGGACGGTGCATTAGGGTTATATGAGTTTGGAAACTCTGTGAATGTGCGCGCATTCAATTTGAGTCAGATGGGCTTTGTGCTAAATGGCGTTCCAATGGGGCGTTCAGATGCTTTCGGCGGTAGCCCTATTTTCAGATATGTAGATAATGAGAACTTAGCGTCTGTAGTGGCTTCTCCAGGTGCAGGCGATGTTTCCGCACCAAGTTATTCTACCTTAGGGCCTATAGCTTCGTACTATTCGGTAGACCCGTCTGACGAAGCCGGTGGCATGATGTCTTATACCATTGGTGATGATGATTTAAATCGCTCTTTCGTTAAATTAGAAACCGGAGATATTAATGGTTTCAAGGCTTATGTAAGTCGCTCGAAAACCGACAGCGATTTATGGCGCGGGCCAGGTACCATCGACAGAGAACACATTGAGGGTAAAGCAATTTATGCCTTTAGTGACGAGACTACATTTACCGTTAGCTATGTGGCGAATGACTTCTTCGATTATGATTCGCCATCAGGTACCGAAGCGACTTTTGACGATAACTATTATTACAGCTACTTAGATGCCATTCCGGAAGGCTGTATTGCACCACTACCCGGTGTTTACGATTTCAACCAAGATGGAGTGGCTGATGAAAGCGACTTTACCCCTGTGTTCACCGGCAGTAACTGTACAAGTTATTACGAAGACCGCGTAAACGTTCGCGACGATAAGCTTTATTCTGCACAGCTTGAAACCTACTTGTTAGATAACTTGTTATTTACCGGTACTTATTATTTTGAAGATAAAGATGGTTATGGTGTTTCTCCCGATTCTTACAGTAACACCTTAAGTATTTATGAAGATCAGGCGGCAGCAGGGCTAGATGTAGTGCACCCACGCGGCGTGCAATATGGCTTATCGTCAGTAGGTGGTGATAGAAAAGGCTTTGTTGCTGATTTCAACTTAACGCTCGATGCCCACGATATACAATTTGGTGGCTGGCAGGAAAAAGACACTTACCATCGTACGCAACAGCGTTTGAATAAAACCGGCGGTAGTGCTGACGGTGACGTGATTTGGGATGAGGTGGCATATTATCGTCGAGATTATACCTCGGTACGTGAAACTACGCAGTTGTACGTGAAAGATACCATTAGCTTAATGGACGATAATTTAAAGCTTGAAGTGGGTATAAAGTCTTTAAGTGTGGATTATTCACTTGATGGATATCGTGATTATGATGATTACGAAATTGACGGTGAAGCGGGCTATGGGCCTCAATCTGTGGGCGGCAAATTTAGTAACCATTTCTTACCTTCAATAGGCGCGGTATACACCCTAAATGACACCGACCAACTCTTCGCGTCTTACTCGAAAAACTACGCGCTACCTAATGGTACAGATGACATTTATGACAATGCGGTTAGCTTTGAACCCGATACTCCCGAAGGTGAAGAAGCCGATAATATTGAATTAGGCTACCGTACCAACAAAGAAAACTTTAACGCGGCATTAGCGTTATTCTATACCCGCTTTGATAATCGTTTGTTTGCCAGTAACGTATTAAACCCCGCCACTGGGCAGCCAGAGAGCTTCTATATTAATGGCGGCGCTTCAGAAGCCTACGGCTTTGAATTATCAGGTGTTTATCAGCCTGACGTATTCAAAAAACAGTTATACATGAATGCCAATATCTCGTACAAAAATGCCAGCTTAGTAGATGGCTTTGGTAGTAATCCTGAAGGCAGTGCCTTGGCTGATAGCCCAGACTGGGTGATGACAGGAGGCATTACCTACGAGCCAACAGAATGGCTAGTAGCGAACGTATCGGCAAAATATACCAGCAGTCGTTATACCGATTACGCCGAAACCTATGAAATGGATAGCTACACCACGGTAAGTGCCTATGTGGATTTAGGCGGTGTGAACCCTTTTGGTATGCCTGAAAATGTGAGCTTACGGTTAAACGTAGATAACCTTTTCGACAAGGAAGTATTGTCGTTTGCGTTTGTAGGATCGGCTTTCTATCGCCCTTTAAGCCCACGCAATGTTCAAGCATCATTAACGGTGGCTTTCTAACATGACAACTAAAACGAATACAAAACTGTATCAATTAAACAAAGCAATGATTGGGGTAGTGGTAGCCTTAGGCCTTGGAACCGCGATGGCGAGTTCTGTAACACAGGCAGCCGATAACGTATCTCTAGAAGAGGCTGAAGCTATTCAGCGAAAACTCGTGACCTTAGATACCCACCTAGATACGCCCGCCCATTTGGTCAGGCCCGGGTTTGATATTATGGAACGTCATACCTATGGACATGACTTTTCACAAGTGGACGTTCCAAGAATGCAAGAAGGGGCGCTAGATGGTGGTTTTTGGGTGCTTTACACCCCACAAGGCCCGCTAACGACAGAAGGTTATCAACAAAGCCGTGATACCGCTTTACTACGGGCGCTTGCTGTTCGCACCATGGTTACCGAACATCCAGAAACCTTTGCATTAGCACTAGAGCCCGATGATGCTAGTGAGATCAAAAAAGCCGGCAAACATATTGTCTATATGAGTATGGAAAATTCCTATCCCCTCGGGACGGATATGAGCCTACTTGAAACTTTTTATAAGTTTGGGCTACGAATGGCGGGGCCGGTACATTTCAAAAACAATCAGCTTGGTGATAGTTCTACCGATCCCGAAGGCGTAAAGTGGGGTGGGCTTTCGCCGTTAGGTGAAACCTTTGTGAGCGAAGCAAATAGATTGGGGATTGTGTTAGACGGTTCCCATGCTCATGATGAAACGGTGAAAGACATGATTAAATTGTCCAAAACGCCCATCATATTGTCGCATACTGGCGTGAAAGCAATTTACGATCATCCGCGAAACATTGACGACGACTTGCTCAAGCAGCTAGCCGAGTCGGGCGGTGTCATTCAAATGAATGCTTACAGCGACTACCTTACTGCATTGCCTGAAAATCCTGAGCGAAAAGAAGCTTACAAGGGGTTGATGGCCATGGTTAAACAAGGTGCTGACCATGAAAGTTTATTAGAGAAGCGTAGGGAAATAGAGCATGAGCATCCCGCGGTTAAAGCGTCGTTTGATGTGTATATGAAACACTTCTTACATGCGTTAGAAATTGTAGGGCCCAAGCATGTAGGTATTGGCGCTGACTGGGATGGCGGCGGCGGTGTAGACGATATGATGGATGTGGTTAATTTACCCATGATCACACAGCGATTGTTAGAAGAGGGCTATACCAAAGAAGACTTAGCAGATATATGGAGTGGTAATGCATTAAGAGTGCTTCAACAGGCTCAAGACTATGCTGCTAGTTTGAAAACAGCGAGTAAATAGTTTCACTGAATTGTAAACGCGCTCTATTCATTTGGTGAGTAGGGCGTTTTTTTTATCTTAAAATAACAACGTGGAGCATGCATGAAATCGTTACCCCTTTTAGCGTCATCCTTTGCCGTAATAACCGCTTTATCGACACCTTTTTTTGCCCATGCGGGCACTGATGATTTTGCCGCAGGCCCCGTTTTTAATAACTATGGCAAGCATGCACCTGTGCCAGGTGTGAGTGTATCGCCTCAGCAACAATTTAAAGTCGCCTTCGATGTAGCCAAAGGGGCTGATGTGGGCAAGGTTAACCGCAAATTTGATTCACTAGCTCGTTTTATTAAGGCTATGTTCGGATTAACTGTTGTTGAATCGAAAAGAGCCTGTTTTCGTTAAGGTTTTCTGGATTATCCATAAACCTGAACCAACCTAGGTAGTGTTCCAAGTATTTTGTGGCTACTCCGTGAAACCGTTTTATCCACGCTTTCAGACGGCTGTGATAGGCGTTAACATTTTGAATGTGAAAGACTTTATCTATCACCTTAACTCCTCCTGCCACATCTAAGCGCTTGTGTATTAAATCATTTTTCTCAGAAAGAGCTATGTAGGGCTTATAGCCATCACTACACAACACACTGTCTTTCTCTAATTTTCCTGCTAGCTCCTGATGCAGAGCTGCCGATGTAACACTTGGTACAACGGCTTCATACGTATTCTTAGCTCGGTCTCTGACCGTTAAAACTGGCACCCAATCATCCTTTGAACGCCCTCGTTTTTTCGCTTTCACCCCTCTTTTACGGGGCTGACGAGTCATCCGTTTTGAGCCTTTCTCTGAGTAGGGAAAAAGTGTTTCGTCTGCTTCGATAATGCCTTCTAATTTGCTCGCATTCAGTGCTGATGGTAGTGCCAAGAATCGGTGCCGCCACCTGAACGATGTTTCAAGGTGGAGGCCACATTCTTCGGCACATTTACGCAATGGCTTACTGTCCAGCATACAGCGAATATATTCTAACCAAAGCTCTTTGTACCTCAGGCGAGCTAGCGGTGTCGCCGTTGTCGCTACAAAGGTTTTGCCGCAGTTCTTGCAGCGATAACGCTGCATCTTGTTTACCTTGCCGTGCCGATTGATCAGTGAGCTATGACAGTGCGGACATTCAGGGTTTTCAACCATCCGCTCCTCAAGCTCTGTTATCAACTGTGAGACGCTATCAGTGCCTTTCAGCAGCTTCTCAACATAACGGGTTTGACTATCTGTTAAGTGTTCTAACTCGGCTATAAGCTTTGTAAATTGTGCTGGGAGCATGATTAATCCTCAATGGCTGTATTCATATACAGTATAGCAACAATTTAGCAGAACATAGCCTTTATTAATATGCATGTCACCAATGGCGCTAAGCTTGAAAATATTCAACTCGCGTTAGTGGTTCACGGCTCAGCCACGCTTGATGTGATTAATAACGCGGCCTATCAAAAGAAAAAAGGTGAAGATAACGGCAACTTAGATTTATTGCGTGCGCTTATGGATAAAGGCGTACGAGTAATCGTTTGCGGACAATCCTCAGCCGCTAATGATGTAAGTTCTGAAATGCTAATAGAGGGCGTTGAGATGGACTTATCTGCGATGACAGCCCATGCCCGTTTAAGTGAACAGGGTTTCAGTACTAACCCGTTTTAATTGTTGCTACTGCTAAGCATTCCCTTTTTAATAATATCTAAAAAAGGTGCGTTAGCAGGCAGTGTTCCAAACGCTAAGCCTTGCTGTTTGCCTAACCTTGCTTCACAAAAGGTGTTCGCCATCACGCTATCGCTCTCATTTAGAAGCAAGGCACCTTGCATGGCAATAGCAGTATGCTCTGTAATTAAACGGCTGCGAATTTCTAGGGTGGCGGTATCTTCGAAAGCGTCTAAAAGACTTTGCAGGTGGTTATCGTAGCAGGCATTTCTCCCTTTTGCGCTATGCAATAAATCAAAAAGTGCCGCTTTAGATTCTGGCTCTTTGTGCAATGCGCGAAGTACATCTAAGCATTGTACGTTACCACTGCCTTCCCAAATTGAATTAAGCGGAGCTTGGCGATATAGCCGAGGCAAAATATTCTCTTCAACATAGCCAATGCCCCCCAAGCACTCTTGGGCCTCGTTAATAAATGCCGGGGTTCGCTTACAAATCCAGTATTTACCAATCGCCGTTGCGATACGTGCTAGTGCGGCTTCTTTCGGATTGGTTTTACTGGCATCAACGGCGCGAGCGACCCGCATGGTAAGTGCCAATGATGCGGTACATTCAAGAGTCAGGTCGGCGATGACATTTTGCATTAAAGGCTGGTCAATAAGTGTTGCACCAAAGGCTTCTCGATTACTAACATGATGATAGGCTTGTACTAACCCTTGTCTCATAGTAGCCGAAGAGCCAATCATACAATCAAGGCGAGTAAGAGACACCATGTCGATAATCACCCGTACGCCTTTACCTTCTTCACCTATTAAATACGCAGTAGCGCCTTGAAACTCTACTTCTGATGAAGCATTGCTCCAGTCTCCCAATTTGTCTTTCAAACGTTGAATACGTACTTCGTTTAAGGTGCCATCAGGCATAACTCTTGGTAATAAAAAGCACCCTAGGCCAGCGCCAGTTTGCGCAAGAATTAAGTGCCCGTCACACATGGGAGCAGAAAAGAAGAACTTGTGCCCTACAATACGGTAACTACCATCTTCTTGTTTTGTAGCAGTGGTTGTGTTGCGGCGAACGTCGGAGCCACCTTGTTTTTCGGTCATTCCCATACCAATGGACAGACCATGCTTGTGTTCTGCTGGCAAGGTGCGGTCATCGTACTGCCCATGAACGACTTTATTCACCCAATAATCTGGTAAGCCTTTGGCTTGTCGTAGTGCCGGAATAGCGGCGTGGGTCATGGTAAGAGGGCATGTTGTGCCCGCGTCAGCTTGATATTGCATGAAAATTAACGCGGCTCTTATGACATGCGCGCCTTGCTGACTTTCATTTTGCCACGAGTAGTTATGAACGTTACCCTGCATAGCCGCGCTCATAAGTGCGTGATAGCTAGGATGAAACGCTACATCATCAATTCTGCGACCATACCGATCGAAAGGATGAAACTCGGGCTTATTTTTATTAGCAAGTTCGCCATGCTCCATTAATTCAAAGCCAGCGACTTGCCCAAATACATCTAGCTGTAATGCTACGTCAGCGTGTGGCGACGTTACATTAGCCATTACAGCGCACTTAAGTAGTGGGTCGTCCTGCCACAAGTTATAAGCGGGTAAGGGAAGAGGCTGATTCTCAACAACATGGGTATTGAACAATGTAGGTGCAGACATAATAAACTCGCCTTGAAAATTCATTAAACATTACTAGTTGTGTCTTTTTGTGTCAAATGTTGTAATTAAATTGGCTGCTTGTAGTAAGAAAGCTGGTTCAAGAGGCTTTACGCTAAACGTTCTGCACAAGGGCTGTATTTAGGTGTTTTGTTTAAGCGCTAAGTTTACGTGCTACGTTCAAGTGCTACGTTTAAGTGCTCTTGAACACGAGTTTATATTCACGTGCTTATATTTAAGTGGGTAGGTTCAAATGCTTATGGGCAAGTAAGACAGCGGAAAAAGGATATACTTTGTAAATGCATGGCATTTAGGTAAAGTGCTCACTTGATGTCGTATTAATTACTAAAAGATTGGTAAAGCAATATGTTACCCGAAAAACCTACCGGTAAACCCGTAGCCCGCCACTTGTTAATGAAGCTACTTGGTTCACGCCCCGGTATAAAAATGGATGCCGCAAGCGCGGTAAGAGTAGGCGCCTTGTTTGGCATTTCGGAAAATAACATACGCGTTACCCTTACTCGCTTACAGTCGGCTAAACTGCTGAAGGTGGTGGAGCGTGGTTATTATCAGTTAGGCAAAGAAGGGGAGCAATTTGCTGGCGAGATCAGCAGTTGGCATACGGCAGAGTCTAGATTATGCGAATGGCGTGGTGATTGGCTTACCGTGCTGACTACCGCATTAGCAAAGAGTGATCGTAAGGCCACACGTGCACAAGACAGGGCGCTTAAATTAATGGGCTTGAAAAAGCTCTCAGCAGACTTTTATGTTAGGCCGAACAACCTTAACGATACGGTAGGAGCAACACGAAAGCGCTTGTACCGACTGGGGTTAGATAAAGGTGCTGTGGTGTTTAACGCATCTGACTTCGCAGACGCGACGGAAAAAAAAGCAGCAGGGTTATGGCAAACCAAAAACCTCGAAGCTAGCTATGAAGAAGGATTAATTGAACTCGCGCGGTCGCGTAAGCGTATAGAAGGCCTATCACTAGATGATGCAGCAAAGGAATATTATACCGTCGGCGACAATGCCCTAAAACGGTTGGTGTTCGACCCGCTGCTTCCAGCCCCATTGGTTAATGTTGACCTTCGCAAAGCATTTCGTGCAAAAGTAGAAGAGTACGATAAGGCTGGCGCTGAAGTCTGGTATGAATTTTTAAATATAAATAAGTGAGGAAAGAGGTACGAGCACGGAGGTGCTTGCCTGATGCTATCTTTGTGGCACACTGTCATTGGAATTACCGAAAAACGGCTGCATAGATACGCACAGATTTTCCAACTTAAATACGTGACATGGAATAAGTAGTATGACGTCAAACCGCCCCCTGTTTAAACATATTCGTAACCACACCGCGCTTTTCAGTGAATTGTCGCGTTATCGTAACATCGCGGTGCAAGGCCTCGGCCTTTCTGAGTACGAATTTCACAAAACCCCCAAGTTCGTTGCAGAAGATGGGCGTCGGCTCACTATTGAGCCAGAGCGAAGTATTGTATTACCAAATGTAGAGCAACTTAAGGGCGTAAAGAGTAAGCTTGAAAAAGCCATACCTACACTCACGATGGTTGAGCACAGCGAGATTGGTTATCGCTATCCTACTGCAGCACTGGCGGGCTTAGATGCCCCTTTTATCAAGCGAATGCGCTCTGAGTATTTTCATAAAGTTGATGAAGACAGGAGTATCTGCCGGCCTGTAAATTTATCTTACGGTATTAAAAGCCGCGGAAAAGCAGATAATCGGCAAGAGTATGAAGTGTGGATGCCTGATGAGGCACCAGAGCAAAGCCCCTTGCCACTGCTAATCGATCTTTATGGTGAAGACTTACCCAACGATGTGCGTCATTTTGTAGAGCAACCTTCGAAAGTGCACGGGTGGATGGGAGTTAAGCGGGCAGCATTTGAAGCCTTGTATCAAAATAAAGAAATATGTGGCGATCTGGTAATTTGTGTTGCCATGAGCGTAGATGCATACAATATTGGCGCACGCCCTGACTTGTCGTTCTCGCCAGAAGCAGAAAGCAGTATTGCGGCTAGCAATGCAGAGCTAGAGTGGGAAATAGAAGGTTATTATGCGCCCCGTGATTGGGAGTTTGACCACGACATGGTGTGGTCGGCAATCAACCACACATTGGCAGCTATTAACGCGCCTTTAACTGATTTATACGGCAGTACCATATTGCCAGTTGTAGAAAGCAAAACAGAACGTATTTTGTCTACGCTTAAAAGCTTAGGTGTTCGCCAAGAAGAGATTGATGAGATGAATCTACAACCTTGGGAGTTTATGCTTAATGAAAGTTCTCATAGGGTTAAATCTCACGATCCATCTAGGCCGGTTAACCTTTTAGGTAGGTTAAACCGTTTGTTCTACCAGCAAGATCGAAAACTTCCTTCTCTAAACTGGATGCACGATTTAATCACCTAATCGCAAAAGTATAAAAGCCACCACGGCTATTAGCTTAATCATTGATGCCTGCCGCACGAAACCGGTGGGCATTTTTGTTTCAGTGACCTCATGACTTATCTGATGCAAATTTGTGAATACATATCCACTCCCTCGCATTTCATAGGTCAGCGCAATATATCGCTTGGGCATTTTAATAACTTCAAAATCTACCTTTAAGCTGCTGAATACAGCCGTATCCAATATTAGATAACAATAATGTACGTTACATATATTCGCATTTTGTAACAACGATTGTTAGAAAGGTTAATTTTTGTAAAAAACTTACAGAATTGATGTGAAAAGTACAGTTTTTTGCCTTTTTCTGTAATTTAATTACGAAATAAGCTTTCTTTTACGTAATTTTTGGTCATAATGTACTCGTTGCTTAAGAAAACTCTAATTTTGTTACACAATAGGAATTACATTATGAAACTGTCAACTTTCGCCATTGCTCTAATCTCTTCAGTAGCGTCTTTAAATGCTTTTGCTCAAGACGTTCGTTTAAACCCAGTTAATCAAAACATTGAAACACAAGCTTGCTACACAGCCGCTACAGAAGGCTACAGAGCAGCAAAGCGCTTAATTCGTGACAACGGATTAAATGTTGCGTCTTTCAGTGCATCATTGCTTTGTAATGACGTAAGCTTAAGAAAGTTTGCTGACTTATACAGTGATAAAACTACTAGTGAAGCTAAAGGTATCGCGCTTGTTGCTAAAAACGAAGATATCGCTTCAAAAGCATGTCTAGATGCCGTTTCAATCGGTACAGAAAAAGCACTTGCTAAGCATGGCTTAGAAGGCGAAACCATTATTTGTAACCACAAAGAAATGTCAGCCTTTGTTCGTTCTTATAACGCTGAAACAGTTGTTGTACGTCCATTCTCTGAATAGTACAGCTTTACTGATATAACGTTTGTTTACAGTTTCATGGCCCACTCGGCAACTGGGTGGGCCAGTAACTTATTTTTATCACTGCGCCTTCTGGTGTTAAAAATACCCCTCAAAAAATATTTCCTCTCTTAATATAATCACGCAAATTTAATTTCTTTATCTAAAAACCATTACTATCCCTTACGGTTTACCTGAGCTACGCGTATCAACGGGTGTACTTTTTGTTTTCAGTTCCCTATGTTCTTTCTTATCAACAAACTCCATGGAATATGCACATTGTGCATACAAGCCCTGTGCTAATTTACTGACTATTCACGATCCTTACATATGTTTGCACAGTGTATAAACGTATGAATATTGCTGCAGTAAATACTAATAGAGAGAATCACCATGTCGAAAAGTCCCCACGCATTACGTGCATTGTTTTGTGTAAGTATTTTATCGGTACTAACAGCGTGTGGCGGAAGTTCGTCTACCGATGAAACGGTAGATAGCAGCACAAGTGTTGATACTGGAACCGCAGTAGATACGGGTAGCGACAGTGATTCAAGTACAACAACGTGCGACTCACCTATGACCGAGCTTTCAAGTGCTTATCTTGAATTTGTTGCGGCGCCTAATGTCACTATTGTGTTGTCTGAAGATGGATGCACAGTGTCGCTAGAATCAGCCGGAAAACCCGATCATACATCATCGTATTGGGATTCAGGTAACGCCAGCGGTTTATATGTTGAGCCTGAAGATGAAACCTTATTTAACCAACAACGTTCCCCAGGCGACATTGAAGATTATATTAACGATTACGACTTAACTGTGCCCGTATCACCGGAACTTGCTGCAACTTCATCGGCTACGCCGTTAGGTGCGATAGGTATTGCCTTAAGCGGCGCGCCCATTTTCAACGATTCAGAAGGGACCGGGGATGTATCGCTAGGTGTGATCCAAGGTTTCGATCGAAATGGCGCCCACACAGGACCGCAAACTTACCATTATCATTTGGAGCCGCAAGCCATCTCCTACGATGATGACTCGCTAGTAGGCATCATGGCAGATGGCTTTTTTATCTTTGGAAGACGTTGCTATTCAACCGTAGGCTACCCGACGGATCTTGATGAATCGAATGGCCACACGTCAATTACCCTTTATACCGGTGGTTCAGAAGAAGATGCTGAATATCACTATCATGTATCAACAGAACAATACCTAAATGGCGATTATTACCTTAATTTCCCAGGTAACTTTCAAGGTACGCCGAGTGATATTAACTAAACCGCTAACCTACAAGGCACTGAGGTTCTGTGTGCTTTGGCTAGCAGCAACTTGCGGGGCGGTAGCCTTTAGCGATAGACCGCAATTAGTGGTGTATGAAAGTGACATATCACTAGACAAGCAAGGCGTTCGAATTTACAAGCGTGCCCCTTTTACTGGAAAAGTAGTGAGCTATCACCCCACCGGAAAACTGGCTACAGAAGATGAATTTGTTGCTGGGCGCCGCGCAGGCGTGGCAAAAAAGTGGTTTTCGAACGGCACCTTAGGTTACGAGGCTTATTATGTATCAGGGGCACGAGAGGGCAGTGCAAAAACCTGGTGGGTTAACGGTAATCTTCGCTCGGCATTTGTGTATGAAGACGGCAAAGTCGAGGGCGAGGGCTGGCGATGGTACAGAAGTGGTGCCAAGTTCAAAAAGTTTAACTATCACGCAGGCCAGCCAACAGGGTTGCAGCAAGCGTGGCGCCAAAACCGCACCTTATACTCAAATTTCGAATACAAAAATGGGCGGATTTATGGGCTTAGAAAAGCGAACAACTGTGTGGGGCTTGAAGATGAAGTTATTTCTGTTGATTACTACCAAAATCAGGCAGGTCTTAGTTTCTAGCATACTGCTGTTACTAGGCAGCGGCAGTGTAATAACGGTAACTTCAGCCTACGGGGCTGAAGATTTATCTAACCAATTACCTTACTACAACAGCAAAGAATTTACACCGCACTGGATTGAAAGCGATAGTGAAGCGCTTAATGGTTTTCACCAAATACCGCCGTTTAGTTTCACTAATCAAGACGGTGAAGAGGTCAGCGAAAAAGATTTCGATAATAAAATTTACGTGGCTGGTTTTTTCTTTAGCACTTGCCCTGGTATTTGCCCCATGATCCGCTCTAAGTTAGCCAAGGTACAAGAAGCATTTATTGATGACGATAACGTAAAAATTCTTCAGCACTCGATTAGGCCGCATACCGATACGGTAGAGTTGCTAAAAGCTTATGCGGATAAAAATGGCATTGTGAGCGGTAAGTGGTATTTGGCGACAGGAGAGCGAGATGCTATTTATTCATTAGCAAAAAGCGCGTACTTCGCTAGCGACGATCTGGGGAATTTGCAAAATACAGAAGATTTTTTGCATACGGAAAGTTTGTTACTAATAGATAAAAATCGCCATATTCGAGGCATATACAATGGCCTTAACAGCGCCTCAGTAGATTATCTCATTAGTGACATTGAAGCGCTGAAAGCTGAATAAATGAGTCTTGGTCAGTAAGAAAGGGCGAATGTTCAACAAGCAGTCAGGTAAGGCTCATCACTAAATAGCGAACCGCCCTTTAAATAAGCTGGTTTGTCTACGGGACACTTCTACTTCAGCGCCACTTTCCATTGTTAACTCTAGTGCGCCAGAACTGCATGGTTGAACGGCAGTTATCTTATCTAATTGCACGATGAAACTTCGGCTTACGCGAAAGAAGTGGCTGTCGGGTAGGCGCTTTTCAATTTGTGCTAACGTTCTGTTCAGCATTGGGTGTTTGTCTTCAAAGTGAACTTGAGTGTAATTGCCCATGGCCTCGAAACGCTCTACTTTAGATAAAGGAATTAGCCAGCATTGGGTTCCATCTTTAACAAAAAATCGCTCTTCCATGGTCATAGGTGAAGCGACCGAGGTTTTAGTTTCTTCCAATGCAAAACTCAAAGATAACTTTTCACAGGCTTGTGCAAGTCTGGTTTGTGTTATTGGTTTTAGTAAATAATCTACGGCGTTATTTTCAAATGCATCTAACGCGTATTGTTCAAAAGCAGTGGTGAAAATGACCCTTGGGGCGGGTAACAATTCAGTCAGTAAATCAAACCCATTTCCGTCGGGTAAATTTATATCTAAGAAAATAACGTCTATATGATGCTTGGTTAAAGCATCCCTCGCTTGGGCTAAATTTTCCGCTTCGGCTACCAGCGTAATATTGGGTATTTGCGTGAGTTGAGATTTTAGCTCAACACGACCCAACCGAGAATCTTCTACAATTATCGCACTATAACTTCTGGTTTGCGTGGTGGTGGTCATTGCTCTTCCTTGATAACAATTTTCGCCGACACTTGGTGCTGATTTTCTGTCAAAGAGAAATATGCTCTGTCGGCATAGAGTAAATTTAAACGCTGCTTAATGTTAGTAATACCTAGGCTTGTAGAGCCTTTAGATGGCGTTAAATTTCCTGGATTGACAACCTCAATAGATAAATTGTTATCGGCAATTATATTAATGGTAATTGTGCCTCCAGATACGAGTGCCCCTATGCCATGCTTGATGGCGTTTTCAACCAGCAATTGAAGTGCTAAACAAGGCACTTGCCACTTTTCAATATCGCCAGACACGTCCCAGACTACCCGCAATCGGTTTTCAAATTGAAGCTTATTTAATTGAATAAAGCTTTTAGTAAGATCTACCTCTTGGGGTAAAGACCATACTTTGTCTTGCTTAGTTTGCAATGTAGTTCTAAGTACTTCTGACAGTTGCGCTAAGCTATCTCTGGCCTTATTGGTGTCTTCTAAAATAAGCGCCCTAATGTTATTAATTACATTGAACATAAAGTGAGGATTGAGCTGATTAATTAACAAGTCCATCTGGCTTGACGCTAACGCTTGGCGTAATTCGGCCTCACGTCGATACGCTAGCTTTAACGATTGTTGACGTTTTAGAAGTAAGTAAACCGCTGACCAACAGAGCAAGAAAATGAAAATAGTAGGGAAGGAAGCGACTAGTTGGAGTATGGGTAAGCTGCCCACTTCGCCAAACAAATATTGTTGATTAGGCAGTAAGATTAAGCCAACTATAAATATAGCAATACATGACGCTGCAGCACTGCCTAGTATTGCTTGTCCAACCCCTTTGGGAATGGAAGCTGAAACTTGGTCGCGATAAAACATTTTAAGAAAACCACTGGCTGCAAGAAGTGCAACAAACAAGCTTAAAGAGTTTACCAACTCGCCCAATTTGTAGTGGGTAAAGTAACCTCGGGCCAATAAGTTGAATAAGGTTAAGCTGCCCCAAATGCCTATTTGGAACAGCCAAAAGCTTATGGTCTGTTTCATTGTTGTGCTAGCCAAAGGCTTATATCCTCAACGACTTCGGGAGATAGGGTTGTGCTAATCGCAGCATACTCTTCTGGTAATCCTTTGTCTGCGGGTTGCAATAAGTGGTTTAAGTTAGGGTAAATTTTATACGTTAGCCATTGTTTATTAATAGATTGCATAAAGCCATCGATGTTTTGACGAACAGGAACTTGTAAGTCTTTAGCACCATGAACCGCGAATACGGGAAGAGATAACTTTTGAAGGTAAGTCTTCGGGTCGGTTTTAATAAAGTATTGCATCCAAACAGACGTCAACTGAGACAATTGTGCATCTTGCTGAGAAGCGGGTATATCGGCAGCTGACATCAGTGCCTTTATATCTTCGTTAGAATAATCTTGTGATATCGCCTGTATCAGTTTTCGCTGCAGTTTATCGTCTTTCTCAAGTTCACTACTGGGCACACCTCGCATCTTTTGAATCAGGTAAGATTGGTCGATTAATACCTCACCCCCAGTTGTGCCGGGCCCAGCAAGTGAGATAAAAAAGTCGGCAGAAGTACTCTTTTTATTCGCTAACGCGATAGCCGCGATTAAACTGCCTTCACTGTGGCCGATGTAGCCTATTTTACTTGAAGCCACTGGTTCATGGTGCTTTAAAAAGTTAAGTGCAGCGTTAGCATCATTAGCAAAATCTTCGCTGGTGGCGGTAGCATACTCCCCGTCCGATTCACCAACGCCTCTGTCGTCGAACCTTAGCACTGCAATTCCCTTTTTAGTGAGCAAATCAGCTAATACGGCGTACAGCTTGTGCCCAACAATATCACCGTCTCTTTGGGTAGGACCTGAACCAGAAAGAATAATAGCGGTATGTGTAAAAGGCCGTTGGGGTACAAACAATGTGCCCGCTAACATATGTCCCTCTTTTTCATTTGCAAAGCTA
Organism: Alteromonas naphthalenivorans; assembly: GCF_000213655.1. Lineage (NCBI taxonomy): Bacteria > Pseudomonadati > Pseudomonadota > Gammaproteobacteria > Alteromonadales > Alteromonadaceae > Alteromonas > Alteromonas naphthalenivorans. Next base: position 745,620 of record NC_015554.1, read on the forward strand.
ACCTGTTCTACCGTATAGCGAGGTGTTGGGCTTGGATCTTGAGGTTTGGCTTGGCGGGTAACTTTCACTTGGGTTTTAACCAGGTCAACGGGCGCGCTAAAGCTACCTTGTTGATATGTCCCTTTTATAGCGTTGTTTTCTAATGTACCTTCGTAGCGTATACCCGCAGCACTTAATAGTAGTGTTATCTCTTTTTCTGTCTGCGAAACACTATCGAACTGAAGGCCAAACTGGTTTTGAGATGGAACATCTAACGTTGCCATCAAGCCTTTTTCTGAGTTCTCAATGTTAAACACAAATTCAATACTTTGATTTTCGCTAACACTGATTTTTCCTTTCCAGTGACCAATAAATTTTCCGCGACTAAAGCTTTCATTATTTTGAGATGCCGCTGAAGTTGAAGTGGCTGAATTAACAGTGCTACTTATGCTTTTGGGGGTAGTTGTATCAGTGAGTTCCTGATGATTAGCATGACAGTTAATCATCAGGCTGCTGGCGAAGATAGTGGCAATAGTTACCTGTAAGTATGATTTCATTTTTATTTCCTCTTAGTTAAGTAGGGCCAGCTTACGTTTATGACAATAACGTAGTGGCTTTTTTATATAAGCGGTAAATAAATCGTGTGAACGGTAATATAGCGAGGGTGGAGCTATCGAAATAGTGTTGAAATGCTTTGGTTATTAAAGTGCGCGCTCAAAATACGTTAATAAGCGCGCAATAATCTGTATGTTACTGTCCTGGTGAGGAAATGAGGTGCAGCACTTTTTGCCTTCCGTCGAGATACTCTACTTTTTCACCATCAAAAAACGCATCTTCTTCTAGCATAATACGTATGTCCTTATCCCACTCTGGTATGTAGGTTGCGGCATTTAGTTCTATGGAGTAAACCGTATTTGGATACATAGGGTAGTCGCCCTTAACAGGAACGCCTTCTTGTGCGTCCCACATTCCAATAGTGGGACCAGCTGCATGGCCATGAAATCCAAGGGGATGAGTATAAATAGCGGGAGTTAGTCCTTCTTCAATAGCTTGTTCTCGCGACATTTTTAAAATCTCGTTGCCAGTACGTCCCACTTTAAAGTTGTTCGTAAGAATATCTTGCAAACGATTACCTGCCGCTAAGGCCTTTACTATGCTTTCAGGAGGGGCCGTTTCGCCAGCTTTCAATATATAGGCATGTTGTTGTTGGTCGGTATTTAAACGCAAGTAAGTAATGCCAAAATCAACATGAATAAGGTCTCCTGGCTGAATAATATTTTCACCAGCGCGCTTACTAAACGCTTTTATTTGATCAAATTTTTCGCTGTCGGCACGTTGGATAGACACTGATGGATGAAACCAATTTTCTAGCCCTAATGCCTTGCTTTGATCACGAAGCCACCAAATAACATCGTCGGTGGTGGTGATTCCCGGGGTAATGATTTCATTTGAAAAAGCCGTCCCAATAAGTTTGTAGCCAATTTGAGTCAGGGTAGGGTAGTGTTGCATTTCAAGCTTACTACGGGTTTCTAGCCAGGCAATAGCAAGTTTTTCACCTGACACAACACGGTCTTTAAAGGTAGGAGAAAGCGCGGCCATAAACTTGCGGTTTTCAGTGCTACTCATACCATCAGCAAGTGCAAATGCATCGGACACATTCACTGCAATTCGTTTAGGGTTACGCGCTTCAATAACTTCAGCAAGTGCTTCCCACTGATTAGGCTGAGCTTCTTTGTCCCATGCTTTTTTGAATAAATCGGTCACTGCATATCGCGCTACCGCCAGGCGTTCTAATGGCTTGCCTTCGCCGGGGTTATAAATCACTAACATGGTATGCCTGCGGGCAGATAGCCACGTTGATGGCAGCATAGTTTTAATTACGGGGTCTTCATTGTATTCCCGCGACATGATTACCCACATATCAATATTAGTACGCTGCATAAGGCTGGGTAAAACCTGCTCGAATCGTTGCGTTAGTATCTCATCAACCAACTCGCTCCTTGCTTGCATATTCATGACATCCTTGGCCATACATTGCAAACTGACTAACAGTAAAACAAGCGTACAAACTGCTCTCATTCCCTTTCCTTATTTGTTTGAATTATAAGCATGTAATCATTAAAGCTAGCACAAGCTGTTTAGCTTAAGCAATGGTGACTACAATTAAATAAGGGAGCAACTGGTGTGGATTATTATTGAAAATATGGCGAAGATTTAACCACTGCATAGCCTGTATTTATAGTCACTATAAGGCTACGAAGATTGGTAACACTACTCATATTGATACGGATCAATACTTAAAACCGAAATCCCTAGTCTACTTAACGCTAGCACGTTTGGCATGTTGTAGAATTTTTTGAATTCAATGTCGGCAATTTTCCTTCAGTAGATAAATTAAATTGTGATTGCAGTTTAATCATCATCGATTTAGGTATTACCCTAGCCGGAGACAGTTATGAATGCAGAGATTGATTTACAGCAAATAATAGAAAATACCATGGTGTTAGTGCTGGCAGGTGGGCAGGGCTCACGGTTAAAAGCACTTACTGAAACCCGGGCTAAACCTGTACTAGAGTTTGGCAGTCATTGTCGAATCATCGATTTTCCTCTCTCAAACTGTGTTAATTCCGGCCTAAATCGAATTGCAGTACTTACCCAATATAAGTCTCAGTGTTTAATTCGGCATTTAATGCAACATTGGGGCACATTGAATAACAGTTTTGGGGGGCGTTTAGATATTCTTCCTGCATCCCAGCAGCAGTCTGAAAGCTGGTACCAAGGTACTGCAGATGCGTGTTTTCAGAATATTGATTATATTAAATCCAGAGCGCCTAAATATGTGATGATCTTATCAGGTGATCACGTATATCAAATGGATTATCGAAAACTCCTGGCTGAACATGTGAAAAATGGTGCTGAAATGACAGTATCTTGCATAGAAGTGCCTACTAAGAATGCGGCAAATCAGCTGGGCGTATTAAGTGCTGATAGCAAAGGTCGGGTAACCGCTTTCGATGAAAAGCCATGTAAACCACACCCATTATTAGATGCACCAGAGTATTGTTTAGCTTCAATGGGCAATTATGTAGTGAATGCTGAAGTGCTTTATCGGCTACTTAAAGCAGATGCCAAAGCGTTGGAATCTGATCACGACTTCGGTAAAAACGTAATTCCAAATATTATTGAGCAGCACAAAGTGTTTGCGCATCGATTCAGAGGCGCCGATGGTTGCCAAATTCCCTATTGGCGAGATGTAGGCACCATTGATAGTTACTGGCGGGCTCATATGGATTTGCTGAACAACAGCGATATGTTGAATTTAGCTGACCCGTCTTGGCCTATCTGGGGAAGTGCTTTATCTAGCGCGCCAACCCAAATACGGGGCGGGACTCAAAAAGGCCAGTGCGACCTCAATCAGATTTTGATTGGAACCGGTTGCCAATTAACTAATTGCCGTATCCATCACACTGTTTTGTCATCTAATTGCGCAATCGGTGATGGCGCTTCACTTCAAGGGTGTGTATTGCTGCCTGATGTGACTATCGAGGCCGGCGCTAAATTAAAAAATGTTATCGTAGATAAAGGTGTGACGGTTCCCGCTAATTTAGCCATTGACGATATTAATATTGCTAAGCACTTCGGATTTTCAGTCAGCGAGAAGGGGGTTGTTTTAATTACCCAACAAGTAATAGATAGTTTTGCCGATGTGGAAATATATTTTGACGTACCGCAAAAGTCGACGAGTGTAAGCCCAATTAGACCAATGCATTCAGAGCTATCAACTCGAAACATCGTCCGTACTCATGTACCCAGCGCACTGAACGAGCGTTAAGAAAAGCCTTATAGGGTGTAAAAAAATAGGCGCTTTAAGCGCCTATTCTCATTTTTTACCTAGTAAACAACATGGCAGTTAATAACTAATCAATTAACGGCTCATCATCGTCTTCTTCTTCCTGCTTTTCGTATTTTTCTTCTTCTACAGGAATCACTTCCTCAGAAGAATAGTAAACACTGACAGGCGCCGAATAGTTAGGTACATCGTCGTAAGCAAACACTGAATAATACTTTTCAACATTGGGATTACCAAAGTTGTCATAGGTATATTCATCAGAACCTGCGTAAAGCTTCACACCATCAAGCGGTGAACGAGGCGAATGGAAGCGATTTCTTACCACAAACGCACCCACTAAATCGGCATGCTTCGGATTGCTCCAACTTAGCTTAACCTGACGATTTTCTAAGGTTACGCTTAAGTTCGCTGGTGCCGGTAAAGGCTCTTTGCGACGCTCAATATACTTAATCACCAACTTACACACGTTGTTACTGTGTAAGTCGTGCCAATTTACTAGCATGTTCTTTTCAGCACTTGATGACGTTGAGCGAACCACGAAATGGAAAGGCGCATGCTTCGCATGCATATCTTCCAGCGCTTCACGGCAATAACTATCAAAAATAAAGTTATGAGAGTTTTTGTCTTTAAGCTGAGCATTACTCACCTCGTAGCCAATAAACTCTTTTTTCTCTCTATTTTTAACGCTTTCATAATCAAGATCTTCAAGACCAGCCAATTCAATGGTGAAACGAATATCTTGCGATGTAGGCAAGGCATTGTCGTTACTCATTGTTAAATACGCTTCCGTGATCACGGTTTTCTTAGGATCAGGCAGATTTTCGGTTAAGAAGGTCATTTGCCCGTACACCACATCGCCGTTTGCATCGAAACCAGACTGCAGTTCGTTTTTCTTAGCCTCAGCTTTTGATACCGTGCTAAGAGATGATGGCGTTAGCTCTACTTGTTTGCTTGGAAGGGTATAAATAACTTCCAAGTTAGGGCGGTAATGGATACCTGAACCAAACTTTCCGTACCCAATATCAAACTGCATCATTTGCGAGTCTGCACCTAGAGGCAGTTTTCTTGGACCTTCAACGCGAAGCAACAAGGTACCGTTCTTAATAGATTTGCGAATAATGCGACGCTCGGCCACATTTAAATCCCAATGAGACCAAATACCTTGAGTTAGCTTATCTGAGCGAATTTCATCACCTAGGGTTTGAATAGGCTTCGCTTGATGAATTTGGTTAAAGTCTGTGATGTCAGAAATTTCTGATGGGTCGAGGATAGATACTGTCCATTCACCAAAATTTTCTACTTTAGCGTTAACGCGGTTCATCGGATACAAGGAGAAACTCGCATTCTTAATACGGGCTTCTTCCGGTAAGTTTTCCATATTAAACGCAATCACACCGTAACAAATACCACGGCGTTTATTCACACCTACAAACAACGAGTTGTAGCCGAAATGGTCGCGGTTTTTCTCAAGGGTATATTGGCCTACATAACCAATACCACGCTTCGATGGGAACAAACCTCTGAAATATTCATCTTCAGATAACTGCGTTTTCAGCTTAATTTCAGGGCTGAAAGGCGACTTGGTATCAGTAACTTTATTAACCGCACGTATATTGTAGAAATATTTCTGACCACTTTTAAGCTGCACATCAGTGAACGTGTGTTTGCCAATAATCGCAATCAGATTATCTTCGCGACAAGGGCTTTTCACTGTTTCTGAGCGATACAGTTCAAAATAGATATCATCAGACTCTGGGTAATCCCAGCATAGGGTCGCTTCGTAAACGCCCACTGATTCAATTGTGAAGTTATCTACCCGTGCAGGTGCTTCATCAGAGTAGTTTTTCGCTTCTGAAAGTGCGTAAAGTACCGCAGGCACATTCTCATCTACACTTTGCGACATATTCGCCATGTAATCAGGAATGTTGCGAGTGCCCACTTCTACCACAGCCGAGACAATACCTAACGAGTAATAGTACTCACGGCCACTACCGTTAATCAGGTTTGTAGGTGGCTTGCCACGGTGAATACCGTATTGGCGACCCGTTACCTTATGGATTTCACGGTTCATATTGGCGCACAACACGTTTAAGTCGGTGCCTTCAATTTCAGACTCGTGATTAAACTTATGGGCAGGGAAAAACACGTTACCTTGCGAATGATAATCTAGCGCAATGGTAATGTTTTTATGATCCAGTACGAAATCACGAATAGCCGCAGTTTCTGGCTCAGAGAACGCTGCTGGGCCTGAGTAGGTGTTTACCGTGGTATCGGCAGAGCGCTTAAAGCGAACACCAAAGTTACGGTTTAAATCTACACCAAAGGTGCCATCGCCATTGTCACGTCTATTCTTGCGCCAAAAAGAGAAGTGGGTACGAGAATACTCAAACCCATCTGGGTTTAAACAAGGCACCATATATAGCGTATTGCGGCTTAATGCCTGTTGTATAGATGGGTTGTGGTCAATATTGGTTAGCACATTATCAATAAACTTAATGGCTAACTCATTTCCAATCCACTCACGAGCGTGGATGGTTCCTGTAAAAAGCAGAGCGGGTTTACTGTCCGCAGTTTCAATGTTAGCAGAAAGAGTAGCCATCATAATTGGCCTACCTTCCCACGTCGTTCCAATGCTATGCACGCGAATAAGCTCAGGGTACTTTTCCTGAGCTTGTTCTAAAAACGCCATTGTTTCTTGATACGAGGTATATTGTTTTTTCATTATTTCTTCTTTACTAAGAGAAATCAGTGGTTACCAGCGTAGTCTTGAAATTATCCCAATGCGCGATAATTGCATCGACTTTCTTTTGCTGAATGTTTTTAACCGTCAGAAACACGCTTGGATCAGCGGTTATAGCTTCTGACGTACCCTTTTCACCCAGAGTACTGATTATCACCTCTGTAAGCTTAGGGCCTATACCTTTAACGCCACCAAAAAACGCTTCTATTTGCGGCGTTGTCAAAACCAGTTCGTCTGCTTTAGCGTCTGTATTTTTGATTTCAGGCGCGCTAGCTTCGGTAGTATCTTCGAACTCATCGTTACTTATGTTTAGTACTTTTTCGAGGCCATCGCCGTCGACTTCAGGAAGACCATCATCTTCACCTACATCTTGATTTTCCATGTGTAGGTCGGCAATGACTTCAGCTTTACTTTTGGGCGTGTAATTATCTTGAAAATTCCACGACTCACTTGGCCATTCTTCATCTAGCTGCAATTCAACAGGTAGTAATGGGTAAAGCTCAGGGTTAGTCACTGCCACTGAGTCTGCGCTATCACAACTTGGGGTATATTCACCAAAGGTAATGTTTCGCATTGTGCGTAATAACGGCGTGCGAATCTTACCCAGTTCCTCCCAGTTATACAAAGGAATATGCGGCTTCTTAAAGCGCTCTGAGCACAAGGTCCACATAATGTACTGGCCAATCCAATCGCGAATATACGGGAAGGCAGCGAACGCGGTAGCACATTCTAAAATACGGAATTTACCATCAACACCTAATGCAATGTCAGAAGCCCAATATTCAGCTTTAGCAGCCTTCGACGCATTCACTGCTATTTGTAATGCTTCTTGGGGCACATCAGAGTAATCCATCGAACCACCCTGACTGGTGTTGGTTAGCCATTCACCTTCTGGCGGACGACGCCAAAACGCACAAACTGGCTTGTGGCCAATCAACATCACGCGAATATCTGCCATCATCGGAACAAATTCTTGCACGTAAACCGGGTGGTATTTCTTTTTCTTTAGCAGTTCGGCTGCTTCTTTAAAGCTATCTACTTTATGTACGAAGTAGCCGCCATAGTTGGACGGTCCGTATGATTTTTTAATAATCTTTGGATAACTGGTTTTACGTAAAAAGGCCATGGCTTCGTCTTTTTCGTAAAAAATATCAGTTTTGGGAATAGGCAAGTCGTGCTTTTCACAAAAGTGGGTAACATTTTCTTTCGACTTGTTGGCGAACTGTGTGTCCATTGAAGGCAAGAAGCGAACATCAGGTAATTCGCGCGCAATTTCACGAAACGTTTCGTAAGCCGTTGCAGGAATATTACCAATAAGAATATCGATATTTTTGCTCTTCACTTCACGAACGAAACGGGCTTTGTCGTTACCCCAGTGGTAGCATACCGTTTCAATTTTATCAGGCCAGCCTTTAAAGTTAGACTTGTCGAAAAAGCGCAATACGTGGTCTAAATAGAGTAGGCCAATAGTAGGTAGTTTAGTCGTAGACATTTTACTTTCTCGTTTAAAGTTGAGAGGTTAGCGCGGCTTGCATGCTAGCGTGCTTTTCAATTGCTTTTCGCTCAATCAAATTAACGATCCGCTCGATTTTTCCTTCATTAAACGTTAATCCTGCAGCTTCTTGTTCAGGCGTTGCGAATGCAGGAATACCGTTTACTTCAAGAACTACATATTCTTCATGTTCTTGGTCATAAATCACATCAACCCCAGCGATATCTAACCCGGTAACTTTTGCTGCTTTAATCGCTAGGGCAACTAATTCATCGTTGGGTTCACGGCGAATAACAGAGCCACCACTGGTTACGTTAGTTTTCCAATCGTCTTTAGGCGCTTGACGCCCGTAACAACCCACAAACTCACCATCAACAATATCGATGCGATAGTCTGTCATGTCGTAATTGATAAAACGTTCAACGTAGAAGTGAGGAATATTGGTTTGATCCAAAAAGGGGATAAGCATATCTAAAGAACGCTCATCTTCTACTTTAACAATACCCATGCCACCCCAGCCATCGGTAGGCTTGTAGACTAAACGTCCACCCCATTCGCGAATGGTATTTTTAAGCATAGGCTTGTCTTTGGTATTACATAGTCGGTAATCAGGCGTGCGAATTCCAGCACGAGATAATCGGTGTGATGTACGCAGTTTGTCTTCAGATAACGAAAAAGACTCAAAACTGTTAAGGCACGGAATTGATTCGTTTAATACTTGATAAAGAAAAACTTGATATGGCGTTTGTTGGCCTGCATTGTATGAAAAGAACGCATCTAATTCCTCCATATTTACGTTGTGACACGTAATGGTTCCGTTATGTGCGTTTGCATGGCCTAAGTTAAGATCGGTGATTGCTTCAATATCACGATCTCGCAATTGATTAACGATTTTAGCCTGTATGGCAGTACCACCGCTGTTGCTGTACATCCACATCCCGACTGTATACTTTGGCACGACTTTTAACCCTATGTTTATGAATCGATGAATTGACATTCTGTTCGATTTAAGTAAGAAGATTTCTCAAAATAAATTTTTGCACCAAAATGGGTGGTAAATATCTATTTTAGATGAGAAATATGACATATATTAGACTTTAGGGTACGTCTTGGTACGAGGAGTCCCTCCCAAAAGCGGCGCCATTAAACGGCTAAATTGCAAACTATTCAAGTTTATTTTTTGTTCAAAATTAAATAATTTAGAATTTTGTAATGATAACGTTTTAAACGTGTATTCTGTATGTAAATTGGCCTTGATAATCAAGGGCTTCAGCGTAGTTTGCTTTTAATCAATACTTGGAATAAATAGCATGAATAGTAGTCTGGACTTTACCGAACTTGCCACCATTATATCGCTCAATTCTTACACTAAAAATAAAGCGGGTGTAGATCATAATGCTGACATCTTTAATGGGTGGATGGAACAGCTTGGGTTTTCTGTTGAAACTCATCGTCGAGAAGAAATAGGTAATCATGTTCACTATCTGTCGAAAAAAAGTGAAGGAGCAAAATTGCTCCTACTTGGCCACTTAGATACCGTATTCCCACCTGATACTTTTACGGAATTTCGTGAAGATGATGAATGGATTTACGGCCCAGGTGTATGTGATATGAAAGGCGGTAACTATATTGCGCTTACCGCACTTCGAAATGTATTTACCGAACAAGGCCACATCGCGAACATAGATATGCTTTTGGTGAGCGATGAAGAAAGTGGCAGTGACGATAGCAAATTGCTTACCAGCGAATTAGCCAAAGCCTACGATGCCTGTATGGTTTTTGAGGCGGCAGGGCCTGATCACGACGTGGTTATTTCTCGAAAAGGCATTGCTACCTTTCAAATCGAATTTGAAGGCAAAGGTGCGCATGCGGGTAACCATTATACCGATGGTATTAATGCGAACTTGGCTGCGGCTCATATGCTCATTGCACTGACTAACTTAACCGACCTTGAAAAAGGCACTACGGTTAACGCTGGCAAAATGAAAGGTGGCTTAGGTGCAAATACTATTTCCCCTAGTGCCAGCTTGACAGTAGAAGCACGATTCACCCAATCAGACGAGCGAGACAGAGTGCTGGCAGCGTTTAAAGAAGTTACGCAAAACCCTGCTGTTGAAGGGGTAAAAGTGGTCGTAACGGGTGGCTTGCAGCGAGACGTCATGCAACCGACAGAAGCGCAAGCTCAGTTTATCGTCGAGTTAGAATCTGTTTTGGGTGCGCCACTTAAGCTAGAAAAGCGCGGCGGAGTGAGTGATGCGAATGTGGTATCAGCTGCAGGCGTGCCAACCCTCGACGGTTTTGGGCCTTACGGTGATGGCGACCACACCATTCATGAACGTGCGAGCAAATCGAGTTTTGAACGCCGTATTAATGAGGTGAGTAAAATACTCGCACATTTTAATGGCGGGAAATAGGCGCTAATTCTGGCGAGTATTTATTATACGGGCCAGAGATATTTCAAGCATAAATAACTAACTGAAAATATTGATACGAATTATGAAAAGCCTGAAATCTATTCTTCAGGCTTTTTTATATGACCATGGTCAAACCAGCTTTGAAAAATGCTGTCTATCCGTTTATCTGTTCGTTTACCGCATAAATGCCAAGGGTTAACCCAGCCTTAACCCGTCCTTAAATAGCATGCTCCCATTCTGGATTCGCCGTTCAACTGTGTGAATCTAACCACTTCGGTATTTAACTTAATTAAACGATGGTAGGACTCCTTAATGAAGACGTATGCACTGGTCCCGATTGGCCTCTTAATCATAGTGTCGCTGCTTAGTGGCTGTGAAGAACAATCTAGCACGCCCCCAACTGCGCGTGTTACAGAGGTTTCTTACATTAACGTTACCTCTACCGAGCATAAAATAGATACCAAGCTGCAAGGAAGAGTAACTGCCTCTATGGTGGCTGAGGTACGCCCTCAAGTGAGCGGTATTATTCAAAAGCGCCTATTCACCGAAGGGCAAATGGTAAAGCAAGGACAAACCTTGTATCAGATAGACCCTGAAACCTACGAAGCAGCTTATAACGAAGCAAAAGCTACGTTAAACAGTGCAAAAGCAACAGTAGCGACCGCTAAGTTAAAAGATGAGCGCTATGCAAATTTGTTAAAAATCGAAGGTGTGTCTCAGCAAGATGCTGATGATGCCCACGCTGCTCATTTAGAAGCGAAAGCAAATATAGAGATGTACGAAGCCGCATTGGAAACCGCCAGAATCAATCTTGAATATACCAAAGTGCTTGCGCCTATATCGGGGCATATTGGGATTTCTACCGTTACCCAAGGCGCGTTAGTGACAGCCCAGCAAGACACTGCATTGGCCACTATTCGAACGTTAGATCCTATTTATGTAGATATGACCAAAAATAGTAAAGCGCTGCTTAAACTACGCAAACTTATGCGTGAAAATAATATTAAAGAAGGCACAACTGACGTGGCATTAACGTTAGAAGACGGCAGCGACTATGAACTCGCCGGTGAATTAAAGATGCAAGAAGTGGCGGTTGACGCTTCTACCGGCGCGGTGACGCTACGTGCTGAATTCTCTAACCCTGACGGTTTACTACTACCAGGTATGTTTGTACGTGCCACAGTAAGTGAAGCGGTAGACGAAAACGCAATATTGGTTCCTCAGCAAGGTATTTATCACGAAGCGACCGGTGCAGCGTTTGCGTACGTAATTAACCAAGACAACCAAGTTGAAAAGCGCATAGTTGAAACCATTAATGCGGTAGGTAACAAATGGCTGTTAGATAACGGGCTATCGGTGAATGAAAAATTGCTGGTAGAAGGCTCGGGTAAAGTCGCGCCAGGTAGCACGGTGAAGCCAGTTCAAGTTGAAATGAACAGTGCGGGTACTATGGTAACGGTGGTGGATTCAAATGCTACTAATGTCTCTAGTTTAGGGAGCAAGTAATTCATGTTAGCGCGCTTTTTTATCGATCGCCCCGTTTTCGCGTGGGTAATTTCCATCATTATCATGCTTGCAGGTATTGCTTCTATTATGTCGCTACCTGTAGCGCAGTACCCTAGTATAGCGCCCCCCGTCATCAGTGTGAGTACCACCTACACAGGGGCAGATGCTGAAACCGTAGAAAATAGTGTTACCCAAATATTAGAGCAGCAACTTACTGGTCTTGATGGTTTGTTGTATTTCTCATCGTCGAGTACTTCAGATGGTGGCGCCTCGGTTAATATTACGTTTGAGCAAGGTACTGACTCAGATTACGCGCAAGTTCAAGTGCAAAATAAGGTAGAGCAAGTTAATTCTCGTTTCCCTGAGTCGGTTCAATCTCAAGGGGTTACTGTGACTAAGTCGAATACCGACTTTTTGTTAGTCACCGCCGTTTATGATTCTACTGATACGGTGTCAGCATTTGATATTTCTGATTACATTTCTTCGAACATGCAAGACTCTATTGCTCGAATTGAAGGCGTGGGAGACACCCGTGTGTTTGGTTCAGAATACGCCATGCGCATTTGGTTAGATCCAACCAAGCTTGCAGCTTATGAGCTTATGCCATCGGATATTACCAGTGCACTTGGTGCGCAAAACATTCAGGTGCCTGCGGGAAATATTGGTGCTATTCCATCAGCAGACAGCCAAGAATTAAATGCCACGGTAACCGCGCAGTCGATGATGTCTACCCCAGAGCAGTTCCGCAATATTATTGTGAAATACGATGCAACGGGCGCAAATGTCTTATTAAGCGATGTGGCAAGAGTAGAGATTGGTAGCGAAAGTTACTCGGCTATCCCTCGTCTGAACGGCCACCCGGCTTCGGGTATAGCGGTTATGTTGTCGCCAGGTGCTAATGCCTTAGATACGGCAACACGGGTTAAAGAAAAAGTGGCTCAGCTTGCGACTAACTTACCGGATGGTTATGAAGTTACGTTTCCGCGAGACAGCACTGACTTCATTAAAATTTCGATTAACGAAGTAGTACATACGCTCGCTGAAGCGGTTGTACTGGTCGTATTGGTTATGTGGCTATTTTTGCAAAATTGGCGTGCCACGCTTATTCCAGCCATTGCGGTACCGGTTGTATTGCTAGGTACCTTTGGCGTGCTCTCTGCCTTTGGCTTTTCCATTAATACCCTAACCATGTTTGGTATTGTACTTTCAATCGGGCTCTTGGTTGATGACGCCATTGTGGTGGTAGAAAACGTCGAGCGATTAATGGAAGAAGACAACCTGTCGCCACGAGAGGCCACCATAAAATCCATGTCAGAAATTACGGGTGCGCTTATCGGCATAGCCGTTGTATTGTCAGCAGTGTTCTTGCCTATGGCCTTTTTCGGCGGCTCAATAGGCGTTATTTATAAACAGTTTTCGGTAGCCATTGTATCGTCAATGATATTGTCGGTAATTGTGGCGTTAACCCTAAGCCCTACGCTATGTGCAAGCTTGCTCAAACATAAAACGCCTAGCGAAAAGCATGGTGATAAATTAGGAAAAAGCGAAAGCAAAGGCAAAAGACAAAGCTTCTTTGGTTGGTTTAACACCAAGTTTGATAATATGAGCAATGCCTACGCAGGTCGAGTAGGGTGTATGGTCAATCAAAAAGTGCGCTGGATGATTGTGTACGCGGTAATCATTGGTGTACTAGGCGTGCTAATAGTACGTATGCCTACCGGTTTCTTACCGCAAGAAGACCAAGGCAGTGTGATGTTTCAGGTTAACCTTCCTCCTGGCGCTTCAATAAAACGTACCCGTGCGGTAGGCGAACAAGTCACCGACTATTTAATGACAGAAGAAACCAATACGGTTATTCGCGCCTTCTCTATTTCAGGGTTTAACTTCTCCGGAAGTGGTCAAAATGCGGGCATGGGATTTGTCTCTTTATCGCCTTGGGACGATCGTACCGAAGATGATGAAAGTGCCGATGCCCTTATTAATCGCATGAATAAAAATCTATCGACTATTCGCGATGCTAACGTTTTTGCATTGTCGCAGCCGGTAATACAAGGGTTAGGGCAAAGTAATGGCTTTACCTTTGAGCTTCAAGCGGCTGCGGGTACTAGCCGTGATGAGCTAACGTCATTGAAAAGTGAATTGCTAAATAAAGCCCGTCAAAATGAGTTGTTTGTAGGTATTCGTGATGGTGCATTGAGCGACACGCCACAGCTTAAAATTGATATTGATAATGGTAAGGCGACGGCTCTGGGCGTATCGCTATCAGATGTGGCCGATACGCTCACTTCTGCGTGGGCTGGTTCGTACGTGAATGACTTTATAGACGATGGCCGCGTGAAGAAAGTGTACATCGAAAGTGATGCGCAATACCGCTCTAAACCTGAAGATTTAAATGAATGGTATGTGCGAGGCACTAACGCCGATGGTGAAACTACCATGACGTCATTTGAAGCCTTTAGCTCGTCGTCTTGGTCTAGCGCACCGCAAAGTTTATCGCGCTTTAATGGTATTGCGTCGTACCAAATTCAAGGTGCTGCCGCTAGTGGCGTGAGTTCGGGCCAAGCCATGGCTGAAATGGAAAGGTTGGCTGATGAAGTTGGTCAGGGCAAACTAACCTACGCGTGGAGTGGGTTGTCTTATCAAGAAAAGCTTTCAAGCGGTCAGTCATCTACCTTGTACGCCATTTCAATTTTGGTAGTGTTCTTAGCATTAGCTGCCTTGTATGAAAGTTGGTCGGTGCCATTCTCGGTGATTATGGTTATTCCATTGGGCGTTGTAGGTGCGGCCCTTGCGTCCACCATGCGAGGGTTGGATAACGATATATATTTCCAAGTCGCGTTGTTAACGACTATAGGTCTTGCCGCTAAAAACGCCATATTAATTGTGGAATTTGCGGAAGCCTCATATCAAAAAGGAATGTCATTAATTGATGCGGCAGTCAATGCAGCGAAGCTGAGGTTGCGCCCGATTATTATGACGTCGTTAGCCTTTATGTTCGGTATATTGCCTTTGGCTATTTCATCGGGTGCTGGAGCAAACAGCCGTATATCAATTGGAACAGGAATTATTGGCGGAACATTTACGGCAACAGTACTCGGTATATTTTTAGTGCCTATGTTCTTCGTATTAGTACGAGGGTTATTCCCAAAACGTCGTACTATTTACAATAATGATGGAAGCGAAGTAGGTGGTGAGCAAACGGCGGGGGCTGTAAGTACTAAGCAGTTGGAGAATGGCCATGATTAATTTTCCTATAATGAAACGCTTATCCTCAAACCTTACTTTTACACGCAGCGTTAGGCTGTTGCCTATCGCCGCGGCAATTGTGCTAGCGGGTTGCAGTTCAATGGCGCCAGAGTATGAGCGTTCCAATTCATCGGTTGCCAATGAATGGCAATTCGAAGCCATAGAGAAAACCGTAGAGGACACTCAAGGGTTGTCCTCGCAACAAGCCTTAGATATACCGTGGAAAGACTTTATAAAAGATGAGCGTTTAGAACAGGTCATCGATTTAGCGCTAAGCAGTAATCGAAGCCTGCGAGAAACTATTGCAGATGTAGAGTCGGCCAGGGCAACTTACCGTATTCAGCGGTCAGACTTATTTCCTGATGTAAATGTGAGTTTAAGTGGCGATCGCACCAAGTACTCAACCGGTGAAATTGACACAACATACGAAGCTCAAGCGGGATTCAGCAGTTACGAGCTAGACTTATTTGGTAAAAATCGCAGTTTATCTGAAGCTGAAATGGAAACTTATTTAGCCAGCAGTGAAACGGCCAAGGCAGCAAAAATTTCCCTTATTGGTGAAGTTGCCAATGCGTGGTTAACCTTAGCGGCCGATAGTAATCTACTAAGCCTAGCGGAAGAAACGGCCAGTAACGCTAAACAAGCCATGGATATTACGAATAAACGTTTATCCTACGGTGTTGATTCACGTATAGATGTAGCGAGTGCTGAAACCATTTATTACAACGCACGTTCTGACATAGCTAGCTATAAAACCCAAGTGGAGCAAGACAAAAATGCGCTGCGCTTGTTAGTGGGTGAGAAATTTGATGACAGTTTGCTTGCTTATACCTTGCCTGCTGACTCCTATGGAGGAAGTGACAGCTTGGTGACGGATGTGCCTGCGGGAGTGTCGTCAGACGTATTGTTAGTGCGACCTGATGTGTTATCTGCTGAGCATGATTTGAAATCGGCTAATGCGAATATTGGTGCGGCACGCGCAGCGTTCTTCCCTACCATATCGCTTACTGCGACGGGCGGGCTTGCCAGCTCAGTGTTATCGGATATTTTCAGTGGCGGTGCCAGTTCAATTTGGAGCATAGCGCCTAGCATTAGCTTGCCCATATTTGATGGTGGTGAGAACAAGGCAAACTTGGCCTACAGTGAAGCCCAGCAGCAGAAGTACTTAGCCGCCTATGAATATGCCATTCAAAGTGCGTTTACCGAAGTTGCTGATGCATTGGCAAGACGAGCGACTATTCGAGATCAACTCGATGCTGAAGATGCCTTGGTTGAAGCTTCAACACGAAGCTATGAGTTGTCTTTAGCAAGGTATGAAAATGGTGTAGATAGTTTTCAGACTGCATTGGAATCGCAGCGAACTATGTATAGCGCTAAGCAGTCGCTTATTACCACTCGCCAAGCCGAACTATCAAACCGCCTAACACTTTATAAAGTGTTAGGCGGTGGGTTAGCGCACACCGAGGGCGAAGCAAAATAAAAATGAGGTCATAAAAAATGAGGTCAAAGTACATTTTAATTAACTTTGACCCCATTTTTCCATTTTCTTACCACAGCTGCTTAGCTGGTATACGATACTACTTCGGCTTCAAGTCCTTCGCCAAGCATGAAATAAAAACGTCTTCCTGGTTCATAATCCCCATGGTTGTATGTATTAAAACCTAAGGTAAATACTTTCTTTTCAACATCATCTAAATTCTCGACCACAATACCTAAATGATTAATATGAGCTGGGGTAGTGTGATCAAATGTATTTTCACCGAGTTCAATTTTTGAAATATGGTTAAACTGCTTCGGTTTGTACAGTGCCAAATAAGCGCTATCTGTGCCGACATGTACCGTATAGCCATCATCTTTGGCAGGGCCGCTCCAACGAATATGCCAGTCAAATAGTTCACATAATGTGTTCGCGATGGCATCTGGATCCTTGACCGTAATGTTAGCGTGTTCAAGTATAGCCGGTTGCATAGTGTTTCCTTATTGATTAAATGGGGTTATGGATTAATCGTTAGAAACAGCTTAATATCTCAAGCTAACTTTAGATCAAGCATTAAGTTTAACTTTTTTAAAATGGCTCCTGAACCCCTTGTTAGCATTGGCTTTGTCGCAAAGCGAACTGGCAATGCTGTATCGCTTATACGTTATTACGCGAACGAATCTCTCATACCCTCTGTGCGAACATCTGGAGGAAACAGGATGTTTCCTCGTTCGGTTATACGTAGGGTGTCGTTTATTTTAATCGCTCAGAAATTGGGTTATGCACTAGAAGATATTCGGCAACTTCTTAATACGCTGCCCGATAAACGTACGCCGAATAAAGAAGACTGGGCTAAGCTTAGTGAAATATTTAATGCACACATAGCAAGGCGTATATCAGAGCTAACAGCGTTACAATCCTCATTGGAGGGATGCATCGGCTGTGGCTGTTTGTCTTTAGACAAATGCAACCTGTACAATAAAAACGATAACATTGCCGAGAATGGAGCGGGAGCCCGATTCCTTTTAGGTGACAGCCCGAAGTAAAATAGACGCTGAATATAGGAACTCACCTTTGGCAATAACAAAACCAGCTAATTCAAACGCTAGTACTAGTATGCACACCCGTAATTTACATAGAAATGGCTACCCGATGGCCGCGCTGTGCCAAGCACATCCTGCATTATCGGGCTATGTGATTAATGCTAAGAGTGGCAAGAAAAGCATCGACTTTGCTAATCAAGACGCCGTGAAAGCGTTGAATGCAGCATTGCTTATTCATTACTATGGACTCAAAACGTGGGACATACCTAATGGGTATTTATGCCCGCCTGTTCCTGGTCGAGCTGACTATATTCACGGCATTGCCGACGTATTGGCGCGTTCCAATGGTGGCGTTATCCCCAAAGGCGATGAGGTAAAAGGGCTGGATGTGGGGATTGGGGCTAACGCCATTTATCCTATCATTGGCAGTCAAAGCTATGGTTGGCAGTTTGTGGGAAGCGACATCGATGCGGTATCCGTGAAATCGGCGAAATCAATTGCCAACAAAAACCCAAAGCTTTCCCCTTTATTGTCGGTACGAAAGCAGCCGAATAAAGCGAAAATCTTTGAGGGCATTATTCAGCCCAATGAACACTTCACTTTCACCATGTGTAACCCTCCGTTTCACAAATCTGCCGAAGCTGCGGCGCTGGGAAGCGAGCGCAAAGCCATCGGTCTTAAAGGAAATAAGCAAAAACGAAGTGGCAAAAAGCCTCGTGTTGATATTCAAGCTAATACAAACGCACATACCTCTGCTAAAGCGAAACCCGATATCAGTAGCGTAAAGCTAAACTTTGCAGGAACCGGTAATGAACTGTGGTGCGAAGGGGGCGAACTTGCCTTCATTCAGCGCATGATCATTGAAAGTGTGGCGTTTAAAACACAGGTAGATTGGTTCACTTGTTTAGTGTCTAAAAGCGACCACCTAAAACCCATTGAAACCAGCATTAATTACTATGGTGCAACAAAATTTCTGAAAGTAGACATGGGGCAGGGACAAAAGCAAAGCCGATTCGTGGCATGGACGTTTGTTGAATAGACGTCAAGCAACACCGATGCGGTGTTTTCTGGCTGTTTTAACGTTTATTTACTAGATGGAATTTCAGAATAAATTCAAAGGGCCTTGATGATGTTGCGTAAAAATATCAATGTTTTACACATAGATGGTAGTGCTGGATTAGCAGTGGGGTTAGTGTTATTTGCCTTAGCTAAATGGGTTAGTGAGCTTTATCGTTTGCCCCTTAACGTTATTTTATTCCTAGCAAGCGCAAACATTCTTTATGGTTGCTATGCATTAGCGCTGGCATTGTCAAACCAGAGAAGCTTGATGGCCATTAAGGTGCTCTCTACCGCAAACAGTGTTTGGGTAGTTATCTGTGTTGCTATTGTCGTTCTGTATGTCCAAACATTAAGCCCCGTTGGTTTTCTTTTTATCGGTGGTGAAGCATTATTTGTTGGCGTATTGGCTGTTTATGAGTGGAAGAATAGGTTTGTACTGGCGGAGTTGAATTTTTAAATAATGAGATCGGAGCATTTAAAGTCAATTAAATACTCTGACCCCTTCACGTTTCCTTTCGATTTATTCGCCCACGATGTCTGTGGTTTCTAGTGCTACATCAAGGCTATTTGCTACGCCAGGGTATGCAGAAGACAGCGTGGTTCCATCATCATTGGTTAAATCGCGGATGTTTTTCTGAACCGTAATAATAGCAAATAAGCTAAGTATAAATGCCATGCCGTAAAATCCTTTTTCACTTAGGAACATGTCGGCGTTAAAAAGACCAATACCCAGCAAGGCGATAGAACTAAAGAACGCAGCCCAACACATACCTACAAAAACCGTGGTGGTTGGAAGACCTTCTTGTTTATCTCTTACCGTCTTTTGCAAGGTTACGGCTGAAAACATGGCTAAAATAAATATGGCTAAATAATAGCCTTTTTCATTAAGTAAAATGTTGGCATTCCATAATCCAACAAGGTAACCAATAACCCCAATCGCAAGGGCGGCCCATGTTGCTGAGATATATGCTTGTGTTGGTTTATATACTCGATGTGATGTTGTTTGCATTTTTATAAATTCCTTTTGAGTTATCTTTAACCCTACACGAGTTCCTTTGAAAACATATCTAACTGCGATTAGATATATACTTTTTATTATTAGCATCCCGGCCTACGTAAACCTCCTGTTTAACAGCGTTGCCTACTCAGCATAGACCACTCGATGTCAGCATCCTTAATTCTGCAAATAGATGTTTAACGTCGAGGTTTCTAGTCCCGTAGATGGTCCTCTTTAAAGTACTTCTTATCGACCGCCTAATGTTAAAAGCCATTATCTAGCTGCTTAGGTTCAAGAATATACATGGGCAAATATACGAACAATGCTTGTATTAGTAAATACGAACGCTTAAATCAGATTGACGGCTGTTATGGCTAATCGATAAGGATAAAAATTGGGATGGGTCTGTTGAGGGGGGGAATAACAATAATCTATTCTGCCACCCGTCTTTCTAACTTATCTATGAGGTTAGTGTAAACCTCGAGTAAATCTGAGCTGCTTCAATGTTTGTCAGTATATTATTTGAACAGGTGATGAGTGAGAAACTAGCGGGAAGGATTACAATATGAAGCGTTTTATTTTTGTTTTGTTATTAAGCAGTGGCTTGTTAACTAATCAGACTTTCGCTTGTTCGTCTGATTGTGTAGCGGTGAAGCAGGTAGATGATGTGGTTATCGTTAGGGGATTCGACACTACAGGCAATATTATGTACAGCCACCCCGTCTCTTTAGCTGAAACATTAAACTTAACGGCAAGCAATTTGTCTATCAGCGATATTTCTGTCAGTACGTCATCTGGAGCAACAAACTTATCTGATGGTGGAAGGGTGGAGACAAGCGCAAATGTGTATACAACAGTGGCAGATATTTTAATTGTTGTTACCACCGCCATTTTTGATGTAAACGGTAAGCTATTGCTCGTTGATACAAATACTAAGACGCATCAAAATTTTGAGTAGCGCCCTAAAAGAAATAGGGGCGGAGTGTACTTCGCTTCCTTAGTTTGAGATTAAGTACACTCTGCCTCTTTTTTTTTTAGAAGCGGTAGGTGGCCGATACGCCAACTGTGCGCGGATCTACAATGGCAGCATAACCACCCGGATAGCGGGCGCTGCTAGGTTCTTGCGATACCAGTGCCGCCTCATCGAAGGCATTATCTAAATACGCAGTAAGTAGCCAGTTATCCGAGGTATAGTTTGCGGTAAAACGCGCGATGGTATAATCACCTGCAACCCGTTCTGCGGTATTCGTAAAGTCGCCAAAGTATTCACCAATGTAACGAACAGAACCACCTACGCTTATGGCATCTGTCACCCAATATTTGGCACCTACATTAGCGTTAAAGCTAGGCGCTGAGTTTAGTTCATTACCTTGGGCATCGGTGTAATCCGCGCCGGCATCTTTAATGTCTGAATGAAGTAAACCCATTCCAGCGTTCACTTCTATGCTATCAGTTACGTTGGCATGTACTTCTAACTCAGCACCGTAGGTGGCTACACTTGGCATTTTGGTGATGAAACGCGTAGAGCTTAATGCTTGAAAGCCATCGTAGTCGTTGTAGAAAATGTTGGCACTAATAAAGCCAGCACCATTTTCAAATTGGGTTCGGCTACTTAACTCGAACGTGTTTACCTTCTCTTCTTCATAGTAATAGTACTCTTGCGCGGTAAAGTTGAGTGCACCGCCGCCTGCGTTGTAGCCTTTACGCGCACTAAACGCTAACGTCGTCTGTGGTGTAAAAGCGTATTGAACAACGAACTTAGGTAAAAATATGTTGGTATCGTCATCAAGATTGGAATCTATTGGCTCGTACACAAAGTGTCTAGATTGGCTTTCTCGTTCTACCCGTAAACCCGCAATAATGTTGAATTTATCTGAAAGTGCAAATGTGGTTTCACCATATACAGCAATGGATTCACTTTCATCATCACCGTAGTAGGGGTATGCGCCTGTACTCAAAATATCTTGCTCACGCTCGAAGTAGTACAAGCCAACAAAGCCATCAATGTTGTGGTTCGGTAAGGCAAAGTTAATTTTTGCATCTACCGTTACATTGGTTTCATCAAAAATAAGTGTTTGTTCTGCTTCATCAGAGGCTTCATAGGTATCAAACCCCCATTCATAGTCCATAAATGAAACCAGCATATCGAAGGATACATTGTCAGAGATAACGTACTGCGTACTCAATGCAGTTGTTGAAGATTCTGTGCTGATATCACGGTAATAAATGCGGTTGTATTCTTCCAAATTCTCAAGTGCATAATAAACGCGGCCAGTATCACCTTCTTCATTATTGTAGGTATGGGAAAGTGTGAATGATAAGTCGTTAGACGGTGTCCACAGCAATTTACCGCGCACTCGTTGAGTTTCAATTTTATCAATATCATAGTCTGGCGGGTTAGATTCATAACCCTCACCATCGGTAATGGTATCGGCATTAAGATTTTGAACGCTCAGTCGAAACGCAAGTGTATCTTCAATTAGAGGGCCGGAAATTACTCCGGCGGTGTCTATATATTGATCGTTATTTCTGTAACCTATACGAGCAGCGCCTTCCCACTCTTGGGTTGGATCATTTGTTTTAATATAGACTGCACCGCCAATACTGTTACGACCATTACTGGTAGATTGCGGGCCGCGGTAAACTTCTATTTGTTGTAGATCCCACATGCCGGAGTCGCCGCTTAAGTCAGCTACGAAAGGTTGTGAAACGCCATCAATCAACGTCATTACCCGTCCATTAGCACCACCTGAAATGGAATTAAAGCCACCAGCAGCGCCGTTACCAGAGACGCCGCGAATATCTGGCAGGGAACCCGAGGGCACTACTACATTTGCTATGTCAGATATGGCATCAGATATTGATTTATATTGAGTATTATTAATCGCTTCTTCGGTTAGAACAGAAATCGACGTAGTAGAGTCTTTTAATGAGCGATTCGCTTTTTCACCTATCACTACAATTTTTTCAATATCAGTGATATCTCTATCTGGGGTTTGTATCTCTTGTGCCTGCACGCCGCTTATGGCGGAAGAAATAGCAAGTGCTAGCAACGATGTGCATGGTAAAAAACTGGATGATAGCCGTGTGGAATTTCTATTTGATACGTTTACTGTAGAGCCGAAAGCCATAGTAATTTTTTCCTTTAAGTAAGTGTAAATGCGCAATGTGGCCACCTTTGAAGGGGCTCTTATTTTTGGGGGCTTAAATTAAAAGTGCGGTTTAAAGTGAGTAGATTGCGCCAACGGCTAGCGCAACTACCTACACTGTGAAAATACTCATTCCATTTTCATTGTTCCTAGATATCTTGCTATCTGATTAAGCCCACACCGAATCGATAGGAATAGCCGAACGGCGTTTTTCCAAATGACGTGCGGTAAATAAGAATGCGAGCAATATGATTGCTGACACTAAGCAAACTCCGATATCAATGCTTGAAGATAAGCTACTGCTGCTGAAATAAAGGGTAATGCCCATGGTGGTAAGGAGTTGCAAACACGAGAGATATAATGAATGAATAGCGGCTTTTATTGGTGGCATCATGAAGCTGTAGATCACAGGCGTGAAAAAGCCGATGTAATAGGCGATAAGCTGATAAGTACGAATGTTTGGATTATCGATAGAGAACACTTTCGCTGCCAGCAATGACAGAATGATTCCCACAACCGTACCTGCACACACTCCAATGGTTAGCCTAGCCATAATACGAACCGAGCGTTTTTGCTCTACTGGCGCATTATTTTGTAGCTGTTTTTTACGCCGAGACTCTACCCAAACCACGTTGCCAGTTAAAAATAGCAGTGCGCCGCTTAAGCCCATAGCAAAATATACCCAGTGTACAAACGAACCACCAAATCCTCCAAAATGCAGGGTAAAGAAACTATTCACTACCTTGCCTGGCACGCCAGAAATAGACGGCAGCATAGCGGTATAACCTGAAGAGGCCGTGTAAGGATCGGTAACCCAGAAAGCGTAATCAGGCCCACGTATAATTTCCCCCACTAATTCTCCACCAACTAGCACCCTTGCACGGGGTGTCCCTAGGCCTGTAAAGCGGAGTTCTGCAATCTCAAACTCGGGTTCAATGTCGGTAATTTCTTTAGTTAATTGCTCTATAGAAATCAGCCTTTCAATGCTTCTATCCATATCTGTCGGTGCCGGTCGATTGAACATCGGGCTGTCTTTATAAATCCACTGTTGCATGCTGCCATATAGAATATCGTGGTAAGCAAACACGATTGTGGTGATGGCAATGATAATGTGGAAAGGGAGGGCGCTAACGCCCAAGATATTATGAAAATCTACCCAAAAACGCTTTCCGCTTTTCTTCTTACGCAAGCTAAATAAGTCTTTAAACCACGTAGGCAAGAAAATAATTAAACCTGACACTATGGCCACAAAGTACAAGATACACACGAACCCCATCACGAAGATGCCTAGCGCATCATGCTCGTCGCCTCCAGGAATGCCGGCGGTACGGTGTATATGATCGAGAAAATCACCAATAGCTGAAATGTGAGTTTGTTCGCTTACCAATTTCCCTGCGCTGTCTAATGAGGCATGCCAAAAAGTGTGCGAATGCGTGTCATCGTCTTCAATAGTCCAAGTAACGGGGGCATGATTTGGCTGGGCAGACGGTAAATAAACCGTCATTTCTTTGCTAGCTTCGGGGTGAGTCTGTAAAACGGTTTTAATTAAGCTGTCGTATTGGTTTAGCTCAATAGCAGGAAGCGCATTTTTTTCATGCATGGCCCATACATTCAATGGCGCCTTGAACATGGTTAGGGCCCCAGCCACAAAACAAATGAAAAGCAGCAGGCCTGAAATAATACCGGTCCAAATGTGTACTTGCTGATAACTTTTATAATTCTGTAATTTCATTGGTGTTACCCCTGAACCTGTAAAACGGCGAATTCAATCAGTGTGATAAGCGAGAGCATAACCAGTGGTGGCCAAGGCTTTTTAGCAAAAAAGATGAGGCTTAACGGGGTTAACCAAAAAGGGACTATCAGCCACATTAAAAATTGGCTCTTCACATCAAGAGGTGTATTGGAAAGAAAAAATTGACTAATTAAACCGCTAGTGAACAGCGCAAAGGGAAAACTAATCAGTGTTGCACCTATCGTTTTTAACCACCAGTGCGGCTTAAACGTACTGTAACTTTCATCCCTGGTGAGCCCTGTACCACGAGAGCGTACAGATTTAAGTGGCACCGCGTAACGGGTAAAGAAGGGGATAGTTCCCAACAGCAGCATACACAGTGTGATAACGGTATAGATGGCGGCTGGTAATGAAAACGTCGAGCTGAATATTACCGTGCTTAAGACCAATAGCGTCAATGCAATTAACAGTGCGGTGTTAAATGATAATGGCTTTTTCTTAAACCATTGTTGGTTTGGACAGCCCGCGTAAAACACTAGAGTAGCCAGTAAACAGACGATTGCGCCTATAAATATTGCCGAGTTCACCTTTATTGCTCCTTGCAAATAGGGCCGTGACTTATGCGCGTTTTTTGCACAAAACAGTTTAAAGTTGCAGTAGACTAAAGTTTAACTTTCTCCAATGCAAATAAAAATGATTTTTATTTGTAAATTTACATTTTTAGATCATAAATCAAAAAAGTAATACAAAATCAATTGCTAAAGCTCAGCTTAAAAACACATCGCCAATCACCTTAGGCAAGATTTCACAAACCAAAATCAATCTTTCTGCCTTTGGTGTGGGTATGAATTTGTAACTAGGATTGCTCCGTAGTCAATGCAGCAATAATTAACCCAACAATTGAACCCGTATTGGCTAAGGATTTAAACAATTAAACAGCAGGTGGCATATGAAAAATGTAAGAGTAGCCTTGGTAACAGGTGGCGCGAAAGGCATTGGCGCAAGCATCGTTGAAACGTTGGCGGCGAATAGTTTTGCCGTGGTAGTTAATTATGCCAGTAGTAGTGATGCTGCAAACGAACTTGTTGAACAGATTAAAAGCAAAGGTGGACAAGCGATTGCGGTAAAAGCTGATGTGTCGAAAAACACTCAGGCACAAAGCTTGTTTGAAGCAGCGTTACAAGAATTTGGTAAGGTAGATGTACTGGTGAACAATGCGGGCGTGATGGCGCTTTCACCGTTAGCCGATACGAGCGATGAAGATTTTAACAAACAGTTCGACGTTAACATGAAAGGTGTATTTAACATGCTCCGGTTAGCATCGACCCAACTTCATGAAGGCGGAAGTATCATTAACCTTTCCACCAGTGTAGTGGGGCTTAAATTAGAGCGCTATGGTGTGTATGCCGCGACTAAGTCAGCGGTAGAGACCATGTCCGCTATCTTGTCAAAAGAGCTAAGAGGTAAAAATATTTCGGTGAACTGTGTCGCGCCAGGGCCTACGGAAACAGACCTGTTTACCGAGGGGAAATCTCAAGAATTCATCGATAAACTTGCCAATATGAGCCCTATGGAAAGGCTAGGGCAGCCTGAAGACATTGCTAATGTAGTTGGCTTTTTAGCTAGCGATGAAGGGCATTGGGTAAATGGGCAAGTATTGCGGGCTAACGGTGGGATTGTTTAACGTATCGCGACATTTATTTTAATGAAAGTAAAGTTCTCAGCGCTTAATTGAAAATGATTCTCATTTGAGTTGGGGTGTGCGCTAGATTTTTAGCCCTTTGTACTTTAGTGGAATATAAATAATGTCGCGCAACGCTACCTCACTTGGAATTTTTCTTTCTGGCTTATCTGGTGTTGTTTCTCTAGGGCTTAGTTCTGTCGTTCATGCTCAAGCCGCAGTTTCAGCGCAAGAAGTTGAAACTGACACGGTAGAGCGTGTTGAGGTAAAGGGCAGGGCGCAGCAGTTTTATTTAGATACCAAAACTAAAATTGGTACCAAAACCGATGCCGATCTCATCGATATTCCCATGTCTGCACAAGTTCTAAGTGCGCAACTTATTGCTGACCAAGCTGCGCGTGATATTACTGACTTATATCGCTCTATCGCTGGTGTCAGCGAGTACAGCTATTCAGGCGTGACATTTCGCGGCTTTCGAGATGAAGACAACGTATTTTATGATGGGGTAAGGGGCGATCCTTACTCAGGTTTCAGTGTACCTGACTTATTTAATGTGGCCAGAGTAGAAGTGCTGAAAGGCCCTGCGGCAGCATTATACGGTGGTGGAGAGCCTGGTGGCATGATTAATTACGTCACCAAAAAACCTACGTTCACCCAGAATAAAGAAATTACCCTAACAGGTGGAAACTATGACCTTCGTGGTATTTCAGGTGAAGCTACAGGTGGGCTAAGCGAAGATGTAGCCTATCGAATTGGTGGTTTTTATGAAGCCCAAGATAGCTTTAGAAATAATGCGGATATGGAAAATATCGAACTTACTGGCGGCTTGCTTTACGATGCTAGCGACAATACCCGTTTAACCACTACCTTCGATTACATTGTACAAAACCTAGGTGGCCACCGACTGCGTGGCGTGCCGGTAGATGACGAGGGAAATTTCCTTGTTGATTTAACCTATAACGCGAACGAAGAAAGTGACTTTCAAGATATGGAGGCATTCGTCTTTCAAACCCAGCTAGCACACACCTTCAGCGACACATTCAAGGTTAGTTCTACCCTTCGCTATTTAACGAACGAGCGAGATCAGGCTTATCACGAGTCACGAAGTTGGGTTGATGTTAACGGCGACGGCGAAGCTAATATTGATGACCAGACTATTCAACGTGAATATCGCGACCAATACCGTGCTAATGATGAAGTTAGCTTAACCACCGACTTTGTTTACGATTTCAACGCAGCGGGTATAGAACATCAATTCCTATTTGGTGGCGATTGGCACTATATGGACACAGAGTACGATTACTTGCGTGCTCGCTATGAGGCTGACGGTGTTGCCAATCTTAATATTTTCACCTTAAATTATGGTGAAACAGACCCAAGTACTTATAACCTGACAGACCTAGAAAGAGACGGCATACGTCGTAATCGCCAAGGGTTGTATGTTCAGGATATGGTGAACTTAACAGATAATATTATTGTGATGGCTGGCGCGCGCTTCGATAGATTTGACGAGCGAGATAAAGAAACTGGCACCGAATACGATGATTCAGACGTTACGTATCGTGCTGGAATTACGTACAAGCCTTTTGACGCCATGTCGGTGTACGCCAACTATTCAGAAAGCTTTAACCCCGTTGACGCCACTGACCAAGCTGATGCCAATGTTACTGCCCTTGAACCTGTTAGCGGCGATGCCATTGAGTTCGGTGTGAAAAACGAGTGGTTAAACGGCAGCATTATGACCACATTAGCCGTGTACCACATTAGTAAAGAAAACTTAGTGTATAGCAACCCAGACTATATCGAAGGTGTGAATGACGATAGCGAATCGGCGCTCATCAACTTTGGGGTGGTGGAAAGTGACGGTGCTGAATTTACCTTGGTAGGTGATATAAGCGACACCATCAGCGTGACTGCAAATTACGCGTATAACGATACTATTGTAGTTGACGGTAGCTCAAGTAACACGTTTGGTGCGGGCGATAGATTTGTGAACGCGCCACGTCATCAAGCAGGCTTATGGACAAGGTATGCCATTAATAGTATCGACTCTTCGATTGCTTTTGGGGTGAATTACGTGAGTGAGCAAATAAGTGCAGATGCGCAAAAGGTAAAACCTTTCACTGTGTTTGATGCAAGCTGGACGACACGATGGGACGCGGTTTTACTTAGCGTAAACGTGAATAACGTGTTTGATAAAGAATATGCAGTAAGCGGATTTAGCGAAAGGAATGGCCACTTCCCGGGGCAGCCTCGCGAAATTATCGCCCAGCTTCAATATAACTTTTAAATAATGTTCAGCCGGTTTACATGGTTATCCATTCACAGTCGGGTGGGGGTTAAGCTTTCCATCCTTCTGTATGAAAAATAGAGTATATCCACGCGCCTATCCACTCTTGATTCAGTGCAGGAGTTATTTACCGTGATAAGGATAACTTACGGCACCGCTTGTTTCTTCATCCCAAAACAGGTGGGTATTTAGATGGGGGGGAGCTGGTCCCTACACCTATATATCTTTTGGCATTGAGTAAAGGCTCCCTTCTCTGCACGTTCCTAATACAGAAATTAGTTTTCCTTACAAAAAATCCTGAATGTGAATGTTTATCATTTGTGTTTGTGGTAGCATCCGTTTTTTTGAAAGCTATTGTCAGTATTTTGTAAAGGAACACATTCATGCAACGCAGCCGCACGTCAGTAAAAGTTCGTTTAGGCCTTAAGTTAGGCAAAAGTTTGGGTCTAGGCTTGGGCCTCAGCGTTGGGGGCATTGTATTATCGAATGCGGCCTACGCAGAGGAAACAATGACAAGCGAAAGCGAAGTAGAAGTTATCAATGTAAAAGGTACCTATTTCAACGACTATAAGGTAGGCGATGCTTCTGGCGCCATGCGTGCAAATGTTTCGTTGCTTGAGACGTCTCAAGCGGTAACGGTCATTCCTGAAACTATTATCGATGAGCAACTTGCTACCACGTTGGGCGAAGTACTCAATAACGATGCAAGTTTGTCGCCGGGCTCTAAACAGCGAAACCGTGAAGTGTTTAGTTCACGAGGCTTTGAATTAAGCTCATCTACTGGTTATTTGCGCGATGGGCATCAGCATTGGTCGCACTACCAACAGCCTATAGAAACGCTTTCAAGAGTAGAGGTCATTAAAGGCCCATCTAGTATTTTATATGGTCAGTCTGCACCTGGTGGGCTTATTAATATGGTAACCAAGCAACCTACCGCGTCTCGCTTATTGGAAGTCAGTGCAGACACCGACCAATATGGTTCTACGCGATTTATGCTAGATGCTGGTGGTGAGATTACTGAAGACACCGGCTATCGCGCGGTATTGGTAAAGCAGGATGTTAATTTTGATCGCGAATATCAAAATGGCGAAACAAGAGAGCGTGATCGTTTCCTTGGTTCATTGGTGCTAGAGCATAAAATTAATGACAGCTTAATAGTGAATGCTTATTACGATTGCACTAACGATAAAGCGGGTTTAGATACAGGCGCATGGTTAGATGAAGATGCTAATGTAATTAGCAATAGAAATACCATTAACGATTTTTCTTGGGCGTTCACGGATATCCACGTTGAGAACAAAGGCGTTAAGTTAACTTATTTCATGAACCCAGAGTGGCAAGTGAAGGTGGGGTACAATGAGCAATCGTTTGAAAGACAACGTTTTGAATCATCGCCTCGTCTTCCTTCTGATTATGAAATTGGTAACAGCTATACCTCTAATCCTTACGATCGTTCAGACGATTGGCAGTTCAAAACCGCATTTATAGATATTAATGGTGAAGTATCGTTTGGTGGTATCGAGCACAATATTCTGATTGGTGCGAACGCACTAGATTATTACTACGGTCAACTTATCGAAAGAGGGGATTCAATCACTTACACCGTAGGGCAACCCGAACCGGCCAAACCAGATTTAAATTTCAATAATGATGAAACGTTAAGTACCACTGAATACGATTATTACGGTGTTTATTTTCAAGATTTGATGACCTTTAATGACCAATGGCAAGTTGCTATTGGCGGGCGCTTCGATAAGCAGAGCCGTGAAGGTGCTGACAACGAATCTTTATTACCAAAAGTTGGCGTGTTGTATCACCCAGCTGAAAACAGCACGGTATATGTGAACTACTCAGAAGGGTTTGAGCCTCAATCAAGTGAAACCATTGAAGACGAACTCGACCAAAACTTCGGTATGGAATTAGATGCAACTACGTCTAAGCAAGTAGAGTTAGGGGCTAAGTGGGAAGTATCAGACCGACTACTCGTGAGTGGTGCTCTTTTCAACATTGAAAAAACTGGCACCTTGATTTCTGAGCAGCTGTTAAATGACCCCTTGTATACTACTGTAACTACGCAATCTGGTAAGCAAACTCACCAAGGTGTAGAGCTTGCAGCACAAGGTGCAGTTACTGATAAGTGGTTTGTGATGACATCAATGATGTACTTAGATGCTGAGTATGAAAAAGATGAGAACTTTGAAGGCAATACGCCAGTTGATGCGCCTAAATGGTCAGCGTCGTTATGGAGCCGCTACGAAGTTACTGAAAAATTAGCATTGAATGCGGGTATCTTTTACCAGGGTGAACGCTATGCAGACAACGCAAATACTGTATTAAAAGACGCGTATAGTCGTGTCGATATAGGTGCTACATACCGAACTGATATTATGGGTAAACAAGTTGATGTAAGGTTAAACGTAGAAAACGTGTTTGATACTGATTACCTTGTTGGTGGCGGCATTAACAACGTTACTATTGGCGACGGTGCCACCGCACGTATAGAATTCAAGACGTCTCTGTAATAGCGGTTGGTACTGTAAAATCAGTACCTTGAAAATAAGCACGGTAGAAAACAGTACGCTAAAAACAGTACTGCAATAAAAAGCATTGCCTTAGCTTGGTTAAGCTAAGGCGATGCGTCATTCACAAACTATCTATCGCACTATTTGAGTAATAATGGGCTATGAAATACCTTTGCCCTAAATCACTTCACATTATCTTCCTTCTACAATAATCAAGGCTGCAAAGAACCTTCGTCTCTCCATCATAATTTACTGACTTTGTTCTATTGTGCTCGTCAATCTCGCGCGTATTTATCAATATTGTCACTAGTTTTTTCAGTGCTTGAATCGCCAAGTGTTAAGTATCCAGAATTCAGAGACTCCACAAGGTCATTCGGTGTATCTACACATAAATAGACTTCAGTTGGGCGTTCACAAAAGGTACCCATTAGCGTGAACCAGTAAACGGGGGCTGAAAAAGTGAGTTTAATATTCGCGGTGCCCCGACCCACTTTCAATTGCTCTTTATCGCATTCCCACTTACCTGCCTCACAGGCTTGAAGGTCAGATAAGGGGATAAAAAGCAAATTGAAAAAACTGGCATTTACAATAAGGTGATTGTTGTGACAATAAACAGAAAAATGCCTGCTAATCCGATGACTAGCCGTAACACTAATGATGCCGTAGAAAATAACTGACGCGACAATAATGGCGGCAATTTCACTCCATAATATTAACAAAGAATAAGACACACACGTCACCGCAACTAAACCTAACAATACCAATGCGAAATGCCACCGTTTGGCGCTTAGCAGCGATAGGTTAGCTAAAGTAGCGGTATGGTTTCTTGTAAACTTAGGAATGGCGTAATACCAACTCGCCGGCTCACTAGCCATTATTAAGGTAATTTCTCTTTTCTTATCGTCTGCATCAATGTTGTCAATTAGCGCGTTAATCCGTGGGTCACCTTTAAGCTTTCTTGATTTCCAAAGCATGGAAACCACGTGATAGATAACCACAAACTCAATAATAAGCAGTACGGCGATAACCGGATAGCGCACCCAGCTTAAAAATTCAAAGTAGCTAGCAAGAGAAACCGGCATTGAATAGCGGGCCACAACACTGGCGAGACTAAAGGGAATGATGATCTTCCATTTTTTCTGCTCACCGACCTTAATAACGCAGTACCAAAACAGAGCTGGTAGAACAATGAAGTAGGCAAACAGGAAGCCAGCAGAAAGTATCTGGTCGAATGAAGAATTAATAGTCTCTGGTAGTAGTATGAAGCCTAAAGCGTAGGTGGCTATAGCAAACAGTAAATAAAGTACTCTAAAGCGAACGGCCTTGCGCATGAAACATCCTTGTTGAGTTTATAACTTTATGTTTTTATTATTTAATCACTACCTTAGAAGGTAAGTTATATTACGCAATAAGGCAATTTTAAGTGATATTGGCGTAGAAGACTTTTCTTTCAATCTGAGGTTCGGCCTACTAGTACCCACCATGTGATGCACTATTTCGAAATATTCGAAGAAGATACACAAAGCAAAATAAGTGCATTAACTTCACTTGTCTAACTACGCTATCCCCTAGTTTGTTATCAATTTGAATTAATTGTCGGCTTTACGACAGTGTGAAGTGCTTTTTCTCTATAGTCTCTTTTCAGTATAAGAAAAAGTTTATAGGTAGCTAAATGAAAACGCTTGAGCAGCATCTAAGTGAGTACGCAAAATATCATAGAGATCAGCGTAATATTTTCACCCATTACATTGGTATTCCCCTTATTGTTTTTGCGTTTTTAAGCTTGTTAAGCCGCCCGGCTTTTGAAGTGACTGCGCCAGTTGTAGGGGCACTATTGCTAAGCCCTGCGTTATTCGTGTGGGTCATCGGTAATGTGTTTTATTTAAAGTTAGATGTGAAGTTAGGTCTTACCATGGTGGTGTTAACCGGGGTATTGCTTTACATCGCACAACCTTTAGCACAAAGCGCAACGTGGGTATGGCTATCTGTCTCAATTGGTATATTCGTAGGTGGTTGGATTTTACAATTTGTTGGCCATCATTTTGAAGGTAAAAAACCAGCCTTTGTAGACGATATTATGGGGCTAGCCATTGGACCGCTATTTGTGGTCGCCGAGCTTGGTTTCGAACTGGGTTTGCGAGGAGAGCTTCAAGCAAAAATTGAAGAAACCTCAGGTGCAGTGCATTAGTTACCGGTTTAGTATGTAAAACTAGAATGGCACCTCAAGGGTGCCATTTATTATTAGGCTACTTCAACCTAAATGGATTCTAGGTGTATTCTAAGCACTTCTTTGCGTACTAGTTACGTTGAATACCTAAGCGTTGAATGTCTAAATTTTGATACTTAAGTTTTGATGCTTAAGTCTCAATTCCCAAGCAGGAAGGCGAGACTAGCCGCGCATTTTAGATAGGGTTTCTTTGCGAAGTTGTAGCTTAGATTCAGCAAACGCTTTTGCAGGCAACATTTTAAGCTTTTCAGCATAGCCCATAGCGGTAGCGAGTACTTGCTCTTGCGGCACTGCAGCATCTAAATAGCCCACTTTTACCGCATCCTTCCCTTGGTATACTCGCGAAAAGAGTAACGCTTCTGTTAATGAAGTAGGGGCTAAACGTGATTTCGCCAATTCCATCCCAAACGCAGGCAATACCATACCAATAGCGGTCTCGGTTAAGCCATATTTGGTGTCGCCATCTTTACCAATACGTAAGTCAGCGGCCATCAAGAATATTGCGCCTAACGCAATACTATGTCCTTCAGCAGCAACAACAAGGGGTTTAGGGTAGCTGTACAGTCTTATAATTAAATCGGCGCCTGCTTGCACTAATTTTACTTGCTCGGTTTTGTCTTCGGCTTTCATCACTGAAAGGTCGAATCCGCCGCAAAACTTATCGGCACCGCCATACATCACTACGGCATCAGCGTTTTGCTCAGCTTCATCTAGTGCGTTATTCAATGCGTCAATAAGAGAAAAGCCTACTGCGTTTACCTTGCCGTCATCAAAGGTAATCAGTGCTACCTTGTTTTCAATTTTTAATTCGAAAGCCATTACTGCCTCTTTGTTATTAGTTCTATAGGTGGAGTTTGTTTTTAGTGGTGCAAAGAAGCAAGTTTTTTTAAGTAATGCAGGGGAGTAGTCATTGCTTATAAACGCAAAAACAGTAGTATTCTGCCGCCCGCTATATACGCTGTTTGCGTAGCTGAAATAGCCTTGAAAATTTACTATCTAAGCCCTTTACTAGGGTGAGTTCTTTTTTCAGAGTCGTGAGGGATGAGTGTAAGTGATTGTTACTAATAATAAATGATTATACAGCAGGTGGGTTTAGCCTTTTTGAATTATTAATTAAGATAAAGTGCATTTAAGCGTTGACTAATCGCCATATTATTTCTATGTTGGTCATTAAAGTGATTAGCCAATGCGCTAGGCAGCAGTATGGAAGATGTACATTTGAGGGATACAAACGGCGAATTTACCGAAGTGCTAAACGCTTGGGTAATCAATAACGATTTGAAAAGTGCCAATCAGCTCCGTAGTATCGTTTATTATCATTTAAAAGGCATGGTTAAAAAGCAGATTAGCAAAAAAGCGGAGTCTGACAATGCGCTAAGCCTGCTCGATAAACTCCCCAATACCACCTCACTTCTTCATGATGTCATTATCAAACTGACTGCGCCTGATGAAATCTTTGAGAACAGACAGCAGTTTTATGCTTCCTTGGCAGTTTTTGTTCGCTGGATGTTGCAAGATGAAATTAAGAAGCGCTCTGCTAAAAAACGCACTAATGATTTAGAAGACGTGGTGCAGATAACCGATGCTTCTATCGACTCGGGTTTATACCTTAGTTTCGACAATGCGTTATCCTCACTCGAAAATGTTTCTAAGCGTTGTTATCAAATTGCGCTTCTTCACTATTATCTTGGGCAAAATGTAGGGGAAATAACCTCTCAACTCAATTTAAGCGAGTCAACGGTTTACAACGAATTGTCGGCGGCAAAAGCTTACCTTAGGGTTCAGTGCGAAGCCGCATAGTTCACCCCGCCTTAATGTTGTTCAGTTAAACCATAAGAGCTATTCATGAAGTTTGAAAATGCCTTACTCTTTTTTCAGCACCTTATTGGGTTGGATGAAGCTAAAATGCGCGAAAATTTGTCGCAGTTATGTCCCAAAGAAGCCCCAATATTTGCTGAAACCTTGGCATTGATCGATGCACATTATGCGAATCAACAACGAAGTGGCTTCACACAGTTAGTGGGGGCTCAAGCCGATTTACTGTGTGATGATAATCACGCGAAATCCTTAGAAGGTAAACAAGTCGGCCCTTATCTGCTGAAGCAAAAGCTTGGCGAAGGCGGAATGGGCGCGGTGTATTTAGGTCAGCGAAATGATGGGTTGATAGAACAAAAAGTCGCCGTTAAGTTTGTTTTCGCATCAATTGCAGATTTAGCGGGTGATAACTTTATACAAAAAGAAGCGCAGCATTTAGCCAATTTAAACCACCCTAACATCGCTAAAATTTATACCGTCGATGTCACTGAAGAAGACGTACCTTATTTGGTGATGGAATACATTGATGGTGCTCCATTGTCTGAAGCAACGTTATCAAATAGACAGAATTTATCGCACACTACTCACGCCTACCTTTCAGTATTAATGAAACTTTGTAGTGCGCTGTTTGAAGCACATCAGTGCGGTATTATTCACGCTGACATTAAACCGTCGAATATTATTGTAGATGAACACAACCAACCAAAGTTACTCGATTTTGGTATTTCACACTCGTTAAGCCATCCAGATAACCAACAACTAACCGCCGTCAGCAACGATTATGCTAGTCCACAACAACAAAGTGGCAACCAGGCAAAAGTTACCGATGACATATATGCGCTGGGTAAAGTAATGGCGTTTATGTTTCAGCACCATATGCTCAATACTGAATTTGAGGCAGTAATTGAAAAAGCCACATCTGCCGACCCAAGGGATCGCTTTCAAAGTGCTGAGCAATTTAACGATGCACTTGAATGTTTATTCGCTAATAGGCCACTTAAGTGGTTCAAAAGTAGCAAGTCTTATTATTACAAAAAATGGTTTCAACGTTCGCCCACTACTGCAATATCTGCCGTCATTATCCCTTGTGTGCTAGCGATAGGGGCTGCTGCGCTATTCATGCAAAATAAGTCGCTAATTCAAGAATCGAGGAAAACACAGCAGACGCTTTCCTTTTACGACGAGTTATTTTTAGCGCACTCACCACAATCAGAAGGCGGCGGCGCATTGAGTGCCGCTGACTTTATTAATCATGGTGTTGATATCGCATTTTCGACCTCATTGAGTGATAGTGAAACCCGTGCATCAATTGTTGCCACCTTATCTCAAACGCTATTGAACTTAGGATATATAGAGAAAGCAAAGTACGTTATTGAGCGATTGGATACAGATGGTGCCAGCGGTGCATTGATGCAGGCAAAAATAGCCTATTACCGTGGTGATTTGAGCAGCGCCACCCACTGGCTTACGAAATATAATAACGATTTACCAAGTACGTTTGAAAGCGAATTCCTTAACGCTAAGGTCGACTACGCTGGCACACAAAGGCCGCAAGTGCTAGATACTCTGGCGCGTCTTCTGAATAATTTCGACAAACAAATGTTGCCGGAAGACAAGTTTAGATTGCAAAAATTTCAGTGGGAAGTTTTGCTTAAACATGCACCAGCCAAGTTACTTGATAGGGTTGAGCAGCCCTTACCAGCAGATATGCCGGCTCACCAAAAAGCATGGTTTGAAGGTATGAAATCATTAGTGCTAGCCAAAGCCGGCGAGAGGAATGGTGCCGCATCACGAATGAAATCATCGTTGGCGTTGGGTGAGCAAGCCTATAATGCAACTAATCCAGAGCTCGCGCAATTATATGGATATCTATTAGAAACCGCGTCGCTAATAGATGACCCTCTTTTGGTAGAGTTTTTATTAAGTAAGCAGCAAAGTATTTACCTTGCACTTGCTCCCTTATTTGAGGAGCGATTAATAAAAGTTTATGAGCAGCAACACAACTATTATGCCTACGGTAAAATGTATGCTCAAAGTGTGTCTTTTATTGAATCTGCGGTTGCGTTGTGCGCGCAACGCCCCCGGTGTTCTCGGTTAAAGGTGAAACAAGCGATAGCCTTGTATCTTGTCAATGATTTCACAAGCGCGCTATCGGTTATCAAGTCAGCGGAAATAAAAACATTGAGAAATAATGACGGCGTATCCGACGAGAATTCAACAGCCTCTCTTTCATTTTTCTCGTCGTTAGTGGCAGTGAATAGTGAGATAGGTTTGGGATTATCAGTGAAGCAAGCCGATATTTATGCATTGGCGGAAAAAGACACCTTGGGCGAGTATACCGCTTATATTATTCATACTGCTCTACGCGCCGGCTTTACTGATTTAGCGATTGAATATGGGCTCACTCATACTCAGAACGATGATATTGAAAGACATTTAGCACTGGCCTCGGCGTATGCGGTTAAAGGAGAAGCCCTAAAAGCGGAAGAAATGTTAGCAACGTCAACTTCGCTTCCCATACGCAAAGAGTATGCTGAAACGCTTGCCAGTATATTGTCCCCAAAGGTGTTAATAACACCTGATTTCAAGACTCTCGATATGATGGTGTTAGAGGGGCAAAATCGCTTAGTGAGTAATCGAAGAGTTGCTGGGGTAACCGCGCCAACCCACGGGGATAGCCTTAAAATGGGTACGCCTTTTACCTTTAAGTGGAATAAAGAGGCCCTTAAAGGCGAAAGCATTTCTTTGTATATCAATCATAAACTAAATTTTGAAGCCAAAGCGTTTGATTCATTTGAAAACATACAAGGCTTGCGCTGGCAGATGTTTGCTAAGCAAGTTCCTAATACGGGCGAAGTAGAGATAGATCCTTTCTTTCTTATGGCAAATGGCGGGCAGGGCTTTAAGGTAATGATGGTATCCGATCAAGGCTATTGGTCACTCAGTGATGGCGCATTTGGTGTACTAAATGGCACGGCGATAGATAACGGCATTACCCATACCATCAATCCTCGTTTACTCGTTGATGCTGTAAGTAAACCTGAAGCTTCTGAGGTTTATAATGTGGGCGAGCGTAATACTATTGAATGGGACAATGCCGCGTTAAAAGGTGATGCCGTAGGGATATATGTACTTCACGACAACCCTATTAATATTGGCAACGGACGCAATGCGCAGATGACTACTGTGTTGAAACGACGTTGGTATTTAGTGACAAGTAGGACACCCAACTCGGGAGAGTATGGGTTAGATCCAGCGCAATTTAATGGTCAGGGAAATGCCTATAAAATACTTATTATAAGTGATTCAGGTTATTGGGCTGTGTCCGATGAGCGATTTACAGTGGTTAATCCTCATTAAGATCATCGATAAACACCTAAGAGTAAGCTTGCTTTTAAGCCTAGCGAAGGCGCAGCGACAACTGGTTAACGGTATGCCGCAAAGGCCTTTGCATTATCGTTTTGGGTAAAAATTACGGGGCTCACACCTTCATATTTTTTGAACAAGGTAGAGAAGGTTTTGTGTTCATAGAAACCGAGCTTATCGGCTATGGTGGAAGGCCTTTCACCCACTAAGAGCAACTTCCTAGCTTCTGCAATACGCAACGTATCTATGCAAGCCTTAGGCGATTTACCGTAGTGTTTCTGGCATAAACGCCTAAGGGTCGACACGTCCATATTCAGGGCGTTGGCCATATCACTTACCCGTATATCACATATGTCGTGGCTTACCGCTCTTCTATCTATTTCACAGTTAAGCTGCTGTTCAAATTTCACCATGAACCGTATTTTTCGTTCTGCCCCATTAACCTCACACGACTTCATTGCCCTTCACCTTGTCGAAATTCGCTGTGGGGCTATTGTGTTTTTGTTCCACTTGTTGGGGTAGAAAGAAAATGCGCAGGTATTTTCCAAAAAAATTAGAATTTTTTTTGTGTTTACTATTCACGTCATGTTTTTGGTTTTGCCTGGCTTCGATTTATCAGGCTTTAGTTGCGAGCGTTCAAGTTGCGCGATTTAAGGAAGGAAAGGTGGGGGCGATCAGGATTATGCTTTTTTAGTTTAATGTTTAACCAATAAAAAGTATAAGGAAGTGTTTCATGTTTATCAGAGCAAATTATAAGAAAAGCATTATTGCTGCATCACTGGTATTAGCCTTGTCGGGTTGTAACGACGATGACAAAGGAGATGTTATTGTTAACGAAGAAGAAGCAGTTAATGAAGAGGTGGTTAATAGTCTTCCCGTCGCCCAAGCCGGCGAGGATGCCACCGTTGACGAAAATACGCAGGTAACACTTACCGGTAGTGGTGTAGATGATGATGGTACTATTGTATCTTACCGCTGGGTACAAACCGAAGGCGTAGAGGTCACGTTAACAAATGCAGACCAAGCTTCTGCTGAATTTACGGCTCCAGATGTGAAACCTTCCGAAATACTCACGTTCGAACTTAACGTTACTGATGATGCTGGGGCAACTGCCACAGATAGTGTGTCTGTTACCGTTACTCACATCAACGCATCACCGATAATCACAATCTCAGCCCAGGAAGTGGAAGAAAAAGAGGCGCACTCTATCGCCGCTGTAGCTGAAGACGACGGTGAAATTACCAACTATTTGTGGGTGCAAACGGGGGGCGCAGATGTTGAGCTAAGTGGCACAATGACC
The DNA here is from genome assembly GCF_000213655.1 of Alteromonas naphthalenivorans. Lineage (NCBI taxonomy): Bacteria > Pseudomonadati > Pseudomonadota > Gammaproteobacteria > Alteromonadales > Alteromonadaceae > Alteromonas > Alteromonas naphthalenivorans. Next base: position 785,505 of record NC_015554.1, read on the forward strand.
TCAACGCTCTCTTTTACCGCGCCTTCTGTAGACAGCGATGAAACGTTGTCGTTTGCCCTTACCGTAGAAGATGATGAAGGTGAGGCGACTACCGAAACGGTTAGCGTTAATGTACTTCAGAAAAGTGAATCGTTAACCCTAGTAGGGCTAGTGACTGATTCGCCTATTATTGATGCAAACCTTGTGATTAATGTAGGCGATGAGCAACAAGAAGTGACGGCTGGTAGCGATGGAAGTTATTCCGTTACATTAAATGTAGATGATGATGCAACGGATAAAATGGTGTCTATTGTAGCCAGTGGCGTAGGGTCGCAAACGCAAGCGAAACTTATGTCAGTGCTAGGTTCGTTTGAAGCGCTCAATGAAGCCTCTAACGGTGACGGCGAGGTGATCAAAGATGATTTTTTCGGCGTGAATGTGACCAACGTTACCACTGCAAACGCCGGCTTAATGCAGCGAGAAAACCTGGGCGATCCCATCGTTGATGACGCAACGTTAGCGGCATTGAATCTTCGGGTTTCACAGCAAGAGAAGTTCGCGTTGGCAACCGCGATAAAAGTGGCGATAGACAAAGCGGGCGACGATGCTAGTTTAGCGTTGCCTGACGGTATAGCTGACACGTTAGCACTAGTCCAAAACCCAGAAGCTTCCGCTACCTATATCGAGACTGTTGAAAATACCGAAGCGTATGAGTCAGCCTACGAAGAAATTATAGCAGACCCAGAGTTAGTAGAGAGTGACTTAGACGCATCGGCTACTACCTATTTCCTGCTTGATTACTATAACCCACTCATTTCAGATCCAGGTAAAAAGCTCACCTTAACCAGTGACACGACAGCAACTTTCAGTACTTATTTAGGCACGTTTGAAGCTGAGAAATTTAGTGATGACAATGAAATAACATTAGAGTTTGAATATGGAGAGTATCATTTTACTCAAAATGAATATCTAAACTTTGATGGGATTATTCAGCAAGTTGAAGTTGAATATGCTTACCATGAAATGACATTTTTGCCGCTAAATGAGCAAGATGGGGTAGTGACATTTGAAATGAAGCTGCTCTACTCAAAGTATTACCTCAATGGTGAATTGGAAGATATTCACAATATTCTTGACGACCCTACGCAAGTTACTGCGATTGCGTTAAATAATGCTATTGAAATTGCCATTGATAGTGCCGATAACAAAGCGCTATCACTGCCTATCACCTCTTCGCTATTTGATACTGATGACAGTAATTTATTTACCTACAATTGGGCCTCAGACACGTTCGAATTCAACCAAGACGGAACGGGTAGTACACGTGTTGTAGATAATGATTTTACATGGATGAAGCAACCTTACGCGTTGAACCCTGACATTAACGAACTCGTCATTACATTTGATGATGGAACAACACTGTCTTATGTACAACTAACCGACTCAAGCGACAATAACCTTTATGCAGTTAGCGGGATCTCCTCAGATGGGCAGAATGAGTCATTTAAGGTCGACGCAGGCGGTGCGGTAACCGCAGAAGATAAGTTCGACGTAGCGTCAGTGCCAGGTATATACACCTACGCCTTTGATGGCGATAGTCTCAATGAATTTTGGTGGGAGCTTTGGCCAAACGGAAAGGCGTACACCATTGAAGTTGCTGATAATAACGGCGACGGTAACATTACCACGGAAGAAATTTTGGTAATGTATGGGAATTGGTCCGTGGAAGCGAATGGAGAATTACAAATAAATCGCTACCGTTCAACCGATTATAGTTGGCCCGGTTGTTTTAATGAATCAGCCGATTGCTATTTGTACAACAGTCGTACATGGTCGATATTTGCTCAAGTTGGCGATGCTTACCATATTACTAATCTGCACGAGTTCGACTTCAGTCAGCAAGATGGAAGAGGCGGCTTCGATGGCATAGTCGACTACTTTGTTCAGGATAATCGCCGCGTGTCGAAACAGGCGAATCGTCCTGTAACCGCAACGCTGCCTGAGCACCCACATTTACCCGCGCTGCCGCCTCAAGCGTTTGTCAATTTAGTGACGCCCTCAGACTACTTAGGTACAACGTTATATGGTGTCGAGCAAAACGGGTTGTACACAGTAGACGATGCATCGATAGCGTTGAGCCTAGAAGCAGATGATACTTATGTTCGTACCTTCGAAGGATTGCCGCAGGGCAGTGAAAGTGGGAGCTATCTAGTTGCCGCAGACAACAGTATTCTATTACAAGCAAGTGATGTTGCAGCGCCCAACGGGCTTCAAGCATTTCTGTTGTCTTCTGATGGCGTCACGATAGGCGCGCATTTAGGCGCGCCAGTACCGTTTTTCGGAACTCAGCAAGCGGCTGATGATTATGAAACGGTGTTAAGAGAAGGCACATCTGTTGCGTCGTTTGATTCGTTGAAAGATAAGAGCTTAGTATTGGTAGATACTTCGCAAAGCGGTGAATGGAACACCACTTATCTACAGTTTGACGGCAGCAATGTGGTTATTTACACCGATAGCACTTACTCAGAAGTAAACGACAGCTTCGGCTATGTATTAAACGATGATGGGAGCATAGATATTGATGGTAGAGTGTATCTTGCTTTGAGTACTACTGGGTTCTCGGTTTTCGTCTCTGATGAAGGTGAGGGCGATTATATCGACTTCAACTACCTCTTTGATGATACGACAGTAGCGGCTCAGTTCGTTGAAAATGCTAATAATTTGAGAGCGACCGCAGAACAGTTGGGCGATGATTGATTGCTTAATCAAAGCCGATAAATGAAAGGGCCTAATGGCCCTTTTTTATTCATAGTGGTTAAATCTGCTCAATAACTAAGCCGAAGATCAGTATTTTACTATCTCTCCTGTTAGTAAGCTTTCCTTGCTAGGCAACACTAGCGAATTAATTGAATACCTAAAAAGGAAAGCAAGGATATGAAACAACTTACTGAATTAGAGTTAAATCAAGTAGCCGGTGGAAATTATGAGTGGGAACAAATCGGCGTTGGCATTGCCATGGTAGGGCTTGGAATTGCATTAGTATCTACCGCTGGATTGGCAACCATTCCTGTTGCCTTGGCAGGTGCAGCAACAATGGGCGAAATCGGGATAGGTGCAGCGGGTATAGGCCTAGCCGGTATGGGGGGCTTCGCCGCGGGTGGAGGCATCGGTGGCGGCTCAAACAGCTCAAACAGTACAAAAAAACCAGAATCTGAAACCGAAGACGAATAGAGTCAACTATGTATAAAGTCATTATAAGTGGAAATAATATTGATACGGTATCTGCACTAAAAGTGCTGCGTACACTGGTTGATTTACCGCTATCGAAAGTGATTCAAATGGCTAAAGCCATTAGTTCATTAGAGCGTTTTACCTTGGTAAGTGGTGTAGATGAAGTATATGCACAGCAGTTAGCGCTTGAACTTAACAATGTTCAGGTTGATGCTAAAGTCGAGCCTTGCGATACTGAAGAGCGGGTAGTAAGAATTCCGCTGGCACAGCATCGCAAGAAATGGCGTTTATTTGGTTTGCTTAAATGACTCCCTAACGGTCAGTAATAAAAACTGACCGTATTCCCCCATATAAGCAATGGAGGAAATGCTACTGGGAGTTAGGTATTAGAATCTGAAGGCACCAAAGCCAGTGCTACCGCTTCTGCAACGCGAATTCCATCAATACCTGCAGACCAAATACCACCAGCATAACCCGCACCTTCACCGGCAGGGTACAAGCCTTCAATATTCACGCTTTCGTATTGTTTATCACGTTTAATACATACAGGTGATGAAGTACGTGTTTCAACGCCTGTAAGCATACCGTCAGCTTTAGCAAAGCCTTTAATTTGACGATTGAATGCGGGAATGGCTTCGCGGATAGATTCGATAACAAAGTCGGGAACAACCTTACTTAAATCAGTCAGGGTAATACCTGGGGTATAAGAGGGCTTCACGTCGCCTAATTCTTTACTCGGCTTGCCATCTAAGAAGTCGCCAATAAGCTGCGCAGGTGCATGATAATTCTCACCGCCCACTTTAAATGCCAGCTCTTCCAATTTGCGCTGAAGATCTATGCCTGCCAAGGGGTGTGCGGGGTAGTCTTTTTCGGGCGTAATACCTACCACAATAGCACTGTTGGCATTTCGTTCATGACGAGAGTACTGGCTCATACCATTAGTAACTACGCGGCCAGGTTCAGACGCCGCTGCCACCACGGTGCCGCCCGGGCACATACAAAAGCTGTATACGGTACGTCCATTTCTACAGTGGTGAACGAGCTTGTAATCGGCTGCGCCCAAAATAGGGTTACCAGCGTTCTCACCAAATCGACAGCTGTCGATCATGCTTTGCTCGTGTTCAATTCTAAAACCAATGGAAAAAGGTTTGGCCTCTATGTATACACCTTGGTCATAAAGCGATTGAAAAGTATCGCGGGCACTATGACCAATAGCCATAATGACTTTGGTGCAGGGTAGGTAGCTGCCATCAGATAAGAATAGCCCTTTAATTTTATGGCTTTTTGAGTCTGTGCTTGCTTCATCAGCTGGTTTTGAATTCGCGCTGTCTAAATCTAAGCTTTCAACACGGGTGCTGAAACGAATTTCACCACCTAGAGAAATGATTTGCTCACGCATTTTCTCTACCATGCTCACCAGTTTGAATGTACCGATATGTGGCTTACTCACATACATGATTTCTTCAGGTGCGCCAGCAGCAACAAATTCGTTCAATACCTTGCGGCCATAGTGCTTGCGATCTTTCACCTGACTATATAGCTTACCGTCAGAAAAGGTGCCTGCGCCACCTTCGCCAAATTGTACATTCGACTCTGGGTTCAATGGTTGTTTACGCCAAAAACCAAAGGTGTCTTTGGTGCGCTCACGAACGGCTTTGCCTCGCTCAAGCACAATAGGTTTGAAGCCCATTTGGGCTAAAATAAGCGCAGCGAATAATCCACAAGGGCCAAGGCCAACAACCACTGGGCGGTCGGTTACTTCTTCCGGAGCAGTAGCGACAAACTTATAGCGCATATCAGGGGTTACCCGCACACTGGTATCTTTGGCGAATTTTTCAAGCAGCGCAGCTTCGTTTTCTAGCGTTACATCAAGGGTGTAAATAAGCTGGATGTCTCTATTATTGCGCGCATCGTAACCGCGTTTAAATACCGTGGTTTCAAGAAGCATCGATTTTGTGATTTGAAGCTTATGCAAAATTGCGTTTTCTATCGCAACTTCATCGTGATCTAGCGGTAATTTAATATCGGTTAAACGCAACATAATAATAGGTACTCTTGGCTTTGCCGGACGGCCTCTCCGTCAGGGCGCGCGTATGGTAAATCAGCAACAAGACTAATACTAGCTGCAATCACGGGTAAGCAGTGGGTTAATTAGCTTATTTACCCTAGAATAATAGAGTAAAAAGAAATTTGAGTTTTACACAGGCTAATTTAAACTTGGCACCCTGAAATAATAACCCAAGCATGTAGGTGCAAATGACCTTTGTAGTGACAGACAATTGCATAAACTGTAAGTACACAGACTGTGTTGCAGTATGCCCAGTAGATGCATTCTTTGAAGGACCTAATTTTTTAGCCATAGATCCTGCTATATGTATCGATTGTGCGCTTTGTGTGCCTGAATGTCCTGCCGACGCCATTGTACAAGATACGCACCTCACGGATGCGCAAAAGCCGTATTTGGCCATTAACGAAGAGCTTGCAGCGAAGTGGCCTAATATTATTGAACTAAAAGCGCCGCCTGAAGACGCCGATGTATGGAATGGTGTGCCAGATAAACTCGCCTTGCTTGAGCACGAATAGCGTCCACGATAAATAAACAATAATGCACCTGTGCGCTTCGCCTCCTAAAACGGAAAAAATAATATGATGAAACTTGATGATGTTAAAAAGCTACATCAGAAAAAATACCGTGGGCAATTTGGCTTTTATTTGGTGGAAGGCGAACACCTAGTTTTAGAATTAGTAAAAGCTGTGAGGGCCAATGCATACAGTAATGCGAGTAGTGCTCCATCAGCTGAATCTATCACGCTTTATATTACCGATGACTTTGAGCAAAAGGCGAGGGCGCTTGACTCAGGGTTTACCCTAGTAAACGTCACCCAAAAGCAAATGTCACAGCTAAGTGATACTAAAACACCGCAAGGTATTATTGCCTGTGTGCCATTACCTAGTTCTACCGCTGGCGCGACCAATACTCTAGAGCAAGTGTCGGATAAACATTCGAATCAAGGGCTTGGACATAAAGATAAGCAGCGCTATGTGTATCTGCACGAAGTGCAAGACCCAGGAAATTTGGGCACCATACTAAGAACACTAGCCTGGTTTGATAATTTCTCCTTGTTACTAAGCCCCAATAGTGTGGACCCTTTTAATTCTAAAGTGGTGCGTTCGAGTATGGGGGCAATCTTTCACGTACCTATTGAATTAGACGTGAGCCTAGATGCATTGCAAACTCGCTTTAGCCGGTTCGCCTATTTAGATATGGCAGGTGAAGCCGTTACCGCCCCGTCGTTTTCAGATTTCGACTGCTACTTATTTGGTAATGAAGCCCGCGGCGTTCCTAAAGCAGCGCTTTCTGCATTTAATGCGAAGGCATACACCATTGCTGGTAGCGGAAAAATAGATTCGCTTAACCTGGCCAGTGCCGTAAATATGTGTGTTTATGAGTTGTCCCGTTAGCCTGTTGCTAATGCTATTCAGACGCACATATTAGCGCTGCTATTTGCAGTTTATATATTATTGAAATATTAATGCGGTTAAGCGTTATGCGCTTGCTTCTCATTAGCTTGATAACAGCCCGGGCATTAGCGAAGTGCTAATAGCTTGGTATCACCATACCCTAAAAGGATAATAACAGTGGCCTTACAATGGTTTCCTGGGCACATGCACAAAGCCCTTAAAGAGATTAAGGAATCGCTTAGTCAGGTAGATGTACTGATTGAGGTGCTTGATGCACGCATACCGTTTTCAAGCGAAAACCCAGAGATTGCAAAATTGCGGGGTGATAAGCCGTGTATAAAAATCTTAAACAAGTACGACTTGGCTGACCCTGAAATAACAGCGCAGTGGCAAGCGCATTTAGAGTCTGAGCGCGGGGTTAAAACCCTGACTACCTCTAGCGACAACCCCGCTAGCAGTAAACAAGTCATGGGGCTGATTAAAACTATTTGTGCACACAAAGACGTGCAGCATAAAGTGATTAAAGCCATGATCACGGGCATTCCAAACGTAGGGAAGTCTACCCTCATCAATATTTTGGCCGACCGTATTATTGCTAAAACCGGTAACGAGCCAGCGGTAACAAAAAGCCAGCAACGTATTAATTTAGGTGACGGTATTGTGCTTTTCGACACGCCTGGGGTGCTATGGCCAAAACTGGAAAATCCTAATTCCATATATCGTTTAGCCTCTTCAGGTGCAGTGAAGAATACGGCTATGGAATATGATGACGTAGGGTTTTACGCTGCCGATTACCTTATTAAAGCTTACCCAGATGTGTTAAAAGCGAATTATAAACTTGAAGACATTCCCGATACTGAAATTGAGTTTTTAGAAGCCGCGGCGAAAAAGCGGGGCGCTATAATGACCGGCGGCCGTGTTAATCTTCATAAAATATGTGAAGTGTTATTGAACGAACTACAATCGGGTAAATTAGGCAGAATAACCCTAGAAACCCCAGAGATGATCGAGGTCGAAAAACGTGAAATAGCTGAAGCGGCAGCAAAGAAAGCCGCTGATAACGCCAAGCGAAAGCAACGTTTTAAAGATGGTTCGCTCACGCCAGATAAACAAGCCAGAAAAGAAAAACGAAATGAAAAACGTGAAGCGCAAAGTAAAAGAATGAAGAAAAACGCGAAGTAGAACGCTCAAAAGAATATAGAAATATTCGCATAAAAAACGTATTGTCGATGGTATGAGCAGCCAGTGCGCTTTTTTATCAGTGACAAATATCAAGGAACGACTATTTATGAAGTTAGGCAGTATTGTTGCCTCTTTATCTTTCCCAAGTTTACTAGCGTTTAACGTAAGTGCTGTTGAATTAATTAACATTAACGATTTCCCAGACTGGTTCAAAGAGGCAATGGCCAGAGATATCAAGGTGACTAACACTTCACCTATTGAAATAGCTGATTTTCAGGTAAATAGTTCGGTGTTGGGACAAGCGACTGCACAAGACGCTTCTGACGGTACTTGGTACTACACCATCGATATAGGTACTGATTCACCAGTAGAGTGCTACGCATTTAATGAATTCGATGGCCCGGCTAACTCATTATATTCAATTGCAGAATATAGCTTGTCGGGTGTTGAAGCTTTAAATGAAAAAAAACTATCTGGTCAATTTAACTATGCCATAGATGTGGGTGCGGTAGACGCAACGCCTTACCTCTCACTCGATACGTTGTATACGGTGGGAGAGGGCGATGAAAAGGTGTCTGGCCTTTTAAAAGGCTTATCTGCTGAAACTGATAATAGTTTGCAAGTCTGCATCCATAATGAAATGGGTTATCAAAACGCCTTTGTCGCCGTTTTTAAGTCGTTCGTACGCGCATTTACTGCCGCTCAACCTTCCCCAGAGTTTTACCGTTCTACCTATCAGGTTCTTATTAACGATATCCCTATGGGTTTCACCCGTGAAAAATACATAGAAGATAGCGATGGTGATATTGAAATTGTGGTAGGGACAGCATTTATGATCCCCGTAGATGAAACCTCTATTGCTCGTTCAGATTCGGTCGCTTTTTCGTGGAGTAACCCAGACGGTTCTTTGATTAACGCAAGCGAATACACCATTGAAAACAGCACGATGACATCAAGCTTTGATATTAGTTACGTTGAAGACGCTTGGCAGGTTAAAGGGGAGTTGCAAGGTAAAGCTTTAGAAATAGAACTGGCTCATAAAGACTGGTTACTATCCAGCTACGGCAGCTATTTAGAATCGGTCAATCTGCTTAACTCAGACAATAATTCAGGCAGTTTTTATATGTGGACAGCAGATGCCGACCCAACAGCAGCCATTGAGGTTGTGATAAGCGAAGAGGCTGACAATCCTAGTGGCAACCTTAAAATAGATATGGGGCCATTGATAATGACCATGCAGTCTGACAAAAAGGGCGTCATTAGCAAGGGTGTTATGCAACAAGGCGGGCTTAAGATGGACATGGTATTGATGCATTCCCACGGAACCCCCACACTGTAATGCGGTCCTCAACTCGGTTATCTATTGGGTTTAGCCTACTATTTGGTTTTGCGTTTACGTATACAGCAAATGCGCAGTCTGTGCCGTCTATGGCTGAAATAGGTATCGAGCTTGCTGAAGGTCAGGTGTTACCACTTTCAAAACAGATTAATTTTGAGCTGGTATCATCAAACTCAAATAAGCTGGCTATCAACTTAGCAAATTGGGACGGTGTGACTGCTGAGCAGGTGAGTGATAATCGCTTATCGATTACCTTATCTCCGATGCCTCGTTTTATGAAACCAGTTCAAGATAAACACAGCGCAGATAGCTTTGTTGTGGATTTGAGTGAGCCCAGTACAAAAGCATTTGTTGCTAGCTATCAACAAGCTTACGCAGATGCCCCCTTCGAGCTAGAACATCTTACCGCCTTTGTTGATAGCTATATTGTTGATCCAAATTATATTCACGGTTTTAATATTGCGTCGGTTGTTGCCAGCCAGCGCAGTGGTGATTGTACCGAATATGCGGTGCTTACGGCAGCGTTAGCCCGCGCGTTAGGCATGTCAGCCAAGGTTATAATTGGTACGGTGATAGTGGAGCAAAACAATAGTGTAAATGCGTTTGGGCATGCATGGACTGAAGTTTGGCACGACGGGCAATGGCACATCGTAGATTCAGCTTTATACCGCTTAGAAGCGACACAGCACTTTTACTTACCAGCCTCAGAACTTGATAACGAAGGGCCAGGCTACGGAATGGGGATCGTTAGGACTTTTGTACTTATGCCCGAGCAACTTCTTTCACTTCGTAGTAAACCCTAAGTCCTAAGCACATATGCACCTTCGTAAAATAACGACTGAGCCCTGTACGAATAAGTGCTAGGGCGCAGTTTTATCCTTTTGCCTAATTGTGATAATTGGAAATGCTTATAAAATTACGGTTCTTGAAATCACTAAGGATGGATTGTCGGCAGTGCTATGTGCATCTTGCTAACAATAAAAATAATGATGAAAAAAATCTACGCTCTTGTTTTAGTATCGGGACTTGCCGTTGCCCCACAAAGCCATGCTGAAGGATGGTTGGATTCTCTGAAAGGCTTGTTTGGTATGACCGAAGAAGTTGAAGCAGTGCCGAATATTTCTGATATGACGCGCTCAGTTAGTGATGCGGTAGGCATTACCGAGTCTCAAGCGACAGGTGGCTTAGCATCTATCTTCAACTACGCAAAAGACAATATTTCAACCAGCCAGTTCAATGAACTAAGCAACGCATTGCCAGGGCTTGAGTCTTTACTAGGTTCAGTACCCGATATCAGCAATGTAACTTCTGAAGGCGGTTTAAGCAGTATTCTTGATAAAGCCGCAAGTTATACCGATAGCTTTAAGTCAGTTAATGAATTAAACAAGCAATTTGAAGCGCTAGGCCTAGAGCCAGCACAGATCATGCAAATTGTGAATAGTGCAAAAGCTTACCTTGATACCGAACAAGGGCAAGAGATTAAGGTACTGTTGGTTGAAGGTTTAGGCAAGTTCAGCGGCTAAACTAATAGGCTAACTCAACACGCTAAGCCGAGGGCTTAGACCGTTCTTTAAATGCCAAAGGCGAGCAATATGCTCGTCTTTTTGCTTTTTCAGCACCGTCAATGCTAACGTACAGGTTACGCCAAAATACAAGTCCCCTCGCAACACAGGCTTGCGCGTTAAGTTAAATGTTCAGCACTTTAGGGTAGTCAAATACAGGCAATCCTATTTATAAAGCAAAACAAGGAGAGTGTCATGCTTACCGATATTCAGCTTTTTAATCACGCGCAGCGCAAAGCACTTAAAGAAAGTGCCAAAGCAAGTCCAAGACGAAGAGCCAATCACAACGTCCATAAAAGTTATGAAGATTTAGTCCAGCGCCTATTTATTGCAATGGAGCCCGACTCTTATGTTCGTCCGCATCGCCATACCCAACAGCATAAGTGGGAGTTTTTTATGGCTGTGGAAGGGAGTATCGATTTGTTGTTTTTTGACGACAATGCTGTGCTAACTAAACGTATAACCTTAAGCGCCGGTGGTGATTGTGTAGGAGTAGAGATTCCACCTAACGTATGGCATGCCACGGTTTGTTTTGAACCTGTGGTATTTATGGAAGTGAAGCAAGGCCCCTACGAAGTCATGGATGATAAAGGTTTTGCAAGTTGGGCGCCTGAAGAAAGCGATGTAGCGGTTACGCCTTTTTTAGAGAAACTAAAAGAGGCTGAATTAGGTACGCAGTTTTAATGTTTTTTTGTGCTTGGCACGAACATTTGCAACTTATAATAAAAGCGTAAAATTCTATCCAAAATACGTTAGCACTTTTCCTATCTATCAAGCATAAAAAGTGATCGCCCACACTGCTATACAAAACAATATGGGCGATGATTTACCAATTAATAAGGATTTGCGAACTTGAGTTTATCTTCCTCTGACGCCGATTCTTGGCATTCGCCGAGTAGGTGATAACGGCCTTCAGTTTCATGGGTATCAATTTCAATATAGCCATTTCGGCAATATTGCGTTTCAAATAACTTTTCACTCAAAGTATCGTAAAAAGCTTCCATACGTTCGGCCTCGCGATCGTTACCGCCCCTTGCTTCTCCACCGCCGTTTTGGCCACTATTTCTGCCGCCTCTACCGCCACCATCTCCACCCCGAGAAGGACGTTGGCCGCGACCTTCATCCCGATCTCCACGACTTGGCATACCAATGCTAAAAGCAAATAATTTGGTGCCATCGGGATTAATTTTGGTTTCGAAGAACACTTCACCTTGATCTCGATGATCTGGTTTTCCGGCGCAGCCCGCTAACACGGCAGTAGCAACTAAAAAGGGAACAAGTAATTTCATAATTATAATTTTTGAGGTAGCGAAAGATAACCTTAAGAGAGATTTTAAAGGTGAAAGTTGCGAAGTAAAGTGTAAGTTTCTAGTAAAGGTGGAGGAGTTAGGCAAAAATATTCCAAAATGGAAAGTCGTTGTTATTGCCAATAATAATGGTATGGTTAAGGATGAGTGAGCAGCGCAAGTGCGCATTTCAACCAACGAAGAGAATTCATCATGCAAAACGTTACTTTTAATTACTTTTACAATTATACCCAATAATAGCGCCTGACGCTGAGTGTTCAGGGGCAAGTATTCGCTTCTGGGCATAGCATAAAAGTAAGAACGTTTTGCAAAAGCCCAGAAAGGTTAAACTATCTGGGTTTTTTTATGCCCAAAATATATCGGCGACAAAACAATGAGAGAAATAACGTTAGGTGAAATTAGAAAGCAACACAGGGTTAAACAAGAAGTTGTAGCGATGGCGCTTTGCGTGACTGCTTCGGGGGTAAGTAAGCTTGAGTCAAAACGCATACAGGATGTTCCCCTTCATAGGGCCTCGGCTTACCTCGCGGCAGTAGGGGGAAGCATCAAAATAGAAATGACATTACCGGACGGTAGCACCGTGAATGTAGGAGAAAATACGTTAGGTTAATTTTGCCTAAATGGAATGAGCGGTTAAACTGTGTAAAACAGATACTTAAGGAAGTAAGATGGCCGTTCATGAAATAACTCATCCATTGATTGCACACAAATTGGGTTTGATGCGTTACTCCAAAATTAGCAGTAAAGACTTTCGAGAGTTAGCATCAGAAGTAGGCAACTTGCTGACATACGAGGCTACACGAACGTTACCCACAGAGCGTGCAGTGATAAAAAGCTGGTCGGGCGATGATGTTGAAGTTAAGCAAATCAAGGGCAAAAAAATAACGGTAGTACCTATCCTTCGTGCTGGGTTGGGCATGCTTGAGGGCGTATTAGAACTCATCCCTAATGCAAAAATCAGTGTGGTTGGTTTGTATCGCGACGAAGATACACTACAGCCCGTGGCTTACTTTGACAAAGTAGTAAAAAATATTGATGAGCGCACCGCATTAATCGTTGACCCAATGTTAGCGACTGGTGGTACGTTAATTGCCACTATCGACTTACTGAAGCAAAAGGGCTGCAAGAAGATCATGGGGCTTTTTTTAGTGGCCGCGCCAGAAGGTATTAAAGCCGTGGTTGATGCCCACCCTGATGTAGAAATTTTCACTGCTGCTATTGATGATCGTCTAGATGAAAAGGGCTACATACTGCCTGGTTTGGGTGATGCAGGCGATAAAATATTCGGAACACGATAAAAACAAAAACGATTAAGGTAACCTAGCCCAACTGGCCTTTATGTCTAACTCGCTTAAAACCTTTCAATCATAGGTATTCGATAAGAGGTGTGAATTAATCGTTTAAGTGGTGATATAATTGAGGTCACTTTACTGTAATTAACGGGTAGCCAACAAGTCGGCATGCTCGAAGCGTTTGTATCGCTTGCATATTTACAGTTAGTTGTCTTTGCGTACGCAGGGAATCGTAAAAACAAACGCAGGGAATAGTACACATAAAAATGACCAAAACAAAATTGACACTTAAAGATGTAGCTTTGCAGTTAGGTGTGTCCACCGCCACAATTTCAAATGCGTTTAATAGGCCCGATCAACTGTCTAAAGCGCGTCGAGAGCATATCCTTGCCGAGTGCGATCGCATTGGTTACGCTGGGCCTAACAAAGCCGCGCAAATTTTAAGAAAAGGGCGTTCTAATATTGTTGCCCTAGTGCTGGCTGATAGTATCCCCTATACCGTCAGTGACCCAGTGGCCAGTACCTTCATCAAAGGGGTTTCAAGTATATTGCAGCAGCAAGGTAAGCATCTTCTTCTTTATGCGGGCGATTCAGAAAGTATCCTCGATGTGGTGGATTTCGTTGATGGTTTCATTTGTTACGGTGCACCACGAAATTACAAGTTAGCAGAAGAGCTAGCCCGACAAAGTAAACCTGCTATTACGGTAGATTTCGATATTGAAGGGCTGCCGTCGGTTAACATTGATAATTACAACGCCGCGTATCAAATCGCTAAAAAAGCAATTTCCCCTGGTGATCATGTCGCCATTTTAGGACTGCGCTTAATTGAGTCTCCAAGTACCTGCCGTATTTACGACAGCCCGCTTATAGAAGTACAAACGTCTATTGCTCATCGCCGATTAGACGGTTATATGAAAGCAATTGATGAAAGTGGAGCAACAATCACAAACGATTGGATTTGGCACATTCCAGAAAGTGATAGGAGCTTCGCAAAGCAAGCTGCGAAAGAGGTGTTAAACAGTAACCCTCGACCTAATACCGTCTTATGTATGAGTGATATTATAGCCCTAGAACTGCTGCAATCAGCGCTTTCGATGGGCATTAAAGTACCTGAAGAGCTAAAAATTACAGGTTTTGACGGGATTGAAGAAGCAGACAGAACTCGCCCTAATTTAACAACCGTTTGCCAATCAAGTGCAGGTAAAGGAGAAATGGCTGCAAAGGCCTTACTCAGTGAATCACTGGAAAGCACTGTGCTACCTTTTGATTTAAAAATTGGTGAAACCGTTAGCGCTCAGAAGTAAGTACTATCATTAGCAAGCATTATATTGAATGTCTAACTGTCGTAAAACATTGACGTTATCTGCGCGATACGCTTTAAGTTATCTATATCTTCTTGAGTCCATTGGACTGGACTGTGTGTCTTTTCGCAACAAATAACGCCAATTGGGTTGAATTGGTGATGAAAGGTAAAGTCCAGCAATGAGTAAATATCGTTGGGCTTGAAGTAACTTTCGTTAAAACATTTGGTGGCAGGATGATGACGGGCATCAGAGGCTACTAACACGCTTTGTTTTAAAATGTCGTCAAAGTAATCGGGAATATCTTCTTTAGACAACGATAAACCATGGGTTGGCAAATTTTGGCCATCTTGATTTAACGTTAGGCACCGAATTCGAGTTTTGTTTTCTTCAAATCGCCATAAGCTAATTCGGTTCGCGGAAGGGATCCCTAAACGAAGACATGACACTATCGCAGTGAGTTTATCTTGTTCATCCAATCCGCGCTTTGATAATGAAATGACGAGTGTTGTGTAGCGGTCTATATCCAAAGCGACACTCTTTGAGGTAATTCAAACACAATAGTTGAAGTATATATTTACTTTCAAAGAGTGGAGTTTAAGAAACATTAAATTTTGTCTTTATCCCAGACCAGCTCTTTGAAATGCTTTCTGCACATAGATTCATAGCGATCGTTGCCACCAATTTGTACTTGGTCTCCATCGGTAACTGCATTGCCATTTTCATCCAGCCTAACCACGAAATTTGCTTTGCGCCCGCAATGACAAACTGTTTTAAGTTCGAACAACTTATCAGCCCATGCGAGAAGGTAGTGGCTACCCTCAAAAGTGCCTCCCAAAAAGTCAGTACGTAAACCGTAAGCCAAAACGGGGATATCTAATTCGTCTACCACTTCTATTAACTGACGAACTTGCACTTGCGTCAGAAACTGGGCTTCATCAATGAAAATGCAATCTAAACGCTTTTCTTTGTTGTCTTGTTTTATAGCTTCATAGAGATCGTCATCATTTCCATAAAGTTTTGCATCGGCTTGTAAGCCAATCCTAGAGGTCACTTTTCCTACGCCGTAGCGGTCATCAAAGGCAGCGGTATAAATTAGAGAGTGCATGCCTCTCTCGCGATAGTTATAAGCTGATTGTAAAAGAGAGGTCGATTTCCCTGCGTTCATTGCAGAATAATAAAAATAAAGTTGAGCCATGAATATTATTTGTTTTCGTTATACCAGGTTTTAAGGTCGCTCAATGGCATTGGTTTAGCGTAAATAAAGCCTTGGATATAATCCACACCTAGGTTTTTGATGTGGTTCATTTGGTCTAAGGTTTCAATGCCCTCAGCAATGGTCTTGCAACCAAATTCGTTTGCGATAAGCATGGTTGCGCGCATAATAGTATCACTACCTTCACTGGTATTCTGTACAAATGAACGATCAATTTTTATAAAATCACAAGGCATTGACTGCAATCTGCTCAATGAAGAGTATCCTGTACCAAAGTCATCGATTGATATTTTTACACCACGTTGTTTAACATTGTGTATTTGGTTTGCTACCGCATCAATATTATTAGCGAACACGCTTTCTGTTATTTCTAAGTAAAGGCGAGCTGGGGTAATGCTGGTAGACGCTAGTACCTTGTCCAGCGTATTAATGAAAGTTTCATCCAGCAGCTGACTAATAGAAACATTCACAGATAACGCAATGTCGTCTTTGAATGGCTATTCTGTCGCATCTATACACGCGCGATTTAATACCCAAGAGCCTATTTCTGGCATTAAGCCCGTTCGCTCAGCAAGGGGAATAAAGCGCGCTGGGGAGATTACTTTACCATCACAATTCCAACGTAGTAGCGCTTCAACCGATGTTAACTTTTGTGTGTTGGCGCAAATAATGGGCTGATAGTGTACAGAAAACGCGTTTTTTTCTATAGCATGTCGTAATTGTTCACAAAGGCGCTGTTCACTTTTTATCTTTTCATGCAGGTCTTCACTAAAAACACCAATAGTGCCTCGTTGTTTGCGTTTTTGATCGTACATGGTCAAGTCAGCTTGTTGAATAAGCGTCATGGTGTCGTTGCCATGTTCCGGAAATATCGCAATACCAATGGTGGCATCCAGTGTTATTTGGTTTTCTAAAGCTATAATGGGCTCTGTAACCCCGCTGCGCATAGCATGAGCAACGGCCACTGCGGTATGAACGGTGGCGTAGGGCGTTACTGCAACAAATTCATCGCCCCCCCATCTAGCGAGATGATCTTTTTCGCAATATTCGGCAAGTCGGTTAGCAATTTCTGCAAGTACAATATCGCCGACCTTATGCCCTAAACTATCGTTTACCTGCTTAAAACCATCTAAATCAATAAACAAAACGGCCAGGTTATTATCAAGCGCTTTGGTGCTTTCAATGAGAGTATTTAACTGTTTAAACAGTCCGTTTCTGTTCAGTAAATTTGTCAGCGGATCTCTATTAGATAACCGAAAGATATCGGCGGTACGTTTTTCAACTTCATCTTCTAAATTAGCATTAGCATCATCTAACTGTTCATTAGATTTACGCAGCATGGCGTTAATCTTAGCGGTCTCTTTCCTATCAGATTGCATCTGCTCTACAAGGCGGTTGTTCTTATACCTAAGTGATACGGTGTCAAAAAAGAATCGATGGTAACGTAAGGAACTAACAAGACAACCTATACAAAAAATAATGCCTAATACACCCAAAACAACAAAATTTCTATCATCATCAAACAAGGCTCTAATTGATATGGGCACAAGCAGTGAGGTGGTGTAAATAGAAACGAAAATTTTACTTGGCGCTAACACTGAAGCTGCACCACCGGCCATCGCTCCAAGGACAACCATGGTTGTCGCTAACTCGACCGAGCTCATTGTGGAGTAGAGCAGAATTGAATAGAGTGCCCATATCCCTGATGCTAAACACACGCCAATCGCGAATCTACACTTTACAGGTCGCACATCATATTCGGTGCCTTTCAATCGTGTTAACCAATACAGGCCATCTGCAAATCGAAAAAGAATAACAACGCTCATCGCGATAAAAAGTAATACTTTTAAGCTTTGGTCTTTTTCGGTATTAAACCCGAAACCGAACGTTAAGCCTAGGAAGGCAACGAAGGTCATAGCTAAGCCAGTAAACATATTACTGTTAAGCATATCTACCATGTCGCGCTGCATTTGCGGCGTTATAGGAATAGGAGAGGTTGACCCTCTTTGTTCATCAGAGCTTTTCACTATAAATCTAGGTTCCAACTCAATAAGCTTTTACGCTTAATATGGTATGAAGTTTTTATTGGTGTTGTTAACAATAACAGCGAATAAGCTTTTATCGTTTTAAATTTACACACTTATTTTGGTTAACTTACACTCATATGAGAAAAATTGCTATGCACGTAGGTTGCAAGGGTATTCGGTAGTAAGGGCGAATCATCAAGCCCATCAGCTAAGCAATAAAGAAAGTTAAAGCAGTGCTAAGAAGCTTTATTATTTGCATAATTTTTTATAATAGAAAACTGATACATAAAGCGTAGATGTTAAAGGGGAAATTTTCACCCTTTATGCAAGGTGAGAAGGCATGTATACGAAAAGCGAGCATAAGGCGTCTTAATGCGCTGACTCAGGTTCTTTTAAATACAAAAAAGCTCTGGCCAAAGGCCAGAGCTTTCTATAAATATCGGCTAAATCAGTAGTATTAAGCCGCGTTTTTTCCGCCATCAATTGCGCGCAAGGTCTCAGTTGCTGGCAATAATTCCATGTCGAACGTGTACTCATCAACACGAACCGCCAATTGGCGTTTTTCATTGTAATCATGCAACTGTGCAGCTTCTTCGGCATTAATAACGCCTTTCTCTTGAAGCTTGTTCAGTGCGTGCTCAAACGAAATAAACGGCACTACAGGCTCTTTGCGAAGTGCTTTTTGCACTTTACCTAATAGGTGTGCAACTGCATGTTTCGCTTTGAACGCTTGTTCGTTAATGTCGTTACCATCACCTGGGGTAACGCGAACTAAGTGAGTAAGCTGCGCTTTCACACTGTTGTCTTGCATAGATGCCATAGACAATTCGCGTACTAGGTCATCGCTGATACCCGCAACACTGTTAGAATAGGTGTTGGTAAGTAAGCGCATTAAGCCGCGAGTCGGTGTGTTCGGGAAATTGTTAATGAAGTTAACAATTGCCTGATCAGCTTGTTGTAATGACCATTGCATAGCGTATTCGAAATACGGTAGTGCAAGTTTACGGTCTTCAATGCGCTGCTCGTAAAAACGAATGGCGGCCATTGCACCGTAAAGGTAGCTCATCACGTCACCCAGACGGGCTGAAAGTAATTCTGCCTTTTTAAGGTCGCCGCCAAGTACTGCTAGTGATAAGTCAGCAAGTGGTGCTAATTTAGCTGAAATGCTATTCACACGCTTTTCGTACTTACGTACTTCAGGCAATGCAGACTCTGAACCGCGTAGGAAAGGTAAGTAACCTTTACCAAAACTACGGAATGCATTCTTAAAACTAAAGCCAACCGTTTTACGTAGTACCTTGTTGAATTCTTTATCAGCAGAACTTTCGTTGCTGTGAATAAGGTCAACCATGTCTTTCAAGTAAGGGTGACAACGCATTGCACCTTGACCGAAAATCATTAGGTTACGAGTAAGGATGTTTGCACCTTCAACCGTAATGGCAATAGGAAGTGCTGCATATCCACCTGCAAGGGTATTTTGCGGGCCACGTTGAATTGCTTTACCTGCTTGAATATCCATAGCCGAGTTCATTACATCACGGCCAAGTTCTGTCATGTGGTATTTAGCAATAGCGGTAACAACCGATGGTTTAACGCCTAAGCCTAAGCCTTCTGTTGTTAAAACACGCATAGCTTCAAGTAAGAAAGTCTTACCAGCAATGTCTGCCATCTTCTCTTGAATACCTTCGAAGCGACCAATCGGAACACCGAACTGTTCACGAACGAATGAATATTCAACCGTACCTTTAAATGCAGATTGTGCTGTCGCAACGCCCATCGCCGGAAGTGAAATACCACGACCCGCACCTAGACACGCTACTAGCATCTGCCAACCGCGGCCGATATTTTTCTGACCACCAATGATAAATTCCATAGGAATAAATACATCTTGACCGCGAGTTGTACCGTTATAGAAGCGTACACCCATAGGGTCGTGACGGTTACCAAGTTCTACACCAGGGTGAGACTTAGGTAATAAGGCACAGGTAATGCCTAGCTCTAGTTTGTCACCAAGTAATTGCTCTGGATCGAATACTTTAAATGCCAAGCCAAGTACGGTAGCAATTGGAGCCAGCGTGATGTAACGCTTGTCCCAGCTGATACGAAGACCAAGTACTTCTTCGCCGTTGTACTCGCCTTTAGTGACGATAGCAGCATCAGGAATAGCACCGGCATCTGAACCGGCTTCTGGGCTGGTTAGGGCAAAACAAGGAATATCACGACCATCTGAAAGGCGTGGTAACCAGTAATCTTGTTGCGCTGTAGTACCATAATGCATCAGTAACTCACCTGGGCCTAACGAGTTAGGTACCATAACGGTTACAGCGATTGCACCAGATTTAGCAGCAATAGTGGCAACGATAGTTGAGTTAGCGTAAGGGCTAAACTCAAGACCACCAAATTTCTTAGGGATGATCATTGAGAAGAAACGGTTTTTGCCCAAGAAGTCTAAAACGTCTTGAGGAATGTGATCGCCGTTGTTTAACTCGAAATCATCAATCATACCCAGTAATTCTGACACTGGGCCGTCCATAAATGCCTGCTCTTCCGCGCTCAATTTTGCTTGAGGAATATCACGAAGTGCCTGCATATCAGGTTTACCCTGATAAATAGAAGATTCAATCCAAACGTCACCTGCGTCTAACGCTTCCTGCTCTGTTACAGAAATTGGTGGTAACACTTTTTTTAAGCTAGTTCTAATACTCATATTTGACTCATCCGCTCATCTGACCAGTTGTATAGTGTTAATACTACATCAGTTTCAGAAAAGATCAAAAAAATCGCTCATAAATAGTTTCAAAAATGTAAAATTTAATAAAATGAAGTGATTACGATAGCGCTGAAAATGATAGAGGCGAGCTTATGTAAAAAATGTGAGGCGGCAACCGAAAATATTCTGGTAACTGAGTTATGTTTATTAACCATTTACAGGTAAACTTTCGATAACAGAGCGAGTTACAGGAAGTAGTAATGCAAGATACATCATCGAACACATCAAGGTGGTTTGCTTCACCAAAGCTAACTATCTGTGTGGTTATTGTTGCGATGTTAGTGGCAGTAGTCGGCGCAAAAAATTTATACTTTCGAGGCGACTACAAAGTATTCTTTGAGCCTGATAATCCGCAGCGTCTTGCCTTTGAAGAAATGCAGAACATATTTAATAAGAGCGAAAATGTCGCTTTTATGGTGGTGCCAGATGACGATAATGTATTTAAACCGTCTACCTTATCTTTAGTTGTTGAGCTTACAGAAGCTGCATGGCAACTCCCTCTTTCTACCCGCGTAGAATCCATATCTAATTTCCAATACACCTACGCCGAAGATGACGATCTTATTGTAGAGGACTTAATTACCACGGGTTCGCTCTCGAATTCTGAAATAACAAATATTAAGGATGTACTAGATAGTACCCCTGAACTAACCGGAAGGTTAGTATCATACCCTGGAGATGTGTTGGTAGTGAACACTACCATTCAATTGCCCGACGGTGACCAAACGAAAGAGGTGATTGAAATTGCAACTGCTGCCACTGCGCTAAAACAGCAGTTAGAGGAAAAATACCCCGGTCACGCTATCTATCTCACCGGAATGGTTGTAATGAACGATGCTTTCGCGGTGGCTGCGCAGCAAGATGCCAGCACGCTCATTCCACTTATGTTTTTCCTTATCATTGTGATGATCGGCGTGATTGTCCGTTCGGTGTTTGCAGCTCTCGCTACATTATTAGTGGTTATTGTCTCTATTGCCACTTCCATTGGGGTATCTGGCTGGCTGGGCATGTTTCTAAGTACCGCTACGGTAAATGCACCCACTATGATAACGACACTGGCAGTGGCTGACTGTATCCACATCATCGTGGGTGTACAGTACTTTCTTGGTCGCGGCCTCAACAACGCTAATGCGATAAGTGAAAGTTTAAGAATTAATACCAAGCCTATTATTATCACCAGTGTTACTACAGCTATCGGCTTCTTAATGCTGAACTTTTCTGCCGTCCCCGTCTTGGCTGATTTAGGTAACATGACCGCATTCGGGGTAATGCTCGCCTGTGTATTATCACTTTGGTTCCTGCCAGCTTTATTACTATTAAAGCCATTGAAAGCGAAAGCGACGAAAAGTAACAAAGTCTTCGAGCGATTGGGGAATAAAGTCACGTCGAATTACCGCGCTTTGTTACCTATCTGTGCATTAGTGATTGTGGGGATCAGTGTTTTTGCTACCAATAACGAATTAAATGATGTTGCGGTGAAGTACTTCGACGATAGAAGTACGTTTGGCCAAGCGGTGGAAATCAATGAAGAGAAGCTTGGTGGTATGTCTAACATCGACTTCGTTATTTATTCAGATACCCCTTATGGTGCCACAGAGCCTGACTTTTTGGCACGAGTAGAGTTACTCACTAAATGGCTTCGCGATAAAGAAGAAGTTCATCATGTGCTGTCCTTTGCCGATACATTAAAACGCTTAAATAAAAATATGCATGGTGATGACGATGCCTATTACCGGTTACCAGAAGATGGAGAGCTGGCCTCGCAGTATGTATTGTTGTACGAAATGTCGCTGCCATTTGGTCTAGACTTAAGTAATCAGTTAGATATTGATAAATCAGCAATGAGAATTATCGCCGTTATTGATAATTTAGGCAGTAAAGATTTAACCGCATTAGAGTTTGATGCTAAAGCATATTTTAAAAGCCTTGGCAGCGACAACCGTCTGGAAGCCGCCAGTCCGCCTTTAATGTTCGCGCATATTGGCGATCGAAATATGGAAAGTATGGTAAAGGGGTCTATTTATGCCTTAGTCCTTATTTCTGTTTTGATTTTTTTCGCGTTACGTTCGTGGCGACTCGGGTTAGTAAGCTTGTTTACTAATTTGCTACCCGCCGCTATTGGCTTTGGTGTTTGGGGGTTAATCTCAGGCCAAATTAATATGGCGCTGTCGGTGGTCATCAGTATGACCATGGGCATTATCGTTGACGATACAGTGCACTTCTTGTCGAAGTATCAGTCGGCGAGGCTAACACGTAAATCGGTTAAAGAAAGTGTGCTTTATGCATTTAATACGGTTGGAATGGCACTGACGACTACCACAATAGTGCTGACAGTTGGTTTTGGTGTACTAGCGTCTTCAAGCTTCATGCTTAACGCGCACATGGGCATTTTAACCATTATTATTATCGTCGCGGCGTTGGCCGTTGACCTTATTTTCCTACCCGCGTTATTAATGTGGTTGGACAAAGATGAAACCCCGTTACCGGAGAAGAATAGTGAGATACATTAGCCTTGTTTTACTGGCGTCGTTCATATCCATCAGCGCATTCAATAGCGTTGCCGCCGAGAGTGAGCCTAGCACAAAAGGACTAGAAATAGCGCAGGAGCGAAAAGCGAGAGATCGCGGGTGGAATAACTCAGAGGCCGAAATTTTAATGGTCCTGCGTAATGCGCAAGGCCAAGAGGCAACACGCAAACTCAACGTGAAATCGATGGAGTTGACCGATGACGGTGATAAAGCACTAACGGTTTTCCAATCCCCTCGAGATGTAAAAGGAACCGCATTCCTGAGTTTCTCCCATGTTTTTGATGCTGATGAACAGTGGATATTTCTTCCTGCTTTAAAACGCGTAAAGCGTATAGCGTCAAAAAATAAAAGTGGGCCTTTTGTCGGCAGTGAATTTGCTTTTGAAGACATGACATCGTTCGAAGTAGAAAAATTTTCTTACACCTATGTAGGTGACGAGACGATCAATGGCGAAGCGTGCTTTGTATTAGAGCAAACTCCTCAGTATGACTATTCGGGTTACACGTTACAAAAAGTATGGATTGATAAGTCTCACTATCGTGTACACAAAGTTGAATTTTACGATAAGAAAGGGGCGCTACTTAAGGTACTTGAGCTAAAAGATTACGAGCTTTATAAAGAGAAGTACTGGCGACCTATACGCAGTGAGATGACGAACGTACAAACACGTAAGTCTACGTCGCTAATTACAGAAAGCTTAATATTTGATACCGACTTGTCAGAATCAGACTTTGATAAGAACAGTTTAAAAAGAGCCCGGTAATTCGTGATTAAATCTATTGCTTTATTGGTATCAAGTATTACGGCTTCATTTTCTTTGTTGGCCAATACGGAAGTGACAGGCTCCGCGGGTGGAGAGTTGCGCTACTTTTTGCAAGACGCCCTGTACGAACCGCAAGAACGAACTTACGGCTCTGTCTTTTTCAGCCCCGAAACCTATACCGAGTGGAATGATGCAGAAGACAGTTTGCTGTTTAAGCCCTTTTTCAGGGCTGACCAACACGACGAGGAAAGAACCCATTTCGATGTTCGAGAACTGCAGTGGATGCATGTGGCAGACACATGGGAAACTAAAGTAGGAATTGGGAAAGTATTCTGGGGGCAAACCGAGTCTATTCACCTTGTCGACATCGTTAATCAAACTGATGCAATTGAAGCGGTAGATGGCGAAGATAAGCTTGGTCAGCCAATGGTTAACGCTTCTTACTTTAGTGATTTCGGCACGTTTTCAGTATTTGTGTTGCCCTATTTTAGAGAGCGTACCTTCGAAAGTACTGATGGTCGTCTGCGACCACCCCTTGCTGTAGGAGAAGCCTTGTACGAGTCAGATGGTGAGCAAAGCCATGTTGATTATGCGCTGAGGTGGCAAGCAAGTATCAGTGATTGGGAAGTGGGGCTATCTTACTTTTCAGGTACAAGCCGAGAGCCAGAACTTGTTACCATCGTGAATGACGAAGGTCAGCCAGAAATTCTTCCCTATTACGCACAAATCAACCAAGTAGGCATTGATTTACTGAATGTTTACGGGGCATGGTTACTTAAATTTGAGTCGATATATCGAGAAGGGCAGTCGGAAGATTTTGCTGCGGTAGTTACAGGTTTCGAGTACACCACACAAGGTATCTTCGACACGCAATATGGCCTTGGCGTATTAAGTGAATATCAGTTTGATGAACGCAAAGATAACTTTTTTGCTTTAGGTCAAAACGACCTTATGGTGGGCTTTCGGTTTATATTCAACGACATTGACGGAACAGAAGTGTTAATGGGGTACGTACAAGATTTAGATGAATCGAGTACCTCTAGTGCATTTATTGAAGCGTCCAGTCGCATTTCACCTCATTGGCGATGGAAACTGGATGGCTATTTCTTTTCAAGTGATGATACCGACGATACTTTTTATTTCCTAAGAAGAGATGATCATCTTCAATTTACCCTTGAGTACTTTTTTTAGTACAAGGCGTTATTTCTGATTTAAATTTAACACTTACACTTTTAACCCTAGCTATTTAATAATAGGGTTATTCTTTTGTGGTTCTAACTTGAGGTTTTAATGAAGCAGTTTGTTGTTGGTTTTATAGCGCTTTTTTTTATATTTAACGCACACAGTGCTTCTACCAACTACGGTATTGCGTCAGTGGGGTTTAGTGATTTTGAGTTCAAAGATGTCGAAAATAGCGGGCTAACTTATAGTGTTGCTTTCGGGCGCCAAATCCATAGGCAGTGGTATACAGAAGTGGGGTACCTTAATTTAACTAACGATAGCGACAATGGCACCGAGCTTTCGGGTGACGCGCTTTACCTTGCAGTGCTCGGAAAAGCAAACAGTCAGTATGGGGAACTGTTTTATAAGTTAGGGGTTGCTAACGTTGATATTGCAAGTACGCGCTACTGTGGCAATTCAGAGTTTTCTGGTGATGCATGCTCATTTGATGAGGGTGTGGTGGCAGGTATTGCTGGCCTTGGATTTGATTATTATGTTGGTCTAAAATCTATGGTGCGACTTGAATACATTTATCTAGGCGGCGAAGAAAACCTCTCAACGCATTTAGTGTCTTTGGGCTTTCGCTACAATTTTTAATAGCCAAAAAGGTAGGGCGACTAAATACATACAAATATAGCGGTGTAATCCAAACGCTATTATTCAGCGTAAAAAGAGTGGCTAGTCAAAAACTAAGGAGCCATTTATGAAAAACGAATTAGACAGTAAATTTCTATTACAGGTGTTTGAAAAAATCCGAACCAACGGCGATAAGAAAGAAGATCAATACCACCTAAATGGCATTGTTGCGTACACCGACCTAGATGGCTACACGTTATTTATCGAAGATAAAAACTGCAAATTGCAATTTGGCTTCCATAATCAATATCACTTTGATTATGAAACTAACGACCACTTTCATACTTTTGAGAAAAAGCTGAAACAGATTGATAAAGAGTACGGCGCTAACTAAATAGGCTGATTGGGGAGGGCAACCTTCTTCAAAAATTTCACTTTATCGAGATTGGTAAATCAATGGGCGGCGCATAGAAAACAAAATCCTACGGCAGTAGTGTCGAATTATTCCACCAACGCACTTTCGACTTTAATTTGGTCTGCTACAATAGCGCTCCTCTTAATTTGTTAGGAATAGAGTGCGTTGGCTGCGGCAATTAAGGCTCCTAAATTCAAACTGTCTTTTCTTACTCCGAAATTTTGGCCTGTATGGCTAGGAGTATTTCTTCTTTACATCATCACTTGGCTCCCTCTTCCTGTCATACGATTTATTGGCGGTGGTGCAGGTAAACTTATTGCGAAAATTGTTCCTAAGCGCGTTCGCGTGGCAAAGCGAAACCTTGAACTTTGGAACCCGTCGTTGTCAGAGTCAGAAGTGCAAGCGCTATTAAAAGAGAACGTGCGAAGAACCGGAATGGCCTTATTTGAAACCGCTATGGGGTGGTGGTGGCCTGATTGGCGAGTAAAAAGAGCCATAGAAATTGAAGGTGCTGAGCATGTTGAGGCTGCCATAGCTAGCGGAAAAGGTGTGTTTGGGATGGCACTGCACAACATGAACCTTGAATTTGCATGTAGGGGAATTGGGTACTTCCACCCTAGTATCGCCTTCTATAGAAAGCATAATAATCCGCTGGTCGATTATTTACAGTACCATGGTCGTAATCGCTCAAATAAGTACATGATTGATAAGCGTAATGCAAAGGCCTTGTTAATGGCATTGGAAGACAAAGAACTGTGCCTATACCTTCCCGACCAAGACTACGGACCAAAGCAAAGCGTATTCGTCCCCTTTGGTGGAGTTGCTGAAACCGCGACCACCACAGCCACATTGATGTTTATTCGTCGTTCTACCAGTGTGCCTATGATGATTACGTCTCAGTACACTGCAAAAGGTTACAAAATCAAAATATACCCTCCATTGACCCATTTAGGGGAAATGGACGATATTGCTGCATTAACGGAATTGAACACGCATATCGACAAGGCAATTAAAGAACAGCCTGAAAGCTACTTATGGATGCACAAGCGTTTCAAAACCAGACCCAGTAAAGACACACCGTCATTGTACTAACGGAGCAGTTACCTATTATATTGTTAGGTGTACAATGACTGATGTAGGGCGTTTTTTGTGCGCAAGGTAAAAGCGAGGTAAGCTGTACTTTGGGTTTAAGTTATTGGAAGCATTAATAAAGTCATGGCTAAAAAGGTTTATTCAAATACATTATTTTGGGCGCGTCACGTAGCGCTGGCATTCGTATTGATAGTGATTGCGGGTGTGATGATATATTTGCAACAAAATAACAGTGATGACGTTCCTGCCGGTAAACCCGCTGAAGAAAAGTCGGTGGCTAAGGGATTGAGCGAGTTTTACCGCGAATTCAGAATGTCCTCTACCGATCCAGTTAAGGAAGAGCAGGGTAATTTTGTGATAGAAACTGGCGGCGTTGACCCCCAACTCGATAGCAAACTTGAAAGCATGTCTAGCCTGAATACGACGGTAGACACTAGCTGGACCGGCGAGCAAAAATTCCGCACCTTCAAAGAAGGGAGTACATTGCGAGAGGCCATCTCTACTTTTGCGCAAGCGGAAGGCATGCAGCTGATTTGGAATTTAGAGCAAGACTTCATAATCAAACATCAGTTTCAGCTGGATAACACGGTAGCTGGGTCGTTGGCAAAAATTGCTAGCGCTATCGACAGTAGTTTCGAAGGACAGGTAAATGCCTATCTTTGCCCTGAGCAACGTTCTTTGGTAGTGACCGCTGAAGAGACCGAGTTTTTATCTACCCGATGTACCCTAGTTCGCTGATTATTAGTTAAATCAAAGAAGAGCTACTTGCTCACCTTTATTATCATTACTGCCATCAGTGCTAGCATTTCTATTGGTTCAGCTGTCAGCAGCACTGCCAAATAACGCCTGCCAATATTCACTTACTGTTTCTCTCATTTGGCTCAAATGCTCGGTTTGTTCTGCATATTTAGTGTCTGCAAGGGTCAGGTGATGATATTGTTCTCTTAGCGCAAGGTAAGCTTGTTGTAGCGCGTGAGATTGTTTTTCATCAATAATGCCTGCGTTACGGATCGCATCTAGTAAACGCAAATTATCTGAAAATTCAGTCAAGCTCTCAATCTTATTCGCATGTGCTAATACCCAGTATTGAGTCATAAATTCAATATCTGCTATACCTCCCACACATTGTTTCAAATCGACTTTTTGATTGCTGGTAGAGAGTAAATGTTTGCGCATTTTTGCGCGCATTTCACTCACTTCAGTAGATAGCGTAGCCTGGTCTCTTTGAATAGACAGAATGTTGTGACGCACAGTATTAAACGCACTAAGCAGCGATATATCACCACAAATACCGCGGGCTCTCACTAGCGCTTGATGTTCCCATGTCCACGCCTCTTCTTGTTGATAGCGCTCAAATCCATCAATGTGACAACAAAGTAGACCCGCGTTACCAGATGGCCGCAACCGTAAGTCGGTTTCATACAACTGACCAAACAAAGTTTTAGTATTCAGTAAGTGCATAATTCGCTGAGCAAGTTTGATGTAAAACTGCTGGGCTTCAATAGACTTAGCCCCATTGGTAGCGGACTGGCGAGGCGCGTTGTGCAAAAACACAAGGTCAAGATCAGAGCCATAACCAAGCTCGTAGCCACCAAGCTTGCCATAGCCAACAACCGCAAAGCCCAGCTCACCATCGTTCAAATGACTCGGCACGCCAAAGCGCGCTGAAATTTGGTGCCACGCTGCTTCAATAACTTGCTCAAGCAAGACTTCCGCTAATACGGTAAGTTTATCGCTTACATTCGCAATGGGTAGCGAGCCACTGATATCACTGGCTGCAATGCGCAGCTGCTGACAAAGCTTAAACTGTCGCCACGTGTCCATAGCAAGCTCCACATCATCGTGTTCAACCCGTAGCATGGTTTGCCGTAACTCTTGCGCGTATTCGTATTTGCTGGTGGTAATATCTGAATTTTGCTGCTGTAAATAGAGCGGGGTGAGCAGTTCATCTAACAGCAGCGGGAAGCGTTTGATTTCATTCGCTATCCACTCACTCCTGTCGCACAGTTTTACCAACTGTTGCAGAACATTGGGGTTTTCCAGTAATAAATCTAAATAGGTTGTCCTGCCGGTGATCGCATCTATCACGCCGAAGATTCGTTTTAGTATATTATTTGCTTTACTGGGGTCGAATTTAATCAGCACATACAATATTTCCGGGATGAGTTTATTCAGCGTGTCTTCGCCTTTTTGACCCATTCGATATCCGCGCTGATTAGTTTTGAAATCTTGTAACTGGGTACAAATACCTTGCGCTTCGTCTACGCTAATAAAAGGGGTTAGCGTGATGCTAAATTCTTCTTTATCGAGGGAAAGTTGCCAAGCATCGCGGCAGGCATCAAATAAGGTATCTTCGCTAGTATGAGTATCTTGTGCTTCTTCAACTAATTCATTGAAGTGCCCATGTATTCTAGACATAGTGTTTTGCAGTTTTGCCATAAATTCATCATATGAACTGAAACTAAGCACGGCAATTAATGCGTTTTTCTCCCACTCACTACCAGGCAATGTTTGAGTTTGTCGGTCTTGGCATTGCTGAAGCGTGTGCTCAATTTTACGAAGAAATAAATAGTCTGTCCGTAGTTGTTCAGTCACATCAGACTCTACAACTTCAAATTCGGCAAGCTTATCAAGGGTAGTAAGTAGCGACTTACTTTGTAACTCAGGCTCTCTGCCACCATGAATAAGCTGAAAGCTTTGTGCGAAAAATTCAACCTCGCGAATACCGCCCGCACCAAGCTTAATGTTATTGCTCAAACGCCTACGTCTAATTTCCGTAGCAATAAGGTGCTTCATGCTTCTAAGCGCATCAATAGTGGTGAAGTCTAGGTAGCGCCTGAAGGTAAAGGGCTTAAGTATGCCGTTTAGCGAAGCTACATCAGTAGAATCATCATTATTAATCACCCGCGCTTTCACCATTGCAAAACGTTCCCAATGACGACCTTGCTCTTGATAATAATCTTCCATGGCGTCAAAGTGCATCACCAAAGGCCCCGACTCACCGAATGGCCGCAGTCTCATGTCTACACGATAGACTTGACCATCCGGAGTAACCTTGTTGAGCGCTTGTATCAATTTTTGCGCTAAGCGGGTAAAAAATTGCTGATTTTCAATAGGTTTCTTTTCACCATTTGTCATGCCTTTTTCGGGGTAGGCAAAAATCAAATCGATATCTGATGAAAAGTTAAGTTCGCGGCCGCCTAATTTCCCCATGCCCAAAATGTACATGTGAATAGAGCCATTTTCACCACAAGGCACACCATGTTTGTCACTTAGCATAGTGTAAAGCCATTGGTAAGCGGATGTAATTAATACATCAGCTAACGCCGAAACCTGCGTTAACGATTGTGTAATAGTCTGTTTGTTAAGTCCGTCACGCGCGGTGATAGCAGCCATATGAAAATGGCGGGATTGGCGAAGTGCGCTAAGCAGCTCGTCTTCGGATTTAACATTTTCCAGCTTTTGCGTAACAGCATGATTGTAAAAGCTTTGTGGCTCGTCAGGAATCGATTCAACCAGCATAGCGCCAACCCACTCAGGGTGCTGAAGGCAAGTCTCTGCAAAAAATAGCGATCGGCCGAATAGGGTAGTGAGATCATTTTGATAATGGGCTAAGTCACTATTAACGTGCTCATTATCTGAAAGCTTTTCCCAGGTTTCGTTAGCTTGTTGTGCATTGCTCATGGTAATTGTGTTGTCTGTTGGCATAATACTGGCTTCGACAATAATAAATATTTCAAAACATTGAGATAAAAAGAGTCTGTCACAGTTTTTGGGGCGTAACCACCCTAAGGTTGTGTTTAGGTAAAAGGAGTAATATTACGTGGATGCTTTAATTAAACTCGTGCCGCTAGGTTCTGACTTATGGATTTACCTTGCCATCGATGTAAGTATCGCCCTAGCACTGTTGGTGGTTATGAAGTGGGTGACTGGGCTTATGAGAAAGAACTCAGTGACCGAAGAGCTTGGTATTAAAGATAATTTTGCTTTTGGTATTAGTATAGCCGGTGGCATGTTGTCGCTTTGTATCGTACTTAGTTCGGTAGTAGGTCGTCATATCGGCCAGGGTTACAGTGAAGCCGCTACAGGTATGGTGACATTCGGTATTGTTGGTATTCTGCTAGTGAAGTTTGGTCGTTTTGCCCATGACAAGTTAGTACTCAATCGTGTAGATACCCACGCTATGATTTCCGAGCGCAGTGTAAGTGTTGCACTGGTAGATGCTGCAAGCTTAGTGGCCAGTGCCATCGTGCTTAAGAATATTATGGTATGGGTAGATGGTAGTGACATGAATGCCATTATTGCCATCGTGACGGGTTTCTCTGTC
This sequence comes from Alteromonas naphthalenivorans, assembly GCF_000213655.1. Lineage (NCBI taxonomy): Bacteria > Pseudomonadati > Pseudomonadota > Gammaproteobacteria > Alteromonadales > Alteromonadaceae > Alteromonas > Alteromonas naphthalenivorans. Next base: position 817,095 of record NC_015554.1, read on the forward strand.
GTACTTACCATGTTACTGGTGATGACCCGTATTTTAGAAGTACGCTATGCAAAAGATAATCAGAACGACTCCTTTCAAGGCGCGCTTCGAAAAGGTCAATTGGCATTAGCCATAGAACACTCGGGCAATTTACTAGGCACCGCTATGATTGTTTCAGCAGCGAAAAACTTACTAATTTATAACCCTTCAGGTTATGTAAGTAACGTAACTGGCTGGTTAGTGGTAAGTGTAGCGTTAGCTATCGCATTGCATATATTAGTGCTTATTAATAAAAAAGTGATCATGTTTGGTATGAACTTTAGACAAGAAGTCGACCAGCAACATAATGTTGGCGTAGCTTCACTTGGCTTTACATTAAGCATTGGTACTGCCATGGTGATAAATGGTGTACTGGGCGGTTAAAGCAATTTTCAAGCTGTCAGCGTAACGTTGACAGCTATGACCAAACTAAATACTACTGATAATTAGAAGGGCAAATGTACTGGCTGTTGTCGCATAGGGCGATAAATAGGCTTTCAGGCAAAACCTTCTGTTTGACGATAGCCCGTTTTTTCTCTTTAGAAAGTTGCTTTACCTTGTATTCAACTTTCGAGGCTGTCGACCTATCTCCAATTAAGAAAATGGCCCTAAATTGAAGTGGGCCTTTTCCTTTCAAAGCCCGCGCGCCACCAACAATTTCACCTCGATGCTGGGATATTCTTCGTTCCGGCGAAGTCGTAATGCCCGTATACAATTGACCCAGTTTATTTTCGATAAGATAAAGGTACCAAGTTGACTGCTGCTGGTGGGTATTCACGTTGTTGGCTGTTATACTCATTGGCAATTTGAAATACATCGATAAAGTTGTCTCATCAATGATTTTACCAGATTTTAGTAAAGCGAAAGTGCTTATTGTAGGTGACCTAATGTTAGACCGCTATTGGAGCGGTGGCACAGGTCGTATTTCCCCTGAAGCGCCTGTTCCTGTAGTGAATGTGCAGTCTTCTGAAGACCGCCCAGGCGGCGCGGCAAACGTGGCTGTGAACGTGGCTACCCTTGGCGCTAAAGTCACCTTACTTGGTATGTGCGGTAACGATGAAAATGCCAAACTTCTACGTGAGCGCTTAGAGTCCTTTGATATCGACTGCCAGTTTTTCGCGGTTGAAGGCCAAGACACAATAACCAAACTTCGGGTGATGAGCCGTAATCAGCAATTGCTTCGGTTAGATTTTGAAAAGAGCTTTGCTGATTCAGATAAATCTGAACTAGAAAGCGCTTTCGATGGCGCCCTTGATGATGTTGATATTGTAATATTATCTGACTACGCCAAAGGGTGCTTAAGCAACCCCCAAGCGCTAATCCAAGCAGCTAAAGCAAAAGGTAAGCGCGTTATTGTCGACCCTAAAGGCAGTGACTTTAAAAAGTACGCTAACGCTACGCTTATCACACCGAACATGGAAGAACTAAACCATGTGGTAGGTGAGTCTACTTCCGAGAAATCATTAGTATCAAATGCACAGCAGGTTAAAACTGAGCTTAATTTGGATGCGCTACTGCTAACCCGTTCTGAGCAAGGAATGACCTTGTTTGAGGGAGACAACGCAGAGTTTCACTTACCTGCAAAAGCGAAAGAAGTGTACGATGTGACTGGCGCTGGCGATACAGTGGTATCGACATTAGCGGTAGCGTTAGCAAGCAAGTTGCCTCTACAGGCCGCCTGCGTGTTAGCTAATTTAGCCGCCAGTGTGGTGGTTGGGAAATTAGGTACGTCTACCGTTACCAATACCGAGTTAGCGCTAGCCCTAGGTGAACAATCTGTACATCTCGATGGCGGTGTGATGACCGAAGGTCAGCTTGAGATGGCGATGGCTGCAGCAAAAGCCCGCGGCGAACGTATTGTAATGACTAACGGCTGTTTCGATATTCTTCATTCTGGCCATGTGGCTTATTTAGAAGAAGCCGCGCAGTTAGGTGACCGGCTTATTGTGGCAGTAAACACCGATGCATCGGTGACGAAACTTAAAGGCCCTGGAAGGCCTGTGAACAACACTAATCGCCGTATGGCAGTACTAGCTGGCTTAAGTGCGGTTGATTGGGTAGTGCCCTTCACTGAAGATACGCCACAGCGATTAATTGCCTCGTTATTGCCAGATATATTGGTGAAAGGTGGTGATTATCAAATTGATGAAATCGCTGGCGGCAAAGAAGTGATTGCCAACGGCGGCGAGGTTCAAGTGTTAACGTTTGAAGATGGCGTTTCTACCACCGGGATCATTGAGCGTATAACACGAAACAAGTTAACCTAGCATTTTCGTCGTTACCTCAATTTTTGTTTCAGTAAATGTAAAATGTAGTCGTTCGCTAGCCGCACCCGTTAATCGGTGAGCTAGCAAAGTGAGCAGTTTTTCAAACGGATATCAGCATGTACGAAAGTTACTATGGACTTAACGCTAAACCTTTTCAGTTAACACCAGACCCAGGCTTCTTTTTTGCCAGTAAGTGGCACAAACGCGCCATGTCATACCTTCAGTATGGGTTGTCGCAGGCGGAAGGGTTTATTGTTATCACAGGTGATATTGGTACGGGGAAAACCACCGTCGCGAATAGTTTGCTGGCTGAAATTCAAGACGATATTTTTGCTGCCCAAATAGTCACCCCTAAACTGTCTCCTGATGAGCTGGTTAAAATGGTGGCGTCAAAGTTTGATATCAACACTGACGGAAGAAGCAAAGCTGAAATTCTCAAGATGCTTGAGGTGTTCTTATACGACCTAAGCACCCAAGGCCGCCGCGCATTACTACTTGTTGATGAAGCGCAGAACTTACCTTTGGAGTCTATTGAAGAGCTGCGCATGCTGTCTAACTTTCAGCTTAATGGTAAGCCGTTAATACAAAGCTTTTTATTAGGGCAAGAAGAGCTGCAGCCAATTTTACGAGCACCCAATATGGAGCAGTTCAGGCAGCGTATAGTGGCTTCATGCCATTTAGCGCCGCTCACGTTAGATGAGTGCAAAGAGTATATTGAATATCGCTTACATCATGCTGGCTGGAACGGCGAAGATTTGTTTTCAGAAGGGGCGTATGAGCGCATTTATAAGTTTACCCGCGGTGTGCCTCGTAAAATAAATACGCTGATGGATCGTATCATGCTTTTTGGCTTTTTAGAGGAGCTTAAAAGCTTTGATGAAGAGGCGGTAAGTGAGGTAATAGATGAAGTTAAAGCGGAAATGTTTGAGCCTGAGAGTGGGGGGGGGCATTCAACATCCCAACCCCATGACTTTGCAGAGCACCCTGAAAACAAAACGATTATGACTCCCGGTGGGAATATCATACGAGATACTAAATACTATCTTGATATGTTGGCCGAGTTGGTAGATGCGTTAGACGATGCAATATCGCATAAGGTTAAAATGACGCAGTATGTAGATAAACTGATGAAGAAAAAGTTTAAAACGTACGTAAGGCTGAAGAGTACTGATAAGAGTGAGTAGGAGAGAGGTCGCTATGCCTCACTCAGAATAAGTTACATATAATTGTAAATAATCGAAAGGGTAATTCGTTGATCTGTGTAATTAGCGCCGAATTGCCCGCCAAGGTTGAGATCACCACTCTTTTCGATATAGTTATAATCGATACTCGTCGTAAGTGAACGGCCAATTTTACGTTCCAAGCCTAACGACGCATTCCAGTTATCGGATTCACCAGTGGCGATATTCTCGCTATTAGAACGTTCTTCGATATTTGCGTAAGTTATGTTGGAATTAAGATACATATAACTACCAAGTTTATAGGCTAGTGTAGTACCGAAACTATAGGTTCTCCGTAATCTATCTTCATCTAAATAATTACTCTCATCGTAACGCCAAGAGAAAGCTAGTGTTAACCTTGAAAAGTCGTACCCCGCTTGGAAGTTGGTACTCTTTAAAAGAATAATGTTGTCATCAAACGATACGTTTTGTGTAGTAAGTTGAATGAATTGCTCATCTGCACTTGGAGTGTAACTCAAACTGTTAGGTTGGAAGCAATCGGAAATTGAAGAAGAATTCGTAGGGCATATAAATACCCCCAAGTTATCGAAATCGGTCAACAATTGAGATGTATTAGTTACGTCTTCAGAGTACGATAAAGACGTACGGAAATACTTTGAGTTATACTTGATATCGGCAGAGGCTGAATCTCCGTAAAAGCGTTTACCGTAGCTTCCTGCCACAGAAGTTCGGCTACTCAGTGCCCATTGTAGATCAAAGCCTATAAAATTATCGCTACCTTCGTCTGATATCTCTGAATCACTCGAATTAGCTGTAACCGAAATATATCTATCAGCATTTTGTCGGTACGTTAAACCTGCGCCGTACGAATTAAATTTTCTAGTGCTACTTGAGGTATCTATTCTGTTGGAGATCTGATTCGCTTCGTGGCTTGCAGTAATCCTGAAAGCCCAATTTTCAATAAACACCGTATCCACGTATCCATCAGCAGTACGTGATATATAATCATTAGATGAGGTTTGGTTTCTTTCTGTATCTTGGTATGTACCTGAAAATTCCCAGATAAAACGCTGTGCATGCTCAGAGTTTTGTAAGGATCCAGAAAACTGCATGGTGCTGTTATCTAATCCATTCTCGGTATTAGTTGTTGAGCTTTCGCTCTCCAAAGCAGAATAAGAGGCAGTGCCATAGGCACGTACCCAATCGCCTCTATCAATAATTGCTTGGGCAGCGACTCTGTTAGTTCTTGTTTTAGATAATGAATCAGCATTACTCAGAAAGTCAGAGACTAGGTAGTTACTAGAATCGGTATTCTGATAGGTTAGGCCACCAGATGCTTCAAAAAAAATAAATCTATCAAAAGGTGCCCAGTTTGCAGAGTAACTATATTCACCATAAGTATCCTTTCTGCTATTTATTTCCTTATCTCTCTCAAGGTGAGTTACTGAGCTGGTCCATGTCCCCGAAAACGTTCGAGACTCATAAATCGCATTTACTTTAGGGAGCAATGATACAGTCGTCAGTGATAACTCACCCTGTTCTTCTGAATTGACATCTTGAAAAGTCATTTCAGCTTCCGCGGAAGCTTTTATATCGAGATCAGCATACACACAAGCAGGAAAAAGCGAGGTTATGGAGAACACAAACACGCTCGTTCCATATAGACTCAGTATATTTTGATTTCCCTTAAACTTTACGCTCGGCATAGTAATATCCATAATATCCGCTTCCATCGGTATCATGATGGACTGATTTGTTCACCACATATCCGATTGCCATATCGGGGTTGAGTCGCTCCACCGAAATTTTTATATCGCTAATTTTAGCTTTTCCTTCTTCGACGACGACTACCGCCTGGCCTGCAAAGTTCGCTAAAATAGCGCTCTCATTAATACCGATTAGTGGGGGGTATCGAAGATGACTACACGATCAGGGTACCGGTTAGCAAATTCATCTACAGTTTCATGCATTTTTTGGCTAGCAAGCATCTCTGTCGAAAGGTGATGAGATTTACCCGCGGGGATTATCTTTAATTTATCTATATTGGTGGAATATAGCACTTCAGATATGTCACTTACATCGCCAGCTAAGTATTCCATCAAACCTTTTCGCCGTTCAAGACCGAGCGTGTTCAGTACGTTGGGTTTCAGAACATCTGCGTCTACAAGCAATACTGTTTTATCTTGTTCAGATGCAATGCTTAAGGCTAAATTTGTAGCCGTAAAAGTCTTTCCTTCCGATGGGCGACTACTGGTTACCATTATGATGTTTGGATTATTAAGCGTTTTAGAAAGTCCACCAAATGCGTTCGCTAAAAGTTTACGCTTAATTTCACGGTACTCTTCATTAATCTGTTTTCGCTCACCCAATAGTGCGATATGACCACTTTCACTCAGACGCTCTAAATCTATATTAAACGGCTCTAACTGAGGAACTTGTGAAGTACTACCATGTAGGCTGTTTTCTAGCTTAGGAGACGATGTGGAGGCTTTTGATGAATTAGCATCATATTCATTATTGGTTTGCTTTGCTTCTTTTTGTTTTTGAAGCGCTTTTTCAATGGTATTGCGCATTAGAAGAACCTCTCGACAATATTTATATTCATTATTTCCGCTGCGACTAAAGCACTATAAATAAAAATAATAGCAAGGGACGAGAGTGCAAATATAAGTAATCTAACCCTATTTCGTTTTTTAATATTCTCAAAATCCAAATGAGTCACTGTGCCCCATATGGGGTAATCAGACACGCGAACGAGTTGGTTAGGTCGTGTCAGTATAGGACTAAGTTGGCTTACCACAAACGCTAAACCAATACCGGCACCAAAACCAACGAATAAAACTGCCGTGTATAAAATCAGACGATTGGGGCCAGAAGGCGTATTGGCAACAAGGGGAGGTTCTATTATTCTAAATTGCATTTCCTCAGAAGAAACTTCGGCACGGCGAGACAGGTCTGCCGACTCTCTTCTAGCTAATAGCTCTTCATATTTATCTTTTGTAATTCCATAGTCCCGATTTAATGCCGTAGATTCAGCCTCTATCTGAGGAATTAAATCGACTTTAGATTCAAGCTCTGCCACTTTATTTTCTAAATCGGTTTCTTTAACTTCTAGTGACGCAATTTCGCTCTGCAATCTGCTCATTTCTAGTTTTATTTGCTGAGTAAGCTCGTTTAGCGGTGCGCTGTCGTCATTACCCATATTCGCTAAAAATGATTCAATTTCTTTGTTTCTAGAATTCTCTAAGCTAGATAAAAGCTGCTGGGTCTCAATTACATCAGGATGAAGATCCGTAAATCTTAGTTTTAACGTATCGAGGTCTTCCTCCAGCTTTTTTATCCTATCGTCATATCGTGTCTTTAAAGTTAGTTCTTCTTGGCTTGTTACTCCGAAACTATCAGTGGCTGGGTCTCTCTTAATTTGAGATCTCAGAGATTCAACTTGCTGTTTGGTTTGTTTAATTGATAATTGTGTTAAACCAAGTTCTGAGTTCAGGTCTTGCAGACGGGAGTAATAAGTACCAGACATTGGAAGTATATCATTATACTGTCGTTTGAACTGGGCAAGTCGTTGCTCAGATTCACTTAACCGAGCTTCATACTCAGCAATTTGCTCTTGAAGAAATCTACCCGCAGTGTCGGTATCGCGCCGATTATTCCCTAACGAACCTTCGACAAATAAATCTAATGTTTCTTGAACTACCCTCTGCGCGGTTGCGGCATTAGGATGATTGTAAGAGATATTATAAATGTTGTCTCTACCTGCCGAGCTTAGTTGTATCTCGATTGCTAAACGCGTTACAAGGTCTTCAAAGTCCCTTTCTGTTTCGGTAGTAATATCCAAATCGCTTTCACGAGCAATAATTTCTACATTTGAACGGCTGAGGAGAGTTCTTGCCATCATTCTTACTTCTTGATCAGGATCGGATTGAATGGCTAAACCTTGGAGTAACGGTTGTAAAACTGAGCGAGTATCTACGTAGACTTGAGCTTTAGAAGTGTACTCGTCTGGTAAAGTTGCCACCATGACAAAACCAGTTGGGCAGATAAGCCAAGACATAATAATGACATGGCGCTTTTTAATCCAAATCCCTTTTACTAAGTCAAGGAATTGGATTAACGTTTGTTGTAAGTCCTGCATTTCAAGATGTTCCGTATACTACTAAGAACTAAAACCAAGCTTCTGGAATTATAATTATATCGCCTGGGAGTATGTCTACGTTCTGTTGAATATCGCCGGTTCTGATTAGATCGTCGATACTTAGCGCAAAAGTTGACTGTTGTCCGTTAACAACTCTGACTAGCTTTGCGTTATTTCCATCAGCAAATTCGGTTAAACCACCTACCGCTATCATAAGATCCAAAAGTGTCATATGTTCGGTGTAGCTAACAGCACTAGGGTTAGTAGCTTCTCCAATAACCCTCACTTGTTCGCTCAATGGACCTGAAAAGTTGTTAACGCTTACGGTTACTCGTGGGCTATTAATGAAAACAGAAAGTTGCTCCTCAATTTGACGAGCAAGCATAGAAGGCGTGCGTCCAGCCACATCTATGTCTTCGACAAGTGATGTTGTTACTTTTCCATCTGGCCTAACTATAAATTGACCAGAGACTTCAGGGTTTCGCCAAACAAATATCGTCAACGAATCTCCAGGACCTATCAAATATTGATAATCATTAACATCTGTTGTTAACGACGCTCTCGTTGTGGCCTGAGGAAGGGTTGCGGTGTTTGAGCATCCCGCTAGTGTTGTTATGGCAAATAAAAGAGCATACCTTTTAGGTGTGCGTTTAAACAAAAACATAAGAGATCATCCTACACTCATTATGGTTGATTATAGCATTCGTTGTTTACCCTACGGGAAATCTCACTATAATGCCAACAAGAATTCTAGTCTATTAGAATAAATCCCTTTATGATGGGTTTACTTTGAAGTGTTAAGGGGCCAAGGGGTGGCAGTAAATAAGCGGAATCAAAATAAACGCTCTAATATTCTTGTATTAACAGAGGCGTTGCTCATAGCTTATATGGGATATATTACGTACTTTATCCTTACGCAAGTTGGGCTTATATCAAAAGTTCCTCCAGAAAAGTTAATTATCAATGTAGGGCTACTTACCGTATCGGTATTGTTGTGCTCATTGTCAGTAGGTCTTTACGAAGCCAAACTCAGAGAAACCTTTCGCGGAATTATTAGACGGATATTTGTCAGTGTTGGGTTGAGTTACTTTCTTGTCGAGATAGTAAGTAGAGCATTATTCGATAAACTGGTTATGGACGCTTACTTTTTACCTGCTGCCGTATTCTCCATTATCATTACGCTTGTCATTTTCCGCTATTTTACCAATCGTTTAGGGCTATTAGGGCTTGGGAAGGTTCGTATTGTGGTGCTAGGAGCGGGTGAAAGAGCGTCGATAATTGAAAAGCGCATGCGAAGAGACGTCGATAGGATTGGTTTTGAAATGGTTGGGTTCGTGCCAATTCCTGGCGATAACCGAGAAGATGGCATTCGCAGAGAAAAAATTGTTCACATCAAAGTAGACGAAAATTTCCAGCAATTTATCAACGATAACGATATTGAAGAAATCGTCATCGCTTGTGACCAGCGTCGCGGCACACTGCCTGTTGAAGTCCTTTTTGAATGTCGCCTCCGTGGTATAGAGGTTACAGAATTACTTGATTTCATGGAAAGAGAAACTGGCCAAATTGTCGTTAACCTGATGTACCCAAGTTGGGTTATCTACTCCAACGGTTTCCAAAGCCAAAACTACTTGAGAGATGCGCTTGATTATAGTCTCAATGTATTAGTGGCGGCATGTGTATTGGCTTTTGTTTGGCCTATCATGTTAACAACGGCACTAATTATATATTTAGATGATGGCCGTCGAACTGGTGTGTCGGTTTTTTACGCCCAGGAAAGGGTTGGCCTCAATGGTCAATTATTTAAAATTCTCAAATTTCGTAGTATGCGCCCTGATGCCGAAAAAGATGGTGCTAAGTGGGCGAGTAAAAACGATGATCGCGTGACTCGTATTGGGCATTTTATAAGAAAGTATAGAATAGATGAATTACCTCAGTTGCTAAATGTATTCAAGGGTGAAATGTCTTTCATTGGCCCCCGCCCCGAAAGGCCTCAATTTGTTGAGCAGCTAGTTAAAGAAGTTCCTTATTATAATCAGCGTCACAATGTAAAGCCTGGGTTGGCTGGGTGGGCACAGCTAAATTATCCTTACGGCGCGAGTGTAGAAGACTCTATGGAAAAACTAAAATTTGATCTTTACTATGTTAAACATCAGAGTTTATTGCTGGATATTTTAATATTAATAAGAACTGTAGAGGTGGTTTTATTTGGTAAAGGCCGATAGAACCACTAACAAAACAGCAGTAAAGGGAATGTTGCGGCATGAGGAACGTCTTTAGTAAATTGAAACATTTCTGGGTACTTTTATTACTTGTGGTAACCTGGTTATTGTTCAATTATCCTATAATGGAGACAATTTGGGATCATGGATTCGATGACGGTACCTACTCTCATTCTTTTCTTGTTCCATTTATAGTTATCTATTTAATGTATATTCTGGAAGTTGAACAGCGGGTTTCTTTTCGTAGTTCGGTAAGTTGGTACTGGAGTGGTGTTCTTTTAAGTTCTGGTATTGCCCTGTGGATTGCAACTTGGTCCCAAATTAGCCTTTTATATTGGCTCATGTCTCTCATAGTCCTTATTACTCTAATTTTTCAAGTTTTTAAATTTAATATATCTACTCTATTTCCTGTAGCCTATCTTATTTTTATTTTCCCTTTCTGGGGTTCGCTAGCGATAGTTTTCCAAAATATATCGGTATTCATGGTAACGCTGCTAATGTCTTTTACAGATATACCAGTGTATGTTGAAAACGAGTTTGTAAATATTCCATCAGGAATTTTTGAGATAGCAGAAGGTTGTAGTGGTCTACGCTATATAATTGTAGCACTCGCAATCAGTAGCCTTTATGTATTTTTATATTTGCGAACCGCAAAGTCAGCAATCATCTTTACCGGCTTTGCTCTGTTAGGGGCCTTAGTAACCAATTGGGTCCGTATCCTACTCCTCATTATTATTGGGCATGTGACGGAGATGGAAAGCTCACTGATGACAGATCATAATAACTTTGGTTGGTACATATATATTCCGGTAGCACTCGCTCAATTCTATTTGGGCAGTAAATTAGAGTCTTTAGAAGCTAAATCTGCTATTAAATCGAATTCCACTGATAAAGAAATCAAGCCCAGTCGGTACTCTAAATCGGCTCTGTATTCAGGGCTAATAATTGTAGGTGTATTTTCTTCAGCAACTGCGATTAGTCTAATACATGAGGAAAAAACAGATAAGTGTGATAACGAGTCCACGGAATTGAGGCCCGAAATAGCTGAATACTTAACAGTTTGCAATAGTTCCAATGAAGATGTCGTAAGATTAATCTACTTTTTTAACGGAAAGGATTTGGATAGTAAAGCAAGCTATTTTTTAAATGATATGCACCCAAGCGACTTTCACCTAATCGAGCAACATAGTAATGACGCCTGGAACGTTGAGGAATTGGCGGGGCGAAGGGGCGCTTTGTATCTATTGGCCTACAGATACAAATTCAAATCTAACTACTATTTGAATTTTACCGAGTTGAAGAAAGCTAGATTAATGGGGGCGTTATTAGGAGAAACTAATGTTGAAATTCAGTGGCGCTTTACTAAGTGTGAACAGAGTTGTGAACTCGAAGATATAGAGCGAGTGACAATGTGAATCATTCACAGAGTATGTATGTAATAGAAAATCTAGAAGAATTAAAAAAATTTAAAAAAAATTGGTTGTCTCTTTATTCAAAAGCTCATGTGAAGAATATTTTTAATAGCTATGAGTGGGTATCTATCTGGGCTGAAAACTATAAGAGACACATCGAGCAGCTTTTTATTATAACATTTGAGATACGCTCGGAGTTAGTCGCCATTATTCCCTTGTATATTAGGAAAGGTGATAAAAGTAAGCTGTGGTACGTGGGTAGCGGTGAACCCCTGGATGCTGAAAGTTGCAGTGAAGGGCACGATATTTTGTGCTTAACCGATGAAATTCGCCCAAATATTAGTCTACTCCGTGCGGTGTTTAGTGAATATAAAATAAAAAATATTATGCTGACTAATATTCGTCAACATAGCCTGCTATTAAAATGGATAGAATTGGAAAGGTTCAAATTTATCAAGAATAAAATTGGTTTTCGATTCTATAGTCCAACGCTTCCACACGATGATAAGCTAGCGAAAAAAACAGTAAGAGGAAGAAGAAACGCAGATAAGCTTAATTTGGTAATTAGACGTGTTGAAACTGTTGGCGATTTAGAAAAAGTTTTTCCCAGTTTAGTTAGGTTAAACAGTGAGCGTTGGAAAGAAAAGGGCGATAAAGCTATCTTTGAAAACCACACGTTTCGCCATTTTCACTACTCGCTCACTCGTGCACTGTTAATATCTGATAAATTATCAATGGTATTGATCGAAGATAAAGATGAAATTATAGCGGTTAATTATTCTATAATATCCGGTGAGGATCTTATTTTCTATCAAAATGGTGTCAATATAAAATACAAACCAAATATTTCGCCAGGGTTAATATTGCACCATTACCAATATTGTATTGCCCAGTCAATGAAGCTAGATTCGTACGACTTTATGACATCTGCTGACCCGAATAACTATAAGAAAAATATAACTAGCCATTCAGAGATTATTTACGAATTGGATGTTTTTCTCAATATTAATAGCTATGCGTTGTCTAAAGCAAAAAGTTTGAGTAAACACTTTTTTAAAAGAATTATAAGTGCATGATGTCAGAATTAAAAAATAACAAGAATTCTAGCAGCCAACCAAACATGTCCTCAGCTCCCTTTGGCTTTTTCTTATTGTGTATTTATACCGCACTGGTGTTAATTAGACCTCATGAGTGGCCTATTTTTGATATACAGTTCCCCATTTTACGAATTATATTAGTATTAACATTCTTTACTTATTTAATCACTCTAAGGCCTAAAGCTTGGAACACACAGTGTACCCTATTGATACTGTTGTTTCTTTCGATGTTGCTTTCAGAGGCAAGAGCTTTTAGGTTTTTCTCAGATTTAGGCCCAGTTATCGATTGGATAAATTCTAATATTATCCCGTTTATAGTTTACTTGGGTTTTCTAACTACTTTAAAACGGCAAAAGACAATATTGATTATTTCTATACTTTCTTGCGTTGTGTTTACACTGCATTCCTACGTACAGGTAACTAGTCTTCTAGGTGAGGGGTGGGCGGAGACAGTTATTACTCGATATGACGGTCCAGAGCCAATAATTCAGGCACGGTACATTGGTATATTTAACGACCCAAACGATATGGGTATGTTTCTAGTAATGAATATTCCCATTGTTTTGTTTTTCATGTTTTCTACGACAAGTTCTATGAAGAAATTATTTTGGGGGGGGATAATTGTTTGGATGCTGCTCGGAATATATTGGACGGGGAGCCGTGGTTCTTTAGTAGGATTATTGGCGGTTATGGCTGCCATTTTTTATTTCAAATACGGAAAAGTAAAGTCTATTATAGTCGGATTAATTTCACTACCTATGATCACAATAGGACTCAGCTCATTTAGGACTATCGGTAAGGATGACCAAAGTTCACTAGACCGTTTAACAGCGTGGTATCAAGGGATACAAATGTTTAAACATCGCCCTCTGTTTGGTTTTGGAAAAGAAAGGTTTCTTGAATACCACTCAAAAGTTGCGCACAATAGTTATGTAACTGTAATGGCCGAACTGGGCGTGTTTGGTTACCTTTTGTGGATGTCATTCTTACTAATTACCTTTCTTCTGCTAGTTAAGATTGTGAGGCTCAAAAAGCCTAATGATTTGACTAACAGTGTGATCTGTAATGAAGAAATTGTTTTAGCAAAATACTTATTTATATCACTAATTGGATATTGCTCAACAGCATTTTTTATTAGTCGAAGCTATATTATGTTCTTTTATATGTTCGCCGCCATGGCAGCTGCAAGCTATATTCGTATTGGACAATATGAGCCAGAAAAAATTAAAGCTTTATCAGGTAGCGATATTGGAAAAGTTTTCATATTGAGCGCAATAAGTCTAATTTTACTATACGTATTGATAACTGTTTTGCTCAACTTGTAATATATTGCTAATATTAATCATGTTCAAAGAGAACATGCTTAAATAAGGTGTAATATAAGGGTTTGATTTTAAAAGTTCGCAATAAGCTTGTTTTCGATAGCAGCTGCCTTCAATACATGATAATTTAAAACATAATCTTCTGGCTGTTCGTTAGATAGCTTCTTAAAATTGCTCGAATAGTGATGAAATGGAACTTCTAAAAAGTTGTATAACTTCTTTAGTGTAATATCTAAATTTTCTATAAGATCTTCGTAATAAATAGTTATTACTCTTTCAGGAGGTAATGCTGTTATTTTTTTGCTGAAGCTACTTGATTCTGAAATGTCTTTTTTTAATTCATCCAGTACCTTTTCAATATCTAGTGAACCCTTGGGTTTACTCGTGTCGCCACTAGCCACTTCATTTGCATGTGCTATACCTGTTGATTCCATATACACTTTTGAAATAGCTCTATTTAAAAGATTCTTTCTTTTCAAGTGAATAATTTTGTCGGTGTTCTGACTTAAATATCCCCACAGTCCCCTATTTCTTTTTTCTTGAGAATACATTAGCTTAAACCCTGCCGAGCGACACTTGGGAGAACTTCGGGCCATTGAAAAAAGCTCGGTAAAGTATTCTTTATACAAATGCTCTTTTAGAAAGGTACGTTTAAGGAAAGAAGACGATTTTGCAAAGTGTTCAAAAAGCTTCATATCTGTACTTGCATATCTCGGGAAATCAGCATCTGGATTAATTCGAAATAACTCAGTATATGATTTTATGCTTTTGTGGCTATGGAGGATGTCGCATAGCCAAGTTGAACCCGTTCTCTGAGTGGTAAAAATGACATAACTTTGTATCTTGTTGTCAGACATAAATCTCCAAAGAATAACTCGGAATTTGAAAAACTTATATTAACATATTTGTGTGTACCAATGATTTGAATTCGTCGTCTTGCGGTGTATAAAATAAACAATAACAATAGTAATGCAGTTCTACTCTAGCTATACTCAACTTATCAGATGTATTTATTATCACCTTTGGGGCTTGCTCCGAAAGGGCGGGTTTAAAAATAGGACAATCATTGGATGACAGACCTAAACAAAACCAAAGCACTTTTCATTATTCCCGATGCTCCTTTCGATAACCTAAATTTAGGAGACATAGAATGTGGATATGTTCCTCTCTCTGGTACCCATTCAAGTTTTTTCTTGGTGGCGCATCGTCTTTCGTTTCTAGATAGCCTGAGTATTGGTCTCTTCATATTGTCAGGAAAAGAGATTAAATCCGACTCTATAACCTCCTTTAACTCACTCGAAGACGCCATTAGATGGAAAGGGACTGGTAAACTGATTCTTTGCACGTCAGATGATGAAAGCGCGTTAGAGAGAGTCAGCGCTTTTGATACTGACTTTTTTCTTTGGCTTCATGTTCATCTAAATCACAGGCTTATTGAGCAACTAGAGCGTTTTGTATTTCAAAAGCTTATATGTGTTTCAGATACAGTAAGACTAACTGGGTTACATAGCTTCAGAAGTAACGAACTTATTCGAATTTACAATCCTCTTAGTCCTCACTTTATAGCATCCCATAAAAATACTGTATCGAGTCGCGAAAGAAAGTCGATAGTTTTCTCAGGGTTTATAGGTGAAAACAAAGGAATACAACATCTTTTGTTACTTTGGCCCAAAATTAAGGAGTACAATAAAGAGTTTAAATTATACGTCGCAGGCTCTGGTAAGTTATACGACACAAACGCCAAGTTGGGTGAATTTGGCGTAGCAAGCGCTAAATTTGAAACTCTTTATTTGGTGCCGTTGATTGAAAAATTTGGCTCATTCGATAATGCTGATATTTATTTTCTCGGGTCGTTGAAGCCGCATGATTTAAGAGCACTTTACCAAAAATGCGCGATAGGCGTCGTGAATTTAAACCAGTGGGAGAGTACTGAAACTTTCTGTTGCACAGGTGTAGAGATGGTTGCCTCTGGTCTGCAGGTACTTTGTTTGAAACGTGGTGCGCTGCAAGAGACATTGGGTGTTTTTTCTTTAGTTAATTTAATTTGCGTAAATGATTTAGTTAATTTGCCAGAAATACTTGAGTCTATGAGTAATCAAGAAGTATCAGAAGCTACTAGGGCCAGAGATTTGCACTTGATTAAGAAGCGTTATGCTTTAAATACTATTTGTGAAGAATGGAGGCGTTTACTTCGAGGAGATGAGGTATTTGCACTTCAGGAGTGGAATTCATCGAAAGGTAAGCGATACTATACCGAAAGATTGTTTGGCCTCCTAAAGCTTTCTAGGCTGTACAGGTCAGTAATAAGGCTTTTGAAGCATTAACTTCTACTTGTTTTTTTCAAGCTATTTGTAACTAATTAGAGCTTATTCTGTACGTTATTTGGGAGAGGCTCCATATAATTTTCTACCTCTTAAGCATATTGATACAGGTTCTCTTCACGGCATGAGGAATAATTTGTAGAAAAGTTCTCTTTGAATAATAGCTTGGCTTTCTTTTATAAACAATGAAGAGACCAGTGATACCCATAGCGTGTTTTATTTTGAAATTCGTTAACGAAGTGAGTACCTCTTTCATCCCATCTTTTCGTTTAGTATCATCAGAATACACATCATACACTTTTGTATAGACCGCTAGTACCTTATGAAAAATGTCGCCACTCAATTCTTTAAGATAGCTCTTATCGGCATAATGTAAGTGGTTTAAAACTGGGACCGAAACGTTTACCGATAATTCTGCGAGTTGCTGTTGAATAAGGCCATAATGGTTTTGAGTTGATTCTCTTGAGTTAGTTACACTTACTTGGTTTTCATGATTATGATAGTTGTGAAGTACACAAGCAAGGTTTGTAATTTTTCCGCCGTGGCGAATAATATCTACCCAAAGAGCGTAATCTTCACAATGTTTATGTTTTTCAGAATAGGTTAGTGTGTATTTGGTTAAAAATGATTTTCGGATTATCGTCGAAGGGTGTGAGACTGGGGGGAAAAAGTATACCTCCGCCCTACAAATTTCGGGTGAGTGAGACATTGTTATTTGGTTGTGGGTGCTACCAAACGTTTTATAATCGCTTCCACAAACCACTACATCTGGATTAGCAACCATGTAATTTACTTGTTTTTCGATTCGGTTTAAGTTTGAAAAATCATCCGCGTCTTCCCTTACTAATAGCGAACCGGAAGCTTTACTAATAGCAAAATTTAGTGTGTCGATGAGCCCATGGTTCTTTCGCGTGAAAAGTTTGACCCTACTATCGGTTATCTTATACTCTTTAATCACACTCTCGGTTGAGTCTGTAGAACCATCGTTAATAATAATAATTTCAATATGTTGGTAAGTCTGATTTAGTAGGTTGTATAAGGTTCTACCCACCGTTTTCTCTGCGTTATATGCAGGAAGGAGCACACTAACTAACACAGTTTGATCTTTTCTCATAACTTCGCAACCGATCTATAATTTTCTAGAGTGCGTGAGGCCATTACTTCCGAAGTAAATTTCTGATGAAATATTCGCTTGCTATTATTACTAAGTTGCTCCCTAAAACTTGGGTTATCTAAGATTTCTTTCACTTTCTGAACAAGGGCTTCGTCGTCGTCGGGATTAATTAAAAGTCCTGTTTCTCTATCTGTCACTACTTCAGGAATACCACCTCCATACGTAGCGATACAGGGTAATCCATGCTGCATAGCTTCAATATAGATTAGTCCAAAAGACTCATATATTGAAGGGACTACAAAGGCAGTAGCTTCATTGTAATATAATAGTAGCTCGCGATCGCCCACGAACCCCAGAAAATTAACATTGGATTTAAAAGCGCCAAAGTTCTCTAAGAAATAATCTGTAAAGAGCATATCATTAGGTGCATGCGGTCTGTCTTTCCCTATTATATTAACGGTTAAGCGGGGGTAATACTCAACTAATTTGGGGATAGCTTTTAATAAAGTCAAAGTGCCTTTTCGATTTTCAAGTCGGCTCACGTAAAGTAAATTATGGCTGTTTTTGCCATCAGACTGTTTGGCGTTTTTATGGACATCGATCCCTAAAGGGATTATTTTAAACGCACTTAAATTGTAGTCATATTCCTTGGCTATAGTATTTGCATGAGCTTTCGTTGAGGAGACGAGAGAGTGCGAAAGCTTGCATGAATAGTTTTCCATCTTGCAAATCATTTTCTGTGGCAAAGATGCACTACTGAAATCCATTTTCAATGTTTCAAAAAACGGTGTATGTACTCTAACGACACACGGAAAACTTTTGTTGAATACCTGAAAAATAAAGCCAGGAGCTTCCCAATTGGGAAACTCAATGATGTCGAGTTGCTTAGCTTTAATAAGTGTATCGCAGATTTTCTTTACTTGAAGACTCCATCCTATACCAGGCAATAACCTTTCAAGTACAGGAAAGTAACTCGGCTTTTTTCTAATTATAGTGAGACCATTAGTGAGTTCTTCTTCTGTCTCATTTTCCATGGTTTTACAAACTACATAGACGTTATTACCTTTTAAGACTAGGGCTCTAGCTAAATTGCTAATGTAAGTGCCTATGCCACCGCCATCTTCAGGCGGAAAAGAGTCGCAAACTAAACAGATATTCATTTAAATCACTTATGTAACAAAATCGTTGAAAATTGGAGATTAAACTCGGCCTATATAAGACAGGTTCGCAGTTCCGGTGTCAATTGAAATAGGAATTTAAGAGCAAAAAGTGTATAGCTCAGTTCAACATTTATGATAAAGGCTATAAAGCATTGGCGTATTAATAAAAATAATATTTAGCTGAATTTTAACGTTAGACGAGTTATGTGCTGATTGTTAGTATATAAGGTGTTAAATATAGGTCGTTCAGCATGTAAACGGAGTTCTTTTGAAACAAGTTGTAGTTGGAATAATTACTTATAGGCGGCCGAGTTGGTTAGAAAGGCTTATAACCGAGCTTTTGAGGCAGCGAACAGATGGTTTCGTATATAGTATCCTTGTAGTAGATAACGCTGATGACCCCGAGACTCAATCTGTTATAGACTCCTTTCGTGCTGCAGACAATACCTCACCTATAATTTATAAAGTTGAACCCGAAAGAGGGATTGTCGCAGCTCGCAATCGTGTGGTTTCTGAGTTTCTAATGCTAAACGCGGACTTTCTCGTTTTCATCGACGATGATGAGTGGCCGGAACGTGACAACTGGCTGATAAGGCTCGTGAACAAAGCCTTAAGCTCCGAAGCTGATGTAGTAACAAGTCACGTTATCTCTGTAGATGAGAGTATGGGGAAAAACTGGGCAACAGAAATTCTGTACACATCCAACACTATTCAAGAAGGGCAAATTCTATCAACGTTTTACACTAATAACCTATTACTTTCAGGTACTTTGTTGAAAGATATGCATCCTTGTTTTGATGAAAGATTTGCTTTGACTGGCGCGAGTGATTATCACTTTTCTTTGAAGTGCCATAAACGTGGCTATAGTTGTATTTATACAGATGCGCCCGTCATCGAAGAGTTTCCAGACTCGAGAGCTAACCTAAAATGGTTTTGTCGTCGAGGTTTTCGTTCGGGGGTAGGCTATACACGCTCTCATTTGTTCGAGGAACCTTTAGCTATAGTGGTATTCAAATGCACCGCGCTATCCTTTATTCGTTTTATTAGGGGGGGGGGGTTGATCCTAAAATCTCTTTTTAATTTGGATAAAGCTACTTTTGTTGATGGCTTGTTTAGGATGTGCTCTAGCGTCGGAACTATTGCTGGCTTTTTGGGTATCAAACACAATGAATACCAACATACTCACGGAAAGTAACATTTTCGGGTTTTCGGTAGTAACATGGAACGAAAGACAGAGATGAAAGCTATGCAGCACTGTTATCGTGAGGATGTAGATGGTTTACGGGCGATTGCCGTAATATTGGTGATTCTGGCGCATTTTAAAGCACCTTTCTTTGAGGGAGGTTTTATTGGTGTTGACGTATTTTTTGTTATATCAGGTTTTGTTATTAGCAAACTTATTCTGACTCAGCGTTCAAACGAAACCTTCTCACTTACTAGTTTTTATATAAAACGCGTTAAACGATTAGCTCCTGCTCTTCTCGTAATGGTGTACCTAACGCTAATAGTGTTTGGGTTTATTTTATCTCCCTTGGATTTAATAAAATCGATTGAGGGAAGCTTATGGATAAGTGCTTATTTGGCTAACTTTTTTCATTGGCTAAATTATGGTGGTTACTTCTCAGAAAGTGCATCAAGTGCCCCCTTTCTTCACACATGGTCTCTAGCCATAGAAGAACAGTTTTATCTTCTTTGGCCTCTTTTGTTTCTCGCTCTACATAGAGAAGGCTCGCATAAACTACTTTTAGTCGTCGTTTCGCTATTCGTGGCGATTAGCGCCTTTGTTTCAGAGCTTTCGTTAAATTTTACCTTCGGAGCATCCTATTACTTACTCCCTACAAGAGCGTTTGAATTGGGAATAGGCTGCATAGTTGGCATTGTAGGTCCGAGAGTACTCCGTAACCGATTGTTAGCTGACTTTGTCTCTCTCGGTTCATTAACTGGTTTATTTGTATTTGCCGTTGTTTATGACGAAACAACGCGTTTTCCGGGGTTGAACGCACTGTACGTTTGCATCCTTACGGCAATATTTATCTCTCAGTATAACAATAAATCACTTGGTTATAGATTGTTGTGTTTACCTATATTTCAAAGTATCGGTAAAATGTCGTACTCCATTTACCTTTGGCACTGGCCTGTAATAACATGGGTCAATTATCGTTATGAGAACGTGGGGTTGTATTTAGTTTCCACTGCCACAGTATTAACTCTTCTATTGGGGTATCTATCTTGGAGATTTGTCGAGAATTCGGTTAGGCATAATAAGAAAATCTCTAACACGTTATCGATTTCCCTCTTTATTATTGCTCCACTGATATTTTCTATCGCTTTGTACCAATTATCTATAATCTCCAATGGTTTTCCACAGAGGTTTAGTGAAAGAGTAGAAATCCTTGAAAGCTCAAGAGTTATAAAATCAAATGAACTTAGAGGAAAGTGTCACTCAGCATTGAAATCGTATAATAGCCTACCCCGCGAGGACTGCCTAATCGGTGATAAAGACGGAGAGAAGCGTGGGTTGTTAATAGGCGATTCACATGCAAACCACTTAGTTGGTTTTATCGATGTGCTCGGAAAAAAAGCCAATATCTCCACCACTGATTATACGCTTGACCAATGCGTGCCTTTGTTTGGTCTTCAGTGGGGGACATCCTACTCACGCGCTCAAGCGTGTAAGATGAGAAATGAGTTAGCTGAAGAGTACATAATTGAGCATAAACCCGACGTTGTTTATATGGGAGGTAGTTGGCCAAACTTTGGATCAGAGTCAATTTTAATCGACGGGGTGATAATAGATGATGTTGACACTAAATATCAATATTTCAAGCAAAAGCTGCACGATACATTAAATAGTATTTTACAACATAGTTCGAAAGTTGTTTTATTCAAAGATACAGCGTTCTATTCACAAATAAAGCCGTCATGTCCGATAAAGAAAGCAATGTATTCATTATCCACGACGTGCGAAATACCATATTTAGAAAATGAAATGATGGCTGATATATTTAATGAAATAAGCGCAAAATTTAGTACACAGGAGCTGGAAATAATTGATACGAAAGAATTTTACTGTAATGGCGAGTTTTGTAATCTCGCTATTGAGAACACCCTAGTGTATATTGATGAGGATCACATAACATACGAAGCATCTAAGTTGTTTGGAACACTATATTTAAAGTCAAACTCACGATAGGCTTAATATGAAATGATAACTAGCATGATGTCTATAATTACGTTTTTTAGTAGCTTACTGGTGCTTTTATATCTAGTGGGTATGCACTTTCAACCAATTTCTGACCATCCTATAAGCTACTTTCTGGAGTACGTTCCAGATTATATTTTAGTAATATTAGCTGCTCCCATACTTTTTACAAAAATGCGCTTTAAATATTGGGTATTCTGTTTTTTTTTACTAATGATACTTATATCATCTCCTTTTCAGTTGAACTTATTAAAGGGTAGTGAAGAAAGCCTAAAATACGACACATTGAATATTGCCTCGTTTAACGTTGCTCAACGAGTCGATGAGGCCGTGTTATACGCTTGGTTCAGGCATCACGACATAGATATCTTATTCATTCAGGAAGCAAGGGATAAGCAATTAGATGCTGCGGAAGAAAACGACTTATACTCGTCTTGTAAGCCACGCTTATGTGTTTTGTCTAAATATCCGATAGAAGATTACGAAACGATAGATAGACGAGCACTAGAGGAGTGGGGGCTTTTTGCTTCACTGCACTCAATCTTGGTTGGGAAGAAAAAGGTATTTCTTATGAATACTCATTTTGCTTCAATATCTAATTTTGGTTTTGAATTCTCTTCTTTGAATGGTTTCTTATCTAAAATGATACTATTCAAGGAGTCGAAAGCAATTGAATTTGGGTTGGTAAAATCAATGCTTTCCAGCTTCGTTTATGATGAGCACTTCATTATCGCCGGTGACTTTAATATTACAGATAGAAATCCTCAATATAAAAAGTATTGGGGAAATTTTGAGAATCTATTTCGTGAAGTAGGCTTTGGATACGGCTCAACTCGAATCCACCCTTGGCTTTCCCCTAGAATAGACCATGTGCTCATTAGCAATAAGCTAAAGGCTAACAAGGCCTTAGTTGGTAACGATTTAGGAAGCGATCACCTTCCTATCTTAGGAAATATTAGCTTGTTGGATGAATAACTATATGACTAAACTTAATTGTAAAGTGTACGTCGATACCAACTCTAACCACCTACAGCAAGTTTATACTGGGCTTGCGATGCTTCACCGGCAAGAAAAAATTAATCTCAAACTAGTATTTGATAAAAGTGTCAGCACATGTACAGTTCCGTTTAGTGTTCAAAGTAACATTTTAAATATAAATATTGAGGGAAAAAGAATCTGTTTTGATATGTCTGACGGGACTGAGTTGAGTGATAGTGCTTTGAAAAGAAGTGATGTTTACTTCAAGCGAAGTTTTAACTCTAGTTTTGTAGACCCTGCAATCGCGTCTAAGGTGATGCCATATGGTCTAAATTATCTCGTTTATCCAAACGGATTCGATATTTTTGGATTTAGACGATGTGTTAAATTCTATAAAACGCCTAACTGGTTTAAAGAAGTCATCAAACAAGCGGATTTTATAGGAAAAATGCACTATAAAGTTTCATGTTCAGCTCTTAGCGCTTCCCCAGTATTAAGAACAGATCCCAAGACACTTTTTTTAGCCAGGTTATGGGATATAAATGCAGACAGTTATTTCGCCGTCGATGAACAGCATAGCCAACAAAGGAGAGGAATCAATGAGCAGCGGGCTAAATGTATATCCCTGCTCAAAAAAGAGCTGGGAAATCGTTTTACTGGGGGGCTGCTAGCCACTGAATTTGCTTTATCCCAACATCCTGAGTTAGTGGTGAAAGACGCTAGGTTAACTTCTAAACACAACTATATCACAACCCTAAAGGCACACGATATATGTGTAGCCTCAACGGGCTTACATGATTCAATAGGTTGGAAGTTTGGAGAATATATTGCAACATCAAAGGCTATAGTTGCCGAACGAAATGATAATGTTATCCCCCAACTAGAAACGAATAAGCACTTTTTGGAATTTAGCTCCGCGGAACAGTGCGTTGAACAAGTTTTATTCTTGTACCAGAATGAAGATTATAGATTTCAAATGATGCGTGATAATCAACGCTACTATGAGTCGTCATTAAGGCCAGATCGTTTGCTTTTAAACTGCTTCGAGAGGGCGCTTTGATCAATTCAAGTTCAGTAAGAGCTACTGGCGTTAACGCGGTAGCATTAGGTTTTAAAAGCTTTAAAGTAAATTTTTTGACAACGAGGTAACAAGATTGAGTCTAGGAAATACAGCTAAAAAGGGCCTGAAAGTCGGTTTAAGTTTGGGCGTTTTTGGCCAATTATTATCATGGATTTCAACGTTATTCGTCGTAAGAATTTTGTACCCCGAAGATTTTGCTTTTTTGGCAATTAGTGAGATGGTCGTTGGGTTTGCTTTAATGTTATCTAAGCTTGGCTTTTTTGGGGCATTAATTCGCAAGAAAGAATTGTCAGATGGAGATCTGAACGCCATTTTCTCTTTGCTAATGCTCATCAGTTGCTCTCTCTATCTTTTATTGTTTATTTTCTCTGATACATTGGAAGCGCTACTCGATAAACCTGGAGTGGGGGAGCTTATACTGGTTAACGGAATTCTAATTCTTATATCTCCATTTCAATTAATATATTTGGTGTTGCTAAATAGAGAGATGAATTTTACGCTAATCGCTAAAATACAAGTTTTTATTACTATTATTCAGTCCTTAGTAAATTTAGTATTAGCGTACTATGGCTTCGGATATTGGTCGATTATATATTCTTTATTGTTCTCGCAAATATTGACACTACTATTATTTCGCCAAGTATGTCGGAAATACTTGAGACTCAGTTTAGACTTTAAGAAAACTAAAGATATTTGGGAGGATGTAAATAGCAGCTTTTTTACTGCCGTTATTTGGGACGTTAATTCTAGATTAGACGTTTTCTTTATCCAATCTTTTTATGCTTCTAGTATTTTAGGTTTTTATAGAATGTCTAAAACGATCTCTGAAAAGCCTGTAAGTCTTGTTTCAAAAGTTGTTCAAAGCATAACGCTAGCTACATTTTCGAAAGTGGCGTCTGATAAATTATTATTAGCAAAATACATCAAAGACTCTGTGTTTTTTGCGGTTTTTATATCAGCGCCTCTTTTTGTTGGATTGTCGATGACGGCAGAAAATTTTGTTCCTCTCATATTGGGGGCGAAATGGATTCCAGCTATTGATATTGTAAAAGTTCTCTGTCTAATGCAGGTAGTGAACTCATTAAAAGAAATTAGCGGGATAGGTTTGTTTGCTGCCGGAAATGGTAAGAGAAAAGTTGTTCAAGCGGCTTTAGCGTTAGGTATCACCGCCACCGCTTGGTTGATTGGCGGCCAGTTCTCAATCACAATTGCGCTTCTCTTGGTATTCATAGGAGAATCAATTTGGTACGTCTTACACGTGCAAGACTCAAAACGATACCTTGAACTAGGAGGCTTTTTTCGAGAGTTTAAAGCACCAGCAGTATCAACTGGCGTGATGGCCATTGCAATATTTTCTGTTGATAAACTTCTAGGTTTGGAATCAAACATAATAGAGTTAATTTGTAAAATTATTACAGGCGTTCTTACTTATTTCGTTACTTTAAAGCTATTTGAAAATAGTGCTTTTATGAAGTTCAAAAAACAACTGTTAAAATAAGGCTAAATAATATCCATAACTTTTGAATAAAACGTGTTATTCAAGTTTCTACAATAGTCTATCGCATTTTCGTGAACCTTAGCGCTTTGTAAGAGACTGTCTATCTCGCTTTCTTTACCCATGGGTGTTTCAAAAGGAAACAGTTCAAATTTAGATGAAAAAGGGATGCACACAACTTTTTTACCCATTAGTATGGACCAGTACATACCGTGATAACTATTAGTAATAACGTAATTAGCACTTCCCAAGAATTCAATGATTTTTGAAAAATCTTTCTGGTCATTCCTCATTCTTGGAATGTCAGATTCAATTTTCACAGGGATGTGCTCATGTTCGAATATTACGACATCATTAACAATATTATGCTTTCTTTCTAATTCTGGATGCATACAGCTTACACACGGCAAAAAATCATAATTATCTAGTTTGTCTCTGACACCATAAAGTGAAGATTTATCTAGAAAGCTTTTTGTAGAAGTGTATATTCTTTTTACATTATCGTCGTCGTGCTTATTGTGACCCACCCCCCAATAGATGATGCTATTTACTTTTAATTTGTTTAGCTTTTGGATGCTCTCTTCAAAGAATTCATTATCAAGAAGTCCGCCTCCACCAATAATAATATTTGTAGTGAGTGGGAGAAGTCTCATACCTTTTGAGATTAACTCGATTTTGTTAATGTGATCATGTATATCTAATACTAACGTCTTTTGATTAAAGTTATAGTAGTGAAGAGGAGAAGAAAGGAGATCCCCGATGTTTTTAACATTGCTTCTATGAGCATTAATAATCATAATTTTTCTCTCTAAAGGTTTTAGTTTGCAAAATCCGGAAAGTCAGAAATTATTTATCTAGCAAATCGATTAATTGCAAAGCAGTATTTTCCCAAGTGTATTTTTGAATTGACTGTCTTATTTGCGCTGGTTGCCAATCTTTTTTTATCAACGTATCTATAGCCGTCGCTACCCCTTCAGCTGAAAGTTCTTCAATGAAAACTCCGTTAAGGGTGGATGATACCACCTCAGGTATTCCACCCACTCTTGTGGCGACTACAGGCGTACCTGTGGCTAACGATTCCATAATTACATTAGGCACGCCTTCTCGATAACTAGGAAGCAAAAGTGCATCGACATTTTGAAGATGTTGAGGTAATTCATTGTGGGGGACTGCACCCGTCAGTGAGATTGACGCTTGCATATCAAGTTGCATTATCTTATCTCTTAGAAGCGCAGTACTGTGGCCGCTCCCTATAATTGATAGGGAAATGGAGTGTTTGTCTTTTAGTGCGGCTATCCCCTCTACAAGCTCGAAAACGCCTTTAGTTGGGATGATGGAACCTATGAAAAGTAGGTTTAAAGAGTGACCGCGAAATAGAGGAATACTTCGTAATGAAAAAGTATCAAAATCTACCCCGTTATAAACCACTTCAAGTTTGGCCAACGGAGCGTGTTTATTGACCTCTTTAGCGAGCGCATAACTTTTAGTTGTAACTGTATCGGAGATTCCAAATGCCCATCGCATCTGGGTCTTATGTATTGGTTTATTTATCAGCACATTCACGTCGCTTCCAAGGCATTCAATAATGAGCTTGAAGCGAAATATGCGTTTAAGTACCGCTGCACATACGCCTTCTGCATAAGCCCAGCTTGCTATTACATTCTTGGCTCTAAAAAATAAGTATAAGGGCTTTATAGACAAGGCAACGGATAACAGCATAAAAAACGGGTGAAGAAAGCTAAGTACTTTGGGAATATAAAAGAACGGGAAGAGGCACATGTTAGGCTCTCCTCGGTGTCCGTTAATTAGCACCTCTTTAATCCAGGTAAACCAAGGAACGGGAATTAATAGAGTAATATTGGCATGTTCAGCTAAATGGCGCGTTTCTTCACGATTATACGTAGCGCGGGTAGATTGCCATGGTAAAGGGTGTAAGTTAGTAAAAAAAAGAATTTCTCTTTTCATCATTGATAGCTTTTTTTGTAAAGCGCTGAAATGTGGTCAATAGCAAAGTGATCTTTTACAAATTGCCGAGCGGCGACCCCCATCGCTTTTAACCTCTGCCTATTTTCTTGTATCACAATAATTTGCGAATGCCAGTATTCTAAGTCATTTACACTATAAACCACCCCGTTATCGAGATTTGATATAACGTTTGGGATTTCACCAACACTGGTCGAAAAGCTGGGTATTCCTCTTGCCATAGCCTCCAGTAGCGCCATAGGGAGGCCTTCTGTCGTCGAGTTAATTAAAAGTAAATCTTTCTCTCGATAAATTTCATCTTCGTTTAGTACTGCTCCATGGAAAACAATAGATTCCTTAATAGTTGAAGCCATAGCCAGGGAATTAAGTGCTAACATTTCTGGCCCATCGCCATAAATATGGAGGTCGGCGTACTTATTACATTGAAAGCGTTCAAAAGCGTTTATAAGCTGAGATATATTTTTAAGGGGGACTAATCTAGAAACCGTGCATAATTGGAGCTTAGGGTTATCGCCGATAAGCTCAAAAGCCTCGGGGATGGCCACACCATTTTTAATCACTTCAACAGAAGTCGAAGACCAACCGTAGCGTTTATTTATTCCAGCTTTTATGTTTTCTGACACGCCGAATACTTTGTCGACGTAGTATTTGGCTAGCCAGTGGGATTGTTTAATAAAACCAATGGGGGGCTCTATTTCTCCGTGAATGGTGTACACAATATTTTTATTTAACAAGAAGGGAAAGATTAGAGAGAATGCGCGTATTACAGCAGGTGAATGAACATGTAGTGTTGAATAACCCTTAATTAGGCTTATCAGTTTTAAAGTGCGAGTTAATAGGTTCCCGTTTATATTGATAACGGGCACCCCTAGTACTTCAATTTCACGCTGAAATGCATCGTCTTTTGTACCAAAAGTCATGACAGCAATGTCCAATGCTTGCTGCTTTTGCGCTGACACGAGATTTTTGACACATTTCTCGGCCCCACCTACTTGTAAACTGCTCACGCAATGTAAAATTCGCATTGGGTTCAGAACCTACTCGTATAACTAAACATCTTTTTTAATGCTTCCTGGTTCATGTTTGGAGCAATAGGAAAGCGATGTAGGTCGTAGGGGGTGGATGCAGGAGAGACGTTTACTCCTGGTAGAAAGTTAAATGCTATCTGATAACCTGTGTTTCTTAATCCATCTATTACCTTCTCATTGTAGGTAGACTTATTACCTACAGGGTAAGAAAATGCAGTAACGCAACACGCTAACTTTTCCTCTAACAGGGCTTTTGAATGACTTAATTCATAAAATAGTTCTTCGTCGGAGAGTTTCGTTAAAATATCATGGTTGTGGGAGTGGGCACCTACTTCCATACCCTCATCTAGTAACGATGAAAGATGTTCCCAGTTCATAAACTCAGCGTCTGGATAACCGGATGAGTGTGAAAATTTAAATTCAAGTTCTTCTATTTGACTAGCTGCGGAGTATTTGCAACTCTTTACTGCCGAAAGTATTTCTCTTATGAAGTTTTCTTCTCCATCTTTGTTTAAAACCTCGAATTCCCAGTCTGATAGCTTTAAATTTTGAGGGTTATAATGTTTAATTAAATAAGCTATTTTGTCCCACCAAGGAACAGTGTTATTGCCAACTAGCCCTGTGGCAATAAAAAAACTCGCTTTTAAGTTATGTTTTTTTAGAACAGGCAACGCGTTGGTATAGTTGTCTATATAACCATCGTCAAACGTAAGGCACATATAGCGCCTATCTGGTACTACATTACGTTTAACTAGAGACTCTAGTTCCGCCAAGGTAATAACTGTGAAGTGACGTTTTATAAATGCAAGATGTTCGTCAAGCTCCTGGGTACTGCATGAAAAAACACAAGGATCAAAAGGCGTGTCTTTCCCCAAACCTATTCGATGAAAGTTGAGACTGTAAAGCCCATTAGAGCGCTTTTCCCAGTAATGGCGATCAAGTCCAAGCCATCCACCTAACTTCCTTTGTAAACGGGAAAACTTCAAGTTATAACCTCTTAAACATCGGTGCAGGCAAGACGTAATTTCTAAAATTGTTAGGATCTCCCTTAAGATCCGCTTCCGCAGCCTTTATAATATTGTACATTTCTCGAGCGGAGACATAATGTAGAACAAAATTTTCCCCATCATTGTATTTTTCATTAAGGTGACGATGCATTGCTTCAATCGGTTCACCTAATAACGTGTTCATATCGTTATCTTGAGCCCCATGAGTATGGATTTTGATAAAAATCCATTCGGGCTTTCCTTTAACGTGAATTCCTTGCTCTACCCAAAGATCGACTCTATTGGGTGTAGGTGGAAAAGTACTTCTTACATCTGAATTCTCTATCTGGGGAAATATCCCTTTCTTTTTGACCTTCCAATTTAAACCCAAAATGCCTTGAACAAGGAGGATGTCTCCCCACGCTCGTCCCCCTTTTTCTACGGGCTTACCAGTTTCATAAGACTTAGGTTTCACGGGATCATCTTTGGCGTAATATATAGTGTTTAGCATGGCGGGCTGCGATTCATCAGGAGAGGGGAAAGTAAAGTCTGCATAACACCCGGTCTCCCGTAGCACT
This sequence comes from Alteromonas naphthalenivorans, assembly GCF_000213655.1. Taxonomy (NCBI): domain Bacteria; kingdom Pseudomonadati; phylum Pseudomonadota; class Gammaproteobacteria; order Alteromonadales; family Alteromonadaceae; genus Alteromonas; species Alteromonas naphthalenivorans. The sequence continues at coordinate 846,681 of NC_015554.1, forward strand.
ATAAGCTCATCATTTACGCCACACCAATGACCTTTAGGATGAGAGTTATCTAAAACCCAGTTGCCATGAATAAAGGCGTATGTAGGCTTGCCTGTCGAAGGATCTAAACTTAGCGCGTTATGCTCGTTATGCAGGGTGTTTGCAAAACCGGAAAGCGTCTTTCGTAAATTGTCACTAGTATCATTTTCGTGGTGTAAGTGAATCTCTATTTCACCAAACCCTTTTGCACAGAGATCGGAAATTTTGTCAAGATGCTCTTTCCTATATTCTTCTTCTGGGTAGAAAAAACTGTGTTTGGGATGGCATCCATCAGCATCAGTAAACTTCTGAGCCATTTTGGGGTAATCGACCATCCAGCGATCTACACGCTTTCTTTCTAGCTCTATATTATCTTTATTTAGCCATTGGGGCTCATAATGGTCGACGAAGCAAAACATCACATGTTTTACTCCTGAAACTTTAGGAGATGAAGAAAATTGGCTCTTGGTATAATTCCACAGCCAACTTTGCATTTTTTTCTTACGGACGATGAAAATAAAAGCCGCTATAAAGAGTGCGAATAAAATTATTGCAACAACTGCAATCATCGAGATGTCCTTTGCCAAGTAGCAGATAAATTGCTTGTTAAATATCTAATGTAGCCACGAAAGAGTGAAATGTTCATTGATACAAAAAAAGTTATTAGTGACACGATGCCACTTAAAATCGGTATGTTTCTTAAAAGTTTTAAACTTCCAAGTAGCCACAGACAGTAAAATGCGGCCTGTGCGCTGAATAGGTAAGTGTAAATCGAATGGCTGTGCCATAGCAAAGCGAAATTCGTCGACAAAGAAATAATCATAAAGTGGGGGACAAACCAACGTATAACTTTATGGCTTATAAATGAGAAACAGCGCCATTTATATTTAGGGCTGAGTAGCCAAGTCAGTCTTGCAAGGGCCTGATAATTTCCGGCCCCAATACGTATTCGCCGGTTAGCTTCTTCTTGCATACTCGGCGCAATTTCTTCTATTGCTTTAGCCTCGGGGGTGTAAACCACGGATTGCTTTTGGCGTGCTACATTCATCACTATACAAAAATCATCGATGATAGTGTTGCTTGGTAATGGAATGTAAAAATCTGTTTTTATAGCATAGATGCCGCCGTTTGCACCTAATAACGCATTCAAGCGTGACTCGTGGAACTTCAGAACTTGCTCGTACTTCCAATAAAGGTTGTCTTTATTGTCACCAGAATGAGCGTCAATAAGCACTAATTCTCCACAAACTGCACCTACCCCCTTCTGGTTAATAGACATAACAAGTTGGGTTACCGCGTCCTTTTCAAAAGTGGTATTCGCGTCTGAGAAAACAGTGATGTCTGAGGTCACTCGCTCCATCAAATCATTCAACACATTTATCTTGCCTCTGTTCTCTTCAAAGCAGAATGTTTGTAAGCGGGGATCACTGAATGACGACAATATTGTGTTGGTATTATCGGTACTTCCATCGGATGCGACAAAGATGTTTAGTTTTTCTATGGGATAATTTAAAGAAAGTAGATTTTCGATTCTTTCTTTAATGCAGGATTCTTCATTAAAGGCTGATATCACAATGGTGACAGATGAGGCTTCTGATATTTCTGTGCGGCGTTCTTTTTTTATCAACGCGTAGCGTGTGTCTCGTACGCATTGAACCAGTGCGCTGACAAAGATTAATATGAAGGGATAGATAACATAGCTATAAACAATAGCTAAGGAGACAACCCAAAATAATACTTCGATATACTTCATTTAAACTTACTTTGTTTTAGCGGGAATGCCAAGTGCAGTCTTGTTAGACTCTACGTCTTTTACTACTACTGCATTAGCGCCTACTTTTACATTATTACCCACAGTGATTGGGCCAAAAACTTTAGCGCCAGCACCAATAAATATATGACTACCAAGGGTGGGGGACTTACCTTTTTCATCACCCATCACTACACCACTCTCTAGAGTGATATTCTTACCACCTTTTACCTTCGAATTTATGACGACGCCAATAGGATGCATAATCACAAAACCTTCGGCGAAGTCGGCTTTAACGCCGATTACACAACCATTATAGACTCTATTTACATGTTGGAGTAATAACGCGAAGGGAGCTAAAATCCGTGTTTTAGCGCACCTAGCAGCCAATCGGTATAAAATATTAGCACTCGTTCCATCAGTAAGACATGTCCTAAGTAATGAAATTTCAGCGCCGTCTTGGTGAAAGATGGCCTGCTTTCTTTTCAGATCAGATTTTATTAGCTGCAGTGTTGTTGGCATAGTAACGTGTCTTAACTTTTCCTATAACTCATAATGTTAATGAACTAACAAATAAACTACTTTTATTAGTGAATTTAGAGCCGGTAAAGTTGCTAATCTTAGCCTTATATTAAGAATCTTACTAGCGATTATAACTTGTTAAATCTCAGACAGCATTTCTTTCATTCTATTGTAATCCGCACGCTGCTGGTTGCCTTTGGGAATGATTAGTCTTAATACGCCTTTAGCAGTATTCTTGTCATTTGAATCAAGGAGGGTTTTAGTGTAAATCATTGCAATTTCAAAACTATCACGCTGCTTGGAGTAAAGAGACTCTGCTAACGCTAATGCTTCATTAGTTTTATTGCTAGCAACAAGACTTTTTATATATGTATCTATGACTGCTATTTCATCCGGCGCTTTATTATAGGCTTTTTGAGCTAGTTCTAGAGCCGATTTATTTTCCCCAATTTTGAGCAATAGCCATGCATGGTTATTAAGAGAACTTGTAGATGATAATCCATTATTATTTAAAAATTCATAGTGCTTTATAGCTTTGCTAGGAGAGCTGTTGAAAAGAAATTCTGCTAAACGCATTCTCACAACAATATCTTTTGGATAAACGTCTAAATGTTTAAGTGCAAACTTTTCTGCTTGAGCCAGCTGCTGGTTAGCGTAGTAACTTTGCATTAAATATATAGCTGACTCCGTGGAATTGCTCATTCTGTAAGCATCAGAAAAAAAGGCTATAGCTTGCGAGTATTGTTTGTCTATCGCGAGAGTTTGCCCTTTAAACTTCTTCCAAACAGGCATAGCTTTAGTTTTAACAGAACACGACTCTAAGGATTTTATAGCTTCGGAATTTTGATTGTTTTTTAGAAGGTATCTAACTTTTAATAACTTAAGTGTTTCAGAGTCTTCTTCATCTAGTTGATTCTGTGCTTCATTTATGGATGAGATTGCAAATCTCCAGTCTTTATCAAGATCTGCTAAAGACAGAGCCCTTAAAAGGTACTTTTTCGAAATACCTGTAGATTCTTTCCACTCCGCCAAGGTTTCTTTTGCATTTTTTAGTTCTTTAACAGATAAGTACAAGACTGTTTTTAATTCAAAAATTTCATCGCTTTCAGAGGTTGTATCACTCTTCGCTTGTTCCCACTTATCAATTGTTGCTATCGCCCTTTCGAATTGGCTAGCCGATGCTTGAGTGAATGCTAAATCTAACGTTGGAGTAAGGTATTTTTGCCCATCATTATCGTTGTAAACCGAAGTCAAAAACTTGAGGGTGCTTTCCTTTTCGCTGTCATTAGCAGAGCTATTAACCAATAGTTTTACTGCCCACGGAGAGTAAAAGTTATTGGATATAGTTTCTTTCAAAAGCTGATGAGCTTTAGGCTTGTTTCCATCCTGAAGTAAAGCAAGGGCTCTATATGAATTCAAAAGAGGATGGTTGGGCGATATTTCTTCAATAGTATCGATGGCTTCATCTATTTTTTCTGAGTCACCAATTTTGACCAAGGCTGCGAGCTTCAATATCAGTAATTTTTCGTCATTAGGCGCTTCAGTTAACCACTCATCTAAATAATCAATAGCGGTTTGTTCTTCATTACTCGAAATCAAACTAACGATCAGTACGGCTCTTTGTTGCGTATTTTGAGAAGAGTTCTCAAAGCTTGATGTTAAGGACGATGAGTCAATTTGTCCTACTGATTTGAGGTAAGTATCTAAGGTATAGTTAATATCTTTATCTGAAAATTTTTCTTTTTTAAGCACGCTCAGTAATGAATCTGACTCTGCTGTCTCCCCAGTTGCTCTCAAGGATCTCGCTAAGTTAAGTAACAACGGTAGTGTAGAGTCATTAACTTCTAAGCCTTTAGATGAGTTATATGCTTCTAAAGGATCGCCTAGCATTAGCTTAGTGGCTGTTATATAGCGGTATATTGGGTGCGTATCAGGAATTTTATCTTCGATTTTCTCGAAGTGATTATATGCTTTTTCAAAATTGCCGAGTTGATAGCTAGTTAATGCACTTGTCAGCCTTGCCTCAAATGAGTCCAACCCCCTAGATGTTGCCAACTCTAATTCCTGTTCGGCAGCAGCGAAGTTGCCCGCCTCAAAATTGATACTCCCCTTTATTAGCATTGCGATAGGGTTATCTTTGTTTGCCTTTGACAGTAAGTCAGCGTAGTAGTCGGCTTTCTCTAATGAATGCGCTTTATAAAAGGAAATAGCCGCTAACACTATAACCTGGGTATCGAACGGTCTCAGGGTGTGTAAATGGTCAAAAATTATCGATGAAGACTTGAAGTCACCGGTAGAATAATAAAATCTAGCAGCTAGTAATTGTTGAATAAAGGTGTGTTGGCCTATCGTACTTTCATCGATAAAAGCGTCGAGTTCGTTTAGTCTATTTTGATTAAGGAGAGGGTAAAGGTTTTTAAATAGCGCTGATTTCACTTCGCTGTTTTGGCGCTGACCTGAAAATGATAAAAGATCTTGGGCTAAATGATGAGCCTCTGAACCTGGGGTTAGTTTATTTGCCAACGAGTATAAAGATGTATAGCTTTCTGACAGAAATAGAATTTCCATTACTATTCGATCTACAGATTTGCTATTTTCTTCCGCTGTGTTCTCTAAATACTTGTTTACTTCTTTCTCAGCAAAATCGTATTTTCCTTGATACAAATATGCCTTGGCAAGTAAATATCTTTGATTCGCATCTTGTGGAGAGGATTTGACGGCTCCTCTGAGTTTCACAACTGAAGAGGCTAATTCTGTAGACGATAATTCAGGGGAGATAGACGTTACAGGTTCTTTATTGCTACTCGGTGTACAAGCAAAAAGACAACAAGAAATCAGTATAGGTGATAAATATTTCATTTTCTTCCCTGAATAATTTTTTTCAATGTTGGTTTAAAACATTGCATATTGCAATAGATAGTTAGTTCTATTTGCAAATAGGACAAAAAAAAAGCGACCTTCCGGTCGCTTTTACAAAAATACATTAAGCTCTATAATTAAGCTTTTTTAACTCTACGCAATCCAGCAAGACCAATTAAACCTAGGCCCATCATTGCTATTGAAGCAGGAGATGAAACTTGGATTTCAAGGTTAGCACTTGGAAGAGTAGTTGTACGCGTTAAGAAAACTTCGTTATCGTAGTCATCTAAATCGATGCCTAAAGAAGTCAAAACATCAGTTTCAAAACTAGTTACAGCGAAACCTTGATCAGTAGGAGCTTGAGTCGCATCAGTGATCTCTGCAGTAATGGTTGCACCATACTGGCTCGGGTCATTATTAGCTACAACTGCTGCTAAATCAGAATCACCATTGAAAGATGGATCCAAGAAGAACAAGTTAGCTAAAACTGTTTCTATTTCAGCAAAAAGAGAAAGGTTAACACCACCGCCAGCATTAAATGTAGAACCCGTCAATGAAAGTGTCATTGCACTTACTGGGTCCACGCCATCTGTAACGTCGTCGTCAAAATACATGTTGAAGAAACCACCAACGAATTGAGCAGCTAAAACTTCACCATCATCAAACACACCGTTTGCAACTACGTCGTCACTGATACCAGCATAACCCCAAAGTTTATAATCAAACGTTAGACTCCATGCATCTGTAAAGAATTCATCTGAACCTGTATCAGGGTTTAAAAGACCTACTTCACCTACAGCGCTATCAAAAACTAGTGTGCCATTTTGGATACCGTCGCCTTCTAGATCTAAATAAGTAGAAACAGGCTGAAGATCGTTGAATGTGAATGCGTCAAAGGTGTATGTGAAACCATCAGCATCACCAAAAGGTACGCCGCTATCGTTGTCACCCGAGTTTACATACAATGGTGCTGCAGAAGCCATTGCTGTGCTTCCTGCTAAAACCACACCTGCAAAAATTTTAGTTAGCTTGTTCATGTCGCCTCCGTTTGAACAAAACGATTTATAGGATATTACGGATACAATTAAGCTTAAAACGTGCCAACTGTTTAAGGGTTTGAAAATTATGGTTTTTTTATTTTTCTAAAGTTTAGGTATTTATGTTTTGTAAAAAACATCGACACCGTTAGCCCTGCACTATCTTTAGCTCAGTACTATCTTTCTGGCAATCTTCAGTTTTAATTTTTGTAATAGGCTCTTATTACCGTATCTTAAATTTGTCACTTTGAATTTATTGCGGTAAGCGTCAAAATGTATACCTTTTGGGGCGCTCAACACTTCTCCACGATTCAAAAGAATCTTAAGTGCGTTTGTAGCGGCAACGCCTGCACAAAGTTTCACTGCCATAGGCGTTGACGGGCCACGTTTTTCTTTAAAGTTAGCTGCATCAGGCACTACTAAGTAGTCCCTTTGGAGCATTTTGGGTGAAAGCCCTACCAAAAATTTTAAACATTTCTCATTTTCTTCATCGCTATCAATTATGTCGAAGTAGTTATCAAATGACATACTTTCCGCAGTAAAACATATTACAGAAGTACCCATACCAAGAGGTGCTGCAGTGATTGCAGGAATTCGATTTTTTTGACAGTAGCTAAATACTTGTCTTCTTATATCAATTACAAAGAAATCTAAGCTATCTATATATATGTCGACGTCTGATAGGAATTCGGCAACATTATCCGGATGTACTCCATCTGGAAAAACGTCAATAGCGCAGTTAGGATTTATATCTTTAAGTACACGTTCAAGAACCTGTACTTTGGGTTCATCTAGCGTAGATGCGAACGCGCCCGCCTGACGGTTCATATTGTGAATTTCAAAAGTATCAAAATCTGAAACAGAGAATCTCTCAATTCCGAGTCGTGCCAATGTAACCGCGTGCTCAAAACCTACACCACCAGCGCCAGCGATAGCCACTTTTTTTGTTTTTATAACATGCTGTTCGCTTTCAGTTAGCCACCCAATGTTTCTAGAAAAAGCTTTTGAATAATCGAACATAATCGTATGTCATCCTTTAGGGTATTTATTAACTGACTCTTGAATGTCATCAAGCATTATTCTGAAATTAGGTCTTAGATTTTGATAAAGCAATGTGGGATTAATATAAAAAGGTGCACGTTTGCCATGATATTCAACTACAGGACCGATTTGCTCAAATTGAATACCAATAAAGCGCATGCTGCGAGCGAGCCTAGGTTCCATCATTACATAGGTGTGTTTGATATCGTTGTGCATGACAAGAGCCGCAGCAGAGAAATATAAGCCAATTGCAATAAACGGAAAACAGCGAAGTTCGTCTTCTGAATACGTATATTGGTTGATAACACCGGTTGCAGCACCTTGATATTGGTCCATTACACGTTTTCGAAACTCTTTTGGAACGGCAAGTCGCGATATTTCGCATACCTGGCGCCGTTCAAAGTTTGTTGGATTTAGTGTTTCGTGGGTTATTGAATTAAGGCAATATTTTTCAATTGGCAACTGCTGATGACTTTCTTGGGGCATAACTAAGCGCACAGTACCAGCATAGTGTTCTGAACCTTTGTGCTTAACTAAACAAGGTGTAGAAAAAACATCAAACTCATCTTTTTCTTGAAAATCTTCTTTCAGAGGCTCAAAACCAAGTTCTTCACAGTAAACATTATGTCGAATTTTATAGCTTTCAGCCTTTAAACCTTCTTGTTGTGCCACTATAGGATCGAGATAAGTTGAAAAGTGCTTTGAGATGAAGTTAGCTTCACGCAATTTTTCATAGCCACCCAAAAGCTTGCCTACTTTTGATGTTGGGCCAACTATTTTTTTCACCTTTGCAAGGAATGATTTTGAAGCCACTTTAACTGCTCTTCCGTTATAAAATTGTTAATAACATACCTGATTTTAGCAGATGCTAGCACTCTTTTAATTTAATCTTTGTGCTAATTACCAAATATAAGATACTTCAATAAAGCCATATATTCATAAAAAGCTTTTCTAATATTGTCTAGTGAAGAAGCCGATGGCATGGTAACAAAAGGCTTTAGCTCCCCAGAGCTTTTGAAGTCGACCCCTTTAACTTTAGCCTGAATATTTGCATCGGCTAACATTATCGCTACGCGTTTTTGATGAGTGGCACTTGTAACGGCTAAAATTTTCACATCCGCAAAGCTTCTCTTTAAAGCATTAATCTCTGTGAATGTACTTGTCCCTTCATTTAATATAACGATGCCGTCTGCTGACATACCTAGTGATATCAATAATTCTTGGGCTTTAATGGCATAGTTTACCGTTTCATCTAACAGAAAATTTCCACCCGTTAATATGATAGGGATTTGATGCTGCTCAGACAAAATTTTAGCTTGAAGCAAACGTTGTAAAGAGCATTCATTCCAGCGTGAAATTTCAGGAACCGAACCGTTTGTAGCGTAGTAGCACGCTGGAGTCCAGATAAATTCTGGAGTCTCAAGTTGCTCACTTTCGTCGGTAAACCCGAACTCAAGGGGGTATAAAATAATACTAGAAACCCAGCTCTGTGAGAAAATCACCAGAGACAGAAAAGTAATTGATATCATTAATTTTGCAGAATTTAACTTTGAAGAATAAAGTAGCCAAAGTCCTGCAGCAGAAAACGCTGTAATTAAACAGAGCGGCGAGATGATAAAGAAGGTAATCTCACGAAAGAAGTTTATCATTTGCGTTGTTTGTAATAGACAAATTATGAAACGTGTTTTAAGGAAAGTAACATGAAAAATATTGTAAGACTTCTTCTTTTTTCTTTCGCTGTTCTAACCACCTCTGGCTTTTATTGCAATGCCAATGATAATTCCTTTTTTCCTGATGTCGTTAAAGAAGTCACGAAAGGTACGGTAGCAATTGCGATCAATGCCCCGATAAAACATACTGCGCCGCGAATATTAGGTACTGGCTTTGTAGTCGGGGAGGGAAAATATGTGGTAACTAATTACCATGTAGTTTCAGAGCCTCTAGACCCAACCATTGTTGAAGATTATGTTGTTTTGAGTGGTGAGGGCAAGAAAGTTAAGATGCTAAAAGGGACTGTTGAATATATCGATCCTCAACACGACATCGCCCTAATCGTTCTTTCTGAACCTTTAACGCCCTTAGTATTAGCGGATGAAAGCTTATTGCCAGCAGGCACTGAAATAGCGTTCACTGGTTTTCCAATTGGTGCAATACTTGGGCTCTTCCCAGCCACACATAGAGGCTATATTTCGGCTTTAACACCAGATGCTATCCCTGCAAAAAATTCAGACCAACTAACGCTGGAAATGATGAAAAGACTGCTGGATACTAGTAAAATTTATCAACTAGATGCTACCGCTTACCCAGGCAACAGTGGAAGCCCCGTTTATGATATCCATTCTGGAAAAGTCGTGGGAATTATTAACAAAGTCATCGTAAAGGACACCAAAGAGAGCGCTCTTTCTACTCCTTCTGGTATTTCTTATGCTATTCCAGTGATGTTTATTCAACAATTGATATCTAGGGCAGAGGGAAAACAATAAGCCCTTATTTGGCTCACGTTTCTATTACACTGTGATTCAAAATTATGGTATTGAGACTAAAATTTTCGGTTTCAAATCACAGTGTTTTTGGTCCATATGAAACGGCTAAACGTAAACATTGAACTTGACTTAAAAGCACTTCTGCCGCAAGTTAAACTATCTAAACTTCAATTGGTTTATTGTGATTTCGTTTTTACTCGAGTGCTAGCATTAAATCACAAACTTATACCGTCTAATTTTCGCAATTTTGCCACTAATTTAGCCTTCATAAGAGGTCACTTGCTCAAGATGCCACTTCGTATTTTGCTAAAGCATAGTGCGAAAAAAATGAGTCGCTATATGACAGAGTTGCTTGTTGGAAATATAGACAAAAAAACAGATCAAAAGACGATTTATCTTAAAGGACTTTTATGAAAATTCTGGTTACCGGCGCTGCAGGCTTCATTGGTGCAGCCGTTTCTCAATATTTAATTAATCGCGGTGACGATGTTGTTGGAATTGACAACATTAACGATTATTACGATATCGCGCTTAAACATGCCAGGCTTGAGCAAGTTCAAAATTCAGCGGCAGGTGAACGCTTTACATTTATTAAGATGGGTGTTGAAGATCGCCCTGAAATGGCAGCCTTATTCGAAGACCAAAAGTTCGATAAAGTGGTGCACTTAGCGGCGCAGGCAGGGGTACGGTATTCAATTGAAAACCCTAATGCTTATGTAGATGCCAACTTAGTTGGCTTTATGAACATCCTTGAGGGATGTCGCCATAATAAAGTAGGTCATTTGGTTTATGCATCATCAAGTTCTGTTTATGGTGCTAATGAAACAATGCCGTTCTCAGAGCAGCATAATGTCGATCACCAAGTAAGCTTATACGCAGCGTCGAAAAAAGCGAACGAGCTAATGGCGCATACGTACAGCCATTTATACAACTTACCTACTACTGGATTACGTTTCTTTACGGTTTATGGCCCTTGGGGTCGCCCTGATATGGCGCTGTTTAAATTTACTAAAGCCATACTGGAAGGCAAAACCATTCAGGTATACAACTTCGGTAACCACAGACGAGATTTCACCTACATTGATGATATCGTTGAAGGGGTTATTCGCTCATTAGATAACGTGGCTAAGCCAAACGAAAGTTGGGATGCAAGCGCGCCAGATCCTAGCTCTAGTAAAGCGCCTTACAAGGTTTATAACATTGGTGCACAAACACCAGTGCATTTGCTTAAATTTATCGAAACCTTAGAAGCGTCACTGGGTGTTGAGGCGAAAAAAGAGCTTTTACCATTACAACCTGGTGATGTTCCAGATACCTATGCAGATGTATCATCATTGGTTAATGACACAGGCTATAAACCGTCTACGTCTATCGATGTTGGTGTTAAGAATTTTGTAGATTGGTACAAAGACTTTTACAACATCTAGAAATCCAGACTAAAAGAACTCCTAGCCAGTAGAAGCCACTTTGATAGATTGAAAAGCGGCGCACTTTTTAGGAAGAAATTCTTTCGTGGTTTCGTAACCAAGTTCAAATAAATGGTTCTTCATTTCAGCGGTTAACGCAAAGTCTACCGCTGAAATTTCCCCCGTATTAATGACCACAGTGTTATGCCAGTACTTCGCGTTAATATATTCTCTTGATATGGCTGTCATAAAGGTGCGTATCAACATCGATAGATACTGCGGTAGCAATAGCACGCCTTTCTTTATTATCTTACGTTTTTGAATGGCACTTTGAAGTCGAAAGCATACCGTCGGCGTGCCATCATGTTGCCAATCTTCAAACAAGGCATCTTCAGATAAGATTGCGCCGTCTACCAACAAGTGTTCTTTGAAAGGTTTAAAGGAAAAGAGTAGAGGGATAGACATAGAATAACGCACGGCTTGTGAAACCTTCATGTCCGGCGTATTGTCTTTTCCAAACAGTACGGGGCCGCCACCGTTTACATCTGTGGCTAATATAGTGAGTGCGATGGGAAGCTCTGCAAAAGTGATGCCTTCAAGCTTATCATCAATCCAGCGTTCGAAATGATCTCCCGACGACAACCCGCCTTCTCGCAATAATCGCCACACGGAAAAAGCGGTAAATTGTTTAAAGTCGGTGGCAATGACTAACTCTCGCATATCTTCAATACTATGGCCTTTGGCGTACATCGCCGCAATGATTGAACCTCCAGATACCCCCACAAGTGTTTTAATTTCCACATTTAAATCTTTAAGTGCTTTTAAAATACCAATATGCGCACTAAGTCGAGTGCCCCCGCCCGACAAAATAGGCACGATAGTAGCGGGTACCTTAGCAACGGGTACCGATGAAGTTACCTGCATGTTTTTAACTCCAGTGATTATAGTAAAAGCGTAGTAGAGTTAGCCGAGCCTGCCACTTTATTGGCGTGCTGGTAGGTGACTTATTAATTAACTATGTACGAGTGTTGGCAGTGCTAAAGAAGCAAAAATGCCGAACTTATCTAATTAGTAATACTAGGTGAGATAAGCTCGGCATGGCGTTTATTGACTGGCGTAGCCATAGAAATAGCAACAACGAATACGCGGTTGATTTAGCCAGGTTAATCTCGTTGGGCTATTTTACAGAGACTAACTTCGCTTTCATTTCGCGGCGTCTTGCGTGCAATAAAGGCTCGGTATAACCACTTGGCTGTTCTTTCCCTTTAAAGATAAGATCGCTAGCGGCTAAGAAACCAATTGAGCTATCTAAATCAGGCATCATAGGGATATATTCTGCGTCGCCAGCATTTTGCTCATCAACTAACTTTGCCATTCTGCGAAGGGATTCATCAACTTGCGCGGCACTTACAATGCCGTGCTCAAGCCAGTTAGCGATGTGCTGCGATGAAATACGGAGTGTAGCTCTGTCTTCCATCAGCCCAACATTATTAATATCAGGTACTTTAGAGCAGCCTACTCCCTGATGTACCCAACGAACCACGTAACCTAAGATACCTTGCACATTATTATCTATTTCCCGCTGTATCGTGTCGGCTGATAGTGAATCTCTACTTTCTAGCAGTGGAATAGTCAAAATATCGTTAAGGCCTGAGAAATCTTGATCTAATCCCTTCTGAATGTCGAAGACATTAACATCATGATAATGCAGCGCATGCAAAGTGGCAGCGGTAGGTGAGGGTACCCATGCGGTATTTGCACCAGACTTTGGATGTCCAATTTTGGCATCCATCATATTTTGCATTTCATCGGGAATTGGCCACATGCCCTTGCCAATTTGCGCCTTACCTGACAGGCCACATCGAAGGCCGACGGCTACATTTGCGGTTTCATAGGCTTTAATCCACAGCATCGTCTTAAGGGTCGCTTTTTCGGCGAAAGGGCCTGCAAGCATAGACGTATGAATTTCATCGCCTGTTCTGTCTAAAAAGCCTGTATTAATAAATACAACGCGAGACTTCGCAGCATTGATGCAGGCGTCTAAATTCACGCTGGTGCGGCGTTCTTCATCCATAATACCCATTTTCAACGTGTTTTTAGGCACATTGATGACGGTTTCTATTTTGGCGAATAGCGCATCAGAAAAAGCCACTTCTTCAGGGCCATGCATTTTGGGTTTAACAATATAAATGCTGCCATGACGAGAGTTTTGGAATGGACTGTTATTCAGTAAGTCATGCTTGGCGATAAGCGAAGTCACTAAACCGTCCATAATACCTTCTGGTACTGGCTCACCATCGAATAGCATCGCGTCGTTTGTCATTAAATGACCTACGTTACGTACAAACATAAGGCTGCGCGCAGATAAAGATAGTTGCTCTTGATTCGTTACATGTTTGGAAGGCGAATACACTCTATCTTCATGCATAGCCCGAACGATAGTTTTGCCACCTTTACTCATTTCAATGCTTAGCGAGCCTTTCATTAGCCCTAACCAGTTGCTATAAACCAAGGTTTTATCTTCGGCATCAACAGCGGCGACTGAGTCTTCGCAATCCATGATGGTAGTCAATGCAGCCTCAATCAGCACATCTTTAACGCCAGCGGCGTCAGTTTTACCGATAGGGCTGGTGGCATCTATCTGAATTTCAAAATGCAGGCCGTTGTGAACGAATAACAGCGCAGTAGGAGCTGTTATATCACCTTGGTAACCTTGCCATTGCTCGGTGTTCGCAAGTGTAGTGATGTCGCCATCAGTTAAGGAAATCGCCAATTTGCCTGTTTCTATTTTATAACCGACAACATCTGCGTGGCTTCCTTTTGCAAGTGGAAGCATACTATCTAAATAGCTTTTCGCTTTCGCTACCACTTTCTCGCCACGGATAGGGTTATAGCTTTTGCCGGGTTCTGCTCCGTTCTCGTTGCTAATAACATCAGTGCCGTATAAAGCATCATACAAACTCCCCCAGCGAGCATTAACAGCATTCAGTGCATAACGGGCGTTGTTAATTGGTACAACTAATTGAGGGCCAGCCATAGTAGCAATTTCTGCATCCACGTTTGTGGTATCGGCTTGTACCTTTTCAGGCTGCTCTACTAAGTAACCAATTTCTTTTAAGAAAGTTATATATTGCTCACCGAAAGCGGGGTTTCCCGCTTTGTGATAGTCATCGATAGCGCGTTGGAGTTGTTCTCTTTTTTCTAGCAGGGCACGATTTTGAGGAACGAATTCTGAAAAGAGGGCTTCTGCACCTTGCCAAAAAGCGTCTGATTGAACACCAGTGCCTGGCATTGCCTTTTGGTTGATGAAATCATCGAGTTGCTCAGCAACCTGTAAACGGCCTCGTGTAATATAATTTTGCATAACTACCTCTATACATTTTCTGTAGCTCTAGTGTAGAGAGTATAGAGGCAGTTTTTTAATTTATGGTTCCTATCTTTGCCATTTTTACAGTGAATGTTTGTGTGCATTTAGTATTCATATGTAAAATCTTAATGGCGAGACACTACAGGATGCTTTAGCTGTCACTCATTTCGTTCGCTACATCGCTAATCAAGCGACGTAACCAGATATGCCCCGCATCATGGTGCAATAGTGCACTCCATGCCATTTTTAACGCAATTGGGGGAATATCGAACGGTGGTTCTTTCACTACAACGCTTGGGTCGTCTTTAAATAACTTTGCCGCTTTGCTTGGCAAGGTGGCGATAAGCTTTTGCGTTTTAGCTATCTGTAATGCCGCGTGGTAATGTCGTGTAAATACGCGAATAGCCCGTTGCTTGCCTATTTTAGTTAGCTCTGCGTCTACCCAACCAAGTTTCTGTACTTCTGTTGGGTCGATACCCACGCCAACACCAAAGCCAGTTTTACTCACCCAAATATGTTGAGCGCTTAAGTAGCTGTCTAAGTCACACTTAGCAACAAGCGGGTGATCTGAACTCATTACACAACTAAAGGTATCGTACCAAATCACTTTTTGATGAAAAGACAGCGGCAGTTCTTCAAAGCGGTTAATGGCCATGTCGACCTTGCCTTGCTCTACATCGTGGAAGGTAACGTCACTAGGGGTAATTAAATCTAGCGTAATGTTTGGTGCTAGATCAGTTAGCCTGCCTACTAGTTCAAGTAATAGCGTGCTTTCTGCATAGTCACTTGTCATGATGCGAAAAGTGCGTTCGCTGGTTAGCGGATCAAAATCGGTCTCTGGTTGAATTGAACTTTCAAGTCGGCTGAGCACATCACGAATAGTGGGTTGAAGTTCAAGTGCCCGTTTTGTAGGCGTCATTCCGTCGCTGGTGCGCACCAATAAAGGATCTTTAAATAAGTCACGCAGGCGTTTTAACCCATTGCTCATCGCAGGTTGCGTGATGCTAAGCTGATTGGCCGCTTTTGTTACACTGCCTTCTCGCAGTAAAACATCTAAATATACCAGTAAATTTAAGTCGACCTTCGCTATATTCATTATTGTAATGCTCTTAATAAACTCAATTAGACAGGGCTATTATAAAGCCTTTTTTATCCGCTGTCAGATACGCTTTTGGTCTTACTCTTAAAAAGAATGAAAATTTCAAGTATCTGAAAAATATGAATATTTGTTTTCTATTGCTGATAATTACATTGATTTGTTAATTTGGATATGGAGCAAATTCAGATAAATTCCCTGAATAATAAAAAAAGGCACCCTAAGGTGCCTTTGAACAAAGTTGGGATACTTTGTGTTTAAACGTCGAACTGGTTCATGGTGTTATCATCACCAGAAGCTTTAAGTGCACCTTCACCAGAGAAGTACTCTTTGTGGGTATCACCTAAATCTGAACCTGCCATAGCTTGGTGTTTAACACATGCTAGGCCTTGGCGAATTTCTTGGCGCTGAACACCGCGAACATAAGCCAGCATACCTTCTTCACCAAAGTACCCTTTGGCCAAGTTGTCAGTAGACAACGCCGTAGTATGGTAAGTGGGTAGTGTAATAAGGTGATGGAAAATACCCGCTTCGCGAGCAGCGTCTGCTTGGAAACTCTTAATTTTTTCATCAGCAGTGGTCGCTAATTCAGTCGCATCGTACTCTTCGCTCATTAACTTAGCGCGGTCGTATGCAGAAACATCTTTGCCTTCTTCAGTCCAAGTATCAAATACTTGCTGGCGGAAGTTCAGTGTCCAGTTGAAAGATGGAGAGTTGTTATAAACTAACTTCGCGTTTGGTACTTCTTTACGAATGGCGTTAACCATTTCAGCAATCTGACCAACGTGAGGTTTTTCAGTTTCAATCCACAACAAGTCTGCGCCGTGTTTAAGTGATGTTATACAATCTAGTACTACGCGGTCGAAACCAGAATTGTCCTTAAAGCGGAATAAGCCATTTGGTAAGCGCTCAGGCTTCACTAGTTGTCCACCTTGCTTCAATACAAGGTCGCCTTCAGATAAATCGTCAGCACCGTTAACAGGTGTTGTTTTTAAGAATGCATTGTACTGAGCAGCCAGGTCGCTTTCAGAGGTTGATACAGGGATTTTCTGCGTTAGGCCGGCACCTAGTGAATCGGTACGAGCAACAATAACGCCGTCATCTACGCCAAGCTCTAAGAATGCATAACGAACCGCATTAATTTTAGCTAGGAAATCTTCATGTGGAACCGTTACCTTTCCATCTTGGTGACCACATTGCTTTGCATCAGAAACTTGGTTTTCAATCTGGATACAACATGCACCGGCTTCAATCATTTGCTTAGCTAATAAGTAGGTCGCTTCTTCGTTACCGAAACCAGCGTCGATATCTGCAATGATAGGTACTACGTGGGTTTCGTAGTTATCAATTTGACTTTGAATAGCTGCAGTGTCGCCGCCTTTAGCTTTCGCGTCGTCTAGCTGATGGAACAAATCGCCTAATTCACGAGCGTCCGCTTGGCGCAAGAAAGTGTATAGTTCTTCAATGAGTGAAGAAACGGTTGTCTTTTCATGCATTGATTGGTCTGGAAGTGGCCCGAATTCAGAGCGAAGCGCGGCTACCATCCAGCCTGAAAGGTATAAGTAGCTTTTATCGGTAGTACCTTGGTGTTTCTTCACTGCCAACATTTTTTGCTGACCGACAAATCCGTGCCAGCAACCTAAAGACTGAGTGTATTGCGCTGTGTCAGCATCATAATCTGCCATGTCTTTTCGCATGATTGCAGCAGTGTAGCGCGCAATGTCTAAACCAGTCTTGAACCGGTTTTGGATTTTCATTCTAGCAGCGTACTCAGGGCTAATGCCTTCCCAAGCACCTTTTTGTGCTGCTTTTAACGTGGCGAAGTTATCAATATCTTGTTGATACTGCGACATGAGCGTTTCTCCCTACTATAATTAGTTTCAATGTTGTTTTGAGATTTCGCATTGGTGCGTTCTCTTAAGCTTCCATTTCATCCTAGTGTGGCAGTCGTAATAATAAAAGCGTATATTTTTGATTGCCATCATTCATGATGTGAATAAATAAGGGGGGGATTAAACTGGTAGTAGTTTCCATCAATATTCGTAAGAAAGTGATTTGTAGGCTAGCTTTTACCTAAGAGAGTAAAAATTAGGCGGGTTATTAGCATAATTGCTAATGGGTTTCTGATTGCATGACGTGTAAATTCTTTTGACACTTCGCTGCAATTCAGTAATTGGCAGTAGGTTTTCCGAGTAATTGATTTTGAGAATTAAAGTGAGTAACGATGAGTAACGGCGTCCTTTCCTCAGTTGATCAGCGCACTAAGCTAGTGGGTGAAAACAGGCTTGAATTGCTGATGTTTCAGTTGGGTTCTCGTCATATCTTTGCCATGAATGTCTTCAAAATTAAAGAAGTTATCAACATTCCTAAATTCAATAGCATGCCTGGTTCTCACCAGAACCTTAAAGGCGTAATGAATTATCGAGGCAGCGCTATTCCTATCATTGATATACGCCAAGCGATTAAAATGCGAGGCGGCTCAATAGGTAGCGATGCGCATAACGTTATCATTACGGAATATAACCGAAGCGTCCAAGGGTTCATTATTGGTAAAGTAATGAATATCGTGAACACATCGTGGGATACCATTCAACCGCCACCTAGTGGAATGGGGAAGACAAATTACCTTACTGCCATTACGCAAGTTGATGTGCAAGGTAAAAGCGAAATTGTTGAAATTATCGATGTGGAAAAAGTACTTGCCGAAATCATAGACTACGACATCTCTATATCTGAGGAAGTACTTGATGCAGATATCGTTAATCACTTCAAAGATAAAAAAGTATTAATTGTCGATGATTCAAGCACTGCAAGAAAACAAGTCAGAGACACGCTAGAGCAATTAGGAATAACCATCATTGAGAGAAAAAATGGGGCTGAGGCATTAGCGTTACTCAAGGAGTGGGCGGATGCTGGAAAGCGAGCCAGCGATGAGATATTGATGATGTTTACCGATGCTGAAATGCCGGAAATGGACGGTTATATGCTGACTTCAGAAGTACGAAATGACCCTAGAATGCACGATCTCTTCATTACATTAAACACGTCTCTAAGTGGTAGTTTCAATGATGCTATGGTCGAAAAAGTGGGATGCGACCGTTTTATTTCCAAATTCCAACCCGACATGCTTGTAGAGGTTGCTCAACAGCGACTTCGACAGTACCTCTCAGAAAGTTAGCAATTTTCCTTGTCACTAACCCTTCTGACGATGCTATTTACCCTTAATGCTTTGAGAAATGGGTAGGTCTGCCTTACACTAACGCCTTCAATAATAAGCATGTTCAACATTCTCGCCGTCATCTGGTGAATATTTTGTGCAATGTGTGAAATGACACAATTCTTAAATGCGACCCATTTAGGATGAGGGTCGTCCGCGCCCACGTTTTTTTGATATGGCGCTTTTTCAGTTCTCAGGGAAGTTTCATGATTTATAGTAAACGCAAACTATTAACCACCTTTACGCTATGCGGCTCGCTTTTAGCACTGTCTGGGTGTGGCTCTACCTCAAATGAAAGTGCGCAAAAGACTGTTGCGCAAAACTCAGCACCTAACAATATTATCATGGTAGTAGCTGATGGAATGGGGCCTGCTTTCTCTACGGCGTACCGTAATTATGTTGATGATAAAAACACCCCTGAAGTTGATGCGGTCGTATTCGATGATATTTTGATGGGGAATGCATCTACTTATCCAGCACCCGTTTCTGGTTATGTAACTGATTCAGCTGCCGCAGCTACTGCACTGGCGTCTGGTGTGAAATCTTATAACGGTGCTATTGGTGTTGATGTAGATAAGCAGCCTGTTAAATCTGTCATGCATTACGCGAAATTGAAAGGCATGCGAACAGGCCTAGCGGTCACCTCACAAATTGTTCACGCTACGCCAGCGGCTTATATTGCTCACAACGAAAGTCGCCAGAACTACAATGCTATCGCCGACGATTTTTTCGATGTTCGCGTAAATGGTGAGCTTGTCGCCGATGTGATGTTAGGTGGTGGTACTGATTTTTTTGAGCGGGAAGATCGTAATATCATTGGTGAATTTATTGATGCCGGTTATGAATATACCGACACTTACAACCGTTTAGCGACAGTGCCTAAAGGCAGCAACGTACTGGGTTTATTTGCACCTGTAGCCTTACCTGCCATGCTAGACGACAGCCGTGATAATCGCCTTAAATACCTAACAGAACATGCTATTAAGCACTTAGAAAACGACAACGGGTATTTCTTACTGGTTGAAGCCAGCCAAGTAGACTGGGCGGGGCATGCCAATGATATCGCGTCGGCGATGGCTGAAATGCAAGACCTTGCCTACACCATAGAATTCTTAAAGACCTACGTGCAAGCGCACCCAGATACCTTGGTTATTCTAACGGCCGATCACAGCACTGGCGGTTTAACCATAGGTGCTCGAGGTGACTATAGCTGGAGCCCAGAGTATTTACATAACCTGAAAGCGTCACTGGGTACCATAGCGAAGAATATGGTTGAACACGATAATCCTGGTGACTATGTTGCAACGACTTTTGGTTTTGATGTTACCGATGAAGAAATCGCCACGCTCGATAGTATTGCACAGCAAGATGTTAAAGCGCGCTTTAATGCCCTGAAGGTATTTTTAGACAACAAAACCAACACAGGCTGGACAACATCGGGCCATACCGGTGTAGACGTAGAAGTATTCGCATTTGGCGCTGGCCATGACGATTTTATGGGCCAAATTGATAATACGGATATCGCTAAGAAGATTTTTAACTTCATTGATAACCGCAATACCACTGCTCAAGGTATTTCAACAAACGTTGAATTGATAAAAGCAACGGATAAAAAAGACGGCACAAACGCAAGCTGCGACTTTAAAGAAAATTGGCGTTGTAACTAAACGTATAGGAATACTGCGCTAATGCTGGAATTGTTAGAAGCCATTTTTGATGAAGTAAAACCTATGCTAGGGGAGGGTAAAGTCGCAGACTATATTCCTGCGCTTGCCAGTGTCGATCCTCATCAATTTGGCATCGCTATCTGTGATATTGAAGGGCACATTACGTCAATTGGTGATGCTGATGTGCCTTTTTCTATTCAAAGTATATCTAAAGTCTTCAACTTAGTGCTTGCCATGAATCACTATGGCGAGGGCATGTGGGAACGGGTAGGTTGCGAACCGTCGGGTCTGCCATTTAACTCGCTAGTACAGTTGGAATACGAAGACGGTATACCACGGAACCCGTTTATTAATGCGGGGGCATTAGTGGTGAGTGACATGACACAGTCTCGTTTCGCCTCGCCTCATATTGGTATGCGAGACTTTGTTAGGCGCTTGTCCTGCAACGATAATATTTTCGCCAATAAAGTGGTTGCTGACTCTGAATTTGAGCATCGTGCTAGAAATGCTGCAATGGCGTATTTAATGAAAGCCTATAACAACTTTGAAAATGAAGTTGAGGATGTATTGCATAGCTATTTTAACAACTGTGCCTTGGAAATGAGTTGTGTTGATTTAGCGCGAGCCACGAACTTCTTAGCAAATAGAGGTTATTCTAAATGTGCCGACGAACAGGTACTAAGCCCAGACCAAAATCGTCAAGTGAATGCGTTGTTAGCCACTAGTGGTATGTACGACGAAGCGGGTAGCTTTGCTTTTAAGGTTGGTTTACCGGGAAAAAGCGGTGTTGGCGGTGGAGTCATTGCCGTGGTACCGGGTCGCTTTTCTATATGTGTTTTTTCTCCCGCGCTAAACGCAGTGGGGAACTCTCATTTAGGGGTAGCTGCGCTTACGTCATTGAGCAAGCGCATTAATTGGTCGGTCTACTGATTAATAAAATCATCTAACTCTTCGCCAGTTATCTTCTTAATCTGGCTGAATAAATACCATAGTGCGGTAATAAGCAATATCATGCTGGGTATGACAATGACGGGGTAGCTTAAGGCTGTCATTCGGCCTAGTTCTTCGGTATAAGCCGTAGTGCCAGGCTCGCTTACCAAAATCACCTTGGCTAAAATGTAGTTTAAGGCTGAAGATAAAAAGAACGAGCTTGCCACAATATAAGAACTGACTGCGACTTTGCGTTTAAACAAAGCTTGCTTGTTCTGTGCATCGAGCACGCTATTTAAGTGTGGCCAATTTATAATTTGGTCGTTTAATATCAGCATTTTTACCAGTGGCTTTTCAGTATATTGGGTTATCAATACTGCCAAACCAATAGCCGCAGGAATAGCTGCCTCTTTAATGGCGATATACTCGGCAGGCAGTTTTAACAAACTAAAACCACCCGTTAGCAATACGCTGATAATACCTAAAACAGAAAATCCGTTCACTTTGCCTGATGCTTTCAAATCCCATAATCCATAACCTATGGGGAAAGCGAGTGCGGCGACAATACTCCATTCGGGGCCTAAATAATCTTCAGAGCTTGCATAGCTCATTAGCACCACGGGTATAATAATATTGAAAGCAAGGTTGCCGAAAAAGCCCTGATTCTTTTGCTGCGATTGTACTTCTGCCATAACGCCTTTATCTTTCTCTTATTTGCCGCACTGTTTAATTGAGCACAATTATACGGCATCCATTCATCGTGCCCAGTGCCAAGCGGCAAATAACCCACCTAAAAAGCCAAATAGATGATATTCAAATGAAATAAATCTAGAGGTTGGCAATATACCTACCAGCATTCCGCCGTAAAGGACAGCAACAACGATAGAAATAAGCAGGTATTTCACTTTCTTACTCTTAAAGCCAGCTAATACTACGAAGCCGAAGTAGCCGTAAACCATACCACTTGCGCCAATATGCATAGCACTACGACCAAAAATCCACACCCCCAGTCCGCCAATAATCAACGCACTTGCGGTGGCGATGAGAAAGGTGCGCTTTCCCCACTGCATAGTAAGCCACATAAACAGCAATAAGGGGATAAAGTTAGCCATTAAGTGGGACGGCGTACCGTGTAAAAATGGGGCTGTGAAGATATAGGGCAAATGAGACAAGGAGCGTGGATATACGCCAAACTGATTCAAGCTATTTCCCGTTACCAGGTTCACTATCTCAATGACGATAAGAAATGCGCCCAAGGTAAGTAACACGCGAAGTTGAAAAGACAATGGCTTCATAAACAGTTTTATATTCCTTCGTTATAACACTTGCCTAGTATGGAAGTATTGTTGGGCGGCTATGCTTATTAAACAACAGCGTTTTGGTGTTCAACTACAAGATGATGTGGGGTAAATATCGAGACAAGTCTTGCGTAATCGCATTGCTGTCTTCACGCACCGAAATGCCTGCTGGCATGTCATCTACCAACCAGCTACCAATGAGTGTATGGTTTCCATCAAACACAGGAAGGGGGTGAAAAGCTTGTACAATAAACCCTTCTTCTCCATACGGACCAGGGCTTAATTCCGATTCCTTTCCATTTTCAATTAATGAAATATTCGCGCCTTCTCTTGAAAATAATGGCTTTTTGACCCACTTGCCGCCGTGCATGGCATTATGAGGGGTTTTATGATGGATATTATGAGGAATATCGTCGGCGAAATAGGCAGGGAGTAAATTAGGGTGGCCTTTAAATTTCTGCCATAACAAAGGCAGTAGTGCTTTGTTTGAAATAATAGACTTCCACGCAGGTTCTAACCAATTTACCTTTGCATCAGCGAGTGAGTCACCAAACTCTTCGCGCAGGATAAACTCCCAAGGATATAACTTGAAACAATCGGTAATGGGGGCATCAGCCAGGTCGGTAAATACCCCTGTATCTGCCAAACCAATGTCTTCAATAAAAACGAAGTCGCTTTGAATACCAGCTTCTTTTGCGCAGTCTTGAAGGTATTGCACCGTCCCTCGGTCTTCTTCGGTATCTTTGCAGCAAGAGAAGTGCATTTGATTTAATTGATAATGCTGGGCTATTTCACCGAAGCGAAACACCAGCTTTTCCTGCAAGCTATTAAACTGATCAGCATTTCGCGCCAGTACACCCGCATTCACTTGTTGTTCTAACCATAGCCATTGCCAAAAACCTGATTCGTACAAGCTGGTGGGCGTATCTGCATTGTTTTCAAGCAGTTTTGCGGGGCCTTTGCCGGAATAAACTAAATCTAAGCGGGAATACAAACTAGGGTCGCGGTTGCGCCAACTGTCTTTAACTAATCCCCAGTGGGCTTCGGGAATAGAAAAGCGGGTGAGTAACTGCTCACTATTAACCACATCATCTACCACAGCTAAGCACATTTGATGAAGCTCAGCGGTGGGGTCTTCAATGTCTTTTTCAATCTGAGCAAGCGTAAATTGATAATAGGCGCGCTCATCCCAATAGGGTTCGCCATACATGGTATGAAAATGAAACCCAAATTCGCCGGCCAATTGCTGCCAACCTTTGCGAGGCTGGCATGGCATTCTAAACATGGCTTATCCGCCCCAACTGCCCTTGCGTGAGCTACTTCCCCACGATGATTTTGCCCTTACACTGCTACCAAAACCGCCGCGCTTCATTGTGCGATTTACCGTAGGTTTGGGTTTCAGTGTATCTGAGCCCACTTTGTAATTGCGCTTGCGAATATCACCGCTAAACACATTTCCATCAGCCGTAACCCAACGAGAGCGATATGAAGAGTAGGGTGAATATGAGGTATAGAGAGGCTGTGAGTAATAGCGATTTGGCGATAACAACTGACTTACCATGAAGCCTGCCATAAAGGGCATAAATACACTGCCTGAATTGGTATTCACCGTGCGGCATTGGTTGGCACCAAATTCGTACTCACAATCGTATTCGCTATTAAAGCGAGGGCTAGTACGCATGGCTTCTTCTGTCGCGGTTTTATAAGCTGCATCACAGCGCTCTACTGCATCAGGGAAATCTCGCTTGCAGTCTTCCAGTGAAGTGTAAATTTGTGCGTCTTGTTTCTCTTCACCACAAGCACTTAGGAAAACGCTGGCAATACCAATAGCGAGAGGCTTTAACGCGTAGCTTTTGCGCATACGAGAAAGGTTAATACCTGAGCTACGTTTTCGGCTGGTGGCAGAACCACTTGACTGATTATCTGTCATAGCATCTTGTGCTGCGTGTGATTTATTAGAGTTTGTCATGGGTCCCCCTTAATAGGTCATGCATGCCGCATTTAATAAACCCACTGCAATAGACATACTGGCTAGCATCACGCCTGCAGAAACTTCATTTTCGTTAATACGCTGAGCAATTTTAGGCATAAAGGTAAAACGTAATAACGCAAAGGCTAACGATTGCGCAATAATAGCGACAACAGCCCAAATAATGAAATCGACAATAGCGACTGAGTGTGTCGCTGCGCTAGCAAGTGCAATAGCAAAACCAACAATCGCGCCGCCAAAACCAATTGCAGCTGCTACGTTTTTCTCTTCTTTAACTAGTTTCCACTCATCATGTGGGGTCACTAGGGCATACACCAGTTTGAAGACGAATAAGAAAACAATTGAGAGGCCGAAATACACCGTAAAGTTATCTAATCCTGCCAATGAGTCCATAATAGTGTTCATAGAACGTCCTTACCTTTATATGTCGATTAACCGTTTATCGTAATGTCTGCGGGTTCTACGTCAAACCCCGTGGAAATAACTAGGCAGCGGTCGAAATTGCTACCCACTATCTTTTCTTCGCCCGCCACCAGTAATGACTCCACTCTATCATTTTCTATCTCTCGTTCGTAGAGCATCATAAACTGATCGGTAGTGCTGATATCTTCATCTTCTTCGTAGGTGGTTTCTGTCACTGCTACGGGCGGTGATTCTGCCCCTACGGCCTCCCAGACTCGCTTAAATACTTTGCCATCAAGAGTATAAGTAGGTTGGCTAATCAGGGTATTTACGCACGATTTCCATTGCTGTTCACTGCCAATGGTTTCAGTACTGTAAAAATGCCAAAGTTTAACGTCGGTAATATGATTCTCTGTAAGCCCGCCATCAAGTACTACTTGTAAAAAACCATCATCGTCTGTGTAAAAGCGCAGCAAAGTACCGCCAGTATCAAGTGGTGCTTCACCCACGGCTTGAATCAGTTGTGAACGTGCAGCGCCTTCTATGGTAAGCGATGGCTCAAGTAACGACAGCTTTAAATTATCTAGTTCGAATGAACCACCTAAATACAAGCCCATCACTTCAGGCGCTTTAGGTTTTTCTGGCGCTTTTTTCTTAAATAATTTACTAAACACAATACACTCCTGTGTTATTCGGCGTCTAACGATGGCCAATTGATGGCATTAATGCGCCTGTCGGCAATGTAAAATAAGGTATCGCCTGGAGCCAGAGTTGAGTCTAACGGTGGATTCACCACCA
Organism: Alteromonas naphthalenivorans; assembly: GCF_000213655.1. Taxonomy (NCBI): domain Bacteria; kingdom Pseudomonadati; phylum Pseudomonadota; class Gammaproteobacteria; order Alteromonadales; family Alteromonadaceae; genus Alteromonas; species Alteromonas naphthalenivorans. The sequence continues at coordinate 872,562 of NC_015554.1, forward strand.
TGTCTTTCACTTGTCCGTGTGGAGCATAACCAATAAATATGGCATCGTGTCGACGCTTTAAGTTCATAAATAGTTTGGCAACGGAAATAGAAGGGCTGTCGTTAGGTATCTTCACAGAGAACTGCGCTTGCCCTTCGCCAATGCTTAATAAGTCGTGGTGCAGCATACTGGAACCGGGATCGAATGCCGCTTTAGCCAGCATTTCAACGGCGACACTAGGCGTACATTCCACTTTTGGGCAGTGTTCTTGTAGCAAGCCCACTAGGCTATCATCATTGAAATAAGCAACTTGATGAGCTTGCGGATTTCGTTTCGAACAATAAAGCGCAGTGGTCATAGTGACATCATCTTGTGGATTATCGATGAGAATTGTTTGAGCCGCGTCAATACAGGCCCGGTCCATATCGTCGTCTTTGTTAAACGAGTCTACTTTAACGAATTCGATAATACCTGGCATGGGGTTGGTGATATCTGCTTTTACACACAGAACAATGTCGGGCCGTTCGGTCATGGCTTCGCGTTCTTGCAATAACAAATTTAACAACAACATAGTGCGTTGCTCGTTCCAACCAATCACCAAAATATGTTTACTAACATTTAGGCTTGTCATGCCCATTACCCCTTTTTTCCATTGTTCAGATACCCAGGCTGCAATTCGGCCAATTACCATGGCAAAAATACTTAGTCCTAAGGGAATAACGTAAAATGCTACGATGAGCTTGCCGGCGGAGGTCGTGGGTGATAAATCGCCATAACCCACCGTCGATGCGGTAACAGCTAACCAGTAGATAAAATCGGCTTGTGCAATTAATGCATTTTCGTTGGCGGCATAGAGTAGCCAATAACTACTCACACCATAGAAGGCGGTAGCGCCTAGAATCGTGTACCAACGAGATTCGGCGAAATACTGCAGCATGATTTTGCGCAGCTGTATCCATTGCGACATAGCGAGAAACAACCTTTGTTTGTCTTTCTTTAACTGTGCCTTTAAGCGGGGAATATGTCTATAAAAGACGAAACGGGAGCTTAAGCTCCCGTTAAATATTACTTTATTTGCCTAAAATACGAGCAAGCTCATCATCGGCGGAGGTTTTTCCCCCTTTTATACCGGCTTCAGAAAGGCGCTTTTCTAAATCGCTGCTCGACTCTTCAGTGGCAAGTTCTTCTGCCGCTTGAAGTTCAGCGTTGCGCATCTTCTGCTTATCTTGAATACGTGAAAGCGATTCCGTTGCAGTTTTCATCTTGCTGTTCGCGCCCATGTGGCGAGACGAAACAGCAACTTGAGCCTTTTGTACACTTTCAGTGGCTTTCACCATATCCACTTGCTGCTCTAAACGGCGTAAGTTTGCTTTTGCTTGCTGGATATTCTGTGCCAATTGCTTTTCTGATTGTTGGAACTGATCAAGATACGCTTGTTCTTGCGCTTGCTCTTCTTTCAACTCAGATACCTTTTGGGCACAATCAAGGGCTAACTGACGATCGTTATCAATAGCTTTGCGTGCATGCGCTTCGTATTCTTCAATGGAAGAATTAAAGCTAGCGACTTTTTGCTGAGACAACTTACATTTCGCTAAAATCTGCGTTCTAGCATGATCAGATTTACGTAATTCTTCTTTAGCTTCTCTAATTTCCTGCTCCAGAATACGGATAGCCTGGCTATCTACTACCGACTGTGCCGCTTCGTTGGCACCACCCTTTACTGCAGTAACTAATTTTTTCCAAACTGACATTCGCTTCTCCTTCGAAGTAAATATTAACTAAGGTGTGTTTCGTAGGCATCTAAAAATGATGCAACGTTCTGAAACAGTGTTTCTACTTCAATCACAATACTTTCTGATTTCGATTGGGCACTAAGCGCACCAAAGGCAACGTAGTATTCCTCATCGCCAACAGTTGAAATACCAACCGTAGTTAACGGGAACAACATATGGGTAGATAAAATTTCGTGATCTAAAGCCGCTTTGTCTTTAACTTCTGATGAAGCAAACAATAAGGTTTCCACTAAAATTTGCTCGCCGCTAATAGCCAGCCACGCGTCTATACCGTCTTGATTCGCAATGAGTAAACAGTTTTCCTCACGCGTCACCACAAAGTCATCGTGCTCTTTAAACAAAGATTCGATGCTTTCTAGATCCCAACTCATACAGTTCTCCTTTTCGATTGAAGCGATAATGTCGAGTGCCACTGTAACCACAATTTACGCACTCGCCAATATTCTTGACTTGCAGTGTAGACGTATTATGCCATAATCGTCAATAACGAATATGCTTTTAATGTGTAAAAAAGTGTGTTTTTGTAAAATATACGTCACAAGTGGGGTGTTTAATTGAGTGCTAAAAATGCATGGCGACAAACCGTAGCGCGACTCGTTAAGTCTGAAATGTCTGTGCGTGGAGTGAAATATCAAGCGCTCAGTCAGCGTTTAGCCGACATTGGTGTAGAACAAAGTGCTGATAATTTAAGAAATAAGGTGAATAAAGGCATTATGGGCGCAGATTTGTTAGTACAAATATTATACGTCCTTAAAGCGCGAGCAGTAGATGCGGCGTTAATAGAAGAAATCTTAACTGATCTTGACGATACAAACAGGTAAAATGCTTCATTACAAAAAGGATATTAAGTGAAAAGCTCGCTTAAGAAGTCGATACCAATCGACAAGCGAAAAAAAACCCGACTAATGTCGGGTCTAAGATAAGGAATGTTAAGGGAGAACATCATCACTATCTGGGATGAATCTTAACCGTTTAAGGTTCTTTCTTCTATCTTTGTTTGATATACGACCGTATTGGGTCCCATAAGTAGGTATGGTAAATTATACATAGCTACTTTAGGCTAATAAAAATAACAGGTTGGATGATTGAGTGAAGTTGTATTTCGGTTGAATTAACCGATGTGTATAAAACTTAAATTTACTTAATATTCAACTTTTGTCTTAATTCTTTAGTTCAATTTTAGCGTTTTAAATAGTAAATATGAAATTATCAGATTATCGCTTCACACTACCAGAAAACCTGATTGCCAAGTACCCAACAGAAAATAGAACGGCAAGCCGGTTACTTCAGTTGAATGGTAAGTCGGGCGCAGTTACGCATTCCATGTTCAATGACATGCTGTCTTTAGTAGACGAGGGCGACCTTCTGGTTTTTAATAACACCCGCGTTATACCTGCGCGGCTGTTAGGCAAGAAAGAAACCGGTGGCCACGTTGAAGTGCTTATTGAACGTATTTTAACCGAGCACACCGCACTTGCGCATGTTCGAGCCAGTAAAGCACCAAAGCCTGGTACCCGTTTGTTGCTAGAAGAACATGTAAATATCACGGTTGAAGGGCGTGATGATGCTTTGTTCTTGCTTCGCTTCGACCATGAAGAAACGGCGCTTTCATTATTAGAGCAATATGGTCATATGCCATTGCCACCCTATATTGACCGCCCAGATGAATCTACCGACAAAGAACGCTATCAAACGGTTTACAATGAAACGCCAGGCGCAGTTGCAGCGCCCACGGCGGGCTTACACTTTGATGACAATATGCTGGCGGCGTTAAAAGCAAAAGGCGTGAACTTGGCTTTTGTTACTTTGCACGTTGGTGCAGGTACTTTCCAACCTGTAAGGGTGGAAAATATCGAAGAGCATAAAATGCATGCTGAGTATGCCGAGGTATCTCAAGAAGTGGTAGATGCCGTATTGGCAACCAAAGCAAAAGGTAAGCGGGTGATTGCGGTAGGCACTACATCGGTACGTTCGTTAGAATCTGCGGCAAAAGCCAGTGCAGAGCAATCAATCGAAAATAATACAGGTGAAAACCCTGTGATTGCGCCGTTTTACTCAGATACTGAAATTTTTATTTATCCGGGCTTTACCTTCAAAGTAGTCGACGCCATGTTCACTAATTTTCATTTGCCCGAATCGACACTAATGATGCTGATAAGTGCTTTTGCTGGTAGAGAAAATGTGATGAATGCTTATCAAGAAGCCATCGAGAACGAGTACAGGTTCTTCAGTTATGGCGACAGCATGTTTATCGAAAAAGCCTAATTGAAAGATAAAGCTTCAGCGATATTTTAGGGAATAGGGCAGAGGATGACCGCCCTATTTCTTTATCTCAACGATAAACATGCGTATTGGGCATGATCTCCGAAGAATAACTGGTATAATCGCCCACAATTTCGTTTGACCCAGCGCCAGAGCGCGCACCTGATTGGGAACGCTTTACATGCAATTTGAGTTGTTGAAAACCGATGGTAAAGCCAGACGCGGACGTCTGGTTTTTGATCGTGGTGTGGTAGAAACCCCAGCATTTATGCCTGTGGGAACCTACGGCACAGTGAAAGGGATGACCCCTGAAGAATTAGAAGACAGTGGTGCACATATTTGCCTTGGCAATACATTCCACTTGATGCTGCGCCCTGGCACAGGCGTTATACGCCAGCATGGCGACCTGCATGATTTTATGCATTGGGATAAGCCTATCCTTACCGATTCAGGTGGCTTCCAAGTATTCAGTCTAGGTGATTTGCGTAAAATCACTGAAGAAGGGGTAACCTTCCGCTCGCCAATTAACGGTGAGAAGATTTTACTTACGCCAGAAAAATCAATGGAAGTGCAGCGCGATCTGGGTTCCGACATCGTGATGATTTTCGATGAGTGCACGCCTTTTCCTGCCACTGAGCAAGAAGCGCGCGTTTCTATGGAAATGTCATTACGCTGGGCGAAGCGAAGCAAGGAATCTCATGGCGACAGTCCTGCTGCTTTGTTTGGTATCATCCAAGGTGGCATGTATGAAGGTCTGCGTGATGTATCGCTAGCTGGGCTAGAAGCTATTGGCTTCGATGGTTATGCTATTGGTGGCTTATCGGTTGGTGAGCCTAAAGAAGATATGATCCGCATTATCGACCATACTGCGCCGCAAATTCCAGAAGACAAACCACGCTACCTAATGGGTGTAGGTAAACCAGAAGATATTGTAGAAGCGGTGCGCCGTGGTATCGATATGTTCGATTGTGTTATGCCAACCCGTAATGCAAGAAACGGTCATTTGTTTGTTACCGATGGCGTAGTGAAAATTCGTAATGCGGTCCACCGCAACGATACCTCGCCCCTTGATGAAAATTGTGACTGTTACACTTGTAAAAACTATTCTCGCTCTTATCTACATCATTTAGATAAGTGTAATGAGATTTTGGGTGCGCGTTTAAACACCATCCATAACCTTCGTTACTACCAACGTGTTATGCAAGGCCTTCGCGATGCTATTGAAGCAGATTCGTTGGACGAATTCGTACACACTTTCTATGAACAAAAAAATATGCCGGTTCCGGCACTATAACAACGAAAATATTTGGGGAATTTTATGAGCCTATTTATCTCAAGCGCACATGCGCAAGCTTCTGGCGGCGCTGCACAAGGCGGTGGCATGGAAATGATCATCATGTTGGCCGTATTCGGTTTAATTTTTTACTTCCTACTTTATCGCCCTCAAGCGAAGCGTGTAAAAGAGCATAAAAACTTAGTTACTTCATTAGGTAAAGGCGATGAAGTGCTAACGCAAGGTGGTATTGTTGGTCGTATTACGAAAGTGTCTGACGACAAAGATTTTATCGAAATTTCTCTTAACGACACGAACAACATCGTTGTGCAGAAGTCGTCTGTAACAGCTGTGTTGCCAAAAGGCACTATGAAGTCGCTGTAATTGACAAACGCCGGGGCCGGGACCTTCCCGGTACTGGCACGAAAGGAACTATCCAGTGCTAAATAAAAATTCAATCTGGAAAGTGCTAAGTACGCTTATCGTCATTGGACTATGCGCACTTTATGCACTTCCCAATATCTACGGTGAAGATCACGCAGTGCAGATTTCTGCAGGCCGTGACGCTGTCGTAACCGAGTCAATGATAGGCCAAGTTGAGTCTACGTTGGCGGCAAAAGGTATTACTCCCAAGCGCATCGAATTCGAAGATGAGCAAATTCTCGTTCGTATCTCAGATTCAGACACTCAATTAGTTGCCCGTGAAGCATTAGAAGATGCATTAGGTGACGATTACTTTGTGGCAATGAACCTTGCACCTGATACGCCGGAATGGCTTGAAGGGTTAGGTGGCACGCCAATGAAACTTGGTTTGGACTTACGCGGCGGCGTTCATTTCTTAATGGAAGTGGATATGACCGAAGTCATCACTAAGTCATTAGAAGATGCTGAAAGTGGATTTCGTACCTCTTTGCGCGAAGAAGGCATTCGCTATCGTGGTGTTACACAGAAAGAAGACTACGTAGAAATTACGTTCCGTGATGAAGAAACGCTTGATAAAGCAGAGTTTTTCTTACGTAACCAAAATCGCGACCTTACGCTAAACCAAACTGACGACCTAGTACTTCGAGCGGTTTTCTCTGAAGCTAAACTTCAAGAGATTCGCGAGAACGCGGTTAAGCAAAACATTACCATTATTCGTAACCGTGTTAACCAATTAGGTGTTGCTGAGCCTTTGGTTCAAAAACAAGGTGCTGACCGTATTGTTGTGCAACTTCCTGGTATTCAAGATACGGCCCGTGCTAAAGAAATTCTAAATGCTACCGCAACCTTAGAATTTAGAATGGTTGATCAGAAAAACGACGTGCGTGACGCTATTAGCGGTCGTGTACCAGCGGGTTCTCAAGTTATTGAAGACCAGCAAGGTATTCCGCAGTTGCTTGAAAAACGCATTATGCTTACCGGAAGTCATATCATTGATGCCAATAGTGGTGTAGATGAATACGGTTTGCCTAACGTTAATATTTCTCTTGATTCAGAGGGCGGCAATAAAATGTCTCGCTCGACCCGTGGCAACATTGGCAAACCAATGGCGACGGTATTTATTGAATACAAGTCGAACGGCGAGCGTAATAAAGACGACAAGCTAATCTTCGAAAAGCACGAACAGGTTATTTCTGTAGCCACTATTCGTGCACAGTTAGGCAGTAAGTTTCAAATTACGGGTCTAGATTCACCAAAAGAAGCGCGTGATTTAGCCTTGTTACTCCGTGCCGGAGCATTGATTGCGCCTATCCAAATTGTTGAAGAGCGCACAGTAGGGCCAAGTTTAGGTAAAGAGAACATTGAGCTTGGTACACAAGCTATTGTGTATGGTTTGTTGGCGGTACTTGTGTTTATGCTCATTTACTACAAAGCCTTTGGTATTGTGGCAAACATTGCACTTATCACCAACTTGGTGATGATTGTGGGTATTATGTCTATGATCCCTGGTGCGACGCTAACCTTACCGGGTATGGCGGGTATCGTACTTACCGTAGGTATGGCAGTAGATGCCAACGTGCTGATATTCGAGCGTATTCGCGAAGAGATACGTGATGGAAGAAGCCCTCAACAGGCCATTCATCATGGCTATGACAGCGCGTTCTCTACCATTTTAGATGCTAACATCACAACGTTCATTGCGGGTCTTATTCTGTTCGCTGTAGGAACCGGTCCAATTAAAGGCTTCTCTATTACGCTAATGATTGGTATTGCTACCTCTATGTTTACTGCCATTTTACTAACACGCGTTATTGTTAACGCTGTGTGGGGCGGTCGACGTAATGTACAGAAATTAGCGATATAGGAGCAGGACATGCAATTATTAAAGTTATCTGAAACCATTAATTTCATGCGTCTGCGTGTGCCAGCGATGGTGCTATCTACCATTCTTATTTTAGGCTCGTTTGTCTCTTTGGGCGTTAACAGTCTTAACTGGGGATTAGATTTCACTGGCGGAACGCTAATTGAAGTGGGTTATGAAGATTCGGCAAACCTAGAATCGATTCGTGCGTTACTTAACAACGCGGAATTCGAAGACGCTATTGTACAAAACTTTGGCAGCAGTCAAGAGGTGCTAATTCGTATTGCACCTCGTGACGGTGTTAAAGCGGCCACCATTGGTGAGCAAGTATTAGCAGCGTTACGTGCCGACGGCACTACGGTTGATATGCGTCGTATTGAATTCGTAGGACCAAATGTGGGTGAAGAGCTTACTGAGCAGGGTGGTTTGGCCATGCTAGTGGCGCTCATCTGTATATTGGTTTACGTTGCCATGCGTTTTGAATGGCGTTTCGCGCTAGGTTCGGTATCGGCCCTTGCTCATGATGTTATTCTAACCTTGGGGTTATTTTCGATACTTCAAATTGAATTTGATCTAACGGTACTCGCAGCGGTATTAGCGGTAATTGGTTACTCGCTTAACGATACCATTGTTGTCTCTGATCGTATTCGTGAAAACTTCCGCAAAATTCGTAAAGGCGAGCCTATTGATATTATCAATATCTCGCTTACGCAAACCTTGAACCGTACCATTATCACGTCATTAACCACGGTATTGGTATTGGTAGCACTGTTTTACAAAGGCGGCGCACTTATTCACGGATTCGCTACTGCATTGTTGTTTGGTGTTGTTGTTGGTACGTATTCTTCCGTTTATATTGCAAGCTCAGTTGCACTAGCACTGGGTATTAGTAAAGAAGATTTGATGCCACCTCAGGTAGAAAAAGAAGGCGCTGATTTAGACCCAATGCCCTAACTTTTGACGCTAGGTTTACAAGTTACAAAAAGCTAGTCAGCAATTGACTAGCTTTTTTTTGTCATCACCCTTGTCACCTTACATACAAGTTAGGTTAGCTTCCCTCTATATCTTTTCAACTTAAAAATTATCATTAAGTATTACATCCATATATACACCCTTAGATTATAATTTAAGCGTCCTAACCTGTTGTGGAAAGACTTCTATGATTTATCAATAACAGGGTTTGGGTTAGTACGTACTCTTTTCTTAGTCTATAAACGCTAATCAGAAAAATGCATATAGTCTCTTCTGGGTGATTAATGGATGAAAGTTTTAACCGGACTATTGCTTGCTTTGCTTACCCCCCTTTGGGCGGTCTCGCAGACGATAGATAGTAACCATCTAGCGTTAGATGCGTTAATGGATTTAGATGTCCAACTTTCTACTGTTACCCGTCGCTTACGTGATGCAGAGGAAAATGCTGCTTCCATTTATGTTCTCCCTGGCGATGAAATAAAACGTTCAGGTGTGACTTCTATTCCCCAAGCACTGTCACTTGTACCTGGAGTACAGGTGCGGAAAATCGATAACAACAACTGGGCTATTACGTTACGAGGGGTTGCTGGGCGTTTTTCTAGCCGAATGCTAGTGCTCGTGAACGGACAGAGCATATACGATGCCGTTGATGGTGGAGTCAACTGGGAAGCACTTAATATTCCGTTATATGATATTGAACGAATTGAAGTGGTTAGAAGCAATGGAGGATTATCGTGGGGAAATAATGCCACCAACGGCGTGGTCAATATTATTACAAAACACAGTGAAGATACCCGTGGCTTGTTGAGCAACCTAGAGGTGGGAAGCGAACTGACAAATGCCTCAATTCGCTTTGGCAAAGATCTCGATTCTTTGGGGTCGTTTAGGGTTCACGCTTTTAGCAAAAACCTACGTGAATCAAACAATGCCTATTTCACTATTTCTCCCAACGATAGCAATCATACTCAAGGGGTCGGTACACGCTTCGATCTCAATTTAAGTGATACTGTGTTCATGCTAGTACAGGGGGAATATCAAAATATAGACATTAGAAATGTCGTGTTAACACCTGATTTAGTAACAAATATTACCCAATTTAACGAAGATATAGAAACAAGAGACTTATTTAATTTTGCGGTTCGTCTTGACCATATTATCGATACCAATACCAGCCAAGTTTTCCAGGTAACCTATAACAACGAAGAGTACGATTCGTTTTATTTTGAAGACAAACAAGACGATGTCAGTATCGATTATTTAATTAGTTCGCAAATCAACACGGTTCAGTTCGACTTTGGATTAAATTATCGACATATCGATTTGAAGCTGACAAGCAATGACTATCTCACCTCACTGAATGATCTTGATAGCTTGCAGTATTACAGTGCTTTTCTACAGGCTCAGTATGAACACCTTCCTAGCCAAATTAGCGTTAGCGTAGGAACTAAAGTTGAACGAAATAGTGCCATAGGATGGGAGCATCAACCCTCAGTTAAGGTGATCTGGGAAGTGAGTGAGATGTCTAAGCTCTGGGCTTCAATATCAAAAGGCAGTCGCTTTCCATCGTTCACTGAAATGGATCTATCCTTCCGGGCTGCCGGTATCCCATTCGGCAATATCATATTGGCGCAAATCATCCAAGGAAATAGAGATATACAAGCTGAACAGTCAGTTTCAAAGGAGGTAGGTTACCGCTACAACGCGAGGCAACTTAATATCGATTTATCGTTGTTTAAAACTGATGCTGATAATGTCCTTACCACAGACGTTGCGATAATTCCGCCTGCGTCATTTATTCAGACATTTGTCTCTGACGGTAGCCTTGATACCTATGGGGGAGAGGTATTTGTAGATTGGCAAGTCGCTTCTTGGCTCAATACAGAACTGACTTATAGTTTTGCGAAAATCGACTACGATCTCTCAGAAAATTTACAATCACCGACGGGCGAAAATTCAAAAGTCGAACAGTGGCTGTTTAAAACAAGTTTGCAGCTTAATGATGTTCACTCACTATTTACTACTACTCGCTGGGAGAAGGGAGAAGCGTACAGTACTGATGACTACTATGCGTTAGACGTGTCATGGCAATGGCAATTATCGGAGAACCTTCAGTTCAGTGCGACCGGAAATAATTTGTTTATTAGCGATAGGGTTGAGTATACAAATACACGGCAACTTTTTGTTGTTCCTTCGTTTATTGAACCTTCTTTTGTAATCAACTTCAGCTACTTTTTTGAGTAAATATCTATGAAGAATTACATCAAAATAGTACTAATCATCTCTTTAAGCGCTCTGTCACTGAGTGAGTCTCATGCTCGCTCTAGCAACAGAGAAAATGCAATAAAAGCGGGGTTTATCTACAACTTTGCGCTTTACAGTACTGGTGAGTGGTTCGATCCCAATACCAGTGATTTCTATAGGATATGCAGCAACGATTCTGATTTTGTAAAGGCAGCGCAAATTACACTTGCGAGTCAGAGGGTAAAAGGAAAGCCTGTAGTGGCTACTTACATTGATCATGCCGAGGCGGGTTGTCACTCACTGTTTATCGTAGAAAGAAACGAACATCAGCCAGTTTCTCTTGATAGTGTTGAGTTCGTCAGTACTATGATTATTTCAGAGTCAAAGAATATTGCTCAGTGGTCGGGGCATATAAACTTATTCAAAACGGGCGGAAAAATACGTTTTGAAATAGCGCCACAAAGGCTTAATAGGTCAAATATCGTCTTAAGTTCGAAGGTAATGAGATTGGGGCGAGTTGTTGACACGCCGCGAGAGCCATGGTGAGCATATTCCTGAAAAAGCGTTCACTATTATTTAGATTGACGGCTATGTTCATGGCTGTGGCTTCGTTTTCTACACTTATTACGTTGTTAGTCATGTCTGTGTATCAAATCAATATCTTAAGCAGTGCTGAGATTAGGCGGGTAAACTCACTGGCACAAATACTGGCGCCAAATGTAACTGCATCACTCATTTTTAATGACAAAGAAACTATCCATGAACTTATAGAGCCACTAGCCCATCAAGACAGTGTGGTCATGGTGAGTGTGATTGATGAGCAGGGTGATGAGTTTACGTCAATTGATATCGCTGAGAATGCAGCACGATTAGATAAGCAAGCCCTCACTAAAACTGAGGCTTCGTTAGAAGCATATGACTCATATTATGGTTCACTTATTATTTATACGGATGATAGCTCAATAAGAAAACACGTGTCATTTTACCTAATATTTCTAGGCGCTATCTTTATCGCCATAATCATTCTTGGCTTTTTTCTCTCACTCTTTGCCAGCAAGCGTTTTATCTATCCTATTTTGCGCTTGGCAGCAGTGGTGAATAAGGTGACTCACAGCCATGATTACTCAATAAGAGCGACATTCAGTTCTTTTGATGAAATAGGGGATTTAACGAAGGGATTTAACTCAATGTTAGAAACTATCTCCCTTCGGGATAACTTACTAGAGAGCACGGTACAACAACGAACCGGTGAGTTGAAAAAGGCCAATATTGAATTACGTGATCAAGCTTATAAAGATAGTTTATCGGGTTTGCCAAATCGGCGTTATATTTATGAATTAATCAACGAGGTAAGTAAAAATTCAGAGACTCATACCTTTAGTTTGTTATTTCTCGACTTGGATGGTTTTAAGGAAGTAAACGATACCTTAGGCCATGATTATGGTGATTTGTTAATTGTTGATGCAGCAAAGCGTATACAGGCCATTATTAACAAAGGGGATACCCTTGCGCGACTAGGGGGTGATGAATTCACTATATTCCTAGAGAATGTGGTAGAACCCTGCGTTATTGAAAGTATTGCTAATCGAATTAGATATGAGTTTAACAAACCCTTCCTGATCCGAGATGAAAGTGTTCATATTACCGCTAGCATTGGCGCGAGTTCGTATCCAGAGTGTGGTAAGTCTGCAGAAGAGATAATGAAAAAAGCTGACTTAGCAATGTACGATGCAAAGTCGTCAGGAAGGAATTGCTATCGTTTCTTTCATGCTTCAATGTTAGAAAAACTAGAAGCCAAAAAACTGGTGATAAGCGATTTACGCCAGGCGTTAAAAAATGACGAACTAGAACTTTTCTATCAACCGATTTATAACATTGAAACACGAAAAATTGATAAGGCTGAGGCCTTAATCCGTTGGCATCATCCTGCGAAGGGCGTTATTTCACCTCAGGACTTTATTCCTATTGCGGAAGAAAATGGCTTAATTGTCGAGCTGGGAAATTGGGTTCTTCAAAATGCTATTGCCAATGTCCGCGTGTTCAGACAGAATTTATGCCCTGAATTTTGCGTAAATATTAATGTTTCCGCCGCGCAATTAAAGCCAGAAGACAACTGGTTATCTGAATTGATCCTCAGTCTCGATACCGCTAATTTAGGCGCAAATGCAATAGCGATAGAAATCACCGAGACGGCATTGATGACTGACAGGAAGAAAGTGGTTGAAGACCTACGCTTACTGAAAGAGAAAGGCGTTGAGATCGCTATTGATGACTTTGGAGTGGGTTACTCTTCGCTATCTTATTTGCAACAGTTAAAAATTGATATTATCAAGATTGACAAAAGTTTCGTCCAACAGCTAGGTATCGATTCAGCGGGTACCACACTATGCAAGACTATCGCTCAGATGGCAAAAAACCTAAATATTAAAGTGGTTGCTGAAGGGATTGAGGACGAGATTCAACTTGAGATGTTAACAGAGTTTGGTTGTCATTTTGGTCAAGGGTATTTTATTGCTAAACCAGCGCAGGCAAAAAAATTCGAAACGTTTTTCCATTCGTTTAAACCCGCCCATATAACACCGAGAAATGCGCTTAGAGAGGACGCGCTATTATAATACACCTATCGTTAAGTGTATTTTCTCTTACAATGATTCCCGTTTAGCTAGGGGTTAATCGCGACTTCAAACTTTCTTTGTATCGCCGTGATATAGCTACCTCTGTTCCATCCAGTAAAATGGCGGTCCCGTCTCCACTCTCTTCAAATGCAATATTGTTTATGAATGTGTATTGAATAGCAAAGGAACGGTGAACGCGAATAAAGCCTTTTTCACTTGCGCTTTCACAAAAGTGCTTCATGGTACATCGCAATGGAAACGTCGATTTTGAGGTGTGAAGGTTGATATAATTGCCCGATGCTTCTACCCAATAGACGTCACTAAGTTTTACTAAAAATTCTCTGTTTAGCTTTTTTACCAACAAATTGTCGGGCATGCCCGAGGTGGAGGGATTCCCTCTAGCGCCATTAACTTCCACACGCTCATCATGCTCCCGAATAACGGAAGCCTCTCCTATAAGTCTTCTATAACTGAACATTATGATGTAATAAAAGGTGATAAGGGTGATATAACCCCATAAATCCTTACGGTACTCATAGAAAAATTCGTTGGCTATAGGTCCAAAATTGTATTCCTTGTCCGATAGTAAATAGCACAGCTCTCTAAAGGCCACCATCAAAGTGACATGTGCAATTGAAAAAAGGCTCGCAAACGCAAAATGCCAAAGTAGCCATGTCCTTGCCCTAAATGAATGAGTATCAAGTTTACGAATGAAATAAATAAGGGGGACGACTAATAATGCAGTGGCCAATGCGCTGCTATATTCCCACAGATAAGGCTCCCACAAAGCCGTACTGTTATTTGAATCCCTCGATAGCTCTGTCCAATCTGATGCAGCATTAATCGAGTTATTCAAAAATAAATATATCACTAGCAGTAAAAACGCTGCCCATTTGTGATATCGCTCTGTATTGCGAAAAAACTGACTGAGTTTTTCGTCACTGCTACCCACCGCTTACCCCCAATTACTCATTCCTTCGTCACTCTATGCTAGTGCAAGTAAGAAAATGTACGTTATATCAAACCCTATTACTACATTATTGAATAGGACAGACAGAAATGACACAAGCAATAAATCGCAGCGAATCAACCCGATTTTATGCACTCGATGCATTAAGAGTTATTGCGTTTGGTGTGTTAATTCTTTATCACATTGGTATGTACTACGTGTTGGAATGGGGATGGCATATCAAAAGTGAACAGCCTCAAGCGTGGCTGCAAGACGTGATGATTTTAACTAATCAGTGGCGAATGTCGCTGTTATTTCTAATTTCTTCGATGGTACTGACGGTATTGTTGACGCGCGTAGAGCCTAAACCGCTTTTATTCTTAAAACGGGCAGGGGAGTTGATAACTCAGCGAACTCAACGATTAATGATTCCGTTATTATTTGGCATGTTTGTGATAGTTGCCCCACAAGTTTATATTGAATGGACGGTTAATGGGGTGATAGACACCACTTTTACGCAGTTCTATTTAGAATACATTAACCCTAATACTCAGTGGCTTGCCGAGCGTCATTCTGACATTGGCTTACTCACGTGGAATCACCTTTGGTTTTTACCTTACTTGTGGGTGTATTCGTTACTGTTAATTTTGCTGTTTCCGATAATGGCTCAGTTAGCAAAACTCCAGATTGGAATAATAAGCTTTTCTTTTGCATCCTCTACAGCAATGGTCGCAATATGGCTAATGCTGCGAAATACATACCCCACTACACACGATTTGCTAAATGACTGGTACAGCCATGCTAAATACTTCCTTGTTATGGTGGTAGGTGCCGTTATCATTTTGCAGCCCAAGCTATGGGAAGCACTAGAGCGTACTCGTTATGTAAGCGCGGTGGTGGCGTTGTGCATGTATTCACTTATTATCGCAGATAGGCATGACATGTTTGGGCCTGTTGGCGACTGGATGACTGAGTATTGGTGGTTCAGAGTGATGGTCGGTTATATTGTAGTGCTGAATCATTGGGCTTGGTTGGCGGCGATACTGGGCTTTGGTAAGCGTTACTTAAATAAACCCATGGGCTGGGTAAAATACCTTAATGGCGGTGTGCTTCCCTACTACATGATGCACCAAACACTGATTGTAGTGGCCGCGTATAGCCTGCATTCAATAGGCTTTCCAGTAGGCATTCAGTTTGTGCTCATTTTACTATTTACGTTAGTTGGTTGTGCGCTAACTTATGAACTTGCCAAAAGAAACATGGTTACACGACTACTATTTGGCTTGAAGGGAAAGTCGCAAGAAACTAACCGAGATACTGATACAACCATTACGCCATCTTCTGCATCGGTTTATTCAAAGACCGCGATTAAAGCGCCTACTAAAGCCAGCTACTAAAGCGGTTACAAATTTAGCAATAAGACCAGCTACTAAGCGAGCAGCAAAGCCAGTCTGAAAGTTAGCAAAAATAGCCAGCTTATAAACAGGCACAAAAAAGCGGTGTATGAACACCGCTTTTTCACTTTATATAAGACACTAAGTCAATGAGCTGCCTTCTAAAATTCAAAGGCTATTTTAAATGCTTAACTAAGCCTTGAACTACCTTGGCGCTACCAGCAACAATTTCACCGCTATAAAGTGGATCGTTACCGCCTTTAAAGTCGGTTACTAGGCCGCCAGCTTCACGAACAATAAGTTCGCCTGCTGCGATATCCCACGTTTTAATACCACGTTCCCAGTAGCCATCATGACGGCCAGCAGCAACGTAGGCTAAATCTAACGCTGCACTACCTGCACGGCGAATGTCGCCACACTCATGGAAAATTTTGTTTAGGCTTAGCGCATACTCGCCAAACTTAGCTTTGTTTTTAAACGGCATGCCAGTGGCGAGAATAGTCTCATTTAAATCACGAGGCTTAGACGCACGAATACGGTAACCATTTAGCTGAGCGCCTTGTCCACGGCTAGCTGTGAATAACTCGCTACGAATAGGATCGAATACAACAGCTTGGTCTAGACGACCTTTGTGAAGTAATGCAATTGATACGGCAAAATGAGGAATGCCTTTAATGAAATTGGTGGTGCCATCTAATGGGTCAATAATCCACTGGAAATCTGTATCTGCGCCGGCAGTTTCGCCAGACTCTTCGCCCATAAAGCAGTGATTTGGGAATGATTGCTGAATTTTAGCAATAATAGCTTGTTCAGCATCTTTATCGATTTGCGTAACGAAATCGTTAGCGCCTTTTGATTCAGTTGCTACTTCGTTGTGTTTTTCGAAACCACGAACAATAATTGTGCCAGCCGCACGCGCTGCGCGCACCGCAATATTCAGCATAGGATGCATAGATAAACCACCAATTGTAAAAGACCAAAGAACAGACCTTGACCATAGGTTAGCCCAACATGCGTTTTACGCAAGTGACCCACAAGGTAAGGTGTTCAAAACGCGCGCATCTTAACCAGAATGCTCGTGTGATGCAAATGAAATGTGGGTAGGTCGCACAACTACGGATGATGCCGACTGGTTTGAGGCATCAATGTAGGCCTTCAGATAGCCATCTATACCGCCATTGTGCTACTATTCGCTCAATATTGACGAGGCTACAGGTAATAAAAAGCATGCTCGAGAACATCCGTATTATTTTGGTGAGTACATCACACACTGGCAACATTGGCTCTACAGCGAGAGCAATGAAAACCATGGGCTTGAGTAGCCTTTATTTAGTTAATCCTGTTCATGAGCCTGATGGCCAAGCAAGTGCCTTGGCAGCAGGTGCTGGAGACGTCCTCGCCAATGCTAAAATAGTGAGTACATTAGAAGAAGCCGTGTCTGATTGTGGTTTGGTGGTCGGTACTTCGGCCCGTTCTAGAACCCATTCATGGCCTATGCTTGGGCCACGTGAATGCGGCGAAAAACTAGTACAGGAAGTCAGTAATTTCCCCGTAGCACTGGTATTTGGTCGTGAAAATAGTGGATTAAGCAACGAAGAGTTGCAGCAGTGTCACTTCCATATGTGTATTCCAGCAAATCCTGAATATAGCTCGCTTAACTTAGCTGCCGCGGTACAAACCTTATGTTATGAAATTCGTATGGCCTATCTTAATCGCGAAACCTACCCCAGCGTTGAAGAAGAGTACCCACTAAACGAAGATTTAGAGCGTTTCTATACCCATCTGGAAACGACTTTGGAAAGCACCTCTTTCATTCGTAAAAGCCATCCTGGTGTAGTGATGACTAAACTTCGACGTTTGTTCAATCGCGCGCGTCCTGAGTCTCAAGAACTGAACATACTACGTGGTATATTGGCGTCTATCGATAAATCGGTGAAAGCGCCAGCGCCTGAACCTGAGCCTGAAATTGATAACGATAATGAATCACCTAACTAGACGAGGCACTCGTGTTCTCTAGAATTAAAGATGACATTCAAGGGGTATTTCATCGCGATCCAGCGGCACGAAATACCTTTGAGGTTTTAACCAACTATCCAGGTTTACATGCGGTATGGCTGCATCGTGTTAGCCACAAATTGTGGAAAGCCAACTGGAAATGGTTGGCACGTAGCCTCTCTACATTTAACCGTTGGCTGACTGGGATTGAAATTCACCCCGGTGCTACCTTAGGGCGCCGTGTATTTATCGACCATGGCATGGGCGTAGTGATTGGTGAAACTGCAGAAGTGGGCGACGATGTTACTTTGTATCACGGGGTGACATTGGGCGGTACAAGTTGGACGCCGGGGAAACGTCATCCTACGTTAGAAAAAGGCGCCGTAGTGGGCGCGGGCGCTAAAGTGCTTGGTCCTATTACCATAGGGGAAAATGCCAAAGTAGGCTCAAACTCCGTAGTGGTGAAAGATATACCTGCGGGGGCAACTGCAGTGGGTATTCCTGGGCGTATAATTATCTCTAAACAACAAAGTGATGCAGCGCAGGTTAACCCCAACCGCAATAAAATTGCGGAAAAATATGGGTTCGATGCTTATGCAGTTGCGCCTGACAATCCAGATCCTGTCGCTAATGCCATGGGCATCATGCTGGAGCATATGCATCAAATGGATACCAAGGTGGAAGAGATGTGCAAAGTGATTCAATCACTCGGCGGTGACGTTTGTACTGATAACTTGCATAACATATCTGCGCAAGATTTCGCTGATACGGGTATTGAGTTTGCAGATGAGAGTAAAGCTAAAGCTGGCCAAGAGGCGTTTGACCCAACAATCTAATCATTAGAGGTTTGTTAAACTAACGGTATTTAAGTTACTAATTTTAGAGCTTAAATAGTTCAGCGGTAAAACCCTTTTTACGCTAGCCGCTGCTCGAGAAATGGTAGTAGAGCGCGACATGTATGACAAAATCATTGTCGCGCGTGTCTGACAGAAATTACCTATTCCATTGGCTTTCTACCGAACAGAGTAAGAAAAATTGCTGCCCTGGCTGGCGGCTATAACCGATTCACTTGAAGTGCTTCACAAACATGACGAGAACGCTAAAGGCCTGTGAACTACATTCTGAAAAAAGCCAACCGTCTGTATTGACCGAAAGGCCAACGCTATTATTGTTCGATCACTGACTTCATGTTGCCATACCGATAAAATTAAAACTGGCTGTTCCAACCTCCTCTTGATATATTTCCATGCTCAATAAACAAGGCCAGAAGTAACATGGACGTGCCGTAGTGGGAATACCAGACAAACATAAACAGGAAATTTCTCTATTACACGGCTTTATTGCCCTTTTCTTAATTCTCGTTGTTAGTGGTTTTACTTCTTATGCGCTGAACCTAAGTTGGGGATGGCTTCGTCAGGCGCTAGCCCTTGTGCACCTGTTTGCAGGTTATGTAATTGGTGCCATTTTCTTTTTTTACTCCTATAAGCATTTTAAACGAACGGTGGGTTTTCGACGGACTGGCTCGATCATTCTTGGCGTGATTTTATTTCTTGCAATCTGCTATCTCGCGCTAACAGGTGTTCTGATCAGTTTTACCGGAGTATTAAAAAAACAAGCTTGGTTGCTCGACAGCCACATAGTGTGTGCAATCCTAACGCTTTTCCTGTTAGTCGTTCATTTAATTTGGCATTACATAACATTCCCAAGAAACAGACGTTCAAGCGTTCCGTCTGGGTTTATTACGCTTTCTAATAAAATAATCAAACCTATTTTAGTTGTAGTAGGGGTTGCATGTGCTATCACCATTACCCTGTTGACTGGAAACTACTTAATCCAAAATAACTACCCAAATAATACGGTGGACGATTATCTTTATGCTTATGGCGACGGTCCTTTTTTGCCCAGCTTAACTATGACCGAGAGTGGTACTTTTGTACAACGAAGGTATATTGCAGAATCTGCACAATGTATTGAATGCCATAAAGGGATAGGTGAGCAATGGATGGCTTCTACGCACAGACATGCGGCGGATGACCCTACATACGTACGAAACGTGAATTTGCTGACGGAATCTAAGGGCATTGCACCAACCCGATATTGTGAGGGGTGTCACGCACCAGTGGCTTTGTTAACTGGACAGTTAACACCGGGGGGGAGCCATGGAGGTAAACTAGGTACTGTTGCAAACAAAGAAGGGATCAGCTGCATGTCATGTCATGGCGTGAGTCACTTAACTAGCTCAGAAGGGGTGGCAAGTTTTCACTTTTCCCCCAGAGAATCATATCTGTTTGCCAATGTGGATGTATGGCCTCTTAATTTTTTACATCAACAGGCGCTAAAGTTGGTTCCACAGCGTCATGCGAAGGATCTCTTATCACCGCTGCTGCAAGAGTCGCAATTTTGCAGTTCATGTCATATCCAGTTTATGGATAAATCCATGAATAACTGGGGCTGGGTAAAAATGCAGGATGAATTTCTAGCCTGGTCAAACAGTAAGTTTAATTCGCCTAAAGAGCTGAGGTTTTCTCATCCACAAAACAAACAATGCCAAGACTGCCACATGCCGATGATAAAGGCTGACGACATCGCAGCCGATGGCGCAGGGCAAGTACGTTCTCACTACTTTGTCGGTGCCAACGTAATGTTGGCGAAACATTTCGGTAACGAAACATTATTTGAAATGACCAAAGAATTTCTGCAGCAAGACAAAATTCAGTTGTCGATTGAGCCTCCCGAAGATGAGCAGGCCAAACAAAGCGCACTGTACCTTAAAGCTGAGCTGAGAAACCAGCACAAATATCCGGTTGCGATGTATCGGGGAGAGCACAAAAAAATCAAAGTGTTATTGACGAATCAAGGCGTTGGGCATAGTTTTCCCGGTGGCACCATAGACTTAAATGAAGCTTGGATTGACTTTAAGGTATATGACGGACAGCAACGTCTTGTCACCTCCAGTGGTCAGTTGCAAACAGACGGGTCCTTGGGGGCAGACACGGTTGTTTACAAAGAAATCGCAATCGACAGACACGGTAAAGAAGTATGGCGTCACGACTTGTTCAATATGGTTGGGCGAAGTTATGTTAATGTGATCCCTGCGGGGTCTACTGACGTCGTAGAATTTGATCTCATAGTGCCAGACTGGGCCACATCACCACTTACTATTTCAGCCACACTTAAGTTTCGCAAACTCAACCAGAAGTATTTAGATTGGGTTAATCTAAAACAATCAGTTGATACGAATCCAATTATAGATATTGCACGAGACAGTGTCAGCGTAAAAGTGCTCAAAGCACCAGCGAGTCAGTAGTTTTTTTTGATGCGAGCACATAATGCTGGCGCCACTGCGAATCAAGTACATAACCTTTAGCTTGCGCGTAACGGATAAAGCTAGCAATCCAAACATTATTTACCTGATTAGTAGAGACACCGGTGTAACTGTGCTGAAGATACAAAAACTCAAAAATTCTGGTCAGCTGTGGGCTTTGTTCTGTTAACCCTTCTTTGTGTACATTTCGCGCAGCACGGGCCAGTTGATTTATCACTACCCGTTTTTTCACCTTTGAGTCGGATTGCATCAAGTAACTAAGTGCCATGGGGTTGTCTTCCAAGATAGCACTAAAACCACTTCTAAGGTACTTCATGTCTGGCTCAAAGCGTTGCTTACAATACTCTGTTAAAGAAGCGCGAATACGACACTCTTTTGATATAGCTGACCGAAATGCTGGGGAGTACTGGTTTAAATCTTGGTTTTCGAAAAAGGACTGTAAGCTTTGCAAAGTTAAGTAAGGAATAAACCAAGATTGCTCAGGATAATGCTCTAGTAGTAACTGTGAGTAATCTTCAGATAGGGGCAGACCGAGTTGGTTCATTTTTAAGATAATGCGTTCAATATCCTTTTCTGAGCGCAACCGATTGAGTTGACTTATCGCTCGCAATTTATCCTGCTCTGTTGCTGCTGAGACAATATCGATAGTATGGGCGATGGAAAAATGACTAAACAGAGTCGAATTAAGGTAGGTGCTGACCCACGAAGTTTTAGTTGGGTCCGATTCCGTCGTTATTGTGGGCCCAAAAACGTTTTGTAAAACAAGTCTGTCAGTATGAAGCCTGAATACCAATTCATCATTTTCAGTCCGCTCAACAATAGATTTTATCCTGCCAGGTTTTACGTCAAGTTTAGTTAACGTCACTACGCATTCGGCTTTAAGAACCGGTTCGTTAACGTTGGAACAGATCTGCGCTAATGGGGCTAGTGCTTTTCGGTACTTCAAAAAGCCAATTGTTCTAATGACGGATGCAATTAGGGCGTTTGATGCGTGTTGATTCTGTTGGTCCTGGCGAAGAAATGCCATGAGCGAAGCGCCTATTGTTGGGTCTTCGCTCGCGCTCAAAGCATGAAGCGCACAAATTGTCTCAGACTCGAAGGGCGTTCTCAGCGCGCGGTGCAATAACTGAGACTTCAGTACTGGCTTATTTAATGGAGCCACCTCTTCTTCCCAGAACCAGTAATTAAGGTTATCTGTTAGTTGGCAAAATTGTGGTTCTGGCAGTGAACGAATCAAATAATCCAAGTGTTCTACAAACAGATCACTTTCGGTTTTACTGATTAACTCAATAAGCATGGCATAAAGTTCACCACGCTGCTGCGATGGCGGAAATCGCTGCATCTGGTTAAATAACCAACTGATTAATGTGATGACTTCCTGACTTCTCGCCTGCGAAGTTTTCACTGTTACAAATTTATCATGGTTTAATTGTCTGGCAAATGTCAGCAGTGAGCTAAGCGAGGGATCAATTGTTTGCGATAGCGCGGGAATAAGTTCATTTACCGGTAAATCTATATACGCAAAAAAATTGTAATGGCCGGCCTCAATTGAGTCAGTATGGCTTCTTGTTTTTTTCGAGATAATGTCGATCTTGCCTTGTGCCAAACTCAACTGATAAATGTTGTTTAGTGCTAAGTTTTCAAAAATATTTTTGTTATCAGGTCCTGTCACTTTAAGAGATACGTTAGATTCAAATTGACCTAGGCCGAAATGCACCCTGCGTTGGCTTGAAGACAGAAAGGGCTGAGGCTTCACTAATGTCTTGGTTGCTAACTGCGTGTTTGACTCAGTGTTTAAAGTAAATTCTACTAGATTACAGAGGTTTATTGGCTGACAGGTGAAAGATATCCAATTATTATTGGTGTCAGTGCGATTCATATACAGTGACAGCGCACCATTATTGTTGTTTACGGCGTAATCAAGTTTCCCATCGTTGTCAAAATCAGCAGACGCGATCCCTCGGGAGGAACGTTTTAGTGTGGGAAACTGGGAAAATAAAGTTGACTCAAATCGCCCATTGGCTATCTGAAGTCTTCCGGAATTGACATTTCCTACTGGCACATAAGGGGTGTCAATATGGGGTTCTGCGTTGCCCTTTGCTATGATGAAGTCTTCACGGCCATCATTATTTAAATCCTCAACAATTGCTCCCCAAGATTGCACTGAAGCGTCCTTATCGGACGTTGCGAATAATTGCCAAGCTCTGTCCTTGTTTACTTGTTCACCTGCCAAATGCAATTGAGTGCTTCCCCCTCCAAAGGGGATGAACAACAATGCAGTTTTATCTGAAACCTTTATAGAACTGAGTTGAACGTTGGGGGACTTCTTAAAACTCAATAGTTTGGTAAAGAGGTCACTTGACTGGTTATCGCCAAAACCAATAAAGTCTGAATTTGAACCTGAGCCGTTTGCAATATAGTAGCCGCTTGAAGCGGACTTATTTCCGGCAATAATTTGTTTGGGTATAATACTTAAAGTTCGGTCATAACTTGATAGTTGCAGAGTTTCGAATAGAGGAGTAGGTGTGTTGGCTTGGGTACCGCTATTCAGCAGAATTGCGTTTCTTAATCCATTGTAGTTTTCAGCATTAAATTGCGAATCGGTTTCATACCCGTATTCCTGGTTCCCTATCTTTATGTCATTCTCATAATCTAGAAAGTTGGCGACGAGAATATCCTGCTTGCCATCTAAATTGTGATCCCAAATAGTGATCGATAGCGGCCAGTAAGGTTTTGGGATCTCACCTATTGTGGACCGACTAAAAGTTTTGCCATTTATGTTAGTGAGCAAGATTAATTCGTTAGTTTTACCATAAACTAGCTCTGGATATCCATCGTCATTCAAATCGCCAACAGCACAGCCATATCCACCAGGTAACTGCGCTTCTCCTGCTAAGGTGGTGACATCTGTAAAATACTGTCCGGCGATATTCTGATAAAGCTTGGAACCTGTCGGGTTGTTCCACCAATGTTGTTTTCCATATCGACGAGTAACGCCTTCGCCACCCACAACAAATACATCTTCATACCCATCTTGATTGAAATCTATGACACATACACCTGAACCCATTGCATCTTTGATACCGGATAGCTTTTCAGTGCGCTGAATATGTTTGAACATGATGCCCTTTACAAAGGCTGATTCTACAAATTGAACAGGCGTTTGCTCAGTTTGAAAATTGATAGGATTTACTGACTTGGAGGTTGTCGAAAAAGTAAAATCAAAAATGAGATTTAGTGATAAACAGATAACACTTATCAATCCAAAGGTAGGTAGTACTTTGATATTAAGAAGAGCTTTTTTCACAACAATCCTTGTTTTTCAATAAACTGTAACACTTTACGGGGAAGATGCCTTTAACGAAAGTCTATTCCGTTCACAGAATAGCAACAAGAAAAAAGAATATTCTTTACTTGAAAAAGTGACAAGTGTAATATTTACCTGTTGGTGTGAAAAATATACAATTTCTAGTGCTTTACTCATACGTCGATGATTTGCACTAGGTCTTAAGGTTCATGAAATACGACCCCGTGGGTGCAGGCTGGGCGTAATTTGTACGGAAAAAATAATAACAGAATGGATGCGGTTTATGGAAAGCAGTAAAATAACTAAAGCCTGTATTGTGCTTTTATGTCTTGTGCAATCTCTCTTTTTTAGTACGGCAGCACTTGCGACCCTAATTAATAATGGTGATTTTTCATCAGGACTGAATGACTGGAGCGACGCGAGTTTCACTGGCTCAGTGACAGAGAATGACGGTCAGGCTATTTTATCATCAGGTGATAATACTGACCCGTTTGCAGCCGTCCTAATACAAGGTGATGATGGAAGCTTCCTTTTTGATTCTCCAATCATGGTTGACCCTAATGTATCAATGTTAAGTGTCGATGCGGCGCTACTAAGTATGCTTTTTGATCCAACAGAGCAAGGCGGCTCTGCTTTCAGTGACACGCTTTTTTTGGCAATTTATGATGCGGTTGACTACACCTTTGATGCTGTGTTTGAAATTCCTGCACTTGGAAATGTAGCTGAAACCTTCTTATTTGATATGAGTGATTGGTTAGGCCGAGGAATTGCCATCTCATTTGAACTTGCCGATGAAGATGATGGTTTTAATCTTTCCTACTCAGTAGACAATGTCCTCTTTACTTACAATAACACGCCGGTGCCTGTGCCGGAACCAGAGTCCTTCATTATGTTACTCGTTGGCCTCACGCTGTTAGCTCGTTGTCGCAAGTCTGCGTAAACAAAAAACAAATTTATTATAGGGGCTAATTAGGTCCTTTTTAAGGAAGACGCTCGTTCTTTTAAAAGATCGAGTTATCAGGGAGATAAAAGTTTGAACACGGTTAAGTCACTACTTTTCATATTCGTTTGTTCGGTTGCTGCTTTACTCGTGAACGTAGGTAAGGCGAATGCGCAAGCGAATTCAGATGGTTGGGTAAAAGATACAAATATAGAAGTAAGCTGGAATAACCCAACACGTAGTAGGCGCTCACCCGATGCTACCGTTACGGCACAAATCACAAACAATAGTGATGAACCGATACACGGCCCGGTCCGCTTTGTTATCGAATCGCTTACGCCAGCTACTATATCGGTTGGCAATGCTGACGGCGAGTTAGGCGAACTGGACTATGTTGTAGCACTTCCGCAAAACCAGATACTGGAACCCGGTCAAAGCTTGACGGTTGGTCCCATCACTATTGTTGGTGGGCGCAGCAGTTTCGATATCAGTGGCTCTGCCTATGTTCAGGTATCATTAGAGCCTGTAGCACTGGAAGTGGATATCCTTTCACCCACCACGTTGTCCACCTTTGGAAGTTCGCCAGTAAATGTTACGGGTACTATTAATCAGGAAAATGCGGAATTAACATTAAATGGTGCAGTCATTGCGCATGATGGCAAACAATTTAGTGCCAATGTTGAACTAATCGAAGGATTTAATACCGTCGTAGCACGAGCGACCAATGCAAGTGGTGAGCAAACAACCGATTCTATTTCTGTATCACTGGACTTAACCCCTCCTTACATAACAATCGAATCTCATACAGAAGCACAAGAAGTTTACAGTGACAAAATAACTGTAACAGGCCTAGTTAATGATATTGTGCGCGGAACCGTCTCTGAAGAACAGGCAACGGTTGAAGTTAATGGCATTAAAGCGACCGTGTCTAACCGTAGCTATGCCGCAACGGATGTGCCCTTAAACGAGGGCGAAAATGTTCTTACGGTTACCGCTATCGATGAATCAGGCAACAGCGCATCTATATCGCAAAAAGTTATCTACAAAATTGCAACAGATAAACGCTTAGTATTGGTAAGTGGCCAAAACCAGACTGCACAAATCGGCAATAAACTACCTGAACGACTAATTGTAAAATTGGTTGATGGCTCTGATGCGCCAATCGCAGATGCAACTGTTGTTTTCAGGGTAACGCAAGGTGCGGGAATTGTTGGCAGCACGCCAGAAACATCCGGCCGAGCTATCATTGCGACGACTGACGCTGAAGGTATGGCGCGCACTGAATTTCAGGTGGGCTATCGCACAGGTGTCGCTAACCATAAGGTTCGCGCTAAAGTTGTTGGGGTTGAAAACGAGGTTGTTTTCCCTGCTTCAGCAACCAGCGTAACGGGCGACAAAATCAGCGTTAACTCAGGTAATAATCAGCGTGGTGTTGTAGGACAAACCTTACCAGCTCCGTTTGTTGTTGCAGTAACAGACAGTGGTGCCAATGTAGTGCAAGGAGCACGTGTACGATTTGATGTGATTAAAGGCGAGGGTGCTTTCCAAAATGAAGAAAGCAGCTATGAAACCTCGACCGACAGCGATGGTCGTGCGTCGGCGCAACTTACTTTAGGTTCACTTACGGGCATAGATGCCCAGCGCGTTGAAGCTGTATTGATTGACTCGCTTGAGGGTATGGATTTATTGGCAGGTTTCTCTGCGACAGCATTTGTACCAGCAGACGCCGGAATCACTAGCGTAAGTGGTGTTGTACTGGACAATCAAGACAAACCTTTGCCCGGTGTGACGGTGCGTATAGAAGGCACAGACAGGACCGCATTTACAGATCAACAAGGTCAGTTCACTGTTAATCAAGCGCCAGTTGGACCGGTTCATTTAATCGTGGATGGCTCAACCACGACTGCTTTTGGTGAGTATCCGACGTTAAGCTATCATATTGTAACCGTGTCAGGTGTGGACAACCCACTTTCTGGCCCGATCTACATGGTCAAACTAGACACAGATAATGGTGTGTATGCGGGTAAAGAAGACGTAGTACTTACTCTTGATAACTTCCCAGGATTTAAACTGGAAATCGCAAAAGATTCAGTGACATTCCCAGACGGTTCGCGTGAAGGGATTATTTCAGTCACACCTGTAAATGCTTCAAAAGTACCAATGGCGCCGCCCAATGGCATGCAACCTCAATTCATCGTAACAATCCAGCCAGTTGGCGCGACCTTCTCTCCTGCTGCGAAATTAACGCTACCTAATGTAGATGGCCATGCGCCAGGTGCACAGGTTGAAATGTATTCTTTTGATCACGACTTAGAAGAATTCGTAGCTATAGGTTTGGGTACAGTTTCGGAAGATGGCTCAGTTGTTTCATCCAACCCTGGTGTGGGTGTTGTGAAAGCAGGCTGGCACTGTGGTTCACAGCCGGGCGGTTCAGGTACAGCCCACAACTGTCCAGAGTGTCAGAAGTGTCAAGGCAGTTCATGTGTAAGAGATCCTGCACAGGATAATAAACCTCGTTCTCAGCAGACGCCAGAAGATTGTAAAACACAGTTGTGCAAGGGCTCTAAACCAAATCCGGGCGACATTCCGGTAAGTGCAGATGTGAAATACGATTGCAAAAAGCCAGGGTGCGATGGGGAAAATCCAATTTTTGATGTTCCAGATGATGGAGATATATCTGAAGACGACAAAAAGTGCGGAATGTGCTCTGGCGGTGAAAAAGTGCCAGATGAAAGTAAGAATAAACAGGAATGTGGTGACGGTTCCGATGCTAAAGCGTGTTACACCTGTAAAGATGGAAGTTGTGGAAACCATTGCGAAGCAAGTAATGAAAAAATAACAAAGTCCATTGAGGTAAAAGGCGATCACCCTTTGTTAAAAGGACTTGATGTTTTAAACAATGGTATGCCGTACGCAAAGCTTGAAATGAAAGGTTCATTTGCATTAAACGAAGAAAGTGGTGAAAAGTGCTGCAAAGATTGCTCTATTGGCAAAAACCCGAAACCATACACTAAAACCGAATTAAAGGGCTCAGGTTCACTGGAAGCGACCTTTATTGTTCCTGGACTAGGCCTATTGTATAAGTTGCCAATCAAAACCTATGGCCCAGTTAAACTAGGTGGTGAGGTTGAGTTTGGGCCTGGTGCGAAAGGTAATTTAGGTGTTTCTGCATCTGGTTCAACAGAAGAATCAGAGTGTGACCCAGAAACGTGCGGTTTATTGAAGCTCGGAACCTCAGGGTCGCTAGCTTTAGGTGTTTTTGCAAAGGTCGCAGGCGCGGTCGAATACTGTAATATTTTTAATGAACAAGACTGTGACAAATTAATTGCAGGTGAAGCTGAAGCTTCATCAACTATTAATGTTGGTGCTTCTGCAGATTACAAAGACTATAAAGGTGAAAAATGCACCAGCTCTGATTGTTATAGCTATAGCTATGGCAAAGCGGAGTTTAAAGCAAATGCTCAGTATAAAGTTGAAGTAGGTGGGTTATATAAATATCAATATCAAAACGAAGTTTCAGTAACTTTTGGTGAGGCTGGTTCAGGAGGTACGTGTGGATAGCACGAGAATTTTTAAAGCTTTATTTTTTTGTATTTTCTTAAGCTCATATTCAATTGGTGCATTAGCAGAGCAAAAGAGAACCTCATTTATTTTGGCCGAATCGCCCAGAGGTGAGGTTTCAGTTGCTGGTAGCATTGTTGTAGATAATTTGTTTCATAAAACTCAACTGTCGTTGAATGAGAGCGATACTAAAAACAGTATTCAAACCTTATCTAGGTATTACACACTTGCGAAGGAAAACGACAAGGCAAAGTTGCGAAAGTTGTCGTATGTTAAAGATGGTTCTTATTCTTGGATGAGTAGAGAACTGAATAATATCCCTGATAAATTCGAGGGGTTTGCTAAGTTGCGAAAAGCTGATGCCACTCACAAATTGTTTTGGGGAGATTACGAACTTTTTATTGTTGATTGGTTCACCGAAGCTCCTCAGAAAGTTATGAGCTGGTACGAGGCGGTTATATGTGCAGAAAATAGCCAATGCCACATCAGCAATTTATTGCTTAATGGGAAAACTTCGAGTTCTATCTTCTCCAGTGTGCTTACAGATGTTTACGCTAAGCCACTAAAAAAAGTGCCAAACCTGCCATACTCTGTTAGCTATAGACCCAAGCCAATTAGTGATTCTAATCAAAATGCGCTCGTTTTTAATTTTGAAGTTGAGTGGTTGAACGAGCCATTGAACTTTAATGCAGATAAAAAAAGTAAACTACAAGATAAGAATGTTCAGTTCACACATTTAGAGTCATTCCTGAGAGAACTTTGGGCTGTGCGCGGAGATACAGTAAAAAGAATAGTTAAAGAAAAGACATATAAAACGTCTTTAGATGCCCATTGGCTCGATTTTTCTACGAGAAATCTTATTCCTGTGATAGATCCTCGCTTGGGTTATAGCCTAAGCAACTACACGCCTGTTGCTTATTTGGACAGGTTGTCCAAAATTGATGAAGTGAAAGTTGAGGGTGTACTTCATGCTAGAAATGAAATGTACGTCATCATTACTGCTTCACTACTAAATCAACAGCAGTTAGTTATTATTACTTTGGATCGAAAAACTAAAAAACTAAAACAAACACCAAACAACTTTAAACTTCAAGAGATTGTTAATTCTCCAGAGTTTTATAGAAAAATGGCTTCTATCGTTAATAAGAGAGCTTAAATTTGAAAGCGGGCGACGAAATTGATGCTACAGGCAACCTAGTTGCTTCTAGT
The DNA here is from genome assembly GCF_000213655.1 of Alteromonas naphthalenivorans. Taxonomy (NCBI): domain Bacteria; kingdom Pseudomonadati; phylum Pseudomonadota; class Gammaproteobacteria; order Alteromonadales; family Alteromonadaceae; genus Alteromonas; species Alteromonas naphthalenivorans. The sequence continues at coordinate 902,661 of NC_015554.1, forward strand.
TATTGCAACGCCAAATTGAACATAAATAAAGATGTAGTCGCTATCACTCCTAACCTCAGAAGTTATTTGTTTGAATGGGGATTACACATATTTTGTTGGACAGTGTGCATATTTATGTCGGTTAAAGTTTGGCAGTTGGAGCCAAACCTTGATTCGAAAACCGAATTCGTTATTGTCGTGTTTACACTGGGGGGACTCTTTAGTTTAGGTACGGCCTTTATATGCAGAAGAAGCAGAAGAAAATTCTATTTTGACCTAAACGAAAGAGTGCTGAATGTCGGCAGTTCGAATAGCCCGAAAACTAAAGTTGCTTTTGATTCGTTTGAAAAGCTTCTGCTTGTTACAACTCGAATATATAGTACTGAGTCGCCACTCACTTGTTTTGAACTAAGCGTTCTAACCAATAACCAAAAAAGAGTTGTTTTAATGTATCACAGTGATTATCACCAAATCCAAAATGATTCAGATGTACTCGCTGAAATACTGGGATTAGAAGTGGAAAGTCTAGAGGCTTGACACCACCAATAATTAGTTTTGCTCACATTAAAATGATTGCAATTGCAGTAAAGTTGCTTGTTTAAGTTAACCAATATACACCACAATGAGTGTCGCAGGGATAGAGATGAGAAAGGGACAATTAAACTTACTTTTACTCACTGGTTTATGTTTTTCAGCATTTTTTCTCAAGACTAATGCAACAGAGCTTGATAAAAACTGTGTCATAAATATTTTAAATCGTACCATTCAAGTAAGTGAAGATGGTGGCTGGGCTTTACCAAACGTTCCTTCCAATATGGGGCAAATCAGAGCCAGAGCGACCTGTAAACTGGAAGATGGCCGCACCGTCTCTGGTCAAAGTGATTATTTTAATGTGGTACGTAACGGCATTACAAAAGTTGGTGATATCAAGTTTGAAAAATTGGATCCTATCCCCGTATCATTGCGTTTTTCGACAACGGATACGCTCCTTCTAGACAATCCAAAACAAACCTTCCCTTTAACCGTCACTGGTTTTTTTGCCGATGGCAGTGTAGATGACTTAACTGCAGGGGACAAAGGAACAAACTACTCAAGTACAAACGAGACGATTGCTTCTGTTAGTACAGACGGTGTGGTTACAGCTAGAGCTAATGGTGTTGCACTCATAAGTGCTAGGAAGGATGGCGTGCTAGCAAGCCGTCGAGTAGAAGTCAGAATCGGTGGCGATATGGATTCAGACGGAATTCCGGATGATGCAGAACGTGCGCTTGGACTTAATCCAAATGACCCAATTGATGCGTTAGAAGATCACGACAACGATGGGTTATCGGCGCTCGAAGAGTATCAGGCGGGTACCAACATTTTTGAAGCCGACACAGATGGTGATGGTCTTACTGATTTAGAAGAACTTACTGGTGGAACGAATGGTTTTGTTACTAATCCGCTTTTAGCTGACTCCGATGGAGATGGTATTTCTGATGGACTGGAAATAGCCGGTGGTTCAGATCCGAATGATTCAGAAAGCGGCAATTTGACAGACTATCTTGATTTCATAACGGTATCCCCAGAGAACTTACTCCTAACTTATAATGCCATTGATGGTGAAGCTAGCGGCAAGCTTTCTGTCACAGGCTACATGCTTGACGGCACTTCTGTAGATTTAACTCAGCAATCTAGTGGTACTCGCTATACTACCGACGATATAACCATTGCTAACTTCGGCTTATCAGACGGCGAAATTTTTGCGGGTCAATCAGGCGAAACGACAATAACGGTGACCAACCGTGACGAGAGTTTCGTTGTTAATGTGACGGTGACTCAGTTCGATCCAGTTGTGCAATCTACGGTGTCTATTCCGGGCTACGCAAATAATGTCGATATTCAAGGTAACTTAGCTTATATAGCCGCTGGCGATTCTGGGCTGCAAGTGATTAGCGTCGTAGATACCTTGAATCCTGAAATCATTGGAAGTGTAGATACACAGGGTATTAGCATCGATGTTAAAGCAGTTGGATCCTACGCTTATTTGGCTGACGGTTCTGAGGGTGTGCAAATAGTAGATATATCTGAACCTGAAAACGCGAAAATTGTATCAAAACTTGACACTGCTGGCACTGCGCAAGACTTATCGGTAAAAGGAGACTTCGTTTTTGTTGCGGATGGCTCTGCCGGTATCGAAATATTCAATGTTGCGAATCCTAACAAACCTTTTGCAATTGGTTCTACCGAACACCTTACCGATGTAAAAGGTATTGCTGTAGAAAACAACTTTATGGTCGCCGTGGGTGGAACAACGTTATCCTTATTTGATATTGAAGACCCATCAGCGCCATTACACCTTTCTTCGGTTAATATCGGCACAGTTAAAGACGTCGAAATCAGTAATGAATATGTTTATGTTGCAGCTTACAGCACTGGCTATCGTATTTATAAGATCACGGATGCTGGAATGTTGGAACTCAAAGGCGGAGACAGGACCTTCGTTCCACGCGATGTTGCGGTGACAAATGGCTTTACCTTTTTTGCTGAGCAATTATTCCCAAATGTTGTTGCTTATGTGAATACTAAAAATCCTGACGAACCATTCTTCCAGGATACGATCAATCTTTCTCCTTTAGGTGATTACGCAGGTACCGGTATTGCGCTTAACGCAACCCATGCTTTTATTACAGAAGAAAGATATGTTGTGGGCTCAGACTACAAAGCGACGGGCGATACGAAACTGTTTATCGCGCAATATAGAGAGCTAAACGATGCGAATGGAATACCTCCAACTGTCTCGCTAGTTGAGCCTGCAACAGACGGCGTTACAGTTGAAGGTGCAAGACTAACGTTAACTGCAGATGCACAGGATGACATTGCCGTTGGCAAAGTCGATTTTTATGTCAATAATTTGCTCGTTGCACAGGACACTACCTATCCGTATTCCGTTCCTTTCACTGTTCCTCAGAATGTTGGAAATATTGCGGTTAAAGCAGTAGCAACAGATCTGGGCTCTAACAGTACAACAACGGTTACCGTTACGCTTGAAGTGCAAAATGATGAAGACGGTGACGGTCTCGGTGATGAAGAAGAAGCTAACACCTGGATGACGGACGCCAATAACCCTGACACCGATGGGGATGGTCTGATAGACGGGGAAGAAGTAGCGCGTGGGATTAACCCTAACAATCAGGATTCCGATGGCGATGGCAGAAAAGACGGCGATGAGGTTGCAGCAGGTACCGACCCAGCGAACCCCGATATTATTGCGCCTACCACAGTTGCAACTGAGCCGACTACTGATGAAACTGAGGTGGCGGAAAACAGTGCTATTATTGTTACTTTTTCAGAGGCTCTATCGCGTAAGTCTGTCAACGCTAATTCTATCCGTGTGTATGGAGACGGTGGAGTACCAGTTCCGGGTAATGTTAAGTTAATTGGCGGTGATACGCAGGTATTGTTTACGCCTAATGCACTAATGGCAGATTACACAGTGCATGAAGTTGTTATCGGTATTGTAAAAGACACTGCAGGTAATCCGTTGGCACAAGAACAACGGTTTACTTTCGAAACCGGAAATACTGTTGATACAGTTAGACCAACTGTTAGCAATATTAACCCAGTTCACAACGCAAAAGACGTTCCCGTTAATATTGCATTAACTGTGGTGATGAGTGAACGGATCGACCCGGAAAGTGTAACCAGTGATAGCTTCTATATCGAAGATAACTCGACAAGGGAACGTATTGAAGGGTTAATAGATGTTAAGGACGATAGCACGACTATCACTTTTACCCCTAATGCGGCGTTTCTTGTAGGAAGGCAACACAGAATATATTTGAGAAGTGGAATTAAAGACCTCTTTGGTAATTCCATGTCTAACCGTAATTACTATTTTACTACAGCGTTTGATGCTGATGGTGTTGCTCCACTGATCAGTAGTATTAGTGTTAATGAAGGAGAAACATCTGTACCTGTTAATGCCAGGTTGAATGTGAGGTTTGATGAAGCGATAAACAGCTATTCAACTAAGAACATACAACTCTTTAAGAGTGATGAAATTGTTGCAGTAGACCTTACCAATAGCAGTGATCTGCGCACAGCAACCTTAAAGCCTAAGTTAAACTTGGAGCCTGAGACAGGCTATACCCTAGTTGTTGATGGTATTTCTGATCTTAGTGGTAATCTGCTTGAATCTGCACAATCAACTTCTTTCACCACAGGTACTCAAACTGATACACAAACAGGGTCATTGATGAGTTACAGCCCGAAAAGTGGTGCAACGGACGTGGCATTGAATGCGACGATTACGGCAGACTTCAGTGAGCGTATTGACCCGACATCACTGACCAGTGAGTCATTCAGGTTGTATAACAATACGGAAAAACGCAATGAGGCTGCGACATTGAGCCTAAGTGCAGACGGTAAGCGTGTGACGTTAACCCCGGATGTATTGTTAGAAGAAGGGCATCATTATTACGTGTATATCAGTTGGGGTAGCTACCTGAAGGATATCGCAGGTAATAACGTGGGCAGTTATCATCAGTATACGTTTACGGCAGGTGTCAGTGAAGACGCGCAGGCGCCGAGTGTGATAGCAAACAACCTGTCGCAAGGGTTAACGGATGTGCCAGTGAATGCCCCGGTGAGACTGTTTCTGGATGAGACGTTAGCGGCACACTGTGTGAATGAGGAGACGGTATCGCTCCAAAATAGTACAGGTACAGTATCGGGCAGTGTGGCACTGAGCAGTGATCGCAGAACGATTACGTTTACGCCGGATGAATATCTGGTGGCGGGTGAAGATTATGAGCTACTTGTTGCGGGTGTGTGTGATGTAGCGGGTAATGAAGTTGCTGAGTATCGCATGGACTTCACAGCCGATAGTAGCGGCAGTGTTGATACTGCCTACCCAAGAATAAGCAGTGTTACACCGACAAACAATACATCAGATGTATCAGTTAACACAGCGATTGTGGTGACCTTTAACGAAGCAGTCGATGCACTAAACATTAATGATGCAGTGCGAGTTCAGGTGAATGGCCAAAGTGGTTATGTAGCGGGTGACTATCAGGTAGAAGGCAGCGTGGTGACGTTTACGCCAAGTGAGCCATTACCGGGTAGTACACAAATCAGAACAAGTATTTACTACGTCAAAGATAGAGTTGGAAATAGTGCATGTTGTTGGAATTATTACTTCACAACAGAAGACGAGCTTGATACTACGGCACCAACCGTAAGCAGTATCAGTCCGGCAGACGGAGCCATGGATATAGGAGTAGGTACGCCAATCGTACTAAGCTTCAATGAATCGTTAAATGCAGCTACGGTCAACAGTAATCACTTCAAGTTATATTCAGAGGGCAGCATTATTACGCCGAGCGTTTACCGCTCTGCAGACAGTAAAACAATCACCTTGCGTGGCACCTGGCCAGCCGGAAAGTCACTGTCAGTAATCGTCACGGACGATGTGCAGGACTTAAGCGGTAATGCAATGGCGGATTATGTCAGCCTATTTAGCACAGCAGTGGTAGATAATGACAACGGTAGGCCAAGTGTCTCACGCCTATACCCGAACAGTGGTGCCAATAATGTACCGAGTGTTGGCAGTATAGTGATGTACACCTCAGAGCCAATGGATGAAAGTTCCTTACATGATGCTTTCCATGTAGCGGAAAACGGTGTACTGGTAGAGGGACAGATTACGCTGTCAGCATCAGGTCAGGCAATCGAATTCACACCGGATGAAGCCTTTGTAGAAGGTGCACTCGTTCATGTTTATCTGGATAGCACAGCGCGTGATGATTCAGGTAATGCGATGAACCATTATCAAGGTCAGTTCCGCATGGCGACAACTACGGCAACAGCAGGGGTGCGACCAACGCCTAATGCTTATCTGCCAAGTAACGGTTTAACCAATGTGTCGCTAAATCCGAGCATGCGTATCGTTTATAACCAAGATATGGATGAGACTACCATTACTGATGAATTCATTGTGATGCGCAACAATGATGGCAGTGCCTTTCCGGCTACGATAAGTCTGGCAGATGATTTACGTACAGTGGAAATCACGCCGCAATCACTCTTATCGGCTGACAGTTACTATTATGTGAGTCTGTCAAGTAACATTCTGGATACAGATGGTGACCGTCAGTACTGGAGTCGCAGTTATGGCTTCACCACAGGTGAAGTAGCGGTAGAAGACTTGCAGGCCCCACGAGTAACTGCGATGAGTCCGGCAACGGGAATGGAAAACGTGGCATTGAATCCGCGTTATCACGTGCGCTTTGATGAAGCGATTAACCCATACAGCTTCGAACGCATAGCAGATATGAGTATCTCGTACAGTGCAAGTAATACCGAAGTGTTGTACCACCGTTACTCACCATTATCAGAGAGTACGGAACACACAGAAACAATTACACAGGTAGAAGACTTGTCGGGCAATAAAGTTGTTTCACACAGTGAAACCTTTACAACCGGAACAGGACCAGACCTGACCAGTCCGAATTACAGTACTTATTTACCCTACTCGAACAGTACAGTTGCAGTAAATAGTAGTGTGATCTGGGTAATGAACGAGGTTGTTGATCCACTCACGGTGAACAGCAGCACCGTATATGTACGAGATGTAAACAATGGTTCGGTTCATGTCGCGGGTAGTGCCAGTATTGGTCAGGATGGCAAGACAATAACTTGGGTACCAGACAATGTACTGACAGCAGGTCGACGGTTTAATGCACGGCTCGGCGGTGTGGCGGACATCAGTGGTAATACAAACTCATCAGATAGCTTCTACTTCTATACCAGTTTGGAAGAAGATACAGCAGCACCAGTTGTAACAGGCACATCAGTGCACGAAGGCTTAACCGACGTGGCGGTAAATGCCCGAGTGAGAGTGAAGTTTAGTGAAACGATAAGTCATTTATCACTGGGTGGCATTACCCTGACTCATAACGGTGAGCAGATTGCGGTAAATCGTGCACTGGATAGCTCACATGCGCTGGTCACGCTCACCCCGGTGACCCTGCTTCCGGCGGGTGAGACGCTAAGCTTGAATGTAAGCGGTGTGAAAGACCTGGCAGATAACGTGCAGGTAGAAGACATCAATATCAACTTCACAACAGAGCTGGGTATCGATACACAAACAGGGTCATTGATGAGTTACAGCCCGAAAAGTGGTGCAACGGACGTGGCATTGAATGCGACGATTACGGCAGACTTCAGTGAGCGTATTGACCCGACATCACTGACCAGTGAGTCATTCAGGTTGTATAACAATACGGAAAAACGCAATGAGGCTGCGACATTGAGCCTAAGTGCAGACGGTAAGCGTGTGACGTTAACCCCGGATGTATTGTTAGAAGAAGGGCATCATTATTACGTGTATATCAGTTGGGGTAGCTACCTGAAGGATATCGCAGGTAATAACGTGGGCAGTTATCATCAGTATACGTTTACGGCAGGTGTCAGTGAAGACGCGCAGGCGCCGAGTGTGATAGCAAACAACCTGTCGCAAGGGTTAACGGATGTGCCAGTGAATGCCCCGGTGAGACTGTTTCTGGATGAGACGTTAGCGGCACACTGTGTGAATGAGGAGACGGTATCGCTCCAAAATAGTACAGGTACAGTATCGGGCAGTGTGGCACTGAGCAGTGATCGCAGAACGATTACGTTTACGCCGGATGAATATCTGGTGGCGGGTGAAGATTATGAGCTACTTGTTGCGGGCGTGTGTGATGTAGCGGGTAATGAAGTTGCTGAGTATCGCTTGGCGTTTACCACTGAAAACACGGGTGTAGTGGATAATTCTTACCCAACCCTTACAGCTATGACGCCAGCACATAGCTCAACAGGCAATGCGGTTAATGCGCCTATCGAGATGACTTTCAGTGAGCCACTTGATATTAGAAATATTACGTCTAATCATTCAGGTGGTGAGATTCGAATTTATTCGGGGTCAAATTATTACGACGGTTTTTTCTCATTCAATGGTGATGTCGTTACCTTTTGGCCGACCAATCCGTTGCCGCAAAATACGCAAATTACGATTTATTTACGATATATTAAAGACCGCGTTGGAAATTCATATTGTTGCAGAAGTTATTCGTTCACAACGCAAACCTTGTAAGTCGTTTAAGGAAAGACAATGGAAACAAAAAAAAACAGAGTCATAGTAGTAAGTGTCGGTGTCTTAGCTATAGCGGCACTGGGTTACCTGTTTTTCAGCGAAAATAGTGAACATAGCGAAAATCTGCAATCACTTGCTGGTAATGAAAAATTTGATGAACAGTCCATAGATAAGAACAGGGATAGTAATATCGTAAATGTTCCTGTGGAGTATCCTGATTATCGTCCGAAAGTTGCAGAACAAAATGCGAGTGCTAGCACCGAGAAGAACAACGCTAATGTCGATGCTATGCTACAGGAATCTGAAGAGAAGCTTGTTGCAGCTATTACTTCTTTCAACGATGTACTAGATGATCCAACAGCGCAAAGAGAAATAATAGAACAAAACCAGGAAGCACGTGAAGCAAAGAAAAAGGCTATCCTGCAGAAGCTAAAGAATGGAGACTTGTAGCAGTATGAAGTACCTAATACTCTTTTTAAGTATTTTGTTGGGGTATAGTGGTTTCGCTAAAGCAAATGACACAAACGAACTAAACGCAAAAATAATCCCTACCCCAGAGGTTTATAGTGACTTTTTAATAGAGCCTTGGAAACCGAGTGCACCCAGCGTAATTGTGTTTAAAGATCCCAATTGTGGTTATTGCATTCGTGCACTGAAGGCGCTAGATAAATACAAAGACTACAATGTGTTTATGTTTTGGTCTCCGATCTTGGGTGATTACAGTGACAAACGTGTTGCAGCTATTATGGAGTGTGATGATCCGATTAGTCAGGGCGTTTTTGATGACGTTATTACTCGCAAGCCAATTGAATGCAAAAGTTCGGATGCCCTCAACCACGAACATTTTAGGTTGCAACAACTGAATAAAGAAATTGTTCAAAATTACAACCCTCAGTCAGTGCCTTCTTATTATTTCGGCGGGCAAAAAGTATATCTGAGCTCGTTGAAAAAGTTCAAGCAACAACTCACCAATGGTATTACACCAGTACAACTGGATTGGGCACGATATGAAACATTGCGTTTAAAACAGAGTGGAAATCAAGGGTTAGCTAACGCAATCCTATTTGTATCTAATGAGTTGTCTACCAATAAGAGTCTCATTTCTTCACTGGAAAATGACTTTCGTTACAACTGGCATCTTGCGCAGAGTACTTGTGAAAACAAAAATTGTACAAAAGACGAAGAATCAAATCGCTCGGCAGAGCTGAGACTATTAATGGATGTACCAGAAGGTGCTCAAATTGCTTTAGCGATCGATGGTATGGTTATTCAATCAGAACGCATCAACCAATATCTAAGCAATGACTCTATTAATGCGATCAATGTTCTTTAGTTAATCTGTCCTAGCTCGGACCTGATCTGACAGTTCCCCAGTGTTTCTAGGGGCATCGTCAGATTAGATTTAAGCTAAATTATTTTCAGCCCAATTCTGTTTCCCACCAATTAATTTTTCCATTGGCGTTCTGCCACAGCATATTTTCCCTTGATGAGATTGTTCACTATTGTAATAATTCAGCTACTCGTATATATCTTTCTGCAACATCTCCAGCGAATCATAAATTTTCTTGCCGGATGTGACCGGATAAAACTCGTTGAGATTGGTTTTGTGGAAGCGTTCACAGATCCCATTAGTCTGTGGATGACACTCTATTGATAGAATATGACTCAATTCTATCGGCACGATATGATTACCAAGAGAAATTTGCTCGGGAGTGAAATTGCCACCTAACTTGGTAATTAAACTAACCCAAATAAACGCATTACCCGCGATCGGCTATATTAGGTGCTTAGATAGAAAAAAATACGAGGCTGCTAAAACACTACGGCTTGGCCCCTCGCCCATGCTGCGTGAGCATTCCAGATTCGTTAGAAACCATTCCTGCTTTGGAATGGAAACGACAAAATACTTGACTAAATTACTAGGTCTTATACTTGACCAATTTAGTCAGGTATGTGAAAATTCTTGCTATATTAATAGCGGGAGGATTCTATGAAATTAACATCTAAAGGGCGCTACGCAGTAACGGCAATGCTTGATGTAGCATTGCATTCGACACGCGGTCCTGTGCCTCTCGCTGATATCTCTGAACGCCAAGCTATCTCGCTATCTTATTTAGAACAGCTTTTCTCTCGACTACGTAAAAACCAGTTAGTCGATAGTGTTCGTGGGCCAGGTGGTGGTTATTTACTAGGGCGCGATGCTGCCAATATATCAATTGGTGAAGTTATTCGTGCGGTAGATGAATCTGTAGATGCCACCCGTTGCCAAGGTCAAGCGGATTGTCAAAGTGGCGACCGTTGCCTAACTCATAGTTTATGGCAATACTTAAGCGATCGGATAAGTTCCTTTTTGAACGATATTACCCTTGGCGAATTAATGGCCAAGCGCGATGTTCAAGAAGTGGCTGGGCGTCAAGATAAAAGCGCCTCCCTTCGTAATGTTGCCAACGATATCGAAGTTAGCTTTCAGTTATAACAACAGTTTTAGAGAATGTTTTAGTCGCTTATGTCTCGTTCAACACCTATTTATTTAGATTACGCCGCTACCACGCCTGTCGACCCAAAGGTTGCAGAAAAAATGGTGCAGTGCCTGACTATGGATGGCAATTTTGGCAACCCAGCTTCCCGTTCGTATCGTTTTGGTTGGATGGCGGAAGAAGCGGTAGACGTCGCCCGTAATCAAATAAGTGATGCACTGAACTGCGACCCGCGAGAAATCGTATTCACCTCGGGTGCGACAGAATCAAATAATTTGGCCATTAAAGGTGTAGCAGAAGGCTATGTGAATAACGTTAAACATATCATTACCGTTAATACCGAACACAAAGCTGTTTTAGATACGTGTGAATACCTTGAAAAGCAAGGTTTTAAAGTGACTTACCTAGATGTGGATACGTCAGGTCTTGTTTCACTTTCACAGCTTGAAGCAGCAATAACTACCGACACCATTTTAGTGTCAGTAATGCACGTGAATAACGAATTAGGTGTTGTTCAAGATATTAGCGCTATTGGTGAGCTTTGCCGTGCTAAGAACATCCTGTTTCACGTAGATGCGGCGCAGAGCGTGGGTAAGCTTCCCATTGACTTGCAAGCATTGCCAGTCGACTTGTTATCTATTTCAGCGCATAAAATTTATGGTCCGAAAGGCATGGGCGCCTTATACGTTCGCCGTCGACCAAAAATCAATTTAGCTGCCCAAATTCATGGTGGCGGACACGAACGGGGTATGCGTTCAGGCACGTTGGCAACACACCAGATTGTGGGGATGGGCGAAGCGATACACCTTGCCTATCAACAGTTAGAGAATGATACCGCCCACATTAGCAAGTTGAAAACCGCGTTGTGGGAAGGGCTAAGCCAGTTAGATGATATTTACCTTAATGGCCATGAAACTCAGCGAATAGCGAACATTTTAAATGTGAGTTTTGGTGGTGTGGATGGGGAAAGTATGATGATGGCGATGAACGATATTGCGGTATCGTCTGGCTCTGCCTGCACATCGGCAAGTTTAGAACCCTCATACGTATTACGCGCCATTGGAAGAAGCAGTGAACTGGCTCACGCTGGAATACGTTTCAGTATAGGCAGGTTCACCACATTAGATGACATCACTTACGTCATCAATAAAGTGACAGATGTTGTTACCCGTTTGCGTGAGGCGACTGTATTGGCCGCAAGCCGATAGCACATTTTATTGAACGTTATCGTAATTACCGATTGGTATGATATTTAATTTTTATTTAATTGGGCTGTTGAATATTTGAGTGAAATACTCAGGTATTATATAATACGGCTCCAAAATTTTAGGCTGTCTAGATATTCGATAGGAATATCGCAAATACGTTTTGGCAAATACGTAAGTAGCTAAAACGGCAACGTGACTTACTGGCAAGACCGAGAGGCCAGTAGTGAAGGCAGCGAACGCAGGCAAACAAGTGAGATCCCAACATGAGTGAACAGATCGAACAGGCGTTAGAAAGAAAGTACGATGCTGGATTTTATTCAGAGATCGAATCTGAGACTTTTGAAAGTGGCCTCGACGAGTCAGTAATTCGCCGTATTTCAGCAATGAAAAACGAACCAGAGTGGATGCTAGAATGGCGCTTAAAGGCGTATCATTCGTGGCTTGTAATGGAAGAGCCTGATTGGGCCCATGTCGACTACCCTAAAGTTGACTATCAAGCTATCTCTTATTATTCAGCGCCAAAGAGTATGAAAGATAAGCCTCAGTCACTTGATGAAGTTGATCCTGAACTACTGCGTACCTACGAAAAGTTAGGTATTCCGTTGCATGAACAAGAGATGCTTGCGGGTGTTGCTGTGGATGCGGTATTTGACTCAGTTTCAGTGGTAACGACTTTTCGAAGCAAGTTAGAAGAGGCGGGCGTTATCTTTTGCCCTATCTCTGAAGCACTTGTGAAATACCCAGATTTAGTGAAAAAGTACATCGGATCGGTAGTGCCGCGCACCGATAACTACTTTGCCGCACTAAACAGCGCCGTATTTACTGATGGGTCATTCGTTTATATTCCTAAAGGCACACGTTGCCCTATGGAGCTTTCTACGTATTTTCGTATAAACGAAATGAACACCGGTCAGTTTGAACGTACGTTAATCGTTGCCGAAGAAGGCAGCTATGTAAGCTACCTAGAAGGCTGTACTGCGCCTCAGCGTGATGAAAACCAATTACACGCTGCTGTGGTTGAATTGGTTGCTATGGATGATGCCACTATTAAGTACTCTACAGTACAAAACTGGTACCCAGGTGACGAAAACGGTAAAGGCGGTATTTACAACTTCGTGACTAAGCGTGGTATTTGCCATAAAAACGCAAAAATTTCTTGGACTCAGGTTGAAACCGGTTCAGCGGTTACGTGGAAATATCCAAGCTGCGTGCTTAAAGGCGATAACAGTGTAGGTGAGTTTTACTCAGTGGCGTTAACCCGTGGTAGGCAGCAAGCCGACACCGGTACCAAAATGATTCACCTTGGTAAGAACACGCGCTCTACCATTATCTCTAAAGGTATTTCAGCAGGTAACAGTAACAATGCGTATCGTGGATTAGTGCAGATGGGCCCTCGTGCCGATGGCGCGCGTAACTTCACAGAGTGTGACTCGCTGTTAATCGGCGATAAATGCGGCGCACATACGTTCCCATATATCGAAAGTAGAAATCCAAGTGCCATTGTTGAGCACGAAGCAACAACGTCGAAAGTAAGCGACGAGCAGTTGTTTTTGTGCCAGCAACGTGGTTTAGACACAGAAAAATCCGTTTCCATGATTGTTAACGGTTTCTGTAAAGAAGTATTCAAAGAGCTGCCGATGGAATTTGCCGTAGAAGCCGGCAAGCTGCTCGAAATTAGTCTTGAAGGTTCAGTGGGGTAATCAATGCTTAGTATCAAGAATTTACATGCCAGCGTAGAAGAGAAAAACATCATTAAAGGGCTTAACCTAGAAGTTAAGCCAGGTGAAGTACACGCTATCATGGGCCCTAACGGTGCCGGAAAGAGTACCCTTGGTTATGTGCTTTCTGGCCGTGACGGCTATGAAGTTAGCGAAGGTGAAGTAACACTGAACGGTAAAGATTTACTCGATTTAGAAGTGGAAGAACGTGCCCGTGAAGGTTTGTTCTTGGCGTTTCAATATCCAGTAGAAATTCCAGGCGTAAGCAACATGGAATTCATGAAAGAGTCTGTCAACGCCATGCGTGAACAGCGCGGCGAAGACCCGCTTACTGCTGCAGAGTTTTTAAAGAAAGCGAAAGAAGCCTGCAAGCAAGTGCAATTGCCACTAGATTTCTTAAAACGTGGTGTTAACGAAGGCTTCTCTGGTGGTGAGAAAAAACGTAACGAAATCATGCAAATGATTTTGTTAGAGCCAAAGCTTTGTATTCTTGATGAGTCTGATTCAGGTCTAGATGTTGATGCACTTCAAGTGGTTGCTGATGGTGTAAACAGCCAACGTGATGGTGAACGCAGCTTTATCGTAGTAACTCACTACCAGCGTTTGCTTGATTACATCAAACCTGACTTTGTACACATTCTTGCTGATGGCAAAATTGTGAAAAGTGGTGATGCATCTCTGGCACTAGAAGTAGAGAAAAGCGGTTATGCCTTCTTAGGTAAAGCCTACGAGGAGGCTGAAGCATGAGTCAATGGCTAGAACAGGTCATTGATGGGGCAGCGCTAGATGATTATCTGGCGCCCGTGCGTCAGCAGGCCTTAACACAATTAAAAAACGATGGTTGGCCGAAACGCCGCAACGAAAGCTGGATCAATACGCCACTTACGCCCGTTGAAAAGCGTAACGTTGCTATTGCTACTCAGGCTGACAGCGTACCTGTGCCAAACATCGATAACCTAAACGCGTTAGATATCGTGTTTGTCGATGGTGTGTTAGTTACGCAAATTAACACGCTAGACGTGCCAGAAGGCATGGCAATTACATCGCTAAATGTTGACGATGCGGCTACACAGCAAGCCATTGCCAGTGTGTTCGGACAAGTGAAGCCAACACGCCATTTATTTGGTCGCGTTAACGATGCACTTTGTCAGCACGGTGTTTTCATTAATGTGGCAGATGGCGCAAAAGTAACCAAGCCTATTCGCATAGTGAATTTAGCGACTAAGAACGTGGATGCACATACTCGGGTATTGGTTAAGCTAGGTAACGCATCAAGCGCGGTTATCATTGAACAAGGTTCAGGTGATACCGATAGCCTTACCACCGCATTCGCAGAATACGATATTGCTGACGATGCGCACTTAGAGCATTACCGCTTTGCTATGTTCACAGGCAGCGCCAAGCAACTTGGTGGTAGTCACTTTATGTTGCACGACCGCTCAACCTTAAATAGCACCCTAGTGGGCTATGGCAGTGAGTTGTCTCGTTTAGATGTAGATATGCATCATGCCGGTGAATTTGCTAACGCTAAAATGAACGCGATTTATTTGTTGGCTGAAGGTGAGTTATTTGATTTACATTCAACCATTGAGCACGCCATGCCTAACGGCACCACAGAAGAAAATGCACGTGGGATTGTGGGTGATAAAGCGCGCGCTGTGTTCAATGGCCGTATTCACATTCACCGTGACGCACAAAAGACCTTGGCAGAGCTTAACAACCGTAACTTATTGTTGTCTCGTCGCGGTGTTATCAACACCAAACCTGAACTTGAAATTTATGCTGACGACGTGCGCTGTGCTCACGGTGCAACAGTGGCAGAAATTGAAGGTGAAGCGCTTTATTACATGCTGACTCGCGGCGTACCGCGCAGTAAAGCCTTAGTGATGTTGAACTTTGGTTTCATACAAGAGCTAATTAACGATATGCCAAATGCGGCTATCCGCGATTGGTTACTTCCTGTGCTAAGCGAGCGCTTTGCACACATGGAGGTTAAATGAGCTTAGACGTTGCTGCGCTTCGCGCCCAGTTTCCAATCCTTGCTAAAACGGTAGATGGTAAGCCATTGGTTTACCTCGACAACGCGGCTACAACACAAAAGCCGCAAGCGGTGATTGATGCCATTGTCGATTTCTATACGAACACCAATGCAAACGTGCATCGCGGCGCTCATCATTTATCTGATGAAGCAACCCGACGTTATGAAAATGCGCGCACGAGTGTAGCGGGCTTCATTAACGCCAATGCGCGGGAAGAAGTGATTTGGACCAGCGGGACCACTGAAGCCATTAATATTGTGGCCAACGGGTTGGGGCAGTTGCTTCGCGAAGGCGACCAAGTCATGGTGACAGAACTAGAGCACCACGCGAACTTGGTTACGTGGCAGCAAGCGTGTCGACGTTCAGGCGCAACATTAAATATTGTGCCTGTGTTCGATAACGGCGAGCTCGATATCGACGCTTTCGATAGACTCTTAACACCTAGCACCAAAATGGTAGCGTTTCCGCATGTATCAAATGCATTAGGTACGGTTAACCCTATTAAACTGCTAACGGAAAAAGCGAAAGCAGTAGGTGCATGGGTGTTAGTGGACGGCGCGCAGGGCATTGCTCACGGCGGCGTTGACGTACAAGACATAGGTTGCGATTTTTACGCTTTCTCTGGGCACAAGCTATTCGGACCTACTGGTATTGGTGTTTTATGGGGCCGTAAATCGGTGCTAGAAGACTGGCCAGTATGGCAAACCGGCGGTGAAATGATTAAAGACGTGTCTTATCATGAGGCCACATGGGGCGAATTACCGAATCGCTTAGAAGCGGGTACGCCTAATATTGCGGGCGCTATTGGTTTAGGTGCTGCTGTTGACTGGTTTAAAAATCTTGATATGGCCGCATTACATAACCATGAACAAGCACTATTAAGCTACGCCACTGAACAAGCACTTGCCTTTGAAGGTATGCGTTTAATTGGCACTGCGCCTAATAAAGTGGGTGTTTTAAGCTTTTTATTAGACGGTGCGCACCCTGGTGATGTTGGGTTTATTCTTGACAGGCAAGGCGTAGCAATAAGAACGGGCGATAACTGTGCTCAGCCGCTGATGAAGCGCTTTGGTATTCCAGGCACTGCTCGTGCATCGTTCTCAATTTACAACACGCTTGAAGAAGTGGACAGCTTATTTGCTGCACTTAAGAAAGCGAAAATGATGTTGGCCTAAGGAGGCACTATGAGTGTTGAAACATTTGTTCCTAGCACAAAGCTTATTACCTTGAGCGACAGCGCCATTAAGCATTTTGAAAGCAAGCTTAAAGACAAGCCGGGTCAGTTAATTCGCTTGTCTACCCGTGTAAGTGGCTGTACCGGTTATGCATACGAACTTGATTTTGCTGATAGCGCGAAAGACGGCGACGAAATCGTAGAAATTTCACCAACCCTTCGTGTTGCGGTATCAGAAGATGCTGCCGAGCTAGTACGTAGTACAGAAATTGACTACGTAACTGAAGGCGTGAACGGCATTATTAAGTACAACAACCCGAATGTGGTTGATGAGTGTGGTTGCGGCGAAAGCTTCAACGTTGGCTAACTGCAATATTAAGAAGTTATAGCATGAAGCAGAAGATGGTGGTGACAGAACGAGAGTGTAAAGCACGTCTTGTTCCCGCAGGAAACCCTGCAACCATACCAGAAGGTGAGTTTGTTACGATCACGCAAGATTTAGGCGGAAACTACACGGTTACGTGGCGTGGCAATATGTACCGTATTGACGGCACCGATGCCGATGCAATTGGCCGTAAAGCCCAAGTACTTAACTTCGCTGAGCCCGAAGATGGCAAAGTGAGTGAACAGCAGGTGTGGGATGCGCTTGAAACTATCTTCGACCCTGAAATACCGATTAACTTAGTATCGCTAGGGCTTATCTATAAGGTTAACGTTAATCAAGATAGCGGCGAAGTTGATATTGATATGACGCTAACTGCGCCAGGTTGTGGCATGGGGCCGGTATTGGTAGGCGATGTTGAATATCGTGTAGCACTCGTTCCCTTCGTTACGGCTGTAAATGTAGAGTTAGTATTTGACCCAGCGTGGTCAAGAGAAATGATGAGTGAAGAAGCGCAGCTAGAAGCGGGTCTTTTCTTTTAATAACACAGGATTATTCATGGCATTACCCTCTACTGAAGAAATAATTGATGATTTAGCGTTTTTCGATGATTGGGAACAGCGCTATCAATATATTATCGATTTAGGTAAATCTGTGCCTGGTTTGCCAGAAGACAAGCGCACGGCAGACAGACTGGTAAAAGGTTGCCAAAGCAGTGTGTGGCTGGTTGAATCTTACGACAATAACCTAATTACCTTCGAAGTAGACAGTGACGCAGTGATTGTTCAAGGCTTATTAGCGTTAGTTTTGGCGGCTTATAATAATAAATCGCCGAAAGATATTCTTGAATTTGATATTGATGGCTATTTCGAAGCGCTAGATTTAGAGCGCCATATTACGCCGACGCGTGGAAATGGTCTTCGTGCAATTGTGTCTAAAATTCAACATCTTGCTAAAGAAAACAGTTAGTTAGATAAAAATTGGGTGTAGGCGTTAGGTAAAGTTAAGTGTAATATGCGTCCATAACCAAGTGCGTCATAAACGCTGTCATAATAGTGTCACCGTTATCACGTGTAGTAGAGCGCCATGGGGTGTTGAAATCGCCGCTGGTCAAGCCGTTAATAATTGCCTATAATTCGCGGCCAAAAATTCATAAGACTTAAATTTGTTTGGAGAAAACAATGGCTCTAGAGCGTACTTTTTCGATTATCAAGCCTGATGCGGTAGCTAAAAACGTTATCGGTGCAATTTACAACCGTTTCGAATCTGCTGGTCTTCGCATCGTGGCATCTAAGATGATCCACATGAGCAAAGAACAGGCTGAAGGTTTCTACGCAGAACATAAAGAACGTCCTTTTTTCGGCGCTCTAGTTGATTTCATGACATCTGGCCCAGTAATGGTTCAGGTTCTTGAAGGCGAAAACGCTGTTGTTAAAAATCGTGAAATCATGGGTGCAACTAACCCAGCTGATGCTGCTGCTGGAACACTTCGTTCTGACTACGCTGCTTCAATTGATGAAAATGCATGTCACGGTTCTGATGCACCAGAATCAGCTGCACGTGAAATTGCTTACTTCTTCTCTGAAGAAGAGATTTGTCCTCGTACGCGTTAATCGCAAACGACCGAATCTAAAAAAACGAGGCTTCGGCCTCGTTTTTTGTTTCTGTAAGTCTATTTTTTCAGCTTTATCGTCCGGCCTCTAGTTTTGGCTAGCTTCGTCAAGAAGCCGCAACAATGTAGCAAGTTACACCCTGTATTTAGTCTGTGGGTTACGCTTTTTCTACTTGAACAAGTATGGTAAAATCCGCGCAAATTTTGAACGGCTTTGGTCTATGACTTTTGACCGTTTTGGGCGTAACGTTTTTCTTAGCAGTATTGCTTCTGCTTACGTCCTACAAGTGAACGGCTTTTCACTACTTTTGCTTTAAGAGTAACTCGTTATCTAGAGGCTCTCGATAGAGGCTCATGAAGCTTTAGCTTTATAACCCAAGTAGATTTAGAGCAGCATGGATTCGAACCTCCTAATGTCCGTTCGCGTCATCATATTAGCAGTACAAGGCAATAGCCTTGAATAGGTAAAAGGGTCATCATTTTATGGCAAAGACAAATTTGTTAAATCTTAATCGCGAAGGCTTGCGTAATTTCTTCAAAGAAAAAGGAGAAAAACCATTTCGTGCCGATCAGGTAATGAAATGGATTTATCAGCAGGGCGAAAGCGATTTTGAGAAAATGAGCAACCTTAATAAAAACCTGCGCGCTATGCTGATAGAGCACTGTGAAGTGAAAGCGCCAGAGATTGCCTATTTCCAAGAAGCTAGCGATGGCACCATTAAGTTTGCGTTAGCGCTTGAGGGCGGTCAGGAAGTGGAAACGGTATGGATCCCAGAAGCTGACCGTGCAACGCTGTGTGTATCGTCACAAGTAGGCTGCGCCCTTGAATGTACGTTCTGCTCTACCGCTCAACAAGGTTTTAACCGTAATTTGAGCGTGAGTGAAATTATAGGTCAAGTATGGCGTGTAGCCACTTTTCTTGGCTTATCAAAAGATACCAGCAAACGTCCCATTACTAACGTAGTTATGATGGGCATGGGTGAGCCTTTGCTTAACCTTAAAAACGTGGTGCCAGCCATGAACATTATGTTAGATGATTTTGGTTTTGGCCTTTCTAAGCGCCGCGTAACGTTAAGTACCTCAGGTGTTGTACCTGCACTTGATATGCTGGGCGATCAAATTGACGTGGCCTTGGCGATTTCATTACATGCGCCAAATGACGAGCTGCGCAATGAAATTGTACCAGTGAATAAAAAATACAATATTGAAGCCTTTTTGGCTGGCGTACGCCGTTATCTTGAAAAATCGAAAGCTAATCAAGGTCGAGTGACGGTTGAATACGTTATGCTTTCACATATTAACGACAGCACCGACCAAGCGCATGAATTAGCGAAAGTATTGAAAGATACACCGTGCAAAATAAACTTAATTCCATTTAACCCTTACCCGGGTTCACCGTACCTTTGTTCAAGTAATTCGCGTATCGATAGATTCTCAAAAGTTCTTATGGATTATGGGTTTACCACTGTTGTACGCAAAACACGAGGCGACGATATCGATGCGGCTTGTGGGCAATTAGTAGGTGATGTTGTAGACAGAACTAAGCGATTATTAAAAAAACAGGTGAAGGGCGAAGCGATTTCGGTAAAAATGGCCCAATAATCATTAAGATATTAGGGTAATAACATGCGAATAGGATTGATAGCAGCTGTAATCTTTTTAGCGGGGTGCGTAAGCAACTCGCAACCTGGGAGTTACAATAGTAACTTTGACCGCCAGGAAGCTGCTAAAACTCGTATGTCTTTAGGGTTAACCTACCTTAAAAACAATAATTATAAACAAGCTAAAGTGAATTTAGACCAAGCGTTGGAGTACGATCCGCGTTCGGCTGAGGTCAACTATGCAATTGCTTACTACTATCAACTGGTAGGGGACGTTAAGCGAGCAGATGATCTCTATCAAACGGCAATGTCGTTAGCACCATATAACGGTGATATCGCAAACAGCTATGGCGCGTTCAAGTGTCAAGATGGTGATTACGAGGACGCTAAGGAGTATTTCCTTAAGGCCGTGAGTAATCAACAATATGCTAATTCAGCAGAAACTTACGAAAATCTCGCCTTATGTGCACAAAGCCAAGGCAATGTTGATGATGCTATTACCTACTTTCAAAGTGCTCTTAAACACCAACCCTTACGTGCTAAAAGTTTATATTTACTGACAGAGCTTTATATTGCCACCGAGCAGTGGACATCAGCGAAGTACACGTTAGACAAGTACCAACGCGTTGCTAAACCTTCTCCCGATTCCTTATGGTTGTCCTTTGAAATACACCAAGGAACAAACGACTGGGAAGGGGCAAAAGAAGTAGGGTATAAATTATCAACCTTATTTCCTGACAGCCCGTATACAGCTGACTATAAGAATATTCTTGCGCAGCATACGCCTCAGGTTGAACGAAAAGTAAAAGGGGAAGATACTAATGCTGATACAGTATCTAACTCAGCACATGCGAATACAGAAACAAAAACGGGATTGTCTTCCCAGCAAGCGCAATTCCACATAGTAAAGGCGAACGAAAACCTTTATCGTATTTCTCTGAAGCATAACATTAAAATTACCTCGCTGAAGGAGTGGAACAACATTGAAAATGCTGGCTCGATTTTTGCCGGTATGAAGCTTTGGTTAGTACCACACAACATGCAAGGGGAATAGGAAGTCGAATGGTGTCAGAACAACAAACGACTGAAGAAGCAGGTTTAGCACAAGAATCTACCGTGCCAAGCCCAGGTAAAATGCTTCGAGAGCGACGGGAATCGCTAGGGCTAACGCAGCAGCAAATTGCTGACAAGCTTTTCTTGAAAGTCACTCAAATCAATGCCTTAGAAGAAGATGCTGTGGATAAAACCACCTCTATTACTTTTACAAAAGGCTACGTAAGAAACTACGCAAAACAACTAGGATTAAATGCCGAACATGTTGTTGCTGCCTTCGAGCAATATCATACAAGTGTAGAACCACCGGCCAAACTGCAGAGTTTTTCTCGTCGTGTCGCTAAACAGACACACGATGATCGCTGGATGATGGTTACCTATATTATTTTATTGCTGATAATCGGTGGCATTGTAGCGTGGTGGGTTCAACAACCTAGTGATGAAGCTATCGTTGAAGCGCCTAATCTTGAAAAAATTAAAGAAGAAGCTGCAAACACCCCCATTCCTCAAGCAACTAACCGCACTAATTCGGGTGTGTTAACCGGCGGGAGTACTAATACAGCTACAAGTACTAATACGGGCACTGATACGCAGAGCACAGTGCTTCCTCAATCTATCGATGGTAATAGCAACGTAAACAATAGCGTTGTGCCTTCACCATCCAATAATCAAGGTAATAGCAGTTATACAGATGATGAAAGCTTACCGCCGTCTGCAGGTATTAATGAAAGTAATAACCTGACTGCATTGGTGAGCGATTCCGACTCCGGTGAAATCCGCTTAGGTAGCCAAGTTGCTAGCAATTCGTCGAGTTCAGGTAGTCAAAGTGGGGCAGTGCCCATATCGATGACATTTACCTTTGATGATGATTGTTGGGTGAACATAAAAGACGCAACCGGTGAGGCAATTGCTTACGGTGTTAAGCAATCTGGCCGTGTTATGGAAATTCAAGGTGTGCCTCCTGTTGCAGTTACACTCGGCAAACCGGATAATGTACGTATATCAGTTAATGGCGACCCCGTGGATATCACGGCCTTTCAAAACGGCCAGATAGCGCGATTCTCGCTTCCTATGTAGGTAATTAGATGTTTGCAGAAAGTCCTATCAAACGCAGAAAGTCCACGCGTATTAATGTAGGTAATATTCCTATTGGCGATGGTGCACCCATTGCCGTTCAATCTATGACGAATACTCGTACCACTGATGTGGCTGCGACGGTCGATCAAATTAATCGTATTGTTGCCGTTGGTGGTGAGATTGTTCGTGTTTCCGTACCTACCATGGACGCTGCTGAAGCATTCAAGGAAATTCGTAAACAAGTAAGCACGCCTTTGGTCGCTGATATTCATTTCGACTATCGCATTGCACTTAAAG
Organism: Alteromonas naphthalenivorans; assembly: GCF_000213655.1. Lineage (NCBI taxonomy): Bacteria > Pseudomonadati > Pseudomonadota > Gammaproteobacteria > Alteromonadales > Alteromonadaceae > Alteromonas > Alteromonas naphthalenivorans. The sequence goes on from NC_015554.1 coordinate 925,391, forward strand.
TGGCCGAGTACGGTGTTGATTGTTTGCGAATTAACCCTGGTAATATTGGCAATATGGAACGTGTACGTTCCGTGGTTGATTGTGCCAAAGACAAGAATATCCCCATTCGCATTGGCGTAAATGGCGGGTCGCTAGAAAAAGACTTACAAGAGAAATATGGCGAACCTACGCCTGAAGCTTTGGTTGAGTCGGCTATGCGACATGTAGACATACTCGATAAGCTTAACTTCGACCAATTCAAAGTGAGTGTAAAAGCCTCTGATGTGTTTCTGGCGGTTGGGGCTTATCGATTATTAGCGCAGCAAATCGATCAACCACTACATTTAGGTATTACTGAAGCGGGCGGTCAACGTGCAGGTGCAGTAAAAAGCTCTGTGGGTCTAGGTATGCTTTTGGCAGAAGGTATTGGTGATACTATTCGTATTTCACTGGCTGCCGATCCGGTCGAAGAAATTAAAGTGGGTTTCGACATTCTAAAGTCGCTCCGAATCCGCTCTCGCGGTATTAACTTCATCGCGTGCCCGAGTTGTTCAAGACAAGAGTTCGATGTTATCGGTACGGTAAACGCGTTAGAACAACGCCTTGAAGATATTCTAACGCCTATGGACGTTTCTATTATCGGCTGTGTCGTGAATGGTCCTGGTGAAGCTGAGGTATCAGACTTAGGTTTAACCGGCGCCAGAAACATGAGCGGTTTATACGAAGATGGTAAGCGTGTGAAAGAGCGATTAGCCAACGATGACCTTATCGATAAGCTTGAAGCAAGAATTCGTGCTAAAGCAACCCGTATGAGCGAAGCCAACAAAATACAGGTATCGGTGAAAGACTAAGCCTGTACGATTGTTGTTTATCTACAAAGCCCCTATAATGCGGGGCTTTTCACTATTTAGCAGTATGAGAATTTCACGTGGCTAAGACTATTCAGGCAATTCGCGGAATGAATGATTGCCTGCCGGAAGTATCCGGTACATGGCAGAAAGTAGAATCTGTACTCCGTCAAGTGGTGGCCAGTTATGGCTATCAAGAAATTCGCACGCCTATTGTAGAGAGCACTGACTTGTTCAAGCGCTCTATTGGCGAAGTGACCGACATTGTCGAAAAGGAAATGTATACCTTTGAAGACAGAAACGGCGACAGTTTAACCCTTCGCCCTGAAGGTACTGCCAGCACAGTGCGTGCCGGTAATGAGCATGGTTTGTTATATAACCAACAGCAGCGCTTGTGGTACATGGGGCCAATGTTCCGCCACGAACGCCCTCAGAAAGGTCGTTATCGCCAATTCCACCAGTTCGGTGTTGAAACCTATGGCCTTGATGGCCCCGATATCGATTTGGAAGTCATTTTATTAAGCGCTCGACTATGGAAAGCGTTTGGTATTGAAAAGCACGTTACCTTGCAAATTAACTCATTAGGTTCAAACGAAGCCCGTCAGGCCTATCGTGAAACTTTGATTAGTTATTTGAAAGAACGCGCAGATAAGCTTGATGAAGAATCGCTTCGCCGGTTAGAGTCAAACCCACTTCGTGTACTTGATAGCAAGAACCCGAATGTGCAAGCAGCCATTGCTGATGCGCCGTCATTGCTTGATCATTTAGATGAAGAATCTAAAACTCACTTTGACAGCTTATGTGAACGCTTAACACAAGCAGGTATTTCATTTGAAATTAACCCTCGCTTAGTGCGTGGGCTGGATTATTATAATCGCACCGTTTTTGAGTGGGTAACCGAAAGCTTAGGTTCACAAGGCACAGTCTGTGCGGGCGGCCGATATGACGGTTTGGTAGAACAGCTAGGCGGAAAAGCCACACCTGCGGTAGGTTTTGCTATGGGTATGGAACGTTTAGTACTTTTGCTTACCACATTAAGTGAAGACGCATTAGATACTAGTAGTGCTGATGTGTACGTTACCGCGATGGGCGATGATGCTCAGGCTTATGCCTTGGAAGTATCAGAACACCTTCGTGACACCTTGCCTAATGTACGGGTGATGATGCACTGTGGCGGCGGAAACTTTAAAAAACAATTAAAACGCGCTGACAAAACAGGGGCACGTTTTGCCTTGTTGTTAGGGTCACAAGAAATGCAATCACGTGAAGTGGCAGTAAAGCCGTTACGTGATGGTCAAGAGCAACAGACAATCGCTTTTAATGCGTTGTCGAGCACTATTGCCGACCTGCTGAACGCATAATAAGAGGAAATCATGGAACAATTCGCAACAGAAGATCAACAAGTAGAAGCGATTAAACGCTTTTGGAAAGAGCACGGTACCGCCATTATTGTTGGCGCAGCATTGGGGCTAGGTGGCCTTTGGGGCTGGCGTTATTACTCTGATACGCAGATGGCAACCAAAGAAGCGGCATCAGTGGAATACCAAAATGCAGTTGAAACCTATGGTGAAGAAGGTAGCGCAGATAAAATTACCGCCTTTATTAACGCAAACGAAGACTCAGGCTACGCCAGTGTTGCTAGCCTTTTGGCAGCAAAACAAGCTGTAGATGCTGGCGATTTTGACGCGGCTGCATCACACCTAAACCGTGTGGTCACCTTTGCTGAAAATGAAGAATTAAAAGCGCTAGCCGCTATTCGTTTAACACGAGTACAAATTGAAATGAACCAGCTAGACGCAGCGTTGTCTACGCTAGGCAATATTACGAACGAAGCATTTGCTGCTGAAGTATCTGAACTGAAAGGTGATGTATATCAGCAACAAAGTAAATTTGATGATGCTCGTTTAGCCTACTCAGGTGCGCTTGAAAAAAATGCCAACAACCCGTTATTGCAAATGAAGTTAGACAACTTAGCCGTTGCTGCGGGCCAATAAGCTGGTACATAAAAATAAAGAGGTAAGCAATTTGTTTCACAATACGTGTGGCCGTAAGGGCCGATTTGCTCGGGCGATGGGCATGGCATTGGCCATTTCTGTAACGCTTTCTGGTTGTTCTACCGTCTCTGATTGGTTTGCAGATGAAGAAGAGCTCGAAATTCGCCGTTTGAAACCAATCGATGCGAAGTTTACGCCTTCAGTAAAATGGGACAGAGACATCGGCGACGGTGTTGATCATTACTTCTCTCGCCTTCGCCCAGTGTATGCTTACGAAAACCTTTATGCCGCTGACCGCCATGGCAGTGTTGTGGCTATGAACCCAGAGAACGGTGATGTTTTATGGGAACGTGACTTCGCTGTATTCGAAGGTGATGGCTGGTGGGACTCTATTGCACGCCTTTGGCGTAGTGGAGCAAGTGCGCGTATTGGTGGCATTTCCGTTGCCGACAGATTGTTATTTGTAGGCACAGAAAACGGCGTTGTAATGGCACTAGATTACGAAACCGGCGAAACCAAATGGGAAGCGTCTGTTCCTGGTGAAGTGTTAGCGGCGCCTTCTGCTGACGAAGGTATTTTAGTTGTTAATACTGGCGCGGGTACCTTGTTTGGCTTTGATACTCGAACTGGTGAGCAGTTATGGCGACATGAAGGCGATACACCGCCATTAACCCTTCGTGGTATTTCTGGCCCTGTAGCGGCAAACGGCGGCGCCTTGATAGGAACCCCTACGGGTAAGTTGCAAGTTAACTTACTTGAGTCAGGTATTCTTGCTTGGGAAACCGTTATTGCCACGCCAACGGGCGCGACAGAGTTAGAGCGTATTGTTGATCTTGATACCACCCCCGTGCTTTTTGGTGGCACTATTTATACGGTTTCTTACAATGGTACGCTGGCAGCAGTAGAGCTGCGCAGTGGTCGTATTATCTGGAAGCGTGAGTACGGTTCGTATCGCAACCTAAGCATTGAAGGAAACAGTATTTTTGTTGTAGATAACAACTCTAATATTTATGCCCTAGACAGACGAAACGGTGTAGAGCTTTGGTCACAAGGTAGCCTGAAGTCTCGTTCTGTTACTGCGGCAACGCCAGTGGGTGAGCATATTGTTGTTGGTGACAACTGGGGTTTCGTTCATTGGATTGAACAAGAGACTGGCCAAATAGTGGCTCGCGTTGATGTAGGCGGCGATGATGAAGACGATGCTATATACGATGCACCATTAAACGTTGACGGTGTGGTAGTAACCATGACCCGTAACGGCGTAGTGGCTGCCATTTCTACGTTATAGCCTGTTCAACAACATAATTTGTTGGATTGTTGGTCTAATATTTTCTGTTAGGCTGACGCATCATACCTAAACAGGTATAATGCCCAATCACACTCTGACCGCAAGTAAGCATAGCTTACTTGCGGTTTGTGTTTTTTAGCTTTTTTCCTTTAGGATTCGATACATGTTGCCCGTTGTTGCTTTGGTAGGCCGCCCTAATGTGGGTAAGTCCACCTTGTTTAATCGTTTAACTAATACACGAGATGCGCTGGTCGCTGATTACCCAGGGCTTACCCGTGACCGCAAGTACGGTCAGGCTAAGTTTGAGCAGCGTCAATTCATCGTGGTGGATACCGGCGGTATCACGGGTGACGAAGAAGGTATTGATGCTGAAATGGCGCAGCAGTCACTTTTAGCCATTGAAGAAGCCGATGTAGTCTTATTGCTTGTTGATGCCAGAGCAGGTCTACTGCCTGCAGATCAAGGGATCGCCGACCATATTCGTCGCCTCAACAAAAAAGTGTTTGTTGTTGCAAATAAAGTCGACGGCATTGATGGCGATAGCGAAAGCGCTGACTTTTACGCGCTGGGCTTAGGCACGGTTAAGCAAATCGCCGCGGCTCATGGACGTGGTGTAAGCCAGTTACTTCAAGATGCTCTAGTGCCACTTGAAGCGTCTTTTCCTGACATGCGTATTGTTGAAGAAGTTCAAGAAGAAGAGATTGATGCTGAAGAACAGCTTAAGCGTCTCCAAGAACAGCCTATCAAGCTGGCCATTGTTGGAAAGCCTAACGTAGGTAAGTCTACGTTAACGAATCGTATTTTAGGTGAAGAACGGGTTGTTGTTTTTGACCTTCCAGGTACGACCCGCGATAGCGTCTTCATTCCAATGGAACGTGACGAGCGTGAATATATTCTTATCGATACCGCTGGGGTTCGTAAACGCAGAAAAGTGAATGAGGCGGTTGAAAAATTCTCTATCGTTAAAACGTTGCAAGCGATTGATGAAGCGAACGTTGTACTGATGATTATTGATGCCCGAGAGGGCATTACCGACCAAGACTTAAGCTTACTCGGCTTTGTGTTAAATTCAGGTCGCTCTCTGGTTATTGCCGTGAATAAGTGGGATGGGTTGAGCACAGATATTAAAAACGATATCAAACGAGAACTCGATCGCCGTCTTGGTTTTATCGACTTTGCACGTCTGCACTTTATTTCTGCAATGCACGGCACCGGTGTAGGTAACTTATTCGAATCTGTACAAGAAGCTTACCTAAGTGCCACTAAGCGTATTAATACTTCCATGCTTACCCAAATTATGGAAATGGCTCAAGATGACCATCAGCCGCCGCTAGTTCGTGGTCGTCGTGTTAAAATGAAATATGCACATGCTGGTGGTTATAACCCGCCTGTTATTGTTATTCACGGAAACCAAGTTGATGATTTACCTACGTCGTACAAGCGCTTCTTGATGAACTACTTCCGTAAAGCGCTTCAGGTGATGGGCACGCCTATACGCATCGAATTTAGGGAAGGGGCTAACCCGTTTGAAGGCAAAAAGAACAAGCTTACGCTTACTCAAGAACGTAAACGTAAGCGTTTACTGTCTTATCATAGTAACAAAAAGTAACACTTAATCGGAAAAAGCTTGGTAACTAAGCGTTTTTGGGCAATGGCGATATGCAGGTTTGAAACGTTATTATTCCAAACATATAAAAAGGTCGGCGCTATTATTAGCGCCGACCTTTTTGGTTTTATGTGGGGTGTGCTTCACGCGTTTATTTACTTGAGCATGGCGCGAACTTGCTGCATAAGCATAGATTCTTCTGGCACTGTGATATGTGCAATGAGTTCGTGGGCTAAGTTGTCAGAGAAGTCACTAGGGAAGGTGGTAGCCACTTTCACTATCTTATCTTTGCGCGTAAATACATAGGTTGTCGCGAAAATAGGATCGTCTACTGCTGACTCAGCTTTAAGCGCTAAGCGCCACCCATTGGCAAAACCTACTACATTAAAAGGGGATATCGGCCGGGCTTGAGACAAGGTTAAATTACGCGCGTGGGCAACGTGGTCAGCTTTGTTCCAATCTTCGTCTAATTGTTGGTGAAGCAAAGCGTCGGTGCGGGCTGAGTTTTCAGTATTAGCAGTGCTGGCCGTTTCGCTTTGATTACTTAGCGTATTTGTGTCGAGTTTAGCCAATATGGGATAAACCGTTACATCAACTAACGCATCTTCAAAGAAAGGGTGGGTATACCTGGTAATTGAGCCTTTGAAGGGGTCGGGGTACAGCTGAGTATCAAGTCTGGTGAAATCACCTAAAGACTCAGGTACGCTTAAATGGTTGCCGTAGTCGCTCGCGTTTAGCGCATGATATAAAAAACTTGGGGTTAACAGGCCGTTTTCGGTAGCATGTTTATACCACGATAGTAGCGGTTCTATGGCTTTATTTGTTGCCGTTTCATTGCTATTTACTTGACTGCTAATAACCAAAGAATCAATCTCTATTCCTCGCCATTGCAGTGTTAATTCAGTGAAGTGTTTCTCTTCGTTTAGTTCTTCGTCTAGCTCTTCAAGTAGCGCCTCACTTAGCGCTCTACTCATAGTGGAAGTTTCATCTTGCTTAGCCACGTTAGCAATAAGTAATTCGTAGTCTGAGTCATTGCCAAAAGGCTTAATCTCAGTGAACCAAGATTTTGCTATCAGTGTAGAGATAAATGCTTCTGGGGTAATGGTATCTTCAATACACGCCTGATTAGGCTCTGTATCGCCACAGGCATCCAAAAGGGTTTCACTGGGGTAAGTAGAAAACACCGCCAGAGAAATTGCGATTGCAGGAACTTCAGGCGCAGGTGCCGATAAAGATGACGGTTCAGGCAACACCGGTAGCTCAGATAATACTGCTTGTTGTTGACCATGAACTGCTGGTGCGCATAAAGAGGCTAGCGCAAGTAGCAACCAGCCCGAACGCGAAAAAATAGGAAACAAAGGCCAACCTTTATTGATGACGACGAATTTCCACTATTTTACTGGTTATTTCTCCATCAGTCACTCGAGACATAAGTATATCGTTTTCTTTAACGGTATCTACAGAGGTAACTGCCTTTCCGCTCGACATCGTAATACTGTAGCCTCGCGACAATGTAGAAAGCGGACTAACAGACTGCAATAAACCCACTTTTGCAGCAAAAGCTTGTTGTTTACTATTTACTAACTGCTTCATGTTGTTACATAGCGCTTTATGGGTTTGTATCATGCGCGCTTTAGCTTGATTCACACGCACCGTGGGGTTTTGTCGCGCTAAGCGATTATCGACAGACTCAAACCGTTTATTTTCGATAGCGAGTTTATTGTTAATAGCATGGCTTAAACGCAATTGTAGTCTGTCGAGGGCTTGCCACTGATTTTGTATTTTGCTTTGCGGATGCACTGACTGCAAACGTTGGTGCTGAAGTTTATGTTGCTGAGCTAAATGACTAAGTTTTTGAAGCATGGCACGGGTTAAGCGCTGCTTATACTGAACTAAGCTCTCGCTGAGCGCGTTCGTGTCTTGGCTCAATATTTCCGCGGCTGCCGAAGGGGTAGGGGCGCGTAAATCGGCAACAAAATCAGCAATAGTAAAATCAACTTCATGCCCAACGGCGCTGATTAACGGTAATTGCGACTCGGCAATTTCTCTAGCAAGGTTTTCATTGTTAAAACACCATAAATCTTCTAACGAGCCACCACCACGGGTTAGCAAAAGTGCATCTACTTCATTTCGTTGATTCGCAGTGCGAAGGGCGTTAATAAGCTGATTAGGCGCGGTTTCACCTTGCACCATGGAAGGATAAACAATGACCTCCGTTTGCGGGCTACGGCGTTTCAATACACTAAGTACGTCATGCAGTGCCGCGCCTGTTGATGAGGTTATAACACCAATTCGATTAATAACCTCAGGCATGGGGCGCTTGCGGTCAATACTGAACAAACCTTCAGCGTTAAGTTTTGCTTTTAACGCTTCATAGGCTTGCTGCAGGGCACCTTCGCCGTCGCTCTCCATATGCTCTATCACAAGCTGGTAGTCGCCACGGGCTTCGTAAATACCTACAGATGCCCTTACGAGCACTTTATCGCCTTCTTTAGGGCGCTGTTTCACACCACGATTCGTATTTTTAAACATGGCAGCGCGCACTTGTGCCTTGTTATCTTTTAGTGTGAAGTACCAATGACCGGAAGCGGCACTCACAAAATTAGATATTTCAGCGGATAACCATATGAGTCCTACCTCGCTTTCAAGCACGGTACGAGCGAGCCGATTTAGCTTAGTAACTGTTAAAATTTGTCGCGATGTAGAGGGTGAAGATGTAAACATAAGAAAAAATCGTCTGGTTTAATAAAATAGAGTTTACCTGAAATCTAAAAAACACTACAATTGCGCCGCAATTAACCCTCAACTGAATAGGTGTTGTTGCATGCTACGAATCATCCAAGAAGCCCTGACGTTCGACGATGTGTTGCTGGTTCCCGGCCACTCGACAGTTCTTCCTCATACTGCCAAACTTCAAACTCGTCTAACTCGTGGTGTCACGTTAAATATCCCTATGGTATCTGCGGCGATGGACACCGTCTCTGAAGCACGCCTAGCGATTGCACTTGCTCAAGAGGGCGGCATCGGCTTTATTCACAAAAACATGGAACCTGCGCAACAGGCAAAGCATGTTCGTGAAGTGAAAAAGTACGAAAGTGGTGTGGTTTCTGACCCCGTTACGGTTGCTAAAGATGCCACTATCGGCGAAGTTATTACCCTTTCTAAGCGTCTAGGTTACTCTGGTTTTCCGGTAACCGATCATCAAAATAATTTAATTGGTATCGTGACTGGTCGAGATTTACGTTTCGAAAAGCGCCTAGAACTACCAATCAGTAATGTGATGACGGGTAAAGACGACCTTGTTACTGTTAAAGAAGGTGCAAGTTCAGACCAAGTACTCGATCTTATGCATGAACACCGCATTGAAAAAATTCTTGTGGTTGATGATGCGTTCAAGCTTACTGGTCTTATTACAGTTAAAGATTTCCAAAAAGCAGAAAATAAACCGAATGCCTGTAAAGATTCATTGGGTCGATTACGTGTTGGTGCAGCAGTTAGCGTTGGGCCAGGTACTGATGAGCGTATTCAACTTTTAGTTGAAGCCGGTGTAGATGTTTTACTTATCGATACCTCTCATGGTCATTCACAAGGTGTTATTGACCGCGTTAAGAAAGTGCGCAGTGATTATCCTGATGTCCAAATTATTGCCGGTAACGTAGCAACAGGTGATGGTGCAAAAGCACTGGCCGATGCAGGCGTTGATGCAGTTAAAGTTGGTATAGGCCCAGGTTCAATTTGTACTACTCGTATAGTGACCGGTTGTGGTGTACCACAAATTACTGCGGTATCTGATGCGGTAGATGCACTTGCAGGTACAGACATTCCGGTTATTGCCGATGGCGGTATTCGATTCTCTGGTGATATCGCGAAAGCGCTTGCTGCTGGCGCAAGCTGCGTAATGGTAGGTAGCATGTTAGCGGGAACAGAAGAAGCGCCAGGTGAAGTTGAACTTTACCAAGGTCGTTACTTTAAATCGTATCGCGGTATGGGATCGCTTGGTGCAATGAACCAAAACCACGGTTCATCTGACCGTTATTTTCAAGAATCAAATAATGCAGAAAAGCTTGTACCTGAAGGTATTGAAGGTCGCGTAGCCTATAAAGGGCCTATTGCGAATATCATCCATCAGCAAATGGGCGGGCTACGCTCAGCCATGGGGCTTACCGGCTGTGGCAGTATTGACGAGCTTCGCACAAAAGCGCAGTTTGTTCGTGTTACCTCTGCAGGTATGGGCGAGTCACACGTCCATGATGTTAGCATTACTAAAGAAGCGCCGAACTACCGTTTAGGCTAGATTCGCGACGAGTTATTATCATATATAGCGCATTAAGAGGCGGGTAGTTTTCCGCCTTACTGCCGCCTTCGTTCTATTATAAAACGGGTAAAAACATGACCACAAATATCCACGACCAACGCATTCTTATTTTAGATTTTGGTTCACAGTATACGCAGCTTATCGCACGTCGTGTACGTGAAATAGGCGTTTATTGTGAGCTTTGGGCTTGGGACGTGACCGAAGAACAAATTCGAGAATTTAACCCCGATGGTATCATTTTATCTGGCGGTCCTGAGTCAGTGCCTGAGGAAAACTCTCCACGCGCCCCGGAATATGTATTCGAAGCTGGTGTGCCTGTTTTTGGTATTTGTTACGGCATGCAAACCATGGCAGCGCAACTGGGTGGTGGTGTTTTAGGCTCAGACAAGCGAGAGTTTGGTTATGCGCAAGTAGAAATTATTAAACCAACGTCTTTACTTAGCCATATTGAAGACAGTATTGGCGAGAATGGTAATGCATTGCTCGACGTGTGGATGAGTCATGGTGACAAGGTATCTGCGGTTCCTGAGGGATTTGAAACCATCGCGCAAACAGCATCCTGCCCCCATGCTGCTATGTATAACGAAGAAAAGCAATTTTATGGCGTTCAGTTTCACCCTGAAGTTACTCATACTAAACAGGGCATGCGTTTACTAAGTCATTTTGTTTTAGATGTGTGTAAGTGCGAAAAACTATGGACTGCTGATGCCATTATCGAAGATGCCATTACGCGTATCCAGAAGAAGGTAGGCGACGATCGCGTTATTCTGGGTTTATCGGGTGGTGTCGATTCATCGGTTACTGCCATGCTGCTTCATCGTGCTATCGGTGAGAACCTTACCTGTGTGTTTGTAGACAATGGTTTGCTTCGCTTAAACGAAGCTGACCAAGTGATGGAAATGTTTGGTGACCATTTTGGTCTCAATATTATCCGTGTTGACGCAGAAGAGCGCTTCTTAGGACGCTTAAAGGATATTGAAGATCCAGAGCTTAAGCGTAAAGCCATTGGTAATGAATTTGTCCGAGTATTCGACGAAGAAGCTGGAAAGCTGGCCAATGCGAAATGGCTAGCGCAGGGCACTATCTATCCTGATGTTATTGAATCAGCCGGTTCAGCAACAGGTAAAGCCCACGTGATTAAGTCTCACCATAATGTTGGTGGCTTGCCAGAAGATATGGCGCTAGGTTTGGTTGAGCCATTACGTGAATTGTTTAAAGATGAAGTACGCAAAATCGGTCTTGAACTCGGTTTACCGTACGACATGCTTTATCGCCACCCATTCCCAGGGCCTGGTTTAGGTGTACGTGTGCTTGGTGAAGTGAAAAAAGAGTATTGTGATTTACTACGCCGCGCAGACGCTATTTTCATTGAAGAATTATATAACGCCGATTTATATCAGAAAGTGAGCCAAGCTTTTACCGTGTTTTTGCCTGTACGCTCTGTGGGCGTTATGGGTGATGCCCGTAAATACGATTGGGTTGTATCACTACGCGCGGTAGAAACTATCGACTTTATGACGGCACATTGGGCGCACTTACCATACGACTTCTTAGGTAAAGTATCGAATCGTATTATTAATGAAATTGATGGTATTTCCCGCGTCGTTTACGACATATCAGGTAAACCCCCAGCTACGATTGAGTGGGAATAAAAAAAGGCCGCAAGGCCTTTTTTTTTGACTATATTTCTTTCGTATAAATACGCATTTAAAGGTGTGTAAAGTTATACGTTACCTGTAATGTTTTTGTCATTTATATATCATTTAATGGCGGCGCTTCACGATTTTCGAATTTTTATTAGACTAAAGGTTAACCGCCGTGTTCAATTATACCAGTATCAGTCGATTAGTAATTACCCCTGTGCTTGCGAGCTTATGTTTATTGGTATTTTTAAACGCCGCATCTATTTATAAATCTTTTTCGCTGTTGAGCAGTTTCGAATCACTAGAGCATACACTTGTTCAGGCAGAACGAGACGTAAACGCAACGTTAAATACCTTCAAAACCCAGGTTCAGGAGTGGAAAAATACACTGCTGCGAGGGCATGACGACGACGACCGCGAAAAGTACTGGTCTCGCTTCCAAAAGCGGGAAGCTGAGATAAAGCAGCAATTCAGCCAAATGCTGTCGAACCCTGTAGTGAGTGATAAAGCCAAAGCGGATATTCGAAAGTTCCAAACGGCGCACGCCTATATGGCTGAAAAGTATCGAGAAGGCTATGCGGCTTTTATAGCATCGGGTTTAGATCCGAAAGTAGGGGATAGCTACGTTCGCGGTATTGACCGAGAACCTGCGAAGTTACTAGAAAGTATTGCCGATGAAATAGCACATCAATCTGAGCTAGCCATTACTGATTTGAAAAACGGTACGCGAAGGATGTTATGGCTGATTTTGCTTGCTGCTATCGCGCTGTCACTGCTATCTGTTACCTATGTAATTAGTCGTCTTCGCACGCAGGTAATTAACCCTACCCGTGAAGTGGCTGCATGCATTTCTAATCTAGCTACTAGTCAGTACGATTACTCGCTGACGTATTCAAGTGGGCACGAGCTTGGCATTTTGGCTGACTCTGCCAGAGCATTACAAAGCAAGTTAAAAGCCTCGGTTACCCAGTTGCATCAAACTGAATCAGAAATGGAGCGCGCTTTTGTTGCCCTTGGCGACGTGGGGCAGTCAATTATGGATGGTGCGGTAGAGCAGCGCGATGCTTCACTCTCTTTAGATGCCACCACAGATAAATTAAAAGGTATAGTGCAGAACTTGGTCGCCATTACCGACCAAGTGGCTGTGGCTACCAAAAATTCAGAGGATAACGTAGCAAGTTGTTATTCAACTTTTGAGCGGGCGAATGCAGGGTTCAAACAACTAGCAAAAACGGTAACAGAGTCGAGTGACATTGTCAGCGACCTTCAAAGCCGCAGTAAGAATATTCTTAAAGTGGTTAACGTTATCAATGAGATTGCCGATCAAACCAACTTATTGGCTTTGAATGCTGCAATTGAAGCTGCTAGGGCAGGAGAACATGGTAGAGGTTTTGCCGTGGTGGCAGATGAAGTGCGGGCGTTAGCAGCTAAAACACAGCAATCAACGAAAGAAATAAACGATATTCTTAGTAGCTTTGAAGCAGAAGCCCGTGGAGCCGTTCTGGCCATGGAAGAAGGTAAACAGCTTTCAGACAGCAATGCGACTGAAGCTGGTACTGCATTGCAAACCTTAAATAACGTGGTTGAGGATATTAAAGAAACGGCGAGTGTAGTGGTTGCCCTTAATGAAGCCGCAGACGAACAAGAAGCAGTGTTGTCGCAGGTGGAAAGTATTATTGCGAACGTGGTGGCATCGTCCGACCGCTATCATAAATTGGCACAACGTGATGACATGGCACAGTCGATGAAAAGCATGTCAGACAATGTGGAAAAAGTGGTGAACAGTTTAACCCGCTAACACATGATATTGCGTATAATGAAACGCAGTTAGTTTAAGTGCATGCTCCTTTTTCATAAACTCACTGGGGTTTTCGCCGCAAATAAAATAAGGTAGTGACTGAGACGTTATGATCCCATTGGTATTCCATCCTATTTATAGCCAACTTAGCCTACCTGAACGCCATCGTTTCCCCATTGATAAATACCAGGGCATTCGAAACGCGTTATCGTCTCACGGTGTTGCTGATAGTGTATTTCACACTCCTTCACCGTTAGCGATAACGGAATTAGAGTGTCACTTCGACAAAGACTATGTTCAGCAGTTAACAAGCGGCACGTTAGATAAAAAAGCTATGCGTCGTATTGGCTTTCCTTGGTCCGATCAACTCATCGAACGCACGCTTACGGCAGTAGCTGGCACCTGTTTAACTGCTGAATTGGCCATAAAACATGGAAAGGCGTTAAATTTAACCGGAGGCTACCATCATGCTTTTTCAGATTTTGGATCGGGTTTTTGCTTATTTAACGATTTATTTCTTGCGGCGAAAGCCATGCAAAAATTTAGCGGTATAGACAATGTATTAATTATCGACTTTGATGTCCATCAGGGTGACGGTACCGCTAAGCTTACTCAATACGATAATAGTATTTTCACCGTGTCAGTTCATGGTGAGAAAAACTTCCCTTATCGAAAGCAGCATTCAAACATCGATATAGGCATGGCGAAGGGCTGTGAAGATGACGAATACTTAAATGCGGTGCAAGAAACGCTCGCCATGGTTGCTATGCAATTTCAAGCAGATGCCATTATCTATGACGCTGGTGTAGATATTCACATCAATGATGACTTGGGCTTATTAAACATCACGACTGAAGGCGTTAGCGCCCGAGACGATATGGCTTTTGCGTTCGCTGAACGTATGGGCATACCCATTGCGGCGGTTATTGGGGGCGGGTATCAGCGTGACATAGATGCGTTAGTAGAAGTTCATCTTCAACTTTATAAAGCAGCTGGCGTCATTTAAACAAGAGGCCTATCAAGTAGGGCCTCTTATTAAAAACTGCTTATAGGAAAAGTAGCTGAAAGCCTAGTCCTACTCGTTCTTGAGAGCGGTTGTAATCAATGAGCGAGTCGCCGTAGCCGTTAAAATATTGAAACAATAATTCATAACGGTCGGTAAGCGGATAGGTTAAATCAAGCTGAATGCTACCTCGGTTATTCCCTAAGTTAAGGTTATTTCGAAGCAATGCCATCACTTTGAAATTGCCAAGCTTACGCCCATAACCGAATTCCATACGACCATAATAGTTTTCGATATCTGGATTATCATCACCGGTAGGATCAAGCGGGTCTGCTTTGTCGTCTTCAGGAATACGATACCAGGTTTTTAAATAATAAATATCGTCTTGGTCACTAAACACAACAGAGGCGAAAATACGGTTCCAACTTCTAGAACTAAGGCCACTCTGTCCGTTAGACGTATGGTTAAACCCTAATTGAAAGGTATTAAATTTATACCCTAAAACAGAGTAGTCTGCCGTTTCTTGCCAAAATATCTCTGGTTCGTAATTAGTTTCTCTAAAGGGTTTTGACACTTCGCTATTATATAACTGCCAAAATGAGGTGAGGGTAAAACCGAGGTAAATACCATCAAATCCAGTGTCTTCCAAATAAAGAGGCAGCTTTACACTAACCTGGAACTTGGCTTCTTTTTTATCAACATTTTCTTCTGTGAGCTCTTCATTTCCGTTCGAATTTGGATTGGTAATGTAACTCATAGGAAGTAAATAGTTTTGTCTATGCTGGGTAATAGCAAAAACGTTATCAATTGCTTCCTTATCACCTTCCATACGATTATCGAGCGCACTTTCTGTTGTGGTATCTCGTTTAATGATATCAATAACTTCAATATCACTCTCTTGTTCATCTTGCGCGCTTTCTTGGGCAAGCGCATTTATGCTGCACAGACTGACTGCAGCCAATATTAAAAATGGCTTAAACACTGACACTGGTGGTGTTCTCCGTTAGGTAAGTCGTTGTTGTTTTTTGCTAATTTATTTTAATGAGTGAAATCCAGTAACTGGCCTTCCGCTGATGCAAATATTTCTAGGTTCGATTCTGCAATAGTGATGTAATCCATGCAGTGTTCAACCAGCTTATCAATATCCTCATCTGTACGATCTGGATCATGGCTGTATAGCGCTAATTTTTTTGAATTGCTCGCCATGGCAAGTTTTACGGCTTCTTCAGCAACCGAATGGCCCCACCCAGTTTTAGCCGGCATATCGGACATCATATATTGTGCATCATGAATAATAACGTCTGCGTTTCTAGCAAAATCGACAAACGTTAAAAAGTCGGTTTCTTTATTATACGGCGGGTAGAGTTCGTTGTCAGTAATGTAGGCGATTTTTATGCCTTTTTCTTCAATACTATAGGCGCTACCCTTACCAGGGTGATTAATAGGGATTCGGCGAATGGTAGCAGTACCAATCTCCCAAATATCTTGCTCTGGCGGGATAATGGTTAGATGGAGTTTTGACTGTAACGCACTGACAGGGACAGGAAACGTTGAGCCGTCCATTTGCCTTAAAATCTGATCGTGTTCGGGCAATGTCGTTTGCCCTGGGTAAATATAGATATCTCGGTCTTTTTGAAAGATAGGGCTGAAGAATGGAAAACCTTGTATGTGATCCCAGTGATTGTGGCTGAGCAACAAGTGAATAGGCGTATCTTTGCTGCGAAGTTTGTTCCCCAACAGCCTGATACCCGTTCCCGAATCAAGCACAATATCGGTGCCATCGGCTAATTCAATGTGAACGCATGCGGTATTACCACCATAGCGTGCATAGGCTTCTCCAGGAGTAGGAATAGAGCCTCTCACGCCGTAAAATGTTAACCGCATATGTTCACCGTTTTTTATTCTTGTAGCTAACCGCTATTGCATAGCTGTATACAAGGTCAAATGCAAAATTACTAATATTTATCTTTCAATAATAGACAAAGTTAGAGACTAACAACAAAGTCTTTAGCCGAATCTAAATCTAATAATTGCTTTTCACCTGTACGGCGGTTTTTGTATTCAATTTGTTGATTGTCGAGGTTTCTCTCACCGATAACAATGCTATGAGGTATACCAATTAATTCCATGTCATTGAACATAACACCTGGGCGTTCTTTACGATCGTCAAATAATACGTCTATACCTAACGCAATCAGTTGTTCGTACAGTGCCTCAGCCGCTTCTTTGATACGGTGAGATTTATGCATATTCATTGGAATTAATGCAATTTTAAATGGCGCGATAGGATCAGGCCACATGATGCCGTATTTATCATGGTTTTGTTCAATAGCCGCCGCAACAATACGTGAAACACCAATTCCATAACACCCCATGGTAAGCGTTTGATGTTTACCCGTTTCGCTTAGTACACCACAATTCATCGCTTCTGAGTATTTGCTACCTAATTGGAAAATATGGCCCACTTCAATGCCGCGCTTTATTTCTATAGTACCATTGCCGTCTGGTGAAGCATCACCAGCCACAATGTTACGTAAATCTGCCGTTTGTATGTCCACAGTCCAATTTGCATCTTTCGTGATTTGGCCATTTTCGCCTGCACCACAAACAAAATCAGCAAGTGCTGCGGCACTAAAATCGACATGCATTGGCAGCGTAATATCATTAGGGTTAACGAAAGCAGGATGAGCGCCTAAGATTTCAGTGGCTTTTTCTTCACTTGCTATAACAAGCGGACTAGCTACGCCAGTGACTTTTTCCGCTTTAACATCGTTAAGCTCATGTTCTGCGCGCAATACTAATACAACCCACTGTTCAGTTGTGCTCTCTTCTTCCGTTTCGCCTTTAACAACATAAATGCTAAGTGCGCTATCTGAAGCTTTACCACTTACGACTTCTGCTGCTGCGCCTGAAGCTTGTTGTTTTTCTGGCATTGCAGTAGCCGCCATTTCAACGTTTGCGGCGTAGTCGCTGTCGCTTGCAAAGGCAATGGCATCTTCACCAGACTCGGCAAGGACGTGGAATTCATGGGAATGGTTTCCACCAATTGAGCCTGAATCTGCAATAACCGCACGGTAGTCTAAGCCCATGCGATTGAAGATATTTCCATAGGCTTCATACATTGTTTGGTAAGTTTTATCTAAACACGTATCGTCTAAGTGGAAGCTGTAAGCATCTTTCATGGTGAACTCACGACCACGCATAATGCCAAAGCGAGGACGTACTTCATCACGGAATTTAGTTTGAATTTGATAAAGATTAATTGGCAGTTGTTTGTAACTACTGATTTCGTTTCTAACTAACGATGTGATTACTTCTTCATGTGTAGGACCTAGCACAAAGTCTCGCTGGTGGCGGTCTTTAATGCGCAGTAACTCTGGGCCATATTCTTCCCAACGGCCAGACTCTTCCCACAAGTCAGCAGGTTGGACTACTGGCATTAACACTTCTACACCGCCTGCTTTGTTCATTTCTTCACGAACGATGTTTGCCACTTTATTCAGTACGCGAAGCCCAGTTGGCAACCACGTATAAAGGCCTGAAGCCAGTTTTCTTATCATACCAGCACGTAACATTAACTGGTGGCTGATAACCTCAGCATCGGCCGGAGTTTCTTTCTGCGTGGCAAGTAAATATTGACTAGTGCGCATTCGAAGCGGTCTTCCTATAACTATGAAAAATACAATTGAGCGTATTCTAATTAACTGTGAGCAATAGTGCTACAACCACGTGCGACTAAAGCGTGTTAATCCCAATGACTTCAACCACACTATTTTTTACTGTGAAGGCAAAGTCATAATTATACAGTGCAGTATGGTAGGTCTTTTCATCACTTAATAGTTTATGACGATAAGCGGGGCGGGGGTCTTGAGCCAGCACGGCTGTTAGTAGTGTGGGTAGATCCGGGTGCTGCGATGCGGCTTCGTTCAACATGTTTTGCACGAGAGGGTTAATGGTTACCTCTAAGTTGGGTATGGGGGCTGCGTGATTCAGTTCTGCCATGCTATCCGATGCATGGGGGAGCGCATCGGCGTAGGGTAAATAAGGCTTAATATCGATAATTGGGGTGCCATCTAACAAATCTACTCCTTCGACGTGCAAGGTAAGCTTTCCATCTACAATGTCAGAACCTAAATTTTTCACTGCCGACATGCCTATACCATTCGGGCGATGCGTACTTCTTGAGGCAAACACCCCAAGCGTTGCATTTCCGCCTAAACGAGGGGCTTTCACCGAGGGTTTCCAACCTTTATCTAAATTCTCATGGAAGAGAAAGAGTAGCCATACATGGCTAAATACCTCTAAACCTTTAAACACTCGAGGATCATCAAAGTCAGGCGCTAATACTACTTGCCCTTTCGCCTTGGCTAAATTGGGCTGTCGGGGAATAGCAAACTTTTGTTTAAACGGCGTTTGTATATGACCGATAGCGGAAAGGGGAAACTGACTAGGGGTCATTACCTTAAAATCCTACTTGCATAACGCACTGTCATAAAATTCTCACATAGTTTACGTAGAGTACGAATTCAAGTTTAAAACCTTGAACCAATTACGGACATTTGGGGCTGCCGTATTTGGCATCCCTGGACCCAATTAAACCTTTTGGCCTGTACATTTACAGGCCGTTTTTATTTTTAGCGCTTCGCATTTCCTTCAATACTTTTTCAAAATAAGGGCAACCTAGTTCATTGGCTTTGGCAATATTGTGAGTGTAAATTTTCTCTGCATCATCTTCGTTTTTCATATAGCGGGCAATATCTCGCTCGCGAATTAAATGAAGTAGAGGGAAGGGAGAGCGGTTGGTATAATTCGCGACGCTGTCTTTAGCTTCGCCATCGAATTGATAGTCAGGATGAAAACTGGCGAGTTGATACACGCCAGTGTACCCCCAATCAGATAGCATACGGTCACATATCGCTAATACATCCAGGTAATCATCGAAGGAAGCTGTAGATGATGAAGGCGCGATGATAAGGGTAGTAGCAATATTATCTTGTTCGTCTAAGCGTTTACACTCATCGAAAAGCGAGGTAATAACATCGCCTGCATCCCCGTTAACCACGACGCAGTGAATTTGGCCCGGTTGACGTACGAAACCGGCAAAGGGGCAAAAGTTGTGGTTGATGACAATGTCATCAACCCAACGCATAGTGGCTTCTATAAACTGTGTATCGTTCACAAATTCAACTTAGGAATGGTATTTGACGTAAGCTTCTAGGGTATTTTCTATTAAGCTGGCCACTGTCATTGGGCCCACGCCGCCAGGAACGGGGGTAATCCACCCCGCACGTTGTTTAGCAGGCTCAAAATCCACGTCGCCAACGAGCGAACCGTCACTCACACGGTTAATGCCTACATCGATAACGATAGCGCCGGGCTTAATCCAGTCACCAGGAATAAAGTTTGGCTTGCCTACCGCGACCACAAGAAGGTCTGCACGACTTACATGGGCTTTTAAATCTTGTGTAAATTTATGACAAGTAGTGACCGTACAACCTGCAAGCAATAGTTCTAAGCTCATAGGGCGACCTACGATATTAGAAGCACCCACAATAACCGCATCTAAACCTTTAACGGGGCGCTTAGTGGCCTCGATCATGGTCATGATACCTTTTGGAGTACATGGGCGAAGTGCGGGGATACGTTGTGCCAATCTACCTATATTGTAAGGGTGAAACCCATCAACATCTTTATGTGGGTGAATGCGCTCTAATACTTTTTCTGCATTTAAACCGGCAGGTAGGGGCAGCTGCACTAAAATCCCGTCTATTTCTTTGTCGTCATTTAGTTGATCGACAAGCGCTAACAGTTCGTTTTCTGTAGTGTCAGCGGGTAAATCAAAAGAACGAGATACAAATCCCACTTCATCACATGCTTTACGTTTATTAGAAACATAAACTTGAGAGGCGGCATCGCTACCGACTAATACCACGGCCAAACCAGGTTGACGTTTCTTGGCGTCAATAAGTGAATCTACATAAGAAGCAACATGCTGGCGTACTTGTTTGGCAATCAATTTGCCGTCAATTAAATGAGCTGTCATAGAAGTGATTATAATGTGTGGTCATTAAGTGCTAATTATTGTTTCATAAAACTGCTACTGGCGACCAGTAGAAACATACAATTACTGTAAATCGAGAAAATTTTTAAAGATTTGCGCTTATAAAAAGTAAATTTCGATAAAGAGTGAAGTTGTTTACGATGAACGAGTACGCCGCCTACCTTCAAGTTCGCACTAAATTATCTGTTTTTAGGTTTCGGTTAGTTTGAAAAATGCCCAAAGTGCTCAAAAAAGCACATTTATGCGTGCTTTGTGAGCGGTTGAATATTTTATTTAAAAAAGTGTTTGACGAGGTGGGGTCTTGTCAGTAATATTCGCACCCCGTAACGGCACAGACGCAAATTGCTTCAAACGTATCGTTACGCAGTCGGTGAGTGGCGCAGCTTGGTAGCGCACTTGTTTTGGGTACAAGGGGTCGTAGGTTCAAATCCTATCTCACCGACCATTTTTTGCAAGCGAAGATTCGCCGAGCGTCCGTAGCTCAGCTGGATAGAGCAACGGCCTTCTAAGCCGTGGGTCGCAGGTTCGAATCCTGCCGGACGCGCCATGCGAGTCAGGTAGGACCTGATTCGGATTGGTCGAATCTTTAAAGATAAACATGTACTATCAATTCAACATGTTTATTTATTGCAAGCACCTCAGTGGTGGGCGTAGCTCAGTTGGTAGAGCCCCGGATTGTGATTCCGGTTGTCGTGGGTTCGAGCCCCATCGTCCACCCCACTTTTTCGCGGGAGTGGTGGAATTGGTAGACACGCTGGATTTAGGTTCCAGTGCTTCACGGCGTGAGAGTTCAAGTCTCTCCTTCCGCACCATGTTTTAGGCTTTTTTCACAAAAGCTGTTTAAAGCGCTGTTGTAAGTGCTTTTTAAGTGTTTTGTTAAGTATTATTGTCGGTGAGTGGCGCAGCTTGGTAGCGCACTTGTTTTGGGTACAAGGGGTCGTAGGTTCAAATCCTATCTCACCGACCATTTACTCTATCCTCGTTATATTTTCCTTATTAATTTCCTTATTTCTATCCGTTTGCACACTTATCATTCAAAAGCGTGTTACAAACTTGTGTTTCCCTCTCGACTCTCGTTCTCTGCGACTGTATACTACGGCGTCTTTTTTTAACTCGTATGTTTGTAACAAATACGCGATTAACACAGTATTGTGTGGTGTTTTGTTAGTGCAAACGTCGGAAACGACCTCTACCCCGGTGTGATATGTCACATAGACATGACGGGAGAGGGGATTGAGAACAAAGCGCTTAAATAGGCGTAAAGTTGAGGTAATATAATGCAAGTTTCAGTCGAGACGACCCAGGGTTTAGAACGCCGTCTTACTATCACCGTTCCAGCTGACGCTATTGATTCAGCTGTTAAATCTCGCCTACAGCAGTTGGCGAAAACGCAACGTATTAACGGTTTCCGCCCAGGCAAGGTACCAGTAAGCGTAATCAAAAAGCGTTTCGGCCAAGCAGTGCGTCAAGAAATTGCTGGTGATGTAATGCAGCAAAACTTCTACCAGGCTATCGTTCAAGAAAAAATTCAACCAGCTGGTATGCCAAATTTCGAACTGACTAAAGATGAAGATGGTCAGGATTTGGAATTTGTTGCTTCTTTTGAAGTATATCCAGAAGTAGAAGTTAAAGGCATCAACGATATTGAAATCGAAAAGCCAGTAGTAGAGATTACTGACGAAGATCTTGATAACATGATGGTAACGCTACAGAAGCAACACGCTTCTTGGAAAGAAGTTAAACGTAAAGCGAAGAAAGACGATAAAGTTGTTATCGATTTCGTTGGTTCTATCGACGGTGAAGAATTTGAAGGCGGAAAAGCTGAAGATTTCGAACTTGAACTAGGTCAAGATCGCATGATCCCAGGTTTCGAAAAGCCACTTGTAGGCGCGAAAGCGGGCGAAGAAGTAACAGTAGAAGTTGCTTTCCCTGAAGATTACCACGCAGAAAACCTTAAAGGTAAAGACGCGGTATTCCAAGTAACAGTGAAAAAAGTAGAAGGCCAGTCACTTCCTAAAGTTGACGAAGAGTTTGCTACCTTGTTCGGTGTTCAGGAAGGTGGTGTTGACGCGCTTAAAGCTGAAGTTCGTAAGAACATGCAACGCGAGCTAGATCAAACACTTAAAACTCAGGTTAAAGAAGACGTTATTGCTAAATTGGTTGACGCTAATGAGCTTGATATTCCTCAAGCACTTATCGACCAAGAGGTTAACGCTTTACGTGAACAAGCTAAGCAGCGTTTCAGCCAACAGGGCGGTGGTCAAAACCTTCCTGAGTTGCCTGCTGAATTATTTACTGATAATGCCAAGCGTCGTGTTTCAATTGGCCTATTATTAGGTGAAGTAATTAAGCAAAACGAACTTAAAGCTGACGAAGCAAAAGTAAACGAGATGATCGAAACTGCTGCTTCTGCGTATGAAGACCCTCAAGAAGTTGTAGAATACTACAACAACAACCAAGAGCTCATGCAGCAAATGCAAAATGTTGCATTAGAAGAGCAGGCGGTTGAGTGGGTACTTGAGCAAGCTAAAGTTACCGAAGTAACTAAAGCTTTTGACGAGGTTATGAACAAACAGGCGTAATTTTTTACTGTCTGATTGACTTCACCTGTCAGCAACTGCTTAAATGCTCGGAGCCTTCCGAGCATTTTTGTTTTTAACGCTAGATAATCAAGGTAGCTATGACTAATACCCCATTTGATCCAATGAATGCACTTGTTCCTATGGTAGTTGAACAGACTTCCAAAGGTGAACGTTCGTACGACATCTATTCTCGTCTACTAAAAGAAAATGTTATTTTCTTAGTAGGGCAGGTAGAAGACCACATGGCCAACCTGATTGTGGCTCAAATGCTATTTTTGGAAGCTGAAAATCCAGAAAAAGACATTTTCCTTTATATCAATTCACCTGGTGGTTCTGTAACTGCGGGTATGGCAATTTACGACACCATGAATTTCATCAAGCCAGACGTAAGCACGGTATGTGTGGGGCAAGCGGCTAGCATGGGTGCGTTCTTGCTATCTGGTGGTGCTAAAGGTAAGCGTTACTGTTTACCGAATTCTCGCGTGATGATTCACCAACCTTTAGGTGGATTCCAAGGTCAAGCATCAGATTTTGAAATTCATGCGAAGGAAATCCTGTCTATTAAAGAGAAGTTGAACCGCTTAATGGCCCAACATACTGGACAAGATTATGAAAAAGTTGCCCACGATACCGATCGTGACAACTTCCTTAGTGCAACCGAAGCCAAAGAGTATGGTCTTATCGACCAAGTTATGACAAATCGATCTGACGCGGCTGCAACTAAGTAGTATAGTTATATATAGTAGACCTGAACTAGTGCTTGGCACGATTTGGTTTTCGGTTCAGGCAAGGCAGAGGCAATAGTAATGAGTGATAAACAAAGCGGTGACGGTGATAACAAGTTACTGTACTGCTCGTTTTGTGGCAAAAGCCAACACGAAGTAAGAAAGTTAATAGCAGGCCCGTCGGTATTTATTTGCGACGAGTGTGTTGAGTTATGTAACGATATCATTCGCGAAGAAATCAAGGAGATCGCGCCTAAGCAAAAGCAGGATGCTTTACCAAAGCCAAGTGAAATACATGCGCACCTAGATGACTACGTTATCGGTCAAGAGCACGCCAAAAAAGTATTGTCTGTAGCGGTATATAACCACTACAAACGTTTACGTAATGGTGATGTGCACGATGGTGTGGAGCTTGGTAAGAGTAATATCCTACTTATCGGCCCAACGGGTAGTGGTAAAACATTACTGGCGGAAACGCTTGCACGTTTGCTTGACGTTCCTTTCACAATGGCAGACGCGACCACATTAACCGAAGCTGGTTATGTGGGTGAAGATGTTGAAAATATCATTCAAAAGCTTCTGCAAAAATGTGATTACGATGTAGAAAAAGCCCAACGCGGCATTGTTTACATTGATGAAATTGATAAAATTTCGCGTAAATCAGATAACCCATCTATTACTCGTGATGTATCGGGTGAAGGTGTGCAGCAAGCATTGCTTAAGCTTATTGAAGGGACTGTTGCTTCGGTTCCTCCACAAGGCGGTCGTAAGCATCCACAGCAAGAATTTTTGCAGGTAGATACCTCTAAGATTCTGTTTATCTGTGGTGGCGCGTTCGCAGGCCTTGATAAGGTTATTGAACAACGTGCGCAGAAAGGAACGGGTATTGGATTCGGTGCGGCTGTTAAGTCTAAATCCGAAAACACCGCGCAAATTAGCGAGTTGTTCAAACAAGTAGAACCACAAGATTTGGTTAAATACGGGTTAATTCCTGAATTTATCGGTCGTTTACCAGTGGTCACTAGTCTTGAAGAATTGAATGAAGAAGCCTTAATTCAAATTCTTAAAGAGCCTAAGAATGCGATTACGAAGCAGTATTCAGCTTTATTTGATATGGAAGATGTGGAACTTGAGTTCCGTGACGACGCACTGCATGCTATCGCTAAAAAGGCGATGGAACGTAAAACGGGTGCCCGTGGTCTTCGTTCAATTGTTGAAGCAGTTCTGCTTGATACCATGTACGAATTACCGTCTGCGGTAGACGTAAGCAAAGTAGTTATTGATGAAACCGTTATTCGCGGCGAGTCTAAGCCTATCTTGATTTACGACAATACAGATAAAAAAGCAGCCTCTGAGTAGGTAGCTTTGCTTTCTAGAAAAGGTCCTTCAGGGCCTTTTTTGTTTTCTAAAAGCCTATAAATATTTTCTGCGTGAGGGTTTGTTAACCTCGAGCTTACTTTCACCCTCAACCTCAACATTCAAGATTATTCACTTCAACGGCATAAAAATAATACTCAAATGTTACGCTTTCCTGTATGGCTAAAATTAGCGTTTTTCCGCCTCTCAAATAACAACTTGTTGGTTATTTAAGCAAACAAACCCGTTTAACCTATCCTTTCTGATAGATTCGGCAACAAACTATTGCCATACGGTCTAAAATCGATAATGGTAAAGAAAAGCAGGGA
Organism: Alteromonas naphthalenivorans; assembly: GCF_000213655.1. Classification (NCBI taxonomy): domain Bacteria; kingdom Pseudomonadati; phylum Pseudomonadota; class Gammaproteobacteria; order Alteromonadales; family Alteromonadaceae; genus Alteromonas; species Alteromonas naphthalenivorans. The sequence continues at coordinate 950,918 of NC_015554.1, forward strand.
AAGCAGCGAATTTACGTACATTAAGAATGTTTTATTTGAACTTTGCGCTAGCATCCCCATATCAATCGACAATGCTAACTAATAGAGAACACGTATGACAGTTGAGCGAGAAAATCGCATTGAAATTCCTGTGCTTGCCTTAAGGGACGTGGTTGTTTATCCGCATATGGTCATACCCTTATTTGTCGGGCGAGAAAAATCGATCCGTTGTCTTGAAGCGGCAATGGAAAACGAGAAACAGATTTTCTTAGTGGCCCAGAAAGACGCCGGTGTGGATGAACCCGATGCCGATGACATTTATACCGTTGGTACTATTGCCACCATTCTTCAACTTTTGAAACTTCCTGACGGCACGGTGAAAGTGTTAGTTGAAGGGAGTGTGCGTGGTGAAGTTGAAGGTTACGAGCAATCAGAGCCATTCTTTGTAGCTAACGTAAATAAAATTGAAGACGGTGCTATTGATGAGAGCGAGCAAGAAGTGCTTATTCGCTCTGCGGTATCGCAGTTTGAAGGTTACGTTAAGCTAAACAAAAAAATACCGCCTGAGGTACTTACGTCGCTAAATGGTATCGAAGATGCTGCACGCTTAGCAGATACCATGGCTGCGCACATGCCGCTTAAACTCACCGAAAAACAAAAAGTGCTAGAAATGAAAGGGGTGAATGAACGCCTTGAGTATTTAATGGCCTTGATGGAAGGTGAAATCGATTTGCTACAGGTTGAGAAGAAAATTCGCACCCGTGTTAAAAAGCAAATGGAAAAAAGCCAGCGTGAGTACTATTTGAATGAGCAAATGAAAGCCATTCAAAAAGAGCTCGGTGAGCTTGATGATGCACCGGATGAATTTGAAGCGTTAGCGAAGAAAATCGAAGACGCCAAAATGCCGCAAGAAGCGTTGGACAAAGCTAAGTCTGAGTTGCAAAAGCTTAAGATGATGTCGCCCATGTCGGCAGAAGCTACCGTATTACGCAGCTACATTGAGTGGCTAACCAATGTACCGTGGAATAAGCGTTCACCAGTGAAGAAAGATTTATCTCGCGCTGAAGTGGTTTTAAATGAAGATCATTACGGGTTAGAGAAAGTCAAAGAACGCATTCTAGAATACCTCGCGGTACAACAGCGTGTTAAAAAGCTGAAAGGACCCATCTTGTGTCTTGTAGGGCCTCCTGGTGTGGGTAAAACCTCTCTTGGTCAATCTGTTGCGAAAGCGACAGGGCGCAAGTATGTACGTATGGCATTAGGCGGCGTGCGTGATGAAGCTGAAATTCGTGGACATAGACGTACTTACATAGGCTCATTACCTGGAAAATTAGTGCAGAAAATGGCAAAAGTTGGAGTTAAAAACCCACTTTTCCTATTAGATGAGATTGATAAAATGTCGTCTGATATGCGTGGCGACCCAGCTTCTGCGTTACTTGAAGTGCTTGACCCAGAACAGAACAATAGTTTCAGTGACCACTATTTAGAAGTGGACTACGATTTATCTGATGTGATGTTTGTGGCGACCTCGAATAGCATGAATATTCCAGGCCCATTACTTGACCGTATGGAAGTTATTCGTCTTTCTGGTTATACCGAAGACGAGAAGCTAAACATCGCAACACGTCACTTAATCAGTAAGCAGATGGAACGTAACGGGCTTAAGTCTAAAGAGCTTGAGATTACCGAATCTGCCATTATCGGCATGATTCGTTACTACACCCGTGAAGCAGGCGTTCGTAGCTTAGAACGTGAAATTTCTAAGGTATGTCGTAAAGCCGTTAAAGATATCTTGCTGACTAAGAGCAAAGATAAAGTGTCAGTGACTCAAGATAATCTTAAAGATTACTTAGGTGTACAACGCTTCGATTACGGTAAGGCAGACAAAGACAATCAAATTGGCCAAGTTACCGGGTTGGCGTGGACACAGGTAGGCGGTGATTTACTGACTATCGAAACCACCTCAGTGCCGGGTAAAGGCAAGATGACATCAACCGGTTCGCTTGGTGATGTTATGCAGGAATCTATCAAAGCTGCAATGACGGTAGTGCGTAGTCGCGCTGAAAAGCTTCGTATTAACGAAGATTTTTATGAAAAACGCGATATTCACGTGCATGTGCCTGAAGGTGCTACACCTAAAGATGGCCCAAGTGCGGGTATCGCCATGTGTACAGCTTTGGTGTCATCGTTAACAGGTAACCCCGTTAAATGCGATGTGGCCATGACCGGTGAAATAACACTGCGTGGTGAAGTGTTGGCCATTGGTGGTTTGAAAGAAAAGCTACTAGCCGCCCACCGTGGTGGAATTAAAACGGTGGTTATTCCAGCAGAAAATGAACGTGATCTGGAAGAAATTCCAGAAAACGTGAAAAAAGATTTATCAATTCACCCTGTAAAGTGGATTGATGATGTGCTTGATATTGCACTTCAAGAGCCAGTAGAGTCTTTTGAGGTTGCAACTAAAAGCTAAAATGGTTGGCTGCATGTCCTAATTTTAAAGGCTTGCAGCCTTAAATTTGCAATAATTGATTAAAAAGTGTGCATACCTTCGCCAATTCGCCTATTTTTTTCAAAATAGGGCTTTCTTGTCGCAAGAGTTGTGTTACCTTTAATTTGTATTCGCTTGAAGCCTTGCCACAAAAGGGATTGCAGCGATTCAATAAAAGTTAATTAATTGTGACAGATGCTTGATGTTCAGAATCAAGCTTGCTATAACGTTCAATCAAATCGTTTTGGACAAACAGTATAATAACAATCGAAGGGGATCATAATAGTGAACAAGTCTCAACTTATCGACCAAATTGCTGCTGGCGCAGATATTTCAAAAGCAGCTGCCGGCCGCGCTCTAGATGCATTCACTGACTCAGTAACTGCAGCACTTAAAGACGGTGACCAAGTGGCACTAGTCGGTTTCGGTACTTTCTCAGTACGTGAGCGCTCTGCTCGTAGTGGTCGTAATCCACAAACTGGTGAGACTATTCAGATTTCAGCGGCGAAAGTTCCATCTTTCAAAGCTGGTAAAGCTCTGAAAGACGCTTGTAACTAAGCAAAACTTGCAAGAAAAAGGCGATGGCTTATGCCATCGCCTTTTTTATTTGTAACGCCGAATTTATCATTTCCCACTATTTTCTTTATCTCACCTATAGCGCGACAGTGCATTGCGCATCACGCTGCGGTTTTATTGGACAATAGAAGGATTAGTTTTTGTTAAGCCGTTTATCTTCACAGGTATTAGGTTATAATCACCGCTTATTTTTTGCCATGATGTTAGCGTAGGTATTATCCAACGCTAAAGGGCAAGTGTAGTAAGCAACGGAGTTGAAGAACAATCATGCTAGAAAGAATCAGAGAAGGTTCTCAAGGCCCATGGGCAATGGCAATTATTGCCCTAATCGTATTGAGTTTCGTGTTTGCTGGTGTAGGAAGCTACCTGACGTCTTCAGGTACTACGGCAGTAGCAACAGTTAATGGCGAAGAAATTTCTGCTCAGGAATTAGAACGCGGTTATCAGAACCAACGGGCACAAATGGAATCACAATTTGGCGAAAGCATTGCCCAGTTGTTTTCAAGCGAACAGTATTTAAGTGACTTTCGTCGTAACGTACTAGATAGACTTATTGCTGAAAAACTCATTCAGCAACAAGCACAGGAAATGGGCTTACGCGTTAGCGATGCTCAAATTCGTGAAACTATCGTACAAATGCCAGAGTTTCAGTTCGGTGGTCAATTCGACAACGACCGTTTCCAAACTATTTTGCGTCAAAACGGCTTTCAGGTTGCTGACTTCCGTGATTATTTACGCATTCAAATGACACAAAATCAATTGGCTGCAGCGTTAACCAATTCTGAGTTTGCGTTACCTGGAGAAGCTGAACGTGCGAATGCATTACAGCTTCAAACGCGTGACGCTAAATACGTGATGATTGACTCTGCTTCATTCGCCGAGTCGGTGGAAGTAACAGAAGATGATATTGCCGAATATTACAACGCTAACATCACTGCATTTGATACCGAAGAGCAAATTAAGCTTGCCTATGTATCACTGACAGTAGAAGACGTTAAAAGCCGCGTAAGCGTCGATGACGAAGCCGTTCGCACTTACTATGACAATAACCTTAGCGGTTATGGCAAAGAAGAAGAGCGTCGAGTTTCACATATTCTTATCGAGTCAGGTGATGATGCTGATGCAGCAAAAGCGAAAACTCAAGCACTATTAGACCAACTGAACGACGGTGCTGATTTTGCTGAGTTAGCTGAAAATAATTCAGATGACACCTTTTCAGCTGAAAATGGTGGTGATCTAGATTTTATTACTCCTGGAATGATGGACGATGCGTTTGATGAAGCGGTATTTAGTTTAGCGAATGTGGGAGACTATACCGACGTTGTAGAAACTGAATTCGGTTTTCACATCATTAAATTGACTGAACTTAAAGAAGCGCAAGTTCAAGCATTTGAAGACGTAGAAGCAGAAATCCGCGAGACATTGCTTACCGATAAAGCATTAGAAGAATTCTTCGAGCTGCAAAACACCATGGCTGAAATTGCATTTGAAGTGCCTGATACACTAGAAGATGTTGCTAACGCCGTTGACTTACCGGTACAAGAAACAGGTTTGTTTAGCCGTAACACTGTGCCAGTAAATATGAGCTCACCTGCACTGACTGAAGTCGCGTTTTCTTCTGAACTTATCGATGAAGGCGTGAACAGTGACATTATCGAACTAGATGATGAAACGGTAGTTGTTGTGCGTGTTGTAGAGCACTTGCCACAGCGTACTCAAGCCCTAGATGAAGTTCGTGATGGAATTGTGTCAACAGTGAAAGCACAGAAAGCACAAGAAGCTGCTGAAAGCTGGGCTACAAGTGTTGTTGAATCGCTTCAGCAAGGCGAAAGTGTAGATGCAACATTAGCAGAAAAGTCTCTTAACTGGGAAAGTGCTGAAGCCGTAGCGAGAAGTGGTAGTACACTAAACCGCAGTATCGTTGATAAACTGTTTACGTTATCTACCGAAGCTGAAAAGCGCGTAGATGTGATTGCGACCGTGAGCGGTGACGTTGCCATTGTAGAGCTTGTTAAAGTGAACAGTGCCCCTGCGCTAAGTGCTGAGATGTCAGAAAGTCTGAAACCTCGTTTAGCACAGATGCAAGGTCAACGTGTTTACCAGCAGTTCATTGAAGCTTTACGTGCTGATGCTGATGTTACGGTGTCTGAGAACCTTTAGTATTACTGATCTTACTGTTTAAAGGCTTGTGAGAATATAACCAGGTTGAAACGTAAAACCGTTATATAGTAAGCCTAGCGCTATTCCTCGCCTTAACGGTAAGTGAAAAATACGCTAAAAAAGCCAGTGTTGAACAAGCGATGTGGTTATCGCTTCGCCAACACTGGCTTTTTTGTGAGCGTTTTTCTTTAATAAGTAAAAGTACTAATGCGTGAGAAAGAGCATCAGCGCGTAAAATACCGCAATAACACTCGACAGTACCAGTATGTAAGTAAAACCTTGTTTGCCTTGTGCTAGGGAATAGCTATTCACCCTCAAGTAGCCAAACCACAATAACGACAAGATAAGTGGTATTAGTACAATAATCTTTAGCAAAACTCGACCTCGCGTTGTATCGGTAAAGGGGGATTAAATTTTATGTAGGGTAACCGCTTCTAGTAATAACTTTAGCTCGCTGCCTAAATACAAGTTTATCGATAGAATCATCTATTACCCTAACTATATATGACTACAGTATATAAGGGGAAATCAGTTTAGCCTTGTCATTTCCTTGTCTTAATTTTGTTATCTGTGTGTCATCTTTACTTTGTGTAATAACAGGTAAGCAAACTTAGACTTCATTTATTCTTATGAACAATACTGCGCTTTCGTTGGTCCACCACGCTAGAAGCATTCATTTTGCAGAAGTGCTTATGGCACGGGAATCCATTACCCCCGTTGACGCTGGGTGCCAAAGCTATCTAATGCACCGATTAGAAAAGCTAGGCTTTGCATGTGAAAAGCACAAAGTGGAAGGGGTGACTAATTTAATCGCTAAATGGGGGGATGGGCCTATCCATTTTGCTTTTTCTGGCCACACCGATGTAGTGCCACCAGGCCCATTAGAACAATGGAAATCTAATCCCTTTTGCCCAGTGATAAGTCAAAATAAGCTTTATGGTCGTGGCGCTGCCGATATGAAAACCGGTGTTGCTGCCATGCTAGCAGCAACAGAAAGAGCGCTACCATCAATGAATTCAAACCAATATACGTATTGGTGGTTGATTACCAGTGATGAAGAAGGCGAGGCTGAATATGGCTCTAAATGGATAAAGGCCTATTTAGATGCTAAACACATTACACTTGATATGTGCTTAGTAGGCGAGCCTACTGCTACGCATACTACCGGCGACACCATTAAAGTAGGCCGCAGAGGTTCATTGTCGGGCACAATTTTGGTATCGGGAAAACAAGGGCATGTTGCTTACCCGCATACGTGCGATAACGCAATTCACAAAGCAAGCCGTATCATACAGGCGTTATCCTCCTACGAGTTTGAACAAGGTAGCCTCGACTTTCCAGGTACGTCTTTGCAAGTCACTCACGTAGATACGGGCGCGTTTACTGATAATTTGGTGCCGGGTAGTACCCGTATTGAATTTAATGTGCGTTACGCATGGCAATTTAACCGTGACAGCTTAGTTAAGTTATTAACACGTATTACCGCTGAAGTAGATAGCGAGGCTTCGATAAGCTGGTCTAGACCCTGTGAATCCTATTTGAGTAGAAGCAATACAGAAAAGCGGTGCTTAATTAATATTACAGAAAAAGCCATTCGACAAGCCACTGGACGTTACCCCGTGGTCAGCACGTCTGGCGGTACCTCAGACGGGCGGTTTTTTGCATCAGACACAACACAAGTGGTAGAAGTGGGTGTACCAAATGCCACCATCCACCAAGTTAATGAACACGTTCACCTATCCGATATTGTGACCCTAGAAGATATTTTTACAGATGTTTTATTGAGTCTGTAACGCCTGTATTAGATTCATATGCCAACGAGAATAAAAAAAGCGCCAACGGGCGCTTTTCTTATTTTAGTGTAGTGTCTTATATAGGGTGCTTGACGAAAATCAGGTAATCAAGCCACCTATATTAGCCTTTTGTAAACCTCTACGCTGACTTTTTAAGCTCAGGTTTTAATTGTGTTGCTCCTAAATAGCGTTCCTTTTTCTTTTGGGTTAACGCTTCTAAATCGACCACCACTAGGCCGTCTATGCAGTCGTTAAAGTCAGGGTCTACATTAAAATCTAAGAACGCCACGCCACCGGTTTTCGATAGTTCGCTGTATTGCTTGTATAAGGTAGGTACGTTCACGCCCATATTGGCGAGTAAATGCTTTAACTGAGTAAACTCAGATTTATAGTCGTTACCGGTAAAAGTATACAAGGGATCTTGCGACATTTGATAAGGCCGCTTAGAAGTGGCTTGCCCAAACTTAGCCGGAAAGTACGTAGAGTAGAACTGTACAATTAAGTCTTTAGCTGGTTGAGGGTAAGCATTGCTTAAAGACACCGCGCCAAACATGTATCGATATTTCGGGTAGCGATTTAAAAATGCACCTATGCCAACCCATAAATAATCTAAACTACGTTTACCCCAGTAACAGGGTTGAACAAAGCTACGACCAAGTTCGAGCCCTTCTTTGAACAAGGTGCTGTTACTTTCCTCACTTCCATAGTCGAACAACGTTGCCGAATATAAACCGGTAGGGTGGTCTTTATGACTCAGTAACTCAGCATCGCCAAAACGATATGCGCCCACAATCTCTAAATTACTCTCATCCCAAAGAATTAAGTGATAGTAGTAAGTATCGTATTGGTCTATATCGCGGCGTTTGTTAGTACCTTCACCTACCGCACGAAAGGCCACTTCCCTTAAGCGGCCAATTTCACGCATAATTGGTGAGCAGTTTTTATGTTGGTACAAATATATCGACTGGCCGTCGCTAGTGTGGCCTAAATGTTCGCACTGCTTCATTGCACGGGAAAGCTCTTTTCTATCTTCCGGCATGGCCACAGGGGCTTGCGTGTCGAAAATACCTTTCTTGTTACTGCCAATGCGGTATAAGTGGCGCTTAAATAGTTTGACCTGATCTTTTAGCGCTATGCTGGTTTGTTGGTAAGACTCGAAAGGAATAAGCTCGCCAATTCGCATAGGAAGGTGTTTTTTGCGTTGCTTAAACATTTCTTTCACCAGCAGCGCGGTGGCTAAGGGTTTGTACACCATAGACACCCCATAAAATAGCGGGCTATTTTTGGCATCAATATAAACCGGAAGAATAGGGGACTTGGCTTGTCGGGCTATACGTAAAAAGCCTGAATGCCATAGGGTGTCCCGCACACCTTGAGGGCGTAGTCGTGACACTTCTCCAGCGGGAAATATTAAAATGGCTCCGTCTGATTGCAGGTGGTTTTGAATAGCCCCTAAATGCTGTTTCGGCGTACCGCCTTGCATATTATTGACTGGTAGCAGCATGTCATGCAAAGGCTCAATGGCCATGAGCATTTGGTTCGCCACTACTTTTAAGTCGTGACGCACTTCACTAACCAGTTTAATTAGCGCAAGGGCGTCTAGTGAGCCGATAGGGTGGTTGGCAATAATCACCACACGACCTTGTGATGGAATACGCTCTTTCTCTACATCTCGGGTAGAGTAACTAATATTGAAGTATTCGAGCACTTGCTCTACAAAATCGATGTCTTCGTAATGAGGATAGGTTTCGCCGAACTCTATTATTTCTCGTTCATGCAAAAGGTGGCGCAGCACAAACGATAAAGACCTAAACAACAAGGGGTTGTTAGCCACTTGGGGATAGTGTTTATTTAGTACTTCATCAACAGTAAACATAGTCTTTCTCGGTTTTTGCGAACAATAGCAGGGGAATATGACGTTTTTCACACAGTTTGATGTCAGTTATCTGACAATGCAGAGGCCCGCGTTTCATTCATCATGAAACGCGGGTTCAAGTGATATGCTTATGCTGCTTTCGATGGTGAATTTTTCACTTTAAGTGGCGTAACATTATCTGCGTTGTTCATGTTCTCAAGGGAATAGATAAGGTTTAAATTTCCATTTTCGTCTTCACCCAAGGCACTGCAGTTTTCCATCCAATCACCATCGTTGATGTAATGAATACCGTTTTCCATTGTGCTTTCAGGGTGATGAATGTGACCGCAAATTACCCCGTCAAGCCCCATTTCTGCTGCCCGTGAACAGCAAGCCTGACGGTAGCGAGCAATCGCTTCGTTTGCCCCTTTGATATGCTTTTTAATGTAACCGGCAAGTGACCAGTACTCACGTTTACGCCAGCTGCGAAAACGATTGAACTCGCGGTTTAAAAACAGCAGTAAGTCGTAACCTTTATCGCCAATCCAGGCATGAAATTTACCCATGGTGACATCGCCATCAAATTGATCGCCATGTAGCACAAGATAGCGTTTGCCTTGGGCCGTGGTATGAACAAGTTGGCGCTCAATCTCGATATCGCCAAATGCCATTCCAGAATAGGACTGTATTGGTTCATCGTGGTTACCCGGAAGATAAACGACGCGAGTGCCATCTTGGCTCATCGCCATTAGTTTATGCATAACTTGATTGTGCGCTTGTGGCCAACGAAATTGTTTTATCATTTGCCACATATCGACAATGTCGCCAACCAAATAAAGGGTGTCGACGGTGACACTGTTTAAAAACGAAAGTAGGTATTCAGCTTTGCAATCACGATTGCCAAGGTGAATATCAGAAAGCCAAAGTGTGCGGTAATGTGTTTTTTTCATAGCAAGGTCCCAAAGCGATTGCCTTGGAACGCCACTATATGGAGGTTAATTGACAAAATGGTGACGCTTGTTTGACGATAGTGTTACAGGTGTCTATTTCAACAAAATCTGTTTTACAGAAGCTCGTTAGCCAGTGCTAATAACTTCTCTCGCATCCACTTATTCACTAAATCCTCATCCGCTTGCTTGTGCCAATACATGTGAATGGGCATAAGTGGTATGTCAAAGGGCAGTGTGGTAACGGCAACTGGCAGGCTGCTAGTAATCTGCTGTGCATAACGACTTGGTACAGTAAGTAATAAATCTGATTTACTGACTACACTTGCGGCAGCGAAGTAATGTTCGCACTGTAGCGCAAATTGTCGCGTGGCGTTTTGTTTCGCAAGCGCTAAGTCTACCGTATCTAATCGAGAGTCTTTCAAGGTCACCAGAACGTGGGATGCTGATACATAATTGGCTAGCATTTTATCTTTTAAAATGGGGTGTTCTTTCGCACAGATAAGCACGAAATGCTCGTCGCACACCAGTGTTGAACGGATATCAGGGCCAGTAGGCACCAATGCATCGATGACGATATCGAGTTCTTTATTAGTAAGGGCGGTTTCAAGTTCAGGGCGGGTAACCCGCCTGCTGGTTACCGTAATATTCGCTGCATTTTGCAAAAGCTCGGGAATAAGTGCCGGTAAGAACGTTGACTCAAGAATATCTCTTAACCCTAACCTTATTTCTCTTTTATAGCGGCTGATATCAAAATCGATGGGGTCTGACAGCGTAGATTCTAAGTGCGCGAGAGCCTCTTTTATAGGCTGAATGATAGATTGGCACAACGGGGTTGGCACCATTCGTCTGCTGTGGCGCACGAATAACTCATCATCAAATTTATCTCGTAGACGCGACATTGCATGACTTACTGCCGGTTGCGTTAAATGTAATGCTTTAGCGGCCGCAGTAATACTCTCTTCTTCATACACAGCTTTAAGAACAAAAAACAAATTTAGATCTATTTTTCCATGCATCATATTTATGAAATTCCATAAAAAAGTATCATTTCTATTTATTTTATTCGAGGTTACACTGGTTTAAATGTTAATTAAAGTGTGGTTTTGTAGCTAAACTGTTAAGCAGTAGGCTGGGTGGTCGGGTGCTGCTGTCAGAATGACGTTTCGGCCATGAGGTACACAGAAAGTTTAGTAGCAGTTTGTAAACTGGCTTATTTACTATTATTACAATAACAAAGGGCATATATGCAGGCCTCGATTTTTACCGAAATACTTCTTCCACTGGCCTTGGCTTTCGTGATGTTTGGTATGGGGCTTACGTTAACCGTAGCTGACTTTACCCGGTTACTTAAAGCACCTAAACCCATTGTGGTGGGGCTGGTGGGGCAAACTGTATTGCTCCCCTTATTGGCGTTTGGTTTGTGTTTGGCATTTTCCCTCCATCCGGCGATGGCGATTGGCATTATGATTTTATCAGCGTGTCCTGGTGGCACCATGAGTAACTTAATCAGTCATATTGGGCGTGCAAATCTAGCGCTATCAGTAAGTTTAACCGCGCTATCGACTTTTATTTGCGTATTTTCTACTCCCTTTATTATTCATTATTCAATGGATTATTTCGCCGGTGAGAACGCGCCTTCATTTTCCATTGTTACTACCGTTGTCGGTTTGGTGTGCGTGTCGATAGTGCCAGTCATCATTGGTATGGCAATACGCCACTTCAAACCTGCATTTTCTATTAAGGTAGAAGGCTTTTTTAGAACCTTTTCATTATGGTTCATGATTGCCATGATCGTTGGCATATTAATCAGTGAGCGGGCGAATTTAATGGCGTCATTGGAAGAAGCCTTACTGGTGTGCTTAGCACTGAATATTTCAGCAGTAGTGCTGGGGCTTATTTTGGCTTTTGCCTTTAAGTTGTCAAAAATTGACGGTATTACACTGTCGATAGAAGTGGGTGTACAAAACGCTGCGCTAGCTATGTTGATTTGTATTACCTTTTTGAACTCGCCTGAATTTGCCGTGGCGGCTGGGGTTTACGGTTTAACTATGTATGCAGGCCCGGGGCTTTTAGCTGTGTGGTCGAAGCGTTTGAAAAATACAACTAAAAGTGACGGTAAGGACAAACCACTCGCTACTCAAAAAGCCTAGGCTGCGCGTTAACCATAAGAGCAAAACATACGAGTACAAAAACATGGGTACAGAAACCAATAACATAAAAACAAATAACCTAAAAACAGATAATAAAGAAAAGCGCATCCTTATCACCGGTGGTGCCACGGGATTAGGGCAAGCTATTGCCCTTGCGTTAAGCGAGCAACCCGGTAAAAACGGCGAACAATTGAAAATTTGTATCGCTGATATCCATGAGCAGCGAGGGCAAGAAACCTTAGCGCTACTAACGGAAAAAGGCACAGAGGCTTTCTATCAACCATGCGACATTACCCAAGATGATGATGTCGCTAATTTGGTTACCGCGATAGAAGCACGATGGGGCGGTGTTGATGTTGTGTTTAATAACGCAGGCGTGGCGTCCGGCGGTAGTTTAAGCGATGAAAGTATTGCGCAGTGGAAGTGGATTTTCGATATCAACCTATTAGGCATGGTTCGCGTCAGCAAGGCCATGCTGCCCTTGTTTAAAGCGCAGGGCGCGGGCTATTTTGTCAATATTGCCTCCCAAGCGGGGCTAACGCCTATTCCTTACATGAACAGCTATAACGCGGTGAAGGCGGCGGTGGTATCACTGTCTGAGACCATGAAGCTAGAGCTTGCGCCCGATAATATCGATGTGAGTGTGGTTTGCCCTAGCTTCTTTAAAACTAATCTTGATGAGTCGATGCGTAGCGATAACCCTGCCATGCACAAAATGATGGCGCGGTTTTTCAAAAAAGCAGATATGACCAAAGAAGAGGTTGCGCAAAGTATCTGCGATCAGGTTGCCAAAAAACGATTTTTAATCCTTACCCACAAATTGGGCAAGCGTGCATTTTTGATGAAGAAGCTACTTCCCACCCAAATGTATATTAACAACATGCTAAAACAAACCAAAGCGATGAAACGTGCAATGGAAAAACGGTAACCCATGACGAATACAGTATTAGATAAAGCAGTATCAGTAAGAGAAGGCGAAGAGCTAGACGTTAATGTTGTCGATGGGTGGCTAAAAAATCATATTCAAGACCTCATCGGCACACCTACGGTGACCCAATATTCAGGCGGTGCGTCTAACTGGACTTACTGTCTTGAATACGAAAATACGTCGTTAATATTACGCCGTGCGCCCGCGGGCACTAAAGCAAAAGGTGCCCATGATATGGGGCGAGAGTATCGCCTTCAAGCAGCGCTGAAGCCGGTGTATAGCTATGTGCCCGATATGCTGGCATATTGCGATGATGAAGCCGTAATTGGCACAGAATTCTATATCATGGAAAAGCTGACAGGCGTTATTCCACGTAAGAATCTTCCTCGTGATTTAAAGACCTCCCCAGAACAGACCCATCAGCTGTGTAAAAATGTACTCGATAGCTTAATAGAGCTACATAAGGTTGACTATAAGGCGGCTGGTTTAGACACGATTGGAAAAGGTAGTGGTTACATAGAGCGCCAAATTACAGGCTGGAGTGAGCGCTATACGAAAGCAAAAACCTGGAATGTTCCCTCGGGCAAAGGGGTTATGCGGTGGCTTGAGGCGAATATGCCAAGCAATGAGCGTATTTGCATTACCCATAACGATTTTAGATTCGACAATGTGGTGTTAGATCCAAACGACTACACCAAAATTTTAGGTGTGCTTGATTGGGAATTGGCCACCCTTGGCGATCCATTAATGGATTTAGGTAATACGTTAGCCTATTGGGTGAATGCAGATGATGATTTTCTGGCCCAATCTACCCGCAGGCAACCTACCCACCTTGCTGGCATGATGACACGAGATGAAGTGGTGGCTTATTACTGCAAGCAAATGGGCGTTGACGTTGATGATTTCACTTTTTATGAAGTGTACGGCTTGTTTCGATTAGCGGGTATTGCACAACAAATTTACTATCGCTATCACCACGGTCAAACCAATAACCCCGCGTTTAAAAACTTTTGGATATTCATTCACTACTTAATGTGGCGTTGTAAAAAGGCCATTCGTAAATCAGGAAAAAGAAAATGACAACAAGACAAAATATTCTGATCACGGGCGCAAGCTCAGGCCTTGGTAAAGGAATGGCGGCGGAGTTCGCAAAGCAAGGTAGCAACTTAGCATTGTGCGCAAGACGTTTAGACCGCTTAGAAGAACTTAGAAGCGAACTGCTAGCGGTAAATCCTAACATCAAGGTGCTAATTAAGTCCCTTGATGTAAATGATCATAACGCAGTATTTGAAGTGTTTGATGCGTTTAAACAAGAGATGGGGCAACTCGATAGAGTTATTGTTAATGCGGGCATGGGCAAGGGCGCCTCTATTGGTACGGGTTTTTTTAATGCAAATAAGCAAACCGCAGAGACCAATTTTGTGGCTGCACTGGCGCAAGCCGAAGCGGCCATGACTATTTTCAGAGCGCAAAATGAAGGTCATCTAGTAACGATTTCATCAATTAGTGCGGTAAGAGGCTTCAGACGCGCTATGACGGTGTATGCCGCCACTAAAGCAGGGCTTACGTCTATGACAGAGGGGATCCGCTTAGATGTGATGAATACACCAATTAAGGTTAGCTGTGTACATCCTGGGTTTATTCGTACCGAAATTAATGAAACGGTAGAAAAAGTGCCGTTTATTGTCGATACCGAAACCGGCTGTAAGGCGTTGGTAAAAGCCATTAATAAGGAAAAAGCGGTGTCTTATGTGCCAAGTTGGCCGTGGGCATTATTACATTGGGTGCTACGTGTCGCGCCTTCAAGCACCATTCGCAAAATGAGTTAGTGCCACAACACTAATAAAAGCTTCTGATAAAAGCCTCGAACAAAGGACACAAAAAAAAGACACAAAAAAAGCGCCAATAGGCGCTTTTTTACTAACTGTAAAATTTAAGCTAAAGCTTTAATTTGTGCAGCTAGGCGGCTCTTGTGACGAGCAGCTTTATTCTTGTGAATCAAACCTTTAGTAGCCATTCTGTCAAGAATTGGAGTTGCAGCAGCAAATGCAGTTTGTGCACCTTCTTTATCACCACTAGCGATAGCAGCTACTACTTTCTTCAAGCTTGTACGAGTCATGGAGCGACGGCTAGCGTTATGCTGGCGACGCTTTTCGGCTTGGATTGCACGTTTCTTAGCAGACTTGATGTTAGCCAAGGTGTAACTCCCAAATAAATTCATGTCAAAAACGAGGGTGCGGATTTTGCCTATCATCCAGCCAAAAGTCAAACGATTTTACCCAATAAGTAGAAAGTTAATTTCTACATTAAATAAGATGTTTATCGAATGCTTTGGTTTTTCGGCCTGTTCTTAACAAAGGCGCTAATAAAGCGCCAAATAAAAAGTGCAGAACGAAATGGCTATTGTACATATGTACTCATGTGCACAGATACAGCACACAGATACAAATGAAACAGTACGAAACCATACCCACAACGGGCGCGGATTATAGCAAAAAAAATTCATGAGATGCACTTATATTTTGAATAATACGTTTCGCCGGTAACAGGGTTTCGTTATGATTGAGCGCTTAAGTGAATGAAATGTATCTATTGGAATAGTCTTAGTGTCACGGAAGTTATTAAAATCAGGCCTTATTGTCAGCGTAATGACGTTGATATCCCGCGTGTTAGGGTTAGTGCGAGATGTGGTAGTGGCAAGGCTAATGGGTGATGGCGCTGCCGCCGACGTGTTTTTCTTTGCAAATAAAATTCCTAACTTCCTGCGCCGATTATTTGCCGAGGGGGCATTTGCGCAAGCGTTCATTCCGGTATTAACCGAAGTACACCAAAATCACGAGAAAGCAGAGCTTAAAGCATTTGTTGCTAAAATTTCCGGCACGCTTGGGGCCATTGTGTTTGTGGTTTCCCTTGTAGGCGTTATCGCGTCGCCAGTTTTAGCCGCGCTGTTCGGCACAGGGTGGTTCATTGCGTGGGTACAGGGCGATGAGGCAGGAGATAAATTCTTACTCGCATCAACCATGCTTAAAATCACCTTCCCCTATCTTGCTTTTGTATCGTTAACAGGCTTGGCAGGGGCTATCTTAAATACACTAAACAAATTTGCAGTAGCAGCGTTTACGCCAGTGCTACTTAACGTATGCATTATAGCCTGTGCGGTCTTTTTAGCTCCCGATATGGAGCAACCCGCTTTCGCATTAGCGTGGGGGGTGTTTATAGGCGGTATAGTACAACTTGCCTTCCAACTGCCATTTTTGTATCGGGCGGGATTATTAGTAAAGCCCAAATGGGGCTGGCGAGATGAAAACGTTGTTAAGGTGCGCACCTTGATGATCCCTGCATTGTTTGGGGTGTCGGTAGGGCAAATTAACTTGCTGTTCGATACCTTTATCGCCAGCTTCCTGATGACAGGCTCTATTAGCTGGCTATATTACTCCGACCGTTTGTTAGAATTCCCGTTAGGGCTGTTTGGTATCGCTATCGCCACGGTAATATTGCCGGCGCTGTCGCGTAATCATGTAAGTAAAGATCCTAAAGCTTTTTCAGCCAATATAGATTGGGCATTTCGTATGGTGTGTTTGCTTGGTATTCCAGCCGCCGTAGGCTTAGCCACCATGGCGCGACCAATTTTAACCGTGATATTCCAGCGGGGTGCCTTTACGGCTGAAACGGCCACCATGGCCTCTTATTCTTTAACCGCTTACGCATTTGGTTTATTGAGCTTTATGTTAGTAAAAGTTCTCGCTCCTGGTTTTTACTCGCGCCAAGACACTAAAACCCCGGTTAAATTTGGTATTTGGTGCATGGTCGCCAATATGGTGTTTAACCTATTAGCAATTTGGTTTGGCTATGTGGGCTTAGCAATTGCTACAAGCATGTCGGCTACACTTAATGCCACATTGCTTTATATTACGCTGCACAAACAAGGGGTTTTTGTATTAAGTCGTACCTCAGTAATGTTTATAATTAGAGTACTCATTGCCAGCGCAGTGATGGGGGCAGTGATTTATTATCGCGATAAGGGCGTGGCATTTTTCGACCTTGAATGGACAGTGCAAGTGGTGGATGTCGCCATTACTATCACATTATCTGCCGCCGCTTTCTTCTCATGCATGATTTTATTGGGTGCAAGACGTCGTCATTTCAAAAGTGGGGGCGGCTAATATTGGTATTCCGTGCTGGGTCGTTTATAATCGCGAGCTTTGAATTTTCAGTAGTAACTAAAGGCAGTGGCTAATAGTGGAATTTATCCGCGGGCTTAACAACGTAAAACCGCAACACAGCGGGTGTGTACTAACTATCGGAAAGTTTGATGGCGTGCACTTGGGCCATCAGGCAGTACTGAGTAATGTGCTTCAAAAAGCCAAAGCGCTGGGGTTGCCGGCCACGGTGATGGTGTTTGAACCTCAACCCGAGGAAGTATTTACACCTGATAGAGCGCCTGCACGCATCAGTCCATTGCGTGAAAAGTACGAATTGCTGAAACAGCAAGGCGTCGATCGTTTATTGGCTGTGCGTTTTAACAGAGCTTTTGCCAGTCAAAGTGCCGATACCTTCGTGCATGATTTGCTGGTGGATAAGCTCGGGGTTAAATTTCTTGTGGTCGGCGATGACTTTCGCTTTGGCCAAGGTCGTAAAGGCGACTTTGCCATGCTGCAAGCCGCTGGGCAAAAGTACGGCTTTGAAGTGGTTAGCACGCAAAGCTTTATGATGCATGCTCATCGTATTAGCTCTACTGCAGTGCGAGAAGCACTGGCTGATTCGGATTTTGCGCTTGGTGAAGAAATGTTAGGTAGGCCGTTTGCTGTGTATGGTCGAGTTGTACATGGTGAAAAGAAAGGGCGCACGATAGGGTTTCCTACCGCCAATGTCATGCTGAAGCGTTGCAGAGCACCAATTCACGGCGTTTTCGCGGTACATGTTGCCGTAGATGGAAAAAAATTCAATGGCGTGGCAAACATTGGTACTCGCCCCACGTTAAACGGGGTGCGAAACCAGTTAGAGGTGCACATCTTCGATATGTCAGCCGACCTGTACGGGAAACCAATGACCGTGTTTCCTGTTGCAAAAATACGAGATGAACAGAAATTTGACTCGTTTGAGATACTAAAAGCACAAATACAGGCCGATGCCGCTAAGGCGCGCCTGTTATTAGAATAGTGAAACGTGATAAAGTCACCACGCTTAACATAGCGTCGACCAATGCAAGCCTATACAGCGCCTAACGAGGCGTTGGGTATTATTAAAGGTAACCGGATAATACAATTATATGAGTGATTATAAAGCCACATTAAACCTACCCGAAACCGCCTTTCCTATGCGCGGCAACCTTGCTCAGCGTGAGCCTAAAATGCTTAAAGACTGGCAGGAAAAAGGGGTATACACAAAGATTAGAGAAGCGAAGAAAGGTAAGAAGCCTTTCATTCTTCATGATGGCCCTCCGTACGCAAACGGCGATATTCATATTGGTCACGCAGTAAATAAAATTCTTAAAGACATTATTGTTAAGTCAAAAACACTGTCAGATTTCGACTCGCCGTATGTGCCGGGTTGGGACTGTCACGGTTTGCCTATTGAATTGATGGTAGAGAAGAAAGTGGGTAAGCCGGGCAAAAAAGTGACGGCTGCTGAGTTTCGCCAAAAGTGCCGCGAATACGCACAACGTCAAATTGATGGCCAAATGGCTGACTTTAAACGTCTTGGTGTATTCGGTACCTGGGACAATCCTTATAAAACCATGGATTTTCGCTCAGAAGCCGACATTATTCGCGCACTGGGTAAAGTGGTTGAATCGGGCCACTTAGAGAAAGGCTTCAAGCCAGTTCATTGGTGTACAGACTGTGGTTCTGCGTTGGCAGAAGCAGAAGTAGAATACCAAGACAAAATTTCACCTGCTATTGATGTGAAATTCCCTGTTGCTGATGTAGACGCTATTGCGGCTGCGTTTGGTGTAAGTAGTGAAGACTTAACCGCGCACAAAGCGGGCGTGGTTATCTGGACAACGACCCCGTGGACGCTGCCTGCCAACCGCGCCATCAGCTTGCACCCAGAATTAACCTACGCGATTGTAGAAATCACGTCGACCAACGAATGGTTAGTGGTTGCGCAAGATTTGCTTGAAAGCTGCATGACGCGCTACGGTATTGAAGAGTATCGTGAAGTAGCGACCTGTGTAGGTTCAAGCTTAGATAAACTGCTAGTTAATCATCCGTTCTTAGATTTAAAAGTACCGCTAATTTTGGGTGAGCACGTTACCACTGAATCAGGTACAGGTTGTGTTCACACCGCGCCTGCTCACGGTGTTGACGATTTCAATGTAGGTAAACAATACGACATTGAAGTGTACAACCCAGTCGGTAACAATGGTGTGTATTTAGAAAACACGCCTTTATTTGCCGGCCAGTTCGTATTTAAAGCCAATGATACCATTGTTGAAACGGTAAAAGAGCACGGTAACCTTGTGCTTAACGTGAAATATGAGCACAGTTACCCGCATTGCTGGCGCCATAAAACGCCTATCATTTTCCGTGCTACGCCGCAGTGGTTTATCAGCATGGATAAAAAAGGCTTACGTGCTGAGTCAATCGAACAAATCAAACAAACTAAGTGGATCCCAGAGTGGGGCGAAAACCGCATCCAGAAAATGGTAGAAGGTCGTCCAGACTGGTGTATTTCTCGCCAGCGTACATGGGGCGTTCCTATTCCTTTGTACGTGCACAAACTTACCGGTGAACTTCACCCTGAGTCAGTTGCACTTATGGAAAAAGTGGCCGCTGAGGTGGAAACTAAAGGTATTCAAGCCTGGTGGGATATCGATGATGCTGCACTACTAGGTAGCGAAGCCGATAACTACGACAAAGTCACCGATACCCTAGATGTATGGTTCGACTCAGGTGTCACGCACTACTTTGTGGTTGACCAACGTGAAGACATTCCCGCTAGCGCCGATTTGTACCTAGAAGGGTCAGACCAACATCGTGGTTGGTTTATGTCATCGCTAATGACGTCTACCGCCATGCATGGCCACGCACCCTATAAAGAAGTGTTAACTCATGGCTTTACCGTAGATGCTCACGGCAGAAAGATGTCGAAGTCGGTAGGTAACGTAGTTGCACCGCAAGAAGTGACGAACAAACTAGGCGCAGACATTCTTCGCTTATGGGTTGCGTCTACTGATTACCGCGGTGAAATTGCGGTGTCTGATGAAATTTTAAAACGTGCTGCTGATGCATATCGTCGTTTACGTAACACGTCACGTTTCTTACTAGCAAACCTTAATGGCTTTGTGCCAGAAGATGCTTTGCCAGAAGACGAGATGGTGGCACTAGACCGCTGGATTGTGGCGCGTGCGAAAGCACTACAAGAAGAACTTGTTGAAGCGTTTGAAAAGTACGATTTGTTAGTCGTTACGCAAAAGCTGATGCACTTCTGTTCCATCGAGTTAGGTTCATTCTACCTAGATGTTATTAAAGACAGACAGTACACGGCAAAATCTGACGGCAATGCACGCCGCTCTTGTCAAACTGCGCTTTACCATATTATGGAAGCGTTAGTTCGTTGGATGGCACCCATCACAAGCTTTACGGCGCAAGAGATTTGGGAAGCTTTACCGGGCGAGCGTAGTGAATTTGTATTTACCGAAACCTGGTACGAAGGCTTTAACAGCTTCACGCAAAGTGACGTATTTAACGACGAACTATGGCATCAGGTATTAAGCGTAAAAGACGCTGCAAACCAAGCCATGGAACAAGCGCGTAAAGACGGTCAGTTAGGCGGTTCGTTAGAAGCTAAGATTGACTTGTATGCTACAGAGTCTTTGTTTAACACCTTGGCTTCACTTGAAGATGAACTGCGCTTTGTATTGATTACATCAGCAGTGAACCTGACAAAAGTAGAAGGCGCACCAGACAATGCTGCGGCTACCGATGTTGAAGGTTTATGGTTAAGTGTAAACAAAGCAAGCGGCGACAAATGTGTTCGCTGTTGGCACCATCGCGAAGATGTTGGCACCCATAAGGGACACGAAGAATTATGTGGCCGTTGTGTAACCAACATTGATGGCGAAGGGGAAACGCGTCAGTATGCTTAATACTACGGCGGATACCAAGCCTAAGTTATTCAGTGAAACCGGTTTACGGTTTCTCTGGATAACCCTAATTGCATTTGCGCTAGATCAGGTTACCAAATATGCAGTGTTAGGCGGTATGTCACTTTATCAATCGATAGAGGTATTACCGTTTTTCAATTTAACCTACGTACACAATTACGGCGCGGCATTTAGCTTTCTTGATAGTGCCGGTGGCTGGCAGCGATGGTTTTTTACTGCCATCGCTACTGTCGTCAGTGTGGTTATTTTATGGTGGTTAAAACAATCACCCAAAAATCAGACCTTATTGCCTGTCGCCTTTTCTTTTATTTTGGGTGGCGCGCTAGGTAATGTTTACGACCGTTTAGTGCATGGATATGTTATCGATTTCCTCGATTTTCATGTAAACAACATGCACTGGCCTGCCTTCAATATTGCCGATAGCGCGATATTTATTGGTGCAGCCCTATTAATTATTGATATGTTCAAGAACGGCGAGAAACATAAAAGCGCCGATTCAACCAGCACGTCAAAGCAGTAACCGGAGCCACAATGACCGACAACCTAATTATTGGTTCTGACAGCGAAGTTATTCTTCACTTTGACTTAAAACTTGAAGATGGCTCAGCCGCTGACAGCACCCGCGTAAATAATAAGCCCGCGAAAATGGTAATGGGTGACGGTAGTCTTACCCCTAACTTTGAAGCTTGCTTACTAGGACTTCAAAAGGGTGAAAAGAAATCGTTCACGTTAGCCGCGAACGATGCCTTCGGTGAGCCTAACCCTAATAATATCCATTACATGGATAGAAGCCGTTTTGGTGCTGACTTGGAAATTCAAGAAGGTGCTATTCTTGCGTTTTCTCAGCCAGATGGCTCAGAAATACCCGGTATTATCAGAAGTGTCGCGGGCGACTCGATAACGGTAGATTTTAACCACCCATTAGCTGGGCAAACGGTTATTTTCGATGTTGAAATTGTCGATGTAAAAGTTGCACCTGCACCTACATCAAAAGGTGATCAGTAATTATGCAAATTCATCTTGCCAATCCTCGTGGTTTTTGTGCCGGTGTAGACAGAGCCATCACCATTGTAGAAAGAGCACTCGAAATATTTGAGCCGCCAATCTATGTTCGCCATGAAGTCGTTCACAATAAGTTTGTGGTTGATGGTCTACGTGAGCGTGGTGCTATTTTTGTAGATGAATTGCATGAAGTGCCCGACAACTGCATTGTTATTTTTTCTGCCCATGGGGTCTCTCAAGCAGTAAGAAAAGAAGCCGAAAATCGTGGATTAAAGGTATTTGATGCTACTTGCCCATTAGTGACTAAAGTGCATATGGAAGTGACCCGTGCGAGTAAAACAGGCACTGAATGTATTTTGATTGGCCATGCAGGACATCCCGAGGTTGAGGGGACGATGGGGCAGTACAGCAATGATGAGGGTGGAATTTACCTTGTCGAGTCTGAAGCCGATGTAGCGACCCTTGAAGTAAAAGATGCCAAAAATCTCTATTACTGCAGCCAAACGACTTTATCTGTTGATGATACTGCAGATGTTATTGATGCATTGCGTGAACGTTTCCCTGATATTCAAGGACCACGTAAAGACGATATTTGCTATGCCACCCAAAATCGTCAAGACGCCGTGCGGGATCTATCTCAAGATTGCCAAGTACTGTTGGTGGTTGGCGCTCAAAACAGCTCAAATTCGAATCGTTTACGTGAACTAGCCGAAAAAATTGGTGCGAAGGCGTACTTAATTGCTGATGCGAATTGCATTCAGGAAAGTTGGCTTAAAGATGTTGAGCATATTGGAGTAACGGCAGGTGCTTCTGCACCCGAGGTGTTAGTTCAAGGCGTGGTTGATAAGCTTAAAGCATGGGGAGCGGTTTCTGCTTTTGAACGTGCTGGCCGAGAAGAAAATGTTGAATTCGCGGTTCCTAAGGAGCTTAGAGTCAAACAAGTAAGCTAGCGCCTTTTAGGTATAAAAATTGGGCTGAATTTAAAAGCACCGCATTGATATGCGGTGCTTTTTTTTACGCTATCGTCTAATGGTAATACAATCTGATACGTTTTATGGTTGCTTATACCTTGAGCAAGAAATTTTTAGCATAGAATGCTAAACATAAGGTTGTGTCTAAATTTTAGCGTGAATGCCATTGGGCAATGCAGGGACTATGAATCGAACGATAAACACTAGTGGATTGGATAAGCAACAAGGCGTTGGCCTTATTGAGGTGCTTGTCACTATGTTCATTCTTGCCATTGGTTTACTCGGGGTGGCTGCTCTTCAATTCACAGGATCTTTTGCGAACAAAGATGCGATTAGCCGCACGCAAAGCGAATTTGTTGCGGCTCAAGTTGCAGAGCGCTTACGTGCTGCTGCGCGTGTGGCAACGGTAGGTGATGGCATTGTGGTTAACAACCAATATTTCAATGCAAGCAATTACAACTTCAACGGGCTCACCTGCTCGGGTTCCACCCATCCTTATAAATGTTTTTGTTTGAGTCGTCCTTCTGGAGTGCCCAATTGTGAAACCGCCACCTGCAACGAGCTGGATATGGCTAAATACGATGGCTGGGCATTATCTTGCGCGGCAGTACAAACTAACCCTCAAACCACACTGTCATTAACCTGTACAGATAATAACGTAGCAGATGTTTACAGTTGCAGTGCGGGCTCACGGCTGCAAGTTATTCTAGCGTGGCCGGTAGCATCAGCAGGTAGTCAAAATTACACCTTAAATACGCGTTGCAATCCAAATGACTCAGACAGTAACGCCTGTGTGATTAAGGACTTAACCTTGTGAAGCGTGTAAAGGGTTTTTCGCTTGTAGAGTTAATGATTTCATTGGCCTTAGGGCTGGTGATATCTGGCGCGATAATTCAGGTATTAGTGAGTAGTAGTGTAACGAACAAACTTAATCAAGCGGTGGCACAGGTTCAGGAGTCTGGACGTTATATAACAAGCCGGCTTAGTAGTGAGTTTTACGAAATTGGTCGCTATGACACTATTGTCGCGTCTATCGATAACTCAGTTGATACGGTGGCGGAGGCTGGATTTATTGAGAATAAGCCAATTGGGTTAGCCGGAGACTTCGTCTCAAACACTACGCTCGGAAGCACGCAAGCATCAAGTGGTGCAAATGACGTGTTAGTGGTGAATTTGCTTGCCTCTACAGACTGTACGGGCAGTAAGCATGGTTATGCCGCAGGTGATGAGTTTCATGTGGTTAACCGATACTACGTTAGCGGCAATGAATTTAAATGTACAGGCTACGATGGGCGAGTATTACGGGGCCTAAAAACACAATCCGTTTCACCAAATACTGTGACCTTGCTAGACAATGTAAGTAACTTCCAACTTCAATATGGCGTTAGTGATGTTGCTGAGGATTCTAATGGGCAAGCGATAACCTATGTGACGGCCGATAAGTTGGCTGCGCTACGAGCACAGAATCAACAAGTGGTTGCATTGCGCTGGGGTATCTTACTTAAAAGCTATCAAAATCAAGTTCAGCAAACTTCAGCCCCTACATTTGCATTACTAAACGAGAATCAAGTTACGCTAGATTCGAGCCATTATTATCAGGTTTTTGCTAAAACAGTGTCACTTAGAAATGTGAAAAACTTTGTTAGGAGCATTCAATGAAACAGCGTGGATTAGTAATGGTGTTTGCATTGTTAGTGTTGCTCTCTCTCACCATTTTAGGCGTAAGTGCGGTAACCAGTAGCCTATCCCAATCTAAAATGGCAATGTCAATGCAGCAGACGGGGCTAGCATTCGACGCTGCGGAAGCGGCTATTGCGGGGGTGTTTTTTGAGTCGGAGGACGAATCCCTGTTACAAGATAGCACTAAAGTTGACCCTCTTTCTGCGGCACGCCAGCTTGACCCCTACGAACCTGAAACAGAAACAATGAGCTGTTTCGATGAAAATGAATGGACTGATAGGTACATGACCGAAGGTGGTCTATCGTGGGGTAATGAACACACGACAAATGGTACTTATCAAACCATGGCGAGTACCAAAAGCTGGTCTCGTACAGCGTTTATAAGAGAGCAAGCATGTCGAGGTTCAAGCAACGTTATTGGTGGTAGCAACGTAAATTGCCACGTATTTATTATTAGAGGCTGCGGCAAAGTAGGTGGTAAATCTACGGTGGTTGCGAACTCCCTAGCGGCATCAGTGTTTGGCCCTGCGTCACAATAAAAAGAGTAATAATTATGAAGCGCGTGAGTAGTTTTTTTGTCTCGGTAGTGATGTTTTCTTGCATTGGCTTTTCTGCTGTCGGTGATGATTTGGATATTTACTTAGGCACGGCGTCAGAGTCTGCTACTTATAATCCAAATGTACTCTTTATTATGGATACGTCAGGCAGTATGACGGGCAAAGATGGCACCGGCCAATCACGCATTCTTAGAGTACAAAACGCACTTAAAGAGGCGTTAACGTCAGCCACCAATATAGATGCCGGCCTTATGCGTTTTTCCGACTATGGTGGCCCTATACTCTTTCCAGTAAGCGGAATTGACGATGCTATTCAACCGGAGCTTATCACCTCAACGGGTGCAAGCAGTCACGATGCGTCAGAAATCAACGGTACAGTAAATACTACGGCTAACGACCTGGTGTTGAGCTCTGGCACGAATATAGTCACATCCGGAATGCGTTTTACTGAGATGAATATTCCTCAAGGGGCAACGATACTCAGTGCGCACCTTCGTTTTACATCAGAAAAATTTAATATAGCGGGCACCACACTCACGATAAGTGGAGAGGCGTCAGCCACTAGCACGGAATTTTCCACGGCATATAACAACCTTTCGTCAAGAACCAAAACTGCATCAGAAGTTGAATGGGTAAGTAACAATGATTTTCCTTCTGCTGATGAGGTCATTGCCACGCCAGATATCTCATCGATTATTCAAGAAATTGTAGATTTGCCACAGTGGTGCGGGGGCAAAGACCTCAACATTCTTATAGAAGGCACAAGTTCAGATGCTGCCAGTAGCCGAGAAGCCCGAGCATTTGACTCTGGGCAAACTGGGTCGCCGCAATTGGTGGTGTCTTATGATGATACAACCGCTACAGGTTGTATCAGCGGTGAAAGTGTTTACCAAGTTAGCCGTTCTAACGACAACATAGAAGAAAATAACAACGGTTATGAAAATACAGGCTCAGAGCTTACGTTCTCAAGTAATTACAACAGCTACATAGGCGTTCGCTTTCAAAATGTAAACATCCCTCAAGGGGCTGAAATTACCGAAGCCTACATAGAATTAACAGCCTATAGCAGCTACAACCAGAACAACTCGAGCATGTTAATTCGCGGTGTTGCTGCTAATGATGCTGACGATTTCTCTTCTGGAAATCGATATTTGCTTAGAAATATTGGCAAAACGTCAGGTGTAACCTGGTCTATGGGGTCATTTTCATCGGGAAACGATTACGCCTCGCCCGATTTATCAGGTGTCGTTAAAGAGATTGTAGATAGAGCAGGATGGCAATCCGGTAATGCAATGGCGTTCGTGTTTAGTGACTTCACGGGCTATCGAGGTGCTTATACCTACAGTGGCTCTCAGTCGTCTGCCGCAAAATTAGTCGTTAAGTTTAATGGTTCCGCCACACCTGGACAGACATCGACAGTAAGAGAACACCTGATCAGTAAAGTTGATGAGCTTACTGCTAGCGGTTATACACCCATCGTAGATACATTATATGAGGCGGTTAACTATTACGGCGGCAGAGACGTTGATTATGGACTAACCCGTGGTAATTATAAAGTATCAAACACGGTGAGGAAGAATACGCGTGTCAGTCATAGAAGCGCTTATCTGGGGGGGGATGCCGTTCAGCCAAATGGGTGTTCCGATGACAACTTGTCTGACAGCGACTGTATTAATGAATATATCCCTAGTGGGGCAACCTATATATCACCGGTGAATGACCTGCAGTGCCAGACCAACAACCATATTGTTTTACTGTCTGACGGTGAAGCAAACAATAATCACAGTGTCTCACTTATCGAGTCGTTACTAGGTGATAGTTGTACCGGTAGTGGCGGTGAAAAGTGTGGTTTAAATCTTGTGAAAAATGTCAGTGACTCAGATACATCGGTTATTGATCGTCGCGTAATCACCCATACGATTGGATTTGCGGCAAATAGTACCGCCAATAACTTCCTAAACCAATTGGCAGTACAAAGTGGTGGTGGATTCTATCAAGCCGATGACAGCACTGAGTTGCTTGAGGCATTCAATACTATTCTTCGCTCTGTAAAAGATGTTAATTCTACCTTTGTATCGCCGGGTGTAGCGGTGAATCAACTTAATCGCTTGACCCATAACGACGAACTTTACTTTGCGTTATTTAAGCCAAGTGAAGGGGCTATCTGGCCAGGGAATCTTAAGCGATATCGATTAGATGGTGAGAATATTTTAGATCAAAACTCATTGGTTGCTGTCGATGGTGATACGGGATTTTTTAAAGATACTTCTCATAGCTACTGGTCAACTCTCGTTGATGGTAGTGATGTTCGAGAGGGCGGTACCGCGAGTAAAATGACTGCTAACCGTAACTTGTATGTTTTCGATGGTGCTGGAAATATCATTCAATCGAGTAACGAATTGCATGAAGACAACAGCGAAATTACGACAGCATTGCTAGGTGTGGATGACGAACTCGATGCAGATGCGCTTCGCGAAGTACTGCTTAAATGGGCAAGAGGCATAGATGTTAAAGATAATGATGGTGACGGCGATACAACGGACTACCGTCTTCAAATGGGCGACCCCATTCATTCTCAGCCTGTAGTGGTTAATTACGGGAGCACAGACTCGGCCATTTTGGTTGCCACAAACCAAGGTATGCTGCATTCGTTTGATGCAGAAACCGGTGAAGAAAACTTTGGCATTATGCCTAAAGCGCTACTGCCTAACCTGCACCATTTTTATGAGGATATCTCAACGTTTAATCACGTTTACGGCTTAGACGGCGAGATGGTGTTGCGTACAGTGGGAACGTCGACTTACTTGTATTTAGGTATGCGACGAGGTGGCCGTAATTATTATGTATTTGATGTGACACAGAAGACGTCACCTACGGTTAAGTTTGTGATTGAAGGCGGCAGTACGGGCCTTGAAAAATTAGGACAAACATGGTCGCGCCCTACTATCACTAAAGTTCGCTACGGCACCGAAGAGAAGAATGTCATGATCATCGGTGGCGGTTACGATGACTCGCAAGATGATAAGTTAGTGAGAAGTGCTGATAATATTGGAAATGCGGTTTATATGTTCGATGCAGACACTGGAAGCTTGCTTTGGCACGCCAGTAACGCTGATGCAGATTTGAATCTAGCTGATATGAACTACAGTATCCCAGGTCGTATATCCGTAATCGACAGAGACAACGATGGCTTCGCTGACCATATGTATGTCGGTGACATGGGCGGGCAGCTGTTCCGGATGGATATTTATAATGGCGAGTCGGGCAGCAACTTTATAAAAGGGGCTCGGTTGGCTAATTTTGCTGGAGACACCGCTGAAACTCATCGTCGCTTTTACTATGGCCCCGATGTTTCAGAGGTCGCGCTGGGTGACGAATTATATTATGCCGTGGCAATGGGTAGTGGATGGCGAGCATCACCGCTAGATGTCACAGTAGAAGATAATTTTTATATGCTTAAAGACGAGGGCGTTTTTAGTCGCGACACGAGTGGTCAATTTACCTTTATGAGCACGGTGTCTGAGTCCGATTTATACAATGCCACCGAACATTTGCTTACCAGTAGCGATGAAACTGAGCAAGGGGTGGCAGCATCAAGCTTTGCAAATAAAGCGGGGTGGTATATCGAGCTTACCACCGATGGGGAAAAAGTATTGGCATCACCTCTAATAGTAGATTACAAAATATTCTTTACGACTTATGTGCCTGCGGTAAGTAGCACCAGTTTGTGTGCGCCGCCGTCTGGAAATAGCCGTGCTTATCTCGTTAACCTATTTAATGCGAATGCTGTGTCAGACCTTAATAATAATGGCGAACTTGATAGTTCAGACAGATCAGTTGAGTTACAGCAAACAGGGATCGCGCCAGAGACTAAAATTCTTATTGAAGATATAACCAGTCCTGTGGTGTGCCTTGGTACCGAGTGTGCTTCCACTGTTATCAGTGTCGACGATGATGGCAACGAAGAACCCTGTGGTTCAGCGTTTGAATGCTTAGCGCAAAATATTTATGGTAAGTTTGAACGAATACAACGAGGCAGTTGGCATTCTGAAACTGAGCGAGAGGATACATCTCAGTGATTAGTAGTAACGAAAAATATAAAGGCTTTTCCCTTATTGAATTAATGATCGTGGTGGCTATTGTTGGCATTCTTGCCAGTATTGCTTACCCGTCATATCAGTCTTTTATGACTGATGGGTATAGAGGCTCGGCGCAGGCAGACATGCTGGCATTTGCTGCTGCAATGGAGCGTCATCATAGTGGCTCGTTCAGTTACCAAGGTGCGGGTGCAGGTGGCGCAAATACAGGAGCACCAACCATATTTGCCACTTACTCTCCTTCTACAGAAGCAGCGGGCAATAAACGCTACGACCTTACCATAGTGTCTGCCGATGCAACCAGTTACCAGCTAAAAGCAACACCCGTAAGTAGCACCGCGCAAGCTTCTGATGGCGCGCTGTTTTATTTTAGTGATGGCCGCAAAGGCTGGGACGTAAACAACAATGGTTCGTTGGCGGCGGGTGAGTATTGCTGGTCTTGTTAATTCACTAGGGTTTTGCGGGGGGAAGTGGTACCAACGGCCCCATGATCGCTATATCTTGCCAACGCGATTGATACGGCGGTGCCACCACAACCTTCAATTGTTGGGTAATCGCTTGGCTTTTAGGTTTTACTTTTTCGATGAGCTCTTGCGCTTCATCAAGGGCCTCTTCTTCATTTAGTTTTTCTTCAGTCGTTAACCCACTTTCTTCACTAAGCGTTTCGTCTGCACGTAAAGCTTCATCCGTATGGTTCAACTGGGGTAAAGGCTCTACAACTTGTTCTAAGGTCACGGCTTTTGCTGCGCTCGTGGTAGACGAGGGCGTAATGGCGATATATGCATCTTGATTGGCATTCACATTAATTAGTAGAGTCGTTTGGTCGGTTTCAAGTTGTTGCCGAGCTTGTTGCACTGCGTTAAGTTGCTGCCATTGTCCGTATATTTGCTGGTAAAGCTTCAGTCCAGCGGTAAAGGTCAGCGCAAAGAGTCCTGATGCAATTATTACCTCTATGAGCGAAAACCCTTGTGTCTTTTTAATTAAAGTCATGCCAACTCCCGGGTATGGGTTGCATCTTTTGCAAACCGCTAGATTGTTGAAGGGTGCGTAATACACTAAGATTGAAATTGATGTGCCCGTGAAAAACTCTAGATACTTCCTCATTGCTTACCATGGCGCCTTCAAGCTTGGCCGAAGAGGCGATAGTGGCCACGGGTATAACAGGGTGGGAACTACTAGAAGAGCTGGAAGGCACACTGGTGTCGCCTAATATCACTACTAACCCGTAAATTTGAGCATGGGTATCAAGGGTGAAATCCCCCTTTTCTACTACAAGTAAAACAGGTTGACTCGCTGACCCTATAATTTCACTGGGCGAAATATGGCAGTCACCACGCACCCAAAACACGAGATGGCGAGTAAGATCGTCGCAGTCGTTTGCTATGCGCGGCTTTGGAAAAAACATCGGCGTAAAGTTACTGTAATGTCGTTCAAAAAGGTGGGGCAATATAGCGTTAGTCGCACCGGTTATTACACCGTTGGCAGGAAGACGAACTATGGCGGGGTGGCGTAAAAAACCTTGTCTAATGAATAGCGACGTAACAGGGTGAGTTATGGACACGGTAAACAGCGTTAAATACTGAGAATCTCTTCCTGAATAGTGAGTCGCCGTCACTGATGCTCGCGCGAATAGACTTGCGGTTTGTTGCCAATCTTCGCTGATACGCAGTTGCTCGGTTAATTGTGTCATGTCGTTGTGCAATGTATTCATCACCTCAACATAAGCAATACTGCGCTTACTGGCTTGAAACTCACTGGTAAGTAGTGCGTTGGTTGCCCACAGTGCCAGTGTTATTAAGCTTAACAGTATACCCACCACACTTAACAATACGGCGCCATTTACCTTACTAGGACATTGCCAAGCGCTTGCCTCTCTTGCACCTATCACATGTTTTTGAACGACTAGTGAGGATGAGTAAAAATCGGCGTTATTTCGCATTGGCAACTCGTAAATACAGATGTTGCTCGGCGGTGAGTTCTGCGGACGCCTTGCTTTGTAGTGCAAGCTCAACTTTGTAAACCGGGGCATGGTTTATCTCACCGTGCAAAGATATAGTGAATTGAGTGACTTTTAATTCTGATGTATCTGTAAGATCGTGCCATCCACCTTGCTCGCAACTTTTGCTCGCTACACGGTACTCAAGGGCTTTATTGCGCAATCGAAAACCTAACAATTCTGCGGGGGCTTCATGACTAATGTCGCCGTCAGCATTTTTATCATAGGAAAATAAGACACAAGAATTTTCGGCCTCTAGCGGATGATGGCTGATGTTGATAGCAGGCGGTAGTAATGCGCTGTTGGCAAAAATTTCTTCAAAAGGGCGCGCCACGAATCCGGCCCGCTGGAGTTGTAGCGAGAGAGAATGGCTAATAAGCCGTAACTCACTTTGCAGTGCTAATTGTTGCTGAAAATAACCTAGTTCTTTAGAGATAGTCGCAGCGCCCATGGCAGAAAAAAGAACCAATGTTGTACTGATGGCCATGGCTATGGTGAGCTCTACTAGGCTAATACCAGAGGACGTTAACATAGCGGAATTCCCTCTAGTGAAGTAGAAGTGCAATACCGCACACGGCCTAGGTTATTAATGATAACTTTGCCGGTGTATCGAGCGTTACTTATGGTGACTGTCATTGCGCTGCCGAAACTCATGCCATGAGTTCCATCGAACGTCAGCAACGCCTTTTTATTGGCTGGACTAGCAATGACTGCATGATAACTTTGCATAATAAGCCGTTTCTGCTGGCTAATAACGTGGCAACTGCTTGCTACATGGCAATCACAGTCACTTGCTGACGTTAAGCCGATACAATGATTTGCTGAAGCGTCTACGACTAGGGTAATCGCCTTACGCTCAGAGATAGAAAGCGTGCGGGCGTACTTTGCAATGTCAGCGGTATGCTTTAACGCGCTCTTTATAGCGATGGCTTGTCGCCATTCAACAAAAGAGGGGGCAGCTATGGCGGTGAAAATGACCACAATGCAAAGCACCACAAGTAACTCTAACAAGGTAAATCCACCTGCTTTAATTAAAACCATGCCTTAGTCCGGTTATTTGTCATTTGTTTGCTGTTAGGTTTACAGCATAGCGAATCAACAAATAGAGGGCTGCTGTACCATGGAAGGGAAAATCAATTTAATTAAGATGGGAGGGATTACGTTAATCGAGCTTTTGGTCGCTGTTGCGATTGTGGGTATTGTTTCTATGTTCGCCATTCCCAGTTATTCATCAACCATCGCGCTTGCAAATAAGCATGAAACCATTAGCTATTTGCTCACTTTGCAAATAAAGCAAGAACGGTATTGGTTGAGTGAAGGTAAATACTCGGGGCTTAGTGGATTGCCGGCACCCAATATTGACGGCGTTACACTGACATACAGCGAATCTAAGAATGGAAATTATAGCATTGTTGCGTCTTTAAGCTTTTTGGACAAATCTAACCCTTGTCGGTTGCTAACTATCACCCCTTACGAAAATTTACCCCATGGATGTTGGGGAAGGTAGCCTATCATGGACTTACCATTAGTCCGCTGCGAATCAGGTCATGACAAGGAATTAAGGACAAGGTATTAAGGGCAAGTTAGAGCGGTGCCAGATAAATCTTCATTAATACCATCGTCGTCACTGTCGATGGCAACAGATATTCTACCGTAGAGTGACAATAGCAGGGCAGAAGCATAAGAGGCATCTTTACTCTTTGGGCAGATGGTTATGGTTGCACTGTTACTAATACTGCCTTGTTCAGAAAACGAAATAGCGCCAGAAATGCCACTGATTGTATTGCCTGAGTTCAGCGGGTCGCTGCTGGCAATAAGTGGTTCACTGCTATCTCTGCTTCCATTTGAGTTTTCATCAATAAAGACCATTTTCGCGTTGGCCCAATCGCTGACACAGGTGCTATAACTCGTGGTCGGACAAAGTATCACGTTAAACTGTTCGTTAATGGCACTAAACCTAGCTTGCTGTGCAATAGCGCTCAACGTATTGATGTCGCCGGTTACTCTATTTTTGACTAAAATAGTATTAATAGACGGGGCAACGACTCCTACTAAGATTGCCAAAATGGCGACCGTAATTAGCATCTCTAAAAGAGTCAGGCCGTATTGAAGACGCAAAGCGCTAGAAGACTTTATTTTCACTGAGATTTATTTACTAGGTTAATTTAACAATGATATTAGCGTTAGCCTCTATTATTACAACAATAAAGGTCAACGCGCGTGAACATTCAAGGTAAACCAATTTGCCTCGAAATGGGTATAAAAAAAGGCGTGTAGGCATGCCCGAAGATACAAAAAGTAGTGAATTTCAACGATTAATGAAGTTTGAATTCTTTTACCACTAACATCTAAGGCGAGTTTATCGTAAACTCAGGTATCAGGACGCCCACTCACTAATTGGACATTATAATGCAAAAACAAGCAGTTATTGAAGAAATGAAAGTGCTGCCTGAAATCGATGTGGCATTTGAAGTTACTCGTCGAGTGGCTTTCATTAAAAAGCAGCTTCTTACGTCAGGTTTAAATTCACTGGTGCTAGGCATTAGTGGCGGTATCGATTCTTGTACGTTGGGTAAATTAGCTCAGTTAGCAGTGAATGAGTTAAACCAAGAAAAGCACGAAAATTTTCAGTTTGTCGCTGTTCGTTTACCTTACCAAACGCAAGCCGACGAAGCTGATGCTCAGTTGTCGATAGACTTTATTGAGCCTTCCCATTCTGTGACGGTTAATGTTCAGCCCGGTGCAGATGCTATTCATGCTTCTACCACTGAATCATTATCAAGCGCTGGTTTATTACCTGAAAGTGAAGCAAAGCGTGACTTCGTTAAAGGTAATGTAAAAGCACGAACCCGTATGGTGATTCAGTATGAAATTGCCGGAATGGTTGATGGATTAGTGTTAGGCACTGACCATTCAGCAGAAAATATTACGGGTTTTTATACAAAGTATGGCGATGGAGCGTGTGATTTAGCGCCTTTGTTTGGGTTGAGTAAACGCCAAGTTCGACAACTGGCCTCGCACTTAGGTGCCCCCCAAACTGTTATCACTAAAGCGCCCACCGCCGATCTCGAAACTCTCGCGCCGCAAAAAGCTGATGAACAAGCTCTTGGCATGACATACGATCAAATTGATGACTTCTTAGAAGGCAAATCAGTGTCTGCTGAGGTGGATGAAAAGTTGTTGTACATTTATCAGCGTACTCAGCACAAGCGCGTACCTATTCCAACCATTTATGATGAGTAGTTACCATGAAAAAGATTGAAGCGATAGTCAAACCGTTCAAGATGGACGATGTAAGGGAAGCATTAGCCGAAGTCGGTATTGCTGGAATGACAGTGTCTGAAGTAAAAGGCTTCGGACGCCAAAAAGGACATACTGAACTTTATCGCGGTGCTGAATATCAAGTGGATTTTCTGCCTAAAATTAAAATTGAGCTAGTGCTTGATGATGAGCGCGTCGAGCAGGCGATAGAAGCTATCGAAAACTCTGCAAAAACAGGCAAAATTGGTGACGGCAAAATATTCGTATTTAACGTTGAGTCAGCGGTGCGAATTCGTACGGGTGAGCAAAACGAAGACGCGATATAAATAGGCATTATTGACTAACGCTTTGTGTTGCAGTCAATATCAAAAAAGGGAGCCTTAGGCTCCCTTTTTAGTTAGTGCGTTTATCACGAAGCAACAGTATTAGTGGTCGTGACCACAGCCGCCTGGCGTATGGGCATGGCCGTGCTCTAATTCTTCAGCAGTCGCATCGCGTACATCAACCACTTCTACATCAAAAGTAAGTGGAATGCCTGCAAGTGGGTGGTTACCGTCTACAACTACTTCGTCATCAGATGTCTCGATGATAATAACCGATTGCTCACCTTCTGGCGTGGTTGCACGAAAAGACATGCCAACTTCAACGTCCATGCCTTCAAACATTGAACTAGGTACGCGCTGAACGAGTTCATCAATACGTTCACCGTAGGCTTTCTCTGGCTCAACAGACAAGTTGAACTTTTCACCTTTCTCTTTACCTACCAATGCTTCTTCTAGTCCCTCAATAAGAAAGCGGCGCCCTTGAAGCACTACAAGCGGCTCCTTACCGGCTGAAGAATCAAGCTCGGTACCGTCTTCGGTTGAAACGGTGTAGTGAAGGGTGACAACGCTGTCAGAGGTTATAGTCATAATTTGTCCTGTAGTTTTGCCCTACTGGGCGATGGTTTTAAATTTATTAAAGATTATTTACGGTTTTTCACCAATGAGCTCTTAGCCTGCTCAATGCTGTACGGTAAAGGGCTAGGGTAGCAGGTAATTTCAACTTGATCAGCTAGGCGATGAATATCTTGCTCAGTGGTATCGTTTGAGAGCACAGCCATAAACCATGTTTCTTCGCTAAGTTCAGCTTTACGAATTACCATACCAGCGCGACGCCAGTTCTCGCCTAATTGCTTTTCTAGTGTATCGCCAGCGTTAATATGAAACGCTTTTGGCACTGAAAAACTATAGGCTGCACGCTTGTTTTTACCTAAGAATCGAGTGCGGGCAACCACTTCCTGGCCCATATAGCAGCCTTTGTCAAAATCGATACCGTTAAGTGCCTGCACATTCATCATTTGGGGAACGTATTCGCTGACCCCAGTTTCTTCGATAGACGGTATCGCACTTTCTATCATAATAGCATCGTATACATTTTGTTCAAAAATTGAGCCGTTGGTGTCTTTCACTTTTTGCTCAAATTCAGGGGCTCGCTCAGAATTCAGTACCACATAATAGCCGGCGCGCTGAGTATCACTTTTAAATACCCACCCTACATCACTGTGAACACTGGTTAATGGCTCACTAGGAAGGGTGTCGAAATAGCTACTAAGTAACATCTGCCCAAGGTTTTCACCTAAGAAGAATTGCGTGTACTGGTTTGATTCATCGGTTATATCTACCTTTGAGAACACACCGTACTTATTTAACTGCGCAAGGGAGTGCGCACCAGAGTCTTTGTTAGTTAGCATGAAGATAGCATTTCCATGGCGACCATTTCCATGGCGGCCCACAAACGAAATAGACCAGGTCTTTCCTTTGTTGTCACAATGGGCACAATACCTCACCGTATTCTCATCTAAAGCGTTAATGTTAACTGTCACTTGACCATGTAAGTAGCTGTCAGCTTGCTCGCCTTCCAGCTTTATTAGCATGTTGTCATTTAACTTAATTGCATAGTGCGAAGGTAAATCAGAAAGAGTCGTTAACGCTGTCATCAAAGATTCCGAATGAAGAATTTATAATGTAGTAGGTGAGGGGTTTGCGCGCTTTATCAAGGGGAACCCTTAAGATTATCGTGTTTTGTGGTTAATTCGTGCTATCTACGGTGCTATTGAAACGCCTTTCTGTCTAAAAGGGCAGTGATCCTTCGCCCATCACCGTGGTAATATGATGACAGTGTTAAAACAATAATTAAGAATGTGAATATATGTTTGAGCCAAAAAGACGTGCTAGATTAAAGTGGGCATGCCGCAGAGGGATGTTGGAACTTGATGTGTTACTCATGCCTTTTGTAGATGAAGCCTTCGACTCGCTTGATTACGAACAACAAGAAATATTCGAACGCTTACTTACCAGCGACGATCCAGACTTGTTTGCATGGTTTATGGGCCATCAACAATGCCAAGATCCAGAACTTGCTGGTATGGTGTCTACTATCGTTAATCGTGTCAAAGTACAGGGTTAAACTCACTTATTCGCCGTGGCGAAAAATAGTAGGAATGCTAATTCTTATTGCCGCTTTTGGCTTTAGTATTATAAATTTACCTGAAGCCTTGTGGACGTGGGTAAGTCCAAGTTGGCTTTGGTTATGCGCGCTTGCGTGTTTGCCGGTGTATATCGCTTTCTGCTTGAGTGTATGGCGTAAATTGAGCAAACCGACGACGGTGCCATCTAATGATGTTTACACGCTTACGGACAATGGTTCATTGCGGGCGTTGATGGTATCGGGAGAAGAGATTTATTCGCCAGCAGTGAATCTTCACAAGTCATCATTACTGTTGCCATGGGGTCTAAGCCTTCATGTAGAACGAACTGCGCGAAAATGGTACCAGCCGTATTACGAGCATGTGCGCTGGGTATTAAAAGGTGAATGCTCTGAAGCAGATTATCGACGGCTATGCCGAGCGATAATCTTCGCTCAAGGAGCAGGCCAAACAAGGAATAACATTGATGTTTCGTGAGTATGCAAAAGCTTTATTAAAACGTGTCGATACCCGACAGTTAATGCAATTCAAACCACCCACATTACCGCCTCGCATTTACACCAAACAACTTAATATTGACAACAAGCACTACGGTGCATTCTGTCAAGAAGTGGCGTGGCAAGATGCTGCTACCATGCATCCTTTGTATCTGCAAATGCTGTCTCTTCCCCTTCAAATACAGTGTTTGCTCGATAAGAAAAGCCCGTTTCCATTACTGGGATTAATACATGCGGCTAATCGCGTAGAAGTGCTAGAAGAATGCGATTTAAGCGAGACGTTTGAATGCAGGGTTCGATTCAGCGATGTCAGGCCGCACTCACGTGGCTGGGAAGTCGATGTTTCCTTAGAGGCTTTTCAACAAGGGCGCTGTGTTTATAAAGCAATCAGTAGCTACTTGGTGAAGGTGAAAGCGGTACATGTGGCGCCCAGAGCGCCTGTACAAGATACCACTGAAGCCTGTGTCGATAGCCCTAAAAACTTGCTTGCAGAGCTTGATGTAACGGCCGATACCGGCAGGCGTTACGCGAAAATTTCTGGCGACTATAATCCCATTCATTTGTTTGGACTAAGTGCCAAAGCATTTGGCTTTAAGCGCCCGATTGCCCATGGAATGTGGACACTGGCCCGCGCGTTATCATTCGTACCAGTATCGAACGGTCAGCATATTTCAGATGTGGTTTGCCGTTTTAAACGACCCGTTATGCTGCCTTGCAGCATTAACATCTATCAAATGTGTCAAGATGAAGACCGCTCTATCTTGGAAATTACGAGCAGTGATGATCAGCAAGTACACCTAGATGCAGAGGTCTCAACGCTGTAGGTCAAAGCTGTTATGACGAAACAGTAACAAGGTTATTATTATCAGCCGATAAGTCGGTCTGTTTGGTTCGGTGCTTTTTATGACCAGCTAGTTATGATCTGATAGTCATGACCTGCTAGCCATGAGCTACTAGGTCTTCGTGCTGTAATTTCAGGACTTTGTATTCGATTTATTAAAAAGAAATAAGCCGAGTGCAGCTCAACGTCGCAATATAAATAAAAAAGCCCACTTTCCTAATATAGTGTATTGAACACGCTGTATTAGGAAGTGGGCTTTTTCGTATCTCTATTAAATAGCTATTGTATTTCTATTGTATGTCTATTGTCTTTTCAAGCCACGCTGAAAACGCTACGGCTAGGTGTCTACTCACCCAAAATCATTAAGAAATAAGTGTGCCTGGTACCGTTGGTAAAGCATCTTTTTCGGGGCACAAAAAGGTGGGCTGAGGGTTTTCAAGTTGCCCAGGGTGATCTAGATTAAAGTGTAGGCCCCGACTTTCTTTTCGTTGCATAGCGCAGCGCACAATTAATTCAGCAACCGTCACTAGGTTTCTTAATTCAAGAAGGTTATTACTTACCCTGAAGTGCGCGTAGTATTCGGCAATTTCTTGCTCCAGTAGATTTATTCGGCGCATGGCGCGCTCTAACCGTTTGTCGGTTCGAACAATGCCTACATAATCCCACATAAATAAGCGTAGTTCGTGCCAGTTATGCTGAATAATAACTTCTTCATCAGAGTCTGATACCTGACTTTCATCCCAAGGCAAAATGGCTTCTTCACACGAGGCTGAAGGTAACGTAGAGATAATATGCTCGGCGGCAGCGCTGGCAAACACAACACATTCTAACAGTGAGTTAGATGCCATGCGGTTTGCCCCGTGTAAACCGGTATAGGCGACTTCTCCTATTGCATACACATTGGCTAAATCTGTTTTTCCATTGAAGTCGGTTACAACGCCGCCGCAGCTATAATGGGCTGCGGGCACCACTGGGATAGGCTCTCGGGTAATATCTATACCTAGTGAACGGCATTTACGATAAATATTAGGGAAGTGCTTAACGATGAAGTCAGCGGGTTTATGACTGATATCTAAATACATACAGTCAGCGCCAAGGCGCTTCATTTCATAATCAATGGCACGTGCAACCACATCCCGGGGGGCTAAATCGCCACGCTCGTCAAACTTGTGCATAAAGCGGGTGCCATCGGCGTGACATAAGTTCGCGCCTTCACCACGTAGGGCTTCTGTAATAAGAAAATTTCGGGCTTGCGGGTGGAATAAGCAAGTTGGGTGAAACTGATTAAATTCCATATTGGCTACACGACAACCAGCACGCCAAGCCATAGCAATACCGTCGCCACTGGAAACGTCTGGGTTTGAGGTATATTGGTAAACCTTGCTTCCACCACCCGTTGCTAGTGAGATAAAGGGGGCGCGAATAACTTCAACGTGCTCTTGTTGGCGGTTCCACACATATGCGCCAATAACCCGCTTTTTATCGTCTTTCGACGGAATAAGATCGATAGCGTTGTAACGTTCGAAAACGTGAATATTAGGATGTGCAGAAACTGCATCGTTTAATGTTATTTGCAGTGCTTCGCCGGTGGCATCGGCGGCGTGAAGAATGCGTCTGTGACTATGCCCACCTTCGCGGGTGAGGTGGAAACGCTCTTCACCAGACTCTGTGGTTTCGGTATCAAACGGCACACCGTAACTAATTAGCCAGCTCAATGCTTCTTTGGCTCGTTCGGTAGTAAAGCGTACGGCAGGTTCATCGCACAGGTCGCCGCCCGCTTTTAATGTATCTTGTACATGCGCATCGATAGAGTCTTGCTCATCGAACACCGCAGCAATACCGCCTTGGGCATAACGGGTAGACCCTTCATTACGATCGCTCTTACTGAGCACAATAACCTGACAGTGGTCGGCAAGCCTAAGTGCAAGGCTAAGCCCAGCTGCGCCGCTACCTATAATCAGTACATCACATCGATGTTCAATTGAATTTGATGTGGAAGTTAGTGAAGATGACACTGATTTCATGTATTTTTGTATATATTAAACGAGCAAAGGTTCGGCAAGTCTAAAGGATGAGTGGCAAAACACAATGATCTAGATGGCTTTCCCTAAGCATTTTTAAATATTTTTAATGCTAATACAGAACTTTTTGTAACAGTACGCGTCTATATCAATGCTTGTTAGAGCTATTGGGTAGTTGAAGTAGGAGTAATGGCTCGAATGAGCGAGCAGATAACCGACCAACAATTGGTCGAAAAAGTACAGCGTGGCGATAAAAATGCATTTAACTTACTGGTAACTCGCTATCAGCACAAAGTTATGCATTTGGTATCGCGCTATGTAAAAAACAGCGGTGATGTGGCTGATGTTACCCAAGAAGCGTTTATTAAAGCTTATCGGGCATTACCAAACTTTCGTGGCGACAGTGCGTTTTACACTTGGTTGTACCGTATCGCGGTAAACAGTGCTAAAAACTATCTTGTTGCGCAAGGAAGGAAGCCACCCGCTAGTGATGTCGACGCAGACGAAGCAGACTTTTACGAAGGCAGTGATGCGCTTAAAGAGCAATCCACGCCAGAACGCAGTTTGTTAACGGATGAAATTGAAGAAACCTTATTTAAAGTGGTGGAAAAGTTACCTGATGACCTTCGCATGGCTATAACCCTTCGTGAAATAGAAGGGCTAAGTTATGAGGAAATTGCAAATGTGATGGCGTGCCCAGTGGGTACAGTTCGTTCACGAATTTTCCGAGCGCGAGAGGCTATAGATAAAGTGATTCAGCCATTGTTAGAAAATTAAATATAATGAAAATGAACTTTCATTATATTGAGCAGACTAACAGCTGTGTTAGGGTATTAATTGATCACAGTTGATCAGGAAATGAATTTATGACGCAACAGCAAGAAAATTTGTCCGCTTTCATGGATGGCGAAATAGATGGCGATGCAATCATTGATGCAATTAAGCAAGATGAAGAATTGCAGGCCAAATGGCAACGCTACCATGTAATTAGGGGCGCAATGCGCAAAGAGGCCAGTGTCGCACCGCAGTTAGATATTACTGCCAGTGTTGCCGCCGCGCTTGAAAATGAGCCTGCTATTGTCGCGCCAAAAGCTTCACGTTGGCGTTCAATTCCAGTACTCGGCAGCGTAGTTTCTGGCGGTGTAGTGCCTTTTGCAAAACAGTCAGGTCAGTTTGCCGTTGCTGCATCCGTTGCGGTAGCAGTGATTTTAGGTGTTCAGCACTTCAATCAACCTGCGCCTACTGAGCCTTTCATGACAGCACCTACAGCAGGGCCGCAGGGTGGTTTAGCGCCAGTTAGCTTAGAGCAAACCCGCGCATTGCCTCGCAATGACATGAACGAAGTATTAGAGAAAAAGCGTAAAATCAATGCACTTATTGCTGATCACGAGCAGCAGGTAAAATTGAAACAAGCGCAAGAATCTGAAACTGACGATGCCGAGGCGAGTGCAGATAACCGCCCGTAAGCAGTTCATACGACGCTTAATAAGAATATCGTTTAATGAAAATAGATTATCGTAATAACGTACCAGCGCTTTTAGTGCTGGTACGCGTGTTTTTAGCCAACGTAAAAGTAAGTATTCGCATTCGGGCCTTCATTAAAGCCATGCTCTATGCCGTCGTAGCGTCTTTGGGTTTATCGTTTAGCGTCGTAGCGCAAGAAAATGTATCTGCGCAAAATACATCTTCAGAGCGCGCTGATACGTTGCCTTCAATTTTGCCCTCAAGCGCAGATGCTTCACAAACTTCGCCCCAGATAGCACCTCAATCAGTACCTCAAGCTACTGATGTAGTTGTAGTGAATCCCCATCCTCAAACAACGTCAGATTGGCTTATGCAACTAAGTGAAGTGGTGAAAACCCAAAACTTTGAAGTTGCTTTTGTTCAAAGTCGAGCGGGCCGCGAAACCATTCCCTTTTTATGGCGTCATGGAGTGCTAGAGGATGGCACCAGTATGGAGCAACTCAATTTACAAAATGGGCCAGGCCGCGAGCAAATTCGTGTTAATGGTATTGTGAGTGTGTTTGAACCTGATGTATCGCCGTATAGTCTTCGTTCTGAGTTTATCAATGGGCCTATCCCCAGTGAACTGCTTCATCATCCTGATAGATTGAAAAGCGGTTATGAATTTGTCTCTGTGGGCAGAGCACGCGTTGCAGGTAGACCTGCTCAACAAATCCGTATCGTTAGCCGCGACAATAGTCGCTTCAGCTACCAGCTATGGTTAGATGAAGATTCAGGCATGGTACTGAAACTTAACATGCTTGATTTGCAGGGCGGATTGTTAGAGCAGATTCAAGTAACCTCACTTAAAATAACCGACGCCCCTGATGACTATTTCGCACGAATTAATCAGGCGTCTTTACCTAAGCCTATGGCATTAACGCAAAAGCAATCGCGCCAACCTAATTGGGAAGTTAAGTACTTGCCTAATGGTATGGAAGAAGTGCGTGGTGATACTCGTCGTCTTGCCTTAACGGGGCAAGTGGTAGAATATAAAATGTACAGTGATGGATTGGTCGATGTGTCTGTTTATGTACAACCAGCAAAAGATGCCCTTGGTGGTGATTTAGTGCTTAGAAATGATTTGAGTACTTTTTTAACCCTTACCGATGGAAACACGCAAGTGACCGTGGTGGGTGAAATACCACTGCAAACAGCAAATGCTATTGCTACCTCGCTTTCTCCTATGGCAGATAAATAATGATCACTGAAACCGCACGCGTGGTTGCTGTAGAGGGTGATCTTATTACCGTCGAGGCCGCCATTAAATCGACTTGTAGCAGTTGCCAAGCCCAAAGTGACTGTGGCACGGGGGCTATATCCAGAGCATTAGCGCCTAAAACTCAGCAGCTAACATTGCGTTCACCTATGCCGGTAACGATAGGGCAAGACGTAACGGTGGGTGTACCTGAAGAAGGGGTGTTAAGTGCCTCCGCGTGGCTGTATTTGCTACCCCTAACGGTTTTTATCGCGGTTTTTGCCTTTGGGAATGCCACGCTACCTTCCATTGGGCTTAGCCATGAATTGTGGGGGTTGCTACCCGCCGTCGCATTTACCTTTGTAACTTATAAAGCCATCGCATTTAAGCTTAAACGGCTTGATAAAGGTAAGTTTCAACCCGTACTATTGAATACAATTTAGCGTAATACTTGCGCGAATTCGGCAATATTATTACCAAAATGGCTACTTTGGCTTACACTATTCCAATCTTTGGCAATATAACCCACAAGCTTATTCGCTTTTGTGTAAAGAAATGGGTAAAATCCGCACGCGCTAGCTACAACACAAACAATAGCTACCATTCTTTTTTATATTAATGAATTTTTCTGCAGGTAATTTCCAGCATTATGCAACAATCGCACATTCGTAACTTCAGTATTATTGCTCACATCGATCACGGTAAATCGACTCTGTCTGACCGTCTTATTCAACATTGTGGCGGGCTAGCCGATCGTGAAATGGCCGAACAGGTTCTTGATTCAATGGACTTGGAGCGGGAGCGTGGAATTACTATTAAAGCACAAAGCGTAACGCTTAATTACACTGCTAAAGATGGTGAAGTCTACCAGCTGAATTTCATCGATACGCCTGGACACGTAGATTTTACTTACGAAGTGTCTCGCTCACTTGCTGCATGTGAAGGTGCATTGTTAGTGGTTGATGCAGGGCAGG
This sequence comes from Alteromonas naphthalenivorans, assembly GCF_000213655.1. Taxonomy (NCBI): domain Bacteria; kingdom Pseudomonadati; phylum Pseudomonadota; class Gammaproteobacteria; order Alteromonadales; family Alteromonadaceae; genus Alteromonas; species Alteromonas naphthalenivorans. The sequence continues at coordinate 994,969 of NC_015554.1, forward strand.
GCGTGGAAGCGCAAACCCTAGCTAACTGCTATACCGCTATGGACATGGACATGGAAGTGGTACCTATTTTAAATAAAATAGATTTACCACAGGCCGAACCAGAGCGCGTAGCCGAAGAAATTGAAGACATTGTTGGTATAGATGCCATTGACGCCGTTCGCTGCTCGGCAAAAACAGGTATTGGTATTGAAGATGTACTAGAAGTTATTGTAAATAAAATTCCTCCTCCGGGCGGTAACCGTGAAGAGCCGCTAAAAGCGCTTATCATTGATTCATGGTTCGACAACTACCAAGGGGTAGTGTCATTAGTTCGTATCGTAGAAGGCGAGCTTACTAAGAAAGATAAAATTCAAATCATGTCGAATGGCCAAACACACCAAGTTGATAAAATTGGTGTGTTTACCCCCAAAGCCCTAGATACAGGCGTGCTTCGCGCCGGTGAAGTAGGCTTTATTATTGCGGGTATTAAAGACATTCAAGGCGCACCGGTTGGCGATACTATTACCTTAGCGAGACAACCAGCGGTAGGCGCTTTGCCTGGCTTTAAGAAAGTTAAACCGCAGGTTTACGCAGGTATTTTCCCAATTAGTTCTGACGATTACGAAGATTTTCGTGATGCGTTAGCTAAACTAAGCTTGAATGATGCTTCATTGTTTTATGAGCCAGAAAGTTCGCAAGCGCTAGGCTTTGGATTCCGTATCGGCTTCCTTGGTATGCTTCATATGGAAATCATTCAAGAGCGTTTAGAGCGCGAATACGATTTAGGTCTTATTACGACGGCACCCACGGTAATCTACGAAGTAGAAACTACCAAAGGCGAAATTTTAAGCTGTGATAACCCGTCTAAGCTACCCGCAGTTAACGACATTGCCGAAATTCGCGAACCATTGGTGGAAGCAAATATTCTTGTGCCGCAGGAATACTTAGGTAACGTTATTACCTTGTGTGTTGAAAAACGTGGAATGCAAACCGCAATGACGTATCACGGTAAGCAAGTGGCGGTAACCTATGAGCTGCCTATGGCTGAAGTGGTTCTGGATTTCTTCGACCGTTTGAAATCAACAAGCCGTGGGTTTGCTTCTCTTGATTATAACTTCAAGCGTTTCCAAGTCTCTGACATGGTACGTGTAGATATTATGATTAATGGCGAGCGCGTAGATGCGCTAGCCATGATCACTCACCGTGATAATTCTCAAGGCCGTGGGCGTGAATTGGTTGAGAAACTCCGTGAGCTTATTCCTCGCCAGATGTTTGATATCGCTATTCAAGCTGCTATTGGCAATCACATTATTGCGCGTAGTACGGTGAAACAATTACGTAAAAACGTTATCGCCAAGTGTTACGGTGGTGACGTAAGTCGTAAGAAAAAGCTGCTTCAAAAGCAAAAAGATGGAAAGAAAAGAATGAAACAGGTAGGTAATGTTGAATTACCGCAGGATGCATTCCTGGCAATTTTGAAGGTAGGTAAGTAATGGCCAATTACTTTTCGCTTATTTTAGTACTTCTAACGCTAACTACTGGGCTGGTATGGCTGGTGGATAGTATGGTGTTTGCACCAAAACGAAAGGCGCGGTTACAAGAATCGGCAAAAGCAGAAGGGGCTAATTTTGCAGGTGAGCCACAGCTTCCGTACTTGGTTGATACCTCGCAGCAAATATTCCCAGTTATCGCTTTTGTATTGGTGTTGCGCTCGTTTATTTACGAACCATTTCAAATACCATCGGGCTCGATGATGCCAACCTTGTTGGTGGGCGACTTTATTCTGGTTGAGAAATTTTCTTATGGGATAAAAGACCCTGTATTTCGCAGTAAACTAGTGGAAACCGGCGTGCCAGAACGTGGCGATGTGGTGGTATTTAAATACCCTGAAGATACTTCAGTAGATTACATCAAGCGTGTTATAGGGCTGCCTGGCGACACCGTGGTGTATCAAGATAAACAGGTTTATATCAAGTCGAAATGCGAAGGTGCTGCAAAAAATTGCGGGAAGCTTACGGCTATGCCGTTAGATTTTGTCGGTCGAGACGAATTTGTTCAGGACATGGCTAAGCTGATGCGTTACACAGAAACGCTAGGTGACAAAGAGCACGACATACTGCGCCACCCCGTCAGAGAAATTTCTTCCAGTAACTTCTATACTCAGCCAGGTACACGTAGCAATGAATGGATTGTACCTGATGGTCATTATTTCGTACTAGGCGATAATCGTGACAACAGCAGAGATAGCCGTTTTTGGGGCTTTGTACCGGACGAAAACTTAGTAGGTAAAGCTGTTGCCATTTGGATTTCATTTGAATTCGAACGCGGCCGCGACAGTGTTTTACCAACATGGATCCCAACGGGCGTTAGATTTGAACGCGTAGGTGGCATTAATTAATGCAGGGTATTGATAAATATATTCGCTTGAGTAAAGCGTTAGGGTACACATTTAATAATGTAGCCTTGCTAGAGCAAGCGTTAACCCACAGAAGTGCTGCAAAGCAGCACAATGAAAGATTAGAGTTTTTGGGCGATGCTATTTTAGGTATGGTTATTGGTGAAACCTTGTTTAAGCGTTTCCCAGATGTGCCTGAAGGTAAGCTTACTCGTATGCGTTCCACCTTAGTAAAAGGTGATACGTTGGCCGAACTGGCCCGTGAAGCGAGTATGGGTGAATTACTACATCTTGGTCCCGGTGAGCTTAAAAGCGGTGGTCATCGTCGCAGTTCAATATTGGCAGACGCGGTGGAAGCTGTGTTAGGCGCAATTTACTTGGACTCAGGGATGGAAGAGGTTTGTAACGTTATCTACCATTTATGGGAAAGCCGTATTGAAGCGTTAAACCCCAATGCGCACCCTAAAGACAGCAAAACCCGTCTTCAAGAATACCTGCAAGGTCGTAAGCTACCGTTACCTTCTTATGAAGTTATCTCTATTTCAGGGAAAGACCACGCTCAAGTTTTTGAAGTTAGCTGCACAGTGACAACGTTAGATAAGCCCGTTTCGGCATCTGGAAATAGCCGAAGAAAAGCCGAGCAGGAAGCAGCTAGACTTACCTTGGAGACACTCGATGACACAGCCAAATGATACAACCCGATGTGGCTTAGTCGCTATTGTAGGGCGCCCCAACGTAGGTAAGTCGACGCTACTTAATAGATTGCTCGGGCAAAAAGTGAGTATTACGTCGCGTAAACCACAAACTACCCGCCACCGTATTTTAGGTATCGACACTGAAGGCGATTATCAAGCCATCTACGTAGATACTCCAGGCCTTCATAGCGAAGAAAAAAGCGCCATGAACCGTTATATGAACCGAGCCGCTTCAAGTTCTCTTGCCGAAGTGGGGTTGGTATTGTTCGTGATAGAAGGTACACGCTGGAACGACGACGATGAAATGGTGTTGTCTAAAGTGAAAGCCTCAGGTCTACCTTGCTACCTTATCGTCAACAAGATGGATAAAGTAGACGATAAAGAAGCCTTTATGGTTCACCTTCAAGGCCTATCAGAAAAATATAAGTTCGAGCATATAATCCCCATTAGTGCTAAACAGGGCAAAATGGTGGATGACATCCGAGAGCTTGTGGCGAAGAGTTTGCCTGAAAGCGAGTTTTTCTTTCCAGAAGATTACATTACCGATCGCTCAAGTCGCTTTATGGCCGCTGAAATCATTCGCGAAAAGCTAATGCGCTTCACGGGGGACGAACTTCCTTACGCCACGACGGTAGAAATCGAACAGTTTAAGCTAGCTGAAAATGGTGTTTATCGTATCAGTGGTCTTATCCTTGTAGAGCGTGAAACGCAAAAGCGTATGATTATTGGCAAGGGTGGAAAGCACCTTAAAACCATTGGTGAACATGCCCGTAAAGATATGGAAAACTTGTTTGATAACAAAGTTTTCTTAGAAATGTGGGTTAAAGTGAAACAAGGTTGGGCTGACGATGAACGTGCTCTACGTTCGTTAGGTTATTCAGACGATAGTTAGCACTCAGCAATTATCTGTTTTGGGCTTAACGCAATAGTTGTTAGCCCAAAATATAATGTAAGAACGTGTAGCCCAAATCAAAAGCCCAAACGTATCAGCTAAAAAATCAGCTAGCATCCATTAGTTATAAAGCAATAAAAAGGGGTAGGTATGGCAATTTCTGATATGCGCAGACAATATGCAAAAGGGAGTCTGCAAGATAAAGACTTAACGGCTAATCCTTTTTCATTATTTGACCGTTGGCTAAAAGATGCCATCAGCGCTGAAATTCCCGATCCTACTGCTATGACTGTGGCGACCGTTGATGCTACAGGTCAGCCTTCTCAGCGCATCGTGCTGTTGAAAGATGTAAGTGAAGCTGGGTTTGTCTTTTTCACTAATTTAGGCAGCCGCAAAGCACAAGAGCTTGGTCAAAACCCCAAAGTTTCATGTCACTTCCCTTGGTTTTTTATGGAGCGACAAGTGAGAGTGTGCGGTGTAGTAGAAAAGCTTTCCTTTAAGGAAAACGCGACCTATTTCCTTTCTCGCCCTAAAGACAGCCAGTTGGCGGCTTATGCCTCTGAGCAAAGTAAACCTATTAGCAGTCGCGAGCTTTTGCATACTCAGTTTGCCCAAATGAAACAAAAGTTTGCGAATAAAACGCTACCCGCACCAGACTTCTGGGGCGGCTTTCGTATTGTTCCTCACCAAATAGAATTTTGGCAGGGCGGTGAAGACAGGTTGCATGACCGGTTCGAATATAACCGGGATGAAAATGGCAGCTGGAATACTCAACGTTTAATGCCTTAATAGGCACTGATTCTGGCATTCTTTAATGATTGATAGCCACTGCCATTTAGACTTGCCAGCATTTCAAGGTGACTGGCAGTCGGTGATAAGCCACGCCATCAGCGCCGGCTTAACACGCATTCTTATTCCTGGTACGCAAGTGTCGCAGTGGTCAACTCAACACGCTATACAATCCTTTGCGAACCAAAATACGCACGCTATTTCGATAGATATAGCGTGTGGTCTACATCCATACTTTTTGTCTACTAGCGAAACTGATAATGCCACGGCCTTAAGCGCACTAGAGCGTCTTTTATTTCAGACTAGTAGTGAGGTTGTCGCGGTAGGTGAAATTGGCTTAGATGGGCATATAGCGATACCTATGCAGCTTCAAAAAGCGATGTTTGAAGCGCAATTGGGATTAGCGAGTGAATACGCCCTTCCTGTCATTTTACATCACCGAAAAAGCCATCATCTTATTTTTGAAAGTCTCAAAAATACAGGATTTGCAGAAGGCGGCGTTATTCATGCATTTTCTGGCAGTGTAGAGGTGGCCAAAGCGTATGTCGATAAAGGTTTTTATATTGGCGTAGGGGGAACCATTACCTATGACAGAGCAAAGAAAACGCAAGAGACAATCATATACTTGCTTCAGCACCACCCAGACCGATTACTTCTTGAAACTGATTCACCTGATATGCCAATGCAGGGGCGACAAGGCGCTCGCAACAGCCCTGAATATCTTGGGGATGTACTGGCCGCGCTCGGTAAACTAGGGGAGTATGATGGGCAAGCCCTAAACGAACTTACCACCCAAAATTATCTTACGCTTTTTCATAAAGGGCTTTTTTGTAACAGACAATAAAAGGCCTAAAAACAGGTGAAGTTTGTTGGCTTGAGCTAACTTGGGTTAGCGAAAAATGGTGTTTAAGACTGAAAAACTCGAATTATCCACGGGCGAAACTTATAAAACCCTCGTGTTATATAAACACCTACAATCAATGCCAACACAATAACGGCGCTAATAATAAGCCACAATTGCTGGCGAAGCGTTAACGGACTGGAAAGTACCACCTCAGTGTCGATGTTAACGTTCAAATAGCCAATTACCTTGCCGTTATCATCGAGAATTTTTTCAACATGACTACTGGGAGCAACGTCTCGTTCTCTGGCTAGTGCTACCACACTGTCGACTCTTGGTAAGGGCGCAATATAAACGCCTTGGGCATTAAATACGCTTAAAGAGATAACGGCGGGTTCTTCTAATGCAATGGTAATTAAACGGGCTAGTTGAACCGTGTCTTGTGCCACTAAGGCAGGCTGTAAGATTTTTGAATATTGATTGCTAATGCTGGTACCCGGTTGGGCCGTTTGTACGTCAACCCAATGGGTCTGGTACTGCTGGTACATGAGAAATAGACCCACAGCCAATGCCACAGCGGTAGCCATGATAATAGTATGGATAAGCCGCTTGAAAGCAGTATAAGCCGAGTGTGAAACGCTGTGTTTGTGAGCAATGCGTTCGCTTTCTAAGTGGTTCAGCATTTCGCCTCAATTTCCTTTATCTTTATGCGGTAACAGTAGGGTAATTTTGACTAATTTGAAAGTGTGTATTTCCACATGTGTAATGATTGGGTAGCATATGGGCAAGACTAACAAAGGTTTGAATAAATAGTGATCACGTTTTTAAACGAAATACCGCCTCATGCAATGCATGATACCTCTTTTTTATCTACGCAGCTTACCACAAAGTCACCCAGTGAGGATGAAGCTGGTCTTTCAATTTTAACCGTTATTGGTCAAGCATTAACACCATACATTGTTAGTCAGGTTGTTGAGGGGTTTAGCGACATTTTTAATGCTACATCAATTCACTTACATCCGTTACACAACAAACTCGGTGATGGCGTGGTGGTAGTGAAAGGCCGCTTAAGTGAAAACGCCGACTCCCAAGCTGAGACTACAGTGCCAGCCCTAGTCGCGTCGTTATCAGCCCGTTATCATGTGGATTTAGGTATTCAAGATGTGCAGCCATCGCTTAACGAACCAGGTCTTCTTGTGATGGATATGGATAGCACGTTAATTGATATTGAGTGCATTGATGAAATTGCCAAACTAGCGGGCGTTGGTGAAAAAGTGGCTGCTGTAACCGAACAGGCCATGCGGGGCGAAATAGCATTTAACGATAGCTTGAACCATCGAGTGGCCTGCCTAGATGGTGTACCAGAACAACAGCTTCAACAAATACGTGATAGCTTGCCCATCATGCCAGGTGTACAGTTGCTGATTGCCATTCTAAAACAACACAATTGGAAGCTTGCTATTGCTTCAGGTGGTTTTACTTATTTTGCAAACCATTTAAAAGCCCGTTTAGATCTTGATGAAGCGGTGTCAAATACGTTGGTGATAGAGCAGGGCATATTGACCGGCGAAGTGTCTGGCGAAATTGTGAATGCTGAAGTGAAAGCGCGAACCGTGAAATCGTTGGCCGAACGTTGGGGAGTGCCGAGCGCGCAAACGGTTGCCATGGGTGACGGAGCAAACGATTTAGTGATGATGGCCGAATCAGCGTTAGGGGTGGCGTGCCATGGAAAGCCAGTTGTGAACGAAAAAGCTGACGTTGCTATTCGATTGGGCAGCCTACATTGTCTATTGTACTTTCTATCTTAGTAGTGAAATAGCTAACCTTGACTAGGGGGTATATTAGAATTTTAGCGGCGCAGTGTTGAGCGCGAAGAATAAATAGCGAGTGCAGGCTCTGAAGATGATATAAGAGCCTTCAGAGCTTGTCTTTATTTCGCAAATGCTTGGTCTTGTAATAATGCTTGAATACCGGACTGAGCGGGCGCTTCTACTTTCGCTTTAGTGTCTCGGTTGGCGCTAATTGTGTCGTCATCGAATTCATATCTAATCAATACTTCATCTGTTACATCAATTAAGTGCGAACAGGCAGCTAAGCTCCAAAGTTTATTTTCAAGTTCTTTTGCCCGGTGAATAGCATACACGCTAACGTAATTTATCTCTGTTTGTAACATGGATAAATCCGGCTTGCCTGTGGTGGTAAGCATCACGTGAATAGCAATGAATTGCCCTCTGTTTAACGCTTCAGTAATAAAGGTCTTACGCTGCTCATTATTTTCAAACCGGTGGGAATACCGTGGAATAATGGCCATGCGAGGATCTTTTTGCTTGGCATCAAAAGAGATTAGAAGCTCTTGGCGCAAGGGCATATTTTCCAATTTCACCTGCTTAATACCGCTTTGCATGAAAGGGGTATCTAGCTTTCTGTCTCTGAATAAGAACTCTAAGTTTACTTGACGCTTTTCCGTTAAGTAGGTGACAAGGCTTGAAACCCGCTGGTCCTGCTTTCCGATAATGCCCGCTTGCGGCGTGTACCTAACTCCTTCTTTACTCATCAAGAAGGATAAAGACGTAGCATTACGAGCATTAATACAGCGAAGTGCTTGACCCATGCCAGGCAACTCTTCTTCACCAGAGTCTTCTTCTAAGCTGTGTTTGTTCTTTTTAATCAATTCTTCAAAAAACGCCCTTGCACTTTTTCCTGCTTCACCGTTCATGGCTTTTAGGTGCAAAATGTTTTTCTCAGCATTGTGGTAAATTACCGAATACTGCAAATGCATTACGTCAAAGTTTTGCGTAATCTGCTGAAGGCGAGGGAAGGATACTTCAACTTGGCCTTCTAATTCCCCGTCGTACTCTTTATTTAACTCAACCCGCAGCCCCAATCCATGAACAGAGATATCTTCACTTACGCCAACGTGTACGCTGTCGTCATGAGATAATCTAAGCTCTATTTGAGAGCGCAAACGGTAGCGAGACTCTAAACGTTGATCTTCATATTTAAATCGGAACAACTCTATGTTTGAGGTCTTCTGGTTTCTAGGGTGTCCAAAAACGCGCAGATGAGAGAGGTTATCGCGATTGAACTTTAATTCGTTATACGCCTGCTGCCCATATATAGAGGTTACGTCGGTCACATGAAGCAAGTATTTTAGGTTTTTTAACTTCGACATAACCCGAGGCGAAGGCGGTGTATTTTGCCGCTTTATTTTCGTACCCACAGAGTCAGGAATAGATAAGGGGGTATGGGCTTGTTCGGGCAACATGTCAGTCAAGGTTAACTTAAATACTCGCCAGCTAACTTTCTTCGAGCCAAAGCCTAAGAAAACCTGTTTTAGCATGTCTTTTTCTATAAGTTGTTCGTAAGAGGCCGAGTAAAAAAAGACTTTGTCGTTTTGTAAGTGGGTAAAGCTGAATACAAATATTTCGCGACGGTGCGCAGGCTTAGCGTGCAAGGTGTTCAATCTATTTTGCGACAGCAGAAAACCTAAGCGACACTCATCTTCCTCGTCTTGCCAGTAGCTCACCGTCTCGCGGTTAACTTCGTTAACCATAGCGAAGCGTGGAATAAGCCTATCTTCAATTAGATCGACATAAATCGGTAACGTTGGGCTTCTTGGGGAAAAGTACTGTTCACAAGTTTTGCTGGTTATCGCTTCAATGGTGTTGTTCATATTCACTTTATAACGGCGTTTATTACCGTGAATAAAGCTTTCTAAAAACTTATCGAAGCTGGGCGCTGGACGCTCTGTCGCACGTTGTAAAGCTAAATAAATAACGTCTTTTTTGCGAACTGTTTTTACGAGGCGATAAGCAATACCATTTTTCTTATCCATGGCAAACTCGCCTTCAAGCCCACGGAAGTAGACTTGTAAAAGCTCATTTTGCTTAAACAACGTTTCTTTGGTGAGTTTGACTTGCAGGCCTTCAAGCGACACATCAACGCTTAAGCCTTTAATTGAGTGGTTGCTTTCATTAAATAGCTCAACCGCAACAGCAAAGTTCATACGTTCTGTGTTGCGTTGACGATAATCTAGTAGGTTTACCGTTGGCACTTTAAACTGCTCTAAAATTGCAGAGCCTTTTTTGCGAGGGGCATTTGAAGTTGAGCCTGTGTCGCGAGCTTCTTCTGCTTTCTCACGAATGATACGGTAATTGTTTTCAGTATTTTGAACGGCTTCGTATACACCAAATGTATACCCACCAAATATTCTAATTTGCTCTTCGAATTTATCGACAGCAATTTCATCCATGTAATGGGTTCTGCCATCATGCAAATAGCTTTTGCATTTACCGTCTACTTGGCCACGTAAATCAATGGAACGCATACAGGGCTTCGCAAGGCGTTTCACTTCCATTTTTAATAGAAAGCGTTTTTCCTTGGGAATATCACCACCAATTTGTAAAAGCACCTTATTAAATTCAGGTTCATTTACTAGGGGTTTCAATTGCTCAATTATGTCAGCGTATTGCTGTAAATCTTGGCTCATGTATGCACAACTTAGTTACTTTCTATTATTATAGACATTATTATTATCGGCACTAGTGCTAAACCCATTAATAAACAGCATTTTGCAGTTTGACGCACAAACAACCGCAGTGGAAAAATCTAATATAACGGTTAGATAGGCTGCAAAGTGGGTTTGGTTAACTTGGGTTTAACTTGGGTTAATGTACCTTGATGTCCTTTATAAGATAGAATACTCTTTTTCACGCTGGGATAAAACTGGAATATGGCAAAACGAAAAACGGCTTATGTATGCTCAGATTGTGGGGCTGAATTTCCACGCTGGCAGGGTCAGTGTTCTGAATGCAAAGCATGGAACACCATTAGCGAGTTTGTAGTCAGTAGCGCCAAAACCAATTCAAAACCAACCTTATCAGGTTATGCCGGGCAAACTTCCGCTAAAATAGAAATGCTCAATGCGATTGATTTAGAATCTCTACCGCGATTTAGCGCAGGGTTTAAAGAGCTCGATAGGGTTTTAGGCGGTGGAATAGTGCCAGGCGCTGCTATGCTAATTGGCGGCTCCCCTGGTGCCGGTAAAAGCACCCTGTTACTTCAGGTAATGTGTCAAATGGCACAAACTGTAACGGCTTTATACGTAACAGGGGAAGAGTCGCTTCAGCAGGTGGCCATGCGGGCTAAGCGCTTGACCTTGCCTGATGATAAGCTAATGATGCTGGCAGAAACCAGCGTAGAAACTATCTGCGACTTGGCGTTAACCAAAAAACCAAAAATCATGGTTATCGACTCTATCCAAGTGATGCATGTAGCCGATGTGCAATCTGCCCCGGGCAGTGTATCCCAAGTTAGAGAAAGTGCGGCCTATCTAACTCGTTTTGCAAAACAACACCACATCTCAATGTTTCTTGTAGGTCATGTAACCAAAGATGGCAACTTAGCTGGCCCGAAGGTATTAGAGCACTGTATTGACAGTTCAATGATGCTGGAAGGGGAGAGTGATGGGCGCTACCGTACGTTGCGCAGCCATAAAAATCGTTTCGGCGCTGTAAATGAATTAGGCGTATTTGCGATGACAGAAAAAGGCCTAAAAGAGGTGAACAATCCTTCGGCTATTTTTCTAAGCCGTGGCGAAAATGAAACCCCTGGGTCGAGCGTGATGGTCATTTGGGAAGGCACGCGGCCTCTATTGGTAGAAATACAGGCTTTGGTGGACTACTCACAAATGTCTAACCCTAGACGAATTGCGGTGGGGCTTGACCAAAACCGATTGTCGATGTTGCTAGCAGTATTGCATCGTCACGGTAATGTGCAAATGAACGACCAAGACGTCTTCGTGAATGTGGTCGGCGGCGTGAAAGTGAGCGAAACCAGTGCTGACTTAGCGTTACTGTTAGCAATGGTATCGAGTTTTCGAAATCGTTCGTTGCCCAAAGATCTCATTGTATTTGGAGAAGTGGGGCTAGCCGGAGAAATCAGGCCTGTTCCCAATGGCACTGAGCGCATTATTGAAGCCGCTAAACATGGCTTCAAACGTGCGATTGTGCCAAAGGCGAATGCGCCTAAACAGGCAATAAATGGTATGAAAGTTATTCCAGTCTCTCAACTTAGCGACGCATTAGACGCATTAGAATAAACCGCTTCAATTAACGCGTTTAATTCCTTTTCATTTAAATCAGCTTCTTGGCTGTTAAGCAGTATTAAGCGCCTAAGTGCGCTTATGCTGTCTACATCCATTTGAGAAACTTTGCAGCCCAAAGAAACCGAATCTTTGCGGTTATCATTCTGCCGATACAGTTGCTCTATATGCAGGGTGATAACCGGGCTGTCTTCATTTGCTCTGAATGTGGCCGTGTAAGGGTCATGACTGTCGAAAGGTAATTCGTTAAGTGCATCTTCGTTTGCGCTTAATTTTACGCCTTGAAGAGAGACATCAATAATAATGACATCAATGCGCTTATTATGATGGGCAAGTGTTCCTTTTACGGCCAATGGAATACGTGTAAATAAGCGTTTGTCTGACATAACTTCCTCAAGCTTGAAAATCTTTCATTCACTCAGTATTAGTGATGTTAGTACACATGGCAACTAGCAATAAGTGTAGGAGTGTAAAGCAAGTCTTTACGGCACAAAAAAACGGGCTCATATAAGCCCGTTTTGTAACGCTATTTGGTCATGCGCTTGTATTTTAGTCTGTGAGGTTCAACTGCATCTTGACCGAATTCAGCCTTAAGCCAAGTTTCGTAGTCAGAGTAGTTACCTTCAAAGAAGTTAATGTTACCTTCGTCGCGGTAATCCATGATGTGCGTGGCCACTCTATCTAAGAACCATCTATCATGCGAAATAACCATGGCACAGCCTGGGAATTCCAATAGCGCATTCTCGAGTGCTCGTAAGGTTTCAACATCCAAGTCATTAGTTGGTTCATCGAGTAACAGTACGTTACCGCCTGCTTTTAATAGCTTGGCTAAATGCACACGATTTCGTTCACCACCCGATAAGTCTTTAATGAATTTTTGCTGATCGTTGCCTTTAAAGTTAAAGCGGCTGCAATACGCGCGGCTATTGATTTCGAAGTTACCAATACGAATGATATCTTGTTCTTCCGAAATTTCTTTAAACACCGTGGTGTTTTCATTCATGTGGTCACGGAACTGCTCAACGCTGGCAATTTTCACAGAATCACCCAAGCTGATGTCGCCTGAATCTGGTTTTTCTGCACCGGTAAGCATTCTAAATAGGGTAGATTTACCCGCACCGTTTGGCCCGACAATCCCTACAATTGCCCCTTTAGGAACTTTAAACGACAAGTCATCAATAAGTACACGTTCACCGTAGGACTTATTGAGGTGTTCAACTTCAATAACCTTGTCACCTAAACGCTCACCAGGTGGAATGAAGAGTTCGTTAGTCTCGTTACGTTTTTGGTAATCGCCCGTAGACATCTCCTCAAAGCGAGCCATACGCGCTTTGCTTTTTGCGTGGCGACCTTTTGGATTAGAGCGAACCCATTCGAGTTCTTGTCTAATACTCTTTTGGCGTGCATTTTCGCTGCGTTCTTCTTGCTGTAAACGCTGATCTTTTTGTTCCAACCAAGAGGAATAGTTACCTTCCCATGGAATACCTTCACCACGGTCTAGTTCTAATATCCAGCCTGCAACATTATCTAGGAAGTATCTATCATGGGTAATCGCTACCACTGTGCCTTCATAATCGTGAAGGAAGCGTTCTAACCAAGCAACCGATTCAGCATCCAAGTGGTTGGTTGGCTCGTCGAGAAGAAGCATTTCTGGCTTTTCGAGTAACAAGCGACATAAGGCAACACGGCGGCGCTCACCACCTGATAACTTGCTAACGTCTGCATCCCATGCTGGAAGACGAAGCGCTTCGGCAGCACGGTTTAAGGTATTCTCTAAGTTATGTCCGTCTTTCGACTGAATAATCGCTTCAAGTTCACCTTGCTCTTTTGCAAGGGCGTCGAAATCGGCATCAGCTTCTGCGTAAGCAGCATACACTTCGTCTAAGCGAGTTAGCGCGTGTTTAACGTCGGCTAACGCTTCTTCCACGTTTCCGCGTACATCTTTTGATTCGTCTAGTTGAGGCTCCTGAGGTAGATAACCTATTTTAAGACCTGGTTGAGGGCGTGCTTCACCTTCAATTTCGGTGTCTAGTCCGGCCATAATGCGAAGCAGCGTAGATTTACCAGATCCATTTAAACCCAATACGCCAATTTTGGCACCAGGGAAAAAACTAAGAGAGATATTTTTAAGAATTTGACGATTCGGTGGAACAATTTTCCCCACGCGATGCATACTGTAAACGTATTGAGCCATGCTGTGTCCTTGCCAGAAAATAAAGCATCATTGTACTCGTAACAGGATAGTCTGTGCCAGTGTGAACCGCCATACAACCTCATGCTTGATGGTATTTTGTTCAATTGAAGTAAAAAGAAGGCGAAAAGTACGAATAATACGGCGGTCACCTTTAACAAATTGAGGTAAACTTCGCTAGCATACGCTTTAATGAAAAAATAGGTATTCACTGTATGACTGCAATGAACAAACGCCCTTACAGCCTATCGGAACTTGCCAGCCATGTAGGCGGTGTTGTAGAGGGAGACGGCAGTGTCGTTATCTCTGCGGTAGGAACGCTGGCAGGCGCTGCCAGCCATCAAATCTCATTTCTTACTAATCCGAAATATAAATCACAGTTAAGCGATACCTCTGCCGGTGCGGTTATTCTACACAGCAGTTTGAAAGACACGGCCCCGTGCCCAGCGCTTGTGGTAGACAATCCTCATGCAGCGTTTGCACGCATTGCCCAGCTATTTGATACCACACCCGTAGTAGCAAGTGGTATTGCCGACACCGCCGTTATTGCGTCGTCGGCAAATATTGGTAGTGATGTGTCGTTAGGTCACAATGTGATTATTGAAGATAACGTGGTGATAGGCGATAGGGTAACTATTGGTGCGAATACGGTTATTCGTAGAGGTACGCAAATAGGGGAAGGTTGTGTAATTCACCCTAACGTTACTATTTACCACGATGTTGTTTTAGGAAAACGTGTAGCAGTACATAGCCAAACGGTTATCGGTGCTGCAGGCTTTGGTTACGCGAACGACAAAGGCGTATGGCTTCCTATTCCGCAAACGGGGTCTGTACAAATTGGCGACGACAGTCAAATTGGTGCAAGTAGTACTATCGACCGCGGTGCCATGGAAGATACTGTGCTAGGTAAAAATGTGATTATTGATAACCAAGTACAAATAGGTCACAACTGCATTATTGGCGATCATTCGTGTATTTGCGGTGCAACCGGTATTGCGGGCAGTTGCCATATAGGAAAGTACGTTGTTATCGGCGGTGGTGTTGGCGTAAACGGCCATATTTCTATTTGCGACAAAGTGCAAATAACCGGCTACTCCATGATTGTTCAAGATATCACGGAACCAGGGGTTTATTCTTCAGGTCAGCCAGCCACGTCTAACCGAGAATGGAAGCGAAATACCATAAGACTGCAAAAAATTGGCAGTTTATATGACCGCGTGAAGGCGCTAGAAAAACAGGTCTGATCACGTCACAGCGCAGGGAATTCGTTAAACCTGCGCCATTTAAATTAAATTGGTCATAAAGCGGTATACAAGCCCTTGAAAATGACTAGAATAAGCCACGAACAAGCCATAAATTAACGCCGTTAAGGAGTCCTCATGTTACCTCGCGAAATGAATATCGCTGACTTTGATCCAGAACTAGCCGATGCAATGGCTAAAGAGGTTGTCCGTCAGGAACAGCATATCGAACTTATCGCCTCTGAAAACTACTGTAGCCCGCGGGTTATGGAAGCACAGGGCTCTCAACTTACTAACAAGTATGCTGAAGGCTATCCTGGCAAGCGTTATTACGGCGGTTGTGAGCACGTAGATGTGGTTGAGCAACTTGCTATCGACCGTGCAAAAGAGCTTTTCGGTGCAGATTACGCTAACGTGCAGCCTCACTCAGGTTCACAAGCTAACTCAGCGGTATTTATGGCATTGCTTGATGCTGGCGATACTGTGCTTGGTATGAGCCTTTCTGAAGGTGGTCACCTTACTCATGGTTCTCATGTGAACTTTTCGGGCAAAACCTACAATGCCGTTCAGTATGGTTTGAACCACGAAACCGGTGAAATCGATTACGAACAGGTTGCTGCGTTAGCAGAAGAACATAAACCAAAAATGATTATTGGTGGTTTCTCAGCTTACTCAGGTGTTGTTGATTGGGCAAAGTTCCGTGAAATCGCCGACAGCGTAGGCGCTTTCCTGTTAGTTGATATGGCGCACGTTGCAGGTTTGATTGCAGCGGGTGTTTACCCAAATCCTCTGCCGCACGCACACGTAGTCACTACAACCACACATAAAACCTTAGCGGGCCCACGAAGTGGACTAATTTTGTCTGCCTGTGGTGACGAAGCGATTTATAAAAAGCTTCAAAGCTCAGTATTCCCGGGCAACCAAGGTGGTCCTTTGTGCCATGTTATTGCAGCAAAAGCAGTAGCGTTTAAAGAAGCACTTCAGCCAGATTTTAAAGAATACCAAACACAGGTTGTTGCGAACGCAAAAGCGATGGTGGCGGTAATGCAAGAACGCGGATACAAAATTGTATCTAATGGTACTGAAAACCATTTGTTCCTGTTAGATCTTATCGATAAAGATATTACGGGTAAAGATGCTGATGCTGCCCTTGGTGCGGCTAACATTACCGTTAACAAGAACTCGGTTCCTAACGATCCTCGCTCACCGTTTGTTACAAGTGGATTGCGTATCGGTAGCCCAGCTATTACTCGTCGTGGCTTTAAAGAAGAACAAGCCAAACAAGTCGCTACATGGATTTGTGATGTGCTAGATAATATGGGTGATGACAGCGTTATTGACCGTGTTAAAAGTGAAGTGGTTGCACTTTGTGAACAGTTCCCTGTTTACGCGTAAGCAACCTAGATAAGAAAAGTTACCACGCGTTAGTCTCTACAAACACAGGCTAACGCGTAGTAAATAGTAAGTTAAGGATCGCTCATGTTTTGCCCCTTTTGTTCAGCACAAGAAACAAAAGTGATTGACTCTCGCCTAGTGGCAGAGGGGCATCAGGTGCGCCGGCGTCGTGAATGCGCAATGTGTCATGAACGTTTTACGACCTTCGAAAGTGCCGAACTCGTAATGCCGCGTGTTATTAAACGTGATGGTTCACGAGAGCCTTTCAACGAAGATAAGCTTCGTGCAGGCTTACAGCGCGCGCTAGAAAAACGCCCAGTGAGTACAGAAAAAGTTGAGCAGTGTATCTTGTCACTTAAGTCAGAGCTTCGGGCAACCGGCGAACGAGAAGTGGGGAGTGAACTGTTAGGCAACCTAATCATGAAAGCGCTAAAAGAGCTAGATAAGGTCGCTTATGTGCGGTTTGCATCTGTTTATCGTTCCTTTGAAGATATCCGAGAGTTTGGTGAGGAAATAGCCAGACTAGGGGATTAACCACGGGATTTGCAGTGTCAATTAATACTACCCATGCTCATATAAATAGCGGCTCAAATACCGACGTAGGCAAAGACCACAATAGTAGCTCTTCCAGTGACTTGCCGGGTAAGGCCGTTGAAATTGACTATTATTGGATGGCCAAAGCCATTCGATTGGCGCAAAAAGGCCAATTTACAACTTCTCCTAATCCCCGTGTTGGTTGTGTCATTGTTAATAATAACAATGACTCTATTGGCCAAGGCTTTCATGTCCAAGCCGGCACCCCTCACGCAGAAATTCATGCCCTTCGTGAAGCAGGGAAAAAAGCAAAAGGCGCTACAGCCTATGTGACACTAGAGCCATGTAGTCATTATGGACGAACGCCCCCCTGCGCAGAAGCACTGATAAAAGCACAAGTCTCGCGAGTAGTTATTGCCATGACTGATCCTAACCCCAATGTCAGCGGTAATGGTATTCGCATGTTACAAGATGCGGGCATTGAGGTGTCATCCGATATTATGTCGGCAGAATCTGCCGCTTTGAACCCAGGCTTTATCAAGCGCATGTTAACTGGCAAACCTTATGTGCGAGTGAAATTAGGCATAAGTGTGGATGGAAAAATTGCGCTTCAAAATGGTAATAGTCAATGGATAACTGGGCCAGAAGCTAGACGAGATGTACAGCATTACCGTGCACAAAGCTGCGCGGTGTTAACAGGATCGGGAACGGTAAAAGCCGATAATCCTAGTCTATTAGTCAGACCAGACGAAGCGAAGTTTGCACATTACCCATTGGAGGCTATTCGCCAGCCAGTGCGGATAATTGTGAATAGTGCCGATGATCTTTCAAGAGACTACAGGTGCATGAACGATGGTCATCCCACCTTCGTGGTATCTACCCAAAATAGCGCCGATACTGACAACCGCCAACACCTAACCGTTGATGCGATGAACGGTAAAGTGGATATCAGTAAATTGATGCTGCAGTTAGGCGACATGCAGTTTAATGAAGTGTGGGTAGAGGCAGGACCGGGTTTAGCTGGCGCCTTACTGATAGCTGGTGAAGTAGATGAACTCATCTGTTATCAAGCACCTAAGCTATTGGGAGACAAAGGGGTGAGTATGGTATCTTTACCCACCTTTACCGAATTGAATCAAGCTATTGAATTGTCGCTGATTGAAAGTCGACAAATAGGTAACGATATTAAGCTTCGTTACCTTCTTAACACCCTTAACACGCCTCAATAGCCTTATAGGAACATTATGTTTACTGGAATTATTCAAGCTTTAGGCAAGATTACCAAACTCGATAACCGAGGTAGTGACATACGGTTAACGGTTTCATCAACTACACTGGATATGGCCGATGTAGCGCTTGGTGATAGTATTGCTACCAACGGGGTATGCCTTACCGTAACTGATATGGGTAGCGATTATTATTGCGCTGATGTATCGGCTGAAACCATAAAACTTACCGGGTTTGCCCATTACGGCACGGGCTCTACTGTGAACCTTGAAAAGGCAATGCGACCCACTGACAGACTGGGCGGACACATTGTTTCAGGTCACGTCGATGGCGTGGGCGAGATCAGTAAAATTATAAAACACACCGACTATGTTGAATTTTGGGTAAAAGCACCTACATCTTTAGCCAAGTACATTGCTCATAAGGGCAGCATCACTGTTGATGGTGTGAGCCTTACAGTGAATGAAGTCAACGGTGCTGAGTTTATGCTTTGGATAATTCCTCATACGCTGAAAGAAACGGTGATGGGACATTACGAAGTAGGCACCGCTGTAAATTTAGAAGTAGATGTAATAGCACGTTACCTTGAACGCTTAATGATGGGTGATAAAGCAGCGTCACCGATATCAAAAGACATTGATATGGCGTTTTTGGCTGAGAACGGATTTTTGAGAAAGTAACCCTACAAGAAGTATAAAAACTATGGCATTTAACACCTCGAAAGAAATTATTGAAGACATTCGTCAAGGTAAAATGGTTATCTTGATGGATGATGAAGATCGTGAAAACGAAGGCGATCTTATTATGGCAGCAGAACATGTCACGCCAGAAGCCATTAACTTTATGGTAACGCACGCCAGAGGTTTAGTTTGCCTGCCGATGACCGAAGCACGCTGCAGACGCCTTAATCTTCCGTTAATGGTGGATAAAAACGAAGCGCAGTTTTCGACTAACTTCACCGTATCGATTGAAGCCGCAACAGGTGTTACTACTGGTATTTCAGCAGCTGACCGTGCTGTAACGATTAAAGCCGCTGTTGCTAAAGAAGCAAAAGCTACCGATATTGTGCAGCCAGGGCATATTTTCCCGCTAATTGCTAAAGAAGGCGGCGTATTAAACCGCGCAGGGCATACTGAAGCGGGAGTCGATTTACCGCGCTTAGCAGGGTTAGAGCCGGCCGGTGTTATCGTTGAAATCTTAAATGAAGACGGCTCAATGGCACGTCGCCCCGAGCTTGAGAAGTTCGCCGAAAAGCACGACCTTAAAATTGGCACCATTGCCGATTTAATCGAGTACAGAAATCTAAACGAAACCACCATTGAAAAAGTTGCTCAGTGCAACCTGCCTACAGAATATGGTGATTTCGAGCTTCATACTTTTAAAGACAGTATTGATAATCAGCTACACTTTGCTTTGAAGAAAGGTGAAGTTAGCGCCGAAAATCCAACATTAGTTCGCGTGCATTTGCATAATACCTTCAGTGATTTACTGGGTTCTACTCGTGGTATTCATCGTTCGCTTACCTTATCTGAAGGTATGCAAAAAATTGCTGATGAAGGCGGTGTACTTGTACTGCTTGGTAAAGATGAACAAATTGAACAACAGGTCCGCCGCTTTGCTGCTGAAGACAGAGGCGAGCGCCCAACCGGTGCTGATTGGCAGGGCTCGTCGCGCACTATTGGTGTTGGTAGCCAAATTTTAGCGTCTATTGGCGTTCAAAAAATGCGCTTACTAAGCAAACCTATTAAATACCATGCTCTATCAGGCTATGGCCTAGAAGTGGTTGAGTACGTACACGATTAAGTGGTGGTAAATCAGAAGCTCTTGGTAAGGCTCTGTTCACGAAAAGTCATTACCACAAGCTAATGCAATTTACGTAAGTAATTTATAGGAAAGGTGGGGAAAGGGCGCAGTAAACCCTCCACCGCATGGATGCGGTGGCGGAGCGTACAGGGAAGTATTTACCGCGTGTTTACGGAGCCCTATCCCCACCTTGCCGTTTGTTATTCGGGCTAACGGACTTGTCAGCCAGTAACAAAAACAATCGATTTAGTTTGGGCGTAGTTGTGGTATACTTCGCGCCGTTTTTCTCGAGGAATGAAATCATGCAAGTAGTTGAAGGTAATATCAGAGCGACCGGTAAGAAGATTGCTATTGTTGTTGCACGCTTTAATAGCTTTGTTGTTGAGAGCTTATTGGAAGGCGCATTAGACACATTAGACCGTCACGGCGAAGTGAATGAAGACGATATCACAGT
Organism: Alteromonas naphthalenivorans; assembly: GCF_000213655.1. Lineage (NCBI taxonomy): Bacteria > Pseudomonadati > Pseudomonadota > Gammaproteobacteria > Alteromonadales > Alteromonadaceae > Alteromonas > Alteromonas naphthalenivorans. Next base: position 1,015,508 of record NC_015554.1, read on the forward strand.
GGTTCGTGTTCCAGGTGCTTATGAGTTGCCTATTGTTGCTAAGAAACTTGCTGAGAAAAAATCTTTTGACGCCATTATTGCACTAGGTGCGGTAATTCGTGGCGGCACACCTCATTTTGACTTTGTTGCAGGCGAATGTAACAAAGGCCTAGCGCAAGTATCGCTAGAATACGGTGTACCGGTATCTTTTGGCGTTATCACTACAGATTCTATTGAACAGGCTATCGAACGTTCTGGAACCAAAGCAGGCAACAAAGGCGCTGAAGCAGCCTTAGGTGCGCTTGAGATGGTTAACGTTATCGATGCTGTTGAAAAGCTTTAAGGTAAAAAATTAAGTGAAAGTTTCAGCTCGTCGTAAAGCCCGTGAACTTGCCCTTCAAGGCATCTATTCATGGCAAATGAGTCATAACGATATTCAACAAATTGAACTGGCGCTTGCGACCAGTAACGATATGAAGAAAGTTGATATGGCTTATTTTCAGGCACTGCTTCGCGGTGTGGCGCACAGCGCTAGCCACTTAGATACGACTATTAAGCCGTACCTGGGCCGTTTGCCTGAAGAACTAGATGCAATCGAAAAGGCTATTTTACGCATTGCGACACTGGAACTTACAGAGCGTAAGGATGTGCCTTATCGCGTAATTATTAATGAAGCGATTGAACTTGCGAAGTCTTTCGGGGCCGAAGAAAGTCATAAATTCATTAATGGTGCGCTTGATAAAGCGGTTCGCTCGTTGCGTAAAGACGAACGCGATTAACCTTGTACAGTGGCATTGGATGTCACAAGGGTTTAATAGACTATCGTGAAAGAATTTGATCTTATCGGCCGTTACTTCTCTGATGGCGGCCACACTCGTAAAGACGTAGTTATTGGTATCGGTGATGATTGTGCCGTAACTAACGTTCCTAGTAATCAACAATTAGCCGTTACCACAGATACTTTGGTTGCAGGTGTGCACTTCTTAGAAGATGCGCCAGCAAAATCGGTTGCGTATAAAACCGTAGCGGTGAATTTGAGCGATTTAGCCGCCATGGGCGCTGAACCTGCTTGGATCAGCTTATCGCTGTCGTTGCCAACAGTGAATGATGAATGGCTTAGCGAGTTCGTAGATGGTTTGTACGAGCTTACGCAGTACTATTCTGTGCAGTTAATTGGTGGCGATACCGTTAAGGGCCCGATGGCCATGACCATTACGGCGCAAGGGTTTATACCACCCGGTTCCGAACTGACCCGCAGTAATGCAAAACCCGGTGATTGGGTTTATGTTACAGGCACCTTAGGCGATGCTGGTGCTGGCTTGGATATTCTGCAAAATAAACTTAACGTGGCCGGTGAAGCGCGAGATGTGCTTATTAATCGTCATTATTACCCTACGCCTCGAGTAGCAATGGGTACGGCACTTCGTCGTATTGCTTCATCGTGTATTGATGTGTCTGATGGCTTAATCTCTGATTTAGGCCACATTTTGAAAGCATCAGGCTGTGGTGCAAACGTACATGTTGATAAGCTTCCTTTATCGAGAGCGTTAACCAGTGCCGTAGATAATGCCCAAGCGATCGAATATGCACTGTCAGCAGGCGACGACTATGAGCTCATCTTTACCGTAGGTGAAGAACAGCGAGGTAACTTTGAAACCTCGATGGGCGGTAGTAGTGTGAAAGCAACTTGCATTGGTCAGCTTACTGGGCAAGCGGGTCAGTTGTCTTTGCTAAAAGACAATCAGCCGTTTACACCAACCAATGAAAATGGCTACGAACATACTTTCTAGAAGCTAATAGAGCATTTTATGCAAAAAGAATATCGCGCTAGAATTAGCATGAAAAATCCAGTGCACTTTTTAGCGCTTGGGTTTGGTAGCGGACTTATCCCGTTTATGCCTGGAACCTTTGGTTCTGCGGTAGCAATACCACTACTTATATTGTCGGCCAACATGCCTGTGATGGTATTTATCGCTTTCACTGTTTTCGCCTCAATTTTTGGTATTTATCTGTGCGGAAAAACCGCTGATGATATGCAGGTGCATGATCACGGTTCTATTGTGTGGGACGAAGTGGCAGGTATGTTTATTACCTTCTTATTTGTACCTATTACTGCACCGTCTTTGCTAGCAGGATTTGTGCTGTTTCGCATATTCGATATTTTAAAACCTTGGCCAATAGGGCCTATCGATAAGCGCTTACACGGCGGTACAGGCATTATGCTTGATGATATAGTGGCTGGGGCTATGGCGTGTGCGTGTTTACATATTATGATGATGATGTGGCCGGCATTTACCACCTTGTTTTAAATTGGACGAAGATAAGTTCGTGCAATAATACGCAAAATTTGTACATATTAAAAAGCCCGCAACTGCGGGCTTTTTGTTTTTAAAGGCTATTGAGCGAGAGTGAAAGCAAACAGCTAGCTCAGTAAGCTTCTAAGTGTGGAGGTAATACCTTCGATATCTAGTCCATGCTCTTTGTACATTTCCTGTTGCGTACCTTGTAAAACAAAGCTGTCTGGAAGCCCTAATGTACGAACAGGTTTCATAATACCTTGCTGTTGCAAGTACTCAAGCACACCAGAGCCTGCTCCGCCGGCTATACAGCCATCTTCTAAGGTAATAAGCAAATCGTGTTCTGCCGCCGCTTTCTCAATAGCCTGGCCGTCGAGCGGCTTAACAAAGCGCATATCAATAACCGTAGCATCAATAGCTTCGGCAGCTGCCAATGCATTAGGTAAGAGTGTGCCGAAATTCAATATGGCTGCTTTTTTCGATGGCTTGCCGGTAATAGCGCGGCTAACCTTCGATTTACCAATAGGTAACTCGGTCATTGCGGTGTCAGGGGTAATGCCCATTCCAGCACCGCGAGGGTAGCGTACCGCCGCAGGTTTTTGTGCTTTATGACCTGTATAAAGCATTTGTCTGCATTCATTTTCATCAGATGGTGCCATCACAATCATATTTGGTATGCAGCGTAAAAAGGCAATATCAAACGCACCTTGGTGGGTGGGGCCATCAGCCCCCACAATACCGGCTCGGTCAACGGCAAATAAAACAGGCAAGTCTTGCAACGCCACATCGTGAATAAGCTGATCGTAGGCACGCTGTAAAAAGGTCGAATAAATCGCAACTACTGGGTTACACCCGTCTTTGGCTAAGCCCGCAGCAAAGGTAACCGCATGTTGTTCTGCAATGGCTACATCGAAATACTGATCAGGGTATTGCTGCGAAAACGCGACCATGCCTGAACCTTCACGCATGGCAGGCGTTACCGCCATCAATTTAGGATCTTGCGCTGCTATATCGCACAACCAATCGCCAAAAATAGCAGAAAAAGTTGGCGCTGAAGGCTTCGCTTTTGGCAACGCGTTATCGGCAGGGTTAAATTTAGGCACCGCGTGGAATTTAATCGGGTCTTTTTCAGCAAGGGCGTACCCTTTACCTTTCTTAGTGACCACGTGAAGCAGTTGCGGACCTTTAAATTTGCGCATATTACGCAAGGTATCTACAACGGCATCTACATCATGGCCATCAATAGGGCCTATGTAATTAAAGCCAAGCTCTTCAAAGATTGTGCCGGGCACTACCATACCTTTAAGGTGCTCTTCTGCGCGACTAGCGAATTCTTTGATAGGCGGTACATTGCTTAATAGTTTTTTAGAGCCATCGCGAATAGAGTTGAAAACATTACCCGTTAATAAGCGAGCTAGGTGACTATTAAGCGCACCTACGTTTTCAGAAATAGACATTTCGTTGTCGTTTAACACCACAACCATATCTTTATTGATGTCACCAGCATGGTTCATCGCTTCAAATGCCATGCCCGCGGTAATCGCACCATCACCAATTACGGCAACCACTTTACGGTTTTTGCCTTCTTGCTCGGCGGCAACCGCCATGCCAAGTGCAGCACTGATAGACGTAGACGAATGGCCTACAGCAAAAGTGTCGTAGTCGCTCTCAGGAGGCCAAGGGAAGGGGTGTAAGCCGTCTTTTTGTCGAATCGTCGACATTTGCTTAGCGCGACCCGTAAGAATTTTATGGGGGTAGGCCTGATGACCCACATCCCAAATCAATCTGTCGATAGGCGTGTTATAAATATAATGTAAGGCCACAGTAAGCTCGACCGTGCCTAAGCCCGACGCAAAATGTCCACTGGTTTGGCTTACACTATTTAGTAAATATTCTCGTAATTCATCTGACAACTCACGCAATTTCTCTTGCGGTAACTGTCTTAACTTATCCGGCGTTTGCGCAATAGCAAGCGTGGGGTAATGTTGGAGGTCTAAACTCATTATTTATTATCTTTTTCAACATGGTTGCAGAACTAATGGTCTCGTTTTACCAATAGTTCGCTAAACGCAATTAAACTGTCTGTATTGTAGGGTAAACGAGCCAAGGCTTGAAGGGCATTCTGATGCAGCTTATCAAGTTCTCGTTTTGCACCTTCAATGCCAAGTTTGGCAGGAAAGGTATTCTTACCCAAAGCAATGTCAGAGCCTGCTGGCTTTCCTAATTGCTCACTATTACCTTCTACGTCAAGAATGTCATCTTGGACTTGAAATGCAAGACCAATATCGTCGGCATAAGCTAATAAGTCTGCTTTACTGTTGCTATCAAGGTCTTGAGAAACAATAGATACCATTTCAACACATGCACGAAGTAGGGCGCCGGTTTTCAAATTGTGCAGTCGCTTAAGCTGCTCAAGGCTTATTTCTTCACCCGTGCTGGTTAAATCGATTGCTTGCCCGCCACACATACCGCGATAGCCAGCGGCGCGGGCTAACACAGAAAGTAACTCGCCACGTTTATTGGTTGCGAAATCACTTAAAGGCGCATCTGCCAACGTGCTAAAAGCAAGCGCTTGCAATGCATCACCGGCTAATATTGCGGTGGCTTCATCGAATGCAATATGACAAGTCGGCTGGCCGCGACGCAAATCGTCATCGTCCATGGCTGGCAAGTCATCATGTACAAGCGAGTAAGCATGCACACACTCAATGGCCATACTAATAGCCATTTGATCGCCTTTAGGCACATCCAGGGTGTTGCCGATAACTTGAACCAGTAAAGGTCGCATACGCTTTCCTCCCACCAACAACGCGTGACGCATTGCTTCTTTAAGCCGCGGCGCGTCGTGGGGAAGGTCATCAATAAGCGTATTTAACGACGTATCGGTCTGCTGCTTAACTTGCTGATGCAATGCAGTGAAATTCATACTATACCTGTTTGTTGCGACACGAGGCTTAAGGTTGCTCGTCTTCAGGAAGAGGGTGTAATGCGCTTTCGCCTTGCTCATTAAGCAAAATTTTAACTTTTTGCTCGGCTTGCTCTAACGATTTCTGACCTTCGCGGGAAAGGGCTATGCCTCGCTCGAATTTTTCTAGTGCAACGTTTAATGGCAACTCACCGTTTTCCATCTCATTAACGATTGCATCTAATTCGGTAAGGGTTTCCTCAAACGAGGGAGAATTTGTCTTTTTCGTCACTTTCGTCACAATCGCACTCATTTTTAGGCGTTTTTTGGATTACGCGCACATTAACTGAGGGTAGCCAAAGGGTCAAATGGTTTGTCAATATATGCCCTATTGCAGCTATCTATGATAACGTTTTGTGAAGCAACTCTTTGTATTAAAAACTACCGCCTAAAGTTCGACTAACCTCATTATGTATACAATAATTAAGGCAATTTGCGATAATCTTGTTATAGAAATTCTATACAATGCCGATAGAATACGAGTAATAGTATGCAGCGTCTGCAAAAAATGAGGAAGAGTGAGTGGATTTAGCAACCGTCATAGGTATGTTGGGCGCCATCGGCTTTGTAGTAATGGCCATGGTTATGGGTGGCAGTATTGCCATGTTCATCAACGTACCGTCTATCTTGATCGTATTTGGTGGCACCCTTTTCGTTATTTTATCCCAATACACTTTAGGGCAGTTCTTTGGTGCAGGTAAAATTGCAGGCAAAGCATTCATGTTCAAAATTGATACGCCTGAAGATCTTATTGAAAAAATTGTTGAGATGGCAGATGCAGCGCGTAAAGGCGGTTTTCTTGCATTAGAAGAAGCTGAAATAGACAATCCGTTTATGCAAAAAGGCGTAGACATGTTAGTTGATGGTCACGACATAGAAGTGGTCAGAGAAACCTTAGCGAAAGATATCTCTATGACCACCGAGCGACACGAGTTTGGTGCCACCATTTTTAAAGGCATGGGTGATATCGCACCAGCAATGGGAATGATTGGAACTCTGATTGGTCTGGTGGCCATGCTTTCTAACATGGATGATCCTAAATCAATTGGGCCAGCAATGGCGGTAGCACTATTAACCACCTTGTATGGTGCATTTCTTGCCAACATTATTTGCCTACCCATGGCGGTAAAGCTCGGAAACCGCGCACAAGAAGAAAAGCTTAACCAAATGTTAGTGCTCGATGGCATTGTAGGGATTGCCGATGGGCAAAACCCGCGTGTTATCGAAGGTATATTGAAAAATTATCTGGCGGCAAGTAAACGCGGTACGGGCGCTGAGGACGAATAATGGCTGAAGAAGAGTGCCCAAAATGTCCTCCCGAAGGGCTTCCTGCATGGATGGGGACCTTTGCTGATTTGATGTCGTTGCTCATGTGCTTCTTTGTACTCTTGCTCTCATTTTCAGAAATGGATGTACTGAAGTTCAAGCAAATCGCCGGCTCAATGAAGTTTGCCTTTGGTGTGCAAAACAAAATTGAAGTGAAAGACATCCCAAAAGGGACGAGTGTTATTGCGATGGAGTTTAGGCCTGGTCGTCCAGATCCGTCGCCCATCGACACTATTCAGCAACAAACAATCGAAATGACTCAGCAGATGCTAGAGTTCCAAGCGGGTGACGAAGATTCATCCGGCGGTAGGCAGAAGCAAAGGGGTGAGCAGCGAGGGGGGCAGTCACAACAAACCGCCACCGATCAGTCGTCCTCAGAGTCGCAAAGTTCAGATCAAACACAAACTGCTGAGTTAATGAAAAAAGTAGCGCAGCAGTTACAAAAGCAAATTCTCGATGGCGCAGTAGAATTGGAATCTTTAGGTCAGCAGTTGACTATTCGCATTAGAGAGAACGGTTCATTTTCTGCCGGTTCTGCATTTTTACAACCTCAATTTCAGCCTATTTTACGCAAAATTGGTGTGTTATTAGCAGACGTTCCAGGGGAAATAGAAATCTCAGGGCATAGTGACGGACAACACATTGCTAATGAACTCTATCGTTCTAATTGGGATTTATCGTCTCAGCGTGCCGTAGCCGTAGCTGAAGCCATGCGAACAGCGCCGGGGTTCGATGAAAGCAGAATGTCTGTAGTCGGCAAGGCCGATACCGACCCCATGGTGGAAGATGCAACAACACCGGCGGATAGAGCACGGAACAGACGGGTAGAGATTAATATCAATCAAGGTAAACCAATGACTTCTCAACCTATATCAGTGGTTGATGAATAGGTTGCTAAGCAAAATACAAAATCAAAAAGGGCGAATCAATGATTCGCCCTTTTAGTTTGAAGTTGTCTTTTATAGGCAATTAACGTGGGTTTTTATAGTCAACTAACGTTGTTTTTTATAGGCAACTAACGTTGCAGTGCCTCCCTGTGATGTGGCTTAGATATTACCAATTGCACCGTACTAATGGTTCTTTCTAAAAAACCGCCTTCACAGTATTTTAAATAGTAAATCCACATACGCATAAAACGTTCATCATAACCATCGTTGAGTAATGCTTCTTTGGCGCTAATAAAGGCTTCGTACCAATGATTAAGGGTTTGAGCGTAATCTAATCCGATATCATGCAGGTCTCTAATCATCATGTCGCTATAGCGCTTTAAATGAGCGTTTAACTGATACTGTGAGGGAAGGAATCCACCAGGGAAAATGTATTTTTGAATGAAGTCCACACTGCTGGCGTAACTTTCGTAACGTCTATCATCAATGGTGATGGATTGTAGCAACATTAGCCCATCGTCTTTAAGCAGCGATGAACACTTCTCAAAAAAGTTACCTAAGTAATCTTTTCCTACAGCTTCAATCATTTCAATTGAAACCAGCTTGTCGTACTTACCTTCTAGCAGGCGATAATCTTTTTTCAACAAGGTGACTTTATCAGACACTTGTGCGCGCTCAATCCACTGCTCTGCCCACGCATACTGTTCTTCAGAGATAGTGGTGGTGGTCACTTTACAACCACAATGCTTGGCTGCATATACCGCTAAACCACCCCAGCCAGTGCCTATTTCTAAAAGATGGTCACTTTCGGTTAACTGAAGCTTGTCACAAATTGTTTTAAGTTTGTGATTTTGCGCTTCTTCTAAACTGGCATTCACATCAGGATAAATAGCCGATGAATACATCATGGTGTTATCAAGAAAACGAGTGTAAAGTTTATTACCCAAATCGTAATGGGCTTCAATGTTTTTCTTGGCTTGATCTTGAGTATTACGGCGGGCAAAGTGCTGAATTTTCAGAATCGGCATGGAAATCCACTTGAACTTGTTTTCCCAAGCATCAAGGGTAGATAGGTTACGCGCAAATATTTGTACAACTGCCGTTACATTATCGCTTTCCCACAGGCCATCCATATAGGCTTCACCTGCACCCACGCTACCGCCCAATAATAACTGGCGATACGCCTTTACGTCTTTGAAATTAATCGTAGCGTGTAAATCGTCATTGGGGTTACCCATTGAAGCAATTGTGCTGCCATTTTCCATAATGGTAAGTGAACCATGTGGAAGTTTCTCTAAACACTTTAAAAATGTGCGCCTACAAACCTTGTCTAAAAGAGACGCTTCTGAAGGGGTACTAAATACAGATTCACCGGAAGACATGTTGTTATTATTCCTGACTTTTCTTAGGGTGGTTATAAAGTGGCGTACGCTTTATAAGTAACTTTAACGCCTGCCAATATATGCCAATCATTGTTCTAATGGTCATACTAGGTATACGTTTCATAACCCGACTTAGATTCGCATTATCTAATGAAAGCCGTGTTAAATTAATTCCAGCATTGAACTCTTTTTCGCCTCGAACACAGTCCATCGTTAATGATAGGCGTTGGCTAGGTTGTGTTATTCGCCATTTGTACGTCATGTCCATGGGGTTAAACGGCGATACGTGGAACGCTTTTGGTGTATCTGCTTGCACGGCTAAATCTACCAAATAGTAATGCCGCTCATTCCAAGGGGTATTGCTGACTTCTGCTAATACATGGGTAAAGGCATCGTCTTTACCCTTTAAATAGTAAAAATTAACTGGGCTGAAATACATTCCCCACATACGAAGCTGCCCAAGCATATATACATCACCGCTTAAGGTATCCTCACTTAAACTGTTCATTTTTTCTAGTACGCTTTGGTCTAATGGCGTGTTGCTATCACCTAAGTAATCTTCACGTTTGAAGCGCACTCTCGCTTTTGAATTAACAGAGAAGTGTTTCAAGGCTGCTGGCAATGCATCGACTTCGTTTAATTTTATCCAGAACAAATAAATATGATAGTCGAACTTATGTTGGGTAGGTGAAAAGCGCTCGTGATACACCTTTCCTTCATAAATAGCGCTATCCATCAAAGGTTAACTCCAAATCGCTCGCATACATCTAATGCGCTGTGCACACCATCTTCATGGAAGCCGTTATACCAGTAGGCGCCGCAAAAATGCAGATTATCCACACCACATATTTGGCTTCGGCGCTGTTGTGCGTTCACCATAACTTCACTAAATTGAGGATGCGCATATTGATAGCTACCCAATACCGCGCTTGTATCAATTTCATCCGTGTTATTAAGGGTGACGCAGTAGGTATTAGCTGCGTCTAATCGCTGGAGAATATTCATATCGTAAGTCACCGAAGCCGGTCTTTCTTCCTCGTCAGCATCGTCTTTTAAGCGGTAATTCCAACTTGCCCATGCAAGCTTGCGCTTAGGAAGTTGGTTTGTATCTTTGTGCATGAGGACATCGTTTTCAGCAAAGCCAATGGCGCCCAACACAGCTTGCTGAGCGTCGGTGGGGGTATCTAGCATGGCCAATGCTTGGTCGCTATGACAAGCAAAAATAACGTGATCAAATATGGCTTGAGCGCCAGATGTGTCAGTAACCTGCCACGTATCACCCACTTTCTTAACATTAGTAACGCCACATGATAGCTTTATCTTGTCTTGAAAACTGGCGATTAACGGAGGGATATAAGTGCTAGAGCCACCTTTAATGGTATACCACTGTGGCCTGTCACTTATATTGAGTAAACCGTGGTTGTTAAAAAACTGAAGAAAGAAAGTCAGCGGGAACTGCCTAGTTTGGGCGAGACTTGCAGACCAAATAGCGGCGCACATGGGCAAAATATAGTAGCGCGCAAAGTCATCACTTAACTTTAGCTCGTTAATAACATCTTGAAGTGTCATTGAAGAAGTGTCTCTCTTCTCGGCGACAAAAGCTTTACAAGCTTTATTAAACTTCAGAATGTCGCGTACAATGCGCCAAAACCTCGGGCGTAGTATATTTCTACGCTGTGCAAATAGGCTGTTAATCGTATTACCATTGTACTCGATGTTAGCTTTCTTACTGGTAACAGAAAAGCTCATCTCGGTAGGTTGGTATGCAACATCAAGTTGCTTCATCAGCTTTATAAATCTAGGGTAGGTCCAATCATTAAATACAATGAAACCGGTATCGATATTTCGTTCAATGCCATCATCATTGATTTTCTTAGTGGCGGTGTGCCCTCCAATGTAATCATTGGCCTCATAAACCGTTATATCAGCCGTTTCATTTAACAAATACCCGCAAGTCAGGCCTGAAATGCCTGTCCCAATAATCGCTACATTTTTTGTCATTGTTATTGTGCTCTACTGCTTTTCTCGCATTGATAGTGATAATTTTTTTTGTAATCCAACCGGTAAAATATGCATAAACCGAAGTATGAGGCCAAACATGCGGGGGAAAAAAACGGTTTGCTTGTCGGTTTCAATACCTTTGAGCATAGACTCCGCCGCTTCAGTGGCCGTAATTTTCATTGGCATATCAAAGTCATTTTTGTCAGTAAGAGGGGTTTCGACAAAGCCTGGTGATACCGCTTGAACCTTTATACCGCGGTCGTGTAAATCTACCTCTAAGCTTTTCGTAAAATAGTGAAGGGCTGCCTTGCTCGCCCCATAAGCCTGAGAACGGGTAAACGGGAGAAGGCGAGCCATACTATCCACGATGACTAGCTTATTTCCTCTCTTTAATGAAGGAATTAGCGCCTCTACACAGTGAACTACCCCAAAAAAGTTGGTCTCGAAAACGCGTCTAAACATATCTGACTCGAATTCATCAATATCTACATATTCGCAGGTGCCTGCATTTAAAATAGCAACATCGCACTTTACGTTGTGTAGCGCCTGTTTTGCATCTTCAAGAGAAGTGACATCAAATTTGAGCGGCTTAATATTTGGTTTCGAGGCCAGTTCATCTAGAACACCTTGGTTTCTTCCGCATGCAATTACCTGATAGCCTTTTTCTGCTGCATGAAGTGCTAATGCTTTGCCAATACCCGAGGTGGCGCCTGTAATGAGTAATGTCTTCATTTCGCTAACCTCTTTTTAATTTTCTTCACAAAGAAGCCTAACAGAGGAATGTGTTCATATACCATTTCCCCTAAATCATAATAATCTTTGTGATAAACAATAATGTCATCCTTTACCGTTAGTTGGGTGTTCCCATCTACGGTTATCAGCTTGTCACTTTGTTTAAGTTTGAGGTTCATCGTCCAGTTAACAATATGAGTCACACTGTTACTACTCACTGGCGCAATCATCGATATGTCAAACTGACAACGCTCGGCTTGCTCGAGCAAGTTTGCAAAATACTTCTGAACATCATCTAGGCCATGGTGGGTAGTGATAGGGTCAACAAATGTAACGTTGGAAGCATATATATAGGCTAAGTCATCTAGAGTGATTTGGCATATATCGGCGTACATGGTTGAGAATCTATCTAATACAGTCATCACTTCTTCACTTTGTTAATTTGCTAACGTAAAACAGCTATGTAACTCTTTGTTACTATTGCTAATACTCGTTAAAGTATGTTTGTAACTACTATACACGCTATTTTGATTATCGTTCTATTATTCCAAGCGTAACCGAGTTAGTTAACGTTTTCTTAATATAGTCATTCTACAAATAAAGCGGCGCGTAGGATCATTGCCCCTAGACTAAAGTGTGAAATTTTTTCCCTAGCGATCCAATTTGTTCACAGTGGCGTAATTGCTTATGACCAAAAGAGTTAAGAGTTTATGAGTAAGACATCGATTCCACTATTTCCGTTATCTGCCCACTTGCTTCCAGAAGGACGCATGGCGTTACGTATTTTCGAGCCAAGGTACACGCGCATGGTTAAGCAGGCATGCGCTGAAAATAAAGGGTTTGTGATGTGTATGCTAAACGCATCTGGTGATAAATCCCGTAATGAACATATTTATCCGATTGGTACCTACGCTAAGGTTGTCGACTTCGATTTACTCGATGACGGCTTGCTTGGCATAAAGGTTGCTGGATTAGAGTTAGTTGAGGTAACTGATGTAGCAGTTGAATCAGATGGGTTACGTACAGGCCATTGTCGTTCTGTATCGCCTTGGAACTGCGAAATATCACCTCAGCAATTAGCGCCTATAAATGAGCGTTTGAAAGAAATTTTTGCGAAGTATACGGAGATAGCATCACTCTACGAAGAAACCCAGTTTGACGACCCTATATGGGTGTTAAGACGGTGGCTTGAATTGTTACCTGTTGATGGTGGACAAAAGCAGCAGTTTCTTAAAGAGGGTGGCGACAAGAACTTACTTAACTATCTTTGTGCTTTAATTCGATAAAACGAATTAAGAGAAAACTTCTTAAATTCCATTAAACAATTGTAATGTGGATTTGGCGATTTTTTCGAACTTCTTTCATCGTTTGTTTGTAAAATATATTAATCGAATCGGATAAACGGACGAAACCTTATGTTAGTTGGAATTCCTTTAGAACAAAGTAAGAGTACGATTAAACCGAAAGAATGCGCGGTTGAGATGTCAGATTACCTAGTAGAAGTTGCCCAAAAGCGTTGTAAAGCATCTTTTGCGCGAGTTTTTAATTACTTTGCTCCAAGACTTCGTTCATACGCTTTAAAGCAGATGGGTAACGAAGCCCTTGCCATGGAGCTAGTTCAAGACACTATGTCGAACGTGTGGCAAAAAGCGCATTTGTTTAATGCGGAAAAAGGTTCGCCATCTACGTGGATTTTCACTATTGCTCGAAACATTCGTTTTGATATGCTTCGTAAGCTTCAAAACCGAAAAGAAGATGTGTGTTCTGATGATTTATGGCCAGTATTGTGTGAACAAACTGCAGACTTAAACGAAGCACCTCTTGATGAACAAGTTACATTAGAACAAATCGGTTATTTGTTTGAATCGCTTCCTGTAAAACAAAAAGCAGTGATCGAAGCAATCTATATTGATGGTAAATCACAGCAAGAAGTCGCTGATGAATTAGATATTCCTTTGGGTACGGTTAAATCAAGAACCCGTTTGGCACTTCAAAGACTAAAAGGTATGTTGCAGAGTAATGATTAGGTTCCACCCAAGTGCTCAACAACTTGTTTCATTTGTGGACGGGGATTTATCGCCGGCCGTTTCGCTGATGGTTTCCGCACATTGTGATATGTGTAGCACATGTCAGCGGTTTGTGGAGCAAGAAACCGAGCGCCTTGCTGGTTCATTACTAGAAGATAATGGTTTTAAGCAAGTTGATCTTAAAGCCGATTATAGCGCGATGATTGCGCAAATTACCCAATCGCCGTCATCTGTTGAAGCCGATACCGGTTCACAACAGAAACAATCGCCCAGAAAGCAGAACACAAACACAGAAGTCAGCATGGCTGCTAATGATTCTATTGAGCTTGATGGTAGAAACTTTGTCTTGCCACGAACACTTCAGCGGTATAAAGAGAAGACAGGTGGTTGGTCTAGCTTGGTAGGTAAGCTGTGGCAAGCACCAGTAGATTTAGGTAGCCAAGGTGTAGCTAACTTTATTTACATGGGTAAAGGTGGAAGTGTTCCTGAACATACTCACCGAGGCACCGAATATACGTTAGTCATTAACGGCGAATTCAGTGACGGGCTTAACAACTACGACTCCGGCGATTTTATCTTTATGGATGGCCAAAACACTCACACACCTCGGTCAGATAACACCCAAGGTTGCTTGGTTTTTACTATTGTCGATCAGCCTTTGCATTTTACTTCAGGTATAGCGCGCCTTCTTAATCCGTTTAGTCATCTTTTCTTTCGCTAACCTTTCGCAATAGCAGCATCCAAATATTTCCTTTGTAAAAGTTTAAAATCAAAAAAAAGCGCAGTTCATTATGAACTGCGCTTTTTTGATATAGTTATTCGCGTCATTAGCTAATAAAATCACTTTCAGGGAAGTTTAGCTTTAATGTCTTCATTGCGTTTCCACGCAAATCATCCAAGCCTAATTGCTCGTAACTAGACACCATGATTTCAAGCGCTTGCTGAATTTGCGTACTTTCAGGGAAGTGCTCGATAACATATCTACCACGGTTAGCTGCTGCAACATAAGCGTGTCTGCGCATATAGAAGCGGGCAATAGCAATTTCGTATCGTGCAAGCCTGTCTTTAATATGAAGCATGCGCTTGCGAGCGTCTGCAGCATATTTACTGTCAGGGTATTGCTGCATTAAGCGTCTGAAATCTTCAAAAGCCTGACGAGATTTCGAAGGATCTCGGTCAGTCCTATCAATGTTCATTAAATCTTGAAACAGGTTACTGTCAGACTCCATGTTGGTTAGGCCGCGCATATAGTAGGCATAATCAACATCTGAGTGGTTTGGATTAAGACGAATAAACCTATCGATAGTGGCCAACGTCTCATCACTTTTACCGGATTTGTAGTAACTGTAGATAAGGTCCAATTGTACTTGGTGCGAAAGCGGACCAAATGGATAGCGAGAGTCTAATGCGCCTAATGTCTGGGCTGCAGCACTGAAGTTACCCACTTCCATGCTTTGCTTGGCTCTGTTATACAGCTGTTGCGCACCCATATTAGCCATTACGGCTTTTTCTTCTTCGTCGGAGGAGCTACTACAGCCTGCGACAGATACCATTGCACCTAATAACACAGGTGCTAGTAATCGAATTGATTTCATAATAGTTCTTTTTTCCTGCTAAACAGTATTGATTACTTCGCTGTCTAAGCTCATGTTCACTTATTCTAACGTACTCGCGATGATAAAAACCATACAAATTCGTAAACAACGCAGTGTACCGATTGAAAGCTTGTTATAATACCCTTTTTACACTTAATAATCGGTGTTATGACAGAGTCGGACAACACATTACAATTAGAAGCAACCACAGGGGCTGAGCACTTTGGTCTTCGGTTAGATCAGGTTTTAGCTGATTTGTTCCCTGAATATTCACGTTCTAAGCTAAAAACTTGGATCCAAGGCGGAAATGTGTCCGTTGATGGACAGGTTATCACAGTACCACGCCATAAAATGCAAATGGATGAAGTGGTGACTGTTAGTGCTGAAATAGAAATACAGGTCACGAGCCAAGCGCAAGATATTGCATTGGATATTGTTTATGAAGATGAACATATTTTAGTCATTAACAAATCTGCTGACTTAGTGGTTCATCCTGGTGCGGGCAATCCAAGTGGCACCGTGCTTAACGCATTGCTTAATCATGTTCCTGACATCGATAAAGTGCCTCGTGCCGGTATAGTGCACCGTTTAGATAAAGACACAACTGGCTTGATGGTAGTAGCGAAAACCTTACCAGCACAAACCCACCTAGTAGACCAGCTTCAAACGCGGGTGATGAGCCGAGAGTATGAAGCCGTTGCAATGGGTACTATGGTAGCGGGTGGTGTAGTGGATGAGCCTATTGGCCGCCATGCAACTAAGCGTACACATATGGCCGTGCGTGAAAATGGTAAACCTGCAGTAACTCACTTTCGTGTTATCGAGAAGTTTCGTGCTTATACGCATTTGCGTTTAAAGCTGGAAACAGGCAGGACCCACCAAATTCGTGTGCATATGGCCCACATTAAGCATCCGTTACTAGGCGACCCTACCTACAGTGGCAGACCTCGCTTACCGAAAGGTGCATCTGATGACTTTGTTAACACGTTACGGGGTTTCCAGCGTCAGGCTTTACACGCAGCGCAACTTTCTTTATATCATCCAGAAACGGAAGAGTGGATGACATGGCAAGCGCCACTGCCGCAAGATATGCAAGACTTATTAGCGGCGGTACGCTTAGACTCTAAAGAAAATCCTGAGGATATGATTTAGTCAGTGTAACTGGTATGTCTGAATCACGAATAATGGTTACTGCATCTCGGAACTCGGTATGATAACGCCCCAATGGAATAGCCCTAATAACGTGGTTGCTTACACCACTACCCGCGATGGTAGTGGCTGTGACCTCGATAACCCAGGTGCCAGTCGTGGGGAGTATGCCCAGTGCAATATTGGTGACCATGTGGGTGATGACAAAAAAGCCGTGGCATTAAATCGTGCCGGTTTGCCCTATGCCAATGCTATTACGTGGTTAAACCAAGTTCATGGTAACCATGTTGTTACGTTGCCTTCTAGCGAGACAGAAGGCGATGCAGCGTATACCACAAGTACTACGCATTTTTGTGCGGTAATGACAGCTGACTGCGTACCTATCCTTATTTGTGATAATGCGGGTAAGGAAGTAGCCGCCGTGCATGCCGGATGGAAAGGGCTTGAGTCTGAAATTATTAGACGCACAGTAAACCACTTTTCAAGCCAAGCTTCAGAGTTAATGGCTTGGATCGGGCCCGCTATTTGTCAGCAATGCTATGAAGTAGATGCGTCGTTAGCACAACGCTTCGCAGATTATCCGTCAGCATTATGCCAAGGTGATATACCCACTAAGTTTAAATTGGATTTACCCGCCATTGCGACCCAGCAGCTAGCATCGCTCAATGTGGGTACCGTCATTAATAGTCAGCTTTGCACCTACTGCAATGAAAAACAGTTTTACTCCCACCGCAGGGCCACGCATCAAGGCAAGACATCTACCGGTAGAATGGTAAGTGTAATAGGTTTGCGCTAAATCAAAGGTTTACGAAACTTTAATCGTTTCTCTTGAATCTCATTCAATAAGCTCCCATAACTAATGTATAGGGTATTTTGACATTATTAGGGTTTAGCTATGCGATTAGACAGATTCACCAATAAGTTCCAACTTGCCATTTCGGATGCTCAATCTTTAGCGCTTGGGCGCGACCATCAATACATCGAACCTGTACATTTAATGACGGCTTTGCTAAATCAGCAAGGTGGTTCGGTACGACCCGTACTTGACCAAGCAAATGTAAATGTGAATGCACTTCGCTCGGCGTTAAGTGAAGCGGTTGACCGCATTGCTAGTGTTGATGGCATTGGCGGTGATGTACAGCTAAGTAAACAAAGTGGCATATTGCTTAACCTGTGCGACAAAATCGCTCAGCAGCGTAAAGATGAATATATTACCTCTGAAATTTTCGTACTTGCCGCTATTCAAGACAACGGCCGGTTAGGCGAAATTCTAAAGCAGCTTAACATTACCAAAGATAACGTTGAAAATGCCATTGATTCTATGCGTGGCGGGCAAACCGTAAACGATCCTAATGCTGAAGACGTGCGTCAAGCACTGGAAAAATTTACCACCGATTTAACCGAGCGCGCAGAACAAGGCAAACTCGACCCCGTTATTGGTCGCGATGACGAAATTCGTCGTGCAGTGCAAGTTTTGCAACGCAGAACCAAGAATAACCCCGTGTTGATTGGTGAGCCTGGAGTCGGTAAAACTGCGATTGTTGAAGGTTTAGCACAGCGTATTATTAACGGTGAAGTACCAGAAGGGCTCAAGAATAAGCGTGTACTTTCTCTAGATATGGGCGCACTGGTGGCAGGCGCAAAATACCGTGGAGAATTTGAAGAGCGCCTTAAAGCGGTTCTCAATGAATTAGCTAAAGAAGAAGGCCGCGTTATTTTATTCGTCGACGAACTGCATACCATGGTTGGTGCCGGCAAAGGCGACGGCGCTATGGATGCGGGGAATATGTTAAAACCGGCTTTAGCCCGCGGTGAATTGCACTGTGTCGGCGCCACAACCCTTGATGAATACCGCCAATATATCGAAAAAGACGCCGCTCTTGAACGCCGATTCCAAAAGGTAGTGGTAGATGAACCTAGCGTAGAAGACACCATTGCTATCTTGCGGGGGTTGAAAGAACGGTATGAACTTCACCATTCAGTAGATATTACCGACCCTGCCATTGTAGCGGCGGCCAGCTTGTCTCATCGCTATATTAGCGACAGACAACTCCCCGATAAAGCGATTGATTTAATTGATGAAGCAGCATCGAGTATTCGCATTCAAATTGATTCAAAGCCTGAGGATATGGACAGGTTAGAGCGCCGTATTATTCAACTGAAGCTGGAAGAGCAAGCGCTTGCGAAAGAAACTGATGATGCCAGCCATAAACGTTTAGAAATGATTGAGCTTGAACGTGAGCAGGCTGAAACTAAATACAATGACTTTGAAAAAGTATGGCTTGATGAGAAAGAAGCCATGCAAGGTACCCAAACTATTAAGTCGGCACTTGAACAAGCGAAGCTCGATTTAGAGATTGCGCGCAGAGCATCAGATTTAAATCGTATGTCTGAGCTTCAGTACGGCAGAATTCCCGAGTTAGAAGCAAAACTTGAGCGGGCATCTGAGAATGAAACCCGAGAAACTAAGTTGGTGAAAAATAAGGTCACCGAAGTTGAAATTGCCGATGTATTGTCCCGATGGACAGGTATACCTGTCGCTAAAATGCTAGAAGGCGAGCGTGATAAATTACTTAAGATGGAAGATGTATTACACAAACGTGTAGTAGGGCAGGGGGAAGCGGTTGAGGCTGTGTCTAATGCCATCAGACGTTCTCGAGCTGGTCTTGCGGATCCTAACCGTCCTATCGGCTCATTCTTATTTTTAGGCCCAACAGGGGTTGGTAAAACTGAACTATGTAAAGCACTAGCCGGTTTCATGTTCGACACCGAAGACGCCATGGTGCGTATTGATATGTCGGAATTTATGGAGCGTCACTCGGTTGCTCGATTAGTTGGGGCTCCCCCTGGTTATGTTGGATACGAAGAAGGCGGCTATTTGACCGAAGCGGTACGCAGAAAACCTTACTCTGTTATTTTGCTCGACGAAGTAGAGAAAGCGCATCCTGATGTTTTTAATATCTTGCTACAAGTGTTAGACGATGGCCGTTTGACCGATGGACAAGGCCGCACCGTAGATTTTAAAAATACTGTGGTGATCATGACGTCTAACTTAGGTTCTGACATCATTCAAAATCAGCATGAAGAAAGTCAGTACGAAGAAATGAAAGCGTCAGTCATGTCGGTGGTAGGGCAACATTTCCGCCCTGAGTTCATCAACCGAGTTGATGACATTGTGGTATTCCATCCTCTTGGCAAAGACGAAATTAAATCTATTGCCAAAATTCAACTGGCAGCACTACGTGCCAGGTTAGTAGAAAAAGGTTATAAGCTTAATTTATCGGGTGCAGCTATGGATAAACTTGCTGATGCCGGGTTCGACCCAGTATATGGTGCTCGGCCACTCAAACGGGCAATTCAAGTTCATATAGAAAACCCGCTAGCACAAAAGTTACTTTCTGGTGATTTGGTGCCAGATTCTGTTATCAGAATAGGTGTGGATAACGAAAAGCTAGTGATTTCAAACCAGTGATTGATTAGCTATGCCGCAGTAGTGACTGTGTAGATAAAACAAAGCCACACATCTTGATAGATAGTGTGGCTTTTTTAAACGTGAGAAAAGGTTAATGAAGGTAGCTAGAGACTATCAAGCAGGCTTTGTGCTTCAGGACGTTTAAAGAAAGGTCGTTTCACATTTACCGCAAAGGTTAATTCTTCTTTTGCTTCTTCAATTCTGCCTAATTTAGCCAATGTGTAACCCAAGTGATAGCGAATGTTAGGATCATTGGCATCACGTGCAAAGGCGTCGCGTAATAGTTTGAGGCTGGTTTCATATTCGCCTCGCAATGCTTTTATATGACCAAAGGTATCAAGTATTTTGGCTGAATTAGGCTGTAGTTCGAAGGCTGTATTAGCGTGTGCATGGGCTGTTTCTAATGAGTCCTCAACGGCCATAATAGCCAAACGGTTGTAAGCCTCAGCTGGATTAAGTGTATTTGGGTTCTCGACTAACTCTTTGTATAGTGCGGTAGATTCTTCAAAATTTCGAATGAAAAACAAATATTGCGCTAGTAAGTTTTTCGCTAATAAATTAGCGTCATTTTCTGCTATTAATTCTCTAGATTTAGATAGAAAGGTATCTACAAACTCTTCGTTCAATGCGTAATTATAAATGGCTACGAAAGCTTGAGAAAAGCTTGGATTAACATCCAGAGCCTTGAGGTAAGCATCGACTGCTGCATTGTCTTTGTTCAAATTAGCTTCTAAACGGCCAATCAAATACCAATAAATTGGAGTTTGCTCTTTTGCTTTTGGCATGCCATTTAATAGTGATTTAGCTTTAGTATTGTTTTGTAAGTCGAGCAGTAAACTGGCGTACCGTAGAGAAATAGAGCTATTCTCTGGCGAAATACTGTATGCCCGCTCCATCGCGTTGAGCGACAGGTCATTGTTGCCTAGCGAGCGTATCAAATCGGAATACGTTACTAAATCTCTTGGGTTGTCGTTAATAAAGTTTCGAACAATATTGAGCGTTTTTTCTGCTTCAGTAAGCTGCTTTGAGTTTATGAGTAGCGATGCTTTTCGAAGTAAGTACTCTGCGTTATCGAAGTTATCCTTTAACAATAGATCTAAGTGATACAACGCATTTTTTGTATCACCTTGCTGTTGATACAAGGATGACAGTCTTTCTCTTGAACCCACATTCGATGGGTCTAAGGTAAGTACATCGAGATAAATCTGTTTCGCTGGTTCTACATAGCCCTGTTTAGTCATGTTGAACGCTTTCAACATTAGGGTTTCACTGTGCTGTGGCGATAGGATAAGTAACTCTTCTACCAGCACGTTTGATTCATCAACATTACCCAACCGACTTTCTGTAGCTGCTAAATTAAACTTTGCAGGAAAGAGGGTGGGGTTTTGCTCGAGTGCTTTTTCGATATTTTCTTTTGCCGCTTCTAGTTGCCCCTGCCTAATAAGAATACCGGCTTTTAAATTATAAACCTCGGCTTCATCAGGGAATAGCTTGTTTAGCAAGTTAGCCCCTTCAAGGGCTGGTTCAAAACGCTCTGCTTGCAAATTCATTAACGAATAAGTAAATAGGAAACCGGCATTTTGTGTGTATTTTGGTAGGTTCTCTTGAAGAATAGACAAGGCTTGCTCTTGTTTGCCTCTAGCCGCCATCAACTTAATTTTGAATAGTTGAAGTTTTCCTTCATCAGGATATTTTTCTTCCAAATTTCGAAGCAGTCGTTCAGCTTTAAATGACTTTTTTTGACGAATGAAAAGATCACCCAACATAAGTGCAGAGTCGGGGTTTTCCATTAAAGGTTCTTGATAGCGTTCTAGAAGTAGCAGTGCTTGTTTGTCTTGCTGGGTAGCCATATAAACTTGACTGAGCATTAGTACTGCTTGCAAATCTTCGGGCTCTTTTTGCAGATAAGCGGAAAAATCTTTAGCCGCAGTTTCCATGTTGTTATTGAAAAAATTAGTTAAACCACTGATATAAAGCAACATAGGTTGAGAGGTAATTAACTCTGGATCCAGTTGCGCCATAAAGTCATTTAGCTCTTTTAGCTTTTTATTATCAATGGCCTCTTTGTTATCTCTACTTTGCAACCAGCTGTTCAACAGGATAGCTAAAGGATCGTTTGGTGTATCTTCAATAATCTCATCAACAAACAATTTTGCCGTATCGTAGTCTTTCGCTTCTAAATAAAGATCAACTAAATTACGAAGCGCAATAGGGTCGTTTCGGTTAAACGTGAGCGCTTTTTGTAAATTGGCAGTAGCGGCATCTTTATCGCCTTGACGGTAAGCTAATTGTCCTTTTAATCTCCATGAAATAGCGTTTTCTGGCTCGATGGAAATCGCGTTCTGTATAAGTTGGTTGGCTTCAACTAACTCTTCGTTTTGCAAAGCAATAGAGGCTAGCCCGTTTATCGCTGGCACAAAATTAGGTGAAGAGGCCACAATCGTATTGTAATCTTTAAGCGCACATTCACTATCTTCTAATCGAACGCACGCGGTAGCTCTTATCAGTAACCACTCCCGCTCAGCGTCACCAGATAACTTGTCCACATCGGTGAAATCGACGATGCTTTGATACTTGTTCATGAACAGCCAAGTGTTGCCCAGCAACTCAGCCAATAAATTTATATCGGCGCCCATTTCTAGCGCCTCTACAAATTCCAATTCAGCTGCGTTTAAATAACCGTTAATAAGTAAAATTTCACCCATCAACATTTTTGCAGCAAGGTTTTCGGGATCTTTTTGTAAGCTGTTTTTTAGGTGTATATAGGCTTCATCGTAAGCTGTCTCGTTAAAAGCTGAGAGTGCTTTTTCATAATCTTCAGAAGTTGTTGCGAAACTATTGAAAGCAAAAATTGAGGTCGCGATAGCCGTGACAAGTGCTCGCTTGAAAAAACCTTTTTTATTATTAACCAAATCCATAATTACCTTAAAATATTACCCAGCTACAAGCTTAAAAATAGCATAAAAAAAGGTGGCCTAAGCCACCTTATAAAGATACGTGTTTTCCCTGCGTATTAAAACAATTAAACGCGACGCTTACGGCGGTAAGCTAAAAGGCCAAGTCCTATACTCATCAGCGCAAGTGCACCTGGCTCGCTAACCGGTGTTGGAGCCGGTGGAGGCGTTGTAGATTTTTGAATCGCTAGGTCAAGTGAAGAAAGCTTAAAGCCTACTCCGTGATAAGTGCTTGAACTATCATCAAAAACAGTATTATATGCACCGACTAACCAGTATTTTGCAGAATTCGTTAACGTCGTAAATTTAGATTCATACAAATTTGTTGAACTGTCTCTACTGCCTATACCAAAGTGACCGAGTGTACCCGCAACAATAGAACTTGAAACACTAGCCCATGTTGACTCTACGCTATCGCTAAACGAATTAATGTCACTTAACCCCGCAACAGTCACCTCTTTGGTTCCATTATTTCCATTTACCCAAGAAAATGATGATCCCTGAAGAGTCACGTCTTCACTAAAACTCAGTAAAAACATATCGAAATCATCTTTACCGTCATCATTGTAATTATCAGCCGAATGACTATCTCCACCCCACGAATAATCGCCATTCAAGATGCCATAACCGACGTTGCCGTAAGAGCTCCAGCCTTTGATGTCGCCTTGGTCTAATTTTGTATCTTTAGACGAAGAACTGCTTAAGTTCCCTGTGTCCGACCATGCTGTAATACCGACATAAACATCTGTTCCGTCAATGTTAATCAAAGAACCATGTGAGGCAGATGGAGTTAAAGTTTGAGTAATTCCATTTTCAAAAAGAGAATAGGTTGCTTCACTGAGACTATCATCAGCCAGAACGTTTCCGGTCAATAATACAGCTACGCTAAACGCAAAACTTGTTAAGCCTTTCATATGTTTCATTACCACTAATATTCACCATAATGATAATTAGTAAGCATTTAGTGTGCCATTTATTATATTGTTGATTTTGTTGTAATTTTATGATGTTGTTTTAATGGTAGTAAAAAAAACTGACAGGTAATACCTGTCAGTTTTAAACTAAAGTAGCACTTCTTACGTAAGCGCCATTCAAAGCTGTTTTCTACGCCAAGCAACAAGAAAAACACCTGCGAGCAATAAGCCTAACGTGGTTGGCTCACTCACTTCAGCTGAGGGGGCCGGTGGACTATCATTTGCTACAGAAAATCCAACTGATGAAAGCTTAAAGGCATCATTTCCAATATAACCTCCGATATTTTCAAAAACTGTATTATAAGCACCGATTAACCAATACTGGGAAGTGTCTGAAATATCGAAATCTGCCCTATGTTCTACATAGTCACAATTTTCTATATCATAAGAGGCAGTTGTCAGTGCATCTGCAACAATATCGCTCCAGGTTTGACTGCCTGAGGTTAAACCTGAAATGGAATCAAGTGCGGCCACAGATACTTGTGAGTCGCTGTTGCTGTATAGCCAGGAAAAGCTTGCGCCTGTTACTGAAACGGCCTGGTCGAATGACAACAAAACGAAATCGAAGTCTGTGACGTTACCGTTTACTTTATTTACATTGTCTATAGCGTGATCAGGGTTATAGTAAGTTTCCCAATCATCATTTGTTACACCGTACCCATAGTAGTCAGAGATTTTTTCTAACTTCGCATCTACAACAAGGTCATCGTTTTTACCGTAGGTGTCGGACCAAGCGGAGACAGAAATGTTTACCCCGTTAACCGAAATGGTGCTATTGAGAGGATCTGTTCCTGATTGTACGCCATCATCAACGAGGTCATAGATATTCTCGCCTAAAGCAGATTCGCATAAATCGTTGTTAGATGAGCTATTATTTGAGCTGCACCCTGAGTAGTCGGAATTATGCCATTTGTTAGAACCTGCTTCAGCAGCGGAAAGTGGCAATAGGGTTAAACCAATAAAGCCCGCGGTAAGTATTGATACATTAAGTAAACGCATTATAACTAGACCTTCTTTAAATATATAAAGGTGTAGTTCGTACGATATTTAGCTCTACTTTTTACAGGCAGAGTAGACATCGTGAACTTCAACATGATGCGTATATGATAACTAAACGGGGAGCGACGTTACGTATATGGTTAAATACCTACATATCAGTTGCGGTTAAAGACTGACTAAGAATGTTATCTATGCGCCAGCAATGAACTATGAAATAATTGAATTAGTTATTTATGTATATATGAGGACTTATGTCTGAACAAAAGCGAAAAGGGATTTATCTTCTTCCCAATCTACTAACCACTGCAGGTCTATTTTCAGGCTTTTTTGCAGTAGTGTCTTCGATGACAGGAAGATTTGAAGCAGCAGCTGTAGCTATATTTGTTGCTATGGTTTTTGATGGATTAGATGGCCGGGTTGCGCGTATGACGAATACGCAAAGCGATTTCGGTGCTGAATATGACTCAATGGCCGATATGGTTTCATTTGGTATGGCGCCAGCGTTAGTCGCATACAACTGGGGCTTAACTGAGCTCGGTAAATTCGGTTGGTTAGCAGCCTTTGTTTATGTGGCAGGTGCCGCTTTACGTTTAGCACGATTTAATACGCAGGTTGGTATTGCCGATAAACGCTTCTTCCAAGGCTTGGCTAGCCCAGCTGCAGCAGCAGTAGTTGCTGGCTTAGTCTGGGTAGGCGTTGAATATGATGCTGTAGGTACAGACTACGGAATTGTAGTGGCATTAGTTACTGGTTTCGCTGGCCTACTAATGGTGAGTAACTTCAAATACAATTCTTTCAAAGAATTGAATTGGCATGGGAAGGTTCCTTTCGTAGGGCTGCTTATTGTGCTACTTATATTTGTGGTGGTAGCAACAGAGCCTGCTTTAGTACTCTTTATTGTGTTTTCTCTTTACGCGCTTGCTGGCCCAATCAATACATTTAGAACCGTCGATAAAGTTACGTTGAACGACGTAGTAGGTGAGCAAGAAGAAGATGCAGACTTTGATGCTGATGCTAATAGTACGACCGATACTGTTGATAGTAGCGAAGGGCAGCAAGACGAAGAGTCGTCTAATAAAGTGTAAAAACACGCCTCTCAGTCATTAATAGTGATGAGTTAGTTGTATTAATATACCAAACGACTAAAAAGCGACCTTCTAGGTCGCTTTTTTTATGAATTATTAAAAAGAGGTTGACCTTGCCTCAGAAATCTCTAGAATGCGCATCCGCTTCGACAGGAAAGTAAAATAACTTACACTGGCCAAGCAAGTCACTACAGCTTGAAAGGCAGTGCTGGCGAGGTTTACAACGAAATGCTTTTGAAATTAATTTTCTGAAAGTGTTGACATGAAAACCGAAACGCGTAGAATGCGCGCCTCGCTTCAAGGAGTTGGTAACAACACTGGAAAAGCAGTTTTCATTAACTCTTTGGGGTTAACAACGGTTCGAAAAGAAATTTACGAAAAACGTTGACACTGAAAACGAAACGCGTAGAATGCGCATCCGCTTCGAAGAGAAGCGCTCATCGAAAAGGCAACGGCCGTTCGGGTGAGGTGAGGAAGTCTAAGCAACTATATGTAGTGTTAGTCCTCCTTGCGCAAAAACAGAATGCTTCGCATTATGATTTTTGCACGATAGTTCTTTAACAATTTATAACAAGACAATCTGTGTGGGCACTCATTAAGAGTGTCACACAACGACGATTCATATTCGATATATTTAATTGAAGAGTTTGATCATGGCTCAGATTGAACGCTGGCGGCAGGCCTAACACATGCAAGTCGAACGGAAACATATCTAGCTTGCTAGATGATGTCGAGTGGCGGACGGGTGAGTAATGCTTGGGAACTTGCCTTTGCGAGGGGGATAACAGTTGGAAACGACTGCTAATACCGCATAATGTCTACGGACCAAACGGGGCTTCGGCTCCGGCGCAAAGAGAGGCCCAAGTGAGATTAGCTAGTTGGTGAGGTAAAGGCTCACCAAGGCAACGATCTCTAGCTGTTCTGAGAGGAAGATCAGCCACACTGGGACTGAGACACGGCCCAGACTCCTACGGGAGGCAGCAGTGGGGAATATTGCACAATGGGGGAAACCCTGATGCAGCCATGCCGCGTGTGTGAAGAAGGCCTTCGGGTTGTAAAGCACTTTCAGTTGTGAGGAAAAGTTAGTAGTTAATACCTGCTAGCCGTGACGTTAACAACAGAAGAAGCACCGGCTAACTCCGTGCCAGCAGCCGCGGTAATACGGAGGGTGCGAGCGTTAATCGGAATTACTGGGCGTAAAGCGCACGCAGGCGGTTTGTTAAGCTAGATGTGAAAGCCCCGGGCTCAACCTGGGACGGTCATTTAGAACTGGCAGACTAGAGTCTTGGAGAGGGGAGTGGAATTCCAGGTGTAGCGGTGAAATGCGTAGATATCTGGAGGAACATCAGTGGCGAAGGCGACTCCCTGGCCAAAGACTGACGCTCATGTGCGAAAGTGTGGGTAGCGAACAGGATTAGATACCCTGGTAGTCCACACCGTAAACGCTGTCTACTAGCTGTTTGTGGCTTTAAGCCGTGAGTAGCGAAGCTAACGCGATAAGTAGACCGCCTGGGGAGTACGGCCGCAAGGTTAAAACTCAAATGAATTGACGGGGGCCCGCACAAGCGGTGGAGCATGTGGTTTAATTCGATGCAACGCGAAGAACCTTACCTACACTTGACATGTTGAGAAGTTACTAGAGATAGTTTCGTGCCTTCGGGAACTCAAACACAGGTGCTGCATGGCTGTCGTCAGCTCGTGTCGTGAGATGTTGGGTTAAGTCCCGCAACGAGCGCAACCCTTGTCCTTAGTTGCCAGCATTTAGTTGGGCACTCTAAGGAGACTGCCGGTGACAAACCGGAGGAAGGTGGGGACGACGTCAAGTCATCATGGCCCTTACGTGTAGGGCTACACACGTGCTACAATGGCATATACAGAGGGATGCGAGACAGTGATGTGGAGCGGACCCCTTAAAGTATGTCGTAGTCCGGATTGGAGTCTGCAACTCGACTCCATGAAGTCGGAATCGCTAGTAATCGCAGGTCAGAATACTGCGGTGAATACGTTCCCGGGCCTTGTACACACCGCCCGTCACACCATGGGAGTGGGATGCAAAAGAAGTAGTTAGTTTAACCTTCGGGAGAACGATTACCACTTTGTGTTTCATGACTGGGGTGAAGTCGTAACAAGGTAACCCTAGGGGAACCTGGGGTTGGATCACCTCCTTACCAAAATGTCGATGGTGACATTGTTAGTGTAGTGCCTACACAGATTGTTTTGTTATTAAATGAAGAACGACACGAAGTTTTTTTGTAGTTATACAGAAAATGGGGCTATAGCTCAGCTGGGAGAGCGCCTGCCTTGCACGCAGGAGGTCAGCAGTTCGATCCTGCTTAGCTCCACCATCTGCACGTTAGTCCAAACAGAGCTAAATCAAAGCAATTAATTGCAATGATTTTTGTTCTAGGCAAGCTGAATGAGGAGTGCGTGAGGGAGCATACTTTAGTATGTGACTGAACAAGCGACGAACAAGAGGCGCAGCATAGGGCAAAAAGCAGAAGCAAGTAATAGGCTTGTAGCTCAGCTGGTTAGAGCGCACCCCTGATAAGGGTGAGGTCGGCAGTTCAAGTCTGCCCAAGCCTACCATTTCTACTTGGTTTTGTTATTTCCAATCGTTGCGATACTCATGTGCTAGCGCACACTGCGTTTCTCGCGTTGAAACTACCCGCACCAAGCGAACTGGCCACAAACTCGATATGCCGTAGATAGTGTCATCGGATCGAAATCCTAATGAATATTTACTCAAATGAGTAGGCATTGATTAGGGTTTTTTACTCTAAGGAAGAAATTAATGCTTTTAGCATGAAATCTCCTACGTTCTTTAACAATTTGGAAAGCTGATATTTAATTAGTAAATCAATCAAAATTTGAGTAATTGAGAAGTCGAAAGACGTACTTACTACTCTACTTGACTTGAATTGCTTGTTATCGAAAAAGCGTTGAAAAGCGTGCCAATCGGCAAGTCCGATTAGCAAGAAGATAGCAAGGCAATTTCACGATTAGCTTGTCATGCATACAACTGAGTTAGATCTCATCCAGTCCTGATTTCAAAAGGCGGGAGAGCGCTTCGCTCAATCATTGTTTTAATATTCTTATTTATAAGGTTATTAGTGCAATGGTCGAGGTAACAGTTTCTAGTCGACTAAATCGACGAGTAAGCGAAGACACATACTTTTAGTATGTAACTGAGCGAACGAGGAAATTTAGGAAGAATAGGAAGTGTTAACGAAGGCCATTTGGGGTTGTATGGTTAAGTGACTAAGCGTATACGGTGGATGCCTTGGCAGTTAGAGGCGATGAAGGACGTGTAAGTCTGCGAAAAGCTGTGGTGAGCCGACAAAATGCATTTGAGCCACAGATGTCCGAATGGGGAAACCCACCTATTTATAGGTATCGTTACATGAATATATAGTGTAACGAGGCGAACGAGGGGAACTGAAACATCTAAGTACCCTTAGGAAAAGAAATCAACCGAGATTCCCCTAGTAGCGGCGAGCGAACGGGGATTAGCCCTTAAGCAATTATGAACGTAGTGGAAGCCTCTGGGAAGTGGCGCGATACAAGGTGATAGCCCTGTACACGAAGTGTTTGTTTTTGTGAAATCGAGTAGGTCGGGACACGTGTTATCTTGACTGAATATGGGGGGACCATCCTCCAAGGCTAAATACTCCTAACTGACCGATAGTGAACCAGTACCGTGAGGGAAAGGCGAAAAGAACCCCTGTGAGGGGAGTGAAATAGAACCTGAAACCGTATACGTACAAGCAGTGGGAGCCCCATCACTAAGTGCCTTTAGTGATGTGACTCACAAAGTACAACCGTTTGATAAGCGTTAGCGTTGACCTGCGAAGCAGCCAACGGTAAACCGCCAAAAATCAAGCAGGGTGCTTAGTGATGGGGTGACTGCGTACCTTTTGTATAATGGGTCAGCGACTTATATTTAGTAGCAAGGTTAAGCGAATAGCGGAGCCGTAGCGAAAGCGAGTGTTAACTGCGCGTTTTAGTTGCTAGGTATAGACCCGAAACCCGGTGATCTAGCCATGGGCAGGTTGAAGGTTGAGTAACATCAACTGGAGGACCGAACCCACTAACGTTGAAAAGTTAGGGGATGACTTGTGGCTGGGGGTGAAAGGCCAATCAAACCGGGAGATAGCTGGTTCTCCCCGAAATCTATTTAGGTAGAGCCTCGGACGAATTCCATTGGGGGTAGAGCACTGTTAAGGCTAGGGGGTCATCCCGACTTACCAACCCTTTGCAAACTCCGAATACCAATGAGAACTATCCGGGAGACACACGGCGGGTGCTAACGTCCGTCGTGAAGAGGGAAACAACCCAGACCGCCAGCTAAGGTCCCAAAATATTGCTAAGTGGGAAACGATGTGGGAAGGCATAGACAGCTAGGAGGTTGGCTTAGAAGCAGCCACCCTTTAAAGAAAGCGTAATAGCTCACTAGTCGAGTCGGCCTGCGCGGAAGATGTAACGGGGCTAAGCAATATACCGAAGCTGCGGATACGTGTTTACACGTATGGTAGGGGAGCGTTGTGTAAGTGGATGAAGGTGGATTGAGAAGTCTGCTGGACATATCACAAGTGCGAATGCTGACATGAGTAACGATAATGGGAGTGAAAAAACTCCCACGCCGGAAGACCAAGGTTTCCTGTCCCATGCTAATCAGGGCAGGGTAAGTCGGCCCCTAAGGCGAGGCAGAAATGCGTAGTCGATGGGAAACGGATTAATATTTCCGTACTTATATAATCAGTGATGGAGGGACGGAGAAGGCTAAGCAAGCTTGGCGTTGGTTGTCCAAGTGAAAGCAAGTAGGCCGAGAATTTAGGTAAATCCGGATTCTTAAAGCTGAGATGCGAGACGAGCCACTACGGTGGTGAAGTTGTTGATGCCCTGCTTCCAGGAAAAGCTTCTAAACTTATGATTATATGAACCGTACCCCAAACCGACACAGGTGGTCAGGTAGAGAATACTAAGGCGCTTGAGAGAACTCGGGTGAAGGAACTCGGCAAAATTGTACCGTAACTTCGGGAGAAGGTACGCCCTTGTTTGTGATAGGACTTGCTCCTTGAGCAGATGAGGGCCGCAGTGACCAGGTGGCTGGGACTGTTTATTAAAAACACAGCACTCTGCTAACTCGCAAGAGGACGTATAGGGTGTGACACCTGCCCGGTGCCGGAAGGTTAATTGATGGGGTTATCTTCGGAGAAGCTCTTGATCGAAGCCCCGGTAAACGGCGGCCGTAACTATAACGGTCCTAAGGTAGCGAAATTCCTTGTCGGGTAAGTTCCGACCTGCACGAATGGTGTAACCATGGCCACGCTGTCTCCACCCGAGACTCAGTGAAATTGAAATCGCAGTGAAGATGCTGTGTACCCGCACCTAGACGGAAAGACCCCGTGAACCTTTACTACAGCTTGGCACTGAACATTGAACCTACATGTGTAGGATAGGTGGGAGGCTTCGAAGCACAGTCGCTAGATTGTGTGGAGCCGTCCTTGAAATACCACCCTTGTATGTTTGATGTTCTAACATTGGTCCCTTATCGGGATTATGGACAGTGTCTGGTGGGTAGTTTGACTGGGGCGGTCTCCTCCCAAATAGTAACGGAGGAGCACGAAGGTTAGCTAATCACGGTCGGACATCGTGAGGTTAGTGCAATGGCATAAGCTAGCTTAACTGCGAGACAGACACGTCGAGCAGGTACGAAAGTAGGTCATAGTGATCCGGTGGTTCTGTATGGAAGGGCCATCGCTCAACGGATAAAAGGTACTCCGGGGATAACAGGCTGATACCGCCCAAGAGTTCATATCGACGGCGGTGTTTGGCACCTCGATGTCGGCTCATCACATCCTGGGGCTGAAGTCGGTCCCAAGGGTATGGCTGTTCGCCATTTAAAGTGGTACGCGAGCTGGGTTTAGAACGTCGTGAGACAGTTCGGTCCCTATCTGGTGTGGGCGTTGGATGATTGATGGGAGCTGCTCCTAGTACGAGAGGACCGGAGTGGACGAACCGCTGGTGTTCGGGTTGTCATGCCAATGGCATTGCCCGGTAGCTACGTTCGGAACGGATAACCGCTGAAAGCATCTAAGCGGGAAGCCGGCCCAAAGATGAGTCATCCCTGACTTTTAAAGTCCGGAAGGGTTGTTATAGACGATGACGTTGATAGGCAGGATGTGGAAGCGTTGTAAGGCGTTAAGCTAACCTGTACTAATTGCCCGAGAGGCTTAACCATACAACGCCCAAGAGGCTTTATATCTTGAGTGTTGTAAGACAAAGCTGATTAAAGCAACGAGAGTAGTAGTACTCAGTGCTCAAAAGATTGATTACGTGAATATCAGAATTCCTAAATTGTTAATTATTAAAGTAATATGGACTAAATAAGTCGGTATTACGCAAACTAACGTTTGCAAAAGTTTTTGCTTGGCAGCCATAGCGATACGGTACCACCTGATCCCATTCCGAACTCAGAAGTGAAACGTATTAGCGGCGATGGTAGTGTGGGGTTTCCCCATGTGAGAGTAGCACACTGCCAAGCTCCCATTCGAAGAAAGCCCTTATCGTATGATAAGGGCTTTTTTTATGTCTAATAGAAAATAATATTAGCAGTTACGCCGTAGTAAAAAACTGAGCGTACTGCAGGTCCTCCTTGCGCGCTCATTCCAAAAAAGCATCATGATTCTGCACCCAGTGGTATATGAGCCACCGAACTCTGAAGTGAAACGTATTAGCGCATGCCGAGACTCGGCGGCCAGTAACTGGCGTGGGGATAGTGCGGGGTTCCGGTGACCGGCCCAGCCAGTGTGGCCCAGCTAGTGTGGCCCAGCCCCATGGGACAACGTGCAAGCCATGAAATGGTTGCCAGAGTTAGCACGGGGTGGCCCTCCACACTGCCATAGTTCGTTGTGAAGCAATCCCATTCGAAGAAATTGCTTCACAACGATTGCTTCACAACGATTGCTTCACAACGATTGCTTCACAACGATTGCTTCACAACGATTGCTTCACAACGATTGCTTCACAACGAAGCCTATCCTAACGGATAGCCTTTTTTTATGCTTGTAAGAAAGTGAACAGGCAATAAAAAGCCCCGCAGGGGCGGGGCTTAAACTAGGCGACTATTAAGCTTAGTATTACTGGCCCATTGTCTTAATTTCTTCAAAATATCTACGGTATTCCATACGAGTAATAAGTTCGTTGCCATCTTTATCCATGGTCATGAAATCACCTTTAATACCTGCGTTTTCAATTTCACGTTTAGATAGTTCACCATCTTTATTAGCATCGGCTTCATCGAATCGCATATTCGCAGCATCCGTAACTTCTGTACGTAATGTGTTGTTCTTTTCACTGATCACAGCACCCGTTTCGTCGATGGCTTCACCATGTTTCATCGAGTGTTGTGTGTCGCTAGTTTTCATTTCAGAACGCATTTCTCTATTTTGTTCACTAATTACGTCGCCGTCTGCGCCCATGGATTCATGTTTAGCCATAGCGGATGTCTTGCTCATTGAATCATGGTTTGCATTGGTTTTCGTTTCAGAGCGGAGTTCTTTATTTGCTTCGCTAATTACATCGCCATCTGTGCCCATAGCCTCTTTCTTGTCCATGGGATGGTGTGCGCTATCGGCTTTACCATCGTGGTTTGTTTTTTCTTTAACCACTAATTCGTCAGTAAACCTTTCAGGTTTAGACTTTATGTAGGCAGTAAACTCAGAGTGGTTAATCATATCATCACTGTCTGAGTCTATTTTAGACATAGTCTCTTCAGTAATACTTCCCTTAACCTCTTCCTTGGAAAGCATGCCGTCGCCATTTGCATCTAGTGCCTCAAAGTCTGAGGTTATTCTAGATTCATGATGGGCAGCGAACGCGGAAGTAGACATTACTGCGCCAATAACCATTGCTAACGTTAGCTTTTTCATAATAAATTCCTTCTTTGCATGTGTAATGCTTTGGGTTAAATATGAGAAGTGAATGCCGAAACCGTTCACGGTATTGACGACAATCTAAAAGGCACGAAGGTATTTCCGTGCTTCTACTCCTACATATCTTTATTCCTGTTTAGTAAATCACACTGTTTCATTCCTGATTTATAATTCATACTTTGTGCCAAACGTTAATATATTGATTTAAATGCACTTTTATTTATTTGCCTGAACGACATAGGTAAATAAAGTGTTAAAAAGACACAAGCTGTGAAATATATGCACTGTGTTACATAGCCCAGATATTCCCGCTTAAAAGCTTCATGCCCTTCTTAATTGGTTCGAGATTTAACCTTCCTGACTCTGAAATTTGCAATTAAATCAGTGTGTTAATTCGTAAGGTAACCAGAAGGTTTAATTCGAAAATTTTCCGTAATCTTTGTTCCATCAATACAGCCCAAAGCTAGGGGATAAGGAATGTTTTCAACAATGCTTAGTAAAAATATTAGTAAAAAACCCACAGAAAAGCTTTTTAACTTTTACCAGGATTCTTCACTTTCGCGCATGATTAATTTTCTCAATGAAGCAGTTGTCGTTATAGATGTTAACGGCACTATTGAAATGCTTAACTCTACATCCGCCTCATTACTGGGAATAGAAAAAGACAAATTGCTAGGACATAATTTACTTGAGCTAGTTATAGATGATACGGGTAAGTCTCAAACTTATGTTATTGAGAGCTTAGATGCAGGCCAAAGAGGTTTAATTTCCGCCCCTCCTATGGAAGTTAACCTTCAAGCAGACAAAGACAACCAAACACATGTGTGTGTTGAAATGTCGATATCAACGTTACCAGAAGCATTCTCATCGGCTAATACACTGTATCTTTGTATACTCCGCGACCTTACGCTTCACAAGGCAGAGTATGGTTCGCTATTACACAAAGCTAATACCGACTATTTAACAGGGCTAGCTAACCGCCATAGGTTTGCCGAATACCTTGATAAACAGTGGGATGTTTGCGAGCAAGACGATGTACCTCTAAGTATTATATTTATTGATATCGACCACTTTAAAGACTTCAACGACCAATATGGCCATATAGCGGGGGATAGATGCTTAAAGAGAATAGGGGAAACTATTTCGTTAAGCCTTCCTAATCGCGATACCTTAGCCGCACGCTATGGCGGTGAGGAGTTTGCCTTGGTGTTGCCCCGATGTTCAGCACAGACCGCCCAATTATTAGCGATACGTATTAAGCGACATATATCGCAATTAAGTACCAGGCAGTTTGCGTTATCGCAAGAATCAGAGTTAACAGTAAGCATGGGTGTGGCAACGCAAATGGAGAATCGCTACAGTTCAAAAGAAGGTTTGTTGAACGCGGCTGATACATTGCTTTATCAGGCTAAGTCTCAGGGAAGAGATCAGATTTGTTTTTTGTGAAATAGAATGGGGCTTCCTCACGAAGCCCTAAATTTTTAAACTGGTTTTCTATTTATAATTTGTGGATCACACATGAACCGTTCGCCGGTTTGGGTATCAAGTACCCATACTTCTATGTAGATGTCGTCGGCAACATCGTCACCGTCATCAACACCAATGTGAATGCTGGCATCGGTTTTATCCTCTAAAGTTACATCACCAGGGCTGGTTGCGGTAACCCAACGAAAGGCGTAACGGTCATTTAAAGCGGGCGAAAATTCGATATTCAATTTACGATTGGTATTGCTATCAAATGCAATAGCTTCGGGTGTGTAGCGATAGTAGTAGCCTTCACCAATTTCCACATGTTTGGCATCGGAAGGCGGCACTTCATCTGGTGCCCAAAGCTGTAAGGTAAAGGTGGCCGTGTTAGTCGCTTCAGTTGAATTTATTGTTGATGTGGCTTCTTGTGCTAACGTTGAGAAAGAGAGTAGTACCGCTAAAAAAAAACAATGGTTTAAGCAATATTTTACTATTCTTATATATAGACTTCATTTTTATTCCCTTCAAAAATTGAATATTAAATACGCTACTTTTAGTAGCGCATAAAAACTATATCAGTATTGTTTGGTGTATAGAATAAAAACAGGGAGGCTTAAGTAAGTCCTCAGATATTAAAGCGCATTTTAAACCAGAATTGGCAGCTAACAGCCGCCAATTCTATAAAATTAATTTTTCTGTTTATTAATGATTTGTGGATCTTGACTGGTATAAACGCTCGACTTAGGTGCTGTAACTAGTTTCATGCAAATACTTTCTGTTGCTGAGTCTGAATCTACAAAGATAATGGTTTGCCCATCTTCAGTTATACTGTAAGTCAAGTCATTATCTAAATCACCAGATATGACTGGGCCCACGAATTGTAAATCGCTAGACTCTTTCTTCAAAGTATACATTATCATGCTACTGGACTCAGTTACTGTTACATTACCTGTTGCAGGGTTGCCTGAGGTATCATAAATAGCATATCGAGGTGGAGTTTCGTCCGTAAATACTGAAACCATAAACTGAAATATCGGTGTTGGATTAGACATATTTTATTCCTTTTATAAATAATCAAAGTAGAAAGGTTTGGTCAAAGTTTTTGCGTGAGCTTTCAAAGTACCATTTATTTTAGAAGTATTGTTAGTACATTGACTCGCAAAAAAATGCGGTAAAATTGCATCGGGGTGATAAGATTTTTCGACGATTTTCGATGTGGTAAGTTGAAGCTCATGACAAAGTAAACTTTTGCGCTCATCGGTAAAAATGTTTTCACTTCTAATAAATTGAGATAATATTTTTTTTGTTTTTAAACTATATTCTGTAAAGCTTGGCTCACGGGACTTTAATGAAGACTCAATAATTTCTGGGGTAATTGAGCGTATATATTTTTGAATTTGAGTAATAATTTCCCAGTGCGAATTCATTTGAAAGTATTCAATTAAGGGAAAAAGTATCCATTCTGCATTAGATGCAATTACCTTGGCTAATACCTGCTGAGCATCAATAGAGCTTTTAAAACTTGAATCACTTACTAGTAAAAGTGCTTCTATACGAAAAAAAGCCAATTGCCATTCACTGTTGTTAATATCTTGCGAGATCGCCTGTTTTACAATTATATAACTTTTCTCTAGTGTTGTGCCGTAGTTTTTTTTCAGCATTAACTTTTTAGCTAAGAGCGCTTTTTGAACAAGAACTGCAACATAAGGTTCAATGGCGGCAGCATTAGAACTATGAAGTATATATATATCTTCAAAAGCTTGTTCAGCATCCTCGTACAATCCATAAGCTTTTTCATATTCCCCAGTATGAACAGTAGCCGACGCTATCCACGACAGGGTATCGGCAGCATAAAGTTGAGCATCAAGATCATCAGGGTTTTGTTCAGCGATATATTGTTTGAGCTTTAGTGATGCACTGAAGTATTCAATCGACTTACTAAATTCGAAGTTTTCATATTCAAGAGAGCCCAAAGAGTTTTGTGCGTAGGCCACTTCTAGCATAGCGTCTGTATTGTCTGGGGCTATTGATAGCATACGTTCGCTATAAGCTAAGTAACGCTCGAATGCCGTTCTGGCTATGTCCATCAAGCCATCGTTATAAGCGATGTGGCCCAACCAAAATGCGTTTGCACCCGCGGCTTTAAGTAGCTCGAAGTGATTGGGTGCATCGCTCAACAGCGCCTTTATATGTACATCGGCTTCTTCGTAAGCTTCTTTCGCGGTGGCTACATCGTCTCTATAAAATCGTACTTCTGCCATAGCTTGCAGTGAAAGCGCATGTTGAAAACGCAATTCGAAACTCGCTTTTGGCGGGCTAATGGTAAAAAATCCATATTCACTCGTTTGCTGAGCTTGTTCAACATAACTCAGTGCTTGTTCGCTGATACCTTCCAATAAGTCCATACGTTTTACGCTACGTAGTTTATTGGCAAAGTCACCTATCATATAGCCCATTAAATTTTCAGCTTCTAATCGCTTCCTTTCGGCCAGTTGTTGCGATTGCTGACTTTGTAGCATGGCACCAAATGAAACTACGGTTAAACAAGCAAGGGCTGCAAAGGTAACCCCGCGAATAACCCGTTTGCGTTGCACCGTTTTCTGTGACGCCCGAATGAGCGCTAATTCGTCATTCGTCAGTGTTAAGCTAGTGTCGGCTTTTAACGCCAAAGCATCAGTTAAGGGCTTACCTTGTGTAAGTAAAAACGCCTTACTTTTGTTATCTTGCAGCCATTGTTTGGTTTGTTGTTCTAATCTGCCTTTGCTTACCAGCGCGCTTTGGTGTTGTTGAATCCAACCTTGTACTCGCTGCCAGCGCCTAAGGACGGCTTCATGCGCCACTTTAAAGCAGGCTTTGTCTTGATAAAGGTGC
Organism: Alteromonas naphthalenivorans; assembly: GCF_000213655.1. NCBI lineage: Bacteria > Pseudomonadati > Pseudomonadota > Gammaproteobacteria > Alteromonadales > Alteromonadaceae > Alteromonas > Alteromonas naphthalenivorans. The sequence continues at coordinate 1,053,604 of NC_015554.1, forward strand.
GATACAAATAACCGATGCTCTACCATTAGCTCGACAAAGTTTTTCTCGTTATCGTTACTAAGCTCACTCCACAATGCGGTGCGGCTGGTTAAGTTACTGCCATCTTGGGTAAGCGTTACAATTAGAGGAAGCACGCGGTCGAGTGCAGTTTTCACTAACACCGGCATCTGTTGGTAAAGCTGTTCAGCTTTGTGGCCAATTGCGCCTTCTATACCGCCCAACTGTTTGTAGGTACTAACTTGCAGCAAGTTGGCTGTTCGCTGCAAGTACAGTTCTTGTAAGGTGTATTGTAATAATGGAAGACAGTTGGGTTCTGCCGCGGCATCGGTAAGTATAATGTCGTCTAACGTAACATCGGTATGGTTATCTTCTTCCCACTCTAGCCCTGCGGCAATAGCTGGAAGGCGTATCATTTGGCTTAATTCACTGGCCGAAGGGGGCGTAAGGTCGAAATGTGCTCCACGCTCTTTATTTTTCATTAGGGTGGGGTAGGCAGCTAAGTGATGGTAAAAATCATTCCGACATACTAAAAGCATTAAAATGAAGCCACTTTCTGCTAATGCTTCAAGCAGCGTAAACACCGCTTCCTTTTGGGTACTATCAACATGGTTAGTGGCCAAATAGGCTTCAAGGCGATCGAGTACTATTACATAGCAAGGGAAAGCGACGTTATTGTACTGGCTTGCAGTTGTAAGTTTAGTTTTCGCTAAATGAATAACCGGCTTAGGGTCGCGTTTCAGTTTTGCCGCTAATGAATCGGCACTTTCCCCTTCAAACAACGGGGCATCGTTGATATCCCAATCTAACATACAGGCGGCAAGTTCTTCCACAATCTGTGCCGTCTGAATATCTGCAATATCAATACTGGCGTAATCGATGGCATGAACACCATTGGCGCCCTTGTTGTTTAATAACCTAGGTAATAAACCTGCGTGCACTAACGAGCTTTTACCTGAACCGCTAGGGCCGATAATAAGGGTAAAAGGGCGTTTTTTGGTAAATTGATCCGAAAGCCTAGCCAGTAAATTTTTTACTGCCGCATTTCTACCGTAATACACTTGGCTTTCTTGTTGCGTAAACGCGGTTAAACCAGGGAACGGAGATTGACCCTGCCAATCGGTTTCGGCGGCACGTGTTTGTTCATCTTCTAAAAACTGAACATCGGCAATAACCCGATAACCTCGTTTACGTATGGTTTCTATAAAAGAAGGGGCACTGGCTTTATCACCTAATGCTTTACGTAATTGGGTTATGGTTTTATGAATAGGGTTATCGCCAACGGGCGCGTCTGGCCAGCACTGGGTAATAATGTCGTCGGCGCTAACCACTTCACCCGCTTGCTGACACAATAGCAATAGAACGTCCATTGCTTTGGGTTCAACGGTGCGCTTCGTTTTACCTAATATAAGGGTGTTTGAGGCTGGCTCTACTTGCCAGTCGCCCAAATAAAATTGCTTCAACATGTATTCAATTTGCTCAAAAGAAACCAATCAGAACAAACCTAACCTACTTTAGTTGTAAGGTAAACGAGTTACGCTGAGTTAGCACTACATTGGAACTATAAAAGTTAACTAAAAATACCTTTAAATTTTAATAATATAAAAAATATTAACAAAAAGTGAAATTTGATCCTCACCCCCTAGGTCTATACTACTACACGTGCTTACCGCACGTTAAAACCAGACTTATACTTTTGAGGGTAGATAAAATGAAACAAATTAAAAAATCTTCTGTTGCTACGGCACTCGGTGCGGTTGTTATTGGCTCGTTAGCATCTACGGTTGCTATGGCTGAAGTTAACCCATTTTCAATGCAGTCATTAGAATCTGGCTATAGCCAATTCGCTGCTGAAGGTAAATGCGGCGAAGGCAAGTGCGGTGGTGATAAAGCTGCCAAATCTGCAGATGGCAAAGCAGCTGAAGGTAAGTGCGGCGAAGGTAAGTGTGGTGGCGACAAAGCGGCGAAAGCAACCGAAGGTAAATGTGGTGAAGGCAAGTGCGGCGGCGATAAAGCAGCTAGCATGGCTGAAGGTAAAATGGAAAAAGCCAAAGAAGGCAAGTGTGGTGAAGGCAAGTGCGGTGGCGATAAAGCAGCTAGTATGGCTGAAGGTAAAATGGAAAAAGCCAAAGAAGGCAAGTGTGGTGAAGGCAAGTGCGGTGGCGATAAGGCAGCTAGCATGGCTGAAGGTAAAATGGAAAAAGCTAAAGAAGGAAAATGTGGTGAAGGTAAATGCGGTAGCATGTAACGCTACGGCAAGTGCAGTATAAAAAGGCCGTCATTCGATGGCCTTTTTAGTGTGAAATTGGGGTGGAATAATGAAGCATATTCAAGGTGCAGGTTTAGGTTTTCGTCGCGAGATGTTAGATGAAGTGTTACCAACACTGCCTAGCGAGGTCGACTTTTGGGAAGTTGCGCCCGAAAACTGGATCCCTTTAGGGGGAACATACGAACGCCAGTTTGCCCAAAGTATTCAACAAGCGCCTTTTACCACACACGGTTTGTCCCTTTCTATCGGTAGTAGCGACAAGCTTGATATCGAATTCGTTAAAACCGTAAAGCACTTTTTAGACACCCACAATATCGATTTATATAGCGAGCACTTAAGTTACTGTTCTGGTAACGGGCATATGTACGATCTCATGCCAATACCGTTCACAGAAGATGCAGTTAAACATGTGGTAGGCCGCATAAAGCAGGTTCAAGACATTATCGAGCGGCCATTGGTGCTAGAAAATGTGTCTTATTATTTGGCGCCTGGGCAAGAAATGTCTGAACTAGATTTTACCAATGCGGTACTAGCGGAGTCAGGTTGCTTGTTACTGCTTGATGTAAACAACGTTTATGTAAATAGCATTAATCACAAGTATGATGCTTACGATTTTATAAACCGCTTACCTAGCGATAAAATTGTATATGGTCATATTGCTGGGCACTTCGATGAAGCCCCAGATTTAAAAGTAGATACCCATGGCGCTGATGTTATTGAACCCGTATGGGATTTACTAAAACACGCTTATGAAACTCATGGCGTATTCCCTACATTATTAGAACGTGATTTTAATATTCCCGCGATGGAAGTATTAGTAAAAGAAGTGCAGCGTATTAAAGCGATACAAGCCCAGAGTATTGCAAATCACCAAACCGTTTTTGCAGGGCAGTCTGCATGAGCGAGAATTTTAAAACCGTCCAGCAACAGTTTGTTAACGCAATTAAAGATCCAGATTCGTTTGAAACAAACAATGCTGACATTAAACGCCGCATGGATATTTATCAGTCCCTTTTTTTTAATAACATTATGGGTTTTATAAGCACAGGTTTTCCGGTGTTAAAGTCATTGGTAAGTGAAGAAAATTGGAATGATTTGGTGCGCGCCTTTTTTATTCATCACGAAAGCCGTTCACCGTATTTTTCAGACATTAGCAAAGAATTCGTAGAGTATTTGTCAGCAAACCCAGAACTCGCATTTCAATTACCTGAGTTCGCCGCTGAACTTGCCCACTATGAATGGCTAGAATTAGATATCAGCATTCGAAAAACTCCTCATAAGGTGGTGTATTTTGAAGCTGGCGAACAGGTAACAAAGGTGAGCGTTTCCCCGCTAGCAACCCTTGCTTCATATGCATACCCAGTTCACTTAATTGGTATGGACTATATTCCCGATACCCCCGCACCCGAGCAACAGTTCTACGTGGTGTATAGAAATGAAGAACAGCACGTAGAATTTGTGCATTTAAATCCGCTGACTGCAGTTTTATTGCATACCATTGAACAGCACGAACAAGGCATAGAAATAGAGGCCTTAGGCGAGCAGCTTTGTAAGCAATTAAACCACCTACCAGAACACACTGTGCTTCAAGGTATGCAGCAAATAGTAAGCGATATGCTGCAAAAAGGTATTTTGTTACCTAGTTGAGGAGTTTGCTGAACACTAAATCACCAGTTTTTAACTGGCACTTAAGTGCAGAAAGGCTAAAGTTGTACGCGAGTGTATAGCTTTGGCTGTTAAATGTTGGGAAAGTAGGCAATTGACTACAATAGCGCTGTCAATCCGGTCTGCTTTCGATTAACATTTACGACCATTTTTTTGTTAGTTAAATTGTTTAGGTAGTGCATATGGCAGACAATTCAGATTTCAAAGAAGTCTACAATAAGTGGTACTTTCTAGCTTCTATCGTAACTTTACTCGCGTTTCCGCTGATGCATATCATCTGCGGCTGGTTTACCTTCTGGTTATAACGCAGACATTCAAGGCATAATTGTGACTGCACAGTATATAAAATCAGTTGTTAAAACCGTTCCTGACTATCCAAAGCCAGGTATTTTATTTAGAGATGTTACTAGCGTACTAGAAGACCATAAGGCTTTCAGTAGTTGTATCGCATTGTTGCTTGAAGAATTCCAAGATATGGGATTCAACAAAGTAGCAGGAACCGAAGCGCGCGGATTTTTATTCGGCGCACCATTGGCCATCGAGATGGGCATTGGTTTTGTTCCAGTAAGAAAACCCAACAAATTACCCCGTGAAGTGGTGAGTGAAACCTACGACCTTGAATACGGTACTGATACGTTGGAAATCCACAAAGATGCTATCCAGCCTGGCGATAAAGTTTTACTTATCGACGACTTGTTAGCAACTGGCGGTACCATCGAAGCATCAGCAAAGCTAATCCGAACATTAGGCGGCACCATTGAGCATGCTGGCTTTGTTATCGGCTTACCTGAACTAGGTGGTCGTGAAAAGCTAACCGCGATGGGTATCAAAAGCTTCACGCTTTGTGAGTTCGACGGCGAATAAGGATAAAAATACAAGCAATGAGTTATCAGGTATTAGCACGTAAATGGCGCCCGGGTAAGTTTAGTGAACTCGTAGGGCAGGAACATGTTGTTTCAGCTATTTCGAATGCGTTAGATAACGACCGCTTGCACCACGCGTACCTATTTACCGGTACGCGAGGGGTAGGTAAAACCACCATTGCTCGTATATTTTCCAAGAGTTTAAACTGCGAAGAAGGGCAGGGGTCTAACCCTTGTGGTCAATGTAATACCTGTAAAGAAATAGAGCAGGGTAATTATGTTGATTTGCTTGAAATTGATGCGGCATCACGCACAAAGGTAGAAGATACCCGAGAGCTACTTGATAACGTACAATACAAGCCTACCCGCGGCCGGTATAAAGTGTATCTTATTGATGAAGTACACATGCTGTCTAAGCATAGCTTTAATGCGTTGTTAAAAACGTTAGAAGAGCCACCACCTCACGTTAAGTTTTTACTGGCCACGACCGATCCACAAAAGCTTCCTATTACTATTTTATCTCGTTGCTTGCAGTTCAATTTAAAAGCATTGTCGCGAGAGCAAATAGTTGGGCAGCTTAATCATATTCTAGAGCAAGAAACCTTACCCTTTGAGCCGCAAGCGCTAGCGTTGTTAGCCCGCGCTGCACAGGGGAGTATGCGTGATGCCTTAAGCTTAACCGACCAAGCTATTGCACAAGGTGGTAATGCGGTTAACGCCTCAGTCGTTACCGACATGCTAGGCTTGATGGATAAAAATCAGCTTGTGAAGTTATTGCATGCGGTGGTGAGTAAAACGCCAGCCGATGTTATGCAATTGGTTCAGGATATGTCGGAACAAGCACCAGATTACGATCATGTGCTTGCCGAATTAGGCAGTACGCTACATCAAATAGCGTTAACCCAATGGGTGCCTGAAGCCTGTAAATTAGAAACAACTTCAGCCAAAGCTATTTACCAACTTGCTAAATCAATTTCTGCTGAACAAGTGCAGTTGTTGTATCAAATTGCGCTGCAAGGAAGGAAGGACTTACCATTCTCATCAGACGGCAGGAGCGCATTAGAAATGACGTTAATGCGTATGATGACATTTGCACCTAGTACGCCTTTAGCTGATGCGCCATCTGAGATAGCCAGCGGAACGGTTGATAGTTCGTTGCCTATTGCATCGGCGGAAAAAAAAACACTAATTTCTGAGCAAGACGCGCAAAGCACGACTTCTACCGCTAACTCTCTTAGTGCTAAAAGCACAGACGCTGGGTCATCGTCAGCCGGTGAAGAGGCTTTCAGCAATGAACAAGATGCTCACAGTGCAAATGTTCAAGATGCAGAAACTGCTACTGATGAAACCGACCGCGCACGAACTCACGAGATTTCATCTTCTTCTGACATAGCAGATTTAGCCACTTCACAGAATACCCCCCCTGAACCAGGAGCCTCGGCTCATGAAAAAGAGTCGTATGGCGAAGCCGCTTCGCAACAGGTAGCGTCTTTTGAACAGGCAGAGCCTTCGCAACAGGTAAAGCCTTCCCAGTCGGTAGCGTATTCAAAAGATGGCCAGCCGTCAGATGCCAATCAGTCTGTAATAAATAATCAGCCTACAGGTAGTGATCATTCTACAGGTAGTGATCATTTTACAGGCAACGATCAGCCTACGGGTAGCAATCAACCTGCAGGTGAGTATGGCAAGCCAGTCAGAAGTTTGGCGTCAGAGCATACTCCTTCAGATTCGGCCCCGTTTAATGATATGCCGCCAGCAGATGCATACATGGACGATATGCCACCGCCTTACGATGATGATGAGTCGTCATTTATGCCGCCTGATTTCGCCGATGCTCAGCGGACAAATACACCGCTATCTGATGAAGGCCCTGACACGCAATCTACACATTTTGCTTCGCAGCAAGCTGTTGATTCTGTGCCAGCCGCTACACCCACACCAGAGGCACAGCTAACATCCACTGCTGATATGCTCGCGCTACGACAGCGATTAAAGCAAAAACGTGATGAAAGCGCAGAACAAGCGGCGAAAAAGCCTGAAGCGACGAACGAAACTACTAGCTTTGTAGATAGAATGAGTAAGGCTTCAAGCCAAAGCTCTCTTGACCCTTCTAGTGAAGGCCGAGATGATAGGCAATCTAAAGGCACGGCTGACGACATCAGTGCTCAACAAGAATCAACTACTGCACCGGCAACTGCGCCATCAAGCTCTGATACTTTTAATGCAAATTTAGATGTTGGCTCTAACACGACTTCTAACGCTAGCATGCAAAACCAAACCGATATGCCCCCGTGGGATACTGGTATGCAGCATAATGACGAGCCGTTTACTGCCAACGAGCAAGATACCCACTTTGATTCACCAATGCCTGACGCGGCGCAGTATGGCGGCAATAGCGAAACAGCTCGTAATGAGCCTCAGACTTTAGAATCAGAGCCTTTAGAACCTCAGCCTTTAGAATCAGAGCCAAGCGATACCCGTAATGAATTTAGTGCTGAGCCAGTAAATCAGTTCAAAAGTCAGTATCAAGGTAAGCTAGCTGCGTATTTGGATGATGGTAGTAAGCTTGTTCATGCGAGCCAAATTGATAAGTGGAGCAATGACGTAGAGCAAATGCCTATTGCAGGTTTGCTTAAACAATTGGTGCTTCATGCCTCTTTTTTGCGAAATGATCAGGGTATAACGCTTGAAATTGATAACAGTCAGGCGCATCTACTAAAAGACAGTGCAAAACAACAGTTGCTTGATGTATTGCATCATAGTTTTGGCGAAGGGGAGAATATTACCATCACCCTTGGCTCGCCAAAACAAACGCCCTATGCGTTGCAACAAGACATTATTGCTATGCGCCAAGCGCATGCACAATCGGTAGTACATACCGACGAAACAATACAAGCGTTGTTATCAGCGTTCGACGCATCAATAGTGACCGACTCGGTTAAAGCGCGATAGCAATATTAACTAACACTAAGACAAAGTGAGAAAAGAATATGTTTAAAGGTGGAATGGGCAACATGATGAAGCAGGCTCAGCAAATGCAAGATCGTATGCAGAAAGTGCAAGACGATTTGGCAAAGCTGGAAGTCACAGGTGAAGCCGGTGCAGGCATGGTTAAGGTAACCATGACATGTAATCATAACGTTCGCCGCGTAGACATTGACGACACGTTAATGGAAGACGATAAAGACATGATTGAAGACTTGGTTGCCGCTGCATTTAACGATGCCGTTCGCCGCGTTCAAGAAACCAGTAAAGAAAAAATGGGTGACGTTACTGGCGGAATGTCACTTCCACCAGGCTTCAAAATGCCGTTTTAATGTGAATGTTTTAGTAACGCTTACCGTAAGTTAAGCATTACGTTGTAACAAAAAGCCCCGGTGAAACCGGGGCTTTTTGTTCGTCAGTATTCAAATAATACTAAGGGCGTCCGTATTACCACTGGTGTGATTAGACAGTGATTTACGTATAAGGTTAATGCCAAGTATTCGAATATATAGTTATTGCAACTTCGTTTTCGCCATCGCTATAAAACGAAACAGTAAATCAAAAACGCCTTTCATGTTTGCTTATACATGTCTCAACTGTTTAAGAGCGTGTAATTAATTTCTCATCGCCATCAAACGTTTTAACCGATAAGGTAAATGCATCGTAAGGGTAACTTTCAGCTTGGTCTTTAAGTATTCCCAACGCAATTTCTTCGCCCATTCTCAAACTATCGTAGTAGTCACTGAAAAAATGCACTCCACCCATATTTCTTCCAATCGATATATTAGCGGCGAGTTTGTTAAGCTCAGCTTCTAAGGTAATCACTTCATCAGAATCTTCAATAGTTAAGGTATCGTCGTTGTCAGTTGCTACAATCTTAACGGGTTGCCAATTATCCCGTTCAGCAATTTCTGGTTTTACGAAGCAAACAGATTCTCCTTTTCGGGCTAACTGCGCATTAGTATCGAAAAATGCTTTAAGTACGGTCACGCACGCTCCTGCAACAGTTGAGTGCCCTGCACCGTAAGAAGGGTGCATGGGGGACCCTTCAGCAAAGGCCATCGGTAGTAAATCTTCCGTGTGAAAAAGTTCATTGATCTTAGCCAATGTGTCCGATAAATCGGCTTTCATGTTCTCGAAATTTGTACTGGCCGCGCCTCCCACAGCAGCTTTGAACGCATCATTGTCAGATTTGGCTATTCTTGCTGCTAGCACTTCAGGGCGCAGGCGTCTATGCACTTGAAATTTTTGATACCTGACCGCTTTCAGCGCTCGAGTTGCCACTTCTGTTACCAACGATAGAATATGTGGCCCACCAAACAAAGCAAAACCTCCCGCTCGCGAGTTAGGAAATTCCCCAGAAAGGTTTACGAAGTTACTATCAAAAGGAGCAAAGTCTTGGCTCTCTTTTTGGCTTAGTAGTATTAGGCAGGCATTTAAATAGGCTTGATAGAGGGCGTCGAAATGAACGTATGTCGCTAAATCTCTTGGGGTTTTAATAAAAGTGAGTTTTAACTCTCCACTGTTTTCTTCATAGTTCCCCGTTCCTGTCTTTGGAGTGTTATTCCGGCTGTAACCGTTTTGAACCGCTACCCACTCGTCAAATTCCAACATGAAATTCTTATCACTTGCTTTTGGTACTTTTTGATTGATGGTTTGCGCGCCGTAATTAATAAGGCCGGATTCAACACTACTTTTGGTATTCCCTCCCCCCATCAACATGAAGCAAGAGAGGTAGGGACCGATACCTACGCCTGGCGAGGACCCCCTGAAAACTGTTCCGGGCGTAAGCACTTTGTCACCACAGGCGTTTTTTGCAGTGAGTCTGGGGCGTCCACAGAAGCCGCGCATTGCATAACTTAGCTTATTTAGTCTTTCGCATGGGCCTGCAATCTCATCTGACAATTCGCTGAACTTATTGAGAGCGGTGTCTCGTAAAACCGCTAGTTCATAAACTTCGGCCATTTCAAAGGTTAGCTCACTTGAGCCAAGCCCTGGCGGTGGCGCCATTGTCACTTCTTGTGCATCAGGGCCTTGAACATCAAATACAAAGCCCGCAGTTGGCGCTTCCCAAAGCCGGCGTTTGCCCTCGGCTGTAGGTACATCTATCGCGTGGAAAGGCGATATTTCCCCTCCATTAATTGCATCTATTAATGCCTCACAGGTTTCTGCATTTTGAACAAGGCCAGTTTCGGGATTGTGTTCTAATCCTTTGGTAAAGCTCATGGCGTAGTTGATACTCGACTTTTCATCGCCATTATTTATATGCATCACTTGAGAATGGATGGACTGATGCCTATTTAGCGAAGCGATACGAATACGGTAGTCTAGTGAGTCTTTTGAACGTTGATTTTGAGTTTCATTCATTGAAGTATTCCTTTTCGTTGAATAGTAGTGGTTATTCACTACTCCAGTTGTAGCTAACTGATGACGGGGATACATCATTGAACAACAACTGCCAGCCCTCCCTGTCTAGCGGCCTAGAATTAAACACTATTGGTTAAAATTTGTACACTGCGTTATTCTGTTAAATTGAGTTTTAAGTCTTGTTAAAGTTTAAGTCTCAGATTTGTAGTTAAAAAAATTTGCAGTTTTTTTAGATTAAAAGTGGAAGATGGGTATTAATTGAAGCGAAATAGAGGGGGGAGCAGAGTACTTCGCTTAATAAGGAAAGTGGTTGTAAAGCATTTCTGCAATACAACCAAACTAATTAGCGTTTTATTTGGGGCTTTATCAACAGCAAATTTACTAGCGTTTGCTGGTCGGGGAAGCCTGTAACTGCAATACCTTTTGCCCGTTGATATTGGGTAATAGCCTCCACGTATGACTTGTTAAAAGCGATGTCAGACGATTCGGTATCAATGTTATACCCACTTGATTCTAACGCCTCAACAGTCATATCAAGCACCGTTTGATAAATATAAATAGTACTGTCGTTAATCGACATCTCGATAATATCGGAACGTGTAGACATGCGTGTTGGCAAAAACGCTTGCAGCATAATATTAGTGGCATCTAGAAATTTTTGATCTGGATTATCGGTGCAATGCTTATTTAGCATCAATAACATCAGTTCAGTAGTCTGCCATGGCGTTATATCAAACGTTTTTTGCTGCAACGCATTGAACGCCGTGATGTAACCTTCTAGCCAGCCGCCGTATAAATATGTTTTTGAACCTTGCTCAGAATACGTACTTGCAAATTCAGAGCAGCTGCGTTTCGCTGCCCCTTTTGTGTTGAACGCGCCTTCTTCATCTGCCGCTACGGCACAAAATGAGAATAAAATAACTACTAAGGTTACGACATACTTCTTCATCTTTACTAAATACGGGGGCGGGTTTAGCACCCCCTCTCCATTACTTTTACGTTTACTTGCGTTTGCGAACTAGCGAAATGCCAACAAGTGAAAGTAAGAATATTGCAATCGTTGAAGGTGCTGGCACGCTGGTGGTAGATGTCACAATAGCAGCTTGGGTTATTGTATACGAACCTGGGTCAGCAAAAGAAACACCGGTAACGAATGCTGTTGGATCTGTAGGGTCTAACATAAGGTCTTCATTAATACCTGTCAGGGTGAACGTTGAGACAGGAAAAGGGAAGTCGAAGGTTTGTCCCGCCATTAAAGCTTCTGTGTACTCATCTCCTAACGAATTGCTAAAGGTGATTAGGTACCCATCGTCATCATTTACGCTGAGTAAAGTCGGTGCGGTAACACTGGCAAATTGACCACTGTTCCCAGCGGTGTACGTGTAGCCGGTCGATACATCTGGATCGAACCAAATGGTTTCGCCTGCATCAACCTCCGGTAGCGTGAATACAAATTCGCTCTCTTCACCTACTTCAACATCTTCATCCGGCATTAACGGTGTAAATTCCGACTCACCATTTTCTACGGCAAAATTACCAAAGCTGCTTAAATATACTGTTGTGTCTAATGCATCGTCTGATGCATCAGCTAGCAACATAGTAAACGTATTTCCAGTACTGCCTGGCTCTACGGGAATATCGAATTGTAAAAGCGGAATGCCATTTGGTGCTAATAAACCGTTCAATTCTGTGCCTTCAATGGCCTCGAAGTCAGGGTGGTCGATTGAGATAGGGGCAAATACACCGTCTACGGCAAGCTCAGCCACAGGTGCAAAAGCTACATTAGCACCGTTAAATAATAGGGCAAAGCCGTCGGTATATTCACTATCAACATAGCCTGGAAATTCTTCTGAGCCGAAGGCCGCAATAAATGACACAGTACTCACATCATCAGATACATCAAAAGTAATATCTAATTGCACAGCATCGAAATGTTCAGCTTGCCCGGTAATTGGGGTTAAAATTGTGTTTTGTGCCGCTGAGGCTGGGTTTTGAGGTACATATTCCTCGCCGCCACCATCTTCTGGCCCTGGCTGCTCATTTCCGCCTTCTAGCCCAGGCTGCTCATTTCCACCTTCATTCGTTTCACTTTGCTCAAAAATCTCTACAGGGTTGTTAGAAAACTCTGCTTCTGCCAAGTTGCCGTCATTGGCCGAGGGAAGAGGGATTTCGACTACTTCAGAACCAGTATCGATATATTCATTCGGCCCATCGACATAATCGCTTACTTGACCTGTACTAAAGACAATACCGCCAGCACTTGGAAGACCGTAGGTTACTGAGTTATTAGTATAAAAGCCAGCTTGACCAAATTGGCCCGACAGCGATTGCTCGGTAATTGTTAAGCCTGAATTATTAATAAATAGCGCATCGGTTAAAATTTCGGCTGAGTCACTGCTTTCAATAACAATTGCATTGGCATATTGAGCAGAAAATAAAAGGCTAAACGAGAAAGTACTAATTTTTATGATTTTTTTAAAGGTAGGCATTTACTACATCCCTGATGTTCTAAAATTTTTATTTTTTTGAATGATCAATTTATGAAGTTCGAAAATGCCCCAGCAAGAAATTGGCCAGTTTTTAATTTATTGAATTTATTGGTTATTTTTAATTTCTAATCTTTCTGTGTAAAAATTATTGACGGTTTAGGGCTGTTTGGAAAGTGTGTTATTTCTATCACTTAAATTTATATCTATCTATAAATGGTTGAAAATGAAGTTTATGTTAACTAAGTCTATGTATTTTAGTGGGTTCTATTTTATTGATAGCACGTTAGCGCTGTGTATGTGGAGTCTTTACATAGCTAGTTTCAGCTTTTTATTAAACGAAGGCTTTACCTATAATTTCGGATTGGTTTGCTTCAACTGATTGGTCAGTAAGTTCGGCATAAAACGCTTTAGTTATGGTAGACCATCAGTAATAATACGTTCCATCTTAATCTTCAGAAATATCAACATTTTCATGCTGAAAAAAAGTATTATCCTGTCGGTGACAGTAGTCGCTGTTGTAGCCATTACCTTATTTGGCATTTCAACTCACAGGCTATATAGCAAAAAACAGTTATCCGTAGACCCTAAGTTGAATGAAATTTCTGGTATCGAATACGATAAAAAAGGGTTTCTTTGGGCTATTAACGACAGTGGGGATGATCCCAAATTATATCGTTTAGATGATAACGGCGACATTACCAAAGAAGTCATGGTAGCCAATGCTAAAAACATTGATTGGGAAGATATTACCCAAAACGACTTCGGACACTTTTTCCTAGGCGATTTTGGTAATAATGATAACGACAGAAAATGGCTGACTATTTACAAGATAGAAAACCCTATCGATATTAAAACCGAGTCGACGAACGCCGAAATTATTAAGTTTACCTACCCTGAAATGGACGGGAAAACACCGGTTAAACCGAATGATCGTAACTTCGATTTAGAAGCCTTTGTTGCACTAGGACGCCACCTTTATTTATTCACCAAAAATAGAACTGAGCCCTTTGATGGTATTACCAACGTATATAAAGTGGGTGATCATGCGGCTAACTTTGATGCCGAATTAATCGACTCTTTTAAAACCTGTACTACCATGGAGAAACTGTGCTGGATAACGTCGGCGGCATTAAGCCCCGACAGAACTAAGCTAGCGCTATTGGATTCCACTAGTATTTGGTTATTCGAAAACTTCAAAGGGGATAAGTTCTTCTCCGGCGATGTTTACCGCATTGATTTAGGGTTGATTACGCAAAAAGAGGCGGTCACTTTTAAAGACGACAACACCATTATATTTACCGACGAGAAATTTAAAGGTATTTTCGGCGGAAATGCGTATGTGATTAAACTCGATGAAGTGCATAAAAAATTGATTCGAAAGGCAGCAAAGCCAAAAGAAAAAATAATTGAGCCAAACTAGCCTATAGCAAACTTTTATTGAGAGTGTGCAACAAGCACTTTTAGTGAGTAAAATGCGTAGTTGTTTCGTAACCGATTTAACATGATAAGTAGTTTGTATGAAGTTTAGCCCGTTACTGAATGAATTAATTCAAGCGTTAACTTGCCTTCCTGGGGTAGGTAATAAGAGTGCCCAGCGAATGGCGTTTCATCTTTTGGAACGTAATCGCAAAGGGGCAATAGATTTAAGTAATGTGCTGCACAACGCCATGGAGCATATTCACCACTGTCAGCGCTGCAGAACGTTTACAGAAGATGAGCTGTGCGAGATTTGCCGTCATCCAGAGCGCGAAGCCAGTGGCTTATTATGCATTGTTGAAAGCCCGCAAGATGTTTTGGCAATCGAACAAACGCTTAGTTATAAAGGCCAGTACTTTGTATTGATGGGGCATTTGTCGCCTATCGACGGAGTAGGGCCTGAAGAAATTGGCCTCAATGAATTAGAAACCCGTTTTAGTGCAGGTGGCATTAACGAAGTGATCCTTGCCACCAACCCCACGGTGGAAGGTGAAGCCACTGCGCATTACATAGCCCAGCTTTGCGCGGCACATAATGTTGAAGCGTCTCGTATTGCTCACGGTGTGCCCGTTGGTGGCGAGCTTGAATATATAGATGGTAATACCCTTACTCACGCCTTTTCTGGTCGCCGCAAACTCTAAATTGCGGCGCTTCCCCAATAATATTTTTTCGCTTTGCTGTTGAAAACTGCGAGTTCGACCTTACCTGTTTGAAAGTAACGTGATCCATTCAACGAGGAGATATTGGATTATGGCTGAAACAGCCCATAAAGAAACCCACGGTTTTCAGACGGAAGTAAAACAACTTCTACATCTGATGATTCATTCTTTGTATTCAAATAAAGAAATCTTCCTACGTGAGCTTGTATCTAACGCTGCCGATGCAGCAGACAAGCTACGTTTCCGCGCACTAGAAAACGACAGCCTTTATGAAAATGATGGCGACCTAAACGTAAAAATTAGTGTAGATAAAGAAGCGGGCACGGTAACTATTGCTGATAACGGCATTGGTATGAACCGCGATGAAGTGATAGCCAACTTAGGTACTATCGCAAAGTCGGGTACAAAAGATTTCTTCAGTAAGCTTTCTGGCGACAATGCAAAAGACTCACAACTGATTGGTCAGTTCGGTGTTGGCTTTTACTCAGCATTTATCGTTGCTGACAAAGTGACTGTTCGCACTCGTGCCGCTGGCGCAGATGCTTCACAAGGCGTTGAGTGGATTTCTGAAGGCGAGGGTGAATTCACCTTAGCAGAAATCAACAAACCAACTCGCGGTACTGAAATTGTATTGCACCTTCGTGAAGACGAAAAAGAATTCGCTGATGATTGGCGTTTACGTTCAATTGTTAGCAAATACTCAGACCACATTAGTATTCCGGTTAAAATGTGGAAAGAAGAAGTGCCTGAAAGCGAAGGCCCTGATGGCGAGAAGACCCCAGCACAGCCAGGTGAGTGGGAACTTGTCAATAAAGCTACTGCTTTGTGGACGCGTGAAAAGTCAGACATTTCTGATGAAGAATATAAAGAATTCTATAAGCACATTTCTCACGATTTTGCCGACCCATTTGCATGGGCGCATAACAAAGTTGAAGGTAAGACAGAATATACAAGTTTGTTGTACATTCCTTCTATAGCCCCGTTTGATATGTGGAACCGCGACCAAGCGCACGGTTTAAAACTGTATGTTCAGCGCGTTTTCATCATGGATGACGCCGAGCAGTTTATGCCTAATTACTTGCGCTTCGTTAAAGGTCTTCTAGACAGCAACGACTTGCCACTTAATGTGTCTCGTGAAATTCTACAAGACAACAAGGTAACCCAAGCATTGCGTCAAGGTTGTACTAAACGCGTACTTCAAATGCTTGAGAAAATGGCCAAGAACGACGCCGATAAGTACCAGTCATTCTGGAACGAATTTGGTAACGTGCTGAAAGAAGGTCCTTCTGAAGACCATAACAATCGTGAAAAAATTGCTGGTTTACTTCGCTTCTCATCAACCAATAGTACATCTGATGCACAAACTGTGTCGTTGGCAGATTACATTGAGCGCATGAAAGAAGGCCAAGATAAGATTTACTACGTAACGGCGGACAGCTTACAAGCTGCTAAATCTAGCCCGCACTTAGAAATCTTCCGTAAGAAAGGCATTGAAGTATTGCTAATGGGTGAGCGCATTGACGAGTGGTTAATGTCGCACTTAACTGATTTCAACGAGAAGCAGTTTGAATCTATTGCGAAAGCAAACTTAGATTTAGGCGACCTTGAAGATGAAGATACTAAGAAAGCCCAAGAAGAAGCAGAGAAAGAAGTAGAGGGTATTGTTGAGCGTGCTAAAGCAGCCCTTGGCGATAAAGTAGTAGACGTTAAGTTTACCCACCGTCTAACTGATTCTCCGGCGTGCATTGTTGCTGATGACAACGGCATGACTACACAGATGATGAAGTTGATGCAAGCTGCAGGTCAGCCTGTGCCTGACGTTAAGTACCTATTCGAACTTAACCCAGAACATGCTTTGGTTAAAACCTTAGCAGAAACGCAAGACGAAGATTTGTTTAAGCAATGGGTTGGTGTATTGTTTGACCAAGCGGCATTGTCTGAACAGGGTAGTTTAAAAGACCCTTCAACGTTTGTGCAAAACTTAAACACTTTATTAATGAAGTTAGCGAAATAAGCTTCATTATTAAAAGTTAATTAATATAAAACGGGCGTAATGCCCGTTTTTTGTTTCTAGGGTCTTTAAATCTATTTTGCACGTTAATTTATGCTATATTTTCCTCCTTTAGCTAACTTCATTCGGTACGTTTGAAAGTAAGCAGTGAGTTAAGACCAAAGTCGGATTTTATAACGGGCCATAAGTAGTATATATATTCATCATAAGTGTTTAGTTTCCCTCTACAGTAGGGCTTAGACTTGTCACTGTGGTGCTGAATGTGTAAAGTGCCCCAAGTAAAAAAGTTCAAAATCATAAGCGGAGAACGCACTCATGCGAATTATTCTTCTCGGCGCTCCTGGCGCGGGTAAGGGCACACAAGCTCAGTTTTTAATGGGCAAATATGGGATCCCCCAAATTTCTACCGGAGACATGCTTCGTGCTGCTATAAAAGCAGGTACGGAAATGGGCCTTGCAGCCAAGCGTGTAATGGATGAAGGTAAGTTGGTATCTGACGAAATCATTATCGGGCTGGTTAAAGAGCGTATTGCGCAAGACGATTGTAAAGATGGTTTCTTGTTAGATGGCTTCCCACGTACAATTCCTCAAGCTGATGCAATGAAAGAAGCGGGTGTTTCTGTCGACCATTGTATTGAGTTTGACGTACCGGATGATGTAATTGTTGAGCGTATGGGTGGCCGTCGTGTTCATCCTGCTTCAGGTCGTGTTTACCATGTTGTTTACAACCCACCTAAAGAGGAAGGGAAAGACAACGATACTGGTGAAGACCTTATTATCCGTGATGATGATAAAGAAGAAACAGTACGTAAACGTCTTGCGATTTACCATGAGCAAACTAAGCCGTTAGTTAATTACTATAGTGCTGAAGCTGATGCTGGCAACTGCGAATACCACAAGTTAGACGGCACACGCCCAGTAGATGAAGTAAGTGCAGAGCTTGCTGAACTTCTAGGTTAATTAAGCTTGTTGATTTGTAAAGGCCGCTACTGCGGCCTTTTTTGTTACTTGTATGTTATAAGCGAATAGCGTTTAATAATTGCAGAATAACTAATATAAACGTGGAGCTAACTCATGGTATTACCTATAACGGCGTTTTATGCCAGTCTGTTGGGGATTTGCTACCTATACTTGTCTTTTTTAGTAATAGGGGTTCGTAGAAAAAATCAAATTAGCTTGGGTGACGGTGGTAATGAAGACCTGAAAAGGCTCAGTCGCGCTCATGGAAATTTTAGTGAATATGTTCCTATTACCCTCATTATGGTCGCTTGCTTTGAAGCGAATACTGGGCAAGGTTGGGCGGTACATGCACTTGCATGTGCACTTTTATTCGGACGCATTTTCCATGCTTATGGATTAAGACATCATAGTGGAGCAAGCTGGCAGCGTATTGCAGGTATGATGCTGACATTTTTGGCCATGTTAGTCGCGGCCATTGCTAACTTAATGCTTATTCATTTTGGATTGTGATTGCCTGACATTCAGGCAATCACAGTGAGTGCTAACGTTTAGAACCTAAACGTTGCTTTGGTATATACGAAGCGGCCGCGTGGATTGTGGATACTACCCACATACCCATAAAGGTCGCTATCGCCATCGCCAATAGCAAAAGGTGGTTCTTCATCAAGTACGTTGTTTACGCCAAGTACAAGTCGGATAGTATCAGTCACGTTGTAGCCACCTTGAATATCCACTAGCACTTGTGAATCGACCATTCGGGATGTGTTTTCTTCAAAATCTAACACGCCGTCGAAGTCGATATCCGGTGTATCTTCAAATTCACCCACAAAACTAATATTCAAGTTAGCGTCAAACGCACCTTTGCTCCACGTTGTGCCAAACAACCAGCGGTGCTCAGGATACCCATACTCACCAGTGTAATCTAAACCATCCTTTTCAAACTCGGTAAGATAAGACCAATCAAGATTGAACTTCACGTCACCGTAGTCGTTTAGGGTAAGCATGTAGTTTGCACTTAAATCGATACCTGCAGCTTCTTGTGAAGACACGTTTTGGTAGGTATTAAATATCTTTTGGATAACCCCTAAGCTAGCGCTGCCTTGTGGATCTAAGCGTACGCAAATTTCGCTATCTTGGTTATTACACTCAGTGTCGTATACCAAACCAAATTGCTGCTCATCAATTTTGTTGTCTTGGGTGATACTCCAAATATCAACGCTTAGACCAAGTTCTTGTGTAGGTGCCCAAATAGCGCCCACATTCCACGATTCAGACTCTTCCGCTTCCAAATCTGGGTTACCCGCAAACTCAATATTATAATCTAATGATTCGCAGTCTAAACCTGTTGCTTCACAGCGGTATCTATCTACAAAGAACACACTCTTCTGCGAAGGGCCTAAACCTACTTGTGCCAATGATGGTGCTCTGAACCCTTGCGCCCACGAAGCACGAAGGGTAACTTCGTCGCTTGGCGCCCAGCGTAGCGCAACTTTCGGGTTGGTCGTGTTACCAAAGTCGCTGTAGTCGTCGTAACGACCCGCCAATTGAAGCTCTAGTTGATCAGAGAGCGGAATTGATAATTCTAAATAGGCGGCGTATTGGTCGCGCTCTGCGTTAGCAGAAACAGATTCAGTACCAAAAATGAGCCCTTGCTGGAATTGAATGTCTGGAATGTCTGATACTTGCTCTTCACGGTACTCTATACCCGCTGCCATCATGACCATTTCATCACCTAACGCAAACGCTTCGCCAGTAATGTGAGCATCGAAGCTAGTCATGCGTGATTCACCTCGGCGAACCAAGCTGGTGGTAATGGCATCAATAACCTCAGGTGAGTTAGTTACACCACCGAAAGGATTGTAGTTACCTAAGGCGTGTTGATCTTTCGTGATTGGTTTTTGAGCAGCATGGTAAAGAGTTATAATTTGCTTCGCCAAAAGTAAAAGAACAACTCACTACCATGCCGAGACTAATGCTAACTGATAAGCGGTGGCAAAAGCTACTTCAAGTAATGAAGAGTACAGGCCGCATTTACAATAAACCAGAACATAGAATGACGTTTGAAGGGATACTCTTCCGGCTGAGAACAGGAATTCCTTGGCGTGATTTACCAACAGAATTCGGCGGTTGGAGCGCCGTTTATCGCCGATTCAATTTATGGTCGAAGAAAGGTTTATTGAATATGTTATTCAATGAGTTAGCCAAACTGGCTGATTACGACTGGGTCTTTGCTGATGGTTCGATTGTCAAAGCTCATCAGCATAGTGCCGGAGCAGCTACTAAGGATAATGAGTGCATTGGAAAAAGCCGAGGTGGTAACTCCACAAAAATTCATTTAGCCGTGGATAGTGGTGGGCTTCCAATTTATTTTGAACTATCAGAAGGCCAGAGAAATGATATAGCTCGGGCTCAAAGTCTGGTTGACCATTTAAGGGAAGTAAACATTTTCGTAGGTGACAAAGGCTACGATAGTGACGCATTAAGAGAATATATTGAAGCCAAAGGAGGTATCTCCGTCATACCGAAACGGAACTATGGCCAAGATATAGACAAAGGCAGCGTTGATTGGTGCCTCTATAAATATCGCCACCTAGTTGAAAACGCCTTTGCTCGAATAAAGCATTATCGTTCAATATCAACGAGGTATGAAAAGTTAGCAAGGAATTATGCCAGCATGGTATCACTGGCATTTTCGATGATGTGGCTACCCATGTACTGCTGAGTGAAATATATGCAGCAAAGATCAACAGGCCCTAGGTCAATCTGTTCCTGTAGCCAATCTACGCGAACCCAACCTTGCGATTGATCGCCGCTTTGTTCAGAACTACTTCTGCCTTTTTGGACAGATGCTTCCCAATCGTAGTCAAAAATTTGGCCTCGTAAGCCTGCTACAAACCTAAGTGTATCGGTTTCAATATCCCAGCGTCTGGCGCCCGCATCCACAGGGCGGTAACGGCCAATATCAATATCTTGCCCGAAAGGGTTATCAGGATGGGTGCCAGGTACGGTTAAGCCCGCATCTTCATCAAGGGGCGTGGCTGCACCGCCAGCTTCAGAGGTATTGTGCTGTACGGCGACTTCCATAAACGCGGTAACATCTGACGAAATTTTATAATCGAATTGACCAATAAAGCCGACGCGCTCCGATGCAGGAATAGTGAGGCCGTATGGGCCATAGTCGAACAAACAACTACCAGATGCAGTGGCGCTATCGGCTGGGCAATCGGGATCGATAGTTTTAACGCCGTCAACATAGAAATAACCTGGATACCCGCGAGAAGAACGAAAATCCATACCGCCATAAGGCGATTGATTGGCAGTACCAAACCGGCCCATTTCGTCAGCGCCTAGCTGGCTGTTGTTAAAGTAATCGAGAATGACAGTAGCGCTGCTTTTTTCACTTTGGCTGCCCCACAGCATATTAGCCGTGGTTTCGCCGTAGCTTGGCCCTGTGGTACCGCCATAGCCTACGTTTACTTCTAAACCATCATAGTCTTTCTTCAAAATAACGTTTACTACACCGGCCACGGCATCTGAACCGTAAATAGCTGATGCACCGTCTTTTAAAATATCGATGCGTTCAATGGCCGATACGGGAATAGCATTAATATCAACAAATGAATTGGTAATGCTTTCTGCAAATGCACTGATGGCAACACGTCGGCCATTAATAAGTACTAAGGTGGCATCTGGACCCATACCTCTAAGGGACACAGAGGCCGCACCATTTGCGGTTGAGTCTTGGCTATTGTTACGGGTTGAGAAAGTACCCGCACCGGTGGCCGGCATGCGTTCTAGTAATTGTTGTAAGTTCTCATACCCCATGCCTTTTATCATGGTGGCATCTATCGATTGAATAGGAGAGGGGCCTTCAATATCGGTTCGTTTGATACGAGAGCCTGTTACTGCTATACGTTCTACTCCCTCAGCTTGTTCTTCTGCTTGTTGCGCTTGCGAGGAAGAGATTGAGGAGAGTCCAGCCAGTGCGAGTGTGAGCGTACTAAATTTAACACCATGTTTCATTGTGATTTCCTTATGGTTCCATTTAACTTGTTATTTTTTATCTCAGTAACGCGAATGGTTACTAATTAATCAATAGCATTAACGTGGGTAAAGTAGCAAGCTGGCAAGCTATTGTTTTTGAATAGACTTAGTTACAAATTGTGTACAAATGGAAAATGAGCAGAGACCAGAAGCGCTGAGGCTCATCGTTGACATAGAGTAACTGGCAAATGTAGGCAAATTTGTGGGAAGTTGGGTAAGGCAGTAATAAAAGAGAGGGAGGGCATACCCGTTTGAGGGCATGCCTGTAGAACTGATATTATTGAAGCGCTAGCAAAGAACGCTCTCCTCTTGGTAAGTAGTAATTTTCTTTGTCTAATGAAAAAGCCACACGGGTAGCACGTCCTTGGACCTCTTCAACAGGAATAAAGCCGTAATAACGTGAATCTACGCTGTTATTTCGGTTATCACCCATCACCAACACATGTTTATCAGGTACAACAACTTCATTAAATGACGAGCGCGCCCCTTGTACAGGTAATAGCTGAATACTGCGCTGACTATCGCCTATATTTTCTTGGAAAACATAGTGGTCGCGCCTCTGTATTACGGCGTGCTCATCATTTACGGTTAGCGTGTTGTTACTCAAGCTAACCGTGTCGCCAGCAATAGCGACAACGCGCTTAACTAACCGCGTATCGGCCGCGCTACTTTGAATAACCACAATGTCACCACGGGCGATATCTCCCGTTTGGCTAAGCACCACATTGGTAAAAGGCAGTTCGAGGGTGTAGGCACTTTTATCTACCACTATCCGATCTCCCACCTGAATGGTGGGCTCCATAGAACCCGAAGGTACATGATAGTAATCTGCCACACTGCTTCTGAATGAAAACATCAGTACAACAAATAGTATGAAAGGTAAGTTTCTTTTAATAAACGAGCCAGTTTGTTGCTTCATCTTTATTCCTAACAATAGGTGGTTAATACGGCGTAACTGTAGTTCGTTGCCATGCACTAAATAGATTATGGCGCTAATAGCCGCAAAGGAGCTAGAAGTATAGAGGGTTTAGATTGGGAACAGTTCATACTGAAAGTGTTTCAAGATGTGTGTTCTTTATTTCACCCCAGCCTACAGTTCTCATGCTAGTGCTTGGTCGATTCTGGCAGGCGGTTGAGTGTTATAAGCTTTACTATTGAAGTACTGCAATGTACGTTTTGCGGCCCCTGATGCCAAAATAAGCATGACGCTGTTTGAAGAAAAAATTCCTGAATTCAAATTTTAGTCGTGAATACGAACTTCAGCGCAATACCAGACGCTCGTGGTTACTGAATACCGCATACATTCCAACGCTTGATTAGCGTTTTACCCAAGCGCCCTCATAACAGCTTTAGGCTCTTTAGCTACGACATTTAATAAAGCAAGTGCTGGTCCTTGTGGATTGCGATCACCTCGTTCCCAGTGACGTAAAGTTGAAACGCTGATGCAAAGCTTTGAAGCGAACTCCATTTGGGTTAGACCAAGATTACGGCGTATTTCTACAACGTTGACTTCTGGTGCTCTATGGATTTTAGCTTCGACTTTTTTTCCTTCAGTAAAATCGATGGCTTCTTGCAAACCTTGAGCGATACTATTGAATGCATTAGTCATTATATTTCTCCAACGCTTTTGTAGTTAGCAGCTTGACTAGTTTAGATAAAGTATTTCTGTCTGCTTTGACTAAATTAGCTTTTTCGTTTTTGCCAAATATTGTTAATAGAAAAAGTGGAATACGTTCATCATGATAATAATAAATAACACGTACACCCCCACTCTTACCCTTATTACCTTTGCTCCAACGCAACTTTCTAATCCCACCAGTACCTTCCATAACATCGCCTGCTTTCGGATGTTCAGATAAGTAATCAATGACACCTTTTCGTTCAGATTCACTTAATAGCGCATCTGCTCGCTTTATAAATTCTGGTAGTTCGGCTATTGTCGTTCTCATAGCACCATAGTAATCCAATGGATTACTGTATTCAACTTAAAAAACTTAAACTGCACGTCTAACTATCAATTCCTTCAGATATCTCAAGGGCGTCCTCTACTTCGATGCTTTGTTAGTATTTATAAACCCTCAGCGCGAACAGCCCTTTATGGCACAACTCGGAAATTTAAAACCTAAACCCTGAGGGTCTACTGTTTGTTTATTTCCGACTGTCAGCAATACCGAGACTTTACATAACACCGGTTAGCACATAAAGAATACATCATAGGATGAGAATCAGCTTACACGATGCTTTGCTAAGCTAAACCTTAGCGAAAAAACTGTCCTAAGGCAGATTGCATTATTTAACTTCAAGCTCCATCACAACACCGTCTTCGTCATCTTCCTCGGTTACAACAAAGCCGAACTGTGAATAGAACTTTCGCATTGCATGGTGCCCTGGCATATAGAGTATTGTTATCTTTTTACAGGCAGGGATTACGCTCATTTCTTTAATAACTTGTTCGGTCGCAATTTTTCCAATGCCTTGCCCCTGATGTTTGACGTCAACCATAAATTGCGCAATATAAAACTCGTCGGGTAGGTTTTCTTCTAACTCCTGATAATATTGAATAAAACCTACAGCTTCATCACCTTGATAAATAGCTCTGTTAACATAATGAGGGTAGAAGCTTGATTCGGCGATAGATTCCGAATTTAACGCCACATAGTTTTCTTGCTCTTTTGTAATTTCTAGATGAATAATATCTAGCCAATTGTCTTTGGTGACTTCTCGTAAACTAATATCCATATAAATCCTCAATGCTTCCCAAAAGAGATAAAAATATTTAGGCATAGTGATAAAAAACAATGCTACAAGGAGAAATAAATAGAAAATCAGTGAGGCAATAAGATGAGAGGTTCATGAAAATAAAAAGGGAGCAAGTTACGCTAGTAACTTGCTCCCTACATGTTATGTGTTGTAATTTCGCTCAATGAACTTGGGCGATGAACACTTACTTTTGACGTTCACGCAATACAGATAGTGCATCATCAAGCGACATGTCGCTTGCTTGCAGCAATACGGTTAGGTGATACAGCAAATCAGCGGCTTCGTTTTTAAGCTCTTCTTTGTCGTGTACCGTAGCAGCAAGTGCGGTTTCAACACCTTCTTCACCCACTTTCTGTGCAATACGCTTAATGCCTTTATTGTACAAGCTAGCGGTGTAGCTGCTTTTCGGATCTGCGCCTTTACGGGCAGCCAATAAGCGCTCTAAATCAGCCAGAAAGGTAAAGCTAGGCGTATTGCCTTCAAACCAGCAGCTTTCAACGCCTGTATGGCACGTAGGGCCGTTAGGGTTGGCTAACACTAATAGCGAGTCGAAATCGCAATCGGCGGCTACGCTGACTAAATCTAAGGTATTGCCTGAGGTTTCGCCTTTTTGCCACAAACGCAGTTTTGAGCGACTAAAAAAAGTGACTTTACCGCTATCTAGTGTAGTGGCTAGTGCATCTTGGTTCATGTAACCCTGCATTAGTACTTTGCCTGAAAGGGCGTCTTGTACTATGGCTGGAAGCAGGTTGTCCATTTTTTCCCATGCTAGGGTATTACTGTTTTCGGAAGTTACAATCACGGCTTTATTCCTTGTGCGTTTGGTAGGGCGTGACGCTTACGCATAGGTACGCCATTAGCGGTTAAATCGGCCTTTAGGTCATCAATGTTAATAATGCCTTTATGGAATACGGAAGCGGCTAGCGCGCCATCAACATCGGCTTGTTGAAATACATCGTTGAAGTGAGAGATCTCACCGGCACCGCCAGAAGCAATAAGGGGTACTTCGCACACTTCACGTACTGCGCTAAGCTGGGCTATATCATAACCTTTGCGTACACCGTCTTGGTTCATGCAGTTAAGCACAATTTCACCGGCACCGCGTGACTGCACTTCTTTTATCCAGTCTAGGGTTTGCCATTGGCTCTTTTGAGTGCGGTTCTCATCGCCAGTAAACTTATACACTTCGTATTGCCCGGTGGCGTCGTTGTAAAAGCTGTCTACCCCAATGACTACACACTGCTGGCCGTAAACGTCATGCATGGCATTAATTAATGCAGGGTTGTTTAGGGCAGGGGAGTTAATTGAAATTTTATCTGCGCCCATTTCTAAAATGCGCCCAGCATCTTCAATGCTTTTGATGCCGCCGGCTACACAAAATGGAATGTCGATAACCTGTGCAATACGGCTTACCCAGCTTTTATCTACCACGCGCTCATCTGAGCTTGCAGTAATATCGTAAAACACCAGTTCGTCAGCACCCGCTTTTGCGTATTGCTCTGCTAAGGGTACGATGTCGCCAATAATTTCGTGATTTCTAAATTGAACGCCTTTAACGACTTTGCCGTCGCGAACATCCAAACAAGGAATTATGCGTTTTGCCAACATGCGATAGCCTCCTTCACGGTAAATTTACCTTCAAGTAAGGCACGGCCCAAAATCACACCGCCAACGTTGGTTGGTTTCAACGCCGAAATGTCGTTTAAGCTACCTATGCCGCCAGATGCTTGCCAGCTAACATTAGGGAAGCGTGCACTTATCTCTTCGTAAAGTTCTACATTAGCGCCTTGTAGTGTGCCGTCACGGCTAATGTCAGTGCAAAGCACATGTGTAGCACCAACTGATGCAAAGTCGTTTAGCAAGTCTTCCAAGGCTACCCCTGAATTCTCCTGCCATCCGTGAGTGGCAATCAGCTTTTCGCCGTTCTCACTAATGTTAATATCTAAGGCTAATACGATATGTTCAGCACCGTATTTGGTTACCCACGATTTCACCAGTTCAGGCTGTTTAACCGCGAGTGATCCAATCACCACGCGGCTTACGCCAATATCGAGTAACTGGGCTACTTCTTCTTCACTACGAATACCGCCGCCGGCTTGAAACTGCATGCGCTTGGTATCTACCATTGATTTAATCAAGGTAAGCTGGCGCTTGCTGGTGTCTTTCGCGCCAGTTAAATCAACAATGTGCAACCACGTAGCGCCTTGGTCGGCATAGTCGTTTACCACGTCTACTGGGTCGAATTCGTATTTTGTTTTTTGCTCGTAGTCGCCCTGATACAAACGCACTACGCTGCCATCGATAAGATCAATTGCTGGAATAATCATTATAGGTTCACAAAGTTAGTCAGTAGTTGCGCACCAGCATCGCTGGAGCGTTCAGGGTGAAATTGTACGCCAAAGAAGTTGTCTTTATTAATGGCCGCTGAAAACGGGTTACCATAGTTACAGCTGGCTAGGGTATGGGCGTACTCTGGTACCGCAAAGCTGTGCACAAAATAGAAATAGGTATCTTGTGGGATGCCTTTAAACAAGGTGTCGTCGCTATGAGAAACCGTATTCCAACCCATGTGCGGCAAACGCAAGCCATTCGCTTCCATACGAGCAACACGACCAGGCATTAGCGACAAACAAGGAATGTCATCCTGCGTATCTCCTAAGCGGTTCTCTAAGCTACCTTCAGCGCTGCTTTCTACCATTAACTGCATACCTAAACACACGCCTAGTACTGGCTGGGTTAGGCTTTGCAATGTGCTTGATAAGTCTTTTTGCGTAACGCTTGCCATGGCAGCAGCTGCAGTACCCACACCGGGTAAAAATACTTTGTCGGCGCGGGTGATCACATCTTTGTCGTCAGATACTTCAACGGTTACACCTAAACGCTCTAGCGCAAAGCGAACCGATGAAATATTTGCGCAGCCTGTGTTCACAATGACAATCTTTTGTCGTTGTGATTTTTGTATTTCAGGCATTAAAGCGCTCCTTTACTGCTAGGCAGTGCATCACCTTGTCGCGTAATGGCTTGACGTAACGCACGGCCAAATACTTTGAATAAACTTTCTACCTGGTGGTGAGCATTCCCTTCGCTGGTGGAAAGGTGAAGCGACAGCCCCATGCTTTGCGCCAATGAATAGAAAAAGTGCGGCACCATTTCAGTGGCCATTTCGCCCACTTGGTCGCGGCTGAAATCAGCTTCAAACTTAAGGTGAGGGCGGTTTGAGATATCCATAATACATTCTGCGCGGCACTCATCCATAGGCAGGGCAAAACCAAAACGGCCAATACCACGTTTATCACCGAGGGCTTTCTTAAGAGCTTCACCCAATGCTAATGCAGTGTCTTCCACACTGTGGTGATCATCTATGTGCAAATCGCCATCTACGGTCACGTTTAACTCAAACCCACCGTGGGTCGCAATTTGGTCGAGCATGTGGTCGAAGAAACCCAACCCAGTGTGGATGTGCGACTTCTCGGTAGAGTCTAAATCTACGCGTACTTTAATGTCGGTTTCTGAGGTAGTGCGGATAACTTCGGCAATACGTGAAGACGACAACAAGGTTTTCTGGATGTGATCCCAGTTCAAGGTGTCAGGGTTATATTGCAAACCTTTAATACCCATGTTCTCGGCAAGTTGCATGTCGGTCATGCGATCGCCAATCACGTATGAACGGGTGAAATCCACCTTTCCTTGCTGAAGGTAATCTTTCACTAACCCCAGTTTAGGCTTACGGCAAGTACAGTTGTCTTCTTCAAAGTGCGGGCAAATAAGCACGTCGTCAAATGTAATGCCTTGGCTTTTAAAAATAGCCATCATGGCATTATGAGGCGCGTCAAAATCAGCTTGTGGAAAGCTGTCCGTGCCTAAACCATCTTGGTTAGTGACCATGACAAACTTAAAGCCTGCGGCTATTAGCTTTAATAACACAGGAATAACGTTTGGCTCGAAAACCAGCTTTTCTAAACTGTCTAGCTGTTTATCTACCGGTGGTTCTTCTACAAGTGTACCGTCGCGGTCGATAAATAAAATGGCTTGCTGACTCATGCCGCTAGCTCCTTTTTAAATTCGTTGATCAGTTGCAATAAACGCTGGTTTTGTTCTTCAGTACCAATGCTTACTCGCAAGCAATTTGTAAGGTTAAGCTGTTTAGATTGGTCGCGTATTAATAACCCTTTGCTCACCAAATATTGCATGAGTTCGCTAGCACGCTCGTAGCGAAATAGCACAAAGTTTGCTTTTCTATCGCCAACCAATTCAAAGCCGTCAATATCGGCAAGCGCGGTTGCCAGTAGGTCTTTTTCTCTATTGATGGTATCTACCTGCAACTGAATTAATGTCAGTGAGTCAGTAGATAACGCCTGTGCAGCAATTTGTGCCACAGGCTCTGCAATAGGGTAGGGTGCAATAACTTTTAGCAACGCTTGAATAACCGGCGCTTGGGCTAGAGTAAAGCCGCAGCGTAAACCCGCTAACGCAAAGGCTTTTGAAAGCGTGCGTAGTACTACTAGGTTAGGGTAATCCGCTATTTCATTTGCCCAGGTATTATCGGCATCAAACTCAATATAGGCTTCATCCACTACCACTAAGGCGCTATCGGCAAAGTGGTTGAGTACTGCTCGAATATCGTCTCTGGCAACCTGTGTACCCGTTGGGTTATTTGGCGCACAAATAAAGATAACATTAGCGTTATCAATTGCGCATACACCTTCAACGTCTAGGCTGAAATCGCCTTTTAGTGGCACGGTAGTAATACCCACATCACAGGTTTCTGCGCTAATGGCGTACATACCATAGGTGGGCGGACAAATAACAATATTATCTTTGCCTGGTGTGCAAAAGGTACGAATCAGTAATTCAATGCCTTCGTCTGCACCACGGGTAACCATCAACTGAGAGGTATCAATGCCTGCATAAGCAGCATAGCTTTCTACCACCGATGAGGGCTGACACGACGGGTAACGATTAAAGTTACTCGCATCAATTGTATACTCATTCGCATAAGGCGACTCGTTGGCGTTTAGCCAATCTTGACCGCCTGAATACAAACGCCTAGCCGACTCATAAGGCTTAAGCGGCACTAAATTGTCGTTAATTAGGTTATCAATAAGGGTATCTACAAGCGCAGACATTAGGCATCTCCCTTATCGTTAGCGTTTGCTAATTTTTGCATACGCAGCGCTACCGCTTGTTCGTGAGCATCAAGCCCTTCAGCGCTAGCCAATGCCATAATAGCTGGGCCTAAGTTGCGCATGCCGTCTGCAGATAACTCTTGAATGGTGTAACGACGCATAAAGTCGAGTAAGCCTAAGCTGGAGTAGTTCTTCGCATAACCGTACGTAGGTAATACGTGGTTAGTACCCGAGGCATAATCTCCGGCAGATTCAGGCGACCAAGGGCCTAAAAATATTGAACCTGCGTATTTGATTTTCGGCAGTAAACTACGGGCATCTTCAATTTGCACTATCAAGTGTTCAGGCGCATAGGCATTGCTTACTAAAATAGCGTCATCTATTGAGTCGGCCAAAATATAGCGGGCATTCTCCATTGCAGGACGAGCAATGTCGGCCCGTGAAAGGGTAGACAATTGACGTTCAACCGCTGCCTTCGCACTTTCAATCAGTGCTTCGCTGTTAGACACTAAAATGGCTTGAGAATCAGGGCCATGCTCTGCTTGAGAAAGTAAGTCTGAGGCAACAAATTCAGCATCGGCAAATTCATCGGCTAACACCAATACTTCAGACGGGCCTGCTGGCATATCAATAGCCGCACCATCAGCACGCAAACTTACTTGCTGTTTGGCTTCTGTCACAAAACTATTGCCCGGGCCGAATATTTTATCAACCTGCGGGATAGTATCTGTGCCTAATGCCATTGCTGCAATGGCCTGCGCGCCGCCACAAAGATATATGGCTTCAATGCCACATTTTCTTGCGGCATAGGCAATTTCAGGGGCAATCAAGCCTTGCTTGTTTGGTGGCGTACAAAGCAGTTTGTTGTCACAACCCGCTACCAGCGCTGGTACACCTAGCATTAGCACCGTTGAAGGCAAAGGTGCACTGCCACCTGGAATATACAAACCTACTGCGTCTAGTGGGGTGAAGCGCAATTCGCAGTTCACACCAGGCGTAGTGGTTAGCGCAATATCACTTGGCAACTGAGCATCGTGAAACGCTTTAATATTGTTAAATGCAATATCAATAGCGCCAGCCACTTCTGCGGTAACCGAGCTTGCTAACGTGTCGATGTTTTCTTGCGATAACACTAACGATTGCAAATCAGGGTAATCAAACTTACGAGTGAAGTCGATAACAGCTGCATCGCCTTTACTTTCAACGCTAGCGATAATGTCGCCCACGGTTTGTTTTAACTGTTGGCTATTGGCCATAGCCGGGCGCGAAAGCGCTGTTTTTTTCTCAAGCTTTGATAGAGATGACCAGATAATCATAATCTTTTGCCTTTTAGCCCATCATTTTTTCGATAGGCATAACTAATATTGAAGAGCAGCCTAGGGCTTTTAGTTTTTCCATGGTTTCCCAAAATAGGGTTTCAGTAGAAACAACATGAATAGCCACATGCTCTTCATTGCCAGACAAAGGCAATACGGTTGGGTTTTCAGCGCCAGGTAACAAGCTTTTCACTTGTTCTAGATAAGCTTTTGGTGCGTGAAGCATGATGTACTTGCTTTCTTTCGCCAGCAACACACCATCAACACGCGGCATAAGACGATTAATAAGCGTTTGCTTTTCATCACTCATGTTGCCGTCGGCACGTTGAATTAATACTGCTTTTGAGCGGAAGATGACATCCTCTTCAACCAGACCGTTCGCTTCAAGGGTAGCGCCCGTTGATACCAAGTCACAGATAGCGTCGGCAACGCCAGCGCGTGGTGCAACTTCAACTGAACCGGTAAGCATGACTGCTTTAGCATTAATTTTTTGCTCTGCAAAATAACGCTCTAATAGGAATGGGTAAGTGGTAGCCACTTTCTTGCCTTCTAAAGACTGAATGTTGGTGTAGTCCATTTCAGTAGGCACGGCGATAGACAAGCGACAGCCGCCGTAGTCTAAACGACGTAATACTTCATAATCAGAAGGCTTGTTAGATGCTTTGCGTTCTAACATTTTTTCTTCAAGTTCGTTTTCGCCAATGAAACCAAGGTCGGCTACGCCGTCCATTACTAACCCTGGAATATCGTCGTCGCGAACACGTAATAAATCGATAGGCTCGTTGGTAGAATGCGCAATCAGCAGGCGATCACGAATGTTTAATTTAATGCCAATAGCCTTAAGTAGCGCGATGCTGTCATCGCTTAAACGGCCTGATTTCTGTATGGCAATTCGAAGTCTTTTGCTGTTACTCATTGAAACGTTCCTTTCACGTTGTACTACTTTTTACTGTCTTAACGATTACGCCTAAAACGAAAAACCCCCGGAAGTTTCCTTCCGAGGGTCGAGAATTTTTTCTATCTGCGCCACTGGAAGGAATAATAGACCTTCCAGCACGAACCTGAAAGGCTATGCTTTATGATGGTGGTGATGTTTTACAGCGCAGTTATTCATTTGATTTCTTAATACCTATTTCCGAACGGCTGAAACATTAGCGGTTTGCCCCCTATTTTGCAAGGCGAAAGTGAACTCTTTTTGCAGTTTCAGTCTAAATTAATATGTATATAGTAAAACTTTTTGATCTGAGCCAATGTGATCGTTTTCCCTATTAAGTAAAGTAGATGATGAAATATCACAAAATTGACCTTAGCGGGTTGGGGTAGCCATGAGTAATGACTTAATTTTTTCCATTTTACCGCGCAACACCAAAGTGCCCATCGAATCTGATAATAGGGTTAAAAAAGTGGTGCGCAGCGAAAAGTCAGAGGCGCTCAATCAAGATGAAAAAGAGCAACATGATGAAGTGCATATTGTTGATGAAATGGCGCAGCGGGAACGGCACGAGGAAAACAACGAAAAGAAAGAACACCCGAGCAACCAAGTAAATCGCCAACAAGAAGACAGCCAAGACGATAATTCAATAGGACAGCAATTGAGCGAAACTGAAAGCAGTGAATTAGATACCGCAGATGCAACAGGTACTAAAATACCGCGGGGCATCAAGCATGTGGATATTACCATTTGATTACAGCAGGCTGCTTTCGGCTTCCTTACCATCATCTCTTAAATGTTGCCCCTCAGTATCTCTGCAGTAACAAAGACACATCAGCGAGTTTATATTATTTACTGCCCCGTTGTTTAATTGCACGCTTTAGTTCAGTAGGCAGTAAAAACGCATAGCTGATAAACATAAGCGCGATGCCAGTCACAATAAACAAATCATCTGCATTTAAAGAAAGTAGCGCTGTCATAATAATACCTCTAGGCGTTGAGAAGGAATGTAATAAACTACAACCCAATATTACCACTTCAGTGTCTATAAAATAGGGGGAGGCTACCCAACTTTAGTTTAAAAATCAGGCGTTTTTAGACTAATTGACTAATCACAGGTTATTGGTGGTAAGCGCATATCGCCTAATCTTCACTGGCAACACGGATCAGACAGAAAGCCAGAAGCAGGGTTGCGAGCACACCAAACCCTCCAGCCACCGCTGATGGTAAGAAAGCGTTACGGCCAAATACAATCAAAATTCCATTGGCGAGTATAGCAACAACACCCACTAGCGCAGTTAGTCCACCTAAGGGCTTAGCGCCATCTTTCATTTTTGCAATGCCAAAAATAAGCGCCGCAAAACCCAGCAGTAGCTTGGCAGCGTAATAAATCATGAAAGACAAAGCCACTACTGCGCCGGCTAATGGCCCTAAGCTCTCGTTTTGACCTGCAGCCTCACGAAAGGGGGTAAACATAGTAAGGCCAACACTCACTTGTACTAAATTAAGGGCTGCACTGAACGCAATGGCAGACCACCCTACATGGTAATGCTTAGCGCGCACCATCGCCGCGCCAGCAAAGGCCATAAGGAAGGTGAAAAGAATGCTTTCCGTTCCCCAAAATAGCTGCCGTGGAAAATCGATGCCAGCCATGCGAAGTAGGGTATATAGCGCCTGGGTAGCCGCCAACAAAAAGAGTAAATACGATGTCGCCCTAACCGTATGTTTATTCGTAAAATTCATGATTTTCCTTTGTTTTTTATCTAACGTCTCTCTATTTAGTTTGTAGAGACATTTAAAATATCTACCCTAACACTTCAGATAAGGCTTCTTGTGCGCGCTAGCCGCCGCAGTCTAACCTAGACCCAATAACAAGCCTTGTTACAGCAAATTGCTAAATAAACTTGCACATGCCTAGGCCTAGTGTTTGACCGTCACGGGATGTGAACCCGAATTTTTCATAGAATTTCTCTTTACCATACGCTGAAAGTAGTCCAACGGTTGAACCAACAGGGCAATGCAAAGTGAGATAGCGGTTGATGGATTGCATGATTTGAAAACCCAAGCCACGTTTTTGGTGTTCGGGGTTAACAATAATGTCTTGAACATAGAAGTACATAGCGTCATCACCTATTACCCGTCCACAGCCTATAAGTTGATTTTCTAAATAAAGTGAAACCCAGAATAAAGAGGAATCTATACTACTTTGAATGATTGAAAGTTCTGGGTTTTCCCAACCTACGATGCTTCGAAGTGATGCGAAGTCGACAACTTTCGGGGGCTCTTCTTTCAAAATAATCTGGGATGCTGACATTCTATTGCCCCATTAATTTGCTCTTCAGTTAAATGGTGGTAAACAACCTAAGCCAAATCCTTTTTTTATTGCTAACGCTTAGTCTTTCTCGAGAATTCTATACTGCATCAATATGTTATATTTTGGTAGTGAAATCAATGTCATAATTTATAGCCGAATAACAAAAACAAAAACAAAAACGAAAACAAAAGTCAAAACCATATATATAATTTAATAAAGCAATATCCCAGATGTGTTGTCGGCGGTTACAGCTGGAAAGGAGGTAGGAGAGGGCGCAAGGCTGCGGGAATGGAATTCACTGAAGTTGAGGCTATTTACCGGTGTGCAAGTCGCTTTCTTAAAAGAAAAACTGGCATTGGCCTTTTTAATAAAAATTAAAAAGGCCAGTGCCAGATTGTTATTTTTAGCGAAATCTAGCTTTTATTAGTTAAGTTCTTTATCTACCCAGAACTTGGTACCTTTCACCGTGGCTTGCAACGCTAAGCCGCTTTCGGTCATGGTATAAACCGTCACATTGCCTAAATAGCCTTCGCCTTCCGCTGACATTCCTTTGTTACCGGCTTTAGCCGCGGCATCAGCGTTACCGCCTACAGTCCAACCATTCTCGATAAAGTAGCTCATGGCTTTTTGCGTGTGGAAAACCATCACTACGCGGTAGTCTTTCGCACCTAGTCCAAGACCAACACCGCCTTCGGCCATATTCATGTAAGTTTTCGTACCAGTAATTTGGTTGTTCACTACGCCGTAACCCGTACCTGCAGCGAAGAAAATAACGTTAATGTTCGCGTTGGTGAATACTGCATAACCCGCTGCATCACGCACTTGAGAGCGAGTATCAGGCTTTTCTGTATATAGCCTAGCCAATGCATTTTGCTGCATATCTAAAATAGCTTGTCGCTTTTCAGCAACACTACCGTCACCCATAGAGGCACAGCCCGTTACTGCAAGTAAAACTAAACCTACCAACGAAAGTGAAGTTAAGCTTTTGAAATTCATATTTTTTCCTTCGATTCAATTTTAAAACGTACTGTCTAAACTTTGGGCTTAGGTATTAAATAAACCTAAACGGGTCGGTTTAATCGTTTATTGCATGTCGCTACAATTCTAGTACGCAAAAAATGTGCTCAAAGGTTAGTTTTGAATGTAAATGTTATTGCTACTTTACCTTCTCAACCTTGAAACCTTGCTGTTCTAGCATGTTCAATACGCCCAGTTCGCCTGGCAAATGCAATGCGCCTACCAGCACAAATTCAGTGGGTTTAGTTGCCAATGCTTTCACTAAAAATTGCATCCATGCTTTGTTTCTAGACGATAGAAGCGTATCGAATATATCAGGGTATTCGGATTTGAAATCAGCCATGCTTTCTTCGTACATTGTGTCGAGGTCGCCTGCTTTCCAACTCGATTTTAACTTAGGTAAAACCTCGGGGAGGGTTTCAACATCTTCAAGGGTGTATTGAATAAACGCATCTTCATCGCCGTTACCCATTTGCTGAATAAATGAAAGTTGTTGCTCTGGGCTTTCTAGCCAAAGAATGGTTTTATCGTCGTTTTTGCCGCGATTAAAGAAATATTTATCTACGCCCTCACTGGTTAGCCCCATGATTTGTAGTTCAATCATGCTCAAAGTAATGCTTAAAAATGCAGGCTTATACATCATAAAATTAGAAAGTGATAAACCACGGGCTTCCATATGTGCTGATAAATTCGCTATGGTTTTTTCTGAAAGCTCATCAGCAAGGCTGTTACCCGAGGTGTAAGTCAGCTTGTCCATCATAGACTGTGCAAATGCTTGTGTTTCTAAGGCATCTAGGTCTGTTTCAAACACTAAGGTTTCTGACTGTTGGTAAGCGGTGTTGTAAGCGTCAGGAAGGGGATAGTCGCTTTCGCTGAGTAAGTGGAGCGTACCGCCAATGTAAAGGGTGTTTTCGCCGTTACTAACTTTAAAAACTGAGGCAGAAAAGGCTGGCGTGGTTAGCGCTACTACATAAGTTGTAAGTAAAAGCGCTAAGCTAAAAGCACGTGGGCTGAATTTCATCATATTGTCCTATTAGATGATAATCAGCCACTTTACCGAGTAAGTTATCTCTATTCAACCAAGGTCTATTTAACCAGCATTCAACGACTTTCTTACCAACTAGCCACAGGACAGCAAATGTCAGGGCCGCTCACACCTAGGTAGCTCACACCTAAGTAGCTAACACAAAGGAAGCTCACGCAAACCTGGTAATAGAAGGGCAGTTAAGAAAAGAGCTACTAGCGATGCCAATCAATTTCGAGTTCCAGCGCATCTGGAATCTGTGACTGCCCTACCATTTCCTCGTAAGGGGTGGTTTGACGCAGCCAAACATGTTCAAACTCCTTGGAATTAAAGTGGTCTTTAATTTCATTTAGACAATGAAATGTCTTTGGTCGAGACGTTTTGTCTCTTACTAACGTGCGGGATGCACCTAGCCCTGTTGCCGCTAAATAGCTACCGCCTTCAATTGACTCTATGTACAGATTCATAATTGTTCTCCGAGATAACACGACTAGACACTACTATTTGTAGTTCATAGGCGGAAAAACGGATATTAAATTTAATTTAAACTTCGCGTCGCCTCACTAAAACGAGCGCTAAAACCAAAGCGGGGCTTACACGTATTGCTAGATGCTATGCTAGGTTTTCCACCAATGATTACGGCATACCATGATGCCTTCGTTACCTAGTGTTTCTTTTAGTAATGCGCGATCTTCAAGATTGAGGAACTCCCCTAAGACAATACGTTGTTCGCCATCCACTAGGCTGACAGTGGGAAGGCGCCAGTCGTTTTCATCTTCGGTAAATTCAATATGCGCGGACGGACGAGTAAAAGTGAGTGTGCGGTGACGTGTGCAAAAATGAATAGTGTGTGGGGCAATATCAATGGTTTCCCACCGGTAAGTGCTGCGGGACACTTGGTACATGATAAAAATAAGCAATACAACTTCTACACCAGCAAAGGGTAATATTACCCAAACGCCTACCAACGCCCAGCCAATAGCGATAGTGAATACAGCAACGGCAAAAATTAACATCAGCCATTTAGTATCTTGCCAGCTTGCTGAACGGTTAGGCGTGAGCCGCAACCTTTTCTTACCTTGGAGCGAGATTGTTTCTAACATAAAGTTCAAAGGATAAAACGGGAGCTACCTAGTAATATTAGTAGGCATTGGGTATTTTGCCGTCGTGATTTGTTTAAATAAAAACACTAGCCGTACACGAGAGTTCCATCTCCATGCGCCGTTTAGGAGAATGTGTTGAATCGTTTATTTCAATGGGTAATACAAAGCCCTTTAAAAATGCTTTTGGTTGTACTGTGGGTAGTGGTGATTTTTTCTCAATCCGCGCCGCTAGTGCTTATTGCCGAAAATAGCCTTTTTAGTTTGCTTGGCATTATTGGCGCTATTTTCGCCAACGCGACTGGTGCGGGTGGGGGCGTGGTATTTGTTCCTTTCTTTAACCACTTAGCGTTTTCCTCTCAGAGTGTGGTAGCCACCAGTTTTGCTATTCAATGCTGCGGCATGACTGCTGGCGCTATCACGTGGTGGCGTTATAAACGTTGTCATCATCAAACCGACAGTCAATGGCGCGCGTTACCTACAAGCTTAATGCTAAGCGTACCTGCCTCACTGTGTGGTGTGTGGTTCGCTCAGTTTGGCCCAGAGAAGTTTAGTGTGCTTTCACCCTTAAAAGGAGGAATAGAACAGATTCACTTAGGGTTTGGCGCATTTTCTATATTGCTTGCTGTGGCTATTTTTGCCTCTATTCCTTTTTTAAAACGGGTTGCCTTAAAACAAGATGCTGAGCAATTCGATATTGTCGCGCTGCCAGTTATTTCTTTTTTCGGGGGAATTGTTACCGCTTGGCTTTCTGTAGGGGTAGGCGAGCTGGTGGCTGTTTACCTTATCATTAGAGGGTTCAATGTGACGATGGCGATTGCTGTTGCAGTCATCTTGTCAGCCTTTACCGTTTGGGGCGCTGTGATTTACCACGTGTTAGTAACCCAAGCCGTAGTTTGGGACGTAGTGATATTTGCAGGTGCAGGAGCGATTATTGGTTGCATGTTAGCAAAGTATGTTGTGCTGGCTTTTTCACCCCAAAAACTTAAACTTTTCTTTGGCACTTGGGTTCTTTTGCTCGGCGTATCTGGTTTACCTATTTTCTAAGTGCATATTTTGTAGAGGAATAGTTTGGCAAAAAAGGATGCATGGATGACAATTCAGACAACTCCCAAGAAAATTTACCGTGTAACGCAGCCTGAATGGTCGAAACAAGCCGTTATCTATCAGGTGAATACTCGCCAGTTTTCTGTATCTGGTACATTCAAAGAGGTGACGAAACGCTTAAATCATATTTGTGATTTAGGTGCTGATATTCTTTGGCTTATGCCTATTCACCCAATAGGTGAAAAAAATCGAAAAGGTGAACTTGGTAGCCCGTACGCGGTTAAAGACTATTTGGATATTAACCCTGAGTTTGGCAATGCAGACGACTTTCAAGAGTTGGTGCAAGAAGCGCACAACCGGAATTTAAAAGTTATCCTAGACTGGGTGCCTAATCATAGCGCCTGGGACAACCCTCTAGTGGATACTCATCCTCATTGGTATGCCAGAGATCACCACGGTGAGTTTCGCCCGTCTCCTTGGTGGGATTGGTCAGATATTATCGAGTTTGATTACGACGAACCTGCGCTACGTGAGTATATGATTAATGCCATGCGCTATTGGGTAGAACGCTTTGACATTGATGGTTTTCGATGTGATGTAGCGGGGTATGTGCCGAACGATTTTTGGCATCAAGCGCGTGTTGCCTTAGATGCTATAAAACCCGTATTTATGTTGGCAGAGTGGGAAAATCGCGATTTACACGAAACCGCTTTTAACATGACTTATGCATGGAGCTGGAATGAAACCATGCATGAGCTCGCTCATGGGCGATGTTCTCTTGATAGACTGAGAAAATATTATTCATGGAATGAACGGGCGTGGCCGCACAGTGCTTATCGAATGACGTTCGTGAGTAACCACGATAAAAATGCGTGGGATGGTACTCAGGCAGAGCAATTTGGCGATGCGTTGGAAGGCGCCATTGTATTGTCGGTGTTAGGCGAAGGTATGCCGCTCATTCATAATGGCCAAGAAGCCGGGGAAACAAAGCGGTTAGCGTTTTTCGAACGTGATCCCATTGAATGGCAACCTCATCGCATTGGTGATTTGTATAAAGCGCTCATTAAGATAAAAAAATCTATTCCTGCCTTGGGCAATGGTGAATTTGGTTCACGTATGATTCAGGTGCCAAGTAACGCTATGTCACAGGTATTCAGCTTTGTGAGAATGGATGAACACAATAAAGTGTTAGTGATCATCAATTTTTCAGACACTTTAGGCAAGGTCACGTTTAATGACCCTATTCTTAATGGTCATTATTATAAGTGCACGCTCGATTCAAGCTCTTCCCACCACGAGAGTAAAAGCGAAACCGAACACTTGCATATTGATAAGGCCGTTCAAATTGACCCGTGGGGCTATCAGGTATGGATTAGCTCTCATTAAATGGTAAGTATGGCTGAGCTTATATGGGGGAGGTTGCATGGCTGAGCTCACATACATCCGAAACTAGCGATCAGTAACGCTAGTGGTAAGTGAAATCTGTCATTCGGGATGGAATTTTTATGAATACTAACCATTTTTCGAAAAACTTTGGCATAATGCACCGCTTTGTGGCCTAGCGGCCAAATCTTCACTTTTACGTTAAGTACACTATGCCAACTATCGATGACATCTTTTCTTCCACGGGTTTACTTGCTAAGACTATCAATGGCTTTGTTCCCCGTGAAGCGCAAACAGAAATGGCGCAGGCGGTAAAAGAAGCCATTGATGAAACCGGCAGCCTAGTGGTTGAAGCCGGGACAGGTACGGGAAAAACTTTCGCGTATCTTGCACCAGCACTGCTGGCAGAGGGCAAAGCGATAGTGTCTACAGGAACGAAAAACCTGCAAGAGCAGTTATTTCATCGCGATTTACCTTTAGTGAAAAAAGCCCTTAGCAGCAGGCGTAAAACGGCGTTGTTAAAAGGCCGTGCGAATTACCTTTGCCTGCACCGACTAGAACAACATGGCGGTAACTCCACGTTAGTGGAAAAAGAGGTGTTAGGCCAGCTATCTGAAGTGAAACTATGGTCTACCACTACCAAAACCGGCGATATGGGCGAGCTGAAAAGCTTACCTGAAGATGCTCGGGTGCTGCCATTAGTGACGTCTACCGTTGATAATTGCCTTGGTCGGGACTGCCCTGATTATGAAGAGTGTTATTTGGTTAAGGCACGGCGTAAGGCGTTAGATGCCGACATTATTGTGGTCAATCACCACTTATTTTTCGCTGACATGGCATTAAAAGATACGGGTTTCGGTGAGCTTATCCCAGAAGCCGACGCCATTATATTTGATGAAGCCCATCAAATACCCGATATTGCCGCAGACTACTTTGGTGAGTCGCTTTCTACCCGCCAAATTCAAGATTTAGCCAAAGATATTACCCTTATTTTTAGAACCGTGTTGAAAGACGCGGCTCAGTTAGACAAAGCAGCCGACAAATGCCGCATGATTGCTGCAGATTTGCGCTTGTTATTCCCCGATACTACCCAACGGGGAAACTGGGCCGAAGCCTTGATGCGTGACGATGTGCGCTTAGAAGTGGGTAAACTAGCAGAAGCGCTAGGGGTTTTACATGAAGTGTGTAAGCTGCATATTGGTCGCGACAAAGATTTAGATAATCTTTATGAAAGAATAGTGTCCGTTAGGGAGCAACTTGACTCGTTAAGCGATGATAAACAAGAAAATGTGAGCTTGTGGTATGAAACCACAACGCGCCATTTAATTATGCATTTAACGCCGTTGTCTATTGCAGCTAAGTTCCGCCGTTTTGTGGCATCGCCGCCTCGCGGGTGGGTATTTACCTCGGCGACCTTAATGGTTAACGGCGGCTTTGAACATTTTCAGCGCAGAATGGGGTTAGAAGACTCAAGAACGTTAGGCTTAGATAGCCCCTTTAACTACCCTGAACAAGCCATGTTGTGTGTACCGCGGTATTTGCCCGAGCCAAATAGTTTTTCAATGCGTGAAACCTTGCTGAATACGGCAAAAAGGTTAATTAAAGCCAGTAAAGGCCGATGCTTTTTGTTATTTACCAGTCATGCCATGCTGCGTGAAATAGCCGGTAAGCTAGAAGATGAAATTGATAACCCGCTGTTAGTACAAGGCACAACAACAAAGCAGGCGTTATTAGATGCGTACTTGGCCGACGAAAAAGCCGTGTTAATGGGCACGGGCGCTTTTTGGGAAGGGGTAGATGTACGAGGGAATGATTTGGTGTGCGTCATGATAGATAAACTGCCATTCGCATCACCAGACGACCCGTTATTGCAAGCACGAATGGACGATGTTAAAAAGCGCGGCGCTAATCCATTTGGCGTTATTCAAATACCCCAAGCCGTCATTGCGTTAAAGCAAGGTGCAGGGCGCTTAATTCGCGACCCTACCGATAAAGGTGTATTGGTAATTTGCGATAATCGCTTAGTCACCAAACCCTATGCGAAAACTTTTATAGGTAGCTTGCCGAATATGCGCAGAACCCGCAGTCTAGACGAAGTAGAGTCTTTTCTTGCAAGAATTGATGAAGAGTAAAAAATGAAGATTTTAGCCATCGACACGGCAACAGAAGCCTGTTCAGTAGCACTAAATACCGGCGACGCTGTCGTTTCACGTTTTGAAATTTGCCCTCAGCAACATAGTCAGCGTCTATTGCCTATGTTGGACGAAGTGTTAAAAGATGCAGGGCTTGTTCTGGGCGATTTAGACCTATTAGCGTTTGGGCGAGGCCCAGGTAGCTTCACCGGCGTGCGTATTGCCACAGGAATGATTCAAGGTTTAGCGCTTGGCACTGGTTTGAAGGTAGCTGGCGTAAGCACGCTTGCGGCTATGGCGCAGCAAGCGTTAGTCAATAACAAGGTGACAGCTAAGCAGGTTTCTTGGGTAGTGTGCGCTACCGATGCCCGGATGGGCGAAGTTTACTTTGCCATCTACAAATCTGAAAATGGTTTATTGAAAGAAGTGGTTGCAGAGCAAGTGTGCCCGCCTGAAGCTGCTGTGGAACTTATCAATGATGCTATAGCGGCCAACCAAGGTGAGAACGTGAGTGAGTTTGAGCCTGTTGGTACAGGTTGGCAGGCCTATCCTGCGCTTGCAGCATTGTTGCCTGAAGGCCATGAAGTGTCTATTGAATTTCCTGATGCGGTTTACATGCTTCCACTTGCTGAGCAACTCGCGAACAAAGGCGATGTACACGTGGCCAGTGATGTAAAACCTGTTTATCTACGAGACAAAGTAACGTGGAAAAAGTTACCGGGCCGCGAATAAGCGGGTAAACCTCAGGCCTGATAACTTTTTGAGGAACTTCATTCAAGAGCCTCTTCAAGAGCTTTTTCAAATGTTTCTTCAAGAACATTCTTCGAGCGCCTTATTCAAGAGCATTTAGTCTACGTTAAACCGAACTCTCAGCCACTAACGGCACCGTATACTACGAGCCTCTAAAACAAGGCTCTCAGGTGAGCAGGGAAAAGTCATAGTGTTCAGGCGCGATTCTTGCAAATTCTTGCAAGTAACACCTTTATATTGGGCGGTGTATTGTTCAGGAGATGGCTTTTACAACTTAACATACGTTGTATTCATCCCATTACTTCACCTACTTGATTTCATTTAAAAGACTGACACGTTTTTGGTATGCATATAACTAACAATTTTTCGATACCTTCATCGCATCAATCAGAGCCCTCACAAGGGCGCGTTGCTAAAGTTAATAAAGATGCGCAACAGCAAAGCAATAATGAAGGCAAGCAGCAGAATAACCATATTGTCGTGGCCCCAGATGCACAAGGCACCGACAACGCACAGGCTTATCAACGTTTCGTTCGAGAAGATAGTGCCGGCTATTCTCAGCAGGCTATTGCTTCGTATACCAGTTTTGAAAAGCAGCAAGAGCGTGAGTCGGTACAAAGCATGTTCGGTGTAGATATATACGCTTAGCATTTACATTAAATCAGTGCATCCTTGCGCGTTAGTGCCTTAATTTAATGCCCTCCAACTCAGTGTTATAAAACCCAACTAAACTTTTTGCCAAAAAGCCCGTCTAAAGATTAACAGTCGTTTAAATCAATGTTCTTTATGGCATTTGTTAAGTATCAATGCTAACTTTTAAGCCAAAGTACCCTACTGGTAAGGTCATTTTTTAATGATAGTCTCTGGTGAAAATGTGGGTTAACAGGGTGACACCGTTACTCAGCGCATTAGGGTTCGATTCATTACTATTTGTAGTACTATATATTTTCTCGGCGCTTAGTATCAGTTACAAGTTAAAAGTGCTTAGGCGGCCAAAAGGAGGCTTCATGCTGGTTAGAATGTTAGTGATAGTAAGTGTGGTACTTTTCGCAGGTTGTGCGATTGTGCCAGAAAGCGTAGAGGTGCCAAAAGGTACTGAGCTAGTTTCTTATTCCAAGGCCGTTACCTCTGGCGCTAATGCTCAAGGTAAAATGGCGCGGTGGGGCGGTGTTATTGTTGGGGTTGAAAATAAGCCAAACAAAACCTTCATCGAACTTGTTCATTTTCCACTGAATAATTATGGCAAGCCTAATAGTAGCGGTGAAACTGTCGGACGCTTTAAAGTGCAAATCGACGGTTTTGTTGATCCTATCGTTTTTGAAGAAGGACGTTCGGCCACGTTTGTTGGCAAATTGGTGCCACCCACATCAGGCATGGT
The DNA here is from genome assembly GCF_000213655.1 of Alteromonas naphthalenivorans. NCBI lineage: Bacteria > Pseudomonadati > Pseudomonadota > Gammaproteobacteria > Alteromonadales > Alteromonadaceae > Alteromonas > Alteromonas naphthalenivorans. The sequence continues at coordinate 1,097,667 of NC_015554.1, forward strand.
AGGTGAACAACCCTACATGTACCCTACAATATTGGCTGATGACTACCACATGTGGCGTAAACAAGAGGTTTACGACGTGAACATGTATTATTTTGATTATGGTACGGGTTGGTATTCACCGTTTATGCGGCACAGACCTTGGGGCTACCCAAGCTATAGAAGGGTGCGGGTAACACGCTACGATAATTCGCCTTCTAGCCCTAAACCTTCAAAAAGTCGGTCTAATGCTATTTCAGCCTCGCATGAAAAAATGCGCAAGGATAAAGAGAAATAAGTAGTCTACCAGATGAAAACTTTCGTAAAGATAATCGTATTTGAATAAAAATATGTATTTACTAGGGAGGCAAGATATTGCCTCCCTATTTTTTATCTGGCAATATTTTGCGCTTTATAGGCAAAGTATTGCCGCACATATTGTGTGAGGGAGCAACATGATAGAAACTGAATTCACATCAGGAAATTTACACTTAGCTGCACTAGAAAACCAAGGTGCTGGCACCGTAGTGATAGGGCTACATGGGTATTTAGATAATGCAGAAAGCCTTAGGTTGCTGGCGCCATATCTGCAATCTCAACGCTTTATCGCCCTTGATCTTGCTGGGCATGGCCGTTCATCGCATAGGCCAATAGGCATGCACTATAATCAAGCTGATTATTTACAAGACTTGCATGCATTGATAGAAGATCAACAGTGGGAACAGGTTATACTGCTTGGGCATTCTATGGGCGGTATTTTAGCATCGTTGTATGCTGGGTTATTTCCTGAAAAAGTGAAGGGGGTAATAAGCCTTGATGCGTGTGGCCCACTAACGTTAGAGGCGAACACCAGCCAAGCGCAAATGCGGGAAGCTATTCTTAGCAGGAAGAAGAAACAGCGCAATAAGTTAACCTTGGTTAACTTAGATGATGCAGTTAAAGCCCGCTGTAAGGTCTCTGATATTCCAGCTGAGCATGCACGCGCAATTCTAGAAAGGAATCTTACGCAAGATGCCGGTGGCCATTGTTTTTGGTCGAGCGACCCGCGTCTTCGCACCAAATCTGTACTTCGCTTAACCGAAGATCAAGCAGAAAACATCATGAGTGCGATAGTTTGTCCTATACTTTTTATAGGCGCGTCAAGTAGCTTTAAAACCTTGGACAGTGTTTATGAGAAAAGGCAATCCTGGTTTAAAAATGCTCGGTTTGAGCAATTAACAGGCGGCCATCATATTCACATGGAAAAAACTGACGACGTTGGCATGTTAATCCGTCAGTTTGTTGAGCAAATGTAAACTGTATAGTTTATTTTTTTTTACACTTCCTATACTATTCGCAAGTTATTAGACCAGTTGCTCAAACGCGCGTGAGACTTCACGCGCCTTTGTGTTAAAAATAAGTGAAGGAGGTTTTGGTGGAAAAAACCTGGCTCAAGTTTTACGACCCTCGTGTATCTGCAGATATTGATGCAGATCGTTACGCATCCGTTGTCGATATATTCGAACAATCAGTAAAAAAGTTTAAAGACAAAGTTGCGTTTATCAACATGGGTCAGTCGATGACCTTTGGCGAACTCGACAAATTATCTGCACAATATGCTGCTTACCTACAAAATAGTGGGTTAAAACGCGGTGATGCCGTGGCGATAATGATGCCGAACTTGCTTCAGTACCCTGTTGCCATGTTCGGTGTACTTCGTGCTGGTATGGTTGTGGTTAATGTAAACCCACTGTACACCGCAAGAGAGTTGAAGCATCAGTTGAACGATGCGAATGCTAAGGCAATTGTTATTGTTGAAAACTTTGCGTGTACGCTTGAAGAAGTGATCAGCGAAACAAACATTCAAGAAGTGTTTCTTACTTCGTTAGGCGATATGTTGCCTGTACCAAAACGTTGGGTAGTGAATGCGGTAGTGAAGTACGTGAAGAAAATGGTGCCGGCTTTTAATTTGCCTGCTACCACGTCGTTCACCAGCGCAATAAAGAAAGGGCAATCGTTAACCTACACACGCCCCAATTTAACCAACGATGAACTGGCTTTCCTGCAGTACACCGGCGGAACCACGGGTGTATCTAAAGGCGCCATGCTGACACATCGCAATATGATTGCGAATCTTGAGCAGGTTTCTGGCATTTTAGAAACTGTAATAGATGAAGGCGAAGACTTCGTGGTAACGGCGTTGCCGCTTTATCATATATTCGCATTGCTTGCGAACTGCCTGATGTTCCTTAAATACGGTTGCCAAAACTTACTGATTACTAACCCACGTGATATGCCAGGGTTTGTAAATGAATTGAGTAAATACCCTTTCACTATTCTTCCGGGTGTAAATACCTTGTTTAATGGTTTATTAAACACACCAGGGTTTAGCGAACTTGATTTTAAGAACTTCAAGTTTGGCTTAGGCGGCGGCATGGCCGTTCAGCGTCCTGTTGCTGAAAAGTGGGAAAAGGTTACCGGTACTGTACTTCTTGAAGGTTATGGCTTAACGGAGTGCTCACCAGTTGTAACGGTAAACCCACCACAAATTGACGCTTACAAAGGCGCCATCGGTATGCCAGTACCTTCTACCGACATCAAACTTCTTGATGATGATGGTAACGAGGTAGAAAAAGGCGAACCAGGTGAGCTTTGGGTGAAAGGCCCGCAGGTGATGAAAGGATATTTAAACCGCCCAGAAGCCACTGACGAAATTCTTAAAGATGGCTGGCTTGCCACTGGAGACATCGCTACGGTAGACGATGAAGGTTATTTCTATATTGTTGACCGTAAAAAGGATATGATCCTCGTTTCTGGATTCAATGTGTTTCCAAACGAAATTGAAGAAGTGGCTGCTATGCATGACAACATTGTTGAGTCAGCAGCGGTTGGTGTGCCAAATGAAGCGAGTGGTGAAGTGGTTAAGTTGTTTGTTGTTCGCAACAACGACTCGCTTACTGCTGAAGCGGTTATTGCGCACTGTAGAGAACACTTAACGGGCTATAAAGTGCCCAAGCAGGTAGTCTTCAAAGAAGATCTACCTAAAACCAATGTAGGTAAAATTCTGCGTCGGGAACTACGAGATTAATTCGGTAAGTGAATTAGGAAAACTGTAGAGCCGGCGTAAGCCGGCTTTTTATTATTATGCAATATGAATTAGTAACCACCTTTGAAAAACTCGATAGCGTGTGCAATCTTGCCCAGCAACAAAAAGCGGTAGCGCTAGACACTGAGTTTGTTCGTACGAGAACACTGTCACCGCATCTTGGTTTAATCCAGTTATATGATGGGCATCAGTTAGTACTTATCGATCCGCTTGCGATTGATGATCTCTCGCCATTTATTGCCTTAATGGAAAATACCCGTGTGGTAAAAGTGCTGCACTCGTGCTCAGAAGATCTTGAAACTTTCCTGACCGCTTTTAACACCGTACCAACACCCGTATTCGACAGTCAATTTGCGGCGAGTATTTTAGGCTTGGGTGCATCGCTAGGATACGCAAAGCTGGTGGAGTTATTGTGCGATGTTAGCCTAGATAAAGGCGAGTCTCGTACTGACTGGATAGCACGCCCTTTAAGGGAAGCACAGCTTAGCTATGCGGCCAACGATGTACTGTATTTATTGCCTTGCTACGAACATTTAGTAGAAAAAATAAATGAAGCCGGGAAGTTAGAGTGGGTATATCAAGAAATAGCCCAGTTAGCAGATAAAAAGCGCAGTCAAATGCCGGAAGAATTTGCGTATATGCAAATTAAAAACAACTGGCGTTTATCAAAAGAGCAACTTACCGTACTACAAGCTCTTGCTGCATGGCGACTCGCCACTGCCCGTAAAAAAGACATGGCATTAAATTTTGTATTTAAAGAAATACATCTTTATGAAGCTGCGCGTCTAATGCCTTCAAGCAAATCGGGTTTGTCTCAACTACACGGGGTGAACCCACAGTCGATTAGGCGCTACGGTGAGACCATCATTACGCTAATAAGCGAAGCCCGAGATAAATATGCCGCTACTTCTGAGTCACAGAGGTTACCTAAAGTCAGTCGTTTGATTGACGTTGCAAGCTATAAGCAAACACTAGCATCGCTAAAAGCGGTCAGCGATAAAATTGCCAACGAAAATAATGTATCGCCTGAAGTCATTGCCTCTAAAAAACAATTAAACCAAGTGCTAAAATGGTACTGGTTCGACAATGACGAAACCCGAGTGCTAGGCCTTAAGCCAGATGTATTATCTGGTTGGAGAGCGCCACTATTTGAACCCCATTTAGAAAAGTTACTAGGTAATAAACCTAGTCTCTAACGTTGGAGAGTTTACGAAATGATGTTGTGCGCGATTTATAAATCACGAAAACACCTAGGCATGTACTTATACGTGCCTAATAAAGACCAATTTGAAGATGTGCCTGAAATACTTAAAGAGAAGTTTGGCAAGCCCGAGTTAGTCACGGTGTTATCATTAGATAAGCACGAGAAACTAGCTGGAGTCGACAAACAAAAGCTGGTTGCTGAACTTGAAGAGAAAGGCTTTTACCTTCAGTTGCCACCTAAAGAAGACGACTTATTGATGGCGCATCGAAAGTCTTTGGGTTTACAAGCCACACCAGATAAAAAGTTTTAGAAATGGGTAAATGGTTAAAAGCATCGCTGCTTATGGTCGCGGGTGTTTTGGCAAGCATTGGGTTTGCCCAAGCCGAAGACAAAACAGCAAAAGGGTTTGCCGAGTACGTAACAGCGTTAAAAGCCGAAGCCCAGCAAAAGGGCTTTGATGAATCATTACTTAACGACGCCTTTAGTGATATTAGTTTCCGCCCAACAGTTATTAAATCTGATAAAAATCAACCTGAAAAGAAAATTACACTTGATAGTTACTTAGCCAGTCGTGTGCCTGACTGGAAAGTGCAGCAAGCGGTTGAAATGTACAACAAGCACAAGCCACTGCTTGAAGAGATAGGGAAGAAGTTTCAGGTACAACCCCGATTTATTGTTGCGCTGTGGGGGAATGAATCAAATTTTGGACGTATTCAAGGTAATTACAGTGTGCTGTCTGCCTTGGCGTCACTGGCGTATGAAGGCCGCCGAGAAAAACTGTTTAAAGACAACCTTTTTGCCGCGTTAACTATTCTTGATGAAGGGCATACCAGCGTTGATGCGTTGAAAGGTTCTTGGGCTGGTGCCATGGGGCAAAGCCAATTTATGCCAATCTCCTTTTTAAACTACGCGGTAGATTACGATGGTGATGGCAGAAAAGATATATGGCAAACCGAAGCCGATGTTTTTGCTTCTATTGCAAACTACCTTTCATCAGAAGGGTGGGATTATAACGGCACGTGGGGTAGGCAGGTATCTTTAACCCAGCCTATAAAGGAGTTCGGCCTTTCAAAAAGCCTGTATAAGCCTTTAGCCGATTGGCAACAAGCCGGCGTTAGACGTTTCGACGGTAGCGATTTGCCTAATGTTGATATTCAGGCTTCTCTCATTATGCCTGATGGCAGCGAAGGACGTGTTTATCTTGTCTATAATAACTTTCATACCTTGATGAAATGGAACCGCTCTAGTTACTTCGGTGTGTCGGTAGGTTACCTTTCTGAACGTATAAAACGAGGGTACTAATATGTATCAACATTTAGATGTTCAGGGCAATCCCATTGCCTTGCCAGTAGGAAAAGTGGCGTGCATCGGTCGCAACTATCTTGATCATATTGAAGAAATGAAATCCGTGGTTTCAGCATCCCCTTTGTTGTTTTTAAAACCCAAAGCGGCGTTGTGCGACATGGGCAAACCGCTCAGTATTCCTACCGACCAAGGTGAATGCCATAACGAACTGGAAGTTGCTGTGCTGCTAAAGCACGCGGTGTCTAAAGCAACAGAAGATGAAGTGTTAGCGGCCATTTGGGGTATTGGGCTTGGTTTAGATTTAACCTTGCGTGATGTTCAGCGCGAGCTTAAGGCGCAAGGGCAACCCTGGGAACGCGCAAAGTCCTTCGATTTAAGTTGTCCAGTGTCAGGCTTCGTTCCAATCGATAGCATCACTGACTTACAAGATTTACGTTTTACGTTAAGTATAAACGGTGAAGTGCGTCAATCTGGGCATACCGCAATGATGCTACATAAAATAGTGCCCTTAATTGCTCACATGTCGCAGACTTTTACTCTTGATGCGGGTGATATAGTGTTAACTGGCACCCCTAAAGGGGTAGGGCCATTGCTTGTGGGTGACACTATCGAAGCCACCTTACACGATAAAATTACTGTTAATACAAAGGTTGTACGCTAATGACTGCCCCTTTTTGGGAAACCAAAACCCTTGAAGAAATGACCCAAAAGGAATGGGAGTCATTATGCGATGGCTGTGCAAAATGTTGCTTACATAAGTTTATTGACGATGAAAACGAGGAAGCGCAAGCGCCTACAGATTACATCAATGCCAATGAGCAAATTCATTACACTAATATTGTTTGTTCTCTGCTAAATACAAAAAGTTGTGAATGTACCCAATATGCGAAGCGAACTGAGCTTGTTCCTGATTGTGTTCAGCTAACTAAAGCAAACCTAAAAGATATCTTCTTTATGCCTACAAGTTGCGCTTATCGCCGTCTGCATGAAGGGCGAGGTTTGCCGTCTTGGCATCCACTGTTGAATAAGGGCAAAAAGCACGTGATGCACAAAAATGGCATGTCTGTGCGAAACAAAACGGTGTTTGAAACCGATGTGAATTTAGATGCCTTCGAAGATTATATTGCCATTTGGCCGTTGGAAGATTTAGATTAAGCGGTAATACTGTAAAGCAGCGCATCTCGCCCAAAAATGCGCTTGCGGCACAGTCCTTCCTTTTCAGCACCAATTCTCTCGGCTACACGCAAACTGGCTTTATTGTTGGGCTCGATAAGGCATTCTAATCGGTGTAAATTCATTTGTGTAAAGGCTAATTTTTTTAACGCCTCACAAATGGCTGTTGCTAGGCCTTTTCCACATGAGTCGGAACGAAGCCAATAACCCAAATTCGCGGTTAGATGAGTGTGGTGAATATAGTTGATAATCCCCATGCCCAAACAGCGCTCATCGTGCATAAGCAAGTAGGTTAACCCATAGCCTGACTCTCGTGCGGCTTCCATAGATTGAATACATTGTTTCGCCAATGCAGGGGTAACTGGGCACAGCGTGGCACCAAGCCAGGGTTTTACATGATGAATAGATTGCTGTGAAGCCTCACACAAGGCTTCAACATGTTTAGGGGCTATGCGCTGTATTGTCACCGGTCCCTGTTCTGTGTGGATAGGAGGGAGCCTAGACGGCAAAATAGAAAGGTCTATCAAAAGGGTTTCTTATCCAGCAATCTACATGCAAACACAATAGCAAATACCACAAAGTAAGCGGCAAATAGAATTTGCATCCACTCAGCCATTCCCATTGAAAGAAACTGCCAACTGTCTTCTAAGCAATCACCCTCGGCGGCAAAAATGGCAGGTATCCACTCATGCAATTGCAGCCATGATGGGAAGTTAGGCACGATTTCACAGCTGGCGAAAAAAGGGTTCGGCGCATTTAAAATACCAATATGTTCTTTAGCGATTAAAAAGCCCCAACCAGCAGATACTGCCCAACCGGCAAAACCGACCATGCGGGTAAGGCCGTTATTTTTAATCAAAACAAAAAGTGCTGACAACACAATGCCGTACATGGCAGTTCGTTGGTAAATGCACATAATGCAGGGTTTCAAGCCCATACCATATTGAAAATAAAGTGCAGCTAGTTCTAGCCCCAGAGATGTGGCAAAAAGCACAAGCCATGAAGACTTGTGCTCTGCCCAGCGACTAATGCGATGTACTACTGAACGCATGTCTATTTCCTAGTGTGAAACCACACCGCTAACAGCTTCTGTCGCGGTATGATGTTCGATTAAGTGCATGTCGTACAGCCATTGGGTTGCATCGGCTAAGCCTACATAGGTAGCTACCAAGCCCACAATGGTTAGCACAATGGTGTATGGCAATGCCATCATCACCATGCGGCCGTAAGACAAGCGTAGTAAAGGTGCAATCGCAGAGGTTAGCATGAACAAGAATGCAGCTTGACCGTTAGGTGTAGCAACACTCGGCAAGTTAGTACCCGTGTTAATCGCAACCGCTAGCATATCGTACTGGTCACGAGTAATTTGGCCAGCTTGCAGGGCTGCGGTAACTTCTGTGATATACACAGAGCCTACAAACACGTTATCACTCACCATAGATAACACACCGTTGGCGAGGTAAAACATCACCATCTGGGTTTCACCTTCAAAGCTTAGTACCCAATGAATAACAGGTTGGAATAAGCCTTGGTCGATAATCACAGCCACAACACCAAAGAATACGCAAAGCAATGCGGTAAACGGTAGGGCTTCTTCAAACGCTTTACCTAAAGCGTGCTCTTCAATAATACCGCTCATCGACGTTGCTAGTACAATAACAGAAAGGCCGATTAACCCTACTGACGCCATGTGCGTAGCCAAGCCCACTACTAACCATACGCCAATTAGTGCCTGAACCACGAGCTTAGCTGTTTCACGTTTGCTGCGGCTTTTATCCATATGTTCGCTGTAATCGGTAAGAATTTTTCTTACTGAATTTGGTAGTTTTGCACCATAAGTAAACCAACCCGTTTTCTCTAGGATCATGGTGGTTAACAAGCCGAAAACGAAAACAGGTAAGCTAACAGGGGCCATGCGGATAAAGAATTCAACGAAATCCCATCCAGCCTTATCAGCAATAATTAGGTTTTGCGGTTCACCTACCATGGTCATCACGCCGCCCAGTGCGGTACCTACCGCAGAGTGCATCATTAGATTACGAAGGAAGGCACGGAAGTTTTCTAGGTCATTACTGCCTAGCGAATCTACACCGTCGTCACTCGTGTGGTCATGATCTGAGTGGAACTCTTTACCTGAAGCGACCTTGTGGTAAATAGAGTAGAAACCTAAACCCACACTGATGATTACTGCCACTACGGTTAGCGCATCAAGAAATGCCGATAAAAAGGCTGATGCAAAGATAAACGACAGTGACAACACCATTTTGTTTTTAACCCCAATCACTAACTTGGTGAATAAAAACATCAGCAGGTCTTTCATAAAGTAGATACCGGCAACCATGAAGACCAGAAGTAATAGTACTTCAAGGTTAACCTCAATTTCGTGCATCATGTGCCCGGGCGTAGTCATCCCAATGAACATGGCCTCAATGAGTAGTAAACCACCTGGCTGCAACGGATAGCATTTGAGCGCCATGGCGAGAGTAAAGATAAATTGGATCACTAATGTCCAACCCGCCAAGTAGGGGTCAACCATAAACAATACTGGGTTGATAATGAGGAAGGCAATTATGGTCTGCTTATACCAATTTGGTGCGTGTCCCAGAAAGTTACTAAAGACCGCCGAGATCATTGAGGTTTGCATGAGTTCCTATTCCTTTTACAACAAAGCCGCTAACATTGCGTCTTTACGTTTTGAATTTCTGGTTATTGCACACATAAACTGACTTTCATCGAGGGCAAGTGATTGCAAGTTGTCGATAATCGGGCAGTTTTGCTGCTTTCATTATAATAGTCCGAAATTAAGCGTACATGATATTACAACCTTGAGAAAGCAATTCACAGACCCCATAAAAGGAAAGTTAGCGGAATTTCTCACGTTAGGTTGTTAATCAACCTAACAATGTAGTTTATTGCGTTGAGTAAGTCTGCTTTTGCGTGATAAAAAACGATTAACGCAAAAGTTTTAGGATTATTTTAATGAAATGTTAACAAGTGTTGTTGGCAGGGGATTTTTCATTGTGATAATAAAAGCGCATCTGGTACAATCAGTCGCAGAATAACAATAACGTGCAGGCGATTAGTTATGATTTATAAGGCGCAGAGTCCCGCTGGATTTGCCGAAGAATATATTGTTGAATCGATTTGGAGTGGACGCTTCCCGCCGGGTACAATTTTGCCTGCCGAAAGAGAGCTTTCAGAACTTATTGGTGTAACACGCACAACCTTACGTGAAGTTTTGCAACGTTTGGCTCGTGACGGTTGGTTGACCATTCAGCATGGTAAACCCACAAAAGTGAATAACTTTTGGGAAAGCTGTGGCTTGAACATTCTAGAAACGTTAGCGCGTCTTGATCAAGAAGGCATTCCTGAGCTAGTAGACAACCTCTTAGCGGCACGTACAAATTTAAGTGCTGTGTTTATCCGAGGTGCAATTCGCAACAACCCCAAAGAATCAGCTGAGATTATTGCTCGTTATAAAAACGTGGAAGAAGACGGCGCTGCTTTTGCGCAATTCGATTACCAAATGACCCATGATTTAGCATTGGCATCAAATAATAATGTGTTCGTGTTAATGATGAATGGTTTCAGAGGTATGTATTCGCGTATTGGTGGTTTCTATTTCGATCATGAACAAGCGCGAGATGTGGCTAAAGCTTATTACGCGAAATTGCTTGATGCTGCAGAAAACGAAAGACACGATAAAGTACCTGTTGTAGTAAGAGACTATGGTATTGAAAGTGGTAAAGTTTGGCAGCAAGTACGAGACAGTATGCCTAAAGATATTGTGGATTAGCGCGATGGCTGTAGGGGAAAGCGAATTCACCCTCAAGCTAAAATCGTAGTTATTAACGTATTATCAAAAACGTCCTTTCAGGGCGTTTTTTTGTTTTAAGACACAGCTTGTAACTATTTACTACTCAGTTTGGCTGCATTAGTGCTTTTTAACCCTATATAAACCTTACAAATTACCTATACTTTGGGGTTAAGTTTTGTCACATATCATCTCCCGGAAAAGGAACTATCATGAAATCTTTATGGATAGCATCGTGTATGACGTTGACGGCGAGTCTTTCGCTTGGAGCGTGCAGCGATAATAGCACTAGCATGAAACAATCCTCTCAAATAGAAAAACAGCAAGGCGTTAAATTGATTACTGATACTCCAGCACCGGTTGCACAGAAAATTCCTCATGAGTTAACAGCTCACGGCGTCGTTCGTAATGATGACTATTACTGGATGCGAGATGATAGTCGTGAAGACGAGAAAGTGTTAGCGCACTTAGAAAAAGAAAATGCGTATTTAGAAACTGTTATGGCGCCATTAAAAGATAACAGAGAAACCTTGTACGAAGAGCTGATTGCCCGAATAGAGAAAGATGACACAACGGTTCCCTATTTAAAAAATGATTATTGGTACTTCACCGAATACTCTGGGGAAAATGAATACCCTATTTATCTGCGTAAACCATCGATGGATGCAGAGGAACAGGTATTACTGAATATGAATGTGATGGCCGAAGGCCATGACTACTATAATATTGGCGACTACTCAGTAAGCACCGACAATAACTTACTCGCGTATTCTGAAGATACATTGAGCCGTCGCGTTTATACTATTCTTGTAAAAAATTTAGCCACGGGTGAGTTGCTGTCAGACCAACTGACAGGTACCTCTGGTGCTGTAGAGTGGGCCAACGACAATAAACACCTTTTCTATGTGAAGAAAGATCTGCAAACCTTATTAGGCTTCCAGGTTTATCGTCATGTGCTTGGTACACCCCAAGAAGACGATACGCTAGTGTTTGAGGAAACTGATCCTACGTTTTATACCTACATTAGTAAAAGCAAAGATGATGACATGATTTACATTCATCATAGTCACACAGACAAAAGTGCAGTGACCTTAATAGATGCGAACCAACCTACTAAAGCGCCAGTTCCATTCTTGCCTATTAGAGAAGATGAGGAATACAGCATTGAAAAGTCGGGTGATAGCTACTTTGTTCTGACTAACAATGCAGCAACTAATTTTCGAGTTATGAAAGCGCCAGCTTCTGCAACCGATGACATGTCCAAATGGGAAGAGGTGATTAGCCACAACCCTGACGTATTTATTCAAGATATTGAAGTGTTAGGCGACTTTTTGGTAGTAAAAGAGAAGCAAGACGGTGTGTTACGTCTGGTTGCGCACAATCTAAACACTGATAAAGCCACAGTAATACCTACCGATGACCCTATTTACGGCGCTTACTTTACCGGTAACACTCAGCAAGATACTAATACTTTGCGTATTTATTATAGTTCGTTAACTACGCCCGCAAGCATTGTAGATATCGATTTAAACACCTTCGATAAAGAAGTCCTTAAACAAACTAAGGTCTCTGACACATTTTCTTCAGCGGCTTATACCTCTGAACGTGTCATGATTATAGCGCAGGATGGAGCAAGTATTCCCGTTTCGTTGGTTTATCGTAATGATATGTTTAACAAAGATGGCACTAATCCACTGTATCAGTATGCGTATGGTTCTTACGGTGCCACGATTGAGCCAACATTTAGAAGTAGTTGGTTATCGCTAGTAGATAGAGGCTTTGTGGTAGCGATTGCCCATATTCGCGGCGGGCAGATGTTAGGCCGACAGTGGTATGAAGACGGTAAGATGCACAGCAAAATTAATACATTTACCGACTTTATCGACGTATCAAAAGGCTTGATTGAAAAGCAATATGCCGATCCTAATCGTGTGTTCGCGATGGGCGGCAGTGCGGGTGGTTTGTTAATGGGCGCGATTGCGAATATGGCACCTGAACTTTATTTAGGGATTTCTGCTCATGTTCCGTTCGTGGATGTTGTTACTACCATGAGTGACGACTCCATTCCTTTAACCACTGGGGAATATACAGAGTGGGGTAACCCTGCGAATAAAGATGAATTCGACTATATTTTATCTTATTCACCGTACGATCAAGTGAGTGCCCAAGATTACCCTCACATGTTAGTGACAACAGGGCTTCACGACTCACAAGTGCAATACTTTGAGCCGATGAAATGGGTTGCGAAACTACGTGACTACAAAACGAATGATAATTTGTTGTTGTTTCAAACAGATATGGAAGCTGGCCACGGTGGTGCATCTGGTCGGTTCAAACGTTTTGAGTCAACAGCGCTAGAATATGCATTCGTGTTTTACCTGGCAGGTATAGAAATCTAGCTGACGAGATTTAAGCTAGCACCACTATGTTTTACTGACATAACGAACAGGCAAATGCTTCAGCATCTGCCTGTTTTTACATTTGGCATTTGTTAACACTAAAAGGAAACATGCTATGAACAGTAATCCCGTTGGTTGGTTTGAAATTTATGTTGAAGACATGCCTCGCGCGCAGGCTTTCTACGAAAGCGTGCTGACGGTTTCCTTGGAAGCACTGGAAGACCCCTCAGCAGATAAATCTCAAGGCGCATTCAGTATGATGACGTTCCCCTCTGACATGGAACACTATGGCGCCAGTGGTGCATTAGTTCATATGGAGGGTGCCCCAGTAGGTAAAAATAGCACCTTAGTCTATTTTGCATGTGAGGACTGCGCCGTTGAAGCGGGTAGGGTAGTTGACGCAGGAGGCGTTCTTGAGAAAGAAAAAATGGCGATTGGTGAATATGGATTTATTGCGTTAGCCATTGATACAGAAGGGAATATGATTGGGTTTCATTCCCAAGCGTAAACTTTTTACGGTTTTGTTTTTTTATTAGTATGCGGTTTCTAATTGTACTTTGTATAGTGATTCTGTAATCGAACATTCACAGGAGCTGACGATGACAACCACTGATACCATTAAAGGTAAAATTAACGAAGCAGAAGACATGGCTCGCAAAATTTGGCTAGCAGGGCTTGGCGCGTACGGAAAAAGCGTAGAAGAAGCACAAGGTCGTTACGAAAAGCTAAGTGAAGACGCGAACAAAATGTTTGATGACTTAGTAATCAAAGGTGAAACGCTAGAAGACGATGCGCGTAGTAAGTTTAAGTCGACCACCAATGATGTTGAAAACCGTGTGGCAGATGTACGTAAAAAACTGGGCTTAGATACCGACCCCGCCGATCATCGTATTGAAGAGCTTTCAGCAAAAATTGATGCGTTGACGGAAGCCGTAGCTAAGCTAGCGGCGAATAAATAGCACTTAAGTTTTATTGTTGCTATTTTTTAGCAAGGTAGTTGCTGTCGTTTTTTGTAGTCCTGTTACTTACAAAGGTATTAGTGCCAATGCTGGTGCTAATACTGATACTAATAGAACGTAATAACTACCTTGCCCTATTCGTTTTGAAGCGGGAGGTTACATGCCTAATAATCACAAATCATCACCACTATTTGGATGGCTTACAGCGGGTTCTGATTTAATATCAGCGCAACTTGAAAGTACAGCTAGTACAGTAAGTAAAAAAATTGATGATACTCACTCCTCAATTGAGGCTATGCAGCGCAAGGGCGCTGAAGTAGAAGGTGAGTTGAAACGTCGATTTAACCCAGTTTCATTAGTTGATAGCGCACAACAGTTGGTGATGTCTACGCCACTGTTTAGTTTACTTTCTGGTGGGAAAGCACGGGTTGAAAGAGAGCATCAAATAGCGTTACTTTCCGCAAAAGTTGATTTACTGGTAGAGCAAGTCGCATTGCTTGCCGCGAAACGAGCGGCAGAGAAAGCCCAAACGCCAACAAAAACACCTGCAAAAGCCCCGGTAAAAGCGGCCCCAAAGTCGACAGCTAAGGCTGCTTCAAAAACGACACTAAAACCCACGGCTAAAGCGACACCTAAAGCAGCCTCAAAACCTGCCACCAAAACGACCGCTGCGGCAACCAAAGCGGCTAGTAAAACCTCTACGGCTAGTAAAACCACTACGGCTAGTAAATCGACTTCGGCAAAAACACCTGCCGTTGCGAAATCAACCACTACGACTTCCGCTGCATCGAAGCCAGCAGCGACTAAAACGACTGCCGCTAAGGCTTCAGGAACTAAGCCCCAAGCGACGAAGTCTTCAACATCAAGTAGCGGTACGTCTACTGCGACGAAAACCAACGGTGACAGCAAGGCAGATGGCGACTCGTAAACCTTTAGCACCTTACTGGCTACACCATTAGGCGCAAAAAAAGAGAGTAGGGCACTCTCTTCTTTTATAGTCGCGTTTGATAGCGATGTTAGTGTTTAGCCACAGGCGTTGCATCGCCACGGGCGTTAAAACATAGACACGGGCCTAGTTCGTCTTGCTCCACAGATTTTGGTGCTTCTTAAAACTAAAATAGTCGTGGGGCTCCCAAAAGCTGGGGATTAAGTCATCTACTGCGTCTGGGGTGAAATTACTGGAAAGCTGGCTCATGATTTCTTTCAAGCGCGCTTTATCAACATTCATTAGCTTCTTTCTGCTAACTGGGAAATAAAGGTTTCTGCCTTTCTCAATAACTTCGATATGACCGCTGCTGATATGCTTTTGATTGCGCGTGGTTACTTTGCAAATTGGCTCGCCAGGTTTAGTTGGATTTAATCCTATCACCACCGCACATTCATATTGGTCTTTTTCTTGGCCGTTTTCATTAACAGGAATGAAAGTAATGCCGAAGCCTTGCGGGAAGTAACCGACCAAGTCAATAAAATCCTCCGCGAGCTTTTTATTTAACGCGCCTTTTTTAGATAGCTGCTCTATAAGTAAGTAGCCTTTAGGCAGGTTTTTACGGCTGTAATCGTTTTTAGTTGAAAAAATCACAGACGCATAAATTTGCGGTATTTTAATTAGCTCACCTAAACCAGTTTTAGACACAAAGGCATCTTTTACCAACTGGCTAACAAAGTCATTGGCCTCATTGTGGGTCTGCACAAATCGGTCACGTTCTTCTTTCACGTTTCCCACATAGGCTGGAATGCCTAACCCTTCAGTAAGGTATTTCATGGTGAAGTGATAGTTAAGCTTCAACAAGTCTTTTCGCTGAAATTCTTCTAGTAATCGGAATTCATCCAACTTATTGTCTGCGCCACGTAATATCGTTAATGCGGCGGGGCTTTGTAAGCCTACATCTTGTAGCAAAGAGGCAGTAATTAATGGTCGCCCTAATTCTATACGCCACTTTTCGCGCCAATAGCGGTTACCACGCATCCGAGAAATCGCATCACGATATTTTGAAAGGTACTTGTGCGCAATGGTGTCGTGATCAAGTAACTTATCAGTAAGTCTTAATACTAAAACGGCTTTATACAAAGGCTTAAAGCGCTGGTGAATGCGGGCAAATTTACCTTCTGGGCCTTGGGTAAGCAACATTAAAGTGCCAAGAAACTTTGCACTTAGCTGCTGAGTTTCTTGCCAGCTATCTCCCTCGCATAGCTTGATAAGCTTAGTGCTCACTTCATCAATTCGAGTAAGCCGCGCCAAGCGTTCCTCTTCAAGCTTTTGACTAGAGTTTTTGATTTGTTTTTTGAGCTGATCTACAAGAACTTCTTTCTTAGTTGAAGCTTTCGCTTTTTTTAGCTGTACCTTCAACTCCTCAACATGGGCTTCTAGCTCAGGGGTTAACGAAAAAAAATGTTTCGCATCTTCAAAGACTGAGCCATAGCCAACCTCTTGCGGGTACACCATGTTTATTAGTTGTTTTACTTGCTGCGTGTAGATGCTGTCAGGGCTTTGAATTTGTGCGCTCACCGATATCCTTTGTGTATGTTTTCAACCCCAATCACAGTCAAATTCCTGCGTTGGGTGGGTTAATAGGCACTGTGTCCTAATTCAACCGCTTCTCTTTGTTTCAATTTACCAAGATAATACCGCAAACTTTCGCTAATTTTGGTATTTTTTTCAATAACATCGAGCTGTGGCCAAGTTGATTTTTCTCCGCTCACTATGAGCGCATTTATACTTTCAAGGCTTGGATTAGCAATAACTTGTGTCAAATTACGAATTTGTTGTTTGGGGAGAATGTTTATGTTTCCTACATATTGTTGATCGATAATAGACTTCACTTTATGAATAGTAAGTTTAGCACCTTTATTGTCAGTCATATTTTCAATAATATCGATGGCAAAAATACTGTTACTTTTTAATAGCTGCCCCACGTGACGCGTTGATAACCCCCACAGTGATTGAGGATTGATACGCGCAGATTGGATGAAGGGCACGGCGAGTGGATTGGTTTGGCTAACAATACTATGGTTAACACCGTACAACCTAGCAAGCCTATCAAAGGGTAAGTCGGCCATTAGCGAGCCGTCAGCGAAACGTCGGTTAGGAATATAGGGAACGATATCACCTGCAGGTGTTTTAGCGCGAAGTTGTACAGGGCTAAATACTACTGGCACGGCACAAGACGCTCTTACCGCTTGGGTGATAATGGCGTTAGGCGAAGTTTTGGCATTTAGTAGCCTAGAATGCTGGTGTAAATCTGCAGGCGATACGGTTACGGTTACATGGCGACGGGTCTTTTTATACGCTTCTTCAAAGGTGGTCAAGTCAAAAAGGCTGATTAACGCATTCTCTAACGCAGTGCTATCAAATAAACTATTTTTGCCAAAGCCCGCCCAACTTCGCCATTTTTTGAAGGTTTCATAAATATTTTCAGCGCTTAATGCATCGAGTAGTTCATCATGAGTACGTGTGCCTACCAAGGCTGCAATAATAGAACCCGCACTTGCGCCTGATACAACAGAAGGTAACAGCTCTTTCTCATTTAGCGACTTTACCACCCCGCAATGAAAGAACCCCAACCCAGCTCCTCCCGATAACATGAGACAGCTGCGCCCGAATGCATGGGCGGTTTCTTCAAAAAATGACAGTTTCTCGTAAAAGTCTACGTCGTCTTCATTCGCTTGGTAAATCTGATCAAGTGCTAGCTTCACCTCTTCAATGAATTGCACGATAAGATATTTAGTGCCCATCTTGCATTTGCGGCGTATAGCCGGGTTTGCAATATTGCCTAAATTCCCATGCAAGCCTTCATGAATAATTGACATAAGCGCATGCATGTCGCCATTGCCTCTGGCAATTTTCAGGCGTTGTACCCGTTTCTGAATAAGTATGTAGTCGTAATCATCTGATGCATCATCGGCTTTCCACGCTTCTGCACCGGAAATTTCGTCATGCGATAAGCAAGCTTCTTGGTACGCTTGATAGCTTGAAGCATGGGCAATGTCTTGGTCTAATTTTTTTAAACGTAAGTCAAATAAAGCCATATTTTCAGTGTCTCAAGTGAGCATACAAAAAGTGTACAAAGGAAATTTAGAATGCGCTACCTAACAAAAATTAATCAAAATTAAGAGGGTTTTATTTGATGTAATCTAATAAATTTCACAAACCTTGGTGCATTTAGAGATAAAACATTGACCAATTCGTAAGCACTCAGTAGCCTGAAAGAGAAGAAAAATAATTCGAGCAAGTTGTTCGCCATATGGAATGGAATTTAGAAACACTGAGTTTGCTGTCAATTCCGCTGATAAGCGCTCTGGTTGGCTGGTTAACGAATTACCTCGCGGTAAAGATGATGTTTTATCCCATCGAGTTTGTCGGGATCAAGCCCATATTTGGTTGGAAGGGTTTAATTCCTGCCAAGCGCAGACAAATGGCGGAAATTGAAGTAGAGCTTGTTTTAGGCAAGTTGTTGAGCGTTGAAGAGCTCGCACAGCGTATCGACCCTAGCGATCTCACCAAAGCAATAGAACGACGGCTTGGGCAAGTTACCCGCAAAGTCGTTAACGACGTTATGTCTGAGTCTGCCCCTCAATTGTGGGCAGCGCTTCCCGTGCAAGGAAAAAACCTTGTATATCAACGTATCGAAAATGATATTCCCAATGTGGTTCACAAGATGGTGGATGACTTTCAGCACAATGTAGCTGAAATTCTCGACATAAAAGAACTTGTGGTTGAGCAACTGGTAAATTCACCTTCGTTAATTAATGAAATTTTTCTTACCGCAGGTAGTAAAGAGTTTCCCTTTATTGTGCGCTCAGGTTTCTATTTTGGTTTCCTGTTCGGGCTACCCACCATGATTTTATGGTACTTCTTTCAAAACTGGTGGATTCTACCCCTCGGTGGGCTTTTAGTGGGCTACGCAACAAATTGGATTGCGATAAAAATTATATTTGAGCCTAAACGCCCCGTTAAATTTGGCCCAATCACCATACAAGGGATGTTTCTTAAACGGCAAAAAGAAGTGTCTGAGGTGTACGCCGAGATTATTGAGCAAAAGTTGATCACGCCTAAAAACATCACCCACGTTATATTGCATGGCTCTGGTTCAGCTCAACTCCTGGAGCTTATAGAGCTACACGTTAACGATGCTATAGAGCGCTATGTCGCTATTACTCAGCCATACTTTGCCCTAGGTGTGGGGTCTGAAAACTATCATAGGATGAAAGCGTTGGCGGTAAAGCAGATATTTGATAACTCTGATAAATATCTGTTGTATGCCTATGATTACGCTAACGATGCTTTGCACGTCGGCCAAGATTTATGCGAACGAATGCAAGCCTTAAGCGCTGAAGAGTTTGAAGGGGTGTTACGCCCCGCTTATCAACAAGACGAGTGGAAGCTCATCGTCACAGGTGCCTTATTAGGCCTACTCGCTGGCTTCGCGCAATTATATTTGGTGTTTTTGTAAATGAAGACATCGCAGCGGATTTTACTGACGGCGCTCACCCTGTTTAATCGGCATGGCGAGAATGGTGTTACCAGTGTAGACATAGCCATGGAGTTAGATATTAGTCCCGGCAATTTGTATTACCACTTCAAGGGCAAAGAAAGCATGGTGAGTGCGCTTATGCGTATGCATGAAAAGCAAATGCAGCGTGTGCTGGTACCCAACGCTTTAGATTCGCTTACCGCCGAAGAGGTAATGTATTACTTGTATCTGCTGGTAGACAGCTTGCACGTATTTCGGTTTTTTTATCGAAGCCCAGCGGATATTGTTGAAAAATATCCGTTAATTGAAAAGCCCCGTAAAAATATTCTTTCAAGTTTACACAAGCAGCTTTCTCAATTACTGACTACATTAAGCCATAAGAAGGTATTGGTCGCATCACCTTCAGATCTGACGTTGCTGGCAGATTTGCTTAGCCTCATCATTACTCAGTCTTGTCAATTTGATGAAACTAACAGCCATATGGATGAAACATCTCAGCGTTATCATGCGCTGTCGCTCATGATGGTGAGCTTACTTCCACGATTAATACTCAGTGAAGCACAACAAAACAGTATTTTAGAGGCGTTGCATTCACATGCATTAGCCAATGTCACAGAGCATGTGCCACAGGATATGTTTAATACAAAGGAATAGTCGATGAGTAAAACACTTAGTTTTCTTGATAAGTCCTTTTGGATAACGGAATCCGACGACAACCCTAAACATGTTGGATGTCTTCAGCTACTAGAGATGCCCGAAGGCGCGAAAAGCCCTGAATATGTACCTGCTATTTATAATGAAATTAAAGGGTTTGCAAAAGGGACGTCACCGTTTAATTGCGTTGTAAAAACCGTGCTAGGCTATCCGGTAGGGCTTTCGCCAGTGAAACATCTGAACATGGATTATCATGTTCAATTGCATCACATTGACGATGTGAGTGACCGACAGAATCTAGATGATTTTGTTGCGCAATTGCACGCTGCACGATTAGACCCTGATAAACCTCTGTGGCAATACCATTTCATCTTCGATACTAACAGTAGTACTTATGCCATTTACGCCAAGGTACACCATATGTATGGCGATGGCGCGACCTTAGTAAGGTGGTTTCAATCTTGTTATGTTTCTGCTTCCAATAATTCTGAATTCACGCCTATTTGGGCGGTGAAACGACTCCGTCATAAACGCAATGATTCCACCAGTTTCTACAAACGCTTAGTGAGTGTAGGAAGCGCCATAAAAACGGGCTTCGATTTACTTATCATTTTAATACGCATTTTTTAAAACTGTTGAGAGTGAATCCCCATTACATGCCTGTGCCTTTTTCAGGCACGAAAACCGTGCTAACGGGGCAGGTGGAAGCGGGAAGGGTAGTCACTACCACAGATATCGATTTTAAACGGGTAAAAGCCTTAGCTAGACGCACGCGAGCATCAGCCAATGACATTCTTCTGTGCGCTTTTGATATTGGGGTTCACCGGTTACTTCAGGATCATGGTCAGGTTTTTAAAAAAGCACTGTATACCAATATGCCTATAAACCTTCGAAAACCGGGAGAGAAAACCACAGGCAATAAAATTGCTATTGTGCCGGTACAGCTAGCCCATGGCGATCAAGACCCTTATCTTCGTTTACGCCAGATTATTATTAACCATAGAATCGTAAAACATGCCGCGATGCGAGCCCGCCCAGCTTCCTTTAGTGGCTACACCATCGTGATCCAATCTTTAGCCTTGGTATTTGAATGGCTTAAAATTTCCAATGTGGTTAAACCTATCGCTAATATTTTGGTATCGAACATACCTGGCCCACGAGATACGCGGTATTTAAAAGACAGTAAGTTACTTGCCTGTTATCCCATTTCCACCATGACCCCAGGCGGCGGGGTAAATATCACATTGATGACCTACGCAGGGGTGGCCAATGTAGGTATTGTTTGCTGCAACAAAAATATAAGTACACTGAAGCCGTTAGCCGGTTATGTGCAAGAAGCTTTCGAGATGTTGGAGGCATGCATAGATAACCCTCGGCTGCGCATTACTGATATAGGGGAACATGAAGAGTCGGTGCCTGTGTCGATTGTTAGCGAACACTAAAAATAGAACCGAAGCGAAGATGGTTCGACCCTAACTGTTTTTCCATAGCGTGCAAAAAGTACTTCCCGCCATTGATCTTCGCGCATTATATGGTGAAGAGGAAGTGTAGCCATTTTATCCAATATGGCTTTTTCAATTTGAGGCTTATGGAAATCAAGTACAGCTTGTTTCGAGCCGCTTAAATATAGCTTCAAATATTCTACCGCTTGGTCGGAAGTACCCACGGTTACCAGTGATAATATATTTTTTAACGAGCGACCCAACAGCGAATCTAAATTACCGGGTACAAAGCGAGAAAGTAAAAATTGGGTGTCTTTTAATAAGGCGTAGTCGTCGTTCACCATAATAATGTTGTCTACCTGCTTCTCGGTAAAATAAAGGGTAGATTCATGTTTGTTGTAATCCGGTGAGGCACTTAGCGTAATGATAAGGTGGGCACGGTAAATGGTCGTTTCAGCAACGTTAATGGTTATTGACGCTAATAATTGAATGCATAGGCGGTTGTCTGGGGCATTAAAGGTCAATTTACCACTGTTTACCGCCACATGTGCTTGGCCTGCGGGTATGGCTAAGGGGAACGATTGAGGCAGATTTTCAGACAATAAAACATTGAGCTCATCGGCTGAAAACTGGTCGTAGCGAAGCCTTCCTAGCTTGATTAAAAGCTGGGAAATAAGAAGCATACCTTTGTCGCGTAAACCTAGTTTCATTTTTTCATGCTATGCGTTTATTTACTTAAACGGGGTGTGATGGACTTAACTCGTTATACATAAAACAGTTTTTAAAATATATAACATATCACTTTTGGATGGGCTGTTTATTTTGATAGTCTGGTCTTACCACAATGCTGCATATCATTTTATTTTTGACAATAAGTGACTAATACTAAGCATCTAATAATAAGAGTCGGCACAGCTCAGTCATGCGCCTACAATTCGTAATTGCATAGTAATACAGGCATTAACTGAGTATTTCACCGCGTAAACGTGTTTTGGAGCAATGCATGAATGAGATTCAGGGTAAGTATGACTATATCATCGTAGGTGGTGGGTCTGCAGGTGCGGTATTAGCGGCACGATTATCTGAAAACCCAGCTCTGAAAATTCTTATGCTAGAAGCCGGTACGAAAGACACTAACCCGCTTATTCATATTCCTTTTGGTTTATCGCTATTAAGCCGATTTGAAGGCATAGGGTGGGGGTATCATACCGCACCACAAAAAGAACTATACGATCGTGAGCTATTTTGGCCTCGAGGAAAAACACTAGGCGGCAGCAGTTCCGTTAATGCTATGTGTTACATTCGTGGTCAAAAAGAAGACTACGATTATTGGGTAGAGCAGGGCGCAGCTGGCTGGGGTTTTGAGGACGTACTACCTTACTTCAAGCGCTCTGAAAACTTCTTCAAAGGTGAAGACGAGTTTCATGGAGAAGGTGGGCCGCTGCATGTTTCTCAACTTAAGCACACCAGTGTGCTTTCCGATGCTTTCGTTGAAGCCGCAAGCCACGCAGATTTTAATGTTGTAGATGATTTCAACCGCGATATACGTGAAGGCATTGGCTATTATCATGTTACCCAAGTCAACGGACAGCGCTGCTCAACCGCAAAAGGCTATTTAAGCCAAGCACTTCACCGCAATAATCTTACTGTACTTACCGGTGTGGCCGCGGAAAAAGTACTATTTGACGACAACAGAGCCATTGGCGTGCAAGTACGAGAAAAAGGCAAAATTGCGCGGTATTCTATTAACCGTGAAGCGGCTAATAGCGAAGTAATACTCTGCGGCGGCGCTATCAACTCTCCCCAACTACTTATGCTTTCCGGTATCGGGCCAAGAAACGAATTGGAAGACAAAGGCATTTATGTCATGAATGACCTGCCAGGGGTGGGGCAAAATTTACAAGACCACCTAGACGCTATTGTTCAATTTACCTGTAAAGCACGAGAAGGTTATGCGATTGCTGCTGGTGCATTACCCTCTTACCTAAAGGCCTCGTACGATTATCTTTTTCACCGTAAGGGAATTTATTCTTCTAATGTGGCTGAAGCGGGTGGTTTTGTAAGTTCAAGCCTTGCTACCCGAGGCCCAGACATTCAATTTCATTTCTTGCCCGCTATATTAGATGATCACGGGCGAAAGTTTGCCTTTGGTTATGGGTACGGCGTGCATGTGTGTTGTTTGTACCCTAAAAGCAGGGGCAGTATTACGCTGCAAAGCAGCCATCCTGCCGATCACCCGCTTATCGATCCAGGTTACCTCACGGAACCTGAAGATAGACAAGTAATGATTGAAGGCATACGAATGGCAAGAAAGCTGTTAGCTGCACCTACGTTTGATAAATTTGAAGGCAGTGAACTGCATCCAGGCACTGATGCTGAGTCTGATGAAGCGCTTCTTGAGTTTCTAAGGGAGCGGGCTGAAACCATTTATCATCCTATCGGTACTTGTAAAATGGGGAGTGACGACGACCCTATGGCCGTGGTCGACAATCAGCTTAAAGTGCGCGGCGTAAAAGGCCTGCGTGTGGTAGATGCCTCTGTGATGCCAAGCCTTATTGGCGGAAATACCAACGCGCCTACCATCATGATTGCAGAACGAGCGGTAGATTTTATTAAAGCTGAGCATGAAGGGCTTACTGCGCCCATTTAACTGATGTCTTAGCTTTTCGATACTTGCATGAACAAATCGGCGGCGCAGTCACACATTTCATCAATGTGGCTGCGATCAGCATATATCCCATCAATTAATAACCGTGCAATACCATGCAAGGTGCCCCATGTTACCTGAGCCATGCGAAGTGCGTCTTGCCCTGCTGGTAGTAGGCCTGTTTGCTGCCAGTATTTTGTCATATCTACTTGGAACTGAAAGCAAGGGTAAGCCACTTCTTTTAGCCCTTGTGTTGCGCCATTGTCGTGCCAAATAGTACGACCAAACATCAGCTCATACATTTGCGGGTTGTCCGCTGCGTAGCCTATATACTCATGAATAAACTGACGAAACCGCGCTTGTGGTGTCACGTCGTGTTGTTCGAAAATTCGCTTGGCGTTGGTATGCCACTGGCTAAAACCTTTGGCCGCAATGGCGCTTAACAAGGCGCTTTTATCTTTAAAGTGATGATAGGGCGCGGTTCGCGACACACCAGCATCTTCCGCAAGCTTTCTAAGTGATAAGCTGTCTATACCGAATTCTGCCACCCGTTTCGTCGCCGCTTCTAATAAAGCGGTGCGCAAATCGCCATGATGATAAGTTTGTGCTGCGTTTGTCATACTGGTGTAAACCAAACCCTATTTTATGGTTGAGACGAATAGATAACGTTTTATCTTGACAGTGTCAACATTGCATTTTATCTTGACGCCGTCTAGTTTGCAAAAATGTTAACAGGAGAGTGAAGTGGAAGCCGAGTCAATGCCGCAAGAAAACCCGTATTCTACCCTTGAAGTGATACAAGAAGGGTATATTGCAAAGGTCGTGTTAAACAGGCCAGAAGCCATGAACAGCATGAATCCTGCCTTTTGGACAGAATTCCCCGCCGCCATTCGCGCGATAGACGACGAGGGCACCGCCCGCGTTATTATCATTTCTTCTACCGGAAAGCATTTTTCAGCTGGCATGGACTTGTCGGTATTTCTGAATATGGCGAAAGACTTTAAAGGCGACCCATCACGTCGCGCAGAGCGCATGCGCCGTATGGTGATGCTATTACAAGATAGCTTTACCGCGATAGAACAAGCCCGTATGCCGGTGATTGGAGCAGTACAGGGCGGTGCCATTGGCGGCGCAGTAGATTTACTTAGCGCCTGTGACATGCGTTATTGCACCAGTGATGCTTTCTTTACCATTAAAGAAACGCAATTAGGCATGACCGCCGATGTAGGCACATTACAACGTTTACCTAAGCTTATCCCTATTGGTGTTGTGAAAGAGTTGGCGTATACCGGCCGTAATTTTGGCGCCCAAGAAGCCCAGCAGTTAGGCTTCGTGAATAAGGTATTTGATGATCAAGATATCATGCTTAGCGAAGTGACTAAGTTAGCGCAGTCTATCGCGATGAATTCTCCCGTTGCGGTAGCTGGCACTAAAACCATGATTAATTACGCTACCGAGCACACTATTGCTGAGAGCTTAACTTACATGGCAACGTGGCAGGCAGGCATGTTCCAAATGGAAGATGTGATGAAAGCCATGGAAGCACAGAAAACCCAATCGCTTCCTGATTTTGAGCCACTTCATGGCGCAGTAAATAAGATGAAAGACTAGCGTGCAGGCAACCGAATAGCCTACAAGAAATACGCTGTAAAAACAGAATATAGAAGCATTAAGAAACAGGCACTAGTTAAGGATTTATGATGAATACGACCGTTACCGATCATCCTGTATACCCAAGTTTATTTCGCCCGTTAGATTTAGGTTTTACCCAGCTTAAAAACCGTGTGTTAATGGGTTCTATGCACACTGGCTTAGAAGAAATGCCAAAAGGCCATAAGCACATGGCGGCGTTTTATGCAGAGCGTGCCAGAGGCGGTGTCGCCCTTATTGTTACCGGCGGTATTGGGCCGAACGAAGAAGGCTCAACCCATCCTTCAACTCGCCGACTAGATACAGACGAAGCTATCAATCACCATAAAGAAGTGACCGATGCCGTGCATATTGCGGGTGGTAAAATTTGTATGCAAATATTGCATACCGGTCGTTATGCTTATAGCGATAAATTGGTGGCGCCTTCTGCAGTGCAAGCGCCCATTAATCCGTTCAAGCCAAAGGCATTAGAAGACGACGAAATAGAACAGCAAATTAAAGATTTTGTATTTTCAGCCACTCAAGCACAGCGTGCTGGTTACGATGGCGTTGAAATTATGGGCTCTGAAGGTTACTTCTTAAACCAATTTATTGCTAAGCGCACCAACCATAGAGATGATGACTGGGGCGGCGAATATGAAAACCGTATCCGCCTACCTATTGAAGTGGTTCGTCGAGTACGCGAAGCAGTGGGTAAACACTTCATTATTATTTACCGTTTATCAATGCTAGACCTTGTTGAAGGTGGCTCAAACTACGAAGAAGTGGTTCAGCTAGGTAAAGAGATTGAAAAAGCCGGTGCAACTATCATCAATACCGGTATTGGTTGGCATGAAGCCCGAATTCCTACTATTGCGACAAAAGTACCCAGAGCCGCTTTTACCTGGGTAACAGCGAAGTTCCGTGAAGCCTTGAGCATTCCGGTGATAACGTCAAACAGAATTAATACACCGGAAGTGGCGGAAGAAGTGTTGGCGCGCGGCGATGCCGACATGGTGTCGATGGCACGCCCTTTCTTGGCCGATTCGGATTTTGTACGTAAAGCGCAGCAAAATCGCGCAGACGAAATAAACACCTGTATTGGCTGTAACCAAGCCTGCCTTGACCATGTATTTAATGGCAAGTTAACCAGCTGTTTAGTTAACCCTCGTGCGTGTCACGAGTTAGAGCTTAACATTGTGCCGGCCGACACCAAAAAACGCATTGCGGTAGTTGGGGCAGGGCCAGCAGGTTTAGCGTCAGCCGTAACGTCTGCCCAGCGTGGTCACGACGTAGTAATTTACGATAGTGCTAACGAAATTGGTGGTCAATTCAATGTAGCGAAACAAATTCCGGGTAAAGAAGAGTTTTATGAAACCTTGCGTTATTTTGCTCGTCAAATTGAGCTGCATAAAAATATTACGTTAAAGCTAAACACCAGAGTTGATGCAGCCATGCTTAACGACGAAGGCTTTGATGAAGTGATGGTGGCCACCGGTATTAAACCGCGCACGCCTGCCATTGAAGGCGTTGAGCATGAAAAAGTGATGAGCTACTTAGACGTGCTTAAAGCGAAAAAGCCAGTAGGGCAGCGCGTAGCCATTATTGGGGCCGGTGGTATCGGCTTCGATACGGCCGAGTTCTTATCACACGGTAAATCGACCCCAAGCCAGGATATTCCTGCGTTTATGAAAGAGTGGGGTATTGATATGACCTTTACCGCGCGTTCAGGGATTGAAGGGGTCAAGCCACAGCCTGAGCCGTCTAGTCGCGAGATATTCTTGCTACAACGTAAAACCAACAAAGTGGGGGCTGGCTTAGGTAAAACCACGGGCTGGGCTCACCGCGTAGGGTTGTTAGCGAAAGGGGTTAAAATGATTCCAGGCGTAACCTACGACAAAATTGACGATGAAGGCTTACATATTACTGTTAATGGTGAAAGCCAACTACTTCCTGTCGATAACGTAATTATTTGTGCTGGCCAAGAGCCGATGCGCGACATCGTTGAAGGGCTTAATATGCCTTATCACCTAATTGGTGGTGCCGATGAAGCATTAGAACTAGATGCAAAACGTGCTATCGACCAAGGTACGCGAGTGTGTGCTGCGGTTTAAATTGATGTTTGGGATTTTGCAGCAGGGTTAGGAAGATACCTTAATATTTACTAACCCTGATATAGATGCCAACATTGATAATTGTCTAAAAGGCCTATTCCTGCGGGAATAGGCTTTTTTATTTGCTGTGGTATTTTATAGGTAGCTAAGCGCAGTAAGAGCCTTTCGGGGCTATTTTGGTATGCGGCGGTTGTGTACGCAGGCTGTGTGAAAACTATTGATCACCTTTTGGTCTAAGCAGTCTTTTTATATGATCAATCGGTCTTAAGTATCGATCCTCAATTGATATCTGAATTGGTACAATAAACTATCAAAAAATTGATAGGTTTCAATTACATGTCGAGATTTATCGAAGGCCAAAGCCGAACACAAAGCACGCTGTTCCCCGAAGTTTTAGATGACTACATCCATGAAGATAATCCGATTCGTGCAGTCGATATGTTTATCAATTCATTAGATTTATCTGAGTTGGGTTTTGCACGTTGCCAACCAGCCAAAACAGGTAGGCCAAGCTATTCTCCGGCAACCATGCTCAAGATTTACCTTTATGGTTATCTTAATCGCATTCAATCAAGCAGACGTTTAGAAAAAGAAACGCAGCGTAATGTCGAGTTGATGTGGCTGGTTGAGCGTCTTACCCCAGATTTTAAAACGATTGCTGATTTCAGACGTGACAACGGCAACGCGATACAACAAGTCTGTAAGCGCTT
This sequence comes from Alteromonas naphthalenivorans, assembly GCF_000213655.1. Lineage (NCBI taxonomy): Bacteria > Pseudomonadati > Pseudomonadota > Gammaproteobacteria > Alteromonadales > Alteromonadaceae > Alteromonas > Alteromonas naphthalenivorans. The sequence goes on from NC_015554.1 coordinate 1,126,249, forward strand.
TGTGTTGATATGCCGTGAACTCAATATGTTTACGGATGCCATCGTGGCTATTGACGGCACTAAATTCAAAGCGGTTAACAATATCGCTAAGAACTACTCACGTGGTTTGATAAAGACGTGTATCGAAACAACCGAAAAAGATATTGCCAATTATCTTATGGAGCTCGATAGAGCAGACCGCCAGTCCCGCACTGAAGACGCAGAAAAAGTGAAAGGCAAGCTCGCTAAACTGCAAGCGCGTCTGGTAAGCGAGAAAACAATACAGCAAGAATTGGAAACCTTACCCGACAAACAAATCTCCTATACCGACCCCGACAGCAGGCGAATGGCACTAAAGCATAAAGGCGTATTAGTTGGCTATAATATTCAAGCGGCTGTCGACACCAAACATCACTTGATACTTGCCCATTACGTGACGAATAACCCAAGTGACAGACATCAGCTTGTCCCGATGAGCCAGCATGTGCAACAAGCGTTAGGTAAACAAGACATTACCATTCTTGCTGATAGAGGTTATGACGACAGCACGAGCTTTAAGACTGTTCATCAGGCAGGCGTTACTGCAATTGTTCCGAAGATCCGTACTTCGGCTAATCGAAAAAAAGGACTGTTTACCAAAGAAGACTTTGTCTATAACAAAGAAAAAGACGTCTATGAATGTCCTGCTGGCAAAGATATCCCGTTTAGCTTTGTTTCAACTGACAAAGGAAAACCGCTACGCGCTTACATGTCGGTCATGACCTGCAAAGGTTGTACTATGAAATCGCGGTGCACAACATCACCAGCAGGAAGACGGATCCGAAGACTCGATGATGAGGAGCATGTTGAACGCGTGGCACAAGCTTATAAAAACATGCCAAACGCAATGACATTGAGGCATCAAACCGTCGAGCATCCCTTTGGTACAATAAAGCAATGGGCAGGAACGCAACAACTACTGACAAGAACATTAAAACATGTAAAAACAGAGGTAAGTTTGCAGGTCTTGGCATACAACTTCAAAAGAATGATGAATATCATGGACGTTAGCGGTCTCATATCTGCAATGAAGACATGAGAGTTGTGGCGACACTTATCCAAAAATGTTAGTGCCCTCAGAATTACTATATCGTTCTATTTGAAGCAGCAATCATAAATATGAGTTTTCACACGGCCTGTACGTAAACCGGACATTTTCACCTTAGGCTTTCTTTTTGAGAACGGTTAGTAACTTTTTTCGTAACAGTGAAAGTAAGCTCGTAACATTTAAATTACGAGCAATATTTAGACGATGAAAGCGTTAGCTCTTTTGAGCTAACTTATCTTCAAGTCGAGAGATTTCTTGCTTTCTTCCCAAGTCGGCAAGCGGGCGTTCTGCTCTGGCAGGAGCTTGTTTCGCTTTTTTTGCATACGCTCGTGCTTGGTCGTACTTACCATTGTCATATAAAAATTCAGCGTAAAAGTAGTTGGGATCAATGCCATTAGGGTTGATTTCAAGGGCATGCTTTAACAGTTTCTCCGCTTTCTTGTCATTGCCAAAGCTTATCGGCCAACCCGGTAGCTTATGATAAAGTACCCCGAGGCTTGTCATGGCTGATCCTGCCAAGGCATTTTCTTCTAATCGCATAGCATGCTCAAAGCTTTTACGCGCGGCTTTAGCGTATTCGAGTGCACCTAACCCGCCTTTAGCCCCTGCTGCGCTAGATTGAATAATGCCTTGCCAAATAATCAACTCAGGATTGTTGGGATTTTTAGTAACGAAAAGCTTCGCTTTTTCCATAAGTGTGACAAAGGCTTTTTCTTTTTGCTTATCCTCCAACTCATAGTTGATATGAGCCCATTCGTGTTGAAGTATGGAAAGAGGAGACTGAATCTCTTGCTGCATCGACGGGGTTGATACTTCGTTTACGGACTGTCTTACGTTATCTTGGGCAAATGTGTAACTTACAAAGCCCAGAGATAATGTAAGTAAAGTAATTCGGGTTACAAAGGCTAAATTTTTCATCATGATCGCTCCGGTACTAAATCAACTTACTAGATAATTCGTTAGTATTTTGCGCGTTGTCTATGCACGCACTCTGCTCTCTTTTGCTGAATGTGTGGTGTTTAATAATGGGTAGCTTTTTCGCCAACGCGTTATCTACAATGGTGGGAAGAATGCCATTCAATTTGGCAAAGATTCGCTCAGCAAAGCCGATGCTAAAGCGAGTTTTGTTTTGCTCTACTAATTTAATAAGCGCTTGTGCAACAACTTCTGGAGTATCAACTTGATTACCCAGCGCTTTATTGAGTGCAACAGCTCTCTCGTCATTTATTGCCGTTGAGGTCGCTCTTGGAGCCAAATAGTGAAACCGAATGTTGCTGTCGTGATATTCGCGGTGCAGGGCTTCACTCCAACCTTTAAGCGCAAACTTCGTCGCGCAATAAGTACTGTGAGCGGCAAAACCAATGCTACCGAATGCTGACCCAACATTGACGACATGCGCATGAGGACGTTGCGCCAAAATGGGAAGTAAAACTTGGGTAAGCAACATGGGAGACAAAAGGTTAGTTGTCACCACTGACTCAATAGGGGCACTGGTAAATTCACCGACATGGGTTGTACCAGCATTGTTAATCAGCATACTTACCGGTAAACGTTCGCAAATGTGAATAAGCTTTTCTCGACCTACATGGTGCGAAATGTCTGCAGCGACAATAGTATGTTGGTGTTTGAGGGACTGCTGTAACTGTTTAAGCTTTAATTCATCTCTACCAGTTAGAATGAGGTGCGCACCTTTTTCATCAAATGCTTTAGCAACGGCGTGTCCAATGCCACCACTGGCACCTGTTACTAGTATTACTTGATTTTGCCATTGAATATTCATCATACTTTACCTTGTGTTATCCCTACCTAAAACAGTGTTCAACAAGTTACGCAGTTTGTGCAACGGGGCGTAAACCATGTTCTGGCGTAAGTTCGCGAAAAATATCACCATACAAGCGATAAAACATGTTAGCGCTGTGTATGATCATGGCCTGCTCTTGCGGGGCGACTATTTTGTTCATTAACCCCTCAAAGAACACTATATGCTCTTGGTCAAGCGCACCATGTGAAGTCAAATATTTGAAAGCTGACTTGGGGAGCGACAGCTTATCTTTGATTTGCTTTGCCGTAGCATCAGCGAGCGCAATACTTGTGCCTTCCAGTACAAACACCATTCCAAAAAAATAAAGTGGATTTTTACGCGCAATGGCGTCAAACGCATAGGCAACCATAAGTTCAGTAGCAGGTGCAGGCTGGCCGTAGCGAGCTTCGTTCTTATCCACCCCACATGCTGCTAAGTCGTTTAAAATCCACTCTTGGTGTCCCATTTCCTCTTCAATATATTCGCCAATTGCTTCGCGAAGCCATTCTTTGTCTTCGGTTAATTTCGCGCCAGTAGCCATAAGAAGCGGGACGGTGAATTTAACGTGGTGATAGGCCTGTTGAAGGAACGCGATATAATCATCAAGAGAAAAGTCATTATTAAAACAACGTTGAATTATTGGCACTTGTAAAAACGCATTTCTAGCTTGCTCGGTACTTTCTTGAAGTTGTTGATAAAATGACACTATTTACTCTCCAATGTTAATCTTTTGAGACGCACTGTTTCCAGTATGCGAGATAATATGAGGGGGTGAATACAGTGCGCCTAAAGTGCAGCTGTAATGAGTGATTACATCGTCCCGTTTGACCTTACCTGTTTGAGTTAATAACCCATTTTCTGGTGTAAACGGCGCAACGACATCAAAGTTTTCTATTTGTGCATAGTCGGGTAATTGTTGATTAATCAGTTCAACGGCTTTTCTAATTCTGTCCGTTGAGATCTGAGGTGATAAAGGCACTATCAAAGCAACACAGTGGGGGCGAGCTTCACAGAAGACGAGCGCCTGACGCAATAATCCACTCCCCATCAGTAAAGATTCGATCCATTCCGGCGACACGTTTCTACCTGCGCTGTTAACCATAATATTTTTCTTACGGCCACTTAACGTTAGAACGCCATCGTTAATAACACCTAAGTCCCCAGTTCTCACCTCGGGTGGATAAAAACTTTCTGGTTGATTCAAATATCCTAAAAAGTGATTGCCCGCCACGACAACTTCGCCTTTGTCTATATAAAGAGTATTGTGGCCAAGCGCTTTGCCTGCAGAACCAGGCACATTGCAGTTTGGTGTATTGAGTGTCGAGACCGAAACAGCCTCTGACAGGCCATAGCCTTCATAAACCGGTAAGCCTCTGGCTCGTGCTTCAGTCAATAAGAAAGGCGAAACATGAGCACCGCCAACTGCTATAAACGATAACGACGTCGGTGGCAGCCAGCCTTTTGAGCATGCTTCGAGAAGCACCATGAGCAATTCTGGCACTAAGATAATTGATGTTGGCTGAACACTGTCTATGAGCTTTAGTAATGCTTGCGGGTTTACAAGTCGACTACCTTCAAAACCTCTCGCACTTGCAGATGCAAGCTGTACAGTACCGCCATGAAGTAGTGGCGCGTAAATACCCGCTATATTTTCAAGCAATGTGGAAAGAGGCAGTATGCATAAATGATTGACTTCGTCCTGTTGAAAAGCGCTATCAATAGACTTTGCAACTTGCCACTGAGATTCGCTAGAAAGGCACACACCTTTTGGCGTGCCTGTAGACCCTGAGGTAAAAGTAATCTTATTAGTGTCTTTAGGCATATTCACAGATGTTGCGAACGGAGTTAGTGTATATCCAGTAATGTTTAAACTATCACTTAAGGTTTCTTTTTTAGCCGCCGGAAATAAGGTTAATGTTCCGCTCGAAAGTAGGCATTCACACTGACTCTCTTCGATAACATGTCGCTGCTGCGTCTCACTGAAAAACAGTGGAATAGGTACGCAGCAAACTTGTGCTTCTTGGCATGCAAGGTCAGCTACCACCCACGCAAAACTATTGTCAAAGGCGATAGCAATGCTACTCACATTGTTGTTTATGATCCAAGTGGCGAGGTGAGTAACTGCTTCTTTAAGTGCCAAGTACGTCAACGATTTATCATTATGCTTCAGCGCAATAGCTGAGTCGTCACCGTTTAAGTAGTGTTCAAGCAACATGCGAGGCTCCTTTTGGGTAGCAAGCTAAGGCATCGTTTAGTTGTTGTTCGAAATTTGAACCAGTGATGAGTCCAATTGCCTGTTGATAGTATTGACGAAGAAGTACACTGTTCACTACCTGATGAGTAACTTCTTTGAGGGACAGGGCTATTACCTGTGGTGCTGTATCGTAATACGTACCCCAGTTATCTTGACTGGATATCAGTTTTCTTGCATCAGCGGGTGCCAAGAAAATAAGCGAAACACCTGAATTTTGAAGAAGTTTTTTTACCTGTTTCGTCGCACTAAAGACCACGTGCTTTTTACCAAGCTGAGAGAATAAAAAGAACAGTGACAGTAAAAGTGGTAGCGTATATCGCGGTGAACAACTAAATAAGTTACCTACTTCTACAATTTCGTGTCTTTGCGTGCTAATTCCATGACGTAATAATTCTCCCTCAATAGTGCTATCTAAGTACTGCTCGATGAAAAGTGCGTGGTTGGTGCTGTCAGTAGCACTACATCTCGCACCGGCGGCAGCCTTTACTCCGTTAAATTCAAGTGCAAACAACATAGGCATGAATGAAGTGATATGCGCGTTATAGCGAGTAGCGAAGCCATTAGCGATAAAGGTTTCAATTTGTTGCCTTGCTGGGTAAGTAAGATTTGCAGCAACAAAAGCAAGTGATGTGCGCTGTCTTCTGTGCTGAAATGCCACCCCATCGTCGAGGGGGGTTGGTGCTACCGATAAAGTAAGGCTCATACGTACACTCTTGTGTTCTTCGATAGTATGAGTATTACCGCGCTACCTTAAGAGTACCTTAAGTGGGTCACTTTTTTAGAAAAGCTAAATCAAAAACTTGCCGTGCTAAAATAATGCTGGACATTATACTGGCGTTGACGGGCACTCTATCCATAACAGTCGATTTCGTTTTCACTCCTTACTAACGGTAAACAGGAGCGTCTGAAGGTAGACTACATGTCGCATAAGCAGCATCTGAAGAGATAAGTAACCACTCGTCTCGATGTGCAAAACCTAAAGATAATGCCTTTTCTAAATCAACACATTGAAATAGGTAGTCCTTAGGGGCTAACAAAAAACGAGCGGGCCGCGCTTTAAGCCACGCCCAAGCAGTGCCATTCTCTCTTTCTTTTTCGGTATGGTAACCAAAGTGAGCTAGGGGAAATGGTGAATATAGTAAGTATTGTTCCTTAACGTCGACAATGCCCACATCGAAGTTACCAATGCTGGTCGAAAGAAAACTCATCTGCGTTTGAGCACGCACTAACAGTTGTGATGGGGTGCGTATTTCATTGAGTATCCATACGCCCATTGTCGATGGGATGACAGTTATTATCACTAACCACGATACGAGATGTTTAGATAAATTTAAAAACTGTGTGAACAAACCCATCATACCTATTAGAAGGCATATGGCCCCTAACTTGGTAATAGTACTTAAGTCGCTGTGAAAGCGTAAAATTAAGGAGCTTGCTGTTTTTTCATTCAACAAAAGCACGGTGCCAGTAATGAAGACAACTAGCGAAATCACAAGAGTCACAGAACGCGCAAAATTACCAATCGCTTTTGAGATGCCACTTCGAGAGAGTAATAACCCCGAAATCATAGCCACAGCAGGAAGTGCTGGAAGTACATAAACACCGCGCTTCCCAGGGCTAAAACTGAAGAATGCAACGACTAATAATACCCAAACTGCTAGCGCTAAATAGGCAGGGTTGTCGCTTAAGAGACGTTTTATGCCTTTACCTTTAAATGCTAGTACTATGAGGGCGGGGAACCAAAACACTGGAATAACTTTGAAAATATAGTAGTACCATGGCTCAATATGGTGCCAAGCATTTGCATATCGCTGCGCTGTCTGCTTCAGCAAAATATTTGATAAGTACTGCTGAATCGTTGGGTCTTGCTGATGTGCGCCTAAATAAAGCACAGGCCCAAGCCAAACTAAGACCACACCTAGCATAACCAAGGGCCCTAGTAATGCGCGTTTTTTCCATCTTGTTGTGGGGAGTTGTTTTTTGAAGGTTAAAAAAGAAAGGGGGATTAAGATAAAAATAGGCAAAAAACCCACGCCTTTAGTAATAATTCCCAGACCCATTGCGCCCCACGCGATGAAATAGCAGCGCCAGCTTTCGGCTATACAAAAATGGCGAATAAAGCCATAAATGCCAACCCAAATAAAACAAGCAACCAACGCATCTATTTGAGCAAACTTGGCTTGAATTAGAAACTGTGGGCTCAACAATAGCAGCAACATGCTGAGTATAGCTGTTCTCTCATCAGCAAGAGCTCGTGATAAACGATAAGTGACTGTCAACGTTACGAGGCTTGCGATGGCATTAGGTAAAAGCATTGCAACGCTTAAACTGCCAGTCAAAACGTAGAAAAGTGCGATACCCCACATAAATACAGGGGGCTTATCAGGGTAAATCTCTCCCCCACGCATTGGAATCAGCCATTGACCACTTGTCACCATCTCCTTGGCAACTAAAGCAAAACGTGGTTCGTCCGGCGGCCAGGCATCGCGAAAGCCTAAACCACTGAAAATAATGATGGCTGCAACAACAAAAAGTAAGAAAACCTTACGCTCGTGACGAAATATATTTGTCACTTGGCGTTGTCCTTGTGAGTAAAGCGCAACATTGAAAGTATTAGCAAAACGCTAACTACTAGGCCTGCTATATGAATAGGTTTTTCAACGGCATTAATATAACGTGAGCCACCTCCTAGCATTGAGAAAAGTAAGGTTTGCGGAATAAATCCTAGCGCACTTGCCGAAATGAAAGGAATAAAAGGTACTCGAAACGCACCAGCTAAAGCATTGGTCGCAACATTAGAGCCTATTGGAAATAGTCGAACCATGAGTATTGTTCGAAAGCTGCTCTTCACGAGTTTCACGCGCATTTGTGAAAAACGGTTCTCAAAAACTTCTGATTGAATGGCTTTGGCTATGAGCTTTCTAAAAGGACCGCGTACCAATAGATAGGCTGTACTTGCGGAGATACAGGTAAGTAGTAGCGCTATAATACTACCCTCAAATGAGCCAAAACCAACCCCACAAAAAAAGCTAACAGCTTGCCGGGGAATACCCAGTGTCATTAATACAACAAAGGCACTTAATACCAAGAATACTTCTTCCGTGCTGAGTTTCGCTATGTAAGATATCAACCAGTTTGGATCGGCGCTATGTGCAAGAATGTCACTGGTTACTTGAACTGATAGGTAACAAACCACTGCCATCAAACTGGTACTCACCAAGATACTGACAGTACGCATAAGAGGAAAACACTCACTTTTCATGCGTGAATATCTCGTTGATGGAACCGAGTTTATTGCGATACATCAACCACCTGACGCCGAGCATATCTACAACACCAGCCCAACCTCTATTCCAAGCATTGTAATTTGATTGACCTTCATGGCGAGCTCGATGATTCACAGGCACACACACTATATTGCCACCTAGACGTTTTGTGAGGGCAGGTATGTATCGATGCATATGATCAAAATAAGGAAGCAATAGGAAGGTACGTCGTGGAAGCAGCTTTAAACCACAACCCGTATCAGGTGTATCATCATCTAAAACATACTGACGAATGCGATTTGCCACTTTAGATTGCACGCGTTTCCATCTTGTATCTTTTCTTTTTTGTCGATAACCAATGACGCAAAAGTGGGGACTGTTTACTTGTTTAGCTGTTTCGATTAACTTTGGGATATCCGCAGGATCGTTTTGACCATCAGCGTCTAATGTAATAACCCATTTTCCGTGAGCAGCGAGAACGCCGTGATAAACAGAAGTGCTCTGTCCGCAACTGGAGGGATGCACTATTACCCTTAGAGTAAGGGGGAATGATCCTGCCAACGTGGCCAGTAATGTAGATGTGCCGTCATCACTACCGTCATCGACTACGATAACTTCAGTTTGTTCAGGAGTTACTGAATGAGTAATTTCCCATAGCAATGAAGGAAGATTTTTTGCTTCATTTTTTGCAGGAAGAACTACACTAACTTCTATCTGGTGCATATGGCGCGTGTATGAAAGTAAAGATGCGCAGTATTGTATGTAAAAAACCTTAAGGAAAACTTAAGCCCTTAATACGTCTGTGCATTAAAATTCGTATTCCAGTGACATACGCAATGTATGATCTTTACTGTCACCATTGAGCCCTGCAATAAAGCCAAGCTCCCATTTTAATTGCTTTTGCCTGTCGTAGCGTTTAATTCCCATAAAAACCGGACCAGCGCCCACATAGTCCTCTCCTACATATATCTCAATACCGGGTTGAACCTCTGGGAGCCAGCGATAGCGAAATTTTGCTTTGAATTCGCTCTCCCACTCATTGGCAATGGTTTCACCCCATTCATATACTAGGCTTGCGTTAGTAGTTAGACTAAACTGACCAAACTCTTTTTCATTCAGAATGCCGGCCTTAGCTGCCCAGTCATCCGTATTGTGTTGCTTTTCTAATTCAAATAAGGCTCCCCAATCAGCCCAATACTTTCCTTGTTCAGTGACCATCCAACGAAGCTCAAGTTCATAAGATTCTATCCCAAAATCTCGGTTTTCATCGCGAGCTCCCACAAGGTAAGCCTCCAGGATTACAAACTCAGAAAGGGCGTGTCCAAACGAGTAGCGTTGCATCAATACATTGCCGTTATCATTTTGGCGTGAAGTTAATCGCCACTCGAATTCGCGTTCAAAAGGCAATACATAAGGGTGATAGACTCTGTCTACGGTAAAATTGTCAGCGCTCACAGAAAATGCGGCAAGAAGGACAACTAATAATAAGATAGTGCGCTTCATTGTGTAACCTCCACTTGTTGCCACAGCGCAGGTATGCGCTTCCTTGTCGCAGCAATAGTATTGGGCACAACCAAAGTAAATATAAATAACATCATGTAACTCATTGATGGAGTGGCTTCATAGCCAATTAATGCGTTCAATAAATGCCCATACTCGCTGTTGTCACTAACGATATGACTACTATCCCAAACTTGTTGTGGGGCAGGAAATATATCTATTTGTTCCAAAAGAAGCGCGATGTTTGCAACTTGCGCGGCGACAAAAAGAGTCGTGAAACAAAACGTCGCTTTGTGGCTTACAAAGTGCGTTAGTGCGATATTGAGCAAAATAGCGATGCTGATACTGATCCCCAGCCCAATTGTAGTACCAAGAAAAAGCAACGTACTATCACTGTTATGCGTAAGCCCTGACACAAAGTACACCATAAAATGCAAACTGTTAGGTAACCCAATACCCAGCACAAGCAACGTAATACCCATTCTGATGAAGTTACGTTTTGAAAAGGGACAAATGACTAGCACACAAATACCTATCCAGGCACTCACTAGGAGTAACGATTTTAATAACTCAAAGCCAGCGCCCTCTGCCAGTTGAGAGATAACGCCTAGATAAGAATATGTCATTGCTGCGGTCACTAACAGTGAGGCTATTCGCCATACTAGCGACAATCGTGAAACGCCAGGTAATGCAAGAAGTACACTGAGCAATAGAAAAATAGGTAATGTGTCTCTTAAGAAGAGTACGACCGTATTAATGAGCATCAGGCTTCTCCTCTTGTTCCTTTACGACTACTTTGCCCACTGCACTGTTAGGGTGGAATTCTCCAAAGAAAGGATATTCACCTTGTGTCAGCGGTCCAATGTAAATACTGCCTTTGCTTTTGGCAAAAATCACTTTTTCTCTGTTAAGGGAAAAACTGTCTATTTCCTCGGGGCTATCGTCGAAATTGATGAAAGTAAGACGTACCTTTTTCCCCGCTGGAACCACTACATTCTGCGGGTAAAAAAGATGATCTTTAATTTCTATCACGACTTCAGTTAGTGCAAACGCACGAGGAGAGAAAAATGATAAAAGGCCAATAAAAAGGCCAATAGAAAATTTAAAGTAAGAGTTCATTTTCAAACTCCACCTTCACTTCAAGGCCTCCGATCTTAGCATCATCAAGCACAACATTGGCATTATGCAGAGCAGCAATTTGCAATACTATGGCCAAACCAAGGCCGCTGCCTGTTGTCGTCTTAGCTTGTGCTGCGCGGTTAAATCGCTTTAATACGCTGGCTCGTTCACTTATTGGTATGCCAGGACCCGAGTCCGCGACACTCAAAACTACGTTTGATGCGAGTTGTTCAATTCGAACAACAATTTGTGCCCCTTCAGGGGAATAATTACTGGCGTTGGTAATAAGATTTTGCAATAAGGTGTACAACATAAAATGTACGCTGTTTAACCAAATCTCATCGCCTTCTAAGGATATCTCTTGCTGTTTGGTTTCAATTTTTCCATATAGATCGCTAATCACTTCTTGCGCAACAAAGTGCAGATTAACTGCCTCTTTTTGTTCTACAAATGTCTCCGGACTGGTACGTGTCAGTAACAAAAATTGATTCACCGCGTCAATCATCCGATCGGTGTCGCGTTGAAGCGTTTCAAGTAGTTTACCGCTATCTCCTAATTCTTCAGCAATATTGTGAATATTGATTTTCATCACACTTAGCGGTGTACGCAGTTCATGTGCGGCGTTGGACGCAAACTGCTGTTCTCTTTCAAACGCAGCACTTAGTCGAGAAAACATTGAGTTGAGCGTAGAAACAACAGGTTTAAGTTCACTGGGTTCTCTATCAAGTGCAATGGTAGAAAAGTTATTACCTGTTCGTTTAGCCAATTTTCGAGAAAGCTGTTTTAGGGGGGCAAGCCCCCAGGTTATTCCTAAAAACAAAATTACGACAAGAAGGGGAACACTGACAATAAAAGGAGTAATGGAAGCAACGGTTAATGCATCTGCTAACGTAAAGCGATTACTCAATGGTTGCGCCACCATGTACCAAGAGCCATCATCTTTTACATAAGAGGTATGCACACGCCATCGTGTTCCAAGAGCATTTTTTTCTGAGAAACCGTCTTTAAAGTCAGAGAGTGGGGCCTTTAACACTTTGCTTGAACTTTTTATCAGCTTATCGTCCTGCCAGATTTGAAATAACAAAGCGTGATCTTTACCTGGTGAGCCACCATTGAACGAAGCAACGGCACTACTTAACGCGGTGAGTTCATTGTCTAGTAGCGTAGTTGATATACCTATTGTGGCACGATAGCCGTGGAGCGCCGCACTGAAGACAATAAGGACTAAAGCACTGGTAAGAGTTAAAATAAGAAAGCGACGAATCGACGTCACGTTAATCTCCAGAGTTGGATATGCAATACCCTACGCCTCTAATGGTTCGAATGAAGTTTTCTGGCATCTTTTTTCTTAAATTGCTGATATGCACTTCTATTGTATTGCTTGAAACTTCCTCACCCCATTCATAGAGTTTGCTCTCAAGTTGATGCTTACTCAATATGCGACCCGCGTTTTCAATTAGCGCTTTCAAAAGCATAAGCTCTCTACGCGGAAGATGTACTATGTCACTATCAATAGTCAATGTATGGTGCTTTGTATCAAGGCTGACGTTCTGCACAGTGATCACACTTTCTGAAGACGTACCTAATCTGCGCTCTAAAACCCGTAAGCGCGCCAGCAACTCATCAATTTCAAAGGGTTTGGGGAGGTAATCGTCTGCACCCGCATCTAGCCCTGATATTTTGTCAGAGGTCTTGTCTCTTGCGGTCAGAATTAAGACTGGCAGTACTGGATTAGTTTTTCGAATACTCTTGAGAACGATTAATCCATCCTGGTCTGGTAGACCTAGATCCAAAATGACAATATCATTTTGCGATGGGCGAAGTGTACTTATTGCGCTGGCACCATCGTAGACACAGTCTACAGTATAGTTTGCCTTTCTTAATGAAACTTTAAGCGCGTTGGACAAAGGCTTATCGTCTTCAACTAACAGTATGCGCATAACACTCCCATAATTTCTCAGTAAATTTAAGGATATACAAAAAAACTTAAGAAAACCTTAAGCATTTTTTATTACAGGTCTGAATCGAGCAGGTTTTTTCAGACCTTTCATAGCTTCTAATAATCGTCAAAAATGCTACCACACACTTCCTATGGGCTTTTATGACCTCAACAATTACGTTGGCTACAGAGGAGATATCCGCAATTAGTACAAAACTCAAAAAAGCCAATAATCTGTTTGTCCGATAATTGTCTACAGCAGTCGCTTAATACCTACAAGGGTAATGAAGCGGCTATGAAGTATGTTTCTACAAACTATCTGCCATTCATACAAAACTGTCTAGTAAATGCGTTCTTTAGCTACGCTAACGCTTTCATCTAGTTGAAATAAAATAATCATCAATAAAGCATATAATGAAACAATAGAATCCTAGACATCTATAAATAAAACAGGTTATTAATTTATAGGCGCTGCTTTTTCAATTTAAGCTATTAAATCATTACGAACATGAGATTCATTTATTATGTGGATTGTTTATGCGTTGCTCGCAACATTTTTCTTTGGTTTGCGAGGGATCTTGTATCAATGGACATCGCAGAAAAACTTAAATCGCGATCTACTACTATTTGGTGTTTTCTGTATAGGTTTTATCATCAGCGTAGTAGGGGTACTGTTGTTAAATCAACGATGGTACGGCTGGGCAGATGTCGCTGTTGGTATAGGGCTAGGCTTTGGATCTTTTGCCGCTAATGCTGTTTTACACAAAGGGTTTTCAGTAGGAAAAGCATCACTCATCAGCGTTCTAGCAGGGTTGACGCCTTTGTTTGTCCTCATCTTTGCCTTTTTAATTTGGAATGAGACGTTAACATCTATTCAATTAATTGGGTTTGTTATTATTTTTTGTGGCCTTTGTATTCTTAGATATTCTTCAGATATCTCTATTGATAATTTAAAAGGGGCGCAATGGGGGCTACTTGCTGCATTGTGTTTTACGTTTACAGATTTAATGGGTAAACAGTCCACACTTTTAGAGGCAGATGTTTTTGCGACGTTAACGTCTATGTTCGGCTTTGGAAGTTTTCTTTTTGCCATGAGATGGTTAGCAAAGCGTAAGAAATTTATAGGGTCTCAATATTCAGAGAAAACTAATTGGTCGGAAATAAAAACCTTTTCTTGCGGACTGATAGTAGGGGTCGCAAATGTAAGTGGAATGGTTGCAATAATATCCGCTTTTTCTATTGGTAATACCGGGTTAGTTTCCGCAATTTCAGGAATGAATATTTTACTTATTCTCCTTTATTCTCATATTGTTTTGAAAGAAACATTTAGCCGTCAAGAAGTGCTAGGCTTAACCGCTGCTTTTGTCGGTGTTATCGTGCTTAGATTGAATTAAAACTTTTTTGCCAGTAGCTTTTTCTGCCAGTACCTTTACCTGCAAGCACCTTTTTCTGTAAATACCTTTGCGCGCAAAAACACCAGCGCAATCGCGATGGTCGGCTGGTAGGTTTTTGCGCTTAAGGGCTTAAGGAAAAGAGTAGCGAACAATGCGTTTTAGTACGCTAGTGTACTGCTTCCAAAAACTGCCTGTGTTGTAGTGCATACCGTGCTGTTTAAATACGGCTTGTACTTTAGGAGCCATTTCTCGGTATCGTCTGGCGGGAATGTCAGGAAATAAATGGTGTTCTACCTGAAAGCTTAAATGCCCAGTAAGTATGTGAAATAAATTTCCGCCCTTGATATTTGATGAGCCTAAGGCCTGACGATAGTACCACTGGCCGCGTGTCTCATTTTTGCAATCCTCTGCTTTAAAGGTTTCCACATCACCGGTAAAGTGCCCGCAAAAGATGATGGTAGATGTCCATAAATTACGTAGCAAATTGGCAATAAGGTTGCCTGACAATACCCATAAGAACAGCGGGCCAGCCAGCAAGGGGAAGAGCACATAATCTTTTACCAACTGACGTGCGCCTTTACTGAAAAAGTGTTTTTTAAGCTCGCTATGGGTTACTTGGTTTTTGCGGTTTTTTTTCTTCTTGCCGAAGAATACGCGTTCTGCGGCCATCTCGTGATACGACACACCCCACTGAAACATTACGCTAAGCAAAATATAGGTAGCGAACTGCCAAAGGTTTTTTACCCGCCATCTAAAATCATTCGATAAGCGAAGTAGGCCATAGCCAAAGTCTCTATCCTTGCCAATAATATTGGTGTAGGTGTGATGTTCGTAGTTGTGCACCCGGTTCCAACTTGCCCCATCGCAGGCAATATCCCACTCATAGCGCTTTGAATTTATATGACTGTCGTTCATCCAGTCATATTGTCCGTGCATCACGTTATGGCCAATTTCCATGTTATCCAGTATTTTCGCTGCGGCTAAACTTAGTACGCCAGCTACCCAAAGTAGAGGTTGTAAGAAACCAAGCATTAATAATATACGGCCACTCCATTCACAAATACGCTGGATAAGAATAATACGTCGAATATAGGCTGCATCTTCAGCACCTATTTTATCTTTTACTTCCGACTTTATTGCATCAAGCTGAGCTTCCAACATGTCGTAATCTGGTTTGCTTACGCTCTGCGGTGGGGTGGTAGCTTGTTGTAATCGCGCGTCAGTTTGACTAGGCGCTTCTTGCAGGTTCTCGGTATTAATTAAGACGCGAGTGTTCATAGTTGAATCTCCAAATCGGTTACGGCTTGCGATACACATAGCTGAATAAGTTGCTCGGCACTATCAGACAGCTCGCCGGTGCGGGTATCTCGCACTACGCCCCGCTTTTTCACACATTGGCATTGATGGCAAATACCCATACCGCAGCCATACGTTACAGGCTGCTTCGCTTCTTGAAGCTGCGAAAGCAGAGATTTCTGATTATTCACCGATAAATGCTGGCCGTTGTGCACCAAAGAAAAGGTTTCTTTTTCGCTCAGACTTTCAATGTTCACAGTGGGCAATGAGGCAAAATGTTCACTGTCTAACGGTGCCCTCACCAGTTTTGCTACTTCGTGAACCTGTTCGTACATCGCATTAGGGCCACACACCAACCAGTGGGCATCAGCAAAGTGGGATAGGTAATCCTTTACATCGCCATCTTTTTGTCGAGTTAACACGGCAAAAGTAAAGTTGTTGGCGCGTTTTTGAAGTGCTAGTAATTCGCTTTGCAACACGTGCTCGTTGGGCTTTGCAAAGTAAAGCAGATGAACAGGTGCGCGGTGTATTAGGTTATTTTCAATGGCGTCTTCAAGCATAGCGATAAACGGCGTTATGCGTGAACCGCCAGCAACCATAAGTACGGGTTTATCGGTATTAGGTAAGGTGAAATTCCCCTTAGGCGCCGAAATATTCACCCATGTATTGGGTGTTATCGAGGAAAGAGCCGGAGTAAGTGCACCTTCGTTATTGACCTTAGTGATAAGCCGAATATTTTTCGTCTCGCGGTGAAAGCTTGCCCCGCAAACAACGGTAAATACGCGGGTAGTAAGCCTTCCATTCACTTCAATGGTTAGCGCGATATGTTGCCCTGCAATATGACTAGGCCATGCTTTTTCGGGCGTTAGAATAACTTCCAGCATGTCAGAACTAAGATTTCTGACAGCTTCAACTTGCGCTCTGTAATAGCCATCTCGCCACGCAGGTTTAACCTGCTGCATAAGCACTTCCCAATATCCTCTCCATGAACTGTGATGGAGCAAGCGATGGGCCAGATTATCGAGTAATAGTTTCAAAGTTGAGATCACACCTATTAATTTTTCAAAACGGACTTAACTAGAGAGTAAAAATAATTTAAGCGTACAAGTGTATGCTCAGTCAGCGCACAAGTGTAAGCTTAAATTCATTCTCGTCAAGTGAATAGTTAAAAATACGTACTCACGTAGGTAGATTTTTGAAAGGTAGGTTTTCGTGGGGTTTGTAACGTGTATTTGATTTGTGCAGCAGGAATGTTGATGAATTCGAGTTGGTTAAGACGTTGTATTAAGCTAGCGATGAATGATTACTAGGCGGAATGTATTCGGTCTAATCTGGGACATTGCTTTCTTCTCGTACTTTTAAGGTAAGCTCGCTATCTTGGGGGCTAATGGAAAAGTCGAATTTACCTAAAATATTCATGCCTAACAGCCCATCTGCGCTAGGCAACGCATCGACGGGGAGCACTAGCGCTGAAACATCATCAAAACGGAAGCCTGCAAAATAAAAAGTAGGGATTTGTACCAACGGCGCACTGATGGTGCCAGAGGCAGTGTTTACATCAAAATTACCAATAAAAGTAAGGCGACGTAGCCCACCTAAGCGGCTGAATAAATCTGTGGTGATGGCGGTTGTGGTGGCACCGGTATCTAGCACCATGTCAGCTTGTTGATTAAGGGCTTTTACTCCCACACGGTACTGATCGCCGTCTCGTACAAGTGCTACGCGGGTAACATCGTTTCCAAGTAGTTTGTTGCGAGCACCGCGCTCGTCAGTACTATTCGGGTCATCAAGATTACTTTCACTGTACGCGATATTCCGTATCGCATTGGCTTGGCTATCGTTATAAGAAAGGCTTGCCAGTACATCTTCCATCAGCGTCACTTTCTGTTGCCTGGCATAAGCCTCAGCAAGTTGAAGAATATACTGCCTGTTATCAGGCACCCGCTGAAATAAGGGTTCATTTAAGTTTGCCAGTAAGTCCCATTGACCGCTAGCGGAAAGCTCGTTTTGAGCAGTGTCGTAAAGGTTGGCAATTCGCTTTTCAACCTTGGCTTTGCTGGCTGGCGAAAACGGCAATTCTGCTAAATCATGAAAGTGTATAAGCGCATCTGATAGCGGCTGTGTTCTTACAATTAATTCAGCCTCAAGCAACAATAAGCTTTCATCGGTGGGAAATTGTTGTAGTGCGCTATTTAATTGTTGCTTGAGTAAAGCGTAATTACCGCTGTTTAACAGTAGGGTTAGTTCATGAATGTAGTTATTGGTGACTTGAAGTTCTCTTTTTGACCCGTCGTACACATCACTGTTAGTTTCCGCATTACGTTTATCTGTAGCGGGCACGTCTTTATAGCTATTTAGGTTGGCTGAAGATTGAATAAGCGACGCTTTGTTCGTCGCCGCTATTTCTACCGCTTGGTTCAACGAAAGAAACAGGTAGCCGTTTAACAGCAAAGATGCAGCAAGCACCACAAATAAACACGCTAACAACCCTTTGTTCATCGCTTATATTTCCCCCGTGCTTTGCAGTTGAAGGCTAGATTCAATGCATGCATTACCATAAATTTCCTTAAAGGGTTCGGGCAAACGCTTGGGTGCGCCACTATCTAGGCTAACGCAAACAAAAGTGGTTAGTGCTTCAAATACGGTTTTTTGTCTGCGCTCACAAATAAATTGAAAGTGTCGTTTTAGGGTTAGCTTGTTATCACAACTCACAATCCACGTTGCGCATTGTAGATTGTCACCTTCGTGAGAGGGCAGGTGGTAATCAAGTTCATGGCGTTTAATCACCATGGCGCGGTTGAGCGACTGATAGTCAGAAAACTGCAATCCGAGTGAATTTGAATGGGCCCACGCCAATGCTTCTACTTGGGTTAAGTAAGCCACATTATTAACGTGGTTATAGTGATCTAAGTGACTAGCATCTATTTGCCAAGATTTGATAAAGGGCGATTGATATCGCCATGGTAATAAAGACTCTGGCATTCGGGGTAAACTCAGTTGCTACCTTGGTGCGACCGTGTAGAAGACCACATCAGGCTGTTAAATTAGTAGAAACGATAGGAAGCGGGTTATCTTCTGGCAAGGGGACTGACTCATCAAACAACACATGCATCAGTGCTTCTTCTCGTTCAAGTACAGGATGAATAAAGCTTTGCACATCGCCGATGGCTTTAAATGAGTGAAAGCCATTTTCTAGTAGTTCGTGCAGCGACAGCAGTCCAGCTAGTTTGGCGGGGCGTCTTGATAAGCTAATTAACATACCAATCCCGCGAATTTTAATCACATCGCCGAGTTGATCGCCAAGGTGCGCAATAATATCGAGTTGGCGTTGCCTGTCTTGCTGCCGGCCCGTATTGCGGTAGGCTAGGGCGTAACTGTCACGATTTAGTGGTGCCCCTTTGAGTTGATGGACCATCTGCATATCTAAATCGAATGACAGGGCGTTAAGTGCCAACGCATCGTTCATAGCGTTCATAGCTTTGTCAGGAAGCACTTTAGCAAGCTTAGGGATAACGCGGATTAAATCAGCGTCACGCTGGCTGAAATCTTTTGGGCCATACAGTTCATCTACAAAAAATTGCATGGCTTTTTGATAACGCGCTTGTTTGGCTAAATCATCGTGAGACACCAGCAGGCGCTCGCATTGCCAGTGCTGAAGTTCGTGAATACTATCCATAATACCCACTTTAAGCGCTAGGTCTCGAAGCGCATTCACTCTGTGTATATGCTTAACGATATTCTGTGGCACGCAAATAACATCCTTCCGTAGTGCTTTAATACTAGCTTGACGCAAGCGAGTGGCGCATGCAAGCCGCTAAGCCTATTCCCGCCATATTTTCACTGTTATAATACCCGCCCTTAAATGTATGGCTAACGGGAAACGTCTTTGAATTTTAGTACTTGGTGCAATATAACACGGCTAACTTATTCACTCGCTGCAGGAGTTTTTCAGCGTGGGGAATGAGATAGACCCTGACGTACCTGCGCTAATTACTTTGTTTAACAGCACCTTTACCGACTTTCAAACGAAGCTGGTATTAGGTGACGACGAGCCTGTTTATCTTCCCGCCAATGAAGATATTCCCTATCATCGTATTGTATTTGCCCACGGCTTCTTTTCCAGCGCGCTGCATGAAATTGCCCACTGGTGTGTGGCGGGTGAGAAACGTCGTTTACTTGAAGATTACGGTTATTGGTATTGCCCTGATGGGCGAGATGCCAAGCAGCAAGCTGAATTTGAAAGTGTAGAGATTAAGCCGCAAGCTATTGAGTGGGCGTTTAGCGAAGCTGCAGGGCGCCAATTTCAAGTGAGTACCGATAATTTAAATGGTGCAGAGCCCGATAGAAAAGGTTTCACTAAAAATGTAGAAGCCCAGTTAGCGTGGTATAAAAACAATGGCTTCCCCCCAAGGGCGGCACGCTTTATCGATGCTTTAAAAAAACACACAGAAATTAACGGGAGCGCAGTAACCCAATGAACAAGCCGGTATTTCGATTAGGTGTGGTAGTTAACCCTTTTGCAGGTATAGGCGGCGCGCTTGCATTAAAAGGCAGTGACGGTGCCGATGTGCGTGAAAAGGCGTTAGCAATGGGCGCTGAAAAAAAAGCTAACGAAAAAATGGCTAAAGCGCTGTCTATAGTAGAGGCCTTGTCAGAACAGTTCACTATCGTTACCGCCGCTGGAGAAATGGGCGAAGACGTGTGTGCATCGTTAGGATTACCCTTTGAGGTGGTGTACAAGAGTGCATCGCAACAAACAGAAGGGGAAGATACCGAGCGTGCTGTACAGGCTTTCCTTAACTGTAATCTTGATGTTATTTTATTTGCTGGTGGCGATGGTACTGCCCGCAATGTGTGTAAAGTTGTGGGTGAAAAAGTGCCGGTGTTAGGTGTGCCGGCGGGATGTAAAATCCACTCGGGCGTGTACTGCGTGACTCCGTCTGCCGCAGGACAGGTCATTAGCCAAATGATCAAGGGCGAAATTGTCAGTGTGATGGAAGGCGAAGTGCGAGATATCGATGAAAACGCATTTCGAACCGGAAAAGTGATAGCAAAACACTATGGCGAGATGCGAGTGCCCGCCGAACTAACCTACGTGCAAGCCGTAAAAATGGGTGGTAAAGAGGACGAGGCGCTAGTCCTCGATGATATTGCCGCTACCATTAGCGAATTAATGGACGACAACCCAGACACCTATTTTGTTATGGGGTCGGGCTCTACCGTTGGCGCGGTTATGGAGTTTCTGGGTTTAGAAAATACCTTACTAGGTGTTGATGTAGTGCTGGATAAAACGCTTGTAGCTAGCGATGTAACTGCATCTGAATTGCTTTCGCTTACCCAAGGAAAGCCAACCCAAGTGGTATTAACCGTTATTGGTGGGCAAGGTCATATTTTGGGGCGTGGAAATCAGCAGCTTAGTCCAGACTTTATCCGCGCTATCGGCAAACAAAATATGCGGGTTGTTGCGACTAAACAGAAGTTACAATCGCTTGGTAACAAACCATTACGATTAGATTCTGGCGATGCTGAGTTAGATGCATCGCTACAAGGTGCGTTCACCATTATTACCGGTTACAAAGACAAGGTTCTTTATAACGCCGAATAGTTTAGAAATTTTAGATTACGTTTAAGATTAGGAGAAATACGTGTTACCTCCGGCTTCAGCCCCCCAACAAGTAGTAAACCAAATTGCAGCGATAGAGGCTGCGTTAGATGATGTAGTTAATCATGGTAGTGACGATGAGCTGTTTACAGCCAGTTACTTACAAGGCCATTTCGCCGTGGTGTCTCGTCAGCTAGAAATGCAAAGCAGCGCAACTATGCAGCAACTAGATTCAGATATGGCAGCAAGCTTGCAAGCCGCATTTAACAACAAAGAACTAGAGGGCGATGATGCTGCGCAGGTTAAGCGCCTTTGGTCACGATTATTTGACCAGGCGCGCAGCTAAGCGCCAAAATGTCGCACAACAAAGCGCTATGCGTGGAATCTGGAAACGGAATAATTATCCGGCAAATTACGCCTGAAAGCGGCATGGCTTTGCCGCTTAGGCACCCTCACTTTCTCTCAATCGTTGGTGTTATTTTAAACACCCAGCCACGTTGATTGGCGTTCCTTTTCTAACGTTAGCTAAAAACAATATTTTCCCTCTAAGCGCCAAGTAGCGGAGTAATGCGGCTTACGGCTTAGTTTTACAAGCCTTCTGACATCGCTTGCTTTAGTTCGGCACTTTTCAGCGTTTACCTTTTCTCAGACTTTACGCGCTACATGACACGCCCCCACAGGTTGTGGTGCGAATATTGCTAATCTTGTTGTTGATAAGAAAAGACAACAAGTGTGACGTAACGCGCTTTTTACAAATGGCTTATTTCTAGGTGAATATATGTTCGGTTTAATTCAACTTGCGAGTTACAAGCGTAGCGCTAGTAACGCACCCAAAATAGCAGGGTACTGCACGGTGCGCTGTACCTTTCGCTGTATCTTGCGCAACACTTCGCGAGTGCTGTCTGTCGGACTCATACTTGCCATTGTTGGTGGTTGCCAATCGTCGGACGATGCCAAAGCCCAAATGTCACAGTCTGATCCCTTAGCGGTTCCTGCCCTTGGGAATGTTGAATATCACACCTACATTTTAGCCAATGAGCTGTTTGCCGATTTGAGACCTTCTAGGCAAGCGCGCTATGCCGTGGCGGGATTTGTGCCTGTTGATACCATGAAATACAACAAGAATGATCAACATCCATTGATGATGTTAGGGCATCAATTAGAGCAGGGTATGATGACCGAAGCCACAAAACGTGGTTTTACTACTCAAGAATTTAAGCTTTCGAACGATATAATTGTTAATGACGAAAGCGATAGAGTACTTACGCGCAATATCGACCAATTGTCCGATATTGAACGGGTCGATTTCTACATAACGGGTACCTTGGTTTACCAACAGTCTGGGGCTGTGGTTAACGCAAGAATTATCAACGTAAGAAATAAAGACGTGGTGGCGGCAGCTACCCGCTTTTTCCCGGCGGAGATTTTCTGGGAAGAAGAGCGAGTAACGAGCCGTAATGGTCGACTCTACAGAACTGAAGGTGGAAGGTAACGGGATGAACGCACTATTTAAATGCACGGCTAAATGTACGGCATGTATCCTAGCAACATCAATGCTAGCCCTGAGCGGTTGCTCTATGATGTTAGGCGAAGAAGAAGTGGCAGTTGAAGAAACGTCTCGACCGGCCATGAACGTAGTAGACATTATGGCGATAGACCGCCCTTCGCCGCAAAAAGAAGATGATGACGAACAGTCAAACGAGCACAAGGGTATGGATGCGTTTGGCGCCATAGGCCAACCTACGCTTTATTCAAGTGTTCAAGGGGCTTACAAAGGTCGGCCGCTCACTAAGCATATTGGTGATTACGTCAAAAATATGACCCAAGACCTTATCGCGAACATGGAATATGTGAATGAAAAAACGCCTATTGGTGTAACGCATTTCGCGCTAATTGATACCAATCTGCAAGAAACGGATTTACTAGGTAAGCAAATGGCAGAGTCATTTGTTCACGAACTGCATAAATTTCGTGTGCCCGTTATCGATTTTAAAGCCACAGACTACATTCGTATTACCGACGGTGGCGACTTCGTTCTTAGCCGCGACTATTTAGAATTAAGCAGCAGTTTACCCATAGATTACGTACTTACGGGCACCATGGCTAAACACCAGGGCGGCGTGTTAGTTAACGCCAGAATTTTGGGCATAGAATCTCGCGCGGTAGTGGCGAGTGCACAAATGCTAGTGCCATTTTATGTGGTAGAAGCGTTAATCCCTAGCGACGGTAGCCAAAAGAACGGCATGCGTGATGGCGTAAAATTAAGTAGAGGTTAATCATGAAAAGGCTTATTGCTTTGCTGGCAATGGGGGTAGTCGCTAACCTCACCGCGTGTACCAGTACTGAATCAATCGGCTCTTTTTGGCTAGGTGATGACGGAGAAATTTCTCACTCTGCTGAGCCTGTTCCTGTGCCAAGGGGATCAGGCCTTGAGTACCACCCAGACTCTCGCGACCGTGAATATCAGCAGCACATTGCTGTGGATCCAGGCTACAGAGACCCTTTGCACCAAGGTTTTTCTCCTTCACAAACCCACAAACGCTTAAATGACTACGCATCGCAATTGGCGATGGACTTAATGGATAACGCAACCCGCCTTACACAGCAAGACATGGTGGGGGTGACCAGTTTTGTGCGCTTGAATGAATCTTTAGGTGATAGCACGGTGTTAGGAAATCAACTTTCTGAATACCTTATTGCCGAACTTCAAGAATTTGGGCTAGCCATTGTAGACTTTAAAATGGCTGGTGGCGTGACAGTAACGCCCTTTGGTGATTTTGTATTAAGCCGAAAAGCGAATGCACTGGCCAAGCAAGTGTCGATGGACCATGTAGTGACAGGCACTATTATTGAAGACGACAGGGGCGTTCGCATTAATGCCCGTATTGTCTCAATGCAAAACAAGCAAGTTGTTGCCAGTGCGAACATCTATATTCCCGCGTTCATCGTGACCGATTTAAATAAAGGCTTAACGGCGCAGGTGCCAGTACAATAAGGCGTTACGGATTGGTGAGTTTTTAACTGCCGGTGACAATCGAATTAAACAAAAAAGCGCAGTCTGAAGTGGCCCAGTAAAATAGGCGTTCAGCACTGCGCTTTTTTATTGCAGCTTAAAAAATTGCTGCTTAAAAATAGCGATAAAAGCCATCGCTATTCATCAAAGATACTTCGTATACAGTCTCTCACCATAAACCGTGCAGGATGTACCGCCTGACACAAGTCGTTGTTTAACGGCAAAGGCTCATGAGTTAACGTGCTTGCTAATAATTCCGCCATTAAAGGCGCGGTAGTGAGGCCGCGTGACCCTAAGCAGCATAATGTGCTTACTGGAGTTGCTGGCAACGGGGCAGCGGTATAAAGCGGCTTACCTAACGACAACCCAACATATTGAGTTTTAAGTGCCGAAAAATCTGCAAGCATACCAGACACAGGTTGATGATCTGGTGAACCTAACCGCGTGGCCGCCCTTGCTTCGCCATCATGCTTGAGCTGTTGTACAACATCGGTATTCGCCATGGCTTGCTGGTGGGTTTGCAGGTTTTGTTCACTTTCCTGAGCTCGTACTTCTGTAGATAGGTCGTTTTTGATGTAGGTTGAGCCAAGCGCATGTCGGTTATTCAATGCTGGAGTCATATAGCCTTTGTGGCATATCACAGTGGTTAATGCGTTTATGGGCGCTTGAGTAGTAATGGCTTCTACTTGCCCGCGCACGGGGCGAAGCGGTAACGAAGCAAAGGCACTACTGCCCACAGCACCAGCACCTGTGGCCAAAATAAGATGATCAGCATACAGGGTCTTATTATGTGATGAATCCTCTATGCCCGCCGTTACACTAAACTCCACGGCAAGGTGGTGGGCTTGGGCGAGCGCATCCGATAATGATGCTTTGTCACTGTCATTCAATACAGTGTGAGAAAGGTATTCATGGTGACATAATACGGTCACATCTGCGTACTGTTTTGCTTGTTCAATTAGCGCTCGCACTAAGTCAGGTGGCGATATCCAGCCCCCTTGCTCTATAAACAGTCCATCATAAGGTAAGGCAATGCTCGCTTTTTCCGATAGCGCCTCAGGGCTTATTGGTTTGATTAACGCCTCTGGCCATACACCATTAGCCACCAGTTTTTTCTGCCGAACGGCGACCTTCTCGTTAAAGTTAAGCTGCGCAACACCGCAAAAGTCGTGCGCCACAGGCGTTTTTTTCAACGCAGTATTTGTTGAGGTATCGTTATCATCAAGCAGGGTGTGGTAAATATGCGAAGCATACAAAAAGCTATGGGCTTGAATACGGCTGGCAATACTGGCCTCGGAATGAAGCTGAGGGAAAAATCCCCCTTGTGGGTTGCCCGATGCGCCTGTCGCTAAAGCCTCTTGATCATGACATACCGTAACGTTAATGCCGCGCTTAGCTAAAGAAAGTGTCACCGTAGCTGCCGCGAGGCCATTGCCCACCACAATAACGTGGCTTTTAGGAGCAATAGCAGCTTGGGTGTAACGATAGTAGGGGCCTTCGAAGGCGCGCTTTTCAGCTAATGTCGACGCGGCTTCTGTTTCATAAACACCCACCAACATATCGCGTTTTCTACCAAAGCCTTTACGTTTTGATACGGTAAATCCAGCGGCAGCCAATCCACGTTTTACAAAACCCGCTGCTGTAAAGGTGGCGAAGGTAGCACCTACTTTAGACAACCGCGCCATTTGCTCAAACAACGTGTCGGCCCACATGTCAGGGTTTTTACTGGGGGCAAAACCATCTAAGAACCATGCATCAATCAGCCCGGCTGTTGGGCTATGCCATTGAGGCAATAAATCGTGTACATCCCCAATCCACAAATCCAACGTGGTATCAAATTCATCGAAATGACGCCTATGACACCCATCTAACTCCATGGGATAGCGCGTACTTAATGCGGTAGCTTCTTCTTTCAAAGCGGGAAACGACAGTAATGCCTTTTCCATATCTGGTTTGGGTAGTGGGAATTTTTCCGTACTTAAAAAGAATAATTGTTTAAGCGGGTGGCTGGGATTGGCGTTTCTAAAGTGTTTAAACGCTTGCATGGCAACCAGAAAGTTAAGCCCAGTGCCAAAGCCGGTTTCAGCAATCACAAAGCTAGGGTTGCTATGTGCCTGCCAGCGTTCAACAATGCTATTTCCAGCCATAAATACATATTGGGTTTCATTAATGCCACTGTCATTGGAAAAGTATACGTCGCCAAAATGGTCGGCGACAGGCGTGCCGTTTTCATTGAAATGCACGCTTGCTTGTTGAGATTTCACCGGTGTAATTTAACTCTTTATGCAGTTGATAACTAACTATTCAGAGACAGTCTGATTGCGACCTTGTTCTTTGGCTTTATACAGCCTCTCGTCGGCGACCTTGTAAATTTGAGACAACGCGTCACCATTTTCAGGCCAGCGGGCCACGCCGATACTTACGGTCATTTTCGCATCAAAGCCTTCTGCGCTTAACGTGTGTTCAACTGAATGCCGTAAGCGCTCTGCAATGCTATGAGCCTGAGAAGGCGTAACATCAGGTACAAGTAAACAAAACTCTTCGCCGCCGAATCGAAAAGCGCAATCGTTTCGTCTGCGCATACTATTGATAATTCGTGATACGTCAACCAGTACTGCATCTCCTACGCCATGGCCATATCTATCGTTTACCTTCTTGAAATGGTCAAGATCGACTAACACCATAGAGACAGATTTTTGTTTTTCGGGCAAGGTTTCGCAGAGCATGTCGAAAATTGAGCCTAGAAGCAAGCGGTTGTTCAGCCCTGTGAGCGGGTCTAATGAGGCCATTTCCTGCAAACGTTTGACGGTCTCTGCCCGTTTTCGTTCATAGGTATAAGATAACGCCCAAATAGCAGTAAGCGTTAAGGCAATATTGACAATGGCAATGACGGGTGTGTCGGGATTATGCACAATATGTCGGTAGGTCAAGATGCCGCAGCCTGATAATACATATAATACAGAGTAGATGGTGCCTAATTGGGTGCCCAACAACAAATAGGAAAGAACTGGCACAATGAATAGCCAACTGTACAGCGCTGAGGTAAATGAAGCGGTAAGAATGCCAATAAGAATAACCGTATATAGGGCAAATAAAAATACGGAAGACCATAATTTTAGGTTCGTTGTCTTTTTATGGATCGCTAAAATAGCGAGGGAAAGAACAACAACCAGTAACTCAACAAACGCTAATACTCTGTGACCTACAATCCAATTATTGATAGTGAAAATGACACCCGCAACAATGATAACAAGTAGAACAACGCTTAATACCGTTCGACGAAACTCGAGTTCATTGCCCCACAAGTTAGAAGTGGCCATGGTGATGTGTATTCCCTTACAAATTTGACTAAAGATTTTTATCTTTCAAGAACTGCACATAGTAGAGGGCGCAGGAGCATAGTGACACGACACAATGTTATCTGAATTGACTCAATGTGTTTATCTTAATTGTTAAAGATAGACGAATGGATAAGAGATGTGACCAGTTTGATGAAATTAAACAAGTATATCGATAATCATCAAAGCATTGGTCTTGCCGTCAAACCCCGTGCATTGTTTAAGAATTTAGTGAAGCTTTTGTGAACTTGCTATTTTCTTCTAGTATTTGAATGTGCCTTTCATGATACATTGCATGAAGCAATTCACGTGGCGCAAGAATAATTAAAGCAAATGCATCAGGATGCGGTTAGAAAAAGTGAAGTGC
Source organism: Alteromonas naphthalenivorans (assembly GCF_000213655.1). NCBI lineage: Bacteria > Pseudomonadati > Pseudomonadota > Gammaproteobacteria > Alteromonadales > Alteromonadaceae > Alteromonas > Alteromonas naphthalenivorans. The sequence goes on from NC_015554.1 coordinate 1,154,204, forward strand.
TGGGTCTTAAGCTGCAAAGCAGACCACTTTACCAATCAAAATCGTTACCATAGCCGCATCAACGCAAAGGGTAAACTATGAGAAGAGCAGTTATCACCGGTCTTGGAATTGTTTCAAGCATCGGCGTCAATAAACAAGATGTACTTGCTTCATTAAAAGCAGGTAAGTCAGGTATTACACACTCTGAGCAGTTTGCTGAGATGGGCTTAAGAAGCCAAGTGTGGGGTAATATCGATATCGACCTTAAAGAGCACATCGACCGCAAAGCGATGCGGTTTATGGGTGATGCAGCGGCCTATGCTTATGTTGCAATGCAACAAGCCATTGAAGATTCAGGCCTTGAAGATAGCGACATTTCAAACGATCGCACCGGCATTATTGCTGGCTCTGGCGGCGCGTCTTCTGAAAACCAAGTACTTTCGGCAGACATTCTGCGTGAAAAAGGCGTAAAACGTGTGGGTCCTTATATGGTGCCACGTTGTATGGCCTCTACGGTTTCAGCGTGTCTTGCTACGCCATTTAAAATTCGTGGTGTGAACTACTCAATCGCATCAGCGTGTGCCACCAGTTCGCATAGTATTGGTAACGCCATGGAGCTTATTCAACTGGGTAAGCAAGACGTTGTATTTGCAGGTGGCGGTGAAGAATTGCACTGGGCACTGTCAAGTCAGTTCGACGCCATGGGCGCACTGAGTTCTAAATATAACGACAACCCTTCAGTAGCATCACGTACTTATGATGCAGCACGCGATGGCTTTGTTAGCTCAGGCGGCGGCGGTATGGTAGTGGTGGAAGAGCTTGAGCACGCCTTAGCCCGTGGCGCAAAAATCTACGGTGAAGTGGTTGGCTACGGCGCAACTTCTGATGGCTTCGACATGGTAGCACCATCAGGCGAAGGCGCAATCCGTTGTATGAAAATGGCTATGCAGAATGTGTCTGCACCCATCGACTACTTGAACACCCACGGTACTTCAACACCAGTAGGTGATGTAAAAGAACTGGCGGCTATTCAGGAAGTATTCGGCCAATCTGGTGTGCCAATTAGTGCAACAAAGTCACTAACAGGTCATGCGTTAGGTGCAGCTGGCGTTAACGAAGCTATTTACAGCTTATTAATGATGGAAAATAACTTTATTGCACCATCAATCAATATTGACACATTAGATGACGCAGCTGATGGTCTCGACATTGTGACACAAGCACGTGAAGCAACGTTGAACACGGTGATGTCTAACAGTTTTGGTTTTGGCGGCACTAACGCAACGTTGGTGATGCAACGTTACCAAGGTTAATAAAGCAATTAGTTAACTGGTTTGAATTAGCGTCGACAGTCGGCTTTAAAACAAACCTGATACTAGACTACTTAACAGCAGCTTACGTTCAGCCGTTAATTTTAAAGGCTCGATGATGGTAATTTAGGTTACTGACATCGGGCCTTTTTGCTTCCAGAGATTTATTCGTACCTTTTAATAAGCCAGCAGAAGTACGTCAAACTCACTCTTTATCTTTTAAAAGAGCAAACAGAGCACTTGGTCGACTAATCGTTATTTTCCCATAATGTAAATGCAGTAATCCTTGGTTTTGTAAATCGCCTAAGAGCTGATTTACGGTTTGTCGGCTGCTATTTATCATTTGCGCTAAAGATTCTTGCGACAAGGTTAAGGTAATGGCACTGTCTTGCGGTAAATGCTGACCATAACTGGTGGTTAGCATGAGCAAGCGCTTAATTAGCTGGTGTTGTAAGTTTAGCCCTGCGCTGGAATCAATAAATTGAAATGCACTTCTTACTCGTGAACAAAGCAGGCGGGCAAAGTGTGGATAAAGCTCGGGATGTGCTTTTAACACTGCGTTAAACGCGACTTTGGGAATAACGGCAATAACGGTATCGATTTCACACACACTGTTATGAGTGCGGGGTAAATCATCGAATAAGGATATTTCACCAAACCACGTACCCGGGCCCAGCAAGGCAAATAGCATTTCTTTCCCGTTTTCCCCTATGTTCAATACCCGCAGGCGGCCTTCGCACAGGCCATAAAAGCCAATTCCCTCTTCACCTTTTGCATGCAATTGTTGGCCTGCCTTTAAATGGCGAATACGCACTTTATCGAGCAAGGCACTTTGTAAGTTTTCAGGGAGTGAAGAAAACCACATCGAGCTGGTTAAAACTGAAGTGTATTGTTGGTTTAACATTTTCATTACAGTGTCGTTTATCCGACAGTTTAGCCTGTAATTTAGGCGTAAGGTAGCAAAAAATGTAGGAGATCTATGATGAGTTCAAAAGTAAAAGCACAAGTGAGTGAGCAAGAGTGGCAAACCCGTGTGGATTTAGCCGCCTGTTATCGCGCAGTGGCCATGTATGGCTGGGACGATTTAATATTTACCCATATTTCGGCACGGGTGCCGGGGCCCGAACACCATTTTTTAATAAACCCATATGGCATGATGTTCGATGAAGTTACTGCATCAAGTTTGGTGAAAGTAGACTTACATGGTAACAAGGTGATGGAAAGTGAGTACGACATCAACCCTGCGGGCTTTACTATTCACAGTGCGGTACACGAAGCCAGAGACAATGCGAAGTGCGTTATGCATTTGCATACTACCGAAGGGGTAGCGCTTTCAGTATTAGAGGAAGGATTGCAAGCGTATTCACAGCAGTCTTTGTTCCCGTTAGCGTCGCTGTCTTACCATGCCTATGAAGGGGTAGCCTTGAACCCTGATGAGAAAGCGCGACTAGTTCGTGATTTAGGTGATACGCAATTTATGATATTGCGAAATCACGGGCTGCTTACCTGTGCCGATAACATTCCTGATGCGTTTTTATTTATGTTCATCTTTCAGCGAGCCTGCGAAATTCAGTTAAAAGCGCAAGCCACAGGCCAGAAGTTAATCCCTATTCATTCTGCTATTTTACAAGGGATCCGTGCCCAAGCGTCTGAGGTAACGAAGCAAGCGGGTGGAAGCCTAGCGTGGCCAGGAATTAAACGGCGGGTTGCTCGTCGATTCCCTGGTTTCGATGAATAAGCGCTAAATTAGACTAAAAAACTGTATTGATTAATGGTGCTCAAGGTTACTAATCCGAAGGATTGAGGTAGACTTAGCACCATGAAAATACTCTTTGAAGACACTATCCCTTTAGGTCGTGAATACTTCAGCGGCTTAGGCGATGTTAGCAGTTATGCATGGCAAACCCTTACTCCGGAAGATATCAAAAACGTAGATATCTTGGCTGTGCGTTCCACTACCAAAGTCAATGAAGCCTTGCTTAGCCAAGCTTCACAACTCCAGTTCGTTACCACTGCTACCTCTGGCACTAACCACATGGATAAAACCTGGCTTAATAGTCAGGGGATCAGCTGGAATTCCGCGGGCGGTTGTAACGCCGTTGCCGTGGCCGAATATGTGCTAAGCGCATTATTTTTGGCTGACCGTGCAGGTAAAATAGACATTAATGCTATTACCGTTGGTATTGTGGGGGCAGGGCATGTAGGCACTGCGTTGGCTAAACGATTAGCGGCATTGAACATTGAATATAAGTTGTGCGATCCCCCATTAAATGAGTCGGGTGACCCACGTAGTTTCGTTGATTTTGAAGATATTATCGATTGTGATGTCATCACGCTTCATGTGCCTTATGTGAATACAGGCCGCCACACCACAGGTAAGTTGATTAATGCTGATGTGCTAGGGCAGCTAGGTAGCAATAAGCTGCTAATTAATGCATGTCGCGGTGAGGTGATTGATGAACTGGCCTTGTTAAATAGGCTTAAACAACCCAACGCGCCCACAGTAGTGTTAGATGTTTTTGAAAATGAGCCCGCCATTAATCCTGAACTATTACAATACTGTTGGTTGATGACACCTCATATTGCTGGGCATTCAGTTGAGGGTAAAGTGCGTGGTACCCAGTATGTTTACGAACAAATATGTAACTTATTGAAAGAACCAAACACGAAAACTCTCGGCGACTATTTGTCTGCTGTCGAACCCATTAAAGTAGAATTGGCATCTGCGACAGCTTCTGCATTATCGAAACAAGATTTGATAGGATTAATGCTACAGGTTTATAACTTGCGTGTTGATGATGAAGCGTTTCGTGAAAAGTTAGGGGAAGCGTTGAAAAGACAGCAAAATGAAAGTGCGCAAAGCGAAGAAATTAGTGCCAGCATTAGCCACACCTTTGCTACTATGCGCAAAAGCTATCGAATAAGACGGGAATGCAGTGCATACACGCTGATATTGCCCAGTCACACATCAGATGGAATTAAACAGCAATTGAAAGGGTTAGGTTTTTTGTTGCAAGCCTAGCTTGCCAGCCTAACGTCTTTTATTTTTAAGCAATACTATTTACAGGAGAAACAACACTTATGTCACAAGCCTTTGACGTTGCCGTATTAGGCGCGACCGGTCTAGTTGGGCAAACTATGATAGAACTACTGGCAGAGCGTGGCTTTCCAGTAAATCGTTTATATCCACTAGCCAGCAAACGTTCAGCGGGAACCAGTATTAGCTTCAAGGGCGAAGATGTAGAAGTGTTGGATGCAGATACTTTCGATTGGTCGTTGGTACAGTTTGGCTTCTTTTCAGCGGGCGGCAGCATTTCTGCGGAATTCGCGCCACGTGCTGCTGATGCAGGCTGTATTGTTATTGATAACACATCTGAATTTAGGTACGAGCCAGACATTCCGCTTGTCGTGCCAGAAGTTAATGCTCATGTATTAGCTGACTTTCGTAACAGAAACATTATTGCCAATCCTAACTGTTCAACCATTCAAATGATGGTGGCGCTAAAGCCGATACACGATGCTGTAGGTATTGACCGTATTAACGTCAGTACGTATCAGTCTGTATCGGGAGCAGGAAAAGAAGCGATGGAAGAGCTGGTGAAACAAACTGCTAGCCTGTTAAATGCGCGAGAGCTTGAGACTAAAGCGTTTAGCCGTCAAATCGCCTTTAACGTTATTCCGCAGATTGATGCGTTTCAAGATAATGACTACACCAAAGAAGAAATGAAAATGGTGTGGGAAACACAAAAAATTATGGGTGATGACAGCATCTTGGTTAATGCGACCGCAGTAAGAGTGCCAGTGTTCTATGGTCACGGTGAAGCCATTCACTTAGAAACTCGCGCGCCAATAGATGCTGAACAGGTTAAACAATTACTTGCCGATGCCCCAGGCGTTAAAGTTTATGATGCTGCCGACGAGTTTCCTACTCAGGTAAGCAGTGCTAGTGGCAATGATATGGTTCACGTTGGACGTATTCGAAACGATATTACCCATCCCTGTGGTCTTAACCTTTGGGTTGTGTCAGACAATATCCGTAAAGGTGCGGCAACAAACAGTATTCAAATTGCTGAAACCCTAATTCGCGATTACCTGTAATCATAGGGTAAGTAAGCAAAGCCTCAAATAGGGCATATGACATTGATTTCGCCGAGTAAGTAAACATTTTGCTTACTCGGCCGATAAGCAGTTATATCGATATTCAACAAATAGATACCGAAAACAGAAGGGCTAACTAGATTGCCATTAATAACTGGTTTATAGTTTCCTAAACCAGATTGGAAATACCACCGGCCTTAGTGATGTTGTCGATACATCAATAAAGGTAAAAAATAGCGGTAAGCAATGTAGAAAATCTGTATTGATAGAGCATTTTCATTCGTGCGCACGCGCTATCAAATGATAAGAATAAAAAGCTGGACCGGTTTGCAGCATTTAAGCGCAAATGAAAAGAGGTTTAGCTACGAATCTCCACCATGATATTTGGTGGTGTTGACGCTTGAGGGCATATAGGATTGCTATGAAATTGCATTTGACGGGCTTAGTTTTACTTACTTTATGTTTACTAGCCCCCCACAATAATGTCGATGCACAGGAACGCGCTACCCTGCTGAAAGGGCCCAAGAACGCGACCAGTCAGTATTCTGGATTAGAATACGGCCCCATTGATTCTCAAGATACCCTTTGGCGTATAGCTGAGCGTTATCGTCAAAATAATAACCTGTCGGTTTATCAGGTTATGTCCGCTATTTATGAGCTGAACCCCAATGCGTTTGAACAGCAAAACTTAAATTTACTGGTTGATGGTTCAATACTGAAGTTGCCATCAGAACGGTATATTTCTCGTATTGATGCAAGACAAGCACAAATTCGAGCAGAAAATGACGAGCGAACCTTCGCTGAGTTGCTAAACAAACCTGGTAGCAGCGTACGAAATATTAAACCGCCTGCGCCTTTGGTGAATCAAAACGATTTAAGCCAAACTCAATCCAATATAGAACAAAAAATTACGCGTTTAGATCAAGAGCAAACCCGTCAGTTTGATGAACTTCGGATGCAATTTGCTGCGTCTTTAGAAAACGTGGAAGCCTTGTTAAATGAAAATCGCAAACTGTATGAGCGGGTAGACGAGGTTAATGGTGAACTTCAAGAGCTTCGTAATCAGGTTGAAGGCGATGTTAAAACACAGATAGATACGCAAGTGGCGCTGCAACAAGAGCTGCTCGATATGATGAAAGCCGAGCAAATGCAGCGAGAAGCAGAAAAACAAAAGTCGATGTGGAGTTCGCTTTCTAGCCCAATGCTTCTCATTATAGGCTCCGGCATTATTACCTTATTATTGGTCGGCGGGCTAATTGCGTGGTTGTTGAAACGCAAACCAGCTGAAGCTGCAGAAGCACCAGAAGTACCAGAAATCTCTGATGATGTGCCTGTACCAGATACTGACATGGCTGACTTGGCCAGTGCACTAGAGCCAGATCTTGGCGATAGCATGGAGCTGACGGATGACGATCTGTTCAACGACGACGACTTGCTTGATGATGTGCTTACGTCTGAATTAGAAGAAAGCCTTGATGATGACTTAGAAACCTTCGGCGACCTAGACGATGACATGTTGGTGCCTGAAGACGATACCGATGACTTATTTGAGTCGGGCAGTGATGAGCTTGACCAGAATGAGCTAGACAGTTTGTTCGATGATGATGATTTGTCTGATAAGCTCAGTGAAGATGGAGATAGCAGTTTAGAAGGGTTTGATTTATCTGGTGATGACGATGACGACGTAGCTAACTTTGACGAATCGCTTGATACAGATCTTGGTGAAGATTTAGACGAAGCACAAGACGAAACCGATATTGAAGAAGCGCCAGATGCGTCTGAACCCGACGCCTTAGATGACGACTTTGATATTGATGATATTTTAGATGGCGCAATGGCAGAAGCTGAAACGAGTGATTCTGTTGACGACATTTTTGAAGCAGCACAGTCTGCATCGAATGAAAGTGAAGAAGATACTGCCACCTTACCCAGTGTTGATGACGAAGACGAAACGCCTGAGATCAGCATTGATGATTTGCTTGAACAAAATGCACCAGAACCTACGCTGCTTGACGAGCTAGACAGTAAAGATGAGCTTATTAACGAAGAAATGATTGATAAGCTTGATGATGAAATTAATCAGCAGAATCAAGAACTCGATCGTATTACCGATGATTTGCTTAACGAGATTGAGCAAATTGAAATGATGGGTGGCCTTGACGAAGGTGACGAAGACAGCGAAAGCGAAGAGGATACAATAGAATCTGTTGCTTCAGCTCCTTCACCACAAGCCATTCAAAGCCTAGACAGTATTACCGATGACCTAGACGAAATTGATGTTGAAGACATGGAGAATGCTGATGATTTCTCTGATCCTTTGTCGGATAACTTAATTTCTGAATTGCAGGCTGAAAGTGAAGAAGCGTTGGGATTCGATGAAAATGCATCTGACGAAGAGCTGGCTCCTGAAGTAGATGAATCTGCAGATGATGATTTTTCTGACCCTTTCACAGATGACTTGCTGGCCGAGCTTGAAGCTGACATTGAATCGGATGATGACGATGTAGAGCCCGAATCAGCAGACGCTCAGATAGATGGTGAATCAGACAATGATAATGCTGATTTTGACGACCCATTAACAGACGATTTAATTGCCGAGCTTGAAGCGGGAATCGACTCTGAAGATGAAACTCAGCCTGCCTTTGACGAAAATGGCGATTTTGATGACCCACTTACTGATGATTTATTAGCAGAGCTAGAAGCTGAAAATCAACCAGATGACGCGTTTGAAAACGATTCAGAAGAAACCTCTGAGGCTACTGAAGCACCAGAAGTTGACGATGACTTTGACGATCCACTTACTGATGATTTACTCGCTGAGCTAGAAGCAGATATTGATTCCGATGAAGGTACTGATTCCGGCGATGCGCTTGCAGATGAGCTTCTTGCTGAGCTTGAAGCTGATATCGACAGTGATATTGAACAGACTCAGCCCGATGCGCCGCTAGGCAGTGATGAAACACTATCTAGTGACGACCTGAGCGATGAAACTGATGTTCCTCAAGAAGCTCCCGAAATCGATGCGCTTGAGAATGGCCCCACCGAAAATGAAGTCTTAGAGGCCGAAAGCACAGACAGTGAAATCGAGCAGCAAGAAACATCAGATTTTGACGAAGCTGACCAAGATGTTGCTGACGAATTATCTATTGATGAAGCACTAGCTGAAGATGATTCTAGTGATGAAGAACTTGAGGCCGATGCGCTAGCGCCAGAGCCCGAAGAATTAGCATTAGACAATGAAGATGAAGCTGCTTCCCATGATGAGCTTGTTGAAGAGTTACTCGCCGATGAAGAGCACGGTGAAGAAGTACCCGCCGAAGACGAGCTTGCTGAAGATGAGCCTGAAGACACTACACTAGCAACAGAATCTTTGTTAGACGAACTAGACGAACTAGATGAACTAGATGAAGTGCTGGAAGAGACGGCAGCAGAAAGTGTACCTGAAGAAGAAACTCACGATGCATTAGCTGACGAATTGTTAGCGGCCGTTAACGCCGATAGTGATTCAGAGGCTGAGATTGATGTTGATGAGCCGCTTCCAGTAGATGAGTCAGAAACAAATGAGTCAGAAACAGACGCAACAGATTTAAGCAATGATGAACCGCTAGATGAACTTGAATCTTTAGGTTCCGCTGAGCAAGTCATTGATGATCCAGAAGCAGAAATACAAGATATAGCCTCGTTAGAAGAAGCCGAGTCACAAGATGACATTGACGGGTTTAACGAAGACGAAATATTAGATGAAGCACCGCCAGCTGAAGCTCAACTAGACTTTGATGGTGATGATGACAGGGACGATGCTCTCGAGTCTGCTGAACCCGAAAATGTAGAAGTAGACGTAGACGGTGCCCACAGCGACGAAGAAAGCGACAGTGATGAAGAAAGCGACAGCGATGTAGAAAGCGACAGCGATGTAGAAAGCGACAGCGATGTAGAAAGCGACAGTGATGAAGACGAGTTACTGACTGAGGACTTACTTTCTGAGCTTGATTCTGATATCGAAACCGGTCTAGACGTTGCGCCAGATGAACCTCATGTTGCTGATGAAGAAGATGTAGAAGATACTTTTGACATCGAGCCAGATGCTGATGAGCCTCTTGCCGAAGCCGAAGCCGAAGCCGAAGCCGAAGCCGAAGCCGAAGCCGAAGCCGAAGCCGAAGCCGAAGCCGAAGCCGAAGCCGAAGCCGAAGCCGAAGCCGAAGCCGAAGCCGAAGCGGATCCACTTGACGATGCGTTAGCGGCGTTTGATAAACAAATGATGGATGATATTCCTACATTTGGTGAATCAAGCGATGATGCTGAAGAGCCAGAGCCTGAGCCAGAAAGCAACGATTACGATGACAGTATTCTTGATAGTGCATTTGATGAAATTGATGAATTTGAATTAGAGCATGAAGTTGATGGCGTGGTGCCAGAGCCTTCAGCTAGTGAAGAGCCTTTAGCCAATCAAGAGCCTTTAGCCGGTGAAGAGCCCTCAGCTAATGAAGAGCCCTCAGCCAATAAAGAGCCTACTTCCGATGAAAAAGACCCTAGCGACTTCGACGAATTAGAAGATGTGCCAGGGTTAGATGACTGGTTGTCAGGAACCGAAGAGTCAGAACAAGAAGAGATATTTGACGATTTAGATGGTGCAGAATTTGATGAATTGCTGCAAAGCATTGAATCCGAGCAAGAAGATGAACCAAGCGTTGCAGCTGACACCACTGAATCGACAGAAAGCCTAAATCTTGAAGAAGGTCCCGAGCCTGAACTTAAGCTTGACAATCCAGATTTAGATCTAAGTGCACTACTAAACGATGTGGATCTTGATGCTGAAACCGAACCACGCACTCCACCAGAAGATTTCTTGGATGTGGAAGCGCTGATGGATGATGGTGAAGACAATGATATAGATCCAGACAGTGCAGAACTTGATTTAGACGTAAGCCTATCTGATTTCACCGGTGTTAATGATGCCGATGATGTCATTGATATTGATAAAGATGCAGGGCAAAACGCTAACCTCGACCTCGCACGGGTTTATCTAGAAATGGATGATATCGTTGCTGCGAAGGAATTACTCGAAGATGTGATGAATCTGGGTAGTGAAGAGCAAAAGCAAGAAGCTGAAGGTATTTTAAAATCCATCAGTTAATTGCATGTTGAGTGCGGTATGACTACACTTAGCGGCTTTTCAATTTAGAGGTGTTTGAAACATGGGGCGAATCGCCTTAGGCATCGAGTATGATGGTGCATCGGTACATGGTTGGCAACGTCAAAAAGACGTGGCTAGCGTGCAAGAATACCTAGAGAAAGCACTCACCGTTATCGCAAATAAGCCTATTATAGTATTTTGTGCTGGTCGCACCGATGCTGGTGTACATGCAACTGGCCAGATAGTTCATTTTGACAGCGATGTAGAGCGTCCAGAGCGTGCTTGGACACTTGGTATAAACGCTAACATGCCTGACACGATAGCCGTAACCTGGGCCAAACCTGTCTCTGATGATTTTCATGCCCGCTTTTCGGCTACCCATCGTCGTTATCGTTACGTTATTTATAACTCCCGTATGCGACCTGCTATCCTGCACAATGGTGTTACTCACGAATACCGCGAGTTAGACGCAGAAAAAATGCATGAAGCCGCACAGGCGCTGGTAGGGGAGCACGATTTCACTACATTCAGGGCTTCGCTGTGCCAAAGCAAAACGCCTCACCGAACCGTGAGTAGCGTGAGTGTGCATAGGCAAGGTCGTTATGTGGTGTTAGATATCCGTGCGAATGCGTTTTTGCATCACATGGTACGTAATATCACGGGTTCACTGCTTTGCATTGGGGCAGGAGAGCAACCTGTCGATTGGATGGCGCATCTACTTACCTTAAAAGACCGTGCAAAAGCCGCTACCACCGCCAAACCTAATGGGTTGTATTTGGTAGATGTGACTTACCCTGAGCACTTCGGTATACCAAAATCACCTCTAGGGCCTCTTTTTCTTCCAGAATCTTAAGAGCGTGAACGGTAGCAATGGGTTACCGTTCAACTTCTTAGACCAGTTTTGTTTTTTCCATTTTACTGTATTGTGGTCTAATAGCGCGCTATATTAGGTGGTTGTACTAACGTAGTGCGTATTTTTCTCTTGCGCTACAATAAAGTAACCGAAATATTCATGTAGTATTGACACAAAGCACGAATGAAAAAACAGTGTCGGTGCGCTAATAAATATAAAGGATTCCTTTTCCATGAGCTGGATTCAAAAAATTCTTCCGCGTACGCAAACATCCACAAAAGGTAATGTACCTGAGGGGATTTGGACAAAATGCGGCTCTTGCCAAGCTGTGTTGTACAAAACTGAGTTGGAAAAACTTCAAGAAGTTTGCCCTAAATGCGATCATCACATGCGTATTACGGCCCGTCGCCGTATAGACGGTTTTCTTGATGAGGGGGATCGCGTAGAGCTTGGCGCTGAATTCGAACCACAAGATATCCTCAAATTCAAAGACTCAAAGCGTTATAAAGACCGGATTGTAGCCGCGCAAAAGCAAACCAATGAAAAAGACGCCTTGGTTGTTATGCAGGGCAAACTAAAAGGTATGCCGGTTGTAGTAGCCAGTTTCGAATTTGCCTTCATGGGTGGTTCAATGGCCTCTGTGGTAGGTGCTCGCTTTGTTGCCGCAGTAAATGCTTGTCTTGAAAACAACACACCACTAATTTGTTTCTCTGCCAGTGGCGGGGCACGTATGCAAGAAGCGCTTATGTCGCTAATGCAAATGGCCAAAACTTCTGCAGCATTGGCAAAAATGAGCAAAAAAGGTTTACCTTACATTTCTGTGTTAACAGACCCAACAATGGGCGGCGTTTCTGCCAGTTTAGCGATGCTAGGTGATGTTAACGTTGCCGAGCCAAAAGCCTTGATTGGTTTTGCTGGCCCTCGTGTTATCGAGCAAACAGTACGCGAAAAGTTACCACAAGGTTTCCAGCGTAGTGAGTTCCTTGTTGAGAAAGGCGCTATTGATATGATTGTTGACCGCAGAGAAATGCGTGATAAATTACACGGCTTGTTACTTAAGCTGCATCATCAGAATTAGTGAATACACAAAAAAATCAAAATACTGGCTCAACAACCACGTTGAGTCAGTGGCTTTCTCATCTTGAATCTATTCATCCAAGCGCCATTGATATGGGGCTTGAGCGCGTTAAATCTGTGGCAAATGCCATGGGTATCCATCTAAAAGACGCTTTACTTATTACCGTTGCCGGTACTAATGGTAAAGGCACGACCTGTCGCTTGTTAGAGCAAGCTATGCTTGCGAAAGGTAAAACCGTTGCGGTGTTTAGTTCTCCTCATCTAGTGAGTTACTGCGAACGTGTGCGGCTAAACGGTGAATTGGCTGAAGAAGGCGCATTTTGCCGTGCTTTCGAGCTTATCGAAAAAGCCCGTGGCGATATCACGTTAACCTATTTTGAATTCGGCACCTTGGCTGCAATGAAAATGATGCAGGATTGGGGTGTTGATGTGGCCGTATTGGAAGTGGGGCTAGGGGGAAGGTTAGATGCCGCTAATATTCTTGACCCAGATTTAGCCATTATTACGACTATTGATCTTGATCACCAAGACTGGCTGGGTGATACCCGCGAAGCAATTGCTCGTGAAAAAGCCGGTATCATGCGAAAAAATGGTAAAGCTGTTATTGGCGAGCTTTTACCGCCAAGTTCACTACGTGACGTTGTGTCCGAATTAGATGTTGATGCTCGATGGGCGCAGCAAGACTTTTTCATCGTTGAGAATACCGCACCTAACAATAGCCTTAGCGCTAGCACCAGTCGAACGTGGCAATGGAAGGGTAAGCATACTGAATTTACCCAGCTGCCATACCCGCATATTCCGCAGCAAAACGTGAGTACGGCACTTGCGGCACTAGAGTTATTAAACTTACTGCCAGATGAAGCAGCGATAAAGCACATTATTGCCAATACCCGTTTGCCTGGGCGCCAACAAGAAATTAGCCAAAATCCGCTAGTGGTGGTGGATGTCGCGCATAACCCCCAAGCGACCAAAGCAATGCGGGAATGGCTTAAACGTTACCCCGCAAATAAAATACGCGTGGTAGCGGGTATGTTAAAAGACAAATCTATTGTAGAAACCCTTGCGCCTTTGTCGTCGCTGAATGCACAATGGTACTTAGCAAGCACATCAGGGCCTCGAGGCTGCGATGCAGACGTACTCGCGGGGGCGCTTTTGGATGCTCAGCTTGATAAAAGCTATATCAAAACCTTCAGCGATGTGACGAATGCTTATAAAGCAGCTCGTAATGATTACCAAGAAGGCGAACTTATATTGGTCTTTGGTTCCTTTGTTACCGTGGCTGAAGTGTTAGATTATACCAACGCAAATGAACAACAATAAAATCGAACAATAAGTTCAACAGGAGATAATAGTGACGTCGGCATTAAAGAATAGACTCGTGGGCACCATCATCATTGTGGCGCTGGCAGTTATTTTTTTACCAGACTTTCTCGATGGCAAGAAGCAAACCAATAAAGAACCGTTTGTATCTGTTCCTGCAAGTCCTCCTAAGAAACCCATTGTAGAGCCCGAAGCCTTTCCTAGTGAGCGGGTAGCTAAAGCGGCACAGTTGCCCGTTACGGTAACAGACGACAAAGCGCTGGATGATGAAGGCGCACCGTCTAATGTGCCTAGTGAGACTCAAGCGTTGCCTGAGCCGGTAGAGGCTAAAATAACGGCAGAAGACACTCTTGCCAGTCAAACCATTGTTGAAGCACCAGATTCATCTACTGTGGATGACGCAGGTTGGGTGATACAACTAGGCAGCTTTCGCCATGAGAAAAACGTAAAGTCATTATTGAATAAGCTTGAGAAAGCTGGGTATCGTGCGTTTAGTCGCCGGATAATGACTAACTCTGGTCCGCTCAACAAAGTGTTTGTTGGCCCAGACTTAGAAAAACAAAAATTAGAGGCAGCATTGCCCCATTTACGTGAACTCACCGACCTGAAAGGTAAGGTCACCACGTTTAAAGTAGAATAGTGTAAACCGATAGGTACACAGCACTTTCTACACCGTGAAAATCAGAAGCTAAAAATATTACACATTGGTAATTTTTCCGGCTTCTGTTAGAATGCGCGCCATCTCGCCAACGGCATGTCGCTACTAACAACTTCCGCGACTATAACGCAATTAAGAGACAATGAACTGGGTAGACTTTTCCATATTGGGTATCGTTGCGGTATCTACCTTAATAAGCCTTATTAGAGGGTTTGTTAAAGAAGCCATCTCTCTTGTGGTATGGTTTGGCGCACTCTTTATTGCCAGCCATTTTTATGCCGACTTAGCCGTATATTTTACTGCCATCGATGATTTGTATCTTCGAAATGGTGCTGCCATTGCCGCGTTATTTGTATCAACTCTGATGCTAGGCGGCATGTTAAATTTTGCAATTGGACAACTGGTTCAGGCTACAGGCCTGTCAGGTACCGATCGCGTTTTAGGCATTGTATTTGGAGCGCTCCGCGGCGTACTTATCGTTAGCGCGCTTCTCTTTTTCATGGACACTTTCTCTGCCGCTGCCTCATCGCAGTGGTGGCAAACGTCGGTACTTATTCCCGAATTTGGTGTCATTATTGAGTGGTTTTTCACATATGTGAAAGGCTCCTCCAGTTTCTTAAATCCCGCTTGATATAGGTAACGCACATGTGTGGTATTGTCGGAATAGTTGGTAAAACACCAGTAGCTCAGTCTTTGTACGATGGTTTAACGGTAATCCAACATCGTGGACAGGATGCTGCTGGAATAATGACCATCGACCAAAATATGTTTAATTTGCGTAAGGCAAATGGTTTGGTTCGTGATGTATTTCATACGCGTCATATGAAGCGTTTATCGGGTAATATGGGTATTGGGCACGTTCGCTATCCTACTGCGGGCACCTCAAGTTCAGCCGAAGCTCAGCCTTTCTATGTGAACTCACCGTTTGGTATTGCGTTTGCACACAATGGTAACTTAACCAATGCACACGATTTGCAAGAAGAAGTATTTCGAATTGCCCGTCGTCATATTAACACCACATCTGATTCAGAATTGTTGTTAAACATTCTTGCTCACGAGCTACAGCAAGTGGCAGGACTAAGTGTTACCGCTGAACATATCTTTGAAGTAGTTACTAAAGTACACAAGAAAATTCGCGGTGCGTACGCGGTTGTTGCCGCTATTATCGGCCAAGGTATTGTGGCATTTCGTGACCCACACGGCATTCGCCCGTTAGCGCTAGGTAAGCGTATGACAGAGCTTGGCGAAGAGTGGATGGTAGCATCGGAAAGTGTGGCACTGGATGCCGTTGGTTTCCAATTCATCCGCGATGTGTCGCCAGGTGAAGCCGTGTACATTACTGAAAATGGCGAGCTTCATACCAGACAGTGTGCCGAGAACCCCATTACTTCGCCTTGTATTTTTGAGTTTGTGTATTTTGCACGCCCAGATAGCTTTATCGACGGTATCTCAGTTTATGCGTCTCGCGTGAATATGGGTCGCCGATTAGGTGAAAAAATTGCCCGTGAATGGAGCGATTTAGACATCGATGTTGTTATTCCTATCCCTGAAACGTCTATGGATGTGGCACTGCAAATTGCCAACACCTTAGAGTTGCCATACCGTCAGGGCTTTGTGAAGAATCGCTACATTGGTCGTACCTTCATTATGCCTGGCCAAACTATGCGTAAGAAGTCTGTACGCCGCAAGCTAAACGCTATCTCGTCTGAATTTAAAGGCAAGAACGTGTTGTTAGTTGATGACTCTATTGTTCGAGGTACTACATCTGGCCAAATTATTGAGATGGCCAGAGAGTCTGGTGCTAAGAAGGTATACTTCGCCTCTGCAGCGCCTGAAATACGTTTCCCTAACGTATATGGTATCGACATGCCTTCAGCCAACGAACTGATTGCCTATGGCCGAGAAATCGATCAAATAGCCGACCTTATTCAAGCTGACGGTCTTATATTCCAAGATATCACTGATTTAGTTGAGGCAGTGCGGGAAGAAAACGATTCAATTCAACGTTTTGAAACTTCAGTTTTCGACGGCAACTATATTACCGGTGATGTAGACCAAGACTACCTTGAACGTATTGATATTTCGCGTGGTGAGAAGTCTCGTGAAGCGCCCATTCTGCAAGCAGAGTTGAGCAATTTAGATATGCATAATATCGATTCTAACGACTAGGATAATCGTCAGCAGATAGTTATCGCTATGTGCTGTAGTTGTAAAAAAAGCCGCTAATAAGCGGCTTTTTTGTGTTTATTATTTTATGGCTGAATAGGTAAAGTAAATTACAATTTTTTATTCGCTAGCTGGCGAAAATAGGGCCTGTTGTAATACCCCACAATAGTACTGCGCCAGTCATTAAAATAACCATTAATACTAGCCCACAGGTAACCACTGAGCTGGAATAGATAAACCCTTTTTCTTGTGGCAATTGTAATAACAAAGGCACACCAGAAAAAAGTAGGTAGACTGAATAGCTTACACCTACTAATAGTGCAGCCATTACCACCCAAAGCTCTGGATACAAACCAGCAAAACCCACCATAAATAATGGGGTAGCGGTGTAAGCGGCTAACTCTAGTGATTGCGTGAAAGTGGTGGTTGATTCAAACGCTTTAGCTAGCTCATGAATGACCACTGCCAAGGCCACTACGCCAGCAACTAAGCCGAAATACATACCCGTCGCCATTAATAGCGCACTGCTTTCGCTTAATTTGATGAGATCTCCGCCCATACTCCAACCTGTGTAAACAGTTGAGTAATACGCCACAATAGTGGGTATTAACGCAATAATAGCAATGTGGCTAAATGCGTAGAAAAAAGTTTCCTGGCGTCGATCGATATTACGGCATTCTTCTTTTGGATGTGTGTACATCCCAATAACATGGTTTAAAAGCATTGTCCTTCGCCTCTGAGAAAGTCTGAAGAGTATTATTTTTTATAAGAATCAATGTTAATACTAAAGTATAAAATGCAACATTTAATTTACACGACAATTTTGCTACAGGATGATGAATCAGTCAAATAAATAGTGTGAAAAATAGGTCTTAAAACGCACTTATTAATCTATTTGGGTGGGGTGCACCAAGATGGGTCGAAATCAGGCTGTAATTTAAACGAATTGAAGGCTAAATAGCTTAATTGATATAAGGATTATCTTAGGTAAGGCGGTGCTATCGACCCGGTTAGCCGCGTAAAGAAGAGCAATTAGGTAAGTGCAACCAAGTAAAAGTAATCAGGTAAGAGCATCAGACGAGACTAATTAGTTGAGAGCAACCAGATAAGAGCATTCAAATAACTAGAGAAGAACATCCAGACAAGAAAAAGGGTATGAATAAAAATAAGTAAACAAGACTCAAAGAGAAAAGGTGGCGATAAACGATGAGTTGAAAGCGTGACATGACACCACGCATTATCAACTTCCAACCCTTCATTTTAGAAAGCCTGTAAGGGCGTTATAAATACCTTAAGCTGGAAGCCCGCTATGGAATTTAAAATCGCTGTCATTGGTAGTGATTAATTCAGCCTCTACCTCACCAAAGTACGCAATTCTTTCTGAAATATCTTTGCCCGCGATATCGGTGGCCAGCGACAAGTAGTCTTGATAGTGCCTAGCTTCAGAGCGAAGCAAGGAAATATAAAATTCACCAAGCTTTGCATCTACGTGGGGCGCTAATTTTGCGAATCGCTCGCAAGAGCGGGCCTCGATATAAGCGCCACATATGAGTTTGTCGACTAAGGCATCTGGCTCGTGAGTTTTAACATGCCTTAGTAACCCTTTTGCGTAGCGCGAAGGGGTGATGCTTCGATACTCAATATCGAAATGGTCCATCATCTCCAATACTTGATAAAAGTGATGTAACTCCTCTTTAATTAGTAGCACCATTTTATCAACAAGGTCTTGGCCATATTTTGAATCAGAGCGTGGGATAACAGATTTCGACAGTTTATTTTTCGACGGTAAATCTCGCCAGTCACCTTCGCGTTTATACACGTATTGCTCGAAAGGTTGTAGCCACGCCAAAAGGGCATCGCCACTTTCTTTATCGACGGCATATTTTCGAATAAGAAACATGGCCGATTGAGATGCTTTAAGCTCACAAATCAAATGATCTAAAAGCAGCATGGAAAAGTTTTCAGGCTTGGTAGCTTCTTCAACCCATGCACCTGGTGTTGTAGCGTGTAAAAACGTATTTATAGGGGCGAGTAATTCTGCTGTATTCACTGTCTTTAAAACTAAATTAGGGCCAACGTAAAGTATAATTGTACCACACTAGAGGCATCGGCTGGCGATGGAAATGCACGTTATTATCATTGCACTCTCAACTATAACCTTCGCAAGCATAGCCCTTTTCAGGTATAGCCCCCTGAAGCATCGCCTCCGCAAGTTGTTTGCTAACTATGATTTTTTGAGTTGATAACATCCTCTGCTTTAGCTGCTCTAACCACATCATGAAATAGCAGCATATCTAAATATCGCATTGAGGCACCCTGATAGAACCCGGTTTCACTTACAAAGGTTTTTGGGTTTTTAAATGTTCCAAAAATAATGTCAAAAATAGGTAAGTCTGAGTAATTGTAACGATGCACTCCCTTCTTGTGGTGAAAGGAGTGGCTCTCTGGCCTTTGGATAAAAAATCCTAACCATTGGGGCGTACTAATATTTGTGTGCTGAAAGATAGCTAAAAACGAGCTGAAGAATAGAAAGTATGTACTAGCCTCTGGGCTAACGCCCGCAAATACTACCAAAGCCAGACTGCTTAGTGCTGTAAAACCAATCATATCGAATGGACTAAAATAAAAAGCACCAAATGTATCGATGCGTTCTGCGCTATGATGAAATTGGTGAAATATTCGCCATAGATACCGATTTTCATGAATAGCACGATGCCAGCCGTAGAGTAAGAGTTCGAACACCAAAAGGGCAATAATACAAGCCGCAAACGGATTCATATCGGTAAGATCGAACAGTTGATATTGATAAAGGTGAGTGTCCCATATAAGGGGCAAATAACTTGATGCGTAGAAATATATTACAAAGGTCAATAACGCTCGCGCCTGCCAAAACTTAGTTGGCGGCAACGCTCTTGCAGGCCTCAATGTTTCGACCATGATAAGTAATAAGTACAAAGCGAAGAAACCAAGAGATATCGGATCTAGAAGTATAGCTAAAGGGGTTGGCATGTATTCCTCCGGTAAGCGTTAATAGATGTTGCCAAAAGTAGGTGCTATTTTAAGGTCGGCTGGGTGGAGAAACTTAAGGTTTAGATAATGATTAGCTAAAAAATAGCTAATCATTATGTAACTACAGCGCAGTGACGTTAGGTTATGGCTCTCGCGTTACTAATCTTTTCAAAATAGCGGTGAATAAAATGATTTACCAAGTGGCAGATTTTCAGATAGACACAGAAAACTTTGTCATCGTAAAGCATGGCGAGCCCCTAGCGGTCGAGCCTAAGGTTTTCGACTTAATTGTTTATCTTATTGACCATCGCGACCGGTTAGTAACTCGAGATGAGTTATTTAAAGAAATTTGGGCTGCTAGAGAGGTTTCAGACACCACACTTAGCAATCATATAAAAGCCGCAAGAAAGCTACTTGACGACAATGGTGAGATGCAAAGGGTCATCACTACGTTGCGAGGTAGAGGTTATCGATTTGCCGCGACAGTAACCCAGCTCAAAAACACGCCTACCTCTGAGCAGGCTTCAGCGAATAGCAATTCAACGTTAAAACAGCCTGAGGCTTTATTAAAGTATCTCTTTTCAAAGACCTCTGTGGTCATTTTCTTTACCTTACTGCTGGGTTTAATTTTTATTACTTTCTACAGGGGGGCAGCAGAGACTAATAACCAAAATAGTCAGCCATATATTTTAGTATTGCCGTTTGGCATATCAAGTGATGACGACAAAAAATGGCAACCCTTTACGGAACAAATAACCAGAGAAATGATTACAAAATTTGGCCATTTACCCGAACTTCGAGTTGTACCTTCATCTTCAGCATTCGTTTTTAAAAACGATAAATCGTTTACGAATATTAGAACCAAAATTCCAAGCGTTACGCATGTTTTAGACGCGACTGTGAACGTGAGTTCGCAGGGAAACATTAAAGTTTCTGCTACGCTATTTAGCCTTGAAACCGGCGCGCTTATTTGGGATCAAGCTTTTTTAGGGCAAGTTAATGATAGGAATTTTTTCTCAATTCAATCTGAAATTGCCAGTGGCGCAGCATCGTCTTTGTCGGTTGCCATTAGCCCTAAAATGGAAGAGGCACTGTATGCGTTGCCTACTAATAATGTAGCCGCTTATGAATTATACGTAGAGGGGCAGCAGCAGATGAATCTGTTAAGCCATGAGCCTTTGCGTAAATCCATTGAGCTTTTCAGTGGTGCTATTGCACTTGATCCTTCTTTTGAAGCTGCCTATGTTGCAAGGGCAAATGCATATCGTTTGATAATGTCTTATTTTGACACTCCCAGTGAAGTACTTCCAATGGTGGTGAGTAGCGTGCAAGGTGCGCTAGCGGTCTCGAGTAATAACGCAGATGCGCTATCGTCACTGGGTCTTGCCTACGTATTTGCGTGGAGGTGGAATGATGCTTGGAAGGTGCTTAATGCCGCGAAATCCCAAAACTCCGAACTGGTGTTAACCGAGCTAGGTTTCGCCCTATATTACGCTGGCTTAGGGGATGTTGAAGGTGTCAAAAGAGCGCTAAGGCAGGCCGATAAGCTTGATCCGTTAAATGTTGAGTTAGCAGATTGGGGGCATTGGGCATTGGCAATGGTAGGTGATTTTGATGCAGCGGTGGCCTGGGCTAGGGTCAAAATAAAGCAACACCCTCGGGTAAGCGTATTATATAGCGGAGCGAGTGTTTCGCTTTCGTTAATGGGGGAGCACGAAGAAGCTATTGCGTTTGCTCAAAAAGGAGTAGCGCTCGCTCCACAATATCCGTTTGCTTTAATTGCACTGTCTCAAGCATATGGTTATGCAGGTGATAAGCACAAAATAGCGCCGCTATTAAAGCAGGCCGAAACGTTAAACGCATTTATGTGTCCTTATGAAACCGCGATAAGTTACATTATTCTGGACGAATTTGATCGCGCATTCGAGCTGTTGAATAGTGCAATTTCATCACGTTCAAACTGCCTGGTATTCAGCCGGTTCGACTCTCGCCTTTCACCCATAAGGCAAGATGAAAGGTTTGAGGCTCTACTAAACCAAGTAGGGTTGGACGATGTCTCCATAGCCAGCTATCAACGCTGACGTTAAACCATGTACCCCACATTCCTACAAACTTTATTTGTAACTTTACGTATAATGGAACAATGAATTATCTAGCACACCTTTTTTTAGCCCAACCTACTGCCGATTCTCACTACGGGAATTTACTTGGCGATTTTCGCAAAGGTGTAGCACTCGCCACGCTCAGTAATGGCGTAAGTAAAGGCCTAGAAAACCACTATACAGTAGATAAGTTTACTGACAGTCATGCTAGCGTAAAACAAGCAAAAGCGTTGTTTAAACCAGAGCACAGGCGTTTTGCACCTGTGGCGATAGATATGCTGTTCGATCATTTATTAATTACGCATTGGACGCGATTCTCTACCATTCCATTTGAAGCATTTTGTGAGCAAAGCTTTTCATTATTGGAAAAGAAGTTGCCTGTTATGCCCACCACCATGCAGCGTAGTGTTTCTCATATGATTACGCACAACTGGTTTGCAGACTACGCGGAGTTTGAAGGGATAGGTTTCGCTATACAGGCAGTCGCGAAGCGTATACGATTTAAAAATGATTTTGCTCAATGCGTGCAAGATATAGAAGCAAACTTCACGCTCTTAAATAGCTTATTTCTAGGCTTTTTTCCTGCCCTAATTGAACATGTTCAGCAACACGGGCCTGAGCGCGGTACTCCCAGCGGACTTATCACGGTTTAGATTCGATCCTCGGCAAAAATACCTGCCGCCACCAACTGTTGTAATTGGTATTGGCATTGTGTCCTAAGGGTATCTCTTAGCAACCTTACGGCGGGCGTTATGGATTGTCTACTAGGGCAAATTAGCCATAATTGGGTAGGCTTAACAATATAGTCAGGCATTAAGGCAACTGCGCGGTTATTAAGTAGGTCGTCGCACATGTCCAAACTAGACTTTACTGCAAGGCCATGGCCATTCACACACCATCTTCGCACCATGTCGCCGTCATTAGCAGCACGGTTACCCTGCATTTTAATTTTCACGGGTTGATTGTTGCGGGTAAGCTCCCACTCGTTATAAATAATATCGTGTAGCTGATAAAAAAGGCCGTTGTGTTTAGGTAGGTCTTCTAAGGTTTTTGGTGTGCCGTGCTGTTTTAAATAAGCGGGGGAGGCTACCAATAACCTAGGCACTTCACATATTTTAAAGCCGTATAAACTGGCATCATTTGGCGAACCGTAACGAAGGGCGATATCAACAGGATCGCGATAAAAATCGATGTTGCTGTCGCTTAAATGCAGCTTCATGCTAATACCAGTATGCTCATCCATAAAGCGGTTAAGCCAAGGGGCAATAACATTGCGGCCTAAATCTGACGATAAGCCTATGCGTAATTCACCCTCAATATTTCCTGTATCTTCTTGTAAGTTTTGCTTTGCGTGTTCAAGCATGGTGATGGCTTGCTCGCAAACAGGTAAGTAACGCTCACCCGCAGCAGATAGGCGAAGCGAACGAGTTGTTCGAATAAAAAGGTCGGAACCTAGCGTACTTTCAACTCGCTTAACCGCAGCGCTCGCGGTTGCTGTGCGCATGTCTAAGCTAGATGCTGCTGCAGTAATACTGCGAAATTCAGCGACCTTTAAAATAACAATGAGATCTTCAAGCAACATAGATTATCTATTTTCTATTGAAAATGTTTCAAATATTGTGCTGTTTAATTTGAAACAGTCAAGGCGTATTATATTCTCATGGCATATGAATATGCACATTCGTTCAGTATTTTACTTAAGCAGAAGGGGATTTCTCGATGAAAGCAATTGGATACACTACATCTTTACCTATAACAGATGAAAACGCACTAACGGATGTAGAGCTTGCCAAGCCTGCCGCGTCGGGACGGGATGTCTTGGTGAAAATCAACGCAATTGCCGTTAACCCAGTAGATTTTAAAATTCGCCAACGTGTGTCGCCTGAAAATGGTGAACCTAAAATTTTGGGGTGGGATGCGGTAGGTGAAGTGGTTGAAGCTGGTAATGATGTAGAAACCTTGAAAGTAGGTGATAGAGTATATTACGCGGGCGATTTAACACGCCAAGGCACCAATGCTGAATTCCAGTTAATAGACGAACGCATTGTTGGCCGTGCTCCGAAAAGCTTGTCTGATAGCGAAGCGGCGGCATTACCGCTTACCGCGATAACTGCATGGGAATTATTGTTCCAACATTTGGCGCTTGAAAAACAACAAGCGGGTAATCCCAAGAAAACTAACGAAACCGTGTTGGTAGTAGGCGCGGCTGGCGGGGTTGGTTCAATCATGCTTCAACTGCTAAAAACCTTAACCGGTGCTACGGTTATAGCCACTGCTTCTCGTGAAAGTTCTATACAGTGGGTGAAGAGCTTGGGTGCTGATTATGTCGTTAACCACCGCCAACCATTAGCTGAACAAATTACTGCGCTAAATATTGGGCCAGTTACACATGTGGCAAGCTTGAATGCCACTGATGCATATCTCGATGCCTACGTAGAAATAATGAAGCCTATGGGTAAGATTGCACTTATTGACGACCCTGAAGCGTTAGATATTTCAAAGCTCAAGCCAAAGAGTATTTCTTTACACTGGGAGTTTATGTTCACCCGTTCAATGTTCCAAACAGAAGATATGAGCGCCCAAGGTGAGTTGCTATCCGATGTTGCCGCGTTAATTGACGCAGGCCACGTAAAAACGACAGTAGGTAAGCATTTGGGTAAAATTAATGCGGCGAACTTAATTGAAGCGCATAAAACCCTAGAAGCAGGCACAGCAATTGGAAAAATCGTTTTAGAAGGTTTCTAACTTGTTTGTTGGGGGACCGCATATCGAGTTTGATGTGATAAAACTAGCTCAATGCAATGTTGACTAGCGAAACATAACGTATTCAACGTGGCGTACTAAGTGGTACGTCACGTTTATCATCCTATTCACGTTTTTATTTAGAACCTGCCTATGCAAGATTTTTTAGTAAAAATACTACAAATGGCTATATTTCGGACAAATAGTTGGTTGTTTTTGCGTTTTCTCGCAGTGGTCAGCTTTTATACCTTAGAGGTTCTGTTATTGTACTAATCCTCAATTCGCTATCTTCTTATTAACAATTTTTTACCCTACACCCATTGTTAATAAATTCTAAAAAGGCGAAGTGTTAAAAACGGAACTTATAATATGAATATAAAAAAATTTACCCTTACGTTATTAACGGTGGGCATAACTATGTCGCCTTTTACCCTGCAAGCAAAAGAACATCCTAATCTTATTCTTACTAAACCTGGTGTGGAAAGAATGAGAGACAATTTAGGCCAAGTTCCCCTGTTTGACACAACATTATCAAGTGTTAAACAGGAAGTAGATGCAGAAATTGCTATGGGAATTGATACGCCTATTCCTAAAGACTTTTCAGGCGGTTATACCCATCAACGCCACAAGCAAAACTTCTTTGTAGCTCAAAAAGCCGGTGTGTTGTATCAGGTACTGAACGACGAAAAATACGCAAAATACATTCGCGATATGTTGTTTCAGTATGAAGCCATGTACAAAGATTTACCGCTACACCCTCAAGAACGCTCGTATTCACGTGGTAAATTGTTTTGGCAGTGCTTAAACGACAGTAACTGGTTGGTTTACATGAGCCAAGCTTATGATGCCATTTATGATTATCTTTCAGCTGAAGAACGGGAAACGCTAGAAACGAATTTGTTCCGTCCGTTCGCTGATTTTATCTCACTAGAGAACCCGCAGTTTTTCAATCGCGTTCACAACCATAGCACGTGGGGCATCGCGGCGGTCGGTATGATTGGCCTAGTCATGAACGACGAAGAACTTATTCAGCGTGCCTTGTATGGTATTGAAGATGATGGTTTAGAAGTAGGCGGTAAAGATAACGACGGTGGCACCATTAAGGTAGAAGGTCAGCGCAAAGGCTTCTTTGCTAACCTAGAAGAACCTTTCTCGCCAGATGGCTATTATACCGAAGGACCATATTACCAACGCTATGCAATGTATCCTTTCCTTATTTTTGCTTTAGCAATGGACAACAGTCGTCCAGACTTAAAAGTGCTTCAGCACAAAGACAACGTTTTATTGAAAGGCGTAAACGCGCTTCTTAATTTGTCTGATGCTGATGGTGAATTCTTCCCAATTAATGATGCCCAAAAAGGGATGTCTTATTACAAGAGTTCCTTGGTGAGTGCGGTGGATTTAGCTTATTTCTACGGTGATAAGAATCCACAACTGCTTAGTGTTGTTGAAAAACAAGGCGAAGTGTTATTGCAAGAATCAGGGCTACAAGCGGCAATTGACGTTCGCGATGGTAAGGCTGAACCTTTTATCAAGCAATCAGTGAACTTAAGTGACGGCGTGAATGGCAAGCAAGGTGGCATAGGTGTGTTGCGCCAAGGTGATGAAGATATGACCTTGGTGTTTAAGTATGCGGCCCAAGGCTTAAGTCATGGCCATTACGACAAACTTTCTTTTTCAATGTATGAAAAAGGCGAGGAAGTATTACAAGATTACGGTTTAGCGCGTTTTGTAAATATTGAGCAAAAAGGTGGCGGTAACTACTTAAAAGAGAACAAAACCTGGGCGAAAACCACCATCGCGCATAACACTTTGTCGATAAATCAGAAGAAACATTTTAACGGCGATTACGATATAGCGAGTCAGCATCATTCAGAGTTATTTACTTTTGATGCAGAGCGCGAAGATATCAAAGTGGTAAGTGCGACAGAAGAAAATGCGTACCCTGGTACCTTGATGCACCGCACTATGGCTATGATCGCTAACGACAACTTCGAAAAGCCGTTCGTGTTAGACATTATGCGGGTTGAGTCAGATAAGAAAAATCAGTATGACTTTCCGTTCTACTATTTTGGCCAAGTATTAGATATGAACTTCAAATACGATACGCCAACGAGCCTGAATCCGTTAGGTGATGATAATGGCTATCAACATTTATACGTTGAAGGAAAAGGCGATGCGGCTGACCACAACACTCAGTTTTCGTGGTTAAGTAATGGCAAGTATTACACCATTACTTCTATCACTAACAGTGAAGATGAAGTGTTTTTTACCCGTATAGGCGCTAACGACCCTGAGTTTAACTTACGACGTGATCCAGCCATCATGCTTCGCAGAAATGATACACAGGATACCCTGTTCGTATCGGTAGTAGAGCCTCATGGGTCTTATAGCCGAGTTAGTGAATCATCACAGAATTCAAAAAGTAGTATTACTGACTTGAGTGTGGTGCTTGATAGCGAAGCCTATACAGGTATTAAAATTACCGACGTTAAAGGTACTGAGCAAGTGTTTATTATCTCCAATGAAGATGCGTCGAAAAACGCCAAACATAGTGTGAAAATAGACGGTGAAAAGTATAGCTGGACGGGCCCTTACTTGTACCAGTAACTTAGTTTCGCTATAGAAATTACGTTATAAAATCAAAGCATGGTAATCACAGTTTCATGGAAAGTGTATGCGAACGCTGTTTTTAAATAGCAATGCTTTGCGTAACGAAATGCGCAGTGTAACTAAAGCCGCACAAACTCCAATAGTTGTCGTTTGCATTCATATGTTAACGGCAACCTAAAGAGCGTGCGGTTTTTCTTTTTTTAAACCGCAACATTTAATGCTGAACCAAACTTAAAGAGGAGGCGTAGTGAAAAGGTGAATGACAAATATTCAGCTAACTCCTGAGCAGTAACGGATTGATAGCTGTACGGTATAGGAAAACGCCATGTCCACTCTTTTTGTAAATGAAGAAGCTTATCCCCTCCCTGAAGATCCAAGAACCACGCTACTCGATTTTTTACATCAACACCTCGCTATGTTTGGTGCCAAAAAAGGCTGCGATCACGGCCAGTGCGGTGCCTGTACCGTATTAGTTGACGGAGAGCGAGTAAATGCGTGTTTGGTTTTCGCCTTTCAGCTTGAAGGAAAATCGGTTACCACCATTGAAGGAATAGCCAAGAATGATGAGTTACACCCCCTACAAAAGGCCTTTGTAGAGCGGGATGCTTTTCAGTGCGGCTATTGTACTTCAGGGCAAATTTGCTCGGGTGTCGCGTTAATGGATGAGCTAGCGGCAAAGAACCCCAGTGCGGTGACCTGTAGTGCTGACTACTCACCCAAAGAAGATATTAGTGAAAGAATGAGCGGCAATTTATGCCGCTGTGGCGCTTATCCCAATATTGTTGATGCAATACAAGATGTTATTGCTTTGGAGCCACAATAATGAACCCATTCAGCGTACAAAATATAAAGCATACTCAAGATATTACCGGTTTATCAACCGAAGACAGTGCTAAGTATATTGCGGGAGGTACTAATCTTATCGACTTGATGAAACTTCAGGTTGAAACCCCTTCACAGTTGATTAATTTAAGCCAATGGGAAGATGAGCAGAGTATTACTGAACACGACGATCATTATCGTGTTGGTGCCATGGTTACGAATACGGCGCTCGCCAATTACGCTTATCACAAACCATCACTTTCCTTGCTATCTCAAGCATTATTAAGTGGCGCCACGGTGCAGCTTCGAAATAGGGCGACGACCGGAGGCAATCTACTACAACGAACGCGGTGCTACTATTTTTACGATACCACTAAGGCCTGCAATAAGCGCCAACCTGGTTCAGGATGTGATGCGCTAACAAGAATGAACCGTATTCATGCCATTTTAGGCACTAGTGATGATTGCATTGCCACTCACCCATCGGATATGGCGGTGGCCATGATGGCTCTTGATGCAAAACTGCTGCTAACCGCAAAATCGGGTAACGAACGGGTGGTACCCGTACGTGAATTTTACTGCGAGCCCGGTAGTACACCTCATATAGAAAATATTCTAGAGAATGAAGAGGTTATTACTGCCGTCATTATTCCAAAACAACGTCATGGCAGCCAATATTACCGTAAGGTGCGTGACCGTTCTTCTTATGCCTTTGCTTTGGTATCGGTAGCTGCTGGGCTTGTGGTAAAAGGCAATAGAATTGAAAAGGTTACATTAGGTTTTGGCGGGGTAGGAACTAAACCTTGGTTCCCTGTGAGCGCTATTAAAGTGCTTACAGGCGCTGAGTTTTCTGATGAAGTTTTAGACCTCGCTATTGATGCTGAGTTGGCCGATGCGAAGGTATATGGCAGTAACAATTTCAAACCTGATTTACTCCGTAATACATTCAAAAGCGTGCTGAATTCACTTTATGAACATCAGTGTGAAAATGATGATTACGAAGGAGCGCTTTATGAAAATTGATACTTCGAAAAACGTATTAGGAAAGCCGAAAAATCGCGTAGACGGTGTTTTAAAAGTAACTGGACACGCACGCTACGCAGCCGAGCAGCAGTTCGATGAAAAAGCGTTAGTGGGGTGGCTGGTATCTTCTGACACTGCCGTAGGAGAAATTACTCATTTATCGACAGAGAAAGCTGAAAAGGCAGAGGGCGTGCATGCTGTACTAACCTATAAAAATGCTGGACCGCTTAAGCCATTCAGTAAGCCCGCAAGCGAAAGCCGTTTTACGCAGAGTAGGGCTGTACTAAACGAGCCTCATATTCGTCATTTCGGTGCGCCAGTTGCTTTAGTCATTGCCGATACATTGGAGCAAGCCCGTTATGCTGCAAGCTTGGTTGAGTATACGATTGATGCTAAAAGTCCAGATTTGCTTCTATCTTCAGAGCAGGCCACTACCGTGCCTGATTCCCTTGATGGCGGATTTGAAGCTGATGTCGAAAGTGGAAATAGAGAACATGATAAAAAGGCAGTGGAGATAGAGGCTGACTATACCACCCCCTCTCAAATATCCGCGGCTATGGAGCCACATGCAACCATTGCAAACTTTGATGGCGAAAAGCTAAGCGTGTATACCAGCGTGCAAATTATTGCTTCGGCAGTGGAAGCGTTAGCGGTTACTTTCGAATTAGATGAAGAGAACATTGAGGTGAAAAGCCCCTTTATTGGGGGAGGTTTTGGTTCAAAACTAGGTTTGCATTACGATGCCGTATTGGCCTGTTTAGGGGCGCGATATTTGAAGCGACCGGTGAAGGTTGTTCTAAGCAGACGCCAGGTATTTTACAATGCGCCTCATAGAGGACATAGTTTTCAGCAGATGCATTTGAGTTGCGACAGTGATGGTCTGATAGGTGATATTGAACATCATAGTGCTATGCCGAAAGCAAAAGGTTACGAGTTTGCCGAGGCTACTGGAGCGGGAGCACGTGTAACGTACGCTGCAGAATTTATAAACAGTACCCATAGAATAAAGGATGCAGACACCCCGCTTATCGATTCTACACGTTCGCCTGGTGATGCCATTGGCTCGCTGGCGTTTGAATCGGCCATAGATGAACTAGCCCTAAAAGCGGGGATAGATCCGCTTACCTTTCGAATTAAAAACCTACCTGAAGTTCACCCTGTTAGCGGTAAGCGCTTTACCACCCATAGGCTTGGCGACTGCTTGCAAGAAGGAGCACAGAAGTTTGGGTGGCAACATAAACCAGCGCCCAAGCCTGGGAAATTAATAGGCCACGGTGTAGCGAGTGCTATGCGTATGAACGTTCTGGTACCCAGTGCAGCCAGCATAAGCCTCGACAGCAACGGAAAGCTTACGGTGCGTTCGGATATGACAGATATCGGAACGGGATCTTACACCATATTGGCGCAGATAGCGGCAGGCGCATTCCATTCACAGCTTGATAGTGTAGATGTACAACTGGGTGATAGCAGCTTGCCACCATCCTGTGGTTCTGGGGGCTCTTTCGGCGCGGCAAGTACAGGCTCAGCATTAATGAAGGCCTGCGAGTCGTTGAAGAAATCGTTGAAGAAAGCACTCAGACAAAAGTTGCCAAACCTTACGCCGGAATGTGAATTGGTGTTAGAAGGCAACACGCTGGTGGTTTATGAAACAGATGTGGACACCCACACTAAAACAGATGTGGACACCCACACTAATAGTAGCGAGCCACAGCGTTTTCTTTTAAGTGAGCTTATCGATAAGGATGACTTTCCTTTAACGGAAGTAGGTGAAGTGAGCGAAGACGACACCAGTGAAGACGAGCAATACTCTTGTGGCGCGCATTTCGTAGAAGTGGAAGTGGACACCCACACAGGTGAAGTGCGACTGAAAAGACAATATGGTATTTTTTCAGCAGGTAAAATCCTTAATGAAAAAACGGCGTCTTCGCAAATTAAAGGCGGGATGGTATGGGGGGCAGGGTATGCACTTACCGAAGCCATTCATCATCACACTGATTCGGCCAGTTTTATCAATCCTGACTTCGGTGAATATCATATTGCGGTAAACCGCGATATTGCTGAGGTCACGTTAGATTTCCTAGAAACGCCAGATTATGAAGCATCTCCTATTGGCGCCAAAGGTATTGGCGAACTTGGTATTACAGGCGCTGGAGCCGCTATTACCAATGCGATTGCAGATGCAACAGGCGTGCGAATTCGGGAATTTCCAATCACAATGGATAAGGTGATGGAAGGACTGCAAAATAAGTGATTAGGCTAGGTATGAGCTTAGTCAATAATTTATGGAGAACCGATAGGCTTTAACCGTAAAACGTTACCATTATCCTTAACTTATGAAGATAAAAATATGTGTGACTCTTAAATCGCAAGGACGCGAAGAGTCACACGTTGAGAAGATATATAAATCACGTTGATTATTTTAAGATGATTTCACGGAAAATATATTCCCCAGTCAAGGTGCGGATTTTTGGGTATCCGGCGCTGAGTTCTTCAGACATAGTTTGATTGTCTTCCCCCCACTTTTTCATAAAGGCTTCATATTTTTTCTTACTGGGCTCCAAATCAGAAAGTTTCTCGTAGGTAACGACTAATAGCATATTGAAGTCACCAGTTAAGGGGAGTTCACTTGCGTATATTTTCCAGTCTTTGATGTAACCCATATCTTTTTGAATTTGCACGGCTTTAGCCCAAGATTGCTGTAGCCCAGCTAAATACATATCTTCCATGTTGGGGTCGACTTTAACCATGGTCATCGAAACAAGCTCGGTACCAATATCAAAATCTTCATAGACATCAAGGCGATCTTTGGCTTGTAGGTTTGTACAAACGCCAATTAGCGTAAGGACTAAAAGTATAATTTTCATTCATTATCTCCTGATAATATTGAAGTGAGTTAATGCCCCCTACTTCAAACTCCAAGAGACTTTCGGAGTGTAACAGTTTTTTCACATATTGATTAAATTTCATACTGATTTTATTTTTACTTCAATCAAAAAATCGAATATTTTGATAGAGTTCCAATATTTAGACATCCATACATCAGCTGCAATATAGGCCATTTATCTATTTGAGGTTTTAAGAGTAAATAATAGCCCCTCTTGTTGCTAAAAGTGATTTATTGGAGAGGTTAGAGTAATTCGTATGGTGCTTTTATTAAGTGGTCGAGATATAAAGTTTTTTATAAAATTGAACGTGCGATTGGTTACTATTAGAAGAGTTGCGCTGAGGGTGTCTTTTAGGTTTATGTAGCGTTTAGGTTTATACAGTTAGTTAGGCGGTTTCCAGTATCTTCTGTCTCCGTATAGCTATTGAAAGGCTAATTGACGATGAAAACTGTGTTTCAATTCCTTGGCACATGCCTTCCCAGTCTATATTTTGTAGACCAGTGCGATCAAGAATAGGCGAGTGAATATTGGAAATATAGCCATTCTGATCAGAACGGATTTTTCTTCCCAATTTATCGACGAGCTCTAGGTAATCATGGAGAAGAAAAGGAAGCCCTTTAACTACATTTCCGCTACCAGAAAAAGGTTGTAAATACTGAGGTTGCTTTCCAATCTTAGCTGCAGCAACTCTTTTTTTGATACTGGTGAAGTCAGATTGTTCTGGAGTTTCTGATAAACCTACGCGCAATGGATTTAAATCCACATAGGCCATGCAGGCGGCCAAGGCGGCTTCATCAAGTAATGATTGAGATTTAAACCGCCCCTCCCAAAAACGTCCGGTACATTCGTCTTCTTTGTTTGCTAAACGCGCAATAAACTCATTTAAAAGCCGCATAAACCAACTGATATCGTGCAACCTTTGACGATATATATTTGCAGTTGCTATTACGGATTCTATTTGGGCGTCTGAAAGCAAGCTACGCTGTTCAGCTTGCATATATTGACGGGTTAAGTTTGTGCCTTTGTGAAGCGTATGCCATCGTTTCAATACTTCGTGAGTAGTCCACGATAAGGCTTCATCTCTGTCAACATGCAGAACGACGTGTGTGTGGTTGCTCATCACTGCATAGGCGCAAACATTAATAGCGAATATGCTGCCTAGTTTGATTAGCCTGGCTTCAACCCACTGACGGCGATGCTCGTAGCTCTTTTTGCTGTAATGGTCTTCACCACACAGGAACGCTCTGCGTACGCACCGAGAAATACAATGGTAGTAAGGGGTATCTTGTAAGCAGATGAGCGATTTTCGAGGGCGCGGCATAGCGTAAACTCTGTAATTTTATAAGTTTCACAATAGTGCCGTTTACATAAATATTAATATACTGAACTTGTGGCGGGTTTGTGTGGCTGTCCGAGCTTAAGTTGCTAGTGTAGGCGAGGCATCGAATATGAAATTCGGTGGGTGTCGAAGTTTTGCTTAAAGAAAGTGAATACAGCCTATCAATATAAAACAAAGAAGCCCCTAAAAGGGGCTTCTTTATGAGCTTATCTGCTACGAAATACTACTCCGCTAATGCATCGGGTTTAGGAGGAGTGGGGGCTTTTATGACAGGTGCGTTAGCAGCTGTGCCTGTTAATATTTCACTTTTGCCAGTAAGTAAGTCATCGAGGGTACCACTTTCACCATTTACCAAACCAACTTCACGAAGCATTGCATCAACTACAGGTGCATTCGCTCGGTAACTTAAAGCCGCTTGTGTAACCTGGTCGGCTAAACCGCTACCTGTAGCAACGGTTTGGCCACTACCAGATTGACCGTTCCCTTGACCATAACCTTGAAGAATTTTAATTCCTTCGATGTTCTCAAGAGGTTTAACTGCTTGGGCGATAAGCTCAGGTAAAACTTCCATCATAGCTAGCGATTTTTGAAGTTCGATCTGTTCATCTTTAAGTGTATTTTCTGCTTCATAAAGTGCTTGTTTACCTGCGGCTTCTACGGCAAGCACTTTCTCGTCCGCTTCAGCTTGTAGCATTTTCGCATCAGCGCTAGCTTTTGCTTCCGTTAAAATAGCTTCAGCAGTATTTTCAGCCGCTTCTTTCTTCGCAGCTGCTTCAACAGTAATATTCACCGCATCACGTTCCGCTTCTTTTTGCGCATCGATAACTTCAATTTGTTTCTTACGTTCAGCATCGGCCACCAATTTTGCGGTAATAACGGCTTCTTCTTTTTCAACTTTGGTTTTCTCTGCTTCTGCGGCCTTCGCGCGTGCCGCAGATTCTTCTTCAGACTTATTAGCAACCGCAATTTGTTTTACTTGCTCAGCAACTTCTACTTCTTGCTGTTGACGAATACGCGCTTGTTCAAGAGCCTGGCTTTTCGCAATTTCTTGAGTTTCTATCTCGCGAGACTTTTCGATTTCAGCAGCTTCAATCGCACGATTTTTAGCAATCTCCGCTTCGCGCTCTTCACGCTCTTTCATTTCACGCTGTTTCGAGATTTCCGCTTTTTGTTCTTGGCGTTTAAATGCGAGGGTTTGTTCCTGCATCAAGCGGGCTTCTTCTTCATCGCGCTTTACTTCTAAAGACTGCTTTTCAGCAGCTAAGTTACGTTGTTCAATAAGGATACGGTTCTCTTGCTGAATATCATTAGTCTCTTTGCGCTTTTCTTCAATAATTTTAGCAAGGCGAGCACGACCTTCAGCATCGAATGCGTTGTTTTCATTGAAAAATTCAAGGTCAGTTTGATC
Organism: Alteromonas naphthalenivorans; assembly: GCF_000213655.1. Lineage (NCBI taxonomy): Bacteria > Pseudomonadati > Pseudomonadota > Gammaproteobacteria > Alteromonadales > Alteromonadaceae > Alteromonas > Alteromonas naphthalenivorans. The sequence goes on from NC_015554.1 coordinate 1,188,742, forward strand.
GAAGCCAGTTAAACTGACTGATTCCAGTTCCAAACCGTTCTTTTCTAAATCGTTAGCCACGCTCTGTTGTACTTTCTGTACGAAATCGGCACGTTGTTCGTGCATTTCCGTCATGGTCATCTCGGCGGCAACCGCACGAAGTACGTCGACAAATTTCGATTCCATTAGTTTTTTTAACTTCTTCAGCTCGGGTTGTGCGCGTACCTAAAGTTTGCGCTGCCATAGATATTCCGGCTGAATTAGGCGCTACTCGTAGATAGAAGTCAGCTTTAACATCAACGCGCATTCTGTCTTTCGTTATGAGCGCATCTTTTTGCGTTTTTTCCACTTCTATACGCAGTGTGTTCATATTGACTGGAATAATTTCATGTACAACAGGAAGTACAATTGCACCCCCGTCTTTGATGACTTTTTCACCACCAAGCCCAGTTCGAACAAAGGCAGTTTCTTTGGTCGCTCGAGTGTATAGTTTGGCAAAAATAAGCCCAATAGTGATAAGGGCTACTACAATAATACCTGCAATAAATAGCAATGAAGGTAAGTTTGATGTTTGAAGGGTTTCCATACTCAGTCTCTTATTTATTATTGATAACGGGTGGCTAACCAGCTGTGGGTGGTTTTCTTAACAAGGATAACGCGCTCACCTTGTTTGAAGAGTTCATTGTCTTCAAAAGGTTCGACTAAAACATAGTGGGGCTGTGAATAATCATCGGTGAATTTAGCTTCAGCAGGATTTCCCTTCGATGCAATCCCAATAGTTATATGTGCTACCGCACCTATGAAGTCGTCGTTTTGAATAGCAGAAGTTTGAAATTTCGGAATAACAACCGCAATTATCACACTGACTTTCGATGTGAGTAGGGTACCGACAATCGCGGAAAAAGGGAGCGTTACCCAAACGGGTAGGGTGATATTAGCAATAGATTGGGTGGCGAAATTAGTCACAAACCCAAGTAAACCGAAAATGGTTAAAAGTACCACCAGCCATATTAGTAGCGGGACTCTATCTAAATTGAGCCAGCTCCCAAAACTAAGAATAGAACTACTTTCTACATCAATATTTGAGTTAGGCATATCGTCAAGCAAACCAACCATGCTTATGCCAAAAACAAGCCCCACAATTTCTATAATAAATAGAATGGCTACCGTGGCTAACGCGATACTAAACCAAAAATTCGCATCGCTCAGCAAAATATCTAACATTTACACCGTCCCTGATGATGTTTTTATTAACCTTTTTATATCACATTCTGTTTATATATCCAGTGAAAAACGACCAAACTAGGGACAGTTTTATATGATAAACCTAAAGTTTAATGACGATGACCTTCACCTATCGCATTTCCATTTTGGTCGTAAAATCCGCTAGCGCCTGCTTCTATAAACCCTTGATTTACCATATTGGTTAAAAAGGGGTCGGTATGATCATCGCCAATGTCAGCATAATCGGTAGCTTTGTATTTATCTCGGCTTTCAAAAAATGCTTCTAAGTTTACATTGTCGTCAACTGAAACTAATGACCACTCTCGGGTAGTATTCTTTTCATTAACACGAAACTGTTGGATTAGTTTTAACTCAGGTAGCCAAGCGAGCGTCATATCCACTTTGCTATTTTGATAAGTTAAATACTCAATTTTCATACAACCTTTGCCTTCAGAACGCTCTAAAGTCATTTTGTTTAGCAAAGTATTGCTAATTAACTGATAACGAAATGAAAAGTCTTTTTCTACTCGGCCGTGAATACTTTCGCCTGGCTGATATTCGATAGCGCGTTCGTGCTTATCAAAATAACGAACAGGCTTGATTAGCTTGTTTCGCACCATTGTCCAAGTTTCAGTAATGCCAACCTGTGGGTACTGATGAGCAACCGTATTGTTATAGCGCATAAGCGAAATTTCCGTGCTATTGCCGGGAGTGAATCCGCGGCGGGTAGTGACGGTATAGTCAGCTTTCAGGTTGCCTGCTTCAAGTTCGCATTTTGTGTGGGTGTCCAAGTTACTGTCCAAGTTACTGGAGTGGGTGTCCAAATCTGCGGTAACAGACGTTGCGAGGCTAGGCGCTGCCGTTAGTAAGGCTGAAATAACATACGTGGCTAAAGCTAGCGAGGGTAAAACTAGGTACTTCATGTATTTAAAACTCCGAAATAAGGGAGCGTAAACGCTCCCTTACGAACTGACGATAAACGTAATTTTTTATTCCACTACGGCGTCTGCTTGGGTAACGAAGTCACCCGCGAAGTCCATAATATGGAAGATTACGCTTTGTTCGTTTGTGCCATTTACTAAGAAAGCGCCAGGGCCCTTAGCATGAATACTCACGTCTTCTCCTGAGTGAGTTTCTGAGCCCATAGGAACTAACGCTTCTTGGTGATAACCCGGGGTAGTAGTGTCGATATCAGTAAGGTCTTTGCGACCAGTATCGTACGCTGTAGCGTAACCCGCATCTGAATTGGTTTCGTCTCCAAGGTTTCTGAAGCCAAGACCATTGGTGTAACCCAACGTGGTATAGGGTGTACCATCAGACGCTGTAGCGGCTTCGTCAGCGCCAACATTTACCACTTTACCTAATATGGGATTACCACGTTTAGGGTAGCCGGCAATGGTAAATACATGGCCATGGTCAGCAGTAACAATAATGAGTGTATCTTCATCGTTAGTCAGTTCGTCAGCCATGGCAACAGCGTCAGCAAAGGCTAAGGTATCGTATAAAGCGCCATAAGCATTTCCAGCATGGTGAGCATGGTCAATACGACCCGATTCAACCATAAGGAAGAAGCCTTCATCGTTATTATCAAGAATATTGATAGCCGCTTCAGTCATTTCTGCCACCGAAGGCTCACCAGCAATATCGTTGCTGCGATCAGCTTCATACTGCATGTGCGATTCATTAAACAAACCAAATACGCGTTCGGTCGTTTCGGTGTCTAAGCCGTCAAAACCAGATTGGTCGACGATATAAACACCATTTTCATACATATTCTGCCATTCCGCTGTAAGGTCTCGACCATCCGTTCTATCACCTTCAACTTCGCTTGCAGCATCTACACTATTAAACGCAGCATCGTTGGGAAGAAAGTGGCGGCGGCCGCCGCCCATTACTACTTCCAAGCCATCCACGTCTAAGCCTTCATAGTTAGCTTCTAAATTAGCTTCGAAGTTTACTAGCTGATCGGCTATATCAGGGCAGCCAGCAGTAACCGCATCTTCAGGCATATCAGATACATCTTCCCAGTTGCGATCGGCCGACTTGGCGTAGGTAGCGGCTGGTGTAGCATGAGTAATGCGAGCAGTAGAGATAATACCGGTAGATTTACCCGCTATTTCTGCAAGTTCTAATGCGGTCACGAGTTCGTTGCCAGCAACCGTACTGCATTCGCCGCGCTCAATATCTTCATCAACGCCAATAACACCCACATCGGTTTTTACACCGCTAATCATGGCTGTCATGGTGCCAGCAGAGTCTGGAGTTTGTGCATCAACGTTATACGTTTTAGACAATCCAGAGAATGGGAATTTACCAAAGCTAAGCTGGTTTTCTTCGCCATCAAGCCCTTTCAATTGGCCATCTAGAATTCGTGCGGCTGTGATGGTTGAAATGCCCATGCCATCACCAACGAATAGAATCACGTTTTTCGCTTTACCGCGAAGGTCGGCTACCATAGCCTGTAATTCTTCATCGTCAGCTACTTGAGCTACTTCAATGTTAGCGTTAGATATGCTGGCTGAGGTGCCGGTAGCATCCATCCACACTTGCTTGTTGTTTTCCACTTCTGCACTGGCGGCTATAAACCAGTCGTTGTTTAAAGTAATAAGTAGCTCACCGGTTGCAACTTCAGAGCTGCCTAGAGAACAAACGTAGCTTGTGTCGGTAATCTCGTCGCTACCTAAGGTGCCATCTGCATTGGTGTCTAGGCCAGAATCAAACTGTACACCGCTATTCGGGCAGTTGGTATCGCCTACTGCTAACGCTGTTTGCACGGTTAAGCTGTTAAGACCGTTTGAACCATCAACGCCTGCTGCGCCATCGTTTCCGTCATCGCCTTCAAGAGAGCAGGCGGTTAGGCCGGCAACTGCTAATGCAACAATACTCAATTTAAAAAGTTTCATTGTTCTTCTCCACTTATTCGTTTATCAGGCCAAGGGCTTGGTTGATTAGGTGGAAAACAACATTTTGTTCTATCACACCTTGTGCTAATTGACTTCCTGGTCCAGTTGCGTGTAATGCTATATCTTCACCAGAGTGTGTTTCAGATCCAAGTGGAATAAGTGCTTCTTGGTGATAACCGGCGGTAGTGGTATCTACATTGGTTAAGTCCACACGACCTGCCGCATTATCGTAGTTGTAACCTTCATCAGAATCGGTTTCTGTTCCAAGGTCACGAAAACCTAAGCCGTTGGTGTAACCTAATGTGGTATATGGCGTGCCGTCAGACGCTGTAGCAGGTTCTTCTGCTCCAACATTAACCACTTTACCTAAAATGGGATTACCGCGTTTTGGGTAGCCTGCAATAGTAAATACGTGGCCGTGATCAGCTGTAACTAAGATAAGTGTTTCAGATGGATCTGTGTTTTCATAAGCGGCCATAACAGCGGCTTCAAACGCCAAAGTGTCTGTAAGTGCACCGGCTGCATTACCAGCGTGGTGGGCATGATCAATTCGGCCTGACTCAACCATTAAGAAGAAACCAGTGTCGTTGTTATCTAAGATGTTTACCGCAGCTTCGGTCATTTCAGCAATAGATGGCTCGCCCGCTACGTCATTGGCGCGGTCTGCTTCGTATTGCATGTGTGACTCGTTGAACAAAGCAAAAACCCGTTCAGTCGATTCAGTATCTAAAGTGTCGAAGCCTGCTTGGTCAACAACATAGACACCATTTTCATACATCTGCTGCCATTCCTCGGTAAGGTCACGATCGTCTGTACGATCGCCTTCTACTTCGCTAACCGCATCAGCGCTATTAAAAGACGCGTCATTAGGTAAGAAGTGACGACGGCCGCCCCCCATTACCACTTCAATACCGTCTACATCAACACCTGTGTACCGGCCTTCAAGGAAGCTTTCAAAATTGACTAACTGATCGGCAATATCAATACAGCCTGCCGCAGCAGCCTCTTCTGGCATATCTGAAATATCTTCCCAGTTACGGTCAGCTGATTTAGCGTAAGTGGCTGCAGGCGTAGCGTGTGTAATACGTGCAGTAGAGATAATACCAGTCGCTAAACCTTTAATTTCAGCAAGTTCAAGTGCAGTAATAACTTCATTGCCAGCAACGGTAGCGCATTCACCGCGTTCAATATCTTCGTCAACGCCAATAACACCCACATCCGTTTTTAGGCCTGACATCATCGCTGTCATCGTACCTGCTGAATCTGGAGTTTGTGCATCAACATTGTAGGTTTTAACCAACGCTGTGTGAGGGAAGGTTTCAAATGCCAAGTAACCTTCTTCGCCCAACCCGCCTTCAAGCTGCCCTTTGTGGATGCGCGCAGAAGTTAGCGTAGAAACCCCCATTCCGTCGCCTACAAACAAAATCACGTTTTTGGCTTTGAACTGGTTGTTTGTCACTAGTTTTTCAGTAAGTTTGCTTTGCGCATCTGAATACCATGCGTTATCTGTTTGGTGTTCGGGTAAAACAGCTGCTTGCAAACCAGATGAAGCAACCAGTGCAAGAGCACTAAGCTTCGTTTTCCAAGTACGATTCATCGTCGTTCCCTACATTGAATTTAAATTGTGATGGTCAGTTTTATTGTTAATTAGTACGCAATTCGACAAATGAAATTGATTCTCGTTATCATTTGAATGCGCTATTTTCAACGATATATCGTGAAAGTGACGTTTATTTGACATATTTTTGAACGGGCTTTAACAAAGCAACTACTGAGTACAAAATTTAAGAAAAGGAGGCTAAGACTATTTGTAAATTATCTTTACAAATTAGGGCGTTAGAAAAGCATGTTTAAAAGACAAATAATAAAATTAAATTTATGAAGTTTTTAGTATGACAGGAAGCTAAGTATCAGATATCGCTACTTAAAAGTGTGATGTTGTAACATAACATTGGAGTGTGACACACACAATGTGCTGCCTTGATCATACCAGTCACCTAACACGATTCTGGTAGCAGGTTTGCCATTCGCGGTAAGAGAATGAATGTTTGGGCGGTGTGTGTGTCCATGAATTAAGCGTTGAACATTGTGCTGCTCCATAACCTTAATCACTTCTGTGGGTGTCACATCCATAATGTCTGGCTTAAGGTGCTTTTGATTCTCTTTACTTTCCGCTCGACCATTTCTTGCAACACGGCGTCTGTACCATAAAGGCAAGGCTAGCATTAGCTTTGGCCACCACCAACCGCGAGATTTTTTTCTGAATTTTTGATAGGCCACATCGTTAGTGCAAAGCTCGTCGCCGTGGGTGATAAGTGTGGGTGTCCCGTATAAGTCAATAACGGTGGGTTCGTTGATAAGTGTCATGCCCGCTTTATTTGTCCAGCCTTCGCGTATGGCAAAATCGCGATTGCCATGCATGAAATAGATAGGCACATGTTGGCTTAAAGTCTTGAATGCCTCTGCAATAGCGGTATTAAATGGGGTAACGTCATCATCGCCTATCCATACTTCAAATAAATCGCCCAGCACATATAAGGCATCGGCTTCCTTTGCATCGCTTTCTAAAAATTGCATTAGGCACGCTGTGATGTCAGGTCGATCTGCACTTAGGTGTAAATCGGCAATGAAGTAGGTAAATGACATAGAAATGGACAACTTTGAAAGGCGTTTGGAAAAAAGAGGCCGCTTTGAATGAGTACGGCCTTTGCTTAAGATGTAGCGATAGTGAGCATTTAAGGTTTGAAATGCTCACTTAACAGAATTAAGCGACAACCGCTTTTTCAATAACAACTGGCTCAACAGGTACATCTTGGTGATAACCGCTTGAACCGGTTTTAACGCTTTTAATTTTCTCAACTACGTCCATACCGTCGGTAACTTTACCGAATGCGCAGTAGCCCCAGCCATTCACTGATTCGCTAGTATGGTTAAGGAAGCTGTTATTACCCACGTTAATGAAGAACTGCGCAGTTGCTGAATGCGGATCGTTAGTACGTGCCATCGCAATAGTACCAATTTCGTTAGCAACGCCGTTGTTTGCTTCATTTTCAATAGTATCTTTGGTGTCTTTCTGATCCATATCTGCAGTGAAACCACCACCTTGAATCATGAAACCGTCAATTACACGGTGAAAAATAGTGTCATCATAAAAACCTTCTTTAACATAAGCTAGAAAGTTTTCTACAGTTTTAGGGGCCTTGTCTTCAAATAATTCTAGGGTGATATCACCAAAGTTTGTTTTGAGAGTAACCATTTCTTCGTGTCCTGCCTTTAAATAAGTAAATACTTGGTAATATTACCGCATAACCAGCCATGCGGGGAAGTAGCGATGCTAAAAAGCATCGCAAAATCTTACCATTTGGCCACATACAGTGCTAAACTTTGCGGCCATTTTGATACTTAGGAATTCACTTTATGCTACACCTTTACAATACCCGTACCCGTGACAAGGCGAAATTCGTGCCGCTTCAAGAAGGGAAAGTGGGCTTGTATGTGTGTGGTATTACCGTGTACAACCTAAGCCATATGGGGCATGCTCGCACTTACCTTAGTTTTGATATCTTAGTTCGATACCTGCGTCATTTGGGTTTTGATGTGAAGTACGTTCGTAATATCACAGATATTGACGACAAAATTATTGCCCGTGCTAATGAAAACGGTGAAACCTTTGAAGCGTTAACTAAGCGCACCATTGGCATGATGCATGAAGACTTTGCGGCTATCAATTTACTTGAGCCAGACGTAGAGCCAACCGTTAGCGGACATATGGATGATATCATCGATATTATTAAGATATTGATGGATAAAGGTTTTGCATATCAGGCCTCAAATGGCGATGTATTATTTGATGTAAGCAAATTCCCTGAATATGGCAAGTTGAGTAAGCAAGACTTAGATCAGCTTCAATCTGGGTCCCGTGTTGAAGTGGCATTGGATAAAAACGACCCGCTAGATTTTGTATTATGGAAGCCCGCTAAAGCCGGTGAGCCTGCATGGCAATCGCCGTGGGGTGAAGGCCGCCCTGGTTGGCATATTGAATGTTCTGCCATGAACAAAAAGCATTTGGGCGCACATTTTGATATTCATGGTGGCGGTTCAGACCTTACTTTTCCGCACCATGAAAATGAAGTGGCACAGTCATGCTGCGCATTTGATAAACCGTACGTAAACGTATGGATGCACGCTGGTATGGTGCAAGTAGACGATGAGAAAATGTCTAAGTCGTTAGGTAACTTTTTTACCCTTCGTGACGTATTGCAAGAGCACGATGCTGAAACCTTGCGCTTCTTCTTAATGTCGGCACATTACCGTAGCCAGTTAAGCTACTCGCAAGATAACATTACCCAAGCAAAAGCGGCATTAGAGCGTTTATACACTGCGCTTCGCGGTGTAACAGTAGATGAATCTACCGACCTTAGCTACGGCGGTTATTTAGCGCGGTTTGAAGCTGCCATGAATGACGATCTAAACGTACCTGAAGCATTTTCAGTATTGTTTGATGTAGCACGTGAAATAAATCGTAATAAAGATAATGCCGAAGAAGCGAGTAAATTAGCTGCGGTGCTTAAAGGTTTAGGTGCTATTTTGGGTATGCTGCAAAGCGACCCAGATGCTTATCTTAAAGGCGGTAGCGAAAACGACGATGAAGCCGCTGAAATAGAAGCGTTGATAAAACAGCGTAACGATGCTCGGGCAGCTAAAGATTGGGCAGCAGCAGACGCTGCGAGAGATGCACTTAACGCTAAGAATATAGTGTTAGAAGATGGGCCTGCGGGTACAACTTGGCGCAGAGGCTAACCAGTCAAAGCTTGGTAATATAGATAGTTTAAATAGCGTAAAGCTTTGATAGAAAAAGATAACCAGTATTAGTGCTACAAGGCATGTAGCACGGTTTTCATTTTTCTATGAGATAAACTTCAAAGTAATAGTCAAACGAATAAATAGTACTCGCTGATTTTAAATAGCTTATATCAATAATAAAAAAGGCCTAACATTTTATAATGTTAGGCCTTTCTTTATGGGGTGAAAACGCTTAAAAACGCTTTTCAATACCAACTTCAAATCTACGTTGTGCACCATACCAACAGTTATTCGTGTCGTAACATGCACCAACATACTCTTTGTCGGTCAAGTTACTTACACTGCCTGTTAGTTTTAAATCGTACTCTGGCATGTCGTAAGACAATACAGCGTCAACTAACGTGTAGGAAGGAACCGTATCTGTGTTGTATTTATCTGCTTGTGTTTCGCCAACGTAGCGAACACCTGCACCTAGCATTAAGCCGTCTAGCGCATCATCGAAGAAGTAGTTCGCCCATACTGATGCACTTTCTTCTGCAACCCAAACTGGCGTTTTACCTACTACGTCTGGGTCCAATGTGTCTTCAGTTACTTCTAAATCTAACAAAGTAGCATTTGCTTGCAGTAAAAGGGCGTTGGTTACTTTAGTAGAAAGCTCTAGTTCAACACCTTTCGATTCAACTTCACCATTTTGCGTATATTGCGCAAAGTCTGACGTATTGACCACTACATTTTGTTTAGTCAGTACGAAGTACGCACCGGTAAACGTGGTTGCGCCATCACCGCTAATATACTTGGTTCCCACTTCAACTTGGTCAGCTGTAGTAGGTTTGAAAGCTTCGCCAGTAACTGAGTCGGTACCTGAAACTGGTTCGAAAGATTCAGCGTAGTTCGCATACATGCGCCAGCCTGAGTCAAACGTGTACATAGCGGCTACACGGCCTGAAAACTCATTTTGGTCAATTTCTGTGGTGCTGCCGTACTCAAAACCCGCATATACATTCTCTGCCACATCAGTGCTTTCAAATTGATCATATCGACCATTTAGCAAGAACGTGAAATTATCGATACGTATTTCATCTTGAAGATAAAAACCAATTTGCTCAATGTCGATAACGTGATCTTCTTGGTAGAAGTCGAGTGGTAGAGAATCTACATCGAACAAGTCATTATCGATATTGCTTAAATCTAGTACTGGCGTGTCGGTAGTTAATGTATCTCGATACGCAACGGTTGAGTCTGAGTTTTGATAATCCACACCGAATAATAAGTTATGTGCTAAATCACCAGTTTGAACAAACCCAGCCACCTGTGTATCAACAGTCACACCATCAATTTCTTCATCGGTAAGGTACGCTGAACGAGTTAGGTAAATATCGTCTGTTGGGGTACCTGAGTGATAGGTATTTTGTTGCAAGGCGTCAGCATCGGTATAACGAAACTTTTGTAACACTGACCAATTATCATTAAATTCATGGTTCAGTTTATAGCCAAGCATAAGCACTTCGCGAGAATAGCTGTTCCAGTTTTCATCACCTGCATAAACGCTGGCGTCAAGCTTTCCATAAGGTGCTTCGTAAAGGGTACCAACGCCTGGAAGTGGGGTAGAGGGCACCATTTGAGGGTCGTCTTGATAATAGGCAGATAAGGTAAGCTCCGTTGCCTTGCTAAGATCAATGGTAACTGAAGGCGCAATGGTATAACGCTCGTTTTCAGTAGTGTCCTGAAAGCCATCTTGTTTTCTACCTAGTGCCACAACACGATAGCGCGCGTTGTCGGTAAGTTGGCCGGTAGTATCTAAACCAAGTTCGAATAAACTATCTGAACCCACTGCCGCACGAATTAAGGTTTCGTTTTCGTCTTTAGGGTATTTGGCAACTTGGTTAATCATGCCGCCAGGAGGAACGAGGCCATAAAGCGATGACGCAGGGCCTTTTAATATTTCTAAAGATTCTGTTGCGAAAGAATCAACTTGCGGATAAAGGTTCCAGCTGTTGTTACTTAAAAGAGGTAAGCCATCGTAAAAGGTTTGGTAGGTATCGAAGCCACGAATGGTAAATTGGTCAAAAATAGTGATGGTTGGGCGACTTTCAGTCGTTACTCCAGAGCTATAGCGCAAGGCTTCTGATACCGTTTGTGCTTGGCGCAATTGTAAAAGCTCTTGATCGATAACACTGATACTGACAGGCGAATCGATAGGGCGCAAAGAAGACTTAGTGGCCGTACTTCTGTACGACTGCATAGGGTTAACTTCAATGTGCTCAAGGCTTTCATCTTCTTGTTCTTGTGCAACTGGTGATGTAGCTACCGCTATCGCTAATGCGGTTAAGGAAGGGTAAAACCAACCTTTACGACCGTTCGACATTCTTTATTTCCTCAAAATGTAAGACTAACAACCATTGGTATTGGTCAGAAGTCTACCATATGAGTATTGAAATAATAATAGTTATCATTAAGTTTTAATTTTTTGAGCGTGTACCTACAAGTTCTTCTCTATTGTTGTTTCTTCTGAAGGTTCTGTTACTGGCATTGTAGATTCCTTTTTAGCGAGCTCTGATTTCCAGCGCTGCTGTGCAATGTGTCCTTTCATCAATTCTAAGCATTCATTTACCACCTGTAATACTTCCTTATCTAAAGCATCGGCTGTAGGGGTGTAATCGTGCATACCCACTGAGATGAAGTGGTCAATGCGCTCAGCATCTATATCAGACAGTAAATTTACCAGCGACATGGTGACAATATCGGTTACCGATTCCTCCAGTGTGTTTTCAATTGTTTTACCAATTATGGGTAAGTAATTAAGCGTAGACACCTGGGAGTTTCCACGTACCGCTTTGCCTACACTTTTGCGAACATGTTCACGTATCACTTCACCATGTTCGTCGTTACTTATCGATTGCCCTAAGTGATTAATAACACCCGCCATCCACTGTGTAATAACAGGGCGGCGTGGTGCAAGGACTTGCTCGGTAATCTCATCTACCAATGGTGAGCCTGCGGCAATGTCTTTTTGCGCATCGCTTAATACTTTCACCACAATTCTGTCGCTAAGCTCTTCAACAAATACATCGTAATAGAAGGCGAAGAACCGAAAAATTGCGGTGCGGTTTAAATCAATAATTTGATATTTGTGCAGCCGATGCAAAATTGAAAATATGCGTAGGAAGCGGAACAGCCGCGTAGCCCCAAGAGGAATTAGCCCGACTAAATCGTACCAATGCAGAAAAGGGAAAAAATACCAACGTAGGTGCTCTTTGCGCACGATGGCAACAATCCACCTAAAACAAAATTCAGTAAGAAAAATGCCAATGAAGACTAAATCAACCAACAAGAAGTTGTGGTGGATGGGGTCGTAAGCGTTAATTAAAGCGGGGAAGAAAGCATCTATTTGAGAATAGATAAAATCGGTAGCGTACAAAGCATCGAAAATTAGCCATGCTAGGTTTAAAAATAAAATACCCAGCATGACTAAATCTAAGATTAACCAGGGCGTTTCATGACTGTTACGTAAATTGTCCCGGTTAATCCTTAGCATTGCTCTATCCTTTGCTATTTAGCCTGTGCTATTTAATCTAGTGACGTCTACAAACAGCTTTAGCTTCTGGCCCGGCTGTAAGTAACGCGATGTATTAATGTTATTCCATTTGCCAATATTACTGATGCTGACATTGAATTTACTCGCTATGCGCGACAGGGAATCACCGTTTCTAACCGTATAGGTTACGCGTTTGGTTATAGCATCTGCGTTTTTTGAGTTGCTTTTGTTATTCTGCCAAACCACTAATTTGTTCCCAAGACGGAGCATGTCGCCAGGCGCCATATTGTTCCAACTCGCTAGTTTTTTAGTCGTAACACCATATTTACGCGCAATATCCCATAACGTATCACCTGAGCGAATAGTATGGGTAACTTTATATGCACCGTGCTTTTTGTTTTGCACACTGGCTAAACGCTGGCCTTGTGATAGGTCGTAATTGTCTAGGGCTTTCAAAGCCACAGGTACCATAATAGGTTGGCCAATACGAATAACGTTAGAGTTAAGCTCGTTAACTTGCTTAATCACTTTCACAGTGGTGTGATATTTATTCGCAAGTTTCCCTAAGCTATCACCTGGCTTCACCGTATGACGTACCCAATTCAATCGGTCGGTACGATCAATTTTAGCAAGCGCATCACTAAAGTCAGCGGCTTTGGTTAACGGTAACACTAATCTATGCGGGCCCTCTGGAGCAGTAGCCCAGCGGTTAAAGCCAGGGTTCAATGCATGTAACTCTTTAAGCGTCATGCCCGCAAGGTCGGCAGCAAAGGCCAAATCTACCTGTGAACCAATATCAACCACTTCGATAACGGCGACGTTTTCAACTTCAGGCCATGCAAAAGCATATTCATCACGATGTTTTAAAATGTCTGCCAATGCTAATAATTTCGGTACATACGCACGGGTTTCACGAGGTAAGTTTAACGACCAAAAATCGGTAGGCTTACCGGCTTTTTTATTTGCGCGAATGGCTTTAGATACACGACCTTCGCCACTGTTATACGCCGCTAGAGCATGTAGCCAATCGCCATCGAACATGTTCGATAAATAGGTTAGGTAATCTAAAGCACCTTTGGTGGACGCTATAACGTCACGACGCCCATCGTACCACCAGGTTTGCTCCATTCCGAAACGCTTGCCCGTACCGGGAATAAATTGCCACATACCAGCGGCTCGGCCATGAGAGTAGGCAAAAGGGTCGAAAGCACTTTCAACAATGGGCAATAACACCAATTCCATTGGCATATCACGCTTCTCTATTTCGTCAACAATGTAATAGAGAAACGGCTTGGCACGAGTAACCACACGTTTCATGTACTCTGGATGCTTTAAATACCAGTTTTTTTGTACATCAACGCGACGATCATCAGGAATATATAAATTAAGCCCGTCACTTACTCGCTGCCATACATTGGTAATAATGGCTTCGGTTTCTACTGAAGGGTCGTCAATAAGTTCCTCTGCTTCCGACAGCAGATTATCTTTAGGGTGCACTACATCAATAACGCCTTCGCGCGCTATTTCACAGTCTTCAATTGCTTCTGGTGTGTCGTGTAATGTGTTGCAAGGTTCAGTAGCGCCTTCAACATTTTGTACATTCACCACGTCTTCTTGTATTTGTTCTTCGGTGATTTGGCACCCACTTAGCCCTAACGCTAATAAAACGGGTGACAAAACAAACAACTTCAACTGCATGTAGAAGGGACCTCTCGAATACCTGCAAACCGCACATTCTACCTTCAGTGCGTTAGTTTTGCATTAAAACTCATCTTTCCAGCGCCGAACTGCAGCAAATACCGCTACATCGTCGCCCATGTTTTTTTCGCAATAAGCTTCGGCAGCAGTTTGTACAGAAAGTTCATGAGAACGTAAGAAAGGGTTAATTTGTTTTTGTTCAGCCAAATTTGAGGGTAGGGTTGGCATACCCATTTCTCGCTTTTTATCTACCCAAGATGAATAGTTTTGAAGGTTTTGATTTTCTGGTTCTACTTCTAAAGCAAAGCGTACGTTCGATTGAGTATATTCGTGAGTACAGTAAACCAGAGTGTTGTCGGGCAAGCGCTTCAGCTTGTTCAGCGAGTGCAACATTTGTTCAGGCGAACCTTCGAACAACCGACCACAACCTGCTGAAAATAAGGTATCGCCACAAAACAAAACGTTATGGCCAAAAAACGCAATATGATCGAGCGTATGACCGGGCACTTCCATTACTTGGAATTCTAAATCTAATACTGGAAGCTGTAAGGTATCGCCTTGCGAAACGGATTTAGTGATGCCACGAATATGACCCCCTCTTGGGCCAATAACGGGAAGGCCTGGGTTTGCTGAGACTAATTTGGCAATGCCACCCGTATGGTCATGATGGTGATGGGTTATTAATACGGCCGCTAAATGTAAATTTTCACTTTTTAAAAACGAGAGTACGGGCTCTGCATCGCCTGGGTCGACAACGATCGCTTGTTCGTTATTGTGAATACACCAGATGTAATTGTCGCTAAATGCTTCTATTGGAAAAATTGAAATGCCGTGAGGAAGAACGTTAGTCGTCATGGTGCACCTGCTTGTGTAGGTATAATTATGCGATACTATAAGAACTTGTTGTACACAGAGCAACCTTAAGGCACGCTTAGCAACTATGAGATCAGCATTTCATTCCCAAGCCCCTCGTTATCCTGAAGACTGGACCGACTTTCCAGCAGGAGAGCAAATTAAGCAAGCCATCACGCAGGTGTGCGACGACTACACCCAACGCATTTTTGGGTATCACTTCGTGAAACTCGGCAGTTTAAGTGCGCAAATACCGTTGAAGCAAAGCCCTATACGCAACATTATTAGCCAAGTGCCATTTAGTGCTATGCATTTAGAGCACGATGAAATAAGTGAAAGTGCGAATAATAGTGGTGAGCGGACAGAAAGCGTTGATAGTTCAGCAAGCCCCAAAATAGTAGGACAGTCACATCAGCTGCCATTTTCTGAAAACAGCATAGATGGCTTTTTACTAGCCAATGAATTGGACTTTGCGCAAGACCCTCACGAAATTTTACGGGAAGTAGACCGAGTTATTACTCAAAGTGGTTACGTTATTATTAGCGGTTTCAACCCGTTGAGTTTAGCCGGCATCGCCAAGTACTTACCGGTCAAGCGCGACAATAAACTGCATGACGCTCGTTTTTTTACCTCATATCGCATTAAAGATTGGTTGCAGCTGTTGGGCTTTGAAATTGTAGAACAGCGCCAAATTATGTTTTCTACATTGTTTTTTGAACAGCGGTGGGGTTACGCGAAAAACATTCAGCAATACCTTTCCACTTACTTCCCGTGGTGCAGTGCCGTTTACGTAATACTGGCCAGAAAGCGAGTAATGCCTATGACGGCTATTCGGCCAAAACTTCAACTAAAACGCCAGTTCTCTCCTGTCGGTGCCGCCAGCGCCAGAACTTCTTCATACAATAAAGCCAAAAGCTGAGACACCCACAGTTTTGGTCTAAGCCGAAACTTGGACACCCACAGTTTAGCTAACCGAACCTAACCATGGACACCCACGATATTTCTGGGTGCTTAAACGTGGACACCCACGTTAATTTGGAATTTTAATCAGTGGATATCCATTTTTTGATTGGGGTTAAAACATGGATGTCCACTTTTATCACCGATTTGACGAGAGCCAAAAACAAGAAGCCAAAAACAAGACACCCACAACTCAGTTGGTCAATATAAAAGTGGGTGTCCGCAATAGAACTGGGATTTTAATAAGTGGGTGCCCATGTTTTTAGTGGCGTTAATACATGGATGTCCACTTTTAAACTAGGCAGAGAAACAAGAAAATCTACATCATTTTCCCATAAACAAAAAAGCCGCGTTGAGACTATCAACACGGCTTTCAAATTTTCTGGCGGTTCGTTTACCTAAAAAGTCAGCAACCCAGTTTTACTTAACGCGCATACCAGGCAATGCACCTTCGTGTGGCTCTAAGATATAAAGCTCATCACCACCAGGGCCGGCAGCTAATACCATGCCTTCAGACATACCAAAGCGCATCTTACGCGGTGCTAGGTTAGCCACCATTACGGTATGCTTCCCGATTAACGCCTCAGGCGAGTAGGCAGACTTAATACCTGCAAATACCTGCTTTGTTTCGCCGCCTAAATCTAGCTCTAAACGTAGAAGTTTGTCGGCCTTTTCAACATGCTCAGCGTTGGCGATACGTGCAATACGTAAATCTACTTTAGCGAAGTCGTCGAACGAGATTGTCTCGCTAATAGGATCTTTACCTAACGGGCTGTCTGGGTTAACCGTTGGCTTTGCTGGCTCTAGGTTTTCTTTTGAATCATCAACCATGGCGTCTACTTTCTCCATTTCTACACGTTGCATCATTGGCTTAAACTTGTTGATAGCATGGCCCGTTAGCACGGTTTCAAGAGACGACCACGTAAACTCATCGTTCAAGAAGCCTTCTGCTTTTTCTGCCAATACTGGAAGCACAGGTTTTAAGTAAATGACCAACAAGCGGAACATATTGATACCCAACGAACATACATCGTGAGTGAACTGCTGTTTGGTTTCGTCTTTAATCGTTACCCAAGGGGCGTTGGTATCAATGAACTGGTTGGCTTTATCGGCCAATGTCATGATTTCACGTATCGCTTGATGGTAACGACGGCGCTCGAATAAATCGGCAATAGTGTCGGCTGCATTTTGGAACTCGGCAATAAGCTCTGGCTCTAACACGTTGTCAGACAATTTGCCGTCAAAACGCTTAGTAATAAAGCTGGCACATCGGCTAGCAATGTTTACCACTTTACCTACTAGGTCTGAATTCACTTTTTGAGCGAAATCGGTAAAGTTTAAGTCGATATCTGTCACGCTATCGCCAAGCTTAGACGCAAAGTAATAACGTAAGTACTCTGGGTTTAAGTGGTCTAGATAAGTGCGCCCTTTAATAAAGGTGCCGCGAGACTTAGACATTTTCGCCCCATTCACAGTAACAAAACCGTGAATATTTACACCAGTAGGCTTACGGTAACCCGCACCTTCTAGCATGGCAGGCCAAAATAGGCAGTGGAAGTAGGTAATGTCTTTACCGATGAAGTGGTAAAGCTCGGCTTCTGAGTCTGAGCCCCAGAAATCGTCGAATTCCAGATTGTTTTGGTCGCAGAAGTTTTTAAAGCTGGCCATGTAACCAACGGGGGCATCTACCCATACATAGAAAAACTTATTCGGGGCACCTGGAATTTCAAACCCAAAATAAGGGGCGTCGCGGCTAATATCCCACTGCTGCAAACCTTCGGTAAACCACTCTTGAAGCTTGTTGGCCATTTCTTCTTGCAGGGCACCCGAGCGGATCCAGCCTTTAAGCATGTCTTCGAACTTAGGCAGGTCGAAAAAGAAATGTTCAGATTCTTTCAATACCGGAGTAGCACCAGATACCACACTGCGAGGGTTTTTAACCTCAGTAGGGCTATAAGTAGCGCCGCACACATCACAGCTATCGCCGTTTTGATCTTCAGCACCACAGCTAGGGCAGGTACCCTTAACGAAGCGGTCTGGCAAAAACATTTCTTTTTGCGGATCGTATAATTGATTAATCGTACGCTTGCTAATGTAACCGGCGTTATCTAAACGAGTGTAAATTTCTTCACACAACGCCTTGTTTTCAGGCGAATGGGTTACATAGTAGTTGTCGTACTCTACGTGAAAATCGAGCAGGTCTTGGTGATGCTCTGCACGAGTTCTGGCCACCATTTCTTCTGGTGTAATACCCAGTTCCTGCGCTTTAAGCATAACAGGTGTACCGTGTGCATCATCGGCACAAACACTGTAACATTCGTTTCCACGCAGACGCTGAAACCGTGTCCAGATATCGGTTTGAATGTGTTCAAGCAAGTGGCCTAAGTGAATAGAGCCATTGGCGTAGGGCAACGCACTGGTTACCAGAATGCGGCGATTTTCAGACATAATAACGTATAGATTCTTCGCGTTTCAAAATGGCTGCAAATACTAGCGGAAATCCGCGTTTTTTGCATTACGAAATTCACAAAATACCCCGTAGACAGGATAATTTATGTTCTTTTCCCGTAAAGCTAAGCCACTCATCGACAGAGTTGCGGCTATTTTAGCCAGCTATTTCAGTATTGAAGCCGACATTACCGCACAATGGTGTGCAGATAAGTTAGATGCAGATCAAGCCATTGGTGACAAAAAAGCTGACAACACGAAAGCTGATCACGAAACTCCTTCCAACACATTCACTATCAACTTACCGTTTTGTTATAAAACTCAGCAAGCAACAATTAAAGCTTACGTGCTAGAAGCACTAAAAGGCGAGCTTACCGAACAGCAACTCATCGTTAGCCAACACATAGCGTCGGGTGAAACTAAAAATACCGCCGTTAATAATATTAAAAATATTATTGCCGTGGCATCAGGCAAAGGCGGGGTAGGGAAGTCGACCACCAGTATTAATTTGGCGTTTGCGCTTATGCAAGAAGGGGCAAGTGTAGGCATTTTAGACGCTGACATTTACGGCCCATCGGTGCCTATTATGTTGGGCAATACCGACGCACATCCGCATAGCACTGATAACAAACACATGCAGCCGTTAAGCGCCCATGGGTTGGTGGCAAACTCTATCGGCTACTTGGTGCCGCAAGAAGACGCCGCTGTGTGGCGCGGCCCAATGGCGAGTAGGGCATTAAAACAGCTTATTGATGAAACCTTGTGGCCCGTACTCGATTATTTAATTGTAGACATGCCGCCGGGTACTGGTGACATTCAGCTTACTATGGCGCAGCAAGTGCCGCTAACTGCTGCGGTAGTAGTAACCACACCTCAAGACTTAGCGCTAGCCGATGCCCAAAAAGGCATTAGCATGTTCGAAAAAGTGGGAGTGCCAGTATTGGGACTGGTTGAAAACATGAGTTATTACCAATGCCGTGCCTGTGGCACCAAAGACTATGTGTTTTCAAAAGATGGCGGCGAAATCTTAGCTGAGCGACATGGCTTGCCACTACTAGGCCAATTACCACTCGATATCACCGTGCGCGAACACGCCGATGCGGGTACGCCACTGTTGGTAAGTGCACCTGAGAGCCCATTAAGTGAAAGCTACCGCGAAGCCGCTAGAGCGTTATCGATGCAATTAGCATTAACCGTTGCACCCAGAACGCAGCAAAGCAAGCATATTAAAGGCGACCCCATTGGCGTTAACAGTAAGCTTTAAATGACAAACTTTAACGGAAATTAATCAGTTTTAACCGTTTAAGTGACTAATTTTGTTATTTATGTAAATAGTCGCTTATAGCCAGTTGATTGGCGAGTGCTACATACGCATAATACCGCACACTTTATAGTAAGGACTTACCGCTTATGCGCCTTTGCGATCGCGATATATACGAACATTTAAAAGCTGGGAAAATAAAAATAGACCCAACTCCCGACTACGAAGAAATTAGTGGGGTGACGGTAGATATTCGCCTAGGTAATAAATTTCGCGTATTTGAAGATCATCAAGCACCTTACATCGATTTAAGCGGACCTAAAGCGCAGGTACAAGAAGCGTTAGACCATGTAATGAGCGACGAAATTGAATTGCCAGAAGGCAAAGCATTTTTCTTGCACCCAGGCGAGCTTGCACTGGCAATCACTCATGAATCTGTGACGCTGCCAGATTATATTGTAGGTTGGTTAGATGGACGTTCGTCGCTAGCTCGATTAGGCCTGATGGTGCATGTAACCGCACACAGAATCGATCCTGGTTGGTCTGGCAATATTGTGCTGGAGTTCTACAACAGCGGAAAACTGCCTTTAGCCCTTCGCCCAAAAATGAAAATTGGTGCGTTAAGCTTTGAAGTGTTATCGAACCCCGCCGAAAAACCATACAATGCCCGCGTAGATGCAAAATACAAAGGGCAAGACGGCGCAGTAGCCAGCCGTATATCCTCTGATGATAAAGGCAGCGCATAAGCTCTACAGCGAATAAATTCTATAAAGCAAAGCATGTAACAAAACATGAAATAAAGTATAAATAAGGATGCGCAATGAGTGCCGAAAAGCCGTTCGACAGAAGCTCGTTTATTATTCTTATTGCCCTTCTTACTTCACTAGCGCTTGGCTCAGGAATATACTTTTCAGATCTAAGTGCTGATATTGCCCTTACCGCAGGCATTACCTTGTTTGTGGCAATATTATGGGTAACGGAAGCGCTGCCCATACCCGCAACCTCACTTATCCCATTTGCACTATTTCCTCTTGCCGGTGTATTGACCCATGCCGAAGCGGCTTCGTCGCTAGGTAGCCACGTTATTATCTTGCTAATGGCAGCGTTCATGCTATCGAAAGGGTTAGAGAAAGCTAACCTGCATCAACGGTTCGCTATTTATATGCTACGAGTCACTGGGGCGGGAAGCCCGCTAAAGCTAATATTAAGTTTTATGCTGACCACCGCTATTTTAAGCATGTGGATAAGTAACACAGCCACCATTTTAATGATGCTACCTATGGCCATGGCCATTATTAATGCTATGGAAAACCCACGATTTGGTGTAGCCCTTATTTTAGGTATTGCTTATGCCGCAAGTCTAGGCGGCGTGGGCACGCCCATTGGCACGCCGCCCAATATTATTTTTATGAGCGTTTATGAAGAAACGCAAGGGCATGAATACAGCTTTATTGAGTGGATGAAAACTGGGGTGCCCATTGTACTGGTCTCTATTCCGCTAATGGCGTTGTGGCTAGCACGGGGGTTAACGCAAGTGGGTAACATTGCTTTACCTCAACCAGGCAAATGGACAGTGGCCGAAAAGCGCGTTTTGGCGATATTCGGCACCGTCGCCATGGCGTGGGTATTCAGGCCGTTCTGGAGTGCGTGGTTAGGTATTACCACTATTAGCGATAGCACCATTGCGGTAGCCGGTGTTGTGGCCATGTTTATGACCAATAACGGTGAAACAACGCCTGCCACTGAAACGCGCAAAGGCCAACACGACAAATTACTCGACTGGAAAACCGCCAATAATATTCCTTGGGGCATGTTGTTATTGTTCGCTGGTGGTATTTGTATTGCTAAAGCGTTTAAATCATCGGGCTTGAGCGTGCTAATGGGGGAGTGGCTTACCGGGCTTTCAACCCTACCGGTGATTTTCCTTATTCTGGGTATCTGTTTATTTGTAACCTTCTTGACCGAAATTACATCGAATACCGCCACAGCCACACTACTTATGCCAATATTAGCGGCAGCAGGCTTTGCGGTAGGTGTAGATCCTAAACTACTAATGATACCCGCCGCTATTAGCGCTAGTTGTGCGTTTATGCTGCCAGTAGCTACCGCGCCAAACGCAATTGCTTATTCCACCGAGAAGTTTGATATAAAAACCATGGCACGAGAGGGCATAGTGCTTAACGTAATTGTTGCCTTAGTGGTAACAGGTGTGTGTTATTTAACGTTATAAAAACGGCGTTGTGCACCGGAATTTGCAGTTTTATATTACAAACTGATTAGCAATTAAGCACTTAATCAAGGATTTGTGTAATTGTCGTTGCATTGTGACTAAAAATAAGTAGACTTATCGGCTCTTTCGGTCGGTGTGTGGCGCAGCTTGGTAGCGCACTGTCATGGGGTGTCAGGGGTCGGAGGTTCAAATCCTCTCACACCGACCAATCTATATCTTTAATAATCAGAAAGTTACAAATATTATCCCCAGTATATGTAGCAAAGAGAATTCTGATTTTTTAAACCATGTAGCATATATGTAGCTTGGTTTACTCATACATAATTTCTTCTTTTAAGCTTCTCTAGGCACCTGCTTAACAATAATACCCTGATTGTCAGCATACTTAACATTTAATCACATCCTTGTACTTCGCTATTGTTTGACGAGTTAGACCAGATTCCTTCGCCAGATTGATCTGAGTAAGGCGCTCGCCTCGCTTTGTAAGACGAGATCTAGCTTCCAATATTTGTTGTTTGGTTTTCTCTTGTCGCGTTCGATGCGTGTAACGTGCGCCTTCTTGCTGTGCCAGCTTTTGGGTAATTGCTTGAATGGGTAGGTTCCAAAGACCTGCTATGCCCCTATTATGCGGTGGGTTGTAGTTCAGCCAGGTCCATCGAGATACGCTGCGAACTATCGAAGAAAGTTCATTAAGCGGCAATTGGTGCGTTTTGCTCAGGTCTTTTCCGGTAAAATCATTAAAGTAAATCGCGAGCTGAAAAAGGTGTTGTTCCCATTGCTCATAGCTCCAGTTTTCCCTAGCGAAAATTACTCGGCGATATGCTTCAAACCTTAACTCATGGAACACCGTGCAATTTCTTGAATCGGGAACATCATCCCAATCAAAGTCCCCACGTTTGTACATTTCTTGTCGCTTAAACCCATCGTTTAGTTCGTTTAAGTTATATTCGTGATCGTGTAGAAAACTTGTTTTCCAAAACGGATGAAGTGGGTTCTTGCAAAGCGGACCAGTGTAAGCATTATCGGCCATCAATTCGCTAGTCATTTTTCTTTTGATATCGTTTAGGAAATTAATAGGTTTTCGGCGTGAATTCCGGCTAGTTGGTACATTTTGAATGGCGTAAAAAAGGTGTGCGGAGATCTGTTGCAACTTTGCTTTAGGGCCCTGTCCACTTACTATAATGTTTGGAGGTGGTAATAGTTTGTCTTCCCATATAAATGGATCTGTCCCGTCTAAATCGAATATCAGCCAGCACTTTGTATTTATTGGATTAACCTGGATGTGAAGATACTTTTGTAAGGCACTAAATCTGTACCGATAGGTGCTTTTAGTCACATCCTCTTGTGCGCAAAGAGTTTGTTGGGGAGTTGTGGTTTCTAGCCGTTTGATTAGTCTCTCTCGCGCACTAACAGGCGCAGCCAAGACTGGCTGAATCATTTCAGATAACATAAACTACCAATGTTGAAATTCAGTTCAACACGGCAGGCAGTGGGTTTGATCGCTTATGCCTGCCGTATTCTCAGACTAAGCAACTTCGCCGTAGGTACGCAGCCAGCTTTCCAGCTTGGATTCTTCGAAGAGTAGTTTTCCACCAATTTTAATTGCTTCAGGCGCGAGCTTGTTAGCTAAAGTCTTGTTGCCTTCTTCAATGGCAGATTTACGTTTATTTCTTAGATTGTATAGATGCTGAGGCGTACAGTTTAAGTACGCTGCTGCTTGTTTCGTGGTAATAAATGCGGACATAAGCCCTCCTAACCGTAATACCTAAACCTGTTAAACATTTATGAAGTGGATGACCTAGAGAAGGAAGGTCCGTATTTTTCCTCATTACGTGTAACAGGCAGCTGGTTAGAGCGCCTTTTTGTGGTGTAAAACACCTAAGCTCTAATTTAAATTATAAGTAGATCTAAGTAAAGCTTGTTTATGAAAGGAAAATGGTAGGCTCAGTCAGAAACTTTGTTATTCTAAGAAATACTAAAGTTAATTTTCAATCCACTGGAAGGAAATAAGATGGATAAACAAACCATGGGGGCATGGATAGTACACCATGGCCGAAAAATTAATGACAACACAAATGTGGCCGCGGAATATGGCGCTATAGACATTGCCGCGAAGTCCGCTTCGTTGCTGTCTAGAATGGCTGCGTCTGATCAAGATGAATTAAGCAATGAGCTTGTTATAACCTTAGGCAAGGTTGGTGGCTTGAACCCCAGAACGGAATTAAAGGCTTGTCTTGAAGAGTTGAAGAAGCAAAAAGTAATTGATGTTGCCAACAGCGGTGCCGTATCAGTATTGGGGATTACTACAAATAGTGCGCTTTCTCATGCTACAGATATGTTCAATAGAAACGCCCCTGACTCCCATGAAAACGCTGTGTTAGATTTGAGTGAAAAGGTGTCTCAAGCGCCAATTAATAGAAAGCTTGCTTCGGAATACATTTCAGATATTCATAGGTTGCCCAATAGTGAAGTTAGTGAGCTAATCACTCAAGCGTCAACTATTGGTTTTATCGATAGTGATTCCGATGACGATGATCCTCTACTTTTTAACGGAAACCTCTTTAGAAGAGATACTGTTTCGAAATCTCAAAAAATTTTGAGCTCTTTGAATTCAACTGAACAGAGTTCGTTAATAAACTTCAACGAAAAGCTCAAGTTACAAGGTGCGGTACATATTAAAGTTGCTGAAAAAATCTTAGGTCAAACACTATTATCAAAATTGAGAGCAGCAGCGTTTTTTGATGAAAATGTCGTTTCAAATGAGGCTGGAGATCACAGTTTTATAACATCACCTTCTTCTTTTCATAAGTTTAGTAATCCTATGTTGGATGATGCATTTGACCACGCAAAGGCACTGGTTTCCGCACTATGTTATGGCGTGTCTGTAAGTTCATCCTCCAGAGGTCGTATATGGGGTGTTGAGCTGATCTTGGGCAAATTAATTCGAGGGGGGACAGTAGGGCCTGTGCCCGCAATTGGGAAAGATTATAGAGCTTTAGAACTGGAGAGAGTGGTTAGGATAATAGCTGGGAACTATGGTTTTTCAATGCAACTTCTTAAACGAGAGGTTGGTGAAATTGCCCTACAAGTTTTGCAAAACGGTTCTGCTAACAATACAGTTCTAGAAAATGTTCCGAGTGCGCAAGTAACGGCTTACATAGGACCTGAAGCTGCAAGAACAAGGTTTAAAAAGAAAAAGAGCATTCAGCCAAGTAGTTCACAAATGAGAACACTACTGAGTTCAGTAAGAAGTGGAGGTGGTCTCTAGTGACTAGTAAAGGGTTTAAAACCGAAGAATTAATGAGGAACTATTTTCTCAAAGCTGGATTTTTCGTCGTTCGAGGTATCAATGTGCAAGTAAAAGAACTTGACTTAACAGATGCAGATTTATGGATATACGAGAGGTCAGCTACGTTCGCCAGAAGACGGACAATTATAGATATCAAAGATAAAAAAAGACCCCAAGCTGCAGAAAGAATGTTTTTTGTAAAAGGCTTGTCCGAAGTTTTAGGTGTAGAAGGCGCAGGTATTGTTACGACTGACAATAACCCAGTATTACGAGACTTAGCCAGAAGAAATAAAATTCTCTGGATTGATGGAAATGATGTTCAGAGAATAAAAACTAACAAATTTATAGAGTCTATTGATCGGTTGTCTGAAGAAGAGTTTTTACAATCTGTAGATGAACTAGATCAAGTTAGGGGGGGGAAAGCGTATCGTCATGGCTTTGAGAAAATGAAAACTGCTTTGGGCGATCGGTTTGGTATTTCTTCTGCGAATATAGCACTAGATAATTTTGGACAGTTCGCTAGAAGTGCTACAAAAACCCATCCAAATACTGAAAGCGCCAAAAGTCTGATCAGATTAAGCTATTACACTGCATCTATAGCTGCAATTTCTTTAGATTTTAGTTCAGCTGACACTGCGTTGAGACCTTCAGATGAGAGGCTCAAACATATGTCCAGCGCTATTAGGTATGGTGATGATCAGACCGAAATTAATAATAAAATGATGTGGTTAGAATTGGCCTTGAATAGTGTTGAGAACGGGTCATCAGTATTTAACCAAGTCAATAGAAAGTTTCGATCTGAAGCTGAAAGTATACCGGCTGAGGATTTAGCTCAGATAGTGGTCAAATATAGCAGTTCTGATACTCTATTTGAGGTTGCCAGAACTCTTGAACAAGCAGCTTTCGATAGACACTTGGCAAGTTTTGATGATCTACCTATACCTGTGAAAAGCTTTTTGGGCGCTCTTCTTGATTTTTCAGGGTGTTCCAGAGAGGTATTTTCAAAGGTAATATCTCCTTCTGAATATTTCACTAACTCTGGAGATAATCGAGTTGGTGAAAAACAGATGCAATTCAAAATTGAAGATGAAGAAAAATAAATTCTGCGCAGCCTTAGGGCTGCGCATCCCAATGAAAGTAAAAACCCAGTTTAATTTTTACATTAGAACTTTTTTTCGTCAATTCTCTTAATAGTAAAACTCACCGCGGTCGTGGGCATCTCGCGCTTCTTGTTCAGAATAATCATCCCCAAAGAAATTTACATTTCCTGCGCCGTCATTATGTTCATCAATAAACCTGTCTTGTTTTTTTGCATCTTCACTTGGGTCATCTAGCAGAACTTCTAATGCAATCAGGGCGGTTGTTTTTAATATCTTCGAAAGCATCTTTAACTCCAATAAAACTAAGGATTTCTGAGTATCTATGACTTATTAAAACTAAGAAACTCTTAGTTTTCAAGTTTTAGTTAGTTTTAAGTATGAATAATGATGAGTCGCCTTTTCCCAAACGGTTGAAGCAGGCTAGAAAAGATCGGGGATTGTCTCAAAAGCAACTCGGTATCCTGTCAGGGATGGACGAGTTTTCAGCTTCCGCTCGCATGAACCAATATGAAAAAGGGGTCCATTCGCCCGACTTTAAGACGGTGAAGGCGTTAGCGGAGGTACTGAAAGTTCCTACAGCTTTTCTTTATTGTGAAGAAGATGACTTAGCGGAACAGATCGCCAGTTTTAAAAATGGTTAGTTCTCACCGCTGTTTTTCACCTGCTTTGACGCGAAATGGAAATAGCCAGCGAAGAATGCAACCAAACCAAGTATCATCAGATTGCTCACTATTAGCGGTGCCATAAAAACCTCCTCGATCGATGAGATTAAAGCGTAAGGTAGTTTGCCGTTAACAGCAAGCTGAGCGCAAAACCCAGCCCTTGCTATCGAGGCATCATGAGCAATATCCCTCTCTTTTTTCGGGCGCGTTGCCGCCCGCTATGTCGAAGCCGAAAATCGTCTTCAGCATAGCGGGCGTCTGGGTTTTGCTTCCTTACGCGCAGCTATCTGTTTGCAGACGCTATTTGCAGATTGAAAAAGATTTTTTCAGCAGGTAATCTCTAAATGTATAGCCCGTTCGGGCATCGAAAAAAGTCGGCGCTTTCAGCTGCCGTTTACACGTAGTGAGGAACCTCACTTATCATATCTATATTCATGTCACGCCGCATTTTCAGGCGTTTTTAAAGTCGGCGCATTCAGCTGCCGTTTCCACGTATCTGAGGTTTTAAATTTTGGCGGGATCAGTCCGAGCCAAGCGTAGTTGCGCTAAACAGGGGCGAATAGGCTTTAGTGTCGCTGAGCCGTAAAAGGCCAGTTAATCTTACAATACGCAGGGTGTGTCATGAATTTTAATGAAGTAAACGAAGTTGCTCAGCTAAAAGCTGAAACCAAACTAATTGCCAGGAAGAGAAAGAAATCTTCAAAGCTCGATGTTCATCGGTATCAGTTATGTAAACTTTTTCATGCCGGTGCCACAAAAGCAGAGCTGCAAAGGTGGTTGATCAAAAAAAAGGGGATGCGTGTCGATTGGACCACTGTAAAACGATGGCTTGATAAAAATGCCTAAGTTTGCAAAAGCCAGTACGCAGGCTCATAACGTCATAAAGGCGCTAACAAAGACTGAGAGAATACAGTCTCTTGGAACAGCTAGAAACTACGAAGATGCCCTGAAAAGGGTTTCTTTTTGGGTTAAGGAAAAAAAGCTTAATGGCTTGCAATCATTATCATTAGAACAAGCACGGTTTTACCTTGAGTATCGCGCCGAGAGTGTAGGGCAAAAAACACTTGATATGGAACGTCAGGCCTTGCAAGCGATGATGCAGCTAAATGGTAGACTACCTGATAACGGTAAGCTCTATATCGTCAAGTCAGAATTAGCTGAAGCAACACGGTCCAGGGCGTATACTAGAAAACAAGCCGAGGCCGTATCTCAAGGGCAATCGTCTAAGCATAGTCTGGCAACACAAATCGCATACGCCGCTGGGCTACGTGCTCATGAGCTTTTGACATTGGCCAGAAACGACGAACGGGAACCTGATAGACGAAAAGCATTGAGTTCTAAATGGGATGGCCGTTCAGGCTCACTTTACACAGTTGTGGGGAAGGGAGGGTTAAAGCGGCACGTGCTTATTCCTACAGCCTTAGTCAATCAACTTGAACAGCGCAGACTCAAAAGCCCTGTAACTGTCACTGACCGTCAAATAAAGTACCTACAGCGTTATGATATTGGTGGTGGGAAAAAATGGTCCGATTCCTTCAGTAAAGCTTCAAGTAGAAATTTGTATTTTTCAACTGGGGCACATGGCTTGCGTCATAGTTACGCACAGGAAAGGATGGTTGAGTTGAAAGCATTAGGCTATAGCAGAGCTATAGCCCTGGAGACAGTATCTCAGGAAATGGGACACTTTAGGCCGGAAATAACCGAGGTATATCTTTAAAACATTATTTAAATGAGAAAACTATATTTAACTTGCAATATCAATCAAACTTTGAGCTAATGTGTTCGTTGTTCGCGAACAGAAAACATGTGAGGGCTTTTAGTGCTAAAAAGTCAAGATATATTAGTTACATTAAAAATTTTAGGGTTTGAGGAGTACAGCGAGGCGACCAAGGTCACAACCATGCGGCTACAGGGTAGGGCATGGTTAGACCTAAATGAGTCGGCCGAAATCGCAAGCTCGTACGACCTTGACAATGATGAGCTGGTTGTAAGTGATGAACCAGATGACTTTGAGCAAAAGGACCTCGAAACTATAAGAGATTATTTAGGCCAGTTCGAAGCAACTACTAGCACTGGTTGGACATATCGCAGTCTTGCTAAACAACTATTCATATCCGTTAGCGAAGCAAACCAGTCAGTAAAGCGGTGCATAGCCGCTGGGTTGCTATATCAAGTAGGACGTGGACCCGTTCGAACGAATCGTCCAGTTCTCTATAACTTCATTAGATATGGTGTTGGGGTATCTTTCTACGCAGAAAAAGGAAAGGTAGCTAGAGGTATTCCAACTTCTATTGCAGCACCAGCATTTAAAACAAGATTTTTAAGCTCTGATATGCCTCCAGTTTGGCCCTGCGCAAGAGGGACAGTGAAAGGAGTAGCAATCCCCCCAATTTATAAATCCGTGGTAAAAGCTGTGATGATAGATAGTTGGTTATACGATCAACTGGCATTAATTGACATTTTTAGAATAGGCACCGCTAGAGAACGAGAAGAGGTGTTACCGCTACTGGATAATTTGAGAGTAAAGAAATGATGCAGGCAACAGAACACGAGGCGATGTTGATGGCCGTGGCGTCAATGTTAGATGAAGGGTTTCTTCGTGAAATTACTTTCGTTGGTGGTGCTACGGTATCTTTACATTTGGATAATGCGCAGCCGATTGATATTAGTAGCACTAAAGATGTGGACTTCATCGTATCGGTTGCAGGCTACAGTGGTTATGACGAATTAAGCGCAAATCTGAGAGGAAGAGGATTCAAAAATTATATACCACAAGGTGATGAAAACGTACCGTTGTGCAGATTTGTGTGTGGGGATATATGTGTAGATGTCATGCCTGATGATGGGCAAGTTCTCGGTTTTAGTAATGAGTGGTTCAAGGCATGCCAAAAGCACAATATTGACTATCAATTACCGAATGGAGTCACGATTAGAATTGCAGAAACAAAATATCTGTTGGCAACGAAATTGGTTGCCTTCGCCTCTCGGGGAGAGGACATGTTATCAAGCAAAGATGCAGAAGACATTGTACTCCTTGTTAATGGAAAGGATTCACTAGTAGACGAAGTGGTAGAGGGCCCTGAGGATTTGAAGATATTTATTCAAGATGCGATGTACAAATTTATACAAAATTCGGACTTTGAGTATGTTTTGTCGAGCAATTTACAAAATGAAGAAGTTGAAAGGCAAGAATTGATACTGAGTAAATTTAATACATTAGCAGGACAGGAATAAGCTTTGACTGAAGTATTAGTAATGCAAACAGGGGCAGGTTCTATAGAATCAGTTAATGCAGATTTTGTGCACAGTTGGGCTATAGAGGAGGGGCATGCATATCTAGTATGTGACGGTATTGTTCATACAGAAGAAACAAGAGAAGCGGTCATTGAGTTTGCGGAAAAACTTAGCGCAGAGGATTGGTGCTACGTCAATGATAGAGAAATGCAACTTTCAGGTAACGTGTTAAAGGCTATAGACTGTATGTCTCCTCATCATGATGGGCGAGCATTTTGTTGCTCAATAATTCTCATTTTTGACGGATACTATGTCGCAGGATGGTGTGGAGACTGCCGAATAGGTAATGTGACATTGAGTGCTCTTGAATGGTTAACCACAGATGATGTGCCGTTTTTAAAAATGTACCAGGATGGGGTAATAGATTACGAATTTTATTTAAAATCAAGACACTTATTATCATGCAAGTTGAAAGTAGGTCAAAATAATATAGGATGCGTAAAAACCTTTTCAGGGACGCTGGCTAACTGTAAGAACCTTATTCTCTGTAGCGATGGATTTTGGTCGGAAGTCAATTTGCTAAATGAGTCAATCAGAGAACACTTTTCTGTTGAGATCTCAAATGAAGTGAATAGGCTAGCCCGTGACGGTATAGATAACTTCAGTGTTATAGTGCTGGATGTTTGAAAGCACAACTGGGTAAAATCGTTATTAGAGCATAGTAGGGCTGTAGCCTTAGAAACAGTATCTCAGGAAATGGGCCATTTGGGGCCGGAAATTACACAGGTTATGTGTAAGGATTCAAAACGTTACTTGCAGAAATAACAACAAGTTTTTTGCGGCATCTCGTCAAAGCTACATACAGATGCTTCGGAGATTGAATCTTATGAGCGTCAAGCACGACAACAACATCAAACTCTAAACCTTTTGTTAGTAACGTTGTTCCAACGTGCTTTCCCTCCACTCTTCTACCAAGCCTCCTTATGTTGTTTCTTTGCTCTCTCATTCCTACTAATACAGAGGTGTTATTTTTAACTGATAGCTCAATAGCTTTTGAAATTGAACGGAGTAGTTCCTTGCGAGAGCAGTAAATATTCGGTAAACCTTCAATCTCATTAAGAATTTCGATTACATCGTGCAGTGAATCTAAGTTCGCGACTAGCTTCTGAAGGATTGTAATTCTCTTTTTGGAAGACTTATCTTTTTTATTTTTAAAGCCCTTTTCATTGAACCATTCATTAACACCTGTTTTGTTAAAGAGCTCTAGTGAAATGTTTCTTATGTGGGGTAGCGGATTCTGTAAATTAAATTTGTCCAGTGATTTTGCTAGGCTATAGAAATCACTGTCGTCAATACTCTCAAGCAAGCGAATATCTTTAAACCTCTTCGAAAATTTGATTCTTGGCTGCTTATTCATTGAATTGGGGTGTATTACCAATAGGCTATCTTCGTCTCTTAACGAGTTGAGGGCACGAACATAATCTGACTTGAATTTATAAAAGTCTTGTTCACTAGCAATTGTAACTTCAATCGATTCCTCGAAGTTTCTCAGATCGATTGGTTTACCGTTTTCAAGGTTTTCTCTTATTTCCGCAAGTGCCAAACCTAGCCCTTCTGCACCAACCTGATTCCATCTGTGTGGAACATCTAATGTGGGAAAGGTTTTGAAATCAGCAAGATCTTCATCGAAGTTCACCAACTCCCCATTAAAATCAAAAATACCTTGAAGCGGGTCACCTAAAACCCTTGTTGGAAAGAGCTCTATGAGCTTTCTTATCATTGAGTGTTGTCCGCGAGAGCAATCTTGGTATTCATCCACGAAGACACCTGAATATGTTGCTAGTAAGACATTCTTTATTTGGGGGGTTGAAAGAATTTTGGCTGCTTCACTAATGATAAAAGGGTAGTAATTGGTGGTATCTTCTTGAAGAGGTTTCTCATCGCCTATATAGAAAGACTCTACGTACCGTTGTGCAAAGCTGGTTATCGTTTCTACAGAATAACGACGGGAGTGAATTGCCGCACTTTTTAACTTTTGTTTAATTGAAGCAATACCCGCATGGGTATGGGTGAGTATTAGGCTTTTCCCTGTAGTGAATTCTAGGCATTTAGCAAGAGTATGTGTTTTACCATATCCTGCAGGGGCTACGAGAAGTGCTTTTTCACAGTTTACGAAATTTTCATAATCCATGGGTTAGCCAATCCATTTGTCTAGTTGACTCAAAATTTTATGAAGATGGGTGCCGTTCATGTTCTCAAAATATTTGAATATCACTTCACCAAGCTTTTCGCCATGCCCAACTCTTTTGAACCATTCCTTTTGTTTAGTAACGGATACCTTAGCTAGAGCTGACCTCACTTCTGGTGTGTCAGCCTGTCTCCAGTTTTCAGGGAACTCTCCAGGGTATTTTGCTTTTACAGATGCCAAAAGAGATTCATCAGTTTTATTATGTACTTTGAGAACGTAATTGATTAATTCATCAATTGCTTCCCATGGAAGATCATTGAAGCATTGGTCCTCAAATGAGTTCCCATCCTCACATTCAAAAATAGAAATATTCTCGGCGAGCAAATCTTTCTTTTGCGGCTTTAAATCTTGGTCAGTATCAGAGTCACATAACACAGATACTTCTAGCCCAGCTTTCCGAGTATTTAATGCTCTATCCGTAAATGAGTGCCCTGTGCCGTCCACATAAGCGCAACCGTTGAAGGTCATTGGTTCTCGCCCTTGTTTCAGCCTAAATACATCTAAGGCCCTACATACCCCAACCTCTGTAGCGCCCTCACAAACTATAACCTTTTGAGAAAAGAACGCATCAGGACAAGCTCGAATTAACCCTTGTAGACCACTGTTATCTACATCTAGAAAGCTTGATCTTACTTCTCCAGAATTTCTATTCACGCAAACCACAGAAAGATCTTTGGCTTCAAGTTCTACTGCTACCTCACGCGAATGACTAGTAATTATTACTTGCCCTTTGTTCTCGTCTTTTAAAGTTCTAGCTACTTGTCGGACCCTATCGGGTTCTAGACCCTGTTCTATCTCGTCAATCAGAACTATTCCACCTTCCCTCGAAATAGCTGTTTGAATTGCCATTGATGCCAGGCGCTTTGAACCTTTGCCCATAAGCCTAAAAGGGACGTCTTCTTTGTGTAAGCTCACTTTACCCTCATGGAGGTTAATATCTTTAAAATCTATCGTCGTTTGGACCTCTTCGAGATTTAACCCAAAACCTACAGCTTGCTTTTGAATAGCTTCCATTACGCCACTGTAATGTGCGTAATCAGCTTTATCGATTTTCTCCTTCGCTTCACGAATTGCATCTAATACGATTTTTTTCTTTGGCGCTTCTGACGTATGTACTTTTAAAAGTGAGTTTAACGGGCTTCCTTTGCTCCAAGAAAAGTGTCCATCTATAGAGTCCGACACCATGAAGCAGTTAAACTTTGAACGGTCATTCGCAGAGATACTAATCTCATTTTCCGCTCTACCATTTATAACTGTCCAACTAGGTTCTAAATCACTACCAACAGTGAGTTTCACCGTTAAAACAGTAATATCACCTTTGGTAATATCGTCAGTAACTATCCCTGTGTCGCGGCATAGTGTTCTTATCCATAGTCCATACTTATGTTCAGCTAATAAGCTTTCGGGTATAGAGGCGATGGAGGCAATAATCTCAATAGGGTTCTCTGAATTAAGTTTAAAAAAATCAGTATCGTAAAACGAGTGATTCCATAAGGGAGAAAGAACTGCCTTAATAGCATCTAATATAGTTGTTTTTCTACTGTCTCCCCGTCCTAAAAAACAAATAACTTCTCGATTCAATCTTTGGTGATATGACGATATGCCTCGAAAGTTTTTTATCTCAAGTTCAACTATTTTTGCCATTCCCTTGTCCTTTGTTTTGACTTTTTTAATAAACGATGAATATGAATCACTTACTAATAATAGGACGCGCACACTCTATCTTCTAGATAGCGTTCCCATGCTGGCTTTATAAAATCAGATAATGACTGAATTTCGTAGTCACTGAGCGCTGATTTTTCTCTTAATATAGCGCATAGTGATCGCAGTGAATGGTCCATAAACCCTGATGTTGGAAACACTTTTTTATCTTTAGAGTTTATTAAACAAGTAATACCGTCATAAACCTTTTCATCATTCAGTCCTAACTTTCCTCTTATATACGAGCTTTCATATGCTGGCATGTTTTCTGTTAAATGCTGGCAAGCTTTTAAGACGTCAACTATCATCATTACCTCAATGAGGACGTTCGACTTATAGATGGTATAGTGACTTTGAAGTGTGTTTGCCAAGTCCAGAGCTTCCGAAATGTTTGATACTCTTAGACCAATATTTCTGTTGGAAGTGTTTGCATATGAAATACAAATATCAGTTAGCGTTCTGTATTTTGTTTTTTTTCTTTTGAAATTTAGAAAGCTAAGAGAACTTTTTCTTTTGCTTTTTCTATTTTTGTACCAGTCGTATACTCTTGGGAACAGATAGTCTAAAAGCCAATTATGTGAATATTCTGCGTCCCAGGCATCTCTAGATGAGTAGGTTAGGGGCTCGCCAACAATGTCTGTCAGTGGCTGCCAACAAAGAAATAGGTCAGTTGAGTAAACACGCTCACTAGAGTAAGGGTACATAATCAGATGGAAACCTCGAGATAAACTTAGTGTTTCATCCTTTACATATATTTTTAGACACCCTGGAGCGTTATCGAAGATATGATGCTCGGTATTTCCCTTTGCGTAGTCGAATTCATAGGAATACTGAATAATTGCCTGCCAAAACCATAGTTCAATGCTAAAAAGTTTGAATGCGAAATGATCTTCTTTTAGTAAGTCAAATCGAGCGGTTTTCCATTTCTTCTCTATACTCGTAGCCTCTGATATGTATCTTTTCCAAGCCTCAAAAATCACCCAGTCTAAGTCATTTGATTCGTTGTTATTCAGAGTTAATCTGACCGTTGGTAAAACCAAAATATTAAGAGAGTTTCCAGTGTTAAGGGTTTGTATGAGTGACGTTTCTTTTATATGTGAAGCGTGAGCTCTTTCCTGCATGAATTTGACTAGTGCCTTCCCATCGCAAGAAATTGTAACGCCATTCAAGTCTGATCTTGTAAATGATAATGCTGCGGTCAAATTCGGCTTTTTCTCAGTGGGTAGAAATACTTCCAGTCTTACACTATCATTTTCAATAATCGCCAAATTATCAATACACAGACTCTTCTTCTTACTATAAGAGTAGGGGTATTTAATTGGTAAAGGTAGTGAGGTGCAAAATCTGTTAGCAGCTTCTAGACCATAGTATTTCTCGGTTATTCTTCGAGCTTTTCGCAATTTTTCTAGAATAACGTCGTAATCCCATAATGTAGGAATGATTTTGTGTTCTTCGAGTTTTCTTTCTGCCATGTGCCAAGACTCTACTAACTTGGTGTGGCTACTTATCGAATAAGAAGTGCACAAAACGAACTCTTGATAGCTCTCTATATCCGATTCAGAAATAAATTTTTCTACCCAGTCTGTAATATTTTTTGGAGAAACCCTTTTATATCTTTTGCATTGTGCAGCAACTTTTTTACTTGTTCTGAGATCGAGGCCTACAATGTCGAGCCCATACTGTGATTGACCTCTAGAACCATACAACAAGAACGTTCTGACGCCACTAAGATCTTGCTCATCTTGCAATAATTCTAAGCAGATTTTTTCGAATATTTCCCAGTCTTTTGTTATCGGAAGAGATTTTAAAAGAGAATCGTAAATAGGGTATGAGTCTTTCTCTTTCTGTTTAAGAATATCTGATGGGTCTACTTCTTTACGAATCATTCGCTATTAATTCCATTTATGAAAACATCACTGCAAAAAAAAGATTACCACTATCGAGAACAACTACCAACGATTGTCAGTTTTTGCGCCCATGTTGTTAGCGCGGCGACTCTTTCGTTCATATAATCTTGGAGGTTGTATACTTTTTGTACCCCCTGAAGCTGATGGTTCAGTATTTTTTCAACCACTATCGGATCTGCGCCGATATCAGAATCGCCTAATCGTGTCGCGAGAGTTCGTCGCAAGTCATGAGGTACAAACTTAGGTACACCTAAACGGTCAAGTTTTCTATTTACGGCTCGTGATAGTGAATGCCTGTCAATTGGCTGCTGTCCTGGAGCGCAGTTGATACACGTGGTGCTGGGGAATACATAATTTGAATTGAGGTAGTTAAAAGCAGAGCGCAGTTCATCTAGCATTACAATCATATTTTGAGTAACAGGTACATTGTGTATTCGATCGCCGCCTTTCTTCTGCTTAACCCGCTCACTGGGTATAGTCCATAGCATCGCCTTAAAATCAAACTCAGACCAGCGCGCGCCAGTTACCTCAATCGGTCTACAGCCTGTCAGGGCGATAAACTCTAGAGCATAGATAACTTGAGGGCTAACGCCTAATTTAGGTAGTCGTTCGAAAACCTGTACCAATTCATCGAAAGTAAGCGCCCGATTTCGGGACTTCTCAAACCCACCAATATTTTTCTTTTTAACTGTAGTAATCGGGTTGCCATGAAGAAGGTCTCTATCAACGCCGAAATCAAACATTTGTTTTAGTATCGAAAGCGTCTTGTTCGCCTGAGTGCCAGAACTACGATCAGTGATGGGATCTAGTACGTTTTCAATGACATCTCGCCTGGTGATGTCTTTCAGTTTCATCTCGCCAATGGTAGGCAGAACATCTTTATCGAACATTCTGCGAACTTCTTTCGGGTCTTTTCGGTTAACGTCTATATAACGCGTAAGAAATTCATTCGCTAGCTTTGAAAGGGTAGGGCTACTGTCTTCAATAAACTGCTCTCTCTGAGCTATTCGCTTCGTTTCATAAACGTCTTCACCGGCTGCTATACGGCCTTTTAAGCTTTCGACCTCTTTACGAACTTCTTTGAGATCTCGCTCTCCGTGATAGCCTAATAGATAATTACGTTGTTTACCGCCCGAGCCACCAATTCGATAATTCAGGTATAACGCTATTTTTGATTTATTGTCTTCTGATACTTTGCCAATCCGAGCATGAAAACCACTGAGTTTAGAATCATTAATTCGCTTGATTTGTTCAGGGACTTTACTGAGTGAAGTATCACTTATGAGTAGCTTTACGGTAGACAAATGTAGCACCACAATGGTCGAAAAATATATTGGTGTAGCATATGTGTAGCAGCTTGATGATTCAACTACTTGGTTCTACTTAATTCTAATCAAGCCGCTAAAATTTTATAAAGTTTATATATAACAATGGCTTGAATTTAATTCTTGTCCTAATTAGAACTAATTTCCACTAATTAAAGCTAATGTTACTTTTTATGGGGTGTCAGGGGTCGGAGGTTCAAATCCTCTCACACCGACCAACTATCTTCCTGATATCCTTGCAAAAATCCATTTTTCAAATGTCTAAACCCCAATTTTGCACCGTTTTGATATTTTGGTGCGAGTGAGACGCCACAAAGGGGCTCTACCCCATAAACGGTTCAAAGTCATCATTGCAGACGCATGGCCTAATTGCTGACTCACCCAGTGTATCTTCGCTCCCGATTGCAAAGCCGTAGTACAAAACGTGTGTCTTGTTTGATAGCTATTACGATGGCGAATACCACAGGCTTTTAACCCTTTATTCCACATCAATCTCGGCGAAGCGTTATTAGTAAAAGGTTCTCCTGTAGACGGGTGAACAAATACTTCGCTATTTTGTAAAAACGTCCACT
Organism: Alteromonas naphthalenivorans; assembly: GCF_000213655.1. Taxonomy (NCBI): domain Bacteria; kingdom Pseudomonadati; phylum Pseudomonadota; class Gammaproteobacteria; order Alteromonadales; family Alteromonadaceae; genus Alteromonas; species Alteromonas naphthalenivorans. The sequence goes on from NC_015554.1 coordinate 1,226,673, forward strand.
GTTTCTGCCGTAATAATGCTGTTTTTGAGCGGGCATTAAACTCTACGTCTCTTACTTTGTAAGTTTTAGTATGTTTGCGAATTTTTTTTTTGATTTTGCTTCGTTCAATCCGTGAGTAACCACGATTAAAGTCTACACTATCCCAACACAATGCAATTTGCTCACTCGGTCTAAGGCCGCTAAAAAACGCATACTCAAAGTAGTTATGCCATAAAGGATGCTGTGTCCGTTCTACCCAATTTAGAAAAGTGTCTATTTCTTCAATGAGCAAAGGGTCTGCCTCTGGCTGCTGATGTCTACCATTCTCAATACCCTCAACAGGATTAAATTGAATAGCTCGATCTCGCAGAGCGAGTTTGAACACACCTCTTAGTGGAATTAACGCATTGTTACGAGTTTTATTATGCTGAAAATCGAAGCTTCCAAGCAAGGCCAGTAATTCAGAATGCTTAATCGACTTAACTAACCTGTCTGCCAAATTCGGATAATAAAACCGTTCTAATGCCTGAGTATATTTTTCCTTAGTGTTTTCAGTGCACGTTAACGTATTCAAATATAACTGCCCGTAATCTTTGAATGTCTGTGCACCCGTTTCTTCATTGGCATGTTTCGAGTCAGGGAAAAACTCTTGCCACGTGAAGGTTCCCCATTTTATCGCTTCCTGCGCTTGTTGCCGTAGTTTTCCTGCCTTTTTAATGTTTCCCGCAGTGGGACGCCAAGGCAGGCTCACATAGTGGCGTTTGTCGTTGTAATTCAAACGAACTTCAATCGACTGATTTCGAGGAACTATCCCCGTTGGCCATGTCGAACCCATTTCTCATACTCCTGTATGTTCCAGTGGATCCTCCCGTCAGGCGACTTTACAAAGTGTACACCTTGTCTGAAGATCCCGTCATGGATTTTTTTACGGAGTGCGCCAACTGAATACCCCGTCAACTCGGCTAGCTTTTTAGTTGTTATCAAATTAATTAGATAGTTCATTTGGACACTCCCAACTAATTATTAATTATGAGTTACTGAATTCAGTAACTTCATGGCCAATGATGCGTGATCAGACCTGGCCGGCTTTATAGAGATTATTTTTAACGGTAAGTCTCCTAGGCGTCCAAGCGTTCCCCTATAAGCTTGCCAAGATACAAACGATGATATTCCCTTATCCCAGCTTAAGTAAAGTCTTGAAAATACCAAGCCTTTGCCAAAATTTTGAATGATTAAAACGAGAGGTTCATCGGTCTCAACGTTTGAATAGTGGGTTAAGAGAACTTCATTACACACTTTAGCTAAAGTGCCTTGGTGAAAAGATGCTCCAACAGCAGAAATTAACGCTCGTTCCGCGATAATATTTACTGAGACTTCTTCACGTGTAACAGCTTTCTGAAATACAAATGCGGAATATTCAGTTAACGCTTCGATCGGAGTGAAAACTGTTTTCATTAGAGTAGCCATATGCCCGTCCTTAATAAATTGATTTGAAATAGCCATAATCGGCAAAGATAAAGTGTATTAGGTGCTCGTTTCGCAGAGAGATGCGTCTTCCTTCCAAAGTCAAATATGAAAGCGTCGATGCCTTTCGCGCTAACCTTTTAGCTATTTCACTAGATGGGCAAAGGTACAGAATCTTCTCCCAATGACCTTTTTTACGCATAGACAAATGTGAGGCAAATATTGTTCGCAATCGTTTGCTGCTCTTTATTTCACGCTCAACTTCAATGCAGTAGGTGATATTTGCAGGGGAGGAGGCAATTGCATCTGGGTATTTTGTAGCTTGGAGTCTTGTCCCCAAATGTTTTGCATTCCGCCAATCCTTCCAGTTGTTTTGGATTGCACTAATTCGCAGCTTTTGCAGATCATTCTCATGAGCAAACATAGCTGGCGAAATCTTACTTGAGTTGAACACACGGCGATTTGTTGGGCATTCATCGAGTTCCCAAGCATAAGCGTGCCCCAGTTCTGTTATGCCTACTAACTTTTGCGGGCGACCAAAACTTGCAGCAATATTGCTCGAAGCGATGAGGCCTTTGGCTTCTGCTCGTTTCAAATACTGATGCGTAGCCTGAATTGATTTTTGTTTAAGAGCGAGTTGAACATTAACGACCGTAGCCCAAGTATCTTCTCTAAGAAACATCAATAATGCTTTATCAAGAGGTGACAATGTCATAGCAGAGCATCCTCCAAACTTTCATTATTTAAACAATCGGTAGTGTTAATGGGAGACGCTTTATAGGTCTCTAGGTATGTGCTTTCACAATGTAAGATTGGTACAAAAATATAAGTTGGTCTCTCAAATATGCCGATAGCGATGGCGCATGACTGCGGTAGATTTTGAACAATATTTGGGTGAACGTACGGAACTTCTTGCCGACTTATTCTGCGTTCTAAAAAGTTGGTTTGCGACGCAATTTCATTTACCGCCGTGTGGCGAACCTCTTCATTTTTCATAACGGTACCGCAAAGGTTGCTAACCCTGAGAGCAGTTTCGTAGTTATTCGAACGAAATATAATTTTGAATGGGAGGTTATCCAACATTGATTCACGCACAGCATCTGGTGGCATTCTGAGCTGAACCGATTCGAAATCCGCCAGGCTTTGCTGGGTAACATGAAAACAACCGCCGAAGCTACGGATGTTCCCCATATAATTGATGACAGAAGTAGTTATGGTATATTTAACTTCGTCTAGCGCAATACACACCTTACGAGAACAGTCTGCTCGGCTAGTTGTTAATTGCGCTACTCTATGTAGCAACAGTTTCATTACTAACAAAATACTTTCGTCTTCCGTATTTCCCTCTATTACAACGCACCCACCTTTTTGAATAACTTCTGTTATGCATTTACCGTCAAGGGTTGCAACGCAGGGCAGAGCAGCAATTTCTTTTAGTTTTATGAATAGGCCGAGAGCGTCTTTCGATATCGTATCTCGTAGTGTATTCGCGAAATGAAGAAGGCCAGGAAGTGATGGGTTATCATCACTATCAGCATAGGCAGACAATGTTTGCGCCAGTTCTCGCTCGACATCTTTGTAATATCCTAGTCCTTCGGAGCTTGATTGAAGTTCGAATGTCATTTTCAGTAAAACAAACAATTCTCTGGCAGTAATATTGAATAATGGGTTAACTACAGGATGTGAAGCACACAGATTTAAATAAAAGAATGGTTTTTCCGAAGTCTTGGCCGAAAATCTAAGTACATTTTTTAATGGCTTATCTTCTTTGGGGCAAAATACAAAGCACGCGCATTTTTTTTGTATAAACTGAAGATAAAACAACCCCAAAAATTGCCCCTTTCCCGTGCCAGTCAGGCCTAAAGTCTGATAGTTTGGATGAGTCGCAACCTTAAAATCTATCAAAATAGGTTTATCAGCAGATGATAGGCCCACACAAATCAGTGACTTCCCCTTTGTTGACTTCAGTACCCTTGCAATAAAGTTTTTACTCTTAGGCCGCTTGGGTAGAAGTTTTACAACATTGTCGAAATCTGGAAAATCGTAATATTCGTTTACGGTTTTAGACACACTTTCTATGAGAGACGAGAACCAAGGCTCTATATAACGCTTAATGCAGAAATAGATAACAAAGGCACCAATGGAACCGATCAACATCCCCAGCGAAGCGTTATTCAGTATTGCTATGCAAAACTCTTTGTAAATGTTCCATGGTTTACCAGTATTGATATAGCTTGAAAGTAAATATTTACTAAACAAGAGGACAATTCCAACACTAGCTAAAAGTGTAGTAAACGATAGTGCTGAAAAGACAAAACGGAGTGCTCTGGTTATGAGGGTCTGGTCTGCCCTTAAAAAAGATTTACCTGCAACAATTAATGAAATCGCAAACAAATAGCCGGACACGAGAAGCGTCACAGTTAACTTGTCAGATGTCGCAATAGATAAGCATTGCCACAATGCATCTCGGGTTAAAGAGTTAATTTCACTGACTTGGAACAGAAGTAATTTGTTTGTCCCGATTGATAGTGGTTTCTGTTGAAATAACGCTTCTAGCATAATTAGAACCTCGATAGTTTTCAAAAATTGCGTACATCACTTAATGTGCTAGTTTTTTTGGCTGATAAGCTTAAAATAGTAATTTTTTCTTGTTTTTATTTTAACTGATTGAAAATTAAGTGTATTTTTATTGTGATGTAACGTTCATTAGCCGCGCATTCAGCGCTCTAGATGAGATCTACATTCTTTTGTGCAGGAGAAGCGCTCCCAAGCGCTGATAGAGAGATTGTCACCCCAGTGACAGACGAAAGGTCTGCAGGCCGCCGTCGGAGGGAGTGAAACGAGCGGCAGACCAACTGTGTTTTAAATGATGCAATCAGCCGAAGGCCGGTCGAAATTCCCGTCAGTTTCGGAGCGTAGCGACTCGACCGTTTCAAACGCAGTTGGTCGGGCGGCACGACCGGCGGCGGCATCGGGTGAATTTTGTTGAAACGGAATGTCCAGTGAAGTGCAGACAAAAGAGGGTGGGGGTCATAGGCCTCGCGTGTAATTTACCCTCCATCATTGCATGAATCGTTCAGAGAAAAGCGATGATTCTCCATGTATTCATGTTTAATAAATATATTTAAAAAGTAGGTTGATGTGCGTAACGTTCTAATTAAATGGCTTCAACCGCACGAATTCATATTTATTTTTAAGTGGTTAAACCAAGGATTTAAAAAAGCAATTCAACGCACCGGTTCTGTAGTTTTATGGTTTTATACTCACTACTAAAGTATAGTGAAATTAAGTATTTGTGGTAGTCTCTGCTTTGCAATACACACAGAATAAAAAAGTATTACTGAGTTCTGATTGAACCAGCGTCAAGGTGAAATGGAGTTTCTTAAACATGGCATCCTCTATCCAGCAAAGTAACTTTGGGTTTCTACAAGAGCATGATTCACTTTTAGTGGAAATTGCCTCCTCTGCTGAAAAAGCCTTCTCGAGCGATCCTAACACAACGTTAATGAAGCTTAGGCAACTGGGTGAGGCGCTGGCACAACACATTGCAGCATTGGTTGGAATTGAGTTTGACGATAAGACTTCCCAGGCTGATTTAATCTACAAAATAAACCGTGAGTTACAGCTAGAGCCGGTAGTCAGAGAGTTATTCCATACTCTTAGAATGGAAGGTAACAAAGCAATCCATACGTTTAGAACTCAGCACAAAGAAGCCATGAATGGTTTAGTGGTTGCACGTAAACTAGCCATATGGTTTCACCAGTCTTTCGGAAAATCAGGGGTTCAATTTAAACCTGGCCCTTTTATTCCACCTACAGACCCCAGCGAACAGTTACGTCAGTTACAGTCTGAAATTGCAAAGTTAAAAAGTGATTTAGAACAAGCCAATGTTGACTTGGATTCCAGTAATCAACTTCATGCGCTCGTAGCTAAAGAAAAAGCAGAGTATGAAGTATTGGCAATGGCAATGGACGAGGAATCTCGATCTTTGGCGAAGCAAGCGTCTGAACATGAAGATGCCTTACAAGCACAACGTAAGGATTACGAAACAAAAATAAAGGCACTTCAAGCTCAGCTAGCGGCGGCTGATGAGAAAACGCAAACTGCCCAACGCAGTCAGATAAACAAAAATACACAGGCGGCAACGCAACACATTGTGTTGGATGAAGCGCTAACCCGCATTTTAATCGATCAGCAACTGTTAGAAGCGGGTTGGACAGCCGATAGCGAAGCGCTTACTTATAAAAGTGGGGCTCGACCAGAAAAAGGCAGGAATATCGCTATTGCTGAATGGCCTACTGAACATAATGGCGAAAAAGGTAGAGCAGACTATGTACTGTTTTACGGTTTAACGCCCATGGCCGTGGTTGAGGCGAAGAAAGAAAACACCAACGTTGCAGGAAAAATTTCGCAAGCGGAACGATATAGCAAGGGTTTTAGTGTTTCACCCCCTATGCTGGGCGCATGGGATTTAGCAGGTTTAACAATTGCCTGGCCTGATGAACAAGAAAGCCATTATAAAATCCCGTTTGTTTATTCTTGCAATGGTCGCCCTTACGTTCCTCAGCTGGCTGAACAGTCTGGAACCTGGTTTCGTGATGTGCGGGAACCTGCCAATATTAAACGTGCACTCCCTAAGTTTCATACGCCAGAAGGCTTAATCGACAAACTCAAACGCAGTAAAGAAGAGGCTGAGAAAAAACTAAAAACTGAGCCATTCGGCTATTTAAAAGTTCGCGATTATCAGCAAAAAGCCATTATTGCGGTGGAAAATACGCTAGCGAAAGAAGTACGCACGGCGCTGTTAGCTATGGCTACCGGTACGGGTAAGACGCGCACCATCATTGGTTTGATGTACCGGTTTCTAAAGGCTGAGAGATTTAAGCGTATTCTATTTTTGGTAGATCGCACCGCACTTGGTCAGCAAGCCATTGATGCTTTTAATGAAGCACCACTAGAACAAAACCATACCTTATCTAAAATCTATAATGTTGCAGAGCTGGGAGATATGGCTGCTGAGGCTGAAACGCGTGTGCAGGTAGCAACTGTACAGGCCATGGTAAAGCGCATATTTATGAGCGATAACCCGCCACCGTTAGACCAGTTTGATTGTATTATTATTGATGAAGCCCACAGAGGGTATACGCTCGACCAGGAAATGACCGAAGGCGAAATCGCTACGCGGGATGCGAGTCAGTATCTTTCCAGTTACCGCCGGGTGCTCGACTATTTTGATGCCGTCAAAATTGGCTTAACGGCAACGCCAGCAAAACACACCAGCGAAATTTTCGGCACACCTGTTTATACCTATTCATACAGGGAAGCGGTAGCGGATGACTGGCTAATAGATCACGAACCACCTATTCGATACGAAACATTACTCACGCAAAACGGGATTAAATTTGCCAAAGGTGCCGAAGTTAGTGCCATTAACACCCAAACTGGTGAAGTACAAAGTGCAGAGCTAGACGATGAACTTAATTTTGAAGTGGAAGCTTTTAATCGCAAAGTAATTAATGAAAACTTCAACAAAGTGATTTGTCAGCAACTGGTTCAAGAACTCGATCCGTTCGGGGATGAAAAAACTCTGATTTTCTGCGCAACCGATTTGCATGCCGATATGGTAAAGCGACTTTTAGACGAAGCGTTTAAAGACCTTTATAACGGTGAATATAACCAAGCGGCAGTGGCTAAAATCACCGGGCAAAGCGACAAAGTAGAACAGCTCATTCGACAGTATAAAAACGAACGCTATCCAAATATTGCTATTACTGTAGACCTACTGACCACCGGTATCGATGTTCCCAAAATTTGTAACCTCGTTTTTATGCGGCGGGTTAAATCACGGATTTTGTATGAGCAAATGATTGGCCGTGCTACCCGCCGCTGTGATGACATTGGTAAAACGGTATTTCGAATTTACGACCCGGTGGATATTTATGCCGCGTTGGCCGATGTTAATACCATGAAGCCATTGGTTAAAGATCCCAATATTACGTTGGAACAATTGGTACACGAAATCACTAATCCGCAACAATTGGAACGCGCGTTGAATGCACCCGGTGATGCGCCTGAGCAAAGCCATGCTGATGTGGTGTTAAGTCAACTCAGTCAAAAAGTGATGCGCGTAATGCGAAAGGCCGATAAAAAAGCCGAGAGCAAACCAGTACTTAAACAAAAACTTGATGAATTATAGGGTTTATGGGGCGTCGAGCCCAAAAGCCTGCATAAACACTTACACGAGCTTGGGCCTAAGCTAGCTGCGGCTTTTATTACAAAACATAGCGGTTTGATAAATCAGTTGGCAGAAGTGAATGAGTTACTCGGCAGTGAACGCCAGCCTATAATTTCTGAACATCATGATGAGATAAGAGAACGCACCCAAAGCTACGGTGTACATCAAAAGCCAGAAGATTATCTGGACAGCTTTAACCAGTTTATAAAAGAGCAGCTTAACCAAAGTGCAGCTCTTGCGGTAGTGGTAAATAAACCTCGAGATCTGACTCGCGACCAACTAAAAGAAATTAAACTATTACTTGATGGTGCAGGATACTCAGAGGCTAAACTACAAAGCGCTGTACGCAACCAAACTAACCATGATATTGCAGCAAGCATAATTGGCCATATTCGCCGCGCAGCATTCGGCGAGCCATTGGTACCCTTTGAAAAACGTGTTGCACAGGCTATGCTGCGAATATTTGAAAGTCATAACTGGTTACCTGCACAGCGCAAATGGCTTGATCGCCTGGCAAAACAACTGGTTCACGAAGTCATTGTTGATAGAGAATTCGTAAACAGCCGATTTGCAGAGCAGGGCGGAGCAAAGCAGCTGGATAAAGTACTGGGTAACCAGCTGGATACAATACTGGATGGACTGAGTGATACAATTTGGCCTTCCCAAAGTGCATAAACTTTATATGTATAAGTAAACAGAAAAACTATACATGTTATAAAGTACATGTATAATTTTTTGCAAAATCTATACATATACAGTTCTAAATGTATAAAAAGGACATAATATTAATCATGACTGCATCTATCCCATTGTTACCACTTGATAATATAGAGCAGTGGGAAACCCGCGCAGTACTCAAAAAAGTGGCTGAAGCTCACCGATATCTGGCCGAATTAAAGGGTGTTGCCGCCAGCATTCCCAATGAAGCAATACTAATCAATACGCTTGCCTTACAGGAAGCAAAAGACAGCTCGGAAGTGGAAAACATTGTAACCACGCATGACGAGCTTTATAAAGCTAACTTATTTGAAGAAGCCATTACTAGCCCTGCAACCAAAGAAGTGCAGGATTACGCAGTAGCATTAAAGCTGGGCTTTCAAGCAGCACGGCAAAGTAAACTCATTCGCTTAAGTGACATCCTTGCCATCCAGCAAAACCTGGAGCACAACAACGCAGGCTTGCGAAAGCTACCCGGTACAGATTTAAAAAATGCTCGTACGGGGGAAGTAGTGTACACCCCGCCACAACATGCAGACGAAATAACGGCGCTAATGGATAACTTGGTGCAATTTATTAATAACGATGAGTTATGCGATGCAGACCCGCTGGTAAAAATGGCCATCATCCATCATCAGTTTGAAAGCATTCACCCATTCTACGATGGCAATGGCCGCACAGGGCGGATCCTGAATATTTTGTACTTGGTGGTTAAAGACTTGCTTAACCTGCCAGTACTGTATTTAAGCCGTTTTATTATTCAGCACAAAGCAGATTACTATAATAATTTGCAGGCCGTGCGTGATACCGGTAACTGGGAACCCTGGATAGCCTTTATGCTTGGTGGCGTTATCGACACAGCGCAAAACACAATTTCACTCATTACCGAAATGAAAAGCCTGATGGCTAATGTGAAACACGGTATTCGTGAACAATTGCCCAAAATCTATAGCCAGGACTTACTCAACAACTTGTTTCATCACCCCTATACCAAAATCGATTTTATCATCGAAGAGCTAGGGGTAACGCGAATAACCGCTACTAAATATTTAGAGCAACTAGTAGAACACGGCTTTTTAACCAAACAAAAAATTGGCCGCGCCAACTACTACATTAATGAGCCGTTGTGCAAAGTACTGATAGCACACAGTTAAGAACCAAATTATTAATTAAGAGACACACATGACAAATAACGATATCGTTCAAAAACTCTGGAACCTCTGCGACGTGCTGCGAGACGACGGCATTAATTATTCAGATTATGTAACCGAGCTGGTACTTCTGCTATTTATTAAAATGGTGCACGAAAACACAGAAGCGGGAGTATTAAAACGCCATCCTTTACCAGGGGGATGTCGTTGGACAGACATCAACGAAAAGTCGGGTATTAATCTGCTAAATGACTACAAACGCATTCTATTAAGCCTTTCAACAGGTAAAGATTCAGACGGCAATATTGTGCACGAAGACCACTTATCAGTGCAATCTACGCCGATGCACAAACTCGACTGCGTGAACCACGCCATCTAGAACAAATGATCAAAACCCTCGACCATATTGATTGGTTTAGCGCCCAAAAAGACGGGCTAGGCGATTTGTATGAGGGGCTTTTAGAAAAGAACGCTTCGGAAACAAAATCCGGGGCAGGTCAGTACTTCACTCCACGTGCGCTAATCAACAGCATGGTGCGCTGCATTAAGCCGCAAGTTGGCGAAGTGATACAAGATCCAGCGGTAGGCACAGCTGGATTCTTAGTTGCCGCCGACCAGTATATGCGTGAGCAAACTGATGATTACTTAGAACTTTCTGCTAAAGAAGCTGATTTCCAGAAAAACAAAGCTTTCGTTGGCGTTGAACTGGTACCTAATACCCGACGCTTAGCGTTAATGAATTGCTTACTGCACGGAATGGAAGGCGACGAAGAGGGCGTAGTGCACTTAGGAAATGCACTAGGCGATGCAGGGAAGGAGTTAAAACAAGCTGATATTATATTGGCAAATCCGCCTTTTGGTACCAGTAAAGGTGGTGAAGCATCCAATACCAGAGACGATCTCACTTACAAAACTACCAACAAACAACTGGCGTTTTTACAGCATATATATCGCAACTTAAAACCTGGTGGCCGGGCGGCAGTCGTACTGCCGGATAACGTACTGTTTGAAGCCGGTGTAGGTACCGATGTTCGCCGCGACCTAATGAATAAGTGCAATCTACACACTATTTTACGCCTGCCAACGGGTATTTTTTATGCTCAAGGCGTAAAAACCAACGTTCTGTTTTTTACTAAAGGTTCTGCAAAGGACAAACACCAGGAAGAAAACTGCACTGAAAATGTGTGGGTATATGACCTGCGCACAAACATGCCCAGTTTTGGTAAACGCAGCCCCTTTGGTAATGCAGATATTGGCTTTACACTCGATGAATTTGGTAAAGACCTGCACCTAGGTGCTTTTGAAAAGGTCTATGGCGAATCTTCAGATGGCATAAATAGCCGAAGTGAAGGTGAATACAGCTTTGGTGCACAAGACATTGAAGTAGACAAGGAAGTCGTTGAGGAAAACCAAGGTATTGATGAACGTCTTGCGCACTCCCGCTGGCGCTGCTTTAGTCGTGGGTGGATTCGCGAAACGAAAGGCGATTCTTTAGATATTTCCAGGTTAAGAGATAAAGACAGTATGGATGCGGCGGATTTGCCTGAGCCAGATGTTTTAGCTCGAGAAGCTAAAGGTGAGCTGGAAGAGGCGCTAAAGGAAATTGATGCGTTATTGGTAGCTTTGGAAGGTGCGAGCTGATGGCTATACCGGCATCTTGGAAACAAACTGAACTTAGTGAAATTCTGCTTTCGATAATTGGGGGCGGAACACCAAGTAAATCCATTCCAAGCTACTACGAAGGTAATATACCTTGGATGAGTGTAAAGGATATGAACAAAAGTATCCTACAAGATACTGTTGACCACATTTCAGAAGAAGCTGTAAAGAACAGCAGCACTAATGTGATTCCTTCAGGAACACCTATTGTTGCGACTAGAATGAGTCTAGGGAAAATTGTTGTCGCAAATTTTGATTCTGCAATCAATCAGGATCTGAAAGCATTGTTTCCTGCTAGTGGTGTCAATCACGAATACCTGATTGGTTGGTACAGGTCGATTTCGCGTAAGGTTGAAGAACTCGGAATGGGTACTACGGTTAAAGGCATTCGTTTAGAAGTTCTTAAATCATTAGAATTCCCACTACCTCCACTAGGAGAACAAAAAGTCATCGCCGACAAGCTCGACACACTGCTGGCACAGGTGGAAGCCACCAAAGCCCGGCTCGAGCGTATTCCCGAAATCCTGAAAACCTTCCGCCAATCTGTCCTCGCTGATGCAGTGAGTGGCAAGTTGACGGAGGAGTGGAGAGCAGTAAATAAATCGGATTTCACGAAAGAAGAGCGACTAGAAGAAATTCGAAAATATAAATATGAAACATGGATAGAAGAACAAGAAGCTAAATATGAAGCGAAAGGAAAGTGGCCAAAAACAGATTCTTGGAAGAAAAAATATAAAGAAGCTGAAATTGATCCTGAGTTTAAATCAAGAGAGTTACCTGAAAGTTGGGTGAACCAACCTTTAGATGGATTAGTTTACATATCAGCACGAATAGGCTGGAAAGGTTTAAAGGCATCTGAATATACCCAATCAGGCCCATTGTTCCTTAGTGTACATTCATTGAACTATGGGCGAGAGGTTAAACTCTCAGAAGCGTTTAATATCTCACCGGAGAGATACGATGAAAGCCCTGAAATAATGTTACAAAATGACGATATTCTTCTTTGCAAAGATGGCGCGGGTATTGGAAAAATAGGAATTGTGAAAAACTTGGCAGAGCCGGCAAGTATTAACTCTTCTCTGCTATTGATTCGTTCAGGTAAATATTTTGTCCCAGAGTTTCTTTATTTCTTTTTAGCTGGACCAACAATGCAAAGGCTTGTTCAGGAAAGAATGACAGGTTCAGCTGTACCTCATTTGTTTCAAAGAGATGTGAAGGAGTTTGTATTAGAAATACCACCGATATCTGAGCAACGTGAGATAGTTCGACGCGTTGAAGAGTTACTTGCGTTTGCCGATGGCATCGAGCAAAAAGCCAATGCAGCACTCCAAAGAGTGAATAACCTCACCCAATCTATTTTAGCCAAAGCATTTCGCGGTGAACTCACCGCCAATTGGCGTGCGGCAAATCCTGAATCAATTTGCGGAGAAAATAGTGCTGAGGCTTTGTTGGAAAAAATTAAAGCAGAACGTGAAGCGTTTAAGCCGGTTAAAAAAAGTAGTGTAAGGAAAAAATCCTGATGCGTTTGCTGTCGCTAACTTTGGAAGGGCAGTACAAAGGATTGAAAGATCAGACCTTTAATTTTGAGGATGCCGATGACAATGTCATCGCATTTATTGGTTTAAATGGCTCTGGCAAATCCCAACTATTGGAGTTAATTGCAGAGTGTTTTGCCTATCTAGAACGTTTGCAGCGAACTGATTTTAAAAACAAAGGGCATTTAGGATTCGACTTTTCACTGGTTTATAGCATGAGCGGTTATGTAAATGCTGCACCTTCTGCTCGTGCGGAAGTATTCGGGGAAAAACTCCAAATTGCTGATGGTTTTACTGATCCCAAATTTTCGGTATCAGTCAATGGCGGTGACGTACAGCCAATCGATGTTGAGCAAGCCGACCAATCAATAAAAATAGGCTTAGAACAATTACCTTTACCGAATGTTGTAGGATATTCCTCCGGTCTTAATGAAAACTTACAACGTCCGTTTTTGAAAAATGCGAACCAGTTGTTTAAGGCTTTGAAAGCTAGGGCGCGTTACCATAAAGAAAAACGGGCATTAGATCTGTCCTATGAAAATATGCATATTCTCATGCATCGCGATCACCTAATACCATCTAAGCCGATCACCTAATACTATCCATCGCGATCACTCAATACCATCGATGCAGATCACTTTTTGGTCAAAATGGTATTGAGTGATCGGCTTGAATGGTATCGTTCAATTTATACTCATTTTTGTCTATCCAGTAGGTGTTTTTAACCGTTATCCTTTTCATTTTTGATGATGAGAATAACCATGCCAACGGCACCTATTTCAATGCGTAAACTTAAAGAGATTTTAAGACTAAAATACGACTGTAAACTCAGTCATCGAAAGATAGCAAACAGCTTATCTATTTCACCTTCAATTGTTTCTAAATATGCCTGTAAATCAGCAGAGTTAGGTATCACTTGCTGGCCACTTGATGAAAAATGGGATGATCATTCTCTGCAACGAGCATTCTTCAAAACAAAGCCCCGACTAAAAGGCTTTAGTATTCCTGACTGGTTGTTAGTTCAGCAGGAGCTGCGACCCAAAACCATGACGCTATTGCTGCTTTGGCAAGAATACAAAGAGCGACACGAGGAAGGATTTTACAGTTACACCCACTTCTGCCGACAGTACAAGGCATGGCTTAAATGTCAAAAAACCGTCCATGCGACAAAACCATAAAGCAGGTGAAAAACTGTTTGTTGATTACTGCGGCCCAACTATGAATATTGTTGATGCTAGTACAGGTGAATACCGTACAGCTCAAGTGTTTGTCGCAGTTATGGGCGCATCTAATTATACGTATGCGGAGGCAACGTATAGCCAAAAGCTAGAAGATTGGGTGATGAGTCATGCTCGTTGTTTTGAGTTTCTTGGTGGTGTGCCAGAGCTGGTAATCCCTGACAACTTAAAAAGTGCGGTAACTAAACCTTGTCGATATGAGCCTGATTTAAATCCAACCTACCAACAATTGGCGACACACTACAATACGGTCATTGTGCCTGCTAGACCTTATAAGCCCAAGGATAAAGCCAAAGCAGAAGTGGGTGTGCAAATTGTCGAACGCTGGATAATGGCACGGCTTCGCAATGAAAGCTTCTTTAGCTTGCGCCAATTAAACCTAAAGATACAAAAACTGCTTGTCGACTTAAACCAGCGGAAAATGAAGAAGCACCCTGGTTCAAGGCTCAGTCAGTTTGAATCCATTGATAAACCTGCTCTCAAACCACTACCCACACAGGCTTACAGTTACACCTTAGTCAAACAAGTAAGCGTGCATATTGATTATCATGTCGAAGTTGAAAAACACTACTACTCAGTACCTCATACCTTGATCAAACAAAAGCTTGAAGCCCATGCCACAGGTCAACTGGTGACACTTTACCATCAGGGTGTTCAAGTAGCCGTTCATCCAAGATCACACCGAGAAGGTGCACACACTACGCTTGATCTACATATGCCAATAGCTCATCAAAAGCAGCAGCAATGGACACCACAACGGTTCGAGCGTTGGGCAGCTAAGTTCGGTGGTTCAACGGAGCAGTTTGTTATGCAATTGATGCAAGCTAAAAAGCATCCAGAACAAAGCTACCGTGCTTGTATGGGGTTATTAAGCCTAGGTAAGAAGTTTACTGACCAACGTCTTGAAGCAGCCTGTCATCGCGCATTAGCCACAGGTGTTACTCGCGTAAAACAAGTAAAAAACATTTTAGAAAAGGGCTTGGATAAGCAACCCTTACCACAAGCTCAAGGTGATTTACTACAAGATATTGATCATAAAAATATCCGCGGCAACAACTATTACCATTAATCAAAACTAACAAACCAAAGGAAATCTTATGCAAAATATCAATCAACAAGTCAATAACCAGTTAAGTAACTTAAAGCTAAGCGGTATACGTGATGCACTATTGCAGCAATATGAGCAACCCAATCTATACGTAGAACAAAGTTTCGAAGAGCGGCTAAGTTTATTGCTTGAGCATGAAATAACACAGCGTGACCAGCGTAAAATTGATCGCTTAACTCGTCAAGCAAAGTTCAGAGTTGGCGGCACACTGGCTCAACTAAACTATGGCGCAGCACGACAACTCGATAAAACTCAGATCCGTTCATTAGCACAAGGTGAATGGCTTCGCCTTCATCAAAACATCTTGATCACGGGCGCAACGGGGTGTGGCAAAACTTACCTCGCTTGCGCGCTTGGTCAAAACCACTGCCAACAAGGGAGTAGCGTTTATTATTTTAGGCTTAAAGAGCTATTAGAAAAGATGTTCTTAGCGCAAGCCGATGGTAGTTATCGAAAACTGATCAACAAGCTTAGCTCTGCCAATTTACTGATCCTAGATGATTGGGGATTAGAGCCATTAACAGCTCAACAACGCAGTGATTTACTGGAATTAATTGATGCGAGATATGACACAAAATCGACCTTAATTGCCAGCCAATTACCGATAGAAAATTGGTATGAAATGATCGGAGAATCGACACATGCTGATGCGATCCTAGATCGGCTTGTTCACGGAGCAATAAAGTTGGAATTAAAAGGCGAATCGATGCGAAAAAAACTAAATTCCTTGACTGATGGCGATCACTCAAGTTAGATTTTACTAAGGTCTACTGGCAGACAAAAAAGTGATCGGCTTGAATAGTATTGACCGATCGGCTTCATGGTATTACGCAGAAAATAATCGAAATGATTCGGAATCAGCTTTTAATCAGTTTAGAAAGAACAAAATAGATCTTCTAAAAAGGTATCAACGAAATCACCCATATTTGTTTAATTTTGAGGTAGCTGACTACGTTGAGGATGAAATTGAATTACCGGAAACGGTTACTCAGACCTCTAACCTGGTATATCTAGACTACGATAGTGCGCAGCTTGTCGTTTCTTTTATTGATTTTGAGTACGAGTCTTTTTTCGTCCAAGATTTAGCGAAAAAAAATAGTCAATATAGGCTGCTTTATTCAACTCCAACTTTGTTAATACTCGAATTTGATTTTACTCAGCCTTATGTATCTGACGAAGTTGTAGAAAGTGTAAGCTCCTTCATTCAATTAGCGGGGGAGGAAAATGTAGAGTATCAGGGCAGAAAAACAACCTCAGAAGAATTTGAGTACTACGAATTAGATGCTTTGAAGGGGACTATTAGCTTAGATCTCAGCCAGCTAGCTGACGATAGCAGGCTATCAACCCATGGCGTACTTAACCCATTTAGACTTTTCGAGCGCTTATATAAGACTCAGCAGTTGGGCCTAAAAAATATTAGCGCGCATGACCGATATCAACTGGATAGAAATTATTTTTTTGGGACAGTTAAAAAGCCCCTTAAAGTAAAGTTAGCATTAGCAGCTAAGCGTTTAATGCTAGAAGGAGATAATTTAACTTCAGTTGCTTTTGAAGAGTTATCAGATGGTGAGTCGCAGTTACTGCAGATATTAGCGATATTAAAATTATATTCGCAGGAAAATACTCTATTTTTACTCGACGAACCAGAGACGCATTTAATCCAGCCTGGCGAACTTCTTTTCATAAGTACGTTTCTGATGCGTTAAATGCCGGTAACAAAGGAACAAAATCACAGGTTTTTCTCTCGACACATTCTCCATTTATGGTCTCTTCTCTCAAGTGCCAAAATGTTTATCAATTCCGGCGAGATGACAACGGATTTATACGGATGAACATGGTGCAAAACGAGACTTACGGGGCATCATTTGATGTGCTAATAAAAGAGCTATTTGGATTACGTTCGTTGATTTCACAAAGTGTAATCTACGAAATACGTGTACAATTAGAAAAAGGAGATGAACACGCCAAAAAATGGATTAAGAAAAATCTTGGTTTATCTGCGGAGAAAGCCTATTTAATAAGGAAGTTAAGCCAGTAATGCTGTTTAAGTTGTCACCAGATTCGCCTAGGTTTAAGGTGTTTGATTTGCTTAATGCAGAGCTACTCTTTTTTCTAGAACATGCAGCAAGTGCTGACGAGTTTGATCGCACGCTTTTTACAGAAGGTGCGGTTGGGGATGCATGTTGGGAAAATGCTCGAGAAAACTACCCTAGAGCACAAAGCGCGCTTACAAGGGACAAGTTTGAATTTCTCTTTGATTCGATAAACGCAGCAGGGGAGGACATCAAAACTCGATTGTATGATGCTGTGTATAGTAACCAGAGCTTTAGTGTTTTCTTCGATAATCCAGTCAGAGACATATTGGACTTTTTACCACCAGAATGTTTCGCAAAGTAAAAAGCAATATCAACTCACCTCTACTGCGCTACAAAGGATTTAATTCCTATCATAAGAGCTGCTGGTGGAACTGATATTACGGCGCATTTCAATGCGTTCAGAGCACAAGCAGTTAACGGAAATATTTGTAAAGCGTGTGGAATGAAAGAGCTGGCAGCATTCAGAGCGGGTATAGTGGATGGTGAACAGTGGAGAGCTGACTACGACCATCAGTTATGTAAGTCAAAATATCCCATATTTGCGGTACACCCAGATAATCTAATTCCCTTATGTGATGTTTGTAATCAAGATGCGAAAAAAGCGAAAGATCTTTTTAAGTATAAAAAACGAAGAGAGCGATTGGCATTTTATCCCTATGCAGAAGAAGCTCAGTCTTCACTGAAGATTGAAATTAGCGAAGCTCGCGACCCGGAACCGAAAATTAAAGTTGTGTGGGATGAACAGGATGCTAACGTTCTAGATAAATTAAATACATGGGACGAAATATATGAAATCCGCAGTCGAGTAGAAGGGAAGTTTAGAGCATTTGAGCAAGTGATAATAAATAAATGCAACACTAGAGACTCGGAAGAACTGACATTACAAATAAGAATCTTTTCAAGAGAACCTGAAATCGACACTCTAAAAACGGAAGAATGGTCTTTTTGGTACTTTAAACTTTTTTCTGCTATTAAGCCTTCTGATATTGAACCTTTTGTCGCTAAATCTGATTTTGTTCAACAGCAAGGTGAAGATGGCGGCGATTTTATTTTAAATGGTAATTGATAGGGTTCTTTATAATTTTTTAGTTTAAACAGGGATGTAAAAAACTTGAGAGTGTTTATAGCCAATTTTGGCGAAGAAAATTGCGAATGGACAGTCTGTAAAGCAAAAGGCACTGTCGCAACGATGAACGATGTCGAGGCACAGCCTCTCTGGGAACAAGGTAAACGGGAAGAATACATCATTTCTCGAATGAAGAATGATAAATCAGCCAGAGGACTGCCACCGACCAGATCAACCGCATCCCGTTGGTACAACCTCATGACGATCATCTCCGAGACAGCTGATGATCTCTGGATTCATAGAGATGGCGAGAAGCTATACTGGACTGTTTCAAAAAATGCCCCTCATTTTTTTGAAAACAAGAAAGAGCCTGTTGACCGAAAAAGAGAAGTTGTTGTCTGTCATAAACCATGTGAGCCATGGTCAGACCGCAGCAAATCAGGGCAACAGCTTCTATGGCACGGTCTTCATCCAAAAGCAAAAGATTTCTTATCAACCGAAGCCACACTCCAGCAACTAAAACCTGAAAATGCTGAATATGCTATCGCTTTAATAAATGGCGAAGATCTATCGCCTTGGCATGAGCAGGAACTGTGGAAAAAGAAAAATGCCAATGCTTCAAAAGAATATAATCCTGTAACCTATGCGAACAGCGCCAGAAAAGCAGCTATGCGAATGTCTAGAATGGCGTTTACGACAGCGAAGCAATCTAATGGCCAAACAGTAGAAAGGGCGGTTAAAAATAAGGATGTGAAGTTTCGCAATGAAATGGAGCTGGAAGACTACATAACCGCGTTGATTGAAGCTCAGGAGGGGATGTGTGCATTATCAGAGTTGCCTCTTGAAATGGACGAAGTCAATGGCGACAAAGAGCTTGTTTGTTCCTTGGACAGAATCGATAGCAACGGTCACTACGAGAGAGATAATCTTCAAGTAGTTTGCCGATTTATCAACCGCTGGAAAAGTGATTCGGATAATGATGAGTTTAGGAGATTGCTGAAAATTTTGGGAACCAACTGCATGAATCAAAATAACTAATGTAGCTTTCCTTTTCGCAGCGTCGAATTGATAACACCAGATAAAAAATGCGGGTAAAAGTTACTGGGGGAATATGGTTTGCTTAGAGTCAAACACCAAAAATGTTCCCAGCTGCCAAAATACATGGAGGTAATAAAGAATGGTCAAAAAGTGCAGTTACAACCATGGAAATGGCGAAACCTGTAAGCATCCAGCAGAAGAAAAAGCGCTTAATGAGGCAGAGCTGTGCCTATTCCATCAAACTATAAGGCAGGGCGATGCTCAAAAGCGTTTTTGGTGGAGATTGAAACGACTGGATATAAAGGGAGATGGTGATTGGAGAGGCTTTAACTTCCCAATAACTAAAGAGCTGGAAAATGTGGTGTGTAAAACATCATTGAGATTACAAAATTCGAGCCTTTATGGAGTCAAAATAAAACAGGGCGTGTTTGAAGGCAATGTAGATATGACTGGTTGTGAAATTAGCAGTTTGGAACTACAAACCTGCAAATTCAAAGGCTCAGTTGATCTTAGCGGACTAGAGTTTAGCTTTTTTAAAGCTGCGTCTATTGAAGTAGAAGAAAGTTTTATCGCAAAAGAAGTAAAGTTTGATGGTGAGTTCTTTATTTCGGGAGCTTTAAAACAGTCAGCTAACTTCAACCGTTGCCACTTCTCTAGTAAGGCAACATTTATACAAACTAAAACCGTTTCATTATCTGTAAGCTCGGCATTTAGTTTTACTGTAGCCGGCCCATCTTTAGTAATAACCCAGAAACCTGGACCTGAAGCTGATACTTGGACAAAGATTAAATATCAGTATAGAAATTATAGGTCATTTCTCAAAAGCCGAATTCGCCACTATATTCGAATCTTCGTGGGATTTGTGAAAAAGCATCTACGTAAAATAAGAGCAATTATTCTCAGAGCATTCAACCGTTATCGCGTTAGATTTCCACACAGGCGAGAACATGTAGTTCTGTATGTTCTTTTCAATAGTAGAGCCATGCTTGAAGAAATAAGCTTTGCGGACCCCAAAGGAGTTACTTTCAACGGAGTAAGACTTTCTGAAGCGAGTTTTCGAAATACTGACCTTCGCGGCGTTAATTTTATAGGGAATGATTGGCGGCAGAAAAAGGTTAGGCGCAATGGTGCATGTTCCGGCCCATTCCGATCACCCATTTCGGTTCAATCCGATCAGTGATTTCGGTCTAATCCGATCGCTTATTTCGGAGTTACCCGATCAAAAATGACGTTTTTCCGAAATCACTGATCGGAATCCCGAAATCTTCTTCTTTTTCTCACTAAATCAATTGGTAAGCTCAACTTCATCACTTGATTGAAGGAACGAGCTGCCATGGCGAGAAAGAGAACCGATATGAGAAAAATTAAAGACGTCCTGCGTCTCAAATTCGAAGTAGGATTAAGTCATCGAGACATCGGCCAATGCTTAAGTCTCGGTCCTTCAACCGTGAGTGAAATACTCTCGCGCTTTAAATCCAGTGATTTATCGTGGCCGTTACCGGAAGCGATCAACGATAAAACGCTCGAGGCTCAGTTGTATAACACTGGTCCCGTTCAGCGCCAAAAACGGCTGCCTGACTTTATGCTTATGCAGCAAGAGTTGAAGCGTAAAGGCATGACTAAGCTGTTACTGTGGGAAGAATATTGCGCCGAGGATAGTGCGTCAGCTTATGGTTACACGCAGTTTTGCGAGCATTATCAGCGATGGCTTAAAAAGCAGAAGCGTAGTATGCGCCAGCACCATATTGCGGGCGACAAGTTGTTTATTGACTACTGCGGGCCGACAGTACCTATTGTTAATCCCGATACAGGCGAAGTGCGTTATCACGCACAAATCTTTGTAGCGACTTTAGGTGCGACCAACTACACGTATGTTGAAGCTGGCCGCTCACAACGTGAAGAAGACTGGATAATGGCGCACGTAAGAACGTTCCGCTACCTTGGCGGTGTACCCCGTTTACTTGTGCCGGATAACCTGAAATCAGCCGTTACCAAAGCCCACCGTTACGCACCCACGATGAATGAAAACTACGCCAAAATGGCGCGGCATTATGGCTGCGCCATCGTTCCGGCAAGACCTTACAAACCGAAGGATAAGGCCAAAGCAGAAAATGCGGTACTGATTGTTGAACGCTGGATATTAATGCGATTACGCCGGGAGTGCTTTTACACCTTAGCGAGCCTTAACGCACGTATCAAAGTGTTAATGGAAGAGTTAAATAATCGGCCGCAGCGCTTACATCCAGGCTCTCGCCGTGAGCAGTTTGAACTGCTCGATAAGCCCGCGTTAATGCCATTGCCTGGCACCACGTATGAGTACATAGACAGTAAACGGGCCAAAGTTGGGCCGGATTACCATGTGCTGTACCAAAAGCATGCTTACTCTGTACCGCACACCTTAGTGGGCAACACAGTGACCATCGAAGCTAGTGGCAGCGTGATTAGCATCTATCACCAAAATCAACTGGTGACACAGCACGCTAAATCAGCAAAAGACGGCGGCTTCTCAACGCAAAAAGAACACATGCCGGACAGCCATGTAAAACAGCGCTTCAGCGCTGAACGCTTATTGCACTGGGCTGAGAATATTGGTGTAGGTACGCGCGGTGTGGTGCAGTGGCACATCCATAGCCGTCAACATCCAGAGCAAGCGATTAAAAGCTGCCTAGCCATTCTAAATCTCACTAAACAGCATGGTGCTGCGCGACTTGAAGCCGCTTGCCAAAAGGCGTTACTGCTAGAACGCCCTCACAGAAGCGTTGTGATGAACTTACTCAAACATCACCAAGAAAGCGTACCGAGCACCGCTGTCGAGCAAGATGAACAACCTGTTACCCACCACAATATCCGCGGCCAATATTACTATCAATAGGACAACTCATGACACAATCTCCAACTACAAGAGCAACTGCGTAGCTTACGGCTTGGGCACTTCGCTCAAGCGTTATTGCAACAACAAGGCCAAGCGACAACCTACGACGAGATGAGCTTCGAAGAACGCTTGGGATTACTGGCGCAGCACGAAATTCACTGTCGTCAAGACAGCAAAGTGAAGCGTTTACTGCGGCAAGCAACCTTGCGCTTAGAAGCTCACGCCAGCCGATTGGAATACCGTGCAGAGCGCGGTCTACGCAAAGATAAAGTCGCCACACTGTTGAGCGGCCAATACTTACATCACGCCCATAACATTATCGTTACTGGTGCAACGGGGTGCGGTAAAACGTACTTCGCTTGCGCATTAGCCAGACAAGCCTGTGAACAGCATCATACAGTAAGATATTACCGGCTCGGCCAGCTTCTTGATGAGCTGAATATCGGTCACGCCGATGGCAGTTATCGACAACAGCTTGCACAACTCGCCAAGAAAAAGCTACTCATCCTAGATGACTGGGGAATGGAAAAACTGAGTGCAAGACAGGCCAATGACTTACTTGACGTGATGGAAGAACGATATCAAAACACCAGCACCATTATCGCTAGCCAGTTGCCCGTTACCGAATGGTACAAACTCATCAGTAACCCCACCGTGGCAGATGCATTACTCGACCGTTTACTGCACAACAGTCATCGAATTGAACTGGCTGGCGAATCGATGAGAAAACTAGACCAATCCGATCACTTAAGGTAAAACTGGCAAGGACGAAAAAGAAGAAGAAAAAGTGATCGGATAAAACCGAAACGACCGACCGGATTCACCGAAATACGCAAATGGACTGTTTGATGAACTAAGTTTTCACCAACAAAATGACTATTACAGCAGGCGCGAGATGCTGCCAGGGATCGAGAATACCTATCGAAATATAAGGTATTCACTTGAAGAGAATAAAGACTTTGGATTAGCAAATGATTTTTTCGTAGGGGAGATGGAAGCTAAGCGAAGGCAGCTAAAATGGTGGCGGCGTTGGTTACTGAGTGTACCTGCTGCATATAAAATTTTTAGCAACTATGGGACCAGCCCATTAAGAGTGTTTTTGTGGTTGTCACTTCTCACTTTTCTAAATGCTTATCACCTTTGGGATTATTCAATTTATGCTAATGAGTCACTAATTGAGATTAATATTTCAGAAGTGAATATAAGCTCATTTGACAGTTTTGAAACGCTAATGAATTCCATCAAGATCAACGTTGAAGGAATTAGAGGGGTACTAACATATTCGATACAGACTTTGACACTTCAAAAAGATAAGCTTGAAATTTTTGATAATTTACCGAAAAACTCCCCCGTTTATTTAATAAATACGCTATACGCAGTTATAGGCCCTATTATTATTGCCTTGTTTGCCGTATCAATCCGTACGCGGATAAAACGCAACTAATCGCAATATTTACAGCATTTAGAATGCGTGAAATATGAAAGTTTTTAACTTGGGGGACTGCACCCATTTGTGCACTAGCAGCATATTTTGGCACCCAAAACGTAGTACTATGTATCACTATATAGTGTCGCTCTGACGGGAGTACCACTATATATTGCTATGTAATGTGATCAGACTATTTTCAAATCCTCTCACACCGACCAATCTCTCCTATTTTTCAATGACTTACCCCACTCATTGATTGCTCATGAAATGAGCGCCCCATAATTAAGACATTTTTCGTTCAACGAAGCGCTTTAAACAAGCCCATTCTTTTTTTGCTGAAGCCTTAGTACCATCAAGAGTCAGGAAACTGGCAAACCAACCTAGTGTTAAAATCATCAGTACAGCTCCATTCGTGTCTTTATCATCAACAACTAAAGCCATAGCAAGCATTACGCTGGCCCATATTATCGCGTGACCGAGCACTAATGGTGAATCTGACGAGGAATTACCTTCAATTTTATTTAATACTCGACATATTCTATGGATAACTTTGGCTCGGTCAGAAGACGTCTTCATTTCTGCTTCGGGGTAGCCTAATTCACTGGTCGCTTTTTCGAAAGCGAGCTGTTCATTGGTACCTGAATTTACATCTTGTTCGATAATGCAATATAAGTGGTCTTTCAATTCATCAATTTTATCTGCATCCCAAATGTTGTGAGAGACAACCTTATTACACCAATTTTCAACAGCGTTATCGAGATCAAACATACGTTATTCTCCTTTGAAAGACATAAGTAAAGTGTATAGCTGATGCCACTGCTCTTGCATCTTGAGTAATTCTTTGCGGCCTTCATCCTGCAAGGTGTAATACTTTCGCTTTCTACCCGTGTCGGCCTTACCCCAATAGGATTCAATGAAGTCGTTTTTCTCCATGCGATGTAAAATGGGGTATAGCATTCCATCAGCCCATTCAAGCAAACCGTTTGAATGCTCTTTTACCTGCTGAATAATTTCGTAACCATAACTGTCACCATTCTTCAAAATAGAGAGTATTAACGGCGTTGCCGAAGCCGCGACTAAGTCTTTTGCAATTATTGAAGCCATAGCGTCTCTTTGCATAGAAGTGTTATGTATAACTTACATAATACTTCTATGCATGGCAATGGTTATTTTTTGAGCGGGAGCTAAGCTGTTAAAACGCAGGAGAAAATAGTGGTGTTCAGTAAGTTTATATTTGATTACCCGCTATCGGTGGGTGTCCAATAATTACCGCGTTCACTAGTCAGTTGAAACGTTCCCTCAAAATTTAACTGCTTTTAGTGTTTACTTATTGTGATATAAACACTTATTGAAGCCATTGTATTAATCGTTCAGGAGTACGTAAATGGAATTAGACACCTTACTAGGATACGTTTTTTCGTATCAAATTATCTTACTTGTGCTAATTGTTATTACCCTTAAATCGTCAATAAAATTTGTACCTCAAAACCGTGCGTACATCATTGAGCGCTTTGGTAAATACAACACCACCTTGGAAGCCGGTCTTAACTTTATTGTTCCGTTTATTGATAAGGTTGCTGCAAATCGCTCTTTAAAAGAGCAGGCGGGCGACGTTCCAGAGCAATCTGCCATTACTAAAGACAACATCACGTTAAGCGTTGATGGTGTGTTGTATTTCAAAGTGGTAGACCCTTACAAAGCCACCTACGGTGTAGAAGATTATACGTTTGCGGTAACGCAGTTGGCGCAAACCACCATGCGCTCTGAACTTGGAAAAATGGAATTGGACAAAACCTTCGAAGAGCGAGACTTATTGAATACCAATATTGTGTCTGCGCTTAACGAAGCCGCTGCGCCATGGGGCGTTCAGGTATTGCGTTACGAGCTAAAAGATATTAACCCGCCGAATTCAGTGCTAGATGCGATGGAACAGCAAATGAAGGCGGAACGATTAAAACGCGCCCAGATTTTAGAATCTGAAGGTGATCGTCAAGCAGCCATTAACCGCGCCGAAGGTGATAAACAAGCCATCGTTCTTGCTGCTGAAGCCGATAGGGAAGAGCAAATACTAAAAGCCGACGGTGAAGCGCAAGCGATTATTCGTGTTGCTCAAGCAGATGCAGAAGCCATTGAAACGGTGGGTAAAGCGGCCGCAACCCAAGAAGGGCAAAAAGCGGTGCAGCTTGAGCTAGCGAAAGGCGCTATTCAAGCGAAAGAGAAAATTGCAAAAGAGTCTTCCATTGTATTGCTGCCTGATAGTGGAACAGAAATAGGTAATGTTGTGGCACAAGCAATGACGATTGCGAACACAATAGGTAAGAAGGCGTAGCCATGGACAGTATGTTTACCAACTTACCGCACTTTTTAATTGGCATAGGCTTATTATTGCTAATTATCGAAGTATTAATGGGTTTCACCACAATACTCCTGTTGACGTTGGGCATTGCAATGATGCTGGTGTCAGGTCTTATGTATATTGGAATACTCAATGAGGAATTGTTAGATGCGTTTATTGCCATCGCGATTATTGATGCAATCCTTACATTAGTGCTTTGGCGTCCATTGAAGCTACTTCAAAAAGATCGTGCTCCTAAAGAGGTAAAGTCAGACTGGATAGGAACACAGTTCGATTTAGAAAGTGACGTGGCTCCTGGGGCGCCCGGTACCGCGCGATTTTCTGGCGTGGTATGGACAGTTAAATCTTCATCGGCCATAAAAAAGGGCGCAACGGCAGAAGTGGTGAAAGTGGACGTAGGCGTTCTACACGTTAAACCTATATGACAAATAGGCCAGAGTACACTAACGATGTTAACGTACTCTGGCCTTTCTAAATTAAGTACCTGAGTAAATAAATTGGAACAGCCTTGGGTAAAGCTGTTGGTGAATTTTTTCGCGGTCTACTCCTTCCTTGTCTTTGCATAGAGAAATACCCATGGCTTTGTGTTCGTGCTGGCAACTATCGATAAAGACGAAATGACCAGCTTTATTGTCTAACCGATAGAGTGATGCATTAGGTATTGTAGATGCATAGTAGCCCGCGTGATTGGCAAAAGGTAAAAAGTCGTTTTGTTTCGCCCCAATAATCAGAACAGGGATGTTCATATTCGATAAACTCTCTGTTGTGGTCATGGGTCCTGCTGCAGGGTCAAGTGCGACTACTTTTACAATTCGCTCGTCGCGATAGTCGCGGCTTGCTTCTTCAATTGATATGGCATGCTCCGGTAAGTTTTTAGCATAGCGGCAGCCCAAATCACCTTTCGATCGCTCAGAAGCACAGTAAGTTACTGCTTGTTCTGGGTTGTACTTACCACCACCCAACGTTATAACGGTTGAACCACCTGATGAGAAGCCAATAGCGGTAAGTTGTTGCCAATTCACTTGATGACTAAATAGATGAGCGGGCTCTTGGGAGCTGGCTTGGTTACGCTGCAGTAGGTCTATTGCCGCCGATATTTCGCTTGCACGACGCCATATCTTTGTCGCAGCGTGTGGCTGAATACTGTCTTTTCCATAAGCCCAAGATTCGCCAAAATGGTTAATTCCTACGGTAATAAAACCTTGTGAAGCCGTGGCATAACCAACCCAAATAAGCTCTCTAGCCGAACCCATGGCACCGTGTGATAAAAGCACCGCCTGATCTAGGCGCGCGGATTCAGATAGACACAGTTTGGCATTGTCACAAGGTTTACCCTCTGGATACCAGATAGACAATTTAATCGGCTGTTGTGTATTGGGGTTAATAAAGTCGACTTCCTGATAAGCAACCTTACTATTAGCCAAAGCAGCCGTTGCTAAACACATACTGAGAAGGATTATTAGTTTTTTCATCGTGGGTGTCACTTAGTCCGTTGATAGTAAGTTCGATGATAATGAGTCCGCCTAGTTTGCACATGTGCCAAAAGTCACGACACAGTAAAACTGCCGATTATCAAGGGGAAGAGTGTAACGTTGATGAATAAACTAATATGCATTGAAAGATGCCCTTATCTCGTTGTTGCGAACGACGGTTTTTGAACCTATCGCAGTGGGTGTCCACAAAATCTCATAAAGTTAGATACCCTTAAAATTACTGTGGGTGTCCACAAAGCCCCCCTCAAATTTCAACTCGATTTCCACATCTTTATTTTCGAGTTTGGTGTAAAATACGGTTATCACGCATGAGCTGTTGTTCTAGTTTATTTGTGCGAAGGCATCTGAGTATATCTAAGTATAAAGGGTGCGCTTATTTCTAATCTTGCCATCTTTTTTGAACGGTGCAGGAAGTTGAACCGCTACACATCTATTCACGTTGAAAGCTAGAACCGCTGTAATATTGAACATACAAAACATGAGATTTATAAATGACAAAATTTGATGACAGAGTTAAAGAGATAATCACTAAACACCCTAACTTAACGCAAGAAGAAGCGATTAAGATTGTAACCGACAAGAACGAGCGCAAGAAAAAGAAAAGAGCGGAACGTTCCGACAAGAAATAGCCCGTTTAAAGCCTCGCTATAAAAGTGGGTGTCATAGCCATAAAATATAAAGCAATGTGTAGTTCAATTCCCACGCATCTTTAAGATTTGTACTAGTCTACTTCGACTATCAATAAAAAGCCCCAAACACATCGTGTTTGGGGCTTTTGTGTAGCTATGTAAAGTAACGCTAATTCACAACGTTACCAGCTAGACACAATTAGATTTAGTTATCTTCAATCGGCGTGTTTTCAGTAATAGGTACTGTGTTAACGTCGGTATCCAAGGTTTCTACCGCGTGTTTCACACCTGCTGCATAATCTGGATGTACTTTTTCTAACACGGCATACCAGCGCTCTTTCACGCTATCTGAGCATGGGCCCATGGCCGCCGCGTAGTTCTTATACATACGCTCTTTTTGTGCGTCATCAAACATCTCATAAAGTTTACGAGGTTGAACGTAATCAACATCCGCATCTTCTTGATAATATCTGTCTGCATCGCCGTCAATGCGAAGTGGCGGCTCTTTTACCGAGAAATCTGCCACAGGACCTTCGTGTTGGTTTGGCTCGTAGTACGCATCAGGATTGCCAAAATCGTTGGTAAAGAAGCGCATTGCACCGTCTTTATGATAGTGGTTTACCTTACTGTTTTTAGGCGCATTAGCGGGTAGCGCTTCATAATGCGTGCCTAAACGGTATCTGTGTGCATCAGCATACGAAAAGATTCGTGCCTGCAACATTTTGTCAGGGCTGAAACCAATGCCAGGTACAACGTTGGATGGGCTGAATGCCGCATTTTCAATCATTTGGAAATAGTTTTCAGGGTTTTGATTCATTTCCAGCTCGCCTACTTGAATAAGCGGGTAATCATCATGCGGCCATACTTTTGTTAAGTCGAAAGGGTTAAAAGCTTGCTTACCAGCATCTTCTTCCGGCATAGCCTGAATGTACATAGTCCATTTCGGGAAGTTCCCTTCATCTATGGCGTTATACAGTTCTTCTTGATACTTTTCTCGCGTACTACCAATAATCTTCTCAGACGTTTCATTGGTGTAGTTCTTAATGCCTTGCTGGGTCTTGAAGTGAAACTTCACCCAATGACGTTTGCCATCT
Source organism: Alteromonas naphthalenivorans (assembly GCF_000213655.1). Classification (NCBI taxonomy): domain Bacteria; kingdom Pseudomonadati; phylum Pseudomonadota; class Gammaproteobacteria; order Alteromonadales; family Alteromonadaceae; genus Alteromonas; species Alteromonas naphthalenivorans. The sequence continues at coordinate 1,255,832 of NC_015554.1, forward strand.
TTGTTCCACATGCTGAAAGTATGGCTTCCATAACCATTCATATGCATAGGCGATACGGGTATACCTCTATCAGACATCAGAATAGTCACCTGGTGTACACTTTCTGGCTGGCCTGCCCAGAAGTCGAACATGGCTTCTGGTGAACGAAGGTTGGTTTTCGGGTGGCGTTTTTGGGTGCGAATAAAATCAGGGAATTTGTAGCCATCACGAACAAAGAACACCGGGGTATTGTTACCTACCATATCCCAGTTGCCTTGTTCGGTATAAAACTTCAGACTAAAACCACGTACATCGCGCTCGGTGTCAGCCGCGCCAGATTCGCCTGCTACAGTTGACCACCTGCTTAGCACTTCAGTTTGCTTGCCTACCTGTGAAAAAATATCGGCGCAAGAATAGTCGGTAATATCATGAGTAACCGTGAAAGTCCCTTGCGCTCCCCAGCCTTTAGCGTGAACAACGCGCTCTGGAATACGCTCTCGGTTTTGGTGGGCTAGTTTTTCTAGCAATTGATAATCTTGAAGAAGAGCGGGGCCACGTGGTCCTGCCGTTTTAGTTGTTTCGTTACTCGCAACTGGGGCGCCAGCTGATGTTGTTAATTGGGGTTTTTTAGCCATTGTAAATATCCTTTTGGGCTTTGCATAAAGCCAGTTTGCGTTGCAACCATAGTCGCTCGACTATGGGCTTTATATTTTTACGGTACAATGCATGAAAGAGTTTAGAAATGATTACGCAGGTGAAAGAATAAAATCAGAAGCGGGTGGGGAAGTTTACTTACTCTTTGTTCTTTGACGGCTCTATAAGGTTAACAATCTGCTGCTATGATAGATTCAAGTATGGTGATAATAACATCCGGAAGGGGTTCACCGATAATTTGTTCGGCAGCTAACGACACTTTGTAATTGGCATTTTGCCCCTGCATAACCAGGGCTGCATTTATATCGTCAGATAAATAGGGTTGTACAAGAGTTTGAATGTCTGACCAAGCGATATCTTTGCATTTCACTACAATCTTGTGTGATTGTCGCGCTTGCTTGGGGTCAAAAGCGTAGCTGTTTACTGAAAGTGCCGTCAGTATTAATGCAAATGCAACGTACTTCATTGCTGGTGCCTTACAAAGATAATTAGGGGCGTAATGAAAAGTTACACTATTGAAGCAAACAATAGCCAGTAATAATAACGTTTTTTGTTCAGTTTAAGGCAATCGTAAAAGGCGCTTTAAATTGGGGTTTTGGTTTTCCATCTGCATCCGTTTTCCTAATTAACCACGCTTGAACAGTCATGTTCACTTTGCCGTCTATTTTGTTAAAACCAATTGTCATCATGTGTTCATTCGTTCTGTCTCGCCAGTATGAAGAAAACCATCTGCCTTTCGTTGTGGTGAGCTGGTATGGCTCATCATAATAGTTAACGTTACTTTCTGGCCAATTCACATCCAGCTTGGCTTTCGGGTCGGGAAATTTCTCGGGGAAATAGCTTGGCTTAGATGAGGCAACAGAGTTCACGCCAGTAAGGTTCGATGTTGGTGATGCCACGACTTCAATGAGTTTAACTCCCTTTGTACCAATATCTACTGAGCATATACGGCCAAAGTGCACGTCGCCCGACAGTACAACAATGTCATGGCTGGCAGTAGCAAGGGCATTTAAAAGCGCGGTGTATTGTTTTTTAAAGCTTAGTAAGTTGCGTTCTAGCTTATTTTCTTGGGTGACTAAAACCTGCGGAATGACCAATACCCCAGGTGTGGTAAGTGTGGTTATCCATTCAATGAGCTCAGCAAATCCCGCTTTGTTGATAAACTGGGTTTTTGACCGTGAAGAGCGTAAATCGGCGATGCAAAAAGATAAATCGTTACCAATGGTGAAGGTTTCAATCAGCGCTTTCGTTTGCTGAATGCGCTTAACACCATCTTCAGATGCGCCTTTCCACGCGGCGCGAATTTTAGGAATTCTCAACATGTATAGGGTAGGTACTATGCCATCATAAAACGGGTAATCATTCCAATATTCGTGGTCGTCCGGTAGCATCCAGGTGCCGCCACGAGAAAGCATGCTTCCTAGTGCTTGCCAGTGTTTTGCGTAGTCATCGGCAATTCTAAGTCTTACTTCGTTGGTTAGCGGGGAAAGAGAGTCAGCGCCAATATCTAAGTAAACTTGGTCGCCTACCATGAACTTTATGTCGGGTTTAAACACCTTATTATTGTTTGCGTACAGCGTTTTGAAGGCTTGGGCAGTTTGGCCATAGTCTTTGTGCTCATAGAAACAGCTGCTTAAAGAAACCGTAAAAGCGTTTGTCTCGCTGGTGGGAAGTGCTAAAGGCAAGGTACTGAAATAAGCCGTTTTTAACAGAAGCCAATCGCCTGCGTAATCCAGAGCATCGTCCTCTAATTGTTGAAAAAAAACCACTCTGTATTCTTGATTTGGCAGCAAGTTATCCAGCGTTAAAAGCACATAAAATCGCTTGCTGACGCGGCGAAAAGGGCGTTGCCATTGAGCTAGCGTAATATCTACTCGGCTTATCTCGGTATTATTTATATATACAATTATACGGCTAAGCGCCGGTTTTCTTAAATAAGGGAATAAAGTGCCCGTCCAAATTTCAGCACTGTGTTCTGAAACCTTATGAGGCACTAAGCTCCAAACCGATGTGTCTGAAAGAAGATCGGGTATCTCGTTCTCAATACTGCTCCGATTGACTATTTCCATATAGCAGCCCGCGTGAGTTAGGGGTGAATTGACAGTAATGGGTTAGTGCAATCTAGTATTAATTCACCAGTTGCGTGTTTACTTTTTATACTTTGTAGTGACTAAGCGCTTTGTCTATTGATACTGCGGTGTCAGACGTAGTTTGTGCCGATTTCGATGTTTCTTCTACATAGCGTGCACTGTCTTGTGCAGACTCGCGTATGGTCTCAATATTTACACTCAGCTGTTCGGTTACCTGGCTTTGCTCTTCTGCCACACTTGCCATTTCAATATTCGTGTTGCGAATGCTATCAATTCTGTCGTTTAGATTCGTGATTTCGTTCGCGATACGTTCACACTGTGCTTCTACATCTTCTGATAATGTGGAGCATTCAGTAATTGAGGTATTAACTGAAACCACCGCATTTTGCACTTTAGAAATATTGCTCTGGATTTCTTTTATCGATTCTTGAGTTCTCACGGCCAGTTGTCTAACTTCGTCAGAGACCACCGCAAACCCCCGTCCATGTTCACCAGCCCTTGCCGACTCAATGGCCGCGTTTAGAGCCAGTAAGTTGGTTTGATCTGCAATGGCTTCAATAACAGAAAGTACACTGCCAATATTGCTAGAAAGTTGGGTAAGGTTGTCAGAATATTGAGCCGTTTCAACTAATGCAGCACGTTGTTCTTTCGCTAAATTTGATGTATTTACCACTAAGTCTCGGGTAGAGCCAGCAACCCCCGTTATTTCTACCGAAAGGGTCTCAGCGGTAGCAGCGCTTTGCGCAACAGACTGTGCAGTGGCGTTTAGCTCTGCAATAGCCGTAGCCACTTGTTCAGTTTCCATTACTTGTTTAGATACTGCTTGATTAGAGCGCCGGGAAATATCAGAAAGTTGTAAGCAACTCGACGAAATTTGCTGAGTGGATTTTCTCGTTTCACAGATGGTGGCCTGCAGTTTGTCTAACAGTTGGTTAAAGCTGTTACTGATATCATTAATTTCCTCTGTGTGGCCCGTTTCAAAACGTTGCGTTAAGTCGCCATCATCGCCAGTTAAATCGCTTATACGTCTGGTTAGTGTATTAAGTGGAGTTGAAACAGTACGGTTAATCAGCCACACCAAAATAGCAATCAGTAGGGCAGAGGCTACAAAAAGTGAAACCAATAAAATACCTAATCTAGACATAACGCGAGTGGCTACTTCATCTTTAGAGTAGCCAATTGATAGGCTATAGCGCCACGCTTCGAACGGATAAGACTGAATGTCCCAGCGTGCACTTTCATTAGCATTGGCGCTAATTTCATGTTCGCTAATATTGTCGCTGTGAGCGCGGACTCTGCCTTTATCATCTTTAAGTACCACATAACCTTTAGATAACACACTGGCATTATTAATGGCTTTAGTCAGGGTACTGATATCTGCGCTATAGCCTACATAGAGAATGCCAATCACCTCGTTAGCGTTAGTTATGATAGGGCGATATGCAGTAATGTATGGCTTACCTAATATATCAACCTGGCCAACAAAGGTTTGCTTATTGTTGATGGCTTTCATTGCCAAACCGCCTTTAGACAACAGCGTACCTGTTGCCCGCTGGCCATTAGGCTTTGTCACGTTGGTGGCTATTCTCTTATAGTCATCGCCTTCACGAACGAAAACGGTAGCAGTACCATTAACTTGCCTAGTGACTTCATCTACCAGCGCATTTGAATCATTGATCAGAGTGTCACCAAAATACAACGAGGGAGTGGAAGCTGAGTTTGTGACAATTCTTGGTTCTCCTAGGCGCTGTGTATTAGCGACCAAGACATTTAGTGCAGCATCCACTTGCTGCTTCATTAAACTGTCGGTGATATCTAGCAAGCCTAACAATTCGTGTTTTAACTCTTGCCGTTCTTCTATGGCTTGTTGCTCAATATCTGTATTGATTGAAAACCACAAATAGCTAGAGATAGCTAGCCCAGTTATAGCCACCATTAAACTGATCGATTGAATTAGAATTTTGCTAATAGTTTTTGGCTTTGTTGCAGGGGGTGTCATAACTGCCTCTTACATCTGAAATAACAATTTTAAAGCTGTGTTGTTCAACCTTGTTTTCTGAATACCTCATGGAGAGTTAGTAAGCTTGCAAGTGCGATTAAACTAACTCGTTAAGGTAATAATGTTGAACTTCTTTTAGCCCATACAGAAAATAGTGAATCAACCTTAAACGTCGTGCTTGATAGAGTATAGATGAAAGTATAGTGCCCACCCATGTTAGGAGCTAAAATTTAATATTGTTTAAAACGCCGTTGATAACCCTCCTTTGGTTGAGTAAAGTGTTTGGCAAAAATAACTAGAAAAAATCAAAGGAATGAACTGCATGAAAGCTGTTGTACTAGCAATATTTGCCTTATTTTCTGCTGAGGCATTTTCAGAAATAGAACCCCTTGGACCTGATGAAGGATACGTTGCCATAGCGCTGTATTCTAAAGGCTATTCGGAAAGCATTGTTTTAAAAGGCAATGGCTTTGGAAACAAGTTTACTTTCGGCCCGTTAAACTACTCCCAGCATATCGAAGTCATTAAAATGCCAGCAGGTACTTACTCATGGACAGAGGTATTTGAACGTACTGGTTCCTTAGAAAAAGATAATTTATTAAAAATCTATTACGATTTATCTGACGATAATTTAACCTTTTCCGTAAAACCCGGCGTGTTGAACTACACTGGCTTACTGATGATTGAAAAGCTGGGCCGTCAGCTTCAAGTAAGACAGCTAAACAGAGCATCAATTATCCTCAAAATTCTAGAGCAAGATCACCCAGGTTACATTGGCAAATTCGATGTAGTAAACGGTATTTATCCGAACGATCACTATATTGATTTTTACCTCACTCATGCATTAAAAGAGGGAGAGTAAAATATGTCACGTTTTAAAATTATACTTTTAGTCATACTTTCAAGCTTAGTGTTCATTAGCTCATCTGTTCAAGGCGAAGAAAAAGAGGCTAAGAATGAAAATATAAGCGACTTTTTCAAAGCATCTAAGTACAAGTTATTTTCAATAAACCCTTCAGGCACAGCGGTCGCATTTATAGAGCCCAAAGCAGCCACGTACGATCTTGTTGTTTATGATCTGAAACGGGGCACTATGGACGACCCGATAACGTTCGAGCGTCAGCAGCTTCAAGTTCAACATAAAAACAAGATAATGAGTTGGGAAACTCACTATAATAAAATTTATGAGCTTAAGTGGCTCTCAGATAGCTTTCTTTCGCTTAAGCAACATTCTAATGGCCGTTTTCACCGCTATGTTCTTGTTGAGTTCGCAGACAGAAGCCAGCAACCGAATCCAGCTTTTAGGCTTTCATATCTTTCCCAGAATGGTTATTGGGTTGATACACTGCCTAATCAAGAACATAAGGCTATTTTTGCCCGTTACGAACATTCTGATGATTACGATTATTACATCGACTTATTTAAGCTCGATCTTACTGAAAAGATTTCTGAGTCAAATTTTCGTAGAAAACTACGACTTAATAAAACGGGGCCGAAACTCCATAATTGGGTATTTGACAGTAAAGGTTGGCGATTGGCTGGAACACGAACTGTTGATGAAGTCACTGAGCTGTTTGCAAGAACAGGAAGCAAGCCTAGGAAATACCGTTACAAGTCTGTGTGGGAAAGTAAAAAAGGTGATGTTTTAAAAGTCGTTGGCGGTGATGCGGAAAAGCTGCTTTTGCTCACCAACCACAATAGCGACAAAATCAATTTACGTACCTTTGATATTGAAACTCAACAATTTGCTGAGGTTGTTTTTGAGCACCCATTTTACGATTTAACTGCTGCCATTAGGCATCCTGAAACGAAAGATATCATCGGTGTGGCTTTTATTGAAAAAGGCATGGCGAAGCAGGTCTATTTCTCTGACGACTACAACGCGCTAACCACTAGGCTCAGTAAATCAACGGAAATCGAAGGGGTTTATGCAGTAGATATGGATAAGTCGGGGAACAATATTATTTTCGTGGCTGATGACAGCGCGAACCCAGGCCAAACTTACTATTACAATCGAGCTACTGACAGTTTCAGTCACCTTATTGATTTGTATCCTTGGCTTTCCAATAAGTCGCTTAGTAAAACAAAGCTACTGCGCTTAGAAGCGGAAGATGGGGTAACGCTAGAAGCGTTCCTAACCCTGCCAAGTACCAAAAATCCTCCCTTGGTGGTTATTCCTCATGGCGGCCCTATCGGCGTAAGTGACTCCCGTCATTATTCGGGCAATATACAAGTATTAGTTGATGCAGGCTTTGCCACACTGCAAGTTAACTACAGAGGCTCTGCTGGTTATGGGAAGGCATTTAAACAACAGGGGCTTCAGCAATGGGGGCGCCTTATTGAAGATGATATTGAGCAAGCTCTCGCTTACACCAAAGAAAATTACGATGTAAACCCAAACCAGGTCTGTATTGTAGGGGGCAGCTATGGCGGCTACTCAGCCTTGTACAGTGTTATTCGTTCCCCGCAGCTTTATAAGTGTGCAGCGTCTTTTGCTGGGGTTACCGATCTTGCTTTACGGTTCCAACGAAGCGATGCCCAACGGGATGACATGATGCGAGCACTGACAGAGATAATGGGCGACCCTAAAACTCAGCAAGATGAGTTATTTAAATACTCACCTTTATATCAATTTAAAGGTATTACAAAGCCTGTTTTTATTGCCCATGGAACTGATGACAATATTGTCGATATTGAGCATTCTTATCGTCTGCATTTTGCATTAAAAGACCACGGTATAAAACACAAGTGGATGGTAATGGACGACGTGGGCCACGGCTTTTCAGATCCTGATGATGCAGCGGTGTATTACAATGCACTCATTGAGTTTCTAAATTCGCAACTTAACGAAGAATAAACTTTACTTAACCATCAATTTTTACTCCAGTTTTAGCACGGGTTATCGTTATCAAGATAACCCGTGTTCTCCAGCGATTTCACTTTATCCTTTTCGATTTCATCTTTTCCCATTTTAAATCAATGCCCTTGGCAAGTGTTTTGCTTTCTTTCATTTTGCTTAACAAAATAAACCCAGTGTCTTGCAGTGAAGCCTGAAAAAATCAAAATAGAACAAAACAAATCGAGGAATGGGCATGGTGAACAATAAACTAAAACGCCGAGCGTTTATGCAAGGTATTGGCGCAGGTACGATAGCTGCATCACTTGCCGGGTGTGCTACATCATCAAATAAAACCCCAACAAACCGCGTGTTTCAGCGCCCGTTTTCCCGAAAGCCTATGGTAGCCCCGAAAATCTCCGCCAATAACATTGTGACTGAAATTGTGGGGCATCGCCCTTACAGGCCCGAAGGTTTTGTAGTGAAAAGCGAAGCATTTGGGAATAAAACATTAGTGCACAATTACGGGCATGGGGGCGGTGGTATTTCCCTATCTTGGGGCTCTTCGGCACTGGCAGTGAATGAAGTTGCTAATGTTGAAACCAAAGAAGCGGCTATTATCGGTAGCGGGGTCATGGGGTTAACCACCGCGCGCTTACTACAAGAAGCGGGTTGGAAGGTGACTTTGTACACCAAAGCGATGCCTCGCTTTACCACCTCGCAAGTGGCAGGTGGAGAATGGGGCCCATACAGTGTGCACGACCCATTAATATCTAGCAGCGTGTTTAAAACCCAATTGCAGCAAGCAGCAAAAATAGCACACAGCACCTTTGCGAAGATGGTGGGGAAGGATTACGGCATTCAATGGAAAGAGCTATATACCGCCGGAAATAAAAAGCCAGAGAGTGAAGGGGGTTTTAGACAATATTACCCTTACACAAAGGTGTATGGCCCAGAGCAGCACCCATTTCCAACCGATTACTGCACATCATCAGCCACCATGTTGGTGGAAACCACCACATTTTTAAGGCGCTTAGTGACTGATATTCGATTATCGGGCGGTGAATTTGTGATACACGAATTTACCAGCCAAAACGATATTCACTCATTAGCTGAGCCCATTGTTTTCAACTGCACTGGTTTAGGCTCAAGAGCATTGTTTAACGATGAAGGTATTATGCCAGCCAAAGGCCAGTTGGTATTGTTACCACCAGACCCCGCGGTTGATTACCTCACGGTAGGTGGCGGTTCAGACGTTTTATACATGTTCTCTAGAAACGACTATATGATATTAGGTGGAACCTTTAAGCTAAACGATTGGACTACCGAGCCCGATCCTATCGAGACGGCAAGGATCATCAGCGAAAGCCAAGCTTTCTTCTCTTCTATCACTTAACAAGAACCGCTAGCAAGCACGCGAGACTTGATTTCGTGAGTCGATATCGAGAACATAAACAGAAATATGCAGTTTGAAATGACTCGCTAAAATTAAACATCTAGATTTGGAAAATACGTGAAATTCATTAGTACTTTACTGCTTGTTTTAATAGTAAGCGGCTGTCAGGCTCATCAAAATGCGCAAGAACACAGTCAAAACCAAAACCAAAACCTAAAGCAGGCTCAGCAAGACATTCAAACATCAATAAGTACTGTGTCACCGGCTTTTGAACTTATTACCTTAGGTGACACGGGCGGTATTGAAGATGGAAACCTAAGTTCGTTTTTATTGCGCAGCATACAAGACGAGAACTTTATTAGCTTAGACGCAGGCTCTTTAGTGAACGGCATTAACGTGGCGCTCGAAAACAATGCTTTTGATAGCTTAACTACCACACCAGATCCTGCGTTAAACCCAAACGGTAATATTCTGCATCATCATGTGAAAGCCTACTTGCTTAGCCATGGGCACCTTGATCACGTTGCTGGGCTTTTGATTGCATCCCCTGATGACAGCAGCAAGCCTATTTATGCGCTTTCGTCAGTAAACCAAACCATGAGCGATACTTATTTTAATTGGCAGGCATGGGCTAATTTTACCAACCGTGGCATCGCGCCAAAGTTAAATAAGTACGATGTTATCGACTTAGCGCTCGAGGAACCGGTAGAAATTAAAGATACGGCCCTTACGGTAACGCCGTTCAGCTTAAGCCATCCGTTAGAGTCCACCGCATTTGTGATTGAGCACAATAACGATATGTTTGTGTATTTTGGTGATACCGGGCCAGATGAAGTAGAAAAGCAAGGAAAGCTAGATGCAGTGTGGCGTTATCTCGCAAAGCAAATGCAGCATAAAACCCTTCGAGGTATTTCCATTGAAGTCTCGTTCGACAACACACGGCCTGACAATCTGTTATTTGGCCACCTTACGCCTAAATGGTTGATGCAAGAGCTCACCAAGTTTCATGGGTTGGTGGAAGACAAAGAACAACTTAGCAATATGAAGGTTATCATCAGCCACATAAAATACAGCTTGAAGAGAGGCACAGATCCGCGAGCTGTTATTGCACAAGAATTAGAAAGTGCGAATGCACTAGGCTTTAACTTTATATTAGCGAAACAAGGGCAAGTGTTAGCGTTATAAAATGATTTTTTGACTAAATGGTCAATATTTTTATGCAGAGCATTGTTGTTTCAGTGCTAACTCGGTATAAAAGAGTATTACTTGCACCTAGGTCTAAGAATTGAATCGACTTTTACTTACCGCAATAGCGTTCGTTAGTTACATGATAATGTCGGGGTTACTCACTCAAATTGGCGTTATTTTGAATGCTGTATCGTCTTCGCTGAATGCCACGCCGGCAGCAACCGTTGGCGTGTTTTCTTGGCTAACTGGGGGTGCGCTGTGCGGTACATTCGCATCACTATTCTTGTACGCTCGCCATTCACTGAAGCAAGTACTCATTGCTAATTACACGCTGTTTTTGGCGATTATGCTGGTATTGGTCGTGGTAGCGCCTACTACCTATTGGCCGCTTGCAATATTGCTTTGGGGGCTTGGAGTAGGCTGTGGTTGTGGCCTTGCTGGTGGGGCGGTTGTTTTATCCAAGACTTATCATGAAGCAAAAAGAGCTTCGGCATTTTTAGCCACCGACTGCGCGTTCAGTGCCGCGGGGTTTATCTTTCCCTCTTTAGCCGCCGTAATCATTGCCGCTCAAATAGATTGGGTTTATAGCTATGGCGCTGTGGGGGCGTTGGCACTAGTACTTTGGGCAACCTTATTTTTTGTTCGCTTTCCTGCCACTGAGGCCGACGATACTAATGCGGCATCGGCATTGTCACAATTTAAAAGGGTATTAACCCCTCGGGTGTGTTTAATTGCCTTGGGCGTTTGTGCTTATTTAATTGCCCAAACTACTTTTCTTACTTGGTCTCCAAATTACTTACAACACACGTTCGGGGTAAGCGAAAAAGTATCGGCGCAGGCCGTTGGAAATTATTGGGGTATGTCTATTTTCGGACTAATTACCGCCGCTATTTTCGTGAATAAAATTCCGCAGCGCTCGTTATTGATGTTGGTAACCGTGTTAGCAAGCCTGATCACTTTCACATTTATGCTAGCTTCCTCTGCGGAATGGTTTTTATTTACTAGCTACCTATTTGGGTTTACCACAACCTGCATATATAAAATTGCGATATCTGTTGGTTCTCAGCAACTAGCGCCAGCGCCCGCCGTGCTCGTCACCTTTTTGTTATTTAGTGGCAATGTAGGCAGCACAATTGCACCCATTTTATCTGGTTGGGTGGTGCAGTTATTTGGCGTACAAAGCGCAATTATTATGACATGGGTTGGCTATACCTTTGTGGCGCTTGTGTTTGGTTTTTGTTTATTGTTGGAAAAACGTGAGCTGCGTGCCCACGCGTAAGGAATTAAAAATGGAAAAGATTATTTTTGATACCGACCCAGGTATTGATGACGCTATGGCGATTTTATTTGCCCAGGCAAGTGCCGATATTGATTTGCTGGCTATTACAACCGGCTTCGGTAATGCGAATATCGACACCGCCACGCGTAATGCCTTGTACCTTAAAAATCGCTTTAATTTAAGCGCAGATGTGGCCCGTGGTGCAAAAGAGCCGTTAGTTATCCCGGTAGATGAGCCTGCCGATTTTGTTCATGGTGATAACGGCTTGGGTAACGTTGATATTGATGAAACTGACTTACCAAGCGAAGTGTCACTTGCCGCTCACGATTACATTATCGAAAAGGTGAAAGCCAGCCCCGGTGAAATTACGTTAGTAGCGGTAGGGCGTATGACTAACTTAGCGCTGGCACTTCGAAAATGCCCTGAAATTATTAATTTAGTGAAGCGTGTGGTGATTATGGGCGGTGCGTTTGGTTACCATGGTAATACAGGCAACGTGACCCCATATGCCGAAGCCAATATTATAGGCGACCCGCATGCCGCAGACGAAGTGCTTACCGCTGACTGGCCGGTAACCGTAGTAGGGCTAGATGTCACTAAAAAGGTGATAATGAGTAACGATTACTTGGCACGCCTTGCTGAGTGTTCGCCTACATATGGACCTTTTATTTATGACATCACCCGTTTTTACGCTAACTTTCATCAACAAACAGACCAAGTTGATGGCATATACGTACACGACTCATCAGCCATTATGCAGGTGATAGCACCAGAGCTTTTTGAAACTGTTGAAGGGCCTATTCGTGTGATCACAGAAGGCCCTGCCATAGGCCATACTATGCAAAAAACGGTAGCAAAGCGTTTTCCTATCGATGAATGGGCAGATTGTCCAGCGCAATCGGTTTGTTCAGACGTGGATGTAGATGCTTATTTGGCTAAGTATAAAGACATACTTAGCCAAGCCGGCTTTTGATTAACGGGTTGCTAAGTTACTAATAAGTTTCTAGATTAACTAACGAGTTGCGCCGCCACTGCCCGGTGGCGCGCCATTAGGGTTTGGGTATCTAACCCAATAATTTGCCCTTCTTTTACCCGCCATTTTCCGCCAATCATTACCTGTTCGGCTTTATCTGCGCCACATAGTAGCAGCGCAGAGATAGGGTCGTGACTGCCACTAAAACGTAGCTCATCGAGTTTGAAAAAGGCCAGGTCGGCTTGTTTGCCCACCGCTATTTCACCTATGTCACTACGGCCTATAAGCGATGCAGAACCTTTAGTCGCCCAGCCTAGAATTAATTCTGGGGTAATTTTCGCTGCACCATATTTTAAGCGCTGTAAGTAAAGTGCTTGGCGGGCTTCATACATCATGTTCGATGCATCGTTAGAGGCAGAGCCATCTACGCCTAAGCCAATAGGCGAACCGGCTTCAATCAGTTCAAGGGTAGGGCACATGCCAGAGGCCAAGCGCATGTTTGAAACCGGACAATGCGTTATGCCTGTACCGGCCGCACCCAAGCGGCGAATTTCATCTTCGTTAAAATGAATACCATGAGCTAACCATGTTCTATCGCTTAACCAGCCCACACTTTCTAGATAATCGACGGTGCGCATGCCAAACATCTTTAAACAGAAATCTTCTTCATCTAGCGTTTCAGCTAAATGGGTGTGTAAACGCACGTCTTCATCTTTCGCCAGTTGTGCGCTGTCGGCCATAATTTCTCGAGTAACAGAGAATGGAGAGCAAGGTGCTAAGGCTATTTGCATCCACGCGCCTTCACCACGCTCATGGTAGGTGTTTATTAGCCGTTGACTGTCTTTTAGTATTGCATCACCACTTTGCACGGTGTGCCTAGGGGGCAGGCCACCTTCATCTTCACCCAAGCTCATTGAACCGCGAGTAAGCAGGGCGCGCATGCCCATACGTTTTACTGAGTCTACTTGTACGTCTATGGCATCTTCCATGCCGGTAGGGAATAAATAGTGGTGGTCGGTCGTGGTAGTACATCCAGACAGTAACAATTCAGCTAATGCTACATCGCAGGCTAGCGACAACGCATTGGGGGTAAGTTTTGCCCAAACCGGATATAAGGTTTTAAGCCAGGGAAATAACGGCTGATTAACCACAGGCGCCCATGCGCGGGTGAGGGTTTGATAAAAGTGATGGTGCGTATTAATTAGCCCAGGAAGCATCACCAATTGAGAGGCATCTTCTGTTTCATCAATAGGCGTTACAGGTGCTTGACCAGCACCAACAAGCTCAACGATTTTGCTGCCTTGCACCACAATGCCGCCTGCGGCATCGAGATCGTTGCCCGTAAAAACGGCTTGCGGGTTTTTAATCCAGAGTGTTTTTGATGTAGATGAAGGCTTATCTTGAGGTTTATTTTGAGGCTTAAACAAGGGCGATAATTCAGACATAACTTGGCTCCATAAAATAATAAAATTAAAGATGCCAGCTCAGTTATGCCCTGTCTGCTGATCCAGGGAGCGTTTGTTTTACAAGTCTTTGCTAATTAACACTGCTAATAAACAAAGACTATCAACGATTAACGCAATGTAGGATTGTAATGCTAATGCATTTTAGACTCGATTTAAAGCGCTTCTACGAAGGGAGGATTGTACTGTTGTGGTATTACGCTAAACTTCATTTTAGCAGTTACACTAAAAGCAGCAGCTTAATGAAGAAATGGAAACCACATGCCTGACAATAAATTTAGACTAGTTACTCGAAGCGACTTTGATGGATTAGTTTGTGCGGTTCTTTTGAAAGATTTAGATCTCATCGATGATATTTTATTTGTGCACCCTAAAGATATGCAAGATGGCAAAATAGATATTACTGAGAATGACATAACCACTAACCTGCCTTATGTGGCGGGCTGTCATATTGCGTTTGATCATCATCTTAGTGAAACAGTTCGAAACGCGAGTGATATTAAAAACCATGTTATCGACCCTGATGCGCCTTCAGCGGCTCGCGTGGTATACGACTATTATGGCGGCGCAGAAAAGTTTCCCAATATCTCTGTTGATATGATGGAAGCCGTAGATAAAGGAGATGCCGCGCAATTTTCCGAAGAAGAAATACTAGAGCCAACCGATTGGGTATTGATGAACTTCATTATGGATGCCCGAACTGGTTTGGGGCGTTTCCGTGATTTCAAAATCTCGAACTATCAGTTAATGATGAAATTAATTGATGCATGTAAAGACAAGAGCATTGAAGAAATTTTGGAAATGGAAGATGTTGCCGAGCGAGTAGCTTTGTATCACGAGCACAATGAGCTAGCGAAAGTGCAATTGGCCAAATGTGCAACCGTTCACAAGAACCTTGTGGTGCTCGATTTAACCGAAGAAGAAACCATTTACGCGACTAACCGTTTTGTGATTTATGCGATGTATTCCGATTGCAATATCTCAATTCACAAAATGTGGGGTCTTAAAAAGCAAAATGTGGTTTTCGCTATTGGTAAATCAATCACCAACCGCAGTTCAAACACGAACGTAGGTGAACTATGCCTTAAGTATGGCGGTGGTGGCCACTTGAACGCTGGTACGTGCCAAGTAGAAACCAGTAGAGCGGAAGCTGTTTTAGACGAGATAATTGACACTATCACTTCAGATGGTTAATCCATACCAATAAAAGCACGGTGGGGGTGTTGTTGAAATCATTGGCAACACCCTGACTTCCCCCTCGAATACATATCTATAAAAACAAACAATCCAATATCTGGTTAGCGCTTATTGCATACCCATCTAGCTGTGTTTACTCTATTTTAACAATTGAGTGTAATGACTGAGATAGGAAGTAAGTATGAATTTTGCTGAATTTGCTGCATCACGTAAAAGTGTACGTGGTTTTACGAAACAAGCTGTCACTAAAGAAACCGTGGATGCCATTATTAACGCAGCGAAATGGGCTCCTTCGTCTTACAACACCCAAACGTGGAAAATACATGCAGTGGCGGGTGATGTGCTTGATAAAATTCGTGAAGGTAATACTGAAAGAACATTAGCCGGTACGCCGTACGTAAGAGACTTCCCTTACAAAGAAGACTATGACGGCGTTCATAAGCAACGTCAGCGTGATGTTGCCATGCAGCTATTCGATGTAATGGGCATAGCCAGAGAAGACAAAGAAAAACGTATGGATTGGATGATGCGCGGTTTTAGGCAGTTTGATGCGCCCGTGTCATTGGTATTAACTTACGATAAAGCGCTAGAGCCTGCGGGCATTACACAATTTGGTTTAGGCTCTTTAGCTTACGGTATTGTATTAGCAGCTTGGGATTTAGGGCTTGGTTGCGTAATTAACGGCCAAGGTATTATGCAGTCTGATGTAGTGCATGAACATGCGCAAATACCAGACTCTGAAGCCATTATGATTTGTATTGCGCTAGGGTACCCAGATGAAAACTTTGCTGCTAACCAGGTAAGGTCGGTACGTGCCGACAACGAAGAATTCGTCACGTACCACGGTTTTTAGTTCTAAATTAAACGTAAATTACGTCTCTAGCTAATTTTTTGACGGCTGGCAATTGACGGCTAGCAATTGTTGGTAGGTAATCGGCGGTTAATCTTCGTTAGTAATCACACCGTAGGCCGCCGTTCCCCATAAAGGCACTGTCGATAAGCTATGTTTATAACTTCCTGATGTTTCTTTTGTAGAATACGAAAGATACATCAAGGTTTGTGACTTGGCGTCGAATATGCGTCTCACTTTCATGTTCTTAAAGAAAATGCTCTTCGATTTTCTGAATATGATGTCGCCCGAATCGGATTTGTCGATATCTCTTAGCATTTGTGCGGTAATTTCACCGGTTTGACGACAAGCTATAGAGCTATCGGAAGGGTCTGACACATCTAAGTTCGCTTCAATACTAGAGATATGGCAAGTCACGCCTGTTACGATAGGGTCTTGCATAGCGTCTAACTTAATATCCTTTGTGGTGAATACGCCTAACGACACATCTCCTACTTCGTTATCGGTACATGCTGTTATGCTCATCGCAGCTAGAAGTGCTAACGCTATTTTTTTCACGATTTATATCCTTAAACGCTTAATTCGTTAACGGGGCGCTAAGCTGATTAATGCCGCCAGCGCCCACCGTAATAATGACTACGTTAAATATACCGAAGTGGTGCATTGAACGTAACCGCCATTACTATTTTCCGTATTATTTCCCGTATTGCCTTGCGTATTATCTGGCGGCCTTAGTATGGGCAGAGGCACTAAATATGCTGTTAAACAACATGATATTTAATCCGTCTACATACGCCCTAGTAGTTTGCTCGTAAGGAAATGCTATCACCATTCCCATGCCCTGAGGCTGGTGAATAATGAAAGGCTTATAGGCCAGCTGTTCTTTGTTTTCTTGCCACATATAACCGCTAGCAAGCACTTCATCTTTGCCCTTAAACCAGGCTAAGTTTTTGCCAGAAGCAAGGCGTATAGGGGTATAAATATCTTTACCTCTTACTAAACCAACTACATTTTCTGGAACACCAGCGGTTAGCCAATGTTCTTGATCAACGCTGACATTAGCTAAAATTCCTGCTAAGTCGTCTGGGCTCTCTTCCATATTTTCGCTGTCCTTTACCATCTCATCAAAGCTATCATATGCTTTACCAGCTACCATGGCTTTAGACGAACCTTCAGATGCTTTTTTATCTTGCTGTTCTTTTACTGCCAGTTCTCGTTTCACGTCCAGTAGTTCAACATCCGGATCCGCAGCAAATTGGTTAGCACCACCTAGGGTAATTAACACGCCGCCAGATTTTACCCACTGTTTTAAGTTTTCGCCGCCAGCTTTGCCTAGCGCGTTTTTGTATTTCCCTGCAGGTAGTATGAGTACTTGATAATTGCTTAAATCGGCCTTCACCAAATTACGAGTGCGAATAGCGGTAACCGGATAATTAAACGCTTGTTCTATCACAAACCGAGTATTGCCTGCGCTTAATGCTGACGTAGGAGTGTCCCACGCTATCGCAACATTTGGGGCTTTAAGAACAAAGGCTTCGCCACTACCAAAGCTAGGTCCATCTGTAACCCAGCTGGTATCAACACCTTGCACGAGGGCACCGGTTTGTTGGGCTATAAACTGAACTTTAGTGGCAACATCTTCAATGTGTTTATTGGCCAAAACTTCAATCACTAAACTTCCTGCAGGGTAGCGGGCGTTATTGTCTAGTGTGAAGGCTCTGTCGAGTGTTTTTATTGCAATGCCTTGTTGTAGAGCGGCAGTTAAAAACCGACCTGCTGCCATGTCGCCCCAAGGCACGATAAACGCTACAGAGGCGTTGGGGTTGGTAACTTCGCCCTTTAAGGTATCTGTAAGTTTGACTAAGCGATGATCGCCCGAAACCGCCTTACCACAGGTTTGAACGTCAACGTTGTACATCAAAGGAAGTGACCAACCGGTTACATCATATATTTGATCTTTAAGTTTTCGTTCTCGTCTGCGCTCTTGTTCACTTAAAAACGACTCACTCATGTTAACTTGCTGTGTGAAGGTCGTTTTAACTAGTTTTCCTCGAGGTTGCGCACTATCAATAAAGTAGCTGCCAGCCTCATATGTATTCCCGCACACTTTTACTTTGCTAGAGGTTTGAAACACGTCTACGCCGTGTTCGGTCATTAATTTTGCCAGTTTAAAGTTTCCTGCTCGGTCGCGCTGGTTAGGCAGAATATAAACTCGTTCTTTTTTATCAGACTTGCCGGCCTCTATGGCATCAATTTGATATTGGTAGTAATCCCTGAGGTATTTTTGGCGATTATCGGCCACCGATTCAGCGGTTGAAAGTGATGCGATGAAGTGTTTGAACACGGTATCTTCGTAAGTAAACGTAGTGCCGTTTAATCGCTTAAATTTCTCGCCACTGGCAGAGGCTACTTCATACGTTGATGTGGCCGCACCGGTAAACGTTGGCCAACTTACCCCGTAGCCGGGATAGAATGAATCAAAAATCTCACGGGTAAAGTAATCGATACCGTTCTTATCGAAGTGCTTGGCATTGTTACGACCGATAGTGTCAATGTTATCTTTTTGCGCTTGCGAGAGGTTTGGCGTAACAGGTTGTGCTGAAGGGGCAAAGTAGTAGCTCTTGTCTCCTCGCATTTCGTGTAAATCTACCACCACAATAGGGTGGTATTTATTGATACTGGCAATACGGCCTTTGGTTTCAGGTTGTGTTATTGGCAGCCAATCTCTGTTCAAGTCAAAAAGATAATGATTAGTTCGGCCATTTGGCCAAGGTTCATTGTGCTCTGCTGATAGCCTATCATCGCTGTGCATTATGCCAACGGTAGAGTAGTAGTGCGCGATGAAACGGCTGCGACCATCTGGGTTTTGAAGCGGGTCGATAAATACCAGATTATTTTCCATGATGTTATCGACAGACGCATCGCCTGTGCCCGCAAGTAAGTGATACGCCGTCATCATGGCCGCATCTGTACTGCTTATTTCATTGCCATGGACTCCGTATTGAAGCCATACAGAGCCTGGTAGTGATTCAATCAGGGAATTAGCTTTACTCGATTTGATATTGCGAGGGTCAGACAAGGCCTGCATATCACGTGTGAACTGGGTTAAGTTAGCAATATTCTGCTCATTGCCAATAACCGCATAAATCAATTTACGGCCTTCCCAACTTTCCCCGTATTCAAATAGCTTGATGCGCGTTGGCTGGGCATCTTGAAGCGCTTCAAAGTAGCGAAGCATGTCAGCATGGCTACTTATACGCTGGCCAATTTTGTAACCTAATTCAGCTTCAACACTGGGAATAGTATTATTGTAATTAACCTGCGGCCAGTTCGCAGAGAACCCTTGATCTGCTTGTGCTTCTGTTTTTGCATAAATTGCGCCGCTGGACCCAAGTAGTGTGGTGAGTATGACTGATTTTATTATTCTTTTAAAAAACATTGATTTCCCTTGTTGAATGAAGCGATGATTTCTACATTATTATTGTTCTTTAGATTCCCCAAGTTTAGTGACAATTAGCTCTGCCACCTGGTCACAAAAATCGAAACCTGAATAGTCTGGGTTGAACCCACTAATATACGGCACAGCCATAACAAAGTAGCGCTCGTTAAGACTACCGTTGGCTAAAATGGGTTGAAAGTCATCGTTAATAGCAAAACCACCTGTTTCTAAATAGTATTCGTTGTCGGAGCCTTTGCATACGCTATTAGGGGTCTCTACTAGATGCTTTTTACCTTGATACTTATCTTTAAACCTCACTTTAGCGACTAATGGCTCGGCACCTGCAAACATAGATTTAAAAGGGAATGCGTCTATTGGCAGTGACTTCTGCCCAGTGCAATCGATAAAAGTTTTATATGTGTTTACAGTAGGCTTATTGTCCTCGTCTTTAAAATGAAATTGAAAATCGCCATCACCTTCAATTTCTAAGCGGCTGCTGCTATCAACAGCAATGATATCGAGTACGCCGCTATCGTGCAGGGCAAGTAACTGGGCCGCGGACGATTGCGGAATATTCGCAATCATAAGGCCAATAAGAGGCAGAAGGTGATTGCGTAGTCGTAGGGTATCTTCTGCACTAAAGTACTTAGCTGGGTGGTTTATCGTGAAGCTTAATAATGCGAGGGCTTCTTTCCATTGCAATGTGCTCTGTTGTTTAATCGACTGCTCGGCTTGCAGGTACTCAATTTTAAATAAGGTGAAGGGCTCATACGCTTTACGAGAATCAAGCATCCATTGGCAAAACGACTCTATGTTTTTGTTCGCTATTTTTTGATAAAAAACAGTGTCCAGTTTATTTAATGCCGCTTTGAAGTTTCGCTCAAAAATAAAATCTAAACTTAAGAAACCATCGTTATCAGCCCTATGTTGAGCAATTTCTTGCTCGCTTAGCATGCCTTCATCAGACACTAGCGGGTCGTCTAAGTGAAAGCGAATATTCGGCAGTAAACCCTCTAACGAGTGCATGATTATCTTGAAATCTGGTACGTCGTCGAATAAACGATATTTTAGTTGGTTATCAGTTTGATAAAATTCGCCATTAGCTTCGCTTAACGTACGTATTGCATCAATAGCGGTAAGGGAACTGCCTTTAAGCGCTATTGTATGGTTATATTTTTGCTGCAACTTAGTGGGCGGGTAGGGAGAATCAAAATATCCTTTTACTTTGCCTTCGTGGGTTTTGGGCCAAATGTGACCAGTGCAGATCACCACTTTATCAAATCCGGTTACCCATCCGTTGTCAGTTAATATATTGATACCAGTGTGGCTCTCGCTGGTTACCGGCTCAGGGCTGGTTTGACGCTCAGGGCTGCTTCCACGCTCAGGGCTGCTTCCACGCTCAGGGCTGCTTCCACGCTCAGGGCTGTGATTACGCTCAAGGCTATTATTGCGCTCAAGGCTGCCTAAACGCTCAGGGCTATTATTACGCTCAAGGCTGTTTTCATCTGCAGTGCTGGGTTTAATGTCCAAAACGTTGCACTGAAGATGCACGTTCACGTGTATCCCTGCTGCACGGCATCTGCCAATTAATTCACAAAATTGGGCCTGTAAATATTCTCCAAAGAGCAATCGGGGCACCACGTGTTTTTCATGCAGTTTAGTTTTTTCAATTTGATATTTCGCGAGGTACTCTGTGCTTTGCTGACGCAACCATTCAAGCAGGGTTTCATCAAACGGAGCCAATTCATCAGATGAAATATTGGTAATATGTTCCCACGACGCTCCATCTTTACTGTAAGGCATGCCTTTGCCTAGGGCGGTATTTCGCTCAAAGATATCGAAGGTTAAGTGAGGCGATGCTCTGCCAGTTACACTATCGTTATCATCCAGTTGCTTGCCACAAAAACACAATGCTTTTTTAAGAATAGAAAGGGCGCTGGGGCCGCCACCAATTAACGCAATCCTTGTTTTTGTCATCATCATCCTACCCTTAGTAAAGCACGAAAAAAGCACGCTATTTATTAGAAACGTATTATCTCCACGGTGTTGTCGAGCCTGTATTTCAAGCACCTAACGCAGGCTATTCACATTGGCAAACACGGGGAATAAGTTAGCTAGTCATCATAAATAAGCAGGTTATATGCCTTATTTTCAAGCTGCACTGTACTGACTTTTAACTCGGCTGTAGGGGGGCGGTTAAAAAGTACTGATTTATATCAGGGTTGAATCTGGTTTCAAGGTTCTATATTGAATAGTCGGAGGATGTTACGTGGTGGATTACTGATTTATCGGCAACGCAATTTCAACCCGTAAACCACCATCGGCAGGGCGAGTCATTTGTAATCTTCCACTATGTTTTTCAATGGCTTTTTTCGCAATGCTCAGCCCTAGTCCGAATCCTGATGTATGCATTTGGTTGCCTGCACGGTAGAAAGGTTGAAGCAACTTTTCTATTTCCTCACTATCAACACCAGGACCATGGTCGCGCACGGTAATTACAGCCGTGTTACTCCGTTTTTCCGTGCTCACCTCAACCAATTCACCGCGAGATGAATATTTACAGGCATTGCCAATAATGTTTTCCAGTGCCTGATGAAGGGCTTCTGCATAACCTGAAATTGTTACATTAGGCTCGCAGTTAAGGGTTAGTGGAATGCCCGGGTAATGCACTGCCATATCATCGGCTATACGTTCACACAGGGCGTTAATATCGCACGCTTCTGGGGTTGGGTTACCTTTTTCTAACTTTGAATAATCCAAAATCTGTTGAATAAGTGCATCCATACGAACGCAATCATTATGAATTTGCTTTACGTGACGACTATCTGGCGTGTGCTGCTCAATAATGGCTGCTGATGCTTGCAAACGAGCCAGCGGCGCGCGAAGTTCATGAGAAACATCATGCAGCAGTTGTTGCTGATTGGTGGCAGCTTGATGCGTTTTATTGACCATAAAGCTAATATCGGCGGCTAAGTCGCCCAGTTCATCACCACGAGTCAGAATGGCGTTAGGCAGCGTAGCAACTTCTTGTTGGTCGGCATAACGGCGACTAAACGCACCTAAGAAGTTAATAGGGCGTACGATCCCCCAACTTAATAGCGCACTGACAATAGCAGAGGCAATAAAGATAAAAACGAACTGCAATGATTGAAACCGGTAAAGTACTTGTTTATAGATGCGAGGCGCCTCTGGCAATCGGGTTTCAACGCGATAGGGTAGTGCCGATAGACCATATACTAATTTTACTGTGCGATCCCTTTGAGGCACCTTGTTCATACGATAGTGATAGATGGTTCTACCCGTGTTGTCTGATATCTGCATAGCAATGAGATCGCTACGATGTCTGACATTATGGCTTATCCAGTCTTTTATCTTGCCTTTGGGTACGTTCCCGCTAGCTAAGTCTTGCTCATAACGCCATACAATGCGCTCGGCTTGGCTAATTACACCATTAAAGTAACGCTGACTATATTCATCAGACGTGTATTTGCTAACCAGTACATATCCCGTGGCAGTCATCACGAGTAAGCTAGCTACCCAGAATGTAAGGAATATTCGCCAAAACAGGCGTTTAATCCCAAACGTCTGTTTTATTGAATGCCAAACCTCTGAATGCTTCATGCTATACCTTACTGTTGTGCTGGTGGGGTTAGCATTTGATAACCCACACCACGAACCGACTTAATCACGTCGTTTATACCTACCGCAGTCAGCTTCTGGCGTATTCGGCTTACGTGTACATCCATGGCACGGTCATAAGCTTCAAGCGGCCGATTAAGCACTTCTTCTGTCATTTCTTGTTTTGTGATGGTTTGCCCAACGCGTTCCATTAACAAGCTTAGCGCATTGAACTCTGCGCCCGTTAAAGGCAGGGGAGTGTTATCGACAAGCGCCGTTCTCGCGCCGCTATCAAGCACAATGCCGTGAAGTTCAGCATGCACAACCGTTTGGGTTGGCGCATTGCCATTTTGGGTCCGGCGTATAATGGCGCGAATACGCGCGCCAAGTTCCCGCGGGTTACAAGGCTTCGCTAGGTAATCGTCGGCGCCCATTTCTAAGCCAAGAATTCTATCTATGTCATCACCACGACCGGTAAGCATAAGAATAGGCGTCTGTTTTTTAGCGCGCACATTTCGCAACACATCTAGGCCTGACATACCGGGCATCATAATATCTAACACTACCGTATCGAACTCATCGCTTTGCAATAAGCGGGCAACGGCGGCATCGCCACTATTTAAGGTTTCAACTGCAAAGCCGTCGGTTTGCAGGAATTCACTGAGTAGCGCGCAAAGTTCTGCGTCGTCATCTACCAGTAAGATTTTGTATTTTTCATTTTCCATAAAATAGAGATTAACCGTTTTATTTTGAGGACTTTTCAACTTTACCGAACTTTACACTAGCTTAACCCTACTTATCGAATCGTTTATGCATACTTAGCTCCGTTGATGAAACAAAACGTTTCCCCCATGTCATGCAGCATCATGACCAAAACAAGTAGGAATATTAAGATGAAAAAATTAATTGCCGGTGTTTTATTGAGTGCATGTATCGCCACGACTGCTTATGCAGGTGGTAAACATTCTGATGACCGTAAAGGTCCTGACTTCTTCCCCATACACAAAATGACGAAAGTGCTAGATTTAACTGACGAGCAGCAAGATGCGCTAAAAGCACTGAAGGCCGAACTTAAAGCGGAGCGCAAAGCAAACCGCCCAGAGAAAGGCAGCGAAGATTCGTTTAGAGCGCAATTTAAGGCACTCGATCCGTCAGACGCTAATTACGAGCAAGACCTAAATGAACTTGCAAACCTAAAAGCCGAAAAAGCGAAAGCACGTTTCCTTAAAATGGCCGATGTACGTGTCAAAGTAAGCGAAATTCTAACCGACGAACAGCTAGAAAAGTTCGAATCGATGAAAGAAAAGCGTGGCAAGCGCGGCGACAAGCGAGAAAGAAACAGTTAGTCGTAACATAGACAATTGTTTTTAATAAAAGCCCCCGCAGTTGGAAAGCCCAACGAGCGGGGGCTTTTTCGTTGACGGCTTTCTATATTCAGTAAAATAAAACTCGGTGTTTTTATTATTGCAGTGTCGTAGGTTGTTGAACTTGCGCGTAGGTGAAAATAGATGAAGGCGCGTTGGCAACCTTTTCTAGTGCCTTTCGGTCTGTGCTTGATGGAATAGACGTTAAGCCCATCCATGTGTTGCGGCGATTATTTTTCGCGCCATAAAGCGCAGTATCAGCAAAGCCTATTGTGGTTTGCCAATCAAAAATATCATAATGCTGTTGAGAAAGCGGGTAAGCCGCATAGCCAATTGAACAGGTAACATGCCTTTGTGTACCTTCTGAAAGTTGGAACGCACGTGAACCTACAATATCCACTACTCGCTCAGCCATCACATAGGCATCTTCTCTAGGGGTGTTATGGACGACGACAAGAAACTCTTCACCTCCCCAGCGTATAAGGTAATCAGTTTCACGAAATATATGCTTTAAGCGATTTTGTGTTTCTACTAAAACCTTATCACCAGCCTGGTGTCCATAAGTATCGTTGATGTTTTTAAAGTCGTCTAAATCGATAACGAAGAACAGTATATCGTGCTGGTTTTTGGGAATAGAATAGGTTTGTGCACAGTTTTCGTAATAACGCTGCACGAGAGCAATGTCGCGCTCAATGCGTTGTGCTAAATAGCGTCTGTTGTGTAACCCGGTCAGGGGGTCAGTCAAGCTAGCCTCTTTCAGCGCAGTGGCTTGCTCTTTTAGTTGTTTATTCGCGGCCAACAATTCAGCCGTTCTCGCGTTTACGAGCTTTTTTAAAAATGCCTGACGTTGTCTATGGTGTCTTACTCCCAATAAATGACCTAGGTAGACGGCGATACATAAAAATACAATAGCCACAAATTTTGCTAGCAGGGTTTGATACCACGCTGGCATAACAAGTAACTGCCGATGCAATGCATTTTTTTCCCACAAGATCCCATCGTAAGAGTACTCAATTTGCAAAGTATAGTCGCCAGGTTGTGGCATAGTAATAACGGCTAAACGTTGCTCAGCATTTGCCTGAACCCAGTTTCCATCCAATCCTAATACGCGATAGCGATAGTGGGTATGTTCAGGGGTAAGATAATCAAGCGCGGCAAATTCGAAAGTAAGTCGTTTTGCTAACGGAGGAACGGTTAAATCAGTCGCAGTTAGCCCCAGTGATTCAATGCTATCGTCCTGATTAACCAACGTTATATCAGTAAGCACTATGGGAACAGTCGGCCTCGAAAACGTAAAATTAGCACTGTCAATAATGGTTAAGCCGTTAACGCCCCCAAAAACAATGTCGTTCTCACCTGTCGTTGTCGCCGCTGAATGTGCATAAGGCGCATTGGCCATACTTGGTGCGGTAGCTGCGCGGGTGACATCAAAGGTATAGCGGTTTATTGCCGCAATGCCTCGAGTCGTACTCACCCAAATATGATCTGCATTTTCACCTGCGATAGCAGCAATATTATTGCCAGGTAAGCCATTAGCGCTCTCTATTTGAATCCAATCAGCTTGTTGAGGTTTAACAAATACACCTGCAGAGCCCGTTCCGACCCAAAGGTAACCTTTTTCGTCAACGAATAAACTTGATATATATTGTTGTTTTAAAATGGGGTGAGTAATTTGGGTTGTCGCTAAATTGATAGTTTGGCCCATGTGAATATCGCCCTTTACCAATCCTTGCCACGTGCCAATCCATAAGCGACTTTCATCAATGGCCAATGAGGCGATACGTCTCTCGTTAATACTGTTAGCAAATTCGATTTGTTTTTCTGTACCCTTGTGTCGCACCCATAAGCCGTCTGTGCCGCCTAGCCACAAACTCGTCTCGGTCGATAAAAAAGCAGTGGTAAATGTTGAAGGTTTACGTATACCGACTGCCAGTGGAAAGTTTTGTTTAGTGGCAGAGTCAATTTTCACTGTTGCAAAGTTGCTTGAAGCATATACATCTCCATCTTTAGCGGCATGTAAGGTTTCTACGGGATTTTCTGATGTTTCCCACAGCTGCCCTGTTTTGCCATTTATAGGAGATAGTATTTCGATTCCGGCGTTACCCGTGCCCACTAAAAGTTCGCCATCATGAGACTGCACCGAATGTACCTTTCGGTTACCCAAGCTTTTATCAATATTTGCACCACCAAAAATGTTAATTATCGATTGGTTATTGGCATCAAAAATGTTCAGGCTGTGCCCAGCGCCAATCCATACTAGCCCCTTGCTATCGGTAAAGGTAGACCAAACATTGTCGTCAGCAAGCGAGGCAGGTTGCAGTGGATTGTGCGAAAACTGGCGGATTTCATGAGTCTTAATATTCACTTCTATTAAGCCTTGGCCAAAAGTGCCAAGCAGCACCAAATCAGGTTTGATTTCGCTCATTGTGAAAAGCCAAGGCGATGTCGTGTTACCTAACGCGAATTGGCGAAACGGTGCATCGTCATTTTTGACAAACAAGCCTTTGTCGGCAGTACCTACCACGAGGGAGCCTGAAGCGGTCGAAAGAATACTACTGATACGAGGTTGCTTATAACTGCCAACTTCTACCAGTTGAGGAGAATGTTCTATGCCGCTAGTGGCGATATGAACAAGCGGGAAATGAAACAATCCTTGTTCAGAGCCAACCCACAACTGCTGCTTGTTATCTACATGAAGTGCGTGGATCCTCGCTCTATTAGGCAGTTCAAACCCCAATAGTTTTTTCGTTGTATCATTAAAAATGAACAAGGCTCTATCTGATGTAAACGCAAAAATTTTATTCTTGGCAACCGAGGTGACGTTAAGGTGAAGGATTGAAACTTTCGAAAGTAAACTTTCTTCATAAGCAATGAGTTGAAGTTTTTCTTGGTGTAAACGGTAAAGGCCTTGTTGAGTGCCTACCCATACTTCACCATTGTCTGTAGCAAAGGTGGCTTGAATTTGCGGCGAAGGCGTATCGCTTTGCTTATTTTCAAATGTTACCGCTTTCAATGACTGGGAATCCCACCGCCATAATCCTTTGGAATCAACCAACCAAATAAACCCGTCTTTAGTTTCCAATACCGAAAGGATAGGGCCGTCAATGAGTGAGGTCTCGGCTAGAGGCGTATAAAACGTAGGCTGATGAAGCGTATGCCAGCTGGTGGTAGCTAACACGGGGATACAGAAGAACAATGACAGCACCGATAAAGCGCGACACAAATTATAAACTCTAGTTAACAAAGTAGCGCACCACGTTAATCGTTACTATTAACCCAATGCATAGTGATGCACTAAATCATTTTTGTATCTTGAGAATAAAGCGTTGTTATTCGTGTTGCAACGAGAAAGAAGCGGTAACAGGGTTAACGAAGGCTACATTGAATAGGCGCTGGTTTGCGTAAAGATTACACATCATCCGTTAAATCGTTACACCTGTTCAAAGGTAGCGGTAATGTTTAAATATTCGAAATCCTATTAATTTATATATTTCATGTGGTTATAGCTAGTTAAGCACTAGTGGTGCAAATTATGCTCCTCTTAAAAATAAGTCGTAATGCACGCTCGTCTAACAATTACACGTTTACGGGTTTCAGTCATACGAATTTTAAGCAGAGAAGGAGAACGCTATGAAAAAGCTTACATTAACCGCCATGGTGGGTGCAGTCTCACTAGCCTTGAGCGCAAGTAGTTTCGCCGGTCATCATGAGGATGAAGGGAAAAAGATTATGATGAATAATCTTAAAACAGGCGAAGCTATCGGTAGCGTAATGGTAAGTAGCTACGATGATGATGGTGTGGTCTTTACACCGAAGTTATCAGGGCTTACACCAGGTATTCACGGTTTTCATGTACATGAAAACGGCGATTGTTCAGCAGCGATGAAAGATGGCAAAAAAGTGTTAGGCGGTGCTGCGGGTGGGCATTTCGACCCTGAAAATACGGGTAGTCACAGTGTACCTTGGTCTGAAGAAGGTCATGAAGGTGATTTACCAACTTTGTATGTTGACGAAAATGGTAATGCCACACAGCCTGTTTTCGCACCAGAATTAGAGCTTGAAGACATCGAAGGGCGCGCCATTATGATTCATGCCGGTGGCGATAATTACTCAGATTCTCCGGCCAAACTTGGCGGTGGCGGCGAGCGAGTGGCTTGCGGTGTAATCGTTAAATAGCGTACTGAAACTGGTATTATCATTTAATAATATTGTTAATTAAAGCGGCAGAAATGCCGCTTTTTTTGTGTTTGGGCTCTAGCAAAAGTTTAAGACGGCAAGCTTGAAAAGGGAAAGTTGGAGATCAGCAGACTTGCGTTTTACTTCAATGCATTATTGAATACGGCTATACGCTGTTAAGGAGAGATAATGTGTTTACAGATAAGTTCATGTCTAGTGTGCTAAAGCCAATATTAGCTGTATTAATAGTGATGGTCTCAACCAATGCTATGAGTGCAGATGACATTCCAGATGTTGTGGGGGAAATGAGTGGTGAAGCATTGCTTGCCCAGTATCCCGCCTTTATGGATGAATATAAGTCGTATCAACCTAGCGCCGCTGAGATTAAAGCAGTATCTGCTATAGACGACGATACGCTACTCATACTGTTTGGCGCATGGTGCCATGACAGTGAAAGGGAAGTGCCCCGACTTTTAAAAACACTAGATGCTAGTGGGTTAGATGTGCCTCAATTTACTTTATTCGCCGTGGATAGGAAAAAGAGCGATCCGGAAGGGGTGGCAGAAAAGCACAAGCTCAAATATACGCCTACCTTCATATTAATGCGCGATGGTGAAGAAATAGGGCGAGTGGTAGAGCGTGCAGAAACCAGTTTAACCCAAGATTTACAGGCGTTAGCGGCAGCGGCGGAGTGAAATAGCGGATAAAGAAGCGGCAGGCCTTCGTTAGCCTGCTGACTAATCCGCTATATTATTTTCAATAACCTAATTCAAGTGCTTAGCCCTGAAGCTACAATTTACTAGCGGCTTAAAAAAGACGACTACTTCAACGTGTATTCAAGGGTGATTTTCGTGTCTAAAAGCTGCGAAACTGGGCAGTTATCTTTTGCTTCCTGAGCAATTTTAGCAAATTCATCTTCGGTAATACCTTCAACGCTAGCTTCTAGGCTTAACGCTGACTGGCTAATTTCATAACCATCGTCTGTCTTATCTAAACTGATTTTAGCGGTAGTATTTAACTCTCCGTCATCATAGCCTGCGCCCGATAATGCAAAAGATAAGGCCATGGTGAAACAGCTAGCATGCGCTGCACCTATGAGTTCTTCGGGGTTGGTACCTTTGCCATCTTCAAATCGTGTATTAAATCCGTAGGGTTGATTAGATAATGCGCCCGTTTCGGTAGAAATACTGCCTTTGCCTTGTTTGCCTAAAGGTTTGTATGCCGCACTGCCTGATTTAACTATGCTCATTTGCTATTTCCTTACGTTTTTGACCAAACTGGTTTTACAGTTTGAAGTTTAAAAACGTAACGATGCAAGTGCTCTGCCGTTGTTACTCATTTTCTGCAAGACAATGCCATGCGGGCGATAGCGTCAAATTGATGATAGTAAGCGCCACTGGCGTAGTACGTTAATGGTGGTGTCATCACGTGTAGGTTACAGGGCTAAATGAAAATTTTACCTGCAATTATAATGAGACTGAAAATGAAAGTTTCTTAGGCTTAATCCGTTCTGTATTAGTGAACCGTATATTTTGTCTTCGATAATTAATTTTAAGGTTATTAATGAAAGCTTTTTTGCCCGCATTATTGTTAAGCACGTTTATCGCTGCCCCAATTGCCACTGCTGAGGAGACTGTTCTGGCTGGTGGATGTTTCTGGTGTATGGAATCTGATTTTGAAAAATTAGAGGGCGTAACCGATGTGGTCTCGGGTTTTACCGGAGGAACCGTGCCCAACCCTACTTATAACGGTAACCACAAAGGGCATTATGAAGCGGTGAAGATAACCTACGACGAAAGCAAAGTGTCGTATCGAGAAATACTCGACCACTACTGGGTGAATATCGACCCCTTCGATGCAAGAGGGCAATTTTGTGATAAAGGCCCCAGTTATTTGAGTGCCGTGTTTGTGGCTAATGAAGAAGAACGAGCCATTGCGCAAGACACTAAAAATGCGGTAAAAGCGCAATTTCCAAATCAAACAGTGGTTACACCTATTTTAGATTCATCAACGTTTTATCCTATTAAAGGTGATGAGATAGGCCATCAGGATTTTTATAAGAAAAGCCCTGTGCGTTATAAGCTTTACCGCTGGAACTGTGGTCGCGATCAGCGCTTAGAAGAGATTTGGGGTGAGAAAGCGATGGGTAAGTCTTAGCAGTTTTCCTGTTGTCATCAATATTATGCAATGCTGCTGGTAACTTAAACACAGGTCTGCTTTGTGCGGCATTGCTGAGTTTTTATTTTTATCACGTTATTTTTTCTTTATAGTTAATTCAAAGTATATGTAGTCGTTGTTTAACCCTAAGTAGCGATGAAATAATCAAAACGGCTGGAAGTAGTACATGAAAAAGTGCGGTGTAGTAGGGCTTATCTTCCTGTGTTTGGGATTTTTACCTTACTTTAGTGTGGCTGCACAAAAGCAAAATCCGCTGCCGTTAGATAGCGATACGCTGTTAACTACAGGTGCAAGCTACTTCCCCTATGTTGATAAAAATGCGCTAGACGGTGGTTGGTCTGTTTCCTTAGTAAAAGCTGTCTTCAAGCATATGAATACTCCCATATATATAGACGTTTTACCGTGGCAGCGCGGTTATAAATGGGCGCTTGAGGGTAAGTATCAAGGCACGTTTCCTTATGTTTATACCGACGAGCGAGCTAAGTCATTTATTTACTCTAAACAAATTAATTCAATTCCCGTACGTATTTATACCTCAAAAGAAATGACAGTGAATACATTGGCTGATGTGACAGGGGCTCGCCTGTGTTTGCCCTATGGCCATAGCTTGAGTCGTGAGCAGGCGGCGTTTATCAAAGCTTATAAACTTTCTGTTCAACGAGCGGTTGATGCAGGAGGGTGTATTGTTCAAGTATCAAAAGGGTGGGGCGAAGTAGGCTTTACCAATGGCTACCTGCAAGGAGACCATAATTCAGCGCTCTTTGAGGTATTGGACAATGTTAATATTATCGACATTCCTGTAGCGACTATTCCGCTCTATTACATTGTTTCTAGAGAGCTTGAAAATGCACAAGCGCACATCGATAAATTTAATGCGGCATTAGCGTTTATTGAACAGTCCGGCGAGCGCCGCCAAATAGATGCGCGGTTTGAAACAATAGCCAATCAAAACTAGCGCCGGTTGAAAATGCTTTGAGTCTTTAAGCGTTATCACTTCGCTTAATATATCTGATTATGCCCATGCTAATTGCGTGATAAGGTTGTCGAGGTTGTGGTTAGAGTAGTAAAAGGAAAGGGAGTGATATGATCATCGATGGTGTAGTACTAGCAGGTGGGCTTTCAAGTCGAATGGGCGAAGACAAGGCGCTTTTGAAACGAGATGAGCGCGATATGCTTACTTACACAGCGGATTTAGTTTCTTCATTACCTGTTAAACGTTTATTGATTAGTCGAAATGAAGCCAGCAGCGCTAGTTTTCAGCCTAATGATGCTAATCGCTACGCTCATAATTCCGCTTATAATTGTGCTCATAAATTTGAGGTGTTCAATGATGTAGTCGCCGATATTGGGCCTCTGGGCGGAATATATTCTGTTGCTATTCAAAGCAAAGCTGATGCATTGATTATCACGCCCGTCGATTTGCCTTTATTGCGCACAGAAGATTTAGAGCAGCTTGTTAACGAAGGCACCAGTGCGAAACGACCCGCGTATTTTTCTCACCACTATTTACCCTTGTATTTGCCGTTGACTACAGAGGTTCGTCAGTACCTTGATGATGTGGTTAAAGGCAAAGTTCCCCAACGCTCAGTTAATACAATGTGTACAAATTTTGGTGCAATTGAAGTAACACCTAAAAATAATTCGCGACTGACTAATGTGAATACACCAGCACAGTGGGATGCCGCAAAAAAATTGCTATCACTGGCCGGAAATTAACGACACTTTAACGAACATGACGTACTTGTTAGTGTGTTTAATGATCAGTTGGCTTATGATTTAAACGTTTATTATCAGAGTGCTTGTAACTAGCGAGCTTGTGCTAGAGCGCTAGTTAGACAAGTTTATCAATACACCAAATTAAATATTGCTCGTTCAATACTCTTAAGGGTTAACACAATGCTTAGTATCTCTTTACCGCGCGCTAAATCTTTTATGAAGATAACTGGCTTGTGCATTAGCAGCGTCGTTGTTTCTTTCTCGGTGAGTGCCGCAAGTGCCGCAAGTGCCGCCAGTGCTGAAGACACCAAGGGCCAAACTAGCGTTAAAAAACAAGCCTTAACGAATAGTCAATTTCATCAGGAATTACCACCATCCAGTTTGGTAAACGTTGAGCGTTACCCTGAAGCAAATGTTACCCACCCAGTACCTCAATTTAATGTGGATGCTAGCTGGCCTACAATGCCGAAAACGATGATAATTGGCCAAGTACCAGGGTTGTCTGTAGATAAAAACGATAACGTATGGTTGCTACACCGCCCAAATTCACTAAGTAAACTCGATGTGGGGCTTACCAACAATATGGGGCTATGCTGTGAAGCAGCTCCTCATGTTTTACAATTTTCCCCACAAGGTGACTTATTAAATGCGTGGGGCGGACCTGAAACCTCACCTTCAATAAACGGCGAAAACCAGTGGCCAGCAACTGTCCATGGATTATATGTGGATGATGAGAACACGGTATGGTTAGGTGGAAATGGTGATGGTGACCACGTAGTGCTTAACTTTACTGAAAAAGGCGAATTCATTCGCCAGTTTGGTACCCGCGGAAAGACCGATGGTAACTTAAGTAAATCAACGTTAGGCAATCCTGCCGATATTTTTCATAACACCCAAACCAATAAAGTTTTTATTGCCGACGGATACATTAATAAGCGCGTGACAGCGTTTAACACAGATGCCAACGAGTTTGACCAATTATGGGGGGCATACGGCACTGCACCTGGCGGCGGCACGCGAGAAGGCGCATTCGATGTTTCTCAAGCCACAGCGAATGCCGGAGCTACTAGTACACAAGCGCAAAATTTTGGTGATATTGTGCATTGTGTTACCCAAGCAACTGACGGCAGAATATATGTGTGCGACAGACGGAATAATCGAATTCAAGTATTCAAAGCTGATGAGAGCGGTACGGTTAATTTCGTGCAAGACGTGATAGTCGCTGGCGAAACCGGCGGCTTAGGGACAGCTTCTGATATCGCGTTTTCGCCCGATAATAAATACATGTACGTGGCCGATATGATGAATGGCCGCATTTGGATTTTATTACACGAGAACTATCAAGTATTGGGCAGTTTTGGCCGTCCTGGTCGCTACCCAGGTCAGTTTACTTGGCTGCATAGTGTGGTAGCTGACAGCGAGGGTAACCTGTACACCTCGGAAGTCAGTACCGGTCGACGAGTGCAAAAGTTTGTATTAACAGGCTTTGAGACTAATCAATAGCGCTAGGTCCAAGCATTGGGCCCAAGCGTTGGACGCAAGCGTTGGGCACTAGCGTAGGACATAATCGCTAAGCCAGATAATAATAAGCAGCAGTAATAAGGATAATAATGGCTCAACAGCAAAGCGTTAAATCACACCGCGTGAAAGTTAGGGGTAGTGCAAGGTTAGGCCTTTGGTCTTGTCTATTAAATGTAGTGCTATTACGGTCGGTGCCATTACGTTCGGTGCTAGTACGGACCGTGTTATCGAGCGCATTGCTATTAAGCGCTGCGGCTGATGCGAAAACAGAGGTAGCTGAGAATAATCAAAGCCTAAGCAGTTCTGCAGCCTCAAGCCAAAACGTAAACTTAAGCCAAAAGATAAACTTGAGTTCGGGTGCCAAAGGGGTGCTAGAAAAGCCTAGTTGCACCGCTAAAAACGATTCAAATGCTAATGTAAAAGGCGCAGTACTGTTAATTCACGGTTGGGCAGGGCAAAAAGACGAAGTAGGCGATTTATATAAAGATTTGGCCCATCAGTTAAGTACGCATTGCATTGCCTCTGTTAGGTTTGATGTTCGAGGTGAAGCTGAGCGTGAAGCAAGTAACTATACATTATCGAGTACCTTTAAAAGTCGCGTAGAAGATGCTCAGGCCGGGTTAGATTATTTGCAAGCGCAATATCCTAGTACAAGGCTGGTAGTGGTCGGGTTTAGTTTAGGTGGCGCGACGGCTATGGAATTAGTCAGCACGCACCCTAAAGCATTTGAAGGTTTAGTGCTGTGGTCTACAGCACTAAACCCGAATGAAGTCGTTACGAATACGCAAAACTTCAAGGAAGTAAGACAAGCGCTAGAAGAGGGGCAAAGCACGATAAAAAGCTGGGTTGATTTGACCCTGACCCGTGAGCACGTAGTGGGAATGTTAGGTTACAACCCTATTCGCAACTTGGGTGACTTTGAAGGAAAGATGTTAGCGATAAGAGGCGCTAACGATTATTTACCTGCCCATGAGAAAGTCATTTTTGAGGCAAGTAATGCGGTTAGTGAAGATGCCTATTATCTAGGTGGCGCTGACCATATATTCAACGTTTATGAGCCGGAAAAGAGCAAAAAGAAAGAAGTGCTGAATTTATCTGTTAATTGGATCAAGCAGCTTTTTAATTAACGCGTGTAGCGCTTTAATAAGAGTGCTGAACTCACAGGTTCCGTAACAGAATTCGGTTAAAGGCGGGCACTTGCTAAAAGCCGCCAGATAAAGTGTTACGGTTTAACAAATATTCTATTAACGCGTTTTCGGGCAATGGTTTAGACCAGTAATAGCCTTGCCCAATGTCGCAGCCAAGTGAGAGTAGCTTTTGCAAGGTTTCGTCATCTTCAATCCCTTCCGCAACCGTCTTTAAACCTAAACTGGCTGCCATATTGATAATTGCGCCTACCAGAGACTCATCGTGCTCAGAGAAACATAACGGGCTAATAAAAGACCTATCTACTTTAAGTTTTGAGGCGTTAAAGTTTCGAAGATAACCTAAATTAGAATAACCAGTACCAAAGTCGTCGATGGCAATAGTAATACCAAGCTTGCTTAGTGAGGCAAGTTGCTTTTGTATTTGCTCGGTTTCATCAATCAACAACGATTCGGTTAACTCTAGTTCTAGTGCTTCTGGAGGTAAGCCGGCTTCGTACAATGCACTTTCTATGGTGCGTTGAAGCTGACCGTCTTTAAATTGCATCACCGATAAATTCACCGCAATACGTATGTCAGAATGTCCCTGCTGGCGCAATTGGGCACAAAATTGGGTTGCTTGGCGTACTACCCAGCTACCTAGTTCATTAATTAAGCCGCTACTTTCTGCTAAGGGGATGAATAAGTCTGGCGGGATCATACTGCCATCAGGTTGAGGCCAACGTAATAGCGCTTCTAAGGTGTTAATGTTGCCACTTTTTAATTCTACGATAGGCTGGTAGTGAAGCTCGAATTGTTGTTCGCTTAGCGCTGGGCGCAGAAGCTGAAGCATCTTAAACTTGTTTTCGCTGGCTTTGTCTAAGCTCTCATCATAATGATGGTAAGTATTGCGACCATCTTGTTTCGCTTTGTACATGGCGATGTCAGCTTTACGGCATAGCTGTTTAAAATCAGTACCATCTTTTGGCGCGCTAGCTGTACCTAAAGAGGCCGAAACCGTGACTTGATTTTGAAATATATCGAAAACAGACGCGCATTGCCCAATCAAAGAATTGGCGAGGGACGTCAACTCATCGCTTTGAGGGTTGAACGGGGCAATAACCAAAAATTCATCACCACCGAAGCGGATGAGATATTGTCTGGGTAAAAGTATTTCATTGAGCTGTTCGGTAAGTGATTTAAGCAACTGATCGCCCGCCGCATGGCCTAAAGCATCGTTAATTGGTTTGAAGTTATCTAAATCAATAAACAGTAATGCTAATGACTGTCCACTTTCTTCACACTCTCTAAGCGATAAGTTAAACAGGGTTTCACCGTAAAGCCGGTTAGGTAAGTTTGTTAGGCTATCGTGATGCGCTAAATGCTGAATTTGCGTACGACTTTGCGCCACTTTTATATTTTCGCCCTGAAGCGATGTCATCAAATCTTTGATATCACGAACTAAAATGTAAACACTAAAACCTGTGACGATAAATATCACTAGTGTGAAAATTAGATGTTCCCAGCTAGTGGAAGGAATATGGGGGGTAATAACACCTTGCAGCGACAACCCAACAATAAGAACACATTGCAAGGTGATGAAAGAAAGCAGCGTTAAGAATAAGCCAACACCGCCTAAAATAGCAGCGAAAATTATCAGGGTAGGGTAACCCAAAATAGCGATGTCGAATGACCCTGCTCCAGTTGCCGCTAGCGCGAACAACATCGTTGATAATGACACCAATAGGGTAGAAGCCGAGGCAAGTACTTTTTGCTTATAAGCGAACACAAACGCAGCAATTAAGCAGGTAAGGCCGGCGGCGATAATAAAAAAGGTAATATTTCGAGCCACAGAAAGGGAAGTCACCAACCCGAGAGCAGACACGCCACAAATTTGCATGAGTCTGCGGCGACGTATTTGATTAAACGCGTCTTTATCTATAGTTAACGCAAAATTAGGAATTGGAAGCTCTTTTTAGTGATTAAAGGCATGATGAGATATATTGATAATAGCTCACTTTCCCGCTAGGGGGGATTAATTCCAGCGCTTGTAATAATACCTTGAGCTGCCTTCCTATACTTATTTTCAGTGTCGGAATGTGTTATCGATGGTCTTGAACCGTTTCTTATTCATTCACTCACTCTCTTACTCTCTCTTACTCTCTCTTACTCTCTCTTACTCTCTCTTACTCCCTCACTCAATTCAATATAGTGGCCACGTCTTTTGATACTTTTTCATACTCAACCGATTCTATAAAACCTATTGAGAACGTTTTAGGTGTATTCAAAAACTTGTTTTTTTCTTGGCGACCAAATCCGAGTACGGTCATGTGAGGACGGCTTACGTAATTATCGGGATGGGTATCATCATCATGATTTAGCAAGAAAATCATTCGGGGAGATGATTCATCGCCAAAGGCATACCATTCAGGGCTGGGCAAATCGCCTTTGTGTGAATCATTTATTGGATGGCGTATGTCAGTAGCAGAATTAAACCAAAAATCGGTGTCATCCATAGTACCGCCAGGCACCCCTTCATATTGCACCCAATAATGATAACCGGGGCTTACTGTTGTCATTGTGAAATCACAGTGGGAAGGGTAGAAATCCCATTGGCCTACCCATTTTCCGTTTGCTGAAGTAAATGCTATACGAACATGGTTCTGATGTTCAATAAGCACTTCACCATTGGCCTTGTCGGTACCAGCATTCATAGCATGAAAATAACTACCATCTTGCTTATGAATGGCATTTGGAAAGCCACGGTATTCCCCTTTGTGGCCAGAGCCTTTGATGTTGTTAAAACCAATCCAGTCTACCCCGTCTTTATCGAGCATACTCGATAGCCCGCCACCGTGCTTTTCAAGATAGTAAGTCGCCGTCGGGGTTGAAATAATATAGGCAGGTACAGGCCCCGCCGACTCATCCATTCCTTCAGTTAAGCTTACCTTGCCACTTTGATGACTCATTGAGCAACCTAAAAGCAATAGTGAAACCAGCGTCGTGCCTAACCATTGCGCTAATGTTTGTAGACTTGATGAACACAGGAAAGGTTGGTTTCTTAATGCAGCAAATAGCGTCATTCTAAGCATGGTTTTTTACTCAACGATGAAGTGGCAGTAGTAGGCTCTTTTTTGGCACTGTGTTTAAGCAGTAAACCTATGGCTAGCATAATGACAGCACAACCTAAAAACATAAGCCGTCCCCACAATGGGTTGGGAATAAGCATCATAACGAGCATGCCTGCGCTCATGATAATAACCATCACCCCCAGTTTATTGCGTTGTTGGCGGTCGTAGTCATCTTGCTCAAATCGGCTATCACCGGTGTTTCTACATCTTCAAAAAATCGCTCAGTCTCTGCTTTGTGTGCGTCTTTTTCGGGGTTGTAAAACAAGGCGGTTGCACAGAAGAAGCCGGCGGTAATCACCAGTTGAGCAACGATAATAAGCATTAGATTAAGGTCAATTGACTCACGACGAGTAAGTGCTTGTTCTAGCCCAATCCAGCTAGCAAAAAGCTCAGGTGTGAATACATTCATCATTAACCAAGAAACCGTCAGGCCTATAGCCACAGTAACCCACGGTGCCCACTGGGGCGTTCTTTTGATAAACAAGCCAAATATTAAGGGAATAAGCAGGGGAACTTGAATCATGGTAGATACGTTCATCATTAGCTCAAATAAACTTAGCTCCTTTAATGATTTGAAGAACAGCGCAACCGCAATAACCATAATACCGCTAATAAAGCTCACTAAACGGCTAACATTCAGCAGATGTTTATCCGAAACTTGTTTCTGCTTTTTCAGTAATAACGGCTGGTATAAACTTCGAACAAAAATTCCCGCATTTTTATTAAGCGCTGAGTCCATAGATGACATCGAGGCAGCAAATAGACCAGCGAGTAATAAACCTACGGTACCCAGCGGCATGGCATTTCGGGTAAACACAAGGTACACCGCATCGCCCGCTTTGTTACCCAGCTCTGGATAGGCGGTAGCTGCATCAGGGTAAAGAATGGCCGATGCCCAAGGGGGGATGAACCATACAATACTGCCCACACCCATTAAGACCATGGCCAGCAATGCCGCTTTACGTGCGTTTATGGTGTCTTTTGCGT
Source organism: Alteromonas naphthalenivorans (assembly GCF_000213655.1). Lineage (NCBI taxonomy): Bacteria > Pseudomonadati > Pseudomonadota > Gammaproteobacteria > Alteromonadales > Alteromonadaceae > Alteromonas > Alteromonas naphthalenivorans. The sequence continues at coordinate 1,294,990 of NC_015554.1, forward strand.
TTAAAAACCGAAACGAGTCGTTTAGGTTCATGATGGTGATGAGTTGCTTTGCCAAAAAGAAAACAAAGGTACCAACAAGCAATAGGCCGTAGTTCATGTCGGGGCCCATCACAAAATCGACGGGGAAATCGGTTACCAGTGCAACAGGCCCACCTACTTTTACGAGGGCTACAATGGCGCAGGCTATTGAGATAATTGCCACAATGAGGGTTTGTACAAAATCAGACGCTACCACGCCCCATGCACCAGACAATACCGATACAAACAGCACGGTAAGACCGGTGGCAATAATGGTAATACTAATATCAGTATCAAATACGGCGCTAGAGAAAACACCAAGCGCGTTTAACCACACGCCAGCGTTTATCATACTTAATACAATCAGTGCCCATGAGAAGAATTGCTCATTCTGGCTTCCGAAGCGACGTTTAATACCTTCAGTAGGGGTGTCCACACGCATTTGCCTAAAGCGCGCCGAAAAATAGAGCCAGCCACAGAAATAAGCAAAGGTATTAGCGAAGAATACTAGGCTTATAGCAAAGCCATCACTAAAGGCTTTCCCTGCTGCGCCCGTAAAGGTCCAGGCAGAAAACTGTGCCATAAAAGCCGTTGAGCCTACCATCCACCATAACATTCTACCGCCACCACGAAAGTAATCGCTGGTGGAGTTTTTCGCCATCGATTTAAATGCAAAACCGATCCCGAGGATCAGGCAGAAGTACCCTGCAATAACCAGATATTCATACACCATGGGACACCCTTTTATTACAGTTGGCTAACGTCTATCCAATTATCGTTTCGACGAATAAGATCGATGAGTTGCTGGTATTGCGCGCCTTCTTTAAAGGTTTGATAAGGCAAAATATTTTCACCTTTCACATCGTTCACTAATTCGCGAATTAAATAGCGCCAATTGCGTTCGGTGTCACCTTCGCCTTCGGGCGTATTGTCTATGATGTCTTGCGGTAGCGGCAGCTCAGTCCATTGTTTATTTTCGTCATAGTAATAAAGGGGGCCACAGGCGTAATGACCTTTAATGTAGATAGCACCTTTGCTACCGTAAACAACAATATGGTCTTCGTTAAAACGTGGTTGTAAACCGCCATGTTTGAACAACACAGAGACAGGCTTTGCTGCGAGTTCACTGCTTAACTGTGCAAGTACGGTGTACGACCACTCTACATTCGAGTCGCCCCATTTGAGGGTTGGGTCGGAAAGGTCGCTAGGTATAAAGTCGCGGCGCTTCTTGAAATTATGTACCCCTTCAACAATAGGGGCTTTACCCAAATCATCCCGAACTTCGCCCATAATGGATAATATTTCTTCGCCCACAATAGAGGTTACAATTGAAAGCTTATGGGTAAAGTTGTTATTTAAGCGCCCGCCACCGTCTTCTTTGCGGTGAGACCAGCCAAAGGGAATGTCACGTTCTAAATTGAAATGAGAAATGCACTCTACTTCTAGTGGCTCACCAATCATTCCTTGCTCCACTAAACGTTTGGCATGAATGACGTGTGGCATATAGCGAAAGCTTGAAGCAAACGCAGTTTTAACCCCTTTCTCTTTAGCCAATTCATACAGCTTTTTAGCTGAATCACCGGTGGTAGAAAGTGGTTTGTCACTGAATACATGGCAGCCAAATTCAATAGCTTGAATAATGGGCGTTTCGTGGGCGCCGCCGGGGGTGGCAATAGAGACAATGTCTGGCTTGCAGTCTTTAAGTGCTTGTTGCCAGTCAGTGCTGAAGTAAGGAATTGAAAGCTCTTTCGCTACACTTTCCACTACGCTAGGGGTTCTCCCCACTATGCCAACTACCTCTGCACCTGCATACCTAAACGCTTCTGCATGTCCTTGGCCTGCAAATCCAGTACCTTGAATTAATACCTTGATAGGGTTACTCATATTCTTTCCTTTGTCGTATCTGTTGTTGCAGCGCAATATCTCATTACCAGTTCCACACCGTACCGTCTTCTAAACGGCTCACGGGTAAATAAGAGCGTTTGTAGGGGTATTTTTGCGCTGCAGATTCATCAAAATCTACGCCCAAACCGGGTGCGTCTAAAATGGCAACCGTACCGTTTTTAACTTCATAGCGATGGGGGAATATTTCGTTAAGTTGCTCATTTCCAAACCCAACAAATTCCTGAATGCCAAAGTTAGGCGCCCAAATATTCAAATGCATATGGGCAGCAAAGCATATTGGAGATAAATCTGGTGCCCCGTGAGGCGCGGTTTTCACGTTGTAGATATTGGCAAAGTCGGCAATACGACGCAGACCGGTTATACCGCCAGCATGGGTAGCAGCTGCACGTATATAATCAATAAGCTGATCTTGAATCAGGTTTTTGCATTCCCAGATGGTGTTGTAGGTTTCACCAATGGCCAGTGGGGTAGTGGTGTGATGCCTAATCACCTTATAGTTTTCTTGGTTTTCAGCCACTGAAGCGTCTTCAAGAAATAACAGGTTATAAGGTTCTAATAGTTTACCCAGTCGCGCAGATTCAATAGGCGTTAATCGGCTATGCACATCGTGAAGTAAATGAACGTTGTTGCCTAAGCGAGCACGAGCTTGCTTGAAAAGGTCTTCCACCATAGTAAAGTATTTTTGTGTAGACCAAGGTTCTTCTGGGGGAAGCGGGCGGTTGCCTTGTAATTCAAAGTAATCTTTCTTATCACCAAGCACGCCGTAGGTCACCTCTAATCCAGGAACTGCGGCTTGCAAACGTACGGCTTTAAATCCCGCATCAATATGCGCTTGCGCTTTATCAATAGTGTCTTCAATAGTGTCGCCACTAGCGTGTGCATACAAGGTAACTGCCGTACGGCTTTTTCCACCCAGTAATTGATAAACGGGCATATTAGCGGCTTTGCCTTTTATATCCCACAGTGCCATATCAATTGCCGCAATGGCGGCCATATTTATGGGGCCTTTACGCCAATAAACGCCTTTATAAAGATATTGCCAAATATCCTCTATGTCATGTGCATCGCGGCCAATTAAACATGGTGCAATATGCTCTTCAAGGCAGGTGACTACCGCCATTTCTCTGCCATTTAACGTTGCATCGCCTATACCGTAAATACCGCTATCTGTCATGACTTTTACGGTAACGAAATTGCGTCCCGGGCTGCATACAAATACCTTAATTTCTTCAATCTTCACCAGTCTTCCCTCTGCTTTAAATGAAAGAATAAAACGTTTTAGTAAAACGTTTTAGTTGACTAAAGCTAGCATACGAACGCATAATGTCAACAAGTTGTTAACAATGGTGCGATAAGCTACAGGTTTTTCGCAGAAGCTATGCAAAAAGTGAAATTGGCGGATGTGGCGCGCTTAGCCAAAGTGTCGAACAGTACAGTATCTCAGTACATTAATGGGCGTTTCGACTATATGTCGAAGGAAACCGAGCTTCGAGTTCGGGCGGCTATTAAAGAATTAAATTATACGCCTAACCGCTTTGCTCAAGGCTTAAAAACTACCAAGACCAAGACAATAGGGGTGATTGTTCGGGATATTACCGGTTTTGATACCAGCCGAACCATTCGCGGTGTGGACGACTTCTGTAAAAAAGCGAATTATAACGCACTTATCTACAACACGGATTTTGATCCCGAGGTAGAAGCCAAATCGTTAGAGGCGTTATTTCAGTTGCAAGTTGACGGAATAATTATCGCCTCATCAGGTAAAAACAATGGCCTTATTGAAGAGTATATTCATAAGGGTTTGCCTATAGTTCACGTGCAATTAGAACATGACGGTAGCGAGAAGAACCTTGTTTTATCTGATTACCGCAAAGCCGCTTTTGATGCCACAGACTATTTAATCAAATTAGGGCATGAGCGAATTTGCTTTGTGACGCAGGAATACCAGAACGTTAAATCGAGGAATGAGCGTTATTTAGGTTACACCGATGCACTCGAAAAGCATGGTATTCAATACAATGAAGCGTTAGTGCAGTACTGGCAACGAGAAACAGGGTTTGAACACTCGCCAAAGGCAATTCTTCAATCAGATGCTGCGCCTACGGCGTTTTTTACTCAGCATCTCGCTATTACTACCGAACTTTTAGCGCACTTAAACCAAGAAGGGGTAAGTGTGCCTGACGATGTTTCTTTGTTAGGTTTTGATGATATTCCCATGACGGAGTTTTTTAAAGTACCGGTTACGGTAGTAAAGCAAGAGCCTTACATTATCGGAAAGGAAGCTGCCCAGCTTCTTCTTGAATTAATAGAAGATAAAGACAGGCATTCACAAAAAATTATGATTTCTTGTTCAGTAACGCAAAGAGAATCTTGCGCTAGCCCGAAGAAAAAAGGGGGGCAGTAAACGCGAGAGGAATAGGTGAATTTTGCTGTGGGGCGTAGGGTTTACTTGATACTTAATGGCAAATAAAAAAGCGCTTTCAATATGATTAAAAGCGCTCTTGTTGCAAAATTTTATCTAGTTAGAAGCTACCGACTACGGTGACAGAGTCATTCGCTAAACTCTCATCCACAAAGCCAATAGTGTTTGGGTTATCAGCAACAAGTTGCAGCATTTCTTCTTGTGTAGATACCTCTTCAGGAGGCGTTCCTTGGCCAGTAAAAACTAATTTAGACCAAAATGCAGAATATTGGCTTTCTGACTTTCCTAATACGCCCGTGTTGAAGGCACCACGAACATCATTACCTTGCTCAAATGTCAAAGGAAGTGCTTTGCTACCGTCAGGAAATGCTTTCATTTTGCCAAGGTAGATTCTTTTCACCGCATCGGCGTCAATACCCGAATTATTTTTTGCACTAACGATAATTACGTTTGCTGCACTTACAGGAAGTGCACACATTAAACTAAGTAATAGGACCGCTTTCGCTTTCATTTTCATTATTCCTTAAAATACTAAATCTAAAGATACTGCTATTGCAGGGGGGCGATTGCTCTATCGTAAGGCGTTAGTCGATAGCGCCGTTGCGTCTGTGTCGTCGAATCCAGCTTGTATCCTGCTAGGCGCGATAATTACGTATTAATTCTTCGAACTTAGAATAGTATAAGTTCAGTATATTAGCAGTGAAAGTTTATGCAAAATGTTAAATCCTCCATACTGAACGTTAATGTGCCTACTTTTACCTTTTACCTTTAAAAAATAAACAAAGATGCAGACTTCCACTACGGCATACCCAGAATAAATACCTAAAACCGAATACCTCACATAATTACCTGAGTGTTATTATGGAGATATGAGCCTTAATACCATAATAGGTGAAGTTTTCGGGAACTTCCATTAATGACAAGCTAAGCGTGTGTCCAAGAAGTTTATGGATTGGTGTATTATCAATAATTAGCGCATGTGGAAAGGATAATTGTTGTTGCCACAGTTGTTTAAATTTAGCATCGCCAGGAACGAGTTGATTCATAAAATGGGCAGATATGGCTAAACCAAACAAAAAGGGGCCAGTTCGAACAGTGCAAATAGCCTGCGCGAAATGTAAAACCCCAATTTTTAAATACCGTAAAGGTGGTAAAGGAGCATTAGTAAAGTGTTTTAAGGAGCGTATTGTTGAAAACTATACCACCACACCTTGCCAATGCCCGGGCTGTGAGCAGCCCTTTGCTCGAGAAACTCTCGTGCGGGGCGCTCCTGCTTATAAAATAATTGGCGGAAAAGTGACTATGAAATAGTAAAACTCTCGTTATTTGCCAACGCTAGTTTCTATGGTTGGCACTACCGACATGCCCACCCGTAAATCTTCAATATGTTCTTGTGCCCCGTCTAAACCAATGCGTATGGGGAGGCGCTGAACAATCTTTGTGAAATTCCCTGTCGCATTGTGTGGGGCAACTGCAGAGTAACTGACATTACTTGCTGGTCCTAAACTGGCTACCTTACCCTTTAGGGTGATACCCGGTAAGGCATCGACTTCAACGTTTACAGTTTGGCCCGCTTTAATATGTGCCAATTGCGTTTCTCGGTAGTTTGCCGTGATATATAAAGTATTACTAGGGACGACTACCATCAAAGGTTCCCCTGTATTTATGAACTCACCAACCCGCGCTAGTTTCTTCCCAATGATACCGTCTATAGGGGCATAAACCTTTGTGTAGGACAGTTTAAGCGTTTGAGTGTCAAGATCTGCTTCGGCGAGTTCAAGCGCTGCTCGGGCCGCGTCCAAACTTGCTTCAAGTACCTGGGTTTGCTGCTGTGTAAAGGTTAATTCTGCTTTACTTTTCGCTACGTTAGCCTGAGCAATAGTAAGTTGAGCATCCGCTTGTTGTAGTGCTTGCTTACTACCTGAACCATCTTGAGCGAGGTTGCTGAAACGAGTTTGATTCGCTTTTGCTAAGGCCAGCGCGGCTTTACTCGCTTCATATGTTGCCTCTGCTTGTTCAATCTTTGTGTGTTGTTGAGATAATTTCGCTTTAATACTCGCGAGGTTCGCATTAGCACTATGGGCTTTCGCTTTGCTAGCGGCAACGGCTAGCTTAACATCATCATCTTCAATTAAAACCATTAGGTCACCTTGTTTGACCTGCTGATTTTCCTCGACTAAAACGGCTTTAACCGTCCCTGATAACTTTGCACCCACCGAACTGAAGTCGGCTTCTATATAAGCGTCGTTTGTGGTTTGGAAGGTGCTGTTAGATTCTGGTTCATTTAAATAAACTACAGTGCCTACTGCTAAGACGACAAGTACGCTAGCGATAGTCAATTTGATAGGGCGGGGTAATGCCATAATTTGTTATCCTTGCTAAAAATGATTAATTGGTTACAGGTGAGCTGGGCGCTGGCACGTGAGTCATACTGAGCACTATGGGGATCAGCAGGCATGCAAGCACACCAAATAGACGGTAAATATCGGCTATTGATAGCGTAAGCGATTGCTGAGCGAAAATGTGTGACAACTCTGCAGGGTTCAGTATGGGTAAATATGAACTTGATGTTGACGCGTGCCCGATAAGCGTATCTGTATGCAAACTGCCGCGCTGCGTCAAAAGGTGGCCTACTAATGCGCCGCCTAACAATGTTCCTAATACCCGCAACGTATTGATAATACCTGAGAAGTAAGGGCCTTCGTGTGGTTGAACCACGCTTGTCATCAGAAACAGCATAGACACCACCGCCATAGGTTGCCCAATGGCTTGCAAAATTTGCGTTACTAAAAATTGATCACGGTTCCAGCTGCTGGTAATACCGGCACCTATGAAACACGCGATACCAATAGTTAATAAACCTATTGCGAACACAACACGCGCATCAACCCACTTTTTATATAGCAGTATGGCTACCACAGAACCCAACACTAGCTGAGGCAGGGCGATGATCAGTGCAAGTTGAGACGATTGGAGTACTCGATAATCTTGTACTGCAGTTAAAAAGTTCATGGGTAGTACCGTCGCTGACATGAACACAATTAATAATAGGGTAAAGATGAGCGATCCTAATCCTAAATTTCTGCGTCCGAGTAGTCGCAAACTTATAAAAGGAGTAGGGTGGTACCACTCGGTAATAAGATAAAGAGTGAGCAATGCGCCCCCATTTATTAATGCTAGGGTGATTAAGGTGGAATTGAACCAGTCTAAACGTTCCCCTTGTGTAAGAGCGATAGTTAGCAGCGCCATGCCAATTACACCTAAGCCCATGCCTAGCCAATTCCCTTCTTTAAATCGCCCATACTTGGTAGCTTCCTTCGGAGCCCCCCAACGTACCAACGCAATAGCCACAAAACACAGCGGGATAACTTGCCAATATATAAGGCGCCAATTGTTTACCTCATCAGTCCATTGTCCGGTTAACCAAATAGCAATATTAGGCGAAAATGTCGCTGTCATGGCGTATAGCGCTAGCCCATGCAAACGTATATGCAGCGGCAATGCTTTTAACGCCATCATCATCAATAGTGGAACAAGAGCCCCACTGGCTACGCCTTGAACGAACCTGAGCGCGATAACCAGTGATAAGTCATTGACGAAGGGCAAGGTAAGCGCAATCGATGCGATAATTAACACCATGTAGGTGTGAAAACGACGAACCGAAAAGGTAATGGCAAACCATGTCGCAAAGGGGGTAATGAGTATTTCCCCGGCTAAATAGCTGGTAGTTATCCATGAGCTACCATCTACACCAAAGCCGAGCGCGCCACGCACATCCACTAGCCCCAAGGTGCCAACTCTGTTGTTAAGACCAGCCATCATCGCACTGATAAATATACCCAGTAACGCTGCGAGAATTTTGGTGGGTGGTAAAGCTGGTTTACTCATCGCTCACCTCTACTGCGTTCCAGCCACCGCCCAACGATTTATATAAAGACACCAAGCTTAAGCTTGTGCTGGTCACACTTTCACTAAGTGCAAGTTGGCTATCGAGTAAATTGCGCTGTGCGGTTAGTACATCAAGATAGTTTCCCGCACCTTGTTCAAAACGGCGTTCTGCAAAGTGAAGCGCCTGTTGATAGCCATGATAGGCTTTTTCAAGGGCGTCATGATGGCTTCGCATTGACGCTAATCCATCGAGGGCATTGTCTACTTCGTGCCACGCATTTAATACGGTTTTTCGGTAGGCGATAGCCGCACTTTTTTGCGCTTCCTCAGTTAGCTTTAAGCGTTGTTCGAGCTTCCCACCCTGAAAAATAGGCAAGTAAATGGCAGGGCCCACACTAAAAAACTGGCATCCCATGTGGCTAAGTCGCCACTTTCAAATGACTCGAACCCCGTGCGGCCAACTAAGGTAATGCGCGGATAGAAGTTAGCTTGTGCTACCCCAATATCAGCAGTGGCCTTATGAAGCTTAGCTTGGGCAGAGAGCACATCAGGGCGTTGTTGCGCTAACTCACTGGGTATGCCAATGGGAATGGTATTAGGTAGCGAAGGTTGGGGCATGGCATAATAAGCAGTGCATCGAGTGCGTGCGGCGATTCGCCAAGCAAGATAGCAATACTGTTCATTTGCGCTTCCACCGTGGCTAGCTGAGCCTCTGCCATCGACATATCATAGCGCGTAGCAAAACCATTGTTAGCTTGGTTACCAACCAGTTTTAGTTTATGCGCTGCAATAGCTTTATTGTGTTGCACGATCTGTAATTGGCTTTGCGTACCTCTAAGTTGTAGATATTGGTGGGCAACTTCGGCCATCAAGCTAACCTTAAAGGCTTCTCGGTCTAGAAGTGTTGCCTCTAACTCAGCCATAGCACCTTCTTCGGCACGCTTGATATGACCCCACAAGTCGATTTCCCAGCTTGCATCGAAGCCTGTTTGCCAGTAGTTGTTTCCACTGTCTTTAGCGCCAAGCGCTGCAAATTTACTATTGTCACTAATATCTTCACGGGTGTAATCACCAAAAAAAGATACTTGGGGGAGTTTATTGGCCTTGGTTATTCCTAAGCGTGCTCGGCTTTGCTCAATGCGACTCGCGGTAAGTTGTAAATCCAGATTGGCGTGTTCAGCTCGCTCGACAAGTTCAGTCAGAATAGGGTCATTAAATTGCGACCACCATGAAGAGGAAATCATGGTATTAGAGACATTATATTGCTGAACGTAGTCTCTATTATTCTCTATATCCGTTATTGAATAAGCTTCTTCAGGAATAGTAAAGTTTGGACCTACTGTGCAACCAGCAAGAAGCGCAATGCCTACAGAAAGAGTCAGACTTTTAATCCTAGGGGCTGTTTTGAAGTAGTGGGTGCGCATAACAATAGAATCTCTTGGTTATTACAAATCATAAAATCGAACCGAACTTATCGGTACAGTTTGAGGTCGTAAGAAAATCGACTCACTAGTTAATAGTGAATCGATTTTCAGGTAATTCGTGGTCTTTTAAACCTAGTGTTATTAATTCTCAGATAAATTCTTGGGAAGAGAATAATATTGAACTGTACCGCTCAGTTCGGTACTATAAAGTTGAATTGAAGATTTGTCAATAACGTTTAGGGTTGGGTAGTGCACAATGACGATAGCAAATGAACAAGAAAACGTAGCACAAGCGCTTGGTAAGACACTAGGGGCAAAGGCCCTCACGGTTTTACAAGCGGCAAGAAAGGTATTTTTAGCCCATGGATTTTCTAATGCTACAACTGACATGATTCAGCGAGAAGCGGGAGTATCTAAGTCTACGGTTTACGCGCATTTTGCCAACAAAGAAACCCTTTTCAGTGCGGTTGTACAGACCGAATGCTTTTCCACCTCGACTAGTATGCGTACCATTCGATATAAACCCGGACAGTTACGCGACGTGTTACACGAGGTGGCTAACGTGTACTTGAATGTTGTTCTATCTAAATCAGGGGCAGCATTAGCGCGTATGGTAATTGCAGAGGTAGAGCGTTTTCCGAATTTAGGTAAGATTTTCTATGAATCTGGCCCGCGGGCGAGCATTAAGGTTGTCGCAAATATTATGGGTTCAGCGAATGAAGCAGGGGATCTTGAGCTCGGGTCGTTAACGAGTGAAGAAGCGGCAAGAATATTTATTGGTTCAGTGAGAAGTGAGTTACAACTCTATTATTTAACTCACCCAGATGATATGCCTACAAAGGCACAAAAAGAGCAGTGGGTCACGTTTATTGTCGATACCTTTACGCGCGCTTACGGAAAGTCCGCTTAGTGTAGAACGAGGATTCATACCCCCTGTGGTACTTAGTAATACGTGCAACAGGGGGCGTATGAATTTACCTATTAAATCTGCTTATTATTTACATTGCCGCTTGTAACTTGCTGTACAGCGTATCTTTGAGTACTGCGCGGTCATGCTTCATTTGGTGTAGCGTTTCGTCGCTGGTTGGACCGCCTTTTAGCTCAAGCTTACGGATTTCTTCATCTAACGCGTTGTATTGTTTAGTCTCGCTGGCAAACGTACTGTCGCTTTCTACAAGTTTTTCAATAACGGCTTTGTATTCTGGAAAGTCAGATTGTAACGAGTGGTTTTCACCTAACATAATATGCTCCTAAATTTTTTGTTCACTAAAATGTTTCAAGTAGTATTAGTTAATATCTTGTACGGCAACAACGAGATCATTCCAATTACGTTGATTTTCCATATCGTATTCCATTCCTTTAATGTCTGCTTCGTTAAATCGTTTAACGGCAGGGGTTTTACTGGTTGCTTGATATAGCCAGTAAGCTTCTGCACGTAACGCTTCATCTATAGGTTTATCGATAGATTCATATACAGCTTGTTTGCAGGCATTAATCGATTCTGCGGGAAACAGCGCAATGCGTTTGGCAAGGGCATCTACATATGGGCCTATTTCATCAGGCTCCAGCGCTTTATTAATGGTGCCGTAAGCTTCGGCTTCATCGGCGCTAAAATCACGGGCACTTAAAATTATTTCTAGAGCTCGGCCAAGGCCTGTTTGACGAGCCATCCGAGATGCGCCACCACCACAAGGCAGTATTCCCATGCCTACTTCCATCTGCATTAACTTGTATTTGCCGCGAGCGGCGAAACGCATATCGCAAGCTAGAGCAAATTCATGACCACCACCTCGGGCAAACCCTTCTAATTTCGCGATTGTGGCCTGTGGCAATTTACTAATACGCTCTAATGCCACTTGAAGGTCGAGCAATTTCACATCGCTGCGAGCTACCGCTTCGGTTGACATATCTTTTAGAAGGTTAGTGTCATAGTGACAAACCCAAATTTCCGGATTAGCTGATTGGAACACTACAACCTTGACGGTGCGATCGCGCTCTAGGCGCATAGCAAGACCCATTAGGTCTTCTAGCATTTCTTGGCCCTGAACATTAACGGGGCCGAAATCGAAAGTGACGGTAAGTATTGCACCGTCTTGCTTTGCGGTAAAAGTGGTATAGCCGTTATACGCCATGATAGTTTCCTCTGATTGCTTTAATTGTTAATTCATTTTTTAGTTGTGGTTAACTTGCCAATAAGAGATTAACAGTGATGGACGGGCTTAATAATCGGTAAACCTGTGGATACAGTTTATGCATTTTATTGAAGATAGGAGTTGGCGTAAGCGGTGAATTCCCGCTACATCTTGAAGTTATGAGAAAGGAATAGGAGGCGGAATACGTGTATAACACGCTGAATGCACTAACTATTAGGCTGGACATCTCTCGTAACAATTTCTAAAAAAATTTGCGACTAGTCAGGTTGCGCGCCTCGATAAACCTGATTATGCTCCCCCGCGATTATACATGGGGCAATGCTCCGGCTTCAGGAACTCAGTTCCCTCTCTACATGGAATTATAATATATGAGACGAATCATAACGTTGTTTAGTTGTGTTTTGGCGCTGTTAACGACTCAAGTGTTAGCAAAAGACGTTGAATACCGCTTACCATCTTCCGTAACGCCAACCTTTCAAGACATTCATTTAAACCTGGATCCCGACGCACCACACTACTCTGGTTCTACTCGTATAAACGTCACAGTTAATACGGTAACCAAAAGAGTAGGCTTTTATCAGCAAGATCTTGCGATCACTCACGCCGAGCTTATTCAAAACGAGCGTGCAATAGCACTTAATGTTGAAGAAGGCGAGTACAACATTAATTGGGGTATGGCTGATGCTGACATTGCACCAGGCAAATACACCCTTGTAATCGACTTCGAAGGCAAGGTGAATACCTCATCTGATGGTATGTATTTATCTCGTTTTGAAGAAACAAACTACCTCTTTACGCAGTTTGAAGATATGCATGCACGTAAAGCATTTCCTAGCTTCGACGAGCCCGCTTTTAAAATAGCGTACCAAATGACAATCACAGCGCCTGAAAAACAAGTGGTGGTATCGAATACGCCGGTTGAGAGCCGCGATGTTAGCGAAGGCATGCAAACGGTTAAGTTTGAAAAAACCAAACCTATGCCAACCTACTTAATTGCTTATACCGTAGGGCCGTTTGATAGCGCAGAGTTAGAAGGCTTGTCGGTACCTGGTAAAATCTACGTGCCTAAAGGCTATGCAGATAAAACAAAATTTGTGGTGAAACATACCCCTGAAATTTTAGCCACGCTAGAAGACTTTTTCGATATTAAATACCCTTACAAAAAACTCGATTTTGTTGCAGTGCCTAACTTTACGCACGGTGCGATGGAAAACGTAGGGCTAATTACTTATCGCGACAGCTTATTATTATTAGAAGACGAGCCGGGTTTAACAGAACGTAAAGGCCCGCTTAACGTTATTGCACATGAATTGGCACACCAATGGTTTGGTAACTTAGTTACCATGGCGTGGTGGGACGATTTATGGCTAAACGAAGCGTTTGCCTCGTGGGCTGCCAGCTATACCATGATGGAGCTGTACCCAGAGCTTAATTTTGCCGATCGTATCGTGCAAGAATCTGCGTTCGGTGCCGATGCTAGCCCTACCGTTAAACCGGTGAAAAAAGTGGTTCGTACACAGCCTGATGTAATGGATGGCTTAGGGCTTAACTACTCAAAAGGCGAGTCTATTTTGCAAATGATAGAGTCGTTAATTGGTACTGAAAAGTTCCGTGAGGGCGTGCGTAACTATATGAACACCCATGCGTGGGGCAATACGGTTGCTGATGATTTATGGGCTGCCCTTGATGGTGTTTCAGACATTAATCTAAGTGCCATGATGAAAGCCTACTTGGAACAACCTGCTTACCCACTTATTACTATTAACGATAACGGCACTATCACCCAAGAGCGCTTTCATTATGCGGGCGCTAGCGTAGAAGCTCAAACTTGGGCTGTTCCACTTAAACTTACTTACAAAGTAAATGGCAAGATAAAGCAAGAAGTGGTGTTTATCGATAAAGCCAAAACCACATTGCCTCAACTTGCTGAAGCAGACTGGGTTTTCCCTAACGATAACGCCACAGGCTATTTTCGTTGGGCCATTTCAGCAAAGCAGATGGGCAACCTTCTAAACGACCTCAATGTACTTAATAACCGTGAAAAGAAAAATGTGTTGTATAACATGCAAGCATTACTTAACGCGGGTAAGGTGAGTATTGATAGCATAATGCCAGTATTAACTGCATTGGCGAAAGACAACGACCCTGTTGTTAAACGTGCCGCGGTAGGCGTTTTGGGTGAGTTTGACTACTTGATTAATGACGACAACAGAACACATTACGCAGCCTTGTTGAATCAAGAATACTTACCTTTACTAAACGAGCTTACCCTTGAGCAAACTAGTGGCGAAGCGGAGAGTGTTATTAGCCTACGTAACCAGCTTTATAGCCTGCTTGGAAACAGAGCAAACAACGAAACACTGATTAAAAAGAGTGAATTGATAGCCAAGCAATATATTAAAGATAGCAGTGCAGTTCCTGCGGGTATTGCTGGCACCGCGATAGGTATCACTACGAAGTACGGTGAAGAGGATCTCTACGATACGTTAGTGGCCGCATTCAAAGAAGCGCAACTGCCGAATGTTAAACGTACCTTGCTTTATTCAATGCGCTACACCGATGAAGCCACGGCAAACAAAATGCTAGATTTAGCATTAACCGATGATATTACGCCAGCCAACACGCTTTACATGTTGGTAAGAGTATCGCGTAATTTAGAGCTCAAAACTGCATTGTATAAATGGTTAGACAAGAACCTTGATGCCTTGATTGCAAAGATGCCTGATTACCATGTATCTCGTATGCCTGAATTTGTATCTACTAGCTGTAGTGCTGAAAACTTAGACATGGCTAAAGCATTCTACGAGCCAATCAAAGATAAGTATGAAGGAATGGCGCGTAGTTTCGACATTATGTTGGATGAGTCGAACCAATGCTTGCGCTTAAAAGCGACATACCAAAAAGACTTTAATAAATTCTTAGCTAAATACGGCAAGTGAATATAAGATTTAATTAATATCTTTATAAATCAACAGGATTACTGTGATTAATCGTAAGAGGCTGCCATTCGGCAGCCTCTTTTTTATTTTCGACCTCAAATTGTCATAAAAGAAGGCGGTAAGCTTCAGTTTTATTACGACTCGACTATTTGCACAAAATTTACACACTTAGTTTTACCTGTACCAAAGTACACTTGAGTTAAACAAAAAATAAACTTATTTAAACGTCATAAGTTTTTGTTTTTTTTCAGTAAATAAAAAACTGTTATTATTTTGCACAAGTTCTTGCTGTGTATACGCAAGTATATAATTTTATACGTTCCTAAAAAAAAGTGGACGATAACAACATGGCGGAACTGGGTAGGCAAGGGCGAGCGAAGTTGAGTAAGTCAGCTTTGTGCGTGAAATTAATATTGGGTAGTGTGTTAACGCTGCCACTTTCTTTTAACGCTTTATCAGATGTAATTTGGGAAGAAAACTTCGACGCAGCCACATTAGATGGCAAAGGAGCGGTTGGAGGAGATACTATTACTATTGATATGGATGGCGTATCACGCTGGAGTATTGATGTAACAGACGCTGATTTAAGTGCGGTTTCTGACTGGTTTAAAGTCGATGGCGGCCAACTAAGTGCTCGCGACGTAGATGGCGATGCCGTGTGGGTGTCTGAGGTTATTGTCGTAAATGGCTTAACTGACTTGCAGCTTGATGTCGAAGTATCAGAAAGTGGTACGCAAGAAGACATAGATTATGTTGATGTGATGTACTCAGTTGATGGTGGAGAGTTTGTCTTAGTCACCAATGCACTGGGAACAGATATTCACACTCTTATAGATGACTACACTAGTGTAACCGTTAATTCTGCTATTCCTGATGCAAGCACGGTTCAAATAAAACTAGCTATGAAGAACAATGCTGGGACAGAATCCCACTTTGTAAACAGCGTTGTTTTATCAGGTTCGACTGGCTCAGAAGGAGAGGGTGAAGGCGGCGATGATGGCGAAACATCTGAAGACACACTTCGTACCTTAACCGAAACCTGCTTTAACTGCCCTGATTTAACCGCGGTTAAATTGCCCAGCGACTATGTTGAAGCGGATTATTATGCGCAGCTTGATACAGCAATAACGAATAATGAAAGCGCTGAAACACTTAAAGCACTGGCTCAAAATATTATCTCACTCGATCACCATCAGCTTTCTTATTCAGAAGCATGGACAGCCCTAACTGACACCGATCAAGACCCTGCCAACCCAGACAATGTCGTGTTGTTCTACATGGGAACATCGTTAGCTAAATTCAGTAACGGTAGTGGCACGCAAAGCAGCAATCAGGACAATTGGAATAGAGAGCACGTTTGGGCGAACAGCCATGGTTTCTCTAGTAGCAGCTTAGCCGCATATTCAGATATTCATCACCTTCGCCCAACCGATATATCGGTAAACGGTTCTCGCGGCAATCTAGATTTTGATTTCAGTGATGGTGCACTACCTGAAGCGCCAGCAAACAGCATTGATAGTGACTCTTTTGAACCTCGTGATTCAGTAAAGGGTGATGTAGCACGCGCTATGTTTTACATGGACGTACGGTACGATGGCAGTGATAGCAGCGAGTCGGAAGCAGACTTGGTATTGGTTGACCGTTTAACCAGCACTGACGAAGCCGCCCAAGGCAAACTGTGTGTTCTTTTACAATGGCATGAAAGCGACCCTGTTGATGAATTCGAACTTGAAAGAAACAGCAAAGTTTTCGAATTCCAAGGTAACCGTAACCCCTTTATCGACAAGCCTGAGCTTGCTTCACTAATATTCAATGCAAGTTGTGATGGTACAGACGCTGGCGATTCAGATGGCGGTGATACGGGAGAAGATTCTGGTGACTCAGTTGATGATGGCACTGACGGAAGTACAGGTTCAGGCCACGCCGTTTTCATTTCTGAATACATTGAAGGCAGCAGCTTTAACAAAGCGGTAGAAATTTACAATGGTTCAACTGAGGCAGTAGATTTAAGTAACTATAAGCTTAAATTACTTTCAAATGGCGCTACCAGCGTAGGTGACGAAAAAGTATTGGAACTTAGCGGCACGTTAGCCTCTGGTGCCGTGGCTACCTTTAGTCATGCTAGCGCTGAAGATGCGCTGACTACAGGCTCGACGTTGAGTAGCTTTGTAATGAACTTCAACGGTGACGATTACATCGAGCTAAGTTACGGTGATGTCACCATTGATGCTGTTGGTACGTTTGGCGTAAAAACCAACTGGGGTAAAGATGTAACCCTAGTGCGTAAAGCTTCAATTACTGAAGGTAATGCAACACGTAACGCTGCTTTTGACCCAGACAGTGAGTGGGATAGCTACAGCCAAAACACTTACGATTATTTTGGTTCGCACAATGGCAGTGTGGTCGACCCTACCGACCCAACTGACCCAACCGACCCAACTGATCCGACAGACCCTGTCGACCCAGTAGATCCGGTAGACCCAACAGTCGAGTTGGTGCTTATCAGTGAACTGCAGGACGAAGGTGATGCTTCACCACTTGCTGATACTACCGTAATCATTGAAGCGGTAGTGACCAAAGTAGCGGAAGACTTGTCTGGTTTCTTTGTTCAAGAAGAAGCGGCTGATTCAGATGGCAACGACGCAACCTCTGAAGGTGTGTTTGTATATGCTACTTCCCTAGAGACTTTCCCAATGGTTGGCGACTTGGTTCGCATGCAAGGTGACGTGGTTGAATACAACGACTTAACCGAGTTTGTATTATCAGGCGACGTTGAAGTGTTAGGCGCAGGTGGAAGTATTCTCTACACAGAACTTAGTATGCCATTTAGTACAGATACCAACCTTGAAGCCTATGAAGGTATGCAAATTACCTTTACCCAATCGTTGCTGGTCAATGACGTATATAACTTAGGTCGTTACGGACAGTTTAACGTGGGCTCTGAGCGCGTGATGATCCCGACTAACCAATATCCTGCGGGCACAGCCGAAGCGATAGCGTTAGCAGAACAAAATGCCCTCAATACATTGTTGGTAGATGATGCTTCAAATAGCCAAAACCTAGATGGTATTCCATTCCCTGTGGGCGGGCTAACGCATGCTAACCCTCTACGTTTGGGCGATACAGTTGAAAACCTCACAGGTGTAATGCATTACTCGTTCAGCGAGTATCAATTGCTACCGGTAATGGACTTAGAATTAGTTCGCACCAATGCACGTACGGCTTACCCGTTAATCGGCTTAACCGGCGATGTAAAAGTGGCTAGCTTTAACGTACTTAACTATTTCGATGGACCAGACTTCCCAACCTCTCGCGGCGCTACCAATGAATTCGAATTGGTTCGCCAAGAAGCGAAAATCGTTGCAGCGCTAGCAGCAATGGATGCAGATGTTGTGGGTCTTGTAGAAGTTGAAAATGATGGTCATGGTGAAGACTCTGCTATTGCAACATTAACCGCAGCGGTTAATGCTGAAATGGGCGGTGATGTGTATAGCTATGTGTCAATCAGTGAAGCATTAGGTACCGACGAAATTGCAGTAGGCATGATTTACAAGCCTGCAGTAGTCACACCATTTGGTAACGCTGTTACATCGTCTGAGTCACCGTTTGACTATGGTAACCGTCAGCCGCTTCTTCAATCATTTACAGTGAACGCCAACGGTGAAGCATTCACCCTTGCCGTAAACCACTTTAAATCGAAAGGAAGTTGTTCAAGTGCTACCGGTGATAATGCCGATTCAGGTGATGGACAGGGCTGTTGGAACGCATTGCGTACCGATGCAGCTAATGGCTTGGTTGCCATTGTAGAAAACAATAGCGATACCTTATCTGACCGCTTACTCATTATGGGTGACTTAAACGCGTATGCAGCAGAAGAGCCTATTTTGGCCCTTGAAAGTGCTGGCTATACCAACTTAGTTAACACCTTTGGTGGCGATTCGGCATACTCATACACATTTGGCGGCGAACTAGGTTACCTAGACCACGCATTATCTAGCCCAAGCTTAACTGAATATGTGGTTGATGCGACGGTATGGCACATTAACGCAGATGAGCCTCGTGTGTTTGATTACAATGAAGAGTATAAAACTGACGCGCAAATCACGGATTATTACGGCGCTGATGCATACCGCTCTTCAGATCACGACCCAGTATTAGTAGTACTTAACTTCCCAGATGCGGTACAACCTGGCGATTTTGATGGCGACAACGACGTAGATTATAACGACATTATGGCGTTCTACGGCTTGTTCTTATCAGGTGGTGCGAGCGATTTACAGTATGATTTTAATAATGATGGCATGGTTAATTTCTTTGACCTTAATGCCTTGATGACCATGTGTACCCGCGCTGGTTGTGCAGTAGAATAAGTAGGAATTGAAAAAATGAAAAAATTTATTATTGGTTTATTTGCATTAGTTGGTTTTAGTGCGCAAGCAGCGGTTATTAACATTAGTACCGATCAGGCATCTTATAACGTGGGTGATACTGTTACGGCTACGGTTAATTTAGATGTGAACGCTCTACTAGCGATTGGTGGAACACTACCTCTGATATCATTCGATAATACGTTTATCTATGATTCAACAAGCTTGACGTATTCAGATGGCTCTGTAACCTTTGGCGATAGCTCGGGATTTACTTTCTTAGATGGTTTGTTCCCAACGGCTCCTGGAATGATCTCTGTATCGTCAACGGGTTTGCTCCCGTTTTCATGGATGTTAGAGATGTTAGGGACTCAGCAATTACTAGCAGGGACCTTAGAGCTGTACACGTTGAATTTTTCAGCATTAAGTGCTGTGAACGACTCACTGTTTGATGTAAGTGGCAGTGTTCTCAACTCCAATGGCCAGCAGTTGCAGGCGACTACGTCATCCGCTCAAATTTCAATTACAGAAGTTCCAGCGCCAAGTACTGGTGTTCTAGCATTACTTGCTTGCTTCGGTATGGCGGTATCGCGGGTTAAGGCTCGCCGCTAATCGAGATATTCTAGCAATGTAACTCAACACGCTTATTACTAAGCATGTTAACAAAAACCCAGCATCTGCTGGGTTTTTTATATTTGATGCTCGCTAAATCATTTAAGGCTTCTTGTAGAAGACAAGAACAAAAAATACGACAAAAATTTCTATTTACAGTGTGCTCAAAATGAACCACACTGGTTAAAAGTACAGTTAAATGGAAATGATATGTCTGCCACCCAAATGCTAGGTAATGAAGGGCGAGAGTTCGGCCTTAGTGATGCTTCACCTTCAGAAAACGCAAGTCTTGATACCGTCAGCTTTGCTCAGCGCCAGCGGTTGGCTTATATCGATTTTTGTTTGTTGTTTAAAGGGGCGATTTATCGCCAAGATCTAATTGGCCGCTTTGAAGTGGGTTTATCTGCGGGCTCTCGCGATTTCAGTCTGTATAAAGTGCTGGCGCCAAATAACCTTACCTACGACGCAAGAGATAAGCGTTACTTTCAAACCGATACTTTTGTACCGTTGTTCGAGCACGATCCTCGTAGAACCTTGGTGAAGTTAGCGAACGATATTTCTGATGGCTTCGATGCTATCGGTGATATCCACTTTCCGGTAGAAAGTGCGTCGTCGTTAAATATCCCCGATATTTATGTAGTGGCGAAACTAGTGCAAGCTATTGTTAATAACAAAGCGGTGAGTGTTATTTATACATCGCTTTC
Source organism: Alteromonas naphthalenivorans (assembly GCF_000213655.1). Classification (NCBI taxonomy): domain Bacteria; kingdom Pseudomonadati; phylum Pseudomonadota; class Gammaproteobacteria; order Alteromonadales; family Alteromonadaceae; genus Alteromonas; species Alteromonas naphthalenivorans. Next base: position 1,315,422 of record NC_015554.1, read on the forward strand.
AAGTGGTTCGGGCGCGCGAGAATTGGTGCCCCATAGCATTGTAGATAATGGCCAGCGTTGGCACGTGCGTGCGTTTGATAGAAAAACCGGAAGCTTCAGGGATTTCGTATTAACCCGCATTAGTAAAGTGACGCTGAAGGCCAACCCTGCATTAAGCGAACAGAGCCTAGCCGATGAAGCATGGCAGCGAAAAATAGCCTTAGAAGTAGTGCCGCACCCGAAAAATATAAACCATCCTACTGCCATTGAGCTCGATTATGGTATGGAAGAAGGAGTACTTCACCTTGAAGTACGGGCCGCTATGGCAGGGTATCTACTGCGCCGGTGGAATGTAGATTGTACTAAACATGCCAGTCTGCGTACGGGTGAATACCAACTGTGGTTGCGAAATCAGGAAACGCTGGAAAATACCGATAATCTTGCCATTGCACCAGGGTATATTGGCGAGGAAAAACGCTACGAGTAAAAGATTTTTCTCTAACGGCAGGTATGTCGGTCGCTTCAAGGTGCGTTACCACTTTTGCGTAAATTGCTTAATACTAGAGAGCAGCAGGTCTTTATCTAATGGCTTGGTAAGAAAGTCATTCATGCCTGCATTTAAACATTCTTCTTTATCTTCAGGGAATGCATTGGCAGTAAGTGCTGCGATAGGCGTGTTTATCTTTAATTCGTTTCGAATAATGCTAGCGGCCATAATACCGTCCATTACGGGCATGTTGCAGTCCATCAATATGAAGTCGAACAAGTGCTTGGCACAGGCTGCAACGGCTTGCTCACCATCTTTCACATGCACAATTTTAAAACCTTCGCCTTCAAGCATTGCTTTTACAATTTCGGCGTTAATATCATTATCTTCTGCAATAAGAATGCGCAACCTAGGCGCTGCTTTATGGGGGAAGCCGGTTGGCTTGCTGGCTCGGGACACTAGGCTTTGTAAATCGAGCTCTAAGTCTTTGCGGATGATCGGCTTTGCATGTGAGCGCCAAATAACGTCTTTCACGGCCTCTTCACAATCTAATCGTTCAAGTTCTGCTGAAATCAAAATGATTTTTGGAAATGGCGAGATATCTGTTTTTACTAATTCTCGCAACAAATCAACGCCGCTCATCTCTGGCATCGCTAAATCGAGAATAATAACATCGTAATTATTGGGCGTATCTTCCAGAAAGTCCTTTGCGCTTGAGTACGACGTTGGAATAAGCGACATTGCGGCAACCACGTGTTCTAGATATTCTCGGCTTGTAAGCAAGTCGTCCACAATAGCGCAGCGCAATGTGGCGTCAGTTTTAACCTCGATGGCGGGCAGAGACTCTTCAACCACCGGAAGGGTTAGCGTAAATTCACTACCCGCGCCTAAGGTTGAGGTGGCTAAAATATTACCGTCCATTAATTGTGCTAATTCTTTAGCGATACTCAGTCCTAGCCCAGTGCCTCCATAATGGCGGGTGGTTGACTGGTCTGCTTGCTCAAATTTTTGAAAGATAGTCGACAATTTATCAGAATCAATACCAATACCGGTATCTTTAACCGAAAACAGCAAGGTATTGCCACTCGCCGTGACAGCTTGGCTAACCGATAAGGTTACGCTACCTGACTCGGTGAACTTAATGGCGTTACTCAATAGGTTGTGTAAAATTTGTGCAATACGGGTGATGTCACCTTGAATAATGGGCGCTAGCGTTTGCTGTTTATTATAATGAAAATCTAAGCCTTTGTTCTGGCAATAAATACGCTGTATAGATACCACCTCATCAAGCAGTTGAAGCAAGTCGACAGGGCCTTTTCCAACCACAATTTTCCCCGCTTCAATTTTTGATAAATCGAGAATGTCGTTAATAAGGGTAAGCAATTGTCGCCCAGCGGTTTTGGCCTTTCGTAAGTAATTTTCACTCTTGCTTGGGTTATCCATCGCAAGTTCAATCATGCCAAACAGCCCATTCATTGGCGTGCGTAATTCGTGACTCATACTCGATAGAAACTCGGACTTAGCTCTATTGGCTTCCTGCGCCTTTAGCGCTTCTGTTTCTGCTTTTTCAGAGGCTTCATATAGATGCTGTATTGTCTTTTTTATTTTTCTATCCATGGGCGCGAAAATGAAAAAAGCTTCAACCCCTAGTAGGAATATAGTGGCAAGCCACAAATAGAACTCAAGAGACGAGACCGCATCAACATGACTTTTCGCCTCTAGCTCGAACATATAAACCACACTATTGAGTTGCTCTAGCAGCCTGGTGGCTTGTTCTATAGTAATAACAATTGAAGAAGAACATTGGGGTGAATTCACAAGTGCCCTTGCTTGTCCAATATATTGATTAACCTTTGCATCAAGCTGGCTAGTACCGAAATACATATTGGAGATAGAGTCTGGTAAAGAGGGCAAAGAGATTAGTTTTTGATGATTACTTGATAAGGTATTAATGGCCGTTTCAAGTATGTCGGTAGACGATGCGCTGTCTTCACCACAGGCATTTATTTTTTGTACAAGAAGGGCAATGCGTTGAGAGAGCATTCGCTGCTGCCCCGCAATATTGATAATTTCAGCATCAAGACGCTGACCGTTCAGCAGAGTTCGCATTGTGAATACAGATGCCGTAACAAGACAGGCAATGAGAAGCAGCGCTAGCGTGTACCGTATGCGAATGGACATAAAAATAACGTTTTTCTTAGAGTACCTAAAAGATAATTGATACCAAGCATTTACGCAATTTTCCAAAGGGACTAAATGCTAAGCTTTTTTCAAATTTTGAAAAAGTTGATGAGAAGCCCACTGTATTTAATTGGAGGAAGCAGTGTTGAAAATAGAGGGTAAAACGAATTTAAGATGATGGTAGGGCGAACTTGCTCTCAACGAGAGCAAGTTTAATGGTCTCAAATTTTGCTTATAAAGCGGGCAAAATTTCAAATTGAATTGGTTTATAGCGAAAGTTATTCGATTCGCCCGCAGAGCATGCAGTAAGACCTACAATCATGTCCATTTTTGCTTCAAAAATAGTGTAGTCACCTGCTTTACTCGTAGGCGGTAGCACGGCAATTTTTCCCTCGGGGCTTACATCCACGTTCATAAAGGTATTGAATGTAGTCCCAATATGATGTGCAGGAATGTCGAACTCAGCGAATGCGGCCACTAAGTTGCCATGGCATCCAGGTACGGGGGGGTCACTGGGATAAAAGTGTTTGAAGGTATCCACACTGCAAGGGGTTAAAAGAAAATCGTGTTCTTCCACCGTATCTTCAATGATCTCAAACATCACCTGACTTTCGTTGGAGTAAAGCTTACATCCTGATTTAAAGTGGGTGCTTTCGTTATAATCTAGCGAACGGCCTGACGACATAAACTCATTTTTATCGTGGGCGTTAAAAGCATATAAATCGGCAACTTGTTCCCCTTCAGGGTCAATAACTTTTAGCCGCTCACCTTTATTAATAGTGAATGCTGTGCCGCTTCTTGGTTGAATGGTTTGTCGCATTGCTGCCTCTTTATTTCTCTATTTGAATTAATGTAGATTAGTTTTGATTTGCATGGAAAGGACACTGCCAACGCTTAGGTTGCTGCTTTCCACTGTACTGATATGCTTCTGATTGCTCACCATGATTTTGCAACAAGGTATTTTTTGAACCACAGAAGGCTTCGTCTTGTTGACGAATGTGGTCTCTTAAATCTTCAAATTTTCCTTGTTCGCGAAGTAGTTCGAATTGCTCGTGAAGATTGAACACTAGCGCGGGGCGCTCAAAGCGTCTGCTTTTACGCTTCGCACCGGGGTGGAGTCCAATGATAAAAAATGCTTTGCCGCCCAAACTAAAACTAAAGTTAGGACTATGCGGATTTTCGTCTACTTGGTTATCCCAGCCGTGCATGCAGGTGTCGATGTCATGAAGTTGCTGAAGTTTGCGCCACATCAATTTATCAAAAACAATCTCGCTTAGAATCTCTGGTTGTTCAAAAGTAAGTACCAGCGAAGAATACATATCTTTATCAAGCTCAAAGCGATGAATGAAGTCGTAGATGTCCGTCAAGATGTCGGTATCATTCGTGTCGCATCGAAAATTATCATACTGCTTTACAGTGATTTTACCCTTGTTTAACGCAGTTTTAGCGCCTACACAAGGGTAATCGGCTTGGTTGATAAACGCTGATACTTTTTGCTCTAGATCAGGTTTTAAAATAGACATACTCACTCCTTGATTAGTCTTCCCACGCTTTTTAAGCAGATTGCTTAATCAACGCTGTATCATGCTCTTGTGAAGAAACTTCGTTTTCAGAGGACGTTTTTTCGCGCTTTGGCAATTGCAGAACATGAATACCAGCGGTTTCAAAATCTTCATTAATATAACCGGCTTCTGCGTATGCATTTAGCACATTGATACAAGGGTTAACGCCCCATTTAGCGTGGTAACGCTCGGCGTTTCTGACAAAATCTAGAAGGTGATTAATAGGGCAGCGGTAATTTGGGCGCTCTGGCGCAAAAGTCTGCAATTCGATTTGGTTTAATGAAAAACCCAATGAACGGCAATTGGTAAAAAAGTCTTCGTCGTTTAGTCCGAAGCCGTCGTAACCTTCATCGAAACCGCCGGTTTTCTTAAAATCTGTCTTGCTAATAAAAAACACTGTAGAACAAATGCTATCGTCACTAAACTTTCCATGATCATCTTCCTGTTGTCTTGACGGAATTTCGTTATTATCTTCGTCTGGTAATTCTTGGCTTTTAATTTGGCATAATGTGTCGTGGGGAAGGACCCATTGTGACTCTGGAACGAATGTCACTTTGGTAAATACCACTGAACCTGGACACCATGCATTCAATCCTTTAGCGATAAAGTTTTTATCTACAATGGCATCAACATTTAGGTAAGCTAAAAGGTTACTTTTGGCTTCTTGTAAACCGCGATTTCGTGCTCTAGCAATCGGTAATGCGCCATTAGCCACAAACTTATGCACGATATTAAACTTCTCACTTTTCGCTAGTGAAAGCGTTGAAGGAGAACACATCCAAACGATGACAAGTTCATCGGGAAGTGGGTTACACGACTCAAGCTGTTCTATGAGTCTGCAGAGTTTTTCTGTACGACTTTTTACTATCGTGACAACGCTGACGGGTGAATGCATGTAAACCTCCTAATTTCCCTTTGGTGAGTATTTGATAACCTAACTTCAGTGGTTGTTACCAAACGTCGCACTTACTGTCTTATCTGTAATGCCTACTTGCAGGTAACTTAGCAATTATTAGACCTTAGTCTAATATATTGAAAAGTTTGGAGATTATTTATTTTAGTGTTGCGTGCCAGTGCTTAGGCTTGCAAAGAATTCACTCAGTGTGAATCTATTTCATAGTGTGAGAATGGGGCCAACGCCCCATTTGGGAAAGGGTTTGGTGATCACTGAGAGGGAGTGTTAGCTGCATTAACATTGTTGGCTTTAACAGTGCCTAATTGTGCTGCAGTTTCTTGGTCTGTTTTAACTTCAATCTCTATTTCATCGGGTATAGCGTGTAAATATTCGATGGGCTCACTTCGAACACACAAGGTCTTTAAATTAAAAACTTGGCAGCTGCCTTTATAACGCTGCGTTTTGGCTACAAGGTAACTACATGCCTCGCCCTTAGTTTTTGTTTCGCAGGCTTCAAATGCTTCGTTGTGAATATGACCGCTATGAGCTAAAACTGTCGTCGAGCATGCCATTGCTAGTAAGGTTACCAATGAGAATAAAGGTAATGTACCGGCTAGTGACTTGCCTAATTTTACACGTATAGACGTCATTAATTTACCTCTATACTGCCTTGGGCACCTTGATAGCAGCCTATAAACATATTTTCGGCGGCACTCGCTGCATGGTAATGGTAGCCTCTTGTATCGTCCTCATGGCCTCTACATTCATCAAGATCATAGTCTTCTTCGCCATTGGCGTTCAACATGCCGTAGATGCCGTAGCCATCAAGGGCATATCCCATGAGATTGGCATGATCATCAAGACTGGTTACCACTTCGCTACAGCCTAATGAAGCATGATAATGATATCCCTCGGCGGGGTTCACATGGCCACCACAGTCGTCAAAGGCGGCAATGGTATTCGCAGCTAATATTTGAGAGACGGGGGCAGGGCCTGCTATCACTACACCGTTTAATGAAACGCCCAAGTCAGCTCCTATAGATTCCGGGTTTGATAATGGTACTGGCGTGACTGGAATTAAAATGGTTTGTTGCATTCCACCGTCATAATAGCTAATTGAACACTCTACACAGTGATTTTGATATTCTTCGGCTACGTTGGGACGGGCTGCAGCTTCACAGGCTACCTGAGTATCTGTAACGAAAATTTCGCCAGTATCTTCATCGTATAATTCCCAGTCATCGCCATAAAGGGTTTTTACGTCCACAAAGAATTGCCCTTCCAGCTGATATACCTCGCCACTTCCGTCAAACCATATACCGCCTTGGGTTGCATCGTCAGTAATAGTGGACGGGCAGAAAGGGCCTATGTCTGTATTTGCAGGTGCGCCATTGATAACAACCTTGTAGCAGTCGGTGGTGGTTCCATCCGTAAGCGTACAAGAGGTCGTGGTAATTGTTTCGGCCAAACCCGCAGCTAGAAAGTAGTCAGGGTTTGCGCCAACAATACTATTGCTTGAGTCGCTATCGCTATCTGAGTCAGTAGACGTATCACTATCCTGTGTCGTGGAAGTGTTGTCGGAATTATCGCTATCAGAGCATGCTGATGCGCCCAGCAGCACGAGCATGAGCAGTGCGTAGAATGACGTCTTCATATATAGCCTCAGAATTGTGTTTTATGTTCGAATGCTTATCGAAATATCAAATCAAAGGCTATCGCTAAAATGTGCAGTTTCTGTGCAGGTTTAAAGAGGCTTTAGTGAAGATGTATCAGAGGCTACTGTACTTTGTAGCCTATGCCGTATACCGCATGAATAGGGCTGGTGTGTTCAGCCGTCGCTAACTTGTGACGAAGGTTTTTCATATGGCTGTCGATGGTGCGGTTACTCACCACTCTGCCGTCGTCGTAGCCTAGCTCCATTAGCTGGTCTCGAGAGTAGACCACGCCAGGTTTTGTCATCATGGTTTTCAATAATCGAAATTCTACCGGTGTAAGCTCAATAATGTTGCCATCCACGGCACATTCAAATCGAGACATATCCAACTCGATGTGGCGAAAAGTGAGCTTTTCTGATGACGACTCGGTTTGGTTTTGTTGCGTGGCTCGCCGCAAAACCGCTTGTATCCGTGCTACGACTTCACGGGCTGAAAAAGGTTTGCAAACATAGTCGTCAGCACCTGCTTCTAAACCAATAAGTCGGTCTATTTCATCGACTCGGGCGGTCAACATGATAATGGGCACCATAGAAAAACTACGCAACGATTTGCAAATGGTGAGTCCGTCCACTCCGGGTAACATTCTATCTAAAATAATGGCTGCCGGTACTTCCTTTTTTACCGTATCAACCACATGTGTGCCTTCATTCAATACGGTAGATGTGAATCCTTCCAAAGCAAGAAATTCAACTAAAATTTGCGCAATTTTATCTTCATCTTCAACAATGAGTACATGTTTGTGCGGTGTCATTAGTTATTATCCGTAGTGAAATGTTTGGGCAGTTCTGCCGTAATTTTAACGCCGCCGAGTGACGAAACTGACGCGCTAATTTTGCCACCATGGGCCTCAATAATTTGTTTACTAATTGATAGACCAAGGCCAGCACCTTGTGTTCGACGTCTACGTGAGGCATCTTCTCTAAACAAAGGTTCAAATAATGCCGCCGCATTTTCTTTCGCGATGCTTGGCGCTGAATCTTGGACAATAATAACGATAAAGGAAGGTTGTTCTGAAACCACTACCTCCACGGTACCTGGTGCATCGGTATACTCACATGCGTTAACTAACAAGTTGAGCATAAGCTGTTTCAAGCGTTGGTGGTCGGCGTTAATGGTGATGTTGGGTGGGCAGGAACAAGTGAAGGTAAGCCCTTTTGTATCAAAAATATGCGCAAGGCTTTCGCTTTGTTGCACGATTACTTGGCTCAAATTCACTGACGAGAAATGATAAGAAAGCCCGCCAATATCAGACAGTGATAATTGGTATAAATCTTCAACCAATAAAGACAAGCGTGTGACCTCTTGGTCAAACGAGGCCAGTTGTTTTTGATCAAGTGGTCGAATCCCTGCTTTTATCAATTCAATTTCGCCCGATAAAATGGTGAGAGGCGTACGGAGTTCGTGAGAGATATCAGCTAGCCATTGACTTTTAGTATTTTTGTGCGCTCCAAGGGTATTTCCCAATGTATTTATGTGCCGCATCAGCTCGCCAAATTCATCAGGACGGTTTTCTGGCAAGTTGGTTTTATACTGATGGGCGGTTAGGCCTTTAACGCTTTGTAATATTGCCTTAAAAGGGCTTAGCATGCGCGGCGTAACGCCTAATGCCAGTATAAGCGAGGCAATAAGCGACAATAGGCCTATAAAGATAATGGCTTGCAGCTGTTGTTCAGAAAAAGCGCGAGCCACATCAGAATCAGGTGTCTTAGGCGGGTAACTGGTAAGCCGACCTATGATCTGGCCGTTAAAGTCGAGTTTCACGCTTACTTCATTTCGTTCGTTTTCGTCTTCATAGGACGCTTGCCCAGATACGACGTCCCCAGACGGATTAGTGAGTAATGTAGGAGGGCCGGCAGATACATCTTCAATTTGATGTCTAGGGGGAGGGAAGCCACCAGGTCGAGGTCGCATTCCAGGGCGTCGATGGGGCATGCCAGTAGGCGCTACACTCTCTATTTGAATGTTGTCCCAACTGTTATTATTGCTGCTGTATTCTGCAATAAGTACGCGACTCAAACTCCTCAGGCGCTCTCGCTCCTGATTTTGAATAAATTCATTAAAGCCTTGCTCGAAGCTCCAACGTGCGAGTGCTAACGAAAGCGACAATGATACACAGGTAAAGCCAACAAGAATAACAAGAAGTTTATGGGATAGTTTCATTGTACTGAGTATATCTATGCTATTGCCATGCTAGCAATTGTTTCTGCTTTTATTCCCTCACTTCTACATGCTTCTTACACAGAATCTGCACATTTAGCGTGTATGCTGGATGTGAATTAGTTAATCTTCTTAGGAAAAGTCATGAAATTGTTAAAGCTTGTATTCGTTGCCACTCTTCTCACTGGAAGTTTAAACACATTTGCTCAACAGGGTCGTCCGAATGGTCCGCCACCTGAAGCTATTGAAGCGTGTGAAAATAAATCTGAGGGAGATACGGTCTCTTTCGAAACCCGCCGCGGTGACAGCGTGGAAGGTACCTGTGAAATGGTTGAGGAGCAACTGGTAGCGGTTCCTGAAAATCTTCGCGAACAGCGCTAATTCCCCGCTCTATTATTCCCATACCCATCCAAAAACGTAAACTGGCAGTGTAAAAATACACCGTCAGTTTCTGCTTTGTTATTACAGAACGCTCTAACAAAAAAATACCGAATATGGCATACTCGTCAATTATTAAGCTATGAATTTTTAGTGCGCCCCGTTATTTGTTTTTTTCACAGCGCATTGGCTTAAAATACTTTATTGGAGGCCTAGTATGCAGTACAGTGACGAGCGCCTTAACGAGCTAATAAACGCCCGAAATTCAGAGGTTCCAGACGTATTTAGCATCCAGTGTGATGGTATTGAACTTTATGTTCACGTTAGCCCTTACGTATGGATCCGCCCTTGGGAAGGACGTGACCATACGGCGTTTTCTGTTGGGCTAGCGCCAGGATGCCCGAATGCATGTCGGTTGTTCGGTAAAATTGATGTGCCTTATTTGCATATTTCGCTAGAGATCCTTAAGCAAGCTGCGGCCAAGCGCGTGACTGAAGTAGGAATATCGTTTTTAACGAAACGAGGTGCAGGGGTGAAAAGCTTTGCCATTCACCCAAGAGGCGGTTTGACATCAGTAGATGAAAGCCGTGCTTATCAAGATGCTTACGTAAATGGCTACCGCTTTGTAGTGCATGTTTATCAGCTACGGAGTGGAGGGCTTGGAAAGCGCTTTGCTGAATGGTTCTTTTTCGGTGAGCCAGACCCGTCTGTAATTTTGGCAAAAATACGTCGTCAGCAAGATAACCTTGCAGACTCAATGCATTTTGAAATATGTCAATTGTCTACGGAACTTCCTAAGTCGGCGTAAATCTTAATTAGTATAATAAACTATGGTTCACTTGTGAGCGTAATTACATCTATATAAAGTGAGTAAAAATCAAGTGGAGAGAGTTGTGAACTCTGAATCGGTAGTTGAACTTCGCAACTATGAAAAAAGCCAGTTAAAACAGGTTAGTGTTATTTCGGGTATTTCACCTAATGCCATGCGAAGGGTATTTGGTGGGTGGATATTATTTGCTGCATTAGTAGGAATAATTGTTTCTGTTGCACCGGATTTAGATAGTCAATTTATTGGTTTAACCCTATTTGTTTTAGTGGCCTTCACAGTCGTAATGTTCTGGCAAAGCCGAATCTCTGAAGGTTGGCCAGCCATTATTTGCGATGATGAATATATCGGTGTGGTAAGAGATCCTGTTCTGCGTGAATATGTGTGTGTTAAAAAAAGCATAATTACCGATGCACAACCTTCATTGATTAAACCCAACAAAAAAGCGGTTGAAATGAGTTTGGATACTAGCGCACTTAGCGAAACCGATACCGCTATTTTGAAACAAGCAGTGTGGCCGCGAGAAGACAAACTTATTGGTCTTGCCCACTTTAAGCGTCGTGAAGAAGCATGCGAAAGCGTAATGTGGTGCGTAAATCACAATACGAAAGCAGTTAGGTCAGTTCCAATACGCCGTGTGCCTACCTAGTTGTAAGCCTTTTCAATATTAAGCCGCTTTATAGCGGCTTTTTACTTTCTGCATTCAGGCTTTTGGCTTTAGCTTCAATCGCGTTAGCAGCGGGTAGTGATCTGAGCCAATATCAGGCAATTTCCTAATGTCTTCCAGCATAAAGTGACTCGAATGAAACACATGGTCCAATGGCCATTTAACTAGCGGGTAGTGGGCGTGAAAAGTATTAAAAAAAGCACGTCCGATTCTTGGGTCAAGCATACCGCTTATTTTCTTAAATTTTCTGGTAGTAGGCGACCATGCTACATCGTTCAAGTCCCCAGCTACTATTATAGGCCCGTCCTTTTTAGCTATTTCATGGCCTACCATAGTGAGTTCGACATCTCTGGGCCTAGCCGTTTTGTTCTCTGTGGGGCTGGGTGGCTTCGGATGAAGAAAGTAAAGTGTCACATCTTGTCCGTCCATATCAATGGTAACAAGCATGGAGGGCACGTCATCTTCTACTAAGTAGTTGAGTTTGGCGGTTTTCAATGGGTATTTACTGTAAAGGTGCATACCATACAAATTTTCCAAAGGGCAATGCTGCTGGTGAGGATGAGTTTCGTTTAACGCAGATAGGGCTATTTCCCAGCGCTTGTTAGATTCAAGAGTAACGACGAAGTCTGGATTGGTGTCACGTACATGCTTTTATAACTTGTCGTAATCTTCATTGGGCATAAAGACATTGCTCGATAGGATACTAATGCTCTCACCCGCATCTTGAGAAATTGCTTTAACCACTTCTTTTTTGTAAAAAAAGGTATAAGGCAAGATCCAGATAGTTTGGTAAATAGCGCAGGCTATTAATCCAATATAGAGCATTGCGGAAATAAGCGTGTTAAATCCAGAGAGCTCCGATGGATACATAACGCCTCGGGCAATTATTACTATCACCATTAAACCTAGTAATTGAAGCCGTGGAAATTCCCATACCCTCACTAGCCAATGTTTCGACGGTAGTGATGGCGCTAATGTGACAGCAATAAGAAATATCGCCATGGTATTCAGTAAAATATTCATTGTCGTTCCTGACTAAGTTGTGTTTCGCATTATTGACTTGCCCACAAACTCTTAAAACAAGACAAGCTCAGCTATTGCTTCATTAATTATATGTATATTGGTTAATGAATATTCAATTTTCGTTCCGGTTGGGCAAGCTGTAGGTAAAAAATTCGCATAGGCCGAAAAGTTTGCAGAGATGTTAACAAGTTTAAATAGGGGGGAGTAGACTTAAATTCATATATATCAGTGGCTTGCTGTTTTGGCTCGAGTTTCGCATTGTCTACTGTGAGTTTCAACAAAGGAGAACTGTTATGAAACGTACATTACTTTCTATACTTGTAGCGACCTCGATGACAACCGCAGCTTTTGCTGGTGACATGGAGACAGATAACAAATGGGAAAAAGGCGCTAAGGATGCGTGGATAGACGGCAAAGCCGAAGCAACATTACTATTCAACGGCAACCTTGATTCATTCGATATCAATACAGATGTAAACAACGGAAACGTTGTTCTAACAGGTAAAGTAGATCATTCAGTTGATAAGAAATTAGCAGAAGAGTTAGTTTCTAACATTGACGGTGTTATGTCTGTAGATAACCAACTTTCGGTTATTGAAAAGAAAGACATGGACGAAGTGTCTAGCAATATGTCAGATGACACTGAGTCAGAATACGATGAGCAAACGGGTACACTTACTGATGCCAAAATTGCTACCGTAATTAAAACCCGTCTGCTGATGGATAGCGATATCTCAGGTTTTGATATCGATGTAGATGTTGAAGCTGGTAACGTTACGCTAACAGGTAACGTAGACTCAGATGCCGAGCGTCAGCTAGCAGTTGAAATAGCGAAAAACGCGTCAGATGTGAAAAATGTTGAAGATAATTTGCAGGTTATTACTGAAACAGCAATGAAGAACTAAGCAGTTATTAGTGAAATGAAAGGGGTCAATTGGCCCCTTTTTTAATGTCTGGCTAACGGTAGATTTCTATAATAACACCCTGTATTAAGTCAAGAAGTGTTGTTAGCCACTTTTTTCGATATCCCGTTTTTTCACAGCAACATGTAGTATTTTCCCATCCACTTTGCAACTTTTGTCTTAGAACCTTTGACGAGTTTTCTTTCTAATCCTTGCTGCGTATACTCTTTGCGGTATTTAGGTAGCGTTAAGAAATTTGGAACACAATGTGCAATACAAGTTGTAATTAAGTTTTTAAGTTACAACGTGCAGTAGTCATTTAGAACCAACGCGTTCTTACATGGATAATCGCAAGTTAGTGTAAAAGGAAGTGAATGATGAAAGTATTAAATTGGTTAGTTTCAGGTGTGTTGATTTCACTGCTTATTGTACTTGCAGGCGTGTTAACAAATAACATGGCTTATGTAAGTAAAGCGAACGCTGATGATTCAAACAAAGCCCATCACGCCTCTATCGTAAAAATAGAGCGCATACTTGCTCAGACCGAATTCGATGTATCTCAAAAGCGTGATTTGTTGCGTAAAACACGTATCGAGTTTTACCTTGCAGAAGCAAAGCAGGCGGACTTACGTAATTGGACATTTAAGCGTGATGATTTAATCGGCCGCGCAAAGAATATTTTAGTTCACCATCAAACACAGTTTACGTTTACAACAACAGAGTTTGCGAGCATTTAAGCTCGCCAACTCTGCATCATTTAACCTAGCGTTAGTCAGTGATTTAAAGCCCGCGTTGGGTTTCCAGATAAGTAGCAAAGCTGCCAAGCCAGTGACTTCCCATATAATGCATATCGTTTATCACAGCATCGACTCCCGCAGCTTTATGGGCTTGTGCCGCACTATTTATTGCCGCTACACGTTTATCATCCACAGGTAGTGCAGAAGCGATACCTTCAAGCATCCATGCACGACTTAAATTTAAGCCATCTAGATGCGCAAGTTTACCGTCACTTTTATCCACTACAGTGGCTACGTTTATCCATGAACCATCGCCATCAATAGGAACGCTGGGTAAAAAAGCAGACAGCCATTTTGCATAATTCTCCCTTGAATATACCCTGCGCATCAAGTCAGCTTCTGCAACACACGGTGATAAGAAGTCTTGGCCTGAGGGTTCATAAGCTAGCGGGCAATTCACGTCATTGGCGTATAACCGCGTGATGGTTTTAGTAAGCAAATTTTCAAATGCAACGTCGCCAGCCGTACGGCTCCAATCTAACATAAGCCCGAATGCAAACGCAGTTTGACTATGTTCGCCCACACGAATAGGAAATGACAGCTTAGGGAGCCAATCTGTTACGTTGGCAACGATTTTTTTCTCTAGTGGCAGTAGGGTAGTTAGCCACCGTTTAGCTTCGGGTGAATTCCACTCACGTAATTCACTGGTTAGTTGTAAAAACCAAGCAAGCCCATAGGGACGTTCAAAGCTTGTGCCTGTACCCTCACGGTCAAAGTAAGCGACTTCACCAGCGATATTCTCTTCGGTAAAACTGATGTCGAGGTGTTTTATAATGTCCGGGTAGTGAGGCGTTTCTGGATATTGGCTCGCAATTCGGGTTAATAACCAATGCCCATGTACAGACGAGTGCCAATCAAAGCAGCCGTAAAACGCAGGATATAGCTGTTTAGGCGGTTTAACGTGTTCTGCTCCCGTCATCATGTGTTTAACGATGTTTGGGTACTCTTTATGAACACAGGCTAGTGCAAGTTGGGCGAAGCGGTTTGCTACCGTTAAGTCACTCGATGATGCTTTAGCGTCGGCGTTGTTCGCCATTAGTGATGGTGAAACTAGGATGAGTACTAGTATAAGCTTACGAAGCAGGGTTAATTTCATAAAATAAATGCCAATGGGTTTTAAGAATGAAAGTGCCAAGTTATTTGCTGTAAGGGTAAAATAACTTGGCGGCTATAATGGGGCTATTTTCCAAGGCGCTTATAAAGTCTTTGGCAACGATGCGATATAAGCTTCAACAACGGTTTTTACAAAGATTTGGCAAGCTTCTGCTGTACCAGGGTTATATTCACCGTGATTGGTAATGTTGTTAGATAAGATACGAATACCAAGAAAAGGTACGCCATAAGCATGGGCAATTTGCGCTGCCGATGCTGATTCCATTTCCTCTACGCTGGTCCCTAGATTTTTGTGAAGCCATGCAATGCGATCAATTTCGTTATTCCAAAAATTACCGCTGCCGATGGTGCCTTTCACAACGTTTCCACTTTTGTGTTCCTTGCTTAACGACATCGCGAGCTTAAGTAAGGTTTCGTCACCGGCATAAAAGCGAATCTTTTCAGCATCTGTTGCACTGTCACCTTCGCCGGCACTGCCTTCTGACGCCATTAAATCCATAGGGATCCAATTCAGAGGGCGAGAGCCTTCACCCGCTTCTAGTTTGGGGGTCTTGAAGTTACTCGCATTAACGCTTTTTTCGCCTAATACGATATCACCGACGTTAAGCTTAGGATCGTGTCCGCCCGATGTGCCCTGGTTAATGATGATTCTTGGCTGATAGCGACTTATGCCTATGGCCGTTGCCGCAGCAGTGTTCTCTAAGCCTTTTCCTGTTTTCGCCACCACGATAGGGTGGCCGTTTAACGTCCCTAAATAAAACGTGGCGTTACCGGAATGTTCGACACGTACGTCGGTTAAAAGTGACACGAAGTATTCTGCTTCAATTGGCATGGGCCCTTGAATCATGATTGGCGCTAATGGGGTTTCAGAAGAGGCTACTGTTACGCTTTTCATCGAAGATTCAGCCATGCTGTTAAAGCAAAGTAGCGCAAAAAGCGCGGAAAAAAGTGGAGTGGTTTTTTTCATTGTTATTCCGTTAAAGTAAGAGTGGTCAGTAAAACTGCAAGTAAAAGACGCCCTTCATTTCTACCAGTTCGCAATATGAATTACAATGTGAATAGGCGGTAGGGGCGGGTGAAATAGCATGATGAATACGCATAAAAAAGGCAGCCACTGGCTGCCTTTAAAAAGTGCTAAGTACGAATAACGGTTATTCTACTTCAACAATTTTAAGCGTATTGGTTGCACCAATTTTTTCCATTTCATCACCGTATGTCAAAATGATGTTGTCGCCGCTTTGCACTAAACCTTTGGCTTTAAGTGCTGCCACTACATCATATTTCAATTGACCAGGTTCGCTTTTCGATGAATCGAAATAAACAGGCTTAACACCGCGGAATAAGGCCATAGTGTTTAATGTACCTTCATGGCGAGACATCGCTATGATAGGAAGCGAGGTAGTAATACGCGACATCAACTTAGGCGTGTTACCGCTTTCAGTTAACCCTACAATCGCTTTTACGCTAGGTAGGTGGTTCGCTGCGTATACTGCTGACAACGCAATTGATTCGCTGGTAGATGAGAAAAGCTCATCCATGCGGTGCTTTGAAATTTTAACGCTAGGGTGCGTCTCTGCACCTTCACAAACGCGCGCCATCGCTTGAACAGTTTCAATCGGGAAGCTACCTGCTGCAGTTTCAGCAGAAAGCATAACCGCATCTGTGCCATCAAGTACTGCGTTAGCAACGTCCATAACCTCTGCGCGCGTAGGCATAGGGCTATCAATCATCGATTCCATCATTTGCGTTGCGGTAATAACGATTTTGTTTAGCTGGCGTGAACGGGCAATAAGCTTTTTCTGAACACCCACTAGCTCGGCATCACCAATTTCAACACCTAGGTCACCACGCGCAACCATCACCGCATCTGACGCACTGATAATGTCTGTGATAGCTTCATCAGTGGCTACGGTTTCAGCACGCTCTACTTTGGCGCAGATTTTCGCATAACAGCCTGCTTCTTCAGCCAGCTTTCTTGCGTAATTAAGATCTTCACCGCTACGAGGGAATGAAACCGCAAGATAATCAACGCCAATTTCAGCAGCCGTGATAATGTCTTTCTTATCTTTTTCAGTAAGGGCTTCAGCAGATAAGCCACCACCTTGACGGTTAATGCCTTTATTGTTTGATAATTTACCGCCAACAGTCACTTCTGTTAGGACTTTACGGCCTTCTACGCCGGTGACTTTAAGTTGAATACGACCATCATCGAGTAGCAAAATGTCGCCAGCACTTACATCATCAGGTAGTGCTTTATAGTCGATACCAACTTGCTTGGCATCACCAGCGTCACGGTCTAGTTCAGCATCAAGTGTAAAGCTATCGCCAATAGACAACTGAACCGCGCCTTCAGCAAAACGAGCGACACGAATCTTTGGCCCTTGCAAATCGCCTAAAATGGCAACGTACTTACCTAAGTTTTTAGCCGCTTCTCTTACGCGTTTCGCACGCTCGATATGATCTTCTGCCTGGCCGTGTGAAAAATTCATACGAACCGTGTTCGCACCGGCGGCAATTAGTTCTTGAATTTTTTCGAGTGAATCAGTGGCAGGGCCAAGCGTTGCAAGAATTTTCGTTCTTCTGGTCATTAGGAGTCCGTCGCAATTTTTAAGTGATGTAGCACAAGTAGATATATGGCTAGCCTGCGTATTTTGTACAAAGGTTAACCTGTAATCGCTTTACGTAATTTTATTACAGAATAGTAGATGAATCTGACATAAATGTGAATGAAAGATGAAGAAATGGGAACTGAGCCGACCAGTTGCGTCATTCATCTCAATAAAGAGTGTTAATGCCATCCACTGCCTTTTCTGTATTTTAAATAATCAATAGTTAAGCTTGTTTCCACTTAACTAGGGTAGCAGGTATGGCGAAAAAATGTGGTTAATTACCGAAGAGAGTAGGGAGCGGGGCATTTACCGAAGTATTACAAGTATAGCGAACCCGAGTTAGGCACCAATGCACGTATTGGTAGGCTAACTCGAATGCGTGAAGCAGCAGTACTTATTCGTTGCGCTTTTCGTAGCGAGAACCGCGCAAGGTATCTTTCACCCGCTTTAAATTCTCTCTAAACTTATTACCGCGTCGTAACGTGAACCCTGTAGCAAGCACGTCAATAAGCGTAAGTTGCGCAATACGTGATGCCATTGGCATATACATATCAGTATCTTCCGGTACCTCAAGAGACAATACGTACGTACACTCATGTGACAATGGGCTGTCGGCTGACGTTATACCAACCACTGTTGCATCGTTCATGCGGGCAATCTGTGCAATCTCTACCAAGCTTTTGGTTCGGCCGGTATGTGAGATAAGCACGACAACATCGCCAGTAGAGCAATTCATGCAACTCATGCGCTGCATCAAAATGTCTTCAAAGTAGACCACAGGCACATTGAAACGGAAAAATTTGTTTAGTGCATCGTGTGCCACAGAGGCTGATGCGCCAAGCCCAAAAAACGAAATCTTCTGTGCTTGAGTTAACAAATCTACAACGCGATTAACCACTTGCACGTCTACAGACTGTCGTGCAACTTCAAGAGAAGCCATGGTCGATTCGAAGACTTTGTTGGTATAATCTTCTGGCCCATCGTTTTCATCAACATGACGGTTTACGTACGGCGTTCCATTTGCGAGACTTTGTGCTAGATGAAGTTTAAAGTCTGGAAAGCCTTTCGTATCCAACCGTCGACAAAAGCGGTTAACTGTCGGTTCACTAACATCCGACATTTTGGCCAAGGTTGCTATACTCGAGTGAATAGCTGTTTGCGGATTCGCAAGGATCACATCAGCCACTTTTCGTTCTGATTTGCTGAATGACGCTTTATTTTGTGTAATTTTTTCTAAAATATTCATACAGAAATAGCAATTAGTAAGGGAAAATTGATGTAGGTTACCCGACTCATAGTACCCAATGTGACGGAAGTGACAAGAAAAATGTAATTTTTTGACATTTTTTATCATTTTCGGGGAACAAAAGGGGTCAAGTCAGGGTACTAACCCGTTAATATATAGAAATGAGATTCAATAGTTTCCAAAAGTTGTAATTTTACTACATTTGGTGTTAACTATATGCAAATAACACGTGGATGGCGTTAGAAGGTACGTCTACCTCACGTTAGTTTCACACATACATTAAAAAGGTCGACGAAAATGGTATTGGAAAATTCCTACGAGCCCTGTGATTTCGTGCTATTTGGCACATTGGGTGATCTTTCACGACGCAAATTACTGCCGTCATTATATCAGCTTGAAAAAGCAGAGCTTATCCACCCAGACACAACGATTGTTGGCGTAGCTCGCCACGAAATGGAATTAGAAGACTATATCGCAGAAGTGCGCGCAAACTTGGTGAAGTTTGGCGACAAGGAGCTTTGCGAAGATACATGGGAGCGCTTGAAAGCTCGTCTTCATTATGCCTGTGTTGATATGAAAGATATCGGCAGTTACTGTGTTTTAGAAGACCATGTTGACCCTGCTCGTACTATGGTGTGTTATCTAGCCACACCGCCTTCTATATATGGCGACATTTGTCGTGGTTTGCACGGTTGCAAAATCATCGATTCAAGTGTGCGAGTGGTTCTTGAAAAGCCTATCGGTCACGACCTTGAGTCTTCAAAAGTAATTAATGAGCAAGTTGCTGAATACTTTGATGAGAAACAAATTTATCGTATCGACCATTACTTAGGTAAAGAAACGGTACTCAACCTTGTTGCGCTTCGTTTTGCCAACTCTATCTTCGCAACTAACTGGGATCACAACTGTATTGACCACGTTCAAATCTCAGTTGCAGAATCGGTAGGTATTGAAGGGCGTTGGGGCTATTTCGACGACGCTGGTCAAATGCGCGACATGGTACAAAACCACTTACTTCAAATTTTAAGCTTAGTGGCCATGGAGCCGCCTACCACGCTTGATGCAGATAGCATTCGTGATGAAAAGCTTAAAGTACTTAAAGCATTACGTCCGATCAACTCAAGCAATATAAGCGATAGTACGGTTCGTGGGCAGTACACAGCAGGCTTTGTAAAAGGTGAAGAAGTACCAGGATACTTGGAAGAAGAGGGTGCGAACACTCAAAGTAAAACTGAAACCTTCATTGCTATTAAAGCTGAAATCGACAACTGGCGCTGGGCGGGGGTTCCATTCTACCTTCGTACCGGTAAACGTATGCCGTCGAAAGTGAGTGAAGTGGTTATTTATTTCAAGCGTCAGCCACACAACTTGTTTGGCGATAGCTTTAAGAACTTGCCACCTAACAAATTAGTAATTCGACTTCAGCCTGATGAAGGTGTTGAAATTACCGTAATGAACAAAGTGCCTGGCCTAACCAGCTCTGGCTCTATGGATTTACAAAAATCAAAATTGAACTTGAGCTTCTCTGAAGCCTTTGCCGACGATCGTATTCCTGATGCCTATGAAAAGCTGCTTCTTGAAGTCATGCTGGGTAACCAGGCGCTGTTCGTTCGCCGTGATGAAATTGAACAAGCCTGGACATGGGTTGATTCAATTCTAGAAGCATGGAAATCGTCTAATGAACCACCAGAGCCTTATCAGGCAGGTACGTGGGGACCGGTAGATTCAATTGGCCTTTTGGCACGAGCAAATCGCAGTTGGTACGAAAGCAAAACGGTAAGGAAGAAGAAATAATATGGCGTTAACAACCCTTTCATTCGATACACCCGATGCGCTTACTTCAGCCTTTGCTGAAGACTTGGTGAGCATTCTTAAAACTGGCATTAAAACCCGCGGGCGAGCTTCGCTTGTGGTGAGTGGCGGCAGAACGCCTCTTGCGCTGTTTAAGCAGTTGAGCGAAACCGACATAGAGTGGGACAAGGTAGATATAACCCTTGCTGATGAACGTTGGGTGGAAGAAGGTCATGAAGCCAGTAACACCAGTTTAGTAAAAGCTAACCTTATTCAAAATAAAGCCAGTGCAGCACATTTCGTTGAATTAAAAAGCGATGTTGCTGATGCTAGCGAAGGCGTAAATGCTGCTGAAAAAGCGATTGCAAGTATGTCCCAGCCTTTTGATGCGCTTATTTTAGGCATGGGTGAAGACGGGCATACCGCATCACTATTCCCCTGTTCTGAACAAGTCAATGATGGCTTAAGCATGAACAGTGGCCGCACATGTATTGCTGTACAACCTACAACTGCACCCCATCAACGTATTTCACTAACGTTGCCGGCGTTGCTAAATAGTCGACATATTTTTCTGCATTTAACCGGTGATAAGAAAAAGCAGGTACTGCTTGACGCACTGGATAATGCTACCGAAGCGCAAAAGCCCATCACGGCCGTGGTAAACAGAGCCCCGGTAACCTTGATGTGGGCGCCCTAGGAGACAATGATGGATTCAAGAATTGCAGAAGTTACGCAACGTATAATAGAGCGTAGCAAAGATAGCCGTAAGGCTTACTTAGAAAAAATTGAACACGCACGCCGCCAAGGTCCTCACCGCGGTGTACTTTCGTGCGGAAACTTAGCCCATGGTTTCGCAGCTTGTGGAACAGAAGATAAATCTGACCTGCGCTCAATGACAAAAGCGAACGTGGCGATTGTATCTGCTTACAATGACATGCTTTCTGCTCACCAGCCATACGAAACGTATCCAGCGATAATTCGCGATGCAGTAAAAAGCGTAGGCAGTGTTGCTCAGTTTGCTGGCGGTGTTCCCGCTATGTGTGACGGTGTGACTCAAGGTCAAACCGGTATGGATTTAAGCTTAATGAGCCGTGACAATATTGCCCAAGGTGCTGCTATTGCGCTTTCGCACAATATGTTCGACTCTACCCTTATGCTAGGTATTTGCGATAAAATCGTACCTGGATTATTAATGGGGGCGTTAAGCTTTGGTCACTTGCCAACAGTATTTGTGCCAGCTGGTCCTATGCCTTCTGGCTTACCGAATAAAGAAAAAGCGCGAGTTCGCCAAGAATACGCAGAAGGTAAAGTAGGCCGTGATGCGCTACTAGAAGCCGAATCTCAATCTTATCACTCTGCTGGTACGTGTACTTTCTACGGTACAGCAAACTCTAACCAATTAGTGGTAGAGATGATGGGCCTTCATTTACCGGGCTCTTCGTTTGTAAACCCAGGTACAGAGCTTCGTGATGCCTTAACGAAAGCAGCGTCTATTCAAGCAACACGTATTACTGACTTAGGCGATACATACCGTCCAATCGGTCATATTGTTGACGCTAAAGCCATTGTGAATGGTTTAGTAGGCTTATTAGCAACAGGTGGTTCCACAAACCATACCATGCACTTAATTGCCGTTGCGCGTTCAGCCGGTTTCATCATTAACTGGGATGATTTCTCAGATATTTCTAATGCTGTGCCTTTGCTTACTCGTATATATCCTAACGGCTCTGCCGACATTAACCATTTTGTAGCGGCTGGCGGTATGTCATTGCTTATCAAGCAACTGCTAGATGCTGGGTTGTTGCATAACGACGTTAATACTATTTGTGGAGAAGGACTAGACTTCTACACCAAAGAGCCAATGTTGAAAGACGGTGAGCTTGAATGGCGTGATGGTCCTACTGAGTCTTTAGATAAAGAAGTACTCGCCACAGTAGAAACGCCGTTTAAACCAGATGGTGGTTTAAGTGTACTAGAAGGTAACCTTGGTCGCGGTGTAATTAAAACATCAGCGCTTCGCACTCCACATTGCACTATTAAAGCGCCAGCGGTTGTGTTTGAAGATCAGTTCGACTTAGACGCTGCCTTTAAAGCGGGTGACTTGGACAAAGACTGTATTGTCGTGGTTCGTTTCCAAGGGCCTTCGGCTATTGGTATGCCAGAATTGCATCGTTTAACACCTCCTCTTGGCGTGTTACAAGACAAAGGCTTCAAAGTGGCCTTGGTTACTGACGGTCGTATGTCTGGTGCCTCAGGTAAAGTTCCAGCCGCAATCCATGTTACCCCAGAAGCCTATAAAGGCGGCTTACTTGCAAAAGTAGAAGCGGGTGACTTGATTGAGCTTAATACAGAAACAGGCGCATTAACGTTGCACGTTGATGAAGCTACCCTTGAAGCCCGTGAAGCGAAACCTGCCGATATTGGTCACCACCATATTGGTATGGGCCGAGAAATGTTCGGCGGCATGCGTGCCATCCTTACCGGTGCTGAAGAAGGTGCATGCTCGTTGTTCTACAACCAGGAGCAGGCGCTATGAGCCAGAAGTTTGTGGCCGATGTAGGGGGCACTAACATTCGCGTAGCTCGGGTTACCGAAACAGGCGTAACCGATATAAAGAAATACATGTGTAATGATTTTGCCAGTATCGATTTGGCAATTTCACAGTATTTTTCTGAAATGCCTGAATACCAATTCACCGAAGGGTGTATTGGTATTGCTTGCCCGGTATTGGGCGACCAAGTCGTGATGACAAACCATAGCTGGGCGTTTTCGCAAAATGCGCTATGTTCGCAGTTAAAATTAGATTCATTATTTGTGATTAACGATTTTACCGCAGTGGCACATTCATTACCGGTTTTGAACGACTCACAAGTGGTTCAAATTGGTGATGGCACGGCGAAAACCGGTGGTAACATTGCGGTATTTGGCCCGGGTACTGGCTTGGGTGTAGAGCATATCACGATGACCTCTACGGGGTGGCAAACCCTAGACGGCGAGGGCGGTCATGTTGACTTCTCTCCTGTTGATGAAACCGATGTTGTGGTATGGCGTTACCTGCAAAAAAGCTTCGGCCGCGCTTCTGCTGAAGAAGTAATGTCTGGCAGGGGATTACATAATATTTATACCGCACTGGCACAAGATGCAGGTAAAGAAGCCACATTCGCTGAACCTGCTCAAATTACAGAAGCCGCATTAGCCGGTACCTGTGATATTGCAGCCGCTACCTTAACGCAGTTCTGCAGAATTATGGGCAGCTTTGCGGGTAATTTGGCGTTAAATATGGCCACAACAGGTGGTATTTTCATCGGCGGAGGTATTGCAAACCGTTTCCCTGAATTCATTCAAAATAGTGACTTTAGAGCTCGTTTCGAAGCGAAAGGGCAAATGAAGCACTATGTGAAAGATATTCCTACTTATTTGATAGCAGAGCCTGATCACGGCTTATTAGGTGCAGCTGCTTATCTTCAACAACATACTGCGAGCTGATTTATGACAAGTAAATGGAAATATTCGCCAGCTGATATCTTTGCTGCTGGCCCTGTTGTACCTGTATTGGTTATCAACGACGTGGAAAAGGCAGTTCCGCTAGCAAAAGCCCTTATGGCAGGTGGCATTAAAGTATTAGAAGTTACGCTTCGTACGCCTGCGGCTATCGACGTTATTAAGCGTATTGCTGACGAAGTACCTGATTCTTTAATTGGTGCTGGTACGGTAACGAATGCACAGCAGCTTAAAGCGGTTATTGAAGCAGGTGCTAAATTTGCAATTAGCCCTGGTATGACAGCTGATTTATTAAAAGCGGGTATGGAAGCAGAAATACCGCTAATTCCAGGTATTTCATCAACGTCTGAACTTATGAAAGGGAAAGACGCGGGTTACACCCATATGAAATTCTTCCCAGCTGAAGCGTCTGGTGGTGTTAAAGCGATTAAAGCGATCAGTGGTCCATTTCCAGAATTTACGTTCTGCCCAACAGGTGGCATTGGCCCAGGTAACTACAATGATTACCTAGCCCTTAAGAACGTTGTTTGTGTTGGTGGCTCGTGGTTAGCGCCAGACGATGCTATTGAGTCAGGTGATTGGTCACGTATTACGCAACTTGCTAAAGAAGCGGTTGCGGGTGCCAACATCAGGTAATTAAAAAGCATTAAAAAAGCCCCGGTAATGGTGACTGATATGACGTCACTTATTATCGGGGCTTTTTTATTTACGCCAATAAACGGCTCGCTAGCGCATTACTTTATTTAAGCCGTTAAACGGCTCGCTAGCGCAACACAGGCGTTATCGTTTGCACCATGGCGTGAGACTCACTTGGCTGTAGTGTCTTGCCTTGGGTGATAGACGACTCTACACAAAGCATATGTTTGTACCCGAACGGATCCATATCAGAAATTGAAGCAGCACTCTGCCATGGGTTCCAGACCACCAATGAGTCGTGGCCTTTTGAACCAACATCAGTAAATGGTTTATCGTTTACCACAATAGACGCTTTTTCTACCGGGCTCATATGAATACGGTCAGTTTCACCGGTAAAAGTATAATTTTCCGGTGTGGGCTTTACCGCCCAGTCATCGAGCTTATCTTTATAGTCACCGGTTACACCTTCAAGGCGAACCGCTTGAATATGATCAACATGGAAGTAACTGTGTAACGCGCAGTTGTAAATAAATGGCACTACGCCTGTATTTTCAGTTATTAGCGATACAGTAAGAGCGTTACCTACAGTAATCGATAGGGTAACCGCACAGTCATGTTCAAACCCTTCCGCACGAGTGAAGGAGGGGGCGAGCGTAATATGGGTGCCAGTTTCATCTTCACTTGATGAAGTTAATTGCCACACTTGTGTACGCAAAAAACCATGGGCAGGCAGCTCACCTTTCGCTTTACCATGGTCATCACTAAACCATGGCCAACATACAGGTATTCCACCACGAATGGGGCGTTCACCGTTAAGGTAGGCATGGGGGCTTACCCATAAGCGTTCTTGGCCATCTTTTTTTGGAATAAAAGATAAGACATGTCCGCCAAATAAACTGATTTTTGCTGAACCGAGGTGGTTATCTACCTCTAAAAACGTCAATCCGTTTGATTCGCTTACTTGCAATGATTCTGTTGACATAAATCCTCCATGAAGCAACGTGCTGATTGTACCGTTGTCGAGATTTCCGCAAAGTCTCGCATTACCATTTAATAATGGCTTATTGTGCATTGAAAATAAAAAAGGTGCGAATAGTATTCACACCTTTTTTCAGTCTATTAACAATGTACTCAATAACTGATCAACAAAGTCGCCGTTATTGATAAACCTGATTACTTAGAAATGTGAGCAACCAAGTCTAGAACTTTGTTTGAATAGCCCCATTCGTTGTCGTACCAAGAGATAACTTTTACGAATGTGTCGGTAAGTGCAATACCCGCTGTTGCATCAAAAATTGATGTATTGGCGTTGCCGATAAAGTCATTTGATACTACCGCGTCTTCAGTGTAGCTCATGATACCTTTAAGCTCGCCTTCAGATGCTTCTTTCATTGCCGCACAAATAGCGTCGTAGCTAGTTGGTGTTGCTAGGTTAACGGTAAGGTCAACTACTGAAACGTTTGGCGTAGGTACGCGGAAAGCCATACCTGTTAGCTTGCCGTTAAGTGCAGGAATAACTTTACCTACTGCTTTTGCAGCACCAGTAGACGATGGAATGATGTTTTGGCCAGCGCCACGACCACCACGCCAGTCTTTCATAGAAGGACCGTCAACGGTTTTCTGAGTAGCTGTAGTCGCGTGAACCGTTGTCATTAGGCCATCTACAATACCGAACTTATCGTTAAGTACTTTCGCTAGAGGCGCTAAACAGTTAGTTGTGCACGATGCGTTTGAAACAATAGTTTCACCCGCGTAGCTTTCATCGTTAACACCCATAACGAACATTGGCGTGTCGTCTTTAGAAGGTGCAGACATAACCACTTTCTTAGCACCCGCTTCGATGTGCTTAGCAGCAGTTTCTTTTGTTAAGAATAAGCCAGTTGATTCAACTACCACGTCCACATCTACTTCGTTCCATTTAAGGTCTGAAGGATCTCTTTCTGATGTGATGCGGATGGTTTTTCCATTTACAACTAAGTCGTTGTTGTCTACTGTAACTTCACCGTCGAATAAACCGTGCGTTGAATCGTATTTTAATAAGTAGGCAATGTAATCTGTATCTAATAAGTCGTTAATAGCAACTACTTCGATGTCTTCACGGGCAGCAGCCGCACGCATTACTAAGCGACCAATGCGACCAAAACCGTTAATACCGATGCGAATTGTCATGACGTACCTCGATTATTTTTGAATATGAAAATAAATTACGTAAAGTATGGATCAAAATGCCATAATTGGCAAAACAAAAACGCTAAACTGTTGGAAAATTACGAACAACAGCTTATGCAATCGTATTCAGTTTTCATAGCGCGACTGTTTCTAGAATAATGTTAATATTTTGTACGTATAAGCAAATTTGCTTAGTGCAAATTAAGCGTACCTCTCACAGGAATACAGGAACAAGTTACGATGACACAAGATCTTCTGCAACAACTGGTTGAAATGCGTGGAATAGAGACTCAATACGTCGACGCATGGGGCAAACCAGCAACCATCGCAGAGTCAAGTAAAGCCAAATTACTTAACGTGCTGGGTTATGACACCGCCAGTGAAGAAAAGATTCAATCGCAAATTATAGACGACATTAGCTCAGTTTGGTTATCTCCTCTGAACCCTGTTCAAGTGGTTCGTAGCGATGAGGCTATTGTTATCGTTGTGCGCTTACCTATAGAGCTTGTAAACGATGAACATGTCATTACAGTTCACTGTGAAAACGGAAAAATTGAAAAGCATACGTTTACACCGGTAGACCAAGAAATGACGACCATGGCGCACATCGATGAGGTGGAGTTCCATGAATACGTGGTGTCTTTGCCACTTAACTTACCGCTGGGTTATCACACCATGGCGTTAAGTGCTGACGATGATCAATTTGCAGAGTCACGTATTATTGTTGCACCAAAAGCCTGCTATACCCCAGACCCTATTGCCGCGGGTAAAAAGATTTGGGGTTTAAGCGTGCAACTTTATTGTGTGCGCAGTGGAAAAAACTGGGGAATAGGGGATTTCACCGACCTTGCAACGCTAATTGAGAAAGCGGCAGGTGTAGGGGCTGATTTTATCGGGCTTAATCCTATTCATGCACTTTACCCAGCTAATCCAGATGCGTGTTCTCCTTATGGTCCTAGTTCTCGCCGCTGGCTAAACTACTTGTACATTGATGCTTCTGCTATTGAAGGCTTTGATGATGACAGTGTTCAAGCCGTGGTGAATGCAGAAGAATTCCAAAAAACGTTGAGCCATGCCCGTGAAACAGAACATGTAGATTATGAGGCTGTCGCGCATATCAAACTGGCAGCGTTGAAAGCAGTGTTTGATGTCTACGATGCTCGCCATCTTCGTAAAAACACCAAGCAAAATAAAGCATTTAAAGCGTTTGTTACCGAAGGTGGTGAAAGCCTAGATATGCTGGCGGTATACGATGCGCTTCAGTCACATTTGAAAGCGAAAGGAAAAGACTGCTGGGGCTGGCCTGTATTTCCTGAAGAATACAAAGATTACCATAACCCTGCGGTTGCGAAATTTAAAAAGGCGAATGCTGGTAATGTGAAGTTCTACCTATTTTTACAATGGATAGCAGCGCAACAGTTAGAAGCGGCAAGCAGCAAAGCCACCGAGTGCGGTATGACCATTGGTTTATATCGAGACCTTGCGGTAGGGGTAAGTGAAGGTAGTGCTGAAATTTGGGGTAACAAAGATTTATATTGCGTTAACGCTAGCGTAGGTGCACCACCTGATATTTTAGGGCCTTTGGGGCAAAACTGGGGGCTTCCTCCTATGGATCCTCGTAAGCTCTACGAGCAGGCTTACCAACCAATCATCGACTTATTTTCAGCCAATATGGCGTCTTCAGGCTCTCTTCGTATAGATCACGTAATGGCATTGCTACGTTTGTGGTGGGTAGTGAAAGGTGATGATGCGAAAGAGGGCGGTTATGTCTATTACCCGGTAGATGATTTATTGGGTATTTTGGCCCTTGAAAGTCATCGTAACCAAAGCTTAGTGATTGGTGAAGATTTAGGCACCGTGCCTGAAGAGATTCGCAGTAAGTTGGCAGACAATGGTGTGTATTCCTACCGTGTTTTCTTCTTTGAGCAAGCAGAAGATGGCGGTTTCTTCTCGCCAAGCCATTACCCTGTGCAGTCTATGTCTACACTTACTACACACGACATGCCTACGCTTATAGGTTACTGGCATTGTCTTGACCTGGCGCTCGGCAAAGATATTGGTCTTTATCCAACAGACGATATTTTACAAACCTTGTATGCCGATCGCCATGCAAACAAACAGTCAATATTAGATTCATTACACGGTCATCATTCAATTCCTGACAATGTTGGAAGCGATGTGAATACTACTGGCATGACTGGCGAACTTAGCAAAGGGATGCAAGTGCATATGGCTGGTGGCTCAAGTGCTTTATTAAGCTTGCAGCTAGAAGACTGGTTACAAATGGACAAGCCCGTAAATATTCCAGGTACTTTCAATGAGTACCCTAACTGGCGTAGAAAGCTGACCAAGAATGTTGAGGCTATTTTCGAGACTCATGATATAACAGAGTTGGCAGCTCAATTAACGCAAGCACGTAAACAAGCGAGTGCTTAAGTTATAATTTTCATTTTTTAAAGTGAATATGTTGGCGTGCAAATACGCGCGCCTTTGCCTAATATTAGGGCAGTAAACCCGCGTTTTCTTGCGGGTTTTTAATAGGAGTAGCAGATGCAGGTAACGCGGGTAAAGCAGATAGCGCAGCAATTAGAGCATGCAACATGTTCTCAGCCGTTTTCCGTTCTTGGGCCAATTGAAACAGGAAGTAAAACTAAGATTCGAGTATGGCGTCCAGACGCATCATCCATCGAAATAAGTTGGCCAGATACCGCATTGCCAAAGGTTATGCTGAAACCGCTCACTGAAGCTGGTTTATTCGAGGGTGAAATTACAAAGGCCCAAAGTGCGCAGGTTTATTGGGTGACTATCCACAATAAAGCCGATAGCTACATCTATTGTGACCCTTATCAATTCGTTGATAATGCATACCACGCTGTGCATTACATCGACAGCAAACCAGAAAACCTATATCACCAAGCCGGTGCTCAACTCATCACTGTTACGCCTGAAAAAGGGGAGGCACTCCCTGCCACTCGTTTTTGCGTGTACGCGCCAAACGCTTCTTCAGTTTCATTAATTGGTGACTTTAACCAATGGGACGGACGCTTACATCCAATGGAAAAAACCTCATTGGGCTATTGGGTATTGGTTGTTCCAAACCTAGGCGAAGGGGAACGTTATAAGTATCAAATTAAAGACGCCCACGGGCATGAATTACCGCACAAAACCGATCCTCTAGGGTTTAGCGCTGAGCAATACCCTTCTCATGCGTCAAAGATATTTAACCACGATAAGTACCAGTGGAACGATGATGCATGGCTAGCATCTCGTAAACAAAATAAATATGCCAACCCAATGAGTATTTACGAAGTGCACCTAGGCTCGTGGAAGCGCCCTGACGCAGACAGTGGTCAGCGTTATTTAACTTATGAAGAGTTGGCCGACGACCTCATTCCTTACGCAAAAGAGATGGGCTATACCCATCTAGAGTTATTACCGGTTTCAGAGTTTCCGTTTGATGGTTCGTGGGGCTATCAGCCAGTGGGCATGTTTGCGCCAACTAGCCGTTTTGGTAACCCTGATGCATTTAAATACTTTGTCGATAAATGCCACCAAGCTGATTTAGGGGTAATTATTGATTGGGTGCCTGCACATTTCCCGGAAGACGGCCATGGTCTTGCGCGCTTTGATGGCAGCCATGTTTATGAATATGAAGATCCAAGGCGAGGTTGGCATCCGGATTGGAATTCGTGCATTTATGATTTTGGCAAACAGACCGTTCGTCAGTTTCTCGTCGCCAATGCGTTATTTTGGTTAGATAAGTTCCACGTGGATGGATTACGAGTCGATGCGGTTGCTTCTATGCTTTATCTCGATTATTCCCGTAATGAAGGCGAGTGGATCCCGAATGTGGATGGCGGGAATGAAAATTACGAAGCCATTAGCCTGCTACGCTGGATGAATGAAGAAGTATATAAACACTATCCTGACGCCATGACTATTGCCGAAGAATCTACGTCCTTCCCGAAAGTATCACGGCCTGTGTTTGAAGGTGGATTAGGTTTTGGCTTTAAGTGGAATATGGGCTGGATGCACGACTCGCTAACGTATATTGCCAAAGATCCTGCTTATCGTAATTACCATCATGGTGAAATTACCTTCAGCATGGTTTATTCCTTTGACGAAAATTTCGTGTTGCCTATTTCTCATGATGAAGTGGTGCATGGCAAAGGCAGCTTATTGCACAAAATGCCCGGTGATGAATGGCAGCAGGCCGCTAACGTACGGTGCTATGCTGGCTTTATGTATGGGCACCCTGGCAAGAAGTTAAATTTCATGGGCAATGAATTTGCACAAAGCAAAGAATGGAACCATGACACCAGCTTAGATTGGCACCTACTGGAACATAAAAAACACAAAGGTATTCAAAGCTTATATAAAGCATTGAATCAGTTTTATACCAGCACTCCTGCTATGTACGAACAAGATCACAGTCATCATGGTTTTGCCTGGGTTGACCATGAAAATGCCGACCAAAGTGTGGTGTCTTTTGTTCGCACGTCGCTAGATGGTAAGCAAAAAGTCTATGTTATTTGTAACTTTACGCCTATACCAAGAGAACATTACCGCGTAGGGGTAGATGGGGCCGGCGAGTTGGCACTTGCACTAAATACTGATAGTCAGGTATTTTGGGGGAGCGATTATCCTGTGGACAGCCATGTCACGCCTACGCCGGTAGCATGGAATAACCGAGACCACTCGATCAGTATTAATTTGCCCCCTTTATCTACCGTATTTTACATTACGAAATAGGAATTACGTTGGACGCGAAACAGAACGTCACAAAGGTAAACCATGTTTTATTAGGTGAAGCGTTTCCATTAGGTGCTACGCCTTATGATGATGGGTGCAACTTCGCTGTTTATGCGCCAGATGCGAAAGCGGTGGCGTTATGTCTCTTTCACAACGATACCGAAGAACCTATAGAAGAAATATTGCTGCCTGAAAAAAGCGGCGATATTTGGCATGGTTTCTTTCCCAATGTAAAAGCAGGTCATTTATATGGCTATCGAGTGGAGCGCGGCGAAGGGCAACTGCACGGTGTGCCCACCGATAAATTGCTTATCGACCCTTATGCAAAAAAACTAAGCAGACCCATTCATTGGGATGCTAGGCAGTATAAATTCGACTCGCAATTTATGGTGCCTAAGTGTGTGGTGGTGGCAGACGCCGATTACCCTGAAAGTGTTATTCGCAAGGTCGAGATCCCAAAACACAAACGTATTGTTTATGAAGCGCATGTGAAAGGGTTAACAAAGTTACACCCCGATGTGCCAAAAGAACACAGAGGTAAGTACCTTGGGGCAAGCCACCCCGCGGTTATTGCCCACCTAAAAGCGCTAGGTATTACCACGGTTCAGTTCATGCCAATGTGCTCCTTTATGCCAGAGCCTTACATTACGGAAAAAGGGTTAACGAATTACTGGGGCTATAACCCAGTTAACTTTTTCGCGCCGGAACCTCGTTATGCCAGCAAAGATGCTTTGGCCGAAATTAAGCATATGGTTGATGAATACCATAAAGCGGGGCTTGAGGTGATTGTAGATGTGGTTTACAACCACACGGCAGAGGGCGGTAAAGGCGGCCCTATTTTGTCATACAAAGGTTTCTGCCCATATCAAGCGTATCTGTTAGAGCAAACTAAGCGGGGAGAGTTGGTTTATTCTAATCACTCTGGATGCGGTAACACTGTGCATACGTCTCATCCTTACATGATGACCCTCATTTTAGACGCCATGCGTTTTTGGGCAACCACTATTGGTGTAGATGGTTTTCGTTTCGACTTAGCGGTAACCCTTGGACGAGAGCCACAAGCTTATAATAAATATGCTGGGCTAATTCGCGCCATCGGGCAAGACCCCGTATTAAAGCAAACCGTTTTACTAGCCGAGCCCTGGGACATTGGGCTTGGTGGCTATCAGGTGGGTAACTTCCCCACGCCATGGCTAGAAGTGAACGATAAGTACCGAGACACGGCACGTGCGTTTTGGCGCGGTGATGAAGGCTTAGCAGCCGATTTTGCTACTCGCTTTATGGGTTCTCGCGACCTATTTCATAAAGGCTACCGGCATATTTCCACATCGGTGAATAACATCACCTACCACGATGGTTTTACCCTACATGATTTAGTGAGTTATGCCGATCGCCATAACCTAGCTAACCTAGAAGAAAATCGTGATGGTCACGGGCATAACTTATCAGCTAACTATGGCGTTGAAGGTGAAACCCAAGATAAAAATATATTGGCACTACGTGAACGCCAGAAGCGTAATTTATTTGCCACGCTTATTTTCTCACAAGGCACGCCACATATTTTAGGGGGCGACGAACTAAGTCGCACGCAAAACGGTAACAACAACGCCTATTGTCAAGATAATCCAATTAGTTGGACGCAGTGGGAAATGAACAAGCGTCAGCAAGATTTCCTTAGCTTTTGCCAGTATGTTATTCGCCTAAAACAAGGTTCTACCTTGTTAAGCGAGATAAAGCTAGAAGACGACCATTACTCGTTATCGAAAAATGTCAGCCAAATTAACTGGTTCAAACCTGATGGCACCGATAAAGCCTCTGAAGATTGGAACGCGGCACACAATAAAGCTTTTGGTGTTGAAATTAGAGGGTGCGCGGTAGGTGAACAAACCCCAGAGCATTGGTTTATGTGTGTAAACGCCAGCGACAACGACGTGAGGTTTAATCTACCTAGTTTGTCACCGAAAGGCGGCTGGACTTTGCATTTAGATACTCGCTACGCTTCACTCAGCGAGCAACCCAAAATCTGTATTCAAAAAGTATTTTTACAAGCGGGTAAGTCTCTTACTCTGTTTAGTTTTAACGAATTTACCTCGTAAGCTTTACCTCTGACGAAAAAAATAGCATACCGAACGGATATCGGCCCGGTATGCTGTTCTTTATTGGTACAGGTGGTATTATGCTCTCCCATCTGAATGTGAGGGTTTTTCTATGCAAAATGAAGGTGGAAATAAGCACGCCACAACAGCGTGTGATATTGGTTTTATCGGTTTAGGTGTAATGGGTAGTAACCTTACAATGAACTTGGTAGATCACGGTTATCGAGTAGCGTGTTTCGATTTAGACCAGCATAAGGTCGATGCTATTCTCGTAAAAGACGCCAGTGAGCGAGATGCCAACGCTGAACCTCGCGTTGAAGGTTGCAGCTCTTACACCGAATTACTCAGCAAACTAAAAGCCCCTCATCTTATTATTCTTTCTGTTCCTGCCGGCGACCCTGTCGACCATGTATGTAATCATCTTATTGATGCGGGTATTCATGCCGACGATATCGTGGTTGATACTGGTAATAGCTTGTGGACAGACTCAGTTGCACGGGAAGAGCAATATAAAGGCAAGTTTATCTTCTTTTCTACTGCGGTTTCTGGTGGGGAAGTAGGGGCACGCTTTGGGCCATCATTAATGCCATCGGGCAACCCTTATGCGTGGACCCGAATTGAGCCTGTACTTAAAGCGATTGCCGCTAAGGTCGATCCTGAAACCGGTAAACCTCTTGAGAGTTTCGTGCCAGGTAAACCCATATTAGAAGGTGAGCCGTGTGCCACTTATATTGGCCCAGTTGGCGCAGGCCATTATGTGAAAATGGTACACAACGGTATTGAATACGCTGATATGCAGCTTATTTGTGAAACCTATCACGTGATGCGCGAAGCATTGCAAATGTCGCCTTCTGACATTGCTGCTGTATTTAGACGTTGGAATGAAGGTAAGCTAAATAGTTACCTAATGGAAATTAGCGCTGAAGTGCTCGACCAACTCGACCCAGATACCAAGCAGCCCCTTGTTGACGTTATTCTAGATAGAGCAGGGCAAAAAGGCACTGGTCTTTGGACTGCGGTTAGTGCATTGCAAGTAGGTAGCCCTGCGCAAACCATTACGTCGGCTGTATTTGCGCGCAGTATTTCTAGCTTAAAAGATGAGCGTGTGGCAGCAAGTAAGGTGCTTTCGGGCCCTGAACCTGTGGTTCATTCGGATGAGCAGAAAGAAGACATCATCAATAAATTAGAACAAGCGTTATACTGCTCTAAAATTTGTGCTTATGCGCAAGGCTTCCAACTAATGGCTATCGCTGCCAAAGAGCATGGTTGGCAATTAGAGTTTGGTGAAATAGCAAAAATTTGGCGCGCGGGCTGTATCATTCGTGCCGTTTTCCTACAGTCTATTTCTAAGGCTTATGAAAACAACGAAGAGTTGTCGAACCTGCTGATGGATCCGTTCTTTGCAGAACAGATTTCAGAATTTCAATCTGATTGGCGTCAGTCAATTGCGCAAGCCACTATTGCAGGCGTTCCATGCCCGGCTATGATGTCATCACTAAGTTACTATGATTCCTATAGAACGGCGGTGCTGCCGGCTAACTTGCTACAAGGTCAACGGGACTTTTTCGGTGCCCACACGTATCAACGTGTAGATAAGCCTGCGGGTAAAAAGTATCACTTAGAATGGAGTGATCCCCAACGCCCGCAAACTTCTATAAAACGCTAATACGGTTCCTGTACTAAATTGAAAGGTGTGCCAGGTTCTTTAGGCGCACCTTTTTTCTTTTTAAGGGATGAATTTTAGGAGAAACGATGTCTGAGCAAAAATGGCAAGAAACGCTGTCTGAAGAAGAATACCGAGTGTGCCGCAATGCCGGGACAGAGCGACCTTTTACCGGGGCGTTGTTAGATGAAGCCCGAGAGGGAACTTATGTTTGTAAGTGCTGTGGAGCGGATTTGTTTTCATCACAAACTAAGTTTGATGCTGGTTGTGGTTGGCCCTCTTTTTTTCAGCAACTTGAAAACGACAATGTTGGCTACCGAGATGACAATACGCACGGCATGCATCGTGTAGAGATTTTCTGTAAACAATGTGATTCTCATTTGGGGCACGTGTTTCCAGATGGCCCAGAGCCAAGCGGTCAGCGCTATTGCGTGAATTCAATTTCACTGACATTTAAAGGTAATGGTGACGTTGTGGTAAAAGGCTAGGCTCGAACTCTGTAGCGATTACATTGAGTAGGTAGTCTTTCACAAGGTAAACAGTCGAACAAAAAATATACAGCTTTAGCTTCCTTAACCTAAAAAATAAAAAAATCCGCTCATGTTTGGCGGATTTTTTCTTTTTTTAGCACTTATTTCTGACGAAAAAAATGTAATTCATTTTCATTATTACAGTCTATGTAGCTTAAGTGCGCTCGCATCGAATTGACTGTTATCAAGGGCAGAGACAATATCACTAACCACGCTGTCTAAAATATCAACCGGAAGATTAAATTTTTTGCCAAGTGATTCCCTTCTAGCTGAGGGTATGTTTTCGTCAAAGTATTCGCTTACGCCTAGCCATACATAAGCCATTCTATAGTTTTCTTTATCCGTACCTAACGACACCAATGATAAGTACACCGCACTGTCTATGTCATCTGCATCTTTGTATAGGCTTAGTGCTTTATACAAGGTATTAATTGTGCGCTCAGGATCCGTTTTAATTTGCGCCGAGGCCAAAGAAATAAGTAACTCAGGATCGTTAACTTTGTTGCTCGCGGCGTAGCGCTCAAACCGGTGAAACGCCTCGTTGTCATTGTGACGAGACCAGTGGTAATAAGAAAGGTAAGGGTCAAGGGAACGTTTAGTCTCGCGGGCTAATCGGGTAAGTTCGCGTTGAGCAGTAATGACCCCCTTAAGGCGGGTGGCTTCTTTGCCTTTACGTTTTATGTGCTCAATATGCTGTGCTTCTTCCACGCAGACCAAGTAATCTTCAAACGCTAATAATAATGGGTATTTGAACGCGTCTGAGGTATCTGTTTGGTGGTTGTATCTTAATCTTATGATGTCGGCCCGCTCGTGACGACAACGTGCATCTAGGCTTAAATCTAAACACATTTCACTGTTGGTTTCGCAAATTTCACTAATAGTGGGTTCGAACCAATCGCTACATCCAGACAGCATGACGGTCATCGATAGCGTGGTGATAACATTTTTATAACCTGTTGGAAAATTACTAAATAAAGTGCCTAGAACAGGCAAATTTTTTGATTTCATGAAATTTATCAACAATTTGGTCATCCTTGTTTGTTTCTTTAAGATACTGCTCGTCACCGTCAGACGAAATCTTCACCTAGTGTACCCTAAAATATTAAAAAACTGACGTGTCACATACCGTTAATTTACGTCGATAAAGGCAAAAACATGAACCAACAGTTTGAGCAGGAATTACAAAGCAGCTGGCAAGAGCGTCAGGAATACGCGGAAATGATGTTGCCCCTTATCGGTAAGCTATACCGAAATAGCGCAGTAGAAATTTCAGTTTATGGCCGCTCTTTATTAAATGCCAGTGCAACTGATGTGATCAAAGCGCATCGCAAAGTACGCTTGCACGAGGGAGTAAAATTGCGACTTCGGGAGAGTTTCCCAATTTTACTTGCGCTGAGCGAAATGCAGATTGCCCCTGCTCAAATTGATATTGGTAAATTGGCCTTCGACTTTAATTACGGTTCGGCGGTAGACAACGACGACTTAAATGCATTTTTAAGTGAGAAGTTAGGCGACGTTATTGATAAAGAGGACGATCAGAAGCCTCAAGACGTTGTACTTTATGGATTTGGTCGTATAGGTCGTTTGTTAGCGCGTTTGTTGATAGAACGCCAAGGTAAAAACAATAAGCTACGTTTACGCGCCATTGTGGTACGTGGCGGACGCGATGGTGATTTGGAAAAACGTGCTAGCTTACTTCGCCGTGATTCAGTGCATGGGCCATTTAACGGCAGTATCTCTATCGATCATGAGCGTAATGCATTAAAAGCAAACGGTTCATTTATACAAGTGATTTACGCGAACAGCCCAGACGAGGTTGATTACACCCAATACGGTATCGACAACGCTATTATTGTTGATAACACGGGTATATGGCGTGACCGCGATGGTTTAGGTTTACACCTTAAAGCGAAAGGTGCGTCTAAAGCGGTACTGACGGCACCAGGTAAAGGCGATATTAAAAACATCGTACATGGGGTAAATCATGACGAGATTACGCCAGACGACACCATTCTTTCAGCAGCAAGTTGTACTACCAATGCGATTACGCCAGTGCTTAAAGCGTTGGATGAAGAATATGGCATTGAAGACGGTCATGTTGAAACGGTGCATTCATACACCAATGATCAAAACCTAATTGATAACTATCACAAGGGTGACAGACGCGGTCGTAGTGCGCCACTTAATATGGTTATTACCGAAACAGGCGCAGCAAAAGCGGTATCGAAAGCTTACCCTAAGCTTGCTGGCAAGCTAACTGGTAACGCTATTCGCGTGCCTACGCCGAATGTATCACTGGCTATTTTGAACCTTAACTTAGCGAAAGGCACAGATAGAGTAGCAGTGAATGAATTCTTACGGGATGCTGCACTCTTTTCTACCTTACAACACCAAATCGATTACACCGCAAGTAAAGAGATTGTCTCTACCGACTTAGTGGGCTCTCGCGCAGCGTCAGTGGTCGACTCGCAGGCTACAATAGTGGCTGATAAGCGTCTTACCCTTTATGTTTGGTACGATAACGAGTTTGGTTATAGCTGTCAGGTAATGCGTGTTATTCGGGATATGGCAGGGCTTAGTTTCCCCACACTGCCGCTTTAATATTCAATTTGAATAAAAACCGACCGCTTAGGGTCGGTTTTTTATTTGTGTAAACAAAACCGTGCCGCCAAGAGGCATAAATAGCGCATTGGCACATGGTATTTGTGTTACCGACTATGCTAAATTACCGCTAAAATTAAGAAGAGAAACGACAGTTTATGCATATTTCTAGTCAATTCGATAGCGGCAACATTGACGTGTTAAGCGCTGAATCGGTTGAAGACATCCGTCTTGCCATTCCAAAAGATAATCAATCTGAGTTTGCCCAGTGGTTTCATTTTCGCTTAGTTGGCGAGACGTTTGTTACCCACACAATGACCTTAACTGATTTAGCAAAGTCGGCGTATCCAGATGGCTGGAAAGGCTACAATGTGCTTGCATCATACGATCGCCAAACCTGGTTTCGTATCCCCAGCGAGTTTGATGGCGATAACCTCACATTCTCTCTAACACTCGAACAACCTAGTGTTTATTTCGCTTACTTCATTCCTTACAGCTATGAGAGGCACTTAGATTTAGTGCACGATGCGCAAATGTCACTGCTATGTGAACATCGGTTTCTAGGCTTAACACTAGATGGCCGCGATATGTCCATGCTAGTGATTGGAGAAGAAACCCCGAACAAGAAAAAAGTATGGGTAACTGCCAGACAGCACCCAGGTGAGACCATGGCGGAGTGGTGTGCGGAAGGCTTAATTTACCGTTTGCTAGATGAGCAAGACGGACTGGCGCGACAATTGCTGGATAACGCTGTGTTTTATGTAGTACCTAACATGAATCCTGATGGCAGCGCACGCGGTCACTTGCGCACCAACGCGGTAGGCACCAATTTAAACCGCGAGTGGGCTACGCCTAGCGCTGATAAAAGCCCAGAAGTACTTTATGTCATGAACGCAATGGAAAACATAGGCGTAGATATGTTTGTCGATTTGCACGGTGATGAAGCACTGCCGTACAATTTTGTGGCAGGCTGTGAAGGTAATCCAAGTTATTCTGATGAAATTAAAGCGCTAGAAAATACGTTTAAAGATGCGCTACTAAATGCAACGCCAGAATTTCAAGATGAGTTTGGATACGATAAAGACGCGCCAGGTGAGGGGAACTTAACCGTGGCAGCAAATGCAGTAGGTGAGAAGTTTAACTGCATGTCTTACACCGTTGAAATGCCATTCAAAGACAATGTCGATGTGCCTGATGAAATTTATGGCTGGTCTGTTCAGCGCAGCAGACAGCTAGGTGAGGATTTACTTATTGCCGTAAATGCCGTAGTAAAGAAGTTAAATGGTTAATACGTTAAATTAGCATCACAAAAAAGCCCCTTTTCATCGGGGCTTTATTAATAAATACAATAATAGAAATCATAACAACAAGATAATAAAGGGGTGATACCTTGGAAGGGTTATATAGTTTTCTCGTCATACTGGATGGTTTTTTAGGCGGCGCAGGGTGGTTTCCTTACGTATTGCTAGGTGTAGGTCTTTTCTTCACTATCTACCTTAAATTTCCTCAAATTCGTTTTTTCAAACACGCTTGGCAAGTGGTAACCGGTAAGTTCGACAAAGAGAGCGACCCAGGTGATACCACTCATTTTCGCGCACTTACTACCGCGCTATCAGGTACGGTGGGTACCGGTAATATCAGTGGTGTGGCGTTCGCCATATTCTTAGGTGGTCCAGCAGCTTTATTTTGGATGTGGGTAACGGCCTTTTTAGGTATGACTACGAAATTCGTTGAAGTTACCCTTTCTCACAAATACCGTGTGAAAACCGAAGATGGCACCATGGCGGGTGGTCCCATGTATTACATGGACAGACGCTTAAACATGAAATGGCTAGCGGTGGCTTTTGCCATTGCCACGGTAGTGAGTTCATTCGGTACCGGTAACTTGCCGCAAAGTAATGGTATTGCGCAAAGTATTGAAGCCACGTTTGGTTTCGAGCCTTGGGCAGTAGGTAGCGTGCTGGGTATTTTACTTGCGCTTGTTATCCTTGGTGGTATTCAACGCATTGCTGCTTTTACTGCGCGAGTCGTGCCGGTAATGGCGGTTATTTACCTTATTGGTGCGTTAGCGGTTATTTTCGCAAACGTTGAAAATATTATTCCTTCTTTCACCGCGGTAGTTAAAGATGCATTTACAGGGTCTGCGGCTGCAGGTGGCTTCCTAGGCGCATCACTTGCGTATGCGTTTAACCGTGGTGTAAACCGTGGTTTGTTCTCAAACGAAGCGGGGCAGGGTTCTGCGCCAATTGCGCATGCTGCGGCTAAAACAAAAGAGCCTGCGTCTGAAGGTATGGTGTCACTACTTGAACCTTTCATCGATACCATCATTATCTGTACGGTGACTGGTTTGGTTATCTTGTCTTCTGGTGTATGGAAAGAAAAGCATGAAAACGTATTCGATCGTTCTGACATGCTCTTTGTTCAAGGCCAATATGATGACAGCGATCAAGCCGATGTCGATAAGCTTTACGGTTACCTAAACGACGTAGAAGGTAATGAGATAACAGCGTACACAGGTAGCATCACAGTAGTAAATGGCACTGCGGTTAGCGATGGCTTTACCTTGTTAAATTCACGCTCAGTTGCTGAAGATGTTAAATACAACATTGGTAGCGAAGATTTATTTACCGGTACGCTTAAAATAGAAGAGGGTAAACCCGTACGAGATAACCTAGAAGTGAGCGGTAAATCCTTGGTGCACTCAGCGGCACTAACGACCATCGCCTTTACACGCGGATATTTCGGTAACTTCGGCCAATACATAGTGTCTATCGGGCTTATGCTGTTTGCGTTCTCAACCGCTATTGCGTGGTCGTATTACGGTGACAGGGCGATGACTTACTTGCTCGGCCCCCGTTCGGTAATGCCATATCGTGTTATTTACGTAGCTGGCTTTGTATGGGCTGCGTTTTCTGATACCACTTTGGTATGGGCGTTGTCGGCAGTGGCCATTGTAGTAATGACTTTACCTAACCTATTTGGTATTGTGCTGCTCTGTAAAGAAATGAAAGAAACCGTTGACGATTATTGGTCTAGACATAAAAAATAATTGTTAGTGTGAACGTGGTGTGCAGGTCAACGTGGTAGCCTTTTAAGTTTGGCTTTCACACCACAATTACAATTAAATTGTATTAATGCTCATCTGCCTTTGAATAGGCTTTGCAATACGCATTTCAATACGTAAAATACTCACCTCTAAAACCAATGCTACCTGGTTATTTCCGCATCATTCCTACAGGAGCAAATTATGGCACTCGTTGACTGCCCATCGTGCAATAAAAAAACGTCTGACAAAGCAAAAATATGTCCGCATTGTGATTTCAAAATAGGCGATGCTTCCTCAGAAGATATTGAACGTAAGAAAAATCTACAAAAATTCAAAAAGTTACAGAGCATTCAAAATCAATCGCTTATTGCCATGATCATATTTGTGGCGGGATTCGGTTTTATGTATTGGGGCGGAACAAGACCTGGCGACTTGCAACATAATCTCGCTATTGTAGCCAGTATTGCAGGCTTCGTGTGGTATCTTGTCAACCGCGTAAGAATTGTACTTATTAAACGATTCCGTTCATGAATATAGAAGTATTACTAAATAGTATGACGCCAGAGGTGTACGAACGCCTGCGTCAATCGGTGGAAACCGGTAAATGGCTTGATGGTACGCCATTAAGTGAAGATCAGAAAGCCAGCTGTATGCAAGCAGTTATGCTGTATCAAGCAAAAATTGAGAAATCGTCGGAACATATGACGGTAAATGAAAGCGGCGAAATAGTGCATAAAAGTAAATCAGATTTTAAACGTGCACTTTCCAAGCAAGAAGATGATAACAACACTATAGCGCGGTTTAAACAGGATGATATTTAGTCGGTTCTTTGCTCCTTCTCACACCAGTCAGAATCCCGAAAAAAGACTGGAAGCCATTCAAAACCTGTCGCCGGAAAAGCCCACAGACAAAACGATTTTACATGAATTAGCATTTAACGATGCCAATGCTGATGTCAGCCTTGCAGCCCTTAACAAACTAAATACGTTTGTATTGTGGCTTAAAATGTCACAAAGCGCCCACCATGCGAAGGTGAAAAAAGTTGCTGAACGCACCGTAGAAGCAGCCTTGATGGGACAGGGTGATGTAACCATAAACGCGAATGAAAAAGCGTCATTTTTGCGTGAAAGTGCCAATGGTGAATTAATTCAGACTGTATTGGTTAACGACCCAAGTTTATTGGCAGATAATAATCTTGTGATGACGTTGCTTCACAAAGTCGATAAGCCAGCTTTTACCCAAACCATTTTTCTTCATCATGCAGATAACGCACTGCAACAGGCTATTTTGGCCACTATTGAAGATAGTAGTGTACTGCAAAAACTGGAGAAGAAATGCAGAGATAATGCTATTCACGCGGCTATAGCTACAAAGCTTCAAGTATTGAAAGCGCAAGCCGAAAAGCCTATTGAATTAATGCGACGCGTTACTCTGTGTTTGTCTAAATATCAAGCGCTGGTTGATAAATCAGATGTTGAAGATATTGACAAGCGACAAGCCGAATTGTTAAGTGAATATAATGACTTAATGACAGATTCATCGATATTGAGTTCAGACGATAAGACGGCGGTGGACGCTAAACTCG
Organism: Alteromonas naphthalenivorans; assembly: GCF_000213655.1. NCBI lineage: Bacteria > Pseudomonadati > Pseudomonadota > Gammaproteobacteria > Alteromonadales > Alteromonadaceae > Alteromonas > Alteromonas naphthalenivorans. The sequence goes on from NC_015554.1 coordinate 1,358,329, forward strand.
CACGCATTAGCGAAAAGGTATCACGTCACTTATCGCGTATTCGCCCTGAGTGGGAATCGCAAAAAGCGGCAGAAGAAAAAGCCGAGATTGAAGCCCTTTGTAAGCAGCATTTATCGCATGCCACTACACAAGTTAATTGGCTGTATGGTGAGCGCTTGTGTGAGGCGACCCTTGCTGATGTAGCGGTAGTGAATGAGTCGGTACGCGCGTTAGAAGTAAGCGCAGATCACATGGCTTCATTAGGTGGAAGCACTAAATTGCTTGACGAAGTTCGTACTGGAATCGCTTCATTAAACAATAGTTTAGAAGCCTTTTCCATGCAACAGCAGTACGGTCAAAAGCTTCTGATTTGTTTGTCTCAAGTAGAATCTCTTGCGGAAGAGTCCCTTGCAGAAGAAGCTAAGCAACAACAGGCGACAAGTACGCCTTCTGAACCAGCAACAAATGGACAAGAGGATAAAGAGAACGGGCTAACAGAACAAACTGCTGAAGCGGCCAAAGCTGTAAACACTGATGCAACTGAAAGTGTATCTGTTGAAGGAGACGCTGTTCAAAATGGCACCGATCAAAATGATGACGTTAGCCATAAAGCCCCAGAATCAATCGAAGCCGAATTTAAAGCGTTAAGTGAAAAGTATCACGACTTACGCAATGAACTTATTTCAGTACCAAGCGCCCTTAATAAGCGCTGGCATGCAGCTTCCCGTGTTTTCAGTCAGAAAAAACAAGCTAAAAAAGCAGAAGTAGACCAGGCGCTTCGTCAGTGCAGAAAGCAAATCAGTGTGATAGATAACTTAATCGCCCAAGGTAAGTACCGCGGGGCTATTACTAAGTTTGAAAAGTTATCTGCAAGCTTTGAATCTATGCCTGAGAGTGTTAAGAAACAATTGGCTAAGCGTTTTGAGAAAACTGCCGAAGATATTGCTCACCTTGAAGGCTGGCAAGATTATATCGCGGCCCCTAGAAAACCTGCACTGGTAGAGGAAGCGCAGACATTAGCTTCAACTCCCGTCGAAGATATAAAACAGCGTGGTGAAGCCATTCGTTATCTTCGTCAGCAGTGGCTTTCGTTAGGCGCTGGCAGCGACGATGACGCGCTTCAGAATGCTTTCGACGCCGCTTTAGAACTTGCGTTTCAGCCTTGTCGCGAGCATTACGCTGCATTGGATGCTGAACGAGAGAAAGCGCTCAAAGCTCTTCACTCATTAATTGAACAAGTTGCTGCCATCGATTTGTCACAGGACGAAGCGGTGCTGGCTAAACTGTACGATAGAACCGTTAAGCAGTGGCATGAGTGTGGTCAGGTTGAAAAGCGTGAATACGAGTCGTTAAAGCAACGGTGGAACAAAACCATCAGCCCGCTGCAAACCAAAGTGAACCAGTGGCATGCGATGAATAAAAAAGCGAAGCAGCAACTCGTTGCGCAAGCATCAGCGCTGTTAGCAGAGGAAGATATTGCTAGCGCCACTGAAACAGCGCAGCAGCTTCAACACAGTTGGAAAGCCATAGGCCATGCCGGTAAGCGTGATGAAAGCCGATTGTGGCGTGAGTTTCGCTTAGCAAACGATGCATTATTCGGACGCTTAAAAGAACAACGTAAGGCGCAGTCATCAGCATTTGATGAAACCTTTAATACCCTTTTTACTCTATTAAATGGCATTGACTCGGAGTCTGATGAATCGACGATTGCTACTTCAATACAGGATATTGAAGCACGTGCGAAAGCGTTGCCTGGTGCAATGCGTGCTAAACTCGATAAGAAAATAACCGGTATTCAAAAGCAGCAGCAAACACGCGCTCAGCAGCGCCAGGTTCGCAAAGTACAGCAGCGTGCTCAATCGGCTAATTCGGTGTTAAGTGAGAGCCTGCGAGCAGGAGACTTTACTAACATCAGTGATGATGACGCTGACATGCTTAAAAAGCGATGGAAGTCCGCACTGTCTAAGCCTACACCTGTTCAACAAAGTCGTCATTGGTTAACGGTGGCGTTAGAAGCTGCTACTGATTTACCTAGCCCTGAGAGCGATAGCAGCATGCGAACCAATGTGCAGCTAGCCATGATGACAGCGAAACTAGAGAAGGGTGAGAGCCTGTCTCCAGCGCAGTTGTTAGAAGATTGGATTGCGCATGGGAAAGTTGATGACCAAGAAACGCATTTACTTGAACGAATAGTCAATGTATTGGATAACAATCCAGAGGTGGTTGCTTAAGATGAAAAGCCAAGTTGAATTTGGTTTTGCCAGTGAGATGACGGCATATCGTTTTATCAACACGGTTAAACACATGGATGTTGATTCACTTGTCGTGAAGTTTGGACGAAGTGATCGTCACGTGTTGGTATCTTACCGGTATGCGGTAGATGAATTTGATAGAACGCTATCAGAATTAGACGATTTAGCGCGAGAGCTTGGCGGCGAAGAAGTATAAAAAGAAGTATAAAAAAAAGCTGATGGACAATGTCCATCAGCTTTTTTCGTGATAAAGCGTGTATTAACAGTCTTTATCTTCGGCGTCTGCGCCTTCTTTAACATCTTCACAAGCATCTTCTACTGCGTTGCCTGCATCTGTTACAATTTCGTCTAGCTCTTCGCCTGCATCTTCTGCGTTGTTATCACCGCATGCGGCAAGTGTAAGTGCAAATGTACCAGCTGCTAAAAGTTTCAATAATGATTTCTGTGAGATCATGTCCATTCTCCTGTTTCCTAAAAGTATCTAAAAATATCTAAATGTGTGGTAAATCTATGCTCGTGGTGACCGACCGCGTAAGGCATTCGCGACTAGTGAAATGACTAGTAAAGCGATAAACACAAAGAATAAAAATTGTGCGATACCTGTTGCTGCACCTGCGATGCCGCCAAAACCAAAAACTGCTGCAATAATGGCGATAATGAAAAAAGTAATTGCCCAACCTAACATAGCTAAATCCTCTTTTTGCTCCGTTACTGACATAGGTATTAATGCGAACTCCGTGCCTTAATGTTAAGTCTATGATTTATATTTATTTTATATTAAATTCCACTGCTTTTGACCGATAATGTATTCGTTGGCTAAACAAGGTTTACAGAGCATTTGCACTTTTTACATGGCGGGAGGCATAGTAAGCAAGGCAGCATTCCCGATTTGCAAATGCTACTATCAATTTCTAACAATCGTAATTTTAAAGGGCGCAAAATGGCGAAAACTCACTCCGCATTTATAGGTTTGATGCAACGGGCAAGAAACGTGAAACGATGGCCTTTAATGGCACAGTTTCAAGAGGAGATGTTGTCTACACACATCTACGAAGCCTCTATGGTCGCTCACATGTTAGGTGCAATAGCGGCGGATGTGTTCAACGAAGCGGTTGATCCCGATCGAGTCGCTGCCATGGCTATTTTCCATGAAGGTAGCGAGATTGCTGGTATGAGTGATATTCCAAGTCCTGTAAAGTACCACGACCCTGAAACCACTGCAGCCATAAAAAAACTCGAGCGTAGGTTTGAGGCAATGCTGATACAAACCTTGCCTGAGCCCCTACAGAAGCGCTACCAGCCATTAATAGAACAAGATAAAGATGATATTCATGTACGGCTTGCTAAAGCCGCTGACGTGTTATGTGCGTATCTAAAATGTGATTATGAGTTGTCAAAATCCAATTCAGAGTTTTCAAACGCTATGTATGAAATGGAAGTGCAATTGAAACAATACCGAGAGAGGTTTCAGTCAGTAGAGTACTTTTGTAAAGTCTTCTTAGAAGATGCCAAGGGGACCTTGGATGAACAAACCAAAGATCTTGATTGGGTAGAGCGAGCCAACACATTGCATTTAGATTCTGAGCAAAGTTAAATAAAGCAATGTGCGTTGTAAACAAAAATGACCGCCATTTGGCGGTCATTTCATCAAAAATTAATTTTTTTGAAGCGCGCCTACTTAACCTTATCTACTTGGTCAGCGAGAATTTCTGTAACAGATATAGCGTTCTTTCCCAAACTACTTTGGGTATTGCTCATTCTTACCAGAACAGAGAAATAAATGTCGTTAATCTGTGTCTGCGTCACCGTGTTTTGCCCTTGACCCGGTGCAGGTTCTGCCACCTCGGTACATCCTGACATGGTACATTGCTGATTAGTTGCAAATGGTTGGGGCTTATCTGTATTGTGGGTGACTGCTCTGGCCATAACGGGTTTTTTATCCACGTCGGTTTTGATAACAGCCAACCATTCATAGTTATGTTTGTTAGCGAGTTCAGCGGCTCGGCGTAATGCGAATTGCTGAATAATATCTGCTGGAGTGCGATCTGTAGCTTTAAATAATACTCGGTATTCATTGTCGGTTAGTTGAACGCTAGAATACCCATAGCCCTCCTTAGTGACCGCAGATTTGTAGGGTGTGGGCGAGGCGACAGGTGTAGTAGTACAAGCGGTAACAAATAAACTGCATGCTAAAGCCGCTATTTTCATTTTTATTGGTAAGCGCATGGTAATTCCTAGTATTAATTGTAGTGACTATTATTTTAGGAACGAAAGTGCGGTGGTGCGCACAAAAGTCATAATAGCTTGATTTCTTTTGCTCTTTGGAGCGTCAGTATTTATACCTTTGTAAGCCCCAGCAGCAACAATACCCAATAATACTTCAGGTTTGCCCATAAGCAGACGACAATCTCGCTTAGCCTCTTCAAATGATTCTTCAGCATGATGTTTTTGGGCTAAATAATTATGCTGGCACTGCCTGATATCCTCTAAGTTCTTTTTCAGAAAAATATTCATGATAAGTGCTCCTTAGTTTTACGCTGATTGACGGCAATCCCGTAATGAGTTTGCTGCTACTTGGTTAAAGACTGCATTGATGTGGTAAGCCGCTTTAGATTAATAAAACGAAATGCACTCTGTGCATGCATAAATGCAACGACACTTAATATGCTATTAACCAGTAACAATATAACCATAATAAGTAGTGCAGGCATGCCAGCATGGTGCATTGCTAACCCGATGCATGAATTGAGCAAAATCCAGCAAAAACCACCTAATGCAAATGCGGTAAGTGCGCCAAAAATGCTGACAAAAATCGACTTGGTAATGAGTTGAAGTTCAGCGTTAATCAGGTCGATTAATGCAAAGCCCTGATATTTTTTCTGTGCGTAAAGCGTTTTAAAAGAAGCCAGCGCCTCTTCAAAAGTAATGTCTGGGGGAATGTTATTCGACGACTCGGATGTCTCGCCGGTTGTACTTTGCTGAGGAATGCGAAATGTCGCCTGACTTCTCGGAGAAGTCAGGCGAAACGGATTTTCGCTGCTCAGCGTGTATGTGGCACTACGAAAATCTGGTAAAGGTTTCATGCTTTATTTCTTGCGAAATAATGAAGTCACTAACATACCTGCTGCGAATGCCATACCAGCAGTGGCTAATGGGTTCTCGATAGCATACTTTCGTACACCAGACGACTGCCATTTTTGCTCAGCTAAACGTTTTCTTTCAGACATATTGTCCGCAGAGCGACTTGCCGTGTTACGAATATTGTCCTCAGCTACGGCCGCACTATCAGCCAGCTTATCTACTGACGAATGAAGTGTTTCTTTTAACTGATCCGTGACTGGGTGACTAGGCTCGGTTACGCTATTCACTTTCGCTGTTTTTGGCGTAGTAGTTTGTGTTGCCATAGTACTCTCCTTAAATTTGCTAGATTGCACATAGAGAGTTGCAACGCTTATACCAACATGGCTGGATATATAAATAATTGATTTTGTTTGATTTTATTTCGTTTCGTATTTTGGTGAGGAAGCTAAGTTTTAATTAAACGTAAGAGTTGCAAGGTAGGCCGTGTAATAATTTCGTAATCGATAGGAATTCAACAGTTCCTGTGGAGGGAAAGTTAGCTACGAATGGCAGCTAACAATTTCTTTTCGTATTTTTTAGGACACCACACTGATTAAATCTTCTTTACTCACTGGCTTTAATAGCGACTGGCTAACACCTAAATGCTTCATGGTATCTTTATCTGGCTCGTTGCCACTGACAATAACCAGCTTGGCCTTGGGTTGAATTTGATTTAACTCGGCAGCTAAGTCATATCCATGGTAGTCGGGAAGGGTCAAATCCATTAATACATGATCAAATACCACTTCGGTCATACACTCGATAGCATCTGCGCCCGTATTCGCCGTAATAACATCGTGGCCTTGATGTACCAAAAATAATTGTAATAATTCAGCTGCGTCTTCGTCGTCTTCTATCACTAATATTTTTTTAGCCGTCGGTTGAGGCTGAGTACTTTGCGTCACTGTTTTAACGGTTTCTATCTTCGACACGGCAGGACCTTGAGAGCGCACCAAATACTGGTCGAGCACTTCAGTAAGGGCAGCTCGTTCAATAGGTTTACCAATAACATTATTAAACCCGTCATCCATTAAAGATTGTTTTAACCCTTTGCGACTCGCGGCGGTAACGGCCACAACAGGTACGTTGCTCTTATGCCGCCTTATTGCATGAAGGGCTTCAATACCATTCATAACCGGCATATGAATATCCATTAACACTAAATGAAAGGGCTCGTTATCTTCTTCGGCTTGTAAAACAGCCTCTAATGCTTTAACGCCGTTTTCTGCATAAGCGACGGTAGCGTGACATTGACTGACTAGATGACCTGTTAAGCGACGAATCTCACGAATATCATCAACAATCAATACCTTGCCAGTAACCTGTAAATCTAAGTTGTTGGCTTCAGCTCTGCTAGGTGGCTTAAGTGCAAGTTGAGTACGGCTTTGTTCGCTAATGTCACCGGGATCGATAGAAAACGAAAAGCGACTGCCTTTGCCAAAAACTGAATCTACACTAATGCTTCCGCCTAACTTGGCCACAAGTTCTCGGCTTATTGCCAAACCTAAACCAGCTCCGCCATGATTTGCACGCATGATATCTTCGATTTGCTCGAAAGGCTGAAAGATTTTATCTAGCTTATGTGGTGGCATGCCGATGCCGGTGTCTTCAACAATAAAATGTAACCTTTCATTGGCTTTTCCAGGTGCTGGAGGGCGAACTTCTACGGTAACGGTTATGGCGCCAGTATCGGTAAATTTCACAGCGTTACTGACTAAGTTGATTAACACCTGACGCAAACGGGTAGGGTCGGTTTCAATCACTTCCGGTATCTTAGTTTCTGCAATCACATCGAAAACAAGGTCTTTGTCTTTCGCTGCTAATCGCATTAATGAGTGAATATCAGTAAGGAAAGGGCTTAAATGCACTTCTTTGATATTAAGCTCAAGTTTATCCGCCATAATGCGAGACATATCAAGAAGATCATTTAACAGACTAAGTAAGTGCTTTCCATTGGAATAAATAATAGACAGCTCTTGGGCCAAAGGGTCATTACCTTTGTCGTCTAATAGCAGCTCTGTGTAACCTAAAATAGACGTAAGCGGGGTGCGAAGTTCGTGGCCCAAGTGAGCCAGAAATTTATCTTTCGCTTTGTTCTGTTGTTCGACTTTGTGTCTTTCTAATCGCTCGTTTTCTATCTCACGTCGAACCATGGCGTAGCGAATGGTGCGCATAAAGCGGGGCGACTCTATTTCTGTTTTTTGCAGGTAATCGGCTGCACCCGCTCGCATCACCAATTCGTCAACCTGTGAGTCTGATTGACCGGTTAAAATAACAACAGGAAGATTAAATTGGTTTGATTTAAGCACTTCCAATACGTCTACTGCGTTTTCTGCGCCAAGTAGATAGTCGAGCAGACACAAGTCGAAATTTCGACGCTGTAACGCATCTATGGCATCAGCACTGTTGGTTACCCAGGTAAGCTGGAAACGGGGTTCTTCACATTGAAGTAAATAATCCGACGTTAAAAAATAATCATCTTCGTCATCTTCAATCAGTAAAACCCGGATAACTTCGGTCACTGTGCGCTCCATAAAACATTGGTCGTAACGTAGCGCTGAATAACAAGCGCCTTAAAACATAGCGGCACTAATGGTTAGCGCCGTGCAGCATGAGTAGTAACTTACTGCGTCCAACATATGGACTCATCACTACGTATATTGAATTAATAAGACTCGACTAATCGTGTGGCAACTCTACAAACTCAATCCAGTAGCGACCTAGCGCGCGCATAAGCTCGACAAGTCCCTCAAAATTCACAGGCTTAGTGATATATGAAGCACAGCCTAAGTCGTATCCGCGAAGCATGTCTTCTTCTTCTTTGGATGTTGTTAAGATGACCACTGGGATCCCACGTAATTTAGGATCGGTTTTTAATTCTTGTAACGCTTCTCGGCCATCTTTTCGCGGCATGTTAAGATCTAACAGTATTAGGCTAGGGCGGGGGGCTTTGCTAGCATCTGTGTACTTACCTTCATGGCGTAAAAATTCAAGCAATTCCACGCCATCTTCAACACAAAATAAGTTGTTTAACACACGGCTTTCTTTGAGTGCGTCTACAGTTAATAGACGATCGTCCTCATCGTCATCTGCCATAAGGATATTAATTGGTTGGGTTTGTTTACGCGTCATGTGCGGTATCTCCATGATTATTTAGAGAGCCAAAAGGCTCGCTGTTTGTTGGCAGAAGGATAGTAAAGGTTGCGCCTTCTCCTGGCGAGCTTTTTGCCGAAATTTGACCATTGTGTCGTTCAACAATGCGTCGGCATACAGCTAGGCCAATCCCTGTTCCTTTATATTCGCTTCTTCCGTGCAAGCGTTGAAACGGGGCAAAAATCTTTTCTGCAAAACTTTGTTCAAAGCCAATACCGTTGTCTGAGATTTGAATTTTGATCCAGTCATACTCATCAGCTAACAATATGTCTTTCATATCAGCTTCAGTTGGGGTTGTAGCTGTAATTTCAATAAGAGGTTCTTTGTCAGCGGTTTGAAATTTTAGTGCGTTAGACAATAAGTTTAGAAACAGCTGATCAATTTGTGATTTGTCTGCGCGAATAGTCGGAATATCCTGCACAACAACATTGGCACCTTTTTCTTCGATAGCTATTTCTAAATCACCTAGTACACCATCGATAACGTCGCCGACATTTACTTGTTCGAAGTCTTTGCCCCGTGTAGAAACCCGAGAAAAAGACAGAAGGTCAGAAATCAACATAGACATACGCTCGGCTGCGTTAAGCATACGGGCAAGGAAGTCTTGTCCACGTTCATCCATCACATCTTTGTAGCCAGAGTCTAACCGGTTACCGAAGGCGCGAATTTTACGTAGCGGTTCTTGGAGATCGTGTGACGCAACAAAGGCAAAGTCTTCAAGCTCTCGGTTGCTACGGGCTAATTCATCTGCATAAATTCTTAGTTCCTGAGTTCGCTCTGAAATTTTATGTTCTAGGTCTTCATTAACGTCAACAAGGGTATCTTTATGCTTTTCATTTTCTCGAATGTTGGCTTTTAACAACAAGAAGATTGAGATAATAAGAAACAGAGTGGTACCTGAAGATATTAACAGTGTATTCACCGAGTCACGTCTTAGCTTCATCAAGCTGGCTAAATGCGTACCTTGAATATCTCTTTCTGAGGAATCAATGCGTTCGAACATATTTTCGAAATCGTTGTATAAATCAAGGCCTCTGTCGCTTTCAAGCAATGTGAAGGCTTGCGCTAAATCACCCACTCTTACTAGCTCTACAATACGCACCATACCGTTAATTTTAACGCGGGTTAGGGCAAGTAGCTTATCAATCCGTTCTGATTGTTCCGGCAAGTCAGACGCAAGTGCACTCACTTCAACTTCATCGGCAAGGGCAGTGAAGTTATTCAGTGTTTGTGTGTACTCCTCCAGATAAGCTTCATCTTCAGTAAGAAGGAAACCACGTTGACCTGATTCGGCGCGCAATACGGCCACATGCAACTTGTTCACCGCGCTTATCACGCGGCTAGTGGTAAATAAACGCGCTTCTAAGGCTGACAAGTCATCAAGGGTTTGCACCACATAAAATGAATTCGCAGTGATAATAGCAATCACGAATACCACCATGATTACCCAACTGTATAGCGAAGAAAAAACTTTGTTTAGCATTACATCAATCCAATAATGTGTCGCCAAAATCTGAAGTCATTTCAGAAAGGGAGTCACTGCAATCTTTAGCACTGGCAATTATCTTATCCAATGCTGCTATCGCTTTTTGGGCGGGAACTTCGCCATTAAGCGCCATTTTTACCAATTCAGCTTGCATAGAAATGCGATTTAGTGGTTTGCGTGCATCATGTACGTAAGTGCTTAATCGGGCAAACTCATCTTCAGTCATAACTTTTGTCCTGCCTTACTAGTCTTCTTTGACCAAATCGCCATACGCGTGAAGTCGGTTGTATAGGGTTTTGGTACTTATGCCGAGCATGTCGGCGGCCATGGTCTTATTCCCATTCACTTTCTCAAGCGTGGCGTAAATAAGTTCCTTTTCAACGTCTTCAATAGTGCGTCCTGCTTGAAGTGCCGGCGCTGTACTTTGCTTTTTAGCAAAAGGCGATTCAATCGTTTTAGGAAGCTCTATTACCTGTTTTGTCGGGTCGCTCATAATGGCGGCACGATGAACAAAGTGACGCAATTCACGAACGTTACCTGGCCAGTCATAGGCTTGTAATGTATTTAGCTGACTTTCTTGCCAACTAAACTTAGAGCCATTGTCTTTATTAAATTCTTCAATAAAGGTTTTCGCTAATAAAGGAATATCTTCTTTACGCTCGCGCAACGTAGGTATGGTGATTGGAAACACAGCAAGTCTGAAGTAGATATCTTCACGCAAGACTTTGCTTTGTGCTATCTCTTCCATGGTTCGGTTAGTGGCTGACACTACGCGGCAATTTACCGGAATAGTTTTAGTACCGCCAACACGGATAACCACTTTGTTTTCCAATACGCGTAGTAGGTTTGGCTGCATATCGATAGGCATTTCGGTGATTTCATCTAAGAATAAACATCCGCCTTCAGCTTGTTCGAAAACACCTTCCTTACGGCCAACTGCACCAGTAAAGGCACCTTTTTCGTGGCCAAATAGTTCACTACCAATTAATTCTTTTGAAAAGGCACCACAGTTAGTCACTACGTAAGGGCCTTCACTTTGTGACGCGCGGTGAATGGCGGCTGCAACCACCTCTTTACCTACACCACTTTCGCCCAGTAGCATAACGTTGGCACTCGTTCTGCTTACTCTTTCAATTAATTTATAAAGTTCTTTCATTGGCGCAGATTCGCCAATAAGCAAATCGAAATGCTTTTCAATTTTTTCGCTGGTATCTTCAGCGACTTTAGGTTTTCCTGTTAATACTGCTTCAATGTCTTCACGTTGAATAGGTTTAACAAGGTAATCAATATTGGGGCCGCACAAACCTTTAATGACGCCTTTTACCGATGGGTGTCCGGTAATAAGGGTAATGCGTGGGCGTTTAGGAAGCGCGTTAAGTTCATCGAACAAGTATGCACCGCTACCATCTGGCAACATGAAATCAAGTAATACATGATCGAAGGTTTCTTTCTTTAACCAATCACGCGCTTCTCCTAATGTGGCAGCAGTTAGCACTTCGTGACCGAGAAACTCAATAATAGTGCAGGCCACCTCGGTAAACTCGGCATCATCATCTACAAGCAAAACAGTTAACACTTGAATATCCCTTTTTTAAATGATCAATCACACCCTGATTGCTTAGTTCAGTGCACTGGGTGGGTAAATTGATCTGATTTTATAATTATTTGTGCATTATTACATTCAAACGTAGACGTTGTCGCATTCATACTCAACTTTGGTTGAAAAGCGCAGCAATATCTTTGGGCTGACCTCATAATGCGATCCTCGCATCACTTAAAAGTGGGCTAGCTAAATACAATCCGCACAATGACATATCTTTAGCTCATAAAGCACATATTGTGCCGATCACTACCAAAAAGCATAAATTTGAATGATGAGTAACTTCAGTGGCACAGTTATCGCATTATACCGCATAGTCGCTTTGTAACCGAACGCGAAAATTCACCGCTTACGAGAATGCTTCTGAAAGTTTATTTCAGATTTACACTGTTGGACAAGCGGAAAATAGAAGCGTTGTACACGGTGATATTGCTGAGTTAATGAAATTTTTGATGGAATACCCAAAGCGTATTGCGCTTCGCTATCACCCAAGACGCATAGGTTTCGATGGAAATAAGGCATTAGTCTTAGCCATAAATAGGGAATGAAAATGTTTAAGGAAACTGGCGCAAGGTCAATGACACTTTATGAGTTGTTGGGAAAAATGCAGCCTAAAAACACCACCGACGTCATGGCGTTTTCCGAATTCTGGAATGCAATGGAAAAAAGGGGATTTGGACCCATGTTAGCGTTGCCAGCGTTTATTGCGGCAACGCCCATAGGGGCTATTCCTGGTGTACCCACCATTACCGGTGTGACAATTTTACTGATAGCAATGCAAATTTTACTCGGTCGACGTCATCCGTGGCTTCCCGCTACCATTATGAAAATTGAAATGGATGCAGAGCGAATAGAATTTTTGGTAAATAAAATGAAACCTGTGGCGGTGCGATTTGACCGTTTCTTAATGCCGCGCTGGTTTTTTATGCGCCAACCTGTGTTCCGTTCACTTATAGCGCTAAGTTGTGCGGCGTGTGGTTTGTTGATGGTGCCACTAGAGTTAGTACCCTTTATGGGATTAATACCGGCGTTTGCTGTGTAGATTATGGCTATTGGTATGGCAACGGATGACGGCGCTGTAGCACTATTTGGGCTATCTATCGCCTTATTTGGATTTTTATACGGTGGTCAACAGATAGCGCTAGGTATTGGCTAAGACTGCTGAGTTTTTGTTTTTATATCAATGTGCTACGTATAGCTTAGCGATAAGTAAATGACTACTGCTCACATTACCTTTGTATAGACTCTACGCATTGTTCAAGCATGCCATCAGCAGAAGGAAGCTGCATCGATTGATATCTAAGTTCACCGATAAAGCTTCTTGCTGCTGGTCCCAGGCCATCGCCATCCTCAAATGTGAGGTAAAGCATTGCGCGGCGTAAACCGCCATTGCTATCAAGAGGTAGTGGCAGCAATAGCTCTTCTTCTAATTCTTTTTTAATAATAGCGATAGGTAGCCAAGCAAATCCAAGTCCTTGAGAAATCATATCTACAGACGTTCTAATATGGCTAACCGTCCAGCGTTGCTCGGCGCCAAGCCAACCAGCATCAACTTTACGCTCAGCTGATGAATCTCTTACCACTATTTGACGATGTGACTTTAAATCTTCTAGTGTTAAGGCACGGTCGAGTGCGTGCAGAGGATGATCAACATGCGCTACAGCAGCAAAGTCTATTTCGCACAAATCTTCACTGAATCCGCCGGGGTAGGGGAAGGGGGATATCGCGATATCTACATTGCCACTATCAAGCAAGGAGTTAGCGCCGCTTAACACGGTTTCTTCAATCTCGATACGTAGCAGAGGAAATTCTTCAGACACTTTACTTAATACATTATAAAGTAAATCGGAAGGGAAAATGATATCAACGGCGATACGAAGAAGGGTTTCGGTTCCTGCTTGTAAACTAGCCGCTACCGCTTCTAATTTCTGCGCTTCATTTAATACAAACGCCGCTCGCCGATACATTAACTCCCCTTGAGGAGATAACTTTACCTTACGCCCACTGTTTTCAAACAACACAACGCCAATGGCGTTTTCTAACTTTTGAACCGCGTGATGCACACTAGATTGGCTCTTGTGCACTAATGCGGCTGCTTGATTGAAGCCTCCAGCATCTACCACTGCCTTAAACATGCGCCATTGTTCTAATGTAGATTTTAACATCCGCGAGCTCTAATCGATTATTCTGTCACAGTATAGAGGGGTTATACCACAAGCTCCCAGAGGCTGTCAGCGCTTATGCGTCGGTAGCTTGCTTAATATCGCCTATTGAACAGGTTACCACGCTCACATTCTCATACCCCATGTTCATTAGCTGTTCGGCAGCCAATTTGGCGCGAATGCCTGAGGCGCAATGAATATAGATTGGAAATTTGGCATCTTTACACTTTTCGATAACTTTCATCTCAAGTACGCCACGAGGAATATTTAATGCTGCTTCTACAGGGCTAGATGCTGCCTCTGCGGGTTCACGAACATCAAGTAATAGACCGTGATTAGAAGATATTTCCTGCATCGCTTCTTTAGCTGTTATACAACGAAGGGGAAAAGGGATATTGGCAAGTCTCGTAGTGATATCGATTAACATTAAAGCACCTTGAAAATTAATGATGAGTTTACTATATAAGGAAAGCGCTATATTTTCTACCACCTACTTTCATTATATTTTTATAAAAAAATGACATTGAGTTTTGGCGTTCGCCGCCATAGTAGTATACTTTAGTATAAGGTGGCGAGTGGTGGCCTATTTACGTAACTTTATAAGTGAGTTGTTATGACTGATAATTTAGCCGTTGATGATTTATCTGTGAACATGAGCGAAATGGCTCAATATACAATGGAAGCTGAGCTCTATCTTAAGCAGTTGGCAAATAAGACCCGTTTAATGGTGTTGTGTTCTTTAATGGACAAAGAGTTATCTGTTACTCAAATGTTAGACCATGTAGATGTTTCTCAGCCAGTAATTTCACAGCATTTAGCGCTATTGAGAGAATCTAAAATGGTAGCCACACGCCGAGCTGGACAAACCATTTATTATCGATTAGCCGATGAAAGAGTGAAGCAAACTATTGGCTTGCTCCACAAGTTCTTTTGCGCTCAGAACGATTAATTAAGTTTGCTAGAATCTAGCTCAGTAACAAACGGTAAATCACCAAAGCTTAAATAGATTTTCGACCTAACTAGACAAGTTTAGCGTTTGCCACCAATGCCTCTACATATGCAGCGTCATCCAATTTATCAAGATCAACTTCCGGTCTAGCCATCAAACCCTCATGTGTTAGGTCGACAGAGACATTGTGAGAAGACCAATCAATATTCTTGATGTCAGAGGGCAGTACTGCAAGCTTTTTACCACCAGGTAGCCAGTTATTTGTATCAACCACTAACAACTGAATCTGCCAGCTATTAGTATCAAACACGAAATCGCTAATATGCCCAACGTTATCGTCTTGGGTAGCCACTTCATAACCACTGACTTCTCCGCAAGCCCGTAAGTGATTTTCAGGTTTATTATCTATTTCTTCTTTACCCATAGCCGCTAACTCAGGATCGGCTAGTTGACCAGGATGAGCGAAATCGCCCCACGCACCAGGACCAATCCAGTAATAACCATAGCCAAAGTAACGAAATAGTGTTTCTTCAAATTCTCTTGAAACCGGTTTATGTTCGTCAATTGATGGGCTGTTTTTCAGCGTGTCTGCAGTCATGGAAACATCAACGGTTTCTTCTTCCTGATCAACACGGGTGACCGAAATGGGTGATATCACCACTTTTCTGCTAAGGGGAAGCCATGTATTCGTATCGGCAACTACATATCTAACGACGAAATTTTTATCGTCAAAAAGTATGTCTCGTACGCCGCCTATGTCCTTATCGGTAGCATGAATTGAAAAATGTTTAATTTGTTTATATGACACCATCATCGCTGCGCCTCCTTTGCCTTCAGGCTTGGGTAATTCATTAGATATTGTTCTACTACTTCTCAACAGCGTGGTTTGCGTAAAATAGCAATTTCACAAAGCTAAGTTATTAATATAGAACCATCTGTTAGAACATTACAAATATGCAAAGATTTGTTCGCGCGCAATCTAGATATGGATCAACAAAGCGGTGAAAAGCGAGGGAAATATCACAGGTAAAAGCAACCAGCCCGATTTCCACCGAGCTGGTTGCTCATAAATTGAACGCAAAATTACGCTACGTCAAATGCTTCATCACTGTAATCTTCATCGTAGTCTGACTGATTACTCGCAGCGGTGCTATGCAACGTGTAAAAGTGCTTCTTGCCTCGAGATAAGCGTACATACTTGGCCCAGGTGCGCTCAATAGTATTGTCAGCATCCACTTTACCACTAATAAAATCTACAAAATGACGTTCATCATCCGACTCTGGTGTTAACTCTCCACATTCCAGTGCCAGCAGGGTTTTTCCATAACTGGTTAGTATATCTGCCTCACCAATACTGAAATCGCCAGATTTTCGAAAGCCATAAGGAAATTTTTGTCTATCTATAAAAGGTTTTTGAGAAACGCGAATTGATAAATTTTTCATGGTTGTACCCAGCATTGAGTTGTCTTCAAGCGAACTTTTAAGACAAAAGAATCAGAACATAAAACAAAACATTTTTTCCTTATCAATAAAAAATTTTGTTGGAAAATGAAAAGTGTAAATATGTACGAATTTATGGGAGGTAAAAAGTGTGTTTTTATAAAGGTATTTTCTTCTTTTTTATTTAAGTTAATGAATAAAATACAATTTTTTGTTTTTTGGATTCAGCGGGGAAGAAGAGGCTGGGCGTAGGAAAATTGAGGGGATAAAGCGAAATACGTGGATGAAACCCACTATGAAAAATTATTGTCGCAACGATGATAAAAATTCGTTTTCTATTTTTGGTGCCAAGACAATAATGACGACGTGGCAATAACCTAGAGATAGACATGAGTAAAGACTATCGTTACCAAAGTGAAGAATTGGACTCGGTAGAAGAGGAAGACTTTCACACCAAGAAGGTGGGCACAAAGCGCCACCAAAGCGTAAAAAACAAACAAAATCGTGACTTTCAACGTCGAGAGAAACAGCGCCGTTTAATGCACGAAGGTAGTTAATACGCTTCTTAGTTGAAAATAAATACAACGCACTGCTTTTATAGCAGTGCGTTGCTGTGCTTTTGTGTTTACATGCCGTATCATCTGTGACAGTTTACAATCACTTATTTATCGGTTTTGTAAGAAGCATGGATATACGCTTTCTCACCACATTTATTGAAGTTGCAAAAACCCGACATTTTGGCAAAGCAGCTGAAAATCTCTATTTAACGCAATCTGCGGTAAGTGCGCGGATCAAGTTGCTAGAAGAATACTTTCATACCACGCTTTTCATACGCCAGCGCAACAGTATTCAGCTAACCCAATCCGGTGAAAAGCTGTTGCCGTATGCACGTCAGCTATGCAGCACGTTAAATGAAGCCAAGCAAGAACTGCAAATTCAATCTTCTGAATACGTGGTGTGCGGGGCAACGCAATTGGCCAGTGAATTAATGCTGCCAACCACCTTAAGTCACCTTCACAATACCTTTCCAGACTGGTCTGTTAAAGCAGAAGTACTCTCACTTGATGGGCTGTCTCGTCAATTACACGAACGGGTAACCGATTTGGCGTTTTCAACCGAGCCGCTCAAGTCAGAAGAAGTTAAAAGTGAAGTGTTACTAGAAAACCAATTAGGGTTATACCGAATTGGTGAAGGTAGTAATGTGGTAGACGCGGCAGAGTTTGTCGCTATTGATTGGGGTAGCAAAGCCAGAGATTTGTTACTGACGTTATACCCTCAGCTTCGTGATGCTAAACTGCGTACGAACTCACTCAATTTAGCCCTTAATAACCTACAATATGAAGGTGGTGTTGCTGTACTCCCTGAAGGAGCGGTAAATCAACTTGATCCAACTATCGCAATTTCACTAATACAGCCTTTAGAAGGTATCACCATGAAAGTTTACCTTCACACCATGAAACAAGTTAGGCGTGTAGGGCTTGAAGCCTTAATTACAAGTGTATCGGCCATACACCCAGCCAAATAGCAAAGAGAAAATTATGACGACTCAACACCCATTATTACAAATGAACGCGTTCGAACGCTTAGAAGCCAGCGTTGAACTAATTAAAACTTCGGGCAAACTTTTCATTCTTAAAGATGAACATGGTTGCGTGATGTTAACAACAGACGATGAAGATGGCATTCCTGTATGGCCAGAATCATCTCTTGCTTTGCTGTGGGCAACTGAAGATTGGTCAGACTGTGAAGCGATGGAAATCTCAACTAAAGACTTTCTTACCAAATGGGTGGGCGGCATGACACAAGACAATCTTACGGTTATGATTTGTCCGGTACCAGGAGAAGAAGGCGAAGTGATGGAACCAGAGGAATTTGCACAGCAAATTTAATGATCCCATCATTTGCTTCTAGCGTTTCAATATTAACGGATTATCATGATTGAAGAGGAGCTACCATGTTTACTGAACAACCGACTATGAGCAGTTTGTTTGAACAGTTAGGGCTAGCTAGTAGCGATGAAGCGATAGAAAGTTTTATTGAAACGCACAAAGGCTTAAATAAGAGCCAACATATTTTCGAAGCGCCGTTTTGGTCTGAAAGCCAAGCGGATTTCTTGAAAACGGCTATCGAAGACGACGCTGATTGGGCTGAAATTATTGACCAACTCAACGTACGTTTGCACTAGTCGCCTGATGCTAAATCATTAATTCTCGATTCTAGGTCGGCAAGGGTGGCTTTTACTTGAAGTAGAGCCGCCTTCAGTGTTTCAACGGTATCGGTATTGTCGTCTGTGCTTTCACTGGCACTGTTGTTCTCACCTAGCTGACAAAATGTGTGGTTATAGCGTATCTCTCTTTTACCAGACTCTCTTGGTAATGAGTAAATAAGCGCATCCGGCTGGTAAGCAAGTAAGCTGCTGATGGTTGCCTCTACGTCACTGATGTCAGCAAATTGCGCTAATCGCTGGCACCGCCCTCGCAATTCGCCAGGGGTTTGCGGCCCTCGAAGTAAAAGTTCGGTGATAATGGCTTGCTGGTGGTCGCTAAGTTTTATGTCACCGAATTCAGTATTGCAAAAACGGTGGGAATATTTGTCTACTCGGCTACCATAGCCAGATGAAGCTTGAACAATTCGTTTACTTTTCAATCCATCAAGTATTTTAATGACTTCGTCTTCAGTTAACTGGGTGACGGGCAATCGGTTACTTTTTTGGTTACATCCATTGGTGAGTGCATTAAGCGACAAAGGGTATTGTTCAGGCGTAGTCACTGACTTTTCAAGTAATACACCAATAACACGTGCTTCCATATCAGATAACGTCGTGGTCATGATAAATATTCGGTCTTTAAGTATTTACGTATGAAAGTATAGTAACAACTCTCATGGAAGTTTTATATTCTAACCTGTAAGCAGTTAAAGGAGTGGTTAAGGTTTGATAACGCCGAAAAAAGAGGAACTTTGGTTTTTACCATTAGGGGGAACTGGGGAAATAGGCATGAACCTGAACCTGTATGGGCATGACGGCAAGTGGTTAATGGTAGATTGCGGGGTATCATTCGACGAACCGCTTATTCCGCCTTATCGCTATTCTGGCACAAACAAGCAAACCCATCATAGGGTAGTTGCACCAGATCCCACCTTCATTGCAGCACAAAAAGAAAATATTGCCGGTATTGTTATCACTCATGCGCATGAAGATCACGTGGGCGCATTGCCCTATCTGTGGGCGCGTTTTCAGTGCCCCATTTATACCACCTCTTTTACTGCCGAAGTGTTGCGCCGCAAACTTGCACAAACAAAATTGATCAATAAAGTACCTATAGTAGAGATAGCTTCTGAGCAAACGCTGACACTAGGGCCCTTTGATGTTAGTTGGTTATCGGTAACCCATTCGTTGCCCGAACCATATGCGTTAAAAATAGCCACATCGGCGGGCACGGTTTTACATACTGCCGACTGGAAAATTGACGCCCAGCCAATTACCGGTAAGCCCTTTGATAGTAATACCTATCGCGCCCTAGGGGAGGAGAATATTCTTGCCATGGTGGGAGATTCTACTAACGCAACAAAACCGGGTTTCTCCATCTCTGAACGCAATTGCTACGACGGTCTGTTAAGTACTATTAAACCTCTGCAGGGCAGGGTAGTCGTTACGTGTTTTGGCAGTAACATCGCGCGGCTAATTACCCTTGCTAGGGTTGCCCAAAAAACCGGGCGTTACATCGCGCTGTACGGTCGTTCCCTCATCAATATGTACAGCATTGCCCGCCAACAGGGCATTTGGCCAGTAGATTTGCCAGTAGCTGATGCGTTTCACTTAGGGTACTTACCACCAAATGAAGTGCTTGCCGTGGCAACGGGTAGTCAGGGCGAGAAAAATACAGCACTTTCTCGAATGGCTAACGACAGCCACCCCCATTTACAGTTAGATAAAGGCGATACCGTCATTTATTCTGCTATTGCTATACCGGGTAACGAAGACAGTATTAAGCGAGTAAACAGTGTGCTTAGTGCTAGAGGTGTTAAAGTAATAATGAGCGAAGACAGCCAACTGCCCATTCATGCAAGCGGTCACCCGTGCGCCGAAGAGCTTAAACTCATGTATCATTGGGTAAAACCTAAAATTGCTATTCCTGTACACGGTGAAGAGGTTCACTTAAAAGCCCACGCGATGATAGCTAAAGAATGTGGGGTGAAAAAACACTACGTGGGGCAAAACGGTGATTTGTATCGCCTAGCACCTCAACCAAGTATTCGGCGGCAAGTTATTAATACTGGGCGAGTTCCTGTCCAACAAGACTAATGAAGTTAAACGGAAGCGAGTCTCAGTAACTTAATGGTACTGGCTGCAATTTACTCAAACATTCTGATACACTATAACAAATAATAATAACGATTCATTCAAACGAGTTGTCATGCGCTGGTACCTAATCTCAGTTTTATTTGCTGTTTGTTTCGTTAGCACTGTTAGCTACGCTGAGTCTCCCCGTCTTTCAAATCCCGTATTTCAATCGCTGTCCACTAAAAATGGGCTTCCACAAGACGTTGTCAACGATATCGCGATAGATGCAGATGGCTTTGTATGGATAGCCACTGATGGCGGCGTAGCACGTTGGGATGGCGTTAGAACAAAAATCATAAAAGGCCCGAACGATCTTTTCGTTAATGCATCTATAAACAAAATTAGTTTAGAAACTGACAAAGCATTATGGATAAGCACGTACGCGTCGGGTGTTTTCCGTCTTGATTTCGACACCCAAGCCATCACCAAACAAGTGGCGTTGCCTTTTTCAACTCAAGAAGATTGGTTTCAGGATGTGAGTCAGTTTTTTTGGCAAAATGAAACCACCTTATTCATTGGTATGCCTGAGCAGGTCGTTCGTTTTGACACTAACACCATGTCTTACGAGACAATCTTCACACTTAGTGACGAACTGATTGCTCAGCGGCATTTCATTCGAGATATTATCGTTGTAGACAACTGGCTGTTACTGGCTACTAGTGATGGATTAGATGCCTTCGATTTATCCAACGCCGATGCAACAGCTATCTCCGTTAGTTACTTAAACGGGATTGAGCCTGACGTGGATAACCTAAACACCAAATTTCTGATGCACGACGCACAAGGTAGAATTTGGCTCGGTACGGTTAATGGGTTATTTCAGACCACGAAAGGTGAGTTGTTGTCGCATGTTGTTAGTGGTAAGCCCTCGGGATTTCAGCGAGTAGTGAGAAGCCGCAACATTTGGACGATGGAACAACGTGACGATAATGCATTTTGGTTTGGCACCAACGAAGGTCTTTTTGAATTACAACTTAGCCAAAACAAGTGGGTGAGTGAACACATCCTTGAGCCACATAACGGCAGAACAGAACTCTCTAATAAACGCATTCTTGATATTGAAACCGATTATTCGGGGAACTTATGGTTAAGTTCGGTCTATGCGGGGGCACTGTATTTTGGTGTGAAAAGCGCCGAAATTTATGCGATTCAAAACAATCGAAATGACAAGAGTACCGCGCTAAGCGACAGTGTGGTTTGGTCTTTAGCGCAAACCGATAAGGACGTCTTGTGGATTGGTACCGAGAATGGGCTGAATCGATTTAACCTAACTACGCGCACATCAGAACAGTTCATTACCTCTGATAGTGAATTTGTGGCCGACAGAGAGTGGCTAATCGAAAAGTTAGTTCCCACAGGCGATGGCAGGTTGTTTGTGCAAACTTACATGGGAATTCGGTTGTTCGACCCCAGTACAGGGAAGTTATCCATACCACGATTGCAATCATCTTTTGATAGCGATGTGTTCAATGCATGGAACTCGAGTATCACCATCGGTGCTGACGGCGACTTATATTTTGTAGGTAATCATTACTACCGCTACAACTTAGACGCGCAAAAGTTAGATATTATCGATTTGGACGAGGATATCTTCGATATCAATTTTTCCATTGGTTTCTTAGGTGCCTCTCCTTATCACGATAACCGTCTGTTTCTCGCCATGGTTGGCGGTTTATGGCTGGTCGACCCAGTTACTTTAGAGCATGAGTTGGTATATCGCTTTTCAGAAAAACAACGAGCGAATGAACGGTCGATAACGTCGTGGGTTATCGATAATACAGGTGTGCTATGGCTAGCCTTTAGCGGGTATGGGTTATTCGGTGTAGATGCTGATACCTTTGAACCGCTTTACAATTTAAACGAGAGTAATTTGTTGCTCTCCAATATCGTTTACGGTCTACAAAAAGACAGTAATGGGGACATTTGGTTTAGTTCGCATTCTGGGTTGCATCGGTACTCACCAGCCTCAGCCCAAGTGCAAAACTTTATTTATGGCCGCGAATTATCAGTGTCAGAATTTAATCAAGGGGCATCACTTGAGCTCATAGATGGGCGACTCGCCTACGGTTCCACTTCCGGCGTCGTGGTGTTTTCACCCGCTTTGCTGAAACAGATAGGTAATAACTCCAATCTAATTTCAAGACAAACTGCCATTACTGACGTTAGCGTAGATTCCCGGGAACTACCGCTTCCACTGGGTAATCTGAACGGACAGAATATCAGTTTGGATTATCAAGACTACGGAATGACCATCCACTTTTCATCCTTGTCGATGAATGGAGTGGGTAAAGCAAAGTATCACTACACCTTATCACGCTACAATCAAGTTATCAGCGAGGGCGTGTCAGAAGACGATAAAATTACCCTAACTAACTTGGAGCCAGGTCGTTATCACTTTACAGTGGGACCACTTGCTAGCAGTGTAGAATATAACGTTTTACCCGCCACTTTGACGTTTGATATGCCTTATGTACCATGGCGTTCGCCTTTTGCCTATGCAGCGTATTTCACCTTAATACTGCTGATGATTATTGCGTACGTGGTTTCACGCCAGCGTCATCTATTTCGACTTCAAAAAGCGCAACAGCAAGCGTTACTTTTTAGCGATGCGTTTCGACAAACCCGCGACTGGGTACTTATTTTTGATAAAAATAAAGTGCCTGTAGCTGCAAACCCTGCATTTGAAAACGTATTTAATTTCAACAGTAAAGAGTCGTTAGCAAAGCAAATAGATAGGCTTTTCACCCGTTATCCTACGTTGGAATGGCAGCTATCTGGCAAGCTCTCTGATCTTAAAGGGGGAGAGTTCTGGAAAGACGAGGCGGTTATTGAAGGCGCTGATACAAAGCAGTACGACGTTCTTATAGACATCAGCGCTGTTAAAGGGAACGAAAAAGACGAGCAAGCTGATCATTATCTACTTGTGGTGTCTGATATTACTGAACAAAAAAATGCAGAACGTAAGCTGTTAAAGTTAGCTAATTACGACAGCCTAACCGGCTTAGTTAACCGCAGCTTACTGTTGGACAGGCTAGAACATGCTATTGCTGGTGCGCGTCAAAAAAGTGCCCATGTAGCAGTGTTATTTGTCGATTTAGACCGCTTTAAAGGTATTAACGACTCACTCGGTCATGATTATGGCGATAAGCTACTTAAAGTCGTGGCGAATAGAATGCGCAATTTAGTATCTGATGCAGGTACTGTGGCGCGGTTGGGCGGCGATGAGTTTGTAATCGTCATTGAAGACATGGAAACCACGGATGGGCTAACCTCCTTTGTGGCACAATTAATCGAGTCGGTTGAAACACCTATCTCGCTGGCTAACGAGGTGCTACGAGTGTCATGCAGTGTGGGTATTGCCTTTTACCCCGACGATGCCATAGAGCCCGCCGAACTTATTAAGCAAGCTGATGTGGCCATGTATTCTGCAAAGAAAGACACGCTAAGTGGCTTCACATATTTCACAAAAGACATGAACGACAGGGCTAAACAAAGGCTCATCACAGAGAATTTGATAAAACGGGCTTACTCTGAAGACAGTTTTTTCAATCATTACCAGCCAATCATTAATACCCATGAAAAAAACACGATAGGGGTTGAACTGTTACTGCGTGGTGAGCTCGATGGTAACCCCATTTACCCTGACGTCTTTATTCCTGTTCTAGAAGAGCTAAGGTATATCATTGAAGTCACTCGAGCGGCGATGCGTAGGGCTGCCGAAGACCTTGCTACTTGGTATGAAGACGGCTTCACAGGGTTCGTTTCAATCAATTTATCTGCCCTTCATTTTAAAACCGAATTTGATTTAGAAAGTGTTTTTTCGTTACTAAAAGAATTCAATCTGCCAAAAGAAGCGTTTCGTTTTGAAATTACAGAAGGTGTGTTGATGGATGATAGTGACAATGCGCTGCGTCAAATTGAACGCTTTGTTGATGCAGGTTTTATTCTAGCGTTAGATGATTTTGGCACTGGCTACTCGTCGCTAAGTTATCTTAAACGTTACCCACTATCGGTACTTAAAATTGATAAAAGCTTCGTTGACGATATGGCGCCAGGCAATGCGAATGATGCTTTGGTAACCACCACTATAACCCTTGCTAGTAGCTTAAATATGCTGAGTGTTGCGGAGGGCGTAGAAACTCAAGAGCAGGCGTTAAGTTTGTCTGAGAAAGGATGTGTTTTACACCAAGGCTACTTTTACGCTAAACCTATGCCTAGCAGCGAACTATTCCCCTACTTGAATAAAAAATGGTGAGTGCATTTTGCTGATTAAGTGCATTGTTAACTTTTAAAGTGATGATGTGATGCGTGTTTGCTTAAAATTAACGCGTATTAGATCATCATAGAAGTTAAGTCTAAACTATAAGAAATCTAAATTTCAGGCGCTATGCCACGTCATTCATCGCATGAAATGTAAACGTCCGTTTAAAAAGCTTGTTATTCATCTGAAAATAAGGCTTATTAGAGATCTGTGAAATGATTGTAAAAATAAGCTACATTATAACAACATATGAGTGACCTATGCCGCTAGACATGACAGCAAATGCAAACAGCACTGAAGTGATTAAATCGCCATTAAGTATGTTGTACCACTGGGAACAAACCAGTGGGGACGACGTTTTCCTTACTCAGCCTGTTAATGGTGAATATCAAAATTATACGTGGAAGCAGGTGGGGAACCTAGCTCGCCGCGTGGCAAAACGCCTTGAAGAAATGGCATTGCCTGCGGGTAGCCGAATCGGTATTTTCTCGAAAAATTGTGCCGAATGGTTCATTACCGATCTAGGTATAATGATGGCAGGGCACGTCTCCGTGCCAATTTTCTCTACTGCTGGCCCTGATACCGTACAATACGTTCTCAAGCACGCCGACGTTCAATTATTATTCGTAGGCAAATTAGATAATACTGCAGAGCAAGTAGCGTCTATTCCAGCTGAATATAATACCGTCGCCTTTCCTTATCCGAATATCGCTACTAAGCAGCAATGGAAAGAGTTCATCGATTGTTCGCCAATAGATGACTCGCCTGTTCAAGATATGAACAGCATCATGACCATTATTTATACGTCAGGCAGTACGGGTCAGCCGAAAGGGGTAGTACATAGTTATTACACTATTTGTTGGGCTGCACAGCAATCGTTAGAGCAACTTAACGTCAACCGTGACGATAGGCTTCTAAGCTACCTTCCTCTTGCTCACATCACCGAACGAGTACTGGTTGAATTGGCAAGCTATTACAGTGGTGGCAAAATTCACTTTGTTGAAACGTTATCGTCGTTCCAACGTGATGTACTTCACTGCGAACCTACCTTATTTATTTCTGTTCCTCGTCTTTGGACTAAGTTCCAGATGGGCGTATTGGCTAAAATGCCACAGAAAAAACTCGATACCTTACTGAAAATTCCTATTATCAATAAGCTGGTAGCGAAGAAAGTACGTAAAGGAATTGGTATCGACAGCGCGCGATTATGGGCCAGTGGTTCAGCACCATTAGCGCCTGCCGTTATTGAATGGTTCGCTAAAATTGGTGTGTATATCTCAGAAGGTTGGGGTATGACAGAAAACAGTGCCTACGGTACTAGCAGCGTGCCTTTCCGCCACGACAAAATTGGTTGTATCGGTAAAGCGTATCAGGGCGTTGATGTTCGCATTTCAGAAGAAGGTGAGATTCAGGTTAAAGCGCCTTGTAATTTGCTGGAATACTACTTAGAGCCAGATAAAACGGCAGAAGTTTTTACTGAAGATAAGTACCTTCGTACGGGCGATAAAGGTGTTATTGATGCAGACGGTTACGTTAAGATTACCGGCCGATTGAAAGATATTTTCAAAACAGCCAAGGGTAAATATGTAGCGCCAGCACCTATTGAAGCCAAATTCATGGAAAACCCTATCGTAGAACAGGTTTGTGTAACGGGGAATAACCTTCCTCAGCCTGTCGCTTTATTAGTACTAAGTGAAGATGCACAAAAGCATGATAAATCCAGTGTTGAAGCTAGTCTTAAAAAGACCTTCGAACACATCAATGCGAAACTAGAGAGCCATCAGGTTATGGATCGTGTAGTTATCATGAAAAATGAGTGGAGCATTGAGAACGACTTACTTACCCCTACACTTAAGGTAAAACGTCATGTGCTTGAAGAGCGCTTTGATATTGTTATTCAAGGTGAATACAAAGAAAAATTAGTGTGGGTAGATGCTTAACAAATCAGTTTAGCAGCATCAAAAATAACAAAGCCGAGCACATGACTATGCTCGGCTTTTTTGTAGGTGCTGTTAGGTAAAGCGCAACTAGCACTAAGTCATTTAGGTTACGCAGTGTATCTTGCTTGAAGCCCTTTATACACGTTGTCACTGAAACTGGCGTCAGACAGGTTCAAGTCATTCATGACTTCCACCAAATGTTCGTTATCTTCGCGGCCTTGCCACTCTTTTTTGTATGTGCCTTCTTTATAACCGTTATCTTGACGGAAAAAGTTTAAAACGTTTTTGCCCACGTACTGGCGATAAAGTTCATCGGCATGCATATCGCACTGCTCAACAATTTCCATGAAAAGCGGCACACTAAAACGTTTAGCGGCACAAAGCCCCGTCATCAACTCTAAATTGTCTAGCAGCGACTGTTGTTTGGGGTGGTATTCTTTGCCGTCGAAAGTAACGGTAACATCACCTAACGCCAATTGCGCGGCAATGCTTTCAGCAGCAGTACTGACTTCACCTTCAGAATCAATGATGCATGCAGATAGAGCGAAGTGCCAAATATCAACCAATTCCATTTGCAGTTGTGGCAAGTCTTTTTGCTGTGCTTTCCACCATTTCCAGCCGTGGTGCTCAATAGCTTCAACGGATTCCACCATGGCTGCTCGCAAGTAACCGTAGCCTGCGTTAATCCAATCGGGATTAACTTTTGTGTTCATTTTGTCTTGTAGCGCAAGCATGGTGGCAAGTTGTTGTTGTGTAAGCATTATTTTTCCTAAAACTAAGTCTTTATCAAATTAAGCACTAGGTTGCGGTATGCTTAATTTCTAATTGAGGAAATTGTACTGCAATGCGAAGAGTCAGTGAATGTTTATTGATGACTTATTTAGCTTAAATTCCGTTGCAGGTTCAGGGTGTCAGTCCCTCGTTTAGTGCTTGATAGAAGCTTTATTCATGGTGCATAAATGGTGCATCTGCACCATTAGTAACCTAAGGAAAGACTTATATAAATTAGAGTTTTAATTAACTCGTTGTTTTAATTGAAAATAAAAGTTGGCACTTAACCTGCAAAATCAATTTTGTTAACTGTGTTATGCAGTAGCGCTAACGTGAATGAGCGCCAGGCAACGTTTATTCACGTTGCTACTGGGTAACCCGTAAACCTTACCCATACAGGTTTTTCGTGTCCTGAGGCCTGTATGGGTTTTTTTCTTTTTATTGTCTGTCCCTATTAGTTATCTACTAAATACCACCCCTTAATAATATCGCTTAAATCTGTCCAATTTCAGCTTACCTATCCAACGAATTACGATACACTCATTATCATAACGCCCGCTGAATACGACAAAGGATTTTCCGATTGCTCGCGCTTTATCCATCGAACAAACTTGAACACCTCAGCTTCCTCCTTACCACGCTAATTAAGCATCAACCCAATGGTGTTTTTACGCCTGAAACCATACTGGTAGAAAGCCCAGGTATGCAGCACTGGGTAAGTATGCAACTTGCTAAAGAGCAGGGCGTGGCGATGAATCTTGATTTTCCTTTGCCGGTTAGATTTATGTGGAACACGGCAAGGCTGGTGTTGGGTAAAGATAAAGTACCTAAGCAATCACCTTATCGACGTGAAGTCCTCGTATGGCGCATTGATGCCCTTTTACTAGAGGCATCGGGACTAGAGGTATCAGGACAAGAGGCATCTCTACAATCTTCGGCAGCGTTCGAGCAAGTT
Organism: Alteromonas naphthalenivorans; assembly: GCF_000213655.1. NCBI lineage: Bacteria > Pseudomonadati > Pseudomonadota > Gammaproteobacteria > Alteromonadales > Alteromonadaceae > Alteromonas > Alteromonas naphthalenivorans. The sequence goes on from NC_015554.1 coordinate 1,386,739, forward strand.
AATAAATACTGGTTACAAGCGGGAAGTGAGCAAGAGCAGGGCGTACAACGGTTGCAATTGGCAACGGCGCTTGCCGATGTGTACGAGCAATATTTGTTATATCGTCCAGATTGGCTGTTTGCATGGGAAGAAAGCCAGCGTAAAAGCAATGATGAATCTGAAATTTGGCAAAGTGAAATATGGCGCCATCTAGTCAAGCAAGAACCTTTACATCCTGCACGACTGCACCAACTTACCCTGACTGCGTTAAATAACGGCGATCATCTAAAAAGTGGTGATAGCGAATTACCTAATCGTATTGTGGTGTTTGCTATAAACACTATGGCGCCGCAGTTGATTGCCTTTTTCGATGCGCTAGCGGCGCACATTGATATTCATATTTTTCATCTGAACCCAAGTGTGAATTATTGGGGCGATGCGAAAAGCGATAGTGAACTAGCAAGGCAGCTGCGCATGGATGGGCTAGAGAAATGGATGCAGCAAGACCAAAGTAACCCGCTGTTAGGCAATTTGGGCCAGCAGGGCAGAGAGCTTTTTAATTTGCTCACCGATTTAGAGACCTTTGAAGTCAGTGCCTTCGACGCACCTATTCCTGCAGATAGCGAAACGGGTGAAACGTTACTATTAAACCAAATTCACAACGACATATTAGAAGCGTTACCCGCTATGCCTTTCGCAAGCATACAGAGCACAGAAGCAGACAACACCGATAACGCTGATGACAGTGTTACCATTATGTGTACGCATTCAGCGCTGCGGGAAGTACAGGTGTTGCACGATCATTTACTGCACTGGTTATCGCAAGACTCATCGCGAACGCCATCCGACGTGCTGGTGATGTGCCCCGCGATAGAAAACTATGCCCCATTTGTTGATACCGTATTTCATAGAGTGGGTACCAAACCGCTAGGGGGCAATGGGCCTGTACGCTTACCATGTTCTATCGCAGATAGAAGCCCCATGGATGCAGAACCTCTTATTGCCGCCTACATGACGCTACTTCATTTGCCAGATAGCCGTTTTGGCGTATCAGATATCGTGGATTACTTACAACTAGATGCGGTACAAAAGCGCTTTAGTATTGCACAAGACGATATTGATCAAATGACGGTATGGCTTAAGCAAGCCCATATTCACTGGGGATTAAATGGTAGCCACAAAGCCAATGTATCGTCAGGGGCCACCCATGAAAACACTTACAGCTGGTGGTGGGGAATTAGGCGTTTATTGTTAGGTATGTTAGCGCCAGATAGTGAAGGTGTTATTGACGACATGCTGACTATTCCTGATGTGGAAGGTCAGTCGACGGTAACGCTTGGTAAGCTTATCCATGTTATTGAGTTACTAGGCAGATTTGCCACTGAGCTTAATACCCCGCGAAGCCCGAATGCATGGGGTGCCGATTTATTGGCCCTGCGTGATACCTGCTTTACGCCAACCAAAGAACAAGAACACAGCTGGGATCTTATTGCTAAAGTTGCCGCTGATTTGTCTGCTCGATGTGAAGAAGCCGATTATACCTACGATTTAAGTTTACGTCAGGTGCGGGAATTACTGTTAAGCCGATTTTCCTCTCCCGATGCGGGTAATCACTTTATGACGGGGCAAGTCACGGTATGCTCCATGCTACCTATGCGTAGTATCCCGTTTAAAAAAGTGTGCATATTAGGGCTTAACGACAGCGAGTTTCCGCGTAAGTCTACACCGTTAGGGCTCGATTTAATGGCGGGGCCTGATAGAAGAGTGGGCGATCGTTCTCGTCGTTTAGAAGACAGGTATCTTTTTTTAGAAGCGATTATTTCGGCCAGAGAAAGCCTATATTTAAGCTACCAAGGTAACGATGTAAAAAATAACAGTGAGCGGCAGCCCAGCCTAGTGTTAGGCGAATTTCTTGATATGTTAGACACGGGCTATCAGGTAAACATTGGTCATTATTTAAAACATGCCCCATTGCACCCGTTTAGTGAAAGTGCTTTTACCGGCACACTTCCAAGCTATGAAACGGGCTGGTTGCGTCTAGCCCAATCACTACGAGACGCCGCTACGGGTGGCCGCAACATTGACACCAGCGAAGAAAGCAGCGAAGAAAGCAGCAAAGAAAGCAGCAAAGAAGCTGGGGAACAAGCACATTCACTCGCGCCTTTGGCGGTAGACAGCTCGCCTGAAAATACCAGCTTTCAGTGTATGCAGGTGGCTCGAGCGTTTAGCGACCCACTAGCGTTCTTTTCTCAGCAGCGATTGGGGGTAAATTTATCCCAATCGGTGACTTTGCTAGACAATAGCGAACCTTTTGAAACCAACGCACTAGTGCGGTACCAAGTACTCGATGCTATGTTTTCTTCCAGTGCTTCATTTGATGATGCCAATGCAGCAACCCTTCAGCACAGCGATAGGGTAGTGCAATTCGCCACGCTTCGTGGTGACATTCCCAATAACCCGGTGGCGCAAGAGGAGCTTGAGCTGTGGAAGGAAAGCGCGGTAGCTCTTACCCAAGCGATGGGACCTCATGATGCCGAACCCAAACGGGCGCAATTTGCAGGCAAACACTTTACGTTTACCGCGAGTGCGCTTGAAGGTGGAAACAGCTTGATGCAGCCGTGCGCAGGCAAGGTGAATGACATTAGAGCGTTAGGTTACTTTATGACACAGCTTGTGTTTAGCGCAAGCGATGAAGTAACACCCTATACACAATACCCGCTAGATATCTTTTACTGCGATTGGGTAAAAGGTGAAACCAAGCTAATGAAGCGTAGCTTTCCGTCAGTAGATAAAACCACAGCCTACCAAATTTTGCTAAGTATTGAATCATTGTTTGTTGAGATATTGAGCGCCCCAACACCCGTATATAGCTCATTAATGAGTGCAGTAGTCAGTGGCACAAAAAAATCCCCCGGAACTCTTCTGGCAAACAAAATCTCCTTACCCACATTTCTGGCTAGCCTTGGCGGCCACGATATAGAAGATAGAGAAAGTGTAGATATACAAGGCGGCGTTGATACTGAAGACACAGATGAATCTTGCAAGTCGCTAATACCGGATATACGTGCATTTTTTGCCAGTGATGATGCCCAGCGCATACTCAAAAATTGGCTTCAGTCATCAGGGCAATTTACTGCTGATATCGCGAGCAACCCTTATGTTAAATGGTTATTTCCTGATGGCGTGAGTTGGCATGATGTGCCAGCCACACACGCATTTTTGTTGTTTGCATTGGTGGCTAACATTTCATCACAGGAGCAGTTATGAGCTTGTCTAACCGTGAAGCATCCACAAGTGCTTCGCAATTGCTAAATGTGCCAGCCATGCCCCTAAAAGGAAGGCATTTAATTGAAGCCAGCGCGGGCACGGGTAAAACCTATAACATCACCCGCTTGTACTTACGCTTATTGTTAGAGAAAAAGCTTAATGTAAAAGAAATTTTGGTGATGACCTTCACCAAAGCGGCCACCGAAGAAATTAAAGGCCGTGTAGCCAAAACGCTGCGAGAAGCCTCCGCGTTTTGGGAAGCGTGTTTAGACGTTAATGACATTAATACAGCTAGTGCCAGTGCTGGTAATGATAGCGCTAGTATCGACAATGACGATGTAAAGGAAAGCGCTGACCTAGCTGCGCTATTAAACAGTGCCGATCCTGTCTATGCCCACCTCTATAGGGCCTGTTCACCGAAAGACAGTTTGGCCCTGCTAAAAGCTGCGCAATTAGAACTTGATGATGCGTCAGTCTTCACTATTCATGGCTTTTGCCAGCATGTGATTGGGCAATTAGCGTTTAATAGTGGTTTTGCAATGGCGCTGAACTTAAGTAAAGACACTAACGATCTCTATTTGCAAGCAACACAGGATTGGATAAGAAAAGTCTCCCAAAATGAAGACGACTTCATGTTGTTGGCGGAACAAGGCTGGCATGTGCCAGACAACCTATTAAAAGAATTCTCATCAAGCGTAAGAAGTGCGCTTACGCCGGTTTTGCTAGATGAAGAAACCATAGAAAAAGCGTTTATCGCTGGCCTGCACGAAAACGAGAGTACTGCGCCTGCACAGTTTACCTTTCATTATAATAATATTGTGGATAACGAAGCGCTTATTCACGCTCAACTACTTAAAAAACCTGATCATAAAGCGGTGCGTACACCTGAACTTGCTGCGCTCAAATCTTGGCTTGAAAGCGGTGAATATGAGCCGCTACCGGCAGAAGGAGCCGCGTTTCTTGATGGTCGTCGGTTTGGTAGAAATAAGTCTGGGGTAAAAGAAATTCTTGCACCCATTAAAGGCTTTGCCGATGCGATATTAGCAGCATGCAAAGACAAGCAAGATAATCTCGATAAAATTCCCGTTTTTACCCTAATCAACGATGCCATTAGCTTTATTAAAAGCAACGTAGCGGCGCAAAAGCAGCAACTTGGGGTTATCGACTTTGACGACCTTATTCGTATGCTCGCCGATGAAGTGGTTAAGCCTGATAATAGCTTAGTACCTGAGCTTAGAAAGAAATTCCCCGTTGCGTTAATTGATGAATTTCAAGATACCGATGCCAAGCAATACGCTATTTTAGATGCGGTCTATCCCAAAGCATCTATTCACGGTAGTGATGTTAGCGCTAAAGAAGATACGGGTTTCGAAACAGGCGCTGGCAATTCGAAAAGCGAAAACGCGCTTCTGATGATTGGCGATCCCAAACAAGCGATTTACCGCTTCAGGGGCGGCGACATATTTACTTATTTAAAAGCAGGGCAGCAGGCCGATTATCGCTGGGTAATGAACACCAACTGGCGTTCGGTCGCCGGTATGGTGAAGGCCTATAACCGTCTTTTTTATGGCGCGCCGGTTCCGCAAGCCCCCGTTCTACAAGAGCCTGATCTACAAGAGTCTGATCTACAAAAGCTAGGCACACAAGCGCCTAGCCCTAGAGATGTGTTCGGCTTTAATATTCAATACAATCCGGTCGAATTTACACCCAAAGCCGCGGCAGCAACGCATCCACTTAACGATCCTAATGACGAACGTGATGCAATGAATTACGTGAGCTTCAGCTTAGATGAAAAAAGTGATGCGAATACGCTACGCCGTGGTTTAGCGCAATGGATAGCGCAAGAGATTTACCGTTTGTTTAACGAGGTGACTTTTGTAGATGAAAAGGATCCCACTAAACCCGCTAGACCGGTTAAACCTGCCGATATTGCCATACTGGTAAAAAACCGTAATGAAGCTTCCGTCATTAAATATGTATTACAGCAACAGGGTTTAGCCTGCGTTTATTTAAGCGATAGAAGTAATTTATTTGCCACCCCCGAGGCTAAAGATGTGCTGCGCTTACTTAATGGTGTGTGGCACAACACAGATACCAGCAAGGTGGCCTCAAGTTTAGCTTCACCTTTATGGGGGTACACACCGCAAACCCTAGTCAATTTGTTGTATCACGAAGACGATGCGCTATGGGATGAAGCCTATGACAAGGTTACCTCACTACGTGATATGTGGCTTCAAAAAGGCTGCATGAGCGTACTGCTGCACTTAATGCAAGAGAATTACACACCATATGGTTCAGAAGTAGAGCGCGCGCTTACTAATTACCAACATTTAGCGGAAACCTTAGAAAAAGCGGGGGCAACCCATCAGCGCCCCGAGCAATTACTTGATTGGTTACACAAGCAAATTCATCAGCCTGAAAGTGATGAAGAAATGACGCTAAGACTTGAAAGTGACAGCCAGTTAATACGCTTGGTTACCCAGCACGGGTCTAAGGGCTTAGAGTACCCCATTGTGTTTGTTCCCTTTGCTACGGGTTACCGAGACCCAGCGAAAAGTGGAAAGTCGTACTCGCAAATATTCACCTATTACGATGAACAGAGCCAAGAATTGCAGCTGCAATTAGGACGCACTAATACGGCAATTGAACGGGTACGCAAAGAGGGCGACGCTGAAGAAATGCGATTAGCCTATGTAGCCGTTACCCGTGCAGCTCATCGCTGTTATATGGGCGTATTACCACTAGACGGACATGAAAAAACCGCCTTGGCCCACGCTCTTAACATTAATGACGATGAAGGTCGTGATTGGGGCACCATGCTAGACGCGATTGCTCGTGAACCCGATGCTCACGCTACTCACATTAGTGCTGATTCGATGGCGCATGAGTACTCAAGCTTTGACAGTACAGAAACGGTTGTCCCCTTAAATACGCTAACGTTTGCAGGTACAAGCAGCGAAGATTGGCGGTTATATTCTTTCTCGGCCATTAGCCGCATGACGGTGATGTCAGCAAGCCAAGCAGTAAAAGATGTTAGCCAAACAGTACCCAGCATACCCGTTATGCAAACCGTGCGAGACGAAGAGATAACATCAGATGATGGTTTTGAGGTTAACTCTGCTGAGGTTGTTTCTCAGAACCAAATACGCTTTACCTTACAAAAAGGGGCGAGCGCCGGTAATTTATTGCATGACTTACTCGAGCTAAATGACTTTTCTGCGCCTGATTGGAATGAAAACGGCGCTGAACTTGCCGTTCGATTTGGTTTAGAAGCATCGCGTACAGACGATTTGTATAACTGGTTAGACGAAGTGCTAGCTACGCCATTGGGTACAAAGCAGGCGCCGAGTCATTTAACCTTATCAGACCTTTCACTACCGCAAACCCTTCGGGAAGCGGAGTTTTATTTTCCCATGAACGAAAGTAAATGGAGCGAACTAAAGCACATATTATTCGAACATAGAAAGTCTGTGGCAAAGCAGCTTGCACTAGATAACAGTGGCGAATCTGCCACAATTTTATCTATATCAGAACCTATTACAGCAGAGCCTGTTCCGTCTTTAATGATGTCGGCCCTTGAAGGCATGATGCACGGTTTTATCGACTTAATATTTACCTATGAAGGTAAGTACTATGTTGCCGATTATAAATCTACGTGGCTAGGCGACAGTGTGTCTCACTATATGCCTCAAGCATTAAACGCTAATAATCAGCACCATCTATATGACTTGCAGTATTTAATCTATTGCTTAGCACTACATAGATACTTAAAGAATGCCATTGTTGACTATACGCCCGAAGCGCATTTTGGAGGCGTGTATTATTTGTATTTGCGAGGCATGCACCCAAGCAATACGAACGGGGAGGGCGTCTTTTTCACGCCCATAGATAGCGCAACGCTACAGGCATTGGATCGCTTATTTTCAGGCTCAGAGATTGCACCAGAGATTGCAGACGAAGGCATAGACGTCATCGACGACAAAGAAGAAGAAAAAGAACCTTCAGGAAAAACGGTTTCTAGCGAAGCGCTTTCAAACAAGCAAGGCTTAAATGACCCGTCAGCCGATGCAGTGCAAGGGGAGTTGGACTTATGATAAATAGTCACGAGTACTTAGAACAACTTTTCGGCATTGAAGCTATCGATCGTTTTGTGGCACTGGAGTTTGCGCATTGCGAAAGCCTAACCGACGCTGAACAGGTTATTTGGTTACACCTGTTGGTAACGTTGTCATTTATGCAGCGCAGCGGTCATAGTTGCTTGTTACTCACTGAAGTCGCGGGAGCTCGGTTGTTTGTTGAGCCCCTTCTCGAATCAGAAGCCGAATCAGAAGCCGAATTAGAAGCCAAATTAGAAACTGATTCCGAACAGGAACAAGAACGTGAATTAGAAATCGACCCTGATTCACGACCTTGGATCGAATCTGAGCCTCAATCTGCTCAGGTATTGTATGTACAACCTGAACCTACAACATCAGATTCAGTTACGTCATCTCGTAAATTAGGCTACAAATTTCCTGGCCTTACCGAAATGATCAGTGTAATTAAAAAGGCACTGGGCAGTGAAAAGGATGACAAAAATAACAAGATATCCCCGCTATTTGTGTATCAATCAGGCAAATTGTATAGCCGGCGCTACTATAACTTTGAACAAGAGATAGCCGCCAGTATCGCTAATCGAACTCATATCACAGCGCTAAGTGAAGACGGGCTATCACGGGTTAAAGCCTTGTGGCCAGCAATGTTTCCAACCAACACCATTGATGAGCAAGATTGGCAACAAGTTGCGGTGGCCAAAAGTTTAGTGCAACAATTTAGTGTTATTAACGGTGGCCCTGGCACAGGGAAAACCTACACCGTACTCAGGCTGTTATTAGCGCTTCAAGCGTGTAACCAGAATGAACGCATAGTACTAGCCGCCCCAACAGGTAAAGCGCAGCAGCGCATGACCGAGTCTATTGTGAGTAATTTGGAAACCTTACGGGGTAAGGTGGATGACAAATTATTAAATAGTGTACCTACTGATGCTGTCACATTACATAGGTTGTTAGGTCTACGTGAACACACCATCGCCACACGCTATAATCAGCACAACCCGCTTATGCTTGATGTGCTTATAGTGGATGAAGCGTCCATGGTAGATTTGGCACTCATGGCTAGAATTATTCGCGCTCTACCGCCTCGTGCGCGTTTGTATTTTATTGGTGATGCCGATCAACTGCCTGCTGTAGAGTTGGGGAATGTACTTGAGCAACTTGTGCACGATAGCGACGAAGCAGAGTTTGCCGAAATGGGTATATCTGAAAATAACCTAGGCGCAGTGACTAGCGAACTACGTCAGCACATCGCTACCCTCTGTCCACATCTGCCTTTACTTCCGCTCAACGAAAATGCCAAAACCTGGGTACATACCCTTCAAGCCCCTCAGCGATTTAAAGGGCAGGTAGCTGAAGTTGCCACCGCTATTCAGGCAGGAAAAAGCAAGCAGGCGCTTGATGCTATGCATTCAGATGCTGCCACAGAAAAGCTACTCACAGAAAACGCTTCCAGCCAAAAGCCTAAAAACCTAAGCGACAAAAATCGCTGGCTACAAGATGGTGTATTTATACAACCTGAAAGTAAGTTCACAATCAGCGCGTTAAAAAAGTTAGCACAAGAAAGTTACGAACCTGTGTTTCAAGCGCAAAGCGCGAAAGAAGCCCTTAGTTTGCTCAATCGCGTGCGATGGTTGACCCCGATACGAAAAGGCGACATGGGTGTAGAAGGATTAAATGCATTGGTGTTCGATGCGATTAAACACAATATCAAACGCCGCGAAGGTTTTTTCTACCAAGGCCAGCCCATTATGATTGTGAAAAACAATCATCCACAGCGCTTATCAAATGGTGAGGTGGGTATTATCTGGCCTGATTTTAATGGAAAGCTATTGGCTTGGTTTGAAACTCAAGACGGCAACCTACGTTCAATTTCGTTATCTCGGGTTCCTGCGTTTGAAACGGTATTTGCAATGACAATACATAAATCGCAAGGCTCAGAATTTAAATACGTGGTGTTATTACTGCCTAAACCGGAAAGTGAAAAAGCCGCAGGGTTGTTTCATCGGGGCCTAGTGTACACCGGCCTAACGCGGGCGAAAGAAGGATGTTTGATTATCGCGAACACCACCACATTTAGCGCTATGGTAGAACGGCGAGATAAGCGTTTTTCAGGTTTATCAGAAGCGATTAAGATGTGCGTTTTAGAAGGTGAATAACGTGTTGCCGTCTACCGTTAGCGTTCCTAAAGAAACCGAGAATAAGCTGCTGACAACTCGAAAAAAGTAGCGCCAGTAGCTAATAGCGCAGCCTTAGTAAGAAATACCATTTTTGCTGATCTGTCTGCGCGTCGCTTTATGTCTTTAATTATACTGGGGTGAAGTAACATAACCCGTGTTCCTGAATGTCTCTGGGCTTTTTTGCCAGTAGGTATATGCGAAGTGCTGACGTGAAGCGCAGCATGCCATTTTCCGCGCTTATAAATTGTGAAGGTAGCGTGGTTGCATTGCCATTCACGTTATTGACGCCTAGGGGAAGCTGGCCTGAACAAATCGTAAAATAAGCTAGTCCCCCCATATCTACCCATCCTAATAAATTGTCAGGTTTAACAATGAAGCTGTTGTGAGTGAGTAGGTCTGCGTGAAAAGTAATACTCGCACCAAAGACTGGCTTGCTCGCCACCGCAATATCCGCATTAGGGCTTAAGCTAAGTTTATACAAGCCATGATGTTCAGGATGAATGTCGTGGTTTGTATTGCTGTTATTTACTAGCGAGAGCATACACGTAGTCATGTTGGTTTCGGGATAGCTGTAGTGTGGTTTATGTCAGGCAAAATAGCGTTGATATGGATCAAAACGGGTTAAATCTCTGTTTATCGCTTAAGTCGTCATAAATAAACTGTTTAAAAAATGTACAAATTTGGTTGTGTGAGCCATACTTATTTATCTTAATTCGACATGGATGTATGGATTATGCACACAGGCAGACATGAAGCCCTCAAACGTTACAGCCTACTTTTGCTCATTGCTATTTTGGTGGGCTCTGCATACTACTTTCTTCGAATTCAACAGAATGAAATTCAGCAAAACCATGGTTACCTGCGGCAATTAAATGAGGCGGGCAAGAGCCTACAGCAGTCTATTGATATGCTTTTAACAAGCGTGAAAGAGGAGTTTAAGCCTCAAGAAACTAAAAACGAAAGTGGAAATGAGAGCCACAATAGCAATGAAAAAGTCAGTGAGTTTAAAAAGCGTATTAGTTCGAATGAAAACTTTAAACACCTTGTGATAGTGAATAGTACCACTAAAAATGAAGTAGAAAATGATGTTAGTACCGAAGAACCCACCAGGGTCGAAGCAAATAAAGTTAACAGCGAATTTGACGCAAAATCTCGTATTTTTAAAGTTCATGTAGCGCATAACACGGTAACAGTGCCCATCGCTGACCTTATCTCGAATCATTTAAGCCCGTTTCCATTGCTGGTGATCAGTGATGAGAATGGAGAGGTCATTGCGGAAAAAAGACATAGTAATTTCGCAAAAGCGCTGTCTGATCTTCGCTTTTCAAACGTAGAAGAATTACTGGGCAAACAAGAAAATAATGAAACGGGTAGTAAAGGTAATCTAAAGGCGAGTGATTCTGTAGATAGGCAAATTGCTGGGCTATACCTTCGGGTTTATCGGCAACCCATTACAATAACTGGCTTAAACACTGGAGGTGAAGACGACGCAACGACGCTCTACCTGCTAGCTTTCGTAGAAAAAAAAGAAGTGGTCCTCAATAACCTTAAAATTGGTAACAATACAGCGTTATGGATAGTACTCTTTTTAACACTGCTCGTTGCTACACTTCCTATTCTTAAAATTCAGTACTGTGCTCCCACCTATAGCTATACGCGTTCTGATGTTACCCAATGTATTTTAGGGTTATTTATTTTAGTTGGAGTTGCCACGATTGCGATAAGCGATCAGCTTTTTTTTAGATATTGGCTTCAACAAAAGACCCTAGATTCCACACATATACACAAAATGATAAGTTCAGATTTCGATAAAGAGTTATCGGAACTGTTGTTATTAGATTCTCGTTATTTTAAGAGAAGCCAAAGTGATGTCATTTCAGGCTGTGTAGATTCAGGCGGTAGCGAGAATAGTGTCAACGTGACTGATTTATTGAATTGCTCGCTTATTAATGAGCAATCAGTAGCTGATACCAGCGCTTATTTTATTGAAAACTGGTTCTTGCTTGGCAAAAGCGGTGTGGTGAGTCGCTATAAAGAGAACAGGCCTGACATGATTTTTCGCCCGCATAAAAACCTTCATAACTTTAAAAAAACACCTCTAAATGAACGTGAGTACTATAAACGAGCGTGGAATGGAGGTCTGTGGCGCCTAGACATACAGCTTGTTGGTAAATTTCACTATAACACTACAAGGCGAAAAGTTTGCTGTGAAAAATTGCTTGAATCAACTAACGCTATACCCCAGCAATTTTTCATTGAACGAATACGCAATATCGATGATGCAAGGTTTAATAGCCAATTGGTTTTCGAACATATCGATAAAGATGGGGAAAATGGCACCGGCGAAATAACCAAGCGTGTAAGCTCTATAGGTACGCTACTGACCAGCTTAAATCAGCGCGTAATGCCGAAAAATATAGGGTATGCCGTTATCGACCAAGTGGGGAAAGTGCTCTACCACAGTAACGAAGAGCGAAGTTTAGTGGAGAATTTCGTGGCTGAAAACGGACACGATTTACAGCTTTTAACGACGCTATCCAACTTACAGAATATAGACATTGACCAGCCCGCGCAGCTCCAGTTAGATTATGGCGGAGAAGAACACAGCATGGTTATTGGGCCATTGCACTCTACCATACCTGAATGGGCGCTTGTGGTGTTCTACAACCAAGAAGAAGCGTCGCAGGTTAATATGCTTCTGGTGTTTCTAGCAGTTATCCTTTACTTAACCCTGTTAATTCCCTTAGTACTAATTAGCCGATACATTAGCTCACAAGGTGTGTGGGCGCGTTTGTTTCATTATCAGTACGATGATGAAAATACCGCTATACCTAACCCAAATAGCACTACACCTAACGCAAATGTCATAGGGGGAGAGCGTAAAACTTATCGCTGGTTGGCCTTATGGATTTGGTCTGCTTGCGCTATGCAAATTTTCACCATTGGCATTATCGATACCGTTATTCCACGGTTGGCCTTTTTGTCTTTTACGTTAACGTTCATGCTCATCATTTTGCAATTTATCTTTGTGCCCGTTGAAATAGAGGGTAAGAAATTATCATTAAAGGCTTTAGCATGGCGATACGTAAGCACGCCTGGTTTATTAGTTCGAATGCCGTTCTTTATTCCGTTGGTTTGCTTCGCCTCGCTGTCATTACTGCTTTTATCGGGAGTTTTCACTAATACTGAAAACAGCCATGTATCTCACTCAAGCTACGATTCGCTGTTTTTTCCGCTATTAGGGATCGGATTATTTTTGTTCTCTACCTGCTTAATGTGGATAAAATCAGTCCGCGAGGGAATTGCTGTTCAATCAGATAAAAAACCCAGTAGTTTGTCTGAGTTGAGTAGTCGCGTGCCGAACAGTTACATTTGGTATTTAGCGGGATGCATTTATCTTGTTACGGTTGTACCTACGGTTCTATTAGTGAATAGCGTAAATAGCTACATGCTAGAAGGGCAGGCAACCTTCCAGAACCAACATCTATTAGAGATGCAGCAACATGTCTCATTGGAAAGCCAGCAGTATCGAGCATTAATGTATCAAGAGCCATTGAGCGCAAGAGACGGGCTACCAGCTGCTAACCCCGAGATCCCCTTCAAGACCATATTCCCGGCATTAGAACGAGAGAATTGGGTAACATTAGATAAAGCTAAAGACTATTCATCGGTATTGAACAACAACACTGATACTTTTATTAACGCTATTGTCAGTAGTTTAGCGTTGCAAACGGATTCTGCAGCCGAGTATCGATTCAAAGCGGGGACTGACATAAAAACAACCAGTAACCATATACTCCATTACTCATCACAACGCTTCATGCGATCATCCAGTGCCTTCTATATTTTACCTGTGCTAATGATTACTGCTGTTTTCGTATTCAGTGTGTTTTGTGCAGCCCTATTGCTTATTAGTCGCAAGCTGTTAGGTGAGCATATTTTTGACAGCTATCGCTTGCGCCCTCCATCTGAAGCAGAAGACAGTGAGTACATTTGGAAACAACTTACACCACAACACTCTGAACGTATGCAGGTTCAGTTTATTAGCCAACTTAGCCAATCTGACTTAGAAAACGCATTTTTAGCCCACGAATATACCATTTTCGAGAATAAAGTGGGTGACATTCAAGATTGGCTCACTCGGGTGAAAGAACCCGATTTTGATAAAATATTAAAAATAGATGAACTTGAAAATACGCCAACCATTATTTTAAAAGGGCTAAACAAAGCACTGCTTGATCACGCCGAACGGGATGCCGCATTTGAGCTTATTCAAACCCTTCAAAAACACAAGTGTCACTTGATATTAGTATCTGAAATGTCACCGATGCAGTTACTTAGCCACGCCGAGAGCTTCCCTGCGTTTGAAACTCAACATTTACCGAGTAAAAACGAGTTATGGCAGTGGAGCAAATTACTTCGCAGTTTTTATATACATTATTATTGGGTAGCCAGTAAGAAAAATACCCTCACCACATCGCCTACCGCCTTTTCGGTACTGGCGCATGAATCTACGTACTGGCCCGATTTACTCGATGTGCAACGGGCGTTTCTCATTTACCATCTAGAAATAAAGCTAAAGCGCTCAGCAGAAAATATTGATGCAGTATTGTCTGCGCTGAATGGCGTTAATGTGGCTCACCTAAAAGAGGTGCAACACGCATTGAAACTGGACAATTACTGGTCTCCTCAGCAAATCGTTGAGTTTTTTGTTCACCACGCCCGGCCTGCTTATCGCATGCGGTGGGAGCAATGCACCACGAATGAACGGCTCATTTTGTTACAGCTTGCCCAAGGTGCCAAGTTAAACCCAGCCAGTGCTGAAATTATTGGTCATTTACAACGAAGGGGGCTAATTTATCGAGATTGCGGATGGCACTTGGTGAATGAGAGCTTCAGGCAATTTGTCATGAGCGCAGAGTCTGCGAAGCACATTGAGGTATGGCTTAAAGAAACGCGCTCGAGTATTTGGCATAATTTGCGACCGCCATTATTTATGCTGGTGGGGCTATTATTTCTGTTAGTGATTTTCAGTGCAAACATTGCCTTCGATTCTATTATTACTACATTAGCGGCAGTGCTAGGAGTATTACCCATGTTAATTACGAATTTGTCTAGCCTTAGAACATTAGAGATATTACCTAAAGACTGATCAATAAAAATGCTGAAGGATGATCAGAAAAAGCCGTTTTTTTCTAAATCTTCATATGCACCACAATGCACCAACACGTAGCATGGTGTTCATCGTATTCGGTGCGCTTAAATGAGCTTGGGGATCAAGCAGATTAATAGGGGAAAGTATACAAAAAAGTGAACTGCAACTCATGTTTAGGCGCGTCTTTTAAGCCGAAAGATTTTAAAAAATAGAGGGAGGCTTGTAGTCAGGACGATAAAAACATTGCTGCTAAAATAGGCTATTTTCTTTTGATTTCTATGATAATAGTGTCAAACGTGAATGACGAAAATGCGTCACTAATCCCCTTTCTTGGTAAAAAACGGACGAAATTCTAGCGTAACAAAACCTTATACTCCGCTATAGCAAAATATCAGGTTTTCACCGCATTGTATGTGGATTGTCCGAAATCTGATTTAAAGAATAATTAAAATCTCAATGTAGCAGTTAGTAAGAGATGTACATTTTTGAGCATTGCGCGCACTAAATAAGTGCAATAAATTCAGTGGGTTACTAAAAATTCTCTCTTGCATGCCCGCTTGTTACCCATTAATCTAAAGTTCGGTGTACTTATTAGGCATAGTGGCAAATGAAACAAGAATTAAAAAATAATCCATCAGTTAACTCATCACGTCGTAATTGGTTAAAGTCAGTTGGTTTAGGTGCTGGCGCAGTTGCGCTAACAGCATGTGTAGACTCTAGCGTTAAAGAACTTAGCGCAGCAGGAATGAAAACGGATCATTTTCCTTCAGCTACCCCTAATGTGAGTGACGGCCTTGTTCGTTTATCGTCTAATGAAAACGCCTTTGGCCCTTCAGCTAAAGCGGTAGATGCCATGCAAGGTGAATTATTCAACTTAGCACGCTATTCAGATGCAACGGTGGATGTGCTTAAAAGCAAAATTGCTGCACAAGAAGGGGTATCTGAAGATCAAATTATTGTTACCAATGGATCTTCTCCCATCTTATTCGGCTACGCCGATTGGATTACAAAAAACGGTAATAAATTGGTAACGTCTATGGCTACTTACGAGGGTGTACCTCGTGGCGCAGAATTCATGGGCGCCGACGTAACTTACGTTCCGCTAGATGCTGATATGAATTTCGATTTAGACGCGATTGAAGCTGCGGTTACTGAAGACACCACTGCCGTGTATATTTGTAACCCTAATAACCCGACGGGTACCGTGGTAGATGCGGCTAAGCTCACCGCGTTTGCAAAACGGGTATCTAAAAAGGCGCAGGTATTTATCGATGAAGCGTATATCGAAATGTCAGACGCTTATCCCGCTAATGTACAATCAAAGTTAGTGGCCGAAGGGCATGATGTGGTTATTTGCCGCACTTTCTCTAAAATTCATGCCATGGCAGGGCAACGCTTAGGTTATGCCATTCTACCCGCTGAACAAGCAAAGCAATTAGGTGGCATGTTGCGTATGGGGGGGGTGAACTACTTAGCATTAGTAGCAGGTATGGCAAGCATGGAAGATCATGCAAACCTAAATACTATGCGTTCAAGGGTAAAAGTAGAACGTGAGAAGCTAACGGCAGCCGCTGAATCACTAGGCCAGGCTTATGCGAAAAACCCGCAAGGCAACTTTATCTATATGGATACCGGTATGCCACACGACGAGTTTGCAAAGTTAATGAAGGCGCAAGGAATTAAAGTCGTTGGCCGTACATGGCCTGGCTACGACACATGGTCACGAATTAGTGTAGGTATTCCTGAAGAAACGGATGCGTGCGTAAAAGCATTAAAAACGGTTTTAGCATAAGTTTGTAACGGAATATAAAGACTAAATGCTGGTGGTTTTGTTGGTACCTCTATGGGGTACGTCAACAGCAAAACCATCGGCTTTTAACCCTACCTTTACTAATACGCATTAGCATTCAAAATATACTTTCTCTAATAAAGCACCCTCAATGCTGTATCAATGATGTCGTAGCGCATCAATAAGCTCACTTTTACTCATGGTTGAGCGACCTGAAATACCTACTTCTTTAGCTTTGTCGTAAAGCTCTTTCTTGGTACGTTCTTCATATTTTTTACTTTCACCGCCTTTTTTCGAGGGCGATTGCTCATCGTTAGCTTGCGCATTGGCAATTCTGGCTGATTTTTCTTTGCTGTAGCCTTTATCCCGAAGCGCTTCATACGTGTCGTCGTTCTTAATCTGTGCTGCGTGTTGCTTGGCCATGGTAATCTCCTTTGCTTATTTTTCTCATCGGTAGGTAGCAGAAAAGCCGATAAGGTTAATTGAGCCTTACTTTTTATACTTCAACTTGGCAATTTTGGTGCACTGATAGATAAAAGTTAATGAGCTAATACAGAAGCTAATACATAAGCAAATAAGCGGAATAGACCCTACTTATTCTTGGGTCTTAGTACTGCGTCCTTCATCCATAAAGCAAGTAGGGTAAATCCGCGTTCTATACGTTACTCTACAAAGAAAACCTCAGACTGTAGTTCGTCACCAATGTTAGTATTCGCTCGAATCACTTCTGCTAGCGTGGTGCCTTCTACCATTTCAAGCTCGTCATCGGTCAAATATCTTTGATACCAAAACCGATCACCTTCGCGAAGTTCGTCGAATTGCTTAACATTGATAGCAGTAAATAATTCACCTAACTGAGAACCCGTTTCTATTTGAGGATCTTCAGATAACCCGCCTATCCATAGCTCAACATCATCAACCGAATTGTAGGCGTTGGACAGTGCAGTTTGCAGCGTGGTGTTTGAAGTAATGTCACTGAAAAATTCAGCACGCTCTAACCCCATGGCTTCCCGAACATCATTATAGGATGCTAGCCCGTGATCTCGCCCCCGTTGAATATTTAAAGAGATAAGGTCAAAGCCTCCACTGCCAGGCCTACCAAATAAAAAGTTACGTAGTCCATTTACCACTTTAATATCGATAGCTTGATGACGTTGTTTTGCCAGGCCACGAAGAACAGGGTCAATATCATCTTCTTCAACGTACAGCCCTATCCCTGTGAAAAAGGCATCACGAAGCGCCAAACTACCTTCATCTATTGGATTATTGTCGGCATCTAAGCGAAGTATATTGTCACTGACTTCGCTATGACCAAGCCGATAGGCTGCAGTTGAAAACTCATTGTAGGTGGTGGGATTTACGTCATCATCATAACCTTGATAATCAGGCATTGTGTTTTCGCCCAATAAAGCAGGTAGGTACTCGTCGTAGGTAATTATCTGCAACTTGGCAATAACAAGACGCCTAGTTTGTTCGTATATATCTTCGACATCTGATTGGGGCTGTTGCGCCTGTAGAATAGTCGCAATGCGGTTGTGCTCCCTTACCCAAATAGTATGCATAGCGGTAAGCACAGCTTGTTCATTAACCCGAACGTCGCCGCCGAGAAATAACACGCTAGGGTCAGATACAAAGCCATTAGCATTCGGAAATCCGTTAGGGTTTCGTGGCAGTAAGTTATTCTCAGATGTGGCTAAGAAGGGCGATTGATCCCCTTCGCGCAACGCTTCATTACGTTCGGAATCAGAGCCATAAATCATCGAGCCATCTATCCAACTCGTAATTTCATTTTCCTGTTCACGAACGTTATTCGCATCGGTGCCTGTGTCTGGGTCGTAAATTGCACGATTAAATGAAATAGTGACACTCCCTGTACTGTTAGGGTCGAAAAATACATCGCCTGTGGGCACAATGATGTGTTCCGCTTCTAAGGTACTTCCGTCTGTAAGGCTTATATCGTGGTCAATAAACTGTCCCCACTGCCATAAGTAATCACTGGTGTTATAAGTGTTGGGTATACTTTCCCCCTCAGCCTGCATCACCAGCAAGTTGCTGATTTCACGTGCACTTTTTTGTGCTGGACCGGCCATTTCTGACACGCCGTCAGTGTAAAAAGCAGGCGCTATACGTTGCAGGTGACTAAAGGTAACACCCCAATCGGGGTTATCTTGATTGTTACTACTGCCATCATAAGAGCGTATTTCTCTGCCTCCTTGGGTATTGAGAACAAAATCTTCTCTTCCTTCTCTATCCCGACTATTTTGACGTTGTTGGTCTACATCTTCGTCAATTCCCTGTGCAGATCTGCCTCTTTGGTTATTATCAGCATTGTTTCTGTTGTTGTCCGTATTTTCATTGTTGTCGGCGCCATCATTTCCATCGCTGTTTCCATCATTATTTGCATCAGAAATGGTATCCACATCAGGGGATGTTAATGTGGCATTAGTGGATTGCTCATCGTCGTTGTTGTCCGAACCGCAGCCATATAAGCTGCTTAACGTAACGGCTAAAAACGCTAATTTTTTCATAATATGTCCTGTAATTACTAATTTAAAAAACAATCAAGCTCGTTGAAAAAAATGGGGGAGATTGATTGCTATTTGAACCTTCAAATCCTTTGAAGCATTTATAATTACTTTTAATTTCTTCAGACGTTTGCATACCGGGGCAAGGATCGGCGAGGGGGCAGGCATCTTGTTGTTCAAAGATTAGGAGTAAATAATACGAAATCTGTTCAAACCTTTACACTTTGTTGACAATTTTTGCTTTGAGTAACTGAGATGGGCAGAGAGGAAAACAGTAGAAGGGCTGCTTATAAATAAAAACGCCGCGTGCAGAGCGAGCCGCAGCGGCGTTTCAAAAGCTTTTCTTTAAAAAAGAAATTTACTTCTCTACGTTAAACGTAAGCCCTGCTTTTTCAGTGAGGCGAGAAATCAACTTATCACCCAATGCAGATGCAGGTGTAAAGAAGCCGCCAGAAAGTGACACATCTTTACAAAGGCAAAGGGCAGATTCTGAAATCATTTTGCTGGTTGAGCCATAACCCGGGTCTTTGTCACCAGTTACTGATACCGCAAGGGTATCGCCATTAGTTGCTTCACCGATAAACATAACATCGTAAAACCCATTTTCCCGCTCTTCTTTACTTGGGCCTTCACCAGGCTTAGGGCCACCCTCACCACCTAATGATTTGTCTTGGGCAACATGGTTCGCCATCGCTTCGCCTTTCTCGCCAGGGCCAGTAAGCATCATCTCATCATACTGAAAGGTTTTGCCGTAGGCGAAGTTTGCCAAGTAATTAGAACGGTGTACGTTCTTGGTATTAATAGCCGCCATAATAAATGGCGCAGCCCACGAACCTAAAGACTCGTCGTAGTATGGCTTGGTGCCATCTGGCTGTGGGTGACTTTGGCTAGCATCTGCAAGCGAGAACGGATTAATCAGTGCAGACATAATCGATTTGTCTTTATGTGCTGCTACCATAGTGGCTTTTAAGCTGGCTGCTGTACCACCAGAAAACGTACCCTGCATTTTTCTCACACGGCCTTTTACGTATTCAATCGCGGCGCCGGTTTGCTTTTTAGCGTGCTCTTGTAAGAAGTGAACCCCTAAATCGAAAGGTACAGAGTCGAACCCACACGAAAAAACAATATTGGCACCCGTGTCTTTTGCTTTGGCTTCATATTTGTTGATCATCTGGTGCATCCACGCAGGCTCACCACATAAGTCGGTATAGCCCGTGCCGTTGTCAACGCAGGCAGAGAGTAATTTTTCACCGTAAATTTGATAAGGCCCTACCGTGGTTAATACCACTGATGTGCGCTTAGTCAGCGAATCTAGTGCAGCGTTGTCATCACCATCTGCAATAATACTTACCACATCATCGCTAATACCTAACTCTGCTTTAACATCCGCAAGCTTGGCTTCGTTACGCCCGGCAATAGCCCATTTTACGCTGCTGTCGCTGCCATATTGGCTTTGGAAGTATTCAGCTACCAATTTACCAGTGAAGCCCGTAGCACCAAAAATTACTACATCAAATTCCCGTTGATCACTCATAAATATCGTGTCCTATTTTATTTTTCATGGAAGACTTATGTGCAACCAATATACGCAATCCCTTCAGGTTAAATCATTTTTTTAGGTAATAATTGAGTATTGATTTGGGTGTGAATACACATGTAATTTACCACCCAGTATGCAATGCGCAGTGCTTACCAAAACAAAATAGATAGAGGCGAATAAACAGCGATTAGCGAATATAAGGTTCAACAAATCGTTTCATGCGGGTTAAGCCTTCTTTTAAACGGCTTATCTCTGTGGCAAACGACAACCTTACATAACGAGTAGCATTATGTTCGCCAAAGTCGTCACCGGGTGTTAATGCCACATATTCGGTTTCTAATAAACGGTCACAGAACTCAATGGCGGTAAGGCCAGTAGATTCAATATTGATATACGCGTAAAACGCGCCATCTGGTGTCGCGTCAATACTTAAACCCATGTCTGCAATGGCGTCCAGCACAAACGTAGCACGTGTGCGCAATTGTGCTTTTTTCTGTTCACATTGGGCAAGTGACTCCGGTGTAAAGCACGCTAGCGCAGCTTGCTGGGCTAGGGTAGAGGGGCAAATAAATAGGTTTTGTGCTAATCGCTCCATAACTTGGGTCATACCTTCGGGTACCACACACCAACCTAAGCGCCAGCCTGTCATACCGAAGTATTTGGAAAAGCTATTAATCACAATAGTATTGTTGTGCAAGCGCTCATTCGCCAAAACCGTGTTGAGTGGGGCAGGTTGCTTTGCAGCAGAAGGCGAGCTATCGCGTAAATCTAAGTTGAGATAAATTTCATCAACAATAAGAAATCCATCATTTTGCTTGCAGGTTTCACCAATACTATATAGTTCCTTTTCTGCAATAGCGGTGCCGGTTGGGTTAGCCGGGCTAGCGATAAGCACGCCTTTGGTTTTACTATCCCAATGGTGTGTTACATCGTCATGGGTTAACTGAAATTGTTGCTTGCTAGAAGTCGGCACTAACGTAACTTCGCCGCCAAAGGTGTTTAAAAATCGACGATTACAAGGGTATGAAGGATCGCCAAGTATTACCTTATCGCCGTTCTCAACGAGCGCTGCACTCACCAATAACAACGCCGCTGATGCGCCAGCGGTAACTACAATGCGCGAAGCTGGAATATCAACGTTGTGCTGAGTTTTATAGAACTGAGCAATGGCGCTTCTAAGTTCAGGCAAGCCTAATGCTGAAGTATACGGGTAATCAGCTTGAGACAACGACTGCTTCATGGCCTCAACAACCGGCGTGGGCGCGCCGAAGTCAGGCTCACCCAAGTTTAACCGAATAACATCGTGTCCTTGATTGCTCAGCGCAGTGGCTTTCTCACCATAGGCCATGGCTAAAAAAGGGGATAGGGTGGTGGCTCGAGTAGCGTACTTCAACATGCTTTCTTACAACGTGGGGTAACAATGCCCCGTACTATATCAATTGTGCAAACCTAATTACCAACAAAGTCGCCATATCTAATAGCAAAAGCAGGTAGCGTTAGCCAACTGTAATGACCAATAGCGGTTCTAGTCGCGATTTTTAATAGCAATCAATACCAGCATTTACCATCAGCGACTAGGTTAGCGCTTTACCCATTAAAAATTCACGCAATAGTCAGTGTTTTTCGATGAATAGCCATATGCATAATCAAACACTTACGATAGGGTAGAAGAGGTATAAGTTGAGATGATATAAAAAGTAAAATACAGCGTTTGCGTTATTTAAAAGGAAATCAGTCGTGTTGGTCGAAAACAAACAAAGTAATAAAAAGGCAAGGGGTGAGAGGCGCTTCTCATGCAGCGCTATACGGTGGTTCATGGTTGTTGTTATGTCCGCTGTTTTCGCGACACCTGTGTGGGCAGCGTTACCCACCATTAGTGAATTCACTAAAGAGATGTCCGCCAAAGATGGCCTCATCCCCGTGTATTATGATGATGAAACTGACAAAGTGTATTTATCGATACCCAACGATGAGCGCCAGTTTTTATTTCAAAGCAGCTTACCTTACGGCTTAGGCTCTAACGATATTGGTTTAGATAGAGGCCAGTTAGGGCGCACTCGCTTAATTGCCTTCGAACGCTTTGGCAATAAGCTGATGCTGAAGCAGCTAAATACTAAGTACCGCGCAGCCCATGGTAGCGCAGCTGAAAAGCAAAGTATTAACGAAGCCTTTGCCAGTTCCGTATTAGCCGGCTTTGTTATAGTGGCAAAGAGCGATAGTGCTAATCTAATCGACTACACCCCTTTTTTATTTAGTGATATTCATGGCATCGGTAACCGGCTATCAGCTAAAAAACAAGGCAGCTTTAAAGCAGACAAAAGCCGTAGCGGAGTATATTTACCTCGCACAAAGGGGTTTGAGAAAAACACCGAGCTTGAAGCTTTAGTCACGTTTGCTGGCAGCAAGCCGGGTAACTATTTGACAGATGTCGCGCCAGATGCAGAAAACCTTTCGGTACACCTTCATCATTCATTTGTTGCATTACCTGACGATGGCTATACACCACGGGCTTATCATCCCTACTCAGGTTATTGGAAATTCCGCTATTTCGATTACTCTACGGCAATTAATGAGCCTACGGAGCAGCGCTTTATTACACGCCACCGTCTCGCCAAGGTATCACCACATGCGCCTATGAGCGAAGCGGTTGAACCTATTGTGTATTACCTAGACCCAGGTATTCCAGAACCGGTGATGTCCTCATTAAAAGAAGGCGCCAGCTGGTGGAACCAAGCTTTCGAAGCGGCAGGTTATAAAAATGCCTTTCAGGTGAAAGTGTTGCCCCAAGATGCCGATCCCATGGATGTCCGTTACAACGTGATTAACTGGGTGCATCGGGCTACCCGAGGTTGGTCTTATGGTTCGTCCGTGGTCGACCCTCGCACGGGTGAAATTATTAAAGGCCATGTGACGCTGGGCTCACTGCGTGTTCGCCAAGACTATTTAATCGCACTAGGGCTTACCAGCCCATTTTCTGGTGACAATGCTAGCTCACCTGAACAAGAAGCCATGGCGTTAGATCGCATCAAGCAGCTCTCTGCCCATGAAGTAGGGCATACCTTGGGCATAGCACACAATTTTGCGGCCAGTGAAAACGACTTGGCTTCCGTGATGGATTATCCACACCCGCGCATTACCCTAAAAGGCGATAAAATTAGCCTTGAAGGGGCTTACGATAAGGGCATAGGTGCCTGGGATAAACACGCTATTGTTTATGGCTATCAAGAATTTGGTTCTCTCAATGAAGAAGCCGAAGGTTTGGCTAAGCAAATTGTTAAAACTCGTAATCAAGGACTGGCATTTAAGTCAGATTCTGATACCCGAAGTTCGCGTCATAGTTCGGCAAATGGACACATGTGGGAAAACGGTGCCGATCCGCTAGATGCTTTCGATGAAATCTCTGCGGTCAGACGCCATGCGCTTGAACAACTGGGAATGGATACTCTGAAACCCAATGCTAGCTTGTCGTCACTAGAAAATGCATTAGTGCCAATTTATTTGCTTCATCGCTTTCAATTAGAAGCGGTAGCAAAACAAGTGGGAGGCTTGATTTACGAATACGAGCGTAAGGGCGATTACACCACGCCACAAGGTCAGCAAGACGTTGCACCACAGGTACAGCAACGTGCCATGCAGCAGCTTATTACTGCCACTACCGTGCCTTATTTAACTATTCCTGAAAGCGTATTAGCACTCATTCCGCCCACTGCGTACGGTGATGATGTTACCCGTGAGCATTTTCAGGGAAAAATGGGGCTTATGCTCGACCCAGTATCAGCAGCAGCCTCTGCCAGTGATTTTGCATTGTCATTATTACTACACCCAGAGCGTTTAAATCGTTTAGCGTGGCAAAGTAGCCGAACAAAAGCACTCGTGGGTGTGGAAGGGCTAGTACGCCAGATATTAAACGTGCATTGGTATCGCGTTAAACACAAACGCGGGGCTAAAGGCGATTTGGTTGCTTCACGTCTACAGTTAGTTGCATTGAATGCCATAATGAAAGCCGTAACAAACCCAGCATTGGCACCAGAAGCTAAAATGGCGATGCACAGTGCGTTGCTTGAGTTCGATGAATGGCTAGATGATGATAGCGATAGAGACGCTGATGAAGTTTTGCATAAGTACTTCGATACTTACTGGAAATCAGGTCATTGGTCTGGGGCGTTTGAAGTGAAGCCGTTACCACCGGGTTCACCTATATAGTTTTATTTAAACAACGCTGAAATTTAGGTGTGTACTTTTGCTAACGCCTAAAACTCAACAGCTAACACGTAAACATTAATAAAAAGCGGTTAACCTAAAACAGGTTAACCGCTTTTTTTTGTTCCTAGCGTTGTTTGAGTTTGTGTTCTTAAACTTAAGGTTGTTATTGAGCTTGTTGAGGCTCGGTTTTTTCTAAATGTTAGGCTTAAGCTTCTTTTACAAACTGCTCACTTAATACATGGTACAAATATTCAGGCTTAACGGGTTTTACAATATGCGCATTCATGCCCACGGCGAAGCTTTTTTCTATCTCTGTTTGCATAGCGTGTGCTGTCATCGCCACAATTGGAACATCTAGCTTTAACTCTTCTCTGATTTTTTGAGCAGCAGTTAACCCGTCCATCACAGGCATTTGCATATCCATCAAGACAAGATCGAAAACGTTCTCTTGCTCCAACATTTGCATAGCAATTAAGCCATTTTCTGCAACACTGACCTTGGCCTTAGTATCGGCTAAAAACAGTTTGGCAACTTTGCGATTTATCGCATCATCTTCTACCAAAAGGATATTTTTATCAGAAAAATCGGGTGGCGCTTTAGCTTCACTTTCTAACGATGCCATTTGAGGTTTGCCCCGAGTAGACATTCTCAGTAAGCAATTCTGCAACGAGCTGCTATTAACCGGTTTCTGTAGATAGTACTCTACGCCCACTGGTCGCCCGAGGGTTTTAAGTGATTCAATATCATAAGCTGACAACATCGCAATATTAGGCTTACCTTGACTGAACTCCTGATTAATAATTGAGGCTAACTCGATGCCATCAATGTCCGCCATTTTCCAATCAATAATGATTAAATCATACGGTACATTACTTGCCACAGCGGTACGCAGGTACATAAGCGCTTCTTTACCACCAGTGGCCAAATCTGGGTTGATATTGATGCGCAGTAACGCTTCCGCTATTGCTTGTCTTGAAAGCATAGTGTCGTCAACCACCAACACTTTTAGGTCGGATAACGTTAGGTTTCCTAACGTAGTGGGTTGTGGCAGTTGATTATGCTGCTCAACTAACACAGTGAAAAAGAAAGTAGCGCCTTGACCAAGCTTACTCTCTACCCATATTTCCCCGCCCATTAGCGAAACAAGGTGCTTACAAATTGATAAGCCCAACCCCGTTCCGCCATATTTACGGGTAATGGATTCATCAGCTTGCGTAAAGGCATCGAACAGTGATTCTATCTGATTTGTTGAAAGGCCAATTCCCGTATCTTTTACTGAGAACTCAAGTAAAACGCCGTGTTCAGAGTATTTTTTATTAACCGATACGAACACCATTCCTTCGTCAGTAAACTTAATGGCATTGCTTAGCAGATTATTCAGCACTTGCTCAATACGCAGGGCATCACCAGAGACTTGAAGGGGAACGTCCCTTGCCACGTACTGTAACAATTCAATACGCTTCTCTTTAGCATTTATCCCGTGTAACCGAATGACTTGCTCGACCAGCTTGTCGAGTTCAAAAACCTCAGATTCAATATTAAGTTTTCCCGCTTCAATTTTTGAAAAATCTAGCACATCGTTAATTACCCCTAGTAGGGTTTGTGACGACTGTTCAATTTGGGATAGGTTGGTTTTTTGTTCTTCATTAACAACAGATTTTTGCGTTAGCTTTGTAAGCCCCACTATGGCGTTCACTGGTGTTCTAATTTCGTGGCTCATACGGGCTAAAAATTCTGATTTCGCGTCGGTGGCATTTTGTAGGTTTAACGCAAGCTCCCGCAATTCTCGCTTCTGTTTAAGCGTAATAACAAACATAAAAAATAAAAGAATAGCGACGCAGCAAATCGTGACAATGATGTACACCTGAAACGTACTATTTTGTTCTGACAGTTGTTGACTAAGTTCTAATTCAGTAATTTTTTGTATCTTTTGATCGGTTTCTAAACGGGCTCTGTTAAACGCTAGTTGCTCCGATTGGCGGGTATCAAAGACCTGCTGCTTCAATTCTGAATGTTGCAAAAGAAATTGATAGGCATCGCGATATTGGCCCTTAAGTAGCGCAATGTTGGCTTGCATCTTTAAGCCTTCATACTGATATTCAGTAATGTCTAAATCTTGTGCAATGGATAAGAACTTCAAAACCGTTTGGGCGGCTTCATCAATGCGTTCTAATTTGAGTAAAACCTCAGACTGCAATGCAAGTCCCGCTAGCTCACGTTGGCGTTGCTTCCCAGCAATTGCATGCTCGATAATATTTTTAGTAACCGCAAGCGCTTCTTCATGGTTACCTAATTGCAGGTAAGTTTTTGCCAAATAGAAATTCAAGATAGGCGCGAATTTGTCGGGGTTAGTATTTACACGGTCAATCAATGACTTCGCTTGCTCTATTTCTCCCTTAGCCAGTAGGCCAGACACAATGAAACCGTAGCCTTGTTCTTCATAATAGGTGTTGCCGCGTTTAATTGATTCGGCTACTAGTTGTTCACCTGTGTTTATTAAGTTATCGGCCCATTGATTCGATTTAGAATACAAATTTCCGATGGCTTGCAACGTGTTTTGTATGTAGCTGGTGTCTAACGACTGATGAATACTCAGGCTATTAAGCAGTAACTCTAGAGATTCACCATATAAATCAAAGAAATAAGTGATTATTCCTTGTCGCCTTAACGCTTCGGCAAGTTGCAATTGGTTATTAGCTTCTGTGGCTAGTTTTTTTGCCTGGGTGGCCATTTCATAAGCCAGCTTATAATTACCCTCAAGAATATACGAATGACTTTTTAGGTTAAGCAAGTGAGCTTCATAGGCTGGAAGGTCTTTGTCTGCTAGATACTTTTCGGCTTGATTAAGGAGTTTCTTTGCGAGCGTGGGGTTAACAAATACATTCTTATCGGCAGTTTGCAATACCTTCTCAATATCGACAGTTGCGCCTTGAGAAAACACAGAAAAACTGGGCAGTGCTAAAAGCACTACCCACAAAAGACACCACAATCTCATAAAATTAAATCCATATAGCCAGTATCAACTTATTTAGAGTGACTGATTTCTAAGTTGTCTGCGCCTTCAGCTTCACATCGGTTTTTTATCGCTGCAACATCGTTTTTTGCGCATATTTGGACATCTTCGTCAGATAGACCAAAAGCTTCAGCAGTCCCCTTAGGATCGCTGACATACTGTTGTTTCAACTTTTCATCTTTATCCATAGCAATCAAAAACTTTACTAACAAATCGTTCATTTTTTATTCCTTTATTTTATGTAGTTAGAAACTTACGTTTTAGCCAAACAACTTTTGTTCAAAAAGGGCAGGGGTTAAATCTAGTTCTGCCATCGATTTCATATCAAAATCTGGTAATCCTTTAGAAGGGATAACCAACGTAGTGATAGGTTTTGGTATTACTGCCGCTAAGTCTTTTAGTTCAAGGTATTCTATTCGGGGAGCCGCAATGGGAATGGTAGAGGCTTCATAAACTATAATGGTGTGCTCAGGAGAAAAATATTTCAACAATTCGTTTCTTAACTGCGTTAAGCCTGGGTGAGCGGTACGGTGTTTGTTATGTGTGAAATCGGCGATACTGCCAATCTGCCAGATAATCTGCATCATATGAGGGTCTAAGGTGTATTGTCTTAGCAGAAACTGAGTCGCCTCATACGACTGACATCCATAATGTGCAGGATCTAGCCCTAAATCAGCAACCAAGCAGTCTTCAGCAGAAATCCCCGGTAGCATCTCGGCATTATAACCTTCTTCTTTTAGTTGTTTGATGGCCTCATGTGAGGGATTTACAAATACCCCAGGGTGACCATAAAACGCCGCCACCACCTTTTTTCCTGCCTTGACTTCATCAACAATGCGTTGCGTCATTTTTTGGTAGGTGAGTGCCCGAGACTTGCCTTGCTCGTAAAGGTGGCGTAAACACACCACATTCGAGTTAATCATTTGCAGATTGATTAGCGCCGACTGTGTTACAACGCTCAATACGATATCAGCTGTTTTAAGTAGGCTTTCCGTAATTAAGGTCATTTGGCCAGATACAGTAATACCTGTACCTACAACTACCAAAGATCCTTTTTTATCTACGTTCATTTCATCCCTTTCCATTGAAATTTGGCTATGTATAGCCTTTATTGAATATAAAGGAAAATATACCCATTGTTAATTACTTTGTCATAATAACCGATATGGTTTCGAAGTTGTGAACGAGGGCCTATCAATAAATATTGATAAACTATCGTTGGTGGCCAGGATATGTATCTAAAACAGGGTTATTTCAAAGCGCTTTATCGCCCAATTTAAAAATGATATTGTACTCAAAGAGAACTAAATATTGTATACCAAATTGGTAAATAACGTTAGTTAATTTAGGGGCTTACAATGATTACACACCATGGTGTGACGATAACCGGTTCAGTTACAAGAAGCGCAGCTTTATGGTTAGTGGCACTGGGCGCATTATCCACACTGTCTGCTTGTACTTTTAGTCACGATCCTAGTGCCAAAGCCGAGAAGTCAGTTTGTGTAGCAGTTTTAACGAATTCACTCAATTGCGAAAATGAACCACTGGCTTATAACGAAACCAATCCTCATAGTGAATTTGACCAGCAAATGCTTCCGGTCAATCAGCGTGAAGGCATGCTTGAAAGTGAGTTCGAAGATAACAGACGTAATCGATAGCGCTAATACCGCGTTGCCTTTATCTTTTGATAACATGCAACGCGCTGGGTTAATGTTCAATAATCTACTTATGGCTGATAAGGTAGTGAGGATTGATGCAAAATGATACGCACCTTGCCATCGTCACATTGCTTAAAGACAAAGCTTTTATTCACAAAAATGTGACTGTCGTCATCCCCAATAAAGTGAACATTACACTGCACAATGGCTAATTCGCCGTTAAGAATAAAGTCTTCTTTGCTGTACCATACTTTCACCCAAGGCTTGAGCTTAAAACCATTGTCGTTGGGGTAATCGCTGTTTCCACCCACAAAATATGATAGCGCGCCTTCTTTCGTAGGGCGGAACGTTTGCTGACCAAACGTCAAGGTAGGTTTAAACAAAACATGACCATTGTCATAATCGTAGCTGTCAGAGAGCACCTGAAGAGAGAACGCTTGCACGTCTCCACCTTCGGTATGTACTTTCCCAACTTTTACAACATTGTCGCACCACGTTTGTAGCGCAGTATGCACCATCTCTTTAGTAAACATAATGTATACCTCTCTTTTAGAATATCGTTGAGTTGGTTTTAAAGCTGGTTACCAAATTTTAAAACGGTTTCGTCTTTTGCGCAAAACGCCAGCAACGTTTCTGCACGTTGTAAAAATATAAACGAAACACATAAATGCGTTAAAAAACAGATACTGTAATACAAATTGCGATTTTTGTTATGTGATATCATCACGCTTGTAGCTTAAATAATTGGCTATAGTTAGCAATAATATTTGGAGATAGCTTTTATCTATCAAGGAGAAATTCACTCGAATTTTTTACTGCGTATTAATCGCATAAATGTAGTCTGTGATTATTCTAACTTATCTACCACCCGCAATATCAATAAATGAACCTGTAACGTAAGATGCTTCATCTGATAATAACCATGCGATAGCATCTGCTACTTCCTGTGTATTGCCTCCGCGTCCCATCGGAATTTGTGAGCTTAGGCGATTTACGCGATCTGGCTCACCTCCGTCTGCATGTATATCGGTGGCAATAAAGCCTGGGCGCACGCTATTGACTCTAATATTTTGGCTAGCAAGCTCTAATGACATTCCGGTAGTAAGCGTATCCATAGCACCTTTCGATGCAGCATAGTCTACGTATTCAAACGGGGCTCCTGTTCGAGATGCAACAGAAGAAACGTTCACAATGGCGCCATCATATTGAACTTGTTTCACAAAAGCTTTCGAGCAAAGAAAAGCGCTTAGTACATTAATAGTCAGAATTGTTGTGAAGCGCTCGGCACTAATTTCTGAAAATGCAGTTTTTGTAAAAAGCACACCTACATTGTTCACCAGATGCGTAACGGTGCCGAACTCAGCGTTAACCTTGTTAAACATGCTTTGAACTTCTGCCTCTTCTGAGACATCCGCTTTATGAGTAATTGCAACGCCGCCACTGGTGTTAATTGAAGTGCATAAAGCTTTCGCAAGCTTTTCATTTTTCAGGTAGTTGATGCAAACATGGTAACCCTTTTTAGATAGCGTAAAAGCGGTAGCGGCACCAATACCCCTACTAGCCCCCGTTATAATCGCAACTTTTTTCAACTTTCAGTCCCTGTTTGTCTAGCTCGCCACTGTAGCGTATTTGAATTGGATTGAACCAACCCTAGGTCGATTTAGAGAATTATTCTTTATTGTTTGCCGGCGATGCTGTTTACAAAGTGTTTATACAAGTCTTCTGAGGCGTTAAGCATCTTGTAATCTAACAGATGGCCTAGTTTTGGGTAATCAATATGCTTACAACGAGACCGTTCATTTTCTATCATACGTTGGCAGATTGAAGCCGCCATAGAAGAGGACGGCCATATTTCATCCATTCCCCCCGAATAAAGCACAACATTTCCGCGAATATTTTCAACAGGGATTGTCGCACTTCCTCCATCCGTTCTATTTTGTAAAGATTGGGTATATAGGTCTAACAACCCTTCAACAGGTCCGGTTGGATTGAAGGCAACAAAGGGTAATCCCTTTTGGTTGTGACTCCAGCTTGAGCCAGGTACCGTTTGCCAATCATCTAGAATGCCTGCCCACACCACTGAGCTTGGTGCAATCGCGATTACACGATCAAATACAGTGTCGCGGGACGCAAGCAGCAACGCCAACTCGGCGCCTTTAGACCATCCGATGAGCGTGATATGTTTTCGCGCAGGGTGTTTTTGTTTTAGCCAAGCTGTCGCTTTTTCGAAATAGGAGAGGGGAATTTCTTCTAATTCTTTGGGAAGCATATCGGCTTTGAAATAAGCAATGGCTAACGTAGGGTGACCATTATTGGCGATGACCTTAGCAAGCTTCGTAGGAATGCCGCCCTCTGAACCAGGGTGAGATCGTGAATATTTATTGACCAGTTGGCGGAAACTAAACGATCAGTTTGACGATCCGGTTTAGTCGTGATCTTATACTCTCTTTTTGGGGAGTAAAACCATGTATATCGAAGCCTTCACCACCCACTTTGGGGAATTATCTGACACGCGTCAATCAGCAAAAGTGACCTATCCACTTGAGGATATTTTGTTTATCACCTTGTGTGGTGTCGTCGCTGGAGCCGAAGGGTGGAGCGATATCCGGGACTATGCCGACGGTCATATTGGCTGGTTCCAACAACATGGTTACTTGCGCGATGGCGTCCCCGTTGATGACACTATTGCCCGTACCATTTCGCGTATCGACCCAGAGCAGTTTAGAGTTTGCTTTATCAACTGGATGCAGGCTGTACATGAAAGCACCGAAGGACAATTGATTGCGATTGACGGTAAAACGCTGCGAAGCTCCTACCAGCGCGGTGACCGCCAATCAACGATACACATGGTCAACGCGTTTGCCTGCACCAATAAAGTCGTTTTAGGTCAAGGTTAAAACCTCAGAGAAGTCGAACGAAATTACAGCGATCCCTGAGCTTATTCAGTTACTTGATGTTCAGGACACCTTGGTATCAATTGATGCTATGGGCTGCCAGACCAGCATCGCAGAGCAAATAGTCGAGCAAGGTGGTGATTACCTGTTCACACTCAAAAGCAATCAGGGCAAGCTCTGTAAAGCAGTCGAGGATGCGTTTACTGAGACGACGGGAAGCACCACTTGGTGGCTTAACCTTCGAGACAAAAGCGGGGTCGCATAGAAGCCCGGACATACCATGTGTTAAGTGCTGATGACGTGAGCAAAGCGTCCCGCAATGGCCTGAGTTAAAGACGCTTGGCATGAGCATGAGCTTCCGCCAACAACAAGGCAAAGCACCTGAACTGACATATCGCTACCATATCAGCTCCGCACCATTAAGTGAGAAGCAACTAGCCGAAGCAGTACGTTCTCACTGGGCTGTAGAGAACAGCTTGCATTGGGTACTGGATGTCAGCATGGGTGAAGACGACTGCCAGATACACCAGAATCACGGTGCCGAAAACTGGTCGATGCTACGCCATTTAGCGCTAAACATGTTGCGGGCAGAGTCATCAAAAGGCAGCATACCCGCCAAGCAAAAACGGGCTTGGATGAAAGCCAGCTATCTGGAAGCTGTGCTAACTGCGGGTTTTAGTGGCATGATTAATTAGTGAGCACTCATGCGGTTGCCCTGCCCTCTGAACCACCAAGTACGATAACAGGCTGATTGTGGGAATTAGCCGGTGGCTGATAATAGTGACCCACAATACCATCTTGTTCCACGCTAAGGGCTTGCGGGGCAGCAATTGAAGCAAGTGCTGGCAAGAGTGAGGTTAAAAATAGTAAAAAGTGGCTCTTTTTAAATTTCATATTTTGTTTTTCCTTTAAGCGCTCAAATGCTAAAAAATGTTTAGTTTTTGATGCCTTTATTCTGAGCCAAATATCAGGGCAACCGCATGAGTGCTCACTAATTAATCATGCCACTAAAACCCGCAGTTAGCACAGCTTCCAGATAGCTGGCTTTCATCCAAGCCCGTTTTTGCTTGGCGGGTATGCTGCCTTTTTGATGACTCTGCCCGCAACATGTTTAGCGCTAAATGGCGTAGCATCGACCAGTTTTCGGCACCGTGATTCTGGTGTATCTGGCAGTCGTCTTCACCCATGCTGACATCCAGTACCCAATGCAAGCTGTTCTCTACAGCCCAGTGAGAACGTACTGCTTCGGCTAGTTGCTTCTCACTTAATGGTGCGGAGCTGATATGGTAGCGATATGTCAGTTCAGGTGCTTTGCCTTGTTGTTGGCGGAAGCTCATGCTCATGCCAAGCGTCTTTAACTCAGGCCATTGCGGGAACGCTTTGCTCACGTCATCAGCACTTAACACATGGTATGTCCGGGCTTCTATGCGACCCCGCTTTTGCTCGAAGGTTAAGCCACCAAGTGGTGCTTCCCGTGTCTCAGTAAACGCATCCTCGACTGCTTTACAGAGCTTGCCCTGATTGCTTTTGAGTGTGAACAGGTAATCACCACCTTGCTCGACTATTTGCTCTGCGATGCTGGTCTGGCAGCCCATAGCATCAATTGATACCAAGGTGTCCTGAACATCAAGTAACTGAATAAGCTCAGGGATCGCTGTAATTTCGTTCGACTTCTCTGAGGTTTTAACCTGACCTAAAACGACTTTATTGGTGCAGGCAAACGCGTTGACCATGTGTATCGTTGATTGGCGGTCACCGCGCTGGTAGGAGCTTCGCAGCGTTTTACCGTCAATCGCAATCAATTGTCCTTCGGTGCTTTCATGTACAGCCTGCATCCAGTTGATAAAGCAAACTCTAAACTGCTCTGGGTCGATACGCGAAATGGTACGGGCAATAGTGTCATCAACGGGGACGCCATCGCGCAAGTAACCATGTTGTTGGAACCAGCCAATATGACCGTCGGCATAGTCCCGGATATCGCTCCACCCTTCGGCTCCAGCGACGACACCACACAAGGTGATAAACAAAATATCCTCAAGTGGATAGGTCACTTTTGCTGATTGACGCGTGTCAGATAATTCCCCAAAGTGGGTGGTGAAGGCTTCGATATACATGGTTTTACTCCCCAAAAAGAGAGTATAAGATCACGACTAAACCGGATCGTCAAACTGATCGTTTAGTTTCCGCCAACTGGTCAATAAATATTCACGATCTCACCCTGAGCCAAATATGCCACGAAAAAGGGCGGTAAATACACCTTACATAGTGTCTTCTATAGCATCGGTTTCGGGTGAATTCTTTTTAGCGTGCATTGCTTTCGATTCTTCTTGTTCCCTTTTTTCTGCACTAGAAGATGCACCGTCAAGAAAATCACCCACCGTTTTGTTAGAGGTGGATGCGCATCCTGATGAAATAGCTGACGCTATCAAAATGGCTGTTAATTTGGTTTTCATTTAATTTCCATATTTTATAAGTGCATAACGCGGCAAATAAGGGGGGCGCCTATAGTAAGAAGTGGTACCTGTGTTTGCGTCCAAGCCGAGATAGCGAGATATTTTGACTGTTAGTTTAGCAGCGTGAATGAACAAATCGAAGCACCTGTTCGTTTTTACCCTGAGTTTCAACTATAGAATCTAATTTAGCACCCGATGACGCTATAAGCGATGATGAAACTTTATTACTCTTGTAGCAATGAATATGTACCTCATCGACGCCAATTTCAAAGGCTTTTTCTAGCGTTAGATTAAGGAGTTTCATACCATAGCCTTGCCCACGCTTAGAAGGCCTTATTCCCAACCCTATATGACCTCCTGCAAACCGTAATGCATCATTCAAACAATGCCTTAGATGGGAACAACCGACAATTTCACTGTTTTCAATAAGCCAAAATGTCGTATTGGGAACTAAGTTTTCTGGCAAGTTTACGCCCTTGGAATAGCCATTCAATAGGTTAACAAAAGATGCAAAATTTGAATGGTCTAAGTCAAGCGGGTAAGGGTACCGTTCTTCGTTTCCCAGCTCTTTGATGTATTCTTTGTAACTGGCTTCGTAGAGCACTGTGGGCGTAATTAGCATAAATTTCCTTCTAAGCAGCTAACTTCATTTTGGGGTAATAATACGTGGGATAAGCTTGGCGCCAAGAAACACATGTCTGCTGGTTGCTGTGCGATGAACCGAGGTAAGAGGTGCATTCTCGTAGTTTTTCGCGCACAAGCTAAGCGCATACTCCACAGCATATTTATCTACACTTGGCAAACCAGTAAACGCTACATCACAGCCTAAATTGCGCTTGCCACTGTTGTCTGTGTAGTAAAGCTTACCTGTGGTACAGCCACCCATAAATATGAAAATGAGAACGATAAAAATAAACTTCAATTGTTCCACTAGCCTTGTTTACCTGCTAACTAGCCAAGAATGCTAACGTGCAATGCACTCGCTTTCTTTCAGCGCGATTATTTGTCTAAGGTACTCTGTTCTTTTCATTGCAGCATTTCCCGTTACAAAGATATTGGAGGCCAATAAAATGGCTAAATAACCATTATCAATAGGGGAGATAAATACGTTGTTGATGAAGATAAAAATGACAACGAATAGAAACGCAAAACCAGGAACGTAGTAGACACGAGAAAATTTTTTCTCTAAGTTCTGAATTTTAGTTATCTTCTGTAAAGCTAATTCAGCATCAATATTGTCCATCTATTAATATAACCTCCCTGATCAAATTAACTAGAAATATAACACCCAAGGCGTGTTTAGCGGGTACAGCAGATTGTTACAAGACATTTCTCACACTGTTCCCAGTTCTATTTTCCCCACCCCTGAAACGTATTCTTGCGCTTGACTCATACTTTCAATTCACTCCAATTCCTACATGAAAGCTTAACTTGTAAAGAGGCTGCTATTGTAAATAAACCCATTGTCATGCAACCACTCCAAAGATGCGACCTACAACTGCTGTCAATACCATTGCAAGCGCACCCCAGAAAGTCACTCTGGTTGCACCCACGGAAATAGATGCACCGCCAACACGCGCTGCGATCGCACCTAGAGCGGCGAGGAACATTAAAGATAAAGCTGCGACGATAGGTATAAGTAGCTCTTGTGGCACTAACCAGGCAACCGCTAAAGGAAGTGCAGCGCCTACTGTGAAAGCACCCGCCGACGAGAAAGCCGCTTGAATGGGCTGCGCATTAGCGCTTTGTGAAATTCCGATATCATCTTTGGCATGAGCGCCAAGAGCATCGTGAGCCATCAGCTGCTCAGCAACTTGTTTAGCCAGAGTTGGTTCAAGGCCTCTACCTTCGTATATTGTTGCTAGCTCTTCTTTTTCAGATTCAAAATTTTGATCCAGTGATTTTTGCTCTATGGCGAGATCGGCATTTTCTGTATCTGATTGAGAACTAACTGAAACGTATTCACCAGCAGCCATAGACATAGCCCCAGCAACTAAACCTGCAGCACCAGCGAGAAGAATGTCTTCATGGGCAGTACTCGCAGCGGCAACACCGATGATAAGGCTTGCAGTAGATACAATTCCGTCATTTGCACCAAGTACTGCTGCGCGCAACCAACCTACGCGTTGTGAACGATGTATTTCAGTATGAGTCATAAGGTTGCTCGGTAATTTCTTTTACAGTTAACTTATATTTAGTTCAGGTGTTTACGTTATAGGGGGGAACTCTCGACCCGCCCCGCGGATTGCGACTTAGGCGTTTGCTAGTTGCTTTAACTCAATGCCTGAGCTAACAGTTGTGTGCACACGAATAGAGAGTTCACCATGGATACTCGCATACAATTTAGTGCTGATGAAGAAACTAAACACTTGGGCCAGATATAGACGTTCTAGCGAACGAAGTGAGTTTATTGAGTTGTTATATCGCTACTCCCCACAACAAAAACCTGACCCATAATGGCTCTTTGTTCCATTCTTTTGATGTTTTGTCTATCACGATAATTTCCTCTTGAAGTTGAGAAATGTCAATTTTAGACACAGAGGTAAAGGCTTTAAGAGATTCTATACTGGTTTTATTATGGTTACGTTGTCTTGTACACGTACCAATTTCCTGTGACATGCTCAATATAGATATAATCCTCATCTGACATTTGGGGCACTTCAGTGCCAGGTGGTACAAACAGGTAGCCAACCGAGTTATCTAAAATACCACCTACGTTGACGTCAACTATGCCACTACTTGAGTCGTAACCTACTAGATTTAGATTTAAATGTTTAGCAGATTCAGTAGCCTTTTTCTGACTTGTTTTAGCCTCAAAGGCTATCGCATTTAAGCTACCAATATTTTTATGCAAGTATTCTTTAAGCTCCGAATCCAACTGCAAAGTAAGAAGCATGTTCTGATAGTGATTCTCTTCTTCTTTTGTTCTATTGGGTTTGCTTTGTATCGCCTGCAGGGACATAAAGAACATACTTGGTAATGCTAGATTTCTAACGGCTGAAATTTTCCATTTGTTTTGGTCGTTTACCAAATAGATATACCAATCTTGAGATATTCCTTCTTTCGTTAGTAATACAGCGTAAATTTCTCTTCGCGGGCTTTGTTCAAGTGCTCGAAGGCTAACATTGATGCCTTTTGGTAAGTCCTCGCCTAAAGTGGGCTTATCCAGATAATGCTCCAACATCTCTCCGGTATACACTTCTCTTTTATTATCTAGTCCATCTTGGCCAAAAAACTGCTCTACAAGCCTCGACTCATCTGCGAAAGCAGCCAAAGGAAATAATAAAAAAACAATTAAAATTCGCACGAAATTTCCTTAGTGACCATACTTTTAAATAGCGGGCGAAGCCACCTTGCGTGAACGAAGTGAGTGTGTTGATTGGGTTGTTATACTATGCGTTGCGCTCACTCATACCTCTGACAGCAAAGAAGTAATAAACTAAAAAGCCTAACCATGAAAAGAATAATGAAACGAGGCACCAAACTAGTTTGTGTACCCCCTTAGCTTTCTTAGATGTTAAGGCAACTAATACTGGTAAAAGCGTTAGACTGAAAAGCACAATAAAAATGATAATTTGCCAAATACTCATATTAAAAATGACTCCTTGTTTTTTGGCCGTAATGATGCTTGATAAATTTGTTATGTGTACATTACTTGATGCTAGTCTTTTTATCTCTAGCAACTCTGACTTTCAAGCTATGAAATAGAGATGCAAAAACAAAAGTTGTAATTAATAAAACTGAACAAAGTAGTTTTACCCCGATACTTTCACTTCCTAAGAATTCATTTAAAATTGCAGAAAAGAGTATGAACCCAATTAGATAATAACTATGTATTTTATTCACAAAAATTCCCTGTAAATATAGCGTCCCAGCGAGTGAAGGGAGTGGCTTAAGCGTTTGTTAGATCCCGTTCTATGGAATTCCTATTTCCCATAATTGTTCCTGACTCAACAGTAGAGGTTCTTTATAAGCGGAAAACCTAATACCAATACAATAGCTGTTTGTTACCAGGATGCCTTTCTTTTTTAACTCAAAAACTGTAATTGCATCTTTGTCATGAAAGTCTTTCCAAGAGTTTAATCGATAAACAGTCCCATCAATAGTGCACTCTTTATCGTTAAATAATAACTCATCACTTTCAGTGTCTACGTACGTTGAACGAAGTGAGTGAGTTTATTGAGTTGTTAGGCCGTGCTGATAAGTTAGTCATGGCTATTAATAAAACTTTGTAATTCATCTGAGAAGCCATTGATTTGCTTAGCCTCTAGAAGGCCATCTGATTTCATTAATGCAAGTTGCAGCATAGCTTTGGACCTTGCATTGTAATCGAATATGTTGGCGATACGTTTGTCGCTGTTTTCCATCAATTTATACAAATAAAGATATTTTGCATGATCTGAAAGTTCGGGATTATCGATTCCTTTACGCACATCGTCCAAAACTTGCTGGCAGCATTTATCTAATGCATCTGCCTTAACTCGTTTGAAGTGTTTCCAATCTGCCTCTGAAATCATGTTTTACCTCTATAGGCCTAACGCTAAGCTAACGAGCAGTGACGTAGCGGATAATAGCGAAGCGCCGCTGCGTTACTGTCCCAGTGACCGAAGGGAACGTGTTAAGCGTTTGTTAGGCGCGTTCGTGCCAATACCCTGGTTTTCGGTGGTTGTGCATAATAGCTACCACACTAATTTCCCTGTTTTCGATAATTTTATAAATAATAGAGTATGGGAACCTGCTTAAGACAAAGCGTCGATGAGTTTGCCCCATTTTTGTCCATGCCGATGGCAAAGAGCTAACTGAATCGATGGCTTCCTTGAGTTCTTGGGTAAATTCGTGACCCAACCCCAGTGACTGCTTTTGATACCAATCAAACGACTCTTTTATTTCCCTTTTAACCTCTGGGTGAAAGGAAACAGGCAGCATCTTTTAATTTAGATCCTTTTCTATCTCTTCCCAACTAATGCTTTTTACCGCACCAGACTCTAGCTCTGCGCTGCGAGCTTCTGCAAGTTTTACCCACTCAGATTCCACATCGCTATCAATCTTAGTATCCATAGCCGTTAAAAGACAGTGGGCAGCAAGAGCTTTCTCTTTAGTACTGAGTTGCTCGATATTTTCAAGCATCACTTTTAATGCATCAGACATAAAATAACTCCCATTGAGTATGATTTGATATTACCACTAAAAAAGAGAAGTGAAAGGCTGGATTTACAAGTAGCGGCTAGCGTCCCAACGAGCAAAGCGAGAACCTTAAGTGGTTTGTTATATTGCTTCGCTTAAACGTCCTCAATCCAAATAGTGCCGAATTTTTCAGTAAGCTGCTCAATTAAAAAACCTAAAAATTCAAAGTAATCTCCTGAACGATGAGTATAAAAGCCGCAATCTGTAACTACTATCTCAAAGATCATTCTTTTTCCTTGCATTGAACGGACAATCCATTTTTCTGTGCGTTTTTCAAATTGTAGTTCTGAGCAAAGATCATCTAGGAATAGCGATGCTTGCTCTTTAGTCACTTTATCCTGAAGTTTAATATGTTGAGTTAAACCCAAATTTGCCTCCTTGCAATATAACTTCCCACTAAGGGGCGATAACACATGGACTAAAATCCGAGCGAAGCGAGCCAGCCCACGAGTTAGCGTCCCAGCGATCGAAGGGAGTGCCAACAGCGTTTTGTTATACACACATTAACCGTGATGCCTGCGAATATACGTAATCAACTTATCATCATTGAATTCTAAGGTTACTATATTTACTGAGCTGTAGGTTATATCTTTGTCTAAATGATTTGGTCTGACTTTTCCTGACTCAGTCATTTTAATAATGGCAACATTTCCCCCAGTCATTATTTCGTTTATAACTATTGAACTGTAGTAAATCTTGTCACTCATTTTGGCAATCATACCTTCACGTAAAGCGGACTTTTCCGTAATCGTTACTTTAAACTTCACATGTTCATCGACGAATTCGTCTGCAATTAAATTAATAAAGGCATCAATATCCTGAGTTGTAGTTTCAGGTTGCTGTCGAGCATTTTTGGCTTCCACAAACTTTGTCGCTAGTTGCTCCAGTTCTCCCTCTGAGAGAGCAGCATTGGCAGTAAACGATAGAGGTAAAAAGACAAATAAAAGTAAGAGCTTATACATAATCTTCCTTGTGTGTATAGACACAATGACTCCCTGTAAAAGTGCTAGCCCCCGCATTTTCGTGGGTTAACTTTTCAGCCAGAGCCATAATTAGTTTGTTCAATACTAAATCAATTTGGAGGCTAGCATGAACAAACATAGCATGATTTTTATCGGGTTGGATACGCATAAAGAGTTCCATGAAGTAGCTTATTGTGAGGAGCAACGTGGTGCCAGCCCTGTTCACTACGGACGGATACCTTCATCAAAAGCTAGTGTAAAAAAGCTGCTCCGGCAGTTTGAATCTAAATATCCTGGTGCAACACTTCACGTCGTATATGAAGCTGGGCCTTGTGGCTACTGGATTTATCGGCTGATAACAAGTTTAGGGCATTGTTGCTATGTCGTGGCTCCGTCTCTTATTCCCAAAAAGCCTGGAGAACGAATTAAGACTGACCGCCGAGATGCGCTTAAACTCGTTAGGTCACTAAAGTCTGAAGATCTCACGCCCATATATGTGCCCGAGCCTGAGGACGAAGCCGTTCGGGATTTATCCCGTGCTCGTGAAGCGGCAATGAAAGATTTAAAAGAAGCCAAGTACCAGCTTAAAGCGTTACTGCTTCGCAACAACATACGCTATGAAGGCACTGCTAACTGGTCGAAGAAGCACCTTCGCTGGCTTACAGAATTGATATTGCCTCATCCGGCGCAGCAAATAGTTTTGCAGGAACAATTGCAAACCATAGAAGAGCGTATCCGTCGACTGGAAAGGCTAGATAATGAATTAACTCACCACGTTCACCAATGGCGTTATTATCCAGTAGTGAAAGCCATTCAAGCGATGCGCGGTGTTCGATTATTAGTCGCCGTTGGTGTTGTGGCGGAACTCGGTGATCTACATCGCTTCGACCACCCAAGAAAGCTCATGGCTTATCTGGGCTTAGTTCCCAGTGAACAATCATCAGGTGGAAAGCGACACTTAGGAGCCATTACCAAAGCCGGCAACGGCAGAGCAAGGCGTTTACTGATTGAAGGTGCGCATAGCTATCGGTATCCAGCAAATGTCTCTACCGAATTACAGTTAAGGCAAGAAGGCTTACCCAAAGACATTGTTGATATCGCCTGGAAAGCCCAGCTGCGTCTGTGCAAACGCTATCAGCGCATGAGTAAAAAAGGTAAGCACTACAACTTGATCATTACCGCGATAGCCAGGGAAATGGCGGCATACATCTGGGCTATTGCAAAGGAAGTGGTACTCACACCGGTTAATCCAAAATTACGGTTAAGTAGAGTACCTGCATGACAAACGAGTTTGAGCTAACGCATTCGGATCAGGCCGCGGGATGTGGCACAACCTACGAAAAAGTTATGATGGCAATCACTTAACCGTGATTGACCCACGAGCATAGACTGATGAGAAGGTGCTACGGCGGAACATGTAAGGTCAGCTCTGCTCATTCAACGAATGAGTAACCTACGAATACCAGCATACTAACCGACGACATTACTGCCTCATCCGGTGCGTTAGTTCATTTATTATGAGCGAAAAATAAAGCTAATTATGGACTGAAAGAATGTCAGGGAAGCACTCGTTCAGGGTTGACAAAGGGAGTCATACCAACTTTTCAATAACGGGCGCAGACATGTGGGGCATAATGGCGAAGCCGCCCCGCGTGTATGCGTCCCAGCGAACGCAGTGAGTGTGTTGATTGAGTTGTTATATGCGTACAATTTAAAACCTTTTACACATCCACTCTAATAAAAACAAACCTTAGCTACATAGAGGATGATATTTGTTTTAGGTAATTATTTATTTGCCCATCGGTAACAATAGAACCACCCAACAGGCGGAATCAAGAAGTTGAGCAAGACAGCGTAAATGGCAACCAACCCGATATTGTCAGCTTTTCCTTTAGCGAATTTGATGGTAAAGAAAATTACAACTAAAGCGAGAATGAAGAGTACTTGCCCCCAAAATGTAGCGTTTAGATTCATAAAATTCATTATTGATGAGCTTCCTGAAAAGCATATAACACTAAGCTTTGTGGCGCAGGCACGGGGCTATAATCGCGAAGCGGCCCCGTGTTTGCGTCCCAACGACCGAAGGGAGTGCCAACAGCGTTTTGTTATGTTTACTTACCATGGCACCCCTTCTAATTCGGCAAATACTGCACAAAATAACAACAAAATGAAAGGCAAAGCTGATATTAACTTTAGTTTGAGCGTGTTTACATGCCAGCCAACAACCATTGCGATGCTATATGGGATAAACAGAAACAGACCATATAAAACCATGAAAGCAACAATGTACAAATTCTCATGCCGTAAGTCCGCTTCAGGGAACGCTAAATAGTTGTATATTGAGTATGTGGCAAATAAAAATAGTGGAAGAGCTAAAAGGCTTAAAACTATTAATAAAAACTTAGAGCCTTTCATAAAACATCCTTGTGAACATAACACCCAACTTAGGGGCAATAACGCCCTGTTAATGGGCAAAATATAGTTGGCTAAAATTAAGCGACGAAGGAGCAAAAGCCAACTGTATTTTGTCCTTGTTAAACAGCTTGTTATAAGTCACTTTACACTAACTAGTTCAGCGTCATCAAACCCAACTGTAACATTAGGAACATGATTCAAAATAGTTGACGAATTAGATGAAAGTAGCTCTTTTATTATACTCACTACATCGGATTGTAAACTTTCCCAGTTAATACTCTGAGAGCATGGTAAATCAATATACTTTGTAGTTGGAACGAAGTCCTCGTTACAAGCCCAATCGTCATCCTCAGGATCATATTCGTTTGAACCTACAAGGTAAGCTTGAAAGCCATTTTCAGACTGGAATAAACCGATATTTATGGCAATTACATCAGGGCGTTCTTTTATTTGCTTAATCCATGCTTCAATTTCAGATTTCACAACGATTCCTTCGTGACTTATAACTTTTAAATAAGGGGCGCAGACATGTGGGCTAAAATCCGAACGAAGTGAGCAGCCCATATGTTTGCGTCCCAGCCCGCGCAGCGGGCGAACTTAATTTTTTTGTTAGGTGCGTGCATTTTTAAACCACTACCCTAGGTGGTTTATCATGAAAGTCCAAGTATAATTTTTTGAGATTATCTGGTACGAGAGGCCAGCCACGTTCAATACCTTCTTTGGTACCTTTGCAGAATAAGTGCTCTGTATAATATACATCTATGTACTCGAATTCCGCCTTGGTTGCAGTATCTAGTTTCTCGCTCATGTACTGCAAATGTTCTAGT
Source organism: Alteromonas naphthalenivorans (assembly GCF_000213655.1). Classification (NCBI taxonomy): domain Bacteria; kingdom Pseudomonadati; phylum Pseudomonadota; class Gammaproteobacteria; order Alteromonadales; family Alteromonadaceae; genus Alteromonas; species Alteromonas naphthalenivorans. The sequence continues at coordinate 1,430,874 of NC_015554.1, forward strand.
GCTTCTTCTAAGTCGCCTTGATTTAACAAAATAGTTGTCAAATTTGCGAACTCTTCCATTAGAAATGTAAGCGCCCAACTCTCATGTTTTTCCATAAGAGGAACGACGTCAGGAAATTTAGTGCGGATTTCTTTTAAGAATCGTCTTATTTCTGATTTAGCCATTGATTTCCCAGAAGCACCTAACTTTAAGCTAAGGGGCGCAGATACGTGGGGCATAATGGCGAAGCCGCCCCGCGTATCTGCGTCCCAGCGACCGAAGGGAGTGGCTTGAGCGTTTTGTTAGGCGTACAACTGAAAGTACGCAGCTTTGCTGCCACCACTAGCCAATTAGCCAGCTTGTTTAAATTATTGAAATAAAGATAAAACAACCCTGTGCGAAATGCCAGATGTTAACAGCATTGCTGAAAAAAGAGAGCGAATTTAAACAACTGGAAATGCAGAATGCTGGCGTTGCGGTGTTGATTAAAAGCGCGTTGCTAAAATTGTTTAAAATACTGAAAAAGCCAGCCGTAAATACAACCTAGCGAAACAGCCTTGCTGCCGTAATGTCACGTCTGAACCCACATTTTAATGCTGTAAGCAAATGACGCCTAACATTAAGCTAAGCGGCGCAGTTGCGTGGGGCATAATGGCGAAGCCGCACACGTGTTTGCGTCCCAACGAGCGGCAGCGAGTGCCATAATTTGTTTGTTATATTTCATTGGTAAAAGACTTCCTTGGTGACATCAAAGCCACAATCCTCACCGAATGTAACGACTATCAAGTGTTTTCGAACTAAGCCTGCGTCGATGTCAAACCAAGTTTTAAATTCACTTCCTTCTTCAAAACTTTCTAGGGCTGCCGCAAACGTTGGTTCGTTAAAACTGTCAGCAACTAAGTGGAAACCTTGAAACGGCTCAGAGTTAAGTGCTTTTGGGGCTGAAATCAACACTGTGTAGTTATGCCCAGATAATTTTACATCTATTGATATCTGCTCTGCGTACTTGGCGTTATACATTTCTCTCATTTCATCTGAAATACTACACCCTGCTTGGGCGCCAAATGATAGTGAAATTAGAAGTCCAAAAAAGTATTTGAGCATCAATTGCTCCTTGAAATATAACGCCCAACTTTGGGGCACAAATACATGGGCTATAATTAGGAACGAAGTGACGCAGCCCATGTGTTTGTGTCCCAGCGAACGCAGTGAGCGCCAACAGTTGTTTGTTAGGCCTTTGGCTCACCTTTTTTACCCAATGTAAGTGGATTTTTGACAAATCCAAATATTAGCAACCCTGCTAATATAATACTTTTAGCAACCTCAATACTAAAAGAAATGGGATTACTGTCGTAACTAATAGTACCCAATCGCCTTGCGTAAGTTGTACCTTCCATAAATATTTCATGGAGATCAGAGGCAGGTAAATAAAACAAAACGATGCACCAAACTCGGATTATGAAATGAATAATTTTGGAGTCTGTTTTCGTTAAAATATTGGGCACCTTTTCCACTGGTTTTTTTACTGATTTATGCACGTTTGTGGTTTGGGGATTACCTACACCTCTTTGAGCTAATTCTGATTGTATTTCAGCAAGTCTTTCAGGGAATTGGTGTTTATTAATTGACTCTCTTGCTTCATTAAGTTCGGCTACTGAGTAACTTGAATAATCTGGCTTTAAATCTGACATACTTAACTGAGGCCTAACGCTAAGCTTTGGGGCGCTAGCACGTGGGCTAAAATCCGAGCGAAGCGAGCCAGCCCACGTGTTAGCGTCCCAGCGACCGGAGGGAGTGCCAACAGCGTTTTGTTAGGCGTACAAAGGAACGTACGCAGCTTTGCTGCCACCACTAGCCAAATAGACCGCGTGTTTAAATTATTGAATTTAAGATAAAACAACCCTGTGCGAAAAGCCAGATGTTAACGGTAATGCTGGATAAAAGAGCGAGTTTAGATAACTTGTATTGTTAAATGTTGGCGTTGCGGTGTTTATGAAAAGCACGTTGCTAAAGTCGCTTAAACAGCAATATGTGCTAGCCGCAAAGACAACCTAGCGAAACAACCTTGATGCTGGAATGTCACAGTTAAACCTGCTTTTTAATGCTGTAAGTAAATGACGCCTAACTTTAAGCTAAGGGGCGCAGATACGTGGGGCATAATGGCGAAGCCGCCCCGCGTATAGGCGTCCCAGCGACCGAAGGGAGAGGCTTAAGCGTTTTGTTAGAAGCAGAGCCTGCACCTTTGGCCTTATTAAAAACTAATAAAGCCAGCATACGATTGATTATTAACACAAACAAGTAAAACGACAGCGCAACGGCGGTATTGATTTGACTGAAGTAAGCTGCCACTCGAGTTGACAAACGCAATGGCGCTTGCTGACTAAAAATAAGAACTTGGCGATAAAGCGCCTATTGCGCGACCTTTGAAGTTAATGCGGCGAAGTTAAAACAACCTGAAGCCGTAGCGATTTTTAATCAGCAGGAGAGGGCGGTTGAATTGATATTCTTAAACAGCCAAATGCAGTTTAGGCTGACGCCTTCTAACTTTTAAATAAGGGGCGCAGACGTGTGGGGCATAATGGCGAAGCCGCCCCGCATGTTTGCGTCCCAGCCCGCGCAGCGGGCGAACTTGATTTTTTTGTTATGTGTTTTCGCTTATTTCTAAAACCACAGTTAACCATAAATTACCCCAACGCTCACGTCTATCTGCCGAATTCAACAATTTAGGTGAAGTGGTTTGATATTCATTGAAAGAATGACGATTGGCAAATAGAGTAGCGGATACAGCACCTTTTTTAACTTTTTCTGCATCGTAAAAAACCGCCACGACTTGGTTGCATCTAGAACATTGAATAAAGGAGGCTTGTTCTGAACCTTGCTTTAAAAAATTGACTGAGGCACTTGAGTTAACGCTTAACTTTCCAAGCGGATCTGATATGTACGCAAGACTATGATGCTTACAAAAGTCGCAGTCACATTCTCTAGGTTGATAGCTTTCGATTGACTTAGGAAGTGATAGTTTTACGCGAACAGCTTCGCATGAGCATGAAGAGAAATAATCCATTTAACCCTCATAAATTAAACCTGCACATAACACCCGCATAACGGGCAAAAATACGTAGGCTAGAATACCAAGCGAAGCGCAGGGAGCCTACGTTTTTTTGTCCCCAGCGAGCGCAGCGAGTGTTAATGCGCTTGTTAGTTGCCGTAAATTCAACAGATGTGCTAACATTTGTGTGTACATTTCATAAGGAGTTTATCATGGATACCCGTATTCAGTTTAGAGTAGATGAAGAAACTAAACGGCTAGCTCAGATAATGGCCGAAAGCCAAGGACGCACTTTAAGTGACGCTTGTAGGGAGCTTACGGAAGAACTCGCTGAACAGCAACGAAAAATAATTACTCATGATCAGTGGCTTACTGAAGAGGTTAATGCTGCGTTCAGTAAATTAGAGAGTGGGCAAAGCAAGTTTGTCAGTCATGAAGAAGCGAACTTGGACATGGAAGCTCGAAAAATGAAAATTAGGAATAAAGCCAAAAAATGATCTTATGGGAAAAAAGTTCGTTGGACGATCGTGAGGCTATTTTCGAGTTTTTATACGAATTTAACCCATTAGCAGCAGAAAACACTGATGCAATAATTGAGAAGAAAGTTGAAAACTTGAACCAGCAACCTTTTATGGGAGTGGAGAGAGAGGGTATACCGGGAAGACTGTTAATAATTCCAGAGGTTTCAATGATCGTTTCATATTTCATAAAAGACGACATTATTCACATTCTTCGAGTTTTACACCAAAAGCAAAAATTTCCTGTAGGCAACTAACTTTAAGCTAAGCGGCGCAGTTGCGTGGGGCATAATGGCGAAGCCGCCCCGCGTAAATGCGTCCGAACGACCGAAGGGAGTGACTTGAGCGCTTTGTTAGAAGCAGAGCCTGTTCCTTTGGCCTAGTTAAAAAACTAATAAAGTCAGCATACGATTGATTATTAACACAAACAAGTAAAACAACAGCGCAGTGATGGTATTGACTTGACTGAAGCAAGCCGCCCTATGAGTTGCCGAGTGCAATGGCGCTTGCCGGGTAAAATAAGAACTTGTTGGTAAAGCGCCTATTGCGCAACCTTTGAAGTAAGCGCGGTGACATTAAAACTACCAAAGCTTGGGCGATGTTGGAAACAACAGAATAGGGTGGTTGAACTGATATTTTTATAAAGCCAAATGTAGTTTAGGCTGACGCCTTCTAACTTTCCAATAACGGGCGCATACATGTGGGGCATAATGGCGAAGCCGCCCCGCGTGTATGCGTCCCAGCGAACGCAGTGAGTGTGTTGATTGGCTTGTTATGCCCGTATTGATGAGTCTGGATGTGCTTTAATGTAATCGTCTATTAACGCCATGATATTGTCCTCGTATTTATAAAATTCTTTATCCAATGCATCCAGCAATTTTTCATATGCGGTAGATTTTTCGAAGACTTTTAGTTGTTTCCATCTGGCTTCTCTATCCGCTGACGGTGTTGAGTTTGGAAACCAAGAAGTGGCTTTATTGAAAAGTTGAACAGACTTTATCGCCCCTATTTCCTCAAGTGCTTTTATAGTTTCCAGCGTGTAATCGCCTGACGAGTTCCAGAAAAACTGGTCGAAACCTCCGTTATTAATTTGTCCTTCACAAGTCTCCGCAAGGTAAATTACTTTAGAAGCATGTGAGAGTCTTTCGATGTGTAAAGTTAGTTCGTCTCCTTCGTCCCAGAGAATTTCTTGAATGCAATCCAAGACGGCATCCGTTGTATTCTTATCCTTGAAAAAATCCTTGAACTTCAAACTTCGCTCCATAGGGCATAACTTTTCAATAACGGGCGCAGACATGTGGGGCATAATGGCGAAGCCGCCCCGCGTGTATGCGTCCCAGCGAACGAAGTGAGCGAGTTTATTGAGTTGTTATAGGGAGACCTTCCCAGCCCTCTAACTTTATTTTTGTACAAGTATTAACTAGCTCTGTTGAAAGACTTTCCGCAGATTGAGTTATTTGTTGTAATTCTTCAAAAGTAATAGTTACTCCATCTTTTGTATTTGAAATAATAATCTCTTTAAAGTCACCATCAAACAAATCTAGCATTAATGGATTGTGAGCAACTATATTTCGTTTTTCTGCTAATTTCTTAGCTTTCTTCAACCCTTGAATTAAATCTGCTTTGTTCTGCTCAACAAATTCTAATGTACCTAAAAGATCAATGATTACGTCAACACGTTGTGAGAATCGCATCTTACTTATATGAGCATAAGTGGGATCTTTTAGCCAATCTATTAGGCAGTTATGAGTTGTTCTTTCAATCGAGCCAAATGCAATAAATAACCTGCCAATAAGAACAGCCCATTTGTCATTTAGATCAACAATTTTCACCAAACCTATCACTCCCTATAACTTCCCACTAAGGGGCGATAACATATGGGCTAAAATTAGGAACGAAGTGACGCAGCCCATGTGTTAGCGTCCCAGCGAGCGAAGCGAGTGCCTTGAGTGGTTTGTTATAAGCCACTGTTTAAATTAACTTAGTACTAGCCAAAGGCCAAATAACAACGCAATAAGTTTTAATGCAAGTTCTCCGACTGACAGTAGAGCAACTTTTTTTGAGGCATCTGGATTAGACCAACCACCGGCGAGATCCTCATCTAGTGTTACGAAATGGCCCAGAAAAATTAAAAATAAAATTATCAGACCTGGTACACCTGAAATTACTTGATATTGCTCTATTCCTAACAACCTTAACAAGGCAGATAGCACTAGGGAAATGAAAAGAGTAGTACCAAAAATAATCTGAAATTTTTTCATCTACAACGTGGCTTATAACTTTAAGCTAACGGGCGCAAACGTAGCGGCATAATAGCGAAGCGCCGCTGCGTTTGTGTCCCAGTGACCAAAGGGAACGTGTTTAGCGCTTTGTTATATGCTAACAGTTTAGTTTCGGTAACCACTGTACTTCTCCTGATTTTTTCTTGAAAACTATTGGAACAAGTTGTCTACGTTGACCTGAAACTTCAAATTCTGGGACGGTTACTTTGAGAGTGTTTCCAATGCTTTCGGTTATGCTTATAGACTCACTATAAGACATATTGTATTCGAAGACTGAGCCACGATATTTTTGCTTTACAACGCCTCCGACTAGTATTCGTTTTTTCCACTCTTTAAGCGATACAAGTAATGATTTTTCTTCATTAAATTGTATTGCAATAGAGTCTGAATGTAGCTTGATTTCTTTATTTTTTTCTAAGACAAAACCAATTTCCAAAACAAATGAACCGTTGCTTGTCTCTAGCAAATGAGTTTGCATAGTTATACCGTCTTCGATAGTTATTTCTAGGCGCACTTTATTGCTATTCGCGTCGCATGTGCGAGATGCGGCTTGCCCAAGAGGGTGGAAAGGTTGGTAATAAGATCCTCTAGGTTTGGCTATACAGCCAACTAAAGCTAATGAAAGAATTATTAGTAAAAAGCACGAATGTTTCATGGCATATAACTTTAAGCTAAGGGGCGCAGATGCGTGGGGCATAATGGCGAAGCCGCCCCGCGTATAGGCGTCCCAGCGACCGAAGGGAGTGGCTTAAGCGCTTTGTTAGAAGCAGAGCCTATACCTTTGGCCTTATTAAAAACTAATAAAGCCAGCATACGATTGATTGTTAAAGCAAACAAGCAAAATGCCAGCGCAGTGATGTTGCTGATCTGACTGAAGCAAGCCGCCATTTGAACTAGCAAACGCAATGGCGCTTACCGAGTAAAATAAGAATTTGGCGATAAAGCGCCTATTGCGCGACCTTTGAATTTAAAGCGGCGAAGTTAAAAGCACCTAAAGCCAGAGCGATGTTGGGAACAACAGGTGAGGGCGGTTGAATTGATATTTTTATACAGCCAAACGCAGTTTAGGCTGACGCCTTCTAACTTTTAAATAAGGGGCGCAGGCATGTGGGGCATAATGGCGAAGCCGCCCCGCATGTATGCGTCCCAGCCCGCGCAGCGGGCGTGCTTAATTTTTTTGTTATAAGCCATTTTAAATACAACCTAGTTTAGCTACGTTAATCACCACAGCCACCACCAGAATCTGAACCCTCATTCCCCGAATATAGATTGCTACTACCAGAACCGTCCGCAACAGGATTGCGACCTTTTACTTTGGGGTTTATTGAGCGAAGGACAACCAAAGTAATAGCAGGCCCACCTATTGGAATAAGCCAATTGACAAGTAAGGTAATAGCTCGAGAGCTATTATTGATAAACAATGTGCTGTGAACCGCTAGAGTATTAAAAAATGCCCAAGCCAAATGAACACACACAATCCCAGCTAATAAGTAAACCATAAGTTAGGTTTTCCTAGTGGCATATAACTTTAAGCTAAGGGGCGCAGATGCGTGGGGCATAATGGCGAAGCCGCCCCGCGTATAGGCGTCCCAGCGACCGAAGGGAGTGGCTTAAGCGCTTTGTTAGAAGCAGAGCCTTTACCTTTGGAAGTTCTAAAAACTAATAAAGCCAGCATACGATTGATTGTTAAAGCAAACAAGTAAAATGCCAATGGAGTAATGTTGGTGATTTGACTAGAGCAAGCCGCCATTTGAGCTACCAAGTGCAATGGCGCTTGCTAAATTGAATTAAGAACTTGGCGATAAAGCGCCTATTGCGCGACCTTTGAAGTTAATGCGGCGAAGTTAAAACCACCAAAAGCCAGGGCGATTTTGATACAGCAGGTGAGGGCGGTTGAACTGGAATTTTTATAAAGCCAAACGCAGTTTAGGCTGACGCCTTCTAACTTTCCAATAACGGGCGCAGACATGTGGGGCATAATGGCGAAGCCGCCCCGCGTGTATGCGTCCCAGCGAACGCAGTGAGTGTGTTGATTGGGTTGTTATGTACGTTGCTAAAACTGCCTTTCACATGGTATTCCGTCATTGTCGCCGTCCATTTTTGTATTTGGGCAGTTTTCTAAGAAAAATTTTGCTTCTTCATAAGATGTCATTTGACTGCAATGTTGTCTACCATCGCAACGAAATGAAAAACGGTCTGCTTGAATTAGAGTTTCTTGGGTAGGTAAGGCAGGTTGTGGCAATACTTCCACGTTTTGATCGTTCTTGGAATAAATAAAGACACCAACTAGAACGGCTAAAAGTAGTAATAATTTCTTTAACATCTAAATTTCTTCCCTGAGTACATAACTTTTAAATAAGGGGCGCATACACATGGGCTATAATGCGAAGCAGTCCATGTGTATGCGTCCCAGCGAACGAAGTGAGTGAATTAATTTTTTTGTTATACGCAATCACGATAAGACCTCTTGAGCAGTGTTACTTTCTTCTTGAAATTTACCTTCTTTATCAGGCCAAATACATTGAAGAGCGTCAAACTTTTCAATGCTATATATACTAACAGCTGCCCTTAAGTATTCCTCTTTGTTGAGTTCGCTAATTTTACTAAATTTGACCGGATAGCCTTTTATAACCTCTTCACTTAATTGGTTATTGGTAAATCGTTGACCGTTCCTGATTAACTGTCCAATATCGTTGATAAGTGAGTGCATCAATGAGGTATCCAATCCAGACATGATGATTTCAGGATGATCAAGCGTTTCAGTAAAACCTATTGAATATGAAAAGCTCGGAGCATCCTTGCTAAAAACAGAAAGAACATGCCAACCATGTTTCTTAATGTCATCTTCTACTTTTCCCATTACATCCGACATATTCACAGGTTCCTAGTTTGCGTATAACTTTTCAATAACGGGCGCAGGCGCGAAGGGCATAATGGCGAAGCCGCCCTGCGTGTATGCGTCCCAGTGAACGAAGTGAGTGAGTTTATTGAGTTGTTATATTCGTTCATAAATCGCGCCGAAAATTGTAAAAAGTACCAAGCTAGTCCATATCCATAAAGCTACTATATTCGATTTATATCCGCCTTGGCCAAGCTTTGAACTACTACCTGCAAGTTCTTTGAAAGCCTCTGAAAGAGTTTTCTTCCTAATAAAACCGAAAGATACGGGTAAGCCTATAGATAAAATACCCCCAATTGTGAGCGGCCATATTTGATTATTTGGCACTTCAACAAGATTGTAGATTGCGATGCCAACTAATAACCCAGATAGAAATAATAGGAAATGGCATAAACTAATCAGCACTGACGGTTCGTGCTCATGATTCATGGTCAATATTTCCTCAAAGAATATAACTTTCCAATAACGGGCGCAGACATGTGGGGCATAATGGCGAAGCCGCCCCGCGTGTATGCGTCCCAGCGAACGAAGTGAGTGTGTTGATTGGGTTGTTAAGTGCTCTACGCATTTTCTAAAAACAACTTTGCTTTTTTTGGCGATGTGAGATGCACCAACTGAATACCATTAAGTGATTCGCTTGCGAAAAGCTTGGCGTATTTACGCTTGGTTTTCCAGTAGTTTTGTAGCATCCACAGGATGACGGATTCGGAAGACAAAAAATTACGCCGAAAGGATTCTCTATTTCCTGTACCTGCCCAGATTTCCTGTTTTGATGTTGAGCGTTTAAACGAGCGAATGAGGATTTGCTTAAACGTATGAAAAAAGCTGTAATCCAACCAAATAATTGTGTCCACGTATTGCCACTTGAGCGAATTAGTTTTGGATTGATTGCCATCTAATACCCAAGCCTCTTTTTCTAAGTGAGCTTTAAGCAAAGACAAAAATTCTTCGGTTTCCAGTTGCTCCCAATTTGGCAACCAAAACAGCGCATCCATTTCTATGTACTGAATACCTAGCTTTTGAGCAAGCAAGTAACTGAAATGAGATTTACCGCTTCCGCTTGTACCGATGACATTGATTCTTTTCATTGTGATGAAGCCTGACTGGCACTTAACTCCCAAATAAGGGGCAATAACACGTAGGCTAAACTTGGGAGCAAAGCGACCTGAGCCTACGTGTTATTGTCCCAGAGAGCGCCAGCGAACGACTTAATTTGTTTGTTATAAATGATTTACTGATAAAGCTGCAAGTAAAAAGAGCATGCTTTTGGTTTTTCTGATGATGTTTTTTAAAACCAGCCATGGCGCGTATTGAACTTAAGCGGCGTTTAAAAATGTTACTGAATGACAGTTACCTTCGAAGTAGCAACTGCAAATACTGAAACAACAATAAAAGTAAAAGGCGACGGCCTTAAAGAACACTTCAATGAAAAAAGGCGACAAACAACCGCGTTGCTTACGCAGTCGAATGTTTGCAAACTGACACTGCTAATTGAAAAGAAAAACGTGAAGTGACTGACGATTTAAAAAGAGTTTAACCGCAAATTGCGACATGGTTTATAACTTTAAGCTAAGGGGCGCAGATGCGTGGGGCATAATGGCGAAGCCGCCCCGCGTATAGGCGTCCCAGCGACCGAAGGGAGAGGCTTAAGCGCTTTGTTAGAAGCAGAGCCTGTTCCTTTGGCTTTTTAAAAACTAATAAAGCCAGCATACGATTGATCGTTAAAGCAAACAAGCAAAATGCCAGTACAGTGATGTAGGTGATTTGACTGAAGCAAGCCGACCCATGAATTACCAAGTGCAATGGCGCTTGCTGGCCTCGAATAAGAACTTGGCGATAAAGCGCATATTGCGCAACCTTTTAAGTACGCGCGGTAACATTAAAACTACCAATGCTTTGGCGATGATTGAAACAACAGGTGAGGGTAGTTGTACGGTTTTTTTGCTAAACCAATAGTAGTTTAGGCTGACGCCTTCTAACTTTAAGCTAAGCGGCGCAGTTGCGTGGGGCATAATGGCGAAGCCGCTCCGCGTAACTGCGTCCGAACGACCGAAGGGAGTGACTTGAGCGCTTTGTTAGAAGCAGAGCCTGTTCCCTTGGCCTATTTAAAAACTAATAAAGCCAGCATACGATTGATTGTTAAAGTAAACAAGTAAAATGCCAATGGAGTAATGTTGGTGATTTAACTGGAGCAAGCCGCCATTTGAGCTACCAAGTGCAATGGTGCTTGCTGGATGAAAATGAGAACTTGGCGGTAAAGCGCCTATTGCGCAACCTTTGAATTTAAAGCGGCGAAGTTAAAACCACCGAAAGCCCGGGGCGATGTTGGGAGCAACAGGAGAGGGTTGTTGAACTGATATTTTTATAAAGCCAAACGTAGTTTAGGCTGACGCCTTCTAACACTAAGCTTTGGGGCGCTAACATGGGGCTATAATCGCGAAGCGGCCCCGTGTTAGCGTCCCAGCGACCGAAGGGAGTGCCAACAGCGTTTTGTTAGGCGTACAACTGAAAGTACGCAGCTTTGCTGCCACCACTAGCCAATTAGGCCGCGCGTTTAAATTATTGAATTTAAGATAAAACAACCCTGTGCGAAAAGCTAGATGTTAACGGAAATGCTGGAAAAAAGAGCGAGTTTAAACAACTGGAGATGCAGAGTGGTGGCGTTGCTGAGTTGATAAAAAGCGCGTTGCTAAAGTCGTGGGAACTACCGAAACAGTAGGTCGTAAAGACAACCTAGCGAAACAGCCTTGATGCTGTAATGTCACTGCTGAGACTACTTTTTAATGCTGTAAGTAAATGACGCCTAACGCTAAGCTTTGGGGCGCTAGCACGTGGGCTAAAATCCGAACGAAGTGAGTCAGCCCACGTGTTAGCGTCCCAGCGACCGGAGGGAGTGCCAACAGCGTTTTGTTAGGCGTACAAAGGAACGTACGCAGCTTTGCTGCCGCCACTAGCCAAATAGACCGCGTGTTTAAATTATTGAATTCAAGATAAAACAACCCTGTGCGAAAAGCCAGATATTACCAGTAATGCTGGATAAAAGAGCGAGTTTAGAATACTGATGATGTTAAATGTTGGCGTTACGGTGTTGATAAAAAGCGCGTTGCTAAAGCCGTTGAACCTACCGAAAAAGCAAGCTGTAAAGACAACCTAGCGAAACAACCTTGATGTTGGAATGTCACAGTTAAACCTACTTTTTTATGCTGTAGGTAAATGACGCCTAACGCTAAGCTTTGGGGCGCTAACATGGGGCTATAATCGCGAAGCGGCCCCGTGTTAGCGTCCCAGCGACCGAAGGGAGTGCCAACAGCGTTTTGTTAGGCGTACAACTGAAAGTACGCAGCTTTGCTGCCACCACTAGCCGATTAGCCAGCTTGTTTAAATTATTGAATTTAAGATAAAACAACCCTGTGCGAAAAGCCAGATGTTAGTGGTAATGCTTGATAAAAGAACGAGTTTAGAAAGTTGGTGATGCAAAATGTTGGCGTAGCGATGTTGATAAAAAGCGCGTTGCTAAAGCCGATGAAACTACCGAAAAAGGAAGCCGTAAAGACAACCTAGCGAAACAACCTTGGCGCTGAAATGTCACGGTTGAACCCACTTTTTAATGCTGTAAGTAAATGACGCCTAACTTTAAGCTAACGGGCACAAATGCGGTGCGAGAATGGCGAAGCCGCGCCGCGTTTGTGTCCCAGTGACCGGAGGGAACGTGTTAAGCGCCTTGTTATGTGACTTACCCAAAAAGTGCTTTGTATTGTTACGCGAGGACATATTGTTTAATCTCCGGTACTCGTGTGGCTGCTACCATTGTCTCCGCCTCCAAATTTTCCCTTAAAAGGTTTACTGACATCTTTGTCTTGGCTTCGGTGGAAAGCATATAAACCAAGAGCGCCCAGAAAGGGAACAAACCAGACTATTATGATCTGAGCAACTTTTTGGACAATTTCCAAGTCCTCTCTTTGTGACAAAAAAACACAGACACTTAGATTTAAAAGACAAAGTACGATAAGAATTATTGAAACAACATCCATTTTAAAAAGTTTCCTGGTCTCATAACTTTTCAATAACGGGCGCAGGCACGTGGGGCATAATGGCGAAGCCGCCCCACTTGTATGCGTCCCAGCGAACGCAGTGAGCGAGTTAATTGAGTTGTTATGTTTCTAATACTCCTCACCCTCATCCCCTACAAGTCTGGCTCCAAGTAATTTAGCTAACTTTTTGGCTTTCCCTATTTGGGCCTTGTCACTACCTAAAGTAATGCTGCCATTTGAGAATGTGAAATAATATTTTCTGTGTGATTACCAAGGAAAACTGACGGTATAAGTACCAAGCGACTTTGTCATAATATCACTTTTTCGTCAGTAAGGTTGCAGTACATACCCTGTGGTACTGAACAGGGTATGTTTTATGTTACTTAGAAGCCGTTTACTAACGTTTGAATTGCTTCAATAACGATTTCGGGCTGTACTTTGTGGATAGAATGCTGGCGCTCTCCCGTAAATATTAATGTGCTATCAGTAGAACGAGAAGCAAGACTTTCTTGCAGACCCGCCCATATATAATGTTTTGTATTTTTATTCTGAATTTCAGAGGACGGTTGATTTCGAGCGATAACCACTAATGGCAAACCACCATAGTTCGGATTTAGTGTGTCTAATTGATTTAGACTCTGAGGGAAATAACTGGCTTCGTCTAAGCTGGTATACTGATGCTTGGTTGTACTTTTTTTGGCTCTCTCTTCGGGAGAAGTGTTGGATAGATATAATCTAGGCAGTCCGAAAGGGGCTGCCAACATGCCAAATTTCAACACGTACTTTTGAAATAAGCCCGTTCTCGGCATTCTATTTATTTGGTCTTCATGGGCAGAGTCTACCAAAACCAATGCCGCTATATCTTCGGGGTAAGTAAGGGCATAAAGCTGCATATTTACCCCACCAAACGAATGACCAACTAGAACAATTGGCCCTGTTAAATTCTTTTGCTCTAATATTGAATGAAGTTCCTCGATAATGGCTTTACTGTCTCTTTTTTTCGGACTTTCCTCACTCCAACCTAGGCCAGCCCTGTCGTATGTGATGACTCTCGAAAACTTTGAGACTTTGTTTGCTACCTTGTTCCAAACAGACAAGTCATCGCCCATTCCAGAGTCGAAGATTACGTTTACCTTTCCACTTCCACTATCCTCGACGTAAAGGCTATAGCCTCCAACGTCAAGCATTTCACCAGACTTCTCAAAGGAGGATGAATCGACGTAACTTTTATATGATTGATATACAAACCCAACCAGCAGTAAAAGTATTAGACCGAACGAAAAAAATTTGAAAAAAACTCTCATCTGGAAATTCCCTTTATCTCAATGTTTAAGAAGTTCTATTTGTGTTCAGTTTGTTTGATTACTTCTAAAAACTCAAACAATTAATGCACATTGGGATTTCTCAATCCTTAACTGAGTCGTATTAAGTTGATTGCGAAGCCAAATGTTTCGAACACCATTGGCGCTTATATCAATACCGAATTCAGCCTTCATTCTCATTGATACCTTTTGTTGGCCCATATGCGGATTAGATAAAGACACATTGATAACGACTTCCTCAATGGCTCTGTCAGTACGATTTTTGTGATGAAGATCTGGCGCTTCTTGACGTTTTAGAGACTGGATTCCACCTTGTTTAAGCAGTTTTCGGTGGCGATAAATCGTATCGCGAGAGACGCCACTGAGTCGGGATGCTTCTGCTACATTTCCAAGCCTGTTAGCCAACGCTAATACCTCAAGCTTCTTCTGGATCTCATTGTCTTCCGAGGACAGTTTTTCAGGCTCAGTGACTTCTGTTACCTGTAGCTTTCGTCCGGCGAAGTAAGCTTCGAATTGTTTGTTTTTAGCTGTACGAATTTCAATTTTTTGGTTTGCGATTGAATGCTTAAGCGGAGAATCGATAAAGTAGAGTTTTCCGCCGTAGCTAAACGTATGGTCGTTGCGTATTTTTCTGTAGACCTTGGTAATGCAGATATCATCAAGATTGGTGTAGAGTGGTAAAAGTGTATATTCGGTTCCCGATGTTCTTGATTTTACAATCAGTCTCTTACGCCAAAAATGAGGGATGAAGACGTGTTGGAGGTAACTATTCGCACCCGTCATATCACTAATATTGTTAAGTCGTAACTCCGGTATCAACCTGTCTTGCAGGGTATCGAAGGCACGTTCAATTCTGCCTTTACCTTGAGGAGAACTGGCGAAGATAATTTCAATGCCCAACTCCTTACAGGCCCTTTGCATCTGGGAGAAGTTGCAGCGTTTAGGGCCACCGAATATTCCGGCACGATCAACGTATAGGGTTTTAAATACACCGTATTTCTCAACGACTGAGCGCATGACTTTCATACAGCCTTCAGTCGTTTCTGACGGAAAGAAATCAGCATGAATATCGCTATTGGCATCATCAATCATGGCGATTAAACACGACTTCTTATCGCCGAACCAACGATGTGTGCTGCCGTTCATTTGTAGCATTAATCCGGGCGCATCCATTCGCTCTCTGCGTTTGTGAACACGGCTACGCCTGCGCTTAGCCCGTTTTACATGATGGATATCATGTGCCCATTTACGCAGTGTCTCGCGCTTAACAACAATGTGTTCGTGAGTCTCAAGCATCTCGGCGAGGCACAACAAGTTCAGATCATAATATTTCTCGCGGATTAGCGACTGAACTTGCTGCTTAAGGCTGTCAGGCGTTTTATTAACTGGCTCGCTGCCTGTGTTTCCGTGAACGATAAACTGTAACCCTTGGCTTCGGTAACGCTGTAAATAACGTTCAACAGTACGTCTGGATTTATTGAGGAGCTTAGTGGCATTGGCTATCGTAATTTTACGTTCAGCCACTTTTGCAATGACATCAACTGTCAATTGAGCTTTGGAATTCAACACAATCATCCTTAGCGTTCCTCAAATGCACAAAAAAAACATTTAAAGAACACGGTTAAAGATAACCGTCAATTTCCCTTGGTAATTAGTGACTACGACAGAATCGCGTGGTAATTAAAGTACGACAAAATCGCTTGGTGTTAACAGAAATAATATTTTCTGCGTAAAATTGGACTAGTCCAAACGCAACCATTTGGAGTTTGGATTTCAATGGTTTCACCCGTTTCCGGATTTATTGCTTTAGCAACATGCTGCACAGTTAATGACGAATCGCTTTCGCAAATCGCCAACCATTCACCTACAGAAATCTGGTTATCACGCTCAATATGCAAACTATAAGAAGCCATAATATTCCAGCTTATTAATAATAAAATCCCAACTAAAATTTTGCGCATAGTTTTCGAGAAACATAACATTAAGCTAAGCGGCGCAGTTGCGTGGGGCATCATGGCGAAGCCGCCCCGCGTAAATGCGTCCGAGCGACCGAAGGGAGTGGTCTTAAGCGCCTTGTTATAAGCAGAGCCAGTTCCTTTGGTCTTTTTAAAAACTGTTGAAGCCAGCATACGATTGATTGTTAACACAAACAAGCAAAACGGCCGTGCAGTGATGGTTTTGATTTGACTGAAGCTAGCCGCCAGCTGAGCTACCGAGGGTAATGCCGCTTGCTGACTAAAAATAAGAACTTGTCGATAAAGCGCCTATTACACTACCTTTGAATTGAAAGCGGCGGATTTAAACCTACCACAAGTCAGAGCGATGCTAATTAGAAAAGGTGAGGGCAGTTGTACTGATTTTTTAATTAAGCCAAACGAAGTTTAGGCTGACGCCTTATAACACCTAAATATGGGGCACAAACAGGCAGGCTATAATGGCGAAGCCGCCTGCCTGTTTGTGTCCCAGCCCGCCTGCGGGCGACATGATTTTTTTGTTAGGTGCGTTCATAAATCTTCTAGTATTTGTCTGACTTTTTCATAATTTGGCGGAAAGTCACACCCACCAGATGAATACATATTAAGCGTGTCGGACTTTACGTAAAGCGTGAATGATAACCCGTCGCAAATTAATGAGACATCACTTGCGGGATATTCAGATTTCCACTCGCCAACTCCCAACTCTACTAGTTGGTTAATAAGCTTTGTTTGGTCGTCTGAATTCAAAGTCTTTATCTTTAACGCTGGGATTTTTGGCACCCATTTACCTTCATCATTTAGTTTGAAATGATCATCGATGTAAACGTATTGTGCCTCATTTATATAAAATTCGTGCCGATACTGGTTCAGAAAGTGAGATTCTCTAAATACCAGATGCAGTTCCCCCGCAGCTACCGGCCAGGAAAATATAAACAGTACGAAAAATCTAAAACTCACAATTCAGCACCTAACTTTTAAATAAGGGGCGCAGGCATGTGGGGCATAATGGCGAAGCCGCCCCGCATGTATGCGTCCCAGCGAACGAAGTGAGTGACTTAATTTTTTTGTTATATCGCATGTTTGCCAGCGTGCTCAAATTCCATGGTGTTAGCCTGATTGATTTTATGCTGAATGTAAATGACATGAAAAAAAGTACAAAGAATTGGGTTGAGCCAAAGTTTGCTTTGAGGATTGGCGTCATTTAAATCATTAATTCTATTTCTAATTTTTACAAGCCAAACTAAATGAAAAGCCGATGAAATGACGTGCATCGCTTTTGAAAAGAGAAGTAACTCTGGTGGCGCACTCGAAGCAAGGTAAATAAAGAGGCTGAAAAAAGAGACTAAGTGAATGGAAATTGCAGAAAAAGCGAAGTACTTTGAGATAGGATTGTGGGTATGAGGGTTAACTTTCGCAGTGAACGTATAGAGCCGATAAATAAAGAAAAGGCCAAAAGTTAAAACACACCATGCCATAGTTATAAATACTGACTTAGTTTCGAAAATATTTTTCATGCTCTTCCTTGATGCAGATGGATACAGGAATACATGCGGCTAAAGTGACATAGTTCAAGTGTGGAAGAAGAAGTTAAGACTTTCTATGCGATATAACTTTAAGCTAAGGGGCGCAGATACGTGGGGCATAATGGCGAAGCCGCCCCGCGTATAGGCGTCCCAGCGACCGAAGGGAGAGGCTTAAGCGCTTTGTTAGAAGCAGAGCCTGTTCCATTGGCTTTTTTAAAAACTAATAAAGCCAGCATACGATTGATTGTTAAAGCAAACAAGCAAAATGCCAGTGCAGTGATGTAGGTGATTTGACTGAAGCAAGCCGCCATTTGAGCTACCAAGTGCAATGGTGCTTACTGGGTGAAAATGAGAACTTGGCGGTAAAGCGCCTATTGCGCAACCTTTGAAGTTAATGCGGCGAAGTTAAAACCATCAAAAGCCAGAGCGATTTTTGAAACAGCAGGTGAGGTACGTTGAACTGATATTTTTATAAAGCAAAATGTAGTTTAGGCTGACGCCTTCTAACTTTTAAATAAGGGGCGCAGACGCGTGGGCTAAAATGCGAAGCAGCCCACGTGTATGCGTCCCAGCGAACGAAGTGAGTGACTTAATTTTTTTGTTAGGTGCGTTCAACATACATCCTTGTTTTTCTAGAGTAAGAAACATAACACTGAAAAGCTAAAAACAAATAGAAAATTGAAAGTTCTGCGTATGATAGTTCATTAAATTGTTTGAAAGTTTGAGATATCTCGACGGTTGAAAATGCAACTAGAAACATAAGCAGAATAGCTGCAACGAAGATTTGCAGCGCTACAAATATGCGTAGCCCTACAAGTGCGCTGCGAAATCGTCCGCTTATACCAAATACGATCGAAATTAGGATGATAGAGAGATACATGTTTGAAAAGGACATAAGAGACACCAGCGAATAAGCTGTATAAACAATGACAAGGATTAGTAGAGGTTTAGGCATATCAATCAGAGTCATTATAAATTCCTTTTTAGCACATAACGCCGCAATAAAAGGCGAGCGCTGTTTGCGAGTCCAGCCGCGCCTTTTGCGGCGATTTTTAATTGCCTTGTTAGCTTTATAAACCACCAGCTATTATGGATCTTAGTGATTTGATTTTTTCTTTAATCAAATTTTCTTGCAAAGCATATGAATCAGCTATTTTTATAACGAAGCCTTCTTCCCATTCATTAAGCAAATCTTCGAGCCTTTCACTATGAGATGATATCTGAACAAGGATGAACTTTATATCACGTGGTATCTGGGACGAAGCGTCATCTCTTGAATTGTAGTTAGATTCTTTACTATCGTGAAAATTCAGGTCTGAACCAGCACCATCATCTCTGCACCATACATCATAAATTTTAAGCAGTTCCAATATTCTATTGAGCAACTGAATCTCTTGTTGATTAAGTATGCTGTTTCTTTGCAATCGCCTGAGGGAACTTGATATTTCATTTGCTTTAAATGCAGCCACTGCCGCGGCAATAGCTGCTATAGCAGATGATATGGGAACTAATGAATCTAGTATTTTTTCTAATACACACATATCCATATACTCTTATGAGATCAATTCATTGAGAAGCTAACAATTTAGTGTACGGAAAAAATCCTTTATGCAAGGTGGAAAATTTCCATATTTCATTGATTTATTATCCCAGTCTATTTTTTAAGCTCCTGATTGGCAAGTCATTAATGATAACCCCTAAAGCACACCACAAGAAAGGCGGAAAAATTCCGTAATAAATCGGACTTATGCAACTGAATATTTAACTGTGTAAATAAACAGTATTTTTACAAAGTAATTTTTGTCTAATAAATCTCAAATTCCGCAATAGTAATCCTCTTACTGTAAGTAAACCTAAAAATAAATTTATTGATACAAATAGGCATTTTTTAGCGATTATTACGCCTGATAAATCTAGCTTTCAAGCACTATAATGCACTTTATAGTGCGGTTTGAATGTAAAGCACGTCACAAAGACTAACGCGGGTTACCACAAGCAAAGCGGTGACTGAATAATCAACATTGGCAGGTAATTTTATGGCGACGAATAACCCATTTGGCCCTAAAGGTTGGACTCCCGAGCGTTTGGGGTCTCTTTCGGGAAAAACGTTTCTAATCACTGGCGCAAATAGTGGGGCGGGGTTTCAGGCTACGCGAATCTTGCTATCGAAAGGGGGGAGCGTGGTAATGCTAAATCGTAACCCTAGCAAATCAGAAGCTGCCATCGCCAAGCTACAAACCGAGTTTGGTGATGAAGCTAAAGTCAGTTTTATACCATTAGATTTAGCGGAATTGGCGTCAGTAAGGGGCGCGTCGCAAGAAATACTAGAAAAGGTGCCTAAAATCGATGCGCTTATGTGTAATGGTGCAATTGCTCAAATTTCCACACAACAGCTAACTGTCGATGGGTTTGAAAGTCAGTTAGGGGTAAACCATTACGGTCATTTTTTATTATGTGGTTTGCTCTTTGAAAGAATTGAAGCATCAAAAGGCAGAATTGTAGTGGTGTCTAGTGAAGGCCACAAAATGGGATTAAGAGCCATTCAATTCGATGACATGAATTGGGATAAGAACTACCATCCAAATAAAGTGTACAGCCAAAGTAAGCTAGCTCAAATGATGTTTGCCTATGAACTCCAAGGCAAAATAAAACCGCTGGAAAAAGTGTGAAGGTATACGTTTGTCACCCTGGGGCTTCTAATACTTCCCTTATTAGGGAAAGCGCGAGTTTAATGACCCGAATTTCGTGGGCATTTATGGTTAAGATCGGCCTGGCGCAAACGGCTGAAAAGGGCGCGTACCCAGAGGTAATGTGTGCCACCGAAGAAAACTTAAAAGAGCGTGCTTATTATGGCCCAACGGGGCTAATGAATTTTGGTGGCCCGGTAGGTGAGGGTAAGCTTGAATCATTTGTTGTGCAGAAAGACGCGTTAACTCGGTTGTGGGCGCTTTCTGAGAAAGAAACTGCTATTAACTGGCCGCTTTAATTTAATAAGACAGGCGCTTTATGCTTGGGCTCAAAGATGAAAAAATTAATTTTTGGTGTGGGTATCAGTATGTTAATAACAATGAATTCATCGGCTAACAATAGTAGTCAGTTAAGCAATACTCAACAGGCTGCTCAAAGCTTTGAACAAAACTCCGCTCAAAGCTTAATACAAGATATTGAGGGTAATGTTTATCGCACTGTGAAAATTGGCGATAGAGTCTGGCTGGCTGAGAATTTAAGGTCGACTAAATTTCAGGACGGTACCCCGGTTAATACGGGTTTCGTCCCGGATGATAACGACAAAAATCTATCAAGCTATGGCAGGCTTTATGATTGGAATGATGTTTCCAACTCGCGAAATATTTGTCCTGCGGGATGGCGTGTGGCATCAGATGAAGACTGGAAATCGCTAGAGACAGCTATTGGTATTGTCGAATCAGATCTTGATAAAGAAGGATGGAGAGGCGAGAAAGACGTGGCTATTACACTTAAAGCTGCGCAGCCAAATACTTTGTTTAAGCGTTTTGACCAGTCCCAAGTCAATAAGTATAAATTTTCTGCTACGCCAGCGGGTGTAAAGCTTGGTAATTGGTATATAACCCAAGGCATGTATACTGAGTTTTGGACAAGCAGTAATGCCACTGAAAAAGAGGCTTTTGCAAGAACACTTGCCTATTCGTGGTGGAACTCTCATAAGGGAGAAATTCGCCGAACTAAACTCAAAAAGAGTTATATGTTATCGGTTAGGTGCGTAAAAATGTAGGTTAAATGATGCTCCGAACAATTGTTTTAACGGTTTTATTGCTAGTGCTTTTTCTAACTACGGGTTGTGCTACCTCTGAAGCGAAGCCGCTTAATTACCAAGCAGATGATGAGATTGTTGTGCTAGCCCTCGGGTTGGGTAGAAGTGATTGGGCAATGTGGCGTTTTGCTAAGCGGTTGGAGAACGCGAACTATAAAGTATGTCTATTAGACTACGCTACCATCGGGGTGAGTGTGGCTTCGGTATTAGATGAAACAGCCAGCCAAATAGATGTGTGCCTACAAAATGCCCCCAAAGTACATTTTGTAGGGCACTCGCTTGGTGGTTTAGTCATTAGAGCATACTTGCAAAACCATGAAGAAGCCTTAGAAGCCGTGAACGTGGGAAAGGTAGTACTGGTAGGTACACCAAACAAAGGCAGTGAATTAGCCGATCATTATAATGACAGCTGGTTAATGAACCTAGGTGGGGGAATTAGCCGTGCGTTAGTCACTGGCACTAGAAGCTTGGGCAATAACCTTGATGCGGTAGATTTCACTATTGGCATTATTGCGGGCACCAAGCCGTTAGGCTTAACGAACGACAGGTTCAACGGGCCAAACGATGGCCTGGTATCAGTAGAGTCTACTAAATTGGAAGGCATGACTGATTTTATCACCATCGACGTTGGCCATTCTCAAATGCGATATAGCGAAGAAGTGGCAAAGCAAACTGTTCATTTTTTACAAAAAGGCGCATTTGACCACTAGCGCCATGCTGCTCACCTTTGTTAGGTGAGCGTTTCGTAATTAGTAAATACTTTATAAAGCTGTGTGCCACTTAATACCGATGCAGACGGAAAGTGCAAAATAGGGATTAAATCGCAAGGAGCGTTTAATAAGCGGCTGCCATTATCGTTATCAAGCTCGTCAATATTTAGAATTTTCGCAAGGGGCTCACCAGCCTTAATGCTTTCCCCCGGTTTTGCCAGGTATTCCACCATGCCGCCCCAGTCAGTAAACAGGGTTTTATAGTCTTTTAGCATTACCCCTAACCGAGTCATATCATTAGGCTTAACATCACAATTGTGCAGTGCGCCTTTTGCATTTAGGTAACTGAGTATACTAAGTGCATCCACATCGCCCTCGGTGAAATTAATCACCTCTTGGCTACCCATTTCAAGCGTAAAAGCTTCAACGTTAAACTCAATATTTCGCTGCAGGTTTGCCTCAATACTTTCTTGTAGCGTCCACCATGGGCAAAAAGTAGCTTCATCTAATGCGCCAGCAAAAACATTGGGAATAAAAATACAATGGGGTATGTTAAACAAACTAGCGCTAGGCTTAGCATACTCAGGCACATAAATATGGCGTGTTGAAACAGGGCCGTTATGCAAATCCAGTACAAAATCAGCGTTCACCGCTAATTGCTGTAGTTTTAAGTTTAGCTGCTGTGCTAAGCCCAAACCCCAAGGTGTGGCAAGCTTAGTATCTATCGCGTTTGATAAAAACGCTCTGAAACGCTGCTTTATGCCTTGTACCGACTCTTCTGGGGTAACGGTGTTAGCAAATTGCTCAACACTGTCTTTGTCAAAATGATAGCCTCGGTTCCAATTGGTGCCGTTGACAGGGTCGAAGCGGCCCATGGTGTATTCGCCGGCTTTTATATTAGTGCCCACCGGGTTGCAATTGGGTACCAAGATAACTTCACCACAAATATCCATGTCTTTTAAGCGTTGGATAAGGTGGTATATCACTACGTTACCTTGCACTTCGGCGCCATGTATCGAACTTTGAATGTATACGGTGGGGCCGGGTCTTGCGCCTCGCATTCTGTAAATGGGCACATTCATGTTTCTGCCAGAGGCGTTTTGCGCCACGACAATATGCTGCTTAACAACCTCAGTTGTCATAACTCTCTCTTTTTAATTCGTTGTTATTCATGTCGTTGTTAGTTATTGATGCTCTCGTTAGCGCTAATGCTAGCGCTTATATTAGTGCCAATATAAGTACTTATGCAGGAACTTATAAAACGCCCATGCTAATACTTTTGTTACTCATATGCGCTAACCTTCATCAACATCTTTATTCTGATTACCACAAACATCACACTGCAGTGTGGCGGGTAGCGTCCATTGTTGCCATTCATGCTGCAAACCATCGAAGGTCAACAAGGTATTTACCTGAACTGAACCTACTCCCATTAATACCTGCATGGCAAGCAGTGCTTGGTAGGTCCCTACAATGTTCACGATGGGCGAAAAAATACCTGCTTCGGTACAGCTTAATTCAGGCGCGCTAAATAACCTACGTAAACACGCATAGCATTGGCTTTCGCCGGGTTTAGCTACGAATAATTGACCTTCAAAGCGAATGGCTGCCCCAGAAATTAAAGGAACGCCGTGTTTATAACACAAGCGGTTTATAAGGTCGCGGCTTTGAGTATTATCGGTGCAATCAAGCACAATGTCGTGCTCGCCAAACAGTTTGTGGGTATTGATTTCAGGTTTCTCTAATTCAGTCGCACCTGTCTTAGTAGCCCCTTCCTCTGCGCTGTTTGTCTCAGTGCGTTCTTCTCCCGCGCGGTTTCCAGCAGTAAGTGGCATATTGTCTTGAAGCAAACTCGCTTCAATACTGACAATTTCACAATCGCTATTCATTTGCGATAGTCTGACTTTCGCTGCCATCACTTTTGACTGTCCAACTTGGCTTTCATCGAACAAGGTTTGGCGGGGGAGGTTGGTATGCTCAACAATATCGTTGTCTATCAGCGTAATTTTGCCCACACCACTGCCACATAAGTTCGTGGCCGCCGCATTACCTAAACCGCCTACACCAATTATTAGAATGCGAGACGACGCCAACAATTCCTGACCATCAATATCAACTTGAGGCAGTACAATTTGCCGGTTGTATCGCATTACCTGCTTAGTAGATAGCGGGGTTTTCATTTACGCATTAACCTTAGTGTAAAAATAAGTGAGCAAGTAAGGCACAGTAGCAAAAAGGAAACTGGTTGCCCAAGTAATTGACATCCAAGCTATTGAATACAATCCTTTTACCCTCATAGATAAATTGTATTATTTACGTTGTGCTTTTTAGCTTTACCACTATTTTTAATTCATATTGGTACAAGGCAATGAGTCATGCTCCCAATCCACAACAATTTTCAGGTTGGGCGCAGCATGTTATAAAATCGACTCTTTATAACAGCTCAGCGTCTGACTAAAAAACCGGAGCGCCGCTGGCGCAGTATATGTTGCCGCATACATCAATGTGGTAAGCTGAACGTAACATGATGTATTAATTTAGGCGTACTTTATCAAAGCCTGAATAAATGTCGCATATCAATTTAGGATTTCTTATGTCTGTAGTTAGTCAGCCGCTTAATTTGGCGGTACTTACCATTTCTGACACCCGCACACTTGAAAATGATAAGTCAGGGGATTATTTAACTAACGCATTAAATACTGCGGGGCATAACTTAGGCGACAGAGCCTTAGTAAAAGACGATATCTATCAGCAGCGCGCTATAGTGTCGGCGTGGATAGCAAACCCCGATATTAACGGTATATTAATTACTGGTGGCACGGGCTTCACCCACAGAGACTCTACGCCAGAAGCTATCAGTGTGTTGTTCGATAAACAGGTCGATGGCTTTGGTGAATTGTTTCGCCAGGTAAGCTACCAAGAAATTGGTACTTCTACCATCCAGTCTCGCGCTATTGCTGGTTTTGCCAACAATACTGTCATCTTTTGCTTACCCGGCTCTACAGGCGCTTGTAAAACCGGTTGGGAAAAAATTATTGCTAGCCAGTTAGATGTCGATTTTAAACCCTGTAATTTCGTTAAACACTTGGTGTCGTAATGGCCACATTTAGTCATTTAAATGCAGGCGGCGAAGCTAACATGGTGGATGTTAGCGATAAAGCAGTAACCGTCAGAGAAGCCACTGCCCAAGGGTATTTATATACCAGTCCAGAGGTTATCGACCAAATAAGCAATGCCACTATTGCTAAGGGCGACGTATTTGCCGTTGCGCGTATTGCAGGTATTCAGGGGGCAAAGCGATGCGCCGATCTCATTCCATTGTGCCACCCTCTTGCGCTCTCGAAAGTAGATGTAAACTTTGCCATCGAGCCCGAAAATAACCGCATAAAAACCACCTGTTTTTGTAAACTAAATGGCAAAACAGGGGTAGAGATGGAAGCCCTTACTGGTGTGAACGTGGCCCTGCTTACCTTGTTTGATATGTGTAAGGCTATCGATCCTGGTATGCGCTTAGAAGGCATTCAGGTACTTGATAAAAAAGGCGGAAAAACAGGGCATTGGAAAAGTGATAATGAATCGACTAGCAGCCACACCAACGACAAAAAAACATTAGGTGAGTAATTTACCTTCATAGGAAATAAAATGAATGTAACCGTGAAAACCTTTGCGCAATTACGTGAAATTACCCAAGAAGGTAGCTTTACATTAACGCTGCCTGAAAGCGCCGTTACTATGGGTGACGTTATTACCTTGCTAAAAAGCCGTAGTGACAAATGGTCGCAAGCGCTTGGTGCCTCTGCTGGTAGCGAAAATGGCAGTGTATTAATGGCGCGAAACCAGCAACTGTGCGATATACAAACTCATGTGCAACCAGGTGACGAACTAGCCTTTTTCCCACCAGTAACAGGGGGGTAATCATGTTCGCATTAATTGGCGACGCCGATTTCGATCAACAGTGGTTATACAATCGCTTACGCCAAGAAGCTAGCCAAAAAGCCAAAGGCAATGTAGGCGCTATTGTTACTTTTACCGGCTTGGTACGAGACAACAATGCCGATGGTAATATTTTAGGTATTGAGCTTGAACATTACCCTGGCATGACAGAGCAAGCCCTAACCAACTTAGTGCAAGAAGCCATCACTCGATTTTCGCTAACCTCGGCAGGCGCGGTTCACCGTGTTGGCCGATTATATAACGACGAGCAAATAGTCTGGGTTGGCACTGCCGCACCCCATCGCGCTGCGGCATTTGAGGGTGCTAACTTTTTGATGGATATGCTGAAACAATCGGTACCCTTATGGAAAAAAGAGTTCACCCGAGATGATTCACGATGGGTTGACGTAAAGTCCTCAGACGATAAGGCCGCTTTGGCCTGGCTGAGAGAAAAATAGCAATGGCGGTTGGCGCAAAGATACCGGCGTGTTCAAAAATGATACTCGCGTGTTTAAGAATTTCCCCCGCGTTTTTAAGCATGCAAGTTGGTAACCCTAAAGGCCGCGCGGGTACGTTTCTACCTGTTGTTTTTTTTACTCTGTGTCTTGCCTGTAATGCGGCAGTATCAAACAGTAATCTCTCTTCATATGAACAGACCGACGCTTATAAAAATGCCATTGCTGATAATAATGCTATTTCCAAAAACAACCATCAGCATGATGAACACCATGAAGTAGTCGCTTCTAAAAAAGATGCCGCCACTAATGACACGGCAGTGCCCATATTGTCTTCGCCATTACAAATTGCTGTAGCCGCAAATTTTGCTAAACCTTTACGCACCATCGCCAATGATTATTTCAAGAAAAGCGGGCAAGAAGTCAGTGTTACCGTTTCTTCCAGTGGAACCCTATTTGCGCAGCTTACTCATGGTGCTCAATTTGATGTATTCCTCTCTGCCGATACAGCCAGGCCCAATGCGTTGATAAAGGCAGGGCGTGTTAGCGCTGAAGATGTGCATGTTTACGCTAAAGGTAGGTTGGCCTTTCTGTCTTCTCATACTACCGCTTCAACACCACACTTTACTGCTGGGGCATTGGCTGGGAAAAAGCTGGCTATCGCTAACCCTAAACTTGCTCCTTATGGCAACGCAGCAAAGCAGTATCTTGTTAATACCAATCAGTGGAATGCTGTTTCCCCCCATATTGTGATGGGTAAAAACGTACTTCAAACCTATCAGTTTTTTACTACAGGTAACGCCGATTATGCCTTGGTGGCATACTCCCTCGCCCTAGCTGACAAGCGAATTAATTGGACTGATAAGCGAATAAATGAGGCTGATGAGCAAAATATTTCTGGGCGCAATGCTTATGTCGAAAGCGGGGTCGAAGGCGATGGGGCAATACTCATTCCCGACACCCTACATCAACCAATATTACAAAGCCTTGCAGTTACCGCCGCAGCCGACAGAAAAGCCGCAGCATCTGCATTTGCTCGTTACTTATTGTCATTAGACGTACAGGGAAATTTGCCCAATTGGGGCTATCAACCCGCTGATGATTCATTATCGGTTAGCGTAACTTCCAGTATTAATGAGAACAAGCGAGTAGATAACAGAGTCACTAGGGGTATACCATAAATGCTAGAACATAGCGCCTTTGCTGCGGTAGGGTTAACCCTAAAACTGGCCTTTTTAACCAGCGTGCTGTTAATGGTATTGGTTACTCCTCTGGCGTGGAAGTTGGCAAATTGGCAACATAAATTAAAACCCGTATTCATGTCGGTACTTGCATTACCTTTAGTGCTTCCACCCACCGTGCTCGGCTTTTACCTGTTGGTGGCTTTTTCGCCCCAAAGCCCAGTTGGGGAAGGGTGGCAATGGCTCACAGGCCATCAGCTAGCGTTTAGTTTTGAAGGCTTAGTGATAGGCTCTTTTATTTACTCATTACCCTTTGCGCTGCAGCCCTTGTATAGCGGCTTTACTCAACTCGATAAACGGT
The DNA here is from genome assembly GCF_000213655.1 of Alteromonas naphthalenivorans. Taxonomy (NCBI): domain Bacteria; kingdom Pseudomonadati; phylum Pseudomonadota; class Gammaproteobacteria; order Alteromonadales; family Alteromonadaceae; genus Alteromonas; species Alteromonas naphthalenivorans. The sequence goes on from NC_015554.1 coordinate 1,458,883, forward strand.
ATGTTGAAGTGGCGCATTCATTAGGCTTTGGAAAAATAGAGGCGTTTTTCAGCATCATACTTCCTTTGTGCAAAGCGCCGTTGATAGTGGCATTCGGTCTTAGCTTTGCGCATACCATTGGTGAATTTGGTGTGGTGTTAATGATTGGGGGGAATATTCCAGGCGAAACCCAAGTGCTCTCAATTGCATTGTATGAACACGTTGAAGCCTTAGAATATGGCCAAGCACATGCACTTTCGTTGGGGCTACTATTGTTTTCATTTTTACTGCTTACGCTGCTGTATCGCTTTAATGGAAAAGGAGGGCAAGGTTGGAGTTCAATATCTCGTTAGAAAACCGCATTAATGCGAAATCCGCATTACCATCTTCCATGCAGGTAGTGGGTATTACCGGGCCATCAGGTGCGGGTAAAAGCAGCTTGCTTCGTGCGCTAGCTGGGTTCGAACAAGAAGCATCAGTAAGTGTTAATTGGTTTGCTGAAGATGCTAAACCTATTGCTAGCGCAACAGTTAACGCGCATTCAGCAACCAAGGAAATAAACGTAAATAGCGCGCCCATCCGCGTGCGGGTAGGTTTGGTATTTCAGCAGCCTATGCTATTTCCTCATGTAAATGTAAAAGGTAATTTAGCACTGGCCGAACGTCATGCTGGCTCAAAGGCGTTAAAAGTTGAGCATGCTATTGCTGGTTGTGAGTGCGAACATTTACTGCATAAATCAATAGACAGCCTTTCAGGTGGTGAAGCGCAGCGGGTGGCATTAGCGCGTGCATTGGTTAATGGGCCAGATGTGCTGATGCTTGATGAGTCGTTAAGCGCATTAGATGCGGCTTTACGCAGCAAAATCCTACGATTTCTAGTCAAAACCTGTGGGCGCCTAAATATAAAATTGATCATGGTGTCTCACGATGTTCAAGACTTGGCTCTATTCTGTGATGGGCTGATATCTGTTGTTGATGGCGAGGTAGAGGCGACGGGTTCAGTAGCTTACGTTATGGCGAAAATCGCTAGCCAAGGAAGCGTAGAAAACCCCTGTGCCATTTTAGAAGGTGAGATAATTAAGAACTCGGATGATTTTCCTCACCCGTTTACGCGTTTGAATGTAAGCGGCAATATATTGTACGCCAAAGCTACCGTGCAATGTGATAGTAAACTGAATACAAATAATAAAGACGAGCAAGGGTTGAGCACTGACCAGCATCAGCAGCGAGGAAAAATAGCCGTTTTTGCCAGCGAGGTGAGTATCGATACCAATACAAAAGTGAATGTGCCCTCTAGCAGTATCTTAAACGCGTTACCGTGCGAAGTAGTGGAAATTTACCACCCTGAAATACCGCAATCTGAAAACCAGCAACTACAAACCGCAATCGTGATGCTAACTCATGGTAATCAAGTGTTGTATGCCAGAGTAAGCACCTTGTCGATTGAAAGGTTGAAACTTGAACCTGGTTTATCCGTGGTGGCTAGGTTCAAACTTCAGTAGGTTTGCAAAGCGTTTTAAAGTGCAGCGTTTACTATTCCTAGGTACTAACTTCCTAGATCTAAGTTCTCTAGATCTAAGTTTTCTAGGTCTAAATTCCCAGCCTTATATTCCCATTGTCTAAATTGCCGCTGAATAGCGAGAGATATGATGATCTTTATTTAGGTAAGCATCGAACCTTGCACATATTGCTCTTATATAAATGCGAGACTTATCTGGCACACTAATATATCGATCGCGAAGTTCAATAATACCGTCGTCTACTAACGATTTAAGGCTCGTTAATTCAATACAGAAATAGCCATTGAATTTAATATTGTACTTGTCTTCAATATCTTTCTTATCTAAATACAAATTACACATTAAAGACATAATCACGTCTCGACGAATGCGATCGTCTAGGGTTAACGCAATGCCGTTGGCGGTTAGCGGTATGTCGTTGTCCAACCGGTTGTAATAGTCTTTAAGTTGTTTGGGGTTCTGGCCATATGCATTGCCTATTGTACTAATGGCAGATACGCCCAAACCAAGTAAGTCACTGTTTTTATGCGTGGTGTAGCCTTGAAAGTTTCGGTGCAATACGTGGTTATGCTTAGCCATGGCTAGTGTGTCGCTGGGCTTCGCGAAGTGATCTAAACCAATCATTTCAAAGCCTGTTTTAGAAAAACTTTCTACTGCCATTTGGTGCATTGCCGCTTTTTCATCAGGGGTGGCTAGGGTATCTAGCGGTATTTTGCGTTGGGCTGCGAATCTGTCTGGTAAGTGGGCATAGCTAAAAAGTGACACTCGGTCGGGTGACATGGCTTTTACCGCCACTACCGTGGTGCGAAACTTCTCCATAGTTTGTTTGGGCAAACCGTAAATTAAGTCCAAATTGACCGAGGTATAGCCTATGTTTTTTGCATCAAACACTAATTTGGCAATGTGTGCGGTACTTTGAACCCGATTGATAGACTGCTGAACATCTACATTAATATCTTGTACACCAAAGCTAACACGGGTGTAACCTAATTCATTTAAATCTTTTAAGTATTCACAAGTCACATTTCTAGGATCTAACTCAATTGAAAATTCAGCTTCGCTGGAAATAAGAAAGTGTTTCTTAATCAGATACATTAAATAGGTATGTTGTATCGTTGAAAGAAAACTTGGGGAGCCTCCACCTAAATGAAGGGCTACCACTTTCTTATCTTTATAAAGCGATTTTTTCGCTACCATCTCTTTTTCAATGTAGCTAAGGTAATGGTCGGCTTTTTCGTTGTGGCGAGTTACTATTTTATTGCAGCCACAGTAATAGCAAAGCTGTTCGCAGAAAGGGATGTGAATATATAAGCTTATGGTATCGGCGCCGCAGTTTTCAGACGCGCTCTCTAATAACCCTCGTTCACCGACTCGAATTTAAGCGCAGTAGGGTAAGAAGTGTAACGTGGCGCCTGTTGTGCATATTTTGTAATTGTACTTGTGGCGCGATCAATTGGCGAATTCATAGGTATTTTCTGCTTAGTTTGCTAGTAAAGTAGCGAAAGACACTTATACAGGGGGTCTTTCTTTCGTGGTAAACCCATTTCATCATTGATAATAATGCAAACTAGTAAGGTGTTTATTGATCTCGTTCAAGGTTTTGCTCTTAAACATACTCATTATAGTCAGTTTTCCAATTTTGCTAGTACAAGGCCTGCTGGTAAGGAAAAAAACGCTCAAATTACCGGAACCTACCGGTAAAAGAGTGGGTTGCTGCCAGTGCGCTAGCAATGCCTCCAACAAGGTGCATCTTAAAGGCGATGCGCATAGCGGCGTTCCGGTAAGCTGTCAGCAAATAAAGGCTCCCTTGGCGTTGCTTATTGCGGGAGATTCCGCTGCCGCTGGCGTGGGTGTATCTACTCAAGAACAAGCACTGTCTGGCTGGTTAATTAACAGTTTGTCGGAAAACTTTTGCGTTAATTGGGAATTAAAGGCCAAGACAGGGGTTAACAGTACGGATTTGTTATCCATGTTGCAGCGGGCTAAACCCAACCGTGATCCTACGTATGATGCTAATTCAACGTCCCTCTCAACAATCACTTCTACCCATAGTTTCGACACGCCTCTTCAATGCAGATCGTTCGACGTGGCGGTTATTTCAATAGGGGTAAATGATGTAACGGGTTTTACGTCCTTGCGCCGGTGGCGTAGTAATGTCACGCAAATAATCGAAATACTAAAAGCGCGATACCAGTGCAGGTTGGTGGTATTTACCGCACTGCCTCCTATGCACGAATTTCCCGCGCTACCCCAACCGTTACGTTGGGTGTTAGGGCAAAGAGCGAAGTACCTCAATACCGCCTTGCTTAAGCTGGTGAACAAATATCATGGGGTTAACGTACTCACACTAACCTTAAACCCAATAGGTAATGATCAATCAGACAACACGCTCAAATACATGGCTGAAGATGGCTTTCATCCGCAAGTTGCAGGCTATCAATTGTGGTCTAACGCTGTTGTGAAGTTAGTGAACGAAGAACTTGATGAATTGGTCGGTAAAAATAGCAATGTTGGTTGAAGCTGAAAGGTTCACCCCTACAATACATTATTCATTTAGTAGGTGTTTAAAAACCAACAATATTTATGGCTTCGCGCTGGAGGTGCAATGAAAAAAGTAACGATAGATATGGTGTCAGACGTAGTTTGCCCTTGGTGCATTATTGGTTACGAACGTCTACAAAAAGCCATCGCGCAATTAGACGATATAGAAGTAACTATTCAATTTCACCCGTTTGAACTTAACCCGAACATGCCGCAAGAAGGGCAAGATGTTCGTGAACATATAATGGAAAAATACGGGCTTACTCCAGCACAAAGTGATCAAAACCGAAAACAACTTATTGATGCAGGTGCATCGGTTGGTTTTAAGTTTGATTACTTCGACGGCATGCGTATGGCGAATACCTTCAATGCACACCAAGTACTGCACTATGCAGGGGAAAACGGTAAGCAAGAAGCGCTAAAATTACGCTTATTTGCCGCCTATTTCAGTGAAAGAAAAAACGTGAATGATATAGACGTGTTAGTCAACGAAGCGGTGTCTGTGGGGCTAAACGAGCAAGAGGTAAGTGAACTTCTGGCCAATCAAACCTATGCAGATGTCGTTCGAGAGCACGAGAACTTATGGTTGCAACGTGGTATTCAAAGCGTACCTACTTTTGTGATTGGTAATAGCGGTGTTGCGGGTGCACAAGACCCAGAGACGTTAGCGCAATTTATTGTTCAGGCATCTACTGAGCAATGAGTAATCAGCTAATACACCTTTTAGCCCAGTGGCATCCGCTAAAGGATGCCCACCAGTGGGTGCTGGGGCTTATATATAAGACGGAAGGCTCTTGTTACAGGAAAGCGGGGGCTGTCATGTTGTTCAGCAATGCTGGGCATCAACTAGGTGTGTTAAGTGGTGGCTGCCTTGAATCAGACATTAACAAACAAGCCCAGCGGGTAATGCAAGATGGTAAGCATCGTACAGCAGTTTACGATGATAACGATGAAGAAGACATTGCCTTTAAACTAGGTGTAGGCTGCGGCGGGGTTGTACATTTAGCGCTGTTACCTGTAACTAGTGATAATCACTATTTACAGTTACATACTGTGTATTCATATTTGGTGAGCGGGCAACCTTGTTTATGGAAGCAAGAAGTTAATGGCGAACTTTCCTCCTCAGTTAGCGTTTGCGACAACCAGCAAGCGAGTAACAGCGAACAGGCTGACAACACCACTCGTGTGAAGCCTGAAGCTAAAAAAACGGCCGCTTTACTTGATACCCAAAACGGTAAGTGCTTTCTAACAGTACCTTGTGAACCGCCTCCACACCTACTTATTGTTGGCGGTGGATACGATGCCACTTTTGTGGTGAAGATGGCAGTGCAGCAAGGGTGGTCGGTGAGCGTATGGGATCCTAGGCCAGCACAGGCAAGGGTAGAGCACTTCGGTGATGCTAACTTTATTGTCGAGTCGACAGAAGTCGAAGCACTGAATTTGCATGTCGCAGAACACAATATCGATGCAGCGGTGTTGATGTCTCATCACCGACAAATAGACAGTAATGCCTTATCAATGTTATCTCGGTACCCGCTGAAGTACGTGGCCATGTTAGGGCCTATTCACCGTAAAGAAGAAATGTTCGCGTTAGCTGGGGTTAAAGAAAGTGATTTTAAAGGCTTCTTCGCCAGCCCAGCTGGGTTTAATATCGGTGGCGACTTGCCAGAAAGCATCGCGTTGTCGATTATTGCTCAGTGCCATGCAGTACTGGCAAACAAATTTCCGACATTAAAGTAGTTATGTGCAACACGCAGTTTATATACACACTCCTTAAAAGTCTTATACATGGCTTCAGTAAAAGCCCCGTGCAAGCCCCGTGCAAGCCCCATAAAGCCTCCATAACTGCGTCCATAACTGCCACGAAGTAGATAAATAGCCCCAAAGTAGATGAATAAGTGGGGCTTTTTATTTAAGGTTACATCGCTTTTGTTTTAACAAACGCAATAGTTAAAAACGATTTCTTACCGATATACCATAGGAGCGAGGTGCGCCTGGGTAGGCCATCAGTTTTCCTTCTTGCACTGGCACATCAAAACCACTTCTAGCGATATATTCTTCATCCAAAAGGTTTCGAGCCCATACAATAATTTCGGTGTCCCATTCCTCAAGCTGAAGTGAAAGTCGTGCATTAATAATCTCGTATGAACCAGACTGTTTATAGGGGTCGTTGGAATCATCCAAATATACTTCCCCTGTATACTGATAATCTGCGCTTATTGTGGCGTCGTAACTCGCTACTAAAAAATGATGGTTTAGCATAATTGAAAGGCTATTTTGAGGCTCAAAACCCACTCTGTCACCGTCTCGTGCACAATACGGGTCGGCAGGTGACGCACGGCCCGGATCGTCAATACCCGTATGCCATGAATAGGCCACCCAACATGTACCTTGTTTGAAGGTATCAAAATTGGCTAACGTGCGTGATGCAATAAGCTGAAGTTCCGTGTTTGCACTCATTAACCAAGTGGTTTCAAGCTCCAGTCCCTTCACATGAATGTCGCCTGCGTTTTGCAGGTTAAAACCGGTACCTGTGAAAGTGGTGGCTTGAAAATCTTCAATGGTTGAATAATGCGCCGCAACATTTACCCGCACACCATAATCAGGCCAATCCTGTTTCAAGCCTATTTCTGCACTACGCGCTTTTTCGGCCTCAAAAGTGGCATCTAAAGACGGTAAAATACGATCAGTATTAGTGCCGCCTGCTTTATAACCAGAGGCTAAGCTGGCATAAATTAGTTGGTTTTTATTGGCCTGATAAGCAAGCTTTATCGTGCCCGTTAACTGGCTATCATCTATTGCTTCGTTTAAATCAGGTCGTGGCAGTACCGCTGATGAACCCAAGAAAAAATACCCCCATCCCGCCTGTTGAAAAGGCGCTAGGGCATTTAGCGAGGTTGGACTAATTGCAGTACCAGTATTGAGCGCTACGCCAATATCATTTAACGCTGTTACCGCAGCACCTATATTGGGCCTGCTTTCGGGAGCGCCGCTCAAGCCATCAATACCTGGGCCTTGTTCGGTGTACCGGCCAGCTATCGACTTCTTTTCATCGGTAAAACGCATGCCAGTCGTCAAGGTGATTGTGTCAGACAGCAACCAGTCAGCTTGGGCAAAAAATGCAACACTGTCTTGTTCTTGATTTGCCGTGTGCATAAATACGGTATTGCTTGGTGCTGCCACCCCAGAAGGGGCTATTAACCCGCCAGTGGCCGCACTAAGTCCATCAATCGCATTTGCTAAAGGAAGTAATTCAGCACCTGCAATGCTAAAAAAGCTATCGAAAGCCGACTGTGTCGTGGTGTTAAAGGTTAGATCTAAATTTTGACTAAAGTAATAGGCTCCCACAAGGCCACGAATTTTATCGCTTTTATAATGCAGTCTTAATTCTTGAGAGAAAGACTGTTGTTTTGCGTCGTTAGTGGCAGTTAACAGATCCGCATCTGAAAAATCAGTATCTACAATATCTATGCTGTCAAAGGCGCGATAAGCCGTAATACCTACCAAAGACCATTGCTCATTAAGGGCTACCTCAATTTGCCCCGAAACGCCTTTATCTTCCATTTTTGAAATAGGGGGTTGGGACAACGACGTGGTGAAATCGAAGAAATCGTCATTACTGTAAATGGTGGCGTTAAAGGTGGGCTGAGATAACAACGCATCGGTGCCAAATTTACCAGGAATGTCATTTGCCTGAAAATTATTTTGCCAAGTAAGTGCACCGCAACAACGCTCATTTAATTCACCGTAATCGGCGATAATGCGAACGCTCACGCTTTTTGTTGGCGTATAAAGCCACTGAGCCTTTATGGCTGAGCGGTTTTTGTTATTTAAACTTTGCCCAGAAGTGGCATCGGTAATATAGCCATCACCATCGGTTTTAAAGCCTGAAATACGCATGGCTAATATATCATCAACCAACGAGAACGAAGCACCAGCGCTTACCCTTAATAATGAATCATTACCCGCCAATACTTCTACAAATCCGTCAGTATCAGTATGACTTGGCGCCACAGAGGTAAGCGTCATTGCACCTGCTGCAGTATTTTTACCAAATAGGGTGCCTTGGGGGCCGCGCAGTACTTCGATAGCAGCAATATCAACTAAATCGTTGATAAGGGCATTTTGCCGTGAACGATAAACCCCGTCCACATATAAGCCCACAGAAGATTCGAAGCCGAAATTTTGTGATGATGTGCCAATACCGCGGATGGAAAACCCTGAATTAGTCACGCTTTGATTTTGAAACGCACCAAATGCAGGCACATAGTTTTGCAAATCAAAGACGTCTTTCACCACGGTTTCAATTAAATCGTCGCCGGAAAGGGCGGTCACGGCAACAGGGACTTCCTGTAAATTTTGTGACGTTTTTTGTGCCTGAACGGTGATATGCTCTAAGGCGCTATCTTGGCTGTAAGCAAGTGAAGGTGTGCAACTCGCCGCAATACCTAATGAGACACCTAGTGCGACGAGAGTGTGCTTGGGCAGCAATTTTTTCATTTTTTATTTTACCTGACATCTAACCCATTTCAAACGAATAGCGTCGTTTGACTACAGCTAGAACCTTAGCAGTAATTTTACGCTTTGCATCATTGTGCAAAAAATAACGTAACAACTTAGTGTTGCAGTAATTTTAAGCCGCTGCAACGATGGTAGAAATAAACCCAAAACCAACAGCTTCAACGTCATTGGGGCGTGTGCAGTCGCCTTTACTCCCCATAGCCTAACATGATGTATTCCCATTCAAAATATCAATTAAACTTATGGTGCTACTTTTCTTACCATGGTTAACATAATGATAACATCAGAGAGTAGTATGACTGACATCTATCTAGTACGCCACGGACAAGCATCTTTTGGCGCAGCAAACTACGACAAGCTCAGCGATTTAGGCGCGCAGCAGTCACAGTGGCTCGGGCACTATTTCAAGCAGCGTGATATTACTTTCGATAGCGTTTTTATGGGTGACATGGTGCGCCACAGAGAAACCGCCGAAGGTATTGCCAAAGGAATAGGTTCTTTACCTGAAGCGAACATCAACAGCGAATTGAACGAATTTAATTTTCAGGCTGTGGCAACAGCATTTTTAACCCGATATCCAGATCAAAAAGTGCCAGAAGGTGCGTCTCGAGCAGAATATTACCGGTTGCTTAAAAAAGCCATGCTGGCATGGGCAGCTGATGAACTCGACCATAACTTATTGGATGAGAGTTGGGCAGGCTTCGAAGATAGGGTTGCTACTATGCTGGGCGCGCTTCAAACCACAGAGGCTAAGCGAGTCTTAGTAGTGAGTTCAGGTGGTGCAATTGCCATGATGTTAAAACACATACTCGGATACGACGCTCCAACGGTTATTAACATGAACTTGCAGATCAGAAATGCGAGTTTTTCTCAGTGCTTCGCGAATACTCGTGGCGTGCATTTGAACAATTTCAACAGCGTACCACATTTAGATGTTGTGGATAGATTGCACGCTGTGACATACAGCTAACCAGCGCTATTAGCGGATAAGGACAGTTATGAACTTTGAATATAATGAAAGAACACAAACGCTTTTAAAGCAATTAAGAGCCTTTATGCAAGAAGAAGTGTATCCAATTGAAAAGGAATATGTTCACGCGGTAGAAAATGGTGAAAATCGTTGGCAAACCCCCGTTATGATGCAAACCCTCAAGCAACGCGCTAAAGACGCGGGCCTGTGGAACCTTTTCCTACCTGAGGAATACAAGCCTTATGGCGCTGGATTATCAAATGCTGAATATGCCCCTTTGTGTGAAGAGATGGGACGGGTGCTGTTTAGCTCAGAAATTTTCAATTGCAGCGCGCCTGATACAGGCAACATGGAAGTATTGGCGAAATACGGAAATGAAGAGCAGAAAAAGCAATGGTTAGAGCCACTGCTTAATGGCGAAATTCGTTCTGCCTTTGCCATGACCGAGCCAGCAGTTGCTTCAAGTGATGCGACTAACATTGAAACCTCAATTACCCGAGATGGCGATGAGTACGTCATCAACGGGCGCAAATGGTACACCAGTGGTGCCATGAACGAAAATTGCAAAATCATGGTGGTCATGGGTAAAACCGATTTTGAAGCTGCTCGTCATCAGCAACAGTCACAAATTTTAGTGCCAATGGATACGAAAGGGGTCTCCATTGTGCGCCCAATGGCCGCAATGGGTTATTTTGATGAACCTGTAGGGCATGCTGAAGTTTTGTTCGATAACGTACGTGTTCCAGTAAGTAATTTATTACTCGGTGAAGGTCGCGGTTTTGAAATAGCGCAAGGTCGCTTAGGCCCTGGCCGTATTCATCATTGCATGCGTTTAATTGGCTGTGCCCAGCGCGCCTTAGATTTAGCCTGCGAGCGAGTAGAACAGCGTGTAGCGTTTGGTAAGCCACTTAGCAAACAGCAGTCTGTGCGCGAAAGTATTGCACAAATGCATTGTGATATTGAGCAAGCGCGCTTACTAACGCTGAAGGCTGCCGATAAAATGGACAGATACGGCAATAAGGTCTCTCGAGATATTATTGCTGCTATTAAAATTGTTGCACCCAAAATGGCCTGTAAGGTTATTGACGAAGCTATTCAAATGCATGGCGCTGCCGGTACAAGTCAAGACTACGCCTTGTCAGCCATGTACGCGTATGCCAGAACCATTCGTCTAGCCGATGGACCTGACCAAGTGCACATGATGCAACTAGGTCGCAATCTGATTGCCGAAAAGAACGCTTAAGGAGTATCTGTGGCTACGCACACGCTAGATATAGAAACGCTAAATCACTACCTAAATAAGGCGTGCCCAGAAATAGGCACGGTGTTGTCGGCAGAGAAATTCTCAGGTGGGCAATCTAACCCTACGTTTAAACTAAATGCTGATTCTGGCGTTTACGTGCTGCGTCGCCAACCGCCGGGGAAACTGCTTAAGTCTGCCCATGCAGTTGACCGCGAGTATCGCGTTATCAATGCGCTAAGTAATACAGAAGTACCTGTGCCTAAGGTTTATCACTTGTGTGAAGATGCCGACATCATTGGCAGTATGTTTTACATTATGGCCTACGTTGAAGGCACCATTTATTGGAACAGCGCTTTACCGGAAGTAGAGAGCCCGAAAACTCGGGGCGCTATGTACGATGAAATGAACCGCGTGCTGGCAGTGATGCACAGTGTTGATATTGAAGCCGCTGGGTTAACAAGTTACGGCAAGCCAGGAAGTTACTTTTCTCGCCAGTTAAGCCGGTGGACTCAGCAATACCGTGCTTCTGAGCTTGAGCATGTTGAAGATATTGAGCAGCTTATTACTTATTTAGAAGAAAATTTGCCTGAAGATGATGGGCAAATAGCCTTGGTTCATGGCGATTTTAGGTTAGATAATATGATGTTTGATATGTCTAACCTTGATGCACCTAAAGTCATTGCGGTGCTTGATTGGGAGCTGTCTACCTTAGGGCACCCGTATGCCGATTTAGCCTATCAATGCATGCAGCTGCGTTTACCGAGTGACATTGCCCACGCTTCCGGTTTGGGTGGATTAGATCGAGACGCGTTAGGAATTCCTAGTGAAGAAGAATACGTAGATGCATATTGCAAGCGACGGGGTATCGACAAGATAGACAACTGGACGTTTTACCTCGCGTTTAGTTTTTTCCGTTTAGCAGCCATCCTGCAAGGGGTAGTAAAGCGTGCACATGATGGAAACGCATCAAGCGACAAGGCAATGCAGTTAGGCGCTATGGTGCGCCCTCTGGCACAAATTGCGAATAAAACGATTCATCAAAACAGCTAAACCACCGCGCTCATTAATAAGCGAGCGGTAGGCAAAGAAACGAATTATTAGGAGTGGCTATGAAAGCGATTGTATGTGAAGCATTCGGACCAATAGACGATTTAAAATGCAAAGAAATTGATGACCCAGTAGTTAAGCCAGGTCACGTAGTCGTTAACGTAGAAGCGGCTGGTGTAAATTTCCCTGATGGGCTACTTGTACAAGGTTTATATCAAATGAAACCGCCATGCCCCTTTGTGCCAGGAAATGAAGTGGCTGGTGTGGTAGCCGAAGTGGGTGAAGGCGTAAAGCATATTAGTGTAGGCCAGCGCGTTATTGCATTATCTAATCTAGGTGGCTTTGCCGAAAAAGTACTGGTACCTGCTACGCATGTTATGCCACTACCGGATCCTATCGATGTGAAAGAAGGTGCAGCATTAGTGACTGCCCATGCTACTGCCCATCATGCACTAAAACAGCGTGCTAAAATTCAACCGGGTGAAACGCTTGTGGTCACGGGGGCGGCTGGTGGTACTGGCTTAGCGGCAGTGCAAATTGGTAAAGAAATGGGGGCAAGGGTTATAGCCGTTTGTTCTACCGGAGAAAAGCTTGCATTAGCCAAAGAGCATGGCGCAGATATACTTATTAATTACAAAGAAAAGAACTTAAAAGATGCTATTAAAGAAGCCACCGACGGCAAAGGCGCCGATGTGGTTTACGAATGCGTTGGTGGCGACACATTCCACGCTTGTAGCCGCAGTATGGCGTGGGAAGGGCGATTGCTTGTAGTTGGCTTTGCAGGCGGTGAAATTCCTCAATTCCCTGTGAACTTATCGTTAGTAAAAGGCTACTCGGTAGTAGGCGTATTTTGGGGGTCGTTTACGCAGCACGATCCAAAAGGGTTTGCTGCTAACATGCAAGAGCTTTTAACCTGGTATGTGCAAGGTAAAGTGAAAGTAGTGGTAGATGAGGCCTTACCTATGGAGCGTGCCACTGAAGCCATGGCTAAAGTGATGAACCGTGAAGTAAAAGGTAAAATGGTTATTACGCCGTAGCTTTTAAAAGAGCATCTTAAAATAAGCTCTTAAATTAACCTCTTCAGAGAACAGCCCAAAAGGCACAATAGTTAAAGCGTAAAAGCATGGCTAACCAAAGGTGATTATTCCACTAGGTGCCATGCTTTTTTATTGCCTAAGTTTTTCTAAGCTCAGTAATATGTAATAGTTCGCCGCTTGGCCCCCATAGATAAAATACCTTCCCCCACGTTTCTATAGAAACATCCGAAATCTTAAGCTTATCGGTAGCTTTTTTACATAATGAATGTGCTGTTTCAATATCCAGTACACAAACCTGCAGCATAAAGTTTTTCGCCAAATCTTCACTGTAGAAGTTCTGTAAAAAAAATTGGCAATCGCCATTTTCAAATAAGGTTAACGCATCGGAAACAAATTCACCTTTAAAGCCAATTTGGGAGTAAAACCGTTTCGATACTTCGTAATCTTTACTGGGAATGAATACTTTAATGTGGTCAACGTCCATGCCTATCTCCAACCAATGTCTAACGGACTTTTAGCAGTATTGTGGCATACTTATGACATAGAGTATAAGCGGGTTAGTGCAGACAAGTGAACGACGTTTATTTGGCAACGCATTGAGTGGTTGGCTATAAAAGGTACATGTTAATAGGCTTGAATAAGCTGACGTAGAAATAGGTAGCTAGAGCTAGAAACCGGGCGGCTAATACTTACTGACATGTTAGCATTTACCAGCAATGACTGCTATTAACAGGCTATTACTGGGCTACAACAATACCCTGTGGCAATGCAGTATGAAGTAAGCGCGTAGCGTTAGACGCAGATGACTTCTGTGTTGAAACAGAGATTAAACGTTTAAGCGCAAAAGAAGACGACTGGCTTCGTACTTTTTTTACCATTACTGGCGAATTTTGAGCAGAGTTTACATGTTGAAAGCCAGATATTTGTACTGACGAAGACGTTGCGTATTGCGTTGACAGTTCGTTAGCGAAACCGTTCGAAGATAGGCCCAAACCAACAACAACGCTGCTTACAGTAATGAAGTGTCTTAGTGTCATTTTCATAAGTGCTCTCAGTGTATAGTCTCTAAACGTATACTGTGGTTGGGAAAAAAGTCAGAAGCGACCAATAAGTCGCTTCGTCCGAAGGTTTTGTTTGTTCCCCTTCATTACAACTAAAGTCGCACTAAAACAAAACATCACTCTTCATACTTAGGTATGAGACCTAATACTTTTGGATGCCCCCCCAAACCATCAACAGACATCTACCAAGTGCTTACCATGCTGTTACCCCGCCATCTACCGCAATAGTTTGTCCATTCATATAGCTGTTACCGGGGGACAACATGAGGATCATGGCATTCACAATTTCTTGAGGCTCGCCTAACCGTTTCATTGGGCTTCCCATACCTAGTTGGGCTTGCGCCTCTTTGGTGTTGTAACCATCCACATTTAAAATATTGGTAGGGCTATAAAAAGGGCACACTGCATTTACCCGTACATTCTTACGTCCATATTCAACAGCAGCAGTTCGAGTCACGCCAGCAACCGCATGTTTGGCAGCAGCATAAGCGCCACCTTTTGGAGCCCCGCCTAATCCAGCAAGTGAACTCACGTTTAAGATATGCCCTTGCTTTTGCGACAACATTTGTGGCAATTGGTACTTCATACCAAACATCACGCCTTTTACGTTCACAGCAAACTGAAGGTCTATTATCTCTTCGGTCATTTCATGCATAGGGGCAGGCACATGAGCAATGCCCGCATTGTTGATGGCGATATCTAAACGACCAAACTTGTCTTTTGCCAACTCCACCAAAGCTTTGTTTAATGCCTCGCTGGCAATATCGCCTGCTTTGGTGACTACGTCAGTATAGCTTGCAACGTCAGCGCGACATGCTGCTAAGTTTTCTTCGTTAATATCCGATAGCACCAGCTTGGCACCTCGGCTTCCTAAACCTTCTGCTAATAAGCGGCCAAAACCGCTGCCCGCGCCGGTGATCAATATCACTTTGTTGCTAAAATCTAACAATGAATCCATGGTGGTTCCTTAAGCTTGTCCAGTTGCATTAATAAAAGTGATAAGAAGGTCGGCCAATTCAGGGCCTTTATCTTCTTGTACGAAATGTCCGCCTTTCACTACCGTGGTGTGCTGCACGCCACGACAGCCAGGTATCAAAGACCGCATCAGCTTGTCACCTCCAGCGGTTACTGGGTCGCTGTCACTGAATGCGGTCATAAATGGCGTATTAAATTGTTTTAATCTTTCCCACGCATCTCGGTTTGCTTGGGTTTGTGGATCATCAGGTGTGGCGGGCACTAATAACGGAAATTGTCTGGCTCCTTCTTTATATTCTTCAGAGGGGAAGGGGGCGTCGTAAGCATCTAATGTTTCTTGAGAAAGCGTAGATACGGTTCCGCCTTTAATCACACCTGATACAGGAAATACAGGAACATCTTGCGAGAAGCGACGCCAGTTCAAGAATGCCTCAGAGGGCTTGTGCTCACCGGTAGGTAAAAAGGTATTAGATGCCATGACGCCAGCAAAGCGGTCGGGCATGTCGGCTACCAGCCGTAAGCCTAGCAATCCCCCCCAGTCTTGGCAGAAAAGCGTTACCTTCCCTTCAACGGTTTGATTAAACCAGTCTTTAAGCCAGATAAGGTGGCGGGCATAGGTATAATCTTCCCGCCTAGTGGGCTTATCTGAACGGCCAAAGCCGATAAGATCAGGTGCGAGCACATTAAAACCTGCATCAGCTAATATCGGAATCATGGTGCGATAAAGGTAGCCCCAAGAAGGCTCGCCATGTAGAAGAAGAATAGTGTGGCCATCTTCAGGACCGCACTGATAGTAAGCCATGGCTATTTCGCCACTTACCGTATCGGTAACGTTTACATACCTCGGCTTATAGGGAAAATCTGTAATAGAAGAGAATGCACTTTCAGGGGTTTTTAAGACTTGCATACTTGCCCACCTCAAATGTAAATAATATGTAACTAATTATTGTGTTAGTTAACAAAAACACTAGTGAGGTGATCTGTCAAATCTTCCTTATACCTTATCGAATATGCGCTCAAGGGGAGTTGGGCACAAATAAAGGGGTTGCTGTCCATATTAAATATTGTGATGAATGTCTATAACACCAATAAACTTGGATGATTGACAACACTGCAATAACATCCAGTTAACGTGAATAACAGGATATCGTTATGACAGAGATGGAAAACAAGGCAGTGGGCTACACAGTCCAACAGGGCGTAGCAACTATTACTATGCAAAGTGCGCCAGTAAACGCGCTTTCTCGTGCAGTACGAGTTGGGCTAATAGATGGCATTGAAAGCGCATTAAGCGACGACAGCGTTAGTGCTATTGTTATCACTTCTTCTCTCGCCCTATTTTCAGGCGGCGCTGATATTAGTGAATTCTCCGGTGGCGATTTATCGCCGAACCTTCCTGAAGTACTCGACAAAATCGAAAATGCAACCAAGCCAGTAGTGGCAGTATTGCCTGGTCCTGCGTTTGGTGGCGGATTAGAAGTCGCGTTAGCGTGTCATCACAGAATTACCTTTGCTGGAAACCAAGTGGGCCTTCCAGAAGTCAACCTAGGCATATTGCCAGGCGCGGGTGGAACACAACGTTTACCGCGCTTAGCCGATCCTGCTACCGCGCTAACTATGATTGTTACGGGTAAGCCTACCTCGGTAGTGAAGCTTCCAGGTGTATTCGATAAGATTTCAGACAAGCCTGAGCATTTGCTGGAAGACACGAAACAATACTTAGCGTCACTGAATGCTGAAAATTGTATTAAACGTACCAGTGACATTACCCTGACTATGTCTGAAGAAGTGCAGGGCGTATTTGATGCCGTTACCGCACAAACGAAAAAAGCAGCACGCGGATTTTTTGCCCCCTTAAAATGCATTGAAGCGGTAAAAGGCGCATATACATTAGCCTTTGAAGATGGCCTTAAGCACGAAGGTAAATTGTTCATGGAATGCATGAACACCCCACAAGCCCGTGCACAACAGCATTTCTTCTTTGCCGAGCGAGCAGCGGGTCACGTGAGTGATTTCGACAAGAGCACGCCAGAGCGCAGTATTGAAAAAGTCGCGGTTATTGGTGCTGGCACCATGGGTGGCGGTATCGCCATGAACTTTGCGAACGCGGGTATTCCAGTCACTATGCTAGAGCTTAAGCAAGAAGCGCTAGATAAAGGCTTGGCGCTTATTCGTAAAAATTATGAAAACTCAGCCAAAAAAGGCAAGTTAACCCAAGAGCAAGTGGAAACACGTATGGCGCTGTTAAGCGGCACCACAACGTATGACGACCTAGCTGATGTAGATCTTGTTATTGAAGCTGTATTTGAAAAAATGGAAGTGAAGAAAACCGTTTTCACTACCTTAGATAAAGTCTGTAAGCCAGGGGCTATTTTAGCGTCTAACACGTCTACCCTTGATGTGAATGAAATTGCCGCGTGTACCTCACGTCCACAAGATGTTATCGGTCTTCACTTCTTCTCGCCAGCTAACGTTATGAAGTTGCTTGAAGTGGTTAAAGCTGAAGATACGTCGGCTGACGTTATCAAAACCTGTATGAAATTAGCCAAGCGCATTAAGAAGGTAGCGGTATTGGTTGGCGTATGTTTCGGTTTTGTTGGCAACCGCATGATTGAACCTTATGGCCGTGAAGCTAACCGTTTATTGCTTGAAGGCGCAAGCCCTGAGCAAGTCGATCGCGTGCTTACACAATTCGGTATGCCTATGGGGCCATTCACTATGGGTGACATGGCAGGATTAGACATTGGTTACTACGTACGCCAGTCTCGCCAAGCCTTTATTTCACATGACCCTACATACGGTGCTGTGGCAGACCGTTTAGTTGAGAAAGATCGTAACGGTCTTAAAACGGGCAGGGGTGCTTATCTTTATGAAGCTGGCAGCCGTGTTCCCATTCCAGACCCTGAAGTACTAGAAATTGCTAAACAAGAAGCTGCTCGCCTAGGGGTTACGCAGCGCGATGACATAAGCGATGAAGAAATTTTGGTGCGTTGTCTATACACCCTAATTAATGAAGGCGCATGTATTCTTGAAGAAGGCATAGCGGCTAAGTCTAGCGATATCGATGTTATCTATGTCTATGGCTATGGCTTCCCAGTTTATCGTGGCGGTCCTATGCAGTATGCCGATGAAGTTGGCCTTGGGGAAATCGTCGATAAGCTATCTACCTACGCTGAAAGACTGGGTGACTACGGAAAAATGTGGTTACAACCAAGCGACCTATTAATCAAGCTAGCGCAAGAGCGCAGTAGCTTCGCAAAATTTAAAAACTAAGGAGTACGCTATGCGCGATGCAGTAATAGTAAGTACCGCAAGAACGCCTATTGGCCGTGCCTATAAAGGTGCACTTAACAATTTACCTGCCCCTACATTAGGTGGTCATGCTATTCGTAACGCCGTACAACGTGCCGGTGTCGATCCTGCCAGTATCGACGATGTGATCATGGGCGCTGCCCTAACGCAAGGCAGTGGCGGCATGAACATCGGTCGTCTAGCTGCATTAGCTGGCGATTTGCCAGTTACCGTTGCAGGTATGACGTTAGACAGACAATGTAGCTCTGGTATGTATGCTATTGCTAATGCCGCAAACAGTATTCGCACTGGCGACACCAATATTATGGTTGCTGGCGGTCTAGACTCAATTTCTTTGGTTCAAACCAAAGCCATGAACATGTCTCGCGCGGTAGACCCACAATTAGTGGCTAAGCATAAGAATATTTATATGCCTATGCTGCAAACTGCTGAGGTTGTGGCACAGCGTTACGGTATTAGCCGCGATGTGCAAGACGAATACGCTTATCAAAGCCAAATGCGCACAGCGGCGGGTCAAGAAGCAGGTAAGTTTGACGACGAAATTGTGCCAATTACGGCCACTAAAGCCATTTTCAATAAAGAAACCGGCGAGACCAGTGAGCAGGAAGTCACGTTGTCGAAAGACGAAGGTAACCGCCCTGAAACCCAGCTTGAAGGTTTGCGTTCATTGAACCCTGTGATTGAAGGCGGGTGTATTACTGCGGGTAATGCGAGTCAACTGTCTGATGGTGCAAGTGCTACTGTCATTATGGATGAGCATTCTGCCGCTAAAGGCCAAGCGCAACCATTAGGTATTTACCGTGGTATTGCGGTAGCAGGTTGTGAGCCAGATGAAATGGGTATCGGCCCAGTGTTTGCCATTCCTAAGCTGTTAAAGCAGCACGGTCTAACCATGGACGATATTGGTTTGTGGGAATTGAATGAAGCCTTCGCAGTGCAAGTGCTTTATTGCCGCGACAAGCTAGGTATTCCTGATGAATTATTAAACGTAAACGGTGGCGCAATTTCAATTGGTCATCCTTACGGAATGAGTGGCGCACGTATGGTGGGTCATGCATTAATCGAGGGCAAACGACGTGGTGCGAAATACGTTGTTTGTACTATGTGTATTGGCGGCGGTATGGGTGCTGCTGGTTTATTTGAAGTTATATAGGTATTTGGTATGGAAGGTTATAAAGCTCCACAACGCGACGCCATGTTTGTTACACATGAGCTATTAAACTATCAAGAACATTATCAAAAGCTTGGCTTTGATGAAGCATCAGAAGATTTAGTATCAGCTATCTTCTCTGAAGCGGCTAAGTTTTCTGAAAACAGCCTAGCACCCATCAATATGTCGGGTGATGAAGAAGGATGTAAGTGGGTAGATGGTGAAGTCACTACGCCGGCTGGTTTTAAAGAAGCTTATCAGCAATATGTTGAAGGCGGCTGGCCAAGTATGTCTCACCCTGAAGAGTTTGGTGGTCAAGCACTGCCTTATTCACTTTCTTCTATTATTGCTGAATGGTTTTCCGGTGCAAACCACTCGTGGGCTATGTACCCTGGCTTAAGCCAAGGCTGCATGGAAACTATTAAAGCGCACGGAACTGAAACACTTCAAAACCAGTATTTACCGAAGCTTATTAGCGGTGAATGGACAGGTACTATGTGCTTAACAGAAGCGCATTGTGGCTCAGATTTGGGCATGCTTAAATGCCGCGCAGAACCACAAGACGATGGCAGCTACAGCTTGACGGGGACGAAGATTTTCATCTCGGCCGGTGAGCACGATATGTCTGAAAATATCGTTCACATTGTACTTGCTCGTTTGCCTGGCGCGCCAGAAGGGACAAAAGGTATTTCGTTATTTGTAGTACCTAAGTTCAACGTGTCTGATGAAGGCGAAAAGCTAGATCGCAACGGCGTTGCGTGTGGCAGTATTGAACACAAGATGGGCATTAAAGCCAGTGCAACCTGTGTGATCAACTTCGACGGTGCGAAAGGCTTCTTGATTGGCCAACCTAATCGCGGCCTTAACTGCATGTTCACCTTTATGAACACTGCGCGAATCGGTACTGGTCTTGAAGGCTTAGCTGCTTCTGAAGCGTCTTTCCAAGGTGCATTACGTTACGCTAAAGATCGTATTCAATTTCGTTCTTTAACGGGTCGTAAGAACCAAGATGGCCCTGCAGATCCCATTATTGTACATCCTGATGTTCGTCGTATGTTACTTACGCAAAAAGCGTTTGCAGAAGGTAACCGTGCATTAGCTGCTTACTGCATGCAGTTGGTTGATGTGACCCTTTACGGTGATGATGCACAAGAGAAGACACTGGCAGATACTAAGCTTGCGTTCTTAACACCGATTGTTAAAGCCTTCTTGACAGAAACAGCGCAAGAAAGCACTAGCTACGGTATGCAGGTGTACGGTGGGCATGGTTTCATCAAAGAATGGGGCATGGAGCAGTTAGCACGTGATACGCGAATTTGTACTATGTACGAAGGGACTACAGGTATTCAAGCCATCGATTTATTAGGCCGTAAAGTGATGGGCTCTAATGGCGAATTGCTCAATGTATTTGTGCAAGAAGTGCGTGAATATTGCGAATCGCTTCGCGGTAAAGCGCAGTTCAGTGCATGGACTAATGCATTAACGTCTCATTTAGATGAGTGGCAGCAACTTACCATGAATATTGGTAAAGCAGCAGCGTCTAATCCTGATGAGATTGGTGCCGCGTCGGTGGATTACCTTATGTACTCAGGCTATGTGACAGTCGCTTATTTCTGGTTGAAAATGGCCGTTAAAGCACAAGAGCAACTTGATGCAGGTAGTACTGAGACCGAGTTCTATAAGAGTAAAATCTTAACCACTGGTTTCTATTTCGATCGCTTACTAACGCGTACCCGTTCACTTGTATCAGCAATGCATTCAGGTGCAGACAACCTTATGTCTATGCCAGAAAGCATGTTTGCTATCGAGTAAACACGATATGTAATGAAATGCCGAGCACCTGCTCGGCATTTTTATCTTTACCGTTTTGCGAAAGGCTAGGTATGCCACTAAACGCAGTAACATCTCACACCATTTCTATTCAAGATCACCGTATATATTATCTAGAAAGAAAAGGGCAAACCTCAAATAGCCCGTTACTTATCTTATTTCATGGATTCCCTGAAAATGCCCATACATGGGAAGCGCTCATCAATGCTTTGCCACCTGATTATCATATTATTGCGCCTGATTTACCGGGCTACCATCAATCAGATCCATTGACAGATAGGAGCGATTACCAAGTTCCTTCCTTGGTTGCTCGTATGAAGGAATTTGTTGAAACAGTTAGCGAAGGTCGAAAAGCGATACTAGTGGGTCACGATTGGGGTGGGGCGATAGCTTGGCCGCTAGCAGCTTTTCAACCTAATTTGTTTACTAAGCTGGTTATTTTAAATGCCGCGCACCCAAGCACTTTCACCCAAGCGCTTAAAACCAGTCGCGCTCAGCGCAAGAAAAGTGAATACATAAAATCGCTAGTGGCAGACGATGCAGAGGCAGTTTTAAAGCAGACCGATTTTGCGTTGCTTAAGGGGATGCTCGGCTCTGCTCTGTTTGACGGAGACATGCCCAAAAACGCGATGTCCAAAAGCGCCATGCCCAAAAATAAAGATCATAAAGCTAGCCCAGATAGCTACGGGCAAAGACTACTTCGTAGTTGGCGCAATACTCCAACATTGTCAGCCATGCTGAACTATTACCGAGAAATGCCACAAATGGCACCCGATGAGCACGCACCTGAAACAGAATTGTCACGCTTACGCGTACCGGTTCTACGCGTCACTTTACCTACATTGGTATTATGGGGGCGTTTAGATGATGCGTTTGATGAAGGTATCTTGAATGGTTTAACAGTGTACGTTCCCGACCTACGAATTGTGTATCACGATACGGCAACACATTGGGTTCACAGAGAGCAAGCGAATTGGGCGGCAAAAGAAATAACTGATTTTGCAACGTAGGATTATTTAAGAAAGTGTGAGAAAAGCGATATGGGAAAAGGGGCGTGGCCCCTCTCGGGGCCACAAGCACGGCATCCTGCCGTTACCATGTTGAACTGCTGTATCTTTACATGGTGCGAAGTATCTTAAAACTAGATACGTTCGTTAAGCTCGCTAGAGATAGGGCTTGATTGAAGACCTTGCTCAGCAATCCACGCTTGAAGTGTTTTACCGTCTGCTTCTGGGTTTTGTAGTTCACGACTTGGCATTTTCTTAACCAAAAGTGTACCTACATCTACCGCGTTGTTTACGATAGCAGTACGGATTAGGCTGTTGCCGTTACACGAAATACCTGAGTAGTAATCATGTAATTTTAATTTGAAATCTGATTGTACACGACGCATCTTTTTACGTAATTCGCCTTTATCGTCTGCTTGAACGATAGTACAGATGTTGGCTAGCGCTTCGTTTACATCGGCTTGTGCTGCGTTAGAGAAAGCTAGAGTAGATGCTGCGATAACTAAAGAAGTTTTAACAATTTTCAACATGGTTAATTTCCTTTCGTATTTAATGTTTAATTTAAAGTTTGTCTGTTCGGTTCGGGAATAATTAAAAACCAAATGGGCAGGTCAGAAAACATGGAAGCAAATAACAGGGTATCCCAAAGTATACCTTATACCAAAGTTGTGGGATGGGAGTTGGGTTCTAGCCCTTTATTTACAAGGTGCCAACCTAAAGTATAAGAAAAAATTGAAACGGCAAACCTACGTCAACTTATCGGTGAAAAAAGCGAAAAATAAATTTGAAAAGGTAAATGGACATGGATTTTGCTCACCTATCCAGCTCAGAATCGCTAATTTTTTACGCTTTGTTTGAATATCGTTAGATAAAAGCAGCGTTTTAGGGAAATCTGTTTTTATTAAGAAGAGTGGGCGTGGTGGAGCGATTAAATAGCATTATTGATTAGCACAATCAATTGGTAGTGTTGAACTGCAGCATTTAATTACATTATTAATAGGCGTAGATAAATAACCAATACGATTACCCATCTACGCTCTAAGAAAAAAACTCACTAAAAAATACGGCCTACGAAAAAAGCCTGTTAGCTATTGAGTAAGGCTTGGGCAGTGGTTTCATTGGTAATGAGTGAATTGATAAGTTTAGATCGCAACGCGCCTAAAATAGCGTCTTTCTTATTCATACCTGCCGCAATACCCACAACTGGCTTATCAGACGCTAGGGTTAATTTGCTACTGGTTACTCTTCGATTTACTTCGCAATCCACAATAGCGCCTTCACGATTGTAAACCCATCCGATGACCTCTCCAGTGGCCCCCATAGACGACAAGCTTTGCGTTTCGTTATCGTTAATGAAGCCATCAACATGCAGTGGCGATGTGTTGCCTAAATTACCAATGCCTACAAAAGTAATGTCTGCTTGTCGAGCCAGTTTGTGAATTCGCGCAATGTGAGCTTGTTGATGCAGTTGCTCGCGTTCAATTTCAGAACCCGCAATAACAGGCAGTGGCATGGGGTAATGTTGGGCCTTTACTCTATCGGCAATGTGTACTGCAACATCATAGCGGGTGGCTTCACCATTGTTGGCAATATTCCCTACCAAAGACACAATTTTGTGCTGCGGGCAGTTCATTAATGCTAGTTCGTCAGCACACGCGCGTAAAACGCGGCCAGTACCAAATGCAATTGTTTGTGGTGAGTCAGATTTAAGCGAGCGCTCTATGGCACTGGCTCCTGCTTGCCCCAAGCCTAAGGTAGAGTTTTCGTCGCCAACCACAGAGGGCACGACTTCACAAAATTGCAAACCGAAGCGCTGTTGAATAGTTTCAGCTAACTCCATGCAACGGGCAATAGGGTGCTCGAGTCGCACCTTCACGAGCCCTTCAGACATGGCCAGCGCCACTAAGCGCTGGGCACTTTGTCGAGAAGTATTTAAACGTTTCGCAATTTCGTCTTGTGTCTTACCGCCTACATAATAAAGCCAGCCAGCACGAGCGGCTTCGTCGAGACGTTGATTTTCTAGTTGTTGTTTTTTACTCATTTATTCTTGTTCCATCAATCAGATACCAACTTAGGGTAGGCTTGTATAAAGTTATCCCAATGGGAAATGGTTGTCGTGTGGTTTGTTGGCATATCCTTTAAATGACTCCCCCCCGTGTAATGAATAACCTGCATGTTTGCGGCAATACCAGCCTCAATGCCCGCAGGGGAGTCTTCAATAACAATACATTGTTTAGGCGCAACACCCATTTTTTCAGCCGCGTATAAAAAAAGATCGGGGGCTGGCTTCCCATTTTTTACTAAAGAGCGTGTAAATATATTGCCAGTGAAATACTGGCTTAAACCAGTACAAGATAAGGCGTACTCTGTGCGCTCGGGCGAACTGCTAGTAGCAAGACAATAGGGAACCGTTAGCCTAGATAGTAGGCTTTCAATGCCCAGCGTAGGCATCAAATTTTTAGCAAAGCTTCGCTTCAGCAAAATATGAAATTCATCTTTAATTTGAGTGGTGACAGTCAGGCCAAAATCATGATGAATTTGTTGTTCAACATGTTGCATACTTTTGCCAAGAAATTTGCTGATAAAATATTCCGCGTTAATCGACACTCCATAAGTCTCAAGTAAGCGCTGCCAGCTTTGCATCGACAACATTTCACTATCAATTAACACGCCATCACAGTCGAAAATGACAAGGCTGCTTTCAATTGTCATGTAATTCCTTAATGCATTCCAGATACGCATGTACTCCATTAAGAAGCAATTTTACGTACAAGCCCGAGAATAAACCAATTCAAGTTTACCTAATTAAGCTATTTAGCTCTATGAGTAAAATGAAGGGAAAGCCCTTTGGGTTAACACGCTACAACTGGGGGAAAAAACGCCTCTTCAGGCTATTCTTCATCATTTCTCACCATTTTGTCAGTAGAATACTTCCATTGAGGTAAATGACGAAAGAGTATTAAACAGGCTGCCAGGCCGTATCACTTCAAAATACTTATTTTACTTACGCATAACATATCGTGCCCTTACCGAGTTTTTAAGTCAACAAGCCCCCTATAGGCACAGTAATAACAGTTAAATTCAAACAAAAATGAACCTACAAGTAATAACATTTATTGGATACAAATTAACTTGTTAACCGAATTATAACGTTAGGCTTGTTAATTCCGTTTACATTTAAACATCGATATATAAGTATTGCCCGTGAGAAATAACTCACAGCTGTGGCAAATGCCCATTTGGGTTAACGGTTACTGAGCCAAACCTAAAAATTTCCAATTATGTTTTGGGTGAAGGCGTCGTTTTATGAGTGTTAACGTACTGATAATAATATTCATAACAAGTGTAGTTTTGGTAGCTAGCAGTAAAATGCACTTTGGACATACCAAAGCGGTGAATAAAGTAGCGAGATAGAAAATGAAAACAGATTCAAGCAATGGCGACATTGCACAGATAGGTGACGAGCAACTCCCAGTTGCAAAACACCAATTGAAGGGCTGGAAGCACTTCATGGGACTTTATGCTGGTGAGCACGTTGCAGCCACCGAGTTTGTGTTTGGTGCTACCTTTGTTGCCTTAGGCGCAACCATGACCGACATTCTGTTTGGTTTACTTATCGGTAATATATTAGCGGTACTTAGTTGGACGCTAATCACTACGCCCATCGCCGTAGATACACGCCTAAGTTTA
The DNA here is from genome assembly GCF_000213655.1 of Alteromonas naphthalenivorans. Taxonomy (NCBI): domain Bacteria; kingdom Pseudomonadati; phylum Pseudomonadota; class Gammaproteobacteria; order Alteromonadales; family Alteromonadaceae; genus Alteromonas; species Alteromonas naphthalenivorans. The sequence goes on from NC_015554.1 coordinate 1,484,765, forward strand.
TATACTTACTTGCATAAAATTGCGGGTGATTCGATGACCAAGCTCTATAACTGGGCCAACGTCATCATATTTACCGTTATATCTGCCGCAATGATAACCGTATCTGCTACGGCGGTCAGGTTCGCATTGAATATTCCCGCCCAACTTGATTGGTATCCAACGAACCTGGCGTTTGTAGGTGTTGTTGCAGCGGTTGGCGTCATCGTGGTGTTTGTCGCCATGTACGGCTTCAATGCGGTGTCTGATTTTTCTCGTATTTGCGCACCTTGGTTATTCACTATGTTTGTGTGTGGTCCATTAGTGCTAATGCCAGCATTGGCTGATGCAGTAATTGGTCAAACATTCTTAACAAGTTGGGCTGACTTCATGCACATAGGATCTGTGTCGGTATGGACTGGTTTAACCCCCTCTGGTGAACAGGGTATTGGCTTACTCGAAGTTATTGGCTTCTCTTGGGCAGCAAATACAATCACCCATTTTGGTTTGATTGATATGGCTATGCTTCGTTTTGCTAAACGTAAAGTTTACGGCCTTACTACTTCTGCTGGTATGCTTTTCGGTCACTATGTGGCATGGATTTCTGCAGGTATTATGGGGGCAGGTACTGCTATTATCGTCCAAAAATCTATTACAGAATTAGACCCAGGTGATGTCGCCTTCCACGCATTAGGTCTATCAGGGTTGGTCATTGTTATTGTTGCTGGTTGGACAACCGCGAATGCTAACTTGTACCGCGCGGGCTTAGCAGCTCAAGCTATTTTTAAAGATAAATCTCGAATTAAAACCACCGCCACAGTAGGCATGGTTACCGTTGTTATCGCGTGTTTCCCATTCGTATTTACTAAACTGCTTCCCTTATTAACCTATGCTGGATTATTAGTAGTTCCTGTTGGCGGTATTGTATTCGCTGAACACGTCATCTTCCCGCGTATTGGTTACACTCGTTATTGGGCACATTTCCAAAACTTAACCCACAGCACACCTGCAGTAGCGACCTGGGGATTAGGGCTTGTATTTGGATTTGGTCTTAATGCATTGGATGTTATTTCATTCTATTACCTGTTTATTCCAACGTGGATATTCACCATTATTGTTTACACCTTGTTGGCCGCAAAGTATGGTGCAAAGCGTCAATACGTTGAAGAAAAAGCAGAAATGGATGCTTTCGATAAAGAAGTTGAAATTCAGCAGGAGCGTCAAGGCGCTGAGATTCCAACACCTGCAATAGACACGTCAATGTTATCGAAATTACTAAAAGTTGTGTCTTGGGGTAGCTTATTGGTGACGACGTTATTAGCCATTAATGCCTTCTCGTTAAGCCCAGATGTAGCCAATTACGAAAGTAACAGAGAGATGTTCTTTAACTTGGCTTTCGTATGCACAATTATTTACTTTACTACTGCTTACTGGTCAATGCGTCGCCACAAAGCACTTGCGAAATAGAGGTTTTTTATGCAACCAGCAACTAATATGCGTTTGAACCGTACTGCGTTATCTTCTCTTGATGAGAGCATCGCTGTACCTCAGTACGATGTATCTCGTGTAGAAGCCGGTATTGTTCATGTTGGCGTGGGCGGCTTCCACCGTGCCCACGAAGCCATGTACGTAGATGCGTATATGAACGTAACAGGTGACACTTCATGGGGTATATGTGGGGTAGGGCTGCGTGAAGCTGACCGTCATATGCAATCACTTTTAAAAGAGCAAGACTACCTTTATACATTGGTAGAAAAGCACGCAAATGGTGAACGTAAAGCCCGTGTTATTGGTGCCCTTACCGACTTTTTAATTGCGGGCGATAGCCCCATTGCCATTATTGATAAAATGGCGTCCGAGGCAATTAAAATTGTTTCGCTGACTATCACTGAAGGTGGGTATAACTTCGACCCCACTACCGGCGAATTTATTGCACAAAATCCTGACGTTCAGCACGATTTAGCCAATCCAGAATCGCCAAAATTAGTGTTTGGCTATTTAACGGCAGCACTTAAAAAGCGTAAAGAAATGGGCATCGCACCTTTTACGGTGATGTCGTGCGATAACATTCAACATAATGGTGATGTACTCAAAGCCATGTTGTTGTCTTATGTTCGTCTTGCGGATACCGATTTTGCTAATTGGGTTGAGGAAAACGTAAGCTTTCCTAATTCAATGGTCGATCGCATTACTCCCGCAACGACTGATGAAGACAAAGCGGCATTAGTTGAATCAGGTATTGAAGACAGCTGGCCTGTAGTATGCGAACCGTTCGATCAATGGATTATTGCTGATAAATTTTGCAATGAACGCCCAGCGTTTGAAGATGTTGGTGCACAGTTTGTAGACAATGTGGCACCTTATGAAAAATTGAAGCTAAGAATGCTAAACGCGGGTCACTCTGTGTTGGGGTTAACGGGTTCACTTGCCGGGCTTGATACAATTCATGAAAGTGTAGCCCAAACGGAACTTCGTTCTCTGCTAGCAACCTTCATGGTAGATGAAGTAATGCCAACCCTAGATCCGGTTGCAGGTATTGATGTTCACGATTACAAAAATATTTTACTAGCACGATTTGCAAATCCGTACATTAAAGATTCACTGTCCAGAATTTGTTTGGAAAGCTCAGCAAAAATTCCTGTGTTTTTGTTACCTACCATTCGTGAGAACTTAGCAAATGGTGGAAAAGTTGATATTAGTGCCCTAATACTTGCAGCGTGGAGTTTCTATTCAGATAAACGCACGTCGCAAAAAGGTACGCCGCTCGTTATTCAAGATCAACTTGCTGATGAATTGCACAATGCTGCTTCACGTTACCAAGATGATGCTTTGTCTTTCTTGAAAGTGACCAGTGTTTTCGGTGATTTAAGCGATGAGGCAGGCTTCACGCCTGTATATCAAGGTTACTTGAGCCGAATTTATAGCGGTGAGTCTATTTTAGAAATAGCTAAATCGCTAACAAGTGCACCAAACGAGCCAGCTCTCGTCTAGTAGATACAAAGAAAAGAGGCGACCTTGTGGTCGCCTCTTTAAGTGCAGATTACTCTGCAACCATGTTGAATCTTTTCACATGGTATGTGAATTTTTTATTTGTAAACGTCCGCTCAGGGCTGCTTATAATCTTCCGCTCAGGGCTGCTTATAATCTTCCGCTCAAGACTGTGGCAATTTCGTTACCTTCCAAACCATTCTCAGCAACCCATGCTTGCAACGTCTTACCGTCTGTTTCTGGTGCTGATAAATCACTCTTTGGCATCTTTTTAACTAGCAGTGAACCTGCTTCTACAGCGTTGCTCAGCATTGCTGTACGTATCAGGCTGTTGCCGCTACAGCTAACACCCGAATAATAATCTTTTAGTTTAAGGCGATAATCTGATTCTACAGAACGCATTTTCTTGCGTAGCTCACCTTTATCATCTGCTTGTACGATAGTACAAATGTTTGCTAATGCTTCGTTTACGTTGGCTTGCGCCATGCCAGATACACCCAGAGTTGCTGCGATAACTAGCGAAGTTTTAACGATTTTCAACATGGTCAATTCCTCGGTTTAATTTAAAAGTATGTTCGTTCGTTGGGTTCTATTAAACGCAAAATTTTTGAGGTTAGAAAGCCTTGGTCTAATACTAAGGTATACAGTTTAATATCTAAGTGGCGTTGAAAGGGTAAGCGCAAAAAAAGGCACACCACTAAGAAGAGGTGTGCCTTAGGGAATAACGAGTAAACGTTAATGGCTTTTAAAGTGGCTCGACACTTCCATAATCTGCTCACGCATCCACATATGGGCGTAATCGTGATCTGCACTTACGTGCCAATATAAGAAGTACTCTACGGTAGGTAGATCGAAAGGTAATTCATAAATGGCTAAGTCGTAGTGTTTAGCTAGATGAAATGGCAAACAAGCTATAAGGTCGGTTTTCACAATTGTACTGGGCACAGTTAAAAAGTGTTGGCTTCGCATAACTTCTTTACGGCGTTTACCCATTCTATCTAGTGCTACATCAATAGGGCCGGCACCTGATTTACGTTGCGACACATTAATGTGACCTAAGCGTAAAAAGGTGTCTAAATCTAAACCGTTCTTTAACGCAGGGTGGTTCTTTCGTGCTAAAACCACAAATCTGTCTTGCGCTATTTTTTCTTTGCATAAATGCGGATCGCTAAATGTGGACGCATCGGCGAAGAAATCTAAGGTACCGCTGGCCATCGCAGATACAATCTGACTACGAGGAATTTCGTAATTAGTTAGGCTAATATTGGGCGCTAGGTTTTGTAACCGCGAAACCAGCCTTGGCATTATGCTAACTTCTAGCAAATCTCTGCTAGCAAAGTTAAATGCCTTTTCTGCAGTTAAAGGGTCAAACGTATGACTCTCTTGCACGCTTTTTCTTAACAAGGCTAAGGCTTGTCTCGCAGGTACAATAATATTCTGTGCAACAGGGGTGGGTGTCATGCTATGACCGGTTCTTACGAACAATGGGTCGTTCAGCATTTCCCGTAAACGAGCCAGTGAATTACTCACCGCAGGTTGTGTAATACACAATACATCAGCTGCTTTTGTTAGGCTTCCCGCAGTATATATGGCGTCGAATACGGCGAAGAGGTTTAAATCAATTCTATTAAGATTCATTGCGCAATCCTTGTCTGGCGAGTGCCAGTATGAAAATACCAAAAAGTAACTGGCGAATTCTTTGGTTAATATTATTTTTACCTTATTGTAACAAGGTTATTTATAAATACCTATTATTAAAAGTTAATTGAAATATTCAATACATCAATAGTACTGTTCGTCTTAAATTAACTACCATTGGTCAAAAAATATGAAAACACTCATCGACTTAGAGGTTGGGGAAACCCTTGAACAAGCTGAATGGCTCACCATTTCGCAAGATATGATTAATCAGTTTGCTGAAGCTACGGGTGACTATCAATGGATACACCTTGATACTGAACGGTGTAACAAAGAGAGCCCATTTAGAACTACTATTGCGCATGGCTTTCTCACCGCGTCGGTTATGCCTAAGGCCTTTGAAGGTGTACTTGCTGCATCTGACGAAATTGCATCAACCATTAACTATGGTATCGATTCATTACGTTTTTTGGAGCCCGTGAAATCAGGCGATGCAATCAAATATCACTTCAAATTGGTAGAAGTCGTCAACAAACCTGCTGGTAAACTATTTAAAATGGAATCAAGCTGCGAGCTGGCCTCGTCAGGCAAACCAGCACTGGTGGGGACTTTTCTTATGTTGGCAGTAATGCAACCTAGCGAGTAATAAATTCGCTGTGAGTACACTATATTTTTACTGTGTACTCTACTGGCTAGGAGGCTCGCCCGCGTTGTTGGGGATGTTGGTAGTTTGAACATCAATACGCGGGCTCTCTTGTTCGGTATTAATGGCGCGTATTGGATAGGGAATAATAATACCTTCTGCGGCATATCGCTTATGTAATGCCTTTATGAATGCTGATTTTATAAAGAAGCGATGGAAGTACTCTTTTGCTCTCAACATCACCGTGAAATTGATGCTGGAATTATCAAAGGTGTGGTACACCACGAAGGTATCGTAATCATCAATTCCCCATTCATGGGAAACCAATATTTCTTTGGCTACCTCAAGGGTGACTTTCTCTACGTGCTCAAGATCAGAGTTATAATGTACACCTACATCAACCGGTACTGATAACTCTTTACTCGGGTAGAAATAATTAATTATCTTAGATTCAGCTAATACACTATTTGGTACAATAATAGTGTTGTTGGGTAACATTTTTATCCACGTGGAGCGCCAACCAATACGCTCTACAAAACCTTGCTCTTTACTCTCTAATTCAATGAAGTCGCCTACTCTAATAGGCTTGTCCATAACCAGTTGTACCCCTGAAAAGAAGTTCTCTAGAGTGGGTTGAAGGGCAAGCGCAACGGCAAGCGATGTGATACCTAACGACGCGATAATAGGGGTAATTGAAATGCCTAACGTACCCAACATTATTAATATACCAATACCTACGATAAGGCCTTTCACTATGCCTTTAATAATGCCCGTACTACTTCGAAGTGAGTCTGAACGCTGTGTTTGGTTAGCAAGTAACCCAACGGCAAAACGATTTAAGAAAAGAATAGCGGCAGTGATCAGTAATATTTTAGACGCGAGGGAAATTGAGCTCGTATAGGACTCATTGACAATATCGTACTTGTCGAATAGCCAATTTAAAATCCAAATATCGATAACGAAAATAAGGATAGTGAGCGGCAGGTTTAACGAGTGGGCCAGCAAAGAGTCATAGAAATATGAAGTGCGATCAGTAAGCAACAAAAACTTTCGTAGAAAGATGCGCTTAATTAAGAACATGAAAAGGTTAGCAAGTATCACAGTAACGGTGATAACAAGTTCAGGCACTAACACTAAGCCTGCAAAGTTAACTTCTGGCATGACTTTCCCTTGACCAATAACATACGAATTTGCACTAAAGCCATTCACACTAAAAGTGATTTTAAACCATAGCGTGCATATAAATACTACTATGTACAGCAATTAACGTTCCAACCAATTTCACTCAATTGAACCTAGAGAGTAATTAAAAATATCGGGGTTAATTATTATCTGCACAGTCGTTGGTTGTTATCGTCATAGGCCTTTCAGCACGGGCAGTCACAGCATTTTTGCGGTTTTACTTAAAATAGATATCAGTGTAAGAATGAGAAAAAATAAGCAGAGGAATCGTTTGATTCAATGCTAAAAAAATGCATTAAATTAGTGCAAATTTTTTATCATTCTTTTATGGTTTCATCTTTAAATCGTTAAAAAGACATACCAATGGCAAGACCGGCAACAACGGCGCTTTCGTGGTTTCTATGATAGTCGTAATGCAGTTGTGGCGAGACTGTGATACCAGACATCTCGAACTCATATAAAAAACCTAATCGTGCAACTTCCATTTTATGGCTACCGTGAAATTCTACCCCGGGGCCAATCTGGGCGATAAAGTGGTTAGTAATGTGAAAGTCCGCAACCAGTAGATACGTGTAGGCGTCTAAATCTTCAAATGCATATTCGGCCACGAAGCCAAGCCCCAAAAAGTCGCTGATACGATATTCATAATCAATACCTAGGGTAAACGCGTTACCGCACTCTTCTGTATATGTTGTGCCTACAAGGGCGGAAAGATGATGAGGTGACGTTTGCCAATGATGAGCATTTCCTTTTGCAGCAACAGTGGGGGCAAATGCCAAGGCTGTAATCAATCCTATAGCTATTTTTACTCGCATGGTGTGCTCACTACTCTTTATATATTCATGGTGTTTGAATAGAAAAACGCTTCTAACACTCGTTAAATCGTAGGTAAGATATTGAAACCTTACCAATGAACTTTAGTTGAAATGCACATACAACAGATAAAATAGTCATTCCACTTTGATTACTTAAGTAGGTAAACTCTAGGCAAGGAATGCTGACTAGAAAGGCAACTGAAAGCTCATCTAGAGGCAATAACAAATTAATAGTAAGGAGCGCTGCGATGAACAACGAAGAAGAAACGAGTATGTTTATAGAGGCTTGTACTACTCAACTTGTTAGTTTGTACACGGCAAGTAAAGAAGGAAAAAACGTAGATGCGGATAAATACCGAGTGCAAGGGTTTATTCATGCAGGCGAACTACTTGGCGTAATAAGTAAAAAGCAAGGGCGGGCGCTTATTGCTGACTTACACTTCCAGGTTTTTGGTGAAACCATTGAAGATAGAGCAAAAAGAAAAAGTAAACTGGAGGCTTTAAAGGAATCTGATCCAGATGCCTATATTGAAATTCCCGCGATTGAAAGGCGTTAACCGAGATTGAGCTAGTACAGTTGAACAATCATACTTTAGCTCACTGTTGTAAGCCACGACTATAGAAGTCTACAGCGTGGCTTAACCAGAACAACAAAGCGATAAATTAATTAGATGCGTCTTCAGCACCTTCTTCAATGGCTTCGCCAGCGCTTTGTATATCTTCTCCTGCACCTTCAACCGTCGCACACCCATTCATACCTACAACAGCAGATGAAAACAATAGCGCGGTGAAACTACCCCTAAGTAATTTCGAATTTAATAGTGACGACAAAACTGACTTTTTCATGGCATATCTCCTGATATTAGTAATTAACGTTATTTGGTTACTTTATTCATCACTCGCTTCGCTATCCCCATTTACTTGATCGCCAGAGTTGCGCGTTGGGGATGATTCGCTTTCAGAAGTGGTCTCTTTCTTTTCAAGCATAGTGTTAAGCTTATCGCTTCCCTTGGAATTAAAATCCAACGTACGAATAGGGAAGGGAATTAAGATGTCGTTTTCTTCTAATACACGTTTAACAGTACATATTGCTTCGTGACGCACTACCATAAAGCCAGGGTCGCCTGGGTAACGTATCCAAAACCAAAGCAAAAGATTGATACTTGAATCACCGAATGACGCAGCGTAAACCGCAGTTTCGTCTTTCTTTATTACGTAGTCTTTTTCATTGATTGCGTCGGTAATGAGTTCGGCGGCTTTTTCAACATCATCGGCGTAGGAAATGCCAACAGGAACCTCAATACGTCTAACACCTTCAACTGAATAATTAGTTAGAATATTTCTAAAGAGGATTTTATTGGGAATGATTTCACGCTGCCCATAAAAAGTAGCTACCAAGGTGTTTCGCAGGTTAATTTCTTCAACCGTTCCGAAAACGCCTTCAGCTTGAACCACATCACCAATCTCGAAAGGTTTACGGATACCCATTGCAATACCCGCAATGAGGTTTTCCGTCATATCTTGAAACGCAAAGCCGATGGCTAAACCCACAATACCGGCACCGGCAAGTAATGATGTCACCGTGCCCTTGAGTCCAACGAAATCCAGTGCAATGAAAATACCGAAAACAACAATGAGTGATTTGATAATAGAGGTGAGTAATTTAGCGATTTGTCGAGACTCAAATGCTCTTCGCATTACCTTTCCGACAATATTTCCTACTACTTTTGCCAGTATTCCGAAAACAATAGCGATTAATATCGCCACCACAAAGTTGGGTAAGTGCTTAATTCCGCTCTCGATCCAACCCTCAAGCTTCTGGTTTATTAGCTGATAAAAGTCATCAATATTAGGAAAATCCATAGAACTCATTCATTTATTAAACAATATGCAGTGACTATTCAAGATTTATTCCTTTGCTGTCATTTTATAAGTCCTTGATTTATTTATAAAAGGTGTGTGAGTAATCACTTGTAGCAAAAAGGCGCTAAGAAAAAAATACAAGGGTGGGAAATAACTACGCAGTGATTAAACGCATTTTTATAGGTGTTAGACAAAAGTTTGAGTGGTCTGACCATGTGTAAAATTAATGTAAATATATTATTCACAATAAATTTACAAACTATGTGATGACGCTTAACATCAATATTGCAGGTCAAAGATTGTTCATTGACCTTTCACAATAACAATGAGAAATCGTCCAGCCTGTTGCTAGCGGAAAGTGTGGGTTTTACCGGTAGTGATGCGCCCAGATTTGGAATCACACTATGAAATTTAAAACGCGTAAGACTGCAGTAGCTGCCTTAGTCAGTTCTGCCTTATTTTGTTCTCCTTTTTTAGCGTATGCGCAAGATGCTAACGAAGAAGTTGTAGCTGAATCTAAAAGTAAAAAAGATGTAGAGTTAATTCTCGTTACAGGGAGCTTTGTTCGTCGCAGTGAGAACTTTGAGTCACCTTCACCATTAGCGGTAGTAGACAGCGTTGCTATCGATTCAATAGGTGCTAAAAACATAGCGGATATCACGCAAACATTAACGATTAATACTGGCGCAGAGAACAACCCTGATGCCTTTACACAAAACGCCACAGCCGGCACCTCAAACATTAACTTACGTGGGTTAGGTGTTGCATCTACCTTAGTATTGTTAAACAACAAACGCCAAGTGGTAACCGCTCAACCTACTAACGAAGGGTTAAATTTCGTAGATACAAGTTCACTTGTACCTATGATTGCCATTGATAGAATGGAAGTCGTAAAAGACGGTGCATCGGCCTTATACGGTTCAGATGCGGTTGCAGGGGTGGTTAACTTCATTACCAAACGTAATTATGATGGTGCGATGGTCAGCGTAGATTATCAAGACGGCGCCCATGGTGATAACAAAGAATATATATTTCAAGGTTTATGGGGAGCAACAGGCGACAATGGTAGCGTACTAGCAGCCATAAGCTACACGAACCGTTCACCGGTATTTTTAAGTGACCGACGCTTAAGCCGCCCCGAAGACGACACCAGTGCGTTAGGTAACCCTGCCTCCTACTTTGTGACTATTCCAGGCGCTGGGGCGTTACCTATCATAGACCCATACGGGTGTGAGGAGTTTGGTGGTGCACCTAACTTACTTGCCCCTAGTGGCACAATTCCTGGACTAGAAGTTGGATTTTGCGGCTTCGATTTTGGTAAGTTCTATTCTTATGTTGCCGATGAAAGTCGAATTAATTCTTATGTAAGAGCAGACTATGAGTTTGCTAATGACATTACATGGACAGCTGAGCTTAGTATGGCGCGTAACCGCGCTGAACGTGGCGGGGCGCCAAGTTTCCCCATTTTAACATCACCGATTGTTCCTGATTACCACCCTCAAAATCCATTTGGTCAGTCTGTTGCCTTCTTTGGCCGTGCTGAAGGAAATGGCTTCGATGGCGATCCGGCAAACACAGAATCAGACACTTTTAGATTCAGCACCAACCTACAAGGTGTGACTGACAGCGGCTTCTGGGAGGTGAGTTATACCCGTGCAGTGAATGATTTCTTATACAAAGTACCTGATGTGCTAAACACTGAGTTCCAGCTTGCCCTATATGGTTTAGGTGGCTCGGCATGTGATCCTATTGCAGGAACACCAGGCGAAGGAAATTGTGAATTTTTCAATCCTTTTGCTACTTCTTATTCGTCAGCACCTAACTCTGATTATGTGGTTGATTCGTTCACCGGCACAGAAATCATAGATTCAAAAGCTGATCTTGAAGTGTTCGAAGCATTTACTTCATTCGATATCTTTGAAATGAGTAGTGGGTTTGCTGCGTTAGCAGTAGGTGTGCAATATCGCGAAGAGCAGTTAAGCCAAGATTATGATGATTTGGCTAACCAAGACAGCTTCACCTTCGTTATAGGTAATCCAGATATTGATGGAAGCCAAGACATATGGGCTGCCTTTGGTGAACTTGCTTTACCATTAAGTGAAGATTTAGATATGCAACTCGCCGTTCGATATGAAGACTACGGCGGTAGCATTGGTAGCACAGTAGATCCTAAGCTTGCGGTTTCGTATCGTGCAACTGATGAATTCTCGCTACGGGGATCGATATCTACGTCGTTTAGAGCGCCTACCGTGTTCTTAGCACAAGGTGGGGCTACGTCACTACAACAACTTATTGACCCAGTACAAGGTGCTACGGCGTTTGTTGCGGTGAGGACTTCAGGTAACGAAGATCTTAAACCAGAAGAATCTACTGCATATAATATTGGTTTTTCATACGAGCCTTTCAGAGATTTCTCTATTGAGCTTGATTACTGGAACTTCAAGTTTGAAGACTTGATTATTCAGGAAAATGCGCAAGCAGTATTAAATCTTGACCCTACCGATACCGACCGCATTATTCGTGCTGGCGACCCGTTAAATGGCCCTGTGTTACAAGTTAACAACACTTACGTGAATGCAAGTGAGATGGAAACGTCGGGTATCGATTTTGTGACTAGTTACAAGATTGACACTGAGTTTGGTAGTTTCACGCCGTCTTTAAACGGTACCTACACCATGAAATATGACCTGATGGATCCGCAAGCGGGTAATATTGACGGGGCAGGGCGCAGAAACTTCAACAATATCGGGGTTTCTTCACCTGAACTTAGAATGAACTTCGGTCTTGCGTGGAAAAACGACATTCACGCGGCTAACTTATTTGTTCGTTACATTTCTTCGTACGATGATGACCAAAACTGCGCAGATGGCACTACAAACTTAGGTGCCTGTACAAATGGTTTATACGAAGTAGATAGCCATGTCACAGTAGATGCTCAGTACAACATCGACTTAGGTTCGCTATTTGAAACGGAACAAAGTTATGTTGTCACTGTAGGCGGATTGAACTTATTTGATGAAGATCCTCCTCAGTTGTTTACCAATAGTGGTTTTGATTCAAAAGTGCATGACCCCCGTGGGCGTCAAATTTATGCACGGTTAGCGGTAGAGTTTTAACACTCAACCTTTTTAGCCTGAATAAACCCAGCGGCCTATGCTGAGTGCTCATGACAATGCGCATTCGCTTAGGCCGCTTTTTTATGTAAAGAATTCTCGCCAATATTTGTATTTTTACTTCATCACTTTCTTATCTAAAAAGCTGAATTCATAACGCGTATTGTTTACATTGTTTACTTATAAAAAAGGAGGCTTAAATGAGTACGCTATTAACCCGTGAACAAATTCAAGACAACCTTGAAACTTTAAATGAAGGTTTAGAGGAAAACGAACGGTGGGCATTAAGCGATAATGCTATTGAAAAGACATTTACCTTTAAAAGTTTCATTCGTGCATTTGGTTGGATGTCACAAATTGCTATTTGGGCAGAGAAATTAAAGCATCATCCAGAATGGTTTAATGTTTATAACCGGGTTGAAGTGAAATTAACTACTCATGATGTGGGTGGTTTAAGCGAATTAGATTTTAAACTGGCAACAAAAATGGAAAGCTTTAAACCCTAAACGTTTAAGTTTTGACCTTAAATTGTTTGGCGATTAAACATAACGATTAATAATGAAGCGAACAGTCAGAAAAGTGAAATAATTAAGTAATAAGTCCTTGTGTTACAAAAGTGCGTATGTATAATACGCCCCACGTTGAAGGGAGACATCAAACACCTCAAACCAACAACGTTATTTTCTGGCGCGGGATGGAGCAGTCTGGTAGCTCGTCGGGCTCATAACCCGAAGGTCGTAGGTTCAAATCCTGCTCCCGCAACCACAGAAAATTAAACGATTTAAATACTGAGTTGTCTAAGTATAGAGACAAGCAGTAGTTCAAAAGAACAGACGCGGGATGGAGCAGTCTGGTAGCTCGTCGGGCTCATAACCCGAAGGTCGTAGGTTCAAATCCTGCTCCCGCAACCACATTATAACCCTGGCTTATGCCGGGGTTTTTTGTTTCTAAAGCACAGCTTCTTGATTTTCATTTCTCAATTACTTCACTTCATTATATGTCTTCACGCTAACCCCCTGTTTTGTTGTCAATACAGACCATCCTAAATTTCTCAGTAAAGCCTTTGCATGCACCAAAGGTGGTAGCTTTCGCTTAATTGCCAAAGCTCATATATAAGCCCGGCTCTTAAGCGGGATTGCCGGCACACGCTTGGCCAATTTAATTTACAGCGCATATTTAATTAGTGAACGTAAAATGGTAAAAGTAACCCTAATAATAGAAAAAGAAGAAATATACCCTTGGTATATTTGATAATTCTTAAATTTCCTTCGCTTCGAAATGCGCGCTTTTGGGTAGTATGATTCAAGAATATTTTACGATAGGGCAAGAGGTCACCTTGCTCGATGGAAGTTATGACTTTGGCTTAGTAGCACTATCGTTAACGATTGCTATTTTTGCGTCATTTATGGCATTTAACGTCGCCACTCAGGCCGCCGTTTCTACTAATAAATTCAGAAAATACACCTTACTCAGTGCGGGTAGTATCGCCATGGGGGGCGGAATTTGGGCCATGCATTTTTTAGGTATGCTCGCCTTTGAACTTTGCACCGCTGTTTCCTACAACCTGGGTATAACGCTAGCATCTGCATTACCGGGCATAGCCTCGGCTTGGGTTGCGCTCTATCTTATGACGAAGCCAACCATTACATTCACTGAAATAGTAACTGGCGGCGTGCTTGTGGGCTCGGGTATTGGCACCATGCACTACAGTGGTATGGCGGCTATGGAAATGGCGCCTTTACTTCGCTATAGCCCTTCATTATTTATCCTCTCAATAGTGGTTGCTGTTTCCCTCTCGATGCTTGCTCTTTGGATAAAATTTGGCCTTAGTGCTGTGGGGATAAAAAAGTCGAGCTTGGGAAGGGATGCTTTAATTGCAAGTATTGTAATGGGCCTTGCCATAGCAGGTATGCATTACACGGGAATGTTAGCAGCCAGATTTGTTATGCCGCCAGGGATGGAGTTTACTTCACAGCCTTCTGAAATATCAATTTATCTAGCACTTTCAATTGCAATGGTTACGGTTACGCTCATTGCATTAGTGCTGGGTATTACCTTGTTGTTTAAGTACAAAGATGTCAGTTCACGTGCTATCGAGAGCGAACGAATTCAGCGGGCTATTACGGATATTGCGGTAGATGCCATTATTACAGTAGACAGTACCGGCATTATTAAAACAGCTAACCCGGCAGTCACTGCGGTGACAGGATATTCACCGGAGGAGCTTATTGGTCAACAAGGAAAAATACTGGCGCCAGATGACAAAAAATCAATTTACAGCAGCGATTTCTTTGAACAAAAATCAGTACCGACTGAGCAAATAATTGGAACCAGCCGAGAGGTGGTCATTGTTGGTAAAGGTGGGGAATATATCCCTGTTCGGGTTGGGATTGGGTATACCAAGGTAGATGGTAATGCCTTATTCGTTGGTTTTTTCTCTGACTTAAGAAAACGCAAAGCAATGGAAGATGCGCTGCGTGAAAGTGAAGCTAAATTCAGAAGTTTTATTTCAAATATCCCAGGTATTGCATACCGGTGCTTGAATGAGCCTGATTGGCCCATGGTATTTATCAGTGACGCAGTCAGTGAAATAACCGGGCATGCCGCAGATGATTTTATTTTACCCAACCCTCGCATTACTTTTGGCTCCCTTTGTCATCCAGATGATCTAAAACGAGTAGAAACGGAAGTTACCGACCAAAACACATTTAGTATTGAGTACCGCATTATAAATAAGAAGGGTGATGTTCGATGGGTGACCGAACATGGTGTTCATGTCCTTGATGAGCAAGGCAACACTATCTATTTAGATGGCTTTATTTCTGATATTACCGCCCGAAGGGAAATGGAAGAAGAACTTAAAGCGGCAAAAGAAAGAGCAGAGCAGGCTGCCGCTGCTCGCACAAACTTTCTTGCCAATATGAGCCATGAAATAAGAACGCCAATGAATGCCATTATTGGTTTCAGTGATTTAATGCTTGCAGAAAAAATGTCGCCAGAACAGCACGGTCACCTTACCACGGTAAATCGCTCTGCTCGTTCACTGCTGCACCTGTTAAACGATATTCTTGATAGCGCTAAGTTAGATAAAGGCAAACTCGATTTAGATTATCGCGACTTCATAATTCGCGAAGAAGTCGATACCGTGATTTCTACATTTTGGCTTGAAGCCAAGAGCAAAAGAATTTCATTAGAAGTACAAGTGGGGAGCGAAGTTCGCGAGGCCTACAATGGTGTTCCAGAGCGTATTAGGCAGGTGCTTAATAACTTAATTGGTAATGCTGTTAAATTCACTGGCGATGGCAGTGTGGTGTTAGAAGTATCCAGTGACAGCTCTTTTGTCTACTTTAAAGTAAAAGACTCGGGTATTGGCATGAATAGCGAGCAGGTCAATCGTGTATTCGACGCATTTGCCCAAGCTGACGCGTCAATGAGTAGAAAGTATGGCGGCACAGGTTTAGGCACAACTATCTCTAAACAGCTTGTTGAATTGATGGGCGGAAACATTTGTGCGCAAAGCGAGCTTGGCGTCGGAAGTACTTTTACCTTCCGCTTACCGCTTGTGCCAGCAAAAGCCCCTATGGCCATGGAAGAAGGAAAACCTGTCCAATTACCACCAATGCATATTCTTATCGTGGATGATATCGCTCAAAATATTGATTTGTTGTCATTGTTATTATCGCGCTCTGGGCATACCGTCGAAGTGGCGCGCGATGGCCAAGAAGCACTGGAAAAAATGAATATCCCCGGTATTGAATTGGTGTTGATGGATTTGCAAATGCCGGTATTAGATGGCCTAGAAGCATCAATACTAAGACGAAAATATGAGGTTGAGCATGGCCTACCTCCGATGCCAATTATCGCGTTAACAGCCAGTGTGTTAGTTCAGGATAGACATGCCGCAACCGATGCGGGAATGGATGGCTTTGCGAATAAGCCTATTGATTACCCCGTACTTACTCGAGAGATGGCACGGGTGCTGGGCAAAGAAATTGATGAATCAGCCACATTAGTTGTTAATAATGATAAATCAGAAAAACCTAAATTAAGTAAAGTGGTAGACGTAAATCGAGCAATTATGCTTTGGGGTGACGCACAAACCCATCGCAACGAAGTGGCGCGATTTACCCGTGAAAACGAAGCCAAAATTGCGCAAATAAGTACAGCAATTCTCGATAACGATGCAGCAAAAACAGCATCGCTGGCTCACGGCATTAAAGGCGTTGCCGGAAACCTATGTTTAAACCCTCTGATGTCAGTTTGCCGAGATATTGAGAAAAATGCACATGCTGGTGAATTAGATATTTCAACAGTACAAATACTTAAAAAATCATTCAATGAAGTGATTACATGGCTTCAAGGCACTCACGAGACCAAAACGGTGCACGTTAAGCAAGATGTTAACTACACTGTGTTGTTAGAGCACCTAACTAAACTGAAACAGAGTGTTGAGCAGAACATGCTTGATGAAGATGAATTACAAGAAGTTAAAGCGCTTGCTGGTGGTGAATACAAAGACACCATAGCCTCCATTATTATGGATATTGATGATTTTGAGTTCGAACGTGCCGAAGCGCAGCTCGTCGAGCTTATTGATACGTTGGCCACAGAGACTGAAACGCAATAATGCTTAGAACTATTGAAAAGCCTACCTTGTTACTGGTTGATGATGAGCCAGTAAATTTAAGAGTCTTAAAGCAACTGTTAGCTGCAGACTACCAACTCATTTTTGCCAAGAACGGTGAAGAGGCGATTAGATTAACCTCGCAGCGTCAACCTCAACTTATTTTGCTAGATATTATGATGCCAGGACTTACAGGCTTCGAGGTATGTAGAATATTAAAAGGTCAAGACGATACACGTCATATTCCAGTTATATTCGTTACTGCGTTAAATGATGAGCACGATGAAGCAGAGGGTTTTGAGGTTGGGGCAGTTGATTATATTACTAAACCCATTTCACCACCGGTGGTAAAAGCCAGAGTTAAAACCCATTTGTCGTTAGTGCAGTCGGACGAATTAATGCGTACTCGATTGCAAGTGGTACAGCGCTTAGGCCGTGCAGCTGAATATAAAGACAACGAAACCGGCATGCACGTATTACGCATGAGTCATTACTCAAAAGAATTGGCACTCGCTTACGGGGTTAGTGATGAACAAGCTGAAATATTACTGCACGCAGCGCCTATGCACGATATAGGTAAAATTGGTATTTCCGATAGTATCATGTTGAAGCCGGGTAAATTGACAGACGAAGAGTTTGCAATAATGAAGACCCACCCTGAAATTGGTGCTGAAATTTTAGGGGAATGCGATTCTGCATTGTTGGTGGTAGCCAAGTCGGTATCACTGACTCATCATGAAAAATGGGATGGTAGTGGCTACCCAAATGGACTAGTAGGTGAAGACATTCCTATTGAGGGTAGAATTTGTGCAGTGGCTGACGTATTCGATGCGCTCACCAGTAAAAGGCCTTATAAAGAGCCGTGGAGCGTAGAAAAAACGTTAGCCTTTATGGAAAGTCAGAAGGGTAAGCATTTCGATCCGGTGCTAATTGATTTGCTGCTAGCAAAATTACCTCAGATACTAGAAATTAAAGAAAAGTGGAAAGATGAAGACTAGACAAAGACTAATAGAGTCTGTGCTATAAATCATGGGCTACTAACTAATAGTCGAGTGTTGTTGCTTAATGTGACGTCAATCAGTATAATGCGCTTATTAAGTGATGGTAGCGGGCTCCCTCAGTGTTTAGGAAAGTAACGCTTCCATTCTCAGCAAACTATCACCTACCGGTGTTTTTTACCCATGTGTTTGCATTTGTCTTTTTGACAAATTTGGGTTCAGAATTTTAATAAAAGCCCCGCTAGTCCGGGGCTTTTTGTTGTATTAGACCCTGGAGTCAGCCTAGCTGAGCTAGGTGATGACAGGTGGGCTTAAGGCCCTTTTTTCGTTTTTGGAGGTTTGCATTGGCAAAACTTGAAGAGAAACTAACCGAAATGCTTAACCCAGGTGTAGAAGCTTTGGGGTTTGAATTGGTTGGGATCGAATTTGTACGAGCGGGGAAACATTCAATTCTTCGCGTTTTTATTGATCATGAAAACGGTATCTCCGTAGATAATTGTGCAGATGTAAGTCATCAAGTGAGTGCGATATTGGATGTTGAAGATCCAATTAGCACAGAGTACAACCTAGAAGTATCTTCACCAGGTATGGATAGACCGCTTTTCAAAGAAAAGCATTATGTTGATTCTGTAGGTGAAGTTGTTCAGGTTCGTTTATCTATGCCGATGGACGACAGACGTAACTTTAAAGGCAAAGTATTGGCTTGCGACAATGGCGTAGTCAGTATTGAAGTGGATGGCCAGCAGTTCCAGTTAGCTGTGGCGAATATCGAAAAAGGTAACGTTGTTCCCACATTCGAATAACGGAACAGCAATGCTTTCATCGACGAAAGCTTGAGTGAGGCTAAAATGAATAAAGAAATTTTGTTAGTGGCGGAAGCCGTTTCAAATGAAAAACAAGTGCCTAGAGAGAAGATTTTTGAAGCGCTGGAATTTGCAATAGCCAGTGCCACCAAAAAGAAAAATGAAGGCGATATTGAAGTACGAGTAAGTATCGACAGAACCTCTGGCGACTTCGACACATTCCGTCGTTGGTTAATTATTCCTGATGATCAGGAACAAGAGAACCCGTTCGCAGAAATCACCCTTTCTGCTGCACAAGTAGAAGAGCCTGAGCTTCAATTAGGCGATTATGTGGAAGATCAGATTGAATCTATCAAATTTGACCGCATAACTACGCAGACCGCGAAACAAGTTATCGTACAAAAAGTACGTGAAGCTGAACGCGCGCAAATGATTGCAGAATACGAAGATAAAGTCGGCGAGTTGGTAACCGGTACGGTTAAGAAAGTAAACCGCGACAATATTATTATCGATTTAGGTAATAACGCCGAAGGTGTTATCTACCGTGACGATATGCTTCCTCGTGAAACGTTCAGACCAGGCGACCGTGTTCGCGGCTTACTATATGTAATTCGCCCTGAAGCACGTGGCGCTCAATTGTTTATCAGCCGTACTCACCCTGACATGCTTGTAGAGCTATTCAGACTTGAAGTACCGGAAATTGCTGAAGAAACACTAGAAATTAAAGCGGCGGCTCGTGATCCGGGTTCCCGTGCAAAAATTGCCGTTAAAACTAACGACAAACGCTTAGATCCAGTTGGTGCGTGTGTTGGTATGCGTGGTTCACGTGTACAAGCAGTATCGGGCGAATTGGGTGGTGAGCGTGTTGATATCGTATTGTGGGATGAAAACTCAGCACAATTTGTTATTAACGCCATGGCACCTGCAGAAGTTGCTTCTATTGTTGTGGACGAAGACAGTCACATGATGGATGTAGCAGTAGAAGCTGACAACCTTGCTCAGGCAATCGGTCGTAGCGGTCAAAACGTTCGCCTTGCTAGCCAGTTAACTGGTTGGGAACTGAACGTGATGACAGTAGAAGATCTGAACAAGAAACATGAAGAAGAAAACGCGAAGGTATTGAACATCTTTACCGCTGGCCTAGATGTAGACGAAGAGTTTGCTGCTATGTTAGTTGATGAAGGTTTCACCACCTTGGAAGAAGTGGCATACGTGCCAGCAAGCGAGCTTCTTGCCATCGACGGACTTGATGAAGATACCGTTGAAGAATTGCGTAATCGTGCACGTGCATTCCTTACGACCCGTGCATTAGCAAACGAAGAATCGCTTGAAGGCGCAGAGCCTACCGAAGCCTTACTAGGCCTTGAAGGAATGAGTAAGCACGTGGCCTATGTGTTGGCCAGCCGCGGCATTACCGACCTTGAAGAACTGGCCGAGCAAGGCACAGATGAAATTAGTGATATTGATGAACTAGACGAAGCTACTGCGGGTGCGCTGATTATGGCAGCACGTAATATCGTTTGGTTCAATGAAGAGTAAAGGTCAACAGGGGGAATAATACGTAATGGCAGATGTATCTATTGAAAAGCTCGCCAGCGACATTGGTACGACCGTTGACCGATTGGTTGGCCAGTTTAAAGACGCGGGTATTACAAAGAATGCCGGCGCTCAGGTTACTGAAGAAGAGAAAAAGAAACTGTTGGATCATTTAAGTAAGCAACACGGCAGCGCGTCCGAACCACAGCGCATGACACTTAAACGCAAGACAACCAGTACTATTAGCGTAGGCAAGTCGAAAGAAGTTAAAGTAGAAGTACGTAAAAAGCGTACTTACGTTAAGCGTACTGATGCTGAAGAGCAACAACGCATAGCGGAAGAAGAAGCGAAGTTAGCTGAAGAAGCACGTTTGAAACGTGAAGCAGAAGAAAAAGCTGCTGCTGAAGCAAAACAAGCTGCTGAAGAAAAAGCACGTAAAGCGGAAGAGTCAAGAAAGGCTGCTGAAGAAGAACGTGCTCGTCGTGCTGAACAAGCGAAGAAAGATGTTGAAGCACGTAAGAAAGATGAGCCTGAAATGTCTGCTGAAGAAAAAGCGGCTCAAGAAGCTGCTCGTCTTGAAGAAGAACGTCTTCGTAAGGCTCAGGAAGAAGAAGCACAGAAGAAGCTTGAAGAAGATGCTAAGAAAGCCGCTGATGAAGCGCGTAAATTAGCAGAAGAAAACGAGCGTCGTTGGAAAGAAGAAGCTGAAGCTCGTAAGAAAGCGGAAGCTGAAGAAGTGCATTTACATTCAAATCGCTATGCTCAAGAAGCAGAAGACGAGCAAGACGCGCAAGTTGAGCGTTCTTCACGTCGTCGCAGAAAGTCTAAGCGAAATGCAGGTGAGCACTTGAAGCAAGGCTTCAACAAGCCAGCTCAACCTGTAGAGCGTATCGTTAAGCTAGGTGAAACTATCACTGTTGGCGAACTTGCTAGCAAGTTAGCGATTAAGTCGAACGAAGTTATCAAAACCATGATGAAAATGGGTGAGATGGCGACAATTAACCAAGTTCTTGACCAAGACACAGCAGTACTTGTTGTTGAAGAAATGGGTCACAAATTTGAACTGGTTAACGACAATGCACTTGAAGAAGAATTGTTGGCTGATGATGGCACAGGCGGTGATAAAACTTCACGTGCACCTGTAGTTACCATCATGGGTCACGTTGACCACGGTAAAACATCACTACTTGATTACATTCGTCGCGCGAAAGTGGCTGACGGTGAAGCCGGTGGTATTACCCAGCATATCGGTGCTTATAAAGTACAAACTGATAATGGCGAAATTACCTTCTTAGATACGCCTGGACACGCCGCGTTTACTGCAATGCGTGCTCGTGGAGCAACGGCTACAGATATCGTTATCTTGGTTGTTGCGGCAGATGATGGCGTAATGCCACAAACGAAAGAAGCGGTTCAACATGCTCGAGCAGCGGGTGTACCGTTAATCATTGCCGTGAACAAGATGGATAAAGAATCAGCCGATCCAGATCGTGTTAAAACGGAGCTTTCTCAACTGGAAGTTATTTCAGAAGAGTGGGGCGGTGAGCACCAGTTCTGTAACGTTTCTGCTAAAACCGGTATGGGTGTTGATGGTCTTTTAGAAGCCATTAACCTTCAAGCTGAGTTACTTGACCTACAAGCGGTAGCTAAAGGTCCTGGTCGCGGTATCGTTATTGAATCACGCCTTGATAAAGGTCGTGGTCCAGTAGCTTCAGTACTTATCCAAGAAGGTGAGCTGAAAGCCGGTGATATCCTGCTATGTGGCGAAGAGTACGGACGTGTTCGTGCAATGCGCGATGAGCATGGTCAAGAGCTTAAGCTAGCTGGTCCTTCTACCCCTGTTGAAGTACTAGGTTTATCTGGTGTTCCAGTAGCTGGTGAAGATGCAGCGGTAGTGAAAGACGAGCGTAAAGCCCGTGAAGTAGCGGCTAAACGTCATCAGAAGAAGCGTGAGCTTAAACTAGCTCGTCAGCAAAAAGCCAAGCTTGAAAACATGTTTGCGAACATGGAAGCAGGTGACGTTAGCGAACTTAACATTGTACTTAAAGCTGACGTACAAGGTTCTGTTGAAGCAATTGCTGAATCGTTGATTAAACTATCAACGGCAGAAGTTAAAGTGAACATTGTTGGTAGCGGCGTAGGTGGGATCACTGAAACTGATGCGACATTGGCAGCAGCTTCTGGCGCTATCGTACTTGGCTTTAACGTTCGTGCCGATGCAACTGCACGTCGCGTACTAGAAGCTGAAGAAATTGATTTACGCTACTACAGCGTTATCTATAGCCTAATCGACGAAGTGAAAGCAGCAATGAGCGGCATGCTTGCGCCAGAGTTCAGACAAGAAATTATTGGTCTGGCTGAAGTGCGTGATGTATTTAAATCGCCTAAGCTTGGTGCTATCGCTGGTTGTATGGTTACAGAAGGTGTGGTTAAGCGTAGCAATCCAATCCGTGTACTTCGTGAAAACGTAGTAATCTATGAAGGTGAACTAGAATCTCTTCGTCGCTTCAAAGATGACGTACAAGATGTACGTAACGGTATGGAATGTGGTATCGGCGTTAAGAACTACAACGACGTAAAAGTTGGAGACCAAATCGAAGTCTTCGAAATCGTTGAAGTTAAACGCGAAATCTAATTGCCTAACTAAATCAGTATAAATAAAGCGGGGGCACAAGCCCCCGTTTTTGTCTGTCACTTTTCAAAATGAGACTAGGTTGTTTATAGACTAAGCTTTAAAAGGTTATACCTTAAAGCGGCTTAGCTTCTAAGAGCCTGAGTGACTGGCAACAATCGCTGATTTAAAGACAGGAGAAAGTTATGGCTCGTGAATTTTCACGTACCGACAGAGTGTCGCAGCAAGTTCATAAAGAAGTGGCTAGCATTCTGCAAAATGAATACAAACACCGTGTAGGCGATATGCCACTTATTACTGTGTCTGATGTAGATGTAACACGAGATTTAGCCCACGCTAAAATATATGTGACTATCTATAACAGCACAGAAGAAGAAGGCAAAAGACAAATAAAACAGCTGGCCGAGTTTCAGCCGTTTATTCGTAGTATTTTGGCTAAGCGTTTACGCATGCGCTCTGTGCCACACCTTCACTTCTTTGAAGATAAATCGATTATTGAAGGTATGCGCATTTCTAACTTGGTATCGCAAACCGTTGCGGCAGATGACGCAAAGCGCGATACCGACGAGTCAGAAGAGAAGGAATAAATGGCAAGGCGTCGTAAAGGCCGCGATATTAACGGCATAGTATTGCTAGATAAGCCATTAGGCGGTTCTTCAAACCAACTTCTTCAAAAGGTACGTTGGTTGTTCAAAGCTTCAAAAGGTGGCCATACGGGCGCGCTAGACCCTTTGGCCAGCGGTATGCTGCCTTTGTGTTTAGGTGAAGCCACTAAATTTTCTCAATTCTTATTGGATGCGGAGAAAACCTATGAAGTCACCGCAACCTTAGGGATTCGCACCACCACTTCTGATGCTGACGGTGAAGTCGTTGAAGAAAAGCCGGTGACGGTGGATGAAGAAACAGTTCGAAACACGTGTTTGCAATTCTTAGGGAAGAGTAAACAAGTCCCTTCTATGTTTTCGGCGCTAAAACACCAAGGCAAACCTCTTTATCATTATGCCCGTCAGGGAATAACGGTTGAGCGTGAAGCGAGAGATATTGAAATATTTGAACTTGAAGTCACGCGAATTGCGTTGCCAGAAGTGGATATGCGCGTTAAATGCAGTAAAGGCACTTATATTCGCTCATTAGTAGACGATATTGGTCAAATTCTTAAGTGCGGCGCTTACGTTACTCGCTTACATCGCACTGAAGTGGCCGATTATCCAACCGATAAAATGGTGTCTCTTGATACGCTAATTGCTACTCAAGAAGCACTAGAAGAGGGTGACTTTGCCGCACTTGACGCATTTATGATCCCCATGGATACCGCCGTCAGTAGGTTGCCTTTGGTCTGTATTAACGAGGCTGAAAAGCATCGCTTTGATAACGGTCAAAGTGTTAAAGGTACCTGCGATGAGCCGTTGGAAGTTGGTCAGCCTTACCGGGTTTATTTCGGTGAAAGCGAACAAGGTTTGTTTTTAGGCGTAGGTGAAGGCGTTAAAGATCCAAAGGACCAAGCGGGGTCTAATGGCGATATTTTTGTTAACCCAAAAAGGCGGGTTGTGTTCAACCAATAAAGTTTACACTTTCCCTTGCTAACTGGCGCGCTGTCATTATAATACGCGCTTCATTCCGTCTGGCTGAATTAGTGATCGGCCGGACATAATTTAGGAGAATGTTATGTCACTAACTAAAGACGAAACTGCAACAATCATTGCTGATTATGGCGTAAAAGAAGGTGATACTGGTTCACCAGAAGTTCAAGTTGCGTTGTTAACTCACAACATCAACAAGCTTCAAGGCCATTTTGCTGATCATAAGAAAGACCACCACTCACGTCGCGGTCTTCTACGTATGGTTAGCCAGCGTCGTAAGCTTCTAGACTACCTTAAAGGCAAGAACGCTGAGCGTTATCTTGACCTAATTAAGCGTCTTGGCCTACGTCGATAAGCTTAAGTTTTTAATGAAAAAAGCACCCTAGGGTGCTTTTTTTATGCCTGTAAAACGTTGCCCCCTTAGTAAATATTGCGTATGTTTAGCATTGGTAATGCTTTAAGCATATGGAAATTACTGCTAATAAGAGGGATGTATGTCGTCAAATATTGATTACTCAACGTATTCACTGGAAGAATTAAAGCAAGCTCGCGCCACAATTAACGAAATTGAGCACTCAGAACGGGCGCAAGAGTTAGAAGAGCGAATCGTGCAGTTTGAATTACCAGAAGCTTCATCCCCAGAAGCTCTATCCACAAGAGCTTCCTCCCCTGTAGCTACCGCAAGTGTGTTAAGAAAGGGAAAGATTTCCTTTCATGGTAAAGCGTCAGAATTCTTTTCTATTTGGATTGTAAATCTATTGCTCACTATTGCGACACTGGGTATTTATTCTGCGTGGGCAAAAGTAAGAACCAACCGATATTTTTATGGCAATACCGAGATTGATGGTCATCGGTTCTCCTACCTAGCGAATCCTTTACAAATTTTAAAAGGCCGTATTATTGCGGTGTGTTTATTTGCTAGTTACTTTATTTTAAGCGCTCTAAACCCTATCGCAGGTGCATTAATGTTGTTGGCTTTAATGGCACTCACGCCTCTTATGATAGTGCTTGGTCAACGTTTCAGTATGCGTATGACAGGGTATCGAAATGTTCGGTTTAAATTCAACGGCGGCTTTGGTGACGCGTTTGTTGTTTTCGTGGTTCTGCCTTTTGTTAGCTTATTTACCATGTACTTGATGTTGCCATGGGCGCTGAAGAAGATAGACGAATACCTAGTTGATAATTCTGCTTTCGGTGATAGTAGTTTTACCACCAAACTGAGCACGGGATCTTATTACCTTGCCTCACTCGGCGCTGTGGGCATTGTCGTGGCAGTGTTTTTGGTAGGGGCAAGTATAATGGGATTAGGCTTTACTAGTCTAATTCATACATTAGAAAACGGCGCTCCTTTAGTGATGATCGCTTTGTTCGCCATGTATCTTATTGCCTTTGCTATTTCATCTAGCTTTTATACTGCACTTATCCGCAATCATATTTATGAAAATAGTGAAATACCAAACGTGGCTCATTTCAATTCCAATGTGGGTATACTGCCGTTGGTATGGCTTAGAACAACCAATGTTATCGCTATCGTTCTGTCCTTAGGCTTCGCTATTCCGTGGGCGAAAATTCGCAGCGCTTATTTCTTTGCTAACGTCACTGAGGTCAGTGTGTTATCAGGTATTGATAGCGTTACATCCGTTAACACCGGTTCTGTGGGCGCCACAGCTGAAGAAGCGGCTACGTTGTTCGATGTTGATGTCGCATTAGGCTAGCCTAGTGATACACGGGCAGTTATATCAATCAAAAGATTCAGCGGTAACATCAGTTATCGCGAATATTGAAAACAATACATTGATCATTCGTTTATTAAATGGTGACAAGCGTGTTAAAGATGAGCGATGTGTGACAACAAGCCAGCTAGAAATATACGCGAACGTTACTGCTGACAAAGGTGAAAGTGTCGATATTGGCAGTAGTGAAAGCACTGAGCCGCTAAGGTTTCAGCAATCTGACGTCAATGCGAAGTCGAAGCTGGGTAATTTACCTCGAGAAATTACCTTACCTAACGACCGCTTACTGGTTTGCTCTCCATCGCCCCTGTTAGATCAGTGGTTAGATGGTGGGGCAGGTAGTCGTATCTCTCAAATGGAAACTAAAAAGCCTTGGCTAATTGCGAGTGTTTTATTAGTACCACTTTTACTCTATGTTATTTTCGTACAAGGTATGCCATGGGCGGCCGTTAAATTTGCTAACCAGGTACCATACTCTATTAAATCCCTAGCTTCACAGCATACGTTGAGCGCATTAGATTATTCAATGTTGGAGCCTAGCACGCTACCTAATTTGCAACGTGAGCAGTTAATGGAGGGCTTTGACACTGTTGTAAAGCAAGGTAGCGGACTTGGTATTGAAAACAATGTTCGGGTTCACTTTAGAGATTCCAATTTAATTGGGCCCAATGCCTTTGCGTTACCAGACGGCACCATAGTGTTTACCGATGACTTGGTAACACTGGTAGATGGCGACCAAGCATTACTTGATGCTATTTTGTTACACGAAATTGGCCATGTGGCACAAAACCATTCTATGCAAATGGTGGCCGAGTCCTTATTTGCAACCCTAGCGATAAGTTACTTTTTCGGTGATTTAAGCGGAGCAATTGAATCTTTTATGGGAATAGGTTCTAGTGTTGTGCAAAACCAATACTCCCAAAAACATGAATGGCAGGCGGACAACTTTGCTATTGAACAATTAAAATTAATGCAACGAGATCCCGCTGACTTTGCAGACGTAATGCGCAAATTATCGAACGACAATGATCAGCTGGGCTCTGAAAATAGTTGGTTCCAATCGCATCCCTCAACAAAAGCACGTATAGGAAATGCTGAGAAACACACGTTGCAATGATTGATTAATACCAGTTAAGCTCGTGGTAATGCGTAGGCTTGCAAGCGTGTATCATGGTGCTTTTTAGTTAGATTTTGGCGCGTTTGTCTGTGTGAAAAACGGTACGATTTCTGCCTTCGTCTTTCGCGCGATAAAGCGCATCATCGGCTTCTTTTATTAATGTTTCAACTTGTAAAACAGTGTCACGTTGCGGCACGGGGAGTTGTGTCACACCAATACTCACCGTAATTCTATCTGCGCGTGAATAGCGCATTTCGGCAATCCTTTCATGTAAATATTTACAATATAAGCGGGCATCGTCTTGGGTTGAATTATATAACACTATCAGAAATTCTTCGCCGCCCCAGCGGGCTACAACATCGGTTTTTCGGGTGGCCGCTTTTAACGTTTTAGATAACAAACCAATAACCTCGTCACCTACATCGTGTCCGTGTTTATCGTTAATGTTTTTAAAGAAATCAATATCAATAAGCAAGAAAGATACAGGAACAAATTTTCGATTCACCTGATCGAGAAGCTTACGAATATCTGCAGAGGCAGCACGGCGATTAAGTAAATTAGTAAGCGGATCGAGACGGGAAAGTAGTGTCAGTTCGTCAGTTTTTAATTCCAAACTGTCTCTTACCTCTATCAACTCTTGATAGAGCTTGTCGCGGCTTTTTGCTGAATGCATAGACCAGTACAGTTGTTCGCCATGCAGTGCAACATTTGACAATACAGGTAACCGTTCTTGCTGCGCAGTGACCAATGTCATTTGAAGTTCTGAAAATCTACCCGTTGCGAGCACAGATGGCCTAACATAGCTTTCAAAAAAAATTAAACTTGCCCGCGAAATTATATTGGAAACATTATTACCTACCACATCTTCGCGAGAAGAACCGACGAATTCTAGCGCATCTTTATTACAATAATCGATGCGTCCTGAGCGTAAATTCGATACTAAAAGTAAACTAGGAAAGAGATCGAGCTGAGCCTCATTCAAGATATAAACAGCTCTATTTTTTCTGCAATGATGTGGGGGTTCGTCATATGTAAACAATGACCGTGAGCATCAATAACTTCAAGTGATGACAACGGCGTTTTCTCATGCATATATTTCCCAACCTCTACTGATGCTAATGAGTCGCTGCGACTTTGCAAAATAAGTGAGGGAAATGAAATTGTCGGAAGGACATTCCTATAATCAGAAAAGAAAGTAGCCTTAGCAAAAGGTTTCGCATATTTAGGGTCGGTAGAACAAAAGCTGCTTTCAAGTTCTTTCACTAAGTTGGGGTCGTTCTCTCCCCCCATCACTAATGGCGCAAGGTAACTCGCCCAGCCAATATAGTTTTTGTCCATTAAATTAATAAGCTCTTCCAGGTCTTCCTTTTCGAAACCACCAAAATAGTCTGGCGGTAAATTCAGGAAACAAGGAGAAGGGCATACCAATACAAAATGTGAAAAATACTGCGGGGCGATAACCGAAGCGAGGTAGCCAATAATGCCGCTCACTGAATGACCAATAAATGTGACCTCAGTTAACTCAAGAGCCTCACAAATATCGATAACATCTTGTGCGTATCCTTCTAATTCTTCATACCGAGATTTGTCAAAAGCACTGACGTTAGATTTTCCACAACCTACGTAGTCAAACAGTACAATTTTATACTTTTGCTCTAGATAGGGGGTAAGGTACTTCCACATGTTTTGGTCGCAGCCAAATCCATGCGCAAGCATAAGTGTCTTCGTGCCTGAACCAATAATTTTCACATTATTGTTCTCAATAATGGGGTAAGCGCTAGGTTGATAAATCATAGTTACCGCCTGTTCTCATTTAAGCAAAAAATAGCAACACACAAGGCCACCACTTATATAATGTTTATAGCATCGAAGAAAAACAGAATATATGCTACTTATGGTTAATACCATCCGCGCAAAAAAGGAGCCGATAGGCTCCTTTAAAGATGTATACCAATTTGAAGCTGAAATTAGCCTTCTGAAACGCTCGCCACAGAGGACGGCGCAGAGTTTGTAGAACTCGTGGTGCTTCGTGAAACTACCTTGGTGGCGATTTCTCTTAATTCATTTTCAAGGCTGGTAATGCGCCCAGAAAGGGAGCTATTACGTTGCTCTAACACAGATAATTTGTCAGACAAGTTTCGTACTTGTTGTTCACTGCTGCGTTTATCACCAGAGACTTGTTCTAATTGAACGTTTAAGGCAAGAATTTCATCAGCTAAAGAAGCCAGTTGATTTTTCACCGAGCTAACTTGGCTCTGTTGCCCAGTTACATCATCGGCAACCTTTTTAATATTCCCTTGAAGCGCAGTTTGAACGTTACCAACTCTATCACCTAGGTCAGCAATTTCTTTTTGATTTCGGCGCCATGCTGAAGCCCAAAGTTTGTCCATCTGTTCCCACAAATCATTGGTCTTACTGGCTAATTCATTAACTTTAACTTGCAAAGCGACAGTAGATTCACCCATCTCTTCGCCAGTGGCAGAAAGCTTATTCTCTAATTCAAGAATGCGCTTTTCAGCGTGAGAAGCCACCACTTTTTGTTGTTCTACCAATGTGTATAGGTAGTAACATCCGCCACAGGCACCGAGGGCAATAAGTGCGATTAGGAGTACCCATATGCCATTACCGCCGCCACTGCTTTTTTCAGGGGCTTTGGGGGAGGGGCTGGTAGACGGTGAGGAATTCGAAGGTGCCTTGGCTGGCGAAGGCTGACGCTTTTTTTGATAATCGCGACGATCTTCATCATCTAAGCGAATAGTTGGAAAATCATCATTGTTCGAATTATTTGCCATAAGTTCTCTATTTTATCTCGTTTAAGCATTGGGTTAACTGCAACCTACCTAGATGTAGGCGCAGTAACCGAAAAATATAATTAATCGCGCATAATAACATCGATATTATATTGAATTAATTATAAATACCAATGGCGATTATGTATCACTATCAAACCATTCTACACGATACAAATCGCGACGACGATCTAGATAATTTCTGACAGAGCCTTCATTTTGAAGCTTAGTCAGTTTATCTAAGTCTAGGTCTACGATCAGCGTCATTTCGGTGTTTGGCGTAGTTTCCGACACAATAGCATCGTGGGGGAATGCAAAGTCGCTAGGTGAAAATACCGCAGTTTGACCATATTGAATATCAACATTGTCTACTTTGGGTAAGTTCCCCACGCTGCCAGCTATGGCCACATAGCATTCGTTTTCAATGGCGCGGGCTTGAGCACACCGTCTAACGCGTAAATAGCCGTTTTTGGTATCTGTCCAAAAAGGAACAAATAAAATCTGCATTTCTTGTTCAGACAACAACCGCGCAAGTTCAGGAAATTCCACGTCATAACATATTAGTACCCCGATTTTCCCGAAATCAGTATCGAACACTTTAAGGCTATTACCACCTTTCATTATCCAATCTTTCTTTTCGTGTGGAGTAAGGTGTAATTTGTACTGACTCTCTATGGTGCCATCGCGCTTACAGATATAACTAACGTTATACAGTTCGTCTTCTTCTACCACAGGCATGGAGCCTGCAATAATAGTGATGTTGTAAGATACGGCAAGATGAGAAATGGAGGTAAGAATTTCGTCGGTATAGGTGGCTAAATGCCATATTGCATCAATTGAAGTATCAGACGGACTCAGCCCCATTAATGGTGCATTGAAAAATTCAGGAAACAACGCCACGTCACAGGAATAATCGGATAACGCGTCTACGAAATATTCAACTTGCTGAAGGAGTTCCTCCACATTGTTGAAGTAACGCATTTGCCACTGAATACAACCAATACGGGCACTCGATTTACGACCAGTAATAAGCGACGGATTATTCGGCTCATAATAGATATTGTGCCATTGCAGTAACGTTGCATAGCCTTTCGATGCTTCGTCCTCGGGTAAATAGGCACTGAGAACCTGTTTTACTTCAAAGCCATTAGATAGCTGAAAAGTGAGGATAGGATCGTAAATGTCTTTAGATTTAACCTGTTCAATGTATTCATAGGGCGACAGATCTTTTGCGTAATTCTTATAAGTAGGAATACGACCGCCAGCCATAATTGACTTCAAGTTCAGGTTTCTACATAACTCTTTGCGTGCCTCATACAAGCGGCGGCCTAGTCTTAGCCCTCGATAGTCTGGGCACACAATGACTTCAACGCCATACAACACATCACCATTCGGATCGTGAGTAGTAAGGTAGGCATCACCAGTAATTTCATCGTAACTGTGTTTGTCGCCGAATTGGTCGTAATCGACAATGACAGAGATTGCGAAGGCCACCACCTTACCTTTGTCTTCAATACAAATTTGACCTTCTGGGAAAGTGGTTACTTGGGCTTTGAAGTTGTTATAAGGCCAAGCGCCTCCAACGTTCGCATACACATTATCCATCAACGCTTTAACGTCGCTGTAATCGTCTAGGCGCAAGTTACGTAGCGCTAGATGATGTTCGGTTTCTTCGATGACTGTTTGATCCTGACTCATGCCTTTACCACCAGTGGTTGTTTTTTATATTTGAGCATAATTATTTCCGTGGGGCTAATGGTATTCATTCTTGTTTGACCAAGTGTTTAAAGCAAGTTTTATTCCCATTAAAACCAATGTGTTACAATTAGCGTGATTGTGCCTTTCACAATTGTACGTAAACTGTGCATTTATTGCTTGCTGCACCTGTCACTTAAGCGTATAAACCTGCATCCGTTTACGTGCGCCACTGCTGCGCAAAGCCAAAAATTAATCATGGAACGTTTCTCGTTAGATTTACCTTCACCTCTTTATGTTTTTGATGAAATTTACTTCAGTGGTATCGTCAGCGATTTACTCGAAAAGGGCTTTAGTATAAGGCCTTTAGGCGTACCAGAGTTTGTTATAGATGCACTGGTCGCTTGCCAAGATACCCTGTCTAAGCAAGCATATCGGCGCGGGGGCATTGGTCGGTCTGAGCAATTTCAACACCTCGAAAAAGTCAGAAGCGATGAGATATGCTGGATAGACGGTTCCTCATCAGAAGGGCAATTGTGGCTAGACTGGTGTGAGGCTTTAAGGCTGTATATTAATCGCCATTTATTCATGGGGTTATTCTCATTCGAGAGCCACTTTGCCTGTTACGCACCCGGTAATTTTTACAGACGTCATCTAGATGCTTTCAAAGGTGAAAGCAATAGAATGTTATCGGTGGTGACCTATTTAAATGATGATTGGCAAACTACTGATGGTGGCGAGTTAGTATTATATACCAATGAAAAAGATGACCTTGGCGTGAGGGTGTTACCTGAAAAAGGCACCATTGCCATTTTTCTTAGTGAGGATTTTCCGCACGAGGTACTCACCGCAAAACGCGAGCGGCACTCAGTTGCGGGGTGGTTTAGGTTGAATACCAGTATTAATGAAAATATTGATCCACCAAAGTAATTCACCTATGGCTAAACCCTTGCTTCTAATGCTAGTATCAATACGATAAGTCAAAAGTATAATTCCCAAGTGATGCAGTTACTGTTAAACCCCAACAGTAGATTATTGACTTATAATATCGTAGATAGTTAAACCCTCCATTTAACAAATGTGGTAACTACGATAAGTCTTAGGGACAAGAAAAAAAGTGATTGGTTGAATGTTGGAAAAAATTCCTGCCCCCACCTCAAAAGAGGATTTGCGCGTTCTGGTTATCGACAACCAGGGTTTAGTGCACGATGTTGTAGCCTCTGCGTTGCATGCTATTGGTATCAAACACGTTGTGAGTGCATTTAATGCCTTTCACGCTATTCGCTTGTGTGGAGAAAAGCGTTTTGATTTTGTGCTGCTTGCATTCAATGTTAGTCACGACAAAGATGGTTTTCATTTATTTGAAGAGCTTAGACACTTAAATCATATCAATGACACCACAACGGTTATCTTTCTAAGTGCTGAAACATCGCCAGAATTGGTTAATTGCATTGTTGAATTACAGCCTGATGATTTTTGGGTGAAACCGCTAAAGCCAAGTAGTATCGAGTCTCGTTTAAATTATTTACTTCAGATACGCTATAAACTTCATAAAATGATGCACTGCATGAAGGTCGGCGACTATTCTACCGCAATGTACTATGCCGAGCGTCAATTAAAAGATGTGTCACTATCTGACTATCATCCTAGAATTAGGCGTCTTATTGGTGAGTGTTTGCTGCAATTACGTGACTATGAAACCTCTGAAAATTACTACCGTGAACTTCTGCAAACCATGGACCATGCTTGGGTCCATATTGGCTTAGCCCGTTCCTTGTTACGACAGGATGAATTGGAAGAAGCGCAATCTATGGTTGAAGATTTATTACTTCGTACAGATACCCGTTTTTTAACCTATGATTTGTTGGCACAGTACTTTATTGAGAAAGAACAATTTGAGTTAGCTTACGAACAAATGAAAGAAGCGAGTAAGTTAGCGCCTCGTAACATTGAACGTAATAAGCGGTTGTGGGATTTGGCACGGCTTAACCACGACAAAGTAGGTCAGTTGTCGGCGGTACAAAATATGGCGAAGTTTGCCAAGAATTCTATTCATGATTCACCTGAGCTTGCTTTGAATGTAATTCGTTCTACCATCGATTTAGCCACTAGCCTTGGCGCTGGGGAAGGTGATAGATACATACAACGTGCGCAAAATGACTTGGAAGAGATCAGTCAGCAAAAAGGGGTTCAAATCCAACTTGGCGACCAAATTGATGTTATTAAAGCGCGTATGTTGTGCCTTCGAAATCAAAAGAAGTCGGCTGAGGAAATCATGAACGCCAGTTCAGTGCATACCACTGGGCAATCGATGGAAGATAACCTAGACAAAATGAAAGCTTTTCATGAGCTAGGCATGCGTGAGCAGTGCATCAGTATTTTAGAAAAGCTTAAAACGCAAATTGAGGGTGATACCTTTTCTTCGCAAGTCGTCGATGAATATCTCAAGCAAGAGTCTATTGAACGCACAGAGATACAGTTCACGACTAAAGAATTGAAGAACATGGCTACGGTGCACTATAAAGAGAACCGGTTGCAGCCTGCTTACAATAACTTGCGACAAGCACTTACTATTTCGCCTAAAGACAAACAAATTGCATTGAGTTTAATGAAGGTGTTGCTTCAACTGCACAGCACCCAACCATTGAATGATGAGCAACTGGAAGTGGTTACACTGGCAGCACGCATGTTAACTAACGAAAAGTTATCAGCTTCACAAGCAGACAAGCGCGATCAGTATATTGATAAGTTAGGGCTTGAGGTAGAAGCGCCTAACGATAAGGAAGCCTTGGGCGTTCTTGGTCACCCTACAGCTTAAATGAGTAAAGCGGACAGTGAATCTGCCTGCGTAAACTAAACCATGCGCCAATAGGGCATTACACGGATACAAAGCAGATACAAAGTACATATAAAAAGGGGATGGTTTATAAAACCATCCCCTTTTTTTATTTATAAACCGCCAGCGTTTATTTGTGGCGGTTACGTTTGATGAATTTACTTAGCTGAACGGCGGCGAAAGGTTAGAACACCAGCCATTAATGCTAAGATGAAACCCATAGAGCCGCCTGAATCGTTGTCATCTTCAATAGGATCAGCTTCATCAGGTAATTCTGCTTCTAAGTTGAAGGTTGCAATGAACGGGTCGTGATCTGAGCTGCGGAATGGACCTACATCAGTAAATGCATAGCCGTCTTCATCAGGGTAGTAAGAAAGCGCTTGGTCGTACTGGAATTGGTAAACTTCAGGAGAGTTAATGCTCCAATGCGCACCGTCTACCGCATCAGCAAGCATGGTTTCACTTGCTAGCACATGGTCTAAGCTGCCCACTTGCTCTGTACCGTAGAACCAGTAAGAGTAACCTTCAGCATCAAACTCTTCTGCAAGATTTACGTAACCATAATTAGCCGTTACTTCTACAGAGGCACCATCGTCCATACCTGTATTTGCTGCGGTCATTACCGTGTAACCTTGGGTTTCAGCGGTGTAGTCGGTAAGTACTGCAACCGGATCTTCTGCACTGTACGAGTTCAAGTCACCTAATACTAAAATGCGCTCAGGTAAGCTTTCATCGCTTAATGCTTCACCAAGTGTAATAGCAGCAGATACACGAAGTGCATTACAGCTGCCTTGTATGGTATCCGTTTCACTGACTGCTTCAGCAAGATCTTCACCACACTCTGAACCTTTCGATTTAAAGTGGTTAACGGCAACAGCAAAGGTTTTACCACTTTCAATGTGAGCAAACGATTGAATTAAAGAAGGGCGCATTTGTGCAACGCTGTCTTCATCAATTTGCTGAATTGGCATGTCTACTACTTGTGCATCACCTTCAGGCGTCACAATAGATGCGCGGTATAACAAGCCAACGGTAATAGCATCAGTACCAATTTCTGTGCTATCAGCAGTGCTGATAAATGAATACTGTTCAGTATCGGCAAGCTCAGCGTTTACCGCAGCCACTAGGCTAACAATAGCACTGTCATCGCCAAATCCATCGTTTTCAATTTCCATTAAGCCAACAACGTCAGCGTTCAAGCCTACAATGGCTTCAACGATACGGGCTTCTTGTAATGCGAATTCAGTTTCGTCTTCTGCACCACGGTTTGCATCGAAATCGAAGGTTACATCGCCGTTAGCATCAACTTCGCCATTGAAGTAGTTCAATACGTTGAAGGTAGCAATCGATAAGTTACCTTCAGTTACCACTGGGTTCGCTTCGCGAGTAGAAGTTACTGTAATCACATCGGTAGGGTTAATTCTAAACGCACCGAAGCTATAATTTAGCGGGCCGCTTGCAGACACAGTATCACCAATACGAATAGCATTTGCGTAGCTAAAGGTAGGGAAGTAGTTAATGGTGTCTGGGTAACTAGAACTGCTGTTATCTTCGATTTTAAGTAAGCTGGCTTCTGAGGCTGCAACTGCTTCAACGTATGCGTCTGAAAGTGGTGCTGCTACGTCGCTAGGCTGGCGTTTAACGCTGTCACTTACTTGAATTTCGCCGTAACGCCACAAATCGTTTGTGCTAGTTACCGTTGCATCAACAACAGAAGCTAGCATGCCTTCAAATGGCTCAAGGGAATAATCGTAAGGCATATCGATAGTCGTCATCAATACGTCATCGCTTGCGCCACAATCAAGTGCAGTCACATCGCTGTCTAAGTTAAGCGTAGTCATGCCGTAGTTTTCAACTACTTCACCGTATAGGCGAGCAACGTTACCTACCGCAATAGTAGTGCTACCGTTAACGAAAATACCTTCAGAAGTGGCATCATCACCATCGCTATCCGCTGTTTCTTCTTGTAAGAAGAAACCGCCCGCACCCATGCCAGTAACAATGGCTTCAACAATATGGCTGTTACCAACTTCTTCTGAAGCATCGCCACTACCTTGAATGGTGCTAATAAGGGTTGCTGCGTCAGCACAAACACCTAGCTCAATAACGGGCTCTTCTGGTGGAACTTCATCATCACCGCCGCCTTCAGTACTAAAAGTAGCAACAGGGAAGGGCGTGGTGGCGGCTGCATTGGTTGCTGCATCATCTAGTGCGTCTACGCCACTGTAAGTCCAATTGTCAGAGGAGAAAGTCCCGCCATTAGCGACTGAACCATCTTTTCGGTAAGCCCAACCGTCTAAGTATTCCCATGCTGTGCCGTTACCATCAACATTAATGTCACCGAAAGTATCAACAACGGCTTCATTTTCGAAAAGCTCTACCGCATCATCGCCATTAATACCCATGGCCGAAGTATCGTAGTCTGGTGCATAACCGAAAAACTCAGTAAAACCATCAATTTCAGATGCTACGTAAATATAACTACCCGCTGAGGCGCTATCTGCTGGGAAAGTAAATTCTACGCCATCAGTGCCGCCGCCATTGTTGGCTGAGCCAAGCCCGTAGACCGATAAATCTGGAATATCGTTTACAACGTAAAGTTCAACAGCTTTAGGAAGGCCGCCGGTAAGTGACGCATCAACAACACCGCTGATAACTAAGTCGCTGGCATTGGCCGAAAATGCAGTAAGAATACCTGCTGTTATAAGTGACAATGGAGTTTTCACTGGTTGTTTCCCTCTTAGGTCTTTTATTATTAGGTCTGTCAAAGCAGACCCTCTTTGTTATTGCTAGACCTAGCCTATAACTATAATGTCAACGCAGGAATGACTTAACGTTATTCAAGTTTATTTTTAATATGTATATATAAATCAGCGTCTTAGTCTATTCAAATAAAGTTATTTATGACATTGGCTCGTCATAAAAGGCATTTTGCATCTATAAATAACACTACAAAGACTAAAAATTTTTCAGTGCACACTTGTTATCGCTAGACGATAAACACCCGCGTTACATGTTTTTTAGCGCATCGCAAAACCAACTGTGGTCATCAATAACTTGCTTTGCATAATGATTAGCACTAGTAATTAGCGCACTATTAGTATGGTGGTTTAACGCTTTTACAGCACTTTTCGCAAAGCGTGTACTTCGCCTGTCACCACGACAATGGGCTAACGCAAGCGTATAGCCGCACAGTTTAGCGAAATAACCAAAGTCTCCGTTTCGCGCTTTATTTCCCATACCAATATCATGAGGGTCTAGTCCTACTTTGGCGTGGTGGCGTGAGCGAATTAACCAGTGTGCATTGTCCCAAATAACCTCATCGAGCAATAAATCTGGACGGCGCTGCATTCGTCGTTGGCTGCGTGCGGTCAGATGAGCAGGGTTCAATCGATTCACCGGGCACACATTATCGAAGTAGAATAAGGGCGCGGCTTTGCGCTGTTGTTTTACCTCAACAATGTGACAATAACGAAAGCTTTCTGCGTTATGCGGTTTTTTGGGGCCAACTAAGAAATAGAAGCGGCGCATATTTACCGAACCGGTTCCGGCATTTTCTCTGCTGGTGATATCAACAATGTCATCATCCATATAGGGTGCGAATGCCGCTAACACCTGTTGATGTTCTACTGGGCTCAGCGGCGTGTATTTATCAGTAATGTGTTTAAATTTCAGGCCATCCTGCGTTAAATGAACCGCTTTAGCTAGCGCGCTTTTAGATTCGAACTTTTCGCCGCAAGACGAACGTTCCAATGCTTTGCGATAGAATTTTTTCAATTTTCCATCAGGCTCTTGTTCCATAGCTTCATTGATAACTGTCGCATCTTCAGTCACGCGTTGACATGTAGCCACGTATTCCTGAAGGAATAGGTATTGGGCGTGATTAACCTGGTGGGTGTCTACTGCTGGTTTTAACGGGCCTGGCATGTCTATCAAAAAGCGGCCTTCAGAAATACCTTTGCAATGGGCTTCTACCAGAGACAATGAAGTAAGATAGCGAAGAATATCCCAATGTGCATAGCCAACACAGGCATCGTCAAAATCGTTCGGCGTAAAAATAACGGTGTCGCCGTGTGAGCCTTCCTCAGTAAGAAAACCAAAATTAGACGTATGGCAATCACCCATTACACTGGTGAGTGACATCGAAAAGCATGCCTCTGGCACTGGTAGGTGGCGATTTGCTAGGTCTGCATAAAATAGTTGTGCGCTACCGCGGTAAAATACAAATGGGCTTAAGGCCATTTTCAAATGTTTAGCTAAGTGGGGAGAAGGTAAGGTGCCGTCAATTTTAGCAATTTCTTGATTAAGAAATTTCGCGCGATCCATAACTGCCATGCCGTTGTAACAATGATGGCATTAACATTACCTTTATTGGTATTTGAATGCGAGGCTTGCGTGGGGAGGTGGAATGTGAGAAATTTCGCTTGTTCGGGATTTTTGCGATTAATTTATATTATTGATTGGTAAATTTGATTGAAACATTCAAAAATACCAATTAGTTTTTTTAAAAAAACCGCGCTATTCTTATCACCAGTTTCAACGAAGTCGAGTTTAACCAAAACCGATTCTGGTTGGTTGCACTGGGCTTTGTAATATTTCGTACTATTTGTATTGGATAGGACTTTACTAACAATACAAAATTTATTCACTTAATGGAGAAAGTAAACATGGCATTAATTAACACTGCTATCAAACCGTTCAAAGCACAAGCATTTAAAGACGGCGAGTTCATCGAAGTAAGCAGCGAAGATATCAGCGGTAAGTGGGCAGTATTTGTTTTCTATCCAGCCGATTTCACGTTTGTATGCCCAACTGAGCTTGGCGACATTGCTGATAAGTACGAAGAGCTTCAGTCTCGTGGCGTAGAAGTATTCTCAGTATCTACTGATACTCACTTCACTCACAAAGCGTGGCACGATTCGTCTGACACTATCAACAAAATCAAGTTCGCAATGATTGGTGACCCAACGGGTGAAATCACTCGCAACTTCGATTGTATGCGTGAAACTATGGGTCTAGCTGACCGTGCAACATTTGTAGTTGACCCAGAAGGTATCGTGCAAGCGATGGAAATCACTTCTGAAGGTATCGGCCGTGATGCAGACGACCTAGTTCGCAAAATCAAAGCTGCTCAGTACGTTGCTTCTCACCCAGGTGAAGTTTGCCCAGCTAAATGGAAAGAAGGCGAAGCTACACTAGCTCCTTCTCTTGACCTAGTAGGCAAAATCTAAGCAACCGCTTAGCGCTTATAAGTAATTTTTAAGCAAGTAATGGGAGTGGGCCTCCACTCCCTATCTAATAAATTTCCAATTCCTGCTTATGTTGTTAGCCTGAAAAATGGTTGGCGGGGATCGGCGTGTCGAAAATAAGGCAGACTACCGTGTTAACTAAAGAAATTTTACAAGCGTTGAAAGGCTATGCTGAGTCAATGCAGAAAAACGTAACCTTCGTCGTACAGACCGGTGAACACAGCAAGCGTGAAGAGCTTGTGTCGTTTCTGTCCGACATTGCTGGTGTAAGTGACAAACTAAGCCTTGAAGAGCGCGACACTAAGGGTGTTTTACGCAGCTCAATCAGTTTTTTACTGGAAGCTGATGGTGAAGATACAGGCATTCGCTTTTCTGGTATTCCTGGCGGTCACGAATTTAACTCGCTTATCTTAGGTATGCTTCACGCATCAGGTACCGAGCTTAAAATTGATGACAGCGTAAAAGCGATTGTTAAAGGCGTTAAAGAAGAACTTAACTTTGAAGTATTTATCAGCTTAAGCTGCCATAACTGCCCAGAAGTCGTTCAAGCGCTTAACCAATTTGCACTACTTAATCCAAACATTACGTCTGAAATGATTGACGGTGGATTGTATCAAAACGTAGTAGCAGAACGTGATATTCAGGGCGTTCCAAGCGTTTACCTTAATGGTGAGCTATTCGCTAATGGTAAGGTCGATGCATCGGTTCTTATCGATAAACTTATCGAACGTGACCCATCGCTAAAAGAGGCGAACAAAGGTGAGTCGTTACCGTTACAAGACGTTACCGTAATTGGTGGTGGTCCAGCGGGCGTGGCATCAGCGATATACAGCGCACGTAAAGGTTTAAAAGTGACAGTGGTTGCCGATCGTTTCGGTGGTCAAGTGAAAGATACAATGGGTATTGAGAACCTAATCTCAGTATCTAAAACTACCGGCCCTGAGCTAGTAGGTAATTTAATGGAACACATGAACGATTATGATATTACGCTTAAAGAGCACGTTCGTGTTGATTCTGTAGAACAAGGTAATGTTAAAACGATTACGTTATCGTCTGGTGAACAAATTCGTACTCGTTCAATTATTGTTGCTACTGGCGCACGTTGGAGAGAACTCGGTGTGCCAGGTGAGAAAGAAAACGTAGGTAACGGCGTGGCGTACTGCCCACACTGTGATGGTCCTTTCTTTAAAGGTAAAGACGTTGCAGTTATTGGTGGAGGCAACTCGGGTATTGAAGCGGCACTTGATTTAGCGGGTATTGTTAAATCGGTAACGGTATTTGAATTCATGCCAGAACTTAAAGCTGACCAAGTACTGATTGACCAAGCTGAAAAACGTGAAAATATCACGATTATCAGAAACGCAGCGACGCATCAAATCACTGCTGAGAATGGAAAAGTTAATGCTATCGAGTATCAAGATCGCAATACTACAGAACTCCATACTCTCCCGCTTTCGGGTGTGTTCGTTCAGATTGGCCTAGTACCAAACAGTCAATTCATGGAAGGCGTGGTTGACATGAGTAAGTACGGTGAAATCGTTATCGATACTAAGTGCAACACGTCTGCACCAGGTATATTTGCAGCCGGTGACGTTACAACAGTACCTTACAAGCAAATCGTTATTTCAATGGGCGAGGGTGCAAAAGCGTCATTAGCAGCATTTGAATACTTGCTAAGCCATGAAGTCATAGAGATGGACGAAGAAACACAAGCTGCCTAATTATTATTTCTAATAATTAGCGCAATACATAAGGCCGACTTACTCACGTAAGTCGGCCTTTTTTATGAAGAGAATTTCGCGCTATTTATCCTCAATAAAATATCAAATAGGAATAATTATTGTTTTCATTAGCCGCTGTTTTTTGGTAATTTATACATAACATCAGTTGATCAGAAAACGCGTAATAAAATCTTACAAGGCTAAGCATTAAACCTGCCGGGTGACGGCTATTTTTCGCTTGCCGAGCGTTTAAACATTTCAGCACCAATAAAAATATATAAAGGTAAGTTATGTTCATGTTATTTGCCGCAAGCGGCCTTTCTTTAGCTTCTATGGCGGCAGTCTACCAAAGCTGGCGGCGTCAAACCGGCCCTATGCTGTATGTGGGGATAGGCGTTTGGCTTTTGTCCTCTATAGCGTGGTCACACTCTGTAGGTTGGGAATTTGGTGTGCTTTACGCGCTGTGTTTACCTGGATTATTAGTGTGGCCTTTTATAGCAATGAATCAGTCACACACAGCTGTACCGCATCAAATACCCCAGCCCAGAAAACTAGACTTTTCTCTTCGCACATTAATTCAGCATGCTTTGCACTACATCGTAGTTTTGCTGCTGTTACTGGTATTTGGCGTCGTTGCATCACTAGCGATTTGTGCACTATTACCGATGGATATAACAGGGCAGTTAGCTACCTGTATGGTGATATCACCCATCATTTGGGGGCTTGCAGTTTACCACTACCTAGCTACATCGAAAAAAATTAAAACGGTTGGCGGCTATCTTGTAGCAACAGCAGTAAGTGTAGCAATACTGATGGCAATGCCAATTTAGGAATTAAAATGAACAAAGCGACAAAACAATCAGCCCTAAATGCACATAGCTGGGTTGGCGTATTTTTAAGCGTACTCCTTTTTTTGGTCTGCCTGTCAGGCACTATCGCCGTATTCCATTTAGAATTTGAACGGTGGGAACAACCGCATATTCCCGAGTTTGAATCCGTCGAGGATGGGGCAGTAGAAAAGGCGATGGACAGCTTTTTAACTAAGCATCCCGAAGAAACAGATCATCTATTTGTGGTGCTCCCTACATCAGGTATTCCAAGGTTGGTAGTAGAGAACGACCACGGCGCATACTTTGCAGATGAACAAGGTAATTTGCTTGAAAAAGAAAAAGTAGCCTTCACCCAAATGTTGGTGGATTTACATTTGTACCTCAACTTACCGCATAGCTGGGGGATGATACTGGTGAGTGCCTTAGGCGCCATAATATGTACCCTTATCATCACAGGAGTTATCGCCCATAAGCGTATAGCGAAAGATGCGTTTAAACTTAGAAGAGGCGGCAATGGTCAACAAAGCCAAATTGATTTGCACAATCGCTTTGGCCTTTGGGCATCACCATTTCATTTAGTCATTGCAATAACAGGAACCTATTTTGGTTTAGCCGGTATCGTACTGGTGCTAGTGGCACAATTAAATTATGGCGGTGACAGGGATGCGGTAATAAACCAAGTATTTACCCCCGACCCAGTCATTGAAGCGCAAGAAGGTAAACCAGCGATAGGTAAAGCCATCGCGCAAATGGAAACCATAGCCCCAGAAAACCCGCTTATATTTGTGACTGTTCACGAGGTGAACAAACCTGAACAGTTCATTGAAATTTATGCACAAGTACCTGGGCGAATGATATACGGTGAAGCATATCGATTTGATACCGCAGGTAATTATTTAGGCACTGCCGGTTACGACGATGGCGCATGGGGTAAGCAATTGTTGTGGGCTGTTTATCGCCTTCACTTTGGCGACTTTGCAGGAATACCGAGTAAAGTACTGTATTTTGTTTTGGGTATCATGCTATCCATGCTGTGCGTATCGGGAATGGAAGTGTGGTTATCTAAAAAAGCGCATCCTGTGTTGGCCACGCGCTTGTGGTATTGCACGGTGTGGGGCAGTGTGAGTGCATTGGCGTTCACGGCAATAGCAGATA
This sequence comes from Alteromonas naphthalenivorans, assembly GCF_000213655.1. Lineage (NCBI taxonomy): Bacteria > Pseudomonadati > Pseudomonadota > Gammaproteobacteria > Alteromonadales > Alteromonadaceae > Alteromonas > Alteromonas naphthalenivorans. The sequence goes on from NC_015554.1 coordinate 1,528,281, forward strand.
TGTTCTTTTCAGGTTCGTTAATTGCAGTATTTTGGGGACTAATGGTGTTAAATGTAGCACTTACGGTGGCCATAAAGCGGCTTACCAAACCAGTGTGGCTGATAATTTCAGGTATCAGTGTGTTATTGCTTTTATTTATTTATAGCGCTGTGAACGGGGAACATGCACTTTCGGTGGCATCGTTGCAATTAAACATACCCATGCTGATTTATGTTGTATGGAGTATTTTACGAGGTAACACTTTACTTAGGCGTGAAACTCTACTGTCGAATTTTCAAAAAGAAAATCAAACAACAACGCACAATATAGATGGTAATGGCGACAAGAGCGCATCAGTATCGACTGAAACGCAATCGCCAATGGCTTAATACACTGTACAAACACGACTGCATTGGTAGCGTTAACTAATACAGCGTGGCTTTTACTTAGGTTAAATAACCAAAATGTGAAAGCCGCGCTTTTTTGTGTCTACATTTCGTTTCTTTTACCTTTATCTCCACTTCCGACTCCATCTCCACAGTCATCTTTGACTTCGCCTTAACGCGATCACTTGTTCTTTTTATTAAACATCCATTTACCTACTTAGTGGGCATTGATTGGTCGTGTTTTAACTGCCTATAGCTTTCAACCATATTGAATAATCACCAATCTGAATTTAACCCCAGGTTGGGAACATGCTATTGCTACAGTTATACATTTTTAGATGGAATTAATAAGGGTAGCGCATGCGAATTTTAGTCATAAGTGCTTTGATAGCCGTGATGGGGTATTTACTACTTTGGCCTGTACCGGTTGAACCGGACGCATGGAATGCACCAAAAGATAAAGGCTATAGCGGCGTTCATCACGTCAACGATAAGCTATCCTTCGCCCATGCTATAGCCTTAGGCGAATTAACAGCCTTGAGCCATAAAGAAGCCACCACAATAAAAAGAGAATACGGCCCAGAAGATTTTGCTCTGCGAAGTGATGGCACTATCGCCACGGCCACGCATTCTGGCACTATCATGCTATTAGCACCCAACGATACCCACTTTACACCTTGGGTTAACACGGGCGGGAGGCCGCTTGGGTTGGAGTTCGATGCCAGCGATAATCTTATTGTGGCAGATGCTTACCTGGGGTTACTTTCTGTTTCGCCATCAGGTGTCATTACCTTGCTAACTGATGCTGTTGATGGCACGCCCATTGTGTACGCTGACGATGTAGATGTGGCAGAAAATGGCATGATATATTTTTCTGACGCCACCACTAAATTTAGTGCAAAAGCCTATGGCGGAACACTTAGCGGCAGCTTGTTAGAAATTTTAGAGCACAAAGGTAATGGCCGATTACTCGCGTACAATCCAAATACCAACGTCACTACTGTTTTAATGGATGGGTTAGTCTTTGCCAATGGGGTTGCTATCAGCCATAACCAGCAATATGTTTTGGTGAACGAAACTGGTAGCTACCGAGTGTTGCGTTACTTCATTGCTGGGCCCAAAACAGGTTTGGTAGATGTGTTCATCGATAACTTACCCGGCTTTCCCGATAATATTGCCACAGCACCCGACGGTGGCTACTGGGTAGGGTTTGCTTCACCGCGTTCCGCCTCGTTAGACGATTTATCAAACTCTCCATTTTTGCGTAAAGTAGTACAGCGCTTGCCTGCATCATTGCGCCCCAAAGCAAAAGCCTACGGCCATGTAATAAAATTAAATAAACAAGGCAAGGTGACAAATGACTTACAAGATCCAAGTGGAAATTATCCACTGACAACAGGGGTGTTAGAAACGGCAGATATGCTATACATTAGCAGCCTAACTGCGTCGTCTGTGGCGGTGGTTGAAAAAGCAAATTTACCAAAGGGAGAGGATGAATGAAGCGTAATTTACCTATAATGTTAACCGTTATTTTAGGTGTTTTTGGCAGTTTTTCTATTGCTTATGCCCCAGATACTTTTGCGGTTAATAAGAATGACACTGGCAAAGTGATTTCTGGCGACAGTTTCAAAACACAGGTAATCCCACAGGCCAAAGCAGCCATTGATGAAGGCGAGGGTTGGATATTCTATAGCTATCACAATGATGAAACCTTTGGTACTAGCCAATCATTAGCGGGTATGGCAGTTATTAAGCCCGGTGTAGAAATACACCCACCTCACGAACATAGTGACGAAGAGTTTCTATTGGTGACTCAGGGAAGTGGGGAGTGGAGCGTTGAAGGTGAAGTGTTTAAGGCTAATACCGGCGACATGCTATACGCAGCCCCTTGGGATGAACACGGGGTGAAAAATACCGGTGATATCGATTTAGTGTTTGTGGTATTTAAGTGGCACAGCAAAGGTATTGCTGTGCCTACAAAAAGTGCTTACAAAAAATAACTAACAAATCGTTAGTATAAAGCGATAGGGGAAACTAGCGTTTTGCTGTTGTTTCCCCTCTTCGCTGTGAGCTTGGCGTGTTCTGTCCACGATTTTGCCCGCCGCTTTTACCGCCGTTTCTGTTCTCAGTTTTATTCCCACCTCTATTTTCGCTAGAAGCGCCAGCAGTGTTGTTTTTACCACGGCCTTTCCGTTGGAAATTTGGCGGTAAACCCGTGTGCTTAGTTAATCCACGTTCGCCATTTCTGCCTTTTACTGCTTTTTGACGTTTTTCATCTGCGGTTTCAGGCGGTACTAAGTGCTGTGCGCCACGGCCTATTAAATCTTCGCGGCCCATACGCTTAAGGGCTTCACGAATTTGCGCGAAGTTCTTAGGATCGTGATATCGAAGCATAGCTTTGTGTAAGCGTCGGTGTATTTCACCTTTAGCCGAAGGCACATCTTCACTGTCTTTTGTTACCTTGCGAAGTGAATTCACTTCGGTGTGGTACATAGTCGTTGCCGTCGCCATTGGTGAAGGATAGAAGTTCTGCACTTGATCAAGCTTAAACTTATTCTCTTTCAGCCAAATCGCCAAATTCAACATATCGTCGTCTGTGGTGCCTGGGTGCGAGGCAATAAAGTACGGAATAAGATATTGTTTCTTACCCGCTTCTTGCGAATATTTATCGAACAACTCTTTAAAGCGGTAATAGCTGCCCATACCCGGCTTCATCATTTTAGATAATGGGCCGTCTTCGGTGTGCTCTGGGGCTATCTTCAAATAGCCGCCAACGTGATGTAGCGCTAACTCTTTTACGTACTCAGGATCTTCTACCGCCAAGTCGTAACGAACACCAGAAGCGATAAGCACTTTCTTCACGCCGGGCAATTCACGAGCACGACGATATAAATCGATGGTCGGCTTATGATCGGTATCCATATGCGCACAAATACTCGGATATACACAAGATGGACGACGACACGTGGCTTCGGCTTTAGGGCTCTTACAGCGCAAACGATACATATTTGCCGTAGGGCCACCTAAGTCTGAAATAACACCGGTAAACCCAGGTACGGTATCGCGAATTTCTTCAATTTCACGAATAATCGAGTCTTCAGAGCGGCTTTGAATAATTCGCCCTTCATGCTCTGTAATAGAACAGAAAGTACAACCGCCGTAACACCCGCGCATAATATTGATACTGAACTTAATCATATCGTAAGCGGGTATAGTGGCATCGCCATACACAGGGTGAGGCACACGCTGATAAGGAAGGTCGAATACCGCGTCCATTTCCTCAGTTTCCAAAGGCATGGCGGGTGGGTTTATCCAAATATGTCTGTCGCCATGGCGCTGCATTAATGCACGAGCACAACCAGGGTTGGTTTCTTGGTGTAAAATACGTGACGTGTGGGCATACAAGACTTTGTTATCTTTTACTGTTTCGTACGCAGGTAGCTTAACGTATACATTTTCCCAAGGCTTGCGGCGTTCCGGAGGCTGTATCACGACGGGCGCGGCTTCAGGCGCTTCGCTGTTTGCATTATCTTTATCTTGCGAGTCGCACTCAGGCTCCATTTGATAAGGGCTTGAGATAGGCTCGATTTTACCGGGGCGATCTAACGAGGTTGAATCAACCCCTTGCCACTCAGGTAGTGCTTCTTTCACGATAATAGCGGTGCCGCGTATATCGCGCATTTCATCAATAGTTTCACCCGCCGCTAAGCGGTGGGTAACTTCAACTAATGGGCGCTCGGCATTGCCGAAAAAGAGCATGTCAGCTTTGGAGTCGAACAATACAGAACGACGTACTTTTTCGCTCCAATAATCGTAATGGGCGATACGGCGTAAGCTAGCTTCAATACCGCCGGCAATAACAGGCGTGCCCTTAAACGCTTCACGGCATCGTTGTGCGTATACGGTAACCGCGCGATCTGGGCGTTTGCCGCCAACATTACCTGCGGTATAGGCGTCATCGTGACGAAGTTTTTTATCTGCCGTATAGCGGTTGATCATGGAATCCATGTTACCCGCTGTAACACCGAAGTATAAATTTGGCTTACCAAGGGTCATGAAGGCGTCTTTGCTCGTCCAATCGGGCTGAGAAATGATACCTACACGAAAACCGTGGGCTTCAAGTACACGGCCAATAACTGCCATACCAAAGCTTGGGTGATCTACGTACGCATCACCCGTCACTAAGATAACGTCACAGCTGTCCCATCCTAGGGCATCCATTTCCTCTTTAGACATGGGAAGAAACGGCGCAGTACCAAGGCAGTGCGGCCAATATTTAGGATAAGAAAATAGACCGCGATCGGCCTTAATGGTGGCTTGCATAAGATTCACATATAGCAGAGAAAAAAAGAATTAAGTAGGTCAGTACATCATCGTTCATATTGCTAATCGCAAATACAAAACTGCCAAGAGCCATAAATAGCCAAGAGCCAGAATAAATAGCCATAGGCGAGTATGAAATTGCTTAAAGCGAATATAAACATTGTAGACCGAACACCTATTATACCAGTACTCAGCAACCAAGGTATAGCGCTGTCGTTAAATTCACCGCCTTTGTTATACTGCATTGCTATATCAATTACGATAATAACGAGAAAATGTATGGCTTACTGGTTATTTAAGACAGAACCCGATGCATTCAGCATTGATGATTTAAATTCACGGCCTGACCAAACAGAACCTTGGGACGGGGTGCGTAACTACCAAGCAAGAAACTTTTTGCGCGATAAGGTCGCTATTGGTGATCAGGTTTTCATCTATCATTCGAGTTGCAAAATAGTCGGTATCGCCGGGGTAGCAGAAGTAGTAAAGGCAGGTTACCCAGATGAAACCCAGTTCAACCCTGAATCCAATTACTACGACCCCAAATCTACGCGTGAAAATCCGCGGTGGTTTCGGGTCGATGTAAAGTTTGTTGAAAAGTTTGAAAGTGTATTGCCGCTATCTGTTATTAAGGCAATGCCTAACATTACAGAAATAGGTTTGGTTAAAAAGGGCGGTAGGTTATCGATAATGCCGGTGGAAGAAACAGAATGGCAGCAGCTTTATACTACTGCCAAAATGAACTAAACCTGCTATATATAAGTAAATATTTATCTAAGATTTTATCTAAGATACCGGCGGCGTTTAAGCTGCTGGATATACTCTATTTGCCTAACGCAAAACGAGTATCTGCATCTCTTAATAAATAAAGGGCAAAACACGCCGCCCACATTGGCCATGCAGCGAAAAACAACATGTTGTTGAAGGCATCAAAGTATTGCGGAAATGACGACAAGGTTGACCCGCCGTGAAGTAAGAAAATTAAACCGTAGGTGTAACGCTTTGCGATACCGGCAACGAAAGCAAGAACCAGTGCCAACTGAAATGCACCTAAAATGTATACGGCTGTTTCTGGTACGCCACCAATTGAATAAAAATGTTCAAATATCTTTGCGCTATGTGCAGGGTTAACGAATTTGTCTAATGTCCACACGAACATAACAATGAAAACAGAAACACGAAGGGCGAGTAGAGACCAACTGAGGCGATGGGAAATATCAGTGGTTTGTTGAGATTGCATTTTAACTCCTATTTATTTGTGTAGCGATAAAGAACGGGGGTTTTCATATTAAATTTCAAAAACTTTCATAGAAAAAAATAAAAATGCTTATGAAATATTTTTAGCCGGGTGTCGGTCTTGTCGAGTAAGCAATCTTGTAAGGTAAAAATACGAATGAGAAATAATATTGGGCTTGCCATCAGTGCACTGGCTCTATCTGTAAGCCAAGGGCTGCAAGCTCAGCAAGCTGACACGCTTGATACCATCGACAAAAATGACATAAAAAAAGATATAGAAGTCGTTGAGGTGACTGGAAATCAGCAAGTGCTAAACCCGTTAAACTCTGGCGACAATACGTTAAGTGGATTATTTGGCGCTGGCATGTCGGCAGCTGATACGCCCCGAGCGGTAACGTCTTTGTCGGCTGAAGCTATGGATGCATTAAACATCAATACCTTACACGATATTGTAAAAGCTGCGCCTAACGCTTATGCATCTAGCGGTTTTGGTACCCCTAGTTTGCCAAGCATACGTGGGCAATTGGGCGAGCTATTTCAAGATGGTATACGCCGCCAATCAGGTAACAATGGTTTTGGTTTACCGGTTTCATTCAATAGTGTTGAACAACTAGATGTAGTGAAAGGGCCATCGCCCGTGCTGTTTGGCAGCACGCAGCGAAATGGTGGCTTTGTGAATCTGCAAACCAAAACTGCGCCTACTGCAGATAGCGAAGGGAATATCACGTTGCGCGCTGGTCGTTGGGATCAATACTCGGCGCAGCTTGATTATGGTACCGCCATTGAAGAAGGCAAAAGTGGGGTGAGAGTCAGCGTTGAGTGGCTAGATCATGGCAGCTTTTTCGACTATGCCGAGCGTGAAAGCAAAAACCTGTTTATTGCTTACAGATATACACCGAGCGATGCCACAACATGGGACGTAAGTGCAGAGTATTACGATGCCGAATATCCTGACATTGCAGGTATTAATCGCCCCACGCAAAACCTGATTGATAACAACCTTTATATAACGGGCCAAGGCGTACAAACGAATGGCAGTACCGTACCTGGTGCGGGCGCTATTATTTCACCAACCGGTGAAGTGGTTATTCCGCGAAGTCAGGTGTATACCCACCCTGATGATGTTAATGGTGCTGAAACTACTGTACTGCGCAGCAATTTAACCCATCAATTTTCAGATAGCCTTGTGCTGCGAAACATGACCTACTATCAGCACCTAACCCGTGAAGAAATTGCTCAGAATAGCTTTGTAGAGATTATTGATGGTGCCGATGCGTTCGAGAATCGCACTGAATTAGACGTGGTTTGGAACGATAAGCAAACCACCACATTTGGTTTGGCGTTACGTTACAACGATGTATTAGGTTACAGCCAGTTTACGACTGAAGCTGACAGCCCTGTAGATTTAACCGGCCCGTTAAGTAACCGAGAAATACCCTTAACCGATGCACAAAAAGCACGATTGGTTGAGCTTCGTCCCGGCGTATTTGTATCACCTGGTGCCCAGTACGATATAGATGGCGATGGTGTAGGGGATTACAATTTATCCGACACCACGGATTCAACCACCTTACAAACGGGCCTTGCATTGCAGCAGCGTTCACAGTGGACAGAATCGTTTTCAACCATTGCCGGTGTTAGATTCGACTATTACGATGTAGAAGCGCGCGATCCCCTTGCTCCTGAAGGGGTTACCGCCGCTTCTGACACTTATAACGATATACTTGAAAGCGTACAACTCAGTGCGGTGTACAAGCTAACAGAATCACTTAATGCTTATGTGGCGTGGTCAGAGAATGATGCCACATCCAATAGCATGGCAGGGGGTACTACACTTACCAGTGCCAACGAAATTAACCCGCTAAATTTTGCCACTGAAAATACCCTTTACGAAGTAGGGCTTAAGTATTCTCCTGATAGTCATTGGTATGGTGAAGTGTCGGTATTTGACCAAACTCGTAGTTTACGTAACCGCGATGGCAGCAACAGTGGTGTGAAAACCAAAGGCGCAGAGCTGCAAGTTTTCTACCAAGGGCAAGATGTGTGGGTAAATGCGGCGTACAGTTATTTGGATGCGCGCTTCGATGATTCAGCGGCGTTTCAAGATACTGCACAAGTGGCCGATGCTTTTGACGATAGTCGACCAGACATTATTGAAGGCAATGGCGTTGGTTCGCCGTCTTTTGCTGCGTTTGCTCCGTCTGACTCATTAGTGCAGGGCATTCCATCGCAAATCGTGTCATTAAATGCTGGCTGGCAACTTACCGATGACTTACAAGTTGGTGCATCAGCCTTGTACACCAAGTCGTTCCCACTAGATTTCCTACAAACTGTATTTATTCGGGATCAAATCAATATTGATGTAAATGCCGATTATGAGGTTACTGATGATATGCGGCTTCGTGTTGATGTTATTAATATTACTGACGAAGAAAACTGGCAGCCTGTGTTTGAAGGTGGTTACTTTGGCGCTACCCTGGCCATGCCCAATACACCTCGTCACGTTCAGTTCACTATGCAATACGCGTTTTAAGCGCAATTAAGGAATAGTTTATGTTTAAGAAAATTGCACTTATCGCCGTATTGGTGGCTGCCGTTTTTGGCTTTTTTTACTTCGATTTGAATACCTATCTTACCCTTGACGGTTTGAAAGGCTCATTAGATACCTTTACACAACAAATTGAAGAAAATCCATTGGTAAGCATTGGGGTCTTCTTCGCTATTTATGCAGCAGTAACGGCCTTGTCGTTGCCCGGTGCCGCCATTCTTACCTTAGCCGCGGGTGCCTTATTTGGACTAGTACAGGGTTTTATCATTGTATCGTTTGCATCAAGTGTAGGCGCTACCTTAGCCTTCTTAGTGGCACGCTTTATTTTACGCGATACCGTAAGAAAGCGTTTTGGTGAAAAGCTTAAAAAGATTGACGAAGGCGTTGAAAAACAAGGCGCTTTTTACCTGTTTACATTGCGCTTAGTGCCAGTGTTTCCGTTCTTCCTGATTAATTTGTTGATGGGCTTAACATCAATTAAAACGTGGACATTCTACTGGGTAAGTCAGTTAGGCATGTTGGCGGGAACCATCGTATATGTAAATGCTGGTACCCAGCTTGCGCAGATAGACAGCTTATCGGGCATTGTATCGCCAGGCCTTATTCTATCGTTTGTATTACTCGGTATATTCCCGTGGATTGCTAAAGCCATTGTGGCGTTTGTTGAGCGTCGCCGTGTTTACAAAGGCTATAAAAAGCCCGCTAAATTCGATAGAAACCTTATCGTTATTGGCGCAGGTGCGGGTGGCTTAGTGACCAGTTATATTGCCGCAGCGGTAAAAGCAAAAGTTACGCTAGTGGAAGCCGGTGAAATGGGCGGTGACTGTTTGAACTATGGTTGCGTGCCAAGTAAAGCTCTCATCAAAACTGCAAAAGTAGCCAACCAGATGCGTCAAGCTGAAAACTATGGTTTGCACAGTGTTGAACCTACTATGTCTTTTAAAACAGTGATGCAGCGTGTACATAACGTTATTGCTACTATCGCGCCGGTAGACAGTGTAGAGCGCTACACCAGTTTGGGTGTGGATGTAGTAAAAGGCTACGCAAAAATCATCGACCCTTGGACGGTGGAAATTAAGCAAAACGATGGCGGCATGCAAACCTTAACGACCAAAAGCATTGTAGTGGCTACAGGCGCAAGCCCGTTTGTACCACCATTGCCAGGTATTGAAGAGAGTGGCTACGTAACTTCTGATACGCTATGGAGCCGTTTTGCTGAGCTAGAAGAAACGCCAAAACGAATGATTGTATTAGGTGGCGGTCCGATTGGCTGCGAACTAGCACAAGCCTTTGCGCGCTTGGGCAGTGATGTCACCCAAGTTGAGCGAGCACCACAGCTTATGGGCCGTGAAGACAAAGAAGTCGCTGAATTTTCAGAAACCGTGCTTCGCGATAGTGGCGTAAACGTGTTAACCAGCCACGACGCCCTTCGTTTTGAAAATAAAGACGGTGTCAAAACCCTAGTAGTCGCGAAAGACGGCAAAGAAAGCGCTATCGAATACGATGAAGTGATTGTAGCGGTAGGGCGTAAAGCACGCCTTAACGGTTTTGGGTTAGAAGAGTTAGGCATTCAATTTGACCGCACTATTGAAACCGATGAATACCTACAAACCTTAATGCCTAACATTTATGCGGCAGGTGATGTAGTTGGGCCGTATCAGTTTACCCATGTTGCATCGCATCACGCTTGGTATGCTGCGGTAAATGCTTTATTTGGTATCTTTAAAAAATTCAAAGTTGATTACCGTGTTATTCCTTGGACTACCTTCATCGACCCTGAAGTAGCGCGGGTAGGGTTAAGCGAAACCGATGCCGCTGACCAAGGTATAGAGGTGGAGGTAACTCGCTACGAGTTTGAAGAACTTGATAGAGCCATTGCTGAAAGTGCTAGAAAAGGTTTTATAAAAGTACTTACTCCGCCGGGTAAAGATAAAATTTTAGGGGTAACCATTGTGTCTGAACACGCTGGTGATTTGCTCGCGGAATTTGTATTAGCCATGAAGCACGATTTGGGGCTTAACAAATTACTTGGCACTATTCACGCTTACCCAACGTGGGCCGAGGGTGCCAAAAACACTGCTGGTACATGGAAGCGCGCTAACACACCAGAAAAGTTACTAAGCTATGTGGAAAAATTCCACACGTGGCGTCGTGGTTAATAAGCGAGTAAATATTATGTTTTCTATGCATGTTATAAAGCTTAAAAAGTCAGGCTTAGCGGCAGCGTTAGGGGCAACTCTAGCGCCAACTCTAGCGCCAAGATTAGCATCAATGGTAATGGGCGCGTTACTACTGGCGACGCCGGTGGTAGCTCATGCTGAAGCTTCTCTACATGAAGCATTTTCAGCAATGCTAACGAAATATGTTGCGCCTATTAACCCTGTTACTACGCGTGATGGAGTAGAAATTAAAGGCACGAGCACAGAAGTTGATTATGCGGGTTTTAAATCGTCGCAAACGGACCTTACTGCTTATCTGAAAAGTTTATCTGCAGTGTCGAAAGAAACGTTTAATCAGTGGGATAAAAACACGCAGCTGGCGTTTTTAATTAATGCGTACAATGCGTATACCATCGATTTAATATTAACCCGATACCCTGATTTAACCTCTATTCGTGACATTGGTGGTTTCTTTTCATCACCTTGGAAGCAAGCTTTTGCACCACTGTTAGGTGAAAAGCGTACGCTTGACGATATAGAACACAATCTCATTCGTGAAAAGGGAGTGTACAACGAACCTCGCATTCACTTCGCCGTAAACTGCGCAAGTATTGGTTGTCCTGCATTACGTGAAGAAGCCTATGTGGGCGATAAGTTAGATGAGCAATTAGAGCAGCAGACCGTTCGTTTTTTATCTGACAATAGCCGCAATTATTACGATGGCAATACCCTTCATATTTCGAAAATTTTCAGTTGGTATAAAGAAGACTTTGAAGTGCAATGGGGTGACTCAACAAGCTTAAGAGGGTTCTTAACTCACTACAGCGGGGCATTGTCAGAAAAAGATGGCACTCCACTAAGCGAAACTGATACTAAGAAAATCGCTTCAGAAAGTACAGAAATTGAATTTTTGGATTACAACTGGGCGTTGAATGACCAAGAGTAATTCATTTTTTTTGGTGTTTAGCTATTTTTTAAGCGTCGCGCTGGTGCGTACACGACTATTTTTTATGCTTGGCGTAAGTATTTTTTTTATGCCGGCGCAGGCCCAGCAGAACGAAGTATCAGATCAAAACTCTGTGCGATCGCCTGTGGTGCAGTTTCATGCATGGGGCGGAAGTGCGCAAGTTAACGGGTATATTCAGTGGGTAAGCGAGCAGGTTCACACGCAGTATAATATTACGCTGAATCATGTGAAGTTAGCCGATACTAGCGATGCGGTATCACGCGTATTAGCCGAAAAAGCAGCAGGAAACGATAGCCAAGGTAGCGTTAATTTAATTTGGATTAATGGTGAAAATTTTGCAGCCATGCAGCGCAATGGTTTGTTGCTTGAAGACTGGGTAAACAGCCTTCCCAACTTTGCATTAACGAACCCATCACGAAACCCAGCCATGATCACCGACTTTGGCATTCCTACCCACGGGCAAGAAGCACCGTGGGGTAAAGCGTCTATGGTGTTTTATTACAATAGCCGATTTGTACAACAGCCACCGCTTAATCTTCCCGAACTTTTACGCTTTGCAAAGGACCATGTGGGACGCTTTACCTATCCCTTACCCAACGACTACTTGGGGATCAGCTTTTTAAAATACGCCGCTATTGCACTGAATGAAAAAGACCGTGACCTCCTGTATCAACCCGTTACTAAAACTGCATTAGCCCACATAACCCAAGCTTTGTGGCGCTACCTAGATGAACTACACCCGCTGATGTACAAGCAGGGGGAATACATGGTGCGTCAAGCCTCACAGCTTCAGCGACTGATGGGAACCGGTGAATTACTATTGGCATTTTCGTTTACTGCGGCAGAGATCCCCAGCGCGGTAAACCGCTTTGATTTGGCCGAAAGTATACGCACATACGCCATGGAGGATGGCAGTTTGGCGAATGTGCACTTCATTGGCATTACCTATAACACTGAAAGCGTCACCGCCGCAAAACAGGTGGTGAATTTCTTATTGTCGCCGCAAGCACAAGCGAAAAAGCAGCAATTGGCGGTGTGGGGCGACGATTCAGTGCTCGATTTTTCGATGCTATCTGCTTCTGAAAAGGCGCTATTTAAACCTGCGGCGAAACATACGGCAGCATTGGATACACAAAAAGCAGTGCCGCTATTTGCTGAACCTCATAGCAGCTGGACTGACGCTCTGAGGCAGGCTTGGTTTCTGCGATACGGTGAGCGCTTCTAATGGCGGTATTTCAACACATAACGCAGAGCGTGCGTGTATTGCTCATTGCATTGCTAAGCGTACCTGTATTTGCTGGGCTTGTTGGCGTGGTATTGCCCGCTTTTGGATATTTTCCAGCACTTAATGCGTTCGACTTTAATCTTGGGGTTTTTAAACATCTATTTGCCCTAGAAAGCATTGTTAATATGACATTGCTTTCTTTGTTAACGGGCTTAATCGCTACCGCGTTATCGGTAGCCAGCGCGTTTTTGTTATTGTCGGTGTTCTACCGCTCTTCCTATCTAAATAGGCTTCAAAGTTGGTTAAGCCCATTGCTAGTGTTACCGCATGCTGCTGCGGCTATTGCGCTGCTATTTGTGCTTTCGCCCTCTGGCTTGTTAGCCTCTGTGGTTAGTAATGCAGTGTCTGTTTTCTCAAGTGGTGCTGAAAACTTGTCGAACACACAGAACGTGTTGCCGCCGATGTGGGAATTTCCTTACGATAGATTCGGTATATCCATCATTGTTGCGTTAGCGTTGAAAGAATTGCCTTTCGTATTTTTAATAGCGGTAAGTGTGTTGTCGCAACCCCAGGTGAAGCGAAAGTTTGATGGCTATTTTAATAGTGCTACCGCGCTTGGTTATGCTCCGGTAACTGTGTTTTTTAAAGCGATTTTTCCGGTAGTGTACTCACAAGTTAGATTGCCCTTATTGGCCGTACTTGCCTATGCTACAGCGAATGTGGAAATACCTTTATTGTTAGGGCCTAATAACCCTCCTACATTAGCCGTTGCTGTGGTGCAGTGGTTCAATCATGTGGATTTATCTATGCGTTTTCAGGCATCGGCTGCTGCGTTGCTGCAAGTTGTCGTTACGCTGATTGCTATTGGTATATGGTTAATAGGTGAAAATATAATTGAGCGAGTTCAAGGCCGTTTTTATACCAATGGCTCTCGTTACACAGGGCAAATGTTCGCCTCTTTTGTAGCCTATTCAGTGGTGGCAAGTTATTCACTGCTAGCGCTGTCGATAATAATAAGTACCACTTTGTGGTCGGTTGCTACCTTTTGGACGTTTCCCACATTACTCCCTGAAGGCTTTACCTTATTGCATTGGAAAACCACGCTTAGTGCGCTAGCAGAACCGGTTAAAAACACAGTACTACTGGCGACTTTTGTAAGCGCATTTTCTGTGCTAATTGCGACCTTGGCTTTAGAAGCCGAGGCGTTAAATAGGCAAGATAACAAACGTTCTGAATATTTTAACCGTTGGGTAGGCGGGGTATTAGCGAGTACCTTATTTTTGCCTCTACTAGTACCTGGCGTGGCATTTTTATACGGTTTGGTATGGTTCCAACTCACCTATTTTAATGATGCGGTTTGGCTTCATCTATTTATTAGCCACCTTGTATATGTACTGCCTTATGTGTTTATTTCTCTGGCAGTGGCCTATCGTAAATTTGAGCCGCGATATATTCAGGTAGCCTACGGAATGGGAAAATCACCTTGGCAGGTTTTTGTTCATATAAAGCTGCCGTTACTGTTTGCGCCGTTGCTGGTAGCTTTTGCATTAGGGGTGGCGATTAGTTTTAGTCAATATTTACCCACAGTGTTAAGTACCGGTGGGCGCATTGCCACTGTTACTACAGAAGCAGTGGCAGCGGCGTCTGGCAGTAGCGTTCGATTAACGGCCGTGTACGTGCTGGTACAAATATTTATGCCGCTAGTTGGTTTCGTGTTGGCGTGGTGGCTACCCACAATTTGCTTTAACCCTATGGGGCGCTACACGCTTCTACGACCGAGGAAGTCGAAATTATGACCTTGAAATTAGATAAGGTGAGTTTGTTTCGACATACCGACATCTTGCTTAATGTAAACGCGGTGGTTAATGCAGGCGAAGTACTTTCTATTATGGGGCCAAGTGGTTCAGGGAAATCTACTTTATTGAACGCCGTTGCGGGTTCGTTAACTGCGCCTTTTTCTGTGACCGGCAGTATTAATATCAACGATATTTGCATTAATGATACGCCGGCGCACAAACGTGGCGTAGGGGTGTTATATCAAGATCCTTTACTATTTGAACACATGACGGTGGGGCAAAATATTGCGTTTGCGCTCTCGCCCAAAAGCGCCTTGTTAGATAAGGGGGCTTCTGAACCTAAGCTTTCAAAAAAACAACGAGAAAAACAAGTAAGCGACATGCTAGCGCAAGTAGGGCTTAGCGAGCTACAACATCGCCCTGTACAAACGTTATCTGGGGGGCAGCAGGCGCGTATAGCTTTGTTACGTACCTTGGCAGCAGCTCCTCGTGTTGTACTGCTCGATGAGCCTTTCAGCAAACTAGATGCTGCTACAAAAGGTCAAATGCGCAAGTGGGTATTTGAGCAGTTGAAAGCCCGTGGATTACCTACCTTGTTAGTTACCCACGACGTTGAAGATGCTAACGCCGCCCAGGGACAACTAATAGAGATTGAAACATGCTAGATGCGAAAGTTACGCCTTTTATTAAACCACTTTTAAGGCCCATGATTGTGGCGCTGAGTAAAGCGTGCGTTACGCCAAATCAGGTCACCGTGGTTGGCTTTGTGATTGGTTTGCTCTCGGTGCCTGCCATCGTGAATGGCTGGTGGGTAATGGCGTTTATTTGTATTGTAGCCAACCGGGTGCTTGATGGTATTGACGGCGAACTTGCCCGCTTCCAGCAAAGTAGCAGTAGTGCAGGTGGCTTTTTAGATATCTGTTTAGACTTTTTGTTTTACGCTGCGGTTCCGTTAGCGTTTGGTATAGCAAACCCTAGTGAATGGGGCGTACCTGCGCTAGTGCTAATGGCTGCGTTTGTAGGAACGGGCAGTAGCTTTTTAGCATTTGCCGTAGCCGCAGAAAAATTTAATATAGAAAAGCCCCAATTTAAGAACAAGAGTTTTTATTACATGCAGGGGCTAACCGAAGGTACTGAAACGATACTTTTATTCTTGGCGTTTTGTATTTGGCCTAGTTATTTCCCGGTACTTGCTTACGTATTTGCTGCGGCGTGTGCAATAACCATAGTGACTCGGATTTACAGTGGTTTTATAACCCTTAAATCAGTAGAAGGTATCGATGATTATTGTAATAGAGAAGAGGAGTAATCGTGGATAACGCTGGGTTCATTCGAATAAGTATGTTCTTGGGCATATTCGCGTTAATGGCTTTATTAGAAGCATGGTTACCGGCTAGACAATCTTCGCTAGGCAGATTAAGTCGGTGGAAGGGCAACCTTAGTATGGTGGTGTTAGGCGCGCTTTGTTCTAGAGTGGTGCTACCTGCCAGTTTAGTCGGTGTGTCGATGTGGGCACAAAATGAAGGTATTGGTGTGTTTAACATAGTAATCATAAACAATTGGTTAGCGATTGGATTATGTGTGCTGCTGTTAGACATGGTAATTTATTGGCAGCATAGGTTATTTCACAAAATTCCACTGCTTTGGCGTATTCACAAAATGCACCACGCCGATAGTCACGTTGATACCACCACAGGGCTTCGCTTTCATCCAATAGAAATTGTGATGAGTCTTTTCATTAAAGCGTTAGTAGTAGTCGCTTTTGGTGTTCCTGCTATTGCGATAGTTATTTTTGAAGTTGGGTTAAACGGTTTTGCCTTGTTTAATCATGCTAATATTCGCCTCCCTCAAAAGTGGGATGACAGACTGGGTCTGTTTATCATTACTCAGCGCCTTCATCGTATTCACCATAGTCAATTAAAAGATGAGTCTAATACTAACTTTGGCTTTAGCGTATCGTGGTGGGATAAAATATTTGGTAGTTTTAAAAGCCGCGCCACAAGACGGGATGAAGACATCGCTATAGGGCAAAAAGATTATCCTGCATCGAATAAAAATGCAGGCATAGTCGCGCTATTAAAAATGCCGTTTAATAATAGCCACACGCTGTAGCGTAAGTATTTAAAATGACCATGTAGCATCGCCTGCTTAAATCAATTTTACTTAGATTAATCCGGATACTTTCAAAACTAAATAAAGGGTTCCTAGCTGAAGTATCATGCCCAAGCTGATAAATGCGCCATCCCTATTGGTCATTCCTATAGCGGTTAGTGTTAGTCCTAGGGCTGGGAGTGCGACAGCGAACGGTATTACCTCTAACGGAATCATGCACAACGAGGCCAAAGCGCAGTAACCTGCTACTATATTTTTACCCGGCGTGTTGGATAAAGCGGTTATGCGGGGCTTTAGTAACTTTTCGGTTTTCTTTACGTAAGGTTTGGCGCGCTCTACCGCGTTTTCTAGTTTTTTTTGGTCAATTTCCTGCTTTGTGATTTTATTAGGTAGCCAAGGCGCATTTCTGCCAATAGCGACTTGAATGCAAATTAAAAATAGCGTGATACCGCAAATAGAGGGAACCCCTGGGATTACGCCGGTAGGAAGCAATGCAATAAGAGAGGGGATGAGTAATAGCGGCCCAAATCCTCTATCTTCGAAGCGAGCAATAATCTCGCCAGCACTTTGCTTTTCGTTATCACTCTCGTCAACGAGCTTATCCAAAAGCCCACTAATTGACGCATCCATAAATTACCTCGTGTCCTAAGGAAAGATACTGTGGTGAAAAACAGTTGTTGTTTTTTATTACGTGCGTTTTGAATTATGGTTTACACCGTATTCCAAAATTGAAAAAAGCTGAAATAGTTAATGTAATGCGATACGAGAGCGATAAAAGGCACTTTTTTATAATATGTACTACAGTAATAGTTGATAAATTTACTTCCCATAAGGATTTTATGTGAAGCCAATTGAAGGCATAGAGTTACTCCGTCAGTTGCCTACGTGTTTGCTATTTAAACCCATTGGGGCATCGAAATTTGACGTGAGTATTGCGTTGGCTCGTCAGTTCGGCCAGGCTCGTGTATCTGAAGATTTTGCAAACGGTTTACGCTTCTTCGATCCTATTACAAAAGACGAGCTTTTAGGCAGTTATCATCCTTTTGCAATTGCGGAGGAAACCATACATCTTTGCCAGTGTGTAAGGATCCAATCTCGGGAACGGGGAATTCAGTTTTTCCTTGAAAGCTCAATAATCACTTTTGATAACGTTAGCTTGGTAGTTATCAACGCAAGGGCGGTGCAGAATAGTTTATTTATCGCGCCGGAAGAGGCTTCTCCCGTAGGGAAACACATTACCTTTAATGGCTTACTCTCTACTTTCTCATCTCAACTCATCAACGCTACAAGCGATAAAACTGACAATCTCATTGAAGGGATCTTAGGTGCATTCGGTGAGTTTTGTGACTTAGATCGCTGCTATTTGTTCGAATTTTTTAACAATGAAAAATTTGCCTGTAACAGTCACGAATGGGTTGCAGCTGGGGTTACACCTTATAAAGACGACCTTCAAGCATTGCCAATGAATACCATGCCTTATTTTGAAAGTAAACTTAAACAAGATGGACTTTTTAAGGTAAACAACGTGGCTAATTTACCCCAAGAAGCAAAAGGGGAAAAAGAAGAATTTGAGCGGGAAAATATTTGCTCTATTTTGTGTGCTTCTATTGTATTGGATAATGGTATTTTTGGTTTTATCGGCTGCGATATTACGGGCAGCCCGTACACGTGGAAGAATCATGACGTTAAGTACTTACAGCGTATAGCACAAATGTTGGCTAACACGCTGCAAAATGCTCATAACGAACGGGCACTTTATAAAGCGCAGCAAGAACTCATTGAAGCGAATGCAAAATTAGCTAAGTTAGCCAATATTGATGGCCTGACCGGCATTGCGAATAGAAGGTTGTTTGACGATACATTACAACGGGATATTGAAAGAAGCGTTCTTAGTAAAACCCCACTTAGCTTACTGTTTATAGATGTAGATCATTTCAAAAATTATAATGATTGCTATGGGCACGTGGCGGGCGATGATGCACTCATTAGCGTGGCAGAAATAATTAAGAAAACCTGTATAGGGAATGATGACGCGGTGGCCCGTTATGGTGGAGAGGAGTTTGCTGTCATTATGCCTTCCACAAACTTAAGCGCTGCATTAAAAGTGGCGGAACGCATTCGTAGGAATATAGAGCAAGCGGCAATACCATTTAAATTATCAGCCTATAATAATCGTCTAACAGCAAGCTTGGGCGTTGCTACTATGGCATTTGACCATCCGGTTTGCCCTAATGAATTTATAAAGCAAGCCGATGCTGCACTTTACCTTGCTAAATCGTTAGGGCGTAACCGTGTTGATGTATGGGAAGCGCAGGAGGTTGTACTGCGTTAAAACGTCAGTACAAGCTTGCCAATATGCGCTTTCTGTTCGAAGTCTATCTGGGCCTGTTTAATTTCGTCGATAGGATACGTTTTTGACACAAGCGCCGAGATATCCCCTTTTTCTATACGCTTAACTAGGTTGGCAAATACACCTTCTGATAGCACAGTGCATCCCAGTAGTTGTAAATCTTTTAAGTATAGCGTTCGAACATCGAGTGGTACGGTGTGCCCAGCAATTGCACCCGAAACAGCATAACGGCCAAATGGTTTCATCATATCTAGTAGCTCTGGCCATCGCGGACCTGCAACTAAGTCTATGACTACATCGAATGGCTTATCTTTAGCGTACGCTAACCAGTTGCAATCTCGAGTTAGTGTGTCATCTGCGCCAAGCGTTCTTAACGCTTCTTGCTTAGACTCGCTGGTGATGGCAACGACCGTTGCACCTCGTGCTTTAGCCAATTGTACCGCAGCAGAGCCTACGCCGCCTGATGCGCCGGTGATGAGTACACGATCTCCTTCCACAACATTAGCGCGGTGAAGCATATTTTCAGCAGTAGAATAGGAGCAGGGAAAAGACGCAAGTTCGGTATCGGACATGCTAGTGTTCACTGCAAGAGCGTGTTTTTCGGCTACTTTTGTGTATTCGGCAAAACCTCCATCACATTCAGAGCCAAAATACCAAGGCGCACTTAATTCAACGCCATCGACTTCAGTTAAGCAGGGCTCAATAATAACTCGCTCACCTATGCGAGCGGTGTCTACATCACTGCCCACTGCAACAATATATCCGCATACGTCTGCACCTTGAATTCGAGGCAGTGCGAAAGGCGCGCCGTTCCAAGATTCAACATCATCATCAACGTCGCCCTTTGTATACCAGCCGTTTCGGGTATTAATATCGGTGTTATTTACCCCAGCCGCGGCTACCTTAATAACAACATCAGTTGCGCCAGGAACCGGTACAGGAATATCGCTACGAATACTTAACGCATCAAGGTCGCCATGGTGGGTAAGTACTAGCCCTTTCATTTGAGTGGGAAGTTGTGACATAAAAAATCTCCTTTACGTTAAATCGTGTTCGAGAAGTAGTTTGTTGAGCATTTCTTGGGTTGTAGCTAAAGCTTCTTCGCCCATGGTGGGCCAAGCTGCCGACATACCCTCATGTAATATGAAAAGTGAATGAGCCATTGAGCTGTTATTGGTTAGTGCTAAAAGCCACTGGCGAACATCGGCCTTGTGAGTATTTACAGCAGTTGTTACTCGATCATAATCTGGATAGCTAGAGAGGGCTTGCAACGACATGCATCCGTTCGGCGCGTATTGTTTAAGCCATAAGGCTAGGCGAGCAAACACATGTTTGACCGCATTCGTGAGATTGTCTGGGCAGTCTGTGGCTAGGAAGGATAAATAACGCTGATGCCTATGGGTGAGAGCGCCAATAATCATATCCTCTTTAGATGGAAAATATTTGTATAGGGTTTTTAGCGTCGTGCCGGTTTGCGTTTTTAACATGGCGACATTGGGCTGGGTAAAACCATTAGTACTAAACGCAGTTTCTAATCGGGCTGCAATGTCATTCTTTCGTTCGTCGGGTGTCATCATCGCTTCCAATAGCAAGTTTTTTCAGATATAGACTTTTTCGGTACAGGTTTCTCTCGGTATAGCTATTTTTGTCGGTATAGCCATTTTTATCGGTATAGCCATTTTTGTGGGTATAGCCATTAAGGGTAGAATGACTGCTCTACCTTTGTATTGTCATGGTAGAGTAATCATTCTACTTTTGCAAACATGGGTTAGTGTGAGAACTAGCGAATAGGATGCTTTCTGTTCGGTTAGTATCTATGTGAATAGAGCAGAATTGTCTGGTCACAGTACGCTATTAGATGATTTTAAAGGAGTTTGAATGAGCTTCGTGAATAAAAAATGTCAACTTGTGACTGTTTATGGTAACTTTGCTTAAAGTGACTATTTTTAATCACTTTTGTAAAAGGGTTTATTTACGGTAACATTCTTAGTAACCCAGCGAAGGAGATTATAATATTGCATCTGTATAAAAATACAGGCAGTCTATTTATTCATTAGGGTGAATCCCAACTTAAGAGCTACTCTCATTAAAAGAGGAAGCGATGGAAAACACAAAAAAATATGCAGCGGTTATCACCGGTGATATTGCGAATTCGCAGCATTTGAGCGACGCCGATTTAACTCATGTGCTAAAAGTCCTAACCCGTGAACTTAAAGCGCAAACGTCCTGTCATGGTGGGCAATACGACCTATTTCGTGGTGATGCCTTTCAGGCTGTCATTTGTACACCTAAACTGGCGATGCAAGCTGCCATATGCGTGAGGTTAGCGTTAAAGGCGTGTACCCCATCTACGGATGTACGTATTAGCGTAGCGCTTGGCGAAGTGAGCGTTACCGAAGGCCAAGTGAAAACGGGAACCGGAAGTGCATTTGTGCGTTCGGGCAGGGCGCTAGATAATCTCAAGTCTCAGTATTTAGTGTTTATCAGTGATGATGAAGACTTCAACAAACACGCATCCTTAATGACTGCATTTGTCGATAGTCATATTACTTCGCTAACTCAGACTCAGTCAGAAACCCTACTAGCTTATATTAGTGCAAAAGATAAAGGACATGAGCAAATAGCAAGCGCACTAGGGAAAACTCGCAGCAATATTACGCGTATTTTAAATGCCAGTCAGTACCACTTAGTGGGTGATTATTTACGTTATATGGCAACGGAAGTTAAAACGGAGCGGTAAGCATGGAGCAACTTAGCATAGTGATAGGGCTGTTAGTTGCCCATTTGCTTGGAGATTTTTATTTTCAGCCAAGCAGGTGGGTAGAGAGCCGAAATAGCAAACACCTGAAATCGCCAGCATTGTATCTCCACTCTTTATTACATGGTGTGTTGGCATTAACGGCATTGGTAACTCTATCCGTACTAACCGCAGTTGCATCAAAAGAAGCTGGCTTAGATAGCATTGACGTTGGGCCGCTACTTTTGGTTGCAGGTGGGGTGTTGATAAGCCATTTTATTATCGATGCAGTAAAGTCTTACGCGGGGCCTAGTACCTTGGCTTTCGCAATTGATCAGGCCGCGCATATTGGGGCTATTGTAATTTTGTGGGCACTGCTGACCAACCAGCTTGGGCAGCTATTTAAGCAAGTTCTAATGATTAACCATCATCATTTGGCAGTGCTATTGGCTTATATGGTTATTTTGAAGCCCACCTCCATATTTATTAAGCAGCTTCTTTCGCCTTGGACTAAAGAGCTTGATGAAGATGCTAAACCACACAACTCGTCCACGTTAGTTCAGCTTCCTATCCAAAATACTCTGGCCATGGCTGGGCAACGAATTGGTTATTTAGAGCGCCTTCTTATTCTTACCTTTGTGTTAATAAATCAATTTGCCGCTATAGGTTTCTTACTTGCTGCTAAATCTATCTTTAGATTTGGCGATCTAACCAAAAGCGAAGACAAAAAACTAACGGAATATGTATTGTTGGGCACATTAACTAGCGTAGTAATTACTATTGCAGTGGGGCTTACTACACGTATGTATATGGGCAAGCTTTAATCTCCGCAAGCCTAAAGAATAAATTTCCTCTCAGCGTGTTAAGCAAGCGTTCGGATTTACTTTTTTGTTTAATCAACCTCTAGTAATCAACAGATTTTTAGTATTGCTTACTAGAGGCATTCATTAAATAACAGAAAGCTAATTTATAAATATCAATAGGTTATTGTAAATATATAATGCTAGCGCACTTGGTAATCGCTATCAGTACGAATATAAATAGTTTCTTCGCCTTTACCTTCATTAACAATTTGATGTTCAAATGCGCCTGTCGACTCTACATAGCTTCCTGCGCTTAAGGTGATAGGTGAACTAACATCTTCAGATTGATATTTAACTTCGCCTGCTATTACCACAGCACGGAACTCACTAGCATCAGTACTTATAGAGCCGTTAAAACCGACGGGTAGCTTCACCATTGAGCCGTTCATATCGGCGGCGCTGCCCCACACGTAGGTAGATGACACACCTGGTGCACTTACATCGTGCAATTCGCTATCGTTAAGCCACACAATATTGTCTTTATGCAGGTTTAGCGGGCGTTCACCATTATCAAAATGCTCACTAGATGGTTGTACTAAATAAGGCCCAGAATCAATTTCTAAATAGATTAAATTGGCGCTACCGTTTGCTGCTGTGGTGTGATCTTCGCCAGCAGGTTGGGTCCAAAAAGAACCAGCAGGCATCCACATTTTACCTGCAGTAGGATCGTCGTTGTGCATAGCACCTTCAATCACGATGCCGCGATACGTAATATTATGAATATGCGGTGGAGATTCAAAACCTTTATTAAAGCGTACCAGCATACCGGTTGCGGTATCTTTAGTGCGGTCTCCCCAAAGGTCTGCTGCGCCTGGGCTCTTATCACCACGAAGAGGGTTAAGGTAACCCCATTCAATATCATCTGCTGCTACGACCCTAGATGCTGTTTCTGCGGCAAAAACTGTTGTACTTGTAAATGATATTGAAAGTGCCACTGCGCTTGATAATGCAAGTGCGAGTGTTGTTGCTTTAATTGTGAATTTCATTTTTAAACCCTTTAACTTGATTGCTTGGGTGTATTTTATGTGCAGAAAGACGGTGGATAAATGGGCAAATCGCCAATACACTTTCGCTAAAACGTGGATAATAGTTGCCGTGTTTGAAGATATTGATTCGATTTTAGCTATAATAAAATGAACCTGGCTAAAGTTTATGCCATTGTAGTTACACAACCATAGCGTTAATAAAACTAAATTCTACTAAATAAGAAAGAAGATGTTATGAAGATAGAAGACTTGCAAGTATTGCTCAAGGTGGCAGAACTGCATTCAATAACTGCTGCAGCGAACCAGCTAGACATAAGTTCCTCTGCCGCAAGCGTAGCTTTAAAACGGTTAGAGCAAGACGTTGGCACTCAACTGTTTGTGCGAACTACCCGCAAAATACGGCTATCTCCTGAAGGTGAGCGTTTTCTACCCTTATGTCAGCAAGCATTAGACTTGCTGCAACAAGGTGTTATGCGCATCAGTGAAGAGCAGCAAGACATTAACGGCGAAGTGAAAATGGCCATGTCTTCGGAGATGGGACGTAACCTAATGCGGGTTTTGCTAAACGATATTATGGCGGAACATGAAGACGTATCAGTTAGGTTACAGGTAAGTGACAGTCGTGTGGATTTCTACCGCGACGGGGTAGACGTTGCGCTAAGAGCCATGACCAAAAGCGCGGTTCAAGAGCTCAATATGTATGGGTTCAAAATTTGTAATATTCCACACTTTATTTGTGCTTCGCCACGCTATATTGAAAAGTATGGAGAACCTACTAGCCCCGAAGAATTAGCAAATCACAATGCATTGCTTTACAAATTGTACGAGCTAACCCACGACGGTTGGGATCTCTACAAAGGTGGCGAGAAAGGTAAAGAGAAATTCAAAGTTAAAGTAAAAAGTAACCGCGCAGTGAACGATGGCGACATTGTGCGCCGGTGGTGTGTTGATGGGGTGGGTATCGCAAAGAAGTCAGTTATTGATATTGCAGAGGATTTACTGGCGGGGCGCCTTCAGCGGGTTATGCCTGCTTATCACGTACCGCTTACTGAAATGTGGCTAGTGCTACCTAGCCGTCAACTTATCACGCCTGCAATTCGTTTAATCCGTGATGAACTCAAGATGAAAATAAATACGCTTAGAAAGGCGTTGATTTCCAAAGGTATACTTGATGAATCTGAATGGCCAAATGCCGACTAGCCTCGCTTGTATTCGCCAAACACTGATTAGTTACAAGTAGAGGGAGTAGTAAAATAAGGATTTTGTGTAAATTTAGTTGAACTTAATAGTGTGTTTAAATACCATGTGCGCCTGATAATAAAAGTGATTATCATTTGCAATTAATAAAGCGGACACACAATGCACATAGACTTCACACACACAACCAAAGTTAGCGCAGCTACTGCGATTTTCTCCCTTTTTTATACCACTGCAATCTCGGCCCAAGCTGTTCAATCTCAGGATTTTACGTCCTTAGAGCAAAGTGGTGAAGAAGCACAACAAGAACAAGCTGTAACGGACGAAAACCTAGATATCATTACCGTTTACGGTCGTCACAACAGATTGATATTAGAATCTGGTACGGCTACTAAGTCGAACATGAGTTTGATGGAAACGCCTGCCGCTGTAGTATTGGTTGATGGAACATTATTAAAAGAACAAGGCGTCGACACGCTACAAGAAAGTATTCGTAACATTAGTGGTTTAACCCAAGATGGCAATAACTACGGGGTAGGCGATAACCTTGCTATTCGTGGCTTAGGTGTAAATTACACCTACGATGGTATTTATGCTGGTGCAGATTTAGGTAATAGCTACAACCCAACACGTTCAATGACTAATGTAGAAAGCATTGAAGTGTTAAAAGGCCCTGCAACGGGTCTTTACGGTATGGGTGAAGCAGGCGGGATTATCAACCTTATTGAGAAAAAGCCACAGTTTGAAGAGCGATACGAGATAGAAGCATCGTTAGGTAGTTGGGACAGTTACTCACTAATGTTTGATGCAACAAACGCCATTAATGACTCATTGGCTTATCGCGTAGTGGCTAATCATGAACAATCAGACGGCTATCGTGGACTTAGTGATGAACGAAGCGAGCTTTATACTTCATTGCGATATGACTATTCTCCCGACAACAAATTTTTAATTTCCGCTGCATATATCGACGATGCAGTGCAGATTGACTCTATCGGTCATCCGGTACGCTTAATCGACTTAACCTTATTAGATGCTGAGGCTGGTAGTGTTACCGCGTCAGATTTAGTTAATGGCGACGTAGATAGCGGTGGATTGCAACTAACCGATGAGCAAATAGCAGAGCTTGCAGCTTCGCTAACCTCTACAGATGGTGTTCAACCCTATGATTTAGGTGATACTAGCCTTATTTCACCATTGTCAGAGCCAAACGAAGGAAAAGAGTTTCGTATCAAAATACGCCAAGATGTGAACTTAGCGGATAACTGGTCACTGACTCAGCAATTACAATACCGTACATACGAGACTGACTATATTCGCCAAACCAGTGCATACAACTATGTGTATGCAGAACGTACAGATGTAATCAACTTGGAGCCACGTGCGCCGTTAGTTATTGACGATGTGTTGTACCCGTTTGCCGCTCGTAGACAGGAATACCGAAACATTGTGGCTGACGAAAAAGTATGGCAATACTTTATTGATGTTACGAATACGTGGTCGGCTGGCAGCGTTGAAGGTGAGCATCTGTTTAGCGCGAACTACGAAGATCACGAAATGTCCTACGCGCAGTGGTCTATTTGGGATGCTGACGATACTCGAAGTGATGCAGTGCCTTACATTTTAGATATTCGTAATCCAAACTGACCAACGGGTACGTTCGATGATTACAACCCATCGCTTCGCAGCAAGTATGAAAAAGACGTATCTAGCTGGGGCGTAAGTTTTCAAGAAGTGTTGTACTTTAATGAATACCTAACAGGTCGTTTCGGCGGTGCTTATGGTGCGGTTAAACAAACCTATTTGAACCAATATAGCGATGGTAACCCAGAGTACGATGCCGACGATGATGGTTTCACTTACAACTTAGGCTTAACCTACAAAGTAACACCGAATATCTCTACCTTTATAAACCATTCAAAAGGTAGAACCGCTTACAGTGTTTTAGGTTCACTGAGCGAAGAAGATAACCGCCCTGACTCAGAGTCAATCTCGTGGGATTTAGGGTTACGCTTTACCGCGTTATCTGAACAGTTACTTGGTTCAATCGTAGTGTTCGATACCGCAAGAACGAACCTGCAATACACTAACCCATTGTATGAAGACAATATTGACGACCCTGCTTACAACATTGATGTACCAGAGTTCTACTACGATGAGCAAGAGCGTACTACCGGTGTTGAAATTGATATTAACTTCGACATTAATGAGCAATGGGCGCTTAACACTAATGCTACGTACCAAGAGCCAGTAACGGAACCGGGTAATTTTGCTAGTAGTACTGATGAAGAACAAACCAAAGGTATTGCCGAAAAAACGGCAAGTACGTGGTTGACCTACAGCCATTCATTCAGCGCATTACCTGCACCCGTTAAATTCAGTGTGGGTGTGTCTTATGAAGATGAGCGTACTATTTCAGCATCTGCGTTTGGTATTTACTATGCCTTCGTAGATTCATACACAGTATGGGATGCTGCAATTAGCTATGTGTCTGACGACTGGGATGTTCAGCTAAATATCAAAAACCTTGATAATACCGATTACTATAGTAGCGCTATGTACCTTGGTGGTCTTCCTGGTGAAGAACGAAATGCCAAGTTAACGGTTGCGTACCGCTTTTAATCCTAGGCATTTATAGTAAGACAGGTATTAAACCGCTTGAATAAAAACGTAGCTATTATACTGCGTAGCATAGTCGCCATCATTGGCGGCTATGCGTTATCCGCACTGTTATCCATTTACTTAACCTATTCTTTCGTGCATTTATTGCATATCAACAAAGGCGTAGCTGTGCTCACTGCTAGCATGATGAGTTATGTCGCTTTTTTTATTCTATTTATTTCTAGTTTCGCGGTATCGAACATTGTGAGATGGCTGATTAGCTGTACTCTGATTATCGCGTTAGCCGTGCTATTTTTGCCCTTGGTAGAGGTATTGTGAAAACAACATTCAGAAAAACAATGATTTGGCTTCATACCTACTTAGGCATTATTTCTGGCTGGTTGTTATTCGTTATTTTCGTAACGGGTACGCTAAGTTACTTTACCCCAGAAATTACGTATTGGATGATGCCAGAGCGGCAGGTTATTGTAAGTGATGGGTTTGACCGAAATATTGTGGTAGACGAGGCGAGCTATACGCAAACCAAGACGCAAACCAATACTCAGACCAAGACAAAGGGGGCGCAAGAGAGTCAGCGATTCCAGATAGAACAATCGTTAAACTACTTACAACATCATGCCAAAAACGCTAGTTCATGGCGAATTTACCTACCTACCGCCCGAGAGCAACATTGGTATGTTCAGTGGCGTGAGGGAAAAATACGTCATACGGTGAGTTTTAACAAAGACGCTACGCTTCTTGGGTCAACAACCGACACCAAAGGGGGATTGTTCTTCAGGAATTTCCACTATACCTTGCAGCTTAGAGGTTACGGCGGCCGCTATATCGCCGGAATAGCCGCTATGGCTATGCTGCTTACTCTTTTCAGTGGAATTTATACTCATAGGCGTTTCTTCAAAGACTTTTTTACCTTACGCAAAGGCAAGATATCAAAATGGACTTCCGATCTTCATGCATTAGTCGGCATTGTAACGCTACCTTTTTGCTTAATGATTTGTATAAGTGCCATTATGATTTACGCCATTATGTACACGCCTTTTTCGGCAAATATGCATTTTGAACAAGGCGAGCGGGGCGTAAATAAAGCAATCATCCCATCGCTTCCGCCACTTACTAATAGTACAAGTACGGCAGCAAACTCGGTAAAAAGCTCGGCAGCAGGCGCCTCTGAATATATGCTAAGCAAATCGATAGCGTACTCAGCCATACTGACTAGCTTAAAAGCACAATGGCAAGAGCCACACGCGATTAAGCGAATCACGGTAGAAGCGCCGGGTAACGAAAATAGCCGCTTTATTATTGAACGCACTAAAAGCCTAACGGTTTCGAACCGCGCCGACCGACTTGTTTATTCAAGTTATACTGCAACGCCTCTTGAAGGCTATGAAGATGAAAGTGCACCCGCCACTTTCAGGCGAATAATGTATGGGTTACACCAAGCGAACTTTGCTACCACTGGCTTAAGATGGTTACTCTTTGGCTTAGGTGTATTGAGCTGCGTGCTTATAGCGTCGGGGTTAATTATTTGGGTTAATCAGCGGCGTACAAACCTTAGTAAAGGACAAAAGCGTATTCCCTTATCGTTACACATTATGGAAAAGGGCAACATCGCTTCCATTATGGGAATGGCCATTGCAACGCCCGTTTTTTTGCTTGCTAACCGGCTTATCCCTGCCGACACCTTAAACCGAGCTAACATGGAAATTAGTGCGTTTTTTGTTGCTTGGCTATACTGCTTGGTACACGTCATTTTTAGGCCTGCAAAAAACGCGTGGTTTGAACAGACATTGGTTGCTGTCGTAAGCTTTATAAGTCTAGCAGTGGTTGGAATATGTATGCCTTTTGAAAGAATAAAAGGTGCCGTTGGTACCGCAGACATTACTTACTTAAGTTTCTTTCTAGGGTTTGTATTATGCGGCGCTGTTTTTTCAGCACTAGCGTATTGGCTAAGAGTTCGTTTGTCCGCCTCCTCTTTAAGTGGCGCAACGTGTAATCAAGATAACCTAGAAACAAAAAAAGAGTAGTTAGACATGTTAACGGTAACTATTTTAGTGGTACTTGGTATTGGTTTACTTGCATTAGCGAGCAACAAACATTTCAAACTAGTAGGGTGGTTGTATGAAAATAAAAAACGCCATACGCGTAAGGTTGATGGCAAAAAATTTATTCAAAATGGCCTGCGTATAAGTGGTTGGCTATTGGTGGTAGGGTCTTTAATAGTCGCGGTTAATGCTACGCCTTCGCTGGCGATATCACTTGTTTGGTGGTTTAGCCTAATAAGTGGTGCTATTTTTTTAGTGGCGTTATCAATTAACAAATAATAGCCAATACTATTACTTTTTTTAATTTACTCCGAAAAATTGTTGTCACACTTTTGCTGCAGCGCGTGACTATAAATTAAAGAGGAGTGAAACCATGAAATTTTTAAACTTAATTACGCTATTTTCTGCCGCCATATTGTTAATTAATTCAGCGACCCTACACGCAGAAGATACCTCTGCGTTAGCCACTGTACCTGTCACCGTTTACGAACAAATTGATAGCGCCAAGACGCAAGTCCCCAGCACTCAAACCCCTAGTACTCAAACCATAAGCAGGAATAATGACAGCAGTTCCAACAAGCCTATCAAATATGATGAACTAAACGTGTTATTTATACCTGGCTTAATGTCTAACGCTTCAGTTTGGTCAGAGTTATCCCACGAGCTTGGTAGTTACTATAAGGGGCAATATCGAAGCCACTTTGCCCAAGTGGCGGGTTTTGCGGACAACAAAGTTTATCCAAATAATCGGTTATCAAAAATTACCGCTGCGCTGGTATCGTATATTGAAAATAATAACTTAAATAATGTGATAGTCGTTGGACATAGCATGGGAGGTCATATTGCTTACCAGCTTGCACTTGCGCTACCAGAAAGAGTAAGTAAAGTGGTCTCAGTAGATGGCCTGCCTTTTATTACCCCTATTTTTACTCGTAGTAATAAGGTCACAGCAGCACAGGCAGAACCTTATGCAATGAGCGTTAAATCACAGTACGCTAATATGAATCAAGAGCAGTTAAGCGCGTATACACGTCAAGGTATCCACGTTCAAACGACCAGCGAATTGAACCAAGCTAAAGTGCTGTCTATGGCATCAAGTTCGCACCCAGAGACAGTGGGGCAAATAATGGCAGACTTGATGACATCCGACTTACGGTCGGCTATAACCTCCAGTAATACTCCTATACTATTTCTCGGAGCCAGTGGCGGGTTTAGTGATAATGACAGTAAAGAGATGGTTAAACAGTTATACACAGAACAATTTGCCAATGCTAAGCAAGCAAAAGTGGTGATGAACACACAATCTCGTCATTTTATTATGTACGATGATTTGCCATGGTTACTGCAACAGACAACACAGTTTATAGGAAAGGAGTAAGCGCATGGATGTGTATTCTTCAGATGTCATTGCCGCGCAAAGTGGAGATATTAAAGCTTTTGAGCGCTTAATTAATGCAAGCAAAAATACGGTAAGTGCAATTGCGCTTGGTATTGTAAAAGACATGGATGCTAGCGAAGACGTAGCGCAAAAAGTATTTATTAACTGTTGGCAAAATCTATCTACTTTGACCAACCCCAAAAGCTTTATGCCTTGGGTACGCCAAATGGCGCGTTATATGGCCATTAATTATCTACGAGACAATAAAGTTTCGAAATCGATAAAAGGTGATGAGGGCGAAAATATACTGGCAAGTTTCTGTAAAAGTGACGATGCGCTGGAAACTAAGATATCAGACGAGCAAACAAAGAAAATAATCGCAGCCCTTATAGATGAACTGCCATCGGATAGTAGAGAAGTGGTGTTGTTATATTATCGAGAGCAATGTTCTACAAAACATGTCGCGCAATTACTTGATATTTCTGATGCTGCAGTAAGAAAAAAGCTTTCGCGAGCACGAGCCATGCTTAAAACCCTAACGCTGGACAAATTCAGTCGCATTATTATTGCCACAACGCCTACGGTCACATTTACTTCAATGACGCTAACCTTATTAGCTAACCCTAAATCTGCAACTGCGGCGGTAGCCGTAGGGGCTACGGGAAGTGCTTCTAAAGGCGGTGTATTTAACAGTCTTTGGAGTAAAGTGTTGTGGGTATTTAGTGGCGCTATGTTAGGTGCGCTTGTTGCCATGGTAGCGGTAATTGCATCACATAAGTTAGCCGAACGTCACATGAAACATGAGCCTGATAAGAAAAAACTTAAGCGGGTGCGTAATTACACCTTAGTGTGGATTTTTGTTTGGGGTATGCTATTTGCGGCCTCTTATGAATTGTCTACTGGATTTATAATTCCATTGTTAACCTACTGCGGGTTTGGTGCAGGTATCGCAATTTTAACAAAGCGGGCTCATCAGATTATTTACTCGACTTCGCAGAAACTAAATACGCCATCTTCCGATATAAAGTATGAACAGCACGGACAGCTCAAAGGGGAAAACATTCAATATGAGCAATCAATGAATGTTTCTAACATGCTAGGTCTTTACGGTGGTCTTATTCTTGGTTTTATAGGGTTAATCGCAGGGCTGATTAATAGTGGGCGATTGGTAATAGGTTAATCTGCTTCACGTACTTCCAGCGCTTCAATATTGATAATAGTAGAGCGGTTTAGGGTTATCTTAAATCGCTGTACTTGCTGGTGCTTTTGCTTGTCAGTATGCATGAGCACTACATTTATTTGATAGCGTCGCTCTACAGCCTGCTTAGTAATTTTATTGTTTTCTAGCGAATACAGCCTACCTTCGCCTTTTTTGAGAAAGCGAACAAAAGGGGTGAGGTTAAAATAAATACGCTGTTGTATATCATCGTAACCTGGCAAGAAGCTTTTCGCATTTACGCGAGTGTCACTACGAAAATGTAACAGCTGAGCGGCTTGTTTGTTTTGCTGCCTACGGGTTTGATACAGTCTATCAACCTGCTTAGGTAAATCTCTATTACGAATGTATTCAAGCCAAATAGTTTGGGTGGCTATTCTGCTTTTATTTACGCTGTGGCTATAAATAATTTTCCACTTCGGTAAACCTTTTTGAATACGCCTCCAAATTACCCGCGTAATGTCTTCTTTAAAGATTTCCCGTAGCCCATAAATAACCCCCAGAATACCTACGAAGGCCACCGTCACCTCAGTGAAATTAGTACGAGCGTTTAGCACTAAAACCATCACTGCAGCCATGATCACAGCGGTTACCGTACCTTTAACCAAGCGGTTTAAATAAGTATTAAGGCTTTTCGTTTTCTTTTGAAATACCACACCGTATTCAATTAAACGCTGTAATAGCCGCATTTTGTTCGTAATGCGGTTTGGGTCATCTAACGTAATCTGCGAATTGTACTGATTATCTGCGCGGTACTGACTTTCTCGTCTACAAAAATCGAAAAGAAATTTCCGCTCACTGGAATAATCGCTACTTTTAGGGGCAGAGGATAATAGCTTTAAAAAAGACTGCTCTACCTGCCAACTCAAATAATTATCGGCATTCTCAAAATACGCCCGGAGTTTTTCGTCAGAAGGGGTGTAGCGCCTAAGTTTTTTTAACAGAGCTGAGGTTTGCTCTGCTAGCACGATAGCTTGAGGATAAAACGTTTTGCTATCTTTAATCTTCAGCGTTTGCTTAACGTCTGTGTCGAGTGCGGTACGGATTTGATACGAGTATAAGTTTAAATTTAAGCGGTAATCACTTTGCTCGCCTTTTTTCTGACTGATAAAGCGGCTTCGAACCAAAGGAACATGCAACTGATCTGAATAATAGGCGCTGTGGTTTTGAATACTGTGGTGAAAATACTGTTCTTCGGTAAGGGTCTTCGAGCTAATACCCATTTCATCAGGCAGTGAAAAAAACAGGTCGAGACGCTGATGATCAC
Source organism: Alteromonas naphthalenivorans (assembly GCF_000213655.1). Taxonomy (NCBI): domain Bacteria; kingdom Pseudomonadati; phylum Pseudomonadota; class Gammaproteobacteria; order Alteromonadales; family Alteromonadaceae; genus Alteromonas; species Alteromonas naphthalenivorans. The sequence continues at coordinate 1,561,670 of NC_015554.1, forward strand.
TCGGTAATAGCTGATAATCGACTCTAAAAGACAGGTTTTCATCTTGCGTGAGTTTAATTTTGTGCACTTAGGTAATTTTCGCCTTATTCATCACTGTGTTACCGCTTCTTACGAAAGTATGCACTATTTTGGTTTTGTTACGAAGAATACTACGAATTAAATTGCACTAATATCGCCACTGATAGCACGCTACTACACGTTGAAACCATTCGAACTAAACAATTCTGTCTGTCCACTTATGAAATACTCTTATGAAATAAGACTAACTTCTTCGGATTTTTCTGGTTGTTTTGTAATCTTCTTATAGGCTGGTACTTAGTGTAAGGAATTGTTCGTGTTCAATCTAATCGGTAATTCTAAAAAGCGAATGTTGTCGAAGGCCATGATAACTACCCCTTTAAATTGTATATAAATAAATCTAAATCGAAAGAATTAAGCTAATAAAACAGCGTATTGTGCGCATTTTAACCTTTGTGTTTGGGTTCAAACAAAGCGCCTTAGATTTAGCTCAAATCATTTTTAAATAAATTCAGCCTTTGTCAACGTTGAATTATTAGTGTTAATCCCTTAGTATTTATTTTTATTGAACGATCAATTAATAAAAAATACACATTTCTCAGATAGAGTTAGATTTCTTTTTTAGTCTTCAATACACAATAGAGGGGCTTCTTTAATCTATCTTTCAGTTAGCCGCTGTATAACGGTTGCAAAGCATTTGTAGGCGTTAGTGAAAACGCTGTTTGTAAACGTTTTAAGCATAAATAACGGATTCAAGACGTTAATTAAGCAGTATGTGTGTTATTTCGAGCGATCAGGCCTGCGTGAAGCGGTAAGCACGCCTGACGAAGTAAATTTGAACAATATCAGTGGGTTCTAAGCTGCTGATAGTTATCAAAATAGGTTTAATGTGACGACTCCAGTTTATCAAAATTTTATTCACGGCAAGTTCATTGCTAATAGCAGTGGTGAGACGTTTGCGGTTAAAAACCCTGCTACCGACGACGTTATTTACCATGTTGAAGTGGCAGACGAAGCGGTACAACAAGCGGCAATAGCAAGCGCAAAAGAAGGCTTTGCTATTTGGTCTGCTATGACACCGGTTGAGCGCAGCCGTATTCTATTAAAAGCGGTAGCGTTACTTCGTGAACGAAATGATGAGCTGGCTAAAATTGAAGTGCTAGATACCGGTAAACCTTGGCAAGAAGCCGAGTGTGTAGACGTTGTAACCGGTGCTGATGTCATTGAGTACTTTGCTGGCCTTGCTCCTACGCAAGTAGGTCAACAGCAGATGGTAGGCGACGACTTCTACTATACACGTAAAGAGCCACTTGGCATTTGTGCAGGTATTGGTGCCTGGAACTACCCATTACAAATTGCATGTTGGAAGTCTGGCCCAGCCTTAGCGGCAGGTAACGCCTTACTATTTAAACCTTCAGAAGAAACACCATTAGGTGCTATTAAACTTGCTGAAATTTTCTTTGAAGCGGGCGTACCCGCTGGCGTGTTCAATGTTGTACAAGGTGCAGCAGAAGTTGGCCAATGGTTAACCCAACACCCAGATATTGAAAAAGTGTCTTTTACTGGCGAAGTCGGTACAGGCAAAAAAGTAGTGGCGAATGCAGCCGGTTCATTAAAAGACGTCACCATGGAACTTGGTGGTAAATCGCCATTGTTGGTGTTTGAAGACGCCGACGTATCGCAAGCAGTAAGCGCAGCCATGCTGGGTAACTTTTATACCCAAGGTGAAGTTTGCACAAACTGTACACGGGTTTACGTGCATAAATCGGTATACCAAGCCTTTATTGACGAACTTAAAACCCGTACAGAACAAAACATAGTGGCTGGCGACCCGCTCGATCCAAACGTGAATTTAGGCGCACTTATTTCTAAAAATCACCAAGACTTAGTGATGAGCTACATCAATAAAGGTGTTGAAGAAGGCGCTACCGTGCTAACGGGCGGTACAACGCTTAACCCTGAATCAGCGCCAAACGGCTACTTTGTAGCACCTACTGTATTCACCGATTGCACCGACGAAATGACTATTGTTAAAGAAGAAATCTTTGGCCCAGTCATGAGTGTGTTGGTGTTTGAAGACGAAGCCGATGTTATTCAGCGTGCTAACAATACCCACTTAGGTTTGGCTGCAGGTGTGTTTACCAAAGATATTAAACGGGCACATCGCGTTATCCATAAGCTGCAAGCCGGTATTTGTTGGATAAACAGCTATGGTAATTCACCGGCTGAAATGCCAGTGGGCGGCTATAAGCAGTCTGGTATTGGCCGCGAAAATGGAATTGAAACGCTAGATCACTACACCCAGACCAAATCTGTATATGTGGGCATGACCGACATAGAGAGCCCGTTTTAATGAGTAAGCAAGCATATGATTACATCATAGTGGGTGCTGGCTCTGCAGGGTGTGTGTTGGCTAACCGACTATCAGAAGACGCAAATAATAACGTGCTTTTGCTAGAAACCGGCGGCAGTGATAAAAGCATTTTTATTAAAATGCCCACGGCGTTATCTATTCCCATGAATACCGACAAATATGCATGGCAGTTCCACACCGAAGAAGAGCCGTTTCTAGATAACCGCAAAATGCATTGCCCACGAGGTAAGGTATTGGGTGGTTCCTCATCAATTAACGGTATGGTGTACGTTCGCGGCCATGCAAAAGATTTCGATGAGTGGGAAGAACACGGCGCCCAAGGCTGGAACTACCAAGCTTGTTTACCTTATTTTCAAAAAGCCGAGTCATTTTATTTAGGTAATGATGACTACCGTGGTGGAAAGGGCCCTTTAGGGGTTAACAATGGCAACGAAATGGCCAACCCTTTATACACCGCCTTTATAGAAGCGGGAAAGGAAGCGGGCTACGCTACAACGGCTGATTATAACGCCGCCCAGCAGGAAGGCTTTGGTCCAATGCACATGACCGTGAAAGACGGCGTGCGCAGTTCGGCTAGCCGTGAATACCTAGACCCGGTTAAATCGCGGAAAAACCTAACGCTTGTTACCGGTGCCCTGGCTGAAAAAGTCATACTTGAAGGTAAAAAAGCGGTGGGTGTGCAGTACAGCGTAAACGGTAAACGTGTTACCGCAAAAGCCAATAAAGAGGTGGTGTTAAGTGCCGGTTCTATTGGCTCGCCACACCTTTTACAACTTTCTGGCATTGGCGACAGCGAAACGCTTAAAGCAGCAGGCGTTGACGTTAAGCACCATTTGCCAGGGGTAGGGCAGAACCTACAAGATCACTTGGAGTTTTACTTTCAATATAAGTGCAAACAGCCTATTACGCTTAACGGTAAATTAGGGCTGATTTCAAAAGGACTAATTGGTGCACGTTGGATGTTTACCCGCAAAGGGTTAGGCGCCACCAACCATTTTGAGTCTTGCGCGTTTATTCGCTCGAAGCCTGGTGTTGAATGGCCAGATATTCAGTATCACTTCTTACCAGCGGCCATGCGTTACGACGGGCTCAGTGCCTTTGATGGCCATGGTTTTCAGGTGCATGTTGGTCACAACAAGCCTAAAAGCCGCGGTGCCGTTACTATTAAAACGGCTAATCCTACCGACGCACCCAAAATTCAATTTAACTACTTGCAGCATCAAGACGACATTGAAGGCTTTCGTGCCTGCGTGCGTTTAACCCGTGAAATCATTGAACAAAGCGCGTTTGACGACTACCGAGAAGATGAAATTCAACCTGGTAAGCATATTCAAACCGATGAAGAAATTGACGCCTTCGTGCGCCAAGCGGTTGAAAGCGCTTATCACCCGTCTTGCTCGTGCAAAATGGGTGAAGATGCCATGGCAGTAGTGAATTCCAATACGCAAGTACATGGTATTGAGAGCCTACGTGTTGTGGATTCTTCAATTTTCCCAACCGTACCTAATGGCAACTTAAACGCGCCTACCATTATGGTGGCAGAAAAAGCGGCTGATTTAATACTGGGCAAGCCTGCGCTAGCACATTCACCGGTTAACGTTGCTACATCAAATAATTGGGAAACGGTTCAGCGTAATTCAACGATTTAATCTGAGCGGCCTACACGTACCAAAAAGGCATTTTTGGTACGTATGAAAAATATAACAACAGGAAGAAAGATGAAGCATTATCGATTGTTTTGGGGAGGTAGTAATGACCTTATGGCTTAATGCTGGGATCATTTTCACCCTATTAGCCATTGTGGTTATTCTTGTTAAATGGGGAAATGTGAAGTGTATCGGTGTCACCCCGGTTAGGCTTTTCACTTTTATCGCCATTCTATTTACCTCGGGCCTAGACGTTGGCCTAATCATGTTTCCGCTTACCGAGTTCGGTGGCTATGCAAACATAGCAGCGAACCCTGAATACGCCTTTACTAACCCTATTGCCATTGAGTTTGGCTATTGGGGCTTTCTAATATGGGGCTTTTACTTTCTTACCTGTTTTTATTTTTGCGTGGTAGAGCCCAAGGTTAAGTTCTTCGAAATACCACTGGTTAAATTCATTAATAACGTGGTGATTATTGGTACCTGCGCCTTTACCGCATTTTTACTACTGTCGAATTTACCCTGGTATTTACCCGCTATCGGCGATGGCGAATCTATCATTCCAATTTTCTATTTCATCGTGTTCGCGGCTATCTGCTTTGCGGTTTACTCGAGCACCGACATTAAATATGTACGGCTATTAAGTATCTCTACCACATGGTTGTTTATTGCGTTAATTGGCTTCATGTGGGCGGGCGCCTTCTTGGGAAGTCACAGCCAAATTGCCGCATTTACACATAATTTAGAACTCATCGGTAGTTACTTTGGAAACATTGAACACTTCGTATTGCCGCTAAACGAATACCACGAGTTTTACCTATTTTGGTGGTTCGCGTGGAGCATCATGATTGGGCAGTTCACTTCGCGTTTTGTAGGTGGTTTACGCACCTATCAAGTGCTAGGTGCCATGCTGATATTTCCCTCAATACCTATCGCGGTATGGTTTAGCGTTATTTATCAATATCACGAAGCTGGCATACCCACCACGGGCTTAAAGAATTTTGCGATGGCCTTCGTAGGGATTGTATTTGTTATTAACTCATTAGATTCGCTAATTCGCCTGTACACAGACAACTTAAATTTAACGGTGAAGCGCTTTGGCAGATTTAAATATATTGCCATGAATGTCGTCATGCTTTCCTTGCTGACACTGCTTTTTAAATTCGAGTTTTTACAAATTCAGTGGGTAGGGGCGTTAGTCATCGGCCTGTTTTTCAGCTGTGCGTTTTTCATGCTGTATCGCAAACCTAAAACCGTAAAAAATATCGATAGTTCTCCTGAAGACAACGAAATCGATTTTACAAAAATAGATTCAGGGCCTTAAGAGCCTCAAATAAAAACATCACTATCTATCTAATAACAGAAAATAAAACACAACACACAACGGGAGTTTTATGAACACTTATGTGCCAAAAAAACGAAGCTTAATCGCTTTATCTGTACTTGCAGCGACGTCATTAACGTCAATGCATGCGCTAGCTCAAGAAGCAGAAACGCAAGCAGCTGAAGAAGACAAAGATGTTGAATCAATATTAGTAACTGGGCGTAATGTTTCATACGCTAACAGTGCAACTTCAACAGAAATGAAAAAGCAACAAACCCCGATGACTAGCGCATTGGCACTTATCGACAATTTACCAGGTGTATTGGTAACTGAAGGCGACCCTTTTGGTTCTGATGAATGGTCTACTACGATTTCAATTCGTGGTTTTCAGGTTAACCTTGACTCTCAGCAAATTGGGATGACCGTTGATGGCATCGCCAACGGTAACTCTAACTACGGTGGTGGTACTAAAGCCAGCCGATATATTGATACCGAAAACTTACGTGGCACGGTTGTTTCACAGGGTACCGCTGATATTAGCTCTCGTTCGAATGAAGCGCTAGGCGGTACGATGGATTTCACAACCATCATGCCTGCACTAGACGAGCAACTAACAGTAAGCACTACGTTTGCAGAATACAATGCCAGTAAAGTGTATGTTCGTTATGATACCGGCGAGATTGCTCCAGATACGTTTGCATGGATTTCGTTATCTACTCAGCAAAATGATGATTACATGGATGGGTCAGTGACTAATACCCGTGACCATTTAGAAGGTAAAATCATTAGCACAATAGGTGAAGTAGACCTTACCGGCTACGTGAGTTACGACGATGCACAAGAATACACTTATCAACGTGTTTATGGGTTAGCCCAGTATGCTCAAAACCCGGAATGGGATGGACTAACTGATACGTGGTCTGGTATTCCTTATCAAGATCAGGTTTTTCGCGAAGGGTGGGTTACCGAGCGCGAGAATTTTTTTACCTATCTAAAAGCCGATTTCTCAGTAGGAAGCGTTGATTTTAGTACTAACGTTTATTATCACGAAAACGAAGGTGCAGGTAAGTGGAACCCATACTATATTGCCGATGTAACTGATGACGGCGCAGGTAATGCAAACTCTGAATTAAATACTTCAAGCACCGTAAACGGCGGCAGCACCTTAGGCCTAATCTACTTTGTTAATAGTGCTGGCGAAGCCCTTTCACCTATTGATAACTGTGTCAGTTCAATCAGTTCACCTTACGGTGGTGGTGGCGCTGAAGTTGATCCAAATTGCTATGAGCAAGGCGCTATTGCAGTAAGCTCTAACCGTCATACACATTACAACAAAAAGCGCTACGGTATTAACGGCGACTTCGTATGGAACACAACCATTGCCGATATGGACAACGTAGTTCGTGGTGGTTTTTGGTATGAAGATTATCAGCGTGACGAATACCGCGATTGGCACAAAACCATTGACGCTTCAACAAGCGCTCGCTACGAAAACACCCCTTATTGGATTCAGTACGACCGAGAGTTTCCTGTTGAAACCCTTATGTACTATGTTGAAAACGAACTCGATGCAGGCTTCGCTAAAATTCGTTTAGGGGCAAAGCAGTTTAACGTTGATGTGTCTAAAGAAGACCAATTTACCCCTGAAAATAACTTAAACATATCCTCTGATTCCGATGTACTTATTTCAGCTGGTTTCGTTGCACCATTACCGGTTAATGGTTTAGAGCTTTTCGGTGGATATGCAGAGAACTTTGCAGCGGTTAAAGATGCGGTATTAGAGCGTGACGACACTGATATCAGTACGGTAGAGCCAGAAACCGCAGACAATATCGATTTCGGTTTGCGTTATTCAACGCCTGGGTTCAATGCAAGCTTAACGTATTACACGATTGAATTTGAAAACCGCATTACCTTTGTAAGTAACGAAGACGTAAATGGTATCGACTTCTTAGAATCTGCTGCAGGCGGCTACATCAATGACGGTGGTATTGAATCCGATGGTATAGAAGCATCTATTGATTACAACATTACTGATTCATTAGGCATCTATGTTTCATATACTAAAAACGACTCGACTTACACTGACGAAGGCGTAAGCGGTAACACCGTAATCGGTTCGCCAGAAGACATGGCCGTAGTTAGTTTTGATTACACCAAAGGTGATTTCTACGCTGGCTTTAGCACAAAATACGTAGGTGAGCGTTTCCTAGACCAAGCTAATACACAAGAAACTGACTCTTACATTGTAAGTGACTTGTATTTAGGTAAAACGGCTTACGACATTGGCGGTAGCATTGATAGCGTGGAGCTAAGCTTTACCGTAAACAATGTGTTCGATGAAGATTACCTTGGTTCTATTGCTGCAAACGCCGGATGGATTGGTGCCCCTCGCATCGCTTCTTTCAACGTACGCGTTGCTATGTAATTAAAGAGGTGTAAAAGCGTTATTCAATAGCGCTTTAGAATAAAAATAATAAAGCCGCAACCAGGCTTACTGGCTGCGGCTTTATTCTTAAGTGTTATCACACGGTTTACATACTAACGCGCTATTGTTGTCTTTTTCATGCGCCATTCACTCAAACGACTTGTATTACCACATAAGGTGTTTTTATGAAGTTTTCGACGCTAAGTCCTGCATTATTGGGTATTTCATTATTGGTATCGGGGAGTCTTTTATCACAAACAAGTCATGCCTCGGTGAGTATCACAAAAGGGAAAACGGCCATTCCACATGGGAATGCTATTTCCAACGAAGATTTAACCATTCAAAACGATAAACTCGCATTCGCTATTGCAGTAGATTCAGCGCCGCCGTGGGGCTTAGCTAGAGGCTGTATAGTTGACATTGCTAATGTGAAAGAGGATGGAACACTTAGCAATGACCGCGTTGCTTTTGCTGATTTCATTCCAAATAATTGGTCAAGTTGGCCTAATACCTACACTAAAATTGATATTCTTAAAGACACTGCTCAAGAAGCGGTCGTGAATATCAAAAGAGACTTTGGCGAAACTGAAATAAGTACAACGTACAGCCTTTCTGAGGGCTCCGATCTTATTCATGTTGAAACCACAATGACCAATAAAGGTGATAGCGATATCGACGCGCTTTCAGGCTACACCTTATGGCCAGATTCCGGATACAAATTCGCGGTTCCTCGTAGTCACACTACCGAAAAATCATCTGAAAATGTATGGTTATCAGACCGTTTCGTGGGTTACGACAAAGAATGGGCGGTTGCATTGCACGCACCTTATATGCGCGAAACTAAAAATCAGTCACGTGATTTATACGCGGCACATACCCTTGGCCCTTCACAAAATATGACTTTTTCGGGTGATTATCAGGTATTGCCCCGTGGTAACTTAGCGCCCGTTGTGAGTGCCGAAATAAAGCGAAAGGCACTTAAAAGTGGAACAATAGAAGCGAACGTAAGTACACAGGAAGGGCAAACCGTTGAGCAAGCCGCCATTGTAGTGTCGCAAAATGGTGTGCCTTATATGTGGGCCATGGGTAACGGCAAGAATGTGGATTTCACGCTGCCGGTAGGCGACTATGAAGTTTACGCTACGGGCAAACAACATTCAGACAGTAAAACGCGCCTGATTACCGTTGAAGAGAACGTGACGCAGAAACTCTCATTCGATGCGCTTCGCGCCCCAGGTGAAATAAGCCTTAATGTAATCGATGGGAAGAGTCAGCAGCCCATAGATGCAAAAATTAAAATAGAGCAGGGCAATCAACCACTCATCGAATATTTAGGGGCACGAACCTTCTTCACCGACCTTGATAATATTGGCAGCGCCGTATTTGGTTTGGCACCAGGGGAATACGAATTAAGCGTTTCACATGGCGCGGGCTTTAACGCCAAAAGTACTTTGATTTCGGCAAGCGTTAACGCAAATGAAACCACGACCTTAGCAAGTGCTATTGATGTAAAAACGTACCCTACGAAATACGGTTGGTACGCAGGCGACCTGCACCATCATGCCGATGTATTAGAAGGGTCAACAAACCCGACAAATCTGGTGCGTTCTCAACTAGCCGCTGGGTTAAACGTGTTATTTGTAAGTGATCATGATTCCACTAAAAATAACGACACCATTCAAACTCTAGCCGATGCACGCGATGTGCCCTTTATACCGTCTATTGAAGTGTCGCCGTCTTGGGGTCATTTCAACGCATTTCCTATCGATAGTGGCGCGCAATTAACGGTCGATCCAGGTGTAGATGATATACATACCATTATTGAAGATGTGCGGCGTATGGGCGCTACCGTTATTGCGTCAAATCACCCCTACATACCTTATGGCTATTTAAGCAGTTTAGATAAAGGCACAGCGCCGGGCGGCTTTAACCCTAGCATAGATTTATTTGAGTTAAATGCCGTGGTGAATAACGAGCCAACTATTAATAAAGCGCATCAGTTTTGGAATGAAGGATTACCCTACTATTTTACCGCAGGATCAGACACTCACGATGTGTTAAACCAAACCAGTGGCTTAAACCGGTTGTTTGTATATACCGGCAGTAAACCGACGGCTAAGGGCTTCGCACAGGCCGCAAAAGATGGCCATTCGTACGTGTCTTACGGCCCAGTCATTTACCCTAAAAACGTAATGTTTGGCGATACAATGAAGCTAGCAAAGGCACAAGCGCGAACGATTACTTTCGATTTGGTGGCGGTAAATGGGCTTAAGTCGGTGCAGTTGATTGGTAGTGATAACGCTGCCACTGCTACCAATACGCAAAGTGCCGCGAACAGCGTAGTGCTTGAAGATAAAACGCTTACTGGGGATCACGACTCCGTTAACTTTGAAGTTCCACAAGTTTCGGGCTGGGTTGCTTTGGTCGTAGAAGATATTGAAGGCCGTAAAGCCTTCACAAATCCTATTTGGCTTGAGTTGGTTGATGAGAGCCAGTTTTAGTAGTTGATATTGAAAGTGGGGTCAGAGTGCTTTTGCTAGTAAAGGTATTCTGACCTCATTTCTTCAGTTCTTATTCGTTAATTAATAGAAAAGCTGATAAAAACGACTGCCCCTAAAGGTCTTCTAAATGCTCGCGACCAATCACTCGGCTAATTTCTATTTGGTTGCAACTTTCAATTGTACGAAAATAAATTGTGTGCACACCGTACACACTTCTGCGATATCCTGGACGAATGTGAGAGACTTTCGGGTAGGTGGCCGGTGTATGTGCTATCTGATCCAGACGAATTTCTAATCCGCTTAAGTACTTGGTAGCCTGATTGACTCCAAATCGGTCAATACCAAAAAGAAATAGACGTTCAATATCGTCCGCAGCATCTGGCGATAGCTTGTACTTAGCCACGGTTAGCCTTTCTTATTAAGAGCAGCTTGTTTTATGTCTTCAATGCTAAGCTTGCTGTAGCCTTCTTTTTCAATTCTTTGTTCGGCTTGAATCAGTAATGCTCTAGTGCGAATTAAATCGGCCTCTTCTTCTTTACGTCGCTGCCGTATAAGATCATTAATCACTTCACTGTGGCTTGCATACTCTTGGCTTTCAACTTGAAACTTGAGCCACTCTGCATTGGGTTCATTAATACTGATACTTTGACGATTAGCCATATAAAAACTATAGTTTGGTGCGTTATAGGTTCAATTATACACCAATTTTAATAATGCAAAAGCGTCTCGGTTTTAGCGACGTAAACAATAAGCCCCGAACCTTTTAGGTTTGGGTTTTCGTATTTAGTGAAGCAAGTGAGTATTATAGATGTGTGGGGAGTCAAAAGGCACTTTATGCGCCTAAACTACCCCACTATTACATAACTTAGCTAGTAGCAAGGGCAGGATTGCGATTACGCAGTTGTAAATAACTAAGCGCCCACATGATAAACCCACCAAAGAAAAGCATAGCCGATACATAGCCTGTTTCGTTGAAACTAGCGCCCGATGCCAATAGTGCGCCGCCCAGCATTGGGCCAATAGCATTTGCCGTATTAAATGCGCACTGCACAAGCGCACCTATCATTGCATGCCCCGTGGGTGAAACATCTAACAACATCGACTGAATAACGGCGGCTAAGCCCACGCTTGCACCAAGCAGAAATACCGTAAGGTAAAGCCACCAAATATTACTTGCCGCAAACACATATATAACAGACACCCCAACACTGCATAGCAACGCAATACCTGTGGTACGAAGAGGAGATTTGTCAGCCAGTTTACTAATAAACCAATTACCGATAGTGGTACCAATACCAAACATCATCATGGCAATCGAAATGGTTACTTCTGGCGAGTTAGTCACGTTTAATATGGTATCGGCAAGGTAGGTATAAATACAAAACACACCACCAAAGCCAACAAATATGATGCCTGAAATTGACCATACGAGTTTGTTCTTAAGCACGCCAAACTCTTCCCGTAAGTTCGTTGGCGTGGTGACTGGGCTGCTAGGCACGAACATATAAATAAGTGCGATGGTGATGAGCGCAAGGGCCGCGACTAGCGCCATACACACTCGCCAACTCATATTTTGCCCTATCAGGGTTGCCATGGGCACACCGACAATAGTGGCAATAGTTAAACCAGCAAACACCATCGACATATAGCTGGCGCGTTTACCAGCAGGAGCCATACTAGCGGCAATCAATAACGCAGTACCAAAATAAGCGCCGTGGGGCAAACCAGACAATACACGATAAAACACCAACTCTGGCAAGCTAGAGGCGATAGCACTTAAGCCATTAGCTATACACATCATTGCTGCAAAGATGATCAGAGAAGTGCGTCTGTTGGTCTTGTTAGTCAGTAACATAAACGACGGCGCGCCAATGACCACACCAATGGCATAGCCGCTTATTACATTGCCGGCCATTGATGGCGTGACAGCATAAGTTTCGGCGATAAGAGGTAACATCGACATAGATGAAAACTCTGTAAGCCCTAAAACAAATGTGCCCAGCGCCATTACGAAGATAGGCCAAACTACGGCGCTTGGGTTTGAAGGTGATGCAGACATAAATACCTTAAAATTTGATGGTGAGGAATAATGTAAGCCTCAGCAATCACAAATACGTTGTAAGAAATTGCGCGATAGAAAGCAATTAACGTATTTACGTTAACGTTCGATACAGCAACTTGGTGTAGTAGGGATGTTTTGAGCCAAAGGAAACCTAGAGATAAACCGGTATTCGCATTAAGCAATGAATTCTTATTAGGAAAGGTATTATATGCTAGGGCCTGTTGATCTTTGCTGCATATATTTCACTCAGCAGTACATGGGTAGCCACATCATCGAAAATGCCAGTGATACCATGCTGGCATAATTCCTTGCTAACTTTTCATACCTCGTTGATATTGAACGATAATGCTTTATTCGAGCAAAGGCGTTTTCAACTAGGTGGCGATATTTATAGAGGCACCAATCAACGCTGCCTTTGTCTATATCTTGGCCATAGTTCCGTTTCGGTATGACGGAGATACCTCCTTTGGCTTCAATATATTCTCTTAATGCGTCACTATCGTAGCCTTTGTCACCTACGAAAATGTTTACTTCCCTTAAATGGTCAACCAGACTTTGAGCCCGAGCTATATCATTTCTCTGGCCTTCTGATAGTTCAAAATAAATTGGAAGCCCACCACTATCCACGGCTAAATGAATTTTTGTGGAGTTACCACCTCGGCTTTTTCCAATGCACTCATTATCCTTAGTAGCTGCTCCGGCACTATGCTGATGAGCTTTGACAATCGAACCATCAGCAAAGACCCAGTCGTAATCAGCCAGTTTGGCTAACTCATTGAATAACATATTCAATAAACCTTTCTTCGACCATAAATTGAATCGGCGATAAACGGCGCTCCAACCGCCGAATTCTGTTGGTAAATCACGCCAAGGAATTCCTGTTCTCAGCCGGAAGAGTATCCCTTCAAACGTCATTCTATGTTCTGGTTTATTGTAAATGCGGCCTGTACTCTTCATTACTTGAAGTAGCTTTTGCCACCGCTTATCAGTTAGCATTAGTCTCGGCATGGTAGTGAGTTGTTCTTTTACTTTTGGCGAAGCAAATTATAACTCTTTACCATGCTGCTCAAAAACCAATCACGAAAGATCAACACGCCTTAGGAATGCATCATATTTCTATTGCTAGCGCCACAGATAGCTTAGTTTTATCGGTCAAGTGCCCAGATAGCTTTTTTAGTTATTCACTCACCGCAACATTTTTGATAGCAATGTAGGAAAAACATAAATTAGTGAGTTACTTTTTCCATCATTAAAAAGTAAGGAAAAGCGCATTCGGATTTGAAAGAGAAATAACCGAGTATGTTTTGTTTTAGCAATTAAAATACCAGTAACAATATAGACGCATCAGCGTAAGGCCAATAAACCTTGTCAGAATCATTGTAAGCTGCGTGAGTTACCTATAAAAAAACCGGCGAAGAAACGCCGGTTTTTGTCTTGACCTTATAAAAAGCAAATTACATTTTATAAGCTACGGTTACATAACCAAAGCGGCCGATATTGTCGTATGTAGCATCGTTTGAACCAGTACCAGTGGTACCCGTAGGCAGTGCACGGTTAAACAGGTTATCAATACCCACGGTTAGGTTGACGCCATTCGCGAAGTTGTAACCTGCGGTCACGTCAGTAACTGCATATGATGGCAGTTCCATACGATTACTCGGGTTAGGGTTGAGAGCTAACTCTTGATTATCGTAAAGGCTTGCACGTTCAATGTAGCGAGTTTTCCAACTTGCTTCCCAGTCACCGCGGCTGTAATTAAGCGTGAATACACCTTGCCAATCAGACTCACCCGCAGTGCCCGCGTATTGGTAAAATAGGTCTGGGTTGTCTTGGAATGGGAACTCTTTGCGATCTTTTAGGTAGGTTGCGATCAGGCTTGTACGAAAGGCACCTTCTAGCGCATCAAAGTCGTAGCCTAGTTCGAAATCTACACCCTTTGCTTCTTGGCCCGCAATGTTCAACGCATAACTGCGAATTTGCGTGATTTCACCTGTTTCTGAATCACGGTCGATAAGGCCGCAATATGGGTTATCTATACCTGTTTCAGAGTCTACGCAACGATCAAGAATAGTTTGACCATCTATGCTGGTAATTGCATCGGTAAGTTCAATTTCCCAATAGTCGACAGTAGCAGTAAAGCCTTCAAACCAACCAGGTGTGTAAACCAAGCCTAGTGTTTTAGAGATAGATTGCTCCGCTTGAAGGTCAATGTTACCACCGTTTACACCTTCCAACGTGGCTGAGTCATACTCAGAGTTAAAATCTGCTGGAACACCTAATGCGTTACAGTTTGCGATACGCTGGTCGGCGTTGGCAAGGTTATCTAGGTTGTCTGTACGGCATGGGTCGTCAACGTTGAAGAACGTTTGGCTAGCTTCGCCGTATAGTTCACTAATATTTGGTGCGCGAAGCGCTGATGATTTAGTCGCTCTCACTCGTAAGTCTTCGAAAACCTGCCAATCTAAACCAAGCTTCCAGCTCTTCGCATTACCAATAGACGAATAGTTAGCAATACGGGCGGCCGTGTCGAACGTCAGCATATCTACGCCTGGAAGGCCTTCAAGTAGCGGTATAGTAAGTTCTGTAAATACTTCAGATACGTCATACTCACCTTTGTCTTCGCCAAGAACATTGAAGAAGGTGCCAACTGCATTATTAGGCTCTTCAATTTCGCTTTTCTCTTTGCGATATTCTACACCTGCGGCAAAACCTACGTAGCCCGCTGGTAACTCATAAATACCAGAGTTCGCAATCGTTGCGCCAGCGTTGTACTGTTCAATTGTGCTGTTACCCACAGAGGTGGTATTCACATAATCAATAGCTTCTTGTGAAGGCTGACCGTAACCCATAATGTTAAGCGGAACACAGCCATCTGCACTGCCTGATGCACAAACAATGTTACCATTGTCGTCTTCAATAGCGTCTATTGCGTTATAGAAGTTCTGAAGAATCAGGTTGTTGCGGTTCTCACGCTCTAGCTCAGTTTTACCGTAGTTTACGAATGCTTCGTAGTTCCACTCATCATTGATGTAACCTTCAACACCAAGTACGTAGCGATAAGTTTCACGCTCGTCCGCCTCTGTACGACGACCTAAGTCGGTCATCATGCGGTTTAGCACGATACTATCAAGATCGTTTGCGTCCATGTACTCAGCAACGCTGTCGTCTAGGAATGCGTTGTTTCGAGAGATAGTCGTTTCATCGCTATAGAAGAAGAAAGCAGGCTGCCCCATAGAAATGGCGCGAGTACGGGCGTATTTAGCTTGCGCGTAAACGGTGGTGTCGTCGTTTAATGTGTAGTTACCTTTAACATTTACGTTAGTACGGTCAAACTCAGGCTGTAGTTGCGTGAACTGGCCAAGGTTGAAAAAATCGCAGTTAGCGCAGAAAACGCCGTCTACTTGATCGCCAATATAAATGTCTTTAAGTGAACCGTCAGCGTTGAAAGTGTTGGTTCCATCACCGAACACACCTGCGTTATTTAACACGTAGTAACCGGCGTTAGCCGTGTAGATATCATCAGGGTATGCGGTTGAATCTAGTTGGTCTTCACTGCGCTCGTAACCCATGATGCTTTCAAAACTCATGTTACGATAAGACGTGGCAGTCCACGGGTTGTCTAGCGCATCTAACGATTCTTGTGAGCTATATTCAGCTGCAAAAGCGATGTTACCGCGGTCGTTGTCGAAGTTGAAACCGTAAGACGCTTGATACTTATCGTTCTTATAGCCGTTTTCCTGCGCAAAACCTTGGGTTGCGCTAATGTCGAACCCTTCAATATTCTTTTTAAGAATGAAGTTAACTACACCGGTAACCGCGTCGGCACCGTAAACAGCAGATGCACCACCAGTTACAATTTCAACACGCTCAATCCATGAAGTTGGAATCGTGTTCGTATCAACTGCGTCTGTGCCTGCTGATGAAGATACGTGGCGTTTGCCGTCGACCAACACTAATGTGCGGTCTGTACCCATACCGCGAAGATCTAAAATGTTTAGCCCCGCAGTACCAATAAATTGTCCTGAGTTACCAAGCGAGAACGTGTTAGCTAAAGAGGGCAGTTCATTAAGCACCTCACCAATGTTCATCGCACCTGAGTTAAGCAGTGACTCGCCAGAAATAGCGGTAACCGGCGAAGGTGCAATTGCGCCCTGACGAGAAATACGTGAACCTGTAACTTGAATTTTTTCGACATCGGCGCCACTGGTCGCAGAGTCTTGCGCCAATACGTTGGCGGAGGTCAACGCGACGCTTCCAGCCAATGCTAACCGAACAGCAGTTGCAATATTTTTCATGTGTGTTCCTGGTAAATTAAATTTTCGTGCTTGTTATCAAATAAGGCCAAATTTTAGGCAAGCCTTAAAAGGTTATTTTGTGTTCAAAGTTATACTTGTGTCTAAGAGGGCGCGCATTCTAATGAGCATGAGCAGACGAAATCAATTTTTTACGAAGAAATGAATAACCCTTTTGGGAGTATTAACTTATTGTTGATTTTTATTTAAACATTAGGTTTTTGTTATATGCGGGATTTTTGGTTGAAAAATGAAAAATCTTTAGGTGTTAATTAAACTGGCGGTCAAATTTTGTTTATTTCGCGCAATTTTCATGCAGTAATTTCAGGTGTAAAACTTCAGAAATCCATCTTCTGAATCGAATAAGCTAATATTTAAGTTGTTAGTGCGATATTTAACCTGCTTAAGATTAGTTCTGCATTTCATCTTAATACTTGGGCTGCTCATCGCATGGGGAGGAATGTTAATTGAGTTGTTATTAGTTGTTTAAATAAGAAGGTATAAATAAGAAGGTATAAATAAGAAGGTTTAAATAGGAAGGTTTAAATAGGAAGGTTAAGATTACGCTAAAATTATCAGATTGATCATTCTCGTATCGTTCTCTAGTAGGAGAACTAATAAGGCTCAATTAGTAATACCGACCAATGTGTCATTCATAATTTTTCTCATTCTGGTTACTGGGATGATGCTTAAAGTGTATTGTATTTTGGCCGGTTTTTAGAGCCTGGTTATTTCAATCGTCACGTCTACATCTGGGCTCTCATCCCATGAATAGGTATCGGTATTCTCGTACTAACACTTAATAAAACCTTGGAACGTTTAACCGAGTGATAGCACTAATGCCACGAGCTTGGCTATGAAATTTAGTAAATTGAAAAGATTATAAATAGTTTAATCTTCGTCGAGGGCAGTAAGCGCTTTATCTTTTCTGATTTTGTTAGTGAGGTAATAGTGGGGGGAATTCTGCTACAGCTTTAGGATATAGTGGGCTAGATAGCAAAAAGCCCCTAAAATAGGGGCTTAATACGAATTGGTGGAGCTGGCGGGATTTGAACCCGTAACTATTTTCATGATTTCAATTGCTTAGCTAACTCTCGTCACTGCTAATGTCACCAGAATATTGAGCCGGTACACTACTAAACTTAGTTGACCTTAACAATTGTCCCGCCTGTTCAATGTGAAATTGCTTACATGCCGCCATAACTAGATATCTGACATAGTCGGTTTCAACTAAGGATTGAACAGTATTCTCTACATCCTTTGAAACAGAAGTTATATCAACAGTGAATGAAGAAACTGCCTCGAGAGTTAAGGAGAACGCAATCTCTGAGTCTTCTAAATCATGACCAACAAATCCAGTTAATTCGGATTTAGACTCAAAATGTAATTCGATCACATTATTTTCCGAGTCTTCAGTAGTATCGATTTCTTCAAAATTAATTGCTAAAGAACTTTTAACTAAGCCTTTTTTGTTAGAGACATCTAATCTTTTATCATCGAATGATGAATGTAAGAGCTTTGATCTCAGTAAATCTAATTGAATGTTCATTAGTTAATGGCAGTCCTTTGAATCATAATCAACATTCTTGGCTGAGATTGATTTATTAGCATAACTAAAGGTAGCTTCTTCTCCAAATACTACGTCTTGAGTAGTAGAAGTCCTTGTGATGTGCGTAACATTCAAATTGATCACATCTCTAGTTATCAATTTTTCCTCGCAGGCTTTTTTGATAAAGTCATTAATTTTAATGCCCATCCTTTCGGATTGATAAGCAACCTGCCTGTGCAAGTCATTACCAAGCCGAACATTGAGTGAACCTTTAAATGTTTTATCTGGTTCAGCTCCTAATTCTTCACAAATTATCAAATAATCATCAACAGCACTTTTAAACTCTGCTTCTAGTTCCAATACTGTATCACCTGAAAAGGTAACTAGATCGTTAATATATAATATTTTCCCATAAAGATTTTTCTTATGAAGACACGTTTCTATTGAGCCTATGTACCCTTTATAATCTAAAACGTTCATATCGCACCTCTACAAATATCCATATTCTTTCAACTTCTGTACAACATCATTAAGTGCACTTTGACAAACGGGATCACTGCCGTGCGGCTTATGAAGGATAATTTTATTCATTGATTCATCGAAGAAAATAATCCTACTCCCGCTGGTTTTCCCTCTATTGTGTAATGTAAAACCGAGATTTTGTAAAAAGCTACTGAGTTTAGAAAATCTGCAGTCGCTCGGTACCGGTATTCTTTGTATGTAAATCTTGAATTTGTCTTGACTTCCCACTTCCGTACTCGCATCGGTTCCATGTGATAATAGTGCAACTAAAAAATAGTTGCAAAGAATTTGTTGTGTTCTTGTGCCGAATCGTACAAGAAATACGACTAAATAACTAAGACTCGTTTATCCATCTTCCATAAACTTTTCGAATCATTCCCCAATCAGCATGACCCATTTGCTTTGCAACCCACATAGGATTTTTGCCAGATGATAGCATCATTGATGCATAAGTATGCCTACATTGGTAAGGGTAACGATAAGGAATATTTAGCTTTTTAAGAGCAGGTTTCCAAGTGTATTTACGTAACCCGTCAGCATATTTGTACTCTTTCATAGTCTTTGGGTCAATAAATACTCTTTTCGAATTAAAGAACTTTGATGATTCTATTGATGTAAGAGCCTGTAATGCCAAGCAGTGCAATTCTATAGTTCGAATGCTTCCAGCAGTTTTAGGTACTTTCTCTTTTCCAGAAGTAATATTAACCCGTATGTGTGCCAAACGTTTTTCTATATCAACGTCTTCCCAACGAAGTCCAAGTAATTCACCAGTCCGCAAGCCTGTATAAAATGCAAATTGAAAAAACTCTTTATAGGGGGACTGTAACGCATTAAGTATTTTTTTGATCTCAGACTTATTGAAGGGCTTTGGTTCATTAATTTTTTGTTTGTACCTTTCAATGCGTTCGACTGGATTTGAGTCGATTACACCATCAAAGTATGCACGCTTGAAGATCTGACTAAGCACATTGCGAGTTTCATTAATTGATTTACCAGAGAGTAAGCATTCAGATGCCCATTCATCAAACATACTAGCTTTAAACTCATTTAAAATCAGGTGTCCCCAATTAGGCTTAATGTATGAATTGTATTTTTGTGTATAGCCCCGAATAGTTGTATGTGACCAGTTTCGCTGCTTTTGTTTAAACCAAATGTTTGAATAATCGTGAATAGTGTAAGTACAGCCATTATCAAAAGCTTTTTGCATTATCTTGCTGTTGGGAAAGCGACTCGCAATTGCTTTGTCGTTTAGTGAAATCGCCATCTTGTAAATAGCTTCTTGTTCCTCAATTCTTTTTGCAGCGGTTTTATTATGTGGGGCGGGTATCGTTTCTCTGAATCTTTCATGGTTAAGAGTGAAGTCTATTACATATCCGCCGTTTACAGCTTTAACACTCATTTTGTTATTCTCCTTTCATCCATTGGTAAATCATTTCAACGATAAAAATCAATCTGCCATCAGGCGCTTTTAGATAATGCCGCTGTTTTATCCAAACACCTTTTTTCACCTTCATTCGAATTGCTTCTTTTGAATATCCTGTCATTTCAGAAAGTTTGTCTGTTGTTACTAATCCGCTCATAAATTTGTACTCCCGTATAAACGAAGTACTAGATTGGTCTTGATTGGTCTGCTAAAACAGGGGGCATACGGGTTACATACGGGTAGTGAAAATATGGAAGTTGTTGAAAAACAGGATGTTGAAGATCTAGAGAAGTCGTTAGACGTAGCGTTGCAGTTTTTTAGTGTTCACCTACCGAACATAGTTGGTGAAGAAATTGGGGCTTTTCTAATAGAACAAACTCATCGATTGATTCGACAAAATGCGGCTGATGAATCCCATTTTTACTTTACTGCTGCAGAAATATATAAGTATATGAATGGGCAAGACGATTCAGAGAAAGCAAGACGCTGGATGAAAGGGCATGAAGAAAAACTCTCAAAGCTTTTTGCTCAAACATCTTCATTGAACGCATTACTTACAGAAAAAAATTTAAGCCCACTTAGACTAGAGCGCGTGAATTCGAAAGGTGGCATTCCTACGAAGTGGAGAATTCGCACTGGTTCTGTGAAATCGACTGGTACAGGAAATTCAAATGCCCTAAAGGTGCGGTACGTCGTCACACATATTGATGATGCATTGCCATGGGCTAAACCTTTTTCCAATCTGATTCTAACTCCAAGAAAGCTTATATTAGTTGCAATAGGTTTACTGACGTCGATTGTACTAACACTCTACACGCTTATTGGATTGGTAGAGTGGGGCAGCAAGACGACTAATACATGTGTGGTTATTTTTGGCATAGTTGCAGGTATCATTTTCAAGACGCTGCACGAGTTACTTAATAAAGGGATAACGACATATCCTGCATTTTGGTCTAAAAAATTAGCAAAAAATAAGCTACTAACGATTAACGCGACAGGACAAACTAACGCACCTATATGCATGAAAGCAGTTACGATTGAAGCGAAATGCTCAGTTTGTGGGGAAGACCTACTAATTGAAAAGAGCAGAGAGTTTCATAATAGGTTCGTTGGAAAGTGCAGGGTGGCACCGTCAGAACATGTGTTTTCTTTTGACCATATAACGAAGGAGGGAACATTCCTTCGTTAAAAACAAGACCGTATTTTTAAAGATCATTATGAATAATGCGTTGCGGTTTATATGAATTCGGGTTTGCTGTGGAATCTGATAGCGCCATGCTCGATACGTGAATATTCAAAAGCCTCATCTAATGAACCGAACGGTCCAGCCATTTGCACATTAGAGCATTCACCAGAAGTAACGATAACCATGCCGCTAATAAAGGCGTCAGTGTTATGCATTTCATTCAGTGTATTTGCTTTTCGGCTATCTAATGTCATTACTAAACAGCAGAGGCCATCTGTAGATAAATCAAATGGTGACTCTTCGGGCAAGCGTTCTCGTGAATAACCGAGAAATTGCTGCTCTGACATAGATAGCGGAGTACTGCTTTCCCGAGTAACATTTTTATTAGCGCAGCAATGCTTGTATTTCTTGTTGCTCCCACATGGGCATTTATCATTTCTACCAATTTTCATATTTGTCTCTAGTTTGTTTTGTTCAGTACAGTTATTTACACAAGTCCAAGATGCCTTCGGCTTTTGGGGCTTTCCCCTCACGGGAAATCCCCAGTCGCCTTTGGCTACCCCCTGAGCCTTCGTCGACAGCCCGTCCTTCCCGTTGGGAGGGCGGGCTGTCAACTCGTTCAGCGGGTGACGAAAAGAGCTGCCAGCTTTTATCTGGTATAGCGTATGTGCCTTCAGTGAAACGGATGTGTTTTGGCTTTTGGTTGTAAGCGTGTTTCGAAAGGGTGCTTAATTCACAATGTTGATACTGTGTTTTAATTTGATTTTCATACTCGAGGGAGAAAGGGCGTTCTATACGCTTCACGTTTGCGCCACCCATCATAATTAAGTAAGAAAGCCAATCAGATTCATCTGCCGCTTTTTGAAGCTTTCCTAACGGTGTGTCACTACTTTCTAATTCTAACTTTCTTAACTGTCGCCATAACGTAACCGAAGGCAGCCCTAGAAATTGAAACTGCCTTATATTGTATAGTGATGCCCAAGCAGTGATTTTTGATGCAGACTGTTTCGCATCGTTGCCGTAGTTGTCGGTATCTAGAAATTCACCATCAATATTTTTACAAATGTATTTAGCGATATAGTCTTGCGCTGAACCCTTTTCAGGATCTATTGGCTCTGCTTTGAATCTATTTTTGTCCGCGCCGGATTCGTCGGCATCATCTTCCATTGCATAGTGCCTTAAAATACTTGTTACACGTGCCAACTGTTCTGGCGGTGTGAATAGCAATAAATGCCAATGTGGTGTGCCGTCATGGTGTGGCTCAACAACACGCAAGCCGAACACTTCTATTCCTTCGCGATGGAATTGTGCTCTAGCTTTGCGCCATTGGGCATTAAGATACTCATTAGCATCTTTAACAGAATAATTTAAATATTTAGGGTTCGGCTTACCCGATTGGTAGTGTGAATGGAACTTGGATGGTGTGGTGATGGTATAAAAGCACCCCACATGGTTTAGCAGTTTAGAATACTCTTCTGTTCCCTTTATTCGAACCATCAATTCGGCTCTTCTTACTTCAGGATTAGATACGTTTGCCTGATAAGCATCCAGCATAGAAATAAACTCACCATCAGCACTGCAGAACCATTTAGATTTCATAAACTCAAGGGCTTGCTCTTTTTCCCACTTAAATTGGCGCAATCGGTCACTACTGCAATAAGCACTTTTATTCTGATTCACTAAATCTAACTGTCGACGTATTTCTTCTACTTTTTGGCTGGCAATTCGTTTGAGCTTGTTGAACCAAAATTTCTCTGAACGCGCTTGAATAATGCCCTCAGTAGCTGAAATGTCGTCAGGAAGACTGATGTTGTATTTAAGTAGTTTGGCTTTGCTAAGACAGAGTGCGTGGGCTTCACTTAAATCGGCGGTATCGCGCAAGCATTCCATAGCTTTCGATTTAGCAAAGGCTTTGAGTTCTTTGATGTCAGAAGTTAGGTTTAGATCTGCTAAGTGAAGGTGTTTATTTAGGCTGGAAAGGAAGCGGTTGGCTTGTACATAGTCATGTTGTTTAGACAGTTTGAGGTACTTATGCGCAGCGTCATAAGCAAGAGGGGATATAAAATCGAATATCTTTTTGCGAAAAAGGTGACATTCGCGAGTACCAATACCATTTGTTAATTCATTAGGGCAGGTGACAGTCTCGCGACAGTCGAGTATAGATTCACGACACTTTTGAGCCCTATTTAGACCCTGAGAGACCGATTGAGTAGGAAGTGATGATTCGCTGTAAGCAGCGTTATTAGAGGGATAGAGCGGTCTAGATTGGTCTAGACCGCTTCTGGAATTGGTGGAGCTGGCGGGATTTGAACCCGCGTCCAGAAAATGTCTACCTTTGGTACTACATGCTTAGTTTGTCTTTTCTTTAACTACTTTAGACCCCGACAAACAGGGTTCTTGGTAGCTGTCCCGATACTATTTCGCGGTTCAACCTCAGGAGAGTTTCCCTCGCTAGTTTGCTTGGATGACCTTCCGAATCCACGCTAGCAAACAAAGCTGTGGTGGAAGGGCCTATACCGGTTATTAAGCGGCTAGTGCGTAGTTTTCGTCGTTTGCGACTATTTATATGCGGCTTTTTTAAGAGGCCAGCCGCACCTCTGCATGCACCTCCGGCTTCCAAGATCCTGTCGAATCCTAATCAGCCCCGAGTGTGAAAGCGCAGTATAACATAACTTGCTTGCGGTTAAATGATTTCTTTATATTTTGCTTTCAAAAGATGCATTTATCGGCGATAACCATTAAAGTGTACCGGCTTAAAATTACAATTGATGTGCCAATGCCTTCAGACTCAATAATATATACGCCTTATACCTTACCTTGCGGGGTAGTGGTACGTAATCGTCTCGTAAAAGCGGCGATGGAAGAGAACATGTCGAGTGCGGGCAGTCTTCCTGGTAGTGCGCTGTATACCCTTTATCGGTACTGGGCGCATGGGAACTTGGGCATGGTTATTACGGGCAACGTGATGGTCGATCGCGAGTCGATGACAGGCCCAGGTGGTGTTGTACTAGATAAAAACTCTCCCTTAGAGCCGTTCGAGCGCTGGGCTAAAATTATCAAATCCAATGGCGCGTTAGCGGTGATGCAAATTAATCACCCTGGTCGTCAGGTATTTAAAGCCATGCAGGGTAAAGCCATTGCGCCCTCGGCTGTACCTCTTAAGATGGGTAAACACTCAAAACTGTTTGCCGTTCCAAAAGAAATGACTTGCCAAGACATTCACGATGTGTGCAAACGCTTTGTTGAAACGGCAGTGCAAGCGCAAAAAGCGGGTTTTGATGGCGTTGAAATTCACGCGGCCCATGGTTATCTACTCACCCAATTTTTATCGCCACTAACCAATCAGCGACAAGACGAGTGGGGCGGTTCTATTATTAATCGTGCACGTTTACTGATTAATATTGTTAGCCAAATTCGCGCGGTATGCCCAAGTGGCTTTATTGTTATGGTTAAACTTAATTCTGCTGATTTTCAGCGCAATGGGTTTAGTTTTGATGATGCCTGTGAAGTGGTACGCCGTTTAGAGGCGCTAGGTGTTGATGTGGTGGAATTGTCAGGCGGTAGTTATGAAGCGCCAGCCATGCAAGGGCAAACTCGAGACGATACTACCCTTGCTCGTGAAGCATATTTTCTTGAATTTGCGCACACCCTTGAAACCAAAACCGATATTCCGTTAATGACAACAGGTGGTATAAAGCGGGCTGAAGTTGCTGAAAAAGTGATTCAGCAAGGTTGTTCTTTGGTGGGGTTAGCCAGTGCGTTGGCCATTACGCCTGATTTAGCCAAGAAGTGGCAGCAAGAATGGCGTTATTCGGGTGTTATTCCGCACTGTACGTGGAAAGATAAGTCATTAGCAAGTTTAGCAAACATGGCTATGGTTCGCCGTCAGTTAAGGCGTTTAGGTAATAACTTAACAACTCTGCGTTCGCCTTCGCCATTGTGGAGCTTGGTACTTGATATGATGCATCGCAAGTCGATGACTAAGCGTGATGTTAATGCTAAAAATGGTAGTGTTCAGCTTACTAGTCAAGAAAGCAGTAATGACAAAAATGTTACCGCTAGTTCAGCTAGTGCAAGTAATGTTAGTGCAGACCAGCCCAGCAACGAGTCCAGTAAATAGCCCAATAACTAGCCCAATAACTAATCCAATAGATAGAGGGGCAGTTAAAAGAAAAACACAGCGTTAAACGCTGTGTTTCATCATTCTTTCTTTCTGACGTTGCCAGTCTTGATCTTTTAACGAGTCTCGTTTGTCTCTCTCATGCTTACCTTTAGCAAGATTGATTTCTAACTTAACCCAGCATTTCTTCCAATACATGGCTGTGGCTACAATAGAATAACCTTGTCGGTCTCTTGCACCCATTAGTCGGTCTAGTTCGCGCTTTTTCAATAACAATTTACGCGCACGTTCGGGTTCACACACAACGTGAGTAGATGCTTGGTTCAACGGGCTTATGCGACAACCTACCAAATAAGCTTCGGCATTTTGAATAATCACATAGCAATCGGAAATGTTAACTTTACCTGAGCGGATACTTTTTATTTCCCAGCCTTGAAGCTGAATACCTGCTTCAAATTTGTCCTCTAGGAAATAGTCGTGGCGCGCTTTTTTGTTTTGCGCGATGGTACCGGTGGTGTTTTTGTTGGCTTTATTCTTTTTCATGCTCGCTATTATACTGATTGTCGTAAGAATGTCTGTATACCTGTAGCAATATTTATTAGTTCATTTACTAATATTTATTAGTGCAAAAAGGTATTGTGGCCTTACATAACGATGTGGGGGCGAAACCTAAAAAGCGAAGACGAGAGAAGGGGTTTTTCTGTGGTATTTTTTCTATGATATAATGCGCCTTTAGATATTTATATAGTGAAGTACATGGCGAGTATACAACGCAGTGCATTGGTAGCACACAGCGCCCAGGCTATGTTCGACTTGGTAAATGATGTTGCGGCTTACCCGCAGTTCTTACCAGGTTGTCGAGACAGCAAGGTTTTAGAAGCATCTGGTGAAAACATGAAAGCCTCGTTGTTAGTGGCAAAAGCAGGCATTAAGCAGTGGTTCACTACCCATAACGAACTTGAACCAGGTAAGCGTATAGATATGCAGCTTGTCGATGGGCCGTTTCGCTATTTAACTGGCGGTTGGACGTTTTCAGCGTTATCTGACGAAGCCTGTAAAATAGAGTTAAACCTTGAGTTTGAATTTACCAATAAGTTAGTAGAAATGGCATTTGGCAAAATCTTCAATAACTTGGCAGCGAATATGGTGGTTGCGTTCACTGAACGTGCTAGGAGTGTTTACGCGTGAGTGAAGGCTTAATGCACATTGAAGTAGCTTATGCACTTCCTACTAAGCAGTCTTTGGTGGATGTGTCGATAAACAAAGGTGCAACCGTAGAAGAGGTAATTCAAGCTTCGAATCTATTAAATGAGTACCCAGATATCGATTTATCGAGCACCAAAGTAGGCATTTGGAGCCGCGTGGTTAAATTGCGCGACACGGTCAAAGATGGCGACAGAATAGAAATTTACCGCCCACTTATTGCCGACCCGAAAGAAATTAGAAAACGCCGCGCCGAAAAAGCCAAAGAAGAAGGCCGTGCCGACAAAGTAACTGGCGGCAGGGTTAATCCGCTGAAAGCTGCAGATAAAAATACTGACTAAAGCGCTAGTCACAACCCTTGGTTGGAAACTGAGGGTATGGGCACTAAAAGTTTAAATGTTTCCGTAAGTACAAATAAAAACAGCCGGCATATGCCGGCTGTTTTGTTTTTGTATATCGCAAATGTGTTTAAGCGAAAAAACCTAAACAGGTTTTAGTTTGGTTTTTCTGAAATACTACCAAGCTCGAGAAACGGTGATGCATCAATATCTTCTGCATCCATCATGCTCGCAATTCGCTGAACAGTAGCAACCATTTGGCTTTGCTCCCATTCTTTAAGCTGCGAAAAACGTTCCACAAAGTGTTCTTGAAGTGGGCGAGGAGCATTCACAACTACTACCTTTCCTTTCTCAGTAAGGAATACGCCAACTTTGCGCTTATCCTGTGTACTTCGAATACGGGTTGCTAAATCTCTGCCTTCTAGGCGATCAAGAATATTGGTAATGGTCGCAGGGCTCAGGTTTATGTTTTCAGCGATTTCTCGCACCATAATACCCGGCTTCTCTTGAATATTTTGCATTACCAATAATTGTGGGCCTGTTAGCCCAACATGCTTGCTCAATTGCTTGCTGCGTAGGTCTACGGCGCGGATAACGCGCCGTAGAGCAACTAACAATTCTTCTTCTTTTCGCATTTTATTCCTAATAAATCTGCAACCCTCACCCAAACTAGTTAAGCAAATGGATAAAGTGTTGATGCTTTTGAAATTGATCAATAACGTCATTAATAACTGAGATCTTCGACCATCCCATAATGTCGTAGTTTTGACCACCTTCACTTAAATGAACTTCTGCGCGATAGTACGTGGGCTTTTCGCCTTCGTCTACCTCTGGCATGTCACTCGGGCCAAATTCTGGCTGATGAGTAACCGAAGGGTACACTGCGTATACAAAATCAGGATCGCTTCCCATAGTGACGGTTAACATTAACGCCTCTTCGGTTTCATCAATCACGATTTCAAATTGCTGTGTTTCGAACTCTTTCCCAACTTCAGTCATTGCGGGTTTCACAATTTTCTGTAAATAGCGCCTAACTGCCGCTTCATCGGGAAAGGTCACTATGTTTTCTAATCGGTCTTTCCAGTTTTTATCACCGTCATTATGCTGCGGCGTTCCAGCAAGTACTTGTAAGCTTTCACGCTTATAGGCTTCTATCCGAAGTGCTTTCAATAGCCCCGCTATCGCTATGAGTAACACGATTGCGAAGGGCAACGCCGAGGCAATTGTCATAGTTTGAAGTGCCCCCAAACCACCAGCATAAAGTAAAACGGCACTTACCACACCTACACCAACGGCCCAGTAAATTCGCTGCCACAACGGCGTGTCGTTTCGACCATGCGAACATAGCATATCTACTACCATTGCCCCTGAGTCGCACGATGTTACAAAGAACACGATCACCATTATGACGGCAATAAAGCTTAATATCGATGAGAACGGGAACTGCTCTAAGAATACAAATAGGGCGACGGCACTATCCTCGTTAACCATGGTGGCTAATATATCCTTACCATGCACTAACACTTGGTCGATAGCGCCATTACCAAATACAGTCATCCAGAAAAGTGTAAAGGCAGATGGGATCAGTAACACACCCAAGATAAATTCACGAATAGTACGGCCGTATGAGATACGCGCAATAAACAAGCCTACGAAAGGTGCCCACGCTAACCACCAGCCCCAGTAGAAGATGGTCCAGCCACCAATCCAATCGGTTTTATCATAGGCAAATAAGTTGAACGTATTTCTAACTAAATCAGATAAGTACGCCCCCGTATTTTGCATATAGGCTTGCAGTAAAAATACGGTTGGGCCCAACACTAGAACAATAAGAAGCAGTAAAATGGCTAAAACCATGTTGGTTTCAGACAAAATACGAATACCTTTATCTAGTCCTGTTGCTACAGAGATGACCGCTAAGCCGATAACCGCTGCCATAATTAATATTTGAACAGTGGTATTTGAAGGTAAGCCGAATAAGTAATTGAAGCCGGCATTAACTTGTGATGCGCCTAACCCTAGTGATGTTGAAACACCAAACACGGTAGAAGTAACGGCAAAAATATCGACAACATGGCCTGGCCATCCGTAAATTTTGTCGCCAATTAGCGGGTAAAGCGCAGAGCGCAGCGTTAACGGTAGGTTCTGGCGATACGCAAAATAGGCCAATATTAACGCCACAACAGCATAAATTGCCCAAGCATGAACACCCCAATGGAAAAAGGTGGTTTTCATGGCTTCGCGCACAGCATCAATACTTTCAGCTTGCGCCGTCGGTGGGGCTAAAAAGTGCATTAGGGGCTCGGCGACGCCAAAAAACATAAGTCCAATACCCATACCCGCAGCAAAAAGCATAGATAGCCAAGTAGTGAACTTAAATTCTGGTAAGGCGTGGTCGGGGCCTAGTTTTATATCGCCATAGCGAGACATGCCCAGATAAACCACAAATAACAATACAATGGCTACTGTAAGTACATAAAACCAGCTGCCATTAGTCACAATGACTGATTGTATAGTTTTGAAAAGTGAATCTGCAGTTTCAGGCAAAGCTGCTGCAAAAATGAGCAGGCAAGCTATGATTATAGAAGACGTGTAAAACACGGGTTTATTTAAAGGTGATGTGTTCTCTGTTTCGCTCACGCTAATACTCGTCCTTTCTCTTTTCTGTCGAATTAGAGTTGTTACGTTGAAATATACCGCATGGAACAACTTTTATAAACTTTGATTGTAATTATTAGAACTGATTCTTTAACTGATTGGCGCTTTTATAATTACACGTTATAGAACGGGGATAACTAAAGTATAAGTGAATAAATAATAGTTAGAGTAGAAATTAATCTTGGATTGTGGGTTAATAGATAAGTTATTTTTGATAAGTGTTTTAAGTAAACACAGCTCAAAGAATAAAAAATCACCTAATAGGGAAAACACACATTATGCGTAAAACTCAGCTTAGCTGTGCAATTGTCGCTGCATTGGCATCTACACCGTTGCTCGCTCAAGAATCTGAAGCGCCAGCGAAACTCGAAACCATAGAAGTTACTGCCACTAAACGCGCCGAATCTATCCAAAATGTACCTGTCGCCGTTACTGCACTTAGTGGAAAAGCACTCGAAAATTTAGGCATTGATAATTTTCAAGACTACGTTGAATTCCTTCCGAACGTAGTGTTTCAGGGCACAGGCCCGGGCCAAAACGAAATTTATATTCGTGGCGCGGCAACTACCCAATCAAACATCATGTTATCTTCAGTTCAAGCATTACAGCCGTCTGTTGCTTTCTATGTAGATGAACAACCGGTATCCATGGCTGGCCGTAACCTAGACGTTTACGCCACTGATGTTGCGCGTGTTGAAGTGTTACCTGGGCCACAAGGTACTTTGTTCGGTGCAAGCTCTCAGGCAGGTACAATTCGTTTGATCACGAATAAACCCGATTTAAACAGTTTTGGTGCTGGTTTTGATACCAACATTGGTTTCACCAAAGGCGGTGAAATGAGTAACTCGGTAACGGCTTACTTCAATATGCCACTTACCGATAAGCTTGGTTTCCGCGTTGCGGCGTATAACGATAAGCAGGGCGGCTGGATTGATAACGTAATGAACGTGCCAGGTGAAGGTGGATACATTGGCAGTGCGGTAGTTATCGACCGTATTTCTGGTGGCCCACTTGCCGATCCTGTTGCTATGGACGCTAATCGTGTAACTAGCCCTGGCGTTAACTCGAATGAAGAAGCCTCTGTAGTATCGCCTCAGAATGATGCATTAGTAGAAGATGACTTCAACGATGCGTTGTACACAGGTGCTCGTTTTGGTTTGTTGTATGAATTTAACGATGATTGGGATTTGCTAGTTCAGCACACCCAACAAACGTTAGATACAGAAGGTGTATTTGCTTACGACCCAACTCTAGAAGGCGAAAGTTCAGCTATTCGTTTTGCTCAAGAAGAAAACAAAGATGAGTTCGGCTTAACGACGTGGACACTAGAAGGTCGTTTAGAAAAACTAGACCTTGTGTACACAGGTGGTTATTTAGATCGTGAAATCGATACATTAGCTGATTACAC
Organism: Alteromonas naphthalenivorans; assembly: GCF_000213655.1. NCBI lineage: Bacteria > Pseudomonadati > Pseudomonadota > Gammaproteobacteria > Alteromonadales > Alteromonadaceae > Alteromonas > Alteromonas naphthalenivorans. Next base: position 1,592,722 of record NC_015554.1, read on the forward strand.
AGGCTACACCAATGGTGGTGCTTTCGCCGCGTATTACGTGTGTAACCACTATGAGTCGGGTGTTGAAGCTGAAGATCAGCGCTGTCTAGATCCTACTAAGTATTTTAGAGAAGACACAACGACAACGCGTTCAACTCACGAGCTTCGTTTTGTAACTACCATGGATACGCCTTGGCGTGTAACAGCTGGTTTGTTCTATGATGACCAAGAAGTAGCAACAGTAGGGCAGTTCAAAATTGCCAATACCGATGGTGAGCTAACACAATACGGCTTCAATAACCTACAAAAAACCCTAGTAGGTACTGATGGCATTAATAGCGATGGCGGACCGTTCCCATCTGAAATCAGCTTTGTTAACGATATTACTCATACCGTTGAACAAATTGCCGTATTTGGTCAGTTTGAATACGACATTACTGATTCACTAACCGCGAGTGTTGGTGCCCGTTGGTATCAAATTGATGATAAGTACACAGGTTCTACTACAACAGTAGATGTAACCCGTCGTGTACAAGCCTTTGGTTCACTTGACCCAGATGAGTTAGCCGCAGTTGGTTTAGATCCAGATGCAGTAAATGCTGCTATTGCCAGTGGCCAGCTAGAAACTGATTTGTTAGGTAGCGATGGTGTACTTACCGTTGACGATACTATCTTCAAGTTCTCATTAGATTGGAAGGTAAACGATGATGTTCTATTGTTTGCTAACTATTCAGAAGGTTTCCGTCCGCCAGTAACTAACCGTGTTGGTGGTGGTTTGGCGAAAAACCAAAGTGGCGCATTTGAAAACTTCCGTATTCCAGTGTATTCAACCACAGATACCCTCGATAACTACGAGCTAGGTGTGAAGGGTGACTTCTTAGACGGTATTCTGCGTGTAAACGCTACAGCGTATTACTCTGAAATTACTGATTTACAAACGTCACGTTTCGACCCAACTAACATCTCTTTCTTAGTCTTTACCGACAACGTTGGTGATGCAGAGATTCAAGGTATAGATGCTGATATTACGTGGTTAGCCACAGACGATTTAGTCATTAACGCTGCATTCAGTTTGCTAAGTACTGAATTAACTAGCGTAAATTCTGAGCTTGAAGGTATTGCCGCGGGTGTAGGTTCTGAACTGCCTTACTCTGCAGGCTTCTCGGGTAACATTAACGCGCGTTATTTCTTCGAGCTAGAAGGTGACAAGCGTGGTTATGTTAACGGCTCTGTAAGCTACACGGGTGACCGTTATGCTGGCATGGTAATGGACGCTTACGTAATGGAAGATGCAACGCAACTTATTTACGGCACAGGTTCTGGCCTTAAAATTGAAAAGCATGCTGATGTTTACGAAGGGGTAACCTATGCCGACTCTAACGGTGACGTATTTGAAGGTGGCCGTTACGTACAAGAGTCTTACATGCTAGCTAACCTAGCCGTTGGTGTGACTAACGATGTTTGGAAAGCCGAGCTTTATGTTGATAACGTGTTTGATGAAAGCGCGATATTAAATATTGATACTCAGCAGTTTACACCTAAGGTAGTAACGAATCGTCCACGCACTATTGGTGTTCGTTTCTCTTACGATTACTACTAAGCCCATTGGGTGTAATCTGACTTTGGTGTAATTTGAGTTTGATGTAACATGTTACACCTACCTAAAACGGCATTCCTTAGGGTATGCCGTTTTTTTATGTTTTTAGGCATGCTGTATTTATGAATTCACAAGAACAACAAACCCTTTCTGCGTTAAAACAAAGTTTGATGCAGTCTAATCATCAGCATGTTATTGCGCAGAGTAAGCAGTTTCTTGATGCTAAACCCAGCGAAGATGCAACCCGCGAAGCCATGTATGTCATGGCAGTGGCGTACCGACTATCCGGAAATATCAAAAATGCTATTACTACGCTTTCACAGTTAGTCGGTTTGTTCCCTGATTATGGTAGAGGCTTTCAAGAGTTGGGCTACTGCTATGCTCGTGACAATGCCCACAGCGAAGCCGCCAATGCTTTTTATCAAGCAACCCGTTTTAATCCAGCGTTATTAGCTGCATGGCAGCAACTTGAAGCGATATACAAGCGTGACAATCAACCCCAAGCCCTTCTATTAGCGCAGCAGCACATCAGTTTCCTGCAAAGCTTGCCCAAACCCTTGCTTGGCGCACACGACCTTATGCACGAAGGTCAATTGCATAAAGCAGAGCAGGTCTGTCGTCAGTTTTTAGCCAAAAACAAACATCACCCTGAAGCCATGATGCTACTGGCAGAGTTAGGCGTGCAGCTAAAGGTGTATCACGACGCTGAATTTTTACTAGAAAGCTGTGTTGCACTTTACCCTGAAAACGATAAAGCCCAAGCGGCTTATCAAGGGCTACTGGCAAAACTAGGTAAATTTCCGCAAGCCGCTAAAGTTGCACAAGCACGCTTAGCGCAACAGCCAGAAAGCTTTTCCATAAAAGTTAGCTTGGCCCACGCGTTAGTGGGGGTTGGTGAGTTGGAAGAAGCGATTGGTATTTACCATAGCTTACTGGCCGATAAACAAGATCGCCCCGCACTGTGGGTAGCCCTGGGTCATGCGTTAAAAGCGAAGGGAGACGTGAAAGAGGCCATTGCTTCTTATGAAAAAGCCGCCGCGTTCGCACCTGATTTCGGCGATGCGTATTGGAGCCTAGCCAACACAAAAACTTATCGATTTGATGATAACGCCTTGGCGGTTATGCAACTTCAAGAAGCGTTAGAAACGACAAAGCTAGACGACAGAATTCACCTTTGCTTTGCACTAGGGAAAGGCTTTGAAGATGCCAAGCAGGCCGACAAAGCGTTTGACTATTATGCCAAAGGTAACAGCCTTAAAAAGCGCACGCATCGATTCGACATTACCCGCACAGAAGCGGCACTTGAAGCGCAAGCATTGGCCTGCGATGCCGAATTAATGAGTGAATTTAGTGGTTGTGATGCACCAGATCCTATTTTTATTGTTGGCTTGCCAAGGGCGGGCTCTACGTTGCTAGAGCAAATTTTGGCGTCTCACTCTATGATAGATGGCACCATGGAGCTACATGATATTTTAGGCATTGCCTCTAGTTTAAGTAATCAAAAGAAAACGTACCCGTATAATCTTGCCGATTTATCTGATGAAGCGTGCATTGCCCTTGGCGAAAAATACATGGCGCAAACCCAGGCTTATCGTCAATCAGCTCCTTTCTTTATTGATAAAATGCCGAATAACTTTGTGCATATTGGGCTTATTAAACGCATTTTGCCCAACGCAAAGATTATTGATGCTAGACGTGACCCCATGGATTGTTGTTTTAGTGGCTTTAAGCAGCTATTCGGGGAAGGGCAGGAGTTTAGCTATTCATTAGATGATATTGGCCGTTATTATTGCGCTTATGAGAAGCTAATGAACCACTGGCATACCGTATTGCCCGACCACATCCTTACCGTGCAGCACGAAGATGTGCTTGAAGATTTAGAAGGTCAGGTACATCGTATTCTTGATTATTGTGGCTTGCCATTTGAACCTGCTTGTTTGTCTTTCTATGAAACCAAAAGGGTAATTAAAACCCCCAGTTCAGAACAAGTACGCCAGCCTATATATAAAACGGGTATGCAGCAGTGGAAGCCTTTTGAAGGCTACTTAGATGAACTTAAAGTGGCATTAACAAAGCGACCGGACGTGTCTTAGGGAATTTTATGGCCGGGCTTTCACACTTGGCTTAAACGACAGGGCTTCAAATCCGCTTACTAAATCGGAAAGCTCTTCATCAATGCCTTGCTGCCGTTGGCGGTGAAATTGTCGGGAAAGTTCGGTTTGAAGTTCTTCTATGTTTTTTTCGGCTCGTTGCATGGCCGTTAATCTACTTGCGTTTTCACTGGCCAATGATTCAGTGCATGCTTTATACAAGGTAGTAAATAAATACTCGCCAATTAACGCACTAAACGTTCTCTTTGTATCAGTAAGCAACTGAGGTAAACAGCGGGAAGGCCAACGCGTTACTGTTAGCTTTTGTTGCCATTCGCTATCAAGCGGCAATACCTTCTGAGTACATGTCTCGTATTTTGCGTTGGGTAAACTACGATTAAATACAATGTGTAGTGCACATAGTTCATTTGTTTGCTGTAGTGCTTCTATTTCTTGCAGCAATGAAGTGACCAACCCTGTTACTGCATTAATTGAATTAGGGAGCGCAAATGGCTGCTCTAGAGGTATCTTCAAACTACTTAAGTGAGTTTGAATACGTTCACCAATAGCCCACACCCGCTTTTCGCCTGGCAGCGACTTCATAGTGTTTAGCAGATGAGAAACCAAGGCATCGTTGAATTTACCGACTAGTCCCTGATCAGAACCAATGGCGATGAACCCTACCTTGCCTAAAGACGTTGTTTTGTTCACTGTTGAATAGTTTACTGCTTTGCTATTTATCTGATTACTATGAAAATAAGCTACTAATCCGAGCTGTACAGTTTTGTAATAATCATCAAGTGCTGACACCGCCGTTTCATACTGGCTAATATTCGCTGCTGCCATGGCCTTCATGGTTCTCACCACCGATTTCAAGTCGGTGGCGCTATTAATTTTGCGTTGTAAACCGCTGCTTAGCTCTCCCATGTTAGCTCTTCCATGTTAGCTCGCCCATATTAACTCGCCCATTCTAGCGCTGTACTTTGGTTTACTCATTGGCTCTGCCATAGTAGCTCCCACGTCAGCGCTCCGTGCCAGTTGTCGTTTTAGTATCTGCTGTTGATGCCACACTTGCCAGTTTTGTCTTTATCATCGTCATTACAGTGTCGCTTTCTTCATCGGATAATGGCTGTGCTGACGCTAATTTTTCATACAATGCTGGGGCTAGCGTACCAAGCCCATCAATGATTGAATCTTGCGCGCTATCAATTACGTTAAGTGGAATGGTGTCAAGTAACCCCTTTGTTAGGGCGAGTAAAATGGCAATTTGTGCGGCTACTGAAAAGGGATGAGATTCCGCTTGTTTCATACAAGCTCGAATGCGTAGCCCGTGTTCAATAGCCAAAAGACTATCGGAGTCTAGTCGTGCACCAAAGCGTGCAAAGGTTTCTAGTTCTTCGAATTGGGCATACGCTAACTTTAGGGCACCTGAAACCTTTCTAAACGCTGGTTTCTGTGCTTTGCCGCCAACACGAGATACCGATTTCCCTACATCTATTGCGGGTAGCACACCAAGAGAAAACAACGTAGGCGATAAGTATATTTGCCCATCAGTAATAGAGATTAAATTAGTCGGTATATAAGCCGACATATTTTGCTCTTCAGTTTCAATGATAGGCAGGGCGGTGAGTGAGCCGCCACCTAGTGCTTCGTTTAAGTGTGTGGATCGCTCTAGAAGCCGTGAATGCAGATAAAAAATATCTCCAGGAAAGGCTTCTCGTCCAGGTGGTCTGCGAAGGAGTAATGATAGTTCACGATAAGAGCGAGCATGCTGCGTTAAGTCATCGTAAACAATAAGAACATCTTTACCTTGTTGCGTGAAATACTCAGCAATACTGGTTGCCGCATAAGGTGCAATGTAATCGAGCCCGGGGGGATCATTTCCTTCTGTGACCATAACCACCGTGTATTCCATGGCACTGTTGCGTTGTAATGTAGTGATGGTTTTGGCTACAGACGCCGACTTTTGACCTATGGCGCAATAAACGCAAAGTACGTTTTTGTCTTTTTGATTTAAAATAGTGTCGATAGCTATTGCTGTTTTGCCCGTTTGACGGTCGCCCAAAATTAATTCACGTTGGCCACGACCAATGGGTAATAAAGCATCCAATGCTTTTACCCCGGTTTGTAAAGGCTCTGTAACAGGGGAACGTGACATAATGTCTGGCGCAGGTCGTTCAATAGGAAACCGCTCCCGAGTAACAATATTACCTTTAGCGTCTAGCGCATTGCCTAATGGATCGATAACTCTGCCTATCAGCCCGTTGCCCACGGCTATATCCATTACGCGGCCGGTGCGTTTAACTTCATCACCCGCATGCAGCGCAGTGTAGTCACCTAGCATAATGACGCCAATCTCATGCTCATCAATATTAAATGCTATACCGTAAATATCGTTTGGAAAAAGCAGTAATTCTTCAAAGCCAGCCCCGAATAAGCCTGACACAATAGCAATGCCAGCGGATACGCTTTCAACGGTGCCCATCTCTTGTAAGCTGACATCCGGAATATGCGATTCTCGAATATACTCAAGTTGATTGAACACATATTGATAGCGTTTTTTTAAGGCATTGTTGTTTGCGTCGTTCATGTTATGACCTTAACGGTTAGCGCTTAACGAATGGTGTTCGTTGTGGGCGGGCATATTTGCGCGATTTTCTTCATACTGAGCATCAATAGACAGCGCTACCTCGTACTGCAATGCACTCAACATTTCATTAGCGCTCCAACTGAGTTTCCAACCGCCAAAGCTAAGTGCTAAACCCGCAATTAACTGAGGGTCTACCTCTAAGTTGAGGGTTATAGTCAGGCTATCGCCGCCAGTCTGTTCCGTAGCCCGTTGGGAGGGTTGGTCAGTTAGTATGTCTTCTAAACATGCTTTTAGGTGCTCACATTGTGGTTGTGATAAAGGGGCGATACTACGTACTGTGGCTTGCCCTTGGTTTTTTTTGATAGCTAGGCATAACTCATGGTGTTGCGCTTCGTTAAGGGCCTTAAGGTGCGATAAAAGCTTGTCGAACATTTTATCTTGAAGTTGTAGGTCTGCGAGTTCACTTATTACCTTATGACTAAGGGCAAACACTTCTTTCACGCTTTTATCAATCACTTCGTTTTGTAACATTTGAATTTCAGTATTCAGCGCATTGGTGCGTTTTATTGATAATGCATCTGCTTGTGCTTTTGCATCTTGTAAGGCGGCTAAGGTTGCTTTGTGTGCTTCTGCTTTGGCTAATTCAATAATGGTTGAACGTTCAGCATCTATATTGGTTAGTTTTTCTTTATATTGAGCTTCAAGGTTCTCTGCGTGTTTCTTTTGGGTCTCGGCATTAGATAGAACACTAGCAATTTTATGTTCACGGGCATCAATGCCATCAAGAATAGGCCGGTATAAAAAGCGCTTAAGCAGCCACACTAATATCAAAAAATTGATAATTTGTGCAATAACAGTAAACCAATCGATAGGCATGGTTTAGCCTCCATTTTGGGCAATAAAATAATTCCAAAACGGGTTACTGAATAACACAATCATTGAGACTACAAAGCAATAGATAGCAGTTGACTCAATCATGGCGAGCCCTACAAATAAAGTACGGGTAATGGTGGGGGACGCATCGGGCTGTTGGGCAAGCGCGTTTAGCGCACTGGCAACTGCTTTTCCTTCTGCAAGCGATGGCCCCAGCACACCAATACCTATGGTAAGACCTGCGGTGATAATTGAGCAAATTGCTATTAACGTAAGACTGTCCATTATTCTGCCTTTTGTTGTGGTGGCGTTAGGGTAAGGGAGGCTTTCGCACTAACCGTGCTGGCAGCGGCAATGTAAACCGATGCCAATACAAAAAAGATATAGGCTTGAACCATACCGGTTAGCAGGCCAAGCAGTGACATAACAACAGGAAAAATTAGCGGCGAAATAACCAGTAGAATGGCTAAGATCATGGCGCCACTCATCATGTTTCCAAACAAGCGTACGGCAAGGGCTAGGGTGCGTGACAACTCGCCTACAATATTGAAGGGCAACATGAAATACGTGGGTTCCGTGTAAGAAAGTAGATATTGTTTCACCCCTTTGTTTTTTATTCCGTAAAAAGGCACAGATACAAATACACAAAAAGCCAGCGCAAGGGTGGTGGATAAGGAGCTACTAGGCGGCTCAAATCCAGGGAAAATAGTCAGTAGATTTGCCATTGCAATGAACAAAAACAATGTGCCCAGAAACCCCATGTAGCGTCGCGGCTTATCTAAGCCTGCATCTGAAATTTGGTCATTGATGGTGATGACTATTATTTCTAAGGCATTTTGCCAGCGTGAGTGGTGATTCTTTTTATTGAGGTTACGAGTGATAAAATAGGCGCTAACCACCAGTATCGCCATAATGACCCACGTAAAAACAAGCGTAGCGCTCATTTTAATTACGCCATATTGCCAATAAATAATTTCATCCGGGCTAAGGTGCATGATGTAGCGCTCCTTTCTCTGCGCCGGTAGGATTGGCGTTATTAGTGATTTTAGTCATTAATATTCTGCCTATCACAAAACCCGCCAAGCAGGCTGATAGACGCCAAATATCATTATTACCCACCCAGTAAAAAACACTGATTGCCGTCCCCATGCGTAGCAATAAGCTACTTAAGAACCATAGCGCTGGATGCGTGGCATTCATGCCTTTTTTTACGGTAAACCACAGGGCATAGAAAAAACAGCAACCTAGCATTGTGCCTATTAGAAAAGGCAAAATAAGTGAGGTTAAACTTAAATTGTCGATGGGTATCATTGCTAAGTAGCTCCTTATTCGTTTTCTTTACTTGTTTTCGTTTTGGGCACAGTGTTTGCCTTAGTGGGAGCTTTAGTGTTGGCCTTCATGTTGACGGTAGGGCTATGCATTGCTGCATACTCTTTGCTAACCCAATTCCACGCAATAAAGCAGCCTAACGTTAACCCTGCCAGCAAAAATATAAGCGTATAAGCGCGAGAATCACTAATACTGGCGTCAAGCCAAATGCCTAATGCAATACCCAACAGCGTGGGAAGTGCCACAGACCAACCCACAACCCCCATTAATCCCAACCCAAACCATACGCCTGGGTGTTTATGGCGCTTAGCATGTAACTTTAATGCCACCTTCTTATTTACATGATGAGACATGCTGTGTGAGCGGCGCGGTGTAGTGTTTTTAGCATTGACAGTTGGTTTATCCATTAAGCTACTGCTTAGACAGTGACGAAAATTGTTTAAGAAACCCGGTTTCCAACTTAGCTAACACAGCCCGCAGGGCTTGTTGCTCTTCATCCAGATGAATAAATTCTTGGGTAACCGCCTGCTGCAAAGTTTCAAGGGATTGCCCACTTATTGCTCTTCTAACGGAAATAGAGACTTGCTTTCCCGTTTTCACTAACACCCCTTGATCAATAGCAACAAATTGAGGCGCTTGGTTATTACATTGATAAGTTAAAATTCCGGGCACCAATGGGGTGATACAATCTAAACGGTGAGGCAGAATGCCAAAACTTCCTGAAGGGGTTTCAACAATCAGATTGCTGATGCCTGAAAGCTGGGCAAATATTTGATTGGGTAAAAGAATATTAACCTGCATGATGTGCCTCATCTGATGCTGTTTTAGGTGCTTTATGACCGCTAATCGCGTCATTAATATCGCCAATCATGTACAACGCGCTTTCGGGATGCTCGTCAAATTCACCGCTTAAAATGCGTTCGCAACCTTCTAATGCTTGTTCGATAGTCACGAACTTTCCTTGCATGCCAGTAAATTGCTCGGTAGTGAAAAATGGTTGAGTAAAAAAGCGCTCTAATCGACGGGCTCTTGCCACAACATTTCGGTCTTTTTTAGATAACTGTTCTAACCCCAACATGGCAATGATGTCTTTTAATTCGTTGTACTGGGCGAGAATATGACGAACCTGTTGTGCTACTTGATAATGTCTATCACCAACCACATTAGGCGTAGCTAGTTTTGAACTTGACTGCAACGGATCGACGGCAGGATAAAAGCCTTCACTAGCGCGTTTGCGTGATAGTACTAAGGTTGCTGATAGGTGAGAAAAAGTATGCACCGCTGCTGGATCGGTAAAGTCATCAGCAGGTACATAGACTGCTTGAATAGACGTAATGGCACCGTTTTGTGTATTGGCGATACGTTCTTCTAAACTTGATAATTCAGTGCCGAGGGTGGGTTGGTAACCCATTCGTGATGGCATTTGGCCCATTAGGCCAGACACTTCAGAACCCGCTTGAATAAATCGAAATATGTTGTCGATGAGTAATAGCACATCTTTCTTTTCGTCATCACGAAAGTACTCAGCCATGGTTAGCGCGCTGTGACCTATTCTAAAGCGGCTTCCAGGAGGTTCGTTCATTTGCCCGAATAGCATAACCATGTTGTCTAACACTCCAGCCTGTTTCATCTCGCGATAAAGCTCTTCACCTTCTCTGCAGCGTTCGCCTATACCGCAAAATATACTTACGCCTTGTTGGTGGCTTACCATGTTGTGGATCATTTCGGTAAGCAAAACGGTTTTGCCCACGCCAGCGCCACCAAATAGACCCGCTTTTCCGCCTCGCTCAAGCGGACACAGAACATCAACGATTTTGATGCCGGTTTCAAATATCTGTAGCTGGCTGGAAATACTAACAAGGGGAGGAGGGGATTGATGAACGCTGCGCCGCTCTGTGTTATTAATAAAGGGTTTGCCATCAATAGCTTCACCAAACACATTGAACATTCTGGTGAGTATTGAAGGACCAACGGGCACTTTTAACGGGCCTTGTGAACTTTTCACTACCATACCGCGAGCTAAACCCTGGGTAGGTGTTAGCGCAATAGTGCGTACTTTTTCTGCCGAGAGTTGAGAAGCCACTTCTAACGTTATTTTACCGTCATTAGCGTAAATGATGGTGTGGATGTCTGGCAGTTGATTAGTAAAACGGATATCAACAATACTCCCTCTTACCGCCACAATAACGCCAACATGCATCGCATCTATTTGTTCTTTGGTTGAATGTGTCACTTGATGCTCGCTCAATAAAAGATGCTATCACACCAATAGAATACGCCGTTTATTTATTGAACAATTTGACCTTTATCAAACATTTTGAATGTTTGATTTAAATTCACACCCATTCAAATATAAATCTACATTGAATTTGAGTATGAACTTCAGGCGGTGATAACATAAGACAATAAGTATGGCTCATGCCTTTGTCGTGAATTTTAGTCGGGTATCTTAATCGGGTATTGGGCCGGGCAATGATACCCCTCATTACCGTTCGCTACTGTGATCGGTGATTAATAGTATCGGTGAACAATGGACCCGTTGTTGGATGGAATCGCTGATGAATGGTACCGTTGATGGATAAAACCGTTGATCAATGAAACTCTTGATGAAATCAGCATTAGTTTGATAATGCTTACTTAATAAATGGAATTAGTAGTATATGAAAGTTTTACCTCTCGTCATCTTATCTTTAGCATGTTGCTCTTGTGCGACTGTGAAAACAATTTCTCCTGACAACAACCATGTTCAAATTGAACATCAAGGTAAGAAAAGTTACTGCGAAGAAATACCTCGTGTATATAGTGGTTTTTCATACAATATATGTTTGTTAAACGGTGAACCAAGCCGACGTGAAAATATCGGTTCTACGTTTGGGAATGTCCCTTTCTTTGTTATTGATGCAGCGTTTTCTATTGTGGCTGACACTATTGTTATTCCATACACCGCAGTACAACAGATAGATAAAGGCAGCATTAACGTTAACTAAACTACACTTTCACTCGCTTCTTTATCGTTTAGCTCCTCGTGTAAAAATATTCAACTTTACGTAAAGGCGATGGTAAGACGTCCATCGCCTCCGCTAAGGTTGATTTTACCAAGATGATAAAATGGAACGCTTGTTATGAATATTAATGCGACATTGTTTGGGCAAGTTATTGTTGTATTTGCTTTACTCATGGCTGCGCTTGGCTATTACTTAGGGAAGCGAAAAACCCAATCGCCTAATCTTACCGCAGTCGTAGCGTTCTTTTCTGCACTCGTGCCGCCGTTAACAATTATATTGCTAATCGTACTGGTACTAAAAAACGATGTGAAAACGTCAAAAACATAACCTTGGATTAACGAAGCATGCCCGCTAAAGCTTTCGTTTAGCGCAATTTAGTAGCACCAACTTATACGCCCATTTCTGAGCTTCTAGATTACGCCTAGAAAGACTACACCTAGAAAGGCACGCAACATATCTCGTTACACCTCACTCTTTGTCAGCAAAGCAGTTATTGTCTATTCTGCTTTTAAGCTAATTGCACCGGGCGTGTCGCTTTCAATTCACCTAGAAGCATCTATAAGCGGCTCAAACTGCGTCACATACACGTGGGAATGATGATGGAAGAAGTTATTGTAGGGGAAGTAGCCAAAGGTCTCTTCAGGGCAGCTGGTTACCTAATTATTGAATTGTTTTTTTGGACAGTTTGCTATTGGGTAGGTTGGCCTATTTGCAAAGCGGTCACGTTTGGCGGATACCCAAAACAAAATAATCTACGGCGCTCAGAAAGTGAGAACGGACGGGAAAGTGAAGGCCGAAATTTTGGTGGCCGTAGTAGTAATCAGCACAGTAATGCATGGTGTGCATTGGTGGGTCTTGCCGTCGTTGTATCAGCTTTCTTGTTCATAATAACCCACTTTTAATAGCCAACAGTTATGCCAGTTACCGTGAATTAGGTATTTATAAGTAAATAACCTGCGACATTGAACAGGTTACATGTAATGCTTTGAACATTAGAACAATGACCTACCAGAGCTATTATGAATTTAGATAAATCGACAAAACGCATTGCTAAAAGGGTAAAGAAAGGATTTCAAGGCTACCCACAAATTACTTTAACGTATTATGGCGAAACGCCTGATTGCGCAAACGAAGTAGTGATGGGATTTATTGCCGAAGAAGGCGTTGCTCCACAAGAGCAGAAGTTTGCCAGCAAGACTGATGCAAGAACCGATGAAACTATTCAAACTACATTACTTAAAGTTATTGAACGGGCCGACGCAAAAACGGTAACAGAAGCCGAAGAGATTGTGGTCAGAAAATAGCGCCTGTTTAGCAACGCTGCAGTTTATTGAGAGCCTTACATAGACGTTAGTAAAACGATTTAAGTAGAAAGTCACCAATATAATTCACCATGATAATTCACAAATAGCAGCAAGCAGCGAGCCCACTTAATGGCATTCACTATTTTTTAATGGCGTGTTTTAAATTTTAGCGTAAAGAAAAACACCAATAAATAACAGCTGAACGAAAACCAGTAGGGCAGTGAGGCATCTATAGCATAAAGATATGAGCCTAAAAGCGGGCCTACTGCGAACCCCAAAGGCGGGCAGGCGCCAGCGATGCCTGCTACCGCACCTTGTTCATCTGATGATACCGCTACCGATACCCCAGCCATAAACCCTGGCCCCGCTATGCCTAACCCCAAACCCAATACGCACATGGCTGACATAAATTGAAGTTTAGTTTCACCAGAAGCTAAGATAGCAAACGCTATCATCATGATGGGCATTGAGAGCCGTAATAAGGTGAAAGGGCGAAGCTTTAATCGAGGAATAACCAGCATTTGAACCAACAACGCAGATGCGGCAGAAATCATTAAACTGAAGCCTACAATTTTGGCGGTATCGGTGCTGTTTAGTCCGAAGGTGTCTTGAAACCGAAAGGCTATAGTTTGCTGAACGATGGCAAAGCCCATAAACAACAATACGCCTGCTACTATTAATGGGAATATTCTAGGATCAGTGTATTTAAGCTTCTTGGGTGCTGAAGTATGTGTAGGCTTAGGCAATACGGGCAAAGAGTACATGGCTAATACCGCGACGGCAACGGTTACACCCACAGAAAAATAAAGCGGCGTAAGTAAACTTATACTGGCCAACAACCCACCAATGGCAGGCCCCAAAATTGAGCCAATATTGGTTGCAGCGCCTAGCGCGCCCATCCCCTTTACTCGCTCTTCTACCGTAGTGATATCTGCCATGTAGGCACTTGCTGAAGGCGATACAGCAGCCATTACCGTGGCATTGCCCACTCGCGTAATGATAAGTAAGACAAGCGCTGCTAAAGGAGCTAGCAGGCCTAATAGTGCAGCTTGGAATACACCCGCGAAAACCAAAGTACCCGCAGAATAACCAAACAATCCTATTAAGAGTACTATTCGTCTACCCCAGCGATCGCTAGCACGCCCCCACAAAGGGCTGATTAAAAATAATGTGAGAGACGAGCAAGAAATAATGGCGCCAATTTGCACTTCTATTAGGCCAATTTCTCTACCTAGCGGTGCTAAAATTGCGAACAGAACGGTTTGCGCAAATCCAATGGCAGCTGCGGCTAATAGCAGTGTATTTTTAGCTAACTTATTAGACGGCATGGGTTGTGTCATAGTGAAGATTACTGCTTGGTTGTACGGTCAATGATGAGCGTAGTGTTGTCAGCCATTCTGGATGTTGCCACTCAAATAATCCCATGTGCGTTTGCAAACATTTTAGTAAGCAAGTTAGCCAGATCATTAGCGAATTTATTGAGTGAACGTGCAAAGGTTCCACAAGCATTAATATAAATGCCTATGGAACTGCCTATGCACGAGCTTGTATAACTGCTTATGTAAGCGACGCGAGGGCTTTCCCTGAGAATTCCTCTAATTCATCAAGCTGGTTGTTTTTGATTTTATTTGCCCAATTGGCATCTTGGAGTAGGGCGCGGCCTACGGCTACCAAATCAAACTCGCCTTTTTCTAAACGTTCAATCAAATCATCGATAGCACGCGTGTTCGAACCTTTCCCGGTGAAGGCACCAAAGAAATCATCGTTAAGACCTACTGAGCCTACGGTAATTGTTGGCTTGCCAGTAAGCTTTTTCGTCCATCCTGCTAGGTTTAAATCGCTACCTTCGAATTCATTTTCCCAGTAACGGCGCTGTGAACAATGGAATATGTCTACACCTGCATCACTAAGCGGGGCTAAAAATTCTTCAAGTAATTGCGGTGTTTCCGCGAGGCGCGCTGTGTAATCTTGTTGTTTCCATTGTGAATAACGCAGCACAATGGGGAAGTCAGGCGACGTAGCGGCGCGGATCGCTTTAATAATTTCTACCGCAAAGCGACCACGGTTCGCCATGCTGCCACCCCAATCATCGGTGCGCTCGTTAGTGCCGCTCCAGAAAAACTGGTCAATCAAATAGCCGTGTGCCCCGTGAATTTCAATACCATCAAAACCAATGCGTTTAGCATCTGCCGCAGCGGTTGCGAAAGCACCGATTACAGACTCAATATGTTGTTGAGTCATTGGCTCTGCGCCTTGCTTACCAGGCTTAAATAAGCCTGAAGGCCCTGCACTAGGCAGTTCCGGGAAAGGGGCTTTTTCAGCAACACGAGCCATTCCTACGTGCCAAAGCTGAGGCATAATTTTACCACCAACACTGTGCACGGCCTTTACCGTTTCTTCCCAACCGGCAAGTGCCTTGTCACCGTGAAAAACAGGAATGCGATGGCTCATATTAGCTACCGGATCGTTTACCGTAGTGCCTTCTGTGATAATTAATCCTGTTCCACCTTCAGCGCGGCGGCGATAGTAATCAGCAACCTCTGTGGTAGGAATACCTTCAGGAGAAAATTCACGCGTCATCGGTGCCATTACAATTCTGTTGTCTACCGAAAGCCCTTTATGTTCGAAAGGGGTAAATAAGGCTTGAGTTTTAGTGGTCATGGGTAGTTATATTCCATATATAGTGCGCAAAATGTGCTTAAAAACGCGTTAGGCTTTTAAACGAACATTCAACGCAACAAAATTCATTTGGGAAACGTTAGTAGGCCGCTTTATCGTTTTCGTATCTTTTTATTCGAGCTTATCGATACAGGCTCATTAATACGTGCTTATTTAAACGAGCTCTATGATAAGCGTACGCTGCTTAGGTTTCACCGGTCTACGAGACTGAATATAGTATTAGCAGATGACGAAGAGTCAATTTATCAATTTGAATGGTCATACCAGTGGTTGCCCGCATGCAGTTTTAATCCAGCCGTAAAAATAAATCACCCCTATTGCCATTTTGTTTCGTTATGTAAGAAAACAGGAGAGCAATATGAACGCATTCACAGAACATGATGTACTTCGCCCCTTCAGCGTTAAGCCACTTATTTACATAGCAATGAGTGTAGTTATCACCTTTGCTTTGTTTGCCGTTATGGCTAAATTGATAGAGAACGATCAGGTTGCGGGTAAAGTGACGGAGTATCAAACTGTTGGGCCGATTGTATTGACGTTGGACGATCCTAAAGTGATTGTACGTACGCCTATAAAACCCATGGAGAAGCCTGTAGCGCAGCCGCCTATGGAAATACCCAAAGCAGATCCTACGCCCAATGACACCGATACAACGTTTAAGTTTACCCCTCAATTTACCAACAATACGGTGAATATAAATCCTAATTTTCAAAGTGGACAAAAGGATATGCAAGCTTCTCCGCAATTTCGAGTAGATCCCTCTTTTCCCCAAGAGGCGTTGCGAGATGGTATAGAAGGGTGGGTGAAGTTAGGTTTTACGGTAGCGTCAAATGGTACGGTACAAGATATTTATATTATTAGCGCCGAGCCCAAGCGTGTGTTCGACCGTGCAGCCCGTAGAGCCTTGTCAAAATGGAAATATAAACCAAAAATAGAAAATGGTGTGCCAGTGGCTCAACATGATATGTTTGTTGTATTAGATTTTCGTTTTGAATCCGCTCGTCAATAGCATGTTTTGATTGGTTTTTACTTAGTTCTTCAAGGTGAATAAGGGAGCGCGTATGAGTTATGCCAGAGCAGGGCTGCTGATATCGGTAAAAGATTGGTTCAGTGCACCCTTAAGCGATGAAAGCTTAATGGAACGATATGCGCGTACGGGGGAACCTAAAGCGTTATCTCGTTTATACGATCGACATAGCAATGCATTGTATTACTATTTGCTGGTGTTGAGTAACGCAGATATGGCGGCAGATATAACTCAAAAAACGTGGCTAAAGGTAATAGAAAAAAAGCACTTGTATCGCCAGGAAGGAAAATTTCTGGGCTGGCTTTTCACCCTTGGCCGCAACACCCTGCTAGATGAACTTAGAAAGCAATATCAACAAAGCAACCATTGTAATCAGGTTGAAAGCTTGGTGTCTGATAGTAATCCGTTAGATGAGGTACCTGACTTTCACCAACTATTAAAGCGGTTACCCTTCGAGCAGAAAGAAGCATTTTCCTTACAGCAAGAAGGGTTCAGCGTACACGAGATAAGTACAATTTGTTGTGTCCCTCACGAGACAGTCAAAACACGTCTTCGTTATGCAAGGGAAAAGCTTAAAAAAGCATTGGAGTCACAAT
Organism: Alteromonas naphthalenivorans; assembly: GCF_000213655.1. Taxonomy (NCBI): domain Bacteria; kingdom Pseudomonadati; phylum Pseudomonadota; class Gammaproteobacteria; order Alteromonadales; family Alteromonadaceae; genus Alteromonas; species Alteromonas naphthalenivorans. The sequence goes on from NC_015554.1 coordinate 1,609,791, forward strand.
CATGAAAGACGAAAATGAACACTTCCGTCAGGCATATCAGCACAGCAAAAACCAACGCAAAGTGCCAAGTCGCATTAAACGTAAGGTGATAAATAATGCAAAGCACCATGAATACTCAGGTTTTGGGCAAGGTTCACGCTTTTGGCAACTTGTAGGGAGTTGGCATAAGGACTGGTTTGCATTTGGTGCGGCTGCTTTTGTATTGGTTATATTGGTAGGTATTTATGATTTTAAAAGCCAGGTAAGCAATACTGTAGATATTGCCACTATAGATGTTGAACTTGAAGTACACGGTTTTAGCGATGAAATAGCCGATGTAGATAGTAACGATTACAGCAAACAATATAAGGCTTATAGTAGAGCTTACGAACATCAGTTGGCCACGTTGAATGCAGTAAGAACAAGCGTAGCGACACTGACGAACATCAATAATCAATGGACGTTAGTAGATTGCTCGTCAAAGCAAATAACCCTATCTGATAATCTTGTCGCGAGTATGAGAGCGCATCAGCGTATTGCCACAGGCATTGAAATTGGTGACCAAGTAGCATTAGCGTTCAATCAAAATGGATTGATCTTAAATATTACTCCTTCTGCTGCGCCGAAGATGTGCTGACAAGATCTAGTCATTAAAAAAGCACTTGGGTTGAGCGTGAATTAAGCAATGCATAAAAATAAAAAGGGGGAAAGAAACATAGAATATCGCGGGTGAAAAGCGTAAGCCTTACGCGGGTTTATAAAATGTAAAATAACCGCGTAAGATCTTATACTTAAATATCAAGCCTAAACCTACCTACTTGCCTAAATCGTGCGCTCTAAACGCATTAGGCAGCAATTCACCAATGGTGGTTTCGTGGGTTTTACCCGATTTAGTGACCATCACCACAGGGGTATCGTCTGGCGCAAATTCTGCAATTTTTTGTCGACAGCCTCCGCAAGGAAAGCAAAATTCGTCATTTTGACTCGCCACCACAATAGAATGAATGCGTTTATGGCCGTGGCTAACCATATTTCCAATGGCGCTGGCTTCAGCACATTGGCTAAGGGGGTAAGCGGCACTTTCGACATTACAGCCTGCAAAAATATCACCTGACTCGGTAAGTACAGCTGCACCCACTTTAAAATCAGAATAAGGTGAGTGCGAGTGTTGTTGAACTTCTTGTGCTTGTTCTATTAGCTTTTTTATCTTTTTATTATCCATAACTACCTACATTCTCCCGACTTATAACTTTACTTTTTACACTAAATGCGAGAAGGTTGGCGGCATATAAAGCCGCTTACGCATCTGTAACGCGGGATGTTTTTCTTACTTAAGAATGCTTTTTTACCATGCGTCGAAACGTTAGTCTCATCTTTTTTTTCATATTTGTTGGTATTTTAGGCGGTTGTGCACAAACTCCAGAAGTTTCTCGCCAGCCACAAATGGGTAATTTACTGTTAGCAGAGCCAGCGCCAGTTAATCCTCGCTCTGAAATGGCTATTGCCCGTTACAATCAAATTTTGGGTAGCAGCGCCTTGTCTGATGAAGACAAAGCAGAACTTCACCTACAACGCGGAATGCTATACGACAGCGTTGGGTTAGGTGGGTTAGCACAGTTTGATTACAGTCAGGCTATCAACCTTAAGCCCGATTTTGCAGAAGCCTATAACTCTATGGGCATTCACTACATTCAGCAAAGTGACTTTATACAAGCCTACGATTCTTTCGATTCTACGCTAGAAATTAACCCTGAATATGATTTCGCTTTTTTGAACCGTGGCATTGCCTTGTATTACGGCGGTAGATCGGAATTGGCTATAGAAGACTTAGGCCGGTTTTTACAAAAGGATAATTCTGACCCGTTTCGTGCCTTGTGGGCGTATTTTGCCCATTACGATTTATCGCCAGAAGAAGGTCAGGCTTATTTAGCGGCTATTCGGCCAGAATTAAATAATGAACATTGGGCCACCACACTAACCGATTTATTTTTAGGCGTGGTGGATGAAAACGCAGTGCTTAATTCGCTACTTGACGGTGTAAAGAGTCAAAAAGCATTAACTGATAGGCTGTGTGAAGCGTACTTTTATTTAGGTAAGTACCATAGCCAAGATGGCAACAATGGTATCGCTTCTAACTATTTTAAGTTGGCGCTGAGCACCAACGTCTTTGATTATGTTGAACATCGTTACGCTCGAATGGAGCTTAACCGTCTTCGTCAACGTTCGTCAGACGCTGAAGAGTAACAGCGTCTAGACAATGCGTGGATTAACATTAGCGATAATAGCGCTGTTGCTGATAGCGGGCGACAGCGGCCGTTACACGCAGCAGTTAGTGCGTAATGCTACCTCGGCAATACATGCTTACGATAAGCAATTCCTCTTAGCCGAGCCTCTTTCAACCGAGCCTGATTTATCTGATGCATTGGCACCCGAACAAGCCGGTTCTGATCCACTTAGCTCTAATTCAGCCAGCGCTGATTCAACTGCTAGCGCTCCCGCGAGTAACCCACTTTCGTCAAATAAAGCTCGGCCGTTAAAGCAAAGCGTTTACGCGTTGCTATGGCTTGCGGCGCAAAATAATGAACTATCTGGTACAAGTCAGGGCAACGATAATGCCAGCGAAGAAGCACAAAACCTTCTTATCAATGTAGCAACTAAAAATAATGCCCAATATTGGCTTGAGCAGTTAGCCTCAATTAATAATGCTGACGCAGCATGGGCGTTGTACCAATTACTTGGTGAAGAGGCCGCTTCAGATCGGCTTGTTCGTTTAGCTGCCCTTGGTAATGTCGCCGAAGCGCAACTCGCCTTTGCCATGGCGACTGAGAATCCAGAAAAACGAGAGAAATGGTTAATTAGAGCGGCTGAGCAAGGTTATATGCCTGCTCAAGCTGCACTCGCTGATTGGTATCTTTTACACGCTCAACCAGAATTAGCAAAACCTTGGCTTCAGAAAACGGCCATGGATGATATGCAAAGTGCTTTTAAGTACGGCAGGTTATTGTGGGATGAAAATAATCGTGACGACGCAAAAGTATTTATTCAGCGCGCCGCTAAGGAAGGTCATAAATTAGCGCAGCAGATAGCATCTGTTATTAAACGGTATAGGCCAACAACACCTACTGCTGTGTCTCAATATTCATGGCAATCAAATACAATGTGCCATCAGCGAATACAACTTGTCGCTACCTCATTGGCCACGATTGCTCGTGCTGATAAGTTATATAAAGACTATGTGAACGATGAGCGGTTGAGTGAACTTCCGCTATGTATTGCACCGCCTTTATGGCTTGAAAATAATGTGCTTGATTGTAACGCTAATTTTCAAGGGCAAGGTAATCTTGCCTGCAACGTGAAGCCACTGGCGCCAATTGTTAAGGCTCGGGATCTTACCCATGCCATCGTGGTATCGGAGCAGGGCAAAGCCAATGTTCAAAATGGGGTGATGTACTTAGATATAAGCGATGCTTACTCGGTGATGGTACACGAACTGGCGCACTTCGCGGGTTTTATTGACGAATATGCGTTGTCACGCAACGCCGCGACGCGATACTGCTCTAACGAAGGGTTAAATACATTTGCTCCGCCTAATCTTACTATGGACGGTGCCATTGCTTATCATCCTCAAAACACCGTAAATCACTGGGAAACCAAAGCCAAAGAAGCGTTTTTACCTCTACGGGTAGGCACTGCGAAAACCTGTGGTGCAATAAACGTCACCAGCTACAAACCTAGCCGTGTTATCACGTTTATGGAACACCATGATAGTGGAGTCATACCCGATTTATACTTGTCTTTGTGGCAAGACCAGTTAGCAAATCCCGCGGCGCAGCGACCTATTTCAATGAATCTGTTTCAGGCTTTTCATAAAAGCGGACAATCCCAAGAGGCCGGGCAATGGCTTGCGGCCTACGAAAGCCACAAAGCGAGTGGTGAAATAAATGCGGGTGAGGCGGCAGCAGATGCTGCTACCACTACCGATGCTAAAACAGACGCTAAAACCAATATCGAAGAATAAAGCATTAAACCCGGTTTCTTAATGCCTCGTCACGTAGTTCACTTACCCACATTGATGTAGCGCCACAGATGGCGACTGGCATAACGATAAAGTTCACCACGGGAATAAGTGAAAAGATATTCACCATAATGCCAAAGGACATCGATTTGCCTTTATGCTGCGACAGGTGATTTTGCATGCGCTTGAAGTCAATTTTGTGGTTATCGTAAGGGTAATCGCAGTATTGAATTGCCATCATCCAGGCTGAAAATAAGAACCACAGAATTTGCCCGAATACAGGCACAAATATAAACAGTATCAAGAAGCCTATAGCGCGAGGAATATACCAAAAGAGCTTGGTAAATTCTCGGCCCAAGGTGCGTGGAATGTCTTTTACAAGGTCGAGTAATCCATCGTCACCCATCGCTTGCCCTGTTAAGTGGCGCTCAACTTTTTCTGACAATACACCGTTAAAAGGCGCAGCAATCCAGTTTGCAAGTGTGCCAAATATTAGGGCAAATATAAGCAGTACACTTAACACCGCTAACGGCCATAAAAAGAAATTTACTGCCGTTTTGATCCAACCCAGCCATTCAGGTACTAGGTTTATCACATAGCTTATGCCGTATTCGATTTGGCCAAATAGAAAATAGAAAGCGGCGGAAAAAAGCAGAATGTTGATAGCCAAAGGAACAAAAACAAAGCGTTTTAAGCCTTTAGTTTTGATTAATGAAAACCCTTCAAAAAAATAATGTATACCACTTCGCGAACTCATCATTACTCCACTGCTCGGTTTTACTACGATGGTTTTACTAAAACTGCTACTAAAACTTTTACTAAAACAAAATTATTTACTCATTATACGTAACACCCTAACGCAAACGAAATGGTAATTGTTACAAGCTGTTAGATTTGGTAAAGTCCAAGCATAATAAAAACCATAAAAATGTGCTTCCTAATGCACTTAGCCAATACGCTAAATATTTCTTTTATAACGTTTAACCCTCATCAACGGGGCGCATCTTGTTACGTAGCTTTAGTGCGTAAGGTATTGTTGTGCGTTTAAAAAAGATCAAACTAGCGGGCTTTAAGTCCTTTGTAGACCCAACCACAATTCCTTTTCCTAATGAAATGACTGCTGTTGTCGGCCCAAATGGGTGCGGAAAGTCGAACGTAATCGATGCCGTACGATGGGTGCTAGGGGAAAGTTCTGCTAAGAACTTACGTGGCGATGCCATGACCGACGTTATCTTCAACGGCTCTACCGCACGTAAACCTGTGGGGCAGTGCAGTGTTGAGTTGTTTTTTGATAACAGTGCAGGGCGAATTGGCGGCGAATATGCGACTTACAGCGAATTATCAGTAAGACGATTAGTCACCCGCGATGCCCAATCTACCTATTTTTTAAACGGCACCAAATGCCGTCGTCGTGATGTCACCGATTTGTTTTTGGGCACAGGGTTAGGGCCTCGCTCTTACGCCATTATTGAACAAGGTATGATTTCTCGGCTAATAGAATCTAAGCCGCAAGAGCTGCGAGTTTTCATCGAAGAAGCGGCCGGTATTTCCAAGTACAAAGAAAGAAGGCGGGAAACTGAAAATCGTATTCGCCACACGCAAGATAACCTAGCAAGGTTAAATGATGTACGTGATGAACTTGGTCAACAACTTGAAAAGCTTCAGCGCCAAGCCGCGGCTGCAACCCGTTATAAAATGTTGCGTGAGAAAGTGCGTGAACTGAAGGGGCAATTAGCGGGTATCCGCTTTTTAAAAAATAACGAACAAACTGAAAACTTGCAGCAAGTGCTGCAAGGTCACCAGCAAGCACTTGATGCATTAGTGTTACGGCAACATGGTGATGAAGCGGGCATGCTCGCCTACAAAGAGCAACTGGCGCAAAACAAACAAGCTGCCGATGATGTGCAGCAGCAGCTATTTACCACCAGTAACGCCATTACTCGTATTGAACAAAACGAATTACATAGTCAGCAGCGCAAACAACAGATTGAGGCTGAACTCGTCACCTTGAACGAGCAAACGAACTTGTTGGTCGCTGGGTTAGAAGAAGCTAATCAAGCGTTAGCCACCTCTAAATCGGGTTTAGACACCTTGTTACCCCAGCAAGCGTTGAATGATGAAGCTTTGGCACAAGCCAAAGACATGTTTGATGATGCCGAGCAAGAACGCCGTGATTTTAGTGCACAAAGCCGCGAGCACGAACAAATTTATCATCGTTTAAAGCAAGAGGTACAAACCTGCCATAGTCAAATTCAGTCGACGATGAACATGCAGCTTCGTACTTCACAGCGTATCAGTGAACTGAACGATGAGCTTAGCCAGCTCGACACCGATGATATTACCGATCGGATTTCAATGTTAAATGCGCAAATTGATGAAGCCGAAGTTCAGGCAAGCGAGGCGTTGGAGCAATACAACGACATCAAAGAAGCCCTTAAAAGCAGTCAGCAAGCCCTAGCACAAGTAGAAACAATGCATAGAGAGCTAGATGGCGAAAGACAGTCTTTGCAATCTACCATTGCAGCACTATCGGCACTGCAAGACGATGCTGCTGCGGGCAATACCGAGGTGCATAGCGACTTACAATTGTTGTGGCAGCAGCTGAATGTGCCAGAACATTTGAATGACTGTGTGGAAACCGTATTGCGCTATTGGCATCAACCTTATATTGCCGGTTCTCTTGAAATAAATGACTTAGTTAATCAGATAACGCTTTTGCCCATGGGGGGGCGGGTGTTTGCCCAATCAGCTTTCACCGATAAAAAGCAACCCAACACCTTGGCTGCGGCGTTACAAAACAAACGGGTGCCAGAAGCGTTCAATCATATTCTACTGTGTAAAACCAACGCTGATGCACTGGATATGGTCGGCACCCTTCAAAACACAATGTCTGTACTTTCACAAGAAGGTCTTTGGTGTGCTAAAGATTGGGTAGTGCGGGGCGGTGAAGTTGAAAACAGCGTTTTACATAGAGCATCAAAACTGGCTGATTTGAGTGAAAAGCTTAACCACATTGAAGACAATATAGCATTAGCCCAGGCAAAAGTAGAAGAAGCCAACGTGCTGGTTAGTCGTAATGCCGAGAAAAGTGACCATGCCAAACTCACCTATGAGAGCCTTAAAAATACGCTAGTTCAGCATACCAATGCCATGTCTGTATTAGTGATGCAAAACGAACAATTAGCGGCGCGAAGCACAAAACTTAAAGACGAATTAAACAAGCAGAATGTCATGTTAAGTAAAGAAGAAGCGCAGCTTGTTACTTTATCTGAACAGCTTGAAATTCATGAAGCACAACTATTGGAATACGAAGATCGCGTTAGCGAAGCGCAAAATAACCGAGAACAATTTGATAATAAGGTGGCGCAACTTCGCAGTAAGGTAGAGTCGTTAACACACCTGGCTCATGAGATGGCATTAAAAGTACAGCAGTTGGAAAGTCATCAAAATTTATATGCTCAACAGGTAACGCGTAACCAACAGCAGCTAACCGATTATCAATCCAGACGGGATACGCTAAGCAAAGAGCTTACAGACTTGTCGGCGCCGCAAGCAGTTCAAAAAGTTCAATTACAAGAAATGCTTACACAAAAAAGTGAACTTGAAAACAAGCGTTCCGAGTACCAATCTAAGCATGATGAAATAGAACAAATGCTGCGTGAGTCAGAAAAAGGCCAACAGGCGTTGGCGAAAGATATTCAAGAGCGCACGAGCAACATCGAAAAGCTAAATATCGAGATTGAAGGGTTTAAAGTGCGTGCTACCGCTATTTTGGAGCAGCTGGAAGACAGCCAGCAGTCGCTCAAATCTATTCTTGAAACATTGCCTGAAGAAGCTGATGAAACCATGTGGCAGAAAGAACTTGAAAGCACGCAAGGAAGTTTGTCTCGCTTAGGGGCGGTGAACTTGGCAGCGGTAGAAGAGTTCGAAACCCAATCGGAACGAAAGTTACACCTTGATACTCAATACCATGATTTAACCGATGCATTGGAAACATTGCAAAGCGCGATACGTAAAATAGATAAAGAAACCCGTACCCGTTTTTCTACTACGTTTGAGCAAGTGAACCAAGATTTAAAAACCCTGTTTCCAAAAGTGTTTGGAGGAGGCTCCGCTTATTTAGCGTTAACCGACGATGACTTACTAGAAACTGGGGTGACTATCATGGCGCGCCCTCCTGGTAAGAAAAATAGTACAATTCACCTTTTAAGCGGTGGAGAAAAAGCGTTAACCGCTTTATCATTGGTATTTGCGATATTTAGGCTTAATCCAGCACCATTTTGTTTGCTGGATGAAGTTGATGCACCATTGGATGATGCTAACGTTGGGCGTTTTTGTAACTTGGTTTCAGAAATGTCGCAAACGGTACAGTTTATTTATATCACCCACAATAAGATTGCGATGGAAATGGCAAGTCATTTAACCGGTGTTACCATGGCAGAACCTGGTGTGTCTAGGATGGTAGCGGTTGATGTTGAACAAGCAATGGCTTTCGCAGAAGCATAACAAAGGGCGACGAAGCTAAATGGAAGATGAATTACGTCTATCACTATTGTTTGCAGGTACCTGCTTTATAATTGCAGTGCTTGCTCACGGTATTTGGAAAATTCGCAAAAACGGAAAGGCGAGCAGTAAACCTCGAGTTGAACCCCGTCAGTGGGCAGATATTGGTGAGGAAGAAGGTTCGCAATCAGAAGGATTTGATGAATTAGGTATTGGCCAGGTTCGCGTGGTGAGTTCTGGCAATGCACAAGAAAATGCGCAAGACAGTTTCGATACAAGCGATGAACAAGACCTAGGTGATTCACATAGCAGTGCCAATCACACAGCGGCGAGTGCCTCCAAAGCAAAAAGCTTTTATGGTAGCGATAGCACCGCTGATAGCGATGTTAGCGATGTCAGTGTTCAGCATGATGTTAATAATGCATCGGATAAATCATCGGGTGAAAATGAAACGGTTGATCATTTAGCTGCTACTGCGCAGAAAGAAGCTAATGCCGCGAGTAGTGGAGCGAGTGCTGAAGATTCCGCTTCCAAGACTAATACTTCGAAAGAAAAGGTAGCCGATAAACCTAAGCTTTATGGTTCGGTAGTGTCTAATCCAAAGCCGCATCTTCAGAGCACTTCAGTCCCTGCAAATGTAGATGACGGATTGAGTGCAGATTCCTTCCCAGAACCTCCTGGGTTTCTATTACGTGAAGGCGATGATGAACCTGCTAGCGAAGTTGAAACTGCCGCTACCAACCAGCCCTCTGCGACTTATAGTGCAGTAGACAGTACGCCAGTGTCTCATGATGCGGGCAATAGCCAACCAACGCCTGAACACAACTCACCAGAAATCGATGATTTCAGTTTGGACTCACCGGCAACACAATCTGTGTCGGGTAATACTGCGCAAACAGGCCACAAAGAGACCCAAAATCAGGCAAGCGAAGGTGCTGAAGTCGTTAGTGCCAGCGGCCTAGGTGAACAAGCTAAGCGCTTTATGAAAGGAAAGCGCAGCAAACCTATTTCTCGCAAGCGCCAAGAGCCTAAATTTGGCGATGATCAAATGCGTATCGATTTTGATGACAGTGCAGCCAATGCAGCCAATGCAGCCAACGCAGCCAACGCAGAAAGCGCCAGTACAGACAGCCAAGATAACAGTATGCAAACTGCTTCAGGCAGTCGCACCCAAAATGAGGGCGCTTCTGAGCAAGTTGAACAAGAAGTACTCGTACTCAACGTTAAAGCCCCCGAGGACGACCCAATATCTGGCGCAGCTTTGTTGCCAATGTTATTAACGCTTGGCTTTAAGTTTGGCGACCAAGATATTTTCCATCGCCACGTTAATTCCAATGGTAAAGGACCGGTGTTATTTAGCTTGGCTAATATGTTTAAGCCTGGAATTTTCGATATTGATAACCTTGAAACGTTTAACACACAGGGAGTTTCTTTGTTTATGATCCTGCCCATTGAGGGCGATCCTCATCAAGTGTTCAATATGATGCACAACGCCGCACGTAAGTTGGCGGATGAGTTCGGTGCTCAAGTGCTTGATGGACGTCGTAGTGTGCTAACTAAACAAGGTTTACAGCAATACATGGAAAAAATACGTGAGTTTGAGCGCAAACGTATGATTGCCCGCCAGTAGTCAATTCCTATAAATTAGCATAAAGGGCCTGACTTTTTAGCGGCCCTTTTTTGTTTTCTCATGCTACCATTAGGACAATTATTTGGCGTTAAGTACAGTCACCAATTAGTATTGAGTGAGCGTGCTGCCTCTGTTTTAGTTAGCAGAGTGAAACCGCCATTTCTTTTAAAAAATTACACGCAAGTATCATCATGTCAGACACGTTAGAACAAGCAAAAGCCCGCGCCGAATCACTTCGTGGGCAGATAAACGAATACAACTATCAATACTATGTGCTCGATGCCCCAACAGTGCCCGATGCGCAATATGATAGAGATATGCAGGAACTCATCAGCATCGAAAAGCAATTCCCTGAATTGCAGAGTGTAAGTTCGCCAAGTCAAAAAGTGGGGGGCTCTGCGCTTTCTGCTTTCGAGCAAGTTACCCATGAAGTGCCTATGTTATCACTTGATAACGCGTTTGATGATGTGTCGCTATTGGCGTTTGAAAAACGTATTTACGATCGCTTAAAAGACAATAAAGAACTTGGTTTTAGTTGCGAACCAAAGCTTGATGGATTGGCGGTTAGTATTCTTTATGAAAATGGCGAAATGGTACGTGCAGCGACTCGGGGTGATGGCCAAGTTGGTGAGAACATTACTACCAATGTTCGCACCATTGCAAACGTTCCTCTTAAATTACGCGGCGAAAACTACCCATCTCGATTAGAAGTTCGCGGTGAAGTATTTATGCCTAAAAAGGGCTTTGAAGCGCTTAATGATTATCAGCGTGCTAACGACGGTAAAGTTTTCGCTAACCCGCGTAATGCTGCCGCTGGAAGCCTTAGACAGCTTGATTCAAAAGTAACAGCGAAACGCCCGTTAATGTTTTACGCCTATTCTTTGGGTGTGGTTACGCCTGAGGATTTTGAGCTGCCACATCATCATAGTGCGCGATTAGCGCAGTTAGGTGAGTGGGGTATACCCTTATGCCCTGATATCGACACCGCAGAGGGAGGCAAAGGCTGCTTAGCGTATTATCAGCGTATATTGACCCTTCGTGACGACTTACCTTACGATATTGATGGCGTAGTGTTTAAAGTTGATGATATTAGCGTACAACAAACATTAGGCTTTGTGGCACGCGCGCCGCGCTGGGCCATTGCGCAGAAATTCCCTGCCCAAGAAGAAATAACCAAACTGTTAGATGTTGAGTTTCAAGTAGGACGTACCGGTGCAATGGGTGTCACCATGGACAAAATTGTTTCAAATAGATTTGTTCAAGTACTCAAGTTACATTATTTAATTAATGTCTTCACAAAAGGTCTCAACGATACCCTTACATCGTTTTTCCAAACGGATATTTATCAGCCATTATTAGGATATAACAATACCACCTTAGTTGTTCGTTTAAATGGAGGGCTTTGATATGCTGAATATTGACTTTACCAAAGAACAATTGGAAATATTGAATGAGACAGGTGAAGAATTTAGGCCAGAAAAATTAGTATCGTTGTTCTCTCGGTCAGACTTAAATACTGAAGAGTTAGTATTTATTCTAAAAGCATCCAACGCCCTTTATCGGGCGGGTAGTCCGATTCTGTCAGATAAGCAATATGATATATACATTTCATTATTGCGAGATCAAAATCATCTTCATCCATACCTTAACACTGTTGAGCCAGAGCCTTTAATTGAGTCTAAAACAGTCGAACTTCCAGAAAGAATGTTGTCAACGGAAAAAGCATATTCACTTCAAGATATCGAGAAGTGGGTAAAGAGAATACAAAAAGCAGCTCAAGAGACGAATGTACCTGAAGAAGAGATTGATATTAGGGTGACACCTAAACTCGATGGTTATGCAGCCTATGATGACGGTGATACTCTATATACCAGAGGGGATGGTTATAGAGGACAAGATGTAACAAGAGCATTTAAACGCGGATTGAAGGTAGCCAACTCCGGAGAGCGTGGTTTGGGGCCCGGTGAAATAGTTATTAAAAAAAGTTATTTCACTGAGGTACTCAGTAGTTATTTTGAAAATTCTAGAAATATCCAAGCCGCTATTATAGCTGAAAAGAAGGTTGATAACAGAATCCAGAAGGCTATAAAAGATGGCGCATGTGTATTTTATCCCTTCGCTCTTCTTAAAAATAATACAGTCAAAATTTCGGTGTTGATGGATGAGTTTGAATCAATCGTTGAGGGTATTTGGAGTTCGGTAGACTTTGATGTGGATGGTGTAATTTTAGAGACTACAAATGAGACTATAAAAAAGTATATGGGCGCGACAAGACGTAACCATAGGTGGCAAATAGCATTTAAAGTAAATGAAGAATCTGCAAATGTCGAAGTAGTTAGGGTTATACCACAAACATCAAGAACTGGAAGGATAGCACCTGTAGCCGAACTTGTGCCAACGAAATTAAGTGGTGTTACCATAAGCAGAGTGACAGTTCACCATTATAATATGGTCAAAACAAATGGCGTTGGAGCTGGCGCTATCATTAGGTTGGTGAGAAGTGGTTTAGTAATTCCCAAAATTGAAGAGGTCTTAACGAAGGTTGCCCCTGATATTCCTGATTCATGCCCCAGTTGTGGATCCCATTTATTGTGGGAATCAGATAATTTAATTTGTCCTAATAAAATAGACTGCCCCGCGCAAACTGAAAACACCTTAGTTCATTTTTTCAAAACTCTTGGTAATAATGATGGGTTTGGGTCTAAGACGATTGAAAAGCTAACCAGCTTTGGAGTTAAATATATCCATGAAATATATAGCTTAGAAGTTGACGATTTCTTAAAGATTGGCTTTGGTGAGAAGACGGCGATAAATTTATTTAATCAACTCCAAGCGAGCAGAAGTATTGAGATTGAAGACTGGCGATTCCTATCTGCGTTTGGGGTTAGCCGGTTAGGTTCAGGGAATTGCGAAAAACTTCTAGAACATCATTCATTAGTTAGTTTATTTGAACTTACAGTTTCTGACATGATCCAAATTGATGGATTCGCTGAAATTAGCGCTGAGGCTATTAAAGAGGGTTTAGAAAATATAAGGGAAGAATTTTTTAAGGTTTATGATTTAGGCTTTGCATTAAGACCAACAGCTATAGAAAATACTGAAAAATTGTCATCACCGATATCTGGAGCAATAATTGTTTTTACAGGCACTATGATTGAAGGTTCCCGATCAGATATGGAAAAGAATGCTAAAGCCTTAGGCGCAAAAGTTGGAAAATCGGTAACTTCAAAGACAACTTATCTTGTTACAGGCGATAAAGTTGGCGAAACTAAAATTAACGCAGCAAAAGACAAAGGAGTAAAAGTTTTGTCAGAGCAGCAGTATCTTGACTTTATTAGGTAAAGCTCCTTTATTGATTTGGCGAAATGGGTAACACGGTTGTAAGAATACACGATAATTAAAATAGGTTTTCCCGTTAGTCAGACCAATAAATAATCTAACGATAAATTGGGCTCATGTAATGCAGCATGTTCAAAATAATTTTCATTTATTTTATTAATATTTGAACATGCTCTAATTAACATATTCATAAGTCTTAATTTAATTCATATTGCGACCTCAATAAATAGCCCGATAAATTAGCAATTTTCCAAACATGATTACCCGTCGTCATCATCTTATTTTTAAGTATCGCTAAACTCGATAATAAAAACCGTCTTACTTTCATCGGATTCGACGTACATATCGGCTCCATTGATTTTCATCACAGATTTAGCAATAGTCAATCCAAGGCCTGTACCTTGCCCATCTCTTTGTCGAGATGGGTCAACTCGATAGAAACGATTGAACAATTTGGGAATATGCTGAGGCTCAATTTTCTCCCCGTTATTTAACACCATTATTTTCTGCTTTTTTCCTTTGGACTCCGTTTTGATCTCTACCGTACTATTACTAGGAGCGTGTCTAATCGCATTTGAAATCAGATTTCCTATTGCCTGTCGGAACATGGTTTTATCGCATTGAATAGTAAGGGCGGATACGGTGACTTGGATGTTTATATGCTTTTCGTCAGCGAGTAAATTAAAGTAATCGAGTAGGCTTGATATTTCCTGTTGAATATCTAAAGGTTCAATTGATGGCTTGATAAGACCGTGCTCGGTTTTAGCTAATAGCAGCATATCACTTACCATTTTCGTCATACGCTCATATTCTTCTAAATTCGAATAAAGTATGTCAGCATATTCGTCATTTGACCGAGCTTGTCCCAACATCACTTGGGTTTGGGTAGTTAAGCTAGTTATTGGGGTTCGTAATTCATGCGCGATATCGGCTGAGAAGTGGGATAGTTTTTCAAATCCATCCTCAAGCCGCTCAATCATGGTATTGAAAGAATTTACTAGAGTGATTAATTCTTCCGGTACCTCATCTGGGTTTAGTCGTATATCAAGATTATCGGCGGTGATGGTTTCAATTTTTCGCGTAAGCTTTCTTAATGGTGATAGGCTTCTGTAAATCGCAAAACGCGCAGCTAAGACTGTAATAATGCCCGAACAAATAATGATGCCAATAATCGATTTCAAAAGGCTGTTCATAAATGTCATATGAAATTCCATGTTTGAAGCAACGATGATGGTATAGCTAGTATCATGCGTGTTAAAACCTAATTTAATGGCTCTATGCATATGGTTTTCATCGCTAAATAACAGCATGTCTGCGGGATTAATTGATGTGTATGTTTTGGCTGTTTTAGGAAAGAAAGAAAAGTTGGCTCCTTCGCTTGAAAATATTGTATCTCCTTCGGCATCCTCTACATAATAGTACACACCATGATGTCCTGAAACCGCCTGAAATAAAAGCTTACTGGGTTGTACTGACTGATTATGTGACTTTTCGAGCTTTAACTTAATGGCATGAAACACCTCATCAAGCTCATCGGCATCTTGTTCTTGAAAATGATCTTCGATGGAGGTGACTACGAGTGTGCCCATAACGCCCAAACACACAAAGATAGCTATTCCCACAAATACCATTGTTCGAAAGGAAATTGAGTACGGCTTTTGCCTTTTAATTTTGCTCTTCATCAGTTGTTAACTTGTATCCCATACCACGAACCGTTTGAATCAATTTAGGGGAAAATGCATCATCAATTTTAGCTCTTAAGCGGCGTATCGCTACATCGATGACGTTTGTATCGCTGTCGAAATTAATATCCCATACTTGAGACGCAATCAACGAGCGAGGAAGCACCTCTCCTTGTCTTCTGACCATGAGTTCTAAAAGCGAAAACTCTTTTGTTGTCAAATTAATGGATTGGCCAGCGCGTTTTACAACACGAGACGGGATGTCCATTTGTAAGTCTGCGACTTGTAGCAGGTTGGCAGCTACTGTATTTCCTCTTCGAAAAAGGGTTCTGACTCTAGCCAACAATTCTGCAAAAGCAAAAGGCTTGACTAGATAATCGTCAGCGCCTAACTCTAGACCCTTTACTCTGTCATTTACACTATCTCTCGCTGTCAAAAACAAGACCGGCGTTTGATTGCCAGATTGACGTAATGATTCTAAAATCCGCCAACCATTAATATCTGGGAGCATGACGTCTAATATTATTAGATTAAACTCGCCTGTCATCGCTTTATGATGACCGTCTAAACCATTGCGGACGAGTTCAATGACAAATCCAGACTCTGTTAGTCCTTGCTTTATATAGTCACCGATTTTCTTTTCATCCTCGACTACCAAAATTTTCATAGTTCACTCACGTCATGTTTAATGCGATTTCGGTACTTAGTGTTGCTAAATGTTTAACAAGTGGGTGTTCGAGATTGGATGTTGCAACTCGGGCCAACAAAACGTACCTCACTCACAAGCAATATATTCCAATGCATAAAAATAACCAACGATTGCCCTTAATAGATTACAACATTGTAATGAGCAGGTAATCGCACTGCCATGTTGCTTAACTATACTCTTCAACTGGAACTATATTTAGAATACCTTATCAAAGTTATTTCAAGAATAGTAAAGTCGAATTAGATTATTCATTAAGGGTTGGTGTGGTCAGTAAATGCATTAAAACTGTTTTGCTTATAATATTTTTAAGCACTCAAGTTGCAGATTCGTTTGCGCTGTCCAGCGCTGGCTGCGACATGCAAAACGATATGCATGAGCAACACCTTATGGATAACGACCATAATTCATCGCAAAATAGTCATGAGATGAGTCAGATGAACGCGGATTGCTGTGGCGACGGGTGTGCTTGTCCACTAGGCATTGTGTCCATCGCGATGCTCGTGAATTTTGACATTTTAACTCCAATCGACTTCAAATCCCTTAAGCCCAACACTTTTATCACGGATGCAGATGATGCTGTCCTTGGTCGCTTGCAACGTCCCCCAAAACGCTCTTTAGCCTAACTCCAAAAATTTGGCGAAGCTCGTCAAAATTCCAATATCGAACGCCGCCCAATAAAGGCTGTGGCCGACATTTAAATTGTTAGAAAGAGAAATCAAATGAAGCCAATAAAATTGCTTTTTACTAAATTAGTGCTGCTTATTTCAGTGACTATCGTCGTTGCATGCACAAATGAATCAGTTACTACTGAACAAAACAAGACCAATTCCCAAGATATTGAGTCGAGTTTAAAGTTGGACGTTTTTAAACGCGAGTCGTGTGGATGTTGTCAGGGATGGATTGAACATGCTGAATCTCAAGGCATCCAAACCGATGTAGATGATCTTGTTTTTCTCACTACTAAAAAACAAGATCTCGGAATCGAACCAATGTACCGCTCCTGCCATACATCGGTGTCAACTGAAGGGTATGTTTTCGAAGGTCATATACCCGTCAAATTTATTGTTAAATACTTAGATAATGTTCCGCAAGGGTCTATCGGCCTCTCGGTGCCGGGTATGCCTGTTGGCAGTCCAGGAATGGAGAACGGCGATCAATTCAGACCATATCAAGTGTTATTGCTCAAAGATGACGGTACAGCAGAGGTTTTTGCAGAGGTGAATTCGTATGAGGAGCAATTCTGATGAGTGCTTTTAAAGGCTTTGCATGCCTAATTTTGCTTGTTACAACAAGCAGTCAAATATCAGCAGAACAAAAGACCCCCCTTACTTTGCAGCAGGCTGTTGCCCAAGCTATTCAAAAGGACCCGTGGTTGGAAGGTAGCCAATATCGGGAAAACGCGACTATTTCTTCAAGTATCGCCGCAGATACTTTGCCTGATCCAGTTGTGTCATTAGGGTTGGCAAACATCCCTACTGATGGTTTTGCATTCGATCAAGAGCCTATGACTCAAATTAAAGCGGGCATATCACAGATGTTTCCTCGTGGAGAAAGCTTGAGTATTAGACGCAAGCAACTCGAAGAATTGGCAACGCAGCATCCATTTATGCGATTGGACAGAATAGCCAAAACACAAGTTGCCGTTTCTATGAAGTGGTTAGACGTTTATCTAGCGCAGCAAAGCATTTCGCTAATTGAGAAAGACAGATCTTTGTTTGAACAACTCAGTGAAATTGCAGAAGCGAATTACTCCTCTGCCGTCGGTAAAGTTAGGCAACAAGATATTATCCGAGCGCAGTTAGAACTAGCGCGACTTGAAGACAGACTCACAAAACTATCTTCTCAAAAAGAAAGGGCCTCGGCTGAACTTTTAGAATGGTTGACCGGCGGCGATTTAGGCGCATTCAATAACTCGGTAAATGTTGCCTCTCTTGAACTACCAAAAACGTTGCCAGAAATTGAAGGAATAGAGAACGCCTACTACAAGATATTGAAAGCTAATAATCAACAAATGTTGGCAAATATACTCATCTCGCACCCTCTTATAAGAGCTGTTGAAAGCCGAATAAAGTCTAGTCAGACTGGCATTGAACTAGCGAAACAACAATACAAGCCGCAATGGGGAGTAAATGCCAGTTATGCATATCGAGCGGATGATCAAATGGACAGAAGCCGTGCAGATTTTCTTTCGATTGGCATTAGTTTTGACCTCCCCTTATTTACAGAAAATAAACAAGATAAAGAAGTAAGCGCCGCCGTTAACGAATCAGAAGCAATTAAAACTGAAAAACGATTAGTGCTTAGAGGCATGCTTGCTCAAATGCAATCCATTTTTGCAGCAAGAGAACGGCTGTTGGAGAGACAGACCTTATATCGCACGAATATTCTCCAGCAATCAAGCGAACAAGCCGAAGCCTCGTTAACAGCTTATACCAATGATGACGGTGATTTTGCTGAAGTTGTGAGAGCTAGGATTGCTGATCTAAATGCTCGTATTGACGCATTAGAAATCGAAGTCGAACTACTTAAAACAAACATTCAACTAAATTACTTTTTTTCTGAGCAGAGTCTTAAAGCTGTATCTGAATTTGGAGCAAACCAATGAAAACTGTTAACGCAATCGCTATAGGCGTGATAGCAGGCGCTGTAATGACAGCTCTTACCTACTCAATATTACCAAGCTCAAATGACTCACATGATAGTGCGGCGGATGCTGGAGAAAAGCAGCCTTTGTATTGGGTTGCGCCAATGGATCCAAACTATAGAAGAGATGAGCCTGGGAAGTCCCCTATGGGCATGGATTTAGTACCTGTTTACGAAGATGAACAAGGCGCTGGCGATAGCCCAGGTACGGTGAAGATTTCGCCAACTGTAGTGAACAATCTAGGTGTGCGTACTGCTAAAGTGGAAAAGCGGTCTTTGCACGTACCTATAAAAACAGTAGGTTATATCCAATATAATGAGGACACACTCGTTCATATTCACCCAAGGGTAGAGGGTTGGATAGATGAGCTATACGTAAAAGCAGCGGGCGAATATGTCAAAAAGGGCGAGCCACTATACGCGCTTTATTCTCCCGAACTTGTAAATGCTCAAGAAGAATATCTTATTGCCTTAAAACGCTCAAATAAGGAGCTGATAGAGGCTTCAAAAACAAGGTTAAAAGCGCTGCAAATGCCAGAATCTGAGATTCAATCGCTTATCTCAACTGGTAAAGTTCAGCAAACAATAACCTTCTATGCACCCCAAACTGGCTTTGTTGATAACTTGAATGTGCGTCAAGGGTTTTACGTAAAGCCAGGACTGACAATTTTATCAATTGGTGCCTTGGATAAAGTTTGGGTCGATGCTGAGGTGTTTGAGCGACAGTCTGCTCAAATTCAAGAGGGTTTGCCTGTGACTATGACTTTAGAATATCTCCCAGGTAAAGAGTGGACAGGAGAGGTTGATTATATCTATCCAACCCTAGATGAAACGACTAGGACGCTTAAAGTAAGACTGAGATTTACCAATGATGATTATGCACTAAAACCTAACATGTTCGCTCAGGTAACGATCCATTCCGATTTAACAGGTGAGAATTTACTCGTGCCTTCTGAGGCGGTAATTAGAACTGGTAGCCAAGATAGAGTGGTTTTAGCACTTGGAGACGGTAAGTTTAAGTCGGTGTCAGTAGAAGTAGGACAGGTAGTTGATGAATATACAGAGATCTTATCAGGCTTGAGACTCAACGACAAAATCGTTACGTCAGCACAATTCTTACTCGATTCAGAAAGCAGCATTAGTTCTGATTTCAAAAGGATGGAGGAGCCTGAAGCGACTGCGCAGTCGGTATATACCGAGGCGACCGTAAACAGTGTGATGACAGATCATAGAATGATAAATGTTGATCATGGCGCTATTGAAGAGTGGGAATGGCCGAGCATGACAATGGATTTCACCGTTGCCGAAAGCGTCGACATTAATGAGTTGAAAGCCGGCATGTCACTTCATATGGAAATCACTAAAACTGACTCTGGAAGTTTCGAAGTAACCACCGTTCATATCATGGATTCGATGAATGACATGGATAGCTCTGAGGAGAGCACTGATTCAGGTCATGACGCAATGCACAGTATGGAAGAGCCTATTATGTCGGTTTGGACAGAGGCAACCATAAATAACGTGATGATGGAGAGCAGAAAAATCAACGTTGATCACGGTCCTATTGATGAGTGGGAATGGCCGAGTATGACAATGGATTTCGATGTTGCCGATAGCGTTGCTATTGAAGAATTGAAAGCCGGTATGTCACTGCACATGGAAATTGTCAAAACCGACTCTGGAAGTTTTGAAGTGGCAACTGTCCACATCATGGGCTCGATGACAGACATGAACGATACCCAAGACATTGATCATTCTAATCATTCAGACCATCAAGGAGCTCATCAATGATAGCTGCCATAATTAGATGGTCGGTCAATAACCGATTTTTTGTTCTACTGGCTACGCTTATTCTCGTGGGTGGTGGGTTGTTTGCCATTAAAAACACGCCGGTTGATGCATTACCCGATTTGTCGGACGTACAGGTAATTATAAAAACTAGTTATCCAGGACAAGCGCCTCAAGTGGTAGAAGATCAAGTTACCTATCCTTTGACTACCGCAATGCTGTCAGTGCCCGGGGCACAAACAGTGAGAGGATATTCGTTTTTTGGCGATTCTTATGTCTACATCATATTCGATGACGACACCGACTTGTACTGGGCGCGTAGTCGAGTGCTTGAATATTTATCGCAAGTTGCTCCTAATCTACCCGAAAACGCAAGACCACAATTGGGGCCAGATGCTACCGGCGTGGGTTGGGTTTATCTCTATGCACTTGTTGATAAAACGGGACAAAACGATATCAGCCAACTACGAAGCTTACAGGATTGGTTCCTTAAGTATGAGCTTCAAACGGTGCCAGGCGTTTCTGAAGTTTCAGCTATTGGAGGCATGGTAAAGCAATATCAAGTGCAGGTCGATCCGGAGAAGTTGCGAGCATATGGCATTCCGCTCTCTCACATTCAAACGGCCATCAAGCGCGGCAATCAGGAAGTGGGCGCATCGGTCATCGAAATGGCTGAAGCTGAATACATGGTCCGTGCCACAGGTTACATAGAGAGTAAAAGGGATATTGAGCTTATTCCTTTGGGTGTAAACGATAATGGAACGCCGCTTTTAGTAAAGGACATTGCTGATGTTCGTCTTGGTCCACAGATGCGAAGGGGAGTAGCTGAGTTAAACGGTGAAGGGGAAACCGTTGGCGGTGTCGTTGTTATGCGCTTTGGTGAAAATGCGCAAAAAACGATTGACGGCGTCAAAGCAAAACTTGAAGACCTTAAAAAAGGCTTACCCGATGGGGTCGAAATTGTCACGGTGTACGATCGCTCTGCACTAATAGAAAGAGCGGTAGACAACCTTGCATCGAAATTAGTGGAAGAGTTTATCGTCGTTGCACTGGTGTGTATCGCATTCTTGTTCCATGTGCGTTCGTCGCTTGTTGCCATCATTAGTATTCCAGTAGGCATTATCACAGCAATTATTGTGATGTATATGCAAGGTATCAATGCCAACATCATGTCATTGGGTGGAATTGCTATTGCTATTGGTGCGATGAGCGACGGAGCGATTGTGATGATTGAGAATATGCATAAACACATGGAGCGCACCCCCTTAACCAAAGAGAATAGATGGCAAATAGTTGTGGATTCAGCATCTGAGGTGGGCCCTGCATTGTTTTTCAGTCTTCTAATTATAACAGTCAGTTTTGTGCCTGTGTTTACGCTTGAGGCACAAGAGGGGCGCATGTTTTCACCGCTTGCTTTTACCAAAACCTATGCAATGGCAGCCTCAGCAGCTCTTGCAATTACGCTTGTGCCCGTTCTTATGGGATATTTTGTGCGCGGTAAAATACTTGCTGAAAGCAAAAATCCAGTCAATCGTTTCTTAACTTTTTTGTACATGCCGACGCTTAGAACTGTTCTGCGTTTCCCTAAGGTAACGATGTTAGCTGCGGCTTTAGTACTAGCGATAGGTTTGTGGCCTGTGAACAAGATTGGCAGCGAGTTTATCCCACCTTTGGATGAGGGGGATTTGATGTACATGCCAACAACCTATGCGGGTATATCGATTGGCAAAGCCCGAGAGTTGTTGCAACAAACCAATAAACTGATCAAAACGGTCCCAGAAGTCGAAACCGTGTTTGGGAAAGTAGGTCGCGCTGATACCGCAACCGATCCGGCTCCTTTAACGATGATAGAAACCTTCATTCAATTAAAACCTAAAGAGGAGTGGCGAGAAGGCTTAACAACTGATGATTTAATAAAGGAGTTTGACTCAGTGGTCAAATTGCCGGGCCTAACGAATGCTTGGGTAATGCCAATTAAGACTAGAATTGACATGTTGGCAACAGGTATAAAGACGCCCGTTGGTATTAAAATTGGTGGCCCTGATCTCAAGGAAATTCAGAAAATCGGACAGCAAATTGAAACCATACTTTCCGATGTTAACGGCACTGCCTCTGTTTATTCTGAGCGTGTCGCAGGAGGACGTTATGTCAAAGTAGATATTCAGCGCGAAAAGGCAGCACGATATGGTCTAAACATCGCTGACGTCCAACAAGTTGTCTCAAGTGCTATCGGCGGGATGAATGTGACTCAGAGTGTTGAAGGTTTAGAGCGTTACCCTGTAAATGTTCGTTATCCTCAGTCTTATCGTTCATCGCCTGAGTCCTTATCTTTATTACCTATCGTTACACCACAGGGTAAACGAATTGCTTTGGCCGATGTGGCGGATGTGTATATTGAAGATGGTCCTCCAGGTATTAAAAGTGAAAATGCACGGCTTAATGGCTGGGTGTATGTGGATATCGATGGTGTAGATATTGGTTCCTATGTGGTTTCAGCCCAAAAAGCAGTGAGCGAGCAATTAGTCTTACCGGCAGGTTATTCGGTGAACTGGTCTGGACAATATGAGTATATGTTGCGGGCGAAAGAGAAATTAACCTATGTGGTTCCTTTGACCATAGCTATCATCGTTATTCTACTGTATCTCAATTTTCGCAACTTCATCGAAGTAGCGATCATTATGGGGACTTTACCACTGTCTATGGTAGGAAGTATCTGGCTCATGTACATAGAGGGTTTTAACTTTTCAGTTGCCGTCGGCGTCGGCTTCATTGCACTTGCAGGTGTTGCCGTAGAAATTGGCGTAATTATGCTTGTTTACTTAAATCAGGAGTATCAAGCCTTAATCGAAAAATGTAAATCTGAGGGCGTCAAACCCACCATAAACATGTTAACTGAAGCGGTTATTCATGGCTCTGGATTACGTGTCCGACCGGTTATGATGACCACAGCGACCATAATATTTGGCTTATTACCCGTACTTTACGGCTCAGGCACTGGGTCTGAAGTCATGAGTCGTATTGCTGCTCCGATGGTTGGTGGCATGGTTAGCGCTTTACTACTGACCTTGTTGGTTTTACCCGCAATTTATTTTCTGTGGAAGAGAAGGCAAATTCAACACTTGCCGGATACTTTCTGATGCTAGCTTCAAGCAAGGAACGACATTTCATAAGAGGACTATTGACATGTAGTAGCGTGGCGAACTTTTTCGCCCGCGACTATGCGTCTGTGAAATTCGGCCTATCACCAACGATTCACTTTTTACGACATCAAACAAGAACAACTACATTATTTAAACAAACTATCTATTAAGGAAATAATATGAAATCAATAATCATCGCACTTTTTGTTTTAAGTCTGAGCTTAAGCATACAAGCATATGCTCATACATCGTTGGCCTCATCAATGCCGAAAGACAATGCTATGTTGATGGAAAGTCCAGACAACCTGGCTCTCAATTTTGCAGATGATGTGCGTCTTGTTGACTTAAAGGTTAAAAGTAAAAAAGGTGAGCTTGTGGATGTTGGCTTTGAACCTTCGATGGACGCAAACAAAAACTATAGTTTCAGCTTACCTTTGCTTGCTGTGGATACTTACGTAGTCTCATGGACCATTATGGGAGATGACGGTCATAAAATGAAGGGACAGCTTTCATTTATGGTGCATGTGAGCAAAAAAATGAAAGGAATGAAGCACAAAGACATGAAAAATACTTCGATGGATCATTCAGGTATGACTCATTAGTTATTAAGAGTTAAATAGGTAAATCGATATGTTGCCAGAATGGTGGACCGCATTTTTAGTGTTAGGCAAATTCCTAGTCTATTTAGGGATGATGGGTGTTATGAGCTCTAGCGCTACTTTGTTACTTTTAAAAGGCAGCAAGCAGCGCGTAGCATTCAAGGCTCATAAAAGCTGGCAACTGGTTACCTTAAACTATTCTTTTCGGCTTTCAGTTGTTGGTTTTTTTGCTAGTGTCGCTGGTTTTTTTCTTCAGACTGGCTATATGGCGGAGAAAGGATTAGCGGGTATGTTTTCTCCTTTCATGGTGGAGATGATGTGGCACTCACAGGTAGGAACTATTGCCGCAATTCGTAGCGCTATCTTTGTTTTGTTCGCGTTGCTTACGTGGTTTCTATTACAAAAACTCAAACGTGACCAGAGTTTAGTGTCATTCAAGCTACTGCTAACAAGCACCGCAATGTTTTCATTGCCGCTAGCGTTTACTTTTTCCCTGACCGGACATGCTAGTCAGTTTGTCACGTTGGGCGAAATTCAAATTGTTATCCATTCCCTCATTGGTTTGACGTGGGTAGGCTCGTTATACCCACTGATTACTGCTTGTAGATTACTCAATCACTCCGAATTAGCTTTCGTCATGAAACGTTACGGTAACATTGCCATAGTGTTGGTGTTTATCTTAGTCACGGTTGGTGTAGTAATGTTGATACAGCTACTGTCTTCCCCATCGACCCTTATATTCACCGAATATGGACTTGCCTTTTTATCCAAACTTTTTGCAGTTGCTCTAATGCTCACGTTAGCAGCTGGGCATAAGTTTTTTTGGGTACCTAGGCTACCTAACGATCAAAATGTGCGCTTTAAATTACTCAAATCAATCAAATTTGAGTTCATTATTGGGCTTTTCATTTTGTCTCTTACAGCGCTGTTAACTACTGCGCTGAGCCCGAACCTTTAACATAAATAATCGGCGTTTTCGCCAAAATAAGAAAAGGAAAATGTTTATGAAAATGACTGCTTTAAGACCCTTGACTGTTTTTGCATTTCTATTGTCATTTAGTGCAGTAGTTAATGCTCATGGAGATGAGAAACACAACGAAGAATCACAGTACTTTAGCGGAACAGATTCCGATGCAGCGACGTTAGTGCTTAAATTTCATAAAGCTTTAGAAACAGGGAATGGCGACTTAGCTGCAAGCCTTTTGGCAGATGATGTTTTAATTTTTGAAGGAAAGGGTGTGGAGCGAAGCGCCCAAGAGTATGCAAGTCATCATATGCTCTCTGATATGAAGTATTTGTCACAAATGCAAATTGAGCTTATAGAGCATCATGTAAAAGAAAACGGCACACATGCAATATCTTTGTCGAGAAGCTTGGTGAAAGGGCGATACAAAGGAAAAGAAGTAAACCATATTGGGAACGAAACCATAGGTTTAGAAAAGTTGAATGATGATTGGAAAATCACGCATATTCATTGGTCTAATTAAAAACACCGCGCTGTCGATTTCCTGTTATTAATGGGTCGGCAGCGTTTATCTTATTGTCAAAATTTTTTTTCCACCTTTCGCATTTTCATGCTAGTCCGCTTAACCCTCCTGCAAGTTAATTACTACACAAAGTTTAATTACCAAAAGGTAATCAAATTGTAATGCTTCTGCCGTGAAACAACGTTTATTTTGAATTACAGTTACATTTCAAAATTTGATGCAAGAAGCAGATTTTGTTTGCATCGAAAGACAGAAATCATTAACTCAACAACAAGGAAATTGAATATGAAAAACCTACTTATAATCGCTTTTTCCTCACTTTTGATGTTTTCCCCATTAAGTATCACCAGTGCGCATCAACACAGCGATAAATCGCATATGCCGATGAATATGATGGATGATGCATCGATAGAAAAGATGAATGAGCACATTACAAAAATGAACAGTGCCTTAGAGAAAATAAAACAAGAAAACGACCCAGCGAAACGAGAACAAATGCTCAATGAGCATGCTAAAAGCATGCAAGACATGATGGGCATGATGCATCAGTCTAAAGGTGATTCAAGCATGATGCATGGCAAGGAAATGTCTGCTGAAATGAAAATGTCCATGATGGAAAAGCGCCTTCAGATGATGGAAAAAATGATGGAGCAAATGATGGGGCATACCGTAGAAAAATCCAAAAAGGTGCATGAACACAAATAGATGCCAAGCAACTAATATGCATGATGGTTTGCGCCGCTTGATAGCAAGGTAGTTGCGTTTTGAGCTAAGGATAAACGTATTAAAGGAATTTGAAATGAATAAAACACTAAGATTAGCGACACTGATATTAATCGCAACTGCGCTTCTAAGCGGTTGTGCCAACAGTTTATACCATGATTATGTAATGAGCGGCCAAGTTGTTAGTGTCAAAGATGACAACACTCTTGTTATTTGCGTTGCAAACACAGAAAGCCTCGAAACAGGCGATGTATTTAACGTTTACAGAACGGTAATGGATAAGCTTGTTATAAATGAGGGTGAAACTGGCTATTCTCGTGAGTTTGTGGGCAAAGTGAGTCTCGGAGAAAAGCAGGATGAACACTTTGCAACCGCTAGTGTGGTCACAGGAGAAATATACCAACATGATATGGTGGAGTTCGATAAATAATTAGACATTGCTCAAACCAATAAGGGTAGCAATGGCTGCCCTATTTTTTTTCATTCGCTCTCCTGATAAATCAAGACGTACCAACCAACTTAAATATCGCTTGAACGAGCGTTTCTTTATAAACAAAAAGTAGCTGTTCAGCGAACTATATAAAAGGATTCTAAAATGCCATGGATTAGCGGCGCATTGTTTTTAATATGTTTACTACTAATACTAAGTTTTCGCCAGCACATTAAAAAGCGACATCGACACAACAGTATCTTAGTCGAGGTAAAAGACTTTCACTATCAACCCCCAAGGGTTAAATTGAAAGCTAGTAAAGCTAATCAAATTGTTTTTCTGAGAACGGATTCAAATTTATGCTCTGAATACCTGCTCTTTCCGGAGCTAGGATTATCGATAAGACTCAAACTTAATAAACAAGTATCGGTGAACTTTTCCGCTTATCCGCCAGGCGAGTATGAGTTTTATAGCGCGATGAATGTGTATTCTGGGAAACTTACAATAGTGTAGATTGGTGTAGGCTGACAAACACCGAAAGTGTCATGCTTTACAAAAGAGTATCATACCACTTTTTGATTATTGATGTACTGCGGCCGGCCGTTCCGAGCCTAAAGCCGACATAGCGGGTTCAAATTTTTGCTCAAATTAACGTAGTTTTTTTAGTCTCAAAAATCCAATGAGTGACAGACGGGTTTGGGCAGTTAGGCGATAGTCGGCATACCAATCAATATTGTTAATTTGCAGGTAAAACTGAACTCTTGAGCAGTTTTGGGTAAAAATTAACAAGCAGCGTTCTACTCAATGGTTAGCATGGTCAATTGCTGCTTGAAGTTCCGCAACTTGAGCAGAAAACTCACCAACTTTTAAACTATCCAAGCGTTCAACTGTTGTATCCCAATCGAAAAATTTACTGACGACCTCTTGAGACAGAGGGTAATACACTTTGTCACTCATTGACCATCCCCTAAGGTGGTTCAGTATCCTAATAAAACCCTCATCTGTAGCGCTGTATTCATGCACCCAGTCGATTGCTTGAGCATCTTCAGTTAAGTTCAGCCAACCATATAAGTAAGCCCTAATGTCAGGGAAATCTGGTATCAGATCCTTTGTAATTTGTTTGCTGACGCGGACTTTTAAGATAGCGATGGCATCGTCCAAAACCTTTTCTGAAATTTCCCATTGGTCCGGGGTAACCTCTTCTTTGCCGACCTTCCCGTGGCGAAACAACTGGCTTCTAAAGAACTTACCTACCAACCAATTCAACGCCTTTCCTTCTCTTGCTATCTGTAGGACAGTCGCAGCCTGTTTTTTTGGGTTCACTTCGTTTAATCGATTTAGGCACCTCTTTACAACCTTGTTAGCAATTCCATCAAGCGTAGAAGAAAATACACGATGTTTACCGTCTGCTGCCATTGCGCTATCCATCATATCGGACAGCGCTTTAACTAACCCAATAAGCTGATCTTCATCCAAGGTCGCTATGCATTCTTTGTCTAGTCGGTCTAGCACATGTTCGAACCACGTTTTGCCTGAGTTACGCCGCTTCATCACTTCTTCGGTAAGGCGAATAGCCAACTGATCGTCATTTTCCCTTGCCAACGCTAAGATATGATTGAAATCCTCATCTGACATAACCGTCTTTGGACCAGTGAGAGCAAAGTAAAATCGATAATGCAGTGGACTACCGAGCCTTTTAAGGGTAATCGCGTCAGCAACATCAGCCGAATCCATCTTGTTAAAAACGCTTTCTTCTGATTTTTCAGCCTCTGACACACCCGGAATAAAACGTTGCAAATTCCAAATCGAATCGCTAGAGAAAGGATCTTTAGAAGGCAAGAGCGTCTTTAACTGCTTACCTATTCTAGACTTTTCATCAAGAGAGACACTTGCGTCTCCAGTGACTAATACAGAGCGTATTGAAAGATAAGACTCAATCCACTGATAAAGTTTGTATTTTGTAATTTTGATCAAGTGCAGACGGCAAAAGTCAGGGAAATATACATCGTCTTTGATTTGCGGAAACACAAAGCGAATGCTATTCAAAGCAAGTTTGACTTCACGAGGTGTAGTTAGCCCCATTCCTTCTTGGTCTACAGCTAATTTTAAATCATTTAGTAGATCGCCGTTGGCGTCGGAACCCATGACGTCGGCAAAGATCGCTTTTGCTTCATCTAGAAATTGGTTGCGAAGATCAAATGGCTCTGGAAGCGGAATATTGAAAGTGAGCTGCACGATTTTTTGAAGGAAAAGGTCACCATCTTCAACTTTCAGACCCGTCTTTAGAGCTTGAGCCAGGATTTCACGGTCGTAACACATCAGGTATGCTACTTTTGGAAAATCAGCGACGGAGCGAACTAACCGAACAACTTCAACTGCTTGCTCTGGTTCAAGGCGATCCAGATCATCGAGAATAACAACAAAGCCAACATCCAACGCTTGGATTTTGTCAGATATTTTTTGCTTTAGCTCAGATGGTGTTGATCCACTAGGTATAAATTTTTCAGCCACTGTTGCAGCGCCTTCTAATGCTTTTCCTGTAATCTGAACTCCTGGAATGAAGTGTCCGGCGAGATTGGCAACTGGCGCAAACTTCCGGGCCGTCTGTGGACCGTAGTCCTTTAAAAGCCGGCCGACTTCAGCCATCTGTTTTTTAATGGCAATTTTTTTCTTGCCAGCAGTTTCAGCAATTTCATCTTCTTTGGCCTTTAGTATTGCAGTCATCGGTCCTAGCAATGACATGACCATCGATGAGGTATCACCATTCAGCCACGGCGCGATTGTAATGGTATGAATTCCTGTGTCTTGCGCTGCAACAAGTTCAGTGCGTAGAAAGTTCAAAAGTGACGTTTTTCCTGAACCCCAGCGGCCTTCAAGACCGATAACTATGCCATCGCCCTTTGATGCTTCAACGATTGACGGGGCAAGTCGTTGTGCTATGCCAACAAAGCCGAATTGATCTTTCGTTTCATTTACAAGGGCCCGGTCTGAGTCCAGAGATGTGGTCATATTACTGTCCAACCCAAATTATAGTTTGTTAGAATAAAAAGAAAATTAACTCAGAATAAACATTATTTCTTGTCTATTCAACAAAGGTAAAACTGGTCTACAAAAAGATAAGACATGGCGCTATTGCATGCTTTAAAAAGTTTATCTACGTCTTGTTTCTCACTGGGTTTGAATGCTAAGTCATACTGTGCCACAACACTATTGAAATTCGCAACTAACCAGTTTGGTGGCGATCAAGATCGTCATAACCAGCTTTTAAGCCTTGGCTATGTCCTCAAAAGCACAAACTTCTCATACAAATTTGAATGGCGTACTGCCCCTTTTGCCGTTTACTTGTCTGTCAAGGCCAACTATAAAAAACTAGTATTTAGCAAAAAATGACAACTAAAATCCAAAAACAGATCCGTCCGCTATCTTGGGCAATCCAGCCAGTCGAAACGTCCACAAAGTATGATACATTTTTGTGAATCTTCACTTAGCAATATTTATCTCGAAGCGCAAAAAGTTATGCGTAGTCAGTGATGATTTAATTAAAAATTCAGGGCTACACCATTGATTACTCATGACCTCGCTTCTCGCGAATAATAGCCTAAAGATGTTCATAATGTTGGGTTAGTCCAATTTCTAGCTAAAAGTCTTCTAGTCAATTAGTAGCCGTTCACATTGTCGTTTTTGCGCATACCAATTATTTATTTCATAAATGACAGAAAAGTAATCAAACTGTAATGCCAGTGCCGTGTTCCTAACATCTTACACCGTTAAAATTATGTTTAATCTAAAAGCAACTTTATTGCTTTTTGTCTTGCTCCCGTATTGCCCCTAATTACTATGCAATCAGAGTCAAAAAAATATGAATCTATGCAAATACAGAGCACAGAAAAAAGTTAACCGCGCCAATAACACGACGGAGTCTAAATGACTGCAACTGAAAAAGTTACCCAAAAGACAACGAATAATTGTTGTTGTAGCAAGCAAGCCCAATCAGCGAGCGAAACTCCTGCGGTCAAAGACATAACCAACCAAGAGCCAAATAATCTATCAGAAAATCGATTTATAATTGAAGGAGCCAGTTGTGCCAGTTGCGTCAACAAAATTGAGGCGGCGTTAAACAATCTGCCTAGAGTTAAACGAGCGGAGATGAACTTCGCTCAGCGTGTTGTCACGGTAACCGGAGATACATCGGTTTCAAATATTATAGAAGCGGTGGAAAAAGCCGGATACAAAGCAAAATTAGACGACAGCGATTCTGAGCAAGAAGCTCTGGACGAAAAAGAAAAAGCCGACTGGCAATACTACAAAAAATTAATGCGCGAAATGGCCGTTGCGTTGTCGCTTGGTGTGCCATTGATGATTTACAGTCTGGTCGTTGGCGAAATGACAGTAACAACTACGACAGAAAGACTCGTTTGGTTAACCGTCGGATTGCTGACTTTTGGCGTAATGGTTTTTGCGGGTAAACATTTTTATGTGGGCGCTTGGAATTCATTTAAAAATCATTCTGCGAATATGGACACATTAATAGCTCTCGGAACAGGAACTGCTTGGCTTTACTCAATGGTGGTTGTTTTTGCTCCTGATGTGGTTCCCCTAATGGCAAGACACGTATATTTTGAAGCAACTGCAATGATTATTGGTTTAATCAATCTTGGCTTAGCTCTTGAGATTAAGGCGCGAGGTAAGACTTCAGAAGCGATTAAGCGTTTAATTGGCCTGCAAGCTAAAACAGCCCGTGTTATTAGAAACAATAAAGATGAAGATATTCCAATAGAACAAGTGTTGCTCGATGAGCTTATTCGCGTCAGGCCAGGTGAAAAAATATCAGTAGACGGCGTGGTGGTAGAAGGACACTCCACAGTTGACGAATCTATGTTGACCGGTGAGCCGATGCCTGTAGAAAAAACAGAGGGGGAAGAAGT
Source organism: Alteromonas naphthalenivorans (assembly GCF_000213655.1). NCBI lineage: Bacteria > Pseudomonadati > Pseudomonadota > Gammaproteobacteria > Alteromonadales > Alteromonadaceae > Alteromonas > Alteromonas naphthalenivorans. The sequence continues at coordinate 1,641,383 of NC_015554.1, forward strand.
CGTCGCTGGTACGATTAATAAATCAGGCTCAATTATTTTTAAGGCAACGCGCGTAGGCAAAGATACGGCGCTTGCCCAAATTATCAACATGGTAAAACGCGCTCAAAATTCAAAGCCTCCGATAGGACGTTTAGCCGATATCATTTCAGCTTACTTCGTGCCCGTTGTCATGATCATCGCCGTAATAAGCGCTCTAGTTTGGCTAAACTTTGGGCCGTCTCCAGCTATTGCTTACGCAATTGTGTCGGCAACAACAGTTCTCATCATCGCTTGTCCATGTGCACTTGGTTTAGCGACACCGATGTCAGTAATGGTAGGAGTAGGCAAAGCCGCAGAAGCTGGTGTGTTGATAAGAAACGGCGAGGCGCTGCAAACAGCCAGTAAAATTACTACGATGATTTTAGATAAGACAGGCACTATTACAGAGGGAGCACCTAAGGTAACCGATGTATTGTTAGTACCCGGTCAAGATGAAAAACAAGTGCTAATGCTCGCGTCGAGTATCGAAGCAGGCTCAGAACATCCTTTAGCGATGGCGATAGTTGAAAGTGCCAAATCAAAAAACATATTACCTAAAAAAGTCACTCAGTTCTCCTCGATTGCTGGGCAGGGCGTTGAAGCACAGCTTGAGGGCGACACGCTTTTGTTCGGTAACGAAAAGCTAATGAAAGAGCGAAATATTGACATTAGCGACTACGTCGAAAAAGCCCAAGGCTTAGCCTCTGAAGCTAAAACCCCAATGTATTTTGCGGTTAATTCATCACTTGTTGCAGTAATTGCAGTTGCCGACCCAATCAAAACTGATTCTATTGATGCAATAAAGCGACTTCAGAACAATGGAATTCGGGTAGTAATGCTAACTGGCGATAATCGTTCAACGGCAAAAGCAGTAGCTGAAAAAGCTGGTATCACAGAGTTTGTGGCTGAAGTAATGCCTGAGGAAAAAGCAAATAAAGTAGCTGAGTATCAAACGATGGGAGAAATCGTGGGTATGACAGGTGACGGTATTAATGACGCACCCGCCCTGGCTCACGCAGATGTAGGCTTTGCAATAGGTACAGGTACTGACGTAGCCATTGAAAGCGCTGATATTACGCTAATGCGGGGCTCTCTTCATGGTCTTGCTGACGCAATTGCGGTGAGTAAAGCCACTCTAACCAATATTAAGCAAAACCTATTCGGAGCATTTATTTACAACGTTGCGGGTATTCCATTCGCTGCCGGTGTTTTATATCCATTTTTCGGTCTTTTATTAAGTCCAGTAATAGCTGGTGCTGCGATGGCGTTTTCATCACTAACAGTCGTCACCAACGCCAATCGTTTGCGATTTTTTAAAGCAAAAGAGCATTAGGAGATTGTGATGATGCTATGGATCAACCTTGTAGGAATTGCGCTTATTGTTCTAATCGTCTGGTGGTTTTGGTTGTACAAAGAGCACAATATTAGTATTGCTGAAGGTTCGTTAGAGGTTTTGGTAAAAGACGGTATTTACCAACCAGCACACATCAAAATCAGAGCGAATGAAGAAAGACAAATAGTATTTCATCGAGCTGATGGGACTCCTTGCGCAGAAATGCTATCAATACCCGATTTAGATATTTCAGAACGGCTACCTTTAAATAAGAAGACAGTTATATCACTTCCAGCGCTACCATCAGGTGAGTACGCGTTTCACTGTCAAATGCAAATGTATAAAGGGAAGATAACGGTTCAATGATTCGTTAGCTTTCAAAAAGGAGAATAAATATGAGCAATTCAAATTTATCATTTTGGAAAACGCCCTCTGGGTGGGCTGCACTGGGACTCATTGCTGCTGCGAGTTACTTTTTATTTTTTGAGCATGGCGAGCATGTGTGGCCATATTTGCCTTACCTGATTCTGTTACTTTGCCCCTTTATGCATTTTTTTATGCATGGGAGTCACGGGCACGGTCGTCATAATAACGAGCAAAAAGAGACAGAAGAGGACCAAATGACGTTCAAAGAAAGGCCTCAACAGAAAACAACTACAAACATCGAAGAAAAGAGAGAAAACGATGCACGGTGAATCCGACTATGGCCTGTGGGGCTTAGTTTTCATAAATTCGGCCATTTTTATATTTTTTGCATTCAGCTTTGTAAAACCGCAATCAAAGACCGATTGGAGAAGCTTGGGGGCTTTTTCCGCTTTTATATTTGCTTTGTTCACAGAAATGTATGGGTTTCCACTCACCATCTATTTTTTGTCAGGCTGGTTAACAGAGCTTTACCCAAACACAGATTTTTTTGCACATGAAAATGGACATTTGCTCCGAACGATTTTAGGTCTTGAGGGGGATGCCCATTGGAGCATATTGCACATTATTAGCAATGTACTCATAGTTGCTGGTTTCTTTATTTTATCTTCTGCGTGGAACGTTCTACATCATGCGCAGAAAAACCATTCGCTTGCCAATACAGGTTGGTATGCAAGATGTCGCCATCCACAGTATTTAGCTTTTATTATCATAATGTTTGGCTTTTTATTGCAATGGCCCACCATCCCGACATTGATCATGTTTCCAATATTGACACTAGTCTATATTCGCTTAGCGAAACGTGAAGAAAAGGCTGCGATAGCCGAATTTGGGGAGCGTTATTTAGCATACAAAGATAACACGCCTGCTTGGCTCCCTAAATTAAGCAGTTCAAATCTACAATATGGCAATTAACGTTTTTTGTAAAACGCGATGGTCGAAGGTATCAATATATTTATAGGCAGGAGAAAACAATGAGTAACAAACATCATAGAGTTGGTGTGAGTGAATTAAATTTAGTAATTCGTCACCTTCGACTGACGGGTGTGACTGCGGACAATTTAGACCTAATTATCAGAGATATAGATTCAACCATCGGCGTTGATGCAGTGTCTTTTGAAGAGTCATCCAACACGCTTCATATTGGTTATGATGCGACGCATTGTGAACTGGATGGCATCGAGAATATAGTTCGAACGCACAGAGCCGACATTTCGGACGATTGGTGGACGCATTTTAAAGAGGGCTATTATCAATTTGTTGACGAAAATATTCGCGAAAATGCCAAACGTAAGCCATGGAGCTGCCATACAACTGATCAGGGCAAGCGCTCTAAATAAAAAGACTTAAAACATCGTTCAAAACCTTTTTAATCTTAAGGAGACATTATCAATGCAGATTTCTAACAACACGCCAGTTTATCAACCGATTGTGAATGACAAATTGGAAAAAAATCATCAAACAGCAGAAGCAGAAGCAGAAACAGAAACGTCCAACTGTAAAAAGAAAGAAGCTGAAGAGAGCGCCATTGCGGAGGCGAATAAAGTGAATGGTAATAACCAGACCGAGCCGAGTGAAATTAAGCAATCAATATCTGTGAAGGTGTAACTAGTAGAGCTCCTATCCACACGTCTATCGGACTGATTCATTTTTATAGAATGTTCAGGCCGATAAACGTACATTTCCCGCACTATATCCTCAAAGTTTTTTCATTCTAGCCATCGTGGGCATGTCCTTCATCGCCATCATCTTCGCGCTTATGCCTGAGGAAAAAGCGCTCATAGGCAAAAACGGCAACAATGCCAATGCCAGCAATGATGATAATCTGTAAATCATCACTGCCTTTGATCCAAATGAATGCGAGAAGAACAACAGCATCTAATATAATTGCGGTGATCACCACCAGTGGGTTTGCTCCAACGTCTTTTCTAAGTACCTTTAATACGCCCCAATGAATGATAATATCCATTACTAGGTAAAAAATGGCTCCTAAAGATGCGATCCTTGAAAGATCAAAAAAAGCGGCAAGTAGTCCGGCAGCAATTACAGTAAAGACCAAAGTATGCTTTTGAATATTACCGGGCATACCAAAGTGCCGATGGGGGATCAAATTCATATCTGTCAACATTGCCAACATACGCGAAACCGCAAAAACGCTGGCTAGTAGACCCGATGCGGTCGCTATTATTGCAATACCCACCGTAAACCAAACACCATACTGTCCGATAGCGGGACGAGCCGCTTCAGCGAGTGCGTAGTCCTTAGCTGCAACTATCTGTTCGACCGTTAATGTGGAGCCTACGGCATAGCAGACTAATAAATAGATAACCAAACAAATTAATAAAGACACTATAATTGCTCGCCCAACATTTTTGTTTGGGTCGACCACCTCGTCGCCGCTATTGGTGATAGTTGTAAATCCTTTGTATGCTAAAATCGCCAATGCGGTCCCAGCTAAAAATCCACTAGCAGAGGAGTTTGCACTTACATCAGCGCTAGCGGGTTGAAAAGCAAACCCTGCTGCCCAGAGTGCTACAAGGGCGAAAATTAATATGCCGCCAATTTTCAAAACGGCTGTAACCTTGGATACACTTCCAATTACCTTGTTACCCGCAACATTTACAACAAATGCAAAAATGATGAGTCCGATAGCTAGTATTGGGACTAATATGCTATTTTCTTGCACATCAAATAACTGAAGGGTGTACGTGCCAAACGTTCGGGCCACCAGACTTTCATTAATAATCATTGAAAGTGCCATTAATAATGCGGCACCTCCGGTCACGGCACTTGGTCCATAGGCCTTTTTTAATATCATTGCGATCCCGCCCGCAGATGGATATTTGTTTGAAACCTTGATGTAACTGTAGGCACTAAATCCACTAATAATGGCGGCTATGATGAATGCCAGCGGGAAAAGCGAACCTGCATATTCCGCGACTTGACCGGTGAGCGCAAATATTCCTGCTCCAATCATTACGCCAGTGCCCATCGCTATTGTACCGGTTAAACTTAAGCTTCCTTTTTCATAATCTTCGTTGTGAGAACTCATTGTAAATATTCCTTAAAATGCGGTTTAAGAAAGACTATTTTGTGGAGACACAAATCTATTTTGTTTTTAAAGCTTTAAATATGTCTCCACCGTCTTTAAATCATTGCGGTTGAGAGCATCCATAACCCTGCGGCAATCATAAAGAGATTTTCTGTGAGTGATACAATGCCAAGCGGTACGTTACTATCACCGCCCACGCATGCACATTTGAGTTCACGCTTATCAATATACACCGCTTTGAATACTGAAACTGCGCCTACTGTCCCGATAAATAGAGAGACAGGGCCAACGAGATAACCAGACAGGCCTGCCAGCATTCCGATTCCAGCGAACGCTTCGGCAAAGGGGTAAATGTAGCCGTAGCGTATATTCCTCATAGCGAGTAAGTCATAGGTGATGAAGGAGTTCGTAAAACTATAGAGATCTTTAAGCTTTTGAATCGCTAGTAAGCTCATGCTAAATGCAACAAATAATTCTATAACTTGAATGAAAAAATTGCTTTGAACAAAGGCATATGCGATTGCTAGTGCCATTAACAATGCAACTGAAAATATTGCAATGACAGGTGTATAGGTGGTGCCCGTTTGTCCTGCTTCCCCTAAATCGAAATATTCACGTAGATCGTCATACCCTCCGATTCTTTCTCCATTGATAAACGTTTGAGGGGTTGTTTCTACTTCGTGTTCGTTTTTGAACTTATCGGTTTCTTCACGACTTGCTAGCTTGTGATCCTCTACTTGATACCCTTCTCGTTTTAGTAGGTCTTTAGATCGCAAGCCATAGGGACAAATGTGCTCATCTGTATGCATTCGATATAATTTTGCTCTTAATTCCATGGTTTTCTCCTAACTATAAGTAATTTGTAATTTTTCAATGGCGTGTCTATTTTTGACCGAAATCCGGTACTTGACGACTTTCAACTTCAGCTTCAGTTTTTACTTGACCATTCTTCTCTATGTCCTCTAATAACCATTTCATTTCCTTGATCTCTCGCTCTTGCGCCGCAATGATTTCGTTTGCTAGCTTGAGGACTCGCTTATCTGAGATATTGGCTCGCTCGCTAGTTAAAATCGCAATAGAGTGATGCGGTATCATTGCTTTCATCCACGCTTCATCAGCGATGGTTGATTGAGAGCGGACTAAGTACAGTGAGATCACGAAGATGAGTCCGCTACCTAGCAAAATTGTCCAATTCTTGGCTTTGTTCTCATACATGTTAAGCATGAATAGCAACATAATGATTGCCATTATTGAGCCCATGTAGATAGCCATGTAAAACCGCGTCTCGCTAAAAAAAATGTGGTCAAATGCATATGTATTGAAATACATCATTAACAGCATGGCCGCAGTTGATGTAAAGATCATTGCTAAAAATTTTGTATATTTAGTCATCACGTTATCCTGTCAGTCCTTTTAGGACTGATTCATTGTTTTAAATATTAGAGAGGCTGAACAGCTAACAAGCAAAAAGCCCGTCATTGCCTCCAAACCTGATAAGAAAATTAAATGCCCAATTGGCTCTAGTTGAGCTAGTCCTAAGGTGGTTAAGTTAATGAGTGAGAAGTAATAAATTTCAGTAAAATAAAGAGAACTTGATCCCTGCAAATCGCCTAGACCGATCTCTATAGATAACAGAAACCCTACGGCGAACCAAAAGGCAGCTATCAACTGGCTAAAGGTTATGCCATAAACTACTGCAATGAGCTTTAAGTATGCAGAAAGGTCTGAGCTAACAACGTAATTTTTTAACGCTCTGAGGCTTAAAAAATGACTCGTCGTAGCGAGGCCTATTGCGACTAAAGCTATCATCAACTGAATAATTACTTCCATTGATTGCTCCTTTTTAAAGCACTTAAAACCAGAATCGAGCACCCACCACGAAACCAGTTTCACTTACCGACTCACCCTTGTTTCGAGCAATATCAGCGCTATTACCGAGACTCCGACTCCAATAAAAGCCTGCGTATGGTGCAAACTCTCTTGCAAACTCATAGCGATATCGCAAACCTAAGCGTATCGAATTGAAGCCAGAGGGGCGGTCAAACCTTTCAGATTCTGAAAGCGAACCAGCAAGGGCAAGTCTCGGTTGTAAGAATGACGTTTGGGTTACTCTTATTTCATATTCGGCTTCTACTGAGAAACTGACATCACCATCCTCATTAATCACAATGGAGTTATCCATTTCGAATTGATAAGGAGCAACCCCATACAAGCTAATGACGGCATAGTTCTCCATACTCGTATCGCTACTTAGCAGTCCTCTTGTGCCAATACCGGCTTGAAATTCCCAAAATGGCGCAATTAATTTACTAGCAAGAAGCTCAGCTCGCTCTAAATCTGTTGGTTCGCCATCATCTTGCTTGTTTTCGCCTTCATTTTTGAAGTAAAGGCGATAGGTATCACCGCCGTACCATCCGATCATGTCCCACACTCCGATGTTCTCTTCATCGTTTGTGCGTGTATATTCAAAACGGTCAAATAAAATCATGCCCGTGTTGTACTGTTCGACTGGTTTCGGCCAATCTGATGGAATCTCTTGCGCATTAGACGATGCGCAAAGACCAATTAGTAAAGTACTGAAAATTTTAGACGTGTTTTTCATATAATTTCCCCTACGAGACTGATACGATTCTGAACATGCCCGCATCCATGTGATAGAGCAGGTGACAATGGAATGCCCAATTTCCGGGGGCATCTGCGCTTATCAAGAGCGACACTTTTTCGCTGGGTTTTAAACTTATCGTATGTTTTCGGGGGGGCGGATAATTCCCGTTTTCTAACTCCATCCACATACCGTGCAAGTGGATTGGATGGTTCATCATAGAATCGTTCACTAAAATCAAACGAATTCGTTCGCCATACCTAAAATGAATAGGGCCATCGACTTCGTTAAATTTGAGTCCATCAAACGACCACATATAACGTTCCATATTGCCAGTAAGATGTAATTCAATAGTTTGGGTCGGCTCTCTGGTGTCGGGCCATTCCTCAGCGCCGGTCAAGTCGCTGTATAATAGTACCCGATGTTTTGCGTCCTCTAAGCCAATGCCTGGCTCATCAAGTCGACTGGTAGGGTTTGTTGCAAGCATACTTGCACCGGGTCCATGACCCTCCTCATCATGCTCTATATTAATATTATCTACCGGGAGCGCTCGCGTATGCATCGATGAATGGTCATTCATTGTGTCCATTGATGACTCAGAAGACCCCTCTTTATTCATTGGCTTATTAGATTGCTTGTTCATGCCTTCCATCCCGGCCATATCTGAATTCATCCCCATGGCCGCCATGCCACGCTCTGGCATTTCACGCAATGTTGGCACAGGCGCTTCTTTTCCAAGTTCAGTACTGAGCGTTCCACGAACGAAGCCACTTCTGTCCATGCTTTCTGCAAAAAGAGTGTATGTAGTCGTGCCGATTGGCCTTACAATGACGTCATAGGTTTCAGCAACCGCAATTCGAAGTTCATCGACTTTAACGGGTTTTATTGGTTGTCCATCAGCAGCCACTACCGTCATTTCGAGGCCCGGAATACGAAAATCAAAATACGTCATGGCGGAGCCATTTATGAGCCTTAATCGAATGCTTTCATTGGGCTTATAGAGCGCGGTCCAGTTGGTTTGAGCATCTCTGCCATTCATTAAATATGTATATGTGGAGCCTGTTACATCGAGAATATCTCTGGGATTCATCCGCATATTGGCCCACATAGCTCTTTCTTTTACTGTATTAACAAAACCTTGCTTTTTAATATCGTTAACAGTGTCGCTTATGGTGCGTTGTTGATAGTTGTAGTAACCCTCTGCCACTTTCAAATGCCTGAACACATCGTGTGGATCTTCAAAGGTCCAATCGCTTAACTGAATGACATGCTCCCTGTCTGCACCTATGTCACCGTCGGAAGGGTCAATGATGACCGGGCCTAAGTGCCCCAGTTGCTCTTGCAGTCCCGAGTGGCTGTGATACCAATAGGTGCCGTTTTGTTTTATATCAAATTCATAGGTAAACGTAGAGCTCGGGTCGATACCAGGAAATGAAACGCCAGGTACTCCATCCATGTTAAATGGGAGAATAAAACCATGCCAATGAATAGACGTGCTGTCTGGTAATTCGTTGGTAACATGAATCTTAACTTGCTGACCTTCTCTTAACCGGAGCAATGGGCCAGGTGATATGTCGTTGATGGTAATAGGGCTTGCAACATCGCCGGCAATTTTCTTTTGCTGGCGAGAAATAGTCATGTTGATGTTTTTCCCACTTACTACTGCATCCCCGTAGTTTACCTCTGCAATACTGTTGTCATTTTTGCTATTGCTATAACCCTCTGCGAAAGCCCAAGGTGCTCTCATCTGACCTAGCAGGGCAAAGCCACCAGTGGCATAAGCCGCGTTTCTCAAAAAAATGCGCCTATGTTGCTTCATTCGATTATTCATAAGAACCTCACTTCTTTAGCGATATGTGCGATACGCTGCACTGTTTACATGTTTGTAAGGTAGTAACCTGACAAACTGCTTAAGAATTGTAGTTGAGTTTAGGCGGCCTCAGGAGGCTAAACCCCGAGTAGAAATGATAAAAATTGAAGAAATAAAAGTTTGAAAAAGATGGTGCATTGATTGATTTCAAAACAGGTGCAACCATTGATGAAAGGTTAGAGCACGAGCCTAATTTACACTCACAAACACCGTCACAACACTTACCGTCGCACTCTGTGTGATTTTGATGTTCCGAATGTTCCGAATGTTGCGTATTGTCAAATTGATGTTGAGTCGCTACAGACTCAATGAAATTGGCAGTTGCATCATTTTTGTTTGAAGGCTCACATGCAACACTAGACAATGATAAAACAAGCAAAGCAAGGCACGCAGCGCATTTTACAAATGCACCAAGTAGTTCTTTGTCTATTTTATTTGCGTTCATAATGTTGCTCAAACCCCGTCAATATCGGGTAAAAAGTTCACATATGTAGGTAAATAATGCAATCAACCTTACAGAAATAAAAAATCGCTCTTCTACAACAAATCAAGTCAAAACGCCCTAGTTCTTGGGAAGTAGAGCACAACTTAATGTCCATATAGTCACTCTCTCCTAGTCTTATTTGAGAGTAGTGCAAAAAGCAGTCCGACTATGACTAGTCAAGCCTAGATGAGAGTTTTAGCCTCTTTCTTAATTGAAATAAGCGAATAAGTGGTGACGTTTTCATGGCTTAATTTTTAATTTAAAGTGACCCAACGTGAAACGACACATAAACGAGCGGATCTGACAAATTTGTAATGCAACTGTAATCTAGCCGTTATGATTTTAAGCGGTATTTAATTTAAATTTCTGTCTGGAGCCTTTTTAATCTGTGCGGGATATCGAGAGTTAGTATGAAAATAGAAAGTGTAAGAGATATTTTAGAGTGGACCATGGATTTCCATAAACAACTAGCAAGCTGCCTCACGCATTGCGAACCAAATAATTCTGAGCGCTCAAAAATGGCAATGCAATACTTGATTGCTCATGAGGAGCATTTAGCAGCGCTTATTAAATCATTTTCAGTGAAAGCGGAATCTGGAGAGTTGGAAACGCTCTTTATAGAATATTTGGAAAAGAATCCAATAGTTTTACACGAACATTGCGACGGCGCATTTGAACAAAAGGCAGACTCAGAGATTGCAGCAATCGTAATTGAACAACATCAAGAAGTGATAGCACTTTATTCTTATCTAAGAGAGCAGGCTGTAATCCCTCATCATAAAGAACTTTTGGACAACTTACTGGCACTGGAAAATCAAGAAATTGTGCGGATGGCTCAAGGATTAAATAGATTTCAGGATATTTAACTTTATAACCCAATCGGTAAAACTAGCGTTTCATTGGAAATACTATTTATTGTGAGGCAACAACTTGTTATACCGTTCGCTAGCGAACGAGTCATTGAGGCTCAGTCGTTACGTTTTGCAGGGCAGTGCGAATCTACAATGCTGTCTATTCTGTGCAAAACACCGCATTCCTTGATTTTCTTATCGTCGTTACAAGCGGCTCGCATGGATTTAAGTGTTTTCTGTAGAGCGTTTAGCTCAGATATTCGATGCTTAATATCATCAATATGTTTGTCTATTGTTGCATTGACGTTTTCGCAACTGCTTTCTGGGTTAGTTCGTGTTTCTAGTACTAAACTAATTTCTTCAATCGTCATATCTAGTGCGCGGCATTGCTTAATAAACAGCAACTGCTTTAGTGCTTCGTCCGAATAACTTCGATAATTCGATTGCGTGCGCTGTGGTGCTGCTAACAACGCCTTTCGTTCATAAAAGCGAATAGTTTGAATACTTAGGCCTGTTTTATCTGCTAACTGTCCTATTTTCATTTTACTTTACCTGATGCGCTTGACTCTATACCAAGTATAGAGTTTACACTTGTGTCATAAGTCAGTAAAGCGAGTGTTTTTATGAGCGGCTGTGGGTGCGACATTGAAATCAAAGACCAAGAACAAAAAAGGGTGTTGTATTGGTTATTAGGCATTAATGCCGTAATGTTCGTTGTTGAAATGAGTGTAGGGTTATTGGCTGACTCAACAGCGCTTATTGCAGATTCAATGGATATGCTTGCGGATGCGGTGGTGTATGGCATTGGTATTTATGCAGTGGGTAAGACCATCATTCACAAAGCAAACGCCGCAAAAATTAGCGGATATTTTCAATTGATTCTAGGCCTTATTATTTTATTTGATATTGCTCGTCGTTTGATATTAGGCAGTGACCCCGAGTCATTGTTAATGATGGGGATGGGTTTTGTTGCCTTAATCGCTAACGTTATATGTTTAGCAATCATTAGAAAACAGAAGAGTGGCGAAGTACATATGCGAGCGAGTTGGATTTTCTCGGCGAATGACGTTATTGCCAACATGGGCGTAATTACAGCGGGCGTGACGGTTTACTTGTTTGACACTCGCTGGCCTGATTTAGTGATTGGCTTTATTGTATCTCTTATCGTCTTGCGGGGCGCAGTCTTAATCTTAAAAGATGCTAAGCAAGAACTTCGTAATAGCAGCGCATCTAATGGAGAAGTGTTATGAATTTCACACAAGCAGCAAAACCTTATGTAGAAGAAAAATTAAGAGATGCTCAACATGCATTTACAAATCAAGATGAAGAAACAGAATTTAAAGCCCTTGAGGATGCGCATGTGATTGGTCAACACTCTACTTTTCATCATACCCGAGTACACTATGAAATGCTTAAATTTGGCTTAAAACGCAAGGATACTAAAGAAGTCTTCGGGCAACTTTTCAGGCTGATTGGTGCGGTTACCAAAACGGCTGTTGGTTTGTTGCCAGAGGGCAATACTGGCGGGGCAAATGTAAGCCCGTTTAAACCCATACCGCTTTCACCTGCAAACAAAGTAATCTTGGATAAGATCAAACATGCACAGTCATAATCATTCACATAACAATACACACTCAAATGGCAATTCAGACGATGCATCAAGGCGCATTGGCTGGGCGTTCTTTTTAAATGTGGTGTTCACCATCATCGAGTTTATTGGTGGTTGGCTGACCAACAGCACCGCTATCATGGCAGACGCGGTGCATGACCTCGGCGATAGTTTGTCAATTGGCACAGCTTGGGGATTGAACAAACTTAGCGATAAATCAGCTAATAAAACCTTCTCATATGGATATAAGCGCTTTTCTTTATTGGGCGCGTTGATTAACGGTTTAGTGCTCACGGTAGGCTCTATTTGGATATTGTTTGAAGCAATCCCTCGTTTAGCAGAGCCTGAAATGCCCCAAGTAGAGGGGATGTTAGCCTTATCTATTTTTGGTATGGCAGTAAACGGTTTTGCCGCTTATAAACTAAGCGAAGGAACATCATTAAACGAACGAGTGCTTAATTGGCACTTGCTAGAAGATGTTCTCGGTTGGGTGGCAGTATTTATTGTATCCATCGTCTTAATGTTTAAGCCTTGGGCGATTTTAGATCCCATCCTGTCCATTGGCTTTACTTTGTTCATCCTCTTCAATGTGTTTCGTAACCTAAAAGAAACCCTGATGCTATTTTTACAGGCAACGCCAGATGAAGAGCAAATGTCAAAAATCCGAAACGACTTGCTTGCAAACGATAAGGTAAGCGACCTCCATCATTTTCATATTTGGTCTTTAGACGGAGAGCGCAATGTTATGACTGTCCACCTTGTGTTGGAAGGAGAAGTCAGCGTTGAGCACATACAGTCATTGAAAGAGAGCATACAAAGCTCATTAGCCAAATATCACTTTGAACATACTACCGTTGAGCTAGAATTTGCCGATGAACAATGTCGTGACGAAGTGAAATAGGCTTGGTAAACTCGCACCCATGAAAAATTTAAAACGTATAAGTTACATCATGATCTCGCTGATACTCTTTCAGTCGTTTTCTGCTGTGGCCAATTCATTAGATTTTCATGCAATAGATACCCAACATTTGCAACATGAACACCAGCATTCAGAGCACAATCAAGCTTCAAACGATATGCCAACTAAGGCGCTGGGTGAGTCAGTAAAAGCAGATCACCATAATCCTGCCGATTGCCATCATTGTGGCCACTGCCACGGTACGCATGCACAGTGGTTAAGTCAGCACAACATCAACAATCTACAATCTGTGGTATCTATCCACAACTTTAATTATTTGGATGCGATTATCGACGCACCCATCAACCGATTACTACGCCCACCCAAAACACTATCCTAATATCGCTTTCGAAAGTGTCTCGCTGCAAAAAACGCGCGACGCTGAATATTGATAATATTATTAGGATATTCTAATGAAAATGTTTCATATTTTTATGCATGCACGCGCCATGGCGTTTGCTTGCATGCTGGGCTTAACATTGAGTCCAATTACCGCACAAGCGGTGCAAACTAATCGCTATTTAGATGAAGGTGTTCAAGCGCCCGTGCGAGAAACGCTAAGCCTTGAAGATGCAATCAGACTTACACTTGCGAATAATCCAAGTTTGTATGAGTTTGAATTTAGACAGCGAGTAATTGACGGTGAATCAAAAACCGCCGCGCTTAAACCCGCACTGAATGCTGGGATTGAACTAGAGAACTTTATGGGAACCGGCGAGGTGTCGGGCATTAAGGAGCTCGAAGTCAGTTTGACCTTGTCATCTGTACTACAGCTCAACGACAAGCCTAGTGCAAGATTAGACGTACTCTCCGAGCGTAAAATTCAACAAGAGGTGGAAAAGAAAATACGCACATTAGATGTCCTTGGCGAGCTGAATCGTCGTTACATCGAAGCACTCGTATTGCAGGCCACCTTAGGCGTGCAAAACGACGCAGAGACACTTGCACTCTATACCTATAACGCAGTTTCTAAGCGCGTTGATGCAGGCGCGTCACCATTGCTAGAGCAAAAACGCGCCCAAGCAGCGCTAGCTCAAGCAAAACTCGATGTTAAATTAGCTCAAGAAGGTCTTCAATTTGCATTGCGCAGTCTTGCCATTATGTGGGGCGAACAAACGCCCACTTTTAAGCGCGTGGAGGGTAAGCTTTTTGCGTTTCAAGACATTGGGTCATTCGAGATGCTTTCTGCCGCTATCCAAAGCAGTCCGCATATAGAGTTGTTCGCAAAACAAAGCCGTGTTCAAGCAGCGCAGCTTAGATTAGTGCAAGCCAATAATCGAGCTGACATTGAGTGGTCAGCGGGTGTTCGACGAATACAAGGTATTGATGAAATCGCTTTAATAGCCGGGATCAGCGTGCCACTGTTTCAACAAAAACGAAACCTAGGTGAATACGAGGCGCAAAAAGCTCGCCTTGATGCAATAGAATTCCAAAAACAGAGTAATGTGCGCAGTCTTTTACATTCAGTTAATCAGGCCTTAGGTGAGCACACTAGCGGATTATTAAAGGTTGACGCTATCCAACAAACTGTCATACCGCCTCTTACAGAAGCCTTGGATTTAGTCGAAAGCGCCTATTTAGATGGCCGGTTTAGCTATTTGGAATGGGTATCCACTCGACAAGAGTTCTTAAATACGCGCCTGACATTAATTGACGCGGCGTCTCAAGTGCACCTAAGCAAAACAGAAATTGAAACGCTTACCGGTCTCGCACTTAAGGCTCCACAAAGCAGCAATGCAAAAACTGATACTGCAAAGAGCAACGCTTCCAAAAAGCTAGCGCACAACATCACTATGCAGCAGCCATCAAACATTTCGATAAGAAGTAACGATCATGAATAAATTTACTCAATTAAAAACATTCACAATATTAAAAGTACTCGTTTTAAGCGTCACGCTAATGATGATACATGGGACGGTGAGCGCGGGAGACAAACACGCAGACGGTGATTCTCATGAGGATGATAAACACGCTGGTGAGCTCGTCACGATGAGCGACGAGACTGCTGTGCAAAATGGCATTACCACCACAAATGTCATTGCTGGCGACATTGCCCTCTCGACCACACTTTATGGCCGAATAAGTGCAGATCCTGCTTCTTTGAGTCATATCAGAGCGCGTTTTGACGGTGTGATCAAAGATGTCAAAGTTAATATTGGCGACACAGTTAAAAAAGGGGATGTTTTGGCGGTCGTAGAATCAAATGAGAGTTTAAAAAGCTACTCAATTACATCTCCATTTGATGGCAACGTAATAGCGCGGCATGCCAACAATGGTGAGTTATCAAACGGACAAGTACTATTTTCCTTAGCCAACTACAAGGATGTGTGGGCACAGTTAACCGTGTTCTCGCAGCACCTCGGCAAAATTAAGGTCGGACAAGCTGTTGAATTAAGGCATGCAAACTTTGAGCAGCTATCTGAAATTGCCTACCTCACGCCATCTGCCGATAGTAGTCCGCATTCGCTTGCCAATGTCCCTGTTGACAATAGCAGTGGCTATTGGCCATTAGGCACCTTGGTAAAAGCGCAGGTAACGACAACCACCAAGGCCGTGAGTCATATGGTGCCTGTGACTGCTATTCAAGAGTATGAAGACAAGCAAGTGGTATTTGTTAATCATGATAATGAATATAAACCACGACCCGTGCAGCTCGGTGTAACTGATGGTCGCTATATTGAAGTCATAAGCGGCATTGAAATAGGTGAGCGCGTGGTGGCTACCAATAGTTACCTGATCAAAGCAGATCTGGAAAAATCGGAGGCCGGTCATGACCATTAATGCCTCAATACAACCCGAATATGCATCTTTGCTACTGCAAGGCTTTAAGGGAGGCTTAACATGTTAGCTTCCATTATTCGCACTGCAATAGACAGGCGCGGTATATTTTTGATGCTGAGTTTTTTAGTCATTGGTTTTGGCTTATTTAGTTATCAAAAGCTGCCTATTGACGCCGTACCCGATATCACCAATGTCCAAGTACAAATCAATACTCAAGCAACAGGTTATTCGCCGCTTGAAACCGAGCAGCGCATCACCTTTTTGGTAGAAAACGCTTTAGCGGGATTGCCAAACTTAGATTATACCCGTTCACTATCTCGTTATGGCTTGTCACAAGTTACCGCCGTTTTTGAAGAAGGCACCGACCTGTATTTTGCCAGAAACCTCATTAATGAGCGGATAGGCATTATCAAAAGTCAGCTACCCGAGGGTATCGAGCCTGAAATGGGGCCGATTGCCACAGGTTTGGGTGAAATCTACATGTACACACTCAGCGCTGAGCCAGGTACATTGACGGCTGACGGCAGAGACTTTGATGCGATGGCACTACGAGAACTGCATGACTGGGTGGTGAAACCTCAACTCGCTTTAGTAAAAGGTATCACCGAGGTTAACGCTATTGGCGGCTTTACCAAGCAATATCATGTGAATCCTGATCCTCAACGTATGCTTAATTATGGTGTGAGCACTGACGATCTGCTGCGGGCATTGGAGCGAAATAATGCCAATCAAGGTGCCGGATACATCGAACGTAACGGTCAACAAATACTGGTGCGCTCTCAAGCGCAACTGGCCACAATTGAAGATATAGGTAATGTAGTGGTAACACTCACTAACCAATCTCCAGTGACCGTCAACGATATTGCCGAAGTGGCTATTGGTAAAGAGCTTCGAACGGGGGCTGCGACACGAGAGGGTAAGGAAACCGTCTTAGGCACTGCCATGATGCTTATTGGTGAAAATAGTCGCGCTGTGGCCTTGGCAGTGGCTGACAAAGTGGATGAAATCCAAGCTAGCTTGCCCGAAGGTGTGGTATTAGAAACTGTTTACGATCGCACCGCGCTGGTAGATAAAGCCATCAATACCGTCCGTAAAAACCTTATTGAAGGCGCATTACTGGTGATTGTGGTGTTGTTTCTTCTGCTTGGCAATATAAGAGCCGCCATCATTACCGCCGCTGTGATACCGCTCGCTATGCTCGCCACAATAACTGGGATGGTGCAAACAGGCGTTAGCGCAAACTTAATGAGCTTAGGGGCGTTAGACTTCGGGTTAATTGTGGATGGTGCGGTTATCATCGTTGAAAACTGCATTAGGCGCTTAAGTGAAGCGCAGAGGCGAACTGGCTCAGTACTGCCCATCAAGGAAAGACTTGAAGTTGTGTATGAAGCAACCAACGAAGTAATACGACCTAGTCTTTTTGGCGTGATGATTATTACCATTGTATATATCCCTATTTTTAGTTTAACAGGGGTCGAAGGGAAGATGTTTCACCCGATGGCGGCCACCGTCATCTTGGCATTACTTGCTGCGATGGTGTTCTCAATCACTATTGTGCCAGCAGCCGTTGCGATGTTTATGTCGGGTAAAGTCAGTGAAAAAGAGAGTCCAATCATAGTAGGGGCGAAATCGGTGTATCGTCCGGTTCTTTTATGGGCGCTTAAACTACGTTGGTTGGTAATAGGCTCAGCGACATTATTGGTTGTTGTAAGCGTTTGGCTAAGCATGCGACTTGGCTCTGAATTTATTCCTCAACTTGATGAGGGTGATATTGCCTTGCACGCTATGCGAGTGCCCGGCACTGGCATTGAGCAAGCCGTGGATATGCAAAAAAGGCTTGAAGACGTCATTATGCAGTACCCACAAGTGAGCACTGTCTTTGCTAAAACCGGCACGGCAGAAGTTGCCACCGATGCGATGCCGCCAAATGTTACAGATACGTTTGTGATGTTGAAACCTATCGACCAATGGCCAGATCCTACTTTATCTAAAGCCGAATTTGTCGAGCAAATGGAGCGTGAGCTTCAAAGCGTACCTGGCAATAATTACGAGTTTACTCAACCTATACAAATGCGGTTTAACGAGTTAATTAGTGGCGTCAGGGCTGACTTAGGCATAAAAATTTATGGGGATGATTTAAATAAACTGCGCGATTCGGCCGGTGATATATTAGCGGTACTGCAAGATATACCCGGCGCTGCGGATGCACGCGTTGAGCAAGTTGATGAGATTCCTATCTTTACCGTGAATCCCAAACCTTATGCTTTAGCGCGTTACAATTTGGATGTCACTGACCTGCAAACTTGGTTAAGCGCATCGATTGGCGGCAAAGAAGCAGGCTTAATATTCGAGGGCGACAGGCGATTCGAGATAGTCGTGCGCTACTCAGAGGATATTCGCAATAATCTTGATAGGCTAGGCAGCATACCTATTATGACAGGGGATGATGATTATGTGCCTATAGCAGAGGTTGCAACGCTTGAATATGCCAGCATACCCAGTCAAATCAGCCGAGAAAACGCCAAGCGCCGTATTGTGGTAACGGCGAATGTAAGAGAGCGCGACCTAGGCTCGTTTGTTACCGAAGCAAAAATGCAAATAGCAGAAAATGTCATATTGCCAAGTGGTTATTGGGTCGATTATGGCGGCACGTTCGAGCAGCTTGAAAGTGCAAGTCAACGATTGAGCCTTGTTGTGCCAGCGACGCTTTTCTTAATTCTTGCATTGCTAGTTATTGCCTTTGGCTCGGTGAAAGATGCATTGATAATTTTCACTGGCGTGCCTTTAGCATTAACGGGTGGCGTTTTTGCGCTATGGGTGAGAGAGATGCCCTTGTCTATATCAGCAGGCGTTGGTTTTATTGCGCTGTCTGGCATTGCTGTGCTTAACGGTTTGGTTATGTTGTCGTTTATCCGTCAAAGGCTGGAAGAGACAGGAGAGTTAATTAACGCTATTGTTGACGGTGCATTAACGCGTTTGCGGCCGGTACTGATGACGGCATTGGTTGCTAGCCTTGGTTTTGTGCCAATGGCGCTTAATGTGGGAACGGGAGCAGAAGTGCAGCGACCACTAGCGACGGTAGTTATTGGCGGGATAATATCTTCTACCTTACTTACATTAATAGTTTTACCTGTTTTATACCGACTTGTGCACAGCAGGAAGAATTAGCCACATTTGGGGCATTAGCCGTTGTTTGTTAACGCCCCAATTTCACTTATTACACTTAAACGTCATCGATATGTGTTGACCCTATATTAAGTATAGACTTTATAATCATAGTTTTATGATATGACTAAAAAGGGTAGATATGATTTCGCTGGTGTTGATAAGTGCTTTTATATTGCTTGCAGTAGTCGCTCGAAGCTTTGTGCAATATAAAAGGAATGGGGATTTTGGCATTAGAGCAGCCTCGTTAAGCGCTCCGATGATAGAGATTTTGCCCGGTACTATGTTTGTGATTACATTTTGCCTAGCGTTTGGTGTGATACTCATTGGGTATTTTGGCAAAGTGCCCCTTTTGTTTGTTGTTCCACTGCCATTTCAGGCTTTAGGTCTTGCGGTTGGGACTTGTGGAATACTCGTCACGCTCTTATCTCAAATCCAAATGGGTGATTCATGGCGAATTGGTGTCGACCAGAAAGAAACGACGACGCTCATTACGCATGGTATTTATGCAAGGTCTCGAAATCCGATTTATTTCGGCATTTATATATTTTGGTTGGGGTTATGTTTCACATTCGCACATCTACTGCTATGGGCTTGCGCCTTAATATGCTGGATTTGCATTGAACTGATTGTTCGGAAAATTGAAGAGCCATATTTAATAGAAGTGCATGGGGATGTGTTTCAAAAATACATGCGGAAGACTAATCGATACATACCTAAGTTATGACGTTCGTTTAATTTTTAAAAATATACGATGTGAGACTTGATTTATAAAAACTGAGCACAAATGTATACTGTATATATTATCAGTAAGGTAAAGGGAGTCACATGGATGTATTAAATGTTGAAAACGAACTTCGCGAAGTTGTAGCCAGAGTAGTGACTCAAGTAGAGCTTTCGAACAAGCAAGGCCGCTTAGACATAAATTTAGCGATGGAAGATGCTAATCTATCGATACCTTGCCTTTGAAGATAATTTGACGATTAAATCCAAGCCGATCGCCGGATCTACTTCTATTGCTTTACAATATTCTACGTACTCTAAGATCGTTAAATTACGCTGTGCTTTTTCAATCTTACTTACTGTTTGAAATGGCTCGTCAATTCTTTCTGCTACATCTCTCAAAGTTAAACCTTTCTGTTTACGTATAGTTTTAAGCCAACTCGTAAGGGCTAAATAATCGGGATGTGCAAGAGATTTAATCATCTCCGCATTATGACAGCGAAATCTTTTGTCCCGAAATTGGGGAATTGCGATTAGTCTAGGTGATTATTGGTGAGCTTGCTATCTTAATTATGTCTAGATGATAAACGCGGCAAATCCAACATTGCTGACTAAATACCCCTTCAGTGTCGCTGCCAACTTATCGTTAATAATAAATTCTTCTCTGCCACTAATAAGCTGCCCATGCTCCTTTAAATAAGACAAAATAGCGGATTCCTCTTTAATTGGAGATTCAACATATTTACATAAGAATGTAGTGTCAGTATTTATCTTTTTTGCTCTGAGATGTTCATTGTGGCGTTTTTTTATTTCACGCTCAGTCTGACCTATTTTAACCCGGTACAACGCATTTTCTTCAGACAACATTGCTACGTAAATGAAGCCTGGCTTGTCAGAATTCACTGTATTTTCGTGCAACCACCACTTTTTCCCATCATTCATATCTCTTACAATTGTATTGTGTAATGCATGCTTATCTGTAATTTGATTGTCTACTATGTATTTGACCATCTGTTTGTACAAAGGAGTGCTAAGGTAGGGCAGATCAGCAATATCCCATCCAAGCTTTAAAAAATTGGTTCGGTACTGCACAGGGCCTATCATTTCGTATAGGAGTTGGTCGATGATGCTTCGTTTTATCTTTAACTGCGATAAAGCTCCCTTTACACCGCTTTCAGCAATCACTGAAAGTATTTCTGCACACCTTAATAATTTAACTGGATGTTTGTTTACAAGAGCCTTAGAGCACGAGCGCGAGAAGTATACGCCTCGCTCGTTACATTTAGATTTTAAATCAAACCCTCGTTCGCGAACTAATAATTTGAAATCACGAGAATAAATATTATTTTTGTTAGCATACCTTGCAAGGATACCAATGGTGACAAATCCAAAGAATTGGTCACTTAAAACAAAATGATTAAATACATGCTCACATATAGCGAGGTCTTTTTCATAAGAGCTAACTGTCATATTTATTCCCAAATATCTTCGGCTTAATTAGTTTTGTCCCGAATATAGTGAATACTAACCAGTTACCTTATGTAAACCAAATAAATATTGTTGACCACTACAAAGAACCAGTAATTGCGTCTTCAAAAAGAACCTCGTGATATTGTCTGATAATATAACGAAATAAGAGATTACCTTTTCGCACGACTAAAGCGGTCGCTTTACCAATAAAGACCGAAAAACGAGCATTCATATTTTTTAATTTGCTATGATAAACCTATACAAGTTCAGACTAGAGGCCTCAATGTGAAAGTTTACGCAGAGCGATTGACAAAGACAGTAGTGGGCCGTGTTTGTGACGTTTGCAATGAAAGCGTCATGAACAAGATTGGTGACCACGAATGTGAGGAATGTGGAGAGCTCAAAGCGCAATGGGGATATGGCTCAAAGAACGATGGAAAATCTTATCACATAGACTTGTGCGAAAATTGTTTTAGTGTAGCGTTAGCAGCTTTGCGGGATCACCGTAAACGAATAGTTATGTTTGACTATGCACAAGAGCAGCCAGACGATAAGTTCGGAGTAGCTAAAAATTGAGTACTTAGAATACAAGCGGACTTCAATCTCTGCTTATTAAGTTGAAATACATTAGCTCACAATATCAGATGTTAAGCATTCATCAATTTTCATCACGGAATGATGAATAACAATTGAGAGCTAAGTTTAGTGGCTTCGACCAAAGCACGCTAAGATATAAGTAGGAATTTTATGTAGGTTGTTGTATCTTTATTACAGAGCAAAAAATATCGAGGTCTTCATCAATGTTTAATGAAAAATCAATTTAAGTGTAGAATCCACACTCAGCCAGATAATAAAAAGTTTACGCAACAAAGTTGAAGCCCACAAGAAAAGTTGCGAGGCTCTGGTTTGAAATAAACCCACCTACTGTACCCACAAATAATTGAGAGCTTAAGTAATTCATTTTGCTAGAACCATTCACGTCATAGACATTTATCAGCCGTTGTAACTGCTTTTTGCTCAATTCAGGCTAGTCGGTTCGGTCTTTTTCAGGCGCTCGTACTATAGTTTGAAGCTCATCTCATTGCAGTACTTAAACTCCAATTTCTTTTGTTTCTTATTGCAGAGGTAAAAAGTGTGCGAATGTATTAAAGATTGAAATTGCAATTCTATATTGCTAAATCTACTCAGCCAACTTTGTAAAATCATGTTCTTAATAAATGGTCTAACAAGCTGTTGGATATTTGGTGCTTGTTTAGCTGTTGCATTTTTTGCAACAGCTTGTTGCACTTTTAGTTGGTCAACGGGCTGTTGACCATATGTTCTAGAATAGTACCCAATTTCAAACTTTAATATGCTGGTACAAAAAGTATACCGCTACACGCATTTAGTTCCAGCTCGCTTTCAATAATATTATGCAAGCAGGCCGTGCTGAAGTTGTCCAATAATGTTTTTTGCATTGTCGTATCCGGCGGTGGTTGATGTCATTTCAATCGGGCTTTTATTCCCGAGCCCTTTAGTTTTAGTTCTAAACCAGAGTAATGCGTCTTCCCGTTTATCTTCAAACAAATCAATTGCAGCGACAAGTACATTTAATATTCGATAAAGTTTGTCGCTTTCTTCGGTGCTGAGTTGGCCGGTTTTCGCTCGACGACTAAGTGTGGAAGGTGAGATAAATAATTATGCTGCAAGCTCTTTTCTATCGATTTGGATTATCTTTGCCGTTTGTATAAAAACATCGTATGGAAATCCATTTTCAATAGAAAGATGAAGCGATGCGCCCCTAAAAGGGACTCCAACCTCATCCTAGATAGACCTGTGTTTTTCTATTTCAAAATTTAGCACTGACATATTATATACCTACTCTAGAGATAATTACCTGCCTGTTAGGATGGAGCTTTATTAGCAATCTTTGCTTCAGTAAATACGATTTGACCATTTAGGTCAATACGGCGAGTAACAGATTTTCTGACTTTAATAGCTTTGTTTAAAACATGCAAAGTCTCCTTTAAAAAACGCTTTTTTTCATCTTGAGCGCAGTTAATTAGATGCACTTGCTTTGCTGTAATTGCTTTATGAAAGAACACTTGTATTTTTTTAATAAGTTAATATACTTAAATAAGTTAAATAACTTATTTAAAGTGAGGGAGATTTTATATGGGCAGAGTTGCGGAGTTTTCAGATGACGAGATCATTGATGCAGGAAACCAACTGCTGAACTCTAATAAGGTTGTGACTCCTTTTGGGATTAGGCAAATCATAGGAGGAGGGAGTGCCGCTCGCATAAAGATGGTTTGGAACTCTGAGCTCGAAAGAAGAAGTAATGAAGTTTCACAAAATGATTTAGATAATCAAGTAGAGCTACCGGCTGAATTGCAGGATTCACTTGAAAAAAGTATACAAGCATTAACGAAGCAACTTACAAAAGCGGCAAAGGATAATTATCAGGTAGCGATCGAAGTTGCAGAAAGTAGGGTGGCTTCTGTCATAAAGAAACATGAAGAGAAATTTGAGGAATTTCAACAGTCGGAGCTCGAAGCATTTCAAGCTGTTGATGCTGCTGATAAGTTAAATGAAAATTTAAAAAGTGAATTATCGACTTTAGAAAAAATAAACGATGACCTGAGGCAAGAAAGTGCTAAGTTTTCAGGCCTTGTGGAGTCGCTAACTTCTCGGTTGGAATATCTGGATTCAAAGTTGGATTCCAAAGAGACTGAGCTTATGAAGCTTGTAAGAGAGAATGCTGAGTTGAAAGGGAAGTTTGAAACCTCTAACTTGGAAAAGTGATATTTTATTAAAAGGGGTAGGAACTGAACACTGGGACCTAAAATTAGTTGTTGCACGCAATACTGGCAAATGCTTTTTTAAACCCAGCTTTGATACAAGTCGTTAAATCAGATAGTAAAAATATTTTATGACAGCACGTAATTGCTGGAAACGATTGTAGTGGTCATATCGGAAAGATTATTGAGCGCCCTCGCGAAGTGCGGTAACTTGTACTAGTGCAATCACACTAAGACAACTTATAAATCGAATTTTGCAATCTCGTCAATGTTAATCAATAACGATTGAATCGCTTCAGTTTCATCGATTTGTTTCGCTTTCAAGGACCTACTAATATTTAGCATTCTTGTTATTCTAATTCTGATCTGGGACGACATTTCAAGTAAAACACTATCTAGCTGAGTTGATTCATGATTCAGTTCAGAAGCTAAATGGACATATCTTGCCATAGTTGCATTCGAAGCATGCATTGTGACTTTTCGACATGCTGTAGCAGCAACACTTAAAATATTATTAAAGCTACCTGATGCTGCTAGTTTCTTAATCGCCTTTGCTACATTCATTGTAATAAATCTGTGTCGGAAAGAGTGATTTGTGACATGACGCAACTCTTCCCTATACTTACTAGCATTAATTACTTTTTTTGCATAGTTTTTTAGATAAGATTTTGCCAATGGTTTGCCACTTCGTGCATCAACAAAAATGGCGTCATGGTTTTGGTTGGGAAATGTGTTTTCGACTAACTTTAAGTAATATATTATGATCTGTAAGTCATCACCTGTGACTTCTACTTCTCTGTTTTTACCTTTATATTTACCTTTTAGAATCGGAATATTTCTTAATACACACTTCTTGGCGTTCAGGAGCGCCTTAGAAGCGTTTTCAACTGAAGATTTTGTTATCTGGTGAACTTCACTTATTCTTGCCCCAGTAATCTCCAGTAGTGTGGAGAAGGCTTGCCATCTGTATATTAAAAAATCATTAAGCTCTGGGTGATACGTGCTTTCATTAATGGCGTCCAACCATAAAATAAATTCATGATCGTGAATATACTCTACGTCCACGGTAATGCTAATCAACCCCGCAAATGATACATGATCTACATAAGTTATTTCTCTATTACCTGCTTTAAACTTTTTTTCAGAGTAATGAACACTATATGCTCTCACCGTGTCTTTTTCTTTAGTTGCTAGCTTCCAGTTGGGATTTTCATCAGATAAAAATATAACGTAACTCAAAGCGACTCTGGCATGCGTTAATACTGTTTCGTCGGCAATCTTTCGATCTTTTAATACTTCAATGAATTGATATATTGCTGAATCATTAATGTCGGATAGAGAAATATTTTTTTCTTCAAGGAAAGAACAAAATATATTTAGGCTATAAGCTTTCTTTGTAACCGTCGGTGCTAACGGTTTAATATTAAATATTTGGGCGCCTCCACCCAATTTGGTTAGGTAAGCATTGGCGTGCCAATCTATACCACCGCCTTTCTTCATTATTAAGGACAGCGAGCAATCATGTTTTTCATTTCTGCGCTGACTGGTTATAAGGAAATCAAGGCAGGGTGATTTAGCTGTCACGACATATGACATTACTTTATCAAAGCCAATCTGTTATTTCCTAGGATACGAGCCTGATCCAAAATTAGTTTTCTATAAGCTGCGTCTATTTGTTCGTCCTCTCTCAAATTATCTAAAAGTTGCATGTATGCCCTATAAACTTCTGCAAGTGCAGATTTTAAGTCTTCATTTTCTCTTTTCAATTCATTTACATCATGGGTTGTTATCCGACTCCTCTTTGTCGCAAAGTCTTTATTATTGGTTGATTCCGATTTTTTAAGCCTTACATTAAGGTCTTCAATAGCAACTGATAGTTGGCGTAAAGCTGATGCGTTGTGTTCTGTCATTGAAGAGTTGTAAGAATAGCTTATTATGCCCAATGAGTCGTCCTGCCACTTATTTACCATTGTTTTAGAGATGGTGGATTTACTGGTCGTTAGACTATCGGGAATTTCATTATAATGGTTTATACTATTGAGGATTTCACTTTTACGAACCATTGATTGAGTGATCATTTTTTTTTTCAAAAGTACAGATTTAGAGGTTTGGCCTTTTTGAAATTTCGCCACGTCAATATGCCTCTTTTTTCTGAAAATAAAAAAACACGGCCTTTCCTTCAATTCGATGAAATCGAACTGTTTCACCAGTATTTTTTTTATGCTCATCTATCAAATCTCTTACTAAAGGTTCAATTACTAGAGATGTTTTTGCTTTTTTACGAGCTGTATTTACAATGTTTGTTACGCTTAAATCACCCTGTATCGCTTTACCAAGAGAAGCACCAATCCTTGCAATCGTGGCTTCTGCTTCGTCAATGCATATTCTCATGCATCGCGATCACCTAATACCATCTAAGCCGATCACCTAATACTATCCATCGCGATCACTCAATACCATCGATGCAGATCACTTTTTGGTCAAAATGGTATTGAGTGATCGGCTTGAATGGTATCGTTCAATTTATACTCATTTTTGTCTATCCAGTAGGTGTTTTTAACCGTTATCCTTTTCATTTTTGATGATGAGAATAACCATGCCAACGGCACCTATTTCAATGCGTAAACTTAAAGAGATTTTAAGACTAAAATACGACTGTAAACTCAGTCATCGAAAGATAGCAAACAGCTTATCTATTTCACCTTCAATTGTTTCTAAATATGCCTGTAAATCAGCAGAGTTAGGTATCACTTGCTGGCCACTTGATGAAAAATGGGATGATCATTCTCTGCAACGAGCATTCTTCAAAACAAAGCCCCGACTAAAAGGCTTTAGTATTCCTGACTGGTTGTTAGTTCAGCAGGAGCTGCGACCCAAAACCATGACGCTATTGCTGCTTTGGCAAGAATACAAAGAGCGACACGAGGAAGGATTTTACAGTTACACCCACTTCTGCCGACAGTACAAGGCATGGCTTAAATGTCAAAAACCGTCCATGCGACAAAACCATAAAGCAGGTGAAAAACTGTTTTTTGATTACTGCGGCCCAACTATGAATATTGTTGATGCTAGTACAGGTGAATACCGTACAGCTCAAGTGTTTTGTCGCAGTTTATGGGCGCATCTAATTATACGTATGCGGAGGCAACGTATAGCCAAAAGCTAGAAGATTGGGTGATGAGTCATGCTCGTTGTTTTGAGTTTCTTGGTGGTGTGCCAGAGCTGGTAATCCCTGACAACTTAAAAAGTGCGGTAACTAAACCTTGTCGATATGAGCCTGATTTAAATCCAACCTACCAACAATTGGCGACACACTACAATACGGTCATTGTGCCTGCTAGACCTTATAAGCCCAAGGATAAAGCCAAAGCAGAAGTGGGTGTGCAAATTGTCGAACGCTGGATAATGGCACGGCTTCGCAATGAAAGCTTCTTTAGCTTGCGCCAATTAAACCTAAAGATACAAAAACTGCTTGTCGACTTAAACCAGCGGAAAATGAAGAAGCACCCTGGTTCAAGGCTCAGTCAGTTTGAATCCATTGATAAACCTGCTCTCAAACCACTACCCACACAGGCTTACAGTTACACCTTAGTCAAACAAGTAAGCGTGCATATTGATTATCATGTCGAAGTTGAAAAACACTACTACTCAGTACCTCATACCTTGATCAAACAAAAGCTTGAAGCCCATGCCACAGGTCAACTGGTGACACTTTACCATCAGGGTGTTCAAGTAGCCGTTCATCCAAGATCACACCGAGAAGGTGCACACACTACGCTTGATCTACATATGCCAATAGCTCATCAAAAGCAGCAGCAATGGACACCACAACGGTTCGAGCGTTGGGCAGCTAAGTTCGGTGGTTCAACGGAGCAGTTTGTTATGCAATTGATGCAAGCTAAAAAGCATCCAGAACAAAGCTACCGTGCTTGTATGGGGTTATTAAGCCTAGGTAAGAAGTTTACTGACCAACGTCTTGAAGCAGCCTGTCATCGCGCATTAGCCACAGGTGTTACTCGCGTAAACAAGTAAAAACATTTTAGAAAAGGGCTTGGATAAGCAACCCTTGCCACAAGCTCAAGGTGATTTACTACAAGATATTGATCATAAAAATATCCGCGGCAACAACTATTACCATTAATCAAAACTAACAAACCAAAGGAAATCTTTATGCAAAATATCAATCAACAAGTCAATAACCAGTTAAGTAACTTAAAGCTAAGCGGTATACGTGATGCACTATTGCAGCAATATGAGCAACCCAATCTATACGTAGAACAAAGTTTCGAAGAGCGGCTAAGTTATTGCTTGAGCATGAAATAACACAGCGTGACCAGCGTAAAATTGATCGCTTAACTCGTCAAGCAAAGTTCAGAGTTGGCGGCACACTGGCTCAACTAAACTATGGCGCAGCACGACAACTCGATAAAACTCAGATCCGTTCATTAGCACAAGGTGAATGGCTTCGCCTTCATCAAAACATCTTGATCACGGGCGCAACGGGGTGTGGCAAAACTTACCTCGCTTGCGCGCTTGGTCAAAACCACTGCCAACAAGGGAGTAGCGTTTATTATTTAGGCTTAAAGAGCTATTAGAAAAGATGTTCTTAGCGCAAGCCGATGGTAGTTATCGAAAACTGATCAACAAGCTTAGCTCTGCCAATTTACTGATCCTAGATGATTGGGGATTAGAGCCATTAACAGCTCAACAACGCAGTGATTTACTGGAATTAATTGATGCGAGATATGACACAAAATCGACCTTAATTGCCAGCCAATTACCGATAGAAAATTGGTATGAAATGATCGGAGAATCGACACATGCTGATGCGATCCTAGATCGGCTTGTTCACGGAGCAATAAAGTTGGAATTAAAAGGCGAATCGATGCGAAAAAAACTAATTCCTTGACTGATGGCGATCACTCAAGTTAGATTTTACTAAGGTCTACTGGCAGACAAAAAAGTGATCGGCTTGAATAGTATTGACCGATCGGCTTCATGGTATTACGCAGTCAATCCACTCGGAACTTGGCGATACTTCTGCGTAGTGAAAAGTTTGCTCTAAGTCAGCGTGCCCTAAAAACCAGGACAATTCTTCTAACCCTGTATTGTCAGTCATATTGAAATACAGTACAGCAAACGTTCGACGGTATTGGTGACTTCTTGGGTACCATCGTTTCCCATTAATTAAGGGAGAGGAACTCCAGTCTGCAAACAAGTCTAAGCAACCATTTATATAATCATTGCTGAGAGGGCCAACACGGCTTTGAGCAAATTCTGTTCCATGGGCTTTAAAAGACGTGTGTGACAAAAAACCACCAAATAAGAACTGTTCGGTTTCATCTACAATAAAGCCTCTTCGCTCTTCTAGGACATTGTTTAAAAGTGCAAACTCTAAGCCATAATCGAATATCAAGTCTGGTATTGGGCGGTGAACATTTTCAAGCTCAATACGTTCAGAAGTTTTTGGAATTCGTAAAATTAAATCGAAATGCCCATCGATAGGCGATTGAACAAAGCAATTCCGTTTTAAACTTCTCATAGACGTAACTCTGCTAGCAACAAAACCAGCTACCAGTATGTAGATTGAGGCTACATATAACCTTAGTGCAACGGCCATGGACATTTCTTGTCTAAATTGGCTAAAACACACCAAATTGTCGTCACACCACGACGTGATATTCAGTTCTTTTAATACAACTGGCAAAGCTGTTTCTTTAAACACTTCCTCTTGCAATGATGAGCTTGAACAGTAAACGTCGCTATTATCTACTTTTTGTAACTCATTTTTCGCCAGTTCGGATAAATGCTGGCGTATCGCATAACCATACTTCCTAGCAAATTTAAGACTTGTTGAAATAGAGTGCAGGTAACTGAATGTAGGCATTACGGGGGTTTTTATTGATGGTTTCATGCTATCAAACAGAGTTCCACCATTGCTAAATAATGCTGCGGGTGAGTGAACAAATTTATACTTTTGAGATGCCCTTGCTGTGTAGACCGCCTCAAGCAGTGAGATTATGTTTGATATAGTTTTTTCTGAAGGCCATAAATCTGTGTCAATATCGAAATCTATTGTATTAGCAGATTGAAATTCACGAACCCTAGTGGGTGCGTTCCATTTCTTTGTCACTGAGTGGTCTTCTTTATAAGCACTATCATCGTTTTCAAATGGGTTACTCTTATAGTATTTTTTCAAAGAGTGCTGCAATGACAATAGTGATCTTGTTGTTAAGTTGAGCTCATTTTTTATTTTAATCCAGTCGATTTTTGATGATGAACTAGAGTTTAAATCTATGATTTTAAGGGCGGCAGCAAAGACATGAGGCTGTGTATTGTAGTCCATAATAAAACCTTTGAGCTCGTCTAATTTAATTTGATCTAGCCCCCTTACAAGCAATTTTGAGTCTTTTTGCCGAACCTCATTGACATGTTTTATTAAGTCAGTAATGGCGACCAGAATGCTTTTAGCTCTTAATGGTCGAGTGATTTTTCCTCGTGCGTCCAAGTATAATAAGCTGTGCATAATGTCTTTTAATAAAGGTTCATTAATTGCGTCAGTCAAATATTCCACGTCGGAAATCTTTCTTTTAAAATTTATCTTTAGTGCTTTGTTTTTGTTTTTACGATAGTAGTCAATATCTACAGCCACTTTTGAAGCTAACCATTCTTGGTCGTAAACATTGTCATTTAATAGCCATCTGGGCATTTCGTATTCAAACTTTTCTGCGGAATCAACTAATTTGGAAAAGTCAACAAAATCATCGTCTTTTAAATTTGCATTTTCACTCATGTTTTATTTAACCTAGCATTTTTGCACTGCAAGTTGAGCAGTTCGTAGCATTTGTTTCATTATGACAGTGCTTTCGGATATTGCTGAAACAGCTGTGACACATTGCTCCTTAAGTATAGGATCACTACCAGTTTTAATATAGATAAGGGCGGTTTTTATGTTGTCGATGGAAACACAAAAATACAATTCTTCATTATGGATATTTTCATCATCCGGGTTTTTGAGTTTGTCGTACAAATTACCACCCATATCTTCATTATTAAAAGCAACTTCAAGCTGAGACTTTAATTCCTTCTCACTCATATTAAGAGCGTCTGAAGGCGAATCTTCCAAACCAATCGCCATGTAAAGCAATACATTTTGAAACGCTCTAATTTTATTTCTATAGATTAGCTCTGATAGATAAGGAGGAATGTATCTATTTAAGGTTGTTTCGACTTGATTACCTAAGTAATTTGCAGTTCTCAATGCATCCCCTCTTGATTGAAGAAATATTAACACCCCTTTGGAACCTCTTATTTTTTTCAATGTTGAGTGTTGTAAGGCTTTGTTTTTACTGGGAAGACTCGCTTTCATTTTGTTGAAGTTATCTTGAAATGCACTGTCTGAAACATGTTGTACCCCATTTGCTGTACGAAATACCCAAAGCTTCCTAATTTCGCTAGACTCTCTGGCTCTACTTGTCATTTCTAAAGCTATTTTCAGACAAACAGCAGCATCTATATCTGATTTTTGTATCTGTGAGAGTAAGACGGGGCCTCCTTTAGCTTTCCTTGTTTTTGATTGTTTTGCGCGTTTTTTTAAAGCGCGAAGTCGGACAGAACCTTCATCAGTAATTTGAACAAACTCTCTACCAACCCCGTCAGATGATATTGAGATATCGTAGAGAGAAAATGGATTAATGCCAATTTCTTCCACGATTATCGTTTGCATAGCTGAAGCTACTTCTATGGTTAGTCCCAAATATCTGTTTACAGAATTACTTACTTTGTAAGGGCTATTTGGGTCATTGGTTCCACCTGAGATATAAAACTCATAATTGCTGTCATAATACGCAACTCGTTTAGATGTTAAAAAGTCAGATATGTTGTTTTCTGGCCAAATCGCGCTTAATTTAGTCTGAAACTTGGGAGCAAGCTGATCTTCGACATGAATGTGTTTACCTGTATGTTGTTCAATGAAACTTTTATATTGAGTAATAACTTCGGTTCCTAACAAGTAATCTTTATAACCTTCCCAAACAATATTTTTTGCTACATCGGTTAAACACGCAAGATTCGTATCGATTTCTTTTTTCAACTGTTCGAGAAATCGAGGCGTATCTTTAGTAAAAGATGTACTGTTCAAATCGTATAAGTCTAAGTTAGAAATTAAGGGATTGTTTGCACGCAATGTTTGATTACGCCATGACCCCTTATAGTTGTCAGGCAGGTCTATTTGGCTGTCTAGTAGTCCTTGTTCCATTAGTGTTCTTATTGCTTTACTAATAATATGGAAATGCAAATAAGCTGTATTTCTTTGATACCGATCAAGCAGGTTCGCCCGGAACTTAATTAATTCACTTTGTAAAACCAGTGGATGATTATACCAATCAGGCTTATCTGTAGTTATACCGTTAAGAAAATCTGTTAATTGGGTTATTATCTTCTGCCTTGTTTTCTTCTTATATGCCATCGCGTGATTTATCAGAGCGTCTGAGATTTCAGGGCTACATGTTTTATTTAGGACTTCTTTAAATACTTCAATTTTAGGATTTACATGATGGAATCCTAATTGAATTTTTCTAGGGATTGCTTGCTTTTTAAGTTCTTCATAAGTCATTTTGGGGATAGCAACACTGAGAAAAGAGAGATCTTTTTTTGAAAAAGTTACCCAAGGTATATGACTACGCTCTATCAATTTAATAATATGTGTTTTAAGTGATATAAAGTCTGAATATGCAGTGGGTTTAGCAAGTCGCTGGCTCAAATCTATAGCTACAAGTTTTAAACAATAAGTTAAGTCCTTTCTACCACTAGATAGCAATACAGGGCAGAGAATATTGCTATATGCAACAAGATTTTTTGATATTTTCATGATTTGGGAGTAGCTTTTTTCTTTGAACAGTTCAACCGTGCCATCGTGTATAGGCTCTCCATAATGGATTTTGATAAAGACGAATTTTTCATCTAAGCTCATTTTCTTATCCATTTGCATATACCTACCTGAATATGTTCAAATACTGGAGGTTATTGTATTTTGTATATAAAGTCTAATATTACGAGAGTCTCTCTAATTGAAATTAGGTTGCTCTGGTGACACTTTGCAATAACGCCAGTGGCAAGATTAGAGCCCGTGTTTGTTGGCGGTGTTACTGTGTCAAACGCCACGCTACATAATCAAGATGAAATTGACCGACTAGGGGTGAAAGTAGGCGACTACGTTATTATTCGACGCGCGGGTGACGTTATTCCCCAAGTGGTTTCTGTGGTACAAGCCAAAAGAGATGACAACGTTAAAGACATTGTTTTTCCTACAGACTGTCCAGTTTGTGGCTCTAATGTAGAAAAACTGGAAGACGAAGCGGTTGCTCGTTGTACCGGTGGCCTTATCTGTGCGGCGCAGCGCAAGCAAGCGTTAAAGCATTTTGCCTCTCGAAAAGCATTTGATATCGACGGTTTAGGCGATAAGTTGGTCGATCAACTCGTTGATGCCGATTTAGTGCATAGCCCTGCAGATTTCTTTAATCTTAAGTTAGGCGATGTTGTGGGCCTTGAACGCATGGCCGAAAAGTCTGCGGCCAAATTGTTACTCTCACTTGAGGCGTCGAAAGCCACCACATTGGCGAAGTTTTTATATGCGTTAGGTATTCGAGAAGTCGGTGAGGCCACGGCAGCGAACCTTGCTTTGCACTTTGAAACCCTTGAGGCAATTCGTAACGCCAGCGAAGATGAACTCATTGAAGTGCAAGATGTAGGCGGTATTGTTGCGGCGCATTTGCATAACTTTTTCAACGAACCTCACAACACCGATGTTATCGATGCCTTACTAGAGGCGGGTATTAATTGGCCTGCAATTGAGAAAAAACCACAAAGTGCGTTACCTCTTGATGGAAAAACCTGTGTAGTCACAGGAACATTAAGCGAAATGGGCCGCTCCGATGTTAAAGCGAAACTGCAATTGTTAGGGGCTAAAGTGGCAGGCTCGGTATCGAAAAATACCTCGTTTTTGGTCGCTGGTGAAAAAGCGGGATCTAAGCTTACCAAAGCACAAGAGCTAGATGTTGAAGTGTGGGATGAAGCTAAGTTACTCGCCTTTTTAGCAGAGCATGACTAGCCTTTATAATTAGCACAGTTTGAGCAGTCAGTATTAACAGAACGCAAACCATACTAATGAAAAAAGGCGCCTTAAGAGCGCCTTTTTCATGTCTGCGTGTGTATGATTTGATGTACTTAGGCACGTACTAAGAACTCGTAGCCTAAGCGTCCGCCTGCCTATGGTAGGGGGAGCTGGCTACTGTGCTTGCACTTTGGCTTTCGCACGAGCCAATCTTCTGCGTTCCCAAGCCTTTTTAACCTGAAAACGCCAAATCCAGTTTAGGGTGAAGTAACCCACGGCACTGGCGATGATGGAACAAATTGCGCAGCCAACCAAAAATGCGGGGCCAATAGTGCTGATGCTTTCCACCACCCATTGCCAACTGAATTGAAATTCAAAGTGTTTAGGCTTAGTCCCAAGTACAGTAGAACCAATTTTATAAGCAGCATAAAATATGGGCGGTATGGTGAACGGATTGGTAACCCATACCGTGGCTACCGATAGCGGTAAATTAGCACGAAAAGGAATGGCGACGCCCGCAGAAAGCCACATTTGAAAGGGCACAGGCCAAAACGCAAAAAACAGCCCGATACAAAATCCGCCTGCCGCTGAACGTCTGTTTAAATGCCATAAATTAGGTTCGTGCAAAACGCTGCCAAACACGCGCAGAATTTTGTTGTTCTTTACAGCCTGCGGTTCAGGCAGGAAACGTCTAATAAATTTCTTAGGCATAACACTCGTTCGTTAACTATCAACATATGGGCTACATTCAGCCATCTATATTTATTGCTACGTAAAACAATGGTAAATCGTATCACAATTTGGTGTGGCAGTTTTTGTGTTAGCGCAACAACCGCTGTTTTATGGCCCGAGTTGCCATCGCTAAACCTAGTGATGACGCTTGCCATAGGTGGTGGTGTACTGCTGTTCCTATCAAAGTGCAATTTTTACTTTTATTCAATAAGCGGCGGTAAACAAACGTCTTGGATGAAGTTTGTACTTATTGCAGTAAGTGGCGCATTAATAGGTGCTACATGGATGGCGAGTTTAGGGTATTGGCACCTATCTTGGCAACTACCACAGAGCAAAATTCAACAAGATGTCACAATTAATGCGACGGTTGACCGGGGAGGCTGTCTAAGTGGTCAAAAAAGCGTCGTGAATAATCAAGAAAATAGAGTACACACACAAAACGCGGAAAATATCGACAGTGCAGTAAACGCAGAGTATGAAAAAGATGAACCGCGATATATGTCGTATGTCGTCAACGTCAACGCCATAGACGATATAGCACTGAAGTTCACTCGAAAAATGGCATTGAGCCATCGCCTGACGAGTACCTGTTTACACAACGGGGACAAATTCACTGCCACGGTGAAATTAAAACCGGCCTACGGCACGCTGAACCCAGTAGGCTTCAATCGACAACAATACCTTGCCAGCCAAGAAATTGTGGCTACGGGTTATATCAAACATTTACACATTGAAGCCGTGGTTCACAACCATAGTGTTCGTCATAACATATCCGTTTTTATAACTACGCTGCCACTTGATCAAATGCGTTGGTTTCAGGCGTTATTGATTGGTGAACGTAGTCTGTTAACCAAAGACGACTGGCACACGATTGGGCAAACCGGTACCGCGCATATTTTCAGTATATCGGGAATGCACCTATCCATTATCGCCCTGACGGTATTTTATGCGTGTAGCGCGTTTATTTTTGTTGCCAGTAGCATAATAAAAAGGAAGAACGCTTTCATAAACCTAAGGCGCTACGTATTAATGACTTTGGTTTGTAGTACTGCGCTGTATGTGATGTTAAGCGGGATGGCATTGCCAGTAGTCAGAGCTTTTGTTTTATTGGTGGTGGGTATTGGCTTTGCTGTATTTAATAGTGTGTTACGGCCATTTCACATGGGCGTTTTCATGTTGTTTACTTGTATTGTGTTGTTTCCTCTGTCGTTGCTGCAAGCCAGTTTTTATTTAAGCATAGGCGCGGTGATAAGTATTTGGCTGCTTAATTGGCGATTTCGATTCCAGGCAATGCCGTGGTACAAAGCTTTATTTTGCATTCAATTAGGGGTAAGCGTTGTGATGGCGCCTATCACGCTATTGTGGTTTGGTACGGCTAGCACTATCGGCATTATCGCTAACCTTTTTGTATTGCCTGTTATTACGCTTGTTCTTCCTGTGGCACTGCTTGCGGTAATGGCGGGGTACTATATTCCTACAAGCTTAGACTTTGCTATTTGGGTGCTACTTAAAATAGATAAGGTATTAGGCTGGCTTTTAACCTGCTTAAGCGACGCGGCATCTTGGCCAATAAGTGCAATTCACTTCTATCCCACCACGGGTTCAATACTGTGCCTGCTTTTCGCCATGTTATTAGCCATTTTACCCAGGTGGCGATATAAATGGGCCTGTGTATCATTGCTAATACTGCCAGTTACCCTCACTTTTATTCATTCTTCTCCAACTCGATGGTTTGTTAATGTGTTTGATGCTGGCCAAGGAACTGCTATCGCGTTAACCAAAGGGGAACATGCCATCATTGTTGATACAGGGCCTATGTATAACGCTGAAGCGCCATTAGCGAGTCAGGTTATACCTGCATTCCTGAAGCAAAATAACAGCGAACACGTAGATATGGTCATTCACAGTCATGGTGATACTGATCATGCAGGAGGAAAAGCCGCGTTGAGTGCCTGGTTAGACACCAAAGGTATTAAACCCGCATGGATAAGCCCGATAGACGGATGTGAGCGAGGAAAGGTAATTAACTGGCAAGGGTTAACGCTTACCTTTCTATGGCCTGAAAAAGGGAATCTAGAAGACAGTAATGCTATGTCTTGCGTGATTAAAATTGATGATGGATTCCACAGTGTTCTGATTCCTGGTGATATTGAACGAGCCAGTGAGTACGCCATACTACATGCAGAAAAAAAGCGAATGGCAGCGGGAATTAAAGGGAGAACAAACGGTACTCAAGAAAATAAAAGCAACGTTGAACAAACAGCTGTGCGTGCTGATGTGTTAATTGCACCTCATCATGGCAGTAAAACTTCATCTACCGACATATGGATTCAACGCGTCTCTCCTGATGTGGTTCTTTATACCCAAGGATATGAAAATAGGTGGAAATTTCCAAGCCAATCCGTCTTTTCTCGCTATCAGAAATATGGCGTTCGCCAATTTACCACCAGCGAATTTGGTTTCATTCGACTTGAGTTCACAGAAGGTGGCTATATAGTTAGGTCAGAACGAAAAGACGCCCAAAACCGTTGGTATTTGCCAAGTTACACGCCTAGGCACCTTGTTTCTTCAGAATCTGAAGTGAAGAAAGAGGAAAATTTTTAATCAAAGCATGGGGTTGATTAGGGAAATGACTCAAGTACTAGTACAATAGCGAGGGTGAAAGTAATGAATAACGAACAGGTTAAAACACTTTGATGCAACAAACCGATCCGTCGGCCTTCCAGGTTAAACGCTTTTTACGCTATCTGCGTGAATTTAAACTCCCTTTCTTCGTTGCCGTTATTGGCATGGTGGGCTACTCCGCGGTAGATACTTTCGTATTTGCACAATTGCAGCCCATGATTGACGAGTCACTAGGGAAAAATGATCAGGCGTACTTACGATTAGCTGCGTATGCGATAGTCCCGTTGTTTTTATTAAGGGGTCTATTTAACTTTCTTGGTACCTACACACTAACGTGGATTGGGGCGCAGGTCGTCATGCGCATGCGACAACAGTTGTTCGATAAATATATCCATTTGCCGGTGTCTTTCCACGATACCCAAGCGGTGGGCGCGTTAATTAGTAAAGTGACCTATGACACAGAACAAGTTGCCAATGCTTCTGGTAAAGCCTTGTTAACCTTGGTACGGGAAGGGGCGCTTGTTATTGGATTACTCGCGGTCATGTTTTATTACTCATGGCAGTTATCTCTTATTTTCTTGTTAATTGGTCCCTTGGTTGCCGTTATTGTCTCATTCGTGAGTAAGCGCTTTAGAGTGGTGAGTCGAAACATTCAACAAGCGATGGGCAATTTAACATCTGCGGTAGAGCAGGCGGTAAAAGGCCATAAAGTGGTCATTATGTTTGGTGGGCAAACCATCGAACAAAAACGCTTCGAGCAGAAAAATAATAATAACCGCCAACAAACCATGAAGCTTGCGGTTACCCAGATTTTAAGTGTGTCATCTATTCAGGTTATTGCATCTGTGGCGTTAGCTGTAGTGCTCTATATTGCCAGCACGCCTGGCATGGTTGAAAAGCTCTCTGCGGGTGTATTTATTAACGTGGTGTTTTGTATGGTGATGCTACTAAAACCTTTAAAACAACTGACGACGATTAATAATGAGTTTCAAAAAGGCATGACTGCCTGCGTAAGCGTGTTTGAAATTCTAGATAGAGAAAACGAAGCTGATTCAGGCGACATAAAACTAGAGCGTGCAGTCGGTAAAATTGAATTCGATGATGTGACCTTTACTTACCCTGGAAAGCATTCGCCTGCGTTAACGAACGTGTCGTTTACCGCAGAACCTGGCCACTCTGTTGCTTTGGTAGGGCGTTCTGGAAGCGGAAAGTCGACCATTTCGTCGCTGCTTACCCGATTCTATTCCCCGCAAAGAGGGCAAGTCAGGTTGGATGACAATCCTTTAGACAGTATCGATTTAAAATCACTACGGGCGCAGTTTGCGGTAGTGTCGCAAAACGTAACATTATTTAACGATTCTATTGCCAATAACATTGCTTATGGTGCAAAAGAAACCGTGTCGCAGGCCAAAATTGAGCAAGCCTGCAAAATGGCTCACGTCGATGAGTTTTTGGGTAATTTACCTGAAGGTATCGATACTGTTATTGGTGAAAATGGCCTTATGTTGTCTGGCGGACAGCGTCAGCGTATCGCTATTGCTCGCGCTATTTTAGCCGATGCGCCGATTCTGATTTTAGACGAAGCGACCTCGGCGCTAGATACGGAATCGGAAAGACTTATCCAAGATGCACTAGAAACATTACAAAAACGATGCACCAGTATTGTGGTAGCCCACAGGTTATCGACAATTGAAAATGCCGACACTATCATGGTGGTTGAGCAAGGTCGCATTATTGAAAGTGGTAAGCATCAGGAGTTACTAGAAAAAGGCGGGCATTATGCTCAGCTTCACGCGTTGCAGTTTGGTGATAACTAAGTGAGTCGTATGGTGAAGCGCTGGTACGCTGGTCACCCGCTAGTGTGGCTGTTATCGCCACTTGCGATACTTTTCTGGCTGTTATCAGCTTTTCGAAGGTTTTTGTTCTCTACCGGTCTGAAAAAGGTGTATCGAGGCCGTGCTAAAGTTATTGTCGTAGGCAATATTTCGGTTGGCGGTAACGGTAAAACACCTGTGGTACTTGCACTTGCGCAGTATTATCGCGAAAAAGGTGTTCGAGTTGGTATTTTAAGTAGAGGGTATGGGGGGAAGTCTAGCTATTATCCTCGTCAAGTCACCGCTAATGATGATGCCAGTGAAGTAGGGGATGAACCTCGACTACTGGCCATTCGAAGTCAAGTACCCGTGGTGATTGACCCTATACGTAGGCGGGGCGCAGATTATCTTTCAAGTGATCTTAATTGCGACCTTATTATCTGTGATGATGGCCTTCAACATTATGCGTTAGCAAGAGATGTTGAAGTGGTGGTAATGGACGAACGTTTAACCGGCAGTGGCTTTTTAATACCAATGGGGCCGCTTAGGGAAGGTCACTGGCGGCTGGCAACAGTAGATGCCATTGTGCATAACCGTGCTGACAATACGTTACCAGACCTTACAGCAGGCCAGACACCTCAGTATCTTATGAAGTTGGTAGCCGGTGAATTGTGCTCTGTTACAAACCCCACCGAGCAGGCTGAGTTGACTAGTTTGCGCAGTAAGAATATTACTGCCATGGCAGGTATTGGTGCGCCTGAACGTTTTTTCTCGCAGTTAACGAGTATGGGGTTAAACTTGTCCAGCACATTACCGTTTCCCGATCATCACCAATTTACCGCAGATGATATCCCATCGGGCATGGTGCTAATGACCGAAAAAGATGCAGTGAAGTTAAGTGATATCGCTCACAGCGATTGTTGGTATTTGCCCGTTTCAGCAAGTATCGATAAGAAATTTTTCACACAAATAGATAACAAGCTGGTTAATGCTGGCTTAACAATGACGCCTTAGCAAGCAAGGAAATACAATGGCATTTGATAACAAATTATTAGAAGTACTGGCATGCCCAGTGTGCAAAGGCAAGTTGGTGCTTAATGATGAAAAAGATAAGCTAATTTGCCGCTTTGACCGTTTAGCTTACGATATTAAAGACGGGATTCCGGTGCTTATAGAAAGTAAAGCAACGGTAATGACACTCGATGAAGTAGACGCAACGCGATAGGTGTGTGATGGCATTTACAGTAGTTATTCCCGCACGATATGGCTCTAGCCGCTTTCCAGGTAAACCTCTGGCTGATATTAACGGCAAGCCCATGATTCAGCATGTGGTGCAACGTGCCACTGAAGCGGGTGCTGAGCGAATCATTGTCGCCACTGACGACATGCGCATTGCCGATGTTGCAAATGAATTTTCTCATGTATGTATGACCGCCGATACACATCAGTCTGGCACTGAACGTATTGCCGAGGTAATTGAGAAAGAAAATATAGCTGCCGATAGCATTGTGGTTAATGTACAAGGCGATGAACCTTTCATTCCTGCTGCAAACATTAAGCAAGTGGCGAGTAATTTGTCGAATGCACCTCAATGTGTGATGGCTACCTTGTCTACGCCTATTTTAGAAAGCGACGATGTATTTAACCCCAATATGGTTAAAGTATTGGTAAATGCACATAAAGAGGCGATGTACTTTTCTCGTTCCGCTATCCCATTTGAACGTGATCGTATGATGAAAAACCGTCAAAGTGCTGATCCTAAATTGTATTTTCGACATATAGGCATTTATGCGTACCGTGCACAATACGTGAAGCAGTATGTTAGTTATCAGCCTAGTGCCCTTGAGCAAATTGAATCTCTCGAGCAGCTTAGGGCATTGTGGTATGGCGACAAAATCCATTGCGACGTAGCAGATGCTAAACCACCCGTTGGCATAGACACGCCTGAGGATCTTGCGCGTTTGCTGGCATCGTTAGGGTAGGCCGCGCTTTTTATTCGCTTTTTTAGCGGCTCAAAAAAACGAGTAATCATCAAAAAAAGCCAAAAGATATTCCGGTATTCAAATGCAAAAATGATTAGCCTGCTGAAAGGCTAATTAAGCATTGCCAATAAATGGTTAACACAGGCTTTCAGTGTGAATAAATGCCATTGACTTTTTTCGGCATAGCACTGGTATTTGTATTTATATTTGTAGCGTGCAGCATATAAATAGGGAGCGTTAAAATGAACGTAGTCATTACAGGGGGTAACCGCGGTATTGGTCTAGCCCTGGTCAAGCAATATAAAGCGAAAGGCGCGACGGTGTACGCCACCTGTCGCAATAGTTGTGATGAGCTTAATTCATCTGGCGTTAAAGTGATCACAGGTGTTGATGTATCGCAGCCAGATACGCTGGCTGATAGTTTAGCGGAGCTAGCAGACGTTAAGATTGATTTGCTCATTAATAACGCAGGTGTGTTAGGCAAAGAAACCTTAGACGACTGGGAACCTCATACCATAGATTATCAGTTTAGAGTGAATGCGATGGGGCCTCTGCTTGTCACACAAACTCTTCTTCCATCAATGGCCGACAACAGTAAGATAGCCATGATCACCAGCAGAATGGGTTCTATGACCGATAACACTTCTGGCGGTTACTATGGGTATAGAATGTCGAAAGCGGCGTTGAATGCTGCTGGTGTGTCACTAGCGAACGATCTCAAGCCAGAAGGAATAGCGGTAGGTTTGTTTCACCCAGGCTTTGTTCAAACTGAAATGGTAAATGGTAGCGGCGATATTGATGCAGATACTTCTGCTGAAAGATTGGTCGCTCGCATCGACGAAATGACCCTTGATAGTGCAGGGCGTTTTATACATTCAAATGGTGATGAACTGCCTTGGTAAGTGCGCAGTAACTTCTGTCTGATGTGCATTCGGCATACTATTAACTTAAAAAAAACCGGTAGCTCCTTAGGAACTACCGGTTTTTTGTTTATTATATTGTCATTATTTTGAACGACTTGTTGAAAGCCTAGTGGTTATTTGTACGATTAATCTTGGCTTTCGTCTTCGTCTTGATCTTCAGACAGTACCGCCCACACATCGTGTTCGTTAGCATGAATGACTTCGGCCCACACCCGTTGACCAGGTTTCACGTCATAAACGCCATTAAGGTGAACTAACCCATCAACTTCAGGTGCATCGGCATAAGTTCGCCCTACAGCGCCTTCGCTGTCTACGCTGTCGATAACCACTTGGTATTCATTACCAATGCGCGCTTGTAAACGCTGTGCACTAATTTCACCCTGAACTTCCATGAAGCGCGCTAAACGTTCTTGTTTAACGTCTTCAGGTACTGGATCAGGTAAGTCGTTTGCACGAGCGCCTTCAACCGGTGAGTAAGCAAATGCGCCCACACGGTCTAGCTGTGCTTCACGAATAAAGTCGAGTAATTCTTCAAACTCTTCTTCAGTTTCACCCGGAAAACCTACGATAAAGGTTGAGCGGATAACCAATGAAGGGCAGGCTTCACGCCATTTCTTAACGCGCTCAAGCGTACGATCTGCACTACCTGGGCGTTTCATTAAGCGTAAAATACGTTTGTTGGCATGCTGAAACGGGATATCAAGGTAAGGTAGAATTTTACCTTCATTCATCAGTGGAATAAGGTCGTCAACATGCGGGTAGGGGTACACGTAATGTAAACGCACCCAAATGCCCATCTCACCCAGTTTTTCACACAATTGCTGCATGTGTGTTTTAACGGGCATACCATCCCAGAAGCCTGTTCTGTGCTTCACATCAACGCCGTACGCACTGGTGTCTTGTGAAATAACCAATAGCTCTTTAACACCCGCCGATTTCAAGCGCTTCGCTTCATCAAGCACACTGCCCACAGGACGACTTACAAGGTCGCCACGCATGGAAGGAATGATGCAGAAGGTACATCTATGGTTACAACCTTCTGATATTTTTAAATACGCGTAATGACGAGGCGTAAGTTTAACTCCGTGATCGGGCACTAAATGTTCAAACGGATTATGTTGAGGCTTAGGTAAATGTTCGTGAACTTGCTCAACTACCGATTCATAAGCGTGAGGACCGGTAATAGCCAGTACATTAGGGTGTACTTCACGGATTTCATCTTCTTTAATGCCCAAACAGCCAGTTACAATGACTTTGCCGTTTTCTTTAAGCGCTTCACCAATGGTATCAAGTGACTCTTCTACCGCCGCATCAATAAAGCCGCAGGTATTAACAATAACCAAATCAGCATCGTTGTATGTAGGCACAACATCGTAGCCCTCAGTACGCAATTGCGTAAGAATGCGTTCGGAGTCTACCAAGTTTTTTGGGCAGCCTAAGCTGACAAACCCAATGCGGGCGCCGTTGCTTGCACCTGAACTACGATTTTCAGTCAGTGTTTTGACTGGTGTTTCTAAAGTAGTGGTTTTGTTTGCTGCTTTACTTGGATTAAAGGTTTCTACTGTCATCTAAAATATCACCCGGTAAACGACGCTACTTGTGCCTAAAATGGCCGCGGATTATACAGTAAGTATGGCGGGTTCGCAGCTCTTTGAGGTAAAACTTTTTCAACTAAGAACAATACTGCCTATTAGTGGAATACTGAACAAAAATTCATCATACTCTTTTGCTCTTCTCACATAAGTTTCACGGCAGGGCTTCATGGGCAGTTTTAAGTGCAGAAAAACGTTACCCATTCTATTTAGCTTGATTATGTTTGGCTTAGCATCATGTTCTTCAGACTATTATAAATCTGAGCCCCCATCACTCACATTGCGCTTGTCTAATGCGCCAGAATACACCCTTAGTTATATTGAGCACACCACCCGTGAGCTTTATTGGAGCTGCGTGACCATATTGCCTCGTTCGACAGAAGGCTTAATTAACAGCTTGTTGTGTACACAAGCGCTACTTGGGCGGGATGATGTCAGTGCTGACGAGCGCCAATTTGCGCTAAAACGTCATCGAGATGCGCTAATGAGTTTGCTGACATTGCGCATGTCGGGAAAAGAAGATGAAGCACATTTTCACACCCATTTGAATTTAGACCAGCCAATCATTTTTGCATCTAGAATGCTG
This sequence comes from Alteromonas naphthalenivorans, assembly GCF_000213655.1. Taxonomy (NCBI): domain Bacteria; kingdom Pseudomonadati; phylum Pseudomonadota; class Gammaproteobacteria; order Alteromonadales; family Alteromonadaceae; genus Alteromonas; species Alteromonas naphthalenivorans. The sequence continues at coordinate 1,685,867 of NC_015554.1, forward strand.
ACTTCAGAAGATACACTGCAACCCCAAATTCTAGGAGAATACGGCGTTGCGGTGGTAGTAAGAGAACAAGCAGCCACAGAAACTGAACAGACCTATTACCCTCAAGAAGGGACTTACAGCAGTTACACATTGATGTTTCAGGGCATTAAGCTAGATGGTAACGAGGTGCACATAACGTTAGATGCTCAGAAAATTCATAGCCGAACCACGGTACGTGTGGGTAATAACGCCTATATGGCTAGGTACTCTCCAAGTGCCAGCTATTTAGCCTTACTAAATGATTCGATAGTCGGAGGGCTTCGCTGGAAAGGCTTTGTGGGTACTAATCAAGCAAAAGCCCTTAGAGGGATTTATGTTATTGGGGAAATATCTGACACCAAAATTCCCCTTATTATGATCCATGGACTTAATTCCGACCCCTTGATTTGGCGTTATTTGACTATGGCAGTAATGAATGACGAATGGTTGAACGAACGCTATCAAGTTTGGCATGTGCTTTACCCCTCAGGTCAGCCGCCACTGTATAGCGCCATGAAAATTCGAAGAGAGCTTGATGCGCTACTGGCCACTATTGATAACCCACTAATCACTCGCGAAGCGGTATTTATTGGGCACAGTTTAGGAGGGCTTATAACCAAGTTACTGACAGTATCGCCTGGCGACGCCTTTTGGAATACCACCTTTGCTGTACCTTCTGAGCAGCTTGAAGAGTCGATGTCAGAAGATATTCGGGACACCTTTTTCTTTGAACCTAGGTTTACAACGAACACCGTTTTTTATTTAGATACGCCCCACAAGGGGTCGGCGTTAGCGGCGTCGGCAATCGGGTATATTGGTTCATCGTTGGTACAAATACCCTATGAACTCAAAAATATGTTTGTTGATTTACTCGATGAAAATGGGGTCGACATTGTTCAGTCAGACATGCAGAGTTATTTAACCGACACTAAATTTAAAAGTCTCGACTCATTAAAGCCAGGTCACCCATTAATGAACACCTTGTATTCTATGCCTATTCAAGGAAAAGCTTATTCCATTATTGGGTCGAAAAAAGAAACCGAATGTGAAAGAAGGGAAGTGTGTTTATTACTCACTGATGGCGTGGTGACCTACGAAAGTGCCGATATACCGGAAGCCTTAGAAAGACTCATTGTTGTGTCTAAGCACAATTCGTTTAAATCACCTGAAGCCGTGTCGTTTATAGTAAAACATTTATAACTATGCCAAATTGCCTGATATTTTCTTTTAGCGCTTTAAGTTTGCATTATTAGCCCAATAATAACTGGGTTATTAATTATTCTTTGAAACAAGGCTATTTGTTTTACATGCTTAAACTGCCATTAAAATATTACGATGAATCTGGCCGAATTTTACCGCCAAAATGGCTGTACGTCATACTGGCGCTATTTAGTTTGGACTGGATTGCGTTTATTTTTTCGCTGGCCTCGCGCTCGCAAACTGAAGCGTTACTTAAGCTGTTTTATCCTCAAAGTGAGAGTTTAGGCTTGGCATTACTAAGCAGTGTACCGATAGTGTTAGGGCTTGTGCTTATATCGCAACGTGAAAGGCTATGGAAAAAGGGGATCACAGGGTGGTCTCGCGCATTGTTGCCACTTATTTTAGTGGGCGTGATAGCGTCGTTGAGTGTACAGTTTTATCATATTGTGTCAGTACATTGGGGGTTTGAAATGATAACTGCCATCAAGGTGGTGGTGTCTATTATCAGCTTATATTGTATTAGTCGAAGTCGGCATTTGCGCTGGATGATACAAGATTGGAAAAAGCCTCATTGCGAGTAAAAACCGAATAAATCAGAAAAAAGCTTTTGTTTGAGGTGTTATTTTCTGGGAATTAAGAATTAATTTTTAGGTGAAGATACCCAAAAAAGCGACTGGCGTGTGAGGCAAAAAGGTATAAGCCCCACACGAAAAAAGTGCAAAACAGACTGTTTACTGGCGGTGATTACTTACAGATTGATCGAAATAAGCTTTAACGCTGACCTGGCTGTCGTTCACTAGCCGCTCGTAACAAATACCAGCAAAGGCATAAGAATTCTCACCGACCACTAATAACACGTAAGGTGCTTTAGGGTTCGATTGGTCATAAAGCCATGTTCCACCCACAAAACGTTGGAATGTTTCTCCTACATACGCGCCAAAGATATTACAAATGGTGAAAACTGCTTCATCTTCTAATGCACTGTCATGATATTTGTCTAAAAAGCTGAGCAAAATATCATCTACAAGTGAAACACTTTCAGCAGAATAATCTAAGGTTAAACTGAACTCTTCTTGGGCTGTAGCAACCGCATCTTCTGCGCAGTCCTTCATTAATTGTTCGAGCTCTATAGGTGACATTTTATTATCCTTCTGACTTAACCTTTACGCGATAGTGTGATGTTCGCTATCGTCATTTTTAAACCTGCTAACAACATTGTGCGGTAGTTATTCCCGTTTGTCTATTTATGACCGGTTAAGCGATTGATTACACTGGCTGATGCGAACATACCAAAGGTAGCAGTTACCGTTACGACCGCGCCAAAACCGCCTGCACAATCTAGCCGCGTTCCACCTTCCATTGCCGATTTGTTATAACATACGCTGCCATCAGGCTGGGGATAACGCAACTGCTCGGTTGAATAGATGCATTCAACCCCGAAGCGGCGTTTAGGGTTTTTACTGAAATTGTAATTGCGTCGCAATTCACTGCGCAATTTGGCCGCAAGAGGATCTTGGGTGGTTTTTGATAGATCACCTCGGGTCACTTGGGTAGGGTCAATTTGTCCACCCGCACCACCAACAGTCACGATAGGTATTTTTGCGCGTTTGCAATGGGCTACCATGGCAGCTTTTGCTCTTATGCTGTCAGTTGCGTCAATAACAGCATCCATAGCTTGGGTTAACAGTTCCGCTGTGTTTTCTGGTGTGACGAAGTCTTCAATGCATACCACTTCGCAATTTGGGTTTATGCGTTTAATACGCTCGGCAATAGCGTCAACCTTCGCGTCGCCTATGGTATCTGCCATCGCATGAATTTGTCGATTGGTGTTGGTTACGCATACATCATCTAAATCAATCAGGGTAATTTTACCGATACCAGAGCGCGCAAGCGCTTCTGCACTCCAACTTCCAACCCCACCAATACCCACAACGCACACATGGCTCATTGCAAGTTTTTCTGCGGCTTCTACGCCATATAGGCGCACGATACCGCCAAATCGTTGATCTTCCAATATACTCACTTTGTATTCCAGTTCTTGCTATGCCAATAGCCGCATTGTTTAAGTGCTGCGTTAAAACTGTTCAGCCAATACTCGTTAACCGGGGAAAAACAGAACAGTCTAAACAAAAATTAAAAGCTTTTACTCAAGGGGCGCATGATCGCAAAAAAGCGCAATATTGCAAGGGCTCTTCTTTGATCTGCCAGTAAGGCATGTCAAAACCGTAAGATATTGCCATTATACAAATGGGTGTAGCTACTGAAGTCGTGCCGATTTCCACAACAATCATCGATAATATGGACGTTAGGTAAAGGTGCTATACCTATTCTTTACCTATTCGTTCTAAAAACTAGGAAGTTAAATCCAAAAATACAGGCATTACGTTCAAAGTTATACATGATTGAATAACACGTTTTGAAACGAATGCTTGGAGAAACAAATGGGATTGCTTGTAGACGGAATATGGCAAGATAAATGGTATGACACGAGTGAGAATGGCGGTAAATTTGAACGTCAAGCGTCGAAGTTTAGAGGTACGATAGGCGGTGAAGCAGGAGCCGAACACCCACCAGAGTCTGGTCGATACCATCTTTATGTTGCTTATGCCTGTCCGTGGGCTCATCGTGCGTTAATTTTAAGGCAACTGAAAGGGCTTACTGAACACATTGATGTTTCTGTGGTGAACCCCGATATGCTTGGGGATGGTTGGAGTTTTTCTGACTACCCAGGAAGTACCGGCGATAAGCTATATCACTATGATTATCTGCATCAGCTATACACCAAAGCAAAACATGATGTTACCACGCGGGTAACGGTTCCGGTGCTGTGGGATAAACAAACCCAGTCTATAGTAAATAATGAATCTGCAGATATCATTCGTATTTTCAACAGTGACTTCAATGCGCTTACGGGAGATAAACAAGATTTTTACCCCGCTGCGCTGCGCGAAGAAATAGACGATATTAATAATACGGTGTATCACGCTATCAATAACGGCGTTTATAAGGCTGGCTTTGCTACCACGCAAAGTGCCTACGAAGAAGCCGTTGAGGTCTTGTTTGAAGCGTTAGATTCGTTAGAAACACGATTGTCGACACAACGTTATTTGGTGGGCCATCAAATTACCGAAGCGGATTGGCGCTTGTTCACCACCTTGATTCGCTTTGATGCGGTGTACCATGGTCACTTCAAGTGCAATATTCGCCAAATTGCAGACTACCCAAACGTGTACGGATATATGAAAGAGTTGTATCAATATCCAGGTGTGGCAAGCACAGTAAAATTTGACCATATCAAACGTCACTATTATTACAGCCACACCATGATAAACCCTACCCAAGTTGTTCCCGTTGGCCCAAAACAAGATTTAATGACCCCCCACAACAGAGAAAAAATAAAGTACGTTTAATTGCTTAGTAATTTGAAAAGCGCATTGCGCGAAGGTGAGGGGTTTTATACCATCTACTTTAGAATGATATTCGTCACTTTTGTTGTAACACTTTTTGTTGTCACACAAGTGACCAATAATAGCTTTAACAGGGAACAGAGACTCTAATACATGACTAAACCAATTACGTGCTTTAAAGCATATGACATACGCGGTGAGCTTAACAGCCAACTTGATGAAGCAACGGCTTATCGCATTGGTTACGCCTTTGCTGAAGAGTTGAAAGCGAAAACAGTAGTGGTGGGCAGCGATGTTCGTTTAACCTCTACCCCCTTAAAACTTGCCTTGAGCGCAGGGCTAATTGATGCTGGCGCGAACGTTACTGATATTGGTATGGCAGGCACGGAAGAAATATATTTTGCGACTAAACACTTAGGTGTTGATGGCGGAATAGAAGTAACAGCTAGCCATAATCCCATTAACTACAATGGCATGAAGTTGGTAAAAGCTGATTCTGTGCCCATTAGTGGCGATACGGGCTTAAACGCTATTAAAGAGCGCGCTGAGCAGTTGACCGACGAAGCGGTATCACAGCGTCTTGCTTACTACACGCAAGGTGAGACTATTGATGCTGATGCCTTTTATAACGGTCATGCACACATTAAGGTTTCACATTTAACTGATACAGGAAGCTATGTAGAAGATAGCTGTATGTCAGCCTATGTAGACCACATGTTGTCTTATGTGAATCTTGATTCGTTCACACCACTTAAAATAGTGGTTAATGCGGGCAACGGTGCAGCAGGTCCAGCGCTTGATGCTATTGAAGCTGAGTTAGCGAGCAGACAAGTTCCAATTAGCTTTATTAAAGTGCATCACGAAGCAGATGGCACTTTCCCTCATGGTATTCCAAATCCGCTATTACCTGAAAACAGAGCAGACACTGCCGATGCTGTTATTAAACATAACGCGGACTTTGGTGTGGCGTGGGATGGCGACTTCGATCGTTGCTTCTTATTCGATGCTAGCGGCAACTTCATTGAAGGCTATTACATTGTTGGCTTGCTTGCAGCAGCGTTCATTGAGAAGAACCAAGACAGTAAAATTATTTATGACCCCCGGGTATTTTGGAATACCGAAGACATTGTGGCGAATGCTGGCGGTACACCAATTAAGTCGAAAACAGGTCATGCGTTTATTAAAGAGCGTATGCGCAAGGAAGACGCGGTGTATGGCGGTGAGATGAGTGCGCACCATTATTTTAGAGATTTCGCTTACTGCGATTCAGGTATGATCCCTTGGTTGCTAATTGCCGAACTTGTGTGTGTTAAAAAGCAATCGTTGGCGAGCATGGTTAAAGCGCGCATTGAAGCATTTCCATCGTCGGGTGAGATTAACAGCAAGCTTAAAGATGCAGATGCTGCACTAGAGCGCGCAACATCTAAATATAAGCCCCTTGCAACGGTGATCGATACTACAGACGGCCTAGGGTTGGAATTCGACACATGGCGCTTTAATTTGCGTAAGTCGAACACCGAACCGGTTATTCGCTTAAACGTAGAGAGCCGAGGCGATATAGCCTTGATGGAAGAAAAAACGGCTGAGTTGCTTTCGGTTATACGTGACGAGTAACATCCCGCGTTTTTACTCTTTTTACGGCTGACTTGTTAAATAAAGTGAACAAGGTTTAGATTAAAAGAAAAACACAACGCATAAACCGGAGTGTATTGCCGGTTTATGAAAAAAGCGCAGTCATGATAATTATGACTGCGCTTTTTTTGTGTCTTGCTGGCACGTGCCGTTTCAACAATTGGCAAACACTTGTAGCATCAGCCAATTTTTATAACGCAATGATGTTTCCTGACAACGTGCGCTATGTACTATAAAAGTTAGGTAATGAGATAAATCATCCAAGCATGGCTAATTACCACGACCGAGGTAAGTGCTATACGTAAACTGATATAACTTACAATTTGGCCTTTTGGTAGGCTAAGCGTGAATTTGTCATACACTAAGATGGCAACGTAACTAAGCGAAAGCACCCCTAAGGTTTTCGGGTCGTGGCTAAATACCAAACAAAGCCAACCGACAATGCTGGGAAACATGGCGATATACATTTGTTTGCCATAACGCTGATTACTGATTGAGTCCCACCAATGTATGCCACCAAAAAAAGACAATAAAACCGCTGAGTACTGCATAAAGTAAATAGCGCTTTGGGTTAGTGATAAAAGGTTAAAAGAATAAGCTATTGGCATAGCTAAAAAAGGGATGAGCCCAGCAACGCCAAGCAACACAACAGAGTAGGGCATATAACATAATCCTTCTGCGGTTATTCTAATAAACTCTTGTACGAAAGTTTATTAAAAAAGAGCCAAAAAAATAGCGCCAGAAGGCGCTATTTTATGAACAAATAACTATCTGTTCACGCTTATTTCAATGGCGTGTACTTACGTTGGTTGTGACCAGTGTAAAGCTGACGAGGACGACCAATTTTTTGTTTTGGATCGCTCATCATTTCATGCCAGTGTGAAATCCAACCCACTGTACGAGACAATGCGAAGATACACGTAAACATATTGGTTGGAATACCAATAGCTTTAAGTACGATACCTGAGTAGAAATCTACGTTAGGGAACAATTTCTTCTCTGCGAAGTACGGGTCGCTTAATGCAATTTTTTCAAGCTCCATTGCTACTTCAAGTAGTGGATCTTTAACATTAAGTTCACTTAATACTTCGTGACAGCTTTCACGCATTACTGTTGCACGTGGGTCGTGATTTTTATATACACGGTGACCAAAGCCCATAAGACGGAACGGGTCAGCCTTATCTTTAGCGCGTGCAATAAACTCAGGAATGCGGTCAACCGTACCAATTTCCTCAAGCATATTCAGACATGCTTCGTTCGCACCACCATGGGCAGGGCCCCAAAGTGAAGCAACACCAGCCGCAATACATGCGTAAGGGTTAGCACCAGATGAACCAGCTAGTCGAACGGTAGAAGTAGATGCGTTTTGCTCGTGATCAGCATGAAGCGTAAAGATACGATCCATTGCACGTTCAACCGCAGGGCTAATCTCAAATTCTTCAGCAGGAACTGAGAACATCATGTTCAGGAAGTTAGCTGCATAGCTCAAATCGTTACGTGGATAAACGAATGGTTGACCAATGTTGTACTTGTAACACATGGCTACCAAAGTAGGCATTTTCGCAATTAAGCGATGTGCACTACGTTTACGCTCTTCATCGTTAGAAACGTCTAAGTCGCTGTGATAGAAAGATGACATACCACCAACCGTACCGCATAACATTGCCATAGGGTGGGCATCGTTGCGGAAGCCATGGAAGAACATGTTAATTTGCTCATGTACCATGGTGTGGCGTGTAATCGTTGATTTGAATTCTTCATATTCTTCTTTAGACGGTGCATCACCGTGTAGAAGCATATGACAAACTTCAAGGTAGTCTGCATCGCGCGCTAATTCTTCAATCGGGAAACCACGGTGTAGTAATACACCAGCAGCACCGTCAATGTAAGTAATAGCTGACTCGCAAGATCCTGTCGCCATAAAACCAGGGTCGTAGGTGAAGTAACCGTGTTGACCAAGGGTACGAACGTCGATTACGTCTTGTCCTTCGGTGCCAGACAAGATAGGAAGCTCGATTTCCTTACCGCCGGCTTTAAGAATGGCTTTCTGATCTGCCATAAAATGCTCTCCTCAGAATGGTTCTGTTTGCAGCGAAAACGGGCGAAAATGCTCGTTTCGTTGGGGAAAAGTGGCGTATTTGTACTTTATTATGTACCAATAAGTCAATTTAATTGCATTTATGCACAATAAATATTCCGAATTACTGAGATTTATAATGCTCAGCCGGAATCTCTATCGTTAACATTTTGGTAATCGCACTAAACCCGTTTCAGGGTAATTATCAATGTCTTTTGGCAAAAGGTAAACCACCGTTTACCAAATTTATTAACACCTTAGCTGAAAAAATAACCTTTTGTCGATTGAGAATTACCCGTTTTCATTAAAAGACCTTAATTTTGCTAGTGAAAATAGTGTTATTCTAGTTTAGTGCTGATACACTTTACAGCCTTGTTTATTAAGCATTCCATGCTTGTTGTTAGTATTTGTGGCTACTTTTCTTTGTGTTTATCAGGAAGATTTGTCAAAAAAGACTAAAGTCTTACTACAGCACAAAAAATTGTAATTATATACTGTGCTGGATATACTCAGCAGTGCATTAAAACAGAATAATTATTCTGTTAATTGCATTAAAGAATAATTCACAAATTGTTAACAACTCATTGGATGAGGTAATTAACAGGTAATAAACGAATTAACTCACACAGGACATAATAACGGTGAGTAATTCATTATCCCTACGGATTAAACAGGCATACATTGTGAAAAAGCAAAGACCAGTAAATTTAGAACTCAATACTATTAAATTTCCGCCTGCCGCTATTTCGTCAATTCTCCACCGTGTTACCGGTGTCGCAATGTTCTTCGCATTACTCTTTGTTATTTGGGCATGGGCAGTATCTGTTTCCTCGCCTGAAGGGTTTGCGAACGTACAAGCGATGATGGACGGTATCATTGGAAAAGTGATCGCAATAGGCACTTTATCAGCGCTGACTTACCACATTTTAGGCGGCCTAAGACATGTAGTTATGGATTTAGGTCACTGGGAAGAGTTGGAGTCAGGAAACCTCAGCGCCAAAATAGCTATCGCTCTTTGGATTGTGCTGACAGTAGTATTGGGAGTAGCACTATGCTAGGCAACCAAGCAAGCTTAAAGCGTAATGGTATTCAAGATTACGTTTCACTACGTACTACCGCTGCAATTATTTTTGCTTATACGGTATTCATGGCGTGGTTTTTTATATCCACTGATAATATTACTTTCATTGCGTGGCGCGGATTATTTTCTGGGCTAGCGATGAAGGTGTTCACATTGGCAGCACTTATCGCCATCATGATCCACGTTCGTATTGGCCTTTGGCAAGTACTTACCGATTATGTGAAGGCGTCTGGTTTGCGTGCAATCATTCAGTATGTTCTAAACATCATTGCTTTTGGTTACGTCGCTGTTGGTCTGTTTGTATTGTGGGGAGTGTAAGATGAGTTTACCCGTTCACGAGTTTGACGCAGTAGTTATTGGCGCTGGCGGCGCTGGTATGCGTGCAGCATTGCAGATTTCAGAATCTGGCAAATCATGTGCACTACTGTCTAAAGTATTTCCTACCCGTTCACATACGGTATCAGCGCAAGGTGGTATTACTGTTGCGCTAGGTAATTCCCATGAAGATAACTGGGAATGGCACATGTACGACACTGTAAAAGGGTCGGACTACATTGGTGACCAAGACGCTATTGAATATATGTGTAAAACCGGCCCAGAAGCCATCATTGAGATGGAGAACATGGGTTTACCTTTCTCACGTTTTGAGAATGGTAAGGTTTACCAACGTCCTTTCGGTGGTCAATCAAGAAATTTTGGTGGCGAGCAAGCAGCTCGTACCGCAGCGGCTGCTGACCGTACCGGTCACGCCTTGCTGCATTTGCTTTATCAGCAAAACGTAAAAAATAAAACAAAGGTCTTTTCTGAGTGGTACGCACTCGACCTAGTTAAAAACCAAGACGGTGACGTTGTTGGTTGTACTGCTATCGATATCGAGACTGGCGAAGTGGTTTACTTCAAGTCTAAAGCAGTCGTATTAGCAACGGGTGGAGCAGGGCGTATCTTCGCTTCTACTACCAATGCACACATTAATACCGGTGACGGTGTTGGTATGGCAATCCGTGCTGGCGTTGCATTACAAGATATGGAAATGTGGCAGTTCCACCCTACGGGTATCGCCGGTGCTGGTACGCTAGTAACGGAAGGTTGTCGTGGTGAAGGTGGTTACCTACTTAATAAAGACGGTGAACGCTTCATGGAACGTTATGCGCCTAACGCGAAAGACCTTGCTGGTCGTGACGTTGTAGCACGTTCAATGATGACTGAAATTCGCGAAGGTCGTGGATTTGATGGCCCTTGGGGACCTCACTGTAAACTTAAACTTGATCACCTTGGTAAAGACGTACTTGAATCGCGTTTACCAGGTATCCTTGAGCTATCTCGTACGTTTGCTCACGTTGATCCAGTGAAAGAACCAATCCCTGTAATACCAACTTGTCACTATATGATGGGTGGTATTCCAACTACCGTTGACGGTCAATGTTTAACTGTTGATGCAGACGGTAACGATAAAGTAGTCAACGGCTTATTCGCTTGTGGTGAAATTGCATGTGTATCTGTACACGGTGCTAACCGCCTTGGCGGTAACTCACTACTTGACCTTGTAGTATTCGGTCGTGCGACTGGTCTACACTTAGGTAAAACCCTTTCTGACGTATCGCCATTCCGCGAAGCATCAGAGTCTGACCTTGAAGTGGCAATGTCTCGCTTCAATCGCTGGGAAAACTCAGAGAAAGGTAAGGGCGAAGATCCGGTTCAAATCAAAAAAGATATGCAAGAATGCATGCAGCTTAACTTCTCAGTATTCCGTGAAGGTGAAGCCATGGCAGACGGCCTTAAGCAACTTGGTGAAATTCGTGAACGTCTTCAGAATGCTCGCCTTGATGATAAGAGTGCCGATTTCAATACTCAGCGTATTGAATGTCTTGAGCTTGATAACCTTATGGAAACCGCGTACAGCACAGCAGTAGCAGCGAACTTCAGAACGGAAAGCCGTGGCGCACACAGCCGCTTCGATTTCCCGGACCGTGACGATGAGAACTGGTTATGCCACAGCGTTTACGATCCGAATACTGAAAAAATGCTTAAACGTGATGTCAATATGGCGCCTAAGCTTCGGGAAGCTTTCCCGCCTAAAGTGCGTTCATATTAAGAGAGGCAACGATCATGCAATTACAATTTTCGATATATCGTTACAACCCTGATGTTGATAACAAGCCACGCATGCAAGACTACACTCTAGAAGTAGAGGAAGGTCGTGACATGATGGTGTTGGATGCACTAATTGCTCTTAAAGAGCAAGATCCAACGTTATCATTCCGCCGCTCGTGCCGTGAAGGTGTGTGTGGTTCAGACGGTGTGAATATGAATGGTAAGAATGGTCTTGCCTGTATTACGCCATTGTCTGCATTGGGTAAAAGTAAAGTTGTTGTTCGTCCACTTCCAGGTTTGCCCGTAGTACGCGACCTTGTGGTTGATATGACACAGTTTTACACCCAATATGAAAAGATTAAGCCATTCTTAATCAACGATGACAAACAGCCTCCTGCAAGAGAACACCTTCAGTCTCCTGAAGAACGTGCTAAGCTTGATGGACTGTATGAATGTATTCTATGTGCATGTTGTTCTACGTCGTGCCCATCGTTCTGGTGGAACCCGGATAAATTTATCGGGCCTGCTGGTTTGCTTCACGCTTATCGTTTCCTTATCGATAGCCGTGATACTGCAACTGATGAACGTTTGAACGATCTAGATGATGCATTTAGCGTATTCCGCTGTCACGGTATTATGAACTGTGTAAGTGTATGTCCGAAAGGATTAAACCCGACAAAGGCAATTGGACACATTAAGTCTATGCTTTTACAACGGGCTGTTTAGTACTATATTCTGGTTACTCCTGAGTGACAGAAAGCAATGCTCTAAATAGCCATCCGGATGTGATGGCTATTTTTTTTTGTATTCATCGGTATAACGCTTGGTTATGTCACGAATAACCTTATAATACAAACCGATGGTTAATAGAATTTACAAAACGTAGCAAGGCAAATTAAATGCAAGAAAGCGTGATGAAAGCGTGGTGGGATTCCTCGCATATGGCAGGTGCCAACGCTGCCTATGTCGAAGAATTGTACGAATCGTATATGGAAGACCCGCAGAGCGTTTCCGATACTTGGCGTCAAATCTTTGATAGCCTCCCCAAGGTCGAAGGCGTTGAACTTGAAACCAACCATACTAGTGTTAAAGATCAGTTTAGGAAGCTAGCTGCTCTAGGCCCGACAGCACGAATGTCGAGCGCACCAGTTGAAGGCACTCCGGTATCGGATGACAGGCAAGTTAAAGTGTTACAGCTTATTAACGCCTTTCGTTTCCGTGGTCACCAGCATGCCAACCTTGATCCGCTAGGATTATGGAAACAAGAGCGTGTTCGTGATTTAGAACTATCTCACCATAACCTTTCTGATAAAGATTTTGACAGTGTGTTCAACGTAGGGTCTTTTGCTATCGGCAAAGATTCAATGTCATTAGGTGAATTATTTAAATCACTTAACCGAACATATTGTGGCTCTATCGGTGCTGAGTACATGCACATTACCGATACAGACCAAAAACGCTGGTTACAGCAAAAAATTGAGTCAGTACAAGCCAAGCCTGAGTTTTCTAAAGATGAAAAACTTACCCTACTTAAAGGGCTAACGGCTGCTGACGGCATGGAAAAGTACCTTGGGTCTAAATTCCCAGGCGCCAAGCGATTCTCACTGGAAGGTGGCGACGCATTAGTTCCTATGCTTAAAAACCTAATCACTAATGCAGGTGCTGCAGGCACCAAAGAAGTGGTTATCGGAATGGCTCACCGTGGTCGTCTGAACGTACTAGTCAACGTGTTGGGTAAAAACCCATCAGTATTGTTTGATGAATTCGCCGGTAAGCATGATGATTCATTAGGCGCAGGTGATGTTAAATACCACGCTGGATTCTCATCAGATTTTGCTACGCCAGGTGGCAATGTTCACTTAGCACTTGCGTTTAACCCGTCTCACCTTGAAATTGTGAACCCAGTAGTGATGGGCTCAGTTCGTGCTCGTCTTGAACGTCGTAACGACGATACTAACACCGTACTTCCTATTACCATTCACGGTGACTCAGCGATTGCTGGGCAGGGCGTAGTTCAAGAAACCTTCAATATGTCACAAACTCGCGGTTTCGCCGTGGGCGGAACAGTACGTATTGTGGTGAACAACCAAGTTGGTTTCACAACGTCAAAAACTGAAGATACTCGTTCTACGCAATACTGTACTGATATTGCGAAAATGGTTCAGGCACCTATCTTCCACGTTAACTCTGACGACCCAGAAGCGGTTGCTTTTGTGACTCAGCTCGCCCTTGAATACCGTAATAAATTCAAGCGTGACGTTGTTATCGATTTAGTGTGTTATCGCCGTCATGGACATAACGAAGCTGATGAGCCAAATGCAACTCAGCCGCTTATGTACCAAAAAGTGAAGAAGCATCCTGTACCTCGCGCTATTTATGCCGACCAGCTTATTGCTGAAGGGGTTATTGAGCAGCGTGATGCCGACCGCTATTTAGAAGAATACCGCGCAGCATTAGATCATGGTGCATGTGTAGTTGAAGAATGGCGTCCGATGACAAAGCACAGTGTAGACTGGTCTCCGTACTTAGGTCACGATTGGGATACGCCATATGATGGTGCTATCAGTGTTGAAAAACTTCAAGCACTTGGCGAAGCGTTAACCAGTTTCCCTGAAGGGCATAAACTTCAATCTCGTGTAAACAAGTTATACCAAGACCGCAAGGCCATGGTAAGCGGTGAAAAGAAACTTGATTGGGGAATGGCAGAAAATCTAGCCTACGCATCATTGGTTGATGCTGGTGAAGATATACGTATGACAGGTCAGGATTCTGGCCGTGGTACTTTCTTCCACCGTCACGCGGTATTGCATAATCAAGCTGATGGCTCAACGTACATGCCACTGCAAAATATTCGTGAAGGCCAAGGCGAGATCGAAATATACGACTCTGTGCTTTCAGAAGAAGCGGTTATGGCGTTTGAATATGGTTACGCTACGGCAGAGCCAGAGTGTTTAACTATTTGGGAAGCACAGTTTGGTGACTTCGCAAACGGTGCACAGGTTGTATTTGACCAATTCTTGAGTTCAGGTGAAGCGAAGTGGGGCCGTTTATGTGGTCTAACCATGTTGCTTCCACATGGCTACGAAGGTCAAGGTCCTGAGCATAGCTCGGCTCGTCTTGAGCGATTCTTGCAAATGTGTGCTGATCACAACTGGCAAGTATGTGTACCTTCAACACCTGCGCAAGTGTTTAACATGCTTCGTCGTCAAGTGGTTCGCCCTATGCGTAAACCGCTTATCGTTATGTCGCCTAAATCCTTGTTGCGTCACCCGCTTGCAACCTCTTCTCTTGAAGAGTTAGCAGAAGGCAAATTCCACAACGTGATCAGCGAAATTGACGATATTAATCCGAAAGACGTTAAGCGTGTGGTGATGTGTTCAGGCAAGGTTTACTACGATTTGCTTGACCAGCGCCGTAAAAATGAACAAACAGACGTTGCAATCGTAAGATTGGAACAACTTTATCCATTCCCACAAGAAGAATGCGCTAAAGTTGTGGCACAATACAGCCACGTTACAGATTGGGTTTGGTGTCAGGAAGAACCGCAAAACCAAGGAGCTTGGTATTGCAGTCAACACCATTTCTGGCAAGCAATTCCAGATGGCGCCAAATTAACATATGCAGGTCGTGAAGCATCTTCTTCACCTGCTGTAGGTTATGTTTCCGTTCACAATCAGCAACAAAAAGCGCTGGTTGAAGACGCACTCACTATTAAATAAGGAACAATGATGACAATTGAGATAAAAGTTCCGGTCCTACCAGAGTCAGTTGCCGATGCCACCATTGCAACTTGGCACGTAAAGGCCGGCGACGCGGTAAAACGTGACCAGAACCTGGTTGACATTGAAACTGATAAAGTTGTGCTGGAAGTCGTAGCACCAGCCGACGGAACTATCGGTGAGCTTCTTAATGAAGAGGGTGCAACGGTACTAGGCGAGCAAGTTATTGCTAAATTAGAAGAGGGTGGCGCTGCGCCAGCTAAATCTGAAGCGAAAGCTGAATCTAAAAAAGAAGCAGCACCTGCAGCTAGCGGTAAAACGTCAGAAGTTAAAGTACCTGTATTACCAGAGTCGGTAGCTGATGCAACCATCGCCACATGGCATGTTGCAGTAGGCGAAGTGGTAAGCCGTGACCAAAACTTGGTTGATATTGAAACTGATAAAGTTGTTCTAGAAGTGGTAGCGCCTGCTGATGGCTCACTATCAGAAATTGTTGCCGAAGAAGGCGCAACAGTGACAGCTGAAGAAGTGATTGCTAAATTTGTTGAAGGCGCAACGTCAGGTGCAGCAGCATCTGAGTCGTCTGAAGCTGCATCTGATGATTCAGATGACAGCAGCGATGCACTTAGTCCTTCAGTACGCCGTTTATTGGCAGAAAAAGGCGTAGACGCAGCAAAAGTTAAAGGTACGGGTAAAAATGGCCGTATCACTAAAGAAGACGTAGAAAAACACCTTAAAGGTGGCAGTGCACCAGCGGCTTCAGCGCCATCTGCTGCAGCTGATTTACCTACTGGTAATCGCACAGAAAAACGTGTTCCTATGACACGTCTTCGTAAAACGATTGCAACTCGTTTACTTGAAGCT
The DNA here is from genome assembly GCF_000213655.1 of Alteromonas naphthalenivorans. Lineage (NCBI taxonomy): Bacteria > Pseudomonadati > Pseudomonadota > Gammaproteobacteria > Alteromonadales > Alteromonadaceae > Alteromonas > Alteromonas naphthalenivorans. The sequence goes on from NC_015554.1 coordinate 1,701,956, forward strand.
AAAAACTCTACTGCTATGCTAACTACGTTTAACGAAGTTAACATGAAGCCAATTATGGAACTTCGTAAGCAGTATCAAGAGAGCTTTGAGAAACGTCACGGTATTCGTTTAGGTTTCATGTCTTTCTACGTGAAAGCGGTAACTGAAGCACTTAAACGTTTCCCAGATGTTAATGCATCGATTGACGGTGATGACATTGTTTATCACAACTACTTCGATATCTCTATCGCGGTATCAACACCTCGCGGTCTAGTTACGCCTATCTTAAAAGATACGGATACACTAGGTATGGCTGGTGTTGAGAAAGGAATTAAAGAATTGGCAATTAAAGGCCGTGATGGCAAATTGTCGATGGCAGACCTTCAAGGCGGTAACTTTACTATCACTAACGGTGGTGTGTTTGGTTCATTGATGTCTACGCCTATCATTAACCCGCCACAGAGCGCTATTTTGGGTATGCATAAAATCCAAGATCGTCCAATGGCTGTTAACGGTAAGGTGGAAATTCTGCCAATGATGTACCTAGCCCTGTCTTATGACCATCGTATTGTTGATGGTAAAGAGTCAGTAGGCTTCTTGGTAACAATTAAAGAGATGCTTGAAGATCCAACACGCCTTCTATTAGACGTGTAAGGCTTTCCTCTCTTGTTATTGTGTGCAGCAGCGCTGCTTATTTATATAAGTCGCGTTACTGCCACAACGCTGATATTCGCCCTATAATATCAGTCTAATTAATCAAGTCGCGAAAGCGGCTTTTGTCTTACTAAAAATCGGATAGAAACACCATGAATTTGCATGAATACCAAGGTAAGCAGCTATTCAAAGAATACGGTCTACCTGTTTCTGAAGGATACGCAGCAGACACTCCTGAAAGTGCTGTAGAGGCCGCTAACCGCATTGGCGGTAGTGAGTGGGTAGTAAAATGTCAGGTCCACGCAGGTGGTCGCGGTAAAGCAGGTGGCGTTAAGTTAGTAAAAGATACTGGCGCAATTAAAGCTTTCGCAGAAAACTGGCTTGGCAAAAATTTGGTGACTTTCCAGACTGACGAAAATGGTCAGCCTGTGAGCAAAATCCTTGTTGAAACTTGCACAGATATCGCTAACGAATTGTACCTTGGTGCAGTAGTTGACCGCACAACCCGTCGTGTTGTGTTTATGGCTTCTACTGAAGGTGGCGTTGAGATTGAAACTGTTGCTGAAGAAACACCAGAGAAAATTCTTAAAGCTGAAATCGACCCAATTGTTGGTGCTCAGCCTTACCAAGCACGCGAAATGGCGTTTAAACTTGGTCTTTCTGGCGTTCAAATCAAACAATTCACTAAGATTTTCCTTGGCCTAGCTAAGATGTTTGAAGATCTTGATGTTGCATTGATTGAAATTAACCCGCTTGTCATTAAAGAAGATGGTGACCTTCACTGTCTTGACGCTAAGCTAGCAATCGACGGCAACGCGTTATATCGCCAGCCTAAAGTTAAAGCTATGCAAGATCCTACTCAAGAAGATGCACGTGAAGCGCATGCTGCTGAGTTCGAACTTAACTATGTTGCGCTAGACGGTAACGTAGGTTGTATGGTTAACGGTGCCGGCCTAGCAATGGGTACAATGGACATCGTAAACCTACACGGTGGCAAGCCAGCTAACTTCCTTGATGTTGGTGGCGGCGCGACTAAAGAACGTGTTGCAGAAGCATTCAAAATCATCTTATCTGACGACAACGTTAAAGCTGTTTTAGTTAACATCTTCGGCGGTATCGTTCGTTGTGACATGATTGCTGAAGGTATCATTGGCGCCGTTAAAGAAGTTGGCGTTAGTGTTCCTGTTGTTGTACGTCTTGAAGGTACAAACGCAGAGCTTGGCCGTGAAGTTCTAGCGAACTCAGGTCTTGATATCATTGCTGCTGAGTCGCTAACTGATGCAGCAGAGAAAGTTGTTGCTGCTGCGGAGGGCAAATAATGTCTGTATTAATTAACAAAGATACCAAAGTAATCTGTCAAGGTTTCACTGGTGGTCAAGGTACTTTCCACTCTGAGCAAGCTATTGCTTACGGTACGCAAATGGTTGGTGGTGTTACACCAGGCAAAGGCGGCACTGAGCACCTAGGTCTTCCAGTATTCAATACAGTACGTGAAGCGGTAGAAGCAACAGGCGCAACTGCGACTGTTATCTATGTACCTGCTGCATTCTGTAAAGATTCAATCGTTGAAGCTGCTGATGCTGGTATCGAGCTTATCGTTTGTATTACTGAAGGTATTCCTACGCTAGATATGCTTTACGTTAAAGAATACGTAAATGCTAAAGGCGTTCGCATGATTGGTCCTAACTGCCCAGGTGTTATTACTCCTGGAGAGTGTAAGATTGGTATCATGCCTGGTCACATCCATAAGCCTGGTAAAGTAGGTATTGTTTCTCGCTCTGGTACACTTACGTACGAAGCCGTTAAGCAAACTACTGACGAAGGTTTCGGCCAGTCTAGCTGTGTTGGTATCGGTGGAGACCCAATTCCTGGTTCTAACTTCATCGACATCCTACAGTTGTTCCAAGACGATCCTCAAACAGAAGCTATCGTTATGATTGGTGAAATTGGTGGTACAGCAGAAGAAGAAGCTGCTGAATTCATCAAAGCTAACGTAACTAAGCCTGTTGTTTCTTACATTGCGGGTGTTACTGCACCTGAAGGTAAGCGTATGGGTCACGCTGGTGCAATCATTGCTGGCGGTAAAGGTACAGCTGATGAGAAATTTAAAGCACTAGAAGACGCGGGCGTTAAAACAGTTCGCTCTCTTGCTGAAATCGGCAAGGCACTTCGCGAAACTACGGGTTGGTAGTTGGCAAAGTGCACGTAAGTGTTTAAGTGAAGCCCGCTAATTAGCGGGCTTTTTTGTGTCTTTCTATTGGTGTTTTATAAAAAAGTCTAAGCAGAAAAATTCTGCTTTTTAAACTTTCGTCCTCACTGTTTGCGCCCTCGCATAACCCTTCAAAAAATACCTTTATGACGTAACAAAATTACAACATAAAACAAGTTTGGTGGCGAATTTACGTAATTTTGTTGTTAAATTTCAATAATTTCATAACGGTTAATGTTAATGGGGTGTTGAATATTTTCTATGAATACGTATGCAAGCAATTGTGCAAAGCCCGTGTGCTCTATAGGATTGTCAGCGACTGGATACATTGTCATTCGATTGTCATAAAAATAACAAAAAGACAACAAATATAACTGAATGGGACACCTGTTTTATGAAACAATTTAAACCAAATCTCATCAAGGTTGCGCTGATCACTGGTGGCGTAGCTTTTGGTTGTTCGCCTACATTTGCACAAGAAACAAATTCAGAAGCAGCTGATGAAGCTAATGTTGAAGTTATTCAAGTTAGCGGTATACGTGGCAGCTTGCAACGCGCTCAAGCGATTAAAATGGATAGCACCTCCATTGTTGAAGCGTTATCCGCAGAAGACATCGGTAAATTACCAGACACAAGTATTGCAGAATCTATTTCACGTTTGCCTGGCTTAGCTGGTGAGCGTAGAAACGGACGTACAAGTGGTATTTCAGTACGTGGTTTCAACGAAAACTACGTAGGTACATCACTTAACGGCCGTGAATTATTAGGTATGGGCGACAACCGCGGCGTTGAATTCGACCTTTACCCAACTGAGATCATTTCTAGTATCGTTGTTTATAAAACAGCAGAAGCTGGCATGACCACCCAAAATATTGGTGGTTCAATTGACCTTCAAACCATTAGTCCGCTTGCAGCAAAAAGTACATTCGCTATTAATGGCTCGTATGAAAAGAATGCTGAAGATTCTCCTAACCCAGATTTTGACAACAACGGACATCGTATTTCAGTAAACTACGTTGACCAATTTGCTGACGATACTATCGGTCTTGCACTGACTGTTGCTAGCATGGAGTCACCACGTCAAGAACAACATTTCCGTGGTTGGGGCTATGCAGGCGCGAATGCTGATAATGCAGCAGCCGGTGTAGATGTGGCAGAAGGAACTACTATTTTAGGTGGTCACGACTCTTTTGCACGTTCAGCAATGTTAGAGCGTGATTCTATCGCCGCTGTAGTTGAATGGGCGCCTACTGATAAACTAAATGTTCAAGTAGATGCGCTTTATATCGACTTCGTAGAAGATGACGTTCGTCGGGGTCTTGAAGAAGGTGGTGCTGAATGGGGAACTGGCGAATATACCATTACTGGTGTTGAAAACGGTTTAGTAACATCAGGTTACTACGATGGCTTCTATTCAGTTATTCGTAATGATGCTCGTACTCAAGAAGCTGATTTAACGACGGTAGGCGTGAACGCAGAATACATCTTAAATGATAACTGGACCTTAGAGTTCGACTACTCTACCGGTAAAGTTGAAAAAGACATTATCGATGTAGAAAGTTATTCAGGCGTAGGCCGTGCAGGAATTGATGGACGTCCTATTACTGCTCGTAGCTGGGAAATGACGTCTACCGGCGCGGTATATTCTGATCACCCAAGCATTGCACCTGTTGACCTTACTGATGAAAGCTTAATTCGTCTTGCAGGTCCACAAGCATGGGGCGCACCTATTATTGGCGCAGACGCACAAGATGGTTTTGTTAACCAACCAAACTATGAAGAAGACCTAGATACTTACCGCTTTGATGCAAAAGGGTACGTTGAATGGGGCGTAGTAACTGGCATGTCTGCGGGCGTTATCTACTCAGATCGTAGCAAAACCAAAGAAAACAACGGTGCATATTTAACTGCCCCTAGCTATCCTGGTGATGCGGCTATTCCAGATGTACTAGGCGTAGTACCTCTAGATTTCATCGGTATAGACGGCATTCTAGCGTATGATTCACTTGGTCTGTTCCAAAGTGGTTATTACACAGCGACTGATGCCAAGCTGGTACAAAACGATCGCTTAGGTGATAGCTATACAGTTGATGAAGAGTTGCTGACTTTCTACACTAAATTTGATTTGGAAACGGAAATAGGTGATGTTTATATTCGCGGTAACGTGGGTGTACAAGTGGTTAGTGCTGACCAACAATCGACTGGATTCTCAACTACGTCAGATGCTGAAGGCATGACAGTAGCGGTACCGGTTTCTGGCGGCGCTGATTACACTGATGTACTACCAACACTTAACCTTTCTGCAGAAGTAGCTGAAGGCCAGTTTGTACGTTTCGCATTGGGTAAAGTGATTTCAAGACCACGTATGGACGATATGCGTCCAAATACACAGGCGTCTTTCGCGTTTAATGATAACCAAATTACCAGTACCGATCCTGAAAATGGTCCTTGGAGTGGTAGCTCAGGTAACCCTGAACTTAAGCCTCTTGAAGCTAACCAGTTGGATATTGCTTATGAAAACTACTTCTCAGATACGGGTTATGTAGCGGCATCATTCTTCTATAAAGATATTAAAAACTGGCATCGCGATACTAGCGTACTAACGGATTTCTCTGATGTTTACATTCCTGATTTACACCAAGGGTCAGAAGGGCAAACGCCTGCTACTTTCTTAGGTTCAGTCGGTAGTGTACTGGATGGTTTTGAAGGTTATGTGCGCGGTTATGAACTTCAAGGTTCATTACCAGGTGAATTGCTTCACGACTCACTTGAAGGCTTTGGCTTGTTCGCAAGTGCCACCTTCATGGAAGGTGAAGTAGACGCAGCACCAACGCAAACTGAAACCCGAATTCCAGGCTTGTCTGAAGAGTCATACAGTATGACGTTCTTTTACGAAAGCGATTGACGTGCTCCAATAGATTCACACACCCAGTTAAGAGATAATTATCTCAACTGGAGTGTATATGAAAACCCGAAAAAGCTACTCGAAAGAATTCAAACTGGATGCGGTGAGTCTGGTTACAGAACAAAATTACAAGATTACTGAGGCTGCTCGCAGTCTTGGTATCAGTGCCAATATGTTAGGCCGCTGGCTTAAAGAGCAAGAATCAGAAGGGGCTCACGCATTTCGTGGCAATGGTAAGTTGACGCCCGAGCAGGAAGAAATTCGCCAACTGCGAGCAGAGAATAAGCGCCTGAAAATGGAGAAAGAGATCTTAAAAAAGGCAACGGTCTTCTTTGCCAAAGAAACCAAGTAAAATACGGTTTCATCACCCAACATAAGAAGACCTGGCCGATTAGCCTGATGTGCGAGATTCTTGGTGTCAGTCGCTGTAATTACTATAGTGCCGTGCGACGCAAGGAACACATTGAACCGGATCCGCAACATGATGAGTTAATTGAGTGGGTACAGAAAGTAGCAGATGCCAGTGACTTTACCTATGGCGTAAGACGTATGAAACGCGCGTTGAATTCGCTTGGTTATCCGGTTGGAAAACAGCGAACGAGAGCCTTGATGAAAGAAGCTGGAGTGAGCGTCAGACGACGTAGAAAATACAAAGTCACGACTAACAGCGACCATCAGCAACCTGTCTTCGATAACGTGCTGTCACGCGACTTTGATGCTCAAAAGCCAGACCAGGCGTATGTCTCTGACATTACCTACATCTGGACGCAAGAAGGCTGGCTGTATCTGGCCGTAGTGATTGACTTATTCTCACGAAAAATCGTGGGCTGGAGTATGGCATCGCGGATGAATGCCCAGCTTGTGTGTGATGCCTTAACGATGGCTTTGTGGCAACGTAAACCTAAAGTGGGCCTGATACATCATTCGGATCGCGGCTCTCAATACGCAAGCCGACAATTTAGACAGTTACTGACGCAATACAAGGTAACAGGTAGCATGAGCAGGAAAGGTGATTGTTGGGACAATGCCGTCGTAGAAAGCTTCTTCGGCACATTGAAACAAGAGCGAGTGCAGTGGCGTCACTACCAGAGTCGCCGTGCTGCCCAGCAGGATATTCTGCAATACATCACTATGTTTTATAACAGTCAGCGAATGCACTCATATCTGGATTACAAGAGTCCAAATCAATATGAGGCTGACATGGCTAACTTACAAAAAGCGGCTTAACTGGGTTGTGTGATTTTGGTTGACCACGTCAGATGGTTTCGAGTTCCGTGTTGCGGCAACTAAGCGTGATGATTACTTAACGGAAGAACGTGGTACTAGCTTGGCATTGGTAGATGCTACTAAGCAAGGCGGTACCTTGGTTGATGCCCAAATCGGATACGACTTTAGTGAGTCTGGTATTGAGTCTCTGGAAGGCCTACGTGTTACTTTCCAAGCGCAAAACCTAACTGATGAAGATGATATTCAAGCGTCACAGGCGGATTCTCGTCAAATTACGCAATATCAATCTTACGGTACTAACTACTTGTTGGGCTTTAACTATACCTTCTAATGGTTGAGCGAAAGCTAACATTAGAATAAATACAAACCACCTTGTTGTTTCAGCGCTCGAATATGCATTTTGGCGGCGAAGCAAAAGGTGGTTTTTTTATTGTAAAAAGACAGGCAAACCATCTACAGTGTGGTGAAGTAAGTAGTAAGGGCTGAGTATGGTAGTAGCAAATAAAACAGCAGCGAATCAACAGGCAACCGATCAATATTCAAGGGATCACCAAGAAGCCAAGCAAACGCCGGTAAAACGGGTTGTGGTTGCTGGCGGCGGCACAGCAGGGTGGCTAACAGCGGCGTTGCTCAAAAAAGTCATTGGCGACGCAGTGAATATTACCCTGGTCGAATCTGAGGCTATTGGCACAGTAGGCGTAGGCGAGGCCACCATCCCGCCCATTAGACTAGTTAATCAAGTGCTGGGTATTGACGAGGCCACTTTTCTTCGCGATACCAAGGCCACCATTAAGCTGGCAATTCGCTTTGAAAACTGGAAGCAACAGGGGCAACAGTACTACCACACGTTTGGTGCGCCAGGCAAAAGCATGGCGTTCTGTCATTTCTATCACTTCTGGCTAAAAGCACGTCAGCAAGGTTTAAAACATGATTTGTGGGAATATGACCTTAACTATTTAGCGGCTGAGGCAGGTAAATTTGCACGTATTAACGCGAAAGACCCGGTCTTAGAGCTCCCTTTTGCTTATCATTTTGACGCTTCATTATATGCTAAATACCTGCGTAAACTTAGCGAGGGGCTGGGCGTTAAACGTGTTGAAGGTAAAATCAGCTACGTATCAAGACACAAACACAGTGGGAATGTAAAAGCATTACATCTCGAAAATGGCCATGCCATTGAAGGGGACTTGTTTATTGACTGTACAGGTTTTCGAGGGCTGTTAATTAATGAAACGCTGGGGGCAGGCTATGATGACTGGTCTCATTTATTACCTTGTGACTCCGCCATTGCTGTACCTTCTGAACGCCATGAAAATACCGCACCCTTCACCCGTTCTATCGCGCACAGTGCTGGTTGGCAATGGCGAATTCCTTTACAACATCGTAATGGCAATGGTCACGTATATAGTTCACGCTATATGAGTGATAGCCAAGCCCACGACACCTTGATGGCTAACCTTGACACTAAACCACTGGGCGATCCTAAATTCATTAAATTTACTACTGGCCGTCGTAGACAACAGTGGTATAAAAATGTGGTCGCGGTAGGGCTTTCTTCTGGCTTCTTAGAGCCTCTGGAGTCTACCAGTATTCACCTTATTCAATCAGCTATCGTGAGGTTAATTAAGCTTTTCCCGCACCAAGGTATCTCAGAGAGTGCGGTTAAAGAATACAACGCACAATCAAAAGTAGAATTTGAACAAATACGAGATTTTCTAGTATTACATTATTGTTTAAATGAACGCGAAGACAGTGATTTTTGGCGAGATATGCGCCATTTAACCTTGCCAGATTCGTTAACTCACAAAATGGCGTTGTTCAAACAAAATGGCAATTTAGTGCGTGAACAAAATGACTTATTTTTAGAGAGCTCTTGGCTGCAAGTTATGTATGGGCAAGGGCTAGTCCCTGAAGACTATCATGGGTTAGCGAATAGCTTTTCAGATGAGAAAACGCAAGCCATGCTATCGTCGTTGTATAACATAAAGCGTGAACCATTAGCATCGCTACCCACTCATGACGCATACATTCAATCAATGATTGATAGTGCAAATAAAACGTCTGTAAGCTTTTAATTTAATTGGCCTGTGCGCTGTGATGCAAGTTACTGTGCCTTGCTGTAAATCACCATAAATCGCGCCTCGTTATTTAACATTCCGAAGCCGTCAACTATTCTACTTTCCCCTTAAGAATTTCTTGAGGGGGACTTTCCTCATTGCAATTCAATATCTTACTTATCCTGATTAAGTTAGCCACTGCTAATATTTAATTTTGTGTAAATTTAATGTAAATGAATACGTATGCATAGTGTTGCTCTCTTTTTATACAACCCGATACTATTTATGGCAGAACCATAAGTGACGGGTTTGGGTGTGGTATTCCCAAACCGTTGATAAAAAATAAGGAACGGGGCACCAATGAGAACATTCAAAATTAAGCCCATCATGGTGGCGTTGGTCAGCAGCGGGTTGGCATTTACTTTGCCTACATACGCTCAACAAACGCAAGAAGACACCATTGATGAAGTCAGCGAATCTGCGATAAATAGTAACAATCAATCGGGTAGCCAATTAACAGGTGAAGATATACCGGTCAACGATATATCCGAGGAAACGCTCGAACGCATAGAGGTGAGGGGGTTTAGTACTAGCCTCATACAATCACTCAACCAAAAGCGTTTTTCTGACACGGTGTCAGAACAAATTTCTGCTGATGATTTGGGCGGTTTGCCTGATGTATCTATGGCAGATGCGCTTACCCGATTGCCAGGTATATCTGCAGTTCGTACAGGGGGCCAAGCGGCCGAGATTAACATTCGTGGTTTAGCGGGTGACTTTGTGTTCTCTACATTAAATGGACGTGAGCAAGTGTCTACCAGTGGAAGCAGAGCCATTGAGTTCGACCAGTACCCCTCAGAGTTAATCACCGAAGCGAGTGTATATAAATCGCCTAAAGCATCACTCATTGAAGGGGGGATCGCTGGAACGGTAGAACTCAAGACAGCAAGCCCGTTAGTCATGGAGGAGCAGCATAAGTTCAGTGCCAATATGCGTGGCATGTATAACGACCGAGCCAGTGAGATATCGGACGCGAGTGAATTTGGTCATCGATTGAGCTTTTCCTATCAAGGAAAGTTTATGGACGACACCGTCGGTTTATCCCTAGGTTATGCACGCTTATTCCAACCCAGTGTTTCTACTCAGTTTGTGGGTTTAGCGTATAACGGGGCTGTTGATGTAGATGGTATTGAAGGTGATAACGACAGAGCTGGCACCGACTGCCCAGAATGTGAGCTTATTTCTGAAGGCTTTGAGATTCAACATAAAGGTGGCGAGCAAACTCGCGACGGTTACGTTGCAGCCATAGAGTGGGCACCATTAGAAAATTTCACCTTAAAAGCTGATGCGTTTATCTCTAAGTTCGATTCAGAAGAATTTGCCCGCGGGTATCGAGTCAAACTAGGGGGGATAACAGCTGGCATCACGAACCCTGTTGTTGTGAACAATAGTGTGATTGGTGGCACTTTCTCACGAACAGACAGTAGCTTTACTCGAGTCGAGCTAGTTAACGACGACAACCAAGATTTCGATAGCGTTGAAAACTTTGGTATTAACGCAGATTGGGAAATTAGTGCTGACTTATCGGTACAGTTTGATGTGTCACGCTCTACTGCGAAAAGTGATTTCCGTAATGGCTTGTTGTGGTCATTAGTCAGCGAAGATGCCAACGCTGTCAGTCCAGTGTTTGATGAGAACGTTCAAATCTCGTATTTGTTAAATGGCAACAACCTTCCTGATTTAGCCTTCAATCAAGCAGATGCATTTTCCGATATCGATAGGGTGATGGTCAGTAAATACGGCATTTATCCGTTTGTTAACAAAGACGAACTCGATGCTTATAAAGTCGATTTCCAATACTTTGTGGATATGCCTATTGTAACTGGTTTGGAGTTTGGCTATCGCTATTCCGATAGAGAGTACAGTAACGATCGTTCGGTATTTGAATACGGAAACGACAGTGCGTTTTCTGCAAGTGAGCCACCGCTGCGTTTAACGGATGATATGGTAGAGCAAGTTGATTGGGCTGGCGATTTTAGCTATTTCCCAAGCTATTTGTCGGTAGATTTAAACAGTGCGCTTAATGCATGGTTTCCGAGCGGCTACCCTCAACCAGTACAAACCTGGGGGGCTGGAGCAGCAGGTGTGATTAATGGCCCAGGTACAGGGCCATCTACTTCTTGGACTATGCAGGAAAGTGGGCAGGTATTTGAAACCGTAAACTCTGCATATTTGATGGCGGGACTCAGTACTGAGATTGCGGGTATGCCTGTAACCGGTAATGTGGGGGTTCGTTACGTAAAAACAAAACAAAGCTCTACCACTTACCAGCGTGCCACTTCATTAATTACCGATCCAGAAACCGGTGTCACAGTTGAAGTCAGTGATCCCACTGCTGGCGCGCAAAACATTACTGACGATGCTGGCCTCATTAACAACTTTTATCGCTTCACAACGCTTACTCACGAATACGACGATGTGTTGCCGTCTATCAACCTAAATTTTGCGCTGACAGATAATACGCAACTAAGAGTAGCCGCAGCAAAAGTGATGGGCCGTGCGCCTATTAATAGATTTGCGGCAAATGCTTCTACCACCGTTGAAACGGTAACCGCTGTACAGGATAGAGACTCCGGGGAAGTGACCTTGTCGCAACCTACCGCCAAGGTAAACGGCAACGCAACAAATAGCCCTTACCTAGAACCTTTTTATGCCACCCAATACGATATTTCATGGGAATACTATTTTGAGGATACCGAAGGGGCGTTAATACTGGCGGCATTCTACAAAGATATAGAATCTTTTATCGAAGAAATTAATATAGAACCTTATGACTTTAGTGGCAACGGCATTGCGGTTCCAGCGTCGGTTCAGGTTCCTGTGTATCTTGAACCTGAATTTGTAGGGCAAGAGGCTGAGTTGTCACGGGATGCTGATGGCAACCCTATTTTTGTTACCGTCCCTACAGAAAATGGCAGCTATAGCACGGCGGTAAATAACGCTGAAGGTGGCTATATTCGCGGTGTTGAAATTGCCTACACTGAAATTTATAGCATGTTGCCAAGCTTCTGGTCTGGTTTAGGGGTAACGGCGAGTTACTCATACACGGAAAGTGAAATTCAACGTACGCTAAGTAGTTCGGTGTATTCAGATAGCTTGCCTGGGTTATCTGAAAATGTCGCCACGGTAACGCTATTTTGGGAGTACGAAGGGTTTGAAACTCGCTTATCTGGGCGTTATCGCGATTTCTTTGTGTCTGAGCAAGTGGCTGTAAACGATCAAACCGTAAATTTTGATTCTGAACTGGTTGTCGATTACCAAGCGTCCTATGAAATTAACGACAATTGGAGCGTATTGTTTCAAGTTAACAACGTTACTGACGAACCTACCAAGAGCTATTTCACCTCTTCTGAACAAACCGGCACCATCCAGTTTTTCGGAACGCAGTATTACTTGGGGATGACATACCAATTATGAGCATTTTACCTATCTGCCAGAAACTGAAACCAAAGGCTATCGCTGCCAATACTGCGTTTACGAAAAAGAAAAATTTGGAGTTATCCATGTTAACAAAACCCTTATCGACGCCAATGCCCACCCTGAAGGTATGGCGCATTGCGGCGCTTATCCTAACGGCGCTCTTTATAGTAGGTTGTGGGGGCTCAGGTGTTGAGTCTGGCTCGAACAATTTACTGACTTGTAATGTACCAAACGTACCTAATGCAGACGGCACAGCGTGCGTCGCGCCACCGCCTATTCAATGTGATGCACCCACGGTGCCTAATGAAACTAATGATGCGTGTGTAGTTGGCGCCGATCCGAGTTTGCCACTACCGGTGTTTTTCCCTGCCGATAATCAAGCAGTTTTATACTACAACCGCGCGGCAGTTGATGCTGATAATTCCACAACCGACCCCGCGTACGAGGGCTGGCGTTTGCATACATGGAACAATGATGAATGCGACGCTTATGCCGATGCAGATACTGACTGGGCCAATGGGCGTCAACATACGGGTATCGACCCTAATTATGGTGCGTATTGGGTATTAGATTTAAAAGACAATTTTGATAACTGCCACAATTTTATCATTCACTTAGGCACTGACGATGCCGGTAAAGAGCTGGGCGGTTCAGACTTTCAAGCTTCGCTAGTTCAAGATGACGAAACGTACGTGCGTATGAACTTTACGTTGTCAGGGGAGCCCACGTTGTTTGAATACCCCATTATGTCTCTCGGGCCACAGCCTGTAGATATAGAAGGTTTTGGTGCACATTGGTTAGATGCTAATACGATATTGTGGGATGTGGCTGATACCGTATCTACCGTGAAGCTTCACTATTCGGCGAATGCTGACTTAGAGAGTTCACTGGAAGATGGAATTAACGGCACCTCAATAGCGTTAATGCCTGCCACGTTAGATGAAAACCAAACAGCTAAAGCAGAAAACCTGGCGGCACTTCAGGCTTGGGAAGGAGAGTGGAGCCTAGAGGATGCTAAGACTGTCTTAACCACTCAAGCGGTAGTGGGTGGGTATGACAGTGACGGGGTGCTAATAGCAGCAACAGGCTTACAAAACGCAAAGGTTATTGATGATATCTTCACCGCGGGTGATGAAGATGCAAACGAAGCAAGTTTAGGTGCCGTGTATTCTGACACGGGTATTGCTGTATCGGTATGGGCCCCCACAGCGCAAAATGTAGAGTTGCTAACATACAACGACAATAAAACCCTGGCGAGTCGATACACGATGACGCGAGACACCAATACAGGTATCTGGCAATTTGAAGGCGATATGTCGCTAGACAGACAACTTTACCGCTATGAAGTTACGGTTTTTCATCCGCAAACGGGGGCGGTAGAAGTACTTGAAGTTACTGACCCTTATTCGGTAAGCCTTAGCACCAATGGCCGCTTCTCTCGCTTTGTAAACTTATCAGATGACGATTTAAAACCAGAAGGGTGGGATACTCAGAATATTCCTACGTTAGAAAACCCTGAAGATGCAGTTATTTATGAGGGCCATGTTCGTGATTTCAGTATTCGCGATATGTCTACAAGCGAAGCAAATCGTGGTAAGTACTTAGCCTTTACCGAGCAAAACACGGCGCCTGTTTTACATCTACAAAAATTGGTTGAGGCAGGCTTAAACTACTTCCATGTGCTGCCCGCAAACGATATTGCCACCATCGATGAAGACCCAACAAAGACCGTTGGTTTATTCGACACGGTTGCAGACTTATGTCGCCTTAACGCGGAAGCGGTGGTTTGTGAAGAAGAGAACAGTGCCACATTACTTATTGATGTTTACAACAGCTACGACCCTCTCGCTGAAGCAGCGAAAGCACAGCAGCTCACAAGTGACATGCGTGCTATTGATGGTTTCAACTGGGGTTACGACCCACATCATTTCAACGCACCAGAAGGTAGCTATGCATCAAATGCAGAAGGTGTAGAACGAATTGTCGAAATGCGGGCAATGATTCAAGCTCTGCATGAAATGGGGCTTCGTGTTGCGTTAGATGTGGTATATAACCATACCAATGCTTCTGGCGTGTTTGCGAAATCTGTACTGGATAAGGTTGTACCTGGCTATTTCCATCGTTATGAAACCGACACCGGCGATATTGTTCGTGAAACCTGCTGTGATGACACCGAGCCGCGTAACGTAATGATGGAAAAATTAATGCTGGATTCACTACTTGTGTGGACCGAGCATTACAAATACGATGCTTTTCGCTTTGACATCATGAGCCAAGCTTCTAAAGAGACGATGTTGCAATTGCGCAACAGCGTACAAGCATTAGATGAAGATAATTACTTCTACGGTGAGGGCTGGACACGCATCGACAGAGGTTACGAACAAGCGAACCAGCTGAATATGGCCGGTACGCAAATAGGCACGTACAACGATAGAATTCGTGAAGCTATTCGCCAAGGTAATATCTTTTCACCTGAGTCTGACGCGCTGTTAAGCGACCAAGACAAAGTGAAAATGAGCATGATAGGCACACTGCAAGACTATGTGCTTGAAACCTCGGCAGGCGTAGCTAGCAATACCAGTAACCTAGGTGGTTACGCATTAGACCCAGCCGACATTATTAATTATGTATCTAAACATGATAATGAAACCTTATGGGATCAGCTGAACTATACATTACCAATGGACATTTCGTTGAGTGAGCGCGTACGTGCACAAAACGTAGCTATCGGTATTCCGCTTGTGTCGCAAGGTATTCCATTCTTACAGATGGGCGGTGATTTACTGCGATCTAAGTCTATGGACAGAAACACCTATGACGCAGGCGATTGGTTCAATTTCGTTGATTTTACCTATGAAACCAATAACTGGAACGTGGGTTTACCGTTAGCTGAAGACAATGAAGTTCGTTGGGAAGAAATGGGTGAGTTTATTTATAGCCCAGAACGTGATGCATCTATGGCCGACATCATATTTGCGTCAGATGCATTTAACGAGTTGCTGGCCATTCGTACGGAAAGTCCGTTATTTCGTTTAACCACCGCTGACGACATCATCGACCGTATCGGCTTTCATAATATTGGTTCAAACCAGCAAAAAGGTTTGATAGCCATGAGCATTGATGACGGTGTTGCTTCTGACGCTGACACTTACGGAGAAGCCCGCGCCGATCTTGATATGCAAAATGATGCCATTGTTGTGCTAGTAAATACGGGGTACGAAACGAAATCCATTAGTATTAATACCGCAACCGGGTTTTCATTACATGCACTGCAAATGAACTCAAGTGATGAAGCGGTTCGAGGGGCAACGTTTAACGAAGCAGAAGACGGGAATGGTATTTTCACCGTTCCAGCACTGACTATTGCTGTATTTGTTAAGCCGCAATCAGGCGCACAAGGTTATGGGTTATCGGCCTACGCAACTTCTGGTGCGCCGGATGTTGTGCCTTATGGCGAGACTACGCCTTACCTTCGCGGCGATATGAACGGTTGGACGACTGATAACCCATTCATATACAAAGGTGAAGGTGTATATGAAGTGGCCGTTGCACTTGAAGGTTCCACCACTTACGGCTTCAAGTTTGCTTCAGAGGATTGGGAAACGGTTAATTTTGGTGCTGCAGAAGGTGATGATGCTGCGCTTGTAGAAACTGAGCCCAAAGTGTTGGCTAGGACCAACAATAACTTAGCATTCACGCCGGCAATAAGCGCTACTTATCTGTTTACCATTAATGCCTCGGATGCAGAGTCTCCCGTACTCAGTATTGTAAACGAGGAGCCCTATGTTGGAACGCCAGTGTATATTCGAGGTGCACTGAACGATTGGGGCACTAATAACGAACTTGAGTATCAAGGGGGGCGTATCTATAAAGTGACAATGGATATAGAACCAGGTAGTTATGAATTCAAAGTCGCTTCTGAAGATTGGGATACGGTTAACTTTGGTGCATTAAGTGCTGATGATGCAGATAGAAATGTAAACGTTGGACAGGCTACGGCCTTAGCAAGAACAAACGATAACCTGCTTTTGACCATTGAAGAAGCTGACCGCTATGTATTTGTTTTTGATGTGAATGACGAAAACAATCCAACCATAGGTGTTTACAAAGAAGCCTATTTTGGTGACACAGAAGTGTACGTCCGTGGCGGGATGAATGGGTGGGGAACCACTGACCTATTTACCTATCAGGGTGAAGGCGAATATACGGTAGACATTGAGCTCAGCGTAGGAAGTGCAGAATTCAAAGTGGCATCAGAAGATTGGAATACCGTTAACTTAGGTAACCCAAATGATGCAATATCTAACCTTGTGACCCCTGATCAACCAAAAGTGTTGGCATTTAGCAACAATAATCTTGTTGTTGAAGTAACTGAAGCGGGGCTATACGAATTTAAAGTATCTGGCCCTAATGGTCAGTCTCCTACGCTTACTGTTAGCCCTAAATAACCGTTAGCGATAAATGAGAAACTAAAGCCGTGGATTTTCACGGCTTTTTTTCATTTCTTTAAACAGTTTTTTCCATTAAACCAATCAGTTTTTTCCGCAATTTATTTTTCGAAATTCCGTCAGAATAAAAATTCGCACTATTGGAACATACTTTGCTTTATTCAACCAATGTAGTCGATAACCACCTTACACAATTGCAACATAATAAAAGTGCATGATTATGCACAATGACATGTTAGCAATAGGTGTGGATGATGATAGGTATCATTGAGTGACATTGTTTTCCTGAGCTTTCTAAAGGGCTAGGGGAGCTCCAATAGAAGGATTTAATTAAGCAGTAATTCATATATTGCTTTAACGGAGATTGAGACAATGAAATCAGCTTTAGTGGTAGAAGGTGGTGCGATGCGCGGCGTTTTTGCAGCCGGCGTATTGGATAAGTTCATGGAACAAAATTACTATCCTTTCGATTTCGCGATAGGGGTATCGGCCGGGGCAACCAACCTTTCAACCTATGTTGCTAAAATGCCAGGTCTTAGCAAGACTATCATCACGCAGTACGCCACTAAACGTGAGTTTTTTAGCCCAATGCGGTTTATAAAGGGTGGGCATATGACTGATGTACATTGGTTATGGCACCATTCTAAGAAGTCTCTGGGTATACCAGCGCCTGGTGAAGAAGCAGCAATGCCATTGTATGTAGGGATCACCAGTGTTGAGTCAGGTGAATGTGAATACATACAAGCAACGGAAGAAAATGTTGATGCGTTGATGGTAGCATCTTGTGCAATTCCAACTGCGTTTAGAGAACAACCCGTAATAAATGGCAAGCGCTATGTTGATGGTGGTGTAGCTGATGCTATACCGGTGAGAAAAGCTTATGAGATGGGGGCTCGTGATATTACTGTGGTGCTCTCTCAACCTAAGGGCTTTACAAAACCCACAGTTAAGACAGCGTGGCTATTAGAAAAAATGTATGGCGCTCAACCGGCTTTACTAGATAAGATGACAAAAAGATCAAATATTTATAATGAAACATTGAATTTTTTGTTAGATCCGCCGTCTGACTGCACGATTACTGTCATAGCGCCTGATGAAGCGTTTTGCGTTAAGCGTTTAACAATGGATAAAAAGAAATTACTGCGTGGCTACGGGCAGGGAAGACGAATGGCAAGACGAGTGATATCGAAGTCGAAAGTAGAAGCGCAAAGTACGCAAGGTAATAAAACCGTCGCGTAATTAAACTAAAGTATAACAATAATGCGCAATACCGAACTAATGAATAAACTAGAATGGCGAGTCATAGCAATAGCTAAGTGGCAGTATTAAAAGGCTATTGCGAAGCAAAATAGCAAAATAGCAAAATAATAAAATAACAGAATAATAAAAAGAGGTCGTGTGAGTTCCCTTTCGCTATCAAAGCAAACCGTAAGTATCGGATTAGTGAATCCGAAAAACCCCGTAAATGTCGCCTCTATCTTACGAGCTGCAGGCTGCTACGGAGTATCAAGTGTGTTTTACACTGGGTACAGATACCGTATTGCAAAGAACTTTAATGCTGATACGAAGGCTTTTCATAAAAAGATCCCAACTATCGGCGTTGATGACTTAAAAGAGGTCGTGCCCGAAAATGCAAGTGTAGTAGCCATAGAGCTAGTAGAAGGCGCGTTACCTTTACCAGAATTCAAACATCCTGAAAATGCAATGTACATTTTCGGACCAGAAGATGGCAGTTTAGATAAAAGCGTACTTGAGTGGTGTGACCATGTTGTTTACATACCCACGTACTCGTGTATGAATCTAGCTGCTACCGCAAACGTCGTACTTTACGATCGTTTAGCAAAATCAGAGTATATCTCAGGTAATAGCCTCATACGTGAGAGCCGGGATAATAATAATCAATCAAACTATAAATCGGTTTGAATCGTTGTATTCGAGAGTGAAATTGTGTGTGAGCACAAGGTGAACTTTTGTCATTCTTTTCAAACTAGGCCTGCTAAATCTATAGAGGACCAACAATTGAAAAAACGTGTCGCTACTTCGCTAAATAAGTTAAAAACAATTCATAGCCATATTTCTTCTAATCTGAAGAAATTGAGAAACAAAAGAAAGAAAAAACAGATGGATGAACTATCGAGTTTTTTCTTTAGTCGTTACTCACTTGTGGTAGCACAAAACAAAGAAGACCGAGAGACATGTTTCAGCACAAGACACGAAGTTTATTGTGAAGAAATGAACTTCGAAAAAGAGCGCTCTACGGGTTTAGAGATAGATCGCTATGACGATTACTCAGTTAACTGTTATATCAAACATTTACCTACAGGTGATTGTGCAGGAACGATTCGTATCATTATGCCTGCTATTCGCAACCAAGCCTTACCGCTAGAAGAAAAGTGTATTCACGCTATTGAAGACAAAGCGTTAGTGCCCGCTCAGCTTGGCAGAACTTCAATATGTGAAATTTCTCGTTTAGCTATTCCGAAGTCATTTAGAGTTAGACAGCTTAAAGCTAAAGCGCCGTTCAAACCTTCTAATAGACAGAAAATGACTAAAGCGGAAAGTGTTCTCCTAGATAATATTCCTTATTTATCTTTGGCGCTCTATTTTATAGCGTTTAGTATTTGTGTTGAGCAAAATATTGATTACGGTTATGTGCTGATGGAGCCTAAATTGGCACGCCGATTAAAAATGTTTGGGTTTGATTTTGAACGTTTGGGTGACCCAATTGACTACAACGGTTTGCGAGCTGTATATCGAATAAAGGCTGAATCGATAGAACATGGTTTAACTCCAGTGCTGCGTAGCTTTTTATTGCGTATTAAAAATGATCTTGCCGGCAGCTTAACTGAAAACATGTTTGGTTCCACCATGAAAGCTGAGGAAGAGTTTACTGCCAGTAAAGCGGCATAGTATCAGTATTATATTACGTACGGCCGTTCTTTAAAGACGACTAAAATACTACAGATTGAGGGACAAATCGAAGAACAAGGGAAACGGAACAAAGCAATCACATCGTATTAATTTAGTATTGAATACGTATGGAATTGTTTTAACATTCCCTTAACGAGTATGCTATTGGCAATTCAATGCAAAGGTATGCTTGTAGTGTTAGATATTACAAAAACAAATCACCTCCACGTGATCAAAAGTGTGGCGAAAAACGCGGCACAAACTCCTTCCCAAAGCGTTTATAAAAACGTAAATATAAGCTCGGCGGTTAAGAAATTAACGGTAGCAGTTTTATCTCTAGGCCTATTATCCTGTATTGCTTACCCACAGTCAGGTGCCAATTTCATGGAAAGTGAGAACACGAATAACTCAGTGACAGAAATTCTCCCCAATTCTGGCAAGCCTGTGGTATATCAAGTATTTACTCGATTGTTCGGGAATACGAATACAACCAATAAACCGTGGGGGACACTTAAAGAAAATGGTGTGGGGAAATTTAGTGACTTCACGCCACAGGCCCTTCAAAGTATTAAAGCGTTAGGTACCACTCATATTTGGTATACCGGTGTTCCGCATCATGCCTTAGCTACCAGCTACCTCAACATTGGAATTACTGACGATGATCCCGATGTGATTAAAGGGCGTGCTGGCTCGCCTTATGCGGTTAAAGATTATTATAACGTTAATCCTGATTTAGCAGATAACCCCGCTAACCGACTACAAGAATTCGAAGCGCTTATCCAGCGTACTCATCAACACGATATGAAAGTGGTTATCGATATAGTGCCTAACCATGTAGCGCGCCGTTATCATTCGTTTTCATCACGCCATGATAACTTTGGCGCTAACGACGATACGTCAAAAACGTATTCTCGAGATAATAATTTCTATTACATACCTAATACACCATTTGTATTGCCCGAGGGCGTTGCAGAAACTGTTTTAGGGTGCGCAGTTACTGGAAAGGATCAGCATCATTTGGTTGACGGACAGTTTGATGAATTTCCGGCTAAATGGACGGGCAACGGCAGTCGAGCACCACAGCCCGATATTAACGACTGGTATGAAACCGTTAAGATTAATTACGGCGTAAAACCCGACGGTAGCTACGACTTTCCAAAGCTACCAGAAGCCTATCGAAATATGCCTGTAGAAGAACATGCGGCTTTTTGGGCTAACAAATCATTACCTGATTCGTGGTACAAATTCAGAGACATCGCCATTTACTGGCTAGATAAAGGCGTTGATGGTTTTAGGTTCGACATGGCTGAAATGGTGCCAGTCGAATTCTGGTCATTTTTAAACAGTGCCATTAAGCAAAGAAACCCTGAGGCATTTCTACTAGCGGAAGTCTATCAACCTGATAAATATCGAGATTACATTCAGCTAGGAAAGATGGATTATCTTTACGATAAGGTTGGCTTTTATGACACCTTGAAGTCAATTGTTCGAGGTGAAGGTAAAGTGAGTGAATTGGTCAGCACGCGCAAAGACGTTGCAGACATATCTTCACACATGCTCAATTTTCTAGAAAATCATGATGAACAACGCATTCCAAGCGCTGATTTTGCGGGCAGTGCGAAGCAGGGCAAACCAGCATTAACCGTAAGTGCGTTAATAAACACCGCCCCTTTCTTACTCTATTTCGGTCAAGATGTAGGAGAGGATGGCAGTGAAGACATGGGATTTGGTAGTCCTACCCGTACCACTATATTCGATTATGCTGGCGTACCCGCCCATCAACGCTGGATGAATCTGGGGAAATTTGATGGTGGCCAGTCAACAGCTGAAGAAATATCCTTACGTCGCTTCTATGAAAATGTGATGCAAATTGCATCTAACAATACAGCCATCCGTGGTGATTTTGTGAGTTTGCATCAAGCTAATCTTAACCAAGCTGTGCTCGAAGGTAACAGTTATGAAGAACTGCAACGTGCGCGCCCTCGTGCTTATACTGAGCAACAGTTTGCCTTTATCAGGCATGCTGAAAATAACGCGATATTAGTCATAGCCAATTTTTCAAAAGAAGCAACAGGGGAGTTTACACTTACGATCCCCTCTGGCGATATGACGGAAATAAACGCACTAGGCAGGCGCTTCAATAGCACGAAGCCGATCAGCGTCAAGGCGCTGCTGCCTCATGATGATGCCACTATGACAGCCACTGACAATGGGCTTGAAATTACAATTAGCTTAGCGGGCTTAGAAAGTAAGGTATTTGATTTGGTTCCTGATTAATTCAAATATGGTTTTCTATTGTTATTCCAATGCCTAATGGAATTGAAAGAAGTTATCGAGTGGGCACTTTTTCGATGCATGCCCCGTTATGAAATTCGGTGGCCGAAAAATACACAGAGAATGTGCTTAAAACATGCTTATCCAAGCCTTCGCTGGCTATTTCATACTCATCCTCAAGGTGAATACGTATGCATAGGATTGGCGTGAGTAGCTTGTGGGGGTAGTATGCCATAGTGGTTTAACGTCTTATTAACATGGAGGGGGTGTGTTGCATTTCCGTTTTAACATTTCTCGCATCTGGCTAATAGTAAAGGCGCCCTCATTCACTTCTCCTTTAGTGCCTCGCTTTTTGGTTTCAGCAGCTTCATTAGTCACTAACCGTTTTGTAAACAGCATTGCGACACTTGCATCGCTAACGTTCTCATATGCTGCAATAGCTGACATAGACGTGTACCCTCCAAATTGGTGGGTGGGTATGGAAAAGCCTACTGTTGAACTTATGTTGCATGGCGACGGTGTTGCCAACTATTCCGCTTCAATCAATGCTACTGATGTCACCGTTGTGGACTCGAAACGATTAGACAGTGAAAACTATTTATTTGTCACGTTGAATACAGATAGTGCAGAAGCGGGAAGGGTTGTTATATCGCTCATCGCACCAGATGGTTCATCCCACGACATTGACTATGCACTTAATGCACGACGACAACATTCTCAATCGCGGGTGGGCTTTGGCCCTAAAGATGCCATTTACCTTATTGCGCCTGATAGGTTTGCCAATGGTGATGAAAGCAATGACAGCGTTGATGGATATAAAGACAGGTTAAATCGCGACAACAAAGGCGGGCGCCACGGCGGTGATATTCAAGGGATCATCGACAATCTAGATTATATTGCTGATATGGGATTTACCCAAATATGGTCGATGCCGTTACTTGAAAATGCCATGGATTCGTATTCATACCATGGGTATTCCACCACAGATTATTATAAAATAGACCCACGTTACGGTTCAAATTCACAATATCAAAAGCTCAGTGAAAAGGCATCTGAGCATGGTGTTGGGCTTATTATGGATATGGTGTTAAACCACATCGGCAGCGGTCACGCTTGGGTTCAAGACAAGCCGTCTAAAGATTGGCTTAACAATCAGGGCGTGTTTGTTGGCACTACTCATAAACGAGAATCACTTCATGACCCACATGCAATTCAAAGCGATATCAAAGCATTTAGTGATGGCTGGTTTGTTCCCAGCATGCCAGACTTGAATCAGAGGAACCCGCACCTAGCGACATACCTTATTCAGAATGCGATTTGGTGGGTAGAGTTTGCAAATTTAAGCGGCATTCGCGTAGATACCTATTCATATTCTGACAAAGGCTTTTTGTCAGAGTGGACCACGCGACTGATGCAAGAATACCCGAATCTAAACATAGTGGGTGAAGAGTGGTCGGTAAACCCTGCTATTACCGCTTATTGGCAAGCTGGAAGCCATAGGCATGATGATTATGTCAGTGCATTACCGAGTGTGATGGATTTTTCGTTGCAACATGCGGTAGCTGACGGGCTTACTTCAAAAGAAGGCTGGGACACAGGGCTAACGTCTATTTATGAAACGTTAGCGACTGACTTTCTTTACGGCGAGCCAAATAATCTAGTGATTTTTGCTGACAATCACGACATGAGCCGCGTCTATTCTCAGGTTGATGAAGACATTAATCGCTGGGATATGGCGATGACGTTTTATCTCACTGCGCGGGGCATTCCTCAAGTTTTCTACGGCACCGAAATATTGATGAGCAACCCTAACACGGAAGATCACGGTATTATTCGAAGTGATTTCCTTGGCGGGTGGAAAAGCGATACTAAGAACGCATTTACTGGCAAAGGGCTATCGGATGATGAGCGTTGGGCACAGTCACGAATTAAACAATTGCTCTCTCTAAGACAAAACTACCCCGCGGTTTTTGAGGGCAGCTTTAAGCACTATGCACCTGTTGATGGCGTGTATGCCTACGCAAGGCAGGCCAATGCTAAAAATCCCCCAAGTATACAGGGCGATAAAGATACTAACGATACCGATGAAAAGAAAGTGAACAGTAAGTCACCCGTGATATTGGTAATCTTGAACAAAAATGAAAAAGCATCAACGGTAGATATGAATAAATATAACATGGTTACTAACGGTAAAAAGAATATGACTCGTCTTAAAGACGATAAGGAATTCGCCTCCAGTGAAACCGTAACGTTAGCGCCAATGTCGGCGAATGTTTTCATCGTTAAATAATAGAACAACAATAAAGAAGAGTGGTCTTATGCAAGTACAACAACCTCGTTTATCATTCTGGCAAATTTGGAATGTTAGCTTTGGCTTCTTAGGCGTTCAGTTTGGCTTTGCCCTACAGAATGCCAATGTGAGCCGAATTCTTTCCGACCTAGGGGCAGACCTTCATTCTTTGTCTCTTTTTTGGCTAGTGGCACCGATTATGGGGTTGATTGTGCAACCTATTGTTGGCTCGGCGTCTGACAGAACATGGAATCGTTTAGGACGAAGAAGACCCTTTATTCTTGCGGGTGCGGTAGCTGCCGTGCTAGGTATGATCTTATTACCCAACGCACCTTTATTTGTTGCCTTTCTTGCACCAATGCTAATGGGGGCGCTGATGGTCGCGCTAATGGATGCTTCATTTAACGTGTGCTTCCAGCCTTTCCGCTCTTTAGTGTCGGATATGGTGCCGCCGTCGCAACGTAACATTGGTTATTCCATACAATCGTTGCTAATCAATATTGGTGCAGTAATAGGTTCAATTTTGCCCTTCGTGTTAACTAACGTGGTAGGTCTTGAAAATACTGCGCAAATGGGAGAAGTCGCTCCGTCTGTTAGTTGGGCTTTCTATATTGGGGCTACGGTATTGCTTGGTACGGTCATCTGGACCGTTTTTCGCACCAAAGAATACTCGCCCGAAGAGTACAATAGATACAAAGGCCTAAGCACTGAGAATGACGTTAAGCCAGAAAATACGCCAAAAGCACCATTTATCGAGCGTATGAAAGCGTTTTGTTCCTTGGTTGTTCACATGCCTAAAACCATGAAACAACTTGCCGTTGTACAATTTTTTTCATGGTTTGCCCTGTTTATTATGTGGGTATACACCACGCCAGCAATTACCCAACATATCTGGGGTGTTGACAAAATATGGTGGGATCCAGCGCACATTGCCTCAGTTGCTCAAGTACCCGACGCTATTGTAGCCGCTAAAGGCGCAGCCGGTGACTGGGTGGGTATATTGTTTGCTGCTTATTCGGTATTCGCCGCCGTCTTCTCAGTATTTCTCGCTCGACTCGCCGACAAGTTTGGCAGAAAAACTATTTACGCTGGGGCGTTAATTTTAGGTGGCTTAAGCTACGTTAGTTTTCTGTTCTTCCAAGACCTCACCATGGTGAATGTAAACTTATTGATTACTGAAGTTACCGTGCCCCTTGGGGCAGTGAAGCTTCTTATCCCAATGATTGGGGTAGGGATTGCATGGGCCGCTATTTTAGCGATGCCTTATGCCATGCTAGCGGGCGCGTTACCGGCCAACAAAACCGGCGTTTATATGGGCATATTTAACTTCACGGTAGCCGCACCACAGATAGTGTCTGGCTTAACCGCAGGCTGGATTTTAAGTAGTGTGTTCGATAACGAAGCTAAATACATTATTGTTGTCGCCGGAGCGTCCATGTTATTGGGGGCTATCGCTGTATTTTTCGTAAAAGAACACGACGTAGTAGAAGCAGACGTAGCTGATAAGGAACTAGCACAATGACCCCTAAACTAAAAAACCTTACCCTTGCTATCACACTTGCATTGGGTGTAGGCACAATAACAGCTTGTGCTTATACATCGTCGTCAATGTCTGCTGATTCGGCAAAGGCCGAGGCAGAATCTTCAGCTGCCTCGAATGGTAAAGCGGATAACAAAGTCACTATTTCAGGTACCACCACACCGTTTGCGAGCGAAGCGATTTACTTTGTAATGACCGACCGGTTCGTGGATGGCGACCCCAGTAATAACCATGAAGACCAAGGTGGGGGATTTCCAACCTGGCAGTTGCCGATGGAAGGGCCTGATGGCAAAAAAGCCTATGTAGGTTACATGGGCGGAGACCTGAAAGGGGTGCTTAACAATGGCGACTATATTCGCGATATGGGTTTCACCGCGGTTTGGATGACGCCAGTACTACAAAATCCTAACCAATCATTTAGTGGCGATGAGCAAATTACTTTTGGTGGCGCATTTAAAGACGGTGGCAAAACCGGTTATCACGGTTATTGGGCAACTAACTTTTATAAAGCTGATGAGCATCTAATAAGCCATGATTTAAGTGTGAAACAGTACACCACACAAATGCGTGAAAACTTCGGTTTAAAATCGGTATTTGATATTGTAGCCAACCACGGTACGCCAAGCTTTACCATGCCCTCTGACCAACCTGGATACGGTGAAATTTATAACGCTGAAGGCGAGTTAGTCGCTGATCACCAGAATCTAGCCCCGGAAGATTTAGACCCAAAAAATAATCCGTTACACGAATTTTTTCATGATTATCCAGACTTAGTAAAACTGTCTAACCTTGATGATCGAAATCCCAAGGTAAGAGATTATCTTATCAATAGTTACCTTTACTGGATTTCACAAGGCGCGGATGCGTTTCGTATCGATACTATTCGCCATGTCCCCCATGATTTTTGGCGAGAAATGTCTGACCGGGTGAGGGCAGAGCATCCCGACTTCTTTATGTTCGGCGAAAGCTTCCAATATGATGCGAACTTTATTGCGCAGCATACCCTTCCCAAAAATGGTGCGGTAAGTGTGCTCGACTTCCCGATGCAAGAAGCCATGGTAAAGGTGTTTGAAAAGCCACTTGAAAGTGACTTCGCAACGTTAGCCGACACCTTGTATTTAACCCATGGGCCTTACAATAACCCTTATGATTTAACGACTTTCTACGACAACCATGATATGGCACGCATTAACGCCACCGACAATGGTTTCATTAATGCGCACAACTGGTTGTTTACGGTGAGAGGTATTCCGGTGGTGTACCAAGGGTCAGAAATTGGCTTTATGCGTGGTACGTCTGAACACCAAGGTAACCGTAATTACCTTGGCCAACACAACATAGACAATGCCAAGTCTCATCCTATTGCTACTGAATTGACTAAAATCGCAAATGTGCGTAAGAACACACCCGCACTTCAACGAGGTTTGCAGTTTAATCTTGAATTAGCCGGGCACAAAGCCGCGTTTTATCGCGTGTTGCAAAGTGATAGCGCACAACAAACCGCATTGGTACTGCTCAATAAAGCCGAAGAACCTGCAAGTTTTAGTATCGATGAATACATGCAAGCTGGCACATGGACTGAGCAGCTGTCTGGCGAAACACGTGAATTGGTTACCGGTGACGCGTTAACAACCTCAGTGCCCGCCAACGGCGTTCAAGTATGGGTTAGGGAAGGAGCGTTAGATTCAGATGCCCTAGAAGCGGCGCTTATTAAGCAAATGTCGGCGCAGTAAATTTTACCTCGCAATAAAAAAGCGCTTGTTGCTCGTTTACTACTAATAACATCAAGCGCTTTTTCACTAATTGTAAATCATTTCTTAGCGGAACATTTTCTTTAACTAAGCAGCTCAAGATAGCTAGCCTGAGGTAGCTAACCTAAGAAAGTTAGCCTAGCGAGTTAGCCAGGCTTATTAAATTAGGCAACCAAGGCTCGTAGGCTGCCTAGGTTTTTGCCCCACATGAATGTCTAATTATGGCTTCCGCTGGCATAAGGAAATCTTCTACCTTTTCATTTGAAATGGCTTTAATTAACGTACTTACCAATAATTCACCGGCTAGCTTCGTGTTTTGCTGAACGGTAGTTAACGCTGGGGTCGTGAAGGCCGATACAGCAATATTATCGTAACCTACCACTGCAATATCGTCAGGCACTTTAAGCGCTGTTTGCCTTAACGCTCTCAAAACGCCCATAGCAATAAGATCAGATGCGCAAACAATAGCGTCAGGTAAGCCTGCTTCGTTAGTTTTAGCATCGTTCAACATACCTTGAATAGCATCAAAGCCAGCTTCTTCGGTAGAAACCGCATCACTTTGCAACGAACTTTCGTATAAATTATGGCTTGTTAGCGCCTCTGTATAACCTTGAAAACGAGCCATAAACTCAGGGGCTTCATTGCCTGAATCGCCGATAAACGCAAACCGAGTTCTACCCAGGGCGATTAAGTGTTCGGTAATGCTGTACCCACCTTGAAAATTATCACAGCCAACACTCACACCTGGATGAGCGGCATCGGGTGCGCCCCAACGAACGAAATGTGTGCCTTGTGACTCAAGTTGTGCCACTTTACTGCGATAATCGGTGTAATCACCGTAACCCAATAAAATTATGCCATCTGCTTTATTTGAGTCTTCATATTCTGCATGCCAGTCATCTTCCAAGTTTTGGAACGACACCAGCAAGTCGTAACCCGCAGCCGCACAGGCACGGGTAATACTTCCTAACATGGCGAGGAAGAAAGGGTTAATCATTGAATCATCTGAGGTAGGATCTTCAAACAACAAAAGTGCAATGGTGCTACTTTTTTGCTTGCGTAGATTACTGGCATTCTTATCAACTTTATAATTAAGTTCGCGAGCAATGCGCTGAACCCGATCACGGGTTTCTTGATTTACCAAGGGGCTGTTATTCAGTGCTCTTGATACTGTTGATTGAGAAACGCCTGCCAAATGTGCAATATCAAAAGAGGTTGCTTTTTCTTTCATGGGCACCATGTTTGTCTGCTACGACCGAGTTGTCGACAAGAAGAAAGATACCATACTTTCTTCTAACCACGCTTTATTTGCTAGTCACACGCCTTTTTTTAATACAAGAACCAGTAAAAAAACGTTTCATCGCGTTAAAACTAATCACTTGTAAGGCTAGGTGTAATAAAACGTGGTTGTCAGTTTTAGGTCAGTGTTATACTAATCCACAATATTAATTAATTTTAAACGTTAAGATTATTTTTAAACGTTAATTCAAACGCTAAGGGGAACTCGCGAATGGCCGAGACTGAGCACCGTCCGACCAACTTTATCCGTCAGATCATCGACAAAGACCTTGCCAATGGTGTGCACGAGAGTATTAAAACTCGGTTCCCGCCGGAGCCAAATGGCTTTTTGCATATTGGTCATGCAAAGTCTATTTGCCTAAATTTTGGTGTTGCGCAAGATTACTCAGGTTCTTGTAATCTGCGCTTCGACGACACAAATCCAGCAAAAGAAGACATTACCTTCGTTAACTCTATCAAAGAAGACGTTAAATGGTTGGGTTTTGAGTGGGATGGTGAAGAGCGTTACTCTTCAAATTATTTCGATCAGCTTCATGGCTTTGCGAATGAATTAATCGACAAAGGCCTAGCTTATGTCGACTTTTCTACTCAAGACGTGATGCGCGAACTACGAGGCACATTAACTGCGCCAGGTAAGAATAGCCCATACCGTGATACCGACGTTGAAACCAACCAGCGTGAATTCGCTAAGATGACAGCGGGCGATTATAAAGAAGGTGAGTGTAGTCTTCGCGCTAAAATCGATATGGCTTCACCGTTTATGTGCATGCGTGACCCGGTAATTTACCGTGTTAAACACGCTCACCATCACCAAACGGGTGATAAATGGTGTGTTTACCCCATGTACGACTTTACGCACTGTATTTCGGACGCCATTGAAGGTATTACCCATTCATTGTGTACCTTGGAGTTCCAAGACAACCGCCGTTTGTATGATTGGGTAATTGAAAATATCACTATTGACAGCACACCACGTCAGTATGAGTTTTCACGTCTTAACCTTGAATACACCGTATTGAGCAAACGTCGATTAATTCAGCTGGTTGAAGAAAATCACGTTAGCGGGTGGGACGACCCTCGCATGCCGACTGTGGCAGGCTTGCGTCGTCGTGGTTATACCGCGGGTTCAGTACGTGAATTTTGCAAGCGTATTGGCGTGACTAAAATGGACAACATGGTAGAAATGTCCATGCTAGAAGCGTGTGTTCGTGAAGACTTAAACGTGAACGCACCTCGTGCGATGGCAGTTCTCGATCCTATTAAATTAGTGATTGAAAATTATCCAGAAAACAACAGCGAAATATTAGTCGCGCCAAATCATCCTAGTGATGAGGCTATGGGCACACGCGAAATTAGTTTCGGTCGAGAAATTTGGATTGAAGCGGAAGATTTTCGCGAGTCAGCAAATAAAAAGTTCAAACGTTTAGTGCTAGACAAAGAAGTGCGTTTACGTAATGCGTATGTGGTTAAAGCTAATCGTGTTGAAAAAGACGCAGAAGGTAACGTAACCACGGTTTACTGTACCTATGATGCTGACACGCTAGGTAAAGACCCGGCTGATGGCCGCAAGGTTAAAGGCGTTATCCATTGGGTTGACGCAGGAACAGCGCAGCAAGCTGAGTTTAGGTTGTACGATCGTTTGTTCAACGTGCCTAACCCAGCCGCTGAAGAGAACTTTACTGATGTGATAAACCCAGAGTCATTAACGGTTCTGACTGGCTGGGCTGAAGCTGGGCTTGCTAAGCGAGCGCCTGAAGCAGGTGCATGGCAGTTTGAGCGTACCGGTTATTTTTGTTTAGATGCAGACAGTACAGATGACAAGCCTGTATTTAACCGCACGGTAGGGTTACGTGATACGTGGGCTAAAATAGGCGACTAAGCCACGCCATCAAGCAAACATAAAGTTTCACCATAAAAAAGCCGCGTTTACGCGGCTTTTTCTATGGCTATGTGTTGGTAGTCACTTTTAGCGTTTAGGTTGGCAATCAAGAGATTGACCATTCACATCAATACTGTCGTTACCCATGAGGTAAAGATACATAGGCATGATGTCGGCAGGTGTTTTCAATGTATCAGGATTTTCAGCAGGAAAAGCCTGCGCGCGCATATTAGTGCGTGTGCCACCTGGGTTAATACAGTTAAAGCGCAGCGACTTATTTTGATACTCGTCAGCTAACGTCTGCATGACACCTTCTGTAGCGAACTTCGATACCGCATAAGTCCCCCAAAACGCGCGACCTTTTCGCCCAACGCTAGAGGTAGTAAAAATAACCGATGCATTATCAGCTTTTTCTAGGGCAGGGATTAGCGCCTGTGTTAAGAAAACCGTACCATTTACGTTGGTTTGCATCACATCAAGCCATTCTTGTTGCTCAATATCTTTAAAAGAACTTAAATGCCCAAGCACAGAAGCGTTGTGTAACACACCATCTAACTTACCGAATTGGTCTGTAATGGTTTGCGTCATTTGTTGATAGTGTGACGGTGTTGCGCCTTTTATATCTAGCGGTACTATTGCAGGTTCAGCACTTCCAGCATTTACGATTTCGTCGTAAACGGCTTCTAGCTTAGAGACGGTTCTGCCTAATAAAATACAGGTGGCACCATGTTTTGCGTAAGTCCGCGCTGCTTGAGCACCGATGCCATCGCCAGCACCTGTGATAAGAATGACTTTACCCTTTAATAAATCGGCAGGGGCTTGATAATCGTTCATCAGTATCCTTAATAAATTCGCATATAGTTATCTGCGCAATAGGTTCATATTATATAGGTGCAGATGATACTCACACTACGCAATAAGTAAAACTTTCGAAGTATAAAAACACCAAACGTAAAAAAAAATAACGTTTAGCGTTAACAAAACTTTGCAAAGTTGCAACAAAGTTAATAAGATTGAGGGAGATACAACTGGTCTAACATGTTTGAAACTCGGTGAGTTTGCAGTAAGAACAAGGCGTTAAAGGTGCCAGCTTACAAGCAATGCGAGTTTTAGATACACAGAATAACAACAATGCTTGTAGGGAGTAAGAATGAGAAAACTCATATTAAGTTCCAGTGTGGCCCTTGCGCTGGGTCTAACAGGCTGTGGCGGCTCCGATGATACCCTGTCCGATATTCAGGCCGAGACAGAGGTCCAAACACCATTTTCACGTATCGTGTTTGATCCCGCTAGTGGCGATTTAAATATACCTAATGATCTTCTAATGCTACCAGGGGATGACGGCTTTTTCGATTATACCCTTAACATTCCGGTAGACGATCCAACTAACTTTGCTGACCCACAAAACGCACTTAATGTACTAGACGGATGGTCAACACAGCATCCATTTGCTATATCGGTAGAGACGCCGGCAGGTGTTTCACTTGACGCGTCTACCTTGGCGGCTGGCGTGTTGATGTTTGAAGCCACCCTAGGGTTGGATTTAAATGATCCAGATTGCGCGCAAATCACGACGCCTTCTGCGGGTTGTAAGCTTGGCGATCAGTTGGTTTACGGCGAAGATTATGTGCTTTCTCTTGCTGATGAATCAACAATTACCTTTGTACCATTAAAGCCACTGAAGCCGGCTCAAGGTCACATGTTGGTAATGACCACCGCGTTGAAAGATTCGTCTGGTAAGTCTGTACAAGGCTCTACATCGTGGGATTCAACACGACAAGATATCAATACACTGCCATTATCAAGTGATGATCAATTATTGCTTCAAGGCATTGTGAACTCACTGGTAAACCCAGTGATTGGTGCAGGTTATGAGCGTGAAGATATCACCTATGTTTCTGCATTTACCACGCAATCAATTGCGAATTCACTCGATACCATCAAAAAAGTAATGGTAGGTGAGTTTGCAGCACGCGCTGCTGCTGGAGACCCAACCGCGGGTGAAGCACTTCCTGTTATTGTAGTAGGAGACGTTGATAGTGCACCTACGGCTATGGAAGCATTAAATTTAGTTACCGAAGAAGTAGTCGCTGGTGCGGTCTCAGTCGGTATCGACAGTTTACCTGCTGAGGCAGCAGCCTTAATACCTGTTATTGAAGCCACCGACTTCAGTGCCCTTGAAACGTGCGCTGGGTTAGCAGGTACCGTTTCTGGTCAGTTATCTGCCCAATGGGGTGCGGTTAACGATTTCGCTGTGGCTGTGTCGACTGGCATACTTGCTGAAGCGGGTCCATTTTGTGCCGCACAACGTTATGAGGGTAGCGTGTCGCTTCCTTATTTCTTAGGTGTTCCAAGTGCAGAAAACCCAACTGCACCAGTTAATGAATTTTGGCAAGCAGCTTGCGACAGCGGTATTGTGTTAGCAACAGCTTCTGATGAAGTACTCGCCAGTGCCACACCAGGTCCAAACTTCGAAACGTGCTCAAGCCTTGGCTTATCTGATTTACGTGTTGATGGCGAAATGCTAGATAACGCGCGTAACATCACTAAGTTTAACCCATTCCCTCAGATGACGGGCGGAAACATGGGTGAAGAAACGCTAGATGTGCAGGTGACAATTCCAGACCCAGCAATTGCTGGTGCACTCGGCTTCTCTGTCAGCATGCCTGATGCGGGTTGGCCAGTAGTGATTTTAGCCCATGGTATTACGAGTAAAAAAGAAGATATGCTAGCCATTACGGGTACGTTGTCGTTGGCAGGTATTGCTTCAGTGGCTATCGACCAACCACTTCACGGTACTCGTGGTTACGACTTGGACGGCGACGGCACTGATGACATCAATGCTACAACGGTAAGCGCGACGCATTACATGAATTTGGCAAGCTTACCAACTGCTCGTGATAACCTGCGTCAAAGCGTGTCTGATTTATTGGGCTTACGTTTAGGTTTGAACGCAGTAGTTGATGCTACAGCAAGCCAGAACGTGTCATTTGATATGTCTCGTGTGTCTATCATGGGTGTATCACTAGGCGCTATTACTGGCGGTAACTTTGCCGCAGTAGCGAATACCAGCATGGGCGAGACTTTAGGTGCGCTAGACGGTATGTATGCTGTTAAACAAGCCTCGTTAGAGTCTCCAGGAGGCGGTGCGGCTCAGTTCTTACTTGAGTCTCCTACTTTTGGTCCGCTTATCAAAGGGTTATTGTTATCACAGTCATCTGAAGATTTTGTTGCCTTGTTAACTCAGCTTTATGGCACAACGGATGTTTCAGAAGCACAATTAGTGGGTGCGGTAAGCGCATTTATGGATGCCTTAAGTGATGAGCAAGCAGCAGAAGTAAATGCGGTACTTGCTGAGTTTGCATTTGCAGCACAAACTGTGATGGATGCTGGAGACCCAACTAACTATGCCACTACGCTTGGTGAAACGACACCAGTACACATGATGACGGTAGTAGGTGATGGCGGCGAAGAAAACCTGCCTGACCAAGTGATACCAGTAACCACATCATTACCATTGTCTGGCCAGTTAGCGCTTGCCAATACCATTGGTTTAGAGCAGGTCACGACTACCCAATCTGGTACCGATGCACTAAGTGGCTTGGTCTTATTTAACAGTGGTGCGCATGCATCAAGTTTAAGCCCAGCCTCCAGCGCTGAAGTTACGGCTGAAATGCAAAGAGAAGTAGCCGGGTATATTTCTACTGACGCTACAGTATTACCCATTACTGATGAAACGGTTGTATCTAACTAACGATATGTAACTAGTTGATTTGTAAATATGAAAAGGCCGACTTATGTCGGTCTTTTTTTTGCTTATTTAAGCTAAAAATCAAAATGTTGTTTGAATGTTTCCTGTTGTTAATGTAGTGTTAATTGGCCGGATCTGTTGAAGAAAAAAGATACAGGATCTTGATTTCGCGTATTACAACAATAAGGGACCGTTTGTGAAAATACCAAAAAATCGTATTTTGCCATATCGTACACTTCTCGCAGCCTCTATTGCTGCCACGCTAGTAGGTTGTGGAGGGAACGATAATAATTTTGATAACGTTCAAACGCCTACCACCCCTGAGCCATCTCCCGTTGAACCTACACCTACACCGGTACCAGCTTTCGATACAGATGGTGTATTAACGGCTGACATAACGTGGACGACTTACGGTGTACCTCATATTAAAGCGGATAATCTAGAAAGTATGGCCTACGGGGTGGGTTATGCGTTTGCTAAAGATAATTTGTGTGTTTTAGCCGACCAAATTATTAAATATAATTCTGAGCGCTCGAAATACTTTGGACCCGACAACCAAGCGGGCAGTGGTGATTCAGAGCATCTTATTAACGATTTCGGCTTTTTAACACTAGGGATTCGTGCGCTGGCTGAAGAAAATTTAGCACGCATGTCAGCAAACTCAAGAGCCATGTTTCAAGGTTATACAGCAGGTTATAACCGCTACTTGGCCGACACCCCTGTGGCTGACCAAGATCAATCGTGTGCTGGACAGCCTTGGGTAACAGAAATTGACAGTACTGATTTATTAACGTATTCACTGGGTGTTGCTTTACTCCCCGGTGCTGCTAACTTTTTAGGCCCAATGTTTTTAGCGGCGCCTGAAGGGGAAAGTTACTTACCTACACCTGCGGCAAACACGAACATCGCTTCACAAGAGACAGATGCATCAGCCACTGCCATGGCGGCGAATAGGCGAGTAAATGCCATGCCATTTAACATTAACCCTACCATAGTACTGCCGGAAAAAAATCCGCAAGACATGGGTTCAAACGGCTGGGGATTAGGGAGCGATAAAACCACTAACGGTATGGGAATGGTTCTAGGAAACCCCCATTTTCCTCACACAGGGAATTTACGTTTTTGGCAGTTCCATACGCAAATACCAGGTTATTTAAACGTAACAGGTGGCTCTTTAACGGGGTTACCAGGTGCGGTGAATATAGGCTTCAACGAAAACGTTGCATGGACACACACCTTTTCTACCGCTGAGCACTTTGTCGTTTATCAATTAACGTTAGATGAAGATGATGATACGGGTCTTACCCACAGGGTTGATGGTAGTAAACGAACCATTTACGAGAAGCCAATGCAGATTGAGGTGGCGGTGGCACCAGGTCAAACCATCATGCTCAATAAAACAGCCTATTACACAAATTACGGGCCTATGATTGAAGTGCCGGGTAATTTTGAGTGGACGGACACAAATGCGTTTGCCATTAAAGATGCAAATTTGCCGAATTTGGATGTTGTTGATCACTGGCTAGCGATGAATATGGCGGGCTCTATGGATGAGTTCAAACAAGCCTTCAAAGACTATGATGGTGTTATTTTTAACAACACCATGTCTGCTTCAGCGGACGGTCAGGTATTTTATATTGACGATTCTACTGTGCCCAACTTAACTGAAACCGCCATTTCAGAATTAACCACTAATCCTGTTTTAATACAAACCAAGATAGCGGCAGGTTTTACTGTTTTACCCGGTTTTGCCTCAGCGTTTGATTTTGATGGACCTGTACCTTACGAGGAAGCACCAAAATATGAAGGAACAGATTCAGTTCAAAACTCCAACAACAGCTTCTGGTTAACAAATTTATCATCACCTATCACGGGTGTTTCGCCACTTTATGGCAATGTGGAAAATCAACAAAGTCTGCGATCACGGTTAGCTCAGCAATTTATTGAATCTGAAGCAGGTAGTGACAACACATTCACGCCTGACGAAGTGGAAACCTTGCTAGTTAACAACCGAAGCATGCTGGCCGATATGGTGTTGCCTAGCTTACTTCAAGCTTGTACTGCCCAAGGTAGTGATCCTGTTACGGTAAATGGTGAAGACGTGGATATCTCCGCTGGCTGTGCAGCATTGGCCTCGTGGGATGGCACCATGAACAAAGACAGTGTTGGGGCGCACGTATTTAGAGAGTTTGCATTTCAATTCGACAGGGAGCCACAGTGGGAAACACCGTTTTCTGTTGATAACCCTGTTACCACGCCAAGTGGTTTATTGCAGAATGACACCACAATTAATCAATTTGCTGCTGCAGTTCAGGTTGTTAACCAAGCCGGTGTAGCGCTTGATGCAACCTTAGGCGAAGTACAATTTGTAGAACGGAGCCTTCCAGACGGGTCTGCATCGGGCGTAAAACTTCCATGGGCTGGAGCACATAACATTGAAGGTGGTTTTAATGTGTTTAATATTGTGCCTGGGAACAATGGCACTTTACTGCCAAGACATACCTATGCGCCGCTTAACAGTAATACCATTATGAGCGCAGAAGCAGAGGGTTACCATATTAATTATGGAAGCAGTTGGATGATGGTCATCAACTTTACTGAAGAGGGGCCACAAGGGAGGGGGCTTCTTTCATACTCTCAATCTAGGGGGTATGGCAGTGAACATTCGACTGATCAAACCGAGCTTTACTCGGCTCAACCCACGTTACGTGATTTGTATTTTACCGACGAAGAAATAACTGCAAATACAATCAGTACATTAACCCTATCGTCAGAGGAAAATTAGACTGCTATTATAGGCGCCATTATATAAAGTCGCCTTAATGTAAGTTCTATTTAGGACAATAAGGTCGTTAAGAAGGGTCTGATAACAGACCCTTTTATTTTGTACTAGGAGATAGGTTTGGAGTTTTTGTACGAATACGGTTTATTTGTGGCTAAGGCCGTTACCTTGGTTATCGCGTTTATTATTGTGGTATCGACCATCGTTGGCGTTGCTAGTAAGCAGAAACAGGGTAAAGGTCAGTTAGAAATAATCTCTCTTTCAGAGCAACTAAAAGACATTACTCATTACGCGAAGCAAGTGTTGCTCGACAAAGCAGCATTGAAGCAATTGGCTAAAAAGCAGAAGAAAGAAGATAAGGCCAAAAGCAAAAGTAAAAAAGCGAACGATGAAGAAGAAAAGTCTCGGTTATTTGTGATTGATTTTAAAGGCTCTATGGATGCCAACGAGGTTGAACACTTACGTGAAGAGATAACCGCTATTTTATGTGTGGCTAACAAAGAAGATGAAGTACTTGTGCGCTTGGAAAGTGGTGGTGGTGTGGTACATGGTTACGGACTAGCGGCTTCGCAGTTACAGCGCATCAAAGAAAAAGGCCTAACATTAACCATCGCGGTAGACAAAGTAGCTGCCAGTGGCGGCTACATGATGGCTTGTGTGGCAGATAAATTGTTAGCATCACAATTTGCTTATATCGGTTCAATTGGTGTGTTAGCGCAATTGCCGAACTTCAACAAATTATTGAAGAAGAACGATGTGGAATTTGAGCAACATACGGCAGGTGAATACAAACGTACGCTTACCGTGTTTGGCGAAAATAATGACGAAGGGCGTGCAAAATTTAAAGAAGAAATTGAAGAAATTCACACGTTATTTAAAGACTTCGTTCATAGTCAGCGCCCTGATATGAACATTGAGAAAGTGGCAACGGGTGAATATTGGCCTGGTGTTAAAGCAAAAGAACTAGGTTTGGTAGATGCGCTTTCAACCTCAGACGATTACATTTTATCGCACTTCCCAGAGCGCGAAATATTTAAGGTTAAGTACTCGTTGAAAAAGAATGTGGCAGAAAAACTAGGGCTGTCGGTTGCAGCTGTTGCAGAACGGGTAGTCATGCAGACTTGGAACAAAGCAAGGCACTGGTTTTAATAATAATTAATATAAAATAATAGGTTACAGCATTCTTTTGTGGTTATGCGTAACCTTTTCGCCCCGTTCCGAGTCGTTTTTACATGATTGAACGGGCGTGATGAGACTTAGGTTAAAGAAAAATAAAAAATGGCGAAGCAAACTAAAGCTGATATTTTAGATGCTGCTGAACTGCTCTTTTCAGAGCAAGGGTTCACGCAGACATCGATGCGCGAGATTACGACTCGGGCCGAGGTTAATCTAGCGTCAGTCAATTATCACTTTGGTAGTAAGAAGAACCTTATTCAGGCAGTGCTAAAAAGGTATTTCGATGTTTTGATGCCTGAAGTGAATACCTGCCTTGCCAACAATAAGGTATCTTCCGGTAGCGAAGGTGTTGCTACCTTGTTGTATGCACTTATTCCTCCTATGTTGAAACTCAATGTGCTAAGACCGTCGGGCACAGCCATTTTTGTCCAGCTATTGGGCCGAGGGTATAACGAAACCCAAGGTCATTTGCGCCGTTTCATTATGAACGATTATGGCGAGACAATTAGAGCCTTGGTTGACGCTATTCAACAGTGCTTACCCGACCTACCTGAAGAAGCGCTTTTCTGGCGCTTGCACTTTGCAATGGGTAGTTTTGTCTTCTCAATGGCTTCAAGTCGAGCGTTGACAGAAATCGCTGAGTCAGATTTTCACAAGCATGTGAATATTGAAGAGGGGATCAGTCACCTAGTACCGTTTGTAGCACAAGGTGTTGCTGGTAACATTTCACAAAATAACTAAAAAATGGGGTCAGAGTGTCAAGTTACCGAGGGTGGATAACATGCATTCTAGATAGGGATTAAGTAAAAGGAAGTATATATGTATTACGGAACCTGTCTGTGCGGCGAAATAAGCGTGGAGATTTTAGGCTCGATAGATGACATCATTCATTGTCATTGCTCACTTTGTAGAAAGAATAGTGGTACTGCCTATGCCACCAATGGCTTTATCAATGCTAACGAATTCCGCCTAATAGACCCACAAAAGAAACTGGCTACTTACGAATTTAAACCGGGTAAAAATAGACATTTTTGCTCGACCTGTGCATCACCCATTTATAGTTCAAATGCAGCTAATCCTGAAAAACTGAGAATTCGGCTTGGTATTGTAGATTCAGATATTTCAGAAAGACCCATCTCTCACAACTTTGTTACGTCAAAAGCAAACTGGGACAACTTAGATGCTGCGCTGCCAAGATATGATACGTTTGAGCCTACTAGACAAAGTCGGTAAATTGAACGCAACTAATGAAATGCTGTTGGTTCATCTCCTGTAAGAAAATTGCAAAAGTATTATTAGCCTCATCAATGAGAGTAGATCTACATTAAAATTGGATGTTTATAATGGATTCATTGGAATTAGAAGAAAAACCGGAACTAGATTCAGCCCAACAGAATAAAATCAAAAATGAGACCCTAACCACAGAATTACATTTTGAATTACTAAAACAATATGCGTGGTTATCTTCCGCTGCTATTGGTGCAATCGTCGTTCTTGTTCAATTGAAAGCCATAGAAGCAGATAAAGATCTTTATGTCTCCCTCGGCTTTTTTGTGGCTTCCATTATTTTGTCGATTACGGGGCAGGATCATATAATTGATTCATTGCTCAAAGGTAAGCAAATATACGATGCTTCAAAGGTTTTGAAGTTCATTAGAACAATTTCTATGATGTGCTTCGGTATAGGTGTAGGTTATCTGGCAGCAAACGTATTAAAATTCTGGTAACTACGTCCTCTACCTTCATCGTGAACCAACCGCTACTTTCATTTTAAAACGGCATAGCCGAAGTTATTTTTAATTTTGGCTATGAGTAGGGAAACCCTTTGTGAATACTGAATACGCGTTTGGGTATATATGCCGTAACTTTACTATTTCAACACTATTCATTTTTTCAGTAAATGCTATTTCTGGCGAACCAGACAGTCATAAGGAGCTGACTCAGTATTTGGATGAAGTTCGAGGTGAGTCTGCTATTCCCGCAATGGCAGTCGAGGTCATTACTGCCGGCAAAGTCAGTTATATTGAAGGTTTCGGCTACCTAGATGAGAAGTTAACCAAGCCCACAACGGATAAAACGCTATTCAGGGCTGCGTCAATTTCTAAACTTTTCACCGCGCAAGCCATAATGAAATTAGTAGAGCGAAGAAAATTAAGCCTCGATGACGAAGTGGGTTTATACATCCCCCAGCTTGAAAAATCTCAAATTACTATAAAGCAATTACTCACCCATTCTTCAGGCTTAACGGACGTTATTAGGCCTGTGAGTGTTAAACAAGGTAGATCGCTGAAGCGTTATTTAGAATTGGTGAGAGGCGCTGTCCCCGAAGAATCTGAAAGTCACAGCTTTGTGTTTAGTGACACTAATTATAATCTGTTGGGTGAGATCATTCTCTCAGTTAGTGGTCAGCGCTATGACGCTTTCATCTATGACAATATTTTTAAGCCAGCAAAAATCAGAAAAAGTCATTTTTATGATGGCTCAAATGAAAATTTCGCTGAAACGCATCCAACCTACAGGGGAAAGTTAATAGACAAGCTTGAGCAGCGACCCTATGACTTAGCTTTTAACCCCAGTGAAGGCCTCATTGCTAATGTATACGATTTAAGCCAATGGCTTACGCTCACGCTTAACCACGCTCCTGTCATTTTAGATAAGCAATCCTTCGATGCGATGTTAGTGCCACAAGTAAAAACCACGTGGGGTGAAATATACATGGCACTAGGTTGGCAGGTTTATGAGAATGAATATGGGAAAGTCGCGAGGCATCCAGGTAGTGTTCGTGGGTACAAATCGCTAGTGCTTACATATCCAGACAGTAAAAACGCAATAATTATACTGAGTAACTCAAGTGATACACCGCGCTGGGAAATTGCAAAGTCCATTACGGAAATTTTAAATAAGACCGGGGAATGGTAGCTGGCGTGTGTAAAAAGAAAGGACGGCAGTAGTCGTTCAAAATTAGTATAATGCTTAACAATTCTATAGGTTCAACATGATTGTTGAACTGATTGTATAACAGTTAACCGGAGTGTTTGTGTCAGTAAGTAACCTTGAACTTAAACGCTATCTAGATGGCACACTTAGAGCCCATGAGATTAGCGACTATTGCCCTAATGGTCTGCAAGTTGAAGGCAAGCCAGAAATTCAACGTGTAGTAACAGGGGTTACGGCCTCACAAGCCTTGATTGATGCCGCCATTGCAGAAAATGCCGATGCCATCGTGGTGCATCATGGCTATTTTTGGAAAGGCGAGTCGCAAGCAATTACCGGCATGAAGAAAAAGCGCATTCAGGCATTACTTGAACACGATATTAATTTATACGCATACCATCTACCGTTAGATGTTCACCCCGAGTTTGGGAATAACCGACAGCTTGCGACACTGCTTAATATTGACAATGTGCGAGCCCTAAGCGGCGTAAAACCTACGGGTGTGGTTATGCAAGGGGAGTTCGAAAGCCCAATGTCTCAGCATGACCTACAGCAGCTATTAGCTGATAAGTTAGGACGAGCTGTATTAGCGGAAGGTGATGATAATAAAGCTATTAAAACCGTTGCTTGGTGTACAGGCGGCGGTCAAGGCTTTATCGAACAAGCTGTTGCGGAAGGGGTAGATGCGTTTATTACCGGTGAAGTGTCTGAACAAACTATTCATACGGCGCGTGAAATGGGTATTAGCTTTTTTGCGGCGGGTCATCATGCCACTGAACGCTACGGCGTGAAGGCATTAGGTGAGCACATTCAAATCGAGTTTAACCTAGACGTGACTTTTATTGATATTCCAAACCCAGCATGACAGAAAAATCAGATCATATTTTTGACGGTATAGCCGCAAAATTTGCCGATAACATCTATGGCACGACAAAAGGGAAACTTAGGCAAATTATGCTTTGTGAGGCGTTAGCGCCTTTTGTTGAAGTATCAGACAACATACAGCCTAAAAAGGTGATAGAAGTGGGGGGCGGCACAGGTGTGATGGCCGCTCACTTGGCATCGCTAGGACATAGTGTACTGTTAACTGATGGATCAGAAGATGTATTAGTTCATGCCAAAGACAATTTAAAAACGTTTCCAAACGTGAGTATTCAACATCAATATTTGTTAGATATTCAAAATATGGAAGACTTTGATTTTATAGTGTGCCATGCGGTATTGGAATGGTTGAATGAGCCCTACCAAGCTATTCAGTTTCTCTATGACAACATGCGTAAAGGGGCAATATTAAGCCTGAGTTTTTTTAACCGTGATGCAAACTTAATGACTAACGCCATTTACGGTAATTTTGATTACATTGCGCAAGGTATGAAAGTCAGGAACCAAGTTCGCCTTAACCCTAAAAATCCGTTACCGGCTAAACAAGCCAGCGATTTTTGTGAGTCTATTGGTTTTACGGTAAAAGCGAAAACTGGCATACGATGTTTTCATGATTACTTGAAGAACCCAGAACATCAAACTACCCAGTTTGAAGGGTTGGTAAACCTAGAACGAACCTATAACCAAACAGAACCGTTTATGTGGTTAGGAAAGTACTTCCATCTTGTGTTGGAAAAGTAGCAAATATTGCTACTTTTCTACTATTTTCTTTAAGCGTTGTGCTTGATTCTATGCTCATTAGCTTTAACCCGTTAAGCCAAGCCTCTTAAAATAAGCCCCTTAAGTTATGTGCTGAACCATATTGTTGTTAACGTTCAGGCTAGAGTCACCGGCAAAGAAGCGTAAGTTATCTAGGGTAATGGTGGCAATCTCACTCAAAGCCTCTTTGGTGAAAAAGCCTTGATGCCCAGTTACCAATACATTGGGAAACGTGAGTAAGCGCTGAAATACGTCGTCTTGAATAATATCTTGTGAGTGGTCACTGAAAAACAACTCTGATTCTCGCTCATAAACATCTAAACCTACATACCCTAAATGCCCACTTTTTAGCGCATTGATTACCGACTTATCATCAATCAATCCGCCACGTGATGTGTTTATCAGCATGGCGCCTTTGGGCATTAGGGCAATACTCGACTCATTGATAAGGTGATAGCTTTGCTCAGTAAGCGGGCAGTGAAGAGTAACAATGTGGCTTTGGCTAAAAAGCGA
This sequence comes from Alteromonas naphthalenivorans, assembly GCF_000213655.1. Taxonomy (NCBI): domain Bacteria; kingdom Pseudomonadati; phylum Pseudomonadota; class Gammaproteobacteria; order Alteromonadales; family Alteromonadaceae; genus Alteromonas; species Alteromonas naphthalenivorans. The sequence continues at coordinate 1,745,655 of NC_015554.1, forward strand.
TTCAAGTGACGTGTAAACTACGCCTTCTTGTTTAAGTTGCTCATTAGGGTAGGGGTCGTAGCATAAGACATTGCAACCAAAGCCTTTCAAAATTCGGATCACCGATTGGCCAATACGCCCTGTACCTATCACGCCTACTGTTTTGTTGTGTAAAGTGAAACCCAGTAAACCGCTTAATTCAAAGTTACCTTCTTTTACCCTGTTATAGGCTTTATGTGTCTTGCGATTTAGGGTAAGAATGAGTGCTAACGTGTGTTCAGCCACGGTTTCCGGGCTGTAGGCAGGTACTCTCGATACGCTGATATTGAGTTCATGGGCTGTTGCGATATCAACATTATTGAAACCGGCGCAGCGTAGGGCAATATGCTTGATGCCAGCCTCATGCAAAATATATAAAGTTTTCGCGTTAAGTTCATCATTGACGAAAACACAGACTGCATCGTAGCCTTGGCAAAGCAAGGCAGTCTCAGCGGTGAGTTGATGAGGGAAATAAGTAAAGGAAATAGGGGGAATGCCCTCGGCTTTTTCTACGCTCAAGGCTTTTTCTGAGCTCAAGGCTTTTTCTAAGCTCAAGGCTGCTGCCTTAAAAACAGTTTCTTCATAAGGCTTGGCACTAAAAAACGCGACTTTCATTACACTGCACTCCCTCTTCATCAAACGTTAATAATTTAGGCTTTCAAGAGTCCATCAATATCATTACTTATTTCACTCGGCTTCGTGGTTGGGCCGTAACGCTTAACCACGTTTCCGTTAGCATCGACAAGAAACTTAGTGAAATTCCACTTTATGCGTTTAGAGCCAAGTAAACCAGGTGCTTGTGATTTTAATTCAACGTAAAGAGGATGGGTTTGCGTTCCATTAACGTCAGTTTTTTTAAATAATGGAAAAGAAACACCAAAGTTCATATTACAAAATTGAGCAATATCATCATCTGAGCCCGGTTCCTGGTGACCAAATTGATCGCAAGGAAATGCCAATATTTCGAAGCCCTTCGGACTATATGCTTTATAGAGTTTTTCTAAACCTTCATATTGATTAGTAAAACCACATTTACTGGCGGTATTAACGATAAGTAATACTTTGCCTTTAAAGTCTGACATAGCAATAGCTTCGCCATTGTTTCTAACCACTTGGTGAGTATATATGCTCATAGCGCTTCTCTTTATTTTAGTTATTGTTTTGTTTTAGTTATCAGAAAGTTTGTTACACTTCGCTTCAGTATAATCAGTTATGAAGAGAGTTACACTATGTCAAATAATACAACTACAACGTCTTCATCTGTAGATTCACCTATCGATAATGCATCGATAAAAGTCAGTTTTCTAGGGCTTGGCGTGATGGGCTACCCCATGGCAGGGCATCTAGCAAAATCAGGCTTCGATGTTACTGTTTATAATCGCACAAAAGCGAAGTCAGATAAGTGGGTTAAAGAGTTTCAGGGCGCCCTTGCCCTATCCCCAGCAGAAGCCGCAAAAGATGCTGATATAGTGTTGATGTGCGTAGGTAACGACAACGATGTTAAAGACGTTGCCAGCCAAGCCTTAGGTACGATGGGGCCGGGTACACTACTGATAGATCACACTACCGCGTCGGCAGAAGTAGCGCGTGAAATGTTTTCACTATGTCAAAAGCAGTCTATCGACTTTTTAGATGCACCAGTGTCAGGCGGCCAGGCCGGTGCTGAAAATGGTTTGCTTACCGTTATGGTGGGAGGCGAACAACAGGCTTTTGACCGTGCTGAAGCTGTTTTTTCTGCTTATGCTAGACACAGTCAATTGCTAGGTGAAAGTGGTAGTGGCCAGTTAGCAAAAATGATGAACCAAATTTGCATTGCCGGTATTGTTCAAGGGCTAGCGGAGGCACTTCATTTTGGTCAAAAAGCAGGATTAGATTGTAAAGCGGTGATTGATGTCATTAGTAAAGGCGCTGCACAATCTTGGCAAATGGAAAATCGTGCGTCTACCATGCTCGAAAACCATTATGATTATGGCTTTGCGGTAGATTGGATGCGAAAAGATTTATCTATTGCCCTTGATGAAGCGCGTCGAAATGGTTCAACATTAGCGCTAACGGCCTTGGTCGACCAATATTATGGCGACGTTCAGAAAATGGGTGGCCATCGCTGGGATACATCAAGCCTACTAATGCGTTTGAAATAACATACCATCGGTATGAGCACACTTGGTCAGTTTATACCTAACGTTTAATGGTGCTTGTTGTCTTCGTTGATAGCAGGGGCTATTAGCTTTTCTGCATTAGCTTGGGCCGTTAGGTTTAATTGGGTGAGCCTATGATGATTACTATCTGAAAGTGCCATATCAGCAATAACACGAAGCAGTTTGCGAATTCCGTATTTGCGATAAACGGCGGTGTCTGATTCAATCATGCACTGCAATAAATTAAGCCCGAATGCTGCCGTTTCTGGCGATAAATTCAATGCATCATAGAAATGTTTCATTGCCGGCAAGTATTGTTTGTTCATAAACAACTGTGTACCGGTTTCATTTAGCATAACTGCCTGGTCATGATTAAGGCCCAGGCGCTCACCACCACTAAAAATAAGATCGTCGTTAGCAACCTGCTCTGAGATGATCTGCAGCTCGGCATTCTTCTGCTTTGCAAGGGCAAGTAATTGGCTAGCTTTACCTTCCTCGCCCAAACCATGATGTACTTTTGCGGCAATCACTAGCATCGAAGGCTCGGTACGCAAGTAATCATCCATGTAGTCACTTTCAAGTAAGTGAGCGGCTTTTTGATCTTCGCTTTCTAAAATGGCTGAAAAGGCCAGTAGGTAGTCTCTTTTTTGCAATACTTGGCGATCACTTTGACTGCGACCTGCCAAGCCAACTAACTTACGAGCTTGGCTTAAGCTTTCTTCTCGATTGGTACTAGGCGCTTCTTCTGCTAGCAATAAGTAAAACTCCGCCAATTCGAAGGTGAAATCGTTAAATCTGTCTCTGGCACTTCGATGCATAGCGCGCTTTTTTTGGAGCAGATCTATAGCCTCTACCACCTTGTCCTGTTTTTGATACGCGAGAGATTTTAACCTAGCAGCGGGTAAACTAAGATCGCTGAACTTTATCTGGCTTAAATAGGTCTCTACTTGCTCATACGACTTTTGCTCAAAAGATAGAGAGGCAAGCCATTCAAACGCGCTGTCTCGCGCTAGGGTTGAAGTTACCATACCACTAAGTTCGTCTTGGCAATCGGGCCATAGTCCCGCCGCATATTGGCACCTAATTTTGCCCCACTGTGCCCAAAGTACTTTATCTGAACGCGTGAGTACATCATCATATACACGCATCGCATGTAAAATATCTTCGTTTTCAAACAAGAGTTTGGCGTAAAGTTTACCTACATCAGACGCTAGCCTTGGTGGTACGCCTTCTCGCAATTTTTTACGTAACAGTGTGATAGCAGAAGGGCGTTGTTTGTTATCCATTTCCCGTAACACGGGCTCAATATACTTGCGATAGCTCAAATAGTGCTTAATTTGACGAGACAACGAGGCAATCGTGTAAGGTTTTATAAGCAACGCATCAGGTTGCAAATCCATTATGCGGCCGATGGTTTGCGGAGAACGATCGGAGGTAAGAAAAATAAGGCCGGTGCTAGGGCGAATAAAACCTGATTCTTTAAGGCTTTGCACCCATTCCACTCCTGTTCTTCCTTGGCCTAAGTGGTAGTCCATAATGATGAGTTCGAAATGCTGCTTACGTAACGCCGATTTAAGTTCTACACCTGAACCAAAACTGCTCACGTTTAATTTTGCAATGGGCAGGAGGTGCCCCCGCAACGTGGTGCGCGCAGTTGCGTTATCTTCAACAATAGCAATCCGATAATCCAAGAGGTGTCAGTATAGTAGTGTTTTAATAAACATAGCTTATCAGCGCTGGGTGTAAAGTGCATTAGCCGTAAGTTTAACTTTCTAACTATATGTCTTTATTTATTATTTTAAGGCAAGGGGAGTTGAAAATTAGATTAATGTATAACTGTATTTTTCACAATTATTTCACATTAACTTTATTTATTTTTGATGTTTACGTTTACGTGAAGGTAAGTTGTTATATACTGTATTTACGACTGACTACTCAATGCTTGTGTTCTAGTTGATACAGGCATAATACATCACCAATTTATTACCCAGAAGGGCAAGTAATATGAATTTCGACCTTTCAGATGATCAACTCGCCTTTGAAGAAACCGCCCGTCAATTTGCGATGCAGGAATTTGCCCCCCATGCAGCTCAATGGGACAGAGACCATCACTTTCCCGTTGAGGCCATTAAAAAAGCGGGTGAACTAGGTTTTTGTGGTTTATATACCCCCGAATCAGAAGGCGGGCTGGGATTATCGCGCCTTGATGCATCTATTATTTTTGAGCAGCTTTCCATGGGGTGCACTACCACCACTGCCATGTTGACCATTCACAACATGGCCACGTGGATGATTGCTACTTGGGGCCAAGAAGCGACTAAAAAGCAATGGTGTGAAGTACTTGTATCAGGGGAAAAACTGGCTTCTTATTGCTTAACCGAGCCCGGTGCTGGCTCAGATGCTGCTTCATTGAAAACTAAAGCTACGCCGGTAGATAATGGCTATGTGCTCAACGGCGCAAAAGTGTTTATATCGGGCGCAGGAAGTACCGACGTGCTTGTGGTAATGGCTAGAACCGGTGGTGACGGCCCAAAAGGGATCAGTGCGTTTGCAGTTCCCGCTGATGCCGACGGTATTATTTATGGCAAAGCGGAAGAGAAAATGGGCTGGAATGCCCAGCCAACCAGAATGATCACTTTCGACAATGTAAAGATTGATGCGTCGTGTCGTTTAGGTGATGAAGGCCAAGGCTTTAAAATGGCTATGCAGGGGGTAGATGGTGGGAGAATTAATATAGCAACATGCTCCATAGGAACGGCGCAACAAGCGCTTAATGTGGCCAGGCAGTATCTCACTGAGCGCGAGCAATTTGGAAACCCCATTGCTACTTTCCAAGCGTTGCAATTTAAATTAGCAGATATGGCAACTGAATTGGTTGCTGCCCGTCAAATGGTGAGAATGGCAGCCAGTAAACTTGATAGTAAACATGCCGATAGCAGTACCTATTGCGCAATGGCGAAACGATTCGCTACAGATGTGGGTTTTAAGGTGTGTAACGACGCGTTACAGTTGCATGGTGGATACGGCTATATCAAAGAGTATCCGTTAGAGCGTCACGTAAGAGATGTGCGGGTACATCAAATATTGGAAGGCACAAACGAAATTATGCGAGTTATCATCGGAAGGCGCTTGCTAAGCGATGAAAATAGCGTTCTGTGATAACAGGCTTGATGAAAAAGAAGAGCTGATGCTACAAGGAGTAAAAAGTGGAACATACAAAATCTGTAGTGATTGTTGAAGAAATCCCAACACAGTCAGGGCATACGATTGGCGTGCTTACCCTAAATAAGCCAAAAGCCCTAAATGCGTTAGATTTAGAAATGGCGAGTTTGTTATTAGACGCACTTCAAGCATGGGAAAATAGAAGCGATCTTGTTTGTGTCGTATTAAAAGCGGCAGGGGAAAAAGCATTTTGTGCCGGTGGCGATATTGTCTCTATGTACAATGCAATGCTTGAATCGAATGGCGAAATTCCTGATTTTCTAGCCTCTTTTTTCCGTACTGAATATACACTCGATTATACAATTCATCATTACGCCAAACCCATTATTGTGTGGGGCTCTGGTATCGTTATGGGCGGTGGAATGGGGTTAATATGTGGTGCAAGCCATCGCGTGGTCACCGAAACGTCACGTCTTGCTATGCCTGAAATAACCATTGGGTTATATCCTGATGTAGGAGGCAGCTATTTTCTGCCACGCTTACCAGGCAAAACTGGCCTTTTCTTAGGACTAACCGGTGTACAAATGAATGGGGCAGACGCCTGTTACGTAGAATTAGCTGATGTATTAGTGGCGTCTGATCAACAGCCCGCCATGTTTGATGCACTGCAAAGCTTCTCGTGGAAACTTGATGATAAATCTGAGTCACTTAACGGGCAAGTTACCACTATTTTAAACGGCCTTAACACGCCAGAAAATGAGCTTGTAGCAAATGTAGAATCTCACCGAGCCGTTATCGAGAAGTGGTGTGAACCCGATAATGTAACTGATGTGGTGAATAATTTATTATCAGCAGATGTAAGCGAAGATAAGTGGTTAAGCCGGGCACAATCTACATTGGCTAAAGGGTCGCCTATAACGGCGCATTTAGTATTTGAAGAGTGCAAACGTGGCGCCAAACTATCTTTGGCTGATTGCTTTCGTATGGAAGCTATTATGTCTTGTCGCTGTGGTCAACACGGAGAGTTTCAGGAAGGCGTACGTGCATTGCTAATAGAAAAAGATTTATCGCCTAAATGGAAGTACAAGAGAGTGGAAGATGTGCCAGAAGAGGTGGTTGCATCCTTCTTTGACTCACCCTGGACCAATGAAACCCATCCATTGGCTGATTTATAGCCACGCTTTATTGTGAGCCATACTTTACCTTAAACACTTTCACAACCTAGTATCAAGGCTGAAGCAGTCACGACACCGGCAGCGAAGTTTGATAAACTCGCTGCCAGTATTAGACAGTTTTACAGTGGACTCTTTTTTATGTGGCAATGCCCACTTTGCCGAAGGCCAATCGATATTAGCGCCTCGGTCATCCAATGCAGCAATAACCATAGTTTTGACAAAGCGAAAGCAGGCTACGTTAACCTTCTTCCCGTCCAATTTAAAAACTCTAAGTCACCTGGTGACGACAAAAGTATGGTTCGCGCTCGAAGAGAGTTCCACGACCTCAATGGTTATGGGCCGTTAAAGCAACGCATGACCGATATAGTGGCACAGTATTACACCGATACACGCAAGCGTGAAAATGCCAGTATCAATGGGAAAGAAGAGCTTGCAATCTACGATGCAGGGTGCGGGGAAGGGAGTTATTTGAACGCCCTAGTAACCGGTTTAGAAGCCCACGGTATTAATACTTCTGGCAGTGGTAGTGATATTGCGAAAATTGCGGTGGAATTAGCAGCGAAAGCGTATAAATCGCAGCAGTTTGTTGTGGCCAGTAGCTTTGATTTGCCCATTGAATCAAATACGCAAGATGTTGTAATTCAAGTTTTTGCCCCCGGTAGCAGTGAAGAGTATGCACGGGTGTTAAAAGCGGGTGGGCTCTTGCTTACCGTGGACCCTGCACCCATGCATTTGTTCGAGTTAAAGTCGCTGGTATACGACAACCCCGCAAAACATGCTGTAGAAAAAGAACAGCGGGTGGGTTTTGAACAAACTTTGGATGAAACCGTCAATTACCCTTTGCATTTCGATAACGATGAACAAAAAATCGCGTTGATAAAAATGACGCCTTATTACTGGCGTTTACCTCCGGATAGATTGGCTGTCATTGTTGAAAAGCTAAACCACGTCACCGTTGATTTTCGTGTTCAAGCTTGGCTAAAAATGCCAGAAACCGCTTGAATGCAGTTGAAGAGATAGCACAACATGGGTTCACACACTGTTAAAGCCTTATTTTTAGACCGTGATGGCATTGTAAATGTCGACCATGGTTATGTGGGCCGGTACGAAGATTTTGAATATGTAGACGGCATATTCTCGCTAATAACGCGTTTTGAAAATGCGGGCTATAAAATTATCATCGTTACCAATCAGTCGGGCATTGCACGAGGCTTGTATTCTGAAGATGATTTTAAGGCATTGATGAGCGCGGTTCAGCAAGACTTTTACCAAGCCGGAATTGGTGAAGTGTCTGTGTATTTTTGTCCTCATCATCCAGAACACGGCATTGGGACATACAAAAAGCAGTGTGTGTGCCGCAAACCTAATCCAGGCATGTTAATACAGGCCGCAGAAGACCATTCTATTTCACTACCTTTAAGTATCATGATTGGTGACAGTTGGCGAGATATACAAGCAGGGCAAGAAGTCAATTTGTCTCACTGTTATTATGTTTCCAGCAAAGCCCCACCGCCCAATGCTGAATTAGAAAATGTCACACAAGTCACCTCTTTGAACGATATACCTGTTCCCAGTAGCGTATAGGTCGCATTTGGCTTCATGCTGGCGAACACTACTGTTCATGATGAGGGAACCTAGATTGAAGAGAACACCGTGCAGTACTCAATCAGCATTTACATTGGGTGTTGAATAAAAAAGAATTTGAAAAGATACAAAAAAGGCGCCTAATTGGGCGCCTTTAACATCTTAGTTTTGATTAGAAAACCGAGATAAGTGTTTGATGGCTTGGCTTAATAAATCAACATTAAGCGGGGCATTGCTGCGCTTGCCTGTAGCAACCTCAGTAATTTCGTAACTGCCGTTGCTTAACACATCAGTACGTTTTCCATTATGGAACACCACAATACGCTCACCAGAGGTACTTACTAGCCATTTACGACTAGGGTTCAACAAGTTTTGACCGGTAGAGTAGAAGGTAGTAGGAGCTGCGCATCCAAGGGCATTCATAATCGTTGGCGCCAGATCTTCAGTGCTGGCAATATCAGCACTTAGCGACATGTTACTGTACAGCATGCCTTGTGAACTCTCATTGCCGTAACCGGTTGCAATCATCACCTTATTGGACTGCAGCATATCTTGCGTTACATAGCCCTCAATCACAGATGCAGGTAAAAATGCTATGTGTAAGCCATTGTGATTGTTTGAAAGGGGCTGGCGATAACTTTTAAACAAATCGTCAGGCAAACTTTCATCAAAATGAGTAGAGACAGGCATTCCTAGGCCAACTGGCAAGGCAAGCAGCACAGGGCGTTTTTGGCTTAATGAGTCTTGATAAATTTCTGGCACACCAAACAAGGTGGTAGTAATCAACCCTCGTAAACTACTGGCGGTAGAATGATAGTTTTCTAACGCATTAAGCCCAAGTGTGTCGATACCAGAAATAGGGGCATCATCAATCTGCACTATCACTGTCATATTCATACCGGAATCTATAGAGCAATAAACCGGTTCCGCAGGATAGTTAATATTATGAATATCAGTATTAAACTGCAGCTGTTTACGCTCTTCATAAGCGGCCAAATCAAGCAATCCATAACGGGACATAGTCGTTTTAGCGGTAGCCGGATACGACAGCGGGAACATATTATCTTGCTTGATGATAGGCTGATACAGTTCGGCATCGGCCCATACATGCACCGCATGGCTGGTGACAAAGCACACCACGAAAAAGCTGGCTACCGGTACGCCAATTTTATGCTGTGAAAAGCGCTCAACTCTTTTCCATATAGCATTGGCAAGCACAAGCTGAAAGCCTAGCCACACTAAAAACAGCATGAATAAATAGGCCCACTGTTGCCAGTAGAACTCACTTATTTGTGTTTGTGCTTCGGTTTTAAGCAAGTCGGCAGCGTGAAAGCTGATATGAAAACCGGTGCGATTAAATAACAACGCATCGAATGCTAACAAAGCAAGCCCAACCGCTGCAATAATAGACGCACTGGCTTTAATTGCCCTTGGATTGGTGGCTAAATAGCATAAAGGCAAAATAAAAATGACAAAGCCAAAAAAGGTCATGAAGCCAATATGGCCCAACCAATTGGTCAGTAAATAAAGCGTGCCCACGCCCGTGCCTGGCATGGGTGAAGAAAAAACAAAAATTGATGCAATAACAATGGCTATTATTATATTCGCTAGCGCGAACCAATGGCCCCAATTAACTAGTTTCGTCACTCGCTGGCGGCGAGGAGATTCGGCTAAAATCATAAAAAAGCCTACTTAACCTTGAACACTCTTCTTGAGCACATTAGCAAACTGATCTGCCATGGCTTCGCGTTTGTCAGGACTAACCTGAGTCTGTAAAATATGGGTAATCACATTACCTAATACCATTAGCGATAAATCTCTCCCCGCATCGTTTTCTTCGAGGGTTAGAATGACTTTATTCATTAAGGTTTCAAATTCAGCATTGGTATAACGACTGTTCTGGGGCACTGTTACGCCTCTTTTTCATGATTTCTTTGATAAAAAGAATGGTTTTACTCGTAAAATGATTATAATCGTTGTTTGAGTGATAACAATCATTCATTCTAAAATCCCGCAATTCCGTTAGTTTTTCTGACATTTTTTAAGCAACAGGACACCCTAATCGCTATGAGTGCACTGATTCATCACTTTGTTGTACACCGTTTAGTCGTTAATAACGAGGATAAAATAGAAGCTATCCCTCGTGACAATTGTTTGGCAGTAACGCCAGAAATTGAGCTTCTCGCACATCAGATTAACCACAGCTTTAATGCCAAGCCAGGCAAAGGGGTTGGTCACTTTGTTTTGCAAAGCAATGAAGAAAACACTGATAACGTAGCAGAATTTTCAGAAGGTCTAAAAAACTACCTAGCGCAGAAAAAAGCGGGCGGCGACAATTTAGAAGAAGAATTTCATAGCTTTTCGTTATCAGCCACTAAGCGATTAGTGAAAACGTTAATAGATACGGGCACAGTAGAAACAGGGTTTCTTATTTTTTGCCAATACGAGTTCTTGGCTACCCAATATTTAATGATTGCATTGCTAAATACGCGCTCTCACGTTGAAGTAACCAATTCACTGGATCTGTCTGCACGAGAGCATCTAGATTTGGCGCGCATGCAACTCGCGGTTCGCATCGACTTAACCCAATGGGATATACAACCAGAACAGCAACGTTACGTCAGCTTTATAAAAGGTCGTATGGGTCGTAAGGTTTCTGACTTCTTTATGCAATTCGTTGGCTGCGAAGAGCTGGTTGATGTAAAGCAGCAAAATAAGCAGCTAATTTCATCGGTAGATGCCTATTTGGCCAGTGAGTCGTTAGACCCGCAAGAGCAACACCAGCACCGTGAAGAAGTGAAAACGTATTTCAAAGAAAAAATAGACGCAGGCGAAAGCTTATCGGTAGATGAGTTGGCGAATAGGCTGCCTTCAAACGAAGAAACTAGCAGCAACTTTTCTTCATTTACTCAGTCTATGGAAGTACCGCTTGAAAAAGAAATTCAGCCAGATCCCGCTGCGCTAAAACAACTCGCGAAATTTACGGGGCAGGGCGGCGGTGTATCGGTAAGCTTCGAGCGCAAATTGATGGGCGATCGGGTATTTTACGACCCTGCCACCGATACCTTAACGATTCGTGGTATACCACCTAATTTAAAAGATCAGCTTAATCGCCAATCTTCTATGGACTAATCACTGCGTTTAACACGTAAAAAACGTATACTAACAACAGAAAACGAACACGATACAAGGGTGTCATGCAACTATTTGTAAACGATTTGACAGTAATGGACTTTTCTTACCTTTGCCCTAAGCGCGGTATGGTAGGTGAAAGCTGGATTGTCGATGTAATCCTAACCGGTGAACTTAACGAAGAAAGTATGGTTCAGGATTTTGGTATTGTTAAAAAAGACCTTAAGCGACTGATTGATGAATATGTCGATCATAAATTGCTTGTGCCAGCAGAATATGCGGGCGCAACAGTTATCCATGACGACGTGAATGAACAGGTTGAAGTGCGCTTTACTTGTGAAGACAGCCGAGAAATCATGCTTCGCTGCCCAGCAGAAGCTTATGCGTTTTTGTATTCAGATGTAGTTACCATGGAATCGGTGAGCGTTTATTTAAAAGAGGTGCTTGCCACCCATTTACCCGAAAACGTTGATAACATTACATTAAAGCTGCGTACCGAGGTGATAGAGTCTCCGTTTTATCATTATACCCACGGGTTAAAAAAGCATGACGGAAACTGTCAGCGTATAGCGCATGGTCATCGCTCTCGTATTGATATTTACCTCGATGGTAAAATAAGCGAACAAGAACAAGCCTATTGGGCGAACCGTTGGGACGATATCTATATCGCCACTACGGAAGATGAAATAGCGTATGAAGATCGCAAAATAACCGGTTCAGTCGCTACCCCTAGCGATTATTTCTCGTTTGCTTACGAATCATCACAAGGCTATTTTGAGTTACTTATTCCTAAGGCCGATTGTGAAGTGATCACTACAGATTCAACGGTGGAATGTTTAGCTCAGTACTTGTTAGTTGAGCAAAAGAAACGCACTCCCAACAATCATTGCCAAGTAGTGGCGTATGAAGGTGTGGGTAAAGGCGCCATGGTGTCTGACTAATTACTTCATTTTTGTTTAAGTATGGTAGGCAAAATCGGGTAAAGGCTATTGGCAAGCTTAGAATAAAAGAACGGCACAAGCGCTGCATAAGTACTTTATAAATTCAGCATCGATGCGAATCAAGTGTGATTAAAGTGCGAGAAAGGAGTAGTAATGAGTTCTAGGGTTAAGGGTGTAGAGTCTGTCCAATCTAGTGTGATTAACTCACTAAAAGTCGCAGCACGTTCTGCTGGCATGTCAGTCTTACTATTGTTGGGTGGTAGTTTAACTGCTGTTCACGCGCAGCAAGATGGGATAACGCTAAATGGTACCCTAACACAAGGGAGTTTGATAAGAGGGCAAGTTGCCCCTGATGCAATTGTTACCCTTGATGGAGAAACATTAGCGCTTAATAGCGAAGGAAAATTCGTGTTTGGTTTTCCTCGTGATGCAAGCCTTTCTCACACGCTTAATGTTGAACTTCCCGATGGCACCACATTAGTACGGGATATTACCCTCACTAAACGTGAATACAACATTCAACGTATAGATGGGCTTGATTCTAAGATGGTGACACCGCCAAAAGCCGTGCTTGAAAGAATTAGGCAAGACAACGTTAATGTGTCGATTGCACGAAGTAAAGTAACCGATGCCGACGCATTGTTTACCCGATTTGAGTGGCCAGCAAAAGGGCCGATAACCGGCGTATACGGAAGCCAGCGTGTATTGAATGGTGTGCCAAAATGGCCACACTTTGGCGTTGATGTAGGTGGGCCAACAGGCGCGCCAGTTACCGCGCCCGTTGAAGGCACAGTAACCTTGGCAGAAGATTTATATTATTCAGGTAATACGTTAATTCTTGACCATGGAATGGGCGTCTTTTCTACTTTCCTTCACTTAGACTCTATCACTGTGAAAGTTGGCGATACGGTAGCGCAAGGCGAGCAGATTGGCACCATTGGCGCTACGGGTAGAGCAACGGGGCCACACCTAGATTGGCGAATTAACTTAGGCAAGATGCGTCTCGACCCACAGACGGTAGTGTCGGGAACCCCAGAATAGAGCGGGAACCCCAGAATAGAGCGGGAACCCCTGAATAGAGCGGGAACCCCAGAATAGAGCGGGAACGCCTAAAAAGGCTAACGGCTCCGGCCATCGCCTTAAAATTAAAAGGGCTACCCAACACGGTAGCCCATTTTTGTATCTACTAGTATCCAAACGTATTTGCGATTCTTCAACAGCGCTAATCTACATAAGCAAAGATTAATAAAGATTAATTAAGAATCGCTAGTTAAGCCCCAACCATGCCGAAAATTTGCGCTCATCCGCTATTGAAAAGTTGCACACATCTTCTCGTGCATTTCTAATATCAAGATCGCCTGTTAACAATCGGCCATCTCGAATAAGTGAAAGGCTAACTTGCCCGGTATTTGTTGCATCTAATATACGTTGTAATTTCGCTTGGTTCACCACAAAACCATTTACGGCAATAATGATATCGTTAACCATAATACCCGCGTCGGCAGCTGCTAGACCTTCGAAGACTTGAGTAACCGTTAACCCTAACGGGGCAGGTTTGCAGTTAGCACCCAATTGTCTTTTCATACCCTCGGCGCTTGTTTTGCCACCTTTATCGTCAGCTGATACTTTAGTACGGGTGAGTAATTCAACGCCAATGTTCGACAACCAATTCTCTAACGGCACATCTTTCGTACCGTAAACCACATCAGCAAGATAGTCAGAAATATCAATATCTAAATCTTGCTTACATAAAGTGGCAATGACATCGTCGGGCGTGCCTTTTTCGTCTCGGCCGTACTGATCCCATAAATGACGCATTAGCAAATCTAAGTTGATTTCATTATTTGATTTTTCACGTAGTAACAAATCTAGTCCGAACGCAATAATGCCGCCCTTGGTGTAGTAACTAACAATCGCGTTAGTAGCACTGGCATCTTGCTTATAAAATTTTGTCCATGCATCAAAGCTGCTTTCTGCTACCGATTGTTTGAACCTGCCCGCATTTTGCAGCAGGCGCGTTATATTTTGCGACACAATGTCTAAGTATTTTTGTGGGCTGATAGCGCCTACACGCGCTAAGGTAACGTCATCATAAAAGCTGGTAAAGCCTTCATAAATCCACAGTTGGTTGGTATACGTTTCTTTTTGCAAATCAGGCTTAACCATTACCTCTGGTTTAATTCGCTTAACATGCCATGTATGGAAAAGTTCGTGGCTGCACAAACTTAAAAACGTAATGTAACCATCGGTTTTGGTATCGCTTTCGCCCACCATGGGAAGGTCGAAGCGGGGAAAGAGTAGAGCGGTGGAATCACGGTGTTCTAAACCACCAAAGCCAGTATCTGCCAACAAGGTCATAAACAAATAACGTTTAATAGGCTGCGGATCGCCAAACAACTGCATGTGATGCTTACAAATTGGGGTTAAGTCATTGGCAATGCGCTCTATGTCGAGGTTATTTCTGCCAGAGAATAACAACTCGAAGGTAACGCCTTCCACTTCAAAGTTGTGAAAGTTACATACCCCAATATAAAGAGGGTGATCGATAAACTCAGCAAAGTCTGCCACTTCATATTCCCAGCTATCTGGCATATCGTCAGTCATTGGCATACTGGTATAGGCACGCCAATTCGCCACCGCGGGTTTAATGATTTGTAATTTACATGGTTGTTGTTCAAAGCCTTCAACGCTAAGAAATGCACTAGTGCCGTTTATAAAGGCATATTCGTCGTTAATAAACGCAGAACGCACTGATAAGTCGTTGGCATGCACCCGATAGGTAATAGTGACTGCCTCACCCTGAGTGTCGACTCGCCAGGTTTGCTTATCTAACTTAGCGCATGCAATCGGTTCGTTAGATTCAGTATTCTTAGCTGCTAACGACACTATATTTTTGGCAAAGTCTCTTACCATGTAGCTGCCCGGGATCCAAGACGGTAACGTGAGCGATAAGCTTTGTGATTCGTGAGATGGCACAGTTAACGTTACATCAAATAAATGTTGTTGCCACGAGTAAATCGACAATTGGTAGTGAAGTGAAGCGTTATTCATGGTGACCTTTATAAAAAATTATTCGTATCATAAAAAATATGGCGACATCATGCCTGATAGAGAAGGTTTTGTCAGCCGACACAAAATTGGTTACATTTAGCGTAAGTATAATAAGAATGTTCTTAAATACATGTCAGAAAATGCAGTAAGTAGTCAACTTAACCGAGAAGACGTCGATAATTTGTGTGCCTTACCACCTGGTGCAGTGGTAGATTTACAAATTACAACACCAACGGCACCTAAGCGGGTGAAAACTGCTTATGTAGGTATGGAAATGGCCACCTGCATGATATTCCAGATCCCCACTTCTGCAAAATGGATAGTGGTAAGAGACTTATTGACGGTGGGCAACGACGTTGTAGTGCGCTTTGTACTGGAAGGCGATGCCGGGCAGGTCATAGCGTTTAGGGTAAAGGTACTCAAATTATTGGCTAAACCCTCAGGGTTGTTGATTACCAGCTTTCCTCGTCGAATCGAATCGATAGGCCTTCGTGCCAATAAGCGGGCGCAGCCTGGTATTGCGGTTAAAGTCTCCTGTGAAGCTTTTCCTGAGTCTGAACATGTGACCGGTATTATAGTGGATATTTCTAACGATGGCTGCCGCATAGCCTTACCTCTTAAGCCTGAATGGCCAATCATGATTGATGAAACTAAAATTGCATTAGTTTATTCAACTGATGGTAAAGAGGCCACGTTGAATGCCACTGTTAAAAATAACCAGCTAGAATCAGACTTTGTTTATTATGGCTTGAAATTCGATAGCGACGACGATGCCGTCAATGCGCTGTTAGCAGGCCATACGCTAATTAGTTAATACGATGTTCACAACAAAAAAATAAAACAATTATTATAACAATAAGTGGAATTTGCTATGAGAACGATTGAAAAGCTATTACTGCAATATAACGAAAGCCATCAAAATAAAACCAATGTGCTTATTCATGCCATTGCGGTGCCCAGCATCTATTTTGTCACTTTAGGACTTATTTGGGCCGTACCGGTGCCCGATTTCATTGCCGATTTCAATGTGACGTGGGCGCATATTATCGCCATTCCAATCCTATTTTATTATTTCAAATTGTCTGGGCCAATTGGCGCGGCCATGACACTGCTTACCATAGCTTGTTTCGGTGGTATTAATTTGATTGCCTACTATGGCGTAAGTGTTTGGCTGTTCTGTCTATCACTGTTTATTGTCATGTGGATACTGCAATTTATAGGTCATAAAATTGAAGGTAAAAAGCCCTCATTTTTAGAAGATCTTCAATTTTTACTTGTGGGTCCTGCATGGTGGTGGATGCATTGGCTTAAGAGATTGAATATTAGTTATTAGTTGCAGTCACTAATCTTAGCAAAGCGTGCGACAAGTCGCATATGAAGTACGACCAAGATGCTCCGCAAGGGGCTTACCTTGCGTATAATCTATCAATCAATTCAACCACTGGTAAACATGTGAGCCGCTTTCAGCGCGTTATTGAAAGTAACGAAAGATTATTTTGGACTTTGCACAGCGCAGGCTGGGCAGGTTTTGCCATCATTTATTATATTGGCTCGTTCCTTCACGATGTAAGGCCAATTTGGGTATTTATCATATTACTCAATGCCTATGCTGGCTGGTTGCTAACTATACCATTGCGATACGTTTATCGCTGGGCAAGAAAACAGTCGCCGCTGAACATGTTGATGACAGTGATAGCGTCTTGTTATTTGATAGCGTTATTGTGGGCTGTGGTTAAAAATATAAACTATTGGGAAATTTACAAGCATGGTTACCGGCCTGATGCTTGGTACATGTATTTTACCAATACAATTAACTCACTCATCATGGTGGGGTGTTGGAGTGGTGTTTACTTCGGCATAAAAAACTTCCAGATGTTACAAAAAGAAAAGCAAAATGCCCTTAAAGCCAGCACTATGGCTCATCAAGCGCATATAAAGATGCTGCGTTATCAGCTCAATCCTCACTTCTTGTTCAACACGTTAAACGCAATTTCTACCTTAGTGTTGTTAAAAGAAAACGATACTGCAGAGGCCATGGTCTCTCGCTTGAGCGACTTTTTACGCTATTCTTTAGATAATGACCCTATTAAACGAGTACCTTTAGGCCAGGAAATAAAGGCCTTGCGGTTATATCTTGAGATTGAAAAAGTACGATTTGATGACAGATTAGAAGTAGTATGGAATATCGATGAAGAGTGTGAGAATGCACTTGTTCCTAGCATGATATTGCAGCCTATTATTGAAAATGCTGTTAAGCACGCCATCTCTAAAATGGAGAACGGTGGTCAAATTGCGATAACAGCCCGCGCGTTTGGAAACGATTTACTCATGGATGTGGCTGATAATGGGCCCGGTGCCAACATTGTAGATGGTCAGTTAAGCCGTGAAAATGGTGTTGGACTGGCAAATATTAAAGAAAGATTGCATTCACTGTATCAACGCAATTTCGCATTTTCGATTGAAGATAATCAGCCGTCGGGTGTGCGGGTTCGAATTCGTATTCCCTATGAAGTAAAGGATGTATGCGCATGACAAAGCAAGTAATTAAAACCTTGGTGGTGGACGATGAGCCACTCGCCCGCCGTGGACTTCGCGCTAGGTTAGAACGTCATGACGACATTCAGGTACTGGCAGAGTGTCAAAATGGGCTAGAAGCGGTAAGTAGCATTTCACAACTTCGCCCTGACTTAGTCTTTCTTGATATTCAAATGCCTGGGCTAAATGGTTTTCAGGTAATTCATAAGCTACGAGAGCTTAATCAACCTATCCCTATGGTCGTGTTTGTTACTGCGTATGACAGTTATGCGATTAAAGCATTCGATGTGCATGCTCTAGACTACTTGTTAAAGCCTGCTGACGATGAACGCCTTAAAGATGCCCTAGTAAAAGTGCGAGAATACTTCGCTACACAGCATCAAGATGAACAGTCAAAACGTTTGGTAAATTTGGTTGCCGAACTTACTGGCGACGATTGCGAAGAAATCTTGCGTAAGCTTGCCAATGGCGAGCCGGTAGAAACTAACCCTTATCCAGATGTTTTAGCCATAAAAGATGGTTCTGAAGTCACTAGGGTGAACGTACAAGACATACAGTGGATAGATGCTGCGGGTGATTATATGTGTGTTCACGCATTAGATGGCATGCATATTATGCGTAAAACCATGAAAGAGCTTGAGCAAGAGCTTAACCCTCAATGGTTTGTTAGAGTACATCGTTCTGCCATAGCCAATATTCGTTTCGTGAAAAAATTGGTAAGCCACATTAGCGGTGAATATCACCTTATTTTGCAAAATGACACCGAACTAAAAGTTAGCCGTAGTCATAGAGATAAAGTAAAAGCGGCTATGAAAATGTAAGGCTAAAAGCTTTGGTACCATAGCTACAAACTGGCTATGCGAACAGTAAGATTGACGAAAAATGCCCGAGAAATCGGGCATTTTTGTGTTTACCAATATATTAATTCAACTTTTTGATATATATGGATAATATTTGGTTACGCATAACTATTTTGGTGGTGTATTACCCAATTAGCTTTATTTTAATAGCGCTCATTCATGATGGTGAGCATGGTTTCCATACTGGAAGGGTTTAGGGGTTTATCCTTCTCCCATGTTTCCGTTAAGGCAATTTCACTCGGCGTACCATTAAGTTCACCTACCATAATACCGTTGGTGTCACTGCCCACTAAACTTACCGCATAGGTGCCTAACTTAGTGGCAAGCAACCGGTCTTGACTCACCGGTGAACCACCACGCTGAACATGCCCTAGCGTTACAGGTCGAACTTCAGACTGGGTTTTTGATACCAGTTTGTCGGCCAAATCGTTAAGTCCACCAGGCCACACATTTTCAGCTACCACTATGATAAAACTAATCGCGCCTTTGAGTTGCCTTCTCTTCTCAATTTGCTCCGTAATTTTATCCAATTCTGCGTCACAATGTTGAAAGGTTTCTGGCAAAATAACGTAATCGGCCGCCGAGGCGAGGGCGGAATTTAGCGCAAGAAAACCGGCATGTCTGCCCATCACTTCTACAATGAAAATACGTTCAAAAGCGTCTGCGGTGTCCCTCACTTTATCGATTGATGAAACAACGGTATCGATAGCGGTGTAATAACCTATGGTAGCATCGGTGCCAGCCACATCATTATCTATAGTGCCGGGAATACCAATGATTTGACCGTGCCAGAAATCAGCTAAGTGATCGGCGCCTCTAAAAGACCCATCGCCGCCAATCACAATTAGGGTATCAATCTCTAGTTCTGTTAGGTTTGTGGCAGCAGTTTTCGCACCTTCGTCGGTTTTGAAAGGTTCACAACGGGCGCTGTGCAGCACGGTGCCCCCTTGCTGAATGAGGTTGTGCGTTGCTTGAAGCGCAAGTATTTCGTACTCTTGCTCAAGTAAGCCATTATACCCATGCTGATAACCAAATAGTGTAAATCCGTGCCTTTCACAGGCTATAACAATAGCTCGAATACAAGCATTCATTCCTGGTGCATCACCACCTGATGTTAGCACTGCAACGCGTTTAGACATATTCATATCCTTTTCTCGCCTACTTATTGTCGCCTACTTATACGCCCCATTGAAAAGATGTTGCTACTCACATGGCGCTTCACCGTACCGTAACATGGTTAAATCAAAACCACATCGCCAATCAAAACTAGTTGCGCATGTAAGTTTTATGTACGACATTCCCAAATAAAGCTGGGTACATAAAGAACCTTCTACTTAGTAGTCTTTGGCCGGCAAACTTTCCTTTTTAACCGCAGCTTGTGCCTTTTTACCAATGGCTTGCTGCTCTCCTTTACAAATAGTGTCGTAATCATCTCGATAGTATCTGAAGTTTTCACATTCACTTTCATAACGTTTTTTCGCTGACATAGCTTGTTGGGGATAGCGGTTGTCATTCATCACTTTCGACAAACTTTTGCATACATGTAATTGGCGATTTACTTCTACAATGTCTTCACAAGGTGGTGTTTGGCTGCACCCATTAAGTGCTAAAACTGAAAGTAGGCTAGCAAGCGCACAGATTTTTTTAGATTGGGTTATTATCATTATGTTGTTCCCATAAAAGTGTCTAAGTCATTGCGAAGCGTGGAGTATTTTTCTTCGTGTTGAGCCTTTAGTGGCATGTCGTCAATGAGTTTATAAAGTCGACGGCATTGTTTAAATAAATCAGGATCTGGCTTTTGGTTCTTGCTTAATATTTGTAATAAGCACTGCAGTAAGTTGAGCGCTACACCTGTATTTACCGGCGAAAAACCTTGCGCAAGAGCAAAAGAGTCTTTTGCTTTTTCATATTGTCCTTGTTGATAAAGCTGAATGCCTTCACGGTTAAACTGCTGATAATTTGTAAGATTTTGTTGGGCTTTGGTCGTCTCAGAATGCAATAAAAAGTTGCTGTTGGAATCGAATTCTAAATTCTGCTGCTTAATAATATCTTGAAGTTGTAGTGCATCTTCATATTCACCAAGGTCGTACATGACTTTAAGGCTATCTGGAATAAATGCGATTGGCGGCGTGGTGTATTTTTCGTCTATAGCAGCTTGTGATTGCGCCAAGTTCTTTTTTGCATCCAGCATTTTTCCATCAATAGCATTAACTCGGGCGTTAATAATGCTGCCAAAAATACTGACGTCAAAATCTTCATCTATTCGTAGTATGTTTTCATCAAACTTACCTCGTTGCAGGGCAAGTAAAGCCTCTTGTTGATAGCGGTTTCGTGTACGTTTGTCATCTGTATATTCGGCGACATCAAGCAAGCTTCGAATAAACCCACACCAATGCAGGCTGTTTTGATGCACGGTTCTTTTCGATAAATCCCAAATGGCCAAACTAGAGGTAGAGGCTAAAATATAATCGTTATGGTTTCGCGCGATAGAGCATGCACTAAAATGCCTAGGCAACGAAAAGGGCGAAAGTTTTATAGCCTGCTTGATAGCAGAAATTGCAATTTCGCCTTGGTTCTTTGCATCATTGGCTTTCGCCAATACATCATGCGCCTCGGCATTAAACCGGTTGCGTTTAATAATATCCTCGGCAATACCTATGGCTTTATCGTATTTTTCTGAGGCGAGATAGGTTTTTGCCAACGCAACTTTGGCCCAAATTATTGGCTTTCCTTCTAAGTAGGGCGAAAGTACGTCCAACGCTTTGTCGTATTGCTCTAGGCGCAAATACAGTTCAACCAACAACTGCTCACAGGTACCTTTGTAGGGCGATGGGGTACCAATAAGATCTTCACACAAATCGATAGCATTGTTGATATTTTCATTGGCCACCTCTTGTAATACTGCCCCTAAAAACTGCCGTTTCTGCCAGGCACGGGTAATACGTGTTTTAAGTTGTACTTGCGAAAAAGGCTTAATAAGATAATCATCAGGGCGTCGCTCAATAGAGCCAAGTACCACAGGGCGCGCACTATCAGCGCTAATTAATATAAACACGGTGGTGGGTTTAATTAAGCGTTTTATTCTAAGCTCTTCAATAAGCTCGAAACCGTTTTTCTTGTCTACCCCTAAATGAAGATCGCAAACAACAATATCAAATTTTTGCTTTTTACAAAGAGACAGGGCCTTTTCCGCAGAAGATTTAGTGACAACGTCACTTGCACCCATGGAGTGTAATAATCCACGAAGCAGTAAGAGAAAAGGGCGTTGATCTTCAACAATAAGCACCTGCTTATCCGAAAAGTTCATTTTTCATCCAATGATAACCATGACACTTTAACTACTTGAGAGGTTCTATATATGATTGTTTAAAATACCGATAAGGGCAAGAATAAGCTTAAGAAAAACATTATCTTGCCGACACTATAGGTATGAATTTTAAATCTTCCTATTTTTGTGTCTGATAACGATATAAATGTAAATAAATCCATAGACCCCAGTATGGCTTGGGAATGGAACGGTACTCTGTCAAAAGCAGCGGGTAATGCCACGCTTTTTGCTTTGTATTTGGCAATGCAACAAAGTGCACTTGCCGACACTATATCGATAGAAAGCCCAAACGAAGACGAAGCCACTAGTGGTATTACACAGCGGCTAGAAGCACTTAATTTCTACCGTAGAGCACCACTTTGTGCGAGTGAGTCAGATTGGTTGCACATGAATCGATTGTCTCAAACAATAGCGCATCAAGTAGCACTGCATGAGCCCATATCACTGCAGTTTGACGAAGTACGCCTTCACAATGAAATGCACCCAGTACCTCTTGCACAAACGAATGACGCCAAAAAAATCAGCCAAGATATTATTACGAACTGTTCGTTAGCCACTCAAAAGCGCATTGCCGCTACTTATTCCACTTCTATTGATGAAGACAACACAATGCTTAGTGACATTATTGAGCAGTCTGAATCCTTTCTTGCTGCCTAACTGGAAATTTTAAAACTGGTTTGATATAGTGCGCGCCGCATTTTTGCACTGGTTTTACGTTCCAACTAGCAAAGGTAAATACTACTATGTCTAAATATATCGTTTGCGCGATGTACAAGTTCGTCGCGCTTGAAAACTTCGAGGCCATGCGCCAACCACTATTAACTGCCATGGAATCTAATGGCATTAAAGGTACGCTTTTACTTGCCAGCGAAGGCATTAATGGCACCGTTTCAGGCACGCGAGAAGGTATTGACGGATTACTCCAATATCTTAACGCCGACGAGAGAATTAATCCTATCTCTTGTAAAGAGTCACTTCACGAAGAACAGCCTTTCTACCGCACCAAGGTAAAACTTAAAAAAGAAATCGTCACCATGGGTGTTGAAGGTATCGACCCGCGTAAAACCGTAGGTACGTACGTGAAACCTAGTGACTGGAACGCGCTAATTAGCGATCCCGACGTCACCGTGATAGACACCCGTAACGGCTATGAAATCGAAATCGGCACTTTCAAGCACGCTATCGACCCAAAAACGGAGACTTTTCGCGAGTTTCCAGAATATGTCGCTAAAACATTAAGCCCAGAGAAAAACAAAAAAGTAGCCATGTTTTGCACCGGCGGTATTCGCTGTGAAAAATCTACGGCCTATTTAAAAGAGCAGGGGTTTGACGAGGTATACCATCTGGAAGGCGGTATTCTTCAATATTTAGAAGATGTACCAAAAGAAGAATCACTGTGGGAAGGTGACTGTTTTGTATTTGATAATCGTGTGGCTGTGAATCACGATCTTGAAAAAAGTGACTATCATCAATGTTATGCCTGTCGCTTACCGATTACAGATGAAGACATGCAAAGTGAGAAGTATGAGTCTGGCGTAAGCTGCCCGCATTGTTTTGGTACCCATACAGAAGATCAACTTTCTCGTTTTCGTGAACGTGAAAAACAAGTTAATCTTGCGAAGATGAGGCAGCAAGAACACGTGGGTACAGAGGCGCGGATCACCATGGAACAAAAGCGTGATGAAAAAGCCCGTTTGCAACGTGAACGCGCGTTAAAAGCAAGAGAAAATCAGGCATAGACACTACTCAATAAGGGCGTTACACTCACCCTCTATGTAGTTGCTAAAAAAAGGGAAAGCGTGTGACCGCTCAACTTTCAGACGAAAAAATTGAAGAAATAAAGAAAGATTTTACCTTCTTCGACCAAGATGGTAATGGTCAGATTGATTTAACGGAGTTTATCGAGTTATTAACCGTTATTTCGCCAAAAACAAAAGCCAGCCATGTACAGGAAGGTTTTAAATTAATAGACAGCAATAACGACGGCTATATCGACTTTGAGGAATTCCTTGAGTGGTGGCAAGAGTGTTGGTGGGAATATTAATACTAACTGAATGTTAAAAAAGCGAGCTTTTAGCTCGCTTTTTTTATAGTAAAATTAACGGTAATAAAGTTGAGAATACAACCGGCACGGTTTACTCACGTTGTCGTTTAGAAAAAAGGGTAAGGACTTTTAGCATGAGCTCTGAGGTAACAAAACGTCTTAATAAATATATCAGTGATACAGGACTGTGCTCACGACGTGAAGCTGATAAATTAATTGAGCAAAATCGAGTTACCATTAACGATAAGCTGCCTGAGCTGGGCACCAAAGTTGCGCAAGGCGATAAAGTGAAGGTTGATGGAAAGCTTGTTAAAGCGGTAGCCGAAGATAAATCAGACCGCATTTACTTGGTATACAACAAGCCCATTGGCATTACCTGCACTACCGAGCGTCATGTGAAAGGCAACATCATTGATGCAATCAAGCACAAACAGAGAATCTTTCCAGTAGGCAGACTTGATAAGCCATCAGAAGGATTGATTATTCTGACCAGTGACGGCGACATTGTGAATAAAATTCTGCGCGCTGAAAATTCCCATGACAAAGAATACGAAGTGACAGTTAACCAGCCCATTAGTGAGCGTTTTGTACAAAAAATGGCAAAAGGCGTTCCCATTTTAGGAACGGTAACTAAACCGTGTAAGGTAAATGCTCGTGGTAAGTTTCAATTTTCAATTATTCTAACCCAAGGCTTAAACCGACAAATCCGTCGCATGTGCGAGTTCCTCGGTTATGAAGTTACCAAGTTGAAACGCACGCGCATTATGCATCTAGAGCTAGGTAACTTAAAGCCAGGCCAATGGCGAAACCTTACTGAAAAAGAGCTTAATCAGCTAAATAACGCCGTACAGCAATCGTCTAAAACAGCAGGGTAGGCGATGCTATTAGAGGGAGCCAGTATAGAAACACAATAGTTACTGGCCACTTCATAGTTTTGTAATAGCAAATTGTCCGCCGTGTGAAGTGCAAGTAACCCTTGATAAAAAAACTTCGACAGGCGATTCAGTTTATCTTTAAAACAGTGACTAAGTGGGGTGAGAACATATTTAACAGAATGTTAGGTGTTCCCTTTAATCAAATGCAAAACGTCACTAATTGCTGACTTTAACAATAGACCTACACAAGACAACAAGCTTTTAAAGGCCATAATAACCAAAGCAACACCAACCAATGAATCTACAGGTATAAAAGTAAACATGTAAATAGCCTGCCCAAGCACAATGCCTATAAAAATGCTTTCGTAAGAAGCATGCCGATCAACAAGCATTATAAAACCTGCCAAGACTAGCGCGCCAGTGTAGTAATAGGAATCTGAGCTCCAAGGCTCAATTTCACCGATAAAATAGGGTGAAAAAAATAAAATAGCAGCACCAAGCAGGGTTGATACAAACAAACTTAAAAGAAACTGTCTCATTGGCTTTTCCCTATTAGCCATTATTTGAGTAGATGACTTTGAAAATTTTTAATCGTGAGTTTAATTCCCATAACCAACAGTAAGATAAAGGTAAGAAAAGTATAATCCCACGGCTAAATAGGCCAATGAAAAAAAGCTATTAATACCCCATACACAGTACCAAAATTTACCGAAGAAGAAGGTGGCTCTTCTAAACTTAGCATTTACTAAAGCTAAGGACGATGGGATTAATAGGGTGGCAGAAAACCCAAATAAAGGAACAATAACAAACATTTATACTAAGCCTACCGAACTAGCGGCAGACTCGCTTGATACCGGAGTTATGATAAATATTGACCAGTACGAAACTACTAGAGCAACGAGTGCGCTTATTAAGCCTAAAATTTGAATGCTACGCATATCTTCCTTAAAAAGAACAACCCAATAAGGGCGAGTACTATTCTGCTGAAACTTAAAGTAAGCGTTGCCATAATAGCAGGTAACGTTGCTTATGTTCCGTTAGCGCAAGGGTAACCTATCGCTAAAAGGTATTCTGATCCATCAGGGGGACGGCATCGGCAAATTCTATTTTTCTTTTGTCCCATGAACTAGCAAAGTGCGGTTTCCAGATGCAAAATGAAATATATTTACTGCCGCCACAACTTTATTGTGCCTAATAGATAAAATGTACCGAAGATACAGCATACTAAAGAGCTAACTATCCAAAACGAAATAGAGTTTTGATGAATAACAGGCGCTGAAGTAATAAACGGTCCTGCTAAGCCGGCAAATCCACGTAATAAATAAACTGTGGTAATTAACACTAAACAGGTTTTGAGCAAAGGTAGTTTAAAAATTACACCAGCCCCAGATAAAGCATATAAACCCCATCCGATTAGCACTGAGGCAATACCTAATGTAACAAATGTAGGGTAGGGGGAACCCTCTGCTGAGAGTGTAGCCATTCTCTCGCCTGCGCCAAAGAAGAGATACCAGTCTGGGCCCCCGAAAATACAACCAATGTGCAGTAGTGCGGCTAGAAAGCTCAAACCGCCGGCTATTATTAGTTGATTATTCCTACCCATCTAGAATCCTTTAGTACTTAAATGAAAACAGCGACAATAATCTACTGCTAATTGTACGAGCGAATTTACGAACCTTATCGCTCATGTCAGGTGATGGTCTGATAAGAGGCATGGCAGTAAGGCAAGAATTTTTCATTCAAAAATTTAATCACTTCCGGGTGGAAATCATTTTGAGGTTGAAAATGATTTCCGTTAGGTACAGCAATATGTTTAAAAGGATGGGGGAAGCCTTTTGTTTTCAATCTCTCTATAACTTCTACTGACATTTCTTGTGAAGGCCATATGTGATCTTTTTCACCAGAAACCAACAGAATAGGGCCATTAATATCCTCAACCTTTATTCTAGCGGCCTCGGCAGCATCAATATCCTCTAGTGCTATTTCATGAGCACGTCGTAAATCACCCATTAAAACTGATGGTAAAATATTCAGCGTTAGTGGTACGTGAGGGAGCTCTTGGTCATTAAACATAAATGAAGAGGTTTTGCCATCAGCAAAAAAAGAAGGGCCAGCAAATACAACATGACTTCCAGCTAATGAAACAACACCATTTATTTGTGTGTATTTAGAAGCCAAGGTAAGTGCTAATTCAGCTCCCTTAGAGCCACCCATAACAGCGACACAATTAGAATTTAATCTTGGGTTATTTAATGTTAGAACTATTTCATTATAAATAGCATCTAAAGAAATTCGATCTAGCTCTTGAGGTATACCTTCCATACCAAAATATCCAACAGCTAACATCGCATATCCTTGATCAATATATTGTTGTCTTTCTTTAATGTTATGAGGCTTTGTCATACTATTTCCGCCTTCACTACCGCCAAAGTATACAAGTAAAGCTTGTTCCTTACCTTCACCCAAAAAAAGCTCAGCATCAACTTTTCCATAGTTCAAAGGGGGAGTACTAGAATCGAATGTCATTGGAGTAATGAATACAAACCCAACTAACAAAATTAATATGATGAGAACTATAAAACTAAAATATTTAACTATTTTCAACACCGTTTGATTCCTTTCATTTTTTAAAAAATGTTAATTTTTAAAGTTTGTTACATTACTATTTAAGATTAGCTAATGCTAAGCGGCTCAGAGGCGAAGTAGCAAAAAGGCAGTCACAGATCTTAAGAGGAGAAAACCGTCGCAGGTTATGTGCTTTAGTACTACCTGAATCCGTGACTTCAGATTCAATAAATGTGTTCAAAACCCTGCAATAGCAAGGCTTCCAACGTTAAAATAGTCATCACTGTCCATTCACCCAATCAGTGATGTTACTACCATGCGTAAGTTCAAGCTTGTTCAGTCTAAAACCGAAGTGATCACACCTCATGGTGGTCTTGCTCTCATTGGTCATTGCATCAACCAAATGACATCACTTCATAAGACTTCTCGTGATGTCGCTAAACGCCATGGTATCGCTAATATCGATCTTATTCGTACGTATGTAGGACTCGTTTGCTTGGGCAAAAGTGACTTTGAAGCCGTCGAACAAGCCAGACATGATCCCTACTTCAAGGCCGCCATGGGTATCAAACAATCACCCTCATCCGCGCGATTACGTCAGCGCTTTGATGAAGATGCCGTTAATTTACTACCACTGTTAAGTTCGGCCAGTGTTGAGTTTTTACAGAATGCATCCATTCCACTAACAGAGCTCTCAACAGGGCATATTCCCTTGGATATGGACGTGTTCCCCATGGATAACAGTGACACTAAAAAGGAAGGTGTTTCCTACACTTACAAAGGGCATGATGGCTATGCGCCGATTGCTGCCTATTTGGGTCAGCAAGGGTGGTGCTTAGGTTGTGAGTTACGCCCTGGCAGCCAGCATGCTAATGCTGAGTTTATCAATGTACTTCAACGCGTGATTCCAAGAGCACGTCAGCTGACCGATCAGTCATTACTGATCCGACTGGATAGTGCACATGATGCGCTTGAAAACCGTGTTTTTCTGAACAACCAAAACGTCGACTTCCTGATTAAATGGAACCCACGAAAGCAGGATGTCTGGCAATGGTACGATGAAGCCTGTGCACATGCGAAGTGGCATCATCCACGACCCGGTAAAATGGAAGCCGTGTTCTCTCAACAGCTGGATGATGCGGCCAATACGCGTCGAGTGGTCAAAGTTACGGTGAGACACTCTGATGCCAAAGGTCAGTTGTTCTTGGAGCCTGAAATCAGCTTAGATGGCTGGTTGACCTCATTGTCTTCAGATGTGGCAGATGACGCCACGGTGATTAAACTCTACAAAGGGCATGCGCTGTGTGAACAGTTCCATAGCGAGTTCAAGACTGACTTGGATCTAGAGCGCCTGCCATCTGGGAAGTTCGCGACCAACGATCTGGTCATGGGCTTTGCCGTCATGGCTTATAACATCTTACGCTGGATCGGTTTACGCGGCTTAATGCAATCTGACTCACCTGTGCGGCACTCAGCGAAACGTCGCCGATTGAAAACCGTTATGCAAGAGTTGATGTATCTGGCCTGCCGACTCGTGAAGAGCGGTAGACAGCTGACACTTAAGTTTGGCTCTCATTGTCCAGGCTTTAGCGCATTCAATCGCGTGTATCACATTACCTGACATACTCGATATACCAAACATTCCTTGCATGGCTAGTAGCCAGGCCTCAGCATGCCAAATCGGTCAAAATTGTTTGAATTTTAACCAGAGAAAAATCCTTTAATAGGCAAAAATCAGTAGCCTGCAATGCAAGCGCACATCAGTACGAATAAAATCGATTGTTAAAGAGCGATAAAACAGTGACTGCTCCGATCTGTAATCTTAAGCAATACTCGTCACTGATTCAGGTACTATTTATATTCGTCTTCAAAAAGATTCAACTTTTCGTTTATATAATCCATTATTTTATCGAACTTCATCTCATCAATTTTTCCAGCGACAACATAGCAATTCAAAAAAGAAGACACATAATGGTACTTGTACTGGAGTTTTGAATTTTCATCATGAGAACAATCTTCCCTAAATTGTTCATCATTTGCTTCTATCATTTCCTTTAACAACTGCCCATTATTCATGTTATGGGCCTGAGAATAAATAATAGGAGCGAGCATATACATATTCTCTCTAGGGATTTCATCGCTGCTATCTACAGATTTCAGAGCTTTAGATAAAGCGTTTTCTACTTTTTTAAGCCATTCTTTCATAGTACGCATTTCCAGTTTATAGACACATAGCTTCTAAAAAAGGAGTGTTTTTACACGGGCTTTAGCGAAGCAAGTCAGCACGCGCGTTTGAATCCCAGCCCGCGCAAAAGGTTGATTTACTTGATAAATACCCCATAAGTCATGTCTAAATCTACTTTTGTTGTGAATCACTTTGGGTTAAGTCGTTGCATAATTGGCAGTCGATATTTTTCTTAAAGTTATATGCTCTGCGCGTAGCGAATATTGCTACTGAAATAAAAGACCAAGTCATACCAAAGACCAAAGAGTAAGAAACCGTATGTCCTTTAATGTATTGAATGCTCGAAAGTAACGCGAACACTAGAGGCAAAGCGATGCTGTATTGAAATATCCATTTTTTAATTGGCATTTTGTCCCTCTTTGAGTTTTATTGGGCTTTAAATTGCCCGTAAATGTAACTTACAAATAGTCGCGCCGCCGAGTAATGTTATTGCCGTTGGCATATTACGCCTCACAATGAGGTCTAATATATGCGGTTAAGATTAGTGAGGTATAAACGAAAACCATGCGTTTATCGTCTTACTGTAAGTGTCTTGTTGGGAACCTTTGTTACATAGAAAGTTAATATAATCAACATTGGCAACCACAAATACGCGTAGCCTAAATAAAAGACTCCCATATAACCAAGAGCAGGACCGTCAGACGGTTTAAAGTGAAGCCAGATTTCAATAAAAAAAATCATTGATGGAATAGTTGAAATTATTAGAGAAATAGCTAGAAAAATTCTAAATACATATGTTTTTTTAAAGAATTTAAATAGTCTTAGTGCCCAAAATGTAAATGAAATGAATAAGCATGGAAGCCCTACGGTGCATATCGCAATCCATAAATAAACAGGGTTCACTAGATAAAATATTTGCGGAACTACTATTCCGATGAATTGAATCGCAATTTAGGCTAAACCCGGCATTGCTAATTTTAAGTGTTCCATCCTTGTCTCCTAACTTCTCAATACCGCGCGCATGCACGTAGGACATATTAGCGAAGCGGCCCTGCGTGTATGCTTTCCAGCGAACGTAGTGAGCGAGTTTATTGAGTTGTATGGTGGGTTCATATACGTCCTTGAATTATGTATCCGTTATTCCGGCTTGGTAAATGGTGTGATGAGGAAAGGGTTTTTACTATATTTAGCCGCATACCAAAAGGCCCACGCAAGAGCAGCTATTAGAATAGCCTTAGAGCAGCCCTTTAATGCAGTAATAATATCGGGTAAGGCAATTAGACTAGAAACGAACAGAGTGAATGCAAAAAAGCCACAAATAACAGCACCGAGCATTGCGCATGCTCTTGTAACTGGATGAAATACTTTGCTTTGTTTATTCATTAAAATTCCTTTTCTAAATATCCAAGAAGCATATAACTTTTAACTAACAGTCGCAGGCGAGTTAGGCAGTTCTACTGTTACAAAATTCAAATTCATTACTTTGAACAATTGGATACCGCTTGGGAACTAACAATTTACGAGACCCCAATGCGGCCTGTCTAAACACCCCAAAATAAAGTGTTTAATTTTATTCATATTGTCAGATTAACCGCTAACACCAGAAAATAAAACAAATCTTAATGGTGATTTTTGCTCATGAAATAAAAAATACCAAAATCGTGTGTTAGGGGAATAAGATGTATTATTTTAAAATGCTGTGGCAGCGATTAAGTAAATTGATGGGTAATTTGCAATAAAAAAGAAAAAGGAGCCCTTAGGCTCCCTTGCAAAAATTTAAATCTGTAACCAGAAATATTTCTGGTTTCAACTATACCTAGCTAGTTTTATCGCTATTATCTAAATCATCATCAGCACTGTTATCTAGGTTAATGCCAGATTCAAATTCGGTATCATCTTCAGGTTCAAGTTCTACTTTTCTTGGTTTACGTTTTACTGGCGCCATACCAATTTCTGTACCTGCCATGGTGTCTACGCGGCGTACTTTCTTAGCAACAGTTGCTTCTGCGCCATCTTGCTTACTGGCTTTATTTTTCTGCGTATCTTGTTTAGGCGTAGGGGCTTTAATTCCTTTGAATTTAGCAGGTAGTGCTTCGTGTGCCTCGCACTCTAGGTCATATTGTAAATGTGCCTTCAGTGCTATAAAGCTCTTCCAATCGCGAGGGCCAACAAATGAAGCGGCTTCGCCTTTTTGACCAGCACGTCCCGTCCTACCAATACGGTGAATGTATTCGTCCGCATTTTTGGGCAAATCAAAATTAATAACCAAACCAACTTTAGATAAATCTAAACCTCGTGATGCCACATCGGTAGTCACCAAAACAGAATGCTGGCCTCGGGCGAACTCACTCATAATTGCAGCACGTTGATTTTGTGGTAAGTCACCTCGTAAGGCGATGGCTTCAAGCTTGTCTTTGTTTAACATGGTGGTTAAACGGTCGGTATCTTCACGGGTTGCGGTAAAGACAATAGCTTGGTTATAAGTACGGTTTGAAATTTCGTGATGAAGTAGGGCGTCTTTATGCTCGATATTATCAGCAAAGAAACACTGTTGTTGTATATCGCCATGGTGCGCCGTTGAATCACCTACCGATACGCGAACAGCAGCTTTTGTTAAACGGGCAGTCATGTAATTAAGTTCAATGCTATCCAATGTGGCAGAAAACAGCATGGTTTGGCGTTTACGGTGGTTCGCAAATTCATTAATCATGTTTAGCTGTTCTGAAAAACCTAAATCAAGCATGCGATCGGCTTCATCGAAAATAAGCAGCTCTAGGCCATTTAAAAATATGCTTTTATCTTTTAAATGGTCAGCCACCCGGCCAGCAGTACCCACAATAATATGTGGGTTTCGGCGTAACGCTTTAACCTGATCATTATAGTTTTCGCCGCCCACAACCAACGTGCAAGACAGGTTCAATCCCGTACACATGGTTTTGGCTTCTATGAAAACTTGCTTCGCTAATTCGCGAGTAGGTGCAAGAATAAGCGCGCGAGGGTCTTGTCGACTTAACGCCTTTTGCGACATCATTCTATTTATGGCCGGAATTAAAAATGCGAGTGTCTTACCCGATCCCGTTTTAGATGAGGCAATAATATCTTTACCCTGAATAGCAGGAAGCATACTTTTTTCCTGAATTTCAGTAAGCTCGGTAAAGTTTCTACTTTCGAGTTTGGTAATGATTTTGTGATGAACGGGTAAGTCAGTAACTAGCAAGATTCGGCCTCATGAATAATATCATCGCGTATTATCCCTTAAAGGCCGATATTATGAAAGCTTGCTATGCGTTTACCTTGGCGAAAATGCAGTTATACCTGCATTTCGGTCACATTTTCCGAAACAACTAATTTGCCGCCGGTTTTTGCTTGTATATCTTCAACTGTTACACCCGGAGCACGTTCTTTAAGTAAAAAGGCGCCATCCACCACTTCTAATACAGCAAGATCGGTAATAATTCGGGTTATGCAATTCACACCGGTTAGCGGCAAGGTGCACTCACTAAGCAGTTTTGGGTTGCCATGTTTATCGGTGTGAGTCATGGTCACAATTATATTTTTAGCGCCTGCCACTAAGTCCATAGCACCGCCCATACCTTTTACAAGCTTTCCGGGGATCATCCACGACGCAATGTTACCGTTTACGTCTACTTCAAATGCGCCTAGTACGGTAAAATCAACGTGGCCGCCACGGATCATGGCGAAGCTTTCCGCAGAGTTAAAAATTGAAGCTCCGGTAATGGCGGTAACGGTTTCTTTACCCGCGTTAATCATATCTGCGTCTAGCTCATCTTCATGAGGGTAGGGACCCATACCTAATAAACCATTTTCAGATTGCAGCATTACACTAATGCCTTCAGGCACAAAACTGGCGGCCAACGTTGGAATACCTATTCCTAAATTGACATAGTCACCATCTTGGAATTCTTGAGCCACACGCATTGCTATTTGATCTCGTGATAATGCCATTATTGTGACTCCTTTGCTGTGGTGTTATGAGCAGTTTTAGAAACAACCCTACGTTCTATGCGTTTTTCAAATTCCCCTTTTATGACTCTATTTACATAAATGCCGGGCGTATGAATTTCACTAGGGTTTAGCTCACCTGGCTCAACAATCTCTTCTGCTTCAACAACGGTAATTGTGCCCGCGGTGGCTGCCATAGGGTTAAAGTTTTGTGCAGTATGACGATAAACACAGTTTCCGTAACGGTCGGCTTTCCACGCTTTCACTATGGCAAAGTCGCCCTTAATAGCTTCTTCTAAAATATAAGGTCGGCCATTAAACGTTTTCACTTCCTTACCTTCGCCTACAGGCGTGCCATAGCCAGTAGCAGTATAAAAAGCGGGAATACCTGCACCACCAGCACGCATCTTCTCGGCTAGCGTGCCTTGCGGTGTAAGTTCAACTTCAAGCTCGCCATTTAATAATTGCTTTTCAAACAGGGCGTTTTCACCTACATAAGAAGACACCATTTTCTTAATTTGTTTGTCTTCCAGCAAGATGCCTAGACCAAACCCATCTACGCCACAGTTATTAGAAACCACAGTAAGGCCTTTAGTGCCCATCGTTTTAACTTGAGCAATGAGCCCTTCTGGAATGCCGCATAGCCCAAAACCACCAGCAATAACTGTCATACCATCGGTCAGCCCGTCCATGGCTTCTTGATAGGTAGTGACGACTTTGTCAAATCCCGACATGGTACTTCCCCTTAAATTTAGCATTGATAAAATGTGTTAAGTAAAAGTATCAACAATGTTATCAATTATGTAAAATTGAATTAATCACTCAATTAATAAGTTTTATTTATTAATTGAGTGGTTAGTGATGGTTGTTAATTTTTCGGATTACGGGCAAGTCAATGTGTTGGCTATCATGTCGGTTATCATTTCAAACATAGGGTGTGGGTCTTAGTTGAATGAATATTTCATACAGAAATTTGCAGGCTTTTATTCACGTAGCGCAATCAAGTACCTTTGCTGAGGCTGCTATTAAGCTTCACCTTACCCAGCCAGCCCTTTCATCTGCAATAAAGAAAATGGAAGAACAGCTTGGCGGAAAATTGTTTAGTCGCAGCACCAGGCATGTGGCATTAACCAAAGAAGGTGAAGCCTTATTACCTAACGCTATCAGAATAATGAGGGACTGGGACGACACTTTTGGTGATATTCAGAACCTGTTCGCCATGGCTAAAGGGCGCCTAACTATTGCGGCTATGCCTTCCTTTGCCGAATCACATTTACCGCATTTACTTAAACGGTATCACCAACTTGCGCCCAATATTAACCTGCGTATTTTAGATGTGGTGATGGAGAACGTGATTTATGAAGTATCAGAGGGCAGAGCCGAGATGGGCTTCACCTTCGAACCGCAGCAGAATGAGGGGCTTATATTCACACCTCTTTTCGACGATTGTTTTGTCGTGGTGGTGAACCCCCAGCATGAATTGGCAAAAGCAAAAACGGTTAATTGGGAAACGTGTATCGAATACCCTATGGTAATGATGAATAGGGGGTCGGCAGTAAGAATGTGGACGCAACAGAAGATAAGTACCGTGGGTGAAGCCGTTATTGTTGCCGAAACAGGGCAGTTGGGTACCCTTGGTCAGCTAATTAAGCAGGGGTTAGGCATCGCTATTATGCCATCGCTGTGCATTGCGTCGATGGAAAGCATAGCGCTAACCGTGCTTAAAATGGAAGAAGACCCCTTGGTAAAAAGGGTGGGCATGGTGAAAAACGCCAAGCGTGATATGTCAGTGGCTGGTCAAGCATTATGGACTGAGGTGTTACATCACTACCATAGGTAAAGTGTCAAATGCTGATAAACAGGTGCGTTACCATTTTTTCTTAGGCGCAAATAACTCATCCAATTCATCACGCTCTTCTTCTTGTTTCTTCGCTCTGTCTTGTGCGTTAACGCTTTTAAGATTATTTTGAATTTCTGACAACCATTCATGCAGTGTGGCCAAACGAGACTGTGTGTATTCATCTTGCTGATTTTGATTTTCTAGCGCAGTTTTTGCTTTTTCGTAATACTGACGGGCTGAACCTAACATGTTCGACTGCTGTGCAGCTCTGCCGCGTTTGATTAGCGTTTCAACATTAACCTTAATTTGTAAGCGTTCTAATTGTTTGTCTTCGTCATAAAATACTTTGCTTTCAACTTTGCCTTTACTGTGTTCTGAACGAAGTAAAATGCGAAGCTTTTTAACAGCCTGAATGTACTGAATAATAAGTTTGTCATTATCGGGTAAAACGAATTCGTTAGCGCTAACCGAGTCAGGGTTTTGTGAAGCGGATTTTTGCTCTGCATTGGCAAGTTTTTGTTTTGTTTCTGGCGTACCGCCAAGCTCATTGACGGTTTTAAGCGCACCTAAAACTCGGTTATCCAAGATTTGTAACATGCGTCCTGAAATAGGCATGTTTGAACACGCTAGAATAACATTCTCTGTTTCATCAATTACCGCGCGTTGTTTAGCCAGATCTGCCCGACGCTCCGAGTCAGCCTTAGCGCGATGTTGCTGCATAGCATTTATAAAGATTGCCGCTATCAGTAATACAACAATCAGAAT
The DNA here is from genome assembly GCF_000213655.1 of Alteromonas naphthalenivorans. Lineage (NCBI taxonomy): Bacteria > Pseudomonadati > Pseudomonadota > Gammaproteobacteria > Alteromonadales > Alteromonadaceae > Alteromonas > Alteromonas naphthalenivorans. The sequence continues at coordinate 1,781,816 of NC_015554.1, forward strand.
TATTATTATCATGTACATGCGCGTATTTCCGTTTAATACTTAATTCGAATTATATGCTGGCTTTCACTGCCAAACTATTATGCGTTAATGTTACGGTATTTTTACCCTAAATACACTTCCGCCAAGAGAACCGCCATTGCTTAAAGAAATCTCTCCTTGCAGTTTGCCTTGCGAGTGAGCAGATGCAATAAGTCTAGCAAAGAAAAGACCTAACCCTGTTCTACCTTGACTAAGCTGAAAATCGGCTAAATCTTCGTGACTTTTCTCAAGCATAGACGTTGGATAGCCGATGCCATCATCTTCCACGCAAATATGTAGGCAGTCATCTTCAACCTGTGCTGAAATACAAATTTGAGAGGTACCATACCGAAGGGCATTTACCAATACGTCGTTAATTAATAGGTATATAAGCTCTCTATCTAAATACCAACTTAAATTGAGGTCGACATTCGCCTTAACCACAATTTCTTTTTGTTCAATGTAAATATTATTAGACCCAACTACATCGTCTATTAAGTCACTAACAAAGCATTCATCTACTGTTATCGGCAGACTTTCTAATTCTGCACGATAAAGTGATAAAATTTGTACTAAATTGGTATTAAGCCGCGATGCTTCGTAATGCACACTAGCTACTTGCTCTCGTGCTTTACTATTTTCAGGGGCTAAATCATTAGAAAGATTTTCAATTGACTGAATAAGAAGAAATAATGAATTTTTCATATCGTGCACAGCAGCAGCTAGCACCGACGAAAAGTCGATAGGAGAGGTAAGTTGCTTTTTTTCACTCATATGAATAAAACCCGTTATTTTCCTTAAATTTGAAGGTGTTGTACCAATTAAAACATCTGTAAGGATAAAGGAAAACAATTATTCAGTAGGTAACCCATTTTCAGTATTACTTATTTAGCGCAAAATTACCTACTATTTTGTGGGTTAATCTGTCACTTTTGTAATAGCTTATCGTAATTATTAGTAGTTTTGGTTATAACGATAAGGTTATAGTACACAACTGGTTACAAGGAGCGATGTTTTACATGAAATTACAACAGCTACGTTACATAGTAGAAGTACTTAACAATAATCTGAATGTTTCTGCCACGGCAGAAAGTTTATATACCTCTCAGCCGGGCATTAGTAAGCAGGTGAGAATGCTAGAGGATGAGTTGGGTGTACAGATTTTTGGGCGTAGTGGTAAGCATCTAACCCATGTTACTGATGCCGGAAACGATGTCATTAATATATCCCGCGAAATTTTAGCCAAAGTAGAAAGTATCAAAGCGGTGGCACGGGAGCATACGCTACCCGATCAAGGTAAGCTAAATATCGCCACTACGCATACGCAAGCACGTTATGCGCTACCTGATGTGATCCAAGGTTTTATGAGCAAGTACCCGAAGGTGTCTTTACACATGCATCAAGGGACGCCATCGCAAATCAGTGATCTGGCCGCTAAGGGCGAAGCCGACTTTGCTATCGCTACTGAAGCTTTGCATTTATATAATGATTTGGTGATGTTGCCTTGTTATCACTGGAATCGAAGTGTAATTGTCAATAAAGACCATCCTTTGTCGAAGAAAGGCTCTATCGATATTAGTGATATCGCCAAATACCCCCTAGTAACCTATGTATTTGGTTTCACTGGTCGCTCAGAACTCGACCAAGCGTTTGAGCGTGCGGGCCTTACGCCTAAAATTGTCTTTACCGCCACCGACGCCGATGTCATTAAAACTTATGTGCGGTTAGGTGTGGGTATTGGTGTTATTGCTTCCATGGCCGTTAGCGATGAACTCGATTCAGACTTAGTGAAAATTGATGCGAGTCATTTGTTCGATTACAGCACGACCAAAATAGGCTTTAGAAAGGGCTCTTTCTTACGAAGCTATATGTACGACTTTATTGAGCGCTTTGCACCGCATTTAACAAAAGATAAAGTTGAAAAAGCCATGATGCTGAAAAACAATGATGAAGTTGAAAAGATGTTCAAAGGAGTAACCTTACCGGTTAAGTAAGGTAGATTAGCCAAACAGTCAAATTTAGCGTTGAAAAGTTAATCGGGTCATTTGGATTAGCTGTTTATGTATGAAAATACGTAACAGAATAAAAAGGCGATTTGCGGTGTTCTTACTTAAACCGCCATCGCCTTTTTTGTCTCTACTGGTGTACTAAAGCCAGTGATTTCATTTAACGGTTAGCATTCGATAATATTAACTGCCAGCCCGCCACGTGCTGTTTCTTTGTACTTGGTTTTCATGTCGTTACCCGTATCACGCATGGTTTTAATGACTTTATCTAACGATACCTTGTGCTCGCCGCTGCCTCTCAGTGCTAACCGTGAAGCGTTTATCGCTTTAATTGCACCCATAGCATTGCGTTCAATACAAGGAACCTGTACCAAGCCACCCACGGGGTCGCAAGTTAATCCTAGGTTATGCTCCATACCAATTTCAGCTGCATTTTCTACTGCAGGTACAGTACCGCCCATAATCTCTGCCAGCGCACCCGCAGCCATAGAACATGCCACACCCACTTCACCCTGACAGCCTACTTCAGCACCCGAAATGGATGCATTTTCTTTGTACAAAATACCAATCGCTCCTGCGGTGAGTAAAAAGCGGCTTGCCACTTCTTCATCCACTGGGCGAATAAATTTGTCTACATAATGTAAAACCGCAGGAATAATACCGGCCGCGCCATTGGTGGGCGCAGTTACCACTCGGCCCCCAGCTGCATTTTCTTCATTTACGGCTAATGCAAATAAGTTTACCCAGTCCATGGTTTGCATGGGGTCGGTAGTATGTTCAGTTTGCAGGCGGCGATAAAGCGCCGGCGCACGGCGCACCACTTTAAGACCACCTGGCAATATGCCTTCACTGTCGATGCCACGTTGAACACAGGCTTTCATCACCAACCATATTTCAAACAGCTTTTGCTTTACGGCGTGAGCAGGTTGAAAAGTCGTTTCGTTCTTAAGCATAAGGGCGCTAATACTTAACCCATTATTTTTGCATTGCTCTAGCAGCGCAGCACCAGACTTAAAAGGAAAAGGTACAGTCGCTTGAACGGCACCGGCATGTGCTTTAGTGGCATCAAAGTCTTCTTCTTTTACGATAAAACCGCCACCGATGCTGTAGTACGTTTGCTCGCACAGCAGGGTGTCGTTTTCATATACGTAAAAAGTAAGTGCATTAGCATGCTTAGGAAGGGTTTTACGGCGATGAAAGACAATCGCGTTTTTGTTTGGAAATAAAATAGGCTTCTCGCCATTTAGGTACAAAGATTCTTGGTTTCGTACGTCTTCTAGTAATGGCTCTATTTTATTCACGTCAATGCTTTCAGGCATTTCACCCGATAATCCAAGAATAACGGCTTTACCTGTACCATGACCAATACCGGTTTGACCTAAAGAGCCAAACAATTCCACTTTAATCGTAGTGATTTTTGAAAACAATGCGGTGTCTGTTGCAAGTGTTTTAGCATATTCAGCACCCGCACGCATGGGGCCAACGGTGTGCGAGCTTGAAGGGCCAATACCCACGCTAAACATATCAAAAACACTAATCATAAAAATACACCAGTCTACATTACTAATACCTAGATCATGCATGTAGACGGGCTTAACTACAATACAGAAAACCTAATCAATTGATAAGAATTGCTAATGTGGTGTAAAGAAACATTTAACGGCACGCAAGGGTAAGTGTGTTTGAGAGTAGGTGAGCTTAAGGATGAATATGGTGAGACAAGTTTCGTAGTATGGCAGCCGTAGCACCCCAAATCATATGTTCATTCCACGGAATAAAATAGATAGGCGATGAACGCTTACCTTTACGAGCAGTATGAATAAGATGATTTTTGCGATTCAGTACATGAGCTAAAGGCACCTCGAAAGCACTTTCTACTTCGTTAGGGTCGATAACAGGCGTAAAACTGGGTTCAACAAAACCAACAACCGGGGCTATCTGATAACCGCTTACTGTCCTGTAATTGGGTAACACCCCAATAATTTCTACGTTTTCAGAAGGCATGCCTATTTCTTCGCGGGCTTCTCTTAAAGCGGCATCAAAAACGCTGTTATCTACTTCATCTACTGCGCCACCGGGGAAACTAATTTGCCCTGGATGATGACGTAAGTGATGTGCACGCTCTGTGAGTAATACCGTCAGCTCATTACCATAATCCATTAAAGGAATTAATACCGCAGCAGGCCTACCTCTAGATTTAAGCGGGTAATCGGGCTCTCGGTGCGTTTGACGCAAATGGTGAAATTGGCGGAGGAAATCAGCTCTGTTCACGGCCCGCTCCAAAGTGGGAGGTTAGCACTGGCAGAATTTTAGACACTTTATCCAAGGTTTCTTTGTACTCGTCATTAGCCACTGAATCTAAAACAATACCACCACCAGCCCAGCAATGCAGCTGGTTATTCTCCGCAAGCAGCGTACGAATACAAATGCTTGAGTCCATATCTTCACGAAAGCCCATATAAAAAATGCTGCCGCAATAGATATTGCGTCTATGTACTTCAAGCTCGTCTATAATTTCCATCGCCCTAATTTTAGGTGCGCCTGTAATAGAACCGCCAGGAAATGAGGAGGCAAGTAAATCTAATGGCGCTGCATCGTCGTTAAGTTCGCCGACAACCGTGCTCACCAAATGATGCACTGCTTCATAGCTTTCTAAGGCAAATAACTCAGGTACTTTTACTGAATGAGGCTTGCAGTGTTTTGAAAGATCATTACGCAGTAAATCAACAATCATAAGGTTTTCCGCACGATCTTTCGATGCAGTCAGCAAAGACTGAGCACTTTGTGCATCTTTAGCTTCATCACTAAACCGTGGGCGTGTACCTTTTATAGGTTTAGTTTCCACCACGCCCTGCTTAACACTAATAAAGCGTTCGGGAGATATACTTAAAATAGTGCTGTTTTTTAACTGAATGAATGCAGAAAAGGGCGCTTGGTTACTTTCTCGTAAGGCGCGATAAGCGTGCCAGCAATCGCCCGTGTATGCAGCTGTGAAACGCTGCGCCATGTTTACTTGGTAACAGTCGCCCGCTTTTAAATAGTCATGAATTCGTTCAATACGGTCAATATAGGCTTCTTTTGTTAGGTTAGATTTCCAATCACTGGTTAATGAAAACGGCGTTTTAGCAATATCATCACCTTGTGTTTTCTCATCATTGATGGAGGCTAAAGAGACACGGCCTTTATGGTCGTTTTCACCGCAAAAATCACCAGCATCAGCATTATTTTTAAAATCAGTAGTAAAATTAGGCTGTATGACAAAGTCAGGTGGTGTGGTTTCACCTGTCGCCGAGCAAAAATACAAGGTACCGGTAACCGTATCCTCAATTAAAGATGACAGGTAAAGCCCTACGGAAAAATCTGGGGTGGTATAGGTTTGCGCCGCATTTGCTGGAAGCTTTTCGTAATAGCGCCCTGCATCGTAACCAGCAAAACCCGTTACGCCTACAATAAAAGGGAGTTGTTTAGCTAATGATTGGCTAGTCTCATCTACCTTAAGATTGGCCACTGATCCATGAAGGTAGTGCGTGACGGCTTCAAAAGGCTGAAAGTTAGTTGTGAATGCCTTCTCGCCATCTAATTGCACTAGAGGGGCTTCACCGTGCTTGGCCGTTACGGTAGCGCTAGGCTCCCATACCATCACATTGTAGCGACCATTGCTTTTCGTGGAGCCACAGGTATCAAGCAAAACGGCTCCCGCGCGGTGGGCAACCTGCTCAAAAATATCTATAAGGCAAAGTGAAAACGATGTGCTGATTGGCGTAATGGTAACTTGCGATGTTGCGGGCATTAAAAACTAACTCTATACATCAGGTTAAGAAGAATGTTGTCGGCATTGAAGCTGCGTTAAATGGGTACTGGAAAATTAATTAAACCGTATTAGCACGCTATCAAACAGCTAACGTTAGCTAAGCGCGTTAAATTTACCTGCACAAGTTTGTTTTATCGCAAAGCTTCACCCATATTTTACATGGTACGGTGCCAACAGATGCGCTAGTATACGCTTTTTTAGCAGGCTAAGACCACGAAAGCAAAATAAAAAAAGAGGATGTCATGACCGTTATCCGCCAACAGGACTTCATTGATAGCATTGAAGATTCCCTACAGTTTATTTCTTACTATCACCCGCTCGACTACGTTAAAGCCGTAGAAGCAGCGTATAACCGAGAAGAAAGCCAAGCAGCTAAAGATGCGATGGCACAAATCCTTATTAACTCTAGAATGTCAGCTGAAGGCAAACGTCCTTTATGTCAAGACACCGGTATTGTGACCTGCTTTGTAAAAGTAGGTATGGGTGTGACATGGGATAAAACCGACATGACTGTTCAACAGATGGTTGATGAAGGTACTCGCCGCGCTTATCTAAATCCAGATAACCCCTTGCGCGCTTCTATCGTTGCCGACCCTGCGGGCGCGCGAACCAATACCAAAGACAATACACCGTCAGTTGTGCACATTGATATGGTGCCAGGTGAAAAAGTTGAGGTGATGATTGCGGCAAAAGGCGGCGGCTCAGAAAACAAATCTAAAATGGTAATGTTAAACCCTAGCGATAATATTGCTGACTGGGTAGTGAAAACGTTGCCAACCATGGGCGCTGGTTGGTGTCCACCTGGCATGTTAGGCATAGGCATTGGTGGTACAGCAGAAAAAGCGGCTGTACTGGCTAAAGAAAGCTTAATGGATCCGGTAGATATTCAAGAGCTGATTGCTCGCGGCCCAGAAACCACAGATGAAAAGCTACGTGTTGAAATTTTCGAGCGCGTGAATCAATTGGGTATTGGTGCTCAGGGCCTAGGAGGCTTAACGACCGTAGTAGACGTTAAAATTATGTCTTTGCCTACCCATGCGGCGTCTAAGCCTGTGGCGATGATCCCTAACTGTGCAGCAACCCGACATGCACATTTTCATTTAGATGGCTCAGGTCCAGCTGAACTTACGCCGCCTAAATTAGAAGATTGGCCAGAGGTAACGTGGGAAGTGGGTGAAAACACCCGTCGCGTTAACCTTAATGATGTAACCAAAGAAGACATTCAAGACTGGAAAGTGGGTGAAACCGTATTACTTTCTGGAAAAATGTTGACTGGCCGTGACGCAGCGCACAAGCGTATTCAAACTATGCTTGATAATGGTGAAGGTTTACCTGAAGGTGTAGACCTAACCAACCGCTTTATTTATTACGTAGGCCCTGTTGATGCGGTTGGCGATGAAGTAGTAGGCCCAGCGGGACCAACTACTGCCACTCGTATGGATAAATTCACTGACATGATGTTAGAAAAAACAGGCCTTATCGGTATGATTGGCAAAGCAGAGCGTGGCCCTGCAACGGTCAAATCTATTGCTAAGCATCAGTCAGTTTATTTAATGGCCGTAGGTGGTGCAGCATACTTGGTTTCTAAAGCTATCAAGAAGTCACGGGTAGTGGCGTTTGAAGATTTAGGTATGGAAGCCATTTACGAATTTGATGTGGAAGACATGCCTGTTACCGTAGCAGTAGACAGCACAGGCGCTAACGCGCACGAAACTGGACCTGCTATTTGGAAAGCAAAAATTGAAGATTTAGATAAAGCGTTATCTAAGTAATCATACTTTTGTGTTTAAAACAGGTGCCATTGGCACCTGTTTTTGTTTATAGTGCTGTATAAATTAACAGTGCGTGTGTATTTATGTATTCCTTATCTGATTTGTCCCCCCAATATTTGAATGCTGGCTTATTTTTACTGGCGTTAATTTTTCTTATTTTGCTAATAGCGACCCGTAGAACACTGAACCAGGCTCACAAGAACATTGCCGAAAAAAATGATGCGTTACTTGCGCAGCAGCAGACCTACAATGAAACCCAAGAGCGTATGGGCATGCTGGTTGAAAAATCACGTCAGTATGAGCAGGTGCTAGCTGAGAAACATCAACTTAGTGAAGCATCAGGCGTGCTGCAAAAAGAGTACAGTAAGTTGCAGGCGCAATACGAAGCGCAAAAGGCTAGGCTTGATGCGCTTATGCAGAATCATGAAGAAAAGCTTGCGTTAATGCATTCCTCAGAACAACGCTTACAAACCCAGTTTGAAAACTTAGCGAATAAAATTTTTGATGAGAAAAGCGCAACCTATCAAACCCAAAGTAAACATAATATTGAAGCGGTATTGGCGCCCTTTAAATCCCAATTAGATGGGTTTAAACGACAAATTTCAGAACAACACATTCGTGAAGGGCAAGAGCGAGCGTCACTAAAAACGGAAATTTTAAGTTTAAAGGCGTTGAATCAGCGCATAACCGAAGAAGCTTCAGCGTTAACCAATGCCCTTAAAGGCGACAATAAAAAGCAGGGGAATTGGGGCGAGGTTATTTTAGAGCGCATACTCAAAGAATCTGGTCTTCGTGAAGGTCATGAGTTTGAAACCCAAGTGTCGGCACAATCTGAACAGGGTAGGCGATTGCAACCCGATGTTGTGGTGCATTTACCGAATGACAAAGACGTGATTATCGATTCCAAGGTAAGCTTAGCGGCGTACGAGCAATATTTTAATTGCGACGATGACGCCAGCCGCAAACAGTATCTCAGTGCACATGTCGCTTCAATCAAAGGCCATATAAAAGGGCTAGGCGCTAAGGAATACCAGTCGCTAAAAGGGCTGCGCACATTAGATTATGTTTTACTGTTCATTCCTATCGAGCCAGCCTTTCTATTGGCCATTGAAGAAGAGCCTGATCTTGTTTCACTCGCGCTTAATCATAATATTATGTTAGTTAGCCCCACGAATTTGCTTGTGGCATTACGTACCATCAATAATATTTGGCAATATGAGTACCAGAACCAAAACGCGCAACTCATCGCAGAACAAGCAGGAAAGCTATACGATAAATTTGTAGGCTTTGTCTCTGATATTGAAAAGATTGGTAAAGCACTAGATACCGCCCATGGCAGTTATGATGCAGCAATGAATAAGCTTTCAAGTGGGCGTGGAAATTTAGTCCGGCAAGTAGAGAAGTTCAGAGAAATGGGGGTTCAGCCCAGTAAACGGTTAGACAATACCTTGTCGAGATTATCCGATGAAGAATAATAAAAGCGCGTAGTTGAGGTAGTTATAAGGCTAATTAGGTTTAACGTTAACTAGGAATACTCTACGTTTCATCAGATATAAAAAAGGCCGCTTAACAGCGGCCTTTTACGTTTAAGTAATATCTAGGCGATATCGCTTATTTCATTTTACGTCTGCGTAAATACACAACTGGAACAAGTAGCAATGTTAACCAACCCATTGAACCACCGCTCTTATCAGTAACGCTTACGGTTACTGTTTCTGTTGTTGTATTTAAGCCATCAAATGCAACCACTTCAAACGTAACAGCAATAGTGCTATTCGTATTAGGCGCTGTAGTCGTTAGACTTGAGCCTGGGATGTCATTGATGGTAAATGTAACGTCATCACCTTCTGGATCTGTTGCTGTAGCAGAAACAGTGATTGACTCACCTTCTTCAACAGTAAACGGAGCCGTGATGTTGATAACAGGTGGTAAGTTATCTTTTATCGTTACATTAGCGGTTGCCATTGAAGTGTTACCGTTACTATCAGTAGCAGTAAGCTCAAGCACAATTAGCGTATCTTCCGTTACTTCTGGAGCAACTAGGATAGCTTCTTCTATGCCAGCACCTGCAATGATAGCTGCTGGTCCTTCAACTTGCTTCCAAGTAATGTCGACAGCGTCGCCATTAGGCTCTTCTACTAGGCCAGGTAAGTTCAACTCCATTAATTCAACCACTTCTAGTGTTGCCACTGTCATGCCGTCGATAGTTACAACTGGAGGACCTTCAACTTGTAAACCTTCGTAAGTTTCAGATACTGCAGATGCTGCACCAGGAATGTTAGTCACTTCAGACATGGCCATCATTTGAATAGCACCACCAGCGTCATCAGCATTTACCATAACGGTGTAAGCTAATTGAGTAGGGCTGCTATCAACGTCATCAAGATACATACAGATTTGCGTACCAGATGTAATTTCAGCATCAAAGTTAGCATCAAAGAAGTCTTGGCTGTAAGGCGTGTAGTAAGGAGCTTGACCCGTAGCGCCATCAATATCTTCGTAACCAATAGTCACAGGCAAGATACTACCAAGGTCGTGCGTCACGTTATCGTATGAGAATACGATGTTTGGCTGACCTTCAGATGGCTCATTGAAGAAAACAATTTGGTAATCTGCAATATCAGCGAAATCTTCGCTAAGACCCCAGAATCTCATGTTATCCCATTCAATGATGGTATACGCAGCACCTGCAGTAGCGACAGAAACGCCTACGCCGTTAGCAACGTCAAATTCTTGGTCGCGCCATAGCGGAGCAAGAACACCATTTGGATCTGCAACATCTGGAAGCCCTTGGTTAACCCAAGGCGACGAGATAGCAGTACCTAATGTTACAAAACCATCATCAGTAACTGTAACTGCACTATACATTGTGCCTAGGAAGTAAGCAGGAAGTGAATAAGTTCCGTCTACTGTATCCCCATCCAATGTATCATCTATACCAATACCAAAACCGGCTAGGTCGATGTATCCACCGCCTTGACCGAAGTCAGGGTTAGCACAGAATGCGTCAGTAGCATTAGTGGTAATTGCGTAAGATGGAGTAGCACCAAGTAGCGATTCTTGGGTAATAGACCAAGAAAGCGTATTTTCAGTAGCAACACCATCATGAGACAGTGAACCTTCAACTAACGTAACGTTATCTGGTAGCGTCAGTGAAATTTCATAGTCACGGTCTTCCGTAGTAAAGTTTGGAAGTACGTTTACATAGAAAGTGGCTTCTTCACCTGGTAGAACACGCTCTTCAGATTCTGCAGTTACATAAACATCATCTTCAGCACGAACGATATCAACAGGAATAACGCCAAGGTTATCAACGTTATCAGCATCAGTACCTATTGAAACAGCACCAACGTAGATATCACCCTCAACCGCGTCAGTTAAATCCCATGTAAAGCGTACATCGAATTCAGTTAACTGAGGAATAGCAGAAGGAGCGTCAATAGTTAACCCTTCACCTGGCTGGTTATCAACCATGGCATGCGCTAATACAAAGCTATCTTCAAAACCTTCTTCATCAGATGATGCAGCCCAGTTTTGTACAATAACCCAGTAGCTACCTGCGGTTGGCATTTCAACGCTAACGTACTCTTCAGATGTTGCAGTGGCGCTTATGCCAATAAGCTCATCTTCTTGAGGAATACCATCAGCATTTGCATCAAATACAACACGCAAGTCAAGATCTGGCGACGTCGTATCCATAGTTGCAGCTACTAAACGAAGGGTACCTTCAGGTACTTCGATTTGAGTAATATGCAAGCCATCTTCTAAATCATCTAGGTAGTCGCTGTTGTCCGAGTCTTGCGCAACCATACCTTCAACTTTGGTTGCCTTGGTTAGGCCGTAAGACGTAACCTGAAGATCAGTAATCTCAACTGCCATTACATCTTCAAGCAAGTACGAGTCTTGATTACGATGTGCTTCAAAGTCGATTTCATCAGGTAAGTTACCGTTAGATGCAACAATTGAAACAGGAAGATGTAAGTCTGGCGATGAACCAGAAACTAAGTTGATTTGACCAAATGACCAAACATCACTTTCGGCGCGGAATGCATCAATCTCAATCGTTAACTCTTGAGATTGTCCTGCCGTTAGGTCGAAGGTAGCTGGTGTAACGGTAATTTCTATACCATCAGAAATTCCCACACCGTCTACAGACCAAGAGCCGTCTTTAGTTGCCGTTACAGTACGAGTCCATGTGCAAGAACCTACACAGTTGTCATCGGTAACAGAAGGTAAGTTAAGTGTGCGAGGCTCACCACCTAGAGCTGGATCAGCAGAAGCATAATTTGCGTCTGTTTCATCCATAACTAAGCCAGATTGAACCGCTAGGTCTACTTCAATACGACCTGCGCCCATATCAAACCAATCTGCTGCGGTAACACCGTCTTCTTTAAGAACATCGGTGGTAGCCGTCATCATAAGAGCAGAACGTACTTGATCTGGTGTCCACGATGGTTTCTCATGACGTACAAGTGCAGCAGCACCCGCAACATGAGGACCTGACATTGACGTACCTTGAAGGTAGGCGTAATCAGCAGGTGCAGAACCTGTAGAGTCCTGGCCGTATTGTTCATCAGAGTAAGCAGCATAAATGCTAACGCCCGGCGCAGTTACCGACGGTGTTAGTGTGCTAATTGATGTATTAGGACCACGTGAAGAGAACTCAGCCATAATATCAGCCGCGTCGTCGTCCACTGTTAAAATGCCTTCAGAGGCAGTAATTGAAGCGGTATGGCCTTCACCTTCTGCTAACCATGAACGCAGCATATCACCGTTCGTCGCATCAACATGGATACCTGGGATAATATACGCATCGTTATTAACTGATGTTGCACCATCTGCAAGGTTTGCTAGAACGAAACCTGCAGCGCCACCACTTGCAACGTTAGATGCTTTAGCTACACGAGCAATAGCACCACGGTCACAAACAACAATTTCACCCGCGAAAGTATCTTCAGGGAAAGGCTCTAAACATTGTGCTGGATCGCCATCAGGATCGTTTGCATTGGTGTAATCACCTGCATAAACGATTGAACCAGATATCGCGCCAGAGTTACTCTTACCAGCGATAGCACCTAACTCAGTTGCACCACCAGTGAAAGAGATTTCTTTATCATACTCTACACTTCGACCGTGCGTAGAAGCAGCAACAACGGTAATCCACGGTGCGTGTTTCTCAGTTGTTTCTGGATCAGGGCCGCTATTACCCGCAGATTGAGCAATAAAAATGCCCGCGTTACGTGCATTCAACCATGCTGCGTTAAGCGAACCACTCCAAGGGTAGCCACCACCTGAAATAGAGAAGTTGATTACATCAACAATACCTGATTCAACCGCATCGTCTACCGCTGCAGCCATAGCCGCGCCAGTACAACCTGCATAGGTATCACCAGTGTTACCAGGTTGACATACTTGATAAGAAATAATGTTTGAGTGAGGAGCGACACCTGAAATTTGACCAAAAGTAAAACCAGTTGCAACACCATCACTCGCATTTACGTCAAATTCAGCCGTAACTTCACCGACATCGACAAGCACGTTACCTGCTGCAGTACTCGCAGTATGTGAACCGTGTCCGTTGTAATCTTCACCAAAACGTATAGTGCCGTTCTGAGGGAAGATATCGGCATCTGCGTATACGTCAGAGATAGACGGATAGCTATAAATACCAATTAGCTTATCGTTACAACGAACTTCAGCTTCAACCGCACATTCACCTAAGTAAACATCGGCGCCAAGTGGGTTAGTGTGATCGTAACCATCACCACCTACGTCAGCGAAAGAAGGGTGATCACTGTTGATACCAGTATCTAGTACCGCAACAACTACGCCTTCACCTTGACGACCTACGCCGCTTTCATTGGCTGTGCCGTCCCATACTGCAGGAGCGCCAATTAAGATAGGGCCAGTGTCAGTATCAAGTTGATACACTTCATCGCGTTCAACGTTTTTAACACCAGGCAAACGCGCTATGGCTTCTGCCTCAGCTGGCGATACTTTTACCGCAATTGCGTTAAGTGCATATTTATATTCTGCTACAGTTTCTAAAGAACCTACAGCAGACTCTGCTTTAGTAATAATTTCTGCTTGTTTCTTCTCAAGGTAAGAGGCATATGCTTTTACTTCTGGAAGAGAAGCGTCTAAGCGTTTGCTAGCAGACGAGTTAGATCGTGTGACTGAAACTTGTTTTTTTAGTTGGGGGTTAGTCGCTTCTAAACCTTCAACACCACCATCGTAGCTCGCTACTGCGTCATCAGAAAGATGTACAAAGTAAATGTAATCTTTATTTTCGAGTCCTTTCTCAGCGGTGTAGAGTGTTTTTGGTGTGGAAACTGATTTAGTGTTCTTGTACTTGTTTATCGATGTCGCTTTTACTGCTTTGAGTTGATCAGCAGTTACTGAAAACGATTCGGTTGCAGATGATAGCTCTGCAGCAGAATGCATGGACATCGACATTAGTGCAGCTGATACAGCTAACGTCACTTTATTATTCACAGGTAACCTCCGTCGGCCTGTTTTTGGGATTTTCCCTGGATGGATGAAATTTCTTATTTTTATTGGCTTTGTTGATCCAATTTTTATTGTCATAACAATGACAATAATATTTCTAGCACAATTTTTTTCACTTTGTAATGAATATTAAACATTAATATGAATTACACATATTGTTACATTTAGTCATACTTTTTAATTTGATATTCGCTAAAAAGTTAGGATGAAAATTTGACTGTATGACCGCAATTTCAAGGCCTATCAGCCAACCTCTTACGCTAATCTAAGCTTATTTTTACAATTTAGTACTTTATATTTATCCTTTTATTTGCATCGATTTAACATTCTTGGTGATTATTAGGATATCAATACTACTAAAATTAGATATTGAGAATTTTCATCATATTTAGTTAATAAAGCACTGCTGAAATAGCACAACGCCACCAACATACTTCCACTAGCATAGTGAACATAGCAATCTCGCTTTCGAATCCTTCAAATTGCAGGGAGATTATTGTGGAAGATAGAAATCATCTCGGAAAAATTAAAACAACAAACAGGGTTGAAGTTATCGGCAACGGGTTAATTGATATTCCCATGCTTCAATTGCTTAAATCAGATGGAAGTGAGCATGAAAACGCACAGCTTCCAGAGCTTGACCAAACCCTGGCGTTAAAAATTCACGACACCATGGAATACATCAGAATTCTCGATGAGCGAATGGTGGCGGCGCAGCGCCAAGGTCGAATTAGCTTCTATTTAGCAAGTACTGGTGAAGAAGCCGCTGCCGTTGCTAGTGCAGCGGCGTTATCTCCCCATGACATGATCATGAGTCAATACCGTGAACAGGGTGCACTTGCTTTTAGAGGCTATACAACTGATCAATTCATGAATCAAATGTTCAGCAATAAAGCCGACCCCAATAAAGGAAGGCAGATGCCTATCCATTATGGTGATAAAGCGCTGAATTTTATGACTATATCGTCTCCATTAGGAACCCAAATACCACAAGCATCAGGTTATGCCTACGGGCAGAAAATGGCAGGTAATGAAGCCGTCACTATTTGTTACTTTGGCGAAGGCGCAGCTTCGGAAGGGGATTTCCATGCAGGCGTAAATATGGCTGCGGTACTTAATTGCCCGGTTATCTTTTTCTGTCGTAATAATGGGTATGCCATTTCAACGCCGTCAGAAGAACAATTTGCTGGTGATGGTATTGCATCACGCGGAATTGGCTATGGGGTAAAAACGATTCGGGTCGATGGTAATGACCCTTTAGCGGTATTCGCCGCGACGCAGGAAGCACGCCGTATAGCGTTAGCAGAAATGTGCCCGGTATTAATAGAAGCCATGACTTACCGACTTGCTGCGCATTCTACGTCTGACGATCCCACGGGCTATCGTTCTAGAGATGAAGAAGATAAATGGCGCGCAAAAGATCCAATCGCCCGAATGGCGAATTGGCTCACCCATAAAGGTTGGTTTGATGAAAAGCAAAATAAAGCCAAGGTAGATAAAGCGCGTCAAGACGTGCTCGCGGCGCTGAAAGTCAGTGAAACCATTCCTATTTGCGGCATAGAGGAAATAGTTGAAGATGTTTATGACAGTGTACCCTGGCATTTACAAGATCAGCTTACTTCGCTAAAAGCTCATATTAAACAATACCCTAAAAAATATCCTAAAACGTCTGGGAGTGTTCGCTAATGGCTAAAATGAACTTACTACAGGCAATTAACAACGCGTTAATTACTGCCATGACAGCCGAAGAAAAAGTCATGGTGTTTGGTGAAGACGTTGGCCATTTTGGTGGGGTATTTAGAGCTACCAGTCATCTACAAGAAAAATTTGGCAAAGGCAGGTGTTTTAATACGCCGCTTACCGAACAGGGCATTATTGGATTCGCAAACGGGCTTGCATCACAAGGCGCTTTCCCTGTTGCTGAAATTCAGTTCGGTGATTACATTTTCCCCGCGTTCGATCAAATCGTAAATGAAACGGCCAAATGGCGTTATCGTTCAGGCGGCCAATTTGATGTTGGCGGCCTTACCATACGCACGCCATATGGTGGCGGTATATCGGGTGGTCATTACCACAGCCAATCGCCAGAGGCATTTTTCGCCCACTGCGCAGGTTTAAAAGTGGTTATTCCACGAGACCCTTACCAAGCTAAAGGTCTGCTTCTAGCGTCTATTCGTGATAAAAACCCGGTGCTGTTTCTTGAGCCAAAACGTTTATATCGCGCGTCTATTGCCGATGTACCTGAAGAAGATTATGAACTGCCTCTCGGTAAAGCCGATTTAGTACAAGAGGGCACAGATATCACCCTATTAGGGTGGGGGGCACAAATTGAGATTTTGCAGAAAGCAGCTGAAATGGCGCTAGATGATGGCGTGTCGTGTGAAATTATCGATTTGCGCTCAATTTTACCGTGGGACGCCGAAGCAGTCATCAGTTCGGTTATGAAAACCGGTCGACTTCTTATTAATCATGAAGCGCCGCTCACTGGCGGCTTCGCCAGCGAAATTACCGCCACTATCCAAGAAAAATGCTTTTTGTATCTAGAAGCGCCTATTACGCGTGTTTGTGGTTTAGATACACCTTATCCACTTGCTCATGAAACCGAATATATGCCTGATGAAACTAAAACCTACGAAGCTATCAAGCGCTCATTACATTATTAAAAGGGAGCCAATAATATGAATATTGATTTTATTTTACCTGATATTGGCGAAGGTATTGTTGAGTGCGAAATCGTCAAGTGGAATGTGAAAGAAGGGGATGTTATTGCTGAAGACCAAAGTGTGGTTGAGGTAATGACAGATAAGGCTGTGGTAGAAATTCCTGCTAAGCATTCAGGCACGGTACATAAGCTTTATTATAAACAAGGCGATATTGCAGAAGTGCATAGCCCACTATTTGCCCTTGATACTGATGAAAGCGCTAGCGAAAGCCATCTAAATAGCGCCGAAGACCCAACGGCTGTCGCTACAGATGAGCAAGCAGGCAAAGAACAAAAAGTAAACGAAAATACAAACCATCGCGCAACGCCTGCAAACAATAATACCAGTGAGCAAGGGAACGCGGCCATTAATGAGAAATGGCAAGATGGGGATTTTGAGCCTCCTATCGCTATACCAGGAAAAGTACTGGCAAGCCCTGCAGTACGTCGTATTGCAAGAGAGCACGAGATTGATTTACTTGCCGTTGCGGGGAGTGGCAAAAAAGGCCGTATTTTAAAACATGATGTCAGCCATGCTAGCGCGACCGGCGTAAGCGCAAACATTGATGAAAGCCCCGGTGAGAGCTCTGGTGAAAGCCCCGATGAAAGCTTCACTATGTCAAATGCCATGGGCGAGGCTAACAATATGTCGCGCTCTAAAGTGAATAACACAGCAAGCGAAGCAAGCTATACCGAAAAAGTACGAGGCATTCGGGCCGCTATGGCAAAACAAATGGTGGCGTCAGTAAATACCATTCCTCACTTTACGGTGAGCGATGAAATTAGGATGGATAAGCTAATTGCGTTAAGACAGTCGCTAAAACCTATGTTTGAAGCAAAAGGAATAAAGCTTAGCTTTATGCCATTTTTTGTAAAAGCATTGTCGTTGGCGTTAAAAGAATTTCCCATCATTAACAGCCAATTAAACGAAGATGGCACTGAGCTTACTTATTTTAATCACCATAATATCGGCTTTGCTGTTGACGCTAAAATTGGTCTTTTAGTGCCTAATGTTAAAGGCGTAGAACACCTTTCTTTGTTTGATATCGCCCAGCAAATGCATACCACTATCGAGCAAGCTCGAGAAGGTAAATTAAGCGGGGATGCACTTAAAGGTGGCACTATCAGCATTTCAAATATTGGCGCTATTGGTGGCATTACAGCTACACCGGTTATTAATAAGCCAGAAGCTGCTATTGTCGCGCTGGGCAAAACGCAAACCCTTCCTCGCTTTGCCGCTGACGGTAGCGTTGAAGCGCACAGTATTATGATGGTGAATTGGTCTGGCGACCACCGCATTATTGATGGTGCCACTATGGTTCGCTTCAATAATCTCTGGTCTAGCTTCATCGAGGAGCCAGAAACCATGCTAATGCACTTGAAATAGCGATAGGTATTTTTAACGTGGGCGGTAGGCCCACAGCCTAGTGATTGATAATTATTTAAATGTGAACACTAATATCAAAATGGTTTGATCCAAGTGCTTTGAATTTAATTACAGAGCGCTTATTGATGGGAAGCTTTTTTATATCGCGGTTAATTGCAAGGAACTGGGTTGTCGGGCTTGTGTGGATGTTAGGCCAAGCGTTATTATTGACTGCTAAACTACAATTTCCTGCGCAGTTTGCGCGTCAACTCATGGTATATCGTGCTTAGCTATCAACATGCATTTCATGCCGGCAACCACGCCGACGTTATCAAACATCTTTGTTGGATGGGCGTAATAAGCCATCTAAAGAAAAAAAATAAGCCTTTCACCCTCTATGATACACATAGTGGTGCTGGGCTTTATCAGCTCGATGATGCTTTAGCATCCAAAAATAAAGAGTATGAGTCTGGTGTAGATAAAGTGGCAAACCTATCGGCAAATTCGCCTTTGTTGCAATCCTATTTGTCGCTATGTAACGGGTTTTTAAGTGATAGATGTTACCCGGGTTCACCGGCTATTAGCGCCAAACTAAAACGTGATATCGATGTGTTGCATCTTATGGAGTTACATCCAGCTGAACACGAAAAACTTGATGATGCCATGTGGCAAATTGGCGATAGCCAGAGCCATGTTCATCACAGGGATGGTTACGAAGGCTTAATTGCACTGACGCCACCATCACCTAATCGTGGCGCGGTATTAATAGATCCGCCTTACGAGAAGCTTTCTGAATACCAAGATGTAGTCAGTGCGGTGAAGAAAGTATTAGCACGTTGGCAGCAAGCGCAAATGGTAGTGTGGTATCCGTTACTATCACAGAGAGCTGGGGCTAAAAGTGGGGCTAGCCAGCAAATGTGTCAGTCGTTATCAGCACTAGGTAAGCCTTGTTTCATTATTGAACTTACCGTTGAAGAAAATACCGCCGATGCTGGCATGTACGGTTCTGGCTTATGTGTCATCAATCCACCTTGGCAACTTGATGTCAGTATGCGTGAAGCCCTTGATGAGATCACGCCGTTATTAGGAAGTAACGCTGCGTACACATTGACATGGCTAACTACTGAAGAGTAATCCCTTTAGCTTGTACTTATAAACGAATACCGAAAACGAGTTAAAACACATAAGCGTAAACATTAAAAAGAGGTAGGCAATTGGCATGTCTCAGGTAAAAGGGTTAACGCATTTTTATATACCCGATGAGCAGTCTATTTATTTGCTCTCGCATGCTGATGCTAAAAAGCTCAAGGATTGGGTAGCACTGTGCATCGACCAGTTAGCTAGTTTAGGTTATCGCAATATCTCCCTATTGGGAAAAGGGGCGTTTGGTTTTGCATTTGCAGGTACCGCGCCCAATCAAAACCCAGGCTCAGGTTCAAGCTTTAGTCAAAGCTCAATCGCTCAAGAACACGTCTTTAAGTTTTCTCGAATAAATCTTCCTCAGCATGTACAAGAACGGCTTGAGGAAGAAGCCTTTATGCTATCTCAAGTATCTCATCCTTATGTGCCTGCATTGGTTGAATATCAGCAAATAGGTAAACAATCTATTTTGGTGATGGGCCGTGCCCCTGGCGACGATCTTGAAAAAGTAAGTTTGGCTCGTGGGCCACTGCCGCCAAGGATCATAGTGAAAATAGCGGTACAGCTTGGTGATTTGTTGCAGTGTTTTCGGCAGCATACGCAAAATGGCAATGCCAAACCTATCGTTCATGGCGATATTAAACCTTCTAACTTGGTATGGGACGAATCTACAGAGAGCATTGGGCTTATCGATTGGGGCTCATCTGTGTTTGCACAAGTAGATGAAAATGGTCAGTACACCAGTAACAATGTGATGGATTTGATGTCTAGCGAGCTTCACCAAACAAACGCCCGATTAGGTGATGTTTATTTTATTGGAGAAGAGCAGTTAAATGGGGCGTTATCATCACCACGCTTCGATGAGCAAGGTATGGCAAGCACGCTATATGCTTTAGCATCTGGGCAATCATGTCGGTATGGCCATCAGGTTATTCGCCCTTCATCGTTAGGCTTGCCAAAAATGCTAGCAAGCATATTAGAATACATGCTCAGTGACGACCCAAAGAAAAGGCAACAAGGAGGAGATTACTTCTTCAATAATTTGCACGTGCTAAAACACATGGTGTTTTCTAAAGACACCGTTTTGCAGTATGTACCGAGTATTCCTACGTGGGTTACGCCATCGCAAGATGACATTGAAACCGTTGTTTACAGCTCTCGAAAATCTTATTTGCGCCAGCAATCGGTATTAGAAGATGCTTCATTACGGTATATCGATGATGCCCAGTTCGATCGATATTACAAAAACTTTTTGCAAGGCATGGGCGATACCGAAAAAGCCTTTGTGTCGGCAATTAGTCGTCTTGGCCGGTATCCCGTTGTTGGTGGTATGGCAATTCGCTGGGAGCCAAACGGCGTTTATGTAGACTCCAGTTTAAATCTACACGACGCGGCATTAAAAACAGCTTTCGAACTTGCGGTTAACAACGTGATTAACCTTGCACGCGCTATTCATAAGCCTGGGGTATTTAAATGCTGCATGTTTAACGCTAAAAACACGCTGCATATCGAACGAGAAACCGAGAACGATGCGTTTGTACCAACATCTAAATGCGTAATACCGTTTGATTTGTCCCGCGCATCGGTGGCACAAGATGAATCTAGAACCCATTCTTACTTTGAGGATGGCGACGATCCAGATGAGCTTTTGAAATTACCTGAGCCTATTATTACAATTATTAAAGAGCTGAATACGATTCATCACACTGGCTGTATTATCTTTGAAGCCTTAAGTACCCATTTAAAGATTCATAGTTATTACACATTGCTCAATCATCACGAGCAAGATAGGTTTTCTGAATTATTAGCCAAGTTAGTTGAACATGTGCCGTCAATAAAAGGGCTAGGCATTTCAGGCTTTATGAAGTTACCCTATAAAGACACGCGATTTTTTGAGCATAGGGCGTATTTACCTGAAAAATACTACCCAAGAAACCCGAACGCTGAGCAACAAGAGAAAGAAAAGCATGCCTGAGGTTAAATTATCTTCGTTATTTGAATTAGAAACTGTTGAAGCGGGTTTGTATCGCGGACAAAGTTGGGATTTAGGCTTTCGCGCATTATTTGGTGGTCAAGTTTTGGGGCAGGCGTTAGCTGCGGCTTATGAAACGGTAGACAAAGACCGTGTTGCCCATTCGTTCCATACTTACTTTTTGCTACCCGGCGATGCAAAGAAACCTGTGGTCTACGATGTAGAAGTAGTGCGAGATGGTCGTAGCTTTTCTGCCCGAAGAGTAAAAGCAATTCAAGATGGTCGAAACATCTTTTACATGACAGCATCGTTCCAAGTGCCAGAAGAAGGAATGCATCACCAGCAAGCGGATATGCCTGACGTACCACCGCCACAAGAAGTGCAGTCTGATATCGAGTTTTATGAAAAGAACTTCGACAAAATTGCCCGTCCTATGCGAGAAGCATTAAGTTATCATCGCCCGGTAGATATCCGTACTATTGGTGCGGCGAATTCCTATCAGTCTAATCGCCAACCGGCTAAACGCTATATTTGGATGAAAGCAAGGAATGAGCTTGCTCCAGAGATTACACTGCAACAAGCGGCATTAGCGTATGCTTCTGATTACCACTTTTTAAGCACGTCACTACAGCCTCACGGAATTTCAGTCACCGACAAATCACTACGTATTGCGACTATCGATCATGCGATGTGGTTTCACCGCCCCGTTAATATGAATGAATGGTTATTATATGTAATGGAAAGTCCGTTTAGTGGCGGAGCAAGAGGTTTGGTGAGAGGTCAGATTTTCACTCAACAAGGTGAGCTGGTAGCCTCTGCTACGCAAGAAGGCTTAATGCGACAAGTCGATGTCGACTAACAACATATCAACACTGTATTTTGAGCCAACTATAAAAATATTAACAAGGAACGCTTATGCAATATTCTCTTGATACGTTAACGCCCAAGTGTGATAGCACCAGTTATGTTGCCCCCGGCGCACATGTTATTGGCAACGTGATATTAAAGCCCCATAGCAGTGTATGGTTTAATGTGGTCATTCGCGCAGATATGGATGCGATTACGGTAGGGGAGCTCACGAACGTACAAGATGGTAGTGTGCTTCATACCGACTCGGGCATTCCTCTAACGTTAGGTAAAGGCGTAACCGTGGGTCACAAAGTCATGTTGCATGGCTGCACCGTAGGTGACTACTCCTTAATTGGTATCAACGCGGTGGTGTTAAATGGCGCGAAAATTGGCAAGTACTGCATTATTGGCGCTAATACGTTAATTACCGAAAATATGGAAATTCCAGACTACAGCTTAGTGGTGGGATCACCGGGAAAAGTGGTAAAGCAGTTCGATAGCAGTGTAGAGGAAAAGCTTCAAGCATCTGCAGCGCACTATGCGCATAATGCCACGCATTACAATAAGCACCTTTCTGAAGTTTAATCAGTATGCGCAAGCCAAATTATCATGTCTTATGTAGGAATAACCGCTAACCGCTATTATTCTTGCCACTTCCATTATGTCGTTGTATTCCTGCGCTTCATTTCAGCGCTTTATTGCAGAGCGTTTGGTCAAAGGAAGTTATACCTGTCCCATAAAAAATGCCCAGAACATAGGTTCTGGGCATAGGGGAATGGCTCATTGCTGAGCCGTGCGCTAACTATTGCAAGGGAGAAGTGCATGCAAATTCTTTCAGACGGACAATAACTATAGTCCATATTTGTTCATTTTATAAACTAAACATTGTGAAATTTATTTTACAGACCCCTTAATCTAAATAAAATGATAATAACTTCTGAAAAATCATAGGCTTTTTACTGGTCGGAGTTTCTGATTTTTTTTCAACGCTTTTATCCTCATGATACGCACGGGTTATCCACATCTTGCTCAATGTTCACTTTGTTATGGGGTGAAGTGATTCCATTCATGTTAATTATGTTCATAACAAGCTGTTGTACCCAGCCGTTAAGATTGTAAGAATGCAGGTACGCTATTGTTACTATTATTGTTAAGGACTGATATGCAAACGCATTCCACTTTTCTTCCGCCTGAGCGCACATTAATGGGGCCTGGTCCTTCAGACGTAAACCCTCGTATTCTTAACGCTATTGCTAGGCCAACTGTTGGTCATCTAGATCCGCTATTTATCGAGCTTATGGATGCTACCAAACAGCTGCTTCAATACGCATTTAAAACTGAAAACGCATTAACAATGCCTATTTCAGCCCCGGGATCCGCCGGGATGGAAGCCTGCTTTGTTAACCTTGTGGAGCCAGGTGATAAAGTATTGGTGTGCATCAACGGCGTGTTCGGCAACCGTATGGTTGAAAATGTTGAACGATGTGGCGGTCAAGCTATCGTGATTAAAAACGATTGGGGCAAGCAAACCGATTTGAACGCGGTAGAAGATGCACTTAAAAAAGAGGCCGATATTAAAGTGCTGGCTTTCGTACATGCAGAAACCTCAACCGGTGTGAGAAACGATGCAAAACGGTTATGTGAACTTGCAAAACAATACGACTGTTTATCGATAGTCGATGCCGTAACCTCTTTAGGCGGTATTGAGCTAGACGTAGACGGGTGGGGCATTGATGCCATTTATTCGGGGTCACAAAAGTGCTTAAGCTGTGTACCAGGAATTTCACCCGTATCGTTCAGCGACCGTGCAGTGCATGTTATTCAAAACCGCAAAACCAAAGTGCAAAGCTGGTTTTTAGACATGAACTTAATTGTGGGGTATTGGGGGAAAGGGGCTAAGCGTGCTTATCACCATACTGCACCGGTAAACAGTATGTATGCATTTTATGAAGCCCTACTTATTTTAAAAGAAGAAGGCTTAGAAAACGCATGGCAACGCCATCAAACTGGGCATAACGAGCTGGTGGCTGGACTCGAAGGCTTAGGTCTTTCACTTGCCGTAGATGCTGAATATCGCCTACCTCAACTCAATGTAGTGAACATTCCAGACGGTGTTAATGACGCTGAAGTTCGCGCAAGACTACTTAACGATTTCAATTTAGAAATTGGTGCTGGTTTGGGTGAGTTTGCTGGTAAAGTATGGCGCATTGGATTAATGGGCTATGCGTGTAAACCACGCAATATCGATCATTGCCTTACATCGTTACAAAAAGTACTAAAATAAAAAATACAGATTAGGGCATAAGTTTACGACACATCAAAAGTGGGCCATCGGGCCCACTTTTTATTATCGCCATTGGGTAAGCCTATAAAGCAAAAAAAGTTAAACGCTTTTTATTAAAACTGACGTATCAGTTAACTCGCCTGTTTTATGAATGATTTAGTTGCGGTTCATAATACGTTCACTTACCGTTACTTATGATTTGCCTGAACTAATGATAATAAACACGGAGTTTTTAATGAATTCAATCAGTAAACTAGCGATGCCTCTTAAACGTACTGCCACAGGCAAGCGCTTATCACCGATGATATTATTAACGGGCATTGTTGCTACAATGCTTAGTACGGCATCAATGGCTCAGCCTCAGCAACAACTTATCCATGTTCAAGGCACAGGCGCTATGTCAGTCACGCCTAATGCATATTCAGTCACCTTTGTTATTGAAGAACAGGGCGAAACCGTTGGTAAGCTTAACACGACCCTTGCTTCCGATTTGCGCGCTGTTGTTAGCTTTCTGCTAGAACAGGGTATTGAGCGCAATAACATTCAATCTATGCAAGTTCGTTTAACCCCACGCTATGTGAACAGTCCTAATGGCCGAGTACAAGAAGGGTTTACGTTAAGTCGCGAAATATCAGTGACTGATTCCAATATCGAAAACTATGATAAAGTATTGGATGGGGTGCTAGGCCGTGGCGTTGACCGCATTCAACAATTCTCGTTTGTTAGTACAACGCAAACCAACGCATACCAAACTGCATTAGTTGCAGCGGTGAAGGATGCAAAGGCAAGAGCGGCACTTTTAGCGAAGGAATTAGGCGTTGAAGTGGGCGAAGTAGTTGCAATCTCTGAATCTGGTGGCAATATGCCCGTTCCAGTTATGCGTGCAGATGCGTTTGCCAAAGAAATGTCTGTTTCTTTACCAGGGCAAGAAACGGTTGAAGCGCGCATAAACGTTAGTTTCACTATTATTCAATAGCAGGGTAACCGTTTGAAAGAAGAACAATACGCCCAGTTAATAAGCCAGGCGAAAAGCCTGGTTGCTGGTGAGCACGATGTCATTGCCAACATGGCAAACATCAGTGCACTACTTTTTAACCATCTCGATAAGGTAAATTGGGCTGGTTTTTATTTTTATAAAGAAGCGCAGTTAGTGTTGGGTCCTTTTCAAGGACAACCCGCTTGCATCCGTATTCCTATGGGGAAGGGGGTGTGTGGTACTGCCGCTGAAACCCGCACAGTACAGCGTATTGCAGATGTTCACGGCTTCTCTGGCCACATTGCCTGTGACGCCGCTTCTAACTCCGAAATCGTCATTCCTCTTGTAGTAAATGGCGAACTAATTGGTGTTTTAGATATCGATAGCCCAGAATTTTCTCGTTTCGACGAGCAAGATGAGCTTGGGTTGTGTAAAATAGCCGATATACTTATTGAATCTCAGCAATCGTTATGAAATACAACGTTGACATCCATGTAGTACTATCTACTTATGAAGATATGGAAGACAATCACGATGACCCTGATGAAGCGTCAGAACGATTGAATTTCGTACTTCACGCAATTTATGATAGAGCCGATGAAGATATTGAAACCCATCGGCTTGAACAATTATTGCAACACGGTTGGGAGTCTTGGCAACAAGATAAACATTTATTAGAAATTGATGATGACGAATTACTCGATTGGGTTGACCACGCGCTGGCAACTTGGGATGATGAGAGTAATGAAGAAATCTCTTGAATAATTTAGAAAGTTTAATGGAATCACCAGAAAAGTTTACTAGCAGTAAGGAAGTTATCGCTTTCCTTTCCGAGACCTTCCCTAAATGCTTTAGTATTGAAGGCGAAGCCCTACCACTTAAGATCGGCATCTTTCAAGATTTAGCCCAGCGTTTAGAAAGCGAAGAACGAGTGAGTAAAACACTACTCCGCTCTACACTTCGTCACTATACAAATAGCTGGCGTTATCTCTACAGCATCAAAGAAGGCGCTAACCGTGTCGACTTAGATGGTGTTGAAGGGGAAACCATTGAAAAAGAGCATGCCGATCATGCACAGAAGCAGCTAGAAGAAAGCAAAGCGAAAGCCGCCGAAAAGCGCAAAGCTAAGCAAGCTCAGCAGCCTCAAAAGAAAGAAAAACGTCAATTTGCACGTCCGAAATCTTCAGGTTCTACACCTGCAGGCAGCAACAAAGAAGGCCAGCAGGGAACTAAACCGAAAATTCAGAGACCAACTAAGACACCACCGGCTAAATTGACTGATGCCGATATGCAACAAGGTACAAACGTAACGGTTAAATTAGGTAAAACACCTATGCCAGCCGTTATTACCGAAATTGCTAAAGACGGTATTCATGTTCAGTTAGACTCAGGTATGGTGGTAAAAGTAAATGCAGATGCTTTACGTTTGGCACGCTCCAAGAGGTCGTAAATATGAAAGATATCCTTCGAATTTCCATTGCTAGTGCATTTCTTACCGTTGGGGTAGGCGCTGGTGCAGTCACCACAACCCCCGATGTTGAAGAACTACCCGTTCTTCAGCAAGAGACACAGCATAGTGTTGCTGCTAAACGCGTAAGTGCGTTATTTACTCGCGCTCACTATAAAGAAATTTCGTTGGATGATGTGTTATCAGCACGTATCTATCAGCGCTTCATTGAATCTTTAGATCACAACAAGCAAGTCCTTTTATTGTCTGATGTGGTGGGTTTCGAAAAATATCGCAATGCTTTTGATGATGCGTTGAGTAAGGGTAACCTTTCTGTTGCGTACGACATGTACAATGTAAGCGCACAACGCCGTATTGAGCGTTATGAGTTTGCACTGGCTATGCTGGAGAAAGGGCCTTTTGATTTTGAAAAAGCTGATGACAAATTTTATTACGATCGCGAAGAAGCCGAATGGCCTACTAGCAAAGATGAATTAGATGAGATTTGGCGTCAACGTGTTAAGTATGATGCGTTAAATCTTATTCTTGCTGACAAGACGTGGGAAGAAGCAAAAGAGCTTCTGGAGAAACGCTACACACGTTCTATTAAGCGAACTAAGCAAACTAAAAGCGAAGATGTTTTTCAAATTGCTATGAATGCATTTGCGCGCACCATCGAAGCTCATACTAGTTATCTTTCACCACGCAATGCTGACCGATTCCAAATGGAAATGAATTTGGAATTTGAAGGTATTGGTGCGGTACTTCAAAGCGAAGAAGATTACACCGTTATCAAAAGCGTAGTACCTGGTGGCCCTGCTGATGAATCTGGCGCGTTAAAGCCGGAAGATAAAATTGTTGGTGTTGCTCAAGAAGACGAAGAGTTCGTTGATGTCGTTGGCTGGCGTTTAGATGAAGTTGTAGAGCTTATCAAAGGGCCGAAAGGCAGCGCGGTGCGCTTACAAGTTCAAAAAGGCGCGACTGATGCAAAAACGATGTCTGTAGTTAGCCTTACTCGCGACAAAATTAAGCTTGAAGACCGAGCTGCTCAGTCTGAGGTTTACACGCCTGAAACTGGACCTCATGCGAATCAGCCTTTAGGTGTTATTACTATTCCTAGTTTCTACAACAACCTACACGCTGATGTTGAAAAGGAAATAAACAGCCTTAAAGCGCAGAACGTTAAAGGTATTATTGTAGATTTACGCGGAAATGGTGGTGGTTCTTTAACAGAAGCAACATTACTTACCGGCCTTTTCATCGAAAAAGGACCCGTGGTACAAATTCGTTACGGCCAAACTAAAGTAAGCGTTGATCGCGATACCGATGGAAAAGTCTCTTACGATGGCCCATTAACGGTTTTAGTAGACCGCTACAGTGCGTCGGCGTCAGAGATCTTCGCCGCAGCAATGCAAGATTATAATCGCGCGTTAATTATTGGTGAGCAAACCTTCGGTAAAGGGACTGTTCAACAACACCGTGGTTTAGGTAAAATTTATGACTTGTACGACAACCCACTAGGTAGCGTGCAGTTCACCATCGCTAAGTTCTACCGTATTGACGGCGGAAGTACGCAGCACAAAGGGGTAGTGCCAGATATTCTTTATCCTTCAGCAATTGAACCAGCTGATTGGGGCGAGAGCCAACAGGATAACGCATTACCTTGGGACAGCATTAACCGCGCAAATTACACAACGTTTGCTGACGGACAGGCTGCATTAGACGTATTAACTGCGAAACACAATAAACGTATTATGCAAGATCCTGAGTTTTCTTATATCCACGAGGATATTGTTGAGTACAAAGAAAATAAAGATAAGAACTTTATTTCATTGGTAAAATCTGAACGTGAATCAGATAAAAAAGAAGCTGAAGAAAAAGCACTCGAAAGAGCCAATGAACGTTTACAGCGTATGGGTAAAGAATTAGTCAAAACACTTGATGACCTACCTGAAGATATGGAAGAGTTAGATCCGTTCTTAGATGAAGCTGCCAATATTACTTTTGATATGATTGAAACAGGCAGATACGCAATAACACACTAAAGGTTGATGACAGAGGGCTGGTCAATGGCCAGCCCTTTTTTTGTGTCTGATATACCTATACAACAATAATAAATAAAGGGAAATCACATGGCTATCAGAGGCGAGTTTTCTTCTCGAATCGGGTTCGTGCTCGCAGCAGCGGGTTCAGCGGTTGGGCTCGGTAATATTTGGGGTTTCCCCACCAAAGTGGCAACGAATGGCGGTGCTGCATTTGTTCTTGTCTATTTACTTCTCGCATTTGTTCTTGCATATCCCGTTCTTATGGCCGAACTCATCATTGGGCGAAGCTCTCGTTCTAATATGGTGGACGCGCTAGGCAATATTTCTGGAAGCTTCATTGGTCGTGCAACCGGAATTTGGGGTTGTATTACGGTCTCACTTATACTGGCGTTTTACGCTATTGTGGGCGGTTGGATGTTGGTTTATTTTGCTGATTCTGCCGTCAATATGGTGGGACTACAGTCTGCAAGTGATTGGTTGCTTACATATTCAGTTACGCGTAACATTATTTTCTGCTTTATTTTCATGGCGTTAACAGCTTTTATCGTTGTGGGTGGTGTAAAGTCCGGCATTGAGAAATGGTCGGTAAGATTGATGCCCACACTGGTGCTGCTTATTCTTGCCCTTATCGTTTATGTCAGTTTGCAGCCTGGTGCCTCTGATGGCTGGAGCGCTTATTTGGTGCCTGATTTTACACGTATTCTCGACCCCGACTTATTAATTGATGCCATGGGCCAAGCTTTTTTCTCTATGTCATTGGGTGTGGGGACTATGCTCGTTTACGGTTCATACCTAAGCAAAAAAGAAAATTTGCCCACCATTGGTGCTTCCGTTGCATTAGTAGATATCGGCGTAGCCGTTATTGCCGGCATGCTAATTATTCCCGCTATGTACGTAGCGCTGCATAATGGTGTAGAAATCTTTACGCCAGAGGGGGCCTTAATTCAAGGTGACTCGCTTATATTCAAAGTGTTGCCTGCCTTATTTGATACAATTGGTGGTGTAGGTGTGTTTGTTGCATTTACTTTCTTTGCGTTAATGGCGATAGCCGCCGTTACTTCTTCAATATCAATGCTTGAAGTACCTGTGGCTTACATGGTGGAAAGCAGGGGCTTAGTGCGTAAAAAAGCAGTAGTGTTAATGGCGGCTATTATCTTTGTACTTAGCTGCATCATTATTCTAAATTTTAATGCACTGTTTGGGTTCGTTATTGCTCTCACCACGGAGTACAGTCAACCACTACTTGGTTTAGTGTTATGTATATTTGCCGGATGGGTGTGGCGCAGAGATACCATACTTGCAGAACTTAAAGAAGGCGACGCAAACGCAGAACAGAGTTTGTTTTGGAAGATTTGGCCTTGGTATGTACGCTTCGTTTGCCCGGTTATTATTGCGCTCATGTTTTACCGCTCAGTTTTTTGATTTAAGGCTTAAGAATAATAAAAATGACAACAACTAAAGAATTGAAAGAACCTTCATTATTTGACGCGATGATCCCCATTGTAGCCTTAGTGCTGATGATGGGGAGTGCGGTTTATTTATTTGCCGATAATTCATCATATGGCCCTAACCAAATTGCCTTATTACTGGCCATGGGGCTTGCTGCCATTATTGGCATGAAAAACGGTTACAGCTGGAAGACCATCGAAAAAGGTATTGTCGATGGTATCTCAATGTCCCTCGGTGCGTGTTTAATTCTATTGGCAGTAGGTTCGCTTATTGGTACTTGGATGTTGGCTGGTACCGTACCCACACTTATTTATTTCGGTTTAGAATTATTAAACCCTTCATTCTTTTATGCCGCTGCGTGCTTGATTTGCGCTGTGGTTGCCATGAGTATTGGTAGTTCTTGGACTACTGCGGCCACCGTGGGGGTAGCGCTTATGGGCGTTGCTGCGGGTATGGATATGTCTGCGGCCATTACTGCCGGTGCAGTTGTATCTGGCGCTTACTTCGGCGATAAAATTTCTCCGCTTTCTGAAACAACCAATTTAGCCCCTGCCGTGGCAGGAACTGATTTATTTGAACACATTCGTTACATGCTTTGGACTACCGTACCTAGCTTTATTCTGGCGCTTATTTTGTTTGTAATATTGGGCTTTAGTGAAAGTGGCGATGCTAAAGCAGATCGCATCGAACAAATGCAGTTGTTATTGAATGAGTCTTTCGATTTAAGCTGGTATTTATTGGTTCCCCTTGTTGTATTACTAACCCTTGCGGTTAAAAAAGTGCCTGCGTTTCCTGCCGTGTCTATTGGCGCATTATTAGGTGCAGTATGGGCTGTGTTGTTTCAAAGCGATGTAGTTGCTAGCATGGCTAGCCCTGACGATAGCGCTAGTATCGGAGCGTTAAAAGTTGTTTGGACGGCCTTGTTTGATGGCGTGAGCTTCTCAACGCCTGATGAAAACTTGAATAGTTTGCTTTCACGAGGCGGTATGTCGTCTATGCTCAATACGATTTGGTTAATTATTTGTGCCATGTCGTTTGGTGCGGTACTTGAAAGAGTAGGATTATTGAAACGCGCAGTATCCGCCATTTTATTAGGGGCTAAGTCGGCCGGTGATATGGTAAGCAGAACTATTCTTACCTGTTTTGCGACTAACTTGGTAACGGCCGATCAGTATATCTCTATCGTGATGCCTGGGCGCATGTACAAAGAAGAGTACGAAAAACGCGGTTTACACCAGTTAAATCTATCTCGAAGTCTGGAAGATGGTGGAACCTTAACGTCGCCACTTATTCCTTGGAACACCTGTGGTGCCTACATGCACAGTGTGCTGTTGGTTAACCCATTCGACTATGTTTTCTATGCGTTCTTTAACGTAATAAACCCAATTCTTGCTATTATCTACGCCTACTTAGGAATTAAAATTCTTCGCCTAACACCTCCAGATTATGCAAAGCAACCTGGCGAAGCTAACCAATAATAGTTGCGTAGACTTTCTGTTTTAGGAGACTCTATGTCAGTTACAGCTAAACGTCGGGCGGATTATCTTCCGCCCGCTTTTTCTATCCCGTTAGTCGACCTGACTATTTCCTTACACCCAACAAAAACCGTGGTCAAAAGTAAACTTAGCGTTAAGCGTACGCTTGTTACCGATACGGGTAAAAACTCAGTGGAAAGCGCTGATGCAAATAGCGGCCACAAAAGACAGCCACTTGTTTTAGACGGCCAGAAATTATCGTTAGTTTCTATACATATTAACGGTAAACCTTTCACCAACTTTACACAAAATGACGAAACGCTTTCGCTAGATGTCGATGCGGATGATTTTGAGTTAGAAATTGAAAATCATGTCGACCCAGAAAACAACAAAGCACTCGAAGGTTTGTACCTTTCCGGCGGTGCATACTGCACGCAGTGTGAAGCAGAAGGTTTCAGGCGTATAACTTATTTTCTAGACAGACCTGATGTCTTGTCAGTGTATACGGTGAAGGTAATAGGGGATAAATCGTTTCCCATGTTGTTATCTAACGGTAACCCTGTAGCACGTGGCGAAAATCCTGATGGTACGCATTTCGTTACGTGGCACGACCCTCATCCGAAACCTTGTTATTTATTCGCGTTAGTAGCAGGCGATTTTGATTTATTGACCGATACCTATACCACCACAAGCGGTAAAGAGGTGGCGCTAGAGCTTTATGTTGATAAAGGTAAGAAATCTCAAGGTACCTTCGCGTTAGATTCATTGAAGCGAGCCATGAAATGGGATGAAGACGTGTTCGGGCTCGAATACGACCTCGACATCTACATGATTGTGGCCGTTGATTTCTTTAATATGGGCGCAATGGAAAACAAAGGCCTGAACGTATTTAACAGTAAATTTGTATTGGCCGACCAAGACTCAGCCACTGACGATGATTTTTTTAATGTAGAAGCTGTTATCGCTCACGAGTATTTCCATAACTGGACTGGTAACCGGGTAACGTGTAGAGACTGGTTCCAGCTTAGTTTAAAAGAAGGGCTAACCGTATTTCGCGATCAGCAATTCAGTGCTGACATGACATCGCCGTTAAGCAACCGTATTAAACACGTGCGTGTGATGCGCGAGCATCAATTTGCAGAAGACGCCAGCGCGATGAGCCATCCTATTCGCCCTGAAGAAGTTATTGAGATGAATAACTTTTATACGGTGACCGTGTACGATAAAGGCGCAGAAGTTATTCGCATGTTCCATACCCTTTTAGGGCCCCAAGGTTTTAGAAAAGGAATGGACGAATACTTCCGTCGTCATGACGGCCAAGCAGTGACGTGTGATGATTTTGTTTCAGCCATGCAATCGGCTACCGAGTTAGATCTTACTCAGTTTTCTCGCTGGTATAGTCAATCTGGTACACCGCAAGTATCCCTTGCTCACAATGTAATCAAACACGATACGGGATATGTACATACTTTCACCGTAACGCAAAATACGCCTAGTACAGCAGATCAAAACGAAAAGCTTCCTCTGTATATTCCTGTAGGTTTTGAAGTTATCGATGAAGACGGTAATCGGTACCGTGATGACAGTGGTATTATTCAGAACGATCTTTTGATACTAGATGCGCCTGAAATCACGATTACCATCACGTGTGATACGAAGAAGTTGACTCCGGTACTTCTTGGTAACTTTTCTGCTCCTGTAAAAGTACACAATGAGCTCGACACCGCTTCATTACTCACTATATTTACCCATTCCCAAGATGCGTTTAATCGTTGGGATGCCATGCAATCTTTGTATAACCGCTGTATTAGTGAGTTATATGAAAACGCTACTGCTACGATAGACAGTGGCATTTGGGCGGGTATTCGCTCTGCAATAGACAGTGAAATAAGTAACATTGAGCTTTTAAGTGAATGCTTAGTGATACCTTCATTTGAAACCTTGTGTCAGTCTCGAAGCGATATTAATGTGCAGCCACTCATAGAGGCACGAAATGCGTTTTGCCGTCAGTTTTCTACACAGCTAGAAGACGTGCTCCTTAACGCGTTTAACGGTATCGCCACACAGGCCTATAGCTATCAGCAAGATGCCGTTAATGCTCGTCGCTGTAAAAATGTACTGCTGTCTCATTTGGCACGCTTACCACAGCACAAGGACTTGGTGATATCGCAGTTCGATAACACGGACAACATGACTGACACGCTAGGTGCTTTAAAAGCCGCCCAGTCACTACCATCTGAAGCGTTTGAAAGCTTGATGGCTAAGTTTGAAGAAAAATGGCGTCATAACCCCTTAGTGCTAGATAAATGGTTTGCCTTACATGCAACCCAGCCACGCGAGGACATACTGGCTACCATTACCATGTTAAACGAGCACCCTCAATTTAGTATGGGTAATCCTAATCGCGTACGTTCACTAATAGGCAGTTTCGCATTCTATAACAGCGAACGTTTCCATAGTTTAGATGGGGAAGGGTATAAGTTTGTCACCGACTATCTTATCAAGCTAGATGCTATTAACCCGCAAGTTGCCGCACGGATAGTGACCCCTCTGATACAATGGCAAGGTTTTGCAGAACCCCATCAAGTGTTGATGAAAGCACAGCTAGGTCGATTGTTAAACCACAAAGGCTTAAGCAAAGATGTGTTTGAGAAAGTGAGCAAAAGTTTGGCGTATGACAACCATTCAAGCCACTGATACCGTTTATTACTTTTCAGTCAACGTGCCTTACATTCAATGTGAGGCACTGTACTCTGGTGCTGTGCCTACCGTTGTTATGGTGGCCGAAAATGGCACTAGCGTACAAGTCCCCTCTACCAGAATAAAACAGTTCATTACCTCCCAAGGTGTTGTCGGTCGTTTTCGCATGGTTGTAGACGCCAACAACAAAATTAAAGCCTTCGAAAGGTTACGCTAGCACTTCCAATCTTTACCTGTGGTCGTTTTTTGCGCGTAAATTCTTACGATCCCGCCAATTACTTACACCTTTCGGATAAGTTGCTTTTATAGTCCCCACAAAGCAATAACTATTTGATACGATTAATGTTGTAAATTTTGTTAACTGGTACGATTACTTCTTGCGAAAGTGGCAAAATGATGTAATCATTTTGTTAATCGTTATGGTTGATCACGATGTCACGCAGCCTTGTGCGTCGACTAGGGAGTATAAAAATATGATAAATAGGCCTCGCGCTTTTAAGATGTCACCTGTTGCTGTAGGTGTGCTAACCCTATTGGGTGCTGCCGCACTTCCTGCTAATGCCGCTAATTGGCAAGTAGGAGACGTTAGCATTTCTCTTGATTCTACAATCACTGCTGCCACGAGTATTCGTACTGAATCTAGAGATTACAGTCTTATCGGAAACAGTAATCACGCACAGTTTGATTGGTCAGGTTACCATGCTGCATTCAATCCACTTTATCCTAGTAGCGACGTTTGGGCGTTAGCTGACGGCGGTTATTCGACCAATGGCGACTTAGGAAATCTATCTCACGACCCAGGTGATGCATTTGCAACACAAATTTCAGGAAACCATGAGCTAGATATTAACTTTGGCGATTTTGGTTTCTTCGCACGTGGTTTCTGGTTTTACGACTTTGAACAAATGGATGGTGACCGTCCTAATTCAAATGCCATTACCGGTGTTCAATATGATCACTGCCAAGATCCAGAAGCAGAAGATTTATTGTGTAATGATGTGCGTCTTTATGATGCCTTCTTCTATGGAGATTGGTGGATTGGTGACAAACCTCTAACACTTCGAGTCGGACGCCAAGTTATCAGCTGGGGTGAAAGTACCTTTATTCAACATGGTATCAACACAACAAACCCAGTAGACGTTACTCGTGCTCGTGCACCAGGTGCGGAACTTAAAGAAGTATTTATTCCAGTGGGCATGGTTTACGCCTCATTGGGACTAAGCGATACATTAAGTGTATCTGGTTACTATCAATATGAATGGGAACGCAGTTGGTTGCCTGTATCTGGTAGTTACTTCGCGGGTAATGACTTTGCAGGTGAGGGCGGTCAACGTCAAAACATCCAGCTAGGTTTCAGTGGTAACCCTGATATCGATTTAGATCACTTGTTAACTGCACTTAATGGCTACGGTGATTTGTTACGTGCTGGCGGTAATTCTGCTGATATTGCCTCTGCCTACTTAGCATACCCTACTAAAGTGGCTATTCGTGGCTATTCAGATGAGGCGCATAAAGATGCCGACGACCAAGGTCAATACGGTTTACGTGTTACGTGGTTTGCTGAGGCATTGAACGAATCTGAAATCAGTTTCTACCACATTAACTACCATAGCCAACGTCCACTTATCTCTGGTGTAACGTCTGACTTTACCGCCGAAGGTATTGCGTCAGACTTAGCCTTCATTGCAACTAACGAAGTGACGCGCGATAACCTTACTGAGCTGGGTGCATTCACCCAATCTGAGTTTTATTATCCAGAAGACATTAAGTTATACGGGGTGAGTTTTAACACCAACGTTGGCACTACCGCGCTAGCCGGTGAATTTGCTTACCGTGTTGATGAACCGCTGCAAATTGACGATGTTGAGCTACTCTATATGGGTATGCCTGAACAATTGGCTAATGCAGGCCTTCGCCCAGATTTAGAAGGTATATCGCAATTAAACAATATTGGCCGAGCGGTAGGACCAGGTGAAACAACTGAAGGCTTCTTGTTCTCAGACACTTGGCAGATGCAATTAACCGCTTCACATGTGTATGGCCCTAAGTTTGGCGCAGATAACTTCGTGCTTTTAGGTGAGCTAGGTTATGTGAACATTGTTGATATGCCAGACCCAGACGTGATTCGTTTGAATGCTCCGGGTACAGCGCGTACACCTTCACTTGAACCGACAGCCGATGGAAATAGCCGTGAAGGGCTTCACGTTGGTCTTTCCGACGGTCCAGAAACTAACCCGTTTGCCACTGATGACGCATGGGGTTATCGACTACTGGCCGTTGCTGATTGGAACGATATTATGGCGGGCGTTAACCTTCGAGCCCGTGCTACGTTCTCTCACGATGTAGAGGGTACAACACCAGACCCTCTTTATGTTTTCACTGAAGATGTTAAATCTGCGGCACTGGCGCTAACGTTCGACTACTTAAGCAAGTGGTCAGCAACAGCTTCATATAGTGCATTCTGGGGTGGTATTGGTACCACTAATGCATTGTCAGACAGAGATTTTATTTCGTTTAACATCAAGTATTCAATCTAAAGAGTGATGTATATGATTAGAAAAATAGGAATTATTGCCGCAGCGCTTTCAATAGCGCTAACAGGTGCAAGTGTTCACGCTAAGGTTTCTGAAGAAGATGCCAAGAAGTTAGGCGGTGAACTAACGCCTATGGGCGCTATACAAGCAGCGAATGCTGACGGAAGCATTCCCGCATGGACGGGTGGTATTACATCAGCACCTGAAGGCTATTCGGTAGGCGATCACCATCCGAACCCGTATCCAGGCGATAAAGTGTTGTTTGAGATAACAGCATCGAATTATAAAGAATATGCTGATTTCCTTTCTGAAGGTCAGAAAAAGTTGTTCGAAGCGTACCCTGATACTTACCGCATGCCGGTGTATCAAACCCGCCGTTCAGCATCTAACCCGCAAGCTATTTATGATGCGACTAAGGTTAATGCGACTAGCGCAGAATTACTTGATGACGGAAACGGCATAAAAGGCGCTGTGTTAGGTATTCCTTTCCCCATGCCTAAAACCGGTATGGAAGCGATTTGGAACCACATTTTGCGCTATCGCGGTGCGGCAGTTGAACGTAATGGTGGACAAGCTGCGGTAACCACTTCAGGTGATTACAACGTCATCGGTTTTGATGAACAGTTAATGATTAAGTATGCTGAAGAAGGGGCTACACCTGAAAAGCTAACTGAAGACAATATCTTGTTCATGTTCAAGCAAAAAGTGACTAAGCCAGCACGTTTGGCAGGTACTGCTTTGCTAGTACACGAAACCGTAGACCAAGTTAAAGAGCCACGTAAAGCCTGGACTTATAATACTGGTCAGCGCCGTGTACGCTTAGCCCCTAACATTGCTTATGATACGCCAGGAACAGCGGCAGATGGTTTACGTACCACTGACGATTTCGATATGTTTAATGGTTCTCCTAACCGCTATAACTGGAAACTCGTTGGCAAGAAAGAGATGTTCGTAGCCTATAATAACTATGCTCTGCATTCAGATAATGTAAGTTACGATGAAATTCTTCATGCTAACCACGTTAACCCTGATTTAACGCGCTGGGAAAAACACCGTGTTTGGGTGGTTGAAGCTACGTTGAAAGAAGGTTTCCGTCACATTTATCAAAAACGTGTATTCTTCATTGATGAAGATAGCTGGCAA
This sequence comes from Alteromonas naphthalenivorans, assembly GCF_000213655.1. NCBI lineage: Bacteria > Pseudomonadati > Pseudomonadota > Gammaproteobacteria > Alteromonadales > Alteromonadaceae > Alteromonas > Alteromonas naphthalenivorans. The sequence goes on from NC_015554.1 coordinate 1,820,014, forward strand.
ATTCAAGTTGCTGATATGTATGATAATCGTGGTGAGTTGTACCGTGTTGGTGTAGCTTATGGAGTGAACTACTATGAAGTACCAACACAGTGGTCAACCCTAGATACCTATTACGACTTAAACTCTCGCCGTTACTTGGCCATTGGTCTAGATAACGAAGAAAAAATGTATGATTTCTCGATTCGTCCAAGAGACGTAGAGTTTACGCCTCAGGCGTTACGACGAGAAGGTAAACGCTAAGCGTTTTTGTTTTCAGACAATTAAATTTTAGGGAGAATGGTTAATCATGAAAAAAACCATTGCAGCGTGCATAACTGCAGCACTCGCAGCAAATTACTCCGTTACTGCTTCAGCGGAAGATGCCTATATTGCACCCTTAGTTGAACAGTCAGTTTTGCTTGATATTGACGCTGATAAATTTGTCGTTGTTGTCGGAGAACGCGGTCATATTCTTATTTCAGAAGATGGAACGGCTTTTAATCAAGTTGCTGTGCCTACCCAAGCTACACTCACTGCGACAACCGTGGTGGGCAATCATATTTGGGCTGTAGGCCATGATGCCACTATTATTCATTCTTCAGACAAGGGCCAAAGCTGGGAAATTCAGAATGTTCAGCCTGAACTACAGCGCCCATTTTTAGATGTTCTATTTTTTGATGAAAGTCACGGTATTGCTGCTGGCGCGTACGGCCTTTTCTACCGTACCACCGATGGCGGAAAAAGCTGGGAAACCGAGCGCCATGCCAGTTTACTAGACCCATACGATCGTGAATATTTGGAAAGTGTTAGAGAAGAAGACGAAGCCTTCTATCAGCAAGAATTAGAATCTATTTTACCTCATTTAAATCGCGTAACACGCGATGGCGAAAAGCTATACCTTGCTGGAGAAGCGGGTTTATTAGCTAGCAGCGACGATATGGGGAAAAACTGGGAACGTTTTGAAGTTGATTACACTGGCTCATTTTTCGATATTAGAGCGCTTGATGAATCAACGTTACTGGCTGTAGGTCTTCGCGGAAATATTTTTGTTCTGCGTGACCAAGGTGAATGGGAATACGTAAATTCTTGTTCAACAAGTACCTTAAATTCAATTTTACTGTCCGATAACGACACGGTTGTTGCCATGGGTAACAACGGTATGATGGTGTCAGCCACTCGTCCGCTTCCCGTCAGTGATCACGACCCATACGCTAACCCAGCAAACTGTGAGCCTGCAAAAGGTATTACAGTGACGCAGGTTGAAGATAAAGCTGCCATGTTAAATGCCGTTAGCTTTAATGGCCACACCATAGCTGTTACCGCGAATGGTATAAAAACGCTAAATACAAAGTAGGGTGGTTTCGCTTTTATGACCCATTTCATTGAACATCTTGTTTTCTCTAACCGTAAATTAGTGGTAGCCCTTTTTGCTATCGCGACGGTTTTTTTAGGCTTTCAAGCATCGCAAATGCGACTTGATGCTGGTTTTGAAAAAAATATTCCGCTTAATCATGAGTACATGAAAACCTATATTGAACATCGCCAAGACTTCGGTGGTGCGAACAATATCTTAGTTTCTGTTTGTGATAAGAACGACGATATATTCAATCAGAACTTTTTCGATACGTTAAAGAATGTACACGACCAACTATTTTTCATAAATGGTGTGAACCGTTCTCTCGTTATTTCATTGTTTTCTCCTTCTACCCGCTTTACTGAAATTGTAGAGGGCGGATTTGCTGGCGGGCCGGTTATTCCAGCAGACTTTAATTCAGCAAACCCAGCTGCATTAGATTTAGTGGCTGCGAATATTGAAAAAGCCAATATTGTTGGTCGTCAAGTAGCCAGCGACTACAGCTGTGCCATGGTGACCGCGCAGTTACTGGATATCGACCCACAAACGGGTGAGCCGTTAAATACACTTGCGTTAGCGGCTGAGCTTGAAGAGCAACTTCGCGGTCAATATGAAAACGAAAATATTTCTATTCATATTATCGGGTTTGCCAAGATGATTGGTGATGTGGCCGACGGCGCTAAAGACGTACTATTGTTTTTCGCCATCGCTATCGCGATAACGGCCGTCATGGTGTACTTCTTCTCTCGCAGTGTCATGCTTACTATATTGCCACTACTGTGTTCAGTGATTGCCGTTATATGGCAGCTTGGTCTATTGACTTCGTTAGGCTTTGGTATGGACCCTATGTCTATTCTGGTGCCGTTCTTAGTTTTCGCTATTGGTGTAAGTCATGGCGTACAAATGATTAACGCGGTAGAAAAGCGTGCGGTAACAGGTATAGGGGCAAAACGCGCGTCTATGGCCGCGTTCAGAAGCTTGTTGGTACCAGGTGGTATAGCATTACTTTCTGACACCGTCGGGTTCATGACCTTATTGGTTATCGATATAGGTATCATCCGTGAGCTGGCTATTACAGCAAGTATGGGTGTTGCCGTTATTATTTTAACCAACCTAATGCTGTTACCGGTGCTCATGAGCTTCTTAAAACTTGATAAGAAGTACGTTGATAAGTTTGCAGGCAAAGAAAATAGTAACTCTCGCTTTTGGGCTATTATTTCTGCGTGTTCACGGAAAAAACCAGCAGCCATTATTCTTATTGTTACCGCCATATTGTTCGGTTTTGGGCATTACCAAGCACAAAACATGAAGATAGGTGATTTGCATGCCGGCGCACCAGCGCTTCATGAGTCTTCACGTTATAACCAAGATACCTTCTTGATTACTGACAAGTATGAAGTCACGGTGGATTACATCTCTATTCTGGTAGAAACCACGCCTGAAGCTTGTACGTCTCACGGCGTAATGAAAGCGATGGATGATTTCCAGTGGAAGATGGAGAACGTTCCAGGTGTACAATCTGCTGTATCATTAGCTTCAGTGGCTAAGATAGTGAACGCGGGTTACAACGAAGGGAATGTTAAATGGCAGGTATTACCTCGCAATCAACAAACCTTGGTGCAAGCTATTTCCCGTGTGCCTACCTCATCGGGCCTATTGAATGGTGATTGTTCTGTCATGCCGATTATTCTGTTTATGGAAGATCACAAGGCAGAAACCATTTCTCGTGTGGTAGATGCAGTAAAAGACTTCCGTAGTGAATATGAGACTGATGATATGTCGTTTAGTCTAGCGTCAGGCCCAGTAGGGGTGATGGCGGCGACGAACGAAGCAGTAGAGGCTGCACAAGATCCAATGATGGTTTATGTCTTTGGTGCCGTTATTGCCCTATGCTTAATTAGCTTCCGCTCTATACGTGCAACATTAGTAGTGGTTATTCCGCTGTATGTTGTCTCAGTATTAGCACAAGCGCTAATGACGTATTTGCAAATAGGCCTTACGGTATCAACCTTGCCGGTTATTGCACTAGGCGTAGGTATCGGTGTTGATTATGGTATTTATATCTTGTCGACCAAGAGCCTTATGCTTAAACAAGGTGCCACAGTGCAAGAAGCTTATTTGGCTGCACTTAAAGAGCGTGGTAGTGCGGTGTTATTCACCGGTATTACACTGGCAATAGGTGTGAGTACTTGGGTATTCTCTTCACTTAAATTCCAAATGGATATGGGTATTTTGTTGACCTTTATGTTCGTGGTGAATATGTTAGGAGCAATTATCGTACTTCCAGCGCTAGCGAGATTCTTGTGGTGGAATCGAAACGACCCCGGTGCATAATATTTTTGCATAGCTAATCATAAAAAAGGGCCGTAAGGCCCTTTTTTGTATGCGTTTTTTGCATAGTTATCTATGCTGTTAATATTAGGTTAAAAAGGGGCTTTCAATACCTCTCAGTTTTAGCGAAAATAGCCGCGCAACTTAGCACTTACGACATTTATAAGGTTAACTAATGACAGTCACCTCACAGCGACACTCAGTACTGCTAGATAATGTATTTGCACTCATTGAAAAAAAGGTGGATGCCCAGCAGAAGTCACTCGTGCAGCAATTCGGACGCCTGTTGTATAAAAATATCTCAAGTGATGACTTAGAAGATCGCAATGACAGCGATTTATATGGCGCCACTTTAAGCTTATGGAATGGGCTTGCTAAATTTGATAATTCAGCACCCTACATTCGTGTTTTCAACCCAGAAATCGAAAAACATGGCTGGCACTCAAGCCATACCATTGTTGAAATAATTGTTAGAGACATGCCGTTTCTTGTCGATTCGGTTCGTATGTCACTCAACCGGTTAAATATAACCGCACATTGGTTTTTGCATAGCCCAATTAGAATAAAACGAAATGATAAAAACCAAGTGGTGGAATTTGCTGAGCCTGGCAAGGCAGTGGAAAATACCAGAAAAGAAACCGTAATATTTATTGAGGTTGACCATCAAAGTGCGAAAAAAGATATTGATGAATTAACGAAAGAATTACACTCAGTGGTAGACGAAGTGTCGTTGGCGGTTAAAGACTGGCAAGAAATGACCACTAAGTTAAAAACCGTGGTTAAAGACAGTACGAAACTAAACTGGCCTGGGTCTGCTGATGAAAAGAAACAAACTAAAGCTTATTTGCAATGGTTAAGCGATCACAACTTTACCATGATGGGCTATCGTTATTACGAAGTGAAGGCTATAGAAGGCGACCATCGCTGGATACCCTCTAACGATACAAGTTTAGGGTTATTGAAAAACTCAATTAACGACAGAGAACGTCTGTTGTCGAAACTGCCAGCCAGTGCAAGAGCAGAAGCACTAAGCCAAAGTCCGTTGATTTTGACCAAAACCAACTCTCGTGCTCGCGTTCATCGTCCTGCTTACATGGATTATGTTGGCGTAAAAGCATTCAACAAGGACGGGCAAGTTGTGGGTGAGCACCGTTTTCTTGGCCTTTATTCTGCGTCTTTCTATAATCAAAGTGTGACGCAACTCCCTATGCTGAGCGAAAAGATTCAGCGTATTTGCGATTTATCTGGCTATGAACCGGGTACTCATGCCTTTAAAGCCTTCGTTAATATTGTAGAAACCTATCCTCGTGATGAGCTACTGCAAACACCAGCGGAAGAATTAGCCCAAATCGTGATGGGTATATTCCAGATGCAAGAGCGGGGTATTTCACGCTTATTTATTCGCAAAGATGTATTTGGACGCTTCTTCTCGTGTATGGTATTTGTTCCTCGTGAGCGTTACAACACACAACTACGTGTAGATACTCAAGCGCTACTGAAAGCGTCGTTAGGTGCTAAAGAAGAAGTTGAATTTACTACGTTCTTTTCTGAATCTGTGTATGCGCGCACGCATTACATTGCCAGGGTCAACGACAACAACGCGGAATTTGATGTGAAGGAAATAGAACGTAATATTATTGAGCTAACTAAGACGTGGAGCGATCGATTAGCTTCCTCTATTTCAGCGGCACACGGTGAAGCGCAAGGTAAAGCCCTTGAGCGCAAATATGGTAATGCGTTTTCACGTAGCTATATGGAACAGAACTTACCGGGTGATGCCCTTGTTGATATTGGTAAAATTGAACAGTTAGATGATGATCATACTCTCGACATGCTGTTTTATCGTCCTCAAGAAGAGCAATCTGACAGCCAGATAGTGAAACTTAAATTGTTCCACCGCGCTGAACCTATCCATCTTTCCGACGTACTGCCGATGCTTGAAAACTTTGGTTTACGCGTCATTGATGAAAGCCCATATAAAATCACTTGTCCAGATGGTTTAAGAAACTGGGTGATGGATTTCACCATGTTACATAAAAGTGGCCAACACTTTGATATGGAGCGCGCACAGACATTATTCCAAGATGCTTTTGCGAAAGTATGGAATAACGATTTAGAAGATGATGCATTCAACCGTTTGATTTTGGGTGCTAATTTAACGGGTCGTAAAGTCACTATTTTACGTGCGTACGCAAAATACATGCGTCAAACCGGCAGTTCATTCAGTCGTGATTACATTGCGAACACCTTGGCGAATTACCCTGATATTGCCCGCTTGTTAGTGGAGTTTTTCGATCAGCGCATTAATCCGAAGAAAAAACGTAGTGCGAAGAAAGAAGAAGCGTTACTTGATAACATTAAAACCCAGTTAGACAGCGTGAGTAACTTAGATGACGATAGAATTATTCGTCGTTATTTAGATATGATGTCGGCAACCCTTCGCACTAACTTCTATCAGCCCGATGAAGCAGGCAATGAAAAATCTTATGTGTCATTTAAGATGCTGCCTGAAATGATTCCTGATATGCCATTGCCACTGCCTAAATTTGAAATTTTTGTATATAGCCCACGTTTAGAGGGTGTGCATTTACGTGGCGGAAAAGTAGCCCGTGGTGGGCTTCGTTGGTCTGACCGCCAAGAAGATTTCCGTACAGAAATCTTAGGCTTAGTAAAAGCACAGCAAGTAAAAAATACGGTTATTGTGCCTGTTGGCGCGAAAGGTGGTTTTGTTTGTAAGAAACTACCTGTTGGCGAAGGTAGAGAAGCTATACAAGCAGAAGGCCAAGCGTGCTATCGCACCTTTATTACCAGTTTGCTTGATATCACTGACAACATTGTAAACGGAGAAATAGTACCGCCTAAAGATGTGGTGCGACTAGATGAAGATGACCCGTATCTAGTTGTGGCGGCCGATAAAGGCACCGCGACTTTCTCTGATATCGCTAATGGTATTGCTTATGAATTTGGCTTTTGGTTAGGTGATGCTTTTGCCTCAGGTGGCAGTGTCGGTTATGACCATAAGAAAATGGGTATCACTGCTCGTGGTGGTTGGGAGTCTGTTAAACGTCACTTCCGTGAAATTGGTATCGATTGCCAAACCACAGACTTCACTGCGGTAGGTGTGGGTGATATGGCGGGAGATGTATTCGGTAACGGCATGCTTTTATCTAAGCACACCAAGTTAATATCGGCGTTTAACCATTTACACATTTTCTTCGACCCAGACCCCGATGCAGCTGCAAGTTATAAAGAGCGCACTAGGTTGTTCGAAAACCCACGGTTAAGTTGGGAAGATTACGATTCAGCATTGATTTCAAAAGGTGGCGGTATCTTCAGCCGTTCCGCGAAATCGATAAAGCTAACCCCAGAAATGAAAAAGTGGTTAGGCACCCGTCAAATGTCGATGACGCCAAACGAACTTATCCATAATATTTTAAAAATGCCCGTGGATTTGCTTTGGAATGGTGGCATCGGGACTTACGTTAAGAGCTCTAAAGAGTCTCATGCTGAAGTGGGCGACAGAGCCAATGACGATTTGCGGTTAAACGGCAAAGACGTGCAAGCCAAAATTGTAGGTGAGGGCGGTAACTTAGGCTTAACACAGTTAGGTAGAATTGAGTATGCAGCGTCCGGTGGCCGCGTAAACACTGACTTTATTGATAACGTAGGGGGTGTAGATTGCTCCGATAACGAAGTTAATATCAAAATCTTGCTTAACAGTGTGGTTAACGACGGTGAACTTACGGTTAAACAGCGCAACAACTTACTGCACGATATGACCGACGACGTATCCCGTATTGTGATTAAAGATTGTTACCGCCAAACTCAATCTATCTCGATTACTGAGATGTCAGGCGTCAGCCTATTGAAAGAACAGCTTCGCTTTATTCACGGCTTAGAGCGTGAAGGGCAACTTAACAGAGAGCTTGAGTTCATTCCTAGTGATGATGAAATTTCGGATAGAGTGGCATCAGATCGTGGTCTTACTCGACCTGAACTTAGTGTCTTAATCGCCTATGGAAAAATGGTGTTAAAAGATGCACTGAATATTCCTGAAATCACTGATAACCCTTATCACGGTAAATTGCTGCTTCAAGCTTTTCCTGAAGTATTACGTGAAAAATTCAGTACACATATGCAGCAGCATCCACTTAGAAGCGAGATTATTGCCACTAAATTAACCAACAATATGGTTAACGATATGGGCCTTAATTTTATGTTCCGTATTCAGGAAGAAACCGGCGCGAGCGTTGATGACGTTGCTAATGCTTACGCTATCGTGCACGGTATTTTTGATATGGAAACGCTATGGAGCCGTATTGAAGACCTAGATAACGTTATTTCTGCTAAGCTACAGCTTAAGATGCTAGATGAAGCTCGCCGCATTATGCGCCGCGCCGCACGCTGGTACATTAGGCATGGCAATAAAGCCTTGTCTATTGAAGAGGCCATTGCGTGCTATCGTGAAACCTTCAATAACTTATCTAAGAATCTACAGAATTATTTAGTAGAAGCCGAGTACTCACTGCTAGAAGAGAAAACAAGTACCTATGTGTCGCAAGATGTACCGAAGGATATTGCGTACCAAGTGGCCAGCTTCTCTAATATGTTTTCAAGTTTCGATTTAGCACACGTGGTTGCAGCTGAAAAACGTAACGTTGATGTTGTTGCGCGCCTATACTTCCAGCTAGGGTCTAAACTTGAATTGCATTGGTTCTTAGATCAAATTAACAATCAAGCAGTCAGCAACCATTGGCAAGCACTAGCCCGCGCGTCTTACCGTGAAGAATTGGATTGGCAGCAGCGTTCAATTACCGCTAATCTTCTTCAAATAAACCCAGAGGCTAGCGATGCAGACAAAATATTGGAAGATTGGATGCAGAGCAATCAAGTGCTGTTGAAGCGCTGGTATCATATGATGTCAGAGTTTAAGACCAGCACGACCCACGAATTTGCGAAATTTTCTGTCGCATTACGTGAATTGATGCTTTTAAGCGTGAAGTCTAGCCATTAGAATACACGCTATCAAAAATGACGAAGCCCTGTGAAACAGGGCTTTTTTATACCAAATACAAGCGAAAACAAACACCTATGCAATCATTAGTGCAAAAACTGTTGCTTCAATGCGAACCTGAAAAAAGCCATGACTTTACTATCAACTGGTTAAATAAAACGCAACACACGCCGTTGAAGTGGGCTTACAGCACCACGACAATCAAAAAGCCAGTGACGATTGCAGGTATAACCTTTGATAATCCTGTGGGTTTGGCGGCAGGCCTAGACAAAAACGGTGATTGCATAGATGCATTTGCTGAAATGGGGTTTGGTTTCGTAGAAATTGGGACGGTTACACCACGCCCGCAAGCGGGTAACCCTAAACCTCGATTATTCCGCATTCCTGAAAAACAGGCCATCATTAACCGTATGGGTTTTAACAACAAAGGCGTTGATCACTTAGTGTCTCAAGTGAAAAAAGCCCAGTTTAAAGGCCCCATTGGTATCAACATTGGTAAAAATAAAGATACTGATGATGCGAAAGCACTTGATGATTACCTTATTTGTTTGAACAAGGTTTACCCCTACGCCAGTTATGTGACTATCAATATTTCTTCACCCAATACCCCTGGGCTTAGAAACCTTCAGTATGGTGAAGCGCTAGATGCGTTACTAGTAGGCCTTAAAGCTGCGCAAGAAACCCTAACTCAAACTCACGGTAAATACGTACCGCTATTTATAAAAATTGCACCGGATTTATCAGATGGCGAAATACAAAGTATTGCTCAATCGTTACTGTCTAGCAAAATGGATGGCGTTATCGCTACCAATACCACACTGTCCCGTGAAGCTGTTCAAGGGTTGAAGCATGCTGATGAAATGGGTGGGCTGAGCGGTTCTGTCTTAACCGACATGAGCTTAAATGTAACGAAAAAGCTATCAAGTGCCCTTGATAGAGCAATCCCTATCATAGGTGTGGGCGGTATCGATTCTCCTGAGACCGCAAAAGCACGTTTAGATGCAGGAGCATCGTTAGTTCAGGTATACTCTGCGTTCATCTATCAGGGGCCCGACCTCGTTAAACGCATTGTAAAAGCGCTATAATTAGCGAAAGCGACACATTACAGTTTTATACACTCAAGCGTGTGTCAATAAACACACGCTCTATCAGGTAATTGAATGAATACTATTCTGGCAACAACCAGCCGCGGTCTTGACGAACTCCTTAAGCAAGAAATACTCAATTTATGCCCAGATGCAGAAATTAAACAGTCTCCGGGCATGTTGCAATTTGAAGGAAGCAAAGAAGACGCTTATAAACTTTGCCTTTGGTCCCGTTTAGCCAACCGCGTTATTTGGATCTTAGGCACAGGAAAGGCAGGTAATGCTGAAGAGTTGTATAAGACCGCCATGGATATTGATTGGCAGATGCATATGGAATCTCGCCATACGTTGTCAGTGCAATTTATTGGTACCAACTACGAAATTAAGAACACGCAGTTCGGCGCGGTTAGAATTAAAGATGCTATTGTCGACCAGTTCGTAGAAGAAGGCCAAGCTCGCCCGTCGGTTGAGCGTAAAATGCCAGATTTCCCTGTATACGCCAGACTTCAACGAGACAATGTAATTATTGGTCTTGATATGGCTGGTGCAAGTTTGCACCAACGTTCATATCGTCAAGAAACCGGTGATGCACCACTTAAAGAACATATTGCCTGTGCCATGCTAATGCGCAGTGGCTGGACCGAAAACATGGACAAGCCCCTTGCTGACATGATGTGCGGTTCGGGCACAATTGCCATAGAAGCGGCCTTCATGGCGCGTAATATTGCCCCTGGCATAAAGCGTGAATATTGGGGCTTTAGTAAATGGTTAAGCCACGATGCTGCATATTGGGATTCGTTGGTAAATGATGCTATTGCGAACCAAACAGAAAGTAAAAGCGAAATCTTTGCTGCTGATTACAACCGCAGAATGATTGCCATTGCCAAAGACAATGCTGATTATGCTGGCGTTTTTAACGATATTAAATTCAGCAATCAAGATGCCACTAAATCGTCACCGCCGGTTGCGACCCCAGGTTATATGGTGTCTAACCCACCTTACGGTGAACGTTTAGGTGAACTAACTGCTCTTATTCCGCTTTTCAGCGAATGGGGTAAGCGCTTTAAAGAAGCTTGGAAAGGTTGGCACGTTTCACTGCTTAGCAGCAACCGTGACTTATTGCGTGTATTAAAATTACGTGCAACTAAAGACTACGGCATGAACAACGGTAAGCTAGAGTGCCGCTTAGTAAATTATGTGTTAAGCGAAGAAAACACGGTTCAATTTTCTGAAGATGCGTCGAATCACGAATTTGCTAATCGCTTAAAGAAAAATCTTAAGAAAATGAAAGGTTGGATCAACAAGGTTGATACCAACTGTTACCGAATTTACGATGCCGACTTGCCCGATTACAACGTAGCAATTGATAGGTACGGCGATTGGTTGGTAGTTCAAGAATACGCGCCACCTAAAACGGTGTCGGAAGACAAAGCCCGTAAACGCTTGCAAGAAGTACTGCTTTATTTGCCTGGCGTGACGGGTGTTTCGCCTAAGCAAATTGTGCTTAAAGTACGCAGCCAGCAAAAAGGGACTAAGCAGTACGAAAAAATTAACCAGTCTGGCACCATGATGGAAGTTTACGAAAACGGTGCGCGCCTATTGGTGAACTTGACTGACTACTTAGATACGGGGCTATTTCTAGATCATAGAAACACCCGTCAAAAAGTTATGCAGCTTTCAAAGGGTAAAGACGTGCTCAACCTGTTTGCTTACACCGGCAGTGTATCTGTGTTTGCAGCCAAAGGTGGCGCAAAATCAGTAACTACCGTTGATATGTCTAACACCTATCTAGATTGGGCAAAAAAGAATGTGGCGCTTAATAAGCTAAATGGCCCACATGCTTTTGTTCAAGCTGATTGCACAACCTGGTTAGCCGATCATAAAGGTAAGTACGACTTAATTTTTATCGACCCACCTTCGTTTTCAAACTCTAAACGTATGCAAAGCACATGGGATGTTCAGCGCGACCATATTACCATGCTAACGAATGCCAGAAACTGCCTAAATGAAGGCGGTACGTTAATTTTCTCTAACAATAAACGTGGCTTTAAGTTAGATGAAGAGGCGTTGCAGGAGCTTGGTTTTAGTATTGAAAATATTACCCAAGAAACCATTCCAGAAGACTTTTCCCGCCGTGCAAACATCCATAAGTGCTGGATCCTTTCGTTATCAAAGGAAGCGTTACCAAAAGAAGCGTTATCAAGAGAAGCTTTATGAAAATAGTGTTTTACACGGGGCCTCAGTGTAGCTTGTGTGATTTAGCCGACATTGAGTTGGCTAATACGCAGCAGTTTTCTTCGTTAAACGTCGAGAAAGTAAATATTCGTAATAGCACCGACTTGTATCATTTATACGGTGCTCGTATTCCTGTATTAAAACGGGAAGACAATGGCGCCGAAATTGGCTGGCCATTTGATACCAACGCATTGGAGACATTCTTACAGTGAGTATTTTGCAGTTAAAGAACATCACTGTTATCTACGGTAACCCTCCTTTATTAGATGGTGTTGAACTGATCGTTCAACCCAAAGAGCGTGTGTGTTTAGTAGGCCGAAATGGCAGTGGTAAATCCACCTTAATGAAGGTGATTTCAGGTGATGTGATAGCCGATGACGGACAGCGCATTATAGAAAGCGACACGATAATTGCTCGATTAGAGCAAGATCCGCCGCAAACCACAGATGTGACCCTTTTTGATTACGTTGCTGAAGGGTTAGCAGATGTAGGCGACACCATAAAAGCCTATCATCACCAGACTAAGTTAGTGACTGAAGACCCTAGTGAAGCTAATTTAAATCGTCTGCAAACTTTGCAGGAAACCTTGGAAGCTCGTGATGCATGGCAATTTGAGCAACAAATAGAACAAACGCTCACCATGCTTAAACTAGAGCCTGATATTTCATTGTCTACTTTATCAGGTGGCTGGCGACGTAAAGCGGCACTTGCACGCGCATTGGTTCGTTCACCTGATTTGCTGTTGCTTGACGAACCCACCAACCACTTAGATATCGAAATGATTCGCTGGTTGGAAAGTAGTTTATCTAATTACAACGGCGCTATTGTATTTGTAAGTCACGATAGGGCGTTTATCCGAAATATGGCAACCCGTATTGTGGATTTAGACCGTGGTGGATTAACCAGTTACCCAGGCAACTACGAAACCTACCTAGAGAAAAAGCAGCAAGATCTTGAAGTAGAAGCTGCGCATAACGCCGAGTTTGATAAGAAACTTGCGCAAGAAGAGGTATGGATACGCCAAGGTATAAAAGCCCGTCGTACCCGTAACGAAGGCCGTGTACGTGCATTGAAAAAGCTGCGTGACGAACGTAAAGCCAGACGTGCAGTACAAGGTAACGCGGTGGTAAGTCAGCACCAGGGCACGCGCTCGGGCAAGATGGTGTTTGAAGTCACCGATTTAGATTACGCCATTGGCGGTAATCAAATTGTGAAGGGATTAAACCTTAATGTACTACGTGGCGATAAACTTGCCCTTGTTGGACCGAATGGTAGCGGTAAAAGTACGCTGATTAAGTTGTTATTAGGTGAAATAACACCCGATAACGGCAATTGTAAGCAAGGTACTAACCTTGAAGTGGCTTACTTTGACCAACATCGCCACGGTTTAGATTTGGAACAAACAGTGATTGATGCTGTAGGTGATGGTAAACGTGACCTAATGGTTAACGGCCACCCAAGGCATGTTATTAGTTATCTGCAAGATTATTTGTTTTCACCGGAGCGCGTTAATGCGCCGGTTAAATCACTTTCTGGTGGTGAGAAAAACAGACTGATGCTTGCTAAGCTAATGCTCAAACCCAGTAACTTGCTAGTACTTGATGAACCAACAAACGATCTCGACGTTGAAACACTAGAGATGCTTGAAACCTTGTTGAATGAATATGCTGGCACGGTTTTGCTGGTAAGTCATGATAGGGAGTTTGTCGATAACGTCGCCAATAGTTGTGTCGTATTTGAAGGCGAAGGCTTTTTACGGGAGTTTATTGGAGGCTTCACTGATGTAGAGAGCTGGTACAAAGATCAGAACGCTAAACGTCAGCAAATCATTAAAGACGAAAAAGCCAAAGTAAAGAATGAAACTAATTTAAGTTCGAATAGTCCTAGTGCTAAGTCTTCTCCCCGTAAGACGAAAAAGTTATCATATAAAGATCAACGAGAACTTGAATCGCTGCCTGCAGATATTGAGCAGTATGAAAATGAATTAGCGGAAATGCAGTTGCTAGTTAACGACCCTGAATTCTTTAAAAAAGGGAACGATGAAACTGCGAAAACCTTAGCTCTATTAGCAGAGAAAGAACAAGCCTTATCCCAGAAATATGCGCGCTGGGATGAATTAGAAAGTATGCTGGAAGATAATCAGTAGTAAATAGGATTTTAGATGAAACGAACTCAGCTTGCCGTCGCCGTTCTGTTGGCAACAGGTAGTGTTTCGGCAATGGCCGAAACCTACACAGTAACACCACTTCCTTTACAGGATGTTGGTCAAAATAACTACGCTCGTTCTATTGATAACACTGGAAAAATGTTATCAATGGTGCAGTTGGAATTTAACCCGCCTGTTGACGTAGAACAGCTAGAAGAAGACACCAGTTTCTTTACCAGTTATTCTGGTTCGTTTGAAGATGAAGATGATGCGTTGCAGGGTGTCTTCACTGACGCCGACTACACTTTAGTTGTTAACTACCTTTTATCTAATCAAACCGCTTCTACGGGCCAAAAGTTAGCGAGCTATAGAACCTACTTAACTGATACCACTGACATTAGTTTGGTGCCAGGCTTAGACGAAGTTACCGACAAGTTCGACGATTACACACAGTCTGTAGAAGCTGGCGGCAGAGACAGCGTAAGTGGTAACTTTATTGTAGGTGATTCTCCAGGTGTTGTTGTTCTGGACGAATACGAAAACGAAGATGGCGACACCATCAATTACACTTACTCTGAGTTGCCACAGCAAGCGTTTGTTCAAACCACAAGTGGCACTAAAATTATTCCAGCGGTTGATGATACCTTAGGTGGCTTCTCTTCAGCTCGCGCAGTTAATCAAAATCTGCAAGTGGCTGGCTTCAGCACTGTAAGCTTCTTAGATACGGTTGATGAAGCAGTAGAAACCTGTGAAGACGATGAAACCCGAGGTGATTTGCCGGAAGGCCGCTGTTTCTATAGCATTTACGGCGGTGATTTCAACGTACCCCGTATTTCTAGCTATTTCGTGACAAACTCTACCAACTATTTACCTGCTTTCGTACTTTCATCGGAAGTCAATGCAACTATTTGGCAATTAGATGTTAACGGTGATGTGATAAGCACTGATACATTCCCGTTGCTTTTCACGCCTGAAGAAGATGACACCTCACATTACTTTTCTTATGCCTATGATATTAATGAGCAAGGTATTGCAGTAGGTGAAGCATTAACGGGTGATGCGGTTACTATTACACGTCCTAACTCTTCAGGTTTGAATGAGAGCGAACGTGTCGCTACCGTATTTAGAGATGGTGAAACCGAAGAGTTGCTTCCTCGAGAAGAAAATTTACTTAGCCAAGCGATGGCGATTAACGATAACAACTGGGTAGCAGGTGCAGTGCTACGTGAGTCGAGTGATATCGCGCGTTCTCGTTTGTTCGCATACAACTTAGATACCACTGAGCAATTGTACCCAGATGGTTTCTTTGCGACTACCGGTGTTCAAGCAAATGCCATCAATAATAATAATATTATTGTAGGTAAGTCAGACTACGATGCGACATCCGATACTGTTCGTGAGACACATGCTTTCATGTTCGATATTGATACTGAAGAGTTTCTTGATTTAAACGACTTAACGCCGTGTGACAGTGAATACACGTTGCTAGAAGCTATCGATATTAACGATAACGATGAGATTATCGCTAATGCACGTATTCGATCTACAAGTAAATATGTTACCGGTGTTGACGTAATTAGCACTGAAGGTGAAACCATAGAGATTGATTCTATTGTTGCTGTGAAATTATCACCGACTGGTGGCTCAATTGACGATTGTAGTATTGATGACGACGGTGAAGAAGTTGATGATAGCTTCGAGCGTAGCGGGGCATCTACGGGCTTATTTGGTTTAATGGCACTGAGTTTTCTAGCCATTTTCCGTCGCAAATTGAAGAAATAATCAATTCGCTCTACTTTTAGTTATTTTTCAAAGGCCGCTCGTTTCTAGCGGCCTTTTTTATTGCTAAAAGATTTAAAAATTGAAATATATATGCCCAAAAAGTGTAATATAAAATTCATCTATTTTTCATTGTATTACCAAATGTCAATGCTCTCTTTACAATAATTATGTTGAACCATTTTGCACATTGCACTATCACAGTAGTGTGCACAATGACTTTTCCGCCACTATCAATTGAAAAACGATGTATTGGGCCCGAGAGAGAATTTGTAGCACATCCTACAAAGTTAAAGAGGCTAATCAATGAAAAGACAAAAAAGAGATAAACTGACACGCGCCCATTCAAAAGGGTATCAAGCTGGTATTAGCGGTCGTTCAAAGGATATTTGTCCTTTTCAACAGAATGACGCTCGGTCGGAATGGTTAGGAGGCTGGCGCGAGGCGGTAGAAGACAGGCACGTAGGTCTTAGTGTTAAATAACGTCTTCTCTCTTAGAAAGTGATTAAGCAATGAAAAAGCCCCAGTAATGGGGCTTTTATCGTTTTGACGCTGTTATTGCCCTAGAAGTTAGATGTGTCTTGGAACAAACCTACTTTAAGATCTTTCGCGACGTAGATTTCTCTACCATCTACTTCAACAGAACCATCCGCCATTCCCATGAAAAGCTTACGTTTGATAACACGCTTCATGGTGATTTTGTAATTCACTTTTTTGGCAGTAGGCAGTATTTGGCCTGTGAATTTCACCTCGCCCACGCCAAGAGCACGACCTTTACCTGGCCCATCACACCAGCCTAAGAAAAATCCGACCAGCTGCCACATGGCATCTAAACCCAAGCAACCAGGCATTACAGGGTCACCTGGGAAGTGACAATCGAAAAACCAAAGATCTGGCGTAATGTCTAACTCAGCAATTATTTCGCCTTTCCCATGTTCACCGCCATCTTCAGTAATAGAAACGACACGATCCATCATTAGCATGTTAGGCGCGGGTAATTGGCTGTTACCTGGGCCGAACATTTCACCGCGGCTGCATGCTAATAAATCTTCTTTGTTAAAACTATTTTTTCTGTCTGACATTCCCAACTCGTTGTTTTTTAAATTCGCGGTGCTAATTTAGCGAACACTTGTAAGCTAAACAACTCCGAACAGTCATTTTTCTAAATAAAAACGCGTGTTAAACTCGAATTACTAACGAGCTAGTGATTACTATGACAGAAAATACGAAAAACAGCACAATAAAAGAGAAGGCAAAAGCGAATGCTGATAAGCAGCGCCGCTTTCGAGAACGTCAACGAGATGCAGGGAAAAAGCTTGTGAGAGGCTACGTTTCTCCAGAAGCCAAGCTTTGCTACGATGAAATTAGAGAGAAAACAGGGTGGAGTGATAGTGAAGCCGTGTCTAACTCAGTACGTTTGATGTATGCCGCTTACAAATGTGGCCAAATTAAATTGCTTAATGAGTGGTTACGTAAAAACAACCGATAACCCATTTTTACTACGCTTCGCGCGGTTACACGTAACCAAAATGGGTATATTGGCTTCCCGTAGGCTACGCATAACTTGAAAAAGGGGCTAGTTAGTGGGCATGTTAACGTAACCAATAAAGGTGTTAATCTAGCCATTTCGCACAGAACTCACCTTTCGGATCGTAAATTTCGGTTTGCTTCTGCAAGTTAAATTGCCTGTTCTCTCGGGGGTCTGTACCTACGCCTGCCAGGTACAACCAATTCCCCCAATTGCTAGCCACATCATAATCCAACAACTGGCTTTCAAACCAAGCCGCGCCATAGCGCCAATCTTGCCTGAGTTCATTCACCAAACAACTTGCCACCAATTGTCGACCTCGATTAGATAAGTACCCCGTAGAAGCCAGTTGACGCATACACGCATCCACAATAGGGTATCCGGTTTGTCCGTTGCACCATCCGACAAATACTTGAGGGTCGTGACTAGTATTGGGTAATTTTGACTTGATACCTTCAAGCTGAAACCATTTTGACCCAAACTTTTGTTGAAGCCAGTAAAAATATTCACGCCAAAGCAACTCAAAATAAATCCAATAGGTTGAATCATTTTTAACTACGTTTTGTTCGTACTTTTTCACTTCTTGAATAACGTACCGCGCCGAGAGCGCACCTGTGGCTAACCAAGGCGATAGTTTTGTACTATCGCGCCAATTATCTAACGCGTTTCGTGTTTCTTTATAGCTCGCAGCCACTTTCCATTCGAACAAATAACTGTTTAAGTGAGAGAGAACCGCGTCTTCGCCTCCAACGAATGTACCTTCTGCTTGATTACGAGGAGGTCGACGGTTAAGCGTATATTGGCATTCTGCGTCTATATCTGGCGTATAAGACCTAGGCAATGCGGTTAACGTTGCCATAGGTTCACGCGGCTTTATTGCAGACTCAATTTTACGCTTAAAAGGGGTAAAGACATCCGGCATGACTTCAAGATTAAAAGGGAGATCATCCTGATTAAACAGTGAACTAGATTCGCCAGTTACTATTTCGATATTGGGGAAAAAACGAGAAACCGCCTCGACTTCTCTGCGCTCGTTATAGCCACCGTGCTCGGTCACCCCAAAGTGAGTAAAGGCATTTGATGAGAGTAACGAGACCAGTAGTTCTGGTGTCTGGCCTCTTAAAGTCAAAATAGAGTGACCCAAAGTGCTCGCTTTTTCGTTTAATGCTTCTATTGTATCTATAAGAAAATTAAAACGGTGCTCACCAACGGGTTGAATACCGTAAGAATTTGGTACAAACCAGCTGTCATCAATTATGTAAAGCAGGGTCAATTCGTCTACCTGCTGACAAAGCGATGATAGCGCCACTTGGTCGTGAAAACGCAAGTCGTGGCGAAACCAAAACAGGCCTCTCGTAGGTCTAGTTGTATCACGCATCACATGATTATCCAGTATCATAGGGTTCCCTCCCTTATACATTTATTCGGGGTAGACGGATCCTGCTTTTTGCGATTATCGTGTCATGTGCATGTTTAAGCGTTCATGTATTGTTCAATAAAAGGGTTAAAAGTGACAGTGCCAGTGTCGATAATGTGGTTCAGACAGGACCTTAGAGTAAAAGATAACCCCGCGTTAAATGCCGCTTGTGATGAAGGAAAAATAATCCCGATTTACATTTACGATGATAATGCGACCGATGGAAGAGCATTAGGAGGCGCGAGTAATTGGTGGTTACATCATTCATTGAATTCACTGAACGACAGATTGAATGGTCACCTAAAAGTATTTAAAGGCGATCCTAAAGCGCTTATCCCTGCATTAATGGAAGCCTATGAAGCGAAGGGAATCTATTGGAATCGCTGTTATGAGCCTTGGCAAATTAATCGAGATAAAGCGATAAAAAAGCAGCTTTTAGACAATGACTATGAGGCGCACAGCAGTAATGGTAGCTTGCTGTGGGAGCCGATGAAGGTGCTCAAAAAAGACGGCACGCCATACCGAGTTTTCACCCCATATTATAGAAAAGGTTGTTTGAACGTTGAGCCTCCACGCTATCCTCAAGCACCGCCAGCACGAATTACATACGCCGATGTTGATGATAGTAAAATTACTAAGGCTAACCACTCTTGCAATATAGACGATCTCAACTTACTTCCGTCCCTCGGTTGGGACAGTGATTTTAAAAATCACTGGAAACCAGGTGAAGACGGGGCCGCTGACAATTTGCAATATTTTATCCAGCACGCTGCCCGCAAATATAAAGATGCCCGTGATATTCCGTCAATGAATGGGACTTCTCACCTGTCACCTCATCTGCATTTTGGCGAAGTGTCGCCTAATCAAGTCTGGTATGCCATTAAAGACAGGTTTGAAACCAGTGAAGATAAAAGCATAGATACTTATCTCAGTGAGTTGGGCTGGCGCGAGTTTAGCTATTACTTGCTTTACCATTTTCCAACCATACCGACCAAAAATTTTAATGACAAATTTGATAAGTTCAATTGGCGCAGTGATGCAAAATCGCTTAAAGCGTGGCAAACAGGGCAAACTGGCATCCCTATTGTTGACGCGGGTATGCGAGAGCTGTGGCAAACCGGGTATATGCACAACCGTGTACGTATGATTGTAGGGTCGTTCTTGGTTAAAAACCTTCTTATTAGTTGGCAAGAAGGCGAACGTTGGTTTTGGGACTGCCTAGTAGACGCGGATTTAGCCAGTAATACTGCTGGGTGGCAGTGGGTAGCAGGCACAGGCGCTGACGCTGCACCCTATTTCAGAATTTTTAACCCGTTATTACAGGGAGAAAAATTTGATAAACAAGGAAAGTACGTCAGGAAGTACTGCCCTGAACTTGCCGACCTTCCTGATAAATACATACATAAGCCTTGGGATGCGCCGCCGGTCATTGCTAAAGATGCAGGAGTACATTTAGGGGATACTTATCCTAAACCTATCGTAGATTTAAAAGCATCGAGACAGCGTGCTTTAGATGCCTTTCAGGCTTTAAAAGAGTAGGGTACCCATGGCGTCTTTAATACTTATTTTAGGTGATCAGCTTACTCGCAACCTGCCTGTTTTAGAAAACGCAAAAAAAGTGCAAGATACCGTGCTTATGGCAGAAGTACGTGAGGAAGCTACTTACGTAAAGCATCACAAAAAGAAAATTGTTTTCCTCTTTAGTGCCATGCGACATTTCGCAAAAGCGTTGAAAGAAGATAATTTTAACGTCAACTATATTGAATATAACGATGAGTCAAACCAAGGCAGTTTGCTCGAACAAGTTAAATATACGCTAGCGAGCGGCGACTTTGATAATGTCAAAGTGACATCACCTGGCGAATATCGTTTACTGAAAAGCATGCAGCAATGGGAGCAATCCTTAGGTGTGCCTGTCAGCATAATCAACGACGCTCGTTTTCTCGCCAGCCCCAAAGAATTTAGTGATTGGGCACATGATAGAAAACAATTGCGTATGGAATTTTTCTACCGAGAGATGCGAAGAAAACATGGCATCTTGATGGAAGATAAAAGCCCTATTGGTGGGAAGTGGAATTACGACGCGCAAAACCGAGAGCCTATGCCGGCGGGTACTAATGTGCCGACCCACACGCAATTCAAGATAGACGCTATTACCCAAGACGTTATTGATTTAGTTGAAAAGGAGTTTAGCGATCATTTTGGTGACATTAGCCCATTTCACTTTGCCGTTACCCGCGACGATGCGCTAACGGTGCTTAGCGACTTCATAGAAGAACGGTTACCCCATTTTGGCCAATACCAAGATGCCATGGTTGAAGGCAAACCTTGGTTATATCACTCCCATATCGCGTTTTATTTAAATTGTGGTTTGCTTAGCCCGAAAGAAGCCATTGATGCTGCGGAATCGGCTTATTACGCGGGCACTGCGCCGCTTAACTCGGTTGAAGGTTTTATTCGCCAAATACTGGGGTGGCGGGAATTTGTTAGAGGGTTTTATTGGCACTTTATGCCAAGCCTTAAGAGCGATAATTATTTCAACCATAATCGCTCACTCCCCGATTTCTTTTGGAATGGCCAAACCAACATGAACTGCATGCGCCAATGCATAAAGGAAACACAAGCAAACGCGTATGCTCATCATATACAGCGATTAATGGTGCTGGGGAATTTCTGTCTTTTAACGGGGTTGTCACCCGAAGAAGTTCAACAATGGTACTTGCTGGTTTATGCAGATGCGTATGAATGGGTAGAACTACCAAATGTAGCAGGCATGGCCTTATACAGTGATGGCGGTCAACTCGCGAGCAAACCTTATGTCGCCAGTGGTAGCTATATTAATAAAATGTCGAACTACTGCAAAAACTGCGGTTATCAAGTTAGTAAAAAAACAGGTCCTAAGGCTTGCCCGTTCAATTACTTATACTGGCATTTTATCGATAAGCATAAAGAAAAGCTAAGCGGTAATCCAAGAATGGCAATGATGTATAAAACTCATGGCCGCATGAAAGATGAAAATATAAACGCAATGAAAGACAGCGTGACAATTTTTTTAACTAAATTATCTGAAAATGAAGAAGTCTGATTTACCAAGCAAAATGTGCCCCGTGTGCAACAGACTATTCACTTGGCGTAAGAAATGGGAGAAGAATTGGGATAACGTAGTGTATTGTTCTAAACGTTGTGCCGGAAACAAACGTATGAAATAGAAACTTCTTACTATAATTATAATAAAAGAAAGGACACGAATTAATGGATGCGCCTATTTCAGTAGATAGATTTCGTTTTTTACTTTTTAGCTTCAAGGAAAAACTGTGGGTAAAGCCTTTATCACTATGCGTATTGTCTATCGCTGCGGTGTTCGCCTCAAAACTGGCAGACGGCACCGCACTCGCTGAACATCTACCTAAAGTCGATCAATCCTCAGTAGAAACACTGCTATCCATTATGGCATCGAGCATGCTGGTCATAGCGACTTTCTCGGCAGGCACTATGGTAAGTGCCTATGCATCTGCTAGCAGGTCATCGACGCCACGTTCGGTAAGTTTAATCATCTCAGATGATGCCTCACAAAATGCGCTGTCTACTTTTGTAGGCGCGTTTATCTTTAGCGTCGTCGCCATAACCGCATCAATTAACAATTTCTTCGAAGACGCTGGAATATTTCTTCTTTTTTGTCTTACCTGTCTCGTCTTTGTGATTGTCATTCTTACGTTTATCCGGTGGGTAGACAGTGTCGCGAGACTCGGCCGTGTGGGCTCTACGGTACAAAAAGTTGAAGATGCCGCCATGCGTGCTATTAACCATCGATTATCGACGCCCAGGCTCGGCGGTAAGCCGCAGCCGAACAGTGTGAAAGAGCAGGGCGGTGATCCCTCAAAATACCAAACACTAACAACTGATAGTATTGGCTATGTACAAATGGTTGATATGGCAAAAGTACAAGCGTGGGCTGAAGAACGAGACACTCAAGTTCATATCGCCATGCTACCCGGACAATTTTGCACACCGGATAAACCGCTGTGCTACATCGAGAGCTTTAAACCGAAAAACTCCGAGGATGACAGCAGCAGTAAAGCCAGCGATAAATCAGCACTGCTTTCAGCATTTCAAATTGGCAGCGAACGGTCATTTGAAGCCGATCCTAGATATGGATTGGTCGTGCTATCAGAAATAGCATCCCGCGCGCTTTCACCTTCAGTAAACGACCCAGGTACCGCCATCAGTATTCTTGGCAGTTATGCTCGGCTGTTTATTCAGTGGGCGCACAAAGAAAAATGCGATGACATTGGTGATATTAAATACGATAAAGTAACCGTACCTGACATGAGTACGGCCGATATGTTTGATGACGCATTCACAGGTTTAGCACGAGATGGTGCATCCATGATTGAAGTCTCTATAAGAATACAAAAGACGTTAGATGCCATTGCAAAAACAAGCAATGATGATATTTGTAAAGCTGCAACTAAACATGCTAAAGAAGCTTATGAACGCAGTATGAAAGCGTTAATTCATGACGGCGATAAAGAAATGTTAAGTGCAGTAGTGAATAGCTTAAACAATAAAAGAAGCTAAGCCATAGATTCTTTTATTTACTGAATTTAGGAATTCAGCAATGTTCTATTAAAACCAAATAATAGATTTCAATACGCGGATTATATGTAGATTGAAGGTAGCGTTTAGTGAGCACAATTGAAAGTGATGACATAAAACAACATGTAGAAAATGTTATAGCGTTTCCTACATGTTTAGCAGAAGTAAGAAAAGTTATTGCAACGTATATTACTGGCAAGCTAGTTGGCTGTTCGCAACATTTAATAGATACTGCAATAGAAAACAGCGTTAGTCATTACAAACAATTTGTACACAACGCGAATATTACCGAAAGTGTTGAAGTATCTTTATCAGAAGAAGATGTGACTTTATTAAATAAAAACCTGACTAAAATACAAAGAGAAAACCGCAAGCAGTTGTTAAGAATGTTAGAACGCATAATTATATTAGAAATAGAAAATGCGGCTTTGAAAAACTAACCCAAATATTGTAATTAATAGCAAAATTATTACAGATTTCATCAATGCTATTGACGCCAATAGCCCATTGTTTATTGAGAAAGATTGCAAATAGCTTGTTTACCAGAGATATTTTTCAGTATAATTTTAAAAATTGTTTAAATATTTGGTTTCATTATTGGAGGTTTTTATTTTGTTTGACAAGTTATTGGATGCATTTCCCGCAAACCAAAGTTTCTTTCAATTAGCTATAGTTAAGAAAACATGTGTGTGTGTGATTTTTCTATTTATCGTTTTATTGCTTACCATAAGCATAGTTAGTTCATTCCAATACGATTTATACTTAGACTTTACATATAATGGATTCAACAATTTATTTTTAATGTTTAAATTTCCCTTGGCTATCCTAGCAACACTTATCCCTCTTCTTGCTCTATATGCAACAAATCACCGTTCAGAACAAACTAAAAAAAGTATAAATTTGCTCTCTGCCCAAAACGACTTTACAAACTATCATCGTCATATTGAGCTATTTGAAAAGCATATAGAAAATATCATAAATGACGATGTCATAATAAGATCTAGAGAGTTACACCACAAAGTTTTTCCAAAGAGTGAGTCTGGAATTCCAACGTTTACGGTAGACAACTCATTTGAAGATGTTTTAGATGCAAATTTTGGGTTAATCTATAGTTTAATTACTCAGTTGTCTTCGACCGACAAAGGTCAAATAGTCGAAGTATTCATACAAATCGCACAGGTTCTCCATAACACCGAAAAAGAACTTTGCTGTCGTCTGATAAAACCTACAACTAACCTTGAGTTAGAGTTTGAACGTAATAGTGCAAATTTATATGGCGACGGTGATTTAAAGGGGGCGCTATTAGCGTTACAAAAACTTGCTGATATCAGCGTACATATTTTAAGTTTTTCAGATACAAAACAGCAAAACAAAATTATAAGTGATTTTAAGGAAATAGATCCTAGTGAAGCTCCCCCTGAGTTTAATTACGCAAATTTATCAAATAGCCACAAGGATATACCATGCTACTTTTATGAAGAGGCTAATAACTTAATTCGGAAGAGAAGTAAAAAAAACACGGCATGAAATTTATTTAGTGAATCGGAGCAGGTGCTTAAAATTTATCCTTTAGGAATATAAAATAAATAACTTAAGACCGAAATTAGTATGAGAATAGGGGCCGTATTGTAAGAATTTAATTGAGCAGTAATAAAATGCATACCGAATAATCATGATGCAATAGTACTTAATATAAAAAATATTCCAAATTTAAGGTGTCGCTACGTAAATTCTGGAGATACCCAAGGCCCCGAATTCAGATAATAAGTGCATCACTCATGGTTAAACGGTGACAAGAGATCAACTGCCTGTTGGTGGTACTCTGTAGTCGCCAAACAATCATGAGTATTATCATGAGTTACAAGCAGTTGATCGAAGGCCAACGATACCAGATCGAGGCCTACTTACACGAGGGTTTCAGCTACCGGGATATTAATAAGCGGCTTAAAGTGAGCCACAGCAGGATTGGTCGTGAAGTACGGCGTAACAGAATTCGGAAGAATCACTACTTGCCTGAAGTTGCGCAGGCTAAGACGATGAAACGACGATGTCAGGCAGCGAAATATGGAATACCCGTCCTGACGATGAATCTTGTTAAGTTTGGGTTGAGTCAGAAATGGAGTCCCGAGCAGATTGCAGGTGTAGGAAAAATTCTTGGCCACCCAGTCAGTCATGAGTGGGTTTACGGCTAAGTACAGCAAGACAAGTTGCGTGGCGGCAAGCTGTATAAGCAATTACGGCATGCGTACCAAACTTAGCTGTTGGTCAGTGGTCAAAGTGACTGGTTTATTCATAGTTATAACGCGCTCAAAAATAGTTCACAAATTGTACTTCCAATTAGGTATAATTAAAGAATATTTTCAATGTTGTGAAACGTGGACGATATACCAACGAGCGCTAGTCGTTGTAGAAGAAAATATAATAAAAGGGCTGTATTGCCCAAGCCTCGCGCGCAAACAGACAACGGCAAAATCGTTATGCGAAACGAAGCATTAAAGTTTATAGAAAACATGATAACAGTCGATCCTACAGTTGTTTATTTATTAATAGCCTACTTCTTTGTGAATAGGGTTTGTAAGACGATTGAGATTTATTTTAAAACTAGTAAATAAGCAAAAAAGCCCTCATTTGAGGGCTTTTTTATGCCCAGCCGGCATGAAGTGAACGGAAGCGTTCTTCTAGGTATAAATGCAGAATCTTCTTCACCCAACGGCCTGACTCCGTTCAATAAAGAGTCATGGCCACCCTGCTAAACCGGACGAATACAACGCGAGAGCAGGGGAAACGATGGCCTATTCTTTAATGCCGTATTTCTCTAAATTCAAGCCCGCTTTTTCATTGCTGCAGCCTGTGGATGTGGGTCATTCTTGTAAGTGTCTTGTACCTGCTGAATAAACAACGCGTGGTTATCAAGCAAGCGCGATAAAACTGCAACGGTTTTAATGTCCATGCCTGTGAGTATATCCTTCGCATAAATTAATTCTTCTAAATTCATTTTCTGTCACTCGCTGTGTTTATTGAAAATATCATTAGCTGTGCAGCCTAAGCAAGTGATGATCTTATTAAGCGTAGACGCCTTTGGATCTGTATCGCCGTTCACAACTCTTGAAACCTGCGTTAATTGCATCGCTGATGCGCTTGCAAACTGTGATTGGATTAGCCCTTTGTAACCTTAACGCCCTAACATTTTCGCCTATAAAAATACTTTAACACTCTTATTTCACGTGTACGTAGAATCATACACCACGCTTTTAAACCATAAAGCTTGACTTGCTTTACATGTGTATTTGTATTTCACATATAAGTGTATTGACAGGTTTTGCAGAGTGAAAAATTACAGCGAGCTGGGAAGTCTAGTAATACCCGACTTTTGTCTCAAAATGAGAACCGTACAGGTAAATATCCAATGATTGATTGGGTTCGTGCCTCTTTGCCAATTGTTCACGCTCCATTAAATGCTGGAGAAGTTTTTAGCATGGACGAACATGGTGAAATTGAATGGCGCAGCCCAAAAAGAAATCATGCTGTTGGCAGTTATGACAAGCGAATATCTATTAAGAGTGAAGGCGCAGACGGGCAGGGCAACGCAACCCATTTATGGGTAAGCGGCAACCCTTCTAAATTCCTTCAAGGTCACAATCACAATGTATTTGGCTCTGACGATCTGCTTACGCTTGTTTATGACACGTTCAACATTATTGCAGACCAGTTCAAGCTTCAACCAACATTACCAGAGCGAGTTGCTATCCGTAGCGGTAATTATAACCTTGGAATGACCGACATAAATTACTCGTTCAACTTACCATCACGCAGTGATGTTCTAGCATTTATCCGCGCCATGGAGTTTAAAGCTAAGACACGTCACGGCAGACCAACCACCAAGGGAGGAACGCTTTACTTCGGAAAAACCTCTGAGCGCTGGGCAATTAAACTGTATTGCAAAGCCGAAGAAATCAGAACTAAAACCGGACAGTTACCTGAGCAATTAACTAATATCGGCATCGAAAATTGGGCAGAAAACAAGTTGCGTATCGAGCTGCGTTTACACCGCAAAGAACTAGAAAAGCTCGATATTACGCAAGCGAAAGACTTAACACCCAATCGAGTTCGCCAGTTGTTCAACCTGTACTTAGGTAAAATAGAAATGACTGACCAAATAAGATTAACTGATGAAATCACGGCAAAGCTGCCTAATAAATTAATAGCAACTTAAACATTATGGACTGAGGGCCATGACCTAAGAAGTATGATGTCGAAAGCCACATATTACCGGCAACGAAAATCGTTAATGGAATATGGGATCAATATCGATTTAAGGCCATGCGAACCTGCGAAATCAAATGTAGTTCCGTTGTTTAGAATATTAGAAGCCAAACCAGCTGAGGTTCCGGACTGGGCGTATTCAAAGAATCTGATTCACCAATCGAGAAAAGCACAATGAATTTAAACAAAGCAATGGACTATGCCAGGCATGCCGATTTCAATAAAGAATCCATTGTTTGCCTGTGTAAATGGCAAAACAATTACTGTGTATTTAGCTTAGATTATTTACAGGAAGAATCAGAAAACTGGTTCGGTATTGAATACCTAGGAAGTAAATTACTGGATGCTTATAGTGTTAAAGGTGAAAGCTATGGTGGTGAAGTAATACAAGAATTAACTGACGATATTATAGAGCATATTAGTCCTGATAATCTGAACTTCCAAATCTATCAAACGAAGGTTGATACATCTTTAATTGTGCCAGCAATTTACCATCAGTTGTTGCCAGACTTTATTCTAG
Source organism: Alteromonas naphthalenivorans (assembly GCF_000213655.1). Taxonomy (NCBI): domain Bacteria; kingdom Pseudomonadati; phylum Pseudomonadota; class Gammaproteobacteria; order Alteromonadales; family Alteromonadaceae; genus Alteromonas; species Alteromonas naphthalenivorans. The sequence continues at coordinate 1,848,261 of NC_015554.1, forward strand.
ATTACGAGCGAGTTGACGATATATCTTTTTACCGTCATCAAGTTGACCGGACACTGAATCTAATTAATAGACCTGCAAATTAATAGAAAACTAAGGCTGCGCTACGCGCATACGGTGACCGTATGCGCGCAAAGCGGCCTCAGATTTTAATCTCACGCACGTTATAAAAACACACCTCATAACCACGCAATAGCTGCAAACGCAAAAAAGTGTGTAAGTCATCACGCACGACAAAGCTACCGAGAAGGCTGGCATCAACTACCCTAAACCCTCATATACTTAATTGCGCATAATGTATATTATGTTAAATAGGATATTGATATCTATGTAGGTAGGCGCGTTCATGTGTCGATGCATTCCCAACTCTCTATCCCGCTGTGGCCAGTACTAAGACTGTTCCCTGTCCTAGGTTTAGGTGTGTTTTACCGATATGTTTAAATTTATTTGGCTGAAATGGAAACTACTTTCTAAAGGACAATCTTAAGGAAAATGATTAGAAGCTTACCGTGGATTATGTACTTACTATTAAATTTGCAGCGTGGCGAACATTATTAATAATTTATGGCGGCTTTATTAATACGATACGTATGGTTATTACTAACAAGGCTTTATTAAGCTTGTTGAGTATTTTTATATGGAAACAAATTAGTCAGGTGCTTGTGTGTCTCAACGAGCCCTTATCGTGTTTATGCATCAATGATAATGTCAGGGTTATTATTAATAATTCGATTTGTTGAACAACACGATATTCATATTTTAGCTGCATCTAATTTAACGCGGTGATTATCTAGTACTTCTTATTTACTTTTCTTGCCGCTGGTAAGACACCTAACCTTTTTATAATTTAAATTTTATACTTTGTGTGTTGCATCAATTTTTATTGTGTCTTTTAGAGAGGATATTTTATGCCTAAAAACAACGTATACAGGCTGTAAGGTGTTTATTGATAAGTGATGCTAGTTGAATATACGCTTAACCTAGTACTGAGTATGTTAATTGTTGGGAGTAATATTAGGCCCAGTAAAGTTGAAACTTGAGTAATCTTAACGCGCTCCTACGTGAAATCTAAGCGCATAATAGAGGTATATACCGCTAAATTTCACGTAGCGCACGTTTAATAAATAGCCGATTATAAAAGAAAATGTGGTTATTACCATTACAGCTGTATATAACAACAGTGTAAGTGTGTAGAATCGGGGTAATATAGGGCTACTTCAGTAATTTCACGCATGATAACTGTAATTATCATGCATGAAATTAGTTAGCCAAATTGTCGTGAAAACAATGAGTTAGTTAGATGTCGTCTATATTCAAACCTGGTTCAAATACACAACTGTCTATTGTCGATGGTGACAGTACCAATACAGAACGAGCTGAATATGTTGATGCGTATTTTCGTGACATATTTACAAAGCTACCTCGCAATACCCAACGCGCTTATATCAGTGACTTTAACGACTTCGCCATTTTCTGCCAGTCAGAACGTATCGACAGTTTTAGTGATGATTTCTCTCATAACGAATACGCAATTAAACGCTATGTAGAAGAACTGTGTAAGTCTCCCCTCGCCTACAGAACTATCAAACGCCGCCTATCAGCGCTGAGTAAATTTTTAGGCATTGCGAAACTTCCGAATCCTATCATCCAATCGGTGTATCTGCGGGACTTCGTTCGTTTGTCACTTATTGAAAATTGTAAGTTCCAACTTAGTCATAACCAAGCCGTTCCGCTTACTATCGATTTATTGGACGAAATAAACAATAAAATTATTCCAGACACATTGTTAGAAATGCGAGATTTAACGATTATGAACTTAATGTTCGATGCACTCTTACGCGCTGATGAGCTAGTACGTGTATGTGCTGAGCATATTAGTAGACGCAATAATGCATTGCTAGTTGTTACATCAAAGTCTGATCAAAGCGGCAAGGGTTCACATCGATTTATCTCTACTAGTACTATCAACATGGTTGATGAATATATTGCAGAGGCTAACTTTGATGCTAAGACGCAGAGCGAAAGACTAATTGATGATCCTCGCCGTTTAAACAAAGGTATTCTTTTTCGCCGTGTTTCAAACCGCGGGCATGCGCTGCTGCCTTATAACGAACAGCCAAATACACATCAACATTCACCATTATATGAATCTTCAATTCTCGATTATTCGAGTGTTTATCGAATATGGAAACGAGTTGCTGCCCGTGCAGGAATAAAAGAAAACATTACGCCTCATAGTGGCAGAGTTGGTGGCGCAGTTTCACTTGCAGAAAATGGTGCTACCTTGCCCGAACTCCAATTGGCCGGAGGCTGGCAGTCCCCTGAAATGCCTGGTCACTATACGCAACAAGCTAATGTAAAACGAGGCGGAATGGCTAAGTTATCAGAAAAATTTAAACGTTAATTTTAGGTTTCATTCAACTGCCCGTGCTCGATATTGGATTTACCTCGTTATTTGTCCTAATTGTGTAATTCTTTGGGATAGAATACCAATCGCATATCTTATTGATATTAATACTGTTAACCCACTCATTTAGTTACGCGTAACTTTTTATGCTGATCGTTCCCGTCTTTCCCCTCCTCTTTTTCAAATCTCTCACTTCTTTTTCCGTGTTTGCTATCAAAATTGAACCCAATTATCGAATAGCTTCGTACCAACTAGCATAGGTATTAAAAAAGGAAATGTTATGTCTAATGGTATTAACGCGTCACACGGTAAAACAATTGCAGAGCTCGTCATTCCATCTAAAACTTGGTCACTTCATCCGGAAAAGAAACCAGCATTTACTTCAATTGATGAAGCCATTGACTACTTTGCTGACAACAATGAGCCGCTTTATATTAAAGTTCCATTTGTCGATGAGGAAGATAATGTACTCGTTCATGTGAATTCTAGCGGCGAGGATGTGGTGTTCACTATTTCCGATTTGAATCATGGCGGTGAAAGTCGTGTTGATGCATCACATTTAAAGAACTTAAGTAGTACTGTGGTGGAGTTAATCGAGCAATGTTACGACGAAAAGAAAAGCCCAGAAACTATGTAATAGGTTAGCCATCTTATTGTAGATAAACGTACATCTTATTAAATCTACGTTTTTAATATTTTTACATCAAGATAATCCCCCATGTTACCAACACGAGTATCAAACTGATAAATACCGCAGCCGATCCAATATCTTTGGCCTTCCCTATCAGTTCGTGCATATCAGTACTTACGTGGTCTGATAGTTTTTCCACGGCAGTGTTAAGTAGTTCTGTGATTAGTACGACAAACAGTGAGAAGAGTAACAACACTCTTTCGCTGTTTGTTACTTCAAGCATGAACACAATGGGAAGTAATATTGCCATTGCTACAACTTCTTGCCTAACCGCGGCTTCGCTGGAAAATGCCGCTTTTATTCCTCTATAAGAGTAGATAGTAGCAAAATATAAACGAGTAAAACCCGAGCGCTTTGGTGGCATAACGTTACAGTGTTTATTCATAATTCCTAGACACTAACTTATTTAAATGACAGATATGTTAAGAGTCGTTCAGAGCAGGTATCAATGTCATTCGCTATGTCTCAGTGTTTAGATTTTTACCGCTAACACATCTCTTTTTACACCGTGCAGCACAGCATTTGCTGTCGAGCCTAGTAGAAGCCGAAGACCACTTTGACCATGTGTGCCTATCACAATCAAATCGGCGTTTAACTTTTCAGCTAAGTGATGTATTTCATCTGCAGGTGAACCAATTTCTACATTTACGTTAGTATCTGGAATATTGTTGATTGCCGCAATGTCTTTCAATTTTGTCATTGCTTGTTCTTGTACGTCTTGTGAATAGTCACGTTCCAAAAATAGTCCGTATGGCTCAACGTTAGTCTGTGGAAATGCCACATAAAGTAGATGAACGTTTTTTGGATCTGGTGCTACCCGCAGGGCTTTCGCTAAAATTTGCGAATAGTCTGAAAACACATCTATAGGTACTAAAACAGTCTTGTAATCGTCCATTAGTTCGTTCCATTAACGGGAGTGGATAATCACAATATAGTTAACTTCTCTTCACATTTCTTTGATTGAAATCAATTCGCCGTTCTAGTTTTGCACCATAATGAAATTTCAGAATAATAAAGTTGGAGTCGTGAACATGGCAAAACTTACTACTGCATTACCATTAATCGCGTTGTTATTGGCGGGATGCGATTTAGGACCAGACTCGCCTCGGGGGTTTAGCTTACCTGAGGGAAATGCAGACGCTGGTAAAGTGGCATTTCAGAAGTACCAGTGTACAGACTGTCACCAAATAGAAGGCATAACGATGCCAGAAGATCATGCTTATCTAGTGCCCAAACCAATACCTCTAGGGGGAAGCAGCGGCAGGATCACTACTTATGGAGAGCTTGTTACCAGCGTGATAAATCCGTCACATAAGTTAACGCGAAGACAGCCTGTTAGTATGACTTCCGTAGATGGAGAGTCTCGCATGCGTAATATGAACAATGTACTTACTGTTCAGGAACTTATTGATTTAGTTGCTTATTTGCAACCTAAATACAAGGTTGTTCCCTACAGAACTTCAGAATATCGGTTGTACCAGTTACGCGTGCCTGAGGAAGATATAATTGACCGAGATTAAGAGACACATTTGGTTTCTTCCTCAATTTCAGCTAGCAAACTACATGGCATGAAGCTATCAGCATTTGCTTCTTTCACATGTAGTTTAAAGCGCTCTGGAATATCATCGCTCAATAGCGAACCTGTTTTTACAAGTGGAAAGATTTCATCATAGCGCGCAATGTTAGCTTGATCTAATCGTCTGAATATATGCGTACGATTTAGCTCCTTTGTGCTTACATGCCCGGTTGAAGAAAGGATATCCATCAGCGCATGGAGCGTTTTTTTGTGAAAGCGGTAAACACGCTCAAATTTGTCTTCGACTACGAGTCCCTTTGTCAACTTAGGATCCTGAGTAGCAACGCCGGTCGGGCACTTGTTCGTATTGCAAGATAGCGATTGAACACAGCCTAACGCTAACATCATCCCTCTAGCGCTATTACATACATCTGCGCCTAAACTTAGTGTTTTAACTAATTGAAATGCCGAGATGATTTTACCAGAAGCGATAATCTTGATGTCTTTTCGTAGGTCGTAGCCTATTAAGCAGTCGTCTACAAATGCTAGCGCCTCTCTTAGCGGAAAACCAATGGAATTTGTGTACTCAAGGGGCGCAGCTCCTGTACCGCCCTCGCCTCCGTCAACGGTTATAAAATCAGGTGTTACACCGGTTTTCACCATAGCTTTACACATGGCAACAAACTCGCTTTTTCGCCCTAGCGCTAATTTAATACCAATGGGTTTACCACCGCTAAGTTCGCGAAGTTGTGTAATAAAATCTATCATTTCGATTGGCGTTGAAAATGCGCTGTGTCTGGGTGGCGAGTCTACTTGTGTACCAGGCTCTACCCCTCTAATTTTGGCAATTTCAGGTGTATTCTTGTATGCAGGTAAAATACCGCCGTGGCCAGGTTTAGCGCCTTGACTAAGTTTAATCTCAATCATTTTTACCTGTGGAAGGCAGGCTTTTTCTTTAAACTTGTCAGCATCAAAATCGCCGTCTTTTGTTCTACAGCCAAAGTAACCTGTGCCTATTTGCCATACTAAGTCACCACTGTTTTCTAAGTGATAAGGAGTTAGTCCACCTTCCCCAGTGTTGTGATAAAAGTTACCTTTTTGAGCTCCTTTATTTAGTGCTAAAATGGCGTTCTTTGACAAACTACCAAAGCTCATTGCACTTATGTTCAGGATACTGGCATGGTAGGGTTGTTTACAATATTTGCCACCTATAGTGATACGTGGGTCATGGTTCATTTCGCCTAGATCCCTTGCGGATAAAGAATGCCCTATCCATTCATACCCGTCTTTGTAAGTATCTAGCTGTGTACCAAAAGGAATAGTTTCTCTGCTATCTTTTGCTCTTTGATAAACAATAGAGCGAAACATACGTGATATGGGCGCGCCTTCAGTATCGGACTCTAAGATATATTGTTGCAAGTAAGGCCTAAGTGCTTCAATAGTCCAACGGGTCCGGCCAATTAATGGAAAATTTCGTAAAATGGTGTGTTGTGTTTGCAACGAGTCATATACGGCAAAAGCTAACAAAGCGACGGTTAGTAACAAAAACCACCAAGCGGGCTGCCAATAAAAACCTATCAATAGATTAATAGTACATATTGCTGTTAGTGAGCCTAAGATTCGTTTTCGCATAACTACTCCGTTGGTGTCTACCCAGTTGTGTACTGTTATAAAACCATTTCGGGTTTATTAAAGCAGTATATTATCGTTACTACTCACTATTTATCAGACAAGCCTTACTGTAATGTCCATTTCCCTAAACTAAAATACTAACCTACTCCGTCACCTACCTTTTCTCATTCGCTCACGTTTCATTACATGCTAATCTAAACACTAATATATACTTCAGCAAGTTGAACATCTTAGATTAACAGCGCTAGGTAAAGTATGAATGTTTTAGGTAAAATGGACTACAGAGATTCATAATTGTACTAATCAATTAAAAGGGTGAAAGGTAATTCATGGAGTATGCATTTCTTCTATTCGCATTTGTGTGTGGTTTAACGGTAAAGCTAATAGGAATACCCCCGCTAGTAGGCTATTTAATAGCCGGTTTTTTACTCAACTTTTCAGGCTACACGCTCACTGATGATCTTACCAAGATAGCCAACTTAGGTATTACCATCATGTTGTTCACTATTGGTTTAAAGTTAAACATTCGCGACTTAAGTAAACGCGAAGTATGGGCCGGTAGTATTACCCACACCCTCATCTGGGTGGGCATCGTGACTTGCGGTGTATATGGCATTGCTGCTGTAGCCAGCCAGTATATAGAAGGGCTAACGTGGCAAAGCGCTACGCTGATTGCTTTTGCGTTAAGCTTCAGCAGTACGGTTTGTGTTATTAAGGTGCTAGAAGAAAGCGGTGAAAGTAAAACCCGTCATGGCCGACTTGCCATTGGTATTTTGGTTATGCAGGATGTGTTTGCTGTTATATTTTTAGTGGCTGCCACAGGCAAACTCCCTTCGGTGTGGGCACTTGGGTTGTTGGCACTTATTCCCGCGATGCCGCTTATTAACCGTGTTATCAATAAGTCAGGTCACGGAGAGTTACTCCCTCTTACTGGGTTCATTCTTGCCTTAGGCGGCTATCACCTATTCGAGCTGGTGAATATCAAAGGCGATCTAGGTGCTCTGATATTTGGCATTATGTTAGCGCAACATGAAAAGGCCAGTGAGCTTGCTAAATCGTTGCTTAGTTTCAAAGACTTATTCTTGATAGGCTTCTTCCTTACCATCGGGCTGACCGCGCTTCCTGATTTCAATATGATTATTATCGCATTGGTATTCTGTTTGTTTATCCCTATAAAGGCCACCCTATTCTTTGGCTTATTTACGTCACTTCGATTACGAGGCCGAACGTCTTACTTAAGCAGCCTAGTGCTGTCTAATTTTAGTGAGTTTGGACTTATTGTAGGCGCGCTTGCGGTATCTCTGGGTTTATTGGCTGAAAGCTGGTTAGTAGTGATTGCACTTTCATTGTCAGTCTCTTTCGTTATTACTAGTGTGCTGTATCGCACCTCGCATTCTCAATATCATAAATATAAAGACACGATTAAACGTTTCGAAAAAAAACGCCGGCTTAAAGAAGACATTTACCCTGCTTTGCACAAAGCTGAGTTTTTAGTATTGGGAATGGGACGGGTTGGGCAAGGTGCGTTTAATGCGCTGTCTAAACTTGCCGAGGTGAGTGTATGGGGTATGGACGCCGATAGAGTGAAAGTAAAGCAGATGGCCAGCGAAGGCTTAAACGTTATTTGCGGTGATGGTGAAGATGTAGACTTGTGGGACAACCTAGAACTTAAAAATGTTCACTTAATTTTATTAGCGCTGCCTTCTATACAAGATGCAATCAATATCACCCGTCAGCTTAGAAACGCGGGTTATACCGGTAAAGTAGCAGCGATCGCACGGTATGAAGATGAAGTTAATCATTTGCTAGAACAAGGCGTTGATAAAGTATTTAACTTTTTCACCGAGGCGGGTTTAGGTTTTGCCGAAGAAAGTTTAGCCTATGCAAATACGCAACAAAAATAGTCGACTATTCTTAATGCAAACAAAGGATGAAGTGATAACCATTTCTATTTGTATGCCATTGTTTTTACAGTAATTTTTTGACATTTACGTATTTTCACTCTACACTAGCGTCATATTGATAATTAAGGTTTTTATTATGCAAGGTGACAAACAAGTCGTCGCGAAGCTGAATGATGTACTCACCAGTGAGTTAACGTCTATAAATCAGTACTTTCTGCATGCACGTATGTTCAAGAATTGGGGCTTACAAGAGCTCAATGAAAAGAACTACAAAAAGTCGATTAAAGACATGAAGCAAGCAGATGAGTTGATTGAGCGCATTCTATTTTTAGAAGGGTTACCTAATCTTCAAGCGTTGGGCAAACTTTACATTGGTGAAGATACTGAGGAAATGCTGAGCTGCGATGCCAGGTTCCAAAAAGAGCAGCTACCACTGTTACGTGAAACTATCGCGCTGTGCGAAGAGAAGCAGGATTACGTTACGCGCGACATCCTAGAATCAATTTTAGAGTACGAAGAAGATCATTTAGATTGGATTGAAACTCAAGAATATCAAATTGGCGCTATGGGTATTGAAAACTACCTTCAGGCGCAAGTAATGGGAGATGACTAATGAAAGGTAATCAAACCATCATTAAAGGTCTAAACGAGCTACTTTCTTACGAATTGGCCGCTATGGATCAATACTTCATTCATTCTCAAATGTATTTAGATTGGGGGCTCACTAAACTTTATGAGCGTATCGATCACGAATTTGACGATGAGCGTGGCCACGCCACTAAACTTATCGAGCGTATGCTGTTTTTAGAAGGCGTACCAGACATGGTCACGCGAACTGGCTTTAAAGTAGGTTCAGATGTACCTGAAATGCTTGAGAGCGACCTTCGTGTTGAATATGAAGTAGATGCAAAACTTAAAGAAGTCATCGCGCTATGTGAATCTGAAAAAGACTACGTAACACGTGACATCTTAATTGTTCTGCTTGACGATACCGAGCGCGATCACGCCCATTGGTTAGAGCAACAACTTGGCTTAGTGAAACGCCTTGGCTTGTCTAACTACTTGCAGTCTCAAATGTAATTAATACTACATTGTCGTTTCGAAGTTCAGGTAGCTTGGTGCTGCCTGACCTTCTATATTTAACCGCAATTGCCATTTCATTTTTTCTTCGTTACAGCTTCCCAACATAAACCAACCTGACCATTCGCCATTGTGTTTATTTTCAAGCAGCACGGGCACTTTACCCATGTACATGTTCACGCCCTCTATCCAAGCACTTTCTATCTTTGTGCCTACAGGTAAATCGAGTACTAAGGTAATAGAGGTTTCAGGTTCTACTTTCTCTGAAAATTCCGCGTAAGCATGCCTGCCATGTATTAAAAATTCACAGTGCTCGTTGACAAATGTACAGCTCTCTCCTATTTCCTTTATGGAGCCCGAAGAAGGCATAGCGGACATTTGGTATTGATGCACTGCAAATACACATACTGCAACGAGAAAAATGCAAAGCGGGGTAAGCCACCTTTGTGAATAAAATGATCTCTTTTTGTTACTGTTATTTAGCATTTCTTAAATTTTGTATATTTCTTCATTGATGGAGATCAAGCTCAGGTAGTTTATGGTATCTTTTTGTAATTAAAAACCTTATCATCCGCGTACCAACTGGCTTGGAGACTATAATTATTACTCTTTCCGAGCTCGGTGTGAAGCGTTATTCCGTTGCTTTCGCATGTCTAGACCGTACTTGAACGGCTGTTGGAGACCATAGTTCATTTGAAGTGGAAGATTCATTAAAATGAGTGAAATAAGCCAAGCACAACCTGACTACAATTATAAAGTAGTTAGGCAATTTACCATTATGACCATAGTCTGGGGTATCATTGGTATGGGCCTAGGGGTATTTATTGCCGCGCAATTATTTGCACCTATGCTTAACTTTGACACACCATGGCTAACGTTTTCGCGTCTGCGTCCTTTGCACACCAATGCCGTTATTTTTGCCTTCGGCGGCTGTGCGTTGTTCGCAACGTCATACTACATCGTTCAGCGTACCTCTCAGGTTAGACTGTTCAGTGACAAACTTGCTGCATTTACGTTTTGGGGCTGGCAAGCCGTTATCGTATTAGCGGTAGTTTCTCTACCTTTAGGTTTAACCAGCTCGAAAGAATACGCTGAACTAGAATGGCCAATCGATATATTGATTACGCTAGTCTGGCTCGCTTATATCATTAACTTCTTCGGAACCCTAGTTATCCGAAAAGTGTCGCATATTTATGTTGCGAACTGGTTCTTAGGGGCGTTCATGCTTACCGTTGCTGTATTGCACATTGGTAATAGCATGGCCATTCCGGTGTCTTTCACTAAGTCTTATTCATTGTATGCAGGCGCAGTAGACGCCATGATGCAGTGGTGGTACGGCCATAACGCAGTAGGTTTCTTCCTAACTGCTGGCTTCTTGGGCATGATGTATTACTTCGTTCCTAAGCAAGCAGGTCGCCCAGTTTACTCGTACAGATTATCTATTGTTCACTTTTGGGCATTGATTTCATTGTACATTTGGGCTGGTCCTCACCACTTACATTATACTGCCCTACCCGATTGGACACAGTCGCTAGGTATGGTGATGTCTATCATTCTATTCGTTCCTTCTTGGGGCGGAATGATAAACGGTATAATGACGCTATCTGGTGCATGGCATAAATTGCGTACTGATCCTGTATTACGTTTCTTAATTGTTTCATTGTCTTTCTATGGTATGTCTACCTTCGAAGGCCCAATGATGGCAATTAAAACAGTTAACGCACTGTCTCACTACACAGACTGGACTATCGGCCACGTACACTCAGGTGCACTAGGTTGGGTAGCCATGGTATCAATTGGTTCTATTTACCACTTAATACCTATTCTGTTTGGTCAGCCAGCGATGTACAGCACACGTCTTGTTAATGTTCACTTCTGGTTAGCAACAATTGGTGTAGTGCTATATATCGTAGCAATGTGGATGTCAGGTGTTCTTCAAGGGCTAATGTGGCGTGCAGTAAATGCTGACGGTACATTAACGTATAGCTTTGTAGAATCGCTTGAAGCGTCTAAACCTTTCTATGTGGTTCGTTTCATTGGTGGTTGTTTCGTGGTTACTGGCATGCTTATCATGGCCTACAACACATGGAAAACCGTTCGTGCCCCTAAAGGTAGTATCGCTGCTGATGTTACAACTCAGCCAGCGTAATAAGGAGACGACATAATGAAAAATCCACATGAGTTAATTGAAAAAAATGTCGGCCTGTTAACCGTGCTAATCCTTGTTGCGATTAGCTTCGGTGCCATGGTTCAAATTACGCCGTTGATGTTTCAGCAGCAAACAATGGAACCAGTGACAGGCTTACGTCCTTATACAGCATTAGAATTGGAAGGCCGTGACATCTATATCCGTGAAGGATGTGTTGGTTGTCACAGTCAGATGATTCGTCCGTTCCGTGCCGAAACAGAACGTTACGGTCACTACAGTGTTGCTGGTGAGTCAGTATGGGAACACCCTTTCCTTTGGGGTTCTAAGCGTACTGGTCCTGACCTAGCACGTGTTGGTGGGCGTTACAGTGATGAATGGCACCGTGTTCACCTGCTTAATCCGCGTAACGTGGTACCTGAGTCGAATATGCCTGGTTTCCCATGGCTTGCAGAAAACAAACTTGACGGTAAGTTAACCGCCAAGAAGATGGAAGTTTTCCAAGGCTTTGGCGTGCCGTATACCGACGAAGATGTCGCGGGAGCACAAGCGGCAGTACAGGGTAAATCTGAAATGGAAGCCCTTATTGCATACCTACAATCTCTTGGCACACATTTGAAATAATATGGATCAAGGAATAGTAGGTAGCATTTTTACTGTCATCGTCTTTGTTAGTTTCATTGGCATAGTTTGGTGGGCTTTTAGTAGTCGCAACAAGCAAAAGTTTGATGAAGCGGCGAATTTGCCTTTCGCAGACGAAGACAAAGAAAAATCAAAAGAAGATTAGCAGGAGTCTCGAACTTATGAGTATGTTTTGGACAATATGGATTTCAGTGATAACCCTAGGGTTAATCATTGGTTGCTATTTCCTTCTGCGCTGGTGTTTGTCTAACCAAACAGGCGTGCCAGAAGGAGAATCAATGGGGCATGAATTTGACGGCATCGAGGAGTTGAATAACCAACTTCCTCGTTGGTGGACAATCATGTTCTACATGACAATCATTTGGGGTTTTATCTATCTTGCCCTTTATCCTGGATTGGGTTCATACGAAGGCTTATTTGGCTGGAAGAGCTCAAACCAAGGCATATTGACGCTTGAAGAATCGGCGCAAGCGCGTATCGATGCAAAAGAGCAAGGCAAGTTTGTAGAGTACGATCGTGAGTTGGATTATGCAGCTGAAAAGTTCGACCCAATTTTCGAAGCGTATGCGCAAATTCCTGTTGAGGAGCTAGCGAACGACCCTGAAGCGAATAAAGTAGGACAGCGTTTGTTTATGCAAAACTGTTCTCAGTGTCACGGTTCTGATGCTCGCGGCCAAAACGGTGGTTTCCCTAACCTTACTGATAACGATTGGTTATATGGTGGTTCGGGTGCAAAAATCGTTGAAACCCTAACGTTAGGCCGTAAAGCCGCTATGCCAGCATGGATAGATGTTATGGGTGAGCAAGGCATCGAAGAAGTGGTTGAATATGCATTAAGCCTAAGCGGCCGTGATGTTGACCAGCAACTTGCTGATGCAGGTAAAGTTCGCTTTGCTGCATGTGCTGCCTGTCATGGTATGGACGGTAAAGGTAACCAAGCACTTGGTGCGCCTAACCTGACTGACAACATTTGGTTATATGGCGGAAGCCATCGTGCGGTTACTGAAACACTAACCTACGGCCGAAATGGTGTTATGCCTTCATTCAAGAAAACCTTGGGTGATGACAAAATCCACGTTGTTGCATCGTACGTTTATAGTCTTTCTAACGACTAAATTCGTATAACCAACAATAATGCTAAAAAGCCTCGTTATCACGGGGCTTTTTTTATGAGAAAATACACCTCTCCAACTGGATGCCTTATTTTTCCTATCGCGCCGGTTTTCCTGTAGTAAACGAGTTGATGTAATTAATGAATACACCCTGGTATAAACAATTTTGGCCCTGGTTCCTTATTGCGGTTCCCCTAATTACATTAGTAATGGGTGGCGTGTTATTGAAATTGGCTATTTCAACCGAAGACAGCTTAGTAGTAGACGATTATTACAAAGAAGGTAAAGCCATTAATGCCCGGCTAGATAAAGAAGCCATCGCGAAACGCAAAAACATAACAACAGAGTTAACCATTACTGATGGCAGTATTGCAGTAAAATTCCATTCAGGTATTCCCCAAGAAGGAAACGCCCTTAAATTGAATTTTTATCATGTGACCATCGAAGAGCGTGATGCAAGTGTATTATTAAGTCGTGATGCTAATGGTATTTACCGTGGTTTTGTGGAAAAGGACTTAACCGGTAAATGGCAAGTCTCGCTTTCTCCTGTAGATGACAGCTGGAAAGTACAAAATACGCTGCAACTTCCCTACTCTGGCGCCATCAAGTTTAATCCGTAATGAGCGAAAACCTTTGTTACCATTGCGCGTTACCTAACGATGCAACACACAAATATGAAGCAGTAATATTAGGCGAAACCAGGCAGCTCTGCTGCCCTGGTTGCCAAGCTGTTGCTCAAGCCATCGTTGATAATGGCTTGGAAGATTATTATCAGTTTCGTACTGAGCCAGCCCAAAAGTCAGACGATGGTATCTTAGAAAGCCTTTCTGCGCTTAACGTTTATGACGACCCAGCCCTTCAAGAAGAGTTTGTTTTTGACGAAGGACAGCACAAGCAAATACAGCTAACCCTTGAAGGCATAACGTGTGCAGCGTGCGGTTGGCTGATTGAAAAGCAGCTTTCAAAAGTATCAGGTATTGCGCAAGTCGCCGTAAACGTTCAAGAGCGTCGCGCACTAATAACCTGGGAACCCGATGTTATTAAACTTAGCCAGATACTCACCACACTAAAACGCATAGGGTATGTTGGCTCACCGTTTCACCCAGATGAACATGAAGCGAGTTATAAACGCGAGCAAAAATCGTTTATTAAAAAGTTAGGCTTGGCAGGCATCATGACTATGCAGGTGATGATGCTAATGGCAGGGCTTTATTTTGATTGGTTTGGTGCCATTGAACAAGAAACCCGTCAATACTTTTATTGGGTTGCACTCACCCTTACCACCCCCGTAGTACTTTATTCAGGAAGCGCGTTCTATTTAAGTGCATTAAAGGCAATAAGCGCAAAAACCGTGAATATGGATGTGCCTGTCACCCTCGCGGTATTTGGCACCTACTTTGCGGGTTTACGTTCCACTTTGCTTGAGCAAGGTGAAGTGTATTTTGAATCCATATGCATGTTTATCTTTCTACTGCTGTTAAGCCGATTCCTTGAACATAGAAGCAGGCACCGTGCGGCGCAAATTTCAGCCAATATGATGCAATACATTCCGGTTTCAGCGGCTAAAATTGAAGAAGATGACAGTATCGTTCAAATCCTTGCAAAGCAATTAGCGCCCAATGATGTGGTACTAGTGAAACCCGGTGAGACCATCCCTGTCGATGGTATTGTGCTAGACGGCACTGCTGCGGTTGATGAGTCTATGTTAACGGGTGAATTTAACCCCGTCAGTAAATCGGCCAGCCATGTAGTTTACGGCGGTACAGTAAACCAAGATGGCACACTAACGGTTAAAGTGACCCAAAGCTTAAAGCATGCCTTGGTCAATCAAATCGTGCGTTTACAAGCTAGCGCCATGGCAAGCAAGCCAAAAGCTGCGCAGATTGCCGATAACTTTTCCCGTTACTTTGTGTTCTCGGTATTGCTGATATCGGCTTTAACGTACAGTTATTGGTCGTTTGTGGGCAGTGAAGATGCTTTTTGGATCACCATCTCTGTATTAGTGGCAACCTGCCCTTGTGCGCTAGGCTTAGCCACACCTTCAGCGTTAACCTGCGCTATGGCGAAGCTGAATCGTCAGGGCATTTTGTTAAAGCGTGCTGACGCCTTAGAGCAACTTAACGATATTGATACCATTGCCCTTGATAAAACCGGCACACTGACCGAAGGTAAGTTCTCATTGCAACAGCGCTGGTTTGCTAAAGGGGTAGATCCAGTGCAGGTAATGGCGCTAACTACATTGTTAGAGTCTCGTTCTGAGCACCCTATTGCCCGTGCCTTCGACAACGATAATGTTAAGTCAAAACATAGAACCCTGCCTAATACCATGAACGGATTTACCGTTACACCAGGTGGCGGCATTAGTGGTGAGATAGACAACGTAGTTTTTACTATGGGTTCAGCCGTATTTTGTAATTTATCAACCACCTCAAAGGTAGATATACCGGCAAATGTGTTTTTGTGTGCCGACGGTGTATTAATGGCCGCGTTCTGCGTAAATGATAGCTTGCGGCAAGATGCCTTAGCGACACTCACCGCACTGAATGAACATCAATTAGTGGTGCTAAGTGGCGACACACAGAAAAACGTTGATGCACTTACTGCTAGTTTACCAATCAACTTAGCAAAGGGTGGCTTATCACCGGAGCAAAAATATTCACAGGTGCATACTTTGCAAAAGCAAGGTCGCAAAGTCATGATGATGGGCGACGGTATAAACGATGCCCCTGTTCTTGCTAGCGCAGATGTGGCGGTTGCGGTAGGAAACGCCACAGATGTGGCCAAAACAGCCGCCGATGTTATTTTGCTAGGAGACAGCTTGCTATCGGTGCCAACCTTATTTTCTGTGGCGAAACAGGCAAAACGTAAAATTCAGCAAAATATTGCATGGTCAGTAGGTTACAATATTATCATTCTACCCTTTGCAGTGTCGGGGTTACTCTCTCCCTGGATGGCCGTGGTTGGCATGTCACTGAGTAGTATTATTGTGGTCACCAATTCAACGAGGTTATTAAGTAAATAATATGAGTATCATTTACGTCTTAATTCCCATCGCTATTATTATTGTTGCGCTGGCACTGGTTATCTTTTTCTGGGCGGTAAAAACCAATCAGTTTGAAGATCTTGATAGACAGGGCTACAGCATTTTGTTTGATGATGATTTATCAGGTGATGAAAAGAAGCTAGCCGAGCAGCGAAAGCAGTTACAACAACGCAAAGAAACAGATGACAGAGATTAATATATTCTCTGCTTTTTTCATTGGAATTGCTGGCGGCGTGCATTGTGTGGGTATGTGCGGTGGTATTGTTGCCGCACTACGCACAGTAACGCCAAGTAATGAACCGGCATTACCCTACACCCTTGCCTATAATTTTGGCCGTATCCTCAGCTACACATTAGCCGGCGCTATTACAGGCGCTGTCGGCCAAATGGCCACCGAGTTTGTGCCTATTGCTAAACCCGTTTTATCTTTGATTAGTGGCGTTATGCTGCTGCTATTAGCGTGTTATTTGGGAAAGTGGTGGCAAGGCTTGAATTATATTGAAGCTATGGGACGCGGCTTATTTAAAGCTATTCAGCCAATATCTAAACGATTTCTTCCATTCAAAAGCCCGGTTTATGCACTACCCTATGGTTTTATATGGGGCTGGCTACCCTGCGGGTTGGTCTATTCCACGTTAACGTGGTCATTAGCATCGGGGTCGGCCGTTGACGGCGCTGCCATCATGTTATTTTTTGGGTTAGGTACTCTGCCCACTTTGTTAGCTGCAAGCGCAGGTAGCCAGTACCTAATAGCTGGTTTTAGGCACCCCGTGGTAAGACAATGCTTTTCCGTAATAGTGGCTATTTACGCTCTCTTTTTAATTTATGCAGCAATTTCATAAACAAAAGAGTAAGATTAATATTAAGTCGACCCTATTTATAGTTTGAACCTATGAGCAAAGGAAGCCAATTCTCAATTCATTGTCAAAATTGCAGTTTCAGCCACTTGTGTTTGCCCGTTGCGCTAAACAAGACTGAGATTGAATCTTTAGATGATATTATTGAGCGAAAGAAACCCCTTCACAAGAGTGATTTGCTGGTAAAGTCGGGAGATAAATTCAACTCTCTTTACGCAGTACGAACGGGCTCTTTTAAGTCTTTCGTCACCAATTCAGATGGTGAAGAGCAGATTACAGGTTTTCACTTCCCTGGCGATATTATCGGCTTCGATGCCTTACGGGAAAATAAGCACCAAAGTTATGCTCAGGCATTAGAAACCGCCATGGTGTGCGAATTACCGTATGAAACGCTTGATGAAATGTCGGTTCAATTTCCTAAGTTAAGACATCAAATAATGAGTTTTATGAGTGCGGAAATTAAACAAGATCATGATCTCATGATGTTGCTTAATAAACGCTCAGCGGAAGAACGTCTATTGTATTTCCTCTCTCAGCTTTCTCAACGTTTCGAAGAACGTGGATTTTCAAATAAAGAATTTCACCTAACCATGACTCGAAATGAAATTGGGAACTATCTTGGTCTAACTATTGAGACCATTAGCCGCCTGTTAAGCCGTTTTCAAAAAGAAAATATTATCCAAGTGGACGGTAAACTCATCACTATTTTAGATTTTGATGAGATGTCACAACGTTTAACGTCTGTGGTTGCACCTAATATCGCCTGTAATAGCTAATCTTCAAAGCTTTTGATCTAAAACAAGTTACGTAATAGCAAATAGGTATTACACTTAAATTGTAGCAACCAAAATTCTGACTATGTTTGGAGGGGTTATGATTAAGTATGAGCGTATTTTAGCGGTTATTGAAGCCGATAGAGAAACCCAACCTGCGCTTAGCCGTGCATATGAACTTGCCAAAAAGACAGGTGCCTCTGTCACCGCCATGCTGGTGGTTTACGACTTATCTTACGATATGACAACCATGCTTAGCCCTGATGATCGTGAAGCCATGCGTGATGCGGTCACTAAAGAACATGCTGGATGGTTGAAAAAAACTTTAGACGACTTAGGTTTTTCTAAAACAGATATAGTTGTGGAATGGAACAACCGTGCCTTTGAAGCTGTGGTGCATTATGTCATCGACAACAGTATAGATTTAGTGGTAAAAGCAACTAAGCGCCATGACGATTTAGCTTCTGTTATTTTTACTCCTACAGACTGGCATCTACTTAGAAAATGTCCCTCCCCCGTATTATTGGTTAAAGATCATGAATGGCCTGAAAATGGTGAAATTATTGCCGCGGTAAATGTAGGCAGTGAAGACGACGAGCATGCCTTACTTAACGACAAAATCACGGTGATTGCTAACGATTATGCCGCGCTGCTCAGCGGTAACGTAAATTTGGTAAACAGCTACCCAGCTACGCCGCTAAATATTGCTATTGAAGTTCCTGAGTTTGACCCAGACACTTACAACAACGCGGTAAAGCATCATCACGAACTTGAGATGAACACACACAGCGAGAAGTATGCTATCGATAGTAAGCGCTGTTATGTGAAGGAAGGCCTTCCTGAAAAAGTCATTCCAAAGATAGCCCAAGATATAGACGCTGAACTTGTTATCATAGGTACGGTTGGCAGAATAGGTATTTCTGCGGCTCTCATAGGTAACACCGCAGAACATGTTATTGATGAACTTGTGTGTGATGTACTGGCAATAAAACCAGACGGCTTTATTTCGCCCCTTTCACGGTAATTCAGACAGGTTCATAAACAGCCTGTCGGCACTGTTTGCTATCTTTGCGCTATAGCTTTAAACGCTATTGTTTTTTGTTAGAAGAGAGGGCCAACAAGATTTAAAAAATCTGAACCTCGCACATTCAATTTTACTTGATTACTGTATAATGGTTTTTTTCGCAGTAACAAAGCTATTGATATGAACAGTGCAGGCACAAACCGTGCGGACGCTCCGTTAACCGCGTCTCAAAACAAACAAAAATACAGCTTTAATAAGCTACAAAAGCGACTTCGTCGAAATGTAGGCAAAGCGATTGCTGATTTCGGCATGATTGAAAACAACGATAAAGTCATGGTGTGCTTATCTGGCGGCAAAGACAGTTACGCTATGCTTGATATTCTTATGTTTTTAAAGCGCATTGCGCCAATTCATTTTGACATTATTGCGGTTAACCTTGATCAAAAGCAGCCAGGATTTCCAGAGCACGTACTTCCTGAATACCTTGAAAGTGTAGGTGTAGAGTACAAAATTGTAGAAGAAGACACCTACTCTATTGTTATGGATAAAGTGCCTGAAGGTAAAACCACGTGCTCACTTTGTTCTCGATTACGTCGCGGTATTTTATACAGCACGGCCAAAAAGCTAGGCGCCACTAAAATTGCCCTTGGCCATCACCGTGACGACATGCTAGAAACCTTCTTTTTAAACATGTTCCATGGCGGTAAGCTTAAATCAATGCCACCAAAGCTGGTTAGCGATAATGGTGAGCACATTGTCATAAGGCCCCTTGCTTATTGTACTGAAAAAGACATTCAGCGTTATTCTGATGCCGTAGAATTTCCTATTATTCCTTGCAACTTGTGCGGGTCTCAAGAAAATTTGCAGCGTCAGAACGTAAAGGCCATGCTACAAGATTGGGATCGCCGTTTCCCTGGGCGTATTGAGTCAATGTTTAGTGCGCTTCAAAATGTAGCGCCGTCACATTTGGTCGACAAGAATTTGCACGACTTTAAAGGCATCTCTACACAGAACGGGCCGGTTGAAGATGGTGATATTGGTTTCGATCCGCCCAGCTTCGAGTCACCCAGTGAGCCTACTGACGACACGGTTCACGTTATCAATTTGATGGAATCAAACTAAATGAAAATTGGTCTAGCATTAGGTGCGGGTGCCGCAAGAGGTTGGACCCACATTGGTATTATTCAAGCATTAGAAAAGCTGGGTATTAAAATTGACGTGGTGGCAGGTTGCTCTATTGGTGCCTATGTTGGTGCCGCTTACGCTAGTGGTAAGTTAGAAGGCCTTAAAGAGTGGTCTTGTTCTTTGTCAGATTGGCAGGTACTTGCTTTGATGGGCGTTGGTTTACGTAGGGGCGGTATTGCTAGCGGGCGAAAAGTGTTTGATAAACTTGCCAGCGAATTTTGTGCCCCAACCTACGAAGCAATGGAAAAACCGTTCGCCTCTGTGGCTACCGATTTGTACACAGGTCGTGAGGTAGTGTTTAGTTCCGGCGAGATTGGCAATACCATTCAAGCTTCGTGTGCTATTCCTGCCCTATTTGCCCCAGTCGCCCATGGCGATCGTTGGTTAGTAGATGGCGCGGTGGTTAATCCAGTGCCTGTTAACCTGTGTCGTCAGCTTGGTGCAGACTTTGTTATTGCCGTGAACCTTAATGCTGACTTCAGGCCCCTTAGGCTTGAAAAATTACGACTCGATCACGAAGAAAACCAAAGAAAAACCGAAGACTTTTTCACTAAAAGCCAAAACGTGCTTAAGCAGTGGTTCTCACCTGATGGTAAAGAAAAAGCAGAAACGGAAACTGAAAGTGAAACCGATAGTAAACATAGCGAGCAAAACGAAGGCGTTGCTAGCGACGCTATTGAGGCCATAGAAGAAACAATTTCGCCGCCACCAAATAAAGTCCCTAAAGGTAACCCTCCAGGGATTTTAAGTGTAATGAGTAGTTCGTTAGAAATACTTCAAGCAAGGGTGACACGTTCTCGTTTAGCGGGCGATCCGCCGGATATTCTGATAGAGCCCCAACTAACCGACGTGGGTATTATGGAATTTCACCGCGCACAAGAGCTATGTGAAAAGGGTGAAGAAACCATCACCCGTATTGCTGAGCAAATTAAGTATCAGCTATTAGCTTGATGCCATAGCGGTAACACGAAGTGGGGCTTTCGGTAGTGTGAGCCCTTTATTTTCGTTAATTTCACTTTGTTCTAAGTGAAGTATGCCGTTATTAATATGCAGGCCTTCTGGGGTAATATAATCCAGATTTTTATCATCAAATTGCAACATCAACCCTTTCACCGTTGGCATTAAGAACGATAAAAAGCTACCCATTTCATTGAAGAACGCTTCATATTGGCCATAGATAAAATTCAGCTCTTCTTTTGTATAACTGGCGGTTAAGTATTCACTTTTTGTTTCTAGCTGCACAGACATATCACATACATTAGCCGCTTCAGTTAAATCGATACTGATATAGGCATTTGCCAATTTTAGCGCTTTTTCCGTTGGTACAGTGAATCGGTACTCATCACTAACCTCTAATGGCATAGTTTGTTTGTCAGTGACTATCTCAGCGTTATTAATTTCACATAACCGCCCTTCACCAACACGCAGAAAACCAAAAGCGAATTGCAAAGCTTGAGTGTCTTCATTATCCAGTTTTTTTACGTGGCTATAAAAACGGCTGTATTCCACATTCACCGTTTCAGCGGCAACACTTGAGGTGAGTAATGCGCCTATAAGCGCGCATGCTATACGTTTCATTCGGTTAAGAACTCCTGGTTAAACCGGATCATGGTTTGTAATTCGTCTACATAGGCCGCGCCGCGCTCAGAGTAATTCATTAATCCCTCTGCCAAGGCTACGCCAGTAATGGGGATTTGATTTGCTCTTAACCGCTCTCTGATTTCTCGCAAATCGGTATAGGCATCGTGTCTATTCAGGTTACGCATATAAGTATAAGTCGCGCGAGATAGGCTTGGGAACTTCGCGACTTCGTGCGTTGCGCCGGCATTTCGTTTACCGGGAACAAAACCACATCCTTTCACAAAGCACCAAATACCAAAAAAGTTATAACCTTTTCTAGCAAAACGACTGGTGCCCCATGCCGACTCGTTTGCCGCTTGCACGAGCACGAGTTCAGCAGGCAAAATATCAATTTTGTGAAGTAACGCAAGCAGACGAGATGTGAGCGGTTGTTCCGCCTTTACACGGTACTCAGTTTGCAACCACTCAAGACGGCTAATGTCATCGTCGGTTAGCGGCTCTTCGTTCAAAGCCTTGCGATACAACGTTTGTATGTAATGTCTAAGGGTAAGTAAATACGCATTCTGTTTTTCAACTTCGGGGCGTAAGTAATCAAAAAAGGCACTCTTCTTTTCTTTAACGTCGGTATACGCAGAAAAGTCGGGAACCGGTTTTGTGGCTTCTGGTGTTTCTGGAATATCTAAAATATCGGGCTCGCGCTTAGTTAATATAAGCGCGTTAATGACTATTACTGCCAATACAGCAATAGTCATTAAAACAATTTTTAGCGTTTCCCGTTTATGCATCGAAGCTCGACTCATTCGTTTTACTTTGAACAGTTTGGCTGGGTGTATATTCACCCTCTTCACCGATCATCTCTTCATACAACAACCCTAGCATACTGAAATACAGGGGTAGAACCCACACAAGGGACAAGCCTAATGTAAACGGAACGGAAATAAACAATATAATAAAAATGGCAAACACACCGGCTAACTGTGCCCAATAAGCATTAAATACCCGGCAGGATAAAATAATAGCGCGAAGCGGAGTAAGCGATTTATCGGCAACCAGCATGAGTGAAAAAGAGGTCGCCATCCAAAAATACACACCAGGTACCACTAACAATACCAAGCCAATTTGCACCACAATGCCATTCACCAATTGAGTAAGGGCTAATGCGAATATTATAGAGACGTAGCTGAAAATAGAGAAAACCGTGGTTTTTTGACCTCTGGCATGGCTCACCCCCATCATATACAACCCGCCAATTAGTGGTGCAACAATGAAAATAGCGACAATTTCAATTAACGATTGGTGTTCAAAAATGAAGGTGCCGTCTTCATTGAAAGTAATGAACTTCTGAGCAACAAAACCGAGTACGACAAACGTAAGAAATAGGACTAATGATGCTTGGAATAAGCTTAAAAAATTTGCTTTAGCCAAACCATTAGCGCGAGAAAACAACGATTTAATATCGAAATCATATTGCTTTGAAAGTGTTCTTTCTAGCTTGCTTGATGGCTGGTTATCTTTAAAAGGCATTTTATTATCTGCCACACGATCCTCTACTGCTGCTATCGAATTTAACCGCCGCATTATACATAAATATGGCGATTAACCCCAATTACCACGTGTTAGTTGATTAAATATAATAACCAGCGTTTTGCCTCAAAGCATAAATCTATGAGTGAAACGTTAGCCCAAGACTAATTTTGCGGCCAAGCCAACCAGTAAAACGCCCATTGCACGGTCGAGCCAGTACCCTTTTTTCCCAATAAGTTGAGCAATTTTACTGGTACTAAGTAGGTAGGATAGAAAACAAAACCAAAGTCCTGTTGCTATGGCTAAGTAAATTCCATAACCAAGCTTGATTGAAAAAGGCGTGTCGATATCAATAATAGCGGTGAACAACGATAAGAAGAATAAGGTTGCTTTGGGGTTTAAGCCATTTGTTAAAAAGCCAATCCAAAGTGCTTTTTGTGCAGATATTTGCGAGTTAGCTTTTTTATTATTGGCCGCCTTGTTATTAGCTAGCTTAGTTTCATCCAGATTATCTACGCTGTTGCTTACCCCTGCCTCGTCGCCTGTTGGCGGTTGGCTAGGCCCGCTTTTTAGTGCGCCATACGCAATATACAATAGATAACCCGCAGCAAGATAACTAAAGGTTTTGAAAAGCCATGGCGTAGTGGCAATAACTACACTTAACCCCACCAGTGAATACCCAACGTGTAGCAAAATCGCCAGTCCAATGCCAACACTTGTATAAATAGCAATACGGCGACCGTACGCGAGGCTATTGCGAACCACTACCGCAAAATCGGGGCCTGGGCTAGCTACTGCAACAAGGTGTACTAGGGCAATGGTCAAAAATTCATTCAGGTAAGGCATATGTTATTAATATTACTCTATATTTTAGGCGCTCAGTGTCAGTGAGCTTACATGCTAGTAAAGCGTCTTTAGCTATGAGTTTTTTCAAATTATGGCTTTATTTAAAGATAATATTCTTTAATTAACCGCGTTACAAACGCTGGGACTATTTCAGTGGCATTGCCGCTAATAGATTCATCGAATAACCAATTATTCGCACTGGGTTCTAAATTTAATTCTATGCATTGTGCGCCCGAGTCTTTCGCATTAATCACAAACCCCGCGGCAGGATAAACATTTCCTGAGGTTCCAATGGCTAAGAAGATATCTGCGTTCGCAATATCTTGTGAAATTTCTTCCATATAAAGGGGCATTTCACCAAACCATACAATGTCGGGTCGTAAAGTGGCGGTATTACAACAGGCGCAAACAGTTTGGCCGTCGAACGCAATTTTGCATTCAAAAGTCTTATTTGTTGTTAC
Source organism: Alteromonas naphthalenivorans (assembly GCF_000213655.1). Taxonomy (NCBI): domain Bacteria; kingdom Pseudomonadati; phylum Pseudomonadota; class Gammaproteobacteria; order Alteromonadales; family Alteromonadaceae; genus Alteromonas; species Alteromonas naphthalenivorans. The sequence goes on from NC_015554.1 coordinate 1,872,682, forward strand.
GCAACGGCTAGACAGTAATTTTCCGTGCATATGCAAAATACGTTCGCTGCCCGCGCGTTCGTGCAAATCGTCGACATTTTGCGTGATTAATGTGAATCGGTCTTTCAATGCGCGTTCAAGTGTCACTAGCGCTTCATGAGCAGCATTGGGATTAACGCAATCCGTAGTCAATTGCATTCTACGTTCATTATAAAACCGATATACAAGTTCAGGGTTACGGGCAAAAGCTTCGGGCGTAGCCACGTCTTCCACACTGTGCTCTTCCCATAATCCGTTGTTATCTCGAAACGTCTTTAATCCAGATTCTGCTGAAATTCCTGCACCAGTTAACACGACAACGCGAGGTGGTGTATTCATAAGCTCAATTCCTTTGAAATATATACACGTAACACGACTACCCTAAATTAAACGAAGGTTAATCTTTCACTACTGGAAAAGTGGCGTTTGCTCCCCACTCAGACCAAGAACCATCGTAAATAGCAACATCATTTGCACCGCACATGAGTGCAGCAACGCCAATAATACACGCCGTAACCCCTGAGCCGCAGGTACAGATAATGGGCTTCGATAAATCAATATTGGCTTTGGCAAAAACATCTTTTAATTTTTCAACGCTTAAGAAAAAACCATTCTCTAACAGCGCTGTGAATGGAAGATTGTAAGCACCTGGCATGTGCCCCGAACGAATCCCAGGGCGAGGCTCTTCTACTTGCCCGTAAAATCGCGCTTCACTTCTGGCATCGACTAGTTGAGCATCGGTATTAATCGCTTGAATAACCGCTGAACTATTTACAAACCATTTGCTCTGCGCATTACTTTCATACTTAAAATGTGAGGGAATACGTTGTTCTGATACTGGTAAGTTTTTTTCTTCCCACGCTACTTGGCCGCCATTTAACAATTTTACGTTCTCATGCCCCATGGCTTTAAGCATCCACCAAACACGAGGGGCGCTGTACATACCTCGGGTATCGTAAACCACTACAGACGAACGTTCGGTTAAACCTTGTCGGCCTAAGTACAAAGCAAAGTCAGATTCGGTTGGCATACTATGAGGAAAACCCGTAGTGTGAGCACTGCCCTCGCCGTCTAAGTCTATATCCACAGAGTTTGGCAACACCATGGCATCACGAGAATCAGGCGTTTTGGTAACCGGGTCGTCCATAACCGCACGCACTAAAATGATGGGTTCATCTTGCAGTTGCGTGGCAAGCTGTTGAACATTAACTAACATCGACATATCACCCTCTCCATTGAAATGCCCACGTAACGCTGTGGGCATTACTGGTTTGAGCTATTTACGCTTTATATTCTTAATTACAAAGCAGCCATTGCTGAATCGTAGTTTGGTTCTTCCGTGGTTTCAGCCACTTGCTCGGTATAAAGTACCTTACCGTCGGTATCAATCACAACGACTGTTCGTGATAGCAGACCAGTTAGCGGCATAGAAGTGAACGCCACACCATAGTCGTCACCAAAACTTGTACGGAAAGTAGAACCGGTAATCACATTTTCAATGCCTTCTGCACCACAAAAGCGGCCAGCTGCAAACGGTAAGTCAGCAGATACGCAAATAACTTGTGTATTGTCTAGACCAGCTGCTTGTTCATTGAATTTACGCACTGACGTTGCACACGTGCCTGTATCGATAGAAGGGAAAATGTTAAGAATAACGCGTTTACCCTTAAGATCAGCGAGGGTTACTTCACCTAAATCCGCTTTTACTAATGTGAAGTCTGGGGCTTGCTGCCCAACTTCTGGAAGCGAACCTACAGTTGAAACTGAATTACCTTGAAACGTAACTGTTGCCATGTTTTTCTCCTTGGGTTTTGATTGCTTAACCTTATAGTTAAGCGCGAATGCACGCAAGATAAGGGTTACTTAACTTGCGCCTTTGCAAATTCAATTTTGTGACTTAAATGGGGCTTCCCTTTTAAGTATTGGTGTCGAAAAATACTGAAGTATTTAGCTAGCGCCGTAGCCGCTTCAACTTCACCTGCCAAATCTAACACGTTTATTCCCACCTCTGCAGTGCAATGCTGGAATTCTCGTGTAGATTCTCGCAACAAGTAATTCGATGATATTTCAGGGGATACGCCCAGCACCGGAAACTTATCTAGGTACGGGCTTTTACCAAACATTTTTCGCGCCTCACGCCACGTGCCGTCTAAAAATATAAACAATGGAATTTTGTCTAATTTATCTTCCGGCTTGGGGATGCAACGCGCTGGCTCAGCATACTCGTGAGGAAATATAATGATGGGTTGGTATTTAGGGTTGCTTAGTAACGTCAGTAAATCTGCATCGGGTTCGGTTCTGTGCCACACAAACGCGTAATTTTCAGCTACCACATCCGCAATTAATCGGCCTGTGTTGGTTGGCTTGTAGTATTCGCCCTTGTACATGATGAAAAGTACCGCACAGGATGCTTGTGGTTCAGGCTTATCGGCACAAATACACGCGTTTACAGGCAGTAAACAAATATCGCAACGGATAACTTTACTACCCCGCGCATTGAAAGCTCGCTTTGCTCGTTTGAGCTCAGACGTTCTAAGCGCCAGAATGGAATTAATATGTGGAAGCACGCAGTAAACTCAATAAGATTAGAGTGATATGGTAGCACAGAGCGTGAGTTAGCCGTAAAGCAAAATACTGAAATTAATTAGCGAATTATAAGCTTTAAGAATATATATTGGATGTATTTAGATATGTAGAAAATGGTGCCCGGGGCCGGACTTGAACCGGCACGTCATTACTGACGAGGGATTTTAAATCCCTTGTGTCTACCAATTTCACCACCCGGGCATCGGGGTAACCTTTCGGTTGGGGTGTCAGGCGTAGAAACCTGTTGTAGCATTAAAGCATTATGGAGGCGGAACCCGGAGTCGAACCGAGATCCACGGATTTGCAATCCGCTGCATAGCCATTCTGCCATTCCGCCGTAATACTAGACTTTGGAGCGGGAAACGAGATTCGAACTCGCGACCCCGACCTTGGCAAGGTCGTGCTCTACCAACTGAGCTATTCCCGCATTTAAAGTCTTACATTTCGTTTCGTTGTTGCCGTCTCGAAATGTGCGGTGAATTCTACCTGTAACGCTGAAAGTGTCAATACGAAAAACAAGGAAATATGCAATTTTGTGATCGTTTGCTACATTTTTATTCACATTGCTCAATAGACGATCAAATCTTATCTTTTAAACCCGCACTTAGGTGTGGCCACGCAGCACGAGAGTAAATAATCATTGACCAAATTGACAGCACTGCAGCGATATAAAGTAAAATATGTCCTAGGGTTACCCAATAAAGTGGAATGCCCATAAACGATTCAAGGCCAGATAATAATCCAATAATGGCTAACATTTGCGCAGTCGTTTTTGCTTTGCCAATAAATGACACTTTTACCGCTTCCCTCACACCATTTTGTCCCATCCACTCTCTTAGTGCAGAAACATAAATTTCTCGCACTAATAGTGCAATGGCTGGAATAGTAATCCATAAACTACCGTAACTGTGGGTAATCATTAATAATGCAGCCCCCACAATAAGCTTATCGGCAACAGGATCGAGGAAAGCACCAAAAGGCGTAGATTGTTCAAGTTTTCGAGCTAAGTAGCCATCGAACCAATCGGTAATCGCCGCAAGCCAGAAAATAACTGCGCCAGCTTCGTGGGCCCAACGCCAATCTAGAAAATAAACACCAACAAACACAGGAATAAGGATTACTCTGAATAGAGTAATTAAATTTGGAACCGTCCACATAAATACATCTCAAAATTTTCGCCTAATATAGGCAGGTTTAGCGCAGCTTTTTTTAAGCCTTCAATTTTTAACAGATTACCGCAATTTACGCATTAATGCGCGTATTGGATGAGATTAAAGATGAAGATGATCGTATATGGTGTCAGCTAACTCTTTGCTAATACCTGGTACGCTGGCAATTTCATCTTTACTGGCCTTTTTAAGCCCTTGCAGCCCGCCCATGTATTTCAACAATGTTTGGCGACGTTTAGCCCCTACTCCAGGTATGGTTTCTAAACTTGATGTGGTTTTCACCTTTTGACGGCGGTTTCTGTGCCCAGTAATAGCAAAGCGGTGAGATTCATCTCTTATATGCTGAATAAGATGCAATGCGGGTGAGTGGCTGTCCATAGGCACGGTGTCGTGGCTATCGGCCAATATAATAGTTTCTAACCCCGGCTTACGGGTTGTACCTTTCGCTACACCTAATAACATAGGCTTTTTATCATGCGGCCAATCTTCAAAGAAAGTTTCAGCTTGCGACAACTGCCCTTTACCGCCATCAATAAGCAGTAAATCAGGGATCTTTTGTACTTCTTTAACCGATTTATAGCGACGTTTAAGGGCTTGTGCCATAGCGGCGTAATCATCACCGGGCGTAATGCCCTCAATATTATAGCGGCGGTAATCGCTTTTAAGCGGGCCTTCACGATTAAACACCACGCAAGAGGCCACGGTTTGTTCGCCGGAGGTGTGGCTTATGTCGAAACATTCCATACGCTGTAATGGCGCATCTAATTCAAGCGCCGTTTCTAAATCGAGATATCGGGCAAATACCGACTTTTGTTCGCCGTACTGGGTCTCTAGTGCGGTTTCAGCATTGGCTTGTGCTAGTTCCAAGTAACGGCGTTTCTCTTCACGTGCACCTTTAAAGAAATTTACACGGTATCCGGCTTCACCGCTAAGTAAATCGGCTATCGCGTCTTCATCAGACAACGCACTGGCAAATACCATTTGCTTAGGTATAAGTTTGTTGCCCGCTAAGTAGAACTGCAATAAGAAGGATTCGAATATTTCTTGTTCATCGGCCGTGTTCGGCACTTTTGGGAAAAACGCCTTGCTGCCTAAAAGTTGGCTGTCACGAATAAACATCACCTGAATACACGCCATATTGCCTTTTACCGCAAAACCAAATACGTCCATTTCATCTTGGGTACCGGCTACCCATTGGCGCTCTTGTACTTTGCGAAGCGTGTTGATTTGATCGCGATAACGTGCGGCAGCTTCAAAGTTTAGTGCTTCGCTGGCCTTTTCCATTTTATCTACCAAGGTACCAATGACTTGTTGGTTTTTACCTTTTAGGAATAGCCTAGCGAGGTCTATCTGCTCGTTATACTCTTCGTCGCTAACGTAACCTTCAACACAAGGTGCACTGCATCGTTGCATTTGATATTGCAAACAAGGGCGACTTCTAGCGCGGTAGTAACTGTCTTCACATTGGCGTACTGGAAAAATACGCTGCATAGAACGCAGACTTTCACGAACGGCCCCCGCACTAGGATAAGGACCAAAATATTCGCCCTTTTTCTTTTGCGGGCCGCGGTGAAACGATAAACGTGGATGCTGGTGATCAGATAGGAATATAAAAGGGTAGGATTTATCGTCACGCATAACCACGTTATAACGTGGCTTGTACTTCTTGATGAAGTTATTTTCTAGCAAAAATGCTTCTGTTTCGCTATTTACAACGGTGACATCCATATTGGCAATTTGCAATACCAATGAGCGTGTTTTTGCATTATCGACATTCATTCGAAAATAGCTAGAAACACGCTTTTTAAGGTTTTTTGCTTTACCCACATAAATGACTTCTTCCTGGGCGTTATACATTCTGTATACGCCAGGTTGAGAAGTTAAATTTTTGAGAAACGCTGCGGAATCAAATGCAGACATACTGGGCTAAAGCAAATTCGAATCGATGAGTTTGTGGCGAAGCGCTAAGTGGGTTAATTCCACATCAGTGGTTACGCCTAACTTTTCAAACATACGATAACGGTATGTATTGACGGTTTTTGCGTTAATGCTTAGTTCAGTAGCAATATCAGGTACACGCTTGCCCTTGGTGAGGCGAAGCGCAATACTTAACTCTCTATCTGATAAGTCATTGAACGGATTGTCTGAATTTGGGGAAAGCTTATCGATGGCGATGCTGTTCGCAACTTCACTATCGATATACTTTTGCCCACCAACCACTTTATGAATGGCACGAATAACTTCTTCAGGTTCGGCATCTTTCGTTAAGAAGCCGAACGCGCCAGCATTCATTACCTGCATAGGTATGGGGCTTTCTTTATGCATAGACAAACAAATTACGCGGGTGTTCTCTGACATCCGCACAATGCGTTTGGTTGCTTCTAGCCCGCCAATACCGGGCATATTTACGTCCATGAGCACCACATCTGGAGCGTTTTTTCGACATAGCTGTACGGCATCTTCGCCATTTTTAGCTTCAGCTATGATTGAAAAATCTACGACATCTTCCAGAATTCGGCGGATCCCTCTTCTGACCAAATCATGGTCATCTGCTAGGATTATTTTTATCACATGTATCTCACTGACTACGGTTTGCTTTCAAACAAAAAAGATCCGTAACCGAGGTGGATTCCACCAGTTACTTACCAATCATGTGTTCGTATCATACCACGACTACCGACTAGGTAAACTTTTCAGTGTCAATTTGTAGTAAGGAAATGTGTAAAAACAAGCATTAACAGAACAAGCTGGTTAATAAAGATACTACACCGACTTATTAGCCTACAGGAGGCAAATCAAACCAAAGCGCAAGTGCTTCTTCATTGGCCAAAACCACTACCTTTTGCCCCAAGCCTAACCCTATTGCATCGCCTTTTGTTAAGGTAGTCATCTTGTCTGACTTAACATCGTTAACGGTTAATTCACCTTTCACAATATGCAAATAGCCAGCCCCCAAGGTTGGCGAAGATTCAACGGCCAAGTCGAAACTTTCCCCTCGGCTAAGGGCCAGTTTACTAATACGTGCATCTTGATTAATTTTTAACGAGCCGTCTTGCCCCGATTCACTGACAAGAAGCTCTAATCCGTTTTTATCACTAACCGATTTCTGTAAGTAGGCCGGCTGAACACCCGTTACGTTAGGCTCAATCCAAATTTGAATAAAATTAACTTCCTCCTTATCAGACGCATTCATTTCAGAATGCCGAATGCCCTTCCCTGCACTCATCACTTGGATATCACCAGCAGGTATAACGTAGTCGTTACCCGTACTGTCTTTGTGTTTTAACGCACCGCTTACCACAAAAGAAATGATTTCCATGTCCCGGTGCCCATGGGTTTCAAAGCCTCTGCCCGGCTGTACGATATCGTCGTTAAATACCCTAAGTGCAGAAAACCCCATATGATTGGCATCATAGTACTGGCCAAATGAAAAGCTATGTTTGCTGTTAAGCCAACCAAGATTAACGTTACCTCGTTCGCTACCTTTTCGAATGTATTGCATAATTATATCCTTTCATCGAGGCGCTTTTTAAGAACCATTAATGCGCCTGTTTTCGATAATTAACTTTCAATACACCATATTTTAGTTACTAAGCAGCGGGATAAAATTAGCGAAATTAGCACCGTTCATTCGCTTTTTGAGAATGAATAAATTAGATATGAGTTTACGCTGGCGGTAATGTGATTTAAGGCAAAGGCGACAATAACGATAGAGCTAGAAAAACGCTAGGGCGAGAATAACGAAAGGCGATAACTTAATCGGAGAATAATCTTAGTAACGCGGTTTTTATCGCGCTAGGGTGACATGCCAAATTAAGGCGTAAATAACCGGGGGCGTTAAAACTTGCCCCATCAACACCAATAACACCGCGCCGGCAGGCTTCAAGGAACGTATTTTGTGGAAAGTATTGATTCAAATTCAACCATAAAAAATAACCGGCTTCGCCCAACGTAAATGGGGTTGTTGGGCTAAGTACGTTCATAAGCGCTTTGGCGTATTGCCTATTGAACGCAATGGCCTTTAGTACTAGCGCTAACCAATCATCAGCTTTTTCATACGCCGCAATCAGTGCAACTTTTGCTACAGGTGTCGCCTCAAGATGGCAACTGTCTATTTCCTTCGCAAATTTAGCCCGTAATGCATCATTCGCGATAATGGCATATGAGGCAGCGGGTATAGCCGATAAATTATATGCCTTACCGGCACTGTTTATTCGAATAATCATATCTTGCGCAAATGGGATATTTATCGCGAAAGGTCTTATAACACACGCTTTATTGGTATTGGTGTTGCTCGAAGCATCAACAGTAGCATCGGCATCAATAAAACCAAATTCACTGTGCACTTCATCAAGAATAAGGGTGATCTTGTGAGTATCACAAAAACGGGCAATATCATGTTGGTGTGTTTCGCTTAGCACTGTGCCTGTGGGGTTATTCGGGTGGCAAAGCACAAAAGCACTACAATCTGGATCTAATAACGCGGTTATCTTTATCTCTATACCGGTTTCTTTAAAACTAATCTCGTCGATACTCACATCAACGAGGTTTAGACCCTGCGCCGCAATTCTTTCTCGAAGGGGGCCGTAGGTAGGTGAAAGCACCATGACTTTATCACCTTTGGTGGTGCACACCTTCAACGCAGTATCTACTGCAGCCATCACACTTGCCGTACTCACTACCGAATTGGCGGCAATGACTGCACCTTGTTTAGCGTAACGGGCTGCCACAACATCACCAATATCACATGACTGATACCCATAATGCGAAGATACAAATGCCGAAATAGCATGGGCAATGTGCTTAGATGGCGCCGTGTCCATGTCGGCTATCCACATACTTACTGCGTGTTCTGGTGCATGCGGGAACCGAGTAGAAAGCGACGAAAACTTTAAGCGGCTTCTTGCGTTAGTTTCGCCATCGCCATCGCCATCGCCATCGCCATCGCCATCATTAGTATTGACCTCAATATCACCGCAACCCAAAGGTGTATACCACAGTGATGAGAATTGACTAAGTTGCGCAGAAAACAGGTTGTCAATATCGGCAACCTGTTGTTTCAACGCTGCGTTTATATCTACGCTGCTGTCTGCGAGTTTATCAGCGCCTGCTAGCGCGCTTGGCCTCACAGATTTATCGCCTTGCGAAGCTTTAGCGTCAGGCTTTGCCGCTTTAGCGCGAGGCTTTGCCGCTTTAGCGCGAGGCTTAGCTGCTTTAGCACTAGGTTTAGCCGCTTTCATTCATGACCTTCTTGGCAAAGAACACAACGCTTAAACGCTCTATACACAATACTATCGCTTTTTAAACACGTTAAATTCAGACAATGTATGCTGATATTTACGCTTAGTTTCACGAATAACAAAAGGAATTTCAGTTGGTGCCCCTACTCGCTCAAAACTTTCTTTAAGCGTGGCTTCCAGCGCTTCTGTCGACGTTAACGTTTCACCATTCTCGTCTTTATAACCACCTAACCATTCGCTACGTTCTGTGTATTCTTCCAACCACGTAAACGGTGAGGCTATTACCAGTATGCCGCCAGCATTAAGCCTTGCTGTAACGTCGTTCAGTACTTTCTTAGGGCTGTACACTCTATCAAGCAAGTTCCCCATAAAGATTAAGTCGTAGCCGGTAAATTGCGGCTTCAAATTACAGGCGTCACCTTGAGCAAAGTGCACTTTATCGGCACATTCCGCTAAGCCCAAGTTACTTAACTTTCTGGCTTTAAATGAAGTTAGTTCGCCTTCTTCAATAAGGTTATAGCGGATTTCACCTCGTTCCTGCATAGCAACGGCGGTTTTAATAAACCGTGCAGAAAAATCGATACCATCAACATGGTCAAAATAGGTAGCTAATTCAAACGATGAACGGCCTACTGCGCACCCTAAGTCTAACGCCTTGCCGCCTTTATTTTCAGGCATGTAGCTTAAACAAAAATGAGCACTCGCTTTAGCGAAGTTTTCAACATTAAAGTAAGTGTCACCGTAATGGAACTCACTGTATTGTGATACCTGTGTATCGCTTTCGTAATCCAAATCATTTACCTGTATGGGTAGCGCAGCTTCTACATAGCGAAAGCCTGCGTGTTGAAAAAAGTGACGGCGAAATGCATAACGGCTTTGTGCCATTGCCTCATTTCCCGTAGATATCCAGCTTCCGCCTTTAATAAGGTTATGTTTGTTGTCAAAGGTAGGCGTAGTGAAATCATCGTACAACGGGTGCACTTTAAACCCATCAAAGGGGTAAATTGGCGTTTCCGTCCACTGCCATACGTTGCCCACTACATCGTAAAAATCACCGTTTTGGTTAACATCAACCGGTTCACTAGACGCGTACTTGTTCAGCGCAATGTTATAGCCGTCTGAATAGGTGTTTTCGGTAATGCCCGCAAACTCACGTAGACGTAACCACTCATCTTCAGTAGGTAGTCGAATTAACGTGCCGGATTGTTCACTTTTATAATTACAGAAGGCTTTGGCTTCGTGGTAATTCACATCTACAGGCCAGCTCAGTGGTAACGGAAATGCTTCTAGCATACTGCGGTACAAATAACCGTTGTCAGTCTTTACCCAAAAAGTCGGATGCGATGCTTTTGTGTATTCGCGCCATTTATTACCTTCTTCTTCCCAGTAATCTGAGTTCTCATATCCGCCTGCTTCTACAAACGTTAAAAACTCACCATTACTCACAACGAATTGACTGGCTTTGAATTCGGCTACGCTAGCTTGATGGTGACCATATTCGTTATCCCACCCATACAAGTCATCGTTCCATTGCTTGTTGCATATAACATCGCCACTTGGCACATCGATTAATGTATTGATTGGGGCGCCAGAGAAAACGTTACATCTAGGCCAATTTTCGTTATCGGTCTTAACCTGGCTAATGGGCAGTTGACGGATAAGGACTGAGGACGTTTCTAAATGAATGCGTTCATGTTCAATACACATCACCAGCGGCCACATTGGGCTTTCCCAATTGATAGGCATACTAAAATCGAGGGTTTCAATTACCGATAACACGAGATCGCGCACTTGGCGGCGATATTGACGTACTTCATCAACAGAAGGCCATGCGTAGTTCTCGTCGTTAAGATCATCCCAACTCATTTCGTCTACACCAATGGCAAATAACGACTCGAATCTCGGGTTGATACGCTCAGAAATGATTTTAGCCAAAATAAGCTTATTGATAAAAAAAGTCGCGGTATGGCCAAAATAAAAGATAAGTGGATGGCGAAGCTTTTCAGCACGCTGGAAATAGGCGTCATCGCTTGCTAGGCAAGTAAATAGGCTTTCATAGGTATCAAACGAATCCGTAAAATACGCTTTTATTTCCTGACGTTTTTGCTCAACACTGCCCTGACTCAAATTGAGCGTACTCATAGCCTGCATATCAATCCTCTATATTTATTCTTTTTCGTCAGTGGGTGTAACGAGCTGTCGTTGCGTTTCACTTACACTTTCGTTTTAAGCATTAGCACTGTAATGAGTAATAACCTCTACATCACTTACTATACACCTTAATTGCAATTGGACATTAGAGTGAAGCCCTAATCACACATCTGCGAATTAGCGTCTTTAAGCAAGTGTACCTATGTACAATAGCGATAGCATACAAAACTAATAGTTAATCGTTTTTAGCAAAAATTTATGACCAACATGCGACTGTCGCGAGAGCCTTTCTTCTATCTCTCACTCATTTTTATTAACGCCGCGGAGTCGAACACATTAGTTATAATGAATGTAATCATTTTATAAGTGCTTAATACAAATTATAGACAGAGGAAGATCAGAAAAACTTTCAATGAGTTGCAGTACTTTTTCACCGCTATCTTACGTGTGTTTGTACGTTTATCAATGCGGCATTGCTACTTAGTGGCTAGAACATCTTCTAACCTTAATAAAAGTTTTAGCATTGTGAATTTTATTTAATGAAACCTGCACGAAAATATACGCTGCTTATTCCAGCTTGCTGTGGTGCTAATACATTTTATTTCGAGCATAAAAAAACCCGCAACAGTGTGCGGGTTTCTAGAACTTGGCGGAGAGGGAGGGATTCGAACCCCCGGAAGGTTTGACCCTTCGCCTGATTTCAAGTCAGGTGCATTAAACCGAGCTCTGCCACCTCTCCAAGTGCTGCGTATCTTAATGATATTTTTCAGCGTGTAAAGGGTAAATTTAAATTAAAAGCACTAAGTGATGAATTGATAAACAAACTGATTAAAAACTATTACATCCTAGTGGTTACAGCATAAAAAAACCCGCAACAATGTGCGGGCTTTTAGAACTTGGCGGAGAGGGAGGGATTCGAACCCCCGGAAGGTTTGACCCTTCGCCTGATTTCAAGTCAGGTGCATTAAACCGAGCTCTGCCACCTCTCCAAGTACTGCGTATTGTGGCGATTTTTTTTATTCTGTAAAGTATTAATTTAATTAAATAGTGCTAAGTGATGAATAGACAAACAAACTGGTCAAAAAGTAACGGCTGGTGGTTAAATTTACACCACGTTAAAAACTAAATGCCACCCGCGAAGTGTTGTGCATTAAGTATTTTTTAACTTTCACCAGCATAACGTAAGAGCGTCACAATGCGTGTTCATTTTCGTAAAAAATGTGGGCCGCAAATCCGCGACACACATTTCTCTTTCACACATTTGCAGATGTGCCACTAAAGCCGAAACGACGCCATAATAGCAGGCACACCTGGGAACATACCGATTAAGGCCATTACCGTGCACAGCACAATAAAGGTAATACCCGGTATCAACCACCTACCCGCTTTACCCAGTTCACCTGCCCGTTCTTTACATCCAACTAGGCCTAAATTGTCTAATAGCATAGTAAAAGACCAACCAAATACTGGATTAACTAATACAGAGGAAATAACCACTAGTGCTGCAGACTGGGTTGTTTTGCCTTCTCTTGTCATTTGCATGCCGGCTTCCATTAGCGGTAAAAACACACCGACAATAAGTGCAACACACAACACGGGAGGCCAAATAGCGAGATCCATCGGGTAACCCCAAATAGCAGCAACCACACATAGTAGGCCAGTGACTATCGCGCCCCCTGGAATAGGTCTTCGGGCAATTGAGGCAGGAACAATATAGGTTCCCCACGATGACGCAATGTTGCCTCCGCCCAGTAAACTCCCTACGGCCTGACGGCTAGACGCGGCAATCATGGTGTCGTCGATATTCATATGTGCTTTGTCACTTTTTTTCGGATAGCTCAATTTTTGAAATACTTGATGCCCAAGAAAATCAGGAGACCACATAGACACCGCTAATACAGCAAATGGCAGAACAGCAATAAAATGAGACCAATTGGGTAATCCTAATTGCCAGCCTGTATTTTCACCCCACCAATAAGCCGGGTTTAAATTTGGCATACCGGGTGACGTGGTGAATTCAAACGGCGCGCCTAAAGCAAACGCAATAGTTGCAGCCATCGCTGCGCCCAATGGAATAGCCAACCAACGCTTTTGAATATGCTCTAACCATGCGTACATCAGTATGGTGGCAACAATAACAACAAATGCTAAGTAGGCCATATCGAAACTTTCTGCCCATGCAAACAGTTTTTTTACTTGCCCTGTAATGCCAATAAAACCTAAATACAATAAAAGGCCGCCACAAACTCCATTACTGGTTAATTTGGCCAGTACACTGCCGCCTTTGGTGATCCCGAGTAAAAAGCCAAAAAAGCCTATTAACAACCCTAACGCCATTGGGTGGCCGCCCGACGCTACAATAAGTGGAACCAAAGGCAGCAAAGGACCATGGGTACCTGCTAGGTTCGCTGAAGGGTTAAATAAACCTGATATCAATACAACAAACAACACGGCGGCAATCAAAAGTTCAAACCGGACATTTTCTACCACAAATTCTGGTGATAACCCCAGTGGAGCCGCAAATGCCCCCACAACGGCCGCAACCATCACAATTTTACCTATCGTTGCTGCCATGCCAGGCACACAATCTTCCCACTCTATACGATAGTCTTTACCCGGTAGGTTTAATCGCCAGCGCTTTGGCGAGATTATTTGTAATTCGTGGTTGAGATAATCTTCTCTTGATTGGAATGTACTACTAGATTTGTGAAGTTGTTGATAAGAGGAACTTTCTTGAGACACATAACACCTTACGATTGCGGGAAGAAATCGCAAGACTATACATGTAAATGGAGTGTAACAATGCGACTGTGGTCGTACATGAGCGTTGATTTCACATTTATTACTGCTAGTAATGTGAAAATTGGAGGCTGCATTCCACGACCCCTTCACTGGCAATCTCAGTTTTGAAGTCCTATTCAACGTCAAAAAATTAGTGAACGATCACACATTGTCGGCAAGTTACACCAACAAAAATACTCTTTAATCAGCAAATACATAGAGATTTTGACCCTAAATTCACCCTGACTAACATAGGTTTATGTTGAGAGCGTAACCCTTCGCACGACAAGGAAAAGCGTGAGCTTTGCTACATAGACCACTCACTCCACACACAGAATAGGATTATTATGACAAACGGATTCGGATTGTTTTGCGTTCCAGCACTAATGGTTGCCCAGGTTAGTCTTGCATCAGTTGAAGATGCTGAAGCTGACATTCGTGGTATTGTCGAACAATTTCGTGTCAGTATTATCAATCAAGATACGGAAGTTTTTAGTTCGCTATTCTTAAATGAAGACATTCCATTTGTCGCGGTGTTCAGCAAAGAAATGCTAGCCAAGAAGCGCATAGACAAGCCTGACTATCCAGCTATTATCGATTTTAGTGATTTTGGCTCTCCAGTTAAAATGCTGTCTGGAGACGAAACTCAAGAAGAGAAGATGTCGAATATCAAAGTACATACAGATGGATACCTCGCCAGCGTGCACTTTGATTATAAGGACTATGAAGGTGGTCAACAACGCTCATACGGAACCGAGTTGTGGAGCCTGATAAAAGTCGGTGGTGATTGGAAAATTACATCCGTCACTTTTTCCGTTACGGAGTTGGAAAGCTGGGAGTCGAGTACTAAATGAACATGCCTGTGCAGCAGAAGTATTTGCTGCCTTTTTTTTCTTCTAAATCATCCGTAATAAGTTCAAGAGTTTATCGGCATTTTCTTTATCGAGGTTCTTAAGCATTGTTTGAGACTGCGCATCAAAGGTTACACAGGCGTTATTGAACAACTCCTCTCCCGCCGCAGTAAGTTTTATTAAGCTCACTTTTGCGCCCCTTTCATTACTGTCTTTTGTCACAAGCCCGTTCTTTTCCATTGGCTGTAGTAGTCGAGTAATTCCCGATACCGATCTTGCTAGCGCGTCAGCAATATCAACTCGCCGAAGAGTATGACTTGGTGCTTTTATTAGAGTGAACAAAACCATGTATTCGGTTGAACCTATTCCATGTATATCCCCCAAACTATTATCTAAACGCTTAGTCATGATTGCTGTATTCAACCACAAGTTTTTTGTTATTGATCCAGAGTCCGAATGTTGTTTCATAATATAATTACCTTCAAAAAATTTGCATGAGTATTAATAGTCAACAATAGTCCAAAAATTAGTTCTAATTGTTTTTTTCATAGCCCTGTTGTCGATTTATAGTTGCAACTTAGTTTTTAATTTATACTTTAACGCTAGGCTCACGTTAATTTTATTCACTTAAAATTTGAACACTGTTCTTAAAGAATATGTAAAGGCTTCCTTTCTGCGAACAAAAGCAACGACTGGGATCCCACTTTGGACCACCGCTCTAATTAAGCTGTTTCCTAAATATCCACTGGCACCAAAAATAGCCACTTTTTTCATCTTACTTTCCCTTAAAAGGCATGTAAGCAGTATCAGTCAGAGCTGGTAAATTGAAGGTGAAAATAGACGTGTTTGTTATAAAGAATGTGGCAAATGAATACTCAATAGTTTCTTCCATGCATTTACCTTGCAAACGCGCTGACGATTACGCTATCAAGCAAAACTCCACGTAAATCGGGATATCATTGTTGGCTTAAATTGTTTTTTACCGAGCTATCACTTAACAACAAGTCGAATGTCTAAGCGAAGAGCAACTAAGCGCTTATAATAAACGTCAAATAAAAAATCTCCTGCTATCAACCAATCTTTTGTTAGTATTGCATCGTTGAAAACAACCTCATCAATGGGTGGGATTTTACTGTTGGCAAAAGAAAAATGAGAAAAAAGCAGCTTTATGGCGTTTTCGCTTCTTTTATTTGCGCTACAAGCTTTGTTCTTGGTTTGTGCCTTATATTTATCATTGCGCCCGACTTTAATAATGGCCCTGACCAACGCTTGCGCACGCTTACGAACTTTAGTGGTTTAATGCAGGTTTGGTATTTTTTGGTTTATGTTGTATTTGGGATAAGCGTTTTAGTACTTAGCGTTTCATTATTAGAAAATCAAACGCGAGAGCACAGTGTGCTTCAACAAATTACGATGCTAATGAGCTATCTTTGGTCATGTTATATATTCGCCAGCGGCTTTATCGCTATTCTTTCGATCGAATTTCTATTTAATGAGAATTTTACGCTGGCAACGGCTGTCGTTGATTTATGGCGAGATATCTACGCCATTCAAATGGGATTAGGGGAAGGCTTTGAATGGGTAGGCGCAATTTGGGTATTGATGATTAATACTTGTTTACTGAAAGAGAAAAGGCTAAGTAAAAAGCTTGTTATGTTTGGTTACTTTATAAGTTTTTTCGGTTTTTTAACGCTTATTCCAAGCCTTCAGGAAATGGGCGCAGTGTTTGGGTTACTACAGATTTTTTGGTTCCTATTTGTAGGTTTTATGTTGCAGCATGAAAGGCGCCATTCGTGCCGTCATCACGCCACCTATTCAAATGAATGATGATTAAGCAAGAAGGCTTGAATAAAAATACGCATTCGCACTTTACGTTGATAGAGGGAATCTAAAGGTGAAATTTCAAATCAATAAGGGCTAGATAATGGTTGATATGGCGACTCTGTAGATACTGTTTTCTTGCTCAATCGTGACGCCCCACCCCATTTCTTCAACGATGCGTTTTACAAGGTATTGACCGTGTCCCAAACCTTGATAATAGGGACGCTCTTGAGTGGCTTCCAGTGAATTTTCAAAAATGAGTTCGTGGGCAGCAGAACGGATGCTCATAGCTTTACCGTTTCCATGGTAAACCCCATTGTTTACCAGGTTTTGGCAGAGCAAACCCAACAATAGCTCGTTGCCAATGACGCGCATTTTAGGATCAACAGTGATATGAGCATCAAAAGAAAAGTCAGGGTATAAATGATAAACCTTCAGTACCGTTTTCTCGATAATCGGTAATACCCTAAATTCTGTAAACTGCAAATTTTCTTGTCTAGCTAGCGCCAATAGTATTTCAACCGTCTGTTCAAGTTCATTGGCAGATTGTTTTAATAGGTTGTACTCAGCTTCGCTACCCACCTTTGCATTATTGAGTGTTAAGGTATTTTTAATTAACGTGATGGGTGTACGTAGCTCATGGCTAACGTCGCGGGTAAAATTTTGCTCCCGCTCCAGTAATATCTGAATTTCGTCATAAGACTCTGCAAGCGCTTTGGCAAGCTTTCCAATTTCATCTGCCCTATCTAAACCAAACATAGATACTACATCCACCTTTCTTTCAGATTTAAGGTCGGTAGTACTACCTCTTTTTTCAACATTTTTAGTCAATTGCTCTATAGGGCGCGAAAGCCATTTAGACAGGTACCACGAGCTCAATAAACATAGAATAAATGCACTTCCAGAAATACTATAAAGAAACAACGATTTATATTGGCTAAGATGTTGATTTGCTGACAAAGAATTTATGTTCATCAGTAGTAGTTGAGTGTTTTGCTCCATCAAAAGTATTCTGAAAACAAACTGTTGATTATCTTTTGTGACAAAACTTCCACTACGCGCATTGCCAACGGCCTTAATTATTTCATTGGGTACCGACGACATATTGGCATATAAAACAGTATTTAGTATTGTTGGCGTTAATAAGGTATTTTTGTTTGCTATTAAGCGTTGCTCCTCTTGCGCGAGCACAGATTGATAGGCATTCGCTTCGGCGATTTCTATTAATATTGTTGAGAAGCGTATAAAAAAAACACAGATGATTAACGATAAACAGGTAAAGGCAACCATTAGTCTATTTTGTAAGCTCGTAAACCTAATCATCGATACCCTTTAACTGATAGCCAATATTGCTGATCGTGTGAAGAATAGGTTTTCCCGTTACTTGTTCGGTCGCCTTTCTAAGCGCATATATGTGTGATTTTAGCGCATTGCTTTCAGGCGGTTCATCCCCCCAAACGTGCTCAATTAGTTCTGAACGGCTGACAGGGTAAGGTATTTCATTCAATAGTTTATGCAAAAGTTTAAAGCCCACCTTTGTCACTTTTATGTTTTCATTATTCCATAGTACCTCAAACGATCTAGTGTCTAGAGATAACGCTCCGTGGGAAACAAGGGTGTTTTGGTGCAACTCAGACCTTCTTGACATCGCCTCGCATCGCAAGGCCAGCTCTCTTAGATCAAAAGGCTTAGTAAGATAATCGTCAGCGCCTTTGCCAAACCCTTTGACTTTATCCTCAAAAGCATCCCTAGCAGTAAGCATCAATATTGGTATGTTGGCGCTAGCATGATACTTAATTTTTTCACATACTCGTAGGCCGTCAATATCAGGCAAATTTAAGTCCAAAATAACAACATCAAAAGTATGCTCTAATGCTAATGTTACTCCTAACTTCCCTGTTGCCGCATAATCTACATCCCAGCCATGGCCTTGTAGGAAACCGATAATTTGATTCGCTATTGCTTGGTTGTCTTCAACAAGAAGCACGCGTAATTTACGCTTCATACAGCTCTCCCTTTGCATAAAAAAACTGTGTCAAAGCTGAATAATTCAGCTTTATTTAGTCAATAATCGTAATGAGTAGCCTACTTATTTGAAAGTGATGTGAAGGTGAAATTTAATCTTTTATATCATTTCACCCTAAATTTACTTAAGAGTACTGATGATTGTTAATTCATTCAATAAACGAGGTAATAACGTGCTTCAAATGAACAGTAACATGAGTCGAGAAAATTCGTTCTGGCAGAGAGACATAAGTGTCTATCTCAATTGCCGAAAACACGACATTATTATGTTTGCTACACTGTTTTTCCTAACAACCACCACATCCTTTGCACAACAAAACGATGTTGAATGTGTTCAGTTAAACAACAAAATGAAGCTTGAATTAATTGAAGAGTTGAAAACCAAAATAAATCTCAACTACGTAGAAATTGATAAAATACCATTAATTATTAAAACGTTAGAGGCGATTAAACATAATAGGGCGTTCGCGAATGTAAAAAGTCGCCAGGATTTTACACGGTTTATAAACAACACCCTTCTAAGAATTGACCAGCACTTTTCTGTATCAAGCAATCTTAAAAGTAGTGGCGCCCCCCTAAAAGAATCATGGTCCGAAAAACTTGCAAGGCTCGATTGGGGCTTTGAACGTGTTGAAGTTTCAGTAAACAATATAGGGCTTCTACGTTTTTGGGGGTTTGCTGATCTCAACGAGACTTCAAAAGAAGTGATTTCAAATCACATGCGGGCAATTGAAAATGTTGATGGCCTTATCATTGATTTACGAGACAATGGAGGTGGCAGTGCGCAAACTGTTCAGTACATATCGAGCTATTTTTTAAAGGGCCGACAGCACCTAAATACCTTTTACTCAAGAGCTTCTGATAGCTTCGAAGAATTCTATACAGACCCTGCCATTGATTTCCCTCATTTAAGTCAAATCCCAATAGTCATCATTATTGGACCAAAGACGTTTTCCGCTGCCGAAGAGTTTGCTTATAACTTCAAACATATGTCTCGTGCAATGGTCATTGGAAAAACAAGTAAGGGAGGCGCCAACCCTTGGCGTTACTTTGAACTCCAGCATGGATTACGATTTGCCATACCAACTGCAAAAGCAATAAACCCTGTTACTCAATCAAATTGGGAGGGTGTTGGCGTGCAGCCACACTTATATATAGAACTTGAAGATGCTGAACAGAAAGCCACTGAGCTATTAGTCAGGAAGTTGCACGTAAAAAGAAGCATTATTAATCACAATAATTGACCTCAAATTTACCGCACTTTCGATAGTTTGGTACTTTTTGAAGGAATAAGTATGTTTAAAAAGATTGGTTTCATTACTCTTACTGTCATCTTTTGCATCACTAGCTTCATCATATGGTTTTTTAGTCTTCTAGGAAACGAGCTAAAAACTGACTATAGCCAACAACAGCCAAAAGACATTCGCTATATTCTTGAGGGCGTTAACGTTAGTCGCGGGCGCATATTGGCAGTACTGACTAGTGAAGACACATTAGGAGCCACGGGGAAAAGCACAGGTTACGAACTTACTGAGCTAGCGCGGGCGTTCTATGTTTTCCAAGCTAATGGGTTCACCGTTGATATAGCCAGTGTTGAAGGTGGCGAACCCTCTATGGTGGTAGACGCTGATGATATGGGCAAGTTTGACTATGCTTTTTTGAATGATGAAAAAGCCATGTTTAAAGTTAAAAATTCATTTGCTATTAAACGTGCAAACTTAGCAATCTACGACGCCATATATTTCGTTGGCGGCAAGGGAGCAATGTTCGACTTTGCAAGTGACGTAAGTATTAAGGCTGCAGTGTCTTATTTTTGGCAAACGAACAAAGTTATTGCTGCTGTATGTCATGGTCCGGCAGCATTCGTTGATGTTGTTTCGGACACGGGCGAATATTTTGTTGAAAATAAGCAGGTTTCCGCTTTTACAAATTCCGAAGAACTATTTTTCATCCCCGATGCTAAAAATATTTTCCCCTTTTTATTAGAAACAAAATTGCGTGAGCAAAGCGCGACTTTTATCGCCGGTGAAAATTACCTTAACCAAGTCAGTGTTCACGACAACCTAATTACGGGGCAAAATCCTTGGTCAGTTTGGGAAGTAGCGGAAGAAACGATTAAGGCTTTAGGGTATGAGCCATTGCCTAGAGTAAAAACGCCGGAAGAAAATAGTGTTCAGATTTTAAAGATTTTCGTTACTCAAGGCTATGAGAGCGCACTAAGAGTCATAAGTGAACTCAACCAAACCCCGAATACAAATATAAGTAGGCTTACCATTGCTACCCACGCTCTTGTCGCTGGCATTAAAGGCAAACTTTATAAGTCCTCTCAATTACTGATGCTTTTAAACGCAGTTGAGTAACGCAGTGCATACACCTTTTACCCCAGTCAAATCAGGAGCAAGTATGAAGATGTTGCTACAACTATCTGTTCTAATCATTATATTTATCATTACCTTATCTAGCTGTTCCATCGTTAACAGCCTGAGAATGATGAACGCGAACAATGAAATTAAACCGAGTTGGAAAACGGCGCAACGTAACAAACAAATATTAACCGCTCATTATATTGGCGAAAAACCATACATTAAATTGACCGTTAATAAACAACACGAACTACTATTTTTAGTCGATACGGGTGCCTCATTCACCATGCTTTTTGATACCCCTGCCGTTTCTAAGCTGCAGTTCAAAAAAGGCTACTCATTGGCCGTGGCGGGTTGGGGCGAAGGAGAGAATACGCCCGCATATCAAACCCAACTTTCTGAACTCGAGATAAACGATATTTCCTTCGAAAAAGTAGATGTCGCCTACATCCCTGTCAGTACTAGTCAGTACTATTTAACAGAAGATGAGGCTATTTTTGATGGTGTTATTGGCCATGATCTAATGAGGCATTTTGTGTGGACCTTCGACAAAAAAAATCAAACTATTTCATTGTCGGTAGAAGCAAGTCCTCGGCAAGCAAACGATGTGGTCTTACCGTTTAAAACCTCACTTTCAAAAATTAGCATACCAAGCACCGTCTATTTTAATGATAAAGACAGCATCACTCGAAACATTGTTATAGACACAGGTAGCCGACATTATATGAAAATGAATACCGCTTTCACGGATAAGAATAAAATTAAGCTACCAGCATCTTCAATTCGCGCTGCAGACTTTGGTTTGAGCGGCAAAGCACCTCACCAGCGAATGACACTGCCCGCTTTACAATTAGGATACCTCACGTTACGCAGTGTAAAAACTAATATCATAAAAAGCGATGACGAAGACGATTGGTGGATATTGGGTAGTGCCTTGTTAAACCAATTTGTGACGATAATCGATTATCCGAATAGACAATTCACTATTCGCCCCTACCCCGATGTAAAATTCAAAACGCGCTATAACTTAGCTGGCCTTGACCTTAGAAAGTTGCGAGGAGGCAACCTTATCGTTCGTTACGTGTATCCAAAGCTACCAGGGCAGATTGCAGCTATTCAGGCCGGTGACGTGGTGAGTTCAATTAATAACAAGCGTTCAGACACAATTACCGAGGAAGATTGGCTTTTGATGGCAAGCGAGCCTAGTGATTTTACATTATGTTTTACAACCGACATATGTAAAAGCTTTCAAACAGAAGAAATAGAGGGATACTCTGTTCGGTAATTCGTTTCTTAGTGTTGCTGTTGTAAGTGAATTGCTCGCAACCGTTACCGTACCGAGAGCCGTTGCTATACCGAGAGCCCCAAAAATATAAAAAAAAGCCCAACTTCGTTTTATCGCGAGGTTGAGCCTCATTTTTTAAAAGAGGTTTATTTGCCCAATTAGAATGCGTATCTGATACTCATATTTACGATTTCTTGATCAGAGTATTTAGTATATTCAATACCCGTTAAGAAACCCCAAAGATCATACTGAGCACCGAGCCTATAAGCTTTCTGATCGGCGTCTCCATCCCAATTTTGCACTTCTAAGCCACCAAACACCTCTACGTCTGCAGTTAGCTGGTAGCGAAGGTTTGTTGCGACACTAAAGTAGTCTGTGTCGGCGCTTGCAGAATCATTATCTCGAGTGCCGGTCATATCAAAATTACCTAAACCCAGCCTGTAGTCTAGTGTCATTTGGGGTGAAATATTATGGATATATCCAATCGAAAACTGTCGTTGCAAAGTTTCAAGTTTAAATCCATCTAGAGAATCTGAAGAGTCGGTATGTTTGTATTCAGCAAAAAAGCCATACCCTATTTCAGCACTTGCTCTGAGCTCATATCCATTTAGGTTAAATGATTCAAGATCTGCTATTTCAGTTTTTACAAAACCTGCCTGCAAGAAACTGTAAGAAGGCTGAGCTGTAGTTGCGAAACTGCAAAACGATAAGCACAAGGTTGGGAGAAAAATTTTATACATGTTTGTCCTTTATGGTTTTTTTTAAACGACCTAAAGGCTAGCAACTCGATGGTGAACTGAAGGTGAAAGCTGTATGGACAAAACAATCAAGACGAGATTGACTAACCATATTCGTTCACCCTTATTTCACTTTGCATATTTTACTATTCGCTTATTACGAAACGGTCCATTACCTAAGAGGATATAAAATATGATAGACATAAATGTGTTCCAGAAAACGATGATAGCAAGTGTTGTGTGTTTAGGTTTAGCGGCTTGTGGATCAAGTAGCGATTCAAGTGCGCCGATTATACCAAGCCCACAACCTGAGCCAACCGCTGATTATCAGGACATGTTACAAGCGGCAGTAAATTCTGGTGTGCCTGGGATAGTTATGGCAATTGAAAGCCCTGAAATAAATTTTATTGGGGCTGCAGGGGTTGCCGATATTGACACCCAAGCACCTATGCAAACGTATCATCAAATGCCAACAGGCAGTTCAGGCAAAAAAGCCACCGCCTTATTAGTTGCTATGCTGCACGAAGAAGGTGTACTTAATATGGATAATTCAATATCAACATGGTTGCCCACAACTATTTTGTCTCGTATTGAAAATAGCGAGAGCATGACCCTTCGTCAGTTATTGAACCACACTGCTGGTGTTTGGGATTACTTAGATAACGGTAGTTCAGAGGAATGGTTTGAAGCTATTATTAACGATCCTACATCAGTTAAAACCGATATTTTTGCTTTGCAGTTTGCACTTGATCGACCAGCGTACTTTGCTCCCGGTGACGCGTTTAATTATTCTAATACCGGCTATTTATTAGCGGGGTTAATTCTTGATAAGGTACTAGGAACGCACCACCACACCGCCATGCGCGAGCGTTTATTTATAGGCTTGGGCATGAACAATACCTACTACAATGGCCTTGAAAAAGACATGGGTAGCATTATTTCAGGGTACACAGAATTTGATGGTGAAATTGAAAACACTAAGTTCATTTACGAAAACATTGGTGTAGCCGATGCGCCATTAGTGTCTACAGTAGAAGATATGTCTTTATTATTGCGTGCCATCGTTGGTGAAAACTCAACCCTAGATACCGCAATAACTGAACACCTGTTTGCCAGTAACCGTCTTGTACAGGTTAACAATGAAACGCAATACGGCCTTGGGATATTCTATCAAAACATCAATGGTAAAGACGTATATCACCATGGCGGCGGCGACCCTGGTTTTATTACCGAAAACTATTATGTGGCAGACAGTGACCTTACGTTAACCGTATTTTTTAACTGCAGTGGCTACGAAGCTTGCCAAGTTCCCGCGGCAAACTTTACGAATAGTGTACTTGAAACTATTTTCGAGGATCGCTAGAAAGACATGTATGATAGGTTGTTGAACAACACATGAGGGTTCTCACTCTTATTGGCCAACCGCCTTTCTTTTACCCATAAAAAAACCCGCAACAGTGTGCGGGTTTTCAGAACTTGGCGGAGAGGGAGGGATTCGAACCCCCGGAAGGTTTGACCCTTCGCCTGATTTCAAGTCAGGTGCATTAAACCGAGCTCTGCCACCTCTCCAAGTGCTGCGTATCTTAATGATATTTTTATGACTGTAAAGTAAAAATTAAAAAAAATAAGTTAAGTGATGGCATTTCAAACAATTAGTGCGCTAATTGCGCGGTTGACACGTAATTCATACTTACTAACACTATTTTCATTTGAAACTACTTGAAAATGGGAACTAAAACCCATACAACATACACTAATAGTTAGTTTACCGTTTTGGTTAAAGACAAAGTCCTTTTGGAGGAAACAATGGATCAACGTTCGATGTATTCAAGTGCATCTCAACCATCAGTGTTGCAAACGAACAAGGTTTTGCGCAACACCTATATGCTGCTTGCGATGACACTAGCGTTCAGTGCGGTTTGTGCTGGTGTTGCCATGGCTGTAGGTATTTCTCCTATGATGTCACTAGGCATGACCATTGGTGCATTCATTACTTTATTTGTTGTACAAAAGAAAGCTGAATCAGCTTCAGGTATTTATTGGGTATTTTTGTTCACCGGTTTAATGGGTGCTTCATTAGGTTACACGCTTAACTTCTATTTAGGTGTAGCAGGCCCAGGCTTAATTATGGAAGCGTTAGGTGCTACAGCGTTAGTCTTCTTCGCTCTTTCTGGTTATGCACTTACTACCAAAAAAGATTTCTCGTTTATGGGCGGCTTCTTGGTTGTAGGTTTAGTTGTTGTGATTGTAGCGGCCATTGCGAATATGTTTTTCGCAGTACCTGCGGTAAGCTTGGCAATTAGCGCAGCTATCGTATTTATTATGTCTGGTTTCATCTTGTTTGATACAAGCCGTATCATCAACGGTGGTGAGACAAACTACATCCGCGCAACGGTTTCTTTGTACTTGAACATTTATAACTTGTTCACGTCTATGCTTCACCTTCTAGGTGCATTTGGCGGCGACGACTAAGTTCAACGCAAACGTTAAAGAAGACACCCCGTAACTGGGGTGTTTTTGTTTCTACGGCGCAGTTTTTACAACTAGAATAAACCTTAGATTTATCACTAAATTAATCATCAAGCATATTGTAGAGTCATGGCACACTATTCAATTTTAGTAACAAGCTCCCCTTATGAAGGTCAACATGCACAGCGTGCGGTTTCCTTTATCAATAGTGCTATTGCACAGGGGCATACTGTTAATAACGTCTTCTTCTATGGCCAAGGTGTGCATCATGCTAATGGCTTCATGGTAGAAGTCGGCGATGAATTTTATCCACTGGCTGCGTGGCAAGCGCTTAAAAACGATCATAACGTTACCCTACTCCTTTGTATTACTGCCGCAGTTAAACGTGGAATTGTTGGTGAGCAGGAAGCTGCTAGCGCCGGGGTATCAGGTGCTAATCTGGCAGAGGGTTTTGAACAGGCTGGTTTAGGTGAATTTTTTACCGCGCTTCACGACTGCGATAAGGTGGTACAATTTTAATGGCTACTTTACTGATTCGATTTACGCAAACCCCTTATCAATCTAGCACCAGCCAAGATGGGCTGGACTTTGCACTCGCTGCCACCAACTATGGCCATGAGATCATTGTGCTGTTCGAACAACAAGGTGTATTGCAGCTAACTAAAACTGAATCTGTTCGCGGAACAAAAAACCACAGTAAACGGTTAGGCTCCCTGCCCTTTTTCGATATTGAAGAATGTTACGTTTGCGAAGAAAGTTTAAAGCAGTCGCCTCTAGCTAACCAAAAACATGAGTTAATAGCGCAACTAGATGCTTCACTGTTATCAATTGATGAAAAGCTAGCACTGTGCGCGCGCGTAGACCATGTGGTGACCTTCTAATGCTCTTTATTGTAAAATTTTACCCGCTAAGTGCTGTAGCGGTTAAAACCCTTCAACAGGCGTTTATAAGTACTGATTCTGCCAACGCAGTTGTGCTAGTAGACGACGGTGTGTATTACGCCCACCAGACTGATACCCAACAGACTGGTCTCGGTCTGTTAAGCGGTTTAGCGAACACAATAAATGCCGGTGAAGCTATGCACAGTGCAACAAGCCTATTTGCCCTACAAGATGATATGGCGCTGCGTGGGCTATTCCATAAAGCGAGTCAAGCGCTTAGCCATGAAGCAAGTAGCGAAGACAATACGGAATCTGTCACACCAATATCGATGGATAAATTTGTAGCACTGACTGATACTTTTTATCCAGCTGTGCTCTTATAGCTGCGCTAATAGAAGCACTTACAAAACCTTATGCGTCAATTACAGAGCGTTATTAATGACCCAAGAACAGTTTCATTTTGAATTTAACGGCACTACCATCCCTACTGACAAGGCAGGCTATCTGCTTGATCACACCTTGTGGAATGAAGACATGGTGCCAACGCTAGCAGCAAACGAAAACATTACGCTTAGTGAGCCTCATTGGGAAGTTATTCGTTTTGTCCGCAACTTTTATGAAGAGTTTGAAACTAGCCCTGCTATTCGTGCGCTAGTGAAAGCGATGGCAGCTAAATATGGGCCAGAAAAAGGTAATAGCCGTTATTTACAACGTTTGTTCCCTAAAGGGCCAGCCAAACAAGCCACCAAACTTGCTGGGTTACCGAAGCCTGCAAAGTGCTTATAAAAAGTGCTTGTAAAAGCGGTTTACGCTAGCGCAAACGCTTAGGCACTTATTAAGGTTAACGAGGAGCAACACATGGATCTTATCTTCTTCGATTTAGACGGGACGCTGTTAAATAGCGAATCACAAATTTCAAACTATACCCGTGAGACCTTAGCCCTGCTGAAACAGAACGGCATTGCTTATACAGTGGCGACGGGCAGAACCATGCTGTCCGCTAACAGTATTATTGCAGAAGATAACTTTCTGCTGCCCCATATTTATAATAACGGTGTGGCTATATGGGACCCAACAGCCAATGCATTAACCCTCGAAAACCTAGTCAATACTAATGAGCTTGAATTCATTATTCATCTTGCGCATCAAAATGATATCACCCCTTTTGTTAACGTTATTGATGGCACATCTCATGTTGTTTATCACCCCACGGCAAAACACCCAATAGAACAAAATTTACTAGACAAATATTTTAAAAAGACGAACGCAATACTTCGCCCGATAAGCCAACTTTCCCTTTCCGCTAAAATAACCAACATCAGTATGATTGGCGACAATACAACGGTTAGAAATATGTGGAAAACCATTAACGACGTTGAAAACCTTATTGCGTATTCAGGGCCCGCAATAGAGGGAAATTCTTTTAGTTGGATGGATATTCACCACCGTGCAGCAAGTAAAGGTAGTGCGGTCATGAATTTGAAACAACAACTGGGTGCTACCAATGTTATTTGTTTTGGCGACAGCGACAACGATTTAAGCATGTTTGAATTGGCTAATGAATGTTATGCCCCCGACAACGCTAAGACTGTTATCAAAAACGCAGCCAGTGAAGTGATTGGACACCATAATGAAGACGGTGTAGCGCGCTTTCTCAGGCAGCGATTCTCACTTTAATTAACAAGTACTACACGGTAATTCTAATGCACGAAGCCATTTGCCTTTAGCTATTTATATCCCACATACAAATAAGCTCGCAGATAGAACATCTACGAGCTTATAAATAGTCATTAAATATGAAATGTAAGTTGTGGCTCTAGACCTTAAAGGCTATACCTCAAAGCGCATGCCTTAAAGGCTTAAGCCTTTATCACTTCTAAACCATTCATATAAGGTACAAGGGCTTTAGGTACCGTTACACTTCCGTCGGCTTGTTGGTAGTTTTCTAAAATAGCCACCAACGTGCGGCCAACCGCTAAACCAGAACCATTTAAGGTATGAAGCAACTCAGGCTTGTTCGTTTCTGGATTTCTGAAGCGGGCTTGCATACGTCTGGCCTGAAAATCTACCATGTTTGAACATGATGAAATTTCACGATACGTATTTTGCGCTGGCAACCATACTTCTAAATCGTAGGTTTTACATGCGCCGAAGCCCATGTCACCAGTACAAAGCAACACTTTACGGTATGGCAATTCAAGCTTCTGTAAAATAGTTTCGGCGTGCTGAGTAAGTTCCTCTAATGCATCGAAACTATCTTCAGGCTTCACTAGCTGTACAAGCTCAACTTTGTCGAACTGATGCTGACGAATCAAACCACGGGTATCACGGCCATACGAGCCTGCTTCTGAACGAAAACAAGGGGTATGCGCAGTCATTTTAATCGGTAGCGATTTCTCGTCTAGAATTTCATCACGGGCAATATTCGTCAACGGCACTTCTGCCGTTGGAATAAGTGAAAGCCCTTGGCCTTCTTCTGTTGCTGGCTGCGTATGAAATAAGTCTTCACCAAATTTAGGTAATTGCCCTGTGCCATACAGGCTGTCAGCGTTTACCAAAAACGGCACGTACATTTCATCGTAACCATGTTCGGTGGTGTGAACATCCAACATGAACTGGGCAATAGCACGGTTTAAGCGAGCCATCTCACGGCGCATCACTACAAAGCGACTGCCTGTTAATTTAGTTGCCGTAGCAAAATCTAAGCTGTTATTTAGCCCTTCACCAATATCAACGTGATCTTTCACGTCAAAATCGAAAGCGCGTGGCTCGCCCCAACGTGAAATCTCCACGTTGTCGTCTTCGTCTTTACCTTCAGGTACCGACTCATGCGGTAAGTTAGGAATGCCTTGGGTAAAGGCAGTGATTTCATCAAGCAATACTGTTAGTTCAGCTTTAGCCGCATCTAAGTCATCGCCTAATTTGCCCACTTCTGCCAACAAAGGCGCAATATCTTCACCTTGTGACTTTGCTTTACCAATGGACTTACTTCGAACATTACGTTCGTTCTGCAGATCCTGTGTTTTGGACTGAAGTGTTTTTCTTTTTTCTTCTAGCGAGTTAAATGTTGCTACATCGAGGTTATAACCACGGGCAGCCAAACGCTTGGCAGTTTCTTCTATATCGCTTCGTAAACACTTTGGATCTAACATGTGTTCCTACTTATCCTTTCATGAGTTCAATAGCCAGCCAACCTGCTGATAAGCAAGCGCCAACGTTAAGAAATATGTTAGCAATGGCTTTTAACCACAGCTCGTTTTCTAATAATGTGAGCGTTTCCACAGAGAATGTTGAAAATGTAGTAAACGCGCCCAACAACCCTACCCCAATTAATGCACGAAAGGGAGAGTCGGTTAATTCGTTGCGCTCAATAAAGCCGTATAGCGTAACTAAAGCAAATGAGCCTACAACGTTCACCGCTAGTGTACCAAAGGGCATATTTTTTCCAAACCAAGAATCTATGGTTGTGGTACAAAAATAACGCAAGCAAGCGCCAATTGCTCCGCCTGCTGCAATATAGCAGTATAAAATAACGCCTTGGGGCACAATATTCACCGTTTCTGATTATTTTGCGCGCTGCGCGCAGCTAAGTTAAGTTGATCTAAATAGTCACGTTTTGCTTTAAGCGCTTTCTCTAACCCGCGTTCGTTAGGCTCGTATAAACGAGTGCCTACAATGCTATCGGGCAAGTAAACCTCTCCTGCGGCAAAAGCATTAGGTTCGTTATGGGCATACCGATAGCCGTCGCCATGGCCTAAGTCTTTCATTAAGTCAGTTGGCGCATTACGTAAATGCATGGGAACCGGTGCATCTGAAGTTTTTCGAGCTAATGCTTTAGCCTGGCTAAATGCCATATAAACAGCATTACTCTTTGCCGCTAAGGCACAATAAACAGCAGCTTGCGCTATTGCACGTTCACCTTCAGCAGGCCCTACGCGATGAAAGGTATCCCAGGCGTTTATGCTTAACTGCATGGCTCTAGGGTCGGCATTGCCTATATCTTCCGAAGCAATGGCCAATAATCGCCTAGCGACATACAGCGCGTCACCACCACCGTCTAATATACGAGCGTACCAATATAATGCAGCATCAGGGTCTGAACCCCGTACCGACTTATGAAACGCCGATATTAAGTCATAAAATGTATCACCTTTATTGTCGTAGCTGGCAATTTTTTCGCCTACGGCTTGTTCAATATCGGCAATAGAAATAACACTGTTCTCGGTAAAGTCGGCTGCTAGCTCTAAATACGTAAGTAACCTTCGACCATCGCCGCCGCACAACCCTAATAAGGCGTTACTGGCATCTTCCTCAATGCTTAATTGGCGTGAACCTAGCCCTTTCTCTTCGTCGGTTAGCGCGCGTTGCATTAATTCAGCAAGCGCCTCTTGTTCTAACGCTTTAAGTACGTAAACCCGAACACGAGAAAGCAATGCATTATTTAATTCAAATGAGGGGTTTTCAGTGGTGGCACCAATAAAAGTGACGGTGCCAGATTCTACGAAGGGTAAAAACGCATCTTGCTGGCTTTTGTTGAACCTATGTACTTCGTCCACAAACAGCAAGGTACGTTGGTTATAGCGAGAGTTTTCTTTTGCGGCATCCATTGCAGCACGAATATCTTTAACACCAGAAGTTACCGCTGAAATGCGAATAACCGAAGCATTGGTATAGGTGGCAATAAGCTCGGCTAACGTCGTTTTACCCGTACCTGGCGGGCCCCATAAAATCATAGAATGGCAATGGCCTGCTTCTAGCATTTTACGTAATGGTTTGTTGGTGCCTAATAGATGCGACTGGCCAGCATATTCATCTATGGTAACTGGCCGCATTTTAGCTGCTAGTGGCGCGAAAGGCTCAAGCGGTTCTTTGTTATCGTTAATCATCTATTCTTGGCTATCGCTGATCATCAATAATATAGCTTTGCGGCACGTCTACAGAGAATAGGTTATCTTTAGCAGTATCAATAGCAAAATCTAAGTCTTGGTTGCTAAACACTAACGCACTGGTTTGGTCTTGTGCATCAAGCATATCAAGTGTCGACAGAATACCGTCGCTGTTGAACCCTAATGTCAGTGACTTTATTTGGCCATCTGTCGATTTAGGCACAATTTGGTATTGCTCTAACGTTGAACTGGCCTTCGCGTCATCAAGCTTACTGATCACAAAGCTATTCCAAGTTTCATCGTCGTTAGCCGTTAATAAAACAATAGGATTGTCTTTAATCGCTTGGTCTTGCGAAATAATAGTCACCTGTTCAACAAAGGTATCGATATTCCATACCGCTTCACCATCGGCAATCAGCAAGGTTTCATCAGGAAAGGTGGTTTCCCAGCGAAGTTTATTGGGGCGCATCATGGTTAGGGTACCTTGGGCTTCATGCACAATATTACCTTGGGCATCCGTTACCGTTTGGTTAAAAGCAGCTTGGTATTGTTGTAATCCATGTAGGCGTTTTTTTAAGAGTACATTTGCATCATCGGCTTTTGAAATTTGTCCAGCACTGTGAGAGGTAAATTCAGGCTTTGTAGCAGCTTCAACCACCACTTCGGCCCCACCACTGACATCATTAATTGCCTCTACTGGCATTGCAGATAAGCTTAACGGCGCCGTTAGCGCCATTGCCATCATAATAGGTACTACTTTGTTCATTCTTTTTAATCCTTAGGCGCTGGCGGAGCTAATACTTCGCGGTTACCGTTGTGACCCTGTGCACTTACGACGCCACTAGATTCCATTTGTTCCACTAATCGCGCGGCGCGATTGTAACCAATTCTGAATTTGCGTTGCACACTAGAGACACTTGCCCTTCTTGTTTCGGTAACAAAGGCGACGGCTTCATCATAAAATGCATCAAATTCTTGATCTTCACCTTCGGCTTGTTCACCGGGTAAAAGTACCTCGGCGGACGCTTCGCCATTTAATATCTCATCAATATATTTAGGTGCACCACGACGCTTCCAATCTGCTACAACAGCATGAACTTCATGGTCGTCTACAAATGCGCCGTGCACACGCGTAGGTACTGGGCTACCTGGTGGCAAGTACAACATATCACCCATACCTAGCAGTGCTTCAGCACCTTGCTGGTCTAAAATAGTTCGTGAATCAATTTTACTGGAAACTTGGAATGCAATACGCGTTGGAATATTCGCTTTAATCAGGCCGGTAATAACATCTACCGAAGGTCGCTGCGTAGCCAAAACTAAATGAATACCAGCTGCTCGGGCTTTTTGCGCAATACGAGCAATAAGCTCTTCCACCTTTTTGCCTACAATCATCATCATGTCGGCGAATTCATCAACCACAACCACAATAGCAGGCAGCTTTTCTAAATCAGGCGCATGGGGCTCCATGCTTTCTTCACTCTTCCACAACGGATCTTGAATAGGCGTACCAGCGGCAATCGCTTCTTCCACTTTTGCGTTGTAGCCTTTTAGGTTTCTTACCCCTAAGGCACTCATTAAGCGATAACGACGCTCCATCTCGCCTACACACCAACGAAGGGCGTTGGCCGCTTCTTTCATGTCGGTTACCACTTCGGCAAGCAGATGCGGAATGCCTTCATATACCGATAGTTCAAGCATTTTCGGGTCTATCATGATCATACGTACATCTTCTGGCGTGCTCTTATACAGCAAGCTTAAGATCATAACGTTAACCCCAACCGATTTACCTGACCCCGTTGTACCTGCCACCAACAAATGAGGCATTTTTGCCAAATCTACTATGACAGGCTTACCGGAAATATCCGCACCTAACACCATGGTAAGCGGTGAACTATTGCGCTGGAATGCATCACCGCCAATCACTTCACTTAAACGCACCATTTCACGCTTTTTGTTTGGAAGCTCAAGGCCTATAACAGATTTACCCGGAATAACTTCCACTACTCGCACCGATATGGCAGACATAGCGCGTGCCAAATCTTTAGATAACCCCGTAATTTTGCTTACCTTCACACCAGGTGCTAAATCTAGCTCGAAACGCGTAATAACAGGACCGGGATAAACACCCACTACCGTGGCTTCAATATTAAAGTCAGCCAGTTTCTCTTCAACTAGCCTTGAAATACCGTCTATCTCTTCCTGAGTGAGAGGATTTTCGTGTTTATCTGCACGCTCAAGCAAGTCGAACGAAGGCATAGCCGTAATAGGCTCGCTCCCCTCCCCTTCATGACGAGTAATGGATTTTGCTCCCATCGCCACTGGTGTAAAGGGTTGATGTACTGGCTTAGGCGCTGGCTGTGGTGCTGATTCAGGAGCAGGCGCAGGCGCAGGCTGCGCGTCTAATGGCTCTGCATTAACAGGCTCAGCAGTGTGTTGTGCCTCAGTCGCTTGCGCTTCATCTAACGTATCGGTTTGCGATATATCGAAGGTTGGCTCAATCATTTCATCAGACTGCGACTGAGTATCTTGACGATTAACTGCAGCCTCGTCATTACTAGAAGGCTTGGCTTCTTTCACTTTGTTGCGCACTGCTTCACGCATACCAGATAAAGAAAAACTCGACTTAGGTTTGCTTTCACTATCAGTATTATCAGGCGTGTGGCGCTGTGTTTCAAAAGGCGGAACATCGTCATCATCAAATACATCATCAGGAACACCAAATGAAGGCTCACTACGCTCTGCCTGAGGTGGCGGCGTATAGACAGGTTCAGGTGTTTCTGCGGGCTCGGCACGCATGCTGGTTATGTCTAATTCATCATTTTCAGACTTTGCACTACGAGAAGGAAGCGCAAGCCTTGGCATATCGAGCGCAAGTGCCTGTTGGGGTAAAGAGACACATTTGCGCCCAAACCAAAGTGTCATTTCACCAAGTCTGTCCACAATACTTAACCAGCTAATACCCGTGAGTAAAGTAAAGCCTGTACAGAAAAAACACAAAAGCAATAAAATAGTGCCTGCGGTATTAAAGTACGGCACAAGGGCTGAACTAATAACATCGCCAACAAAGCCGCCGGCAGAAAAGTTGTATATGTCGTCAAAATTTATACTGGCAATTCCCGTGGCACCCAGTGCCATCAATAAACCACCAATAATTCGTAAACCAATTGTGAGGTAATCGAACTCTTCTAAGGCTTTTATGTGCTGGAATAAGAACCAACCTAAAAAGGCGGCTCCAAAAGGCAGTAGGTAAGCTAAAAAGCCAAAAGAGAAAAGTAATAAATCGGCACTCCACGCGCCGGTAGACCCTACCCAGTTATGTACGTCTAATTGCAAGCCGGCTTGGCTCCAGCCAGGGTCACCCGGATGAAAAGATACTAATGCCAGCAATAAGAAAAAGGCGAAGACACAGGCTATAATCATGCCGGCTTCCCAAATTCGCTGAATCCCTGTTAATTGCGTCATAACCCTAAGTCACTTATTAAACTAAATTGATGTTTCGATGTTGTGATAATTCTATCGATAAAGAAGAATACAAATGCAGTGCCAATATTATCGTAATGTTTTCAATAAGTAATTTATTAATAAGGTGTATTACAAATCGGTTTACGTACACCCACTATTGCGAGTCAAATTTACACTAACAATAACCACTGTGTTTTTGCACAGCCTATCACAAATGCCCATAATTGAGCCATGCTTTCATTACTTCAAATTAATCCGAAGTGATGTTGTACTTTTCACTTCTTCCATGACTACATAGGTTCGTGACTCACTCACACCTGGAAGGCGCAGTAAGGTGTCGCCCAATAATCTACGGTAACTCGACATGTCTGCAACCCGTGCTTTTAGCAAGAAATCAAAATCCCCAGAGACAAGATGGCATTCTTGAATATCGTCATGGAGCCTAACTGCCGCAGAAAATTCTGCGAAGATATCTACTGACGTCTTCGTTAACGTTATTTCTACAAAAACGAGCATGGCCGCACCCAGCTTTTCTGGATCAACCACGGCATGGTAGCCTTTTATATAGCCTTGGCTCTCTAACCGCTTAACTCGCTCTAAACAAGGACTAGGGCTCAAGCCCACGTCTTTCGCCAATTCCACGTTTGATATTCGCCCGTTTTTTTGTAGCGAAATCAGTATATTCCTGTCTATTCGGTCAAGGTGTTTTGGAGTTTTTACCAACATATTTTATTCCGACTTAATCACGCTATGCCAGATTATATGCTGCAACTGATATTTTTTCAGCACATAGTTCGTTTTTATCTCACGTATACTGAATCAAATAATAATCGGCAAGTGAGCCACTAGGCTAATCAATTAGAGGAAAAGTTATGTTAATCGGTGTACCAAAAGAAATTAAGAACCATGAATATCGCGTTGGCTTAACGCCTGCGGCAGTGAAAGAATTTACCAGTCATGGTCATTCAGTGTTAGTTGAGACGCTAGCCGGTGATGCAATTGGTTTTACCGATGAAATGTACGTTGAAGCTGGTGCTTCTATCGCATCTACTGCTGAGCAAGTTTTTGCTGAAGCAGAAATGATTATTAAAGTGAAAGAACCACAAACAAATGAATGTAAAATGCTTCGTAAAGGCCAAACCCTTTACACTTACCTTCATTTAGCCCCTGATCCTACGCAAACAGAGCTTCTTATTGCTTCTGGCGCAACCTGTATCGCTTACGAAACCGTAACCGACGACCGTGGTGGCTTGCCGTTATTAGCGCCAATGAGCGAAGTGGCTGGCCGTATGTCAGTTCAAGCCGGTGCACATTATTTAGAAAAAGCACATGGCGGCAGCGGCACCCTTCTAGGCGGCGTTCCTGGTGTAGCACCGGGTAAAGTACTTATTATTGGTGGCGGTGTTGTAGGAACGCAAGCAGCTAAAATGGCTTTAGGCCTAGGCGCTGACGTTACTATTCTAGACCGTTCACTTCCTCGCCTTCGTCAGTTAGATGACATTTTTAATGGCCAAGTTAAAACGGTTTACTCAACGGTTGATGCTATTGAACATTACTCTTCAAAAGCTGATCTTGTTGTTGGTGCCGTACTTATTCCTGGCGCAGCAGCACCTAAGCTTCTTAACCGCGAACAAATAGCAGCCATGAAGCCAGGCTCTGTGTTGGTTGATGTTGCTATCGACCAAGGTGGTTGTTTTGAAACCTCTAAAGCCACTACACACCAAGACCCTGTATACATCATCGACGACGTAGTGCATTACTGTGTTGCCAATATGCCAGGTGGTGTTGCACGTACTTCAACGATGGCCCTTAACAATGCAACCCTTCCGTTTGGTTTAGCATTAGCGAATAAAGGCCCTGCTAAAGCCATGCTTGAAGATAAGCATTTATTGAACGGTCTTAACGTTCATGAAGGCAAAGTAACTTATAAAGCAGTCGTTGACGCATTAGGTGAAAAGTTAGGTTTAACTTACACACCTGCACAAGAAGCACTTAACGCGTAAGTAAATGTT
Source organism: Alteromonas naphthalenivorans (assembly GCF_000213655.1). NCBI lineage: Bacteria > Pseudomonadati > Pseudomonadota > Gammaproteobacteria > Alteromonadales > Alteromonadaceae > Alteromonas > Alteromonas naphthalenivorans. The sequence goes on from NC_015554.1 coordinate 1,909,422, forward strand.
TGGCTTGCTAGTACTTATATAAGTGCTAGCAAATAAAAACGCCCAGTAAGTGGTTAGCATATTGAATGCGTCACTACTGGGCGTTTTTTTGTATGTATTCGTTTGCTACTATTTGCTTGAAGTTAGCTAGTGGGCAACTAACTAATAGAGGCGTTTACCTGCTTTAACACATCCATAGGGTCGCTAGCTTGCGTAATTGGTCTTCCCATCACTAAATAACTTACGCCACTGTCGATTGCTTCTGGCGGCGTCATCACACGTTTTTGATCGCCCGCGTCACTCCCCTTAGGACGTATGCCAGGAGTCACCAACAAAAAGTCTTCGCCAATTTCATTACGTAGCATCACGGCTTCTTTAGCAGAACACACCACACCATCTAAACCCGCTTGGGCAGTTAACGATGCTAGGCGCAACACTTGTTGCTCGGGCGTTACATTATCAATCACGCCGCTTAGCTGCGATTGATCCATGCTGGTAAGTACTGTAACCGCAATTAATTTGGTTTCAGGACGGCTACTTTGCGCAATACCTTCTTTGGCTGCCTGCATCATTGGAAGTCCACCGCTGGCGTGCACGTTTACCATCCACACGCCAAGTTCAGCGGCTGCCTTACACGCTTTACCTACAGTATTGGGGATGTCATGAAATTTCAAATCAAGAAAAACGTCGAAGCCTTTCGCCACTAAAGATTTTACAAACTCAGGGCCAAATAAGGTGAACATTTCTTTGCCCACTTTAACTTTACACAGGCTGGGATCTAATTGGTCTACAAACGAAAGTGCTTGTTCTTGGTTGTCATAGTCGAGTGCAACAATAACGCGAGGTTCTTGCATGGTGAAGTTATTCTCCGTCTAGCCCTTTTATTGGTTTTACTACGCCCCATTTTTTACATGAAGGACATAGCCAGTAGAGTTTACGCCCTGAAAACCCGCAGCTATGGCAGCGGTATTTAGGGCGTTGCAACATTTGCTTTTCTACTAATTCTTTTAATATACGTAAGCTCTCTGCTGAGGTCTTATCGTCTAACTGGTCGATATACAACCCCATTAAGGTTTTGAAGCCACGCATGGTTGGGCGTTTACGTAGTTGTTCTAATAGATAATCCGCCGCTTGCGTGGTATCGCCTTTTTTCAACAATACATCAACCATGGCAAGGTACGAGGTTGCACATTCTTGCCAATGGGCTTCTAAGCTTTCGGCGAAACTATCCCAGTCTCCGGTTTCTTCCGCAATTTTTTCTAAACTGGGAACCGCTTCACTGAACCAATTAATGTCACGCTCTGCCACTTGCACAAAATAAGCCCGTGCGTCGCTGTAACGTTGTTGTTGAAGTGCAAGCTGTCCAAGCATTAACCACGGTCTTACTGCATGCTCATCGGCATTAACGGCCTTTTGAAGCAAGGACAACGCAGTGCCTTGATCATCGTCTTTAAGCTTCGCTACCGCATGTTCACAATAAAAATGCGCTAAGCGTTCGCACACATCATCGTTGTCGCCATGGCATTCCACCATGCGCTCGGCAAGCTCAATGGCTCTGTCCCACTCTTTGGTGGTTTGGTAAATACTAAATAGCTGGGTTTGCGCCACTAAATAGTGCTTGTCGCTATTAAGCAATTGAAGAAAAGCGTTTTCAGCCCGTTCTAAGAAACCAGCATGAGTGTAATCATGGCCAAGTTCTTTTAACGCGCTTTCACGTTGCGTAGGTTGCAGCTCGTCTCGGCTTACTAGGTTTTGGTGAACCTTTATGGCTCTGTCTATTTCGCCGCGGTGGCGAAAGAAGCTGCCCATCGCAATGTGAGTTTCAACCGTATCGCTGTTCACATTAATCATTTTGATTAAGGTGTCTACCGCTTTATCTGGTTGATCGGAAAGGAGGAAGTTTAAGCCTTTATAATAATGCTTAGAAAGAATACTAGACTGTTTACGTTGTGCTTGGCGAACACTGTTACGGCCCATAATCCATCCGTAACCTGCTGCAACAGGCAAAAGTAAAAACAGCAGTTCGAGCATATTAGTGTTCTTTTTTCAGGCTATTGATTTTTGAGTTCGCCGACAACAACTGCACGCGTAAACGCAACCAGCTTGCTGACATAATAAGTATCCCGACTAACACACCCAAAGAAAGCGCAATAGCAATAAGGGTGGAAACCCGCATGTTAGCTTGAGCAATAAGATAGTTAACGGTGATATAGGCTTCGTTTTGTGTGCCAATGACAAAAGCAAATGTCAGTAATACCAAAATGGCGAGTATTGTGAGGATCCCTTTCAAGACCAAACCCTTCTTGTACGTAATTAATAAAGAATAGCAAAATGCAGCAAGAGATAACACCAAAACCCAAGGTTTTAGTTGTGCTTACTTAGCGTTAGGCGGTGGCTTCATCTTCTGATAAAGGGCGCTCTTGCTTTGCAATTAATTTGGCCATAACCAAGTCGTGATGCAATGCAGACATATTAGTCACAAAAATACAGTGTGTATAGCCAGCTTGCATGGTTTCTAATTTATCGTACATTGCCTTATCAAGTTTAGACAGCTGTGCTAAGCGCTTCTTTGTCAGCGGTGTAGTGGCGCCATAACAGCGTATAGCCGTTACATTAGTGGCACTCACCTGCACTTTTTCTTCTTCTAGCTGATTTTGAATTTGCGTGCGTAATTTAGAATAAAGAAAATCGCTTTCTTTTATGTATACCAAGCGATTGTCGCTTTTACGTACACAATGCACCACTAGATTGTTTTCAACATCGCCTTTAAACATGGCTTCAAGCATCATCGATTTAGGCTTAGCTACCGCTTTATCAGCAAAAAAGCCATGTAATGGAATAATATTTGCCGTACGAGAAAATGGGTACAAGTCGTCAGATGAATCGCTTTGATATACGGTTTTAAGTCTATCCAGAATATGCCTGTTCATGACGCAAAGCACAGAAAGCGAAGGCATATGGCGTACGGCTAGTTCCCAAATGAATCGATGGGTTGAGCGTTGAATACGCGCAATGTCTCTTATTTTGAAATACGCGGTATTTTCTTCAACCATGGCGTCAACATTTGCCCCAGCTTTAGATTTTTTCACATCTTCTAAGCATAAGCGCACAACGCCTGACGCAGCGTCATAGTGAACAACCTTATACCTCTCATTTTTAATTTTAAGATCTGGTACCGATACCCGTACATCGCTTTGCAGCTCAGTGCCTGGGGCAACCATTAACTTCATACCACTGGCAGATAAATCGGCAACACGTACATTAATTGAAGATAGCAGCCCTACTTTTATCATGGCGACTTTATCGATGATATAGCGGGTCTCAGAACGCCTATCAAGATCATCTTCCATCACGAAATCGATGGACCAGTTGTCGCCCGTAGCCCGCAGCGTTTTCGATAAGGGTTTAAAATCACACTTTTCGCTGAGGGTTAAATTAGTAAGGTACATAGAGATATCTCGGCAGTACATTACATGGCTTAACGCAGCAAGATGTTCAAATTCTTTGCTAGGGATGTCATGAATAGCGAATGCTTTTACTTTATCTTCTCGGCTTACCTCTTCTAAGCGGCACTGCGTGCAAGTAAACTCCCCACTTTTAACCAGTAGATAAACGATGGCATTGAGTTGCCCAAGTTCTACAAGTTGGCGATGGGTTGCAGTGATAGTAATTTGACCGCTTTTGGTTTTAATCACACCATGGAAGATAAAAGCTTCATTGTACTTATGTAATTCTTGGACCAAATTTTCAAAATGCGTTTTGTCTTGCAGACTCGCTAGTAGCTTCTCTGAATTATTGTTGTCCACATTCGCTTTAGTAAATAGCGCAATAATTGGCTTAAGCGATTTTTGATGGGCAGAAAGAAAAACTGGCAACCAGGGGCTGTTTTCTAAAATACGGTCGCGTTCGAGGTCTTGCATGGCCCTTTCAATTTCTAAGTCTCGCTGCAAAGGCTGTTTATACGACGTGCCTTTAATGTAGCGCTTCAAATTATTAAGCAGGCTAAGATCGGTTTCTGATGAAACCGTAAAAAATGACTCGTACTTACCTAAGTGCTTATTGTACTTAATGGCATCGAGTTCGTAGGTAATTTCAGTCGGTTCGGTGGTTAAGCCCATTACTTCGGGTATAACGAAGGTAATAATATCCCCGGTGGAAACGTTAGGCGGTCGTTTTGTTTCAACAGCAATACCGGTAAAAGAAAGGGAGCTTACGGTGCAATGCCTCCCCTTTTCAAAATCTACGGAAGACACGGTGAAGTTGGGTCTTACAGCAATGTCGTCACCAAAATCTATATCAGTAAATGACTGGCTTTCTACATTAAATGCTTCAACAATTTTTTTAAATTGATCGCGCTTAATTTGTGTTTGATAAAAATCGGAGTTCATCACCGATTCAAACACCCCTACGGTATATCGTTCTTGATATAAGGCAGTTTCATTTTGAAGGATTTTAGCGCCCACTTTGTCTAAACGCATGGGGATGCCAAAATGTTTAAACTTCATGACAGGGAATTTCGCGAACGCAGAATTGTCCGCAGATGCATCAGTTAAAGACGTAAGCCTAACGACTTCCTCTTTAATGATTTTGCGGATATTGCCTGGGAGCCGCTTTGAAAATTTATTAATACCTTCCAATAAGCGATTATCTTGCTCATAAGGAATTAAGGCACGAATAAGCGGCTGATACTGCTTTATGATTTGTTGTTCTTCGCCGGCCGACATTGGTACACCATGCACCGTATTTAATTAACTACAATCTATTCAGATTTGAAAATAAAACCTGCATCCAGATATAAATTTAAACTTAAGTAACGAATATACCAAATTTTTTTTAATAGATATAAAAAAACCGCAACATGTGCGGTTTTTTTTATTTAAGCTATGGAGGCGTCTACTCTTTCTCGAAGCTCTTTTCCTGGCTTAAAGTGAGGGACATATTTGCCATCTAACTCTACTGTTTCGCCAGTTTTCGGGTTACGTCCCACGCGCGGAGCGCGGTAATGTAATGAAAAACTGCCGAAGCCTCGAATTTCAATCCTGTCGCCTTTTTGAAGGGTCTGGGCCATCTGTTCGAGAAGTTCTTTAATTGCCAGTTCAAGATCTTTTGCAGGAATTTGACGCGCTTGATCCGCGAGCCGTTCAATTAATTCAGACTTGGTCATACTAACCTCGTTTCAATATTATCGTTAAACAGCTACTGCGAACAAGGGAGTGCAAGACACTCCCACATATAGCTTATTATTCGCCTTTAGCAGCTTTAAATGCTTCTGCCATTGCGCTAGCAAAACCAGCATCTTCTTGCTGATTAACCTTGTCGATAGCTTCTTTTTCGTCAGCCTGATCTTTTGCTTTCACAGATAGGTTAACGGTGCGGTTTTTACGGTCAACGCCCATAAATTTCGCTTCGATGCTGTCGCCAACGTTAGCAGCTTCAGTTGCGTCTTCAATACGGTCAACAGATAAATCTGCAACGCGAATGTAGCCATCAACTTCTTCAGAAAGGTTAACTGTAACGCCTTTAGCGTCAACTTCAGTAACCGTACCTACAACGATAGCACCTTTCTTGTTATCTGTCAGATACTTGTTGAAAGGGTCTTCTTCGATTTGCTTAACGCCAAGAGAGATACGCTCACGCTCAGGGTCAACTTGAAGAACAACAGCTGAGATTTCGTCGCCTTTCTTATAGTCACGAACAGCGTCTTCACCAGACTTGTTCCAGCTAATGTCAGAAAGGTGAACTAGACCGTCGATGCCGCCGTCAAGGCCGATGAAGATACCGAAGTCAGTAATAGACTTGATCTTACCAGACACTTTGTCACCTTTTTCGTGTGACTTAGCGAAAGTTTCCCAAGGGTTGTCGATGCACTGTTTAAGGCCTAGAGAAATACGACGACGTTCTTCGTCGATTTCAAGAACCATAACGTCAACTGTGTCACCTAGGTTAACAACCTTAGATGGGTGGATGTTCTTGTTAGTCCAATCCATTTCAGAAACGTGTACAAGACCTTCAACGCCGTCTTCGATTTCAACGAAGCAGCCGTAATCGGTAAGATTCGTAACCTGACCAGAGATCTTAGTACCTTCTGGGTAACGTGAAGCAATTTCTTGCCATGGATCGTTGCCCATTTGCTTCATGCCAAGAGAAACACGTTGCTTCTCTTTATCGAACTTAAGTACTTTAACGTTGATTTCGTCACCAACATTTACGATTTCACTTGGGTGCTTAACGCGCTTCCAAGCCATATCGGTAATGTGTAGTAGACCGTCTACGCCACCAAGGTCAACGAATGCTCCGTAATCAGTAAGGTTCTTAACGATACCTTTGATTTCGTGGCCTTCTTCAAGGTTAGCAAGAAGAGATTCGCGCTCTGCGCTGCTTTCTGCTTCAATAACGGCACGACGTGAAACAACAACGTTGTTACGCTTAGCGTCAAGTTTGATAACTTTAAATTCTAGCTCTTTGCCTTCAAGGTGAGTTGTGTCACGTACTGGACGTACATCAACCAATGAACCAGGAAGGAAAGCGCGCACTGTGTTAACTTCAACAGTGAAACCGCCTTTAACTTTACCGTTGATAATACCTTTAATGGTAACTTTATCATCGTAAGCTTTTTCCAGCTCAACCCACGCTTCGTGACGCTTCGCTTTTTCGCGAGAAAGGATTGTTTCACCGAAACCATCTTCTACTGCGTCTAGAGCTACATCTACTTCGTCACCGATAGCGATTTCAAGCTCGCCTTCAGCGTTTTTAAATTGGTCAGCTGGTATAGCACTTTCTGATTTCAAGCCTGCATCAACAAGAACGATGTCTTTGTCGATAGAAACTACAGTACCTTTTACAATTGAACCTGGACGTGTTTCTAGTTCTTGTAAGCTTTCTTCAAAAAGTTGTGCAAAATTTTCAGTCATAAGGTTTAAATTAACTTTAAGTTGATATCCACGCTTCAAATCCGGATAACGTGGGGTTATTAGTAAAAGCCGCCACTCCCTGTGGTAGCACTGCTTTGAATACCTTAAAAACTCACCTTACTTAAAGGCGCGAATTGATGATATCCATCGCTTTTTCAAAGACTTGGTCTATATCCAAGTCCGTTGAGTCTATAATTACCGCATCTTGAGCCGGTACCAATGGCGCCACTGAACGTTGTGTATCTCGCTCATCTCTGGCCTTGATATCGGTTAAAAGGCGCGCAATATTAACATCCATACCTTTAGCTTTCAACTGGCTATAGCGACGTTCAGCACGGGCTTCGGCGCTAGCGGTAAGAAATATCTTCACTTTTGCGTCGGGGAAAACCACTGTACCCATGTCTCGACCGTCGGCGACAAGGCCAGGATCTTGTTGAAAAGCACGTTGACGTCGAAGCAAAGCTTCACGAACGCGAGGTAACGCGGCAACCTTCGATGCAACACTACCCACTTCTTCAGTACGAATGTCGTCAGTTACGTCTTCACCTTCCAAAATGACACGTGTGGTGTCTTTGTCAGTTTCAAAACTTACATCAAGACCCGTTGCTAACGGAACAACACATTCTTCATCGTCGCACGGTAAGTCGTGGTGTAGAGCTGCGACAGCCAGAACACGATAAATCGCGCCGCTATCTAAAAAGTGCCATCCAAGCTTCTTTGCGAGTAAGCTACTTAACGTTCCCTTACCTGCACCGCTGGGACCGTCAACCGTGACTACGGGTGTAGAATGCATACCTGCTCCAGAATTTATAAAATACGTAAAAATCGCGCGCAATTATACGCGTTAAGTAGAGATAAGCAATGCCATCGAGCGTTGATGGCATTGTACATAAGGCTAAATTTCGTTTTAAAAATAATACGCTATGAACGAAATAAGGTCTTTTTTCAGACTAAGAATAGAGTGTGGCAAACCGTGTGAAGTAATCAGGGAAGGTTTTGCGGGTACAACCTGGGTCGTTAATGGTTACCGGCGTATCACTGAGTGCTACTAGCGAAAAGCACATGGCAATGCGATGATCGTTATAGGTATCAATGGCAGCATGCTTTAACATATCCGTTGGCCATACTTTTATATAGTCATGCCCTTCTTCTACTTCTGCACCCAACTTTCTAAGCTCAGTGGCCATGGCGTTTAAACGGTCAGTCTCTTTTACTCGCCAGTTGTAGATGTTAGTAATACTGGTTGGCCCTTGTGCAAAAAGTGCAGTAGTGGCAATGGTCATGGCCGCATCAGGAATATGGTTCATATCCATGTCTATACCCTTAAGTGGAGCCCCTGTTACTTCCACATATTCATCATGCCAAGTGATTTTAGCGCCCATGGCTTCAAGCACATCGGCAAAGCGAATATCACCTTGGATGCTATTTTTACCAATTCCGGTTACGCGTACCGTGCCGCCTTTAATGGCGCCGGCTGCAAGGAAGTAAGAAGCCGATGAAGCATCACCTTCCACCATAAATTTACCTGGCGAACGATATGATTGCCCTGCACTAATGGTGAATGTTTGATAGTTATCGTTGTTTACTTCAACACCAAACTTCGCCATGGTATCTAGGGTAATATCGATATACGGTTTTGACACTAATTCGCCTTTAATACGAATGGTCACGTCACCAGTAAACAAGGGTGCAGACATTAATAGTGCAGTCAAAAATTGACTCGACACACTACCGTCTACTTCCATTTCACCGCCGGATAACGTCTTACCCTTAATTTGTAGCGGAGGAAAACCGTCGTTTTTAAGGTATTCAATTTCCGCGTTACCCATGCGTAATGCATCAACCAAATCGCCTATAGGGCGCTCTTCCATGCGCGGCTCACCGGTAAGTACGACTTCTACCTTACTTGCAGCGAGTGCAGCGCATAGTGGGCGCATTGCCGTACCTGCATTACCTAAGAAAAGTTCTAATGGCTCGGCAACTGAAAACGCCCCGCCGTTACCCACTACTTTACAGCGAGTTTTATCTTCACTAAGTGAATAAGTAACGCCAAGTTTGGTTAGCGCATTTAGCATATGCTCAATATCTTCACTATCAAGCAAGTTTGTTAGTTCGGTTTCGCCTTCAGCTAATGCAGCAAGCAGTAATGCTCGGTTCGACAGGCTTTTAGACCCAGGAACGTTTACTTCCCCTGATACTTTGCTAATAGGTTCTAATGTTAACTGTTCCATGACTACCCGTTTACTCGTTCAAATTCACGCATAAATTCTACTAACGCCATCACCCCTTCAACGGGCATAGCGTTATAAATGCTAGCACGCATTCCGCCTACAGAGCGGTGACCTTTTAATGCCATTAAACCAGCATCTTGTGCTTGGCGTAAAAATAGCGCATCTAATTCTGGGTTAGCCAACTGAAACGGCACATTCATTTTAGAACGATTGTCTGGGTGTACTTGGCTAGCATAAAAATCAGAGCTGTCGATAGCAGAATACAACAATGATGCTTTTTCGCTGTTGCGTTTTGCCATAGCATCAACGCCGCCCATCTCTTTGAGCCACTCAAACACTAACCCCGCCAAATACCACGAGAACGTGGGCGGCGTGTTATACATAGAATCAGCTTTAGCGGCTAATGCGTAGTCGAAAATAGACGGTGTTTCTTTACGAGCTTTGCCCACTAAGTCTTCACGAACAATCACTACCGACAAACCACTTGGGCCTATATTTTTCTGCGCACCGGCGTAAATAAGACCGTGTTTAGCAACATCAACAGGCTGAGACAAAATAGTAGAAGACATATCAGAAACCAGCGGTACATCGCCAGACTCTGGTAACCAATCGTAGGCGATACCGTCAACGGTTTCATTCGGGCAGAAATGATAATACGCTGCAGATTGATCTACATTGGCCAGTGAGGGTTGCGGCATGTAATGCAAACCCTCTTTTTTAGAAAGCTCGCCTACCACTACAGCATTATTGTATTTCGCAGCTTCACTCACCGCACCATCAGACCAAGACCCACTGACTAAGTGAAGACTGGTGTCTGAAGCAGACGATAAATTAAGGGGAACCGCTGCAAATTGACCACGTCCACCGCCATGGGTGAAAAGAACATGATAATTTTTAGGAACCGAGAGTAATTCGCGCAAATCTTGTTCAGCTTTGGCTGCTATCTCGATGAAATCTTTTCCGCGGTGACTGACTTCCATTACCGAGCAACCTGAGTCGCGCCAGTTAGTAAATTCAGCTTGTGCTTTTTGCATTACGGCTTCAGGCAACTTTGCCGGGCCAGCGCTAAAATTGAAAACCTCTTTCATTGCGTTTTTCAACACCTATAAAATAACAAGCGGCCTAAGCCGCTTGTAATAAAGAACACCGATAACTGCCCGCTTTTAAATTAAGCGGGCAATACCCTACTCTTCTGTCGTTGAGCTGTCGCCGTCTTGTGCAGCGTTTTCTTCTTGCTCAATAGGTTCTTCTATAGCGATTGGATTGCCATCTTCATCTAACTCTAGCAATTCTTCTACTACTTCTTCTATACGTTGTAAGCCAACAACGTGTTCATTCTCAACAGTACGGATTAAGCGAACACCTTGGGTATTTCGACCTACCACTGATACTTCACCAACGCGGGTACGTACTAAAGTACCTTGGTCAGAAATAAGCATGATTTCATTGGCTTCATCAACTTGAACCGCGCCAACCACTTTACCATTACGCTCAGAAACCTTAATCGATACTACACCTTGTGTAGCACGGCTCTTCGCTGGGTAATCTTCAAGCGGTGTACGTTTACCAAAACCGTTCTCTGTGGCAGTAAGGATAGGACCATCACCACGAGGTACAATTAGGGACACAACGCGTTGGTCGTCTTGTAATCTGATACCACGAACACCGGTAGCGGTACGACCCATTGGACGTAGTGCTAATAGTTCTTCGCCAGTTTCAGGATCTAATTTAACGTTACCTGTTTCGCTGTCACGCAGTTTTTCGTTAAAGCGAACCACTTTACCCGCGTCTGAGAACAACATAATGTCGTCATCACCATGGGTAATGTCAACACCAATTAGTTCATCACCTTCGTTCAAGTTAACAGCAATGATACCGCTTGAACGTGGGCGTGAATAAAGGCTTAAATCGGTTTTCTTCACCGTACCGTTAGCCGTCGCCATTAATACAAACTTACCTTCTTCAAATTCTTTGATAGGTAGAATTGCAGTAATACGCTCGTTATCTTCTAAAGGAAGAATGTTTACAATTGGACGACCACGCGCGTTACGGCTCGCTAACGGCAATTGATACACTTTCAACCAGTACAAACGGCCACGGGTTGAGAAGCAAAGTATGTGGTCATGAGTATTCGCAACGAGTAGCTTCTCAATGAAATCTTCATTCTTCATCTTGGTAGCGGATTTACCACGGCCACCACGACGCTGAGATTCATAATCATTAAGTTTTTGATACTTCACATAGCCTTCACGAGACAAGGTAACAACAACATCTTCTTGTTCGATTAGGTCTTCAATATCAATATCGTGACTAGCAGCAGTAATTTCAGTACGGCGCGCGTCACCAAATTCTTCACGAATTTTTTCAAGCTCTTCTTCAATCACTTCCATTAATCGCTCTGGGCTATTAAGGATGTGAAGTAGTTCAGCGATTACTTCTAGAAGCTGTTTATATTCTTCAAGAATTTTTTCGTGCTCAAGACCAGTCAGTCTGTGCAAGCGAAGGTCTAGAATAGCTTGTGCTTGTTGTTCGGTAAGGAAGTATTGTCCGTCACGAATACCAAACTCAGGCATTAACCAATCTGGGCGTGCAGCATCATCACCAGCACGTTCAAGCATTTGCGAAACATCGCCTAAATCCCACCCTTGTGCGACTAACGCTTTTTTCGCATCAGCAGGACCAGGTGAGGCTTTAATTAGCTCAATGATTGGGTCGATATTGGCTAGCGCAATAGCTAAACCTTCAAGGATGTGTGCACGGTCGCGAGCTTTACGTAGTTCAAATACCGTTCTGCGGGTAACGACTTCACGGCGATGCAGAATAAAGGCTTCTAAGGTCTCTTTTAAGTTAAAGACTTTAGGCTGGCCGTTATCTAACGCAACCATGTTAATACCGAATACCGTTTGTAACTGCGTATTGGCATATAAATGGTTAAGCAGTACTTCTGCTGATTCGTTACGTTTTACTTCAACAACAATACGCATACCGTCTTTATCAGACTCGTCACGTAGTGCAGAAATACCTTCGATACGTTTTTCTTTAACTAGCTCAGCAATTTTTTCAATAAGGCGAGCTTTGTTAACCTGGTACGGAATTTCATTAATGATAATGGTTTCTTTACCGTTATCTTCCGTTTCAATTTCCGCTTTGGCGCGCATGTATATTTTGCCGCGACCGGTACGGTAAGCGTCATCAATACCTTTACGACCACTGATCATAGCGGCAGTTGGGAAATCAGGACCAGGGATATGAAGCATTAAGTCATCAATCGTAATTGATGGGTCTTTAATAAGGGCAATACAACCGTTGATAACTTCAGTTAAGTTATGTGGCGGAATGTTAGTTGCCATACCTACCGCGATACCAGAAGAACCGTTTACCAGTAAGTTAGGAACCTTGGTAGGTAACACTTCTGGAATGTGTTCAGTGCCATCGTAGTTAGGTACGAAGTCGACGGTTTCTTTATCGAGGTCGGCAAGAAGTTCGTGGGCAATTTTTGCCATACGTATTTCGGTGTAACGCATCGCAGCGGCTGAATCGCCATCTACCGAACCAAAGTTACCTTGGCCGTCTACCAACATATAGCGAAGTGAGAATGGCTGGGCCATACGTACAATAGTATCGTATACCGCAGAATCACCATGTGGGTGATACTTACCAATTACATCACCTACCACACGGGCAGATTTCTTGTATGGTTTGTTGAAGTCGTTTTTCAGTTCGTTCATTGCGAACAGCACACGGCGGTGTACAGGCTTCAAACCATCTCTCACGTCAGGCAATGCTCGCCCGACAATAACGCTCATCGCGTAATCGAGATAGGAGTTCTTTAACTCTTCCTCAATATTAACGGGGAGGATTTCGTTAGCGTTATCAGACATAAACTGCTTAATCCCTTTATTTCGGTTTGTTCTGCATTATCTATTTAGCTCAATCTACACAATATAGAGAAGCAAATGATAGATTTGCATTGTTATTATGGGGTCATAATCTTGCTTCGAGTGTAACACTTGATGACACATTTATGTAGCGCTTAATTGCCCTTCCTTACGTACTCGTGAACAAGCGATTATTTTTCGTTCAAGCAGACACTCGAAACTACATTCAAGTGCCAAAAACGATGCCTTAACGCTGGTTTTGCGTTATGTTATTGCTCTTATATAGGCAGTGTTTAATTAATTGCAGATAGCTTCTATCTGTCGAGCGGCATTAGTCATGCGCGTTCTTTTGCAAAATCGGTATGTAAAAATCGATGCGATAAATCAATGCAAAATAATTAGCAGGCGCAGAAAGGAAAAAATATAAATGACAAACGTTGATGAGCAGGAAATTGATAAGTTTTCTGAGTTAGCCTCACGGTGGTGGGATCCTGAAGGTGAGTTCAAACCCCTACATTTAATTAACCCACTTCGTTTAGATTTTATTAACCAACACAGTAATGGCTTGTTTAACAAGAAAGTGGTGGATATTGGTTGCGGTGGCGGCATATTGGCAGAGTCTATGGCGAAAGCCGGTGCTGAAGTTGTTGGGCTCGATATGGCAAGTGCGTCATTAGAAATTGCCAAGCTTCATGGTTTAGAGTCGGGCATTAATGTTGACTACCACTGTGTTACCGCTGAATCCTTCGCAGACAGTCATGCGGGCGAGTTCGATGTAGTGACCTGTATGGAAATGCTTGAACATGTACCCGACCCTGCTTCGGTAGTGCGGTCTTGCGCTAAATTAGTTAAGCCTGGTGGCCATGTTTTCTTCTCTACATTAAACCGCAATATAAAGTCTTATTTGATGGGGATCGTTGGCGCTGAGTATTTATTAAAGCTGGTGCCAAAAGGCACTCACGATCATTCTCGATTCATTAAACCTTCTGAACTTATGCAGATGACCGATGATGCCGGTTTACTACCACGAGATATGACCGGCTTACATATGGACCCGGTTTCCCAGGGCTTTTATCTGTCTGACCGCAATGTAGACGTTAACTACCTACTATATACGGTGTCGCAAGATTAATTAGCACTACATATTGGGGCTTGATGATAATTTCAACACCACATATCGTGTTTAAGTGTTAAGTACGATATTAAGTTAAATTATTTTAAGCCTCGATCATTTTTTCGAATAGTACTTGCAATCAGTATATTTAAGGCTTGTACAAAGCTAAAAAGTTAGTCACTACTAACCTAAAATCCGTGCCAGTTTAAGTGCTCGTTTAAGCACCAGATATTGGGTTGCATTGTGAGGCAAACCTCACTATCTTGTGTTTAATCCAACGCGGGATCCCAAAGTGAATTTTTGGAAAATATTGAGATCGACAACGATCCTTTCACTGCGTTTTTTCGGATGATCAGACAAAACATACTATTAAAGAAAAGCATTCAGCGGCATCTCTCAAACTTATGCGCTAATAAGTTTAGGGTTGGTCGTGGTTAGTTGTGTATTTCGCGCAAATGGTCTTACGCAGATGTATTACTTCGCAGCGAAACAACTAACTTAAAAAGAATACACATTATAACAGGGTGATATACCCACGCCTCGCGCGCTAACAGACAACGGCCAGAGTAACATGAATAATAGTTTATCCGTCACCAAGCGAAATGGTGAGCAAGAATCCATCGACTTAGAAAAAATTCATAAGGTGGTGACATGGGCTGCAAAAGGACTTGAAAACGTCTCAGTTTCACAAGTTGAAATTAAAGCTCAAATTCAGTTTTTCGACGGTATCAATACCAGCGAAATCCATGAAACCCTTATCAAATCAGCTGCAGACTTAATTTCTACCGACGCGCCTGATTACCAATACTTGGCAGCTCGCCTTGCTATTTTCCACCTTCGCAAGAAAGCCTACGGTCAGTTCGAGCCCCCTGCACTGTTTGAGCATGTCACCAACATGGTTGAGATGGGCAAATACGATAAGCATTTAATTGAAGATTATACTGCTGAAGAATTTGCCGAGATGGATACTTATATCGATCATTGGCGCGACATGAACTTCAGCTACGCCGCCGTTAAGCAGCTTGAAGGTAAGTACCTGGTTCAAAACCGTGTAACCGGTGAAATTTACGAAAGTGCCCAGTTCCTTTATATCTTGGTAGCAGCGTGTCTGTTCGCTAACTACCCGAAAGATACCCGTATGAGCTACATCCGTCGTTTCTACGATGCCGCTTCTACGTTTAAGTTATCACTACCTACGCCAATTATGTCTGGCGTACGTACCCCTACTCGTCAATTTAGCTCGTGTGTACTCATTGAAACTGGCGATAGCCTTGATTCAATTAACGCCACCGCTAGCGCTATCGTTAAATACGTAAGCCAGCGAGCAGGTATCGGTGTGAATGCTGGCCGTATTCGCGCACTAGGTAGCCCTATTCGTGGTGGAGAAGCTTTCCACACAGGTTGTATTCCTTTCTATAAGTACTTCCAAACAGCCGTTAAAAGCTGTTCGCAAGGCGGTGTTCGTGGTGGCGCAGCTACTTTGTTCTACCCACTATGGCATATGGAAGTTGAATCGTTATTAGTGCTTAAGAACAACCGTGGTGTAGAAGAAAACCGCGTTCGTCACTTAGACTACGGCGTACAGTTCAACAAACTCATGTATCAACGCATGATGAAAGATGACTATATTTCATTATTTAGCCCATCTGACGTACCTGGCCTTTACGATGCGTTCTTTGCCGATCAAGAAAAATTTGAGCGTTTGTATGTGCAATACGAAAACGATGACAACATTCGTAAAAAGCGCATTAAAGCCATGGAGCTGTTCAGCTTGTTCATGCAAGAGCGTGCAAGCACAGGTCGTATTTACCTTCAAAACGTTGACCACTGTAACACGCACAGCCCGTTCAACCCTGAAGTGGCACCTGTACGTCAAAGTAACCTTTGTCTTGAAATTGCATTGCCTACTAAGCCTTTGCAGCACGTTAACGACGAAGAAGGTGAAATTGCCCTTTGTACGCTATCTGCCTTCAACTTAGGGGCAATTAAGTCACTAGACGAATTTGAAGAATTATCAGACCTAGCAGTACGTGCACTTGATAACCTACTCGATTACCAAGACTACCCCGTACCAGCGGCATATAATGCCACTATGGGTCGCAGAACCTTAGGTGTAGGTGTTATTAACTTCGCTTACTACTTAGCTAAAAACGGTGTGAAGTATTCAGACCATAGCGCTAACGGCCTAGTTCACCGCACGTTTGAAGCTATGCAGTATTACCTACTGAAAGCATCGAACAACCTAGCGAAAGAAAAAGGCGCGTGTCCTAAGTTTAACGAGACTACTTATTCGCAAGGCATTATGCCTATCGATAGCTACAAGAAAGATCTTGATGGCGTATGTAACGAGCCGCTTCATTACGATTGGGATGCCCTTCGTGAAGAAATCAAGACTCACGGTTTACGTAACTCTACCTTGTCTGCGTTAATGCCTTCTGAGACATCTTCTCAAATTTCAAACGCAACAAACGGTGTTGAGCCGCCACGTGGCTTTATTAGTATTAAATCAAGTAAAGACGGCGTACTTAAGCAAGTCGTACCAGAGTACGAACGCTTAAGAGATCAGTACGAATTGTTGTGGGATATTCCTTCTAACGATGGTTACTTGCAGCTAGTAGGTATTATGCAGAAGTTTATCGACCAAACTATCTCTGCTAACACCAACTACGATCCTAGCCGTTATGACGGTAACAAGGTTCCGATGAAGCTGTTACTGAAAGACCTATTAACAACGTACAAACTGGGCGTAAAAACCCTGTACTACCACAACACACGCGATGGTGCGACAGACGCTTCAGCATTAGATGTTAAGGCCAATGAGCCGTTACCTCGTCAAGAAGAAGTGGTTATAGAAGAAGACGATGATTGTGCAGGCGGTGCGTGCAAAATATAGCACGCGCCCGCTTTTGCGAAATCGGTATCGCAGCAAGAACATAAATAATAAAACGCGTTTATCATTAAGTTTTTAGTTAGGCACTCATGAAATATACTACGTTTAATCAGCAAAGTACCAACCCATTGGTTGAACCTATGTTCTTCGGTAACCCGGTGAATGTAGCCCGTTACGACCAACAAAAGCATGCCATTTTCGAAAAGCTTATTGAAAAGCAAATTAGCTTTTTCTGGCGCCCTGAGGAAGTAGATGTATCTCGCGATCGTGTTGATTTTCAAAAATTAACCGACCCTGAAAAGCACATCTTTATTTCAAACTTGAAATACCAAACCCTATTAGACTCGGTTCAAGGCCGCAGCCCTAATATTGCCTTTCTACCTATCATCTCCTTGCCTGAGCTTGAGACCTGGGTGGAAACATGGTCTTTCTTTGAAACCATCCACTCTCGCTCTTACACGCACATTTTGCGTAACTTGTTTTCAGACCCGAGTGAAATTTTTGAAGACATTGTGGTTAACGATGAAATTAAGCGCCGTGCCGCCGATATTTCGAAGTACTACGACGACCTTATTTTTGCCACTCAGTTATGGCAAACACAAGGTGAAGGTGTGCACACAGTTGATGGCGTGCCACATACCATCAACATGTACGAGTTAAAGAAGAAGCTTTTCTTGTGCATGAACTCAGTGAATGCTTTAGAAGCCATTCGTTTCTACGTGTCGTTTGCCTGTACGTTTGCCTTTGCGGAACGCAAGTTGATGGAAGGTAATTCAAAAATTATCCGCCTGATTGCCCGTGATGAAAACCTACATTTGTCTTCTACCCAACATATTTTGAATTTGTGGGCACGAAGCAAAGACGACCCTGAAATGGCGCAAATTGCACAAGATTGCAAAGAAGAAGCACGCGCTATTTTCATGAACGCGGTTGAACAAGAAAAAGAATGGGCTGATTACCTATTCAAAACCGGCTCTATGATTGGCCTTAACAAAGAAATCCTTTGTTCTTACGTTGAATATATTGCGAATCAACGTATGACGGCAATTGGCCTAGATGCGCCATTTGAAATCAGCAGTAACCCTCTGCCGTGGATGAATAACTACCTTAACTCTGACAACGTTCAGGTAGCACCACAAGAGTCTGAAATTAGTTCTTACTTGGTAGGTCAAATTGACTCTGCGGTGAGTGAAGACGATTTTGCTGATTTCGAACTGTAGCGCTAAGCTGATTTTGAGCGCTAGCGTTAACAGATCACACTACAAAAACGCTAAGAAGTAGCGCCAAAAAATAATGAGCACAGCTGATAAAACACTCCGCATCGACGTTGTTGATGTGGGGTGTATTTCATCCCCCCCTGATACTACGCTTCTTACCGCCCTTGAAGCCGCTAACATCAATATTCACTACCATTGCCGTGAAGGTTTTTGTGGTGCGTGTAGAACTAAGTTGATTGAAGGCGAAGTAGAATATACTACCGATCCCCTCGCCTTTATTGATGATGACGAAATTCTTCCGTGCTGCTGCGTAGCCTTATGCCCGCTTAAAATCAAAGTGCCTTTATAAATCGAGCCCGCTGTAATTCGAGCCCGCTGTAATTCGAGCCCGCCATAAATCGAGTCCCGCTATAAATCGAGCCCGCTGTAATTCGAGCCCGCTGTAATTCGAGCCCGCCATAAATCGAGCCCGCTATAAATCGAGTAACGCTATAATTTACCTACCGCGTTAAGCCCAACCTTAATGACTATTCGCTAAGGTAAGTTCAAAACTAAAACACGTGCCCTTCCCTAATTGACTCTCTACTCGTAAATCTGAATTAAGCAGTGCCATTAGCTTTTTGCAAATAGCCAAACCTAAACCTGCGTGGCTACAGGTGTCTTTTTCTGTATTACTGGCCTGATACCTAGCATCAAAAATGTACGCTATTTCTTTATCGCTAATTCCAATACCGGTATCACGAATATCTACCCTAAGCTTATCGCTATGTAACACCACAGCAAGGTCTATGCTGCCATTTTCCGGGGTATGGCGAATAGCATTGGCAATAAGGTTCGTAAGCACGCGCTCAAGCTTACCAATATCAGCAAACACGTAGTATTCAAAGTGATCGGGAATAACTTTAATAGCGATATTTTTTTGTTTAGCATCAAGCTCGAACTTTGCGGCCACATCATGCAGTAATTCACCTAACGGAAAAGACTCTTGATGCAAGGTAACTTGCCCGCCTTCTAAATACGCAAGCTCAAATATTTGGTCGATAAGATGCTTTAAGTTTTTCGCGTTTTTAAGCGACACATCCACAAAATGTCTTCTATCTTCTTTAGATAAACTGTCTTCATTCAGCGCTAATGTTTCAATGTAACCTTGTAGGCTAGCCAAAGGAGTACGCAGGTCGTGTGATAAGTCGGCAAGCAGTACACGCCGCTGGCTATCAATTTTATTAAGTTGGTCGAACTGATTGTCTATATGGGTAAGCATATCGGTAAACGCACAGCCTAAGCGGTCTATTTCGTTGGCGCTGTTTCTGTTCCATGTAGCCAAATTAGGGGGTAGTTTTTCTCGATGAAAATCGGCTTCTCGTACGCAGTCCATATCATCGCTTAAGCGTCTTAATGGCGTGGTGAAATATTTAAACAACACAAGTAACGCTAGCAAGAGTAAAAACAAACCAACAAACATAAATAATGCGACTTCGCGCATGCTCTGGCTGTTTTGTAAATTCGCGATAATGGAGTCGTAACGCTCACCACCAATAATCACATACAAATAGCCTTGCAGTTGTTCGTTGTTATAAACCGGTGCCGCAGAAAATATTTTTTGCAGGCCAATGTTTCTTGGGTCGTCACCTTCAATGGGAAAGCCGCGATCGGTATTAATAAGCTGTTTTATAGGGGCAATATCCACCGCATCGGCTTTCACTTTTCCAGGCTCGGCCGAATACGTAAGAATGGTGCCTTCAGGGTCTAAATAATAGAACTCAAAACTTGGGCCCAAAATCATTAGCGTATGGAAAAGGTTTCCAAGGGCTTCGTAGTCGTACACCCCTTCCTTAAGCAGCGGATTATCACTAACAAGATGTTCCGCTAAGCCAATATGCAGTTTTTGTTCTGCTTCTTGTTGAGTACGTTTTTGTAATAAATTCGTGGAGTAAAAACAGGCAATCATCACCACCATAAATACGCCAACCAAGCACACGGCAAGGCGAGGATAAAAGCCAAATTTCATAGAGTTACACTCCTTGAGGATTAAATTTGTACCCTACACCCCATACGGTTTGTACAATTTGGGGCGCGGTGGCGTCGTTTTCTAACTTCGAACGCAGCCGGTTAATATGTGAATTCACCGTATGCTCGTAGCCACTATGATGGTAACCCCACACCGATTCTAATAATTGGCTGCGACTAAACACTTGCCCAGGGTGACTGGCTAAGTGATGAAGCAATTCAAATTCAGTGGCGGTTAGTACCAATTCTTCTTCAGATAAAAATACCTGATGATTTCGCTGGTCGATAACAAGGCGGCCTAGTTTTAACGGTGTATCTATTTGTTGTTGCGTGGTTTGAGTTTGTTGCACCACATGATATTTTCGAAGCTGAGAACGCACCCTTGCTTGCAGTTCTCTTACACTGAATGGCTTTGTCATGTAATCGTCGGCGCCAAGCTCTAACCCTAATACTCTGTCGGTTTCAGAGGTTTTCGAGGTAAGCATAATAATACTTTGCATAGGCAAGGCATCTCGCACCTTGCGGCATATATCTAAGCCGCTCATGCTAGGTAGCATCACATCCAAAATTACAATGGCAAATTCATCAGACAACGCGCATTCCAGTGCTACTTTTCCGTCAGTTTGATGTTCTATTTCAACACCCAGTTCTAACAGATTAACCCGCATTAAATTTGCGATATCTTGGTCGTCTTCAACAATTAATATTTTGTCGGTCATGTTTGGGAAAGCCACAGTTCAAAAACTAATAGAACGATGGAAAAGCGTTAATCTTTCACAAGATTAACGCTTTTTATTTACCTGCTCGCTAAAGTAGACTTTAGTCTAAGTCCTGGGCATTATTTTTCATTACTCAGTTCGCGTAATTTGTATACGAATAACCGGGTTATCGAACTTATGTTCAACCGTTAACGCCGAGGTTGTAAGGCCGTCGTCCGAGCTCACCACACCTGGGTGCATTGAGATAAACCCTGTGTCGTCACGACTTGGGCTAAAGCCCTCTCCGTTCGCTGCAGGGCCTGGTACGGTTGCAGCACTTTCTGTGTTTGCTTCCGTACCTGCATCATAAGCTGGGCTAACAGTGGTATAGGTAGCGCCTACTTCAAGGTTGGCTAGGCTCCAACTGTTAATACCGGTAAAGGCATCGTTGGTATTTCCCAGCATGGCAGCAATAGTCAGGTTAGCGTCAGTAATATCGTTAATAGTGACACTAATTGTTTGTGAGTCGCCTGGGGTAATTGGGCCAACGCCGCCAGCACTTGCATCACCTAATGTTAAAAAGTCGGCTGAATCGCCTACTTCGGCAATACGCTCTAGTTCCACCGATGCAACGGCACCTACCTCCCACAAGGTACCTTCGCTATGCAGCACTACCGCAGGCGGCGAAACTGGCTGACCATTGGTTAAATTAGTGACGGTTACGTCGTACGATACCGGCACTGGATCGGGAATTTCAGCTGGCACTTCTACTTCTACAATTACTTCACGGGTATCGTCATCACCACACGCCGCAAGCAAAAAGGGTAACGTAAGTACCAATGCTTTTTTATAATGTTTGGCTAAATATTGCATAACAGCCTCCTTATCGTACGGTTACTGTTACTTTAGCTACTGGGTTCAACCAACGATGAACGGCGTTGTCTACGTCACTTGCACCTTCCGTTAACGAGTCGTCGCCAATGTTTCCGCGGTGAATATGTACGGTAGTGTTAGTATCTGCGCCTGCTACACCGGTTCCACCATTACCAAGTAATGGGTCTAATGGTGGTGGTACTGGCATACCCGCCATACCTGGTTCACCGCTACCACGTAATTCGTCGTTAGCTTCTGTGCCCGCATCATAAGCATTAATGAAAACCGTATAAGTGCCAGCTTCTGTTGGAATTTCCCAGTTATCTAACCCGATAAAACCATCGTTAGAAGGAAGGATCATCGCTACTACCGACAATACAACATTGTCGTCGGCTGTCATTAAGTCGGCTGACGTAGACATGGTAGGCGCTAACAGTCCGCCTGCAGGGTTAGCAATTACGTCTGCACCAATGGCTGTACCAATGGTAGCAATACCGTCTAAGCTGCCGCCTTCGGCCATCATTTGTAATTCAGTGCTGGCAGCTTCGCCTACTTCAAATAAGCTAGCATCAGCGGTGTGCGCCACAGCGGCAATAGGTGTGAAGTACAACCCGTGAGTTAAGTTCTGAATTTCTACTGTTATATCAGCAGCGAAACTTTGTTGGCTTGCAAACGCAAGCAATGCCGCTGCAGAAATTTTATTAAATCGCTTCATGATGTTTCCTTAGTAATAAATAGGTTTGTGTTAACGCCCTATCAATACTGAAAGAAAGATGTCACGAAAGTATCCAGAAAATGGGACAAAACTGTACTGATGACATAACAGGTTTGTAAAGAAGTGGAAGTTAGTGTGTGCAATATTAGTAGCGGAAAATTTTAAACACGGCCATTGGTTTTTAACTTCTCTGCCGTTACAGAATCCATACTATTCCAGTGTTACGCTACGGTAACTTCCTGCAGGTATCGTTCGATATTGAGGTTTACTGAAACTGCTGTGAATGTTCCCTAAGCTTTGTGGAAAGCTTACCCCAATGCTTTCTACCTTTGATAACGTATGGGTAGCGTACATCACAACAGTCATTTTTTGGCTGTTCTCGTTTTCTATTACAGTAATGCCATCAATAGCTTGTTCAATGTTATTGACGCTTATTACCGTTTGCCTTTTAAGAATCGACGTAAAAAAGGTATCTTGCGCTTTAATGGATAGCCCCTTCGGCATAACGCTGTCTATATCACCGACTAAAAACGCGGCGCTATCACTTACTGCTGCTACCCAATGGGCTCTGTCGGTTTGCATCCGTATTTCTACTTGCCCGTCTCGCAATATAACTTGCGCCGTGGTTTCTTCAACCACATGAGCATTTGTTACAAAAGAGAGTAGCAAACAAGTAAATGCAAGCCCCCCCTTTAGCAAGGCGCGTAAATACGATACTGAAAACAAGAATGTAGTCATGCGCTTTCTCACGGCTTCTCAACCGTAAATTTACAAATAAGCGTATTACTGGTTTCTAAATCGTCGCCCCAAATTAACTTCGCACGATCATCCCAACTTATAAGGTTGTAGCCATCTTTAGGGCTAACCATTGCCGCGCTATATTCGGTAGCATTTGGCCATTCACTTACATCAAACCCTGCTTTTTTCCACCCAGAAGGTGCTTCGGTACTAGTATAATCACAAGGTGCTGTGCCAGCGGTTGGGTTTAACTCAGTTTCACACTGCTTATTTAATGGCGCTTCATGAAGTACCTTGCAATGCCAGGCGCTATTACTAACCGCAACCATTTCATTGGTTGAAATATCGGTAAGCTGCATGATGAAGCCGCCATCTCCCATTTGTTGCCTTGGTGTACCAATATATTCAAGCCCAGTATCGTTTTGCTTAAAGTCTTTAATAACTAAATTGATAGTGAGCGGGTAATCGGCCGAAAATGTAACCTCTTCTGCGTTGAAAGAACGCTCGGTGGTAATAGGTACTGAATCTTCAACAATAAGTTGCTGGTTAAGATACGCCGCGAACCAATTGTCTGCCCATGCTTCAAGTTTAAAAGTATGGCTTTTGTTCACCATTGTAGTGTGTGTCGTTTTATTAACTTTTGCACTATTAGGGTCGTTTTGGCGAGGTGGCTTTCTATCACCTTTTGGTGGCGGTGGCGGAGAGTTGTCTTGTCTTCTGCCTGGTTCTTCATTTTGGCTTTGGTTTTGGGTTGGGTTTTGTTTTGAATCGGTATTTCGACAAAACGTACCTGTTTCTACTATCCCACCGTTGCTTACCGTTTTTTGTTCGAAATCGAAACAGTTTGATTTGCTGGAATTCGGCGTGTAATGCACAAAGTAATCTTGGCCCTGATAGGTATAGGTCATAGAACGTTTACCAGTATCGGACACAGTATGCTTTAAATTTTCAACGCCATCTCTGGGAGGCGTTAAGTTATCTCGCATAGCATTCAGTGTTGTTGTAGAACCATCTTTATCGGTGCTGGTAAGCGGTGCTACTCTGGGTAGGTCACCTACATCAACTTTTCCAACCAAACATTGAACGATATAAGGCGGCGCCTCTGACGTATGGTAACGATAACCAAATACATCATCAGCCTGACCGTTACAGTCATCCAGTGTGCCCTTTTCTATTATACTACCATCTGGATTATCGTCTCCGTAAATAGGATACCCGTCATACGCCCATCCAATAATGGGGTTATTTTTACGATTCGCCATGGTTTCAATCATACAAGTAGGCGCCGCATGGTAGTGGTAATCGTCGCCCCGCCCTGCGTGACCACCACAGTTGTCTAACTGGCCTAATTTAACGGTATCAACGTTTTCGTTGTAGTGTGATAAATCAAGTTCGCCTTGAGATGAATAGTCGTATATAGGAACGCCATTAACGGCAACACCTAATGCAGCATCAATACTGGTTAATGATTCAGCTTTGGTAGGTTTAAGCTTTATGGGGGCTGCATAATCTAAAGCGGGTACCGGAATTTGTTCGTTGGTGCCCGTAATGCCATTCATCATATCGTGGCTAGGATAGGTACTAGAAGTTAAATAAGCATAGCTGTCGTCACATGTTACCTGTACCGACTTACTAAAACCGGCCTCTTCTACAGACGCTGATATGATATCGCATTGCGCAGTATCGGGCTGATGGCAAGCTGATAGTACGCCGCCACTTAAAAGTAACACTAAAAATAAATGATTGTGTTTCATGAGGATAGCTCCACCGTGATGTCGCCACTTTGTGCTTAATTTGGCTTATTAATCATAGTGTAACAACAATTTTCGGAGAAACTATGGCTAAGACAATAATTTACAATATGATGAAGAAACCCAAGCGTAGATCTACTTGCTTCGCCACAATAGCAGCGTGCCGAATTAATCTTTAATTACTTGTTCGCTTGCGTGCCAAAGTGACACCGAAATTGCTTATTCCACACTTTAAGACCATAATGCACATGTGACATTTTGACACAACAGGAGATAACATTATGGCTACTACTTTGCCTCGCATCACCGCTAGAGTTGATGTCGATACACAAGACTTACTTACTAAGGCGGCCGCGATTGCCGGCATGTCTAGCATCAACTCGTTTGTTCTAAGCGCTGCAATCGAAAAAGCTAAACAAGTTATCGAACGTGAACAGGCTTTAAAACTGAGCCAAGCTGACGCGATGTTGCTTATGGAAGCTTTAGACTGTACTGCAACACAGAACTCAAAACTAAAAGCTGCTGCTGATCGATACGATAGCAAAACTCAATGATGAATACGGTACTGTTAGATAAAGTTAAACACGATAGAAACCGATTCAACTGTGGCATCGAAGCTCTCAATAATTACTTAAAGGTAATAGCGAGTCAGCAAGCAAAGAAGGACAACACCAGAACGTTTGTTTTGGAAGATGATAGCGACAACTCACATGTCATCGGCTTTTACACGCTAACAATGACACCAATTGACTTACAGGCATTGCCTGATAAGTTACAAAAAAAGCATCAATCATCCACTTCTGGTGGTCTGATTGCCCGTCTTGCTGTCGATGACCGATACAAAGGGAAAGGCTTTGGTGAGTGGCTGCTTATCGACGCACTCACAAAGCTATTAGCCGCTAGTGATAGCGTTGCATTTCCAGTTGTTATTGTTGATGCCAAAGACGGAGCAAAACTTTTCTATGAACGCTATGGTTTTCAGGCATTTCAAGACGCTGAAAACAAACTCTTCATTTCCATTGCAGATGTGAGAGCAAGCTTAGGCTAGTTAACCGCTAGCCTTTAGTCGCTTGATTGACTTATAGCATTACTCTTTAATGTACCAACCTTTAGATTTAAGACATGAAGCATTACCGCTAAAAAATGATAATAACTGGACGCTTGCAACGGTTACATCTTCTTTACGTGAATTTTTATCTAAAGTTGTGCCAGTAACACTTTCTCTAGCTTGTAACGCACAATCACTCGCTTCTTTGCGAAACAGTTCATTATCGGCACTCATCTCACCGTATTGCTCATGTACAACAATTGGTGCCGATGTAGAACATGAACACATCGTAAGTAATATAAAGGGCAAAGAAAAAACGCTAATTTTTGAAGCCATAACCTTTCATCAAATCCTTGTAACGCTAACGCCCGGTTTTCGTTTTCTTCTTTTGTCAGAAACCCACCGCTATCTTTCATGTAAGTACTCTCATCATGCACTTTATCTACGTGTACAATTACTTTTGACTCATCCGTGCGGATTAGAGCCAGAGCATCCTCACACTCTATTAAGAATGGTTTTGAAGTTTCTACATATTTCGAAGTTTGCCACGCTTCCTCTGTCTTAGACCGAGCATTAACTCTTTGCACCTTTTCTGAAAATCTGAACGTGTAGGCTGAACATTCTCGTTGGGTTAATGGGGCAATTAGTGGCTTAGCCAAAGAAATAAGATTCCCCTGAATACGCACAATATCGTTATCTTTACAGTTGGATATTCTAGACCTAGTCTTTTGCTTAAAAGTTCTAATTAGCTTTCCTCTACCCCAAAAAAAAGAATAGATCTTTAGGAGTGACATAGGAATCAAAACAATGCCGCCTAGGAGAAGTAGCCATCGATTAAGTTCAGATGCCCATAGACTTCCAAACCACTCGGAGTGCTCCGAAAGTTCCCAGCCACCAAGCGCAAGTAGAATGAATAATCCAATGCCTAAAAACATCCCCAAGTAATGTCGTACGGTTTCGTTAACTTTCAAGAACAGTCCTTGTTAAATGAATCGGAATCATCCCTTAAGGGTTTATAACGCCTCAATCAGCCGACGCGTTAGCGGTCTGCTGAATTGATTTGTTAGCATTTTCCTCGGTTAGTAAACATATACCCAACCAAATAAACCAAACAATTTGTGATACGCCAAATATTTCAGTAAATAGTTTGTCAGGATAAATCGTTGCAATGCCCGCTATGCCTACAAAATATCCGAGATAGTTAAGTGACCGGGGTAATCTGCCCTCTTGTATAGCTGCTACGCTAATCAATAGAACCCAAAGTCCGCCAACTAATTCATTTCCACCACCTATACTTTCTGTTATCACTGAAACGATTATCCACATATCAAGGGCTTTTTCTGGATTTGCATCCATCAGATTGATTGCATGATCAAGCCCGATATTCGAAATCATTCCACTTGCGATCACCAGACCCACCCAAATGCCCCCGAATAGAGATCCAATAGTGATTAAGGGATTCACTTTATGTTTAAGCCTCTCATACATACCAATAACGAGTATGGCCAGAAAAACGCCAAACACCACGTACATTAGAAAATAGATCATTGAAAATAGAAGTTGATTTTCTGCCATGTAAGTCATTTTTTCGACTGGACTACCATCAACCGGATATGACCAAAAAGCACCAAAATACACAAAGGCTGCTATGTAAATAAGCCCTTGGAAAGTTGCTGCGATACCAGCTAGTTTTTGTAGACCCTTCATTTGGCGAAACTCCGTTTGTTGTATTGCTAACTTCCAAATATGGGGCGCAGACACGTGCGCGAAAATAGCGAAGCCGCGCACGTGCCTGCGTCCCAACGAGCGGCAGCGAGTACCATAAATTATTCGTTATACATACATTGCAACTACGAAGAAAGCGAATGGTGCGAGAAAAAATGCGCTTAACCTAATAAGCCTTTGGGACTTTTCCGCGGTAGCAACGACTAAAAGATAAATATTAGTAACCACAATGAAAATTACAAAAGAGACAAGTAAGCCCCAAAAACCAAATTGGCCTAATAATGTCACTGAAACAGCGGTTGCTGGTAATGTGGCTAAGCCGACTAACCACTTATTTGAGTAATCCATTTAACTTAATGTTTCTTCCGTATGTATAACTTCCCAGGAGAGTTCACCCTTAAAAGTGGACACTGGTTTTAATTGTTATGTTTCATTGTGTATGCAAGTACATTGCAAGTCCAAATAACACTAAGCCCGGTAACATGGTTAAATTGGAAATTCGGTGGTATACATGCTCATTGTTTCTTTTGTCATAGTGATCTACCACTTCTGAGACAAGCCCCACGGCCATGAGCAGCATAGATGCATACATCACCCATGCAGCCTCATCTTTAAGATGATAAACAGTTTCACATCGGCGACAAATTTTCACCGCGAGATCATTTTCAAAAACTCCAATGCCGCCAAATAATATTACTCCAATGGACAGAAGGATATTTTTAAGTTGTTCCCAAATAGGAACCTCATTTGGAACATACACATCTACCGTTTCACCCTTTTGCTCTCTCTCTACCCCTGATTTAGTTAAAGCAATTGAGCGAGAAGTGATTTCGTCATTTAAAACTTTAAATCGTAATGGAAAAGCTTTCCGATCTATCGCTTCATGAGCTTCAAGAAGTTCATCGATTGTATAAGACTTGTAATCGGGGCCGATGCTCACTTAATCCTCCATGAAACATAACGCAAAGCTAAGAGGCTGGCGATAGCCTGTCCTTACTTGAACGTATTGTTATGACCGTAATTATCACTCACGTAATCACTTTTAAAACTACCATCAATAGTTAAAGATTTGCTAAAAGTACTTTTCGCAGCTTCGCTATCTCCTTTCGATAAATAGGCGAATGCCAAACTGTCGTAGGCCTGCGGTGCATTGGGAAACAATGAAACTAAATATTCGAACATATCAAATGCCTCGGTCCATGATTTTGTTTTAAGTAGTCCCATTCCTACTTCATTAATTGTTCTGCCGATGAATCGACTGTAACCATTGTCGTTGTAAACCTGTTTGAAGTGTTTATAGAATTGTTGTTTTCCTTTTGATTGGTAGTACTTAAAGGCAAAGTTTTTTTCCAATTGTCTAATTGGTTGATACTCACCATTTTTGATGTAAGAGTGTATTCGACCAGAAATGCGTTCTGCAACTAAGTGATCAGTGTTTGCCAGAACAACTATTTCATAGCTAGTGTCCAAATCTACTTCCGCGGCTGCACTGACGCCCTGACCACCTCCATATGCGCCCCAATGGGAGCCGTCCATTGCAAATAAATGGCGATTAATCGCGTCTGAGTTCTTTAATAACTTATTGCTATAGAATAACGCTCGATAAAATCGTTGCACATCCACAACAGTCGATTCAATGCCGCCATCGGGACTAGGGTGTTCAATAATACCGACCTTCCTCAAATTGCCATTGTATTGGAATGTATATCGGACTGACTGATATTCATGAGAATTAACCGGCCTGAAGGTCGTTGAAGACATCTCAACCCGATTGAAGATATTGTTTTTGAGTAGTTCTTCGAAAGGCTTTCCAGTTACTTTTTCAAGAATCACTCCTAATACCACATACCCATAATTTGAATATTTTCGATCAGTACCAGGTGTATATAAAAGGGGGTTATTTATCAATATCTTTATTTTCTTGTTTAGAGTATCAAATGCAAGTTGATTCTGACGATATTCGGCCACAAAGATATCAGCAAAGCCTGCACTATGATTTAGTAGGTGCTCAATCGTGATTTTATCAGCATCAGGTTGTTTGAACCCCAACTCGAAGCTAACTAGTTTATCACTTAACTTTAATTTGCCAGCCTCAACCTGTTGCAAGATCAAGACCTTGGTAAAGTCTTTCATGATGGAGCCAAGATTAAAGCGACTTTGAATGCTGTTCTTTATTTTTTCTTCGACATTCTGAAAGCCATAAGATGACGCAAACTCCACCTCATTATCTTTAGTTATCAGTAATGCGCCGGAAAACCAGCCCATCTGCTGGTATTGCATGGCGATGCTGTCAGCAATCGTTGCGAGACTAACAGATTTATCTTGCTTTATATCCTCACTGTCCAAAGCCAGTGAAGAACTGGCAAAGAATAAAAGAAAGATTAAAGCTAAATTTTGAACCATTAGGCGGAATCCTTTCTGTCATAATGCTTTGCTAAGCGGCAATAAAATGGTTGGCTAAAATTAGCGAGGAACGAGCAAAAAGCCAACTGTTTTTTGTCCGTTTAAGCAACTTGTTATACAAACTTTTCCACTGCACTATTAATAACAGAAATAAGCTCAGGAGAAACTTTTTTAACAAATTCAACCTGAGTAGGAGTAATTTTATCAATGTCACCATGTATTGCAGGTGAACATATTGAATATACTTCTCTAGCCACTTTGGCTAGTTCTGAAGGTAAGACTTCATTTTCAACAAGTTGATAAAGTATTTTAACCATCGGAAGAGCTCTACGCTCAACAACAATACCAGACAAAGGAGCCAGTTTTCTGAGCCCCGATTCTATTTGATATCGTGTTTCAAATAGGAACATGATGTCAGGTTCAATATTGCTTGAAGCCTTATTCTTAGCCTCATAACCAAAGCCAGCTTCTGTGGCTTTAACAATACGATTAAGCTTTTCTTCCATTTCTAGCAGTTTTTCATCACTAGCAGGAGTTGATTGATTGCCAACCCAAACACTTGGTTTTACATCAACGTTGTTGGTGTTAGATATTTCACTTCGTAGTGAGTTTATCTCACCTTTCAATTCTTTTTTCACTTCATCAATTTGACCTTTTAATTTGATACCTAAGAATTCAAATTGATTGAAAAAAGGAACAAGGCAAACCGCGATCCAAACAATAAAGACAAGCATATCTGCAGTTACTGTTTTGCCAGTTGATAGATCTGGGAAACGTTGCCAAAAATAAAAGCCGAGGGTAATCACAATAACTCCCCACCAAATAGCTTTAAAATTATTACTAAAAAAGTTCACCAATCTATCCTTGTTTGTATAGACACAATGACTCCCTGTGAAATGCTAGCCTCCGCATTTTCGTGGGTTAGCTTAAAAAGCCAGTGCCATAATTAGTTTGCTTAAGACTAAATCATTTGGAGGCTAGCATGAACAAACATAGCATGATTTTTATAGGGTTGGATACGCATAAAGAGTTTCACGAAGTGGCTTATTGTGAAGAGCAGCGTGGAGCAAGTGCGGTGCACTATGGCCGCATTCCTTCTTCAAAAGTCAGCGTCAAAAAACTCATTCGTCAGTTTGAATCGAAGTATCCGGGCGCGACAATTCATGTGGTTTACGAAGCAGGACCTTGTGGCTACTGGATTTATCGGTTGATAACAAGTTTAGGGCATTGTTGCTATGTTGTAGCGCCGTCCCTTATACCCAAAAAGCCTGGTGAACGGATTAAGACTGACCGCCGTGATGCACTTAAATTAGTGAAGTTGCTAAAGTCGGAAGATCTTACACCCATTTATGTGCCTGAGCCGGAGGATGAAGCTGTTCGGGATTTATCCCGCGCCCGAGAAGCAGCAATGAAAGATTTAAAAGAAGCTAAGTACCAGCTTAAAGCCTTACTGCTGCGCAACAACATTCGTTATGAAGGCACTGCCAACTGGTCGAAGAAGCACCTTCGCTGGCTCACTGAACTGATTTTGCCTCATCCGGCTCAGCAAATTGTCTTGCAAGAACAGTTGCAAACCATAGAAGAGCGCATTCGTCGGCTAGAAAGGCTAGATAATGAATTAACCCATCACGTTCACCAGTGGCGGTATTATCCTGTCGTTAAAGCAATCCAAGCCATGCGTGGTGTGAGACTGCTAGTGGCGGTTGGGGTTGTTGCTGAGCTTGGTGATTTAAATCGTTTCGACCACCCTAGAAAGCTCATGGCTTATTTAGGTTTGGTACCAAGCGAGCATTCCTCAGGAGGAAAACGGCACTTAGGCGCAATAACCAAATGTGGGAATGGTAGAGCCAGGCGCTTACTTATTGAGGGCGCACATAGTTATCGCTATCCAGCCAATATCTCGACGGATATTCAACTACGACAGGAAGGCTTACCCAAAGACATCGTCGATATTGCTTGGAAAGCACAGCTTCGTCTGTGCAAACGCTATCAGCGAATGAGTAAAAAAGGTAAGCATTACAACCTCATTATCACCGCAATAGCCAGAGAGATGGCAGCCTACATATGGGCTATCGCTAAAGAAGTGGTGCTTACGCCAGTTAATCCAAAATTGAGATTGAGCAGAGTACCTGCATGATAAAAGAGTTTGAGCTAATGCATTCGGATCAGGCCGCGGAATGTGGCACAACCTACGAGGGCGTTATGACGGCAATAACTTAACGGTTATTGATCCACGAACATAGACTGATGAGAAGGTGACCACGGCGGAGTGAGTAAGGTAGGCGCTGTTCATTGAGAGATGAATAATCCACGAATACCAGCATGACAACCGACGACATTACTGCCTCATCCGGTGCGTTAGCTCATTTATTTTAAGTGAGAAAAAAAGCTAATTATGGGCTGAAAGAGTGTCAGGGTTACGCTCGGTTTTTATTGACAAGGGGAGTCATACCAACGCCCCGGTAAGCGGCGCATAAATAGTAGGCTAAGATAGCGAGAAACGAGCGCAAGCCTACTGTTTTGCGTCCGTTCTTGACCGGCTTGTTAGCTTTAGTTTGTAAAGTTATTATAAACAGAGCCTTTTCTCAGATTAATTGATTTACCTGTTTGTTGTTTTAAATTGGTATCAGACCAAATAGGAGCTATAGACTTGCATTGCTCATTAACGAGTAAAGAGTCTTTAGTTTTTGCTACGTATATTTGAACTGTTTTTGACTCGCCTTTCTTTATATTTATTGGCATTGTTTCCATTGATGGTTTTTGAAGCTTAAATATCGAGTGGTTATTAGCAACATTTAGGTAAATCGGTTCTCCTATATACTGCTTGCAATAAAAAGCAAAGTTATTAATTGAGCCGTCATCTTTTGTGGGGTTTCTAATGTTCACGGAAAATTGATCAAAGCTGCTCCCTTGATAATCAGCACTTTGAACATAAGCAACCATCTCCGTGGGGGAGTTAAACTCCTTGATGTTTTTGTAAATGCTAAAGAACGCATCTTGTATGCCGTGTATTGCAAAAACAAAGAAAACTGCATATAACCATTTTGTTGCTACTGATTTATCTTTTAACTCTTTTAGAATGATTTCTAACATAATTACTCCGAGTTAGATTAATGGAAGGGAAAGCTAACGCCGTTTTAAGCGGCAAAAATAGTTGGCTATAATTTGTGAGGCACGAACAAAGCCAACTGTTTTTTGTCCGGCTTGAAAACCCTTGTTAGGCTTCTTCACTTTCAAATAAGCTATCAAAAGCCACATTCATTCTTTTGATATTATCATTTAATGCATCTACAAATTTTTGAGAGTTTTCATCATTTTCTAGCTCGGCACGCAGAGCTATTGTCATAGGGGGCAATAATGATAAAAGATGACTATGCTCACTCATGCATTTTTTTGCAAAATCCATATGTAAAGGCTGCAATATTGATTTTTGCTCATTTAAGCTAGCAGTGCTTCGATCAACAATACCTTGTTGGGTTTCGTAACTTTTATTTAAATAGTCAAAAGTAGCCTGATTATTGTGACCTTGAAGATTCAACTCTTTCATTATTGAAATTATTCGATCTTTTTCATTGTTTGCGGAATCAATAGTTGATTGGTAGATTTCGATCGCTTTTTTATGATCTAAGACTACAGCTCTTTCTTTCATCAAAGAAATAAAAACTTCAGCTGTTTCGGCGGAATAATTCAAAATAGCTGCAACTGAATCTTCTTTAGCTGCAAGGTAGGACTTGGCAACGATTCCACTATGATCTGCCATTTTAATTTCAATATCTTTTTGTGTGAAATCTAAATTTATTAGTTTAGGAATTATTCCTAATGCATCAGCAAATGATCTAGCTACGTTTAAAAACACTTCCTTTTTTAATGCTAATTTTTGTTCGGATTGATACTTTTGTTTTTCGTGTTCGAGTAACGCAGCTTGTCGCTTTTCATTACCTCTATTTGTCCATAAAACACCTAAGAATGTAAGGCATGAAGCAATGACCGCACTCCAAATCACATTAGGCACTTTTGAAATTAACTCGATAATAGATTCCATGCACTGCATCCTTGAGAAGCCTAACGCCGCCAGCAGAGGCGCAGCTTCGCTGCGTCCTACTGGCTGGCTTTGTTATGCTATTTACACTCTAGTTCCTTGATAAGATCGTCGTCCTCTGCCTCTATTGCCTCAATGCACGCAGCATATTTCTTTTTAGCAAGCTCTAGAGAAAGAGAGCTATTCAATGCTTCAACTTCCTTACCGTCGTTAGACTTAAAGCTATCAAACACTGAACCCACCGCACCGAAATAAGCGCCTAAGATATCAGCAGGCAGTTTTAGCAACGCTATAGCTTCCCCGTCTGTATCTTGTTTATACTTTGTAGGAACACCATCTACGAATGCAAAGTCCGCTTCGTTGTTAGCAAAAAATGTCTTAGATACTGGAAGAAACAGAGTTTTAGAATCTGAGGGCGAAAATACTATTGATGATACGTTTAAGCCTTGGCCTGTTGCAGACACTGTGTACGGCTCATTTTGACGATAGAAAATACCAGAATGTGATTCAGCCGAACTTTTTGAATGACCTTTAGTTCCGTTACTGGTTGAAGCTTTACTAATAGTGACTGTCAGATTGCATGGGGTATAAGAACCCGCTTTCGAGTATGTAAAAATGTGATCCCCATCTGTTGTGCAATTTCCCGATGGAGCTGGTGGACCAACCAAGCTAAAAGTTCTAAGTTGCCCGTAAGTCGTCGCAAGGTTCTTAAATGCATCAGTCACATTACTTACAGTAGTTGATTTGCTCGAAGTCAATAACCCTTTTTCTGTTATAGCTACATCCAGCGTGTTTTTACCTAAGAAGTTACTACCATGATTCAGAACATATTGTTTGGATAAGTCCGGAAATGCAGGCGTTGTTCCAAAGGATACTTTTGTTATCTTGTTGCTCTTAACATTCACTGTAACCACAAAGTCTTTCTTAGGCATGTAATATGTCAGCCCATTTACATCATCAGACGTTGGCTCTTGAATAGATTTAATGCTAGAGCAAGAAGCAAGACATAAAGTAAAAAATAGCAGTATTAATGTTCTCATTTGAATAATCTCCAATATCCCTATTGAAACCACCAAAAAATAATTGGGATGATTACTTTTCGACTACTGAAAGCATAACAGCTTATTATGTGGAAAAATTCCTTTATACAAGATGGAAAGTTTCCGTACATCATTTCCCTAACTTACAAACTTTCGCACGAAAACATTCTATTATCAATGTACTACGTCCTGCCTTTCAAAACCGCCCCCGCATTCCGGAACAATTCCTTTTTATTTTTACTAACTTTAAAAACACAAAGTACTGTATAAAAAACAGTCCCCTAATGCCCGGCAATCCAACTCACCCAAACACCAACCTATTACGCTAAATAACCACCCGGTCTTTCACTTACAACCGTAAGTGTTCTAAGCCCCCTACTTCTTCTAATAATTTTGTCAGTTCTGGGCTTGGATGTTGTAGCTAAACATGACAGGCATAATTCGAAAACAGCTTTACCTTTCTAAAGATGCCTGTCTTGTTTAGTCGTTGATTGTGCTTCATGAGGAATGCTCCACCGTGATCTCGCCACTTTGTGCTTAATTTGGCCAATTAATCATAGTGTAATAACAAATTACGGAGGAATTGTGGAGAAGGTCATAATTTACTTTCGCGCCCGTTTAAGTATTCAAATACATCGCGCAGCGCTTCTGATGGTGAGCGAGGCTCGTATCCAAGTTCATTACGAGCTTTCGTTATTTCATACTCCTGCCTGATGCCATAGAATAAAGCCACTTGGCTTCTAATAAGCTCTGCGGGTTTACCTGTCACCTTAGCTGCCAGCTCTGCGCACAAGGCAATAAAATATATTACCCACTTTGGTAGTCGTGCTGGAGCTTTTAAGTTAATTCCCGTTGATTGGGCAGCATTGTATATCTCAGTAAGTGACGAAGCGTTGTTATTAGCCAATATGTAACGGCTACCAGAACTGCCTTTCGTAGTAGCAGCAACTACGCCTTTTGCCACATCGCGAACATCAACGAAATTAAAGAAAAAATGAGGGTCTATCAGAAGCTTATTGGTTCTAATTGTTTCAATAAACTGCATAGTGTCTGTGAGTCGATTAGCATGGGGACCAATCATTGCTGAGGGTAGAACGGAAACCATCCAAATATTGTATTTTTTTGCCAACTCCCAAGCTTTTTGCTCTGACTTTATTTTAGAGTTGTAATAGGCGTTGTTAGATAACGTGTTCCAACTATTTTCATCTAGATAGTTTCCATCGTGCCCAACAGCCGCAACCGAGCTAACATAAACCACTTTTTTCACATTGGCTTCGGCCGCCGCTTTAAGGACAATTTCAGTCCCTTTTACATTCGGCTGGACGATTTCAGTAATAGGATCTTTAGCCCAATGTTTAAATACCGCGGCAACATGATATAAAATATCGACACCTTCCAGGGCTTTTCTCATTGCGTCTATATCTTGCATTTCGGTATAGACGACTTGGCAGTTCAAGTGGAAAAAATTATCCACATTTTGAATATCACGCATCCCTGCCCTTACGGTTTCGCCTTGCGCTATAAGCGCTCTAACTACATTCCCTCCTAAATGACCGTTCGCCCCGGTTACCAAACATACATTAGACATCTTGTATTCACCTATAAAGTTATTAAGTGACAAGACTATAAACTCTCCCCCTAGGGGAACAGTCAAGGGCATTTAATTATTTGGGTTGTTAAGCGGAAATTGATCAATCAGTTCTTGTTTTAATGACCCTAACTCAACATCTAGTTGTTCGGCTTGTTCAATCTCGATTCTAATGTGCTTCTGCTTTTTCTTTATGGCATTTATCGCCACCTCGACCGGAAAGCGATTTTCTTTTGCCTTAACTTCAATCATTGGCAGCAATTCTGAAAGTTTAAAACCCAGGGATTGCGCTTTTTTTATCATCGAGATTATGACGACATGGTGCTTATCGTAAATGCGGTACTTCCCTAATCTAGGCACCTTTGACAACAACCCTAGTGCCTCGTAGTGATGAATTGCTTTTTTTGACGCGCCAGTAAGTTTTGAAACTTCTCCTATATACATGTTTTTTCTAATCCTAATGGGTGTAACGCTTACGAAATTGGCATATTGAATCGGTCAGACTTTACTAGACAGATTTTTGTTTGAATTCTTCTAACTTTTTATAAACCAGAGAGAGAAACTTAACCAGACAGGCATAATTCGAAACCACCGAAACTGTCCCTTAGTACACTTTTTTTAATCTGAATGGCTTATCTTAACCACGCAGTTTGAAACCTGCTTTAAGCAGGTCGCTGGCAAAGTGGTTCACCTTGAGCAATATGCACACAACCAACATCAGCAACGAGTTCAAGGGCGACAAAATGCAATGCGATTACTGGGATAGTGTTGGATCTAAATAGCGAATCTTGCAAAACTGATTGCTACTATACGCGGGCGAAGGAATAAATACACTTAAGCGCCTGCTACTCTTACGCGCACTTCTGCTTTTCTCTAGCCATCAACTAAAAAAACGTTTATCTACACAATTAGCGACGAATATAGCCTTCATAAAAGCAGCTTTACCTTTCCAATTATGCCTGTCTTGTTTAGTCGCTTATTTTTCACCTAAAACTGATAAAAAATACTGTTATTAACCGGTTTGTTCCAACTATTTAGTTTTTGAAGCACTAATATTCCTGATGGAGAAACCAAAGTTGGAAAGCTAAAAGAGGTCGCGTTTTGACTATATGAGATCGGCTGCCCATTAATAAATGTGGTTTCTATATTTGTACTTTCTCTCGGGGATATTTGAAATTTGCTACCTAACTCTTCTTGTTGATGTATTACTACGTATGCCACGTCTGAGTTTTTACTATTATCGATGCTGAAATACAGCAAAAAGTGTGAATCGTCCCAAACAAGACTTTGATGTTGATACTGTATAAAACTTGGGTGCGTACTACCCAAGACGTTAAATGATTTATCTAACACAGATACTTTTGGGATGAAAGCGAACTTATGATCAACGTAAAAAGACCTAATGCCATAATAAAGTTTCTCACTCCTTTCTGTCACACCGAAAAGCATGTAGTTGGTTTCTTTACCATCGAGTGAAATTAAGTTTTCATTTTCTTCCATCGTAAATATTAACTCGTCATCAAACTCAGTAACGATTAATTCGCTCATGGATTTGCAACATTTTTTAGCTTTGTATGTCGCCATGCGTTCGGAAAAGCTTTTTTCTGCATTTTCGACTTTAGGTAAATGACGGCTTGAAGCGCACCCTGAAAGCCAGATGACTAATGATATTAGTGCTATATATTTTAGTTTTTTTTGCATTTTACTTCCATTCAGAAATCATTATTAAGACAAAAGAGCTAACGCCGTTTTAAGCGGCGATTAATAGCTTGCTGAGGCCGCCCCGCGTGTTTGCGTCCCAGCGAACGAAGTGAATGTGTTGGCTTGTTATGTGCCAACATAGTCACTGAGGCCTATGAGTTCAAAAAGTGTTTTCTCTAAAGCTTCTAGCTCTTCTTCCCGATCGAAACCTTTACAGCCATGGTAGTGATGCACTGTTTTTAAATTGCTCGCAAACTGTAAGATAAAACTGTACTAGGGTGATCTGTCCATTCTTCGCTACAAGGACTTTCTTCTCCCTCTCCGACCCACCCATAATCATCGCGGAGTTTTTGAAAGCTGTTCTCATCGAGAAGGCGCAGAATTCTTTGGAATAGTTCTGGATTGCTGGGAAGCCGATATGTACCCACTAGTTTAGTATGGGCATCCCCTTTATAGACAATTACTCCATCAGAGAATACGTCAACTCTATAAGCAGGGCATGTGCCAAAACAAGCAGTAGTTTCCATGCTAAAAGCATCTGCCGCACTAGGGGTTGATATAAAGGACAATAAAAAAATAACGTATTTCATAGATTCATCCTCGGCACATAACTTTTAAATAAGGGGCGCAGGCATGTGGGGCAGAATGGCATGAGTTTATTGAGTTGTTAGGTTTTTGCGACATTAGCTATTTCCAACCTGAAATAAACTCTAGTGAAATCTTGGTGTTTTCATAAGCTTCAGGGACATTTCCGATTTTCACGTTAACTCTATAGTTTTCAGTCCCAGAAGGAAAACTGTGAATATACATAACATCTGACGTTGCTATTGGTTTATAGGCTGGGTCGAAAGAAACAGCCCTATTTTTCATTTTTTCATCTGAATACTGATAGCGCGAATGCCATTCAAGGTCATTTGCCCATTGGGCCTCACCTAATTCAACCATTCTCAAATAATGAGCATTAAGGGGTGAGCTTCTATAAAAGTATGTAACATTCTTTTTGCCGATTATTCGTACTTCTAGAGTTGTATCCAATTCATGAAAGTTTACCGGCTCGTCATTTGACAACCTTACGCGAAGAAATGACGTGTCGTGAGAGCCGTATCCGTTAATAGAAAAGCTATATTCACGATTTGAAGCGAAATCTTTCTGCGGCAAAATCAAGGAGTAATTCTTTAAAAACCATCCTGACTCGTTGTACTCACCATCGCCTTTATATCCACAGGCTGTGAGAAAGAAGGGCAATAGTAAAATCCATTTTCTGTTCAAAGTGACTCCGTTTCCTACACATCATTCTCTAATACACCCTTTAATTCTTCTTGGGCAAACTTCCGGGTTTCCGTTTTGAGTTTGTCTTCAAAAAACTGTTTAGCTACTGAAGTCGATGTAAAATTAATAATTATCGCGGTTAGTCCGTCAATAAAGTTTCTATCTGCTTTTTCCCAATCCCAATGCGACGTCCCCCATTTGGAAACCCTATTTTCTATCTCCAC
The DNA here is from genome assembly GCF_000213655.1 of Alteromonas naphthalenivorans. Classification (NCBI taxonomy): domain Bacteria; kingdom Pseudomonadati; phylum Pseudomonadota; class Gammaproteobacteria; order Alteromonadales; family Alteromonadaceae; genus Alteromonas; species Alteromonas naphthalenivorans. The sequence goes on from NC_015554.1 coordinate 1,949,461, forward strand.
ACTAAAACGTCCTTTGGGATTGTATTCCAATGAGAATAACGCTTCGTTTATTGTTTCTTGAATCATGTATATCGGCGGTTCTTCACTCTTCTCGGCAATATCCATAATGATACTGAGTTGCTTTTCAACCTCTTCGTATGTCAATAAAGAGGGTAACTTGTCAAATGCGGGAAGCATAACTATCGGAAACCTAACTTTTAAATAAGGGGCGATAACGCGTAGGGCATAATGGCGAAGCCGTCCTGCGTGTTAGCTTCCCAGCAGGCCGCCCTAGCGGACTGCGACTTAAGCATTTTGTTATGTCACAATTGGTAGGCAAAGCTTATTTTCCTTAGAACAAACTCGTTTTCTGAACCATAACCGCCTACGCCAGAAAAGCTCAAATCAACAAATACTTCGTCCGTGCCGGCAGAGACGCTGTAGGATGGAACTCCCAATTCAATTTTCAGCGCTTCCTCGACTTTCTCAAATCGCTCCCTGAGAAATGGCTTACCATCGATAGTTAAGTTACTGACATCATATTTTGTGTTAAATGTTGTCGGAAGTTCTGAAAGTGCGTCTGATAAATCGCCACCGATATGAACTTCTCGGAATCTATTTCTTGAAATGAGTAAGCTTACCGATTTTCCGTAGAACAAAAGCGTTCTATTCTTATTTATTCGATAATATCCATTTGGTTTGCCTAACACGGCTTCAACCTCTTCTTGAGAAGAGAGCCATTTAGCTCCTAAAAACCCTTTGTTTATATCTATGTCTAAGTTTGAGGCAAATCCATAACTAGGCAGTAGCAATATTAAAAATATTAAGTTCTTCAACAAAAACTCCTTGTGACATAACGCTAAGCTAACGGGCAGTGACGTAGCGGCATAATAGCGAAGCGCCACTGCGTTACTGACCCAGTGACCGAAGGGAACGTGTTAAGCGTTTTGTTAGGTGTCATGCTCACTACTCCATTCTATGCTGCTAATTTCTGGGGTTTCGTCTAGTAGCAATCTTACTGCATTTAGCAGTGGAATCACTGGCTCGAGCGGTGCAAGTGTCTTTTTGAAGAGTCCTTTTGAGTGCCTTTTTAAAAAGCATTTCCACATATTCTCCTCATTTTCAAAGTTTCCACAACACAACCAATACTCATTATCTTCTACTATAAACTCAATGAACCAACCCCAATCTTCGTATTCAGGGTAAGATGTATAAATTCCCTGTCCCGCAAGTTCTTTAGCTAGCCAATAAGCTAATTCTGCGCCATAGACCTTTGGATTGACTTGTGAATCTTCTGGCAGAAATGGCTGAAAAAGTTCTGTTTTAAAAACTACTGATGTATCCATACTTTGTGACACCTAACGCTAAGCTTTGGGGCGCTAGCACGTGGGCTAAAATCCGAACGAAGTGAGTCAGCCCGCGTGTTAGCGCCCCAGCGACCGAAGGGAGTGCCAACAGCGTTTTGTTAGGCGTACAAAGGAACGTACGCAGCTTTGCTGCCACCACTTGCCGATTAGCCAGCTTGTTTAAATTATTGGATTTAAGATAAAACAACCCTGTGCGAAATGCCAGATGTTAACGGGAATGTCGCATAAAAGAGCGAGTTTAGAAAACAGGTTATGCAGAATGTTGGCGTTGCGATGTTGATGAAAAGCGCGTTGCTAAAGCCGTTTAAACAGCAACAAGAGCTAGCCGCAAAGACAACCTAGCGAAACAACCTTGATGCTGGAATGTCACGGTTTAACCCACTTTTAAATGCTGTAAGTAAATGACGCCTAACGCCTCAAACACCGGCATGGTGAAGTTGGCGGCTTTTTTGGAACAAAAAAGATGACAGCTTTACCATGTCCGAGTGCTTTGACTTGTTAGCTTTTTTCTATGGTTTTTAGAAGTAATCATCTTCTTCGTAATCTAGACCTTCGACAGACAAGTTGTCTTCATGAATTTCTATATCTCTACTCGTGCTGTATGGATACATAGAAACATCGCCTTTAAAATTTGTTGCCTGAAAAGATATCTCAGCGTCATTACCGTGGTAGATGTACAGCGCTTCATATTGATAATCACCATCTCCGATATGCCTCATATCGCCTTCTTCAAGGCTAAAGTCTGAAGCAGCAATTACTATCTCTTCTTCTTGGCCATCAACCTTAATTTTTCCGGTGCATAGCCTTGTTAGCACGCAAACCTAGCCAGATACAATTTTAATTATCAGGATAATAACGCTCAATATCGCTAATTACTGCTAGTGAGTACTTTTTTACAAGTGATCTAAAGAAAGTTGGTTCGACATGCTTTGCGAAACTAATCAGCCCTCTTAACTTTATAGATTCATCATCTGAAAGTTTTTTATTACAAAATCCATATACTAACGAACGAATATATCGTTTCCTATCACGACCGAGCGATATGGCATTATCATTAGTTAGCACCAGCCCCGTCACATGACGATTATTTTTCTTGGATGAAAAAACCGTTTTAGAATGATTTATTTTCAGAGTTGGATATTCAAGTTTTTTTAGGACGCCTTCAATATATGTCGGCAACTCGAAAAGTACGCCAGAAACATTTGTAGTAAATGTTAGATCATCAGCGTACCGCGTATAAGTAATTTTTTCCTGAGTACAATAATCATTTACGATGGTATCAAAATCAAAGAGTATAGTATTAGATAAAAAAGGAGAAGATGGAGCTCCAATGCTTAAGCGATGCTCCGTGCTACCTTTAACGCACCAAAAAAATAGCTTCTTAAGAGCAACCTTTTCTTTAATTTCCAATTTTCCCTTGTGCTTTTCAACATGAGAAAGCAAGTCGCTTGAAACAATTGAGGGGAAAAAGTCAGAAAAATCCATCTTTAATAAATATTGATTTTTTGAGTGCTTTTGTGCGTTCTGCTTAATGCCGATCCCTTCCATATATGCAAAAGCTGATTTGTGAACTGGCAAATCTAGCAACGGCATATTCAAGGCGGACTTTTGAAGAACTTTCAGCTCTTTTGCTGGCTGCGCAATAACTCTTGAGCCAGAGCCATTTCTTTTAGGTATTTTGTAAACCTTGTAGCGGTGCGGCGCTTTATTTATGTAACTGACAATTTCAACTTCATCAATTAGCAAGAGCTCAGATAAGGCATTATAGATATCCATCTATAATGCCCCTTCTTTTTCTTTCTTCTGCAATCCCTTAATGAAGTTAAATCTTCTTGATTCGGAATCATTGAACGCGTAAAACTGCATTGTAGCGACCTTGGCTTCATTTTTATCAAAATGACCGCCAAAATGAATTTTATCAACATCAGTTAATGGGTAATAATAGAGATCATGGCCGCGCTTTCCGGTTGCTATGAGCTCAAATTTAGTTAGCAAAAAAAGCAAGCGCTTCACCTTGTCTAGCTTCAAATCTAAACCAATATATTTGGAATATGTTTGAATTTCAGAAACTTTGAGCGCTCTAAATATTCTTATAATTTCATATAGGACAAATGATACGTGGCCATCATTTCCCGAATCAAATGCCTCTGAATTATCCATTCCAGACATCGCTGCCAATAGATCTTCACGCATTTCAGGTAAACTATCACCCAAAGACTCATCTATATTTTCAAGATCCCAAGGATAGGCACAAACAGTCTTGTCTTTTATAGCCTCCAGATATCTCAGTGGGCCTAATGAAACAAAAGAGTTAGCGGAATAATGCTTATCGTTTACGAATACAACTAGTTTTTTGTTGAGAACCTTATTTCTCACAAACAAACCAAGCTCCGCTAACGCCCCAGGGCTTTCAAGCACAATAACTATTAGTGATGATATGTGTGCAATATCATTTTCAAAGTCCAATAAATCTTTATAGACAGAATCATGTATCCAATCTTTAAACTCTTCCGCTAATGTAATTTGGTCAATTAGATTGCATTCGATACTTGAGACATATCGCAAAAAAGCATCGCGAATAGAAGGGGTCTTAGCTTGTTTGACATCAACTAAGCCTCCACAAAGAAACACAATTGGGGAACTTAGATCGACACGGCTTTTATCTAAAGAAATCTTCGCTAGATGGGTTGTCCTTTTATCATCAAATTTCAAGTCAATTTCTCTAAACAAACCATAAATTGGGTATCTTTACCTCAGATATAGCGATGAATGCCTATCTGGAATTTAGCTGAGGAACGAAGATGAATTCCAGATAGGCATTCATCGCAACTAAATCCAATCAATAAATTAGAGTCTGGCTATACACCCGACTAGGGCCTAAGCCCATAAAAACGCGTAAAGATGCTGAAATTATAGTTCAACGCCACATATTTTCCTAATGATTTAAATGCCACGCTAACTAAAAGTAACGCTCATGCACATACTAAGTGCTAACGCCCAAATAAGGGGCTAAATAATAGTTTGCTAAAATGGTGAAGCGAAGCGGAACGCAGCAAACTGTTATGTGTCCCGCTTAATTTTCTTGTTATGTGTAAACAAAAAAATATCACTTTACCCAAAAATAAAGAAGTATACCAATGATAAAGTAGATGCTAAAAATAGAATGTAAATCATATTGTTAAGAGCTACATTAAGTTTATTCCTAACCATATAGGCGCCTATACTTGCAAAGAACCAAGATGGTGTAGAAATAATTAGAGGAAATGCAACTCCCATTAAGAACTCATGATTACTAGTGGCAATAAATTTATATAAACTATATAGAGAAAAAACGTTATAAAAAATTCCTGAAATAGCGCCAACTATTAGTAATATAAAACCCAAAATCTTCAATTGATCACCTTACACATAACAGCTTATTATATGGAAAAAATCCTTTATACAAGATGGAGTCTTTCCGTACATCATGTAGCTAATTCACAAACTTTCGCACGAAAACACTCTGTTATCAATCAACTACAATCTAACCTTTAAAAAGTGCCCCCACATTCCGGAATAATTCCTTTTTATTTTTAATCATTCTAAAAACTCGACTGACTGTATAAATAAACAGCCTAGAGAGTAAGACAGGCACAATATGTATACCTTTGTACACAAAGATGCCTGTCTTGTTTAGTCTCTATTCGTGACTAAGCCCAGTGCGGCCGTTTATCAAGATAGAAATCGATAAACGCGCACACTTTTGGTTCTACCGTGACAGTTTGATGATAGTAAATAAACGCCTCAGCTCTATCCCACCAGTACCCTTCCATCACTGGTACCAATGAACCATCTTCAACGGCCTCCTCAATCTGTTTAGCCTTAGGTAAAGCATTTATTAATCCTAATCCAGACTGAGCACACTCAACCATGCCCGCAACGGCTTTTACCCGTGAGTTAAGAATCTTATGAATTACCTCACCTGTTTGAGACTGTAATACCAATACATTACTTGGCTGGTTATACAAATAACCAACAACATCATGTGTTTCTAAGTCATCAGGTACTTTGGGAGTGCCTTTTCTTTTAAGGTACTCAGGTGAAGCAAAAATGCCATAGCGCTCATTATATAAAGAACGTTGCTTCAATCCGTTAAAGCGGTCGCCTAAGTACGAGCCAACCCCCCAATAAATGTCATATTCGTCATGTGCAATGTCGACGAGAGATTCCTTCACATCCAGTACAACGTTTAAAAGCGGGTATTTTTTAAGAAACTCCCCTATCCATGGTGTAAAAGTTTCTGTAATCACTTCGTTAGCTTGCGTTAAAATTCGAATTTCACCCGACACCTCGTACTCTGTCGATTGAACCCACTGCTGCAGCTCACGATGTTGATTATTCAGTGCAGTGCATCGCTTAAGAAACTCTCTCCCATACTCAGTAAGCTTGAGTTCCCTGCGTGTACGAATAAAGAGAGCCTGACCCACGCTGTGTTCTAAATTACTAATTTGCTTGCTAACCGCCATTACGCTCTTCGACATTAACGCTGCGGCTTTAGTCATATTCCCTTCTTGAGCCACTAACTCAAACGTTCGTAATTCTCTTAATTGCATAGCATTACTCATGCTTAAACTTTTAGTTTATCTATTATTCAATATTAATTTATTTTTTTAACAAAGCCAGTTGAATATGCTGTAAGCATTACAAAGTCACTTAAGAAACTATTTATGAATGTAAGCATCTGGTCCTACTCAATGTTGGTTATCATTCTTGCCATACCGCTATATTGCTTGTGGGAAGGCAATAAAACTGAACTGGCCGTTGTATCGGGCGAACAATCAAAATTAGAAGCCTACGCTTCAACAATGGTTTTGCTATGGTTGCCCACTTTATATCTAGTTATTGGATTGTATGGTAAGCAGATAAGTACTGTTGAAATATCACTTGTGTGGATAGGCAGCACTAATAACTGGTTAGGTGCATTGGGCGTGTTATCGATGACAGGCTATTTTGCGCTAAATTTAATAATGACGAAAAACGCAAAAGAGACACACCCAACCCTTGAAGCACAATTGGAACACGTAGCATGGCTGATGCCGCGAAGCCCAAAAGAATTAATGTGTTTTACGTGTGGCGTGTCGTTGTCAGCTGGCATTTGTGAAGAACTTCTGTTTCGCGGGTTTCTTTGGTTTTTGATGACACCTTTCCTTGGTTTTTGGCCTGCCCTTCTTGTTTCGAGCTTACTTTTTGGTTTAGCACATGCGTATCAGGGGGGCGTTCATGTGCTAAGAACGGGCGTTATGGGCATAATATTAGGTGTAATTTCATGGCTTACAGAAACAATATGGATTGCGATTGCAGTGCACGCACTTGTGAATATTTATGGTGGGCTATTAGCCTACATAGTATGTAGTAATACGAAGCCAGAACCAGCGAGTAGCGTTCCAGACGCTTGCTAGTTTCTTTAAACTTAGCAAGACAGGCATAATTCGAAACCGGTAAAACTGTCCCTTAATACACTTTCGTTAATCTGAATGTCTAATCTTGACCACGCAGTTTGAAACCTGCTTTAAGCAGGCCGCTGGCAAAGTGATTCACCTTGAGCAATACGCACACAATCAACATCATCAACGGGTTTAAGGACGACAAAGTGCAATGCGATTACTGGAATAGCGTTCAACTAAATAACGAATATCTCAAAACTGATTGTTACCTTACGCTGCTGAAGGAATAAATACGCTTAAGCACCTCATCCCCCTACACGCACTTCTGCTTTTTCTAACCATCGACCAAAAATAAGAGACGTTTACCTACACAATTAGCGACGAATATAGCCTTCGTAAAAGCAGCATTAACTTTCCAAATATGCCTTTCTTATTTAGTCTAAATTTGCGGTGGATAGCAAGCTTTAGCGCTTGTGGTCCACTTCAGGGCGTGTTGTTAGGCGAATTTCACATTTACACGCTATTTTTTTACTAATAAAATCTAGTGCTTGGCTTGATTTGTAATATCCCCCCATTTAATAATTAAACTCAATGAATAAGGAAGTTCTAATGACAATAACTGTACCAAAAGTATTTGTCTCATATTCTCATGATGATCAAGCTGCGTAATACCATGAAGCCGATCGGTCAATACTATTCAAGCCGATCACTTTTTTGTCTGCCAGTAGACCTTAGTAAAATCTAACTTGAGTGATCGCCATCAGTCAAGGAATTTAGTTTTTTTCGCATCGATTCGCCTTTTAATTCCAACTTTATTGCTCCGTGAACAAGCCGATCTAGGATCGCATCAGCATGTGTCGATTCTCCGATCATTTCATACCAATTTTCTATCGGTAATTGGCTGGCAATTAAGGTCGATTTTGTGTCATATCTCGCATCAATTAATTCCAGTAAATCACTGCGTTGTTGAGCTGTTAATGGCTCTAATCCCCAATCATCTAGGATCAGTAAATTGGCAGAGCTAAGCTTGTGATCAGTTTCGATAACTACCATCGGCTTGCGCTAAGAACATCTTTTCTAATAGCTCTTTAAGCCTAAAATAATAAACGCTACTCCCTTGTTGGCAGTGGTTTTGACCAAGCGCGCAAGCGAGGTAAGTTTTGCCACACCCCGTTGCGCCCGTGATCAAGATGTTTTGATGAAGGCGAAGCCATTCACCTTGTGCTAATGAACGGATCTGAGTTTTATCGAGTTGTCGTGCTGCGCCATAGTTTAGTTGAGCCAGTGTGCCGCCAACTCTGAACTTTGCTTGACGAGTTAAGCGATCAATTTTACGCTGGTCACGCTGTGTTATTTCATGCTCAAGCAATAAACTTAGCCGCTCTTCGAAACTTTGTTCTACGTATAGATTGGGTTGCTCATATTGCTGCAATAGTGCATCACGTATACCGCTTAGCTTTAAGTTACTTAACTGGTTATTGACTTGTTGATTGATATTTTGCATAAGATTTCCTTTGGTTTGTTAGTTTTTGATTAATGGTAATAGTTGTTGCCGCGGATATTTTTATGATCAATATCTTGTAGTAAATCACCTTGAGCTTGTGGCAAGGGTTGCTTATCCAAGCCCTTTTCTAAAATGTTTTTTACTTGTTTTACGCGAGTAACACCTGTGGCTAATGCGCGATGACAGGCTGCTTCAAGACGTTGGTCAGTAAACTTCTTACCTAGGCTTAATAACCCCATACAAGCACGGTAGCTTTGTTCTGGATGCTTTTTAGCTTGCATCAATTGCATAACAAACTGCTCCGTTGAACCACCGAACTTAGCTGCCCAACGCTCGAACCGTTGTGGTGTCCATTGCTGCTGCTTTTGATGAGCTATTGGCATATGTAGATCAAGCGTAGTGTGTGCACCTTCTCGGTGTGATCTTGGATGAACGGCTACTTGAACACCCTGATGGTAAAGTGTCACCAGTTGACCTGTGGCATGGGCTTCAAGCTTTTGTTTGATCAAGGTATGAGGTACTGAGTAGTAGTGTTTTTCAACTTCGACATGATAATCAATATGCACGCTTACTTGTTTGACTAAGGTGTAACTGTAAGCCTGTGTGGGTAGTGGTTTGAGAGCAGGTTTATCAATGGATTCAAACTGACTGAGCCTTGAACCAGGGTGCTTCTTCATTTTCCGCTGGTTTAAGTCGACAAGCAGTTTTTGTATCTTTAGGTTTAATTGGCGCAAGCTAAAGAAGCTTTCATTGCGAAGCCGTGCCATTATCCAGCGTTCGACAATTTGCACACCCACTTCTGCTTTGGCTTTATCCTTGGGCTTATAAGGTCTAGCAGGCACAATGACCGTATTGTAGTGTGTCGCCAATTGTTGGTAGGTTGGATTTAAATCAGGCTCATATCGACAAGGTTTAGTTACCGCACTTTTTAAGTTGTCAGGGATTACCAGCTCTGGCACACCACCAAGAAACTCAAAACAACGAGCATGACTCATCACCCAATCTTCTAGCTTTTGGCTATACGTTGCCTCCGCATACGTATAATTAGATGCGCCCATAACTGCGACAAACACTTGAGCTGTACGGTATTCACCTGTACTAGCATCAACAATATTCATAGTTGGGCCGCAGTAATCAACAAACAGTTTTTCACCTGCTTTATGGTTTTGTCGCATGGACGGTTTTTGACATTTAAGCCATGCCTTGTACTGTCGGCAGAAGTGGGTGTAACTGTAAAATCCTTCCTCGTGTCGCTCTTTGTATTCTTGCCAAAGCAGCAATAGCGTCATGGTTTTGGGTCGCAGCTCCTGCTGAACTAACAACCAGTCAGGAATACTAAAGCCTTTTAGTCGGGGCTTTGTTTTGAAGAATGCTCGTTGCAGAGAATGATCATCCCATTTTTCATCAAGTGGCCAGCAAGTGATACCTAACTCTGCTGATTTACAGGCATATTTAGAAACAATTGAAGGTGAAATAGATAAGCTGTTTGCTATCTTTCGATGACTGAGTTTACAGTCGTATTTTAGTCTTAAAATCTCTTTAAGTTTACGCATTGAAATAGGTGCCGTTGGCATGGTTATTCTCATCATCAAAAATGAAAAGGATAACGGTTAAAAACACCTACTGGATAGACAAAAATGAGTATAAATTGAACGATACCATTCAAGCCGATCACTCAATACCATTTTGACCAAAAAGTGATCTGCATCGATGGTATTGAGTGATCGCGATGGATAGTATTAGGTGATCGGCTTAGATGGTATTAGGTGATCGCGATGCATGAGAATATGCACAAGCCCATAAAAAGTGGGTGCTTGAATTAGCGCAACGATTACGTAACTCAGGTATTGATGCAATTCTAGATCAATTTCGCGTTGGTTTAGGTGATGACTTAGGTGGTTTCATGGAAAAAAGTGTCGCTGAGTCAGATCGCATCATTATGGTTTGTACCGACACATACGTTAATAAAGCCAACGATGGCTTAGGTGGCGTTGGTTATGAAAAAATGATTATGACTGCTGAATATATGAATCAAATTGATTCAAAAAAGGTAATCCCTTTGATTCGTCAAAATGGAACTCACACTGTTCCTACTTTTTTAAAAAGTCGTCTACACATCAATTTTTCTCGTGAAGATGAATTCGAGCTACAGTTTGATAATCTTCTACGTGAAATTCATGAAGCACCACTATTCAAGGAGCCGCCAGTAGGCAATAACCCATTTGAATCGGTAATTGAAAAGCCTGCAGAGAGTGTTACAGATAAAAAGACAGAATTATTAAAGGTTTGGGTTGAAAGCTACAATAGAGGTAGTGGCTTTTACACATTGGATGATGTCCAACATGAACTTGGTTGCTCAAGAATTTTTGCTGAGGTTTATATTAATGAGTTAATGTCAGATGATTTTATAATTAAACAAGAAACCTTTGACGGTGTTGGTCTTCTAAGAGGTTTTGCATTGACAAAAAAAACAAAGCTATATGCTATTGAACAAGGTTGGGTGACTGAGTAAATTTCGCGTAAGTCCTAACTTCAAGATACCCTATTCGCCTAACGCCCCGCATTAAGCGGAAAATTATAGTTGGCTAAAATGTTTGAGGAACGAAAAACGGCCAACTGTAAATATTCCGTTTAAATGCCTTGTTAAGTAGTCGGGTTGACTTCAATGCCTTGTTTTTTAAACTGCTCTTTACAGTAGTCTATAAATTTCTCATTTTTAGCTGCATTGCAAATAGTTACCAACTCCTTTCCTGCTTGAGTATATAAGGCTTGGCCAATTCCAAATTTGTTATTTTCATCTTCTGGAAACTTTAGAAGAGTTTTCTGACCAAAGTAAAATACAATACCTTTCTTACTTACACCTTGTTTTGCATAGCCTGATACTGATTCAAATGAAATTAAGCCAATGGCATCAAGATGTTTTAAATCAGAAAAAGTAATACCCGCAGAAGAATAAACCTCATCCGTAACATCAAATATCAATGGTGTAGGTTCACCGACCATCCAAGTAAACTGACAAAATCGAGTAAACAAATCAGCGTCTTTACGATCCATCGATGCAACTAAATCCACAGTTCTTTTAGAGTATTTTCCAGGCTTGGTCGCTTCACCACTTAGCAAGTTTGACCATAGAGATTGCATTTGATCATTAGATATTTTGTCGCACTTATCAAAAAAGTGTGTAAGCCAGTCATCTTCAATATCTTCAGGTTTAGCATTAGGTGGTAAATTAACAGCAGCTTGAGCAGTGATTTTTTCAATATTTTCTTGCTTCTTGCTTTCTTGTTTTACATGTCGCTCGATTGCTCTTTGTTCTATATCACTTAGTTCTATTCCTGCTAGTGCCTTAATTTTTTCAGCTTCAGCTTCCGCATGTGCTTTTTTTATTACCCTTCGAGGTTCATAAAGTACGCCTACTGCATTTGAAATCTTCTCAATGAGTACAGTTGCGGGTTTTGCTAAATCACCCAAATTAATAATTGAGCTTCCATCTGCCATGATTTCTCCCTAGGTAACTTAGACACAATGACTCCCTGAGAAATGCTAGCCTCCGCATTTTCGTGGGTTAACTTTTCAGCCAGAGCCATAATTAGTTTGTCCAATACTAAATCAATTTGGAGGATAGCATGAACAAACATAGCATGATTTTTATCGGATTGGATACGTATAAAGAGTTTCACGAGGTTGCCTATTGTTAAGAGCAGCGTGGAGCAAGTGCGGTGCACTATGGCCGCATTCCTTCTTCAAAAGTCAGTGTCAAAAAGCTTATCCGTCAGTTTGAATCGAAATATCCGAGCGCGGCAATTCATGTGGTGTATGAACTAAACATGACAGGCATAATTCGCTCTGTCCCAGCTAGCCTGCGAGCGACTTAATGTGATTGTTAAGTGTTGCCCCTCTGAGGAACCCGCTCTTTTAGCTTTTCGGCTTTTTTCGAATGAACATAGATCGTTTCAACTAAACTTTCTGTTATTTCAATTACCGTTATTACATCTTCAGAACTGGGTTCATAGCCTCTATGAATGGCAGCATGACCTGCTTCCAAAATAGGCTCGATGATAGTTCTCTGTTTATCAGATAGGTAACCAGCTTTTTGAAAAGCTTCTAGGTTTTTCTTGAAACTTCCATTGTCTGTTACTTCTAAGATCATCATATGTTCAATTAACGCGCGAATACCCATAGCTGCCAGTCTGCGAGAATCATTATGTAGCGCTGAATATATTTCCTTAATAAGGCCTCGAACAAAGCGCATTTCATTATTGGGAAGAAGACCGCCAATTTCTGAAAGCCATTTGGGTTCTGCCCGAGAAATTGCAGGAGGGTAGTAGCTAATTTCAATAATTGGTCTGCCATATTCATCGCATATCTCAGAGAACCAACTTGAATGCATAAGTTTTACACTATCGCAGCCGCAACATTTGACCATATTAAATGTTTCGCTTCCATGTATTGTGTAGTGCTCAATCTCCTCATCCCAAGGTTGATCTTCCTTGTGTAACAATAGGTGGTTCGTTTCTCCAAGGCACTTGTTGCATTGTGCTTTTAATTTAATTTCTTCCATAAACTTCCAAAAACACTTAACGCTCGCATAATCGGCGAGCCGAAGGCGAGTCCGGTGGAAGCCACGCAGTGGCTGAAACGAAATTCATGCGCTTGTTATACGGCACTTTGAAAGTAAACCTACCGCCATTGCTGATTTTATGCATTCTTGTTTGAAAGCAAGTTTTTCAAAGTTAATTTTAGATCATCTTGTACTTGGTCAATTGTTTCCCCCCACAACTCCGAGAGAAACTCAATTACAAGTACTACATCTGATGGTAAAGCTGGCTTTCCGTCCGTTTTTGCAAATGGTCCGTCAGTCTCTAATAAGACTCTATTTTTTGGCAACCATGAAATAACTTTCCTTGCTCTAGCTGAATTAATCATTGCTGGACCAACCGAGAAGTAGCATCCAAGTCCCGCTGCACGGTTAACTTGTTTTTTTGTTGCTAAAAGCCAGTGTAAAATTGAAGTTCCACAATTTGGATACTTCCTTAACAACGCTAAAACTTCATCAACCGCATTGAGGCTGTGAATAGTTAGAATTTTATCGTCAAATTCACAACATTTACTCAAAATATGTTCAAACACTAACTTTTGAATTTCAATGTGTTCTGCATAGCCTCTAGAACCGTCTAGCCCAACTTCACCAATATATCGTGTAACACCACACAGAGAATCAAATAAAGAGAGCTCATTAACCCTTTGATGGGCTAACTGAGGATGCAACCCTAATGCTGTCCTACAGTTAGAGAGATTTTTTGTAAGATGGGCAGTGCCATTGAACGCAGAGGGCACTGTTGTTACAGAAAGCACGTAATAACCAGAATTTTCAATGTCACTCAGAATTTCGCTATGATCAGGATATAGATCAACATGACAATGCAAATCCATCATTACACTCTTTCCGCCTTGAGAAAAGTTTCTACTTCTTTCAATCCACGTTTGATTGTAGATTCAAGCTTTTTCCTCGTGACATCATCGTCAGGTAATGATCCACTTTGTCTAATCCATCCCTTATAATCTTTGGTATCTTTAAGCCTGATGATTGCCGTCTGCACCGCGTGTAGATCATCCCTAGTCTCTTTCTCTTTATGGACAAATTTTAGATTTTGACTGGCGTATGGTGCATCTTCCGTGAACCTCGCATGATGAACCGAAGACCTTCTTATTAAGCAAGGAACGCAGTGACCGCATTGCATATGCTTTCGGTGCCAATGACTACAGGACACGCTTAACGGTACTGCTTTGACAATTGCCGCTTGGTCAACACATTTTGCTAACATTTCACCTTTAGTTTTGAATTGGTATGGGTTTACAAATTTCACACGGAAACCTGCGTCTTTTAAGAGTTCTTCAAGACGACTCAAAAAATACGGATGAGTAGTACGTGTGCTGTGACTACCAATTCTTCGTCTTGTGAGTGGGGGATTGATAGAAATATACCCATTCTCCGGTACAATAATTGTTGAAATACTACTATCATTATTAGCGTTTCTAAGAGCTGATATACCCAATACAGCCATAGCCAAAAAGTTAAAACTTCTCCCACGCATCGTGACATCAGTTTTACCTTTCAACCGTGATATTAAACTAGGCGAAATACTATAAGAAAGCTCGCCATAGTGAGATTTTAAAAGCTTCTTTATATTCTCTTGCTTAACACCATCGCCACGGTAAGCATGGCTTAGCAGCAGAGGCTTATATTTGGATTTACCGTTAAGTGTGTCTATTGCACCAACTGCACTATCTAATCCACCAGAGAAAAGACAAACTGAGTTTAGTCCTCTAAGGCTATCTAGCCTTGCTTTGGATTTATTGCTCACTATAGGTTTTGGCATTTGAAGCGATGTTTTAGTGAACGTAAATTTCCACTGATCGCCAGTCAAGAAGTTCAAAATAGAGCTCAATCGGTCCGACAACATATTCCACAAGTTTTCGGCAATTACCGGGATATGTAGATGCATTACCCGTGACCACGCATCAGCCGCATCATCTCTACGCTCAAATGTATCAGCAGCGGTGACTGCACTGGCTATTGTTATCAAATCTATGGCATCTGCATCGACACTAATGCCAAGTTCACGTACTCGTTTTAGTAAGCTGCCGGAAGCTCGGCTGTGCTTGGTATTATCATGAGGATGCGTGTTAAAGAGCTGAACGGGGTGACAATTCTCCGAGTACGCAGGGAGCAGAGAAGGATCATTATTAAAATAGAAATTAATCATTGAAAGACTCCCATTCATCTACAGTCTGAGATATAGCGTCGATTTGTATCCTAGTGATATTGTCTTGAGATATATCCCCTCCATTGCCCCTCGTCACTTTTTCTACTTTAGATTGAGTTATCACTTTTATTAAATCCCTTAACTCTTCTTCCATTCTGTGATGTTTACTTGGGTGTTCGGCATGAAACCAAGCTTTCCCCATACCATTTACTACATCTTGAAAAATAAGATCTGTTAAGTAGCAAGAGATAGCTTCTTGCACGACTTCATCCGTAAACATTGACTCATCAAATGTGTCTTCCTCTGGCAATACTTCCGCTAGGGCAAAATCTAGTGCTAAACGTACAGAATCTGCATCACCATTTTCAGGTGTTAGATGCTCGCTTATGCGATCTATCGCTTGGTCTGTAGATAGTCCGTTAAGGTCAGATAGAGAAAGAGTTTTATCATTAACTCTAACGCTATCACCTTGCATTATTCCTAATAAGCCGGAACCTGCAGTGATACCGCTTGCTAATCTGCGGCTTGTTCCAGAACCCCCACCTGAGCTTCTCGAGTATTTCTTAAGAGAACCTCTTAAATTAGCCCTATCGCCATCTGATTTTGCATAATCTCCAAATGCTCTTCTTGCTCCTGTCAGGCGGTTTGGTGATGGAATATTTGGAACTGGTCCCGGAATCTGTTCTTGTACCGTTCCATTATCGATTTCCTGCGATGGCTCTTTACCATTATCACCATCTGGCTCTTGTTGAGCATCTCCTCCTTCGCCAACACCCACTTCAACAGGATCGCCTTGCTCTGCCCATGGAGGCAAAAGTGGGCTCCTATTATTCGGTCCAGTACTTGATGCTGAAGTTCCCATTATTTAGTTCCTTCTAATTCTTTTATTATCGATGATAACCATGGTTTTGGGGGGGATTTCTTCACGAAGGCTAGGAAATTAGCCTTACACCTCTCATCACTCATTGCTAGCTGTCTCGCACCATATAATCCCGGTGTTTTTAGCTGCAAGTCCTCAACTTTGCGAAGCTCTTCGATGAGGCTATCCATCACTGAGATGTATTCTTCACTCACTGTAAGTTCTATTAGCTCAGTACTAGCTTTACTGGAAGAAACTTTTTGCTTTATTAATCCTTCTAACATTCTTTGTGCTGTACCAGACATAACAGTATTAACTGAACCCATCGGAATGTTTTGTCTACTTAGATAAGCTGCCGCAGTTAAATTAACACCTGTGAACTTAGGTTTTAACCGAGACCATTTATTTAAAAAGCGTAATTCTTTCTTCCATTCATCGGGCAACTTATTTACGTCGAATTCTTTATCTGTATTTTCTAACTCAGTAATTACAGCTGGCTCGCCATTCTCTGTATCGATAAGCTCATACAATCTATTCGTTGCCTGGATACCCATGCAGCGCTCAAAAATCACTAACTTAGTTATTGTTTTTTCATCGAGCTGCATACCTCTGCGAAGAGCTGTTTTTTTCCTCATTCTAACTTGATTAAGTAACCGCTTAACAATTCTAGGATTACCGTTAATATTTGCCGACTCCGCAAGTATTGAGGCCATTTGCTCTGCAATCCTGAACTCTTCTCTCAGTTCAGCAACATAATCAAGATCACACCCATCCAGCAAGTCATCTACCGACACCTGCTCTTGCTTCCAAGAAAACTTAAGTGAGTTTTCTAGACTTTGTCTTAAACGGTCAAACTCTTGTTCGGGGATTTTTCGATCTTGGGCAATCAGCATGATCAAATAAGCCCTAACCTCAGCAACACCTGGTTTTGGGACATGCACTGGGATTTGTATAAGCTTATCCAAATAGTCGGTTTGATGACGTGCTGACGCACCCTTATGAAAATGTGGAATTGCTAAGCGGATCATGTCTGGGTCAGCCGCAACGACAAATGCCGTGTTAGGCATAAATAGGAACAATCTTATAGCTTCAAGCGTAGATATTGTATTTTCTGGTAAACATCTGTCTAAGTTATCAACATAGACGATAACGGGTTTTTCAAAAGCTTCTAATAAAGAAATGTACGACTTCCTGAACTCTCTTATCTCTTTTGGAGGCGAAAATTTTTGCTTAGGCTTTACAAGCCCTTTAGCTTTTTTACCTACCTTGCCAATCTCTTTGGCATCTTTCTGAAGATCTTCAAGGTCAAAATCGTCATCTTCTCCATCAGTAGCATCACTAGCCCATCCGAAAAAGCTCTGAATTGCCCCAAATGTTGGCACTCCAGAAATAGCAGCAGCGCCTTCAGCCATAAGCCCCATAAATCTTACTTTGTCTATACGTTTGGCAAAATCGAGAGCTTTTGCAAGTAGCTCTTCATCGCCAGCAGCAGCTTCGACGAGCTGCGCTGCAATGGTTTCTAAAAGTGCAGCTTTTGCATCGTCATATCCTTGAAACGTCCATGCGTCAAAATGAATCTGAATGTACTCTTGTTCTTCATTTTCAAGCGCGTTAGCTGTCAACTCTAGAATTGTTGACTTACCAGCTCCCCAATCACCGAATACACCAACAGATATTGGCATTAATTCTCTTTCTGTTATGAGGTCCCTGATTGATTCAGCAATTTCATTAAAATTTAAGAAGTCAACTTTTGATTCTTTATCTGACCACATTGAAATTAACAATCCTTATAAAAACTACACCAAAGGAAAGGGGAATATCTACTTTGGTTAGAAATCCTGCGCGTCTTCGGTGCCGTATAACGCCGCAATAAGCGGACTAAACCAGTGGGTTATACTGTGGAGCGAAGCGGAACGTAACCCACTGGTTTAGTTCCGTTTTAATTACCTTGTTAGGGCTAGTTATGATCTAGAACGTCCATTCTAATAAGTGTTTTGTTACTTGGTAAAATCTCTATCGCTGTAATTCTAAAAGCACAACAAATTGGAAAAAGCACTTCCTCTTCTTCTGGAAAAAAAGAATACTTCGAAATATCTCTCGGTGCTCTTTTTCCATATTCAGACAACGCGCTTACAGGTTTAAACTCGAACAAGACATTACCCTCTAGGCAGTTTTCCTTGGATTTTGACGCTGAAGTAAATGGTGCCCATATAAACATATCTCCAATATTATACTTGCTAATATCTTCGTCAGAAAAACTAGCCCCACGATAAGATAATTTCGTATACTCATCCTCTCTTCGAATAGCGGCATTGAGTTGAAGAATCCAAGGTACAAGAGTTTCTTTTCCAATATCTTCTCCTTGATGACCATCTCTCAACAAATTATTAACCTCATTATACAAGCCTTGTTCATCTGTATATTGGGCGATTATAGCTTTATTAATTTCGATTTCATTTTGTGCTAAAGATAATTCTGATGATTGCATTTCATATCCAGAATTGTGTAGAGAAGTTACAACTAGATCTTTAAGCCTATCAAATTCACCAGGTTCATCTCCAACCGAGTATGGATCAGGCTCATTTGTAATCTGAAGCCTAAAATGAATTAAATGTGCAAGCCATTGACGAAATGAATTGTCCTCTATTGCACTCTCTAATATGAAATTTTCACATTCAGCTAAAGAGATGTCACTTGAGTAGGTTAATCTTTTACCAACAGGTGTATTACTTAATCTAGTTCTCATGAATACCCATTACCTATGAAGAGCCATAACGCCCTAATTTGGTGGCACAAACGCGTGGGCTATACTGCGAAGCAGAGCCCGCGTGTTTGTGTCCCCAACATTTGTTTGTTAGGTGCGTTTTAAAATTACCAGTGTGCTTTAACATAGTTTAAGTTGCCACCACTTAGGCTGATATAGATTGTTTTGCCATTTTTAAATGGCATGTTCGATAAGACGAGAGGGGAACTGTTATCTATATTTATGGTAATTGTAGCGGTCCCTTCATTGATCGGACTATCCACATTAATTTTGAATACACTCATTTCTTTTTTAACTTGTGCAGTCATGTAAAAGCCAGTAGTAAAGTCAGGGCCCTCCACAATGATATTGCTAATCTCTAAATCATCCATGCCGTGAAGTTCAAGAATAAAATAGCTGCGACCGTTATTAAAGAAAGCGAAAACCAGCAAAGCTCCAATCAATAGCAATACGACAACCGGATATAGTTTTTCCTTCATAGCACCTAACGCCGTTATAAATTGCCCGCATTGCGGAGTGGATTTTTGCGGTAAAGTGGCGCAGCCACCGCAAAAAGGAGCGTAGCAATGCGGGTCAATTTGATAACCTTGTTATGTGCTTTACTGAATTGGTGTAAAAGGACGTAGAAAAAAATCATCATTTAGGCCCGCATGGCTAATACCCATTTCTTTACATATAGCCTTGAACAGTGAAACAAGATTATCGTGCATCCTATTTGGCACGGCCAACTCTCTATGCATATTATTTAGAGCCTGAATTATGGCTGGGCAGTCGTGAAATAAAATAACGATTTCACTAAGAGCACTAAAAAACTGTGCCTTCGCCTCAGGTGAGGTTTTCTCAGTTAAAGCGAATCGAAAACCCACAATCTTACGCAATAGTTCAATCTTCTGCTTTCTACTCTCATATCTTCGGTAATACCAAGTGGATATACCAACACCAATAATGCCTGAGAGAAGTGATGAAATTACTGTGATCGTTATATCCATACGATTCCTTTGTTCACATAACGCCTTTAGCTGCGGCGAGCGTTAGCGAGTCCAGCCCAAGGTTCCCTTGGGCGAGGCAGGCTAAACTTGTTAAGTGATTTATTGCTGAACATATTTAAAAGTATCCGCACCATCAAAATGCCTGACATTGACCGATTTAAATAGTTCAGGGTTTGCCATTCTGATGTTGATTGCGACCCTATTTGTACCATCATCTCTTATCTGCGTGTAGTGAGTTGTACAACCACAAAGAGAGCATGAGTGATATGAACGTAGTTTGTTACCCCACAAATAAACTGTGGTATTTGATGTTGTTTTAATCTCGACTTGATCAGCCGTGTAATAAGCCCAAAGAGCGCCTACACGGAAACACATTGAGCAATTACAGCTAGTAATCGAATCTAATCGTTTATCAGCTGTTATTACTATATTTCCGCAATGACATTTTGCTTCGATCATGTTTCCTCCTTGAACACTTAACATTAAGCTAAGCGGCGCAGTTGCGTGGGGCATAATGGCGAAGCCGCCCCGCGTAAATGCGTCCGAGCGACCGAAGGGAGTGGTCTTAAGCGCCTTGTTGTAAGCAGAGCCAGTTCCTTTGATCTTTTTAAAAACTGTTGAAGCCAGCATACGATTGATTGTTAACACAAACAAGCAAAACGACTGTGCAGTGATGGTTTTGATTTGGCAGCAGCTAGCTGCCATTTGAACTAACAAGTGTAATGGCGCTTACTGACTTTAAATAAGAGCTTGTCGATAAAGCGCCTATTACACCACCTTCAAAGTGAATGCGGCGGAATAAAACCTACCACAAGCCAAAGCGATGCTAATGAAAACAGGTAAGGGTAGTTGCACCACTTTTTTTACTAAGGCAAACGAAGTTTAGGCTGACGCCTTATAACGCTAAGCTTTGGGCACAAACGCGTGGGCTATACTGCGAAGCAGCCCACGTGTTTGTGTCCACAACAGCGCCTTGTTAGCCCTAACACTGAACGTTCGCAGCTTTGCTGCCCTGCACCAAGATGTTTGCATATAATAATTGCCCTTCCCTGATATGCTTTTACCTTAAACAACCACCAGAAAAACAACAACTGATTTTTACATTAGCCATTTGCCGGTACTGAAAAATCTGCGCTGCCAATTAAGCTGAGAATTGCACGGTACGATTGCTGATAAAAGCAATCCTTGCTTACAGCGAAAGATTGCCCGCGCCGCGCAAACCACGGGAAGAAATTACCATGGTTGGTTGATAGCCCTGGACACAAAAAACAACCAATAGCGGTGGGACGCTAAAACAAGTTGAGATACCGGCGTTAACACTGCCCCGATCTTTTATTTTTGCAACAATTAACGAATGGGGGCTAACGCTAAGCTAACGGGCACAAATGCAGCGCTATAATGGCGAAGCCGCGCTGCATTTGTGTCCCAGTGACCGAAGGGAACGAGTTTAGCGCCTTGTTATGCTCCCCACATTCGACCTTAATTACTCTGTCTCTTAACATTGTCAGTTTTATCTTTTCCAGCGACAACAGGTAAGCCCATTTCGATCCACTTTAAAATACCTTCATCTATGACAGCTGTATTTTCATAACCAAGGCTGCGTAAATGATCTACAACTGAATCAGAAGCTGCATGTGGACAAGCGCAGTAAGCTACTATCCAAGTGCCGTCATTGGGTAAGTTTTCTGCAATCCTAGATTTGTCTCGATAATACGGCATAGGGACAGCCCCAGGAATATGAATACGTTGCCACGCGGACCCTGGGCGAGTATCTAAAACAATCATTCTTTTTTTCTCTTCTATCGCCTTTACTACCTCCATGGCAGGTACATACCGACCTTCCCTGAGATTGAAAGCCGGTCCGTCTCCTCTAGAATTCACTACGTACTCATCCGGACTAGGCCATTCGGCAAGTTCAACCGGTGCTGGCTTCCAACCTGATGCTTGACTTCTTAAATATGCGACCAAATCATTAATCTCTTCGTCTCCAAGAAGATGTTTAAAACTCTGCATCGGTGTATCTTCGCGACCATGTACAATCGCGTGCTTAATATAACTATCTGTTGCGCTAGAGAGGAACAATTGGTCAGCTATAGCAGGCGCTGTGACACCTTGGCCTTGCTGGCCGTGACAACTTGAACAGTTTGAAGCATAGAGTGCTTTTCCTTTGGAAGAATCTCCTTTTATTGAAACTTGCTCTAATTCTACAGGTGAGACGTTCTCTTTCTGAGCAAGCCACCTTATCAGTAATATGATATCTGAATCTGTAAGAGGGCCTCCGGCCTCGTGACTGTAGCCATCCATCGCCGAATTTACTCTTCCCCAAGAAATAGAATCGAACAGTAACTGTGGATACGCTGTACTCAGCATCGATTTTGATTTTAATGAAGGCGCATGATCTGCTTTATATCCCTCGCGGTCTTTTCCATGGCAAAGTGAGCAATACTGCTGATACATAGCATCCGCCTTTTCCATTTCATCAGTATTCAGCGTCAATGACAGATCAGCGTTGCTGGGTATACAATAAAACACAATTAGTGGAGTAAAACCTAAAAGTAAAAAGCGGCACATATTAAATAATCCTTTTTTTAAAAAAACCATATCTAAAATCGATGACGATGTTAGATGGGAGCATAACAACTTATTATATGGAAAAAATCCTTTATACAAGATGGAAAGTTTCCGTACATGATTTCCCTAATCAACAAACTTTCGCACGAAAACAACCTATTATCAATAGATTATGATCCAAGCTTTCAAAGCCGCCGCCACATTCCGGAATGATTCCTTTTTATTTCCAACAACGCCAAAAACGCAACCAACTGTATAAAAAAACAGCCCACCGATATTCACAACAACCTCACTCAAACACCAACCTATTACCCTCAAAAGCAACCCGCTCATTCACGTCCAGTTGCATATATTCCAGACCCCCTACCTCTTCCAGCAAACTCATCAACTCAGGACTCGGCTGTTCAATGCTATTAAACACATCTAATACACGTTGTAATTTGTATTGATGAAAGCTCGATATAAAACGTTGCTTTTCTACATTTTCAGCTTCGCCCCGCCCTATTTTGAACGTGTGCTGCCCTATTGTTCTTGGAATAAAGCGCGCAGTATTTTCATTACTCGCATTCTTCTCTCGCCAATTACTTAACGCTTCTGAAGTGTTTTTCAACACCGGCCATTGCTGGGCAAACACGTTCGTTAATAATGGCAATAAGGTTGCAGGTATTTCGTCGTTTTCTAAAAAGGCGGGGTTGCTGGCAGGGTTGTTATCGTTACGGGCAGCATCACTTGTATGCTTTTCAGCGCTTGGGTTATTCATTCGCTTAACCCAGGCGGCTACATTGGGTGCTATTTCATCCATTAATTGTTTTGGTGCAGGGTCGCGGTATAAGTGGGCATACAATGGCCCTAATAAACCAAAGTCGCCAGTGCAGGGTTTATCGCCCAGCAAATATTTATGTGTAGCAAAATGTTCGTTTAAATAATGCAGAACGGTGTTTTCGTACCAGTCTTCAATATAGGGAATGCTTTTCTTGGTAATGCCTAACAGTGGCACAAACCCTTGAAACTTTTTGGCTAGTTTCTTCCCAAAATACGCTTTAACAAATTTTGGTGCTTTGGGGGTAACTACTTGCCCAAACTCTTCATATATAAAAGGGAAGTTATCTTTGTTCCAGCGGTAATGCATGGCGGGAATAACCAGCCATTCATCACCCCACAGGGCGAAAAGTTCGCTTACAAGGTGCTGTGCGGGTGTGGTGGGTACTACTGATAGATGATTGGTGTTGGTATCTGCCTGTGTATTAGCCCGAGCCTGCGCTTCAAAGTAATCAATAATGCGGGCGGTATCTTGTAAATATTCATCTGAAGGGGTCTTAACCACCGGAATAAAGGTAACACCGGTTTTCGGGCGAATTATTTTTTTGTATACCGATACGGTAGACAGCACTTCGGTAAAAGGCAGTTGCTTATAGTTAAGGTAGGCGCGAATTTTACCCGTATACAAAGACACTTCAGAACCATACAAAATATACACTACAACATACTCTTAAACGCTAAATAACAACAAGATAATAGTAAGTTATGTTCACGTCTATGAAATGCCTATTTTGTTCAATGATACAGCACCATAAGGATGGCTATTTACTAGCCTCTACTCTTTACTTATTAGCCATCGACTCTTTACTTACTACCCAGCTACGCACCAGTAATTAGCCATCTAAGCACCAACAAGTATTCATTTCCCAACCGCTTAGTAGCCATATAAACGAAAAATGCAAAAAATATTTCACATCGCAATTGTTACAATATAACATATCACCAAATTTCGACTTTATACCGAAAATCAATGACATCAAAATCTGTAATCAGTGCTAGTGAATTATCGGTACGTATAGGCCAACGTACTATTCTTGATAACCTTAATTTTGAAGTAGGCAATGGTGAAGTGTTTGCCCTTCTTGGTGGAAACGGTGCGGGTAAATCCACAACCCTTAAAACCTTTTTAGGGTTAATGAAACCTAGCGCTGGCACAGCGTCTGTTATGGGCATGTCGGTAGCAGACAATACCAACGAAGTGCAAAAGTCGGTGGCTTATTTACCGGAGTCGGTCACGCTTTATGGTCACCTTTCAGGATATGAAAACATTCGCTATTTTTTGTCGGTTGCCGGTGTCGAAAAAACGGACGATGCTATTCATGAAGCCCTTAAAAAAGTAGCCCTTCAAGAAAATGCTTGGCACAACACGTTGTCGAACTATTCAAAAGGGATGAGGCAGAAAACCGCCATTGCATTAGCCATTCTTCGTAATGCCCCAGTGCTGTTTTTAGATGAACCTACTTCTGGCCTCGACCCTGCTGCTATTGATGAATTTAACTCGCTAGTGTCGGAGTTAGCCAACAATGGTGCCACCATATTTATGGTAACCCATGATGTGTATGGAGCTTGTCAGGTTGCGCACCGTATTGTGTTGCTAAGTAACGGCAAGCTTACGGGGTCGTTTGAACGCTCGGGCGATACGCCTATCGATACCGAAGCCGTTCACGCAGCCTTTGCAGGGCGCAACTGATGGTAAGCAAAACAGTAAAAACAATTTGCGCCGAACAGTGGCGTTATTGGCTGCGAACCAAAGTTGCTACCACGGTGTTAATTTTGGGCAGTGTACTCACCCTAGCTGCACTTGTGGTAAATAGCTTTCATATTGAAGAGGCAGCGCACGCCAGAGAACACCTTCAACATGAAGCTGAAGAACGCTTTTTATCGCAGCCCGACAAACATCCGCACCGCATGGTGCATTACGGGCATTATGTGTTTCGTACGCCTACCCCGCTTAGCGTAATAGAACCGGGTGTAGACACGTACACAGGTAACGCAATTTTCTTAGAAGGCCACAGGCAAAACAGTGCCATGTTTGCCGAGCAGCGTCAGTCTGCAGGGCTTACCCGTTTTAGTAGCTTAACGCCAAGCTTTTTAGCATTAGTGTTAGCGCCGCTGTTTATTATTCTTATTGGCTACGGCAGCGTTTCACGGGAACGTGAAGCAGGCACACTCACTTTATTACTTACCCAAGGCGCTAGCCGTTGGCAGTTGGTGTTGGGAAAACTGGTGGCCTTAATGCTGGCTAGCGGTATTTTTTTACTGCCCTTGTTATTGGCTTGCGTGTATGTCGCCTTTTCCAATGAAAGCGCCTTAGTGGTAACCCTTTTCTGCTTAGGTTATATGCTTTACTTCATGTTGTGGGCTGTAGTGGTTACTGCCTGCTCTACGTTATTTGAAAAAAGCAGTGCCAGCTTTACCGTGCTTATCGTTATATGGATGAGCGCTTGCATATTGTTACCTAGAATGGGCAGCAGTGTGGCGACCAGTTTAGAGCCCTCTATTGGTAAGTTAGAAGCCGACTTTAAAGTAGAAGAAAAGCTTCGCAGCTTAGGTGATGGTCACGATGTTAACGATCCGGCATTTGTGACTCTTAAACAAGACCTTCTCGAGAAATACAATGTCGATTCGGTAGACGACCTTCCTGTGAACTTTCGAGGCATAGTGGCGCAATATTCAGAGCAGCGCCAAGCGGTTGTCATTAATGAATTTGCTGAAAGCCGCATGCAAGAAGAACTAGCCCAAGCGCGTATTGCAAGGCAATTTGGCTGGCTTTCCCCTACCGTGGCACTGCGTTCGTTCTCTACCCTGCTTGCGGGCACCAGTATTGAAACTCACCACCGTTTTTTGCGTGAAGCCGAAATGCTACGTATGCAGTTTGTGCAAGGCTTAAACAAAGTGCACGTAGAAAAGCTTGATTACAAACTGGATATGAGCCGCAACGATAGCGAAGAAGCCGCAGACAAAGCGGTAGTACAGGCCAGTAACTGGGCAGTATTGTCTGAGTTTAGTTTCCAGCCCGAAGCCCCCGTAGCGCGTTTAAGCAGTGCTGCCATGTACTGTTTACAACTTCTTCTTTGGGTGGGTGTTGCTGTACTACTTCTTAATCTTGCAGTAAGGAGGCTAAACCCATGATGCGGTTTAACGATATTAAGCGCGAAGCGGGGTTTGTGTTTGCACACCGCCAATTTAAAATAACCTTGTTGGTGGTATTTCTATTAAGCACGGTAGCCTTGTGGTCGGGTCATGCTGAAATGCAGGCGCAACAAGCTACTATTGAACGCTTATTAGAAAAAGACACTGTAGAGCGTGAAGCGGTGCTTTCCCATCAAAATAGCTATGGCATGGTGGCGTATTACGCCTTTCACCTTACCTATGCGCCGCCGTCGCCCCTCGCCTTTGCTGTTGTGGGTGAACGTGATGTGTTTCCGTGGAAGCATCGTATACGTATGTTAGCCCTTGAAGGCCAAATATACGAAAGCGACACCGACAACCCAGAATTAGCCTTTTTAGGGCGTTTCGATTTTGCCTTTGTGGTAAGCGTGTTATTACCGCTATTTATTATTTTGTTGCTGTACGACTTAAAAGCAAAAGAGCGTGAAGCCAGACGTTTCGACTTACTTAATGTAACGGCGCGCAATAGCCATGCGGTATGGACCTCTCGTACGCTAGTTACGCTGGTGCCGTTAGCCTTAGTTACACTTATTCCTTTTATTGCCTTTGCCATTGTAAATGGCGCATCGCTACGTTCTGTCTTGCTAGCCTGCGTTATTGTACTGGGTACTATAAGCGTGTGGTCTGCCATTGTATTGGCCATTGGCGCGGCGCAACGGTTTGCTAAATACAGTGCCACCCACCTTGCCTCGTTAATGTTGGGTGTATGGCTTATTACCACCGTAATAGTTCCAGTTACCGGTCATAACGTTATTAATGCGGTTGTTAATACACCGGAAGGTGGCGACATTGTGCTTACACAACGTGAAGCAGTAAACGGTGCCTGGGATAAGCCGATAGAAGCCACGTGGGAAAAGTTCATTGAAACTCACCCACAGTGGGCTAATTACACGGCGTACGATCCTGAACGTGATGGTTCGTTTAACTGGAAATGGTATTACGCTTTTCAACAAGTTGGCGATGAACGGGCAAGCGAACTTTCTAACGCTTATCAACAAGCTACCCTCAGAAAAAACCAGCTGGCAGGTTATGTGTCTTTGTTATCGCCTTCGTTACTAACCCAGCGTTTGCTATCGAACACCGCTAACACCAACGTGCAATCTATGATTGATTATGAAAATAAGGTGCGCGCGTTTCACGCATCGTTGCGCGAGTTTTATTACCAACAACTTTTTGCTGCGCCTGAGTTTACAGAAGCCAGCCTTAAGCAGCTTCCACAATTCACTACAACTTCACAATTTACTACAACATTTACTACAACAAAAATGAACACACAGGAAAACACCAATGAAAAATAACTGGGTGAAATCTACACTCGCCATCAGTATTGCTGCATTTTTCAATGCCCCTGCTTTTGCTCAAACAAATGACGGTCAAACAAATGCCCAAGGCGCGTCTCAAAAAAACGAAGAAGCAAAGGTCGAGAAAATTACGGTACACGGCATGCACCGCGCTTATCAAGGTGCATTTGAATACAAAGAAGTGCCTGCCGCCGCGCAAGATATCGACTTAGGCTTAATTGGTGATGCAGGTGCCATTAACTTAAATGATGCATTAGATCTTTCTGCTTCGGTAGCCAGGCAGAATAACTTTGGTGGGTTGTGGAATAGTTTTGCCATTCGTGGTTTTTCTGGTGATGAAAACCTACCAAGTGGTTTCTTGGTAAATGGGTTTAATGCTGGCCGTGGCTTTGGTGGCCCTCGTGATTTGGCGGGTATCGACCATGTGGAAGTATTAAAAGGCCCTAAAGCGGCTTTATTTGGCCGTGGTGAACCTGGCGGTGCAGTTAACTTAGTGACCAAGCGCCCACAATTTGTTTCAGGTGGCGAAGTAAAAGCCACTTATGGCAGTTGGGATCAAATGCGCATTGAAGCCGACGTGCAAACGGTAGCGGGCGCAAAAGAAGATGTTGGCGTTCGCTTAGTGGGCTTTTACGAAGACGCTGAAAGCTTCAGAGATACGGTAGAAACCGAAAAGTTAGGCTTTTACCCTTCTGTTACCTGGGAGTTTTCTGAAGATACCCGTATTACCTACGAGCTTGAATACACAAATCAAAAAATCCCCTTCGACCGTGGTGTTATTGCGGTGGATGGTAAGTTAGGTATACAGCCTATTGAAACCTTCGTGGGCGACCCATCTGGAGATAGAATTACTACCGACGTGGTTGGTCACCAGCTTGAGATTTCTCACGAACTCAACGATGACTGGAACCTACTTATCGGCGCTGGCCTGCGTGACACTACCTTTGAAGGTAATGCACTAGAAACTAACTTTGCAGGGCGTCAAACCTTGTTTATCGACCCAGATCAAACCTTGCTTTCACGCTTTAAACGCTACCGCGACTTTGAAACCGATTATGTAGTACTGCGCGGCGAAATTGCCGGTGAGTTTGATACGGGTTCAATTAGCCATCGCGTTATTATTGGTGGTGATTACGATAAGTTCGAAAACGATCAGGTTATCTTGCGCTACCGCCCATCTTATTTTTCTGGCGACACAGACATTAACGATTTGGATTTAAGCCAATATCTTGTGGTAGATATTCTTAACCCAGATTACTCGCCTGTGGCTGATGTTGAGTTGTCAGACAACCTAAACCGCCTAGAAACCCAAGAAGCATGGGGAATGTACATTCAAGACCAAGTGAACATTACCGATAAGTTTCAAGTGCGCTTTGGTGGTCGAATTGACAAATTTGAACAAGAAATTCAAAACCGCTTAAGCGATCCGGTAGCCATTACCTCGCAAGATGACACCCAATTTTCACCTCAGTTAGGTGCAGTGTATTTACTTGATGACAGCATTAGTTTTTACGCCACGTACGGTGAAGGCTTCCGCCAACTTACGGGTTCTGATTATGCAGGTAATCCGTTTGAACCAAACCAATCTGAGTCTACCGAAGTGGGTGTTAAAACCGACCTAACGTCGTTCTTTAACAACGTTCGCGGCGACATCACCCTGTCTATCTTTAATATCGATCAAAGCAATATTTTAGTGTTCGATAGTAGTGATGAAGCGTCTGACGGTTTCTTTTTAACCCCTGGCGGCGAAGCCCGTAGTCGTGGTGTTGAACTAGATGTAAACGCTGAATTTAGCAACGGCATTAGCTTGTGGGTATCTTATGCGTATATCGATGCAGAAAGTACCAACGATGCGGCTGACGCTAACTTTGTGGCCTCTATTGAAGCGGGCGATCCGCTAATTAACGTGCCTGAAAATCAACTAAGCGTTCAAGTAGGCAAAAGCCTTACGGTTTCAGATATGCCGGTTCGCTTAGGTACTGGTTTGTTGTACGTAGATGAGCGCTTAGGCCAAACAGCTACAGACTTCTATTTGCCTAGCTACACTACCGTGCGAGCGTTTGCGCAAATTGAACCGGTTGAAAACTTAGTGGTACGTGCAGAAGTAGACAATCTTTTCGATAAAGAGCACTACACCAACTCTTTTGCCGATGTATGGGTTGAGCCAGGTGCACCGCGCCGCTTTAGAGTATCGGCGTCTTATCGTTTCTAGGCTTTATAGTTAAAAGCTTTGTAGTAAAAGCGAGAAAAGATGGCTGCAATGGAAAATGGTAATAGCGTATTGTTCACTCAACCGCTATAACGTAACCGCTCTCATTACAGCACCATCAGTTGATAAATGACGTAGATTAGCTTTGTTTCCCTTATGCTTATTTACGTCATTTTTTTATGTGTTGAAAACCAAAAGCTCAGCTTATCGGATTGGGTTAACGACTTAGGTTATCGACTAGGCGTAGATTGCACTTTTAAGTTGTAGTCTTTCGCTATGCCTTCAACAATGCGGGTTAAACCCACTATCTCGCCTTGGTCATCCTTACTCCATGTGCAAGTAAGCGTGCTGGTGCCTTTTCGAAGCTTGCCCTGCCAACTGTCATGGCTTACATCTAGGTCGCCTCTAGCATCAGTTAATTCCCAGCCTTTATCTTTAAAGTCGAAAACAATGGTGGCAAACCTTTCGCCTGGGATAGCCTCAATAATTTTTAAGTCTTTACGCTGGAATTTAGAAGCAATTAGTGCACGCCGAATGTTAGTCAATAAGCCCACGTTAATCCTTTATAGTAATGGTCGAAGCTGCGGTTTTTAGTCTGAGCTGCCGCTCATATCAGCGCTGCGGCTCATTATAGGCGCTGCGGCTAATGGGATAACAACCCAGTTCATCGACATCTACATTTAACTACTTTTTAACATGCTTTGCCAATTACCGCCACTTTGCCGTTTATTAGTAGTGTCCAGCGGGCGTACTTCTCTCTTAAATTAGGCTTCCCTAAATTAGGCTTCGTTTAACACAGCTTCGTTTAACTAAGCTTTGCGCATTTTAATAACCAACCAAATACCGCCTAATGTCATTAAAGAGGCAACCATAATTTGTACGCTAATGGCTTCGGCAAGAAACGCCCAGCCCATGAGCGTAGCAATAACCGGAACACTTAACTGAACGGTGGCAGCCGTTGTCGATTGAATTAAAGGTAATGCCTTGTACCAAATGGCATAGCCACAACCAGATGCCACTATTCCAGATGCCAGCGCAAATAACACCCCATCGTTGCTCCATTGCCAAGTATCGGTTACCCATAACCAAACAATCAAAGGCAGGGAAAGTAGCGTGGCATATAAAAAATTACCCGCCGTTAGCAATAAGGGCGCATTACTCTTTTTACCTAGTAAAGAATAAAAACCCCATGCAATACCGGCGCTTATCATTAATAAAGCTGAAAACAATGGTGGCGCACTAGCCCCTGGAAGCAGCAAGATAACTAAGCCTGCAAAAGCCAGTAAAAACCCTAGCCACTGAAACGAAGCAAAGCGTTCGCCTTTTAATAAGCCCACTGAAATCATAGTGAGCTGCACCGCCCCAAACAATAGCAACGCGCCTGTGCCTGTCGACATCGAGATATACGCATAAGAAAATGCAATAGCGTAAATAAATAAGCTTAACGCCCCTGCTATTGATGCTTGTTGTTTAATTGCTGCTATTGGGCTGATGTTTTTTGATGAACGGCGGGCAGTAAAGGCCACTAAAAGGGCTAAGCACAATGCGCCACTGGCTAAGCGTATTGTGGTGAAAAGGCCCGGGTCGATATCGGTATTAGCCAATGCCATTCGGCATAATAACGAATTGGCCGCAAACGCCAGCATGGCAATACACACTAATCCGTACGGGTTACCCATTCGTTTTCTCCAGCAGCGTATACATAAAAGCCCTTTTTATAATGATGATAATTTTATAGCGTTTAGTTGTGTATTTAGCATTATATAAAATGCACAAAGCTCTTTTTGAACAAAGCTATTTTAAATAAAGCATTGTTTAATCAAAGCTATGTTAATCAAGGCTCTGTTAATCAAAGCGTTGCTTAATTTACCTTTTTACAGGCAAAAGAAAAGGACCGCAATGGGTCCTTTTTTCGTTCAATCTTTACATTACTAAGCCGTTACAGTGAAACACCTAAGCGTTCTGCAACTTCAATGTAAGTTTCAACCACTGAGCCTAGGCCTTGTCTGAAACGGTCTTTATCCATTTTCTTACGGGTTTCTTTGTCCCACAAGCGACAACCGTCAGGAGTAAATTCATCACCTAAAACAATGTTGCCATCAGGATCAACACCAAATTCAAGTTTGTAATCTACTAGCAACATGCCTGCTTCATCAAACAGCGATTTAAGTACGGCATTTACTTTAAACGTTAACGACTTCATTTCAGCAATTTGCGCCTCAGTCGCCCAACCAAATGACACAATATGATAATCGTTAATCATAGGGTCGTGCAGTGCGTCGTTTTTAAGGAAGAATTCAAACACAGGCGGTGCCAACGTTTGCCCTTCTTCTACACCAAGACGACGAACCAAAGAGCCAGCCGCTAGGTTACGAACAACACATTCCACTGGGATCATGTCTAGCTTTTTAACTAAAGATTCAGTGTCAGAAAGCAAGGCTTCTACTTGCGTAGCAATACCCGCTTCTTCAAGTTTAGTCATAATAAAATGGTTAAACTTGTTATTCACTTCGCCTTTACGGTCTAGCTGTTCAATTTTTTCACCATCGAAAGCTGATGTGTCGTTTCTGAAATGCAGAATTAACTTATCGCTGTCATCGGTAAAATACACAGTTTTTGCTTTACCGCGGTAAAGCTCGTCACGTTTTTCCATTCTCAGTCTCAATTATATATCAAGGTTATCTTCTGACATGACCTCGGCAAATGCGCCGTAAAGGTCTGAAACCTGATTGGCTTCAAAAGGTTCGCTTTCATTATTCATGAAAGTCACTGAACTGCGTTTCTCACCGGCACGTGAAACTTTTAAACGGTAGTCACCTTTTTCAAGTAACTCGTTGTCGCTAGAGAACAAGCCGCCCCACCAACCCGTTTCACTACCATTATAGGTAACAAACAGTAAGCCGTTTGATTTGTCTAAATCTTTTACGTCGAAACCTAGTTTACGCAATACTAACAACATACGTGGCCATACCACGTCGTACTGTGCATCCACCATAAATGCGGGGTTGCCGTCATCGTTAAAGCCCATTTCGGTATTTAAGCCTTGGCGAATACGTGCAATTCGGCGGGTTTCTTGTAACTGAATTTGGTATTCGTAATGACCAATCACTTGGTTCAGTACGTCTACTTCTTCGCGGCGCTCTTGCATGCTAGAAATTTCTGCAACAACATCGTCACCAGTAGTGGCCATGTAGTCTTTTAAATCAACAGAAAGCGCTGCCGTTCTACCGTGAGGTTTTACGTCTAGAACGAATTCAAAGCGGCGACCCACTTCACTTTCCGTGCTGGTCCAGCTGTACCACGGGCTATCCACTTCTTTTTTGATGATCATCCAGTCAGTGTTTAACACTTGCTGTTCAGGATCGAAGAAATCTACGCCAATGCCTTGTTCTTCTAGGAAGCTTAACAAAGAATTCCACACGGCTTGGCTTAACGGCTGGCTATCATCAACTTGGTCAAACCAAATTGTTGCTGTGCTTTTGCCTTCTTCAACGTGTGAACCAGTAACAAGCGGCAATACCAATGCAGGAGACTGCACAAGTAGTTTCTTTCCAACAAGACTTTCATCTACGCTTTCGTCTAATTCAGGTACTGCAAACTCTCTAGAAAAAGTGGGCGCATCTAAGTCGGCTGGAACACGTACTGGGGTTTGTTCTTTTGTTTCTAAGTACTTGTACGTTCCTGAAGCCGTCTTTCTATCTGTTTGGCTTGAACAACCTGCAAGTGCGATTACTACCATCGAACTCACTATAGCCAGCGTTCTATTCATCTGTGTTCCTTATTAACCCGAAATCAATGCGTATTTTTGTAATAGTTCTTCGATATGTTTTTGGCTTACAAGTTCCGGTAAAACCATAGGTAATCGCATTTGTGCACTTTCCATCATGCCCATTTTGTATAAAGCCCACTTTGGAATAACTGGATTAGGCTCGATAAATAGCGCGCTGTGAAGCAATTCGATGCTTTCATCTATAGTGCGACATTTATCAAAATCTTTTGCTAAAGCGGCTTCGCACATTTGTGCAATAGCCTTAGGTACCACGTTTGCTGTCACAGAAATAACACCATGACCGCCTTCACACATAAACTCACAACTTGTGCCGTCATCACCACTTAGTAAAACGAAGTCTGAAGGAACAAGTGCTTGCGTTGCTTTAAGGCGAGCAATATCACCGGTTGCGTCTTTTAATCCAACAATGTTTTTGTGAGATGAAAGTTCGGCAACGGTTTCAGGCAGCATGTCAGCAACGGTTCTACCCGGTACATTGTATAACAACACCGGTAAATCGCTGGCATCAGCAATGGCGTTGAAGTGTGCCACCATGCCTGCTTGTTGAGGCTTGTTGTAGTAAGGAACTACACTTAAGAAGCCGTCGATACCGGCCGCACCCAATTGTTGGGTAAGAAAAATCGCTTCGGCAGTTGAGTTTGCGCCACTACCTGCAATAACAGGAATAGCGCCAGACACCATAGCAACGGTCTCTTTAACTACGTTTACGTGTTCATCAAACGGTAAGGTGGCCGACTCGCCAGTGGTGCCAACAGACACAATACCATGTGTGCCTTGTTCAACATGAAAGCGCACTAGCTTCTCAAGTGACTTGTAATCGATGTCGCCGTTTTCAAACATCGGCGTGACGAGTGCTACGTAACTACCAGTAAACATAATCTCTCCGCAAAATATGAGCGCACATGGTAAATATGTCGGTAGCTAAACACAAGCTATCTCACGCCTAAATGCCAAGAATTTGACAATAATCTGTATCAATACTACAAAAAGCCGCTGGTACTAAAAAAAAACTCTATGCTACCATCACGCAATACGTTTCTTGTGATGTAGGTTTTAATGTCTCAGCAACAACTGATTGTGACCATTTTAGGTTCAGATAAAACGGGTATATTAAGTGAAATTGCATCCACGGTATCAGAAGCCCAGTGCAACATTTTAGATAGTCGGCAAGCTATTTATGGCCAAGAATTTTCACTCACTATGATTTTAGAAGGCTCGCAGTCAGCCATTACTCGCGCTGAGTGTACTGTGCCTCCCCTTTGTCAGCGTCTCGATCTGCTTTCCATGATGAAACGTACCAGTCACCACGAAAAGCAAAATCTCGATCACTTATTTCACGTTGAATTCAGCGGCGAAGATACCGCTGGCCTTATTGAGGCAGTGACGGGCTTTTTCGCAAAACGTAACGCATCAATCAGTGCATTTAGACAAGCCACATACAAAGCGGCCGAGTGTAAAAACGAATGTATGCGATGCAAGTTTGTTGTGAACATGCCCGCCTCGGAAGATTTTGCTGCTCTAGAATCAGAACTAACCGCATTGTTTGAAGAACTCAATGTAACCGGTAAAGTTGTAGACAAACATATTAAGGAATCTAATGAACACGCTTCAAGCTGGTGATAAAGCACCACAGTTTTCACTTCAAAACCAAAATGATGAAACCATTACGTTATCAGATTACCTAGGTAAAAAAGTACTGGTTTACTTTTACCCTAAGGCGATGACACCAGGTTGCACCGTGCAAGCACAAGGCTTACGCGACAGTAAAGAGGCGTTAGACGGATTGAATGTGGAAGTAATGGGTATTAGCCCTGATGCGGTTAAACGCTTGCCAAAATTCGCTGAAAAGGAAAGCCTAAACTTTACTTTGTTGTCTGACGAAGACCACGCCGTAGCAGACGCTTTTGGCGTATGGGGCTTGAAAAAATTCATGGGTAAAGAGTATGACGGCATTCACCGCATGAGCTTTTTAGTAGACGAAAACGGCGTTATTGAACACGTTTTTAATAAGTTTAAAACCAAAGAGCATCACACAGTGGTGTTAGATTACTTGGCCGATAACAAGTAACTCTTTATAAACGTATTTCGTTAGCGGTTTGATATCGAGTTAATATTGATAAAAAGATTGATGCAAAGCTGACAAAAAAGGCGGTAGTTCACACTACCGCCTTTTTCGTTTCTATTGGCTTTGTTATTAAGGCCCTATTTGCTTTCAGCCACCGGTAATCCAGCAGGGTTACTCGACCACGCTGTTATTACTGCTTTTACCAGTGTTGCCAACGGTATGGCAAAGAAAACGCCCCAGAAGCCCCAAAGGCCGCCAAATACCAGCACAGCAATAATGATATACAGTGGGTGCAAGCTTACTGCTTCAGAGAAAAGCAAAGGCACCAACAAGTTTCCATCTAATGCCTGAATAATCGAATAGGCAATAAACAAATACCAGAAATCAGGCGTTAAGCCCCATTGAAACAATGCAACTATAGCAACAGGAATGGTAACTACCGCTGCGCCTATGTAAGGAATTAGTACAGAAATACCTACCAATACGCCAAGCAAAATAGCATAACGTAAATCCATGAAGGCAAAGGTCACGCACGACACTAAGCTAACAATCACAATTTCTATTACTTTGCCGCGAATGTAATTGGCAATTTGTGAATTCATTTCATGGCCAACTTGCGTAATCAACCGGCGCTCTTTAGGCAACAAGTTAGAAATGCTTTCTAAGAAATACATTTTGTCTTTCAGCATGAAAAACACCATTAAAGGCACAAGCACCGCATAAACTAATAGCGCAGCCACATTGGCAATGTTGCTAAAAGAAGCTGATATTAATGTCTCGCCTACACCAACAAGTTTGTCGTTTAGCCCCTCCATCATTTGATGAATCTGGTAAACCTGCACGTAGTCTGGGTATTTTTCCGGCAAGGTTAAGATCCAATCTTGGGCCTTTTGCCATATTAAAGGGGTTTCTTGAATAAGATTAATGCTTTGCCGAGTGACAATGGGCACTAAACCAATCAACATGAAAATGACGAGGGTAATGAACCCCATCAATACGATGCCGCAAGCTATAGCACGGCTTACGCCGAATCTAACAAGGTGGGTAACCGGCCAATCAAGTAAATAAGCCACAATGGCTGCTACTAAAACAGGCATGATAAGCTCGCCCCACAAAAGCAGCGCGGCGGTTGTAATAAGTATGAGTATAAGCAGCATAGCTGCATCAGGATCGGAAAATTTGCGTCGGTACCAGCGACCAAACACACTGATCATAAAAGCTTCCTGAGAAATTTGAAGAATAGGATACGCATCATAGTGTAAAGACTTAGCATCGGGCAATACACTTTCTATTTAAATCAATCTGGTAAGACGATTTAACAAGCAATATTCAGGTCAAATGCCTAAATAATTGATAAGGGTAAATTGCACTAAAACTGGCATAAACCTACTTATCTAGGCAGAATGATAAAATTCATAATAAATAATTGAAACTGAAACGGTACTTTGGTGCTCTAATACGTATTCCAGTATTGTTCAGTAAATCACAGGTACATGAAGAAAAGGTTATCTCAAAAACTCTTGGTGCTGTCTTTCCTTATTACAGCAAGCTTGTCGAGTATTGCGCAAAGCGTGAGTTACACGAATAAAAATGCGCTGCCTGAAATTGGCGTAGTGGCGTCTGACGCTATTTCTTTAGACAAAGAAATGATTGTTGGCGATGCCGTTATGCGTCAAATGCGCGGGCAAAGCCCGCTAATAGCCGATCCAGTTTTAGACGAATACTTACAAGATTTAGGTAACCGCTTAGTTATTCATGCCGAAAATGCTAAATTTCCCTTCCGTTTTTTCTGGGTAGATAACGATGCGATTAACGCTTTCGCTTTCTTTGGTGGGCATATAGGCGTTCATACTGGCCTTATGCGACGGGCAAATACTGAAAGTGAATTGGCCTCGGTACTGGCTCACGAAATTTCTCACGTTACACAACGGCATATCGCTCGAAGCATGCAAGCGCAACAACGTTCGTCGCCCTTAGCGATTGCTTCACTTATTGGTGGCGTATTAATTGCCATGGCAAACCCTCAGGCGGGTATGGCGGCAATGCAAGCTGGCCAAGCGGCTTCTGTGCAAATGCAAATTGACTACACCCGCTCTAATGAACAAGAAGCCGACCGCATCGGTATTGCCATGCTGTCTCGAGCAGGTTTTGACGCCAATGGCGCTGCCGACTTCTTTTCAATTATGGCTGAAGAGTATCGAAACGTTTCTCGCCCGCCGGCGCGTTTGTTAACTCACCCATTAACTGAATCTCGTATTGCCGATGCCCGTTCGCGTGCAGACGACTATCCTTCTCGCTTTGTTCCGGTAAGCAAACAGTTTGAACTTGCTAAAGCAAGAATCATGGCCAGGTACTCATTTGAACCTGATTACGCGGTAGAGTATTTCACCGCACAGGTAGATAAAAAGGCTTATCGCGTAAGAGAAGCTTCGCTTTACGCCTTAGCATTGGCGTATATGCGAACGGAAGAGTACGACAAAGCCCAAGAAATCATTATGGGTGAATTGTTAACCAAAGATAGCGGCAACCTGTTTTACCTAGACGCCGCGACAGATATTTACATTGCTAAAGGCGAGCCTTTGAAGGCAGTGGAAATGCTGTCACCTTTTGTAGAGAACAGCCCACGCAATCAAGTACTGGCGCTTAACCAAGCGAATGCCATGATAAGTGCCAGTCGTTACGATGATGCCATTAGCTTATTGAAAGACTTTTTATTAGTGAACGACGAATACCAAATTGCGCACCAGTTGATGTCAGAAGCGTATCAAAAAGCGAAGCGCTTTTCGCAAATGCATCAAAGTAAGGCAGAAGTGTACGCCCTGTATGGCGCTTATACCCGCGCCGTAGATGAATTACAGTACGCTTATAACTTTGCGAAAGATGACGATCATCTTCAAAAGCAGCGCATTAGGGCAAGAATAAAGCAATTTAGAGATCAAGAAGAGCGGTTACAGCGTTTATAGTGCCCGAGCCTGCAACGCTGCAATTTTGTCTTTTAAGATGTCGGCGGTTACCTCACCTAAAATTTTGGCTTGAACCTGCCCTTTCGGACCCACAATATAAGTCGCCGGTAAATACGGCGGCTTAGTAATGGGAAGCTGGGTTTCTTCATTAGCCACAATCAAATTTAGCGTAATATCAAACTTGTTTGCCATGGCCTGTAAATCATCTTCCGGTAGCACGTCGTAATTAATGGCGAATAACAAAGTGTTTGGCGGTAGGTTTTCGCTTAAATGATGTAACTCAGGCATTTCTCTTAAACACGGCGCACACCAGGGTGCAAAGTAATTAATGATCACCCAATTACCTTCTAAATCACGCCATTTATATGTGTCGCCCTGAAGGGTTTCAAAGTCGGTTTGATGGTAATGGTAAAACCATACTCCAGCGGTTGCTGAAAGTAACATCACCAATATAATCAACAGCCCTTGCTTCACAGCGTTCGTCATTTTTAGCGCACCTTTTTTGCCGTACTTCTTTACCGTACTTCTTTGCCATACTTCTTTACCAAAAGAGCAGCGTTATTATTTATAAATAATATAAACAACAATATAGATAACAACGGTGTGCAAACATGCCTTGCTGCGTATTTAATAGCAAGTATTTTCATGTGTTTGAGAATGAGATTACCTTGGTATTTACGCCAGATTAACCACGTAGTTTGCACAAGCAGGGTTAATTGCTTAGCATCACCTTTCATTTATGGGGCCTACACACCAATATTATTGCGCTTTTGTCACTAATAAGGCCTTAGCACCTTGAAAAATAACTTCAAACAAGCAATAGTCAGCGCCAAAATTTGGCAATGATTTAACGATGAGGCGACATTATGTCTTCGGTTACTATTTTACATAACCCGCGCTGCTCTAAAAGCCGCCAAACCTTAGCACTACTTGAAGAAAAAGGTATCTCGCCTACCGTAGTAGAATATTTAAAAACGCCGCTGAGTATCGCTGAACTTAAAACCTTGTTTGGGCAACTTAACATAGAAAATGTGCGAGACATGATGCGTACCAAAGAAGAAGCCTATAAAGCGAATGCATTAGGTGGTGCAGATATTACCGATGAACAGCTTTTTGCCGCTATGGTAGAACACCCTAAGTTAATTGAGCGCCCTGTGGTGATTAACAACAATGCAGCCCGTATTGGAAGACCGCCAGAGGCCGTACTGGAAATCGTATAATGGACCCTATTTTAATTCTTTATTACAGCCGCCATGGCAGTACCAAAAGGTTAGCCGATGCTATAGCACAAGGTGCAATGGCTGAACTATCAAGCATGGAAGCAAAAGCAGCTTCTGCATCATTTGTGCGACCTGAAGTAGTAGTGCGCAGCGTGGCAAGCCTAAACATTAACTCGAATAGTTCAAGTGAGCAAGGCTCAGGCGAAGAAAATGCAGACGCCAGTTTAAAAGAGGCAAACCCTAACGCAGCCCCCACGGTGACCTTACAAGAACTCGAGCAGTGCAGCGCGCTTGCCCTAGGAAGCCCTACGCGATTTGGTAACATGGCTGCACCAGTGAAGCACTTTTTAGACAGCACCAGTAGCCAGTGGTTAAAAGGCTCGCTAATTAATAAGCCAGCGTGTGTATTTACATCAAGTTCTTCTATGCATGGCGGCCAAGAATCAACGCTGCTGTCTATGATGCTTCCACTATTTCACCACGGTATGGTGATGTGCGGCCTGCCCTACAGCGAGCCTGCACTGCATCACACGCGAAGTGGTGGCAGCCCTTACGGTGTGAGCCATGTGGCCCTAGATAATGCGGTCACACTTACCGAAGATGAAAAATCTTTATGTATTGCTCAAGGTAAACGTCTGGCAAACTTAGCCAGTGCTTTGTGGCATGCAAATAACCAGGAGACAACACATGGCGCCTAACACGCGTTTTTATCGTTATTTGGCACTGGGTTGTCATACCTTATTAATTGTGTGGATTATTGCGTGGCAGTTTTTTCTTAATAAAACGCTAACGTACTCACCAATATTTATTACGCTAGTTTATTTAGTGCCATTACTTTTACCTTACAAAGGCGTTATACAAGGTAAGCCGTATACTCACGCTTGGGCAAATTTCGTGGTACTGTTTTATTTAATGCACGGCTGTACGGTGGCTTACGCTGTACCTGAAGAGCGCTGGTATGCAGCAATTGAAATTCTACTATGTGTGGGAATGTTCGTTGGTTGCAGTGCGTTTGCGCGTAAACGTGGACGTGAACTTGGCCTTGGATTGAAAAAACTTAAACAAGTAATGCAAGAAGAAAAGGCGCATTTCGAACAAGGGGAATAATGATGAAGAGGCTACTACCTATTTCACTGCTGACATTATATGGATGCGGCGGTTCAGGAGGAGATAGTAGTGTCACAACACCCACCCCATCTTCGCCACCCAGTTTAACCATACAGGGCGCCAGCGAACTCATTGCTGGCGACTCTGCTGATTTTGCCGTTATTGCCCCATCGGGCACATCAATCACCAGCGTAAATTGGACCGTTAATGCGGTGAGTGGTGCAAGCACTGAAGCAGGCAGTATTGTCCCTCTTGCCTCTCACACCCAAGCCATAGGCTTTGATGTTACGGCGGCCGGCGAATACCTTGTTTCGGTTACCGCATCGTTTTCAGCCGGCGAAACCTCTACCCAAGAAACCTCTACCCACGAAACCTTGACCCAAGAGCTTAGCCTTACCGTTATTGAAGGTCAGCCTCCTGAAGCCATTTTACGCTTAGGTCACGAAGCCAGCGAAGGTGGCCGCG
Source organism: Alteromonas naphthalenivorans (assembly GCF_000213655.1). Taxonomy (NCBI): domain Bacteria; kingdom Pseudomonadati; phylum Pseudomonadota; class Gammaproteobacteria; order Alteromonadales; family Alteromonadaceae; genus Alteromonas; species Alteromonas naphthalenivorans. The sequence goes on from NC_015554.1 coordinate 1,990,794, forward strand.
TTTCACTGCACGTAGATAACAACAGTTTAAAAACCGTAACGGACATTACCTGGGAACAGCTATCGGGGGCATCCATACCCGCATTTACCTTTGATGACGACGATTTATCCTACAACCTTTATTTTCAAGCACCACAAGTCAGCGCCGACAGCATTGCAGAAATTCAAGCTACGCTAGCTTTCGATGATGGTTCTGTTGCAACCGATACCGTTCAGGTAGTGATAAAAAATATTGATATAAATTCGGATGCGTATTTCGTTGACGACTCAGGCAGTATTCCAGAAACCGTTACTTCACACATGCAAGCGTACCGTCCGAATAGCCCCTATGTCTCTGCGTTAGAAGCTTGTGTATACAATAATGAACTAACATCAAGCTGCACCTTTGCCCAACTTCCTCTTATTGGGCAGCAAACAGAATCGCCTACTATTGATGATATTTTAGATAGAACCTATGTGTCACACCCTTGGATGGGTGAAGCCTTCGAGCAATTCTTACAAACATCTGACAGCAGCGAAGATTTGCTACAAATGCTAAGAGCAACCAGTGCGGTTGTAATTTCTTACGATATTCGCCCCTCATTTTATTGGGCCGTAACGGGTGCTATTTATCTGGACGCGAATAATTTTTGGCGCAGCCCTGAAGAACGAGACACCATTAATACTCAGCCCGACTATCGAAGCGGCTTTGGTAGTGATTTAGATTTTTCTATCTTTTGGCGATATGTAAAAGAGGGTGAATACTACTACCCACAAACTGGCTTAGCAGCGTCAACAAGGGCAACCCGCACTCAACAAGGTGTCGATGCCGCACTAACATGGTTGATGTACCACGAACTCGCCCACGCGAATGATTTCTTCGACTATACAACTTGGTCGTCCTTATCTAACAGCAATACCCCTTTAAATTACGTTAACAACAACTCTCCTTTATCTACAGGCCTTGAAAACACCTTGCCACTGACTTCATCGCAACTGCATGCGCTGGCGCAGGTACGCTACGGGGGCGATGCGGCTAACAGTACACAACGTGCTTATTCTGCGGCTCAAGTAGCTAATTGGTTAGCTAACGACGGTGCAGTGACCTTTTATTCCTATTATACCGAAAGAGAAGACTTTGCTAATTTGGTCGAGCGCTTCATGATGCTTTATCGAATGGGCGCCAGTGCCGATGTGGGTATATTTTCGGGTGATGCAGTAGACGATGGTTCTTATAATGTCACTTGGGGGCAACGCGATCGTATTAACGACGACAACCTTCAATTACGGGTAGATTATGCGGTTAGCCGCGTATTACCCTTGCTCGACATTCCGGCTATTCAAGCTGCCATGCCATCACCGACTTTATTTCCTGACGGCAGCACGTGGTTTAATACGGTGAATTTAGACAATGAAGAAAGTGTCGAGCTAACTGGCGATGAAAAGAATGCGATTATAGAAGCACAAAAGAAGCTTGAGAAACGTCAATATTAGGCGAGAAACATTAGGCGAGAAACGCGGTACTGATATTAAGGCAGAGATATTATGGCAGAGCAATAGCGGCAGGAATAAAGCTTCGTTAATTAAGCCCGAGTTCTCGCTTAACCATAGCGACAGAGAGCTTTTTTTGTTCTTGCAATGAGCGGGTATCAAGCCTGGCTAGTAAGTTTAATAAGCTTCGCAAATCTCGGTCGCTGTGGTGCAACAAAAACTGCAATGCCTGTTCTGACAACCGCAATCCCCGTTGATTAGCCCGCAATCGAACCACTTCCTTACGCGATTCATCATTCAGCGCCGTTAAATGATAAATTACGCCCCACGCAAGCCTAGAACTTAAATCTGGCAATTGAAATGCAGGGTGTGAAGGCCCATGCTGACTGCTACCCACAATAAGTGCGTGAGGGTTTTCTATCACCCGATTGAAAAGGTCGAATAAGGCTTCTTCCCATCGTGCATGACCCGCAATGGCATGTATATTATCTAAGCAGATAACCGAGAGGTTTTCTAACCCATCAAAAATATCGAAAGACCACTGGGCATGATGGTTCAAATTTAAATAAAGGTGGTTTACGTTCTGCTGCGCCAGTTGATGACACAATGCATACAGTAAATGGCTTTTACCCAATCCTTGCCCACCTAGCAATGTCACTAATGGTAAGTGTAACGCAGAAAGCGACGCTAAAGACGGCGCATCCTGCCAGGCAGGCATAGCACTTGGAATACCCTTCAGCAACGCCACCACTTCTTGGTTTCCCGTATCAACAAAACTGTCAAAGGTTTCATCTGTGGGTAGCGTTACAGGGAGAGTTAGCTGCATAGCAAAAGGGTCATTCATTCCAGTAAAAGGTATATCCTTCTACCACTTGACCGAAAGAATCCGTTACAGGCCGAAGTTTAGATTCAAGCCTTACGGTATTAAGTAAATCTTCCGGGGTACCAAGCAAGGTTAAATTGTAGGTGGCTACTGAACCAGTTTGCCCAGTTAACATCGCTTCTTCTATCACGCTTAAGCTCTTCAAATACGCATTAGCGTTAGCGTATTTTTTTAATGAGTCTATATTGGCAACCGACACAGATATTTGCACTCTTTCTGCATCTACCGCACCTGGGATCACCGCGTATTGTGAAGATAAGTAGTTGGCATAGGCATCAACCAACTGCTGAGTAAGTGAGGTAGGTTCGTCGGCAAAAATAGACCCGTAGCTTACCTTGCCATTACCCACAAACACCCAATCAAGCGCATATTCACCTTCTTGCGCTTTTTGGGCGTGTTGAGTAAATTCATCCATCGTGAAAGGCGGCATTTCTTGCGCTTCATTCACCAAAGCCGCCGTGGCGGTCACTTCATCACCTGCAAGGCTAGCTTGTTGCTCTTCGTTTACCTGCAGGTTCGCGCCATCAACCATGTTGTCAACGTCACTTAAATCGAGTTGACCACTTAATGGTTGCTCTGTACCTGCAATAGCGTTTTGGCTTTGATTATCAGTGTAGGTATTGTATGGGGAATTAGTATCTTGAAAAGCGCCGGATGAAGCAGGTAAGCCTTCAGGAATAGACGGCATTTCACCCGCGGTATTTTTATACAAACGAGCGCCAATAATATTATCAACACCATAACGCTGTGATGATGCTGTTAAAGACTGAACAAACCTACCCCACACATCGTAAATGGAAATACTGGCTGAGTCGGTTAAATCCATTAACGGTAAACTTACCGGCACACCACGGGTTTTCGCGGTGTTAACCAACATTTCCCCAACAGGTGTTGGTGTACTTTCATCTAAAATGATGCGTTCGTTGTCGTCAGTTTCTGTGGCTAACCACACAATAGTTTCTGGTCTACGCTCGCCCCATAAAGGCAGGCCTTCACGTTTCATTAAATCGGTCAGTTTCGTTTTATCAAACTCAGCAACATAAAAGGTGTCGTTGCCCGAATAAGAAAAACGGTACGAGCGAAGGTACGCCTCAGGCGTTCTAAGTGCAGCCCTTACACCAGGGTTCTGCAACACCTCGGTATTTCCCGATACCTTCACCATTACCTCAGTTAGGGCTTTTTTTACTGCATTGGCTTGTGTTTTTTGACTCTGATCACTAACAGGTATCTGTGCTTCATTAACCACCACGTGCTGCGTAGCATGGGCACTCATCGTGCACACCGCTATTGCCACCCCTACACCGCGAATTAATTGTTGCTGAAACATACGCCTAATTTTCCTGTTCCGATAAGAAATCAATTTCTTCACTACTCCACTACAACGCCAAAAGATCGTTGCCCGCTATTCTCTGTCATATTTATGTTTATTTCATCTATAAATATAAAAAACGAAGTTTGAAGCCACCAAAAAAGGGAATTCATACTCAAATTACACTTTTTTCACATGATCTGACCCTTATCCGCCCTAGTCAATTGGACTTGTGGTGACTTACTGGTAGAATCCGCGTTTTTCTACCTCTTACTCTTAGTTCTAGGGCGCAAACGTGAGCGAAAATAAAACCTCTCTTAGTTATAAAGATGCTGGTGTCGATATTGATGCGGGAAACCAACTTGTCGACCGTATTAAATCCGTTACTAAAAGGACTCACCGTCCGGAAGTAAAAGGAAACCTTGGTGGGTTTGGCGCATTATGTTCGCTTCCAACAAAATATAAGAACCCGTTGCTGGTTTCTGGAACCGATGGTGTAGGCACTAAGCTTCGTGTTGCTATGGATGCAAACCGTCACGATGGTGTGGGTATCGACTTAGTTGCCATGTGTGTTAACGACCTTATTGTACAAGGCGCAGAACCGCTGTTTTTCTTAGATTATTACGCTACTGGAAAACTAGATGTTGATGTTGCTGCATCGGTAGTAACCGGTATTGGTAATGGTTGTGAGCAAGCGGGTTGTGCCCTAATTGGTGGTGAAACCGCAGAAATGCCGGGAATGTACCATGGCGGCGATTACGACATTGCAGGTTTCTGCGTAGGCGTAGTTGAAGCCGAAAAAGTTATTGACGGCACTAAAGTGAAGGCTGGCCAGAAACTTATCGCATTGGGATCATCAGGTCCTCACTCTAACGGTTACTCACTGGTTCGTAAGATTTTGGAAGTGAGCAACGCCGACGTAAATCAAGATTTAGACGGCAAGCCGCTTATCGAGCATTTACTTGAACCTACCCGTATTTATGTGAAATCTGTATTGGCATTGCTTGAGAAAGTAGAAGTTAGCGCCATTTCACACATTACTGGCGGCGGCTTTTGGGAAAACATCCCGCGCGTTTTACCTGATGATGCAAAAGTAGTCATTGACGAAAAGAGCTGGCAGTGGCCTTCAGTGTTTAGCTGGCTACAAGAGAACGGCAACGTTACTCGTCACGAAATGTACCGTACGTTCAACTGTGGTGTTGGCTTAGTGATTGTTGTTGATGAAGCCGATGTAGATACCACTATTGCAACCTTGAAAGAGCACGGTGAAAACGCCTGGTTAATTGGTGACATTCAAGCCAAAGACGGTGAACAGCAAGTTGAGATAAACGCGTGAGCACTCCATCAACCAGACTTTGCGTTTTAATTTCAGGTAACGGCAGTAACTTACAGGCCATTATTGATAACATCAGCGCTGAAAAGCTTGATGCTGAAATATGTGGTGTTATTAGTAACCGCCCTAATGCGTACGGTTTAACCCGTGCGCAAGAAGCCGGTATTACCGCCATTAGCCTAGACCACATGCAGCATGACAGTCGGGAAAGCTACGACAAGGCATTGCAAGCTGAAATTGAATCATTAAACCCAGACTATATTGTGCTTGCAGGCTTCATGCGTATTTTAACGCCTGAGTTTGTAAATACTTTTTCTGGAAAATTAGTGAACATTCATCCATCTTTGTTGCCTAAATACAAAGGGTTGAATACGCATCAGCAAGCTATCGTCAATGGCGACGAAGAACACGGCGTAAGCGTGCACTTTGTTACACCTGAGTTAGATGGCGGCCCAGTCATTATTCAAAGCCGCGTGCCGGTTTTCGAAGATGACACTGCGGTAGACTTAGCAGATCGTGTTCAAGAACAGGAGCGTCGCATTTACCCATTAGTGCTTTCTTGGTTCAGTGCGGGGCGACTTAAGATGGTAAATAATAAGGCTATCCTAGATGAGCAAGAACTCCCAGAATCGGGTTATGCAAACGAGTAAACGCAGCTTTGTAGCAGCGTTTCTTTTGGCTTTTGTGGGCGCTAACGCCCACGCAGCCGATACAACAGAGAATAAACTTCAACCCTACGAGGCAGTTTATACGGCTTACAAGTGGGGCGATGATGTGGGCGAAGCTCGCATTAAGCTTGAAGCGTTAAGCAACACACAATACTCCCTCACCTACTCTTCTAAAGTCTCGAAGTTCTTTTTATCTGACAAACGCTATGAGCATTCTATTTTTAAAGTAGAAGACAGTACTGTGTTACCCATTGAGTATCATTATACTCGCACGGGCACAGGGCCAGATAAAAAGCTTACCGTTAATTTCAATACCGACAATGGCGGCAAAATTGCGGTTGAAAATGGCGAAGAATTTGTTTGGAACGGTCAGTTCGACAACCAAATATACCGCGTAGACTTGGCAAACCAATTAGCCTCTGGCGAAACTAACCTTTCCTACGACTTTGTTAACTATCGTGGTGAGTTACGTACCTACGGTGTAGAAGTGGTGGCTAAGGAAAGCCTGTCATTACCCTATGGCGAATTCGAGACGGTGAAAGTAAAGCTTATTCGCGACTCTAAAACCCGTGAAACCTTTGCGTGGTTTGCTCCATCATTAAACTATACCTTGGTGCGTTTGCAGCAATTTAAAGATGGTGAAGAACAAGGCGATATTAAATTGAAGTCTTACGTTACTCAGTAAACGTTGCTTACACTATTTGTAGGTGGGGACATCATCGATGGATGAGCCCCACCTGTTATCTCTTTTCTTTAAATCTTCATCATGCCGCGTGGTTGACAACAAGTTAGCTGGGCACCCCCTATATACCGTGTTCTAACTTGCACTATAACCATTACTTTTAATGCAAAATTCATGTAAAAATCTTGATCTTTGGGTCATTAAATAATAGGTTTAACCCATGCTGGTCTGACCTCAATTTGATAGTTGCGCACAATCATGCGTAATGAGCCAAAATGAGTGGAACGATTAGCGTTACATCTAACGCCTTTTCAGGAGCGAAGTATGGCAGATTTTATTTGGTTTTTACTGGTAGTGTTAGCTTTGGCAGTTGCCAGCTATCAACGTACCAGCTTAGTAACAGCAGTGTGTATCGCTGGTGGGGTCATGATTTTAGGGACTCTATTTGGTGATATTGGTTTACTTGGTTGGATTGTATTCCTAGCATTTACGCTGCCGTTTACCCTTTCTAATATTCGTCAGCAACACATCACTAAAAAATTATTATCGTTTTACCGAAAGGTAATGCCAGAAATGTCTAGCACCGAGCAAGAAGCAATCGATGCAGGAACAGTTTGGTGGGACGGTGATATTTTCAGTGGTAAGCCTGATTGGGAAAAACTTCACCGCATTCCTAAAGGTCGTTTAACGGCTGAGGAACAAGCGTTCCTAGACGGACCGGTTGAAGAAGTGTGCTCAATGGTAGATGAATGGCAAATTAACCATAAAGATGCCGATTTATCTCCTGAAATTTGGGCATTCCTTAAAGAACATAAGTTCTTTGCCATGATCATTAAAAAAGAATACGGCGGCCTAGCGTTCTCAGCGTTCGCACAGTCTCGTGTTCTTCAAAAGCTTGCTGGCGTTAGCGCAGTACTTTCAAGTACGGTTGGTGTTCCTAACTCGTTAGGCCCCGGTGAGCTACTTCAGCACTATGGAACAAAAGAACAACAAGATCATTACTTACCTCGCCTAGCGGCAGGTCAAGAAGTGCCTTGTTTTGCATTAACGGGCCCTGAAGCGGGTTCTGATGCTGGCGCTATTCCTGATGTTGGTGTGGTATGTAAAGGCGAATGGAACGGTGAAGAAGTGCTAGGTATGCGCCTAACCTTCGACAAACGTTATATTACCCTTGCGCCAGTGGCGACAGTTATCGGTCTAGCGTTTAAACTTCAAGATCCAGACGGTTTGTTAAGTGAGAATAAAGAGCCAGGTATCACTTGTGCACTTATTCCTCGCGATACAAAAGGCCTAGAAATTGGTCGTCGTCACTTCCCGCTGAATACCCCGTTCCAAAACGGCCCTATTCGCGGTAACGACATTTTTGTTCCAATCGATTACATCATCGGTGGCCCAGCAATGGCTGGTAGAGGCTGGCGTATGCTGGTTGAATGTTTGTCAGTAGGCCGTTGTATTACCCTACCGTCTTCTGCTGCTGGTGGCGCTAAATCTGTATCATTGGCTACAGGTGCGTATGCACGTATTCGCCGTCAGTTCCGTATGCCTGTTGGCCATATGGAAGGCGTAGAAGAAATGCTAGCCCGTATTGGTGGTAATGCTTACTTGATGGATGGCGTAACACGCTTTTCAACAGTTGGTGTAGATTTGGGTGAGAAGCCGTCTGTTATATCGGCAATCTGTAAATACCACCTTACCGAAAAAATGCGTCAAGTGATTAACGATTCAATGGACGTTCATGGCGGTAAGGGCGTAATGCTTGGGCCAAATAACTATTTGGGCCGTGGTTACCAAGGTGTTCCAGTTTCAATCACGGTTGAAGGCGCGAACATCCTTACTCGTAACATGATGATTTTCGGCCAAGGCGCAATGCGCTGTCACCCTTTCGTATTGAAAGAAATTCAAGCCGCGTCAATTGAAGACAAAAAAGAAAGCATTAGCGCATTTGATAAAGCGGTATTTGGGCATATTGGTTTTGCCATTTCAAATACGGTTCGCAGTGTTTGGTTCTCACTAACCAGTGGCGTATTCAGCAGTGCGCCTTTCACTGACGAAACCGCTCACTACTACAAGCTGTTACAAGGCTACAGTGCAAACCTAGCGTTGCTTACTGATGTTTCTATGGGTGTGTTAGGCGGCGATTTAAAACGTCGTGAGCGCTTATCTGCACGCTTAGGTGACATTTTAAGCGGCTTGTACCTAGGTAGTACTACCTTGAAGCGTTTTGACGAAGATGGTCGCTTAAAAGAAGACTTACCGCTACTTCATTGGGCAATGCAAAACACCTTGCATGACATTGAAACAGCGATTGACGACTTCTTAGCGAACTTCCCTAACAAAGCCATTGGTGTTGTACTTCGTGGTCTTGTTATTCCGTTTGGACGTCGCGTTGGTAAGCCTTCTGACAAAACCGAGCATACTATTGCACAAATGCTACAAACCCCTTGTAGCGCACGTAGCCGTTTAGGTTATGGTCAGTACCTATCTCGTGAAGAAGGTAACTTGTTCGGTGACTTAGAACAAACCCTTGATGACGTGTTAGCAGCCGAGCCAATCTTCGAACGCATTTGCAAACATAAGAAAGCGAAACTGCCTTTCACACGTTTAGCGGCGTTAGCAGATGAAGCGCTTAGTGAAGACATCATTAATGAAGAAGAAGCTGACCTACTTCGTCGTACAGAAGCAGGAAGACTGAGAACCATTAACGTGGACGATTTCGACCACGAAGAATTAGTGGCTAAAGTGAACTCTTCTAGCGAAATAAAAAAACGAGGAGGCAAAGCTGCTTAGCTTAATCCTCCCTAAAAAGGGCCGCTTCGGCGGCCTTTTTTTATGCATCAAATCCACTGCTATTTTATGGTTAGCTTTGTTACTGGCTGCCCCTGCTCATGCTCATGCTCATGCTGAATCGCAGTACCCAATGGTTACATTACCTTCTGACACCTTTCAATGTGGTAATTCAGAACAAGCCCAAAAACTTGCTCGGCTTATTGTGAATGATAAAAACCAAGCGCGCCCCCAAATGCACTGTAACCCCACCCTGGTTGCCATTGCTGAGCAAAAGGCAAAAGACATGGCAGAAGAAGGCTTAGTGTCGCATTTCTTAGGTGGCAGCCCTAATAGCCGTTTGCGAGACGCAGGGTTAACCCTTCCTTCCTATTACGGCGATGCCATGAGTAATCAGGTTGAGGCGTTGGCTGGCGGCTATCAAACCGCGAAAAAGGTGTGGCACGCACTAAAAAGTTCGTTCTCCCACAAACAGCATTTGCTGGGTGAAATTCCTTTTTATGCTGAACAAAATGAAATTGGGATCGCCTTCATTAAAGATTATAAAACGCCACATGTAGAATACTGGGTAATTTATATCACTAAACTAAGTGGCGATGCACAACAGAAACCATTTAGTGAAGTACCCGATAAGGGGCTAGGCATTGTTACCGAAAATGGTGAAATTACCCCAATGCAATAGCGAACTATTACCCTTAAAAATTGCGGTAATGACTGCAGAAACAAAAAAGCCGGTGTTAATAACAACACCGGCTTTTTTAATGTGTAACGCTTGCTTGTACGACTAGCTTAGTTGAAGCTTGTCCATCAACAATACTGCTTGCGTACGCGTATTGATTTCAAGCTTACGTAGAATTGCGCTGGTGTGCGCCTTTATCGTCGCTTCAGTTACATTCATTTCGTGGGCAATTTGCTTGTTCATCAAGCCTGCACGTAGGAATGATAATACTTGAATTTGTTTAGGCGTTAGCTCTCTGAAACGTTGAAGCAACAACTTCAATTCGTCGTCTACTTTCTCAAGTTCGTCTTCCATACCTTCAGGAAGCCATTTTTTACCCGCAATGATGTCCACAATAGCCTGCGCCATTTCACGTGTTGCTGACACCTTAGGAATAAAGCCTTGAGCGCCTAAGCTCATTACCTGTGCTACCACTTCTACCGCATCGCTACCAGACACTACGCCGATAGGAATATTAGGATATTGTTCACGCAAGGTAATAATGCCATTAAAATATTCACCGCCTGGCATGTTTAAGTCGAGTAAGACCAACTCAATGCCGTCGTATTCATTTAAAACGGCCAGCGCAGCATCAAGGCTTCCGGCTTCAAGAATCTGCGCGTTTTCAAAATAAGGTCCTAACGCTCCGCTGAGTGCTTCACGAAACAATGGGTGATCATCTGCTACAAGAATTCTTGTCATTAGCGTTGTTACTTCCTTTAGTTCTTATATCTCTAGGTTAATACTTCCGATTTAATTCTAAAAGCCCTATTCGTTAAAAATCACCGCTTTATTTGATTTTTTTACTGTTTTCCATTGGCATTTAAATTTGTGAGGGTAAAATTGCCGACCAAATTCCCGCTAGCTGAGTACATTTTGTGCAAAAACACGACAGGCTTTATGCCAACCCTCTTAAAAAGGTAGCAGATTTTTCCTTCGATGAGTCAGTAGTTGACGTTTTTCCCGATATGATCCAACGCTCGGTGCCGGGTTATGAAACTATTGTTCATACCATTGGCGAATTAGCGAAAACAAAAGTACAACCCAATACTAGGGTGTATGACCTTGGTTGTTCCTTGGGGGCAGCAAGTTTTTCTGTTGCTCGCGCTACACAAGATGTGCCCTGTGAAATAATTGGTATAGATAGTTCCGATGCCATGGTTGACCGTTGTCGACGCATGGTTCAAGCCTTCAATTTGCCAAACCCAATTTCCATCATTCAGCAAAACGCTCAAGATACCCAAATAGAAAACGCCTCTATGGTAGTCATGAATTTCACATTACAATTCATTCCACCTGCTGATAGAGAAGCGCTATTAAAACAAATTTACGATGGTTTAAATGAAGGTGGTGTTTTAATTCTTTCAGAGAAAATTAAACACCCGACCGTGGCTGGCAACGAACTACTGATAGATTTGCACCACCAATTTAAGCGTGACAATGGCTACAGTGAATTAGAAGTAAGTCAAAAACGCGCCGCCATCGAGAAAGTTATGCTAACCGATACCTTCAGCGAACACGAAACGCGATTAAAGTCCGTTGGTTTTAAAGATGTGGTGATGTGGTTTAAGTGCTTTAACTTTACGTCGCTGGTTGCAATAAAGTAGTTGGCATCGCGGAGCATCACAGTCAAGAATGCAATGCGGTTAAGTGAGCAGCTACGCCCAATGCACTTCTAGCCAGCAACCTGTGATTTAGCATTAAAAATACTGTGAATCATAATACTGTGAATCATTTTGAACACTAAGATTCACAATTAAGAATACCGAGAAGAATATGACGAAACCAGAATCAGCGTGGTTTAACGACTGCTACAAATCTATTTTAGATACGCCTTTAGCGCATTGGCTACAAACCCTACCTGCGCAAATGAATGAATGGCAAAAGAGTCAGAAACACGGTGAATTCGATAAGTGGTGTCGTCTACTTGCAAAAATTCCAACCACGACACCTTCGTCCACTACCCTTGTTGATGAGGTTCGAATTGGTTCAGCGGATGATATAGACCAATATACCCAGAAGAAGATATTAGGGTTGCTGCAACAATTTATGCCGTGGCGCAAAGGGCCTTTCCATATGCACGGTATTCACGTTAATACCGAATGGCGTTCAGATTGGAAATGGGACAGGGTTGCCCCGCATATATCGCCACTTAAAGACAGAACCGTGCTAGATGTAGGTTGCGGTAGCGGTTATCACATGTGGCGTATGCTTGGGTGTGATGCATCTCGCGTAGTAGGCATCGACCCCACCCAGCTTTTTCTCATTCAGTTTCAAGCTATCAAACACTTTATTGCTGATAATCGCATTCACTTCTTACCGCTAGGTATTGAAGAAATGCAGCCATTGAACGCGTTTGATACCGTTTTTTCAATGGGCGTACTGTATCACCGAAAAGATCCTATTCAGTTTCTCACCCAACTTAAGCATCAACTGCGAAAAGGTGGAGAGCTGGTATTGGAAACCTTAGTGGTAGATGGCGATGCGCAAACCGTATTAATGGCCGGAGAACGTTATGCTCAAATGCGCAATGTATGGTTTCTACCTAGTACAGACGCCTTAACGGTTTGGCTAGCGCGTCTTGGGTTTGAAAACATCCGCGTGGTTGATAAGAACTTCACAACGCTGGATGAACAACGGGCCACTGAGTGGATTGAAGGCCAGTCATTGAAAGATTTTCTCGACCCTGAAGATATTACTCGCACCATTGAGGGGTATCCTGCACCACAACGAGCCGTGATTGTCGCGAATCGTAAATAAGTTCACCCCTATGTAATGCAATCGTTATGTTGGCATAAATGTTGTAACCTATATTCCCCATGATGTACGTATTCTGCATTTAATAGGGTTGCAACATGGACATACATGGGTTTTTAAAGACACATCAGCTACCAAGTACGTATGCGGACACTGCACAAAAATGGTTCATCCCATTATGCGAACGGTTAGTTAAGCACCAAGACGGTGCGGCAAATTCAATCAAAGCCCCATTGGTGGTCGGAATTAACGGCTGCCAAGGCTCAGGAAAATCTACGCTTACTGATTTTGTTAGCGCGTATTTAACCAGCATTTACGCTAAAAAAGTGGTTTGCCTTTCTATTGATGACTTTTATTTAGATAAATCGCAACGAAATGCGCTATCGATAAAAGTCCATCCGCTGCTTGCAACCAGAGGTGTACCCGGTACACACAATATGCCTCTTGCCCTTGATACGTTTAAGCAGCTTAAAGGCAGCGGCCAAGTGGCCCTTCCCCGTTTCAATAAAGCGATAGACGACCCCTTCCCCGTTAATCAGTGGCCTGTAGTGACGGCGCCACCAGATATCATTATTTTAGAAGGATGGTGTGTTGGGGTAACACCGCAAAACGCTGCCGATATAAAGCAACCCATAAATAGTTTAGAAGAAAACCAAGATCCACTTGGTATTTGGCGTTCGTTTGTTAATACTGAATTATCAAACGACTATCAAAGCTTGTTTGATCAAATCGATTATCGGGTTATGTTAAAAGCCCCCTCGTTTGAATGTGTTTACCGCTGGCGGTTAGAGCAAGAGCATAAACTTGCTGTAGCAACCAAAGGCGCTTCTACAGGGGTAATGTCCGATGAACAAGTTGCACAGTTTATTCAGAATTACCAACGACTAACCGAACATGCACTTAAAACATTGCCTACAAAGTGTGACACTGTGTATTCGCTAGATGAAACAAGAACTATAACCGGCGAGGAAGTAAAGTAATGACAAGAACGCTAGTTTTCACCGATATGGACGGCACGCTGTTAGACCACCATACCTACTCCTTTGAGGCGGCGAAACCTGCTTTAACAGCGTTGGAGTCACGAGATATACCGGTTATTCCAACCACCAGTAAAACCTTTGCTGAGCTACAGCCTTTGCGAGAGCAAATTGGCCTTACTGGGCCATTCATCATTGAAAACGGCGCTGCCATATTCATTCCACATGGTTTTTTCAAAAAGAAGCCTAGCGGAACCGTATGGGTAGATGGTTACTGGTGTAAATCGTTTATATCCAATAAAAATTACTGGATTAAACTTCTCGATAAAATCAAAGCAGATTTTGAAGGTGAGTTTAAACAGTTTTCGCAAATGAGTTTAGAAGAAATTCAAAGCAGCACAGGCTTAGACGAAGCGTCTGCTGCCCTAGCAGCTAAACGTCAATTTGGAGAACCTGTACTTTGGACTGGTTCTGATGAAAACAAACAAAAATTTATTGCGGCAGTTAAAGACCGTGGCGCCTATCCTCTAGAAGGCGGGCGATTTATCCATGTATCTGGCAATTGCGACAAAGGCCAAGCCCTTAAATGGCTAGCGGCTGAATACCAAAGACAACATGAAAGTCATGTTAAAACCGTTGCCCTTGGCGATGGAAAAAACGATATTGCTATGCTTGAAGCAGCACATATCGCTATACGAATTTTATCTCCGGTAAATCCTCCGCCTTCTGTTAAAAAAGACGAGGTTTATACCAGCACGTTACCTGGCCCAGAAGGCTGGAACGAAATGCTAACTCAATTGCTTTCCCTATAATCAGGAGGACACATGGCTGATTTTTATCAAAACGGTGTGGTTACAACTTTACATAATCTTTCTCGTAGACCAACAGAGGAACTAGAAGCCGAGTTACTCCGCTTTTCACAGAAACGCCCCATGGCACTTATCTTGCCATCACTTTTTTCAGAACTAGAAGGTGATGCCTTACCTCATATTGTTGATGAATTAACGGGCGTACCTTACTTATCGGAAATCGTGATAGGGCTAGATCGCGCTGATATGGCGCAATATAAACATGCGCTTAAGTTTTTCGACAAACTGCCTCAGCATCATCGCGTGCTTTGGAACGACGGTCCTCGCTTGAAAGCCCTTGATGAAGAACTACAATCAAAAGGTCTTGCACCGAAAGAGTTGGGTAAAGGCCGTAATGTTTGGTATTGCATGGGTTATGTTTTAGCATCAAACCGTGCTGAGTCTGTTGCTCTGCATGATTGCGATATTGTGACGTACAACAAAGACTTGTTGGCTAAGCTTATTTACCCTGTCGCAAACCCGAATTTTAACTACGAGTTCTGTAAGGGCTACTATGCCCGTGTAGCGAACGGTAAAATTAACGGCCGCGTATCTCGATTATTAGTGACGCCGTTATTACGCGCACTTAAGCGTATTATGGGTGACAACGAATACCTTGAGTTTATGGACAGCTTCCGCTATCCATTAGCCGGAGAATTTTCGTTCCGCCGCGATGTGCTAAACGATATTCGCATTCCAAGTGATTGGGGCTTAGAAATTGGCGTACTATCTGAAATGCATCGCAATTATTCGCACAATCGCCTTTGCCAAGCCGACATTTGCGACATTTACGATCACAAGCACCAAGATTTGTCGCTTAATGATGAACATGGTGGCTTATCTAAAATGTCTATCGACATTACTAAGGCCATCTTTAGAAAGTTGGCTACCCAAGGTTATACCTTTAGTAACGAGATGTTCCGCTCTATCAAGGCTACGTATTTCAGAATTGCGCTAGACTTTATTGAGACCTATCACAACGACGCAGTCATGAACGGTCTTACGCTTGATATTCACAGTGAAGAAAAAGCAGTTGAAATGTTCGCCAGTAACATCATGAAAGCTGGACAGAACTTTTTAGAAAACCCAATGGAAACCCCTTTCATTCCAAGTTGGAACCGAGTAACCAGCGCTGTGCCAGATATTCTCGAGCGCTTGCTGGAGGCCGTTGAAGCTGACACCGCAGAATTTATGGAGTAATAGACAATGACATGGCAAGTACTCCATGACAAAGTGAAGCACCATCTAGAATATATCTATGCTGACGTGCCCCTTGAGCATTCATTAGAAAGCTTAACCATGTCGTTGATGGAGACAATGGGTATTAAGCCTGATGAAGATGTTTCACTTCCTCAATCCCATTCTAATTATTGGGACGAGGATGACATCATCATGATCACCTATGGCGATAGTGTTATTGATGGCGACGAACGACCGCTCGTTACCCTCAATCGCTTTTTAAATCGCTATAGTAAGAACACTATCAATAATGTGCACATTCTGCCTTTCTTTCCATACAGTTCAGACGATGGCTTTTCGGTTATCGACTATTCAAGTGTGAATGAAGCCTTGGGCAGCTGGGACGATATTGAAGCCATTGCAAAAGACTACGGGTTAATGACTGATCTTGTGATTAACCACTGTTCTGCACGCAGTGTATGGTTCGATAACTTCATCAAAGGTGAAGGTCCAGGTTCAGATTTCTTCTTTACTGGGGATCCCGCGGACGATTTGTCTATCGTTACCCGCCCTAGGGTTTCGCCTTTATTGCGTGAAACAGAAACCAAAGATGGCACTAAACATGTTTGGTGTACTTTCAGTCATGACCAAGTCGATTTTGATTTCAGGAACCCTAAGGTACTTCTTACGTTCATTGATATCATTCGTTTGTATATCGACAAGGGCGCAAAAATATTCCGCTTAGACGCGGTGGCGTTTTTGTGGAAAATTGTTGGCACTAACTGCATTAACCTTCCTCAAACTCATGAGGTTATTAGGTTAATTCGCACGCTGATTGAACATGTCGACCCGTCTATTATTATCATTACTGAGACCAATATCCCCAACAGGGAAAATTTGACCTATTTCGGTAATGCCAATGAAGCCCATGCTATTTATAACTTTTCATTGCCACCACTATTGGTCAACACCTTGGTAACGGGTAATTGTAAGTACTTAAAGAGTTGGATGATGAGCATGCCACCTGCGCAAAACGGTACGGCATACTTTAACTTCATTGCATCGCACGATGGTATTGGCCTTCGCCCTGCCGAAGGGTTGCTAGACGATGAAGAAATTTCAGAACTTGTGCATACCATGCAAAACTTTGGTGGCAAAATTTCGTGGCGCGCGTCTGATCATGGGCAACAAAAGCCTTATGAAATAAACATTACGTTATTTGATGCGTTACAGGGAACAACAAAAGGCCCGGATAAATGGCAGATAGACCGCTTTATCTGTGCGCACGCCATTATGCTGGGAATGGAAGGTATTCCAGGCATTTATATTCATAGTTTATTAGGTACGTCTAACGACTATGAAAAAGTGGCTAATACAGGTCAAAACCGTTCAATCAACCGTAGACGTTGGGATTTCAAAGAGCTAGAAGCCTTGCTTGATTCGCCCTATTCTCAGCATCACAAAGTATTGACGCGATTGTCTCAGTTAATTCGAATTCGTAAAGCTCAGCCAGCATTCCACCCGAATGCTACGCAATTCACGTTGCAGCTTAACGAAAGTATTTTCGGTTATTGGCGACAAAGCTTAGACAGAAAGCAAAGTATCTTCTGCATTAGTAATGTGTCGGATGAAGAGCAAACTATTCTACTGTCAGATATCAATTTGATTGGTACTGATAACTGGATAGATCTTGTGACTCGCCAGCAAATTGCCTTGTCGGATGCCTTTTTGCAATTGAAGCCCTACCAGGTACTTTGGATAAGCAACCAAGACTTTGAGTAACCTCACATTCTTGAGCTCTTCATTACCCTTTTCTAAACGGCGCTTATAGCGCCGTTTTTGTTATAATTTCCTTATCGTCATTGCCTAATACATTGGTTTATTGGCGCATTTAGGTGATAATCACCACCCTCAAATTAGGGAGTGGTTTTCATGTCTTCAAAATGGTTATCGTTAGAACACGCATTAGAAAAAGCAATTGATGCAACGAGCATCTTGGGTGAATCTGAAACCATTGAGTTAAGTCGCGCCTTAGGAAGAATTACCGCCTCTGAAGTTCATGCTTCTTTATCTGTGCCGCCGTGGGATAACTCGGCAATGGATGGCTTTGCTATTAATGCGGCTGATAGTCGAGAAGACACGCTTATGCCTATTCAGGGTACCATTACCGCTGGCATGGCCGAAGACGAACCTTTAAAACCCGGTCACGCGATAAAAATCATGACGGGCGCACCAGTACCTCCAGGCGCCGATGCCGTAGTGATGGTCGAAAATACCCATACCAAAGGCAATAGCGTAACTATTAATAAGTTGCCGTCTAGTGGCGAAAACATTCGCAAGAAAGAAGCGGATATTAAAATTGGACAGTCACTGGTAAATCAAGGTATTCGATTACAGCCACAGCACCTTATGTTGTTGTCTTCACAGGGGCTCACTACGGTAGACGTAGTAAAACAAGTTAAGGTGGGTGTTGTCGCCACAGGCTCTGAACTAGCTCAACCTGGCGAACCCTGCTTACCTACCCAAATATATGAGTCGAATCGTATTGGTGTGAGTGCCCTACTTTCAGAGTTGGGCGTAGAGATTATCGACTTCGGCATAGTAAAAGACGATGAACAATCACTTACCGCCCTGTTCAAAGAAGCAAGCGAACGGGTAGATGTGATGGTAAGTAGTGGTGGCGTGTCGGTTGGCGATGCCGATTATGTGAAAGACGTAATAGACGCTTTAGGTAGTATCGACTTTTGGAAAGTGGCAATTAAACCGGGTAAACCTTTTGCCTTAGGCCATATTGGCAATACCTTGTTTTGTGGTTTGCCTGGTAACCCTGTTTCTGCCTTTGTAACCGCTAAACTTCTTGTTACCCCGTTAATCAGAAAAATGCAGGGTGAACAGCAAGTTCGTAAGCCGCTAACCGTTAATGCCACGGTAACATGCGACATTAAACGTCGTGCTGGCCGTCGGGATTTTCAGCGTGCCACGATAACCTACGATGAAAACTTCAACCTTCTGGTAACGCCGTTTCGCACACAAAGTTCTGGTGTCATGACGTCTATTACCGCAGCAAATTGTTTAATGATAATTCACGAAGACATCAGTCATGTTGAAAAAGGCACAACCCTGCCTGTTATTCCTTTTGATTTACTTTCACCTGAATCGGATCTGTAGCCTTGAAGAACAAACGTTATCTACTTGAAGGTAGAGATATTATAAAGCTGGCTTGGCCACTATTAATTGCGCAAATTACCCAAATGCTAATGGGCGTGAGCGATACCATTATGGCTGGCCGTTATAGTGCGACTGATATGGCTGCGGTGGCCCTTGGTTTTAGTATTACCGTACCTTTGTTGTGTTTTATACAAGGTATTGCGCTAGCTTTACCGCCCATTATTTCAAGGCTTCAAGGTACAAAAGACATCACCGGTATTGCCAATGCCAGTCAACAAGCAGGCTACTTAGTGTGTTTCGTTGGTGTAGCGATGGCCGCGCTTATTCCCTTTGCTGGTAACATCGTATCGCTATTCCCCATGGCAGATGAGCTTCATACCATCACCGTGGATTATGTGGTTTACGTGCTGTGTGCCATGCCGGGATTCGCGCTTTATCAATGGCTAAGAAACTACTGTGAAGGGCTAGGTAAAACCAAACCTACCATGTTAATTACCGTGATTGGTTTAATGGCCAATATACTCGGTAACTACCTTTTCATTTACGGTATTGGCCCTATTCCTGCTTTTGGTGGCGCGGGTTGTGGTGTAGCAACAGCTATTGTTATTTACACCATGCTAATTGCTACCTTCATTTACGTACGTTTTAGCCCGGCACTAAAAAAATATCAGCTTTTCGATACGTACTACAAGCCGTCTGTGGTTGCCATAAAGCGTACCTTCAAGCTTGGCCTTCCTATCGCCATGACGTTATTGTTTGAAGTAACCTTATTTGCGGTAGTGGCACTATTGCTTGCGCCTTTTGGATCCACCACAGTTGCCGCCCACCAAGTAGCCCTTAATTTCTCGGCACTCATGTTTATGGTACCCATGAGTATTGGTATGGCGGCGTCTATTCGTATAGGTTATCGCATTGGCCAAAATAATAGACGGCAAGCTAAAATTGCCGCAAAGTGCTCGATTTTAATCGGCTTTGTTACCGCGGCTTGTACTGCAACGTTCACGCTAAGTGCCAAAGCATTCATCATTGGGCTTTATACCAGCGATGAGGCGGTTTACCAAATGGCGAATGCCCTACTTATTTATGCGGCCATTTTTCAACTTTCAGACGCTATACAAGTAATATCAGCCAATGCGCTTCGTGGCTACAAAGACACTACCGCCATGTTTATCATTACGTTTGTGTCTTACTGGTTAATTGGTTTGCCCACCGGCGTAATATTAGGCCGTACCAATTGGATAACGGCAGAGCCGATGTCTGCTGGCGGCTTTTGGATTGGATTTATTGTAGGATTAAGTGCGGCTGCCATTATGCTAGGCGCTAGACTTTATTATATTCAACGCCCTAGCTACCGCTACGCCACGTAATTTCATTGATGACCTGCCTATCGGTTACACCTTCTGGCTCCGATAGGCGTTCCAATCACTAGGCGCATCAATATCAAATGCAGATTCGGGGTGATTGACACCAATCGCCTGCCCTTTGTCTTTCCAGTCTTCTATTACTTTTTTAGCACCTTTATCGCCCCTTAGCGCAAGTAAGCTGTCAAATGCCGCTTTGGGGAATATAGCAGGCACTGTCGCTTTTATTTTCACTTTCTCTTCAAGATCGCGTTTATGCCACTGACTGTAAATGATGTGATTGGGGTTTGATGGAATTTCGTTAAGCAATGCTTGCAGTGTAGCGGTAGTAACACTGGCTAAGTCGGCTAAGTGTACTAACAAATGGGTGTACTCATTGTCGGTAGCCTGCTTGAGGCTTTTTTCCAGCATAAGGCTCTTTTCCAGCATAAGACTCTTTTCCAGCATAAGAGCCTGCAGACCACAACGAATACTCGACGCAATGCCTTCACGCCACAACGGGTTGTAACACACCTTAGTGCTATTGCTACCTTGAGCTGCGTTTGCCTTAATCATACCGACAACATCAACAACATCGCTGTGCCAACGCCCAGTAACTACATAAGTACCGGCAAGATTAAGCCCGTGTAACTGCTGCAAAGAATTTTGGATTAACGGCAACCCATTGTAATGCGGGGAAAGTAGCTTGTTACTGCCATAACGCTTACTTTCCCCACCCGCCAACAGTATGCTTGCGACTTTACTCATTTTATATAACTCTCAGCGTCTAACTCACTCTCTAACACACTGAGAGAACGGCTTATGAAAAATGGCCATACAAACAATGCCTAGCGTGAACGGCTGAGCTCTTTAATGGCTTGGGTTAAGCCTTCAAGGGTTAGCCCGTACATTCTATCTTCAACAATTTCTTTTATAATAGAAATAGACGAATAGTAAGGCCAATAATTCTCAGCTTGTGGGTTTAACCATACCGCTTTATTAAAATGATTCAGTATACGGCCCAGCCACGCACTACCCGGTTCTTCGTTCCAGTGTTCAACGCTTCCTCCAGGATAGGTAATTTCATAAGGCCCCATAGTGGCATCGCCAACAAAGATGACTTTATAGTCTTTACCATACCGGTGAATAATATCGTGAACCGATACCCGCTCTTTTTCCCGTCGCAGGTTATCTTTCCAAACCTCTTCATATACACAGTTGTGAAAGTAGAAGTACTCAAGGTATTTAAACTCACTCTGCACTGCAGAGAAAAGTTCTTGCGTGGTTTTAACGTGAGGATCCATAGAGCCGCCCACATCAAAAAACATTAGCACCTTAACCGCGTTGTGACGCTCTGGCGACATGTGTATATCTAGCATACCGCCTTTTTTGGCCGTTTCACCAATAGTGGTGGCTACATCAAGCTCTTCACTGGCACCGGTTCTGGCGAACTTACGTAATTTACGCAAGGCGACTTTAATGTTTCGTGTGCCTAGCTCAACGTCGGCAGATAAGTTTTTAAACTCGCGCTTATCCCACACTTTTACCGCTGAATTACGACGATTGCCTTTCTGCCCAATACGAATACCTTCAGGGTTGTCGCCATAAGCGCCAAAGGGAGATGTTCCACCCGTACCCACCCATTTGTTACCACCTTGATGTCGCTTTTCTTGCTCTTCAAGGCGTTTTTTAAGGGTATCCATTAAAGCTTCTAAGCCGCCAGACTGCCGTAGCGCTTCACGCTCTTCTGCACTCAGGGTTTTCTCGATTTGTTTACGTAACCATTCTTCGGGGATGTCTTTACCGAATAAATCGATAGATTCTACCCCCTCAAAATAATCGGCAAATGCTCTGTCGAATTTATCGTATTGAGACTCATCCTTCACCATGATGGTTCGAGACAAACTATAGAAGCCTTCCAAATCTGCATAAACAATATGCTTTTCCAAGGCGTGGAGTAAATCAAGTAGCTCTCGCAAGCTCACTTTTACTTGATATTTTCGCAGCGTGAAAAAGAATTGAATAAGCATTAGCGGCGCGCCATAAATACCAATTTTTCGAACAAGTGAATATCTTGCTCGTTTTTAAGTAGTGCACCATATAGCGGTGGAATGGCGGCTTTACCGTCTTTCGACTGCAACGCTTCAGGTGGAATGTCTTCGGCCACCAGCAGTTTCAACCAATCGATAAGCTCTGACGTAGACGGTTTTTTCTTAAGCCCTGGAACATCACGAATCTCAAAGAAGGCTTTTAATGCTTCATCAAGCAGCTTTTTCTTTAAGTCGGGGAAATGCACATCAACGATTTGCTGCATTTCTTCAGGCGTAGGAAATTGAATATAATGGAAAAAACAACGACGTAGGAAGGCGTCAGGCAGCTCTTTTTCGTTATTTGACGTGATGATTACTATGGGGCGTACTTTGGCCACCACACGCTCTTGAGTTTCATATACAAAGAATTCCATCTTATCGAGCTCTAGCAATAAATCGTTTGGAAACTCAATATCCGCTTTGTCTATTTCATCAATTAATAAAATAGGACGGTTGCCTGCTTCAAATGCCTGCCATAGTTTTCCTTTAACAATGTAATTGCCAATATCGTGAACGCGATCGTCACCCAGCTGTGAATCACGAAGACGAGATACTGCATCGTATTCGTACAAGCCTTGTTGTGCCTTTGTAGTAGATTTGATGTGCCACTGAATTAAATCGGTTCCAAGACTGGCGGCTAACTCTTCAGCCAACATGGTTTTACCTGTGCCCGGCTCACCTTTGATAAGCAGTGGACGCTCTAGTGTAATGGCGGCATTCACGGCAAGTTGCAAATCTTTTGTAGCGATATAATTCGACGTTCCACTAAAAGCCATTATGGTTTTACCTCTTTCGTTCTGATTCGTCATGTAAAATAACAATAACATATAGCGAAAAAGCACTTTGCATTTTCACGTTTGGGACCAATGATATAGGGGTATGACGAAATCCCCAAATTCAGGCTATGAATTATTAACTATTATAAAGGTCGTACCGAACACGACTGCTGGGATTTCCTAACTAGGTAAGGATTAATAATGCAAGTATTTGACGACAACTCTCTTTCTATTGGCCGCACGCCTCTAGTTAAATTAAACCGCGTTACTTCTGGTAACGTTTACGCAAAGGTTGAGTCTCGTAACCCTAGCTTCAGCGTTAAGTGTCGTATTGGCGCCAATATGATTTGGGATGCAGAAAAACGTGGCGTGCTTACCCAAGGTAAGGAAATTGTAGAGCCTACCAGTGGTAACACAGGTATTGCCCTTGCGTTTGTTGCAGC
Source organism: Alteromonas naphthalenivorans (assembly GCF_000213655.1). Lineage (NCBI taxonomy): Bacteria > Pseudomonadati > Pseudomonadota > Gammaproteobacteria > Alteromonadales > Alteromonadaceae > Alteromonas > Alteromonas naphthalenivorans. Next base: position 2,014,218 of record NC_015554.1, read on the forward strand.
ATCACGTGGTTACAAACTAACGCTTACCATGCCTAGCAGCATGAGCTTAGAGCGCAGAAAGCTATTAAAAGCCCTTGGTGCTAGCTTAGTATTAACTGAAGCACCAAAAGGCATGAAAGGCGCAGTTGCCGCCGCACAAGAGATTGTGGCCTCTGATCCTGAAAAGTACGTTTTACTTCAGCAGTTCGATAACCCTGCTAACCCTGCTATCCATGAAAAGACCACAGGTCCTGAAATTTGGAATGACACTGACGGCAAAGTTGATGCATTCGTAGCAGGCGTAGGTACAGGCGGAACCATTACTGGTGTGAGCCGTTACCTTAAAAACACGCAAGGTAAAGCTATTACCTCTATTGCTGTAGAGCCTACTGACTCGCCTGTTATCACTCAAGCGATGAACGGTGAAGAACTCACACCAGGGCCACACAAAATTCAAGGTATTGGTGCAGGCTTCATTCCAGGTAACTTGGACTTAAGCTTGATTGACGAAGTTGAGCAAGTCACCAACGATGAATGTATGGAAATGGCGCACCGCTTGATGACCGAAGAAGGTATTCTTGCGGGTATTTCTTCTGGTGCAGCAGTGGTAGCAGCAAAACGTTTTGCTGAACGCCCAGAGAACAAAGACAAAATTGTTGTTGTACTGCTAGCCAGTGGTACTGAGCGTTACCTAAGCAGCCCATTATTTGCGGGCGCATTTGGCGACCAAGAAGAAACACAATAATCACGCTTACCAACCCGTTAAACGGTAACGAGTGTAAATAACAAAACGAGGCTTCGGCCTCGTTTTTTGTTTTTAAAAAAAAGGCTCAAACCCTTTCATCTCAACTATCTTTAAATAAAGGCAGTTATTTTCAAGCTTCGTTTAACAGGTAAGTGAATATTATTCGAAAGGTTTAGACGTATTGACTTGCGTCTCATCGGATGAGTATCGATAATGTTGGCGATCATTTTCCTTTGACTTGTTTAGGGTTTTTATTAATGCGTTCTTTTCGTTTACGTTTTTATGCCGTTATGTTTAGCGTGCTTTGTTTAGCGGCATGTGGAGAAAAAGAAGAAGGAATGGGTCGCTACGGTATGCTAGCCGACAGTACGCCAGAATATTCGGCAGTTACGTTTCTAAAAAGTGTGTATGAAGATGATAATCTTGATGTGGCAATTAGTCTGTCGTCCGATCGATTGGCTAGAATTCTGACCAATTACCACAGTAATAGAAACGTACAGCGTCACCTATTAAATTTAAAATACGACACTGTGATTATTACACCACAAAGTGGCAACAGTGTTGGGCGCTCTGAGTTTTCAGAAAAGGCAACGGTTACCGTATTTTTAAGTGGTATGTACGATGACGATAAAATTGAAGACTTGCGCAGTTTAGATCTTATTAAAGAAGATGGTATGTGGAAAGTTTCTCAAATTCACCCAGACCATTTCATGTAACAAAAAAGGCTGTTCGAATACTCGACGGTTATCACTAGATTAACATATTAATTTAAATCAACAAATTAAGAGCTTCAATTAATAGCGCTTTGTACTCATTCCTAGCTAAGCAAACTTGTATCGACTCACTAAGTCTTTCAGGTGCTCTTTTAGGAAGTCTTCCTTTCCAGAGTGATTTAAGTGTTTAGACATATAAGATGCATAAGCGAGAAGCGTCTTTTTACAAATCAGAGAAATGTTCATCAACAAAGCCTTCTTTAGGCTCACTGTTGGTGATAACACGCCATGTACCACTTTAGACCTTGCGTCGTAAGCGTCTTTAATGGCTCTTGTAAATGTATCAACGTTGCAATCAGATATAAATCCTGTGTGGTACAGAAACACTATGGCTCTCTCCCTCAGCGATTTACTTATTTCTTCATTTTCGTCGAATGTAAATAGGCGCTCTAATGAAGTAATAAACTTTACTATTGCTACTGTAGGGCTTTCTTCTCTAATCGCATCACCATACCAGTAGAGGGAATCAACAAAACGCTGATTGAATGGGTAAATTTTTTGATGCTCTAGCTGTAATGCCACAACCTCTGCGTAGACTGATAGCTGCTCTCCATAGAATTTCTCAAAGCCTTTTAGAAAACCTCCTTGCAGACCCGTTAGCGAACCCCATGTCATCGTGCTTCTTGTCTCAACACTACCATCAGCTCTCATTGCAAGCATTCTTGTATCATTATAAACGGGAAGATTAAATGTAACCTCTAAATCACGAGTATTGTCCGCCCCATAGCACAAATGAAAAAGATTCATTACTAGCGTCGCAATATTTAAGGCATGCTCTTCTGTGAGTCGCGCGGAATAAACTCCTGATATAGGCACTTCAATAAACCAGTTAAAATTCTCGTAATGAGCGGAGGCTTCTTCTCCATTAATCGCAAGTTCATCCCCGTCTCTCTCAGCCAGACGAACACGTTCAGTGTACTCTCGCTCTAGAATATCTTTACTGAAAACTCTTACACTACCTATATCGATTGATTGCTCCGTTTCTTGCAGAGGACTCCCAATGAATGGTACGAGGACTTTCAGATCTGAAGAACCTCTTTTAACCGCTTCAACCAATTCGTCCAAAAATACTTTCATGTCGATTTTAGAGTTAGAAGACTCGCTAAGGTATTTACTGAGGTATGTACGAAATAAAGCATTGAAATCACCATAGGTTACCGTAGAGGTCAATTGTAGGAATGTTAGAGATTCTTCAACTGCTTGAGTGAGTATCTGTTCAGCTTTATCACCAATGTGAATGCAAGACCCATCTGGATGTTCAAAAACTGGTGGGAAGTGATAAACAGCGGATGCTTGAGGTGCATCATCGCCTAGTTCTTTATTGAAACTATCAGTAGCTATTACAAATGCCCTTATTAGCTTACGGATTTCTCTATGGCTCCCACTGGCTTGACTCATTTAATTACCTTGAAATTCTTTCCATCTAAATTGTGACATTACTATATCCTCGGTAAGCTAATAAACAACGAACCTCACATACAAACTTTCACTAAATCTCAACGTAATATTAAACAAAGTTTAATTAGCTTTGTAAGCGCCTCTACAATCTAGTAATGGGTAGGATATGCCTTTTGTCTGGGAAACATCTAATCTGTATAGAGTTTTAGGAAACGATAAAATAGTTCTTTTTCTCCAAACTCCAAATCAACCTCAAGCACACCAGATTGCAAACATCCAAGCGCTGAGTCGACAATAATTTTGGCTAAGTCTATAACTTTTTCAGGATTAATTAGAGTTGTATATTGGGGCTTGAAAGTTGAAATATCTCCATTCCACGCAACATCAGGATATTTAACTAGCGCGTCAATTTGTCGATCAAACTGGAAATAGTAACTTGGCTTGTTCTGGTGAAGCGCCTTAGCCAATAAGCTTGCATTGTGTAAAAAGGAATTCCTTAGTGCGTATAACGCTTTAACATCTTCATTTCCTTCCTCAAATCCCGCAAAGTAATACAAAGCTTTATTTATGCTACTAGCCTTTGGGTTTGAGAATTCAATCATGTCAGTGCGCTTATAAGTGAAGCCTATTTGCTCAACAACTCCAAATGCACTAACAACAGGCACAAAGTTCTTTGAATACTCCATATACCTTGCGTGGTTAATTTCCTGCAATGTAATGGGTAATATTGATTTTAATATTCCACCCTTTACAGTGTAAGAGCCAGCGTTTCCTAAATGGGCATATGCCAACTCTAGAATACTTAATTGATCTACATACTTGTCCTTCCATGATGATGTATCCATCCTTTCTTCCTATCTCAAATCTATAAACAGATAAAGCATTATTTATGCGAACTCTATTTTAAACAGTTCACTATTAAATAGGTCACTGTTAAAATTCACATAAACCTTGTCGTTTGCATCTGAAGGCACATCGTTGCCAAAGATTATCCTAATGATTTCTTGCTTGAATCTAAAACTCCTAGATGAATTCAGCTGTAAAAAATGCGGTTTATAGTCAAAGATTACTAGCCTGCACTCTCTTTCACGCAATTGTTCAGCAATTAGTTCCCACCAAAGTTGATCTGTTTTACCTAATGAAGAACCAAAGATGCAGATGACTGAAGCCTTTCGTATTTGCTCTTTGCATACCTCTTCTACCCCGTGACCTTGAGCAAGGTTACTTTCTGGCTTAATGAAATCAGACCTAATTTCAGGGATATCTCGAAAATCTAGATTTTCTAACTGATTTTCATCATTTATGCCAAGTATCATGTCTTCAATAACAGAACCATGAACATGATAGAGATTGTATAGTCTTCGCTCTACATTCCCTATTACAGCCCTGTACCCCAAAGATAAATGTTCATTAGAATCATGAGTAATCTTTAGTATCTGCTCTATAGAATTAGTATAATTAAAGCTGATAACATTGAAGTAATATGGTTTCGTTCCAACAGAGCTATAGAACTGTTCTAATGCACTTTTATTTCGTCCTCTCAGAAAGCGTTCTGGTGTAAGCAATTGCTCTAAAAACTCTTTCGTATCTATTTTCTTGCATATGTCTGATTTAAATAGGCCCTGAACATTCTTAAGGTATTCAGACAAGTTAAAGCGGATATCATCTAACAGCTCATCGAACTGACTAATATTTGAGAGATTTTGAAGATATTGACCGAGAGCCAGTTCCAAGTCAGACCATTTGTCCGTAATATCTAATTCTTCTTTAAGCGCCTTCTTGAATTCTCGAATTAGCTCACTGTTCGATTCAGTTTTGACATAGAACTGATAGAAGTCTGAGTATTTTGTTTTCAACCCAAGGGCAATATCGAATCCATTGCCAATCATATAAGCTATATGCATCTTGCTGCTCTATCCCTAAGGCGTGTTGATCTTTCGTGATTGGTTTTTGAGCAGCATGGTAAAGAGTTATAATTTGCTTCGCCAAAAGTAAAAGAACAACTCACTACCATGCCGAGACTAATGCTAACTGATAAGCGGTGGCAAAAGCTACTTCAAGTAATGAAGAGTACAGGCCGCATTTACAATAAACCAGAACATAGAATGACGTTTGAAGGGATACTCTTCCGGCTGAGAACAGGAATTCCTTGGCGTGATTTACCAACAGAATTCGGCGGTTGGAGCGCCGTTTATCGCCGATTCAATTTATGGTCGAAGAAAGGTTTATTGAATATGTTATTCAATGAGTTAGCCAAACTGGCTGATTACGACTGGGTCTTTGCTGATGGTTCGATTGTCAAAGCTCATCAGCATAGTGCCGGAGCAGCTACTAAGGATAATGAGTGCATTGGAAAAAGCCGAGGTGGTAACTCCACAAAAATTCATTTAGCCGTGGATAGTGGTGGGCTTCCAATTTATTTTGAACTATCAGAAGGCCAGAGAAATGATATAGCTCGGGCTCAAAGTCTGGTTGACCATTTAAGGGAAGTAAACATTTTCGTAGGTGACAAAGGCTACGATAGTGACGCATTAAGAGAATATATTGAAGCCAAAGGAGGTATCTCCGTCATACCGAAACGGAACTATGGCCAAGATATAGACAAAGGCAGCGTTGATTGGTGCCTCTATAAATATCGCCACCTAGTTGAAAACGCCTTTGCTCGAATAAAGCATTATCGTTCAATATCAACGAGGTATGAAAAGTTAGCAAGGAATTATGCCAGCATGGTATCACTGGCATTTTCGATGATGTGGCTACCCATGTACTGCTGAGTGAAATATATGCAGCAAAGATCAACAGGCCCTAGTAATAACTTAAATCTCAACCTATTAAGGCTAGACATTAACTTTCTAAGGAGTATATAAGTTTTAAAAAAATATTGCAGGAGCAATGTTTTTAACAATTTACACTTGAGAAATATCTAAAACTACATGAATGTGAAAGCTCAACAAATTAGCTAAAAAACGTTGCAGGCCTAGTCTTGGGATTTGATTAATAACTTTCTGTATAGTCTCCAAATAAACAGTACCGTATTCATCCCCAGCGTTCCCTGAAGAGTGTCCAGTGATAGAATTGCTCACACTATCACTAACTTTTAGAGTTCTCTGCAATGTCTTAAATGAATGCCTGAAAGCATGAAGCGGTTGAGATATTTTTATCCCCTCTGCCTTAACCACCTGCACCACCAGTCACCTATATAAGGTCCTTGCTTCCCGTATTTATCAGCAGTAATTTGTGGAAATAACCCCCCATCAGCCGCCTTAACGTAATCAATACGGCCAAGTTCCAATAAGTGCTCATGCAATGGCACATGCCTGAGAGAGGTATCATTTTTCACTGATTGGTCTTCGCCCATTCGAATATTCAAGAAATAAATTCCTTTTGAGTCTTTGCAGATATCCTCTTTATCTACAGGTAAGGATCTTATTGCTTTCTGCTTGGACATAGGAAGCTTAAGTAAGGTATTCCTGAAGTGGACCAAATCAGCAGACACGATGGCTGTAACATCCTTATCCCCCACAAACTCTACATAGCGCCTTACACTTTTAGCTGTTTCATTCAGCGTTTGAGTACACTTCCTCCCCCATCGCGCTGAAGGTCAAAGATGTGAGCAAGTTCATCAATTAGAACGGTCCGCTCTTCATCTGTTGCCCTTTCTATCTCTGCCCCCTAAATTGACAGTGTATCCGTAAATCCAAACGTAAAAGTAACTTCAAGACTTTCATCTGTCAGGCCAGTATCACTAAGCTTACCTACGTCATAACTTATAAATTCAGAAGTATCACCACCAGCTTCAATGTTGCTTCTAACTCTTGCATACCAGCGTTGCGCAATAACAGCACAATCTCTGGGTGTTAACTCTACATTGGAAGTGACTGACAATTTAGCTCTGGCAAGCTCAATCTGAGTATAGGCGTCTTGAGTGGGGTCTATCGCTTTGAGTTTGGCTTCTCTTGAATCTTTCGTACGTAATGACATCTTAAGTTCACGCTTGCCAATAATATGTCGTACGTTAGCAGGAAAAGCTACTCTGACGTAATAAATTCCAGATTTAGGGTCTTTGTACGGTGTTGCAATTGCGCCCATTTTGTACCGCCAATTTGTACTAGTTGGTGATATCGTCGTTTCTCTCTAGGCCTTTAACTTTGAGGCCCCTAGAGAATTAGGGGCCTGTAGGTATTTGGCGGAGAGAGAGGGATTCAAACCCTCGATTCGAACAGCTTAGTTTTATTTACGGAATATTGTTTAAATAAACCGCTTAGCGCCCTACCGCAACACCTTCACGTCTTGGATCCGCGCCACCAATAATTTTACCCGATTTAATTTGAATACCATGTAAACCGCTGTTTAAGTCGACAACCTTTACATTATGCCCTAACGCTTTTAACGGCGCTTCAAGCTCAGCAATTGGCGTTCCCTTTTCAAGAGCCGTGTAATCATTTCGGTTAGTAATTTTAGGTAAATTAATGGCCTGCTGTATGTCTAATCCAAAATCTAACACGCCCACTAACGTTTGAGCCACGTAACTTACAATACGTGAGCCACCAGGAGAGCCTACCACCACTTCTAAGTCGCCATCCTTGTCGAATACCATTGTAGGGCTCATTGCGCTTCGTGGACGCTTACCTGGCTCAACACGGTTAGGGACAGGGAAACGATTTTGCGTAGGCGAAAACGAAAAGTCGGTTAATTGGTTATTTAGCAAGAAGCCACCCACCATCAAACCCGAACCGAACATAAACTCGATACTTGTGGTCATTGATACCGCATTGCCTTCTTTATCAACAATAGAGAAATGCGAGGTATTAGGCTGTTCCATGTTGCTGCCAAGGCTAATATTGGCATCGCCGTAAGGGTTACCAGCACGTACACGTCGCCACTTCTTATCTGGCGCAATACCTTCGGCGCGGCGATTCAAATACGCAGTGTTAATCATGGCGGCAAACGGAAGGTTGGTAAAATCACTATCCGCTATGTATTTTTCTCTGTCAGCGTAGGCCAGCGCGCTTGATTGAGTGAAAACGTTTGCGAATTCTACAGAGTCAGGCGTGAGGGTAGAAAAATCCTGCCCTTCTAACATTTTTAGAATTTGATACACGTTAATACCACCGGAACTTGGCGGTGCCATGCCACAAATCTGTTTATCACGATACAAGCCACATACCGGCTCACGTCGAATAGGCTCGTAAGCGGCTAAGTCCTCAGTCGTCATTTGACCTGGGTTAATTGACGCAGAATTTACCGTTTTAACAATCTTTTCTGCTAACTCGCCTTTATACAAATAATCAGTGCCGTTTTCGGCAAGACCTTTTAAGGTTTTAGCCAATTGCTTATTTTTACGTATCGCGCCCTCTTTTAACGGAAGCCCCGCAGGAAAGAAGTAGGTAGAACTGGTTGGAAACGTTTTTAAACCTGGATGGTAATCAAGCGCAATAAGCTTAGCCAGCCGCGGCGACACGCGAAACCCTTCGGTCGCCGTTTTAATCGTATCGTCAAACAATGTGTTCCATGGCAAGGTGCCGAATTCACTTTGTGCAGTTTCCAGCGCTTTAATCGCGCCAGGTACACCTACTGATTTCCCACCTACCACGGCATCAAGCCATCGCATGGGCTTATTGCCTTCAATAAACCAATGCGAGTTTACGGCCGCAGGGGCGGTTTCTCTACCGTCGAAGGTGTGCAGCACTTTGTTTTTATTGTCCCAATACAATATAAACCCGCCACCACCAATGCCTGAGGACTGTGGTTCAACCAGCGATAACATTGATTGCACGGCAACCGCTGCATCAATGGCGCTTCCCCCTTTGGCCAATATGTTTTTGCCTGCCCAGGAGGCGTATGGGTTAGCCGCTACCACCATGTAATCATTCGCAGAAAAGGCTTGTTTATCTACATACCCCGTGGCGGCCTCTGGCTCCCCTACTTCTCTTACTTGCTGTGCATTTGCAGACACCAACAGGCAGCTTGAAACTGCAATGGCTAAAAACGATGAACTAAACCATGAACCACGTTTCAAAATATGACTTCCTCTTTATTTAAATTTCTCCGGATTGATCGGACGTTTTGACAAAAACGCATCAAACGCTTCACGGGCGGCCTCTGAATCCATAGCTTGACCAAACACATCGAATTCAATATCCATATAGTGATGGGTAGATTCCACATCATTCTTTAATAGTGATTTGGTTTGCATCAATGCAAATGAGGGCTTTGCCACCAACTTTTTACATACCGATGTCACTTTCTCGGTTAACTCCTCGGCAGAATAGCTTCCGGTAATTAACCCAAACTGACAGGCATCTTCTGTGCCAAATGGTTCGCCTAACATCAGCCACTCGCTGGCTTTTACATGCCCTGCCATTTTCGGAAGAAGATAACTTGAAGCAAATTCAGGAACAAGACCTAAGTTGATGAATGGTAGAACAAATCGGGTGTTTGTCTCAGCATAGATAAAATCGCAGTGTAAAAGCATTGTCGTGCCTATACCCACAGCCATGCCATGAACCTGCGCTACTACCGGCACTTTGCAGTTTATTAGCCCACGCATAAATGCCGCAGACTCATTCACGTCATCCCCTTCTTTGCGCCCTGCAAAATCACTAATATCGTTACCTGAAGTAAAACAGTCGCCTTCACCACGGAACAGCACAGTCTTAATGCTATCGTCATTTTCAATACTGAATAATGCGTCAGCCATGCTCTGATACATTTCTCGGGTTAAGGCGTTTTTCTTCTCTGGGCGATTAATGGTGATCGTTAAGATCCCGTTTTTCTTTTCACTTAAAATTAGAGACATTTGTCACCTCATTACGTTTTTATGATTGTTATATAGGCGGAAGCCGACGAAAAAAGCATTTTTACCGATAACGCTTTCCACCCTACTGGCAATTTTATGTATCATACCCAGCACACACGGATTACTAAAATAAATAACAATGATGATGTCACTACCGGTCTCACCTAAGTATAGCGTAGGCCCACTTATTTTAGCGCTTTGCGCTATCGTCGCTTTTTTCTTAGAGCCACTCTCTGGTGAGTGGTTAGCTTACGATCGTTTCGCCATTCAAGGGTTAGAAACCTGGCGTTTATTATCTGGCAATATTGTGCACACCAATGGGTATCACTTGCTGCTGAATTTATCAGGCCTTACCTTACTATGGGCGTTACACGGCGAACATTACCGAATAGGTCGTTTTTTAAAAGTGTTTGTATGGTGCAGCTTAGGCACAAGTGCAGGCCTTTATCTGTTTTCTGAAGATCTTATTTGGTATGCGGGGTTATCTGGTGCGCTACACGGTATATTCGTATGGGGCGCATTAATGGATATTATGAATAAGATGCGCTCGGGTTGGATTTTACTGGGCGGTGTGGCGCTTAAAGTGATTTATGAACAAATATCAGGCAGTAGTGCTCAGGTTGCTGCACTGATTGACGCCAAAGTTGCCATCGATTCGCACTTATTCGGTGCGCTAAGTGGATTAATCATCTTCACACTTATGTGGCTAACCGCTAAAAAACGGTAGTTAACGAGTGAAATAGCATCGGGGGTGACAATACGACTTCCTTTACTCACTACTGACTACCACTAAAACAAAAACGCCCCTTTATAGGGGCGTTTTTTTATCTTAATAGCCAGCCTTTGCTCACTACAAATTCTCTTCGAATAACTTATAGATTCGGCGGTATTCATCTAACCAAGAGCTTGGTTGAACGAAGCCATGTGGCTCTACAGGGTAAATAGCCGTTTCAAAGTCTTCCTTTTCTAGCTCAATTAAGCGCTGTACTAGTCGAACCGTGTCATGGAAAAACACATTGTCATCTACCATGGGTGCATTAATTAACAGTGGTTTCTCTAGCCCTTCTGCAAAATAAATAGGTGAACTGCGCTCATAGGCAATAGGATCGACATCCGGGGTGTTTAGGATGTTTGACGTATATCCAATGTTATAGTGCGCCCAATCAGTAACTGGGCGAAGCGCTGCACCAGCTGCAAAAAGATCTGGTGCGTTGAACATAGACATAAAGGTTAAGAACCCACCATAAGAGCCCCCATACGTGCCTATTCGATTGCGATCGACATTGGCGTTTTCTACCAACCAATTTACACCGTCTCGTAAATCTTGTACTTCAGGTGTCCCCATGTTGCGGTAGATAGCCGTGCGCCAGTCGCGCCCGTAACCTGCTGAGGCACGGTAGTCCATATCAAGTACCACATACCCCTGTTGCACTAGCATGCTATTAAACATGTATTCTCTGAAATACAACGACCACCCTAGGTGGGCATTCTGCAAATAACCTGCACCGTGATTAAAGACTACTGCCTTGAGCGGCTTATCTGCTTGATAATCTTTAGGTAAGTATACGCGGGCATAAATAGGGGCATCGGTGTGACTAGATGGAATGGCTACTACATTAGGCACTGCCCACGGCATAGCGGTAAATGCATCGCTTACCGTATCGGTAATTTTTATAGCCGCTTCTTTGCTATTTACTGCTTTAACATAAAGCTCAGGAGGGCGAGACACTTTGCCATGACTTAACACTAATGTGGCGTTATCTGGACTGAGTTCATACTCTGTTAAACCGTTGAGGTCGGTTAGCGCTTCTACTTCACCGCCGGTAGCCTTCACGCGATAAACTTCAAAGATACTAGGATGTTTACTGTTCGCGGTAAAGTACATCCACATATCATCGCTAGACAACGTTGGGTTGTCGGTAATGAACGTACCTTGAGTTAAGGCTTTAGGCGCTTGCCCTGGTTCTTGCGTATAAAGATGTGCATACCCTGAATGTTCAGACTGATAATACAAGGTTTCGCTGTTATTAAACCAACCGAAGCTGTTAAAACGATAATTTACCCACGCATCATCATGTAGGCGATGTTGGTTAACTAAACGTTGGTTGTCTAAGTCTACTGTAGCAATCCAGCGATCTTTGTTGTCCCAAGCCTCTACCATTACCGCAACTTGCTCACCGTCTTTATGCCAGCTTATAGACGGCTTTTGCCAGTTCCAGCTAGACAGCAAAGTAATAGGTCTTGGTAAGCGATTAACATCATAACTTTCACCCTTAGCTTTTGCATTTTCAGCCTTTACATCGGCTAATACATCATCGTTATAGCCCGGTAAGCTAAAGTAATTTAATAGAGACTTTTCGCCACTTGCTAAGTCTAAAAGCCAAAGCTGATGATTAATCGGTTCAGCGTCAGCTACTTTTCTACGTACAGGCTTGCTCGCTATGCGGCTATCTTCCTGAATGTAGTGCGGCATAATGTCACTATCGTCTCGGGAAGGTGTATCTGGCGTGGTCGCCACAATCGCAAAATTCCCTTTCGGAGATACGCTCACGCCTACCAGTTTATGGGCTTTATCAAAATAAAAAGTATCAGGTGCAATGCTGGTGTTATTTACCGCAAGCGTATCTTGCGCCTTCGCCTTCGCTTCACGATCTTTACGCTTTTTAGCAATATACTGAATTAATGATTGTTGCTGCTCGGCAATATAATCTTTTGGCGCGGCGACTGGTTCTGGTTCATCGCTGAATGCCCAACTTACCAATTCTTCTCTGCTGCCGTTGGTTAGATCTATAGCAATGGCGCTGTTGCCACTTAATGCCATTAAACGCCCATCAGTCATAAAAGATAGCGATGAGAGAAAGCTACCACCACGGGTAAGTTGCACAACGTCATCATTAGCAAATTGCACATATACGCTGTCTTTAAACCGGTAGGCAATGACGCCGTCTGCGCGCTCTACCCGCTCATCGTATTTATATTGATGTAATTGAGATAGCGGTGCTTTTTCACTTTTATCTGCTGCATCAAGACTTGCTATATAAACATCTTTTAGCTTGCTGTTAGCTTGTTCTCTTTCGTAAACAATGTGGCTACCATCAATTGACCACCCCATATTAGTCGGGGCTCTGCCTAACCATTGTGGATCTGCCATAATTTGTTTTAAGGTAATCTCACCGTTTTCTGAATACTGTACAGGGCCCTGCTCAATGTCGGGAGTGTAGGAAGCAATTGGCTCATTACGGATACTTTTAGGTGCCCTAGATGAAAGGGTGTCACTTTGGGCGGAGCTTGTTTTAGCGTTTGATTGAGTGTTTGAATCTGTATTGGCGCACCCACCAAGGAGAAGCGTAATACTTGTTGCTAAAACAAGGGAGGAAAATTTCTGCATAATAACGACTTTATTTTTTAGTTATGCCCACATTATACCCAGAGAATCGAGCGATTGACTATTAGGCTGTAAACCCTAAGTGGAAATTACTCAATTCGACAAATCCCTAATATATAAACCACTGATAAAAATCTCTTAATAAAAAGCCGCGCATAAAATGGCAAGACGCATAAAAAAGCCCCGCATAATATGCGGGGCAATCAAGCACACTCAACTTGGAACACACTTTAGCTCAAACGCACTCATTGCGTTTTGCTAACTGCATAGATTTAGTCAGCGACTTTTTGGGTTAGTTCAATTATTTTACCCTTCGCATTAGCGATACTTTCATTAGCACTGTCTTCACCCATACTAAGTCCTTCTGCATAAACAAATTTCACGTCAGTAATACCGATGAAATTTAAAAAGTGAGTTAAGTATGGTGTTTGTGTATCGTAATCACCGCCTTCGTAAACGCCGCCTCGACTAGCAAATACCTTCGCTTGCTTGCCTTCAAGCAAACCTACCGGCCCAGTTTCAGTATATTTAAAGGTAATACCCGCCCGTGCAATACGGTCGAAATAGGCTTTAAGTGAAGAAGGAATACCGAAGTTGTACATAGGAACTGCTAGCACAATTTCATCTGCCGCTTGAAGTTGTGCAACGAGGTCATCGGAAACCGCAGCTAAACGCTTTTGTGAAGAAGTACGCTCGCTAGCGTCTGTCATCCACGCTTGCATTTCTTCACCGGTTAGATGTGCCAACGCTAGTTCTGCTACATCAACTTTTGTAACCGATGTTTCGCTGCCCTCACGTGACTGAAGATAATAGTCAGCGAGCTCGGTTGATTTACTGTTTTCGCCATTAAGGCTTGAATACACAACAAGAATAGACGTCATTACATTTCTCCTATTAATTTAGTGTGTAAATAATAAAAGACTGTAAATCGAATATATATTAGGAAAATACCCACCTATCGTTCGAATTTAATTGATGAATGACCCGTGTTATAGAATTCATTAGCGTAATATGACTAACAGGAATACGGAACGGTAAATTAGACATTGCATGGTTGGAGGGATTTAAATGGAAAGAAAGGGCAAGAAGCTGATCCTCTCACTGCTAACCCAGAATCAATCGAGTTTGCCACAACACAACTAAGAGAATTAATGCGATGAAAAGGATCTAGCTACTTCTTGCAGAATTGATAATAACACCACTTTTTGTTCGTTACTGCTCCGATGACGAACAAAAAGTGAAATTGACGTTAAATCAATGAAACAGAGAATTTATTCTGCTGCATATTTGCGGTCGAAGGCATTCGTAAAATCATTAATAAGATCGTCGGTATCTTCAATACCTACCGATATTCTTATCATGGTATCTGAAACACCCATAGCTTCCCGCTCTTCTGCTGTATTTTCAAAGTAAATCGTTGGAGCAACAGGCAACGCCAGCGTACGGTTATCACCTAAGTGCGTAGCGCAAATTACCAACTCTAGGGCATTTAAGAATTGAACTGGGTCAATATCATCAACAAGGGTAAAGCTAAGAATAGCGCCATAGCCTCTTTTTAACTGCTCTCGCGCCATAAAGTGCTGCGGGTGGCTAGCCAGCCCAGGATAAAATACGTGTTTTACTTTGGGGTGGTTATCTAAAAACATAGCGAGCTTTTGTGAATTCTCACATGCTCGAGCTAAGCGCAAGCTTAACGTTTCCATACCTAACGCAATGGCGGTTGCAGACTGAGGGGCCAGTGTGGCGCCTAAATCGCGTAACCCTTTTTTCTTAATTTGTGTTAAACCCCATTGGGCTTCATCGGCAACTTGGTAAGCACTTTTAATGTTTCCAAAGCCTTTCCAATTGAACAGGCCGGTATCAATAACAGCACCGCCCAACACATTACCATGACCAGAAATGTATTTGGTCAGTGAGCAAAATATTAACGAGGCTTTTAGTTCTTTGGCGTAAAAAAGCGGTGGCGGTGTCATGGTGTTATCAACCATAAACAAAATATTACGCTCTTCGCAGTACTGACCGATAGCACGTAGGTCGGCAACTTGGGTTACCGGGTTGGCTACCGTTTCAGTATAGACCCCTTTCGTGTTAGGTAAATAAGCTTCTTTAACGTTTTGGATATCCGTTACATCAGCAAAGGTAATCTGAACACCATAATCGGCAAGCGTATCGAAGAAGCTTCGCGTATTCCCAAACAGATATTGGCTAACGATAAGGTGATCGCCAGCTTTTAAAAGCGAAAACAAGGTACTGCTAATGGCAGACATCCCTGTTGAGAAGCATAAAGCCCCTAAGCCGCCCTCAAGGTCGTTAAGCATATTTTGCAATGCGGCAACCGACGGAGATGATGAGCGCGAATATACGTGGGCTGCACGTTTGCCCTGAAAAGCATCAATGATACCTTGGGCATCAGAAAATTCGAAAAGTACAGAATTAGAAGTGCTGGTATGCACGCCGCCATGCTCTGGGGTATTGAGCAAACGATCTGCGTGAACCTGCCGGGTTGTAAATCCCTGTTTTGACACGGGTGAACGCTCCGTTACGTTAGCTGGTTATACAGTTTTTTGGATAATGGGCGCAAACGTTAGCATAAAACGCATAAATAGTTTGCATTTGTTCTTCAATATCGTCGATTTGGTCAATAATTGGGCCAAGTACAACGGTTTTCTTGGCGTAATCAAGCCCTAGCAGCTGAATGGGAATATTGGCCTCTTTAGCAATGTACATAAAACCGGTTTTCCAAGGAAATACGCCTTTTCGTGTCCCTTCTGGTGCCAAGGCCAATACTACTTCTTCGCTGTCTTGTATCTGACGTACGATATTATTCACCACCCCATGTGCTTTACTTCGCTCTATGGGTATGCCGCCAAGTTTCCTCACAATATAGCCTAAAGGGGGTGTAAAAATGGTGTGTTTGCCAAAAAAGTTAACCTTAATTCTTAACGCAAACACCACCAGTATGCCTATAAAGAAATCCCAGTTCGACGTATGTGGAGCAACAGCCAATATCACTTTTTTATCGTTGATGAGCTCGCCTTCCACTCGCCACCCCCGTTTAGTTAAAATAAAACTGCCGCAAGCACTTAGCCAGTGTGGCCATTTGCGTGGTAACTTATTGCCCACTAACTGATGATGAATCGTTTTTTTCATTCTTGTTATTCTCTTACTACGTTTTAGCGGGTAAGCATAAAAAAGTTAGCGGCAATCCACCACCTTTACATGATATTGAATGCGGTTACCGTGTTCATTATTCACAACAGTCAGCGAGTAAAGTTGTATATGTGCATATTGTTTATTGCAGTAGACCAAAGTCAGGAATTCCCTTTGGTTATTGCGGCAAATAGAGATGAATTTCACGCTAGACCCACTGCTGTGTCTGGGTTTTGGAATAATCACCCACATGTGCTTGCAGGCCATGATTTACAGGCTCACGGCACTTGGATGGGAGTTACGCGTAACGGAAAAGTGGCCGCCTTAACCAATATTAGAGCTCCTGAGACGATAAAAACCGATGCTATTTCTCGCGGCGGCTTAGTGGCAGATTGGCTTATTGATGAAGCAATGAAACAGCCCACCTACCTTAACGTATTACGTGCAAACCGGCACAAGTATAATGGCTATAATTTGGTTTATGGTGATGTAAAATCACTCGCGGTGTACAACAACTTCGAAGACACCCACGCTACGTTAACCCAAGGTGTTTACGGTTTATCCAACGCTAACTTAACGACACCTTGGCCGAAAGTCACCAAAGGAATAGCGTCGTTAACCGATTACGTGAGCCAAAATAATCAGCTTGATACTGAGGCACTTTTCGCCATTTTAAAAGACGAAGACAAAGCATCTGATCATACGCTGCCTAACACAGGCATTGGGTATGAATGGGAAAAACGTCTGTCGTCTATTTTTATCCAATCACCAGAATATGGTACTCGTACTTCTACTCTGCTTCTTGTAAATAGCCACCAACAAATACATTGGTATGAACGTACTTTTAATACGCGCGGTGACGTAGTGGGCAACCAACATTTTATTATCGGTTAAGTCGTGTTCTGCCTAGCACTACACACATAGGCGCAAGTGACATGCATCTGATGAGTATTAACTGACACGTAATTTTGTGATGTGTATTTCGTTTTACACCACAAATACCAATTTAATGACATATTTTCTACTATAAAGGGTCGTTTTTTCTACCATCGGTGGCATAATGCGTGCCTGCTATTTTTTGCATTGCAACGAGGAAATATCGTGTTTGAAGTATTACCCCATCTCGCCCCAGACCCAATACTTGGTTTGTCAGCTGCTTATCGTGAAGATTTAAATTCTCATAAAATCGACTTAGGTGTCGGTGTTTATAAAGATGAGCAAGGTAATACCCCTATTCTTACTAGCGTAGCGAAAGCGCAACAACTGTTGTTAGAACGTGAAACCAGCAAAACCTATATTACGCCACAAGGTAATCAGGGTTACATCGACAACATGCTTACTTTGCTTTTAGGCAAGAGCAGCCCTGTATTACTTGCTGACCGTGTTGCCGCGGTTCAAGCGCCAGGTGGTTGTGGTGCACTTCGCATTCTTTCAGAATTACTGGTTCGTTGTAACGAGAACGCTAAAGTATGGGTAAGCGACCCAACATGGGCTAATCATATCCCGTTAATTGGTTCTGCTGGTCTTAAAATTGAAACCTACCCGTACTTCGATAAAGCGTCTGCTAGCATTCGCTTCGATGCCATGATGGATACCCTTCGCGGTGCAGCGAAAGGCGATATCGTGTTACTTCACGGTTGCTGCCACAACCCAACGGGTGCAGATTTAACGAATGCACAGTGGGACGAAGTACTAGCGGTTGCTAAAGAGCGTGAGTTCCTACCTTTCATTGATGTGGCTTACTTAGGTTTCGGTGAAGGCTTAGATGAAGATGCGTATGGCCTTCGTCTTTTGGTTGAAAACCTACCAGAAGTGATTGTTGCGGCATCTTGCTCTAAAAACTTCGGTTTATACCGTGAGCGTGTTGGTCTTGCTGCCATCATTACTGCTGATACCAGCACACGCAAAATTGCTCAAGGCCAAATTCAATCTATTGCTCGTGGTATTTACTCTATGCCACCTAGCTACGGCGGTGCGTTGGTTGATATTATCTTGTCTGACGAAGCGCTTAATCAAGAATGGGTTAATGAAGTAGATGAAATGCGTAACCGTATGAAAACGCTACGTGCCATGCTGGTTAAGAACTTGCACGACAATGGTTCGCCAAAAGACTTCAGCTTTGTTAACGATCAAAAAGGCATGTTCTCGTTCTTGTGTATTACACCTGAGCAAGTGCGTGAAGTTCGTGAAAAACACAGTGTTTACTTTGTTGACTCTAGCCGCGTAAACATTGCGGGTATTAATAACGAAAACGTTGAAGCGTTAGCGAAAGCCTTAGTATCTGTGCTCTAGTTTTAAGAGCTTTGATATTTAAGTGCGCTAAGCTTTAAATAAGCTAAGTTTTAAAAGATAGGCTTTTCGGTTAAATAATAAAAATTAAAAAGGGCTACGTGATGAAAACGTAGCCCTTTTTTTGTTTGAGCGAGTCACTCAAATTATCTCAGTTGAGATAAAGATCAAACCCCTCGCGTTAGCGTGTGCCCGCGGTAATCATTCTATCTAACGCATTGGCGAAATTCTGTTTATCTCGCTGAGAAAACGCTTTAGGGCCACCCGTGTGTTCACCGCTTGAACGCATGGTATCCATAAAGTCTCGCATAGTAAGCGCGGCACGGATGGATGATTTGTCGTATTCATCGCCCCGAGTGTTCATGGCTTTGGCGTTCTTGGCCAGAATATCGGCAGCCAAAGGAATGTCTCCGGTAATCACTAAATCACCGGCTTCTATCTTTTCAACAATATAATCATCTGCGGCATCAAAGCCAGAAGGCACGATAGTTAACGTAATATGTTTATCTGGTGGAACAGACATAGAATGATTAGCAACTAAAGACAAAGGCAGACCGGTACGTCGGGCTGCCTTAAAAAGTATGTCTTTAATCACACTGGGACACGCATCTGCGTCAACCCATATATGCATGGTAAAATCTCGTTAGCGTTTTTTACGCTAGCATACCACCATCAACCACCACTGTCGTGCCTGTGGTGTAGCTAGATGCGTCAGACACTAAGTACAATACCGTACCTGCCATTTCATCCGGATCGGCAACACGGCCTAGTGGGATCACTTTAAGCGCGTGCTTCAAAATTTGATCATTTGAAGTTAGTGCTGAGGCAAACTTAGTATCAGTTAAGCCAGGTAATAACGCATTAACGCGAATATTTAAGCTACCGCACTCTTTTGCGAACGATTTCGTCATGCTAATAACCGCGGCTTTCGTAATAGAGTAAATACCCTGCATGTCACCAGGTGTTACACCGTTCACTGAAGCCGTGTTAAGAATGACGCCACCGCCCTGCTCTTTCATCATTTTGCCCGCTTCAATCGACATAAAGAAGTAGCCACGAATGTTCACGTCTACTGTTTTGTCGTAAGCGCCTAAATCTGTATCTAGGATATGACCAAAGTACGGGTTAGCTGCCGCATTGTTCACGAGTATATCTAGCTTACCGAATTCGCTTTTAATTTCGGCAAAAGCAGCGGTAATTTGCTCCATATCGCCAACATGACATGCAAGCGCTGTTGCTTTACCACCTGCATCACGAATTGAAGAGGCTACTGCTTCACAGCCATCAATTTTACGGCTAGACACAATAACATGTGCGCCATATTGCGCTAACAAACGTGCGATTGATTCACCAATACCTCGGCTAGCACCTGTTACTAAAGCAACCTTGCCAGTTAAATCGAATAAATTTTTCATAATAGTTTTCCCTTTTTTAAAATCTGTCGCGCTTTCATCAAACGCAATAACTTTTATCAAACTCAAGAAATTGGGTGATTAGGCCAACATGCCGCCATCAAGTACAACCGATTGTCCTGTCATGAATGAAGACTCGTCACTACACAACCATGCTATCGCATTCGCTATTTCTTCAGGTTTGCCTAAACGCTTCATGGGGTTTGCTCCCACCATGGCTTTTTGTCCACGTTCGTCTAATTTAGACAACACGCCCTGTACCATTGGCGTGTCAACAAAGCTTGGGCACACCGCATTAATGCGAATATTCGCACGGGCATATTCCACCGCTGCCGATTTAGTTAAGCCAATAACTCCGTGTTTAGATGCACTGTAGGCACTGATCATAGGCGCGGAGCGTAAGCCCGCTACCGACGCAATGTTAATAATATGACCACCACCATTTACGGTCATATGTTTAAGCGCATTTTTCATGCAATACCACACGCCCGCTAGATTCACCTGAATGTTCTTCATGAACATAGCATCGTCTACTTCAGTAAGGGGCGCTGGGAAATGGTCTATACCCGCATTATTGATGATTACGTCTAGCTTGGCTTGCTGTGAAAACGCCACTTCAAACATGGCATTCACTTGTGCAGGCTCAGTAACATCTACTTTTACCGCATAGGCATTACCGCCCGCTTCTTTGAGCTGATGCACTAAGGCTTCTGCTGCATCCATATTCAAATCGGCAACACCGACCAATGCCCCGCGCTCACATAAGGTTTTGGCCGAGGCTGCGCCAATACCTGAGCCGCCCCCTGTGATAAGGATATGTTTCCCTTCTACGTTTGATGCCACCATTTTATTGCCCCGCCTTAATATTTTTTGCAATGTGCCATTGTTGGTATGTCATTGTTATGCCCTTGAAGCCGTTATTAGAAATAACTGGCTTTCACATTTTCACAGGTTGGTTCTTGTGACGTAATGACTTCTATATCACGTTTCACTAGCGGTAATTCCCAATTGAGGAAGTATTCAGCAGCTGCCACTTTTCCTTCGTAGAAATCGCCGTCTTGACCACTTGCGCCATTAGCCAATGCTTGCTCGGCAACATTCGCTTGGCGTAACCAAATCCAACTCACTACGCAGGCAGAAAAGATATTCAAAAAGCAGCTTGCGTTAGTCAGTAACACGGCTTGTTTATCTGAACGTAAGTCACCCGCCGCTTGTTGAATGAGCCCGCCAAGTTGGTCAAGGTAAGGTTTAAGTTTTGCCGCTAGCGCTTGAGCTCGTGGTGTTGTAGCCGCTTTCATGTCGCCAGAAACACGAGCCATTAATACTTGGAGCCCTTTGCCTTCGCTTTGCCATAATTTACGACCTAGTAAATCCAAGGCTTGAATACCATTTGTTCCTTCGTGAATAGGGTTCAAACGGTTATCCCGCCAGCACTGTTCTACGGGGTATTCTCGGGTATAACCAGCGCCGCCAAGAATTTGAATGGCTAAGTCGTTAGCTTTAGGGCCAAATTCAGAAGGCCACGCTTTAAATACTGGGGTAAGTAGCTCGAGTAGCTGGGAAATTTCGGTGCGTTTTGCGGTGTCTTCTTCCGTCTCCAACGCATCAATTAAGGTGCTGCCATATAAACACAGTGCCATGCCACCTTCACAATAGGACTTTTGCGCTAACAACATGCGACGCACATCACCATGGTTAATAATTGGTGTTGCCTCATCTTCTGGAGCTAGTTTCGGCGCAGCACGCCCTTGGGTACGATCTTTTGCATACTCAAGTGAATAGCGATAGCCACGATAACCAATCATGGCAGCGCCGTAACCTACACCAATGCGCGCTTCATTCATCATCATGAACATGTAACGCAAGCCTTGGTGTGGTTCACCCACGAGATAACCATGACAGTCACCGTTCTCACCAAACGTAAGTGCAGTAGAGGTCGTACCACGATAACCCATTTTATGAATAAGCCCAGCCAGAGTGACGTCGTTACGGGGGCCAGGGTTACCGTTTTCATCTAGACGGTATTTAGGAACAACAAATAATGAAATACCTTTTACGCCCGCAGGGCCGCCAGGAATTTTCGCTAATACCAAATGAACAATGTTGTCTGATAATTCGTGTTCGCCTGCAGAGATATAAAGCTTACTGCCCTTCACGCGATACGTGCCATCTTCGTGAAGCGTTGCCGATGTGCGAATATCTGCCAAGCCAGAGCCCGCATGAGGCTCAGTTAATGCCATAGTGCCGGTAAAGTCACCTGTTAGCATTTTAGGTAAAAAAGCTTGCTTGGTTTCTTCATTGGCAAAATGTTTCACCACATTTGCCGCCGCAGCAGTAAGAAAAGGATACGCTGTAGTGGAAGGATTTGCCGCTAAGAAGTAACCCGCACACGCATTCATAATGGTAACGGGTAATTGCATTCCGCCATCTTCATAATCGAAGTGACCTGCAATAAAGCCTGACTCCCTATAAGTATCAAAGGCTTTTTTAACCTCATCTATCATGGTGACTTTTTTGCCATCAAAAGTAGGCTCATCTTTATCAGCGATAGCGTTGTGAGGAAGAAACAGCTCTTCAGCCATTTTTTCTGCCATATCAATAACGGCATTAAACGTTTCAACGTTATGTTCTTCAAAACGGGGTTTTTCACACAAAGACTGTGTATTTAATACTTCATAGAGTTGGAATTGCATTTCCCGACGGGGAATAAGTTGGTCAGCCATAATAAAGTCCTTGAGCAAATTGTTAATGCATTGTGTCATATTCGTTATCATGCCATTATTGTCATTTATGACACAATCATGGCCATTTACGCCAACAATCACCGTTAGTTATCGTATTTAATAAACTGTATTATTTTTATGAATAAACCACCGTTCGTCGTGACCGTATTAGGATTTGATCAAGCTTTGGCTTCTGCCATCACTGGCGCACTCGATGTCTTCGCATTTGCAGGCATCAGTTGGCAGCGCATTCATAACCAACCCACCACCCCTAAATTTAAAGTTCAGCTGGCGAGTTTTCACGACAAACCTTTTCACTGTACTAACCAGTTACTGCTAACCCCTAACATTGCTATTGAAGATGTGACAGACACTCATATTTTGCTGATCCCCACGATTGGCGGCGATATCGATACGGTTTTACAAGAAAACGCGAATCAACTTGTACATATTAAACGGCTGCAAAAACAAGGGGCAGATATTGCGGGTAACTGCACCGGGACTTTTTTGTTAGCAGAGTCAGGGTTACTTGATAATAAAGTTGCCACTACCCATTGGGGCTATGCTGATAAATTTCGCTCTCATTATCCCAATGTTAATTTGCAGTCTGAAAAGATGGTAACTGAACAAGATGCTATTTTTTGTGCAGGTGGCGGTATGGCGTGGATAGATTTGGCTATTTTGCTTATAGAACGTTATTGCGGTCATCAAGTGGCCAGTGATACTGCCAAGTCTCATGTACTCGATTTTTCCAGGCCGAATCAAACCGTGTATGCAAGCAGTCGCCAGCATAAATTTCACCAAGATAAAGATGTGTTAGCAGTGCAAAATTACTTGGAAGAACATTTTACAAAACGGCTCACGCTGAAACATGTTGCCCACGAACATAATATGACTGAGCGCACATTAATAAGGCGTTTCAAGCAAGCCTGTGCAATAACGCCTATTCAATATTTACAAGGTTTACGGTTAGAACAAGCACGAAAAATTTTAGAAACATCTATGTCTCCTCTTGAATCCATTGTGAATAGTGTGGGTTACGAGGACCTCAGTTCTTTCACTCGGCTTTTCAAAAAATATACCGGTTTATCGCCCTCACAATATCGCGCCAAGTTCATAAGAAAATAAATATTTACAACAATGATAAGTTTTTATTACCTAGTTTGTGTAAAATGCTACGCCGCGTACAGACCGCTTTTTCTGTACCGAAAAACACTACAAAAGTATAATTCAAAACTCTTGGTGGACACATGAGAACACATAAACTAGCCTCTTTGGCGCTTGCAGTTAGTGCAGCGTTCAGTACTTCAATCCTTGCTCAAGAAGCAGAAACAATACAAAAAAAAGAAACGGCTCTTGAACAAATTACCGTAACAGCGCAAAAACGTACCCAGTCAATTCAGGAAGTACCTATTTCTGTAGCGACCCTAAGTGGTGAAAAATTTGAAAGCTTGTTTTCAGGTGGTGAAGACATTCTTGCATTGGCCGTTCGTGTGCCTGGCCTTTACGCTGAATCGTCAAACGGTCGCGTAGCGCCACGTTTCTATATTCGTGGCCTAGGTAACACTGACTTCGATTTAGCCGCTTCACAGCCTGTTTCTATTATCATGGATGAAGTGGTAATGGAAAATGTGGTACTGAAAAGCTTCCCACTTTTTGATGTGCAACAAGTTGAAGTATTACGTGGCCCACAAGGCACCTTGTTTGGCCGCAACACGACAGCAGGTATCATTAAGTTCGATACCGTAAAACCTACACAAGATTTAGAAGGTTACGCTAAAGCCGGTTTTGGTTCTTACGGTACTATGAACTTTGAAGGCGCAGTAGGCGGCGGTTTAACTGACGAGCTATCTGCACGCTTGTCTGTACTTTCACAAGAGCGTGATGATTACATCGACAATGCTGCAACAGGCCAAAAAGATGCGCTTGGTGGCTTTGACGAGAAAGCATACCGCTTACAGCTTCTTTGGGAACCGTCTGACGACTTCTCTGCATTGTTAAATGTACACGGCCGTGAATTAGAAGGCACAGCCTCTATCTTCCGTGGCAACGTTTTCAATAAAGGCGAAAATGGCCTAAATGCCAGTTATGATCGTGACACCGTAAGCTATGATAGTGACCTATTAGGCACAGGTGCTGATAACAACCCTCAAGAATATGACGGTTTTGGTACTTCATTAAAACTTGAATACGACATGGATGACGTAACCTTCACGTCTATTTCTGCAATAGAAACGGCTGACGGTTACAGCTTAGGTGACGTAGACGGTGATAGCATTGCGAGCCAAAACTTCGTTACCCAAGATAAGTTAAACGACCTAGAGCAATACACTCAAGAATTCCGCCTTTCAAGCAACACAACAGATGCTATGAACTGGCAGGTAGGTGCGTTCTATTATGACGCGTCTTTCAATGTAACCAGTGTTGATGGCTTCTTCGGTGCAACAACCGTATTCCATGACAACAAAACATGGGCATTGTTTGGACAGACTTCTTACCAAGTTAACGAGAAGCTAAACATTACTGGTGGCCTTCGCTACACTCACGATGACAAATCGCTTATTGTTGGTGAACAAAACGTTGATGGCTTCGCGGTACTTATCGGTTTTGCTGGCGTACAAGAATATGATGATATTCACGTAGACGACGGTCAAATGAGCTATGAGCTTAGCGCCAACTATCGTGTTACTGACGATATGTCAGTATTTGCTCGATATGCTAACGGCTTTCGCGCGCAAACCATTCAAGGCCGCGATGTAGCCTTTGAAGGCTCTCCTTCTGTAGCTGAAGCAGAAACCATTAACTCATTTGAAGTAGGCGTTAAGTCTGACTTGCTAGATGATACTTTGCGCCTAAATGCTGCTGCTTTCTATTACACAGTAGACGACATGCAGTTTTCAGCTATTGGTGGTGGTAACAACTTTACTGCGCTTGTTAACGCCGATAAAGGTGAAGCCTACGGGTTTGAAGTTGATGCCCAATGGCTAGCGACAGACGAACTTACTTTCACTGCTGGTTATAGTTATAACCACACAGAAATTAAAGACGATACATTAACTGTGGCACCTTGTGGTACAAGTGCTGATGCAGGCTTCACAGGTTACTGCACAGTATTAGATCCTCGCGCCGATGGCTTCTCAGCATCAATTGATGGTAACCCATTCCCTCAAGCGCCAGAATCAATCTTTAACTTTACCGCACGTTACACCGTACCTATGGGTGACGACGGCGAATTCTTCATCTTTACTGATTGGGCATTCCAGGGCGAAACTAACCTTTTCCTTTACGAAGCGGTTGAATTTACGACTGATGACAACTTTGAAGGCGGTTTACGTATTGGTTACGAAAACTTCGAACATAACTACACAGTAGCCTTGTTTGGTCGTAACATTACCGATGAAGATAACGTTAAAGGTGCGATCGACTTCGCAAACCTTACCGGTATTGTGAACGAGCCACGTATTCTTGGTGTTGAAGTGAAGTATTCTTTCTACTAAGCACTATTTTGATTTAGGTTAAAAGTGCAGATCTGATCTGCACTTTTATTCTTAGCCTTATCAAGCACTGCATTTAAGAGTGATAAACACAAAAAAGCGAAGGTGTCGTTTTAACGACCCTTCGCTTTTTTATTCTCTATTTTGAGCCTATGCCTTTGGGCTTTTAGCTTTTAGCTTTTAGCTTTTATTTCTGCAGTTTGCCCTTGCCCGTTAGCACGTTTGGTCGTTGCTAGTGACTCAGTGACACTTGCCTTAATGCATTCATGCCATAGCTCTACACTGCAGCTACACAAGTGATTAGGCCGCAAATTGCTCCGTCTGCGCCCATTCCCTGTCCTTCTGACGCTTTCCCTGCTGCAGCATTCCTTGGGATGCATATTCACGCAGGTCCTTTTCTTCCAAGAGAATACGCTGCAACTTACGGCAAACATTCACCATCCGAGACATCTTGGTAAAATAAACCTGCTCTATTAATTCGCCTTTTTCATTAAACATGAAACTGGCTAACTTGCAGTTTTTGTAGGGCAGATAAAAGTGGTGGACTGTAAATCGACGAGACACAGGCGCGCCCATTACTTTTTGATACATACAAAAAGGCAACGAGTCCGCCCGTTTATCACCGCCAAATAAATGGGTTAAGCGCTGGAACTTATCTTGCCCTGGCGAAGATAATATTCCGAACTTTTCAATAAGTTGATCAACTGCTTTAACACCTGTAGTCATCGCGTTCACCTATATACTGTTTATTTATACAGTATATAGCTAATCGTACAAAATGCAAACAAAAACACCGCATTGGCCAACCAATGCGGTGTTTTTATAATCCGTTTACCGAACTAGACGGGAGTTTTTCTATTCACTAGCCCGTGTTAGTGCTGCTCTATCGATGCCGAACCAACAGACTCAGTATGCTTTCTACCTTTAAATACATTTTTAATGTCATTCAATATGAGGTACAAGGCAGGTACTAGTAGTAAGGTAATAATCGTGGCAAACAAAATACCGAAGGCCAACGAAATTGCCATAGGAATAACAATTTGTGCCTGTAGGCTTCGCTCAAATACAATTGGCATTAGCCCCATAAAGGTGGTTAACGACGTTAATATAATCGCGCGAAAACGCTGCGTACCAGCACTAATGGCTGCGCGCATTAATGAATGGCCTTCTTGGCGTGCTCGGTTAACAAAGTCCACCATAATCAAGCTGTCGTTAACCACTACACCGGATAACGCAATAATGCCACAAATCGACAGTACACTTACCGCCATGCCTAATACTAAGTGCCCAATAATAGCGCCTACCACACCAAATGGTATGACTGACATGATGATAAACGGTTGGCTGTAAGATTTAAGGGGTATAGCCAATAGCGCGTAAATCGCAAATAACGCAAACAATAAGCCCTGCGCCAAACTCATCATTGCATCAGCTTGTTCTTTTGCATTGCCTTGTAACTGGAAATCCACTTTAGGATAGCGTGCTAACAAATCAGGCATAACAGATTCGATAACCTCACCCGTAATTTCAGACGGATCCATCAACGCCTTGTCTACTACGGCGGTGACAGTAACAGAGCGGCTGCCATCTACACGAATGATAGAATCGAAGCCTTCGCCTACGGTAAAGCTAGCCACTTGCTGGAAAGGTATCTCTTGGCCGTTAGGCGCACGAATACGCATATTTTCTAAGTGTTCAATAGAACTACGTTCTGCTCTTGGGTAACGCACCATGACTTTTATTTCTTCATCGTCACGTTGAATACGCTGAACTTCTGCGCCGTAAAAGCCAAAACGCACTTGCTGCCCTAGTTGTTGTAGCGTAATACCTAATGCGTCGGCTTGAGGTTTCAATGCTAATTGAATCTCTTCACTACCACCTGAGAACGTATCATTAATATCGGTTACGCCGTCGTAACCTGACAAGATACTTTTTAATTCATCACTTACGGCTTTTAAAGACGCAATATCACCAGAGCTAAATTCGAAGCTAAGATCAGCACCACCACCAGGGCCACCCGGAGCGCCAATACTGAATGTCTTAACACCTGGTATTTCAGACATTTCATCGCGCCACAGCTGATGAATTTCATAATCGGCCATGGTACGAGTTTCACCTTTGGTCAGTTCGGCAAATACCTCCCCACCCAAGTCACCGTTATCAAATGCCATGGAGTGTTTAATTACGCCTTCACCTGTATCATCACGCACTTTTTCATCCATACGCATCATGCCTTCACGTAATGCAGTAAGCACTTCGTCTCGCTGTTTTAGTGAAGAGCCTGGCTCTAGCTCAAAACTTGCAAACATGAAGTCACTAGGAATACTGGGGAAGAAAACAAATCGAACAATACCGCCGCCAAATAAACCAATAGTAAGAATTAGCATGGCTAAGAAAACCGATACCGTGGTGTAACGATTACGAATTGTCTTTTCTAAAAATGGCGCATAAACATTGTGTATGAAACGCTTAATACCTTCACTGAAAAAGTCTCTAAATTTTTGCAGCTTGTTGGCCTTTGCTGGATCATAAGGCTTTAGTTTCATATGCACTAAATGTGCAGGCAAAATAAGCTTCGACTCGATGAGTGAAAACACCAAACAAATGATCACCACGAGCCCAATGGTTTTCCAAATGACACCAAAAGGACCCGACACCATAAGCATGGGTGAGAATGCCGCTATGGTAGTAAGTACACCAAAGGTAGCAGGCATAGCCACTTTCTTAACGCCTGCAATCACATTTTCGGTACTGTGCCCTTTCTCATCTATTTCGGAATAGGCCGACTCCCCCATTATGATGGCATCGTCTACTACTATTCCAAGTACAAGAATAAAGGCAAATAAACTCAGCATGTTGATAGAAACACCAAGCATATCAATAGGCATAACTAACAACGTACCTAGAAAACAAACCGGCAGGCCAACGATCACCCAAAACGCGAGTTTTATTCTCAAAAATAAGGACAGCACTAAGAACACCAACAGGCCACCAAAAAACATATTTTCAAGCATCATGTTCAATCTATCTGCTAGATAAAATGAACTATCTCCCCATGTATCGGCGGAAATATGTGCTGGAAAATCATTCTTTTTCTCGTCGATATAGCCGTTGACTTGTTCTGATATTTCTAATGCATTTTGATCACCCACCGCTTGTACACGAAGGCTAACTGCTGGTTTTCCATCGAACAATGCATATTGGTTGTTCTCAATAAAACCATCGTTAATATAAGCAACATCGCCTAACGTCACCCGTGTGCCATCAGTATTGGTGACTAGCACTATCTGGGAGAAATCCCAGCCAGTATATGCCTGCCCTTTCGTTCTAAGCAGAATATCGCCATTTTCGGTGCGAATAGACCCACCAGGTAAATCAATACTCGACTGACTTAAACGACTGACCGCATCTGCAAAGGTAAGGTTGTATTTTTGTAGGTCTACCTCAGACAATTCAACCGATATTTCGTAGTCTCTAGTCCCAACAACTTGCACGCTTGAAATACCGGGAAGATTGGCAACGTCATCTCGAATATCTTTTGCGAACTCTTTTAACTCACGTTCGCTGGCATCGCCAAATACCGAAATCCAAATAACATCCTGTTGAATTTTCTGGCGATAGATAACCGGCTTTTCTGTGTCGGCTGGAAAAAGAGGAATGGCATCAACTTGCACCTTCACTTCATCGAGTAAAGATTGAATGTCGTAATCTTCTTCAACTTGAATGCTGACCGTACCCATCCCCTCTACCGCAGTAGAGGTGACTTGTTTAATGCCTTCTAAGTTCTTAATCGACTCTTCTATCTTTAAAATTACGCCCTCTTCTACTTCTTGAGGCGCAGCGCCCAAATACGGTACGCGAACATTGATAATGTCTATTTCAAAACTAGGGAAAACTTGTTTTTGAATACTAAAGGCACCAAATAGGCCGCCAACAATTAACAACCACATCAACAAATTTGCCGCCACACTGTTGCGCGCAAACCAAGCGATTAACCCTTTTTGCGTATCAATCTGACTCATTACTTACTCCCAGAAGAAACAGGGGAGGTTTCAGTAGTATCGTCTTTAACGCCTACAATTTCGCTATCTGCCTTTTTATCGTTCTCTGCTTCTGGTGGCATGGCAGGCTCATCACCTGGCAGTCTTACTTTCATACCATTGTAAGGATTCGGAACCGCACTGGTTACTACCAGCGCGCCACTGTTTAAGCCGCCACCAATGAAAGCTTGTTCTGCTGTGGTACGTACTACGTCTACCGGTACAATTTCAATCTCGCGGTTATCGTTAACGGTTAGCACTGTGTTATCAAGGCGTAGAATGGAGCGAGGAATCACGGTTAAGTCTTGCTTTTGATGAGAAACGATTTTGGCTTGAACGAATTGGCCAAAGCGAAGTGTCGCATTGTCGCCACCATTAAATTGATAAGGGTCTTTAACTTCAACCACGGCGTAAAGCACGCGGCTGCCTGAATCCAAAATACCTTCAGAACGAACTAACTTACCGGTCCACGTTCTATTTTTACCACCTACCGTAGCATTTAATGTCACATCAGATTGATTGCTTGATTGGTTACCAATATCAACAAACATCAAGTCTTTATCGGTGATAGGTAAACGTACCTCAGCGGTGTCCGTTGAATAAACAGTGCTTACTGTGGCCCCTGCTGAAACAAATTGACCTAAATCGATGTTTCGCTCAACCACTATGCCGTTGTATGGGGCTCTAATTTGGGTACGATCAAGGTTACGCTTGGCACGCTCAAGTTTTGCTTCTGAGGCTTTAACATTCGCTTGCTCTTTGGCTAATTGAGGCTTACGCAAGCCAAGCTCTGGTGGCACAACACTGCTGACTGAACGCCATTCTTGCTCGGCGACTTTACCTCTTGCGAGTTCTTCTTGAAGCGCAGCATGCGCTTGAGCCAGTTCAGCTTCAGCCAACTTCACTTCAGTGCGGTAGTCATCTTGTTCAAGAGTAATTAACACATCCCCTTTTTGGAACATGCCCCCAACAATGAATTTATCGGACAAACTCACTACACGGCCACTTACCTGCGCGCTAAGCGATGTTTTGTTGCGAGGCACTACGTTGCCTTGCGAGTCAACCACGAAGCTAACCGGTTGGTATTCCATTGGTTTGGCATCAACAAGGAAGGCTTGCGTTTCAACGGGAATTTGTTCTGGCGGCTTACGTGAAGAGATCATAATTGCCGCAACAACAAACGCGACTAAAATGATGATAAGAGGTATACCACTTTTTACCCAGATGGAGTTTTTCATTATTTACCCTATAACGTAGTACTAGCATTTAACCTGCGCTCCAAATATGCCTCTTGAAATAGAAAATATTTGTCAAGCGAACAAAGAGTTAAACCATACGTGATTTATTATTTTTCTATGCTTTCTAGTGTAATGTGTTTCTGTGCAAAGCGCTCGTATTCGTTTGTTAGAATTTATGTAATCGTTAACAAAACAATGCACATAACGACCTAATATAAAAAAATCCGCTCATAATTGAAATGTAAGATTGCCAAATTAACAATAATCGTTGATTATTTAGACACCTGCGCCTTTGCAGGCAAAGTTGCACTGACTCAATGCAACAACGAATTTGTTACGTGAAAAGGGATGAACTGTCATGAGCCTGAAGAAGCAATACCTGAAATCAAAACCCATTTGTAAAGTAACATTCCGCCTTTCTGCCGAAGAAGCAAAGAATGCCGATGAGGCGAGCTTAGTGGGCGACTTTACCGAGTGGGATAAACAACCTCTTTCAATGAAAAAACTAAAAAGCGGTGATTTTACCGTAACTATTAATTTAGATACTGATAATGAGTACCAATTCCGCTACTTACTTGATGGCGAAATGTGGGAAAACGATTGGGCCGCCGATGCTTATCTACCGTCTAGCATTGGAAGCGAAGATAATTCTGTGGTTCGTGTTTAACACTGCCCTCGCCTGCGGCTTTTAACCGTAACTGCGAGCATTAAAAAAGGCTGCGTTTGAAAGCAGCCTTTTTTGATTTTTTAAACGCGTTTTTTTATAACGTGTTTTCTAGTTCAGGCAACACATCAAATAAATCGCCAACAAGGCCATAATCCGCTACTTGGAAAATAGGCGCTTCTTCGTCTTTGTTGATAGCAACAATGACTTTCGAGTCTTTCATACCGGCAAGATGCTGAATAGCACCAGAAATACCTACAGCAATATACAGCTGCGGTGCAACGATTTTACCGGTTTGGCCTACCTGCATGTCATTTGGTACAAAGCCCGCATCAACTGCGGCACGTGATGCACCAATAGCAGCACCAAGTTTGTCAGCAATACCTTCAAGTAACTTGAAGTTTTCGCCATTTTGCATTCCACGACCACCAGAGATAACCACTTCAGCAGCGGTTAGTTCAGGGCGTTCAGACTCAGTAAGCTCTTCAGAGACGAAGCTAGATTTTTCGCTTTCTTTAACCACATCTAGTGTCGTTACTTCAGCGCTTCCACCTGTTGTTGCAGCATCAAAAGAAGCGGCACGCACAGTGATCACCTTTTTGCTATCAGACGATTGTACTGTCGCAATAGCGTTGCCAGCATAAATAGGTCTAATAAAGGTATCTTCGCTTTCAACACCAATGATGTCAGAAATTTGAGCAACATCTAAAAGTGCAGCAACACGAGGCATGAAGTTTTTGCCCGTTGTAGTAGCGGCCGCTAATAGATGGCTGTAATCATCAGCAAGTGATAACACAAGATCGGCAACGTTTTCAGCAAGCTGATATTTGTAAACTGCATTGTCGATAAGCAATACTTTGCTTACGCCGTCAATTTGCGCAGCACTGTCAGCAACAGCCTGACAACCTTCACCCGCTACAAGCACATGAATGTCGCCGCCCATTTTTGCTGCAGCATGAACCATTTTTGCAGTTTCTGACTTCAAGCTAGCATTGTCGTGCTCGGCATATACAAGAACTGTCATGAGATCACCTTTGCTTCATTCTTAAGTTTTTCGACCAACTCAGCAACATCCGCCACTTTCACTCCACCTTCACGTTGAGGCGGTGGCGTTACTTTGAGAATTTTAACGTTAGATTCAAGTGCTACACCGAAGTCAGCAGCTGATTTAACATCCAGTGGCTTACGTTTCGCTTTCATAATGTTTGGCAGCGAAGCATAGCGAGGTTCGTTCAAACGTAAATCGGTGGTCACAACGGCTGGTAACGTTAAGGCAACGGTTTGTAAACCGCCATCAACTTCACGGGTAACGTTAACGCTTGTTCCGTCTACCGCTACTTCTGATGCAAAGGTGCCTTGAGGCATACCGGTTAATGCAGCAAGCATTTGCCCAGTTTGGTTATTGTCTGAATCAATACTTTGTTTACCTAACACCACCAACTGAGGCTGTTCTTCTTCAACAACTTTAGCAAGCAGCTTAGCCACTTGAAGCGAATCTAGGTTTTGGTCTGTATCAATTTGAATACCGCGGTCGGCGCCTAGTGCTAACGCAGTACGAATTTGTTCTTGGCAGCTTTTATCGCCAATAGAAACCACTACGATTTCTGTCGCTATCCCTTTCTCTTTTAGTCTTACTGCTTCTTCAACAGCAATTTCGCAAAAAGGGTTAATAGCCATTTTAGCGTTAGTAAGATCAACGCCAGAGTTATCGGCCTTCACTCTTACTTTAACGTTATAATCGATCGCGCGTTTGACCGGGACGAGTATTTTCATATTTACCTCAATTGTTGAGTTCGTCGGTGTATGTTGCTATTCCATGCTAATAAGCGGTTAAGGAAACAGCGTTACTTCACCACGCATTCTGAAACTTAAACAATGTGCTTTATGCTAACTTTGCGTTGCGGCGAAGACATTTTCAAAAGGCTAGACCCAAAATATCATTAACACCACGTTTACTTGCACAGTATTTGTGCTGCTAGTTAACGTTAACGTAAACTCCCTGCAATGTACTTACTGTTGACGTAAACGTCAACCTAGATTACCTTTCAGGACGACAATTAATTTACATGTTTTTGACACATCGCATTATTTGTTTCATCAATAGTGCACTATAAAAAATCGAACATAAGGAGCCACCCGTGGAACGAGAATCGATGGAGTTTGACGTAGTCATCGTCGGTGCCGGCCCAGCTGGACTATCAACCGCCTGCAAGCTTATGCAGCTTGCCAATGAAAACAACCAAGAGCTCATGGTCTGTGTTGTCGAAAAAGGCTCTGAAGTGGGTGCACATATTCTCTCAGGTGCGGTATTTGAGCCTAGAGCAATGAACGAACTTTTTCCAGATTGGAAGGAAAAAGGCGCACCTTTGAACACCCCAGTGACCGAAGATCATATTTATTTATTGAATAGTGAATCATCATCAAAACGCCTACCAAACGCGATTACCCCTAAAACCATGCATAACGATGGTAACTACATTGTGTCGATGGGTAACGTCTGTCGTTGGTTAGCTGAACAAGCGGAACAACTGGGTGTAGAAGTTTTCCCTGGCTTCGCCGCTTCTAAGGTCATTTATAATGACGACGGCAGTGTTGGTGGTGTATTAACGGGTGACATGGGTGTTGGCGCAGATGGCCAACCCAAAGATGGCTATATGCCGGGCATGGAACTTCGAGCGAAATACACCGTATTTGCAGAAGGTTGCCGTGGGCATTTAGGTAAAGATCTTATCGAGCACTTCTCACTTGATAAAGACGCTTCGCCACAACATTACGCAATAGGCTTCAAAGAAATTTGGGATATCGACCCTGCTAAACATCAGCCTGGTCTAGTCGTACATAGTGCTGGTTGGCCGCTAAATGACGCAACTGGTGGTAGTTATTTATACCATGCAGAAGATAATCAGGTATTCGTAGGCCTTATCGTCGATTTGAACTACAGCAACCCGTACTTAAGCCCATTTGACGAATTCCAACAGTTAAAACACCATCCTGTCTTTAAACAATACTTAGAAGGTGGTAAGCGTGTTTCTTATGGTGCTCGTGCAATTGCAAAAGGTGGCTTTAATTCTTTACCTAAAATGACGTTCCCCGGTGGCATTTTAGTAGGTTGTGAAGCAGGAACGCTTAACTTTGCGAAAATCAAAGGTAATCACACGGCCATGAAATCAGGCATGCTAGCTGCTGAGTCTATTATTGAAGCTTTAGCGAAGAATGCAGAAGCCCCTGAAAGTGAATTAACTGGCTATACCGATAAATTTAAAAATTCGTGGGTGTATGATGAATTATTCCGTTCACGTAATTTCGGACCGGCTATTCATAAATTAGGTAATTTCTGGGGGGGCGCATTTAATACGCTTGAGCAGAACTTCTTTAATGGTAATTTGTTTTTCACCATGAAAGACGAACATAAAGACTATGCTCAACTTGATTTGGCCTCTGATGCTAAAGAAATTAGCTACCCTAAACCGGATGGCGTTTTAAGTTTTGATAAGCTTTCTTCGGTATTTTTATCTAATACAAACCATGAAGAAGAGCAGCCTTGTCATTTACAATTAAAAGATGCTTCTATTCCACTAGAAGTTAATTACCCTAAATATGCAGAGCCTGCACAGCGCTACTGCCCTGCAGGGGTGTACGAAATTATTGAAGAGGAAGGGTCTAAGCGTTTTCAAATTAATGCGCAAAACTGCGTGCATTGTAAAACGTGTGATATTAAAGATCCTTCACAAAATATTCGTTGGGTTGTGCCTGAAGGTGCCGGCGGACCAAATTACCCAA
Organism: Alteromonas naphthalenivorans; assembly: GCF_000213655.1. Classification (NCBI taxonomy): domain Bacteria; kingdom Pseudomonadati; phylum Pseudomonadota; class Gammaproteobacteria; order Alteromonadales; family Alteromonadaceae; genus Alteromonas; species Alteromonas naphthalenivorans. The sequence goes on from NC_015554.1 coordinate 2,050,087, forward strand.
ATATGTAATTTTAAGCCATTTATCTTAAAAAATTAAAAAGCGGACTTTCTCCGCTTTTTTTTTGTGCTAAATTTAATTATGATTCGCCTGAAAAATCCACTACGAAACGCAAAGGTTATTAAATGAACGAATTTTTAGATATTTTAACCCATGGAAGACGTTTACAAGGTGCTGTAAAGGAATTAAGCATTCAAGAGCTAGAAACAGTGCAAGAAAAACTTGCAAATATTATTGATAAAAGAAAAGAAAAAGCGCTTGAAGAAGAAAAAGTCGGTCAAGAAAAACGCGCCAAGCTTGAAGAAATTAAAAAACAAATGGAAGAAGCGGGTTTAAATTTCGAAGACTTACAATCATTAAATGAAGATGCCCCTAAAAAGGTAGGTAAAAAGCGCCCTGTTAAATATAAATTAACAGATAGCGACGGTGTTACCCACCCTTGGACAGGCATCGGTCGTATGCCTCGCGTATATAAAGAAGCACTTGAAAGCGGAAAGTCGTTGGAAGACTATTCAGTAAACGCATAGTACTCGTGCTATAAAAATGGGTTAGCGGTGAGTAAATTTACTGCTACCCCTTCTATCTATCTCTTGTCATTTTTAAATTCCCCCCCACTACTAGTCTTAATTACTATTTTTAATAGGGTATAAAGTGTCTTTGCATTTCAAATTATCCGAAGCCCAAAAAGATTCTCCATGGTTAGTGTTAGTTCATGGTTTGTTTGGCAGTGCTGATAACTTAGCAGGCGTTAAGCGTCACTTTGAAAGCACCTACAATATTATTAGTATTGATTTACCTGATCACGGACAATCCCCTTGGACTAACGGGTTTACGTTGGAAGCTGCGGTAACGGGAGTTGTTGAAATACTCGATAATTACCAGATTGATAAAGCTGCTTTTTTAGGCCATTCCTTAGGCGGTAAAGTGGTAATGCAATTTGCGTTATTAAACCCTGACCGTGTTAGCCATTTAATTGTGGCAGATATTGCCCCCGTAAAATATTCACATAGTCATCAAGCAGTGTTCGATGGCCTTAAAAACGTCCCACTTGACGCGATAAGTGATAGGAAAGAGGCACAAGTTGCCCTTTCTGAATACGTTAAAGAGCCTGGTGTACAGCAGTTTTTGCTTAAAAGCTTATACCAAACTGACAGCAACGAGTGGAAATGGCGTTTTAATGTCGATGGATTAATTGCCAGTTATTCACGAATACTTGATTGGCCTCAAAGTAATTTGACCTTTACAGGTGTAACCTTGTTTATTAAAGGAGCCGAGTCAGATTACATTAATAATTCTTATAGGAAGGAAATTGCGAAATATTTCCCTAGTGCCAAAGCCCACATTATTGAGGGTACAGGACACTGGCTACATGCTGAGAAACCAAGTGTTTTCAATGCAATTGTGGCTCGCACATTAGAAAAGACGGCTAGTTAGCGTTATCTAAGATGCGAATGCCTATTATTACTTTTTTTTGACCCTTTTTGACTCTGCTAGGCGTATATACTGTGATATAGTTGCGCCAGATTTTTTCCAATAAAGACACTATGCTTGCAGAAAACTTTGAGCTAATTGAATCCATCATGCTGTACGGCGGTTTATTTATACTATTTGTATTGATGAGCTTTGCGGTACACGATGTCCTATCAAAAAATAACGTGCCGTTAATTGGGCGTGTTGTGACTTATGGGGTATTAGGCTTAGGAGCCATTGGTTTCCTAGCAAAAGGAATCATTGAATGGTTCTGGCTAAGCACAGGTGTATAGTAACTAGTAACGAATAATAGAGGTTTGATATGGCAAGCGTTGGCCTGTTTTTCGGAAGTGACACCGGTAATACCGAACATGTTGCGAAAATGATCCAGAAGGAATTGGGTAAACAGCTAATTGATGTAAAAGACATTGCCAAGAGCAGCAAAGAAGATATAGCAGAGTTTGATTTGCTTATTTTCGGGATCCCTACTTGGTACTATGGTGAAGCGCAATGTGACTGGGATGATTTCTTTCCAGAACTAGAAGACATTGATTTTACCGACAAGCTAGTAGCGATTTTTGGCTGTGGCGATCAGGAAGATTATGCAGAATATTTCCTTGATGCTATGGGTATGGTTCGCGATATCGTTGAAGGCCGTGGTGCCATTTTAGTAGGACAATGGCCTACTGAGAGTTACGATTTCGAAGCCTCTAAAGGGATGGCAGACGACAACCACTTTGTAGGCTTAGGCATTGATGAAGACCGTCAACCAGAGCTTACTGAGTCGCGTGTAAAATCGTGGTGTAAGCAAATTCATGACGAACTGTGTTTATCTGAATTAGCTTAATTCACAAGCTTCATGATTATAAGTAATAAAAACGCCGCTTTTGTTAGCGGCGTTTTTGTTTTCGTTATTATTTGTTCGATATTCACACCACAAAAAAAGTTAAAGCTGAAAACGCTCCACCGCTTTTCTAAGGCTGTCAGTTTGCGCATCTAGCATCATAGTCGACTCATTGGCTTGGCGGGTACTCTGGGCACTGGAGTCAGCCAGAGCAACAATGGTATTTAAGCTTGAGGCTACATCTGCCAGTAATACATCTTGCTGCTGGGTGTCTGTCACAATATGCTCATTTATTTGGCTTAAACGAGCAATAATTTCTCGAATACTTTCGACCTGCTGAGATACTTGTTGGGTAATTTCCACCCCTTCTTGGGCTTGTTCCCTGCCCGCATTTATTGCTTTTACCGCTTTCTCAGCATCTTTTTGAAGGTTGCCTATCATAGACTCGATTTCTTCGGTCGAGTCATGTGTACGATTTGCCAAGGTGCGTACTTCATCGGCTACTACGGCGAAGCCTCTGCCTTGCTCCCCTGCCCTGGCGGCTTCAATTGCTGCGTTAAGTGCTAATAAATTGGTTTGCTCTGCAATGGTTTTAATAACGTCCAAAATGCTACCAATACTGCGTGAGTGTCCATCTAAACGATTTATAATATCTGCGGATGCTTCAGCCTGTCGGGCTTGGCTGTCTACCTGACTGCGGTTTTGGGCAACTAGCACACTAATTTCTTCGCTTTGTGCGGTCACGGTATGCAGCGCTTCCATAGCATCATTAATTTGGCTTAAATTGCTACGACTCGTGTTTTGCACATCTTGTGTATTAGTAGAAATTACCGTGACTTGTTTACGTTGTTCATCCACACCTTGTAAGCTTTTTTCACCTAAGGCGACACTTTCTTTAGTAATGGTAATTAAGCGTTTTTCTTGTTCTAAAATATTCCCCACTAACTCTCGCAAATTATTGGTCAAACTATTCACTTTGACGGAAAGTGCCGTGAACTCATCGTTCCCTATTTCAGGCAGTGTATGGCTTAAATCCCCTTTACTCAGTTGAGTTAACCCTTCATTAATTCTTCCAAGGGGCGAAGAAATGCTTCGAGTCGCCAGCACACCTAACGTAATCGCTGCAATCAGGCCAATCACTGCCACAACAAAGTTTTTAACTAAGTTGGTTTGCACAGATTCCAAAATCGCATTTTGACCCTCAATTGATTCAGACTGCACACTATCAAACAATGTATTAATGCTGCTTAACGCCAACTGCAACGCCGTTAGTGCTTCGTCTTTTTTCGCTTGAGCAACGGCTATTTCATTTAACTTTTGTTGTTGCAGCGCCACTAAACCGTTGGTGCCGTTTACGTTTTCAATGAGTAAAGCAAATTGTTCATTGAAAGCAGCTACCGTGCCTCCATCATCAATATCAAGTGCAAGGCGGTTTAAGTAATCTTTATCTACCGTAATATTACTGATTTGATATTTAATATCGTCAATTATATTGGCCGTTTCTTGTGCATCTATACTGGCGGCAAGCTCGCTAAAAGAATCTGTGGTGGTAAGCAGCTTGTTATCGATATTCGTCCCTGCACCAATTAATGTGTCTAGGCTTGGACTATCTGACTCTAAGTAAGACAAATCCAGCATTAAGGCGCTTGCTTCATCTGCCTCGCTCATTACTTCAGTTAATTTGTCGGCCAACGCGCTTTCTATCACCATTCGCTGCGCTAACGCCCTATACATATCATGACTATTTTCTACGTAGGCTAAACTTGCATCTACTGCCTCTACCGCAATTGGATTACTGGGAAGAATAATAGTTAGGTTCTTGAGATCAGAAACAAACTCGTTCGATAGAGTTTCAAATTCTTGGCGATTTTGGGCCAACGCGCTGGGGGTATTTTCGTGAAAGCCATTTGCCGTAACCACAGATAAAGATAGGATCTCGGTTTTGACTTTAAGCATACTGGTTTGAGCCGGCATTTTCCGCTCAACCACGTCTTCTGCTGAACGCCTAATGTCGTTTAAACCGAAATAAGAAAGAATACTTGTGATGAGTAACAAACAACCAAAAAGGCCAAAACCTAGTTTTATTTTATTTATAACCGTTAATTGCATTGGCATAATTCCAAGCACGCGATGAAATCTACGTACCAACCTCGTTTACCATTATTACGCCAAGTTTAACAGAATGTTAAAAATATGCACCCAAAGTTTAAATAGATGCTATTAATCATTAACAATAACTGACACTTACAAACTGGTCTGTCCTCAAAAAACAAAATAGCCAACGAGATGCCACTTCAGTAAAAAATGCTAATTCGTTCGAATTTCCATCGTACCGAACAAGAATCAGTAGTTTTACTTTTAAATCCTGACGAGTTACCTATAATAGCCACATTGATAAACATCTCGTTCTCAGTAGGTTGTAATGGATCAGAATAAAGAACTTAAAAAAGCAGGTTTAAAAGTAACCCTGCCACGCCTCAAGATTTTGCAAATTTTGCAAGAACCTGAAAATCAACACATCAGTGCAGAGGACGTGTATAAGATTCTGATCGAGCAAGAGGAAGAGATTGGCCTTGCGACAGTTTATCGCGTGCTAAACCAATTCGATGATGCGGGTATCTTGAATCGCCATCATTTTGAAGGTGGCAAATCAGTTTTTGAAATAAGCCACAAAGAACATCACGATCACTTGGTATGCCTAAAATGTGGCAAGGTAATTGAGTTTGAAGACGATATTATCGAGCAGCGCCAAGATATGATTGCGAAGAAGCATAATATTAAGCTTACACATCATAGTTTGTATCTTTATGGTGAATGTACAGATGGAAATTGCGAAGGTAACGATTAGATACCGCAAAGCACTTCTGTTTAGCAAAAGCCCCTCAATGTGAATTGAAGGGCTTTTTTAGTTTAAAAGGAGTAATTAACGTTGAATAAATAAGAAGGTCCAAATTGACGACGTGATGACACGACACCCGTTGCATCATCAACGGTTTCTTCATCTTCATCTGTTAAGTTTGTGCCTGATATTGATACGCGCAACCCTTCAAGTGAGTCAATTCCAGCATCTGCAAAGTCATAACTGACCTGCGCATCAACCAGAGTTACTGCACTACGCGTTGCTTCTGATATTTTATTCGACCCTCCCCGCTCGTATGTTAAGAAGCCTGTTCTATCGGTTGTGGCCACTCTAAATTCAAAGCCTTCATACTGATAGTACATAGTAATAGAGTATGATTTGTCTGATTGCCCTGGTACGCGTGATCCATCTTCTAACTCAGCATCAACGTAAGTGTATGACGCCGCCACACCAAAGCCGTCGAGCACATCAGCTATCACATTCAATGGTACGTTAGCGGTAAGCTCAATACCTTTTACTGTGCCTTCAAGTCCATCTTCAAAGAACGAATATGTCCCCAAGTCTGGCGGTGTCACTACATCACCTTGTGAATAAAACACTCCCGCTGGGCCATAGGTACCATCATTTTCGATAACACGGTCGTGATAACCTGGTACGAAGTAGTTAGCGCCGTTATTGGTTTCATCGTTCGTGAAATCAATAGTTTGATCGCCGTCTCTGGTCCAGTTAACTAAATCTTTATAAAAATAGGCAACGGCAAAGTAGCCTTCGTCACTAAAATAGTTCTCATACGACAAATCAAAGTTGTTTGCTTCCAGCGGCCGTAATTGTGGGTTCCCAGTAAATTTAGACCAAGGCGAGCCATAATTTTCTATGGCTTCTGCGGAGTTAGGAATGGAAATTTGGTCAATATTTTGTGTGAACTTCACAAAACCCGACGCTTTCATTTGATCGATTCGTGCGCGGCTAATTGTTTTGTTCGCCGCAAACTTAAGAAACTGGCTGTCAGCAAATTCAAGGCTTAGGTTTAAGCTGGGTAACACATGACTATAATCAGCGCCTAAATCAACTTTACAGCTCTCATCGACCAGACCATCATCGTTATCATCACAAACTTTAAAGTTGCTTCCTACTACGCCTATGGTGCCCGTAGACGATTGTTGCGTATCTACATACTGCACACCTACGTTACCTACCAAAAACATGTCGTTAAACGCGTATTCAAAGTTGGTTTTCACATACAAGGTAACCACTTCTTCGTTCACTTCATAAGTATCACCTAAACGATCGGGCTCTAAGAAACCAGCATCGTTTTGGGTATATGTACCGTCCTCATACGGGGCAAAACCGTCATAAGCTACCACCTCTCCTAGCCCCATCCATGTTAAGTCTGCCAAGCCATAAACGTAGTCAGATGGAATCGATTCGCTGGATGGGTAGGTATCTGTAGTAGCGAAAAAGCCTTTATTTACCTTGTCTTTAAAGCGATCTGAATAATTAACCCCTGCAGTGACTTTCGTGAAAATATCACCTGAAAGGTTGCCAACCACTTCAAATTTTACAGTGGTGAGTTCTTCAGTAAAATCAGCATAATTAAGGAAACCGTCTTGTGCGTCTAAGTAAGAAAGCGGGTTTCCATTCACTTGTAACGCGTCGGTTTCAAACTGATCTGATAAACTCGCCATTCCGCCTCCCCACGCTTGTGGGCCTGCAAGTTGCAATAAGTTAGGATCGGAAAATGCGTCTAAACCGGATGAGTCAGTGAATACAATGCCGTCAGGCGACATTTGAAATTGTCGAGTACCATATTGAGAAGGGTCAACGGTGCCTGACCGCCCTAACCCGGCGTACGATTCGCCGCGTAAGTCCCGCTTATCCGATTTACTGGTGGCCGCATCCAATTCTACCGACCAGTTGTCGGTAACAAAGTATTCTAAATTAAGCCCCAGCGTATTCAGTTCACCGGTTTTCTGCCTAGGATCAGTTCTAAGGACGGGGTTAGCGTTAATTTGCGTGCCGGTACTATTTGCTCCCGTGCCTACCACGTTAACAGCCGAGAACGGGTCGATGATGCCCCGTCTTATGCCCGAGTCTGAATAATCTATATTCAATACATCAAGCACAATATCCAGTTTATCGGTAGGACGGTATTGAAACACGGCTGAGATGGTATCTCGCTTTAGCTCAGTGCTAATAACATGGCTACTGATACCCGTTGGTAATATTTGTCCATCGTCATTAGTCGCATAACCCCAAACACCATAGTTACGGTGATTGTTAGGCGATTCCGTGGTTGCCAGTGCTACTGCAACACCAAAAGTATCATCGGCAAATTTTTTGTTAAAACTGAGCGCCGCACGGTGGCCTTTATTACTGTACTCTGGGTTATCGGAATCGCGCTCCCCCAGTTCGTAACTTGTGTTAATTGTGATAGTGTCGCTTGCTTGCAAGGGATGAACGGTTTGCAAATCAACCGTGCCACCAATACCTTGTACCATTAAGTCGGCTTCGGTGGTTTTATAAATGGTGGCGCCTGTCATAATTTCAGAAGGGTATAAATCGTATTCAACCCCTCGGTTATCACCAATTCCAATAAGTTCTCTGCCGTTCAGTGACGTGCCAGTAAAGTCTTCTTTAAAACCTCGGATAGAAATACCCGAAGTACGGCCACCACTTCGCTCCCCTGCTAGGCCTGGGAGTCTAGCCAGTGATTCTGCAATTGATGAGTCTGGTAGCTTGCCTATATCTTCTGCTGATATTGATTCAACAATAGAAGATGCATTCATTTTTTCGGCTTGAGAGCGGGCTAATGCACCACGAATGCCTGAAACTGAAATGACCTCAATATCACTATTTACGGTACTTTCTGCGTCTTGTGCTAACGCAACTGAGGGCGAAAGTATGGCGGAAATAGATGATGCAATTAACCCCAGTTTGAATATTCCATTCTTCATGTGTTTCTCCAAGTTTTAGTTGTGTGCTTGGCGGCCGGTACGTTTGCTAACTCCCGTTCCGTACCGCCTGTTAAAACCGTGTGCTTACTACTGATCAGTGTTTAAAATTTCATAAAAAGCTAAGTCGACGCCATTCGTCCAACCAAAGCCATCTTGCGTTGGATATTCCCCTCCTCCGGCTTTCATTGACGTATCAACAACGTTGTACTTTTCCATCATTTTGCCTTCTTGCGCATACACCTTTTCATTGAGTGCCAACCAGCGCTTCATAACGTCGTTAGCGAAAGTGCCTTCGTCGTAATTCAAAAGGCCTTTTACACCAATATATTGAAGTGGTGCCCACCCATTCGGATAATCCCATTGCTCGCCCGTATTGGTTAATGTAGTGACAAAACCACCTGGCTTGAGGAAGTGTTTATGGAGGTACTTAACAACGTGCTCTGCTGCTAGCGGTTTGGCTGCGCCCACGTATAACGGGTAAGCCATTGCCATAGAAGGGCGTTGAGTATGGGCTTTACGCTTGAAATCATAGTCTTGATAAGTGCCAGTTTCTTCATCGAAATGGTACTTGTGGATTAGCGCTTTTCGTTGTTCTGCACGTGCTTCAAAGTACTTGGCTTTGCTGTCGTTGTTTACCTGCTTGTGCAGTAAGGCGATGGTGGATTCCAACTGGTACAGTAAGCTGGTTAAGTCTACTGGAATAATGTCCATCGCATGGGTAGTGGTTTTATTCTTACCATCGCTGAACCAGCGACTACTAAAGTCCCAACCCGACTCGCATACCGCCCTTAGGTTTCTAAAAAAATTGTCTTTTTCAGAGGGGGATTTATGTTGGGACCAGCGACTTTCTTTACCGTAAGCTTCAGCTCGGGGCTTGGCTATCGCACCATAATATCGATTTAAAAAGTCACCGTTTTCAAGCGTAATTAAGTGCTTTCCTTCTTTTTCACTTGCGGGGATATCAGTATTTCCGTCCATCCAAAACAGATATTCTTTTTCAAGCTGAGGTAAGTACTGAACAATACTTTCAAGCCCTTTTTTATCGGCGTACGCCAGTAAAGTGGCTGCGAATAAGGGTGGTTGTGAACGGCTTAAGAAATAGCTTCGATTGCCATTTGGAACAAAACCAAATTGGTCAATCTGGTAGGCAAAGTTATCAATCATCCCTTTAGCCAGTGTGGTGTGATCTGATGCCAATAAGCCCACAATGGTAAAGTAACTGTCCCAGTAGAACATTTCCCTAAAGCGCCCCCCTGGCACAACATAAGGGTTAGGCAATTCTATCAAGCTAGAGAATTCAGACGTTTTAACCGGTTGCCTAACTAAGTTCTTCCAGTGGTTTTTAAGGTGAACCTGCAATGACGCTTCGTGAGTGACTTTGGTCTCTTTAGTCGCTTGAGGCAAGGAGAAGTTGTCTAATACGAATGCCTTGAGATCAAAATCACTTGTGTCTTTCAACGATTCATATTTCTGTAAAATAACATTTGGATCTTGATTAGGAATGGCATCGACGAAGGTTTTATAATCACCAAGAACTTTTGCGGTTTGTACTGCTTCAAAAAGCTCAGGGAACGCGTCTTCCGCTTGATAGACTATTGCTGAATAGCCCTTTGTATTTGCTGGTTGTGCCGAGTGCACAGAAACCAATGGACTAGACAACATGACTACTAATGCAATCTTGCTAAGTTGCTTATTAAATTTAATTGCTCTGTTGCTTTTTCGTATGACTCTACCTCTATTCAAAATTTTATCGTCAGCCGTTTACTTAGGTTTTAACGCCCTGATAGTTTGTACAAATGTAATTTTTTAAAACTCAACCATATTGGAAACCGGTTTCCTTAATAGGTACAAAAATAGGCTATATGTTCTAACGCGCTTAAACGCCGTTTGGGTATGTGTACCTATAGATGAGTAAGTATTAGACGATCATGGCTAAGAGAAGGGTTAATATTAACCCGACAAAGCCAATAATAGTGGCCATGCACGTCCAGGATATTAAGGTGGTTTTTACTGAAATATCGAAATAGCGGTTAATGATCCAAAACCCCGTATCGTTTACATGTGACATTGCTGTAGCTCCGGCAGCAATAGAGATAGTCATTAGCGCTAATAAAGAGGGTGATAACGACAAAGCATTTACCACAGGTGCCATCAGACCTGCAGCCGTTAACATTGCAACAGTTGCCGAGCCTTGAATAATTCTTACGGAAATGGCAATAAGAAACCCAGCCATAAGCGGTGGTAAGGGTGAAAGTGCCACCACATCAGCAAAGGCTTGTCCTGCCCCCGAATCGATTAATACTTGTTTGAACATACCACCCGCACCTGTCACTAATATCACGAGTGCAACCGGCTCTAACCCTTTCGATGCCACATTTCTCACTTGATCTGCGCTTAAGCCTTGGTTTTTTCCAAGCCACTTAAAACATGCCAAGGTCGCGATGGTGAGTGCGATGAAAGGATGCCCAACAAAAATAAATACCTGTTTTGCTATGCCGTCGGCTAGCACAAATTTCGCAATTGACCCGACGAGGATCACAACAAGAGGAAAGAATAACAAAGCGGCCACTAATGAAAACGAGGGCAATGCTTCTACTGGCCTAGCCTCGATATTTCTAATATGTTCCGGCACTGGCACATGGATTTTTTTGGCGATATAGGAAGCGTAAATTGGGCCTGCAATACAAGCACATGGCACACCAACGATAAAACCAAATAAAATCACTAGTCCAATGTCGGCATTTAATATAGATGCTACGGCTACAGGTCCTGGCGTGGGGGGAATAAAGGCATGGGTAACCGCAAGCCCTGCTGCTAAAGGAATGCCATAATAAATTAATGACTTACCGGTTTTTTGCGCCATTGAATATATCAATGGCATTAATATAATAAGTCCTACCTCAAAAAACACAGGTATCGCCACAAGGAAACCGGTTATTACCAGTGCCCATTGGCTATTTTTTTCACCGAACTTCTGCTTGATGGTTAGTGCCAGTCTATCCACACCACCTGACTCTTCTAGGAATTGCCCGAACATTGCGCCTAGCCCCACTATGGTGGCAACAAATCCAAGAGTATTTCCCATTCCACTTTGCATTGAATTGAGCACTTCTGTGGCGTCCATTCCCGTGCCTAATCCTACAAAAGCTGCTGCAATAATAATGGCAATAAATGCATGTACTTTTTTAGCAATAACCAAATAAGCCAGCAGCACAATGCTGATGATGGCGAAAAAAAGAAGTGAAAAAGTATCTGACATGTTTCTTCCCTATAAACCGTACTTAAACCTGTAATTAGCGGCACGTAAAAATCTGAGGTACACGATAATAATTTTAATTATTTAGTAAACAGAGAATACCCAGGCAACCCGTTGTTATTCTATGCAACACTACGTTAACAAATTGTGTATTCGCCGTAACAATATTATAAAGAAACCTTGAACGCAACCGGTTTCCGAATTATGCTTATTTTAAATTAATTAACGTAGTGTCGGGCTCATTGCTTAGCATTGAATCAAAGAGGTAGTTGAATGACTGCAAATACCGTTTTCTTTATTACTGGCGTTTCAGGCACAGGGAAATCTACTATCGGCGAGCGTGTGGCTTCTGAACTGGGACTTGTTTTTGAGGAAGGTGATAGTTATCACCCTGCGGCTAGCGTAGAAAAAATGTCTGCTGGTATTCCGTTAGAAGATGCCGACAGATGGGACTGGTTAACGCATTTGAATAAAATAGCCAAAGATCATTTGGCAAATGATCGAAGCGCTATTATTTCTTGTTCAGCGCTTAAAGCATCCTACCGAGCAATATTATGTGAAGGGCTGGGTAAAGGGCTAAGTGAAGAGCTAACAGGAAGGCAAGCTGAAGAGAAAAAAAATCCATTAGCTAAAAGCGTTCAATCGAATGTAAGGTTCATCTACTTACATGCCTCTACCGATACCATTGGCCAAAGGCTTATACAAAGACAGCATTTTTTTGTGGGCGATGATATGCTCAAAAGTCAGTTTGCTACCCTTGAAATACCAAATAAAGATGAGGCTTTCTTTGTGGATGTTTCACAAAGCATCGATGAGGTGGTGGCCAAATGCAAGACGTTTATCAGCTCAGTGACAGACGCGACATAACCCCTGGATTAAGGCCCCTTTTAATATAGCCTATAGCCCTCATCACGGCTTAAAATGTAAACTGCGCACTAATAATAAAAATTGAATATACCCTATGAAAAATTTAAAAAAACGTACAACCATTTCAGATATCGCAGCACATTTAGGTATTCACAAAACTACAGTTTCTCGCGCACTTAAAGATTCAAGTAGTATTTCTAAAGCGTTATCGCTGAAAATAAAGAAAGCGGCTAAGGAATTAAATTACATCCCCAACCGTGCAGCACAAAGTTTATCTATTCAAAACAATAAAACGATTGCGTTGCTACTCCCTTCATTTGGAAACAATGTTTTTAATGATGTAGTTTCAGGCGTAAAAGCGGTTGCTGATGAACTTGGCTATGCATTAATGATTGGTGACTCTACCTATTCAGAATTGGGAGAGGAACGTATTGTTGAATCTTATATTCAGCAAGCAGTTTCAGGTTTTATTCTCACTTCTAGTCGTCATACCGACGAAACCATAAGAATGTTAAAAACCAGCGATGCACCGGTGGCGGAAATTATGGATATGTCGGAGTCTACTTTTGATATTAACTATGGTGTAAATCATTTCAATGCGGCAAAAGAAATGACGGACTATTTAGTAAACGTGAAGGGCAGAAAGAAAATTGCTTTTTGTTCATTGCTGCTTGATTGGCGTGCTGTACTTAGAAAACGAGGCTGGGAGCAAGCCCTTCATAATGCACAGTTGCAAGATGATATGTGCCTTCAGTCACGTGCTGATGCCTCATTTCAAGCGGGCGCTGAATTGCTAGTGGAATCGCTTCACAAATGGCCAGACTTAGATGCCCTATTTTTTGTTAGTGATGAACTTGCAGCCGGAGCTGTAATGGAATGTAATCGCAGGGGAATAAAACCGGGAAAAGACATTGATATATGTGGTTTCAACGATTTGAGCTTTGCGAAAGCTATTTACCCTTCCCTTACCACGGTATCTACACCAAGAAGGGAGATGGCTGAATTAGCCACCCGATCATTGATATCAATTATTGAAGGTAAAAGTGTAAGCGAAACAAGCAAAGTGTTCCCCTATCACATTAAGTTAAGGGAAACCGCCTAGGCATTTTGCCTGCTTGCGCTTCCCTATCCTTCATTTTACAGCAGTGTTAAATGACTTATGTTCAGGCTTAAAACATCAAGCGTTTCTTTTAAGCCTTTAGTTTTAACTCTATGCCCTAAGCCTCAAACTTATAATTGTGATAAGCCTTTATGGCTTTCTCCCACATCGGCCCTACTTCACCGCTACCAATGGTTTTACCATCAACTTCAATGACAGGGGCAATTTCTTTGCTTGAAGAGGTTAACCACACTTCATCTGCATTGAATAAATCTTCCTTAGTAAACCACTTTTCTTCTACTGCCAAACCCGCTCGTTTGAATGCTTCTAACGCTATTTGACGGGTAATTCCCGGTAACAGCTGGTTATCTAATGGTGGGGTAAAAATGGCATTATCTTTTACCATGAACACGTTGCAAGAACTCGCCTCAGTGATAATGCCGTCACTGTTGTGCAAGATAGTTTCTTGCACGCCACTATCTACCCCCGCCTGAAAGTGCATCACATTACCTAACAATGACGTTGATTTGATATGGCAACGCTGCCAGCGCTTGTCTTCTTCAAGCGCCACCTTAAAAGGCTTAACATTGGCTGCTTCTAACGGTTGAGATGGCGCAATTTCAAAGGCAAAACCAAATACGGTAGGCGTAATATTTTGCGGGTAGGCATGATAACGCTTGGTGTCCGTTCCACGACTAATATGAAAATACACGCCAATGTTTCCGTTTGGAAAATGGCTGGCATTGGCGTCGATAAGCCCGTTTAGATTTTGTTGCCACTGCTGTGCATTGTATGGGTTAGTAATAGAAATAGCCGCTAATCCATCGCGCATTCTGCTTAAGTGGCCGGTCATCCCTACCGCTTTACCATGGTAAGTGGGAATAACTTCGTAAATACCATCACCGAATAAAAAGCCTCGGTCCATGGGGGAAATTTTAGCTTCTGATAACGGCATGAATTCGCCGTTTAAAAATGCAATGGTCACTCTTATTCTCCTGTAAGGCGAAGTCGTTTTTGCCAATTTAATAAAAATGCGGCGCGAGCATCGTCGTAATGCTGACTCATGAAGGTAACAGTTTCCCCCGGCACGGCTTGCGCTAAACGATTAACATCAAGCAAACTTACACTGCCAAGCTTTGGATAACCGCCTAAGGTTTGTCTGTCTCGCATCATCACAATAGGTTGTCCGTCGGGCGGAATTTGCATCGCACCGATATGTATCGCTTCAGAACGCATTTTAGTCATATTGCTATGTATGGGTGAACCAGACAATCGATAGCCCATACGGTTAATATTTGTTGTTACCGTATACTCGTTTAAAAACAAACGCCCTTTTTCAGAAGCGCTAAACTTGTCTTCTTGGTAGCCTAAGATAAGCGCTAAGGGCTGACTTAAGTCGTATTGCGGCCAGTACTTCGTTGCCAAAGCCCTATGAGCATTTTGAATTGTTGGGGTTTCAATATTGATGGTATCTCCAACCCCTAACGGCGCGCCTTTATTTTCTAGGCCGCCTATACCTTCGCGCAAGACCGTGCTCGCACTGCCTAGGGGTGAAGGTACTTGCCACCGACCGTGTATTGCAAGATAGGCCTTGCTGCCCATGTGTTCACTGTCAATAGATACCCGATCACCCGCTTTAACAAAGATAGTTTCAAATGGAGAAACTGACTGATCATTTACTAGGCAAACCACATTGCGACCCGTGGCAGCAACTTGCGCATCGGTATCACACACAAATTTTGCGCATCCTATAATTTCAATACAGGGCGTTCCTTCTTGGTTACCAGCCAAATAATTCGCCCACCAATATGCTTCTTCATCCATAGGGCCTGACTGACAAAAGCCTTGATGCTGTTTACCTTGTCGACCGTTGTCGATAATTAGGCTCAGCAAACCATTTTGTTCAACACTAACCTTCATGCAAGTCTCTGAATTCCTGTTCTGAAATGGGCGCGAACTTAACATTGTCACCTACTTTTAAAAGCGCGTTATGGCTAGTGTCCACTAAATTCAGTGGGCATAAACCTAACAAGTGCCAGCCACCAGGCGATGACGATGGGTAAATAGCAGTTTGCGCATCGGCAATCGCCACTGCCCCTTTAGGTACCTTATTTCGTGGCGTTTCTAATCTAGCGCACTGTAAGGTTTCGGGCACATTCCCCATATAAGCAAAGCCAGGGGCGAAGCCCACGGCGTAAACTTTGTAAGTCATACTAATGTGAGCATCAATAATATCCTGCTCACTTAACCCCGTTTTTTGGCTTACCAACGCTAAGTCGTTAGCCGGTTCTGCGCCATACCACACAGGTATTTCATGAGTTTTTGCACTAATGCCGCCAGTGCCATTGATACTCATATTCGCATCTTGGGCCGCTAGCGAGCGAAGCATCTGATAAACAAAGTGGCTATCCACTTTATGAGCATCAAAAACCAGCAGCAATGAATCGTAGGCTGGAACACATTCTTTTAGCCATGGAAACGTCAGGCTCGTAATGGAATGCAACCAATGCTGACATCGCGCATTGGCAACATCTACCGTGTCGCCCGCAAAGTACAAAAGTATGGCATCTAAACCGGCAGGTACTATCTGCTTAATATCCCCAAAGGGATGCATAGTAATATCCTTAATAAAAAGGGTGAAATTATGGCGACGTTAAGGCATTTAGGTGATTTATTAAGTAAAAAATGAAATCACTTGGTGTTTTCTTCTACTTTGTAAATTCCTTATATCTGCAAGCCATCTATTTCATGCATTCACGAATTTGTTGTGCAATCTCGACAGCACCCGCGGTATCGCCATGTACGCACAGTGTGTCAGCCTGCAATGGCAGTCTTTGCCCGCTAACGGTGACGACTTCCCCATCTTCAATCAAAAGCTTCGCTTGGGTTAGCGCTTCTGCGGCGGTTAACACCGCGCCTTCTTGTGAGCGGGGCTGCAAAAAACCTTCATCGGTATAGCGACGATCTGAAAACGCTTCGAATATTAACGTCAATCCATATTCTTGTGCTTCAAGCTCCAAGGCTTCATTGTGTGCGTGAGATTGCACCATCA
This sequence comes from Alteromonas naphthalenivorans, assembly GCF_000213655.1. Lineage (NCBI taxonomy): Bacteria > Pseudomonadati > Pseudomonadota > Gammaproteobacteria > Alteromonadales > Alteromonadaceae > Alteromonas > Alteromonas naphthalenivorans. Next base: position 2,066,486 of record NC_015554.1, read on the forward strand.
ACCCCAACCGGCCTTTGTTAATACTCCCCACAGCTTGCATGACCGCGGTACGCACTTGAGGGTCAAGCATCATATCGTTGTATAACGCTCCATGGGGTTTCACATAACTTACCGGCACGCCAACGATACTGGCCATCCCCATCAATGCACTAACTTGATATTGAACACAGGCTATCAGTTCTTTTATTGGCATAGCGAGACTTCGACGCCCAAACCCTTGTAAATCGGGATAAGAGGGATGCGCGCCTATTTCAACATTACTGTTCTTAGCCAGATACAATGCTTGTTTCATCACCACGGGATCACCGGCATGAAAGCCGCACGCAATGTTAGCTTGGTCAATAAATTTCATAATGTCGGCGTCTACAGGCATTTGCCATGCACCGAAACTTTCACCTAAATCGCAATTTAACTTCATAAGTGTTTAGCTCTTAACCTCAATCCGATATCATGTTACCTGTTCTTTTTTAAAAGTCAGTGTTAATGATAAATATTGGAAAAATTAATACATTAAAAGTGGTCGCCGAATATCCGTTTGGCTATGCGTTAGCACCACTTACCGATAATGTAGATGAAACCGACTACAGTAGTGAAGATATGCCTACTGTAACCTTACCTCACGACGAAGTAACCACGTCGCTGGAAGTGGAGCAAACCCTAGATGTGTTTGTGGCTACCGATCAGCGAGGCGATTTGTTTGCTACCTTGAAGCCACCGCGCATACAAGTGGGTGAAACCAAGGTACTTAAAGCGGTCTCGGCTACACACTTCGGTGCATTCTTCGACTGGGGCCTAGAGAACGACTTACTCATTCCTGCCGATTATCAAGAATCGCCTATAGATCCCGGCATGTATTACGTTGTTCACGCTTTCTTTGATGAAAAAACAAATAGAATTTTAGGTGCAACCCGTTTGCACTATTTCCTTAAAGAAGGAAGCGCCTATCTTAGCGAAGGTGAAAATGTAAGTTGTTTGGTTTATGCCAAGTCAGACTTAGGCTTTAAAGTGGTATTGAACGAAAGAGCCCTGGGCTTAATATTCCATAGCGATGCATTTAAACCACTTAAAGTAGGGCAATCTACCGATGGCGTAGTCAAAACCATCCGTGAAGATGGCAAAATTGATGTGGTGTTGCAGCGTCATGATAAGGAAACCCGAGATGCCTTGCAGCAAGCCATCTTAGATGATTTGGAAGCCCATGGTGGCATTTCAACATTAACCGACAAAAGTCCGCCCGACGCCATTTACCAACACTTTAATGTGAGCAAAGCCGCTTATAAAAAAGCATTAGGCGCATTGTATAAGCAAAAGAAAATTACCATTGGCACAGACGCCGTTCGTCTCACCCAATCGTAAGCAGCAAGTAATAGGTAGGAAGTATAATGAAAGCACAAGTTTCATGGGATAAAGACCTCACTTTCACCGGTACTACCGACAGTGGGTATAAAACCGTCATGGACGGTAGTGGAAATGCGGTATCACCAATGGAGTCAGTATTATTAGCCGTTGGCGCTTGCTCCAGTATTGATGTGGTAGACATTCTTAAAAAAGGCCGCCACGAAATTGAAAGCTGTGAATGTGAACTAGAAGCTGATCGTGCTGATGACGCCCCTCGTGTATTTACAAAAATTCATGCCCACTACACAGTGGTAGCTAGCAGCGTGACCGAGAAGGCATTGGCACGTGCAGTACAACTTTCTACTGAAAAATACTGTTCGGTTATGTTGATGCTAACGGGCAACGTGGAGATCACCACCAGCTATACTTTAGTTGAATCCACACACAATTAGGCTAATACACCATCTATTAGTGTAAAGGGCTATCAGTGATTGATAGCCCTTTTTTATTTCCCTCAGAAAATCAAGCTAACCTTTTGATTATTAATAAATAAACATCCCCTTACATTTACTGGCATGGTTGCTGCTGTTAGCTGTTATTACTCTAATAATTAACGACAACAATCAGGTATTTGACCATGGACGCTTCGTTTAACTCGCTTCGCACACTGTCCCTTACTGGCGGCATACTCTCTTTATCTTTGTTACTAGGTGCGTGTACCGACGCCGATGCAATAAATCCAACGGAAGACATCGCTGAAGCGGTGATAGCCATACCGGTAGAAGCCGCTACGGTGACCAAGGGGTCAATTAGCTCCACGTATACCACTACCGCGATTTTGGAAGCAAGAGAAGAAGCATTTGTGGTAGCAAGGGCGTCCGGCATAATTGAACAGATAGTGGTAGAAGAAGGTGATTACGTTGAAAAAGGCCAAATTCTCGCGCAATTAGATAAACGCAGATATGAACTTAATCTTGCGAAGGCAAAGGCAGATTTAACTGGTCTTGAGCGTGAGTTAGATAAGGTAAACAAAGTGTATTCTAAGAACCTTATCAGCGTAGATACCTACGACAAACTGACCGCACAATATGAATCAGCCAAAGCGTCGGTTCATCTTGCTGAACTAGATTTAAAAGAAACCACCATTACTGCCCCTATTAGCGGTTTTATCGCTTCTCGAAACGCCAAAGTAGGTAACCTGACTGAATCTTTCCAGCGAGAGCGCATGTTCCATATTGTGCAACAGCAGAATTTACAAGGCGTGGTGTATTTGCCTGAAAACGAATTACAAAATGTAGCAGTAGGTCAACCCGCCACCCTTATTGTTGCTGCACTAGGCAATAAATCGTTAACGGCATCGGTAGAGCGAATTAGCCCTGTTATTGATGCGGCTACAGGCACATTTAAAGTTACCCTTGCGGTACCAAATGAAAAATACGTATTAAAAGCGGGTATGTTCACCGACGTAGCCCTTGAATATGCACTTCACAATAGCGCTACGCTACTTCCTCGACGTGCGCTTATCGCTATGGACAATCAACATAGCGTCTTTGTTGTTAAAGACAATATAGCCACAAAAGTCGACATTGTTACGGGCTTTGAACAAAACGGAATGATTGAAGTGTTAAGCGGCTTACAAGCTGAAGAAAAAGTGGTGACTGCTGGCCATCAAAACCTAAAAGACCAAGCCCCTGTAGATGTCGTTAACGGCTAAGCCCGCTATAAGAAGGATATACCATGCGTATTGTTGATATAGCGGTTAAACGCCCGGTTGCCGTGTCTATGTTTACTTTTGCTGTGCTGTTGTTTGGTATGGTCTCATTAGGTCGGTTATCGGTAAATTTACTGCCCGACCTCTCCTACCCCACGCTAACCATTAGGACCGATTACACAGGTGCAGCGCCAGGCGAAGTGGAACAACTTGTTTCTAAACCTATTGAAGAGGCTATTGGCGTAGTAAAAGGGGTAAGAAAAGTAACCTCTACTTCTCGTGCTGGCCAATCAGATGTAGTGATGGCGTTTAGATGGGGCACCGACATGGATTTCGCGAGCTTAGAAGTGCGCGAAAAACTTGATGTGCTTCAACTGCCTCTCGACATTGAAAAGCCTCGTCTGTTGCGCTTTAACCCGAGTTTAGATCCGGTGATCAAACTGGGGCTTACAGAAAACGTGGCCACCGGCCAACTGTCTACCGCCCAAATGAAAAGGCTACGGTTATACGGCGAGCAACAAGTGAAACGGGCTCTCGAATCTGTTGAGGGTGTGGCTGCTGTGCGTGTTGGCGGTGGCCTTGAAAACGAAGTACACATTCTTATCGACCAACGTAAAGCCAGTCAGTTATCTATCCCTATTACCCGTATTATTGACCGTATTAAAGCCGAAAATGTCAACGCCGCAGGTGGTCGTATTGAAGGCGATGCCCAAGCGTTCCTGGTGCGTACCCTGAATCAATTTGAAAACCTGACCGAAATTGAAAACCTTTTTATTGGCCGTTTCGAAGGTAGAAACATTCAATTAAAAGATGTGGCGACGGTAGAAAGTGCTTATAAAGATCGTAGTGTGGTAACCCGCTTTAATGGCAGTGAAGGGGTTGAAATTGCGATTTACAAAGAAGGTGATGCAAATGCAGTTGATGTAGCAAAGCAAATAGCCTCTCGTCTTAGTGAAGTTGAGAATGACATTCCTTCGAATTACACACTGACGCAAATATACGATCAGAGTGTGTTTATAAAGCAAGCCATCGATAATGTTAAGTCAGCGGCAATCATGGGCGGGTTACTTGCCATGTTGGTGCTGTACCTATTTCTTAAAGACTTCTGGACTACAGTCATCATTTCTGTGTCTATTCCTGTGTCGGTTATTGCCACCTTTAACCTGATGTATGCCAACGATATAAGCTTAAACATGATGAGTTTAGGGGGAATTGCACTGGCCGTAGGTTTGCTTGTCGATAACAGTATTGTGGTGTTAGAAAACATCGACCGCCACAAAAAGCGTAGGCAAGCTATGTTAGCAAACAATGCTGATGGTCATATCAGCCAAAGTACTCCTGTTTTGGCTGACGATCCGGCTGCATCAGGCACTAAGGAAGTATCAGGTGCCATTGTCGCTTCTACACTAACCACAATGGCCGTATTTGTGCCGCTTATTTTTGTAGAAGGTATAGCGGGCCAGCTATTTAAAGATCAAGCCCTTACTGTCAGTTTTGCACTCGCCGCTTCGTTAGTGGTAGCGCTCACTCTTATTCCCGCCATGGCGCGAAGAAAGCAAAAAACACAGCTTGCCCATGAAGATACTTTTTCATCCCCGGCAAAAGCGCGCCCCACTAGCTTGCTAGGGAAAATTGGCTATGCCGTAAAATGGCCTTTTGCAACGATACTTCGCTTTGTGTTCGTGTATTTGCCTGCCGCGTTAATTACCTTAGTGATTGGTGCATGGCATATTCTTGCAAAGGGCTTGTCGCTATTGTTTACGCCCTTAGTGTGGATATTTAATAAGGGCTTTAATGGCCTAGAGAAAATATATCACAGCGCCCTAATTGCTAGCTTGAAGGCCAGAACACTTGTGGTCATGATAGCCTTAGTTTCAGCCGGCGGTGCGCTGCTTCTTGTCCCTAAACTGGGTATGGAGCTGATTCCCACTATGTCGCAAGGTGAATTCTCGGTAGATATTACCCTACCAGCGGGTACCCCCTTAAGCACAACAGATGCAACGTTATCGAACTTATCGACAATCGCATCGGCAGATGCGAACGTAGCAAGAACATACGCTATGTCGGGTACGGGAAGTTTAATTAGTGCCGCGCCTAGTCAAGGTGGCGATCACTGGGGAAGACTCAACATCGTAATGGCTCCTAATGCCAGTTCCAGTTCGAGCGAAGGCAAAAATGCGAGTAGCAATATGGACAAGGTAAAGGCCGCTCTGCGCGATGCGCTTAACCGTTACCCCAATGTTCAAGCTACTTTTACTGAGCCAGAACTTTTTACTTTTGCCTCGCCTATTCAAGTTGAAGTCAGTGGTTATGATTTACGCCAACTTCAAACCTATAGCGATAAAATTGCCCACGAATTAAGTACACATAACAATTTCACCGATATCGCTACCAGTATTCGTGAAGGTAACCCAGAACTAAAAATTGAGTTTCATCATGCCAAGCTATCTCGTTTAGGCCTTGATGCTGCCACGGTATCGTCTTTAATTGCCGCTAAAATTGGTGGCCGCGTTGCAACACAATACAGCCTTGAAGATAGAAAAGTGGATGTATTGGTTAGAACCAAAGACAGTCAGCGCGACAACATCAATGATGTACGGGCCATTGTCGTAAACCCTGATTCATCACAACCTATTCCCCTTGGCGCCGTAGCCGATGTTTACATGAGTGTTGGGCCCAGTGAAATTACGCGTATTGGGCAACAACGGGTGGCATTAATTTCTGCCAATTTAGCAAAAGGGAAGCTAGATGAGGCCGTTGCATTGGTCAATATGGTGCTTAACGATACGCAGTTACCTTTGTCTATGGATGCCACAGTGACTGGGCAAAGTGAAGATATGCAAGATAGCTTCAGGTCGCTGCAATTTGCCTTAGCGCTGGCTATTTTTATGGTGTATTTGGTGATGGCGTCACAATTTGAATCACTTCTACATCCACTGCTTATACTGTTCGCTGTTCCCCTTGCTGGCGCGGGTTCTGTGTACGGACTATGGCTTACCAATACACCATTGAACGTAGTGGTATTCATTGGGCTTATTATGCTGTGCGGCATCGTGGTTAACAACGCTATTGTGCTTGTTGATCGCATTAACCAGTTACGTGCTAACGGCATGGAAAAAAACGCGGCCATCATCGATGCAGGAAAAACCCGTTTACGCCCCATTGTGATGACAACCCTGACAACGATTTTAGGCTTGATGCCCATGGCCTTTGGTTTAGGTGAAGGCGCTGAAATACGCACACCTATGGCCATTACGGTAATTTTCGGGTTGCTATTTTCTAGCTTACTAACCCTAATACTGCTACCCGTGCTTTACAGCCTCTTTGATAAAAAAGCATCAACCGTGGTAGAAAGAAACCAAGATTCAGAGGTTTCGGGAGGCACCTATGAAAACGCCTAACGATGAGCATAGCAATGGCGCTACGCAACCTAATAAGCCCACTGAAAATGCTATCAATGGTATTGGCGCTGCACTAGCTCGATTTGCGTTAAATCGCCCAGTGACTATAGGCATGGTGTTTATCTCCATGTTGTTGTTCGGCGCAGTGTCTGGAAAGTTATTACCACTGGAAAAATTCCCTGGCATTGATATCCCTGAAATGGTGGTTGAGGTGCCCTACCCTGATGCCACGCCAGTTGAAATTGAAACCATGATCACCCGCCCGGTGGAAGAAGCCATCGCCACCATGTCGGGTATTAAACGATTGCGAGCAAGGTCATATGAAAATAAAGCGGAAGTTATCGTTGAGTTTGATTGGGATGAAAACCTTAAGGCAAAGGGCGTAGAAGCCAGAGAAAAGATTGACGCTATTCGCCACCTGCTTCCTGCAGATGTAGAACGTGTCATGGTGTACAAATTTAACACCAATGATATGCCTATTTTTCAACTTCGCGTATCGAGCGATCGTGATCTATCCCTTGCGTATGACTTATTAGAGCGCAACTTAAAGCGCCCTATTGAGCGTGTTGCAGGTGTGTCTAAGGTAGAACTATATGGCACTCTCAAAAGGCAAATTACTATTCGGTTAGACCCGAAATTACTGACCGCCTATCAAGTGGATGTCACTGCCTTGGGTCAAAAGCTTCAAAACGCCAACTTTTCGTTAACCGCAGGCTACATGTATGACAATGGCGAAAAAATACTGGTTAATCCTGTTGGTGAATTCACCGACATGGCCGATTTCGAAAACATGTGGGTTTCACCCAATGTGCGTTTGTCAGACATTGCCACTATCAGCTTTGAATTGCCCGAGCAAAGCGAAGGCCGCCACCTAGATAGAACCTTTGCAGTAGGCTTCAATATATTCAGAGAGTCTGGCAGCAATTTAGTCGAAGTCTCGTCGGCAGTGATGGAAGTGATAGAGGAAGCCAAGTCTGACCCTGCATTTACGGGTATTAACCTGTTTGTTATGGATGATGTGGCAAAAAGCGTAACCTCGTCGCTGTCTGATTTGTTAAGTGCCGGACTGTTAGGCGCATTACTTTCTATCGTTGTGCTGTATTTATTTTTGCGCCAACTGACGACTACATTAATTGTGGTGCTTTCTGTTCCCTTCTCTATTTGCATCACCTTAGGGGTAATGTACTTATTGGGCTACACCCTAAATATTTTGTCCTTAATGGGGTTAATGTTAGCGGTAGGTATGTTGGTTGATAATGCGGTGGTTATTACCGAAAGTATCTTTCAAGAACGTCAACAAGATAACAATATCAGCCGCGCCACCCAGCGAGGAGTTAACAATGTTAGCTTAGCCGTTATTGCAGGAACCGCCACTACGGCCATTGTATTTTTGCCCAATATTGTAGGGGTAAAAATTGACGTCACCATATTTTTAGAGCACGTCGCCATCGCCATTTGTATCTCGCTTTTCGCCTCGTTATTTATTGCCAAAACCTTGATCCCTTTGCTTACTACAAAAATAGCAATTCCTGAAGCGAAAGAAGACAGCACACCTGGCTATATCACGGGATATGGTCGAATTCTGTCATGGGTAATGGCAAACCAAGGAAAAACATCACTTATAGCATTAAGTATTTTGCTTTCTACTGCTATTCCTATGCAGGTCGTCACCTCTGATGATGAAGGTAATGATAACCAAGAACGAATTTGGCTCAATTATCATGTTACTCAGAACTACACGCTTGATGAAGTAGAAAAAACGGTGGATAAAATGGAGGCGTTTTTATATGAAAACCAAGAACGTTTTCATATCAAGCAAGTTTATACCTACTTTACACCTGGTCATGCGGTGAGCGGTATAACGTTAAATGACGAGCTTCCAGTTAGTGTTGGGGCTATTAAAGAAGATATTCGGGAAAACATGCCTGCCTTCGTTAGAGCTCGCCCATCATTTCAATGGGACAGTGGCAATGGCGGCGGTGTGCGTATTACCTTGTTGGGCGAATCTTCAGATACCTTGCTAGAAATATCAGAACGCCTTATTCCTATACTCGCTAATATTGATGGGCTCACCGATGTAAAAGCCGATACTGGCTCTAAACGCGACGAACTTCAGATTCGAATTGATAGAGAAAAAGCGAACCGATTGGGCATTCAAGTGAGTGACGTAGCCCAGCTTGTGGCTACGGCATTAAGAGGCGCGAATTTACGCACATTTCGATATGGTGATGCAGGTGAAGTGAATGTTCAACTTCGCTATGGCAGCGATGTTCAAAAATCGTTGGATGCACTTAAGCATATCAACATTGGGTTTAATCAAGACAGGGCAATCACCCTTGCTATGGTGGCTGACTTCTCGATTGTGCAGCAACTTTCGCAAATTAATCGAAGCTACCGACAAACGGCGTTAGATATCGGCGCAAATTTGGAAGATGATGCCACTATAGAAGAAGCCAAAGAGCGTATTCAACAGGCACTAGCCCATATCGAACTGCCCACGGGTTACCAGTGGACACTAGATGGCAGCTTTTCACGCCAGGATGAGGCTAATGGGGTGATGCAAATGAATATGCTGCTCGCCTTGTGCATGATTTATGTGGTGATGGCGGCGCTGTTTGAATCACTCGTGCTGCCTACCTCGGTGATTACGTCGTTACTTTTTTCATTTACCGGCGTCTTTTGGGCCTTTATGGTAACGGGTACATCCATGTCGATAATGGGCATGATTGGCATGCTGATTCTCATGGGTATAGTGGTCAACAACGGGATTGTATTAGTCGATAGAATTAATCAACTGGTTAATGAGGGAATAACCCTATATGACGCCGTTGTGCTGGGCGCACAATCTCGCATTAGACCTATTCTAATGACAGTGGCAACAACCGTACTCGGTCTAGTACCGCTAGCAATGGGCGCAACAAGAATAGGTGGCGACGGACCGCCTTACTCGCCAATGGCCATTGCCATTATTGGTGGGCTAGTGTTCTCCACCATGACCAGTTTATTTTTGGTACCACTTGCTTATGTGTTGCTACTCAAGCTGCGTTTTAATACTCAGCGAATGATAGTCAACGGACAAGCTAGAATAGCTAAACTTATTAAAGTATGAATAGTGTAGTTACGATGACTAAGCCGTAAATAGTGTTAAGCATTACTTACGTAGCGGGTGTTTCTGCTGATAAAACATAACAGCGCAGTCACCCGCTAATTTAGTAAACGCACAATTAACTACGTGACGTTAGGTATTCGTGAACTGAGTTGGCATCACGCTCAACAGAGAACTTGATTAAGTTAACACCATTACATGTTAAACCGTCTTCTGCAGTTACCATGCGTAATACTTCACGTTGGCTAGCACCAATGCGACCTACGTTACGGGCAAGGCTTGAACGCAATACTTTAATATCATCAAGTACTACCGCTTTACAGAAACCAGAAAATTGTGTTTCGCCTACAAAACGTACGTCTTTTCCTGGGGCAGCGTTCGCATTAACAGCAAAAGCTAGTGCAGCAGTAGCAGCTAAAGTTTTAAGCAATTTCATCATTAGATCCTCAAAGGTTTTGGCAAACTCGTAAAAGCAGTACAAGGAAGGTATTCCCTGAGTGCCCTTTATTTATGACCTAAAATGGAAATAATTGCTGTTTAAAGATTGTATAAGGTGAGTAAACTAACGGTAAATCAGAATGTTACTAAGTCTTTAACAAACTATACGTCTGATTTATATGGGTTTATTAGTTTTAGTTATAACAGTTCGTTATAGGTGGGGATCTTTTACTATTAAAAAGGTCTAATACTTTTGTCTATCCTTGTACAAATAAAAGTCTTTTGTATGAAATTTTCACAAAAAAAGGCGGGCAAACTGAATATAAAGTCGTAAGCCCGCCTCATTTTGTCGTAATAAAACTACATTTTAATCATATTTCCTTACGCGTTTAGTCGAAATAGCGTCGATGTATGCATGCCATGACGCATAACCAATTAGCGGCATTAATATGATGAAGCCAACAAATCCTGTAACGAAGCCGATGGCTACCGCCGTAAATATAATGGCGCCCCATATAAGCATGGGAACTTTATTGACCCATACTGCATTTACACTAGTAAGTAACGCGGTGGCCAAATCGACCTTACGTTCCATTAATATAGGTTGAGTAAATGCGGTAATAAATAACATCGCTAACGTGAAGCCTGCACCTACAATTGAGCCCAATACTAAAAATGGCATTAAACTCTCTAGCGTAGTTTCAATGTTCGATGGATACAGTGCATGAATAAGTGATGCTACACGCAGCCAAAATATCATCATCACCATTAGCAATATTCCAAACCCCCATTCATTTACTGCATTTCTTCGCATTGCCCGCAATGAATGCATAAAGGTAGGCTTGTGTCCTTTCTCGAGCTCCCAGCTGATATCATAAAGGCCTGCAGCTAAGAAGGGACCAATCAACATAAAGCACACAATGGCAGGCATGATGACTAAATGCCAACCTGTCATCTCTACCAAGTACATTATGAACCACGGGATTACGGCAAACATAACGCCATACACCGCGGTTAAAATAGGTGTACGCATTGCGTCACGTAAACCAAGTGAAAGCCATTTTATAGGATCGCCTATATCGAGTTCCTTACAAGGAATTACCCTTGCAATACCGCTTTGTGTTATCGCATTTTCTGGGGTTTCTTTAAAATGGTGCGACATAATGAGAATTACCTCTGCTATTACACGTAAAAGGTGTTGGCGCGCCCATACTAATGCGCCGTACTTATACGATAGGCCGATTCACGCAATTTTACAATTAATTAACAAGATTTTAGCCTTTTAGATGATTTTTTATTTCTAATTAGCTGTTAATTGGTAAGTTTACTCTATGAAGTTTTTTTTAATATTGTGTTTAACAATCAATTTTTAAGTGTTTTCGGCCAGTTTTATGATGCAAACTTCAATTGGCCGTGCACTTTTTAACCAAATCGAAATATTTTTCACGTTTAGCGCTAAATTAGACTTCGCAAGGGTATGTGGTTTACGTTAACCTCAAGGTCTGTAAATTAACCAGAAAGACCATGAAAACTGTATCTCGCTCACACAAATTAGATAACGTTTGTTATGACATTCGCGGCCCCATTGCGGCGCAAGCTAAAAAGATGGAAGATGAAGGCCACCGTATTTTAAAACTAAATATTGGTAACCCTGCCCCATTTGGCTTTGAAGCCCCCGACGATATTCTTAAAGACGTTATTCATAACCTGCCAACTTCTCAAGGATATTCAGATTCAACGGGAATTTACGCAGCACGTGTGGCCGTTATGCAATATTACCAACAGCGCAATATTCAGCATATTCGTGTAGACGATGTTTACATTGGTAACGGCGTTAGCGAATTAATAATGATGGCTATGCAGGCGCTACTTAATCATGGCGACGAAGTACTGATCCCAAGCCCAGATTATCCATTGTGGACAGCGGCAGTAAGCTTATCTTCTGGCTCTCCAGTACATTATAGATGTGATGAACAAGCGGGTTGGTTCCCTGACTTAGACGACATAAAAAGCAAAATTACCAGCAAAACACGGGCTATTGTACTAATTAACCCGAACAACCCTACTGGCGCAGTGTACGACAAAGCCTTGTTGCAAGATGTCGTCGATTTAGCAAGAGAACATGGCTTGGTTGTTTTCAGTGATGAAATCTACGATAAAATTTTATACGACGATGCCGAGCACACCTGTATTGCCTCTCTTGCTGACGATGTATTTTTCGTAACGTTCGGCGGATTGTCGAAAAACTATCGTGTTGCAGGGTTTCGCTCTGGTTGGTTAGTGGTAAGTGGCAACAAACGTTTAGCAAGAGATTACATTGAAGGCTTAAATATTCTGTCGTCTATGCGGATGTGTGCAAACGTTCCCTGCCAAAGTGCAATTCAGACTGCGTTAGGGGGCTATCAGAGCATAAACGATTTAGTGAAAGACACGGGTCGCCTTCGCATTCAGCGGGATGTGGCGGTAGACATGCTAAACAGTATTGACGGTATACACTGCGTTAAGCCTAAAGGTGCTATGTATTGCTTCGCTCGCGTTGATGAGAAAAAATTCAACATAAACAATGACGAGCAAATGATTTTAGATTTGCTTCGAGCAGAGAAAATATTACTTGTACATGGTAAGGCATTTAATCTTACTGATGGTGTATATTTCAGATTAGTGTTTTTGCCTCACAGTGATGTACTCGTTCCCGCACTTCACCGTATCGGTAATTTCTTTCAGCACTATCAGCAAGGCGCTTAGCCGTTCGCGGGGCGCTTACCAATAGCGGCCCTGCTCTTTTGTTTCCCTTTCGACTAGGAACCATTTAATGAAAGAAAAAAGCACATTTTTGGCATGGATCACCAGGATGCCACTGTTAGAACGATGGGCATTGATGCACTGTTTTCAACAGGAGAATGTATCAGAGCATTGTCACCAAGTCGCTGTAATAGCGCATCTACTGACTGTTATAAAAAACAAACGCTTTAACGGAAATCTCAACCCTGAAAGAGCGGCAACCTTGGCCCTATATCACGAAGTATCGGAAACTAAACTCCAAGATATCAATACCAACACAAAGTATCATAACCCCGAGTTTACTAAGGCATTCAAGACACTTGAAAATATTGCTGAGAAAGAGTGCTTAGCGACGCTACCTGAAGATCTTCGAGATGAAATGGAGTCGTTGATTGTGCAATCTAAGGTCGACCCTGAGTACAAGGCTATCGTAAAAGCTGCTGACCTACTTCAGGCTTATGTTAAAACAAAAAATGAGCTTCGTTTCAATAACGATGAATTTTGTCATGTAGAAGAGCACCTTACAGCCAAATTACAAGCACTAGAATCTAGCATGCCAGAAGTGAAATGCTTCATGGATATATTCCTAGATAGTTGCACCACTACGTTAGACAAATTGTCAGAAACTTAGACGCCCGATTTCCTTAGCCCTTTATCCCCTAAACCTCTTAGCACGTTAGGCATACTTACTATTACAGTATGCCATCTAAAATATGGCCTTATCCCAAAGGCCATAACGATTATGTATATTCCCCTTTGGTAAACTTAACCCAATGAGTAAAGCACCAGAAAAGATACTAGATGCAATAGCCATAGCGCCTACACTATAAATAAACGGGGTAACAAACAACGCACCTCCCAACGGAATAAGCACATATCTAAACGCTCTCCCTGTTTCTGCCAACGCTGTGACAACCACCGTTATTACCAATGCACCAATAAGATGGTCTGCGTTGGCCATGCCTCCCTCTGCCCCCAAGGTCATTCGAGTAAACATTAGCCATATACCAATAGGTACGCATAAAACCAAACCTATTGGAAATGTCACACCGCCACCTACCAAGTCTTTTATTATGGTGCCTACGGTGCGCTCGAACTCAGAACGTTCAATCTTTTCGGCTGTACCTTCATCGGTATCACCGGTAAACAATATTCGCAGAAAAGGACGACCTTGCTTTTTGCGACGATACAAAAACGCTGATGTTGCCACTAGTTCATCTAATGAATAAGGGATTTGAATTAGCATGGCCGCCGCTGCAATCAAACAAAGCGTACACCATGTACCTAATAAGATTGGTTGAATGATAATGAAGAGTATAGAAATAGCGCCTAAGGGAACTATCATGATCCCAAAGAGCATAACTAGCCACGGCATAGTCCGCCAACGGCGGGTAGAGCCCATTATTCCTGTTAGAATTTCGAGTGCGTAAGTCATTGCCCCAAGACCTGCATCTGGAACCGGCCACGCTTCTGAAAATGAGGATGTGATAATTTCCTCGGTACCATTTTGCGGGTCTGAAGCAACCCCAGTAAAGAATGGGTCCCAAACTGCATCAATGTGACCGAGTTGGTACGCACATAAATACCGCGATATAAGGAACCCAACAAAGGCTAAGGCTATAACTGGCATCCGCTGTAACCATCCTGATGGATTAAAATCCCAACCCGGCGGTACATTTGGACCCGTTTCCGCAGCCACGTTAGCCACTCCTGGTGTAGGTCTAGTGCATACAGCGAAACCAATTATCAACATACCGACCAAAGTGTCATTCAAATACCCTGCGGCACTTGGTGCCCAAAATATCAAAGGAGCACACAACAGCCAAAACCCGACTAAGCCAGCGCCCCATCGTGCCCACCCCATCCTCCATGACAGCGACATGCATGAGAAAAACATTAACGCAAATGCGCTTATATAATTGCTGACACTCATGGCTTGCGATACATAGCCCAAGATGGATGGCGCACTCAGCAACCAAAACGCGAGTCCTATATTAAGAAAATGTGCCCATAAAAAGTTTTGATGTTGGTCACGGTAACGTTTCTCATTCTGCTCTCGTACTGTGTGAGAATTTTTATCTTTTTCGCTACTTGTTTGTATCCAGTCAGGGCGAGTAATACCGTTCTTTTTATACCAAGCGGAGGGATCGGCTTTCAAATGACTCGTTAAACTCTGTAATTTATCGAAGATTTTATGTTTAGGCTGCCAATTTAATTGCGTTTTCGCACGGGAAATATCGAGATGATAATGTTGCGATGCAAGATCAATCATAAAAGGCTTAATGAACGGCTTTTCCCCATGATCGATTGCATCCGGGACAACTGGCTCAGTTTTCACCTGCATCCAAGCACCTGCTTTCGCGAACATGTCTGGCACATTGACAGTATTCCACTGTGTCTCACCGAATAATAAGTTACCAATTCTGTTTTGTAATGCCTGGTAGCTCATGACTTCTTCTTCGCCCGCCAAAACAACATGCGCTTTTGGCAGTGACTCTCGTCTTTCAATGACTTTTTCAAACACGTTTATCATGTCTTCTTGATGTATAAACGACTGACCAGCCATAAGGTCGCCAGCATACACATGGCTTTTCATATCCCGTTCATACACTCTCGCAATTTGATGAGACAAGGTAGGCACCGCGGTTTCATCATCGTATAACCCAGCTAGACGTAATATTGTGTAGGGTATTTTATTGTCATTTTTTATGATTACGTTTTCGGTACAGGCTTTCGATTTGGGATATTCCCATGCGGGCTCAACAGCTGTATCTTCATCGACTTTTTGACCTGGCACCCCCGCTTTGTGTACCAACATGGTGGAGGAATAAACAAAGCGTTTAACTTCAAAGTTGGCGAGACCATTTAAAAGGCGCTTAGTCCCTTCAACATTTACCTCTTCATATAACGGGTCAGGCTTACCTGTAAAATCAAAATACGCTGCCAAATGCACCACTGCCGCAATTTGTTTTCCGTGATATTCGCGAATTTTATGCAAGGCCAACTCGATTGATTCATCTGAGGTTAAATCGCATATGTAGCTCTCATCTGCGCTCTCACATTCATCGCGGTCCAATCCAATTGTGGTGTAGTTAGTACTTAGTTGCTGACAAAGGTGAGTGCCTATATTTCCAGAGGACCCCGTTATTAAAACGAGTGGCTTACCAGTATCTTGAGAATCGGTTTCATTATTCATAGAGAGGTCCGTTGAGTGATCCATTTAGATGCCCTTTGAGCAATTCACGTAACATGACAAGATAAAAATATCTTTTCGTGCAGTTAGTTTGCCACTTGTCCAGCACCTGTTTGGCGATACCGCCGTTCATCGCTGTGCATCAATAATTCAGGACTCATCGGACCTATTCTGGCTCATTCAGATTTTATGATTATTGCCGCCCTGTTCGCGTGTATGCGCAATATTTTCGCCCTCCGGTAATTTTTTACATGCATTAGTCAAAGAGGCATTGTGACTTATGCATAAAATCTTTTTAAACGTTTGATTCGGCTCGGATATCGGGTTCAAACCTTAAATAACCACTCCGCCGTCGCCATTTTTCTGCAATCTACAATGTAGATGCTGGTTGACCAGAGTGAATAAGCTGGGACGTTCTGGCTAGGATCATGCAACGAGCAAAATGTGCAAGAATCTCTTTAGGCGAACACACTTTATTTCAAGATTTGAAATCAAGCCTTACAAGTGGTGATAACCGTGCTGAGGTGTTATCAGCGCGCTATAAGTCTTCAATTAAGATGGGGGTCGAGGCGAAAAGCAAAGAGTTGGCTACGTGTAATTATTACAAACCGTCTAAGTAATATTTACTCCGCTTTTTTTGTAAATGCTTCAAATAATAAGTACCTAGGTGATCTGAAGTCAGGATAGAACAATAAAATGGAGATAGGTTATAAAAGATGCACTTTTGGTCCAAAGTTAGTCGTAGCGCCATCTATGTAGGCATGTTGTTGCTATCAAATATACCTTTGCTGTATGCGCAAAGCCAATCTGCTATTGAACCTGCCAGTGCCCAAGCACGAGGGATCAGCTACATCTGGTGGAGTATGTTTTGGGTTGCGGTAGCGGTTTTTATTGCCGTTATGCTTATATTAGCTTGGGGCCTGTGGCGTGGAAAAGCTGACAAACCTACTCATCTTAGTTACCTCGCCAGCCGTAATTTGGTCATCGTAGCTGGCGTAGCGGTACCTTTGATAACCGTTATATGCTTAGTGGGCGGTAGCTTATTTTTAGGCCGTACATTATCGGAAAAACCACCAGCGGACGCACTCGAAATACGTATCACCGGATGGATGTGGTGGTGGCAAATTGAATACCTTGATGAAAACTCAAACACTATTGCGACCACTGCGAACGAATTGCATGTCCCCGTCAACAAGCCCATTCAACTTTACCTAGAAAGTGGTGATGTTATCCATAGTTTCTGGGTGCCCCAATTACACGGCAAAACCGACCTTATTCCTGGGCGCACAAACTCAAGTTGGTTTGAGGTTGATGTTTCAGGCACCTTCCGCGGGCAATGTGCTGAATTCTGTGGATTACAACATGCTCTTATGGGTTTTTTGGTGGTCTCTGAGCCTCAAGCTGAATTTGATGCCTGGTTGGCAAATCAGCAAACCCCATCAAGTGCACCATCTACTAGTGAAACTACAGCGGGTCAACGGGTCTTCTTTGAAGCAGGTTGCCAGCATTGTCATACTATTAAAGGCACAGACGCAACGGGCACTGCAGGCCCCGATTTAACCCATCTAGCGTCTCGACAATCAATCGCTTCAGTTACTAGGCAAAACAGTAGAGCACATTTGGGTGGATGGGTCGCTGATCCTAATGGAATCAAGCCTGGCGCAAAAATGCCTATGTCTCAATTGGAGCCTGAGGAACTATCCAACCTACTGGATTACTTACAGAGCCTGAATTAATCACACTGAACGACAGCAAAGAGTGCGTTAAACCGCGGTTAAAAACACTTGATAAAAAGGGATTGAGCTTGAAAAATCAACCACAAACTGAACAAGCTATTTTCGATGACCAAGACGGTTCTGAACCTATTTTAGATAAAACGTGGCTGTCACCTCCTGGTTTCTTTGGCTGGTTCACCCATGTAAACCAACGTCAAATTGGCTTTCGCTTTGTTGTCACATCTCTCATTTTCTTCGCCTTAGGCGGGCTTCTCGCGCTAATGATGCGATTACAGTTGGTACAGCCAGAAAACACCTTAATGGGGGCTGAGTTTTACCATCAAATAATGACTATGCATGGCACCACCATGATGTTCTTCTTTGCGGTGCCGGCCATGGAAGGGCTGGGTATCTACTTAGTGCCCTTAATGCTTGGTACTAGAGACATGTCGTTTCCCCGGCTTAATGCATTTGGTTATTACGTTTATTTGATCGCTGGTATCACATTGTATTTGGCGCTCTTTCTGGGAATGGCACCCAATACGGGCTGGTTTAGTTACGTCCCTTTAGCGGGCATTGAGTATTCCCCAGGGCGAGGGGTGAGTTTCTGGACGACCATGATCACCTTTATCGAGATATCAGCGCTTACAGCGGCAGTTGAGTTAATTGTTACCATTTTAAAACAACGAGCGCCGGGAATGACGTTAAATCGAATGCCAATTTTCGTTTGGTCCATACTGGTTATGTCGTTCATGATTGTATTCGCTATGCCCACCGTAATGGTAGGTAGCGTATTACTGGCACTAGACCGCACATTTTCTACTCAGTTTTTTGTGGCTACGGGTGGCGGCGACCCACTGTTATGGCAACACTTATTCTGGTTTTTTGGCCACCCCGAAGTTTACATTATTGTAGTACCGGCGCTCGGTATTGTATCCACTGTCATTTCAACATTCTGTCAGCGAGAAGTGTTTGGTTATACCGCGGTTGTGCTATCGATGGTTACCATAGGTTTCGTGTCTTTTGGATTGTGGGTACACCACATGTTTACCACAGGTTTACCTCACTTAGGGCTAAGCTTTTTCACCGCAGCAAGCGCTATGATAGCGATCCCCAGCGGGGTGCAGATTTTCTGTTGGATTGCCACGCTATGGGGTTCAAAAATTCAATTTAAAACGCCCATGCTATTTATTATGGGCTTTTTTGCTGTGTTTGTTATTGGCGGTTTAACTGGGGTAATGGCCGCCTCAATTCCATTTGATATGCAAGCTCACGATAGCTATTTCGTAGTTGCTCACCTCCACTATGTTCTTATCGGTGGAGCAGTATTGCCGTTTTTTGCAGGTTTATATTACTGGTACCCTAAAATGACAGGTTCGATGCTAAATGAGCGCTTAGGACGCTGGAGTTTTTGGCTTATATTTATAGGGTTAAATCTAACCTTTTTTCCAATGCATCAACTAGGGCTTGATGGCATGCCTAGGCGGGTTTATACCTACTTACACAACATGGGCTGGGGAGAAGTTAACTTTTTCGTAACCTGTGCCGCGTTTTTAATGGCGTTCGGTTTTTTACTCACCTTTATCAATACGCTTATCAGCCCCTATCAATCTCGCGCTGCTAGCAGTAACCCCTGGAATGCAGATACCCTTGAATGGTGGGCTCAATCGCCCCCGCAAAATTACAATTTCAGGCATCTTCCTGTTATTAGCAGTCGCACACCACTTTGGCAAAAAGTGCCTTTGCAAAAAGTAACCGGGATCCGTGCTGATCGCCGCGAAATAATCATCACAACTTTGCTAGACGCAAAACCCCAGGGGGTGTGTATTATGCCCTCACCTACTTACTGGCCATTTGTTCTGGCATTAACCGTTGGGTTTGGTTTTCTAGGGTTTATGTTTAAGCCTATTTTATTTGTGGTTGGTTTCTTTCTAAGCTTTTTCGCTATTGTGGGGTGGTTGTGGCCTACAAGACCTTGGCTAGAAGAAAAAGAGCCTAAAGACGGTCATCCTGTCAGAGGTTTACAGTCATGAGCGAACAAATGAATAGCATGAGCGAACAAATGAATAGCATGAGCGAACAAATGAATAGCATGAGCGAACAAATGAATAGTGAGCGCCCAGATAATAACTCAGATGTGGACGTATCCAACTTTTCACGGCATTTAAATGGTCATAATGCACCTATCTGGTGGGGAATTATCGGCCTAATATTAATTGAGCTTAGCGTGGTCTCAGCGTTTACCGTTACCTATCTGTATTTATATATGCAGCACCCTCAGTGGCCCCCTAATGATATTCCTGCGCCACCTTTGCTTATTCCGACCTGGTCGATGATTTTAATGTTGCTAAGTTGCGTAACTATGTATCTAGCGGGTAAAGCTGTTGAAAAAAATCAGGCTAAGCACTTTGTTGTCTATACCTTCGCGTCGGTGGTCATGGCTTGTTCGGTGTTGTGGATACGGTGGTTGCAATTTGGCAACTTTGAAATGCGCTGGGATCAACACGTCTATGGATCTTTGCTGTGGACCATTTCGGGTTTTCACTTTATTCATATTGTTTCTGCTGCCATCGGCCTTTTTGGTATGGCCGGCTTTTATACCAGACAACGCCAGATTGGCGTAGTAGTCGATACTATGTATTGGAACTTTGTCGCCTTTGCATGGCTTCCTTTTTACTTAGTACTGTATTTCTTTCCTAGGTTATAAATAATGACTAAACCCGTTTCACTTAACCGAGTTGGTTCCGGATACCTTTGGCGTTTTTGGTTCATTGCCATCGCAGCGTGGGCACTGCAACTGTTTATCTGTTACGCCCTTGTAGAATGGCACTGTGCCAGACCCAGCACTTTTTCTGAGCAAACATTACAGCGGATTGTAGGTATTGTTACCGCTGTATGCTTTGTCGCGGCACTCGTAAACCTGCGTTACGCGTTTCGCTATTATCGACAACTCAAGAAACAAAAAAGCAGCCACTCGCGGGAAATATTCATGTCCTCGGGTGCCTGCATAATGAGCGGGTTTTTAGCCGCAGTGATTTTGATGCAAGGTTGGCCAACCTTACTTCTAGCCGCCTGTAGCAGTGCGGGAGGATAACAAAGCATGCTAATTCGCACATTAAGTTTATTGGTAGCCCTATTGCCCTTTAGCAGTTTTGCGCATGTGGTTAATGTACCTCTATCATCACAATATAGCTTTCTATCCATAGATCCGGTTTCAGCACTATTGTTGCTGATTATCGCTATCTGCTATTTTCGAGGCAGTCGAAAAATCAGTAAGCGAGTAGAATCGAAGCAAAAGCAATATCGCCGACAAATGCGTTGGTTTTGGTCAGGTTGGTTAACCCTGGTGATCGCTTTAATTTCGCCGATTGATTCTATCGGGGAGAAACTATTTTCAGTACACATGGTGCAGCACGAGATGTTGATGATGATAGCCGCACCTTTGCTAGTGTTATCTCGACCAGAACAAACCATTTTGCTTGGTGGGCGAGGTTTTCTAACCCCTATCGTGCACAGCTTTACCGGTCGTTCACCGCGTATGCTACGGTTTTACCGTCAATTAGCTACCCCCCTCTGGGGCTGGCTAATACACTTTTTCGGCCTTTGGCTATGGCATTTACCTTTTCTGTTAAATGCCAGTTTAACCAGTTCTTGGGTGCATAGCTTACAGCATGCCACATTTTTACTCATCGCTTGGTTATTCTGGTATTCAATTTTCCGTCTCGATAAATCTAATTCGATGTCAGCAGTTATCTCGTTATTCACCACCGGTATTCATGCGAGTCTGTTAGGCGCCTTGCTGACATTCTCACCTAGCATCTGGTACAGCCCTTACGCGCACACTACACAGCAATGGGGGCTTAGTCCTATTGAAGACCAACAGTTAGGAGGACTCATTATGTGGATGCCTGCAGGAATTGTTTTCATCCTAGCGGCCCTAGTGACCTTGGCGCGGTTATTGCGTTCTACGAATGATAGTGATGGTCGCATTGGTAGCACCGCCGATATTGACGAGAAAGAAGCGGTCGAAACCCATCAAAGCAGTAAATAAGGGAGTAGTGAATTGCAAAAGTTAAACGTGTCCACTTGTGTTTTGACCACTTTTTCGAGTTTACGTCTCGCGTTTTCTAGCTCCTTACGTGCTGCGATAGTTATTACATTCGGTATTTGGGCTTTCCCCATCAGTGCGCAGTCCATCGATGCGCAGCTAGAGCAAGGCAAAACTCTTATGATCACCAAAGGCTGTAGCAGCTGCCACCAATTAACTAAATTGCCTGCCGCCAAGGGATTAGTAGGGCCGCCGTTAGACAAAATGGCCTCGCAAAGTTATATAGCTGGTGTACTACCAAATTCCCGCGAGAATTTGACGAAATTTCTGCTCGATCCCAAAAAGTTTCACAGTGATACTGCCATGCCTACGCCCGATATTTCTGAACAAGAAGCTCGTCACATCACGGATTATTTGTTCAAAGAGTGATTTTTAACCATGACTAAAACGATTAATATTAAGCTCAACAAGCGATTTTATTCATTAGCAGGCGTTGTACTGGCGCTCATAGCTGCTGTGATATTTAGTTTGGTTTATTTTGGCGTGTACAACGTTTCCGCGCTGACCGGACACACGACACCGGTTTATAAGTTTCTAGAACATGCACGTATTCAAGCGGTAGATGCCCGGGTAGACGAGCAAGTTCCAGATTTAACCCTGTTTGACTGGCAAAGGTCTGGCTTGAAAAACTACCAGCGACATTGTATTGCATGCCATGGCGCACCCGGTGTTGCACCCGAGCCGTTTTCGCTTGGCATGATGCCACCACCAAGTGCTATTGTACGCGTGGCTGGCCAGCGTTCACCCGCTGAATTATATTGGGTGATAGAAAATGGCATAAAAATGTCGGGTATGCCAGCTTGGAAATATCGTTTAACCCAAGAGGAATTATGGGAATTGGTCGCCCTGGTTAAGGTGTTGCCCACATTGTCAAAAGCTGAATATGCCCAATTGGCAGACCATAACTTCGCTATTGAGGGTGTCGAGAGTGTACTTGCCAACCAGCAAGACGAAACGGCTATTATGCAGTCTAGCTTAGCAGAGCCTCGTGCTACACAAGCACTTTCTGGGCAAGTTGCAATGCAACAATACAACTGCTCTAGTTGCCATGTTATCGATGGTATTGCATCTGCAAGCTATCATGTTGGTCCCCCCTTAAATAATATGGTAAATAGACGATTTATTGCCGGTACCTTGCCAACCACGCGAGAAAATCTGATCCAGTGGATTATGGACCCACCACATTTTAAGCCTCAGAGCCTAATGCCCAACCTAAGGGTTAAGCGGAACCACGCTGAAGCCATGGTTGATTACTTGTATGAAATCGCTGATGAAAAATAGTCGCTTTATATACTACTCAAACTATGCGCTAGACATACATAGTATTAGTGAATAGTATCAAGGTATCTATTTGAATTTTTATGCTATTTAGTGCCTGTCATTCAGGTTATTAACCTTTGTGCACGATAAAATTCTTTTACGTTATTCGGGCGGTTTTCCCTACCCAACACTTTCGTTAAGTGACACCGTGTCTGAAGAATCCAATACAGGTTGATACTTGTCTAACAATACCAATCTAGCTAGCATAAATGTTGAATGTTAAGGAATGCATGCAGTGACAGTACAAAGATGGGAACAGGAATTACACGCTCGCCGCTTGCCGCGAAGTGTTTCACGAGACGGCGACCATCGTAACCCTTACCAGCGGGATAAAGCGCGTGTACTGCACAGTGCCGCGTTTAGACGCTTACAAGCCAAAACCCAAGTATTGGGGGTTGGACTAAGTGACTTTTATCGCACTCGCCTTACCCATTCTTTAGAAGCCGCGCAAATAGGTACCGGTATTACTGCGCAGTTATGCGGTAAGTTTCCAGATATTGCCAGTAAATTGGCCCTTGATGCTACGCTTATTGAAACCCTATGCTTAGCCCATGATATTGGCCATCCGCCTTTCGGTCACGGTGGTGAGATAGCCCTTCATTATATGATGCATGAACATGGCGGCTTTGAAGGCAACGGCCAGACCTTTCGCATTGTTACTCAGTTAGAGCCTTACACTGCAGAACACGGCATGAACTTGTGCCGCCGAAGCGTTTTGGGCCTTGTGAAATACCCTAATTATATTGATGCGTTAACAGCGCCAGGTGTTAACAGTGCGCGCCCCGCTTCTTTACGCCAAGTAAAAGCCAGCCAATGGCACCCGCCTAAAGGCTTGTTTCGCTGCGACGAACCTTTGTTCGATTGGTTGCTAGCGCCTTTTAGCACTTCTGACAAAGACAAGCTCATGTCATTCAACCAGTTTGATAACAAGCACAGCAAAACTCGCTTTAAGTCTTTTGATTGCTCGATTATGGAGCTTGCCGATGATATAGCTTATGGCATACACGATTTAGAAGACGCAATTGTCATGGACATGGTGAACCGGCAAGACTTCATTAGCGATGTTACCCTCCCGCTTAAGTCACTAGAGATAAAATGGTTGTCAGATAATATTGATGAACTGACCGATAAGCTTTTCAGCAAAGCCCATCACGAGCGCAAAAACGCTATTGGTGCTTTGGTAAACAGTTTCATTACCGCCATAGAAATAGCGGATGTAGAAGGCTTTGAGCATCCGCTGCTTGCCTATAACGCTAAGATGCCAACCGACTTTGAAAATGGTTTAGAACTGTTCAAGCGCTTTGTTTATAACAAAGTGATTCGCCGCCCTGATGTACAGCAGCTTGAATATAAAGGCCAAATGGTAGTGATGGAGCTACTAGAAGCCTTCAGCTCTGATCCCGAACGCTTATTACCCGAAAATACCCAAGAGCGTTGGTTGAAAGCGTGCGAACAAAATAACGGCATGCGCGTGCTCGCAGACTACATCTCTGGTATGACCGATGAATTTGCCTCACGCTTGTATGGCACACTCTTTTCTCCTCGACAAGGTGGCATTCAAGATAACTTTCACGGTTAGCGCTGAGTGTGAAAAAGGTTGAGTGTGGAGAAAGGTTAGTAAGTTGCGTAAACCAGGGCTAAACGTTAACTGCATCTGCAACGGTTTGCGCATCTACAACTTGGTTCACACTCCCCTGAATAACCACGGTGGCTGATATTTTATCCTGAATGGCTTGTCTGTTTGGGTCCCAATACACCTGCAAAAAGCCCAATAACCCCGTCGCAAAACCTGCTCCGTAACCGCCGTACCGGCCAAAGCAATCAAGCATGCCAAGTGGCTCACCGCTAAGCGAAACCACGCGAATGTTACATACTTTTTTACCTGGAGTTTGCCCGCGCCAGAGTAAAGAGAACAAGGTAAAATAAACCGCAGCCCAACCGAAACCTAAACCTAAGTCTTGAATAATCCCTTTACCCCACTGCAAAATACTGGTGACGGGTGTTACGTTACTTTCATTTGTAACTTCTCCCGCAATGCTCTCTGGCACTAAATCTGAATTATTAACATCCTGTGCTGTATCAAATTCTTCATCTGCTATAGCCATCAAGTGCAATAGCGATCGGGTAAATTGAGTACTTTCAGCGTCTTCAATTTCAGCAAGTTCAGGTAATTGAGCAACTAGATTAGCGCTAGCAGCGCTCTGGCAAATTTCATCGCAGTTTTTATCGTTGTCTGTTTGCGCTAAATAGGTACGTATTATTGATTTATCATATTCACTTAACTCATCTTTTCGCTCTGCTTCTTTTATTTGTGTTCCTTGTATAGCGCTATCGCCTTCAAAGAAATCTATTGCTAATGAGAGTACCGTTAGCGAGCTTACAAATAAAAAGCTTGCTGCAAAAAGCTTTAATGCTCTGCGCCAAAACGGCGACATTTTAGGGAGGTATTGTTGTGCAGTGCCTTTATAAAAAGCCATAGCAGCAACAAAGGCAATTAACGTTGCGCTAAGCTTCGCAGCCATAAATATTAAAATGACATCAATGATCATTGCCAGTGCGCGCTTAATCGGTGTGGCTAGAGGGATACCTAATAGCGCTTGGTCAACGTTAAAAGCATACGGGGTGATCACATCTCTGGTTTCTGAACCAGATAGCGCTGATTGCTCTTTTTCGTTGGCTTTCATTTTTATACTTGTTAATAAAATAGGTAAACCATTTAAATTACGCGCTTTTTATTTTTAGCTCAAGCTAAAGCTATTGATTACTATGCACAAAAAAACCTAATTAGTTCAATTGGTATCCCTTACTTACCATTATGTCTCACTGTGCTCTTGGTAATACATGAAATTTTATTCTTAGTTGGTGGGTCTTTGTAGTTACGCAAAATTCTTACTTATCGTTACAATAGTGCGTGTTTGTTGCCTTGTGCAATCTTAAAACCTTGCCTTCACGTAAGTAATGTAACCTCGGCGCCTTCGCGCGACGTCGACGGTACTCTGCTAATCGATTTTTAATGTTAAAGCGCGCTCAATAATAGTGGTGTAAGTATGTCCAAAACCTTTAAACCATCAGTAAAGTTAACCGACAATCATGTGACCGATGAAAGTGTTTACCTTAATCGTCGCCAGTTACTAAAATCTCTTGGTTTTGTAGGTGCTTCTGCTCTGCTTTCAAACTCTGCGAATGCAGCAGGTTGGTTTTGGGAAGACGATGAAGAGCAAGCTGTGGCATTTAAAACCCAAGCGTTGAAATTTAGCCAACCAGAAAAATACCAAATTAGCGAAACTCAAACGCCAGAATCTAAAGCCACCTCTTATAATAACTTTTATGAGTTTGGCACTGCCAAAGATGAGCCGGTTAAAAACGCGCAAGAATTTGATACTTCTGAGTGGACACTAAAAGTAGATGGGTTGGTGAATAAACCGCTTACACTAAATCTTGATGATTTAACGAAGCGTTTTCCACTTGAAGAGCGTATCTATCGCCTTCGCTGTGTAGAAGCCTGGTCTATGGTTATTCCTTGGATTGGTTATGAGTTAGGCGCATTACTAAAAGCGGCAGAGCCCTTATCGTCAGCCAAATATGTCGCGTTTGAAACCCTATACGAACCTGAACAAATGCCTGGGCAGCGTAACCGTTTCTTGGGTGGTGGTATTAAATACCCTTATGTTGAAGGCCTGCGTTTAGATGAAGCCATGCACCCGCTTACGCTAATGTCGGTAGGACTTTACGGTAAAACCCTACCACCACAAAACGGCGCGCCCGTTCGATTAGTTGTGCCTTGGAAGTACGGCTTTAAGAGTATTAAGTCGATAGTCCGTATCCGGTTGACCGATAAACAGCCCCCCACTACATGGAACCGCTTAGCGTCTAACGAATATGGTTTTTACGCTAATGTGAACCCTGAAGTATCTCACCCTCGTTGGAGTCAAGCTAGCGAACGCCGTATTACCACTGGTGGCTTGTTATCACGTAATAGAATACCTACCGAAATGTACAATGGTTACAGCGAAGTAGCGCCACTTTATGCAAACATGGATTTAACCCGTAACTTCTAATGAAAATATTCAAAAAACCCGTTCGTGTTTCGAATTTAACTCGCAGGTCATTAAAGGGCATCATTCATTTACTGGCACTTGGGTATCTAGTTGGCCTTTTTTACGCTGGCGTCACCGATAATTTAGGCCCCGATCCTGTTGATACGTTGCTAAACGAAACCGGTATATGGGCAATACACCTATTACTTATTACGCTGATGTTAAGCCCATTAGCAAAAATACTGCCTAGCCCAGAGCCAATTAAATTCAGGCGAATGCTGGGGATATATAGCTTTGTGTATGCGCTGTCGCATTTTGCGACTTACATCCTGTTCGAACTGCAACTAGACATGGGCTTGATTGCTACTGAGTTGGTTAAACGACCCTATATTGTAGTAGGGCTTACCGCTTTGGTTTTACTCTTCGTATTAACAGTCACGTCTTTTCAGAAAATTCGTCGCAGTATGGGCAAGCGTTGGCAGCATTTACATAACAGTATTTATTTAATAGTACCTTTGGCGTTGCTTCATTTTTCATGGTCGCAAAAAACCCTATTGCAAGAACCCATATGGTATTGGCTGTTTGCCTTTGTATTGTTATTCAACCGAATTAAAGGTTTGGTGACTACTGCACGAAAAAAACATGCTCGTAATAAAAACCGGAAACACGCTGTACAAACTTAACCAGTACTGGTGCAAATTTAGTGAGTGATAAAAAACAACAGCGCGGCATACCGCGCAGTTTTACTTATTCCCACAATCAGTAAGAAAAACCAAAAGCGCGTACGTAAGGTGCCTGCTAACAGAGTTAATGGGTCACCAATAATTGGCACCCAGGCTAGCAGTAAAGACCATTTCCCCCACTTTTTATACATGACTTCAGCCCACATAAAGGTGGCGTGAGAAACGCGCAGCAACTTGGTCGCTGCCAATTGGCCGAAGCGAAAGCCCAAAACATAATTTACGATTGAACCCAATACATTACCTGTAGATGCAACAACGAGTAACACCAATGCAGATGAACCGTTTAGCGCCAAGGTGGTAAATACCAGTTCAGAACTTAAGGGTAATATTGTGGCAGCAAGAAACGCTGAAACAAACATACCAACATACCCTAGTGTTATTAAACTGCTCACCGCAAATCATGCCTTATTTTTTGTGACTAGGTTAACGCCATCGTGTTTAACCTAATGAAATTCTATGCGGTTGTAGTGTACCTAAGTCGCCAATTTAGTCATTAAGTTTGCTTACCCCTTTGGCTCTAAGCTTCCCCTTTAGCGACAGTACGCTCTAGTCATTAATATTACAGCGTTTGCGCGCGAAGCACTTCCCTCTTCAAATCGGTATAACCATTCAAAAGCATTTAAGAAATAAACATTGTGTGAAAAAAACACAATTTAATGCTTGCAATCCTTTCAACTTAAAACTACTGTATACACATACACACTGTATAGATAACCAGTTTGAAAATAACTTACGAAAAGGTAACGCTATGAACACTTCTCCAATTGCACGTTTACAGGCATTACGTACCTCAGTGACCAATAAGTCTGTTTCAAGCACCGCTATTTCTAACGTTGTACAGCTCCCCTTACCTTTCGAAGGCTATCCAGGTGAAGGAAAAGGTGGCACGAGTAAGGGCTGGAATTATCTATTAGCCGATTCAGTGTCGTTTTCAAAAGAAGTCGACCACGCTATTCGTATTCAAAAACCTGAAAAGGAAAAAATGCCAGAATGGATAAGCAAACTGATAACCGGCGGCCAATGCAAAACACTGTATGTTGAAAATATTGATTTAGATTTGCAGCCTACCGACAGCGATATGATCAGAAAGCTTTGCGAACTTTATTCTGTATGTTTGGTAAATGTGCGAGTAGATTCAGCGTTAAATGAAGGCAACCTTGCAGTAGGGCCATGGTAATTCGTTTAATTAACCGTTAGCATTGCGCCCGAGTGCACGTTTACCTGCACATATATTCAATATGTGCACTGCTAACTTGGTTGTAAAAAATTATGCGATGTTTTTGCTGTTCAAATTTACCTTTTTCTGCATGCTGTGAACCTTTTTTAAAAGGGCATGCCACACCTCAAACTGCTGCCCAGTTAATGCGCTCTCGTTTTTCTGCGTATGCCAGTAAGCAATTCGATTATGTACTGGCTACCTACACAAAAGTACGTCAACCGGAATTAAGTGTTAATGAATTAACTGCCAATGCAGCTAATGCTACGTGGTTTGCACTGGAAGTGGGTGAAACCCACAATGTGCCTCTTACTGCCCAAGCTGAAGGGCTTACTGAGGACATTATGCAAATTAATGAAGGTGCAACGGATACGGTAGATTTCACGGCTTATTATTTTGAAAATATAAACCTATATCAGTTACATGAGACATCGAACTTTATTGTTGAAGATGGCAAATGGTGCTATCACGACGGGATACTCCATGATGACTGCGGCAAAGTAAAATACGGCCGTAACTTACCTTGTCTTTGTGGCAGCGGGAAAAAATTTAAGCAATGCTGTGCAACCAAAGCACGGTAAAAGCACGGTAAAGCTTCATTAGCTGTGTGGCTGTATTCCCCTATCCCCTTTAATACAAAACGCTTTTACCCGGCGAACTAATAGTTACCCTGTCATTCAAAATGTTCAAAACCCGAAGCAGATAAGTTCGAAGCAAATAAGTTCGAAGCAAACAAGTCTGCTGCTTCGGGCTTTTGAAGCATTTACCTCTATTCTTTTTATTCATTCTTTTTGCTCATTCTTTTTACTGATTCTTTTTACTGATTGTGTTGAATTTTCACATCCCTTCACACAAGTAGATTGCTTTTACGGCAGCGCTGTCATTATTCAAATTAAAACTTAAAACTTAAAACTGACAATTATGAGTAAAGTTCATAATTTAATGAAATTAAATCATTTTTATTCATCAGTTAATCTGCGTATAAAACCTTCTCTGCTCGACACAACTAACGTATTGCATTCGTTTTTAATTAGCTACTAGGCGCTTAATTAGAAAATACAGAACAGTTGAACTGAGCTAAAAATTTGGGTTTATGTTCACAAATGGAATGTCAGATCACCATGAATAACACTTTTACTTTTTCGCTTAAGCGCGTTTGTTTTGATGAAAACTACCGTCCATCTGACAACACACGCATCACTACTAACTTTGCTAACTTGGCTAGAGGTAGACGACGCCAGGATAATCTTCGAAACGCATTACAGATGATAGACAATCGTTTTAATGCTCTAGCGTATTGGGACAATATTAGCGGCGATCGTTATTCGGCAAAGCTTGAAATCATTTCGGTTGATATTGATGTTGAAGGTAACGGCTGTACCTTTCCTACCATTGAAATACTAAAAACCAATATTCTTGATCGCAAAACCAATACGACTATTGAAGGAATTGTGGGGAACAACTTTTCGTCTTATGTACGAGACTACGACTTTAGCGTGATCTTATCTGAGCATAATAAAGACCGAGACCAGTTTAGCATTCCCAATGATTTTGGTGATTTGCACGGGAAGATGTTTAAAGCATTCGTGAACTCAGACGTTTACAAAGAAAGTTTCAGTAAGTTACCTGTTATCTGCCTGAGTGTGTCGGAAAACAAAACTTACCAAAGAACGGAAAATCAGCACCCTGTATTAGGTTTTGAATACCAGCCTAATAGCGCTTCGTTAACCGAGCAGTATTTCCAAAAGATGGGACTGCAGGTTCGCTATTTCATGCCGCCTAATAGCGTTGCCCCTTTGGCATTCTATCATTTTGGTGACTTGCTAAACGATTACACCAATCTTGAATTGATAAGCACGATTAGCACCATGGAAACCTTCCAAAAGATTTATCGCCCTGAGATTTATAACGCAAACGCGGTCGCAGGTAGAGTGTATCAGCCGAATTTAAAACACCAAGATCATTCACTCACACAAATAGAATATGACCGAGAAGAACGCAATCACTTAGCGGCTCAACAAGGTAAGTTTGTTGAAGAGAATTTCATCAAGCCTTACCACAATATTCTTCAACAATGGTCTGCAAACTGCGCCCTTTAACTCATTCAAACGTGTAGTACATATTATGAAAAAATTATTACCTACTTCAATTGCCGGCAGCCTTCCTAAACCGTCTTGGCTAGCGCAACCTGAAACACTTTGGTCACCTTGGAAATTAGAGGGTGATGAACTGACTCAGGGCAAACAAGACGCCTTACGCTTGTCGTTACTCAATCAGCAACAATCTGGCGTTGATATCATTAGCGATGGTGAACAAACTCGCCAACACTTTGTTACCACCTTTATTGAACATTTAAACGGTGTTGATTTTCAGCAGCGTAAAACGGTAAAAATCCGTGACAGATATGATGCCAGTGTGCCTATGGTGGTTGGTGAGGTTACTCGTCAAAAAGCCGTTTTTGTCGATGATGCCAAGTTTTTACGTCAACAAACTAGCCAACCAATTAAATGGGCACTTCCCGGCCCCATGACGATGGTAGATACCCTTTACGACAGCCACTATAAAAGTCGCGAAAAGCTTGCTTGGGAATTTGCGAAAATATTAAACCAAGAAGCCAAAGAGTTGGAAGCTGCAGGCGTTGATATTATTCAGTTTGATGAACCTGCTTTTAATGTATTTTTCGATGAGGTGAATGACTGGGGCATTGCGGCACTTGAACGCGCAGCTGAAGGGTTAAAATGTGAAACTGCCGTACATATCTGCTACGGCTATGGGATTAAAGCCAACACCGATTGGAAAAAGTCATTAGGTGATGAATGGAGACAATACGAAGAGATTTTTCCAAAACTGCAATCGTCCTCTATCGACCTTATTTCGCTAGAGTGTCAAAATTCTCGGGTTCCCATGGAACTAATCGAGCTGCTTCGTGGGAAAAAAGTGATGGTTGGTGCTATAGACGTAGCCACCAATGCTATTGAAACACCAGAAGAAGTCGCTAATACCCTAAGAAAGGCCTTACAGTTCGTTGATGCTGATAAACTATACCCTTGTACTAACTGTGGCATGGTGCCGTTATCACAACATGTAACACGCGGAAAACTCAACGCATTGAGTGCAGGTGCCGAAATCATTAGACAAGAATTAACGCGTTAATGCTACTGTCCTGATAGCGATTACAGAGCTGACATTGAGTTTGCATCTATGCGCCACTCAACTTTTTTGTCAGCTCTGTTTAACCTGCTAG
Source organism: Alteromonas naphthalenivorans (assembly GCF_000213655.1). Lineage (NCBI taxonomy): Bacteria > Pseudomonadati > Pseudomonadota > Gammaproteobacteria > Alteromonadales > Alteromonadaceae > Alteromonas > Alteromonas naphthalenivorans. The sequence continues at coordinate 2,098,837 of NC_015554.1, forward strand.
CCAATGAATAATGTTAAATAAAAATCGTTCGTTTTGTTCAGCTCCTACCGACCTCATACCATGTTTATCTCCTGTACGCGTATCGATTTGAGAAGAAAACATCATGCCTTCAGAAAACACTGCAACCCGCCCCTTACCCAATTTCAACAAGGCACCTTGACTCCACCCTTCAATGGCTCTTCGACGTGTGCTTGACGTTATTTCAAAAGGAACTTCTGGCTCAATAGATACAGTACGTGGTCCAAGGGTTAACAGTGAAGTGGCCCCTTCTGGTGGTAAAAAGGCAGCGCCGCCGAAAGTTTTAACTTGTATCACTTCTTTTACGTGCAATTGACTATTTAATACTGATGTGAATGCGCCATTTTGACTTTCTTGCATAAATACAGGAAGTTCGACATGGTTTGGGGTTTTGGCTTCTGGATTGGCTTCAGAATTAGAATTAGCATTAGCATTAGCGCTAGAATTATCATCTTGCTTAGTATTTTCATGTGCATAGGTTACTTCATGGCTAATCAGCGTACCCGTGGCCTTGCTAAATAGTGTTGCTTTGACGTGGCCATTAGTAAAAGTGAAGCCCAACGCTGTTGCTAGGCTTTCTATGACTTTCGGAAAAGGGGCGTGATCGGCAATAAGAAAAAGTGAGCCGCCATTTCGTACCCATTCAATAACAACAGATACTTCATCATTAGTCAGCGCTTGGTTAAAAGGGGGTTGCCAATTGCTTCGCTTTTTATCAAGGGCATTGGCGATAACAAGAATATCCACATTTTTAAGGGCCTGTTGGCTGAAACTTACCTTGTTTGAATCAACCGTGACTCCGTCGCTTAGTAACACCTGAGCAAAGGGTTTGAAGCGATTATTGATGGTGAGAAAATTGTGGTGAGATTCATCAACCAGTACCACTGGGCTAGCATTTGAGGTGTAAGTTGCTGTTCGCTGGTAGGGTTCAAATGTCGCGTCTGCTTGCTGAGGGCTGTCAGTGCACGAAACCACTAAAAGTACATTGAAAAGAATAGCTATTCTCGCCATCGCTTTCATTAACACGTCCTTATGAATAACTTCTAGAGTAAAAAGATAAAATAAAGCCAAATATTTCATAGCGTTAAAGGCATTTTCGACTTTAATTAGATTATTTTCCAATCATTTTGTAATTTTTATTTTTTGCCCGTGACTATAGCTTTGAAGGTTAATTAATAATCACCAAAGCATATATAGGGAATCACGATGACGGCACAAACTTCAGGCAATCAAAATGAGTTAGCGTTACAAGCCCCCAAAACATACGAAAACAATACCTATGGGAAAAATACAGGGCGTTTAGATAACAAGGCGTGGCTTCAACAAGGGTGGCAATTATTTAAGCAAGCCCCTTTTTCACTATTTGTTCTTATGCTGAGCCCGTTAATTATTGAAGGTATTATACAGCTATTACCTGCGCAACTAATACCTGATCCCCTACTAGCAGCACCCATGTCCATAATGCTTTCAAAATGGATAATGGTGCCTGTTATTGGCGCTACTTGGCTATGCATTCATAACTTGGCGACAAAAGGGAAAGTATGGTCGTTCTCTGCAATAAGCAATGCGTCGTGGGGAAAATTTCTACTTATTAGCCCTCTCCTTTTGCTACCGTTTTTAAGTCAGCTTTTGTTCTCTTGGGTACTACTTGGTAGTAGCGGCGTAGATTTGCTTTTATTCCAAAAGCTTATTGATATAAGCGCCCAAACGTTAGGTTTACTATTCTCATCGGCAGTGCCATTTATTATGCTATTTCTGTTTGTTGCACCACTAATGTTAATAGCTAAACGCACTTTTAAACAAAGTATGGCAACAACCTTTTCGATTGTTTCTGCACAGCCTAGTGCTTTCGCCATGTTAGCTGCACTAAACACCTTGGTTATTTATTTTGCGCCACACACCTTTGGTTTGTCTGTGTTACTTGCATGTCCAGTACTTGCTTGTATCCATTATGGTGCTGTTAAGCCACATCTAGCGCATAAATAACCTTTAAAATAGACCAAAACAAGGCCGCTAATGTCAGCGGCCTCGTTTAGTGTTTACCTTTGCCAATGTTTCACTTATACCGCTTTTCGCAAATAGACGTTGTAAATCATCGCTATCACTAGGCATACGCCAGCTGGCGCAATAAGCGAAAAGAACTGAAACATGCCAAACAGAATTGCCCCCGCTGTGCCACCAAAAATGAAACCGGTAATAATTAACAAGAATAGCTTGGCTTTTCTGGTATCTAGCTTTTCCCCTCGGCACAGGGCCCCAAGCATAATGCCTAAATCGGTGAAAATACCAGTAACGTGAGTGGTGCGAATAATAGCGCCGCTATAGGTTGTAGCTAACGCATTTTGAAGCCCGCAAGCCGCTGAGGCAAAAAAATGCCCAATAAACTGTTCGTTATACAAAAACGCCAACGCAATAAGCAATAAAAGTGCTTCTATCACAAGGGCAGTATCGTAATGCCGGCCAAGTTTCAATGTAAAACCATGCAGTAAGAAGCCAGCAATGGAAGCGCCTGCAAGAAAGGAAAGCAAAACCCCTACAAGATGAAATGCATTTTGCAGAGACCCTTGGTAAACACCAGTACCTAGCAGGGTTGCAGTACCCGATAGATGCGAGACAGATTGATGGTCAAACCCAAGTAGTCCAATCGCATTCACATACCCAGCCACCAGCGCCAAGATAAATGCGCCGAACTCTACCCACTTAGGAAGCTGAGAAATCATAATCCCTCGTCGTGTTACTACTCAGATTAGGCTAGCGTACTCGCTAGTAGAGAAAGTCAAACTGACCGATATCAATAAAACTGCCAAAATAAATTTTTATCAGCAACAATGACATAGCTTAACCCACATAGACTAACGCAGTAACAAGTCACCTTGTACAGGAACATATTTGCTGGCAGCCTTTATAAGAGAAACCGAAGTGAGTTCTTGAACGCCGTACACTTCCACCTCTTTACCTTTATCAACAAGCTTACTGGCCAATATATCGAAATCACCATCTCCTGTAGCAAACACAATAGTGTCAGCGAGATCAGCATACTCCATAGCGTCAATCGTTATACCCACATCCCAATCGCCTTTCGCTGAACCATCTGCTCGCTGAATGAAAGGTTTTAACTTCACTTCAAAGCCAATACCACGGAGTATATTTTGAAACTCTCGCTGTTTTGTGTCGCCTCGCTCAATAGCATACGCCACTGCTTTCACCACGTTTCTACCTTCGGTAGCCAAGCGCCAAAAGTGATTGTAATCAAAATTGCACTTATGAATTTGTCGCGTGGTGTAGTAAATATTTTGCACGTCAACGAAAAGCGCAACGTTATCCATGGTTAGTCCTTTTGATAGCTAGAAGGCTCAGCCTTTTTGATGTTGTTTGGAAGCTTGCCTATTACACGAGTAGATTAGCTAAATGTACGAATATATAACGCTTCTACTTTGTCTCTCGCCCACTGAGTTTTGCGCAAAAATTTAAGCGAAGATTTCACAGAAGGGTCGTTGTTAAAACAATTCACCCTAATTTCAGAGTACAAGCCTTCCCATTGATAATGTTCAACGAGACGAACAAGAATTTTTTCAAGGGTAAGCCCGTGAAGAGGATTATTTGGCTGCTGTTGGTTCATAATGCTAATTCCGAATAGAAACAAATACGTATCGCGATTAATCAGCTCGCTAGTACGTTGATTTTGTTATTTTAACAGAGTATGTTGGCATTCCCTTCGAAAAATTCGAAGTAACTGCCCTTAACGCAAATAAATATAAATAAGCATAATTAAACAAGGATAGTTGTATGAGCGATGATATGAACAACAGTAATCAAGCTAGTAATGAAACCGGAAGCGTTCAAGAGTATTGGGGGATGCCACTTAACACCTATTGCATGCTTATTCACCTTAGCCAGTTAACCAGTATTATAGTGCCTGGTTTAGGGTTTATCCTGCCTATCGTTATGTGGGCTGTGAATAAAGATAAGCACCAAGATATTGATATGCATGGAAAGGTCACCGTTAATTGGTTGATTAGCTTGTTCATTTACTCACTTATTTGTGGCGTGCTCACGTTAATTATTATTGGTATGTTCGGCTTAGTAATACTCGCCATACTGAACTTCATTTTTGCTATTGTTGCAGCAATAAAAGCCAACAAGGGCGAATTATGGGTTTACCCCCTGAGTATTACGTTTCTTAAATAACCACTCAAGTTGGTCAATTAACGTTATATATGAAAATTAAACATGACGACCTTAGCAGCGGCGATGTTATCGCCCTGCTAGAAGAGCACTTAAAAGACATGTATGCCACGTCTCCTCCAGAGAGCGTGCATGCTTTGGATGTTACAGCGTTAAAGTTACCTAACATTACGTTCTTTAGCGCATGGCAAAGTGATGTTCTAGCTGGCTGTGTCGCTATAAGAAAATTAAGCAGCACTGAAGCTGAATTGAAATCTATGCGAACTGTTGCAGCTTTTCGTAATAAAGGCGTAGCAACACAGTTACTCACCTATGTGATTGAATTCGCGATAGCAAATGGTTACCAAACGCTAAGCTTAGAAACGGGCACGCAAGGCTACTTCAACGCTGCTCGGCAACTATATGCCAAAAACGGATTTAAGGATTGCGAGCCTTTTGGCAATTATCAGCTTGATCCCAACAGCCACTTTATGACCAAACCGTTAGTTAACATTGACACATCCCCGTTATCCCCGCCAAAATGCTTTAATACTGGCTAACTGAAACGTCTGCATTTTGACCACGCTTTCGCTACACAACTATCAAGTAAAACTAGAAAACAACTTCACCACTCCTTCATTTACTTTTACCGTTAATCAAGGTGAGCATGTACTCATTGCTGGGCGAAACCGTGCAGGCAAATCTTTACTTATGGCGGCATTAGCTGGTCGTGGCAAGCCTTTAGCGGGTTCGCGCTCATGCAATGTGTCAGTTGCTGAAGTGAGCGTAGCGGTTCAGCAAGCGATTATTCTTGAAGAAAAACAAAAAGACAGTGCGGATCTGCTCGATATTGTGGCCGAGCCTACCCTGGTGCACGAGCTTTTAAGCGAAGCAAACGCTAATTATCAACAACACAGCGCGTACGAAGCCTTATCAACCGCCTTGCAGGTTGAACATTTACTTAATACGGCCTTTCTTTCACTGTCCACTGGTGAAACACGTAAAATCCTGATGTTACTAGCCTGGGTGAGCAATGCCGACGTAATTTTAATTGATGAACCTTTTGAAGGGCTAGATAAAGACGCACGGGTACGTTTCAACACCTTCTTAAGCCAACAAACTCAGTCCACCTTAGTGATTACCGCAAACACGGTGCGTGACGTGCCGAATATGGCATGTAAATTAGTCTTGGTTGAGGCATTAAAAATAGTATCGTCTAGCGACGACAGAATGGCTCCTGAAGCGCTGATTAATCATCTATCTTCATGGTTTAGCTTAAACACGGCTGAACCCACATTGCCACCTACCACTGAAATGTCTAAAACCTTTGCCAAAGATGCGCCCTTAATTGCGCTTCGAAATGGGTTTGTTAAGTACGATGACAATACCGTATTTAAAGATTTAGATTTTATGGTTTACCCCGGCCAGCATTGGCAAATATCTGGGCCCAATGGTTCGGGTAAAACCTGCTTGCTTACCATGATTACAGGCGATAACCCTCACTGCTACACCAATGATTTAACCTTATTTGGAATAAAGCGAGGGTCAGGGGAAAGCATATGGGATATCAAACAACACATTGGCATTATGTCGAACGCACTGCACATGCAGTACCGGGTAAATTGCAGCGCTCACAATGTAGTGACGTCTGGCTTCTACGATAGCATCGGGCTTTATACCACGCCGACCAACGCTGAAAATGCGATTGCCGATGCGTGGCTTGATGTTATAGGCTTTACCGATAACAAACACACACCGTTCAACAGCCTTTCTTTTGGTGAACAGCGTTTATTACTTATTGTGCGCGCCATGGTGAAGCACCCTGCGGTGTTAATACTTGATGAACCCTGCAATGGGTTAGATGATATTAATCGCACCAATGTGTTGGCACTGATAAAACGTTTAGCAGCTTCGAACCACACCACCCTGCTTTATGTTACTCATATAGCCGATGAAGCGATTAAGGGTATCGAAAACATGCTTGATATGCGAGATTACCAAGGATAGTTATCTTTACTGCATTCGATTCTCGTGAAACGATTTCCATGAAACGTTCTTAGTATGGCGTTGAGGATAAGGCTTTTGTGGATTCGGCTTACATAAAACGACTTACACGTTTATCAATGAAAAACCCAGCTTTTAGCTGGGTTTATTGTTTATTTCTTTTGACGTGCTGCTAGTTTTTCTAGCTGTTCATCACTGGCCGGTAGCTGGTGCTTTTCTTTCCACTCAGAATACGGCATTTTGTACACGACTTCTCGAGCAGCATCGTAATCGATGTCTTCACCTTGCTCTGCAGCAGCAGACGAATACCACTTGGCAAGACAGTTGCGACAGAAATCAGCCAGAATCATCAGGTCGATATTTTGTGCATCTTTGTTCGCGTCTAAATGATCGACCAAACGTCGAAACACAGCCGCTTCAATTTCGGTTTGCGTTTGCTTTTCCATGTTGCTCCTTTCTTTAAAAACAAAAAAGGGAGCTAAGCTCCCTTTTCTAATTTTTTATCTTTGTCTTAAATCTGCTTTTTGCCATAGTGATTAGGCGTAAGCCTAAGCTATAGCAAACTAGCAAATAAAAACCTTACTCTGCGTCGTCAGACTTAGGAGCAGGCTTTTCAAGTAACTCTTTAATGCTTAGACGTACGCGGTTTTGACGGTCAATTTCCATCACTTTCACGTCAATCATCGCACCTTCAGTAAGGTAGTCAGTTACTTTGTTAACACGCTCGTGAGCGATTTGAGAAATATGTACTAGGCCTTCTTTACCTGGTAATACTTCAACAAACGCACCGAAATCTACGATACGGGTAATCTTACCGTGGTAAGTTTTGCCCACTTCGATTTCAGCGGTAACTTGCTCAATCTTGCTGATAGCAATATCGGCTTTCGCACGCTCAGTTGCGAAGATTTTGATAGTACCATCATCTTCGATTTCGATGTTGGTATCAGATTCTTCAGTAATTGAACGAATCATTGCGCCGCCTTTACCGATAACGTCGCGGATCTTGTCCTGATCGACTTTAACAGTGTAAATGCGTGGAGCAAATTCGCTAAGCTCTTCGCGGTGACCGCCAATAGCTTCGTCCATTACATTAAGAATATGCAAACGTGCTTCTTTTGCCTGTTTAAGGGCAATTTGCATGATTTCTTTAGTAATACCTTCAATTTTGATATCCATCTGCAATGCAGTGATACCACCGGTAGTACCAGCAACTTTAAAGTCCATGTCACCAAGGTGATCTTCATCACCAAGGATGTCTGAAAGTACAACGAAGTTTTCGTCGCTTTTCACTAGACCCATTGCAATACCAGCAACTGAAGCTTTAATTGGTACACCTGCATCCATAAGCGCAAGTGAAGTACCACATACAGAGGCCATTGAAGATGAACCGTTTGATTCTGTAATTTCAGAAACGATACGTACTACGTACGGGAATTCTTCTTCGCTTGGCATTACTGCTTGAATACCGCGCTTCGCCAAACGACCGTGACCAATTTCACGACGCTTAGGAGAACCAATCATACCGGTTTCACCAACACAGTATGGAGGGAAGTTATAATGAAGCATGAAGCGGCTGTCACGACGGCCTTGAAGCTCGTCAATCATCTGCGCATCACGTTCTGTACCTAGCGTAGCAGCAACGATTGCTTGAGTTTCACCACGAGTGAAAACAGCAGAACCGTGAGTACGTGGTAAAATGCCCGTTGCAACGTCTAGTGCACGAATCATCTTAGGATCACGACCGTCGATACGAGGCTCGCCAGCAAGGATGCGTGAACGCACTACGTCAGACTCAAGATCATGAAGAAGGTTTGATACTTCTTTCTTATCTTGGGTCTCGTCTTCAGCAAGGATAGCATCACGTGCTTTTTCAGTTGCAGCAGTAACTGCGTCTTTACGCGCAAGCTTGTCAGAGATTTGGTAAGCAGCAACCATTTCAGCTTCAGCTAATGCTTTCACTTTATCTTTAAGGGTTGTGTTTTCTGCTTCTGGTTTCCAGTCCCACTTGTCGATACTAACGTTAGCAGCAAATTCTTTAACTGCTGTTACTACCGTTTGTAGTTGCTCGTGACCGAACATTACTGCACCAAGCATAACGTCTTCAGAAAGCACATCAGCTTCTGACTCAACCATTAATACCGCGCCTTCAGTACCAGCAACAACAAGATCTAGATCGCTGTCAGCTTGTTCTTCAACACGGGTATTTAGAATGTACTCACCGTCAGTGTAACCAACGCGCGCCGCACCAATTGGCCCATTAAATGGAATACCAGAAATGGCTAGTGCTGCAGAAGTACCAATCATTGAGATGATATCAGTTGGGATATCTGGGTTAGCAGACATTACCGTGATAACAACTTGTACTTCGTTTTTAAACCCTTCAGGGAATAATGGACGGATTGGACGGTCTATCAAACGCGCTGTAAGGGTTTCGCCTTCAGAAGGACGACCTTCGCGCTTGAAGAAACCACCAGGGATTTTACCCGCAGCATATGTTTTTTCTTGATAGTTTACTGTTAATGGAAAGAAATCTTGATCTGCTTTCGCTTCTTTCTTACCTACAACGGTAACTAATACAGCGGTGTCATCCATACTTGCCATGACGGCTGCTGTGGCCTGACGAGCGATAACGCCCGTTTCTAGTGTTACAGTATGCTGTCCATACTGAAATGATTTAGTAATAGGAGTCACTATTTGTCCTTTAATTTCAATCTTATTTATCGCTTATAATCGCGGTGCATAGTATAGCGATGAACTAACGCTAATACCATTAACAAATTTTCTATTCGTAGAATTCGTTGCGGTTTGTGTCTATTTCGTCCACATCACGTATTCACTGTGATTAACCCACTACTCAATGTAGTTCACATTGAACAAATAGGCGCACAAATACTCACCGCTACGTAAATATCACCATAACCAGATGAAATTTGTATGAATACGGTCAAATTGTATGTATTTTCATCATAATGACATAAAACCTCGTATGCTATAACTAAACCTACACGGTGCGCTAAGGGGAACGTAATGCTAGTACTTAGACTAAATAAAGCTGGCATGCCACAGGAATGGATCCATGTTGAGCAAGCTGCAAAACTCTATTGTCAGGAAAAGGTATTATTCGAATTAGGCAGTGATGCTATTACGCTAAAAGGTGGCTGGGATCATGACGGCCATCAAAGTCAGTTAACCTTATCAAGTATCATTGCTTGCGATGGCAAAGTCACAGATTTAAGCGGAAAAATAGCGTTAACCAATCGATATCTGTTTAGGCGTGATAATTATTTGTGCCTCTATTGCGGCCAACGCTTCTCACCTAGCCTGTTAACCCGCGATCATATTATTCCACGTTCGCGAGGTGGCAAAGATAGCTGGACTAATGTGGCAACGTCTTGTCAGCGCTGCAACCATGCTAAAGCGGCCAAAACCCCTGAGGAGGCCGGCATGCCCTTGCTTGCTGTCCCTTTTAGGCCAAACGTGTATGAGAGGTTTTATTTGGTCAACCGACGAATATTGGCTGACCAAATGGCATTCTTAAAAGGCCACTTTACAGATAAACGAGAATGGCAATTAAACGGTTTCCCCTAGCGATTGAGAGGTAGACGAAGTGTTCGGCGGACAAGCACTTTTTTCTAACGCCTCAAACCACAGGCTTAACCAATCTGAACACATTTTGTGTTCAAGTTCGTGTGCCTCTGCGGTAGGGCAAAACAAACTGACTTTTACGACTACCTTAGCCAGCTCATTGGTTTTAATTTCAACTTCAGGGTCTATTTGAATGAAGTCTTGTTCTAAGTGACGCTCAATAAGGCCTTTGTATCGTTCTGCTACATCACGAAAGTAGTCACAGTGAGCATGGGCACTGGCCCTAAATGCCGGTAACAAGCTGTAGGCATTTACCGTCGGCTCATTCACAATATTAAAAGAGTGCAATTTATAACGACGTAAGAAGTTTAAATTACGCACTGTCTGAGTAACTAACTGGCTATTAGGCACATATACGTGCTTACCGGTATAATTGAAGGTTTCAGGGTCAACTTCTAATAAGGCGGTTTTTGCCCAATCCATTTCTACCACTTCCCCGATGACGTTATTCATCTGGATCCAATCCCCTACCCTAAATGGCCGTGCGCCTAGGTAGTAAATGAAGCCCATAAAGCATTGAATAAATTCGCGGGTAGCTAACACAATAGCCACCATGAAAGCGGCAATTGAAATGGCAAGGTTCTGAATTTCAGATGACCACACCATCATCAGCAGCACAATAATGAATGCATTACCTAAGGCGTGTTGATCTTTCGTGATTGGTTTTTGAGCAGCATGGTAAAGAGTTATAATTTGCTTCGCCAAAAGTAAAAGAACAACTCACTACCATGCCGAGACTAATGCTAACTGATAAGCGGTGGCAAAAGCTACTTCAAGTAATGAAGAGTACAGGCCGCATTTACAATAAACCAGAACATAGAATGACGTTTGAAGGGATACTCTTCCGGCTGAGAACAGGAATTCCTTGGCGTGATTTACCAACAGAATTCGGCGGTTGGAGCGCCGTTTATCGCCGATTCAATTTATGGTCGAAGAAAGGTTTATTGAATATGTTATTCAATGAGTTAGCCAAACTGGCTGATTACGACTGGGTCTTTGCTGATGGTTCGATTGTCAAAGCTCATCAGCATAGTGCCGGAGCAGCTACTAAGGATAATGAGTGCATTGGAAAAAGCCGAGGTGGTAACTCCACAAAAATTCATTTAGCCGTGGATAGTGGTGGGCTTCCAATTTATTTTGAACTATCAGAAGGCCAGAGAAATGATATAGCTCGGGCTCAAAGTCTGGTTGACCATTTAAGGGAAGTAAACATTTTCGTAGGTGACAAAGGCTACGATAGTGACGCATTAAGAGAATATATTGAAGCCAAAGGAGGTATCTCCGTCATACCGAAACGGAACTATGGCCAAGATATAGACAAAGGCAGCGTTGATTGGTGCCTCTATAAATATCGCCACCTAGTTGAAAACGCCTTTGCTCGAATAAAGCATTATCGTTCAATATCAACGAGGTATGAAAAGTTAGCAAGGAATTATGCCAGCATGGTATCACTGGCATTTTCGATGATGTGGCTACCCATGTACTGCTGAGTGAAATATATGCAGCAAAGATCAACAGGCCCTAGCTGCTCTAAAATATTAATCTGGTTACGTCGATCTTCCCCTTTGCGCGAGCTCCGACGCTTAATAAGGCGAAGGGTGCCCTTCTTGAAAAAGTGGAGTAATACCACTAAAAAGAGCGAGGCCAATAGCTTGTAATCCAACACAAATTGAACAAAGTTATGCCACATTTGTGTTGGGTCTATCGCTATTTCCATGTAGATGCTCCAGTTAACCATTTGATAGAAAATAAAAAAGCGCTGTAAATACAGCGCCTTTATTATGAAGCATGCTATTGATGGGCACAATGCCGACCAGTGGGATTATTCCCATACAAAGGCCGGGATTTTATGCTTAAATTGAACGAAGCTATTTCGTGTTAGTTTTCTAGTCGCTTATTCGCGAATTTGACCAACACCATTCACTAGGTATTTTTCAGACGTAAGCGATTCTAATCCCATTGGCCCATAGGCATGAAGCTTAGTAGTCGCGATACCAATTTCAGCACCTAAACCAAGTTGGCTGCCATCAGAGAAACGTGAAGATGCGTTTACCATTACTACACTGGCGTCTACGGCACGCTGAAATTTCTTAGCGCTATCTTCGTTTTCTGTGCAGATAACTTCAGTATGGTTACTACCAAAGTCAGCAATATGAGAAATGGCACCTGCGAAATCATCCACTACACGAATGGCAATTTCTAAACCTAAGTACTCTTCGCCGTAAGCGTCTTCGCTAATAACGTCAGCGTTGTTAAAGTACTGAGCGCCTTTTTCATTGACATGCACTGTTACCTTATGTTGCTCAAACGCTTCGGCAACGCGAGGTAAGAAGTCGCCCGCAATAGCTTGATGTACTACCAAACCTTCTAACGCATTACATACGCCAGTACGTTGCGTCTTACCATTTAGCAAGATAGCCAACGCTTTATCTAAATCAGCGTCTTTATCTACATATAAATGACATACCCCTTTAAAATGCTGTATCACAGGCACTTTAGAATGTTCGGTCACATAGTTAATTAGCCCTTCACCGCCACGTGGAATAATAACGTCAATGTAGTCGCGTTGTTCCATCAGCTCTTGCATAAGCGCACGATCTGGATTTGGCACTACAGTAACCAATGCTCTAGGTAAATTGTGTTTTTCAAGTACATCTTGCATAAGCCCAGCGATGGCTAAGCTAGTGTCCAGTGCCTCTTTACCACCACGTAAAATAACACCGTTACCCGATTTGAAACACAGTGCGCCAGCGTCGGCAGTTACATTAGGGCGTGCTTCATAAATCATGCATACAACACCTAATGGAATACGCATCTTTTTAATTTCAATGCCGTTTGGACGGGTGCCAATAACGCGCTCACGGCCCACAGGATCGTCTAGACTAATAATGACTTCAATGCCTTCTGCCATAGATTCAATGCGGGCATCGTCCAAAATCAAGCGGTCAATCATGGCATCGTCTAGGTTGTTTTCCTTTGCGCGCGCCACTTCTTTTTCATTAACCGCTTTAATCGTGCCTTTATTTCCACGAATAGCCGCAGCCATATCTTTTAACACCGCGTTCTTCTCAGCTTCATCTAAGATGGCAAGTGTTTGTGCTGCTTGTTTCGCTTGTTTTGCTAATTCTGTAATAATGCTCATTCTTTCTCCAAATTTGCTACATGCTGATCAGAAATGATAGGGCCAGTCTTATCTTCAAATTCACTGGCGAAGTCATCGTTTTCCTGATTCGCGATAAAATTTAGTAAACAGCTACTGTAGTTTGATTTCGCTTTAACAAGCTTAGTTCCATCAGCTTTGCGTACCAAAATGGTATCGCCCACTGAGAACTCGCCTTTCACATCAACTATCTCGCTGCTGGTAAGTTGTTCACTGTCGTTTTCAAGCGAGGAATCAAAGTCTCCCTCAACTATCACTTCGCCCTGCGCGTTCGAGGTGTGGCGCATCCAATGCACGTTTTCCAGCATGGGTTTGTCGTAAGGACTAAAGTGCGTACCTGGGTTTTCACCTGCAAGTAGCATATTAAATGACAGCTCGGTAAAGCCGTTAATAATATATGTATCTATCCCATGCGAAACTGCTTTTTCTGCCGCTTCAATTTTTGTGCGCATACCACCGGTGCCAACACCACCTTCCGCCGCGCCACCCGCCATGGCATAAATACTTGCGTCTATGGTATCCACTGTTTTAAGCAACTCAGCATCATCGTGATCATGAGGGTTTTTGTTATATAAACCGTCAATGTCAGAACAAATAATGAGTGCATCTGCGTCAGCAGCTGCAGCGACCATAGCAGACAAGTTATCGTTATCACCCACTTTTAGTTTATCGGTCGTTACCGTATCGTTTTCGTTAACGATAGGTAGAACATTATGCTCTAATAAACTAAAAATGGTTTCCCGAATACTAACGTATCGCTCCCTATCACGCAGGTCAGCATGGGTTAACAACATTTGTGCAGATGGGAAGTCAAATAATCTGTCCCAGGTCGCAATCATTTCTGTCTGCCCTGCTGCTGCCATTGCCTTTTTCACAGCAATATTCGATTTCTCGTGATCCGGGAACAAATGTGCTCCAGCGGCGACTGAACCTGAAGACACTAACACTACCTGTGTTCCATTTGCCCGACAACGCACGATGAACTGGGCAATACTTAACAAGTAGTGGCTGCTGCACCCTTGCTTGTTTGGCGAGATTAGTGCACTGCCTACTTTAATGACCACGCGTTTCCAATTGGGATGACTCATAATATTTCATTCACCTTAAGATTGTTGATCTGCTAATTGCTGGTTAGTTGCTTTAAATAAGCGCTGAACATTCTCAGACGGCGCAACACCTGCGCGCGATACCAACCAAAGGGTTGCGGTGCTTACCGCAAAACCAGGAATAATTTCATAAATAACACTGCTTAACGTTTTACCGTCAGCTAAAACGGGGGCGTATATCCAAAACAGTACAGTTACTGCACCACTGATAATGCCAGCCAATGCCGCATTCTGAGTTAAATCCCTTTTGTATAAACTAAACAGTACCAATGGGCCAAATGCGGCGCCAAAGCCAGCCCATGCATTACTCACTAACGAAAGAATAGAGTTTGACGAGTCCATCGCCAGTAGCAATGCCACAACGGCAACGCCCGCTACGCCAACTCTTCCGATGGTCACTGTTTCTTTTTCGCTGATGTCTTTTTTTGCCACCACCCGATAGATGTCTTCGGTTAAAGAGCTAGCCGAAACCAACAGCTGTGACGAAATAGTACTCATGATGGCAGCTAAAATAGCAGCCATCAAAAAGCCACTAATGAGAGGATGAAATAGCAACTGAGAAAAAACGATGAAAATAGTCTCAGCATCTTCCACTCTCAAATTGAATTGATTTGCATACGCTATTCCAACAAAACCCGTTGCTAGTGCCCCAAGTATAGTCACTAGCATCCAAGACATACCAATATTTCGTGCGGTGCTTACCGATTTAACATCGCGAATAGCCATAAAGCGCACAATGATGTGAGGTTGACCAAAGTAGCCAAGGCCCCATCCAAGGCTTGAAAGCAAGCCCACAAGAGTAAGTGCGCCCCATGACTCAGTAAAATTAGGCACTGATTCATACGCAGCAGCCGTCATTTGGTTTATATTGTTGAACTCGGTAAAGGCCACAACTGGAACAAGCACAAGGGCAATAAACATAATGCAACCTTGCACAAAATCAGTAAGGCTAACGGCTAGGAACCCACCCAGTAAGGTGTATGAAACCACCACGCCTAGCGTGATAAACAGTCCAAGCTGATAATCAACTGAGAATGCGCTTTCAAAAAGCTTTCCGCCGGCTACAAGCCCTGCAGAGGTATATAAAGTAAAAAATAAGACAATGATGACAGCTGAAACGATGCGTACGTTTGCTTTAGGGTTGTCGAAGCGCTTTGCGAAGAACTCCGGCACGGTTAAGGAATCATCCGCGACTTCGGTGTAAACACGAAGCTTAGGTGCAACCAATATATAATTTGCTAATGCCCCTGCGACAAGACCAATAGCAATATAAACTGCGTCGAACCCGGTTAAGAACATTGCCCCTGGCAATCCCATTAACATCCAACCTGACATATCAGAAGCGCCCGCTGATAGTGCAGTAACTTGAGGGCTAACTTTCCTACCACCTAAAATGTAACCCGAAATATCACTGGTAGATTGACGATATGCAAAAAGACCTATACCCAACATCGCCAGAAAATAAATTGCCAGCGATATATAACTTTCAATTGGCATAATGTGAGATTGCTCTCCTATGTTAGTTAAAATCACATCATTCAGATGTTCGAAGGACATTGCATTCCGTCGAAATGCTATACAAGATTTGAAAGCTTGAATAACACGCATCATTTGTTTCCAAATTTAGTCTTAAGCCAAACCCAGAATCAAACATTTAAATTGAACAATAATGATTAGAGCTCTAATTATATAAGCATCACTGCTGTGATTTCAAGTTTAAATAGTAGCCAATTTGTTATGAGGTCTATTTGCTGCGTGAATATAGCCCAAAAGGTTTCACATACATTACCTCTTTCAAAATCTCATACAAACCACTGACTAAAATAGAGTTTACTGCATCTATCCGGTTCCGTGAAACGCAACATTTTGTACTCTACGTCGTTCAACCAGCACACTATTAGCATCAATAGAAACATTTATTATTAAAAGTTAATCCAATTGTCACTCAGATGAAATAATCGACAACAAAAGCTTTTCAGTGCTTAAATCTCGTTCAATAGGATCGCAAAGTTCCTCATTAGCCTGCTCGAGTGTCTTTAATAAATTCTCAAACGTATTTTTCTCATCAAACACAGAATATAACTTCGGGTGAATGTAATACTGCCTGCAAACAGAAGGGGTATTTCCCAGCATTTTTGACACATGTGAACTCAACGAGTTAGGCCATTTACGGTTACGCCCTTCTCGCAAATACCTATCAACCTCTGGAAAGCTTTGCAGTGCAAATCGACTGGCTGCCCAAGTTCGAAAATCTTTGCAGCTAAAGTTGTCGCCTAAATGCTCGTGAATAAAGGCATTGACGTCTTCACTATGAATATCACACCACGAGCCGTCAGCTAACTGATATCGAAATAAGCTGTAACCCTGAAGCTGCGTACATTCACACACTAGGGATGCTAATAAAGGATCGTCGATAGTAATGGTGCGTCGCTTGCTGTGCTTACCAGAATATTCAAGAGACACCTTTTCCAGCGTTGCTTCTTGAACATGTTTACGACGAAGCGTAGTTAAGCCATAGGTGTTATTTTCTTTACTATACTGAGCGTTGCCTATTCTCACGCCGGTATAATCTAACAACAGACACACCAAGGCTGATGCTCGCTCTATTGTCCACTGCTCGCCATTAACGAGTGTCCTACAATATTCTCGAAACTCAGGTACCTTTTGTCCGAAAACCGCCAGACGTTTGAATTTTTCTGCTTGCTGCTGTTTATGCCAATCAGGATGATAGAGATATTGTTTTCGCCCTTTAGCATCTAGGCCAATAGCTTGAATACTTGCCTTAGGGTTGCGACTAATAGTGACACTTTTCCAGTTAGGGGGGATGGCAAGGGATTTGATTCTGCGCAGCACGCGCTGCCCTTCTACCTTTCGACCGCTGGTATAACGATAATAGACACCTTTACCACAAGGGATCCGCTTAATGGTGAGGTGTGGATGAGGCATATCCCTTTCAACGACTTGCCCTATAGTCACGTGAACTCCCTTTTAGAATTATGTGTACCGCAAACTTACATCAAGGCTGCTTGGTAGTATGGCAACTTATTAATGCCATTTTAAATGCTGAAGGAAGATGCAAGTTATGTGCATGTTGACGTGCCAGCCAAAAACTATGACTTATTGCAAGGAAATTGATTCGATTAAAAAATATTTTCTATCAATTACATTAAGTTAGCGATTAGATTTTACTTTTGACAAATCATTTGCCGTCTTCAAAATGCTAAGCAGTAAAACGTTTTGATAAAAACAGATTTACAGACTGAGACAAATTTTCATACTGTGAGTAAATATGAAACATAGTGAAAATGTTATCTTTAGACCTAGGGTCAGTTTTATCGACATGAAGTTAAGTTAACCTTATTAAAAAAGCAATATTAACGTTACAATTCAATACGTTAGGTTAAAACAGAGCGCTTCGAAAGCATGTAGACCAAAGTATTGCCCGCCAGCGGAACGCATTTTGAATGGTTATGAATGAATATTTGTAAATTCGCTTAATAGTTTTGAATTTACCCGCCTTTGGCAAAAACGTTGAAGGGTACCGCACAGGTATAAATTGACCGGATTTATTGGAGAAGTTATGCAAACTGCTAATCATGAAAATCTTCGCGCATCTCTAGCGCCAAAGGACCAAATTCAAGTTGCTGCCATATTTGAAGACAAATTGACGGCAAAAAAAACCATTCAACAACTGGCAAATTCAACTGACGTCAGTACTGATCAAGTTGCCTTTATCGACGCAAGCGACACTGCAATGAGCGAGAAGTTAGAACAAGAAAGTAAAAGTATAGGTAAAAACTTATGGCACTCTCACCTAATGCTTGGTGGTGTAGGTTTACTTGTAGGCATGCTAGCAGCATTTCTTTTGGTTTCGTTTGGCCCTGAACTGACAAAACAAAACCCACTATTTACCTATATCGCATTGATAAGCCCAGGTATCTTTACCGGTTTGTTCGTAGCAGGCTTAGTTGGTCTTCGTCCAGACCGTTCAGAGATAGTGCAAGCGGTAAGGCATGCTATTAGAAGGAATCATGTGGCTGTGGTTATTAACTTGAAAAAGAGTCAATCAGCGTCTGACATTTCATCGTTTTTACATTCGCGAAGCAAGAATGTGGTTGAAGCAATACGCTAACACCGCTTTACAGCTGCTTAAGAACTGCTCAAATCGAAAGTAGCAGCCAACTCCCTTTAATCACAGACTAAGGGAGTGGCTATGTTTAATGGTCTTGGCTCAATTCATGGTGAGCCGTTAATTTTTTCGCCAATAAAAAGCACGCTGGAAATACTGCACCCCATACAACAGCTAAGATTAACCCCGTAACTAGGGGGGAATACCCAAAGGTGACAGCACCAAACTTTTGCCCACCGAAATAACTGAGCGGGGCGAAGACTGCACCGCCAAACATTGCAAGTAATGGCTTATCAGCAAACTCACTTAAGCTATGCTGAATCGACCCTCCTAATGCGGCCCACAGACACACAAGCCAAATAGGTATTATCAAATGAGATGCGCCACCGCTGAACCAAGCACCACGCTCAAAGCCAAATACCCCTGTCACCATCAAAAGTGAGTCCACCAGAGTACCTAGCAACAGCACTGCTATCATTATTTTACTATCTGACTTTCGCAACGGTGAATAAATAAGCCAGGCAATCAGTAAACCTAAAACCAAGAAAGTGCTTTGGTATAGAACCACTAACCACCAAATGGTTTGAAACCATAAAAAGTTTACTAATTTGATAATGAAACTGTTCGACATTGCATTCGCCCGTTTATGAATATACTGACTGATGTGGAAAATCTGATGGAACCTTTACGCCGCTATCTATGACCCAGTTCACTTATAAAGATTAAACAAAACGTAATTTTTAACTATTATTTTCATTCTACCTTCATAGATGCTCATTAGTAATAAACAAAATTGGCGGAACCACTGTATAAATAAACTGAATGTTTGAACAAAGGAAATGTGAACAGTATGAAGATGGTTAAATATTATGTACTCGGCGCAATTTTAGCATTAGTGCTAACTTGGTTTAGCCCAATACTATGGCTCTCTGTTATCTTTGCTTGGATCAGTTTTTCGCTGATTGCAGTTAGTAGCGCCTACTTGCTTAATTACCCTGCATTGTTCAGAAAACGCGAAGATGGTTCAATCCCTATTTATATTCGTTGGATATTCGTTCCATTTTTAATGGGAAGCTGGTTATACAACGAGTATGCAAGGCGTACCGACAAGGTTCCCCCTTTTCAAAAAATTGATGAGCAACTTTATTTAGGTTGTCGCATGTCTTCACAACATGTAGATATGCTGAAAAACAACAATATTAACGCTATTTTAGACGTTACTGCCGAATTCGATGGATTAGACTGGACCGCCTATCAATTAGATTTTGATTATTTGAACATCCCTGTTCTTGATCATACCAGCCCCACTCAAGAACAACTAACCCTTGCAATTAACTGGTTAGATCAACAGCTCGTTGAAGGTAAGAATGTAGTTGTGCATTGTGCACTAGGTAGAGGCCGCTCTGTATTAGTGCTAGCCGCCTATCTACTGGCCAGGGATCCTTCCCTATCCATTCTAGATGCGATGGATAAAATTCAATCGGTTCGTTCAACAGCAAGGCTAAACAAACATCAATTGGCAGCTCTGGAAAAAATAAAGAATGGTGGGAGCTTGTCATTAACTAAACGTCTTACCCTTATTGCCAACCCCGTTGCAGGAGGGGGTAAATGGGAAGTTGAAAAGGCTGATATTCTGGCACGACTTAACGAAAAGTTTAAAGTTACCGTTAAAGAAACAACCGAAGAAATAAACGGCGAAGTCTTGGCTAAAGAAGCCTTAGGCGATGGGGCACAAATTATCGTAGCTTGTGGTGGCGACGGTACCATAACGGAGGTGGCCAATGCCCTTACCGATAAGAATGTCACTTTAGGGGTAATTCCCCTTGGTACGGCCAATGCCCTTTGTCAGGTACTCCATGGTTATGCCAGTAAAATTGTTCCTATCAGTACAGCGTGTGACGTCATTATTGACGGTAAAACCGCAGATATCGATACTGCCCAGTGTAATGGCCGAATGATGTTGCTGGTTGCTGCGGTGGGATTTGAAGAGCATATGATATCTGCTGCGGGACGGGGTGAGAAAGACTCTGGCGGACAATTTGCCTACCTTAAAGGGCTTTGGGAAGCCATAGGAAAAAATGACAACCTTAATTTTCAGGTAAAATTTGATGATGAAGAATCTCAGCATTTGGAAACGCCAAGCTTAGTCATCGCTAATGCCGCACCACTTACCACCGCACTCGCGCAAGGCGGAAATTTACCCGATGTGACTGATGGTAAATTAGATATTACTTGGCTAACCCCACAAGATTCATCCGACCGACAATTACTTTCTTTGGCTGAGCTAGTGTTTGGACCTGAAGAATATAAAACCAGTTCAGACAGTATTAGGCACAAACAAACCCCTTCGATATCTCTTTATTTCGACGAAGAAGTATCTTATGCAGTTGATGGTGAGATTTTCAGCGCTAGTGAAATTAGTATCACTACACACCCTGCAAGTTTACGAGTATTAACTGGAATCGACCACACGCAAAACAATAGTTAATCCCCAGCGCAATAGCGTTAGGTAAAGATTACCGTAAACGCTATGTAAGAAATGCATTATTTAAGCGGTTCCTTATGTATTGAAATAATAAGTAACCGCTAAAATCAGCATTTACAATGACTTAGTGAACTCAATATAGTGGAACACTTCTCGCATTCTTTATTGTGCTTTTACGCCACCTATTCAGTACAACTAGTTGAGGGATTACCGATGAAAATTTTTGAAGCACTACGCCAAGATCATGAGAAGCAACGATTGTTACTTAAAATACTCGCTGAGACCAGCGGAGACACCGCTGCTCGCCGTGAATACTACCAAGAGTTGAAAGATCAGCTTGAAAGTCATGCAGTGGCGGAGGAACGTCATTTTTATTCTCCGCTGCTTAAAAAAGATGAAGCGGTAGATTTAACCCGCCATGGTATTGCAGAGCATCACGAGATTGATGAGCTTATCGAAAAATTGGATGAGACCAAAATGGACTCACCCGGGTGGCTACGTCACTTAAAATCTCTTCAAGAAAAAGTTGAGCATCACCTTGCTGACGAAGAGCAAGAGTTTTTTCAAGTTGCTGGCCGACTTCTTAACGATTCTCAAAAGAGTAAACTTGCCGACGCTTACCAAGAAGAAATGGCAAAAGAACTCGCGCCTCACTAGGCGCGCGTTTCACATAAATCTTACTGATACAAAAAAGGCCAGTCATAGACTGGCCTTTCTTTTCATGCTTGGTTTACTAAAAATTAGTAAAATTAACTATCGTTTAGCAATAATGTACACGGCGTGGATAACACCAGGGAAATAACCAAACAATGTTAGAAGGATGTTTATCCAAAACTGAGCGCCAATACCAACTTGTAAGAACACACCTAGAGGAGGCAGTAAAATTGAAAGTATAATGCGAATAATGTCCATAATAATATCCTTGTTTTTGAAGTAATTTCACAGTTTACCCACTCTAACGGCAATATCTTACGTTTTTAAGCAGGCTTTGTTTTTATAATGCATATATACTGCCAACAATAAGGAATTTAACGGTTCCCGTCTATTCGCCTAAAGGTGAATTCTCTAACCACTCTTCTAGCGCATCCTTCGCTAATGGTCGGCTAATGAAGTAACCTTGTGCAATATCACAGCCCCATTCTTTCAAAATATTGAGCGACATCTCGTCTTCTACCCCTTCAGCTACCACTTTTAAGTCGAAAGCAGTGGCTAATCCCAGCACGGTATGCACTATTTGTTTATCGTTATCATCGGTTGCTAACGATAATATAAAGCTTTTATCAATTTTGATTGTATCGACAGGCAGGTTCTTCAAATAGGCAAGCGAAGAGTAACCAGTGCCAAAGTCGTCAATAGCAAAGTGAAAACCCCTGCTCGTTAACGCGTTTAAGTTTTCAATAGCAAGCGACGCATCGGCCACCAAATCACTCTCTGTGATTTCTAGCTCTAGGGCATCTGGAGAAAGGGCTGCGTCGGTAAGTATAGAAACCAATTTATCGAGTAACGGCTTATTTTGAATATCTTGAGTGGATAAATTCATCGCAACCGTAAAGCCATAACCTTTCTGCCTAAAGTACGACAAATCAGCAATGGTTCGTTGCATAACCCATGTCGTGACTTGTTCAATTAGGCCTGCCTGTTCAGCAATAGTAATAAACTCATCTGGTGGTACGAAGCCAAGTGTTTCGTTGTTCCACCTGATTAGCGCCTCCATGCTGCATACTTTCATCGTGCTGAGATCAATTTTAGGTTGATACACCATTGAAAGCTCGCTTTGATTGCTAGCAAGCGCCCGCTTAAGCTCGGTAGTAATGGTCAAACGCCTAACGTACTTAGCCTCAAGTTCGGGGCGATAATGCACACACCATGCATTTGAGTGAATAGCTTCGTCGGTAACAATATTAACTTTACGAAATAGTTCTTCTGAGTTGGTGGCATCCTGAGGGCAAGACACCACGGCCATCGCCACTTTGACAGGGATGGAGATTAGGTTACTCTCGACGGGCTGCTCTAAAATGTGTTTCAACGTTTCGAGTTGGTTTTCATCTAACGCTGTATCGGTAATATAGAGAATTTCTCCCCCCGCTAAACGTGCAGATGTGCCAGGCCAACGAAGCAAACGCGTAGCAAGTGCCTTAAGCGTGTTGTCCCCGTTAGAATACCCATAAAGGTCGTTAGTGGTTCTAAAACCTATAATGGTAATAGCAACAACCTGCAAATTTTCATTTTCAGACATCTTTCCATCAAAGTAGCCTTCAACATAATTTCGATTAAACAAGCCAGTAAGCACGTCATGTTGCGCTTGATACCTAATATGCTTTTCTCGATGTTGAATGCTCTCTTGCATGCTATCAACTGCCGTAGCGAGCTCACTAATTTCACGTAACTTTGAAGGTTTATCTAGTGTCGCGCCGTACTCACCGCCTGCTACCCGATTCACTGCTTTTACAAGGTTAGAAACAGAACTGCTGACATTTCGAGCCAATAGCATTGAGAACCCTAACGCCACTAAAACTGCAATTAGGGTTAACACCAAAATACTTAATTGGATATTAGTAAACGCCTGAAAAGCCTCTGACACGTCCACAGCTATAGTAATGCGTACAGGAAGCTCCGACACCGACAGTAAGCTAACTTCACGGCTTATGTAGGTGTTTTTCTGCTTGAACGTTACATCGACCCAAGACGGTGTGGGGTCACTTGTTAACACTGATTCTACTTGCTCTGGTGAGAGCGTTGATGCAATCGGCGTATTGTCACTCATATTGGTGATAATAATTTCAGCATCAACAAGATTTCTTAGTTCTTGTAATAATGTTTCATCAAACTCCACACCAATGATCATGTAATAACGTAATGTCGGAATTTCTACTTTATAGAGATTCAACTGAATTAATGAGTCATCAATGAGGAAAAAACCATTTTCGTAGCCTTTTGCAACCAAAGCGGTGCTGGCTTCTAAGGTTTCACCCGGTTTAAATAAGGCACTATGAGAAGCAACAATGGTGTGATCTAAATTCACTAATGCAATCACATCTGAATTAATTCGCGATGCATAACTTTCTAATGCAGTTTGTATAGAGGGTAAATCTGAGGTCCCCACTGCTTGGCGAAAATCGTAAGACCGAAGGAGTACGTTGGAGACGCTTTTAATGATAGCTTGGCGATCTTCAATTAGCCTATGCAGCACCTTTTCGGTAACAGCAATATCTTGACTAATATTTTGTTTAACTAAGTTGTTGGCTGACTTCCACACCCCTGCAACAATGAGGAGTGAGGCTATAAAAATCCCGCCAAGAAGCGTTCTAAAAAGACTTTGTCGAAGTGATATTTGCAACCTACCGCTCCCAGCGCGCCGATCTATACATAATACGTGTATTCACTTTTTCTAATTGAGTTAGTAGCATAGCCCAATTACCGCAATACTTATAGTCGCGAGGTTGTCGTAATTCTTCATTTTATAACGGATTAGAAACAAAAAAACCGGCTAAAAGCCGGTTTTTAAAGTTGGTGCGGAAAGCGGGACTTGAACCCGCACGAGCTATGCTCACCACCCCCTCAAGATGGCGTGTCTACCAATTCCACCACTTCCGCAAAAATCTTAGTTAGGTACGTCTGAATCGTCAGATTTAGGTACGTCTTCCTCAGTAATTTCAGCCTGAGGAGCCTCAGCGTTAGGAGCGTCATCCATTGGGATATCATTCGACGTTGCTGCGTCTTCTACAGGCGTATCCATAACTGGAACATCCATATCAGCTGGCGCTTGAACCGGCGCTTCAACAGCCGCTGGTACTTCTAAATTATCCCACTCGTCTTCTGCACTTTCGCGGTTCGCTGTCATCGCGCCTAAAGTAAGGCTGATGAAGAAAAACAAACCAGCAAGAATAGCGGTAGTGCGAGTCATGAAGTTACCAGAACCACCTGAACCGAAAACCGTGTTTGAGCCGCCGCTACCAAAAGAAGCGCCCATATCTGCACCTTTACCCTGTTGAATAAGAACAAAACCAATCAACAGCAATGCAACAATTAAATATGCTACCAGTAGCACTTCGTAAACCATAATTACCTCGTCAGTTTGCCGCTTGGCAAATTGAAATAAAATCTTCTGTCTTTAAGCTGGCGCCACCAATGAGGCCACCATCTACGTCTTGTTGTGCAAACAATGTTTTAGCATTATCTGCTTTAACACTGCCGCCATATAAAATTCGTAACCCTTGAGCAAGCTCTGCGTCTACTTTTGCAAAGTATCCACGAATAAATTCATGTACATCTTGCGCTTGTTCAGGTGAAGCAGTCTTTCCAGTACCTATGGCCCAAACAGGCTCGTAAGCAAGTACCGATTTAGAAAGCTCTTCAACGGTTAAACCGTTAACTAATGCATCAAGTTGTTCGCCAATGAAAGACTCAACCTGACCACTTTCTCTAATATCAAGCGACTCACCCACACAAATAATTGGGGTTAATCCACTCGCAATTGATTTCTTTGCTTTTTCGGCCACTAAGCTATTGCTTTCACCGTGGTCGTCTCTTCTCTCTGAGTGCCCTACTATGGCGTACTTACAACCAAGTTCACACAGCATGTCAGCAGAAAGGTCACCCGTGTGAGCGCCATTATCAAGATGACTCACATCTTGTCCACCCAGCGCAAAAGCTTGGGTAGAAAATGCTGAAAGATATAAAGCAGGAGGACAAATAACTACATCAACATTATCAACCGCATTATTCTCAAATGCATCGTTGAACGCAGTGACGAGAGAACGATTACCGTTCATTTTCCAATTGCCCGCTACCAGCGGCTTTCTTTTATTGTTATTCACAATGCAGACCTTAGCCCTGTCTTAAAGCGGGCGTGATATTAACGATTTCAGTAAAAATATACAAGTATAAAACGCAAAATTAGTAGTTCTGCCAACTAATTGGCGACTTTACGAACAGTTTCAGCAATATGCTCTGCCCACTTGGAAGAATGCCCTTCATTATCAGACTCTACCATAACGCGAATAAGAGGTTCAGTTCCGCTTTTACGTAGTAGTACGCGGCCTTTCTTACCTAATGCTGCCTCTGCTTCTTGTTTAGCACCTTGCACATCAGCGTGGGCTAGATAATCTTGACTAGCATCTTGATAACGCACGTTGACTAAGCACTGAGGATACATATCAAAGCCACTACTTAAATCATGTAAATCTAAGTCTGAGCGTAACATTGCAGCAAGAACTTGTAAGCCAGCAATAATGCCGTCACCGGTAGAAGACGTTGCTAAATTCAAAATATGACCCGAGTTTTCGCCACCAATTGCCCAGCCTTTTTGCTGAAGCATTTCCATTACATAGCGATCCCCTACTTTGCTTCGTGCAAAAGGAACACCTAACTTACTAAAGGCGATTTCTAATCCAAGGTTACTCATTAAGGTGCCTACGACACCGCCTTGCATACGACCATTTTTAAGCGCATCGCGGGCAATCATATAAACAATTTGGTCGCCATCTATCACATTGCCTAAATGATCAACCATCATAATACGGTCGCCGTCACCATCTAGGGCAAACCCAAGATGCGCGTTGGTTTCTTTTACTTTCTCAACTATCGCGTCCATCGATGTGGCGCCAACACCTTCATTGATATTTAAACCATTTGGCGCGGTACCTATTTCAACAACCGTAGCACCAAGTTCACGCAGTACATTAGGCGCAATGTGGTAAGTAGCACCGTGGGCGCAATCTACGACTATTTTTAAACCGGTAAGAGATAAATCAGACGGAAAGCTACCTTTACAAAATTCTATATAGCGGCCAGCGGCATCATTAATTCTGGTCGCCTTTCCCAACTTATCCGAAGCAACGCATGTCATTGGTTTATCAAGCATGTCTTCTATCGCCAACTCGATATCATCGTCTAGCTTGAAACCGTCTGCTGAGAAGAACTTAATCCCATTATCGTAATAAGGATTATGTGAAGCGCTGATCACAATACCGGCTTCTGAACGAAATGTTTTCGTTAAGTAAGCGATAGCAGGCGTGGGCATGGGGCCTAGTAACCCACTATCAATACCCGCTGCTGATAAGCCAGCTTCTAATGAAGACTCTAGCATGTAGCCAGATATACGAGTGTCTTTGCCAATAAGTACTTTATTGGTGCCTCGTCCAGCAAGTACTTTCCCTGCTGCCCAACCAAGCTTAATAACAAATTCGGGATTAATATTACTTTCGCCCACTTTCCCGCGTATGCCATCAGTGCCGAAATATTTGCGCTGCCCCATGAAGGTTCCTTATTCTATTGTTGTTAGCATATTAACAATGTTAACTGCGTCCGCTGTTTCTTGTACATCGTGAACGCGGATAATATGCGCACCTTGCTGTGCTGCAATTGTAGCGAGGGTAATACTTCCCGCCAAGCGTTCATCTACATTTCTATTTAACAAATTGCCAATCATTGATTTACGAGACATACCTACTAGCACCGGATAGCCCAGCGTTATTATGCTTGGGAGGTGTTTAACCAGTGCGTAATTATGTTCCAGGGTTTTGCCAAATCCATAGCCGGGGTCGAACAAAATTTGCTCTTTTTTAATGCCAGCTGCAATGCAATCTGATGCTCTTGCTAATAAGAATTGTTTAACGTCAGCCACCACGTCTTTGTAATGAGGCTGCTGCTGCATATCTTTAGGCTGGCCTTGCATATGCATTAAACACACTGGCACATTCGCATTAGCCGCTGCCGATAATGCACCGGGTTCCTGTAAAGCTCTTACATCATTAATGAGCCCAGCCCCAGCGTTAACCGCTTGCGTCATGACCTCAGCTTTACTGGTATCTACTGAAATAATACAATCGGTATTAGCGCGCAATGCCTCAATTACCGGAATAACCCGGTCTAGTTCTTCATCAAGTGAAACGGCTGCAGCACCTGGTCGAGTCGACTCACCGCCTACATCTATTAACGTAGCACCTTGAGATAGCATCTTTTCAGCATGTTTTACCGCATTCTCAAGAAGCGCGTGTTTGCCACCGTCAGAAAAGGAGTCGGGGGTGACGTTTAAGATGCCCATCACCTGTGGGCGGGATAAGTCTAGTGTGTTGGAAGAAAACTGCATTTACTTACTCTTACAATCAATTAGCCAGCTGGGCGTGGTATCGATCATTAAAAAATTATCACTGCACAAATAAAAAACGCCAGAAATACTGGCGTTTTATTAACTTTATATCAATTTCTAGCTAGGTAAGTCACCTGGTTTACCAACAGACGGCTTATCAACACCATCGTTAGTAATTTCGCCTTCGCGAGTAGGTTTACCACCGCTAGGCTTATCACCATCAGAAGGACGACGATCATCCCAATCTGCAGGAGGACGAACTTCGCGACGTTCCATCAAATCATCAACTTGCTTCGCGTCGATAGTCTCGTACTTCATTAACGCATCTTTCATGGCTTCCAGAATATCCGCGTTATCTTTTAAGATCTTTTCAGCTCGTGCGTAGTTGCGATTGATGATGTCTTTAACTTCTTCATCAATTGCTAAAGCAGTCTGGTTTGACATTCTGATTGAGCTAGATGAAGAACGACCTAAGAACACCTCGCCTTCTTCTTCTGCGTATAGCAATGGCCCCATCTTGCTCGACAAGCCCCATTGCGTCACCATTTTTCGCGCAATATCAGAGGCGCGCTCAATATCGTTTGAAGCGCCAGTAGTTACGCCAGCTTCGCCAAGGGTCATTTCTTCAGCAATACGTCCACCATACAAACTAGAAATCATACTTTCTAAATGCTGTTTACTGTGGCTGTACTTGTCTTGTTCTGGAAGATACATAGTGACACCCAGCGCACGCCCACGAGGAATAATAGAAACCTTGTAAACAGGATCGTGTTCTGGAACCAAGCGACCAACAATTGCATGCCCTGCTTCGTGGTAAGCCGTGTTGGTCTTTTCTTCCTCAGTCATCACCATAGACTTACGCTCAGAGCCCATCATGATCTTATCTTTCGCTTTCTCAAACTCTTCCATCGCCACTAGACGTTTATTACCACGTGCAGCGAATAAAGCAGCTTCGTTAACTAAGTTAGCTAAGTCAGCACCAGAGAAACCTGGCGTACCACGAGCAATAACACTTGGTTCAACGTTATCGGACACAGGTACTTTGCGCATATGAACTTTAAGAATCTGTTCACGACCACGGATGTCAGGTAAACCAACAACCACTTGACGGTCAAAACGACCTGGACGTAACAATGCAGGGTCTAACACATCGGGACGGTTAGTCGCGGCAATAACAATAATGCCTTCATGACCTTCAAAACCATCCATCTCAACAAGCATCTGGTTTAGCGTTTGTTCACGTTCATCATGACCACCACCTAAACCTGCGCCACGCTGACGACCTACCGCATCAATTTCATCGATGAAAATAATACAAGGCGCTGCTTTTTTCGCTTGCTCGAACATGTCACGAACACGCGATGCACCAACACCCACAAACATTTCCACGAAATCTGAACCTGAAATGGTAAAGAACGGTACTTTGGCTTCACCAGCAATTGCTTTTGCAAGCAAGGTTTTACCCGTTCCAGGAGGACCAACCATCAGAACGCCTTTAGGAATTTTACCGCCTAATTTTTGGAACTTAGATGGGTCGCGTAAGAAGTCTACCAGTTCAGTCACATCTTCTTTTGCTTCGTCACAACCTGCAACATCAGCAAATGTCGTTTTAATTTGGTCTTCACCTAAAAGGCGAGCTTTGCTTTTGCCGAAAGACATAGCGCCGCGACCACCGCCACCTTGCATTTGACGCATGAAGAAAATCCATACACCAATAAGCAGAAGCATTGGGAACCAAGAAATGAAAATAGATGTGAGAAATGATTGTTCTTCTGGCGGCTCACCGTAAACGCGCACATCGTTTTTAACCAAGTCAGAAACTAACTTGTCATCAAAATATGGTACGTACGTTTGAAATGTTTCGCCTGAACGTCGGGTACCACGAATTTCGCCGCTATTATCAATGCGAACTTCACGGATGTTACCCTGCTCAGCTTCTCTTAAAAAAGTTGTGTAGTCGGTCTGTGTTTTCGACGATTCACCAGGTGAAAAGCTCTGAAATACAGACATCAACACAACGGCGATAACCAACCATAAGATTAAATTTTTTGCCATATCGCTCAATGCTACTAACCTCTAAAAATCCGAAAGAATATACTTGTGAAAGATAAAACCACGAGTGCTTCCCTTACACACATAAACTTTCGCAACGAAAATCGCTTACTCAAAGCGTACTACACTTTGTACCCAAGAGCCACCAAATACACCTCACGAGACCGTGATCGTGATGAATCGGGCTTACGTGTTTTTATGGTTGTGAACGAGTCACGTAATGCACGTAGAAAGGTATCAAAGCCTTCTCCTTGGAAGACTTTAATCATAAAACCTCCACCTGGTTTCAGTACTTGATGACACATATCCAGCGCCAATTCACACAAGTACATCGAGCCAGCTTGGTCTACCGCTGCATTTCCAGACAAGTTCGGTGCCATATCAGACAACACTATATCTACGGTGTTCCCGCCAATTCTGTTCAATAACGCATTTAAAACAGCTTCATCTCTGAAGTCACCCTGCAAAAAATCAACGCCAACAATAGAATCCATCGGTAAAATATCGCATGCGATAACTTGCCCGTTGTCTCTTACCAGTTCAGAAGCGAGTTGAGACCAGCCTCCTGGCGCAGCCCCAAGGTCCACTACTGTGTTACCTTTGCTGATAAGTTTGTCTTTTTGCTGAATTTCTTCCAATTTGAAGAAGGCACGCGATCGCTTACCCTGCTTCTGCGCTTTTTGCACATAATGGTCGTTAAAATGTTCTGTTAACCAGCGTTTACTGCTGGCAGAGTGCTTCTTTTTTGTCATTCCAATACATTGTCATTAGGATTGTAGAGAAGATGGCGTTAGAATACGTTAATTCAAGCTTAAATTTATAGATTAATTGTAAGAAAATTGACTACATGAAACTTTCAAATAAACAGAAACAATTTTTAAAAGGCCTAGCGCACCCGCTAAAGCCTATCGTACAGCTAGGTTCAAACGGCCTTACTGAAGGTGTTGTTGCGGAAATCGACAACGCATTAAATTTCCATGAACTGATAAAAGTTAAAGTTCCCACTGATGATCGTGAAGAAAAATCGCTCATCATGGATGCGATTGTTCGCGAAACTAAATCAGAAAAGCTACAAGTAATTGGACACACGCTTATTCTTTACCGTCCGAGTGAAGAGCGTAAAATTCAGTTGCCAAAATAAGTCATGCCGTGGTGCCGGTTTTTGCCGGCGCCATAGTTTTCGTACCGTATTCCCGTTAATATTATGTTAACAAACATGATAATGTCGTTGTGGACATAAATTAACAAACAATAATACGGAACCTACGCGGAAACCCTATGATAGAAACCAAGCCTATTCCCGACTCGCTTAAAACTCCCTATTTGCAACAAAAGTCACTTGAAAACCGAACTGCCATAGTTACTGGTGGGTGCTCCGGTCTTGGTCATGCTACTGCCATTGCCCTTCGTGCTGCTGGTGCCAATGTGTGTTTGCTCGATTTAAATGAAGACATGGGTAAGCAACGTGTAGAAGAACTCGGTGCTGAACATACCTTGTTTGTTAAGGTTGACGTAAGAAGCGAAGACGACATTACCCATGCGATAGATAAATGCCTTTCTCGTTTTTCCACGCTTTCTCTGTGCGTAAACTGCGCCGGTATTGCCCCTGCAAAGCGTTTACTGGACCGAGATGGTAATCCAGCCCCCTTAGGTGACTTTCAAAACACGATTGATATTAATTTAGTAGGTAGCTTTAATGTGGCGCGTCTTGTGGCGGCAGCCATGGCGGAACAAGCCGCATTGAATGAGGAAGGCGAGCGAGGCGTTATCATTAATACAGCCTCTGTAGCAGGCTATGAAGGGCAAATAGGACAAACCGCTTACGCAGCAAGCAAAGGCGGCATTATTGCGCTGACCCTACCTATGGCGAGAGATCTTGCCCCGCTAGGCATTCGGGTTAACACTATCGCGCCAGGGGTAATGGGAACACCTATGCTGCTTGCCATGCCAGAAAAAGTACAAGACGCTCTTTCTAGTAACGTTCAATTTCCTAAACGCTTAGGTTTGCCTGAAGAGTTCGGTAAATTGGTGCTGCATATTGCCGAAAATAACTATTTAAATGGTGAGACTATTCGCTTAGACGGCGGCTTAAGAATGCCGCCAAAATAATTGGCTGTATTGCTATAACAACAAAGAGCATCAAATTGATGCTCAAACTCTCTTACGAAAAGACCGAGCGGCCTGAACGGGTGCAGCATTGAGCGACCGGCGAATGAAAGCGCTTATTCGCCGTCGCCACCGTTAACCATGAGTGCAATATTGTATAAACGATTCACTGCATGATAGTTAATGGTGTTTTTGGGGTAACGACCTCGGCTACTTAATGTACCGGCATCTTGCCCCATCAATACGGTCAAGGCATCATCTACCGTTTCTACAGTATGAATGTGGAACAAGCCTTTTTTCACCGCATCAATGACAGTGGCATCTAATACCAAGTTGATTGCATTCGATTTAGGAATGACCACACCTTGTGTACCCGTTAAGCCGCGGTGCTGACATAAGTCGAAGAAGCCTTCAATTTTTTCATTCACCCCACCCACCGCTTGCACTTCGCCATACTGGTTAATGGAGCCTGTAATAGCGAGGGTTTGGACGCATGGAATTTCGGTTAACGCAGAAATTAACGCCACCAACTCACCTAATGACGCACTATCACCATCGATGTGCCCGTACGATTGCTCCAACGCAATATTTGCCGACAAGGTTAGCGGGAAGTGCTGAGCGTATTTATAACCTAAATACCCTGTTAATAGCATCACGCCTTTTGAGTGAATCGGTTGGCCTAGCTCTACTTCACGTTCAATATCAACCACGCCACTTGCGCCAGCAAATACCGTAGAGGTAATGCGCGCAGGCGTACCAAAGGCGGTATCGCCAATATCTAGCACCGTAAGGCCATTCACTTTACCAATGGCTTTGCCATCGGTAGCAATAAGTACATGCCCTTCTTTAATATCATTCAGTAAGGTTTGGCTTACGCGCCCGGTTCTGCGTTTTTTAGCACTAAGTGCGGTGCGCAAATGGTCAAGCTCTAGGGTTTCACTACCTGACTTTACGCAAAAATAATGGGCTTCATTCACCAACTCAATCACTTCAGCAAAATGTGCTGAAAGCTTTTCTTGGTGTTCAGCCATGCGCAATGAATATTCGACTAAACGGCACATAGCATTGGCGGTAATACCGGTTAAGTTAAGCGCTAAAATGTGTTTGCGCACTTTGCCCACAAAATCGAACAAAGCTTGTCGAGTCACCTGAATTTCTAAATCGAAATCGACCAGCACACGAAACAGCTCATCAAATTCATCATCGTAATCTTGCAAGGTGTAATACAAGTCTCGCGACCCTAGCAGCACTATCTTTACGTTCAAATCGATAGGTTGAGGGTTTAGGGTAATCGCATTTACCATACCGACATCTTGCTGTGGTAAATCCATTTTCAAACTACCCGATTTCGCCGCCAGCTTAAGGGTATCCCACACATAGGGCTGTTCTATTAACTGGTCGACATCAAGCAGCAAATAACCGCCATTGGCACGATGTAATGCGCCAGGGCGAATCATTCGGTAATTAGTGTAAACACTGCCATGAATATTAGTGTATTCAATTTTCCCGAACAGGTTTTGATACGTTGGGTTTGGCTCATAGATTACTGGCGCGGAGTCATCTAGACGATTCGCAACCAATACATTAGGCAGAAATTGCTCTTCTAAGAATAAGCGTTTATCGAATTCATCACTTTTTTCGTCTTTTTGCTCTTCAGCCAAAATAAGTAAAATAGCATTCACAAGTGCGGTTTTAAGCTGCTTTAAGTATTTTAAAATGCCTAAATCTGACGCGTATTTGTGCTCTAGTACCTTTAAAAGTGGCTTAATGCCTTGCTCGGCAGTTTGCTTATCTAGCTCACGCAAGCGCTCTGAATTTTCACGCTTCCACGACGGTAAACTTAATAAACTTTCACTTAGTCTATTTTCTAGCTCGTCTATCAAGTTGTAAAAGAATTGGCGCTTTTCGTCGCTAGCCGTTGCAAATTCGGCATCGCTAATGGGTTTACCATCAACAATAGGTGAAAACGTGATAGTGCCCCCGTCTTCATTCATTGCCACTTCATTAGCTTTTGCGAAACGCTCTACCGCATCAATGGCGCTATCGTATTTTTGATCGAACTCGCGAGAAATGCTGGTTCTACGGCGCTGATAACCTGGGTTATCAAATGCCACCGGAAAGGTATCGAGCACGTCATCAATTAAGCTAGTGATGTCTTTTTGAAATGCTTTACCGCCACCTGGCGGAAAACGAAGGGCTACTGGCTCGCGCTCTTCATCAAAGTTATTGATATAACACCAATCATCGGGTGCAGGCAGCACGGCTACTTGGCGTTCAATGTAATCTTTTACCAAGGTAAAGCGACCCGTAGCCGGTTCACCCATCACATAAAGATTATAACCTTTCGCGTTAATGCCAAGACCGAAGGTTAACGCTTCTCGCGCGCGCTCCTGCCCTATAAATGTGGCATTTAGGGCTTCATCGTCTTTTAAGGCAGCATTCACTGCTTTTCGATTAATGGTTGGGGTTAGGTCAACTGGATCTAGGGCCATAGTGGTGCTTTCGCCTGGCATAGTGTTCTATTTATTGTGCTTTAGGGTAAGTGAAACCCTATTTAAGTAGTGTGTCAAACCCTTATGCCGTAAAGCACTGTTTCGGGCCTCTAATCGATGAATTAACGAACAATCGCGGCTATTAATTTTTATGTACGAAACCGCTATCAAGTGAAACCTTTGCCAATACGCTTACTTTTTCAACAAGTAGTCACAAAAAAGTCGTGCTAACCTAGCACTAGCTATTGAGGCTAAGTGTAGCGCTGGGTTATTCTATGCGGCTACATGCAAGTTAAACCTGCAATATTGTGATTCTGTCCAACGACGAGTCACACCCCACAATGAAATTTGGGGGAGCAGGTTTCATGAACGTTTTAACTCTAATAATGCGGAAGCCTAAGTTTCATGGCCGAAAATCAGTACAACCCGAAAGATATAGAACAACGTGTTCAGCAATACTGGGAAGAAAACAACTCATTTCAAGCAAATGATGATGTAGAAAAAGAGAAGTTCTACTGTCTCTCTATGTTCCCTTACCCAAGTGGTCGCTTGCATATGGGTCACGTGCGTAACTACACCATTGGTGATGTTATTAGCCGTTATCAGCGCATGCAGGGTAAAAACGTTCTCCAACCTATGGGTTGGGATGCTTTCGGTCTTCCAGCAGAAAACGCCGCGATTAATAATAATACCGCGCCTGCCAATTGGACCTATTCCAATATTGATTACATGAAAACTCAGCTTCGCTCTTTGGGTTTTGGTTACGACTGGGACCGCGAAGTAACAACCTGTAAGCCAGACTACTACCGCTGGGAACAATGGTTCTTCACTCGTCTTTACGAAAAAGGCTTGGTTTATAAAAAGAACTCAACCGTTAACTGGGATCCGGTAGACCAAACCGTTTTGGCTAACGAACAAGTTATTGACGGTCGCGGTTGGCGCTCTGGCGCATTAGTGGAACAAAAAGAAATTCCACAATGGTTCATTAAAATTACCGACTATGCCGAAGAGTTATTGGCTGACTTAGAACAGCTTGAAGAATGGCCTGATCAAGTGCGCGCCATGCAGGCGAACTGGATTGGTCGCTCTGAAGGGGTAGACATTACCTTTAACTTAGGTAAAAACGGCAGCGACATAAACGATCTAACCGTTTACACCACTCGCCCTGATACATTCTACGGCGTAACCTACGTAGCAGTCGCTGCACAGCATCCATTAGCGGAATTTGCAGCTAAGACGAATGCTGAACTTGCTACCTTTATTGACGAGTGCAAAAACACCAAAGTAGCCGAAGCAGAGTTGGCTACCATGGAGAAAAAAGGCTGTGATACGGGCATTCAAGCAGTACATCCTTTAACGGGTGAATTGTTACCTGTTTGGGTGGCGAACTTTGTATTGATGGATTACGGTTCAGGCGCAGTAATGGCTGTACCAGGTCACGATCAACGTGATTGGGAATTTGCGACCAAATATGGCTTAACCATTAAGCAAGTTATCGCGCCAAATGCAGATGCAAAAGAAGAATGTGATTTAACCGTCTCTGCGTATACCGAAAAAGGCACCTTAATAAATTCTGAAAAATTCGATGGCCTCGCGTTTGACGATGCGTTTAATAACATCGCAACCGCACTGGAAGAAAAAGGCTTTGGTAAACGCAAAGTAAACTACCGTTTACGAGATTGGGGTGTAAGCCGTCAGCGTTACTGGGGTTCACCTATTCCCATGCTTAACTTGGAAAATGGTGAATCGGTTCCTGTCCCAGAAAGCGAATTGCCGGTAGTACTTCCTGAAGATGTGGAAATGAACGGTGTTACATCGCCGATTAAAGCCGATCCTGAATGGGCGAAAACCACCTACAACGGTGAACCTGCACTTCGCGAAACTGACACCTTCGATACCTTTATGGAATCGTCGTGGTACTACGCTCGCTATGCAAGCGCTACAAATCACGATGCAATGCTTGACCCTACTTCATCGAACTACTGGCTGCCTGTCGATCAGTATATCGGTGGTATCGAGCATGCCATCCTGCACTTATTATACTCTCGCTTCTTCCACAAACTATTGCGTGATGAAGGCTTGGTAAATTCTGATGAACCGTTTAAGCGTTTGTTATGTCAAGGCATGGTGCTAGCAGATTCTTACTACCGCGAAGATGATGCTGGCAAGAAAACCTGGTATTCACCCACTGAAGTGTCTACCGAAAAAGACGAGAAAGGCCGTATTGTAAAAGCATGGCTAACCGCCGATGGTGAACCGGTTATTCATGGCGGCATGACTAAAATGTCGAAGTCGAAAAACAACGGTATTGATCCACAAGAAGTTATCGACCTATATGGTGCCGATACGGTGCGTTTATTTACGATGTTCGCTGCGCCTCCAGAGCAAACACTAGAGTGGGTAGATTCGGGCGTAGAAGGTGCTAACCGTTTCTTACGTCGTATTTGGAAGCTGGTAACCGAGCACGTTGAAAAAGGTACGCCTGTTGCCCTTGACGCAAAAGCGCTGAATAAGAACCAACAAGCATTACGCCGCGAAGTGCACAAGACTATTGAAAAAGTGTCTGATGACTTAGGTCGTCGCCAAACGTTCAATACCGCTATCGCTGCTATTATGGAGTTATTGAACCATCTTCAAAAAGCACCACAAGAAGATGCGCAAGATATTGCCATTATGCGTGAAGCTGCAGAGTCATTAGTCTTGCTACTTAACCCTATTACCCCTCACATTTCTCATGAATTGTGGAAAGTATTGGGCCAGACAAGCGATATCGATCATGCCCCTTGGCCTGTCGCCGATAAAGCAGCCTTGGTTGAAGACGAAAAGCTTATTATCGTGCAAGTTAACGGTAAGGTTCGCGCTAAGATGACCGTAGCTGCTGATGCCAGCAAAGACGCCATTGAAGAAGCGGCCAAAGCACAAGATAACGTGCAACCGTTTATTGAAGGTAAAACAATACGTAAAGTTATTGTGGTACCAGGAAAACTTGTCAACATAGTGGCTAACTAATATGCGCCGTTTACTTCGTTACACAGTGGTATTGAGTGCACTTTTTGCACTTGGCGGTTGTGGATTTCATTTAAGAAGTGCCCCTAGCCTTCCTGAAAATGTAAAATCAGTGCTTATCACCAGTGCTCGCGCTCATGCACCTCTTGCAAGAGCGCTTCACAACCGCCTTACTGTGTACGGGTTAAATGGCGTCTACCAACAAGATAGTACGTCGTCTAACGACGGCGTATCTTTGTATTTACTGCCTGAAAAATTAGAGCGCAGACTGCTTTCGGTTTACACTTCGGGTCAAGTTGCTGAATACGAACTGATTTATACCGTGCGTTATCGGGTTCAATTCCCTGACGAGGAAGCCATTATGGCTACCTTCGATGTAATGCGTGATTATCAAGATGATCCCGATCAAGTATTGGCGAAATCAAGAGAACTCGAATTAGTACTCGATGAAATGCGTGCCGAGGCAGCGGACATTATTATCCGTAGGCTTTCAAGCCAAGCCTCTGCTGCTAAGCTGATTAATTAAGCATGCAAGTCTACCCAAACCAATTTTCCAGTGAGATAGGTAAAGGATTAGCATCCTGTTACTTGGTGTTTGGTGATGAGCCTCAGCAGAAGTTTGAGGTGATAGAGCAAATCCGCACCACGGCAAAAGCCAACGGTTTTGATGAGCGCACAGTGCTTGTGGCCGACACTGGCTTTTCATGGAATCAGCTGCTTGAAGCAACCCAAAGCATGTCGTTGTTTTCAAACCAACAGTTTATTGAATTAGAACTTCCTACAGGAAAACCCGGCGCAGAAGGCAGCAAAATGCTGCAAGAAGTGGCTAAAGGGTTAACTCAAGATACTCTTCTTCTAGTGCATGGTCCTAAAATTGGCAAAGACGTACAGCGTGGGAAGTGGTTCAAAGTACTCGATGACATGGGCGTTTCTGTACTCTGCTACCCTTTAGAAGGCAGGCAACTTAGTGCATGGATCAGCAATCAAGTAAAACAACATCAGCTGACTATTAATGCAGCTGGAATGAAAATGATTGCCGATTTTTGCGAAGGTAATTTACTAGCAGCAAAACAAGAAATAGATAAGCTTGCCCTACTTTACCCTCAACAGTCCGTGTCTGAAGCACAGATTGAACGGGCGATGGTAGATCAATCTCGCTACAACGTGTTTCAGTTAGTAGATGTCATGCTAAGCGGCGATGCCAATCGCTGCGTGAAAATGCTTTACCGATTAGAAAGTGAAGGCTTAGAGCCAAATATTATTATTTGGGCCCTGATTCGTGAATGGGAAGTCTTATGGAAATTGAAAAGTGCTACCGCTAATGGTGAAGCCATTCAATGGCAAAAGTTTGGTATTTGGCGCAACAGGCAGGGCTTCTATCAAAGTGCGTTAAATCGCCTTAGCATAGAACAGCTGCTACAAATTCAGGATGCCCTCACCCAAGCTGATTTAGCGTTTAAACAAAACGTTATTTCTCGCCCCTTCGTGAAGCTTTGCCACTTATGCATGATGTTTATGGCGATGGGTATTTTTCACCTTCCTTTGATGGAAGCCTAACATTTTGGCTATTCGCGCCATTTTAGGGGGGACGTTTAACCCGCCCCATTTAGGTCATGTATCACCTGCGCTCCATTTATTGTCTGCGCTGAATATCGACGCCCTCGGTTTAATGCCTTGTAAATTACCGCCGCACAAATCAGTGGCCGTTAGCGAAGAACACCGGGTCAACATGGTGAAGCTGTGTTGTGAGCAAGATAAACGCTTGTACCCCGAGCTAATCGAACTCTCGTTACCTTCACCTTCTTACACGGTAAAAACCCTTCGGGCATTAAAAGAAAGAGACAATAAGACAATCTGTTTTTTCATTGGCGCCGATTCCCTGTATAATCTTAAGTCTTGGTTTGAGTGGGAGCGTTTGCTTGATTTCTGTCACCTAGTGGTAATGCGTCGCGACAGCGATACATTTACACCACCTGATGACTTGGTTGAGTGGTTAAAAGCCAACAAAACAGAGGACGTTCTGCAACTACATGCTCAGCCTAATGGCTTAGTATTTCTTGCGGATACCCCATTACACCCTGTTTCATCAACGCAATTGCGCAGCGCCGTTCAAACGGATGCATCATCGACATTGCAAGAAACATATATGAACGAAACAGCATTGCATGACGCAAAGTTTCAAGCCACGACATTAATAGCAAAGTGGCTGCCTCAGGCAGTCTCAGACTATATTTATACACATCGGTTATACCAAGAATTATCAAATAAGTGAGGAAACACTTGGAGAGTCAACAACTCAAGCAGTTCGTAAAAGATAAAGTAGACGACATGAAAGGCCGCGATATTATAGAACTGGATGTTCGTGGCAAATCAACCATTACCGACACCATGATTATTTGCTCTGGTAACTCTAAGCGCCATGTTGTTGCTATTGCTGAGAATGTAATAGTAGAAGCTAAAAGCGCAGACGAAGCACCAACAAGCGTGGAAGGCAAAGAAACTGGCGAATGGGTATTAGTAGATTTTGGCGACGTTATTTTGCACGTAATGCAAGACGAAACCCGCGATTTCTATCAGTTAGAGAAGCTGTGGTCATAACAAAGCCAACCGCAGACTTATAAAAAGGGCTGCGGTTAACTTTGTTGGTAGTTTGATGTTCTAAAGGATTTACCCACTGTGCGTATACAAATTGTCGCCGTAGGTACAAAAATGCCCGCCTGGGTCACCACTGGGGTAGATGAATTCCTTCGCCGTTTCCCCGCCGATTTACCGGTGAGTTTCACCGAAATTCCCGCTGGTAAACGCGGCAAAAATGCTGATATTAAACGCATTTTAGAAAAAGAAGGCGAACAAATGCTCGCCGCTATTCCTAAAGGTAACCGCGTAGTGACATTAGAAGTCACTGGTAAGCCTTGGGACACCCCCACATTAGCTAAACAGTTAGATAATTGGAAAATGGATGGCCGTGATGTCAGTCTTTTGATTGGCGGACCTGAAGGTTTAGCACCTGAATGTATTGCCGTGTCTGAACAAAAATGGTCACTGTCTGCACTTACGCTTCCTCATCCGCTTGTAAGAATTATTCTTTCTGAAAGTCTATACCGCGCTTGGTCTGTTACTCAGAACCACCCGTATCATCGCGAGTGAGAGAATAGCCTTTTATGCATCGCAAGCGCCAAGCAATTCGAGACCACTCGGCTGAAGCAAACTTATTTGCCAGACGTGCGTCTATCGCCTTTATTATTGTTGTTATGATGCTAGGCGTGGTGCTGAATAACCTTTATTCCCTGCAAGTTGAACAACACGACGTTTACCAAACTCGCTCAAACGGGAATCGCATTAAGGTATTACCTGTTGCGCCAAACCGTGGGTTAATTTATGACAGAAACGGCATATTGCTTGCGGAAAACCGCCCTGTATTTAGCTTAGAGATCACACCTGAGCAAACTAACGATTTAGACGCCACCTTAGATGGCTTAACCCAATTGATGGGCATTACCCCAGAAGAACGTGAAAGCTTTAATGGCAGCTTAAAAGGCCAACGACGTTTTAAACCTATTGCCCTGCGGACTAAATTATCCGAAGAGGATGTTGCATTATTTTCTGCCAGCAAACATTTGTACCCCGGGGTACAAATTGAAGCGCGACTAGCTCGTCATTACCCTTATAAAGAAGCCCTTACCCATGTATTAGGTTATGTGGCGCGTATTAATAAGAAAGACCTCCAAAAGCTGGTAGAAGCAGGGCAAGAAGATGACTATGCTGCCACCCACGACATCGGCAAATTGGGGGTAGAGAAATACCACGAAGAGCTATTGCACGGTTCAGTGGGTTACCAACAAGTGGAAGTGAATAACCAGGGCCGGATAATTCGTGTGTTAAACGTCGACCCACCCGTGCCCGGTAAAGACATTGTATTAAACATCGACCTTTCGCTACAAATTGCCACCCAGCAAGCACTGGAAGGTCAGCGCGGCGCGGTGATCGTGAGTGATGTAAAAACGGGAGGGGTATTGGCGTTATTTTCAAACCCCAGTTACGACCCGAACTTGTTTGTTCACGGTATCAGCAGAAAGAATTACTCTGCCCTGTTAAATTCCCCCGATCGCCCCCTAATAAACCGCGCCACTCAAGGCCAGTATCCACCTGCATCTACCATTAAACCTCACCTTGGCTTAATTGGACTTGAAGAGGGGATAGTCACCGAAGAGTATACGATTCAAGATAATGGTCGCTATCAGTTACCCAACGTATCGCATACATGGCGGGACTGGCGAAAGTGGGGCCACGGCGAGGTAGATATCGCAAAAGCAATAGAAGTCTCCTGCGACATTTATTACTACGATTTAGCTTATAAGTTGGGGATAGATAAAATCAGTGAAGCCATGTACGAATTTGGATTTGGTGATTTTACCGGTATCGATTTATACGAAGAATCTGATGCGAATATGCCTAGCAGAGGCTGGAAGCGTGCACGATTCAACCAGCCTTGGTATATCGGTGACACCATTCCTGTCGGTATTGGTCAAGGATTCTGGTCTACCACCCCTATTCAGTTATCGCAATCAGTGAACACATTGGTTAATCGTGGCGAACGTATAATTCCGCAAATTATTCGCGGGTTTATGCATGAAGATAGCTCGGTAGAAATTATTCCACTTAAAACCCTTCGACCTATCGAGATTAAAAACCAGCATAATGTCGATATTGTACTGAATGCGATGCACGACGTAGTGCATGGTAAAGAAGGTGGTGCTCGCCATACGTTTGCTGACGCCTCCTATCAGTCTGCGGGCAAAACCGGTACTGCACAGCTATTTTCCGTGGGGCAAGATGAAAAATACGATGCTGAAAAAATAGATGAGCGTTTGCGAGACAATGCCATGTATGTAGGCTTTGCCCCCTTTGAAAACCCAGAAATTTCAGTAACCGTCGTGCTTGAGAACGCCGGTGGCGGTAGTAAAAATGCCGCTCCTGTGGCCAAGAAAATCATGGATTTCTATTTTCGTGATCGGGTTTTCGACACCGAAATTAGCAAGGTTGACGAATAATGAAAAAGAACACGCTCAACCCAAATAAGACCAGTTTTTTACAGCGTATTCATATTGATGGTTGGCTGTTTTTAAGCCTGTTAGTACTTATGTCAGTGGGTTTGGTAACGCTGTATTCTGCATCAGGACAGGACAGCGGCCAAGTAGAACGCCAAATTACGCGCTTGGCACTGAGTGTGGCAGTTATGTTTGGCATTGCGCAAATTCCCCCCGGCGCATTTCGCCGCCTGTCGACATACGCCTATATCGCGGGGCTGCTAATGCTTATCGCGGTATTGTTATTTGGCGACATGGGTAAAGGCGCTCAGCGCTGGCTCGACTTAAAGTTTATTCGCTTTCAACCGTCAGAGTTAATGAAGCTCGCGGTGCCTATGATGGTCGCCTGGTATATTAGCAAGTTCACGCTACCTCCTCGCACCATGAATATTGTGGTTGGCTTTCTAATGGTGGCTATCCCAACGGTACTTATTGCTAAACAACCCGATTTAGGGACATCGCTGCTTATTGCCAGCTCCGGCATCTTCGCGATATTCCTCGCCGGTATGAGTTGGCGGCTTATCGGGTTTGTTGCGCTGTTGCTCGGTGGTTTCGCGCCCATTATGTGGTTCTTTTTAATGGCGGAGTATCAAAAGCAACGCGTATTGACCTTTTTAAACCCAGAGAGCGATCCACTCGGTTCGGGTTACCATATTATTCAGTCGAAAATAGCGATAGGTTCAGGTGGTGTAGATGGAAAAGGCTGGTTGCAGGGCACCCAATCACAATTAGAATTTTTACCCGAGCGACATACCGACTTTATTTTCTCGGTTTTCAGTGAAGAATTTGGCCTTACAGGGGTTATTGTTTTACTGATTATTTACCTTTGCGTTATTTTACGTGGGCTTATTATTGCGAGTAGAGCTCAAGACGCCTACTCTAAATTACTGGCAGGCAGTATTACCTTAACCTTCTTCGTTTATGTGTTTGTAAACATGGGGATGGTATCTGGGTTACTTCCTGTAGTAGGAGTGCCACTACCTTTAGTCAGTTATGGCGGCACTTCCATGGTGACATTAATGGCAGGCTTTGGCATGCTAATGTCTATTGCCACTCAAAAACGATTAATGTCTCGATAACATGCGCACACTACTGTTAATACTGCTTGCTTCATTTATACTCGCCGCGTGTAAGTCAGCGCCTAGTGGACGCTATACTCAGCATCAAGATACTGCCCCGAATCATGTAGCGAAAGTGCCTGAAACTTTGGATGCAGTTCCTAAGTATGAAGCATATAGAATGTTTAACAGCCGCCCTTATAAGGTGCTAGGCAAACATTATACACCGCTGACATCAGGTAAAGGGTTTGAAGAAGTAGGTTACGCCAGTTGGTATGGTCAGAAGTTTCATGGCCATTTAACGTCAAACGGTGAAACCTACAATATGTTTGCTATGTCGGCTGCCCACAAAACCTTACCGCTTCCTTCTTACGTGCGCGTGACTAATTTAGACAACGACAAACAAGCGATTGTGCGAGTGAATGATCGTGGC
The DNA here is from genome assembly GCF_000213655.1 of Alteromonas naphthalenivorans. Lineage (NCBI taxonomy): Bacteria > Pseudomonadati > Pseudomonadota > Gammaproteobacteria > Alteromonadales > Alteromonadaceae > Alteromonas > Alteromonas naphthalenivorans. Next base: position 2,142,872 of record NC_015554.1, read on the forward strand.
CCTTTTCACGATAACCGTATCATCGATTTGTCGTACGCTGCGGCGGTAAAGTTGGGTTATCACAACAAAGGTACGGCAAAGGTAAAAATTGAAGTCATTCACTTCGACCCCGAAAACAATGTAACGGTTGGTATTAACCCGACCGTTAGTTACGACGAATACATTGGTATTGCTCCCCTTCCCTCAGCACTAGCATCAACATCACCAGTGACACCATCATCTGAGGTCGCCGCGAGTACTTCAGCGCAAAGCGATAATCTTCAGCAAACGTCAATCTCTCTGGACGGTTATTTTATTCAGGTGGCAGCACTATCAAATCAGAAGAAAGCTGAGTCTATTTCAAATGTACTTTCTGCACTTTATCAGGTGCCAACACACATGCCAGTAGTAGGCAATGTGTACAAACTTCAACTTGGTCCGATTGAAGATGAAGCGCTTGCTCATGAATTGTTAGAGCAGTTAAAACAAAACGGCTACCCCCAAGCTTACAAGATAAAACAAACCCTCTAACGACTCGTTTAAAAAACCGCCACAACTATGGCGACAATGTGGCGAAACACGTTTCAAATCTGTCATTTATGGCGCTTTTTCGTTGTTTCGTAGCCTAATCTCTATTAACAGCTAAACTTTTTGGTTTAACCCTAGTCGAACTATGCGCCTTACGTTAGAATTCTAAACTAAGTAGTAGTATAAACTGTGTAGCGTGCCTGCTGTTCAGTTTTAAACGGATAATAAACGGTCAAAGAAAATAAAATCATGCTCAGAATAATTCAACGCGCTAAACCGTCCTTTCTCTCCTTCGCTTTTATGCTTTTCAGTGCACTAGTACTGTCAGCGAATGCAGCAGTGGTTACTCCACCAGCTCCATCGGTAGCGGCGGAAGGCTTTCTTTTAACCGACTTTGAAACCGGACACGTAATCGCGTCGAAAAACGCAGACATGCAATTGGCACCCGCCAGCTTGACTAAAATCATGACCATTTATGTGATTGGAAAAGAATTGCAAGCCGGTAACATTAGCCTTTCAGACGAAGTGACCATTTCTGAAAATGCGTGGGCTAAAAAATTCCCAGATTCATCAAAGATGTTTATCGAAGTGGGAACGCAAGTATCGGTAAGCGATTTATTACGCGGTATTGTAGTGCAATCAGGTAACGATGCGTGTGTTGCCATGGCAGAGCACGTTGCCGGTTCACAGGCGGCGTTTGCCAGCATGATGAATGCGCATGCACAAGCTATTGGTATGACATCGTCTAACTTTGTTAATGCCCACGGCCTGCACGACCCAGATCACTACACTACCCCTCGTGATATGGCTGTGCTGTCTCGTGCGCTTATTGCTGAAACTCCTGAAATGTACAAAATTTACAGCGAAAAAGAATTTACATTTAATGGCATCAAGCAATATAACCGTAACAGCCTATTATGGGACAAAAGCTTAAACGTTGATGGCATTAAAACTGGCCATACGTCAGACGCGGGTTACAGCCTTATTACTTCTGCCTCACAAGGCGACATGCGCTTAATCTCTGTAGTTATGGGTACAGATAGTGAAAGAGCCCGTAAGGTTGAAAACAAGAAGCTACTTAAATATGGTTTTCGCTTTTATGAAACGCTAACGCCTTACCACGCTGGCGATAGTTTTGTAGCACACCGCATTTATATGGGCGATAGAGAAACCGTAGACCTTGGAATTAACCAATCTACCCCCATTACCATTCCACGCGGCCAGGCGGCTAACTTGGAAGCCAATTTTGAACTAGATAAAAAACTAGAAGCGCCACTGGCTAAAGGCCAAGTTGTCGGCACACTTTTCCTTCAACTCGAAGGCGAAGATGTAGCCAGCTACCCCCTTGTCACTTTGCAAGAAGTGAAAGAAGGCAGCATGTTTAACCGCATTAAAGATTACATTATGCTGCAACTGGGCTTCGACGAAGCGTAACATTACGCCTCGCTACACTAGTTCAAGGGCGGCCTGATTGGTATAATCGGGCCGTTTTTGTATTTAATGACTGTATAAAAAGGATATCGCATGGATACCCGTTTCGATGAACTTCTAGATTTTCCGACAAATCAAACATTTAAAGTAATGGGCATCGCCCATGACGATTTACCTAATCACGTAATTGAGTGCTTACAGCAGCACGCGCCAGGTGATTATTCACCCGCAGTGAAGCCAAGCAGCAAAGGTAATTACCATTCTGTATCGGTAAGTGTACGAGTGACCAGCAAAGAGCACATGGAAACTATTTACACTGAACTTGCTAAGTTAGAACTTGTAAGAGTCGTACTATAAGTGAGCACCCTAACCGACTCTGTCATTATTCGGCAACTTGGCAGACAAAGCTACGAGCCCATATGGGCTGCCATGAAAGCGTTCACGGATGAACGTGATGATACGACTGAAGATGAAATTTGGCTGGTTGAGCACGACCCTGTATTCACACAAGGTCAAGCAGGCAAAGCTGAACACATTTTGATGCCCGGTGACATTCCCGTGGTGCAAGCCGACAGAGGCGGTCAGGTAACCTATCACGGCCCAGGCCAACAGGTTATCTATCTTCTTATTAATATTCGAAGACGCAAGCTAGGTGTACGTCACTTAGTGACTGCGATGGAAGATGCTGTGGTAGGCTTAATGGCCAAATACGGTGTTACCGCCTACCCTAAACCCGATGCACCAGGGGTTTATGTAGATGAGAAAAAAATTTGCTCACTAGGGTTAAGAATTCGTCACGGTTGCTCATTTCATGGATTGGCATTAAATGTTAGTATGGATTTGTCACCGTTTCAGCGCATTAACCCATGCGGTTATGCAGGTATGGAAATGATTGATACCGCCAGTCTGAATGGCCCAGATTCGATAAGTGTTGCCGGTGAAGTTCTCACCGACTTACTACTTGAAGCGCTTTCCATTACGGAAAAACGACATAAAGAAGGTTTTGATGAGTAACGCACGACCTGTAGCTGGAGTTAAACTCCGCGACGACGAAAAAGTAAAACACATTCCTGTCACCATTATTCCTACTGAAAAGGAAGAAATGCTGCGCAAGCCTTCGTGGATCAAAATTAAGCTGCCACGCAGCACCGATAAAATTGACCATATTAAGAAGACCTTAAGAAAGAATAAACTGCATTCTGTGTGCGAAGAAGCCAGCTGCCCTAACTTAGCTGAGTGCTTCAACCATGGTACGGCAACCTTTATGATTTTGGGTGACATTTGCACCCGTCGTTGTCCGTTCTGTGATGTTGCCCACGGTAAACCACTACCGCCAAGTGCAGAAGAACCAGAAAAGCTAGCGAAAACCATTGCTGAAATGAATCTTCGTTACGTGGTAATTACCTCGGTAGACCGCGATGACTTGCGTGACGGTGGTGCACAGCATTTCGTTGATTGTATCAACGCGATTCGCGAGCACAGCCCGACGACCACAATTGAAGTGCTAGTACCGGACTTCCGTGGCCGTATGGATCGCGCATTAGAAATTTTCAAAAATGGTGTTCCTGATGTGTTCAATCACAACTTGGAAACTATTCCGCGCTTATACCGCGAGTGTCGCCCTGGTGCTAACTATCAGTGGTCACTAGACTTGCTCAAGAAATTTAAAGCGCAGCATCCAGATGTTAAGACCAAGTCTGGCTTAATGATGGGTATGGGCGAAGAAAATGTGGAAATTGAAGGCGTACTTCGCGATTTACGTGCTCACGATGTGGACATGTTAACACTTGGCCAATATTTACAGCCAAGTCGCCATCACTTCCCTGTTAAGCGTTATGTTCACCCTGATGAATTTGATGCGCTAGGCGCTTACGCCAAAGACATTGGCTTTACTCATGCAGCTAGTGGCCCAATGGTTCGCTCTAGTTACCATGCCGACCAACAGGCAGCGGGTAAAGAAGTAAAATAAATATAAAAAAAGCGGCTTTTCACAGCCGCTTTTTTATTTGCCTTTCTTTTCGCTAAGCTAAGCTATCAACTTACTCGCCTTAGCTTTTAGAATTTAGATTTTAGATTTTACTTCGTCTATCCACATCGACATCTTGTCACTCAAGATAGGCATTGGCATTGCCCCATCGGTCAGTATATTGCTGTGGAACGCTTTAATATCGAAGTCGTCACCTAAGGCTTCTGTGGCTTGATTACGTAAATGTCTGATATGACGTTCTCCCACTTTATACGCTAACGCTTGACCAGGAATAGAAATATAACGTTCTACTTCTGCCACCGCATCAGACTCAGCCATTGATGAGTTATCAAGCATATACGCAATGGCCTTTTCGCGGCTCCACCCCTTAGCATGCAGCCCTGTATCAACCACCAGGCGCATAGCACGAAGCTGTTCGTCGTTTAGTCGTCCGTACCACATGTAGGGGTCGGTAAACATGCCAAGCTCTTTTCCTAAGCTTTCCGCATACAAGGCCCAGCCTTCACTGAACACGGTATAGCCGTTGAATTTTCTAAACAAAGGTAAACCTTCCACTTCTTGCTGAATAGCTATTTGGAAGTGATGACCAGGCGCCGCTTCGTGAATACTAAGGGTTTCCAAACTAAACTTTGGCTGCGCTTTTAAATCACGAGTGTTGATATAGAAAATGCCGGGTCTACTGCCATCAGGGGCAGGAGACATGTAGCTAGCTGCTGCCGATGACGCTTCACGATAAGGTTCTACCGCTTTTACAATATAATCAGCTTTCGGAAATACGCTGAAAAGCTTGGGCAAACGGGCGTCTATATCCTTTTTCACGTCGGTGTACGCTTTAATTAAGGCTTCATCAGACTCGAAGTAGAATTTATCGTCAGTACGAAGATGGTCGAAGAACGCCGCTAGGTTTCCTTCAAAGCCCACGATTTCTTTGACCGCTTTCATTTCACCTAATATGCGCGACACTTCAGATAACCCAAACTCATGCACTTCATCGGCACTCAGCGCTAAGGTGGTATTGTCTTTAATTTTGTACTCGTACCACGCCTTTCCGTTCGGTAAATCTGAGTAACCTACGGTAGCGCGAGTGTGGGGCAAGTATTCTTCTACTACGAAGTCGTGCAATTTTTGATACGAAGGTACAATCATTTCAGTGATCATTCCTTCATAGGCTGCGGCTAAACGCGCTTTTTCATCGTCGCTAATGTTTTCATTTGTTTCAAGCTGTTTTACTGGACCGTAAAACACACTCTCAGAGGCCTTTTTAACAACGTGAGCACTTAACTGCGGCACCATTTTTTCGGTGATAGCAGTCGGTAAAACCACGCCTTCCTCAATGCCTTTTTTCATATACTGGATTACGCTATCGATAAACGCTACGTAGCCTTTAGTACGTGAAGTAAAGTTTTCGTAGTCTTTTACCGTAACAAACGGCTGGGCAGATTGACCCGAGCCCAGCATGGGGAAAAAAGTATGCACACCATACATTTGATTAATTGGCATGTACTGGCTACCAAACTCGTATCCCGCAATGCGGTGTTCTCTGTCGTTTTTGAAAATATGGTAGCTGATCCAGTCTTGCCCAGAAAGTTTAGACGCATCAATAGCATTAATGGCTGCTAAATACGTTTGCTCGTGCGCCTTTGATTTTGCGATAGACGCCTCGCTTAACGGCTCGTTAAACTTATCGTTATAATCGCTCACGCCATAAAATGTCGCCATTACTGGGTTTTGTTCCAACGACTCGTTGAAATATTTAAGCGTTAAGGCGGCTAATTTTTCTGCCTCGGTTTTATTTGCATCCACTTCCATGATGTCTTTAGTTTCACTAACCGCAGACTGCAGTTGTGTAGAAACCGCTGTATTGTCATTGTCTTGCTGATGCCCTAATGCGGATGCAGCCATTAAGCCGCTCACTATGGCAGCACTAAGTAAACTTATCTTCATTGTTTTCATTATAAAAATAACCTGTCGTATATTTATTATTGATTTACGGCCTAATATTGCCTGTTACCGCCTATTGATTACAAGGTTTTTGCGCGAACAGGATGACTTTACTTTATGTGCTGTTAGAATGCCGTCATTCTGCCTAAACCCACAAAAGAAGTGAGGTTACGCAATGCGTAAACATATCTATATTGCCTACACAGGCGGCACCATCGGGATGAAACCATCAGATCATGGTTATATTCCTGCAGCTGGGTTCCTTGGTGATACATTGAATGACATGCCTGAGTTTCATCGTAGTGAAATGCCATTATTCACACTGCATGAGTACGATAACCTGATTGATTCATCGGATATGGACCCTTCTGATTGGCAGCGCATTGCCGATGATATTGCAGAAAACTATGATAAATACGACGGATTCATCATCTTGCATGGCACAGATACCATGGCGTATACAGCCTCGGCATTGAGCTTTATGCTGGAAGACTTAACCAAGCCTGTGATAGTTACTGGTTCACAAATTCCTCTTGCAGAGCTGCGTTCTGACGGTCAAGTTAACCTGCTAAACGCGCTTTACGTTGCGGCTAATTTCCCCATTGCAGAAGTCGGTTTGTTTTTCAATAACCGCTTATTACGGGGAAATCGCAGTCGTAAGGTAGATGCCGATGGATTCAGTGCCTTCGATTCACCTAACTTCCCACCACTTCTTGAAGCAGGTATTAACATCCGCCTTAAAGCCGGTGAACTTGCCACTAAGTCAGATAAACCCCTGAAGGTTTCGAGTGTAAAAGCTCAGCCCATTGGTATGGTAAGTTTGTACCCTGGCATTTCTTCAGAAGTGCTTAAAAATACCTTGCAACAACCGGTAAATGCACTCATTTTATTAAGTTACGGCGTGGGAAATGCCCCCCAAAGCCCAGCCCTAATTGCTCAATTAGAATATGCAAGGGACAGGCAAATACCGGTGCTTAATTGCACCCAGTGTATGCGCGGTCGCGTCAACATGGGCGGGTATGCCACTGGGCATGGTTTACAAGAAGTGGGCGTGTTATCTGGCAGCGATATGACCCCCGAAGCAGCATTGGCAAAATTACATTATTTATTAAGTAAGAATCTGCCGTTTGAAACCATTAAAGCCAAGCTTACCCAAAACCTCTGCGGCGAGCTAAGCGAATAGGAATACACCATGACCACATCTTATAGCGGTGCGCTTAGAAAAATGCGCACTCATGCTGACGACAACAACACGGTAAACTACCAGCTTCCTATTGGAGAACACAAGGTAGATATAAACCCAGTTATCGGCCAAAAGGTTTCCCTAGATTTTACGGGCGACATTAACTGCGTACATTGCAATAGAAAGACCAAAAAAAGCTTTAGCCAAGGCTATTGCTACCCTTGCTTAATTTCATTAGCCCAATGCGATAGCTGTATTATTAAACCTGAAAAATGTCACTACCACGAAGGAACATGTCGAGAACCGCAATGGGGCGAAGAACACTGCTTTAGCGAGCACTTTGTGTACTTAGCTAACACCGGCAATGTAAAAGTCGGCATCACTCGCCACGTTACTGATGGGGTATCGTCCCGCTGGATGGATCAGGGTGCTACCCAAGCCACGGTCATGTTACGCGTAACAGACAGGCTCACCAGCGGCCTAGTGGAAATGCTTTGCAAAGAGCATATTGGCGATAAAACCAATTGGCGCACTATGTTGAAAAGTGCACCAGATCAGGTTGATTTACTTGAGGTAAAAGCCACTATATTGTCGAAAATTGCTGATGGATTAGCTCAAATTCAGCAGACAAAAGGGATACAAGCGGTGTCTGAAGCCGATGGTGAAGTGCATAACATTCACTACCCTGTTGATACTTATCCTGAAAAAATCAAATCGATTAACTTAGATAAAACCCCAGAATTTGAAGGCGTACTCACTGGAATTAAAGGCCAGTATTGGATGCTGGATGGCGACCGTGTTATCAATATCCGTAAATACGCCGGATACAATGTAAATCTGCATGTAGGATAAAGTTTGGGATAAGAGGTGGCTCAAATTGTAACACCGCCCCTTCCCGCGCAATCCGTGCAGATAATGTTGTCCTATACTTTGTCTGCACGGTTAGCTTTCTGCCTAAGCGTGTAACATAAAGTTTGTAACGCAAAGCTCGTAACGTTAATCTCGTAGCGCTAATCTCGTAGCGTTAATCTCTTAGCAATAACCTTGTAATGCAAAGCTCGTCACATAAACCTCTTAGCACCAACCCTATAGCATAAAGCGTGAAACTGCCGTCCAGCATTCAAAAAGCTAGGGGGTTAGCGCCAATATTCAAAGTAGTCAGAAGTATCACGTTCGGGTTTCGCCGCAGGTTCAAACGCTGGCGTACCTAAATATAAAAACCCAACTATCTCGTCGTCATCGTTTAAATCAAAACCACGCTTTACCGTATCGCAATGGGCATAACTTCCCGTTCTCCACATGCCATTAAACCCCTGGGCTACTGCAGCCATTTGCATAGCCATCACCCCACACGATGCAGAAGCAATTTGCTCTACACGGGGGACTTTTTCATGTTCAACATGCTTAGCAATCGCCACCATAATCATAGGTGCTCGACGAGGTAACTGCACTGCCCGCTCAATTTCTTTCTCAGACTTATCGTTATCGATAGCAGATTGCTCATATAAACTGCCTAGTTTATCTAGCCCTTTACCCTCACAAACGATAAAACGCCACGGCGTTAAACACGCATGATCAGGGGCACGAAGTGCAGCTTGCATAATGTTTTCAAGCGCATCACCTGACGGAGCAGGCGCAGTAAGTCTAGGTTGAGAGCTTCTGTTAAGCAGTAACGTAAGTGCATCCATTTCAGTATCCTATTATCGAACAAAGCGTTATGAAGATCCTACGTTCTATTATGAGAAAAGACCAGCATAGCGGGTCTATTTTAGGGGCAGGCTACCTAAAGTTGTTATCTCGCAACTTAGGGCGAAGTAATCAATACTTACATAGCGACCACCCCCATAGAAAAATAGCACCAGCAGCATCACAAAATAGGTAGCACCGAATTCAATACCATTATTTAGCACCACTAAACTACCACTGGAAGTAAGCCAATCGTAGTTGCCATACGTTTGCAGTAAAGATTTAGCAGCACTTAATTTCTCAGGTGCCGCCATGACACTGTCGTTCATCAAAATAGTGCCATCGGCTAGCCAAGATGATGCATCGGCAATGGCTAACCACCCGTTGTCGATGTGCACGGTGAATATGGCCACTAACATGGTTACCATCAACGGAATAGCCACCAACCTAGTAAGTAAACCGAGTAATAAGAATATACCGCCTACTAACTCAGCAGCAGTGGCTAGAAAAGCAAGCACGAGCGGAAATGGCAATCCCAATCCATAGTCTTCATTACCAAACCAGTCAACAATGGACGAAAAGCTGCTCGCCTTATTCCAACCAGCTTGAATCATGACAGGGGCTAAATAAAGCCTTAACAACAGTAATGGTATTCCATCTGCCACACTTAGTTTTTTAAAGAGGTTCGCGTATAATTGCTTTATCATTATCAAGCGCCTTGTTAATGGAGTTTGGTTTTTAACGTATTGTTATAGGAACGTGATGAAGTGAATAAACTTTCACTTAACAATAGAAAACAACCACGGGATACGCAAAAAACATCACCGCTTAAGCGGTTGTTTGTGCGTGGCCACAAAAAAGTAGGCTATAAAAAGACCACTGGCGACTTAATGATGCAACTAAGCGCGAATGATCATAAGCACATCGCTGAAGTGATTGCGCAATGGCTAACAGATGACGAGAATGCCCATAAGTGAGTGACTTTGCGGTACAATCACAAACAATTACAAATAAGTTAGCGATCTAGTTTCGATTCGGTAACATAATAGAGTTAAACAAACAGAAGGTAATGTAATTTATGGCTGCCAAAGGAAACTGGACTAAATCCTTATTTATTGGCCTGTGGACGGTTTTAAACTTCACCCGTAAGCTTTTTTTCAATGTCATTTTTCTGGTGATTTTTGTTGGCATAATCATTGCGATTACCTCTCAAGAAGACGACCAACTTACGGTTAAAGCGAATAGTGCGCTTTTACTTACGTTGAACGGACAACTTGTTATTGAAAAAGAGTCTGTCGATCCCTTTGAACAGTTTTTACAAGATGCCATGGGGTCAGAGCCTGATAACCCAGAAGTGCTAGTGCGTGATGTCGTAAAGGTTATCGAAAACGCTAAGCAAGACAGACGGATTAAAGCGTTAGTTTTAGACCTTCAAGGTTTATCTGGCGGCGGTTTAGACAAACTTCGCACAGTTGCGCGCGCCATCAACGATTTCAAAACCTCTGAAAAGCCTGTTTACGCTATTGGTGACTACTACACTAAAGAGCAGTACTACCTTGCGTCTCATGCGAATCACGTTTATCTCAATCCTATGGGTTCATTACTGCTAGATGGCTATGGTCGTTATGGCATGTATTTCAAAGATTTCCTGGAAAAACTTAAAGTTACTACACATATTTTCCGCGTGGGTACTTATAAATCTGCCGTAGAACCACTTATTCGCAACGATATGTCTGAAGCGGCCAAAGAAGCTGAGCGTAAATGGTTAGACGGTTACTGGCAGCAATATAAAGAAGACGTTGCTGCGGCCCGTGGCATCCCACTTTCCAACTTTGATGAAACCTTGGAAGGCTTACTGGCTAAGTTTGAACAAGCTGGTGGGGATTTTGCAAATTACGCATTACAAAATAATTGGGTAGATGCACTAAAAACCCGAGAAGAGGTTCGCGTTGAACTTACCGGTCTTGTGGGCGAAAACGAAGACAATCACGGTGTTAACGTGACTAACTTTAACACCTACTTGAAAGTCGTTAATCCTCCCCTACCGTCTATCAATAGTGACATCGATAAGGTGGCTATTGTGGTAGCGAAGGGCACTATTTTAAATGGCAATCAAAAAGCGGGCACCATTGGCGGCGACAGTACTGCACGGTTATTGCGTAAAGCACGTCTAGATGAAAACGTTAAAGCAGTAGTACTGCAAATAGATTCCCCAGGGGGCAGTACGTTAGGTTCAGAGATTATCCGCCAAGAAGTACTTGAGTTGAAAAACGCAGGTAAACCGGTGGTGGTTTCTATGAGTACTTACGCTGCATCAGGCGGTTATTGGATTGCAGCAAACGCCGATCGCATTTTTGCCAGCCCAAGCACTATTACTGGCTCTATCGGCGTATTCGGCATGTTTATGACATACGAAAACTCACTTGATTACTTAGGCATTCATAGTGATGGTGTTGGCTCGAATGAGCTAGCGGGTTTCTCAGCAGTACGCCCTTTAGCACCAGAATTTGGTCAAATTTTGCAACGTAATGTTGAAACTAGCTACGGTAACTTCTTATCTTTGGTATCGAACGCCCGAGATATGACGGTAGATGAAGTAGATGACGTTGCACAAGGCCGTGTATGGATTGGTACCGACGCCTTAGAACTTGGACTAGTTGATGAACTGGGCACGCTAGAAGACGCTGTTAATGCCGCGGCAGAATTCGCTGCACTAGAAAACTACGATACATTCTATGTTCAACGTACACTTTCAGCACAAGAACTGTTTTGGAAAGAGTTCTTCGGTCAAGCCTTTACGTTTGTTGGAAAGTGGCAGTTTGCTAACTCAGACTCTGCGCTAATTAATGAATTTAAACGTGTATTAGGCGAGTTCAGTATTTTCAACGAACTGAACGACCCGATGGGTACCTATATTCTTTGCCTGCAGTGCCAAGTAGAATAATTAGTCACGTAGGTAAGGTACTACTATAGCAAACCATGATTTAACCTCTCTACAGCGTCAGCACATTGCTGATGCTGTAGAAGGCTGCTACCAACGCGCTGATGAATATTTTAAGCGCACATTCCCCCGCCCTGCGCTTACCTTTAGACGCTCTGGTAAAAATGCAGGCACTGCGTTTCTTCAACAAAATCGCATTAACTTACACCCCGAACTATTCAAACAGAATGAACACGAATTTATCGAAGATGTCATTCCCCATGAAGTGAGCCATTTACTTACTTGGCAATTATTCAAAAAGGTAAAACCCCACGGTGTGGAATGGCAGGCGATTATGGTTGATGTGTTTAAGCGTCCGGCTAACGCTACCCACAGTTTTGATGTAAAAGGCGTGATTGGTAAGTTGTTCAACTATGCCTGCCTTTGCAGTTCACACCAACTGACAATAAGACGACACAACAAAATTTTAAAAGGGGCGCAGTACAAGTGCCGAAAATGCAATGGCGTACTTGTAGAAGAAAAGTTAGTTAATTAGTTGGTTAATTCGCTAGCTCGCGAACGTGCTTCGACAAAGTAACAAGCAACCGTATTTTAGCGGAACCAATGTTTAGTAAATACATTATCTAAATCATTAAAAGCAGTTTTGAGCAACGCTGCCAATTCTTTATATTTCGGTTTCGATTTGACCGACGATACATTACAACCTTCAGAGCGCATCTTGCTGTGAATATCTAGATACCAGCTATTTAACTGCGGTGGTAAGTATTGGTTTGAACGATGACCCAACCACAATAATCCCTGAAGCGGAATACTGAGAAAGAATGCACCTATAGTGATAGTTTGGGGGAAATAGTCTGTGCCCATGTTCTGAAGTAACAGTGCGCAAGAGAGTATCGCCGCAGGTGGCATGGTCTTTATAGCAAAACGCGTGGCTGCAACCACCCTACATTCAGGGAAGTAGGCATACAGTTCTTTTTTGACGGGCCAGGTTTTCATGTAGTGCTGGCCATCTTTTAGCATTGTTATCACAGACTGTGACATAAACCACCTCATTTCGCTTCAGTAAGTAGCGCACTCTGGATACTTGTTCTTATTCACTAATAGCCAGTTGGCGCCGCTTTAACGCCGTATTGGCTCGTGACTATCGCAAATTAAAACGCTATGCATATTTAAACGCTGTTTTTGCCATAAAGCTCAGTGATAATACAAACACTTAATTATTACCCCAGCGCTCAAGGTTAATATGGTGTCTAAACATGATTTCTAAAGCACAGATTTAACGTATTGCTACAACATGAATTGTAATACGAATTTCGCCTAATACAACGCAAGTTCGTCGCAATATCGCCGCCTTTTATTATAAATAATTTAAAAACAGACTTAATTGCATAATTAATTATCACCAAGTACATCAGATGGGTGACTTTTCATCATCATGAAGGCATCATAATGCCCTTCTTTCAGTGCTATTGTGCGAAGGTATCGTGTTTTTCAAAGGTATTGGCCGATTAGCAGTTGAAAAAGCAAGGTACAGTCCTTACCTAGCTACCTATAGCGTAGTGACAGCGCGACAGACAGTTGGCAAGCTTCGCTTCAAAATTATAGCAGAATTCAGCCCGGATAAATGGGCATTAGTTGGAGATACAAATGGCAGATAACAGACATGTTCGCCTACTTATTTTAGGATCGGGCCCAGCAGGCTACTCAGCGGCAGTTTATGCAGCTAGAGCAAACCTAGAACCTGTGCTTTTGACGGGGATCCAGCAAGGCGGACAGCTTACTACGACCACAGAAGTAGAAAACTGGCCAGGCGATCCTGAAGGACTAACCGGTCCTGACCTTATGGTTCGTATGCAAAAGCATGCAGAGAAGTTCGATACTGAAATTATCTTCGACCATATTAATAAAACAGACTTAACCAAGCGTCCTTTCACTCTTTATGGTGACAGTGGCACATACACGTGTGACGCCTTAATTATTGCCACAGGTGCATCTGCTAAATATCTTGGTATGGAATCTGAACAAGCGTTTATGGGTAAAGGGGTTTCGGCCTGTGCTACCTGTGACGGCTTTTTCTATCGTAACCAAAAAGTAGCGGTCATTGGCGGTGGTAATACCGCAGTGGAAGAAGCCTTGTATTTATCTAACATTGCGTCTGAAGTTCACGTTGTGCATCGCCGTGATACTTTCCGTAGTGAAAAAATTCTTGAACAGCGTCTTCGCGACAAAGCGGAAAATGGCAATGTGGTATTACACTTAGACCGTACCCTTGATGAAGTCATGGGTGACGAAATGGGTGTAACGAAAATTCGTATTAAAGAAACCGATGGTGAAGCCACCGAAGAAATTGATGTAATGGGTCTTTTCGTGGCTATCGGCCACAAGCCTAATACTGACATTTTCGCTGAACAGCTTGAAATGAAAGACGGCTACATTGTGGTAAATAGCGGCTTGCATGGCAATGCAACGCAAACCAGTGTTGAAGGTGTATTTGCTGCCGGTGATGTGAGCGACCATATCTACCGTCAAGCAATAACGTCTGCGGGAACAGGCTGTATGGCTGCGTTAGATGCAGAAAAATACTTAGATGGCTTTATGCCTGAGCAAGGCTAAGCCTTGTTCGATTTCAAGCCCTGCCATTTTCAGGGCTTGATGTCTTTCCTTTTATGATAGCGCTGCCTTATTTAGACATTGATACACCCTTTCCTCCTGTATCTGAAGCACTTGACGATCCAAACGGCCTACTAGCCTTTGGCGCAGATCTTAGCGCCCAGCGTCTTTTTTCTGCCTATTCTAGCGGAATATTTCCTTGGTTTAGCGATGATGAACCCTTGTTGTGGTGGTCGCCCAATCCACGTTCTATTATCGAGTTAGATGATTTTGTGTGTTCGAAAAGTTTACGCAAACTGGCTCGACAAAAGCGCTACAAGGTGACGTTAAATCACGCCTTCGATTCTGTGATTAATGCCTGTGCCAATATTCCACGTAAGAATCCGAATTCACAAGCGCCCAGTCAAGACACCTGGATAACAGAAGATATGCAAAAAGCTTACAGTTATTTGCATCAGCTTGGTTTAGCGCATTCGGTAGAAGTGTGGGACGGTGATGCGCTTGTTGGAGGCTTATACGGCGTAGGTGTAGGGAAAGTGTATTGCGGTGAGTCTATGTTTCACAAACAAAGCAACACCTCTAAATTGGCTATGCTAGCGTTAGTTGAGCACATGAAGCGTAACGAGATGGCATTCATTGATTGTCAGCTGCCAACGGATCATCTTGCCTCACTGGGTGCGAAAACAATTTTCCGTAACGAATTTATTGAAAAACTGCAAACTAGCAACCACACTCTAACCGATGAAGGCTCTTTAACTACCGACTACATGCATCAGTGGCATCCGCAGGTTATCACACCGTGAGATTTGGAATTACGCAATCTTTTGATTGTAGCTATTTGCCCAATCAACAAGAACAATTACTGGTTTATGCCGAATCAGATAACCAGCTTGCGTGGCGTTACGGTCAACTTATTCAAGTAGGGTTTAGACGCAGCGGTGAGCAAATCTACCGCCCACACTGTCCAGACTGTCATGCCTGTGAATCGGTAAGAATACCGGTGGCTACTTTTTGTCCTTCTAAAAGTCAAAAGCGTATACTCAATCGCAACCAACATTTTGTAGTAACCAGCGCCAAGAGCGCCAATCATTTATATTACCCATTGTACGAGAAATATATTTGCGCCCGGCACACCGATGGTAGTATGTATCCGCCTTCTAGCGAACAGTTTGAAAACTTTATTTTGTGCGAGTGGAAACGCCCCCAATTTATTGAAGCCTACGATGGCGATACGTTGATTGCAGTAGCAGTGACAGACACCATCGACAATGGCGAAGAGCATCAAGCCTTATCGGCACTTTATACTTTTTACGATCCTGATTATCACTCATCGTCTCTTGGGACGTGGATGATCATGATGCAAATCGAGCAGGCAAAGCAACAAGAACGAGATTTTGTCTACTTGGGATATTACGTAGAAGAATGCCAAAAAATGTCTTATAAGCATAAATTTTTCCCTTATGAGCAATTTTCTGGCAACAAATGGCACCGTTTTGATAAAAAACCTGCTTAATCGCTTTACACGCAACGCAAGATTGGTTAATGTCTGCGCGGCAAAAAATTTGAATTACTGAGGTAACTGCTTTACATGGCAAAAGAAGATTGTATTGAAATGGAAGGTACGGTTCAAGACACCCTACCTAATACTATGTTCCGTGTTGAACTAGAGAATGGTCACGTAGTGACAGCACATATTTCTGGTAAGATGCGTAAAAACTATATCCGAATTCTTACTGGCGATAAGGTCACTGTTGAGATGACTCCTTATGACCTAACAAAAGGTCGTATCATTTATCGCGCCAGATAATGAGCCATTAAGCGGTCAACGCATTCCAAAAAAAAGCCCAATGTAAATCATTGGGCTTTTTTGTATGTGTAGAGTTAAGCCCCGCGAAGGCATTTGGCAGTACCCTAACGCTTGGGGTTTAGCATTAAAGTGTTTGGGTTTGCATTTGGGGTTTGGGTTTAGCGCTTAGTATTTGACACTTAGAATTTGGCACTTTGCATCAACAGGCAATCAAACTGCCTAGCCCTTTCACGTTTATCGCGTTTATCGCGTTTATCGCGTTAGAGGCTCAAGGTTTTAAAAACAAAAAAAATGCCACACCCTTTCAGGCGCAGCATTTTTTATTCAACATTACACGTCTAGTGCAACAAGGTCACTAGGTGTTAGCTAGACTCTGTTTCTTCTTTAACTGCATCAACGCCCGAATATTCAAACTCCAACTTATCGTCGTTCAAATCTACTTTAACGTCGCCGCCTTTCGTTAATTCACCAAACAGCAATTCATTCGCCAGTTCTTTCTTAATCTCTTCTTTGATTAAGCGAGACATAGGACGGGCACCCATGGACTTGTCGTAGCCCTTCTCGGCTAAATAAGCACGTGCTGCAGGGGTAACCTCTAAAGATACTCCTTTAACGTCCAGCTGCGCCTGAAGCTCGATAATGAACTTATCAACAACCTGCAAGATAACCTCAGCATCTAGGTGATTAAACCAGATGATGCCGTCTAAGCGGTTTCTGAATTCAGGGGTAAACACCTTGTTGATTTCAGATAGCGCATCGTGGCTATGATCTTGCTGTTTAAAGCCAATAGACTTGCGCACCGTTTCTTGTACACCCGCATTGGTCGTCATTACCAATACTACATTTCTAAAGTCTACCTTGCGGCCATTGTTGTCGGTAAGCGTACCGTGATCCATGACCTGCAACAGAATGTTGTAGATATCACTGTGCGCTTTCTCGATTTCATCTAGCAGTACCACTGAGTATGGGTTTTTAATAACCGCATCGGTTAACAATCCACCTTGCTCAAAACCTACATAACCTGGAGGCGCACCAATCAAACGGCTAACCGCATGGCGTTCCATGTACTCAGACATATCGAAACGAACCAACTCAACGCCCATTATTTTAGCAAGTTGCTGCGTGACTTCGGTTTTACCCACACCGGTAGGCCCTGCAAACAAGAAACTACCAATTGGTTTTTCTTCCGCACCCAACCCTGAACGCGATAGCAAAATAGCGTCGTTAAGCGTCTCTATGGCTTTGTCTTGGCCAAACACCATCATTTTAAGGTTGCGGCCAAGGTTCTTAAGTACTTCTTTGTCAGACGCGGAGACGGACTTTTCAGGGATTCGAGCCATCTTCGCAATAATCTGCTCAATATCCCCTACCCCAATCGTTTTCTTACGCTTCGATTGCGGCAACAAGCGCTGGCTTGCACCGGCTTCATCCATCACATCAATAGCCTTATCAGGCAAGTGACGTTCGTTTATGTACTTAGCCGAAAGCTCAGCTGCAGCCTGAATAGCTTTTTGTGTATAGCGTACGTTGTGATGATCTTCATATCGGCTTTTAAGGCCAAGTAGAATTTTGGTAGTGTCGCTTACGCTTGGCTCAGTCACATCCACTTTTTGGAAACGACGGGCCAAGGCTCTGTCTTTTTCAAAAATACCTTGGTATTCCTGATAAGTTGTTGAGCCAATACAACGAAGTTCACCGCTTGAAAGCTTAGGCTTCAGCAAGTTAGATGCATCCATAACACCGCCAGATGCCGCACCAGCACCAATGATGGTATGAATTTCATCAATAAACAAAATGGCGTCTTCGTCTTTCGATAATTCTTTCAATATCGCTTTTAAGCGTTTCTCGAAATCACCACGATATTTAGTGCCGGCTAGTAGGCCACCTAAGTCTAGCGAGTAAACGGTACTGTTGCTGATAACTTCAGGCACGTCTTCGTTTACAATTCGATAGGCTAACCCTTCAGCAATAGCGGTTTTACCTACGCCAGCTTCACCCACAAGCAGCGGGTTATTTTTTCTACGGCGACACAAAATCTGAATCGTGCGCTCGACTTCTTTATCGCGCCCAATCAATGGGTCTACCTTGCCTTCTTTGGCGTGGCGATTTAAATCTGTCGCGTATTTACTTAGTGCCGACCCGCTTTCTTCACCGCCTTCACCCTCTTCACCCGTTTCTGGGTTAAGTGGCGCATCATCTTCGGCTTTACTCACACCGTGACTAATGAAGTTAACAATATCTAAGCGGGTTACATCAGACTTTTTGAGAATGAAAACGGCTTGAGACTCTTGCTCACTGAAAATAGCCACAAGTACGTTGGCACCAGTGACTTCTTCTTTACCAGATGATTGCACATGGAAAACTGCGCGTTGGAGCACGCGCTGAAAACCTAAGGTAGGCTGCGTTTCTCGTTCGTTCATTTGCTCGTCAAGAATCAACGGGGTAGTGTCTTTAACGAAAGAAATCAGCTCACTTTTAATTGCTTCAATATCCGCACCGCAGGCATGCAGTGCTTCACGGGCTGCCGAGTTATCAAGTAGCGCCAGCAATAAATGCTCGACCGTCATAAACTCATGGCGATGTTCTCTGGCAAATACAAACGCATCATTCAACGTTTGTTCTAATTCTTTATTTAACATTTCGCTCGCCCTCTACAAATTGACTTACGCCTGTTCCATAGTACACATAAGCGGATGATTGTGCTTACGCGCATACTGATTAACCTGCATCACCTTGGTTTCTGCTATCTCAGCAGTAAAAATGCCACAAACCGCCTTACCTTGGTAGTGTACTGTTAGCATAATTTGATGCGCTTTCTCAGCATCCATATTGAAAAATTGCATGAGCACTTCAATTACAAAATCCATTGGCGTGTAATCGTCGTTGTTCAACAACACTTTATACATTGGCGGCGGCTGCGTTTTTTGGCGCTGCGCGTCTTTGAGTTTTTCCCTTTCGATGCTAATGGCGTTGTCTCTACTCATAATTAATAATAGTGCTTTGTTGGCAGATGTCTCACTAACTTTAGGATAAAATTAATTCACATTTGCACTTGACATAATATGGTTAAAAAATCTACATTTTAGAGGTGACGTTGTTGTTTTCAAAACACGTCACGCTGCCTTCAATTATATTGTGGGGGCATAATCGTGTTAGTTCAAGGATTAAGAGGAAGTCGAAGTATGGCGATTGGCAAAGTTAAATGGTTTAACAACGCGAAAGGATTTGGTTTTATTGTACCTGAAGATGGTGGTGAAGATATTTTCGCACACTACTCAACTATCCAAATGGAAGGATATCGCTCACTTAAAGCTGGTCAAGAAGTCACGTATGACGTGCAACAGGGCCCTAAAGGCCTACACGCCGAAAACATAGGCTTTAAAGAAGAACCAGAGCGTTAAGTAACACCGAACATATTCTACAGAAGCCTGTTGTTGCCTACTTAGGCAGCAGTGGGTTTTTTCTTAGGGAGTCGACAATCGTTCACTCTCATAGATGAGTCTGCTCTACTCTTTTTATTAAATTTTCTTTATTTCCTCGCAACGCTTCTTTTAATTATTACTTATTTTTAAATATTCTGAGTTTAATTCAGATAAATTGCCTTTCTGCTCACTCACATTGTTAGATTAAATTGCACTAACCAGCAAAAAACCAAAATTAATTAGCATAAAGATAAGTAAATTTTTTAAAAATTTACTCCGATAGGATTGTTTTAAATGTTAATAAATATAAAAAAAGCGCCCCTGACTATTTGGTCAGGAGCGCTTTTAAAACAGGTGACTAAAAAATCAGTAACCTATTTAGTTTTATTAAGCGTTTAGAATTGCTTTCAAGGTTTCACTAGGCGACATAGTCGCTTCTAATTTCTCTGAATCAGGGTAGTAGTAACCACCGATATCCTGAGGCTTACCTTGAGATTCATCAATCTCAGTAATGATCGTATCGATTTTAGCCGATAGTTCGTCATATACCGCTTTAAACTGTGCCGCTAAGTCAGCGTCTTCAGTTTGGTTAGCCACTTCTTCTGCCCAGTACAAACCAAGATAAATGTGGCTACCACGGTTATCTAATTGGCCCGCTTTACGCATTGGTGACTTACCATTGTTAAGCAATGTTTCAGTCGCTTTGTCTAACGCAGTAGCGATAATTTTTGCTTTCTTGTTATCGTGCTTAATAGCAACGTCTTCAAGTGAAACCGCTAACGCTAAGAACTCACCCAGTGAATCCCAACGAAGGTGGCCTTCTTCAACAAACTGTTGAACATGCTTAGGTGCACTACCACCAGCGCCAGTTTCATACAAACCGCCGCCTGCCATTAGAGGCACAATTGAAAGCATTTTAGCACTGGTGCCGAGCTCAAGAATTGGGAACAAGTCAGTTAGGTAATCACGTAGTACGTTACCGGTTACTGAAATAGTATCTAGGCCGCGAATTGCACGTTCCATGCTGAAACGGATAGCGCGAACAGGTGCCATGATTGAAATATCTAAACCTGACGTATCGTGGTCTTTCAAGTAAGTCTCTACTTTAGTGATTAGCTGCGCATCGTGAGCACGCTCATCATCTAACCAAAATACTGCTGGCATACCAGATTGGCGTGCACGAGTAACCGCTAGCTTAACCCAGTCTTGAATAGGTGCGTCTTTCACCTGACACATACGCCAGATATCGCCTTCCTCAACAGCATGTTCCATCAATACGTTACCGTCTTGATCAACAACTTGTACCGTACCGTCAGCTTCCATTTCAAACGTTTTATCGTGTGAACCGTATTCTTCCGCTTTCTGTGCCATTAAACCAACGTTAGGTACTGTACCCATTGTTGTTGGATCGAATGCACCATGGGTTTTACAGAAGTTGATTACTTCTTGGTAAATAGTCGCGTACGTGCTTTCAGGAATAACCGCTTTCGTATCGTGCGACTTTCCATCCGGTCCCCACATTTGACCAGAGTTACGGATCATTGCAGGCATAGAAGCATCTACAATTACGTCACTTGGTACGTGTAGGTTAGAAATACCTTTGTCTGAGTTCACCATTGCGATAGGTGGACGGTCGGCATAACAAGCATTGATGTCTTTTTGAATTTCAGAACGCTGAGATTCAGGAAGGCTAGCAATTTTATCGTATACACTACCAAGACCGTTGTTAGCGTTAACGCCTAGTTCTTCAAAAAGGTCGCCCCATTTTTCAAACAAGTCTTTGTAGAATACTTTAACGCAGTGACCAAATACGATGGGGTGAGATACCTTCATCATTGTCGCTTTAACATGTAACGAGAATAAAACGCCTGTGTTTTTCGCATCTTCAATTTGTTCTTCGAAGAATTCACACAGTGCTTTTTTGCTCATGTACATTGCATCAATAACTTCACCAGCAAGTAAATTCACCTTAGGCTTAAGGGTTTTCTTGCTACCGTCACTACCGGTAAATTCAATGCTTACATAGCCTTCTTTTTCAACGGTTACTGTTTTTTCACCTGAGTAGAAGTCGCCGCCGCGCATGTGCGCTACGTGAGTGCGAGATGCTTGTGACCACTCGCCCATTGAATGCGGGTGCTTACGGGCAAAGTTCTTAACCGCAGTGGGTGCACGGCGATCTGAGTTCCCTTCACGTAATACAGGGTTTACTGCACTACCTAGTACCTTGCCATAACGCTCACGAATCTCTTGATCTTCGTCAGTTTTAGGCGAGTCTGGGAAAGCTGGTACGTTAAAACCTTTTTCGTTTAGCTCGGCGATAGTGGCGCGTAACTGAGGAATAGACGCACTAACGTTTGGTAATTTAATGATGTTAGCTTCAGGATCTTGCGTCATCGCACCAAGTTCAGATAACGTATCAGGTACACGTTGCTCTTCAGAAAGAAACTCGGGGAAAGTAGCCAACACACGGGCTGCAAGAGAGATATCACTTAGCTCTACTTCAACATCGGCAGCACTAGCAAACTTCTTAATAATAGGAAGCAACGAGTACGTCGCCAGCATTGGCGCTTCATCTGTTTTAGTATAGATGATCTTAGACTTGGTCATTATGTACCTCAATGTTATCGGTAGCGTACTACCGTTTTAGTCCATTAGTCGCACTAACACAAAGCATGTGGAAAGCCTTCGGTCACTACGATACGTAATTGATGTTTTATGTTCTGTTGCACTTAACAACAGAACCACTTGTTGTTTTCGTCCTCATGCTGAGATTAACGCAACCTTCATGCACTCAACACGAATGGGCAGTCTGTTATTTTTATAACTGCGAACATTAGTATAAGGTCGAAACTTTTAGTTACAAGTCATACCATTGTCTTAACCGACGACTTGCCTGAATTTCACCGAATTTCCCACATGTTTTTATGCCCTTTTTGGTTTTAGCCGTGTCTTATTTGGGCAGTTTTTCGCGCATTGTGATAGGCTTTTGCAATAGAAAGTATCCCTCGAATAAGAGTAATTATTCACACCATGGCAAACGAAAGCAAAATCGTATTATTCAACAAACCATTTCAAGTACTGTCTCAATTTACCGATGCGGACGGCCGAGAAACCCTCAAAGACTATATTGATATACCTGGGGTATATGCTGCCGGTCGATTAGACAGAGATTCCGAAGGGTTATTGGTGCTGACTAACGACGGAAAACTACAACATAAACTGGCGCACCCCGAAGCCAAGACCAGCAAAACTTATTGGGTACAAGTTGAAGGTATTCCTAACGAGGCCGCGCTAGACGCCTTACGGAACGGCGTTGAGCTTAAAGACGGTATGACCAAACCCGCAAAAGTTGTGGCTATAGACCCACCTGAACTATGGGACAGGATCCCGCCAGTTCGTTTTCGTCAAGCTATTCCTACTAGCTGGTTGTCTATCACAATCAGTGAAGGCAGGAACCGCCAAGTTAGACGCATGACCGCCCACATTGGCTTTCCTACATTACGTTTGGTGCGCTATCGCGTGGGCAACTGGACCATTGATGGCATCGATAATGGCAAATACGTGTGTTTCTAACATCAGCGTTATAGTAATGCCGATTTCTTCAAATACTCAATAGTGTGTTTCTTTTTTTAATACGTCACTGTAATGATGAAACCTAACTGTGATTACGTTCATTATTAGTTATAGCTTTTTGATTTATTGAATATTGAAATTCGGCGCTTGAAATACGCATTTAAACGACCAATTTACGCATCCCGACAATAAAATTTGTCGAGAAAGCAAAACGATTGAACACAATCGCTTTATTATGTGAATTGGTGTGCTTTATCTGGTAAAATCCGCCACCCTGAAATCAACCTAAATGAGTGTTATCTACGTTGTGACTGATATTGAATCAAACGCGAGCAAAAAAGTGATCGTCGGAATGTCCGGCGGCGTCGACTCTTCCGTTTCTGCCTACTTGCTATTACAGCAAGGCTATCAGGTAGAAGGCTTGTTCATGAAGAACTGGGAAGAAGATGATAATGATGAATATTGCTTAGCCGCCGAAGATTTAAAAGATGCACAAGCCGTCGCTGACAAATTAGGCATTGAGCTTCACACCATCAATTTTGCCGCTGAATACTGGGATAACGTATTTGAGTATTTCCTAGAAGAATACAAAGCAGGCAGAACGCCTAACCCCGATATAATGTGCAACAAGGAAATTAAGTTTAAAGCGTTCCTTGAATTTGCCGCCGAAGACTTAGGTGCAGACTATATTGCAACCGGTCATTACGTGCGCCGCCGCCATCAAGATGGCAAGTGGCAGCTATTGCGCGGGTTGGATGAAAATAAAGATCAAAGCTACTTCCTCTATACCCTAGGTGAAGAACACGTAGCGAAAACCTTGTTCCCTGTAGGCGATATTGAAAAGCCTCTGGTACGTAAAATTGCTGAAGAACAAGGGCTAATCACCCACGACAAAAAAGATTCCACCGGCATATGTTTTATTGGTGAGCGTAAATTCAAAGACTTTTTAGGCCGCTACTTACCTGCCCAACCCGGCATTATTGAAACCGCGGAAGGGGAAGAAATTGGTAAACATGAAGGCTTGATGTATCACACCCTAGGACAACGCAAAGGGCTGCACATTGGTGGCCATGCTAAATACGGTGAAGAGCCTTGGTATGTGGTAGATAAAGACGTAGCACGCAACGTATTAATTGTAGGCCAAGGTGCCGACCACCCTCGCCTATACTCTAAAGGCTTGGTGGCAAAACAACTGCATTGGGTAGACCGTACTACTATTACAGAACCTATGCGAGCAGTGGTAAAAACTCGTTATCGTCAAACTGATATCCCCTGCGCAATCGCGCCAATCAATGATGATATGATTGAAGTTATTTTTGATGAGCCGCAAAAAGCGGTTACACCTGGTCAATCTGCCGTTTTCTACCTAGATGAAGTGTGTTTAGGCGGCGGAATTATTGAGAGCTATATCCGTTAATGTTAGATACCGACGTAGAAAATAATTTAGCTTTGGCTGGCGTTTGCCAATCGGCGGCGCTTGTGCAAAGCCTTGCAAGAAAAGGCACCGCAAACGACGAAGCGGTGGAAGCGAGTCTTTCCAGTATATTGGTTACCGATCCTGAAAATCCACAGCAAGTGTTCGGCAAGTTAAGTAACCTTGAAGTAGGATATAAAACCTTATTCGCACAGTTATCAGATAAACAACAGAGCAAAGACACCGAGCTGACCCGTTATATTGCCAGCATTCTTGGTCTTGAAAGAAAACTTGCACGTAAACCTGCCGCCATGAAAGAACTGGCAGAGCGTATTTCTCACGTGCAGCGTCAATTGGCGCATGTAGACTTTCAAAACCCGCAAATTGTGTCGTCGTTGGCCAGTATATACAGCGATATTATTAGTCCATTAGCACCGCGTATTCAAATTGCGGGTAATCCGGATCATCTTGGCCAACCGGCTACGCAGCACAAAGTTCGCGCTATATTACTTGCAGGCGTGCGCGCCGCGGTAATGTGGCGTCAAATGGGTGGTAAACGTCGGAACATTTTGTTTCGCAGAAAACAAATTTTAAATAGCGCTGTAAAGGCGCTCAGGCTGATAAACTAGTTAAGGAGCTGAAGGTGGAACTGAGTCAGTTAACTGCAATTTCCCCTGTCGATGGTCGATATGCTGGAAAAAGCGTAGAATTACGTAGTATTTTTTCCGAATACGGCTTACTGAAATACCGTGTTGAAGTGGAAGTACGTTGGCTGCAAATGCTATCGGCGAACACTAAAATTGAAGAAGTTCCTGCGTTTTCTGATACCTCAAACGCATTATTAGATGCTATTGTGGCTAACTTTAGTGTTGATGATGCTATGCGCATTAAAGATATTGAGCGCACCACCAACCACGATGTTAAAGCGGTTGAATACTTTCTAAAAGAGCAAGTGGCTAGCAACAGCGAATTATCTGCTGTGAACGAGTTTATTCACTTTGCATGTACCTCTGAAGATATTAACAACCTTTCTCACGGCCTAATGCTTACCGAAGCCCGTGATACCGTGTTGCTACCTTACTGTGACAAACTTATCGATGCCTTAATAGCACTTGCCAAGGAATACCAACATATTCCAATGATGGCACGTACTCACGGCCAACCCGCCTCTCCTTCTACCATGGGTAAGGAAATGGCTAACGTGGCAATGCGTTTGAAGCGTCAACGCGCACAAATTGCTAAGGTTGAAATTTTAGGCAAAATTAATGGCGCCGTAGGTAACTACAATGCCCATTTATCTGCTTACGCTGATGTAGACTGGCACAGCGAGTCTGAAAAGTTTGTCACATCGCTAGGCTTATCGTGGAACCCATATACCACGCAAATTGAACCGCATGATTATATTGCCGAGTTGTTTGATGCAGTAGCCCGCTTTAATACCATTCTTATCGATTTCGATCGTGATGTGTGGGGTTATATTGCTCTAGGTCACTTTAAGCAAAAAACCATTGCCGGTGAAATTGGCTCTTCAACCATGCCGCATAAAGTTAACCCTATCGATTTTGAAAACTCGGAAGGTAACTTAGGCCTAGCTAACGCTATCTTTAATCACTTGGCCGCGAAGCTTCCTATTTCTCGCTGGCAGCGTGATTTAACCGACTCCACCGTACTTCGTAACTTGGGTGTGGGTGTAGGTTATGCGGTAATCGCTTATCAAGCTACCCTTAAAGGTATTAGCAAGTTAGAAGTTAACGAGCAAAGCTTGTTGAATGAACTTGATAACAACTGGGAATTACTAGCTGAGCCAATTCAAACGGTAATGCGTCGTTACGGTATTGAAAAGCCTTACGAGAAATTGAAAGAGTTGACCCGTGGTAAAAAGGTTAACGCTGAAATCGTGGCTGAGTTTATTGATAACTTAGACATGCCAGAAGCAGCAAAAGCTGACCTTAAAGCATTAACACCTGCAAGCTACATTGGTGATGCAATCAGGCTAGTAGATCAGTTATAAAGGCATCGCCTTTTCCATACACTTAAAAACGCGGCCAGTCCGCGTTTTTTTATGGTTGGGATTTAGGCATGCTTACACACAAAACATTTCATTCAAAAGCGGCAATAATTCACGCAACTGCACGCTTTTTTGCCCTGTGCTTGTTGTTACAAACACCGCTATTGATGGCGTATGCTCACTACAGCGCACACCATATTGCACTGTGGTGGAATCTGACCTTTCATATTCTTTGTGCATTTACCACGCTATATTTGTGCAACAAAGGCCTGCCAACGCGGGCCCGTACACTGCTGTTAACCAGCTATTACAGCTATATTGTGCTAGCGACATTCCTATGGCGTGGCGACATGTACATTCAGCACTTTTTATTGATTGGCTGCTTATGCTGTGTGGGGGTATTTAGCCAGCATGAGCAACGTCCACGACTTTACTGGGGGTTGCTTTTCGCCCTAACATTCTGTGCTATTGATGGCCTATTTAGCTACTCACTTCACGGTTGGCAAGGCGCTATTCGTCGTAGCAATAGTATTACCCTAACTCTAGCCAGCGTGGGACTTATACTGACCTTGCATGCTCATAGCCGGCGCCACCTTCATCACCTTGCTGTGAACTACCGTCATACACGGCAATTGTTGATAAAAGCAACCCCTGCCGCCAAGCTTACAAGCGCTTTTACTCCCCCTTTGAGCCATGTTCCGAATACTCCTTTAAGTAGGTTTTCAAGTAGTGCATCAACAGGCTTTTCGACCGGGCTAATGCGGCAAAGCTTCTCCTCGGCCTGTGTGTTATTTGCAGATATAAAAGGTTATCAAACACTGGCCCCCTTGTTTGGAGAACAAAAAGTGATAGAGGCATTGGATGCCTTTTACAGCCAAATTGATGTGTTAGCCGCTGCCCATAAAATGTACCCAGTAAAAACGAATGGCGATGAATACATGGCGGTTAGCGAACTGTGTATGTTTCCTCCTTTAAGTGCTTCAAATGGCAAACAAAAAGGCGAACAAAAAAGTGCACATCATATAAATAACGGCGTGTTGTTTGCGCTTGCTGTTACCGCCACCTTTAAAATCTTTGCGTTAAAAGAAGGTTGGCCTTGCCAAATTCGTATCGGCGTTGCAGCAGGCCCTGTTACTGCTGGCATGCCTAGAAGACAGCACGGCATTTTCGATGTGTGGGGCAACACGGTTAATTTGGCGTCTATGCTAGAACAACATTGCAAAGGGAATGCTGTTACCGTTTGCGATAGTACATTTTCTCATTTAACCGCTGAAACCCAAGCTAAATTCTGCCCCATTTTAATTGATAGCAAAATTGGTGAATTGGCCGCCTTCGAACACCGGCTTACTAATACACACTAAGCTAGTAACCCTTTATAGAATAAACGATAATACCCCCATAGATGCGTGGAGATTACTTAATGAAAGAATTCGATATAGAACATTTTCTATCTCATTATTGGCAACAAAAGCCTGTTGTATTACGTGGCTTTTTTCAAGATTTTGAAGATCCTATCGATGAGCACGATTTGGCCGGCTTAGCCCAAGAAGAAGAAATAGATAGCCGACTACTAAGCTTTGAAAATACCAGTGGCAACCCAGCGGATGGCGCAGGCGAATGGAAAGTTCATCAAGGGCCAATTCATGATTTTGAAGCCGTTTGCGAAGGTGCATGGACACTACTTGTACAAAGTGTAGACAGGTACGTACATGACGTAGCTGACATTCTTGAACCCTTCCGCTTTCTTCCAAATTGGCGTTTAGACGACCTAATGGTAAGTTTTGCCACTAAAAATGCAGGTGTTGGCGCGCATATCGACCAATACGATGTATTTTTAGTGCAGGGAAAGGGTCAGCGTCGTTGGCGCGTAGGTAAGCCTGGAGAATACAAAGAAGTATTCCCACACCCTAAACTTCGTCAAATTGAAGGCTTCGACCCTATTATTGATGAAGTACTAAACCCAGGTGACGTACTGTATATTCCGCCGGGTTGGCCTCATGATGGCAAAGCGTTGGAAGACTGCTTAACCTACTCTGTAGGCTTTCGTGCCCCTGAAACCAGTCAGCTCGCCGATAGCCTTTCGTTAATGTTAGAAACCAGCGACATTAATGTGCGATTTACCGATTCAGGTAGAAAGTTGTCAATGCCTTCGGCAGTAGTTGAATCTAGTGATATTGCCGCGTTAAAGCAACAGCTCATCACAGCGATTAATTCCGATGACTTCACCCATGCATTGCTTGAATCACTAAGTGAACAAGGCCTTCCAGAGTATCCACCTGAGTATTTATATACTGATAGCCAAATTACCGCAGGGTTTGAAGAAGGTGTGGAGTTTGCAGCCGCCCCTGGAGTACGTGCGCTCATTGCAACAGATACTGAAAACACGACACCTTCTCACCAAGGTCGCTTCTTTTATGTTAACGGTGAACGTTTCAGTTATAACAAAGAAGATGAGCAATGGGTTCAGCTTTTATTGAACAACGACGTACTTTTTGCCGAAATCCTGCCTGATCTACCCTCTTTTGCGTTTTTAGCAACATTAACTACACTTGTAAATAAGGGTTACTGGGAATGGATAGAAGCGTAACGCAACCACATGGCTTATACGATAGAGAACGTCGATTGGGCAAGGGATAAGCATCGACTTAAAGCAATCAGGGAAGATGTATTCGTTTTGGAATGGCGAGTACCCCAAGACAGTGAATTTGATGAGCGCGATGCCAGCGCTTTTCATGTACTGCTTTTGGAAGAAGGTGAGGAAGCCAGCTTACCCATTGCAACCGGGCGGTTAACTCAGTGTGGAGAAATTGGCAGGATCGCAGTGAAGCGCGGTTACCGAAACATGTCTGTTTATCGTGCGCTGTTTGCGGCTTTAATAGAAGTCGCCAATCGCCATAACGTCACTATTTTAAAAGTAAGCTGCAGCCTTGATAGTGTGTCGTACCATCAAGGCTTAGGCTTTAAGCCCGAAGGGCAAGTGTTTATGGA
The DNA here is from genome assembly GCF_000213655.1 of Alteromonas naphthalenivorans. Classification (NCBI taxonomy): domain Bacteria; kingdom Pseudomonadati; phylum Pseudomonadota; class Gammaproteobacteria; order Alteromonadales; family Alteromonadaceae; genus Alteromonas; species Alteromonas naphthalenivorans. The sequence continues at coordinate 2,172,370 of NC_015554.1, forward strand.
CGGTGGCGTAGCACGTCAGCGCATGCAATGCCCTGTAGAGCGTTTTCCATTCCCCGATGTTTCACAAATGCACTAGCTAATACATTAGCAATTGCACCATTAAAGGTTAGCTTAAACGCCTTGCCATAGTTCATCTTGGTTTTGTATGGCGTGCAAACCTTCTGCTCTACTTTCTAATAATTCTGCATACTCCAACGATGATGAATCCGCACTGTCTGACTCACGTAAATTTGCCGCCTTTAATTGCCATGCCATTGCAAAATGCTTAATTGCATCGCGAGCAGTAGCAGCCGTAGACTCAGCAATGTAGTCAGTAGGTAAATCACCACTCATTACCCAATACATCGCATTGTTGGTGTCTTTTATCTTCCATACCGCCAAGTAAGGTACTAGGTAGCGGCTTTCATTTGTTACAACTGATTCAAAAAGCACACCATTTTCAGCAAGGTGCTTATTGGCTTTTTGAAATTGCTCACGCACCCATTCACTGCGTTGCTGATCGGTCATTTCATTTTGAGGTGTATTGTCTGTCATATTATTCTCTAATCTATTTCGTTTTATTTTTAGTTTTTACGTAGTCGGTTGATGTTGAGTTTAGGCTACTGCGATGATGAAACACAGGCCAACAGACCTTGTAAAGGGTGCTTCGGCTTAAACTGCTCTATACGCGCTACCTGACTTCGGCATGAATAGCCAGTGGCAAGAATAGCATCTGCTGGATAACGTTTGACCGCTTGCTCCCAACTTAACCCATAAATGGCTAACGACTTTTCTTTTTGATCGGCTTCATGGCCGTAAGTTCCCGCCATGCCGCAACAGCCTACCGCCACAATATCAACTGGCTGATTCACTTTAGCAAACAAACCCTGCCATTGCTTTTCAGATGCGGGCAACGCCGTTTTTTCTGTACAGTGACTTAGCAGTGCTAATGGCTGAGCTGAAGGCTGTTTTGAAGGCTGCGCTGAAGGCTCACTTGCATTCTTGCTTTTCGCTTGCCACACATCACTGGGTACCGTTTCAAGCCATTCATGCACTGCCAACACATGAAAATCACCACGGGCTTTACCCAAGGTTTTGGTGTACTCGTCACGATAAACTAACACCAAAGACGCATCTACACCTGCCATAGGAATGTTTAGCTGCGCCACTTCATTTAAAAAGCCTGCGGTATTTTTTGCGGTCTTCGCAAATTTAGCTAAAAAGCCTTTTACATGTTCTGGTTTGCCATTCGGTTTAAACGGTAACATTACCGGTGTAAAACCAAGGGCATTCACTAAGGTAACAAAATCTTCAACCACACTCGCATCGTAATAGCTGGTGAAAGGGTCTTGCACTATCAACACCGTCTTTTGCTTTTCTTGGGCACTTAGCTTAGATAACGCGTCGTGGTTATAAGTAGCCACTTTCCCTTTTACTCTATTCGCCAACGTAGGCTCAGATAGAATAGGCGTGTCTACATAGCCAATGGTTTTCTCAATACCGTTTTGCATCCACTTTCGTTTCAAAAACAAATTAACCACGGGCGAGAACTTAGCCATAATTGGCGCCATGCGTTCAATGTTTCCCACAAGATGGTCTTTCATTGGGCGCATGTAGCGCTGGTAATAAATAGATAAAAACTTCGACCTAAAATCAGGTACATCTACTTTCACCGGGCATTGGCTTGAACACGACTTACAGGCTAGGCAACCATTCATGGCGTCTAGCACTTCGTGAGAAAAATCGTCTTGTTTGTTTCGGCTATTACTAAAGCGCTGCCACCAAGACGTATCGAATTGTTCAGCACTTAGTGTTTTAGTGTCTACTCCATCTTTCGCGAGCAAACGTATCCATTCACGAATAAGGCCCGCACGGCCTTTCGGGCTATGGCGTCTATCACGAGTCACTTTACTCGATGGGCACATAGGTGACGTAGTGTCGTAGTTAAAGCACAAGCCATTACCATTACATTCCATGGCAGGCGCAAAAGCTTCTTTAAACGTGAGTGGAATAGTTCTATCGAATGTTGCGCGTTTCGTATCGCTAACCTTTACCAAGCTCTCAGTACTATCTAAAGGCGTACACACCTTGCCTGGGTTCATTTTATTAAGCGGGTCAAATGCGCTTTTTATTTTACGCAATTCGGTAAATAACATGTCACCGAAAAAGGCGGGACCATACTCGCTGCGATAACCTTTACCGTGCTCGCCCCACATTAAGCCGCCATATTTAGCCACTAACGCGACTACTTCATCTGATATTTGATGCATCAACTTTTCTTGTTCAACATCGCATAAATCAAGAGCTGGCCGTACGTGTAACACACCTGCATCAACGTGCCCGAACATACCGTATTTTAAACCATGGCTGTCTAGCAGAGCCCTAAATTCCATGATGAAATCGGCCAAATTTTCAGGCGGCACTGCAGTATCTTCTGCAAAGGCGATTGGCTTTTGCACCCCTTTGGTTTTACCCAACAGGCCAACAGACTTTTTACGCATGGCGTATATTTTACCAATATCCGCCTTATCAAACGTAACCTGATAACCAATTACCCCGCCCTCGCCAGTTTCAGCAGCGGCGGTAAGCCTGGCTTCTAGCTCGGCAATGCGGGTGCGAATTTCTTCTTCATCGTTGCTGTTGTACTCCACCATATTTAAGCCCAACATTTCCTTATGTGGAACGTCGGTAATTAAATTGGCAATGGAGTGCCAGATAATATCGGTTTTAGCTAGGTTTAATACTTTAGAGTCTACCGTTTCAACAGACGTGGCATTTGCTTTTACCATTTCGGGAGCATGACGAAGCGCCGATTCAAAGGTATCGTACTTAATATTAACTAAGGCTTTATGTTTCGCGATGGGCGTAAGAGAAAGCTTAGCTTCGGCCACCATAGCTAACGAGCCTTCAGCGCCGGTAATCAAGCGGCTCACATCTATAAGCTGCTCGGTTTCATTATAGGCGTGCTCTAAATCGTAACCGGTTAAAAAGCGGTTTAAACGGGGGAATTTTTCAATAATGGCATCGCGTTTATCTACGCAAGTAGCAAGTACTTGGCGTAAAATACCCACATAGGCGCTGTTATCTGCGTTTGTGTCAGCTATTTCTTTCGCTTCTTGCACACTAATTGGTGTGGTGTTTAATACTTCACCGTTAGCCAGCACCGAAGTTAAGCCCAATACATGGTCGCTGGTTTTACCGTAAACCAACGAGCCCTGCCCCGACGCATCGGTACTAATCATCCCACCTACCGTAGCGCGGTTACTAGTAGAAAGATCAGGGGAAAAGAAAAATCCATGGGGGCGAAGGGCGTCATTCAGTGCATCTTTTACTACGCCTGACTGTACTTTAACCCATTGCTCTTCAACATTGATTTCCAAAATTTGATTCATGTAACGCGACATGTCAACCACAATGCCGTCGGTTAAACTTTGGCCATTAGTGCCTGTGCCGCCGCCACGCGCCGAGAATTTCACTAGCGGGTGGTCGTTAACCAGCTTGCCTAATACTTGCAAATCGGCAACGCTTTTAGGAAATACCACAGCTTGAGGGAGTTTTTGATATACCGAATTATCGGTGGCCACAGCAAGACGGCTGGCATAGCTGTACTCAACATCGCCGGTAAAAGCGGTACTAGCAAGCTGTTCTAGATATGTCTGATAATGTGTTAAAAGACTCTGCTGGGGCACCACACGTGGCAAACTCATTGTGCTCAATTGCTGTAAAACCTCTGGAAATGCGATTGTGAGCTAGTATAACCACAGCGCTTGCGAGTCTCTAGCCAATTACACATATTTCATGTGGTTTTAATGACTAATTTTGCACTTTATATAACTGGATGCCTTTTTAATGCCGGCTTATTTTGCGAATGAGAATATCTTAGAAAATCACAGGTTAGCCATTCAGCTTTAATTATTGCACAATGCTCGCTCTTCTATTTTCAATAAAAGGAAAGCGCATATGTCTTTTACAGTAAACAGTTATTTTGATGACAAGGTTCGTTCAATTGCATTTGAGTCAGCAAATGGCCCCTGTACTTCAGGCGTAATGGCGCCAGGTGAGTACACCTTCAACACCAGTCAGCACGAAGTAATGAAAGTAATGGAAGGTGAAATGACCGTTAAACTTCCAGGTTCAAACGACTGGCAGTCTTTCAAAACGGGAACAGAGTTTACTATTGATGCAAACCTTTCTTTCGATGTAAAAATTGAAACACCTACTGCTTATCTTTGTTTTTATAGCTAGCTGAAGTTTATTGCTTAGGCTTACCTAACGCTGCACTTGTTAATAATGCAGGTGACAGCGTTGGGTGAATTTGATGCAGGTAAGTTAATTGTAGCTATATTTTTTGCTGCTTTATCTATTTGCTAATAGCGATTCCCTATCCCTTTTGGAACGCTTCAATCATACGCGAAGAATAAACAATCGTTCTAGGCACTCTGCGTTAGACAACTATTTTTTAGCGTACCTTTCGCCATAAATGCCACTTGTCATTTGTTTTACCTAAGCGCTTTTATTTATAGAGCTTAATTTGTAGTACTTTTATGGTCTTCTAGCTAAATTAAACTTACTACACCATAATACAAAGTAAATGAGTCAAATACTCCTTCAGCCCCGAACATACCGTTTTTGTACCTTTAATTTGTGAGCAAAAAACGCCATCCGGCTTTATTGTTTTGGGGGGTTAGCAGGTAATCTGGAAATATAGATAAAATCAAAAAAACCATAATAGTGTGTTTAAACAGACCGATTTTGGGTCTAGTAAACTGTTATGTGGCAAGGGGTACATGTTGATATCTGAAGCAGTAGGGAAAATTATAGGTTTAGTATTAGCACATAGTGTTTTGATTGGCAGTGATTTACAAGAAGGTGAGCTATTAGTTCCTTTAGTTATTTACTATCTAGGTGAAAACCGAGAAATTAAAACCTTTGAAGCTGTCACACAACAAAATGCGGTTATTCTTGGGCAAGAATTTTTACATTCTTTGTCACAAAAGTCTGATAGCTGGGCATATGTTCAAGATGGATTAATAACCCTAGAAAACGGCAGTAAGCAAGATGTTTATTTTATCAAAGCTTGGGCTAAGGGAATGTCAGAACCTATGGAGCTATACCAAATGTATAATACACAGCCTTTCGCATTGGTCGACAATATTAAAGTGTTAAATTATGCAGATACTGGTTTAACCCCAAAAGATGCTGACTCTTTTGTTGCAGCGCTAGATGAAGGTATATTTTCACATCCATCAGCTAGTGAAGAAGACATAGGAAAGTGGTTTAAATAAGCTGCCATATAACAAGCAAATCAACAGGAGATATCATGGAAGAAATTAGCATTTATCAAGTAATTATAATACTAGTTATCGTTTCAGCTCTGTTTGTTCAGCAGGTGCTATTGAAAGCAAATAAGTTTAAAAAAGTGCGCTATACAAGGAACCAACGTTTGGGCTTTGCTATCGCTTCGGCATTCCCTATATTAGCTTTTAGCTACATATCAAACAATCCAGTGCTCATCCCTTTCGCAGTAGCCATGGGTTCATTGGTATATTTTAAAGAAAACTGGTACGCGTTGAAAAAAAAAGAATTAGGTAGAGGTGATGTTAGAAATGTCCGCTAGCAGATGCATCAAACTTCTCTTCGCTAGTAAGGGCAATTACTCGCTGGCCTTCGGCCAAAACGCGCCGTATTTTCCGTTTAGCTTGAGCGTTATAGGTAAATAGTTTTGACTCCCATTGAAATTGCAATTGAGTTTCAAAAACGAAGGAAAAAATGGATCTTAGTATCGGAATAATCACATTAGTTTTGAGTTTAATGGTATGGATCATGTTCACATTCACAAATTATACTTGTCCAAACGGTGGAATATCATTATTTGTGGAATAGCTACCAAGACTCATGTAGTCAAATTAAGGAAATATTTAGCACCGTGAATTTAATATTGTTTGATTTTGACAAAACAATAATAAACAAAGATACCGGCGCCGAGTATATGAAGTTCATGGTGCAACGCAATCCTATTCGGTTTGTATTATGCTTCTTCGCGCTACCTTTCACCCTGCCCTTTTTGATACTGAATAAAACGAAGTTTATTGGTTTCTCTGTGCTTCTGTGGCTAGTGACGTGTGGAATGTCTCCTAAAAAAATTGTTACTTTACGCAAGCATTTTATTAATAGGTATTTGGAAAATAAGGCTACCGTTATATATAAAAACGCAATTGAACAGTTAATTTCACATGCCCAAAATAAGGACAGAGTAGTGATTGTCAGTGGTGCATCAGAATGGATGGTTAAGCGTATTATTGTAAAGCTGTGTATTCCAATGCTGGAGTTCGCTTGCTCTGAAGAAACTCGGCTCGCTGGAGGTATGGTCAGCAAGTTTCATTGTTATTCAACTAAGAAAGTTGAACGCATCAAAATGCGCTATAACCTTGAAGAATACGAAACAATTATAGGTTACTCCGATAGTTCAATTGATATCCCCCTTTTACGCCTTTGCAATCAACAAATCATAGTTAATCCAAAGCCGAACTGCGGTACGAAGCTGACTAAATCTTTTGGGAAATCGATGAAAATAGTGAAGTGGGTATAGCGACGCAAACAGCGAAGTAAAGTCCGAAGAAAGAGCCGTAAAGAAAGTCAAAGCACTTTGAAAATTACCAATGTACGTTGACCCAATCTATGTAAATACAGCGCTTTATTCAAACAGTTCGCACAAATAGTCAGAGCCATTTTCAATCGCGCCACTGGGGCTTAAGCTGTAGTCATAAGACCAGCTTAGCTCGCGTTTCACCACAGTTATCTATTAGGTAAGTGGTACTGAAGCGCTGCCAGACGAGTCAGAGTTACAACCTGATAAGGTAACAGGATATTTTAGAATGAAAATGTGTCCTGTCCCTGAGGGATCCCCACGAATTTAATTCCATACGGTTCCAGCCCAGGCCCCCTCGATGATGGAGCTGTACCATTTGAGTGCAGCTTTCCACTGCCGCATAGAGAACCGTATTCGGCAAGCAATAGCCCTGAGTCCAAGGTAGTGGAATGAGAGTACGCTTCTGGTTTCGGTATTGGCTTGGAAGCGCCGATGCTTATTCGAAGAGACGAGCACCATACCCAGTAATATAGCCACGAGTGACGCTAACGTCGCAAGCAATATCAATATGCTAAGGCGGCTCTTTTTCACAGTTTTGCTTTGTTCATAACCAAGTCCGAACTTGGTGCTTTTCATGTCTCTGAAGCCCTCTTCAATCTGCATGCGCTGGCGATAAATAGCCACAACTTGTTTCGATAAGCTTCGATGAGGTGCTAGCGATGTCGCTAACAGCCACGGGGCTTTTGCTCCTTGTGCGTGAACTTTCGAACGCTTTGATGCCTTGCGTGTACCATCTGGATTTGAAGCGTGGCGTCCTTTCGTTTTCTGTTTAAAGAGAATAAGCGTACAGGAAAAGGGGTTGCTTCTTACTATTTGGCTGTTACCAAAACGCTTCGGTCGACAGGTCGCTTGGGCGTAGAGGTGGCGTATACACTGCCAACTATTACCGTTGTTGAGCGAGTAAAAGTGAGGTTTGCGAACGCGTCCGACAACGTCCCATCCTAGCGCTAAGACTTCTCTAAACCAGGGCGATTTATACCCTGCGTCGGTGACGATAATGGGCCGACAGTGGGAAGGTAATATGGCATGCAGCGTCTTTAAGAATGCCTTGTGCGTAGCTGGCTTTTCTTTAGTCTTGTTGCAGTGCACTTCTTGATAAAGTGTGATGGGCCGACCTTTCAAAGATATTGCTGCGCGTAAAAGGAAATGCGCTTTACAGTCATCTAGATCTGACCAGTCGATTGAGATAACAGGGCGTGAAGTGCTGCCACAAAATAGTTGGCAGATAGATGCGTAGATAAGCGGTGTTTCGTTTAACAAATGTGGGTTTGAAAGCAAACGGTCTGCACGCTTAATCCGATGCTTTTCAAAGGCTTTAGTATTAATCCCTCGACCTATGCTCGTTACAGTAGCTGCGCTTCCGATAAGCAAGCTTTTGACGCACGCTGTTACCGCATCTAGTCGAGTTTTATGCACATTGTAGCTGACAAGCGAAACGACTTTGTTCACAATAGATAAAGCATTCATGGCTGTTTGGTCTCGGTGATTTTTGGCGATTGATCTGATCACCAAACATCATGAATGTTCCTATCTTTTTTATCTCACTGATATCGCTATATTATTCGTGGGGATACCTCAGATTCTGCCCCCTTATTTTATCCCCACATACTTATAAAGCTGTTCTTTCGCCGGTTTCTGTAAGCCGATAAAAGTTTTCCCTTTCAATCAATAACGCCTCAGAATGTTTTGTTGGAAAACTTCCTCGATAGTCATTAGGGTGCTTCACGTCAATAGCGAACACGCGGCCATCAAATTGCTTATTTACCTTAAACTGCAAGGTGTGACCTACCGTTATTGAGCGAGCATCAAATTTATCTAATGTTTGCTGTATAGATGTATTGCTGGCGTCACCTTTGAAATACCCTCGATACCATGCCAGTCCAGTCTCGGTTGAAATTAACGATTCAGTTACCTTGTCAGCCACGCCGGGGAAATACATTTGTCGATAATAAGCTTTAGACTTGTTGTTTATCTGTTGCAAACTTAAATCAAGGTTCGCGATATCTTCATGAATACCGCCATGTACAAACAAATGGCCATTAATTTTTTCAATGGTATTTTTACTGGCAAGCCAGCGCCCTATATATGAATTGTGACTGAATAAATCGGCTTGGCTTTTGCCAATTAAGCCCGCAATGGGAATATACTTATTGGCCGCCGATTTAAAATTGCCTTGAAGGTTTTTCAGCTCGTGATTGCCAATAATATAATGCACCACCCCACCCGCTTTTTGGGCATCTTGTTCTAGCTTATAAATGAACCAAAGCAATTGGGTAGTAGAAAATCCTCTGTCTACCATGTCGCCCACTAGCACTAAATGGCCTTCACCAAACTGCCATTCAAGGTTTTCATTTATAACACTATGGGTAATAAGGAAATCACGGAAGGTTTTGTAATTCCCTTCTAAGTCAGACATTGCCAAAATAGGCGCAGTGCTTTCATACACCGACGGCGTATTGGTGTTCAATGTGTCTAATGGCTTTAAATTGAAGGTAAACGTGGCATCTTCTAAAGCAAAATAAACCTTAAGGGGCTCTGCTGTTTGGTTTGTTAAAGGCACGGAGCGTTTTTCAATGAAGAAGTTTTCTTCTCGGCTTCCGCGGATGTAATTAATTTCAACGCCAGTACCTAGAAGATCAGCACCTACATTATCAGAGCCTGTAACATTAGTGCCTATCTGTGTCTCATCGTTAAAAAATACAAAGGGCCCTTCCCCGCCTACTTTATAAGCCAATGGGGCGTCTCCGATATCGATAGAGCCATGCTGGCTTATTAAGACACCCACACCAATAATAGCCAATACAAAAGAAACAAGTAGAAAATGCCCGACTGATTTCGCTATACGTTTCGCTGCGCGCTTAAGCATACTGATAGCCAACAGCAAACCGTTTAAGCAAAGCCAGAATGCGATAGGTTAATAGGCTAATCGCGTAGGCACTTACCAAGGCAACCGGCGTTATCCATAAACCTGTAATAGTAGCCTCGCTACTTGCCAATATAGGGTTACTTAAAAAGCCAATAGCAACTGAATTTCCCTCAGCTTCTACCCAAAAGGCAATGCCGTTGGGCAGCAATAAGTTTGCAAATGCCAATACAATTAGTGCCAAACCCGTACCATAACCAAAAGCCAACATGCCCCAATACAAAGTTTTAGACAGGCCTTTAGTGACGGATGTTAAAGGCCGAAACCCTTTAGGTGGGGGTGTGCCTTGTTGAATATGACTCACGTAATTTTCGGCAAGTACTCTAGGCGCACCAAGCCCAGACAAGATGCTTTCAATATTGGCTTTTTTTCCTGCCATTTCCTGTTGATCGATAACATCATAAATATGAGATTCAATTTCTTGAATGACTTCTGCTGCATCTTCAGAACTTAACGAGGCCAAGTAACGACTAAAGCTTTTCAGGTAGTTGCTAATTTGTTCCCTTCCACTCATTTCATTATCCTTTTCTTTTTCCAGTTTCTGTCACGTTGTCTGCACCGTTACCTTCGCCGATAGCTGAATCTGCTAGCAGCGATTCCATATCGACTACCGAACGCTTCCAGCGTGCGCGCAGAATATGTAACCGTTCAAGACCATTTTCGGTAAGCGAGTAATATTTTCGTGGGCGTACTTCACCCTCTTGATGCCATTTCGCATTCAGTACCCCTTCGCGCTTCAGCCTATCGAGCAATGGGTAAAGCGTGCCTTCACTAATCACCATGGTTTCAAAACCATGCAGGTAATTAAGTATCGCCAGCCCGTATTTTTCTTCGCCCGCGACTGCGGCAAGTATGGCCAACTCTAAGGTGCCTTTGCGAAGTTGCGCATCCCACTTCGCACTTGGATTTGAAGCTTCTGTCATGATCTTCCAGCTAGGTTAAACTTATTACTATGCAATACATAGTATAGTTTATAGCATAGTGATTAAACAAAATACACTTTTCTCTTTTAGCGGAGCGTGTTGGTGGTTTTGATCAATTAGCGAAGTACGCTAATCTACTTTGTTATTTAGTTTGTTATTTAATTTGGGGGAATTAGGCGGTAATCTGGATTTATTCACCAAAGGAAAATGTGCCCACATGGAATATCTCTATTTAGTAGCCTTGCTTATATTTCTGTTTACTTTTTTTATGTTCCGCTCACCACGCCTAAATAATCCGAAGCATGTATTGCAAGACGTTGGTGATGAAGTGTTAATTCTTCATACTCCCTTGGCAAGATTGTGGCCGTCTCAGGGTAAGCGAATTAATAAACAAAACGCAGCGCGTATTCAACATGCCGACAACATTATTACGGTATTTAATCATAGTTCAAATGCCATCGATATCACCCTATCACAAAGACATACTGCGCTTGTGTTTGACCGAGCTTGCCTGTTATTTCCAAATGCTGAGAGAGTCTCTATTTAGTGGTTATCAACTATATTTTGTCGTTCCCAACGTCAGTGACACAAACACTTGTAGAGATATAGAATAAAACTATTATAAAAATTGAAATCTACCCTGCCCCACCCATGCTAAGGAAATTAAGATGCTGTCAAATTTACGTTCTAGATTTGCACCGATCATGTACATGCAAATTTGGGAGCATCGATTAAAAGTCACTGATACCGCAAAGCGCACGTCCTTTGATGATTACCCCGTTGTAGTCATAAAGACGACCGACAAAGGTCAGAAACTAATATCGGGAATTGGTAAAGAAGCGAGTAAAAATCTTCAACAGGATGAAATTGCCGTAAACCCTTTCTCACACCCCAGAGTACTTTTTTCTGATTTCTATGTAGGCGAAAAGCTACTACAACACGCTTTTAAGCACTTAAGTACTAACCAAATATTACGGCCCAGACCTAAGGTCATTATCCATCCTATGGAAAAAACCGAAGGTGGTCTCACTATGATTGAAAAGCGAGCTTTTAAAGAGTTAGCTATTGGTGCAGGCGCAATAGCAGTAAAGATTCATTCTGGCTCCCCGTTAAATTTTGAAACAGTAAATTTTGATGAACTTGAAGATGACGATAAGCCTACAATTCAAAATATTTCACCGGCTTCAACGTCGGCTAGCTATGGTATCTTTGCCATTTATCTTGCAATATTAATCTTAGCTGTTTGGTACTTAGGCAAGTAAAACAGTTTGAAAGGCCTTGAGTATTAAAATGTCTGAATATTTAGATACATCGAAAATTAGAAAGGAACGCTAGCCCATGAATTAGTGCATGTGCGGCAGATAGAAAATGCCAGCTTAGATAAAATAATAACGCAGCATTATTCTGATTTAGCAGCGTACGGTTACGATAATGCGCCGTTAGAAGTAGAAGCTTTTGAAGCGAATAAAAAATATAGCGCCGACTGGTAGTAATAGGGTTAGTGTAAGTTCGGTGTCATCGTCTACGTCATTTTGCTATTTAAAGAGGCATGTTTTCATTATTACCGTTATCAGCAAAACAAATGCAGTTACTACAAGGTGAGTTCGTTATTTACGGCATGCCAAACGGTAGAATTAATATTGCAGGCTTAAGAAGTCGGAAATACCCATTCTAGCCGCTGCCATCATGTCGAAAATTTCGCGAAAATGATAAGCTTTAAAAAAACACCTAATAGGTTTTCAATTTTTAGCTATAGCAGCAAAAAAAAGGCACAACTATTTATACATTATATTGGGATAAAGGCGGCGCGAATATGGCTACCCACGCCATTTTTGAAGAGCTTGGCGTTTCTTATGAGTTAATAGAAATAGACTTAGCTAAAAACATGCAAAAATCGCCTGAATATTTAGCCATTAACCCAAACGGTAAAGTGCCTACGTTGGTGCATGAAGGGCGAGTTATTTATGAATCTGCCGCAATATTACTGTATGTGATAGATCAGTACCCAGAATCTGGACTAGCGCCTGATATACACTCTCGTGCACGCGGCTTGTACTATCAATACTTATTTTGGATGTCTTCTACGCTGCAAGAGGCCGCCAACCGCTGGGCGCACCCTGAACAATACGTTAGCGGCGACAGCAATTTGCAGCAAGTAAAAGATAACGCGAATGATATGCTCACCCATTGCTGGGGCGTACTTGAAAAAGTGCTCACCAATAATGGACCATGGCTAGTAGGTGAGCAACTTACTGCTGCCGACTTCCACTTGTTCATGGTTGCCTAATGGAGCCGTCGGTATGCCAGTAAAGCTCAAGACTGGCCGCATTTAAATGCGCACTATCAAACCATGCTAAGCCGTAACGCGGTGAAAAACATGATGGCACAAGAAGGATTGGATTAGGGCTCTTAATAAAGATATATTCATAGCGCTTAAGGAATAACTGCCCAACCTCAAGTGTTAGAGGTTAGTAGTCTGACGTTAGTACATTCAGTCCTATTGTTTGCTAGAGGAGCTCATCATGAAAGTCTCTGTTGAAATAGTAAATGCATTTATTGACGGTGACATAGGTGGAAACCCCGCCGGTGTAGTTTTAGATGCGAACCCCTTAACGGCACAGCAGAAGCTTATAGTGGCGCAAAAAGTGGGGCTTTCTGAAACCGCCTTTGTTTCAAACTCAGAAGTTGCCACTATAAAGCTGGAGTTTTTCACCCCCGTACAGCAAATAGCGCATTGCGGTCATGCCACCATAGCGACGTTTAGCAGAATGAGTGAGCTTGGCCTAGTACAAAATGGTCGGATGTCGAAAGAGACGGTAGATGGAACCAGAGAAATAATCATTGATGGTTCAATGGCATTTATGGAGCAATCACGGCCAATCTACACGGATGTGTTAAACACCGAAGAAGTGCGCGCTGCGCTTAATCTTTCAAGCGACGTACCGCTTCATTCAATATCAATTGTGAATACGGGGAACGCCTTTTTACTTGTACCTCTTCACAATGCATCTTCAGTAGCAGAAATTCAGCCCAATCAAGATCTCATCAAGAAAATAAGCGCACAATATGACCTAATAGGTTTTTACGTTTTTTCTAGTGAAACCACTGTGCCCGGGCGTCACGCGGGCGCTAGAATGTTTGCCCCACGCTATGGCATTGACGAAGAGGCTGCTACCGGTATGGCTGCTGGCCCTTTAGCCTGCTACCTTCATGACCGTAAGGGTATAGATGAAACGACTTTGTTTATTGAACAAGGCCATTTGATGCATCCCCCATCAGGTAGCGTGATAAGTGTTGATTTACAGTTGGTTGATGGTTGTATTACTCGTTTGATGGCTGGCGGCGTTGGCCGCTCAATTCAACAGATTGAAATAGACATTTAAACTCATAAGCCACATAACAAGTGTAAGCACTTTACATTGCTCAAAATTATTATATAGCAAGGTGATACGTTTCAAAGAACAAGTTTCAAGGAAGAGTTAAGCATGCTCGATTTATTGTCGTATACTGGGATAGTCGCATCAATATGGATTGTTGTGGGCATTTACATCGCGTCGTTATATTACCCGAACTATAGTCACGCCAAACAATTCTGTAGTGAACTTGGCGCTTTTGGTAGCCCAACCCAAAAACTATCCCCCGCTATTAACAACTACCCATTAGGCTTTTTATTTATCCTATTTGGCTACTATTTAATAGTGGCTGACTCGGCGCACAATCCCTCATCAATTACCCCCACTACAATAATAGGTGCAATGGTGATTATTCATGGCCTATGCACCTGGGTCTGCGGCTACTTCCCAATGGATGCCGACCCTTACACCTCTAAACCAACAACAAGCTGTAAAATTCATACGTGGTCAGGGCTAGTTATGCTGCTGTCATTTATTATCGCGCCCGCTGTCGTGATATTTTCAAGCGTCTACCCAATAGCACTGCGCTTATTTTCGTTTTATTGCATTCTGGGCTGTTTCTTTTTTTCTTATAAATTATCAGGTGCACTGAAAGCTAAAACTCACCCTGGACTATATCAACGTTTGAGTTATGGCTTTCAAATACTTTGGCTATTTGTCTATTCGCTCTACTCAATAGGATAAAAACTAGCATGTGGCCGACACTTCTCAAAAGACGTTATGCTGACATTACGCGAACCAACACTTATTGTTGTCAGCTTTTTTGCTTCAAGGTGTCTTCCATTAGATTTTTAGCTGCTATACAGCTCGCTAAGGTACTTATAACGAAAGTCATCTCCCTCGCATTCTCTATACCCGCAACCAAATACCAAACACAAAACATAATGGCGCTTAAAACAAAATGCGTTACAACAAATTTTAAATATAGCTTTTTCATAAAAATTCCAGTTAAGGGGCCTAGCCCCTTACAGTAGAAAAAATTATTCATCCGTAGTTTCAATAGAGGCGTCAACAATTTGCTGAGTTGCTCCGCCAAGTGCAGCACCATTCGTTCCAACTACCCCCCTACCAACGACTCCCAACGCTCTAGCTCCTCCCGCTAATGCTGAAAAACCGCCTGTAAAAGTTCCGGCAACGGTTGCTCCAGCTAGGCCGCCCCAAGAAAAACCGCCGTTAAAAGCAGATCCCAGTAGGTAGGCTCCAGCTCCAATTGCAGCACCTTGTAAAAATGCACCGTTAACTTGGTCAAGTTCGTCATGTGAAAGTTCTACAAATTCCATATTTCAATTCCTCAAATTATATTTAGCCTCTCATTAAGGCGTAACCATTTTGAGCTATTGAATTTATTTTTATACTGAACTGAGTATCGGTTTTAAGCTACCCAACCAAGTTCGCTCCATAAAAAAACTCGGCATTAAATGCCGAGTTTATATGATTTACCTAAGCGTTTATTCAGCGTTTTACATAACCGCGAACGAATTTAATACGTCACATTTTTCACTTCAAAACTATCGCTATTCGATTGTATCTTAGGCGTATTTTTCATAGTGACGTTTTCAATTACAGTGATCGGTTCGCCATTAGTTAGATAAAGCGATACGGGGGCGCTGTTTACCCATTTTGAATCACTGATGTGTAGGTTCTGTACCCCATGGAAGTACATGGAAGCACCAGTTCTATGGGTAGAACCTTTGCCTACATTACTTATCGTATTATCAGTTATAATAACCGCTGGACCGAAGGTACTTTCATCGAAGCCACCACGGTATATGGTTACCACTTCTTCTTTAATGTCTTTAAACGTGTTGCCCGACAAGGTTAAGTTTTCTACGCTATAAACTCCTAGGTCATCGGTTTCTTTATTTAAAGACAATACCGCACCCGTGATATTTTCCATATGTGAGTTTTTAACCTCGATATAGTCGGCAAAAGTACCAGGATGCGCTTTAAAAAAGTAAAAATAACCGTTGATGTCTAAGTTGGTCACCTTCACATTTTCAACCGACAAGGCATAGTTAATGTTCATAGAGTAACGGCTGGTTCTAATGATGCTGTTACCTTTGTAATCCGGTGAAGCTGCTCCATCAAACCATAAATTTTCAACATCTAATGCGCCGCCGTTTTCTATCACTATAAAACTTGGCTTTTCAGAGCGTATAACGGGTTTAACACCCTCCTCGGCCATAATAGTCACTGGGTGGTTTACTTGTGCAAAGCGAGTTAACAAATAGTCACCGCCATTTTCAAGCACCAATACGTCGCCAGGTTTACTATCAGCAAGGGCGGTGGCAAGCGTGTCCATACCGGGTTTAACGACTAGTTTGTTACCACTTCTAAACGCAACGTGGCTCTCATTTTTAGCGTAGTAACTAGCGCCGGTTTCACTTTTGTTAACCGGTAGTTTTACTTCGCCGAAATTAATCTGCTCAAGCAAACCTTTTTCAGGCACCCACAAACCGTTGCTATTTTTACTTACCTTATAAGGTACCTTTTTAAAACCTGAAGAAAGAGGGTTACTGGCGTCTTCATTTAACACATTGCCTTTAAAGGAAATGCCAGAAACATCACTAAATACGGTAATAGGGTTAAGGTTTTGCTTACCCAAAATAATATTATTTTGCATTTCAGTTGTAGTAGGCGGTGCTGAGCGTTCCTCGTCTGCGCCCGCTCCTAGCTGAATGTAATCACTATCAATAACCACGTTATTGTTCATGGCAGATTCAATAACAGGGTCGTAGCGGTTTGGTGGCGAATTCGGTACGCCATTCATGATCACTAGCGCACCACGGAATCGACGCCCTGTTAAGCCATACATGTAGTTGTTACTTACCGTTTGGTGCTCGTTAATAATGCGGATACCACCCGTATTGGGTTTACGGTTACCCAAGAAGTAGTTGTTTTCCACTGTAGTGTAGTGGCCGTGGCGCATGGTTAAGGTACCTTGCGCTTCAAAAAACACGTTACCTTTAAACGTATTACCGCTCGACTTATTAGAAATAATTTCGTGCTCGCCGTTCGTTCTATCGAAGTAGTTATATTGCACTAACGTATTCGCATACTCTCTAGAAAAATGACTCGTCCCTATACGCAGGGTTTCACCACCATTAGCACCAAGCACTTGGCGTGGGCCAAAATAGTTGTACTCGATAGTATGGTAATTTTTACGGCTGCCTTCAGAGTTCATACGTACCGCGACGGTTACCCCACGGTTACGTTTGTTAATGAAAGCGTTGTGGTCGATTCGGTTGTGCTTACCATAAATAGCTAGCCATAAGTCAGACAGTTGGCGTTCTGGGTGACTAAAATTATCAATGACCACGTTAGTTAAACGAGAATAACTCGCTAATTCGTCTGGAGAAGTACGAAAAGCAATAACCTCACCCGTAGGGGTATGGCCATCGGTAAACACAAGCCCTTCTATTACAAGGTATTCACCTGAAACACTTAAGTTAGACAGGCCGGTTATTTTCACTTTGCCCGGCTCTTGGGACTTTAACGTAATGGGTTTATTTTCAGTACCCTTTCCTTTCAACACCAATTCAACATCATGCCATTCACCATTTGCCATAACGATGGTATCGCCGGGTTGTGCCGCCGCCACAGCTTGATTAAATTCACTAAGATCATTAACCATTTGCGCCGAAGCGATATTTTGAAAGCATATAAGCGCGAACAAGATGAAAAGTTTAGGTGCAGCGAAACAGCGCTTTAAACCCACTGCAAGTACTGATGATCCACTCGCAAATACGGTAAAAGCTTGTTTGCTTAATTTCGGTACTTTCGACGCACTAACTGGTAGTGATAAAACGTCTTTCATAATCTAACTCCTTCTCGATGACACGCCAAAATGGTTTCTTTAAGTCGGCGGTGTCAATAAATGGATTGTTCGAGATAATTGTTATGTCAAAGGTATGCTCAACGGCTACGCACTAAGACTGTTGATTAACGTATGCCTCAGCACATTGAATTACCGCTGTGATGGGCTTTTCTACGTCTATTTTTATGCCGTAACCGGGCACTTCGAGGGTATCTAACTGAGTTTTCAGTAACCTGCCGTCAAAGAAGTGATTGACCCTAGCCGAAAGCCTCGCACTTAATAATTCGAAGCTGCCTGTAAGCACCACCCACTTGATAGGAAGCGTGTTATTGGCGCTTAATATCTTTCTATAACTCTCTTTTAGTGCAGAACACGCTAGCACCACACCTTTTTGTTGTTCATAGCGAGCAAGCTCGCTCGCTAAAGTTTGCAACCACGGCCACCTATCTTCATCAGTAAGCGCCGTTCCACTTTGCATTTTTGCTTTATTTACTTCGGGGTGAAAATCGTCGGCGTCTATAAACGGCAACCCTAATTGGTCACTCAAGGATCCCCCCACCGTCGACTTTCCGGTTCCTGACACGCCCATTACTACAATAATCATTGCCACTCCCTTTTATAGCTGCTCAACAATGGCAATCACACCATTGGCAGAAATCACAATGGCGAATAACAGTGCCAGCCCCAACATAAGATTCAAAAATTTGCCTGGCGCATGTTCTTTCATTAGTTCTCGTTTGTTGATAACCACGAGTATGCCAATAATCACCAAAGGCAACACAAACACGTTAAACACTTGAGAAAGAATCTGCCCTTTTATTGGATTGAAACCGAATACTGGAATGATAAGCGCCACTAAACACGCTATACCGGTAATAGTTTTAAATTGAGTAGATTTTGTGTCTAGCTTTCCTGAGCGGTAATCGGCAATTAATAAGGGCGCAATAAGTAAACAGGGAAATACCGACGATAGTCCCGCCGCTAACGTACCGAAGAAAAATACTGTTAATGCAGTTTTACCCGCGATTGGCTCAAGGGCGTTCACCATGTCGAGTACATGAGTAATCTTTTTACCTTCATGGAACAACGCCCCGTGGGCTACTGCCATTACCGACGCACTAATAACAAACACCAAAAACGCCGCCACAAAAGCATCTTTCTTTTGTTGTTTTTGGTTTTCCATTCCCCACCCTTTACCTTGAATAAACAGCGGGCGAGATAAAAACGTAGCGGCAGCCATAGTTGTACCCACAAATGCAGCCACCATCATTTTCCCACCTTCTACTTCAGGTATTGATGGAACAAAACCCGCCGCCACTTCTGCAGGCATGGGGTGCACCACCAATAGGGAAAACACAAAAGAAATACCCATGCAGGATACAAACATAACCAGAATTTTTTCAAACAACGAGTACTTACCAATTAGCATGATGGCGTACATAATACTGATGACACTCACCGCAATAGCTAATACTAACTCGTATTTGTAGTCGTTTAACGATGGAGAATAAAGCGCCAGCATTTCAAATATAATGTTCGATGAAATACCTAGAATGCCCATTAAAGAGTTCCACTGACCAAAGGTAACGCCCGCAATAATGAGTATGGCAATAGGCCGACCGAACTTGAGGTGCTTTTTAAAGCTATAAAGCGCTGTTTCGCCCGTCACAATGGCGTAATTACCAAACGCATAAATAAGTGCACCTGAAAACAAGCAACTTAGAAACAACACCCACAGTAAAGACATGCCATAGGTGCTTCCCGCTACTATCATAGACGTAACGCTACCAGTACCTATGGTGTACCCTATTGCAAAGAAGGCAGGCCCAAAGGCCATTATTTTTTTTATTAACGACGACATCTCGTTACCTCTGTCATTTTTGGGAACTTAGCCCTTCAACCGCTTATATTTGAACTGAACTGGCTGAAGTACGATGTGAGCTAAAGGCATTACGCCATGTAAACGCCACCGTTAATATCTAATGTAGCGCCTGTGATAAAACCGTTGTATTCCGATGCAAAAAACGCAACCGCCCTAGCTACATCAAGAGGATTTCCCGCCCGTTTAAGCGGAATTTCACTAATGGTTTTGTTCGCCGATTCATCGGTGGTATGGGTAGCGTGGAAACGTGTGCCTAAAATTAAACCTGGCGTTACCGAGTTAACGCGAATACCATCGCCAGCTAATTCAGCTGCCAGCGAACGACTAAACGTAAGCACAGCACCTTTCGACGTGGAATAGGCTAATGAGCCGCCATGCCCGCCTTTTCGGCCTGCAAGCGAAGACAAATTAACAATAGATGCTCCGTCTTCGGCTTGTTTTAACATGGGCAAGAGCGCACGGGTAACCATCATCATGGAAGTCACATTTACCGCCATCACTTGCTCCCAAAAGTCATTTTTAATATCGCTCAAGGTGTGTCGCTCAACCAAGTCACCGGTATTGTTTACCAATATATCAAGCGTAGATGTTAGATTAGCAACGTCGTTAGCAAAGGCGTTAACACTCTCTTCTTTGGTTAAATCGGCTTGTAGCGGAATGATTTCCCCAACACCAGATTCCACTACTTCTTGCTGAAGCTCTTCAACTGCATGCTTCGAGCTATAGTAATGCACAAAAACGGTAGCGCCTTGTGCCGCAAGTTCAGAAGAAATAGCACCACCAATACCACTGGCTCCGCCTGTTACCAATACTCTTTTTCCTGTTAACGTGTTCACGTCAATACCCTCTATAGAATTGAAAATCTGTTAACAAATTCACAGATAACGCTTTGTGCATTTTCGTAAATACAATGATGTCGTAAACCGAAAACCCGCAATTATCTCTGCGAAACATGCTCAATACCGCGTTAAATTCGTTAATTACAAAACAGAACAAAACCGGTTTAGTTTTTCCAACAAGCTAACATAGAAGTGATTGATGTCAACGTTAAAATACCAATGAAATATACATTTTACACTCAATAAATTAACAAATCACACATGCAAAACATAAAAAATTCTTAATTATTTCAGGGGACTAGTCTATTAAAACTTGTAACCACAGTGCTAAATGTAAAAAACGACAATTGGCATTTAACCTTACCCAGCATCGTTCACTTCACGCTCGTACTATCTAGTTCACAGTAAAATGATAACTAAAAATGTTTATAAACGCCGCACCCCACCATTTTAAAAGGATATAAAAACCTTTTTTTCGGCCTAAACGAATAAATTTGATACTTTTGGATAATTTTTTGTTGACGAAAAGGGATGCAAATGTAACCTTATTGTTAATATTCCGGTTGCAGAGCAATTTTTTTTAATAAAAACTAAACCGGTTTAGTGTCATGAGAAATAGATAGTAGTGCGAATTAACGTTGCCTGATTAATAAGACAAGCCATCGCTTCACAAGAGAATTTAATAATAATTTTATGTTTGTGAGGTACTTAGCTGAACAGCTTTTGGAGAAGCAAAATGAACAACAAATTATCAAAACTTACGGTAGCCATATTATCCGCTACCACTGTAGGTTTTTCTTTGCCAAGTTTTGCGCAAGAAGAACAGGACACACAAACCCCAGATTCTTTGGAGGTGATTGAAGTTCGTGGTATCGCTAGCAGTATTGCTGAGTCTGCCCGATTAAAACGTTACGACTCTCGTATTGTAGATGCGATTGTGGCGGAAGATATTGGTAAGTTGCCAGATAACAATATCGCTGAAGCGCTTCAGCGTATCACTGGTGTGTCTATAAGCCGAGATTTTGGTGTGGGTGAGTCGGTAACCATTCGTGGTATCTCACAAAACCGCGTTGAATTAAATGGTCGTTCTACCTCAGGCAGTGGTCGTGGTGGTATTAGTCTTGATGACTTTCCTTCTAGCTTCTTAAAAACCGTTGAAGTGGTTAAATCCCCTACTCCAGAAATGATTGAAGGTGCGTTAGGCGGTACTATTAACATGACAACTGTACGCCCGCTAGAGCTTGAAGAGCCTCTGGTAGCCGTGACCTTAGATGGAGAGTACGCAGACAAAGCAGAAAACTGGGCGCCTATGTTTACAGGCGCAGCCGGAAGAAACTGGGATCTAGGTGATGCCGGTACGTTTGGTGCATCAGTAGTGATGTCGTATCAAGACCGCACACTAAGACGTGATGAGTTCTTTAATCTTGTAACCCCAACCGAATTAGATTTAGACGGCGACGGCAACAGTGACGCTGCTAATACCCCTAGCGGTAACTACTTAGTTCGCAGTCAAAACACCGTTGAGCAAAAAACTGAACAGCGTGAACGTACCGCTTATGGATTGTCCCTTCAATGGGCGCCAAAAGATACCGACGCCTTTATTTACTTAGACGTAAACGCTACCGACCTTGACGGTGGGCAAGAAGCCTACTCTGTACTGAACGACAGCAAAGACTATTCTGATTTGGTGTTAGACAACGCCTACGGCGATGCCCAAGGTCAACTGCAAAGTTTTGGCTCAGGCAGTGCGTTTGTACAGCCTAAAACATGGGCCGATTTTACCACCAACGACTCGATGTCCAACGCGCTAGGTGGTGAATGGTTTATTACCGATAAACTAAAAATTTCAGGTGAAGTGGCGTATACCAAGTCTGAAAGCCTGCGTACCAATTCTGAATTTAACTTACGCCCTATTTCTCGCGATCAATATGAAGAAGACGGTACTATTACCGAAAATTTATTTACCATTACCATGACCCAGGAAGGCGATGCAGTACCTGGTATTGCGTTTTCGGATGAGGACGCGCTATTAGATCCAAGTAACTTGGCTATTCGCCAATTTACCCACCAGCGTTACTATGAAGAAAACGAAGAAACAGCAATTCGTTTTGACATGGAATACATCGAGCCTTTTTCAAATTTAAGCTTCCTCACTAAAATAAAAGCAGGTATTCGTACTACGGATAGAGATTACGAACTAGACCGCTACGACTTAAGAAATAATGGTAGTGAACTTAAAAACTTACAAACCAGTGTGTCTTATGATGGTGTGATAAGACCAACATGGGTAGATGAATTTAACTCTGCTTTTGGGGGATTTAAGGAAATAAACCACAGTAATACCTTTGAACAATCTGGTATTTTTGGCACTAACGCGCTCACCCATTACTACGTTTACGATGGTGCTGAGCTGGCTTACAATATTAATGGTACTTACGACCGCGTAAAACAAATGCTGGATGGCAGTAGCCATGAATTAACCGGATCATTAGATGACAACATGGTTCGAAATACTGGCTCTTACGCCCAAATAAGCGAAGAAACTCAAGCGTTATATACCCAGTTTCATTTAGATTTCGACAAACTTACCGCGGTAGTCGGTGCACGGTATGTGCAAACTGATTTAACGTCTAATACGTTTGATCAAACTGGCAGCTATGATTACTCAGATTTTCTTCCAAGCATCAATGCCACCTACTCGTTAGCAGACGATACCATTTTACGTTTTGCTGCGGCCAAAGTAATGCGCCGACCAGAATTTGGCGAGCTTAGCCCTGCAATTAGTGTCGATAATTCACTCGTTACCGGTACACAAGGCTCGTACCAACTTGACCCCTATCGTATTACCCAGTACGACTTATCTGCTGAACATTACTTTGGTCAAGGTGGTATGGTCTCTGCCGCTATATTTTATAAAGATGTAGAGTCGTTTACCGTAGCAAGCAGCTCTTGCATGGCTGATAGCAACACGGTAACAGGCCAAAACGTGACTGAGTACGTTAACGTATGTTTACTGGATACCGCAGGGGTAAGCCAAGCTGATGTGAATTACGCTTCGGGCGACCAAGACTTAGCGTATGTAGAAGCTCAGCGTGATGCCGGCCTAACCGGTATTGTTATCGACACAGATGTTAATGGTGGAAGCGGTGAAATTGCAGGTATCGAACTTGCCTACCAACAACAGTTTAGTTTTCTTCCTGGCATGTGGTCTGGTTTAGGTGTTAGCACCAACTATACCTATGCCGATAGTGAACAACCTGATGGTAACCCACTGCTAGATATTTCTAACCACACCTTCAATGGCCAGGTTTACTGGGAAAATGCGGGTATCCAAATACGTCTTGCCTATAACTGGCGTGATAAGTATTTAGACACTCAAGATGAAAAACGTGTACGTCCTGTTGGCGCGCTAGCCACCGGTGTGTACAACCGTACCAATCCTGAAGAAGCATTTTTTGACCCAACGCTGGGTAATAACTATCGTGATGCTCGCGGCCAGTTCGACTTTTCGGCCAGTTACGATGTAAACGAGCATATTACGCTTGTAGCGAACGCGGTTAACTTAACCGGTGAGCCTATCGTGCAAGTAACAGAGCTTGATAGCATTTGGCAGTATAGCGAGTCGGATAGACGCTTTACCTTCGGCGTACGAGCTCGTTGGTAAGGCTTTGTAGCATACTTCGCTATTGGCAACATTGGCGAAGTATGTGCAACGTTCACTCTACGCTAGCACCAATTATAGTTATTTAACCAGACCATTTGCCGTAGTAAACGCTACGGCTAACTTTCTAATTCATTCAATCACTTTTTTTTCTTTTGACGATTTCCGTAAGGAGCGCATTCATGTCAAACACTAAACATGTATATCTGGCCGGCTTAGCCGCGCTTTCCTTGGTGGCAGCGTGTAACGACGCTGACACTTCTTCATCGACCAACACAGCACAGCAAGATTCACACGCCGTATCGGGTGCTAAGGCTCCTGGCGAAGTATTCGATCTTTCCCCTTGGAACATACTTTTACCGCTAGATAGAGACGGTGACGGTAAGGCCGACAAAATTAAAAATAAAGACTTAGCAAGCTTTCATGTGGATGAGTTCTTTTATTTAGACGACAATAACAACATGGTATTTGCGGCGGCGAATAAAGCATTCACCTCTCCCACCTCAACGAATACCCGAAGTGAGCTTCGTCAAGTGTACGCCGATGAAAACGGCAATGTTCCCAGCTTAGAAAGCCCAGCTAATTACTTTGCACTTGCCTCAAACCCAGACTCAGATAAGTTCGCTGCCATCGGTGCCCGTATGGAAGCCACCCTTAAAGTAGACCACGTTTCTACCAATGCTAAATATCATGACAAACCCCCCGCATATTCGGTTGTTGTAGGGCAAATTCATGCTGGTAAGCTAGATGACCTTAGAAATGATGTGTCGGGTTTTGGTTGGGGTAACGAACCACTAAAGATTTATTATAAGAAGTACCCAAACCATGAGACAGGTACGGTATTTTGGAACTATGAGCTAAATTTACCAGAAGATAACCCTAAACGTACTGACATTGCTTACCCTGTATGGGGAGATGGGTGGCATGACGACAATGATCCCGGTGAAACAGGCATCGCGCTTGGTGAGTCTTTCAGTTATGAGATTAACGTTTACGGCGATACAATGTATCTAACCTTTAGCGCAGAGAACCACCCCACGGTTAAGCACCAGATAAACTTGGCAAACAATGTTGATGCTAATGGCTTTATAGATGACTATGATGACCCTGTGGCGTACAAGAATGATTGGCTTTTTTTCAAAGCTGGCGCGTATAACCAATGCAGTACGAAGGATGCCCCAACATTCCGCTACCCCGCTTGTCCGGGAACGGGCGACTGGGAAACCGATAAAAAAGCAGGTAACTACACCCGCGTGTCCTTCTCTCATTTGCAGGTAGGCGATGCTATTGCAGTTAAATAGTGAAGAGTATTTGGTAACACAAATACTCCTATAAACGCCTTTAGTAAGAGAATAATAATGAATAAAAGTAAAGTTAGACTTATCGATGTGGCTGAGAAAGCGGGCGTATCAAAAAGTACCGCCTCGCAATTTTTAAACGGTCGCTTCGATTTTATGTCGTTCGACACCCGTTTGCGATTGCAAAAAGCGGTAGAGGAACTGAATTATGTTCCCAATAATATCGCCCGTAGCTTGAAAACCAATAAGACCAAAACCCTGGGTGTTATTGTAAGAGATATATCTAGCTATTACACCAGTCAGACCATTCGTGGTATGGACGATTATTGTAAAAGTCATGGCTACGATTTATTCATTTATAATTCGGATTTTGAACCCAAAACCGAAAAAAATGCGCTGACTACACTTTGCCAATTAAATGTAGACGGCGCCATTATTGCCTCTTGCGGAAACAACGCAAAGCTAATAGAAGACATTTCGAATAACACTATGCCAGTGGTGCAATTTCAATTAGAACATGACGATTGTGACACCGGCATTGTGGTTGCTGATTACAAACGGGCGTCTTTTGATGCCACTGAGTACCTTATTAACTTGGGGCACAAACATATTTGTTTTGTAACCCAAAAGTTCGAATCGGTTAAGTCTCGCCAAGAGAAGTATCAAGGTTTTGTAGATGCACATACAAAACATAATCTACCCGTTGACGAAACCCTAACTATACATTGGAGTCGGCAGGACGGATTGCATCGCTCTCCCATTGATATGCTGAAGTCAGACAACCCACCCACCGCTTTTTTTACTCAGCAAATTGCAATAACCATTGATGTACTAAAAGAATTAGAAGCCGCTAACATTCCTATTCCCCAAGACGTGTCTTTACTTGGGTTCGAGGAAATCCCTATGGCTGAATTTTTTAAGGTGCCTATTACCGTTATCAAACAGCAACCTTACGAATTAGGCGGCGAAGCAGCGCGCATGTTGATGAATAAAATCAATAATCCTAAATCGGTAAATACGCGTATGCTGGTGCCCTGTTCTTTGGTGGAACGCTCATCATGCGCGGCGCCTAAGGCTTAACCTATTTTGTTTTCACTAGTGCGGCACTGATGGGATGAAAACAGCGTTAGCTATAATAAAGCGCCGCCTTTTAAGGAATAGTACATCAGTGTAATGCCCTGAAGGTTAAAAATTAGCTCATCACTATGAAAGTATTGAAATTATATTTTCAAACTAATGCCGCAACCTTGTTTAAGTTTGATACTGTATTACCCATCTCCTGAATTTAGTGCTTTTATCGATTAACTCCCATGCTTTCATTTATCACCAGTACCTTAGTGCCCGTTCTAATCCTACTTTTAATGGGTTGGGTATTTTTTCGCATCCGTTGGTTAAACGAAGCCTTTATCGAGTCGGGTTCAAAGCTGGTGTTCAATGTCGCCCTACCCTCGTTGCTTTTTTTATCTATTAGTCAGTCAAACTTTTCTAATGCCGCTAATTTTACCCTCATCACTATTGGAATAAGTGGTTCAATATTGATGTGCGCGGTATTAATGTTATTGGTGCATTTCACCGTGAACCCACAAAATGCACGTGGTGTAGTAGTGCAAGGTGGCTTTAGGGCCAACATGGGTATTATCGGCTTAGCCTATTGCGCGAATACTTATGGGCAAGAAGGCTTGGCAGCCGCATCCGTTTATATGGGCTGTATTACCATTTTGTACAATGTTATGTCGGTGTTTGTGCTCAACTTCTATCAGGTGGGTTTTACAGCGCCAATGAATCAAATTAAAGGTATTGCTCGAAACCCGCTTATTATTTCAATTGTTGCAGCATTACCATTTTCTTATTTTCAATGGTCGTTGCCCGAGGTTGCCTTAAAAACCGGAGAGTATTTTGCCCAGCTTACCCTTCCCTTAGCACTTATCTGTACCGGCGCATCACTGCAGTTCCGCTCTTTTTCTAGCGACTGGTATAACATCGCATTAGCCACAGTAAGTAAGTGCATTGTTTACCCCGCCTTACTAGTAGGTATTGCCTATTTTTCCGGTTTCAGAGGTATGGAACTAGGCATAGTATTATTGCTGTCTATTGCGCCGACAGCCGCAGCCAGCTATGTGATGGTAAGAAACTTAGGTGGCGATCACCGTCTGGCGGCGAGTATTATTGCCCTAAGCACATTGGTGTCGTTACCTATTACCGCCATCGGGTTTGGCAGTTTAGCCATGCTAGGCCTGGTTTAAGAGCTAATAGGTGCTCAAAGCCCACGCTATACACTTGTTTACACTTTTATGGTTGGCAATTGTTCGGTTTTGACCCACAATGAACTGAGTTACCTTTGATTCCCTGAGTTCGATTGCTTTAATTCGAACATTGGGCTTAAGCGATTAGGTTCGATGGCTGCATTTGATGGCTTGCCGTTAATAGCTAAAAGTCAGTAGCCAGCATTTAATCGCATGGAAAAATTATTATGAAAATAGTTCGGTTAACCCTTGGTAGCATTCTTTTTATCGGCGGCATTATTTTAACCCTTTTACCAGGGTCAATTTTGTTAGTGATAGGTGGATTAGTGTTACTGAGTTACGACTGGCCCCGTGCACGTGGATGGCTCAAAATAAGTCAGAACATGATGGCGTCAAGCGCTAGAAGAATAGACCGCGTATTATTAATGCGTAAATTTCGCTAAGCAATTACTGCGTAATTTACGCTTTCCCCCCTGTCATCGCACATCGTAAACCATTAATCTGAAGTTTCAGTATAACCTTCATAGTCATGTTATTTTTATACACTAAACTCGTTAAAAGTATAAAATTCAACGACACGATTAATAACATTTTATAAAAATCAAAAACCTTTCATTTATTCAAACAGGCAACGTGAGGCATTCGACTGACCATCGACACTTACGACAATGGAGACAAGACCATGATTACGTTTACCGTTAACGGTGAAACACGTGAATTTGCGGGCGATCCTACCACTCCCGTACTTTGGTACTTACGTGACGAACTACATCTAACTGGCCCTAAATTTGGCTGTGGCATGGCACAATGTGGTGCCTGTACCGTACACATTAATGGTGTAGCACAGCGCTCTTGCGTATTGCCTGTTTCAGCGGTTTCAGGCAGTAAAATAACGACCATTGAGGGCTTGAGTAAAGACGGTGAACATCCCGTTCAACAAGCATGGGTTGAACATAAGGTGCCTCAATGTGGATATTGTCAGTGCGGCCAAATGATGCAAGCGGCCAGCTTGTTAGCAAGTAACCCTACCCCAAGCGATGAGGAAATTGTGCAAGGTATGTCAGGCAATATCTGTCGCTGCGGTACTTACCCACGTATTCACAAAGCGATTAAGTCAGCGGCGAAAACTATGGCTGGTGTGGAGTATTATGTTCCTGTAGCAAGCTCGCCAGAAACAGCCACATCTGAGTCTGCGGGAGAAGAAGCATGAGCAAGTATTTCGACTTAACGCGTCGCAGCTTTCTAAAGTCATCGGCCACCGCTGGTGCACTCGTTTTAGGTACGTATTTCATGGGCGCTGCACCTCGCGCCATGGCGGGCGTACTAGCAAAGCCTTCTGAATCAGCCAAAATGGCTAACTTATTTGTAGCACTACGCCCCGATGGCGTTGTTGAGATTACGTGTCACCGCTCTGAAATGGGCCAACAAATTCGTACCGCATTGGCGCAAATTGTGGCCGATGAGATGGAAGCCTCGTGGGACAAAGTCGTGGTGATCCAAGGTAAAGGCGACCCGAAGTACGGCGATCAAAATACCGATGGTTCACGCAGTATTCGTTACAACATGCAACGTTTACGTGAAATGGGCGCAAGTGTTCGCCACCTTATGCAGCAAGCCGCCGCCACCCGTTGGGACGTACCTTTCGATTCATGCAGCGCAGTGCAACATGTGGTTACTCATACCTCAGGTAAAACCCTTACCTATGCTGAACTGGTAAACGATGCATTAAAAATTACCCCGCCAGAGCTCGATCGCATTACCCTAAAAGAACGCAGCGAGTGGCGTTACATTAATACCGCCATGGCGCACATCGACTTAAAAGACATTGTTACCGGTAAAGCGACTTTTGCGGCTGACGTACTTGAGCCAAAAGCCTTAATTGCAGTGGTGGTTCGCCCACCAGTTGTTGGCGGAAAAGTAAAAAGCTTTGATGCAAAAGCCGTTAAAGCTATTGATGGTGTGGTAGATGTGGTTGAAATTCCTGCGGCGAAAGGCGCACCACAGTTTCAACCTAAAGGCGGTATCGCCATTATTGCTAACAATACCTGGGCTGCCATAAAAGGCCGTCGCGCCCTTACAGTAAGTTGGGACGATGGTAAAAACGGTGATTATAACTCCGAAGCCTTCAAAGCAAGCTTGCTGGAAACAGTATCGAAGCCACAAAAATCAGTTCGCGAAAAAGGTGATGCAGCCAATGTGCTTGCCAATGCTAGTGATAAATTGGTTGCCGACTATTACGTGCCGCATTTAGCACAAGCGCCTATGGAGCCACCTTGCGCTACGGCAATGTATTATAAAGACCGTGTTGATGTGTGGGCTGCTACGCAGAACCCACAGGCCGATATGGAAACCGTGGGTGCCATGATTGGCATGCCGAAAGAGAAGATTAACGTGCATGTCACCATGCTAGGCGGTGGCTTTGGTCGTAAATCGAAACCCGACTTTTCTGCTGAAGCGGCCTACCTTTCAATGAAGACAGGCAAGCCAATTCGCGTGCAATGGACTCGTGAAGACGACATTCAGCATGGTTTCTATCATGCGGTTTCAGCACAGCATATTGAAGCCTCTTTGGATGAAAATGGCGGCATTGATGCTTACTTGCACCGCACGGCCTTTTCGCCCATTGCGTCTACCTTCCAACAAGACGCTACCGCACCGTTCAGCTTCGAGCTTCGTTTAGGCTTTACGGATAATCCTATCAATACCCCTAATATGAAACTTGAAAGTGGTGAAGCACCGGCGAAAGCGCGTATAGGATGGATGCGTTCGGTGTCTAACATCTTCCATGCATTCGCTATTCAGTCTTTTATTGCTGAAGCGGCTCACAAAGCGGGACGGGATCAAAAAGACTACCTACTTGAAACCATTGGCCCCGATCGTATTATCGATGTAACCGAACAAAATGCAGAATACGACAACTACGGCGCAGACAAAGACGCTTATCCACTCGATATTGGCCGACTACGTAAAGCGATTGAGAAAGTGGCTGATATGAGTGGCTGGGGCCGTGAATTACCAAAAGG
This sequence comes from Alteromonas naphthalenivorans, assembly GCF_000213655.1. Classification (NCBI taxonomy): domain Bacteria; kingdom Pseudomonadati; phylum Pseudomonadota; class Gammaproteobacteria; order Alteromonadales; family Alteromonadaceae; genus Alteromonas; species Alteromonas naphthalenivorans. The sequence goes on from NC_015554.1 coordinate 2,203,020, forward strand.
CAGAGGCCTTGGGATAGCAGCGCACCGAAGCTTCTTAACCTATGTGGCGACTGTGGTTGAAGTAGAAGTGTCTGACGCAGGCGACCTTAAGATCATCAAATCATGGGCCAGCATTGATGCAGGTACTGTGGTAAATACCGACACGGTGAAAAACCAGGTACAAGGTGGGTCTATCTTTGGTATTACTGCCGCCATTAGTGACGGTATTACTTTTGATAAAGGTCGTGCTCAACAAAGTAACTTCCATGACTACCGCGTACCGCGTATGAGTGATGCGCCGCTAGACGTTGAGGTTGAGATTATCCCAAGTGATGCACCACCAGCAGGTGTAGGTGAACCAGCAACGCCGGTTTATGCGCCTGCCTTGTGTAACGCTATTTTCGCGGCATGTGGCAAACGTATCAGACAGTTACCCATTGGTAACCAATTAAAAGCCTAATACTGACTTAGTTTGCTCCAAAGTTAATAGTTTGATAAAGGCGCAATAAAGCACAATAAATACGCATTAAAAAAGCCGCTTAGATTGAAAAATCTAAGCGGCTTTTTGATGTTTAAGCTTCTATAAATAGCGTATTGCTAGGCTAGCGTCAAAAAGATTAGCCATGCTTTTCAGCAAGGTATAACCAAGTTTCAACGACGGTATCTGGGTTAAGCGATACTGAATCGATACCTTCTTCTACCAACCAGGCAGCAAAGTCTTCGTGATCTGATGGGCCTTGACCACAAATCCCGACGTACTTTCCACGTTTCTTAGCCGCTTGAATAGCCATTGATAGCAAGGCTTTCACGGCGGGATCTCGTTCGTCAAACAAGTGAGCAATAACGCCACTGTCGCGGTCTAGCCCAAGGGTTAACTGAGTTAAATCGTTCGAACCAATCGAGAAGCCATCAAAAATATCTAAAAACTGATCGGCAAGTAATGCATTAGAGGGTAGTTCACACATCATAATAACGCGTAAACCGTCTTCGCCTTTCTTAAGCCCCTGCTCTTCTAGTAGTTCGATAACCTTACGGCCTTCTTCGAGAGTACGTACGAAGGGGATCATGATCTCAACATTGATTAAGCCCATGTTGTTACGAACCCGTTTAATGGCTTCACACTCTAAGGCAAAACAGTCGCGGAAATCTTCCGAGATATAACGACTCGCACCACGGAAACCGAGCATTGGGTTTTCTTCATCTGGCTCGTACTGATAGCCGCCAACTAAGTTGTAGTATTCGTTAGACTTAAAGTCAGACATACGAACAATGACTTTTTCAGGCGAGAACGCAGCACCAATGGTAGAAATACCTTCAACCAATTTTTCAATGTAGAATTCAGTTGGTGAGTCGTAACCGGCAATCATATCGCCAATTTCTTCTTTAAGCTCAGCAGGCTGGCTATCGAAGTTAAGTAACGCTTTAGGATGCACACCAATCATACGGTTAATAATGAATTCTAAGCGAGCAAGGCCAACACCTGCATTAGGCAAACGCGCAAAATCAAAGGCGCGGTCTGGGTTACCCACGTTCATCATTACTTTTAGTGGTAAGTCAGGCATAGAGTCGATACGTGAGGTCACTACGTCAAACTCTAGCTCTGCACCATAGATATAACCTGTATCACCTTCTGCGCAAGATACGGTAATTTTATCGCCGTTCTCGATACTGTCAGTGGCGTTACCACACCCTACTACTGCAGGAATGCCTAGCTCACGAGCAATAATCGCTGCGTGACATGTACGACCGCCTCGGTTAGTGACAATGGCAGACGCCTTTTTCATGATAGGTTCCCAATCTGGGTCTGTCATGTCGGTAACCAGTACATCGCCAGCTTGAATCTTGTCCATCTCTTCAATAGAGCCAAGTACTTTCGCTACGCCTGCACCAATTTTATGCCCAATAGCGCGGCCTTCACACACGATATTACTTTGACCTTTAAGTTGGAAACGCTCAATACTTTGAGAATCTTCACGACTTCGAACCGTTTCAGGGCGCGCTTGAACAATATACAACTTACCATCTACGCCATCTTTGGCCCATTCGATATCCATCGGGCGATCGTAGTGCTTTTCAATAATTTGCGCCTGCTTCGCCAGCTCCATCACTTCTTCGTCGTTCAGTGAGAAAGCTTTACTTTCAGCGCTGTCGATATCAACGATAGACACTTGCTTGCCATGCGCCTCATCGTCTGAGTAAATCATTTTAACTAGCTTGCTGCCTAGGTTACGGCGAACAATGGCTGGAAGCCCTTTATCAAGGGTTGGTTTGTGTACGTAAAATTCATCTGGGTTTACCGCACCCTGCACAACCATTTCACCCAGGCCGTATGAACTCGTAATAAATACTACGTCTTCAAAGCCCGACTCTGTGTCGATAGTGAACATCACGCCCGACGATGAAATATCGCTTCGAACCATGCGCTGAATACCAGCAGACAATGCGACACCTTTATGGTCGTAACCTTGGTGAACACGATACGAAATAGCACGGTCGTTAAATAGCGAGGCGAATACGTGTTTAATGGCTACTAATACAGACTCGTAACCTTTCACGTTAAGGAAGGTTTCTTGCTGACCGGCAAACGACGCATCTGGCATGTCTTCTGCGGTAGCTGATGAACGAACTGCAAATGATGCTTCGTCGCCTGCATCACCCTGTAACTTCACAAACGCTTCTTTGATAGCGTCTTCTAGTTCAGGCTGAAAAGGCGTGTCGATGATCCATTGACGAATATCTTTGCCTGCTTCATTCAGCGCAGCAATATCGTCTACATCAAGTGTATCTAATACGTTATGAATTTTTGCCTCTAGACCACTTTGCTCTAGAAATTCATTAAAAGCCTCTGCAGTTGTGGCGAAACCTCCCGGTACTTGTACACCGGCGTTAGCTAGGTTAGAAATCATCTCGCCTAAAGATGCATTTTTGCCGCCTACGCGACCTACATCATGCATGCCCAGTTCTTGATACCAAAGTACGAATTCTTTCACTGCCGAAGCCTCCAGCTTATTTTTGAGTAGGGTATAAGCAATGGCGGGCCACATGCCCAACATTGGTAAAATACGTGTCGACTGCGTATATCCAAACGCGCTTAATGCTTATTAATATTAACGAGTACCAAGTAAAGCAGGCTTGCGTTACATCAAGTCATCATTAATAACCATATAGCTTTTCGACGAAATCATCTTAGAATGGGGGAAATCGGAAAGTAAACTCTTTATTACTTTTGTAATAAAATTACGACAATGTTAAGGATTTGTTGTGCGCACAGCTTTTTATATTTCAGATGGTACCGCCATTACAGCAGAGGTGTTTGGCCACGCCCTGCTGTCTTTGTTCCCTATTGAATTCAATCACAATACCATTCCTTTTGTTGAAACTGAGGAAGAAGCCAACAAGGTTTTGGACAAAATATCTGAAAGTTTTCAAGACACAGGAGAAAGGCCGCTCGTTTTTTATACAATTGTGAATGTAGATGTTCGCAAGATAATTTCAAAATCGGTAGGTATTAACTACAATTTCCTCGATCAATTCGTGGCGCCGCTGGAAAAAGTGCTTGGTGTGCCCTCAAAACCAGAAAAACATCGCACTCACAGCATTCACGAAACCACCTATGACATTCGTATTGAGGCGGTTAACTATGCCTTAGCCAACGATGACGGTTCTAACCTGAAAGATTACGACGAAGCCGACATTATTTTAGTAGGCGTCTCGCGCTCGGGTAAAACGCCCACCAGCTTATACTTAGCCCTGCAGTTTGGTATTAAGGCGGCAAACTACCCCTTTACCGAAGATGACATGGGCGACATGCTTAAATTGCCTACGGCGCTTCGCCGCTATAAAGACAAACTTTTTGGGCTCACTATTCAGCCAGAACGACTACATCAAATTCGCTCTGAGCGAAAAGCAAATAGCCGCTATGCGTCATTACAGCAATGCAGAATGGAGCTACGAGAAGTTGAGAACTTGTACCGAAAAGAAAAAATTCCGTTTTTAAACAGTACCAAATATTCAATAGAAGAGATTTCAGCGAAAATATTGGCGGAAACAGGGTTAAAACGAAGAAAGTATTAACCAACCGCAAAGTGCATAAATGCCAGCCAAATCTTTGGCTGGCCTATTTACCGCTAGTTTAAAAACACACTAATTTATAAACAGGTTCCTCATCGAGTATCAGCTTGTGCATTTAACACGGGCTAATCTAGAGATGTTTAGCATCCAACAGTGTTTGCACTGCCTTGGGCAAAAGTTTACGTGTTTTCGCGGTAATAGCCGCGTCGTTCTTTTGCCACTTTATACCTAGGTAAATCACAAACAACCCCAAAAACGTTAACGCAATAGGGAAAAACCAGCTATCTGCGAACACTTCTGCTGCCAAATAGCCTACGTATCCTGTACACCCAATAGCCCCGAATACGACAAACACTCTTCTAATTAAGAGTACGCCGATAAATATCATCACGAAATTAATGAGAAAGTAGAAGAATTTCGAAAGCTCGCTGTCAGAATGTTGAGAAGATAACCCTCCCCAAAACGCAATAACGCCAAATAAGTATATCCAAAATGCATAGTCGGCTTTGTTTGCTGTACGTACATCTACCCAAAACCCGAGCGCTATCATAAGAAGACCTGTGTACATAGAAACTATTGTTCTTAGTTCCCAGCTGTATTCCCCGTCTGACAACATCACCGAGACATCCATGGTTAAATACCATAGCGTAACCGCAATAGGCATGACTAAAAATGGATATTTATACTTCCAAGCAATGACAACACCCACCGCCAACGTACTTAGCTCCATATACAACCAGTGCCAATGAATGTACCTGTGATAGTCGCGGTAAACGGTATCGTCAGGCCAAACGCCTAAAGCCTGCTGAACACCAAAAACTGCCAACGGGGTTAGCACAACAACAAAGGTAGCGCATAGGCCCGCCGGCACAAAAAATCCTTTCATCTTAAAAACGTTAGCTAACTTAATTCCCACAGCTGCATAGAATAAGCTGATGAAAACAATACCGATTCCGCCAAACGATACCCAGCCAAGGTTCATAAACAGTGTCATTGCGCCAATGGCAATTAAGCCACCAAGATAATACAACACATGGGTGAAATCGAACTTGGCAGTGGTACTCGTTTGCTGATTCAAAAACGCGATCAACTGTTCAGACTGCTCTGATGAAAGAATATTGGCGCTTACTGCGTCTTTAATATGTTGCTTGGTGACGTTCAATCTGCACTCCTTGGCAGTGTGTTACCGCAAAGTCATTTTTCTAAATAACATGACGCCCATAAACAGTAAGCAAAAAACCTGAAGTGAGCCGCCACTGTAGCCTTCTCTATGTTCTACTTTCGCAATCTTTTCTTCTTTTACTCTGGTTTTAAATCGAGCAAGTTCAGCATCTAAGTTTGTAGACATATCGTCAACGGCTATACCAAACCCTTCTAAAGATTTTTCGGCCAACGTATCGTCAATACCTACAGCGGTGGTACGCTTCTCAAGCTTACTTACCCCTGGCGCTCTGAACAGCATCTTTTTACTTTTGATATCGAAAACTGCAGTATCCACAAAGGTCTGAACCGTGTTTTCATTCCCTGGAATAACGTACATTCCTACAATGGTCCAATACAGTAACGCCGCGTTATTTTCGAGTGACTGAGTAACTTGGTCGTAAGACACTAACGCCATTACATCAACATCATATAACCTTCCTACTTGCTCTAACGTTGAAAAACCTTCTCCCCCGCTTAAGTACTCACTAGGAATGATTTCAATGCGATCGATATACTCGTATTGAAGGAAAGACTGCTTAACATTTTCTAGAAGCTCTACTTGATCTTTACCATGCAGGCCATCTCGGCGCCAATTGCTTGAAGGAACAAATGCGAGCCCAACCTTTACCGGTAATTGTAGCGTGGGAATTTCAGGCTGGTGCTTAACCCGGCTTTCTTCATCAGGGTAAAGGAAATCCATTAAACTGCTAGATTGAGCTTGTTTACCTGTGTTGTTACTGACTATTGCACTGCATGCTGCGAGTGAAAAGAGTGCTGTGAGTAACATTGCCCCAGACATGGTTTTTAATATTCTTGTTGTCATCGACAATCCTTTTTTACTGCTATTGAAAGGTTACGAAATTGAATGGTATTTATCGTTTAAGGCGTTAATCGTAATACTTCAAATTACCTAAAATTTATATTTATTACTATATAAGGCACGAGATAGCCATAATGTGGCTTTGTGTAAGTATGAGCGCAGGCCTAGTTTACACATCAACGTTGTATTTTAAATCTGACGCTTCATCGCCGGTAATACCACGAAAACCCCATTGGTATTTTTCTTGTTCTTTAATCGTTATCTCAACGTCTACCGTGCTAATACCCAATTGAGACTCGATTGCTTCAAAAAGCCCTTTAATCAGTGCTTTTTGGGTGTCGGGCTTGCGCCCTTTCATCAAGTTAATTTCAATAACGGTATAGCTATCTGTTCTGCCATCAGGATAGAAAAAGTCTTCATTGGCAAGCGGAATAAAGCGATGAGCGCGTTTGTCTTCCGGCATACCCAAAACAGATTGCATACAACGGTGGATCACATCAGACAACTGGCTTTTAATTGGGTTTAAGTGCTTATCAATTCCATAGATTACTACCACAACGTTTTCCTTTATAAATTATGTTCAACGCGCGTAAAGAGAAAGTACTAAAGCTTTTTGTCCTGAATTTTTTTGAGTAGATTCGCATGACGGGTTTTATAAGCGCCGTTTTCAACATTTTCAGCCGTGCTTTTCTTTATCGCGAGCGCTCTCATTTCTAGTGCTTTTTGTAAATCTCCACTAGCTTCAAACCCATCTGCTAAGCTGTCGTAGGCATCCGCTTTATAAGGGTAGCTGTCGACATTGCTTTGAAATATCGCAATAGCCGATGAATACTCTTTTTCAGATAATGCTTTGTATCCCACACTGTTAATGGCGCGATAACTGGGCTTAATGTCATAACCGTACATTTCAGACTGTGCTTTATAAAACTGTTTAATTGCTGGTATCCCGCCACTTAACACTTCTTTTGATGGCTGCAGCGACGTGTAAAGATTTTGGTAAGCCAACGAATGCCCAGCAAGCGCGGTGGTATTGTGGCTTTCTGAGGTATCTAAATCTGTGTTGTAACTAAAACCTTTTCGCTTATGTGTGTTTAGCAATTCGTTGTAGCGCTGGTAAGCGCTCAGCATATTGCCGCCTTCGCTGCCCATATTGATATACAAATAAATGTTCAATTCAGAAGTATCGGAAAAGAAGGTTTCGGCGTCGTCAAAGATAATCTGTTCTTGCCACCATAAACTTGGGCTGAAGGCAAAGTGAGCTTGGAACAAATGGGGTCTAGACTGTAAGGCATACACCGACAATAGCCCACCTAACGAATGCCCTGATATTACTTTGTAGTTGTTGGCGCGATAGTTTTCGTTAATGTATGGCACGAGCTCTTTCTCGATAAAATCTAGGAAGTTATCGGCACCACCTGATATACCCCACTCGTTATAATTCTCATCATAGGTTGGGGTGAAGTCTCTTGTGCGATGGGTATTTGCGATACCAACTACTATCATTTCTTGCGCCATATTCGATTGATTGAGCAAGTCTAGAGTACCTACTGCATGGCTGAAATTTCGTTGACCATCAAGTAAATAAAGTACGGGATAATGTAGCTTATTCGGCCGGTGATAATTATTGGGTAAGTGTATGAACAACTCACGCTCTTCATCGAGTATTTCAGAATGAATATTTAGGTGCGTAGTTTCCCCACGTACTTTTGAGTACGAGTGTGAAGGCACCAAAATAAGTAAAAATACTGCAATCGTAATGACCGATCTGAACACAACATATTCCTTTATTTTTTTAGTTTTAGTCCGTGGTTAACTTTTAATCTTACCCGCTCAATGCCCACAAGAAAAGGGCACGTTATTTACCTCAAAATAGCATTGATGAAATGTTGACCTTGTTCGCTAAAAAGCCAAATAAACGCAAAGGAATTTAGCGTCACCGTAGCCCAATAAACTCGCTTAAATGAAACTTTAGCCGACTTGTGCCTTAATCTTCGTTGGGCAAGATACGCCCCAGGCCAACCACCAAGTAAACTTAAAAGATGAAGACGAGTTTCTGGTACACGCCATTTTCCTTTGCGAGCGGCCGACTTATCAAACGCATACATGGCAAACGTTATCGTGCTGATAGTAATGTAAAGGTATACCACTTCTACAGGTAATAAATTGAGAAAAGCCGCTGCTATTAAGGCGGTGCAAAAGATAAGAGTGATAAGTACGCCGAATTTGCTTACAGCCATCTTCGAACCGTTTTCCTATATTCTGTATAGCTGGCGCCAAATTTATCCGTTAGAAATGCCTCTTCGGGTATTATCTGGTACTTATTCATGTACCACACAAAAAGCAGAATAAAGACAACATTAACTGGGTTGGCCGTGTAAAGCCCAATACCCACCAAACACAACAACATACCTAGATACATGGGGTTCCTACTGTACTGATACACACCTGAAGTCACCAAGCTAACAACACGTTCGGTTTTGATAGGATGTACCGAGGTTTTGTGTTTTTTGAACGAAACGACACCTATAACCGCTATTCCAACACCCAACAATAGAAATAGAATTAGCGTCTCAAACTTGTATTGATATTCAACACTCACATTCCGGGCGACTTTAGTCGTCACCACCATAAAAAAGGCTGACAGTAAAAAGACGGCTACGGGCGGGATTTTTTGCTCAAGTTTCATCGAAACTGACCGGTTCAACACCTTTATTTTTAGGTCGAATAACAACAGTGCCAGCCATTTTGTCATGCCATCCTTGCTTTTTGGTATCCCATAACACCCATAGAAAGCCTAAGCCTAGGGGTAATAGAGAAACGTAATACCCTATATAGCGAATTACAGACTGGCGTATTGTGGGCGCACTTCCCGTTTTAGCATCAACGACTTTTACTTTAAGCACCATTTTGCCTGGGGTGGCCGATTTATATACCCAAAATAATATTGTGGCAATTAACGGTAGAACGTAGCTAATTAAGACATCAACTATACCTACAACAGAGTCCCCAGCGGTCCAATATCCCTTGCCATAAATTAGATGCAGTAGTGGGAAAGTAATCGCTAATAAAAGTAATGTATCAATAATTGATGCGCCAAATCTAATCCCAAAACCTGCATACACATGCTCTTCTTCGTATGCTGTTTTATATTCAGCGCCAGTATCTGAGAGGCCTGTACTACTCATTTATATCTCCATTTTCAATCAATCAGCTGCGCTTAGGTACGATATTGGATTTAAATAATACGCCTTCTTAGCACCTTGAGTCGATTCATCAGCCAACCAAAAATAAGGAAATAACGAAACAATACTATAATGCAGATGAGGCGCTTTACCTTGGGCATTGCCTGTTGAACCAACCGTACCGATTTTGGTCCCCTTGGAAACAAGGGTAATACCGTCAATTTCTATTGAATCAAGATGTGCATAATAATGCAGCCGCCACTTAGGCCCTAAGGCAAGTATGATATTGCCACCTTTTGGCTTTTGACCTTGATAGATAATAAGTTGATGCGTGGATGACAGCACCGACGTGCCCTTTTGAGCAAAGATATCGATACCTTTGTGGACCCCTGAAGTGCCCCAGGGTTCATACCAAAAAGTGTCTTTGTTCCAATCAGCGGGACTGGCGTTATCTACGGGAATAGTTCGCGGTTCTGGTATAACAAAGCCAAGTAGTACAACGACGCATAGCCCCAACAAAATCCATCTCATCATTAAACCTTATGAACCACGACATGCCATTAATTCACTTACAATAGCACTAATGATGCTGAACATAACGGCATCGTTAGAAGCTTATTCCCGAAGATTCTATTTCTTTTTGCGCTTTTTTTACTGCCAAAATAATAGTCTCTCGTTTTTTCCACGATTTCAAACGGGCAGGAAAACGACTAAGCCAATGGTTATTTGGCCCCAAACTCCGACCTCGTTGCTCGGTAAGTGCCGTCCTCTCCCACACATTTATGAACCCAGTAGCTGATAGGTGTTGTGGGGCGTTGAGGGCTATACTTAAACTTCCATTTACTCATAGTCGCACACTCGGCTCTGTTAACAATCGAAAAATGCTGAGTTAGTTTTTACCGCAGCACTTCTTAAATTTAAGGTCACTACCGCAGTGACACGGATCGTTGCGGCCAATCTTGGGCGCCGAACGGGTTAATCAATCATTACCTGCTGCCGTGTAAGAAAACACTAATTTACAGTTGATATGCTTTAGCATCTTGTTGACCGAGGAAGGCACATCAATAATGTCAGTATCTTTGCCACTAAATACCGATAGAAAAATATCACAATCTGCAATATTAATTTGTTGGCGCTCGAAAAAAATCATTAAAGGGTCGAAGATATCTTCGGTTAGTGGGATCACTCCAACGTAACAACTTTTACTATCAACATACTTGAAAGATGAGCGTGGAACTTCTCTTTCTAATGTGTGAGCTTGCAATTTATTAAGCTTTAGCAATCTAAAGCTGACATCAAAATTCATTTAAATCCCTGAGATAGCAATTTTAAACAGAAAATAAAAGAAGCCAGTGAAAAGTAAAATACTCACAACAACAATTGCGGTAAGCGTCTTAGACCTTAACATTGAATCAATTAAACCAACTTCTGTTTGCATTCTAACGAAATCTAAGCCATCCGTAGACTCTTTAAGCCTTGATTTATTTTTGTATTTATCCATAACATTCTCTTTTATACGACTTTGCGTACATGAAGTAAGGTATTCATTGAATACAATATAGGCTTGATACTTACCATATAGTACCGATGAAATTAGTACCGATGAAATTAGTACCGATGAAATTTTTTCATTAGCGGTTTGTTCATAAGGCTGCCTCTCGAAAGATAGACATTGCCTTAACCGGCCTCACGTTAAGCTATATATTGCTTCCAGTATTAATTTTATTTTACAAAACCCACAAGCCACTCCAAAATATAACGCTAAAATATATGTACTTCCCAATACATAAAAACAACAACGACAAGAGCAAACTTATGTTTTCAACTAAACGCACTATCGTCGCAGCACTCGTTAGCATTACGCTAATAGGTTGCGGTGAAGCTACTACCAAAACTGAAACCACACCTGCGGCCCCTACCGCGCAAGATGCGCAAGAATTCCTTATTAATGCGCAAAACGACATTAGTAAAATGCAGGTGCCAGCCGCACATGCCGAGTGGAGTTACGCCACTAACATCAATTTTGATACCGCCGCGGTAAGTGCCTATTTTAATGAAGTGCTGTCTACCAAAGTAGCGGTATTAGCTAAAGAAGCGGCTAAATTTAACGATGTTGAAGTAGATGAAGATACCCGTCGTCAACTCAATTTGCTCAAAAACGGGCTTACCATGCCACCTCCGTCAGATCCGGCGAAAGCAGAGCAACTTGCTAAAATTGGTTCTGAGCTTAGTGCAATGTATGGTTCTGGCCAGTACTGCATGGAAGATGGCACCTGTAAAAGCTTGGTAGAAATGAGTAGTGAAATGGCGACTATTCGCGATGCCGACACCTTACTAGAGTACTGGAAAGGTTGGCGTGAAGTGTCAGTACCTATGAAGCCGCTTTATGAACAACAGGTCAATTTGGCCAACGAAGGCGCTGCTGAATTAGGCTTTCAAAACGTTAGCGAACTATGGCGCGGTAAATACGATATGCCAGCCGACGATTTTCCGAAAGAGCTTGATAGATTGTGGGGGCAAGTTGCGCCTTTCTATGAATCGTTACACTGTCACGTTCGTGCTAAGTTAGGTGAGCATTATGGTGAAGAATTGGTTCCGCAAGACCAACCTATTCCAGCGCACTTGTTAGGCAATATGTGGGCGCAAACCTGGGGCAATGTTTACGATATCGTGAAACCTGAACAAGAAATGTCAGTACCCGACGTTACCTCATCACTTGTTGCGCAGGGCTATGATGAAATAAAGATGGTGAAACAGGCTGAATCTTTCTTTTCTTCACTGGGCTTTGCGCCGCTGCCTGATACGTTTTGGGAACGTTCTATGTTCCAAAAACCTGAAGGTCGGGACGTACAGTGTCACGCTTCAGCATGGGACCTAGACGATAAAGACGATTTGCGTATTAAGATGTGTATCCAAAAAACGGGGGAAGAGTTCAACGTTATTCATCATGAACTGGGTCACAACTATTATCAGCGCGCTTACAAAGACCAGCCTTTGCTGTATCGCGGTTCAGCTAACGATGGCTTCCATGAAGCGATTGGCGACACCATTGCCTTGTCGATTACCCCTAAGTACCTTAAAGAAATTGGTTTGATTGACGAGATTCCAGATGCATCTAACGACATAGGCATGCTAATGCAGGTAGCGCTAGATAAAATTGCCTTTATTCCATTTGGTTTGATGGTCGATCAATGGCGCTGGAAAGTAATGGCTGGTGAAGTTTCACCTGAGCAATACAATACACTTTGGTGGGAATTAAGAGAAAAATACCAAGGCGTAAAAGCACCGATAGACAGACCTGCTGATGCGTTTGACCCAGGCGCTAAATATCATGTTCCTGCTAACGTGCCCTACACGCGCTATTTCTTAGCACATATTTTGCAATTTCAATTCCATAAAGCGTTATGTGATATTGCAGGTGATGAAGGTCCACTTAATCGCTGCTCTATTTACAACAGTGAAGAAGCGGGTACAGCACTAAACGCCATGCTTGAAATGGGCATGAGCCAGCCATGGCAAAATGCGTTAGAAACCCTTACTGGTTCACCTGAAATGGATGCAAGTACCATTGCTGACTACTTTGCACCCTTAAAAACCTGGTTAGATGAGCAAAATGCTACCCGTCAGTGTGGCTGGTAATTTTTAGCCAACTAAATGATTTAATAGTAGAACCTCGATAATCGGGGTTCTTTTTTATCTGCACTTATATCTTGTACTTGCAAAATTAATACTTATGTCCCATTTTTACTAGCTTAACCCTAGTATATCGTAACGCTTGATTCCTTCTTCCCGAGCGTATTTATGAAGTTTGTAGTGGTAAGATTTCTGGTTACCGCCACTATGCTATTCCCTATTATTTTTTCCTTTGCGGCCACATCTCGTGCCGCAGACTTTCCTATGCCCGTGTTTAAAAGTTTTTCAATCGAAGAAGGCCTATCGCAGGTATCGGTTTTAGATATTGCGGAAGATAAAAACGGTTATATTTGGCTGGCGACACAGTCGGGGCTCGACAGGTTTGATGGAAACGAATTTAAGCATTTCGGTAAATGGCAGAAAGATAAGTCTGATGGGCTCAACACTGTTACTACCTTTCAAATAGAATCTTCGTTAGACAAAGAATACTTATGGATTGGTTCTATTGCTGGTGTAAGCAAGTTTCATATCGAAACGGCAACGTTCGAACACTTCCCTATTTCGGTTTCCAGCGAAATAAAAGCCGGCTCAATCAAACGCATAAAAATCGATAAGAGTGGTAACGTTTGGGTTATTAGTGGCCGTGCGCTTTATCGCTTTTCAACGCTTTTAAATAAACTGGTTCAAATTGCTGTTCTAGAGAACGTGACCAGTACACTCACCGACATCGTTATTGATAGAAATAGTCATGTTTGGCTTAGTTCTACATCAGGGTTATACAAGCTTAATTCAGCGTTTAATACCTTAGAGCTTCAACAACTGGCGGGCAAAAAATTAACGTTGATGGCACTCGCTGCTGACGAAAGCTTGTGGATTGGCACCGGCGCTAACGGTCTTTGCCGGTACCCCTTATTCACGAACAACGATTTTTCCGCGTCTACCTGTTTTGATGAAATTAACGGCCTTTCATCTAATGATGTGCTGAATGTTTTATTTCAGCGTAATGGTAATATTTGGGTTGCTACGAGTAGCGGCGTGGATATTATTCCCGCTAAAGAAGCATCAGAGATTGTGTCATTATCGGTTTCTCGATCGAATCTCGCGAATAATTACATTACATCGCTATATCAAACAGACGCGGGCACAGTTGTGGCGGGGTCGCGCGATAATGGTTTTTCTATTTACCACCCTGTACTGGCCAACTTTTCAACCAGTGCTGTTATTAGTAATAATATTTCTGGCATTGCTACCCACACAGATAGTTCCTTATGGCTTGCTACACATGACAACCTTTGGCATTACAATTATCAATCTGGCAAGGTTAACGGGCCCTATACTTCGAAGATTAAGTCTGAAGGTCAGGTATCTTCAAACAAGCTACTAACCGTGCATTACGATAAACCGTCAGACTCGGTTTGGCTATCTACTCGCGCGGGGCTAGCGAAACTTAATACCGCCACTGAAAAATTGGATTTAGTGGCATTGGAGGGTAAGGCAGGTTATACCCTTAACGTGGATGCCGATGGTGACGTTTGGTATGGCGGTTATAGCGATGGCGTTTTTGTGTATCGCCCTTCCGAGAACCGGGTGATTCGACAATGGCCAATCTCACTCACCACTCGCATCGTATTTGAAGATAACGAGAGTGCATGGCTGGCAAGCATATCGGGCTTATATTTTGCCAATAAATTTACGGGTGAAATTCGCAATATTGGTGAAAATAGCACGAATTTCCCTGACGGCGCGGTGGTGACGTGGGTTTCTCGGTCTATTCGTGGCGGCTATTGGGTTGGCACGCAGGCGAACGGTATCTATTTTATGGTGGTTGAGGATAACGATGAGCCCACCGTGTCGTTTACCCAGATAGAAGCAGACAGTTACTTAAGTAACCTCTCAATTGGCGCAATTATTGAAGATCAAGAAAATGCGCTCTGGATCTCCACAACGGTCGGCATCGCCCATATCGATTCTACCCTATCGTCGATTTCATATTTTGGGGCACAAAATGGAGTCAGTGAATCTGGCTACTACATAGGCTCCGCCGTAAAAACCGGTGACGATACTATATTTATGGGCAGTCCACAGGGACTCACTCGCTTCAAGCCCACTGATATTAAACAGCAGCCTTGGTCGCCCAAGGTCAATATCTCGCATATAGAAATTATTGATGAGCATAGTAAAGGAGCTGAAAACCTTTTCCCAAGTACCAATGTGGATGAATTAGTACTCAATTCCGACAATGTCTCATTTTCTGTCGAATTCGCCGCGCTCGATTTTACTCGCGCAAACGAGGTGAGTTATGCCTATAAATTATCAGGGTTTGATAATAGGTGGCGGTTTACGGACCATCGCCGCCGCGGGGTTACCTACACCAATTTAGATCCCGGCAATTACACACTTACTATTCGAGCGATGAACAAAGAAAAAGTATGGAGCCCGAATGAGGCCAATCTCCAGATCAGTATTGTTCCACCATGGTGGGAAAAACCTGTATGGCGAAGTGCCATTTTTGTGTCCGCGTTTCTTCTTTTAACGCTACTTGTGTGGTGGCGTATTCAAACGCTTAAACATCGCTCGGTTGCGCTTGCAAAAATGGTAGAAGAAAAAACCAAAGATCTTGAAGACGTGGTAGAAAAATTAACGCTGATATCAAGCCAAGACCCGTTAACCGGGCTGAAAAATAGGCGCTACTTTACCAGCCGAGCTCACGAGGCTTGGGACAGTTACGAGCGTTACGCACAAGCCTTTTCGTTACTTATCGTGGATATCGATTGGTTTAAACAAATTAACGATACTTACGGTCACCATGTAGGCGATCTTGTACTAGTTAAGGTGGCAGAACTGTTGCGTACGAATTTGAGAAATTCCGACGTTATTTGTCGTTGGGGCGGCGAAGAGTTTCTCATTCTACTGCCCCAGCTTAACGTCCATGAATGCTATTGGGTTGGCGAAAAATTAAGAAAATCGGTAGAGAAAGCGTCTTTTCACTGTGAAGGGTATGATGTGAATGTAACTATCACCGCGGGAATTGCAGACATTCGTGAAAGCGATAGTGTAGAGCAATGCATACACGCTGCTGATAAAAAACTCTACAAAGGTAAAGCTGATGGGCGCAATGCCGTTGTGAAATAGCCTTATGTGAACCCGCTGCTTAAGCCCCTATTTTTACAAACTATGCTAACCACCGTGCTCCCTAGTTAATCAATTAATGCCTTTTTGTCAATTAGCGCACCATGATGAAACTCATCGTACGGTGTGATCGAAATCCCCTCCCACGCTTATGAATAACCATATTCAATCATGGAGGTAACATTTATGGCTAAGGTACTTGTCATTGGCGCATCAGGCCAAATTGGTAAACAGGCTACTGGAAAATTACTTGAAGCAGGACACCACGTGGTGGCGCCTGTACGAAGCCCCGAAAAGCTAAACGACGTTGAAAACGAAAACCTTGTCGTTAAAGAGCAAGATCTTGAAAAAGACTTCTCTGAACATTTCGAAGGTGCAGACTGCGTTGTATTCGTTGCCGGCAGCGGCGGTAATTCGGGCGATGATAAAACGCTTCTTATCGACCTTTGGGCTGCGCGAAATGCAGCAAATTACGCTAAGGCAGCTAATACGCTTAAATTTGTGATGGTAAGTTCAATAGGGGCTGGCGATCCAGACGCAGTAAGCTCTAGCATTAAGCCTTATTTAGTCGCTAAACACATGGCTGACGAGCACCTAATGAATAGCGGTGTGCCTTATGTCATTTTACGCCCAGGCACACTGTTAAACGAGCCAGGTACACATCTGGTGTCTACCGATATGCCTGACAACCAAGATGATGCTGTCATTCCTAGAGAAGATGTGGCAACGGCTATCGTCGAAGCAGTGAATCGTAGTAACACTGATAACATAACCACTTACCTGTTTAAGGGTGATACGCCGATTTCGAAAATTTTCGAATAAGCGAATACTGCTAAGTGATAAAATCACAAACGCCAGCAAATTTGCTGGCGTTTTTTTATTTAATTGCTAGCGTTCAATGCGTTGCATTAAGGGACAATAGACTGGCTTACCCAGTTACCCATTTCGTCACGACGATGTAACTCTCGATACTGTGGATTACCGCGTAAATTCAAATAGTCCACGTTGAAAATATCTAACAAAATAACGCAAAAATGTTCAGGGGCGACAGAATAGTCGCCTGCAATTTGAAGCGGCAACCCGTTGTTTCTTGGCGTACCGGGGTCGCCCCATAGAAACTGCTTCTTACCAGCATCAGACAATTTTGCCCAATGCGCCTCTATTAGCGCCCTATCTTCGTTTTCAGTCACAATAGTCGCATTTACACTGAATCGATACTGCTCACGAGTTTTCGAAAAATACCAACAACCTTGTGCTTTCGCTTGTTGCGACAACTGGTTGTATTTTTCGGTACGGGTATCTGAAATAACAATCAGCTTGTTGTCATCACTTAAGCCTCGGTACACCACGGTTCTGCAATACGGCACGCCATCTTTATCAGCGGTTGCCAACTGAAAATAACGGCTCTCAGGCATGCTTCTGCTAGCGTGTAAGCTTTTTGTTAACCCTGTACGCCACTGCGGCATTTTTGAAATTCTCCGATCGCTTAAGCGGCTTTACGTTGGACAAGCGAAAACAAGGTATAGAAGTTTTCGGTGGTAATGCGTGCTAATTCCTTCACCGAAATACCTTTTAATTCGGCAATGAATTCTGCCACTTCTACCACATAGCCAGGCTGATTTTGTTTACCTCTGTGAGGCACTGGTGCAAGCCAAGGCGAATCGGTTTCAATTAATAAGCGCTCAAGGGGAACCGCCTTTACAACTTCTTGTAATTCACTGGCGGATTTAAAGGTGACTATGCCTGAGATAGAGATATAGAAATCCATTTCAATGGCCGCCTGCGCCATTTCAAGTGATTCGGTAAAACAATGCAGCACACCCTTTGTATGGCTAGCTTTGTGTTCGCGCAGCAAATTAATGGTGTCGTCACGGGCATCACGGGTATGAATAATAAGTGGTTTTTTCGTTTCGTTAGCGACTTTAATATGATCAACAAACGACGTTAGCTGAACCGTTTTGCTTTCAGGGCTATAAAAATAATCTAAGCCTGTTTCACCAATGGCCACTACCGCATCGTCTTGCGCTTTTTCAAGTAACTCTTGATAAGTACATGCATCTTCTTGGTGAAGGGGGTGTACGCCACAAGAGACAGAAACGTCATCGAAGCTCTTTACGGTTTCTAACATGCTGTCGTAATCGGTCACCGATACACACACACATAAAAAGTGCTCTACACCGCGGGTACGAGCAAAGTTAAGAGTTTCTGCCAATGCTTCTGGCGATTGCTTTAATCTGTCTAAATGACAATGTGAATCTACGAACAAAATATACCTATCTTTTTTACGGCTAACCCAATAATAACCTGGCCTAGCGCTGAAATTGTTTCAAAATACTGACCAACACCATGGACTTATTCACCCCTGGGTGCTGTAAGGTTTTTACTGCGTCTACGCAAGCACGATAACGTGCGTAATCTTGCGCTTGCTGGCGTTCTACATACGATTTATGCGCCATATGTTGACACCATGTTGCTACCTGAACAGCGTCACCTTGCCATTTATTAGCCAGTGCTAAAAGTTGCTGACTTCCTGAACTAGCAAGTAGTGCGCCCATACCGTCGGTAAAGGTACGATAATTAAAATCGCTTTCGCTATTAAGTGCTGCTTCTAAACGAAGTGGCGCATAACCATAGGCTTCTAGTAACGCTTCACTCGCATCTTGTACGCCTTGTTGCTGTAAATAGTCCAAACTACTTTGCACATCAGGCAGACCAAGTGAATGTTTTTCACATCTACTCAAAATAGTGGGCATTATTCGATTCAGGCTGTCAGTGATAAGCAGCAAGTAAGTATTATTGGTGGGCTCTTCTAACGTTTTCAAGAGTGCATTGGCCGCCGCTTCTGTCATGCTATCGGCCACGGGGATCACCAATACCTTATTACCCCCCATTTGCGCCGTGCCGCTTAACTTGGCAATACCTTCACGAATTTTATCCACGCCCAATTGTTTTTCGCTTTCTAACACGTAAAAATCGGGGTGATTACCAGCAAGACGCAAATGGCAGCTTTGGCATGCATTGCACGCACCTTGAGGGGTTGGCTTTTTGCACAACAGCGTATCCGACAGCCCAGCAACCAATTTTGCTTTACCAATACCTTTAGCGCCAATGAATAGCAGCGCATGGTGCAGCTTGTTATTAAAATAGCGTACAAGCAATTCGTTATAGGTATCCGTGAACCAAGGAAGCATTTGCCCAGATTGCATTAAGAAAGGTACTCCTGCACAGCGGTTATCACGTCTTTATGTACATCTTCCATAGCTTGCATGGCATTAATCACCACAATACTGTCGTCTTGTGCTGCTAAGCTTAAATACCGTTCACGGGTGCGCTCAAAAAAGGCCAAACCTGCTTGTTCAATACGATCTAGCTCTCCCCTGCCTCTAGCGCGTTCTAGCCCTATGGCTGGCTCAACGTCCAAGTACAAGGTCAAATTAGGTTTAAAACCGTTAAGCGCTATTTTGCTAATGGCAGTCATAGTATCAGCACTCACGCCGCGGCCACCGCCTTGATAGGCTTGTGAAGACAAATCATGCCTGTCACCTACTACCCACTGCCCTGCATTTAACGCCGGAAGTATACGGTTAGTTAATAACTGTACCCGGGCGGCGTACATCAACAGTAATTCTGTTTCTTCGGCTACGGTTTCGTCCCAATCGTGTTTAACACACTCGCGTATCGCCTCGGCCATAGGCGTACCGCCAGGCTCGCGTGTTTGCTCAACCGCAATACGTGCTTCTTGCAAATGCTTTACGATAAGCCCAATCACTGAACTTTTTCCGGCCCCTTCAAGGCCCTCTACTACAATAAACTTTCCGTTCATAATTATTCGTTGCTGGACTTATTATTTTCGATTTAACTGATATTTTCGCACAGCTGCATTATGGGCTGCCAGCGAAGATGAAAATTCATGGCTACCATCACCTCTAGCCACAAAATACAAGGCATCGGTTTCCATTGGGTTTAACGCGGCCCAAATGGCATCCTTACCCGCCATCGCGATAGGCGTGGGCGGCAAACCTTTAATTGTATACGTGTTGTAAGGTGTGGGCGTACGAAGGTGCTTACGGGTAATATTACCATCATACGTATCACCAATACCGTAAATAACAGTGGGATCGGTTTGTAATCGCATATTTTTCCGCAGTCGGTTTACAAATACCCCCGCTATTTTGGTTCGTTCTGCACTCACTGCGGTTTCTTTTTCAATAATACTTGCCAATATTAGGGCGTCGTACGGTGAGTTCAATGGCAAATCTTCTTGCCGTTGCTGCCACTGGGTTTCGACATAATCTAACATGGCCTTGTGTGCGCGTTTTAAAATGCTACTGGCCGCAGTGTTAGCGGTAAAGAAATACGTATCAGCTAAAAATAAGCCTTCGGCGCTGCTAGCTTCGTTCAGCCATAGCATTGGCGCTTTTTCCTCATTTACCGAGCTTGTGATATTAATTGTCTCTTCAACCTGATCCAGCGATACATCGTTGATAAGTTCAGTTTTCGCCTTTAACGTAACCAACCACTCTTTTAGTGTCAGTCCTTCTACCAAGCTCACGGCAAAATAGTGCTCTTCACCACGGCTTAATATACCGAATACTTCTCGTAGTGATAGCCCAGGTGTTAAGCGGTATGTACCCGATTTTACATGGGTATTGGCAGCAAAAAACTTGAGCCAAAGTTTTGTTGCTAATTCAGGGCTATCGATTAACTCCCGTGCCCGAAGCTCCCTTACCACCTTGTATCCGTTACTGCCCTTTTCTACCGTATAAAGCTGCGGTTGAGAAATCGACATGGGCGATGAAGCTTGCCCATTTACATATAAAACACCAAAGGTAATTGCACCCACAACAAGCGCTAGCATTATCCCAATGCTAATAACTATTCGCATGATCGTCCTGAATTTTATCTAATACTAACTTAGCAAGGCGCTTTGCCCCTTCATGAGACGCACTAAATGCTAACTCATCACTCGTTTTTCCGTCGTTTAGCACAACTTTATTAACTGGCATTACGCCCATTAAGGCATTGGTGATCACCATTGCCGTGGCATTAGCGATATCAGCCAGAGTGTATTCGCCTTCATAAACGTTTAAGGCGTTGTCGCCAATAACATCAGCGTTAGTTAGGCTTTCGTTTACCGAATTTTTTTCCAACGTACTTAACAAGCACTGGCGCACAACACCATTTACACCGCAGTTATTTACCTTTGGTGTGTGCCATCCAGTATCGGTTTGAAAAAATACGTTTCCCGCACTGGCTTCAATAAGGTGCCCTTGCGTGTCGAACACCAAGGCATCATCGGCATTCGCCTCAACAACTTCACGCTTAACCAATACCTGCTCTAACCGGTTCATATGTTTAATACCACCCAGCAAAGGCTGTATGGCCAAAGGTGTTTTCGCGTTTATTAGGGTTAAACCACTAACGGCAAGTTCAGAATAATGCGCAGGATACGTATGGGTGGAAAACCGAACAATGGCCGGAGCTTGGCTATCTCGTGCGTACCCACGACCGCCCTCTCCTGAAGACACATGAACCTTCATTACTCTTTTAATGCTGAGGTGTTCAAGAGATTCGGTAAGTGCGCTGACATAAACATCAATTGCCTGTCTAAGTGCAGTCATGTCGAGGGAAATGGCTAACGCTTTAGCATCATGATTGAGCCTAGCAAGATGAAAAGACAGAAGTTCTACTTTCCCCTGGCTAACGCACATAGTAGTAAAAACGCCATCACCATAGTTCAGTGCCCTGTCGTTTAAGGCAATTGCATCGGCGGATGAAGGGGTTGAAGATGCGGTGTCGGTATTTGCGACTATTTTCACAACTAGCTCTAATAATTAACGTCTGCCGTGCAGTATACCAAGTTGTTGTGCGCAGACAAGAAAGGCAGCTTGCGCTGCCTTTAATCAATAACTACGGATGTCCGAACGTGTGCTCGGGCTTAAATTCGTTTGAAAATAAGCGAACCGTTAGTACCACCAAAGCCAAATGAATTACACAGCGCATAGTCTGAAGTAAACATTTTTGCTTTATTCGCCACGAAGTCTAAATCGCATCCTTCGCTTGGTTCATCCAAATTAATGGTAGGCGGTGCCATTTTGTCACGTAGTGCCAATATGGTGAAAATAGCTTCTACAGAGCCTGCTGCACCAAGTAAATGACCTGTCATCGACTTAGTAGAGCTTACCAGCATGTTATGCGCATGTTCGTTGAAGACGCGCTTAACCGCTGCTACTTCTGCTATATCACCCGCTGGTGTAGATGTACCATGCGCGTTAACGTAGCCAATTTTGCTGCTCTCAATTTTTGCATCGCGAATAGCGTTACTCATTGAAGCCGCTGCACCTTCACCGTCAGCAGGTGGTGATGTCATATGATAGGCATCGCCACTCATCCCAAAACCAACAAGTTCAGCGTAAATGGTTGCACCACGGGCTTTCGCCGCTTCGTATTCTTCTAGCATTACTACGCCAGCACCTTCGCCCATCACGAAACCATCACGATCTTTATCCCAAGGGCGACTAGCCCCTTGAGGATCGTCGTTTCGTGCAGACAATGCACGTGCCGCAGCAAAACCCGCAATACCTAATGGCGTAATAGACGCTTCTGAACCGCCTGCTAGCATGGCATCTGCATCATCATACGCGATAGTACGCGCAGCAATACCAATGTTATGCACACCAGTGGTACACGCCGTCACAACGTTTAAGTTTGGCCCTTTAAGCCCTTCCATGATAGACAAAAAGCCTGAAATCATATTGGTAATAGTGGAAGGCACAAAAAATGGAGAAACGCGCTTAGGACCGCTATTCATTAATTTAGTGTGGTTTTGTTCAATTTGTTCTAGCCCACCGATGCCTGAACCAATAGCTACACCAACACGGTGTGCATTTTCTTCAGTTATCGTTAAGCCCGAATCAGCCATGGCCTGTTTACCCGCTGCAATACCCAGCTGAATAAACCTGTCCATTTTTTTCGTTTCTTTCTTTTCGATATATTCCTGCGGGTCAAAGTTATCAACTTGACCTGCGAAACGGGTGGAATAGTCACTGCAATCAAAGTGGGTGATTTCACCAATACCGCTTTCGCCTGCTAACAGACGACGCCAAGTCTCATCTACAGAAAGACCCAAAGGTGAAAGCATGCCAAGACCAGTAACCACTACGCGACGTTTTGTCACAAAAAGCCCTCGCATTGGAACCAATAAGGTGGGAATACAAAAACGGCTCTAAAGAGAGCCGTTTTTTAATTTACTGTAACGAAGACTTAAGCGTCTTTGTTAGCATTGATGTAGTCAATAGCTGACTGAACAGTAGTAATTTTTTCTGCTTCTTCGTCAGGAATTTCAGTATCAAATTCTTCTTCTAACGCCATTACTAGCTCAACAGTGTCAAGTGAGTCTGCGCCCAAATCATCAACGAATGAAGCTTCAGCTTTTACTTCTTCTTCTTTTACGCCAAGTTGTTCAATGATAATTTTCTTAACGCGTTCTTCAATGTTACTCATAATTCTAGGTTTCCCTTAAACGTCACTAGATAGTCAAAGTGCCGCTAGTTTATTTTGCAAGGTACAAGCTTGCAAGCACCAGTTTAAACAAATTTTCTGGTCAAACCAGCGGCATCCCAAATTCTTAATGTTCTATTTTTACATCCAAGTTCGGGGAAAATCCACCCCAAACACAGTTAAATTCACAATTTTCGTGAATTTAACCCATATACATACCACCGTTTACATGGATAGTTTCGCCTGTAATATAGGCTGCACCGCTGCTCACTAAAAAGGCAACAGTGGCTGCTATTTCATCAGGTTCACCTAAACGGTTAGCAGGAATATCTTTAAAAATTGCGCTTTTTTGATCGTCCGTCAATGATTTTGTCATGTCGGTATCGATAAAACCAGGCGCAACAACATTAATAGTTATACCACGAGAAGCCACTTCACGTGCCATAGATTTCGAAAAACCAATAACACCTGCTTTCGCTGCTGCGTAGTTTGCTTGCCCAGCATTACCCGAACTACCCACCACAGAACCGATATTTACAATACGGCCAAAGCGTTTCTTCATCATACCGCGAAGTACTGCTTTTGACAGCGTAAAAATGGCTGTAAGGTTAGTATTAATGATGTCTTGCCATTCGTCATCTTTCATACGCATTAACAAGTTATCACGAGTAATACCTGCATTATTAACCAAAATATCAATGCCACCGAAGGTGTCATTAATTTCCTTGATTATAGCATCTATACTGTCTTTATCGGTAACATTTAGTGCAATACCTTTGCCACCAAATTCAGATAAATATTCAGTAATTGCACTTGCACCACTCTCGCTTGTAGCGGTGCCTACAACCGTAGCACCCTGCGCTGCAAGCTGACTAGCAATGGCTTTACCAATGCCTCGGCTAGCGCCTGTTACCAGTGCTACTTTGCCTTCTAACTGACTCATAGCGTTTCCTTATTGTTTTAATGCTTCCACACTTTCTGGGGTGTTTACAGCAATGGATTCTAAACTTTTATTAATGCGTTTATTTAATCCTGTAAGTACCTTACCTGGGCCTACTTCAATGATACGTTCAACACCTGCTGCAGCCAAATACTCCACGGTACGCGTCCACTGAACAGGGCAATATAATTGGCGTACCAACGCACTTTTTATTGATGCACCGTCAGTTTCAATGGTCACATCAACATTATTGATAATATTAATTGCAGGGGTATGAACGTTTAGTGTCGCCAGTGCGTCTTCTAACTTGTCAGCAGCGGGGCGCATGAGTTCACAGTGCGAAGGCACACTTACCGATAATGGAAGCGCTCGCTTGGCACCCGCTTCTTTGCACGCAGCAGCAGCTTGCTCAGCGGCCACTTTTTCGCCAGCAATAACCACTTGGCCTGGCGAGTTAAAATTAACCGGAGACACTACATCGCCTGTCGCAATCGCCGTTTGGTGGCACACGTTGGCAATGGTGTTATCATCTAAGCCAATAATGGCATACATAGCACCGGCACCCGCTGGCACCGCCTCTTGCATATATTGACCACGAGCTTCAACCAGCTTTATCGCATCAGCAAAAGACATAGCACCGCCACATACTAGGGCTGAATACTCACCCAAACTGTGACCCGCTAAATAGCTCACTTCAATGCCTTGTGCTTCTAATACGCGCCAAGTCGCAACACTAGCAGCAAGCAAAGCTGGCTGAGTAATATGAGTTTCGTTCAATTTTCCATCGGTATCGTTTTGTACCAGATCCCAAAGATCGTAACCTAATACGTCTGAAGCTTCTTTGAAGGTATCTAAAACCGAAGGATGGCTGTCGGCCAACTCTTTAAGCATGCCCACCGATTGTGAGCCCTGCCCAGGAAAGACGCAGGCTGTTTTTGTCATTGTTGTTCCTTATTATTTTTTGTATACAACGAATTTTTGAATACAACGAATTCAATAAGACTGATAGAAGAAACTAGTATCGTACCAGCGCAGATGCCCAAGCAAAACCGCCGCCGAACGCTTCTAATAATAAATGTTGCCCACGCTGAATCCGACCATCGCGAATAGCGGTATCTAGTGCTGTGGGTACTGTGGCTGCGGATGTATTACCGTATTTTTCTAACGTCACTACCACTTGGTCTAACGACATATCTAATTTTTTGGCTGTCGCTTTAATAATTCTGAAATTCGCTTGGTGAGGCACTAGCCAATCCAGATCAGATTTTTGCATATTGTTGGCCGCAAGGGTTTGCTCAACCACTTCAGACAATTTGTTCACGGCAACTTTGAAAACTTCGTTTCCGCGCATAACGCCCCAATTTTCGTGTACTGATGCTTCATCACCACGCGTAGGGTTTCCAACGTAAAGTAAATCGCCGTAAGAACCATCGGCATTTATATGAGTAGATAAGATACCCGGCTCATCACTGGCTTCTATAATAGTGGCACCCGCGGCGTCACCAAAAAGAATGACCATAGTGCGATCTTCAGGTGCTATCAAACGGCTAAGACAATCTGTACCAATAACTAAGATACGCTTAGCCATGCCAGATTTGATGTATTGGTCGGCCACACTTAATGCGTAGCAATAACCCGCACACGCAGCAGCCACATCAAAAGCAGGAATACCGTTAATACCTAAAATGCGCTGGATTTCACAGGCCGTGCTAGGAAGTGCATAGCGTCCGCTCGTAGTAGCACACACTATCATGTCAATTGATTGAGGGTCGATGCCTGCCATCTCTATGGCTTTCTTACTTGCCTCTGCCCCCATGGTCGCAGCGGTTTCTTCAGCACCTATAATTCGGCGTTCTTTAATACCGGTTCTATCAGTGATCCATTCATCACTGGTATCAACCATAACTTCCAAATCGGCATTGGTTCGTATATCACTAGGGTAATAACTTCCAGTACCGATAAATCGAGAATATTTGCTCAAAGCTGCTCCAATAAAACCGTTTCTATCTTCGTTTTTATCTTGTCTGGAACTCGCATCTTTGCTTCTTTCATTGCTTGCACAATGGCGTAATAAAAGGCGTCTTTAGATGCATTTCCATGACTCTTGATAACAATGCCGCGCAATCCTATCAGACTCGCACCATTATACTGGTCGGGGTTCACGCTGTTATAGATAGATTTGAGCAATGGAAAAGCAATTTTGGCCATTAGCCGCGTATAAAAGTTCTTTTGTGACTGGCGCTTCACTTCATTAATGACTAACTTGGCTAGGCCTTCACTGGATTTAAGCGCAACATTGCCGGTAAAACCGTCAGTTACCACCACATCGGCTTTATCGGTAAAGATGTCATCACCTTCTACATAGCCAATGTAGTTAATGCCTGGTGCATCTTTAAATAGTTGGTCGGCTAACTTTACGTACGCATTTCCTTTTATATCTTCTTCACCCACGTTTAATAAGGCAACTCGCGGCGAAGGAATACCCGCGGCTTCTTGCGCTAACACCGAACCCATCACACCGTACTGAAATAAAATTTCAGGCGTGCAATTCACATTCGCGCCTAAATCGAGCAAGAATACATTATGGTGACTCGCGGTGGGCATCATGCTGATAAGTGCTGGCCTATCAATACCCGACAAGGTTTTTAATAAGTAGAACGATAAGGTTAAGAGCGCGCCAGTATTGCCTGCACTTACACATGCATCGGCTTCGTTGCTTTGAACATATTCAATCACACGGCGCATTGAAGAGCGTTTTTTATTGCGTAACGCAGAGGTAGGCGCCTCACCCATTTCAACCACTTGGTCGCAATGAGATACGGTTACCCGACTTCGTTGGGAAGCGGTGAGATTTTGGATTGCTGGGGATATAACGGCTTGGTCGCCGCATAGCAAAAAATGAACGTCTGGATGAAGTTCAATGGCCTTTACAGCCGCAGAAAGGATAACAGGGGGACCATGATCGCCCCCCATGATATCTAACGCGATGGTTAGCTTAGACAAAATGTAGACGCCGAATTACGCGCCGACTACTTTATTGCCTTTGTAATAACCGTCAGCTGTCACGTGGTGACGACGGTGTGTTTCACCCGACGTAGGGTCGACAGACAAAGTCGACGCTGTCAATGCATCGTGTGAACGACGCATGCCACGCTTAGAGCGCGTTTTACGATTTTTTTGTACAGCCATAACTTACTCCTGGTCTCGCTTAAGTTCTTTCAAAACCGCGAAAGGGTTTTCTCGCTCTTGTTCCGGTTCAATCTTTCCAAATGACATATCATCTTTAGACACTGAGCACTCCTCCTCTGCATGAAGGGGTACGATGGGCAAAGATAAAAGTAACTCGTCTTCAAATATCTGAAGCAGATTAACTTCTCCGTGGTCGTTGACCTCTACCGGTTCGTAAGCCTCGGGTATTGGATCTTCTTCATTTCGTTCTTCTCCCTGCACTGGAGTAAAACAAAAATCCACATCAAGTGTGGTATCAAATTCACCATTACACCGCTGGCAGAGAAGTGTTACCTGAGTGTCTAAATGACCGTGAAATACAGTAAGACCCTGCTCGTCTTTTTTGAACTGCACATCGACGTTCACATATTCACTACATCGGACAACTGCCCCACTCAATCGTTCCATATCTTCAGACACAAGAACACCCCGATAATCGGAACGTTTCATAGCGCTGCTGGTCGGTTCGACCGTATGAGGGAGTTTCACTTTCTGCATAGGGCGCGCATTCTATAGATTCCACGTCCCACTGTCAAAGATTTAATGGGCGTTTTTGTATAATAATTTAGCGATTTTGTACTTCTTTTCATAAACCGAATTTTAAGGGAATAGCCCCAAATAACAAGTAAAAAGAACATGATGTGTTTAAAATAGCGGAAGGTTGGTAAAATGGCGTATTGTCAAAACAAACCAAGTTGGCAAACGGCATTACGCTCATTTATAAAAACACGCTATATTTAAGGTAAGTTGTAATTACTCTTTATGAGTAATTTAAAGGTTTTTGGTGGTTTTTTTTGGGGTTACTCGAAAAATAAGCCAGATAAAAAGGAGTTCAGTGTTTAAGGATAAGCACAGGCTTGCGTAAGAGGACACACAACGCGTAGACCGGTTAATTAACACTTAATGTAAGATTGAGGTTTTGTAGTATGACCACACTCGTTCTAGCTTCATCATCTAAGTACCGCCAGCAATTATTGTCGAATATTGGCATTCAAGCTGAAATAAGCAAACCAGATATAGATGAGACTCCCCTACCCGACGAAACACCCCTTGCGTTGTGCAAACGTTTAGCGTTCGAAAAAGCTAAAAAGATTGCCCAACAGCAGCCAGGGAGAATTGTAATTGGAAGCGATCAAGTTGCTTCTGTCGAAGGTCCTGATGGCAAAATTATACTAGGCAAGCCGGGAACAGTTGAAAACGCCGTAGCGCAACTGAAAATGTGCCAAGGAAAATCGGTGTATTTTTATACCGCGATAAGTTTATGTAAAGCTGAAAACGACGAAGACCTACCCGACATCCTTACTAGCAATTTAGACACTATTACTCGGGCTGAAGAAACCTGTGTGTATTTTCGTAGCCATAAAGAAGCACAACTACGTGCTTACGTTGAAGCCGAAATGCCACTTGATTGTGCGGGGAGTTTCAAATGTGAAGGCATGGGGGCCTTATTGTTTGAACGTATTACCAGCCGCGACCCGAATACGTTAATAGGGCTTCCCGTTATGCTGCTACATAATATGCTAGACAAACATTTTAATATCGATTTGCTAGACCTAGCTACTGCCAAGGCCTAGCGGATGAAGATTTGCTTTGCTATTGAACGCCAAACTAGCGGAGCAAAAACTGCTGAAGTTCGCCAATGGAATGCACAATGGTTTCAGGCGCCAACGCTTCAAGGTGAACTTGTGCATGCACCCCGTAAGAAACCCCTATTCTGCGCATACCAATAGATTTTGCCATTTGCATATCGTAAGTGGTGTCGCCAATCATGACGGCATCATTCGCACTAATATTTAGCTCGTCTAAAATTTGCAGTAGCATGTCAGGTGACGGTTTAGACTGCGCGTCATCAGCGCATCGTGACGCACTAAAAAAGTGGCCAGTCTCGGTTTGCGACCAGGCCCTATCAAGACCTCTTCGCGCTTTCCCTGTTGCTACAGCAAGGGTAGCTCCCTTTGCCTTTAGTGCTGATAACAAATCTTCTACACCATTAAACAACGGGCACGGCGTAGCATCATGGCTTACAAAGGCTTCTTTATAAGCCAGTACTAAGCGCTCAGCAAGGGCATCATCGTTAATACCAAATAACTGCTTAATAGCAGGTTTTAAGCTAATACCTATAATGTGACTTACCGCATCAGCACTTGGAACCGGCATGTCACAGTGTTTTGCTGCTATCTGCATACAGTTGATAATTTTATCGGCAGAGTCCATTAAGGTGCCGTCCCAATCAAAAATAACCAACTTATAGCGCATAGTTACAGCGTTCCTTCTATATAAAGAATCTATATAAATAAATAGTACTTAATTAATAAGTAAACTTACCGAATACCCTAAAAGCTTTATGACAAGGCTTTAAGGGTATTGGTTAACGTGGCATCTAACGGTGCGGTAAATTTAACCCGCTCTTCTGTGCCAGGGTGAATTAGCGAAATGCTATGTGCGTGCAAAAATAGGCGATTTAAGCCTTTTTGACGCATAGACTCATCGAACTCGGCATCACCGTATTTAGGGTCGCAAGCAATAGGATGCTCAGCGTGTAAACAGTGCACTCGGATTTGATGGGTTCTACCTGTAATAGGTGAAGCCTCTACCAAAGTAGCGGTGTCGAACTTTTGCAATATGCGATAGCGGGTTTCAGATGGCTTGCCATCTTCACTTACGCTCACCATGCGTTCACCCGATTGCAACACATTCTTACGAAGAGGCGCTTTTACTTTAAAGCGATTGTCAGGCCACTGCCCCGCCACGAGGGCTTGGTAGCGTTTATCCATTTTACCGGTACGCAACTGCTCATGCATATGACGAAGCGCCGAGCGTTTCTTAGCAATAAGAATACAGCCAGAAGTGTCTCTGTCTAAACGGTGTACCAATTCCATAAAATTGGCATCGGGACGCAGTGCCCGTAAACCTTCAATAAGACCAAAGCTCAAACCACTACCACCATGAACGGCAATACCTGAAGGCTTGTTAATCACTATAATGCGCTCGTCTTCAAATAATATTTGAGATTCAAGCGCTGCAATTTTATCGAGTTTCGGCGATGGCCCAGGTGTTCCTTCAGAAACTCGCACAGGCGGGATACGCACCACATCATCGGCAACGAGTTTATATTCGGGTTTTACCCTGCCCTTATTTACGCGCACTTCACCTTTACGCAAAATGCGATAAATCATGCTTTTGGGCACACCCTTTAATTGGGTGCGCAAAAAATTGTCTACACGTTGCCCTGCTAAATCGGGTTCAACGGTAACGAAACGGACTGATTGTTGGGTTTGTTCTTTCATAAACTCCATTATAACGCATTGCAAAAGCAGACCGATACAGAAACTTTGATGTGCCTTAAAAATAAAACCCTTTGACTACTTTTGATACTAAACGAGCATTTAGCACAGAAAAACCGCATTATCTGGGCTTATTTACCCCTCACACCTTGCTTAAATTGAACCTTTGATGCCATAATAAAAACTGTATTTTACGCGGCCAAATCATGCCGGTGAAACACAACATTTAACATAGTGAGCATTTAGAGCAGGTTAATTCGTTACCCGTTTATTTCGCCACTTTTGTTATCCATAAGAACAGCGTCACGTTCCAATTGCATTATTCAATGAACACGCAATTTTATATCTGGAACGAGAATTATAGAGGCAACGACTACACTGCCGTTAGATAATTCAGATGCTGTTTGCGAACATAAAATAAGTTCGCCGTTTAGCTAACAGAATTGAATTGACAAACAAGCGCCAGCCTAAGAGCGGTGTTTGTTAAAAAGATAGATAGAGATAAGGGTATGTCGCTCCCGACATCCTTAAGAACAATATAAAACGCGGAACGAAAAACGTTACATGCCGCGTAAGTTCAAGGATAATGCGGCGTTACAACAAGGTCCCCGTACAATCGTGAGGTTGCGCGGTGAGGGTTTGTACATGTCACTTTAATTTTGTATCTGGACGGCTGTATTAAAAACAGAGTTAGATACAATGAAAAGAATGTTAATTAATGCAACTCAATTAGAAGAGTTGCGTGTTGCCCTTGTTGATGGGCAGCGGTTATACGATTTGGACATCGAAAGTCCTGGGCACGAACAGAAAAAAGCAAACATTTACAAAGGTAAAATAACCCGCGTTGAGCCAAGCCTCGAAGCGGCATTCGTAGACTACGGCGCAGATCGCCACGGTTTCCTACCTCTTAAAGAAATCGCTCGCACTTACTTCCCTAAAGGCTACCGTTTCGAAGGCCGTCCAAACATCAAAGATGTTATTAAGGAAGGCCAAGAAGTTATCATTCAAATTGATAAAGAAGAACGTGGCCAAAAAGGCGCAGCGCTTACTACTTTCTTATCGCTGGCTGGTAGCTACTTAGTATTAATGCCAAACAACCCTCGTGCTGGCGGTATTTCTCGTCGTATCGAAGGTGATGAGCGTACAGAACTTAAAGAATCTTTGAACAAACTAGACCTGCCTGATGGCATGGGCTTAATCGTTCGTACCGCTGGCGTAGGCAAATCTTACGAAGAATTAGAGTGGGATTTAAAAGTACTACTTACCCATTGGGAAGCAATTTCTAAAGTGGCTGAAGAGCGTGAAGCGCCCTTCTTAATTCACCAAGAAAGTAACGTAATTGTACGTGCAATTCGTGACTATCTACGTCGCGATATTGGTGAAATTTTAATTGATAAAACCAGCATCTACGAACAAGCGCTGCAGCACATCCAACTAGTGCGCCCTGACTTCGCTAGCCGCGTTAAGCTTTATCGTGGCGAAGTACCTTTGTTCAGTCATTATCAAATTGAAAGCCAAATTGAGTCTGCCTTCCAACGTGAAGTTCGCTTACCTTCTGGTGGTTCAATTGTTATCGACCCTACTGAAGCGCTTACTTCTATTGATATTAACTCTGCCCGCGCAACAAAAGGTGGAGATATTGAAGAAACGGCATTAAATACAAACCTTGAAGCCGCTGACGAAATTGCCCGTCAACTTCGTTTACGCGACTTAGGTGGCTTGGTTGTTATCGATTTTATCGATATGACCCCAGTACGTCACCAACGTGAAGTTGAAAACCGCATGAAAGACGCAGTTCGCAGCGATCGAGCTCGCGTTCAACTAGGCCGTATTTCTCGCTTTGGCTTGCTTGAAATGTCACGTCAGCGTTTACGTCCATCATTGGGTGATTCAGCGCACCATGTGTGCCCTCGCTGTTCAGGTCACGGCACCATTCGTGGTACCGAGTCATTAGCGCTGTCTATTTTGCGTATTCTTGAAGAAGAAAGCATTAAAGAAAACACAGGCCAAATTGAAGCACAGCTTCCTGTATCAGTAGCAACCTACTTGCTTAATGAAAAGCGTAAAGCAATTCAAAGCTTAGAAAAGCGTCATGGGGTTAACTTATTACTTATCCCTAACGCCAACCTTGAAACACCTCACTACCAAGTCACTCGCCGCCGTCCAGATGATATTCTAGATGACGCAAGCTACGAAGTAGAGTTAATGCCAACGGTTGAAACGGAAACTGAAACCACAACTTCAGTGCCGGTTAAGCGTGAAGAGCCAGCATTGAAAGGGCTAGTTGCGCCTACCGCGGCACCTGTTGTTGCGCCTAAAGCAGAAACACCTGAAGCTAAAGCTGAAAGCTCACCATCACTATTTGCCCGCATAGGTAAATGGTTAGGTGATGTGCTTGGTGGTGAAGACGAGAAAGCGAAAGCAGAAGCTGAAGCGAAAGAAAAAGAAAAGCAGAAGCAATCTGAAAGCCGCAATAATCGTGGTGGCAATCAGTCTCGCAATCGCAATGGTGATGATCGTCGCCGTAAGCCAAGAAAGAACACACGTCGTAACCAGCCTCAAAACAAAGATGGCGAACAAGAACAGCGTACGCCACGTTCTGAGCAAGACGACAAGCCACGCGCAAGTAACAATAAGCCTCGTAAGCCTCGTAAACCTCGTGACGAGACTCAGAAGCCTAAGCAAGACCAAAGCAGAGATAACGCGCAAGACGAAGCACCTAAGACCCAAGACAGGAAGTCTCAAGATGCTAAGCCTCAAGAAGCGCAGAAGAAACAAGAAGTGGCTGAGCGCCGCAAACGCAGAGATACTCGTCGCAGCGTACGTGTGAAAAAAGATGACAATACACAGTCAAACGAAGCACCGGCTAGCAAACCAGTTAAATCTCTTGCAGTTGATAAGCCTAAACCTGCTAAAGCAGCCCCTGCTGAAACTGAAGAGGTTAATACTTCACCAGTTCAGTCAACTGATGCACCAGCAGCTTCTGAATCAGCAGCGCCTGTAACACAAGCCTCTCAGCCAGCTGACGTTAAGTCGACCACTGAACAAGATGCTCAATCTTCTTCAGAGCAATCGAACAACGACACTGATGAAAATGGTCAAAAACGTGAAAGCCGTGGCCGTTCACGTCGCTCTCCTCGTCATGTTCGTGCTGCTGGTCAGCGCCGCAAGAAGGAAGCGCAGCAGTCTAATGATGACAACAGCGCCCCGGTAGGTGAACAGTCAACAACAAACGTTGAAACTACACCGTCACAAGAAGTACCAGCTTCAACGGCTCCTGCCGCCGACGTTAGTGAATCAGCACCTCGTGCAGAAGATACACAAGCAGCAATGCCTGGTAAACTTGAGGCAGACACTGCGCATACTCAAAATGAGAATGCCCAGCCTGCTGCTATTGATGCAAGTGCCGATAATGCTGAAGCGCCTACTGCGACTAAAGCAGAAGACACTCAAGCCACTAAGCCTAGTGTACTAGCGCCGTCGGAAGAAAAAGCAGAACCTGCA
Source organism: Alteromonas naphthalenivorans (assembly GCF_000213655.1). NCBI lineage: Bacteria > Pseudomonadati > Pseudomonadota > Gammaproteobacteria > Alteromonadales > Alteromonadaceae > Alteromonas > Alteromonas naphthalenivorans. The sequence continues at coordinate 2,237,493 of NC_015554.1, forward strand.
ACAACAGAAACCGCATCAGCTAAGCCAGAAGCGCCAGCAGCTGAAGTAGTTCAAGACGAAATGCAGTTCGAGCTAGCTTCGCCTAAAAGTGAAGCAGACGCACCTAAGCCAGCTAAAGCTGATGTTACTCCTGCTCCTGTCGCTGAAGCTGCACCTAAACAGGTTGAAATTAACCTAGGTGAAGATTCTGCTAAAGCAGCAAGTGAACCTAAGGCTAAACCTGCGCCAAAAGCGAACCTTAAGAAAGCCAAAGCAGCGGTATCTAAGCCTATTACTACAGGTGTAGCAGCTAGCAGCCGTGGTCGTATTAATGCATCTGCGCCAATGGCAGCGCCAGCATCGGTTGATGACACGTTCAATGACGTAGCGCTTACCGCTAAGTCTGACGATAGCCGCCCAGCCATTGTAGTATCGGGTAGAAGCGCAGCTATTGCGAAGGCAAGTGCCGCCGCATCAGCACCAACAACACTGCCATCCAGTGTTGATGAAAACGCCTAAGCGTGACTAGCAACCCTAGTTAGTGATAGCGCTAGCCATCCTTGACTAGCGTTGTTACTAGGAACTAAGGTTGTTTACACACGATAAGAAGCCGCTTAATCGCGGCTTTTTTAATGGTCATTCATATTGCTGAACAGTGGGAGTAAAACGTTGGATAAAGTTAAACCCAGCTTGATTGATTGGTTAGAAAGAACCACCCAAAAAGAAGTGCGCTCCCCAGTGCTTATTCAGTCACTATGGAGTGGTTATGGCGCATGCTTTCGTGCAACCCTGTTTGATAACGCTAAGAACACTTCAATGCCTGTGGTGGCCAAGTGCGTTCAACCCTCTTCACAAATTAGCCACCCAAAAGGATGGCAATCCAATACCAGTCACCTTAGAAAATGCCGATCATTTCAGGTAGAGCACTACTTTTACACCCGTTTGCAACCTAGCACTAACGCAGACTGCTTAACCCCTATGTGCTTAGCAGCCGCTAGCGGTGAAAACGATAGCAATGCACATATCTTAGTAATGGACGATCTAGATAACGCGGGATTGACAACACGTGCCACTTCGCTAAGTGTAAAACAAGCGCAATCGGTATTGCGTTGGCTGGCAGCATTTCATGCTCGCTTCATGGGTATTGTTGACACGAATGTTTGGCCCGAAGGCACTTACTGGCATTTGAGTACACGACAAGATGAATGGCAAGCCATGGTAGATGGGCCTTTAAAACGGGAAGCTAGCAGATTGTCGACCCAACTTTCATCAGCACGCTTCCAAACCTTATTACACGGTGATGCCAAGGTTGCCAACTTTTGCTTTACCCCCGACTTTACCCGATGCGGTGGTGTGGATTTTCAATACACTGGATTAGGTGTAGGAATAAAAGACGTTGCTTATTTTATTGGCAGCGCATTAAGTGAAAGCAATCAACGAACCCACACTACTCAATGCTTGGATTACTATTTCGAGTGCCTAAGCAGCCAACTAATAGGCACAAAATACCAATCACAACATCAAGAAATAGAACGGGAGTGGCGAGCGCTATATCCTGTTGCCTGCGCTGATTTTAATCGATTTTTAGCCGGTTGGAGCCCTGACCACTGGAAGATTAACGGTGAACTGACTAGGCAAACCGATATCGCCTTAGCGACGTTAATTTAGTGCTTTGTCCAAGGCAACCAGTGTAAAGACAGCCTGAGGCTTTCAAGCACATCGGCCTCGTTTGGTTGCTGATATCCGTAAACCCGAATACCGAAAACAGCCATCATGACCGACGTGGCATACACCTCACTCAGCGCTTCACCGTATTCGCTGGCAATCGCCAGTTTGTACTGCGCTTTAGTACGGCTTAAATAGTCTCCAGCAAGCTTAGCGAGCTTAGGCTCCGTACTGGTAAGTTCTAGTTGGGTTTTAATGATAAAGCAGCTTGCGTAGTCTTTCTTCCCTCTTGCTGCCACCATGTCGGTCAGCAGCATAACAATGCCCTCACCTGTGCCATATGACATCGCAAGCTTCATTTTGTCAGCGCTACGCTGTGCGTAACGTTCCAAACTGGCAATAAACAGCTGCTCTTTATTGCCAAAACTGTTGTACAAGCTGCCCGGCTTTAACCCTGTGGTAGCGGTAACGTCTTGCATCGATGTTCCATGGTAGCCTTGCTGCCAAAACAGCATAATCGTTTTATCCAATATACTGTTTTTATCAAATTGTGCTTTAGCCATCACAGGTACCTTTCGTTCGCTTATTTCCTATTTTTTCTATTTACATCATAGCAATTTTGAACAAACACTCAAAAAGTTATTGAACCCTACTGCAATCTCCTTTATCGTTTTGAGCAATCATTCAAAATATGAACGTCTATTTTTATATCATTGGTAAAACCCACTCTTATTATTCGCTCACTTACCTTGCTCATTAGAAGAGGACACCTTATGAAACGATTTATTACTGCGGTACTACTCACACTACCGTTATTTTCAAGCTATGCTCAACAACCTGCAGACAGCAACATGGAAACGGGTAAGCCATCAGCCCCAAAAGTTATATTCTTCGATGTGAACGAACCCCTGCTAGATCTGACTGCAATGCGAAGCTCAGTGGGAGAAGCATTAGGCGGGCGTAATGAACTACTCCCTTTGTGGTTTTCAACCATGTTGCATCACTCATTGGTAGACTCTACCACCCAACGTTTTCACACTTTCGGTGAAATTGGTGTGGCGTCATTGCTAATGGTGGCTGAGATAGAAGGCATCTCGCTTACTCAAGAACAAGCGAAAACGGCCATTGTTACCCCACTTCGTAGTTTGCCACCACACCCAGATGTGCGTAGTGGTTTACAAGCGTTAAAAGACAAAGGCTATACACTGGTAAGCTTGACCAACTCTTCAAACAAAGGCGTGTATACCCAGTTTAAAAACGCTGACTTACTGGATTTTTTTGAACACCGCTTAAGTGTTGAAGATATCAACCTATACAAACCTGATCTTCGCACTTATGCATGGGCCGCTGAAAAAATGGGGGTTAAACCCGAAGATGCGATGCTAGTTGCTGCACATGGTTGGGATATTGCTGGCGCTAAACAAGCCGGTTGGCAAGCCGCCTTTATTGCCCGCCCAGGCAAGGTATTGTATCCACTGGCTATTGCACCCGATTACAAAGTAAATGACCTTAACGAATTGGTAGACATGCTACCTAAGCAACAATAATTACCGTTTTTTTTAGGGCGGGCGTTTACCCGCCCTAATTAACTACCAGCCCTAATTATCTCCCCCCCCTAAATACCCAGGCGATACTTGAATCAAACTACGGCTTTACGCTTCATGTCCACATGAGGTATATCATCTTCCAGATACATTTGTGATGTTTGCACAAAACCAAACTTACGATAAAACGCTAACAAATATTCTTGTGCACCAATTTCAATATCTTTATTCGGCCACAGGTTTTCACACTGTTTTATCGCCTCAGTTAACAAGCTTATACCCGCACCATTGCCTCTGAAGTCAGCATGGGTAGCCACTCTGCCAATACTTACCCCAGGATAACTCACCCCCGCAGGGATCAAACGGGCATAAGCGACTAATTTGTCGTTAGTAAAGCCCAATAAATGCCGCGTATCGCTATGTCTGTCTTTTTCATCAAGCTCAGGGTATGGGCATGTTTGTTCTACCACAAATACATCAACTCGCAGCTTCATAAGCTCGAACAACTGATGGGTATTGAGCTGAGTAAATGTTAATACTTTCCAAGAAATCATAAGACTGGTTATTTACTCTTTATTTATGGGGCTATTTTTATCAAACCTGCATGAAGATAGCACTAAAAAATGCACGGGTGAATCAATGAACCAAATGGAATTTGAACCGTCATAACAAATACCTGTTAGCCACGAGTGTGGCAGTTCTCTTCTCAAAGGTAATTTATGTTTAATCGCAAACTCGCATCCCTCGCGGTAGTGGCAACGGTATCGCCGTTTTTATTCGCTTGCACGTCGCAAGATTTGTACGAAGCTACGCAAGAGAACCGTCTTCAAGAGTGCCGTAAACTTTATGGCGCACAACAAGAAGAGTGCGAAGCTCAGTATCAAAAAAGCTATGACACCTACGAACGAGAAAGAAACGAAGTCATTAATGAGGGTATTAACCAGGGTAAGTAGAAGTAACGTATCAATCGCAATTCAACGTTTAAGTACAGCGCTTTTAAAAAGGGTTGTGCCGAGCTCTTATGAACAGCTCGAATGAACAACTTGTTAAACGGATTGTTTATCAGCTTGTTGAATATTAGCGTGAGATTAAGAATTCAAGTACACATCTTTTGCTAAGGCACTTTTGACATATTCTACGAATTTCTTCACTTTTTCTAGGTTATGACGCCCTTCAAGACTGACTACTTGTATAGGTAACTTTTCATCGTTAAATTCATCTAACACACTCACTAGTTCCCCCTTCTCTATTGCATCCGCTACTTGATAAGACATCAAGCGCGTGATGCCTAGCCCAGATTTTGCGGCGCTAATTGTCGAACGATTTTGATTGCATTCAAATCTAGGCTGTAAACGGATGGCTACCGTTTTACCATTACGTTTGAAATTCCACACCGGCGGCTCCTTGAAGTCACTCGGGTACAGCAAAGTATGATGTTTTAAATCTTCCGGTGTTTTTAGGTTTGGTGCATTAGCTAAATAGTCTGGCGATGCTACCGTTACCTTTCTTACGTACCCCACAGTAGTGGCATATAAACCAGAGTCTTTCGGCTTACTAATTCTTATTGCCACATCAATTTTTGTGTCGAGTAGATCAACAATGTTGTCGTACATATAGCCATGCACATTTACTTCAGGAAAGTCTCGTAAAAACTGAGCAATGATAGGTGTAATGTAAAGCTCACCAAATAACACGGGCGCCGTTACACTCAGCGTACCCTTTGGCAATAACTGAACACCCGCAATTGCAGCTTCACTTTGTGCTATGTCTGCCAATATTCTCTGTACGTCATTAAGGTATTGTATGCCCGCTTCGGTTAATCGAATACGACGAGTTGTACGATGGAACAATCGCGTGTTCAACTGTGCTTCTAAAGTAGCGATAGCCCGCGTTACCGCCGGAGCCGACATCGACAATTGCTCGGCAGCGCTCACAAAACTGCCAAGCTTAGCTGCTTCCGCAAACACTGACATTGCTTGTATTCTATCCATACCGAGTCGCTTTACTCATTCCTAATGGGGTTTACCAACTATTCTACACTTTTATTATTTCAAATAATGAAATTATAAATTTCAAAATTGAGTAATTATTTATTTTTAGCAAGCAATCATACTCACTGCAATATAAATAAACAGGATGAGCTTATGAGACCTCCACTTCCCCCTTTTACCAAAGAAACTGCTATTGAAAAAATTCGCCTGGCTGAAGATGCTTGGAATAGTCGTTCTCCTGTGCGAGTAGCTGCAGCGTACACGGCTGATTGTCAGTGGCGAAATCGTGCTGAGTTTATTACCGGAACGGCTCAAATCGAGGCTTTTTTAACACGAAAATGGGCCAGAGAACTTAACTATAAATTGGTAAAAGCGCTGTGGGCGCATACTGATAATCGTATTGCTGTTCGCTTTGCTTATGAATATCAAGATGCCTCAGCACAATGGTTTAGGGCTTATGGCAACGAAAACTGGGAGTTCAACCCAGAAGGCTTAATGCAGCGCCGCATTGCCAGTATTAATGACCACCCTATTAGTGACAATGAACGAAAACTGACTTGGGAAGGCGATAGCCGTCCCGATGACTTTCCAAGCCTTACAGAACTTGATTTATAAGGAGAATGTTGATGACTTCATTACCGAAAAATGCCCCAAATAGCACAATGAAAGACGCACCTATTATTCATTATCGAAACCCAAAATCTGGGCATTGTCATAAAGTGGAATTGTTTATGTCGCTGCTCGGTATTAGCTACATTAATCACGAACTTGATATGGTTAACGGCGCACACAAATCGACAGACTTTATTACCAAGAACCCTTTCGGGCAGGTACCAGTGATTGTTGATGGTGAACACACAGTGTCAGACTCCAACGCCATTATTGTCTATTTAGCAGATACTTACGGCAGTATTTATCCTTGGATGGGGGCGACACCTATTGAAAAGGCCCGTGTACAACGCTGGCTTTCAGTGGCTTCAGGTGAACTTGCCAAAGGCCCAGCAGCACTTCGTCTTGAGTATGTATTTGGTGCCAATATTGATGTAGCCAGCGCATTAGCAATAACTGAAAACTTGCTAAAAGTGATGGAAGATACTTTAACCGACACCAAATCATACTTGGCTACCGACTCGCTGACGCTTGGGGATATTGCCATGTACAGTTACATAGCCCATGCACCTGAAGGGGGTGTTTCGTTGCAACCCTACCCCGCTATTCGCGCTTGGGTTAACCGCATTGAATCGCTCGCTAATTTCATTCCTATGGCCAGTTCTCCCATAGTGGAATGTAGGCTGTAGGATCTGTTATGAGCAGCGTTAATTCAAGTAATGCGAGTGTCTTTCATACTGAGGAATATCGCATTCAGCAACGTTTAGGCGTTGCTGAGCGTATGGATGAGCAGATGAAAGGCTTCATACGCCCTTTTATGCCAGCGCAGCACCGCGCTTTTTTTTGCAATAGCCCATTCATGATGGCTGGCCTTGTGGATAGTCAGGGGCATCCCTGGGCTATACCACTTTGGGGTGACCATACCACTGTTGACGACCACCACTATATTCAGTCGCCATCACCCACTCAGCTTTCACTTGCCTTAGACGATAATGTAACTTGGTTAATTAATGATGTCGCATTGTTAGATGGTAATACTGGCAGTAAAATTGCGCTACTTGGGTTGCAACTCAGCACTCGCCGCCGTAATAGGCTCAACGGACTAATAATGCACAATCGGGGTGGTGTTATACGCGTGCAAGTAGAGCAAAGTTATGGAAACTGCCCTCAGTATATTCACCCTCGAGGTACCTTGCACCGTGATGTGGCACCTACACTGGAAGCCAGCTTAAGCACAAATTCAAATACTCAATATGCACGTTCCAGTGCGCTAACCAGTAAAGATGCTTTGCTAATCGCTCGGGCGGATACATTTTACATTGCCTCAAGGCACCATGACTTTACCGACGACCCTCGCCACGGACTCGATGTATCGCATCGAGGCGGCAAGCCTGGCTTCATTGACGTAGATGAAAGTAGCTTGTTGTTTCCTGACTTTAGTGGGAATAAGTTTTTTAATACCCTTGGTAACATCGAATCAGATGGACGTGTTGGTTTATGCTTTGTTGATGATAGCAATGGGGATATCTTGTTCGTTAATGGCAAAGCATCCATCTTGTGGTCTCACCCAAAACTGGAAGGGTTTGCTGGCGCGGAGCGGTTTGTACAAGTATCCATTCAAGACGTTACCCGGGTTTTTAGTATTTACCCCTTCAAGCACCCTATCATTGAAAGGTCAATTCACACTGAGCATACCGGCGTGTGGTGATACTTCCAGTGTCACCACACCTACACGACACCTAGTCAGCTAGATTAATTTTGGACGCTGAAACAACCCAATTATGCGCGATTTGAGGAAGGACAGTGTTTTTCTATTTTGTTTAAATAAGTGGATAACTAAAACATCATCAAGAACCACTTTATGAAAAACAGCAGTATTTTTCGCAAAGCAATAGTAACTATCACAACCATTTTGATAGCGTCTTGTTCGTCGAACAATGCATCACAAATGAAAAATCTTTCATCACTTAGCGCAAAAACTCAATCTCAATATGCTAACGAAGAACTTCCTCATAAAGAGCTGCAAGTTATCTTTCAACTTACGAAGGATAAAATCGACGTTGTCGATATATCAGCTAAGAAAATAAGTCGGCAAGCACTAATAAAGCTACTAAAGCAAAATGAAGGAAAAAATATAACGAATGGGGATACGTTTATTGATTGCGTAGTGCTAACACATACTAACCGTTCAAAACCTTGCTTTACCGATGCCAAAAAGAACATACCTGAAAACTCGGTATTTCACGATTCAGAAGTCTCTGGCGGCATGGTGCTGATGACAGTGCTTGTTCCCTATATAGTTGTAGGGGCTGCTTCTGACGGCGACTTTTATGTGAATAACAAAATTGATAGTGATTTGTTAAACCGCGTTGGCGCAACAATAAAAAGTGACATATTCACCACAAAGAATGAAATTCATGACGTATTAACCAACAACGCCGTCACTACCTTTAGTAAAAACGTAAAGCCGTACATAAGCTTGATCGATCATGACATTTTGATAAAAGCAATAAACAACGCTCAAAGTATAGAAAAGCTTGAAAGCATAAAGCGATTGTTAAGCGAAGATAATTACTATGGGTTTGTAGTGAAATCACCTGTCGTCAACCAACGAAATAGACCGTCTACTCGAGGAAAAATCATTAATAAGCACAATAAGGGGACGCTTATAATTTCCGAAAAAATAGAAGACGGATGGGTTTATAACGGCGAAGGTTGGATTTACAAAAAGATACTGTTGTCGCGGCTTGCTGATGCACAAAAAGCTATTTCACATCGAGAAAATAACGTAAGGCTAAATCAGCGCTACGCTGGCCTAGTGTCAGGTTCATCCGTGACCTCAATTAATAAAGTTTTGAATAACAAAGAACATCTTGCTGGTATTCCCCAAGACAAAATAAACAAGCTGTAAGCGTCCGATAATTCCACCTAGCGCTTAGCAAACTGCCATGGTAGCAGTTGCTCGATATTGACGTCGGGCTTGCTGAGTTCATCAAGGCAAGTCATCACATACTCGAATACGTTCAGGTCGTTGGCTTTAGCCGTTTCGATGATGCTGTAGAGAACAGCGCTGGCGTTGGCGCCCGTGGCCGTTTGGCTAAACAGCCAGTTTTTTCTACCTATGACGAACGGCTTTATCCCGCGCTCAGCGCGATTATTATCGATACTCAATAACCCGCCGAGTGTATAGCGTTCCAGCTTTTTCCATTGGTTTAAGCAGTATTGTATCGCTTCGCCCAACTTGGTTTTGGGTAACACTTGTTGAGCCGATTTCATTAGCCACATATGAAGCTGGCTCAGTAACGGCACACTTTTTCTTGTCTTGTAATATATCGCACCTCTACCGTTTTATCTTTTAGCTGGGTTTCTAGGCGGTAGAGTTTTTGGATGTGATTGAGTGCCCAATCCGCTTTGCCACTGCCTTTCTTACCTGCGCCTTTTTTGGCTTCCATGAACTTACGGCGTGCATGTGCCCAGCAACCAATGAGTATGGCTTGCGTTTGCTCGTAGCCTTGATAGCCATCCACTTGTAAGTAGCCGCTGTAACCTTTAAGGAAGTCTACGGCGCATTGCCCAGCGCGACTATTGTGATAGTCGTACAGCACGATATTAGGTATCTCTGTCCCCGAGATATTACCGGTAGGTGAGTCAGCGCCACTGGCGTACAACCACATGTAGCTATTCACTTTCTCAGATTCAACGACCTTCAGCGTGGTTTCATCCGCCGCGATAACCGGTTGTTTCAGGATATGTTGATGGAGCTGGTCATAAAGCGGTTTAAATAGCTCAGCGCAGCGGATTATCCAGTCAGCCATGGTTTTACGACTTAATTCGATACCATGCTGTTTGAACATAGACTCTTGTCGATACAGCGGTAACCCATACTGATATTTGCTGGTAATGATTTGGCTTAATAAACTTGGGGTCGCATAACCTTTAGGGATAACGCTGTGAGGTACAGGCGCTTGTTTTACTGTGTTGCTAATACCGTCTTTCTCACAGGTACGACACGCATATTTAGGGCGAACATGCTCAATCACTTTGACCTGAGCAGGAATAAACTGAAGCTTTTCTGACTTATCTTCACCAATGCGATGTAGCTCACCTGCACAACAGCCACAGACTTTTTCTTCGTCGCTAATATCGTGAACGATAACCTCACGAGGTAGGCCTTTGGGTAACGGTTTACGTGTGGGCTTTTTACGCGTGTAGCTTATGGCTTCTTCTTGCGTATCTGATTCAACAGCAAGCGCTTCCGCTTCATTAAACAACTCACCTTGCCCAGGATGACCTTCGGCGCTTTGACCGAACTGTTTATGCTGGGAAATACGAAACTGCTCCTCAAGATATTGATAGCGAGACATCACCTGCGACAACACCTTTTCAATGTTGCTGGGTCATCAGGTAAGCTTTCGATATCAATATTCATGGTCTTATTATAATGTAATAATGCATTGATTTACCGACATTATTAAGACGATTTCGTGATCGTTAATCGCTACTTATGATCACAGGTTATAAGCCGGATGCATTGTAGTGCAACGGCTGATGGCCTATTACATCGTAGCCTGATAACAGCCACTGTAACTGCTGTTCACTTACATTCAGATGCTGTAAGTTAGCATCGACAGGCCACTTGAACCGATGCTTCTCGAGACGTTTGTACCAAAGCGCAAAGCCCGTTTTATCCCAATAGAGTATTTTGAGCTTATCGCGCTTTTTATTGCAAAACACAAACAGCGCATCACGAAAGGCATTGAGCTCCATGTTCTGTTCGACCACTACAATCAAGCCATTAATCGATTTACGAAAGTCGACGATATCCATGTATAAATAAACGTCGGCAGGCTCAACAAACATCTTCATTCAGCTAGTGCCTTCATCACGGTAGCAAGCCAGTGAGGGCTAACATTCGTTGGCACGCTAAGATGAGCGCTCCCAAGTTGCAGAAGAAGTTCGCCACCGGTCTCATCGGTGTGTGACTCAACCTTTGTTACTTCACGTTTGACGTGAACGAACTTGCTGTGAGTACGCTGAAGACGAATATCACGTCGCCTGGTGTAGTAGGTTTGGACATTAATCTGTTGCTGGCGGCAAAACGCCACCGCTGTGAGTCCACTTTGTTTTTGTTGCTCAAATAAATTGAGCCAGTCTTCTACTTCTCTTCGTTGATGATGCGCCATGGTCATTCTCCTTAACAAAGAGAGCACCATGACGTAGAAAACCTATGAATTGAATGTGGGGATTACCGGACGGACACAACAAGCTTAAGGCAAAACGATATGCTCTGCTTGATGAGGCTGACTTCAAAGCGGCTAAACAGAAAAATACTGTAGCAGGATTCGATCGCTACCTCGCACAACATAAAAAGGGGGCGTACCGAAACGAGGCAGTACTCGCCAAAAAAGCAATTTTTGTCAGCCAAGCGTCATTTGATGGATATATGAATGCATTTGCACTAACAAAAAAACGCAGCTTTCTAGCGTTAGCGAAAAACGCAATTGTGAATTCTAATGAAAGTGTGCATGTAAATCGACAACTTCTAGATACGTATTTCGAAGCGCAAATCAAACATAAAAATTCTATATCTGAGTTTGCTGGCCTACTTGATAAAATAAACGATGTAAGCATAAACGACTACTCAAAAAAATTGTTGAAATTATCGGGGATTAACACAAGCTTCAGAACCGATAACTATTTAGAATCAATAGAATATCAATACATTTTGCAATACTTCACACCTCAATTAAACGTTAACTACCATCACAAGTATCTGAACTTGGACTTAACTTATCCTGACATTAATATCAGGATAAAAGAAGATGCTAATTGCGATTTTAAAGAAACCAAAAATGGCGTACGAAATAGAGGTTTCTTGGAATCGTTAGTGACCTTAAATGGTGACGATAAAGTGGCTTACACCTATGACGTTTTCAATTGTAAACTTGGTCGAAATGAACTTACATCGGTCAAAAAGCTATTACATGACCTACCTTACTATGCTGATTTTAGCGCTTCGACTTTATCAAAAAGCTGGGAAGCAACAGAAACAACAAGCAGTTACACTTACTCAACCGAAACCAAAAGCACTTCTTTTTCGTCGCAATTAGCTGATTGGAAGTATACGATTACATGTTCTGGTAGGCCCATATTTGGCCCGCCATCGCGCACGCATAGTGGTCTTATAAAAAATAGCACTCACTCTGATGCTTATCTAATGGCGCAAAAAGCAGCCGATGAACTTTCTTGTGTAGAACTGCACGGCCCAGAGTATTTTAAAACGGGCTATGTTGATATAGAAATACAATAGCGAATTTCACAAGAGAAGGTCTGCTTTGTCGCAGGCCTTCTTGCATAATTGCAAATGAAAACCTTGCACTAACTCGATGCACCTGCCACTTATTGTCGCGTGACGCCATTAACGTTAGTGCCCTTCGCACCACTTCAGGCACATGTTTACTCATCATTGGCCACTAACCACTTAGTCATGAATTCAAACTAAAATCGTCATTTATCTTTTACTATTAATAACTTAAGCTAATCAATAGATTATAATACTTTTTAACTAAGGCTTGTTTTTTGCATCGTTTGGCTTTGCTTTTTATGTGAATTTACACATAAACCTAGATGACACAGCGTCTTAAACTAGCTGTATTTCAGCCTTAATGCGTCGTTTTGTGCGCGTTTTTCTAAAAATAACACAGAGGCCACATGCAAGAATTCATACAAAAAATGCCAAAAGCCGAACTCCATGTTCATATTGAAGGCACATTAGAGCCTGAGCTAAGCTTTGCATTAGCACAGAAGAATGGCGTAAGCCTGAGTGCAGAAACCCCAGAGCAAATGATAGCCGCTTATAACTTTCATGATCTACCCTCTTTTTTAGATATTTATTACGCAGGGATGAGTGTATTAATTGAAGAAGAAGACTTTTACGCGCTTACCATGGCTTATTTTGAAAAAGCGGCGGCGCAGCACATTGTGTATGTGGAACTCTTTTTCGACCCACAAGCTCATACGTCCCGAGGCGTAGCATTCGATACTGTAATTGAAGGTATCTATCGCGCACAACAGGATGCTAATACCAAGCTAGGTGTACAAAGCAATCTTATACTGTGTTTCCTTCGTGATATGTCGGCCGACTCGGCTATGAAACACTTACTCATGGCTGAACCTCATTTGAGTAAACTTATTGGTGTGGGATTAGATTCAGATGAACACAATAACCCACCATCTAAATTTGCAGAGGTGTTTGCTAAAGCCCGTGAGTGGGGATTAAAACTCACTATGCATTGCGATGTTAACCAACACAATACCCTAGAGCACATTCGCCAAGTATTAGAAGATATCGATGTAGACAGAATAGATCACGGCGTAAATATTTTAGCATCAGACGCATTATGCGACTTAGTGAAACAAAAAAATATTGGCTTAACCATTTGCCCAGTGTCGAATCAATTCGTGGTGCAATCACTAACCTCAACCGAAATAAAAACCATGCTTGAACGTGGATTAATGCCAACGATTAATTCAGACGATCCTTCCTATTTTCGTGCATATTTAAATAAAAACCTTATTGCGCTGCAGCAAGAGGGTGGATTTAGTCAAGAGGAACTAAGTACGTTAGTGGCAAACAGCTTTAAAGCAAGCTGGCTAACATCTACCGAAAAAGATCAATATTTAGCTGGGCTTAATGATTATTTAGCTAAGTGCGCTTAATTCAATAGATTGTTAACCGTGCAGGTAAAGCGCAAGCACCGATGTAACAATCAGCCCCGAGAATACCGCCATGACAAACTAACGGCGAAAACAGTGAAATAAAAATTGAAGGGGAATGTGAGAAGGAAAAAGAAAAATGACGTGAAAAAGAATTTCACGTCATTTTATTTGGATACAAGGCAAGGATTTCGTTACCAGGTCAGATCATCTGGAATGTCGTAGTCGGCATACCAATCATCTTGTGCTTCTTCTTTACCGTCATTGTCGCTGGTGTCTAAGTCGGCACGGTAAATAATAAAGCTATCGTCACGCTGCGCAATTTTATCCGCTACAGGCGTAGGCACTAGCTCATAAGCATCACCTAAAATCACCACGGTTAAGCGGCCTTTAGTCACTTGCTTGTGCATTTCAGCGCTCACGTACATACGCTTCACTACATTGTCATGCGTGAAATTCAGTACGGTATCGCCTTTTCGCGGCTGTTTATTCACATCAATGAGTTGCTTCACCTGTGCAATGACAGAGCGCTTCTCACGCTCTTGCTGTTGCAACTGATTCAACTCACGTGAACGGGCTTTCTTTTCTTCAGCGGCTTTCTGAGCAGCAATAGTTGCTTCGTCCACCACACCCTGGTTGTTCTTTGTCTTTTGCTTATTCTTTTTGCGCTTTTCAGCACGCGCCTGCTTAGCAGAACCTTTGTCTGCTATGCCGGCTTTTAATAACTGTTCCTGTAACGAGGCCATATACTAAATCTCTTATTTCTTTTTGGCTTTCGCTTTGGTTTTAGCAGCAGGTTTACTGGCGGCTTGTGTTTCCCACTTACCGTCGTTATACCATGCAGACCAACCCGTAGCTTTACCCGCTTCATTTTCCGACATCACATATTGCTGCTTGGTCTTACGACTGTAGCGAACGATAGCAAGGTTACCTTCCGGATCTTTTTGCGGTGCATCGGCCAGATAATAGAATTTTTCAGAAATTCTATCTCTAAAGCGCGCCAGCTCTTCCACTTTTGGTGCACGCGTTTCCCGAGATTTAGGGAAGTTATGCGCCGCCATGAAAATACCCGAAGCACCATCACGTAATACAAAGTGCGCATCCGATTTTTCACAAGGAAGTTCTGGTAAATCTACCGGATCTTCTTTAGGTGGCGCAGCCTCACCGTTACGTAACAACTTACGCGTATTCTTACATTCTTCATTGGTACAACCGAAGTATTTACCAAAGCGACCGTTTTTCAGCTCCATGTCACTGCCACACTTATCACATTCGATAATGGGACCATCGTAACCTTTGATCTTGAACGTACCGGTTTCCACTAAGGTACCTTCGCAGGTTGGTGTATTACCACACACATGCAACTTACGGGTTTCGTCCACTAAGTAGCTGTCCATAGCAGTACTGCATATAGGACAACGCTTCTTAGCACGTAACGCTTCGGTTTCTAACTCTTCTTCGTCATCTACTTTCACCACTTCATCACCTGGTGTCAGGTTCATGGTGTTAGTGCAGCGTTCTTTTGGCGGTAAGTTATAACCAGAGCATCCAAGGAATACACCGGTAGACGCCGTACGCACGTTCATTTCACGTCCGCATTTGTCACACGTAATGCCAGCAGGAATAGCTTGATTAAGGCGCATTCCGCCTTCTTCAGGGGCTTTCTCGGCATTAAGCAACTTGCCATAAAAATCGCTGTAGAAAAGGTTAAGTACGTCTTTCCAATCTTTGTTACCTTCCGCTATATCATCAAGCTGTTGCTCCATGTTGGCGGTGAAGTCGAAACTCATTAGGTCATCAAAGTTTTCCATCAAACGGTCGTTAACGATTTCACCCATTTTTTCAGCATAAAAACGCTTATTTTCAAGGCGAACGTAACCGCGATCTTGAATGGTAGAAATGATACTTGCGTATGTAGAAGGTCGGCCAATGCCGCGTTTTTCTAATTCTTTTACCAAAGACGCTTCGTTAAAACGCGCCACTGGTTTGGTAAAGTGCTGCTTGGGATCAAGCGCATTTAAGTTTAATACATCACCTTTTTGAACATCAGGCAGCATTAACTCTTCTTCACCTTTTTTGCGAAGCTGTGGTTGAACACGTGTCCAGCCGTCAAACTTCAACACACGACCTTTCGCCGTTAACTCGTAATTACCTGCACCCACTCTAATAGTGGTGGCATCGTATTTAGCCGGCGTCATTTGACACGCTACAAACTGGCGCCAAATAAGCTCGTAAAGGCGTTGAGCGTCACGCTCCATATCACCTAAATGCGCAGCATTTACCTTAACACTTGAAGGACGAATCGCTTCGTGCGCTTCTTGTGCGCCTTCTTTGCTACCATAACGATTAGGCGATTCTGGTAGGTATTGGCTACCAAAATTATCATCGATATAGGCGCGGCAATTATCCAGTGCTTCTTGGCTCAAGTTTGTTGAGTCAGTACGCATATAAGTGATGTAACCCGCTTCATACAAGCGCTGCGCCATCATCATGGTTTTCTTAACACCAAAACCTAAACGGGTACTCGCGGCTTGCTGCAACGTTGAGGTAATAAACGGTGCTGAAGGTCGGCTAGACGTAGGCTTAGATTCACGGCTTTCAACTAAGTACTTAGCGCCATTTAAATCTTCTAATGCTTTGTCTGCTTGCGCTTTATTAACCGGTTTAAACGCTTTACCTTCATGCTTGGCTACCAACATACGCAGCGCCGCTTTTTGCTCACTGGTTAAGTCTGCATGAATATCCCAAAACTCTTCTGGAACAAACGCTTTAATCTCACGTTCACGGTCAACGACTAGACGTACAGCTACCGATTGAACTCGGCCAGCAGATAAACCACGTGCTATCTTTTTCCAAAGTAGCGGCGATACCATGAAGCCCACAACGCGGTCGAGGAAACGTCTTGCTTGCTGTGCATTTACGCGAGCAACGTTCACTTCACCTGGGTCTGAGAAGGCTTCTTGAATGGCATTTTTAGTAATTTCGTTAAACACCACACGCTGATAGGTTTTGCCTTTACTGCCCAGCAACTCTTGTAAGTGCCACGCAATAGCCTCCCCTTCTCTATCCAAATCCGTTGCGAGATAAATAGTGTCAGCGTCTTTGGCCAAGCGTTTAAGCTCGTTAACCACTTTTTCTTTACCCTGTAAAACCTGATAGTGGGCTTTCCAGTTTTGTTCTGGGTCTACACCCATGCGGTCAACAAGTTTTAAATATTCATGTCTGCGAAGATATTCTTGCTTGTCTTCTTCGCTATAAGTTTTGAGTTCTTTCGCTGGCTTTTTGGGCTCAACTTTGCCCAATGCCTTCGTAGGCAGATCGCGAACATGGCCGACAGAACTTTTTACGATAAAATCTTTACCAAGATATTTATTTATCGTTTTCGCTTTGGCTGGCGACTCGACTATGACTAGAGATTTTGCCATATAATTGAATTAAACCTATTGATTCTAAAGGACTATTTTAGTCATTCTCAAAGATAAAGGGCCCGTAGACTGTGCCATTGCGGTGCCCGTGCTTTTTTAACATATATCGACAAAGTGAATGGAAAACAAGATCTTCTTAATAGTTATTCTTCCCATTGCTTCAATCGCGTGCAATTCCTGTTTACTTTTCAACCACCTTGATTGGCAAGGCGCATAAAAACCGTATAATGCCAGCCATTATGCCTTTGCGCCTAGTAATTAACAGGCATTTATTATGCTTATTAATTCGCGGCTAACAAAAAAAGAGACGTTAGCTTCACTGTAAATACTCCCCAAATCATGGGTTATGCATTTATAGGGTAGCGGTCAAACGCTCAAACACCAAATAGAGGGAAAGTATGAAGCAATTTGAAGTTAACTTTGATGGGCTTGTTGGCCCAACCCACAACTACGCCGGACTCTCGTTTGGTAATGTTGCTTCTCTGAACAATGCCAATGCAGTTAGCAGCCCTAAGCAAGCAGCTAAACAAGGTTTACTAAAAATGAAAGCCTTGTCTGACATGGGCATGATGCAAGGTGTACTTGCCCCTCAAGAACGCCCAGACATAGCAGCATTACGTCGACTCGGCTTTTCTGGTTCAGATGCCAGAGTGCTAGAAAGCGCTGCAAAGCAATCTAGAGAGATTTTCTTAGCATGTTGCTCTGCATCAAGCATGTGGACAGCAAACGCCGCCACAGTCTCTCCAAGCGCTGATACGGCCGATGGTCGCGTGCATTTTACACCTGCAAACTTAACAAACAAGTTTCATCGTTCGTTAGAGCCGCAAGTGACGGGTAATATTTTAAAAGCAACCTTCGCAAACGAAAAGCACTTTGCCCACCACTTACATTTACCAGATAACGAACATTTCGGTGACGAAGGCGCAGCAAATCATACTCGCTTGTGTTCCGATTACAGCCACGCTGGAGTAGAGCTTTTTGTATATGGCCGTCACGCTTTCGACCCCAGTAAACCCGCCCCCACTAAATTCCCTGCCCGCCAAACACTAGAAGCATGCCAAGCTGTTGCTCGCTTGCATGGGTTAAGCGAAGAAGGCGTGGTGTACATGCAGCAAAACCCTGATGTTATCGACCAAGGGGTTTTCCATAACGATGTGATTGCCGTGGGCAACCAAAACGTACTGTTCTACCACGACCAAGCCTTTTATAAAAAAGACGCCGGGCTAAAAGAACTACAAACCAAGTTTGGTGATTCCCCCCTTCATCTTATTGAAGTGCCTACTGATGAAGTGTCAGTACAAGATGCAATTAAAACGTATCTTTTCAATACCCAAATCATCACCCTACCTAGCGGTGACATGACGATTATTGCGCCAACAGACTGTGAAGAAAACGATGCGGTTAAGCGTTATTTAGACAAACTAGTTACTTTGGGCACGCCGATAAAATCGGTGAACTATTTTGATGTAAAGCAAAGTATGCGAAATGGTGGCGGCCCTGCGTGCTTGCGTTTACGTGTAGCCATGAACGACCAAGAGCTTGATGCGGTAAATCCATCGACTTTAATTAACGACATGCAATTTGCGCGTCTTAACAAATGGGTAGATAAACACTACCGTGATGTACTCGCTGAAGATGATTTACGCGATCCGCAGTTACTGATTGAATCACGTACTGCACTGGATGAACTTACTCAGCTATTAAAGCTTGGTTCTGTATATCCATTTCAACAAGATTAGTTATTGTTTTACATATAGAAAAGCCGGCTTGCGCCGGCTTTTTTGTTAGTTGAAATGGTATTAATTAATAGTACTGCAATTAGCTTCAGATCCAAATGGGTTCGCAGGTAGACCTGCCCCTTCATTGGTTAAGTCGTCTGAAGAAACGCCTAATCGATAATAATGATCTTGGCTAGCCTCACTCCCTGTCGATTGACCGAAAATCGTAATAACTATATCGTACCAAAAACCGTAATTTGCCGGATAACGATACTCTAGCTCAGCTTGTCCATTTTCATCCGTTATATTCGTCTCTGCAAACGACAATGTTCCAACTATACCTGGTGTTAAGAATTCATCATCATTTGTATCTTCTCCAACATCAAGAATACCATTGCCATTGATGTCTTCATTATCACATTCGATTGTTACGTCAGGCTTATAAATAGACTCGTCTTCATCCCAATACCAGTACCCTTTTAAATATGTTCCTCCTAAAACACGCTTAACAGGCGTACCTGAAGCTGTTAACTCAACGCCACTAACAGGCTGGCCGGCTGAATCAGACACAAACACAGCAAAGCGTTTTAGGTAAGTGGTTGAGTCAGGCTCTTCAATTTCATTGCCAGTACCAATTGAGATATCAAATGCTCTATCCCCTACGGTCATATACACTTCGTCAGTAATCGTTTCATCGCTTGCTACAGAAGCGCGAATAATCACAGCATCTTCACTTGAAGGCGCACCTGAGGTAAATACCGTAGACGCTATACCGCTGCTGTCGGTAGTAGATTGAGAAGGTGAAATAGAACCAGTAGATACATCATCAACGTTGAAGTTAACCACGGTATTTTTAACTAGGTTACCTGAAGGGTCTCTAACCACTGCGGTAATAGTACTGGTTTGCCCATCAGGGCCAATCAGGTCAGGTGTAGCATCAGCTATCAAGGTAAACGGTTCAACCGCAATAAACTCTACTTGCGCAACCGCATTCACCGTAGACTCATTACCAGACTCAGTACCTGTGGCAGTAATGGAAGCAAAACCGGCGTTGTCAGACTCTATTGAGATAGAGGCAATACCTTCAGCATCGGTGGTGACAAGCGCTGCGCCAATAATCGCTCCGCGAGAAGCACTAAATATCACGTTATTACCCACAGCAGGGCTGCCATCTTGTAGCCATTGAACACTGATGGTGGCCGCTTCATTCAATGATATTTCTTCATCTGGCAGTACCACAAAACTAAATTCGTCTTGTTGAACCTCTAATTCAAATTCTACAGAGGCATTAAGTGACGAAGCAGTGATCGTATCTTCACCCGAAGTAGTTGCTGTGTAAGTAATAGTCGCTTGACCATCAGCCCCCGTATTAACCGAGGTTTCACTTAAAGAGCCATTCGCTGCTTCTAATAGGATAGTTTGATTAACAATGGCTACCCCATCAGAATCTTGAACACGCAACGTATATTCGGCGGTGTCATTCAATATGACTGAATTTGCACCATTAATAGTCACTTCGGTGCCGGTGATCAAAATATCAACGGTTTCAACTAATGCGCCGGTTTGAGCCGTTAGCGTTACCGTACGATTCGACGCATCATTCTGAGTAGACACTAACGCTCTGGCAGTACCATCGGCGGTGGTGGTAGATTGGGTTAATTGCAATTCGACACCGGCTTCATTGCTAGCAGAAAAGTTAACCTCAACACCTTCCATCAACACGCTTTGTTCGTTTTTAATTAATGCGATAAGTTCGATATCGTCAGAGCCACTAGAGGCCAACTGAACCGCACTTGCATATAATTGTAGAGATGCGGGGTCTTCGCTAACGGTAACACTTCCAGTAGAACTGAAGGTAGTCGTGTCACTTTCAAGGGTTGAAAGTGTCGCTGTTAATTCCCCATCTCCCGATGCAGTGCCAACTGCTAAGCTGATACTCGCAATACCGCTCTCGTTAGTACGGGCAGTCCCTGTATCATTTCCAAAAACAGCTAATTCGTCATTGCTTAGTGTGAAGGTAACAATTAAGTCTTCTTGTGGCTCACCTTCACTGTTCAATACCGTAGCAACTGCGGTTAAGCTATTTTCTGAAGACAAGTCACTGTCTGATTCACCTGCGGCATTTTGCAATGCCAACGATACCGTGGTTGCTGGGTCAACCGTTGCGCTACCTACTGCCGAAAAAGTAGTAGAGCCAGTTTCACCGCTGCTCAAGCTACCTGTTATCTCACCATCACCTGAGGCAGTGCTGGCATTAATGGTAATTCTTGCTACCCCGCTCACGTCAGTTCGCGCTGTACCGGTGTCGTTTCCGAACACCGCAAGGTCGGTATTACTTAATGCAAACGTGACAAGTTGGTCGGCTTGGGCGACGCCCTCGGTATCGGTAACAGTGGCAATAACGGTAAGAGAATTGTCGGCGGTTAGGTTGCGGTCGGTTTCGCCGCTGGCGTTTTGAACGGTTAATACAACATTAACAGTAGCGGAGGAATCACCACCATCATCGGAGCCATCGCTATCATCTCTAGAGACTGAATCGCCTCCGCCACATGCTGCTAGTATGAAAATTGTACTAAATAGCCAGAGTGTCTTAGACAAGACGCGCGTAATTTGTCGCATAATTCGTTCCTGAACCTTTATAAATGACAATTGGGTCGTTTTTTATGTTTTAAAATCAATAGAATCTGTCACACTAAATAAAAATATAAAAATGTACAGGGAATTTTAATGTCTCAATCTGCACATAAATTTAGTTTAACCACCAGAATCTTTATCGGCATGATTGCCGGTATCGTGATAGGTGTGCTTCTTCAACTATTGTTCGATGATAGCGGAGATTTCACGTTTTCGGTATTTGGTTTCCAGTTCTCTGCGTATAGCATTTTTGTAGATGGTATATTTTCTACCCTTGGGCAGATTTTTATCGCTAGTTTAAAGATGTTGGTGGTACCACTAGTATTTGTTTCGCTTATATGCGGTACCAGTACCCTGTCCGACCCTAGTAAATTAGGTCGGTTAGGCGCTAAGTCTGTTGGTCTTTATGTTGTCACGACTGCAATAGCAATCACACTGGCTATGAGTATGGCTTTACTTATTTCGCCAGGAGAAGGGTTAAATCTAACCACTGAAACGTCATTTGAAGCGAAAACTGCACCAAGTTTGGGTGACGTTATCGTTAATATGTTTCCAAGTAACCCTATTAACTCGATGGCGCAAGGCAACATGCTTCAAATCATCGTGTTTGCAGTGTTATTCGGTATTTCTATGGCGATGACTGGCGAAGCAGGCAAACGCGTCAGTGCGTTTTTTGAAGACATCAACACGGTTATCATGCGCCTTGTCACCATCATCATGAATCTTGCGCCTTACGGCGTGTTTGTATTGATGGCTAAACTGTTCTCTACCATTGGTGGCGACACTATCTTTAGCTTGGCCAAATACTTCTTCTTAGTATTTGGCGTGCTTATCATCCATGGTTTAGTGACCTATTCAATATTGCTTAAACTTTTAAGCGGCTTGAGCCCCGTTGTTCTACTAAAGAAAATGCGCGATGCAGCTTTATTTGCATTTAGTACTTCAAGCAGTAGCGCTACGCTGCCAGTCACCATGGAAACGGCGCGAAATAAATTGGGTATTAACAATTCAGTCGCGTCTTTTACCCTTCCTTTAGGTGCAACCATCAATATGGATGGCACCGCTATTATGCAGGGTGTGGCTACCGTATTTATCGCTCAAGTTTATGGTGTTGATTTGAGTTTGGGCGACTACATGATGGTGGTGTTAACCGCTACCCTAGCTTCTATCGGTACGGCGGGTGTGCCAGGTGTGGGCTTAATCATGCTAGCCATGGTACTACAGCAAGTTAACCTGCCAGTTGAAGGTATCGCCCTGATTATTGGTGTCGACCGCTTACTTGATATGACCCGTACTGCAGTTAACATTACAGGTGACTGTATGGTGTCGTGTGTTGTTGCGAAAAGCGAAGGTGGGCTTGATGAAGATATTTATTACAATGAACATGCTGGTGAAAAAGAAGAAGATGTGAATTTTAGCGAGTTTGACAAGAACGCTTAATTCCTTCACTACTTTCGAACTACACAAAAGGGTTAGCATCGCTAACCCTTTTTTATTCCTTATAGGTCTTGCCATCACCCAGTGCAAATACGCTTTTGAATTTCAATATACTGACAATCTCAATACATATTGGTAAGTGAATGACCAAGTATATTGGTGCTGTAATACGCTCAATCAAAAGCTTCAGTGTGCGTCTAGCTATGGTTATCATCTACAATTTTTAATAGCTAAGATTATTGCTAGCTAGTCATACAAGCGATGACAATCCCTCTTCCTATATATAAACCCCAACACCGTTAATGAAGGGATTGAGAAGGAGACACTTTTGTCGCTTTATGGGCTGGGTACCAGGTTGCTAGTACGGACATGATGATGGCGACCACACAGGTGACTACCACGTCTTGCCACATAAGTGCGGAAGGTAAAAAGTCGATAAAATAAATATCGCCTGACAACACTTCAACCCCAAAAACACCTTCTAAAAACTTCACAATAGTAGAAAGATTAGGGGCAATAATAATTGCAAGGGTTACCCCTACCACTATGCCAATGAGTCCATTCAGCACACCTTGAAACATAAACGTGCGCCGGATTAGTGTATCGGTTGCGCCCATGGTTTTTAAGATAGCAATGGCAGGTTGTTTTTCTCGTACCGCCATTACTAATGAAGACACAATATTAAAACAGGCCACGGCAATCACCAGCACCAACGCAATATACACAACAGTGCGAACGAGCTGAATGTCGTTGTACAAATGACCTTGGGTTCGCGTCCAGTCAGACATATAGACTGCTTGAGGGTAGCTATAACCTATATCTCGCATGGTGATATAGGCCGAAAACGGATCGTGTAATGTAAAGCGCATTCCCAATGCTTGGCCCTCTATGCCAGCGGCCGCGGTAGCTTTCGCAAGGTGCATCAGCCCCAATTGGTTATCAAGCTCCCCACCAACATGCATAAAGCCTGCAACGGTTAAGGTTATTGATGTGGGTGCGCTAAAGCGTAAATCTTTCGTGGTAACGGGAATAAGTGCCTGTACGGTATCGTCCACCTCAATATCAAGCTTGTTGGCAATCCCTTGACCTATCAGCACACTGTCGCTGTTTAACGCGAAGTTTTGCCAATGTTCGTCCGTTACTTGTCGGCTAAACGTGTTTTGTGCGTCTGCCGCAATGCCCGTCAATGAAATCGCCTTTAACTCACCTTTGAATTGCAACATGCCGGTAAGTGGGGTGTAAGGTTCAACCTTGGCAATTCTGGGGTCTTGGTTCAGGCGGTAAAGCTGCGCATCTAAGTTCTCAATACCGGTCTTGTCGGTGCTATATAACTCGCCGTGAGGAATAACGGTTAAAATTCGCTGCGTTAGCTCTCGCTCAAAACCATTCATTACACTTAACAAGGTAATTAACACGAAACAACCAAGGCCTATACCTACGGTAGACGACATCGAAATAAATGAGATAAAGCGATTTTGAACTTTGGCTCGACGAAATCGTTTAGCAAGTTGCCATGCCAACGCCACTAGCGTTGCTCCTCTGTTGCTGCGTTAAGCAGTTCACCATCTTTAATGCGAAGCACTCTGTCCATACGGTTAGCAAGGGTAATATCGTGGGTTACTACCACAAAGGCAGTTTGTTTTTGCTCGCTTAAACGTTTTAACAGCTGATAAATCTGCTCACCTGTGGTGGCATCTAAATTACCGGTTGGTTCATCGGCAAGCACAACTGACGGTGATGCGACTAATGCTCGAGCGATGGCGACCCGTTGGCGTTCGCCGCCTGAGAGCGCGCTAGGCAAGTGATCTGCACGATGAGAAAGCCCTACATCGTTAAGTAAAGCGTTTGCTTTCGCATTAGCGGTACTCGCACTCTCGCCGCCAATGCGAAGGGGCATGGCAACGTTTTCAAGTGCAGTAAATTCACCTAGCAAATGATGGAATTGGTAAATAAAGCCCATTTCTTTGTTTCGCAAGGCGGCAAGTTGTTTAGCATTTAGTTGTGTAAGCGACTCGCCTTTAAACCACACCTCACCGCTTGTGGGTGTGTCTAACCCGCCAAGCAAATGCAGCAAGGTACTTTTTCCTGACCCAGAGCTACCTAAAATGGCAACATGCTCACCTGCATTGATAGAAAGTGAAATGTTATTTAAAACAGGCGTACTGTTGTCGCCTTCTTGATAAATTTTACAGATTTTGCGGCAATGTAATACGTCCTGCATGCAGCCGTTCTTCGTCTTTTAACAATAACTGCATGGTATCGCGGAACGACAGACACGCCAACCGATTAATGGGTTTGGAAAGACAGGTCAATCGTATTTGCTAAATTCTCAACCGTTTGCGGTTTACCAAATAACCACCCTTGCCCGTACTCAACATTCATGTTCACAAGTTCCTGACACTGCTCGGTGTTTTCAACACCTTCGGCAATTAATGTTACTCTTAATTCATCGGCGATACTGACAATATGAGGAATTAGAGAGGAACGAATACTGTGATCCTCCATATCCATCACAAAACTACGATCTATTTTCAAAAATTCACATTTAAGAGATTTAAGTTGGCTAAGGTTTGAATAGCCTACCCCAAAATCGTCGATGGCCATCCAGAAACCTCTGCTTTTGAGTGCCTTTATATGCTTGACCGCACTAGCTGTGGCTAGCTGCTCATCTTCGGTTATCTCCAGAACCAACTTAAATTTTTTGTCGTTCATATCGAGCACCCAATCTAAGTCGAGTAGCTCATCTTGCATAAAGTCTGACGGAAACAGATTAAATGATACTTTAAAGCATTCTGGAATATCCTTGTTTTCGTTGAGGGCAGTCATTGCCGATTCAATCATCACAGTAGTGAATTCCCACGTTTTCCCTAACTCTTTAACTTGAGGTATAAATTCATCGGGGTAAATCGGGCCAAATTCATCTTCAAATCGGCTCAACACTTCACAGCCAACAACTTCGCCAGACTTTAATATTACGAACGGCTGATATAGACAATAAAACTTACCCGTCTTAAGCCCTCGACTAATACGCGACTCTAGTGAACGCCTGCGTCTTAAGTAATTAAACATAAGCATGTGGGTCAACGCTGCAGTCATTAACATTACACAAACGAACAAAACCAATTTGCCTTTATGAATGTTAAAAATTCGTCCTTTATCCGATACTACGCTCAAACAAGTGGCAGAATAATATTCATCGCACTTGATCAAATGTAAAGAGAAGTAGCTAGTATCAAGGCTGGCAACACCTGCTCTCTGGGGCATTAAATTGGCGTTCCCAGCCATGTGAAATAACCTATCCCCTTTGTAAAATAGCGCCCAATCTTGACTAAAGTTTAGGCCAATAACCGCATCCATATCTAATACAGCATTGTAACGGCCACGCTTTGCAATAGTGCCTTTTGATTGGTTGTCAAAAAGTTCTAACGGGGTATTTATCCAAAATGCATCCCCCAAAGAAGTCTCAAAGTCTGGGATAGCTTCGTCTATGGGTTGCTTTAAAATCCCCAGGTAAGTACTGCACAATAATTTTCCATCACCAAAGAAACCAATCTCCTTCACGAAACGAGAGCGAAACAACGTGCGTCGCATTTCGTTTAGATTTTCTTCGCTACAAGCGAGGTAGGACTTGCTGTTCAGATGATCTAAGGCGGCCTCGGCGTCTTTAAACACCATGTGCACGTTTAATAAGATATCTGCTGCACGATCATCCTCATGCTCTTTAATGACTGAGAACATCAGTAGGCCAAGCACAGCGCTCACAAGTACAACTGACAGAAAAGATACGGCTATAGCTTTAAGGTTGTCAGCGAGTAAAAATTTTTTATGCTCATTATAAGTCATTCGTACCACATGAAATTTAGACACATTGTTGTATATACATGAAAGTAGTCGAAAAATTGACTATTAAAATAATACTTTAGATGAATTTAAGCATTGCAGAAGATTAAGTTAAGTCAATGAAGTGAAGAGAATAAAGTTATCTAACGTCCAGATGACACGCAGCCACCGCAATATTAAATAAAGCGTGTAGTTTGCTGCTCTGACTAATTATTCAATTGCCTAACAGTAAGGCGCCATCAAGGGATATTAATACTTAGTATGGAGAAAGGTTTATATGTGGTAAAGACAAACTACAGGAGCAAGAACTATAGATTGTAGTACTGCAAGAAAAACAAGGGAAAACTAAGTGAAGGAAAAGTAGAAGAAATAATAGATGAAACGCAAACAGATTGTCTGCAACAGTATGAAGTTGATAAAGAAGTTTTAACAGTGAGCAGTAGAACCTGCCAGAGTAAATGCTTTCCCGAAAATGGCGGAGCGGACGGGACTCGAACCCGCGACCCCCGGCGTGACAGGCCGGTATTCTAACCAACTGAACTACCGCTCCGCATAATGGGAAAGTGTGCTATTTCGATAAGTGGCGGAGCGGACGGGACTCGAACCCGCGACCCCCGGCGTGACAGGCCGGTATTCTAACCAACTGAACTACCGCTCCACATCATCGAAGAGACACTTTGTTATAACTAAATGGCGGAGCGGACGGGACTCGAACCCGCGACCCCCGGCGTGACAGGCCGGTATTCTAACCAACTGAACTACCGCTCCGTGGCCTTTTAGTTATAGCATTGAAAGTGGCGGAGCGGACGGGACTCGAACCCGCGACCCCCGGCGTGACAGGCCGGTATTCTAACCAACTGAACTACCGCTCCACAATTTCAATGTTATCAGTGAGTTAGTTGAGTTGTTAAAACCCCTTGCCCTCACTGCGGCGCAGATAATACGGTTTAGACCCTGCAGAGTCAATGCTTTTTATTAATAAAATTGTCATCTGGGCACTGTTTGCACGATAAATAAACACAATGTTGAAATATAATTCAATCAGGCGGGAATTCGTACACATAAAACTAGGACGCTCTTCCCACAGGCCACGCTCACCTTAGGATAGCTTACTTACACTTTTGTATTAATGAATAGCAAAAGAACTCCTGCTACGGCGATACAGCCCTATTTAAATGGCCTATTTATTTGCCCCACTCTTTACCCTACTCTGCCGGTTTCGACTTCTTAAACCTTGCCAGCAACTTTTTAAAGCCCTTAGGTTCATTATCAAGCGATAAGTCAGATTCAGACACCACTTTCTTCTTGGCCTTTTTATTTTCTTTTTTCGTGGCTGCTTTTGCAGATGCAGGACCACTGGCCTTTCGTCTTTTCAAGATAATAATAACCGCAGCAATAACACCTATTAAAATGATGGTCCCATTCACCGCTAAAATAATCAGGGTTAGCGTGCCTGAATCCATTTCATCATCTTCAGCCATCGACTGTGTATTGTCTTGATTGAGAGATGTTGAACTATCACCCATTGAAAGCGGATCTTCACTGCCATCAACAATAGGGTCTTCGCCGTCAATAAGCGGGTCTATCACTTCTGGCTCAGGCGCTTCAGCCACAAAAGTATATTCAGGAACATCCAGTATGAAGTCTCGGCCTTCTGATGTTGTGCCATAGGCGGTTAATTTAACGCGATAAACCCCCTCTTCGTACGCCACGATAAGATGCTCTCGCACACTATCGCCGCCTTCGGTTAACGAAAAGTTTTGAATATCTGCGTTTGGAAATTTAATTTTACCGTCAATCAGGAGTGACTCAATATTAACTAGCTCGCGGTTCACATCAATGAGCAGCGTGTGATAACCGTCTCCCGTGCCATCGGTAGCGTCTAATTCAACATCCACATAAACAGGGTTGTTGTAAAGGATAATGGGTGCACCAATTTGTTCTCGCGTGAACATTGGCGTGTCTACTCGATAAACAGGCTGCCATTTACCTGCTGCAACCTTTAAATTGAATTGGCCAGTGAACACGCCATCCATTGGACGCTCATCCATACCCCGACCGTTATCTTCAAACTTTGCAATTTCTGCATCGTTAGCACCAAAGTTGTCGTAATTAGGGTCATTTGCACTTTCGAACTCAATAGACAATTCCACAACATCACGGAACTGTTGGTTATCTATTTTTTCGCCGCCGTTGGTTAGGTAAGCCGTAGATTTTAATATTTCGCCCGAAAAGAGAATGCTGGGAAGCGATGTGGCGTGAAGCTTAATATCAGAAATGACCATAACCCGACTTGCTGGGTTAACCTGACCTACCGCCTGCCAAGGGCCAGGCATAGGGTTTTCAATAGTGATCATGTCGAAGGTGTCGGCATCGAACCACTTAACGTAGGTCTCGTCCACCCGACCTTGAAATAACTTTGAACCATCGGGGCGAACTAATACTACGGGGGCAGAGCCGTATTCGCGAAAGAAAATCATGGAGACCTCTTTCACGTTGTAATCAATACGAAAACGATTCTGTAATAACTTAATCGAGTTTTCGTATTCATCCCCCAAGTCAGTAATAGGGGAAGGCGCAGTGTCGACTTGCGTGTCCTGTGATGACGGAGCTGGCAGCGAAGTATCTTGTGAAAATACCGTTGAAGTACATCCTAATAGGCACAACGCCAACACTAGTTTCATCACACCTACTCTCACTGTTGCCCGCTCCTTTGGAAATGTATTTTAAAAATGGTTAAGTACGTCTAGCAGCTAAAGCAACACACCATAACCTGCACCTGAATTAGCTATGCATCGTTTTGCTCTGGGCGCCACAAACATTTACCCCCTGCTTTTTCTACAATATCTAAACGGGATTCATGCTGTGCTAATTCATCGGCGCTAGCCTTGATAACCTTTAATTTATTTCCGTTTCTGTTCAACCGGCGAAGTGCATCTGATTGGTTTTCACCGCTGCCCTTAGATGCCAAATTAAGCTTTGTCTGTCCACCGGTCATTAGCAGGTAAACGTCGGCGAGTATTTCAGCATCCAGTAATGCCCCGTGAAGCTCACGGTGGCTGTTGTCTATGCCATAACGTTTACACAACGCATCTAGGTTATTTTTCTGCCCTGGGTGCATTTTGCGCGCAACCGCCAAGGTATCAAGCACACTACAAATATCTTTGGTGATAACGCCACGGGTTTTCGGTTCCATCCCAAATTCGTGATCCATAAAGCCCACATCGAAGGGCGCGTTATGAATAACTAATTGAGCACCGCGAATAAAATTCACAAAATCTTCGGCTACATCTCTAAATGTAGGTTTGTCGGTTAAGAACTCATTAGTAATACCGTGAACATCTATCGCTTCTTGTTCAATTTGGCGGCCTGGATTAATGTATACATGAAAGTGATTGCCAGTAAGTTTACGGTTAACCAGCTCAACACACCCAATTTCAATCACTCGGTGACCTTCTTTAGGGTCGATACCTGTAGTTTCTGTATCTAGTACAATCTGACGCATGATTCCTCTAATCTTACCTTTTGTTTTTTGATAGTATATCAACCCCTTCGCCACAGGCTAAGGGAAAAGCGAAATATGAAAGTAAATAATTTAAGGACACCCAGTGGCTCAAAAAACCATTCACATTTTTACTGATGGCTCATGCCTTGGAAACCCAGGCCCTGGCGGTTATGGTGCTGTTTTAGTTTATAACAGTCACCGTAAAGAGCTAAGTGGCGGATTCGCGCATACTACCAACAATCGTATGGAATTAATGGCGCCTATTGAAGCATTAAACAGCTTAACTGAGCCCTGCAACGTTGAATTGACGACAGATAGTCAGTATGTGAAAAACGGTATCAATCAATGGATCCACAACTGGCGTAAGAACGGCTGGCGCACATCAGACAAAAAAGCGGTAAAAAATGCCGACCTTTGGAAACGCCTTGATGAAGCAGTGAGCAAGCATAAAATTAATTGGCACTGGGTAAAAGGCCATTCGGGTCACCCTGAAAATGAACGCTGCGATGATTTAGCTCGGGGTGCGGCAGAAGCCAAACCTACAACACCAGACAGTGGCTTTACAGGCTAATTGCGTTAAGGATTAATAGCTTACAAGGCCAATGGATTTGCAAGCAGATACCTCTATAGGTATAGGTAAAGGTTAGTGATTATGCAAAAAAGAAAAGGCAGCATTGCCTTTTCTTTTATTACGCTAAATTGTTTTTATGTTTCACTTCTCACTACCACTCTACAACTATCTTTCCTTGCGTGTCGTTACTTTCTAAACGTGCGTGAGATTTTGCGACATCATTTATTGCGTATACCGTATCTATGTTTACGCTAAGCTCGCCCGAAGTGAATGCAGGTAAACAGGTTGTCGAGAAGTCACTGATAAGCGCGCTTTTGTATTCATCCGTTCTATTGCGCAGCGTAGTACCTTGTATTCTGGCTCGTTTACCCAGCATTAATGCCATATCAAGGTTATCGGCATAACGCCCAGCCAACATGGCGAGGTAAACCACAATGCCATCGCGCTTTAGAATGTGAAGGTTCCGATTTAGATAATCGCCCCCCACCATATCAAGCACCATATTAACGCCTTCAGGCCAATTAGCTTTTATCTCTTCAGCAAAGTTTTTATCTTTATAGTTTATCAGCAGGTTAGCGCCGTTTTGCTGGCAGTGTGCTAGCTTTTCTTGGGATGACGCGGTAACGGCGCTTTCTACTCCCCAATAATGACAAAGCTGAGTAGCAGCTAATCCCACACCACTAGCACCACCGTGAATGAGTACTCGCTCTGCTGGTTTTACATTCGCAATAAGGCGCAAGCATTGAAATGCAGTAAGAAACACCTCGGCAAGCCCTGCTGCCGAGCTATACGGCATGTTCTCGGGAATAGGCATTAGATGTAGTGGATTGACGGCAACTTGTTGTGCATAGCCGCCGCCTGCCACTAATCCAAAGACCTTATCCCCCACTTTCCACTCACTGACTGTAGTGCCAACCTCTATGACCTCACCGGCAACCTCAAGCCCTAAAATTTCACTTTCACCAGGGGGCGGTGGATAGTGCCCTTGTCGTTGCAGTGTATCGGCACGGTTCACACCAAAGGCGTGTACTTGCACTAGCACTTTGTCGTCGGTGAGTACGGGTGCATCAACCTCTGCTATTGTTAGGCCTTCAGGTGCACAGCCTTTTTCGAAGTTTACAAATTGCATTAGTATCCTCTTTTTTGGAATTTCACTGGGGGTGCAGTATGTCTTTGCACGTTAGTGATAGCATGAATAAATACGTTAACCTATGACTACGTGGATGATAATTTTAAGTGCATAATTGAGTTTACAATTTTAGCCTCATATCACTAACACCTATCTTATTGTGCAAAATTAGACTTCAAATAATGTAACGTAATGCGATTAAAACAAAACTCATGATCACCAATAGTTTGCTATAACTTTATGTGTTTCCACTCGCCTGCGCGGCCTAAACAACTTTCTATCAAACTTAGTAAAATAGCTAACTTCTGGTCAGTAAACGGGGTAATCATTCGCATAGGCAACGCTTTATCGCTATACTTCGCCCCGCCGCTTACGTGTGGTTGCAAAGGCCGTTCATTTGCTAAAGGCTTTTTATTTGGCTAAAGGCTTCTTATAAGGCTAAAGGCTTTCAATGCAATACCCACTTCCTAGCTAATTCAAGAAATAGAGTACGTTTCATGTCATCACAAGTTATTTTGCACCCTAACAGAGATAAATCCCTTCGTCGTCGCCATCCTTGGGTGTTTGAAAGCGCCGTGGCAGAACTAAAAGGTAGAGGGCGCAGTGGTGACACTGTTGATGTGTTCGATTCAGAAGGTGATTGGTTAGGTCGCGGCGCTTACTCTCCTACTTCGCAAATTCGCGTGCGCATGTGGACATTTAGTAAAGAAGAAAGCATCGATAACGCGTTCTTTTTACGCCGTATGGAAATTGCGCTTAATTTGAGAATGCGTTTATTTGACCCAGAAGTCACCAATGCATTTCGCTGGATTGCATCTGAGAGTGATGGCCTTCCAGGTGTTACCATAGATTTGTACGACAACGTAGCCGTATTGCAACTATTAAGCGCTGGGGCCGAGAAGCACCGAGATAAAATTGTGTGGGCAATAAACAAGTTAAAGCCCGGCACCCACGTTTACGAGCGAAGCGATGTTGATGTACGTAAAAAGGAAGGTTTAGAGCCAGTTACAGGTGTGGTGAGCGGCGAGCCACCTATGCAAGTTACCGTAAAAGAAAATGGGCTTTCTATCATTGTTGATATAGAGAACGGCCACAAAACAGGCTTTTATCTTGATCAACGAGATAGTCGTGCTGCCGCTGCACATTATGCCAAAGACGCTGACGTGCTTAATTGCTTTAGCTATACCGGCACCTTTTCTTGTTACGCACTACAAGGCGGTGCAAAATCGGTTACTAATGTGGATGTTTCTCAACCTGCTCTTGACCTTGCTAAGCAGCATGTGGCGTTAAATGGTTTAGATGAAACCAAAAGTCATTACGTCAAAAAAGATGTTTTTAAGCAGTTGCGTGAATACCACGAACGTAAAGAACAATTTGATATGGTTATCCTCGATCCCCCAAAATTTATCGACAACAAAGCATCACTCACCCGCGCTGCCCGCGGCTATAAAGATATAAACCTGTACGGAATTCATGCGGTGAGAAATGGTGGATTACTGCTTACTTTTAGCTGCTCTGGCTTAATGCCAGCCGATTTGTTTCAAAAAATTGTGGCTGATGCCGCATTGGATGCAGGAAGAACCATCAAAATTATTGCGCGACTTAACCAAGCCACCGATCACCCTGTGATAGGCAGTTATCCTGAAGGGTATTACTTGAAAGGTTTAGTTTGTGAAGTCACTGATCTGTAATTTCTGGCGTACTTTTACATCCAACGAAATACACGCCACAGACGAATAAAAGCGAATTAATACAGGGTTACTGTTTAATTCATTAAGCATAAAAAACGTGGCGCTAAGGTTTTATTAAGTGTTATTGAACTTAACTCACCTTTAGTGCCACGTTCTTCGAAAATTCAAATAAGAGGCAAACTTAGCAAACGCTTATGATGCCAATGCCATCTCATTTGAAGCAAAAGCCTGCTCGGGACCACTACGTAGTTGCTGATCGCTAGCTTGGTCTTTAGGCTGGTTCTCAAACTTCTTCCAGACTCGCTCGTGAAAATAAAATACCACCGTATTCACAGCTGGCTCAACTAAGGCTACTGCCCCACCCACTACTGCACTGCCTGTTAATAAATATGCCACTGTAAAAGCGACGGTGAAGTGCATACACGCAAAAGTGATTGTCTTTTTCATAATGATTGACCTAATAAGTTTGTCTCGAATCGTTAATGAGAATTATTATCGATTAGATACATTAAAGACAATTGATTTTTACGAAGGGCGCCATCGACTTATTCGATTTCAAACTTATGAAGGGCGTTGCTTAGCGGGTTTAAAACAAGTCATATACGCGCAGTCATAATGTGAAGAGATAAGCCAACGAGATAAATCAGCGGCCATTAAAGCCCGTGAAACATACCGCCGGGGAAGTCGGCAAAATGATTGCCAATAATTTATCGATGACTAAATGTAATTAGCTATGGGTAGCGGTGAGAAAAAAGGCTAGTCTGACTCAAGAGAAACTCAAGAGAGACTCACGAGAGACGTCGTGAGTCATTGTAATGAATATACTTAGGCTTGCGAAAACACTATCAGCCTATTTCATTTCTGTGATTTCAACCCCAATCAAACAGCTAGATTCCGTGTCTGGCTCACAGCGAACCACAGTAGCAATGGCTGCTAGTGAAGGTACTTGAGAGCTTGGAGAATCTATGGCAACGCTAACTTGCGTACCAATTTCTATCGAAGGTTCATCAACTTCTAAAGACATGCCTGTTGCACTTATATCTTTACACATTGCTTGCATAGTGCGGCTCGATTCATCATCAGTAACCTGTAACTGACAAGGCGAATTAACCATCATCCTGAAAAAATTTCGCTTATCGTCGTATCCCAACATTTCTACATCTCCACTACGTATTCAAACCACATGTTGCTCTACCTGTTATAGGGCGAGCTTGGCTGCTTGTCAATCAGCCTGATCAATAATTGTCCATTTATATTTAGAAAATTAGATTCTGTCATTTGGGAAATTAAACAAGCCGCTTAATTTCCCAGCTAGAAGTCAGCTAAAAACAGTGAGATACGCTTTGCCGATATGGGGTAAGCCGTACCTAATGCTTGGGCAAATAAAGACACCCTTAATTCTTCAATCATCCAACGTGTATCTAATAATGCTTCTGGTACTTTGCCTTTAGGGTATTTACCACACGCTTTTTCCCATTCACTTAGGGCTTTTTCAACGGTGAGTTGATGCATTCTGTCTTTATTCGGATCAATCGGTAGTTTTTCTAAACGACGAGACAAGCCTTTTATATATCGGTTCCAATCGTTAAGCCGTGCTTCACCTATATCCGAAACAAACCCTGGGAATACCAAGCTAGAAAGATGCCCTTTGCAATCGCCCAATGCGTTTATCATGTTAAGGGGCACATTGCCTTTCATTTGCTTTTGGCATTGATGTGCGAGCGTTAAGCCCTGCTCTACCTGCTTGGCTATTTCTAATACTTTGTCGTTTATTTCAGCGCGCACTATATCTACGCAGGCATCGAAATCCGCTTTGCTACGAATATCTGTGTTGTGCTTTTCACAATATTCGCCCACCAGCGCATCTATACCGGCAAAAATACAATCATCAATAAGCGCTTTAATTTGCCCAAACGGATTAAAGTAAAGACCCAGCTTCGCTTTATTGGGTAACTTACTTTGCAAGTAATTTAGCGGGGACGGCATGGCGTTTTTAATTAACACGTTCACACCTTTTCGGTGCATTGATTGCGCTTTTTCTGGCTCGTCTATAAGCGCGATATCTACCTTGTCGCCCTTTTCTACTAAAGCGGGGAAAGCTTGTACTTCAAAGCCACCCATTTTTTGCGCAAAAGTAGTAGGCAGTGTGTCGAAATCCCAACTTTCAATACCACTACGCTCAAGCTCAGGCGTAGCCGCCTTTTCAAAGGTTTCTTTTACTTGCCCAGCACATTGCTGTTTAAGAGCGTGTAAATCGTCTGAGCGCGCAATGGTTTCGCCTTTATCGTTTACTACCGTAAAGTGCATGATCAGGTGTCTATCTAGCTGCGACAGATTCCATTCATCTTCTTCTACGGTAATACCGGTCATTTTACGAAGCTTGGCGGTAACCGCCTCTACAAGGCTTATGGGGCGGCCATTTTTATCCGTCTCGCTTATATCTGCAATGCAGGCATCCGCAAAGTTAGGCGCAGGCACAAAGTTGCGGCGTAAGCGCTTTGGCAAGGTTCTGATCATCGACACTATGCGTTCATGTCGTAGCCCTGCCACTTGCCAATCAAAGCCAATATTTTCCACTTGGTTGAGTACCGGCAAAGGAATAATCACGCTAACACCATCGTCATCCGCATTCGGCTCAAAATGATAACGAAGCCCCATGGTGATGTTGCCCTGTCGCCATGCATCCGGAAAGGCGTTCTCTATGGCTTGTCCAGGCTGTTGGCGATACACGTCATCCTCGGTAAAGGTAAGCACGTCGCTTATCTTTTCGGTACCAGACTTTTCGCCGCCCGCTTGCTTAACTAACGCTTCTTGGTTTTTATACCATTTCTTAAACGCGGCTTCGTTGTTCGCTTCTACCGGAATACGCGAGGCATAAAAACGGACTAATTCGTCGTCATCAACCAAAAGATCTCGGCGTCGGGTCTTTTGTTCAAACTCATCGGCTTGTTCTAATAAAGCTTGGTTCTCTTTCAAGAAACCAAAATTAAGCCGCGTATTACCTTCAACTAAGCCTTCCCGAATAAAGAGTTCGTGACATACCGGCGGGTCAATTAGGCTATACACTTTGGCTCGTTTCATCACTATAGGTAAACCAAACAAGGTCACTTTTTCAAACGCGATAACTGCACCGCGTTTTTTCGACCAATGGGGCTCAGAATAACTATGCTGACTAACATGCCCAGCTAAAGACTCTATCCACACGGGGTCTATTTTTGCCACCATTCGGGCGAATAGCTTAGAGGTTTCAACGAGTTCAGCCGCCATTACCCATTTAGGTTGCGATTTAGAAAGCCCAGAACCTGGGAAAATCATAAAGCGGGTGTTGCGCGAGCCTAAGTATTCTCTGTCTTTATCTTTAAAGCCAATATGCGACAGTAACCCACTGGCAATGGCTTCGTGAATAGCTTGATAATCTGGCTCGTTTTTCACAATGCCAAAGCCCAGTTCGGCCACCGACTTTTTAAGTTGGCTAACAATATCTTGCCATTCGCGCATACGCAGATAATTAATAAATTGGCTCTTACACCATTTACGAAGGTGGTTCTGGCTTAATTCATTTTGCTGCGCTTTAAACGCGTCCCACAAGTTATACAAACTAATAAAGTCTGAATCTTTATCGGTATATTCGCTGTGCTTTTCATCCGCCTGTTGGCGTTTATCTTGTGGGCGCTCACGAGGGTCTTGAATAGATAGCCCCGCGGCAATTACCATGACTTCCATTAACGCATTGGTACGCTGCGCTTCAACCACCATACGGGCGTAGCGAGGATCGATAGGTAAACGGGCAATCTGTCT
This sequence comes from Alteromonas naphthalenivorans, assembly GCF_000213655.1. Classification (NCBI taxonomy): domain Bacteria; kingdom Pseudomonadati; phylum Pseudomonadota; class Gammaproteobacteria; order Alteromonadales; family Alteromonadaceae; genus Alteromonas; species Alteromonas naphthalenivorans. The sequence continues at coordinate 2,274,745 of NC_015554.1, forward strand.
ACCCATTTTGGTAAGCTGCATACGGCCTTTTTGTTTCACTATGGCCTGAATTTCTTCTAGCAACCTAAAACCGTCGTTGATGTTGCGGTTATCTGGCGGTTGAACAAACGGAAAATCGGCAATATCCCCCAAACCCAACGCAAGCATTTGCAAAATAACTGAGGCCAAATTAGTACGCAGTATTTCTGGGTCGGTAAATTCAGGGCGGCCAAGGTAATCATCTTCGCTGTATAAACGAATACAGATACCATCGGAAACACGTCCACATCGCCCTGCCCGCTGATTCGCAGACGCTTGCGATATAGCTTCTATAGGCAACCGCTGTACTTTACTGCGAGCACTGTAGCGTGAAATACGCGCCACACCTGGGTCGATAACAAACTTAATGCCCGGCACAGTTAACGAGGTTTCTGCCACGTTGGTAGACAACACAATGCGCCTACCGGTGTGAGATTGGAAAATACGGTTTTGTTCTGCGGCGGAAAGCCTAGCATACAAAGGCACTATTTCAGTATTGCGGTATTGCCTGCGCATGAGCGCATCTTGGGTGTCGCGAATTTCACGCTCCCCACTTAAGAACACTAAAATATCGCCCGGTTTCTCGGTTAATAGTTCATCAACCGCCCCCACAATGGCGTCGGTTTGATCGGTATCGTTCTCATTGTCTTCAGGGCTGTGATAACGAATTTCAACTGGATACGTACGTCCGCTCACTTCAATAATAGGCGCATTATTAAAGTGCTTCGAGAAACGTTCGGGGTCGATAGTAGCCGAGGTAATAATGAGTTTAAGTTCAGGGCGCTTGTCTAATAGCTGCCTTAAATAGCCCAGCAAGAAGTCGATGTTTAAGCTACGTTCGTGGGCTTCATCAATAATAATGGTGTCGTATTGATTCAAGAAACGGTCGTTTTGCATTTCTGCCAGCAACATACCGTCTGTCATCAGTTTTACGTAGCTTCGCTCGCTAACCTGATCGCTAAAACGAATCTTAAAGCCTACCTTTTCACCAAGCGGCGTGTTGAGCTCTTCAGCAATACGAGTTGCCACACTGCGAGCAGCCAATCGACGTGGCTGGGTATGCGCTATCATGCCGCTGACACCACGGCCAAGCTCTAAACATATTTTCGGCAACTGGGTAGTCTTACCCGAGCCGGTTTCACCCGCTACAATCACCACCTGATTTGCTGCAATGGCTGCTTTAATATCGTCTTTTTTATCACTCACCGGCAGTGGCGGATACGTCACTTCTGGCAAATTCTTTAGCCTGAACGCACGCTTATCTTTTGATGCTTGAATATCGTTAACAAGCTTTTCGTATCGAGTGGCTAGTTTGCTTTGCGGGCTATCTGTAGAAGCATCTGTTTGGTTACTATCCTTTACCTTTTCATCCTTTACCTTTTCACCGCTATTTAGCTGCTTCGTGAACTGCTGAATACGCCGTTTTAACGGGAATTTATCCGCCGACAGACAATCATCGAGTTGTGCATAAAGCGGTTTAATTTGAAAAGCGACAGGCGACGAAGGCGCGTTAGGTGAAGACAATTTACCATCCTACTTTTTAATACGAACTGGGTGATGCGAACTGTACTATTTGTATAATCTGTATAATTTGTACTATCTGTACTTGCGGTCTGTACTTACGAATTATAGCTGCGGTGCTTAATAGCAAAACGTGCTGTAAACCAATGTTGTAAAAACAACCTAAGCCGCAACTATACCAACCTATACGGCTAAACAGCGGAGAACGATCCTAGAAGAAGTGGCGCTAAATTTCCACCGTTAATCACGCTAGTTTGTTGCCTAGCTATTTTTGAGTTAGCGCGACTTCACAACAGCCTATGCTTCTGTTAACTCATCGTCATTTTTTTGTTCAAAGGTGGGAAAGTTGAACCAGATAGCCAACAAGCCAAACACGAAGATAAGCATGGGGTACCAGCAGTAAGGTGTAATGGCAAGCGGCGATATACCGACTACCGCAGCAGCACTTAATAACTGCGCCCCGTAAGGCACCAGCCCTTGAAAGCTACAAGAAAAAATATCGAGTAGTGATGCAGTACGGCGAGGATCTACTCCATACTTTTCATTTAAATCGCTCGCGATAGGACCAGCAGTGACAATCGCAATGGTATTGTTGGCGGTAGTTATATCTAAAAAGCTGACTAGTCCAGCAATACTAAACTCTGCGCCCTTTTTGCTAGTGACACGTTTAGTTAGCCGGTTAATAAGCCAGGTAATTCCACCGTTCGCATGCATCAAGGCCACAATCCCGCCAATGGTAATGGCTATCATGGCTAAGTCTTGCATCCAGCCCATGCCTTTTTGAATGCTGTGCATCATGGTAAGCACGGTAAAGCTGCCTTGCAGCAAGCCAACCACGCAAGCACTTGCAATACCCACTGCCAAAACAGTGATAACGTTAAAGCCTGTTAGTGCAAAACCAATAATGAATAAATACGGCAATATGCGCCATACATCGTAATCTTTAGTTTCAATAAGCTCTGAGGTATCTACATCAACAAAGATTAACAGCAGTACCATGGTGGCCAAACAAGCTGGTAAAGCTACCATCAAGTTTGCACGAAATTTGTCTTTAAGCTGTACACCTTGGGTTCGAGTGGCCGCAATAGTGGTGTCTGATACAAATGACAAATTATCACCAAACATAGCGCCGCCTACTACCACGCCAAGGGCAAGCTCAACCGGTAAGCCTAAGCTGTTTGCCAGCCCCGCCCCAATGGGTGAAAGTGCAGTAATGGTGCCCATAGAGGTACCCATGGCAAACGAAATAAAGCAGCAAATCAAAAATAACCCGGGCAATATCATGGCAGTAGGTACAAATTGTAGTGCCATATTTACCGTAGCGTCGCGCGCACCAATATCGATGGTGACCGCGTAGAAGGCGCCAGCAAGAAGAAATATCAGCACCAGTAGAATAATGTTTTTATCGCCGCCGCCTTTGCAGAACGTTTGTACTTTTTCTGAGAAACTTACCTTTTCGCCTTTAGGGTTTAGGCATAGCCCATAACCTGCACTAATAAAAAACGCCACCAAAATAGGCATAGCGGTAATATCGTTAGTAATAAGGCCTGTAGCTACCACCAAAATGACAAATAATAAAATGGGCGTTAAACCCATTGGATTGGGTTTAGGTTGGCTACTTGAAATTGATTGCTGCACAGAAAACTCTACTTCTTTAAATCTGAATGGGCACGGCGTAAGGCCGACGATTATTGTATCTATAAGGCGCTTTACGTCTAAATAACTATAAACAAACGGGTTTAGATTAGCGCGCTTACATTGGTAGACATTTAAACAATAATGTAAAAACGAGTGAAAGGATAAAAGGTTTTGTACCTAATGCAAAGCAAATTAACGGGCGCGCAGCTCACTTGGGGTCAAACCGGTTAATCGTTTTATCGTACGGCGAAAGTTAGGCAGGTCGGAAAAGGCCATTTGCGAGGCGCTTTGTTCGTTGTTTAGCTTTTTAAGCGCCAGCAATACGATGGCTTGTTGCCGCCGTGCTTCTTCGCTTAGCCCGCGGTACGTGTAGTTATGGTCGCTAAGCTTTCGTTTTAACGTTGCGGTACTGCACCCTAAATTTCTCGCTAAATCCGCTAAGCCTTTTTGAGGCTCTTGTAATGTCTGAATTCTTATATAATCGAGTAAGCTCAAATTTGGTGTGTGTTGAGGTGAAGCCGGGGTTTGCTGATATGCCAAACTACGCTGTGCCTCGCCTTGGATATCACCCTGAACATCACCTTGAATATCGCCTTGAACATTGCCTGCTTTCTCATCGGCAAACGGGAAAGCGGAAGTCATACAAGATTTGGGGAGGGTTATAGACATCAGGGGCGAATGAAAAGCAACCCGAAGTCCTAGGTAAGTTTCGAAATCTTGAACGTTGCGTGGTCTTTCTGAATCTATTGTAAAACTCAAAGGTAAACGGGTGCCAGTCCACTGCTTAAGTAAGGCAACCAGCATGGATAAATACAACTCGGCAATAAAGGGCCAAAGCTTATGAGCACCTCTTTTTTCACACCCCATAGTGTCTTGTAACACCCAAATATATTTATCTTGTAGCGAAAAGCGCTTAAACGATACCAAGGGAATACTCCCCCACCGAATTGCTGTAAGCGCTTCAATGGCCTGCTCAAGGTTTTGGCTTCGTTTAATATTGGCTATATCTTCACGTAGCCATACCCCACCTAAACTTTTACCTATCAAAAAGCTAACGTCGTTACCCTTGCACTGCCCTCTTACATTTGAAAATAAGGCTATACATTGTTTGGCACTAATACGCGTATTTACCGTAAGGCTATCGTCAAAAATGCCCGTACCACGAAGTATTCTGTCTTTACTTGCGCCGCGGGGAATGGCCACGTCCAGCACTGCATTTACAAGGTGATACGCTGGTATCACTTTGTCTGACTGAGTCACTGGTACTGGCGAAAGTGTTTTCACAGGCCTTTGAGTTTCCCCTGAAGTCACCACTGAGCTAGCTATCACTATGCAGCGTTCCTGCTGCCGTTTTTATTGTTTTGGGCGCTGTTGCTGTCTTCAAGCTGAAGCAGCAAATGCTGCAAAGTATCGGTGAGCGATCCTTGTTGAGTAAGTGGCGCAACCACTGCGCGCGCACTGGTATAAATGGCGGCCGTGTCTTCTTTATAGCGAAACGCTACATGGCTAATACTGGCTCTAACTTCTTTTACAATATCTTGGGCTTCGGCTTCATTCACATTAGGCAGCAATAGCGCAAATCTATCGCCGGCATATCGACAAGCTAAATCTTGCTGTCTTAGGTTCATCACCACCAGTTGCGCGACTTCGTGCAAGTAGCGGTCGCCTTCGGCCTGCCCATAGCGCTGATTAAAATAATAAAATTCATTAATATCAATAATGGCCACGTAGCCATCATTTCCCGATGCTTGCAATGCGGTAACCCGTGATTGCCAGTAATCGCCTCGATACAACTGGGTAATAGGATCTATTTCTCGGTGGTCTCGGTAGTCCCATTCTCGGCGCCGAAGCTGTAAATTGATTGCACGCTGTTCTAAATGCCATAGGTAAAGCGCCGCTGTCATGATAATCATGCCAATAGCGGCGGGTATCGACTCAATCATGCTGAGCCACAACGCGGAATCAGGGTAACGTAAAAACTCATCAAGTAAGTCGAGTGTCATTGAGAATAAGAAAAATACTAAGCCCACAATTAACAGGCTAGTGACCTTACCTGGCGGCCGACTGGCCAATACGGCAACAATCCATCCCAGAGTCAACAGTACTACACTGCCCTCACCCACGATGTCTAGGCCAGATATAATGGCGAGAGGCTTGCCGTTGCCAAAGGTCAGGCTCAAGGAGCTCGCCAGTGCAACAGTAGCAAAAGTAAAGAATAGCCAACCTTTGTGGTGACTAAACTGTGTGGCATTTCGTAAGGTAAACATGATGTCGCACTCTTATGGGTAGCAAACTGTGCTTTTCCCGCCATTACCAAGGAAGCAATCGGGAACAAGCAGTAGAACAAGACTCAGGAAATATCCCATTTTTAACCTGATTGTCGAGGGTCAGTTTGGCTCATCAATGTGACAAATTGGTGGCAAGGCACCTTTGAATTTAAAAAAAGTATCAAAATACCTAAACTTATTAGCATGTTACTGGCAGGTCAATTTAGCTCACCTTTCTTTCATTCTGATCATATTCGCTATTTCTGCCGGTGTTGATAGCGTTCCCGTCATGTAATTGTCATATCCACTTTTTACCGTATTCGGCATCGAACATGGCTCATACACATTGATCACCACACTACTTTGCACACTTTACTCACGGATTAAGAATGAAAATTAAAACCCGCTATTCTACATTACGCATTGCCTGTATTGCCGCCCTTGGCCTTTCACTGTCTCATCAAGCCTTAGCCGCTAATGGCGCAATTACGGGCACGCTTAACGACGCCGCAGAAGCGCGAGTGTACGTAGGCGCTAAAGTGAAACTTGTAGAGCTAAACTTAACCACAGAATCTCGACGCGACGGTAGCTTTCGCTTCTCGGGTGTACCTGCGGGTACCTATACCTTAGAAGTTTCTTATTTAGGTGAAGAAACGGTCACGCAGAAAGTCACAGTAAGCGATGATGACACGGTACGCCCGACTATTGAGCTGGGTGAAGGCGATGAACTTGAAGAATTACTCGTACTAGGGCAACGTAGTAGCCAAGCTAGCGCGATTAACCAACAGCGAGTATCTAACCGTATATCTAATGTGGTATCTGCCGATGCCATTGGGCAATTCCCCGACCAAAATGCCGCAGAATCGTTGCAACGTTTACCAGGCTTGTCGATAGAGCGCGACCAAGGCGAAGGCCGCTTTGTGGGCATTCGTGGTATCGATCCAAATTTAAACAACGTGACCATTAATGGTTTAAACATTCCTTCACCAGAATCTGGTGTACGTTCGGTGGCACTAGATGTTATCCCTTCAGAGCTAATTCAAACCCTTGAAGTGTCGAAGTCGGTTACCCCTGATATGGACGCCGACGCCATCGGCGGCTCAGTTGAAGTGACCAGTGTTAGCGCGTTCGACAAACAACAAGATACGGCGAGCATTACCGTACAAGGTAGCCAAAATGACTTGCGTGACGAAGTCAGCCCTAAAGTATCTGGCACCATTACAAAAAAATTAACGCCTGATTGGGGTATTGCTGCTGCCTTGTCGTACTTTGACCGTGATTTCGGCTCTGATAACGTTGAAAGTAATGGCGATGATGAGGTAGAACAACGCCAGTACACCATTACCCGCGAGCGTTTGGGTGGGGCAGTAAACCTTGACTACCGTCCAGACTTTAACAACCAGTATTATCTTCGCACTCTGTACAGTGAGTTTTCAGACGAAGAATACCGCTTAAGTAATACCTTCACCCTAGATGGTGAAGATTCAGAAATTGAGCGCGGCAGTAAAGACAGAAAAGAAACCCAAAGTATTTTTACGGTAGCCCTTGGGGGTGAACACCAGCTTCAAACATGGAAAGCTGACTGGCAACTTGGTTATGCTAAATCTGATGAAGATGAGCCAGACGCGCTTTACTATAATTTTGTGACTGAAAACGACAGCATCGATGCAAACCTAAGTACCATTCGCCCTGCTATTACACAAAACGCCGACGCAATGGACTTATCAACGTACGAGCTTGATGAAATTTCGTTTGAAGATAACTATACCAAAGACACCGAAACCAGTTTTAAACTCGATTTGGCTCGCCCTGTAAATTTTGGCAGCTATTTGGGTGAATTAAAATTAGGCACAAAATACCGTAGCCGCGAAAAAGACCGCGACAGCAGCATATTCATTTACGATGGCGATTTTGACGGCATTAACCCTGCTGATTTCGGTGATGACTCACCAGAATATTCACTAGGTGATTTTGGTCCAGGCTTGTCTCGTTCTGGTATGCGTGATTATTTCAACACTAATCGTGCTGCACTAGAATTGGCCGAACTTGATTCAGAAATTGAATCTAATGGTGCTACCTACGTTAACGAAGAAGATATCTTTGCTGCTTACATTATGGGTAGTGTTGATATTGATAAGCTTCATATTGTGGCTGGTGTACGCTACGAGCGCACTGATTTCAGTACCTCAGGCATGCGTGTTGAACTTATTGAAAATGAAGAAACTGATGTAGAAGACGTGGTAAACACGGTATGGGAAGCCGAGCGAGATTATGATCACTGGTTACCCAGCATCAACGCACGCTACGCGTTTTCAGATAAACTTCAACTTCGCGCCGCATATACGCAAACCATTTCGCGTCCTAAATTTGAAGATGTAGCAGCGTTTCAAATTATCGAAAGCAAAACCGAAGAAGATGACGGCGTTTTTGTTACCGAGCGTGAAGCAGAAGTTGGCAACCCAGAGCTTCAACCTTACGAAGCACAAAACCTTGATGTGTCTTTAGAGTATTACCCTGGTGATATTGGCGTACTGTCAGCCGGTTATTTCTATAAAGATATTGATAACTTTGTAGTGTATGCCGATGTAGCAGGCACCGAAGGTTGGGAAGACTACGATGAAGCCATTCAAGCCATTAACGGTGAAAGTGCCAGTTTACACGGGCTAGAATTGTCGTGGGTTAAAGCATTTAACAACGGCTTTATTATGTCGACCAATGCCACCTTCACCGATTCAGACGCCACCACATTCTTAGACGGTGAAAAGTTTGAAACTCAACTGCCTAACCAGTCAGACACCATTGGAAACCTAACCTTTGGTTACGAAGCCAACGACTTTAGCTTGCGCTTAGCCATGACCTATAAGAGTGAAAACTTTGAAGAAATTGACGGTGACATGCTGCGTTACGAAGATGAACATGCCCAGCTAGATTTCACTGCAAAGTATTTCATTAACGATGATATGCAGGTGTATTTCAACGCAATCAATATCAATAACGAGCCATTTTATAACTACTTCGATTCGCGCACGAATAATGCACAATTTGAAGAATATGGCCGTACGTTTGAGCTAGGTTTTACATGGCAAATGCGCTAATTAAGCGCATTATTTACCCCATATTTGTAAAACAAGATCTTACGTTTAAATATACGTCAAACCCTAAACGTCATACACAGGCGTTTAAAAAATGGGCGCGCTACAAGCGCGCCCTTATTAGAGATAAATTCATGCGCGTACTACTGCTTCTTTTTGCCTTTTTGTCACTGACGTGCCAAGGGCAAATCACATCACACAATTACTACCAACAACACCACATTAATAATCTTGAAGGTCAAGATAATGCTTTTCACTTTTTAGTGGTGGGCGACTGGGGCCGCAATGGCCATTTTTATCAACGGGATGTCGCTAAATGGATGGACATTGCCAGCTACCAGCTTGATGCTGAATTCATCGCCACTACCGGCGATAATTTTTATGATAACGGGGTGGCGTCGGTTGAAGACCCTTACTGGCGTACTTCATTTGAAGACATTTACCATCAGCCCCACTTATTTGTTGATTGGCACCCCGTGCTGGGCAACCATGATTATCGCGGCAATTGGCAAGCCCAAATTGACTACAGTAAAGTGAGTCGACGCTGGGATATGCCCGCGCAGTATTATAGTAAAACGGTACAATTAGAAGATGATACCACTGCGCTTATTCTATTTATCGACACTAACCCGCTAAACCCAGATTACGCCACTGAAGCGAAATACCAAGAAGCCTATTCTCAAGGCTCAAAAAAGCAATTAGTGTGGATAAACACCATGCTTTCAAACAGCAATGCTAAATGGAACATTGTGATTGGCCATCACCCACTGTATTCAAGTGGAAAACGTTATGGCACTACCAGCGCTATTAAAAATGTACTCGAGCCTATACTGCATCAGCACGGCGTAGACGCCTACATTGCTGGCCACGAACATGACTTGCAACATAACCAGTTACCCAATGACTCGCTGGTACATATTGTATCTGGTGGTGGTTCAGAAGTGCGCCCAGTAGGACATTACGACTTTACCCGTTTTGCTGAATCGACGGGGGGCTTTGTGGCGGTAAGTATGACTAATAACGAACTTGGATTTACCTTTATTAACCACAAAGGGGCCGTGATTTATCGCCATAAAGTACAAAAGCTTAGCGCTGGAACAAAAGGAACTGGCAATGAATAAAGTAAAGAACAGCCTTACAACATTTGCCATAAAAACAACTCAATTCGCTTTTTGTTTGGCCGTTATGACAAGTACGAATGCAGTTGCATCAAGCGTAGCCGACCTAACGCTAACCAAAACTGGTTCTAGTGTTTCTACTGACTTTGAAACAACATACAAATTAAACGGTAAGACGATAAGCGTAACCATTAGTGAAACCAATGGTTTGACTGTTTCTGATGATAAAAATATGCTCGCGTCGCAAAAAGGCCACTTTGTTGCAGCTGGAAGTTACTTAGTTACTGATGAGTTAGAGCATACTAACGGCACCTATATTCAAACCTTAGTGTTTGATATTAACAGCCAACAAGTACGTAGCTACACAGTAGGTACTGAAAATACGCCAAACCATACTATTCGCATTACCCAAACATCAGCAACTGAAGTAAAAGACTCGGAAGCCTTGTGTAGTGCTAATATCGACGGCAAATTACAGTTCGTTAATATCGATGCCTTAGGCATGCTCACCCAGTACGTGGCGATACCCGATAAAAGCGATAGCACACTCACCGTTCATAATTTACGAACTCTGGCTATTGGCCCAGGCATAAAAAGTTGTGCGCTTGGGGTTAACTACAACGCTTCTGACATTTACGTTTCTGACTCAAAGTTTAATCGTTCAGCGGCACGTCACGCGGAACTTACCCTATATTTAGCCGACGAGTACGCTGGCGTATGGGCCATGCCTGCAGATGAAGAAGCAGAGGTCGAGCGCACGCTTACCTTCAACCAAGCCGATATACCGGTTGAAGGTGTTGCTACGCTTAATGGATTGGAGGCACGTAACTTGTTTTCCTCCAGCTCAGATACAGACAGCACAGTTACAAACAGCCCAGATACACAAAGCTCGCTTGCCGCGTGGGTAAGCCCAGAACACAACGGGCTTTGGCTGCACAATACCTGCGCCACAACCTACTTTGGTTTTGATAAAGACATAGCCCCAGAAGATATCGCGCTGTCGGTAAAAAGCGATACGGTTTTCGCCAACATCTACGATGACAACTCAGGCAGTACCTTCACCACCGACATCACCCACGCCATAAAAGCGCTGTACGCTTGCAAAACAAACCAAGCCTCTCTTAACAAGACACCCACACTTAGCGATACGCTTAACAAGACACCCATAGTAAAAAAAGAAAACCTCACTAGAGAGACACCCATCACAAACGATGACGTCCCCACTAACAAGACACCCATGTTTTCTGCTATAGAACTGCAGCCTGTTTATGAAACCGATGTGGTGGAAAATTATGGTGATGCAGCCGATGATCCTGCTATTTGGGTAAACAAAAACAACCCATCTAAAAGTTTGGTGATTGGCACTAACAAAAAAGGCAGCCTAAATACCTACAACTTACAAGGTGAGTTAGTTGCCTCACACAAGGTAGGACGAGTAAACAACGTGGGCGTGGCATACAACTGGGCACCACAACACGATATCGCAGTGGCAAGTAACCGAAGCAGTAACAGCATGTCAGTCTTTTTCATCGATAAGAAAACTGGCGAGCTAACCTTCAACACTAACATCCCTACCCCGCTAACCGATATTTATGGGCTGTGTGCATTTTCAAACAATAATCACACCCAAGTATTAGTAAATAGTACTGATGGCCGGTACTTGCACTATCAGTTGAATACCTTAGAAGATGCTTCACGCGTTTCTGCCACCCTAATTCACGACTTTGAATTGCCGTCTCAGCCGGAAGGTTGCGTTGTAGACACCGATACACAAATTGCCTACTTGGGAGAAGAAGGTGCAGGCATATGGGCGTTGGATGTTTCTGAAGCCGAAACAATGCCTTCATCAACCCTTAGCAAAACGTTTAACAAGACACCCATGCTTATTGTTCCTATAAAATCCCCGGTTACCGCTGACATCGAAGGTTTATCGTTATTCGATGTAGACGGTGTACGCTATTTAGTTGCTTCTAGCCAAGGTAATAATCAGTACGCTGTTTATGAAAGCAAGGCACCTTATAGTTTGGTGGGTATGATTAGCATTGGTGCAAATTATGATAAAGGCATTGATGGGGTGTCGGAAACCGATGGTCTTGAAACCTCCAACGTCAATCTAGGCGGCCCCTTTAATGGTGGGCTATTGGTGGTACAAGATGGAAGAAATGTGATGCCTAGCCAACGGCAAAACTTTAAGTTTGTAGCTGGGGACGACTTAGCTGATGCTATTCGCACTCACGTAAGCACACACATAAGCACTCACTCTAGGTAATTAACTGCTCTCAATCATTTTTCATAGCCGTTTTTATAGCCATATTCCATAATCAGGCGCCGATGAGCTGCTTGAGATAAACGATATGAGAACAATATGTTACTCAAAAAAAGGGTAAGCTGAATGGCTTACCCTTTATACTTTTGGAGTGCTTTTACAAAACGACCAATGCTAGCTAGCGCGCTGATAGCCCGATCGAAGTTGTACGTCTATTGCTCGAAGCACTGCCGTTCGGTTAATACTTCCAACCAATACCCCATCGTCGTCAACCACAGGGTAAACGCGAGGCTTATTTTTAATCAGTAATTGTGCAAGTTCTATTACCGACAGATACGGTTTAATAACCACAACCGGCGCTTTCATTATTTCTGCCACTCGGCAAATCTGTTCTCGGTAGTAACTCGACGCTATCATTTGAGCAATGCAATCTTGTTCAGACAAAAAGCCAATTACCTTCCCTTTAATATCAATCACTGGGCCTCCACTTTGCCCGCAAGCCAATAAAGCCTCTACGGCTTCGGCCACCGTCATATCCCCATTTAATTTCACGGGGTGAGTATTCATATAATCACTGACTAGCAACGATTCCATATTTCTCTCCCGGCCGCGGCGTCTTTTATATTTTTATACAGCCTGAAGACGAGACGGCACTGCTTGTTATAGTAATGATGTAACGCAATGTTATCTTTTTGTAATCAAATTATTTTTGTTACGCTTTAAGCCTAGTAGACTATGCTTATGACAGCTACTTTTTCTATTCGAATTTACCCACTAAAACATTATTTTAAGCGGCTTTTTAAACCAAATTGCGCACTTACCATAAATGTCACATAGCACACTAGCCTAGGCTGGTTTTAACTCATTTAAAAATACGGCTATCTCGTTAATGGCTTCTGGCAATACATTGTCTATTTCTAGTAATTGTTCATGCTTGGCTAGTCGCTCAATATCACTAAAGCGACTTTGTACACGCACTGCGCCAATATCCCCCGCCATACCCTTAATGGTATGAGACACCAGTTTGACTTTAGAGGCATCTTTATCGTTTACAGCAGCTTTCATTTCATCACATTTTCTAGGCACACTCTCAATAAACATTTCACATATTTTATCGAATAGAACTTGGTTATTCGCTAACCGCATTAAGGCGCGTGATTTTTCCCAAATAGGCGTATCGCTTCCCTCTGACGAAGAAGGTGTGGTAAATGAGATAGATGCTACAGGTGTTGTGGGCGATGCATGTGATGAGGGAGATAAAGGTGATGAAGGCTCAACAAAGCCAGATGTCGATGCCAAAAACGGTCTTTCATCTGCCACTTCATTGTGTACTACGCGAGTTTCGTCCATGACTGATTTACCTAGAAATTGGGGGCTGTAGGCAGACTGGATCCAATTAATAATTTTAGGCTCTACCATGCTCGCCACTATAGGCTTGGTAACGTAGTCGCTCATGCCGGCTGCAATGCACTTTTCCTTTTCCCCTAACATTGCATTTGCCGTCATAGCAATAATAGGAATTTGCTGATGTACTTGCCCTGCGTGGCCATCTCGGATAGCGCTAGTACAAGCATACCCGTCCATTATTGGCATTTGGCAATCCATCAAAATACAGTGAAGATAGTGCCCTTCTTTTTCGCACTCCCTTACAATATCTAGCGCCTGTTCACCGTTACTAGCAATTTTCACCGACACAGGCAAATTATCGAGCACGCCTCTGGCCACCTCTATATTAATCGCGTTGTCATCCACTATTAATACATGAGCCCCCGCTATGCTCTCTTTTTCCATATCAGTTGCACTGGATTCGACTTGCTGGGCAGGTGGGCTATCGATGAACTCAGAGGAAGAACTGTCAACGACTTTTAAGAACTCAGATTTTAACAAGGGCTTAGTTAAAATAGCCGGCGTAAAGTTGGCATAATACGTGGCTTGTTTTCCAATACTTTGCAACATACAGATATGAGGAATAGATATTTGCTTAAGCAAATTGTCCCAATTTTCGTCCACGACCGACAAGATAGGGTTGTTGTAATCAGTAACAATTACATCAATGGTATCCCAAGAAACTTCCTCGAACAAAACGATGCCGGTGTAAGTTTCTACACTGCTACCAGCTTCACTCTTAATTAAGCCGTTAATATTTTCTGCAAGCGGTGGGTACTGAGCAAACACCGCTAAACGCAACCCGTCCATTTGATTAGATAATGCCAAGTTTTGCTGACTATCTGCCGAAGTAACATCATCCACTGAAATCCAAAACGAAAAGGAACTACCTTGGCCTTGCGTGGAAGAAAAGTTGATATCGCCACCCAACAATACACTAAGTTGTTTGCAGATAGATAAACCCAACCCTGTGCCCCCAAATCGGGTAGCAACAGAGGCATCTGCTTGTGTAAAGGCAGTGAAAAGCTTCGACTGGTGCTCTTTTGCTATGCCGATCCCGGTGTCGGTTATCGTCACATTGAGCTGGGCGGTATCCTTGTCATTGCGTGTCAGCGATGCAGTGAGCGCCACATGACCTCGTTCGGTGAATTTGATGGCATTATTTACTAGGTTACTGATAATTTGAGATACCCGATGGGGATCTGACACCAATGCTTCAGCTTTTAACTCTGTGGTATCTACAAGAAATTCCAAGTCTTTGTTGTGAGCTCGTACCGCCAATGATGAAGATAATGTTTCTATTAATTGCACAGGATTAAACGCTTGCACGTTCAAGTCTAATTTCCCGGCCTCAATTTTCGACATATCTAATATGTCATTAATTAAAACACTTAAGTTGTTACAACTCACATCCATCATAGACGCCAGTTGTTCCGCTTTAGAAGAAAGCGGTTGGCGTTTCAACAGGTTGAGCGACCCGACGATACCGTTCAATGGGGTTCGCATTTCATGACTAATACTAAGGCGTGTTGATCTTTCGTGATTGGTTTTTGAGCAGCATGGTAAAGAGTTATAATTTGCTTCGCCAAAAGTAAAAGAACAACTCACTACCATGCCGAGACTAATGCTAACTGATAAGCGGTGGCAAAAGCTACTTCAAGTAATGAAGAGTACAGGCCGCATTTACAATAAACCAGAACATAGAATGACGTTTGAAGGGATACTCTTCCGGCTGAGAACAGGAATTCCTTGGCGTGATTTACCAACAGAATTCGGCGGTTGGAGCGCCGTTTATCGCCGATTCAATTTATGGTCGAAGAAAGGTTTATTGAATATGTTATTCAATGAGTTAGCCAAACTGGCTGATTACGACTGGGTCTTTGCTGATGGTTCGATTGTCAAAGCTCATCAGCATAGTGCCGGAGCAGCTACTAAGGATAATGAGTGCATTAGGAAAAAGCCGAGGTGGTAACTCCACAAAAATTCATTTAGCCGTGGATAGTGGTGGGCTTCCAATTTATTTTGAACTATCAGAAGGCCAGAGAAATGATATAGCTCGGGCTCAAAGTCTGGTTGACCATTTAAGGGAAGTAAACATTTTCGTAGGTGACAAAGGCTACGATAGTGACGCATTAAGAGAATATATTGAAGCCAAAGGAGGTATCTCCGTCATACCGAAACGGAACTATGGCCAAGATATAGACAAAGGCAGCGTTGATTGGTGCCTCTATAAATATCGCCACCTAGTTGAAAACGCCTTTGCTCGAATAAAGCATTATCGTTCAATATCAACGAGGTATGAAAAGTTAGCAAGGAATTATGCCAGCATGGTATCACTGGCATTTTCGATGATGTGGCTACCCATGTACTGCTGAGTGAAATATATGCAGCAAAGATCAACAGGCCCTAGAGATAAACGCACTTTTTACCTGACTAGCTTCTTGGGCTTCATCACGCGCTTCTGCAAGTTGCTTAGTGCGGCTTTGCACTTTCTCTTCAAGCTCTAAGTTATTTTTCTCGATAGCGCGTTGAGTATTACGTTCTTTGGTAATGTCGCGTAAAACCACTGCCACGCCAGAATACTGCCCGTGATCTCCCCAAATGGGAGACACAGTAACCGCTAGGCAACTCTCAATACCTGATGTTTGTTTAAATAAAATTTCGTCCTGAAAATAGCCGGTTCGCGCTACCTCAGAATTTAGATATTTATCCCAAAATATAGAGCTTATCGACGCAAAGGCACTGTAGTGATGACCTAAAATGGTAGAGCTTGGTAACCTAAAAAGTCGCTCTGCGGCCATGTTCCAGCTTTTCACTATTCCCTTGGTGTCGATACTCACTATGGCATCGCTAGACCCAGCGACTATCGCTGCCGACTCTCCCCTAGCCTCTGCCAGCTCAAAGCTCTTTTTGGCACTACGATGAAAAACCAGTAATACCGCGGCGAACAAGAGAGACATTGCAAAAAGAAAACCGTAAACCTCCAATCGTCTTTCATTCATTAAATTAGCAATAGTTTTTGCAGGTAGAGCAAGGTGCACGTATATAAACATAGGGCGAGGTGAGCTACTTACAATGACTCTTCGACTTGCTATGTATATCTCACTTTTCTTCCCATCAGCGCGATTTATTAACAACCGAGCTCCTTCGTATAAGGGCGATGAAAATTCAGTGTGCCACGTTACTTCTGGCGACAGTTCTTTACTGAAACTAAAGCTTTTTTCTGGGTGGTAAATGAAATAGCCTTCATCATCAGTAAGATAAAGTTGTTGGTTAGGAGATACAAACTGCTGCATACCGCGTAACGCTACAGCGGTGTTAACGTTCATAATTATAAAGCCAAATCTTTCGCCATTTTCTCTAAAAATAGGTAAGGATAGACGGTTAACAGGTTTATAAGGAAATTCAACTTTGCCGTACTCTTTATTGAGGCTGATGCCCGACATATAGAGCTGATTTCGAGATAACTTTGCACTTTCTTGGTAATAGTCTCTTTCGCTCTTCTTTTGAAGCTCAACGCTTTCTACTGCTGCAATCTTTATACCATCTCTCTCAACACGCACGAGTTCTTGACCATTGTCTTCAACGCTGATTACGCGAAGCTGATCAACTTCTTCATTATTTTCCAAAAATGCAATAAAAATGATTTCTAAGCGCTTTTTCCACAGTGCGAAGTCGTCTTTACCTTTAGGGTCAATGCCTCCCGCTTCAATAGCACGTGGTATACCCGATATTGGTGGCGTGGCATGCAAAAATTTCAAATTATCAGCATATTGAACCGCTTGGCGTTGTGTAAAGCCCTCTATCTCACTCGTTTGATGATTTAACTGGGACGACACATCATCTAAAACGCTTTGCGAAAGATTGCTTTCGAATAGAAAAGCCACTAATACAGTGACTAGGATTGCCCCAACAACAGCGAAACCCAGCATTTTTTGGGAATACGTTGCTCCCAGTTTCTGTTTTATAACCGCTGCCAAGGTGAACTATATTCCAATTATCTGATATACATTAAAAACTAGTTTCCGATTTGCAGATTGGCAAGTTATGAATCAATTTCATTTTAAATAGCTAGGTTTGGTATTCAAACCCACGCAGTGTACACTGCCAGCATGATGACACTTATTCAAAAATGTAACCTAGAACATGCACGAACCTAGCTTTCTTTGGTACGATTTCGAAACGTTCGGTACCAGTGGACAAAAAGATTTACCTTGTCAGTTTGCTGCCATTAGAACCGATCTGGACTTTAATATTATTGGTAAGCCCATTAATATTATGAGCGCCATTGCGAACGATTACTTGCCCCACCCTGAAGCCTGTTTGGTTACCGGTATTACGCCTCAGCAAACCTTGCGAGATGGCTCGAACGAAGCTGATTTTGCCAAGCGTATTTATCAGGAAATGTCGACGCCCAACACCTGCAGTTTGGGTTTTAATAGCATACGCTTCGATGATGAAGTCGCTAGATTCTTGTTTTACCGAAATTTCTATGACCCTTACTCTAGAGAATGGCGAAACGGCAATAGCCGTTGGGATATTATAGACTTGGCTCGAGCATGCTACGCACTTCGCCCTGATGGCATAAACTGGCCCACTCGCGAAGATGGTACGCCTAGCTTCAAATTAGAGCACTTAACTAAAGAAAACGACATAAGCCACGAAAACGCGCACGATGCATTAAGTGACGTTCATGCCACTATTGCCTTGGCAAAGCTAATCAAAGAAAAGCAGCCTAGGTTATTTGAATATGCTTATTCCCTTCGTAGTAAGCACAATGTGGCTAACCAGTTTGATTTAACTAAGCCTTCCGTACTGTTGCATATTTCAGCTAAGTTGCCTGCTAGCCAAGGGTGTTGTACCTGGATAATGCCTATTGCAAAACACCCGACCAACAGTAACGCGATTATTGCTGTAGATTTATCAAAGCCTATCGATAGCCTACTTAACGATTCTCCCGAAGAAATAAAAGCCAAACTTTACGCGCGTTACGAGCCTGGCAGTGATGCCAATAGTTTGCGCCCCGGGTTGAAGCTCATTCATATTAACCGTTCCCCTTTTGTGACTACCGCAAAAGCGATGACTGAGGACAATGCGCATAGATTAGGGTTAGACAGAGATACCTGCCTTGAAAATTATCGCATTCTGGCACAAGAACGTGACTTAGGCATGAAGCTGTCAAACGTGTATGAAAACGACACAGACGACAAAGAGCAAGATATTGATCACGCGCTTTATAGCGGTGGCTTTTTAAGTACTGAAGACCGCCATTGGTGCGACAAAGTGCTAGCATCAAGCCCAGAACAACTTGGCGCATTAGCTGAAGAGACTCAACATGTCGGCCTTAGGGCTTTATTGTTTAGATATAGAGCACGTAATTTCCCGTCTACACTTACTTATGATGAAACCTTGAAGTGGCAACGACATAGACAAGCGCGTTTAACTGATCCCACTTCGTCAGCATCTATTACGCTTGAACACTATATGAGTACGTTAGAACGCCTTGCTCATGAACATGTTGATAACCCCGAAAAACAAGCTATTTTAAGAGCATTATTTCAATATGCCGAAAACCTTTGACGCGGCGCAATGAAACGCATTACATTAAACTTATGTCTAATGCGTTATCGTTCTCTGCAATAATGTAGAAACACGCTTAAGTCTGCAGCGTTAAGGTCGATATTGACTATAGAAAAGTAAGCAAGACTGCTCAAAGGATGAATGTAGTAATGAACGGCGTAACAATAAGCTTCGATAAAACAAGAACCTATATAAACCTGACGCTAAACCCTTCAGAGTTTTCTAAAGAAATAGACATACGCCAAGTAAAAACGGAGTTAGCAACCGGTGAAACTAAACGGTTATATGTTTCTGATGCGGCTTTAAAATCGGCTTGCGATACTGCTAATCATTACTTCAAAACCGGTGACAACACCGTGGTCCAAGAGCGCGTTGGTGAGAGACGGAACGCCGAAATAGAGTTTCGTATTCCTGAAGACGCAATGACAGCCAACCTTGTGATCACGTCACCCTACGGTGGAAAATCACCCACGATAAATACCATTAAGTCTTTAGCCTTAAAAAACAATATTCATCGAGGCCTTGGCTCACGCGTTATCGAAGCCATGTTAGTGGAAGCACGAAAATCACCTCCAGGCACCATCATCGAGCGTACAGTAGCAAAGGGCCTACCTGCTAGGAATGGCCGTTCATCGCGATTTATACCGTTAGTACCCAATGCGCTTGAACGTATTTTAAAACCGCAAACCAACGAAGGTGAGCGGGTTGATATGCGCAATCTGGGTGAGGTTATCTGTGTAAAAGTAGACACCCCTGTACTTCGCAGAACAGAGCCTACCTTAGGCAGAAGTGGTTTTGATGTGCGCGGTAGCAAGCTCCCTCCCATTCCTGGTGAGTGGGTAGAATTTCGCAAAGGTACCGGTACCGTTCAGGCTGATAACGATCAAAATTTATTAATGTCATCCATTGCGGGTATGCCGAAATACCAAGACCAAACCATGAATATCGACGATACCTATATTTGTAACGGGGTTAATGTGGGTACGGGTCACGTAAATTATGAAGGTGCAGTGCTGGTTAATGGCGACGTAACAGAAAAAATGCAAATAAAAGCAGAGGGTGACGTTACCATAAATGGTTTCGTCGAGTCTGCTCACATTGAGTCTGGTGGCGATATTATTATCACCGAAGGTGCAATGGGGAAAGTCAATGACAGCGCAGGTGAATTCAACTGCCACCTCATAGCGAAAGGCAGTATTCACGTTCAGCATGGTCAAGGTATCGAAATTCACTGTTCAGGCAACATTACCGTTGGCCGTCAATTAGCTTATAGTAAGCTTCACTGTGGTGGCGCCGTTATTGTGGGCCAAATAGACAAACCAATGGGGAACTTGTTTGCTTGCGATATTGTAAGTCAAGATAGAATAGAGGCCGGCACCCTTGGTGCAGTATCTGGTAGCATGCTTAAAGTCGATTTTAGCCCTGGCTTTGCTCAACTACTTGAACGTAAAGATGCGTTAGACGAACTTGTGCGCCAACTACGTGAAAACAATAGCAAGCACAAAGAAAAAATTGATATTTTGAAAAGTAAAAAAGTGCCTAAAGAACTTAAAACAAAAGTGGCTGAGGCGCTTGAAATGTTTAACAACGAAAACGCATTGCTTGATTGGATTGAGTCGAAAGTGCTAGAAATCAGCGATGCAAAAGTTCAGTACCAACAAGATATTAAGCTTATTGCCAATAAGAAGCTGTACCCTGGTGTAACAGCTAAATTGAACAATCGTAATTGGCGCTCAGAGCGTGAGTATGAGCGAGCCCATATTCACTATGACTCGCACCAATGGCATTACGAACCTATTATTTAAAGCGCTAGCAATTGCATCGCAAATCTAAACCGCCAAGCATGGTTTGAGAAAGGTTTACTGCAGCAGGCTAAGCGTCACTTTGTCCCACGCTAGTCTGCTATTGATACCTTCGCTATGCCCAATCTTTTTGAGTGATACAAGGCCTTCGTTGTGCGCTCAAACCAATCGGTGAAGTTTTCACTCTCTTTTAGTTCAGCTAAGCCCGCACTGACTTGCATTTTAGTATTTTTGGTAAGTACGTCTTCGTCGATACATTCCACTAATCGATCAGCGAGAACCCGTCCTGCATCTAAGGCGGTTTGTGGGCATAAAATGATGAACTGCTCACCTGTGAAGCGTGACACAACATCGACTTCTCTTACGGTCGCAAGACATTGGGACGCAACCTGTTTTAAAATATTTTCTCTATCGAACTCGTTTAATTCGCCCCGGCAATCGCGCTTAACCTCAATCTCCACAATAATTAACGATGCAGTAGTATGAAAGCGGTGGAAGCGAGAGATTTCTTCTTCCGCTTTTTGAATCATATGATTGCGGTTGTATAGCCCAGTCAGAGTATCGTGGGCTGACAAAAATTCTAGGGTACGATTTCTGTCTAACAACGTCGTTTGCAACGATTCTATTTCATCATTCTTCTGCTTTGTTAAACGTTTAAATTGTGACACTGTTCTATTGCGCCACACTAAGCAAACAATGGCCAGCAATACGAAGCACGTGGTTACCACAAGTTTAAAATAATTCCGCTCATAACGAACCTGAACGTTATTCCACTGCTTATAAATATCAACCTTTCGATTCTCTGGAATAGTGGCAATTGCAGTGTTCAAGATAGGAATAATGTCGCGAGACGATTTGTTAACACCAAACGCAAGTGAATCGAACGGCTCCGCGTAACCCACAATGCTCACGTTATCTATCTTTTGATTATTGATATGCGTGTTTACGCTTAATAACGAGCCCACCATAACGTCGATGTCTCCTCTTGCCAGTTCAGCAAGCCCCTCACTTTCTGTTTGTACTAACTTAAGCCTTAACTCAGGATAATGCCTAGAAATATACTCTACTTGCCTGTAGCCCTTCACTACCCCAACAGTCCTGTGACCAATGCCTGCGTAACCTTGTAAAATAGGCGTGCCTGAACGGGCAACTAAAATATTGGGTGCTTCAAAGTATGGCGCGGAAAAATAAAGAAACTGTTTTCTAAAGTCAGAAACGTTCAGCATGGAGATAACTTGGCAGGTACCTTCCTGTACGAATGCCAAACTTTGTTCCCATGATTCAGTTGGCACTAGCTTGAAGGTTAAGCCAGAGAGCTCGGAAATAGTATTAATATAATCGGCAGAAATACCAACATGGTTATTATTTCGTATGGCTTCGTAAGGTGCCCAATCGGGATCGACACAATACGTTATCTCACGAGAAGCCGTGTTGTTTGTCGATTGCGGTTGAGAAATATTCTGTTGAAGCGCTTGTGCTGCTATTTCTACTGAGTAAGAAAGCGTAAGCAAAATTGCGAAGAAGACAAGGCGTAAACACCTGAAAGAAATCAAAAAGACCACCTAAATACAAATACGTAAAATGCGAAAAATCGCATACCAGAGTATCTAACTTAGCGCCTGAAAATGCAACATCGGTCTAAACTAAAAAATCACGATACCAACACATTCAGCCAAAATTTAGGCAATTTACCCGCCATTTCGTTTCATAGTTGCTACTTGCTGAAAAATCCGTTTAATTATTCGACACTCGTCAATAATAAAACGAATCTATGCAATGACGAATAATGAACGCTTTGTTAGGATAATTAAAACACAAATGGCACCGGATTGTGGTGCCATTTACTTCAAAGTCATGCTTTTTTGACATCAATCAAGCATGCTGCTTATAGCATTTCAACCGCTAGTGCTACGCCTTCCCCACCTCCAATACATAAAGAGGCAATGCCTTTTTTCGCATTCTTTTGATTTAGCGCGTGCAGCAAGGTAACCAAAATTCGTGCACCCGATGCGCCAATCGGATGACCAAGCGCACATGCGCCGCCTTTTATATTCACTTTTCGCTCGTCTAATCCCAGCTTTTGAACTGCCAACATAGTAACCATGGCAAAGGCTTCATTAATTTCGAACAAGTCGACTTCATCTTTAGACCAGCCTGCTTTAGAAAGCACATTTTCCATTGCTCCAACAGGCGCTACTGTGAAATTTTCTGGCTCTATAGAATGTGTGGCATGGGCTACCACTTTAGCAAGTGGGGCTAATCCCAGCGCGTGTGCTTTAGACTCACTCATCACGAGTAACGCCGCCGCACCATCTGAAATAGAGCTGGAATTTGCTGCGGTTACCGTGCCATCCTTTTTAAATGCAGGGCGAAGGGATGGGATCTTTTCTGGTCGTGCTGAACCCGGGCCTTCGTCAGTATCAACCACTACATCGCCTTTGCGGCCTGAGATAGTCACATTCACGATTTCATCTTTGAAACTACCGCTGTTAATAGCTTCATTGGCTTTTGAAAGCGAACTAAGCGCGAATTCATCCATTTGAGTTCGCGTAATGTTTTCAGCATCCGCAGTATCTTGCGCAAAACATCCCATCGCCTTTCCATCGTAAGCATTTTCAAGACCATCTAACATCATATGGTCGAGTACTTGTCCGTGCCCCATGCGATAGCCTGTTCTTGCCTTTGGCAACATATACGGCGCATTGCTCATACTTTCGAACCCACCAGCTACAACCACTTCAGCGCTACCGGCCTTGATTAAATCGTGAGCCAGCATTACCGCTTTTAAACCAGAACCACACACTTTGTTAATGGTGGTTACGCCTGCGCTAAGAGAAAGGCCTGCGCCTAACGATGCCTGACGAGCGGGCGCTTGACCTAAGCCAGCAGGTAGAACGCACCCCATAATAACTTCATCAACGTGGCTTACATCGAATGTATCGCACACCGACTTAATGGCAGTGGCACCTAGTTCGGTGGCGGCTACCCCAGACAGACTTCCATTGAAGCCCCCCATTGGTGTGCGCTTCGCTGCTACGATCACTACTGTTTCACTACTCATCACTTGACCTCCTAACCACTTGTAATTTATGGAATAATATTCAACTAACTTTACTTTCGTATAAAAATGTAGACACCCATGTTTAGATAAGCGAACTATCTCACATATGAAAAATTGACGTTAGCAAAATGTTACTTTACCTTAACGTAAAAGGTAATTAACGTTAACGTAAACCTCAATATATTTAGTGTCAAGAATCCCCTTTCATTCAGGGAAAGTCTTTTTGTAAACAGCACAAGACAACGACATAAGACCAAAGGTACGTGTTATGAATAACAACGAGAAAGAGTCGGTATTCGCGATAGGTGAACTGGCAAAAGAGTTCGATATAACTCACCGATCCATTCGCTTTTATGAAGAGCAAGGGCTACTTAGCCCAAAGCGTACCGGGCAAAACCGTGTGTATGACAACAAAGATAGAGTGAGATTAATGCTCATTCTTAGAGGGAAACGATTGGGGTTTTCCTTAGCAGAAGTTAAAACCTTATTCGAGATGTACGACACCAATGGCAATTCCGCCGTTCAGCTAGGCACCATGTTGGAAATGACCGCACAAAAACGGGCTGTACTTCATCAGCAACTTGAGGATATTCAAAGCCTGATGCAAGAACTCGATGAAGTAGAAGCGCGATGCCGTGAAGAGCTAGCGGAATTAGAACAAGGAAAAATTGCATGAATACCTCCTACCCTACATTAAACTTTGACCTTGGCGAAGATATCGATTTATTACGCGAGCAAGTCTTCCAGTTTGCACAAAATGAAATTGCCCCGTTAGCAGAAGAAGCCGACGCTAATAACCAATTCCCCAATGCATTATGGCCCAAGCTGGGTGAAATGGGTTTGTTGGGGGTTACGGTATCAGAGCAATATGGCGGCGCCGATATGGGTTATTTAGCCCATACCATCGCAATGGAAGAAGTGAGCCGCGCATCAGCAGGTGTTGGCCTGAGTTATGGTGCGCATTCTAACTTATGCGTAAACCAGATTTTTAGAAACGGCAACGACGAACAGCGAGAGAAATATCTGCCTAAATTAGTGTCTGGTGAGCACATTGGCGCGTTGGCCATGAGTGAGCCTAATGCGGGTTCAGATGTGGTGAGTATGAAGCTGCGTGCACAAAAGCGCGGCGATAAGTATATCTTGAACGGCAACAAGATGTGGATCACCAATGGTCCAGACGCCCATACCTTTGTCATTTACGCAAAAACAGACCCACAAGCCGGACCCAAAGGGATCACCGCATTCATTGTAGAACGTGATTTCCCAGGCTTTACCCGCGCACAAAAGCTAGACAAATTAGGCATGCGCTCTTCAAACACCTGTGAACTTGTATTCCAAGACTGTGAAGTACCTGCAGCAAATATTCTGGGTAAAGAAGGCGAAGGCGTTAGGGTGCTCATGAGCGGGCTAGATTACGAGCGATTGGTACTGTCTGGTGGCCCCTTGGGCATTATGCAAGCCTGTATGGATGTGGTTGTACCCTATATTCATGACAGAGAGCAATTCGGTCAATCTATTGGTCAATTTCAACTTGTTCAGGGCAAAGTGGCCGATATGTATACCCAAATGAATGCCGCCAGAGCCTACGTGTACACCGTTGCAAAATCTTGCGATCGCGGTGATACCACCCGAAAAGACGCCGCTGGCGCCATTTTATATTCTGCAGAATTAGCCACCAAGATGGCCTTAGACGCCATTCAGCTTTTAGGTGGAAACGGTTATATCAATGAATATTCCACGGGCAGATTATTAAGAGATGCCAAGTTGTATGAAATTGGTGCGGGTACCTCAGAAATTCGCCGAATGCTTATTGGCCGCGAGTTGTTTAACGAATCAAAATAATAATTATAACGTGTCAGTTCAGCTTTTTGCTCTTAACGACAGACTGTGCGGCTCATAAGGTCGCACTGAACAAACAGGAGGGGGTATGCCCGTTCTACGTTCAAAGATAAATACAAAATCAGACACCTTTGTTGCCAATGCGCAGCATATGCAAGCACAAGTAAATGACTTGGTTGCAAAAATAGAACAAGTTTCATTAGGCGGCGGGGCACAAGCTGCCCAACGCCATCAATCACGCGGAAAATTACTTCCCCGAGACAGAATTAACGCCTTAATTGACGACAACACGCCCTTTTTGGAAATAGGCCAATTGGCGGCGTGGGATGTGTACGACGATTATGTACCCTGCGCGGGCGTAGTAGCCGGTATAGGTTGCGTGGAAGGTATTGAGTGCATGATAGTGGCTAACGATGCCACGGTAAAAGGCGGCAGTTACTACCCGCTTACCGTGAAAAAACACTTACGCGCACAAACCATTGCAGAAGAAAATAACCTGCCGTGTATTTACTTGGTAGATTCAGGCGGTGCGAACCTACCCTATCAAGATGAAGTGTTTCCCGACAAAGAACACTTTGGCCGTATTTTCTTTAACCAAGCCAACATGTCGGCAAAGAATATTCCACAAATTGCGGTGGTAATGGGGTCATGCACAGCTGGCGGTGCCTACGTGCCCGCCATGGCAGATGAGAGCATAATTGTAAAAGAGCAAGCCACCATCTTTTTAGGTGGACCACCACTAGTGAAAGCAGCGACAGGTGAAGTGGTAACTGCCGAAGAGCTTGGCGGCGGTGACGTGCATACCCGAATTTCAGGGGTAGCAGACCAATTAGCCAATAACGACCATCACGCACTATCTCTTGCAAGAAATGCAGTTTCTAGGCTTAACCGTACCAAACATGTCGCATTGGATGTGGCAGAGCCGAAGCCCCCGCGCTTCGATGCTAAAGAGATTTACGGCATCGTGCCTGCCGACTCAAAACAAACTTACGATGTGCGAGAAATTATCGCACGGGTAGTAGATGATTCAGACTTTGATGAATTTAAACCCTTATACGGCACTACGTTAGTGTGCGGATTTGCGCGCATCTTCGGCTATCCGGTGGGCATCATCGGCAATAATGGCATTTTATTCGGCGAAAGTGCACTAAAAGGCGCACACTTTGTTGAGTTGTGTGCAATGCGTAAGATTCCCCTCGTATTTTTACAAAACATCACTGGTTTCATGGTGGGTAAACAGTACGAACATGGCGGGATAGCTAAACACGGCGCCAAGATGGTTACTGCCGTTGCGTGTGCCCAAGTGCCTAAAATTACCGTATTAATTGGCGGTAGTTTTGGTGCAGGAAACTACGGGATGTGCGGCCGTGGGTACGACCCCAGATTTCTATTCATGTGGCCAAATGCTCGCATATCGGTAATGGGCGGCGAACAAGCCGCTGGCGTACTCGCTCAAGTGAAGCGGGATCAAAAAGAACGTGCAGGTGAAGCCTGGACCGACGAACAAGAGCACGCCATCAAACAACCGGTTATCGACACCTACGAGAAACAAGGACATCCATATTATGCCTCAGCCAGATTATGGGACGACGGCGTTATCGACCCTGCTGATACCCGCACAGTGTTAGGCCTATCGTTATCTGCGGCATTAAATCAACCTATACCCGACACCCGCTTCGGTGTCTTTCGCATGTAGTTGAGGGGAATTTATTATGGAACAAGCAGTTACTTATCACGTAGATGAAAGAAACGTTGCCCTTATTACGTTAAACCGCGCTGACAAACACAATGCATTTAACGATGACATGATAGCTACGTTAACCGAGCTATTTACGCGCGCCGGCAACGACAGCAGCGTTCGCGCCGTTGTTTTACAAGGCAAAGGAAAGAGCTTCAGTGCTGGTGCCGACTTAGAGTGGATGAAGCGCATGGCGCAGTACGATGAAGCCAAAAATCATATCGACGCAATGGCGCTGGCTACTATGTTACACACCTTATACACCTTGCCAAAGCCCACTATTGCCCGCGTGCAAGGGGCGGCATTTGGCGGCGCGGTTGGTCTTATTGCTTGCTGCGATATTGCCATTGGAAGCAAATTAAGCAAGTTCTGTTTAAGCGAAGTAAAAATAGGCTTAATTCCCGCCACTATCAGCCCTTACGTGATAGAAGCCATGGGGGCACGGGTGTGTCGACGCTATTTTCAAACCGCAGAAGTCTTCTCTGCCCGCCGAGCTCGCAGGCTAGGACTGCTTAGCGAGGCTGTGACCGAAGATGAACTTGATAGCACTATAGACGATATTGTCACCCAAATTTTAAAAAACGGACCCGTGGCGGTATCGCAAGCCAAAGCCTTAGTGCAGCAAGTTGCCAATGCGCCTATTAATGCTGAATTGCTTGATGATACAAGCAAACAAATTGCCAAAATAAGAACCTCGAAAGAAGGGCAAGAAGGCTTGGGGGCGTTCATCGAAAAGCGCGCCCCAGCGTGGCAGGAGAAACAAGCATGATCAAAAAATTACTGATTGCTAATCGCGGCGAAATTGCATGCCGAGTGATGCGTACAGCCAAAGCCATGGGTATTCAAACGGTGGCGGTTTATTCAGACGCTGATGCAAATGCCTTACACGTTTTACAGGCGGATGAAGCGGTTTATTTAGGCCCTGCCCCCTCGAAAGATAGCTACTTGCGCGGAACTGCAATTATTGAATACGCCAAAAAGCTTGGTGTAGATGCCATCCATCCTGGGTATGGTTTTTTATCTGAGAATGCCGAATTTGCTAAAGCATGTGCCGCGCACGATATTATATTTGTGGGCCCACCTGCGTCTGCCATAGAAGCCATGGGATCTAAATCTGCGGCCAAGAAAATTATGGAAGATGCCGGCGTGCCTTTGGTGCCAGGTTATCACGGAGATGATCAAGATGAGGCTACCTTAAAGCAAGCCAGTGATGCAATGGGCTATCCTGTGTTGCTTAAAGCTGCTGCCGGCGGCGGCGGTAAAGGCATGCGTCAGGTGTGGAAAGAAAGCGAGTTTTCGGCGGCGCTAAGTGCAGCAAAAAGAGAGTCGATGGCAAGCTTTGGCGATGAACATATGTTGGTTGAAAAATACCTCACCCGGCCGCGCCATGTTGAGATACAAGTTTTCTGTGACACCCATGGTAATGGCGTGTATCTATTTGAACGTGACTGTTCAGTGCAGCGTCGTCATCAAAAAGTGATAGAAGAAGCACCTGCCCCTAATTTTCCTGCCAATATTCGGCAGCAAATGGGCGAAGCGGCCCTTCAAGCAGCAAAAGCGATTAATTATGTAGGTGCGGGAACCGTTGAGTTTTTGTATGACGAAGACGGCTCGTTCTATTTCATGGAGATGAATACCCGCTTGCAAGTAGAGCACCCTGTTACGGAAATGATTACCGGTGAAGACTTGGTTCGCTGGCAGCTTGATGTAGCAGAAGGAAAAACCCTGCCCAAGACCCAATCAGAATTAACGCTAACGGGACACGCATTCGAAGCGCGTATTTACGCCGAAGATCCAAACAATGATTTTCTGCCCGCCAGCGGCACGCTCTCGCTTATCAAGACACCCATGCTATCAAGCCCGACGTCCTATCAAAATAGCCAGTCGCTAAACAAGACACCCACGTTATTTAGCCAAGGATCAACAAGTAAAGTCCGTATCGATACCGGCGTGCAGCAAGGTGACGACATTAGCGTTTATTACGACCCGATGATATCTAAACTCGTTGTATGGGGTGAGAACAGAGAAGCTGCTTTAAAACAATTAGTTAGTGCACTTAAGCAATATCACCTTGACGGCGTAACCACGAATATTGATTTTCTTATCGACGTGGCTTCAAGTGCGCCTTTCATTAGCGCTGAATTAACCACAACTTTTATTGATAAACATACTGACACCCTGTTCAACAATCAGAGTCAATCAGTTGATGCTGAGCTTCCCGCAATAGCACTTTTGTCTGTACTTTCACGTAATCAAAGTACAGCGAAGAGTAATTCACTGCCCTCACCTTGGGGGATTGTTGGCTCGTGGCGCCCCAACATGGGATATCAAGAATCCCTTTCGATTATGATGGGTGATGAAGTTCATTCACTCACAATAAGACATATCGCCCAATCAGGTAATAGCCTGAATCAAAAAGGTATTTCCCTTGAGGTAATCACGGATACGGAAAGCATTGAAGCAACTGGTCATCTTGCTGGTGATGAATTAATTGCCTCTGTAGATGGAGTAAGACGGACATACCATTTCTCGAACAACGAAGGTCAATTTGGCTTATTTAGTCAAGACTCAACCTGCAATTTTAAGGTCTTAGCACCTGATATGGGGGATGACGACAACCACAGTGGTGCAAGCTTAGATGCACCAATGAATGGTACCGTGGTGGCTCACTTAGTTGAGGTTGGTAGTAGCGTCAAAAAAGGTGCACCGCTACTTATTATGGAGGCCATGAAGATGGAACATAGTATTACAGCGCCTTGCGACGGTGTGGTGCAAGGCTATTATTATCAACCTGGTGAGTTGGTAGATGGAGGCTCAGTGCTAATTGATTTCGATTCTGAGTCAGAAGTTGAATGAGTGTGGAAACCGCTATGAAGACACCCATCGTAAATTCACCCTCTAACCCTGCGACTCACTTTCCCTCTAAAGTGAGGATCGTGGAAGTTGGTGCTCGTGACGGGTTGCAAAATGAAAAGGCGATTCTTAGCGCTAAAGACAAAATACATCTCATCAATTTGCTTAGCGCAAGTGGTTTAAAGCGTATTGAAGCTGGCAGCTTTGTTTCTCCCAAGTGGGTTCCTCAGATGGCAGATTCTGACGCAGTTTTCAATGGAATTAGCCGTTCCAATGATGTTATCTATTCAGCCCTGACCCCTAACCTAAAAGGGTTTGAAGCTGCGCTGTCTGTTGGCGTTGATGAAGTTGCTATATTTGGCGCGGCTTCTGAATCTTTTTCTCAAAAAAATATTAACTGCTCAATCAGTGAAAGCCTAAAAAGATTCGAGCCCGTTATTGCGGCCGCAAACACGCATAATATCCCAGTTAGGGGCTACGTATCTTGTGTGATGGGCTGCCCTTATGAAGGAGAAATATCTAGCGACTCGGTAGCGCAGGTTTCCAAGGGTCTACATGATATGGGCTGCTATGAAATTTCACTTGGCGACACCATTGGAACCGGCACTCCAGCATCTACTGCTCGTTTGCTCGAAAACGTTTGCCACCACGTACCAGTTGCCGACTTAGCTGTCCACTTTCATGACACCTATGGCCAAGCATTAGTCAATATCTACACCGCGCTACAATTTGGTATATCGAGCATAGATAGCGCTGTCGCAGGCCTTGGGGGCTGCCCATATGCTAAAGGCGCCAGCGGAAACGTGGCGACAGAAGACGTTCTGTATATGCTAAATGGACTTGGAATTGAAAGTGGCGTAAGTATGGATAAGTTGCTTGTTGCCACTGAATTTATCTCTTCTGTATTAAACAGAAAACCAGTGTCTAAGGTAGCTAATGCATTGCTTGCCAAGGTAAATTAGATTCACTTCCTTCGGCATTTAGCGCAACCAAGACATCCATTGTAAAATAAAGGGTCAATTCAATAGTACTATCAAGACACCCTTAGTAAAGTACTATCAAGACACCCTTAGTAAAGGTCAGCTAACCGGACACCCACGATAATACAAAGAATCAATTCGATTAATTCACACCTAAGATACAGGTTCATCAATTGCAATTGATTGCTAGCATGGACGTATATGAATTTACTGGATGTTAGCCGTGCCGCAATCAAGACGCAGCCAAATCAGCCTTGCTGATACTCCTTATTATCACTGCGTTTCACGCTGCGTTAGGCAATGCTACCTATGCGGTGTTGATCAGAATTCGGGAAAAAGCTTCGAACATCGAAGAGGCTGGGTCGAGCGCCGCTTATTAGAGTTAGCTTCGGTGTACTCCATTAATATTTGTGCTTATGCGGTGATGAGCAATCACGTTCATGTAGTCCTGCATGTTGATAAACAAGGTGCCAATTCATGGAATCTAGAGCAAGTTCTAACCCAATGGCACCGTATCCATAAAGGCACTCTACTTACCCAAAGGTATCTTAAGGGTGAGCGCCTCTCGGAAGCCGAATTACAAACAGTAACCGATACTGCTGAAGTTTACCGCCAGCGCCTGTACGACATTAGTTGGTTTATGCGAAACCTTAATGAGTTCATCGCTAGGGCAGCTAATAAAGAGGATGAGTGTACAGGACGATTTTGGGAAGGAAGGTTTAAATCCCAAGCTTTATTAAATGAAAGCGCCCTACTTTCCTGTATGGCTTACGTGGACTTAAATCCGGTTAGAGCTAATATAGCGACAACGCCTGAAAATTCTAGGTACACCAGTATTCACTCACGAATACAGGCAATGAAGTGCAATTCGAATACTTCTGAATTACTACCGTTCACAGGAGAGTGTGAACAACACGACTCCAAACTATTATCCGTTGGCCTACCCGACTACCTTGAACTCGTCGATACAATGGGAAGAATCATTCGTGACGACAAACCAGGTTACATAAATAGCAATTACGCCCCGATATTGTCTAGATTAGGGATAAAACAGATGCATTGGCAGACGCTTACCACTAGCTTCGAAAAGTTATTTAGTTATGCGGCTGGGTGTGAAGTTACAATGAGAAAGTTTAAGCAAAATACCAATAGGCAGCGAGTAAGGGGAATAAAGAACGCAAAATTGCTTTCCCACGCAAGTTAGTTACTGTCTTCTGTTCGTAAATATGAGCTAAATTGATAAAAGTCTCCCTTTTTGACTCTCCAACCCATTAACGTTAAAGGTTAATTTGTAGCCCTACCTTAGTGGTAACACTACGTCCTTACTAACCTTTTTTAAACTGTCTAAATAAGCACATCACATCCATAAATAATCGCCGAGTCAAATACTTGGGCCTTTTTAAACTTCTGCTCGGCTAATAAAACTAACGAGACACCCACTGTATTTCCTTGAGCAGGAATGAGATTAAAAACCTTCATTAGGGTGGATGTCCTCATATCTTTTATATTTTCACCACAAATCCTAGTTAAATGTAAACTTGGGTGTCTTCGTAAAATTAAGTAGTCTTATAAGCTAAGGTTTCCCTGATAACCTTCTTAAGATGGGTGTCCTGTTAGCTCTCTGATAGCGTTATTAAGTTGGGTGTCTTGATAACTCTCTTGATAACTCTTATAACGTCTGAGAATTCTTAATCTAAGCAGGTTCTCGATTACCACTTAATGCCAACCAAGACTCATTAGCTTTCCAGGTCGTTAGCCATTGTGAAACTTGATTAGCTGGCATAGGCTTAGCAATGCCATAGCCTTGCGCTAACACACATCCCAAGTGGATAAGCGCAACGCCGTGTTCAACTGACTCTACGCCTTCCGCAATCACTTCTCGTTTAAATGCTTTTGCTAATCCCACAACACCTTCAACAATCGCTAAGTCATCGGTGTCATCTAACATGTCTCGTACAAAGCTTTGGTCAATTTTGATTAAGTAAGCTGGCAAACGTTTAAGGTAAGTAAGTGATGAGTAACCAGTACCAAAGTCATCTAAAGCAAAGCTAACCCCTAAATCGTGACACGCATTCATTGTTGATGATACTTGAAAGGTATCTTGAAGCGCGCTGGTTTCCAAAATTTCCAGCTCTAAATAGCCTGGGTCTACGTCGGGGTGCGCCGCTAAAAGTGTTTGTAACCGAGAAGTAAAGTTGTCTTGCTGCAGTTGATGTGCACTAATATTCACACTTACGGGCAATGAAATACCGCGTCTCTGCCAATGCGAAATTTGTGTTAAAGCCGCATCAATAACCCACTCTCCTACTTTCAAGCTGATACCATGTCCTTCAATAACTGGCAAAAATTCGAGCGGTGGAATCAAGCCGCTTTCAGGGTGCTCCCAGCGGAGCAAAGCTTCTACACCAATCACTTCACCAGAGCGCATATTCACCTTAGGTTGGTAGTGTAAGACAAACTCTTTGCGATCCAACGCAACCCGAACATTATCAATGCTCTTGTTATAGGAATTAATCGCGTTATCTTGCTCTAAATCGAACTGATGATATCGGTTTTTCCCCCCCTGCTTTGCAACATACATGGCTTGGTCTGCGTGGCGTATCAACTGATCCGCATCTACGTTATCTTGAGGGAAAACAGTCACGCCAATACTGGCCGACACTTGCATAACCGCCTCAGCAATATTGACGGGGGCCGACGCAGATTTAAGAAGTCGATTTAGAACATGCTCACAGTCACTAAACTCATCCAAATTAGCCATAATAATAATGAATTCGTCACCGCCAATACGTGCAATTGTATCTCCTGCTCTCAAGCTAGCTTTTAAGCCATTGGAGACTTCAACCAAAAACTGATCACCAATGTCGTGTCCGTAATTATCATTAATCGCTTTAAAACCATCTAAATCCATAAATGCGACGGCCAGTGAATTTTGTTGTAGCTGACTGTGCTTAATGGCTTGATTAAGTCGCTTGGCAAGCAACACTCTGTTAGGTAAGTTGGTCAGCAGATCATAATGCGCTATTCGTTCTAACTTACCTTCATTGAGCTTAATTTCGGATATGTCGGTTGAGAGTGATACATAGTGTTGCACCTGCCCTTCCGCGTCTTTGACCGCACTAATTGTGACCATCTCAGGATAAACTTCACCATCCTTACGACAGTTCCAAATCTCACCTCTCCAGTGCCCATCGGTGTTCAACGTATTCCACATGTTTTTATAAAACTGCGCGCTGTGTCGTCCAGACTGAAGAATTCTAGGGTTCTTCCCTAGCACTTCCGATTTGCTGTAACCGGTGATTCGGCACAACGTATCGTTCACTTCAATAATAGTCGCTGAGGCGTCGGTTATGATAATTCCTTCGTTCGCATGAGTGAAAACGCTAGCAGCACGCTTTAGTGTCTCTTCGGAACGATTCTTTTCGATAGCGATACTCGCTAAACTTGCAGTTTGCTCAATTAGCGCAAGATCAGTATCCGAGGGATTATTAATACTAGAGTGATAAATAGCAAAAGTACCGAGCACAGCGCCTTGCGTAGAACGAATTGGTTCAGACCAACAAGCTCCTAAATTAGCGCGTTCAGCTAACGCTTTGAAATTTTCCCAGTAAGGGTGTGTTTGAATATCTGCCACGATGACACGTTCGTTAGTAAACGCCGCTGTACCGCAAGAACCCACGCCCATACCTATCTCTACACCATCAATAGCATCGGTATAAAATTTAGGAAGACTAGTTCCAGTTCCGTTGCGCAGATGCCCCCCTGAATCCTCAAGGATCAAGATGCTGCACATCATTTCTGGGTTATTAAGCTCAACCACGCTGACAATGGCGTCTAGCACCTTTTTTAGAGGTTCTCCGCTGGTAATGAGTTCTAATACCTCGCTACGCGTTGTTTCTCTTAACTCGTTCTGCCTGCGTTTAGTAACGTCTCGGATAACACCAACAATAAATCGTCTATTATTGCGGTCGATAAATCGGCTCAGTTTAGCAAGTACTACCCGTGCCTGGTTGCCCTTACCTTGCAGGGCTTGCTCTATGACTTTATCTTCTCCGGTATCTAAAACATACTGATCGCTGTGCGCTAACTTCACCAATTCTTGTGGGTAAATTTTATTTGAGAAGGTTTTTCCAATGAGTTTTTTTCGAGAAACGTTTACAAGCTCACAAAAGGCGTTGTTAGCAACTAAAAGTTTACCCTCCCCGTCTTTTATAAATACAGGGTCAGCTGATATATCCAAAAACGCATTAAGATAACCCTCTAATTCCTCGGGATCTTTTACTGGCAATGCTGCCGGGCCATTGTTTTCTTGCTGTTTATAAGACATATGTGAAACCAAACTTGATTACTAAAGCCACGTTCGCCCAATATCGACTGATATATAAATTGGGTTTCAGAAATGCAATCACGGTAATTTGCACGGCGTTCGACCTCCTATTCCCTTATTTTTCCCTTGGTAACATAAGCGTAGTACAAATCGCCATAGTGAGCATTGCTACCATAATGTACACCACTGAAAAGTCGATAAAAGACGATAAAATCGCGTACAATCCACCAAAGCCAAGTAAAATAAGGCCTATAGCTGTATTTGAAAAACCGACTAATTCAGTCCTGTCTTGTCCATCTTTAATATCTAAACTGTAAGTTTTGCGCCCTGTTCGCACACCCGCATGAGCAATAGAAAGAATAAAAAACAACCCTGCAGACATCCACAAATTTTCAGGCTCCATAGCAAGTAAGCCAACACAGGCAATTATTGCCAAGGCACCTGACAATTGAAGGGTGAATCGAGCGCTTTTATCTGCAATTTTTCCCCAAAGAAAAGAAGAAAGCATAGAAGCTAAGGCTTGTGCAGCAAGATAAAACGGGAGCAAAGATTTAGCGCTTTGTGAACTTTCCAGCATAAAGTATGGCGCCACTAGCGCAGAGTGGACGAACAACCCCCTCACAAAAACGAACCGATATACCGTGTTGTCAAAACGCCAATTAAACAAAGACTTATTTTTAGATTCTTCTATTTCAACATGGGTTTTTATTGAAAACATTAAAAATAGCGTGACACAAAATGCAAGCGCTGATGACCCTAGCAAAATATAAAGTGAATAGCCTTCAAGCTCTTTTTCAAAATACACCAAAGGTACTGCGGCGCACAACGTCATCACACCAGACGCCGTGGAAGCTAACCCTACTAACTTCCCCCGTTCCCCTTTTTGACTGACATCGGCTTCCATGTCTTTTACGGTAAGTGAGCTTGCAGAGCGGCCTAAACTAAGAAATACAAGCGAAGCGAGTATAATTAGCCCAGCCACAAAACCTTCGGTGACAAGCGCGGCAGCTAACATGGTACATATGGCCGATACCTGTACAACCATACCCAATCGCCAAACGTGGTGTCTAGCGCTTTTCCTGCGTAAATACATACCAATTAGGGCTTGGGGTAATAGTGCGCCAGATTCGCGAATTGGCACCAACCACATCACCATCCAGCCAGGAGCCCCTAAAGAGATTAATAGTGCGGGTAATGTAGTTTTTGCAGACGCCAGTAAATCGGCCAATTTATTAAAAGCTAGGCCTACAATTAGACGACGTTTATTTCCCAGCATGTCCTTTCCTAAGGTAATTTCACGAAATCACAAATGCGACTACTCAGCAAGCGTACCAAAATCAATTTTAGCATTACTTAAAGAACTTTATACTAAAAACCCTTGATACTTGATCATGCTGCGTTTATGGGCACTATATCGTACTAACACACTGAACAATCTTAACAATTAGGCCAATTTAGAACTAAAAGCTTATCGAGACACCCATTATAAACTGACTGACCCACTAATTTGTTCAAGTACGATCGCGAGGGTTCCATCAGAGTTTTACATTATATTTTAAACACTATCATGGGTGTCTCGTTAACGCTTTTAAGACGACCAAAGCATGGGTGTCTCGTTAACGCTTTTAAGACGACCAAAGCATGGGTGTCTTCATAACGATGTATTGTTTCTAAACGTGGGTGTCTCGATAACGCCATCTCTATAACGCCAATAACATCAGCTAGCAGCACTAGAAAATCCATTTGGATTTCTAGTGCTGAAAACGAAAAAAGCCGAGTTCGCTTTGGAAAATATCCATATAAGCGAACTCGGCTTAGTCTGTAGTGAAAACCATTTGGCGCTTTTGCGCTAAGGTAAAAGCTAGACTAAATTACTACCCTTTATTTTCTACAACCGTTTTCAAATTTTCTAATCCCATTTCGAAATCTGGGCCAATCATGCCATCCATCATAAATACGAAGTAGCGGCTGATAATATTGTTGCCTACGTCGCCGGAGTCAACCCACGTCACTTTGGTAGCCTCACCTGCGGGCGATATTACCAATGAACCCGTCGAACCCATTTCCCATTCAGGAAAAGCCAATGAGTAAACCACCTTTTTATTGTGTTCTAAATCGGTAATTTTCATCTCCCCATAGCCTTCCGTCACGCTTGTCCAAGATGACATCATTCCAATAGCTCTATCAGGTCCAGAGTAATCGATTTCCATACTAGGGTCCCGTTGAAACCAAACGCCCCAGTTTTGCCATGCCCGTAAATCGACAACATCGGGATAAATTTCTTCAGGTTGTGCATTAATCAAAATGCTTCTTTCAACTGTGTATTGCTTTGGCAGGAACAGCCCAACCACAACTACCAAAGCAATCAGTAAGCCCACACCTAAAACTATCTTCTTTAAAACTGCCATCTAAAACTCCATGATAATCACATAGGATTAGAAATATATAACAATTATTTAACAAATGGCACTGATGATTGACTAAATTCTCCGCTTAAATAATGAATTACCATTTCGCGAACATAATCAGCATCAACACTTGCCACCCAAGAAATTGAGCTCCCCGATTTGCCGCAGAGGTAAGTATGTCCCGCATTCGGCGTGGTTGTGCTCACTGCAACTTGACCGGTTTCAATACGTAACTTGTCTTCTGGCAACGCTAAGATACAAGTAGAAAGAATATCCCATAAAAAATACGTAAATTCATAAGACGGAATAGACGTTACCGTAGACGCCCAGAATTGACCAGATAGGTCTGATACTGGCGTATTTTTTACCGCAAGTTGCCGCAAGAAATCCCAACTAACTGGCAAATCGTTGGTGGCATCTAAAGGCACCAATAGCAAATTTACACCACTATCTACCAATGCTTTAGTCGCCTTAGGATCCCAATATGCATTCCATTCCGCTGAACCGTCGTGATCATGCATAGCCACATTGCCTTTAACCTTCACCGCTCCACCCATCCACACTACCTTTTGTACGTTATCTACCAGGTCTGGACTTTGGGTCAGCGCGGCGGCTAAATTGGTTGCAGGGCCAGTCATTAACACGGTGACAGGCTCAGCAGCATGAGCTAATGCATCTTGCATCCATTCATGAGCGGCCTTGGTTTCTACTTTCACTTCATCATGAGACGTACGTAACATTAAAGGTGTAGCATGGCACATTTTAGGCTGAGCCCGCCATTCAGGCGGAAACGGATTTGGGCCGGCTAACTGCCCTACACTCACGGGAATATGAGTGTTCCCTGTCAATGTTAAAATTTTACGAGTGCTAAGCAAAGCATCATCAGGATAACAATCGGCCGGCGTAATGGTGACACCCACCACATCAATATTAGGCAAACGCAGCAAAAGTATTAACGATAATAAATCGTCAATACCACCATCGTGGTCAAAAATAACTGGGGTAGTAGAAGACATAAAAAATCCCTTAAGAAAAAAATAACGTTTTTTTTACATAGTTCAGTAAAACGCCGTGGCTTTATATTTATTCTTGTGTAATATGAAGTTAGGTTATCATAAAACCTAATTTTCAAGGGCAATATTCTACTTACTACGCCCTAGTGCAATCGGTATGAATTACGGTTTTTACACATTCATCGACACCGCAAAATTGTGTCTTAAAAAATGGAGAACGAGGACATGGCAGATCAGAGTCCACGCTATATTAGTAATCTGACTCGCGATACCTACGCATTGATTCTGGCCGGCGGCCGAGGGTCACGTTTGCATGAGCTAACAACATGGCGTGCAAAACCTGCTCTCTATTTCGGTGGTAAATTTAGAATTATCGACTTTCCCCTTTCCAATTGTATCAACTCAGGTATTAGGCGAGTTGGTGTAGTTACCCAATACAAATCACACTCCTTGATAAGGCACTTAGTGCGCGGTTGGGGGCACTTCAAGAAGGAACTTGGCGAGTCGGTAGAAATTCTACCCGCTTCTCAACGATTTTCAGATAGCTGGTACGAAGGTACCGCCGACGCAGTATTCCAAAATATCGACATTATTCGAGACGAACTCCCCAAGTACGTAATGATTTTATCTGGCGACCATATCTATCGCATGGATTACGGTACTATGCTAGCTCGTCATGTTGAAAGTGGCGCAAAAATGACCGTGTCATGTATGTCAGTGCCTATCGAAGAAGCTGCCGGTTCATTTGGTGTTATGTCCGTTGACGAAAACTTCCGTATTAATGGTTTTGCAGAAAAACCTGAGCATCCGGCTCCCCTACCTGGCGATGATACCCGCTGCCTAGCATCAATGGGCAACTATGTTTTCGATACTGAGTTTCTTTTCGAACAATTACGAAGAGACGCTGAAACCTCTGGCTCACAGCGTGATTTTGGTAAAGATATTATTCCGTCGATTATCAAAGATCATCCCGTGTATGCGTTTGAATTTGAAAGCACCGGCGGTGGCGATGCCTATTGGCGCGATGTAGGTACCATTGATTCATTTTGGGAAGCCAATATGGAAATGGTTGCGCCGGTTCCACAGCTTAATTTGTACGATCAGAAGTGGCCTATCTGGACCTACCAAGAACAATTACCGCCTGCAAAATTTGTGTGGGAAGATCACGACAGACGCGGTGAAGCGATTAATTCGGTTGTGTCTGGCGGCTGTATCATTTCTGGTTCAACCCTTCGCGGCACAATTTGCTTCTCTAACGTAAGAGTGCACTCGTACGGGCTTATAGAAGATGCGGTAATTTTACCTGATGTAGAAATCATGCGTCATTGTAAGCTAAGAAAAGTACTGCTAGATAGAGGCTGTGTTATTCCAGAGGGCACCGTTATCGGCTACAACCATGACGATGATAGAGCTCGAGGGTTCCGTGTTTCAGAAAAAGGCGTGGTGTTAGTTACAAGAGAAATGCTAGGCCAACCTGTTGGCGGCCTATCTCCTAACTAAAAGCTAGTTATTCCATTTTGAAATAGTGGTTGAAATAAGTTCGGCCACTGCTTCAGGATGTTCTAGCGGAAACATATGCCCACCTTTAAATTCAGTATGGTCAATGTTGTTATGCTGAATTAACCTTTCGTACATAGCCGGCCTACACACGGCACCATCTTTAGCCGTTACCAGCAATGCCGGGCACTTCAATTTACCTTTATACTTACCTAAATTGTGCGGTACATTTCGAAATAGCGACGCTTCTACCTCGGCTTTAAATGTTAGCGATGTCATCTCACCTTTAGTGTGGGTTACATGCTTTACATAATCACGAATACACCGCTTATCCATATTACGAAACAATGCTTTTCCTTGAAAATACGCTTCCATATCAATATGAGATGGCCATTGCGTATTTCGAGTTTCAGCTAGCTTTGCTGGGGTTAATTTATTAATTAACGGCGTCCTCTTTGCAAAGCGAAAAAAGTAACTCATGGGCCCCATCACTAACGGAGGGTCAAGCATGATAAGCCCTCGGAACAAGCTGGGCTCCTCGCAGGCTGCCATGTATGAAATCACCGCACCAAAAGAATGCCCTACCGCATAAACACCTCTACTGTCGGTGTTTTCGGCTTTTACGTATTTAATAAGCTCATTAACTTGATTGCGCCAATTCGCATTTACTGGCAATTGAGGATCGTGACCAAACCGGTCGACATGAAGACGATGAAAGTGCTCAGGTAATGAAGAAAAAAGCGCGTTATAACTACCTGCAGGAAATCCATTTGCATGGGCAAAGTGAAAACTTATATCGGTTTTCGACAATGAAATACTCCTTCACGAAAAGCGGTACTAAAGCTATACGTACCGATAGCAAAGCGGGAAAAGTAAGGGCTGGTAAACCAGCCCTCAATTAAAACAACATGTTATTTATGAAGAAGATAGTACTACAGCCCTCTCGACTCTGCCATCTCCCAATCTTTAACAATTTTAGTACTGGTCCATAAGAACACGATAATAGAAAGCGCATAAGGCACAATCAAATACAGTAAAGATTGACGAAGCGCTTCAACTTCACCCAACGACGGCACTAACGCTTGGCTTATAATACCGGTAATCGTTGGCCCCCCGCCCAATGCAATTATATTCAGCACAAAGAAAAACAATGCAGTAGACATAGCGCGAACATTGATAGGTGCAAGGGTTTGCGCCATGGCAAAGCTTGGGCCTAAATAGGAACCACTGGTGAAGAGTAAGAACGTCATTAAGCCTACTGACAACCATAAGTCGTTAACTTGAAGCGAAAAATACAACGCTGGTACGCCAATGATTAGCGCAATAGCAGGTAGCAACGCATACGCTTTCTTGTTTTGCTTACCCCATCTATCGGCAATATAACCACCCAGCCATACGCCTATCGCATAAGCAGAGCCATTGATAATACCGAACGCAATAAGCAACTGCGTTATATCTAGCCCTGCAAAGGCACGTACATAATAATCGATGATCCATGTTGAAATGGCGTAGTTACCGAACGAACCAAAAGAAATGCCTAACGCCATTCCCCACCACGTTGGAATCTTCAATAAAGTTTTGAGTGAAGCTGAAACACTGGGCTTTTCAGCGTCATCGGTTTGTACTGACTCGGTGCGTTTTGGCTCTTTTACCGTAAACTTGAGTAGTAGCGCTAGTATTACGCCTGGTAACCCCACACTAATCATTACGGTGCGCCAATCAGCGGAACCGCCTTGTAAGAAGAATGCAGAAGCAAAGAATGCCAACATCACGCCAAACGGAATACCCAATGAGTACACTGCCAATGCGCCAGCACGTTTTTCTTTAGGAAATAGGTCGGAAATAATACTGTGTGATGGTGGGCTACCACCTGCTTCACCAATGCCCACACCTATTCTAGCCAGCGCCAGTTGGGTGTAGTTCATGGCAAGCCCAGAAGCAGCGGTAAATCCACTCCATAGGGTGAGCGAGATAGCAATGATATTCACGCGACTATAACGATCGGCAAGCCACGCAATAGGAATGCCCACCACGGTATAAAGAATGGCGAAATATACCCCCTTTAATAACCCTAACTGCGCGTCATCTAAACCCAAATCAGCTTTAATGAATGGAGAAAGGATACCTATGATCTGTCTATCAATAAAATTAAATGCGTAAACCAGCGTTAGTATCACTAACACATAATTTCTGTAGGCGCGGGACGTATCCGCTTTCTCTACTGGTGCCGTTTGAACCTGACTATGGGCCATATCATTCCCTTTAAATTCAATGAAAACTCAGTCTACGCGGCAGGTTAAAAGATTGACAACTTATTGTTACTTATTTGTAAATATAAAAAGGAATGTTAGCCTAGGCTTTCTGTTAGCTTGAGCTTAAGGTAGGATATTGGCACCCTTACTCATCAGACCAGACAAACACCATGACGGTAGACGAGCTTTTAACTCTTTCTTCATTAGAGGCACTTTCTGAAAATCAGTGGAAAGTAGATAACCTCATTATTCCCAGTAATTGGGCGCAAGGGCGTACAGCATTCGGCGGTATTTCAGCAGGCATGGCGTACAGCGCTATTCGTCAAAAAGTCAGTGAAGAACGCGTGCTGCGTTCATTTACCACTAACTTTGTAGGTCCACTTTCACCAGATACGCCATTTTCAATTGAAGTAACCTTGTTGCGTGAGGGCAAAAACGTTTCTCAATATACCGCTCATGCGAAGCAAAACGGAAAAAGCTGTGTGTTCGTGCAAGCCTGCTTTGGTATTGGCAGAAAATCAGGCATTAAAGTAGAAAACCAAGACACCCATGACATGCCGGTGCCCACCAAAGGCAAGTTCATACCGCAAATTCCAAAGGTTACCCCTAAGTTTTTGCGTCATTTCGATTTAGCCATCGATAAGGGAGGCATTCCCTTCACCCGCAAAAAGACCAGCGTTTAC
Organism: Alteromonas naphthalenivorans; assembly: GCF_000213655.1. Taxonomy (NCBI): domain Bacteria; kingdom Pseudomonadati; phylum Pseudomonadota; class Gammaproteobacteria; order Alteromonadales; family Alteromonadaceae; genus Alteromonas; species Alteromonas naphthalenivorans. Next base: position 2,318,084 of record NC_015554.1, read on the forward strand.
CACGGGCACATGCGTTTTAAAAAGCCACCCGCGAAGATCACAGATGCACACATCATTACCATGATTGATGCTTGGCCGCCCACGCTGTTACAAATGATGAAGTTGCCTGCCCCAGCAAGTACCGTTAGTTGGAATTTAGAATTTATCCACCCGCATAAGCAGGTAGACCCTACAGACTGGTTTGCTTACCAAGCGCATACCCGTCAGGCAGAAGATGGCTATGGGCATACTGAAGCCACTATTTGGGATAAAGACAACGAAGTTGTTGCCATAAGTCGCCAGACCGTGGCAATTTTTGATTAGTTAGAACGTAATTTTTGAACGAGATGCTTGTCTAGAAAGGCATTAATAGTAGATAGTAAAAAGGGGCGTACTGCATAAATGAGTACGCCCTTTTCGTTAATAAAGCATAAACGCGTTAGGGTTGAACAGGGAAATAACTGAAATACACTGCAAGTTGGTAATATCCAATGCATCTTCTAAATCGTCGCGATTAAGCGATAGGCTCTCGTGCAATTCAGGTTTTAAGTTATTGTAGCTAGGATAAATTTCTGAATTCACGTTATCTAAAGCCAAAACGTATGACAACTGCAAGATTTGCTCTTCCACATCAGAAGTGGTGTTTTTGTCGCCGTGTATATTTGCAATAGGCTTATAGATTGTTTCAGGGATACCCCACTCTTTGATGATCCCCGCAGACACGTTCGTAAATGTGTAGCCCAAAACACCAGCTTGTAATTCAGCAGGACTAACTCTTGCGTTGAACGCCTGACAACGTTTCGCGCTATCTGGCAACATGTCTACGACCACCAGCTCACCAATATTATGCAGTAAGCCCGCAACAAATAAGCGTTCCGGCTCTCTGATATTTCGCATTTCAGCAAAATACTTTGCTAACAGACCGCAAGAGACACTTTGCTCCCAAAATTTATCTAAGTCGATAACTTGGCCATCTATTTCTTTGAACGCTTGGCTAACACCAAATGCAAGTGCTAGATCGTACGTAGAGCGCGTACCCACTACTTGTAGCGCTTTAGTAATAGTATCTATTTTATTTGGAAAACGGTACAAGGCCGAATTCGCCACTCTTAATAGCTGTGTCGCTAACGAAGGGTCAAAAGAGATGATGTCTGCAATATCGTCAATATTAGATGCTCCATCATCCATGCACGCTTTTAAACGCGTTACCGAGTCGGGCAGCACAAACAACGTACTCGCGTTACTGATAATATCTTGTAGGGTCATTTAGGTGTACGCTCCTGATATAACCTACTCTATTTAGAAGAGGGTATCTCGCAATCAAGTCTTAAAATAAAACGGTAACTATAAAACATGATTAGCTTTTTCACTACTAGCTACATTATAGCGCGATTATTTAGCCTAGCTAATTAGAATTCATTATCTTTCGTATAGTATGCGATAAATTACATTACATTTTATTCAGTCCCAATAGGGGTTCCCCCTTAAAAGCAGAAGGTTTTAAGCACTTTTATTCGCGATAGAGTTTCATTTTCTTTATTTCCTGCTGTGCTACTATTTCGCGCTTTACACATTTAAGCACAGGTAATCATGTTACAAGGCATGTCACAAGGCATAATGCAGGTTGTAGTCATTGGCTACGTGTGGCCTGAACCCAATTCCTCCGCCGCAGGTCAAAATATGCTGGCCTTAATTAATCAGTTTCTAAGCTACGGCCATAACGTTACTTTTATGACCGCGGCAACAGACAGTATTCATAAAACAGACCTAGATAATATAGGTGTAAGTAGTGAAGCAGTTGCACTTAATTGCAGCAGCTTTAATGAACGAATTGAGAAACTGTCGCCTAACGTGGTTATTTTCGACAGATATATGACCGAAGAGCAATTTTCTTGGCGAGTAAAAGACGCCTGTCCTTCTGCTATCCGCATTTTAAACACCGAAGACCTGCACAGTTTACGACAAGCTAGGCACGATGCCGTTAAAGCACACGATAATGCACTGCGGGCATCCAAAGAAACTGCAGCCTCTCCTGTTGTGGCGCACATTGCCAACGCCGCGAAAGAGGCTGACTACAATACGCCTTTAGCCCAGCGGGAAATTGCTGCTATTTTACGCTGCGACCTTACGTTGGTCATTTCTCGCACAGAGTACGCACTGCTTACCGATTATTACCACGTTCCCGCAAAACAGCTTTATTACCATCCGCTTAATCTCGCGACGGTAACTGACAAGGCTCCAGATTTTGAAAAACGCACCGACATTGTCACTATTGGCAATTTTCGACATGCGCCAAATTGGGATGCCGTCTTGCAGCTAAAGCAAACCGTTTGGCCTGCTATTAGAAAGGTGCTCCCTCAAGCAAATTTACATATTTATGGGGCCTACCCACCTAAAAAGGCAACGCAATTACATAACCCCAAAACTGGATTTTACGTAGATGGCTGGGCTGAAAATGCACACGATGTGATTGCTAACGCTAAGCTTCTTATAGCGCCGCTGCGCTTTGGTGCAGGTATTAAAGGCAAAATACTAGAAGCTATGCGATGTGGTACCCCTACCCTTACAACCTGGGTTGGCGCTGAAGGTATTGCTGAAGAAATGTCCCCCATAACACCATTCGCGGTAAGTTCTTCGTTGAAGAGTACAGAAGCAACAGAGAATAGTGCTACGCAGCCTGCATGGGGAGGCGCAATTTGCGATACCGCAGAAGACTTCGCGAAGCACGCCGCTAGGCTTTACAACAGCGAAGAGAGTTGGTCGTTAGCAAGTAAATTAGGGTTAACCTTGTATCACGGTTTTGAAAATGACAGCGAGAGTGAAACCTTGGCAGAACGAGTTGCCATTATAGCTTCAGATGTAAATGACCATCGCAAGACCTTGTTTTTACAAGGGCTGCTATGGCATCAAACCTTGAATGCGAGTAAATACATGTCGCAGTGGATTGAAGCTAAAAACCAAAACTTATAGCGTATTTAAGCGGCGCAATACACTTAAGATACCATTGCCTCTAGATTGGCTTAAATGGCGCTGCAAATTACACGCGTTCATGTATTGCTCAAAATCGTACGCCTTTCTTTGTTCATCTGAAAGGCTATTTGCTTTTTCTAGTAGTACCGCCAGTACACCTCGAATAATTTTGCTGGGTGAATAGGCTGCAATAACAAGGTCGCTCGAGGGCTGTGAAGGTGTGCACGCTACCCACACTTTACTTTCACAACCCGGTACCAATGAGTCTTCTGTGCGTGCCGACTCAGGTAAAGTCAACAACTGCTTGCCAGCCAGCATTATGGCGCGAGTGGCGCCATCCCAGCCTTTAGCCGTAGCCACGGTTTGCCCCAAAGGCAACAATTGGGTAGATTCTGTCATCGTTATGAGGTTACAGCGTGGTTGTTCATATCAACGTTTTCAGAAAACTGAGCCCAACAGCTAGGCACTAGCATCTGCACTAAATTCTGCGCTTAACTCTTCTGCCGTCATCACTAAATTTTCAGCATCGGCAGAGGTAGGAAACATAACCAATTCCACCCCATTTTTAGTTAAACCAGGTAACCACGTTTCGGTAAACTCATCAAATGGCACTGCCACACATGTACCTGTAATTTGATTTTCGTCCAACCACGCCTGCGCTAAGTTATTGTGAGGAAAAACGGGTAGTCGAGTGATGTCGTTGTCTTCCAGCATGACAAAGCCTTCTGTACCTTGGATTAGCCAAATTTCTTTCGCTTTGGGTACGTAGCTGATCACTAGCATTTGTCGGTCTTCAGCAGACAAATTTTTAGCTTGCGCTAGCACAGTATCATTCAGGGTGGCTGTTACAGTATCTGGAAACACAAAAAATTACCTTATATTTAAGAGGCGCCGATAAGAGGCGCTAAGTATACCCTTTGCAAGCTTCTCCGCCAAATAGCAAAGCCTCTTTAATCTTGTAAATTCAAGTTGAAAACATTCCCTACGGCTAATATTATTGCGAGCAGTTTTGTGTAGTGTTGCCTAAGTCTTAAGCTGAGGGTTCAAAACGCACTCCAAATGCTTCTTGTATGTTAGCAATCTGCATTTCATGGTAGTACATTACATCTGCCTTTCTTTCAAAAAACGCAAAGCTTAAAACTTCATGCAGAACTTATTTAGCGACCTAAAAGCAAAAACTTACAACAAACATGACGAGCTAGAACAAAGCACGCCTTTTGCGCTTTTTCATAATATGGTGGGGTGTAACGACAGTGAAGCTCATGAAGCTCACCGGGGAAATTACCTTAATGTGCTTTGCGTTATGCGAGAATTCCACCAACGTTGCACGTTAGTCATTAACGATGCGACTGAGAAATACCCTACTCTTCAGGCTTTAGCAAATCAGTTTGAAACCCAAGCAGTGATAACGGCGCTTAATAACGACTTAGCAGAGCTAAATTCAATCAGCGCACAATGTACTAGTGAATTACAAAACGTTGACTTACCTAATTTTGAAACTCCACTTTCTGCTACCATTTCTGCGATGTATGTATGGTTAGGCTCATCGATGGGCGCCAATATTATTAGCCGTAGGCTTGAAAAGGCGGGGTTCGGTTTTCCTACACATTACTACCAATCCATGGCAAAACAGGCCAAAGCTTGGCCCGAATTTAAGCAAGAAGTAGTACGTATATTACCCCTAATAATTGAAGGGCCGGATGTTGAGAACCAAAACAGTGAAACGTTAAGCGTGGCTATTATCAACGATGCGAACCTTTGGTTTGATCATCTTATATCGCTAGGAAAAAGTACAAATTTGCCACCACAAACGTTAAGTTAAACCCAGCATTCTGTTAATATTCATTAATTCGTTTTTTTAAGAAGTTCTTATGAAAGTAATCTCATTTAATATCAATGGTATTCGTGCCCGCCTTCACCAACTTCAAGCATTAATAGATGCACATCAGCCTGACATTATTGGCCTACAGGAAATAAAAGTTCATAACGAACAGTTTCCTGTTGAAGCAGTTGAAGCGATGGGTTACCACGTTTATTTCCATGGTCAGAAGAGCCATTACGGCGTTGCTTTTCTAGCAAAAAAAGAGCCTGAGTCTGTGCTTATGGGCTTTCCCACTGATGAAGAAGATGCGCAGCGTCGCATGATTATTTTGAAAACCACTGACAACGACGGCCAGCCAGTAACGGTATTAAATGGTTACTTCCCACAAGGCGAAAACGAAAAGCACGAAACCAAATACCCCGCAAAACGTAAGTTCTATAAAGATTTAATGACTTATCTAGACACCCACCATACTCCAGATGAAAATGTCATTGTGATGGGCGATGTGAACATCTCTCATACCGATTTAGATATTGGCATTGGCGAAGAAAACAAAAAACGCTGGTTGCGCACGGGCAAGTGTAGCTTTTTACCCGAAGAAAGAGTGTGGTTGAACACACTAATGGATTGGGGATTTGAAGACAGCTTTAGAACCTTGAACCCTGACACTACCGACAGGTACTCGTGGTTCGATTATCGTTCAAAAGGTTTTAATGATAATCGTGGTCTTCGTATTGATCTTATTCTGGCTACCCCTTCTATGCATAAACGATTGAGTGATGCCGGAATAGACTATGAACTTCGCGGCATTGAAAAGCCGTCAGATCATGCGCCTATTTGGGCTACTTACAGTAAATAAGAAATCGACAGTAGATAAATAACGGAGAGTACGTGACAACGCTACAGTGGCTTGGCCTAGCTTTATATTGTTTAACCCTAGTTGGCGTTATTAAACAAATTTCTGTTGTAGGCCTAATGGGTGATAAACACCAACAGCACCTGTTGTTTGGTAGCGCTGCCGCATTGTTCGCTTTTTGGATCTTCAAAGTGGGAATTTTTGAAGGGCTAGATGTACATTTTGTAGGTTTGAGTGTGGTCACACTTATGCTCGGCTTTCGTTACGCCATTCTGGCAGGCACCCTCGCGTTATTGGGTGCTACCGCCGCTGGTTTTGCACAGTGGCACACCTTAGGTGTAAATGGCGTATTAGGGGTTATGCTGCCTGTCGCGGTAACCTACTTGGTATATTTAGTGTCTTTTCACCATTTACCCCGCCAGCTGTTCGTTTATATTTTTGTGTGCGCTTTCTTTCCAGGCGCACTCAGCATTGCTCTTAAAACCGGCGCACTTGCGGGTTATTATTTTGTTGATGGCATTTATACGTGGGATGTTATTTACGATAATTTTGTACTTCTCATTCCACTTTTGGTCTTTCCAGAAGCCTTACTCAACGGAATGGCCATCACCCTACTTGTTATCTATCAACCCACTTGGGTTTACACCTTCCACGATAAGTTTTATTTCGATAACTAAGCAATAACTAAACAAGACACCCATGTTTTTCGTCTCACCATTAACGAGACACCCATCATTTGCACTCAAGTAAATTACATGGACACCCACGTTTGTAACCCGAGCGTTATGAAGACACCCACCTTTAAACCTTGATGAATTATCTGGACACCCACCCTAATTCATAAACTCCTTACGGAGACACCAACTCCTTACGGAGACACCCATGTTTTTTCAAATCCAGATTTATGAAGACACCCACGTTTGCAGCCTTAAATATAACCAAGAGCATCCACCTTATAGTGATAAGCATAAAGATGGGTGTCTTGATAATAGAATGTCGAAATAACATGGGTGTCTTGATAAGAGAATGTCGAAATAACATGGGTGTCTCGATAAGAGGGTGACGAAATAACATGGGTGTCTTGATAATAGAATGTCGAAATAACGTGGGTGTCTCAATAAATGCATTGATAAAAGCTAGGCATAAAAAAACCGCCTGGTTGGCGGTTTTAGAATGGGTGTCTTTGTAAAAGCTAGCGTGTTGCGCTTACTTTTTGTCGAATAAGATATCCATAACGTCGGCTAGTTCGCCTTTGCCTTCACGAATTTCTTCTTCGCTTAACCCAGCGATTTCGTGTGGGAACACTAACCATTCGTCACTTTCGTTAACGTAGTAGTCAGGCACGATGTCAGTAGTGTTGTTCTGAGGCTTGTACCAAGGGCATGCAATACGAATATCTTTTGGCATATTCAAACGCATTAGTTTGCGAATTTGCTGAATAAGCGCATCAACACTGCGGCCCGAATCAAAAACATCATCAACAATAAGTAGCTTATGTTCAGCGTCAGCGTTTTCCACTAAGTAGTGTAAACCGTGAACACGAATTTCTTTAGATTGCTTATTAATGCCATAGTAAGAAGAAGTACGCACCGCAATGTGGTCGGTAGAATAGTCTTTAAACTCAAAAAATTCTTGTACCGCTATGCCGATAGGTGCACCACCGCGCCAAATACCAATGATGAAATCGGGGCGAAACCCGTCATCATACACCTTTGCTGCTAAACGAAAGGAATCCTGAAGCAACGCTTGCGAGGTGATAAAATTCTTGTTCATGACGTCTCACTGGCCGAAATTTAAAGACCGCGATTATAGTGAATTTTGCCGCAATTTGCACGGCAATTTCACTAACTTATTCGTTTTGAAGTGCTTGCGAAGGTTGGGTTTTCATGGCACGCCTAGCAGGGTAAATACTCGCTACAATACAAAGCAACAATGAAAACAGGGTCACAAAAACTATTTGCAGCCAGTGCATATCAATCGGTAACCCCTGCCCATCTGACGACAACGCAATAGGCACATTCAGTAAACTCATGACGGGGTTTAGTAGTAAAGTAATCACCACACCAGCCACCAATCCAATACCCGCGCCTTTCACGCCATTAAACAATCCGTTTAAAACAAATACCGTCATAATGGTGCCAGGCAGCATACCTTGGGTTTGCAGTACTGCAATGTCGCCTTGTTTTTCAGACACCACCATCACTAACGATGAAACCAAATTAAACGCTGCCACGGCTATAATTAATAGCAGCATTAAGAACATCATATTCTTTTCCATTTTTACCGCATCGAACAAAGGGCCTTGGCGCTCACGCCACGTACGTACAGGCAAATCAGCCTCAACAATAGGCTTTAGCGTGTCTTGATACAAAAAAGCATCGTCTAAAAATAATCGAGTAGCTGTATTCTTGCCTGAAACATCTCGCAGTAATCGATTCACATCATCAAGCTGCATATAAATAACTTTGTCATCCATTTGCGAGCCCATATCGAATACACCCGAAATAGTGACCAACCGTTGGCTTGGCATTCTACCAAATGGTGTGTAAACACTAGCGCCAGCCACCATCACCCGAAGTTTGTCGCCAGCGCGCACATTCAACTGTATAGACAACGCCCTGCCAATAATAGCGTTATAGCTACCTGCCGTTAAACTTGCAAAATCGCCCTGCTGCATTTCGTGAGCAACCATGGTGTGCTGCACCATGCTGTCTGCTTGCACACCATGTAATTGTACACCTCGTAAATCGGAACGAGATTGCACTACCGCTTCAGCTTCTCTAAACGGCATGCTTGCCACCACATTGGGCAAGCCCATTACAAAGCTATCTTCAACAGGGGCATTAATTTCAATATGCGGCACTATGCCCAAAATACGCTGCTTTAACTGGGCTTCAAAGCCGTTCATTACCGAAAGCACAATAATAAGCGCCGTTAGGCCAAGTGCAATACCGGCTACCGAAAAGCGATTGATAAAGGAAACAAAGCTATTTTGGCTAGACGACTGCGCCGGGCCAGATTTCGCATACCGATAAGCAATAAAAGCGGGAAGAGGAAAATACATAATGCGCGCTTAGTCCAAAGGTGTGATGACGGGGCAATCTCAAAATAGTAAAGTGCGTATACTACGTGTAAGCTACTGGCCGTACAAGATAAGTGGCGGGAGATATGATGGAAAACCTAAGCCTAGAAGAAAAAAAAGCCCAGTTCGATGAGTATTTCTCTATTCAGCACAACGTTAACATTAACGTGAAGCCACTTGCTGAAAGTGAATCCGTACCTTCTGAAGCGGGTTTAGAGCAAGCCATGCCCTATGCTTTTCGCGTAGCGAGCGAAATGGCAAGTATTGAAGCTCAAGCACTTCGCCCGTTGCGCCATTTAAGCGACCATGCTGAATCGTTGGCGGAATACTTAAATCACCAAGCTCGTAAAATAGATTTGATGATGTCATTTATTTTGCACCAGCAAGATGAACCAGATCATCGTTTTAGCACAATAAAGCTCGGTGGCGGGGGCGTAATTATTAAAAGCTCAACCGCCATGAACATCGGCAGCCAAGCTGAACTCAAATTATTTCTTGATACTGAAGCGGCCGCTATATTTTGCTACGGGGAAGTTATTACTTGCGAGAACGTCGAGGATGACTACCATATAGCTTTTGTTTTCAATAGCATCCGAGAGCAAGATCAAGAATTGCTTGTTCGAGCCAGCTTGCATTTGCAAACGCAGCAATTGAAAAAACGCGCGCAAGACAAGGCTTCCGGAGCCTGACGCTATAATAAAAGCCAGCAACACACTTAAACCGAATAAGTAGTTTATAGGACGACATGACAGCAACTCTTTTATCTTTGCCTTTGCCGACCCAGAAAAAATCCGCCTCTGTGCAAGACCACAAGCAATGGGGTCAGTTACAAGGCAGCAGCGCCGCACTGTGCATTACTCAAGCACAAGCCCAATACAATGGCCCTATTGTGCTGGTGACCGCCGACACTCCATCGGCGCTAAAACTAGAAAAAGAGCTGGCGTTCTTTATGCCTGGCGGCGCCTCTGGTGATAAAAGCGGTGAAACCAACGTACCTATTACAGTGTTCCCCGATTGGGAAACCCTGCCCTACGATTCGTTTTCGCCGCATCAAGATATTGTCTCGCAGCGCTTAGAAACCTTGTACCGCTTCACCCAGCAGGTAAATGGCATTTTCATTGTGCCAGTAAACACGTTAATGCAACGTTTGGCACCTACCGATTACCTCGCTAAGTACCTGTTGATGCTGAACAAGGGAGACACCCTTGATAGAGACCAATTCAGACGCAACTTAGAACAAGCGGGCTATTTGCACGTTAGCCAGGTGATGAGCCACAGTGAATTTTCGGTGCGCGGTAGTATTATCGATTTATTCCCCATGGGCAGCGACAAGCCGTTTCGTATTGATTTGTTCGATGACGAAGTAGACTCTATTCGCTTTTTCGATACCGAAACCCAGCGCTCTGGCGATACGGTTGAAAAAATAAAGTTGCTACCAGCACGGGAATTCCCCACCGATAAAGAATCTATCACCCTTTTCCGTCAGCGCTTTTTAGAAAAGTTCGATGCAAACAACGCCTCAGAATCGGTGTTTTCTCAAGTAACTAAAGGCACCATGCCTAGTGGTGTGGAATATTACTTGCCGTTGTTTTTTGATAAAACCGCTACCTTATTCGATTACCTACACCCTAAAAGTGTGCTGTTATTACATGGTGATGTACAAGATGCCAGCGAGTTTTTCTGGGCAGACATTCAAGAGCGTTACGAACAGCACAGATACAACCCAGCAAGGCCATTGCTGCCACCTGAAGATTTATTTTTACCAAAAAATACCTTGTTTGGTGAAATTAAACAGTGGCCGCGGGTAACTTTGACCAAAGACGTGATTGAAGAAAAGCCGGGCAGCTTTAACTTAGGCTGCGACAAGCTTGACGACATTGCTATTAACACCCAAAAGAAAGTACCGGCAGAACAATTAATTGCCACGGTGAACAATGCCAAAAAGCGCGGTGCCAAGGTACTGTTTTGCGCTGAAACCCAAGGCCGCCGTGAAGGGCTACTTACCGTTTTACAAAAGGCGGGTATCAAGCCTAAAGCGGCTGAATCGTTCAATACCTTTGTTAGTGCCAGCGACAACATCGGTATTACCGTGGGCATGGTTGAAAATAGCTTTAACTGGCGAAGTGACAGTGGCGAACTGCTATTTATCACCGAAACCGAGCTATTAGGTCATAAGGTAAGCCAACGCAGACGCCGAGACAAACGCTCCGCCACTGACGAAAGTGCCATTATTCGTAACTTGGCCGAGCTAACCACCGGCCAGCCCGTGGTACATTTAGATCATGGTGTAGGCCGTTATATTGGCATGCAAACTCTTGATGCTGGCGGTGTAACCACCGAATACTTATGCATTGAATACGCCAAACAAGCTAAGCTGTATGTGCCTGTAGCGTCGTTACACTTTATTTCTCGTTATACCGGCGGCGATGCCGATCATGCACCGCTTAACTCGTTAGGCTCTGATGCATGGAGCAAAGCAAAACAAAAAGCGGCTGAAAAAGTACGCGACGTTGCCGCAGAACTGCTTGATGTATACGCCCGACGCGCCGCTAAACCCGGCTTTGCGTACAACATTGAATGGGACGAATATCAAAAGTTCGCCGACAGCTTCCCGTTTGAAGAAACGCCAGACCAAGCCCAAGCCATTGCTGCCGTTATTCACGACATGGGCAGCCCGCACGCAATGGATAGACTGGTATGTGGCGACGTAGGCTTCGGTAAAACAGAAGTGGCCATGCGCGCAGCATTTTTAGCTGCAAACCAAGGCAAACAAGTCGCTATTTTGGTGCCCACCACCCTACTTGCCCAACAGCATCACGAAAACTTTAAAGATCGCTTTGCCGCATGGCCGTTTGAAATTGAAGTGATGAGCCGCTTTATTAGCGCCAAGGGCCAGAAAGAAACCATGCAGCGCCTTAGCGAAGGCAAAGTAGACATTGTAGTAGGTACGCACAAGCTATTGTCGAACGATATTAAATTCAAAGATTTAGGCTTGCTGATCATCGATGAAGAGCACCGTTTCGGGGTTCGCCAAAAAGAGAAGCTAAAATCGCTGCGTGCCGACGTAGATATTCTTACCCTTACCGCTACGCCAATTCCTCGAACGTTGAATATGGCCATGTCGGGCATGCGTGATTTATCGATAATCGCCACTGCGCCAGCAAGACGCTTATCGATTAAAACCTTTGTGCAGCAACGTAACAAGGCCACTATTCGCGAAGCGATAATGCGGGAAATTTTACGTGGTGGGCAGGTTTATTTCCTTCATAACGAAGTAGATACCATTGCCAGAACCGCTGAAGAAATTGCCGAAATTGTACCTGAAGCACGAATTGCCATGGGCCACGGCCAAATGCGCGAACGTGAACTAGAAGGTGTGATGAGCGACTTCTACCACCAGCGCTACAACGTGTTGGTATGTACCACCATCATTGAAACCGGCATTGATGTGCCAAGCGCCAATACCATTATTATGGACAGAGCCGATCATTTAGGCCTTGCCCAATTGCACCAATTGCGTGGCCGTGTGGGTCGTTCACACCACCAGGCTTACGCGTACTTGCTTACTCCGCACCCTAAACGCATGACCAAAGATGCGGCGAAGCGATTAGACGCCATATCGAAATTGGAAGACTTGGGTGCAGGCTTTGCGCTAGCAACCCACGACCTTGAAATTCGTGGTGCAGGTGAATTATTAGGCGACGACCAATCTGGGCAAATTGCCAGCATAGGTTTCAGCCTTTACATGGACATGCTAGATAGAGCGGTAACATCGCTGAAAGAAGGTAAAGAGCCTTCGCTAGACGATGCCATGGCAGGCCACACCGAAGTAGAGCTTCGCATTCCTGCCCTACTGCCAGATGACTATATTGCCGATGTAAACACCAGGCTTTCGCTATACAAACGCTTAGCCAGTTGTAAAAATCAAGACGACATAGACGAATTCCAAGTAGAATGTATCGACCGCTTTGGTTTATTACCAGAACCGGCGAAAAACTTAGTAGAAGTAGCGGAAATAAAAATAAAAGCAGAAGCCATAGGCGTGCTTAAAGTAGACTTGTCATCACAAGGCGGTACCATAGAGTTTACAGATACCACCAAGGTTGACCCTGGCTATATTATTAAGCTGGTACAAACCAAGCCAAATACCTTCAAATTTGAAGGCAGCCAGAAACTACGATTAGTAAAACAGACTGATACTGCAAAAGCGCGTATTGCGTTTATTAGCGATATCATTGCCGACCTTGCAAAGGAGTCGCGATAACATGAGGTTTTTTCGTTGGAGCCCACTACTTGCTGTATTGGCTTCTACCCCGTTGTTGGCAAATGACGACTGGTGGTTCGATGTTGAAGTTATTGTTTTTGAAAGAAAGGTGGCAATGTCTGCCCTTGAAGAACAGTTCGATTTAGCTGATTCATTAGCCGTTCCGGCTACCGATGCCGATGTAATAGGCGCGGTTATTACCCCCGACATTAGCATGCTAAAACAAGGCATTGCGGTTTGTGGTGAAAACAATGCGCTTGAGTGGCCAGAATTCGATTATTTTGCCAGTGCGTCAAGTGAGACGGATGCGCAAGCAACAAATCAGACATCAAAAGTAATATCTGAAGAAACCAATTCATATCAACTTCAGTCTACTCAAACCAACTTTGCCAATGAGCTGGGCTCCCAATCATTAATGGGCACCCAGGCTTTAACCGACACGTTATCAAATGACGATTTATCAGATAACGGCTTATCGGCAGAAGAAATAGCCGGTTATTGGATAGAGTTTCTAGGTTTAGATGAAACAGAAACCGTTACGGTACCTAACCAGCCGTATTGCGTAGTGCAAAAGCCTTGGTTGAGCTATTACGACAGTAAATGGCATATTCATCGCCCAGACAACCGCTTACCAGCGCCTAAAGAGCTGCCCATTACCCCTGAAGGGAGCGATTGGCCATACGCCAGCCATGCCCATTTATTAACGAAGAACGCACAAGAAATGGCGTCTTTATCGCGCCAAATTAGACAAAACCGCGATCTCACTCGCTTATTACACGTTACTTGGCGTCAGCCTGTAAAATTCGGTAAAGACGATGCATTCAACGTTCGCCTTTTTGCCGGCAACAACTTTTCAGATGAATTTGACCAAGACGGCGTTCAGCGCCCGCCGCAGCCACCACTACGCTTTGGCAACACTGCGTCAATCTCTGGCAGCTCTGGTTCAAACGGCTTTGATGAAAACAGCTCTGGTTCAAACAGCTCTGGTTCAAACGGCTTTGACGAAAACAGCTATCAAAATTTAGAAGATAAAATCCAAAGTCTAGACGCTACAACCAGTGGCACCAGTGGCGTTAGCGGCATTAGTGAAACTAACGGTTTAAATGAAAACCAAGGTAATAGCCAGCCATTTGGGCTGAATGCCACCAGCACTGAAACTATAACAAGCGACTTCTTTTACGATTTAGATGCGCGGCTTGCTAGTCCAGCGCCCATCTTATTTAAAGATTTACTAGCGTTAGATAACGCCGATGTTATCGACGACGCTGACGAAAGTAATATAAGTGCAGCATTTCGTGCGCCTATTTGGAAAGTAGACGGCAACATGAAAGTATTTTTGAAATACATTAACCGTGTGCCTTATTTGCATATCGATAGTGAGCTTTTCTATCGCCAGCCTATTCCTGTTGAAGGGCAAGCGGCAGCCAGCTCATCAAGCTCTATTATTAGCGCAAGCAGCAATGAAGATGCCAACGCTACGCCAGAATATCAATTGGTGTCGTTGCCCTTTAGCGAACAGCGCCGGGTAATCAGCAACCAGCTTCATTACTTTGATCACCCCTTATTTGGCATGGTGGTACAAATTCGTCGTTACAAACGCCCAAGCGCACCTGAAGAGTAAGAACAAGGATTAATACCAGCATGAAAATTTATACCCGCTCGGGCGACAAAGGCAGTACGCAAATATATGCCGATAAGCCAGTAAGAGTAGAAAAAGATGATGCGGTAGTACAAAGCTACGGTGATATCGATGAACTTAACAGCCACTTGGGGCTATTGGCTTCAATGGTAGCCGTGCATTTGAAAGAAGACATTTACACCATACAGCGCAACCTGTTTCAGGCAGGTTTTGCTATTTCAGCTAGCTCTACCCTAACGCAAGACGATGTTGTTAAGCTTGAAAGTGATATTGATAAGATGACAGCCACACTGGGCCCGCAAACTACCTTTGTACTACCTGGCGGCAGTAAAGCGGCTGCCCAAAGCCATGTATGCCGTGCGGTATGCCGACGAGCCGAGCGGGCTGTTATAGTGCTTACCAAGCACTACGATGTACCTGCCGTAGTGCCTGCTTACTTAAACCGGTTGTCTGACTACTTGTTTACCTTCGCACGCTTCTTAAATGCCGAAGCCGGTTTTGATGAAGTGGCCGTATAAACACGGCTAACGCTTCACGGCATTCAGGTAAGTGAAATTTACGCTAACTAAGCGCTAACTAAACGCTAACTAAACGCTAATAAATAGTCGCTAAATAGCGCTTTCCTGTACAGATAAGAAAACTAAGTTCGCGTTAACAGCACACCAGCGGTTACCACAAACGCCACAATAATATTTAGTACTACGCCCTCGCGCACCATGGTTTTCACCGTAAGTTCACCACTGCTATACACAATGGCGTTTACGGGTGTTGCCACCGGCATCATAAACGCGCAGCTTGCACTAATGGCTGCTGGCATCATGAGAATAAGCGGGTCTACATCTATAGCCACCGCCGCGCTGGCTAAAATGGGCATTAATAAGGTAGCAGTAGCCGTATTTGATGTAATTTCTGTTACAAAGCTTACCGACAAGCACAGCACTAACACCAATAAGAACAAGGGTAACACCGCTAAGCCCGTTAATCCCTGCCCTAGTAATTCACTTAAGCCCGACGCAGTAAACGCTTGGGCCAAACAAATGCCCCCAGCAAACACCAACAGCATTCCCCATGGAATTTGCTGCGCGGTATTCCAGTCAAGTAAGCAACCTTGTTTGCTGCCAGAAGGAGTAACTTCACGCTCGCCATTGGGAATAACACACATTAGTACCACACCCGCTAAGGCTATGGTGCTGTCTCCCACGAAGTCCATACCGAACCACGCTGTCCAATAAGGCCTAAATACCCACGCCATCGCCACTAAAGTAAAGACTAACAGCACCCGTGCTTCTGCGCTTCGCCAAGGGCCAACATCGGGAAGCCCACCGGTTTTCACTCCCTTTAAATGCCGAGTTAACCACAACGCCATTAAGGGCAATGCTACCAATACAATAGGCACTCCGGTTTTCATCCAGTCAATAAAACTAATTTCTGTGCCCGTAGCTTGCTGGTACACACTCATAAAAATAATATTAGGTGGCGTACCAATAGGCGTACCTACACCGCCCACACTAGCAGCGTAAGCAATACCCAGTAACACGGCTACACCCAGTTTAGGTGAATTAGATGCATGAATAATGGCAAGCGCAATAGGAAGCAGCATAAGCGTGGTGGCGGTATTTGAAATCCACATGCTTAATATGGCCGAGGTAAACATAAAGCCAAATACCAGCCTGCGGGCACTGTTCGCACCGGTTAGCCGAATAAGGTACACCGCTAAACGTTGATGAACGCCAGATTTTTCTAGCGATTTAGACAACATAAAAGCGCCCATCAGTAACAAGATAACGTGGTTACCCAATGCCGATGCTGCGTCTTGATAGCTAATAACCCCCGCCATAGGAAAGGCGAAGAAAGGAATGAGTGCGGGCAGCGCAATGTGTAGCGCTTCGGTAACCCACAACATGGCCACCAGCACAGTAATGGCCGCACTAATGGCCATAATATGTGACAGGCCTGAAAACAACAGCACTCCATACAGAGCAACTGCGCTAACGAAGGATATTATTATTAGTTTCGGTTTAACCGATTCCATAGCGCGACAACACCTTTAATGCGTTTTTATAAGCTGCACTGGCATGCACAACTGCTTTGCGCCCGTAAAGTGAGGTTAAAGCCTCGAAAGAGTCTGTTGAATGGGGCAGCGCATCTAAAATAGATTCCGCCCCTTTCGGGTTATTACATGCCAATACCATATGGCAACCTGCTGATAATGCAGCCATGGCACGATCGACATAATTGCCGGCAACACTGGCACCGTGCATAGACAGGTCATCAGAGAACACGGCACCGTTAAAACCCAAGTCTTGCTTTAATATTTTTTGTAACCAGTGCTCGGAAAAGCCGGCTGGCTTGCTATCAACTTGAGAATAAATAACGTGCGCTGGCATTACACCATCTAGCAACTGTTTAGAAATTAATCTTTCAAAAACAACCATATCAGTTTGTTTAATTTCTTCAAGCGGTCTTTCGTCTACAGGTAACGCCACGTGAGAATCTGGGGCCACACTGCCATGCCCAGGAAAGTGCTTTCCAATGGCTGGCATATTGGCAACCTGTAAACCTTCAATTAGCGCCGAGGCTAAGGGGATCACCTTTTCTGCGGTTTCAGCGAAGGCTCTGTCGCCAATCACTTTCGATACCCCGTTAATATCAAGCACAGGGGCAAAACTAAAATCGATGTCTATCTGTTTTAGCTCATGAGCCATAATGGTACCGCAGGCTTTAGCTAGTTCTAGCGTGGCATCGTTGACTATTGTCTCTTCTGCTTCTGGCTCTATTTCCAGTAAATCTGCCCAGTCGATATCTTTTCCTGCCGCTTTCGCCTGTACCAACCCGGATAACTTACCCATAGCAGGTAACTTGGTAAAACCTTCACGAAAGCGTTGAACCCTGCCCCCTTCGTGATCGACCGCTATTAATAAAGGCTTTTTGGCACTTTCTCGAATTTCTTTTACTAACTGAGTAAGTTGCTCGCGATCGTGATAATTACGGCTAAATAGTATGACGCCGCCCACCACAGGATGTGCTAATTTTTCTCTCTCTTCAGGCAATAAACGCTCTGTCTGACAATCAAGCATTAACGGGCCCATAGTGTTTCTCGCAAACGTGTCATAAAACATCACTTCAAATTTGTAGATAGTGTGGTTAGGATAGAGAAAAAAATGGAGTAATACACGTGTTAAATTGGATTAAGTGGTTGGTTTTAGGTGCAATTGCATTAGTCGTTTTAGCACTAGGTGGCGTGTATATGGCGTTGCACCTAAGTTTACCTACATTAGACGGCAATCATACCACGTCTCGTATTACTGCGCCCGCTACCCTCGCCCGCGACAATATGGGCCATGCGGTAATAAATGCACAAGACAAATTCGATGCCGCATATGCCCTAGGCTTTGCCCACGGCCAAGACCGCTTCTTTCAAATGGACTTACAACGAAGAAGTGCATCGGGCCGCTTATCAGAATGGGTAGGCGATGTGGCGCTAGAGATAGATAAAAACGCCCGCTTTCACCAGTTTTCAAAACGCGCTGTAAAAGTTTTCGACAGCCTACCATTAACGCAAAAGCAGTTGCTGGTAAGTTACTCTCATGGCGTAAATGCTGCGCTAGACGAATATACCGTGCCCCCCTTCGAATACATTGCAGCCGGGTTAACACTATCACCTTGGCAACCCACCGACAGTATTTTGGTGGCCTACAGCATGTATTTAGATTTACAAGGCGGGCAAATTGAAATTGATTTGGCGCGCACCGCACTAAAAGAAACCTACGGCACGCCGTTATATAACTTCATTACCCAGCCCAGCCGTTATCAAGCCGCTTTGGATGGCAGCGAGCTGGCGCTTTATCACGCCGACGTACCGCCCTACCCTGTATTACCAGAGCCTGTATTACCAGAGCCTGTATTACCAGAGCCTTTAGTACCAGAGCCCGCTTTAACAGAGCCAGCTTCTCCTGATTCTACCCCGTCTGAGTCTAGCCCTTCTGAGCAGGCCCCAAAACATAGTGACGGCATTGATGATTCGGCCCCCCCAATTACCGCAAAAATAGCACTGCAGTCTTACAACGCTGAAGAGCTGCCTGATATAGGCAGCAATAACTGGGCGGTTACCGGAAACCTTACGGCAACAGGAAGCGGTTTACTGGCTAACGACATGCACCTAGGTTTGCGTGTACCTATTATTTGGTATCGCACACAGCTGAATTATAAAGACACGCCCCGCGCCCCCGTAAGCGAAGGGTATGATAGCCTTGCTGTATCAGGCATAAACTCATCAGTGGCTAACGTGTCGGTAACAGGGGTGTCACTGCCTGGATTACCTGGCGTAATAGTTGGCACAAACAACAAGGTAGCGTGGGGCTTCACGAATGCCAATCTAGATAACCTTGATTGGATAGCCCTTGCCGACGACACGCCTACCCATATGGTAGATGAAGTAATAGTAAGCAAAGAGGTATCGCATACCTATACCCTAGCGCTTAGCGAGTACGGCCCGGTAAAACTCGTTAACGGTAAGCGTTACGCATTAAACTGGGTGGCACATCACCCTTTTGCAGTAAACCTTGCCATTGTTGATATGGGCACCGCGAATACCGTAGACGATGCTATCGCCGTAGGCAAAGAGATTGCCATTCCTACCCAGAATATGGTGATAGTTGATGATGCTGGTAGCGCTGCATGGTTACCCGGCGGCGCAGTAATGAACAGAGAGCAAGCTTCGTTTACCGCCGTTGATGAAAGTACCGTTGCGCCAATAGCCCCTTCACGCACGACTAACCTTCCGGTAGTAAAAAACCCAAGCAGCAACAGAATATGGACCGCCAATGCGCGGGTAATTTCCGCCAATGACATAGCAAGACTGGGTGATGGTGGTTATGCCCTTGGTGCCAGAGGCCAGCAAATAAGAGATCGCTTATTTGAAAAAGACACCTTTAACGAAAACGACTTTTACGCCATTCAGTTAGACAACCACGCGCAATTTTTGCTGCCGTGGCAGCAGCTGCTATCGGGTTTGTTATTAAACGATAATATTGAATTTAAGGCCGACCTTGCCTATTTGCGTAAATGGGGTGAGTGCGCGTGCGAAGACTCTGTAGGTTACACGCTAGTAAAGCATTTTCGTAAAGAGGTGGTAAGCCAACTGTTTGGTAAAATACTGTCTAGCATT
Source organism: Alteromonas naphthalenivorans (assembly GCF_000213655.1). Taxonomy (NCBI): domain Bacteria; kingdom Pseudomonadati; phylum Pseudomonadota; class Gammaproteobacteria; order Alteromonadales; family Alteromonadaceae; genus Alteromonas; species Alteromonas naphthalenivorans. The sequence continues at coordinate 2,337,863 of NC_015554.1, forward strand.
GATGACCAAGGCGTACAAAGCCGTTCGTTACTTCGCGGCATCGAGCCTGCGGTATGGCAACTCATTCACACTCAGCCAGATAGCTGGCTACCCGAAGGCACTGAATCTTTCGATGATCTACTGGTTGATGCCTATCGCCGTGCCAAACACACGCTATTAGATGAGCACTCCCCTATTGAAGCCAATATGGAAGACTTACGTTGGGGCAGTGTAAATGCACTTACGGTAAAGCATCCGTTTGCCGCGCAAATTCCTTTTGTAGGGCATAAGCTGAATATGGATACTGTTGAAGGTTTTGGGGATACTTATATGCCAGCCGTTCAATCATCGACGTTCGGCGCATCAGAACGCTTTTTTGTTAGCCCAGGTCATTTAGATGACGCCATTCTAACGCTGCCTGGGGCTCAATCAGGCCACCCGCTATCACCCTTTTTTAAAGCGGGCTTTAGCGACTACGCCACACAAGCCGCTACCCCGTTACTGCCAAGTGAACTTATTCACTTACGACAATGGTACCCAAAGGACGAAGGATAAAGGGCAAAAGAAAGAAGGAAAAAGGATAACGCGATGACTCCTGCTATTACTCTGTTAAAGAAAAAGCGTATTGCGCATACTATTTTAAAGTACGACCACGACAGCAAGGCGCCCTCTTATGGTTTAGAAGCCGCCGATAAGCTAAGTCTTAACCCAAGTGCAGTATTCAAAACCTTGGTGGTGTGCGATGAAACTAATAAATTAGCCGTAGCGCTGGTGCCCGTAAACACCACACTAAGCGAAAAAAAGCTGGCAAAGGTACTTAGGGTTAAAAAAATTACCATGGCACCTAGCGACACCGTGGTTGCCAGTACCGGCTATTTATTAGGTGGAGTAAGCCCATTAGGGCAGAAAAAACGCCTAGCAACTGTGTTGCATGAAAGCGCATTAGCACACGAGATGATTTACGTAAGTGCAGGTAAGCGGGGTTTAGAACTAGAAATACCCCCGCAACGCATCATTAACTTAACGCAAGCTAAGACCGCTCAGATTGCCGCCGACTAGCAAAGTAAAACAATAAGCTTATTGTTATACGTAATTTGTCAGAATAATTTTTTAACATCGCGGTAAAAGTTTTCATGAGAGCCAAGTGCTATCAATTCAAGTATTACAGTGCCATCCTCGTAGCTGTAGCCGAGTAAGGTTAACTGTTTAACCATCTTGAACTTGTACACGCGAAGAAAGGCTAGGTCGCCTTTTTTTTGCTCTCCTAGTAGAGGATCGTCCATCAGTTCCTTTACAGCTTTATCCAAGTCTTTTTTTGGTTCTGATGTAACTTCTTTACTGCTCTCTTGAAATTAGCTGTCTGTAAAACACTGGAAATCTTAGCCAAAATCGTAAGGCTCTAACTTTCCTGCCTCTTTTTCCGCTTTGGAAATAATTGCCTGTTTTACGAATTCGTATGGTAAATCAGGATTATCTTCCATCATTTCGCCTATCTTTGCCCAATGCTCAATCTGTTTTGGCATAGTTCGGTTTAATGCTTTTCCCATAATGGTCGCTTTCTCAACTAAATTCTGGTCTAGTCTTACGCTCGCTGTTGCCATAACATGCCTCCTAATAGTTCACCATAACATTGTAGCAATGCGCTACAATTGTAGCAAATTGCGCATAACAAACGCATTAACACTCGCTGCGCTTCGCTTGGTATTTTAGCCTACGTATTTTTGCCCGTTATGCGGGTGTTAATGACATTACGCTTATCGTTTATTTTTTAGGTCTACTTGCTTTGGGTTCAATTTCTTTGGCTTTACTTTTTATTTGATTGGGGCTCATCTATGGTCAGCGATAACGAATCACCTTCGGCACGTGCCAGCCAGCGTTGTTTAGCTTCGTTCAACGCCGCGTCACTTGGCGGGTTAGTGCCCGACAAAGCTTGTGCCATTTGAACAATAATCGCATCGCGTTTTTCAAGCAAAGCTTCAGTACGTTCGAACAAGTCGTACGCCTCTGGGTATTCATCTTTTAAATTACCCATATCTTCCAGCGCATAATAACGCGCTTCAAACGCTTCGTTAAACAACTGACGCTTAGCGTTAAACACTACATAATCATAGGCTTGCTGCGAATCTAAATATTCAATGTGAGTTTGCGCTAAATGGCCGGCTTCAGCCACCACTTGCGCTTGTTCCATCCACTGATTAATGGCGTCTTTATCGCCGTTTTTAACCGCTTCTTTCACCCCAGCTTGTAAGTCGCTGGCGTGCAGAATTTCCATTAGGGTAATAACAGGAACTTGTGCCGACGCTTGATCGCGCTGATCAGTATCTTCCGCCAAATAAACAAACCAACCCGCAATGGCAAAAACAATACACGTGAAAACAGCAACAATAATCAGAAGCGCTTTAACCACACTTTCCTCCAGACAAAATGAAATGAAACGCAGTAACAAGGTTACTGGTTTTTAATAGGCAATACAAAAAAGAGCGAGTTACCCCGCTCTTTTATCAGTATTGTAACGACCGGTAGATTACTGGTCGATAGGCGAAGAGTTTTCTACGCGACTCTTCAATTTCTGACCCGGGCGGAAAGTTACCACCCGACGCGCTTTAATTGGAATGTCTTCACCGGTTTTAGGGTTCCGGCCCGGACGTTCGTTTTTATCACGCAAGTCGAAGTTGCCAAAACCTGACAGTTTTACTTGCTCACCAGCTTCTAAAGCGCCTTTTATCTCTTCGAAAAAAAGCTCTACCAGATCTTTAGCATCACGCTTGTTAATGCCTAACTTTTCGAATAGGTGTTCAGCCATCTCGGCTTTGGTCAATGCCATAGTTTACTCTCTTAACGCGGCCTCAAACTCAGATTCCAGACCTTTAACCACAGTATCTACAGCCTGCTGAATTTCAGCTTCTTCCAAGGTTTTTTCCGGATCTTGTAAGTGAAGTGACAAAGCAAGGCTCTTGTAACCAGGTTCAATTCCCTTGCCTTTGTACACGTCAAACAAGTTTAAGCCAACTAGTTGATTTACGCCAATTTTTTCTATGTAAGAAAGAATATTTCCTACACTCACTTCATCTTTCACCGTAATAGCAATATCACGGCGGTTCGATGGGAAGCGCGATACAGGCGCGGCAGACGGTAATTTACGTGCGACAACAGCTTCCACTTCAAGCTCGAACACAAATACCCGACCATTAACACCCAACAATTTTGTAAACTGTGGATGTATAGCACCAATATAGCCAACTTCTTCATCATTAAGCAAAATTTTTGCAGTCATACCTGGATGCAACGCACTATGTTGAGCACTTACAAAACTAAACTCACCGGTTTTACCCGTTAAGGCCAGTAATGCCTCTACATCTGCTTTTGCATCAAAGAAATCTACTGGGTTGTCGCCTAAGTCCCAGTGCTCTTCGTTACGACGCCCTGCTACAACACCACCAATAACCTGCTGTTGCAATACACCATTAGGCGTATCTTGTTGAGGAATAAAGCGTAATCCAGTTTCAAACAAACGTACTCTGCCCTGTTGACGCTTTTGGTTGTAAGCCGTTGCACCTAGTAACCCAGGCCACAAGCTAACACGCATCACAGACATGTCTGACGAAATAGGATGCGGCAATACCATGCTTTTCGCATCAGGAAATAGTGCACTTTGAATTTTAGGGTCGACAAACGAATATGTAATCGCTTCATTATAGCCACGGCTCAATAATAACGACTTCATGGTGTTAATCGGCAACACCGCTTCTTGAGAAGGCAACATAGACAATGCAGCGGTTGGCGCAACATGTGGAATGTTGTTATAGCCATACACACGCGCTACTTCTTCTATTAAGTCTTCTTCAATCGCAATGTCGAAACGATAGCTTGGCGCCTTCGCTTCCCAACCTTCATTGGTTTGGACAACGTCTAAACCAAGACGTTCAAGCATTTCAAGCACTTGAGCATCATCAATGGTTATACCCAACACGCGGGCTAAACGATCACGTCGTAATAAAACACTGGCCTGCTTAGGCAATTTGTCTTCTTCACAGGCTTCAACAACCGGCCCTGCTTCACCACCACAAATATCTAAGATAAGGGCAGTAGCACGCTCCATAGCGTTACGTTGAAGTTGTGAGTCTACGCCACGCTCGTAGCGGTGCGACGCATCGGTATGTAAACCATACTGACGTGCACGGCCCATAATGGCATCGCGGCTAAAGAACGCACTTTCTAGCAAAATATCTTTGGTTTCTGTGTTTACACCTGAATGTAAACCACCAAAAATACCCGCCATAGCAAGGGCTTTGTTGTCGTCAGCAATCACCAAGGTATCGTCGTTAAGCTTAGCTTCGGTTTCATCTAGCAACGTAAGGGTTTCACCCTTATTCGCCATACGCACGTTTACGCTACCTTCAATAGACGCAAGGTTAAACGCGTGCATAGGTTGGCCAAGCTCTAACAAGATAAAGTTGGTGACATCTACAATAGGGTCGATGCTACGAATACCACAGCGGCGAAGCTTTTCGCTTAACCATAGCGGCGTAGCGGCTGCTACATTAACGTTACGCAGCACACGACCTACATAACGTGGGCACGCTTCTGGCGCGCTTAAGTTAATAGCAATGCTATCGTCAATAGTGGCTGCCACAGGGCTAATAGCCGGCTCGCATACATCTAAGTTGTTCAACACGCCTACTTCGCGGGCAATACCACGAATACCTAAGCAGTCTGCTCGGTTAGGGGTTAAATCAACTTCAATAGAAGTATCGTCTAGGTCTAGGTATTCACGAATGTTCGTGCCTACTGGGGCATCGGCTGGCAATTCAATAATGCCATCGTGATCGTCGCTAATGCCTAGCTCAGAAAAACTACACAACATACCCATAGAAGGTTCGCCACGTAGTTTTGCTTTTTTAATTTTAAAGTTACCAGGCAGTACCGCGCCTACTACAGCAACGGCTACTTTAATGCCTTCACGGCAATTCGGGGCACCGCAAACAATGTCGCGAAACTCACCGTCACCTACGTTTACTTTAGTAACACGTAATTTATCGGCATTCGGGTGCTGGCCACATTCAACCACCTCACCTACTAATACGCCGCTAAATTCGCCAGCAACAGGTTCAACACCATCAACTTCAAGGCCAGCCATGCTTAACTGTTCAGACAGTTCGTTAGCCGACAAAGCAGGGTTAACCCATTCTCTTAACCACTTTTCACTGAATTTCATGCTTACTCTCTGCCTTAGTTGAACTGTTTAAGGAAACGAAGATCGTTTTCAAAAAACGAACGCAAATCATTCACGCCATAGCGCAACATGGTTAAACGCTCTACGCCCATACCAAAGGCAAAGCCAGTGTATTCTTCAGGGTCGATGTTTACGGCCTTAAGTACATTTGGGTGTACCATTCCGCAACCTAATACTTCTAACCACTGACCGTTTTTACCCATCACATCTACTTCGGCAGACGGTTCGGTAAACGGAAAGTAAGACGGACGAAAACGCACTTCAAGCGACTCTTCAAAGAAGTGATGCAAGAAGTCGTGCAAAATACCTTTAAGGTCGGTAAAGCTAACGTTTTTGTCTACCATCAAGCCTTCAACCTGATGGAACATAGGCGTATGGGTTTGATCGTAATCGTTACGATAAACACGCCCAGGTGAAATAATACGTAGCGGCGGCTGTTCAGCTTCCATAGTACGAATTTGAACACCCGATGTTTGGGTACGCAGCATCATGTCTGGATTAAAATAGAAGGTGTCGTGATCGGCACGCGCTGGGTGATTAGCCGGAATGTTCAAGGCATCGAAGTTATGAAAACCATCTTCAATTTCAGGGCCGGTTTTAACCGCAAAACCCAACTCGCCAAAGAACGATTCAATACGCGCAATGGTACGGCTAACCGGATGCAAGTTGCCCGGCGCTTCAGTACGGCCAGGTAACGTAACATCAATGGCTTCTTCAGCAAGCTTCTTGTTTAGCTCTTCACTGCGCAGGGCTTCGCCTTTTGCAGAAATAGCTTGTTGAATTTGCTGTTTGGCCACGTTAATTTTTTGACCAGCCGCTGGGCGCTCTTCGTTAGAAAGCTTCCCAAGCCCTTTAAGTAAGTCGGTAAGTTTACCTTTCTTACCCATGAATTCGACCCTAACTTGGTCTAGTGTGGCTGCATCTTGTGCAGCGTCAATCAGTTCTTTTGCCTGATTGATAATAGCGTCAAGCTCCATGTTTTCCTCAATTGACATGATGACTGGATAACCACGATGCGCTATGCATTGCCCTGTAATTAGGCTAAATCTTGTAATAGATTAAATCCGTAAAGGCTAAATATAGTGCGTTAAAGTGTGGCTTGCCTGAATAAAGGCGACAGTTTACACGACTGATAGACATAACCGCTACCCTATATGGCTGATATTGGCAGATTTTTGTACCAAGCTAGAATAAAAGTTGTTGAATGCGGGGTTACTTTGGTGGCAAACAAGACTTTAGGTAGTTTTTAGATTGGTTAAATAAAACTAGCTACGTGTTTTAAACGGAGAATAGTGAAGATGGTTCTTTGATACTCTTCTTCACGGAAAAATCAACACCAAATAAAAAGGTTAGTTTCATTGATTCACACTTTAGCTTCGATATTCAACACAGTTAGATTATTTGTGGCGTCTAAGTAAGGCAATCAGGGTTTGTTGTGTTGGCTCACCCTTTCCATCAATTCCTTGTTCAATTTGAAATTTAACCAACGCTTTTTTTATGTCTTCTAGACTTGGTAAAGGATCCTCAATAAAACCCTTGCTCTTTAATTCACCCGCAATCCAATCGATTGTTTCCTCATAAAGCTTTAACTTAGATTGCCCGGGAAACGTTATCATTTTTGAATTTTGTTTAACTCGATTATCACTAAAAGACTTTAATATTGCCTTCACAGCAAACAGAAAACGATGACTCGGATAGGCTCTACAATATTTTGTTACGTACACAAGCAACGTATCGGGTTCTTCGAAACTGACTAAGTCAAAAGTATCTTGCTGGAATTCATTTGAGGCTGAAATATACCCATTCATCCACCCACCAAACTGAAACACGGCTTCAGATTCACCAGCTTGCATTAAGTCCAGATATCTAGAACAAGTACTTGAACCAATTCCCTTAATTGCAAAGCTACCATCTTCATTTGCGGCATTAACATTGAAAATTAAACCAAGATAGAAAATTGACAATACAAAAAACTTAATAATCAATCCCATAAAATTATTAATCACTTGAAATATCTCCGTGTAAATCTATGAGCAAGTCTTTGCCACCAATGCCTAAAAGAACCTCATTTGCCGTGATAAATTTAGGTTCGGTAGATATCCACCCTCCGAAACGCGAGGATTTAAGTGCTTCATCTCTCGCCGCGCCAGCCATGTCGAAAACTGCATCCAGTGTAGTCGACTTTACTTTCCCTAATTGATCAATAATCATTAGTGCATAGTCAGTCTGACGCTTTCGAATCCATTCATCCACAAAAAGGACGACACCGTCATCTGCAACCAAAATGTATCTCGGACCGACATGAATTGGCAGATCTAAGGACCAAACAATTTCCTTTTTACCTTCGACATACCTAAATAACGTTGCAATGGGAAAGATATCTGGCGCAATTTTTTCCGGACGCTGCACTAACACCTTAAAGTTTCTATCCTTAGACCAAACACACCGCTGCTTATCTGGAAGCAGAATGCTATCAGAGGAATACGCCATATTATTAATGCCTGTTAAAAAGAATACAAAAAGAACATTAACTAATATGGCACGAAACATATATATCATACTGAGCAAGCTAAACTTTAGACTTTCGAGAAAAAGCGAGCATTATTCCGAAAACAAAGAGTGTTAGAGTTCCAGGGGTAGGAACGCTTGTTAGTACTGGTGTTCCAGCTACTAAATTTGTACTCCCAGGCGGAAGTTGTCCAGCAGAAACTTGAGGGCCAAATGATATAGGGCTACCAAAAAATGAGTTTAATTGTGAAGGGTCAAGAGAACCGGTGACGAGATCGCTGTCTAGAACCGTTTCCAACGAAAGGCCGATATCGAATTCAAAGCCAAATTTAATACCAACTAATTCTGAAGGGGTTGCACCATATCGATCGATTGCGCTGAAAAGATCTATATCAGAGCCGAACGCAAACGAATCGCCAACCGTAAATTTACCAGGCGCAATATCTATTGACATAGACTGACTGCCATTGGTCATGCCGTTAAATACCATATCAGCCAAAGAGACGCCCGTAAAACCACTTGTTCTTAACCCGCTACCAGAGTTTCCAGGCGCATCATTCGTTGTGTCAAAAAAAGCATTAGCGGGAGCTAAATCAATTGTGAATTTAGTTAAGCTAATTCCAGCTGGACCTGTATCAAAACTAATGTCGAAAAAATCATCAGTATTGAAGGGTGTAGAACCTCTTAAATCTACCGTTACTTCTGGTGCATCATTTGTAAACCTGCTAGCTCGAATTTGGTCAATTTGGGCCTGCGTTAGTTGATCTGCCGGAGCATCACGGTTAGAGCCAGTTGTAAGTACATTATCAGCATCACCGGCACCAAAATTGGAATGACCAAGCCCTAAATTATGGCCAATCTCGTGTGCTACAGTATCCGACCTACCTGTGGCCGTAACAGCATCTGAATTGATGACAGCTCCATTCCCATTAATATAAGCTTGTCCAAACAAAGTAGTATTAGGAGCGGAATTGAGTGAGTCGACAAACCAGACATTTAATGTGTTCGCATTACTCGACTGGCCATTCCCCAATAAATTTACGTCAGTTATACCATTTACAGTAAGGAGGCTAGAATCATTGATTGACTGCGTTGGTAAAAATATTGACGCTACACCAGCTTGCTCATAAATTTCTTGTGTTTTTTGGATAGACAAAGGTGAACTTGCACAGTTCGCACCATTATCATCACATATCTGTATAGGATTGATTAACATAAACTGGTCAATCGGCACACCGTAAACATAATTAGTTGCAGCCCAGAGTACACTGCCAAAAATCAATTTTCTTCCGGTAAAAATTTTAAAGCTAGCCATTAGTCGTCCTTAACTTATTTGATTTAATTTAAAATTTGCAACAGGAATTATCAGCTAGAGCCAACACGTTCTTACTGCAACTTGTCAAAAATCTTGCAAGCTTCGAACCAAAAACCAAATACACTTAATTTTCAATAACTTATGAAAAAAATAGAATTCAAATTGAAAAGATATGTAAATATACTTGACATCTTAATCGCTGCATTGGTTAGTAACATTCTGGTAATTTTCAATAATGTAAATTATAGCCTTCCGTTTTCAAAGCTAACTATCTACTTTATTAAGGCTTTACATTCAGACCGTTATGTCAAAATACGACAACACATGTATTTAAAGAGATGCCAATGCCGTTTTATCCCTTGCCCAGCAGCTAAAAAATACTTATCTGGGTAGTTACCCAAAATTTTAATAGACAATAAAACAAATCAACTGTGCACTTTATATACAGTTCATGCTATCAATATAGACGTACCTAAGCAGTTACAAAATCTTCTTTCATTTTGCGTAAAAAGGGGCTTTTATGCTTACCAAGATATTAGCTGTACTCTTATTATTTACTTCCTACAACGCGCATTCTGCGTTCATGCATTTCAATTTCACAGGCTTTGTTTCTAGTGTTGAAAATTATGAAGCAACGTTTTTCGACGAAGCTACTTTACTCGGCCAGCCTGTAAGCGGTTCGTTCACATTAGATCTTTCTAACGAAGTACGAGGCAGACTGGAAACTGGCTGGTACTGGTGGGGGCAAGTGGAAACTGGCTTACCCGTACTAACTTCCCAATTAAAACTAGGTAGCAAAATATACAGCCTTGCCAATCAAGGTATTTACAACGCCTTTGAAGATGACTTCTTTCCTGAAGAGCACATTGAAATGTATAACGGGCCATATTATGACGGCGGCCCTATTGGTGACGGCGAATATTTTAGCGATTTTGCTAGGTTTACAGAAACGGCCCCCCTGGGTGAAACAAACTTAACCTACGATTTAAGCATTTATTTTTTCGATTTAATTAATGACTTTCTGGTATTCAGCGAAGAAACTGAATTATTCGATAAACAGCCCGACTTTTCGCAATCGTTTTTCTGGGAAGATACAGATTTCACTGATGATAACCAAGAAGGTTCGGGTACGTTTGACGTATATGAGAGCTTTTACCCTACGGCAGGTGGTTTTGAGCGCAACATTGATTCAAAGCTAGAATTTACGCTAGCTAGTGTTAGTGCTGTTCGTGTAGATTCGCCTAGTACTTGGTTGATATTTATCGTTATAGGAATCGCATCATGTGCAAGAAAGTATTTACTTACTCGAATTAAAAGGCCAATCGAGTAAATTTCGCACTAAAGAAATCGACGATATATATAATCAAAAACTCAACTTTTCACCAATAAGGTGCATTTAACTCAGCTCTTTTATTTCTAGCACTACTCGACACAACAGAAGCCCCCTTGCGTCACGGGGATCACGGCTGAATTCATACGCACATTTAAAGTTGGCAGCAAGCTTGCTTTATTTGGTGTTTGTTAAATACAGCCTATCCTTGGGCCATACTCTCTCGACTATTAGTGATTTCTATAAGACAATAGCGAGCATAAATAAGTAAGCTGTGCTTAACCTTTTAAGCCCCTTAAAAATGAAGTAAATGCAAATAAAAAGTTTTAGTTTCAACAAGGCCCTTTGTTAAATCGCTTGTAATACTATTTAGCAGTAAAAACGCCAAGTTGGATTTAATGTCGTTGAGACAAACCTGCAAGCAGAGTAAGCTGTGCAAATAACTTATTAAAAGTATCGATTTAGAATCTTCAAGTTTCCAAAAAACTGACTCAAGGGTAAAATAATCAGCGCACACAAATCTATTAAATTATTTGACCGCATCACCTCTGAGTTAATCAAAAAATAGAAAACACATTAGCTGTACTAGTATATAAGGATATAAAATTGGCTCTTTACTTAGCGATAATAATGCTTTTTTCTTTAGTTTTGATTGCGATAGCCTCTTCTAACTCAAAAATTAGAAGCTCTATTAGCGGTTGCTACGCATCGACGAAATTAGTAGATACTTATAATATAAAAACCAAAAGTGACTATAAGTACCTGTTATTTTTAACGCTTACTTTTCTATTAAGTATTTCTTTAGTCCTTTCTAACTTAAAAGGTTTTTTTATCGACTATGACTCGATGTCGGTTCAGCTAAACTTTTTAATAAAAAATAATATCAGCTTACAGATATGGGAGGGCAGGTTTTTCCCTCTTTCGCACGTAGACAACGCTGTAATTCTTAAGATTTTTGGAAATTTCAACGCGTTAAAAATTTATTTAGTTGCTCATTTGTTAGTTGTAACTGTATTAGCTTTCGTGGCTTTTAATTTTTTAACAGTAAAGCAAAGGGTATTCTTACTTTGCTTATTTTTACTTTGCCCACCAATTGTCAATATTTACTCCTCCCCTATTTATTCAGAAAGAAATATACTGTTGCTATTTTTACTTTCTTTTTATTGGTTGAGAAAAGCAGTTAAATCTGAAAACCGTTATAAAGAAACTCTTTTTATTTTCTTAAGCGTATCGGCAGTTTACCTAACAATATTTTTTAAAGAAACAACCGTACTATTTATCGCGAGCTTTGCAGCATCCAGCCTCTTGTTTAAAGCTATCAAAGTTTATTCAGATAAGCCGGACTGGAAGTTAACGCTATTTAAGAGTATTCATAGCTTAGAAACGCTATATATATTTTCTTGCTTCCTATGGTTTATCGCATTTATTCTTCTTGGGGGAGACGTGAACCCTGACTACGTAGCCAAAAGGGCAGATTATTCTTCATTGGAGCTTATCTTAAATAATATAGCTGAAATTACACTTTTTGTACTCATGTCTATAGTTTTTATCTATCGTAGAAAACCTGACTTTTATAGCTCGTTATACATCGCTACAATACCAATGATGCTGTATAGCGTTTTCGTATATAAAGCTCCTGGCGCTTTCAACATTTATCCTTACTATAATTATCTTTTCTATATATCCATGATAATTTTTGCAAACTCTTTGGTCAGAAAAAAGTTTAGTTTCTACTTTCTAAGTGTGCTTACTATTTTTATAGCTTTAACGGTCAACGGCTTTATTAAATTTTCTTCACAAGTAGATGATAGACAGCATGTCATAGACAGATTAATCGAACTTTCATATGCTCCCGATTTCGCTTTGACTATTGACCTTGAGAGTGAGTGGAAAGAGAAAAACTTAGCAAGGTTTTTAATTTATAAAATTGAAAACATCAAGCTTTATCATTTACATCAAAGTAGTCTATTTTGTAATGATTCTTTACTATATTCAGCTAATAAAACATGTACAGCTGTACCTATTAAGAATACAGACTACTTCTTGACGGATATAGAACAAGATTTACCTGACCGGGAGTTAATTTCAACTAATGAACTTAAATTGTACAGTGGAAGATAATAAAACTTATCCGACTGTAGCCAGTCCGTAATTTTTGGTAGAAATAGCTTTCTTGGCAGGCGCTCGGCAATCTCAAACATATGTTAAAGATTGCTGAGCCTGTTTATTAGTGAATGCTAACTATTTTTATCAGGTCTTTTGTTTCTCAGCAAATACCTAGGCCTTCTCTTTGTTTCTACATATATTCTACCGATGTATTCGCCTAGAACACCAATTCCTATGAGTTGAATTCCGCCCAAGAACAGAACCGAGACAATTAAGGAGGGGTAACCCTGAACTTCATTTCCCCAGATTAGCTTATCAATAATCATGAACCCACCATAAAGGAAAGACATAAATGCGATAAATAGACCTACATAAGTCCAAACTCTTAAAGGTACTGTCGAAAAGCTCGTAATCCCTTCTAAGGCTAAGTTCCACAACTTCCAACCATTAAACTTTGTCTCACCAGCCGCACGTTCTTCTCGTGAGTAAGTTACAATGGCGGTGTTCCCCCCTACCCACGATAGCACTGCTTTCATAAATAGGTTTCGCTCGTCGAGCATTATGATGTTTTCGACGATACTCTTGTCCATTAAGCGAAAGTCACCCACATTTTCTTCTATCTTCGTGTAACTAATTTTATTGTGTAACGAGTAGAACCACTGAGCTGTCTTTTTCTTCAAATAAGTATCAGAATTTCTACTCACGCGCTTAGCGAGAACAACTTCAAACCCTTCTTTCCATTTTTCAATAAGCTCATGAACTACTTCAATAGGGTCTTGTAAATCTACATCTATAGGAATTATTGCGTCGCCTGTAGCATGTTCCAATCCAGCAAATAAAGCCGCTTCTTTCCCAAAATTTCTTGATAGTGATAGAGGTACCACTAATGCATCCTCAGAAGCCAGTTTTTCAATAATACTTAAAGTACTGTCGGTACTGCCATCGTCTACAAATACGATTTCCGTTTGGTACTGACTAAGCTCCGCCTTTACCTTGTTGTAAAAAATCTCTATGACTTCCTGCTCGTTCAATACTGGAACGACTAATGTTATTTTACTCACTCTTAGGATCCTTAAAGATAAATACTTTGGAAATGATGAAACCCAATACAAAGCTTGTTGCAGAGAACGCAATTAAAGTATAGATACCAGCTACCGAAAAATAATCGGCGATTAGGCCAAATGTAAAAGCGATAATCCCCATTAGCCCCGTAAACAACACGTATTTAATGAATGAATATTGCGAATTGAACGTAACTTTGCTGTTTACGAAATAAGAAAAGGTGACAGCGACAAGAAACGCTAAAAGATTAGACATAGCCTGAGAAAGACCTAAACTTACTAACAAATAGAAAATTACCCAGTGTAATAGGGTATTGATAACCCCCACTGAAAAATAACGCCTAAACTGAAACCACCCTATCGAGCTCACAAAAACGTCCCTATTCAAAATTAAAATCTCGCTATATTTTTTAATAGCGATAACACAAGTCTATTATTTTCGACGTCTTAGAACCACTAGTTTGATCGTTTAATAGAAGTATATGCTTAGCAAAGGCGAAGCCACCACACTGGTACACTAATTTTTATTTATTTTGCATCATTCTATTAACTTAAACGCATTTTGTGTAACACGTTATTGAGTAAGGCCGTTTAAAAAGCAGTCTCTCAGGTGAAGTGCAGTATGACTACGCGACCTCGTTGAGCCCCAAACTCGTATCGGGCGGAAAAGGTAAGCAACCAACTCTTTAGAATGTACACTATTATTTCTCGTCCTTAGCTATATTTTTATGTTTTTTATATACACTTCGACGTAATATTACTCCACTGAAACTGAAGGCTGTTTGGCTAAAACTTTTAGCGCTCCAATTACATTTATGAATATAAGTGATTACTTTAATGGAAATTAGTGATAAACCCAAAATTAGTTACAGACCGGATATTGATGGGCTAAGAGCCTTTGCCGTTTCTGCAGTAGTACTATTCCATTGTGGTTTTTATGGCTTATCTGGTGGATTTATAGGCGTCGATATATTCTTTGTTATTTCCGGTTATCTCATAACTTCATTGCTGATCCGTGACCTAACTAAAGGTGATTTTAGTCTTACAGCGTTTTACGCTAAAAGAATTAGACGATTGTATCCCGCGCTTGTTTTTACGTTATTCATTACTCTTATTGGCGGTTATTTCATTTTTATGCCTGACGAATTCAAAGAGTTGGGGCAAAGCGCTGTCAGTGTAGTAACGTATCTATCCAATATTTTTTTCTGGTTAAAAAGTGATTATTTCGATGGACCCTCTGAACTAAAACCACTTCTCCACACTTGGTCTCTTGCTGTGGAAGAACAGTTTTACATCATATTCCCTCTTATAATGATTCTTGTTTTTAAATTGCACAAAAAGTTTAGAAACCTTGCACTATTTGCTCTGCTATTACTTTCTCTAATCGCCTGTACTTTATATGTACATATCGATAACAGCGCCGCATTTTTCTTTATGCCATTTAGAATTTGGGAATTTTTAGCTGGGGCGATGTGTACGCTAGTGGTAAGGCTAGTCGTAAAAAACACTATTCGAGAAATTATTACGCTAATTGGGCTATTATTAATCGCGCTTTCGGTAATTGTCATTGATGAATCTATGCTTTTTCCTGGTATTAGTGCCATACCCGTTTGTTTAGGAACAGCTTTAGTCATAGCCTTCAATAATAATGAAACTTATATAAGCAAATTTCTAGCAGCAAAGCCTATTGTATTTATAGGCAAAATCTCTTACTCAACTTACTTAATACATTGGCCATTAGTAGTGTTTTATACCTACTACATCATTCGTGAAATTAATTTAGTTGAGAAAATCACTCTTGTTTTCCTATCATTTGTTTTTGGTTACATTATTTATTCCACCGTTGAAAATAGATTCAGGAAAGGGAAAATCACTTCAAAAGAATCGAAAACAACGTTTATGTACACCATCGCTTTTTCAGTATTTGTGGCTTGCATTGGTGGGTTAATACACCTTCAGGATGGCTTTAAGCAAAGATTTGCTATTAATGAAGTAGTTAGCGAAGAAAGACCAGTATTCCGCGCTTTTTCAGGTAAGTGTTTCCTGTCCACTAATGAAAGCTATGAAAAATGGTCTGGCGATAATTGTTTTATTGGCGCTAAGCAAGAAAGTAACCATAATACCCTTTTGTGGGGTGACTCTCATGCGAACCATTTGGTTTACGGCATTCATAGTCAGAAAGAAAAAATTAAAAGTAATATTCTTTTGTTTGCCAGTGCAGGCTGCCCTCCTATATTCGATGCGCAACCTAACAATCGACCAAATTGCGCTTACAATAATAGTAATGTAATTCAAGTTATTGAATCTCATAATATTGACCACGTAGTACTTGCATCTAACTGGCAATATGCAGCCACTCAAGGTGTAGAACTAAATAAGTTAGGCGACACAATAAAGACACTTAAAGCATTAAATGTGAAGGTGTCCCTGGTTAATCAACTACCTATCTACCCTATCAATAATCCAGAGTATTTAATTTTGCGTTTGTCCAACGGCAAACCCTTGAATGAAGATTGGCACTTAAAACCAAGTAAAGGCCAGAAAGAAAGCAAACAGATTAAACAAATTGCATACACCTCTAACATTCCAGTTATAGATAGTATGAGTACATTTTGTGATCACGGAGAATGCAAGATAATTCAGAAAGGTAACCTAATGGTGAAAGACGCTGGTCATTTATCAGAGCTTGGAAGCAGCTATTTTATTTCCTCTATGTTGAACCAAAATATAGGCTTCTGGGATTAGCTTAATGCTTTACCTTAACTATATGCGTGCGCACCTATTAGCGGTGTTCTCGAGCTTAACGTAGCTTTTAACATTATTATTTTTAAATAGCCTCTGCCGTAAAAAGGAAGTTAAGTGAAGAGAGTTTTGTTTGTTATAAATTCTATTGGGTATGGGGGTGCAGAAAGGGCACTGGTGAATTTATTGAGTAAACCTTCATTCTACTCTGAGTTTGATGTACATGTTGCTCTTCTAGATGATGAGCCCATCGTTCGCACGCTTCCTGATAACATCACGCTACATCAATTAGAAAGTAAAAGAGGTTTATTTCGTAGTTTTATTAATTTAATGCGCCTTCAGCGCGAGTGTAAACCTGATTTATGCGTTAGTTTTCTGGTTAGGGCTAATGTCGTGAACGCTGCACTTAAATTGGCTTCTAGAAACAGGAAGGTCGTTTTATGTGAGCGCATGCATTTAAGTAGTCATCTAGACGGGCAATTTAAAAACATGAAGCGGGTGTTGGCGGGTATATTACCCAAATTAACCTATCGCCTTGCCGACGCTGTAATTGGTGTATCAACTGGGGTAACAAGTGATCTTGTTGAAAACTTCAGCGTTCCAGCTACCAAAGCCACAACCATATTTAACCCCTACAATCTTTCACAAATTGAAGAGCATTCAGATATTGAACCTGAATTTGCATTGCCTGACTCTTTTGTTGTTAGTACAGGAAGGCTAACGCCAAGCAAAAACGTAAAAGGTCTGATAGATGCTTACTTGGCATCGAACGAGAGCGCTCCCCTATGTATTTTAGGGGAAGGTGAGCAAAAAGAAGAAATAGAAGATTACATTATACTTAAAAATGCGAAGCAGAAAGTGTTACTACTTGGGTATGCTGAAAACCCCTTCGCCATTGTATCAAAAGCCAAATATTATGTTTCCGCATCGTTGAATGAAGGTTTTCCCAATGCGCTTGTAGAGGCCATGGTTTTAGGTTTACCAGTAATAATGACAAACTGCCCTTCTGGACCTGCCGAAATACTAAATGAAAACCCACAATATACGAGTGATGAGCTCACAGAAGCCAAACACGGCTTGTTAGCCCCCCTGAATAACACCTCAGAATTAACTCGAGCCTTTAATCTGTACAGCGAAGAACCTATTCGCGCCAATTACGCTGAAAAAGCTAGGAAACGAGCTGAAGATTTTTCTATAGAAACTATTGCTAATGAATATTGGCAATTTTTGCGACAAACGTTACTACAGCATTGAGTTGAATAAAATAAGGTGTTCGTGTGCGTTCGCTTCCCATGTATTATTCGATTGCAGAAATTCAGCCGATTTACTTCTGTAAATCGAATAATCTTCAGCATTTAGTTTTGCAGTAAGCGCGAGTACGTCGCCCTTTTTTACATAGCTTTCTTCATTGAGTTTGAACTCACGGTGGGCTGGTATATCACTGGCCACTATAGGTGTGTTGGCCGACAAAGCTTCAGCTACTACTAGGCAATACCCCTCCATAAATGAGGGATTCACTAGAAGTGCAGCATTTTGGTAAATGGTAGCCAGATTAGC
Source organism: Alteromonas naphthalenivorans (assembly GCF_000213655.1). Classification (NCBI taxonomy): domain Bacteria; kingdom Pseudomonadati; phylum Pseudomonadota; class Gammaproteobacteria; order Alteromonadales; family Alteromonadaceae; genus Alteromonas; species Alteromonas naphthalenivorans. The sequence continues at coordinate 2,355,694 of NC_015554.1, forward strand.
ACCAGTATGAGGACCTGCAAATATAATATTCTCGCTTTTATACTGAGTAATCTTTTTCACGTAATCATTAGCGATGTAATTATCGCCTACAATCACTAACTTTAACTGAGTCGGATGCATTGCTAGGTAAGCATCTATAAGGTTATCAAAGCCTTTTGTTGCGTCTAACCTTCCAACCGCTAAAAGATATTGTTTTGGTTCTAAACCTAACTCCTTCAAAAGCGCATCTTGCTCGGTTCCAGCGGTCAAGTTATTGAGTGAGCCAGCATTACGAATGACAAGGCGTTTTTGTAATAGAAACGGAAAGCGAGCATCTAACTCTTCTTTTACCGAAGCGCTTACGCAAATAATTCGTGAAGCAAACAGAACAGTAAACAACTCCCCTATTTTCAATATTAGCTTGGCGTACCATTTCCATTTAGGCCGTTTATAGTCAGGTGAATGATGTGTAACTACGGTTTTAAACCCTAATAGCCGCGAGAACAAACTAAAGAAGCCAGGACCTATTCCATGAAGGTGCATAATTTTAGGATGTATGAAGATACGGGCGTAACACAAAGCGACAAACGTATGAAAAAAAGTTTCAAACCCGGAAATTTTAAGCGCCTTTATTACTTTTATATCAACTTTTTCGTATTGGTAACTTTCTTGCTGCTTATAAGGCAACCTAGTAATTATTGTTATTTTATATGAAGGGCTCTCTTTGCGTATCAAGGGATACAGCTTTTGACAAATTGTTTCAACACCGCCGACAAAGTTGGGCACCCCTCTTGTGCCAACAACACACACATGTGACATCAATCCTTTCCCTATTAGCCTACGTTACCCGAGTTTTCCCTAAGTTTAGTATGAACTGGATTCGGATACACAAAATAATTGCACACCACACTGAATAAAATAACGAAATAGTTATATAAGTCCGTAATTAGTACTTTTTTTGTTCCGACTAATCGCTTGTGGAGTTTAAAACGTATTATCATATAATTTAAAACTCCGAGTGATTCAAAATCTTGATAACACAAGATTTCTGATATATTTAAAATACAACTTATAGATGACGGAGGGCAATAGTGGTAGGTAGAGATTCACGGATAGATTTTATTAGGGGTTATGCAATGATTACTATCTGCGTCAACCATGTAACTTGGTTGTTAGAAAAAGCGGGATACAATGAATCTCGATTCCCTACTTTAACACATTATGGATACTCTTCAGCAGCTGAAATTTTTATTTTCATGTCTGGTTGCATGGTAGGTATGGTTTACTTGAATAAACCAAAAGTTAACAAAAAACTATGCAGTAGAGCCATCTATTTATATTTATCTAATATTGGTTTGTTTACGTTACTAGCAATTATTGGAATGTTTTTTTCCTTAAATCTTCTCTCTGAGCAGACTCAATTAATTACTTTATACGCACATCCAGTAGATAGTCTTAAGAACTTTTTGACATTAAAGTACTGCCCCTTATTTACAGAATTACTATATCTATATTTTTTACTACTATTAATGTCTATACCATTCACGTATATCTTATAAAAGCACCCTTTTATTTATCACTTTATCTCTAGCTCTATATTTTCTTTCCCAGCTTTTTCCCAATATAAAATTGGTCAATATTTCCTCACCCGATGAAATGTGGAGCTTTAATATATTTTCTTACCAGTTTTTATTTATGCTAGGAACTTTATTTGGCCACAAATCCGGTTTCAAGCAATTATTTTCTATAGTAACGAAAAACAAAATAAACATCGCAGTACCTTTTATACTTTTGATTATAGGATATTTCATACAGCGGCACGATCTATTGTCGATTAGTGGGACTTGGCTTGTTGATAAAGGAGGGTTGGGTCCTATCAGGATTATGCATTTTTTCATAGTACTAACGTGCCTTATGAGCGGATTGCACCTAACTAAAAAGTTTTCAAATACTCCATTGTTCAAATTGATAGAAACAATTGGCCGTCAGTCTCTCTCCTCATTCATTACAAGTGTAGTATGTGCATATGTGAGCCTGGGAATATGGATTAAAACTTCTCAACCCACTACTTTATATTTACCACTAGTTCTATCATCGTTGATAATAATGCTAGTTGTGGCTGTGATAATAGATCGTAAAAATATGATTAAAAAATCATAAGCAGCTTCATTATTCATTTATATATTTGCTTAGATCGCATGTAATCATATCAAGAAATTTAGGTCACCTTCTTCGTAGGATATAATTGGCTTAGCCAAAATAACGAATAGAGCACTATGTAACTACGAACCTAGCTCCGAAGTGCGGCAGCATCTAAATTAGTTAAAAAGTTCTGCTCATGTCGGCTGCCCTTTCCGCGAGTAGTTTATGTATAAGATACACCTTACCGCTATTCAATTTTTGCTGTACGTAGTCATAAATCCACTCACGACTGTCTGGTATCATAATCTATGAAAGAAGTTTGAAAACAATAGCACTACTGCCTATCAATTCAAAACGTGTTCATTTAGTTGGATATCTGGTGGGAGATGAAACACAATTTCATATAGATGGTAGGCTCAAAGTCAATATCAGAATAGTCGAAGATACGCCCAACAGTAAGCATTAGTTGTTGAAGTTATCTTTATTTAGGATATCGTTTCGTTACTTAGCTTTTAGATCCAACTACGTTAGTTTTTTTCATTTTAAACAGCTTCAATCATGGGAAATAGTAATATGAAACCAGTAATACTCGCTGGCGGCAGCGGAAGCCGTTTATGGCCAAAATCACGCGCAGCGCTTCCTAAGCAATTTCTATCATTAACGTCAGAAAATACAATGCTCCAAGATACTGTTTCACGGTTAGCCGGCATTAATACTCAGCGCGCAATTTTTATATGTAACGAGGCACATAGATTTCTTGTCGCTGAACAGCTAAGACAAAAAAACATTGACCATTCAGGGATTTTACTAGAACCCGTTGGGCGAAATACTGCACCGGCAATAGCACTCGCAGCGCTTCATGCTACGCTGAGTGGAGAAGACCCCGTACTATTGGTTTTGGCGGCAGACCACTTAATAACCGATGAGCCCGCATTTCATGAAGCAGTAGTAAAGGCCAATTCTTTAGCTGAAAAAGGTCACTTAGTTACATTTGGAATAGTGCCTACACAGCCTCATACAGGCTATGGATATATAAAAGCAGGAGAGAGTCTAAATGAAGGTTTTAAAGTTGAAAAATTTGTGGAAAAACCGAGTTTAAAAACTGCTGAGACATATTTAAGTTCAGGAAAATACTTATGGAATAGCGGTATGTTTATGTTTAGGGCAAGTCGTTATTTAGAAGAGTTGGAAAAATATAGCCCAGAAATACTTAACGCTTGCAAACAAGCTATCGCGACAGAAAGCCCAGATTTAGATTTTATCCGCGTTGATAAAGATATATTTAGCAAGTGCAAAGATGATTCTATCGATTATGCAGTGATGGAAAATACTGATAGTGCAGCGATGGTAACTTTAGATGCTGGGTGGTCTGATGTTGGAAGTTGGTCATCAATTTGGGATGTAGCAGAGAAAGATGATAGTGGCAATGCAACCGTTGGCGATGTTATTTTAGAAAATACTAAAGGTAGTTATGTAAATGCTGAACAACGTCTTGTTTCAGTAATAGGTTTAGACAATGTGATTGTGGTTGAAACAAAAGACGCAGTAATGGTTGCGCACAAGGACGATACACAAAGTATAAAGACAGTGGTCGATAAATTAAAAGCCGATGAACGCCCAGAGTTTCAGTTTCATCGAGAAGTTTTTCGTCCATGGGGAAGTTATGATTCAATTGATAATGGCGCTCGCTTTCAAGTTAAACGAATCACAGTTAAACCTGGCGAAAAGCTATCTGTTCAAATGCATCATCATCGAGCTGAGCATTGGATTGTAGTATCTGGTACGGCAAACGTTACTATTAATGATAATACACAACTAGTTAGTGAGAACCAATCAGTTTATATACCTATTGGATCTGTTCATGCGTTAGAAAATCCTGGGAAAATTCCATTAGAACTCATTGAGGTTCAGTCTGGCGCATACCTTGGTGAAGACGACATAGTTAGATTTTCAGACAGATATGGACGAGCCCCTAAATAGGTTTACTTTGTACGGTAAAGATCTTATTACCTTAAAAGCACTTATAAAATAGTGATTGCTAGCCATTTATAATATCAATCTAAGCAGTTGTACTGGCTTTAAAAGGCCAAGTACAACTACGAGTTCATGATTTATCTGTAAAAAATTTATTGTTCCAATCGGCACCTTGTACTCTGCGGGGCTTAAAACTAAGCTTTAATATTCATCTCGGCGATAAGTATTAATTTCATTCCAGTCGCTTTTTGTAATTATTTTTCGTTTACTAGCCAAAGGAATTTCTCATGGAACTTCGCAAAGTTAAATCTTGCTATTCAAACACGCTATTTTCAACCTTCATTGTTCTACTCCTCGCGTCATGTTCCGTCATCAATCTACCAAATAAAATGGACATTAGTAATAGTCAACCAGGAGCTTTAATACAAGATGAATTGGCAGGTCACGCCAAATTAGATAATAGTGAACTAAAAAAATTTCTTCTGTCAATTGATGCTGGAAAGAAAACGCGAGCTCTAGTGCGTGGTAACACTGACACTATCATTCGGCTTTATCGCTTAAATTCACTAGCGATAGTTAGTGAAAAAAACTTCCAAGGTTCGTTATTGGCCGAAAGCTTAAGTGGCTCGGAAGATAAAGCTAATGCAATAACAACACTCATTTCATTATTTCCTATAGATGCTTACAGAATTTTAACTTATGTCGAGCAAAACAGAATAATTGATACGTCAGACATTTTAGCGATTGCTGTAAAGAAAAAATTAGACCCATCAATTATATTAAATGCGGCGGCATCCGGCATGGAAAATTCTGCAACCCCTTTGATTCATTCTGCGGGACTAGTCATATACGGTCAAAATGAAGAAAACCAAAGTGAGGTTAAATATAGAATAAAAGGTAGTAGCAAATGGCTACCTGCACTTGCGCTTAGTTGGGATCCAATTTATGGGGCACTGTCTGGTAGTATTGTTCATTTAGACCCTAACACCAACTATGAAGTAGAAGTTCTGGTTACCGATTATGAATCGAACACGAAGTCATACTCTTTCCAATTTACTACTCAACCAGATTCCCCACCAATTGACTCTGAAAAAATTTATTATTTATCAGAAATATATAATGGCGGCCAACTGGACCTCGAAGCACTAAATATCTATGGTAGTGAAGATGGTTACGCAAAAGTTATAGGTGATGGTGAAACTATAATTGCGAATGAGGACGACTTATCGGCAGTTAATATTGGAAGCCAGAGTTATATCATACTTGAAAACCTCACAATTGAAAGCGGGGTAAGATACGGAATTTTCGCAAAAAATACGCATCACATATGGATTAAAGGTTGTAATATTTCCAAATACGGACGAGAAGCAACTATTGTTAAAAATGGTAAAGCTTACTCTTCAGAAACTAGTACCTCACCTATTAATTATGATTCAGGGATATATCTAGAAAAGACTGGAGTATCTGTTATAGAAGAGTGTGAAATACACAGCCCCAACGGTAAAGCAAACCATTGGGGCTATGGACACCCTAATGGTCCAAACGCTTTGCAGGTTTACGCATATCATCCGGAAGAACAGTTCCGTGGACAAATGATTGTAAGAAATAATAAATTTTATGGATCGGACCTACACAGATTCAACGACGTTATAGAAGGAAGAAAAAACACTTGGAGAAATGGCGGATTTGTACGGGATTCCGCTATTTATGGAAATTATCTTGCTTATGCTAATGATGACCTTATCGAGATTGATGGAGGCCAACGCAACGTATTGGTTTACGAAAACGAACTGACCCAAGGATATGTTGGAATAAGTGTCGCCCCTAACATGCTTGGACCGAGTTATTTATTCCATAACTATATTCACGATTTAGGCGACGAGCGGGGAAAAGAATGGACAGCTATAAAAGCTGGGGGCTTGTTAGCAAAACCTGGTGGGAAAACATATATCTTAGAAAACTACATTGTTACAAATCGGAACGGTATTGCGGCATCAAATGTTAACAATGACAATAGCTTTTGGTTAGAAGTAAGAAATAATATCATTATCAATCGCAACAAAAGTAATATGGTTGGACTGGGTATTTATGATAAACAGAAATACTTCTTATCGAATTTTTATAACAATGTAATTTATAATATTCAAGCAGAAGCACCTTATATTGAAGTGGCGCATGACAGTATTAAAGAACATTTTTTAACATATGATAGTCAGTTTGTCGGCTCATTAAATAATGAGCCAAACGTTGAATTACCTATCTTTTCTGAAGATTCTATTTATAATTTTACGCGCTCAATAGAAAACGTCGAGACACCAAAAAATGAACTTATCGTAAACTTTTTTGATTACCCAGTAACACCATTTGCTACCCAAACTAAATACGGCACGGTAATAATCAACGATAAAGATACCTTATCTTTGTCAGGAAATGGTTGGTATAAAATACCTGTGGACTATGAAATTACTAAAGATACTGTATTAAGCCTAAATTATATTGCCGAAGGCAGGATAGAGATTGGGGGGGTCGCCTTCGAAACCGATAACAAAGTGACAGCTTCGAGAGTATTTAAATTTATTGGAGTACAGCCCTACGGACACAATTTGACTAATGTGACGAGAAATAAGAGAGAAACGAAGGTTAATATACCAATTGGTGAATATAATCTTGGAAATTTAAATTACATTGTATTTATATTAGACAATGATGTAATCGAATCAAATAATAATAGCAAAATGACGTTTCACAATATTAAACTCCAAGAAAAAAACCAAAAAACTCAAAACAAGTTATATAAAGAGATGATACCTATAGGTCAGATGGGTCTTTAGTCAGAACAACCTTTTAACAAGAAAGTTAAATAAGAAATGCAAAAATGAATAAAATTTCATTGTTAATAAATTTCAATTAAATCATTCGTGACAGGCATATTAAAAAAGATTAAATACTAATTTTAAATATAGAAAAAATAACTTAAGAGTATTTTTATAGATTATATACCGACAAAACTTCAGAAATAAAATATTTCATTTAAATCAGTTGAAAACTTTACATACTATCTTAGTAAAGTATTATATTACTAATCTGAAGGTCTTGTATATTTTCTAATGGGACATTGGCGGTCACTATAATTCACATTTAATTTTGACTTGACAAAAAAATTAAGTTTAAGCACATTTTAAGTATAGGAGCAAAAATGAACCCAACACCTCCGCTAATCTCTATTGTAATCCCAGTCTACAACGCAGAGCGTTTTATTGAAAAAGCCATTGAAAGTATCTGCAACCAATCTTATAAAAATATAGAAATTATTGTCATTGATGATGGCTCTATTGATGAGTCATTACAGATAATAAAATCGATCAGGGACGACAGAATAAGAATTATTTCTAGAGAAAATAGAGGGCTCATAGCATCTTTGAATGAAGGAATTAATTTGAGCCGAGGATCATATATCGCAAGGATGGATGCAGATGATATCTCCTCCCCTATTAGAATTGAACAACAAGTAAAGTATTTTGAACATCATATCGATTGTGGTGTTTTGTTTACTGGTCTCGAATATATTGACGAAAATGGTAATATAATCCGAAAAAAAGTTTCTGACAAAACAAGGGAAATAGAACCTGTGGAGTTTCTGTTCGGCTGCCCTTTGTGCCACCCAACAGCGATGTTTAACATGAATAAGCTGACCAAAGATGATTTAATTTATGACCCCAAATTTGATAAAGTTGAAGATTTTGAGCTATGGACTCGTCTTTCGAAAACGACTGGTATTAGTCTACTAAATGAAGTTCTATTTCAGTATCGAATTCACTCAGAAAGTATTACTTCAAAAAATAGAAAAAACCAAAGAGAAAGTGCAGTCGAAGCTATTTATAAGAACCTGTGTGATGTAAAAAATAAGAAAATAAAAAATAAACTGCGGTTAATCTATAATAACCATCAGGATCAGGGTGGTATTTTTAAAACTGGCTGGGTACTCATATTACTATTCTTTAAACTTAAAGGCATTAATATTAAATTTTCTCGATTCGTATATGCGCAAAAAAGCTATGGAATCTTAAAGAGAAAACTAAAGCTATCGCCAGTAAAAAGTTTAAGATCTGATTTAAATTCGAGCAGTAGTAAATAATATGTTTAATATTAGAAATTTTTATATAGAAAAAAAGAATAACTCGATTATTAAGAAATCATTAAAAAGAAAAGAATTTTCCAACGTAATATGGCTCATTGGGGATGGCAGAAGTGGAACAACCTGGATTGCGAATCTTTTAAATTCAGACAGAAGTTATCGAGAAATGTTTGAACCATTTCACCCGGTAAAAGTTTCGGAAGCGAAAAACTTTAGTGAAAATATGTATTTACATCCAGATGAAGAGAATAGTGAACTCCATAGCTTTATGCAAAAGATATTTGAAGGGGCCATCACTAACTCATGGGTTGATCAAGAGCTAAAAAATCAAAAATTTTCAGGTCTATTAATCAAAGATGTTTTTGCCAATTTACATGCTAAGTGGGCCATTCAGAATTTTCCACAGGTAAAGCCGATCTTACTAATTAGAAACCCTTTGTCGGTAGCATCATCAAAGTTTGTAACTAAACGATGGAATTGGCCAGAATATGTGCCTAATATAAATAGAAAGTTATCTGATACACACTTGTTAGGACTTGATGACGTTATAGATGGAGTTATTAGGCGAAATGACTATATTGAGAAGCAAGTGCTTAATTGGTGTATCATTCACAGGGTACTTAGCGAGCAATTCAGGCAAAACGAAATACACATAATTTGCTATGAAGATGCCTATTTGAACCCTGATATCTGTGTTAAAAAAGCATTGGCTTACGCAAATAAAAATCAAGACACTGAGTTATCTAGTAATATTCTTAAAGCTTCATCAAAAGTATCTTTTAAAGGTAGTTCTATAATTGAAAAGAAAGATCCACTAACTATCTGGCGGGAAAATGTTACTGATGAACAAATTTTATTAGCTGAAAACCTCCTAAAAAATTTCGGGCTTGCTAAATGGTACCCTGAATTTAAAACACCAGACACAACAGTTATAAAGAATAGCTTTCTTAAAATTTAATCAATCTTTAGATACTAGCATTTAAATATTACTCATTACTTACTGCTACCATTTTCCAATAATTCGATAGCTCTATTGTACAATTCGTTTAGATTGTATGAAATTGTATTAGGTATAACAATACGATCGTTTTCTTTAGTTTTAAGTAAGCGTCCGATAATTCCACCTAGCGCTTAGCAAACTGCCATGGTAGCAGTTGCTCGATATTGACGTCGGGCTGGCTGAGTTCATCAAGGCAAGTCATCACATACTCGAATACGTTCAGGTCGTTGGCTTTAGCCGTTTCGATGATGCTGTAGAGAACAGCGCTGGCGTTGGCGCCCGTGGCCGTTTGGCTAAACAGCCAGTTTTTTCTACCTATGACGAACGGCTTTATCCCGCGCTCAGCGCGATTATTATCGATACTCAATAACCCGCCGAGTGTATAGCGTTCCAGCTTTTTCCATTGGTTTAAGCAGTATTGTATCGCTTCGCCCAACTTGGTTTTGGGTAACACTTGTTGAGCCGATTTCATTAGCCACATATGAAGCTGGCTCAGTAACGGCACACTTTTTTCTTGTCTTGTAATATATCGCACCTCTACCGTTTTATCTTTTAGCTGGGTTTCTAGGCGGTAGAGTTTTTGGATGTGATTGAGTGCCCAATCCGCTTTGCCACTGCCTTTCTTACCTGCGCCTTTTTTGGCTTCCATGAACTTACGGCGTGCATGTGCCCAGCAACCAATGAGTATGGCTTGCGTTTGCTCGTAGCCTTGATAGCCATCCACTTGTAAGTAGCCGCTGTAACCTTTAAGGAAGTCTACGGCGCATTGCCCAGCGCGACTATTGTGATAGTCGTACAGCACGATATTAGGTATCTCTGTCCCCGAGATATTACCGGTAGGTGAGTCAGCGCCACTGGCGTACAACCACATGTAGCTATTCACTTTCTCAGATTCAACGACCTTCAGCGTGGTTTCATCCGCCGCGATAACCGGTTGTTTCAGGATATGTTGATGGAGCTGGTCATAAAGCGGTTTAAATAGCTCAGCGCAGCGGATTATCCAGTCAGCCATGGTTTTACGACTTAATTCGATACCATGCTGTTTGAACATAGACTCTTGTCGATACAGCGGTAACCCATACTGATATTTGCTGGTAATGATTTGGCTTAATAAACTTGGGGTCGCATAACCTTTAGGGATAACGCTGTGAGGTACAGGCGCTTGTTTTACTGTGTTGCTAATACCGTCTTTCTCACAGGTACGACACGCATATTTAGGGCGAACATGCTCAATCACTTTGACCTGAGCAGGAATAAACTGAAGCTTTTCTGACTTATCTTCACCAATGCGATGTAGCTCACCTGCACAACAGCCACAGACTTTTCTTCGTCGCTAATATCGTGAACGATAACCTCACGAGGTAGGCCTTTGGGTAACGGTTTACGTGTGGGCTTTTTTACGCGTGTAGCTTATGGCTTCTTCTTGCGTATCTGATTCAACAGCAAGCGCTTCCGCTTCATTAAACAACTCACCTTGCCCAGGATGACCTTCGGCGCTTTGACCGAACTGTTTATGCTGGGAAATACGAAACTGCTCCTCAAGATATTGATAGCGAGACATCACCTGCGACAACACCTTTTTCAATGTTGCTGGGTCATCAGGTAAGCTTTCGATATCAATATTCATGGTCTTATTATAATGTAATAATGCATTGATTTACCGACATTATTAAGACGATTTCGTGATCGTTAATCGCTACTTATGATCACAGGTTATAAGCCGGATGCATTGTAGTGCAACGGCTGATGGCCTATTACATCGTAGCCTGATAACAGCCACTGTAACTGCTGTTCACTTACATTCAGATGCTGTAAGTTAGCATCGACAGGCCACTTGAACCGATGCTTCTCGAGACGTTTGTACCAAAGCGCAAAGCCCGTTTTATCCCAATAGAGTATTTTGAGCTTATCGCGCTTTTTATTGCAAAACACAAACAGCGCATCACGAAAGGCATTGAGCTCCATGTTCTGTTCGACCACTACAATCAAGCCATTAATCGATTTACGAAAGTCGACGATATCCATGTATAAATAAACGTCGGCAGGCTCAACAAACATCTTCATTCAGCTAGTGCCTTCATCACGGTAGCAAGCCAGTGAGGGCTAACATTCGTTGGCACGCTAAGATGAGCGCTCCCAAGTTGCAGAAGAAGTTCGCCACCGGTCTCATCGGTGTGTGACTCAACCTTTGTTACTTCACGTTTGACGTGAACGAACTTGCTGTGAGTACGCTGAAGACGAATATCACGTCGCCTGGTGTAGTAGGTTTGGACATTAATCTGTTGCTGGCGGCAAAACGCCACCGCTGTGAGTCCACTTTGTTTTTGTTGCTCAAATAAATTGAGCCAGTCTTCTACTTCTCTTCGTTGATGATGCGCCATGGTCATTCTCCTTAACAAAGAGAGCACCATGACGTAGAAAACCTATGAATTGAATGTGGGGATTACCGGACGGACACAGTTTTAACTATTTTACCTAATTTAATATTTTCAGATGTGTCACCTGATTTTTTCATACCAGTCTGACTAAAAGAGCCATATTCAGAGGTTAACGGGATAGGAAGGTCCATAAATTTAGAAAGTTTTGATAATGTTTCTTCGGGGAAATTTACAATATCGTCTGATTTCAAGAAAAAAAATCGCTCGAGTTCTTTTGCCATTCTGGTAATTTTCTCAACTCTGTCTTTATAATATCCAGAAGCCCAACTAATATCCGCATATTTAGCATTATCATTTTTTTCTCCCATAGTAACGATGCTTTTAATTGTCGATTCAGGTGGCCTAAGCATTATCAATATATCTACTTCAGGAGTGTTCAATGATGAAACATTTTGAAAATCGAAGCTGTTATGCAATATTTTATCAAATAATTTAACTACTGAGTTAACTAGTAATTCATCCTGATGAAGCTTAATTTTTTGATCTAAGCCAGCCAGACGATCACGATACTTTATACTAAGCTCACTATAACCACTTATATTAGGATTTGAACCTAAAATATGAGAAAGTAAAGAGGAACGACTTCTCATGTGACTTAGCATGTAAATTCGGTTGGGCTTAGCGGTCAGTAAACTAAGGTTCTTGCTGAGGTACGCTAGACGTTGAAAATGACTCATACTCATAAAACCTTCCGTGTTAAATAGTAAATAACTATAACTAAATTACCTTTCCAATTAAAGCTTTTAACCTACCTCCAAAATCCGCATATTCAAAATAAATATTGCTTTCAGCGTTGTTTGAAAAGGCATAGACGAAAACTAGTTAGAAATGACAGAATAAGCATAAAAAAACCGGCATATTTGCCGGTTATATTTAATACGCTCGAAAATTAATTAAATTTTCGACGTGAAACAAAAATGCAAGATAATGAAAGAGCTAAAATCATCAAAGTCGATGGAGCAATTACTGCAGTAGGGCTATTTGGAGCCGTCGTGCTAATAGATGATATCAATATTTCACTTACATCATTGCTAAACAGTGCTACGCTGTCTGCGCCACTGCTGTCAAACGTTAGAAAAGAAAAACTGTCAATCCCAGTGGTTTCATTAAATGAAAGAGCCATATCCCAGATATCGCCAGCGAAATTAGATAGAATCAATCCATCGGTTCTGTTAGCGCCGTAAATCAAGTCAACACTATAGCCAGTTGAGGTTGATATTACAGTATCAGAGCGTGTAGCAGCATTTGGATCGTCTACATAAATAATTTCACCATCGGAAGAAGTGATATCAAAATTAACGTTGCCAGCGTCACTTCCAGGTCCGCCGAATATTAAATATAGCCCCAAGTTGTCAGCGTTATCCGTTGCAAAAAAAGCTACCAATTGATTCGCTAACTCAAATCCAGTATTTGCGCTATAATTGGAACTAGAAAAATTATAGAACGATTCTAAGCTCTGGTTGATATCTAACGCTTCAACTTCTACCCCGTCCACCGACATAAATGCCGCGTTTGAGTTGAAACTTGCACCTAAGACACAAAAAGCCATAATTGCTTTTAAAAATTTAGTTTTCATTGTAACCCCTAAAATATACAATTTGTTTGATTGCTGCTGAGAGAAGAATCTCATGCCCTACAAAACATTAAGCAAACTTCAAGCCAAATATAAAAACCACCTAATTAACATGACTTTAAAGAACTTCAACCCCATTTAAAAATCAATTTTGTAAAATTTTCTGACACCTATTTAGTTTCTTTTTTTCGATAACATATCTTTCAGTTCACTCACCTGAATTTTAGTATGTTTATGGAAAAACAGAAGCAAAATTAACGGGTAAATAATAGTACCTGATAACATAAGGTAAGCTAACAGAACGATATCGCTTGAAATATTTGGAGTTAGCAATGCTTTCAATTCAATCAAAAGTACAAACATCAGTAGAGAACTGACACAGGAGGGAACTAATGATTTAAAAAGGAAAGCTATATTTATATGTATATGACGTGTGACGATGAATAGTCTTATTGGTAAAAATATAAAGCTAGCTATCACCAAACTTATAAGCATCACCTTTATACCAAACCAAATAGTGATGCCTGCAACTGTTATGTTAGAAACCACATTTAAAACTGTTAGTCTAAATGCATCTCGAGTTTTGGCAACTGATATAAGTAAGTTGGGTAGAAACCATGCAATAATACTAGGAAACATAGTGAAAGATGTTATTGCCATGAATTCGGCACTAGGACCAAATTTTTCACCAAATGCAACTACAACAAAAGGATCAGCAATTGCTGCTAGACCCATGAAGATAGGTAATACTATCAGCCCTGTAACAGTCACCATCTTAATATAGGTATCTCCAAGTTTTCTTGTTTCTTTTACTCTCGAAAAGCTCGGCACTACCATTGAATTAATAGAGCTCATAGTTACTTGGTTAATTACCATAGACCCTTTTTGCGCTGCCGCCAATAATGCGAAACTAACCGGCCCTAGCACTATACCAGTAAAGATATTGCTGGCTTTACGGTGCAAAAAATTCATTAAAGTCATGCCAAATAGCGGTAAGCAGAAACTAATAAGCTCCTTATTATCATCTTTATTAAAGTTAAAGTATGGTTTAAATTTAGCTGTATAAATTAAAAATAAATACTGTAAAATTGTATTAACTAACTTTCCAGTTACTAATGCCCAAAGCCCATAATCGTATTCCGCTAAAGTTATTATGAATACAGCTGAAATTAAAGATGCTAAAAATTTAGCGATGCCCATTTCTTTATTTTTGAATTCCCGCAGTAGTTTTCCACTTACAACTACCTGTAAACTTGTTACTAACGTAATAGGGGCAAGGCTAGCTACAACCCAGGCGGCAGTTTCCGAATATGTATAGTACGCAACCGGAGCTCCTATACCTAAAATGCCTATGCCTGCCAGAACGCCGATACCAAATACAAAAGTCATTGTACTTGCTGCATACCTATCTTCCCATTCTTTCCGTTGTACCAAGTTTTGATTGACACCTGCATTTACGAGTGTGTTGGCAAATTCTATGAATAAGAAACAAAAACCAGCTAAGCCGAATTCTTCCAGAGTTAAGACTCTTGCTAAGTATGCATATACTATAAAGTCAATTACGTTAATCCCTGTCCGGGTAATCGACGTCCATATGCTACCTTTAGTAGCTTTTTTCTTGAGGGACATTTTAATTTCTCGATGAAGTTTAGAATTACAACAACAATTGATTACTAAGTGTAGAATGTAATATCACCAGACAAAGTTTCAGATATCTTCGGCTTATTTCATTTTGGGCTAGATTAGTTGTGTCAGCTATTGATCGCTACTTGTATATCACATTTTCAAAACAGTTTCCCACGCTGAGCACACTACTGCCTCGCCATATTTATCCATTGCCTCTTGCATAATTTGAGATCTTTCTACGTATATTTCATCCAAGTAGTCATTTGAAATTTTTGAAGCTTCGTAAATTGTTACGAATGAATGTTCATTTGATTTAGACAAACCAAACTGATTGTTACTAGTGATAATATTACAGCCCTCACCTATCGCATGATAAAAAGATCCAGAGCTTATCATCGAGTTTTCAGCATGAGGAAGCAATACAAATTTAGTATTTTGCAGTAACTGGGTCAGCTCAATATCCGATAAAAATTTGTTGTTCCAATCTACAATAAGATTATTTTTCTCAATTATACCCTTTAAATATTTTTTATAGTCTTCATCGCCGCAAAACCCTGCAATTTTTAAAGGAACATCTTTCGGCCAGGACTCAAGAATTGCATGTAAATTTTTATATCGCTTTACTGCACCAAAGAATACAATAAGATCACTAAATGATTCATCATTCCCTTTGTATTTTATTACGTCTGACATTAACTTCTTATTAGTTTTATAGAGCGGGTGAGAAAGCGCTGGCTTACTATAATAACTTTCTAACGGAACTGGTTTTATATTTAAAAACCGATACAAACTACAAATTGTTTTATATCTTACATTTGTTTTATTACCGTTATGAGGCTTGAAATTGTGCCTAACCCAAATAACTTTCTTAGATAAAATTTTCGAAAATAAAATTAAAAATATCATTTTAAAAAAATATTGAACAAACCGCTTATATGACCTACCGTAAACACTATCTTCGACCCAATTAAGAACAACTAAAGCATTTTTTTTACCTTTTATTAATTCTAAATAAAAGTCGCTATCAATATTTTTAACTTTATACCCAATTTTTTCTAAGGACTTCTTATTTATTGCTAAAAACTCATTTTTACTTCTCGATGGATATAGGTAAATATCACCTAATTTATCATGTGTCATTTTTTATCCAGAAATTTAAACAGAGGAAAAATACATTATTATGCCAAGCTAAGTTGTTGAATATACAAAGAGCTAACTTCTAGAGCTCTTATAACCCAACGACAACTTTATGATCTCACTGAGCGAGATCATATAAATTGATGTTACTATAATAAAAACTGAAAACTTACATTGAAATGTAAAGCCTCTATTCAGCAAAACCTTTGGGCATCTTTTCAAAAACAATTTTGTAGCATTTATCCCAAGCTTAACTGACTTCAATCTTGTGGAGCTTTTATCCCATGCTCCACCGATTACCCTTCTTCTCTTTTTCAATAACTCTTTCTTATTCCTAGCAGGGTGCATAACTATCGCATCTTCGCAAAAATAAACTTTAAGTCCTTGCTCTGTAAGCCTTTGTGCCATTTCATGGTCGCCGCCTGATTTTAAACTTGTATCAAAGCCAGAATTATTAATTATGACCTCTCGGTCCGACAACCAATTCGCAGTTATACATAGCCCCAACTTAGCGTATGCTTCTTGATCCATTGAAAACAGTTCTTCATAGGCAAGAGCAGATGCCTCTACTAACGTGTTTTCTTTAAAAAACTGTATATCTCCGGCAATTATTCCCATCGAGGGTTTATCAATTGCACAAGAAATTAAGTTTTCTAACCATTTGTCATCAGGAATACAATCTGAGTCAGTAAACGCAACGTACTTCCCCCTAGCTTCTTTTAATCCTTTATTTCTAGCTGCGTAAGAACCAGGATTACTTTCTCGTAATAAAGTAATACCACATTGGCTTTGTAATTTTTCATAAGTGCCGTCTGTTGAACCATTATCGACAACAAAAATTTCATACTCATTGTTTTTAAGCGTCTGCGCTTTAAGTGCTTCTACACAAAGGAGTATGCGGTCGATATCGTTCCATACCGGTACTATCACTGTGACTAATAATTGTGATTGCATGCTTGAATATCCGATTTAGGCACGTTTAAGAAATCTATTCTTAATTTGTTGTTTGAAAAAGTTAAACGTAGCGGAAACACCAGCCTTCCTAACCGCTAGCAACAACCATTTGTGTTTATTGGATTTGTACTTTAAGGAAAGTAAGATTTGATCAGCGACTCTTTTGTTGTACCAGTATTGACCTAAAAACTCTTTATGCTTATTTGCCGAACCTAGTCTCTTGTCAATATCTTGAGGTTTCATTTTCCGTAATTTTGTTCCAATACCGTCTAAATTTTGGTAGCGGTATAAAAATATTGGTTTTGGGATGTTATTAAATTGAACATTGCTTTGATAAAGGCGAACAAACATATCCCAATCTTGTCCATTATTTAACGCTGTATCGAACGGCATTTGGTCTAATAGTCTTTTCTTACACGAAAAGCCACTCATACCACAGTATGTATTACCTTTTAATAAAGACTCTTTAGTTACTGACGTATCTTTGTTTACTCTAACTTCTTTCTCATTGCCTAAGTGCTTAAAGCCAGAAACAACTGCTTGGCAGCCCTTCTCATACTCAGCTAAATGCCAAGATAAATAATCAGGTAGCCAGATATCATCGTCATCAAGAAATGCGACCACGTCACCTGTAGACTCTTTAACACCTAGATTTCTTGCTACATTTGCACCACCAGATACAGCCTGTTTTATATAGCGAACTCTTGTATCGTTATACTTTTCTAACACCGTTGAGTAGTCGACGCTGGAATTGTCATCAATAATGGTGACTTCTTTCACCGCTGCGGATTGGTTTAGTACACTATCGAGAGATAGCGTTAAGTAATCCGGCCTGTTATAAGTAGTTATAACTACACTAAAATCCAAAACTAAACCCCTTTTACTATTCTGTATAAAGATTTGGCGGGGCTATACAAATATCGAATGTACATTTCATACAACGTCCACTTGAAAGATTGGGTGTGTTGCAGCTCACTGTGTGAATAGCCCATTGATTTCGCCAAACTGATAACCGAACTGGAAAGTGCATAACCAAACGATTCTGACTGTTTTGACGACTTGCTTTTTCTAACCTTCTCTTCGCCTTTGAGCTTTGGTGTTACTCCCACAACCTTACATATTTTTGCTATAACACTTTGCCTATCAGCAACTAATTCTTCATATCTGGTAAAAATTTTACTAGACCTTGCAGAACCTTCATCGCGAAAGCGTTCCCAGTTCATGTAGGTTGTAAGCCACTGATTCTCAAGATGTGCTATATTAACGTTCCATCGTCTAAACTGAGATAAAAAGACATCTTTTGGATTTCTAGCAATACAAACATAATGACAGTTAACTCTATCACTGAATCGTTTCTCGAATTCCAGCATAAGCGCTAACGCATTCCATTGCAGAAGGTGATGTGGTGATTTTTCTATAAAAATTGGACCAAATTCTTTAAGTAATTCAAACCAACCATTAAATACTAATTCTTCGTCTGTATTAAACGTGATGTTAGTCGGTAAATTACTTGCTAAAAACTCTGTTAACTCTTTTCTAGCTCTGTCTTTATCGTAAGGAACAGCACTCGCTAACATGCTCAGTTGAGGTTTATCTAAAAGTGATGCCGCCTTTGTCCAAAATAACGTTTCTGACTCAAAATGTTTAGTTGTGGGATAAGAAGTTATACCTAGTGCGTCATTTAAGCTTCTAAATAAAAAGCTAGAGCCTGATGACTTTTCTGACAGAATATAAACAACATCAATTTTTTTACTACTTTCCATCAACCTTCACTCCTTACAACCGTGGAATAAGCTTTCATAGTTTCAGTAGCAATTGAGTTCCAATCGTACTTTGCTAGAAATGTTGCTTTATCAACAGATAAGTTAAGTGATGACAAATTAGTTATTTTATTTGCCAAAGAAGTGATATCACCAACAGGGAAGTAGCAGTCATTTTGCAGGTCTATATCTTTATTTGGCAATATATCAGAAAGTAAAACCCTACTCCCTGCGCTTATAGCTTCCAGTGCAACGATAGGGTGCCCCTCATGATAACTAGGCAATACAAACAGACCACAGTACTTATATAAACTAGAAAGTGCAGCGCCATTCCTTCGCCCCGCTATAATAATATTTTGATCGGCGCTACTTTTTATCTTTTGAGAATATTCATCGCCATGATCAGCATCTCCAACTATTACTAATTTAAGTACTGTATTACTTAATTTATAGGCTTCTATTAGGTCATGAATACCTTTTTCAGGCACCAATCGTGCTACAGCTAGAATATAATTCTCCGGAACTAAGCCCAAATCACTGGGCAAGTCTTGTTCAGTGACATTATCGGAAAATCCAACTAAGGTTCCATTAGGTATAAATTGTATCTTTTCACTGCACTTAGGGTATTTCAGCTTTAGCTTATTTGTTAAGGAACGTCCTACTACAATGATTGAATTAGCAAACTTAATTCCCATTAATTCGCCAGCCTTTAAAATCGTTTTGGCGAAACGGTTCCATTTCTGCCTATCGTAGTCTGCGCCATGGTGCGTAACAACAACCCTCAAGCCAAATAACCTTGCTAAGGGTGTAAATAATGCGGGCCCAATGGCGTGGATATGAACAACATCTGGGCGTAGGACTATACCTGCATAAATAATGGCTACAAAGGTGTGTAAAAAAGTTTCAAGAAACTTACTCTTGAATGCCCAAACACCCTTAACCTTCACACCATCATAATCATATTCAGGCTCGTGGAGATACGGCGTGCGCCCTAAAATAGTAATGTCATATCCTTGTTTCACCATTCGGGGGTACAAGTTTTGACAATGGGATTCAATGCCCCCCATTATGTTGGGTATACCTCTTAAACCAACAACTGCTACTTTCATTTACTGGTATCCCTGTATTGTAGAGGCCCTACTTGGCTGATAATTTTTGCTGGCACACCCGCTATGGTTAAATTACTACCAAAACTTTTGTTAACTACCGCATTCGCGCCCATGCCTACATTGCTACCTATTTCGATATCACCATAAGCTTTTACGCCAGGTCCAATGTAACAGTCGTCTCCTATTTTCGGTGCTTTCGAGCCGTCGTTTATATCAGCTCCAATATTAACACATACATGTATTCTACAATTGCAACCAATCTTAGCATTTGAATTAACTACGATAGTGCCAGCGTGGGCAATAGATAAGCCCGGACCAAAGACATTAGGTGGTATTGAAAAGCCTAACTTTCTTCCCTTCCGTCGCAGGTCTAATCTAAGATATACGGTAAATAGCTTACCTAAAGGAGAACGTTTACAATTTATATAGTATTCAAGTTTTCTTAGTTTTTTTTGAAACGCCCAAATATCGTGAGTAAGCTTATTTTTAAGGCTTGGCACTATATTAAGCGCTTTTAAATCAGCCTCTAAAAAGAATTTATAATCTTTTTTACTGTTAATTTGCATTGGCGAGCACACTTGGTTTTTGTTTTAAACTTAATTGCCGAGTTTTCGCCTTCGCACCGAAAACTAAAGAACAGAAAATAGAGAAAAATATCAACCCCTCTATATTCCAAAGCGGCATGGTTGCTAAATTCATCGTTAAAAAGCCTAAAAATGATAGAATCAATATTTTCGATAGCTTTTTATCTTTTAAACTAAGCGGCTGTAAAATCATGAACACACATAAAAGAATAAAACTGCATAGTCCTAAAACACCATACTCATACAAATAGGAAACAAATGTATTATGCGCGTATAAAGTAAAACTAGACTTCCAAGAGTCTGGGCCAAAACCAAATATTTGATTTAAACCATCCGCGTTTGCAAAAGCATTAATATATTGACTCCAAATGAATACCCTAGCAGACATAATATCTTTTTCAGCTTCACTAAAATATATCGGGGCTTTTGTAATAAGGTCCAAATTGCCTAGCATTAAGCCTACATCGGCGAAACGTTCTTGCATAGTGAATGATAAAGCCATAAAAACCATAGCGAAAAGCATGGCTACGATAGTAAGTACTGGCGCTTTCTGTGAAGGTTTAAGTCGCTGTTCAATAAGTGTGAAATAAAATACGGCTGCAATTGGAAGTATTGTGAGTATAGATGTTCTGTAATTTACTAATATGAGTAAAAATACGGCTAACGTGAACAAACTAGTTCTAAATCGAATAGTGCCTCGCTCGATAAGACCCACAACAAATATGAATGACACTATTATCATAGAAAATGCAGCTTCATGATTATATCCGCCAATGTAACTAGTTGAACCGTCGGCTTCGGCTGACTTTGCATGACCTAACAATACTGAAAACACCTGCAAAGCAAGAGGCATAGCAAAAGCTACCAATAGCTTTTTAAACGTTTCATTCTGCCCTTGGCTGCGTATAGATAAAAACAACGCTCCGGCCAACACTAAGAAATAACACCATTTCACCAATACATTAATGGTGCCGGGAATTTGCATATTCACAAAGCCACTTGCTGCAATAGCAGTAAAGAATATATAAAAAGGAAACAGTTTTTTTAACGTAAAAACAGCGGTTGGAATCAATAACAAACCTAAACCAGCCACCCCTATGCTACCTAAAGCATTTATTGAAAAACCCGCCACTAAAGAGGGGTAAGTAACAGTGTGGAATGCAGATAGGAAGTAGCGTAACCATATTGCGCAAATGGCAAAGGCTAAATACTTGTTGCAGTTACCGGTAATGGTTCTATACACCATTATTAGGCTAATAAACCCTACCAGTAGTTTGATTGCTTCAAACATAATTAGTTAGTCATCTTTTTCTAAAATGGCACTTACCCGCTTGTGAAAAGCGGCATAAGAAAACTGCTGCGCGCATGCTTGGCTTTTTTCAACATATCGCGCTCTGTTAGCGCTACCTTTGAATAACACCAATGCATCGGCAACACCTTGTGCGTTGTTTAACTCACACAGTATGCCATTCTTTTCTTCGCTGGCACCAGAAACTTGGTAAGGGTATTGTTCGGCAATAATTTCAGCCGGGCCCGACTCGCAATTTGTTGCAATTACCGGTTTGTTCAAACACATGGCTTCCACTATGGCATTGGGGAAACCTTCTGCATTACTGGTGGAAACAAAATATTCTGCTTTGGCCACGTACGGGTAAGGGTTTGGCTTAAAACCTAAAAAATGTACTCTATCTGCAATGCCAAGTGTTTTAGCTAGCGCTTTAAGCATGGCCTCTTCATCGCCCACGCCCAAAATAACTAAGTCTTCAACAATATCGGCCTTGGCGTAAGCGCTTAACAACAATGAAAAGTTTTTGTTTTTAACTAACCGCCCTACCCCAATAATGTATGGCGCTTTAGGAATATCGGTTACCGCTTCACTTGCTAGTTCGTGCAGCTGCTCAATATCGTACGGGTTATATAACAAGGATACTTTAGGTTCTGGCACCGCATAGTTTTCAATTAAATCGGCTTTTACACCTTCAGACACTGCCACCACATTATCAGCCCGCTTGTACAAAAGCTTAACTAAAAAGCGACTAATACCGTCTTTTAAACCACCCGACAAATGGCTAGTAGTATTTACACGTTCACTAATAATGGCGCGGTAGCCTAACGACTTTGCTATCGCTATATTTAAAAAATTACTGCGCGTTAAAAAGCTAAAACAAATTTGAGGGCTTAGGGTTTTAAGTAACGGTTTTAACTGTTGATAACCGGCTTTAAGGCTACCGTTACTGGTTAGTACTGTTTTGGTAACATAAGGGGGGCACTGCTGACTTTCTTCCAGCGTGTCTAACAAAACAAGATAAACAGGCACGTTTGCATGTGAAAAGTAGTCTTCCATGATTGCTAGCAATTTTGCCATTACCCGTTCGGCACCACCGCCTTCTAAGGAATTAATAATAAACACTACTGGGCGGTTACTAGTTAGCATGAAACTTCATTATCCTTGTCATTAGACTAAATGCTAACGCTAAGTTTAGCACAGCTCGATTTTAGTTTTGTAGTAAAATTACAACAGAGCAAGCTGCATTACTTTAAGCTTGCGAATGTGCAGTACAAAAAACGGAATATACTCTAGTTAGTATTTGGCTCTTGTTTTGTTCCGGTTATTACTATGCACTATTGCGCAAAGTTTAGTAAATGGTAATACCATCTATACATATGGAATATGCCAATTACACGCATGAACCCCATGTATGAACCCTATACATGAACCATGCCAAATATCGGTATTATTATGTTTACGTGCTTTACCTTGTTGAAATAACTTTCAACTTTTGTATAAGTTTGACATTATCAATTTACTGCCACATGTTTACTATACTATGAAGTGGTTAACGTTTTCTTACAGCTATTATTTTAATAAACTCGTCTCATAATGGTGCATTAAGGCTCAATTGGCATGACAACCCGCTACGCGCGTAAAACTTACCGACGAACCTGTATTTATGCCCTAGTGGGGCTGTTTTTAGGTATGACATCTTTGGTTATCGCGCAACAAAAAAACATATTTACTAAAGAGGTTTACAGCCGAGTTGAAGCCCTGTTTGGTAAAAATGGTGCGGCTGATGTTGCAAAGTGGCGACAACTAGTAGACAACATTGAGAACGACGATATTGATGAAAAACTTTACCAAGTGAATCGCTTTTTCAATCGATTCGATTTTGTAGATGATCTAAGGCACTGGCGCCAACCCGATTACTGGGCCACGCCAATCGAGTTTATTGGAACGGGCGCTGGCGACTGTGAAGATTATTCAATTGCCAAATACTTTTCGTTAATAGAACTTGGTATTCCTAAATCGCAACTTCGGCTTATGTATGTAACCGCGTTAGAGTTAAACCAACCTCATATGGTGTTAGCCTATTACCCAAGCCCTACTTCTGTTCCTTTAGTGCTTGATAATATTAACCGCCGAATACTGCCAGCAAACCAACGGCGCGACCTTGCGCCTGTTTATAGTTTTAACGGTGATGGTCTATGGGCGGCGAAGTCTATGGGAACAGGCAGAAAATTAAGAGGCAGCGGCCCCATGAAAATGTGGGACGACATGATAGATCGTTTAAACAGCGTAATGCTCGGAGATACACAAGAACAATGAAATTATCTACCCAACTAAGCGTTAGCTTACTTATTTTTTTACTGGCCGTGTTCGCCGGTTCCTTTTTTATTAACGTAAAAATGACCAAAGAATACGTGAATGAACAACTTGCTACCCACGCACAAGACACCGCCACATCGCTAGGTTTAGCCATGGCACCCTATATAACGCAAGAAAATGGTCAGGCTGTAGCTGAAACCATGGTGAACGCCATATTCGACAGGGGCTACTACCAAACTATTTCGGTTAAAGACGCCAGCGGGAATACCCTTATTATTCGTCAAAACCCGAATAAAATAGATACCGTACCAAATTGGTTTACCGAAGCGGTACACGTTACCCCGCCGGTAAAAAACACCGAACTTAACGATGGTTGGACAATGGCAGGGCAACTTACCGTACAAAGCCACCCAGGCCTTGCGAATGAAAAGCTATGGGATAGCATTACCCAAAGTGCATTAATGTTTTTTATTGCCTTTGTTATTGCCTACTTGGTGCTGTTGGTTATTATTCGCCAAATTACCAAACCCTTAGAAATTGTTACCCAAAAAATAGGCGATATTCAAAACCAAAAGTTTTCTGAAATTGACTATCAACCTTTTACTAAGGAATTTTCTTTTATCACGCTAGCTGTAAATAAGTTGTCTAGAGCAGTAGAAAGCATGTTCAAAGAACTTACTGCACGGGCTGAACAATTCAAGGCAATTGCGTATGGCGACAGCTTAACCGGGCTTTCTAATAGAAATGCCTTTAATCGACACATGAATGCACTATTAAGTGGCGCAGCTACGGTAGAAGAAGGTTACGTGGTGTTGATTAGATTAACGCAGCTTGCTCGGGTAAATAATTTACTGGGCGGCGCTGAAGGTGATGAATATGTTAGCGCGGCTGCGAAAAAGCTGAAACTGGCCGCCATGCAATTTC
The DNA here is from genome assembly GCF_000213655.1 of Alteromonas naphthalenivorans. Lineage (NCBI taxonomy): Bacteria > Pseudomonadati > Pseudomonadota > Gammaproteobacteria > Alteromonadales > Alteromonadaceae > Alteromonas > Alteromonas naphthalenivorans. The sequence continues at coordinate 2,380,633 of NC_015554.1, forward strand.
CAGATAAGGTAACGCTTTTTAGAGTATCGGGCTCCGACTTTGCCATATTAATGGAAGCAGTATCGCAACAAGAGTGCGAAAAAAGACTGAAAAGCCTTAGCGATGAAATGAATAAAATAGATTTTCTTAAAGACGGCGATAAAACAGCGTGGATTGGCGCAGCTAAATATTCTAGTGAAAATAGCTTTGCTGAAGTTATGGAAAAAGCAGATAGCGCACTATTAGCGGCAACTAAGTTAGACAGAGGCTGGCAGTTTGCTTCAGAGCTAACTTACATTCATAGCAATACTGAATGGCGTGAAAGGCTAAACAATATTCTGTTACAACAGTATGCCGATATTTTAATACAGCCTATTTTTAGTACCGAGAATAAAGCCCCGTGTTATTACGAAGGGTTCGCGCGCTTTAAAGATGTGTCTACCAATACCGATATACCTATGTCACAGTTAATTCCTGCATCGGAGCGGCTGCACCTTATTCCTCAAGTAGATAGGTTGGTAACGTCTCTGGTAGTCAGTAAACTCATGGCCTCTCCTCACACGGTAGCGGTAAACATTGCCACTGCATCAATAGCGAATGCCGACTTTTGCCAATGGCTTGGTGGTTATCTTCTTGAACACAAGTCATTGTGCGACAGATTAGCGTTTGAAATTGAAGACTCCGCCATTATTTATTATAGGGAAGCTACCCTTAAATTTTGCGATATGGTTAAAAAAGCAGGATGCACCATTACTATTGAACATTTTGGCGACAATCTTGCATCATTAAGCGGGTTAAGGGCGATTCAACCCGATTTTGTAAAAATATCCGGCAAATTGACCAAGGATATTCATGAAGACAAAGACAATCAGCTATTTGTTAGCAGCTTAGTAAGTATTGCGAATGGGTTACACATTAAAGTGATAGCCGAGCTGGTTGAAAGCGAGTTAGAAAGTAACACTCTTAGTAAGCTGCAGGTTGTTTATCAGCAAGGCTATCACTTTGCAAAGCCCACAGCTTGGCGCTTAGGGAAATAATTTAAGTAGCTAGTTTATTGGCGGCTTTCACAGCAAATAAAGCTAAGACAACGGGCGTTCATTTGGTATACAATACCCAGTGTATGCAAACCAATTTTTCGAAGTAGGAACTATTATGCGCAATAGATTTATTTTTTCATTAGTAATGAGTGTGCTTATTGCTATTTCGCCAGTGGCTATAGCACAAGACAGCGCAGGTAGCGTTCCAGGTTTGCAAATTAGAGCCCAGTTAATTGATGCTATCGATGGTGGTACCGCAGCTGAAACTGCAGCCGCATCAATCAGCAATGATATTTTAAGTAATGGTATGCCAACCATTTCACAATCAAACCTTTCATATCTTCAAACTAAGCCGGCTGAGTTTGAAAACATGACAGGTTTATTGAGCGACAGCGCGACTGGATTTGAGCTTGCAATCGCTGGGTTCGGATCTTTACCAGAGCAGCCATCGGAAGTGGTGACTATATCTATGATCCTGTTCCCTGAAGATGCCAACGAAATTTACAACATTGCATTGCAAACCGGTGTAATTAGTGCAGAAGATGCACTTTTGGCTGCGATTAATGCAGGTATCGATACCTCAACACTTACCGCTACTGCGGCAGGGGCTGCTGGCAACGATGTATCTCCATTAGGTGTAGGTACTGGTGCTGCAGGTGCGGGTGGTGGCGATACCACGGTTTCAGCAAACTAAGTTTGTATTATAGTTAAACTCTGTGTTGGTGATCGTTAGTGGTAGTAAGAAGTGGCGATAGTGAATGCTGAGTATTAATAATAGAAAAACCGAAAAGCTTCTTTTCGGTTTTCTTTTATTTACCCTTTTTTGGCTGCCTATTCCTTTAGGTGCTAATAGGCCATGGGCTTGGGCCCTTATGCAAATTTCCGTTTTTTGTATAAGTGCATCGTTAATGGCCTTTCATTTTCGCACCATTACTGTTGTAGTTCGCCAATATCGTGTTTTTGTTCTGCTTTGGCTATTATTTCTTGCTTGGCAGTTATTAAACTTAGTTCCCCTACCCGCCTCACTTATTGCCAGCCTACGGCCAGAAAAACTTTTACCTGAATACGCTAACGTATCGGCTGATACCAGTTGGTTACCCCTTAGTTTTGATGTAGGCCAAAGCCAAATAGTATTTTTAAAATCTCTTTGTTATTGCCTGCTTTTTTTCAGTGTTTTAGCCTTGGTACGCTCTACTTCTCGGTTGAAACTAGTGTTAATCACCATTAGTGCAAGCGGTATATTTCAAGCCATTTATGGGTCGCTAGAGGTATTGTCGGGCATTGAATACAGCCTAGTATTCAAACAACCGGTTACTCACATTGCTACTGGCAGCTTCATTTACAAAAACCATTTTGCAAACTACTTGCTGCTTACATTGTGTGCTGCGCTAGGTTATCTGATTGCCAGTTTAGGTGATGACGATGGGCTATCAAAACGAGAGCGCCTTAGAAAATGGCTTAAGTTTTGGCTAGGCAATAAAGTGCTGTTTCGTATTGGCATAATTATTATGGTTATTGCACTGGTAATGTCGCGTTCACGAATGGGTAATACGGCGTTTTTTGTTAGCATGACAATAACCGCAGCCATGGGTTTGTGGTATTTCAAGCCTAGACAAAAAAGCTACATTGCCTTGTTTGTTAGCATGCTCTTTATCGACATTATGATAGTAAGTAGCGTGTTTGGGTTAAACGAAGTGAAAGAACGTCTTGAGCAGACCGATTTAACCCATGAAAGCCGAGACGAAGTGGTTACCGATGCACTGCCCTTGCTAGCAAAATACTCACTAATAGGTACAGGAGGCGGAACCTTCTATACTGTGTACCCACAATATCAAAGTGAGAGTATTCAACACTTTTACGATCATGCTCATAATGAATACTTACAGTTTAGTATTGAGTTTGGCGTTATTGGCGCACTACTAATGGGCGTATTTGTGTTGTTTTGCGGCATTAATGCGTTCAATGCTTTTCGTCAGCGCCACCACCCTCTTCCTCGCGGTTCGGCATTTGCGTGTTTTATGGCTATTATTGGTATGGCAATGCACACCAGCGTAGACTTTCCCTTACAAGCGCCTGCTAACACTGCTATCTTTATTACTCTACTTGCACTTGGTGCCATGAGTAATCGAATTCGGGTTCGACAATCAACAACACGTAGTCGTAAATCGTAAGTCGTAAAATTAGGTTTTTTTTGTAAGCGCCTAATTAGGGATTTCAATAAGTATTTACTAATGGATTCAGTTATGGAAAATCAGTCGTGGTGTTAAAAGTTAATCACCCCATTCAGGAAGAACCTAACGTAAAGCACATGCTAGAAAGAATGCCCAAGCATGTGGCGAACTCGTTTAGTGAAGAGCAGCTTACCCATATTAATACCGCGTTAGCAGGCAGGCGCTGGGGCAAGCATAAGTTAGATTTACGTGGCACCCTTGGCATTGGCCATAGCCGCTTTTATTTTGTGCTGTTAGGCGGTAAAGATAAACGCGATCCTTCCCGTATAGAAAGTAAAATTGGCCAACTTACGTTAGCTTTCGGCTTTACCCTGTTTATTCTATTTTCATTACTGGTAGGTATGGTACTGCTGTACATATTGAAATCGTGGCTGGGTATTAACTTATTCGAAAACTATTCACTAGGCTTGTGGGATTGGCTTAAAAGCAAGTTTTAAATGCGAGCGTAATAATATTATTTGTAAGTAATGCAGTTGGGAATGCGTTTTCTTACTGGGTAAGCGGCCAAGCGCATCCATCGGCATGCAGGCTCTTCTGCATTATAGCTCACAATACTTTGCACTATTGCGTCTCTGCTATGAGGGTTTATCAACCCCAACTTCATATGGTGTTTTAACGGCTGAATAACCTTAATGTATTCAGGCGACCGTGCTGCATAATTCGCTAACCCGTACTCTACGATGAATTTGTGAACTATAGCGTCTTGTGGGCCTACCTGAATGGCTTTATTCATATATTGATAGAAAGCGTCGTCTACTTCATTACGCTTCCATTTCACCGATGCTAACCCTATCCAGCTCGCAGGCCAAAGCGGGCGTAGCAATAAGCTGTGCTGGTAATTGCTAAAGGCCAGTTTCAAACTATTTATTTTTTCTTTTTCAGCAGCGTTTTCAACAGCACTTTCAGCAGTGCTTTTAGATACAAAGGCTTGCCATTCATAAAGCTGACCACGCATTTGATAATAAAGCGCGTTATTGGGAAACATGGAAATGGCTGAATCTATTTTGGTAATAGCATCGCTTACTTTGCTAGCGGTTGCGCGCTCAGGATTATTCTGCCAAGCCTCTAATTGGTTGTTCACCCGATAATAATAGTTACCCGATATAAAAAACTGTGCGCTCCATATTACGCCCCATGCAGCTGTGATAAAAAACACAGAGCGCACCACACGTTTTATCAATAACTGATGACGCTCATACACGTTAGATAACGACACTAGGTGCCCCTACTATTTCTCCCGGTGTAGTAACGAAAACTTGCTGGGCGTAAGCTGCGTCCACTGCCGATACCACAGCAAATGCTTCGCCCATATCGTTAGGTCGCCTAACCGTGTCGTGGGTATCTGACGCCACTACATGAAAGCTTTTGTTGGCAAGCATGGTTAACGCAAAGTTCTGTACAGGCTCTCCAAATCGGCCTGTAAGTGCGCCTGCTGTCACCTGAAACCAGCAGCCTATGCGCTGCAACCAGTCAAACTTGTGTTGCTCGCGCAATAGCTCTCGGTTACGTTCGGGGTGTGCTATAAGCGGTTGCACGTTGTTTTTTAATAACCATTTTACCAACGGCTCCATTCCCGATGGCACATGACTATGAGGCATTTCAAGCAACATCACGTTTTTGCTGTTAATCTGGCCTAAAAAAGGAACCGCATTTTGTTTTATCCATATAGGAATGTGCTCCGAGACACGAAGCTCGGCGGCATAAGATAAGGTAAGGGGAATGTTTTCTTGTTCAAGCGCTAACACAAGTTCGTTATACGCGTTTTCAATAATAGCGGGCGTATTATCGAAGAACCCTGGGTGTATATGTGGGGTACACACTAAATGCGTCACGCCGCATTCAAGTGTTTGTTTGGCCATGTCAATCGACATGGCCATGGTTCTGGCACCATCGTCAATGCCAGGTAATATATGACTGTGAAGGTCTATCAATTAATTATTAGCTGTCCTTATGACTAGTATAATCATACTGATCATAAAACCCGCCGTACCTCTGTGCTACATCAGACTTTCGTAAGTCTACTTGATTTAGCACTACGCCATCAAGGCGATGTCCCACTTGTAAGAAACGAGACAACCCTGTATTAATCACTTTTTCGCTGGTACTGTCGGCGCGTACTACGTAAATAATAGAGTCGCACGAGTTAGCAATTACCATTGAATCACTTACCGCTTGAGTAGGCGCGGTATCTACCACCACATATTTGTATTGGGTTTTTAATTCTTTAATTAACGCATCGAACCCTTTATCCGCAAGAAGCTCTTGTGGGTTAGACGGTATTGTACCTGCCGAAAGAATATCGATATTCGCTTGTTCGTCACGCACCAAACATTCATCGAAACTGTGAGTTTTAAGAATAAGGTTAGCAACACCTGGCTGGTAATTAGGAATATTAAACTGCCTACCAATGCTTGGGCGGCGTAAATCCGCATCTATAAGAATGGTTTTATCTAACTGACCTAACGCGAACGCTAGGTTAATAGACACAGTAGTTTTACCTTCTTTAGGCACACTAGAGGTAACCATAATAGCCTGATTGTCTTTATCTAAATTCAATAACGACAAACTAGTACGTAAGGTTCTAACCGACTCTGCAAACTGATGCTTTTTACCGTCGAAATAAGTGCGAATAGGTAAATTGGTTTTCTTTTTATGGGCAAGCCAAGGAATTAAACCCAACATACGCTGGCCTAACTTACGCTCTACATCTTCTACCGAACGAATACCGCTATTAAGGGTTTCCATGGTAATGGCCAAGAACACACCAAACCCAATACTAAATACAAAAGCCGCCCCAATTAGCAATTTTTTATTCGGTTCAGAAGGTACCGATGGCACTACAGCGCTGTCCAAAATTCTGGCGTTTGCCGATTCAAAACCACCTAGTTCGTCAGTTTCTTTTAAACGGGTAAAGAATGAATTGTACAACTGCTGGTTAATATCAACATCGCGCTGAAGGGCTTTGCGTTGATTGTCTAACGCAGATAATCCACGGAATTCAGCTTTTGCCACTTCTACTTCTTGTTTCAATTGCGCAACGCGTTGCTCTGAAACTTGGTATTGAGTAGTAATACTAGAAATAAGATCGCGAGTTTGGGTAGTTAACGTTTCGCGAATGGAAGACAGCTCCGCATTTGCCGCAATCATTTTAGGGTGTTTAGGCCCGTATACTTTGCTAAGTTCAGACACGCGGGTCATAGCTTTCGCTTCGTCGCGGCGTACACCTTGAATGGTAGGGTGATTCAGAACTTCAGGTAACCGTGCGATGTCTTCAAGGGTCACGTTGTTACGCGTTTGACGATATATTACCGCGTTTAACTTTAATGCGGTTTGTGCATCAAGCAATTGCGTGCTTAAACGCTCTAGTTCGTCGGCAGCAAGGCCTACTACGCCATCTATATTTACCACTTGATTACGTTCATAAAACTGCGATAGGTTCTTTTCAGCAATATCGAGCTTATCTTTCAAGCCTTCTAAGCTTTCTGTAAGAAACGACGTGGCCTTTGCTGTCATATCTAGTTTAGCTTGAAGGTAATTCTCGATGTAAACATCGGCAATGGTATCGGCAATTTGAGCCGACAAAGAAGCAGATTCGGTAGTAACGGAAATCTTCATTACCTGGGTATTATCTACCATGCTAACTTCTACGGCACGCATTAATCTGAATACTGCGGAACGTTTTTTTGCTGCAATAATTTGCGCTTCGGTACGCTCTACCACTTCTTCTTGCGGTAGAAATGGCAGCATGTCTTTTGCACTGTCTATTAGCGAGTCGATAGCACTTGGGCCTTCAGCTGGCGGCATAAACTTATCGTTTAAGTGTAAATTCATTCCCTCTACGGTGCGCTCGGCAATTTGGCGCGACCGTAGTATTTCGTATTGGGTTTGCATGTAGTCTTTACGCTTAGTGTCTAAGCCATACACTTCTTCTATAGATACCACATTGGCATTTTCAGAATCGACCAATATAGTGGTAGACGACGTATAAAGTGGCGTCATCCGCATTACCAGCAAAGCCACCAATATAGTAAAAGCGATGGCTAACGAAACAATGCGAAAAGCGTAGCGTTTCAGAATTCCAAGGTAGTGTGCAATATCGATAGTTTCGCTATCTAACACACCGTGATTAACATCATCCCTATTAATTACTGCCATGTTGTTTTTATATCCTGAAATTCTGTTAATTAGAAAAAGCGTTGATTTACGGTGATTATGTCACCGGGCTGAATCATGTCACTTACCCTAACGGTAAAGCTGCGTGATGTGCCATCTTTTTCTCGAACTATAGTTATTTTGTCTCTTGCTGCTCGTTCGGTATAACCGCCAGCTAACGCAGCGGCTTTGTTAACCGACAAACCAGGCTGGTAAGGGTAACCACCTGGGCGTTTTACTTCACCGTCTATAAAGAAGGGGCGGTAGTCAATAATAGTCACCGATACCGACGGGTTTACTAAGTAATCCCCTTTTAAGCCCTCATAAATAAGCTGCTCTACTTCGCCTAGTGTTAACCCTACTAATTTAACTTCACCCATAAACGGGTAATTGATAGTGCCAACATCGGGCAAACGTACTTCCATCGACAAGTCGCTCTGACCAAATACATTTATACTAATTCTGTCACCGGAGCCCAATTGGTAGCGACTCATGCTCAAATTACCTTCCTGTGCTAGAGCATTGAACGACATCACTACAACAAAAAGGAAGGCGAAAATACTGTTTACACTTTGCTTCACAGGCTAACCTCGGCAGATAAACCAATTATACTTCTGTCATAACCAATGGCATCTCGGTTACTGTCTCTGTCATTTAATGTGTAATATAACGAGAAGCTTAAATAACGACGTGCTTGATAGTTTACTGCAGCGGTATAACGCATTAAATCGTCTTCACGGTTAGCAATGCCTTCGTCGTCTAGTACATATTCATCAGTAAGTTTGCTGATACTAGTAGATGTGCTTAAACGCTGAAGCCATTCATGGTCCCACGATGCTGTATAATCGCGACCACGAATGAAGTTACCTTCACCGTTGGTTTCACGTGTATCGGCACTAGTAGAAAAACGAAACGTTGAATAAGAAACAGGCTGCCATTCAACACCCGCTTCCCAATCCACCCCATAGAAAGTACTACGGGTTGCAGATTCAAAATCTTTTTCTGTGTAACCTACTTTAGCAAAGCCTGTAGTTGCAGCAGTGCTTTCCCACGTTATACCGCCTAAAACACGCAGCGTGTCACTGTCTAGACTAGATGCTTCTGACAACTGGCGGTCGTAGCGAGTGTATGTGTTGGTTACATCAATCACTAATGCTGTTGAAGGTGCAATTTTATAAGCAAACTCAGCACCTATTTTATTCTTGGCACGATCACGAAGCAGGTAAGCTTGTTCTTCTCGGTCATAATCTAACGTTTCGCGATTTGCCTTGAGCGTTAACATGCCGTTTGAGGTTAACGCGCCGTAACTGTATTCAGCACCAGCATACATACTTTTAAAGGTATCAGGCGAAGTAATGTCGTCGCCGGCACCTAGTGAGAACCCCGTACCACGGTCTTCGTGCCCATCTTCATATTGCGCGGTGCCGCTTAAGCGATGATGGCTATTTAGTTCGTATTCACCGGAAGCTTCAAAAAAGTGATCGGTGTAATCGTCGGCGCTGCTTGAAAAATACACACCGCGCGCTAGGCGATAGCCAAATTGAACAGGGTTACCATCAATTTCTGTGGCGGCAATAATTTCTGGCGAAAACGTGGCGCGCCAGCTGTAAATTTTAGGGTCATCATCGCGAGCATAAGCAACGTTATCAACATAGCTCATGGATGTATTGAAAGTGGGGATAATGTCGAATTGGCCTGCTTCAATACGGCCAGCCTCTTGTGCGTTCGATATGGCGCTAATTACCGACAGTGCAACAAGGCTTGTTGTCCTTTTAAACATACTCGCTCCTAAAATTTTTTTGTCTTATGCAGTTAAACTTTGGGGTAAAACAGTGCAACATCAGCTTTAATGCTCACAAAAGCAACACCAATATATTTATTTAACCGCTTTGAGTGTGATATTTATAATTTTTCAGCTATTGACCGGATGGCATGCTAATACTGTGCCATACAGGGCGTAGTGCGCGTGAAAACACTTTGCTTTATTAGCGTTTTATCAACAACACATTCAATTATTCCCGTTAGCTTAACGATAAATTATTGCAGCAATGTGTCTAACTTACAGGCTTGCTGGTTAAGCAAAAACAACGCTTTACTGCATGATCCAAAACACGATTCAATACATGATTCAATACAAGACGTAGTGTTAATTTTATGGCTGTAAGTTTAAAAGCTTTGGCACGCAGTATAATGGTTATATGTTATCTTACAATATCAGTTGGGTAATTGCTTTCAATAGTTTTGTAATAAAATTACAACCTGCTTATACTATACTTTAGCAGTACAGGCATTGATGCTTTTCAGCGGGTGGCAAGTTTTTCTTTTTTACACCCTTTCGTTAGCATATGTTTTTGCAGCAGATGTCATTTTTCTTTTTTTCACTTTTTCGGTACATTTTTTGCTTTATCTGGCTATAAGTTAAAGCTAATAATTAACGCAGTGGTCTTTTGCTTTATTGACAATTGAAGTCGGCGTGACTTTTTATTTTAAAGAGATACACACATGGATAATAAAGTAGCACCTAACCAAGTCCTCAAATCTCACGAGGTTGAACCCAATGCTTCGGGCGGGCTAATAGTTAGGAACCAAAGTGGCTTTTCAACCATTTATAGGCTTATCGATTTATGCCTTGTCACCTTACTTTATTACGCTTCAGCATTTTATTACGACAGCCCTGTAACGGCTGGTAGCCTTCTATTCCTGTTTGTTTACGTTATAAGTTTCCAATTTTCTGGTGAATGCGTAGAGCTTTATCGTTCTTGGCGTGGTCATAGAACGAATGAAATGCTTCGTGCAGCTGCGATTGCGTGGGCACTGAGCATGTTAGCTACGACTGCTTTTGGTTTCTTTTTCTTTGGCGATTTAAAAATTACGCCTCCCGGCGTTTTACTGTGGGCCGCATCTTCATTTGTTGTTGTACTGGCTTGGCGCTTCGTAATGCGAAAATTTCTTTTTCGACTTCGCCGCAGCGGGTTAAACTCTAGAAAATCGATTGTTATTGGTGCAACCCAGTTGGGTTACAACATGGCTAATCAAATCGTTTCAAATGAACATTTGGGTATTCGTTTCTTAGGGTTGTTTGATGATAGAGGCGAAGACCGCTTACCTCATGAGTTTAAAAATCAAGTACTAGGTAATATTGAATCGGCCATTGAAATGGCTAAACGCAATGAAGTGGATTACATCTACATTGCCCTGCCAATGAGTGCAGAGAACCGTATTCGTCACATTCTTGAAAAGTGCAGCGACACAACGGCTAATGTTTATATTATCCCTAACTTCTTTATGTATAACTTGCTTAATGCCCGCTGGCAATCGATTGGGTCGGTACAAGCGTTAAGTGTGTACGACACCCCGTTTCAGGGTGCTAGCGACGTTTTAAAACGCTTTGAAGACATTGTGTTAAGCATCTTAATATTAATGATGTTAGCCATCCCTATGTTAGGCATAGCGGCGGCGGTTAAACTGACTTCTAAAGGCCCCGTAATTTTCAAACAAAAGCGTTACGGCTTAGATGGAAAACAAATTACGGTTTATAAGTTCCGGTCTATGACTACGCAAGACAACGGTGCTGTGGTTAAACAAGCCACCAAGAATGATGCGCGCCTAACCAAAATTGGTGGCTTTTTGCGACGCTCTTCTATTGATGAGCTTCCGCAATTTATTAACGTTCTGCAGGGCAGAATGTCTATTGTGGGCCCCCGCCCTCATGCGGTAGCGCACAACGAAGAATACCGTAAGCTTATTACCGGTTATATGCTACGCCACAAGGTTAAGCCAGGCATTACTGGCTGGGCGCAGGTAAACGGCCTACGTGGCGAAACAGAGACAGTGAACAAAATGGTACAACGTGTAGAGTACGATTTAGATTATATTCACCGTTGGTCTGTTTGGTTCGATATTAAAATTGTATTTATGACAGTATTTGGTGGGTTGGCGAATAAGAACGCCTACTAACCCTATCGGTTCTCATTTAGTCAGTTCAGAATTGTAAAATTTTGATACACAAAGCCTCTACACCCTGTGTTGAGGCTTTTTTGTTTTTACAGTGTTGGGCCCGCGTTTAACGTTAATTGCAAAGATCAGCCGCAACACTCAGGCCGCTTGAGTGGTTATTTTACATTGAAGTTTTCAGTGCCTTGCGTGTATAAATAAGCAACACCTATTACATTTAAGGCACGTAATGAAGTACCTATTACTGGTTAGTACGTCATTTTTACTCACTGCTTGTTACTTATTACCCACACAAAAGCCATCGCCTTGGTTGGTAATTGATACTTGTAATACTAAAACGCTAACCGGTTGGCAATTAGCAGACACGCAAAATAACACTATCCCCTTTTTAGAGAATGCCCAAATTACTGAAATTCGGTCTTTCTTCGATTTAACTTCAGGTTCAGCTTCAGCGGTAGATTCAGTATCAGCTTCAAATTCAATTAAAGGTGCAACAGATACTGTGCCCACTACTATGTCGTCGTCTGTGCCTGCGCTTGTGTCTACTTCAGAATTAGGTGTTAACAATGGCTACCTAATTAAAAAGCCCGCACCAGATGGTGTGGTAGGCAATAGAAAAGCCCTTTCGTTTAAAGCGTTACCCAAGCCCGTACCTGTAGGTGAAACTTACACTTTTTATACCAGAATTCGCGTTGAGCGCTTTCCTAATAACCATGCTTTTGGGATAAGCAACTTGCACCCTGCCGACATAATTAAACATGGTTATAACGCGTTTGAGCCTACCCTACGAATTACCGACAAGGCCGAATCTAACGGTTTTAAAAACAATGGTAGTCTGATGGTTAAAATAGACAGCGAGGACAAGTACCGCCAATATGCCAATGTAAAAAACACTGACAGCAACAAAGATGCTAAGCCTTTGCAAGAAGGTGAATGGTATAGCATTTGGTATGTGGTTAATAACGCCACCACTGAAAATGGCGGGCAAGTTTATAGCGTTTATGTAAAAGGCGGCGAATTTTCAAGCCAATCGCTAGTTTACGAAAATGCCAATTTTAGAATGAAGCGGGAATTACCGCTTATTTACTTTTTGGCTAACTGTAATACCGGGCCACTTAAGCAACCTTATGGCAATGGGGGTTTGGCTTACGACGATATTTATATGAGCGAAGGGATAAATTTAACCGTACCCTACTAAGTTAAAATCTTAGGTAGCGTTTCTTAAACGCCAGAAACGAAAAAAGGCGAGCATCCTGCTCGCCTTTTTCCGAAAGAACTTAAACTTAATTAGTTAATAATTAAGCTAATGCGCCTTTAGCCGCATCGACTAGTGCGCTGAAAGCCGCTTTGTCATGTACAGCGATGTCGGCAAGGATCTTACGATCGATTTCAACAGACGCTTTTTTCAAACCGTTAATGAAACGGCTGTATGACATACCATTTTGACGTGCAGCAGCATTAATACGTGCAATCCACAATTGACGGAATTGACGCTTGCGCTGACGACGGTCACGGTAAGCATATTGACCAGCTTTAGTTACGGCTTGTACCGCTACGCGATAAACACGTGAACGAGCACCGTAATAACCTTTTGCCTGCTTGAGGACTTTTTTGTGACGTGCACGTGCTACCGTACCGCGTTTTACTCTAGCCATTAATCAGTCTCCTAAGTCTATACGTACGGCAACATGCGCTGAACCAATTTGGTATCAGAATCATGAACCAGTTTCTTGCCACGAAGGTGACGTTTACGCTTAGAGCTCTTCTTAGTCAAAATGTGACGTAAGTGAGACTGTTTGCTTTTAAAGCGGCCAGAACCCGTTTTCTTAAAACGTTTGGCGGCACCGCTTACAGTTTTCATTTTAGGCATTGCTAAAACTCCGCATTGTTAGTATCGACGCTGGGTATGCAGTTACCGGTTGTCGGTTAATGTTTAGCCGCAGGGTGTTTTGAGATTGCAGTACCTCAAAAACTTTTAGACCACTACGACTTCTTAGTTGGGGCTAGCACCATGATCATTTGGCGGCCTTCCACACGACGTGGGAAAGACTCGCACACAGCAATCTCTTCCAAATCCGCTTTAACACGGTTAAGAAGTTCAATACCGATCTCTTGGTGCGCCATTTCACGTCCGCGGAAACGGATCGTAACTTTGGCTTTATCACCACCTTCAAGAAAGCGACGCAGGTTGCGCAGTTTTACCTGGTAATCGCCTTCATCAGTGCCAGGGCGGAACTTAATCTCCTTGACCTGAATTTGCTTCTGTTTTTTCTTCTGCTCTTTTTGAGCTTTACTTTTTTCAAAGAGGAATTTGCCATAGTCCATAACTTTACAGACTGGCGGCTCAGCATTCGGACTGATTTCTACTAGATCAAGACTGGCTTCCTCAGCAAGTTTCGTCGCTTCTGCTAACGTCACAATGCCGGCTTGTTCACCGTCTTTGCCAATTAAGCGAACTTCTTTGGCTTTAATTTCATCGTTTATGCGGGCTTTGTCGCCCTGAGCCTTGTTATTAGCGCCTTTAATGTGCATTCCTCCAAACATTTAATTCTTCTGTTTGCTCATCATCTGTCTTTAATTCAGTACTGATAAGCAAACACCGTCGTGTAGTATACACGAAAACCCTCAAACTACTTAATGGTCTTTTCTGCCACTTCCTGATTTGCCATGGCAATAAAAGATTCCAGGCTCATTTTGCCTAGGTCGTCGCCACTGCGAGAGCGTACTGCTACTTCGCCAGCTTCCATCTCTTTATCACCTACTACTAGCATATACGGAACACGCTTGAGAGTGTGCTCGCGGATTTTAAAGCCAATCTTCTCATTTCTCAAGTCCGACTTTGCTCTAAATCCACTTTTTTGCAGTTTTTTTACACATTCCTGTGCATATTCGCCTTGGCTATCGGTAATATTTAGAATTACCACCTGCTGAGGGGCTAACCACAGCGGGAAAAAGCCAGCGAACTCTTCGGTAAGAATACCGATAAATCTTTCTAATGAACCTAAAATAGCTCTGTGGATCATAACAGGCACTTTACGTTCGCCGTCTTCAGCTACGTAAGTTGAACCTAAACGACCCGGCATAGAGAAATCTAGCTGAACCGTTCCACACTGCCATGCCCTATTTAGGCAATCGTGCAATGTGAATTCAATTTTAGGGCCATAAAACGCACCTTCACCTGGCTGATATTCAAATTCAATATCGTTAGCTTTAAGTGCTTCGGCTAATGCTGCTTCCGATTTATCCCAAATTTCGTCACTGCCTACGCGCTTTTCAGGGCGAGTAGATAGTTTAACCGCTACTTTGTCAAAACCAAATGCTGCATAAGTCTCATACACCATCTTTATACAGCCACTTACTTCTTCTAGGATCTGTTCTTCGGTACAAAAAATATGAGCGTCGTCTTGAGTAAACCCACGAACGCGCATTAAACCGTGTAGCGCACCAGAAGGTTCGTTACGGTGACAGCAACCAAACTCAGCCATACGCAACGGAAGGTCACGGTAAGACTTCAAGCCTTGGTTAAATATTTGAACGTGGCCTGGGCAGTTCATTGGCTTAATAGCATATTCACGCTTTTCTGATTCGGTAGTGAACATGTTTTCGGCGTACTTTTCCCAGTGACCCGATTTTTCCCACAACGAACGGTCCATCATTAATGGGCCTTTTACTTCGTCGTAAGTGTAGTCGCGTAACTTTTCACGCACGAACTTTTCAAGCTCGGTGTAAATAGACCAACCATCGTTGTGCCAAAACACCATGCCCGGTGCTTCTTCTTGCCAATGGAACAAGTTCAACGCTTTACCAATTTTACGGTGGTCGCGCTTTTCAGCTTCTTCTAGGCGCTGCAAGTATGCTTTAAGTTGCTTTTTGTCAGCCCACGCGGTGCCGTAAATACGTTGCAACATTTTATTGTCGCTGTCGCCACGCCAATATGCGCCTGCCACTTTCATAAGCTTGAAGTTTTGGCAGAATTTCATGTTAGGCACGTGAGGGCCACGGCACATGTCTACGTATTCTTCATGATGGTATAACCCTGGGCGATCATCATGACTGATGTTCTCGTCTAGAATTTCCATTTTATAAGTTTCGCCGCGAGCTTCGAATGCATCGCGGGCTTCTTGCCAGCTAACTTTGTTTTTAACCACGTTATAGTTAGTTTTAGCTAGTTGAAGCATACGCTTTTCAAGCTTTTGGATATCTTCCTGAGTTAGGCTCTCTTCCATATCAACATCGTAGTAAAAACCGTTGTCGATAGTAGGACCAATCGCCATTTTGGTATTTGGCCAAAGTTGCTTAATAGCATGGCCTAACAAATGCGCGCAGCTGTGACGAAGAATTTCTAAGCCTGCTTCGTCTTTAGCGGTAATGATTTGTAGTTGAGCGTCTGACTCAATAAGGTCAACTGCGTCTACCAATTCGCCATTCACTTTACCCGCAATGGTCGCTTTCGCTAAACCTGGGCCGATATCGTTGGCAACATCTAATACAGAAACTGATTGGTCGAAAGCGCGCTGGCTTCCATCAGGAAGGGTAATTACTGGCATGATATATCCTTTACAGTGGTGACGCCTACTCTGCGCCACTTGCATCTTTAATTATAAAAACACTCATTTTGGTGTTTACGCGTAGTTGTTATATTCATTACATAAGCTGAAAGTGCTATATAAACCATATAAGCCTTATAACCGTTTACTCTTTGCCAACACGCATACTTGGGTTGGCGGTATAAACAATTATCGATGGGCGATTATAACGGCTGTAAACACACATGCAATGGGCAGGCGTATTTTCGGTGCCTTGCGGGCGATATTTTGTGCGTATGGGGTATAAACAACACGTGAAATATTCCACCCGCGGCTGCAAAGCTTACTTATTCTTATCTTTAAATTGTTGGAAATGCTGTCAAACTTGTGTATTCAAACTTATGTAAGCACGCTTATGCGAACCGGCTTTTGCAAACGAGCTTTTTCAAACGGGCTTTTGCAAACAAGCTAGGCCAAAAGTAACACCGAGCAAAAAGTTATACTGAATAAAAAGTTACGCTGAATAAAAAACCGAACAATGGAGTAGTGCCTGCCAATGCCTAACGAACCAAAAATTGCCAAAAACACTATAGATGAAGCCGCGAATTCAGACATGGCTACCGAATTAGCGCTTGAAGAAAATTCGCCGGTTGCGCTAATAACCGGTGCAGCGAAACGCATTGGTGCCACCATGGCAAAAACCCTTCATAGTGCAGGTTATCGTGTAATTATACATTACGGCCATTCAGCAGAAGACGCTAACGCATTGGTGAATTCATTAAATGCCGAACGGCCTAATAGTGCTATTTGCTTACAGGCCGACTTGTGTAAGTTAGAGGATATTACCCGCCTAGCTGAACAAGCCACTGCACCAGACGCTTTTTCGTTGGGCAGTAACACAGTGCATGCCGACTCGAACCTGAAGGCTGATTCAAGTGTGGAGGCTGATTTAAACGTGAAAGCCGACTCAAATGTGAAAGCCAAGGCCCGCATTGATGTATTGATTAATAACGCATCTAGCTTTTACCCAACTCCCCTTGGCGACATTTTTGCCAACGACTGGCAAGCATTAGTGGGCAGTAACGTACAAGGCCCTTTGTTTTTGTCGCAAGCGTTATGGCCTACTTTAAAAGCAAGCAACGGCTGTATTATCAATATGGTTGATATGCACATAGACCGGCCACTACCGCACCATACGGTGTACGGCCTTGCTAAAACGGCGTTGGCGTCTATTACTCGTTCACTGGCGGTTGAAATGGCACCCGAGGTGCGGGTAAATGGTATTGCACCAGGCGCTATATTATGGCCTGAAAGAGAATTGGAGCACGACCAAAAGCAACGATTACTCGATAGCATTCCATTGGGCGGGCTTGGCTCGCCTGAAGATATAGCAAACGCCGCAACATTCTTAATTTCAGCTAATTATATTACGGGGCAAATTATTTATGTGGATGGTGGCCGAAGCCTACACACGAATGCGTCGGCATAAGTACGTTAATGTAAAAAGCATGATTGATAGCAAGTGCCTTTATGACGCGAACCGTTGCGCTGCAAACGTGATAGTTGGAAAAACCGTGCGGCTAGTTAGCGTTGTGATGGCGGTTAGCTTATTACAAGGGTGCTTTGGTGCGCCTAGCATTGATGACACCATGGATGAGTACACCACCCGTTTGTCTAGGGTGCTGGATAAGCCTTTAACATACGAGGCTTTGTCACAAGAGGCTTCGACAAACAGCACATTGGCGACAAGCAATATCGCCCTGCCTTCTCACACCTACCCAACACTTGCTGAGCTTGGCAACAACGTGACCCCGTTGAATATTAATATACGAGAGTTCTACGCCATACAAGATTGCGAACTTGGCCGAATAGTGGCTGAAAGAAACACGGCGTTGGGTAAAACACAGTTACCTTCACAGCGTTTACAGTACGAGCATCGCCTATTGAACGTATTGGCAAATTGCGAAGCTAGGTTACAGGCCGCTGATAACCCCATTGCTACTACCGTGGCGGAATGGCGCAAACAAAAGCAAGCTCAATATCAAAGCGTGTGGGCAAATGTAGTGCAAACCAGTACTGAGATGAAACTAGGGTTAAGCATGGCGGGGGCACCATTACAGGCAAGTGAAAATAAAGATGCCAAGGCAACGGTTAATGCGCTTAACTTCATTAATGGTTTAGCAGAAACGTTGAAGCAAAAAAATGTTGTGGATACTAACGTAGTAGCTAGCGCTAACAACAATGGTGAGCTTGAACAACAATTACAAATTATTGCGTCTTCTCGGCTTCCCGCAAAGCTATGGCAAACGCAAGCTGTATTGAATAACCGTTTAGCGTTACTGAACCAAGTATTAGCACCTGCGCTTAACAACGTGAAGTGTGAAAACGGAATAGACAGCGACAAAGCCACTATTTTACGAAATGTGTTTTACTTGTACTTTATAGAAGAAATTCAACCCATTGCGAGCACGCTAAATAGTTACCACTACCAGCTACAACCTTTATGGAAACAATGGGCAGAAAACGCCGCGTTAAGCGCCCCCTTTAAAGCGCACATACGCACCCACGCTATTGATAATTTTGTACAATACAGTGCCACAATGAAAGCCCATGTTTCCTTATGGCAAGACTTTCTAGGTCGCTGCAATTTATCACCCACCGCGCCCTAGCTTTACTTATCACATGTGTAGCGTGGTACAGATTAACCTGGCATTATTTAATGTGCATAGCTTAGCCAATGCGGCTAAACGTTATGAACGTTCAACACCCTTGTACTGACGGTATCTTAAGTAAGCTAAAGAATATTTTCACCGCTTTCAGGGTCGCGGGCTTTCTTCGCTTGCTCTCTAATATCTTCGGCCTCACTGCTAACGTCTTCGTTTTCATTTTCATTTTCATTTTCATTTTCAAGCGCTGAATTAGCACTATTATCCGATGTATTGGTCTGCGATTTAGATGCGGCAAGACTCGATGAAGACGCATTATTCTCTACAGGTTTACCTGTTATTTCTAAGGCTGGCTTTTTGCTGCCTGCTAATTCGGTATTTTTACTTTCACAAAAGGGTTTATTTAGCGACGTGAAACCGCTGGCTTCATTGATTGTATCTTCTTTACTAACCGATTGATTAGACACTATGGCTAACCCATTGGGGAAAACACGTTCGCGGGCATCATCTGGCATACTAATATTTTCTTCAGTGAAACGCCCTACAATTTGGCGCATAAGCAGCGACGACATTTTAAGCACGCTGGTGTCTTCAACATTCACCCAAAAATACACTTTTAAGTTGTAAGTGGATGCCCCCAAATTATCTATTAACACTTGGGGTTCCGGATCTTTAAGCACCTTTGCATGGCTGGATATTATCTCGACTGCCAAATTCTGTGCATTGCGAATGTCGGCATCGTACCCTACACCCAATACAAAATGTCCGCGCATGAGTGGGTTGGCGGTTAGGTTTTTAATCACCCCTTTGTAAATTGTCGCGTTAGGTATTTGAATATGATTGCCGTCGAAATCGACCATGGTAGTGGCACGCGACGTTACCTTTTGAATAATGCCCGTAAACTCGTTTATCTCAACAATATCGCCTATTCGAAATGGTCTTTGAATGGTAAGCAATAAACTAGAAATAAAGTTTTCGGCAATATCACGAAAGGCAAAACCAAGAATTAACCCTACTACGCCAGTTCCGCTTATAACCGCCACCGCAAAGCCCGTTAAACCTGCCATAAACAGGAATAAATACACCCCAAGCAATATAATAACCAAGCTAATAGAACGTTGCGCTACCGACTTAATTAAGGGCGTTAACGAAGAGAAAGAAAACGGCTTGAGCAGCAACCGGGATAGCGGGCCCGCTGCAATAATAAACAGCGCCATAATTAACAAGCCTACACCAAGGCCGGGTAAGCGATACAAAAAGCCATGCCATAAATCTAATAGCACCGACTGGGCTTCGGTAAAGTTTTCTACCCCAGAGGAAGGCGCAACTGTATCTGCTGCCAATAAAGCTAAGGGCAATATGTTTGTTAGAATGAAATTTGTTACGTCGAGCTTTGTTAGAGAGAAATCGACTAGGTTAAAAAAAGCCGTTAAAGAATTGATGATGCCCACCTTCGCTCCTTGAAATGAGGTTACTTACCACGGATGAAGCCAAACAATATAAGCTTCACCAAGTTAACTTGTAACTAATAATTGTCACTAATACTACTTAGCATATTTACAGATAGGATACGCATAGGCTTGTGTACTGGTTTACACTTTCATGCACTGATTTACGCTATGGTCCAGCTACCACCAAATATGAGCCCAAGCCAATGGTGAATAAAAAACTTCCCCAAATAGCATGTTCTATTACTACAATGGGGGTTGAGTTTGTTTGCATGTAACGATAGCCAAATATTGCGCCACCACACCACGATATAACCACTGCCACCCAGTTCCCGTAAATTAGATGCGCTAAACCAAACACAAAGGTACTTATAATCCAGCGTGCATTACGTGAAGGTAAAATGCGTTTATAACGGTGGAAAAAGAAGGTTCTAAAAATGATTTCTTGCGGAATAACCGACACCACAGGATACACCAACAAGGTGACTACCCACATCCATGGCTCGTTAATCGGCCAGTGCAAAAAAAGCTCAGGCTTAATGAGATAAACACACAGCGCAAGCAAACTTGCCCATGGTAAAAAAAGCTTAAGAGTACTTTTTAAATGACGGCCGTAATCTTCCCAATGCCATAGTCGAATTCGTTGGAATTGTTTGTCGGCCAGTAGCACACATAAACAAAACAAGCACACGATCGCCAAAATAGGCATAAGCCAGTCGGCAACGTGGTTAATCCAGTAAAGAACGGCAATGGGCAGTGCAACGAACAAGATGATCAATTCAGACCATAGCTTTACCACGAACAACCCCTACTTAATTGCAAATTGATGACAGAAATGTGAACTTAAAAAGATAATGAAATTATAGTGCCAATTCGCATAGAAGTCTTACGTTGCGGCGTTATACATTAGGCGTAAATAAGTAAGTTACTAAAACGCAGCGTGTTTTTTGAATTTCTGGCAGTGGAATAAAGTGTGAGAATAGAACATGATGGCACGTGACGATGGTATGTGACGAAGGTACGGCGGTTGCGGTTTGCTTATTAACACGCAATAAACGCTCACTTCGTGTGTATAAATAACACACAAATAAGCACTGTTGCTGAAATTTATTCCTTCACGGTAATTTTCCTTCAGGGTAATGTTGTTATTTGCTAAAAAGCATCAATATAGTTGCCAACCCAAAAGAACGCGACACACACTGAGCAGTTGAAGATTATTCCCTATGGCCAAAAATTCGAACGATGTTATTAAGCAAATAGAGAAGCATTACGCGTCTTTATCGCCATCAGGCCAAACTATTGCTCAGTATTTACAGCGCAATCCTATTGCGGTTGTTACCCAATCAACCTCTCATATTGCTGAACAAACCAACACCTCGAAAGCCACGGTAAGTCGCTTTTTTCGTCAGCTTGGTTTTGAGTCGCATCAAGAAGCAAAAAATACGTTGCTTACCCTACGCGAACAGGGCGTGCCTGTTAGCCCTAGCACCACAGCGGTTCTTCAGCACGAACAAGAATTGAATAATATTTCGCAAACCTTCGACAATATTGATATTGCTACCCTTACTGCCATTGCTGAAAAGCTGGCAAACGCGCAACAAATTACCCTTATCGGGTTTAGAAACGCTTACCCATTAGCGCTGCATTTTCGCCAGCAACTTAAGCAAATTCGTACATCGGTAAGGCTTTTGCCTCAACCAGGCCAAACCTTAGGGGAAGATTTAGTCGATTTGGGTGAAGATGATGTTGTGGTGTTGTTTGGGTTTCGCAGGCGCACTCGGCAGTTCAAGCATGTGTTAAATACGCTTTCTCATTGCCAAACTATTTTAATTACCGACCCCACCGGGCAAGTATACCGAGATAATGTAAAGCATTTATTGGTGTGTCATTTAGGCAATCATTTAAGTTCGCAGGTAGATAACTACACGCCATTCGACAGTTACGCAGCCCCAATGAGCTTGGTGTCTACCCTGTGTAACTTTACGTATTCTGCCTTAGGGAGCAGCGCATCGGAACGTGTTGAGGCCATTACTAGCCTGTATGGCGACCTTGATGAATTAGAGCCTTCCGAACGAAAGTAGTATGTAAAGTACGATTTAAAATAACATGCAAAGTAGTATTAACTACTTTTAATTGGTTGCTTTTTAAGCAAGAATAAAAGATCGAATTACTAAATAAGCACGTATAACAATTCGTGTTGCCACACGAGGTACAAAGAGACAACTGCGCTGTTCTCCCGTAAAAAAGGCAACCAAGCATTTGATGTTGGAGTTGAAATGGATAAATCCCACCTTGTTATAGAAGAGTCTAGCAGAGTTTTAGCATTTTGGTTTAATGAACTCACCCCTTCACAGTGGTTTACTCAAGATTCTGCCCTTGATCGCACTATTGCATCGCAATTTTTAAACTTGCACCGCGCTGCATCACAAGGTGAACTATGGCCCTGGCGAGCAACGCCTACAGGTCGGTTAGCGGAAATTCTTTTGCTTGATCAGTTTTCAAGAAATATATACCGAGACACGCCCCACGCTTTCTCGCAAGATCCTATGGCCTTGGTACTAGCCCAAGAGGCGGTTAGTGTTGAGGCTGATAAAACCCTTACCCCCCAGCAATGTATATTCTTGTACATGCCATTTATGCATAGCGAATCTTTGGCTATACACGATATTGCGCTTCAACTTTTTGCGGCTCCTGGTTTAGAACAACAATATGAATATGAGTTGAAACACGTGAATATTATTAAGCAATTTGGGCGATATCCGCACCGAAACTTAGTGTTGGGCCGAACCAGTACGAAAGAAGAAGAAGCGTTTCTTTTAAAGCCTGGCAGTCGGTTTTAATACGAACCACAGCTTCGCCCTTGTATTGGTTGTTCACCCACTTCTCGCATCGTCTTTAGTTGGGTTATTGAAAACACTTCACAATCTACGCCATTAAAGATACGTCACAAAAGATACGTCACAAAAGATACGTCAAAAAAGCTAAGCCACAAAAACTAAACCACATAACCAAACCAAAAAACAAAGCATATTACACGCCAGTAACAAACGTTTC
The DNA here is from genome assembly GCF_000213655.1 of Alteromonas naphthalenivorans. Taxonomy (NCBI): domain Bacteria; kingdom Pseudomonadati; phylum Pseudomonadota; class Gammaproteobacteria; order Alteromonadales; family Alteromonadaceae; genus Alteromonas; species Alteromonas naphthalenivorans. The sequence goes on from NC_015554.1 coordinate 2,403,680, forward strand.
ACTTGACAATAAAGAGAGACGATTGTTTCATGGAGGTATATTTTTATCTATTGCGAATGTGCCGTGTCTTCTCCTTTTGTTTCGATTCCTGCTGATAGTAAAGTAAACGCCAAGAGCGCTTCAGATTCTGGATCAAGTTCTGTGACAGCTAATGCTTCATCAACAGCTTGCGAATTAACAGGCCATGCTCTGAAAGGCTATGGTTTAGCGGTAAAAGACTTATTTCACATTGAAGGGCTACCAACCGCAGCCGGGAATCCCGATTGGTTGGCCACTCACCCTGTGCCAACGGCTAGCAATAGCACAGTTGAAAAGTTGCTTGATGCAGGCGCTACCTTTAAAGGTAAAACAATTACCGATGAGCTCGCTTATAGCTTACACGGTCAAAATAAACATTATCCGCAACTGGTAAACCCCGTTGCACCTGCGCACATCCCTGGGGGTTCATCTTCAGGTTCGGCCGTTGCGGTGTCGGCACATTTAGCTGACATTGGTTTAGGTACAGACACAGGCGGCTCTATTCGTGTTCCTGCGAGTTATCAAGGGTTGTGGGGGCTACGCACCACGCACAATGCTATACCCTGTGACAACATGGTGGCGTTGGCACCGTCTTTCGACACTGTAGGTTGGATGACCCGCGATCTCGACACCTTAGAAAAAGTCAGCCACGTTTGTTTAGCCGATGCTTCGCAGGAAACGCTATCTAATACCGCAGACGACGCTACAGACACCACAATACGAATCGGTACTGTTCAGCATTTGCTGCAAAGTGCTAAACACGGTGTTTTGACCACAAAATGGTTAGAAACACTTAATGAAAAAGCAGATAGCGACAATGCGGGTTTTACTATTACCCCGATTACCGAACACGAATTAGATTTATCGGCACTGAATACTGCCGCGACTTTTCGCGTATTACAAGGCGCTGAAATTTGGCAACAGCATGGCCAGTGGATAACAGATACATCCCCTGACATTGCTCACGATATAATGCTTCGACTAAATTGGTGCGAAACGATTTCTGAACAAGAAGTTGATGACGCCAAGAAGCAGCAAGTGGCGTTTCAAGAATACATAAACAGCTTATTTGAAACTGTAGACGTATTATTGATACCCACTACCCCCGGTATTGCACCCCGGTGTGATGCTGACGAAGAAACATTAGCGAACGATAGGAATGCCCTGCTGGCGCTTACCTCAATTGCAGGTTTAGCAGAGCTTCCACAAATTCATATGCCGCTATTTACCCTACAAAATGCCCCATGTGGTTTATCACTGGTAGGCAAAAAAGGCAGCGATCTTGCACTCATTAAGCTAGCGAAAGCACTGACAGCAAATTAGTTGGTCATACTAGGCTTATTGAATATACAAGGTTGCATTGGCCAGATAACAAATGGATAAAAAAAGACAATGAGTGAAAAGCATAACGTCGGCTTTACAGCCCCTCACTTTGCGGCATCGCAAGTGGGTTTGAATATTTTAGAAAAAGGCGGCACCGCGATTGAAGCAATGGTGGCCGCCGCTGCGTCTATTGCCGTTGAATACCCTCACATGAATGGCATGGGTGGCGATGGGTTTTGGCTAATTAGTGAACCTGGCAAAGCCCCTATTGGCATTGATGCTTCGGGCGTTGCCGCATTAGGTGCTACACCTGAATTTTATAAAGACGAAAGTGCCATTCCTAGCCGAGGCGGAAAATCAGCCTTAACTATGGCTGGTGCTGTTGCTGGTTGGAATGAAGCATTAAAAATAAGTCACCAGTGGCAAGATGGTTTATCGCTTAATACGTTGTTCGATACTGCGATTAGCCAGGCTAATTGGGGTATTGAGGTGACGCAAAGCTTGGTAGATGCCAGCAATAAAACCTTTGACGATTTAGCCGGTGACCCGAATTTCGATCAGTTTTTAATAAAGGGCAAAGCACTTAAGAAAGGCAAAATTCTTAAACTGACGGCGCTATCTAAAACACTCAGCCACTTAGCCAAAGCCGGGCTTGATGATTTCTATCATGGCGAATTAGCAAGCAAACTGGCAACCGACTTAGAAGCCGCAGGTTCACCTATTCGTATTGAAGATTTTAATCAATACAAAGCGCAAATTGTCGAGCCGCTTTCGGTAACCACCAGCAAAGGTACTTTGTATAACTTGCCTGCGCCTACGCAAGGTGTGGCGTCGTTAATTATTTTAGCGCTGTACGACAAAGTGCAGCACTTAGGTTCTACCGATGCTGATATGGTGCACTTGTTAATTGAATGCACCAAACAGGCGTTTATTGCACGAAATGCGAACGTTACCGACCCATCACGCACGCCTGTTGATTTGTCTAGCTTATTAACTGATGAATCGTTAGATGAAATGGTTAAACACATTTCGGTAGAAAAAGCACAGCCATGGCCGCACGTGGCGAAACCTGGCGATACCATTTGGATGGGTGCGTGTGACAGCGAAGGCCGAATGGTAAGTTACATTCAATCGCTTTACTGGGAATTTGGTTCAGGCATTGTTAGCCCACAAACCGGCATTGTATGGAATAACCGAGGTACTTCGTTCTCGTTAGATCCAAATAGCAACCAATACCTAAAGCCGGGGTTGAAACCGTTTCATACGCTTAACCCTGCGTTTGCCGATTTAGCCGATGGGCGACGCATGAGTTACGGCACCATGGGCGGTGAAGGTCAGCCACAAACACAAGCGGCTTTATTTGCCCGCCATATTTATCACAACCAACCTATTGATAAAGCCATTGCCCTAGGCCGCTGGTTATTAGGCCGTACTTGGGGTGATGAAAGTAACAACTTAAAAGCCGAGCGTGACTTAGCCGAGTATGTAGGCGAAAGCCTTATTGCCCGAGGTCACGACATGGTGACTGTCGACCCTTGTAACGAATTGATGGGCCACGCTGGCGCGGTTATTCGCGCGCCAACAGGCACAGTAAGCGCAGCAAGCGACCCGCGAAGCGACGGTAAAGCGTTCACTGATAAGGTGTAACGCCGCGAAAAATCTAAATTCTAGGTTTAATCAAACGATAACATCTAGCAGCAACATTACCCCAAGCCGCTTTATCGGTGTGTTGCTTTTGGCTTGTTTTTAAAGGACGTCCACCCCTTTTAGGATAAGCCAGAGCAACCCGCCATAATTTCATTGGGCATACATGTTTTAGCAAGCACACATTCACAACGAGATCTTTAATTTATGCAGTTTTTACTCGATAACATGACGGTAATTTTATCGTTAATTGGTACAGGCGTGTTCGCCGGATTATTGGCTGGCCTATTAGGTGTAGGCGGCGGTATTGTTATAGTGCCGGTCCTGTTTTTCTTATTTCAAGCACTAGGGGTATCGGCTGAAAGCGCCATGGTGATTGCAACTGCAACATCGCTAGCCACTATTGTACCTACGTCTATTAGCTCTATTCGCGCTCACCATAGCAAAGGCAACGTAGACTTTGCCCTACTTAAGGCTTGGGCAGTGTTTATCTTAATTGGTGTATTAGCAGGTAGTTACTTAGTCACGGTACTGGACGCTAACTTTCTAACGTTGATGTTTGGTGTTATTGCCACGTTATCTGCTATTAACATGCTAGTTGGTAAAAAAGATGCCTTGTTTAACGGCCTACCAGGTCGTGTTGGACAGTCTATTATGGCAGCGTGTATCGGCTTTTTTAGTTCCATGGTTGGCATTGGTGGCGGCACGCTTACCGTCCCTACACTTACCTTTTGTAATTACCCAGCGCACAGAGCAGTAGGTACAGCAGCCGCTGTTGGCCTAATTATTTCGCTGCCTGCCGCTATTACTCTTTTATTCGTAGGCACTACGCCTGTTGATGCGCCATTTGCTACCTACGGTTACGTTAACCTACTTGGTTTCGCGTGCATTGTGCCGCTAACGGTAATTTTTGCGCCAATTGGTGCAAGCATCGCCAACAAGTTAGATGCTGGTCTGCTTAAGAAAATTTTTGCTGTTGTTCTCATCATTACTGGCCTGCGCATGCTTGCGCAGGTGTTTATCTAGGAGCCTATTATGACTGGTTTTGCACCATTAACACCTCCACCACGCCTTTTAATGGGCCCAGGCCCTATTAACTGTTATCCGCGTGTATTGTCGGCCATGTCTACTCAGCTAGTAGGCCAATACGACCCTGTAATGACAGGCTACATGAACGAAACCATGGCGCTGTACCGCACGCTATTTAATACCAAAAACCAACAAACCATGTTGATTGATGGTACGTCGCGGGCAGGTATTGAAGCGGTGTTAGTGTCGGCTATTGAACCTGGCGATAAGGTGCTAGTGCCTATCTTCGGGCGTTTTGGCCACCTATTGGCTGAAATTGCAGAGCGCGCCGATGCAGAAGTTCACACTATTGAAGTGCCGTGGGGTGAAGTATTTAAACCCGAGCAAATAGAAGCGGCCATTAAGAAAGTACAGCCTAAACTATTAGCCATAGTACAAGGCGATACGTCTACCACTATGTTTCAACCTCTTGAAGACATTGGCGCTATTTGTGAAGCCAACGACGTGTTGTTCTATTGCGATGCCACCGCATCGGTAGGGGGTAACCCGTTAGAAGTAGACAAGTGGAAGCTAGATGCAGTGTCAGTGGGTTTGCAGAAATGCTTAGGCGGCCCTTCAGGCAGTGCGCCCATTACCATGAGCCAAAAGTTTGTTGATGTGGTGCGTACTCGCCATCACGTTGAAGCTGGTATTCGTGATGCACATCATGAAAGTGCCCGCGGCCCGAAAATTCGGTCTAACTATTTCGACCTTGGCATGATCATGGATTACTGGGGTGACGAACGCTTAAATCACCATACCGAAGCCGCAACCATGCTTTATTGCGCCCGTGAATGCGCTATTTTGCACCTTGAAGAAGGCCAGCAAAATGTTATTGCACGCCATAAAGTGGCTGGCGATGCCATGCTAGCGGGTGTTCAAGCCCTTGGCCTAACGCCATTTGGCGACCTTGCCAACAAAATGAGTAACGTTGTGGGCGTGGTTATTCCTGATGGCGTACACGGCGAACAAGTACGTGAAGACCTGCTACTGCGTTTCAACATTGAAATTGGCACCAGCTTTGGCCCCCTTAAAGGGAAAATTTGGCGAATAGGCACCATGGGTTATAACGCGCGCCAAGATGCGGTGTTGCATACCCTTCAGTCGCTAGAAACCGTATTACGCAAGCAAGGTATGTCGCTACCGGCTGGTGCTGGCGTAGACGCTGCACTTGCTGTGTATTCGGGAGCCATGAATGTCTGAATTTTCTGATGCGGCCGCGCTAGTAATGGCGCGCTGTGAAGCACTAGGTTCACTAAGCCAAAACCCAAGCTGTTTAGACAGGCGCTATTTAACCGAACAACACAAACTGGCCAATCAGCTAACGTCCGGCTGGATGATAGAAGCCGGTATGACAACCTGGCAAGACAGCGTAGGTAACATTTGGGGCCGCTATACATCAGCCGTTCCTAACGCGCCTCGCTTGATTATTGGCAGTCATTTAGACACGGTGCCAAATGGCGGTAAATACGACGGCATGTTAGGTGTAGTTGCACCGGTAACGCTCATGGCCATGTTCAGCGGCGAAGGTCGACAGTTTCCTTTTCACATTGATATTGTTGGCTTTTGTGACGAAGAAGGCACCCGTTTTGGTACTACCCTATTAGGTAGCCGTGCGTTAACAGGCAAGTGGCAAGACGAATGGCGCAGGCTAAAAGACGAAGATGGCATTTCCCTAGAAGATGCGATGAAAAACTTTGGGCTGGATTTTGATGCTATTAACAGCGCCACCATTGCACAAACTGACTTGCTGGGTTACTTAGAACTGCATATTGAGCAAGGCCCAGTGTTAGAGCAAGAGAACTTACCTGTAGGTGTAGTAAATGCTATTGCTGGTGCGAAACGCTTTTCATTAACGGTTACCGGCATGGCAGGACACGCGGGAACTGTGCCTATGTCGATGCGCCACGACGCCTTATGCGCCAGCGCCGAAATGATTTTAGCGGTAGAGTCTATTAGTCAACAGCGTCCAGGTGTTGTGGCTACCGTGGGTAAAATTGAGAACGCGCCCAATGGCGTGAATGTGATTTCTGGCCGATGCCAGTTCTCTTTAGATATTCGCAGTGAAGAAGACCCATTGAGAGATGCCGCATTGGCAGAGATTTTGCAAAAAATCAACGACATTGCCGTGTTACGCAATGTGGAATTGAAGATAGAGCAAACACACAGTGCGCCAGCGGTTCATTGTGATAGTGCCCTACAAAATACATTGCTTAAAGGTGTAACTGAAGCAGGCATAGTACCCAAAGTACTGGCCTCGGGTGCAGGGCATGATGCAATGGCAATGGCTGAAATATGCCCTGTTGCTATGTTATTCACACGCTGTAAGGGTGGCATTAGTCACCATCCGGCTGAGTCTATCACCACAGACGATGTTGCCGCGAGTTTAGCGGTAATGCACCATAGTCTTCGCACGTTAAAGTACTAAAACTTAGTTCTAGCCTACGCAAGGTTCACGTTTAAGCATTATTCGTTAAATGATAAGAAACAGGTATGAGTAAGATGAAGATAGCAAGGATATATAACGACGATGAAGGCAAGAGCCACTTTGGAGAAATTGATATTCCACTGAAAGATGGCGGGCCTATTGGACTGTTATCAGAAAAGTTTGGCGCCGATAAAATCATCTTTAGGGAAACGCCAGCAGACTATGACTTTAAATGGCACCCTGCGCCAGCACGCCAACTTCTGTTTATCTTAAAAGGCCGCGCAGAGTTTACGGTTTCTAACGGTGAACGCCATGTATTTGGTTCTGGTGATGTTATCTTGCTAGAAGATACGGAAGGTGAAGGTCACTGCTCAAAAGCCATGTACAACGAAGTGCGTCACTCCATCTTTGTTACGCTAGATGAAGGTGTTGAATTTTAATTACTTTCATCGCCTTGCTGTTAATTTGAGCGCGTCATATTGGCGCGCTTTTCCTTTTAGAGCACCAACTTGGTGCGCCACATCTTTACACTTCTTTCCTTTCCACCTTTCTTCTAAATAAAAATAGCTGTTAATCATTAAGTTATCCTTCTTATAGACCATAGACTAAGTGGTCAGCTTCTTGCAAAAACCCGCATTATAATTTTAATACTGCTGTAGTACTCATGTGTTTGCGACTTACCTTTTTGCCTTTCTATCTTGTTGTATTTATCTCTCTTACCAGTTTTGCTTATAAAAGTGTTGCCGCATCCAGTGCCGTAGCCAATTCCTCATTTTCTACTCCTGAATTTACTTCTACTTCTTTTTCTGCTTCTTCATCTTTTTCTATGCCGTTGTGGTTTGAAGGCTTCAAAAAAACAGCCACACCACAACAGATGTATCAATTTTTACACGCCATGCCAAAAGGCGGTGATTTACATCATCACTTGTCAGGTTCAGGGTTTAGTGAATGGTGGTACGAACTGGCAGCCGATCCTACAAAAAATGGGGGTTATACCTATTACACTCAGGTAAGTATCAAACCATGCCATTCAGACCCACAAAGTGCCTTACGCTTTCATACCATCAGCGAAACGACATGGGCTAAATTACCCCCGTGCATTCAGAAAAATTACACTGAATTAGGCTTGCTTGATAACAATTTAAAACGCGAGTTTATGGATAGTATTCGCTTACATACGGCGTCGGAAGGACGAGAAGAATTCTTTTCTACCCATTGGCAACGGTTAAACGAATTAACCGCAAACCCCACGTTAGTGTCAAAAATATTGCTACGTAACATGCAAGCTTACCAAAAGGAAAATCTGCAATATTTGGAAACCCAAGTGAATATGCGTCACGCAAAAAAACCTGACGGCAGTTTGTATACCCCAGATGAAGCCTTAGCAATTTACACCGACGTACTCGCTAGCGAAGAAGCAAAAGCCACCGGCGTAACCGTTCGTTTTCAGTATGCCTTAGTGCGCTTTCTACCCGACGCAGAGGCTCAGCTAGAGTGGATTTATAACTTTGTTGATAGCCACAGGGATATTTATGTAGGCATTAACTTGGTTGGCAGAGAAGATGATATAAATGGGCAACCGAAACGGTTTGCATCAACACTTCGTAAGCTTCGTGCTAAATACCCTAAAATTTTATTGGCCTTTCACGCTGGCGAGTCAGAAACTGCCGATTCGAATGTGCGTGACACTTTGTTGCTTGGTTCACAGCGCATTGGGCACGGGTTAAATACCATTTTCGACCCAGATACGCTATTGCTAATGAGAAACAGCCAGTACCTTATCGAAATTAACCTTATTTCAAACTTGCTGCTTGAATATGTGCCAAGCTTCGATACCCACCCCTTTCCAGAATATCTGCGAACCGGTATTCCTACCGCGCTATCTACCGATGACAGAGGCATGTTCGACTCCATATTAACCGATGAATTTTATATCGCGGTAACCGAATTCAACTTAAGTTGGGAAGAAGTACTCACATTAGGCACCAACAGTTTGCAGTACAGCTTTTTACAACCAAATGTGAAAGCGCAGCAACTTACTTTATTTCATCAACGTGTTGCTGAATTTGAAACTCAGGTGGCATCAGATACTGTGCCTACCTCTCCCCCAATGTTTCGTGCATTCATCTGTAAATTTGAAAGCGAACTGTGCAGCGGCAATAAGGATTAATCATGCAAGAACAACATCAAGATTTACTCTATAGCCTGCACGACAAACCCAATGCGGTAGCGTGCTTAACCGCTGCGCTTCAGCACATGCTGGCGAGCTTTATTGGCGTGATAACGCCTACATTAATTATCTCTGCCACCCTCGGGCTGACAGAGCACACCGCTTACCTTATTTGCATGGCGCTTTTTGTTAGTGGTGTGGGCACCTTTATTCAAACTAAAAAATTTGGGCCAGTAGGCAGTGGCTTAGTGGCCATTCAGGGCACCAGCTTTGCATTTATCAGTGCGTTGCTATTGGCTGGCATGAAGGTAAAAAATGAAGGTGGCAGTAGCGAAGAAATTTTATCACTTCTTTTTGGCCTTACATTGGCGGGCGCCTTGGTTGAGGTGGTGTTTAGTTTATTTGTTACACAACTTAAACGCATTATCACACCATTGACGACTGGCATTGTGATTACTGCCATTGGCTTATCACTGATTAATGTTGGAATGACAGATTTAGCAGGTGGGTTTAATGCTGAATCATTCGCAAGCTTAGATAATTTAGGCTTAGGAGTAAGCGTTTTACTTATTATTGTATTTTTGAACGCGTCGAATAATCATTGGGTAAGGCTATCGGCTATTTTTATAGGCATGACCTTGGGTACCGCCTATGTGTGGTTTACTAAAGGATTAGACTTTTCCCACTTAAATGATTTACCCGCTATTGCCGTTCCCCAGCCTTTTGCGTTTGGTATTAGCTTCGACATTACCTTGTTTTTACCTATCGCACTTATCTACTTGTTTACCGCAATTGAAACCGCAGGCGACTTAACCGCGAATAGCTTGTTTTGCAAAGAGCCCGTGTCAGGCCCACTTTACTTATCGCGTATTAAAGGTGGCATTTTAGGTGACGGACTTAACTCTATGATTGCGGGCGCCTTTAACACATTCCCCAATACCACCTTTGGCCAAAACAACGGCGTTATTCAGCTAACGGGTATTGCGAGTAGAAAAGTAGGTTTCTTCGTGGCGGGCATGTTTGTATTTGTTGGTTTGTTCCCTGCGGTTGGCGGAGTGCTGCAAGCTATACCTAAGCCGGTGTTGGGCGGCGCAACGTTGGTTATGTTTGCCATGGTGGCCGTGGGTGGTCTGAAGCTACTTGCCAGCTACGCGTTAGATAGAAGAAGCAGCTTAATCACCGCGTGTGCGTTAGGGATGAGCATTGGTGTAATGATGGTACCCAGCGCATTATCACAATTACCCACTTGGCTTGAAAACGTTTTACTTTCACCGGTTACCTCTGCGGGTTTAACCGCTATCATTTTAGATCTCACCCTACCCAGTGCACCGCAAAAAACTTCCAGCACGGCGTCAAAGACCCAAGGTGAAGTGTAAAGAGCGAAATTGGTGCAATACTCACGCTAAATATCACAATAAAATAACATTATCTATTTTCACTACTCTAAAAAAATTCAATAAAATCATAAATTTAATTTTATTTGATTTCCTGACCAACTGGACAAGAAGCTGGCACTCATTGTGCTTTTACCCAGACAGAAAAATAAAAAAGTATAAAAGGCCTTTTAAAAGGTTATTAAAAATAGAGGAAACCATGATTAACACTACATTCAAGCTTAACCCACTAGCCCGTGCGCTAGCATTCGGTCTGACATTGTCAGTGCCTTCAATCGCACTTGCACAAGAGGCTGAATCTGCGCCGAAAGACGCTGACGTTGAAAAAATTGAAGTAACAGGCTCTCTGGGCAGTTTGCCTGGCCAAGATGTTGAATCAGTTTTTGGTTTTGGAAAATCAATTCTTGAAACACCGCGTTCTGCATCAACGATTTCTCAAGAACAAATGGAGCGTTTTAACGTTTCAGATATTGATGAACTAGTGGCATTTGCACCTGGTACATTTACCCAATCATTCTTTGGTGTTGCAGGTTCACTTGATGTACGTGGTACACCTGGTGAAACCTATTTCCGCGGCGTTAAACGCCTAGATAACCCAGGTAACTACCCTACGCCAATTGGTGCTTCAAGCCGAATTGATATTGTTCGTGGTCCAGCCTCTCCTATTTATGGCCCGTCTAAGATTGGTGGTTACTTAAACTTTAACCCTAAATCTGCTCGAGCTTCTTCTGGTCAGTATTTAGAGAAGCCTGAAGGCGCAATTTCTTATACTACGGGTTCGTGGGATAAGAGCGTGCTAACGGCAGAAGTTGGTGGTCCAGCACAAGTTGGCGACAAAACAGTAGGTTACTACCTGTACGGTGAAGTTGAAAACTCAGATAGCTATTATGAAAATACGCAAACTGACCAAACTATTCTACAAGCCGCTTTCAACATAGATATTACTGATAACCTACGTGTTGAATTTGGTGGTATGTATCATGATTACGATGGTAACCAAGTTGCTGGTTGGAACCGATTAACACAAGATCTAATTGACGACGGTACGTATATTACAGGTACTGCACAACCGCTTGATACAGACGGTGACGGCTCAATTAGTCACGAAGAATATGGCGCCGTAAACATTGCGGGTAACAGCTTCTTCTACGTGCCTGGTGCTGCATTTACCGATGATGAAGCGACTGCCCTAATGGCACTTGAAAACGTAGGTACGACTACCCTAAGCGGTAGCCAAGTATTGGTTGCACCAGATGACCAATTGGGTAACGAAGCGATTACTTTCTACTTCGATACCATCTATTACGCAGACAACTGGGAAATTCGTAACCAGTTCTTCTACGATTCATACGATAACATCAACGAAAATGCGTACGGCTTCTCTCAATTCCACGATAGCTGGGTAATTGAAGATAAGATTGTTTTCGCTACCGAATATGAAAACGACAGCTTGTTAGCACAATTTCAAATTTCACCGTCAATTCGTTACACCGACTTTTTACACGGTGATGACTTTACGTACGAGTACTTTAACCGTCGTGATTTAACCATGGCTTCTTCAGCGTTAGACCGACGCTTATTGTCTACCCGTTCTGGAAAGAACTTTGATAACTACGATGAAGGTAATTACCTTGATTTAGGTATTGGGGCAATGACTGACCTTACTTGGGATTGGGGTCTGAACCTTGTACTAGGTGTACGTTATGACACTATTGATATTGAAACAACATCTCGTACCGACTTACTGCTAGGCGCCACTGGCGATGAAACGCCTCTATACGCTGAAGACACAGTAGGTGGATGGTCTTGGAACACCAGTATTTCTTACGAACTTCCGTTTGGCTTAATTCCTTATATCACCGCGGCTGAGCAAGCAACGATTATTGCGGGTCAAGGTGCTGAAATTGGTGTTGGCCAATTAGAAAGCGGTGCGTTCGATACCTCAGAACTTTTCGAATTTGGTATTAAAGGTTCATTGCTAGACGATACCCTTTACTTTGCACTTTCATCATTTGAAATGGAAAGAACCGACTTTAGCAGCCAAAACACGGTTACTAACAACACCACGAATAACAAAGGTACTGAATTTGAACTTCGTTGGGTTGTTAACGAAAACTTAGTGATGTCTGCAGGCTACACTAACATTAAGGTTATCAACCTTACTGCACTTGAAAACGGTAGCCAGTTTGGTTTCCTTGGTGCTGAAGACTTAACAAGTCTTACCGATCCATCGCTTGTATTTGGTGGTAACGTGATTGGCTTGAACTTAATTGGTGAAGGCTTTGCTAACACTGATGCACGTAAAGCGGGTATTCCTGAAAATGTGTATACCGTTACGGCAACTTACGACTTCCAAAACGGTTATGCGGCTAACCTGAGCGTAGTTGACGTTGAAGAAGTGGCTTCTGGCTTCTCTGCTTCGGTAATGCTTCCAGCATACACGCTAGTGAATGCAGGTGTTTCTTATCAAGCAGATGACTGGTCTGTTAACTTTACTGTTAAGAACTTAACTGATGAGCGTTATTTCCGCGCTAACTTCCCTGACTTGTTTGGTAGCCAGGTTGTACTACCTGAATTACCACGTCATTGGAGCGCGAAGTTCGCCTATAAGTTCTAAGACACCGTCTTAACGCTTTTGTAATAAAAAACGTTATAAAGGTAAATCTACCCTCGTAGATTTACCTTTTTTTATACCTAAGAGGACAATTATTAATGCGCTATTTTGCTAATGCTATTCTCGCCCTTTCTTTCTTTGCTTCTGCTGGGCACTGCGCTGACACAACCGATACTTCCCCTATTGAGATTAAAGCCGTTGTGGTTGCCATGTTTGAAATTGGTGAAGACGAAGGTGACAAGCCCGGTGAGTTCCAACTTTGGAAAAAAGGCCAAAAGCTTTCAACCCGCTATGCCCTGCCCCATGCTCACCATGATATTTTTGTTAATGAAGAAACCGGCGTATTAGGTATTGTAACGGGTATGGGTATCGCTCGCGCATCAGCCGCTATTATGGCACTCGGTTTAGATCCTAGATTCGACTTAACGCATGCTTATTGGCTTGTAGCCGGCATTGCAGGTATGGATCCTGCTGACGGCACTATTGGTTCTGCGGTATGGACTGACTATGTAGTTGACGGCGACCTTGCCCATCAAATTGATGCACGTGAAATTCCAGGTGACTGGAAAACGGGCTACTTCCCGCTTTTCACCCACTCTCCTTATGCTAACGCAGCATCGGTAAATCCAGAAAAAGCCCCTAACGGTGAAGTTTATATTTTAAATGTGAGTTTAAGAGATTGGGCGTTCAACCTAACTAAAGGTACGTCATTACCGAACACGCCAGCTATGGATAAACTACGAGCCACCTATACGGGCTATCCTAAAGCACTTGAGAAACCAAGTATTATGACAGGCTCGCATTTATCGGCTTCGACCTTCTGGCACGGTGCATTACTTAATGACTGGGCAAACGATTGGGTGGGCTACTGGACGCAAAGCAAGGGTAACTTTGTGACTTCAGGCATGGAAGATTCAGCCACACTACAAGCGCTTACTTACCTAGACAATGCTAACTTGGTTGATAAAGACCGTGTTCTTATTCTTCGAACTGCCAGTAACTTTACTATGCAGCCAGCAGGGCTAACGGCAGCTAAGAACTTAGAACTAGAAAGCTCTGGCGAAGGCTACGCGGCACTTCAGTCTGCTGTAGAGGCTGCCTATGCTGTAGGGTCGGTGGTGATTGAGGAAATTACGACAAACTGGGATACGGTTAAAAACGAATTACCTGTTAAGCCGTAGTAAAACTGCAATTACACGCTATTTGTGACAGCGGGCTTCCGCTGTCACTGATGTATTGCAAATGACTTACTAAGCAATACTTTCTTAAGCTCTAAGGTGACATTGCGTTGATCGACGGGTTTACACAAAAACGCTGACATTCCCGCCTCTTTACATGCTTCTCTGTCTTCTTCGGACGTATTAGCCGTTACTGCTACGATACTACCTTGACTGCGTATCAATCCTTCTTCAAGTATGATTTTTGTGGCAGATACACCATCGAGCACCGGCATTGCACAATCCATGAAGATAAGATCGTAGTCTTTTTCTCTGGCCTTTTGTATTGCCACTTCACCGTCTTCAGCTTCATCGGCAATAAAGTTATATTTTTCCAACATCGAAGCAAGCACAATGCGGTTAATGTCATTATCGTCCACCACCAGAATAGATAATGGGATAGTGAGTAAACTTGATGATAAAGCATCGTCGTGGTCAAGTAGCCCATGCTTAGCGTCTGTCAGGGTGACAGGAAGCACAATATCAAAGTTAGTACCTACATGCATTTCAGAGCGGAAATCTATCTCGCCATCCATTTTCTCAACTAACTGCTTTACGATAGACAGTCCTAGCCCCGTTCCACTGCCTTTAACGGCCGATTGCTTTTCCCCTTGTATAAAAGGAGTGAATAATGAAGCCTTAGTTACCCCATCCATTCCTTCACCAGTGTCTTCTATGGAAATTAGCAAATTAGGTACATTGAACGCTTCTTTAAGTGCTAAGTGTATAGAAATGTGACCTCGTGAAGTAAACTTAATGGCGTTGTGCAATAGTTTGGAGATGATCTGCCCTATTCGATTGGCATCACCATTTATATAGGTATTTTCAGGAAACGAGAGAACCGCGAATAACCGAAGGCCTTTTTCTTTGCACAAGGGTTTAAATACATCAATCAACTCTTCTGCCATTGCCCGCACGCAGAAGTCATTTTTCTTCAGTACAAGCTCACCACTGGAGATTTCTGTGTAGTCTAAAACATCGTCTATAAGCATCAATAAACGGTCGGCGCTTTTTAGCGCCAAATCAGTTTTTCGCTCTCGAATATTCACTCGCTGCTCAAACTTTATGGCCTGTAACATTCCCGTAATACCATTAAGCGGCGTTCTTAGTTCGTGACTGATACGAGATAACAAATTACCTCGTTCGTTAAAGGCCGCTTCTACCTCTTTCTGTCTTGCTTCAAGCTCCAGGCGAAGCTTTACAGACTTATCAACATTTTGAAACGTACCGAATAACCGAACACATTGGCCTTCAAACATTTCAGCCATGCCGTGATTTTCGATCCATATAGGTTTTCCCTTTGCAGTTATGATCTGCAAGGTAGCGCTCCATGGTTCACCTGTTTCTATAGCGTGATTAACTAACCTTGTTATTTCATCACGATCTGCACCCTCTTTATAAAACTCGATAGCAGAGCCAAGCTCTGGGGCGTAGTTTTGAGGCACTTCATGGATAACGCGGGTTTGAGAAGACCAGAAAAGGGCATTTTCAACGATATCAACTTCCCACACACCGATATTTGCCACTGACTGTAGCTTTTCAAATAACTCGGCATGTTTAAGTGAATTGTCGTCTGCTCCACGTTCTTTTTGTAAAACGCTTTCCAGCCAGTTATCGAGCAACGATAACTTCCCTTTATCGTAGGAAAAATCGACATCTTCTATGCTGTTTGCCAGTATTAACACAACGTGGTAGTGACCAACACGGTGAATACGGCCAATAATAAAGTCTTTCGCCGATAAATTTTGCTTTGCCCATAGTTTAACCTCAGCGCAGCTTTCTAACTGACTGGAAGGAAGAGAGTCAATATCAACAGGAAAAGGGGGTAGTAGGTATTTATTAGGCGCTAGAGAGGCGGCGGCTTTAGCGATAACGTCTATATGCTCACCCGTAACGTGCAAGAGTAAGCCTTGCTGCATGGATAATATGTCACAACCAGATTTAAGTACTTTTTCAAAGTTAAGCACTGTTGATGAAACGGAAATAGGGTACTGTTCTTTACTATCGAATTGTTGAGACATAGCAAACCGCCATTAAAATCAAGAAGCCCTCTAAGGGAGAGAGGAGCTACTACAGCTTTTACACTGCTCCATTAAGGCAATAATAGTGGTTTTACAAAAGAAAAAAAATTAAACAATAGGCTATTATTCTAACGGAGAAGCCGATTAACCTATTGCGCGATTACGCCCAGCTTCTTTGGCTTCAAAAAGAAAAATATCAGCTGATTCGATAAGTGAAGATATGCCGGTGTCTTGCAATTCATTAGCAGGCCTTACAGCATAGCCAGCGCTAATACTTAGCTTTCCATCCTTGCCCGCATAATGCGTGATATTCTCACTACTTATTGCAGCCACAATGTCTTCAGCAACTTTCTTAACCCCGTTCATGTCGGTATACGGCAAAACCAGCATAAACTCTTCACCGCCAAATCGAATGGCTGCATCTTTGGGACGGCGCGCATGCGCCCCAATAATGGCTGCTACTTGTTGAAGGCAGATATCACCTTGAAGGTGGCCATAGTTATCGTTGTACAGCTTAAAAAAATCGATATCCATCATGATGACGCCGAGCGAGCTATGGTCACGAGCCACTTGTTTTACTAATAATGGAATTTCATTACTTAAGTACAGCCGGTTGTATAAGCCCGTTAACTGATCGTGAAACGTCATTCTTTCAAGCAGCTCTGTACGTAGCTTACCTTGTAAATGGTTTTTTATGCGGTGAACCAGTGTAGAAGCGGTAACCGGCTTCAACACAAAATCAGAGGCTCCCACTTCCCAACACATATTTTCAGTTTCGACATCAATCGTAGAGGTGACAAAGACAACAGGTATCTGGGCGGTATCAGCTTTGTCTTTTAAGGTACGACAAACAGTAAGGCCATCGACATCCGGCATGTTCATATCTAACAGAATGAGGTCAGGATTGTGTATCACACATTGGTCAATAGCCTCTTCACCGTTTGACGCAGAAATACAGTTAACAAAAGGCTCAAGTATAGAAGTAAGCAGCATTCTGCTAATAGGCTCATCATCGACCACGAGTACCTTGCATGCCGAGTATGGTTTTAGTTCTAACTGCATAAATTTAACAGGACTGTCTTAAGAGAATGAAGGGAAAAAAGCATAAAGTTATATTACAGCATTACTTAAAAGATATTAAGCCAAAAAAGACAAACTGCCATCTTTTCAGGTTTTTAAAGTTTACGCTTACGTCATCATTGTCTTCTGGTTTAAAAACCGTGTGGTAAATTCATCTTCTGATATCGGTTTACACATGTAGTAGCCTTGACCATATTCACAGCCTAACTGCCTAAGCGAGTGAAACTGCAATTCGGTTTCAAGCCCCTCTGCCACTAAGACCATGTTAAGGCAATTACCGAGACGAACAATAGCCGTCACTATATCAAGCGCTTGGGGTTCGGTATCCATGTCTTTTATAAAAGATCGATCAATCTTAAGTACGTTTAAAGGAAACTGACGTAAGTAAGACAAGCTTGAGTAGCCGGTGCCAAAGTCATCTAGTGCTAACGAGAGCCCTAACGAGGAAAGCGCTAGTAATACGTTTCGCGTTTGATCGAAATCAGCCATCAATGCAGACTCCGTTACCTCTAATTCTAATAGCCCCGGATCGATTCCGGTCGACAAAATAACTTCCCCAACTTCTTTTGCAAAACTAGGGTTTGCTATTTGCTGCGCTGACACATTTACCGCAATTTTAAACGGTTCATTCGCTTCAACGCATTTAGCAATAAACTCACAACTTTTGACCAAAACTTGCTTACCTAAGCGATGAATCAACCCTGTTTCTTCAGACAATGGAATAAATTCATCTGGTGAAACAATACTGCCATCGTCATCAATCAATCTAACGAGGCTTTCTGCGCCAACGACTTTGTTTAAGTTTAAATCATATTTAGGTTGGAAAAATATTGCCAAGCTGTTGTTATCAAGTGCTGTACGAAGCTTTACTTCCATTTCAACCCGCTTGCGCATGGCAAGTTTCAAATCTTTCGAGAAGAAGCTGAACTTGTCTTTGCCAGTCGCTTTTGCGCGATACATGGCGGTGTCAGAGTGGCGCATCATTTCTTCTGCACTAGAAGCATCTTGAGGGAACAAGCTAATACCAATACTCAAACTAAGTTGGTGATACTGACCATCAATATGAATAGGCTCTCTTGCACTTTGCAAACAGTTCATTGCCACTCCATCGACACTTAAACCACTAACATGAGTTAATAAACATGCAAACTCATCACCGCCCACCCTTGCGACCGTTGCTGACGGACCGCATGCTTGTTGAAGACGCTTTGATATAGATAGAATAATAGAGTCGCCGATTTTGTGACCTAGTGCATCGTTTAAATATTTAAAATTATCAATGTCTATAAGTAACAAAGCGACACTATGCTTCGCTTTGTCGGTGCGATTAATAGATTGAACAATTTTGTCGTGCAATAACACCCGATTAGGTAAGCCAGTAAGTTGATCGTGATTAGCGACATGGGTCATTTGAACGGCCATCGCCACCGATTCAGACACATCTTGGAATACAACGACTGAGCCTTTAACTCTCCCTTGTGTGTCTAATATCGGTGAAGCGGTATCTTCTACCCTGCACTCTTTACCTTGCTTGCTGACTAACTTTACGTTGAACGCCATAGCAACAGGCCGCTTAACCTTCATGGTATATAACGCTGGGTTAATCACTCCAGCATTAGTCGTGGCGTCTCGTAACTCCATAATGTCGTCCACCATTCGCCCGCACGCTTCAAATTCATTAAAGCCAGTTAAGCGCTGAGCGACCGGGTTAATAAAAGTCACAATACCGTCGGCATCTGTGGCGATAACCCCATCAGCGATAGCATTAAGTGTAATATTTAGCTGCTCTTTTTCTTCGAGTACCCTTTCGTTGTAAATAGATAGCTGTGATTTTTGCCGTTGCATTAGCAGGTGATTCTTTACCCGCATCCTACAAATTTCGATATCTATAGGCTTAGCAATAAAATCTATTGCACCCAATGCGAGTGCTTTTCGCTCATTTTCACTGTCGGTAAACGATGTAACAAAGAGTATCGGAATTTCTCGTAATCCCAAATCAGCCTTAATAGCCCTGCAGATGTCGAAACCTGACCGCTTAGGCATACTGATATCAAGAATAATTAAATCGGGTTTGTGAATTTGAACAAGATGGAGGGCTTCTAAGCTGTTGCTGGTGCTAATTACGTTCGCTAAACTACTTACAGCAGATTCTATAATGACGATATTAACGGGTTCGTCATCAACAATAAGCACTTTTTGCGCTCGCATATCCATAGCTATCGTTTCTCCTTATTTACCTATTTCTCTATGTAAGTATCGGCCATGCTATGCTTTTCGTTATTAGCCTTTAGTCTACATTCAACTGCACTTATGTTATCGGCATTGTTCTTGCTGATTGTAATTGCTAATTGTTCTTGCTGATTGTAATTGCTGATGCATTTACAGTACCGATTATGTCGTAAAGCGCTACTGAGAAGTCGTTGTTATACGATAAGTGCCACAAGAGCGATAAAGAAATACTTAAGTCTGTCTTCATTAAAACAGCCGAAATCTCGCTAGAACTGGGTTCACATTTAAATTTTTTTGATATACAGTTTTCGTTCTACAGTAAATGTTCTCACTACACACTTGGTTTACAAGGCAAAAATAACTTATGAGTTTTGAAAGTACGTCGCTTTGGCTACGTGAAAAAGCACTGCAACGCTTGGCAGGAAACCACGCGCTTTTAAAACGTGTTGTTGAAATGTTCATTGATCAAATCGATGAAAAACACTTAACGCTTACTACAGCGGTTTCAAATAGAAATTTAGAAGACGTTCGCTTTACCAGCCATGCTATTAAAGGTGTATCGGGTGATGTGGGCGCCGAGGCATTGCGCCAGAAAGCCTCATCCATCGAAATATTGTCGGCATCAGGTGATTGGAATGAAATTGAAGTAAACGTTAGCGCGTTGGCGTCAGTAATCGACGCCACTAAATCGGAAATGGCTGCCGCCCACGCCTAGAAAGATGAGATGAGCGGCTTATCATTTTAGCGTGTTAACGAATGTATATGCGCAATGTGTTGTTGTTTAATGTCATCCGGTAAAAAGCTAGCCGCAAAACTATTAATAGCAAGTTGCTTCACGTGTGCTTCGGTTACAGGCAATGCATCACACAGGGCTATATAGTTATCATTCAAAAACCCACCAAAATACGTAGGATCGTCCGAATTCACAGTAACCATTAAACCCTCATCGAGTAGCGATAATATATTGTGTTTGGCTAAGTCATCTACCACACACAATTTCAGATTACTTAATGGACACACGGTAAGAGGAATTTGATTGGCGTTTATGTAAGCCATTAACTTCTCGTCTTCCTGACACCTTACGCCATGATCAATTCGGTCAACGTTAAGCAAGTCTAATGCTTCCCAAATATATTCTGGCGGCCCCTCTTCACCTGCATGCGCGACTATTTTAAACCCAAGAGCTCGCGCTTCTCGAAACACCCGTTCGAATTTAGATGGTGGATGACCCAGTTCAGAACTGTCTAAACCCACCGCATCTATAACACTGTAATAAGGTTTGGCAGCTTCAAGTGTGGCGAACGCGTCGCTTTCTGGTAAATGCCTTAAGAAAGACATAATTAAGTAACTAGAAATACCGTACTGCTTTTGTGCATCTTTCATGGCCCGTAAAAAACCTGGCATGAACACATCAAATCCTATACCTCTTGCGGTATGGGTTTGCGGGTCGAACATGATTTCAGTGTGAACCACGTTATCTTCATGACAGCGGGTGAAATACGCCCACATTAACGCGTAAAAATCATCTTCATCAATGAGCACGCCCGCACCGGCATAGTATATGTCGAGGAAGCTTTGCAAATTAGTAAATTGATAGGCAGCAGCTATCTCTTCAATGCTTTTATATGGCAACGTGATACTATGTTTACTTGCCAGGTGCCACATAAGCTCAGGTGTTAGGCTGCCTTCTATATGCAAGTGCAGTTCAGCCTTCGGGAGTTTTTGAATTATTGTTGATAGCGACATGGCCCCTCACAGTTAGAAGCGCACCATTTTGATGCAATTTGATCTTAATTAGTGCGCAACTTCTTTTCTAGCGTTGATTTAGTCAGGCGTTCTTATAACGCTTCCAATGTGAAATACGCGGTTTTTAAAACCTATATTAGTTAATTTCACTGGCGTAACACTGACTTTGCGTATTCTGGCTATGTTTACCGTAGCACAAAACGCACCAACAAACTGACTAAGTGGTCAAGTTTTTGCTTCATGCAACAACAAATAATGATAAATGACTCAACGCATAGAGAAATCTACATGTCTAATAACGTATTAGAGCGCCTTTTTAAGCTTCAGGCGCATGGAACCACAATAAAAACAGAAGTGGTAGCGGGGCTAACCACTTTTGCCGCCATGTCGTACATCTTAGTGGTAAACCCTGGGATCCTTGGTTTAAGTGGCATGCCTATCGAAGGGTTAATAACGGTAACCGCGCTAGCTGCCTGTTTGGGCACTTTATTGATGGCGTTTATGACTAACTACCCCATTGCGCTTGCGCCAGGTATGGGTTTAAACGCTTTTTTTGCTTTTACTATTTGTTTATCTCGAGAGATTCCCTGGGAAGCGGCCCTTGGCATAGTATTTTGGAACGGTATTCTCTTTTTAATTCTGTCCTTAACTGGGGTGAGGACTAAAGTTGCTGAGTCTATTCCCCCGGCCCTCAAAATTGGTGTGCAATGCGGCATAGGGTTATTTATTGCCTTTATTGGCCTTAAAAATGCGGGACTGGTTGTAGACAATCCGGCTACCTTTGTGGGTCTTGGTGATTTATCTGACCCTGCGGTAATGCTTGCGCTACTTGGTATTATTTTTACTATTGTGATGGTAGTGAAAAAGGTTACCGGAGGCATTCTTATATCTATTGTGTTGCTTACCGTAATTGGTGCCTTCGTGCCAACCGAGAATGGCATGTTAACTGCAACGCCTGAAGCCATTATCGGCTTACCAGAACCAATTTCGAATACCTTTATGGCAATGGACTTTTGGTACCCTATTGACCATATCGCTGAAACTTGGGATTTAATATTTGCACTAATGTTTGTGAATATGTTCGACACTATAGGTACGTTAATCGGTGTTTCTCGCCGTGCGAACTTGCTAGATAAAAACGGAAGATTGCCTAAAATTGGCCCTGCCATGACCGCCGATGCGTCTGCCAGTGTGGTAGGTGCATTTATTGGTACATCACCAGTAACCAGTTACGTAGAATCTGCTACTGGGGCGTCTGCAGGTGGTAGAACAGGATTAACCGCGGTAGTGGTTGCACTGTGTTTTATTTTTGCCTTGTTCCTTACCCCTTTAATGAAAGTCATTCCTTTGATGGCGACTACTCCAGCGCTTATCATGGTAGGCATTCTAATGATGGAAGCCATTCGCCAGATAGATTTCGACGATTTAGGTGCTCTTGCTACCGCAACCGTTGCGCTATTAGCTATGCCGCTCACATTCAGTATTAGTGAAGGTATTGCACTAGGTTTCATTACCTACGTTGGCATTAAGATGGGAACCGGTAAATTCAAAGAAGTCAGTGGGTTAACCTACGTGTTAGCGGGTGTGTTTATACTGCGCTATATATTTGACTTAAAATAGCAAGCGCCAGCCTATGCCTAACAAAAAAAAACGGTGAAGATAATCTTCACCGTTTTTTATGCCTTAGGTAATCTATTCAGGCTAGGTGGATTACATAGCTTATAGAAATTGAGCTTGCTAACCCTACTCTAAACCATCGTAGCTAAAGGTAACGGCTTTATCGCCCATAAAGACTATCTTTACATGCTTCGCTTCTTCGTTACCCCAAACGCAAGATACTGCGCCCATGGTTTTTGAGCAATTATCTGCCGCCCCGATTACCGATGATACTTCATCTTGAGACATACCCATTTTTAATTTGTCGTAGTTCTCTTTATTTAGCTTTGAACAGCCCGTTAAAACGAGCGCAGTTAATAAACATAAGGCAATTTTTACTTTCATTTTTATATCTCCACTTTATATAGCGTAGCTTGCTTCTTATAGCTTTACACTTTACTGGGATTTTTCAACTAAAGGATGTTCGGCTAGCCAATGTCGGGCAATGTCTTCACGGGTAGCCAGCCACACTTTGTCATGAGATTGCACATATTCAATAAAACGTTTTAACGCCGCCATTCTCGCAGGCCGCCCTAAAATACGGCAATGCATACCTATCGAAAGCATCTTAGGTGCTTTGCTGCCCTCGTCGTACAACACGTCGAACGCATCTTTAAGATATTGAAAGAACTGCTCGCCACTATTAAAACCTTGTGGGGCAGCAAAACGCATATCATTGGTATCTAGCGTATATGGCACCATTAAAAGAGGTTTGCTGTAATGATTATCAAAATAAGGTAAATCGTCGGCATAAGAGTCGGCGCAGTAGAGGATATCATCACGTTCAGCAATCAATTTAAGCGTATTAGGGCTGGTACGCCCCGTGTACCAACCAACCGGCTTCTTACCAGTAAGTTGCTCATGCAACATGATAGCGTCGTCTATTTCTTTTCGTTCAGTCTCTTCATCCATATCTTGATAATGAACCCAACGCATAGCGTGGCTAGCTATTTCCCATTTAGCATCTAACATGGCTTGCACGGCATCTGGGTGACGTTGCATGGCCATAGTGACACCAAAAACCGTTACCGGAATATTGTAGCTGGTGAGCAAACGATGAAGTCGCCAGAATCCCGCACGACTCCCGTATTCATAAATAGACTCCATACTAAGGTGCCTATCATTAAATGCTTGGGCACCAATAATTTCAGACAAAAAGGTTTCAGATTGCGCATCACCATGAAGCACGCAGTTCTCACCACCTTCTTCATAATTTAAAACAAACTGGAGCGCAATTTTAGCGCCGTTCGGCCAATTGGCCTTAGGTACATCAGCCCCGTAACCTATAAGGTCGCGAGGGTAAGTATGGGAATTATTCGACATCAACATTCTCAATATAACGACTTGGCACTGGCAGGTTGCACCCACCTAGCACCAATTGAATTAATTGGCGTGTGGCCGTTTCAAAATCGGCCTTAATCATTTTACGACCACGAAGACGGGTAATTTGAGCAGAAAAGTCAGCATAGTGCTGGGTGCTAGCCCAAATGGTGTAAAGTAAATATTCACCATCAAGCTGAGGGAGTTTACCTACTTCAATCCACTGGTCGATAAGTGCTAATCGCCCTTCCATCCATTTGGCATGTTCTTCGTCAAAATAACCGGTTAAGTTCTGCGCACCGTTAATAATTTCCATCGCGAATATTTTAGAAGCTTGTGGATGGGTGCGAGATACTTCCATTTTTTCTGTGATGTACGCGGCTAACACTTCAGCTGGGTCGTCATCAACAGTGGCTCTGTCGAAATGGGAGTTCCACAACGACAATGTTTCTTCTAGCACTGCCACATACAACTCTTGCTTCGTTTTAAAATAATAAAGCACATTGGTTTTAGGCAGGTTCGCTTCATCCGCAATTTTTTGAACCGCAGTGCCCTTAAATCCAAACTGGGCAAAACATTTTTCAGCGGCTTGCAGAATATTTCGTTTATTTGTGGCACCTACACTCGCGTCCGTGTCTCTTAATTTGGTCATCGTTAATTCTTATCCTTCACTACACGTCTGGCATCCGTTTGTATTACGTTATCACGGTTTTAGCGTAAAATAGAAAACGTAATCACTATACCGTTACCCCTACTTAACTTTGTTTTCTCTATGTTCAACCTTGCACGATTCTTGCCTGTATGACACTAACAAGTATGCAGTTTTGCTTACCGAATTAGGGGCTATTCTCAGGGAAGCCTTTTTTTTAAAGCAATTTTTTGACCAAATGGTCTACTTTTCTATCAAGAATACCGTTATATTAATGGATATATCAATGAAAATAGTGATGAGGTGCGGGTATGATTCGCTTTCTTATTAATCAACAACTCGTTGAATTGGACGATACCCGGGCTGACCTGACGTTACTTCAATTCTTACGCGAGCACAGAAAACTTACCGGTACCAAAGAAGGTTGTGCAGCAGGCGATTGCGGTGTATGTACCGTAGTGATTGCCGAGCCTACCCCACCGTTCGATGGGTTACATTACCGCACGGTAAACAGTTGTATTACCTTAATGTCGGCTGTACATGGCAAACAACTTATTGCAGTAGAGCATTTAACTCAAAACAACACATTACACCCTGTACAACAAGCACTTATCGACTTTCATGGTTCGCAGTGTGGCTTTTGTACGCCAGGGTTTATCATGTCTATGTTTGCGTTGTATCATCAAGATGGCACGCCAAATCGCGATGATGTATTGCATGCATTGTCCGGCAACTTATGCCGCTGCACTGGCTATCGCCCTATTATTGATGCGGCATTATCTGTGTGTGGAAACACGCCTGATGACACATTCGCACGTAATGAGTCTTCTACGCTAAGCGCGTTGAAGGAACTAGCCGCTACCCCCGTACTTGGCACCAATAATTTACTTGTTCCAGACTCTCGCTCGGCTTTAGCCAATGCTATCGCTCAGCACCCAGATGCGCTTTTAGTAGCAGGTAGCACTGACTTAAGCTTGATGTTTACTCAGCAATTGAAAGATGTGAACACGCTAATTAGTTTAAGTGGGGTCAAATCATTAAATGGATGCACTACAAACGAACATTCGATCACGTTTGGTGCAACCACACCGTTGAGTGATTTGACACAGCCTTTGCTAGGGCACTTTCCTCAATTAGCAGAATTAATCACCCGCTTTGCTTCGTTGCCAATTCGTAACCAAGCCACCTTGGGCGGTAATGTGGCAAACGCTTCACCTATTGGCGATATGCCGCCGGTGTTGCTAGCCTTAAGCGCTGTGCTGCATATTGATAATGGTACACAAACTCGCACTATACCTGTAAGTGAGTTTTTTACTGGCTATCGCCAAACGGCGCTAGAAAAAGGCGAATGGCTGTCTGCCATTGAAATACCTTACCTGACGGCCAGTGAGTTAGTGGCCGCGTACAAAATTTCAAAGCGCATGGAAGATGATATCTCTGCTGTGTGTGCCGTGTTCAACGTAACCCTTGATAACGGTAAGGTTGAAAGTGTTAGCACTGGCTTTGGCGGCGTTGCCGCAACGCCAGTTAGTTGCGAAGCATTAAATAGCGCATTAAAAGGCAAACAATGGGCAAGTAGCGAATGCTTGAGTATTGGTAAACAGATTTTAAGCGAAGCATTTTCCCCAATAGATGATGTGAGAGCGAGTGCAGAATACCGTAAAACCGTGCTGGCTAATTTATGGCATCGATTCTGGCTAGAGCATCAAAACACTAGCCAATCGGCCGGTGGTACAAGCAGTCACGCAAGTAGTCATGTAAGAAACAAGATTGAAACTCGGGTGGTGCAACATGCGTAAGCTTATCGATAGCGCGAAAGATTCAGCTTCAACACAGGTTGTTCATACGTCGGTAAAGCATGAAAGTGCTGCCAGACAGGTTCAAGGAAGTGCGAAATATATTGACGATTTGGTAGAGCCGCAAGGCACGCTTTACGCGGCTGTAGGGACCAGCCAGTGCGCGGCGGGCATTATTGAATCAATAGATTTATCTGCCGTACGTGCGAGTGAAGGTGTGGTAGATGTTATTACCATCGACGATGTACCTGGTCATAAAGATATCGGGCCGGTTTTTGAAGGCGACCCCCTTCTCGCTAATGGCGAAGTTAAATTCTACGGTCAGCCCTATTTTGCAGTGCTTGCTACTTCGGTACATTTAGCCCGTAAAGCGGCACTAAAAGGCACCATTAAGGTTATTCCTACCGCCGCGGTATTTACCACCGAAGAAGCGCATAAACACGAACGCTTTGTGCGCCCTACTCACAGGTTCGGTCAAGGTGATGCTGATACTCAACTTGCCACTGCACCTCTAAGCTGTAAAGGCCATCTTTCTATTGGCGGCCAAGAGCATATGTATCTTGAAGGGCAAGTGTCGCTGGCTATTCCCGACGAAGATGGTCGCATGAAGGTATATACCTCAAGCCAACATCCTAGTGAAGTGCAAAAGCTAGTGGCTGAAGTACTCGATATTAAGCTGCATCATGTAATGGTAGATATGCGCCGCATGGGTGGCGGATTTGGTGGTAAAGAAACCCAAGCTGCTCAGTGGGCATGTTTGGCATCTTTGTTAGCTTCTCGCAATCAGTGTGCTGTTAAATGCCGACTGCCCCGAAGCACAGATATGCACGTGACAGGCAAGCGCCATCCTTTCGATAATAGCTTTGAGATTGGCTTTAACGAAAACGGTAAAATTGTTGCCACAAAAGTAGATATAAACGGTAATTGTGGGCATTCACCTGACTTGTCTGACGCTATTGTAGACAGAGCCATGTTTCATGCAGATAACGGTTACTTTTTAGGTGCAAGCAACATTGTAGGTTACCGCTTGCAAACTAACATGGTATCGCACACGGCGTACCGTGGTTTTGGCGGGCCGCAAGGTATGATCATGGCTGAAGCCATGATGGATGCTATGGCACGCAAGCTAGAAGTAGACCCACTTACCGTACGTAAACAAAATTTGTACGGGCCAGAAACTGGCACCACTACCCCTTATGGCATGGAAGTTGAGCACAACCTACTGCCTGAAATGATCGCAAAACTTGAAAAAGACGCCGATTATTGGGCACGCAGAGACGCGATTACCGACTTTAACCGCAACAGTCCTGTTATTAAGAAAGGCCTAGCTCTGACTCCGGTTAAGTTTGGTATTTCCTTTACTGCAAAACACTTAAACCAAGCGGGCGCACTGGTACACATTTATACCGACGGTAGCATTCAAGTGAACCATGGTGGCACAGAAATGGGCCAAGGCCTGCACACCAAAATAGCTCAAATTGCGGCGAATGAATTTGGTGTGTCTATGGACATGATAGAAGTGACTGCGACCCGCACCGATAAAGTACCCAACACATCTCCAACGGCGGCGTCGAGCGGTACAGACCTAAACGGTAAAGCGGTGCAAAATGCATGTATTACGTTGAAGGAACGCTTAGCACTGTGCTTTGCTACCGAGCTAGGCATGCCAGAGCAAGCTGAAAAGGTACAGTTTACTGCCGGTAACTTAGTATTAGGTGAACACCAAAAAGCGTTTAGCGATTTAGTTCAGGTGGCGTATTTTGACCGCGTGTCATTATCGGCCAATGGCTACTATAAAACCCCTAAAATACACTACAATCGCGAAACTGGCGATGGCCGCCCGTTTTTCTATTTCTCTTATGGTGTGTCGGTAAGTGAAGTATCTGTTGATACCTTAAGTGGTGAGTACTGCGTTGATAAAGTAGACGTACTTCATGATGTGGGTAATAGCTTGAACCCTGCTATTGATATTGGCCAAATAGAAGGTGCCTTTATTCAAGGCATGGGCTGGCTTACTACCGAAGAACTGGTGTGGAATAATGATGGTCGCTTAACCAGTGAAAACATGGCCACCTACAAAATTCCTGCTATTGGCGATACCCCTAAACATTTTGATGTAAAACTGTTTGGCAGAGAAAATGCTGAGGACAGTATTTACCATTCAAAAGCGGTAGGTGAACCGCCATTTATGCTAGCAATTTCAGTATGGTGTGCTTTGAAAGATGCCATTTCAAGTATTTCTGGTTACACCCAAGACCCGCAACTAGATACACCATCCACGCCAGAGCGTGTACTGAATGCTGTAATGCAGTTGCAACAGGCACAGCAATGAAAGCGAGTACCTGGTATGAAGCGGTAGCGCAGTGTCAACAAGACGGTGCGCCCTACGTTATTGTGACGGTGATTAGTATTGCTGGCTCTACTCCCCGTGAAGCCGGTAGCAAAATGGTAGTTACCGATGCACAAAGCATAGATACCATTGGCGGCGGGCATTTAGAGTTCGATGCAATCAACACAGCCCGTGAGATGCTAAGTGGCGGTACTCGTGGTAAAAATAATACTAGCACCGAAATACGCTCATACCCTCTTAGCAGTAAGCTAGGCCAATGCTGTGGCGGCGCTGTTAAAGTATTGTTTGAAGTGTGCAATCGCCATGCGCAGCACATCGCTATTTTTGGCGCAGGGCATGTAGCAAAAGCTTTAGTACCTATTTTGGCCCAGCTTCCACTTCGTATTTCCTGGATTGATAGCCGTGAAGATTTGTTCAGCCACCCGCTACCAGCAAACGTAAAAATGGTGGTAGAAGAAGCGCCAGAGACTGAAGTGCGTGGGCTGGAAGAAAACACCTGGTTAGTAATATTAACTCACGATCATCAGCTCGATTACCGCATTACCGAGCAAGCATTAAAATACCCTGCGTTGCCCTTTGTTGGCCTTATTGGTTCACAAACCAAAGCCAAGCGTTTTATCACTAAATTGGAACATCGCGGTTTTGATGAAAATGACTTAGCTCGATTAGCAACCCCTATTGGCGATACTTCAATACCCGGCAAGCGTCCTATTGAAGTGGCGGTATCAATTGCTTCACAAATTATTCAGCGTTTACACGCCAGTGAAGACAATAATCAAGATACTGCTGTTACTAACGCCGATAGATTTAACACTAAGGAACATAATGTATGACCTTAAACGAACTTAATACCCTATCGGCCAGCGCTGCTAGCGATTGGTTTCAACAAACCTGCGCAGCACAGTCGTGGATATATAGCATGGTTAACGGCCGCCCTTTTGACACCGCTAACGATGTAAAAGAATATGCGAAAACCGCTTGGTCAAAATGCGGCAAAGACGATTTTTTAGAGGCTTTCACCGCCCATCCAATGATTGGCGATGTTGATTCGTTGCGTAAAAAGTTTGCCAACACGAAAACCATAGCCAGCGGAGAGCAATCAGGCACAGCCAGTGCATCAGAAGCGACGCTGCTTACATTAAAAGAAGCGAATCAAGCGTATCTTGATAAGCATGGTTTTATTTTCATCATTTGTGCCACTGGGCTTTCGGCCGACGCGATGCTTAACGCCTTGCAAACGCGATTACCGAACAGCACCGATGAAGAAATTCGCACCGCCGCCCAAGAACAAATTAAAATTACCCTGTTGCGCATAGACAAAGCGTTAACTGCCAAGGACGAAAATTAATGAATACCTTATCAAGTCATGTATTAGATACTACATCGGGCAAACCCGTTGAAGGCATTGCGCTTACGCTTACCTTGCCTAATGGCGACGTACTTACTGGTAAAACCGATAACGATGGACGTTTCAATCAATGGGGTCAGAAGTTTGAAGCCGGTGTGTATACACTGCGTTTTCATAGCCATGACTACTTAATTGCTGCACATGGCAAGAGTTTTTA
Source organism: Alteromonas naphthalenivorans (assembly GCF_000213655.1). Taxonomy (NCBI): domain Bacteria; kingdom Pseudomonadati; phylum Pseudomonadota; class Gammaproteobacteria; order Alteromonadales; family Alteromonadaceae; genus Alteromonas; species Alteromonas naphthalenivorans. The sequence goes on from NC_015554.1 coordinate 2,433,968, forward strand.
CCCTCATATTGATATTGCGTTTGAACTTGAAAGCGACGGCGGCCATTACCATGTGCCTTTGCTTATCTCTCCTTTTGGTTTTAGCAGTTATAGAGGCAGCTAAATATAATGCAGCTTTTTCGTGCGAATATTGCACACTTTCCAACGCCTAATACTGCGTCATCCACGTTTGCTGAAGATATTGCCATTATTCACGATGGCGGCTTGGTAATAGAGGGTAAAAAAATTATCGCCACTGGCTCGTTTTCTAGCATGCGTGAGCAGTACCCTAATGCTGTGTTACATGATCATAAAGACAGCTGGATTTTACCTGGGTTAATCGACAGCCACTTGCACTACCCGCAAACTGAAAGTATTGCTAGCTTCGGTGAGCAGCTATTGAGTTGGCTTGAAAACTATACTTTTCCTACCGAAAAGCAGTTTGCTAGCGTGGAACATGCCCAAAAGATTGCCAAGGTGTTTCTGCAACAGTTATTGAAAAACGGCACGACTACTGGCTTCGTTTTTTCATCGGTACACCAAGGATGTTGTAACGCCTTATTCAGTGCTGCCAGTGAAATAGACATGGCTATTGTGGCGGGTAAAGTGTGTATGGACAGAAACTGCCCTGCAGACTTGCAAGATTGCCCAGATACCGCCCAAAAAGACAGTGCTGTATTGATAGAAAAATGGCACAACACAGGCCGAAATCGCTATGCAATAACCCCTAGGTTTGCGCCGACTAGTTCAGAAGCGCAATTGGCGGCTTTAGGTGAACTGGCAACCCAATACAAAGATGTCTTTGTGCAAACCCACTTGTCTGAAAATGTAGATGAAATTGCGTGGGTGAAATCTTTATTCCCGAAGGCATCTGGCTATTTAGATGTTTACGATAAGTACAATTTAGTGCGCCCACGCGCGGTGTTCGGCCATGGCATTCACCTTTCTAGCGATGAATGGCAGCGCTTAGGTGAAGCAGACGCAACACTGGCGTTTTGCCCCACATCAAACCTGTTTTTAGGTAGCGGGCTGTTTGATTTACAGACCGCACGAGCCAATAATGTGCATGTAGCATTAGCTACCGATGTAGGCGCAGGTACGAGTTTTAGTATGCTAAAAACCTATGGCGATGCCTATAAGGTTAGCCAGTTGCGCCACGCGCCTATCGACCCTATCGAAGGGTTTTACTTGATGACCCAAGGTGCTGCGGTAGCACATAAACTCGATGACGAAATTGGAAACTTAAACCCTGATACAGTCGCCGACTTTATTATTGTAACGCCCCGTTACGATGAACTTATGGAATTACGAATTAAACCCAATGCAGAATTTGACGATGTCTTTTTTGCACTCAGTATTTTGGGTGATGACCGCGCTATTGCAGAAACCTGGATAAGCGGTCAATGTTGTTATAATAAGAAGGAAACACACTATGCCATGGCTTGATTGGATAAGCTTGTTTGTTCGCTGGTTTCACGTAATTGCCGGTGTGGCGTGGATTGGTGCGTCGTTCTATTTTGTCTGGTTAGACAATAATTTGCGCACCCCGCCTAAGTGGAAAGAAGATAAAGGCATAAAAGGCGACTTATGGGCGATACATGGCGGCGGCTTTTATGAAGTAGCCAAGTATGCTTATGGCCCAGAAAAAATGCCTGAAACCCTGCACTGGTTTAAATGGGAAGCCTATACCACCTGGCTATCGGGCTTTGCGCTACTTATTATTGTGTATTACTTTGGCGCTTCGGTATACTTGATTGACCCTCAAGTTAATAATATGTCGCCTACTACAGCTATTTCCTTAGGTTTAGGGCTTATTTTTGGCGGCATAGCCATTTACGAATTTGCCTGCAGAAGCCCGCTAGCTAAATACCCCATCGTTTTTGCGTTATGTTTGGTTACGCTTATCTGTGTAGTCACTTATCTTTCAACACAATGGTTTAGTGGCCGCGGCGCCTACATTCATGTAGGGGCGTTAATTGGCACCATTATGGTGGGTAATGTGTTTTTCAACATTATGCCCAACCAACGTAAAATGGTTGCTGCGGTGCAAGCAAAAGAAAGTATCGACCCACAGTGGGGCGCAGGCGCTAAATTGCGTTCGATGCACAATAACTATTTCACCTTGCCGTTATTGTTCATCATGATTTCAAATCATTACCCTATGACCTATCAGCATGAGCAAAATTGGTTAGTGCTTATTGCATTAATGGCGGCTGCTGCGTGGATTCGACATTTCTTTAACCTGCGTCATGTTGGCAAAACTAAACTATCGATATTAGTCACAGGTGCTGTTGCTATGCTTGCCATAGCGCTTTGGGTTTCGTGGCCGAAAACGCCAGCGAATGTTGAGGTAGCGGGTACTGAAAATGAAAGTGTAGCTGTGGTAACTAATGAACGAGTAACCGAGCTTGTGGATACCCATTGTGTAGGCTGTCATTCACGCTCCCCTACCGATGAAATATTCAAAGTTGCACCGCTAGGTGTGGTGTTAGATAGCTGGGAAGATATCACGCGGTATGCGCCTCAGTTAGTAAGACGTACTACCGTGACCAAAGACATGCCGTTTTTAAATAAAACCGGCATGACAGAGGAAGAGCGGGCCGAAATAGCCGCGTGGTTTGCCACTACGCATGCCAAAAGAGAAAACTAAAACCTGATGGGGTAATGTAGCATTGCCCTTCATGTTATCGCATACCTTCACTGCTTCTAAGTTAAGAGGTTTAGCGTAATTGGATTAGTTTAGAATGTGCCAATGTTTCAACCTATCTTTAAACGTCAGCATGCCTTTTGTGCTGGCGTTTTTGTTTATACATGGCTTCATCAGCGGCATCTACCCAGTTTTGTGCCGTCACAATATTTGCATCCCACGTGTGCCAACCCAAGCTAAATGACAGAGAGGTTCCGGTGGTAGTGATACCATCACTTCCACTACTCACGCTACTGTCTTGACTAGCGCCGGAAGCCGCTAATTCACTGCCAAATTCACTGTCAAATTCAATTTGGAATGAGGTTTCTGCTAAGCGTTCAAAAAACACCTCTGCATCGGCGTCATCTGAACCAAATAAAAGCACAACGAATTCATCACCGCCTAAGCGAGCAAAGCGGTCGGTTTCTCGCAGGGTATTTTTCATAATGTCTGAAAAACCCACCAATGCTCTATCTCCGGCTTTATGGCCAAAGGTGTCATTGATACTTTTAAAGTCGTTAAGATCGATAAATACAAGCGTTGACGGTTTCTGACCGCGGTTCATTCGTTGTATTTCTCTATCTAGTTGAATGAACATTTCTCGTCTATTTGAAATGCCGGTGAGTGAATCTGTCTTGGAAAGATACTCAAGTTTAGAAATAGCCTCTAACAATGCTTGCTGTTGCTCTTTTTCATGAGAAACATCGTCCGCAGTGCCTACCACCAGTATCTGTTGCCCGTTCTCGTCAAATAGTGGCATGCCCCTATCGTGAATATACTTTATCTCTGCGCTACTATTTTTGATGCGATATTGTAAGTCCCAACTTTCTAACGGTTTCGCTTCATATACCTTTTCTACAAGCAAACGATCGTCTTCATGCACATAAGACAAAAACGCATCGGGCTTAGCATGCAATTCATATTCATCACGCCCGTAAATATTACGATAACCTTCGTTAATGTAATGAAGGCGGGTTAGTTCTGGGTTCGCAACCCAAACAAAAGAATGCGCAGAAAACGCGGCCACTATTTTACTGAACAGTGCTTCTGCTTTATAAAGCTCAGATTCAATGCGTTTCTTATCATCGATATCTTCGACGACCGAGATAAAATAATCAGGCTCTCCGCTTTCATCACGAACCAAAGAAACCGTTAATTTTGCCCAAACGTGATGACCTTTAGCATGAATGTATTTTTTTTCTATGCTGTAAGTGTCTATTTCGCCGCGAAGCACTTGGTGAAGAAGGTATAAATCCTCTTGAACGTGTGAAGCTTCTGTAATGCTTTGAAACGACATTTTAACAAGTGTCGCGCTCTCATATCCTAAAAAACCACTTAGCTTACTGTTCACACGGATAAGATCACCATGCGGGCTAACATGCGCTAATCCTACGCCACATTGTTCAAATGTTTTTTCGAAAATATCCTTTTCTCTCATTAACCCCGCACTATCCATTCACTACCCACTACGCTACGTTTTCGATGTAAACTTCAAGTGTAGTCAACATTTTCAGATTGCGTTGGATTATGATGCATTACACTTTATTAACGTAATAATTGAAGCTTTTTTGACAAAGGTAAGGTTGGCAACCTTGATACAGAGAATTAGATGCTGTGACTGATGAGTAGAGATAACCCTGCTATTTGTAGCGTTCGCAAAGCAAACTAGGTATGTAATTTTACAACCATGATGCAAACAATATATGTTCAATTTATAACAATTGAGTAAGTATTACGTTCTAAGCATAAGCCATTAATTTTTCGGCTAATGCTACAGTGCTAGGAGCAATAAATATCTACTGGTTTACAAGTGATAATTATCAATAAGAAATTGCAGAATAAAGGGTTATTTAACGGGCGTTGGCGTAACGCTTGGGCGATCTTACTTTTCTTATGCTTGACTCAAATGTCTGTGACTCAAACTAGTTGTGCATCCGAAAGCGCTTCAAACCCATTTTTAGGCGTTCTCGACTTTGAAAGTACACGCAGCGTTATTAATGACATTAGGCAAAACAAACTTGATTACCTGCGTAACAAAGAAAAATTAGAAAGTGCCTTTAAAGTAAGTAAGGAACAAAGCTGGGAGGAACTTCACTTAGAAGCAGCAGCGCTCTATTCTGAACTCCTCTTTAGACAGGAAAAATATGCTGATTTAACGGCTCATTTATCACACTATTTAAATCACAAAGAATTAATAAATCGAAAAGATATTTATCTACTTTTCTTAGAGACAAAACTAAAGGCTCTTACCAGATTAGATGATCCCACCCCAGCAAAAAATCTTTCTAAAAAGCTAGAAGCGCAAATTTCGCAACACTCAGTAAATGAAAAAATTATTATTTTTCGCGCGTTGGCTTATTACTATACGGCTGATGATGCGTTGAGAAAAACGCTGAGTGCCGCGTTAGAAGGTCTTGAATTAGCAATAAAAAGCGATGACATTCCTTCGCGAGGCTATTTTTACAGAAAGATAGCCGATGCCTATGGGTACTTAGAGGAAGATGAGGACAAAGCGGTAAGTTACGCGAAAAAGGCCGTAGAGACATTCGAGAAAACAAATGATGGGCTTTTTACGGCAAAAGCGTATTGGAGCTTGGGTAATATACTTCTTGAGACTGGCGACCCACAAAGCGCATTAGTCTATTTAAACAAAGCATTAGCCTATTTTAAAGACGTTAATATGAACAAGGGGCTCGCTTTTGCCCAATACTCAATTGCAAATATTCAATATCTTCAGGCCAATTACGATAGCGCGCAGATATTAGCTAAAGAAAATATCGAGCTTGCTATGTCAGCGGGCATTAATGATATGCAACTTGCTTCGATGATTTTGCTAAGCAATGTATATATAAAACAAGATGCATTAGAGAAAGCTAATAAAATTAATGATGACGTTTTTCTCATCATAGATAAATTTAGCCGTAGTATTTATAAAGCGGAATTTTTTGGTGAAAGATACGAATTAAAGCGAAAACTTAATCGTACTGATGAAGCATTTGATGCCATAGAAAAAAAGCTTTTTTATACTAAAAAACACTTCGAGGCCACGAGCGAAAGTAACATTAAAGCCTTACAAGTAAAGTTTGAAGTAAAAGAAAAAGAAGACACAATCCGTAAGTTAGAATACGAAAAAGATATTAGTAACCTTCAAGCTAAAGAGGAATATCAGCAAAAAATTATATGGCGCTTAAGTGCTACCATCGCTTTTATTTTAGTTCTTGTCGCCTCGCTTTTAGTTTACAGACAATCACGCCAACGAAAAAAATATCATCGTATGGCATCCACTGATCACCTAGCAAACTGTCTTAATCGTCGGGGAATATTGGCTACTGCCAACTCTAAACTTGCCCAACAAAACATAACCATCGCCATCGTTGATTTAGATTACTTTAAAAGAATTAACGACGAGTATGGACACGATGTGGGTGATTTAGTGCTGATTGCTTTTGCCAATGCTGCAAAAGAGACACTGTCTAAACATGATGATTTTGGCCGTTACGGCGGCGAGGAATGGTTATTCATTTTACATTCGTCGGACGAAAAAGTGGTTCGACTGATGTTTGAAAAGCTAGCTGCAACTTATCAAAAGTACTGCAACAACATTGATGCCCTTAAAGGAGATTTAAGCATGACATTTAGCGTAGGGGTATCGCTTGGGAATAAATCCAACAGAACATTAGATACGTCAATAAAGCGTGCAGATGATGCGCTATATCAGGCAAAAGAAAATGGTAGAAATCAGGTGGTAATAAATTGAATATAAGAAGTGGTGCGACTACCCTGATTCGAACAGGGGACCTCTACCATGTCAAGACATGAATCAGATGGGACAAACACCGTTCTATCACATAATTTGTACAACATAATTTGTACTAGCTCAGACTTGATCTGACAGTTACCTCTCTTTTTAACCTTCTCTACCCCCAAAGATGCATTTCCCTTAGTAGTTTTTCTCTAGGGGAAATCGCAAACGTTCCGCATAGAAAAAAATTGATAATAATCTAGCGCTGAAACCTTCGTATCAGTATTGGATGCTAGCCTACTCTCCACTTCCCCTTCCATTCCGAAAAATTATTACTCTAAAAAATCATTACACTTCCCAAACTAAATACAACGAACACACGAATGACTCACCTTCATCACTTAAGCTTGCAATAAAATACAAAATGATGCTATTTTGTAATTGCAGTTTTCAATATGACTTTTTGGGAGAGTTAATTATGTTGGATAGAAATAAATTTCAAATAGAAAGAGAGCAGTTTTTAGAAGCTTTCTGCGAAAAGATCACGTCCATACTTGGATTAGAAATGAATGCCAAATTCAATGAAACACGATTTTACAGATTTACGGATATAGCGTTTGAACTAGCGAACTTTGGAACTATGGATAACTTTCTAGGGTTTAATGAATTCGATTTAGTGGCGTTCGTCGAAACGATGGAAACTATGTTGCCAACTGTCGCTAACAACATGAACATCGAGGAAGAGTACCCTACTCTCACTACGGCGGTTAGTTGCTTAGGGCTATATTCATCGCTCTACATTGTTGAGGACGAATACGTCGCGAACTACTGCGAAATCACCCATGAAGCCGTGGCTGCTGTTTTGGGTGTTAAGGTCAGCACGCTCAAAAACATGGTTTCTCTTAAATCGCTGGCAGCAATGAATAATCATGAACTACGTCAATACTTAGAGTCACAGGAGCGTTTCAAACCTTTTAAGCAGTACGATAGTGTGTCTCTTGACGCCCCATTGGATTTATCTAGCGTAAGAACCTGCAGTGCGCTCATTTATGCGATAGAGCAACGCGCTATCAAGTATAACCTCGTTGATACCTTGGAAACGGTTTATTCGAAAACAGGTGTTAATGCTGACTCTGATAGCAATATTAAGTTTATCGCTTTATTTTCCCTCTACGGTGACATTGCTCGCAAAATTGGAAGTTTTTTGGGGAAATTGAATCTTGATTTGCCGTCTCTTATTGTGGCAGTGGAGAACGTAGCGCATGAAATGAATTCGGCATTGGCTAATAGCTCTTCATTGGAAAACTACTTACGTCCCTCAGAACAGTCAGGGGATCGTGATACCCTTGAAGCCACTGCCAAACCAAACGTATTTCAAAAACCGAATATTTCTTTCACCGCTGATAATCTCGGCGACTACCTAAAAGTAGAATATGATTTTTCTACTCACCCTGATGACAGGAGCAAAAATAAGAAACTTTTTGCATTAAAAAAAGGCAGCCTGTCGATCGCCATCGAACGAACGAAAACACCGAGTATTTGGGTGACTCACAATATGGCAAAGCGACTCAATTCAAGCGACTTTGAAATAACTTGGTACGAATCTTCTGAAGATGGTGTTGGGAGGCATAGCGGTCTTCATACTTATAAAGAGTTTCATACCGCGGCTATTGCGAAAGTAAAAGTAAAATCATTTGATCATGCAGAACGCCTAATTAGCCAACTTCTGTAAAAAACATTGTTACATAAGGATTTTTCAATGCATTCATCAATAGCTAAGGCACAAGTCAAAGGCACGTTCAGAGTAGCAAATGATGTTCTCGACAAATACAACGCTGAAGCCGAAAAAAGAGTTGGCCAAAATAAACCCTTTTCCAGAAAAAGTATGACCGCTTACGTACAGAATATCTTTGATATGTATGGTGACCTATTGCTATTTCATAGAATAGATAAGCAAAACAGTAGCTGGCACTTCGACTCACTGAATCTTGCAATTAACCCTGACCACGCTGACTTTGGCGAGCTAGGAATATTGCACTGCATAATTTGCGAAAGAGTAATCACACGAAACATAAGAGTTAGAAGGCAGCCTTACCACCACTACTCATCAAAGTGCTATGTACATGAACACTTTTTACAACGGGTGCATCAACGTGCTTCGCCCCTACAAACACAAAACATTAAAAACATGTTGATGAGCATGGTTCTGTGGCTTGACAAGCATCACCGAACGTCCGATAGACAGACAGCCAAACTCTTTTTCGTTAGCGGAAAGCATGTTGTGGTCGCTACATATCATGCAAAGCTTGATGTTTATGTGTTTAACACCGTTCTCTCTAAAGAAATGTTTTCTTTTAAACAAGAGCAGGATTTCCAGCAAGCTTATGTGTTACTCAATCAAAGCGAAAATGATTTCGTGTGCATCAACGAAGCGGGGGAATTAATAGATGCCTTCAAAGCCAGAAACGAGTTATCTCTAGATGAAATATTGTCAAATACCAATTTCTTTAACCTAGACTAAGGACAGAATGATGTTACCCGAACACGGAAAAATAGAATGTAGAGTCTGTAACCAAGGTATAAAGGAAAAAGTATTTGAACCCGCATTGCACTGGCGCATGGTTAACAACCCTGGTGCTTGGGGTTCATCTAACCCGGAATATCTTGTTCTGGGCTTTTCTAAAGGATTTACGCAAGCAAACCTATTTGAACAGGAGCGGTTCGAGGATGTTGCTTTTGCGAAAATGAGAAACCGGTTAACGAAAGCACTGCACGTAGTTGATGTATTAGAGCATGACTGTTGTGTCGACAGCAAAATTGAAGATCCTCATTCGAATATTGCGTTTGGCTCGTTGATTCGCTGTAGCGTATCCAAAGCTGAAATCAAAAACGGATTGAATTGTGGCTATTCGTGCATTGGCCCTGTAATCAACAGAGCTTTTCAAGAAATACCACAGATCATCGAAAATTGTACTGATAGGTATTTGCGAGACCTACCCAAAAGTATTAGAGCAGTAATATTACTCGGTAACAGCGACGCGTACTTAAAATCAATCCGAACCGTATTAAAGCGGCTATTCAGCGATACGTTCAAGCAGATTAATGACGTCAGTATACAAGCTGATGGTTTTTTATGGGTTCACGTCTCTCATCCTTCAGGACTGAACGGACACTTTAACAAGTGGTTGACCAGTGAAAATAACAGTGGTATCAAGCGTAAACAAGCTATAGAAGGACTTAGTTATATAAGTAACAAAAAGGATTAACTAAACTACTCACTGGTGCTGCTGTAAAGTGCCAATAGCTGGCTTGCATTTTTTCTTGTTTGAGCGGCTGCTGTGAGCGTAAACCGGACCTTGGAGCTATTCATTTTTCACCCTAGTGAGCAGCAGATTTACATGAAAATTATCGACACACTGTAATTCCAATTCATAGCAAGGCCAACCAACGCTCCAGCAGTAAGATAAATCTCTTTCTCATTCTAGCATTTAGCCAATCCACTTCAAAAATGCCCTCAGGGCTGTTTTTGAAAGGCTTTGCAAGATACAGCTCATGGCGTTGATTTTTCTTATTCACTGACATAACAAGAGTGATAATGGTGAACCACTATAGCGGTTTATGTGAGAAGGTAACGGAAGAAATAAAAGAAAATCTATCTGACACTTTCCATAGTGCAATGACAATGTAATAAGTAGCCCTGCGCAGCCACACCAACGTGGCTGCTTAAGAACTCACTCTTAGGCCGAAGCCATTTCATTCCATCTGTCAATGCAATTTGTTTTCCCTACCCTCTGTACAAGACGTTTTAGCACAACGAATTAAAAACCCATTGGTGAGCCCTTTGACTTTGCTAGGCATTAGAGGCTTTGAACCGCATTTACAATTTTCTATTGAATGAATATTCATGTGTACCTATTCCGAAATTATTCCCAAAACAGCGGGAACTACTATTGAAATTATAACGATTAAAGGAAAAGACAATATGGAAAATATGGCTAAGCCTGATTGATTCATTTTTCTGTTCTCAGGCACTTTGCTCTCGGAGACTTGTTTAGACTCTGATCTAACTGCTATGTTATGCGCAAAGTTTAAAATCGTAAAAAGCATAAATATCAATGCTACTAGGAATATAATCCCCCCTATAAAGTAACCGCACCAACCCCTATTCTCTAAAACATAAACAGAGCTTGATATTAGTAGGCCGTTAATAGTCAGATTACTGATATAATTCATTAACGTTTCGAAGTTAAGTCCTGTTGGCTCGCCAGATTCGATGAACGCGATGACTCTATCAGAGCGATCTTCATTGAAATGCTTTCGGGAAAACGCTTCTAATTTTTTACCAAAAATATGTGGTAGCCACAAAAGTACAACTGGGATCACAAACAATAAATTTTCCGTTTTACTTTGACCAAAATACTGAAGGAAATAAAGAAAAACAGCAACGACAGCTGTTATTATTAGAAGAAATTTTATTTCCAATAGTTGAAACAGTGGTTGTTTATCATTTTCCATCAGTTAGCCCCTTTTTTATCAATCGTTAAAATTGTAATAATGCTCAGCTGGTCGCGTGGCAGGTTAACTGCCTATTACACGCTAGGGTAGAATCGCAACCATTTTATCCATAAAAAAAATTTTGGCTTTAATAGCTTATTCAACAAATCGTTTAGGCGTCTTACTCTTATATAATGCTTGGCTATTTCATCTAACAAAGACTCAGCCCCTCGGATCCAACGCATTCGTTGCTCTTGATCATTACTGTTAATCCAGTCAAAGATAGGAGAAGAATAAAGCATACGCGTTGTTTCCTGCACCTCAACTTCGGAGTTAAGGTACTCCGAAATGACTTTGGTATGCTCACGCTTTAATTTCCAGAGAGGATTATCATGGCTAGTGTTAGTTGAGGGCATCGAAGTATAAGTTATGACTGGAAAGTAAGCGACATCATTGCTGACCTCGTTGAGAGCCCGTTTTAAAAGATCGTCTATAAGAACGATTTCATGGGGTATTTCGTTTTTATAACCACCATCTTTTAGGGTTTTTAACCATGGCTTGTTCATATGACAATCGGGATATTTTAAAGCCAATTCATCTTGTGTTAATACATGGTGATAACGCTGCATGACGCTATCAATGTCAGCTTTAAAAAATTCAAGATAACTAAGCTTTACGCTTCGCAAGTTATGCACGTAGCGTATGAAAGGGATTAACATTGTACTGAAAATGAGGGCGGCAATCGTGACAAGCATACGCATTATTACAAGTGCGTCGTCTGGATCTACATTAAAGAGAGTACCGGGTTTATTAACAATGTTAACTGGGGTTGTGCTTACTGACTTTTTGGGCGGTATGGGTAGATTTTCTACTGACTGAGTGGGTTTGTTCGTGGCAACAGAGTTATTGTTAGGCGCTGTTGCCACGACATCTTGCTTAGGCTCGGCAATGGGTTCGCTCTGGGTTTGAGCAAGAGCGTTTGTCGAACTAAAAACAAGCGATAGTATTAGTAAACTTTTGGACCACTTTCTGTTGTTGCACGCATCTGAAATCTCCTTAAAGTTGCATTTTACAATACGTAGTATACAAAAAACTACTCTTTTCCTCAAATATGTCAAACGAAAGTCCTTTCTCTTGGATTTATACACACCACGAATGCATTTGGATTTATAACGTAAAATGCCATCTATAACCACCGTTATCAAACACATAACTAATATAGATAGAAAAAAAAGTACCCCTCTGAAATGTGCTGCGTTATAGAATACCTAACACAAAACCAGCCAAAACACCTACCGCTATTGCATTTTCCATCTGCCTAGTTTCATTAGTGGGTTGTGCAAAACCCGAAACGCAAACAGCTTCACCCTCGCCAGTCAAAGAATCACAAAAAGCCAACTTTTTAAAAACAGGGTTAAGTGAGCGCATTCGCATTGAAAGCCAAAAAGTTGATTATTGGTCTTTAGAACAACGACTGGCGAACTACAAAGCGCCTAGCGTGTCGGTAGCTTTCATGCGAAATTGGCAACTGGCTTGGACCATGGAAAGCGGCGTTAAAGACGTAACTACCGAGCGGGTTGTTGATGAAAAACAGTATTCCAAGCAGGCAGTATTTCAAAACCCGCATTTGCGACAGTACTGATGAAATACCGCCAAGATAACCCGATTAATTTAGATACCGACGTAAATAACTTGCTTACCAGCTGGCAATTGCCCGAACACGAATGGACGGGGCAAGAAGCGGTGTCGTTACGCCGACTATGAAGCCATACCGGGGTACCACAGTGCATGCCTTCCTTGGTTACGCAGCGGGTGAACAGCACCCACGTTGCGCGCATTGATTGAACTCAAGGTCTTTAGCGGCCCATTACCTCTTGTAAAATGCTAGCCCACCTCTCACTCATAGCGGCCGGTACATTAATAGTAAGATTATGAAAAATAGAAGCACTTCTCCTAATCAGCAGTAGAGCAATTGCTATCTTTTAAAGTGACAGTCTCGCCGCTTTCACTGAGCGTCCATTAATTACGTTAACTCAGATACTCTAATACCTTTGTTCATTATTCTGCATTTATCTGCGAGATTCTGCACAGTTGCCCACTACAACCGTTTTATATCCATTTGTTCGTTTATCCCGGACCGACCATCATTGACGCGCGCAGAAAGCAATTAATTCCTCAATTTTTACACTTAAGCTCAAGCTTTATGTTTGCATTGCCACATTTTTTTTAAAATTTACGTAAAACTTAACACACTGTTATGGAATTTAACTGAAAGGAGTAATTCCATGACATCTTATGAATCTAATAGTAAGCAAGTTGAAGTACAAGGCCAACTCTACGATAGCTTGTCCGCAGCAGCCAGAGCCTTCGGATTAAATAGCGACAAAGTGCTTGAACGCGTTCGCTGCGGATGGAACATTTATGAAGCACTTGAAATTGTTGAGCGAAAACTGCCAACGATGAACTATCAAAACCGTATCGAACAATTTGCTGCTCAAGAGGGAATAAAAGCGAGTAGCGTGGGAAAACGTCTATCTTTGAGGCGAAGACGTATTAGAGAGTGGCTTAACCTGCCGGGTCTCTCCCCTACCCGTCATAGCAATGCTTTAATTGTCACAGATTCAGAAGGGCGCACATTTACCAGCTTAAAAGAAGCTTCTGCCGAAAAAGGCATGCATCGCTCAACATTAAAAAGCGGGAGCTTAAAGCTTGTAAAAGTGAAGAAATATGCTTTTGAATCGGAAATGGCTATTTCCGCCGAATCCATTTTACTTTTGTGCGCTCATCCAAACTTGGGGTTAAAAGATAACTTATTTTATTCAAATGGCCACTTCATACTTTTAGATAATCAAGTGCGCCTTCATCTGTTTTTCAGAAATACTGGGGATAATGAATATATTGCATTTGCATCGATTGATGGCGTGACGTTATTCAGTGTTAAGTGCTCGGCAAATGGATACGGCATATCTACAAGCAGCACATTATTTCGCGATACCGCTCTCCTAAAACCTCACGAAAAATCGGCATTGCATTATTTAATTCGTGGTTGTGTGAAGCAGAATAGTGAAATGTTCTTAAGTGACTTTGTTAAATACAAAATGCCATAAGAGAAAAACGCCATGGTTTTTAACGGCAAATAACAAAGGAGTGAAATCTAGATTTGGTCACGAGTGGTCACGAATTGTGACCACTCGTGACCATTCTGACAGTATTTATCTGTTTTTAAAGGAAAAAACGAAAATAAACACAAATCCTGAAAAAACTGCGTAAAACCGATTAGTTCAATACTGTCAATGAGTTAGGAATCTTAAATATTTTTAAAATGACGCTAGAAAAAATTCTTAGGGGAAAAATAGATGGTGCGACTACCCTGATTCGAACAGGGGACCTCTACCATGTCAAGGTAAAAACCAAAGTTAATGCAAGACCACGCCAAACCACAACAAATCGCAATAATAACCCTATAATTCAGAACTTTACACCAAAAATTAGCGTGAACAATAGACCATCAATGTGTTCTGGAGGGGGTTGATTGTGGTTTTAGAGTGATACATAATGGCCCCACTTTGGCCCCATTCATCAGGTATAGCCTCATGGCGAATAGTTCTGACACCTCAATTACTAAAACAGAAGCAAGCAAGTTTTTAAAAACTTCTACCCCTGGCAAACAGCTTTCATGCCAAAAGATAAAGGGTTTTTATTTACTTAAGACACAGAAAAATGCTACCTGGCAATTTAGGTATACTGACTTTGCTGGTAAAAGAAGAAAGATAAATCTTGGAAAGTTTATAGATGGGTCCAAAGATAGAATTGACGCTGTCGACGAAGTAATTGAACTGAAGTCGAAGTTAAATCGTGGGGATGATCCGTCTGAAGAAATTAAAAATAAAAAGAAGCAATTCATTTTAAGCAATCAAGACAAAGGCTCTATAACGGGTAAAGACTATTTAAATGGTGCTTACTCACTTCACCAAAGCCGAAAAAAAAACAGCGGCAAACATACTATCCAGATGATAGAGAGAGCTTTCTCGGAGCTACTCGACAAACCGTTGGAGGAAATTACTAAAAATCAAATTCACGAATGGCAAGCCAAGTACGCTTTAGGGAGTAAGAATAAAACGACCGGTGAACTGACCCCCCGCTCTTACCAAACTATAAGCAGGGTGTATGGAGCTTTCAAAACAATGATTCGGCACGCTTACACTAACGGCGCCATTAGTAAGTTTCCGCTCGCAGAAGTTTCGTTATTAGATATGTCAGACGCAGAGAAAATAAAGTTACACGACAAAGAGCATTTAAGCCGAAGAATGCTTAACACTAAAGAAATAGCATCTTTGAATCGAGGCCTAGCGCTTTACAAAGAAGAATTAATACAAGGTCGAGAAAATAGCCGAAGACATGGCAAACCCCACCTAATGTCGCTTGCACGTTTAAGTTTCCCAAACTGGTTTTTTCCGTTTTTTAGACTTGCAGCATATACAGGTATGCGCCCTGGCGATTTATATAATTTACATTGGCACCAGATAAACTTGGATTTCAAAAGGCTGGTAAAGATACCAAACAAAACAAGACACCATAAGAACCCCGCGAAAATTGATCTCCCTTTAAATGATTATATAGTCAATGTAATGCGACTATGGAAAGTACAGTTAGGAGATCCCCAAGAAAACAGCTTAGTTTTCCCCTCCCCTAAAACGGGAAATGAACTTTCGAAAGACGCCCATAAGAAGCATTGGAGAAACGTTCTAAAGCACGCTGAATTTGCGGAACAGTTGGACTTTTACTCACTGCGACACCATTACATAAGCAAACTGGTTGCTTCGGGCACTCCCCTTTTCTCTGTCGCACGATTAGCTGGGCATAAGTCGGTAAAAATGATTGAGGAGCATTACGGCCACTTATCGCCGCATCATGCTGCTGAAGCGCTGGCAAAAATATCAGATGATTTTGGCATGGGGGTATAAGCGGTGAACCATAAATTAAGAGAGATGTTAAAAAATGGGATTGTTCACCCAAAGGTCGATGAGTTCCTGACATTTGCTATTTCTGATGCGCTTATCTTGTTTCACAACCATTCAGAAACGAGCTCGTTCACTGAATTGAGTTCAGAATTGGAGGCTCTAAATAATCAACTTTCTAAGACAGCCACAGTTTTAAATAATTTATCTCATGGCGCTTTTAATTGGGGTACACCAGACTTGTACTCAAGAATATGTAGCCTTTACTCGGAGAGTTTAGGTGACAGGTTTGGGGATAAGGACACAAGAAAAGCGTGCGATGATTTTTTTATTCATTTACAAGTCCACGGCCCGAAGCTTCTTAGTTTTGTTTTAGATAGCTGTAAAACTGTTATTGAAAGCAATATAAAAAACGGAGATATAGCAAGCCTTAAAGGCGTAAATATTGAAACCAAGAGGACACGTCAACTAATAGCTAGAATTGCAGGCATTTATAACATTCTGGGTGGAAAGGATTCATACTCAGAGACTTCTAATTTTGTTTCGATAATCGCGGTATTATTCACTGATTTAGGTATTGATAAGGACCCTAGCGCCACTATCAAAAGAGCAAAAGAACAGGACTACTATGAAAGAATAAAAAACTACATATCAGGCCACCCGTCTTATGATTTGTATAAATACTATTTCAATAATCACCCTGACTTTAAGAACAAACTTTCTGAAAATAAATAAAATTTGCCCCTCTTATAAGTTCGCTCACTAGTTAAGAATTTCTCCTGTCATCACAATATAACCACAAAGGGGTAGCACAATGACAGTGACAAACCACAATGAACAGATTAAACCAATCTTAAAAAGCAAAGAGTTTGCAAACTTGATTGGTATCCACGAAGACAACCTCCGCAAATCTAGAAGCACCGGCTATCTGCTAGGCCGTAAAGCACCAGCACACGTGAAATTAGGCAGAATGATTAGGTACAAGCGCGAAGACATTATTGCTTGGATAGATGAAGCACGTGTTGAGGTGGCCGCATGATAGACACGTTCCCAATGCTAGAACCTGAAGCTTTAATGCTCGATCACCCCCATTCGAAAATTTGCCCTGTGAGGAAGCAGTTATGAACAAGCAAAAAAAAGCTGCCCCGACAGGCAGCGAATTTACACCGTTAACCAAGACTAATATCGCGGAAAACAAGAGACCTTACAAGGTTGAATTAGCACTTAACTCAATTCTTCACAACGGGCCACGAGGAATCACGCAACCCGAAGCATTTTCTAGTTATCGAGAGTCTTGCCTGCATACAACAATAAGTTCCTTGAGACATGATAAAAATATCGACTTTATATCACTGCCAGACCTCGAAACAGTCGCTCACTTTCACCAAAAACCCTTTAACAGATATTGGCTAGCAACGGACAGCGACAGAGTGAAGGCACTACGACTTTTAAATTTTTACCGTTCTAATCGGGGACTTGAAAAAGTTAAATACGAAGCCTGGCATAGTACATCAGATAAAGCAGCGTAACCGTTCTGATTACCCTTAATCGGGTAATTATTTACCCGTATTAAGGTAAGTAATTACCCCTAATTGGGTAGTGCTACCAAGGGGGAGATATGGCAGATAAAAAAATCAGGCGGAATAAAGGGCGGTTCGCTGGTGTGCCCGTACACGTCATGGATAGTAGCGATTATTTATCACTGAGTTTTAGCTCTAGGGCCTTACTGCTTGAATTTGCAAAGCAATATACCGGTAAAAATAATGGGAAGCTTTGTGCAACGTATTCACAGTTAAAACCTAGAGGCTGGCGTTCAGAAGACACGCTACGGAAATGCCTAAAGGAATTATTAGCCGCAAAACTTATCGTGTTGACCAAGCGTGGAATGTATGGAAGCGGAAAGCGAGAGCCTAATTATTATGGTTTAACCTGGCAGCCTATAGATAAAGTAGAAGGTTTCGAAATGGATCTACTACCAACTACTACACCTCTGAGAAAATTTAGCATTGAAGCGAGAAGCTTAAATTTAGATAAAGCAGCCTAGCAGAAATGACACACCAGTTTTTAGGGGGTGAAATGCGTTTACAACACCAGTTTTTAGGGGATGAAGCAATATACAACACCAATTTTTAGGGGGTGAGAGAAGCAACAATAGCTTTTTATTAAGGGTTTTGCTGTAAGTGTACACTAACCACCATCCCCTAAAAATCGAAGTCCTTTATATATAGCCATACATACGATTTTTTGGATGGTTTCTTAGAGTGAAAATATAAAGAAAAAGTAGGGAAATATGGGGGAAATACCGCGAGGCGAAAAAAACTAGTCGAATACAACTGGTTTCAAGTTGAATACGACTAGTTTGAAACTTAGTTATTTAGTTTCTGCTGACAGGCATCTTTAACCCACTCGGAAAAGGCTTCACCAGTTTTAGATCTATCAGCTTCGATTTTGATTAATAGTTCATCTTCGAACCTAATTTGCTTTCTTGTCGAACCGGATCGCTCAAAACTTTTTTTATCTTTTTCTTGCATTGGTACGTACCACCTGTTAATTTTGTTTGGTACGTACCAATATACATCAGTAATTCAAAATGAACAAACGGAGTAATTCTCTATGGCTACATCTTCAACGTCTATGAGCGGCGAAAAAGTAAAACCTGATAGTTATATCTTTTTTTCAGTAATCGAAAATAAGGCCCCTTACAAGATTGTTGAAACAGATATTGAAACGGTTGAAAGGGCGAGAGCAATTCTCGCTAAGTGTTCTCAAAGCGATCGCACTTCTAAATGTTTTGCGATACGAAAAGAAACCATTTTAACTAACCTTTAGGAACGGAGTAATTCACCATGACCACTTCAATGATAGATAAAGCGATTGAGCTTGATGATAGAAAATCAATAGCGATGGAAAAAGCAGTATCAGTTTTACGATTGGTCCAAGAGGCCTTGAACGATGGTACAAATATGAAAGCCGAAATCATTACTACTGCGATTGCGACCGCGACAGACCTAATTGACGAAGCAAAAACAGCTGATGCAGCGTTTTTGTCGGAACAAATTGAATCAGGGCTGCATATACGCTTTTCTCAAGAAGAGGCACCGAAACATGTCTAGTACTAATAATGAAAGCCCGGGCACTATCATCAACAACCAACCTGACCAGCTATTAACGTCTGTAAGTGAAGTTACAGCTATAACTAACCAGTCTTTTAAATCTATTCATGAGCTGGCCCATACGATACAGGGATACATATTGGATAACGTTCATGAGTTGGAACCACAACACGACAGTGTTTTACATGCCTTGTTAGAACAAGTAAAAGTTGAATGTACGGAAGGTGCCACTAGATTGTAAATTCGTTTTGACCATGTATTTCTCCATAGAATGAAAAACCGACTTATTAGTCGGTTTTTTTATAAGTGTCACAATGCAGCCTATAACGCTAAAAATCCCTTCAACTTAAAATAGTGAATATATTAATTGCATTCACTAGCCCAATGAAACTAACAGAAACCAAATTTACTAAAGCTGAAGTTTTGTATCACGCAAATGTAACTAGCTCCCAATTTAACAATTGGGTTCTACGCCGCTACATACCGCGGCTCGAACTTGGCTTTAAATTAGAAAGCTTAACCAGGGCAAAGTACTCAGTTCTTATTATTGCTTATTGCCGGTTGCTTAACTATCACACTGGCCCACGCAAAAGTGCTTACGTTGCACTGTTGAAGCAAGCATTCATCAAAATTGCAAAGACTGACGAATTTAACCCAGATTTTGTTTTCGCAATAGATGGTTGGGGTAAAGCAAAAGACTGTGGCCTATTTGAAAACTCACAGAT
The DNA here is from genome assembly GCF_000213655.1 of Alteromonas naphthalenivorans. NCBI lineage: Bacteria > Pseudomonadati > Pseudomonadota > Gammaproteobacteria > Alteromonadales > Alteromonadaceae > Alteromonas > Alteromonas naphthalenivorans. Next base: position 2,453,665 of record NC_015554.1, read on the forward strand.
TGCGAGGCAATTGTTTTCACGACAATGCGCAATAGTGCCAGCCGGCAAAACAATCACCACCCTAAGAGAAACACTCGACCATGACTAACCCGATAGAAATACAAGCGTTTAGCAGCAACAACCAAATTCACATCGATGATGATATAGGCCGTGATGGTATTACAGCAAAACAAATTAAAGAGGAATTGAGCAACCATCGAGGATCAATTGAGATTCATATTAACTCGGCGGGGGGAGCTGTTACCGAAGGAATAGCAATCTACAACATGTTGAAAGCTTATTCTGGGAAAAAGACGGTGTTTATTGACTCTCTGGCCGCTTCAATGGCCTCAGTAATTGCCATGGCTGGCGATACCATACTGATGCCTTCAAATGGTTTGATGATGATTCACAACCCTTGGGGTGTTTCAACAGGCCAAGCAATCGAACATCGCAAAACTGCCGACCTACTAGATGTGATGAAAGCTTCAATGTTAGCGGCCTATATATCAAAGACAGGGTTAGAAGAAAGTGAAGTTTCTCAACTGATGGATCAGGAAACCTGGATGAATGGCGAAGATTGCTTTGAGAAAGGGTTTATTGATGGCCTTACCGATTCAGTTAGCCAAGATGCAGTTAATGCCAAATTTGAACGAGTGTGCGTTGCCAAACAAGCCGAGATCAAACAAAGCCAACACTCTTTTGCTGCTGACGTTCGTCAAAGCGCAGCTAAGATTTGCGAACACAGAAAGATGACACAACCCGCCAATTTATTTAACTCACAACACACTACGCCTAAACACTATAGCGAGATAAAAAATGTCTAATATCGAAACACTGTATTCAAAGTCATTTAAAAATGGCAATGACGAATTCACCTTTAAAGCGAAGGGTAAAAAGTTACACCTTTTTATCGAGCAAAGAGAGAATATCGATCACATAAGTATTTCACTTAAAGGGAAAAAGCATCATATCTATATAATGAGTACTTTCTCCTCTTCTGTTAATACACTTGAGATTGACACCTTTAAAGACGAAACCTATAAGATTGAAATGAAATCGGGTACTCAAATGGTTACTGATGTAAACGGCAGTAAAGTAATTGCCCCAAGCGTTGCCGTATTATCTGGCATTTGGGAGGAATAAAATGACTAGCGCAGTTTCTTTACAAGCCACAGCTCATAAGTTTTTAGCTGAAAAATATAAAGGCATCAGTACTGAATCGTTCACATCGTTAGTGAATGACGGTCTACAGCGCTCAGGTGTTGAAATTGATGTTAAAAATAAACGTCAGAATATTCAAGCGTATTTAAACTTAGTTAATTTCGAGACAATATTTGTCGATACATTAAATAACTTATTAATTGATAAGTGGTCTGCTACCAGCGAAACGTGGCGAATTTGGGTAAACAACTACAGTCTTACCGACTTCAAACCAACGGCGGTAACCGCTGTTGGCGTTATTCCAAAGCCTGAATTGATTCCAATTCATGGTACATACAAAAGAACAGACCTTTATGGAGAAGTTGCTTTTGCCAAATTGGATACCTATGGCAACCTAATCAACATAGAGCGCCAGACTGTTTTTAGTGACGATATTTCCGCTATAAATTCAATATTATCCGGTATTGCATCAGCCTACGATCGGCAAATTGGCGATAAGATTTACAGCTTGCTTACTGAGAATCCAATAGCGTTTGATGAAACCCCAATTTTTGACAGCGCCCACAAAAACCAAGTGGCTACATCCAACGACTTTATGACAGATCTGGGTAGTGCGTTAGCATTGATGTACGGGCAAACAATAGATATTAATGCTGCAGAGAAAGAGGAAGTACGGATACAACCTAAATACGTGATAGTGCCCCCAGAGAAGGCTTTATCTGCAGCAAAAGTGGTTGGTGAATATAACAAAGCCGTTACGGAGCAGCAGTTATTGGTGGTTATCGTAGAAAGTCGATTAACAGGGTTTGATGGTTGGTTCCTAGCTTGCGATAACCCTTTTGCTAGTATTTCTCTATTCACTTTGAGAGGGGCGCTGGTTCCTCAAATATTTACAAGTGCGGTATTTAATTTGGATGGTTTACAGGTAAAGCACCGATTAGATTACGATGTTCGCGCCACTGACTATAGAGGGCTTGTCAGAGTTAACTAAGTTACAGGCTCACCGTATATATTAAGTATTGTATTATTGTGGCGGTTTAAAGCATCCTCGGTTGGGTGGCCACAAACTACGTTGTTTACTTAATTTATCTGCGTGAGCCTCTTTTTTACCCTGAAACATTATATCCCTACCAGAGAACAGAAAGCCCCGTCCTTATCCCGTCCACAAGAAAACTCGCATTCACCTCAATTTTATTTAAATACAACAGCTTAACTTGGTTTTGGCGTTTTCTAATAAGGAACACGCGAAATATTCATGACAGGAAAAATGTGAAACTTTAAAGCAAGACCATAAGTGGCTATTTGATAGTTCAAACCTTGCAAGGGGCTTGGCATGGGAAAACTGCAAGTAGACGAAAACAATAATTTATTCAGTAAGTTGGCGTAGTTTTGGCGTTTTCTAATAGGGAAAACGCGAAATATTCATGACGGGTAAAACGTGAAGCATTAACCCAGTATCACGACTGGCTGTTTAATGGATTTGAGAACGCCAGCCGAGCGCCAGCGCATAAAGCGCAAAATCACGAATTAACCAATAATTACAGCAATGTAGCGTAAATGTCGGGTGTTCCAATGTGGAATACACAAATAAGCAAAACGCACATTGCAAGGGTTCGGAAAATCAAGGCCGACCTGTCCTGATTTTGGGGCCGTTCTGTCCTGTTTTCGGGATTATTGGAGCACCAGAGATCACACCCCAAACCGCACCCCAAGTGACCAATCAAGTGACCAATCATTCAAATACTCATTTGGGGTTAAACTGATCAGTAGCGTAAAGTTAACTATTCGGTTGATATAAACTAACCGATTAGTTAACTATCCCATATTGAAACGGAGGTCACTAAAAATTATTTTAGCGCTCAGTTTGGGAAAAGCGGCACCTAAAATAACGCCCACAGCGGCATCCTAAGCGTGAAAATTTTAAAGCCTTACAGCATGGTGATTGGCATGCCTGCAAGACCTTATGTCGGCTCTGACCGCACTAGATAAGCCTTTTTGGGTCCTTCTGAAATATTTCCTACGCAGGTAATTCGCAGCGCGTAAAACAATTTGTGCAAGGGTTCGAGGATCCGACTTTTTGTTTTCTTCTGAGAATAGTGAAATATCTATAGGCTACAGCTGGTCGATATTTGAGGCTTTTAACTATCGCATTGGGAAGTAAAGTGAACGCAATTTTGGCTGCCTGATGTAAAAACCAATAGGTACTGTGTAGACCCCTCAATCTAAGGGGTAATTCTCACCGCTTACTGTCTCTATATATGACTTACTTTGGCTCGTGGTTGTTGTGTTTTCTTACCGCAGAGCCGGTTCCTCTTAGCTATATTGAAATAAAAACACCAACCTAACGCCGGTTCGCTTTAAACCGACTATTACAAAGTTAATAAACACACAAATTCCAGATTGGTTCTCGAATGTGATGCGGGAATCGTTAACAACGAAGTCAAATAGGCCATCAGAAGCTCTAATCAATAAAAAATTTGAGGTCAACATTTGGTTAGCTCGACTTTAAAGATGACAACGGGAGGGCAATACCTAACTCCTTTGCTACTATCGCAGTACCCAAAATAACTGCAGCAATACCAATTGCTGTGCAAATCCGAAAAATCAAAAACCTAACACGTTCTTTGAAATCAAACTTAGACAATCGACTTTCCTGATCAGACAGTTTTTTATAATCCCTACAAACCTTTAAGTATGATGAAACCAATTGAGACCTTGGAAATTTTACCTCATTATCAGTTTCTAACATTGCTGTTAATGCTTCTTCATCGATAGTTTGCCCACGGCGCCCTTTCTGGTTTGCATTCAGCGCTACTTTCTTTATTAGGTCATCAAACTCTTTTTCAAATCGTTCTTGGCTTTTGGGTTTATCACTTAATATTTTTTCTATATCTGTGTAAAAAATTTCCAACTTGGAGCTAAACTTTCCATGTTGCATGCGTGTTCCTTTTTATATTTATCAGTAGTCCAAAACATTACTTTAAGAATGAGTGCGGATCTAGCCTATAGGAAGAAATTAAAGTGGGTATAAAGTGGATAAATTGATAAATATAAAATTTGGCCCTAAATTGGCCCTATTTATTTTTTCTGATAAATTGCGTAAGTAGATACTAACAAGGAAGGCAAGTAAAAATGGTGCGACTACCCTGATTCGAACAGGGGACCTCTACCATGTCAAGGTAGCGCTCTAACCAACTGAGCTATAGTCGCAAATATACTTCGGCAGAACTGCCTGAAGGACGGCGCGTATCATAGCGATGCGCAGTGCGTCCTGCAAGCTTATTTTGTGTTTAAGGTGTGTGTTTGATTGATTTGCCACCATTTATTGAAAAAGTGAGCAATTTCACACCGAATTAAACGTTCTCACGCTGCATAAATGGCAACGGCTTGATTTTATCAACAATACTGCCATCACTCGCTATTTTCATAAAGTACTCCCCTAACCTATCGGTTTCCTGCAATACCGTTTGCCAGTACTTAATACGGGTAGTGGCATCGAGTTGCTCGAAGTCTTTTCGATCTGGAATTTTACCGTATGGCAGGCTTGCAACGAACTTGGCAGATGGCACTAGCATGACCACATTGTCGTAACTATTTTTATGTGCCACGCGGCGTTTTAAGCCCTTGTCGAACCAACCCGGAATGGGCTTAGGGTAAAAGTGTGGATATAACACTAAACCTTTGTCAGGGCCAAATTCTAGGTCAAAATGATAATCAACTATACCGCCATCGCGATACATAGCTTGCGGAGCCCCCGCAATATCTCTTATTCCTTCTAGCACAACGGGAATAGCACCGGAGGCAAGCAGTGCATTGTGGATATTTTCGTTATTTAATTCGTAATGTTCGGTGGGCAATTGGTACGGGTCTTTAATTGAAAATTCTGTATTTGGCGACGAAAAAATACAGCGTGTGTAATACCTACCTAAGTTCTTTCGCGTGACCGCGTTAGCGGCAGCACTCATCGCAAGGCCCGATAACTGCGAAAACTTATGCTCGCGCCGGGTAGCCCCTAAACATTTGGCCACAAAGATGTGTGCTTTGAATCGCTCGTTGGCCAACACCTCTTTTTTTCCTTCGCTATCCACCATTTCTTTTACTAACGCTTCCGCCTTGCGGGTTATTTCCGCAGGAGTAGGCTTATCGCTGTAAGTAGTGGTTGAATAAGACGTGGCTAGCCGATTTATGGCTGCAAGCGGGTCGTTTTGTACTGCACAAATAGCCCTAAATGCCCCCGCAGAAGACCCTATAACATGTATTTGATGTTCTACATTACTAAACCACTCAGGGAACAGTACTCTGTCTAAACCTGCAAGTGAAAACCATTTTGGACCGCCTGAAGCGCCGAGAAAATAACTAAATATTTCAGGGTGAAAGCCTTGCTGCTTAATGGTATTCATTGCCCCATTGCCGGCATAAATTTCTAGCGGTGCCACGTATTGACTCTACTTATCATGTATGCGCCTAATTTATCAGTAAAAGCCGTAAAATCAATGGGCCGTCCATCACCTTTATGAAACCACAACTATAAGCAGTGCATTTGATGTTGAAGTTTCCACCCGCGTAAACAAATCATCACACATCAATTTTTTATAAGGGCCCTATTCTAGCCACGCAATTGATTTACTTTTTATTAATATTTACGCTACGTAAATAGAAGCGTTTAGCATCAGCAGTATTTGAAAGGTGGGTATTGTGAGTCAACTAACTTATTTGTCGGGTTTTAATAATGAGCATGAAACTGAAGCCTTGCCTAATGCACTACCCAAAGGGCAATTTAGCCCGCAGAAAGTTAATTATAAACTTTACGCTGAGCAAGTCAGCACCAGTGCATTTACCGCGCCTCGGACTAAAAATAGACGCAGTTGGACTTATCGAATTCGGCCTTCTGTTGCTATGGGTGATTTTTCACCTTATAAAAACACACAGCTTCAAACTGGCCCTCAAACGCAATCGCCGTGCCCGCCAAATGTAATGCGTTGGGATCCTCTCCCCCTAATTGATGAGAGTAGCAACATAGACTTTATTGAAGGTTTAGTGACCATAGCCACGAACGGCGACGCTAATCAGCAAATCGGCATCGGCATTCACTGCTATAGTGCGAATTCGTCTATGGGGAATAAGGTATTTTACTCATCCGACGGTGAGATGCTGTTCGTTCCACAACATGGAAACATGGAAGTAAAAACTGAGTTTGGCAAATTACATCTATCTGCAGGTGAAATTATGGTGATCCCTCGTGGGGTTCGCTTTAGCGTTACTCCTATTGATGGCGCAATTCGAGGGTATATTTGTGAAAACTATGGGCAGTCATTTGTTTTATCTGAGCGAGGCCCCGCAGGCGCAAACGGGTTTGCCAATCAAAGAGACTTTTTGTACCCCACTGCATGGTTTGAGGATGTAGACACGCCCCATGTCATCATTAACAAATTTTGTGGCCATTTATACCAAGCCCCGCTTCCACATTCGCCTTTTGATGTCGTGGCGTGGGTAGGTAATTCAGCGCCTTACAAATATGATCTTAAAAATTTTAACGTAATGAATACCGTCAGTTTTGACCACCCCGACCCTTCCATATTTACGGTGCTAACCTCGCCTTCGGAACTTGAAGGCACTGCCAATGTAGATTTTGTCATTTTCCCCCCACGCTGGATGGTGGCTGAGAATACCTTCCGCCCGCCTTATTTTCATAGAAATGTGATGAGTGAATTTATGGGTTTAATTGAGGGGAGTTATGATTCTAAAGAAAAAGGCTTTGCGCCTGGTGGTATGAGTTTACATAATTGCTTTACCCCTCATGGCCCCGAAGCTTCTGTATTTGAAGCTGCCTCGAATACAGAATTAGCCCCACAGAAATACGAAAATACACTGGCGTTTATGTTTGAATCTCGCTTTCCTATTGCCCCAACTGAGTTTGCACTTAGTACTCCACTGCGCCAAACAGACTATATCGATTGTTGGAAAGGAATAACGAAGCATTTCGACGGTAAGATATAAGTACTATATAAAAATCATAATAGTAGGGAAATTCTTTGAATGTATGTATTTATGAACATTCCCTAGTTGACCATAAATAAAAATAAAACATTTAAATTCAGCTGGTTACACCGTTAAAAACCAGATTAAATTGCGTTTTCACACAGCTGAAAACTAAACGTTACACTTAATACGCTACAACGGCTCTCGTCGTGTTTTAACACTCTATTGCCCTTATATTTACCTCACCATTACAATCATCTCTTCTAATTACAATCGCCTTAGCGTGGGTTCAATATCAAAAACTAATTAACTAACGCAAAGGCAGTGACTTCAGTAAGCGAGAAAGAAAATGGCAGACGTATTTGAAAACCCAATTGGGTTAGATGGTTTTGAGTTTTTAGAATTTACCGCGCCTAAAAAGGGTTTATTGGAGCCTATGTTTGAAGCGATGGGTTTCACCCTTGTGGCCAAGCATAAATCAAAAGAGGTGGAGCTGTGGCGCCAAGGCGATATCAATCTTTTAAGTAACTATGAAAAAAATTGCCACGCTTCTTACTATGCCGAAGAACACGGCCCTTCAGCGTGTGGCATGGCCTTTCGCGTTAAAGACTCTCAGCACGCCTATTCTGAAGTGCTAAAGCGCGGCGCTCAACCTATGGACACCCACACGGGCCCAATGGAATTAAAACTGCCGGCTATCAGAGGTATCGGCGGTGCCATGCTTTATTTAATCGATCGCTATCAAGGCGAAAACACCATTTATGATATCGATTTCACATGGATTGAAGGGGTAGACAGACACCCTGAAGGTTGTGGCTTCCACACGCTGGATCACCTTACTCACAATGTGTATCGCGGCCGAATGAATCATTGGGCGAAATTCTACGAATCGTTGTTTAACTTTCGCGAAATTCGCTATTTTGACATTAAGGGTGAATACACGGGTTTACTATCTAAAGCCATGACCGCGCCTGATGGCAAAATTCGAATTCCACTTAATGAAGAAGCCGTGGGCGGTGGCGGTCAAATCGAAGAATTTTTAATGCAATACAACGGTGAAGGTATCCAGCATATTGCCTTTGCTTGTGACGACCTTATAAGCTGCTTAGATAAACTTAAAGCGAAGGGCATGAAGTTTATGACCCCACCTCCTGATACTTATTACGACATGTTAGAAGAGCGCTTACCCGGCCACGGTGAGCCTGTTGGAGAATTTAAACAACGAGGTATTTTGTTAGACGGCACCACGGAAGGCGAGTCTCCTCGTTTGCTACTGCAAATTTTCTCAGAAACCGTTTTTGGCCCAGTGTTTTTCGAGTTTATTCAGCGCAAAGAAGACGATGGATTTGGAGAAGGCAACTTTAAAGCGTTATTTGAATCGATTGAGCGGGATCAGGTAAATCGCGGCGTATTAAATAAATAGTCGCCCTAATCAATGCTTGCTCAAAAATTTTACACATAGTGGTGTTAGTGATGTCAGCCCCCTTAGCCTGAAGCTGACATCACCCTGTGTATTCCTAACCTTTCCTAATCTTTCCCCTCCTTTCCTCAGCGTGTACTTGCCGTGTTCTGGTAGTGCCCTTTTACTCTTCGCCTTGTTCATAAAGTGCACAACACGCCCCTGAAGGGTCTTTTATAATACAAAAGCGAGATTTACCATGATGGCGAATATCTCCTATTTGCTGCCCACCAGCGCTTTTAGAAGCGGCCAATGCTGAGTCTAATTCGGCTACCGTGAAATACGGCACCCACCCGCCAGGAATATTACTATTGCAGCCTCGCTTGTGACATATACCACCAGCAGGGCTACCATCTTCTTTCATCATCACATAATCGTTGTAGCCGCCCATATCGAAGGCTTCTTTTTTCCAGCCCATTACATTCACATAAAAATCAGCTAGGGCATCAGCGTCTTCAGTGGTGATATCCATCCATAAACTATCGCTCATATCATTCCCCTTTTGAGGTTTGGCATTATTAGGTCATCAAGCCAGTCTGTAACCTAGTATGTAAACCCAGTATTTAAATATAGTACTCTTTGATAATTGCACAGCCATTGATAAAAAACCACGTGGCGATCCGGTTTATTACGTTGGATAAAAGACAGCAGTGTCAAGACAAGAAATTGCAAAATAAGCAGAACAATTTTTAAATATGTATAGACAGAGGCTGTGGAAAATGCTTGTGAATAGGTAAATGTTATCCACTGACTATTGTTTGTACAATTTATTTTATTGTTTAATTTCATAAGGTTAAACAAAAGCCCCAAACTACTCAACAAACTTATCCACAGATTAAGTGGATAACACGTAGCACTTAACCACAGATAGTGTTTTAATGTGGATACTTTGATTGAAACCTTTTTTTCGGTTATTCATGCCAAAACAAACACTCTCGGTACTTCCCCAACCATTTACGATCCACAGCCTAGATGGCGACAGTGCAATTCCTGCAAATGTACTTCAAAGCCCGCTTTTTTTCTTGGGCAAAACAGAAGATGAATTGTCTATTGTTATACCATCGAATGTAGATGTAGATTCACTAGATTCTGACGAAGGCTGGCGAGCACTTGAATTGCTCGGCCCGCTGCATTTATCTATGGTAGGTATTATGGCGCAGATTGGCGCGGTACTTGCCGCAGTGAAAGTCTCTATCTTTGTTGTATCGACATTTGAAACCGATTTTTTCCTTGTGAAAGATAATAAACTTGCTGATGCAACAAAGGCATTAAAAAATGCAGGCTATACGGTTCTTGAGGGCAAGTAGTGTTAATAGAAAAGCAACTGACCTCGCCTCCTGAACAGTTTAAAAAAGCCATTCCTATCGCATCACCGGTTTCAGGCCAATGTGTGTTACTGCAACACGTTAATGATGACCTCATCAATGTTGGAGCATGGGGGCCAGGTTTAGCGCTTATCACCGCTTCCAGTAAAGTGGTTTCCCCGTTCAATGCAACAGTAATGAAAATAGATCCCCTAGACTATTCAATTGAAATTAGATCTTCTTTTGGGCTTAAGTGCCGAATCAAATATGGCTTACACACCCAAATGCTGCACGGGGCGCAGTTTTTAACTCAGTTAAAACAGGGCGAACAGATTAAAGCCGGTGCTATGTTATTTAGTGTAAATTCCGCATGGCTAAAACAACAAGGCGTGGAAAATATTTGTATAATGACCTTATTAAATGCCAAAGCACTAATAGGCGTTCTACCAACGCATCAAAAATTTGTTGATGCGGGTAACGACACGCTGTTAACCCTTTATATTTAGGCAAGTTCGAACCCTTTTTGAAAATGTATAATAACGAGCTTATTATGCACTTACACTAACTTCACGCTGTAACGGAGTATCCTTTTGAGTACAACAATGTATGGCATCGCAAATTGCGACACGATCAAAAAAGCCAAAAAATGGCTTACTGAGAACAACATCGAATTTACTTTTCACGATTACAGAAAAGACGGTATAGACGCCGATTTTCTTGCCAACGCTGAAGCCAGTCTTGGTTATGAAGTGATGTTGAACAAACGTGGCACTACTTTTCGCCAACTCGATGACAGTGATAAAACAGATATCACCCGCGAAAAGGCACTCGCCTTGTTACTTGAACACCCTGCGATGGTGAAGCGCCCTATTTTAAATCATAACGGCACGTTTCATATTGGCTTTAAACCTGCGCAGTATGAGGAAATATTTTGTTAAACGATAACGTAATAGACATTGCTAAAAACCTAATGAATAGGCGTTCGGTTACCCCGGAAGATGAGGGCTGCCAAGAAGCCATGAAAGATTTTTTAGGTACCTTGGGGTTCAACAATGAAACCATGGTGTTTGACGATACCACCAACCTGTGGTCACGTCGTGGCACAGAAGGTCCTGTTTTTTGTTTTGCTGGTCACACCGATGTGGTTCCTAGTGGGCCTGAAAGCGCATGGAAAACCCCGCCTTTTACGGCTACTGAAGTAGACGGCTATTTACATGGCCGTGGTGCTGCCGACATGAAAGGCAGTTTGGCCGCAATGTTAGTCGCAACCCGTAAATTTGTGGCCGATTATCCTGATCACAAAGGCAGTATTGCGTATCTTATTACCAGTGACGAAGAAGGCCCGTTTATTAATGGTACTACTCGTGTTATCGATACCCTTGAAGCACGAAATGAAAAAATCACGTGGTGTGTGGTTGGCGAACCATCTTCGACCGATGAAGTGGGCGATATTGTTAAAAATGGCCGACGTGGTTCATTAACTGGCGATCTTACTGTTAAAGGTATTCAAGGCCATGTTGCTTATCCGCATTTAGCGAAAAATCCAGTACATTGCGCCACACCTGCCTTAACGGAATTGGCTCAGTCTCATTGGGACAATGGCAACGAGTTTTTCCCGCCCACCAGCTTTCAAATTTCAAACATTAATGGCGGCACTGGTGCAGGTAATGTAATTCCTGGCGAGCTTCATGTGTGCTTTAACTTCCGGTTTTCAACCGAAGTGACAGATCAAGAACTCATTAAGCGCGTTACGACCATTCTGGATAAGCACGAACTTGACTACGACATAAAGTGGACGTTTAACGGCCAGCCTTTTTTGACAGACTCAGGCCCGCTGCTTACTGCCACTGAAAAAGCAATTGCCGATGTACGTGGCACGCCTACCATTTTATCTACCGCTGGCGGCACATCTGATGGGCGATTTATTGCGCCGACTGGCGCACAAGTTATTGAGCTAGGGCCAGTAAATGCCACCATTCATAAAATAGATGAATGTGTAAAAATGAGTGATTTAGAGTTATTAAGCGACATGTACTACGGTATTTTGGTAAATCTACTCGCATGAAACCAGCTACCTGGTTAGGGCAAGACAATCCTCACCTTGTTGATGCAGGAAATGGACACTTCCTGCATGCCAACGTGCTACCCGCTTTTGTTAATATGCAACAAGCCGCCCGAGATGACGGTATAGATTTGTGCTTAGTAAGCAGCTTTCGTCACTTTGATAAACAGTGTGCTATTTGGAATAGAAAATGGCGTGGCGAAGCGGCGCTGTTAGATAGCGAGGGTATTGCATTAAACCCGAATAGTTTATCAGACGTAGAAAAGCTACATGCAATACTGATGTGGTCAGCGTTGCCTGGCGGCAGTCGACATCATTGGGGAAGTGACTTTGATGTTTATGACAAGCACGCCGTTGAACAATGGAACGGTAAGTTTTCGTTAGTTGATAGCGAATATCGAAAAGGTGGGCCTTGTTTTTTGTTAGCTAATTGGCTTGAAGCGAATATGAGCACCTTTGGGTTCTTTCGCCCATTCAATGAAGATAAAGGCGGCGTAGCGTGTGAGCTTTGGCACCTGAGCCACCGGGCTGTTGCCACTGAGTTTGAACAAGCGCTTTCGCTGACGGAACTCACTACTGCCATCAAACACAGTAGCATTGAAGGTAAGGCCGTTGTTCTTCAGCATATTGATGAAATTTACTATCGCTACGTGTTAAATCGTGGCGAGAGTTGGGATAGTGAAAGTTGGGCTAGATAAGCTTTTACAACTAAATAGCTTTAACGGAGACAGTAATGGATACGCTTTGGGTTGTCATTATTATCGTTATTGTATTGGGCGTGGTGGTTGGCAATATTACGCTGTTAAAATACAGCGCTAAATTTAAATTTCCAACACCGCTTAAAAAGAAAGACGATAAGCAAAAGAAGAATGGATTTGAAGATGAAGAGGACGACTGGTAAAACAGTCGCCCTGCTGGAAGGCTAACCACATCAAAGCTAATCACATTAAGACTAACCAGATTCAAACTGCTAACATCTGGGTTTAAGCTGGCATTGAATCAGGTTCTTTGTCCGAATTAGCCTACCTACTACATTTTAAAGTGGCGATGTTTTTACTGCAGTTCCGCTAATACTCACCATCAACATACTGCCTTTGTCACCGATAACTTGGTAATCAAGATCTATTCCCACAACTGCGTTAGCACCCATGCTGCGAGCCTCATGCTCAAGCTCTGTAAACGCTAGCTTTCTTGCTCGCGTTAATTCTTCTTCATATGAACCAGAACGGCCACCTACAATGTCACGTATAGAGGCAAATAAATCTTTTACTATGTTAGCGCCCATTACGGCTTCGCCAACCACAATGCCATAGTAAGCTTCAATTTTTTGGCCTTCCAGAGTAGGCGTAGTTGAAATTATCATGGGTTGCTCCTTGCTGAGTTGTTTTAAAAATTGGGTTTTATTTTGGTCTTATAGTAGACCATAAGTTATTCACAGAGGTGCTAATCATATAGTGCACAAATAACCTAGCACACGGTTACCCTAGCCTATCAAGACAATGCCTTTTTCAGCACGTCTACCAGTGCAGCGGCTTTATCTTCAGGGTAAGCCACAACGGCTTGCGCGCCCCAAATTGGTTTTGGCCATGCGATATCACTTTTATACCGTGCAACATGATGAATGTGCAACTGACTGACCACATTACCCAGTGCCGCGACGTTTAATTTATCCGGTGAAAATTGCGATTGCAGTAAACGGCTCACCTGTGCCGACTCACTTAAAAACTGTTGCTGTTGGGCGTATGACAATTCAATGATTTCAATTACCCCATCTACCCGAGGCACTAATATTAACCATGGAAACTGGCTATCATTCATTAGTAATACCCTACAAAGGGGTAAATCGTGAATGAAGAACGTATCAGCCTCTAGCCTTGCATCTAACTTAAACACTAAGTTTCTCCAGCTTTGTTGGGACTACCGTTAATAAAGCACGTTGCCCTATTGCCACATTAGCATTAGGAAACACTATCGCTTCTCCGTCTTGCTGTGCAGTATAGGTAGCGCCGGTTTCAGTAGCCAACACCGTGCCTTTAGCATAATCGGTAAAATTAGGCGTGTCGTCATCGAAATGCAACGTAAAATCGTTTTGATGGCGATTGATAACTTGATTCACCCGATAAATATCTAGCGAGTCTATATCAACGTCAGGTCTGAAATCATCTTCACAAATTAATGCAGTAATTGATTGTTTTGCTGCTTCGAAACGGCTCATGTCGTTTTGACCAAATGGCTGCACTTTGCCCAATTCGACGGTAAATGCATGCGCTTGATGCTGCACAGAAGACGAGTAACTAAAGGTTGTTGTTTCTGATTCAGATAACAAAATGGTTTGAATACCACACGCAGCTAAAAATCCAAGCTGGCTTTTGCTATGCGCTTTACCATGCAAATACGGGTAGACCGCAAACTTTTCATTTTTAGACTCACGAATAGCCGTATGTAAGTCGTAGTGATACTTATCATCACCAGAAGCTGCCACAGAGAAGAAATCGGTTATTGCCTCTTCTAGCGCTTTAGCACGTTTGCGCTCACTGTTGTTGCATCCTTCCCCTTTCGAATGGGCGCCATTAAACAACCGATTCATGTTTTCTTCTACAAACCTTTCAGCAATATCCATGGCGGGTAAGTTACCAAATAGAAAAAGTACACGATGGCTAAGCTCAAGCTTGTTAGTAAGAATATGCTGTACCAGCTCGTCGCATATTTCGATGGGGGCCGTTTCATTTCCATGAACGCCGCTAGATAACACAACATGCTTATTGATAGACGTTTTCGCCGTTGGCGTAAAAGCAATAATACCGGGAGCGGCGATAGCAACGTCAGTACCATTGCCTAACGTAAATTGAATAGAAGAGGTAAATAATTCAGGTTGAGTTCTAGACAAAGAAAGAAAATTTCCTTGCTCGATAAGTTGTTGCATACATAAACCAAAAGTAGCTTGAATAACACTAGTTTAGCGACTCAGCCAAGCGAATGCACGTATTGCCCCTTCGAAACGGAGGGATTTTATTTAGGCACGTAAAGGAGAGTTACCGACAATGATTTCTTGCTGCGCTAGACTAATAAAGTCATTCAGCGGAATGGCTTTTGAAAACAAATACCCCTGCCCTATCGTTACACCCACCTCTCGGAGTATGTGCAGTTGAGCGATGGTTTCTACGCCCTCGGCAATGACATCACAGTTTTTCGCTTTACCGATAATTTTCGCAGCTTCGATAATGGCACGATTAACAGGATGTTTCGCTAATTCTATAACAAAGGTTTTATCTATTTTAAGCGCGCTTAAATCAAGATCTCGAATGTATGCAAGGTTTGAGTAACCTTTCCCAAAGTCATCTACCGAAATGGCGACCCCTAGGGCGCGAAGCTCATCAAGCTGTTTTTTCACCATCAGTGAATTAGACAAGGCTACATCTTCAGTCAGCTCTAGCTCTATACGAGTAAGCGGCATGGCGTAGGTCTTACTAAGCATCTTCAGCGAGGGTATAAGATGATTATCATACAACTGAGTAGGCGATATGTTGACCGACAAGGTCAGCGACAAACGGTGAAAATCAAAATCAACTAAACTTCTAAACGCTTGCTCTAACGTCCAATAGCCCAGCTCATTCATCATGTTATATGATTCTGCCGCTTCAATAAGCGGGCCAGGAAATAACACGCCGTCTAACGGGTGATTCCAGCGAAGTAAGCACTCAGCACCTATAACTTCAAGGGTTTGCAGGTTAACTTTAGGCTGATAATAAAGCTCTAATTCATTTTGCGATAAGGCGCGTTTCAAATCAGCTTTTAATGCAAGACTACGACCCGTATCGGTTTTATCTTGCATATTATAAAGGCAAAAGTTTTCGTACTTATTTTCTTTTGCTTGCTTTAATGCGGCTTCACCACGAGACACAAAAGCCGTAATTTCAAAGGCTTGACTATCTGATGTCACTACACCCACATTGAAATCTGCAATGAATGCATGGCCATCGTGATGCATGGGTGCTTTAAAGTGCTCAACAAGCCGTTCGAACATATCGCGCATTTGGCTAGCACTACGCATGCCGGGAAAAGCGAGTCCAAACACGTCGCCACTAATTCTGCCAAGGCAAATGTCACCGCCAAACAGAGATTGAATGCGGTTAGCAATTTCTAGCAGAAACCTGTCACCAACATTAATACCTAAACTGGTGGTTACGTCTGAGAAACGGACTACATCCACTAGCATTAGTGATAATGATGGATGCAATACACCACACTTCGATACGGTATCGATAAACGCAAATCGATTGGGAAGTGTAGCCAGCGAATTATGATGTTGGCTCATGACGGTTTCCTTGCACTAAACGGCGGCTAGGTGCTTAAAATAAGCAAACGGTAGTTCAACACGACTTAACACTAAGCGCAACGTGTTATAAGTATATGAATCGATACCTAATTATAGATTGTAGACTTTTTTATATTAAATCGGCTACTTATTGATTTTTTAATTTATTTTTAGTTTAAGTGGATAAATATATCACAACAAAAAGCCCGGAAAGCATAGCATTTCCGGGCTTTTTTTAGAGTCTCTTGAGACTAATTTTCGATCTTACACGGTGAAAGTTTCCAAATACGTTCTACATAATCTTTAATTGAACGGTCTGAGGTAAACTTACCCATCTTCGCGGTATTGATAATGGCCATTTTAGCCCAGCGCGCTTTGTCGCGGTACGCCTCATCAATAGCAATTTGCGCATCGCAATAACTACGGAAGTCTGCTAGTACCATGTATTGGTCGCCATGATCTAACAAGCTTTGCTTAATCGACACTAGCGCACCTGGTTTACCCGGCGTGAAGTAATCGGTTTCAAGCCAATCAAGAACCGCTTTAATTTCAGGATCACGGTAGTAGTAATCGTAAGGCTTGTAGCCGTTATCCTTCAGCTCGTGAACTTCTTCAACGGTTAGGCCAAAGATAAAGATGTTGTCATCGCCTACTTCTTCGGCAATTTCAACGTTAGCCCCATCAAGTGTACCTACGGTAATAGCGCCGTTAAGTGCCAACTTCATGTTACCGGTTCCAGACGCTTCTTTTCCTGCAGTACTAATTTGCTCAGACACGTCTGATGCTGGGATCATTTTCTCAGCAAGCGATACGCGGTAGTTCGGCAAGAACACCACTTTAATTTTATTGTTTACACGTGGGTCGTTATTGATTTTATCAGCCACTTTGTTGATGGCGTAAATAATATCTTTTGCCAACTTGTAACCCGGTGCTGCTTTCGCGCCGAAAATGAATACGCGAGGCACCATATCGTAATCAGGGTTTTCTAGCAGTCGACGATACAAGGCCATAATATGAAGCAAGTTCAAATGTTGACGCTTGTATTCGTGAAGGCGTTTAATTTGTACATCGAAAATAGCGTTAACGTCTACTTCAATGTCTAACGACTCTCGAATTTCATCAGCCAGCAACTGCTTGTTGTTAAGCTTCACTTGCATGAATTGCTTTTGGAACGTTTTGTTATCGGCGTACTTTTCTAGTGCTTCAAGTTTGTATAAGTCTTTTGGCCAATCTGAGCCAATTTTCTTATCAATTAATTTAGAAAGTTCAGGGTTACACGCTTTTAACCAACGACGTGGCGTAATACCATTCGTTACGTTAGTTAATTTGCCTGGCCATAATGCATCGAACTCTGGGAACAAGTCAGACTTCACGAGTCGAGAGTGCATTTCAGCTACGCCATTTACCGCGAATGAACCAATAACCGATAAGTGGCCCATACGTACCATTTTCTCGTTGCCTTCTTCTATAATAGAAAGCTTGGCTTTAATACGGTTATCGCTTGGCCATTTCTTATCGACTTCTGCCATGAATCTATGGTTAATTTCATAGATGATTTCTAAATGGCGCGGTAAGATTTTTTCAATCATACGTGCAGGCCATTTTTCTAAGGCTTCAGGTAACAACGTATGGTTGGTATAAGCGAATACTTTCGTGCTGATACCCCATGCTTGATCCCAATCTAATTCAGCGCGGTCAACTAAGATACGCATAAGTTCAGGAATGGCGATAGCTGGGTGTGTATCATTTAATTGAATGACAACCTGATCAGCAAAGCGGCTCCAGTCATCACCATGAGCACGCTTATAACGGCGAATGATGTCTTTTAATGAACATGAGCAGAAGAAGTACTGCTGAATTAAACGCAGCTCTTTACCTGCTTCAGTTTCATCGTTTGGATAAAGTACTTTTGAAATGGTTTCTGCTTGTACGTTTTCACGCTGCGCATCTACATAACCACCAGCATTGAATACATCCCAGTTGAAGTAATCAGATGAATCTGACTGCCACAAACGCAGCACGTTTACGGTTTTACCTTCATAACCAACGACAGGAATATCCCATGGGATCCCTTTAACAATTGAGCCAGGGTGCCATTCTTTCTGAATTCGGCCGCTTTCGCCGTATTTGGTTTCTACATAACCAAATAAAGGCACTTCTTGAATTGACTCTGGGCGGCAGATTTCCCACGGGTTACCGTAATCGCGCCAACTATCAGGGCGTTCTATCTGAGCACCACTCTTAATTTCTTGACGGAAAAGGCCATGTTCATAATGAATACCATAACCAATTGCAGGCAATTCCATTGTGGCAAGTGAGTCGATAAAGCACGCGGCTAATCGCCCTAACCCGCCATTACCTAGTGCCATGTCTGGCTCTTCTTCCATGATGTCGGTAATTTCAACACCAAGTTCTTTTAACGCGCCACTAGCCACATCAAACAAACCTAAGTTTTGAAGGTTGTTCGACAATAATCTACCCATTAAGAATTCAGCAGAAAAATAATGTACTGCGCGAGTATCATTGAAGTAGTGGCTTTTTTGCGTTTTGCGAAGGCCTTCTAGTACCTGAGCCTGAATGGCAGCACAGGTGGCTTTCCACCATGCGTGGTTATTAGCCTTATTTTCATCTGTACCTAGCGAACAGTGAAGGTGCTTAACAATAGCAGCTTTAAACTCTGCCTTGTCTAGCGGTGAAGAGGGTTGCGTTTTGGCGGCTTTTGCGTTCATTTTGCGTCTCACTCTGGTTGATGTGTGCTAATACACACTCAATGTGTAATTTAATTACAGAAAAAATCAACAATATGAGAGCAATATAGCAGTGCTTAAACGATTATGTTGTAATAATTTTGTTAAAATAACAAAAAACCGGATGAAAACGTATGCAATCATCCGGCTTTTAACATTTATTTGACAAACATTAACTATATTAGGTTGCTTTTTGACCTTATTTGATGATTTTACCCACTAAAGCTTCCGCTTCTTTAATCAATTCCTGTAAGTGAGTTTCACCTTTAAAGCTTTCTGCATAAATTTTGTAGATTTGTTCAGTCCCTGAAGGGCGTGCTGCAAACCAACCATTTTCTGTGGAAACCTTTACACCACCAATAGCGGCATTATTACCTGGGGCGTGGGTTTGCACGGCGGTAATGGGCTCACCAGCTAGAGTATCACTGGTGACTACCGAAGCATCCATAGCAGATAACTTCTGCTTTTGCTCTAAGGTAGCAGCCACATCTACACGGTTATAAACCGGCGATGAAAATTGCTCAGTTAATGCCTGATAGTGTTCGCCTGGATCTTTCTTAGTCACCGCAAGAATTTCAGCAGCTAATAAACACAGGATAAAGCCGTCTTTATCGGTAGCCCACGTTTCGCCATTTCGCTGTAGGAAAATACCACCAGCACTTTCTTCACCTGCAAAACCAATTTCACCGGTAGATAAACCCTCTACAAACCATTTGAAGCCTACTGGCATTTCAGCAAGGGGTTTGTCTAAGCTATTCGCTACGCGATCAATCATGCTGCTTGAAACCAGTGTTTTACCGATTTTAAGTGATGCTGGCCACTCGGGTCTGTGGGTATATAAATACTGAATAGCCACCGCAAGATAATGATTGGGGTTCATCAAGCCAGCACTTTTGCATACGATACCGTGGCGATCGAAATCTGGATCGTTGCCCCATGCAAGGTCGAAATCATCTTTTAATTCGATTAAGCCCGCCATGGCGAAAGCACTTGAACAGTCCATGCGTAACTTGCCGTCTTTATCGCGGCGCATGAATCCAAACTGAGGGTCGACAGCAGGGTTTACAACCGTGATGTCCAATCCATATTTATCTGCAATACGAGACCAATAACCGATACCTGCACCACCAAGGGGGTCTGTACCGAGTTTTAATCCCGCTTTTGCGATGGCCTGCATATCAATAACCTGTGCTAGGTCATCAATATAAGGTTCCATGAAATCTTCTTCGCGAACTAACTTCTGGGCTCTTACGGAGCGGATATCGATGCGTTTAACATCTTTATTGCCTTCGGCAATAAGCGCGTTCGCACGATTTTGAATTTTGGTCGTAACGTCGCTATCAGCTGGGCCACCATGAGGAGGATTATATTTAAAACCTCCATCTTCAGGTGGGTTGTGTGATGGGGTTATGACTACCCCGTCAGACTTCGCCGCCGTATTTTCACGGTTATAACGAATGATAGTGCGAGAAATTACCGGCGTGGGGGTATAACCTAAGCTTTCATTGTCGCTTCGCTGGATAACCACATCAACACCGTTGGCACTGAGTACTTCGATAGCGGTGATCATGGCAGGTTCAGACAATGCATGGGTGTCTTTACCTATAAATAGCGGCCCGGTAATACCTTCTGCTTCACGATATTCAACCAGTGCTTGGCAGATTGCACTAATATGGGTATCGGTAAAAGTATAGTTCGACGCCGATCCTCTGTGCCCTGAAGTACCAAAACTTACTGCTTCAGTTGGGGCAGCGGCGTCTGGTTTGTAGCTGTAATACTGGCTAACAAGTTGTGCCACATTAATCAGTTGTTCAGGTGCAGCTGGCTTACCAGCCTGCGGATGTAAAGCCATGAAAAGTCCTTATTTTAAGTTAAGCGTTTATTTGCCCTCTGGGGCGAATCGACTTACTACCGTTTCGACGACATCGGGCTGATACCCTAATGTACGCAAAACTTGTTCCAGCATGTTTACTTTCTTCGCGGTATTGTTGTTGGTGACCACCCAAAATGGGCTATCGGGAATGGCTTTAGGATTAGTACTACTGCCATTCTCTAACAACGCCTCTTTGCTTGTAGCAAAATAGGTACGATTTTTACCAATAATCGATTTAACATTTTCAAAGGTATCGCTATTTAACTTATGCGCAGCACTTAGAATAAATAAGAACTGATCGACACGTTTGGTAAAGGTCGATAACGCATCTTTAGATACCATACCCACAATATCATCTTTATTGTGATTTTCTATTTCAGTCACCGCTGGCGCAACTACGTCTTTTTTAACAGGCGCTTTGGCTGCAGTTGTCGATTTTGCCGCGGGTGATTTCGTCACTGGTGCTTTGGCAACGGTTGCTTTTGGCGCCGCTTTTGACACTGTTTTAGTGGCTGGTTTCGCTTCTGCCTTTTGCGCCGAGGCGGTAGTGGTAGCAGCAACCGGTGCTTTCGCCGATTGTACTGACTCATCAGGTAGGGAGGCGTTGCTTGCACCCTTTATTTCACCATCTTCAGGCAATAAAAGCCTACGTAAAATTTCTGATGCGCTCTCGCCTATATGTTTTGTTTGGCTGGCGATAAAGGCATACAAATCATCATCTATTTCAATGCTTTTCATAACTACTTCCTTAACAAGATGCCCCATTATAGACAACCGATACGCACAGCGCAGCACTATTTCTAACCTAGCCCTAAATTCGTTAAAACCAACATTAAAATGATGCTTTTAACGTGTTAAATAACCATGCTCATACCTTTGTATGGGTGCCAACTGCTATTTCAGCACTTTAGTTGCTACTATCAATACATAAGGGGTTAAAAAGGTAACGTTTTATCATGCGAAAAGAAATTCAATTAGTGCATGACGCGCTAAGTCAGAAGATTATCGGCAAATCTGAACAGTTAAAACTTGCGGTTACGTGTTTGCTGGCTCATGGTCACCTTCTTATTGAAGATTTACCTGGTATGGGCAAAACCACGCTTTCCCACGCACTTTCCCACGTATTCGGCCTTCAATATTCACGTATTCAATTTACGTCAGATTTGCTCCCATCAGACATGCTAGGGGTTAACGTTTATCAAAGTCACAATGGTGAATTTCAATTTAGGCACGGCCCCATTTTTAGCCAAGTTGTTCTTGCCGACGAGCTAAACCGAGCAAGCCCTAAAACCCAAAGTGCCTTGTTAGAAGCGATGGAAGAGCGACAAGTGAGTATTGATGGCACCACCCATGCTTTACCTTCTCCCTTTTTTGTTATCGGCACGCAAAACCCGGGTTATCAATCTGGCACCTATCCGCTACCTGAGTCACAACTAGACCGCTTTTTTATGCGTATTTCACTGGGCTTTCCGAACTGGGAAGCCGAAAAAGCCATGCTGAAACAATCGACTGACGTTCAGCAACAGATAGCCTCGTGTTTATCGCAGACCGATTTGATCACTATGCAAGATGCGGTTACCCATGTGCATGCTAGCGATGATGTGATTAATTATATATTGCGATTAGTGACAGAGAGTCGCGCAGAAGGGCGCTACCCTACCCCGTTGTCGCCACGGGCTAGCCGAGCCTTATTGCAGGCCGCTAAAGCTTGGGCTTATATGCACGATAGAACTTTTGTGACGCCAGATGACGTGCAAGCTATATTCGTTGCCGTTACTGAGCATAGGCTTAGTGCAAGTACCCCTGAACATACGGGCACGTCGCTAAGTCAGCATTTACTGGATAGTATCGATCCGCTGGCGGCGTAATCCATGTTTAAAAAGGTATTACATAAGCATTGGCTTGCTTGGCTAGACAAACGTATTCCTCCACATTCTTCACATGCTCTGAATATGCGTTCGGTGTTTATTTTGCCGAGCCGTTTTGGCTGGGGATTTATCGTGATGTGTATGTGCTTGTTTCTATTAGGCACTAACTATCAAAACAACCTTATGCTGTTATTAAGCTATTTGTTACTTAGCGTAATGTTAATCACTTTGTTTTACAGCTATCAAAATTTTGCGGCTATTGCCCTTAGCGCATCCTCCCCCAAAACCGTATTTGCTAATACGTCAGCACACCTTACCCTCAATCGGATTAAGCACTCAGACTATAAAACTACACCGGAAGGCTTATTGCAGGCGCATTGGCTTGAGATAAATAAGCTTCAACTGCCTAGGCGAAAAGATACGAGCACTATCTCCTTTGATATTGGCAATCGAGAACAGCGACTGACTGTTCCTTTATTACTTCACACTAGAGGTGAGCACAGACTCCCTCGAATTACCTTTAAAAGCGCCTACCCCTTCGGTTTGTATCATTGTTGGACTCACTTAGATTTCGACGTAAAAGTCATCGTGTATCCAGAACCCAAAGCTGGACCGGTGTGTGAAGTTGTTCACAACACGGAAGATGCCGTCGGTGGTAAAGAAGATGACCGACAAGGTAATGAAGACTTTTTTGCCCTCACCGATTTCATTGAAGGCGAACCGTTAAACCGCGTAGCGTGGAAGCAAGTCGCTAAAACAGGAAATTGGGTGGTAAAGCAGTTTAGCGAACAAAAAAGCGACGACGTGTATTTAAGTTTGCCGACTAACACCCCGCTAGAAGAAGGATTAAGTGCATTGACTCAAAAAATAGTGTCGATGCAATCGCAAGGTCTGCACTACGGTTTAAAACTAGGTAGTGCAACCTTTACCCCCAATAATTCTATTTCACACATGCATCAATGTCTGAAGGCACTGGCGACTTATCCCAACACACCTTTTGATGCTAGTTCGGCTAAGTCTTCGAGTCATGCATCTATCTCTCCGGCGGCTCCTCTTGCCGCGCAAGCCGCAGACAACAGTGATTTCCAAGGGCTGAGTAAATGAACCATAAAGCAAATATGCTGCTATCCACCTGCTTTATGGTACTAACCCTTAGCCTGCTTACCCCATTGCTAACTTGGGTGATATTACTTGCCATATGCGCGGTTATTATGCAAAGCGCGTTGTATTTTAGGTGGCAAGAATATAACCCAAGTAGCCGCACCGTAAATTTGTTAGCCGTATTATCCTTAATAGCGCTAGGCTGGTTCGGTCTTTCTATTGGTTTGCTCAACAGCATGATTAACCTTTTAGTGATTGCCTGCTCGCTGAAGCTTATGTTGCTTTCAAAAACGAAAGATTTTTTACAGCTATTCTGCTCGTGCATATTTCTGGTCGGCTGTGGTTTTATTTTTGCTTTAGGTATTGAAGCATGGATAGGCTATGTCGCGGTTATCGTTCTTTTGTTCACCGCATTGTCATTGGTATACGCCCCCGCGAGAAGTTTTAGGGGGTCGATGCGTAAATCGTCGATAATACTGCTGCAAGCATTTCCCTTGGCCGCACTGTTATTTGTAGTGATGCCGCAGTTTCCTCCTCTTTGGCAAATGCCTACGTCTAAGTCTAATGAAACAGGGTTATCAGATTCGGTCACGCCAGGGGATATTGCCTCGCTGGCGAGGTCGTCTGATTTAGCGTTCACCGCCACCTTTGAGCAACGCCCACCATTGGCCGAACAGCGGTATTGGCGCGCCATGACGATGGAAGCCTTTGACGGTAAAACGTGGACAATTAGCCCACGACGAAAACAAGCTGAGGCACAGCTTAAAACTATGGGTCGACGTGTCGCGGCGCCTTCAACTGACGCATCGCTTCCCCCCTCAGAAAACTATCAATTGATAGTAGAGCCCAGTAACCAACGCTGGCTGTATTCTCTTGATGTGTCGGCTGAAAACACAAATTTAGACAATCCTGAGATGCGGCGTCAGTTCAATTATGCATTACGTGCAGCGCGTCCAATTGTTGGCAAACGCGCGTTCTATTTAACTTATTATCCAGAAACGCCACGTGTTAGTGAGATATATGACTTTGATTATCAACTTAATATTCAATACCCCATGGACAGCAACGTACGTACTCAAGCGTGGGTAAAGCAGCTAAAAGCAAATGCGCACAGTGAGCGAAGTATTGCCGATGACATTCTACGCCACTTTAAAACCAACGGATTTAGTTACACCTTACAACCTGACGCTATGCCGAACTCGCCCATCGACACCTTTATGTTCGAAGCAAAGGCGGGTTTTTGTGCTCACTATGCCAGCGCCATGGTGTTTGCCCTTCGGGTTGCGGGCATTCCTGCTCGTATGGTGACAGGCTATCAAGGTGGCGAATTATTAAGTGACAACGTAATACAAGTTCGCCAGTACGATGCCCACGCTTGGGTAGAAGCATTAATAGACGGCGTATGGGTGTCGTACGATCCTACTAGTATGGTGGCACCATCACGCATTACCTTTGGATTAGAACAAGCGTTAGCCGATTTTAATGAAACTCGCAGTAAAGGCATGTTTAAAAATTTAAATTCAGCTGAACTGTTTTTATCTATAAGAGGATGGTTTCGCCAACTTGATTATCAGTGGAGTAGATTAGTTCTGGGTTTTGATAACCAAACTCAAACGGATTTGCTAAAAAAGCTTCTTGGCGATTTAACCTCTCAGAAAATGACGTTCTTCTTTTTGAGTCTTCTGGGGATAGTCAGTATTTTTCTGCTTGTGCTGTTCTTTCCTCTTAGAAAGAAGTCGACCGTGCCTGCACATCAACACATTTATTTAAACGCTGTTGAGTTGGTGTCGAATTTTACTAAGGTAGCGCGAGAGAACAAAGGAAGCACTGCATACTTCAAACAAGTGAAACCCTTTTTACCAACAAACGCGGCCTCGCTATTTAACTCGCTCACCCAAGATTTTGAACATGCACTATATCAAAGTGCTACAGATGAAAGTCGCGATAGCCGAAGTCAAAAAGAACGAGCAATGAAAGATACACTTGTCGCGTTAAAAAAAGACTTAAAGCAAACCAAAGCCATATAACGCTAGAGTCAGTCAATAATAAAAAGTGTGAGGTGGAATTTTTTGGTTTATTAACCACCAATTCGGTGCACCCTAGCACTTCATTTGCACCATTGTGGTTTAAAGCTGATCACTCCAATCATTTATTAGTGTAACTAAATAAGAATAACCCAATGATTTAATTAAAGTTATTATTAAAATGCTTTTTTGGCACTATTTTCGCTAATCTTTTAACAGTACGAGTCGGTTTGTAAACTGGCTAACACAATCTATCGAATTGGATAAAGACGTCCACAACCTTCTTTGGAAACAGGGAATGGTGTGGACGTTTTTTTTTGTTCGTTTGTTCTATCGATGAAAGCAGTGATGTGGCTCGTTATTTTAAATAAATTACAAATCAGGGTGATTAATTATGGCTTATTTACTTCCCGCCGAGTTTGCTACGAAAATGGTAGATGCCGGTGAATCTAAAATTTACATGTCTACACGAGATACGCTAATCCGCGCATTTATGGCTGGCGCAATATTAGCGTTAGCGGCTGTATTTGCTATTACGATTGCGGTGCAAACCGGCATCTTCTTACTGGGGGCCGTTTTGTTCCCGGTGGGGTTTTGTATGCTGTATTTAATGGGCTTCGACCTATTAACGGGTGTATTTGTATTAACCCCACTTGCTTGGCTTGCTAAGCGACCGGGTGTTACCCCTAAACAAATTTTACGTAACTGGGGCTTAGTATTTTTAGGTAACTTTGGTGGCGCACTGACTGTTGCCTTTATGATGTCTTTTATTTTCACCATGGGTTACAACGTAGATGGTGGTGCTATTGCTGCTAAAGTAGCTAGTATCGGTGAAGCGAGAACATTAGGTTACGCAGAACATGGTACTGCCGGTTGGTTTACTATTTTTATTCGCGGCATGTTGTGTAACTGGATGGTATCACTGGGTGTAGTTGGCGCGATGATCTCTACTCATGTGAGCGGTAAAGTATTGGCCATGTGGATGCCTATCATGCTGTTCTTTTTCATGGGTTTTGAACACTCTGTTGTGAACATGTTCTTATTCCCATTTGGTCTTATCATGGGTGGTGAATTCTCTATCATGGATTACTTCGTGTGGAATGAAATTCCAACAGCGCTAGGTAACCTTGTTGGTGGTTTAGCGTTTACAGGTTTAACGATTTACAGCACACACGTTAAAACTGCACCTAAGCGTAAAATTGCTGTTGCTGAAAAAGCGCCAGCAAAAGCCGCTACAGTATAAGTTAGCAAGCCCGGTACGTTTCCTCTGTATCGGGCTTTTTTAATATGCAGATTCAATCCTTATCACTTCACTATAGCGAATGCAGTAGCGCCGGCGTTAAGCCAATAAATCAAGACGCTTGCGATGCGTTTATTCCAGCTAGTAACGACCCAGCTTTAACATTAAAAGGCGCCGCCTTTGCACTTGCCGATGGCATAAGTAGCAGCACGGTTAGCCAAATAGCCAGTGATTTAGCAATTAAAGATTTCATAAAACAATACTTTTGTACCCCTGAAACTTGGGGTGTGATGCAAAGCGCTAAAACCGTAATACAAAGTATTAATGCCACTTTATATACCAAAACTCAGCAAAGCCCTTTTTGCTATACCCCTGATAAGGGCTACGTATGCACTTTTTCTGCAGTTATCGTTAAAGGCGATACGGCACATATATTCCATGTGGGTGATGCTAGAGTCTGTTTGTATTCTGACGATAGGATACAAGTCCTTACCCAATCTCATCGAGTAGACCACTCACAGCATGAGTCTTATCTCGCTAATGCGCTGGGTGTGCATGCGAATGTCGACATTGATTACCTCGCGGTCCCGCTAAAAGCAGGCGATACCCTTATTCTAATGACAGATGGCGTTTATGAATATGTTTCATCCCCTACGCTTGCCTCACTTATATCGCCGATTTATGCGTCTGAGGATGATGCTTCTGCTCATAGCACTTCTAGTCAAAAAACTGCTATTTCAAAAACTTCTATAGCAAAAAAGAGCGCCAAGCACCTCGCGCAACGCCTTGTAGATCTTGCGTTAGAAAACAACAGTGATGACAACGTTTCTTGCCAATTTATAACAGTAGAGAGCGTGGGCGATGGTAAGTTTTTAACACCGGAATATGCTGTTGATGAAACGTCAGCTCCCATTATTAAGCAGTTGAATGTGGGAGAGACGATAGATGCCTACCGCATTGAGCGACAGCTATACCAGTCGGCTAGAAGCCATGTTTTCCTAGCGTGGGATGAAAATAACAAAGCACATATCGTTATTAAAATACCGTCTACTGAACTGGCACAAGACAGCCACTACCTTGAGCACTTTGCATTAGAAGAATGGCTGGCACGACGAATTAAATCCAACCATGTAATTAACGTACCTACTCGTATTCAGCCGCCTTCATGTATGTATACCATTAGCGAATATATTGAAGGGCAGAACTTAACCCAGTGGCTAACTGATAACCCTAAGCCAGATGTTGAAAAAGTACGAAGTATTATTGAGCAGGTAGCACAAGGCTTAATGGCCATGCACCGAGAAGGACTTCTCCATCAAGACATTCGCCCTGAAAACATCATGATCGAAGCTTCAGGTAACTGCAAAATAATAGATTTAGGTTCTGCCCGTGTTGCTGGCATTAGTGACGCATTATTTGAACACGAGAGTGATATTATGGGCACCGCAGCTTATGTTGCTCCAGAATACTTCTTAGGCGATAGCGGCTGTGATCAATCCGACCTTTATTCTCTTGCCGTACTCACCTATTACTTACTCAGCGACCGCTTTCCTTATGGCACACAAGTAGCTAAAACCCGGACCGTGGCGGCGCAGCACAAACTCAAATATCAATCGGTGCTTGATGATAGACGGCCTATTCCAGCTTGGATAGATGCCACGCTGAAACGAGCATTACAGCCTAATCCTGAAAAGCGTTTTGCTAGCTTATCTGAGTTTACCTATCACCTTCGACACCCTAGCCCCGCTTTTCTTAACCGCGTGACCGCGCCATTAATACAACGTCACCCACTTAAATTCTGGCAGGGACTGTCCCTGCTGTTAGTTATTAGTAATGTAATTACCTTCATACTGCTTTATGGCAACAACTAACTTTTATCAATAACCCGTATCACTCAAAAAAGGAAATGCAATGATTACCAATCGAACTCAAGTTACCGACATGATCCAGTCTTCAAAAATTTCTAAAGGCATTAAATGGAGTGAAATTGCCCAAGCGGTAGGACAATCAAAAGAATGGAGTACCGCCGCGTGTTTAGGGCAAATGGCGATGACTAAAGAACAAGCGACAGCCGTGGGCGAAATGCTAGAACTGAGTGATGAAGCCATTGCTTGGTTACAAATTGCGCCTTATAAAGGTTCGTTGCCGACCGAAGTGCCTACCGACCCGCTTATCTATCGCTGGTACGAATTAGTCAGTGTTTATGGCACAACCTTAAAAGAACTTATTCATGAAGAATTTGGAGACGGCATAATGAGCGCTATCGATTTCTCAATGGATTTGCAACGCGAGAACGATCCTAAAGGTGACCGCGTAAGTGTGGTGATGTCTGGAAAGTTCTTACCCTACAAGATGTATTAATTAGCATTTAGCAACAAAAAAGCCCGTCTGGTATTCCAGACGGGCTTTTATATGCTTAACACTAAGGTAAGCATGAATGCTTACCTAGTTAGTAGCTAATTACTTAGCTGCTTTACGTGCTTTAGCTTCTTCCATTACTTTGTCAGCTACGTTTTGTGGACAAGCTGCGTAGTGTGAGAACTCCATAGAGAACTGACCACGACCAGATGTCATTGTACGTAGTGAACCGATGTAACCGAACATTTCTGATAACGGAACGTCTGCTTTAATGCGAACGCCAGTTAAACCAGCTTCTTGGTCGCTTAGCATACCACGACGACGGTTAAGGTCACCGATTACGTCACCAACATGATCTTCCGGCGTAAATACGTCAACTTTCATGATTGGCTCAAGAAGTTGTGCACCCGCTTTAGGGATAGATTGGCGGAAAGCGCCTTTAGCAGCAATTTCGAACGCGATTGCAGATGAATCTACTGCGTGGAAACCACCGTCATAAAGTTCAACTTCAACGTCTAGTACTGGGAAGCCAGCTAGAACACCTTCGCCCATCATTGACTTAAAGCCTTTCTCAACTGCAGGCCAGAATTCTTTCGGTACGTTACCACCAACAACAGATGATGTGAACGTAAAGCCAGAACCCGCTTCGCCAGGCTTGATGCGGTAGTCGATTTTACCGAACTGACCAGAACCACCTGATTGCTTCTTATGCGTGTAGCTATCTTCAATTTCTTGAGTGATAGTTTCACGGTAAGCAACTTGAGGTTGACCAACAATAAGGTCTACACCGTAAGTACGCTTAAGAATGTCTACTTTGATGTCTAAGTGAAGCTCACCCATACCTTTAAGGATGGTTTCGCCTGAATCTTCATCAGTTTCAACTTGGAACGAAGGATCTTCTGCAATCATTTTACCGATAGCGATACCCATTTTCTCGTTTCCGCCTTTATCTTTAGGCTGAACAGCAATCGAGATTACTGGCGTTGGGAAAACCATTGGCTCTAGTGTTACTGGATCTTTCGGATCACAAAGTGTGTGACCAGTTTGTACGTTCTTCATGCCTACGATAGCAATGATGTCACCCGCTTGTGCGCTAGATAACTCAATACGTTCGTCAGCTTGCATCTCAACCATACGGCCAACACGCTCAGTTTTACCAGTGAATGAATTAAGGATGGTGTCACCCTTGTTCAATTTACCAGAGTAGATACGTACGAATGTTAGTGCACCAAAACGGTCATCCATGATCTTAAATGCTAACGCTTTAAACGTTTCATCAGCAGATACGATTGCATGTTCGCCATTTTCGTTACCTTCTTCATCCATAAGAGGCTGAGGATCAACTTCTGTAGGAGATGGTAAGTAGTCAACAACTGCGTCAAGTACTAATTGAACACCTTTGTTTTTGAATGCAGAACCACAGAATGTAGGGAAGAAAGCAAGGTCACGTGTACCTTTACGGATACAACGCTTGATGTCTTCAACCGAAGGAGTTTCACCTTCCATGTACGCTTCCATTAGGTCATCGTCTTGCTCTACAGCAGTTTCGATAAGCATTTCATGGTATTCATCAACTTTGTCTACCATGTCTGCAGGAACGTCTTTAATTTCGTAGTTTTCAGGAAGACCAGTGTCATCCCAAACGTATGCTTGTTTAGTCAATACGTCTACTACACCTACGAAGTCATCTTCGATACCAATTGGTAACGTCATAACTAGTGGTACAGCACCAAGTACTTTACGTACTTGCTCAGTTACACGGTAAAAATCAGCACCCATACGGTCTAATTTGTTTACGAATATAATACGTGCAACTTCTGATTCGTTAGCATAACGCCAGTTAGTTTCTGATTGCGGTTCAACACCACCAGAACCACAGAATACACCGATACCGCCGTCTAATACTTTTAGTGAACGGTAAACTTCAACTGTGAAGTCAACGTGTCCTGGAGTATCGATAACGTTGAAGCGGTGATCTTTCCAGAAACAGCTTACTGCTGCCGACTGGATAGTAATACCACGCTCAGCTTCCTGTTCCATGAAGTCAGTAGTTGACTCACCGTCGTGTACTTCACCGGTTTTATGGATTTTACCAGTAAGCTTCAAAATACGTTCTGTAGTGGTAGTTTTACCCGCGTCTACGTGGGCGAAAATACCAATGTTTCTGTAAAGGGATAAGTCTGACATTAGTTCACTTTCATTGATTCAGAGTAAAAAAACGGCCGGATTATAAAGGATTTCTGTACAAGAGATACACCTTTATTTAGCACAAACTCTGAAAACGTTTGTGAAAAACCGAGCCACCATTAATTTTTTATTTAAATATCAATAATATAAGAATATTAGATATTTTTTTAAAAATAACAAAAACACACCTCGCTTCACGAAGTGCGTACAATCGTTACTGTAACTTCATCTCTGTCATGATAGAGATGTCTTACCTTGACAGTGAATGCATCGTCTAACGCATTCAATCTGGTCATTAACGTCGACATGGCCTCTATTACGGTTTCATATCGTCGTTTCATGGGTAGCTTTAAATTAAACACTGCATGAGTGGCCCAATGTTTTACCAACCAGTCACCCATCAGCTTTGCTACCCGATCGGGTTGCTCTATCATATCACACACAAGTAAATCTACACGACCAAATTGTGGTCTGTAAGTAAACCCGTCTGCAGCATGGTGTTCAACAAGCCCTGTGCTCATTAAGCTGTCAGCAATAGCCCCATTATCAATCGCTTCAACGTACATTTCACGTTTAACTAGTTGATAAGTCCATCCACCAGGGCATGCACCCAAGTCTACTGCTCTGCCGCCAGCGCGAAGTACTTCACGTTGCTCGTTAGCACTTAACATGTTCACCAAGGCATCTTCCAACTTAAGGGTTGAGCGGCTTGGTGAATCGGACGGAAATTTTAATCGGCAAATGCCTAAATGGTCATTAGAGCGATATCCAGAAAGACTATAGCCTATATAACAGGTTTCAAAAGACTCGAAGAAAACATGCAGTTTAGGCTTAACCTCGTTTTCCTTTGGTGATAACCAGCCCTTCTTTCTTAATGCCTGACGAAGAGGAACGGTAAACTTCCTACAAAATTTCGCAAGGGTTTTACCGTCTTCCGTATCTGGGTATTCAACATCGATGGCACCGAATACACCATGAGCACCAGTAAGCGCTTCGAGCGACACGTCTTCTAGCGCGTCGAGTACTTGCCCTACTCTATCGTCTTTTTTAATATCATTAAGCGTAGCGAACACACCTATCAATTGGCGGGGAAATATAGACTCGCTTACCGCGAACAATGCCAATGCATTACCTAGGCTCGTATTATCGTACAAATTATAATGTACAAAGCCCGTATTCGATTTTGATACCGGATAGCCAAAGTATTCTTTTTCGCCGTACCGAGTAGCCAGTTCATTGGCTGTGTCGTTTTCATAGCCAGGGCGACAATAGGCCAAAATGCTAGTCATTAGTTTTTCCTTTGAATACAGCTACAGCCAATGCTATCCAACCGATAATAAAGCAAAGGCCGCCCAAAGGCGTAATGGGGCCAAATAACCCGTTACCGGTGACTGCTAATAAATATAAACTGCCACTGAACAGTGCACAGCCAACCACAAAAAGTGCAGCTACCGCGTTAAGCCATTTAGGCGAACCGTATGCCGACAATGCGGGCAGCGCCACAATGGCTAAACCATGATACATCTGGTAGCGAACACCAATTTCAAATGTAGTCAGTGCCGATGGTGCTAATATTGCTTTTAGACCATGCGCGCCAAAAGCGCCCAGCATAACTGCAGTAGCCGCCAAAAGAATGCCAGCACACAGCCAGAGTTTGTTTAGGCCTTGCTTATTACTTAGGTTCTGATCAACAGACCCTGTGTTATTTGTTGCCTTATTCAAAGCACCTGCCCATGACATTGAGTGTAAGTTAAACCAAAGGTTAAATGGTGGTTCATTATTTATTTACGCGTGCTTTTATAAAATCAGCTGTCGATTTAGCCGCGCATTCTATATGGGTCTCTAACGTAAAGCCACTTTGCTTTCTGGGTTTAAAACTGTGATCGCCGTCTGTTAGGTAATAAACCACAATAGTACTCGATAACGCATAGGCACTTACCTCATCCTTCGTCCCGAAGGTATCACGCTCGCCTTGCAGTATAAGCAGTGGCTTTATGAGCGTTTCTAAATGGGCGGTTCTGAGTTTTTCAGGCTTACCTGGAGGGTGAAATGGATAACCAAATGCTATGGCGCCTATTATTGATTCAGCTTCATTAAGTACCATGGTCGCCATGCGTCCTCCCATGGATTTACCGCCAATAAACGTCGGTACGCTAGTTTGGGTTTTAGCCACCTCGTCGATAAGCGCCGCAAAGTGTGAGAGTAACTTTTCGGCTTTATCTGGCGGCCTACGCTTTCCCGTTTCCATCATGGTTTGCATATAGGGAAAGTTAAATAGTACAACTTCAATATTGTGGCCTGTTAACTGAGAAGCCATTGCCTGCATAAAATCGTGGTGCTTACCGGCACCCGCGCCGTGCGCAAGAATAAGGCGTGCTAAAGGTGCGTTAGTCTTTCCATCCGTATTTACCGAATGAATTTCAATATCAAACATCGACTGACTCATTATCTGAATTATTTCTATATGTAAAATTCATCACTCTTGCTCTTCTTCAACCAAGCCTAAGATCCACTCTCTGAAAGCGGCAATTTTACCAAGCTCAGCTTGGGATTCTTCGCACACCAAATAAAAGGCATCACGACTTTCTACTTTCTCTTCAAAAGGCATAATTAATCGCCCTGCATCTAATTCTGGACGGGCAAGTACGGTATTACCTAACGCAATCCCCTGCCCCAACGCGGCAGCTTGCAGTACCAACATAGAATGACTAAAAACCGGCCCTTGGTTTACATTCACGCCCGACACACCCACATGTTTAAGCCAATTTTTCCACGCCGCGCGGCTTAAGTCGTGAAGGAGCACGTGATGACGTAAATCTGCCAAACTCGATAACGGCTTAGGGCCATTGAAAAGCATAGGGGAACATAATGGTGTTAGGAATTCACGGTGCAGTTTGTCTGCTTGCAACCCACTCCAGCGGCCTTTGCCATAGTAAATAGCAACATCTACGTCATCGTCTAAAAAGCCTTCATCGAAGTCTACCGCTTTTATTCTTACGTCTATGTCCGGTTGCGCAACACTAAATTGACTAATTCGTGGCACTAACCACTGGCTGGCAAAGCTCGGCGGCATGGCAACAGTTATGGCGCCCTTACTGCCTCTTGCGAGTAGTCTTTCCGTCGCTTCTTGCAGGTTTTTAAAGATATCTTTTAATTCAAGGAAGTAAGCCTGGCCTTCCTCGGTTAATAACAAGGTTCTGTTACGACGAATGAATAACTTCATCGATAAGAATTCTTCAAGCGCTTTAATTTGATGACTGACCGCGGCTTGCGTAACAAAAAGCTCATCCGCCGCTTTAGTGAAACTCAAATGCCGGGCAGCCGCTTCAAAGGCTTTTAGCGCATTTAGAGGGGGAAGACGTCGATGCATGTTAAGAAATAAATCCTGTGTGACCTACTCATACTATAGTAGCAGTAATCGCATTAGTTTTACTAATGATAAACCATACTTTTACTCGTTTTATTTTTGCACGAGTTTTGACTATTATTTGCGCGAACTTTGGAAAGAGCTACGAATATCAACTCTTTACAAAGCCTATTTGTTAAACGATTTAACAAGTGGAAAAATATTTTTAAATTATTTTTATTAGGTGTGAAAATGAAAAAACTACTACTAGCTAGTGTATCTGTAATGGCTTTTGCAAGCGCTGCTGCGAATGCTAACGTACAACCAGAAAAGATCAATCTTCAATCATTAATCGCTACTGCGATGACCAGCGTAAACATGGCAGACGTATTGCCTGAAAACGACGCTCACATTGTTGTTAAAAAGCAGTCAGCTGCATTGCTGGCAGAAGAGACGCAAATTGCGTTACATAAAAATTTACTTGCCATGGCGAAAGAAAAAAATAAAGAATCTACTGTATTAGTTGCTGAAAGCGAATAATACACGCCCACACCTGATACGCATGCCGGTGCGACGCACCGGTATTCGCCATCAGACTTGCCTAGGTATTACTGGTATCTAACGGCTCAAATCCTTTCACCAATTCATCTAACGCTTTCATTTGCGCTAAATACGGCTCAAGTTTTGCCAATGGTAACGCACATGGACCATCACATTTTGCTTCATCCGGATTAGGATGTGCTTCAATAAACAACCCAGCAAGGCCCAACGCCATTCCGCTTCGTGCTAATTGTGCCGCTTGAGCACGACGACCATCGGCTGATGTTGCTCTGCCTCCTGGCATTTGCAACGCATGGGTAGCATCAAAGATTACCGGTGCGTAGGATTTCATTGCATCCATGCCCAGCATATCAACCACAAGGTTGTTATAGCCAAAGCTACTGCCACGTTCACATAAAATGACTTTATCGTTACCCGCTTCACCTAATTTAGTAATGATATGACGCATTTCATGAGGCGCTAGAAACTGCGGTTTCTTCACATTAATTACGCTACCGGTTTTAGCCATAGCAACCACCAAATCAGTTTGACGGGCTAAAAACGCGGGGAGTTGAATAACATCTACCACTTCAGCAACAGGTGCGGCTTGATGAGGCTCATGAACATCGGTAATTAATGGCACATTGAAAGTAGATTTAATTTCTTCGAATATACGCAAGCCCTCTTCCATACCTGGACCACGATAAGACGTTACCGATGAGCGGTTTGCTTTATCAAATGAAGCTTTAAAAACATAAGGAATACCCAATTTTTGGGTAACTTCAACATAATGCTCAGCAATGCGCATGGCAAGATCGCGAGACTCTAATACATTCATTCCGCCAAAAAGCACGAAAGGTAAGTGATTAGCAACTTCTACATCGCCAACACGAATGATCTGTTGAGATTCAGACATAATTAATTCGTTATCCGTTAATTTCTAGAATAAGGGTTGTTTGGTAACTGCCACCATCGCAGTTGTCATCAGTACCACGAGCGCGGCAATGAAAAAGGCCCAGCGGCCCACGGTGGTTTTTGCTTTTTTAAGGGCAAATAACCCAAGCACGATATAAGCGATAACGCCAGCTAACTTAAATGTGAGCCATGCATTTACAATGGGATATTGAGACAAAATAACGCAAAGCCAAATAGCACTGGCTAGTAACAGCGTATCAATAATATGAGGCACAATTTTAACCCACTTTTTGGTTAAAACTGTGGCGTCGAATTGTGACCAGATAAAGCGAAAAACAAACAGTAAAATACTTAGCCCTACTGCGGTTAAGTGCAGATGTTTCGCCATCATATACATACAATAATTCCTATCATTCTTAAGTTTTGATTATGTAATTATTCGTTATTGTACGTTATTTATGGGCATTCGACTAAGTTAAACATACTCAGGAATATCAGGGTGCTGATGTTGAATGGCCATGAATTTTTCAATGTGGTTCAACAAGTAATCAACTAATAGCGGGTCGAAGTGTCGCCCTTTTTCTTCATTGATAACCTTTTCAACCTTATCTAATGGCCATGCGGTTTTATAAGGGCGAGTATTGATTAGTGCATCAAACACATCTAACAAAGTTGCTATGCGACTTTGCAGTAAGATAGCTTGACCTTGAAGCCCTTCAGGATAGCCTTTGCCATCCCATCGCTCGTGGTGTTGTCGTGCTAACGTTGCGGCTAGCTGAATAGTGGGCCTAGAAGAGTCTTTTAAAATCTGATAACCAAATTCGGCATGCTGACGAATGGCAAAAATTTCATCTTCTGTCAAAGGCTCAGTTTTACGTAAAATAGTGACAGGTACACGAGAGTTGCCTACGTCATGAAGAGGTATAGCATGCTTGAGTAACCGCACATCATTTTCATTCATGCCTATGCCACAACCCATAACCTCTGCCATCGCACTCATTCGCGCAATATGGTTGCTGCCCTGCCCGTCATGCTCCATCGCTTTACCTAAGCGCTCAATAATTTCTCTTTGCGTACTTTCTACGTCAATGGTTTTGAGCACATTATCAAACGCTAGTTGGACACTGTTTGAAAAACGCCTAACTAAATGCTTGTCATTTTCGCCAATCCGACGAGGTAAACCTGATAAATACAATAAAGCGCCGTTTTGCGTTTTACTGTTGCAATACGCCACTACGTGGTCTTCCGCATACACAATTTCGCGGTCGCGCATGGCGCGCTTGCACAGTTCATATTCTTCAGGTGACACTGCATCTTTTAATAGCACACCTTCTTTATCTGAATATTCACCGTTGCCAGCAAAAACGTACAACTCATTAAGATCGAGTGCATTTGTAGGATTAGGTGATGCATCGGGTGTGGCCGCTACCGCCGTGGTGATGTAGGCAGCATCTTTCGAACACCCTAAAATAGAAGCCAGTTGCTGAATGATGCCTTGCATGAATTTTTCGAGCGAACTGGATGAAAACAAATCCACAGACGCATCAATAATTTTTTCTAAGCCTGCACGGCTTTCTTCAATCACAATAATATCGCGATAAGAACGCAGCGCGGCAATAATAACTGTGAATAGCTTTTGTGCGGTTAGTTCTGTTTTCGATTTATAGTCATTGATGTCGTAATTGATAATGACATCTTTTTCAGGCGCTTGTCCTGGCTGTCCAGTTCGAAGAATAATACGCGTAAAATGGTTATCGAGTTCGTTGCGAACATATTCAGCAACCAGTAAGCCCGCATCGTCACTTTCCATAACAACATCAAGTAAAACCACTGCAATGTCATCATGCTCTCTGAAACAACGTTTTGCTTCATCACCGCTGTAAGCACTGATAAATTCGAGGGTTTTACCATTTAAGAAAAAGTCGTTGAGCGCCAATTTTGTGATGGCATGAACCTCGGGCTCATCATCAACAATAAGAATTTTCCATGTGCCCAGGTCTTCTACAACATCTTCTTCATCATCGTCGATGAAAAGTAAATCGTCGTTCATCTGTAACTTCCTGCTCCCAAAATACTTTTAAAATACTAATGCAATACGTATTTTTAGCAAGTCCCTATATAACAGTAACAAAATAGCAGTATCAAATGCTTATCTTGTGGTAGGTAGATAACCGTATGTGACTCGGTCATTCCCACCATAGTCTTTTTCGGTGCACACGTTCACAAAGCCGTGGGCGTTTAACAGATCGCCAACCGCTTTTGCTTGGTCAAAACCATGCTCAAAAGCCAGTAAGCCACCTTCTAATAAATGGGCGGGTGCAAGTGCGATAATGTGTTTTATATCATCAAGCCCATCGGCGCCTGATGTAAGCGCTGATGCAGGCTCAAAGCGCACATCACCTTGCTGAAGAAAAGGGCTGGATATTTCTATATAGGGCGGGTTGGAAACGATAACGTGAAATTTTTCATTCGCTAAATTGTCAAACCAACTACTTTGCTTAAATTGCGCATTAGTAATGCTATTAAGCGCCGCATTGCTAGTGGCGAGTTGAACAGCCTCATGCAGTAAATCTACACCTGTAATATTTGCAGTGGGCAATTCAGAGGCCAGCGCGAGGGCAATTGCCCCTGTACCTGTACCTAAATCACAAATGGCTAGCTTATTATCTTCTACCTCAAGGGCAAATTCTGCTGACGCTATACAAGAAAGAGTTTGCTCTACTAGTACTTCGGTATCGGGGCGAGGAATAAGGGTATGGGGCGAGGTTGCTAAACGTAAGGTCCAAAAGTCACGGCTACCCGTTAGGTACGCCACAGGAATACCTTGGGCGCGTTTGGCCACCAGAGTTTTGTATTGAGAAATAGCGTCGACGCTTAAGGTTTTGTCTGGCCATGTAAAAAGATAAACCTGAGGTTTATCTAATACATGGCTTAACAATACTTTTGCATCAACAGCTGGCGATTCGCCTTCATGTAACTCGGCTACCGCCCACGCTAATGCGGCGTCTATACGCATGGTATTAGTCGTCTGACAACGAGGCTAACAGGTCAGCTTGATGTTCTTGCATAATAGGGTCGAGAAGCTGCTTCAAATCACCTTCTATTACTTCATCTAAACGGTATATCGTTAAGTTGATGCGGTGATCAGTTACCCGGCCTTGCGGGAAGTTATAGGTACGGATGCGCTCTGAACGATCACCACTTCCGACTAGACTCTTACGCGTAGAGGCTTCTTCTGCCGCACGCTTTTCTTCTTCAATGTTATTCAAACGCGCTTGCAAAACCGACATGGCTTTCGCACGGTTTTTATGTTGCGAACGCTCGTCCTGACATTCCACCACTAACCCTGACGGCAAGTGAGTAATACGAATAGCAGAGTCGGTTTTGTTAACGTGCTGACCACCTGCACCCGATGCTCTAAAAGTATCGATGCGAAGATCCGCTGGGTTAATATCTATAGCTTCTGATTCAGGAATTTCAGGTAATACAGCCACGGTACAGGCAGACGTATGAATACGACCTTGTGATTCTGTGTCGGGTACACGCTGAACACGGTGACCGCCAGATTCAAATTTCAAAATACCGTAAACGCCGTCACCACTAATATTCGCGACAACTTCTTTATAACCGCCGTGCTCACCCTCATTGGCGTTAATTAATTCTACGCGCCAACCTTTAGTTTCAGCATAACGGCTGTACATACGGAATAAATCGCCTGCAAATATTGCGGCTTCGTCACCACCAGCACCAGCACGTACTTCTAAGAAGCAGTTGCTGTCATCGTTAGGATCTTTGGGTAACAATAAAACCTGAAGCTCAGTTTCTAGGCGTTCAATATCCGCTTTAGCAATTTTTAATTCTTCTTGCGCCATTTCACGCATTTCTGCGTCATCTTCTTTCAACATTTCATTCGCTGAATCAAGATTTTCTTGCGCTTGTTGATAAGCATTAAAGCCCCCAACTACGCTTTCTAGCTGGCTAAACTCTTTTGACAAATTACGAAACTTATCTTGATTGCCGATTACTTGTGGGTCGCCTAATAAAGCCTGCACTTCTTCAAAGCGTTCCACCAAGTTTTCGAGTTTTCTGACAACCGAGTCTTTCATATTTTTATGTTTACCTTATTTTTTGATATCTGACGTAGTGTCGGATAACGATAATGCTTGCCCCAACCACCGACTCAACGCCGGGTCATCATGCATGGCAGCTTCTCTAAGTGCCAGGGTTGTGGGGTGCAGCAATGTATTGGTTAGCTTGTAGGCCATTTCACTAAGTACCGTTTCGGCGTCTTTGCCTTCGGTTAACTGCGCCAATGCTTTTTCTACTACGTCGTCGCGCTGTTCCATGCCCTTTTGACGATACTGCCTAACTAAATCGATAGATTGTTGAGACTGCTTCCAGCTCATGTAATTGCCAGCTTGCTTTTCAATTAGCTTTTCAGCTTCAAGTGCTGCTTGCTCACGATTTTGTAAATTCTTTTGAACGATGTGCTGCAAATCATCTACGGTGTATAAATAAGCATCACCCAATTCGTTCACTTGAGCTTCAATGTCACGTGGTACCGCTAAATCCACTAAAAACATGGGCATATTTCTGCGTTGTTTCAACGCCTTTTCTACCATGCCCTTGCCTATTAAGGGTAGCTGACTGGCGGTAGAGCTGATCACTATATCGAAATCTTTTAGATGTTCCGGTACCTGTGAAAGGGTATACACACTGGCATCCAATGATTCA
Organism: Alteromonas naphthalenivorans; assembly: GCF_000213655.1. NCBI lineage: Bacteria > Pseudomonadati > Pseudomonadota > Gammaproteobacteria > Alteromonadales > Alteromonadaceae > Alteromonas > Alteromonas naphthalenivorans. The sequence continues at coordinate 2,494,860 of NC_015554.1, forward strand.
GCCAACGCTTCTGCACGAGAAATAGTCCGGTTTGCAACAGCTAAGCAAGTAACACCTTGCTCTTTTAAGTGCTGTGCCACTAACTCAATGGTTTCACCCGCACCCACCAGTAGCACTGAGCGCTTGGGTAGCTCAGCAAATATATGCTTTGCTAATTGCACTGCAGCATAAGCTACACTAACGGCATTCGCGCCGATTTCAGTTTCGCTGCGTACTCGCTTAGCCACAGAAAAGGTATGCTGAAATAGTTTATCGAACTCGGTATTAATCATACCTGAGTGTTTGGCATCGCCAAAGGCTTGCTTTACCTGCCCCAGTATTTGAGGCTCGCCAAGAATGAGCGAATCTAACCCACTTGCCACTCGCATAATATGTTTAACCGCATCATCTGCGGCAAGCACATAACTGTTGTTGGCAATTTCATCAACTTCAACATGGTGGAAGTTTGATAACCACTCTAATAAGGCAGTAGCACTTTCATGCTGGGTGTTCACGTAAAGCTCTGTGCGATTGCACGTTGATACAATCACCGACTCATCTACGCCATCCACCTTTCTTAATGACGCAAGTGCTTCCACCAGAGAATCTGGTGTAAAAGCCACTTTTTCACGCAATGCGACAGGGGCGGTTTTGTGATTAATACCAAGGGCGAGTAGAGTCATTCAAATCTGTGCTGGCAACGTCGGACGCGCATTGTACGAAAAACCCAAAATGATTGAAAGTGTTGGTAGAACTGTGTTCACATAAAGTATGCACTTTACCTAAGACGACACCCAATGATTCGCTTCGTTTTTATACTTGTACTGGTTACCCTATTTATCAGCGCCTGTACCACACTACCTGATGGTCCTGAAGACGCCGTAAACCTTAGTGCCCAGCTTAAAAAGGTGGCACAAGTAGATGCGTGGCAATTGCGCGGAAAAATAGCCTTTAGACAGGAAAAAGAAGGGGCTAGCGCTAACCTTTTGTGGAAAACCGATGATGCCGATTTTCATTTCCGATTAACCAATTTACTTGGTGTAACCATGGTTGATTTGAATGTGAACGGCGATAAAGCCATTTTAGAAGCGGGTAACGAGGTATATGAAGACGCCGATCCCGAACCGTTAATTTATCATACAACGGGCATGGATATTCCCGTCGAACCCTTGCTTTCGTGGATTAAAGGGCTTCCTCTTGCTGATGACACGTTTACCCTTACCGAAAAGGGACTACTCAATACCCTTGAAAGCAACTGTAGTGCATGTAAGGGGTGGCAAGTCAGTTATGCTAACTATGGCAATGTGACTACCCCCGAAGGCAATAATGTGTGGCTACCCCACGCTATTAATTTGGTTCAACCCAACCCGCCATCAACCCAATTAAAAATAAAAATATACGAATGGACGCTGCTTTAATGACAAATTCTAAAGTAACGAACTTACAAGAGATAGGCCTAGATTGGTGGCCTTCTCCTGCCAAACTTAATCTTTTTCTGCATATTAATGGTCGATACCCAAATGGCTATCACCAATTGCAAAGCTTATTTCAAATGCTTGATTACGGCGACAAGCTTGCTTTTGATATTAATGACTCGGGTGTAATTTCTATGGCGACCCCGCTAAAAGGGGTAAAAGATGAAGATAACCTTATTGTTCGTGCCGCCAAACTGCTAGCTGAACATGCTCACATTAATAAAGGTGTAAACATCAGTTTAGAAAAATGCTTGCCCATGGGCGGCGGTATTGGCGGCGGTTCATCAAATGCAGCCACCACCCTAGTCGCACTAAACCAGTTATGGGGCGTTAAACTATCAGAAGATGAACTTGCTGAGCTTGGGCTTGAATTAGGTGCAGATGTACCTATTTTTGTACGCGGACTTACCGCTTTCGCATCAGGGGTAGGTGAAGAAATCACCCCTGCCCCGCAAGAAGAAAAATGGTATTTGGTGGCGAACCCCAATGTGCATATTAGTACTGCCGAGGTATTTACAGCTGAGAAATTGACCAGAAATACACCAATTATGCAGTGGGAAGACTACCAATTTGAAAAAACTCGCAATGATTGTCAGCAATTAGTCGTTAATCGCTATCCCGAAGTTGCAAATTTATTACAGTGGTTGGTACACTACGCACCGTCGCGAATGACGGGCACAGGTGCCTGCGTATTTGCCATCTTTTCTGACGACGTTTGCGCCAAACAAGTTCAGGCTAAATTGCCTGCTGCTTGGCATAGTTTTGTTGCAAAAGGTGTGAATCGCTCACCGCTATTACAAAAATTAAAAAAATCAGAGCACGTGTACGCCACATCGGACAAGAAATAAAAAATTGGGGTATAGCCAAGTTGGTAAGGCAGCGGGTTTTGATCCCGCCATTCGTAGGTTCGAGTCCTGCTACCCCAGCCAAACCTCTTTTATCAACGCACTGAGGAACCCACTTGTGCCAGATATGAAGCTCTTTGCAGGTAATGCCGTACCAGAACTTGCCCAGAAAGTCGCCGATCGCCTTTATACCAAACTCGGAAACGCCAAAGTAGGCCGTTTCAGTGATGGTGAAATTAGCGTAGAAATTCATGAAAACGTCCGTGGTTCGGACGTTTTTATTATCCAATCAACCTGTGCACCCACAAATGACAACCTAATGGAATTGATCGTGATGATCGACGCTTTGCGCCGCGCATCAGCAGGTCGTATTACTGCGGTAATTCCATACTTTGGTTATGCGCGTCAAGACCGTCGCGTTCGTTCAGCCCGGGTGCCAATTACTGCAAAGGTTGTCGCAGACTTTCTTTCTAACGTTGGTGTAGATAGAGTACTTACTATCGACTTGCACGCCGAGCAGATTCAAGGTTTCTTCGATGTACCTGTAGATAATGCATTCGGAACGCCTATTCTGTTGGCCGATATGGTTCAACGTGATTTCGCCGATCCGGTTGTAGTATCGCCAGATATTGGCGGTGTTGTTCGAGCACGTGCTACCGCTAAGCTACTTAACGATGCTGATCTTGCTATTATCGACAAACGCCGTCCTAAGGCGAACGTTGCTCAGGTAATGAACATCATTGGTGACGTTAATGACCGTGACTGTATTATTGTGGATGACATGATTGATACTGGCGGTACGTTAGCGAAAGCAGCTGAAGCATTGAAAAGCCATGGTGCACGTAATGTTTATGCTTACGCCACCCATGCGATTTTCTCTGGTAACGCAGCACAGAACCTAAAAGAATCTGTCATCGATGAAATTATCATTACCGATTCTATTCCGCTTAGTGCAGATATGCAGAAGATTGGAAAAGTGAAACAACTAACATTATCTGAAATGCTTGCCGAAACGATTCGTCGTATTAGCAACGAAGAGTCTATTTCAGCGATGTTTGAGTACTAGTTTCTAGCACTAGACGTGAGTACTCAACTCGAATAGTCGCTGCGAGCATATAAAGCGATTACCATTCGAACTTCACTTCTCGAAAAAGGGCCTACAGGCCCTTTTTTATTACCCGCATGTTTACTCTTTACTTCCTATATCCAAAACGTTTAAAAATTTTCAAAAAGTAGCCACGCTTTTACTATCCTTAAAGCTCTTAAACTATCGGTCGATAACTGAACCACGATTTAACGGTTTAATGCGATTTATTGCGCGTAAGCTTTCTTATCAGCGTTATCAATATACAAAGAATAAAAAAGGAGCGGTTAGTGAATGTAAGAAAAACACGCTCGTTAACAGCATTTTGGTATTGGTTAAGTCGATTTTGGACCGACCCCGATGCTACGTCTGAGCTGGCTAACTACTATCGTGCCCGGCAAATTGACTCTCTATCTCGACAACTTCCCCTTGCCAGCAGTGCAACTGTTCTCATCGTTATTTTATGTTCCTTTTTTGCTAATGGCCTTATTAATAGTGATTTCATGATTGCATGGTCGTTGTCATTACTTATTATCGCAGCCGGTGATGTTATTGCTTGGTACTTATTGGTTAAACGAAAAATTGAGAATACCGGCTCTAAGCGGGTGCAATTTCTCTTGGCACTCATGTTGGGATTGGCGGCTGTTTTATATGCGCAAATGACGACCGTATTACTTGGAGTATTGGATACCCAAGGTAAGATTATCTTAGTTGCTATTCTTGCAGCATTTATTGCAACTGGCGCTTGGCAGTTTGCGTCCTTACCCGCAGCCGCGTTATTTTGGGTTTTGTTCTTAACCTTGGGGGTATCAGTAGGTATCCACATAAGTTACCTTGGCGAGTATTTATTTATATCTGCATTGCTGTTGATCTATTGGATATATCTAAGCTGTGTGGTGCTGGTTACATCGAAACGTTTTATTCGCGGGTTAGTGGCAGAAACCGCCATTGAACATCAACGCCAAGTGGTAGGCTTGTTGTTGAAAGATTTTGAAGAAAACGCCAGTGATTGGCTATGGGAAATTGATAGTCACGGATGTTTGAAGCATGTCTCGTTGCGTATGCAACATGTTTTAGGGAAGCCTGTACACCAACTCTCTGGCAGCCATTTTGTAAACTTACTTTCAGACAGCACATCTGCAGCGAACCAGAACGTGTTGAGGGAATTAGCAACTAATTTTCAGCAGAATGAGCCCTTCACGCAAGATAACATTCCTATTGAAGTCAATGGCGATACTAAATGGTGGTCGCTGACAGCCCAACCTCTTATAAATAGTACAGGTAACTTATCGGGCTGGCGCGGTGTAAGCACTGATGTGACAGATGCGCTACTTCGAGAAAAAGAGATGACATTTTTAGCCAACATCGACTCTCTGACTGGGTTGGCTAACCGTCATTTATTCGCCAAAACATTACATGAATGCTTTGCCGATGACGCTGAAGATGGAACGAAGACCCCTGAAATAATTAAGGATATAACCTTAATTACGTTAGATCTTGATAATTTTAAAGTGATTAACGATACGTTAGGTCACTTAGCTGGTGATGCGTTATTAAAAGACATTTCATGTCGATTTAAAGAAATCACGCCAAAGGGTGTTTTACTTTCAAGACTGGGTGGCGATGAATTTGCTTGGGTTTTCAAAAATAGCCTTACGCCGCTAGAAGCAACCCGTTTCGGTCAGAAAATCCACGAGTTATTGGCTGAGCCATGGTTACATCAAGAGCACTCATTTGATTTAGGCGCCAGTATAGGGGTAGCAAACGCGCCAATGGATGGTGTGTCCCCAGTGTCTCTTCAACGTGCCAGCGACATGGCACTATACGCAGCCAAGGCGAGCGGTAAAAACAAACTATGCTTCTACGACCCTAAACTCGATGAATATGCCATGTTGAGATTAGCGCTGTTAAGTGATTTTCGTCAAAGCTTTGCAGACGGCGACTTCGTTGTGCTCTACCAGCCTCAAATTCGGTTTAGCGATAATACGCTAATCGGTTTTGAGGCATTGGTTCGTTGGCACCATCCCGAACGAGGCGTCGTGTCACCTACCGATTTTATCCACCTGATTGAAGAAAATGGCATGATAGTCCAGTTAGGGGAATGGGTTTTAAGACAGGCCTGTAGTGATGCTATGAACTGGCCTGCGCCACTGCAAGTTGCGGTGAATGTGTCTCCCGTTCAAATTGAGCGAACCAATTTACTCACTACGGTGATCAAGGCGCTTAAAGCAACCAGTCTGCCCGCTTCTCGATTAGAACTTGAGTTAACTGAATCATCATTAATGTGTGATGGCGACAGCACAATCATGCTTTTAAATAGCTTAAGAGAACAAGGCGTTCGGATCGCATTGGACGATTTTGGTACAGGGTACTCTTCTCTGTCTTACCTTCAACGTTTCCCTTTTGACAAGCTAAAGGTAGACCGAAGTTTCGTTATTGCCGCGTCAGAAAACGTTCAAAACGTAAACAGTGCAAATGCGGAATCTATCTTGTCAGCAATACTACAATTGGCTAATGCATTACACTTGCAAACCACTGCAGAAGGTGTAGAGACACAAGACGTTTCCACTTTGCTACAAAAGCTAGGTTTTACTAATGCACAGGGCTTTTTCTATGGTCGCCCGATGACCGCCGAACACGCTGAAAATTTCATCAGCCAATGGCCTGACATTCAAAATAAAGAGAACTAAATCTGCTTTAAAGTAGTCTTTCTTTATAGCCATATGGCCACTTTCGGTTTACGGTTGGTATCTAATAAAAAACTATAAAAGAGGCATTTATGAAATTCACTCGTACATTATCTACGCTGTCAGCCGTCACATTATTATTTGTCCTTGCTGGCTGCTCTAATGAAGACGACACCACAGTTGATGTTAAAGAAGAGCCCCTTATGACTGAAAAAGCAGATGAAAAGCCTCAGCAAGCCTTTGTCCCTAAAACTGCCGAACAAAAACGTCTTAGCGCATCTGGTGAAGCCAGTGAAGTTACCCTAACCGGCACCATTGTGTACAAAGAAATGGAAGGCGGTTTTTACGCTTTTATTGCTGAAAATGGGGACCGCTACACGCTTCAAAAACTGGATAAGAAATTTCATAGAAATGGCTTAATCGTTAAGATAACCGGCATGCCTATGCCAGATCTTATGACTATCACCCAATACGGCACCGTGTTAAAAGTCGATAGTGTAGAAATACTCGACGCTAGCAGAGTGATAGGAAACGCATCTTCTCACTAAGCATGCCTCGACTACGTATTGCTTGGCAAGAAAAGGGAAACGGTGATCGATTACGGCTAGCTACGCCGTACAAACGTCACTGTTAATACTAGGAGTAACAAATGATTAATGCATATGCAGCAAAAGAGCCAGGTGGAAAACTGGAAAGGTTTGAATATGATCCCGGCGAATTAGCCTCTCACGATGTAGAGATAGACGTGGAGAGCTGCGGCATTTGTCATAGTGATTTAAGCATGTTGGATAATGAATGGGGTATAAGTGAATACCCATTCGTACCAGGCCATGAAGTGGTAGGAACAATAAATGCGGTAGGCGAACACGTTACGTCATTGAAAGTAGGTCAGCGAGTTGGCTTAGGCTGGCACGCCGGCTATTGTAATAGCTGTGGCACCTGTGAGTCTGGCGATCAAAATTTATGTTCTAATGCCACAATGACAATTGGCGGTCGCCACGGTGGATTTGCCGATAAAGTTCGAGCCCAAGCTACGGCGGTAGTCCCTATCCCTGATGGTATAGACCCACAAAGTGCAGGGCCACTATTTTGTGGTGGCATTACTGTATTTAATCCCTTAGTACAATTTGATATTAAACCCACTTCGGTGGTTGGCGTGGTAGGTATTGGCGGCCTAGGTCACTTAGCATTGCAGTTCTTAAATGCATGGGGATGTAAGGTTGTTGCTTTCACTTCAAGTGAATCGAAGAAAAAAGAAGCGTTAGAGCTAGGCGCTCACGAAACCTTAAATAGCCGTGATAAAGACGAACTTAAAGCCGCCGCGGGTAAGTTTGACCTTATTATTTCTACCGTGAATGTGAAGCTTGATTGGAACTTGTATCTCTCGACGTTAGCGCCTAAAGGCCGTTTACACTTTGTGGGTGCAACGTTAGAGCCTTTAGACATAGGCGCGTTTAACCTTATTGGTGGCCAACGTTCAGTTTCAGGTTCGCCGGTAGGTAGCCCGGCTACTATCAAAACCATGCTGGATTTTGCTGCGCTGCATGATATTGCGCCAGTAACCGAAACCTTCAAGTTCGATGACGTTAATGAAGCAGTACAACGACTTCGAGATGGTAAAGCCCACTATCGCGTAGTGTTAACTAAATAAGCTTTAGGTTAGTGGTTAGTAAGGCTTCTAATATTATGAAGCCTCGCTAACATAAGCACACCCGCCAAGTAAAATTTGTATGTTATAGGCCTCGGTGTTAGAATTCGCCGCCCTCAAAATTTGAGGCGGCGATTGTTGTATACAATTTGTAGCTACAACGCCCTATAACAGTAGGTTCTGGTCGCAAGAACTTACATTCTTAATTTTTTATTGGAGACATATAATGTCTAAAGCAATTTTTACTCTGGACGCTACTGTACGTACAGACCTAGGGAAAGGTGCGAGCCGCCGCCTACGTCGTGAAGACAAGCTTCCTGGTATCATCTACGGTGGTGAAGAAGCGCCAGTGTCGATCACTCTTGATCACAACAAAGTAAACAACGCTGCTGACTTTGAAGCGTTCTACTCTCACGTTCTTACTTTGAACGTAGACGGAAAAGCTGTTGAAGTACTCGTTAAAGACATGCAACGTCACGCTTTCAAGCCTCGTATTCTTCACGTTGACTTCCAGCGCGTAATCGCAGGTCAAGAGTTACACACTAACGTACCTCTTCACTTCATCAACGAAGACAAGTCTGCAGCTATCAAAGCTGGCGGTATCGCTGAGCACCACGTAAACGAAATCGAAATTACGTGTCTGCCTAAAGATCTTCCAGAATTCATCGAAGTAGATATTGCTAACGTTGAAATGGATTCTACTCTTCACTTGTCTGACCTTACACTACCTGCTGGTATCACGTCTGTTGAGCTTGGAAAAGACGACGAGACTCACGACCTTGCAGTAGTCACTGTTAAGCCTGCTCCTAAAGCAGCTGATGCAGAAGAAGGCGACGAAGAAGCAGCTTCTGAGGAATAATCAGCTTGGCTGATATCCGACTTATCGTGGGCCTGGGAAATCCAGGCCCCGAATATGATAATACCCGACACAATGCCGGTGAATGGTTTCTAAACCAACTTGCCGACACCTTCAATACCCCGCTAAAACCAGAATCCAAATTCTTCGGTAAAACTGCTCGCGTAACTATTGCTGGGCATGATGTACGTTTACTTTATCCTACAACTTTTATGAATAAGAGTGGTCAGGCTGTAGCGGCATTAGCCAATTTCTACCGTATTGAACCCGAACAAATTTTAGTGGCCTTTGACGAACTCGACTTACCTCCCGGTGTAGCAAAATACAAAATAGGCGGTAGCTCTAGTCAAAACGGTATTAGAGACATTGTGGCAAAATTGGGTAACAATAAAGACTTCTTACGCTTGCGTATTGGTATTGGACATCCGGGTCACAAAAGCCGTGTTACCGGACATGTATTAGGTAAGCCCCCCGCTGACGAAAAAATGGCTATAGAAAGTGTCATTGACGAAGCTGTGCGTTGTACCGAAATACTCCTTAAAAACGACCTGAAGCAAGCGCAAAATCGGCTACACTCCTTTAAGGCGTGAGCCTAAGCTAGCACTAATTCCAGACAAGGATCCCTACCATGGGTTTTAAATGCGGTATTGTTGGACTACCAAACGTAGGTAAATCAACACTCTTTAATGCACTGACAAAAGCAGGTATTGAAGCGGCAAACTTCCCTTTTTGTACCATAGAGCCCAACACAGGTGTTGTACCTGTACCGGATCTTCGCTTGGACAAACTGGCTGAAATTGTAAACCCTCAGCGTGTTATTCCAACCACAATGGAATTCGTTGATATTGCAGGTTTGGTTGAAGGCGCTTCAAAAGGTGAAGGTTTAGGAAATAAATTCCTAGCTAACATCCGTGAAACCGATGCAATTGGCCACGTGGTTCGCTGTTTCGACGACGAAAACATTGTTCACGTTGCAGGCAAGGTTAACCCACAAGACGATATTGATATTATCAATACCGAGCTTGCACTTTCAGACTTAGAAACCACAGAAAAAGCCCTACACCGTGTTGCTAAACGCGCTAAAGGTGGCGATTCTGATGCTAAGTATGAACTTAAAGTATTGGAAAAAATTAAACCTCACTTAGATGAAGGTTTATTACTTCGCTCTTTAGAACTGACTAAAGAAGAGCACGCTGCAATCAGCTACATGAACATGCTTACCCTTAAGCCAACCATGTACATTGCAAACGTTGACGAAGACGGTTTCGAAAATAACCCATACCTAGACAAAGTACGCGCTATCGCTGAAGGCGAAAATGCCGTAGTAGTTGCAGTATGTGCGGCTATCGAGTCTGACATTGCTGAGCTTGAAGACGACGAGCGTGAAGAATTCATGCAAGACATGGGGCTTGAAGAGCCAGGTCTTAATCGTGTTATTCGTGCAGGCTATAACTTGCTTACCCTTCAAACCTACTTTACGGCAGGTGTTAAAGAAGTACGTGCTTGGACCTTTCCTGAAGGCTCTACCGCACCTCAAGCAGCTGGTAAGATTCACACCGACTTCGAGAAAGGCTTTATTCGTGCCGAAATCGTTAGCTACGATCACTTTGTTGAATTCAACGGTGAACAAGGCGCGAAAGACGCCGGTAAGTGGCGCTTAGAAGGTAAAGAATACATTGTTAAAGATGGCGATGTAATTCACTTTAGATTTAACGTGTAAAAAGAAATGTAGCCTACTAGCGTTTCTATTTACGCCAAAAAACCACCCTTAGGGGTGGTTTTTTATTGCCTGTAGAATTAGTTGTTGATTTAACGGGCAATGACTCGGTACTTTAAACACATAAATAGACACTTATACCAGTGTTAATAATATGATTTACATCAGGGCTTACAATAAAATGATTAAAAGACTCGTCCATTCACTTTCTTCGCTTACTCAGATATCAGCACTTTTACGGGTATCAGCACGTCCACAGATATCAGCATTGGCAGTATCGCTCTGTGTGGCCTTTTTGGGCGTAAGCAGCGTAGTGTCTACCGCGCACGCAAATAATCATGAAAAAAGCCCTGAGGCCACTCAGGTAAAAGAAAAACTCTTGATGGATACCGACATCACCAACAAATGGTACAAAGTGCCTAACAAACATATCGTTACTTTTGAAACACACTATGGTGATGTGGTCATCGCGCTGAACCCCGCTTTAGCGCCTCATCATGTAAAACGCTTTCGTAAGCTAATAAAAAGTGATTTTTATCAGCAGCAGTACTTCTACCGTGTGGTCGATGGTTTTGTTGCACAAGGAGGGAGTAATGAAAGCCATGAGCCCTCGCCAGAAACCGGTAATTTGAAAGCTGAGTTTGTTACCCCACTTTCATCTTCTGCGGTTGTTATAGAAGAAAACGACATGTTTGCCCCCGCGACAGGTTTTCTAAATGGGTTTCCTGTAGGAATAGACAGCACGAGAAATGAAATGTGGGCACTTCACTGCCCTGGCACGGTCGCTTTTGCCCGTAATAGTGAAAAGGACACTGCCAGCACCGAGTTTTATATTGTGATTGGACAAGCGCCGCGGCACTTAGATAGAAATATGTCAGTTATTGGGCGTGTACTCGAAGGAATGGAAGTATTGCAGCAATTACCAAGGGGCCCAATAGAAAATAGTGGCGTTATTGAAGTGCCTTCGGATAAGAGCCAAATTAGAAATAGTTACGCAGGTAACAAAGATACGTCGGGTAAACAGTATTATATTCAGCTTCCTTCGCATCCCGAATACCAAAAACGTATGAAAACTGGGCAAACACTCGATAATTCTTTCTTTCATGACAAAATTTATAGTCCTAGACCTATAGATGTTTGCTATTACCAGACTAAAACTTCATCAACGCCATGGAATTAAGTTTGGGTTTATTGGCGATATTTGATTAAATTCACTGCACTTTGGCTAGATTTTAAACCTGGATGCACAGATATTAGCCACTTAGAAAAAGTTAGTAAAAAAGGGGTTGACGGTCGCCAGTCATATCCGCATAATACGCGCCACTTCCTGAGAGGGAAAAGAAAAAGCCGGAGGCTATGTAGCTCAGTTGGTTAGAGCACATCACTCATAATGATGGGGTCGCAAGTTCGAATCTCGCCATAGCCACCAATTTTTCTTTTTATCTAACTTCTCTTGAGGTTCTGACTGTGCGGGAGTGGTGGAATTGGTAGACACGCTGGATTTAGGTTCCAGTGCTTCACGGCGTGAGAGTTCAAGTCTCTCCTTCCGCACCACAGTTGGGGTATAGCCAAGTTGGTAAGGCAGCGGGTTTTGATCCCGCCATTCGTAGGTTCGAGTCCTGCTACCCCAGCCATTTTTTCCTAGTAATTGCGCTTTTGCTGCGTGGTTATCACTTGGGGTATAGCCAAGTTGGTAAGGCAGCGGGTTTTGATCCCGCCATTCGTAGGTTCGAGTCCTGCTACCCCAGCCATACATAAGAAACCGGTCCTTCGACCGGTTTTTTGTTTTCTGGCATACATAAAGTTGTAATCTAACTACTTATTCCCTCTTCACTCTTTTTTTCCACATGCTACTATATTTGCTTACTGTGTCTTTTGAGCTCTCCAGCAAGGTACTCTTTTTAAGTACGCTCTTTTAAGGTTCATCAATTTTAGATAGTAGCCTTTTAAGCGATAAACAGCCTCTTGAGGTTTTCTACGGGTCTCACAACAACAAAAGCAAAGGAAAACGCGTGATAGAAAACTTTGTCTCGGCGGTAAATAACGTTTTATGGGGTAACGGCCAAGTATTAATCATCATGCTATTAGCATGTGGTATTTGGTTTACCGTTAAATTAGGTGGTGTTCAATTACGTCATTTTGGTCACATGTTTACTTTGTTAAAAGGAAGCAATAAATCGACCAAAGACGGTATTAGCTCATTTCAGGCACTGTGTACTAGTTTATCTGCCCGAGTAGGTACCGGTAACTTAGCAGGGGTAGCGGTAGCCATCTCGCTTGGTGGCTCTGGTGCTATCTTTTGGATGTGGATGATTGCCATACTAGGCATGGCCACAGGCTTCGCTGAGAGCGTTTTAGGGCAATTGTATAAAGTACGTGATGAAAACGGTGAGTTTCGTGGCGGCCCTGCGTATTACATTAAACAAGGTTTGAATAAAACCTGGTTAGCAGTAGCCTTTTCTTTATGTCTTTTCTTCGGTTACGGCTTTGTATTTAGTGCGGTGCAAGCCAACACCATCACTGATGCGTTAAACAACGCGTATCAGTTCCCCAGCGAATACACGGGCATAGCGATTATTGCTCTAGCCTCTTTAATCGTAATAGGTGGCTTACGGGGCATTGCTAGATTTGCTGAATTTGTTGTGCCTTTTATGGGTATTGGTTATGTCTTAGTGGCATTGGGGATTACCTTTATCAACATCTCAGAACTTCCTGCTATGTTGATGGATATCATCAAGTCTGCATTTGGATTGCAAGAAGCCGGCGCGGGCGCATTAGGTGCAGCGATTAAAAACGGTATTCAGCGCGGCCTATACTCAAACGAAGCCGGAAGTGGCTCTGTGCCACATGCTGCGGCCAGTGCAGTGCCTAATCCTAACCACCCAGTGTCACAAGGTTACATTCAAATGCTGGGCGTGTTTTTAGATACTATGGTGCTGTGTACCTCTACCGCCTTCATTATTCTACTTGCAGGCGGCTCTAGCTCCGAGCAAATGGAAGGCATTAGATTAACCCAAGATGCAATGAGCAGCCATTTAGGCGAAGGCGGAACCGACTTTGTTGCCGCAGCCATTAGCTTGTTTGCGTTTACTTCGGTTGTAGCCAACTATGCCTACGGCGAAAGTAACTTACATATGTTCAAACTCGATAACCGTGCAGGCCGAGCTGCCTACACGATAGGTTACTTGGGAATGATTTACTGGGGTGCTCAAGCGGCCATGCCACAAGTATGGGCCATGGCCGATATGGCATTAGGGTTAATGACTGTTATCAATATCATTGCTATCGTGTGGATGACACCTACTATCGTATCTATCAGCAAAGATTACTTTGCTAAGCGCGATAGAGGTGAAAAGGTAGAATATAAAACTGGAGACTGTGAGATTCAGGGTAAATCTGAAGACGGTATTTGGTAAGCTTTTTAGTTAAAAATAAAGCTAAAGCAGTGGTCACTATTTTGTGAACTTTTAAATAGTTGCCACTGCTTTTTTATCGTTACAGCCCAATTTATTTTGGTCTGAAAAGCTCAAACATGTTGCTACTGTCTACGGTGAAATAATCCCCTGCTCCACCACCGCGCATGACAGGTTCAGCTTTCAACGTTTTATACACACCCGCTTCAATCATGTCCTTTTGAATATGCACACCTACGACCTCCCCCATCACAAACCAACTTTCACACAAGCCGCCTTGCGCATTTTTTAGCTGTACGATATCGGTAAGCTTACATTCCATACTAACGGGGCTTGATTTTACTCGTGGCACATCAACAATGTGTGAAGCTGCTGTATCTAAATCTGCAAACGCGAATTCATCTTCATCGAAAGCTAAAGCCGCACTGGTTTGATTCATAGCCTCTAATAATGGTTTGCCGACAAGATTCCAACAGAACTCACCGGTTGCTTTAATATTTTTCAGCGAATCTTTATCACCCACGCTAGAAAAACCGATAATAGGTGGCGTGTAATTTAGTGCATTAAAAAAACTGTAAGGCGCGAGGTTTAGCTTACCGTCTTTACTTTTTGATGAAATCCAACCAATTGGCCTAGGAGCGATAATGGCGTTGAACGGATCGTGTGCGAGGTTGTGACCTAACTTGGGTTCGTAAAAATGAATATCGGACAAGAGTTTTCCTTAGCAGCTACTATCGTCAATTTACTAACGTTATTTTACCAATACGAGTATAGCGGCTAAGGCGTTTAAATAGCAGTACCGGTTATATTAATTAGGTGATGAGTATTCGTCATTGACTTACATAACGAAGGGAACAAAAAAACGGCGTAAAGCCATGCTTATACGCCGTTTCGTCACAATAAATCAATCTTGCGAATTACTTACTTCTTCGCTTTTTTAAGCTCTTTCTTAAGCTTTTTAAGTTTACCTTCTTGCTTAGAAATTTTAGCTTTTGTTACTTTGATTTCTTGTTTAACTTTTTTAGCTTTAGCCATTATGAATATCCTTTTTGTGCTATTTTTTATTGAGTGAAGAACGCAAGGCAATATGCGCCCACTCGATGTAATCACTGGTTTAAGAGCAGTGCATTTTTGATAAAGCAGAAGCGCTAATCCGAAGACTTGGCTTTTTGCTCTTCAGTGAATTCTTTAATAAATCGCCTGATTTCTCTAGCCGCTGTAGTATCTAACTCTTCGCAGAGATGAATGAAGTCAGCACGCTCCTGATCGTTAATACGAATGATCAGCTGACTATTCTTTTTTTTCTTCTTCTTATCCAACGTAAGTCCTCATCAAGAACGGTATTATCTACAAAAGCCAGCCTGTAAAAGCCAGCACATACCAGTTCATGCGATTTATGGCTATACAGCATATAGCATTTGTATATACATTAAAAGTTTAATATCTAATACTAGGGATATCCTCTGGCCTCTATAGTTAAAGTGTCAACGCTATAGCTTGGTAGAGGCTAGGTTATAGAAAAAGAAGGGGCTAAATATCTGCGATAGACCTAACCGATAGGCAATAGACTTTGGTTGGCTACAAAGGCAAAGCAATAGCTTTAAAATGCAATACCACAACTTAAAGTAAACAAGCGTCAATACGTACGATAGAAGTGGCATATCGGTCGTTGAGCTTTCGTAAAGTCCAACGACCACCAAGTACAGTTAATTAAAAAAAACCAAACCGCCTACGATACCAATTAAAATGGAGGTGTAAGCGTAAATAATTACATTCACTCCCCTCTCATGAGAAAACCAAAGCTTTCTTTTTTCATGGATTTTTTTATCTACAATAATGTATAAAAACGTAGCCAGAGCATAGCTTATAAAAGCGTAGATAAAATGCTCTATTGGGCTAGCCTCTAGAGCAAAAACTTTAAAAATAGCATTCGTTGAAATCAATCCGATCCAATGATTTAAATAGAGAGGATAAGATATTCCACCGAGTAACGCACCTGCCCCCGTTTTCTTACCTTTGATGGTCAATGCTAATACTATGGATATAGCAAAAATTGGTGCAACCAATTTGTAAGAAGCCGTTGTTAGAAGAAGAATAAACGCGCCAATCGATATCACAGCAGATATTAACCGAGTTGTATCGCACATTATAATCTTCGGAAACCTATTATTTACAATAGCCGCAATAACACCTAAACATAGCGTTACATAGCTTCCAACGAACAATAATAGAACTGATAGTAAACACCAAGTGATTAAACTTTTACCTATTTTGGGAACTACAACCAGAAGCAAAGGTGCAACTAAGTAGAATTGCTCTTCAACATTGACGCTCCAAAAATGATTGCCAGTTCCGTCTAAAGGCATCATGTCGCCCCACTCTGCGAGTTGGGGCGGGCCGAAAATATTATAGACCCATGTAAACTTGTAAAAAACAAATTCGAGCCACTTGTCAGTGATAGGCTCTTTTAAAAGGCTAGCTAATATAAGCAGGGTAAACGCTAAATAATATGGAATCCAAATACGAATAGCGCGATTGAAATAGAACTTAGGCATATCCTCTGATCTAGTTTTCAGCAAAATTCCACCAATCAGCCAGCCGCTTAAAGCGAAGAATACCTCTACCGCGAGCTTCCCAGCGTAAGTCCACTCAATTAAGTCGCCGTGATAGAACATTACAACGCTGGCAAGAAAAAACCTTAAGAAGTCAAAGTAAGGATAATAATCCGCCGGTTCACGCTTTAGATTCTGTTCCATGTGGAAATTTTCAATCTCTATTTGTCAAAGTGAGTTTTATAGAAGTATGATGATTTTTAGCTTTATCCATCCGCTTATTAAAAAGGACAAACTATCTTTTAATCTACTTGTTTATTCGAATTATTTTACTAGGTACCCCGACAACAACTGCACCATCGGGGACGTCTTTGATTACTACTGCATTAGCACCAACCACGGCATTTTTGCCAACCGTGATATTACCGACAATAACCGCTCCAGCTCCGATACTAACCCCGCTACTGATAGTTGGTTTAGCATTCAAATCTTTCGTATCGGCCACGCCAAAAGTAGTATTTTGTCGGATAATTACATCCGAGCCTATAGACCTAGCGCCCAGAATCATTCCGCCGAAATGTTCTAATTTAACCCTTCTTCCAACTGGAACGTTGTATGAGAGTTTGATTCCGCACAAAATTTCACAGCTTTTAAACATCGCCTTGTAAATCAGACTAAACGGCATTCTTAATAGTTTAGGTTTGACGCTCATTCTCCAGTTACCAAAGCGATGCCAAAATAGCGTCCAAAAACCTTGTGAGCCAAATTTACGCTCGTGAACAAAGAAATCTTCTTTAATTAAGGCCCAATAGCCAATATCAGAAGGATTATTGTTCAAACTACCGTCATCTAGTGGTGCTGCTGTATTTCGTTCTTCTTTCAATTTATTTGTTCTCTTTTACTGCAGGGAAATGCCTTGCCGTTGGATCACGAGTAAAAAGAGGCTTCAAAGAATAATGCCAAAAATCGTTGGTATAATTAGTTGGTAAACTAGGCTTCTTTGACGTTACTTTGGTAAGGAGTAGATTGAATAATGACAATACGTAGTTCGAAACAGCTATAAAGCGTGCCGTCCATATACCATGAGTTTTTACGAAATATATTCTCCAACTATCATAAATATATATTGGTTTTCGGTTCTCTTCATGTTTCCCATCTTTCATACCTGTCGCTGCTCCAGCCGCATGAATTACTTTCGCTTTGGGGTGAAACCATACGTTATAGCCTTTTGCCCTAATCCTATGCATTAATTCGGTTTCTTCATAATATAAGAAAAAACTGGGATCAAAAAAACCGACGTCTTCTAACACTGAAAATTTCACCATGAAGGCTGCCCCAGTAACCCAATCGGTACAGTAAGCTTTTTCAGAAGGCTGAATAGCTACTGTTTTATGCTTAAACAATCGATGAATAGGCCCAACCCCCAATGCTGAAACAGACTCACTGATAAAAGTTGGAAAACGGAATGAGGATACAACAGGTTGATTAGTACCTTCTCTTAAAACTAAAGCCCCTGCGGCTGCTGAATTAGGATCAGTTTGTAGTCTACTCGCGAGAATGCTAACAACATCGTTTTGAAGGTATGCGTCAGGGTTAAGGAAGAAAACGAATTCTGGCTTTTCTGTAGAAACCTTCAGGCGCTCCAACACAACATTGTTGCCAGAACCGAAACCACTATTTATTTTTTCGGGCAATACTTCTACTTCTTCACCCCATCCATAGCTAGAATGAGCTCGATTCAATATATTAACATCATCTTTGGGAGAGCAATTATCTACAACAAAAACCTTGATGCGTATATTGTTACTTTTCATCAAAAGAACAGATTCAACTGCCTTTACAGTCAAGTCTGCAGTACCGTAATTAATAATAATTGCTGCAATATATTTGCAGTCATCCTTCAACATTAAAAATTCCTTTTTGCTACCATTTAAAATTACAGTTACACCTAAAATGCTGTTGGTAACGTTTTATCCTAAGAGGTAAATAGTTTATATTTTATGGTCTCTATTCTATACCGCGCATCATCTGAATTACTAGAAAGAATAGGTTGATATAGGGACTCAACTGCCCGTATGTAAGGCTTCTATTTGGTTTTTGTTTGATATTTATATATACAAGTTTACTTGACCACAGGTTAATCTATCGTTTAGTCAAAGCGAACGTATGAATTTTAAGTGGTTACATTTTAACGTTTCTACAGCAATTCCGAAGTATTATTTAATACTAAAAAAGCTTGCAGGACAATGTCTATACTTGTAACGCTGCTTAACTAGCCTTAGGATGCTATTTGCGCTCACACAACTCCATCTTAAATTGTTTACGTATTTTGTAGCTGACACCATATTTAACTATGAACACATTAGTTTGTATACATCGCTTCATCAAGGATACTTAGGCCAAGAGCCATTCCATTTATAAGTTACATTTTGAAAAATCACTCGACATAACTTTAACTTGGAAAGTAGCAAAAAAGTTATTTAAACATTATTTTCCAGAGTTTTTTATCGACTTACGTCAAACTTATACAATGCTACTGCGCTAGACGCTAGTCAGTTTCTTTTAGCTGAAATTTTCAGGGGTCGTGACAAGTGAACTACTCTATATTTATAGTCATTGTAATCTTCATCGTTATAGTAACTTCATCCGCTACCAAAGGTGCTCAACCCAGCTTTTCTATTCTCGACGATATCAAACAATCGAATGTGGAATCTTTCACAACGACCCTACCTGCCTTTGGCAACGGAGTTAAGCTTAGTGAAGGCGGAGGGTTTGAGCCTATTATTTTTCGCAGCATGTTTACTGCAACAAATGACTCTCCTAATACCGTTTATATACACAGAAAGGCATTAAGCCATTATGATTCATGGAACGAAGGTGCCTTTAATGGAGCATCAGTTGAGGTATTAAGAATAGAGAATGGTGAATTTAAATCCATTCGAAATTCGAAAGTTGCCATCGATGGACATAGGGCATCTGGCTGGCAACCACAGTTTTCTGGATTAGCAGTGCCAGCTAACAAAAACACATTTAATATTTCAATACCTGGTTGGAGTAAGCCACAAACAGAATATTATTATGCGGTCAGGGCTGTCGATAAAAATTATCAATTATCAAAATTCTCTAATTTTATAGCTTTAGTCCCACCTATAGCCTCACAGAATCAAAACAGTAAAACAGGTTTAACAAAAGTAAACCTACACGAGAAACTATCACCTATTCATGCGCCTACAAACTTACATATTGCAAAAAACATAGACAATTCCTTAGCCATTAGTTGGAATTCAGTGAAAGACGCAATAGGCTACATCATCTACCGTTCGGATAAGCATCCAGAACACCATCGTGGATATTCACTAAAATTGAATGAAACGGGTCCTCCTATTAAAGAGGGAGATCTAATTATCCTTAGGCACAAGTTATACTCTCCAAAAAGAGAATACCTATTAACCAATCGTGTTTGGAAAGCTAAGGGGGTTGCAGGTAAATTCTCACAGCCCATGTTAGGTAGTCTCAGCAATGACGAGAATAGTGCACAATGGGAATTAGTTAAGCACCCCCCAAATACCAGGGCAACCGCATGAGTGCTCACTAATTAATCATGCCACTAAAACCCGCAGTTAGCACAGCTTCCAGATAGCTGGCTTTCATCCAAGCCCGTTTTTGCTTGGCGGGTATGCTGCCTTTTGATGACTCTGCCCGCAACATGTTTAGCGCTAAATGGCGTAGCATCGACCAGTTTTCGGCACCGTGATTCTGGTGTATCTGGCAGTCGTCTTCACCCATGCTGACATCCAGTACCCAATGCAAGCTGTTCTCTACAGCCCAGTGAGAACGTACTGCTTCGGCTAGTTGCTTCTCACTTAATGGTGCGGAGCTGATATGGTAGCGATATGTCAGTTCAGGTGCTTTGCCTTGTTGTTGGCGGAAGCTCATGCTCATGCCAAGCGTCTTTAACTCAGGCCATTGCGGGAACGCTTTGCTCACGTCATCAGCACTTAACACATGGTATGTCCGGGCTTCTATGCGACCCCGCTTTTGCTCGAAGGTTAAGCCACCAAGTGGTGCTTCCCGTGTCTCAGTAAACGCATCCTCGACTGCTTTACAGAGCTTGCCCTGATTGCTTTTGAGTGTGAACAGGTAATCACCACCTTGCTCGACTATTTGCTCTGCGATGCTGGTCTGGCAGCCCATAGCATCAATTGATACCAAGGTGTCCTGAACATCAAGTAACTGAATAAGCTCAGGGATCGCTGTAATTTCGTTCGACTTCTCTGAGGTTTTAACCTGACCTAAAACGACTTTATTGGTGCAGGCAAACGCGTTGACCATGTGTATCGTTGATTGGCGGTCACCGCGCTGGTAGGAGCTTCGCAGCGTTTTACCGTCAATCGCAATCAATTGTCCTTCGGTGCTTTCATGTACAGCCTGCATCCAGTTGATAAAGCAAACTCTAAACTGCTCTGGGTCGATACGCGAAATGGTACGGGCAATAGTGTCATCAACGGGGACGCCATCGCGCAAGTAACCATGTTGTTGGAACCAGCCAATATGACCGTCGGCATAGTCCCGGATATCGCTCCACCCTTCGGCTCCAGCGACGACACCACACAAGGTGATAAACAAAATATCCTCAAGTGGATAGGTCACTTTTGCTGATTGACGCGTGTCAGATAATTCCCCAAAGTGGGTGGTGAAGGCTTCGATATACATGGTTTTACTCCCCAAAAAGAGAGTATAAGATCACGACTAAACCGGATCGTCAAACTGATCGTTTAGTTTCCGCCAACTGGTCAATAAATATTCACGATCTCACCCTGCCCCAAATACTAAAGTTATAGACGGCGGTGAGACGTTTCTATCTGCTGCGATCACCCCCCCTAATCTATTGAGTGTAGGGAGGTACAATCATTCGGGTACATCACAAAGTTGGTATGATGTTTTAGACCCTGCGAAAACCTATACATTTGAAGTTTGGCTTCGAGGTACTGGAAAGTTAAAAGTTATTGCACGTCGTCAAAATGAACATACTAATCTTGAGTTGACTAAGCAATGGAAACTACATAGTTTTGATTTTACTGTACCTGAATTATACGAAGATAGTAAAACTAGAAGAATAGATTTATTAATAAGTGGCGACGGTAAGATAAATATAGATAATTTAAGAATCTACCAAAAAGACGCCCCTTATTTAGGGTTGCTTCCTGATGACAAAACTTCTTTGAAAAAATCGGGCATGAGTTATTTACGAACTCACGGTTTTGTAAAAACTTTTCAAAAGACCTATGACTTAACGCAACTTACCAATCCAGCCGGCGTTACTTCATCAACTCACGGCAATACTTTGCCCCAGACACTTTCAGCATTTATGGATGTGGGAATTAAACCATGGCTTCAAATTGAACCACACTTTACGAAAGATGAATGGTTAGGACTAATTGAGTTTATAGCAGCACCATATACACCGAGTACAAGCAGTCAAAATGAAAAACCTTGGGCTGCGAAGAGGTACTACTCGGGCCAAAAATTACCGTACACCGATGTATTTAATAACATAAGGTTTGAGATTGGTAACGAAACGTGGAACAGACTGTTTTCCCCATGGACGTTTCCTATAATGAAAGACGGTGTTACAAATGAGCATTACTCTTCAGGTGATACATATGGGCTTTATCAACGCTATGTATTATCTATATTTCGCGAAAGCCCGTATTGGGATCGATTACAGAATAAACTAGAACCTGTCTTAGGGGGTTGGAACATAAAATCGTATGGCCAGGAAGCGGCATCTAAAACACCGTTAACTCCACTATTAACCATAGCAGAATATAATGGCGGCTGGGATCAAGGTGAAGGTGTGGTAACCGATACACCCGAGGGGTATTCATCGTTACTGAGTTTTGCAGCGCAAACTGCTTCTTCAAGGGCGGTTAAGCATATTACTAAAGCTACTCAAATAGCGGAGCAGCGAGGAACTCATTTGAGCGTCGGAACATATGAAGCCGGCCCCGGTTACGCTAGAAATGGACTAAACAACGCCAAAGTTAGTAAAGCCCTATACGAAGAACAAGAACAAGTAATGAAGAGTGTCGCGGCTGGGACTGCAACTGTAGATACATTTTTAACTCTTACACGAGCAGGTTATATTACTCAGAATTTGTTCTTATTTCAAAGGGGTGACTACTGGAGTTCTCATGCAAAATGGTATTTGGGCGGTCACCCTTACCCGACATGGCAATGGTTAACACTTTTAAATAATAATGGTGAAGGTCTAGGAGACTTACTTAAGACAAAATCTGAAAATATACCAACTCGCGATGTGCCTGCAATTGCAAGAAGGAAGGCTTTAGATAACATGCCCATGCTCGACATTTATCCATTTTTGAATAACAAAATACTGACCATCGTAGTCATTTCCAGATTCAGTGAAAAAACGCAATCAGGCCCTGAAAACTACAGTGATATTACTATTAGAATTCCGTATGAAAAAACGGAATTAATTGAGAAGTGGTATATGACTGGCGACTATCGAACGAGCAATGCGAAAACCGTTAATTCCCAATTTTTGATGGACAAAAAATTAACTTCAATTAGAAACTCTAAGCTTAAAATCGATGAATTACCTCATGGACATACACAGGTTTACATTATAAAAATTGAAAATTAGCATGCAAAAAGTGAAATATATAACTGTATCGATAATATCTACCGGCTACCCCTAACTTAGGTTTCATACATATATGAAATTAGCAAGAAACCTTAATTTTTCTATCTCGAAAAGGTTAGGTTTGCGCCTTATTGTAATATGTACTTAGTGAAATGAGACCCCCGGAGACCAGCCAAATAAAGGGCATACTCCATGATGAATTAGGAATCTGATCTAAGAGGATAATCATTGGCATAACAGAAAAAATTTGCATCGCGTTTCTTTTGTAGCAAGAATCTGCTTTTTGAAATACATATACAGAATAGAGTACAACATTGAGAACCCAGAAAATAAAACCGTAACGCAACGTCCAAACCACCCACGTCCCATCGGGTATTAATCCTGCTAATATCGCCCTTCCCGACCCGCCATAACCTATTAGAAAATAATCTCCCAAATATTCGAGTAATAAACTTTCGTTATAAAACCTAAAATACAGAGAGTCTAATCTTTCTATTGCGAATATACCCTGTAAATTTGCATATAACCAATCCAGCGGTAGAATTGATGTGTAAACTACTAATGGATAAATACATGCAAAGACTACTATCGCCCTTAATAAAAAATTCCTAACAGTACTAAAATTAGTATAAAAAACGACCAACCCCACCAGCGCTAATACTATAGCCGTAGCCGACTTGAGCAATATAAGAGATACAAAAAACACAAAGATAAGTTGGTAATTTATGATTTTAGATATGAAGTACTGTTTCATTTTCGTTAAGGTAATCAGAGAAAAGAAACCACACAAGTAAATATTAGCAGTTAACAGTCCGTGGCCTAGAAAAACAACCGCCCTGAAACCATCATCACGGATTTGCTGTTTGAACTCATGAGGCGAGAAACCATAAATTAGTTTATGTAATTGAGGGCTGAACCTAATTTCGAACAATACAAAAGGCAAGTAAAGCAGTAGTGCGACGACTAACAACTTATAAATTTTAATTAAATCGGCTTCCGACTTTACAATATTAATTCCGATAATTAACGGTAGCAAGGCCAAGTAAGTCGCGATACTACTAGAAATTGCCTCATGGATCGTTAGCCCAGCTTTCCAAACGCCATTATAAAGTGGATTAGTGTTAAAAATAAAATTTATAAACGATATCGAAACAATAGCTACTATTATCCACCGCACAGTTCCTTTTTGCCCAAGCCAATAAAACGTATTTTTCTTAATCAATACGATACCAACTATGGAACCTATATACGACGCAACATACTTATCTATAGCGGGGATTAATGGAAAGTCTATTTCTACTCCGACAGGGAGTAATAACATTCCTCCGACAATTGCTATAAATGTAGCAGTGAGGGTATCGAACTTAAGAAAAAAAATACAACATAAAAGTGGCCATAGCGCTATTAAGCCTATGTTTAGATAATCTTGCATTACAACACTGCTTCTTTTTTATTGTTAGAATAGAAAAGCATGACCCACCGATAGCTTAAATTGGAATTTTAGGTTCCGTAATATTAATTCATATTACTTTATACACTCTTCTTATCAAAACAAAGAATAATAGTGAAAAGATAATAAATGGCAAAAGTCTTATACTTTCGAAACCTAAACTACTAAGTATAGACACACTTGGAAGAACTAATTCGTGCAAAACAAAGAGCGGAAACGCTAGCAACCCGACTGAAGCCAGCAACCTGAACGAGACTATTAAAACTCTTGATTTTATATTACTCTGTAGCAAGAACACAAAAATCGCATCTAACACTACAATTACACTAACAAAGAGAAATACCAAAGACATGTAAAGTTTAGATGTAGGCCAGTTCGTCCACATATCTATTTCGCCGCTAGAAATTCCGATGTATATCGCAGCGATACACAACATAATGCCAGCTTGAAATTTGTACAACATTTGCTTGTTTGAGATAGCACTCCACCTAAGATAATATCCAGCCAAAGCTCCGATTAGCGCAATTGCAGACATTCCTAAATAGTCATACTTTGCAGTAAATAAAAGTATGACTAACTGTATTAAAGAATTTTCAGACGCCTCAATATCTAAATTTGATATATATAGAGATAATAGCCAAAAAGTAAGCGCTGTTGTAACAATACTTGTAGCAAAATTTGTATAGCGACTTAGAAAAAGTATAATAAACGGAAATGTTAGCACAGCAAAAAAATAAAAATATAAAACTGAATATACGGAATTTGTAACCGTCATTGCTGAGAACTGACCTCCCGCTAATGTATTGCTTATCAACCTTAAAGTTGCTAGTAAAAATATACCTGCCAATAGAATATTCATATTTTTTATTGACGTAGATTTTAACGTTTTAATGTCATTCAGTTTGTTTTTGACTAAGCTTGCACCGTAAGTAAGACCGAACATTAGCGCGAATCCCGTAGTGCCAGAATTAAAAACTACAGCAAAATGTCTATCTAGTCCGTGAAGAAATAGTGGCATACGTTCAAACAAGCCCGTACTCCAGTGTGCTATTATATTTATGAGAACAAAAATCCCGCGAATTAAATATAGTGATAAGTTTTCAGGCGTTGTGAAAAAGGCATGTTTGTTTTCAACATAACTATTATCGTCACTGTCTTCTATTAGTGTTTTTTTCTGCTCTTTTCTTTGAATAACCTCTTTCAAAGTCAATCCATCAACCAACCACATGATTTCATCATTGGGTAAGCCCATTTTCTCAAGCTTTACCAACAGCATTAGTGTCGAAAGTGAATCCCCGCCTAAAGATTTAATTGAGTCATCAGGGCCTACTTCATTGACTTTAAGAACAACCTTTAATGCTTTTACAAGTAATTCTTCAAAGTTTTCGTCACTAACAGACTCTTCATTTAATACACTCTCACCTTCTATGTCGCTAAAATAGAGTTCTTTGCGCTTAACCTTGTTAGTAGCGGTTCTTGGTAGTTCATCTACCATCAGCACTTTTATCAGTGATTTTATATTTAGTTTCTTTTCTACCAACTCATCGTTGAGTGCATTAATCAATTCATTTTTTCTTTCTAGCGCTCTACGCGAAATAGCGATTGCTGGCAGTTCACCTCTTAGCTCATCTGAATATTTAAACACTGTGAAATCTGAAGTATCAACACCAACTTTTTGGGATAGCGCTAAATCCAGCGTATCTGGGGAAAGCTTAATTCCGCCACAATTGATAACGTCATCATCCCTCCCTTTGAAATAGACATAGCCATTATCTATTTCGCCTAAATCAGTAGTTTCAAACCAACTCTCCTTACCGAACAGGTAATCTTTATCAGAGCAAATTTTACTAGTGACGTGCGGCCCCTTGATAGCTATACGACCATTTTCAGAAATCTTAACGCTTACGTCGTCAAAGTATGTTTTACCGACAGAGTCTAATGCTTTTTTCTCGTGGATTTTAAGAAAAGTAGTTCGGGATGCTTCGGTTAGTCCGTAGTGCTGAACAATCTTAGCGTTAGGGAAAAGTTCAGCCAGCTTCAGTTTCTCTTCTGCAGCCATATACTGACTACCAATTTCTATCCAGTATACTTTTTTAGCTAACTCTTGGGTGATCAGGTCACTAAACGACAACAAGACACGCCACAAGCTTGGAACAGCAGAGATCGCATTGATTTCGTCAGCTTCTAACATTCTAACTATTTCTAACGGATCGAATTTTTCAGGCACATAAAACTTTCCGTCAACGAGGGAAATGGCTCTACATCTGCCAAACCCGAAAGAGTAATTGACTGGGATACCTACATATTCTTTGATCTCTGAAGTCATCTCCATGACTTCAACTAGCCTTTCTGCAGTATTTTTTAATGACTCATGAGCAATATGGACGGCTTTAGGTTCACCTGTAGTCCCAGATGTGTATAGAATTTGTGCTGTGGATAATGAACTTTGAGGTACGTAAGCTGTTCCCTCATACCAACCATAAGACTGATTAATGGCAATCACGTCATGTTTTCCGTTATGCTTGGCTATTTGTTCGACTGTTAATCCTTCATTCAAGCTTTTAAAAAGCGCATCAACATACGCAAGTGAATTAACAGGTTCAATAAACACGTGCTTCCGCGAAGAAGTCATATAAGTTTCCTACTATTATTCTATTCCAACGCGATGGAGTATATAAATAGAGTTGGTGATGCTAGCTTTCAGCGCTTTTGTTGCAATAGCTATGAAAAACTATTGGTAGTGAATTTAGGTTTTAGCCCTTGACCTAATGTCCACATATAAACTTCATTGATTTGGTCTACTTTAGCCTGCCAAGTATAATGCTGCTGAATTCTTCTTAGGCACTCCGCTCTTTTTAATGCTAAACGCTCTGGATTAGATGCAATCTCTTCCAATGTATTCTCAAGGTTTCTAATCAATTGAGTTCTGTCGCTAATAGCAACCTTATACCCGCTACTTTCATTTACTAATTCAGTTGGACCCGCGTAGTCTACTACTACAGGCACAATTCCAGTAGCCATCGCCTCTAAAACAACCCCACCCCCAAACTCTCTAATACTGGGAAAAACTAATATGTCACTCTCTAACAATTTACTTTGTAGAAGTTCATGAGGAACAAACCCATGAACCGTGACGTATTGTTCAAGACCTTCCCTTTTTACTAAGGATTTTAAGTTTTCTTCTTCAGGTCCGTTTCCATATATATCGTAAGTCATTTTTCCTTGTTGCAATAAACCTTTCATCGCTTGAATGGCCATATCAGCGCCCTTGTATGGCACCAATCGCCCAATGAAAACTGCTTTGATGGGATAGTTAAAACCTGAAGAGCTAACCTTTGAGAAACGCTCGGTATCAATACCATTTTCAGGGAGGTAAAAAAGCTTTCCTGCTGCTGAACTAGGCATTTCATTCTGTGTCGCAATCGAGCCGCATATTATTGCGGAAGCATCTCTTCTTAATGCAGTATACCCGGGCAAAAATTTATAGAAATTACGAACCTTAGTAAGCCACTCTTTTTCCTTCTTTCTTAGCTCATCGAATTCGTCTGGCCACGCCACCCCACCATTAAGAGGACCAACAACAAATGGAACCCCGATTTTTTTAAGTTTTTTTGCTAAATAACTTGGTGCAGTAGGGCTTACGGGTGTAATGCGATGAACAATATCGTAATTTCCCTTTAACAACTCACCTTTAAATTTTTTCCAGCATAAATATTCGAAATAAGGGTAAGTAAAACTGGCAACGGCCGTGGCAATCGTCCAGCCTAGTGACGTCCCCCCACGAAGTAATTTACCCAATTGGTAAAAAGGCTTATTAATAGCTTCGGTATCAATTGAAGTGAACTCTGCACCTTCGTTCCAACCAAATCTTTCAATAGCGGATTTGTTTCTTTGCTGGGTTGCGAGATGAACATCAAAATGCTGAGATAATGCGTTAGTGAACGACCACCCCAAAAGAGGTACGCTAGTCCATTCTGGGTTTGCAGCTTCAGCGATAACTAGAATCCGAAGTTTTTTTATATTGTTCATATCGCTTCCCTGTAAAGCTACTATTTAAATATTGTTAATTATGGAGTGTTAACAGTTGGTGCTAGTGGGCGGTTCCACTTATGGTGATGTCTTGTCTGGGGCTCGTATTTCCATATATTTGTTGTAATACAAAATGCCATAAGACTTCTGAGCCATAACCAGTTAAATGCCCTAAATCTGGTTGATAGACTGACTTATTATTAATTGAAAACCTACATTTATCTTGAGAGCAAAATGCATCTGCTGGGTCTATAAAGTATGCTCCTCGGTATTCACTGGCTAACTCTTTCAGTACGAGGTTAATACCTTTAGCCCCATGAACTGCTTTACCTTTGTCACGACACTCAACGCTTAGTTTGAGTAGTTGATTAGTTCTAGCACAACGCTCAATCTCACCGTTTATAGGGCGGGCTAATTCTCCCAGAATATATATCTTTCGATTACTACCGATTGCGTCAATCAACGCTGACAAATGTAGCTTCAGATCTTTGATGTAATCGCCTGTAAGTGCACACGAAACGTTATTACAAAAAAGGGGGTTTCTGCTATTTGCGCGAACCCAACGCTGAGAAATAATTACATCACTTTTTCCATCAACTGCCACTTTATAGTTGTTTTTGCATGACTCAATCCAGTGGCTTCCATAAGAATTAGAATATGTATAAACATGCGGCAAAGACAAGCAGTCAGAATACCAACTTAGCTTTACAGGAACTTCAGAACGTAAAATTCCTCGAACGAGATGACCAGCCTTGCTATCTCCAATTAAAATATAGTCGTATTCTTTATCAGTATTTAAAAGCGAAACGCCCTCTTCATTCTTGTAATTATCATCCATTCCACCATAGATTAGGCTGTTTGCTGTTAGGTCTTCTTTAGACGCCAAGCCATTAGTCTGATAAATATAAAAACCTACGCTGGAAAAGGCCAAAACAAAAACTGAATATGCAAAAAGCTTTGTAGGAGTCTTCTTAGTAGTTATTCGTATACTTTCTATATAGCGATAACTTAAAAAACCTAGTACTACAGAAGCTAAAACACCGACAAAAAGATAGTTCTTATTTGTATAGTAATAGCTGAAACCTACCGCTATTGGCCAGTGCCA
Source organism: Alteromonas naphthalenivorans (assembly GCF_000213655.1). Taxonomy (NCBI): domain Bacteria; kingdom Pseudomonadati; phylum Pseudomonadota; class Gammaproteobacteria; order Alteromonadales; family Alteromonadaceae; genus Alteromonas; species Alteromonas naphthalenivorans. Next base: position 2,524,367 of record NC_015554.1, read on the forward strand.
CAAATAAATTGAATATGACCACTTTCCTAAGTACTGACTGACTTTATTTGCTGTAATAAAGCTAGCCTCTCTGTTGGAAATAATAACCAAATAAGTGCCTATTACCGGAAGTAAGGCCATGTAACCTGGCCAAGGAGTATGTTCGGTTATGAACAAATACCCCGCAACTATAATTGCAATACCAGTAACTTCTGTAATTTTACTTTGCTTAATTGAAAGGTTTAACGGATACAGAAACGCAAGGCCACCTATTATCATTTCCCATGCCCTAGTGGGTAACATGTAATAAGATGCTGTGGGATAAAACTGCGTTCCAAATATGCTAGTAAGCAAACTTAAAATGAAGCAAACAATTAGAACGTATTTAAGCTTCTCTAGATGGACTAGTCGAGACAGCATCACCAATATTATTGGATAGATAATATAGAACTGCCACTCGGTCGAAAGTGACCATGTATGCAAAAGAAAGTTAGTTTTGCCTTCAAAATAGTCTTGTTTAAGGCTGAAGATAATACTGCTGGTGAAAGTAATCGCCCCCAATATATCCCGGCCAACAATCCTATAATCGTAAATAGGCAGAAAATAGTAACCCCATACCGCTAACGCTATACATAACACAGCCAAAGGAGGAATAATTCTATTTGCTCTGGAAAGGTAAAATTTCGATAAACTGAATGTTTTTGCTTCTAGGCCTGTGAAGATAATTGCCGTCATTAAATAGCCAGAAATGATGAAGAATACATCTACACCTGCAAATCCACCAGGAAGTAAGTTAGGGAAGAAGTGGAATAGAACCACCGCGACAACTGCTATTGCACGCAGCCCATTAATATCAGACCTAAACTTCACCGTAAGGCTCCTCAGTCATTACTACTAAAAAATGACAATTTCAGAGCTCTGAATAAATAGCCATTAGTGCTAAGAAGTTCCTAGCGTAACGCATCATAAGCGTTCTAGGACGCTGGAGGGCTCTATACATCCACTCTAAGTGAAGTACTTGAAAAATCTCTGGTGCACGCTTCTCTTTACCAACCAAGAATAGTATCGAAGCCCCTACACAAAGCCCGACACCTCGGTTATAACGCGACTTTATTTTGCTCGCCAAAACTTCTTGTCTAGGAGAACCCACGGCTAAAAAGATAAACTCGGGTTGTTCTTCTTCAACTTCCTGAATAATGTCATCTACTTCAGCTGGTCTATTTATAAATCCCATACTAGGGTTGATGTGAAGAATATCAACACGCGGGAATAGAAACCTTAATTTATCAATATCTTCTTCATCTGAACCGATGATGCAAACGCGTTTTTCGTTTAGATGACCATTATTGAAAAGGTGCTCAGTAAGAGTGCTTCCGGGAATAACATTCTTTATCAGTTTTCCCTTAAAGCGCATCAACTTCTCAACAATTTTACTATCGCAAAGCGTTAAAGATGCTTCTCGATAAATAGAATGAAGATGTGGATTTCTATTGCCAATTAGCCGAGAGAGGTGATCGACATTAGGTGTAATAACGATATCGAACTTTTCGCTTTCAGCCATAGATGTAATTTTGTTGGCTGCAGCATCGATTGTAACGTCATCGAACTCTATTATTGGGGGTTTACAATGATCCATTTGATAATCTACTTACTTTTTATTTTTATATTTAAAACGGTTCAAAACGTCAGTCCGTTTCATCTTAAAACCGAATCATAGTTTTTACCAAATAGAGAAATTAGCTCTCTATTTGATAAACTATGTTTTTATATTGAAATTTATTTAACTTGGTTGTTTGGATTGTGTCGGCGAAGTAGATGCTCTTGCGGCATCACTTTTCCCCTTCACTAAAGCACTATATTGAAAGCTTCTTAAATGCTTTCGAAATGCAGGGTTATCGTAGCGCTTTTTATCTTTAAGCATACTAGAAACATAACCCCACCACATAGCCAAACCACCAATCACAAAGGGCCGCTTAGTCATACGAAATACTGCGCTAACAGTCATATACAATAGACTTGTTCCCATAAACCACTGGCCAAAACCATGTCGCATTCTGCCTGTTAATATACTTTTGTGACTAGAACCCATTGCCCGTAAATGAATAAAACGTATTTCGGGCTCATCCCATGAACATGCTACCCAACCATGCATACGGCAAGTGTGGCAATCGATACCGTCCCACATTACTTCACGAACAAATCCGCCAATCTCTTTAAAGCATTCAGTTCTATAAAACTTGATCATACCCACCGACATTTCACTGCCGCAGCCTTCTGAAATTAACGTACCGTCAAAAGTTTTATTTTTATTATCAGTACCTGGAAAATAAGCCTTACCGCTACAGGTCCCAATTTGCGGGTTACCATTCATACGGTTTATCATTATTTCAAAATATTGAGGGGGTAAATCTAAGTCGAGATCGAATTTACATACAAATTCAAACTCATCAGGGTTAATAGTGTCATAGCCGGTATAAAATGCGTCTATAACCCCAGGGCCGACTTTCCTTTCACCACGATCTTCTCTCCTGATGATTTTGATGAAATCAACTTTGTTAGCATACTCTTCTAAAATTTGCGGAGTCGAGTCGCTCGAGCCATCATCTACGATAACCCACAAATCAGGGATTCGGGTTTGATTAATTACAGATTCAAGAGTTCTGCGCATGTAGTCTTCTTCATCCCTACATGGGCTTATAAGGCAATACCTTCCTTTCACTGTTACTCTCCGTGTATCATTTTAATTAATCTTTTCGTATTAATATCGGTCGAAAATTCTTTATACACCCATGCTCGGGCGTTATCGCCAATCGTCCTTATACGCTCTTTGGCGCTTAAGATTTCACGTAAAGTACTTTCGAATGCTTCCGGCGTAGCGTCTCTAACCCAGCCAGTAACATCATCTTGGATAAGCTCTCTGATAGCAGGCAAGTTTCCTGCCAACACCGGTACTCCAGCAGCCATGGCTTCCATCATAGAAACGGGGATTCCGTCTCTATCGCCATTTTTATCATCTATGCAAGGCATCACAAAAAGACTAGCAGTAGTTAATTTAGCTAAAATATCTTTGTGTTCTAATGCTCCCCAAAAATTTACTTTTATATTTTCGGGCAGCTTAGTTGCCAATTTATTTAGATTGTCTTGTTCAGGGCCAGAGCCGATTATATTTATTGTAATTGTATTATTTATATCGCGTAGTTTGATGCACGCTTCCAGTAAAATATGGAAGCCTTTTTTTTCAATCAAACGACCTACACTTATTATACTAAAGTTTGATATGGAATTACTATCAGAAAATTCAGGTATATCTACTCCACAACGAATAATGTGTAGTTTTGGTTCGCAGTTGGGCACTAAATTGTAATAAAAATCCTTATGCCAATGACTGATACATGCTATTCCGCTAGCATCATTAAGCTTCTCTTCTAATAATATCCTACGCTGAAACAAATCATTTGCATGGCCAGTAAAACTCCATGGAATGTTTAGGAAGCGGGCTATAAACAAAGCGTAAGTAGCAGAGGCATGCGCGAAGTGGCAATGTAACCAATCCGGTGAAAAAGCTCTCATTTCGTACGAAAAGCCTAATGAGCAGAAACCTTGGAATATTACCTTTGCTTTGTTTTTACTAGACATTTTTGCTTTGACGCTTGTTCTTCCCACAAACAAAAGGGTCCGTAGAGAAGATTTAGGGGCAAGAATACAAGCTTTAATGCTCGAAATTATTGCGGGAACTACACCTTTATCAAATAAAACCCAACTAGCTGGCGCTATTCCTTTTGCCGAGTTCTCAGCATTACGTAAAGTTGCTACTTTTAAATCAACGTTATGAGTATTTAAGCTTTGCACCTCTCGCCAAACAAACGTCTCACTTAATACTGGATATTCTCCGCACAGCATAACTAATCGCTTCATTTATTAGTTTCCTTCGCTGCCACACTTTTATACTCGATAATTTCACTATTTTTCTTAAGGAATTTGTTTTTAATGAAACGCAAGCCGCCTTTAAATTCAGCTAATTTACATATTAAGGTTAAAAATGAACGTTTTTTTGCAAGCCCTTTGCTAGTCATCGATTTACTAAAGTACTTCGAAAGCCGAAACCATTGAAATATAAATACCGCTAGGATTGCAAAAAATATAAAAGGAAATGTGAATAGTGACAAAATCAACGCTAATGGAAGCAATGCCCCCCAAAGAAAAATACCTCTTACTTCTTTTACGTAATAACGCTCTTTTTCTTTTCCATAACGCCATGCACCTTCAAACGCAGCATGGCCATATCGCTCTGCGCGCTTCCACCATGCACTAAATAGGTACAATGCTGCGTCATGATAGGTCATAGCAGCATCAATGCGCTTAATCTTCCAACCTTGCTGTCTTAATCGATAACATAGCTCAGGTTCTTCACCCGCAATTATGGATTCGTTGAACCCATTCACTTCCAAAAATGGCGTAGCTCGGTATAACGCATCTCCCCCACATGCCTTTGCATAGCCAACCGGCGTATCCCATTCAATATCGATTAATTTATTATAAACACTAGCATTTGGATTTATTTCACTGCGCCTACCACACACTGCGGCTAAATCAGGCTCATCGCTAAGTGTTTTCAGTGCTAAATCGATCCAGCTTGCATCAACTTGGCAGTCACCATCAACAAATTGAATAAAACTAAGTTTTGAAACATGCTGCTTTAAGTAATTGACTCCCGCATTACGAGCCCTTGCTGCAGTGAAGGGGATGCTGGTATCTAACTCCACAACGGCATAGCCAGCATCTATCGCATTTTGTACGCTGTTATCCGTGGAACCTGAGTCAACATAAACGAAGATAAAGTCTATACTTAACGACTTAAATGAAGAAAGGCACTTTTGGAATCGCTCGCCTTCATTTCGTCCAATCGCCACTATCCCTATGTTATCCATGCGTTCACTCTTCTTAACGTAATTAAATCTATTGGTTTCAACGCATTTCGCTTCTACGCGAGTTATGCTTACTTACTGTTATCGACAATTAGAACTACTTGCAGCCCAAAAGCACTTCATTAAGTGAGTAAGGTTACTTTGGTTAGCCCTTCAGAATATAAAAATATACAACCCACTGATACTACGAAAAATACTATAAAAATAAGCGCCTCATAAGTTGGCTTTACTAAGACCCCCATACCTTTTACTTTTAGGGCAAGTATGTACGTTGTCAGTCCAGAAATTAACGAAGCAATACATACACCAACAATTCCATAACTAGTTGCTAATGTAATACCTAATATAACCAATAAGCTTCCTCTAAAGAGAGTCAATAGCGCGAAAGTTTTACTCCTACCGTCAACCATCAACTTATTTAAAGTAACGATCAAAAGTAGCTCCGGCAGTGAGGCCATTAAAACAAGTAAGCTTATATAACCGGCTAAGCTGTAACGGTCATCATAAAGTAGAGGAAAGAAATAAGGTGAAATAAACATCAAGAACAATGTAACTAAAGTACCACCTGCTAAAACTATGTAGCGCCCTTTTTGTATATCATGAACGCTAGCTCCGTTACGACTCATTTCACTAAATAGAGGCAGAAGAACTTTTCCATTCAACATGTGACAAACAGTTATCGGTAACATCGCTAGTACCAAAGCCACTGTGTATATTCCGAATGTGTGAGCGGCCAGTAATTTACCCAAAATAAAAACATTTGCATGTTGCACTACAAATCCAAATGTTGAAGAAACAAATATCCATTTTCCAAACGTGAAAAGCTCGTGCACAGATGGCTTGTGCCACTCAAAGGAATTATTCGCGCCTTTTAAATAACATCTGTACAAGAATAATCTACTTAACTCTGCTAATAATGCGCCGATCACGAAAATGAGCGCGTTCTTGTAATAGAAAGCCAGTATTACGGAAACCGAAGTACCTATAACTTGGCCTGCCAGCTGTATACTTGTCACTCTGAAAAGGTTCATACTCCGGCTTGCTAAAATTACTTTTATAGGAAAAAGCCCTGAAACAAGAAGCGCGAGGGCAGCCAACGGGATTAAATAAACTAGTTCGCTTCTTTCGTAGAAAGTCGCTATAGGAAAAGAGATAGCTAGGGTTATCATCCACAACAAGCAATTTCGAATAAACTGGAGCGTCCATGCTGTATTCAAAAATCGAGAATCACTGACGTTTTTACTTCTTACAATAGAAGGTACGAGGCCGAGGTCAGATACCATTACCAAACCTTGCAAAATTACTTGGGCAATAGCCATTACGCCGAAGATCTCTGGAAATAATAGGCGCGTTAATATCAGATTTGAGAGTAACCTAAGCCCTTGTGATGTAACATGCCCGAAAATCGTCCACAAACTGCCTCGCATAGCTCTTGCTTTCGTTGAGTCAGAGTGAAAAATTGATTTTAATTTGGACGTTCTAGATATTTCCATTGTTTAATCAGTTCTTAATGCGTATCGAAAAAGTAGTCTCAATGGGGTAATGATCTGAACCATAACTCTCTGAGTGCACGAATGTATTGTTACTTTCCAAGCCTTTGAAAAAAATATAGTCAATTTGGATCCAAGGCCCTAACAAACCTAGTCTTCTCCCCTCTCCAGGCCACGATGAATGCCTAGAAGTAAAGTAAGAATCAATAGTTGCGTTAAAAAAGTGCTTCTTCATTAATAAAATGGCTGAGTTGAAATGTGTTGCGTTAAAATCGCCAGCAACGATTACAGGCCCTTCTAACTTTTCAGCGGCTTTGATGATTCTTTTCACGCCGTTCATTTGTCGATCATTAGCACGCGTTATCGCTTTAGCTCCCCTCACATTAATTAGAGAAACATGATTGTTAAAGTTAAGGTGTACATTTACTACTTCTTGGTTACTAATTAACTGTTGCGATAAAGGGTATTTCGAAAAGGTAACTAAATTTTCATATTTAGTATTAACCAAAAAATTGCAGTTAACGCTAACCTTTGGGTTAGCTTGTAAAAACACAGAGAGGTCAGGAATTTCTTGAACTTGGATTATGTCGTACTTTTGACAATCGATTAATTTCGCTATTTCTGAATAATTCCTATTGTGTGTCATCTTACTAAAAGTAATAAATGAAAATTTAGAGATCGTATTTTGATCACCGAACAATTCCGCACCTTTATAGGTATTTAGATTTGGAATTATTAGAGGAATGACAATCGGAGGTACTGCTAAAATTGCTCCAATCCACTTCAATTTACTTCCATTGTAAACCCAGATTAGCAGCAATAGCGCAGCTAAAGCGACTAGAGGAATTATCTGCCCCATAAAATTCAAAAATTTAAATAGAACAACACCATCATTAAAAATGCCGAAGAACGACCAAACGGCAAGAAGCGCTAACACTAAAAAAAGTAATATCCGAATTACCGTTATCATTACCTAAGTTCCTTGGTAAATTCACAAAAGGAGGGCTATCGACTGCAGCCTTGGAATTTGGTTTCTATTGAGTTTAGTTTTACTAAATTACAGAAAAATGCTCGTTCGCCGATAAGAAGAGAATACTCGTAAACGTTTTTAAACCTATTGTAATCGGTTAAATTATTTAGCTGCTCTATTGCTACAGCAATATTTTGAGAATTGAACTGCCTCCAATGCCTCAACATGATAAAAACTAGCTCTTTGGCAACAAATTCGTCTTTGCTGCCATATAGGTTCGCCATTTTCACGGCATGGGAAAATTCGCTATCGAACTCCCCAAGTTTAGCTTTAACTCTAAAAATGTTAGCCCAAGTTCTAGGCCATACTTCACGAACAGCTGCAGACTCTTGGTATACCTTCAACGCTTCTTTTAAATTTTTATTTTTTTCTACTGGATTTTCGTTGGCAAAGGCTAGGCGCTCATAGTAAGTACCCGCAGTATTTAGGTAATGCGGGTGGGAGGGATGCCAAGCAAGCATTCCATCCACACTACTTTTTACTGAATCAAGCACATTCGAATTTGCTAATTCGACACTCTCGGCTTGCTTAAGTTTATTGCTTGCTTTCACATAGTGAACGTTAGCCACACCCCACCGATAAGCCACTATTAACATGCCTAAACAAAACAAAGTCACTAGAGCTTTTGCAACATATTGCATATTCATTAAGCCGTAAAAACAAACGTTAAAATTAAGCGCTAAGCTTTTTCAGTGTCAGCATAGCCGTAATAATCGTAGTAGCCCGAATATTCACCGTCTTGCTTGCTTACATCGGCCGCATTCAGCACTACCCCTTCGATAATGCCTCCCGCTTCGCGCAAACGCCTAACTGCCGATTTAACCACTTGTTTCTTGGTAGAATCGGCTTTCACAACAAATATGACTGTGTCGGCTAATTTAGCGAGTACCAGCGTGTCGCTTACCGCCTGACATGGTGCAGAATCAATCACTATCTTGGTGTATTTATGCTTTAGTTTTTCAAGCAAAGTAGCAAATGCATCACCAGCAAATAATTCAAGCGCATTGTGTGTGTAATGCCCTGCCGGTAGTATATCAATTCCAGATTGGCTATCTGGTACAATGCAACTTTCAACGTCTACTCCAGTGTTTAAAATATCGCTTAAGCCTTGCTGATAAGCTGGAAGCCCGAATCGCTTCGCTATAGACGGTTTACGCAAATCAGCATCTATTAATAATACTTTATCCATTTGCCCAAAACTGAATGAAAGGTTACAAGACGTGGTTGATTTACCTTCACTGGGCACGGCTGAAGTAACGAGAGTTACTACATTGTTGTTGTTTAATTGGCCTAACATATGACCAGTTCTAATCGTTTTAACTGCTTCACTGAATAAGCGATATTCTTTGTCAAAATAGATATGAAGCGGTAACACCTGATTTTTCTTAGTACTCACCTTTGGAATTAACCCTAAGAACTTAGCTTTAAGCTCTTCTTCTATTTCCACCGAGCGTCGGTAAGTATTGTTAAGGAATGTAAGTAGCACTACTACAAAACAGGCAAAACCAGAACTTAATACAATAACCACAATGAGTAATTTAGCCTTTGCGGGCTTTACTGGGTACAGAGGCCGTTTAGCTTGGTCTATAAACCTAGCATTTTCGGAACTAAAGTCACTGGTTATATCTAATTCCTTGAAGCGTCTACTTATTAACTCATTCAGCTCACTTAAACGCGCTACATTAAGCTTTAAGCGATTGAGTTCAGCCTCTTTACCACTATCGTTCAGTACTTCACTTTCTGCACTAGCAAGCTCTCTTTGCAAGCTAGCTTCAGTTTGCTTTAGGTTTGCTAGCTTCTGAGTTAAATCAGAAAGCTCACTTTGTACACGAGTACTAAGGCGCGATCTTACTTGCTGTAATTGTGTGTTTGCCGCAATGTATTTAGGGTGTTTGGGGCCGTAACGTTGATTAACTTCGTTAAACTGATTTTCCGCTTCTCGTTCAGCTCGCCCCAGCTCTTGAAGTACAGTACTTTCCGTAAATTGACTTAACACTCCCGTATCAAGTATTTCTGAAGACTTCGTCTGTGACAAAATGTTTTCTAGGCGAATACGCTGCTCTCGAACTTCAAGGCGACGCTCATTCAAATTCCGTAATGTTTCAGCGTTTAAAGATTGCATTCCATTACTTGAGCCTACAATTTGCTCACGTCTAATAAACTGCTGCAACTCGTTTTCAGCCATTGCCAGTTCATCAGCAACGCTTACATTACGGCTCTGCAGCCACTCTATAGCTTTGTCTGTTTGCTCCATCTTCGCACTAAGGAAGCTGTTGATATAAGCGTTGCCCAACGTATTAATTACATCTGCGGCTAATTGAGGGTCTTCAGACTGGAAACTGATGTTAACAAGTTGCGTGAAAGCAACCGGTTTAATAGAAATATTTCGTTTGTACCATTCAAGAGTCTGCTGAAGTTTAATATCTGCAGCGGAAATTTCACTTGTTGATAGTTGTTGTGGTGCGCCAACAAAATCTTTGAGTGATTGCTTCAAAATAGAAACAACAGAATCGTCACTAGCGGTGGATAATTGTTTGTCTTCTGAAGTAACTTTGGCTAGTTGAAGCTCATTGATAACTTCTAGTGCTAACGAATCAGATTGCAATATACCAAATTGAGTTTTTAAGTATTCTCGTGCTCCCATGTCCATGCTGGGTGCGCTATTGCTAGCAACTGGTGTAGCGTTCTCTTTCTTTATATATAACGTTGCTTTAGCTTCGTAAATTGAGGGCAGCCTTAATATTAGAAGAGCGGCAATTACGGTTACACCAAAGGTAAATGACACTATTTTCCATTTACTTCGCCATAATGCCTTAATGTAAAAACCTATATCGAACTGTTTTTCTTCGGCATTTTCGTTAGCGCTAGACTGTGTTTTTAATTCGTTCATTATCTACTCTACTTCCTGTACCAATCAGAAAAAACTTTGCTTAATAGTAATTACATCACCAGGTTGCAGTGTTTCATCCATGTCTACATTTTCAATTATTTTTGTTGTGCCATCTTCAAGCTTACGCTTTAGTTCTATACCTTTTTGTGAGCCACGCTCCGTAAGCCCCCCAGCAACGGCAAGAGCTTGAGAAACGGTTAAACCCGGCTGAAAGGGATAGTCTTTTGGTGATTGCACTTCGCCTAAAATAAAGAAAGGTCTGTATTCTTTAATAAATACATCTACTTCGGGGTTTAATAGATAGTCGCCTTTTAAGCCATTTTCTATTAACCAGCGTACTTCAGCGGTAGTTCTTGTTTTTACATTTAACTCGCCCAAAAATGGGTATAGCAGTTTACCTGAAATACCAATTTTAGTATCAAAGGTTAGGTCTGGTTCCCCATGCACACGAATACTTATGGTATCGCCTGTATCCAACTTATAATCACTACTTTGTGCAATAGAATTAAAGCTTAATGACAAAACCATGACTCCAAAAACAACACGAATTAAACTCATATTTCCACCTTTAAGCCAATTGTAAACTGCTGATTGTCGTAGTCGTACAGTGCTACATTCGAACTGTTAACTAACCATTTTATTTGCGCGTTCAACGACAACCAAGGATTGAGTAAGCGCTGATAAGATGTGAACATATAATGTTGAGTGTCTTTACGCGCTAAACCTTGCTCATCCCGCTTCTGGAATTCGTATCCCAACTGCGTAATCGTATATTCAGACCAACTGTGTCCCCAGTTTGCACTCACCACTGTGGTTAAGGTTGCATCACTACCCGCTACACCTTCCTGAGTACTTTGAGTAGCAGATAACGTAACTAACGAATAAGTTTTAGGTGTCCAAACAACTTCAGCGTCTATTGCTAAATTCGATTGTTCATCTCTTCCAGGCTCATCGTATTCACGGTTTTCAATACCGATTTTAAATTCGCCAGTGGTTTTAGCTAGCCCTTCCCATATAGCCCCTACTAGAAATGTTAATACCCTTGCATCTCGTGAAGGCTCCGCTACTACATCATTCTTATATGAAATAGTTTGCTGCATAATATCGAAACTGATATTGGTTACTTGAGCGGGTCGATAGTAAAACCAAGCCGCGACATCGTAGGTGTCACGTTCAAATTGAGAGGTAAAATCGGTGAAATTATCATAGTTGAGTGTTCCATAGCCTACACTTAGTCCTAAGCGCCCTCTAGCTACTAAACTTCCAAATTCGTATGAAGCTAAAGCATCTGTGCTACTAAACTGTAACACCTCATCAAATCTATCCAGCTCGAATCGTGTTTGTTGTGAGCCTCGTTTTTGATGCCCAAAATTTTGGTTTAACGTCCAGTTTGTTCTATGTCGGCTTGTGGGCTCCCACTCACCAGCATAACCTATCAATATATCTTCATAGTCATCAGCACTGCTACTGGTATAGCGGGCAATATCTGATGACAATGAGAGTTCATGGCTAGCTTTGCCTGGCGCAAGTGTCATCAAAACTGACGAGGTAAATTGCCAGAATGCTGAATTGATTTCATTATCGTTAGTGAGTGCTAAATTCTGTTCGTACCCTGTTCCGAAATAAACAGAAGGAGATATGATAGCGCCATTGTCTAGTTTATAGCCTAAGCTTTCTTGTGCGTGGCTCCGACCAGAAAAGGCCAACACCGATAACGCCAATAGCGGGAGTGAAAGTTTTGTGTACTGCTTGTTCATCTTGCTTCCTGCACATGAATAACACGGCTTTTCCGATAAATGTCGATTACTAATAAAATCTTGAATTGTTATTGTTTCACGACCATGACATTTAAAAATGTTCTATTCGTTTTTTCTGCTATTATTTTCTATTATCATTTTAGCTGGGCATTTAATGAGTTATTAGAAGCTAGTGCAGTCTCATAGCAACACAGTTACTGACTGTTTGCTTAAACTATAAGATTTACTTAAGCCTTAGACACTCGCCAACATACATCAGCTGAATGCATTAAACGTTCCAGATTACTTTCCATTCCGATTTATTCTACAGACTAAAATTTTAAAATTCCAACTTTTAAAATGCCTAGTATATGATGTAATAAACTGCCCGCTGTATAAAGCACCTTATTTTCTGGATAAATGAAATGTCTTCTTCAAAACAAATAGTTATGTATATTTTCGTGACACTTTGTTGTGCTTGCAAATCTACTGACCAGCCTAATATAAGTCCGCAGGAAACAATTAATTCAATGAAAAGCATTGCTAGCAGCAAGACAGCATGGCAAAAAATTTCTTATGTGAACCAATGGGTTAATAACTCAGCGAAGCAAGGAACAGATTACTCAATTTGGGGACAAGAAGATTATTGGGCCACCCCTTATGAAACAATCGCAAAAGGAGCTGCTGATTGCGAAGACTACGCCATGACAAAATACTTTCTTCTGGTTGATTTAGGGATACCCAAAGAACGCTTGTATTTAAGCCATGTTAGTTACATTGACCAAGAAGCACCACACATGGTACTGATCTATCAAAGCATTGAAGATAATGGTTTTTATGTATTGGATAACATCGTTGAAAAAATAACAGCCTCTAACTTGAGAACCGACCTTACATATAAATATAGCTTTAACGAAATTGGTATTTGGATAGGCCGACCTATTAATTTCATCAGAAATGAAAAAAGCACACCACACCAATTGTTAAGGTGGCAAGATACGCTAAACAAATGGAAGTTAGAAAATTAAGAACACGATGGTAGCTCTTCTATTCCCTTACATTAAATGCTCAACCAAGGTGCTAAAATGCACAAAAATCGTGCAGTTAGGTTTTAACCTACTGTTTTAGTGAATATTAAATACTACCTATATATTGTCAAGTTTTTTTACACCACCATTTCAAATCTGTTACGCAACCATGAAATATCAATAAGCTACAACAAGTTACAAAATAGGCACGATTCTAGCTTACAAACTTTTGAAAGCACTTGGTGTGCAAACTTTATCAGTTGGAACGATTTGTGCTTCAGTGAATTCAACATCGCTTAAAGTTTAGCGTGGTTTTGAAGATTACAAGCGATAAATCCCAATTCGTATTGTGGAAAATTTGATGGAAAAAAGGATCCCATAAATGAAAAAGATTTTTGTATTATTAGCTTGTATCTTAGGATCGGCTTCCGCGAACGCAGCATTTATTACTTTGCTAGATGGCATGACGCCCTCAGCAGCACAAATTGAAGTTGAAGGCACGAAAATTGGTTCAGGCTTCAACGTTAATAACGATATCCGTGTACTAACTCAGTTTCAATTGTCTGCTTTAGATGAAACAACTGATGACTTGAATGGCGATGGTCTTCTTACCGTAAATTTTGGTTATTATGTATTCAATGGTACTACTATTGAGTTTATCGGCTTTGATTTAATATCTGACAATTCCATTCTGTGGTCTGATATTAACGATTGGCAAACCACTGCAGATACTAATGACGAATTAACTTTCGATAGCTTTTTAAACGAGAATGTACCTACACCTTTGGTTACCGAATACAGCGCTGCTAATGGAGTTTCTGATTATTACGTTTTCGCCTACATAGATTTAGAAGAGGTGATAGGACTAAACGGCGGCCTTTATGGTGTAGATTTAGTTGTACCTGCTGCGCCACCAGCTCCAGTATCTTCACCAGCAACTTTTGGTATTTTACTTCTTGGCCTTGCTGGTGTATCACTTCGCCGTAGAAACAAGTAGAATTAAGTAGATTATTACAAGGATTTTTTCATGAAAAAATATGTTTTGTTTTTCGCTTCATCATTAGTTTTGAGCACACCAGCTTTAGCTATTGATATGCAAGCTGCTACTAATTCGTTTGTGACGGAAGCAGAGCTAGTAGATATATCTACGCTTTCCGAATCTGAACTACCTGAATACTTTACAGCGCTTTCTTCAAAACTAGAATTAACAGAAGATAAAGAAGCCTTTGTTTCTGAACTGTTTAGCAATAATAAAGAACAAGCCAATATTGTTTATGGCATAGCGAAGCAAAGCGGTTTATCAGACGACTTCTTGATAGCTACAGCACTAAGCGAAGGTGTAGACCCAGCGGCAATGCTTGAGCCAACTGCATTTGGTTTCTTCTTCCCATTACCTCCAGCACCTGGAGATGATGGAAGCACCTTACCTCCCCCTCCCCCACCTTCAACAGGCGGTGGTTCAGGTAGCGGTGGCGTAAGCGTTTCAACGAACTAACATTAGTAATATTTAAAAGGCTCGTAAGGGCCTTTTTTTATAGAAGTTTTATATGCAGCAGTCGACATTCCAAAGTTATTTTGAACGTTTAGCCTTTTACGTTCTATTAAGTATTATTTTTATTCTACCCTTACCGCTTGGCTCAAACAGGCCATGGGCCTGGAGTATCTTTGAAGGGTTAGTAGCAGTAACTACTATTATTTGCCTTTGGAGCATTCCTACTAAGCATCTTATATCCCGCTTAAAAAAACATACCTTAATTGTAGTTCCGTTCGTTTTAGTACAAATATATGTTGCTATTCAGCTTATAGATATTGGTGGTATTAGAATAAGTGCTGACCCCGTTCAAACACAAATTTCACTATTAAAAGGGTTAAGCTACTGCCTGTTTATATGCAATATGACGTGGTTGCTTTGTTCGCCCAAACGAATTAAGCAGTTTGTGTTGTGTATTATAACCACGGTTTTTCTACAAGCGCTGTACGCTGTTTATTTACAGTTCTCTGGTTTAGATTTTACTCCCATCTTCGGCTATGAAATTTACGATCGAGCAAACGGTAGCTTTGTGTACCACAATCACCTTGCTAACTATTTACTCATTGGCGGCTCGTTGGCTATTGGGTTGTTGATTGCACAATTAAAAAGAAAAAGTGAAGGTAAGCAAAGCATTAAACGAGTATTAATTGCTGCAATGGAAGCCATCATGAGTTCTAAATGGCTAATAAGAATTAGCATTATTACTATGGTCGTGGCACTAATCTTAACTAGAAGTAGAATGGGGAATAGTGCTTTTTTCATCAGTTTGCTTACTACTTCCATGCTGGCCTTATTCTTAATGAAAAAACCACCACCCATGCTTAAATGGCTAATTGTGAGTTTAGTGGTAGTTGACGTTGCTATAGTTGGCGCTATGTTTGGCATAGACAAAGTAAAAGAACGGATAGATGCTACGTCTTTCGAGGGTGAAACACGAGATGATGTAGTTACCATGAGTATACCTCTTGTTAAGGAGGTGTGGCTTACCGGAAGTGGTGCTGGGTCTTTTTATACGGTATTTCCAAAATATCATACCAATACAATTCATCTGCATTACGACCACGCGCACAACGAGTATCTTCAGTTTGTTATAGAGTATGGTATTGTAGCCACGGCGTTATTAGGCTTAGCCGTACTATATTCGTTTTATAAAGCGCTATTTGCACTACGAACTCGAAGTGATCCCATGAGTCAAGGGTTAGCCTTCGCGGCAGTTATGGGTATTATCGCAATGCTTATTCATATTTCAGTCGATTTTCCGCTGCAAGCACCGGCCACAACGGTTAACTTTATTGCATTAATAGTATTGGGTAATTTGAGCAGTATTAAAGTTGAACGTCGAAAACGTTTAATTACAGCTAGGTAATCTTAGGGTTATATCATTAAGGTAAGTTTGGAGCTGATTTGGCAACACGCATTCGAGCTGCTTCGGTCATAAACCGACTATTTGGGAAGGTGTGCTGATAAACAGTTTATTGGCGACTTCTTCTGAACCCTGCGAGGCCACAATATCAAATGCCTCTTTCATATCGTTAGGTCTACGTTTAGTATCGTGCGTGTCTGACGCCACTATATCAATAAGCTCATCATCTAGCATATTAAGTGAAATATCTTGTACTAGTTCGCCAAAACGCCCAGTTAAAGCACCCGCAGTAACTTGAAATAAACAGCCCATATTTTTCAGCCATCTTAACTTTTCAGGCCTTTCCCAAATATCTCTATTTCTTTCGGGATGGGGAATTAATGGTTGTACACCGTTATTTAGCAACCATTTAATTAACTGGTCGGTACTAGCTGGTACATGACTGTGGGGTAATTCTAGTAAAAGTACTTTTTTACCTTTAAATTCACCCATAAATGGAAGCTTACCTGTTTTAAACCAAACAGGAACCATCTCATTCAAACGCACTTCTGCAGCCCAGCCTATGGTAAGAGCAATGCCTTCATTCTTGATGTCTTCTTGCAGTTTTACAAAGGTAGGTTGAATGATTTCAATGTCGTTGTCGAACGTGCCCCAATGCATGTGAGGCGTACACATCATATAAGTAACGCCAGCATCTACCGCTTGCTGAGCCATTGCTAGCGACATTTCTGTTGAGCGAGCACCATCATCTATGCCAGGTAAAATATGGCTATGAAGATCAATCATTATCTATTACAGCTACCTTAAAAACTATATAAATTAAATATTTAAATAATTGAAACGCATTTAATACACCTTAACTCTAAACTATCTTAGGTTACGTCCAAAATTTGAAATGCCCTAATCTTTAAAAAAATGTTCAATCCGCTTTTTATATAGTAAAGGCTCTAACGAAGGGTCGTAACCGCCCTTCCGGCTTTCAATAATTTCAACCCAAGGTAGTTTATTCGTTTCTTTTCCTAACCTGTCTACTAATTCTAAGGTACTACAGATTTTTTTGGCAGGTATGCCGCCTACGACGGTACCATCTGGAACATCTTTCGTAACTAATGCTCCTGCAGCCACAACACAGTTACTTCCAATTGTGACATTCCTCATGATAATAGCATTATGACCAATAAAAACATTGTCTTTTATGTCTATTTTACCTACAGCGTCTAACTTTAAACCATATGCTTCTCCAAGCATATTTATAACACCATCATGCGCAAACATTTTGCAACTGGCTAATCTTACATTATTACCCAGACGTATATACTTAGCATCTCCCAGATAAGTATCCGGAATTATCGAGCAATTATCTCCCATGCTATAGAACAAGTTATGTTTTTTTATAAATCGCGCATATAGAATACCGTCAGGCTTACTTAGCCTTAAAAATAATGGTAAATATTTGGGATTTCTCCATGCTAAATATTTAGCTAATCTTTTCAACATAACCTTCAAACTTTTTGTACCGACTGTTCATTCTGACAGTCATTATTACAACTTCCTCGTTTTTTTTCAGCAAATATTGCTTTTATATTAATACGATCGCATAAATTTGGAACAGTCGAGAGATTAGCTTTGAATAATGGTAAATCAGAATAAAAAAGGCTCTGATAATCAGAGCCCTTTGTGCTAACACGTTAACTTATCTTTTTACTGCTCAATTGTATTGCTGCTAATTAAGCGTAAGGTTTATCTACTTAGGTTCCCAAGCAAACGATTTGAATGCATCGTCTACAGGGGTTTCAGCTAGGTGGTTTGTGTAGTTACTCATCACTTTTTGCGCCAAAATTAGAATGATTTCTAATAGTTGCTTGTGTGCATAACCTGCATCGTAGAACGCTTTAAGCTGTGCATCATCGATGTGGCCACGACCACGCGTTACCGCAAGTACGGTATCTTTCAATGTGTTTAGTTTGGCATCAGAAAGGGTTTCGTCGTTACGTAACTCTTCAATTAGCTCGTCACTTACTTTCATGCTTTTAGCAATACCTGTATGCGCTGGTACGCAGTAATGGCACGCATGCTCTACGTTAACCGCTTGCCATACTACAGTAAGCTCTTCTGCATTAAATGACGTATCTTGTGCCAAACCGTGAAGTACTTGATAACCTTCAAGCAACGTTGGCGCTTCCGCCATTACTGCATGCAAGTTAGGGATCATACCGAAAGCTTTTTGAGAATTCTCAAGAAGTGGTTTAGCTGCTTCTGGTGCGCTATCTGCTGTGTGTAATGTAAAATCGCTCATGTCACTCTCCTATTGATGTGAACTGAAAACCAGTAACTAAAAAGATAATAAATACTGATTACGTTTTGATGTAATACAATATAGGTTTACTTGAACAAGTGTTCAAGTCATAATTGAACAAGTGTTCAAAGCATTCGAATATAAGGTATACCAGAATGAAATATGCAGAGTCTGAAGTGATTGAGAAGGCCACCACGCTTTTTTGGCAAAAAGGCTTTCAGGCCGCTGGTATGCGCGACATTCAACAAGCGCTAGATATGCGACCCGGCAGTATTTACGCTCGCTTCAAAAGTAAAGAGGGCTTATTCCAATTAGTAGTGGAAAAGTATGTTACGAACAGCCAAGAAAAACTCAGCATTGTTATTAATGCCGATTGCCCACTTGACGCTTTGCGTGCATTTTTTGTTAGCGAATTGATTAACCCAGAAGAAATGCGCTTTCAGCGCCAATGCTTATTAATTAAGTCTATTACCGAACTAGAGATGTTGGGTGAAAATGGAAAACAGTCTGTGCTTGATGGTATGAGCACTTTGAAAGCATGTTTCAAATCTATTGTAGAAAAAGCCGTGCAAACCAATTCACTTCCCACCAGCACACCGGTTGATAAAGCTGCAGATTGGTTACAAAACCAATTTGTAGGCCTTCGCACTTTTGCGTTAATGCAAAGCGACGATCACGCCATTGAAACCATGATAGATAAAGTACTCATCGACCTTAAAACTTCTTGGCCTGAGTGATAGAGGTATATGGACAGTGTGCATTAAAAACCTTCCATAGCATGGATGCTAAAGCAGAGTACTTTTGGGTGGGCTTACCACGTACTTCTGAATGTTAGCTTTTCACTCGATGTATCTGGGGCATTGTGAGAGCTTGCATTAGAAACCTTCCACAGCATGGATGCTGTGGCAGAGCGCCCATGGATGAGTTAATGCGGGGTTTTTAAGTGGTAGCTGTTCACTCAGTGCATCTAGGGCATTGGGACAGTGGGCATTAAAAACCTTCCATAGCATGGATGCTAAAGCAGAGTACTTTTGGGTGGGCTTACCACGTACTTCTCAATGTTAGCTTTTCACTCGGTGTATCTGGGGCATTGGGAGAGCTTGCATTAGAAACCTTCCACAGCATGGATGCTGTGGCAGAGCGCCCATGGATGGGTTTACCGCGCGTTTCTAATGCAAGCTTTCCCAAGGGCCAAGTAAAGACTAACTAAACAGCATTCGCAGAAGTTGTGCAACAAGTAAGATGCCCATTAGCGGCCAAATCCACTTCGCCCATTTGGCAGTGTCTTCGTCACTGATGCGCATTTTCGAGCGCTCGATAAGTGGTATTACTATAAAAAGTGCGCCGAACAGTACGGCAAGTATGATTAAAACTTCCATTCTCGCATCCCTATCGCATATTTAAGTACTTCCCGTTTAGCTGGCTCAAAGTGTTGTGCTACAGAAAGTAATTGGTTTCTTAACCATTTAATGGGGCCGATATCGTTACTAAACAAGCCATAGAAACCATCCATGGCAGACATCATCAAGCCATTATCACGCTGGCGCGGCTTTTCGTAGCTTGTTATTAAGCTGCTTTTAAACGCTAGCGACGTTAAATCGATACCATCGCCGGTCACCGCCAATAAGGTTTCAACATCTCTAAACCCTAAGTTAACTCCCTGCCCTGCCAATGGATTAATGGTATGGGCCGCATCGCCCACCAAAATAACCCTATCGGTAACATAGCGGCTAGCATGTGCACGGGTTAACGGGAATGTAGCTTTATCTATTACTGTAAAGTCGTTGCCGTCTTTAATTAGCTCACTGGGAAAGGCTTCTATAATGGCTTGCTTTAATTGTGCGGCATTAAGGGTTGATAACCGCTTAAGTTCGTCGGGCGAGTCGTACCATACTAACGAGGCGTAATTGTCGAACATTGGCAAAAAGGCTTTAGGGCCTTCAGGGGTAAATTCTTGCCACGTAATGGCGTCAACCGGATTTGCCATTTCAATAGTAATGCCCATAGCTTGTTGGCGGTATTGCCAACCCGATACACCAATATTTGCAGATTGTCTAACTTGCGAGGCCGCACCATCGGCACCTATCAACCACTTAGCGTGAATAATCTCGCCGTTATCAAGACTGAGGGTAGCGGCGTGGGCCAATGAAGCTTCAGAATCAGCCGAGCTATTAATTGAGCTATCAACTGAGCTATTGCCAACCGCAATATCAGTCACCTTACAGCCGGTAAACCATGTTACGTTGTCAAACGCCTTTAGTGCTTGATGACACCCTAATTGCAATAAACGGTTTTCAACAAAAAAGCCTAGCTGAGGCACATCAATGCTTTTTGCAGTAAAGTCTGTTCGATGGGCGGGATCGTCCCACACACTCAGGCCCGTATAGGGCTTAACACGCATCGTTTCAATGTATTCCCACGCGCCTAATGAGGTTAATAGCGATACAGACGCATCACTAATGGCAGAGACTCTTAAGTCTGGCTTACTGGCCTCGTCAAAAGCTTTGGGCAAGTGGGGCTCAATTATAGCTACCCGGTATTGCTGCTTCGCTAAACCCAATGCAAGCGCAGCCCCCACCATACCACCACCATTTATACAAAAATCATACATACTATAAATCTCTTCTACTTACCCAATGGCTTACTCGCTTTGCACTAATAAATAATACGAATGTGAGCCCAAATACGTTCGCCATTTTAATTTACTAATATTTTCTGCTTCATGCTTTATATCAGCCACACCGCCCTTGCAAGATGGCAGTGCATTAAATTCCGGCGAATGTGCGTGAATACACTGGGCATTCGACGTTATAACAGGTAAAATACGCGGCTATTTTGAACATCTTCCCAAAACTGCAGTGGCAGGCTTTGCCAGAAATTACACCTAACCTAGTTAGCGTGTGGCATTTTCAACCGCCAGTCAATTGCTTACGGGAACTCTATCAGGTTATCGACTAGTTGTTATGACTAAAAAGCTGTATATCAAAACCTGGGGCTGCCAAATGAACGAGTACGACTCGGAGAAAATGGCAGACTTACTCGACTCTACTCATGGCTACTCTGCAGCAGAAACTGCGGAAGAAGCCGATGTTATCTTGCTTAATACGTGCTCTATTCGTGAGAAGGCGCAGGAAAAAGTGTTCCACCAGCTTGGTCGTTGGAAGAACCTTAAGCAAGATAAACCCGAGCTTATTATTGGCGTGGGCGGTTGCGTAGCTTCTCAAGAAGGTAGCGTTATTCGTCAGCGCGCCCCTTATGTTGATTTAGTTTTCGGCCCGCAAACCTTGCATCGTTTGCCCGAAATGATTAACCAACTTAAAGGCGGTGAAAAGTCGGTTATCGACGTAAGCTTCCCTGAAATTGAAAAATTCGACCGTTTACCTGAACCCCGTGCTGAAGGCCCAACGGCGTTTGTTTCTATTATGGAAGGCTGCTCTAAGTACTGCACATTCTGCGTAGTACCTTATACCCGTGGTGAAGAAGTAAGCCGTCCGGTAGACGACGTATTACTTGAAATTGCCCAGCTAGCCGGTCAAGGTGTACGCGAAGTTAACTTGTTAGGCCAGAACGTAAACGCGTTTCGCGGTGAGAACCACGATGGAACCGTATGTCGCTTTGCCGAGTTATTAGAACTTGTTGCAGCTATTGATGGTATAGACAGAATTCGTTATACCACGTCGCATCCGGTTGAATTTACCGATGATATTATCGACGTGTACGCCACTATTCCTGAGCTTGTTGATCACCTGCATTTGCCTGTGCAAAGTGGTTCAGACCGTATTCTTAACTTAATGAAGCGTGGTCATACCGCCATTGAGTATAAGTCCAAGATTCGTAAGCTTCGTAAAGTTCGCCCAAACATTAGTATGTCGAGCGACTTCATTATTGGTTTCCCAGGTGAAACCGATGCTGACTTTGAAGCCACAATGGACCTTATTCAGGCCATTGATTACGACCTAAGCTTTAGCTTTATTTATAGTGCTCGCCCTGGTACACCCGCGGCAGATGCAGTAGATGATGTAACCGAAGACGCCAAGAAGCAGCGTTTATACCTTTTACAGCAACGTATCAACCAACAAGCATTGCGTATTGCGCGTAACATGGTAGGTACTGAACAACGTATTTTGGTAGAAGGCCCGTCAAAGAAAAATCCTATGGAGCTTTCTGGCCGTACTGAAAATAACCGCGTGGTTAACTTCGAAGGTACGCCGGATATGATTGGTGAATTCGTAGACGTGGAAGTGACAGACGTATTCTCTAATTCATTACGTGGTGATGTTATTCGCCGTGAAGATGAAATGGGCTTGCGTGTTGCTGTTTCGCCCCAATCTATTATGGCCAAGCACGAGGCTGACTTGCCTGACGCGATAGGCGTAGGCCAGTTCAACCCAGCATAAATAGTAAAAGTGAGGAATACAGTAGTTTGAGTACATTGGTAAGTAATGAATTTGATTTAGAGCCGGCAGACACAAAACGTTTGTCTAACTTATGTGGGCCGTTTAACGACAACATTAAGCAAATAGAGCGCAGGTTGGGAGTAGAAATTACTTACCGGAATAATGCGTTCAAGGTGCTAGGTGAGCCACGTCAAATTCAGAGCGCCACTGAGTTACTTAAGCAACTGTATGTAGAAACTCAACCAGTAAAAGGCCGCTTACCTGAACTTGAACCTGAGCAAGTGCACTTAGCCATTCAACAGGCCGCGGCTTTAGAGCAAGATGCAGAGTCAGGTACTGGCGATTTCGGTAAAGAAGTACACATTCGTACAAAACGCGGGGTTATTAAGCCCCGTAACCCGAATCAAGCTCAATACGTGGCAAATGTTCTCAATTATGATATTACGTTTGGTGTGGGCCCTGCTGGTACAGGTAAAACGTATTTAGCCGTTGCTGCAGCAGTTGATGCGTTAGAACGCCAAGAAATACGTAGAATTCTACTTACTCGCCCTGCTGTCGAAGCGGGTGAGAAGCTAGGCTTTTTGCCAGGTGACCTTTCACAGAAAGTAGACCCTTACCTACGCCCGCTTTACGATGCTTTATTTGAAATGCTAGGTTTCGAAAAAGTAGAAAAGTTAATGGAACGTAACGTAATAGAAGTAGCGCCATTAGCCTATATGCGTGGCCGTACATTAAACGATGCTTTTATTATTTTGGATGAAAGTCAAAATACCACGGTTGAACAAATGAAAATGTTCTTAACCCGTATTGGCTTTAATTCGAAAGCGGTTATTACCGGTGATATTACTCAAGTTGATTTACCTCGCGGCACCCGCTCTGGTTTACGTCACGCTATTGAAGTATTAGATAATGTTGACGATATTTCGTTTAACTTCTTCAACGCTGAAGATGTGGTAAGACACCCTGTAGTAGCCAGAATCGTTCGCGCATATGAACATTATGACGCCCAGCAAGAGCGTGTTCGCAAAGAGAAGAAAGAGGAAGCCCTTCGTCTTCAACGTGAACAGGCTGATGCTAACGCTTCATCTAATAGTTCATCAAATAGCTCATCTGCACAACAAAATAGCGATAGCCAGTGATAGCCATTGTAGATTACCAGCAAGCCTATGAAGCTGACGAGGGAATGGCTAAGGCCATTCCCTCTTTAGAGCAAATTGAAGCGTGGGCGAATGCTGTACTGGTTGCCGAAAATACCGGTGAGCAAGAAATTACCGTACGCTTCACCGATGACGAAGAGTCGCAAACGCTAAACCATGAATACAGAGGTAAAGATAAGCCTACCAATGTGCTGTCTTTTCCTTTTGAAGTGCCGCCAGGCATAGAAATGAACTTGCTTGGTGATTTAGTTATTTGTGTACCTGTGATCATGCGTGAAGCTGAAGAACAAGACAAAACCCCCACCAATCACTATGCCCATATGGTCGTTCACGGAATATTACATCTTCTGGGGTACGATCACATAGACGATGCAGATGCTGACATAATGGAAGCAAAAGAAATTCGTATATTGGCATCTTTAAATATTGGTAATCCTTATCAATAAAACCCAATAGCGCCAACAAGTTACACTTGGGCAGTTGCGTATTTTACGTGCAAATAAACAATAAAGCATTGACGCCCCTCCCCAAGACATTTAACGTTGACGTTGTATCAATAAATTAGCGGACATTATGAGCGACGATAATCCTCACTCTACCAACGGCTCCCAAGGAAAAAGTTGGTTAGACAAACTTAAACTTTCTATCTCTGGCGAGCCGAGAAGCAAACAAGAACTGGTTGAAGTTATTACTGAAGCCGAGCAGAACGAAATCATCGATCCCCAAACCCGGGAGATGATTGAAGGCGTTATAGGTGTCAACGAAATGCGAGTTAGGGATATTATGATCCCACGCGCGCAGATGACCACCATAGACGTTGAAAAAAACGTAGATGAATTCCTACCTGTCGTGTTGGAATCAGCCCACTCCCGCTTCCCCGTTATTAGTGAAGATAAAGATCATATTGAAGGCATTCTGCTTGCTAAAGACTTGCTAAGCTATGCGTTTAATCCAGAAAAAAGTCTAAACTTACGTGATATTTTACGTCCTGCTGTTATTGTGCCGGAAAGTAAGCGTGTAGATGTACTGCTGAAAGAGTTTCGCCAACAACGCTATCACATGGCCATTGTTGTGGATGAATACGGCGGTGTGTCTGGGCTTGTTACCATTGAAGATATACTAGAGATTATTGTTGGTGAAATTGAAGACGAATACGATACCGAAGAAGACGGTACCGATGATATTCGCCCACTGAACAAATCGACCTATTCAGTTAAAGCGTTAACGCCTGTTGACGAATTTAACGCCTTCTTTGAAACCAAATTCAGCGAAGAAGAAGCCGATACCATTGGCGGTATTGTGCTTAAAGCGTTCGGGCACATGCCTGAAACGAACGATGAAGTTACCATTGGTGATATTCACTTTAAGGTAACCAACTCTGATAAACGCCGTCTTATACACCTCAAAGTGTCGGTGGCCTCTCTGGAGTAACTCCGTTGAAACGGTTCATTCCTTATTTACTGCTTTTGCTAAGCGGCGCTAGCTTAACGCTGGCGTTTGCGCCCTTTGGTATCTGGCCACTAGTTATCCCCGCTTTTGCGTTAGGGATTAGGCAAGTTATTAAACTTCCACATCGCCCTTTTTTAGCCGGCTGGGTATTTGGGCTAGGCTGGTTTGGTTCGGGCATTAGTTGGGTACACGTAAGCATTGCCGATTTCGGTGGTTTACCCCTAATTGCATCTATAGGCCTCATGGTTTTATTATGTAGTTACCTTGCGTTGTTTCCAGCAGTTGCGTTTAAGCTTACCGCTCGCTATTTCCCACATCGTCTTTGGCCACTGGCTTTACCTTTTTTCTGGGTATTCGCAGAATGGTTACGCAGTTGGTTGTTAAGCGGTTTTCCGTGGTTGTCGTTAGGCTATAGCCAAATCGATAGTTCCCTAGTGGGTTGGGCCCCCATAATAGGTGAAACCGGCATAACAGCCTTGCTAGTTATCGGTGCAAGCTTGTTTGCCGTGTCCCGTACTAAACGGCATTTCACCGGCGCGGTTTTGGTTAGCTTAGCTTTGTATATTAGCGGGTTTATTGCCAATCAGCATACATGGGTTGCGCCTAAACAGCAGTATAACGTCGCGATGGCTCAGGGTAATATTGCGCAGTCTTTGCGATGGGTACCTGAACAAGACGCCCCTACCATGAACCGTTATTTAAGCCTTACGGAACCGCTGTGGGATAACGACCTGATAATTTGGCCCGAAGCAGCCGTACCAAAACTAGAGCCACTGGCGCTAGATTATTTAACTCAAGTCAATGCGCGCGCCTTTACTGAGAACACAGCCCTTATTACGGGCATTGTGAATTATAATTGGGAAACCGATGAGGCCTGGAACAATTTGATAGTGCTGGGCAAAAGAACACCCGATTCTAAAACGCCGGATTATCAGTACTTCCACAACAATCGTTTCGCTAAACACCATTTGTTGCCCATTGGTGAATTCGTGCCTTTTGAAGATTGGTTGCGCCCCTTGGCGCCTTTGTTTGATTTACCCATGTCTTCTTTTGCCAGAGGTGATTTTCAGCAAGCTAATCTTGTTGCTAACGGTATTCACTTAGCACCAGCAATCTGCTTTGAAATTGCCTTTCCAAGGCAAGTAGCCGCGAATATCTACAAAACTACTGACATGATTATTACGGTAAGTAACGATGCGTGGTTTGGCCATTCTCACGGCCCAGCGCAGCATTTAGACATTGCTCGAATGCGTGCGGTAGAATTTGGCCGCCCAGTGGTGCGTGCTACCAATAATGGCATTACTGCCTTTATTGACCACAAAGGCAATATAACTGCACGGTTACCTCAATTTGAAGCGGCAAGTTTAACTGCCCCTGTGTTGGCAACCTCTGGTTTCACGCCCTATTACCTGATTCAAGATATAGGCGTATGGGTGCTGGTACTGGTGTTTTTCGGCATTGCGATTTGGTTAAGGAAACGTGCTAAAGCTTATTAAAAAAAGTGGCGCCTTAATCGCAAAATTTTTATTTAGTCGACGAGTTAGGTTTAACGAACTAACTAAAATGTAAACATAAAAAAACGGCGCATTATGCGCCGTTTTTGTTCGTGTCACTATCGAATTTCCATAGTCAAAAACTAATACAGCTTGAGCTAATTTTAATAGCCTTAAGCTAGCTTAAACGCACTTAACTAATTGGCGGCTTGAATAGCAGTTAACGCAATAGTAAACACAATATCATCTACTAACGCTCCACGGCTTAAGTCATTGACAGGCTTGCGCATGCCTTGCAGCATTGGCCCAATACACACCAAATCAAAACTACGCTGAACCGCTTTGTAAGTGGTATTTCCGGTGTTTAAATCTGGGAACACAAATACATTAGCTTTACCCGCAACACGGCTGTTTGGCGCTTTACTGCGCCCTACACTTTCAATGGCAGCGGCATCGTATTGAAGCGGCCCATCAATGAGTAAGTCCGGGCGAAGTTTTTGTGCAATTTCGGTAGCCTCACGCACTTTTTCAACATCGCTTCCAGCACCCGATGTACCAGTAGAGTAACTGATCATAGCGACTCTTGGCTCGATACCAAACATCTGCGCCGACGTAGCAGACTGAATCGCAATATCTGCCAGCTGTTGGGCATTAGGGTCTGGATTAATGGCACAGTCACCATAAACCAAGACTTGGTCTGGCAATAACATGAAAAATACCGACGAAACTAACGATGCATTTTCTGCTGTTTTAATTAACTGCAATGCGGGGCGAATGGTATTTGCTGTAGTGTGAACGGCGCCAGATACCAAGCCATCAACATCACCTTGCTGCAACATCATAGTACCTAGGGTAACGTTGTCTTGTAGCAACTCACGAGCAACCACATCGGTAACCCCCTTGTGACCGCGAAGCTTCACTAACCCTGCCACATAATCTTCTTGTATGGCAGCAGGTGAAACAATTTCAACCCCATCGCCCAGCACCACGCCTTGTTGCTGTGCCACACGTTGAATTTCATTTTCATCACCAATCAGCACAGGCCGCGCTAACCCTCGTTTAGCACAAATGGCAGCTGCGGCTACAGTGCGCGGTTCATTACCTTCAGGTAATACCACGCGCTTGTTAACTTGGCGCGCACGATTGGTTAGATAATAGCGAAATGCAGACGGAGAAAGTTTCTTTTGACGCGATACTTTTTCAGTAAGCGAAGAGACCCATTTAGCATCTAAACTTTCAGCCGCATGTACCATCACTTTTTCTATACGCTGACTATCATCTACCGGCACTTCTTGATTAAACGCATGAAGGTTCTGTGCGGTTTGCCACGTATTCGTATTGACCAACATAACAGGCAAGCCGGTTTCTAATGCTTGGTTACAAAGCTGCTTTATATTTTCATCTGGCTGGTAGCCGCCAGTTAATAATAATGCGCCTAACTTGGTGCCATTTAACGCTGCTAAGCAACACGAAACAAACACATCACCTCTGTCACCAGACATTACTTGCAGTGCGCCAGGCTTTAAGGTGTGTGTCATGTTATGAATTTCACGGGCCGCAAACGTAACGCTGCTTAATCGACGTGAAGCAATATTGCCTTCATTTATTAATGTGGCATTTAAGTGCTTAGCAATATCGATAGCACGAGGAGACATTAGCTCCGCATTCCAATCAATATTCCCAAGCAGGTTCAAGCCCTTTGCAAATATAGGCAGTTCACGCAACGCTTTGCTGCGTGTTTCATCGTGCTCTGGCGCTTCAAGCACACTTAAATCGGTACGTAGTTGACCGTGTTCATCATAAGGCGC
This sequence comes from Alteromonas naphthalenivorans, assembly GCF_000213655.1. Classification (NCBI taxonomy): domain Bacteria; kingdom Pseudomonadati; phylum Pseudomonadota; class Gammaproteobacteria; order Alteromonadales; family Alteromonadaceae; genus Alteromonas; species Alteromonas naphthalenivorans. The sequence continues at coordinate 2,552,939 of NC_015554.1, forward strand.
GTTAACTTTGTTAAATATGCACCCTATTACCTTTTTACTTTTGTGGCCGCCGTAAGCGTCTACCACAATTTCAAGGCGATGATTAATATCAACAGGATCATCATTTCCTGGCACACAAACAAACACAATGTCGGCATCTAACGCCCGACTAATTTCAAGATTTAAGCGCTCTGCATAGGGATGGTGGCGGGTTGTCACCAGACCTTCGATAACTGCCACTGCATCAGGTTCTTGATGCGCTTCAAAGCGCTCTATAATCTCTTCAAGTAATTCATCAGTATTATCGCTACTGATCATTTGCTCTACTACGTTCAAATCGAATGGCGCTATGGGTTTAACGCTACAGTGGTGACTAATAATAGCGGTTGAGCGCTCTTCACCGGTATCGCCCCTACGAGGCTGTGCTACAGGTTTAAAAAAATTCAGTTTAATGGCTTGTTCTTCTAATGCTCGAACTAGCCCAATGCTGACAGTAGTTAACCCTACGCTAGTGCCAACAGGGATCAGCATAATACGGCGTGACATAGATGCTCCTAAAGCAAAAACAATCTGAGCGAAGACATTTTTCGCGAAAATTTATCCAAAAAAGCTAAGCGAATTTCGCAGCTTCAGCGGCGATAACCCACTCTTCATTTGTGGGTACGATTAAAACAGGTTTGGTGGATGAGGAAGACGCAATGTTTCCTTTCGCACCAAAGCGCATAGCTTGGTTGTTTTGCTCATCAATGGTAAACCCAAGATGGGAAAAATACCCCATGGTAGTTGCACGAATATACGATGAATTTTCACCAATACCACCGGTAAACACCACGGCATCTAATGACGGCACCGCTATCATGTAGCTAGATATATATTTAGCTAAGCGATAACAGAACATTTCAAGGGCTAACAGTGCGCCTTCGTGCCCCGCTTCTGCCGCTTCTTCTAGCGTACGACAATCGTTGCTTAACCCGGAAATACCCGCAAGGCCAGATTCTTTGTTAATCAGTGAATTAATTTCAGCCGCTGACTTGCCTAGTTTTTCTTGCAAAGTGCCTGGCAAGCTGGGGTCGATATCGCCGCAACGCGTTCCCATCATTAACCCTTCAAGGGGCGTAAACCCCATGCTGGTATCTACCGCTACACCTTTTTCAATAGCGGTAACACTACAACCATTGCCTAAGTGAGCACTAATAATACTGGTTTGTTCAACAGGCTTATTAAGCAATTGTGCAGTGCTATCTAAAATAAACTTGTGGCTAGTGCCATGGAAACCATATTTACGCACGCCGTGCTGCTCGTACAAGGCCTTGGGTAGTGCATACATATAGGCACGTTTTGGCATTTGTTGGAAAAAAGAAGTATCGAACACGATGACATGCGGTAAATCTGGATAGGCGGCTTGGGCAGTGGTAATTCCTTTCAGGTTAGCTAAGTTATGCAGCGGTGCCATGCTCGCATATTCTTCTACCGAGGCTAATACGCTATCGTCGACTAACGCTGCTTCTTTGAAGCGTTCACCACCGTGAACAACTCGATGTCCCAAGGCTATTGGCTCAACACCTGTACTGGCAATTATGTTTTGAATTGCTGCTAAAGCTTCTGCATGAGAGGCGTTAGCAGGTAGGGTTTGCTGTTCTTTTTGACCGTTTAATTTAAACGATATGCTTGCGTCATCATTACCTAAGCTTTCTGCAATGCCACTTAGACCGGCCTCACCAGTGTCAGCATCGATAATAGCGAATTTAACTGACGAACTGCCGCAATTTAATACAATAACTTCTTTTTTCATTCGATTTCTTGAGTTTGATTAATTAACAAAAAGAACGCTAAGTGTAGCATTTATGTACATAAATGCTTACTTAATACTCTTTCAAGTAGATTGTTATAGTACTATCCCACAAAACCCAAATACAATTAATTATCATTTAGTTCAGTGCTTATTTTACTCGCCCCTTTTTGTTTGCATATAAATGCTTGAGTTTGATTTGATAGAGCGCTGCATATAAGAGGCAAATTAAGGTGACAAAAGTAAATATCGAAACCTAAAATAATAGACTTGAATAATAAAAATTCGGTCGCACCTTAATATTTCCGGTAACGACAACGGTGACATGTTAGAAGCCGGAAAAAATTAAGGTGTTTTACGTTTCAAAATAAAATTTAAAATTTTTTGAAAAAAAGCCCTTGAAAAGATTTTGAGCCACCCTATATCTATTATGTCGACGCTGAAAGCTCAGGTTGACAACACCGCCGCCGAATAGTCGGGGCGAATTATTTTTAACATATTGCTAAATTAATAGGATATGACTATGCGTACTATCGATCTATCTCCACTTTACCGTTCATTCATTGGTTCTGACCACTTAGCTTCACTTGTTGATGCTGCATCTCGTGCTGAAAAACAAAGTACTTACCCCCCTTACAATATTGAATTGCTTGGCGATGATAAATATCGCGTGACTATGGCAATAGCGGGTTTCAGTAAAGATGACGTATCCATAGAAGTTCAAGAAAACACCCTAGTAATAACGGGTACACGCAAGCCGGAAGAAAAAGAAACCGCTGAGCGTAAGTTTCTTCACAAAGGGATATCTGAGCGGAATTTCGAAAGAAAATTTCAGCTTGGCGACCATGTGAAGGTGTTAGCTGCTGATATGGAAAATGGGTTATTACACATCGATATGGAGCGTGTCATACCCGAAGCTAAAAAACCTCGTCAAATTGAGATTGGTTCTCGATTAATAGAGAGTTAAACAAAGTTTTTAAAAATCGTTTCCCTGGTTTTGGACGGCGCTGAGAAGCGCCGTTTTTTCGTTTACACATAATGTGTTTAAACAGGTAATCGGTAAGATTTATTCGGTAAGATTTATTGTGTAGTTTGCTTTACCGCCTTCAGCAGACTCGAATGTTCCTGAAATAGTGCAATTAGAGAGTTCACCCGTAGCGCTGCCATCAATCGATGAAAAGTTGCTACTGGCAATGCCATTTACAAATTTTCCATCGTGCTTAAATGAAACTGTGCCACGACGTCCGTCTATAACTCCTACAAAACTCTCGAATCCAACGAATAGCGCCAACATTGATGTCTGATATGACATGAGAAATTCAACGTCGCTTTGCCCCGCCATGCTGCCTTCATAAGCTTGCGTTATGCTAGCATGGGTTTGCTTAACACCTTCTCGTTTTTCACTTAGTATATTTTCATCCCACCCCGTAATGGAAAATTGCCCATTGCAGTCCATTGTTTGCTCCAAAGAAAAAGTGTGGTCACACAATACAAGTGAGTGCGATACCGTTCAACATAAAATTGTTACACTCTGTTACAGTCAATAGTCAGACTGTTAACTAAATAAATCCTTTTAAACGGGCAAGTCCGTAAGCATTGCAGGTAGAAGCATCTTTAATCGTGCCTTCAGTTATCATAGATTCCAATTCTTTAATATGCACAGGTACAATTTTTAAATCCTCTTCCTCTACATCTAACTTTTGCTCGCCCTGCGTTAGCCCTTTCGCAACGAATATATGATAACCCTGATTACAAAAGCCATAAGCAAGATATTGAAAACCAACATAATGCATTTCTGTGGCTGTAAACCCCGTTTCTTCTTTCAATTCGCCGGCAGCTAACACTTTCGGATCGGCATCTGGGTTATCTTCCCAGGCACCTTGCGGAAACTCTAGCAATCGCTGCTGTACCGTGTATCGGTATTGCTCGACCAGATAGACAATATCACCGTCGATGGGAAGAATAATCGCAAAGTCTGGTTTTTCAACAACACCATAAAGTCCTTCGTTCCCACTAGCACGACGAATTTTATCTTCACGTACTTTAAGCCACTTATTTTCATAAACCACTTTCGACGAGAGCGTTTCAATATCCTTATCCGACATAACAGCGCCTTTCAGTAAGCCTTAAAAAGTTAGTGTACAAGTGCATATAGCAAGGAGCAACTCCGTCCACCCACGAATCAACTATATGTTGGACAGTCACTCAAAATAGACTTAAGAGATGAGGTGTTCAGATGGCAGAACGAGTACAAACAGATAGTTAGCGGATAGTAGCAGATAGGACAGTCACACAAATAGCAGATAGGACAGTCACACAAACATGCGTGATTTTAAGCTGACTAAGCCGCTTTAACGAAGCAAATAAAGTAGTGAGTGAGGCTGGAAGACGAGATGCAAAAAATTGTAGCAAAAAATTGGACACACACTCATATGTATCAAAATTTAAGTGTGTGTCCAATAAACGTTTTCTATAAATACATTCGATATCTAAATAAAGTAAATGGTACCAAAGCCTAGCTTTTAGCTTTTATTCTCGTCTTCTTTATCGGCATTATTACGCAAGAAGCCGGCTGCATCTTCTTCCTGCTCAAGGGTAATTTTGCTTTGAGGCGCGTCATTGTGGCTTCGGGTTTGCTGATTTACCTGATGAATGGTTCCAGCGTTCGCTAAGTCGGCCTCGTTGGTAATAGATGCGATGGTTTCACGCCCGCGCAGGAATGCCTTTATTTCAGTGACAATCTCGCCAAGCTCGGCATCGTTCTTATTCATTCCCATAATGAACCGTGGCGACTCTAAATTGTTCATACCGCTTGTAGCAAAAATAGAGGTGTTGATTCTACTGGTTATAATCCAAGGAGTAATACTGCTACGCACCACAACGTTTTCGGAACGAGTAGAATCGTGAATGGCCATGCCTGTAGATACACGAGACTCTGTATAGGTACCTTCCGTTTTCATAAACATGAGTAACGATGAGAATGTCATTTCTCCCCAAAACATGTGGGACGCTTTATTCATCACATTGGCAGCACCACGAACCGTTAACCAGGCAAAGATTAACCATATGAGGTTGTTACCCATGGTAATTGCGGTATTAACTTGCGCGTCGGTATTTACACCTTGGCGAATAACTAAATCGAGAACCTCAGCTAGCTGTAAACCACCCACATAAAATAAAATGGCGGCAGCCACCACGGCGACTTGCGCTACGGCAGTTAGGGCCATTTTCTTTTTCTCTGGCAAGGTAACACCGTCAGTTAATGTAGGCTGAGTTTCTATCAATAACTCCCCCTCAAAACTGCCTTTACCTTCTGCTTGCTCTTTTAATCTAGGATCGAAATCGGCATAGATGCGATTCGGTACTTCGCGGTATCTTCGGTTGGCAAGCACGATATTTTCAATATTAATGAAGATTTCATTCGGGTGAACCGACTCTTGCATATTAGCGCGAAACTCACTGACTTCAGTTTTAGGGGTAACCTGCCCCATTCGTTTGTAAAGTAACGGCATGATTAACGCCATCACAGCAATTACGCAAACTAGTAACAAGGCTAAGTTTGCCCAAGCGCTAAATAGTGGGAACGTATTTGCCCATGCTTGTACTTTATCGATATCGCGACCTACTAACTCATCTAGGAATACACCCGCGCCTAACGGCACGACTATCGCCAAGCCAATAATCACTCCTAGCGATAAACTGCTCGCTTTCGCAAGTTGAGAGTTGCCTTCATTGTGAATGCCTTTTGCCGTAGAGCCCCAATTCGCGATTAAGTAAACAAGAAGCAATATTGAGAGTAAAGGCATTACTAATACTTTAGCGACTTCACCCGCTAATCCGTTACTTACTAAAAAGTAGACAATAGCGAATGCAAGTAGCGCCACAAGGAAGGTTACCGCCATGGCAATAATTTCTTGAGATAAATGGCGCAAAGGAAAAGGTAGGAAAGTAAGTTTCGGCAACACGCTATGCACTAGTCGGGCTAGCCAACCTCGAGGCTCTTCAAACGTGGTGTTACGACGCCCCATTAACATAGCGTGTAAACTTTCTTTCGAATACAGCAGGGATTTTTTCTCTGCTTGCGCTGCATCCTGTTCGGAAACCGAGTGGTTATACGCAAGAGAGGTAGGCACAGTACGTCCTACAAAAAAGCGCATGAGCTGCAAAATACCCACTGCGCAATGTTTAATACCAGACACGATCAGGACAAAAGCTACGCCTAGTAGCGTGTAACCTCGCACTTTGTTCTCGGCAAACAAATCGGGCACGCCCGCTACTGCATAAATGGCTAAAGCGAGTACCAAACCACCGCCCACTGCGCGGAAAAGCCCCTCTTTTTTGAAAGGGTTGGCTATGCCTAACGTCTGTGAACCAAAATCATATGCCATTGAAAAAATCCCTGTTAAATAAAAAGCTTATGCAGAATAAACTTTGCCTAGGGGTTAGGCAATGAAAAGTCTCAGTAAGATTGTAAAGGGTTGGCAGTTAGGCGTGAGCCAGCAACTTAAAATAGACACTCAATATAAGAAAAGCAAAATAAGTGTGTGTCCAATTACTAACGGAGCTTCTCTATTTGAAGCCCATTTTCAGGTGGTAGCTGTCTTTTATCCTTTTTCATCGAGATAAGCTTCAAAAGTTAATCTTTATCCACTTTAAATCCATCTATTGTGCGCTGAAGAAGCAGGTTGTTTTCTTTCATGTCGCCCGATAATTTGGATAAATGTTTAGCTATATTTACTTCATGCCGCGCAGCCTCTTCAACATTCACCACATCTTGAGCTATGACTAAGGTGGTGGCAGACTGTTGTTCTGCCGAAGAAGACATGGTGTGAGCCATGCCTTCTACATTAGTGGCTGCTTCTTTTACTTTTTGTGCTGTGGAGCGGCCTTCATTGGTCACATCCATAGAACTTGTAATTGAGGCTACGTTTTTGTTGATATCTGTCACCACGACCACACTGGCATCTTTTAAGTTAGACAGTAAGCTAGATATTTTGTCAGAAGAAGCGCGACTACTTTGCGCCAGCTTTCTTACTTCATCAGCAACAACAGCAAAACCTCTGCCATGCTCACCTGCGCGAGCTGCTTCAATAGCGGCATTTAACGCCAATAAATTGGTTTGATCCGAAAGCGAGTTAATGGTGTCCAAAATAGAGCCAATTTCTGTTACTTGCTGTTCCATGTCGGCAGCATTTTGTTGCACCCCTTTAATATCATCAGCGAGTACTTCCATACTATGACGAATGTTGTCGTTCGCCAGTAGTGACGCCTCAGCAAGGCCATCTAACTGCTTACTCGCACGTAACGTATCTACACCAGCCTTGGCAATTTCTCTGCTCGTCGCAGCAACTTGTTCAATTGCTGACGCGATATTGGCGGTAAGTTGCTGAGTTTTCCCCGCATCATCCAACATTTCACCACTGGAATCTTCTAACTGACGGGAAAGCCTGGAACTTGTGAGAATAGATTGTCCTAACCCACGCACGAGATCCCGCAATGCTAAAATGGTGGTATTAACTGAACGAGATATATCACCTAGTTCGTTCTTAGTGCTCATTGATAAATCAATAGTGAGGTCACCCTCTTTCGCAATTTTATCTAGGTTCGCCACCAATTTATTTAACTGTTGCGTAATGATACCGAGCAATGTGCGATATATGACAACAATAAATAACGTTAGCAACGCAATAACGACGAATGTAACCACTAAGTTTGTATTCGCGCTACTCGCTTTTGTATTAACAATACTAACCACGTAATCAAACCGCTCACTTAACAACGCAGCAATTCCGCCTATTTGCTCTGAAGCTAATGAAAACCATTCTGCATTTGAGGGTAGTGAAGAGAACTCCGGGTTATCAGCGGTGGCTTCATTCACAATTTGATTAATTTCTCGGCTTGTGGAACTGTTCAATAATGTTTGAAACCCGTTTAATGCATCGCCATCTAAATTAAGCTTCAGCTTTTCTTCTATGTACTTGGTTTCGTTGGTATACGCTAAAACTTGCTGCCTAACGGGATCTAAAATTGCGCTTGCCGCTAAAACAGCATTCACTTTACCTCTACGCTGCCCCATTTTTTCTTTAGCTTGTGCAAATAGCAAGGCTTGTGACAATACCTGTTTAGCCTCGGGAGCGTTAACCAGCATGGTCAACGCATTAGTGGTATTTAACGCACGTTTATTAAGGTTGCTGTAGAAGGAAAAAGCATTTTTCCCATTTAAATCGTCTACCTCTTTTCTTATTTCACTTTTGTTTTTCACTAAAGAAAAAACAGGAGACAGAATTTTTTCAACTGACGATGCCTCTTTCCAGTCTTCAGCCACTATGCTAGTTATCTTGTCCATGGCCGCATCGGCTTTCTTTCTTTGGTTTAGTACTTTGCTTCTGGAGGTATCACTTGGATTACCTAAAAAACCTGCCGTTAGCCCCCTTTCGACCGCATGATGATGAGCCACGCGCTCTACGGCTGCTATCAATGTCACCAACTTAATGTCCCTTTCGGCGGAAGATAATACCTCTCTAGAGGTACTTATATCTTTATAAGCCAGAAACATGATTGATATAAACAAGCATGCCGTACCTAAAATAGTAAGCTGCAATACCGAGAGTTTTTTCAACATCATAACGAATGACAGCCTCTATTAGATAGATAAGGTGGTTTACGATTAAATAAGCGTTGTGTCAGCAACAAAAAAGTTTAAGTAAGCTTTTGCCAAAAAATGTATGCGCTATTAAAACGTAGGCTATTATCTGTGATTTTGGTATCTATCAATTAGTGTAAAGTGCTGGGAATTGCAGGGTATGCTAGCTCAATCCTAAAAAAGAAAGGTTGAGAATTAAAGAATGGTGGGATGGTAATGGGTGAAATAGAGGGGCTTTGCGCTGATTGAAACCAGTGGCCAGAGCCACTGGTTTACGGTGTATCAGATATATTGAACTTCAATAATTTCTACTTCAACACTACCTGCTGGCGTTTGAATAGTCACCATATCATCAAGCTCTTTGCCGATAAGGCCGCGAGCAATAGGTGAATTTACCGAAATACGGTTTTGCTTAATATCTGCTTCGTCGTCGCCCACGATGCGATATGTGGTTTCTTCATCCGTATCAACATTCAAAATGGTAACGGTAGTGCCGAAAATAACCTTACCTTTGTTTTCCATTTTGGTGACATCGATAATTTGTGCGTTTGACAATTTACCTTCAATATCTTGAATACGGCCTTCGCAGAAACTTTGCTGTTCACGGGCGGCGTGATATTCAGCATTTTCTTTTAAGTCGCCGTGCTCGCGAGCTTCAGCAATAGACTGAATAATACGCGGGCGAGTTTTTGTTTTAAGTTCGTTTAGTTCGTCGCGCAGAAGCTGTGCGCCGTGCGCGGTCATTGGATACTGACTCATGAATACAGTCTCGACTAGCTAGTTGATTTTAAACAGAAAAAAGTGCGCCTTCCGGCGCACTTTTGATTGGTTCACATAAGTGTCATATACACAGGATACCGCGTATCCCATGTAATGTCATCAGTGTTAGAGTCTTGCGTGAAGCTCTTGGACTGAAGCCACCTTGTCACGATCGTCTGCGGACTTCGCACGAATAGTAGCAAAAGCAGCATTCATTGTGGTGGTGTAAGTCACCTTATTCAGCAACGCTTCTCGGCGAATATAAACCGAGTCGGTAATCGCTTGGCGACCTTCCGTAGTATTGATGATATAGGCGTACTCTCCATTTTTGATGGAGTCCACAATGTTAGGGCGACCTTCAGACAGCTTATTCACTACAGAACAGGCAATACCTGCATCATAAAGTGTGGTTGCTGTGCCTCGCGTCGCTTCAATGCTAAATCCAGCGCCGTTCAATGCTTTGGCTAATTCGATAATTTTGTTCTTATCGTTATTACGCACAGAAATTAACGCTTTACCTGATTTAGGTAATGGCGCCCCTGCACCTAAGTTAGCTTTAGCATATGCTTCTTCGAAAGTATCACCCACACCCATCACTTCGCCGGTAGAGCGCATTTCTGGGCCTAATAGTGGATCAACACCTTGGAATTTAGCAAACGGTAATACCACTTCTTTCACAGAGTAAAACGGAGGAATAATTTCTGTCGTAACACCCTGCTCTGCCAAGCTAACACCCGCCATTGCGCGTGCGGCAACTTTAGCAAGTGGAACACCTGTAGCTTTCGATACAAATGGTACTGTACGTGCTGCACGCGGGTTAACCTCAATTAAATACACTTCGCCATCTTTTACCGCAAATTGTGTATTCATTAGGCCAACAACACCAAGTTCAAGCGCCATGGCTTTCACTTGTTCGCGCATAACATCTTGAATCTCTTTACTTAAGGAGTGAGGTGGCAATGAACAGGCTGAGTCACCAGAGTGAACACCCGCTTGCTCAATATGCTCCATGATTCCGCCAATAACGACTTCTTTACCGTCGCAGATTGCATCGATATCGACTTCAATAGCGTCATCTAAGAAACGGTCTAGCAGTACAGGAGAATCATTAGAAACCTTCACCGCTTCCGTTAGGTAGCGTTTTAAGTCTTTAAGGTCGTAAACAATTTCCATTGCGCGGCCACCTAGTACGTACGAAGGACGTACTACAAGCGGAAAGCCAATACCGTCAGCCATGGCTAGGGCTTGCTCGATGTTAGTTACCGTAGCATTTGCTGGCTGTTTAAGGCCTAGCTTATTCACCATTTGCTGGAAGCGTTCACGATCTTCTGCTCTATCGATAGCTTCAGGCGACGTGCCAATAATAGGTACGCCAGCAGCTTCAAGGGCACGTGCTAACTTAAGCGGCGTTTGGCCACCGTATTGCACTATTACGCCTTTTGGCTTTTCTTTAGCCACAATCTCAAGTACGTCTTCTAGCGTTACCGGTTCGAAGTACAAGCGATCAGATGTGTCATAGTCGGTAGAAACCGTTTCAGGGTTACAGTTAACCATAATGGTTTCGTAACCGTCTTCACGCATTGAAAGCGCCGCGTGAACACAACAATAATCAAACTCGATACCTTGACCAATACGGTTTGGACCACCACCTAACACCATAATCTTATCGTTGTCAGTGGGGTCAGCTTCACACTCTTCATCGTAGGTTGAATACATGTAAGCCGTGCTGGTAGAAAATTCTGCCGCACAGGTATCAACACGCTTATAAACTGGCGTTACACCAAAGCCGCGACGAGTTTCACGAATGTCACCTTCACCTACTTTCGTAAGCTCGGCTAAGCGAGAGTCAGAGAAACCTTTGCGCTTAAGTTTACGCATAAGGTCTTCATCAATGCCGTGTAATCCACATTCAGCTACTTGAGCTTCAAGCTGAATAAGTTCTTCAAGCTGAACGAGGTACCAACGGTCAACGTTAGTGAGCGTAAATACTTCATCAACGGTCATGCCCATGCGGAACGCATCGCCAATGTACCAAATACGCTCAGCACCAGGCTCACGTAGTTCGTAAATCACTTTGTTGCGTGCTTCTGGGTCTTCTAAATCGACCATTGAGTTCAAGCCGTTCGCGCCAACTTCAAGGCCGCGAAGTGCTTTTTGTAGTGACTCTTGTTGGTTACGACCAATCGCCATCACTTCGCCCACTGATTTCATTTGCGTGGTTAAGCGATCGTTCGCGCCAGCAAATTTTTCAAAGTTAAAGCGAGGAATTTTTGTGACTACGTAATCGATTGAAGGCTCAAAAGATGCTGGTGTTAAACCACCGGTAATATCGTTAGCAAGCTCATCAAGGGTGTAACCAATGGCTAACTTGGCAGCCACTTTAGCAATTGGGAAACCTGTCGCTTTTGATGCTAATGCAGATGAACGCGATACCCGCGGGTTCATCTCGATGATCACCATACGGCCTGTGTTTGGATCTACACCGAACTGTACGTTAGAGCCACCGGTTTCAACACCGATTTCACGTAATACTGCCATGGCGGCATTACGCATTAGCTGGAATTCTTTGTCAGTAAGGGTTTGCGCTGGCGCGACTGTGATTGAGTCACCAGTATGTACACCCATGGCATCGAAGTTTTCAATAGTACACACGATGATACAGTTATCTGCACGGTCGCGAACTACTTCCATTTCGTATTCTTTCCAACCAATTAACGACTCATCAATAAGGAGTTCTTTGGTAGGCGAAAGGTCGAGACCCCGGCCACAAATTTCGTTAAATTCGTCAATATTGTATGCAATACCGCCGCCGCTTCCACCCATGGTGAATGACGGACGAATAATACATGGAAAGCCAATACGCGTTAGTACGTCGTGGGCTTGATCCATGCTTTGTGCAATTTCGGCGCGTGGGCATTCAAGACCAATGTTTTTCATTGCCTTGTCGAAGCGCTCACGGTTTTCAGCTTTATCGATAGCATCAGCCGTTGCACCGATAAGTTCAACATTGAACTCTTTCAATACACCGTGATGATCTAAATCTAGCGCGCAGTTAAGCGCAGTTTGTCCGCCCATTGTGGGCAAGATGGCATCTGGACGCTCTTTTTCGATAATTTTGCGTACCACTTCCCAGTGAATTGGCTCGATGTATGTTGCATCGGCCATTTCAGGATCGGTCATGATAGTAGCGGGGTTCGAGTTAACCAGAATAACGCGATAACCTTCTTCGCGTAGCGCTTTACATGCTTGAGCGCCTGAATAGTCAAACTCGCAGGCCTGGCCAATAACAATAGGGCCAGCACCTATGATGAGAATACTTTTTATGTCGGTACGTTTTGGCATAGCGGGCTCGTTCCTACTGCTTGTGTTGTTCGATTAATTCAATGAAGTGGTCGAATAGCGGCGCAGCTTCGTGCGGTCCAGGGCTTGCTTCTGGGTGCCCTTGGAAACTAAACGCTGGCTTATCGGTACGATGAATACCTTGTAACGACTTATCGAACAACGAAACATGCGTTACTTCTAAATTAGAAGGTAGGCTTGATTCATCTACAGCGAAGCCATGGTTCTGACTGGTGATCATCACCACATTGCGTTTTAAGTCTTTCACTGGATGGTTAGCACCATGGTGACCAAACTTCATTTTCACCGTAGTAGCACCACTGGCAAGCGCAAGTAGTTGATGACCTAAACAGATACCAAACACTGGCAAACCTGTTTCAACGATAGTTTTAATCGCTGTAATGGCATAATCACACGGCTCAGGGTCACCAGGGCCGTTAGACAAGAACACACCATCAGGTTGCATAGCTAACACTTCTTCAGCAGGTGTTTGCGCGGGTACCAAGGTAACGCGACAACCACGGTCTGCAAGCAAACGTAAAATGTTGCTCTTAACCCCGTAATCGTAAGCGACTACATGATATTTACTATCGGCTGGAGTGATATACCCTTCGCCCAATTTCCAGCTGCCTTCAGTCCACGTCTTTGGCTCAGTAATGCTTACTACTTTTGCCAAATCCATGCCTTTCAAGCCAGGATAATCTTTTGCTTGTGCTAACGCGCTCGCTTCATCTAACTCATCAGTACAAACGATGCAGCCGTTTTGCGCGCCTTTATCACGTAGAATACGTGTTAAACGACGAGTATCGATATCGGCTATACCTACAACGCCTTTGGCTTTGAGGTACTCTGATAACGTTTGTTGTTGACGGAAATTACTAGCAACAAGAGGTAAGTCACGAATAATAAGACCTTTAGACCAGATTTTATCTGCTTCAACGTCTTCTTCGTTAATACCGGTATTGCCAATATGTGGATAAGTAAGGGTAATGATTTGTTCAGCGTAGGATGGGTCAGTGATGATTTCTTGATAGCCTGTCATTGAAGTATTAAAAACAACTTCACCAACGGCAGTGCCTTGCGCACCTATCGCCGTTCCTTTAAAGACAGAACCATCCTCTAACACCAAAAGGGCAGAATTAGCCAAGTCAACCTCCAGATTAAGGATAACTATGTGTTTGAACAGAATTTCTGTCCAAACCCCACAAAAAATGAGAGTACTGATTTAACAGCGCTCATTTTACGATCTTTGCAGCTAATAAAACCGTGTTCTACAGCCAGTTTTATAGCTTTAGAATACGAAATTCGGGCAAATTCCGGCGAGTATACATGACTGACTAAAAATGTCTAATTTAAATATTAAAAATCATTAAAATAACCACTTAAACTCATTTGTCTTGTATAACCGCCAAAACCACTACTTATTAGTGCAAAGTAATGCGACTAAAGCCGCTGTTAAAATGAAAACTATCTTCACGGTCTTTAGTTATTATTTCAGGTCTAGCACATCGACCATTGAATATAATCCTGCTGGCTTGCCGTGAAGCCATTGGGCCGCATGCACCGCGCCTTTAGCAAACGTTAAGCGACTTGATGCTTTATGGGTTATTTCCAAACGCTCACCAATATCGGCAAACAATGCGGTGTGCTCACCGACAATATCGCCTGCGCGAACGGTAGCAAACCCAATAGTGCCCTGGTCTCGCTCAGGCTCTTTGCCTTCACGACCATAAACCGCACAAGTTTTAAGGTCGCGACCTAGCTCATCGGCAATGGCTTCCCCAATGGCCATGGCGGTGCCAGAAGGGGCATCTTGTTTGAACCTGTGGTGGGCTTCAGTAATTTCTATATCAGCCGTATTACCTAACGCCTTCGCAGCTTGTCGAACCAATGACAACATCAGGTTAACGCCCACACTATAGTTTGCTGCAAAAACGATGGGAATGGTTTTAGCCGCTTCATCTAACACAGCCAATTGGCTTTCACTTAACCCAGTAGTACCGATGACCACTGGCATTTTATTGGCCACACACCATGCAATGTTATTTTCAAAAACCACAGGTAAGGTAAAATCAATCATCACATCAGCATGTTGTTGAGTTAGCGAAGACATGCCTAAACAATCAATTGGCTTTTTACCAATGCCAGCCAACTCGCCCACGTTCATGCCAATCCAAGGAGAATCATCACGTACCGTAGCAACACTCAGTTCTGCATTTTCGTTTTGATCAAGTGCTTCAATAAGCACCCGACCCATGCGCCCATTGGCGCCAAATAAACCTACTTTCATTTACGTTATTCTTTTCCTTTAACAGTAAACGCATTTTGCCAAATGCAGTTACTATTGCAACGAGATAAGCTTAAATATTACTGATAATTGAAAAATTGCAGCATTAATACAAAAAAGGCGGGCAACCTATCGTTTTTAACGGTAAAAATAGCTAGCATGAAAGTAAGTGGGTTTACCCCAAGACCTAAACAAGGTTTACATTAATGGTTATTGAATTACTTCAAAACACATAGGTAGAATAATATGCGTAAACAGCTTATATGGGATCTTCCCACCCGGCTTTTTCACTGGCTTTTGGTTGCCAGTATTGCAGCACAATATGTTACCGCTGAGTGGATGGACGATGCGACCCAATGGCATTTCTATATTGGCTATTTTACTTTAGGGCTTTTGGTCTTTAGGTTAATTTGGGGAGTCATAGGTCCAACTTACGCCCGCTTTAGTCAATTTGTGAAAGGACCAAGTGCGGTAATAGGTTATTTACGTACATTGTTTGATAAAAACAGTGCCGCCGTGGCAGGCCACAATCCTCTTGGTGGCTGGTTTGTGGTGGTAATGCTTCTACTTTTATTAGTTCAAGCGGTAAGCGGACTGTTCATGACCGACGATATTTTTCTTGATGGCCCCTATCGCCATCTTGTCAGCGGCAGCACGTTAGACCTTATGAATACCTTGCACCATCTCGCCTTCGATATTTTACTATGGGTAATAGGCTTACATGTTGCTGCTATTGGGTTTTATGCCGTGTATAAAAAGCAAAAACTTGTACCCCCTATGTTTCATGGTCAAAAGGACACTGAAGACAAGCCTATTCCCTCGTCTCGTCTTTGGCTTGCACTTGCAGTTGCGCTAGTAACAGCGGCTGCGCTTTACTACGCGATAGAAATTGCCCCGCCCGCACCTGAAGTAGAAGAGTACTTTTAATTCCTTGTGCAAAAGAAACGATAAGGCTTAGCGTTCAACTAAGCCTTTGCTTTTCATTAAATCGGCAATCTCTGTCACACTGCCTGGATCGTCAATGGTAGAGGGTATATTAATGGGCTCATCTGCGGCGATTTGTCTTAGCAGCTTACGCAATATTTTTCCTGATCGTGTTTTTGGCAAGCGGTTCACAATCACGGCACGCTTAAAACTAGCCACCGGCCCTATGGTGTTTCGTACTTTAGCAATGAGCTCTTGCTCAAAAGCTGCCTCTTCTACTTTAACGCCATCTTTAAGTAGCACTAAGCCTACTGGAATCTGCCCTTTTAGCGCGTCAGCCACTCCAATAACACTGCACTCGGCCACGGCATTGTGTGAAGCCAACACTTCTTCCATTTCACCCGTTGATAACCGATGCCCCGCCACATTGATGACATCGTCGGTTCTACCCATAATGAACACGAAACCTTCTTCATCTATGTATCCGTTGTCACCCGTGCTGTAATAACCCTCGAATTCCTGTAAATATCCTTGAGTGAAACGCTTATGGTCTCGCCAGATAGTGGTTAAACACCCTGGAGGTAACGGCAAAGATATGGCAATAGCCCCCTTTTCACCAGTAGCAACCGGCTCACCGTTAGCGCCCAATACTCTCACGTTAAAACCTGGGGTAGGAACGCTTGATGAACCCGGTTTAGTGCTAAGCGGTTCAATGCCAATAGGGTTTGAACAAATAGGCCAACCGGTTTCAGTTTGCCACCAGTGATCAACCACCGGCTTACCGGTTTTTTCTACCGTCCAATGATATGTGGGCGGATCTAATCGTTCACCGGCCATAAATATGGTTCGTAAACTACTTAGGTCATATCGCGCGATGCAATTAGCTTCAGGATCTTCTTTCCTAATCGCTCTGAATGCTGTTGGCGCGGCAAACAATACATTAATTCTATGCTGTTCTACCATACGCCAGAATGCGCCAGCGTCAGGTGTACCTACCGGCTTGCCTTCGAACATAACAGTAGTAGCGCCCTTTATTAGTGGCCCATAAACAATGTACGAGTGCCCTACTACCCAGCCCACATCTGATGCAGCCCAAAAAACATCGCCTTGATCTATGTCGTAAATGGCTTGCATAGAATAATTAAGTGCTACCGCATGACCACCATTGTCACGAACAACCCCTTTGGGTTTACCCGTCGTGCCGGAGGTATACAAAATATAAAGGGGATCGGTAGCATCCACGGGTGTGCATTCTACTGGTTCACTAGCTTGACATAATGCTTGCCAATCATGGTCAAAGTCATCTACCAAGTTCGCATTAAGCTGCTTGCGTTGATAAACAACACAACCTGCAGGTTTATGGTGAGCAAGGGCGATAGCATCATCAACCATGGGTTTGTAAGGCAATAGTTTTTTACCTTCTATACCGCACGATGCCGTAATAATAAGTGCAGGTTCAGCATCATCTATCCTAACCGCTAATTCACTGGCTGCGAAACCACCGAATACCACAGAGTGAATTGCCCCTATTCTTGCCACCGCTAACATTGCTACCGCAGCTTGAGGGATCATGGGCATGTAGATAATAACCGTATCGCCCTTTGTGACACCAAGGCTTGTGAGCGCGCCCGCTAGCGTAGCCACTTCATTAAGCAGGGTATTATAGGTCCAGGTTTCTTGCGTATTCGTAACCGGAGAATCGTAAATTAGCGCCGCGTTTTCGCCCCGCCCTGCATTAACATGGTGATCTAACGCCAAATAACTGGTATTGAGCTTTCCCCCTTTAAACCACTGAGGATAGCCGTTTGTATTTTCGCTTAGTGCTTTTTTAGGGGGAGTAAACCAATCGAGATGCAGTGCTTTATCTTGCCAAAATGCTTCTGGGTTATCAATTGACGCCTGATATTCTTGATGATAATTCATGACCGTTTCCGCAATAGAGTATTACTTTACCCTACTGCATAAACATGATTTTATCGTATAAGACTTCAGGCTTACGCTGCTTAACCCATTGTATAAATGGAGATTATTTCTTTATCGTTAGCACTACCCGCATCAAAAATTGGGGCTTCGTCACTAAAAACGTGAGACTTAATCTGCTTCACTTTAACCACCAGCATGCTGTTTTACGGGTAATTTTGCGCGCCAATCTGTGACATTCAGGGGCTTGTCTAAAAAGTACCCTTGAAACACATGGCAACCACGCTTTATAGCGTCGTTAAATTGCGTAGTATTTTCTATTCCTTCCGCTACTGTTCTTAATTCAAAGATTTTTGCGATATCGAAAATACTATTCAGCAGTGGGCTCTGGGCCCCAATTTTATCTTCTTCATCGATAAAGTGCCTATCAAGTTTCACTTCTTTTATACACAGATCGCGAAGGTAACTTAAATTCAAATTACCACTGCCAAAATGGTCTATAGAGAATGATACCCCTTTATCTGCTAGCTCTTTCATTGAATTACGCACCAAGGCAAAACTTCCAATGAGTACGGCTTCTCTAAGTTCAATGGTAAGGCTCCCTTTAGGAACATTCCAATGAGCAATCACAGCTAGCATTTTCTCGGTAAAGTCGGCTCTAGCCATATGTTTGGCACTAATATTAATTGAAAGCCGTGTTCTCAAACCACTTTTGTTACACTCGTATAATAGCTTTCCACATTCATTCATCACCCATTGGCCAATTTCTACTATTGCATCACTCTCTTCGGCAATGGGAATAAACTCAGCGGGGGTAATTAAACCTAATTGGGGGTG
This sequence comes from Alteromonas naphthalenivorans, assembly GCF_000213655.1. Taxonomy (NCBI): domain Bacteria; kingdom Pseudomonadati; phylum Pseudomonadota; class Gammaproteobacteria; order Alteromonadales; family Alteromonadaceae; genus Alteromonas; species Alteromonas naphthalenivorans. Next base: position 2,571,416 of record NC_015554.1, read on the forward strand.
CTGCCAACGAACTAATGCCTCGGCACACACCATACTGCCATCACTTTCATATTGGGGTTGTAACTGTATGAATAGTTCATGATTACTGACCGCAGCACCAAGAGATTGTCGAATGAAATTGTACCTGTCATAACCCACACTAGAAGCACTATGAAAAACCACTGGTGTATTCACATTATCTCTACTGAGTTGTTTATACCCTTCCTCAAGCATATGCCTTACTTTCGACACATTTGCCTTCATACCTTTTAGCTGGCAAATGGTTACCACGGCATAAATCTTATGTGGGCTGTTGTGCAAGGTAATGTCGCTACACACTTCATCGGTAAATTGTCGGCGAACTGCATCTATAGTCTTTTGCGCGTCTTTATCTTCTTCAGTGATGATGTCTTCGTATAATAAATAGAAGTTGTCTTCTGCACCTCTGAAAATAGCAAAGGGCTTAGAAAATGTTCGAGTGAGCCTAGAGGCAAGAATACGCATAACATAGTCGGCGGTAGGCTGGCCAAACGCCTGCTTGTACTGACTGATATTATCGATAGCAATTTGCGCGCAATAAATATCAGCATACGTCACTCCCGCTTTTCGAATAACTCCCTTCAACGCCTTATCGAACAACTTAGTGTTTGGTAATTGGGTAATGGAGTCATAATAAGCGGCTTGATAAACTTGGTCTGCCAATTGTTTTCGAACACTCATGTCACGAAATACCACCACTATCCGTTTTTGCATATCGAAATGAAATGATGATAGTGAAATATCAACAGGTATAAGGCCACCATTTTTGTGGCTAACAAAATGATGCTCTAAGGATGCTTTAGTGGTTTTCCTGTCCCCTTTCATGAACGTTTCCAAATGTTCTTTGGTATTTTGTGATTCAACTTTAGGGACCAAAATACCGATATCTTGTCCTATCAGTTCATCAGCGTCGTAACCCAGCACGTGCTCTACACTGTTGTTGGCTGTGATCACAGTGCCATCGACATCAATGGTCACTAAAGCATCTGCCATACTATCCAAAATAGTAGAAAGGTACTCCGTGTAGTTGTGTTGTGTATCTGACAAACGTTTATGTTCGGTGATGTCCTGTACAGAACCATAAATCCTATACACTTTTTCTTGATGCGAATGTGTAGTGTCTGTTTGTGGCGTACCTGTCATTTTCAGCCAGCGCCGATAACCTTCTGCATTAATGTATTCTACTTCTAATGCAAACGTGGACATCGACTTTCTTGACGCTTTCATTGCTTTAGCAATTTTTTCACGGCTCGCCTGTGGGAAGTTGGCTAACGCTCGCTCTACCGTAATATCTCTGCCCGGCGTAACACCAAACAATAAGTAAGTTTCCCGCGTCCACGAGACAAGACTAGCATGTAAATCTAGCTCCCAGCCTCCAACATGAGAAATTCGTCCGATTTCATTGAGCAACTGAATTTTTTCGGCTAGCTTGTCAGTAAAGGGGTGCTGAATAAGTTTATATTGAAGACCTAGTTCTATCTGCTGGCGGGCTATACTGGCGTAGTGCTTTTGTTGGCTCGTTAGTTGGTGACAACGCAACACAATTAAAACGGCCCCAATAATATTACCTTGAAAATCTTTAATCCCACCTACAATGACGTTTTGGTTGGCACAATTGATTAGCGCCTTTGGCCATTCAAAATCGCTGCCCGGCAAAGTGGCGCTCACTTCTGTCATCGATAATAGGAGCTGAGCATGCTTGGGCATGATCAGTGATTCTTTTTCAGAATCTGCATTGATGTCATCGCAACATAGAATACCCACGCGAGTGGAAACAGGAGATATAGAAACGAGCAAGACAGCAGTAGCTTCCATATTTACCTTGGCTTCACTCAACCGCGAGGTAATTTCTGGTAAACTATTATCTTGTAAAGAGCCCAACAATCCGTCGTGAAGCTGCATTATAGTTGAACTCCAATCCATCTTAAGATGGTTATAGTGCGATCATTTTTAGTTAATTATTTGCTTTTCGTCTTTTACTGCTTACGTTAAAGACGTGATCATTTTTTAGTCAACAATAAAGAGTTTTTACTGTTTTATCCAGTAAATTTGCAATATGTAAAGCGCAATCATTTGCTCTCTATAGAAAGATACATGAACTAGCATGAGTGATGGGTATACAGGTTGGTTAAAACTTGAAGGGAAAGGAAATAACAGCGCACGAAATACATGCGCTGTGAATGACTTAAACAGTTAGTCTTTTTTGTAGTCGTCGTGACAAGATTTACAGCTTGCTCCAACTTTGCCAATCGCGCTGCGATAAGCACTTTCATCTCCAGCTTTAACTGCTGCTTGTAAACCCATTGACGCTTCTTTCAAAGCTGCAATTTTAGATTCTACATCTGAAAAGTTTTCCCACATTGCGTCTTTTGCGCCTGTGTCTACATCAAATTTACGGGTATCAACAGACAAGTAGTCACTCATCATATCCGCAAGTTGCTCTAACCTTACACCGTTAGTCATCATGACAGATTCGTCAAAAGGGAGTGCACCTTTCGCCATGCCGCCCAATGGTCCCATATTGCTGCGTACCAATTGGAATATCGCTTGACGGTATTGGGTAGCCGCTTTTGCATGCTTCTCTGACGAAGCTTCTGACGTTTCGGTCGCCGCAATTGCGCCACCCGCTAAACACGTTGCTAAAGCTGCGGTAGCTAATGTGGTTTTGATTATCTTTCCTAGATTCTTGCTCATAGTTATCGCCATGCCTGTTCGTTTGTGTTGGTCTGTTTTCTATCCTGACGAATACCCAGCTTTTGCGCAAGTTTTTAGCACGTAAATTTTGTATTTTTCCAATATTTGGGCAAAAAAAAGCCCTCATGTGAGGGCTTTATTAACTTGATATAATTTAGTTAGTTAAATCATCGAAAAACTTTTTCACACCGTCAAAGAAGCCTTGTGCTTTTGGACTGTGTTTACTTGATGCTTTACCCATCGACTCTTCTAACTCTTGCAGCAGTTCTTTTTGACGTGATGACAAGCTAACGGGCGTTTCCACCACAACTTTACACATCAAATCACCCACCGCGCCGCTTCGAACCGACTTAACACCTTTACCACGTAAACGGAACATGCGTCCTGTTTGGGTTTCAGGGCTAATCTTAAGTTTCACTTTACCGTCGAGTGTAGGTACTTCTAGCTCGCCACCTAGGGCTGCTGTAGTAAAACTTAATGGTACTTCACAGTACAAGTTGTTGCCGTCACGCTGGAAGATTTTATGGTCACGAACATGTACTTGAACATACAAGTCACCTGCCGGTGCGCCGTTCTCTCCTGCTTCGCCTTCGCCAGATAAACGAATACGATCGCCAGTGTCGACACCAGATGGAATCTTGACATTAAGGGTTTTGGTTTTTTCTTTACGACCATGGCCATGACAGCTATTACATGGATCTTCAATAATCTTGCCTTTACCCGAGCAGGTTGGGCAAGTTTGTTGAACCGCAAAGAAGCCTTGGCGCATTTGCACCTGACCGTTTCCATGACAGGTTGGACACGTTTTAGGCGTAGAGCCCTTCTTCGCACCAGAACCGTCACACACTTCACATTCAACCAATGTAGGCACGCGAATATCAACGCTTTTGCCACGTACCGCTTCTTCAAGCGATAGCTCTAGGTTGTAGCGAAGGTCTGAGCCTTGACGGGCTCGAGATTGACGACCGCCACGAGCACCGCCGCCACCGAAAATATCACCAAATACATCGCCAAAGATATCACCGAAGTCGCCACCACCACCAAAGCCAGCGCCACCGCGATTAGGATCTACACCAGCGTGGCCGTATTGATCGTAAGCGGCACGCTTTTGCGCGTCGTTTAATACTTCGTAGGCTTCCTGGATTTCCTTGAATTTAACTTCAAGGGCTTTGTCGCCCTGCGTGCGGTCTGGGTGATATTTCATCGCTAGCTTTTTATACGCCTTTTTAATTTCGCGTTCGCCAGCGCCTTTATCTACCCCAAGCACTTCGTAGTAGTCACGTTTCGACATAGTGTTTACTTATCCTACCTATTATTATCACAAGCACGTTGTTCGAGCACATTATCGCCCTTGTGAAACTACATTTATTATCGTGTTTTATTACACGACAAAGGCGCAACAAGTGAACCTGATGCGCCTTAACTGCTAAAGTTTGCCCGGCTTACCGGGCATATCGCAACAGTTTGCTTACTTTTTGTCTTCGTCTTTGACTTCTTCAAACTCAGCGTCAACAACGTCTTCATCGGCTTGGCCTGATGCTTGTTGCTCAGCGCCTTCAGCACCCGCTTCACCGGCTGCGCCTGCTTGCTGTGCTTGAGCCGCTTCCATCAACTTGCTAGACGCTTGAATAAGTTCTTGCGTTTTCGCTTCGATGTCTGCTTTGTCTTCGCCTTTAACCGCTGTTTCTAACGCGCTAACGGCTTCTTCGATTGGCGCTTTATCTTCTGCACTTAGTGCATCACCAACTTCTTCAAGTTGCTTGCGAGTAGCGTGAATCATACCATCAGCTTGGTTACGTGCTTGAATTAGCTCTTCAAACTTCGCATCAGATTCTTTGTTAGCTTCTGCATCAGCAACCATTTTCTCGACTTCTTCATCGCTCAAGCCTGAAGATGCTTTGATTGTGATCTTCTGCTCTTTACCTGTGTCTTTATCTTTCGCAGACACATGTAAAATACCATCCGCATCCAAATCGAAAGTTACTTCGATTTGAGGGGTACCACGAGAAGCTGGACGAATACCTTCAAGGTTGAACTGACCTAGTGATTTGTTACCACTAGATTGCTTACGCTCACCCTGTAGTACGTGTACAGTTACCGCAGACTGGTTGTCTTCAGCAGTAGAGAAAGTTTGCGACTTCTTCGTTGGAATAGTCGTGTTCTTCTCAATTAGTGCTGTCATCACGCCGCCCATGGTTTCGATACCAAGAGACAGAGGCGTTACGTCAAGAAGTAGTACGTCTTTAACGTCACCAGAAAGTACACCACCTTGAATTGCTGCACCAACGGCTACGGCTTCATCAGGGTTAACGTCTTTACGTGGCTCTTTACCGAAGAATTCAGTAACTAGCTTCTGTACCAATGGCATACGTGTTTGACCACCTACCAAGATAATATCTTGGATATCACCTACTGATAGGTCAGAGTCTGCCAATGCTTGCTTAAGCGGGTTAAGCGTGTTTTTAACAAGCTCTTCAACCAATGACTCAAGTTTTGCACGGGTTAGCTTAATCGCTAAGTGCTTAGGACCTGAACCGTCTGCTGTGATGTACGGCAAGTTAACTTCAGTTTGCTGTGAAGAAGAAAGCTCAATTTTCGCTTTCTCACCGGCTTCTTTAAGACGCTGCATAGCAAGCGGATCTTTACGTAAGTCGATGCCTTGATCTTTCTTGAATTCGTCAACAAGGTAGTTAATTACACGGTTATCGAAATCTTCACCACCAAGGTGAGTATCACCATTAGTTGCTAGTACTTCAAACGTGTGCTCGCCGTCTACTTCATCAATTTCGATGATAGAGATATCGAACGTACCACCACCAAGGTCGTATACCGCAACTACGTTATCGCCTTGCTTTTTGTCCATACCGTACGCTAACGCAGCCGCAGTTGGCTCGTTGATAATACGTTTAACTTCTAGACCAGCAATACGACCCGCATCTTTCGTTGCTTGACGCTGTGAATCGTTAAAGTAAGCAGGAACAGTAATTACCGCGCCCGTTACTTCTTCGCCAAGATAATCTTCAGCGGTTTTCTTCATTTTCTTAAGTACTTCAGCAGAAACTTGAGGAGGCGCCATTTTCTCGCCTTTCGCTTCTACCCATGCATCACCGTTGTCTGCACCTACAATTTTGTAAGGCATAATGTCGATGTCGCGTTGTACTTCTTTATCTTGAAAACGACGACCAATTAAGCGTTTAATCGCGAAAAGCGTGTTTTCAGGATTTGTTACCGCTTGACGCTTAGCAGATTGACCTACTAAAGTTTCGCCGTCGTTTGTGTAAGCAATGATTGATGGCGTTGTACGATCGCCTTCCGCGTTTTCAAGTACGCGAGGTTTGTCGCCGTCTAGCACTGCGACACATGAATTCGTTGTACCTAAATCGATACCAATGATTCTACCCATTACGTGTCTCCAAAAATTTATTTAATCTACAGTTTTAGTGGGGTTATTCCGCACTATTTTCAATAGTTGTCAGTAAAAAAACTGACATTTTTGTGTAATTTAAGCCGCAATGCGTATTTACGCTTGCGTATCTACACCACCGCTAGGCGCTCTCGAAACCATAACCATGGCTGGGCGCAACAAACGGCCGTTAATTTGATACCCTTTTTGCATAACCGCCATTACCGTATTCGGTGCGTGGTCTGCACTTTCTTGCATAGACATAGCTTGGTGCAAGTCAGGGTTAAAGGTTTCACCCTGCGGATCAATAAGGCTTAATCCAAATTTCTCAATGGTGCTTAAGAAACTTTTATGCGTCATTTCCACACCTTCAAGCAACGGCTTAACCGCTTCGTTTTCGCCATCAGTTAATTCGATAGCGCGCTCAAGGTTGTCAACAACAGGAAGAAGCTCGCCCGCAAAACGCTCTAATGCGAACTTACGTGCTTTTTCTACTTCCATTTCAGCGCGGCGACGGGCGTTTTCCACATCAGCACGGGCACGTAATACGCTATCTTGCTGTTCTTTAATGGTTGCCTGTGCTTCTGAAAGTGCGGTCTCTAGCTCATAGATGCGCTGTGTCGCATCTGATCCAGCTTCTGGTGAAGATTGCTCTTCTTGAATTACTTCAGCATCTTGTACGGTTTCGTCTACGCCAGAAACTTCTTGCTCTGCCTGCACGTCGCGGTTATCGCTCATGCTTTCCTCCAAACGTTAATGTCTATACTGCATAAACCCATGAATGACTCGTACTCAATCATGGGCAATGTCTGTGTTGGAATTAATTATGGGGCTGCTTTAACCGCCTTCAAGGGTAACCACACTATTTTTATGGTTTGTTTTTAAGTTTTTTTAAATAGATCAATAAATGCGAGCTGCACACCCATTCTTTGTAAAAAACATGTTAACTTTGACAGGTATTATATTAGGGAATCTTGATGCTCAGTATTTGGACCGTAGGAACGGTAGTTGCCCTTTATTTGCTCGCCTTATTTGCCATTGCCTTCTGGGGCGATAAACGGCTACGTGATAATCAACAACATCCAATTTTATATAGCTTGGGATTAGGAGTTCACTGCACATCTTGGGCGTTCTTCGGTACTACATCGCAAGCTGCTGAATATGGCTGGGCGATTATACCTACCTATATGGGTATTATTCTTACCATGGCATTCGCCTTTCCTGTGATATTGCATATAAGCCGGTTATGTCAGCAACACAATATCAGCTCACTGGCCGATTTAATCGGCCTTAAATATCAACATTCACACCTAATTGCCGCCTTAATCACTATATTGTGCTTTATCGGTGTCATTCCTTACATTGCCTTGCAATTAGACGCCATTACAAAAAGCATTAATCTCATTACGCCCGATACCCAGCATTCAACGCAAAACGTGAGTTTGTATGTGGCGGGGCTAATGGCTATTTTTGCCATTGTCTTTGGAACACGAACGCTCAACCTCACCGACAAGCACCCAGGCTTATTGCTTAGTATTGCGTTTGAATCTGTGGTGAAGCTTGTTGCACTTTGGGTGGTGGGCATATTTGTTTGTTTTTACTTGTTTGATGGCGTGCTTGATTTAGTCACGCAAGCCGCCAGCAACGACGCTGCGCGCAGTGTCATTTATGCCGATAGGGCACCATGGGTGTATTTGTCCCACGTGCTTTTAGGTGTGTGCTCTATGTTTGTATTACCGCGCCAATTTCATATGAACTTTGTTGAACTAAACGGCGAAGGTGAACTTCGCACTGCTCGCTGGCTATTTCCCCTGTATCTATTGGGTATGACGGTTTTTCTTATTCCCCTAGCATTGGCTGGTAAAGTACTACTGCCGCAAAGCGTGAATTCCGATGCGTATGTATTAGCCCTTCCTCTTTACGCAGAAAATATGTCTGTTTCTATCGTTGCTTTTGTTGGTGGCCTATCGGCTACCACCAGCATGGTGATTGTGGCAACACTTGCCCTTGGCATCATGATAGCCAACAACTTAGTTACTCCACTATGGTTAAAACTACGCTTGCGCGCCGAACCCAACCACACCATGCAGCCCAGTAAAATTTTGACTATTCGCCGGCTTACCGTATTAGTGGTGTTGTCGGTGGCACTTTGGTATCACTTAAATGTTAGCCAATCGGCGCCTTTGGTGAAAAGCGGTATTATTGCCATTGCCTTATTAGGCCAGTGCCTTCCTGTGCTTATGTTCGGCATTTATTGGCAGCGAAGCACCAAAACTGCCGCCGTATGGGCGCTGTTAGCCGGTTTTTGTTTTTGGGTAGTGTACTTGCTGTACCCCAGCATAATGTCGAGCTATTACTTTAATAACCCACCTTCAGATGCCGAGTTAGGAATGGGGTTCGCTTATTCATTGTTTGCGAACTGCGTCACCTTCATTGTGGTTTCTTATACTACGTTTAAGCATCCGCTTCATGGCATTGAACAGGAAGCTATATCATCACCTGCTTTTGCTATTCGTATTAAAGATTTAACGGCGTTAACGAAGCGCGTACTAGACCCCAGTGTTCACCTAGCGCTAGTGAACCAATTGTCAGTGAACATCTCGGAAGCTAATGATGCTAACTCTGGCTATGCTAACCATACTCTGCTGCAGCGCACAGAAAAATTGCTCAGTGCTCAAGTAGGCACTCCGAGCGCGCGCATTTTGTTAGGCGCTATTACTGAAACTAAAAATGAGACCTTGCCTGAATTGGTAGATTGGGTAGAAGAAGCGTCGCAATCTTTTCAGTTTAATCATGAAGTACTGCAATCGTCGGTACAAAATATTGAGCAAGGTATTAGCGTATTAGATGAAAAGCTACAGTTGTTAGCGTGGAATGAGCGCTATATTGAAATGTTTAACTATCCTCGAGCTTTCCTTAAAACCGGTATGTCGATTGAAAGTATTCTTGCTTACAACGCCAAAAGAGGGCTATTCGGCAACGCCACGCTAACCAACGATGAAATTAATAAACGAATTGTTTATATGAAAGAAGGCAGCCGGTACAAATATGTACGCAAACAGCCTGATGGAAAAGTGATTGAGCTAAATGGCTCGCCATTACCTGGGGGCGGATATGTAACGACCTACAGTGATATAACTGAATACATTGCCATTCAAGAAGCCCTTGAGCGCGCCAAATCTGAATTAGAAGGCCGCGTAGCTGCTCGCACTGAAGAGCTACAGCATGCAAAACTTGAAGCCGATAAGGCAAACGAAAGCAAAACAAAGTTTTTAGCAGCTGCTGGACACGACCTCATGCAGCCCTTTAATGCCGCTACCTTATTTGCCGCTATGCTGGCCCAAAAAACCAAAGGTGCTGAACTGGCCACGCTTTCAGAAGGGGTGGTTAGCTCACTTAATAGTGCAGAAACCCTGCTAACCATGCTACTAGATATGACCAAGTTGGAGTCGGGCAAGCTTACTCCTCAAACAAGCAATTTTGCATTAGATGATATGTTAGCGCCCCTAGTGCAAGAGTTTACTGTTATAGCAGCATCTAAAGGCTTAACCTTGCGCTATGTCCCCACCCAACTTGTTATTCATTCCGATAAAAATTTGTTGCGCCGTATCGTGCAAAACTTATTATCGAATGCGATACGCTATACCACAGTAGGCAAGGTACTGGTTGGTATAAGGCGCAAGTACTCAAAATCAGGCCACCAGCGCCCATTAAAATCAACCACACCGCTAATTGATATTTGTGTGTACGATACAGGGGCTGGTATTCCCAACCACCAGCAAAGTGAAATCTTTAACGAATTTCACCAATTAGATGAAAAACAAAACGCTCAAGGTTTGGGGTTAGGGTTAACCATTGTAGAGCGTATGGGCCGGTTACTACACCACCCTATTTCGCTGGTATCCACAGTAAACAAGGGCAGCAAGTTTAGTGTGTCTGTGCCTTGCGTTGGCGTATCCGCTGATAACGGGAACTTACAAGTAAAAAGCGCCGACCTTGCACATACCCAAACGGCAGAAACTAGAACTAAAACAACAAATGGCGCAATAGAGCCTAGTGCACAGACACCACGCTCAATGCCAAGTAAGCTATTTTTATCTGGCAGACTAATACTACTGATAGAAAATGATGCACAAATAGCCCAAGCCATGGAAGTATTGCTCTCAGATTGGGGCGCGGTAGTGCTAGTTGCCACAAATATTGCTGAATCGATGCAAGCGTGCCCTAACCCTCCAGATTTGCTTCTTGTTGACTACCACTTAGATGCCAATGAAACAGGAACGCAAGCGGTGTCTCAATTACAGGAAAAGTGGGGACGCAAGGTACCCGGGGTGTTAATTACGGCAAACAGAAGTGAGGGTATTAGGGACGCTGCTAGTGACTTAGGGCTGTACTACTTACCCAAGCCTGTTAAACCTTTAGCCCTTAAGCGCCTGCTTAAAAATGAATTGAAACTTGATGGCTAGCTTAGTGTTCAAATTAGTGATTGGTAGATGAACAATATGAGTGGTTATATGTCGTTAACAGGGATAGCTTATTAACGCGTCAATTTAGGCGATAGGTTATTTTGCTTAATGCGTTAGTTAAAATCGACTTGTCTAGATAATCGCTTAGGCCTACTCATGCACAGCCATAGCATGTTTAAAGGCAATACCTGCTTTTGTTCGATTAATAACATTCAATTTTCTCAATACCGCTGAAACGTGCTGTTTCACAGTAGACTCAGAAATATCCAGTTCGTAGGCGATTTGCTTATTTAACAGCCCGTCTGCCACCATCCGAAGTACTTTTAATTGGTGAGGCGTGAGCATGGCTAGCTTAACGCTAAAATCATCAGTTTTAGTCTCTGTCTCGGTCGCATCATCATTAAGATTCGCTACCGATTCAGGGAGCCACTGCTCGCCATCTATCACACGTTCAACCGCCTCGGCTATACATTCTATAGATGCCGATTTAGGGATAAAACCGCACGCACCTAAAGCAAGCGCCTTACGAATAAGGTTAGCTTCTTCTAAGGCTGTCACCATTACCACCAATACGTCAGGGAATCGTGCCCGCACTTCAGATAACCCTATCAAGCCATCATTACCTGGCATTTTCACATCCAAAAATACCAAATCGATATCTGGGTTAGCTTCAAGCTGACTAAGGGTTTCATTCAGCGTAGATGCTTGCAATATAAGAGGCCCTACAATGTCGCCAAGGGCTTGGCACATTGCCGCTCGAAACAAAGGGTGATCATCTGCAATAAGTACGCGTATTTTCATTTTATTATCTGCCGCAATGTTGTAATTAAAATGTTAAAACAATAATAACATGATAGTTACAAATGCCCAGCATTAATAGCCGCCCTTGATGTGGGTAAATGCAGAAGCGGGGTGAAGTTAAAAACAAACAAGAAAGCCGGAACTCTCATTCCGGCCTTCTTTGTATCGCTGTTTTATATTATTTGTACATCTAACTAGTGCGATATTGCGCTAATACATACGCTATTTATTACGGCTTACCGCGACTAAAAACGATAACCTAGCGTAACGTGAACTGTACGAGGGTCTCCATAATACCCAATCAGTGTGGTGTCACCGCCTAAGCCCGGTCCAAAGTTGCCGTCTTCGTCTCGAGTAACAAAGTCATATCCACCCACCAAGTACTCTTCGTCGGTTAGGTTTTTCACATGAAGGCCTGCATACCAATCGCCTTCTACACTTTCCCAACGCGCGCTTAAATTCACCATGCCATAGGCGTCTTGCTCGATTAGATCGCTAGTTTCAAATAATAAATAATCACCACGATAGTAATAGTTAGCATTAAATGAAATATCACCAAAACCTGTTTCCAGAAGATAATTAGCACCAATGTTCAGTGTATTTTCAGGTGTGCTAGCCAAACCAATAAGGGGAGGTACTGCATTATTTTTCTTAATTTCAAAATCGATAAATCCGTAAGCCACATCAAATTGTAAATTATCAGAGGCTACCCATGTCATTTCTACTTCTGCACCTTTTGCAGCGGTTTCTGCCGCGTTGCGTAACCTTTGATCAAGTGCAGTTGGGTCGCTTAAATCACCTTCAATACCAATATATTGTCGGTCTGAATGGTCATACGAGAATAACGTCACATTCAATCGCAATGCATCATTCAAATCGCTTTTCATGCCCACTTCGTAGCTATCAACGACTTCAGGTTCAACCCCTGGCTCGTTTACCGTAGCGCGTGGGTTAAAGGTGCCCGATTTAAAGCCTTGCGAATAACTCGCAAAAAATAGGGTATCTCGGCTCATTTGGTATTCCACACCTACTCGTGGCGTAAAGCGTGACCAGCTTTCTACCGCAGGTCCTTCAAATACACCATCACCGTCGCTGTCTGTGCCAAGCACTTGAGGCACTAAGTCACCATCAGGGCGAACATAGCCATCAATCCAATCGGTAGAAGGGTATACATTGGCGAAGATTAAGCCGTTATTTACCGTTGCCGATTTTTCTTCGTCAGTGAAGCGGGCTCCGAGTGAGAGAGAAAGTTTGTCGTTGATGTCGTAATTAAATTGCGCATAAGCAGCCCAGCTTTCCGAGTTGTTACAGCCGCTCACTTCACGTGTTAAACCCGGTGCGCCTAGCGCCACACCTAACACACCTAATACTGCATCGAAGTTTCCGCATGACTCACCATCATAAAGATATAAGCCAGAAACGAGCGAGTAGCTATTTCCCGTATAATTTAGCTGCAATTCATGGGTGTCATTGCTGTCATCATATTCGGCCGGCACATCAAAGATAGGTAATGCCGTATTATCAAAATCAATATTCGTAGGCGAGTAGCTTTCACGATGAGAGCCTATATATTTAAGTTCTAAATTATCGCTTACATTGTATCGGGCTAGCCAGTTATACCCTTCAAGCTCTACTTTATTCCAAGTAGGTAGACTGGTGTACGAATCGAACTTTGAATCAGGCACTGGCGCGTCGGTTAGAATACTGGGGATAAGACGATAGCCACCTTTTGCGTTTGAGGTATCTTCGGTTTTATCCCAGCCGAAACGGAAAAACAAATCATCACTAGCGTGGACTTCTAAGGTAAGACGGGCAGCCCATAAATCTTTGTTATAGTTTTCTTTATCTTGGCCGTCTAATGCGCTGACTAAGTATTCGCCAAAGCCGTCGCGGTTTAAATTAGCGTAACCTACACCCAAATACACTGTATCTTCTATTAATGGGATTTGCCCTGTGACCTTAAGATCCCGCTGGCTATAACTACCAAGGGTAGCTTGCACATTTAACTGGGTTTCCCCTGACATTTCTTTGGTGACATATTTAACAGCCCCACCAATAGTGTTCTTACCATAAAGCGTACCCTGCGGCCCACGTAGTACTTCAATGCGCTGTACATCTAACAAATCGAGTACCGCACCTTGTGGGCGAGCAATGTACACATCATCAACGTAAATACCTACGCCAGGCTCATATCCCCAAAGCGGGTCTTGTTGACCTAAACCACGAATAAAAGCGGTTAAGGTAGAGTTAGTACCACGGCTGGTTTGCAATGTAGTGTTCGGCGAAAACTGCTGTACTTCAGTAAGTACGCTAATGCCCTTTTCGGCTAATTCAACCGCACCAATTGAGGTGATGGCCACAGGGGTTTCCTGCAATGATTCAACGGTTTTTCGTGCGGTAACTTCAATACGTTCTAGTTTGCCTTTATCGTCAGCATCTGCGTCTTGAGCAAACGTAACGGGTGAAACTAACAGTGCGCTCGCAACAGCAGCTGCACAGATAGAGCGAGGGTAACGCTGCATGTGTGTAGTGAGTGACATAATGTGTCCTTTTTAGTTCTAAATTATCGTTACTGTCGGATGTAATGCCTGCGGTCGAACTTTACTCTAGGTAATTTTACCCTCGTCGTATGTAGTACCATCGTACTATGGGAATTCAGCGCCACTACCGCCACACTTTAGCCCTAGGACATGACTTCACCAATTGTTTATTGAAGTGAAAAGCCATGACTTAAAGCCATATAAACGCAATATAAACATAAACTTAACTGTTCTGGAGAATCTGCGGTCACAGATTTTTAAGGAAAAACAATGATGTTAAGTATGATGGGTCTGGTAGGCGGACTAGTGTTATTAATTGTGTTAACCATTCGGGGAATGAATCTTTTCATTGCAGCCCCCTTGTGTGCGCTGGTGGTGGCGTTAACCAACGGTATGTCTGTTTTTATTGGTGATATAAACTTTGTGGAAACCTACATGAGTGGGTTTTCAGGCTTTATTGCCGCATGGTTTTTTATGTTTTTGCTTGGTGCTTTGTTTGGCAAATTCATGGAAGACAGTGGCGCTGCCGATTCGGTCTCTCGTTGGATAATACAACGCATTGGTTACAAACAGGCCGTGTTAGCAGTGGTGCTTGCTTGCGCTATTTTAACTTACGGGGGAGTCAGCGTTTTTGTTGTCGCCTTCTCGGTTTACCCTATGGCGGTAAGCTTATTTAAAGATGCGAACTTGCCTCGCCGTTTTATTCCCGCAGCCATGGCATTTGGTTCAGTCACCTTTACTATGACCTCTGCCGGCTCACCAGAAATCCAAAACTGGATCCCTATTAAGTATTTGGGCACCTCACCTTTTGCTGCATGGGAAGTAAGCTTAGTGGTTGCTATTTTCATGGCAGTGCTTGGTTACTGGTGGCTAGCGAAAATGATCCGCAAAGCGATAGCTAATGGCGAGGAGTTTGAAGCGCGTATTACCGACCCTGAAATACGCGAACGAGACTACCCTCACCCGCTCACCGGTATTATTCCATTGCTAGTAGTGCTGTGTATTTCCTTCTTTTTACACGAAGCACTAGCGCAACTTGCGCTTATTGTAGCCTTAGGGGGAGGCGTACTTACTTTGCTTATTATAAACCGCGCCCACTTTCACAATTTACAAGCGGCGATAAACACCGGCACCACAGGGGCACTGGTCGCTATTGGCAATACTGCGGCAGTCGTAGGGTTTGGCGCTATAGCTAAAAACACAGAGGCATTTCAGCAAACGGTAGCTTTAATGACGCAAATCCCTGGTAACGAGTTAATTGGCGCTGCTATAGCGATTAGCGTAATAGCAGGCTTAACCGGCTCGGCTTCAGGAGGCCAAGCTATCGCACTGCCACTACTTGCACCGCATTATCTTGACCAAGGCGTACAGCCAGAACAATTACATCGTATTGTTTCTATCTCTTCAGGTGCGCTAGATTCACTGCCTCATAACGGGTATGTTGTCACCACAATTCGCGCCATATGTCATGAAACCCATAAGGCAGCCTATGGTGCCGTTGCAGCATTGACGGTAGTAGTACCGGTTATAGGGCTTGCCCTTGCCATTGGCCTATTCAGCGTGTTTTAGACAAGGATTTCCATGAAACTAAAAATAGCTTTTTTATATTGTGCTTTGCTGGCTTTTTCATTAATTACCACAACAGCGTGCAGTGCTAATGTGGCCAATTCAGCTTCAGATCTCACCGCGAAGTCTGTCAACACCGCCAATACCGCTGATGCAAATGCTCCAGAAACCAATAAGCCAACGCTTATTACGAAGAAAGAAACGTTCTCAATAGAAAGCTTCACCACATTTGGTGGCAAAACCATTAATAACGTAAGAGTGGGTTGGGAAGCCTACGGGCAATTAAATGCAGACAAAAGCAACGTTATTCTTGTTACCCACCACTTTTCGGGCACATCGCATGCCGCTGGTGTATATGAGAGCTCTCAGGGTATTGCAAGCCCTAGTATAGGCTACTGGGATGCGTTAATTGGCCCTGGCAAAGCCATTGATACCGATATCTATTACGTTATAAGTGTAGACAGTTTAGTGAATTTAAACGCCTACGATGAGCACGTTATTACTACCGGCCCTGCTACTATCAACCCAGAAACCGATAAACCGTGGGGGCTAGACTTCCCCGTGGTGACAATCCGTGACTTCGTGAATGTACAAAAGGCGTTACTTGAAAGCTTAGGCATACAGAGACTGCATGCTGTGGTTGGCCCTTCTATGGGGTCGATGCAGGCTATCGACTGGGCTAGTGCTTACCCCGACTGGGTGCCAAGAATGATATCGGTTATTGGCACGGGTGAAAGCGATGCGTGGACAACCGCCGCCCTTTCGCACTGGGCAACGCCTATTCGATTAGATGCTAACTGGAAACAAGGTAGTTACGCTCGACATAACCAACCAACAGAAGGGTTAGTGGCTTCTTTGATGTTGATCACCCAAGATGCCTTGTACCCTACGTACTTTAACCAGCAAGGTAAAACGCTAGGCTATCAAGCGGTGGAGCAAGCGCCATTAGAGAACATTAATGCTCAGCACTCTATTGTGAAATGGTTAGAAAGCCGTGCTCGTCAGCGCGCTGAAAAAATGGATGCTAATCATCTTCTTTATTTAGTTCGCGCCTGCCAATTATTTTTAGCAGGCCATGGTAATAACCTGGAAGCAGGGCTTAAGCAAATTCAAGCTAAAACCTTGTTCTTACCGGCATCCACTGATTTGTTGCTTATGCCCTATTTAGCAGAATCAACGCACAATCAACTCAAGCAGTTGGGGAAAAAAAGTGAACTGGAAACACTAAATGGCCCGTTCGGACACCTTGAAGGCATTGTGAATGTAAAAGCCGAAGGCGAGCGTATTGCCGCGTTTCTTGCCAGCGCTTTATAGATACTAAAAAGAACCGTTTAAATAAGTGCAATGCTTAGCGGCAAACTAAGCATTTAACTGTAGGAACCTGATATGAAAACAACTTATAAAATATTGGCCAGCTTTTGTGCGTTATACAGTGGCGTAGCGTTATCTAACGCTGCTAATTCAGGCAATGGACTACCCCCGCTAAGTCTTGATGTAGAGCAAGTTACGGTATCTGGCCTTTCTTCTGGCGGATATATGGCGACGCAATTTCATATTGCACACAGTGATTGGGTAAAAGGCGCAGGCATCATTGCTGCAGGGCCTTATTATTGTGCGCAAAATGATATCACCACTGCATTAAACCAGTGCGTGAATAAGGTAGACGCACCAATTAATCTAGATGCACTTTCAAGCGTTGCCATAGACTATGCAAACGAAGGCAGTATTGCGCCTTTAGCGGGCCTTAAAGATGCCAAAGTATGGTTATTTCACGGCACAAACGACGTGCGTGTAACGGCGCAAGCCAGCGATTTACTGTACCGCCAATACCAAAGTTGGACAGACACTCAAAATATTGTATACGTGAATGACCAAAGCGCAGCACACCACTTCCCTACCTTGAATGAAGGCAGTAATTGCAGCGTTTCAGAAAGCCCTTTTATTGGTAACTGTAATTACGACACTGCGGGTAATATGTTGAACCACCTGTTGCCCTACTTAACCGCACCCGATGATTCGGTTTCAGGCAAGGTTTACACTATTTCTCAGCAAAAACTTGCGGGCAGCGATGGCGAAACCTTGGCGGAAAAAGGGTTTGTTTTTGTACCCGAAAACTGTGCATCAGGTGAATCGTGCAGGCTACATATTAGTTTTCATGGCTGCAATCAATATGCCGAAGTAGTTGGCAATAGCTATGTAACCAAAACAGGTATCAACCGATGGGCCGATGACAACAATATCGTTGTGCTGTACCCGCAAACTAAAAAATCGTTATTTATGCCATTAAACCCCCAAGGTTGCTGGGATTGGTGGGGATACACTTCAGATGATTATGCAAATCGAAAGGGCGCGCAAATTTCTGCTGTGGCCAATATGATTAAAGGCATTAACACAGGCGCTATCAATAAAGAAACGACCAATACAGGAACTGCAAATAATGACTAAGCGAACCGTATTTATAACTGGTGGCGCTAGCGGTATTGGCTTTGGTATAGCACAAGCGATGTCGAAAGCGGGACATCATGTCATCATTGCCGATATTAACGAACAAGCCGCACAGCGTGCTGCGAACGATATTATACGAGAAAACGGCAGTGCCAGCGCTATTGAAGTTGATGTTTGCAATGCACAGCAAGTAGCCGCTTTACCCGACTTGCTCAAAGAGCAAAAAGTAAATGTGTTGATTAACAATGCCGGTATTCAGCATGTCTCACGCATTGAAAACTTCCCGCCTGAAAAATGGCAGCAACTGATTAATATTATGCTGGTTGGCCCCGCGCTTTTAACCCAAGCGTTTTTACCTAACATGCGCGAGCAAAACTTTGGGCGAATAATCAACATCGGTTCAATTCACTCACTGGTGGCATCCCCTTATAAATCGGCTTATGTGGCAGCGAAACATGGCCTGCTGGGGTTTGCTAAAACTATCGCCCTTGAAACCGGCGACTGTGATGTCACCATCAACACTCTATGCCCTGCCTATGTAAAAACACCGTTGGTCGAAAAGCAGATTGCCTCTCAGGCTAAAGAAAATAACCTTACAGAAGAGGAAGTGATCAACAAAATAATGCTTGAGCCAATGCCTAAAAAGCAGTTTATTAGCCTAGATGAGTTGTCTGACACAGCGGCATTTTTAATGTCGGATAGTGCACGCAATATTACCGGCCAAACCATGATACTGGATGGCGGCTGGACAGCCCGATAAACGTTACGCTAAGCCTTTCCATTCGTAAAATATCTGTGCTAATGTCCCGACATCAGTAAGGAAAACACATTAGCACCACATGCCCTATCAAACCGTTGCTTTAATTGGCAAACCTCAACACGCTGCTACGCACGACAGCTTAAATCTATTGGCTCAATACCTCACCGCAAAAGGCTGTGAATTATTGGTTGAAGAGAGCATCTCAAAAGAATTAGAAAGTGATAACCATCGCGCATGCAACTTAGTGACCATTGGTAAAGAAGCCGACCTTGCCGTAGTAGTAGGCGGTGATGGCAGTATGCTAGGTGCAGCAAGGGTATTGGCACGCTTTGATATCCATGTAGTAGGCGTAAACCGAGGCAACTTGGGTTTTTTAACCGATATTCATCCCGATGAAATCGTTCAGCAACTTGATCTCATTTTTGAAGGTGAATGCGTAGTTGAAAAACGCTTTTTATTAGATGTGGGTGTGTATCGTCATGAAAAATTAAAAAGTAGCAATTCCGCAGTGAACGAAGTGGTGCTTCACCACGGAAAAGTGGCGCACATGATGGAATTTGAAATTTATATAGATGACCAATTTGTGTTCAGCCAACGCTCCGATGGGCTAATTGTTGCGACGCCTACTGGCTCTACCGCCTACTCACTGTCGGCAGGTGGTCCTATCATCATGCCTAAGCTTGATGCGCTTACACTCGTGCCTATGTTTCCCCACACACTAAGCAGCAGACCGATTGTGGTAGACGCCGATAGCCAAGTGTCGATGAAAGTATCGAAGGTTAACAGCGACTCACTGCAAATAAGTTGTGACAGCCACATCGTACTTCCTGTACTTCCTGGCGATGAAATACGCATCAACAAAAGTGAAGATAAACTTTATTTAGTGCACCCAAAGGGTTACAGCTACTTCAATGTGTTACGTAAAAAATTAGGCTGGGGTAGTAAGCTTTATTGAGTAAAACACATCAACCATTCCACAGCAGCCAATACCTTAAGATTGAAAAATACTAAACGTTTTTGGGTGCCCATTCAGACCGTAAGTAGTCTACAGGTACTAGACATCATTCTTAAATATGCCCACTCAGCAATATAAAAGGGGTCATCGAAATCATCATAAAGGAAGTACTTATGACGTAACTTCCGCTTATAGGATAGCGAGCTTATATTATCAATTTCGAGGAGATCAAAGCGGTATTTATTCAAGTGAAGGTCTATATAGTTCTTATCTAAATACATGCATTGTATTGTATCTTCTTCCAAAAAAATCCCTCTATTGCTTTCAGATAAAAAAGGGCTAACTTTGTTCTGCTTTCGGATTTTCAGCTCTTTAACAATCTTACTTATTACTTCCTTACTCGATTCTTCATAATTGGTCTCGATGTACTTTATAATTTCTGCCAAATTATAAAACACATGCGTTTTAGATGGAAAACTATCCGGATCATCACTTCTAAACGCTTTTTTGTAATCGTCCAAAGTCGAAGAAAGCTTTTCGATAATGTCTGCAAATTTTATTATACTATCTTTTTGAACTTGCTGAGTGGTCGTTGACTTTTCTATTTCCTTTTTTAGCTCGTGCATTTGATATCGAGCTCCTATCCAATTGTAAATCCCTTGAAACCGAGGGAGGTTACCAATTGGCATAGGTATTTCTTTAAAATCTGTAAATTTTATTATACTATCTGGTGAAACTTGCTGATTGGACGTTGGCTTTTCTATTTCCTTTTTTAGCTCGTGCATTTGATATCGAGCTCCTATCCAATTGTAAATCCCTTGAACCCGAGGGAGGTTACCAATTGGCATAGGTATTTCTTTAAAATTAAATATTACTTTATTTTCTGAAAAATTATTACTCCAAAGACTGAAAGAGTATCTACAATAATTTTCCCAAAGCCCAAAAACTAATAAATAATTACTTAAATTAGAACGACACCAAATTAGTGTAGGAAACACTCTGCCTTTCTCTTCACTCTCGACCTTCTTCAAGATATCGGCTACTCTAAGGGAGCCCCAAGAGCAATAATTAGCGGAGTCAACATTACAATCATTGTAAGAACTTAATACTCTTTCTCGTAACGCTACATTCGAAGACTTATCTGCTTTCTCAACACAGTCTTGAGCACATTCAATAACATCACCTAGCCAAACAGGTTTTTTTCCAACCTTAGTACCTATCTTTTTCAGTATATCAGTTAACGTTTTTTCATCGGTAGAGATTTGGCTAGAGCTAGCCTTCGCGGGTAGTACACTTTTAAACTTCTGCCACGGTAAAATTTCTAATAATGAAATCCAATTTAATAAGATTGCTGTATATTGATGAGCAGCTTCTGCATAACGGCCAGATTTCTTAGATTTATCTGCAGCGGTAAAGATATTAACAAAGCTATCAACTAATAAATCTATATTTTGTTTTTCATATGGAAGCAATGTTAGATATTCTTGTCTCTTATGTATCTGGCAGTCGACTGCCGGATCGCGTAGCTTTGACAACTTATAATCACATCCAAACATAACATCTACAAGCAGAAGCCACTGCCGATAAAATCGTAGCTTGCTCGGTCTTTTTATACTCTCCTTTGCCAAAAGCTTTAAGTTGCTAGCCAGCAATGAAAACTGACATTGCCCCCATATATAAAGCACTGAACTTGCAGAGGTCACGGTTTTATCTCCGCTGCCCTGGCTAAATTCTCTTCGTAGATTTTCGATAGTACTAATTATCTTTTCATAACCATTACTTTGGTTATTCACGAATGTTGTATAAAATCCACTAAAATACACAACTGAAAGATATTTCGACAAAAACCTGCCTACATCCTCATTCGAGTCATCAATATTTTCACCTATAAGGTAATTAGATTCATAGTTTTCTAACCTAGTAAAATTCCCGCCTTTAATATAAGCAAAATCAGCTGCAAATTTCGCTATAAGTGACTCTTTTAAGAAGTGGTGCGTATCATTTTTTCTGTCAAAATTAGAAAAATCATCATGTACAAGTTTATTAGAAGTTTGTTTTCCGTCTTTATCACTAACTTCAAATAAGATTTGCGCGGTCTTTTTAGCTTCATGATAAAGTGCCAGTGCTTTATTTGTATTTTCCCTCTCTTCCTCTAACCGACCTTTCTTTAATAAGTTACGAATAAGCATGTATTGAGCTTCCAACGAAATTCCCCCGCTTCCCCTCCACGCTTCTTCATTTTCTGTACGTAGCACTTTCTTCAATAGGAAAACAGTATTACTGTAGCTGCTAGACGCTAGGTCATACCGATGTTCAGAAACAAAAATGTCTCCGAGTATTGCCTGTAGCTTAGCACTTGCTAAAAAGCTGTTTACTGAACCATCAGGAGATTGACGTTTTGCTTCGCGCAAATAAAATTCTCTTACTGGTTCAGAAGAGTCCAATGCGAACTCAAAGCTTGAGGATTTTGCACCAAGAATTTTGGCGAAAAAGCTAAACTCCATGTCTGTTGATAAGTAATATCTATAAGGATAGATATTGTTAGAGGTGCGACGAATCATAGATTGGAAAGTTGAATGCACATAGTCATCAGCTATGTATGAAAGCGTAGATTCAGCGTGAACATCAATACCTGCGATAGTTCTATCTATCATTGAACGTGAAAAGCCACGACTATGAAATCGGAAGGTATCTAAAATAGTGATAAGACCTGAAACTGCTGCTTTATCGTCAGTTTTAGACGTTATTCTTCCAATATTTGATTCGTAAAGTGCATATAATCGAGCGCTAACAAACATACGACGAATATCTGACGGGGTAAATAATAGGATCTTTTGATTTTTTGCTTCACCGGCAGTAAACACGAAAGCGTTATTGTTGCCATCAATTCGAGTTTTCAAATTTTCGGTATAGTATTCAAAATGATCATTTAACATCAGCTTAAGACGCTTGAAGTTCCCCCAAGAGTGAAGAGTGAGATATTTGACAAAGATTTCGAAGTAAAAAAGAGTATCAACAATAGTATTCTCTTCAAGGTTATTAATATCTGCTTTTTTACTTTTCAAAAAACCAATAATATCAGCTGAGTCCGAATCGAAAACTACTGTATTTATATATTGCCTGACCATAGAAGTATAGTGCTCGAATTGACCGTCGGACCAATCAGTGAGTAGTGTAGGAATATAAAAAATATCATCGAAAACGCTCTCATATAGCACACTGGTATAGCCTGATTCAGAATAATAAGCATCTACAATTTCTCTGCCCGCCACCACGATAAACACACAACGTGAGTTACTCATAAGTGCTTTCAAGCCTCCCAATAGCTCATCAACTTTCTGTTTGCGAGACTTTGTATTCGTAGCATAACTTTCGGTAGGAGATGGGTTAATTTTATCGACTTCATCAAGTATTATTATGTAGCCCTGCCCTCCAGCCCGCTGCTTGTTAATATACTGTTGAAGTTGCTCTTGAATTCGCCGAGCGGATATTGGCTCTTGAGTAAACTTTTTACGATTTTGAAATAGTGGAACTCTAGTTTGTGGAATAGCAACACCATTACTGTTGTCCCATTCTCGACTAAATCGCGAAGCAAATGTAAGCTCTTCAAGCAAGCCGTGATGGGTAGCTATATGTTTGTAAAAGAACTTTCCAATCCAATAGAGTAATGCTGTAGCGATTAAATATCTGACGATAAGCCAGTCGATATTAAACGCTTTGTTATTTGATTCACTATCGACCGCTTTGAATAGAGGTTGGAAGGCAAAATATTCTGAAATGAAAAGCTCATAGAGTAGAGTCGAGCCTAAAAATAAAATAAATAAAAATATTTTGAAACGACGATACCCAGCTAAGCTTATTGAATACATCAACTCTGTTATATCGCAAAGAATGTCACGGGTAGAGAGATCCGAATCAACACCGATGTCTAATTTCAAAATATGGCAATTAATTATAAGAGCTTGACTTGATCTAGTGCCCACCTCCTTATTGGTATCAAATGTGGCTGATCCTTTCAAAGAAGATAATCTCAGTTTTACAGGCCATAATCTCGAAACATGGTGATATATTTTTTTCAGTTTAAGTTTTAGTTTATGTAGGTTGGTGATATTTTCTCTATTTAACTTAACTCCTGAATTGATGGCTTCTGCATAACTATTAGAAACATTATCCACTAAATGGGTTTTTCCAATCCCTCTGTAGCCACCAACTAAGAAACTCGCCCCTTTTCCATTCATTGCCTCAGAAATAGATGATTTAAGCTTTATCTTGAAGCGTGCTCTTCCTATAGATTGATTATTTTTCGAGGTCTTTGTACTTACAGGTATTGCAACGTAAGGAATCTTTTGATTTGCATTTTTGTCGGCGATAGTCTCAGGATCTTTCATTGTCCATTCCTTGGTCATGCTGATATCAATATAAATATACATACAGGTTAAAAATTAACCAACTATATTATTTTTTCTTCAACTCGGACAAATAGACTACGTAAAATGAAAAATTATGAGACTATACTTTACATGTGAAAAATACTGTATATATTTACATGCACTGTATAAACATCGAGTATAGTTATGTTAGCGCATCTTTCTATTAGTAACTTTGCAGTGGTTAAGCAACTGTCAGTTAATCTTGAAAAAGGGCTTACTGCCATCACTGGGGAAACCGGTGCCGGTAAGTCTATTGCCATTGATGCTTTAAGCTTGTGCTTAGGCGAACGAGCTGATGCAAACGCCGTAAGAAGCACCGCGTCTAAAGCAGAAATTATTGCTCATTTTGCATTGGCCACAAATGCGAATGCAAAGCGCTATCTCGATGAGCATGAACTCACCTCTGACGAGGATGAAAACAGCTGTTTTATCCGCAGAGTTATATCGAAAGAAGGCCGTTCAAAAGCTTTTATTAACGGTATTCCCGCGTCACTTCAGCAATTGAAAGGTTTAGGCCAACACTTGCTTGCTATACATGGTCAGAATACTCACCTTCAACTTTTGAAAGAAGATTATCAACGCCAGCTTGTTGATACTGTGGGCAACCACAAAGACAGCCTTTCAAATGTAAAACAACACTTTGCCCTATGGCGTGAAAAGCAAAAAATGCTTAGCGAGCTACAAGCGCAAGCTCAGCAGCGTGAAGACAGATTGCAATTGCTTACTTATCAAGTTAGAGAGCTAGACGAATTTGCCTTAGAAGACGGTGAGTTTTTAGAACTCGAAACTGAACATAAGCGTTTAAGCAATGGGCAAAGTTTGCTAGAGCAAGCACAAACTAGTTTTTATCACTTGTACGAAAGTGACGAAGGCAATGCACTGTCTATATTACAAAATAGCATAGACCGTTTGGGCGAACTTGAATCTCACGATGCCAGTTTAAGCCCTATTCTTGTGTTGTTAAATGAAGCGGCCATTCAGGTTGAAGAAGCGGCCGGGGAATTGCGCCATTATTGCGATGACCTAGAAATAGACCCTCTTCGTTTACAGCAGGTAGAAGCTCGGTACGCAAAAGCGATGGAATTAGCACGCAAGCACAGCGTTATGCCCGAAGATTTATTTGCGCATCACCAAACCCTAGCGACTGAGTTTGCTTCGCTAGGCGATCAAGAGTCTTTGTTAACCACACTAGAAGATGAAGTCGATGTACTTAAAGCCCAATATCTAAGTGAAACGAAAGTATTGTCTGAATGTAGATTAAAAGCGGCAAATTATTTGGCTAGTGAAATTGAAACCCAAATTCATCAAATGAACATGCCTCACGCTAAGGTAGCCATTGAAGTTAATTACGATGAGTTTAAAAAGCCATCAGCTTTAGGCCAAGACTCGGTAGAAATTAAAGTTTCTACTAACCCCGGCCAAGCAGCTGACAAACTAGATAAAGTTGTATCTGGTGGTGAACTTTCAAGAATTGGCTTAGCCATTCAAGTTATTGCCAGCGATAACCATGCCACGCCTACTATGATTTTTGATGAAGTAGATACGGGCATTAGCGGGCCTACCGCGTCGATTGTGGGTGGGTTGCTTCGCCGTTTAGGCAAACAGGTACAAGTCATGTGCGTTACCCATTTACCTCAGGTTGCTGCGCAAGCGCATAACCAACTCTTTGTTACTAAGCTTACCGACGGTGAAAGTACTGAAACACAAATGTTGGCGTTAACGAAACAAGATAGAGTGGATGAATTAGCACGCTTGTTAGCTGGCGACAAAGTAACCAAGTCGGCCCTTGCTAACGCAAAAGAGTTATTGAAAAGCGCGCAATCGAACTAAAATGCAGTTGATTGGTCATACTTGTCGATGTAGCATGCCTTCGTGCTTACATTAACGCACCCCACCCGCTTGTATGCTGTTGGGTAACGAAGAAAAAGCA
This sequence comes from Alteromonas naphthalenivorans, assembly GCF_000213655.1. Taxonomy (NCBI): domain Bacteria; kingdom Pseudomonadati; phylum Pseudomonadota; class Gammaproteobacteria; order Alteromonadales; family Alteromonadaceae; genus Alteromonas; species Alteromonas naphthalenivorans. The sequence goes on from NC_015554.1 coordinate 2,597,424, forward strand.
ATACTGGACTGATTTACGCATGAAGTTGCAACATTTATTAATAATTTTAGGTTTTACCCTTACATCAAGCGCTTGTTCTAATTGGATTTATCGTATTGATGTGCCTCAAGGTAACTTTCTCGATCAAAGAGACGTTTCTAAACTACGCATCGGCATGACTAAAGAACAGGTTATCTACGTACTTGGTAACCCAGTAGTACAAGATTCTTTCGATGATGATACCTGGTACTACGTTTACGATATGAAACGCGGCATGAAAAAACGCGGTGAAGATTTCCAAAAGCAAATGGTTATTACATTTGAAGACGGCAAAGTAACGTCAGTAGAAGGTGACTTTGAGCTGTCTGAAGAATTCAATACGCCGCTAGACAGTTAAATAGCAACCGTAAGTACTAACACATATATGGCGAAGGAGCGTTTGTTTATTAACAGATTGCTCCTTGCTTGTTAGAGGTTTACACAAGTTGCTTTAAACAAGTTTATCCCCTCGATTTATCTGTAGCCCTCACACGTTAAGGAATATATTGATGGAACATGATTTTTGGCACAGCAAGTGGCATAAAAATGAAATTGGCTTCCATGAACCTGAGGGCAATGCACTTTTAGTTAAGTATGCTGATACCTTATTAGCTTCTACCTCACCGCGAGTATTCGTACCCTTGTGCGGTAAAACTAAGGATATTCATTGGTTGCTTGCTAACGGCTGCGAAGTAGTAGGTGCGGAATTAAGTGAAATTGCGATCACGCAGCTATTTGCCGAGTTGGACATTGAGCCAGAGATCACGACCTTAGGTAGTCTTAAACTATTTAAAAATGGACCACTAAGTATTTTTGTTGGTGATATTTTTGAGCTAACCAACGAAACACTGGGTGGCATAACCGGTATTTACGATAGAGCCGCATTAGTTGCGTTGCCTACCGAGCTTCGCGAGAAATATGCAGCGCATATTTGTGATATCACCGAATGCGCCCCCATCCTTTTGATAAGCTTCGATTATGACCAAAGCGTTATTCCTGGCCCTCCATTTTGCGTTGACGAAACAGAGGTAGCTCGGCTATACAACGCTAGTTATTCTATTACTCTGCTTGAACGTGAACCACTGGAAGGTGGCCTTAAGGGTAAAGTAGCGGCAGACTCACTAGTCTTCAATCTGAAGCATAAATAGTAAGTTTAAAGCGCAGTAGCACAGGCTTTAGAACGCGCTCCCTCTTCAGTAATTGCCTAAAACATCGCATAACCCAACATTCTCTATTGCGACGTAAGTGCGATAACTTGCTCTAAACCAAATAACAATGCGCCAATTAAGCCTCCCACCAAGGTGCCGTTAATTCGTACCTTTTGAAGATCGCGCCCAATATTTAGCTCAATTTGCTCAGCCATCTCATTTTCATCCCAGCTATTTATGGTATCTTCAATATGCTTGGTTAAAAAGTCTGCCAACTCTGGTGCCATGTACTTTCCAGCTTCACCAATATGCCGGTCGAATGCGCTCGATAAGCGCTCATCGGTGGTTAAAGAACGGCCTAATTCATTTAGCCAATGTGTCACTTTCGTTTCTGCTTTACCGCTTTCAGTACTCAAAGATTCAAGCATCCGGCCATGTAACGCTACCCAGCTTTTATTTAAAAAAGCTTTAAGGGCGGGATCATGAACCAGTTGCTCTTTATAATTGTTGATACGTTGAGCCATCGAGTCACTGGTTTGCACTTCATGTAAAAAGTCATTTACCTGCTCGTCAAACGCATGCCTCAAAGGGTGATTATCATCGGCGTACACGTCATCAAGTACGCGAGAAACCGCTTTTACCGCAATAAGTGCTCCCCGCTCACTCAACCAAGTTGAAGGAAGTAGTTTTTCTAATCGGTTATGCTCTGTTTTAAGCCAATCTATGAGTGTGGCAGCAATATATTCTTGCGTTTCAGGCTCACCCATCAATTTAGCAACGTTTCCGAGCAGCTTATCTAATACAAGCTGATGATGCCGCTCTCGGGTAATACTGCTCAACACAGTGGCTATAAGCTGTTGTAAGTCGAGTTGATTAATTCCTTTTTCAGCTGTTTTACCGATAAAGGCTTTAACTGGCTTGTCATCCACTAAACGAAGAATGCCGGCAAGTGCATCACATAAAAATCGGCTTAATTTTTTCGCATGTTGAGGGTCTTCTAACCATCGCCCTGCCCCTTTGGCAGGTTGACTAGATGCAATTAAGCTTTCAATGGCACTAGCATGAAAGAATTTTTCTTTAACAAATAGTGACAAGTTTTGCGCTATCACTCTTTTATTGCTCGCGACAATATTGGTATGAGGAATGGGATACCGAGCAGGTATCGGTTTAAAAAGCGCTGTTACCGCAAACCAGTCGGCGAGCCCTCCGACTAATGCAGCTTCACTAGCCATTTTTATCAGCCCCAACCATTTAGCACTAGCCAAGCTGGGAACATACACCTGTGTGACAATGGCAATCACGAAAACACCCGCGGCTATCAATAAGCAAATTAATGCATTTTGCTTCGCTCGCTTTAACTGCGAATGTTTGTCGTGCATAAATTACATCCTTTTACCAAGTTCATCTAATATTTGCTCACCATCTTCTTTAAAATAAGGGCCTGATGGCCATGAAGGTAGCAAGTCGAGTACTTTTTCACTAGGCCGACAAAGCCCTACGCCTTTTTCTGTGCAAACTATAGGCCTATTTACCAAAACTGGGTGTACCAACATAGCATCAAGCAAAGCATCGTCTGATACAGACTCATCCAGTAACCCTAACTCTTCTGCCGGTGACTTTGTTGTCCTGAGTGCTTGCCTAGGGGTTAAGTTCGCAGCTGCAAATAAACCAAGTAACTGAGAACGGGTCCAACCTTCGTTCAAATAATCTACAACAATTGGCGAGTACCCAGCATCTTCAATAATTTTAAGCACGTTACGAGATGTGCCGCAGGCGGGGTTGTGGTGAATAACAATCATAATTTAGACCTTGTAGGAAAAGTGACTTACTGAATTAAGATAATAACAGCTTAACACATATGATATTTCATATTTATTATCATTTGAGTGTGTGTCCAACTCAATTGCTGCTCATTTAAGTGTGTGTCCTACATATTCTGTCCTACATATCCGAGTGTGTGTCCAATTCTCATAGTTTTTGATTAGTTACCAAATCTACCTTTATTAACAACCTTTTAAGGCGCTTGGCTGTTCATATAGAAATAACTTGAATGCCGAACAATTGGTGTATTTCGCTATTATCTAGTGAAGTCATAAAAAACTATGATTGAGAAATGACACAGAAACCATTAAAACATTGATAATTATACTATTTTTATCTTGGCATGCTCTGTGATAGATAAGCGTACATTAATGAGTAATTTAGAACGTTAAACAACACTGAGAAGGCTTCACGATGAAAAAAACACTTATTGCCAGCACTTTATGCTTTGCAGCGACAACAATGCTTTCGGGCTGCGTAATTCATGTTGGTAATGCCAGTGCCCAAGAGGGAGAGGTTATAAGTAGCGTGTTTGGTAGTGTAGATGTAGCAGAACATCGCTCGGTAGGCGATCTTTCTTCGGTCAATGGCAATGTATCGATTGAAGATTATGCACAAGCGGAAGATATTAGCGTTGTGAACGGCGGTGTAGAGATAGGTTCTCATGTACGCATTGACGACATCAACATCGTGAATGGCGACCTTGATGCGGGATCGAATCTGCATGTAACTAACAGTATTGAAACCGTTAACGGTGATATAAACATTGAAAAGCAAAGTACAATTCAAGGCAGCGTAGAAACGGTTAATGGTGATATTAAAATTGTAGACAGCGTAGTTGAGAACAATATTGAAAGTATGAATGGAGACATCACCCTTAAAGGCGATACCTTAGTGAAGGGCGACATTATTTATAAGATGCGTGATGAAGGCTGGCTGGAAAGAAATAGCACGAAACCTAAGCTCACCATCGACGCTGATGTTTCTATCGGCGGCTCAATAATTCTTGAACGCCCTGTAAATATGGATATTGCTAACGCCGCTCTACAAGAAAAAGTGATTGTCAGTTATTCATCTAGCAAGTAAGGTCTTGGTATTATTCCAAATGTAGATTGGCATGAACGAAAAACAGAAAATGTTATCCGGTGAACTCTACTACCCTAGCGATCGTGAGTTAACCGGATTACGCAAGGCCTGCAGGATAAAATTAGACGAGCTTAATGCTACCTGTCAAACAGAACACAAAGCTCGCACTCGTCAAATAAAGGCGCTTTTTGGCACTACGGGCAAACGCCTATACATAGAGTCGTCTTTCAAGTGTGACTATGGCGAAAACATCCATGTGGGTGAAAACTTTTACGCTAATTTTAATTGCGTCATATTGGATGCCGCTAAAGTCACTATTGGTGACAATTGTATGATTGCACCGCAAGTAGGTATTTACACTGCCACACACCCTATCGATCCAACATCTAGACAAACCGGTATCGAGTTCGCAAAGCCAATTACTCTCGGTCACAATTGTTGGATTGGCGGTATGGCGGTAATAAATCCAGGTGTTACCTTAGGCAATAATGTGGTGGTAGCTTCAGGGGCCGTTGTCACCAAAAGCTTTGGTGACAACGTTGTTATTGGCGGTAATCCGGCGAAAATCATTAAACATATTATGGTTACAAATGACGATGGGCTCTGTTGAAGCCCTTCATTATTGTAGTTAGTAAACACAATAGACGCCCCCGATATAGGGTATTTATTACCCTACCAATGATACAGATCCACATTGGGTAATATGAATAGCTCTTTATCCGGCGAACCAGCGTGGATGGCAGTAGCCTCTTCTTCTATTATGAATAAATCGCCTATCACTTTGCGTTGATAAAGATGGACTCCCTTTATTGCGTCATAGATTTCGTCGGCGTAACCAAATTTATTGTTTTGGTATGATAGTGGATGACGGAGTAGCTTATCGCTAACCCAGAATTCCGTTTTTATTCCTGACTCTCTTACCAGCAATACCTGATTAGTTTGATAACCCAAGATTTCTTTTTGAGGTCCTAAAACCTCAAGTTTTTTAATCGCTAGACCTTCAAAGCCCTCAGGTTCTGCCACATTATTTACGCCAAATTTCATGATACCGCTTTTAAATAATGTGTATTCCTCGTTAGTGTCAGCAAAGTACCATGTTTTATCCGCGACGTTGGCATTGTAATTTATTTCCAACTTATCCCCGAACTCATTGAAGCAGTAGGACTTATTAACGCCCAAATTTTCGGTATTGTTTTCTATTAAAAATGCGATTTTGCTTTGAGCTTCTTCATCAAGTGCATTCACGCCGCTATAAGTTATTTTGTAATCAATACAACCGACAAATGAGTCGGTGGCTACGTGAGAAGAAGAAACAATTGATGGCGTTTGCTCTGTATTTACTAGGGACTGATGTTTGAAATAGGTTTCTTGAGCTAATACAGAATGGTTTGCGAGTAGTAGAAAAATCATCCATGATAATTTATATAAAGTCATTGTGTTTCCTCGTGCTTTATTACAAGCCAAGGTATCAAACTATTGGTAGTGAGTCTTAGTAAATTTTCACTTTACTTTCTGAAGAAGATAGCTTCTTACAGATGCCGGCTTTTTACGCTTTTTTAACGTCAACGCCCATAAAAAATTAAAAACAACGACTTCCCTCTATCTTTTGAAGTAAGGGAAATCGTTTTATCGCGCTTTTTAATTACTCTTAAAATTTAGGTTTGGCTTATTCCACCTAACCATTAATCCCACTTAGGCGCAAAGTCTGGATTAACAATACGCTCTCCGTTATCTAGTTCATCGATGCGGGTAATATCATCATCTGTGAGTGAGATATCGGTGTAAGAGAAGTTTTGCGCCAAGTGCTCTTTGCTGGTTGAAGAAGGAATGGTGTTAATCCCTTTTTTATCTAACCATGCCAATACCACCTGAGCAGGACTGGAGTCATGCGCATCGGCTATAGCGTTTAATGTGTCATCCTTCATTACATCACCGACGGCAAATGGCATATAAGCCGTTACGCCGATACCGCGCTCTTCACAGGCTTTTACAACTTGACGGTTCTGCATAAACGGGTGCAGCTCTATTTGGTTGGTGTAAATCTCTCCCTTACCTAAAATTTTCTCAGCCTGTTTAATCTGATCTATCGTGAAGTTAGACACCCCTATATGGCGCGTAAGACCAAGCTCTTTAGCTTGTTTCAAGCGCATCAAGTAATCTTCTAAAGAAATGTCATTACCTGGGTAAGGCCAGTGAATAAGCAGTAAATCAACATACTCAACTTTTAGCTTCGACAAGCTCTCGTGAACACTAGGAATAAACTTATCTTCACTTAAAGACTCGTACCACACCTTGGTGGTAATGAATAAATCGGAGCGTGTAATGCCGCTGGTTTTAATCGCATCGCCAACGAGCTCCTCATTTTTGTATATTTGTGCGGTATCTACATGCCTGAAACCTACATCTAGTGCATCGGTTACGGCATTGAGTGCAGTATCACCTTCCAAGCGGAATGTTCCCATTCCTAACTGAGGCATATCTTTCATATCAGTCTCCTTTTGTGTGCACGTTTATCAAATCATTGATGTGTTGTTCCTACGCACTCAAACCTTGAGGAGATCGAATTCACTGCAAAAAGTTAATCTATATTTTTGGACCGTTTGTATCTTCACAAAAATTCGCCCATCTGCATCGAAAATGACAAAATAAGTGGAAAATGACGCCACTTAATCGTATCCTGCTCAGCATTAAATATATGCCTTGTAGTCCTCATGCTTAACCGTTTTATTTTGCTGATACTTTTATTATTTCCTATCAGCAACTTAGCTATATCCTCTGAAATTAAGCACCTACGAGTTGGTGTTGAAGCTATGAATTATTACCCCGTAATGGACTTTACCACACCGCAACATCGCGGATTATTAAGCGATATCATGACGGACTTTGGCAATAGCCATAATATCTCGTTTGAATTCATTCCCCTTCCCTTGCAACGTTTCAATCACTGGTTTGAAGATAATGCCATTGATTTTCGCTTACCTGATAACCCTAGATGGACCCAAAGTGGTACCCCAGGCCTGATTTACGGTGAAGCGCTAATAACCGTATGTGATACCTCGGTTGTGCTAACTGAAAACAGTGACATGCCAATGGATGAGGTTACTAAACTTGGATTGTTATACGGCTTTACCCCATCCAGCAAATGGCGTGAAAGGCGTACTGAAGGCACGCTGACTATAGCCAATGAGCGTTCGGTCCGTATTCTTACTCGCATGCTATTAAAAGGATTAGTGGATGCTATTGATTTAAATATTGCGACGATTAAAAGTGAATTGGTATCGCTGGGCCTGTCTGAAGAATTAGTAGCAGTAGCAAAAAATGTCCCTGCTGACGGCGTAAAGTATCGTATCTCTACTCAGTCACAGCCAGAAGTACTCGCTAAACTTAATCGCTATGTTATTGAAAACCGCGAATCAATAGATGCTAAAGCGCGAGAGTATGGTATTGCTGCCGGGACTAATTGCGACTCATTGCATTAAAGTAATGTCTGTTGAGCGCAAGTTCGATTGCTAAGACAGGTGTATACAAAATAATTCTGCAAAAAAAACGGGCAATGCCCGTTTTTTCGAATCTGCTATTTCACACTGTTATTAACGCTTAGGCGTTCTTGCCACCCGCTTTTTAACACCGCCATTCTCTTTACGTACCTTGTGTTTTTTCACAGAGCGACGCATACGGCTTAAACGTGCATGATCTAATTTGCCTTGGCGTACATCCACCATGGTTTGTGTTTCTTCAGGTAATTGCACAATGTCCCGTAGTGAGTTTACGTCTTCTAAACCCAGCTCTACCCAAGCTCCCTGAGGTAAACGCTTTTGTAAGTCCATTGGACCGTATTTAACACGGATTAATCGGCTAACTTGAACACCTTGTGATTCCCACAAACGACGTACTTCTCGGTTGCGCCCTTCTTTAAGCGTAACGTTGAACCAACGGTTCATGCTCTCTTCTTCTGAGCCTGGAGGAGCGACTTTACCCGAGATACTTAAAAACTTAGCTTCACCATCTTCAAGTTGAACACCTTTTTTCAAGGTATTTAACGTTTGATGCGTTACATCGCCAAATACACGAACAGCATATTCGCGCTCTACTTCACACTTAGGGTGCATCAAACGGTTTGCAAGCTCACCATCGTTAGTAAACAACAATAGGCCGCTTGTGTTCATATCTAAACGCCCTACCGCAATCCAGCGGCCCATGCGAATAGCAGGTAAACGGTCAAACACCGTGTCACGCCCTTCAGGATCGTGGCGGCTGCATAACTCGCCCTCAGGCTTGTTATACATTAAAACGCGGCATACAGGCTGTTCGGTTTGACGAGACAACAAATGTCCATCAACACGAATCTGGCCTGTTTCGTCAACACGGTCGCCCAATGTTGCCAATGTACCATTCACAGAAACGCGACCTTGCTCTATCCAACGTTCCATTTCTCGTCGCGAGCCTAGCCCTTGGTTAGCTAGTACTTTTTGCAACTTTTCAGTCATTTGTATCACTCTTTATTTGCTTGTTTTCGGTCGCACGGTCTGTTACCTCAGACGGTGCCTCATTTAACACCTTAAGCGACGAGGTGGAATCAATACTTTTAGCCATTTCATCAAAGGCATCGGAATTGGGAAGCTCCGATAACGATGAAAGCGAAAAGTAATCTAAAAAAGTACTGGTGGTAGCATACAAAGCTGGCCTGCCTGGCACTTCTTTATGCCCCACTACTTTTACCCATTCTCGTTCTGTGAGTGTCTTCATTATACTACTGCTTACCGCTACGCCTCTTACTTGCTCAATTTCTCCACGAGTAATAGGTTGACGATAGGCAATAAGTGCCAAAGTTTCCATCATAGCGCGGGAATACTTTGGGGCAGTCTCCTGCCATAGTTTGCTCAACCATGGACTCAACGCATCCACAGATTGAAATCGGTAGCCACTGGCTACCTTTACTAATTGTATACCCCTAGGTTGATAATCTAAGGTTAGCTCATTAATGACTGTTTTTAAGGTTCTCTCTGCTACCGTGAAGTCACTTAGCACCGTGTCTCTTAATCGCTGAATAGATACAGGAGCATCGGCAACGAATATGGCGGCTTCAACCAGTTGTTTTAATTGAGCTGTTTTTATTTTTTTCATTTTTACTCAACGCTACTGCCTAATTTTACATGAATTCGGGCGTAAGGACCTGCCTGAATACAAAAAATCAGTTGTTCTTTTACCAATTCTAGAATAGCTAGGAAGCATACCACCACACCAGCGCGTCCCTCTTCCACCGTAAATAATCCCTCAAGTGGTGTAAATTCACTGGCATTTATCAAACTGAGTATCATCGACATACGCTCACGTGTACTTAGGGCTTCACGGGCAATAGTATGGTGTTCAAATGCCGCCGCCCGTTTCATTGCACCACTAAACGCGAGTACAATTTCCGCTAGGCTTATCTCTGGTTCAATTCGTACCGGCGCAACACTGTCGGCTGCTAACACATTGGTATCAAATATGTCTCGTTCTAAACGAGGCTGAATATCCAAATCTTCAGCGGCTTGTTTAACGAGTTCATATTCTTTCAGCCGCCTAATAAGTTCAGCGCGAGGGTCTTCTTCCTCATCACTATCGCTGCTACGTTTAGGTAGCAATAACCGTGATTTTATCTCGGCTAAAATAGCGGCCATTAACAGGTATTCTGCGGCTAGTTCTAGCTTTAACGACATCATAGCATCGACATATACCATGTATTGCTTAGTGATTGTCGCCACCGGCAAGGTAATAATATCGAATTTTTGTTTTCGTATAAGGTACAGCAGAAGGTCGAGCGGCCCTTCAAACGTTTCTAAAATAACTTCTAGCGCATCAGGCGGAATAAATAAGTCTTCAGGCTTTTCTATTAACGCCTCACCATGAATAAATGCGAGCGGAAGCGGCTGCTGAATGGGCGATTGCTCACTGCTCATCTGAATATACTATTCAAACGGAGCAGGGTCGCCGGTACCACGGCGCATGATGACAGGGGTATCTTCAGATAAATCAATTACGGTGGTAGGTTGCTCACCTAAATACCCGCCGTGAATAATCACCCCCACCTGCTTTTCTAAATTATCGCGAATAACGTCAGGGTCTGATTCTGCCATGGTATTGCCTGGCAAAATAAGTGAGGTAGACATTAGCGGCTCGCCTAAGGTTTCAAGTAGCGCTAATGCAATGGCGTTATCGGGCACACGAATTCCAATGGTCTTACGCTTTGGATTTTGCAGACGCTTAGGCACTTCACGGGTGGCTTTTAGTACAAACGTGTACGAGCCTGGCGTATTATTTTTAATTTGTCTAAATGCCGTATTATCCACTTTTGCGTAAATAGATAATTCAGACATATCTCTGCACATCAGGGTGAAGTTGTGGTCTTTGCCAATATCTCGAATGCGGCATAGTTGCTCTAAGGCTTTTTTATCTTCCATCTGACAACCAATGGCATAACCAGAGTCGGTAGGATAAACCACTACCGCCCCTTCACGTATAAGCTCACAAGCTTGGTTCAACAAACGTTGCTGTGGGTTTTCAGGATGAATATAGAAAAACTGACTCATGATAATGTCCTGTTCATGCCTATTGCTTGGCTGTTGTTTAGCGAAAGAAGGCAGCTAATACCACGCTACGAACCACTAGCCGCTAATCGTTAATACTAGGTGCAGATTGATTCACAGCGTCTGCAACCCCTGCGACCACAGGCCAATCATGCCAAATAGGCGTTAAGTTACTGCTAATACCTAAATTTTTACCTAACTCTGTCCATCTTGATGGAAAGTGAAAATCTGAGCCTGCCGAGGCTAATAAATTATGGCTAGCGGCGAGTTCATTCACCAGCGCTTGCTTGTCTTTGCTAATACCAGGAAACGCAGTTTCAATTGCATCGCCGCCCGCTTGGGCAAATAAATCAACTAATCTACGTAGCCATTTTGCGGTCATGTCGTAATGAACGGGGTGCGCTAGCACGGCTTGCCCGCCTGCACCGTGGATCCACTCAATGGCAGTTTCAACACTTGGCCACTCTGCTTTCACAGCTGCACGCTTGCCTTTTCCTAAATACTTTTTGAACGCAGCGTTCATGGTGCCAACGCCATAGTTATTCACCAGCACACGTGCGAAATGTGCGCGGGTTACCTGCCCTTCACCGGCCAGCGCCATAGCCCGAGGAAGTACTCCTTCAAACCCGCACTTGCCCAACTTTTCCGCTATTTTTTCTGCTCTTACTTTTCGAGTTTGAGCCTGACCTTCAAGTTGCGCTAGAAATGTTGGGTTGGTTCTATCAACATTTAACCCCACAACGTGAATATCGAAACCATGCCAATTGGTGGAAATTTCGACACCGTCAATAATTTTCAACGGCCGTTTTTGTTTCGCCTGCGTGTTATGCGCCGTTTCTAATCCCGCCACTGTGTCGTGGTCGGTAATGGCTAATACGTCAACCTGCATGGTGTGCGCACGCAGTATAAGCTCCTCTGCAGTGAGGTGCCCATCGGAGAATTTTGTATGGCTGTGGAGATCTATTTTCAAAGGCTTTTCAATAATTGGTTGACACAAAGGTGAATTTGTTTTCTTCTATACGCACAAGTATACAGATTTACGCCTTCGATAACTATCGATGTTCGTACAAGATTGAACCAAACACGAGTTTATTCATGCAATTAATGACAATCACAACTGCAACAACTATTGCTTCTTGGTGGTGGCACTCCCTCGATTAACGGGTGGTGTGCGCATTTGTGCGTGAATAAAACACAAAAGGCCCGTATTTACGGGCCTTTTTTTTATCTTTTTGCAGTCGGAGAGTGGCAAAAATGAGTTTAGCGGAACTGGGCACAACCCCAGGCAAAGTCGAAACAATTGAGCAGGTTGGGCATTACATCGACGACCCTCTTGCAGCCTTCGCACACATTTGTGCCGAACGTCCTAATGCGTTGTTATTAGAGTCGGCAGAAATCGATTCGAAAGACGATTTACAAAGTTTATTAATGGTACAAGCGGCTTTACGCCTAGAGTGCACTGGAAACCGTGTTGACGTAAAAGCCCTTACGGAAAACGGCGCTTCCGTGTTGCCAATATTTAAATCTCAGTGCCCTAATGGGGTAACATGCGTTGACAGTACCGACACATCGGTCACCTTATTATGTGAACCTGCTGATGCGCAGTTAGACGAAGATAGCCGTTTAAAGTCTGCCAGCGTAATGGATACCTTGCGTATTATCGTGAAAAAAATCACGCCTATTCGTCAACATCCCCACGCGCTTTTTTTAGGCGGTGTATTTGCCTATGACATGCTTGCGGGATTTGAATCGCTTCCTCATGTAGAAGATGGCGATAATGATTGTCCAGATTTCGTTTTTTACTTGGCTGAAACGCTTATTACGGTAGATCACCAAACTCGCGAAACCCACTTGATTGGCAGCGTGTTTAGTGGCGAAGACGTAGCCCAGCAATACTTTGGAATTTCCCAGCGCTTAGAATCATTGCACCAGCAATTGCAATCTATGCCTGAGACACCTACTTTAACTTCTGGCACTGGTATTGATGGCGCAGGTATTGATGGCGCTGTTATCGGTGGAGACATTTCGGTAAACGTAGATAAAAGTGATGAAGAATTCTGTGACAATGTGCTTGAGTTAAAACAGCACATCCTTGCAGGGGATATTTTCCAAGTGGTTCCATCACGTACATTCTCACTGCCTTGCCCTTCTCCGCTTCTAGCTTATGCGCATTTAAAAGAACAAAACCCCAGCCCTTATATGTTCTATATGCAAGATGAAGCCTTTACTATATTTGGTGCTTCACCAGAGTCTGCACTTAAATATGAAAGTGAAAGCAACCAAGTTGAAATTTACCCCATTGCTGGTACTCGCCCTCGCGGCAAACGCCCTGACGGCACAATTAATCACGATTTAGACAGTCGTATTGAACTTAACTTGCGTGAAGACAACAAAGAGAAGTCTGAGCACATCATGCTGGTCGACTTAGCGCGAAACGATGTGGCAAAAGTAAGCCGCCCGGGAAGCCGCTTTGTAAAAGACTTATTGAAAGTAGACCGCTACTCTCATGTTATGCACCTTGTTTCCCGTGTTGTTGGCCAACTTCGTGACGATTTAGATGCGCTACATGCTTATCAAGCATGTATGAACATGGGCACCTTAGTGGGCGCGCCGAAAGTGAGTGCCGCTACGCTGATTCGTGAAGTAGAGCAAAAACGTCGTGGTAGCTATGGCGGCGCAGTAGGTTATATAAACGGACAAGGTGACATGGATACCTGTATTGTTATTCGCTCGGCATTTGTGAAAAACGGCCGTGCTTTCATTCAAGCAGGCGCTGGGGTGGTTTACGACTCTGTTCCACAAGCTGAGGCCGATGAAACCCGTGCAAAAGCGCAAGCGGTTATTAGCGCGGTTACCGCAGCACTCAAAGCGGAAGCGGAGACTCAAGCATGAGTATGACTATGAGCAACAAAACCACCCTATTCTTACTCGATAACGTCGACTCTTTTACCTATAACTTGGTAGATGAATTACGTGCGCTTGATTTAGAAATAAACGTATATCGCAACACAGTGCGCGCTGATATGTTATTTGAAAAAATGCAAGAACAAGCCACCAAAAGCCCAGTTTTGCTAATGCTGTCGCCAGGTCCTGGCGCCCCAAGCGAAGCGGGTTGTATGCCGGCTTTACTTGAAAAAGTAGCAGGTACTTTTCCGGTACTGGGTATTTGCTTAGGCCATCAAGCCATTGTTGAATATTATGGCGGTATTGTAGGCCGCGCCACGCAAGTTATGCATGGTAAAAGCTCTGCCATCACCCATTCAGAAAAAGACATGTTTACAGACCTGCCACAGCCATTACATGTAGCTCGCTATCATTCGTTAGCCGCACAAACACTACCTGACGCCCTTGAACCCTGTGCGTCTTGTGTTAACGATGATGGAACTGAAACCGTCATGGCCGTGTTTAACAAAACTGATAAAATGCTCGGCTTTCAATTTCACCCTGAGTCGATATTGACGGCCCAAGGTAGTGTGCTGCTGAAGCAAAGCATCGACTATTTAACGCAACAAGGATAAAGCCATGTTTGACGCTACTCCATTACTTGAAAAACTCATCAAACAATCGGCGCTGTCTCAAACCGAGGCTTACACGTTGTTCAACAGTATTATGCACGGTGAGCAAAGCGAAGCCGTTATTGCCGCGGTGCTTACAGCACTAAAAATTAAGCATGAATCTCCGGGTGAAATTGCCGGAGCAGCTAGTGCTATGGTTGCCAACGCCAAGCCGTTTCCGGCACCCTCTTACCCATTTGCCGACATTGTAGGCACAGGTGGAGATGGTCATAACACCATTAATATTTCGAGCGCCGCAGGGGTGGTGGCAGCAGCATGTGGTGTGAAAGTGGCCAAACATGGCAACAGAAGCGTATCGAGTAAATCAGGCTCTGCTGATCTGTTTAAACAATTTGGTTTAAACTTAGAAATTACGCCGGAATTGTCGAGAAAATGCTTAGATGAAGCAAATTTCACATTTCTTTTTGCGCCGGTATATCACGCAGGCATGCGTTTCGCAGCCCCCGTCCGTGCTGCCCTGAAGACCAGAACCTTGTTTAACATACTGGGGCCACTTGCCAATCCAGCGGGCCCAACACATGGTGTGTTCGGCGTTTACTCCCCTGAACTGCTTGAACCTTACGCAAAAACCCTTATGCTTCTTGGCCAACATCGCGCCATGATTGTTCACGGCGATGGCTTAGATGAACTTGCTCTGCATGGTGAATCTCTTATTTACGATCTTGAGCATGGTGACATTCGTAAGTTAACCGTCACCGCGGAAGACTTTGGCCTTTCCTCATACCCATTATCGGCCATTGAGGGCGGCGAGCCAGAAGAAAACAAGAAATACATTGAAGCTGCATTAGCCGGTGAAGGCCAAGAAGCCCATCGCGCTGCCATTGCAATGAACTGCGGCGCACTACTTAAAGTTACCGGTACCGCCGATTCATTTAAAGATGGCACCGAGATGGCCATGCAAGCAATGAAAGATGCAAAACCTTTGGCAGTATTAAACCAGGTTGCCAAAATCAGTCAGGAGGTCAGCACTGATGCCTAATGTGCTAGAAAAAATTGTTGCCGATAAACGCATTGAAGTTGATGCCAGAAAATCGGCTTTGCCGCTTGAAAGCTTTAAAGCAGATTTAGTGCCTTCGAACAAAAGCTTGTTTGATGCACTGAATGAACCGAATGCTGGCTTTATTTTTGAGTGCAAAAAGGCTTCCCCCTCAAAAGGGCTTATTCGCGAACATTTCGACCTAGACGAAATTCTAGCCGCATACACACCCTATGCGGCGGGCATTTCAGTACTTACTGACGAGAAGTATTTCCAAGGTAAATTTGAATATTTGGCCTACGTTACAGAACGTGTAGCACAGCCTGTATTAAACAAAGATTTCTTTATTGATACTTATCAGGTTTATTTAGCGCGTCATTACAATGCCGATGCCGTATTGCTCATGCTAAGCGTGTTAGACGATGTGCAGTATCGTGAACTTGCTACCGTAGCCAATAGCTTGTCGTTAGATATTCTTACTGAGGTAAGCAACGAAGAAGAGATGCGTCGCGCCATTGCTCTTGAAGCAAACATTATTGGTATTAACAACCGTAACCTGCGCGACTTATCAACCGATTTAGCCACCACAGAACACTTGGTACCTATGCTGGAAAGTGCCACACACGACTTTGTGGTAATTTCAGAATCGGGTATTTATACCCATGAAGACGTATTGCGCTTAAGCCCGCTTTGTCAAGGCTTCTTGGTAGGCAGTGCACTTATGTCGCAAGCTAATTTGAAACGCGCCGTTCAAAGCTTAATTTACGGTTCGGTAAAAGTATGCGGGTTAACCAGTGTTGAACAGGCCCAACTTGCTTTTGAAAGTGGCGCGAGCATGGGCGGGCTAATTTTCGCTGAAAAATCACCTCGATTTGTGGCCGAATCAGTCGCAAAAGATATTGTAGAAACCGTTGAAGGCGATTACGTGGGCGTGTTTGTGAATCATGACATAGACCATGTTGCTAAGTTAGCTACAACGCTTTCGCTATCCGCCGTTCAATTACATGGCAGCGAAGATGCAACATATCGAGCAAAACTGAAAGACGCCCTGCCGTCACGTTGTGAAATATGGCAAGCCAAAGGCGTGAAAGGCGCTTTGCCTGAACAGCTACCTAAGTTATTAGAAGATGAAAATATCGATTATGTACTGCTTGATTGCCAAGTAGGTAATGCCAAGGGCGGTACAGGAGAAAGCTTCGATTGGGGATTGTTAGACAATATAGCCAACAAGCAAAAAATCATTCTAGCCGGTGGAATTAACGCAACCAACATTGCTCAAGGCATTGACGTGGGTTGTGCAACCATCGACATAAATTCAGGGGTAGAAAGTGCCCCAGGCGAAAAGTCGGCTGAAAAATTAGCCGAGCTATTTTCAATTTGTCGCCGCTATTAACACTTAGGACAACGCATGAATCAATTAGATACAAAATTTGGAGAGTTCGGTGGCATGTATGTGCCAGAGCTACTTATTCCTGCACTGGACCAACTAGAAAAAGCGTTTCTAGATGCGAAAGATGATCCTAGCTTCAACGAAGAGTTTTTGGGGTTATTAAAAGATTACGCAGGCCGCCCAACAGCAATGACGCTAACCCGCAACTTGGTGAGCAACCCTAAGGTAAAATTATACCTTAAACGAGAAGACTTACTTCACGGCGGTGCCCACAAAACAAACCAAGTACTCGGTCAGGCGTTATTGACTAAGCGTATGGGTAAAACCGAAGTTATTGCCGAAACGGGCGCCGGTCAACACGGTGTTGCTACAGCGTTAGCATGCGCATTATTAGGCTTAAAAGCCCGTATTTATATGGGTGCAAAAGATGTTGAGCGTCAAGCGCCTAACGTTTTCCGTATGAAACTAATGGGTGCAGAAGTTATTCCTGTAAACGCTGGCTCAGGCACACTTAAAGATGCGGTAAACGAAGCCATGCGTGACTGGTCTGCTAATTACGATACTGCACATTACCTGCTAGGTACGGCAGCTGGCCCTCACCCATTCCCCACTATCGTACGTGAATACCACCGTATGATAGGCGAAGAAACACGTGCACAAATTCTAGAAAAAGAGGGCCGTTTACCAGATGCCGTTGTGGCCTGTGTAGGTGGTGGTTCTAATGCTATTGGTATGTTTGCTGATTTCATCGACGAACCCTCTGTACGCCTGGTAGGTGTTGAACCTGCAGGTAAAGGGATCCATACCAAAGAGCACGGCGCTACTATTGTGACGGGTACTAAAGGTATATTACACGGTGCGTACACTTTCATCATGCAGGACCAAGAAGGACAAATTGAAGAGAGCTATTCAGTTTCTGCCGGATTAGATTACCCAGCAGTTGGCCCTCAACATGCCTATTTAGCTGAAACTGGCCGTGCTGAGTACGTTGCCGCTACCGATGAAGAAGCGCTTAACGCGTTCCAATTGCTTGCACGTAAAGAGGGTATTATTCCCGCGCTTGAGTCTTCACACGCCCTAGCACACGCATTAAATATGGCCGACGAAGCAGAAGAAGAAACCATTATTGTGGTGAATTTATCTGGCCGTGGTGATAAAGATTTGGCTCACGTAACCAAAATTTTAGGGGACAAACTGTAATGGAAAGATATGCAGAAATGTTTGCGCGCCTAGACGCAAAAAATGAAGGCGCTTTTGTTCCTTTCGTGATGATAGGCGACCCTGATTTAGCACAATCTGAAGCGATTATTTGCCAATTGGTTGAAAGTGGTGCTGATGCGCTAGAGCTTGGTATTCCTTATTCAGATCCCATCGCCGATGGCCCTACTATTCAAGCGGCGAGTATTCGTGCGCACAAAAGCAACGTTACAGTAGCTAAATGTTTTGAATTATTGGCGCGCGTACGCAGTAAGTACCCACAAGTCCCTATTGGTTTACTTCTATACAGCAACCTAGTGATGGCACAGTCTATCGATGGCTTTTATAAAAAAGCCAGCGATGCAGGGGTAGATTCTATTTTGGTTGCTGATGTGCCTATTCGTGAAGCAGCACCATTCCAAAAAGCGGCTGATGCTAATGGAATATCACAAATTTTGATAGCTCCGCCGAATGCGACCGATGAAACCATGGAAAAAATTGGTGAGTATTCGAAAGGCTATACGTACTTGTTAGGTAGAGCTGGGGTAACTGGCGCTGAAACTGCTGTAGAAATTCCTGCCGCTGAGTTGATTGCACGACTAACGGCACATAAATGTGCACCGCCACTACTTGGATTTGGTATTTCTACGCCAGCACAAGTAAAGTCGGCCATTGATGCTGGTGCAGCGGGCGCTATTTCAGGTTCAGCTACAGTGAACTTGATTGCAGCAAACTTAGACAACAACGATGCTATGCTAAGTGCATTGGGTGAGTTTGTGCAGTCTATGAAAGCCGCCACTGCTAAGGGTTAAGGAGTCATTATATGCTTTATATGATTTGTGCTACCGATGTGGCAAACAGTTTGGAAAATCGTTTAGCGGCCCGCCCTGCGCATTTAGCACGTTTAAATGCGTTAAAAGATGAAGGTAGGTTAGTTATAGCTGGCCCCTTCCCTGCTATCGACAGCCCGGATCCTGGCCCAGCAGGGTTTACAGGTTCATTGGTGGTTGCAGAATTTGAATCGCTAGAAGCGGCGCAAGCTTGGGCAGATGCTGACCCGTATATTGAAGCGGGTGTTTACGAAAGTGTGATTGTTAAACCTTACAAAAAAGTGCTTCCTTAGCGGTCACGCTCAGCGGTTATCGACCTGTACCTACTCTACGTTTTGTTGTAACTAGCAAAGGTACAGTAGCAATCGTGATGTTAACTGACTCGGCCTCATGAATAGCCAGCGTCAATTGAGCACTCAACTTGATTACCGCTCATAAAAAAGCCTGAGAGAAATGCTAACGCATTCCTTTCAGGCTTTTTAGTGTGCGAATCTGAATTGGACACACACTCCAATTACGTTTTCCACTGACTAAACCTAAATTGGACACACACTCATGTTCTGGCAAATTCCGACACTCGAAAACATTTTTAATTTAGGACAGACACTCCAATGATGTCTTCGGCTAACTGAATGCTAGAGTCTAAATTGTAGAGTCTAAATTGGACACACACTCATATTCTGGCAAATTCAGACACTCGAAAACATTTTCAATTTAGGACAGGCACTCCAATGATGTCTTCGGCTAACTGAATGCTAGAGTCTAAATTGGACACACACTCATTTGAGCATTCTAGCTACAAAGTCACTTTATCGTGTTCGCCCATTTCATCAGGTGAAATGGTTTTGCCGGTCATCAATTTAAACATTCCTTTAAGGGATGGGTCAGCCTCCCAAATCTCGGCATCCGCCAAATTAAATCGCAGCATGAGTAAATTCGGATCGTCCTTACCTTTCTCGTACCAAGCTTCTACGCCGTTAGACCAATACTTGTCGATAATATCTTGACGAGTTTCCTGAACTAATGTTCCGCGAATACATGCGAACACGTCATGCCCTTTTGATGAAAACTGTACCATGGCTTCGCCACCTTCAGCGATGCGATTATCTTTTGTGGTGTAAAACCAAAACTCGCTATTAGCATGCTTATCGAGCTGGGCACGCATTGGTTCAGCGTGCGTGTTTTTACTAGTAAGGCTTACCATTACATTTGGACTGCTAGACATAGCTTCCCACATTGCCGTTTTAATATCGTGCGACATATTGCCTCCGTTGCATACATTTGAATAAACTTACCCAATTACAATTCACACTACGTGCCAGAAAAACCTCTAACCGCTACAGACCAAACTATGTAAGGGCTACATAGGCATCACGTTCTGTAAACGAGTAAAACACTTGCTACTAAAACCTATAACCTATTCACTCTTGCAGTAAGTTTTTCACACCGACTAAGATTGGACACACACTTAAATTCAGAAGAAAAGTTAGATAATCACTTTAATTTTAGCCGCTTCATTCTTAGCCCTTGATATTGGACAGTCACTCAAGCACGAGTATCTTTTTCACCAAAAAAGTTATAATTGGAGTGTGTGTCCAATCGAGTACTTCATTGAATTACTTGTAAACTTAAGTGACTGTCCCACATTCATAACCTCATTAGTCCTTAACATCATTCTTGCTATCGCTTTATGTACACCTTCTATTTGGCAAGGTAGACTTACACAGATATTCAGTAATGGTTCAGCTCCGGTCTCTATACTAGGTTCCTATCGGGCTTTGCCTCCTTTTTTGGTGAGGATATATGGTGAATACACTTCGCGCTGTGGCTTTAGTGCTAACACTGTTTATGTGCAGTGGTGGTAGTGCCTTCGCGCAGCAGGAAAAAAGTGGTGAATTAAGCAAAAGCCAAGCTGTAGAACGTGCCCGTCAGGCAGAATCTGGACGTGTGCTTCGTGTAAGCCAGACTAACCAAAAATACCGCGTTAAAGTTTTAAAGGAGTCGGGGCGAGTTGTTTCTGTTGATGTAGACAAGCGCTCTGGAAAAGTGAAGACCTCTAAGAAGAATTCAAAGGATTAACATGCGGATACTCATTGCTGAAGACGACAGCCGCCTTCTAACCCAGCTTGATAGTCTATTACAGCAACACGGCTACAGTGTAGATTTGGCCGACAACGGCGAGCACGCGCTTTATCTACTCAATGAGTATGCTTACGACCTAGCTATTATTGATATCGGCCTACCTAAAATGGATGGCTTCGAAGTTATTCGAAATGCAAGGCAAGAAGACATACGCTGCCCCGTACTTATTTTAACCGCTCGTGATCGCTGGCAGGAAAAAGTTGAAGGTTTGGATGCAGGAGCGGATGATTACCTTACCAAACCTTTTCACAATGAAGAATTGCTGGCAAGGGTTAAGGCACTGATTCGCCGCGCCTCTGGCCAAGCAAATCCTGTTATACAGTTCGGTCCTATCTCGCTGGACACGGTCGCTGAAGAAATCACTGTAAATGATGCCCCCCTCGAGTTGACTGCGTACGAATACAAAGTCATGGAATACTTAATGCTGAACCCGCAAAAAGTAGTCTCGAAAACAGAGTTAACAGAGCATATTTACGATCAAGATTTTGATCTTGATAGTAACGTCATTGAAGTTTTTGTTGGCCGATTGCGTAAGAAGCTAGATCCAGAAAATAGCTTTAAACCCATTGAAACTCTACGCGGACGTGGGTATAGGATCAACCGCAATCTATGAAACAACTGTCGCTGAGAATAAGGAGCATTTTATTAGCGATGAGCGTACTTGCCCTATTTGCACCGCTTACTGTGGTTATTTTAGATGACGCCTATACCACAAGCTTGACCCAAGCCAAAATGAGTGAACTTAGACTCATGAACCTAGGGTTACTCTCGGCTTTCGAGCTAGATGGCGACATTCCCTTTATGCCCGAGATTTTATACGAGGAGCAACTTAACTTGCCTGGCTCTGGCTACTTGGGTGTGATTGTTTTTCGCGGTCACGTAGTGTGGCAGTCGGCTTCAGCATTAGATTACACATTGCCTGCCCCGAATTTAAACGTGAACGTGGGTAACGAGCTCTTTGTTGAATCGTATATAGCCAATTTCGACAATGATACCGATTATTTCGCCTACGCTTTTACGGCTGAATTTGCCTCAGAAAGCAACTTCGAGCCAGTTCGTTTTTATATTTTTAATAATAAACACCTGTTTAATGAAGAGCGCGAAACTTTTATATCGGTGGTGTGGCGTTGGTTGCTTATCTTATCCGGCGGTTTGCTTGTGTTAATAATTGTGGGTATCAGCCTTGTGCTAATGCCAGTAAGAAAGCTTATTAGCGAAATTTCACTTACCTCTACCGGGCAGAAACAACAGCTTGACGCCCACTACCCCGTTGAATTTAACCCATTGAAACAGTCAATCAACGAACTGATTGAATCTGAATCTCAGCAGCGTGCTCGTTATAAAAACAGCTTAGGTGACCTTGCTCATAGTTTAAAAACACCACTGGCTGTAGCTTTAGGGGTTGAAAAACTTCCCAAACAAGCCGTTGAATCTTTAAATCAAATTGACCAAATTATTCAACGCCAATTAAAACGTGCTAGTGCTGGTAAGACGGGGTGGCAAGCGGCTATTCCTCTGTTACCTATCACACAAAAAGTGGCTAACGCTATGGATAAGGTATATCAGCATAAGCAATTATCGATAACAATTGAAGCCATCAACAATGTCGCCATAAAAGCCGACGAAACCGATATTATGGAAATGGTAGGTAATCTGTTAGATAACGCCTGTAAGGCTGCTGATTCAAAGGTATTAGTTGCACTGAAAAACGAAGGAAATTGGGCGGTTTTAACCATTGATGATGATGGCCCCGGCGTACCTTCAGATAAGAAACAAGCCCTGTTAGAGCGTGGAACCCGATTAGATACATACGCCGACGGGCAAGGCATAGGCATGGCTCTAGTCAGCGACCTTATTGCCATCTACCAAGGTAAATTGCTTATCGAACGCGCGCCTATTGGCGGCGCTCGCTTTATTGTGAAGTTTCCGGTTTAAGCTTTACCTTTTTTATCGCCCGCGCTAGACAATAACACCGCAAGCCATTGGCTCTCCTCTCGAGACTCTAATGCTATTTTCACCACCATAGTAAGAGGTACAGAGAGTAGCATTCCCACCGTACCCAATAACCATCCCCAGAAGATTAAAGACAGAAAAACCACCAAAGTAGATAGCCCCATTCCTTTACCCATCAGCCTTGGCTCTACCATGTTTCCCATAATTGTATTAACTAAAACAAAACCTAACGCCGCCATGCCTGCTGAAGCTAACCCATATTGAACAAAAGCAATAAGTACTGCTGGTAAGGCAGCAATTATTGAGCCTATGTTAGGGATGAAGTTCAACATGAATGCCAATACCGCCCATAACAGGAAATGGTCTATTCCCATCACATAAAGCCACGTACCGATAATTAACCCAGTACCCAAACTCACCACGGTTTTAATAGCCAAATAGCTATTTACAGAACGAATGAAACGGTCGATGTGTTTTAATTTCATGTCGGGGTCTGACAATGCAATGTGCAGTCGCTTTGGAATGCTGTCTGCCTCAAACAACATAAAAATAACCGTTAGCAATATAAGGAATAAGTTCGACAATACGCCGCCCATACCACTAATAAAATTGGTCGCTACCGACATCGCGGTGGCAGGATCTAAGTGGGTAGCAATCAGTTCTTGGTTAACGTTAATATTGTATTGTGCGAGCTTTTCTATAATCCACGAAAATTCGGTATCGAGCTGTTCCCTATATTGTGGAAGATTTTCTCTAAATTCCGTCATAGACTGTCCTACTAGACCAGCAAGAAGAAATCCAAAGACTAAAATTATTAGTATTACTAAAGTAATAGAAAGCCATTTAGGTACACCAAAACGTCCGGTCCAATGAATTATTGGGCTACACGCAATAGCGATAAATATTGATAAGAAAAAAGGTACCATAATCGTACTAGCGGACTTTATCCCCGCCATCACAACGACTAAACATGCGAGGACAATAAGTACTTTCGCTATGGGTGAGCGCAATTCCATGGACATTTTTATGCTTCATTCCTAATAAAAAACTCAGACACTTTACAGTGACTTATACATAACTACAAATACGAGAATACAATGACCTTCAACTTAGCCACAATTAAAATTAAAAACCTGAGATTGAGAACTTATATTGGTATTAACGAAGATGAAATCACCAACAAACAAGACGTTATCGTTAATGTGAAGATTGATTACGATGCCCAAAGAGCGACGGACAGCGACAATATGGAAGACGCGCTAAACTATAAGGTGATTACCAAGGCCATTATCAAGCTGGTTGAGGACAACCGATTTTCATTGCTCGAAAAGCTCACCGCCGACGTATTAAGCTTGGCTGCTGAACACTCATCAGTACGTTACGCCGAAGTTGAGGTGGATAAGCCGCATGCATTGCGATTTTCTGATTCGGTGTCGCTAACGCTTTCGTGCAATAAAACCGGCTGATTGTTTTTTGCGCGACATTTGATAAGCACTTTTATAGTCATTCTTATAGGCACATTGTATGAAAATTTTAATGTCAGGCGGCACTGGCCTCATTGGTAGCGCGTTTATTGAAAAGTTTAAAGGCGAGCATCAGTTTACTGTCATAACAAGAGCCCCAAAAAAAGCTAAGCACCTGCTGGGTAGCAATGTAGCGTTTGTTTCAGATGTGAGTGACATTGATGATATTGGAATTTTCGATGCTATCATCAATTTGGCTGGCGAACCCATTGCCGACAAACGTTGGACAGACACGCAAAAGCAAAGAATTTGCGATAGTCGATGGGATATTACTTCTAAACTTGTCGCGAAAATCAATAGTGCCGGCACCCCACCACCTGTATTTATTTCTGGTTCGGCCATCGGTTTTTATGGCAGTAAAGGTAGTGTTGATGTTACCGAGCAAACGCCCCCTCATGAAGAGTTCACACACGACCTTTGTGCCAAATGGGAGGCTATCGCTACCTCTGTCGCCCGCGACGAAACGCGGGTTTGTACGCTAAGAACCGGTGTAGTGTTAGCTGAAAATGGCGGAGCACTAGAGAAAATGGCACTGCCCTTCAAACTAGGATTAGGCGGCAAAATAGGAAATGGCGAACAGTATTTATCGTGGATCCACATTGAGGACATGGTGTCAGCTATTGCTTACCTACTTGAACATGATAGTTGCCATGGGCCGTTCAACCTTACGGCTCCATCTCCTACAACTAATAAAGACTTCTCCCACACATTAGCGGCAACGCTTTCAAGGCCCTGCTTGTTTACCGTTCCAGGCTTTGTATTAAAAATAGCGATGGGTGAATCGTCTGATATGATTTTAAAAGGGCAAAAGGTGCTCCCTGAAAAGCTCGTAACCTCAGGCTACACGTTTGCTTACCCTACTTTGCAAGGGGCGTTGGATGCAATTTATAAGCACTGACGTTCGGAAGCAAATACAGGATTGGACACACACTCGAACTTGAACCAACCGGCTTTATGGGACACAGAACGAAATTGGACACACACTCAAAGTTAAGTGTGTGTCCAACATTTAATCGCAACATTTAATCGAGTGACTCGTACGACTATTTGTACCGACTTCAGATACTCACTTGAGTGACTGTCCGATTTATTTTTGTACTTATTTTCGAGTGACTGTCCCTTTCATCCCGCTTTCATCTCCCTTACGCTTTAAAACGGTCTTTCCTAACTTTCAACAGCTATACATCCTTTAGACCATCTTCCTAAGCAGTGCCGAAGTATTTAAGGTAAGTAACCGCCAGCAGCCAATTGCACCTAAAGCACCCACCACAATTGCCCCGACAATCGGTGCAATTACCCAATACTCTAAGTGAAGACTTGCAGTCATTTGAAACACGTTGGTTTGCAGCATAAACAAGCTGAGCTCATTGGCGAGCGCTGCCATGAAACCTGCAACAACACCTATGATGACAAACTCGAACACCACGCTTTTGCGAATTAAACTGCCTTTCGCCCCAAGCGTTCTTAAAATAGCCAGCTCTTGTCGTCTTTCATCCATGCTAGCTTGAACCTGGGCTATTAACACTAAACTGCCTGCTACAAGCACCAGCACTAAGATAAACTCAATGGCCACCGACACTTGATTAACAATATCTCTTAGCTGATTAATTCGCGCATCAACATCGAACATGGTGATAGACGCAAATGGCTTTAACAACGTGGTTAGTTGTGATTTCTGCGCTTCGGGCAAATAAAAACTGGTGATGTAGGTTGGATTGAACGCCGCCATGGCCTCAGGTTGAATAACAAAGAAAAAGTTAGGCTGCATGGTTTGCCAGTTCACTTTTCTAAAACTTGTTACCTTAGTTTTAACGATTTCACTGCCCACATTGA
The DNA here is from genome assembly GCF_000213655.1 of Alteromonas naphthalenivorans. NCBI lineage: Bacteria > Pseudomonadati > Pseudomonadota > Gammaproteobacteria > Alteromonadales > Alteromonadaceae > Alteromonas > Alteromonas naphthalenivorans. Next base: position 2,623,482 of record NC_015554.1, read on the forward strand.
ATGTGAGCATATCGCCTAATTCAATACCAAGTCGCTCGCCTACATCGGTTTCAACTGAAACAGCGAATACGCCTTCGTCTAATGCATCAGGGTTGTCACCATGCCATGTACCACTGGTAATCTCGTTCTCTTTTTGTAACGAATTACTCCAAGTTAAATTCGCTTCACGTCCAAGTCCTTGTCTACCTTCAGTATTTGAATCTTCCTCTTTAGATACTTCGGTATTTACACTGTCATCATTCACTGCAACGAAGCGCCCTCGTATTACAGGATAGAACTCTTCGATGGTAATTCCGTTTGATTTGAAGTGTGTGTCCAATTCTGTTTTTTGATCGCCAGTGATATTAATCAAAAAGTAATTGGGTGTACCTTCTGGCAACTGAGAGCGCCACTGCGATACCATGTCGTTGCGCATAACCAATACAACTAGCAACAACATGGTAGTGACTGAAAAACTAATCAGCTGAACACTATTTTCCATTGAACGGCGTTTAATTCGCGCCCAAGCAAGCTGCCAAGGCCCCATTTTTCCTGAGCCGAATTTACGTCCCGCTGCAATCAGCAAAAAGGTTGCGCCTAGCAGCCCCGCGACTAAAACCACGCCAGAGCCAAACAAAATAAGGCTGATCATCAAATCTTGGCTATAAATCCACATCAAGAGAAATATCGCACCGCCTGAGGCCACATACTGAATGGTCCGAGAACGTAAATTAGTGCTTAAATCACGCCTTAGCACACGCAGTGGAGGAATTGAAAACAACTGCATCAATGGATAAAGCGAGAATAATAACGAGCAGGTTGCCCCTGTGAAAACAGCGATTAGCACTGGCCGCCAATGCCAAATAGATAACGCCACATCAACTTGTTCAGCAACTAACCACACCACAACTTGCTGGCCAATGAAGCCCATTATTAATCCAATAATAATGCCTAGCCCAGTAATAAATAGAATTTGAAGAAGATAGATACGGCGAATGACTTGCTTTGTCGCACCGAGTGTTTTCATGATAGCGACAGGGTCGAAATGACGTTGACTGTAACGCTGGGCTGCCACCGCAATGGAAACCGCTGCAAGCACTATGGCAAGTAAACTCGCCAATAAAAAATACCGCTCAGCACTCGCTACCGAACGTCCAATGGCCGATTCGTCATCTTCAACGGTACGCCAATTATGTAAGTCATCTTGCAAGTTAGGGCTGAGCCAGTCGTAAAAATTACTAATAGCACTCCTTTCGCCTTCAAAATAGCCCACGTAACGTGCCCGACTGCCAGGCCCGGTTATAGCCGTTGCATCCAAATCGGACAGTCTAATCAAAGCGATTGGTTCGGTGTTAAATACACTGAACCCTGCATCAGGTATATCAACCAACACTTTGGTTACCGTGAATTCAGCATCGCCTATTTCAATACTGTCTCCCAAACTAAGCTTCAGAGTTTGAAACAACAGAGACTGCAGCCACACTTCGCCGGGCTTGGGCAAATCTGTTGCCGCTTCTTTTTGTCCAAAAGGCACATCAGTAATATTAACCGTGCCCTTCAGTGGATAATTCTCGTTTACAGCCCTAAGGTCCACCAATGACATTTCGTCACGATGAAAGACCATCGACCGAGTAGTCACCTGCTTTGCCGTGTTAAGCCCCTCATCTCGAGCCTGCTGCAACCAAGTATCATTAATGGGTGTATCAGAGCGTAACTGTGCATCAGCTGCGATAAAAGCCGCTGAACGCTCTTTTAGCGCACCTTGCAACCGCTCACTAAATAACGACAGCGACAATACCGCGCCTACCGACAATACAATTGCCAACAAGATAATGGTAAGCTCTCCGCGCTTCGCCTCATGCCGAAACAATCGCCATGCCAAGGTCGATGTCATGCTCATTTATAGGGCCTCCATCTAAACAGCCTCTGAGCGCTGACGAGGCGATACTGGGGTCGACTCTGTCAAAACACCCGCCTGCATGGTTAACTGCCTGTCACACTTAGCGGCAAGCTCGTTATCGTGGGTAACAAGTACCAATGTTGTACCTTTCTCTCGATTGAGCGCGAAAAGGAGCTCTTCGACTTTGTGGCTGTTTGTTGCATCCAAGTTTCCAGTAGGCTCATCGGCAAATAAAATTTTAGGTGAAGTAATAAAAGCCCGCGCAATAGCAACTCGCTGTTGTTCACCACCTGAAAGTTGATTTGGGTAATGACTCGCGCGATGCCCAATGCCTACTTGTTCAAGAATCTTACTCGCCATCTGCTTAGGGTTATCTAAACCCGCAATTTCGGCTGGCAGCATTACGTTTTCAATAGCGGTTAAGCTTTGCACTAACATAAAGCTTTGAAAAATAAACCCTACTTTTTGCCCCCGAAGTACAGCGCGAGCCTCTTCATCCATGGTATGCAGTGGTTCACCATCAAGGTGAATTTCGCCTTTGGAAACTTCATCTAGGCCGGCCAACAGCCCCAACAGAGTAGATTTTCCTGAACCTGACGCACCAATAATGGCAACGGACTCACCGGACTTGACTTCAAAAGAGATAGGATGAAGGATCTCAAGCTTACCTTCGCTCGTATTTACAGACTTAGTTACTTTGGATGTTTTTATCATATAGGGGTCATTAATTCGTGATTTATCGTTTTCGCAGCGCCGTTTTGTTCACACTGCTTTTATTAATACCGTTATCTGCATTATCAGATCAGACCGATACCATCGTCCCCAATAATTCAGCTAAATTACTGATTCTAGGTGACAGCCTATCTGCTGCTTATGGGTTAGATCAACAAGAAGGTTGGGTGAGTTTGTTACAAAAACGCTGGCGTGACGAGAATATATCGATCGATATTGTAAATGCTGCGGTAAGCGGTGAGACCACTGATGGCGGTTTAGCTAGGCTTCCGAGGTTAATTGAACAACATACGCCAAGCCATATTTTAGTAGAACTCGGTGGTAATGATGGCCTGCAAGGGCACAGTATCAGTAAGATTAGGAACAACTTGAGCGCAATTGTTAGCATAGCAAAATCGGACAATACAACCGTTTTTGTGCAAGACATGCAGATACCCACTAATTACGGTAAACGCTATACACAAATGTTTAGCGACACTTTTGATACCGTGTCAGAGCAACATGAAGTTACAAAAATTCCTTTTTTTCTTGAGGACATAGCACTTCAAAAAGACTTGATGCAACGTGATGGTATTCACCCTAACGCAAAAGCTCAGCCTATGATTGTCGAATTTATGTTCGAAAAACTGACGCCTTTGATCATGAATAATCAATAACGTGTGCTATGCTCTTAAACTTAGAATGTAAATGCGAAAACAAGTAACAACTTAATTTGGAGATTGTTATGGACGTTTCATCATCAACGTCAACGCCAGTATCGAATGTACTTCAGTCGCCACAACAAGAACCTCAACGACAGGTTCAACAACGTGCTAGTCAGCAAACTGAAGTAAGTGCGCCCCAACAGACGCAACAAGCGGCTCCTGCCTCTGACAGTAGAGTGGGTTCCCGTATCGACACTTACGTTTAATTGAAAACCCGCCCTAAGCACAGTAGTTTATTACCGCATTTCCAGCATAATTATTTCCGAACCACTCGGAGATATGGAAATGCCGCTACCTCGTTACAAGCAAGTCAATTTAGAAGTTACGCCCTACTATCACTGCACATCACGTTGTGTGCGGCAATCTTTCCTTTGTGGCGTTGATGCTATTACTGGCAAAAACTACAACCATCGCAGACAGTGGATTGTAGATAGACTTCATAGGCTCACGAAAACCTTCGCGATTGACTTGTGTGCCTATGCAGTAATGCACAATCATACCCATGTTGTGGTGCATATAGCGAAAGCGAGAGCTGAACACTGGAGCATGGATGAAGTGTTACTTCGGTGGAAGTCTTTTTATCGCTGCCCCTCATTAGTCCAACGGTATCTCGATGAAGAAAGTCGAGGTTCACTTTCTGAAGTAGAGCTTCAAAAAGTTGAAGAATTAAGCGAAATTTATCGGCATCGGCTATATAGCGTAAGTTGGTTTATGCGCCTGCTTAATGAATTTATTGCGCGAAAAGCTAACAAAGAAGATGAATGTACTGGATATTTTTGGGAGCGCCGATTTAAGAGCCAAGCAATATTGTCGGAGAATGCGCTAGCGGTAACCATGGCCTATACCGATTTAAACCCCATCCGAGCCGGTATAGCCAAAACATCAGAACAATCAAACTTTACCAGTATTCAATACAGAATTAACGCATTGAAAGTAAACAAAGTACCTGCTCGGCTTATGCCATTTAATGACCAAGTTCCGGTTAATGAAATAAGCCTACCTTTCAAATTGAGCGACTACTTAGTGCTTGTAGATGAAACCGGTCGCGTTATGCGACCAGACAAGAAGGGTGCTATCCCTCAGAAAATGAAGCCTATCTTGGACAGACTTAAACTCTCTAATAATTCATGGATTACCCTTTCAACCAAACTAGAAAGGAAATTTACAGGCCCTATTGGCTCTGCTGAGCGAATTTGCGTGTTTGCATCAGCTTGCGAATATGGCAGAAAACCCAACATAGCTAATGCCAGAAGATATCTTCAATAGACTTTTAGGTTTTAGTTTTTTTAAGCGACATCAACAAAACACCACGGTTGATATGTTTTAAATAGTCTAGTGTGAGGCTTGCCTGGCTAATACATCTACAATTTCTTGTGATTTTGATAATCGCCTGATGTCGTTAAACAATAATTCAGCTTCAGGGTACTGCCTTTTTAAATAGCCACACCACTGCTTTATTCGGTTTGGGTAGTATTTGCCCTTATCGCCGTAGATTTCGTAGCCCGAATAGCGGATAAGCAACGCGGCCACATCTTCCCATGCCATAGGCGGTTCGCCATCACGAATACACCTTGCTAGGTTTGGCATGGCAAGTGCCCCCCTACCTACCATTAAGTTGGTGCAGGCGGATTGCTCCTGGCAACGCTTGCCGTCTTCTTCATTCCATATTTCGCCATTGGCCACTAATGGAATATCGGTATTTTGCTTTATTTTAGCGATCCAATCCCAGTAAGCTGGCGGCTTATAGCCTTCCGTCTTTGTTCTGGCGTGCACAACTAGCTCAGATGCGCCCGCTTCGGTTATAGCGATAGCATTTTCTACGGCAAGAGATTTATCTTCAAATCCCAACCGAATTTTAGCTGATACAGGTTGTGAGGCTGGTACGGCATCACGAACCGCTTTTACGATGTCATACAAAGCTTGGGTTTCTTTTAACAGAACCGCCCCGCCTTTACTTTTATTGACGGTTTTTGCAGGGCAGCCAAAATTTAAATCTACACCCGGTGAACCCAAATCAACCGCAGTGTGAGCATTTTCTGCCAGCCATTGTGGATGCTGCCCTAATAATTGCACGCGCACAGGCACGCCGTTAGGGGTTTTGCCGCCATTATGTAGTTCGGGACATAGTTTGTAGAAGGTTTTATTGGGAAGTTTTTGATCAACTACTCTAACGAATTCAGTTACACACTGATCGAACCCACCCACATGAGTAAGCATATCTCGCATTAAATGGTCGACAACACCTTCCATAGGCGCCAGCATGATTTTCATAACTAAAATTTCGCTAAAACTGAGTGATTAAAATGGGCGCGAGAGTGTAGCAAAGTGCGGGTTATATGACCATGCTATTTAAGTGTCGATAAGAATTTGTGTACGTTTTTTTGACTGTCCGATTTTATACACATTGATGCGTTGCTTGAGAGAAGTTTGAGTGACTGTCCAAGATTTAAGTTTGTGTCTAACCTTAACTTGAGTGTGTGTCCAACTTTTGTTGTTCTAGGCGGGTGAGGATGTTTTGTTTTTGCTGTGTGCTGTAATTCGACCAGTTGGTAATTTCTTTGATTGTACGTTTACAACCGGTGCATACTTCGTCTTCGTCTAGTTTACAGTTGGCAATACAGGGTGAAGTAATACTCACGAATATTTGGCCTTAAGGTTTAGTTTATTACTGGCATTTTCTTTAGCTACAAGAGTTGCTTGCAGCATAACATCAATTACTTTTTGCGTAGGTTCTTTGGCGGTCCACATACAAACATGCACACCAAACTTCGTATTTAAGAATGCGTCGAACTGGGCTTTATCTTCATAATCCCCCGTCACTAGTTGTTGTTTATAACCATCATAAATTAATGCAGAAAATGTAAACACGTAAGCCTCCTCATCGAGAAGGCCCAACTATACATCTAGACGTCTAAACATTCAAACATCTAAACGTCTATTTTATATATTTCAACGCAGCAGTTATTACAGCCACTTGGGCAGCGTTACAATTTTCAGCCGTTGCATTAGCGCTATCAGGATAAACTTCTGTTGTGGTTACATAAGCTGCACCTGTCATACCGCCGCAAAGATACAATGCTTTTTTGTCGTAACAAATCACACCTTCAGACAGTAAGTCAGCACCTATAATTTTGCCACTTTCATCCGCAGGCGCGATATGAGTTATTTGCTTAACTGCATCAATAATAGCTTCCTGAAATTGTTTTTGTGGATTCGGGGTATTAGCCACCAAATAAAAGCCATCAGGAATATTCCAATTATCATGAGTCGTTGCATCTCTTGCTGCTAATGCAGGCCTAAACTCACTGTTGTCTGTATCAGTGGTTTCATGTAAATCGATATGCAATGTAAATGGTAAGTTCAACGATTCAACAAATGCCATTAGCTGGGCTGACTCAGGTGCCGGAGAATTAGGGTAAAATGAACGATTAGGATCTAACGCATACTGATCCCAACGGTTAATCGTCTCATAACCCCAAGGGCTAACGCACGGTACAACAATGATGGTGAAATCTTCTGCGTAATCACTTAATTTAGTATTGATAAACTGAAGTGCGCCCTGCACACCACTGGTTTCATACCCATGTACCCCTCCAGTAACTAGCACCGCAGGCTTAGCTGCATCAATATTTGTAGGCATATCTTTAGGGATATTTTTAGGCATATCTTTAGGAACTATGGCATACAACGGGTATCGAGACTCATCGTAAGGCAACGCGCCATACTGCTTTAATTCAAACCCTTCAGGAATACTGCCTAATTGCTTAAGCACTTCATCATTATACGAACGCTTAATCGTTTGGCGCTGTTTCCATTCTTCTTTCTCTTCTTCACCCCAAGGTTTTCCTGGCGTGCCGATAGGATAATTTTGCATAAATAACCTCTTTGTTAACACGGTTATATTATCAAGATGGTATTGGTTTGTATGTGGAATATCGATAAGAATGGCAGGAATTAAGCTGTAGAAACGAAAAAGCCAACCCGAAGGTTGGCTTAACGATATGGCGTCCCCAAGGGGATTCGAACCCCTGTTACCGCCGTGAAAGGGCGGTGTCCTAGGCCTCTAGACGATGGGGACAAAAAATCTTCTTTCAAAAGCTACGCTTTTGAGATTTTTTGTAAGGCGAATCGAGCTAAGCGACATTACCTTACAAAAACAAATTTTTGTCGCTGATAGTAACTTTTCAATTACTACCGGCCTATTTCACAGTTACGGACTGTGACACCGGAAAATGGCGTCCCCAAGGGGATTCGAACCCCTGTTACCGCCGTGAAAGGGCGGTGTCCTAGGCCTCTAGACGATGGGGACAGAAATTTTGCTAGTGAAGTAAAACTTCACTAAATTTCTGTAAGGAGAGGTGAGCTCTGCGAGCTGAGCGACATTACCCTTACAAAAACAAATTTTTGTCGCTGATAGTAACTTTCTAATTACTACCGGCCTATTTCACAGTTACGGACTGTGACACCGGAAAATGGCGTCCCCAAGGGGATTCGAACCCCTGTTACCGCCGTGAAAGGGCGGTGTCCTAGGCCTCTAGACGATGGGGACAGAAATTTTGCTAGTGAAGTAACACTTCACTAAATTTCTGTAAGGAGAGGTGAGCTCCGCGAACCGAACGACCTTATTACCTTACAAAAACAAATTTTTGTCGCTGATAGTAACTTTCTAATTACTACCGGCCTATTTCACAGTTACGGACTGTGACACCGGAAAATGGCGTCCCCAAGGGGATTCGAACCCCTGTTACCGCCGTGAAAGGGCGGTGTCCTAGGCCTCTAGACGATGGGGACAAAAAATCTTCTTTCAAAAGCTACGCTTTTGAGATTTTTTGTAAGGCGAAGCGAGCTCTGCGAGCTGAGCGACATTATCCTTACAATCAATCATTTTTGTAAGGAGAGGTGAGCTCCGCGAACCGAACGACCTCATCCTTACAAAACAATTTATGCCCGAAGGTAAAACCTTCAGCCTAAACCGCAATATAACTTGCAGTTAGATTTGGTGGAGCCAGGCGGGATCGAACCGCCGACCTCCTGCATGCCATGCAGGCGCTCTCCCAGCTGAGCTATGGCCCCGTTGTGTCATAGTCACTATTGTGTGACTGTTCCGTGACAGCGGGGCGCATTCTAGGCATCCACCCCATTTATGTCAACGGTTTTTTTATGAATTTTCTCTGTTTGCTATAAAAGTAAGCGCTTTGTCGATTCTCTCGCCAACTTTCTCTTTTGACAGCAAATTAAGGGTTACATCTAAGGACGGAGAATTGCCACTTCCGGTGGTAGCAACACGCAATGGCATCCCTACTTTACCCATACCCACTTCTAATTCTTCAGCTGTTGCATTAATAGCAGCCTGAATATTTTCCGGCTCCCACGCTTCAATAGCCATCAACTTCTCTTTTACTCGCTCTAGCGGCCCTCGTGCTACTGGGCGTAAATGCTTTTTGGCAGCGTTAGCATCAAATTCTTCATAATCTTGATAAAAGTAAGTAGAGATCTCAGCAAGTTCTTTTAACGTTTTTACTCTGTCAGCTTGAATAGCAATAACAGACTCGAGTGCAGGCCCCGCAGTTAAATCTATGCCTAAGCCATCAAAGTGCCATTTTAAGTGTGTGGCCACTTCACTGGCTGGTAGACTTTTAATGTAGTGCTGGTTCAACCAAATCAATTTTTCAGTATTAAATGCAGAAGCTGACTGGCCAATTGCATCTAAACTGAATAACTCAATCATTTCATCAAGAGTGAATATCTCTTGGTCACCATGTGACCACCCTAGCCTAACTAAATAATTCAGTACCGCTTGAGGCAAGAAGCCATCATCACGGTATTGCATAACACTTACTGCGCCATGACGTTTCGACAACTTTTTACCGTCATCACCTAAAATCATAGATACGTGAGCATATTCAGGTACAGGCGCACCTAATGCTTGCAGAATATTAATTTGACGGGGCGTGTTATTGATATGGTCTTCACCACGCACAACGTGTGTGATGCCCATATCCCAATCGTCTACTACAACGCAGAAATTGTAAGTTGGCGTGCCGTCGGTGCGCTGAATGATTAAGTCATCCAATTCACTATTGTTAATTTCGATTTTACCGCGTACGTGGTCGGTAATAACAACCGTGCCCTCTAATGGCGTTTTAAAGCGAATAACAAAAGGTTCGCCTTCGGGGTGATCTGTGCGGTCACGCCATGTGCCAGGGTAACGAGGTTTTTCACCACGATCTTTTTGCGCTTCACGAATAGCATCCAATTCTTCTGCACTCATAAAGCACTTATACGCTTTACCTTCGTCTAACAATTGTTGGATAAGGTCTTTATATCGGTCGAAACGATCGGTTTGATAGATAGGACCGGTGTCCCAAGTCAAACCAAGCCATTGCATGCCATCTAAAATTGCTTGCTTTGCTTCTTCTGTAGAACGTTCAATATCTGTATCTTCTATACGAAGTACAAATTCTCCGCCATTGTTTTTAGCAAGTAGCCAAGAATATAAAGCGGTGCGGGCGCCACCAACGTGAAGGTAGCCAGTAGGGCTTGGTGCAAATCGTGTTACAACCGACATGATAAAAACTCTCTATCTTTATTAGATTGTGAAATTGCGCGCATTCTACCAGTCTCCGCTTCACGACAAAAGCAGCACGATGCATTTGCTTGGTATATAGCTACCAATAGAAACTTATATTTATGCTTTAATGAAGTCTTGTTTGATAGCATGGCGTCGCATCACGCTTACAATTTCATCAATTCAGATAAAAAAAGCCCAAAATGTTCACTTTTCAGGCATACAGTCATTTTTCTTTCATTTTATTATTGACAGTATGAGAACCGACTCTATAATACCGCCCCACTTGCTTAGGCAAGATAATAAACAAGATGGACGCTTAGCTCAGTTGGGAGAGCATCGCCCTTACAAGGCGAGGGTCACTGGTTCAAGCCCAGTAGCGTCCACCACTTTTTTTTAAAAGTGTAAGGCGAGTGCCACTGGTTCAACAACTTCGTTGCGAGCCACAGCAGACGTCCACCACTTTTTTTAAAAGTGTCAGGCGAGTGCCACTGGTTCAATAACTTCGTTGCGATAACTTCGTTACGAACCATAGCAGACGTCACCAATTTTGTTTATTAGAAAAAGTATTCGGACGCTTAGCTCAGTTGGGAGAGCATCGCCCTTACAAGGCGAGGGTCACTGGTTCAAGCCCAGTAGCGTCCACCACTTTTGCTTCAAATCTGATATATCGGACGCTTAGCTCAGTTGGGAGAGCATCGCCCTTACAAGGCGAGGGTCACTGGTTCAAGCCCAGTAGCGTCCACCACTTTTTCTGAAAGTGTATGGCGAGTGCCACTGGTTCAACAACTTCGTTGCGATAACTTCGTTACGAACCATAGCAGACATCCACCACTTTTTGCTTCAAATCTGATATATCGGACGCTTAGCTCAGTTGGGAGAGCATCGCCCTTACAAGGCGAGGGTCACTGGTTCAAGCCCAGTAGCGTCCACCACTTCTCCTTATCTTCATACGATTAAAATATCACTGGTTCAACAACTTCGTTACGAACCATAGCAGACGTCCACCATCTCTCTTTATCTTTATACAATCAAAAATCACTGGTTCAATAACTTCGTTGCGATAACTTCGTTAGGAACCATAGTAGACGTCCACCACTCTTTCAAAAGAAAACTCATTTCCCCTGCCCTCTAGCTGTTTTTCATGCCGTGCACCGCAATCTTTGGGACACTATTTAACAATGGTGATAAGTTAATTCTTCTACTAAACTCCTACTAGGTTGTTTACACGAGTAAGCATTGACGCATATACGAGGTTGTAATGAACCTACAGTTGGCAAGACAAACCCGTTTATTAATAGCGGAAGATCAGGCTTTGGCAAAAAGCCATATGAAATATGCTTTGGAGCAACTTGGCTTCCAACATATCGATTATGTAGACCGTGCTGCGAACGCCCTTACCTCACTGCGCACTCGGCAATACGACGTCATTGTTTGCGCTTATGATTTAAGGCACGAACAAGGCGGCTATAATTTATTCGAGCAGCTGAAAACCGAAAAGATTATTCCTCTTACTACCGGTTTTATTTTTACTAGTGCCGATACTGCCATTGATGTGGTCCATGCAATAATCGAGATGCAACCCGACGAATTCTTAGCAAAACCATTTTCCGTTAACGAATTAGATAAACGACTTAGTAAAGTCGTCACCCGTAAAAAAATGTTTCACGATGTCTATCGTTACATGGATGAGCAGAATCCCGAACAGGCACTTAAAGAATTAGAGTTTATCTTAGTTGAGCCTAAGAACGCGGAACACTTCCCGTTAGCCCTAAAAACGAAGGGCGACTTATTGCTATTGAATAGACAGTTTGAAAACGCGAAGCTCTTTTACCAATCAATCATCAATATTCAAAATTTTACATGGGCAAAGCTTGGCCTCGTTCAGTGTTACATTCACCTAGATGAGTTTGATGATGCAGAACGAGACCTTATTCAGCTAGCGCTACAACCTGAAAGTATGCTGAGCGCATATGATTTATTAGCAGAGCTGCAAATTAAGTTAGAAGCGTATGATGAAGCGCTGGAATGTGTGAATGTGGCCAGCGACATTTCACCTCGAAATGTGATGCGTCATATTACTGCAGTGCAACTTGCTAGGCTAACCCACGACTATAAAGGGCAATTTAACAGCGCAAAAAAAGTGGTTCGTTTCGGTAAGAATTCAGTGCACGACACCCCTGAGATGTACTTGTCTGTTGCCAGAGCGGGTATTGATTTTGCGATGACGGCAGAAACCTCGCAAACAAACAAAATTATCAAGCAATCCAATGAATATCTGCGCCAATTAAAAAGCGCCTACCCAAAGGTGAATCTTGACCACCAACTGCAAGTTATTAGCGCACGAATTCACTATCTAAAAGATGAAAACGATAAAGCAAAAGATCTGCTTGATGCCTTAGATATTGATAACCTGGAAGAACAGTCTGTCGAAACGCTACTTGATTCCGCAAAAGCGTTTCACGATTTAGGATTAAGAGGGAGCGCTCTCAAATTACTCGATAAAGCGACGTTACGGCAAAAAGAGTTGGATGCACCAAACAGTTTACTTAGCCGTTATATCAACCAAGAAGTTGAAGAGAAAACAGCAATATCAATAAGCCCTAAAAACCTCAATGACGTGGCGGTAGTGCAGTATAAGCGTGGCGAACTGGCAAAATCTTACAAAACCTTCGAGCAAGCATTTAGGGTTATGCCCCGAAACCCTGCCATTGCGTTAAACCTTCTGCAAGCGTCGGCAATGCGACGCTCTCGTGAAGGTAAAGCGGAAGGCAATATGAACGCGGTAATGAAGAGGTGCCGCTTTACGCTGGAAAGTGCTTCTCTATCTGAAGAACAAAGTCAGCGCTACGAAACGGTTAAAGGGCTATTAGATCAGGTGGTGTAAACCACAACCTTCTCTTGATAAAGATTATCTTTATATTCAATTTCGTGGCTAAAGGTCATGCCTATTTTTTCCATCACTTTGATTGAATTTAAATTTTCAGGTTTTGCCATAGCACAAAATTTGTCGATACCAATTTGATACAGGGCATCTTTCACTTGCATCGCTGCTTCTGTGGCATATCCCTTCCCCCAACTGGCTTGTTTGAAACGCCAGCCAAGTTCAATATTATCAATCTCAGGATTTTTAGTGAAAAAGCCAAAAGGCCGAACTAAAACCCAGCCAATATCCTCTTCACTTTCTTTTTCTTGCACTCGCCATAATCCCCAGCCAAGGGCTGGATTTGAATATGCTTGAAAGCGTGGTACGAAGGTGTTGGTAATATCTTCACGAGATGTTTTCTGACCGTCACTGATAAATCGCATTACTTCCTCATCTTGATCAAGCTCCCACAGGAACTCTACATCAGCGTCGGTGATATAATGGAAAGACAGGCGCGCGCTATCTTCAATAAACATAGATTTCCCTTTCCAATCATTATTACAAGCAACTTTATACTGCTGCTTTCGTATTTTTTGGGCAACGAACGTAAATTTAGCCACCTAACATAGCTAAGTGCTTCGTTGCTCCAGTATTACCTTCATGCAAAAAGTGCGTTGCATGCTTCTCACCTAAGCACTCAACTAAAAACTGTTGTAGTCCTACTACATCTTGGTCGGCTAGTAGGTGTCGCATATCAATACCGTGCTCACTAAATAAGCACAAATGTAATTTACCATTGGCGGCAACGCGAAGTCGATTACAACTTTTACAAAAATCTTTGCTGTACGGCATGATAAGACCAATTTTACCGGCATAGTCAGGATGAAAGAATTCCTGTGCAGGGCCAGCATCTTTTCGTCTAACCATGGGTTGCCATCCGGCATCTATAAGCGTTTGCTTAAGTGGGGTTCCACCTTGATGCTGCGCTTTAAAGAAATGAGTAGTATCGCCGGTTTCCATCAACTCAATAAACCGCAATGTGACAGGCATCGTTTTCAGCCAATCAAGGAAGCGATTCAATCGTGCATCAGAAAAATCATTTAGCAGCACCGAATTTACTTTTACATCAAGACCAGCCTCAACCGCAGCGTCCAGCCCGGCTAACACTTGCTTTAATTTGTCTTGCCCTGTAATTGCCGCAAACTGCCTGGGATCTAAGCTATCTATGCTGACATTCACTTGGTGTAAACCCGCCTGTTTCCACGCGGCAGCATGTTCAGCCATACGACCACCATGGGTGGTCATGGCCACTCGCTTTATGCCGGGAGTATTTGCCGTTGCACTTAAAATATCGAGAAAGTCGCGGCGAAGTGTTGGCTCACCGCCAGTAAGGCGGACTTTTGACGTACCCAGCCCTGAAAAGGCACTCAATAGCGTGTTGATTTCGCCTAAGGAAAGAAAATGCTCACTGGAAGGACCTTGGTAGCCGTCAGGCAAACAATACTGACAGCGAAAATTACACGCCTCCGTTACCGATAAACGCAAATAATGGAATTGTCGCCCAAAGCTATCTTCTAACAAATTTTCTCCCTTTAGGGGTACGTAAAACAAATAATGTGATTAAATAGACTATGATGTCTTTTCGCCAGTTTACGCGGCTGCAAATAAGAATGAAATGTTTGATAACGCATAAATTAGAACGTTTTATCGTACCGTTAACTTATTTCTCTTAAATAAATATAACGGTTCACCGTAAACAATGTAGTTTAAAGTTCGTTAATCTATCACAATTCACCTTTATGCAGGGGCTTTCCTTCCTGCCTTCCGTTAACGTCTTCGTTTTACACCGTCACAAATATGCAGTGAGAACAATATTACACCATGCGAAAAAATCGATTTCCGCTAAACGAAAATGAGCCTATCAAATGGCAAGTGCTCAAGCAGTTGTGGCCTTACCTTCTTGAGTTCAAAGGTAGGGTAGCATTAGCGTTACTGTGCTTAGTCGCCGCTAAACTTGCCAGCATTGGTCTACCCTATGTACTCAAATACACGGTAGATAGTTTAAATGGGGATGTGGAAGCACTGGCCATTGCCGTACCTATCAGCTTAATTATTGCGTACGGCGCACTTAGGCTCACCAATGTTTTACTTGGCGAAGTACGAGACACCTTATTCGGACGTGTCACCGAACGCGCTATGCGCCGGCTAGGTTTAAAGGTATTTAATCATCTGCACAATCTAGATTTAGGCTTTCATTTAAACCGCAGAACGGGCGGCTTATCAAGAGATATTGAACGTGGCACAAATGGCGTAAGTTTCTTAATGCGGTTTATGGTGTTTAACATCGTGCCTACCCTTTTAGAGATTGGCTTAGTCGTGATATTGCTATTGATTCAGTTTGGCTGGTCGTTTGCGATGATCATTGTGGTCAGTGTCATCAGCTATGTCATGTTTTCGATGAAAGCTACCGATTGGCGCACGCGATTTGTGCAGCAAATGAATGAAGCTGACTCCACCACCAACTCACGCGCGGTAGACAGCTTACTTAACTTTGAAACCGTAAAGTATTTCAACAATGAGCGCTTCGAAGCAAATCGATACGATACAGATTTAGCTGGCTGGGAAAAAGCCAGGCGTAAAAATCGGTTATCACTGTTTGCCTTAAATGGCGGACAGGCCAGCATTATTGCCCTAGCAATGACAGCCATGATGGCGAATGCAGCTTATGGCGTAATGGAAGGCGAGATGACCATTGGTGATTTCGTGCTAATTAACGCCTTCACCATGCAAATATTTATGCCTCTCAATTTCTTGGGCTTTGTGTATCGGGAAATCCGTGGCTCGCTAGCGAACATTCAAAACTTGTTTTCCCTGCTATCCCAAAAACCCGCAATTGAAGATAAACCCAATGCTACCCACCTCTCAGCAAAACAGGCGAGCATACGTTTTAGTAACGTTCAATTTCACTATCAGCAAGCACGGCCTATTTTAAAAGGAATCAGCTTCGAGGTGCCATCAGGCGCCAAGATTGCTGTGGTTGGCGAAAGTGGTGCTGGAAAATCCACCATCATGAAGTTGCTGTTTCGTTTTTACGACCCCACCGAGGGTGGCATTTTCATAAACGGGCAGGATATTCGCGAACTTAGCCAACACAGTTTACGAAGCCATATCGGTATTGTTCCACAAGATACCGTGTTGTTTAATACATCCTTGGTAGAAAATATCCGTTACGGCAACCCTGATGCTAGCGACGAAGAAGTTACTCATGCTATTAAGCTTGCGCATTTAACCCAATTTGTTGAAAGCTTGCCAGACGGACTAGACACAACAGTAGGCGAACGTGGGCTAAAACTCTCTGGCGGCGAAAAACAGCGAGTTGCCATCGCTCGTGCGCTATTAAAAGGTGCGCCAATAATGATATTCGATGAAGCGACCTCTTCGTTAGACAGTCAATCTGAGCAAGCGATATTAGGCGCGCTGCGAGACGCCGCAAAGGGGCATACTAGCTTGGTTATTGCCCATAGGCTGTCTACTATCGTCGATGCCGATACCATCTTAGTGTTAAGCAAGGGCATGATTGCCGAACATGGCACCCACGAGACTCTTTTAGCACAACAAGGTATATACAATCGGCTGTGGGCTACTCAGCAGCGAGATTCAAATCATGAAGAAATGGGCCAATGAATACTAAAGAAGTGATGCGGCTTGAGGCTCTTACCGAATGTACCCATCCAGTATATTCGACATTTATATTCAAACCGTGAACACAAGTGCATATACCTGTTCATCGCAGACGAGAATATTGACACCTTGTAGGCACTCTAACAACCTAACGACATTAAAGTAATTTTGAGCAATATGGATCCAGAAGCAATAAAAAGTGCAATCAACCAAACCATGCCATTCGGAAAGTATGCAGGACGACGCCTGTTTCACCTACCAGAACCTTATTTAGTTTGGTTTAACAAACAAGGTTTTCCCGAAGGAAAGCTGGGGCAGCAACTCGCGCTCATGTACGAAATTAAACTAAATGGATTAGAGTCAGTTGTTGAGCCTCTACTTAATGACGACTAAGTTCGGCTCACTATTTAATTTTAATGATGCATAACAAGTAAGTGCGTCCCCCCTATTAACCTATTCCGAGTTTTTAAGCGCTGTGAATGATCCAGCTCACAAATCGATTTATGCAAAATAGAGATTAATCAAATACAAATTCATCATTTCTGTAATAAATAAAAACACCATAAAATACCTCCATTAACAGCTCACACAACATGTAGATATTATTATGGATCCCAAATCATCACCCTCTCTCACAACAGGTAAATTATTGCTCATGTCGAGCGCGGTGGCGGCTACCGTTGCTAATCTATATTACAATCAACCTATATTGCCGCAGATAGGCAAAGAACTGGGCTAAGTACCCACCAGCTCGGTGCAATTCCGTCCGCTGGCCAGATTGGATATGCTGTGGCCTTGTTATTTCTATCTCCTTTGGGCGACACCGTATCCCGTAAAACGATAATTGGTTTACTGTCTGTTTTGCTTGTTATCGCTTCACTCGTGGCATTTTCAACAACTAGCTTATTTATGCTCGTTGCCGCCTGTTTCACAATTGGTCTTGGGGCCAATATTACGCAACAAATTATTCCATTCGCGGCGTCCTTAAGTACACCAGAGAATAAAGGGAAAGTTATCGGTACTATCATGACAGGGCTAACCGTGGGCATATTATTGTCTAGAACCGTAAGTGGGTTTGTAGGAGAGTTATTTAACTGGCGCGCGGTGTTTCTCATGTCAGCACTACTAGCTACATGTTTTGGTATCTTGCTCTATTTATACTTACCTGCGAATAAACCCGCCAGCACAATGCCTTATCCCAAGTTAGTATTAAGTATGATTTCGCTAATAAAACAACATGCCGCGCTTCGTCAGTCTGCGTTAACCGGAAGCTTGTGGTTCGCTGCGTTTAATGCCTTGTGGGCTACCTTAGCTTTACATGTTCATGAGTCTCCTTTTAACTACAATGCACAACAAGCTGGGCTGTTTGGTGTAGTGGCATTGGCAGGTATTGTGGGTGCAAAAGTATCAGGGAGCTTGGTAAACAAAGTGGGCGTTCGCAATATGATAAATATAGCGTTGGGACTTATCTTTCTTGGGTTTACTATTTCAGGTTTGTTCGGAGAAAACTTATGGGGGTTAATTGTAGGTATAGTGCTTATCGATCTGGGGATATTCAGTGCCCAAGTGTCCAATCAAGTTCGCGTATTTTCAATCGACGTTTCAGCGCAAAGTCGAATAAATGGTATTTACATGCTGGGGTATTATCTCGGTGGTGCACTAGGCTCTTATGCTGGCCTCATTGCGTTTAACAGATTTTCTTGGCTTGGTGTGGTTGTGGTTAGCCTAGCATTTGTTAGTAGTGCGTTATTCGTTAATAATTTGAATCGCTCGCGCATTAAGAATCTTCATTCTCATACTAGCGTTTAGAGCTGTGCACGTAGGTGATGATTTAATCTAAAGGTCAGACAAAAAAAGGGTAAATCGACATGCGATTTACCCTTTTCACTCTGTTTTGTTAACGCTTATGCGTTGCGTAAATGGTCTGCCACTAAGAACGCCATTTCAAGTACTTGATCGGCGTTTAAACGCGGATCGCACTGGGTTTTATACGCTTGCGCTAAGTCTTCATCACTAATTTCATATGCACCGCCAGTACACTCAGTCACGTGTTGGCCAGTCATCTCAAGGTGAATACCACCAGCATGTGTGCCTTCATCGCTATGTGCTTGGAAGAACTGTTTAATCTCACGCAAAATGGCATCAAAATTACGAGTTTTGTAACCGCTTGATGCAGAGAACGTATTTCCGTGCATGGGGTCTGAACTCCATACTACGTGTCTACCTTCTGCTTTAACGCGGCGCAATAAGCGAGGTAAATTATCAGCTAAGTTATCAGCCCCCATACGGGTAATAAGGGTCAATCTACCTGGATCGTTATTCGGGTTAAGCGCATCAATCAAACGAATAAGTTCGTCTTCTTGCATGCTAGGCCCAACTTTCACACCAATAGGGTTGTGAATACCGCGGAAGAACTCAATATGGGCATGGTCTAGCTGACGGGTACGCTCACCAATCCAAATCATGTGCGCAGAGCAATCGTAAGGCTTACCCGTTAGCGTATCAATTCGCGTGAGGGCTTGTTCATAGTTAAGCAGTAATGCTTCATGCGACGTAAACAATGACGTTTCGTGCAATGTAGGGCTAGATTGGGAATTAATACCAATCACATCCATGAACGATAACGTATCTTGAATACGCACGGCCATATCATGATAGCGCTCTTTAAGCGGGTTGTTTTCAACAAATGCCATATTCCAACGATTTACTTCATGAAGGTCGGCTAAGCCACCTTGAGAAAAAGCGCGAAGTAAATTAAGCGTCGATGCACTGCGGTGGTACGCCTCAATCAAACGGTTCGGATCGGGGCGGCGAGCCGCTTCGTTAAACTCGAAACTATTAATGATATCGCCGCGGTAGCTTGGCAATGTAACACCATCACGGGTTTCGAAGTTTGATGAACGAGGCTTAGCATATTGACCCGCCATGCGAGCCACTTTTGTAACTGGACACCGACCTGCAAAGGTTAAAACAATGGCCATCTGAAGCAATACTTTAAAGGTATCGCGAATTTTTGGCGCATTAAATTCGTCAAACGATTCGGCGCAGTCACCGCCTTGAAGCAGAAAGCCTTTACCTAAACTAACCTCACCAAGTTGACGGCGAAGATCACGGGCTTCAGCGGCAAAAACCAGCGGTGGATATGTACTTAGCGTGTGCTCTACTTGTTTAAGTTGTGCCGCATCATCGTACTCTGGTTGTTGAAGGATAGGTTTTTGCCTCCAACTGTCTACTTGCCAATTACTCAAGGGGTTCTCCTGATTTAAGTGTTTTTACGTTTAGGCAAACGTTAATCTCGTTGTATGAGCGCTTATCTGTATGCGCGCCATTTTACCACATTTGATCTAATACAATAGGTGCGCAAACTTGAATATCTAGAAAGTCGTCGCGCTTATTCACTGCAAAATGACAATCAAAGGTATGTTCTAGGTTTTTAACCGACAATACCGACTCGGGTAAACCGAAACTTACGCTAGTACCCAACTTCATGAGCAGCATTTTATAACTATAGTTTGCGCTTAATGAAATGTCATGACTGCTTAGCACTAAGGTATTCCCTTTATTGCATAAGGCTTGAAACAGCGCCATCAATGCGTATTGATGGCGAATATCTACCCCTTGCAAGGGTTCATCTAACAATAAAAGCGCTTCCCCCCGCTTAATGGCAGGCCAAACTTGCAGCAGTGCACGGCAAATTTCAACGCGCTGACGCTCTCCACCTGAAAGTCGGTTTAAGGGCGTTTGATAAAAACCCGTTACTTCCAGTGTGGCCTCTAACAAACTGGGAAGTTCGAACGCCTGCTCACTTGAAAAAAACGAAAGGTATTCTCTTACTGATACCGCAAATACAGCTTCACTTTGCTGTGCTAATAAGGTTCTAAATGTTGCCAATGCACTTAGAGGCCATTGAGGTAGGGGTTGTTTTAGCAGTAAAGCCTCGCCATGTTCAGCGGGTAATACGCCTGCCATTATCGATAAAAGGGTAGATTTTCCAGCACCATTCGGCCCTAAAATATGGACGCAATCACCTTTATTGATATCAAGGGTGATATTCGTTAAACGCTTGTTCACGTTAATATTGCGCAATGAAATAACTGGGCTCATCGAAGCTGCCCTTTAAGTAATGCCCAAATGAGTAAAGGGCCACCGAGGGTGGCAGTGATCATCGATACCGGCAGGGTTATCGCACGCGTAAGTTCAGACATGAGCACCACAACAAGTAATAAACTGGCGCCACATAACGCGCTTGCTGGTAACAGTATTCTATTGTCATGGCCAAGAATAAGCCGAAGAATGTGGGGCACTAACAGCCCAACAAAGGCAATAGCACCCGCAATAGACACCGCCGCCCCTACCCCCACGGCGGTAGCAATAAGACTACGTTCGGTAAGTCGTTGCACATTCACGCCGCTACTTAACGCGGCTAAATCTCCAGCATACAGGCGATTGAATTTTGCAGATTGGCGTATTTGATACCATAAACTACCAACAATTAGTGGGCCGCTTAGCCATAAAATAGGCCACGTGGTTTGATAGACACTTCCCATCAGCCAAAACGTTAAATTACGCAATGATTGGGCATCACTAAACATGTACAACCAAGCAATAACTGCCCCACTCAAGGTAGAGATAGCAATACCCGATAAAATAACAGCAACCGCAGAACCCAGAAGTTTTCTAGCAAGACGATAAATAACAAACGTTGTTATTAGCGCACCAATAAAGCAGCCTAAAGGTAGTATGTAATGAAGATAAGGCTGTGCCCACAAAGGAGTAAGTAACAACAGGGATGCAGCCACTAGGCTGGCGCCGCTAGTGATACCAATAATACCTGGGTCTGCCAACGGATTGCGCAATACTATTTGAAGAGTGGCACCACTGACTGCTAATACACTACCTACTAAGATAGCGGTAATGATAAGCGGAATTTGAAGCTGTAGTGTGATGTGTTGTTTTAATGCCGTGGGTGAATCGGTTAGCCACACCGTGGCTAACACACCAACGGTTAGCAAGAAGGTAACACTACAAAGTAGGAAGGTGGCAGCCCTTCCCTTTAACACAGTGTGCATATCTAGCTCTGTTGAATATGTGCAATTAGCCCGTCAGAGGCCTCTTCAATTAAATCTAACACTAATTCAAAGCCCCGCTTTCCGCCATAATAAGGGTCGGGAACTTCTTTATCTTCACTGTTAGCGAAGTCTAAGAACAAGTGAATTTTTTCGTGGTGTTCAGGCGGCGACATTTCACGCAAATTGTCTAAGTTGCTATTATCCATCGCCAGAATGTAGTCGTACTTTTCGAAGTCTTTGTCATCTACCCGTCTACACTTTAAGCCTTTAAAGCTATAACCACGCTCTACGCCAACTGCTTGCGAGCGTTTATCGGGTTGTTTGCCAATGTGATACCCATGGGTTCCTGCAGAGCCTACGTCTAGTTTTAAACCAGCTCGAGCGGCCTTAGCAAGAAACACAGCTTCGGCCGTAGGTGAGCGGCAAATGTTACCCAAGCAAACGAATAACACCGATGTGTTCTGACCCATATAAAAATTCCTTTAAAACCAATAACGGCACTAAGCTAAACTTTATGTTAACTTTCACGTAAATAACGCCGTTTAAAAAAATTGTGGAGCAGTAATGACCGCACATGTATTAATGTTAAGTAGTTCTCGTCAGGGCGACGAAGCGTACCTTGAACATGCGAGAAGCCTTATTCTTGCACACTTAGGTGGCATTCGCGACCTACTATTTATTCCCTACGCAGCAGTGACACAAAGCTACGATAACTATGTCTCAGCTGTCGCAACAGCCCTGCCAGAATGTAATGTGACAGGGATTCATACCTTTGATCACCCTGTAAAGGTTATCAATAATGCAAAGGCAAATAATCAAGCCATTGTAGTAGGCGGCGGAAATACCTTCCATTTGATGCATACTATATACCAACAAAACTTATTGGAACCACTTCAGCACGCCATTGCTGAAGGCACGCCATATATTGGCTGGAGTGCGGGCTCAAATATTTGTGGGCAAAGCATTCGAACAACCAATGATATGCCAATTGTTGAGCCAGAAAGCTTTAATGCGCTCAATGTAGTTCCTTTTCAGTTGAATCCGCACTACAGCGATTATCACCCGCCGGGGCACAATGGTGAAACACGTGATCAGCGATTGGCTGAATTTACGGTGCTAAACCCCACCACACCCGTGGTAGCCATTCGTGAAGGTACCGCTCTTTCTTTGTCTAAGCAGCAATTAACACTGGTGGGTGAGAAAGGCGGGTTTATATTTTTAGGTAACGAAAAGCGCCCAATCGCGCCAAATGAAAATTTAACAGAGCTTTTGAATAGCAGTTTGTAGCGCTTCGGTACTTGGCGCGCTTGAAAATGGCACTTCCAGCAGCAGCGGTGCTGGCATAACGTTTTTAAGCGTAGCCAAATTGTCATCATATCTAGACATACAACCGGTGATATCGTTAGCTACCCAACCTACAATATTAAGCCCGTCATTTTGAATTGCTTGCGCGGTAAGTAATGCATGGTTTAAACAGCCCAGCTTCATACCCACCACTAAAATCACGTCCATTTTTAAGTCGCTAACCACATCTGAAAGAAACAGCGTATCGGTTAACGGTAATCGCCAACCTCCCGCTCCTTCCATCAACAATAAATCAGGAGTCTCTTGCTGTAGGCGAACTAGCCCTTCAACCACAGCTTCACTGGTTAATGTTACGCCCGCTTCTTTAGCTGCGATGTGCGGCGCAATCGGCGGAACAAACGTAATAGGATTGATAGAACTAATAGGCAGTTTAATACTACTTGCTTGCTGAATTTCAGATGCGTCTTCGTTTACCCAGTCGTTTCCCACTTTTTCACAGCCTGCCGAAATAGGTTTATAACCTAAGCTCGTTTTTTGCGCGCTTTCAGCGGCTTTTAGTAGATGGCAAGTAACGTAGGTTTTACCTACTTCGGTATCGGTTCCGGTAATGAAATACTGCTTCATGGTTTCTCTAGTCTGAAATGACACACTTTGTAAGTAAGGGGTAGCACGCCATCGACAGCGCTAATATTTTTATAGGCCAACGACAATTTCTTAATATCACTACGTGACAGCGATTGCTGTTTAGCGCCCGTAGCCCCCGCCCCTACGTTTTTAATTGAACGAAGTAAAGAAAGTACATCTTGGTGCTCATCAACATAATCTTTATTAATAAGACGGCTAACCCGCAGCCCAGCCCCAAGAAACGAATTAAGCCACAACCTAGCTTCGGGCAAACGTGTTACCGCAGCAGGTAGTTGGGCAACACTTCTCGCTTTTTGAAGCTCAGAAAAAGAACCACTCACCATAATGGCAATTTCCGCCATGCCCGATGGCTTAAGTACGCGGTAAAGTTCGCTAGCCACTGCTTGCGGGCTGTTACACCACTGCAATGCCATAGAGGAGAATACCGTACTAAAGCAGCTATTTTGAAATGGTAGAGACTGTGCCGACCCCTGCTTGAAATTAACATCAGGGAAGCGGGCTTGTGCTCTGTGTACCATGCCTGGTGCAATATCTACCCCGGTGACGTTAGCGCCACGTTGCTGAAGTTCGTCACTATGGGCTCCCGTTGCACAGCCAATATCAAGTAAGTCGCCTTTTAAAGAAATAGGTAAGTTGTTTAACCCTGCCTGCGCAATTTCGCACTGAATATGCGCTTCGTTATCGTACTTATTTGCGGCTTTTGAAAATTGCTTCGCGATCACCGCTTCACTGATCCCGCTTTCAGATTGTGAGTCTAATAAACCATCGGAGTGACTAGCAGCATGCACTGCAACTGCGCCCTGTTGGCAAAGCGGTTGAGATAAATCTTGTTTAAGCGGCTGTGGCGCTTGTTTAGCTAAAGATTGCGGGCTCATGATATCGACTCCATCGCAAGGGCAATAGCATCAACAAGTACGTCTATATCTTGCTGGGTATGAGTAGCGCTTAGTGTAATGCGCAATCGGTCTTCCCCTTTTGGTACGGTAGGGTAGCGAATAGCAGGTATCCATATGCCTCGACTTTTTAGGCCATCACTTAATGCTAAAGCGCGCTCAGGGCTACCTACAATAATAGGTTGGATTGCACTATGTGAATTAGCCAAGACTAAATCATGATGGGTATTTGACGAAGCTTTGATTGACGAAGCTTTGATTGACGAAGCGTTGTTCGATGACGCTTTGAGTATGTGTCCATTTTCGTCTTCGCTGTCATCATTGCTACAACGTGCACTCCCGATTTGGGTACTAAACCGTTCACGAAAATACGCGATATTGTGATTCAAGGCATCGGTTCGACTTGAATCAGCGGCAATATGGGTTAACGAATATAATGTTGCTACTGCTTGGGCCGGTGGCATGGCAGTGGAATAGACATAATGCTTGGCAAAATTGACTAGGTAATCAATGAGCGCCTGGCTTCCAGCTATAAACGCACCTGCGGTTCCTACGGCTTTACCGAAGGTGCCCATCACGATAGGAACATCGGTTTGAGACAACGCCTGCGCTTCAACGCTGCCCAGCCCGTTTTCACCTAATACACCCATACCATGGGCATCGTCTACCATTAGCCATGCTTTGTTTTGCTTTGCTATACCCGCCATATCACGAAGGGGGGCGCTGTCGCCGTCCATACTGAATACACCTTCAGTGACGACTAACTTGTCACTGTTACTTGTGGTATCAACCTTTTCTAATAAATTGGATAGGTGAGCTAAATCGTTATGCCTAAAGCGACGCAGCTTGGCTTTGGTTGCCATAGCACCTTCAAGGAAGGAGGCATGCATAAGCCGATCGGCAAAAATTTCACCGGAATGTTTAATGCCGGCTGCGGCACTTGGGGTTTGATTACTAGCACTTTTATTACTAGCGCTTTGATTATGAGCACCACTAAATAGCGCCATACATAATGCTTGGTTAGCCGCAAAACCCGAATTAAACAACAACGCAGCGTCTCGATTTAAACCGTCGGCAATGTACGCCTCAAGAGCCAAATGTGCTTGGGTATGGCCCGTTACCAGGGGCGAAGCACCGCTGCCACCACCAAATTGTGCCAAGCCTTCTACCCAGCTTTGCAACACGCCTTCGTGTTGCCGCATGCCAAGGTAATCGTTACTGGCAAAATTTAAATAGTGCTCACCATCAATACAGATAATGTTGTCTTTTTCGTATTGCTGGCATACCCGCTTGCGCAGGTAACCTCGCTGAGCCCGCTCACTTAAGCGGGCTTCAAGCCAATCGAAGGCCATTATGCCTCCGCGGGCTGCTGTTTTTGTTTACGCGGTGCGCTAGCGTCGTAAAATAAATCGCTAGCATCAGAACCTTGTTCTTGTTGCTGCGCAATTTCTTCTTCTAAGACTTGCTGATGTGCTTCATCAGAAAAATCGCGAGTACGTTCGGTGTTTATACCTAACTTCTTAAACAAGATAACGTCTTCGTGGGTGTCAGGGTTAGACGTAGTCAGCAACTTACAACCGTAGAAAATAGAGTTCGCACCGGCCATAAAGCATAGCGCTTGCATCTGTTCATTCATGGCTTCACGGCCTGCTGATAAACGCACATGAGATTTAGGCATCATGATACGGGCTACCGCGATGGTGCGGATAAACTCGAAATAATCTAAATCTTCTAAACTGGCTAGTGGCGTACCTTTTACTTTAACCAACATGTTAATTGGCACACTTTGCGGTTGTTCCGGCAAGTTCGCTAATTGAATCAATAAGCTAGCTCTGTCGCCCGCGGTTTCGCCCATACCCACAATACCGCCAGAACACACATTCATGCCTGCCGCGCGTACGTTTTCAAGGGTGTTTAGTCTGTCTTGATAGGTACGAGTGGTAATGATATCGCCGTAGTATTCAGGCGAGGTATCAAGGTTGTGGTTGTAATAATCTAGACCAGCCTGTTTAAGCGCTACCGCTTGGTCGCGGGTTAACATGCCAAGGGTCATGCAGGTTTCAAGGCCAAGTTGTTTAACCTCTTCCACCATTTTTACAATATAAGGCATATCTCTGTCACGTGGGTTACGCCATGCAGCACCCATACAAAAACGAGTAGAGCCTACTTGCTTGGCTTCTTTTGCTCGTTCAATCACTTTTTCAATTTCAAGCAAGCGCTCTTTTTCTAAGCCGGTATCGTAACGCGCGCTTTGCGGACAATATTTACAATCTTCCGGGCATGCACCGGTTTTAATCGACAACAAGGTGCTTACTTGTACTTCGTTTGGATTGAAGTGTTGTCTGTGAACTACCTGCGCTTGAAACAGCAAGTCGTTAAATGGCAAGGCATATAGCGCCTCTACTTCGGCTTGTGACCAATCGTGACGAATTGTATTATTTTGCGCGTCAGGCGCTGAAGCCAGAGTCATTGACTGTCCTTTACTAATTAAGAATGCTGGCTTAGTCTATGCTGCAAACACGAGTTGTCAACTCTGACCATTTCAAAAGCTTTACTAACGGTTGAATTTTGAACAATATAGATTTTGATAAAAAACACATTTGGCATCCTTATACGTCAGCAACCAACCCTTTGCCTTGCTATGAAGTGGTTGGCGCTAAAGGAGCAGAGCTTACGCTTTCAACGGGCGACGTTTTAGTAGATGGCATGTCGAGTTGGTGGGCGGCCATTCACGGTTACAACCACCCTGTATTAAACCAAGCGGCCCACAGCCAAATAGATGCTTTTTCCCATGTGATGTTTGGCGGTATTACCCACCAGCCAGCGGTCGACCTATGTCGCACGCTTCTAGAAATGGTGCCTGATGGTCTTGAACGGGTCTTTTTAGCCGACTCCGGCTCGGTCTCGGTAGAAGTGGCTATCAAAATGGCCATTCAATACTGGGCGTGCCAAGGCCGCCCTGAAAAATCACGCATCGTGGCACCGCGTAATGGTTATCATGGCGATACGTTTGCGGCCATGTCGGTATGCGATCCGGTAAACGGCATGCACAGCTTATTTGAGAGTGTATTAAGCAAACAACTATTTGCCCCAGCCCCACAAACCCGTTTCGGCCAGACGTTCAGTGAAGACGACATTTTACCTTTAGCCGAGCTGTTCGAAAATCATCATCATGAAATGGCAGCGCTTATTCTTGAGCCCGTAGTTCAAGGTGCGGGCGGTATGCGTATTTATCACCCTGAATATTTAAAACGCTGCCGCCAACTCTGCGACAACTACGACGTGCTACTTATCTGTGATGAAATCGCTACGGGATTTGGGCGAACAGGCAAGCTATTCGCCTGTGAACATGCCGGCATTTCGCCAGACATTATGTGTTTAGGAAAAGCTATTACTGGCGGTTACATGACCCTAGCGGCCACCCTATGTACTGAAGATGTAGCGTTGGGTGTTTGCCAAGGCTCCCCCGGTGTATTCATGCATGGACCTACTTATATGGGTAACCCATTGGCTTGCGCCGTGGCAAACGCCAGCTTGGCACTTATTAATGAAAATCACTGGCAGCAACAAATCCCCGCCATTGAGAAACAATTACACACTGAACTGTCAAAATGTGCCAATCTGCCTACGGTAGCCGATTTAAGAGTGCTAGGCGCAATAGGTGTTATTGAAACCGTTCACCCTGTTAACGTGGCCGATATTCAGCGTCATTTTGTAAAACAAGGTGTGTGGATACGGCCTTTTGGTAAGCTGGTATACATTATGCCTCCGTACATCATTAGCCCAGACCAGCTGAGCAAACTCACCCATGCTATTTACACTTATTTAAGCCGGACAGTAAGGTGACTTATAAGGTTAAAAAACAAGGCAAAAAATAGGGGTGAAAATTAAGGGGTGCGATGACTGGTCTAATAAAATTTATATGCTTTTAATTGCTGAAAAATAACTTTAGGTCAGTCATTTATATGTTCATACGCGTTGTCGATAAAATCGTTTTTGCCACTCTGTTTGTTGCCGCATTGCAAGTGCCTATTTTAGCCGATCACTATAGACAGTATTTAAGCGGCTATTACGATGCAACCCGCGAAGAAGTGTCGGCCATGTCGGCATTAGCAACGCAGCATGGCTATGCATCAGTGGGGGCAATGTTAAATGCACTAAGGCAAAACAGTGAAGCTGTGGTGAGGGCAGATGCAGAACGTAAATCGGCGCTTTACACCAAGCTAAGCCATATAGAGCAAGGGGTCAAGCCCCTTGAGTACGGGCATTATTATGAAAAAGCCTGGTATATGGTCTCCCCTTCAAACGCGCCTACGCTGCAAAAGGTGTTGGGTAATTTCAGCCCGTCGGTGCCGCTTACGCCATCTTCCATTGTTTTCAGTTTTATTACTGCTTTGCTAGTTAATTTATTATTGTGGAGCCCTTACCTTTGCTACTGCCAAGTTAGGCACTTGAAGCACAAACCGCGGCACGCCAGCTATCGCTAACGCACTTTTTGCGCTGCCTATTTCCCTATCTATTTCCCTGTCTATTTCTCCTACTTTTTTCTTCTAAAATGCACTTTGAGTAAATTCTATGCAAATTTGGCACTCTCCATGCTACAACCTTATTACGAGTTTTATTGTTTCAGCATAAACAAACTATGCCAATTACAAAAAACGCAATTATTTTAGTTAGTTAAATAGTAAGGAAGAATCATAATGCCTACTGACGCACAATTACTTATTGGGAAAGTGTTGCAAATAAAAGACAAAATTAGTGCAAAACGTCATTGTATCCCTAACGAGTTACAGACTGAATGGAACGCACTTGATAAGAAAACAGCCTGCTTCGAAAGCACCGCCATTTTTAAATCTGCGGTGAAAGGTCAACATACCAGCAAGCAACTTGCCTACTCTGGTTCAGTTAAGGAATTATCAGGTTTAGTTAGCCGCTTGAACGCGCTAAATGAAGAAGTTACGATTGCGCAGGTTAAGCACTAACAAAGGCGCTGCTATTTTCTAACTCAAGCTTCTCAAACAAAGGTTCTCAAACAAAGGCTTTTAGGCTCTACCTTAGTTTTTGTTTCTTAGCGTTGTGAAAACAACTGCGCCTTTTATTATTGAAGCAATCTTGGCTATTGGGCATACATTTGTAGCTACATAAGGCTTTAGAAATTAGTACTTAATATACCGGTTATTTACGTAGCAGCTTTTGTAGACAGTAGCACTAGCGTACGCACTTTGCGTGTACCGTAACTGGCTAAGCGAACAAAGTCGTCTCTTGCCACCGGAATGTGTTGAAATTCAACACGCTGACTTTCGTTTTGACTATTGCCTTCGTCAGCATCGGGATCGTGCAAGTAAAAGCATTGTTCATCGTAACTGGTAATAGCCACCCAATGTGGTGCTTTTTTCTTATCAAATGCATAGGTGCTTATTAAGCACACCACTGCTTTACCAGCATCTAGGGCCTGTTCTATAACATCAACCCGCCACTCTTCAGTAGCAATAGCCATATTGCTTTTTTGTGCTTGAAGCAAAAAGTCAGCTTCTACTTGCCCAACAATATGCTTTTTATGCTCACTTCTTACGCCATCTACAAACAATGGCAAAGGCTGGTTAATCAGAACTTCTGCCGTAAACCCTTCCAATTGTGCCGCTAGCGCCAATCCAATAGGGTGGCAACCGCCATGACCTGACGTCATAAATATTGTGGTCGCCGTACGCCAAATCGCTAATTCTTTTTGCTGGTTCATTTCATAATTATTTTGCAACGAACACATAGCCATCATTAATGCTGATGGTCCACAGGTAAATTCAGTCGTTTGCTGATACCAAGGGTATATAGCGTGAGACATGGCTTTCGATGACACCAATACCTTCTGCATACGCAAGGCATTTGAATGATCGTCGTAATAATCAACGTACATACCGAACTGTTTAAAGCCTAGCCGTTGGTAAAGTGAAATAGCGCCTTTATTGTCCGCAGACACTTCCAGGCGCATAAAGCGCTTTCCCCTGGCTAACGCCTGCTCCCCTAGTCTCGCAATCAACTTTTCAGCAATTCCAAAACCACGGGCTTCGGGCAACACCGCAATGGAATACAACCGAGTAAGTTGTGTTCCTCTGCGTAGCAACAGTAATCCATAACCCGCAAGCGAAACCCCTTGCGCGGTGTGATGCTCGGCAATATAAAACTCAGCATGTTTGGCCGTAACGTAAAAACGAAAACGACGGACATTCAGCTTATCGCTTTTAAAGCATGTGTTTTCAATGTGTTGTATTTGTTTCACATCATCTAACGTGGCTTTTCTCAATTGAACATTGTTAGCGGCATTCTTTTCAGCTTCATCCCCACCTTTACGTTCAGGTGCAAGTTTATTATATTCAGGCGCAAGTGCATTGTTCATGCTTATCGCCCTCGCCGCTCTAGTCTGTCAGCAAATTCTTGCATAATTAACTCATACAAGGCTTTGCCTAAATACTTATCTTCCACTCCAGCATCTATGCTTGGGTTGTCGTTTACTTCAATCACGTATACCTGATTGCCCGAATGCTTGATGTCTACACCATATAAACCATCACCCACAACCTTTGCTGCTTTAATTGCTGCCTGCAATACCGGCTTCGGTACTTCAAAGGTTGGCATAGTGGTAAAGCCACCGGATGAAAAACGCTCGCCTTGATGGTGATAAATTTGCCAGTGATTTCGCGCCATAAAATACTGACACGCATAAATCGGCTTACCGCCCAACATACCAATACGCCAATCAAACTCGGTAAAAATATATTCTTGAACCAGTACTAAGGCCGATTCAGCTAACATTTCGACTAATCGAGCTTTTAACACGTCACGGTTTTCTGCTTTGTGCACCCCTCTCGAAAATGAGCTTTCAGGTAACTTCAATACCAAAGGTAAGCCGAATTCTTCAATAAGCTTATCGCAGGTTTCATCATCTGAATTCGACACAAAAGTGGCTTTCGGTGCCGGTACTTTTTGATAAGTAAACGCATCTTGTAAAAACACTTTGTTGCAACAGCGCAATATAGACTGGGTATCATCCATCACTATCACTCCTTCACGCTCAGCCGCTCTGGCTAAACGGTAGGTATGATGGTCTATCGCCGTAGTTTCACGAATAAATAACGCATCATAGTGCCCCAAATCTTCAGGCGACAAACGTGAAACCACATCAGCTCTAAAACCCACCTTCTCAGCCGCTTTTACAAAGTGACGAATGGCTCTTTCATCGCTAGGAGGCGTCGACTCATCAGGGTTAACTAAAATAGCCATATCCCAACGAGTGCGCTTACTTACTTTAGAAGCGCGCCACTGTTTCGTAGTGTAGTTTTCTAACTGTGCAATACACTGTTGCTGTTGTTTACTGTCTAGCGCGGTAAAGGGCTTCGCAGCAATATCAGCAAAGCCAACCACATTATGTTTACTACTTACTTTTTTACCTTCCTTTTTGTCTGCACGGGAATCAGATACCGACAGGGTAAGTAGCAAAATTGGACACGGATATTTTTCAAACGCTTGACGGGCGACACGCTTGAAACGCTGATCTTTAACTTCACCAAAAAGTACTAATAAAGGTGCAGTAGGAATGTCAATTTCATCCACGGGTAGCGACAATGCAAAAGGCAGCCTATCCACACTGCGTGCTTCTGCTAGTCGTAAATCGTTTATGGTATTTACACCGGGTAATACTAAATGGTTACGCGCCTGCGCTAACAATGAACAGTAATACCCTTGGCTTAAATAGCGGGTAGTATCACACAGGTTTATCACCCGTATTTTTGGTTCATTAAGCTTCGGAAACTCCGCCAAGTAATCTTGAAAGGTAAGTACCGTTAACGCTGTTTCGCTAAATGGCGTAACATCGTCAGCCACAATCAACGTATTGTGCATGTAATTCGCTTCTAAATAATATTAAGTAAGTTACAATTCGAGTAGTGCGATATTTGAAGTAATACTCACTACCGCTCGAGTAAGATTGGCGCTGAGTTTACGCCGAAAGTGAAAATTGCAAAGCGAATTGAGCACGGCTTTTTTTCATCGTTAAGACAACGAAAACTAATCTATCCAGTAGGGTTATTGATAGCGAAGAGCTGTCGCACGATAGAAGGCGCTAGTCTGTGATTCACACTCAGCCGAAATGAGGCGAAAGCCGAAGAAAGCGATCGTTTTCACTTAGCTTTTTTATAAAAAATACTGCGAACATATTTTAGAGAAACAAGTAGGAGATTGTATGTTATTAGCCAGTTTAGCCATTCTTATTGGGCTGCCGGTTTTGCTATGGAGTGCAGGAAAATTTGTAGGCGGCGCGGCATCTGTTGCCAATCACTTTGGGGTGTCTCCGCTTCTTATTGGTATGCTCATCATTGGTTTTGGAACGTCAGCCCCTGAAATCATTGTCTCAATCTTCGCCGCTATTCAAGGGAACTCGGGTATTGCATTGGGTAACGCCTACGGGTCAAACATTGCCAACATACTGCTTATTTTGGGATTAACCGCGCTTATCAGCCCTATTGCGGTTAAATCGAACATTATTAAAAAAGAAATTCCCGTACTACTGGGCATTACTTTTTTTGCCTCTTGGCAGGTGCTAGACCAAACGGTATCAAAGGATGATGCATTCTCTTTACTTGGCTTATTTGTATTGCTGATCTCTTGGAGTATTTGGCACGGCATGCAAGGCAGTAAAGATAAACTCGCCGATGAATACAGCGAGGAAATCAATGCATCTGAAGGCACAATCAAAACCCACATTGTATGGCTTCTTACCGGCCTATTACTGCTAGTGGCTAGCTCTCGCATGTTAGTGTGGGGAGCCGTTGAAGTTGCTACGTACTTTGGTGTTAGCGATACCATCATTGGTTTAACGGTTATTGCCATTGGTACGTCGTTACCTGAACTCGCCTCCTCTTTAATAGCGGTGAAAAAAGGTGAGCATGACTTAGCCATAGGTAATGTTATTGGCTCGAATATGTTTAACACATTAGCTGTTGTGGGTATTGCGGGTACTATTCAGCCTATGTCAGTCAGTGCAGATTTCTTGTATCGCGATGTAGTGGTGATGCTAGCAGCCACTGTGGCACTATTTGTATTTTGCATCGGCTTTAAACGCCAAGGGCGCTTAAATCGAGTAGAAGGTGGCGCTTTTGTGGCAGCTTACGCCATTTACACTTATTGGCTCATTAGCATTGCCTTTATGTAGCAGCCCCCATGGTAGTGGCCAGCGTAATAAGGCTAATCACAGCTATGCTGGCCAATACGAATAAATTAAAACCGAACTGATCGCCCTGTCGCCTGCTTCGACGGGCGCGCATTACAATACTCACCAAGCTCACCAACAAACACACTTGCAGCATGATTTGCATGGCTTTTACATATTCAGCCGACCAGCCTGTATCGCCTTCAATGCCCCAATATTCTTGAACGCCACTGATAAAATCGGGGCGCGCAAAGTGAAATAGAACCAGGGTTACGACCAATGCTAACCACCCTAGTACATTCAGGGCCAGCATCACACGAAAGAAATTCGTTTCGGTTCTAGGTCTTGAACGTCGCTCTTCAACACCGTACGGATTATATTTATTTCCCATTTGTCACTCTGTTCTCTGGCATCCCGCTTTAGGTTGAGTATACTAGCGTGCTATTGGATTATGCGTTATTAGCGGTATTTATTTTTAGTCCTCTTGTAAACGCCATTCTCGCGTTTTTAAAATGACTAAGTGCTATCTCGCTTTTTCAGGATGAAAATTCTAAAACATGCTGAATTATCGGCAAAAAATCCAAAAGATTGACGTAAAAACCATTATTAGTGCAAATGCACATTGTTGTTGCGTGTGGATAATGACACAAAACAGCATAAATCAGTGAGACGGAGAAATTAACATGACGCATGCGCCCGTTGTCGACGTGCTTAAAGGTAAGTACGCAGTTGGCGAATCGGTAACCGTTAAAGGTTGGGTAAGAACACGCCGCGACTCTAAGGCTGGGTTATCTTTTATAGCACTACACGATGGTAGTTGCTTTGACCCTATTCAAGTGGTAGCACTGAGTTCTCTGTCAAATTACGCTGACGTACAGCGTTTAACAGCAAGTTGCTCACTATCGGTAACGGGTGTGGTAAAAGCATCTCAAGGCCAAGGCCAATCGGTAGAAATTGAAGCAACTGAGGTTGAGGTATTAGGCTGGGTAGAAAACCCAGATACCTACCCAATGTCAGCTAAGCGTCACAGTATCGAGTATTTGAGAGAGTACGCTCACTTGCGCCCTCGTACTAACGTAATTGGTGCGGTAACCCGTGTGCGTAACTGCTTATCACAGGCCATTCATCGCTTCTTCCACGAACGCGGCCACTTTTGGGTATCAACCCCAATTTTAACCGCAAGTGACACAGAAGGCGCTGGTGAAATGTTCCGCGTATCTACATTAGATATGATGAACTTACCACTAGACGACAAAGGTAACGTTGATTACTCAGAAGATTTCTTCGGTAAAGAAACTTACCTTACCGTTTCGGGTCAGTTGAACGTTGAAACTTACTGTACAGCTATGTCTAAGGTTTATACCTTTGGGCCTACTTTCCGCGCAGAAAACTCGAACACATCTCGCCACTTGGCTGAATTTTGGATGATTGAGCCGGAAGTCGCTTTTGCTGATTTGAGCGATATTGCTCAGTTAGCTGAAGATATGCTGAAATATGTATGTAAAGCCGTACTTGAAGAGCTGCCAGATGACATGAACTTCTTTGCTCAGCGCATTAAAAAAGATGCCGTTGAACGCTTAGAAAAGCTAGTGAGTTCTGACTTTGTTCGCATGGACTACACAGACGCTATCGACATTCTACAAAACTGCAAAAAGACGTTCGAATTCCCTGTTGAATGGGGAATTGATTTATCTTCTGAGCATGAGCGCTATTTAGCCGAAGAACATGTTGGCGCGCCTATCATTATGCAAAACTATCCTAAGGATATTAAAGCATTCTATATGCGTATTAACGACGACGGTAAAACCGTTGCAGCTATGGACGTCCTTGCACCAGGTATTGGTGAAATTATTGGTGGTTCGCAGCGTGAAGAACGTCTTGATGTTTTCGATGCCCGTTTGGAAGAAATGGAATTGTCGAAAGAAGACTACGCTTGGTATCGCGACCTTCGCCGTTATGGCACCGTACCTCATTCTGGTTTCGGACTAGGTTTCGAGCGCTTGGTTGCTTATGTGACTGGTATGCAAAACGTACGTGATGTTATTCCATTCCCACGTACACCAGGTAACGCAAGCTTCTAAATGTCGGAAATCTTGTTTATGTAAAGCCAGCACCTTGTGCTGGCTTTTTGTTTTCTGCAGTCAGCGTTTCTTACCACTCATCACTTCACGCTATTTTATTAAGGCGTTATGCCATTGCCAATCGCTGCTGAGCGACACGGTATTACCGTATAGGAATAGCCAATATCATTATTTTCTAAAAGGCTGATAGTTAAAATTTCATAGTCGTTCAATTCCACAACTCGTGTACCTTCGGGGTTAGCGCAGCGAGAGAACTCATCAGCTTCATAATGGAAGATAAACTCAGCAAGCAATTGCATCTGCATAAGTCGAAACTTAGCACTTTGAGCAGCAAGGTCAAAGCTAACCACTTTTTCATCTTCGGTTGAGCCTGGCGAGGTAGCATCTGGTAATGCTTTTGAATCGGCTTCGAGAACTGCAGAAGATTTACGCTCAGCTTCAAATTCCGCCTCAATCAGCCCTTTTAAATTATTAGCAGCGTCAGCCAACCTAACCGTTTTTTTTGCGTTGCCGATTTGGGCATCATTCACACCTTTATCTTCAACTTCAGAGCTGGTCGACACGACTTCAGAGGGCGTGTCTGAGAAAAAGCTCACCACCCCCGATTCCATCGACACTTCTAACACCTTTACCAATATCAATATCGTCCATACGTAGCGGACTAAAGCAGTGGTGAACACAAACCGGTAGTCTGGCGCATGCCATAAGCCATGAACGCCAAAAGGCTTTAGCAGCAGTAATGCAATTAAGTACAGCGGCATGACTAATTGAACAAGTACCAGCGCTAAGAGCGTGGTGATAAAAAACCAGCTTGGTAGCATGAGGATAATGGCGAAATTATGACTGTAAGGCAGTGATGCTGCGCTGACACCCGAAACGCTATTCACTAATCCACTTGCCGAAGCCAACGCAAAATTGGCGATTACAGCATAAATGAAAAGGATCAAAGCTTTACCTGGTAAGCTATTCCATACCACCATGAACCTTGGCCAGAATTCATGAAGAATGGCAATCGTCACCAATGCGCCAATTACGATGTTAAAGAAAACACCCTGAATATCGAAAAACAGTACACTAAAATACACCAAGGTTGCAGCAGCATAACAACGCTGCGCCAAATTCAGGCTTTTCCAAAACGTTGTTCCCCTTGAAGATCGTTTTAGTAAGCCACGCTCGATTACGCGCTTAAATACCCCAAAGCGGCGCTGGATTTGAATTTTTATGTTCATGTAATGTCTTATGTGGTGATTATTTTTAGTTGTACTTCTCAGCGAAGCTTCCCGCTAACCGTGGAATACGCTATTCTGTTAACAATTACAATTCAACGGTTTAACCGTCGTTTTTATAGTTTGGGTATACATTCCGGCTCTAAGGCTTGGATCTACAGTTCGATGTTTCCATTTAAAATAAGGTAGTCGTTTTCTTACCCCTATGGCTGAAGGTAATAGGTTAACCCTCGTTTGCGAACAATGCCATCATCGCGTTGTATTGCCAGAATTGAATCATCGAGAACGGGCAGTATGCCCTCGATGCCATCATACCTTGCTCACATTTAAGAGAAATGCGAGCGAGCGGCTTTTGGCGTTTTCAATAAGTGCGTTTGTGTTCTTGGCCCTATCCCTACCTTTTAACTTTTTGACTTTTAAATCAAGTGGTCAGAAGCATAGTATCGATCTTCCCGGTGGTCTTTCTGTTTTAATGGAAAATGACTATTTATCGTTGGCTATTATTACCGGATTAGCGACGTTAATTTTACCCGGCATGGTGCTTTTAGGTTTTATTACCCTTGGGTTAGCACATTTAAACAATGCAAGAACCCCATTTATTAAGCGAATGTTTTATTGGGTAAGAGCCTTGCTACCGTGGAGTATGGCCGAGATATTCTTAGTTGGAACATTAGTTAGTTTGATAAAAGTCTCCGAACTCGCCGATGTAGCTATTGGTATGTCTTTTTACGCTTTTATTGGTTTTACCGCATTTATGGCTCTTTCTATGTCGAACTTTGACAGTACAGGGTTTGCGTTGTGGCTGCACGAAGGCAACTTACCACCGCCAAAACCTTTAGAAGAAAAACAAGCCAGTGGCAGTATACAACGCACTTGGGCGCTGCTACTTACATCAACTATTTTGTATATCCCCGCTAACGTATTACCTATCATGCGAACTGAATTTTTTGGTCAAGAAACCCCAAATACCATTATAGGCGGCGTGATCACGCTGTGGGAGGGGGGCTCCTACCCCATCGCCATTATTATTTTAGTGGCCAGCGTAGTGGTACCAGTCGCTAAAATTATCATTCTGTGTTGGTTGAATCTAAGTGTTCAACTGGGCCGAACAGGCTCTACACAATTACGCATTCGCTATTACCGCATCACCGAAGCAATTGGACGCTGGTCTATGATTGATGTTTTCGTTGTCGCGGTATTGGTTGCATTGATTCAAATGGGTAATACACTTTCTATTTTCCCTGGCCCCGCAGCGCTTGCGTTTTGCGCGGTGGTCTTTACTACGATGATAGCCGCGATGACATTTGATTCACGGTTAATTTGGCAGCATTGGAAACAACTACCATGACAGAAGAGGCAAAAGTTACGTCCACAAAATCAATCTCTCGTATATGGATCATTCCCATATTAGTAGTCGTGGTTGGTGGCTGGATGGTTTATCAACAATGGAAAAACCAAGGGCCTCTAATCACCATAGAGTTACAATCTGCCACTGGCATTGAAGTTAACAAAACCCCAATCAAAGTGCGGGATTTAGATGTGGGGCAAGTGAAAAAAATTACGCTTAAGCCTAACTTGGACGGTGTATTAGTAACTGCGCGCATCGATGCCAATGCATCTCACCTACTTACCGATAAAAGTGAATTTTGGGTGGTAGCCCCGCGAATTAGTTTTTCAGAAGTGTCCGGTCTAAACACCTTACTCTCTGGTAGTTATATCGCCATGGCTGCGAATGACAGCGGTAAAGAACAGCTCAATTTTATCGCCCTCGAGCGCCCTCCGGTAACACCTGCTGGCACACCTGGATTACACGTCATTCTGCAAAGCGATGATGAGTTTGCTTATAAACCAGGCGACCCCATCATTTACAAAGGCTTCAAAGTCGGTGAGTTTGAAGATGCGGTCTTTAATATTGAAGAACGTGTGGTGTACTACGATGCGTTTATTGAAGCCCCCTACCATAAGCTTGTTACCGAGAATACGCGTTTTTGGGATGTAAGCGGCGTAAAGCTTAAGCTTGAATCAAGCGGCGTAAAAATGGAAACCGGCAGTTTAGAAACCCTGTTAGCCAACGGTATTACCTTTGGTGTACCTGAAGGGGTTCAAATTGGTGAGCAAGTGGTAGAGAACGCGTTTTTTACTATTTACGGCGATATTGCTACTGCCTCCAATGCACGGTACAAGCTTACCGCCGAGTATGTGCTTTTAGTTGATGAAAGTGTTCGTGGGCTTACCGTAGGCGCCCCCGTTGAATACCGAGGTATTGAAATCGGTAATGTAACGGCTATTAACTCGTTTCCTGCCGTGGAAGGCAACATACTTGAACGGGATTATCCCATCCCCGTCATTATTAACATCTACCCTGGAAAAGTCAGACAGCCGGACACAGAAGAAGGCTTGAATGCCATCAAACAAACCATACGCAATTGGCTTCGTAAAGATTTAAGGGCTACCCTCCGAATGGGTAATGTACTCACCGGTGGTCTTTTTGTAGACTTACAGCACGTTTCAAAACCTGACGACAGTGATGAAATAGCGGTGCTGAACGGTTACGAAGTGATCCCAACTGTATCTAACGAGTTTACGCAAATTACGCAAAAAGCAGATGCGATTTTAGACAAGATAAATCAACTGCCTTTGGGTGACATGGTATCAAACGTATTATTGGCCGTGGAAGATATGAAACTGGCTGCGCAGTCTGTTGAAACGGCGAGTGATGACTTTGATTTGCTTATTGAAAATGTAGATACAGAGCTGCTTAACACTAACTTAAATCAAGTATTGATAAGCTTAGACAGCTTGTTAAAAAACTACAGCGAAGGGGGCTTGAGCCAGTCTGAAATCAAAGAAACGGTAGATACTATGCAAGATACTATGCGTAATCTTCAGCCTTTGTTATTAAAGCTGAATCAGTCACCGAATAGCTTAATTTTTACTGATAGCAATAGCTCTGGTATTGAACCAAAAGCGAAAAATTAGCGAAGTAGAAACTTAGTCAACTAAGAACTAAAATACGTATAAGGCTTCTGGGTTTGCGTGGGCAAGTAAATGCCAACCTAGAAGCGGCTGAGCTAAGCGCTATCTATGTACTGTAAGGATAATAATGAACACTTTTATTAACAATAGGAATGCGCTGGTTTGCAAAGTTATTAGAGCAAGATTAATTTTCGCTGCTTTTCTTGGCGCTTCACTAGTAGGCTGTGCTTCATCTGGCAGCGCACTGCAATATTACTTGCTACATTCAACGACTTCGTCTTTTGCAAATGAGTATGAAACTCCCCCCCATCGTTTATTAATAAATAAGATTATCCTTCCCGACTATCTAAAACAGCGTGGCCTTGTTTATCAAACCAGCTCTACCAGTTTACATATCGCGACTGATCACCTTTGGGCCGAGCCACTTGATGAGGGTATTACTAAGTCATTAAAAGCATCGTTGCGCTCCCAAGGTGTAATGTTAGTTACCCACAATATGAATGCAAAAGAGGCTAATGACTATTTAACCCTACAGATAGACGACTTTATCGCGACATGGCAAGGCGATATTATTCTGAGCGGTCAATACACTGTAAAACATATCGACGAATCGCAGTCAGCAACGGATTTTGAGTACACACTC
The DNA here is from genome assembly GCF_000213655.1 of Alteromonas naphthalenivorans. Lineage (NCBI taxonomy): Bacteria > Pseudomonadati > Pseudomonadota > Gammaproteobacteria > Alteromonadales > Alteromonadaceae > Alteromonas > Alteromonas naphthalenivorans. Next base: position 2,663,949 of record NC_015554.1, read on the forward strand.
CCCCTTGCAGTTGATGGATTCCCTGCAAGTATCGAAGTGATGCGAGAAGCTATTCATGCCTTGGCGGAAAATATCGCTAGCGAAGTCACAAAGGGATAACCCTATTTTTATGATTAGTGCCATTAAAAAGTTTGTAGACCTTGGAACCGACGCATCTCTGTCTGACGATCTAAATCGTCGAATCAGAGTCGTTAACATGTTCTCTGCGGTTGGGATGACCGTGACTTTTTTACTTGGGTTTCGGGCACTGTTTGCACAAGAAACATTCTTAACCTGCGTGTTATTTTCTGCCACCATACTGTTTGCAATATCTCATAAACTACAAGCAATGATAGGGGCAAAGCGAGGCAGTTTCATTTCTGCTACCGTTTTAATTGCCTGTCTAATGTCACTTATGCTGATACTAGTCGTGACTGGTGGTAGTGAAAATACGGGGCCTCTTTGGATATTTACCGTTCCCTCCGTCACCATGTTTTTTACCGGTTTTCGCCGGGGGCTAATGGCGCTAACAGGTTTTGCCGCAGTTATTATTGTCATATTTTTTACACCCGATAATGCCTTATTGGCGACAGAGTATTCTTTCGAGTTTAAAACGCGTATTGTTTATACTTTCATCACGGTTTCTTTCCTATCCGCAGTTTATGAATATAGCCGTCAACGTAGCTACAATACGGCCGTGTACCTGAGCGAACAGTTCGAACGTCAAGCCAGATACGACCCCCTTACCACCATTTTAAACCGTAGAGGCGGGCAGCAGCAGCTTGAGCAAGAACTCAGCAGAATGCAGAGAAACAAAAAACCATTTTCTATCGCGCTCGCTGATATCGACCGCTTTAAATCTATAAATGATACCTTCGGACACGATGCGGGTGACGAGGTTTTAAAAAAGGTTGCCAGCGTTTTCAGCAGTCGCTTGCGCGCTCAAGATGGTCTATCACGATGGGGCGGCGAAGAATTTTTATTTATTTTTCCAGAAACCAATGAGCAAGATGCGAGAATGGTGACTGAACAAATAAGAGAAAACCTGAGTGCTAATGCCATTCCGGTTGATAACAAATCGCACCGTGTTACATCAAGTTTTGGGGTGTGCGAGATTACGCCGTCTATGACACTCACTACTGCGTTAAACTTGGCCGACCAAGCGTTATACCAAGCAAAAAATGACGGTAGAAATAAAGTATGTACCGCAACAGAGCACAAGCGTAAAAGTAGTCGCTAGACTAATCAACCAAAGATATTCCCTCCCTTAATTCCCTTACGTATGCAAGCATTGGTCTCCCTGAGTCTTTACATATATTGACTTACGTTTAGTTACAATTGATGAATAACTTAGACACAGTTTGGCGTTAAACTACTCTCAGCTAATTTTTTAAATAAAGACCCGATTATGAAATGGATGAAATTCATACTTCCCGTTGCCATCTTGGTAGTAAGTTATTTTATAATGAAAGGCATTGAGGCCTCTGCCTCAGATTCAGCCATAACTGAAGCGGTAGACACCCGTCCCACCGTCACTATCGAGCAAATTGATGTCGAAAGCTCTGTCATTACATTATCTTCATATGGAGAAGTGCAGCCACTAGAAAGTACAAACCTTGCTGCTCAGGTCTCGGGTGAAGTCGAGTCTTGGAACCCCAAATTTGTAAGTGGCGGACTGGTTCGACGAGGTGAAGTATTATTCTCGGTTGAAAAAGATGCCTACGAGGCAGCGCTATTACTCGCGCAAGCTAACCTTTCCAGCGCACAAGCCCAATTAATACAAGAGCAAGCTCAAGCGGATGTAGCGGCTCGAGAGGCCAAATCTATGCCTGATGCAAGGGTCACCGACTTGTATCTTAGAAAGCCGCAAGTTATGAGCGCACAAGCATCGGTTAAATCGGCAGAAGCTCAACTCAAAATTGCCAAGCGCGACTTAGATAACTGCGAAGTGGCTGCCCCTTATGATGCCCTTATTATTTCAAGAGAGATCAGTACCGGCGATTATGTTACCCAAGGCACAACCGCGGCGGTTATCAATAATATTGAGCAGGCAGAAATCACCTTCCCTATCGCGGGGTTCGACCGGGTATTCTTAGATGAAAACACCCTAGGAACAAAAGCGATACTTACCCTTGACGATGTAAGCAAAACGCAAGTTACCGCGACAATTCATCGTGACACGGGCGTTATCGACAGTGCCACCAGAATGACCCATTTTGTAGCCAGAATTGAAGACCCTTACGCCCTGAATGCAACTAAACCTATCGTGAAATTCGGTACCTATACCACGATAAGTTTTGAAGGTAAGACGCTAGAAGATGTATACCGTATTCCTCAAGAATTAGTCACCAACCGCACGCTTTGGACAATAGATGAAGAAAGTAAGTTGGTCTCGCAAAAAATTCAGGTTATTCGTGAAGATGGCAGCGACTTTCTTATTCAAGGCACTTTTAACCCGAACAAAGTGGTGATGTCTTTACCTGAATACCCTCAAAATGGCATGGAAGTAAAAGTCATCGATAACAGCGCTGGTTTTGCGGCGAACAGCGACACCGCGAAATAGGAGCGTCACTATGAATAAAACAAATTCAGAAACGGGCATTATCGCGTGGTTTGCCAATAACGCCGTAGCCGCGAACCTATTAATGATATTTATCATTTTGATGGGCTTGGCCAGTTACTTTACGATTCAGCGCCAAATGTTTCCCAACATCGAAATAAACTACATTACGGTGTCGGCACAATATCCTGGTGCATCTCCACAAGAAATAGAAGAAAGTATTCTTATTAAAGTAGAAGAGGCGCTAAAAGACGTTACCGAGATTAAAAGAACAGTAGCCCGCGCTTTTCGTGATTCTGGAACCGTAACACTTGAAATTGATACCGATGAAGAACTCACCGATGTACTCGATAAAGTTAAACTGAGAGTTGACGGTATTGCTACCTTCCCTGCGGGAATGGAGCCGGTAAATATATCGCAAATTGAGTTTCAACAAGACGTGATTGAAATGCCATTGGTGGGCGATTTACCTCTTCCAGAGCTTAAAATCATCGCCAATGAGATTGAAGATGAACTGCTTCAACTAGGCAACGTGTCCTTAGTAGAAGTGTCTACACCCAGTGATGAAATTGCCATTGAAATAAAGCCAGAAATGTTGCGTAAATACAGCCTTAGCATTGCCGATGTTAGCCGTGCAATAAGCAACTATTCTACTAACATATCAGCCGGTCAGCTCCGTACTAATGCAGGCATCATTTCTGTTCGGGTAGAAAACCAGTATTACAGCGGAAATGAGTTTGCCCAAATTCCCGTTAAGATTGGCACTGCAGGGGCCAAAGTCACTTTGGGTGACATTGCTACAATTAAAGATGGCTTTACCGAAGGCGAACGATACTTTAAATACAATGGTAAAAACGCCATTTACATGTCGGTAAGTGCGACTAAGTCGCAAAATACCATCCCCGTGGCTAACACGGTGAAAGCCTATATCGAGCAAAGAAATAAAACCCTTCCCAATGGGGTGAGCTTAGAAATATTGGTAGATATGACCTACTACTTGAATGCTCGCTTAGATATGATGCTTAAAAACCTGTTTCAAGGCTCCATTCTTGTCGCCTTGATGCTAACCCTATTTCTACGTTTCAAGCTGGCCTTGTGGGTAATGGTAGGCTTACCGGTATGCTTCTTAGGTGCTGTTATGCTAATGCCGATATTTGGCATCAGTATTAATATTCTTTCGTTATTCGCTTTCATTATGGTGCTAGGTATTGTGGTAGACGATGCCATCGTCATAGGGGAAAGTGCCTATACCGAAATAGAAAGCAAAGGCGGCGGCATTGATAACGTAGTACGGGGCGCAAAGCGTGTTGCTACGCCAGCTACATTCGGTGTTTTGACCACCATTGCCGTGTTCGCTCCGTTTACCCTAAGTAGCGGCCCTGAAGGTGCCTTCTTCTACAATATCGCAATTGTGGTTATCTTTTGCTTAGCGTTCAGCTTAGTTGAATCGAAGCTAATACTACCAGCACATATTGCCCATACACACTTTACACCGATTAAAAAAGGAAGCTGGCGGGATAAATTTAACACCCGATTCTACAGCTTTGTAAACGGTCCTTATAAACGCACCGTTGAGCGCGCGTTAAAGTGGCGTTGGGCGGTGTTTTTCCTATTCTTTGGGATATTGATGATTAGTATCGGGCTAATCAACGCAAACTATGTGCGAATGGTGCCTAATCCGAAAGTGCCTCATGACTTTCCTAGCGTTCGCATTGAAATGAATGAAAACGTGTCAGATACCGCCACCATCACAGCGTTAAAAACGATAGAACAAACTATTTTAGACGTTGAAGAACAAGTTATTGAAGAGTTTGGCACCGGTATGATCCGCGACAGACTGGCCTTCAACAATGAGCGTACCCAAGGCCAAATTCTGACTCCGTTGGTGCACGAGGACAAACGCCCTATTGATACCTTCGAGTTAGCAAGGCGCTGGCGAGAAGCCATACCGGACATTCCCGGTATGAAGTCGTTCACCGTGATAGACGATGTGAATGGCGGAAATGGTGATGATGGTGAATTTGGCTATCTCTTATTCGGCCCTGATATCAACACATTGAACGCTGCAGGTTTGAAGTTTATTGAAATGCTTCAACAACAAGATGGACTATTTGACGTTAGTTCAACCATAGATCCTGCCAGCAAAGAAGTGCAATTAGTTATGTTGCCGGTGGCCTATGACCTAGGTTTAACCCTTTCTGACATTGCCTCTCAAGTTGGCGCTAGCTTCTATGGCGGCGAAGCACAACGCGTTATTCGTAATGGCGAAGAAGTGAAGGTAATGGTGCGCTATCCCGAACTTACCCGTGAGCGTTTTGCTGATTTGAAATATACCGTTATCAAAACACCTGAAGGCCGTGACGTATTGCTAGGTGACATTGCGTTATTGGAAGAAAAACCTGGCATCAGTTACATTCGTCGTGAAGGTGGATACCGTAGCGTGTATGTGTGGGGCAATATCGATGAAGAGGCGGTAGAGCCAAACGAAGTGGTAGAACAGATTAAGGAAAAACTACTTCCTCAGTTACAAGAAGAATTTCCATCAGTGATGACCGAACTTGGCGGCGATATTGAAGAACAGCAAGCGCAGCAAAGTGAGCAATTATTGTTTTTCTTAGCCGCGATGATTATGGTCTATATTCTTCTGGCCGTACCGCTTAAAAGCTACGGGCAACCGCTTATCATAATGTCGGTTATTCCATTTAGCTTTACTGGGGCAATATGGGGTCACTTCTGGCTCGGCCTAGATTTAAGCATGATGTCTACTTTTGGTCTGATAGCCGCCGCTGGTGTGGTGATAAATGATTCCCTAGTAATGACAGACTTTGTTAATCAACGCCGCGCACAAGGTTACAGTGTTAAAGAAGCGGTAACAGAAGCTGGCAGTGCGCGCTTCAGGGCTATCACACTGACTTCGATTACTACCTTTGCCGGTGTACTGCCGATTATGTTTGAAAGTAGCCTACAAGCGGCGTTCGTCGTACCCATGGCCGCCGCACTCGGTTTTGCCGTACTTTACGCCACACTGGTCACATTAATTTTAGTGCCTTGCTTGTACTTAATCATGCTCGACTTAGCCGTACCGTTTTCGTGGATAAAACGTAAAATCTTTCGTAGATCTCGTGCAAATGATTCTGAGGTGGAGGTTGAGATTGAGTATGGCAACTAGGTAAGATTTTTTAACGTCTAACAATATTCCCACTGGTGTATAGCGGTGGGAATATTAAGACGCAGAAAGAAAATATTGTGGGGTTCACTAGTATGCTGATTAGCTTCGCAGCCTTATTGCATCTGCTTTGAACTAAGTGTTCACGCCATAACGACAAAGTATCAGTTCAGTCACGCCTTTTGCAATTTGCAACTTACGCGCTTCAGTAAGTGGGTCTTCTAACTTAAACAATTGAGGCCAGAAACACTGTCCTTTTACAAGGCTATCCAACTCTTCAACCACTTGGTCAATGTCATCAAAATCCATACGGTTGTCTTTTTTTGCGGCTTTTAACCACCTATGCATGGCTTTTTCTTGGGCTTGAAGTTGAGCAACTTCGTCTTTTAAACGATTAGGTTCGTAAAAAAAATGGCCAATAGCTACACGAGCCAACTCTAAGTGCTCATCACCGCTCATAAAGTTTATGTCGGCCATAATAAGATCGGTAAGTTGGTCAGCCAACAACGCCTTAGGATTGTAAGGCGCACCTATATCAACAAGGGCCGATTGCCACTGCTCTTTAATGAGATGCATAACCAGCTCTTCTTTCGCTGAGAAATGGTTGTACACTGTTCTTTTAGACACGTTTGCTAGCTCAGCCAATTTATCCATGCTGGTTCCATTTACGCCAAACTCCTGAAATGCGTGCTTTGCCGCTTGAATAATGGCATCTCGCTTAACATCACTTCGGGTACGTGTAGTGCTAGTCATAATTTTGCTGTCTAAAAATATTATGTAGCCATTTTACACTGCACAGTTTACTTTTCAATGGATGATCTTTAAAATGCACCGCACAGTTTACTTTAATTATAGTGAATATAGTCGTCTATACTGTGTTCACCACAAATACGGATCGAAAAATTCTTATGCCCATTTCGCGAATTCGTCACCTTGTTGCGTTTACTGCCTTGTCTGTTCTTACCCTTGCTGGCTGTACATCAGAGGATGACATACAAAATAAAACGGTAGCCCCCCGCTATGTGAAACTTGCCGAGGTGAGCACGGTTCCTGCATTTGATGAATTTACCTTTCCGGCAGTGGTTTCTGCAGTGAAAACGGTAGATCTTAGTTTTGAAGTGTCAGGTCGGTTAGTACAAACCGATTTAACCACTGGTAATGACATTGAAGAAGGAAAGCTGTTAGCTACGATTGACCGACAGCCTTTCGAGCGCCGTGTTGATGAACAACGTACTCGCTTGGAACAGTCTAAACGCGAATTAGATCGTATTGAAAAAATGTATGCGCAGAAACTGGTTGCGCAGAGTACTCTTGATACGGCAAAGACCACCTACGAATTAGCTGAAATAGAACTAAAAACGGCAAAGCAGGATTTAAGTTACACCCAATTATATGCCCCTTTCGATGCCAAGGTGTCTCAGCGTCTTGTTGAAAATAATAGCTTTGTAGCCGCAGGAACGCCTATTGCTCGGTTACAAGATGTCTCTAAAATTTACTTCAATATTAACGTGCCTGAAAGGCTACTCACCGCGAACCTTAATCGTGGAATAGAGCAAGCTAGTGCATCGTTAACGACAGAAGAAACACAGTGGTATCCAGTTAATTATGTAGAGCACAACACTCAGCCCGACCCTGTCTCGCAAACTTATGAAGTCGTTTTTGCTATGGAGCCACGTGCAGATTTACCTCTTACGCCAGGCGCTCGCGCGGTTGTGAAAGTGAGCTTACAAGGTTCACCATTTCCTGACGGTGTCGTTGTTCCAGTGCAATCGTTAGTGGGTGACAAAGCCTCAGGCTTTGGGGTTTGGGTATATAACGAAAGCAGCAAATTAGTGAACAAAGTTAGCGTTACTGTTGAACACATTCACGAAGATTTCGCAGTACTAAGTGGTTCATTAGCGCTGGGTGAAAAGGTGGTTGCAGCAGGCGCAACTAAAATGCGAGCAGACATGAAGGTGCTTCCTTACGAGGGAGAAAAGTAAGTTATGGATATCGCTCGTTATTCAATTGATAAACCTGTAAATGTATGGCTAATGGTAGTAATACTGCTGTTGGGCGGTATTATTGCAATGACCAATATTGGTCGTTTGGAAGACCCCGAATTCACGATTAAACAGGTGAAGGTTTACACCAGCTACGCTGGCGCTGGCGCAGAGAAAGTGGAACAGGAAATTACCGAACCATTAGAAATTGCTATACAGCAAATGCCGCAACTTAAAAAGCTGACCTCAACTTCTTCGCCAGCCTTGTCTGAAATTACTGTTGAAGTTAAAAGCAACTATGACAGTACTGAACTTCCTCAAATTTGGGATGAACTTAGGAAGCGCTTACGAGATGCCGCCACATCCTTGCCCACCGGCGCACAAGACCCAGTGGTTTTTGATGATTTTGGTGATGTTTACGGGCTTTATTACGCCCTAAGTGCCCCCGACTTTACCACCAGTGAGTTACGGGAATTTGCGCGCTTAATTCGACGAGACCTATTAACGACTGAAGGCGTTGCCAAGGTCACTGTAAGTGGTGTACAAACCGAACAAATAGTTGCCTACGTGAATCCTTATCAGCTTGCCGGATTGGGTATATCCTTTCCTGATCTAACTTCACTGTTTGAAGATAACTTACGCCCTTTTAACGGCGGCAGAGTGTTGGTAGACGAAAAGAATGTACGGTTAATCGTAGAACGGGCACCAGATAAAATAAAAGAAATATCTAACCTTTCGTTAGTTATTCCCGGTACAAATCGCTCTATTCGCGTTTCCGATGTCGCCACCCTCAAGTTAGAGCCTGCTGATATTCAGTCCCAGCTCATTCGTTATAACGGTGAAGAAGCTTTAACTGTATCGGTTTCAGCGCTGTCTAACGTGAACATTGTTGATGTAGGCACCCGAGTAAATGCCAAAGTGGACCACCTACTGAATACCCTTCCTGTGGGGATTACCCTTACCCCCATTTACGACCAAGCCTCGGTGGTTGATGAGTCGGTCGATGGCTTTATTGCAAATCTAGTAATGTCGGTAGTCGTTGTGACCCTGACGCTGTGCCTATTCATGGGTTGGCGCTCTGGCGTGGTAGTGGGCGCGGTACTGTTAGTTACCGTACTTGGTACAATTCTTATCATGTGGCTAATGGACATTCAGCTTCAGCGTATATCCCTTGGCGCGATGGTTATTGCCATGGGAATGTTGGTAGACAACGCTATTGTAGTGGCCGAAGGCATGATGCTTCGAATGGCTACCGGCGCCTCTGCCAAAGATGCAGGAAGCTTTATTGTAAAACGAACGCAGTGGCCTTTATTAGGCGCAACAGTAATAGGTATCGCGGCGTTCTCAGGGATTGGATTATCTGATGATGCTACCGGTGAGTTCTTGTATTCCTTATTTGCCGTCGTATTAGTATCTTTAATGATGAGTTGGGTACTTGCTGTTACCTTAGTACCAGTGCTTGGCGAGCTAGTGTTCCGTAAAGGCATAAAGCAAACGGATGGTGATGAACCAACCTTACTGCAGCGCTGGTTCACCAAAACCCTCACTGGGGCTTTAAAATTACGATGGGTGACCATGGCCGTGTTGTTTGTGATTACCGTGGTAGCCTACGGCAGTTTCGGGATGGTTAAACAAGGCTTTTTCCCACCCTCCAACGCACCGCTGTTCTTTGTGCATTATTGGGGCCCTCAAGACCGTGATATTCGGGCTACCGAAAAAATCATTAAAGAGGCTGAAGAACGTATTTTAGCGCAAGAAAATGTAACGGCTGTAACCACCATTATAGGTCAAGGTGCTGACCGCTTTACGCTGACTTACGCGCCCAAAAGTGCCAATGAAAACTATGGATTTTTCATGGTACGCGTTAATGAATTAGAAAATATTCCCGCCGTTCAAGAAAAGCTTTCGGGCTTGCTCGACAACATCGACCTTGATGCCAACTTCTACCAAGAACGTATGCAATTTGGGCCAGGTTCTGGCGCTAAACTTGAAGCACGCTTCTCAGGCCCTGATGCAGAAGTTTTACGCACCCTTGCCGAAGAAGCGAAAGGCATGATGCTGGCCGATGGTAATATTAAAGATATTCGCCATAATTGGCGTGAAAAAGGCGTAGCCATAAACACCCAGTACGATAATTACAATGCCGGTATTGCTGGTGTTTCTCACTCTGACTTTAGTCAAACCGTACAATATGCCAGTAGCGGATTGCGTCTAGGCAGCGTGCAAGATGGAGACTATGCCTACAGTATTGTGGCAAAAATGGGGCATCCTGATGATACCGCCATTCAATCGGTGCGAGAAAGCCAAGTATGGTCGTCACAGCAACGTCAATACGTGCCTTTTACGCAAGTATCTAGCGGTTTAGATATTGTGACAGAAGAGCTGCGCATTCACCGAAAAGACAGATTACGTACTATCACAGTAGAAGCTGAGCCTAGCGATAATGAAACTGCCGCGAAAGCATTTGCCCGTATTCGCCCTCAAATTGAAGCAATGGACATTCCTGCCGGGTATGCCCTTGAATGGGGTGGTGAGTTTGAAAGCTCTAGCGATGCACAAGCGGCGCTTGGTGCAGGTTTACCTGTGGGTTTCTTAGTGATGTTCATTATTTCTGTACTGCTATTTGGACACGCTCGTCAGCCGCTGATCATTTGGTTAGTGGTGCCTATGGCGATAGTTGGTGTAGTGACAGGGCTTCTGTCTACCAATATGCCATTTGGCTTTATGTCACTTCTTGGGTTCTTAAGTTTATTCGGCATGTTGATTAAAAATGCCATCGTACTTATTGAAGAGATAGATTTACAAATTGAAGAAGGGCTAGAAATTAAAAAGGCAATAGTAGAAGCAACGCTAAGCCGTTTGCGTCCTGTAACGTTGGCTGCATTAACCACTATTTTAGGTATGGCGCCACTGTTATTCGATGCCTTCTTTGCAGATATGGCAGTGACGATTATGGGCGGACTAACCTTTGCCACCATTCTAACGCTTATTGCAGTGCCTGTTCTCTATAGCATTTTGTTCAAAGTAAGCTATCGAAAAGCCAGTTAGTTTGTTTACTGTAAACTAGGAAAGAATCAAAAAAGGTGCGTTTATACGCACCTTTTTTATTGATGTTAGCATCGCTGATTATATGGTTTTCACAACTTCTACCAATAGCCTCTAACCTTTCTTAGCATTCACCCTCGCTTCCATAAATCGCATAACATCTCGCCAAGAGACAATGCCAACCGGGCATCGCTTCTCATCAATGATAGGAATGCAGGAAATCTTGTTGTCATTGAATAATGAAATTGCGCTAACAATTGAATCGCTTGCAGAAAGGGTTAACACATTTCGTGTCATAATTTGGTGCGCTTTCTTTTCTAGTGTCGCTTTATCACGAAAACGCTCATTAACCGTATTTGCAAAAGGGCTTGTCGCCTTTAACACGTCGCGGTCTGAAATGATGCCTTGCAGTTGATTCTGATGCACGACTACCAAATGATGAAACCCCGTTTCAGCGAACAAGGTTTGTATCAACTCTAGGCTATCATCCATGTGCACACTGACCACACGAGTAGACATAATATGGGACAAACTCATGGTATTCCTTTTACTTTTACTTTTACGTTAACCCTAGCGATTCCTGCTTTGCTAAATAAGGGGGCAGCGTGCGATGTTGCTGCCCACAATGCTTAGCTTAAATGCTCACGCAAATTTTGCCAAAGTGTTTACCCGATTCCTCAAAAGCAAACGCATCCGACAGCCTTTCAAGGGCAAATGTAGTATCAACCACAGGCTTAAAGTTCATGCATTCCAAGGCACTGACAAAGTCCCACTGGTCTTTGTTGCTTCCCACAATTACGCCAGTTAACCTAATTTGTTTTCGCATAAGGGTAGCCGTTGGAATATCACCCTTAATACCGGTTAATACACCAATAAGTATAATGCTGCCCCCTACTCTACACGCATGAATAGATTGCCCTAATGTCGCGGGCCCACCAACTTCAACCACGTGATCGACACCTTTTCCACCAGTCCATTTGGCAACGGTTTTGCCCCACTTTTCGTCTGTATTATAGTTAACCGTGAAATCTGCACCCAAGGCTTTTGCTTTCTCTAACTTTTCATCAGAGCTTGAGGTTATTGCCACTTTCGCTCCCATTGCTTTGGCAATTTGAAGCGCATAGATAGAAACACCACCCGTACCTAACAACAGAACCGTGTCTCCAGCTTTTAACCCGCCTTCTACAACCAAGGCTCGCCATGCGGTCAGCCCTGCCGTAGTAATAGTAGCCGCTTCTTCATGAGACCACCCGCTCGGTGCTTTAGTAAACCACTGCTGCGGTTTTACCACGACTTCTCTGGCATAACCGTCAATACCGTCGCCAGGTGTGCGACTAAAATCACCTACCGTAGGTGCGCCACTTAACCAGTCAGGGAAAAAGGTAGAAACCACATGGTCTCCTGGGGCAAATTGTGTAACGCCTTCCCCAACTTCTACCACTACGCCAGCGCCGTCAGACATAGGAATACGATCGCCCTCTGTGGGAATAGCGCCCGTCGCTACACTGTAATCATGATAATTTAGAGAGCTAGCATGGATCCTTACTTTAATTTCATCGTTGCCGACGACGGTTGGCTCTGCTTCGTCTGCGCAGTAAAGTGATGCTAATCCTTCACTGTTGTCTTTCAAACGCATTACTTTCATAAAATTTCCTTCCTGATTAGCAAGTGAAGATAGTTTAGGGGATGTTTACAATTGCGAGTACAAAATACCAATAGCGCTAAAAAACTCGCAACGCAACATGCGAACATAAGTAAATATGCTCTATGGTTTAATACAGAGATAAGGATATTGACGATTAATTAAAGGCGAGAGAAAAAATAAAAGCCCCTTGGCGAGCATAACGGCTATCACCAAGGGTAAAAGTGCGCAAAGGGTAGCGCTTAGGGAAAGTAAACAGTACAAATCTAAAAGTTAGCACAAGTCGTTATTTCAAGAGCTTGTTCAAGAACGTATTCAACAGCTTGTGCTCGGAAATTTAAGAGGCTACATCGATAACGATTTTGCCCATGGCTTTGCCGCTTGCTAAGCGCGCATGTGCATCACTTACTTGATCAAGGGTATACACCTCGCTATCCAGGATTGGGGTTAATGCACCTGCATCAACAATGTCGGTTATAGCGCGTAATATAGCGCCATGACTTTCACGCTTGTAGTCGTGGATCATAGGGATCAGCATGAATACCACATGTAAGCTCAAACCTCTGAAGTGCACAGGGCTCAAATCAGTTTCAATCAATGAAACAGTAGTCGCCACTTGACCGCATAGTTTTGCTGCTTCAAAAGAGTTCTGTAAATTGCCGCCACCCACAGAATCATAAATCACATCGAAACCTGCGCCATCGGTGTGCTTAGCAACATAATCAGCCACTTTTTCTGAGCGATAATCAATATAAGTAGCACCCAGCTTCTCAATAAGCGCGGCTTGCTCATCTGAGCCACCTGTAGCAAAAACGGTTGCACCAAAGTGACGGGCCATTTGGATAGCAAGGTGACCTACACCGCCAGCGCCGCCATGGACCAACACGGTTTGACCTTTTGCAGTTTGTGCGCGGGTTAATCCTTCATAAGCGGTGATCCCCACTAAAGGTAGCGCTGCCGCTGCACGCATAGATAGAGATTTAGGTTTTGGCGCAATCAAACGCACATCCGCTAGAATGAGCTCAGTTAATGTACCTTGCAAGTCAGCTAATCCACCCGCGCAACCGTAAACTTCATCACCTACATTAAAGTCTTCTACGCCTTCGCCTACAGATTCGATTGTTCCGGCGAAATCCATCCCTAAAACACCGCCTGGAAGTTTAGGGGAAAATGGTAGGTCTTGACCCATTTCACGGATCATGGTGTCTACAGTGTTTACGCTAGTTGCTGCAATACGCACAATGACGTGGCCCGCTTTAAGTCGTGGGGCATCTATTTCAGCCGCAGTAAATACTTCAGGTCCGCCAAATTCGTTAATAACCATTGCTTTCATGTGAGTTAGCCTCGTTGCGTTAAGTTCGAGACTAATAATAGACACTAGCCAGGCATATGATAATTAGGTTATAAACACATACAGTTTATAGATTTTATTGATAATCCATTATGAACATCGATCACCTTAAGCTTTTTGTACGTATCGCCAATACCAATAACATCAGTGTTGCTGGGCGTGAACTGAATGTTTCACCGGCCGTGGCTAGCGCTCACATTAATAAATTGGAAGAAAATTTGGGTGCGGCTTATTCACCGAACCACGCGAAAAGTGTCGTTAACCGATGAAGGAAAACTATTCTTACCTCATGCGGAAGAGGTGCTATCGAGTATTGAGATCGCTCAAGCCGCCGTTGGGGTTGGCTCACAAACGCCACAGGGCACATTGCGAGTAACCGCTCCAGCCTCTTTTGGTCGCCTACACTTAGTACCTGCTATGGAAGAATTCTTAGCCTCTTACCCTCAGCTAAATATCGACTTTCGATTCAGCGACAGTATTTTAGATCTGATAGAAGGCGGGTTTGATGTAGCAATTCGTGACGCGGTGCTAAAAGACTCTAATTTGCACGCTAGGAAACTGGCTGATGACAAGCGAATTATTGTAGCGTCACCAGACTATATTAAGAAATATGGTGCGCCGAAAACCCCGCAAGACATACCTCAACATGCTGCTGTAAATCTTGTGGGTTTGGAAACATGGGAATTCGACACACCCCAGGGCGTAGTATCGATAAAACCGAAAACGCGAATTCGTATGGATAACGGTGAAGCAGTACGCGACGCAGCCATTGGTGGCAACGGCTTAACCCTCACGGCCACCTGGTGTAGCTACCCATATCTTGAAAGTGGTCAATTGGTTCAAGTCTTAAAAGATTACCCCCTAACCGCTGAGTGTGCACTGTGGGCTGTATATCCAAGCAACCGTTTATTAGCGCCCAAAGTGCGCGCCTTTATTGACTTTTTAAAAAAGCGATATAATGGTGAACCGTACTGGGATAAAGCGTTAAGAGAAGCGGGTCTTTAACAAAAGCATAGAAAAGTCATAAAAAAACCACAGCAAGTAAACTGTGGTTTTTTGTCTATTCGAAGCCGTTAGTCTTAAATTTTACTAACTAAATACTTTTGCCTAACATACGTCGTAACGTGCCGTCTTTGTCCATAATGTGGTGTTTTAACGCACCGGCAACGTGAAGTACAACAGCACCAATCAATACATAGCCTAAATAATGATGCACAGTGCCGCCGAGTTTTGAAAGCTCGTAGTTTATTGGCAACGTTTTTTCAGGGTCTTCTACACTGAAATTTTGTGCGAATACCTCTAATCCAAACACAGATAAACCGTGGCCACCCAGTACCGAAGTCATAAGCCCTGATATTGGCATTAGCAGCGTGCTAAGAATAAGTACCCAATGAATCACTTTAGCTACGCCGTGTACTAACGCAGAGTAATCCCCTGCCGCTGTAGGCCAACCATTTTTCATTCGCCATGCCACCCTAGCTAATGCTAGGAATAGCACAATAAAGCCAAAAGATTTATGCCACGAAAATACCCAATAGGCATTTTGCTCTACCATATAGACACCTGAAGCCAGCATGCCAATTATGATTAAGCCAACAGTCCAGTGTAAAAATAGTGTGGTAGGTGAAAACTTTTGATGTGTATCGTACTGCATATTTTCCTCGGGCAACGCGATGGTTATTAACGCGATGGTTGTTAATGTGCATCACCATAAAAGACATAGTGAAATTGCGCTCTTATACATTTCATAGAGCCTTGCTACTTTTTACCGCAAATGCAATTACATTTTACGCAACTTGCAAAGTAAAGCTCACGAGCCTTTTAGCTATTCTAAATTAAAAATTAAACTTAGCACGAGAAAATTTGCTTGGGTATAGGGGGAAACGCCTATAAAGCGCCCCCCCTCAGGTTGGAGACTAGGGCCAATTCCCTTTCGATTACTGTAAACTTGTTAAAGGGAAAATAGCCAAAAAACGCCCTTAACCCCTAGCCCAAAAACGTATGTCGCGAAGCTGTTTGATAAACGCATCTGGCTTGATAGATTCGATATCCAACCAACCATCGTCCATTGCATCACCCAAACCTGCAGCTTTAATCAATGGCATGGCGTTCGCCGTGTAACCTACAAACTTCTGGTGAGCATGCGCATCTGAAACAAAATCTTTTGCTTCAGGTTTCATCGATAAAGATGTTGCGCCATCTTCTGAAAGTAATAATAGTACGGCGTCATAAAGCACAGATGGTCCACCATCTACCTTTTGATGCGCCGCAATATGTTTTCCTTTGCTGCATGTTACACCACCTACTTTAGGCGCCACTAACTCAAACATAGCCCCTTCAGCCATTAGGGAGTCGATAACATTTGAAAGCATATCGGCATCAATTCCATCAGACACAAGAATGCCTAATTTACGGCCTTTAAAAGTGTTAGGAGCATTTTTTAAGATACTAAGAGCGTCAGATACCGGTAAATCTTGTCTGGTAGGCATCGCTGCTTCAGCGGGTTCAGGCATTTCTAAAAAACCCAACTCTTGTGCAACGCTTTCGGCTAATGTTTTATCTACATTTAGCAAATGAGACACTACCCGCTCGCGAATAGCTAACCGTTCAACTTTTGACAGTTCGAACGCAAATGCATCACGCATATGTTTTTGCTCTGTTTCAGTTTGACTAATATAAAACTGACGTGCTTGGCTGTAATGGTCTGCAAAGGTTTCTGAGCGGTAGCGTGTTTTACTGCCTTCCATAGGCTCTGCATGTGATTGATAACCCGTCTCTGGGCACGCACGAGGGTTATTTTCATCAGCATCCCACGAATTTGGTTCGTAGTTTGCTCGCCCTTTCGGGTTTTGCATTGCCATATGGCCGTCTTGTTGAAAATGGCGCATTGGGCATTTGGGTGCATTAATAGGAAGCTGCGTAAAGTTCGTGCTACCTAGCCGCTTTAACTGCGTATCTAAGTAGGAAAAGTTTCTGCCTTGCAACAAAGGATCATTGGTAAAGTCGATACCTGGCACTATGTTTTGGGTACAAAACGCCACTTGTTCCGTCTCTGCAAAAAAGTTATCAACCACATTATTAAGTACCATTTTGCCTACTATTTTCACTGGCACCTGTTCTTCAGGGATCAGTTTAGTCGCATCCAAAACATCGAATTCAAAATTGTCTGCAAAATCTTGGTCGAACACCTGAACGCCTAATTCCCACTCTGGGAAGTCACCTGCTTGTAAGGCATTCCACATATCTCGGCGGTGAAAATCAGGATCTGCGCCATTAATTTTAAGTGCTTCATTCCATACGACCGACTGTAAACCTTGCTTTGGCTTCCAATGGAATTTAACGTATTTCATCTCACCTTCTGCATTTATAAACTTGAAGGTATGCACACCGAAACCTTCCATAAATCGGAAAGATCGAGGTATTGCGCGATCTGACATAGCCCACATCAACATGTGTGTAGATTCTGGCGATAGACTGGTAAAGTCCCAAAAGTTGTCATGGGCAGTTTGCGCTTGAGGAAAGCCGCGGTCAGGCTCTTGTTTTGCAGAATGAATAAGATCTGGGAACTTAATAGCATCTTGAATAAAAAATACAGGGATATTGTTTCCTACCAAATCCCAGTTACCCTGCTGAGTATAAAACTTCACGGCAAAGCCGCGCACATCTCGCGCTAAATCGGGTGAACCTTTATTGCCCGCAACAGTAGAAAAGCGTGTGAATACAGGCGTTTTTTCGCCTTTACGCTGGAAAATATCTGCTGATGTAATATCTGATAATGATTCGTAAGTTTCAAAATAGCCGTGAGCGCCAAAGCCTCTAGCATGTACCACACGCTCAGGAATACGCTCGTGGTCGAAGTGAAAAATCTTTTCTCTAAGTACGTGATCTTCTAAAACAGTAGGCCCTCGTTGGCCAGCTTTAAGAGAATTTTGATCGTCGTGAATGGGGCAACCTTGCGCTGTTGTCATAGCTGGGTGTCCATTACCCGCGGTTTGATGTAACTCGCCGCCTTGCCCTTTTTGTCCTTGGTATTTAAACGATTCAGCCATTTCAGTTCCTTATAGAGATAACCTAATTGATTACGTTGTAATAACGGTCTCGGGTGAAACATTCATGTTTCAGAACTGAACGAAGCAAGGAGAATTCCATGTTAAATTATTAAATTAAATTAATGACTTAAGTTAAAACCGATTTATGGGCATTAGAGAAATTACAAGAAGAAGGAATATTTTACATACTCGCAAGGCAAGCAATGATAAGGATTAAAATTAGTACAAGGGCGAGATTGAAAAAATGAAATAGTGCCGAATAGGCAAAACACACCAAAGGCTCTGATGTGTTCTACATGAAGATGCTAATGTTTGAAAATAATTAACTTAGGTGACAGGCAACAATAGATTCAATTGCATTAACCAATTGCTCTCTATTTGCTGAGTTTTCACCAAATGGATGTGCAGGCGCAAACTGATTGTTGTCGTTGTCAAAATATTCACCTTTTACGTTTGCAAACCTATCACTAAGAGCTGCTTCCACAAATATCTTCGCACCTATTGCTAAATCACCTCCGGCTACACCATAAGCTTCTTTCACCATTTTACTGCCTAACAAAGATTTAGGATTAACAGACACGAACAATGGCCCTGTTGCTGCGTATTTTTCGGCAAAAAAGCGTGTCCACATGGTTATAGCAAGCTTGCTTTGTGCGTATGCCATGCCGTCACTCATAGAAGGGCCTTGGCTTAGCAGATCAAAGTTAACGGGGGCTTGAGCCGCAGATGACACGTTAACTACACGGCCATCACTTGGCATAAGTGGCAACAAACGTTTAGTAATGATGAACGGCGCTATCGTATTTACCATGAAGCGTACGTCTAGTCCTGCGCTTGTCTCAATGTCGGGAGAATGAAACACACCCGCATTATTGATGATAACGTCAATGGCTGAAAAAGCGCCTGCCACATCAGTTGCAAATTTATCAACTGCTTGAAAGTCGCTTAAATCTTCCACGAACCCTGTCACCTTTATTGCAGGGTAATCGGCACCTAACATTTGCTCTACACGCTTTAACTTATCAGCACTTCTTCCGTGAATGATCAAATTGTGCCCTTCGTGAGCTAACAATTTTACGGTTTCAAGACCAATGCCGTCGGTCGCGCCTGTTACTAATATGGTTTTCATCCGTTTATTTCCTTTTAAATTTCGTAAAGTAGAGCGCGTTTGACTCGGTACTCATTTAGACTGCTAAAGCCTGAAAAACTGTTGAATCAAGACTACCTTTCTCTAACATGAATGATAATTATGCATTTTAAGAATTAGTTTCAACAAAAGATTGATAATGCCCTCGCCAAATGTGATTCACTTATATCTATAACGTAATATTTCTAAAAACCCGCTAGCCAGCGTTTTAAATTGTTTATAGACTGCAGGCATAATAATGAATATGCGACAGGTATAGGGTTGCCAGAGTGATATCACCGCTGGTTCAACATAAATACACAGTTTAGTTTTATAGGGTTCTCAAGTTAATGTCACAACAAAAAGTAGGTTTAGTGGGCTGGCGCGGTATGGTTGGCTCAGTGTTAATGCAGCGCATGCAAGAAGAGCGAGATTTCGCGCACATTGAACCCACATTTTTTACTACGTCGCAAAAAGGCCTTCCGGCGCCAGATTTTGCAGGTGCTAACGCTGGCGTACTAGAAGACGCATTCGATATTCAAGCGCTTGCGAAGCAAGATATTATCATTACCTGCCAAGGCGGTGATTACACCAAAGAAGTGTATTCTTCACTGCGCGACAGCGGCTGGAATGGATACTGGATAGACGCAGCGTCAGCGCTGCGCATGAAAGACGATGCGGTCATTGTTTTAGATCCTGTAAACCGCAAAGAAATTGACGCTGGCGTTGAAAGCGGCATTCGCACTTTCGTAGGTGGAAACTGCACGGTATCGTTAATGTTGTTGGCACTAGGTGGCTTATTCGAAAAGGACTTGGTTGAGTGGGCTTCACCCATGACATACCAAGCTGCCTCAGGTTCTGGCGCTAAGCATATGCGCGAACTTATTAGCCAAATGGGTGCCATTCACACTAATGTACAAGCAAATTTAGACAATCCAGCGTCTGCTATTTTAGATATCGATAAGCAAGTCGCTGAGTTTATCAGAAGCGATGATTACCCTTCTGAGCAATTTGGCGTGCCGCTAGCAGGAAGCTTAATTCCTTACATTGATTCGCAGTTGCCATCTGGGCAAAGCCGTGAAGAATGGAAAGCCCAAGCTGAAGCCAATAAGATTATGGGTTTAACTGAACAGCCTATTCCTATTGACGGAATTTGTGTACGCGTAGGCGCGATGCGTTGTCACAGTCAAGCTATCACCATCAAGTTAAAACAAGACTTGCCAGTTGAAGAAATTGAGCAAATTCTTGCCCAGCATAACGAGTGGGTGAAAGTGGTACCAAATGACCGTGATGCCACCATGCAAGAACTCACGCCAGCGAAAGTGACAGGCACATTGTCTATTCCTGTAGGTCGAATTCGTAAATTGACCATGGGGCCTGAATATATTTCAGCCTTCACCGTGGGCGATCAACTGCTATGGGGTGCTGCCGAGCCGCTTAGAAGAATGCTGCGTATAGTTCTTGGTAAGGCTTAATAAATAATAGCGTAAACACCGCTAAAAATAAGCGACAGAGCCCAGCTTTTTCTAAGCTGGGCTTTTTTATACAGCGCTTTTTTATAAAGGGCTCTTTTATACAGATCATCTCTGGGCCAGCCTGAACATGCGCAGGCTTCTATTACTTTTCAGGGCACT
Organism: Alteromonas naphthalenivorans; assembly: GCF_000213655.1. NCBI lineage: Bacteria > Pseudomonadati > Pseudomonadota > Gammaproteobacteria > Alteromonadales > Alteromonadaceae > Alteromonas > Alteromonas naphthalenivorans. Next base: position 2,684,483 of record NC_015554.1, read on the forward strand.
GCTCCTTTTCAGGCCACTATTCCTTTTCAGACCTCTATTCCTTTTCAGACCAAACCGCGAATTCATTGCCCCCAGGTTCTATAAAGTGAAATCGACAACCGCCTGGAAATTCAAAGATAGGCTTGTTCACATTGCCACCAGCGTCTTCTACCTTGCTTAAGGTTTGTCTAATATCAGCACTGTAAAAAACTAATAACGCACCGCCATTTTCTGTAATGCCAGCATGCTTAGCTTTAAAAAAGCCCCCGTCTAATCCTTGATTAGAAAATGCCGTGTATTCGGGGCCGTAATCGGTAAACGCCCAACCAAATACAGTTTCGAAAAAGCGCTTAGTACTACTGATATCGAATGTACCGAACTCAACGTAGTTAAGCTTTTCATGTATTGCCATGTTTTTTCCTCATCTATTCAGGTAGATATGGTGAATACTGTAGTGTTAGCGGCTAATATTCCGTATTATTAACACGTCAATGAATGTCATCTTCAATAATATAAAAGCCACATGGAAGTATTTAATGCAAGCTCTTGATTATTCAAACTACAGCCTTGCCGAACTTGAAGATGTGTTAGCGGACATCGACGCATAGCTATATTCATGTGTGGCGCTGCCATAGAAATTCAGCAGCGATTTATCGATTTCGAAATCCAAAAGGCGGCTAAATTACTAAGAACTATTAGTGCTCAGTAATTAATTTATATATCAGTAGCTAATAGCTACATCTACAACGGATTTAAAGATGAAAAAGTTATGGCTTGTTCTTGGCTTCTTAGTACTGACAGGGTGCTCGTCTAAGCTTGCATACAATAACCTCGATTGGCTTATTTATTGGTACATGGACGATTATGTAGAGCTTAACGATTCACAAGAAGCTATTTTCGATATTAAGCTTGAAGGGTGGATTGATTGGCACAGAGAAGAACAATTGGCTTTATATTTGGCCCAACTAGAGCAGATAACCGAAGATATCAAACAAGATAAGTTAAACAAAGCTGTTATTGCCAATCATCTAAATCAGGCTAATGAACACGTAATGACGTTACGCTCAAAAATAGCGCCTGAGTTAGCAGAACTCGCTTCCCGCTTAAGTGACGACCAAGTTATTTATTTGTTTGCTGCCATCCAAAAAGAAAATGACGAAGAGCAAGAAGAGCTTGATGAGTACGACTCAATGTCTGAAAGTGAAAGGCTTGAAAAGTTAATTGAGAATTTCGAAGAAGGTTTTGAAGACAGTGTAGGTGACTTAACTGACGAGCAAAAAACGAAGATAGCGAACGCTGCACCTCACTTCGCCCGTACCCGTGGAAACTGGCTTGAATACCGAATAGCCATGCAGAATGAAGCGCGCCGATTGTTTGCAAGCAGACAAAACACAGAAGCGTTTCAACAAAAGCTAACCCACCTACTTACTCACCCTGATGACTACCGCACCGAAGAGTACCTAGCACGCAGACAAGCTAATCGAGAAGCATATTTATCGCTGGCCGATAAGTTGGTAAAAACAATGACCGCAAAACAGAAGTCACATCTGCTGAAAAAGCTCAACAATATTATTGACGATATTAAAGACCTTCAAGACGATTAAAAGCGATAGGCTAGGGCTAGGTAGCAGCTATCGCTTGTTGTAAAGTGGCAGCGCTCAACCTCGGCGACCCGTCGCTTGCGTTTTCGGCCGCTTTAATGAGTTTTACTATTGCGGTATTGGCGGGGGTACTCACTTGATGCGCTTCACCTAAAGCAACAATTTCGCCATTTAGGTAATCGACTTCTGTTTTTCTATTCAGCGCTAAATCCTCATACATAGATGAGCGTGCCTGAGGGTCAATTTTTAACGTAGCTGCAGCCACCTTTTTAAATAGAAAATTAGGTAAAGACATAATGTAAGGCATAAGCTTAGGGACGACCTTACCTGTTTTAGCCGGCTCAATACCGGCAGCTTTCATTGCGACTAATGCTTCTTTTAGCACAACCGCCATTACTTTTCGGTATTCGTTTTCGTGCAATTGCTCAAGCAATGGCCTGCCAGAAAGTGCATTAACGGCGTTATTTAAATTCATGAGCAGTTTACCCCACTGCACACTAGATAAATCCTTGTACACCTGAACAGGCAAGTCGGCCATGGCAAACAGGCCGACGAGATCTCCCGATTTCCCTGTTGTGTCTTCAATACACAAATTCCCTTCTGTGCCACAATGAAAATGCCCGTCGCCCTGCCCCAGCACGTTAAATGGAACCATGCCTTTCATGACGGTATGATTCGGTAAGCATTCTGATAGCACTTGACCGTTTCTTACCCCGTTTTGAAAGCTGATGACAACAGGATTATCCTTCAACGAGTCACTATTTTCATATTGCGCAATAAGCGACGCGGCCTCTTGGGTATCACCGCTTTTTACGCACACTAAAATATAATCAGCGCCCGCCATGACCTCGGCATTTTCAGTAAAGTTAACGTCGGCCGGTTTAAGCTTTGTATTCCTACCCCGCCAATCGGTTAACGTTAAGCCGCTATTCGCAATTTGATCTTTAAGTCTTGCACGGCCAATTAAGGTGACATTCGCGCCAATAGACAGCAAACAACCTCCTAAATAACATCCAATGCTCCCAGCGCCCAATATGACGATATTCGCTTTGTTTGCTGTCGCTGTTTTGCTCATGATTAACCTACTGCTGTGCTAAATACTAAGATCTAAAAGGTTGTAGTCTTTTAGTGCTTCCTTTGTATCATTGTTGTATTCAAACTGGGTATCGGAATTTGCAAATAATGCATAAACATAAGGTGTCTCTTCTGGATACTTTTTCATACGAGCATCAATGGCATAACCTAATACCGCCGTTCGCTTTGCAATATGTTCGTCGTCGAATTCTTGCGGAGCACAATGAATACCGGCTCCACTGACATTCAACACCGAACTCCGGCGATGGAATCCAAAGTTCACTGTAACTCTAGGCTCAAAGCCTGTATTGGCAAAAGAGCCATGTACAATTTGACGGTTACAAATAACTACATCGCCGGCATTACAAATAAGAGGGACCGCTTCAGTTAACCGTTCGCTACCCGCCTGCGCCACCATTTCTTTAATATCAAGCTTGCCCTGTTTATGCGTACCAGGTACTACCCACACCCCGTTTACTGCGGTACTTCCGTAAACCTGTGCCATAAAATTAAAACCATGAATGCCTTCATCGAAGTCTGGGCTATTCCAGTGAGTATCACCGTCTTGATGCCAAGATACCGCAGCGCCTAACCCGGGCTCTTTGATAAACAAGCATTCATGAAAAGGCGCAAAGTCTTTACCATTAATAGATTCGGCTACTTTTAACAATTCCGGGTGTGCATAAGCACGTAAGCAAGCGTCAGAATATTCAAGTGAACCGAGTAGCACAAATACCGCTTCCTCTGGAGCATCTTTCGCGGCGCTGGGCTCAAATAATTTCACCTGATGACGGCCATTTGCGATAGGGGTTCCGCCTAAAGGATCACCAAGTGGTTTTGACCAAATTAATCTAGGCCCTAAAGCATCAATGGCGAGTGCTTTTTCTCCTTGGGCATTTAATTTTTCGCCATTTTTTAATGGAAATTGAGTTTTTAGCAGTTCGATGTCTTGCTCTAAATCGGCGAGTTCTTTATCAGAGATTAATCCCTCAAATATATAAAAGCCATATTTTGAGTAAGCATCTTTAATGTGGGTGGCAAGAGAACCATCTGTTTCAAACTTGAGCGGGCCGCGGTTATCCATGGCAAGCGCTTTACGCTGACCTTCCAACAAGTAGCTTTTCATCGCGTTAGCATCTTTACCGTAATGCGCCGCGCAGGCTTCAATTGATTCACTAATATCTACAGGGTGTTTTATGGGTGTCATTTTTGATCTCACAGTTTTTATTAGTGATAAAACTTTACGATCAATAAAATCTGTGGTCAACAAAAATAAAAATGATAAACTGTGTCTTAATGCTGAGCTATCAGTAACAACGTATATATAAAGCAAGTCACCTAGGCAGAAAAATAACGATGACACAAAAAGGGTTAGCACGAGGCAGCAGCACTAGAGCTGCCAACGTCAATAAACGCAAACATATTATTCTAGAGCGCGCTGGAGATATTATTGCCACCCAAGGCGTAGATGCGCTTACCATGAGTAAGTTAGCCCTTGCTGCCGACGTGACCGTGCCCACCATTCATAATTTGTTTGGTAAAAAAGCGGATATTTTTGAAAGACTCGTTATTGAAATGATTGAGCGAGTAGAAAAGGCGCTTGCAGACCTCGTATTATCTGATCCTATCACCGCAAGCGAAGCTTTTATCGACAAACTTATCTCGCTTTTTAGGGCAAATGAGGGGTTGTATAAAGCGGCCTTTGTAGCTGGGGAAAACACGAAAATATTTGATCAAAAACTACCCGGAGGTATTTTTCAGACATCCTTAGACATCTGCTCACAAGTGTGCCAAAAAGGCCGTGAAGATGGCTATTTGTTAGGTAATATCAACACCGAAATTCTGGCTATACAGGTGTTTGGCTGCCAACGCTTGGCCCGACAAGATTGGGTTAATAGCTATATTGATTTAGACAGATACAGAGCACAAGTGCTATGCGGTATGTACATCACCTTCATGGCCGATGCCCGGCAAGATTACAAAGAAATGCTTCAGCGACGCGTAGAGCATTTAAGTCAAACTTATTAGCTTGAGCCTAGCAGTCACTTAACAAAATGTAAGAAAAGACCGGGCTATCCATTACCCAGTCTATCTTGACGTTCTAGCGTTAAATAAACGTCATCATTTAGCTAGCTGCAGACGCCTCTTTACTTTTTAAATGCGCAATTTCATGTTTAACCGTAAATCCGATTAGCACAATGGCACAAATACACCCACCTGTGAGAAGTATGAACCCGCCATTCCAACCGAAGTAATCGACGGTAAAACCTAAAGCAATATTGGCGATAACGGCACCACCAAGATACCCAAACAGTCCTGTTAACCCGGCTGCCGTGCCAGCGGCTTTCTTTGGCACCAATTCTAGCGCGTATAAACCTATCAACATAACAGGTCCATAGATTAAAAAGCCGATAGCCATTAGCGCAGCCATATCTATGGAAGGGTTTCCAGCAGGGTTAAACCAATATACAAGAACGGCGACTAATACGAGCACCATGTACAAAATAGCAGCTGGTGAACGACGGCTTTTAAACCATTTGTCGCTAATGTAACCGCATAACAGCGTACCTGGAATGCCCGCCCACTCATACAACAAGTACGCCCAAGAACTATGCTCGAAGGAGAAGTCTTTTACCTCTGACAAGTACGTCGGCGCCCAATCTAAAACGCCATATCGAATGAGATACACAAACGCATTGGCAATAGCGATAAACCACAGGAGTTTGTTGTTCAATACGTAGGTAACAAATATTTCTTTAGCACTGAGTTCTTGCTCATGCTTTTCTTCATAATCGATGGGATAGTCATTACGATGTTCCTCAATAGGCGGCAAACCACAACTTTGCGGTGTATCTCGTAAGGTTAAAAATACAAAACCGGCGATTAATGCAGCGAAAGCTGCGGGTACATAAAAAGCGCTATGCCAATCATTAAACCACGCCATTCCCAAGATAAATAAAGGGCCAATGAGTCCGCCGCCAACGTTATGAGCAATATTCCAAACCGAAACAACTTGTCCTCGTTCATTCCCCGAGTACCAATGTACGATAGTACGGCCACAGGCGGGCCACCCCATACCTTGCACCCAGCCGTTAATAAAAAGCAGCAGAAAAATAGTGGCGTATGCGAATGTATTGACTGAACTTGAGTCGTTGAATTCACGGGTTAAAACTGAAAGCCCCATGCCCATTGGCGAAGTGATATCGACGCTGGAAACACGATTACTCACCCCTGACTTCACCTCGTTTGAAAAAACTAAAATAGCCGTTAGCTACATTCAACTTAAGCTCAAATTACATCACACCGCCCCTGATGATGTGATGACTATTCTAGAATCTTTAGTCACTGAAACGGAAGATGGTTTAATCATTAAATTGGGGCTGGCGAGAATGGTAGGCATCAATGCTAATTATGACCGGTCATATCAGTTGTTCGGTGAAGTCATACAATCTCCTGCTGCCAGTTCTTCTGTTAAGGCTATAGCAATTGCGTATCTCATCCTTTCCTACAATGAAGGGCAAGTTTTCGCATCAAGCGCTAACTTATTAAATACCCTTAACGAACTGGTTCATGAAAATAACCTCACTTATGCCACGGCCCTGTATCACTATATGGCTGCTGATTATTATCACTCGGTAAAGTCTTTTGATATTGCCTTTGAGTATTATGAGAAGTCGTTAGCTGGGTCGAAAGCCCTCAATGAATGGCCGCTTGTTAGTGACAACCTGTACGCCATTGGCATTTTATTTAGAAATATGGGCAACTTCGATAAAGCGATTACCTACTTTAAGCAAACCATTGAATCTGACAGAAAGATAGACATTAATTACGCAGAATACATCGCCTTATATGGAATGGCGTCTACTTATTTTCGAACTGACGACATTGAAGAAGCGTTGAAGCTTGCTGAAACAGTCACTTCTCACCCACTTACCACCTCTTTTTACGATAGCGAAATTTATAGATTAAAAGCGAAGGCATTGATGGAACGGGGACGTTTGAGCGAGGCGAGAGTCGCGCTTGATAAATCTCGCAGCACCTATGACGACTACCGCGTGGGTGAAAAGACAACATGGCGGGCAGAACTTGAAAAGCTCGCTTCACAAATTAGTGCGCAAGAAGGTAACTTTGAAACGGCGTACAAGGAATACGAGGTTTACCATAACGAATACCTTGAAGCTAAGAAGTATGAAGATTTAGAGCTATTAGAGAGCGCAAATTTAGTTTACGAAATAGAGCAGCAAAAAGAAAAAACCACACTATTAGAAAAAGAAAACCGCGCTATTTCTGAACTGCTTGACGCTAGGGAAGCTGCTCAGCAAACGCAAAAGCTCTTCACCCGCTGGCTCGTGATTTTTATTGCATTAACCCTTGTCACCTTGGTTATTATTTTAATTTTGCTTAAAAAAGCACGCAAGACCAATGCACTTTATATATCAGCGAAGGAAAAAGCCGAACTTCACAGCAGGCTTAAAACAGAGTTCATTTCTAACATAAGCCACGAAATTAGAACCCCTTTGAACGCTATCATTGGTTTTGGGCAAGTACTGACTGACAAACTAGAAGATAAACAAACTAAAAAGCTCACCAGCCAAATTGTCAATTCATCTGAAATGCTTCTGCAACTTATTAATGACTTACTGGACTTCTCTAAAATTGAAGCGGGTAAGCTAGCGCTAGATTACGGACCGTATAACTTACGTCAAAGCATAAGAAAGCTACTTGATATATTCCACGCGCAAGCAAGCAACAAGGGATTAACGATTAAGCTAAATATCGATAAAGAGCTTCCTAAAGAGATGATTTTTGACGAACTTAGGCTTAAACAAGTACTTGCTAACTTGATTAGCAACGCCATTAAATTTTCAAGTGCTGGGGATATAGAAATAGGTATTAAGGTTAAACAGAAAGACAACACCCACTGCTTGTTCGACGTATGGGTTCAGGACAACGGCATCGGTATTAGTGAGTCTCAACAAGAAAACTTGTTTCAACCCTTCATTCAAGCTGAAAGCTCAACGGCACGAAAGTATGGAGGCTCAGGCCTAGGCTTAAATATTTGCAATAAATTATTAGAGCAAATGAGCTCTAAACTTCACGTTGTTAGCGCCATTGGACAAGGTTCACGCTTTTACTTTACTTTGGAATTTTGTCATTCAATAGGTGAAGAATACATTCAGAACCAAGAAGCCGAACAACTCATTACCCAGTTCCAAAAAACACGCGTGCTATTGGCCGAAGACAATGACATAAACGTTGAAGTTATAATGGCAATGCTAAACGCCACAAATCTACAAATAATTCGTGCTGCTAACGGAAACGACGCTATTTACACGTTATCTCAACAATCATTTGATATTATTTTGATGGATATTCAAATGCCAGAAATGGATGGGTACGAAGCCACTCGGGTAATACGCCATCAAATGAACGGCACCTTACCTATTATTGCGTTAACAGCAAATGCTATGCAGCAAGATATAGACGCCTGTCTACATGCAGGCATGAACGACCATGTTAGCAAGCCAATAAGAAAAGAAAAGCTGCTTAAAGTGTTAGATAAATACCTCAACCCTTAAAAAGGTATTCACCTCTATTTATATACCACCCACAATTTCTGAAGTGCGCTCTGTACCATGTTAAAAGACTAATACCGAACAAGGGTTCTCGTTTCAATACTCTTTCGTGGTTTCGTCACAGCAGTATCGCCTTCCATATCGAGTGCGCTATGCGCCAAATGTGGCCTTCCACGGTTATCGTAAATATTAAATATAATCGCTTCTTCGGGCGTCATATCAGATTGATAGAACCATTCGTGGGTTTCATTTTCCGCTACCCCTAATATTTGACCTTTGCGATCGGGGTATTCCAATTCGATGTTCATCCAATCATCTTCTTGCATCGAGCGTGGGCAGATAAACCCTAAAGGGGATGAAGGTATCGTGTATTCCACTGGGCGCCATACATTAACAAACCCAAAATGCCCTTGCTGAAACTCTTGCGCTTTTTGGGCACCTAAAATATCCAACAAACGCTTTTCTACTCCAGCTTCACTATAGTCATTGTGAACGTTGCGGGCAGGTCTTCGTGTTGCATTTGGGTCGTCGATTCGTACTGTGTGGTCGAATACAATGACTTCTTTTGCTTTTATCTGTTGCTGCAGAATGGCAGTAAGCTCACTTTCATAGTCACTCGCCCACGCTTCAGACTCATCGAACCCATGTACCTTTGTTGGTGCGTTTATAAAAGTGATCCCATCTTTATTGAAATTCACTGAATAGTTTTTTTTTCGTATATCAGTAACCGGCACTTTGACTGAAATTAATTTAGGTGAAATCAAATTCCCAACAACGCCATTAACATCGAAATGAAATGCCTGAACTTCGTTACTTTTCACATGATAGTTTACTGTGGCTATAGCCATATAAAGCACTCCTTAAAAAATGGTATAGGTTTCCCCGATGCGAGGGAATATAGTTTTTTAAGGACAAGAGATAAATGGGATACAGGTATAAACAGAATTTTGAAAATGAAGATAATAGTCAATCACAATGGCTGATAAACCATTTGTGATGACAGCAACCGCTTTAAGGCCGAGCTTTTGAAAGTATTTAACCAGTCTTTACATTTCGTCAATGGCGAGCGTTGCGAGTTTACTTTATGATCTTTACATTACTAGCATCACTGCTTTTTTCATTGATACTCAGTAGGCGAGGAACGGCTCGCATTATTTACTTTTTTTAAGTGGGAAGGAATCAACACCAATGTGGAATCTACGATGCCTATGTGTACTTGTAGCGCTTATTTTACCGAATGTGGCCTTCGCCCATCATGGAAGTAGCGGTCAATTTGAAACGAATAAAACGATTGAGTTGTCTGGCGAGATTACTCGAGTACGGTTAGTAAACCCGCATGCCTATGTGTATTTCGATGTTACGAACGAAGATGGCAGCGTAACAAATATGCGTTGTGAGCTACAGTCAGGCTCGTTACTCAAACGTAGAGGATGGAACACAGAGCAATTCAAAGCAGGCAGTGCTATTACCATTTTAGGCTCTCCCGATAGAAACGACCCCACTACATGTTATATGCAGCAAATTACTTTCGAAAATGGCGTAACCGCTAACCGAAATAGTGTGTTTGATGACAACGGGAGCCTTGTTAACGGCGCAAGTACCGCATCAGCTGTTGACAGTGACGTTACCGTTGAACGCGAAACTATTCGCGCTGATGGAAGACCAAATCTAGCAGGAAATTGGGCAATGGTGCGCAAAGAAGGTAGCAGACCTGGCGGTGGCGGCGCTTTTGCACAGTTAACTGATGCAGGTGCTTTGGCGGTAGAAGGGGCTACTCAAGATGAAAACCCTAGATACCAATGTGAACCGACTAATATCATCATGGATTGGTGGTTCGATCTTATGGTTAATAAAATTGAACAGTCTAGCACTCAGATAAACCTGACTTACGGATTTATGAGTCTGACACGTACCATTTATTTAGATGGTACTAAGATGCCCGAAGACTATGAGCCCAATCGTGCAGGATTTTCAACCGGTGTATGGGAAGGAAATACCTTAGTCGTTACCACCACTGGGTTTAATGAGGGTTGGATAATGGCGCCTATGGGGGGAAGCCCTCAAGGCAACAATCGTCCTCCACGCCCTGAAGGCGCACCTGATGGTAAAAAAGGTCCTCCAGCAGGCCCAAGAGGCAATGGCGGGCCACCGTCACCGGCCAAAAATAGCACTGCGTTGGTTGTTGTTGAGCGCTTTTCATTAAACGAAGACGGCACGGTGTTAAAACGTGAATATACCCTGACCGATCCGCTTTACCTTAAAGCGCCAATGACGGGGTCTGATGAAGTAACTCTCACAAAAGACAGCTATCAACCTTATGACTGTGACGACCTCACTGCCGAACGAGGCTCAGGTAATCTTGATATTAGCGCCACAACACTCGACAACAAAAATACAGGAAATGACAATTTAAAAAACAGCAGTGCAAACAGTCAATCTGTTATGAGCTCGCTGTACAAACTTGAAGACTCAAAAGTAGGTCAAACCATATCAACTACCGAATGGGGCTACCCTATCGTGCTGTCGTTACATGCAATAGGGATGGCTACTATGGTGGGCATAGCATTAATGCTAACCCTTCGGGTGCTTGGCTTCGCTTCAGTTATTCCGGTTACTGCAATGGCAAGTTATTGGAATATTGCCTTAATTGGGTTTGGCATTAATTTCGTTTCCGGTGTGGCGCTATTTTGTGGAAATGCATCAGAGCTTTATTTTAATTGGGCATTTCGGATTAAAATTCTTTTGGTTGTTGCAGGCCTTGTGCTGACATGGCGGTTAGTCATTATTTGTATTAAACAAACTGACAGCGTGTCGGCTAAGCATAAAAAACTTGCTGCCATTGCCATGGTCAGTTGGGTGGCCGCAATTATTGCTGGCCGATTAATTGGCTACATGTCTTAAGGAGGTTACCTATGAATTCGTTACTTTCGTGGGTTATCGATACCCTTAATGCTAGCCCTATCAACAGCTTTGTGATGGACAATGCCGTCGTATTTCCAACATTAGAAATGGCACATTTTCTAGGGCTGAGTCTGCTTTTTGGCTCGCTGCTTGTGGTTGATTTAAGAATGGTAGGCTTTGCTAAGGCTGTGCCCATCAAGCAGGTTGACGTATTCTTACGTTGGGCGTTAATTGGTTTCGCCATCAATGTGATTTCAGGCTTGCTCTTTGTTGTGGGCGATGCCGATAGGTACCTTGTGAATATTGCGTTTTGGGTCAAAATGGGATGCATAATACTGGCGGGGCTCAACACACTGTATTTTGTAATACGAGTCAAACCGCAAATGGCCACTATGCCGATATCTGCGCGTGCGTTGAATACCCCGGCGCAACTAGATAAAAATGCGCAGGTGGTAGCTTGGATATCACTATTCTTGTGGACTAGCGTTATTATTTTAGGGCGCTTTATTCCTTATGTGGAAACCCCTTAATTGACTAGACCTGGGTGTGCACGAGCTCCAATACCACCGGCTCGTGTGCTGCAAGCTTTCACTTTGAACCACTCGGACCCGCAGATTCGCGGGTTTGAGGCTATAGCTTAGAGTGTTTAAATGAATAACGCTGTGGTCAAAAACACATTAACTCGCTTTCTATTAGCCTTTTTACCCGCTTTTCCTTTAGCCGGCATATTAGTTTTTCTGTTAGCAACGCCGTCGGCATTAGCCCATGGTGTAGCACAACAAGATCAAGGCTTTCTCTCCAATGCCTCCGGTGTTCACATCTGGCCTTTTATGTATTTGGGTGCCAAACACATGGTAACCGGATACGACCACCTGCTTTATCTTGTGGGTGTCATTTTCTTCTTATCCAAATTTCGCGACATCGCTATATTTGTGAGCCTTTTTGCGTTGGGCCACTCCATAACACTACTACTTGGAGTGTTGTCAGGTCTTCATGTTAACCCCTATCTTATTGACGCTATTATTGGCATATCTATTTGTTATAAGGCACTGGAAAACTTAAGTAAGTTTCGCTTTTTAAACCCTAAAATGGCCGTGTTTGGCTTTGGGTTAGCTCATGGATTCGGGCTTTCGAGTAAACTGCAAGATTTGGCTTTGGCTACGAATGGGCTCATTCCTAACATGTTGGCGTTTAATTTAGGTGTCGAAATCGGCCAATTGTTAGCACTTGTCATGCTATTGAGCAGTTTATCTTGGCTGCACAGGCAGCCCCACTACCCTGCTATTTCAAACGCTGTAAATATGGGGCTATTTGGTGCTGGGCTTATGTTGTTCGGCTTGCACATTACCGGCTATTTATTGGGCTAAAACAACGCAAATACAGCATGAAAACCCAAGGTATAGCTATCTAAAAGACTTGAAGCTAAAACTATTAGAAATAGCGAAAACACCGCGATAAAAGACGCGGTGAAGGAAAATAAATAATGACATTGTTAAATAAAATAATACTCACCACCCTTGCCGCTGGCGCTATTTTAGTGGTGGCTATTTTGCCTGCAGAATATGGCATCGATCCTACAGGTTTAGGTAGCACACTTGGCCTTGTCGAGATGGGTAAAGCCGAGATGGGTAAAGCCGAGCAATCGGTAAGTGAACATACACAACAGGAAAGCGCTGCTCGATTCAATACACAAGATTTAACGCTGTCATTTAATATAGGTGATTACGATCCCACCGCCGAGCGCATAAACGAGTCGGTACAAGGGCTTATTCATCTTGAAGATACGCCGTTTAAATCAGAAACTTTTGATATCGATATTGAAGACTACGGCGAAATAGAACATAAATTCATTATGCCTGCTGACAGTACATTCGTGTATAGCTGGAAAGTGCTAAACCACAAGGGTGAAGGTGTGTATTACGATTTTCATGGCCATCCCTCAAGCCAAGACGCGATGCAGTACCCTGACGGATTTGAAATGGCGTATTCCCGGGGTGAAGGTATCAAGCAAAGTGGCGCTTTCACAACGCCTTTTGCAGGTTATCATGGCTTTTACTTTATGAATATTGAAGAGGGCCCCATTACTGTAAGGGTAACAATAAGCGGCTATTGGAAAGAACACAAAGAGATGTTTCGTGCGATAGATGGCAAAGTGATAACTAAAGTGCCTTTTTGAGATTTAGGTTCTTTTTTTACTAAAATAACTGTGCTCTTTTACTGAGGTAAACGCTGGGTGCGTCAGTTTTTACCGCATTAATACATCATCCTAAGTACTCTTCTTTGGTCAAGTTTCGGTGGTGGTTATGTGGGAAAAAGACGCAACAAAAATAAATATTCACGTTATTGGTGTAGGTGGGTGTGGAGGTAACGCAATTAGCAATATGTCTTCCGCTTCAGCGCACAGCACCATTAGGTTTAGCTCGATTAATACCGATATTTCTGCGCTAAACCAGTGTCAAAACCTTTCACATAAACAATCTCAAGAACATTCAACAAAGCATGAAGTTGTGTTGATTGGCGAGCACACCACAAAAGGTTTCGGCGCAGGCGCCAACCCTGAAGTGGCTAAACATGCCGCCGAACATAGTATTGAGTTATTAAAAGCCCTGATCGCCGACGACACCCTCATTATAGTGATAGCAGGGCTTGGAGGAGGAACCGGCAGCGGTGCCACTTCAGTGTTGTTAGATTTAGCATCAGAAATGGGAATAGATGCCCTTTGCTTTGTTACCCTGCCCTTTAAATCTGAAGGGGATAAACGCAAAGAAATAGCCTATCACGCCCTTGAAGAAATTAAGCGCAAAGCCAACGCGACCCTGGTGCTTTCAAACGATGCACTTATCACCGCGCTTGATGCAACCGTGGGCATTATTAGCGCCTTCCGGCATTGTGACACGCAAATGCAGCGAATTGTTGAATCCATCATTACTATGCTAACCAGCACGGGTTACATCAATGTTGATATCAACGATTTCAGCCATATTCTATCACTTGAAGGTGATACCGCCTTAGGCGTTGGCGTGGCGCACAGTGATGAAACACTTTGTGATGCACTAACGCATGCTTTGAAGAACCCTTTAGTACAAACCAACCATATTAAAGGCACGCAAGGTGTAATAGTTCAGCTATCTTGTCAACAAGAGCCCAGCCTTGCAATGTACGAAAGTATGCTGGCTGAGCTACAAACCTTGATAGACAGCTCTCGAGCATTGATTATTAGTGGCGTAACTATCTCGGAAGAACTTCCCCACTTTGCTGAGGTGTTGGTTATTGCGACAGGCATTCCACCTGATGCGCAAAGCGAACCTTCTTCTGAAAAGATAGTAGAGATGAAGCGACCAAGACTATCTCAACCCTATAATGGTAAAAGCGAGTATCTAGATACCCCGACTTTCGTGAGGCTAAAAGGAAAAGGCTAGAGAATAACGCTTCGCCAGCCCGAATAATCAACGCTAAAACGCGCGTTGTTATATTAATTGCAGTAAGTCTGGTAGAGGCTTTCCGACAAGCCTGTAAAGTAACGTCTAAGCGATAAGGGCTCAAGAACTTCAATATTACTTCCTAGCCCTCTTAAAAATGCGCGAAGCTTACTGTCGTCGGTAACCGTTGCCGTCAATAGTGACTTTCCGGCAATCGTTGAGCTGCAGATGTTTTGATCTTCAGCCAGCTTATAGCCGTGTAATAGGAAGAAAGAATTGTCGTTGATAAGCAGTTTCAATTCCGCTTTTTCTTGCGTTGACACCAACTCAGCTCGGAGGCTTTTGTGATAGTCATTGCTTTGCTGGCAATCACTCTTTGTCACCTCAACATTTCGAATAAAATTTATCGGTAAGGAATATCGTCTGGTATGCAAAGATCCAAAAGTACATATAAATATTAGACGACCATTTTGCTGTATTAACCCCATTGGGTTCACTTTATCATAATGCTTCCATACTGCTTTTTTTGCGCGCTTGAAAAGCCTTTTTATATCTGCATTCACCTGTTTTTTGTAATACAAAGCGTTTTTTAAACGCTCTAACGTAACCGGGTCGATATCAGGTGGCACCAAAGGTTGTGACACTTGCACATTACTCACCGACTTTGACCAATGCTGCAAAAGCGAGTCGTTATCATGAGCTAGTATTTGCTCGGCCTTATTGAAGTAAGGCTGTAGTTCTTTCAATGTAGTATTCGGAAGGGTTTCACTAGATTGCTCGAGTACATTGAACGCAAGGGCGGTATTGCCATCCATCAAGCTTAAGTTTAATTTCTTGAAACAGGCATTAATATTCCAGCCAAAGGGTTTTGAGCGTTTATCCACTTCAAGGCCAAACAAGCCTATTTGCTCAAGGCTTTTTAAATCTCGCTGCACAGTACGCATATCAATATTGGCGTGACCACTGTTTTGCAAGTTATCTAAAATCTGCCGACTCGACACTTTACGAGGTGCGCGGGGTATAAATTGTAGAATGTCTAACTTTCGCTGGAATGCGTTCACAAGTATCGACCTGTTATTGGAATTGCCTATTAGCATAAATAACACATGCGACAAAAAGTGTCGCATGTGTTTTGTTAACGTCTGCTGCTATTAAGTTCACGAATCAAGCATTAGACAAGATACATGTTTTAGTACATTATGTAGCAAAACATATATTTCTAAATTGGGTTTATTATGGGAATTGTTAAGATATCTGATGCATTGCATGAAGAGGTGCGTAAAACCAGCGCAGTGATGGAACGTTCTATTAATTCGCAAGCAGAATTTTGGATGAAAGTCGGCCGGCTAGCAGAGCAAAATCCCAAATTATCTTATGAACAAATCATTGATTTAGAGATGCGCTCTCAAAACGTATCTTCAGTAAGGTTGGTTAGTGAATAGCCTTATAAAATCAGCCAGTGAAATTGCACTAATGCGTGAATCAGGCAAATTACTGGCAAAGGTTTTCAACGAGCTAGATAGCTTTATGGCTCCTGGCATTACCACCCTTGAAATTGATAGCTTTGTAGAACGGTTTATTGTTGATTGCCTTAAAGCAAGACCCGCAAGTAAAGGGCAATATGGGTATCAATTTGTACTCAATAGTTCTGTGAATGACGTGGTTTGCCATGGTGTTCCTTCTGCAGCTAAAAAGCTTAAGAATGGTGATATCGTCAACATAGACATCACCCTAGAAAAAAATGGCTATATTGCAGATAGCAGCAAAATGTACGCAATTGGTACAGTTTCACCTATTGCGAAAAAGTTAATTGATGTGACTTATGAAGCGATGTACAAAGGCATAGAGACCGTTAAACACGGCTCGACAATTGGTGACATTGGTGCCGCTATTCAAGAGCATGCGCAGAAACATGGGTACAGTGTTGTTCGCGATTATTGTGGCCATGGCATTGGCAAAGAAATGCATGAAGAGCCAGAAATAGTCCACGTGGGTAGCGCGGGAACTGGGCTTAAATTGGAAGCAGGCATGACCTTCACAATAGAGCCCATGATTAACCAAGGCACGTATAAAACAAAGCTTAAAAAAGACGGTTGGACCGTGGTTACACGAGATAAGAAACTATCTGCTCAGTGGGAACACACGGTATTGGTAACGGCGACAGGCGCAGAAATACTAACATTAAGAGATTCTGAGCCTAGATAAGAATCTAGCTTTTAACGGATAGAGGAAAAGCCTCAAAACTCACGCCTTCATGCCCTGTCTGCATAAAATTGCGAATATTTGCGTGGTCATCACCATCAGGATTTTTTAAAACGTCATCACGATAGAAGCCACCAAACAGTGCTAATGTCTGTGCTTGGTTAAGTTGAAGATGCTGGCCTAACGCGAGTAATTTGCAAGAACCATTGTTTTGGTTAGCTTCATTAGTTACTTCACCATTGGTAAAGGCCGTTGGCGTGAATGTGAATGCATTATCGATAAGGGCTGTTACATCTCCAAACTCAACGCTTTCAGGAGATTTAATTAAGTGCTTTTTTAAAGCATCGACATTGTTGTAATTCATATAAAATTTCCGTTACGGGTCTTAAAAAACGGAAGTGTAAAATCGTATGTGTAGGGTTGCAAGCAGGTTTACATGCTTCTGGGTCTTATTGAACGAATAGGTTGTGCAACAGTTAATCACCAAGTACCACTTGATTACGGCCCATCTGTTTGGCTTTTAGCAAGGCTTTATCGGCTCTGTCGATGATAGATTCTGCTTTGCTGTCGGTTGGTACTAGGTTAGCTACGCCTAAACTAACCGTAACGTTAGATACCTGTGATGAGTTTTCTAAGCCAATTTCTAGCTTGCTCACAGCTGCTCTAACCCGCTCAGCAATGGTCAGGGCTTGTTCACCTGAAGTGCCTGGCAAAATAGCAATAAACTCCTCGCCGCCAAAACGCCCTGGAGTATCATAATCCCGCAAGGTCACTTTAATGGTGTCGGCAATCGTTTTGAGAACCGTATCACCGACTAAGTGACCATAATTGTGACATGAATCGGCTATCTAAATTTACCGCTATGAGCTGCAACTTCAAATACTCACCACAGTGTAAAGTAACGAGATGGATATGTAGTACAATGCCCTCTAAATCAAACGTGTTAAAGAGGCGCCAATGTTAGACGATCAAGAGAATAAAACTGAACAGCCAATTCAAACTGTTAGCGACCTTGCAAAATACGTTGATTATTCATTTTTAAATAGTCTGGTTGTGGATCCGCACGCTAAAGAAGATGGTAATGAGCATAACCCAAGGCAGGTATTCTCTGGCCATTATGTACCGGTAACGCCCACCCCTATTGAAAACCCTATCTACGTTGCTCATAGCCAAGCGTTCTTTGAAGAATTAGGCTTTGATAACAGTCTTGCCCACACGCCTGAATTTATGCGTTTGTTTTCTGGTGGCATGACTTCCCTACCCGCCGAGTTACGACCCTATGGCTGGGCTACCGGCTATGCCTTGTCAATTTATGGCACCGAATATATTCAGCAATGCCCATTTTCAACGGGCAATGGATATGGAGATGGCCGAGCCCTTTCAGTACTGGAAATTGTTACTAATGGAAAGCGCTTTGAAATGCAGTTAAAGGGCGCAGGAAGAACACCATACTGCCGAGGCGCTGACGGCAGAGCAGTATTGCGCTCGAGTGTTCGAGAGTTTTTAGTACAAGAGCATATGCACGCATTGGGTGTTCCTACGTCGCGTTCTCTCAGTTTATTTATGTCTCAGTCTGAAACTGTCGACAGACCTTGGTATTTAGAGGGCTCAAACTCTCAAGACCCAGAAGAGATGGTGCCAAATCTTGTGGCCATCTCAACCCGCGTTGCCCCTTCATTTATTCGCGTGGGCCAGCTAGAACTTTTTGGAAGACGAGCAAGAAGCAACCAACACCCTACGGCTTTAAAAGAGCTTCAGCTTCTAGCAACGCATTTGATTGAACGTGAATATAAAAATGATATCGATACAGCCCAACCCTTTGAAGCTCAGATTGTTGCCCTAGCTACTGCGTTTCAAGACCGACTCACATCCCTTGTGGCGCATTGGATTCGAGTAGGTTATTGCCAAGGAAACTTCAATAGCGACAACTGCGCGGCTGGAGGATATACACTTGATTACGGACCCTTTGGGTTTTGTGAGTTATTCGACCCAGCTTACCAACCATGGACTGGTGGAGGTCGTCACTTCTCGTTTTTAAACCAGCCTGTAGCGGCAGAAAAAAACTTTGATATGTTCTGTCGCGCTGTGGAGCCCTTGCTCATCAATGCACCAACTGAACTAGAAGCATTACGTGATGTGAACAGCAACTTTGCCACGGTCATGCAAGAAAAGATGGACAACATGTGGGCCGCAAAACTCGGGCTTAACGCTTACGATAATGAGCTGCTGCTTCAACTATTACACTTAATGATGCGCACTGGTGTGGACTATAACCACTTTTTTAGAGAGCTATCTAACCTTCCTAAAGATGTTGAAGCACTAAAAACAAGTTTTTATGCTGAGCTTAAAGAAAGCATGAGTTTTGAATGGAATGAGTGGCTAAAAAGTTGGCGAACTCAACTTGAAAAGTCGGGTGATATTAATGATATTTCAAAAAAGATGAAGCTTACTAACCCTAAGTTTACATGGCGTGAATGGTTAGTTGTACCGGCGTATAAAGACGCACAAGTTGGCAATTTTGATCGTATTCACGCACTGCAAGACGTGCTGACTAAACCCTACGAAGAACAATCAGAGCAAACACAAAGCGGTTATTACCGTTTGCGCCCGCGAGAATATTTTAATGCTGGAGGTATTTCACACTACAGCTGTTCTTCGTAGAGGGTTAGCCCTTTTAGCAGGGCTAGCCGTTACAGTGAAGCTAGGAACTTTAACAATAACTTCAACTATAATAATCAGTTACTTTGCTTCAACAAAGCGTGTTTCTAAATAGCCGATAATCGCTTTAGAGTCGTATAGCCACTCAACGCCATCGTTATTTTCAATTCGAAGACATGGCGTTTGAATTTTTCCGCCGCCTTGTAACAGCTCTTCTCTGTAAGGCGAACCTTCTGATACATTTCGCTTTTGAATAGGCAGATTATATTTGTACATTGCGCGGCGAGTTTTAATGCAAAAAGGGCAACCAAAGAACTGGTATAAAGCCAAATTTTGGCTTTCCTCTGCCACTTGCACTTGTTGTTCTGGCGAACGTTTTAGTTTAGTGCCCCGGGTTATTACATCGACAAATGCAATGATAGCCCCAAGTAAGTTGCGAATAAGGGTTATAAAGAATTTCATTTTACGGCTCTACTAACGAATGATGAAATAAAAAACGCGATTGTACTACTTGGTGCCGCGCTTTGATAATTAAGATCATGAAATTTATTCATGTAGTGGTTGTGTCATCTGCTCATTGAAGAGGCTTTAAATTTTGGTACTTCAATAAGCTGAGTTTTAAAATTTTTATGCATGCATGGTTTATGCTTTTACACATTTTGCATTAAACACAAAAAAGCCCCGTTCTTCGCAAAGAAACGGGGCTTTTTCTATTTGGCGGAGAGAGAGGGATTCGAACCCTCGTTAGGTTTAACCCTAAACACACTTTCCAGGCGTGCGCCTTCAGCCACTCAGCCACCTCTCCAAATTTTTGTGCTATTTGCGGTGAACGCAAATAACGAAATACTGCCAAAGCATTTGCCTAGAGCGCGCGTATAGTAGGTAAAGCGAGTGTCTTAATCAAGACGTTGCGCGAAAAAACACGCTAACTGCTGAATAATTACTCGTCTTTACCTTAATAAGCGTTATAGGCCGCCTTTTGCTTTTAGTTCTTCTGAGAAAGTGAGCATACGATCGAGTGGGATTAAAGCGCCCTCACGCAGGCTGTCGTCAACGAAGATCTCATGGCCTTCATATGTAGCGCCTAATGAGGCTTTTATCGCCTCAAGGCCGTTCATGGCCATCCACGGGCAATGAGCGCAGCTCTTACACGTTGCGCCGTTTCCACCAGTCGGTGCTTCAATAAATGTTTTATTGGGCGTGAGTTGCTGCATTTTATAAAAAATGCCTTTATCGGTGGCCACAATGAAGGTGTCGTTGTCCATGGTTTGCGACGCTTTAATCAGTTGGCTAGTGGAGCCTACTGCGTCAGCCATGTCTACCACACTGGCAGGTGATTCAGGGTGAACCAATACTGCCGCGTTAGGATACAGTGCTTTCATGTCAGCCAGCTTCTGCGCTGAGAACTCATCATGAACAATACATTCGCCCTGCCACATCAACATTTCCGCGCCAGTTTGTTTGGCAATGTACGAGCCTAAGTGACGGTCAGGCCCCCAGATGATTTTTTTACCTTGGCTATCTAAGTGCTCAACTATCTCTAATGCAATACTTGAGGTCACTACCCAATCTGCTCGGGCTTTTACGGCAGCCGAAGTATTAGCATAAACCACGACCGTGTGATCGGGGTGTGCATCACAAAACGCACTGAATTCTTCGATGGGACAACCAATATCCAGCGAACAGGTAGCTTCCAGAGTTGGCATTAACACCGTTTTTTCTGGACTGAGTATTTTTGCTGTTTCCCCCATGAAGCGAACGCCCGCTACAATTAACGTTTGTTCTGCTGCATCACGACCAAAGCGTGCCATTTCTAACGAATCAGCAACACAACCACCAGTTTCTTCAGCTAATGCCTGAATTTCAGGATCGGTATAGTAATGCGCAACCAGCACAGCATTTCGCTGTTTAAGCAAAGATTTAATCTCAGCTTTAAGCGATGCTCTACGGGCATCTGATAATGGCTGCGGTTTAGCGGGAAAAGGATACTCTACCTGTTCCACTCGAAAGGCTACTGACATTGACCTACATCTCGGTTGTGACAAGGGCGTGGATTATACCCAACTGTCATAAAAAATACATACTACTTAGTTAAGGATGATTGACCGATTTTCAACCACATCATTCTAAAAAAGTGAATTACACATGGAATAAGTGCTAGTTGAGGATTAACACGAGCCGGTAACCCCATTTTTGCAGAATTGTTAGCAGCAGATAGCCTAACAGCGCTACGTTTCTTTTACTTGAATATTGTGTTCTGGAGCAACTTTGGCGCAGCACACTAATAGGTAGAAGGGAATTTTTGAATATATCGCTTTGGGAGTGATATTTTTTATGTAGTAAGCTTGGTAGAAAGCACTTTATGAAATGATGGTGGGTCGTGCTGGATTCGAACCAGCGACCAATTGATTAAAAGTCAACTGCTCTACCAGCTGAGCTAACGACCCATCAAATAACACATTTACTACTCACACATTTACAAATGAAACAATGAGCATACAAGCTGTTGGTATTAGCTTGATTGTACTTCGCTTTCAAATGATGGTGGGTCGTGCTGGATTCGAACCAGCGACCAATTGATTAAAAGTCAACTGCTCTACCAGCTGAGCTAACGACCCGTCATTTGGAGCCAGGAGAAGAATTGGTGGGTCGTGCTGGATTCGAACCAGCGACCAATTGATTAAAAGTCAACTGCTCTACCAGCTGAGCTAACGACCCAATCTTTCCTGATGTTGCCTGTGTCTTGGCAACGGCGGCATATAATACTCAGATTTTTATCTGACGCAACCCAAAAGGCGTTTTTATTTTGATTTTTGTAGTAAAAAGCTTTCAACCGCTCAAAATCAACACAAATCGCGCATAATTCCTACCACAAAACCATTATAAAACTTTTTTAGACCGACAAAATGTTACCGAATTAAGTCTAAAAAAATGCGTAGTTTTTGGAATTTCTTTAAAAATATACTTATAAATATTGTGTCTGGTTCAGTACAACAGAGGTATAAAATTTCAAAGGGGTGAAAAAAAACCTCTCGTTAAGAGAGGTTTTTTTATTATAGATTATTTAATCTAGATTCCGCTAACCGCTTTGCAGAAGAATTAGGGTATTCGCTAATCACTTGCTGAAAGAAGTTTCGCGCTCCACTACTGTCGCCAGTGCGTTCGGCAATGACGCCTAACTTTAATAATGCATCCGGACGTTTCACTGAATCAGAAAAACGGTTCGATACAATATTAAACTGCTCAATAGCGTCATTCCATTGCTGTTTGTTAAACAACAGCTGTCCAAGCCAGTAGTGCGCATTTGGCGCATATTCGCTATTCGGAAATCGTTGTATGAATGACTGAAAAGCAGGAATGGCTTTATCGTATTCACGAGATTTCAGAATAAGATTAACAGCACTGTCGTATGCTTCGTCCTCACCCTCTTGTGGGGATGATGAGCTTGTAGAAGGGGTAACCCCTGCAGAATTGCTTTGCGAAGCGCCAGTACCACCTACGTTTGCCAAACCGCCTTGTTTAAGTGCCTCAACACGCTTATCTATCTCAAGGTACAATTCACGCTGACGTTCAAGCACCTTTTCCAGCTCGTTGGTGTTAACTTCAACAGACCCTCGCAATTGGTCAACTTCGCTTTGCATGTTGTCCAATTGGGTTTGTAAACGGTGCTGCATTTCAGTTCGGCTTTTAACAATACGTTCTAAAACCGCAATACGCTGTTCTAGGTTGCTGCCGCCATTGGCATCTACCACTGGCGCCTGCGCGAAAGCTGAACTTGAAATAGCAAAGGCGGCACACAAGGTGACGCCTGCTTTAATAGTATTAATTGCTGTAAAAGCCATTATCGGTAAACAACCACTCCGCGACGATTTTGCGCGAATGCATATTCAGTTGAACCCATTACCGCAGATTTTTCTTCACCGTATGAAACAACCGTAATTTGACTGCTGCTTACACCAGCGTTCATTAGGTAAGTTTCAACAGACTGGGCACGACGCTCACCTAGTGCAATGTTGTACTCAGGCGTACCACGACTATCAGTGTGACCTTCAATAGTCACTTTCGTGCTAGGGTTTTTCACCAAGAACGCCGCGTGTTTATCAAGTAAACGTTGGAATTCTGGCTTGATACTAGCGCGGTCAAAATCGAAGTAAACGGTTTGTTCGTTTTTCAGCGCTTCCATTTCTTGCTGAACCATTTCTTCTGAACGCTTCATACGCTGAGCAGCTTCTGCTTCTACGCGCTGTGCTTCAGCTTGACGAGCATCTTGCTCTGCTTGTGCTTGTTCTTGTGCAAGACGGTTACGTTCAGCGGCTAGCTCTTCTTCGCTAGGGCCAGACGAACAAGCCATCATGGTCACCACTGGCAAGACGATAATGAAGCTCTTCATTAATTTATTCATTTGCATCCTACTAATCCTTAAATGTTATTGTTTGATATTTCAATTGTTAGAACAAAAATGGTGACCAACTTGGCGATTTCACTTGCCCATCGGCTGCAGGTAATCTGGCTTTAAAGCGCCCATCAAGAGAAACAAGTGAAAGTACTTGTGTCCCTTCATGAAGGGTACTATAAATAATCATACTACCGTTAGGCGCTACACTAGGAGACTCATCCAAAAAGGTTCTTGTTAGTACCTGTGGAGAGCCACCGTCTAATGCCTGCTTAGCAATATGGTAGTTTCCATTGGTTTGATTAACCACTACCATTTGCTTACCGTCGGGCGTTAATGTAGCACCCAAGTTCTGTTCGCCTACAAAAGTAACGCGTCTTACCTTTCTAGAATTTAAATTTACGCTATATATCTGGGGTTTACCACCCCGTTCAGAGCTAAAAATTAAACCACTACCATCAGGTAGCCATGAAGGCTCTGTATCGATAGCACGGTTGCGCGTTACTCTAGTCA
This sequence comes from Alteromonas naphthalenivorans, assembly GCF_000213655.1. Taxonomy (NCBI): domain Bacteria; kingdom Pseudomonadati; phylum Pseudomonadota; class Gammaproteobacteria; order Alteromonadales; family Alteromonadaceae; genus Alteromonas; species Alteromonas naphthalenivorans. The sequence continues at coordinate 2,708,799 of NC_015554.1, forward strand.
AATTTTTCGTAGCAAGATCCATAACATAGATCTCTGGGTTCCCATCTTTCGATAAAACCATTGCAAGTTGCTTGCCATCTGGTGAAAACGAGGGACTCCCATTAATACCAGGAAAATCGGTTACGGTTGTACGTTTGCTAGTATAGATGTCTTGTATGAAGATTTGAGGTCTACGGTTTTCAAAACTTACGTACGCTAGCTTTTCACCGTCTGGTGACCAAACCGGAGACATCAATGGTTCAGGTGACGACAACAAGCGTGTTTCGTTCTCGCCATCATAATCTGAAATTACTAGTTGGTATGGTTTTTCGTACGCATCTCTATCACGTACAATGACATAAGCAATACGGGTTAAGAATGCACCGCGAACACCTGTTAACTTTTCATACACGACATCACTAATGCGATGTGCGTATTGCCTAAAGTCTCTAGGGCTAATAATAGATTGGCGCGCTGCTATTACATGTTCGTTACTTACAACTAACTCACCATTTTTTAATACCTGAGACTGGCCACCGTCTAACTGCCCTTTTAGTACATCGACCAATTGGTAAGAAACTAAATATTTGTCCGTACCTTCAGGTTCAATACTACCGACCAAAACGGTATCAACACCAAGAGACGCCCACGCAGAGTAATTAACCTCATCAGCGGTTTCAGGCATTTGTGGCATTTTACTTGTCGCAACGGGGCTAAATTTACCACTGCGCATCAGGTCTGCCATGATGACTTCAGAAATATCGCTAGGCAATGTACCTGTACCTTTCCACTTAAACGGCACGACACCAATAGGTCGAGCGCTGTTTATGCCTTCAGTGATCACAATTTCTAATGTCGCGAACACCTTGGCACTAAATACCATCGCGATGGCGGCTATCCATAAACCTGTTTTCTTCATTGCACTACAGTTCCACTTTTAAGTTAATATCTTTTAGTTGCTCATAAACGTCGGGCGCATCTGAGACCGGCAGTTCTTCTGCGCGGCGTACGGCACTTTCTGCCGCTCTGCATAAGGCATCATGCCCGCCTAAGATACGTATGCTAGTCACATAACCTGTGGTAGCCAATTTGATATTCAATCTACATACCTTACCTTTGAAGCTGTCATCGTTGTACAAGTTCCGTTTTATCGTTTGCTGAATTAATGCGGTATAACGCTCTACCTCAGTCAAAACTTGTGCACCTCTTCGTTGTTGCTGAGCCGCTTGCTCTTGCGCAAGTTGCTCTTGCATAATTCTCTCCATCTCAGCATTTTCAGCGGCTTCTTTTTTCTTGCGCTCTGCATCGGCTTTCGCTTTTGCTTCACGTTCTTTGCGCTGTTGTTCCTTTTGCGCTGCCAACTGCTCTAGCTCTTTTTGACGTTTGAATTCTGCTTCTTCAGCTTGCTTCTTCTCTCTAGCCTGCTTAGCCTCTGCCGCTCGCTTACGCTTAGCTGCAGCAGCCTGCGCTTCCTTCTTCTTTCTTTGCGCTTCTGCCTCTCGTGCTTGCGCTTCTGCTTGTGCTTGTTCCCGTTTGGTATCGGCAATGGCTTGAGCATCAATAAAGGTAGCTTCAATAACCGGCGCATTAGTGGCCATTGTCGGCAAAGGAGAAGGTGAAAAGCTGACGCTAATTAGCAACACTGCAGCCACCACAAGGTGGAGTGCGATAGATTTATAAATGCCAACAGAACTTGCAGTCATCAATAAACCTACTCTGGCTCAACGGGGTCTGTCATTAAACCTACAGAAGGCACGCCCGCGCCTTGCAATAACACCATAAGTTGAATGACTTCATTATAAGCAACTTGTCCATCTCCTTTTACTACCACTGGCGTATTAGGATCTTTTTGTAGCTGAGCTTGTACTAAGGCTGCTAAGTCTTCTTGTTGCAGGGGCGACTCTTGGTCGTCTCCCACATTAAGAAAATAGCGACCTTTAACGTCTACTGACGCAATAATAGGTGGATTATCTTCTTGCTCAATAGGATTCGCACTCGCTTTAGGTAAATCAACTTTAACCCCTTGCGAAATTAGCGGAGCCGTTACCATAAAGATAATCAGTAGCACCAACATTACATCGATGTAGGGCACTACGTTAATTTCAGAAACCGGCCTACGGCGCTTTCTTACATACATAATAATTCCTCTCTCACCAGTGAATTAAGCTCGCATCAATGTTCGCATTTACGCTTGCGGCTGCTGAGCTTGACCAGATACTGCCTGACGGTGAAGAATGGCAGAAAACTCTTCCATAAAGTTACCGTAACTGTTTTCCAATTTTTCAACTTGGTGACTAAAACGGTTATACGCAATAACCGCAGGAATGGCCGCAAATAAGCCAATAGCTGTTGCAATAAGCGCTTCAGCGATACCTGGTGCAACCATGGCTAGCGTAGCTTGTTGTACTTCCCCTAGCGCGATAAAGGCGTTCATGATCCCCCAAACCGTACCAAATAGGCCGATATACGGGCTAATTGAACCAGCTGTTGCTAGAAACGGGAGTCGGCTTTCTAGTTCTTCTACTTGGCGAGACATTGTTACCCGCATTGAGCGATAAGTACCGTCTACAATAGCATTGGTGCCGGTATTTGATTTGCGTAAGCGGACAAATTCTTTGAAGCCGGCACAAAAGATAGTGCCGATACCTGATAAGTTAGGGCGAGCAGATAGCTCTTGATAAAGTCGATTTAAATCAGCACCTGACCAAAACTTATCTTCAAACTGACGCATCTCTTCTCGTGCACTTGAAAGCGCCTTACTACGCTGAAAGATAAATGTCCAAGAGGCAACTGATACGCCTAATAAAAGCAACATAACAAGTTGAACAATAAAGCTGGCCTGCAAAAATAGGCCGATAAAAGTAAGATCAGATGACACGCGTTATTTCCCCTAACAATGTACGTGGTAGTCGTCTAGGCTTCATAGTATCTAGACTGACACAAGCAACTTGAATATCGGCAGATACCAAAGTTACATCTTGTTTATTTTTAATGGTTTGTTGAAACGTCATACTCGCACCTTTCAATTCTACAACCTGCGTTTCAATACTCAACAGATCATTGAATCGAGCAGGCGCATAGTTATGCATTTCAACGCGTTTGACGACAAAAGCGACCGATTGTTCCATTAATCTATCTTGTTCGAAGCCAAGGGCTCTAAGCCACTCGGTTCTTGCCCTTTCCATAAACTTGAGGTAGTTGGCATAATAAACAATGCCACCTGCATCGGTATCTTCGTAATACACTCTTACTTGGTGTAAATGCATAAATATTCTTTCACCGTCAATAAAATTCATCGATAATCAAGGTAATTGGCTGCATATCATTAACTCAACTTACCACAACCACCCCTCTCAACCTCAGCTACGTAGAGCGTTTAGCTGTTTTTAAAGATAAAATGATAAACTATTAACACCCTCGCAACACATTAGTTTTTCTAAGGCTAAAAAACAATTTTACTCAATTGCAAGAATACTAACTAAGCCTATAATACGCAGCATCAGTCCTACAGAGCGTAATGGTGTATCACACGGTTATGCAAGAGTTTTTCTCCTGTTAGACATGAGTTCCCTGGATTTATTTCCTTTAACACTTGTTGTTTTGGCCCGTTCATTGAGCGGGCTTTTTTTTGCCTGAAGAAAAGTGATGTACATAGCAGATATAAGTGCATTGAGTATGAGCAAACGTAAGGTCTGCCCACACAACCATGCATACAGTGGACAGTTAAGCTGAAGGCGTGAAGCCAAAATGAAGATACGCCCGCTGTGACACTATACGTCCACGTGGAGTACGCTGCAGGAAGCCTTGCTGAATAAGAAAGGGTTCTATTACATCTTCAATGGTTTCTTTCTCTTCACCAATTGCCGCTGCTAAGTTGTCTAGCCCTACTGGGCCGCCATCAAATTTCTCTATAATGGCACAAAGCAATTTCCGATCCATGTAATCGAAACCTTCTTTGTCTACATCTAGCATATCCAATGCCTTTGCAGCGGTTTCAACACCTACCGTACCATCAGATTTAATTTCAGCGTAATCTCGAACTCGTCGCAATAGCCTGTTTGCAATACGCGGTGTACCTCTAGAGCGACGTGCAATTTCTTGAGCGCCTTCTGAACTCATATCCAAATTTAAGTAACTCGCACTACGAGCCACAATGGTGGTAAGGTCTTTAACCGAATAAAACTCTAATCGTTGAACTATCCCAAACCGGTCACGCAATGGCGAGGTAAGCGAACCTGCCCGCGTTGTAGCACCAACGAGTGTGAAGGGAGGTAAATCTAGCTTAATAGAACGAGCAGCAGGCCCCTCGCCTATCATGATGTCTAATTGATAGTCTTCCATCGCCGGATACAGAATTTCTTCCACTACAGGGCTTAATCGATGAATTTCATCTATAAAAAGCACATCGTTGCGTTCAAGGTTAGTCAGCAATGCAGCTAGGTCACCAGCCTTTTCAAGTACCGGCCCTGAGGTGGTTTTAATACTGACATCCATCTCGTTCGCCACAATATTTGCTAGCGTAGTTTTACCTAGCCCAGGCGGACCAAATATTAATAAGTGATCGAGAGCATCGTCACGCTTTCTAGCTGCCTGAATGAAGATTTCCATCTGCTCACATACGTGAGGCTGGCCTGTGTAATCATCAAGCATTTTGGGGCGAATAGCACGGTCGATAACTTCATCTTCGGTACTCGCATCAGGCGTAATCAGTCTGTCAGCTTCTATCATTATGGCTCTGCTTTAGTGTAAATCGGCAACGTTGCTCTATCATTCTTGGCATATTGAGCTTTGGCTCATTTTAGCCTTAGCTTATTCTGGCCTTGCGTAACTAGGTTCAAATAGCGGCTTTTAACGCTTCACGTATAAGCGATTCGCTTTCCATGCCTTCTTTATACACACTATCGATAAGTTTACTGGCCTGCGCAGGCTTATAGCCTAGTGCCACTAGCGCGCTCTGGGCATCTTCTCTCGTATCGTTTACTTCTACTAACGTATTGGTATTAAGTAAATCACCACTTGGCGGTGGAATAGCAATACTTTGCACTTTGCCAAACTTCGCTAACCTATCTTTTAACTCAACCACTAACCTTTCAGCGGTTTTCTTACCAATACCCGGTAAACTTACTAGTGCCGAAACATCTGCATTTTGAACCGCTGACAAAAATTGGCCTGCGGACATACCCGATAATATGGTTAAGCCTAATTTAGGGCCCACACCGTTTGCTTTAATTAGCTCTCGGAATAATCCTCGCTCCATTTTATCGGCAAAACCAAATAATAATTGCGCGTCTTCTCGCACGACGAAATGGGTATAAACCACCACTTCCTCACCTACCGCTGGTAATTGATAGAAGCTGGTCATTGGCATATGAATTTCATAACCTACCCCATTTGCATCTACCAATATTTCTGGGGGCTGCTTTTCGGCTAATGTACCGCGAATACGTCCAATCATGACTGCTCTCTTACCTGATATTTTCCCAACTTAGGGAAATAAAACGAATAGGAAGGTTCTATTGTTTACAAACAGTGTTTACAAAAAGTGATTACAAAAACCCATGCTTTTTATAGGCGAGCAAAGCAATTAGCGTAAACGGCCTCGCACTGTTTTACGTGCTTGCCCTGCCATATTTATTAGGCTTTGCTCGGTATGGGCATGACATAGCGCCACAGCTAGAGCGTCAGCAGCATCAGCTTGCGGTGTACCGCTTAAACTCAATAAATGCTTCACCATGTGCTGCACTTGGGTTTTATCTGCACTTCCCTTACCTACGACAGCCTGTTTAATTTGCCTTGCCGAATATTCTGCTACTGGCAGTTCACCTTGAGTGGCTGCCACAATAGCGGCACCACGGGCTTGCCCTAACTTCAATGCAGAGTCGGGATTTTTTGCCATAAACACTTGCTCGATAGCAAATTGCGCAGGGTTGTACTGGCGAATAATATCGCTAATACCGGTATAAATATTGGCTAGTCTCGACGGCAAATCTGCCGTCCCTACGCGAATACAACCGCTCGCCACATACACAAGTTTACCCTGCTTACGTTCAATAACACCGTAGCCTGTAACCCTAGAACCTGGATCTATACCCAGTATAACCATTAAGGTACGTTTGGTACAAACATTGATACCGCCTCTTTGTTTGAAGGCGACCAAAGTCGCGCTAATGCTTGTGCTTTATCTACCCACTCATACTGCAAATGTTCAGTAAGCACCAACGGTAAGGTACTGTCTACTTGAAGAGAAAAAACGTGTTCGGTGTTGAACCGGGTTCCGGGGGGATATCGATGCAACCAGCGGCTGCGAATTTCGTATTGGTTTTGTCTATTGTGGTTAAACATTTCTATAGACAATTGTTTGGCGTCAATCCCTGTTTCTTCCGCTACTTCTCGGTATGCGGTTTCAATAGGGAGTTCGCCATCTTCCATTGCGCCGGTAACCGACTGCCAAAATTCAGGGTCGTCATTGCGCTGTAGCAAAAGTACCTTATGGTGCTGATCGTACAACACCACAAGGACCGACTCGGGCTTTTTATAAGCCATCGTTTACGACGGCTTTTTTACCGTTGCAATCGCCAACTCTTCCAACTGCTGTGGATTCGCTGGACTTGGCGCAGATGTTAATGGGCAAGCCGCTGTCGTGGTCTTAGGGAATGCCATTACATCTCGAATAGAACTAGCACCTGTCATAAGCATAACAAGGCGATCTAAACCGAACGCTAGACCTGCGTGAGGCGGCGCACCAAAGCGTAACGCATCAAGTAAGAAGCCAAATTTATTCTTCGCTTCTTCTTCTTCAATACCCAAAATCTCAAACACGGCAGATTGCATTTCTTCGTTGTGAATACGTACTGAACCACCACCAAGCTCGCAACCATTTAATACCATATCGTAGGCATCAGACAATGCGCCAACCGGGTTTGCTTTAAGCTCTTCTGCGGTTAAGCCGCGAAGTGCAGTAAACGGATGGTGTATAGCATGAAGCTGTCCATCGAATTCTTCAAACATAGGGAAGTCGACAACCCACAACGGCTTCCACTCACCTTCTAAGAGTTCAAAGTCTTCACCTAGCTTAAGGCGAAGTGCGCCCATAGCTTCGGTAACTACTGTGTTAGTGTCGGCACCGAATAACAAGATGTCGCCAGCTTGAGCGCCAGTGCGCTGCAAAATACCGTCGGTAATATCTTCGCTTAAGAACTTAAGAATAGGTGATTGTAAACCTTCTTGGCCAGGTGCCATTTCGTTCACTTTCATCCAGGCTAAGCCCTTCGCGCCATATATGCCAACAAACTTAGTGTACTCGTCAATTTGCTTACGAGACATGCTCGCACCGCCAGGTACGCGAATAGCAGCAACACGACCTTTAGGATCGTTCGCAGGGCCACTGAATACTTTAAACTCAACAGTTTCAAGTAAGTCAGCAATATCGGTAAGCTCTAGTGGATTACGTAAATCAGGCTTATCGCTACCAAAACGCTTCATTGCTTCGGCGTAGGTCATGCGTGGGAAGTCACCTAAATCTACGTTCAACATAGTGCTGAATAAATCGCGGATCATGCTTTCGGTAATCGCCATTACGCCATCGGCATCTAGAAACGTAGTTTCGATATCGATTTGAGTAAATTCTGGTTGGCGATCGGCACGTAAATCTTCGTCACGGAAGCATTTTACGATTTGATAGTATCGGTCCATGCCAGACATCATCAGCAATTGCTTAAACAATTGTGGCGATTGCGGCAGTGCAAAGAACTCGCCTTTATGCGTACGGCTAGGTACTAAATAATCACGAGCACCTTCAGGTGTCGCTTTGGTCAATATAGGGGTTTCAATATCTAGAAAGCCTTCGCCTTCTAAGAAACGACGTACTGCCCCAGTTACCTTAGCGCGAAACTGCAAGCGCTGGCTCATAACAGGGCGACGTAAATCAAGGTAGCGGTAGCGTAAACGCTGCTCTTCAGAGTTCTCTTGGTTCCAATCAAGTGGAAGCGCATCAGAACGATTGATGATTTCTAGGCCTGTGCCCAAAATTTCAATTTCGCCGGTACGCATATCTTTATTAATTTGACCTTCTGGGCGAGCACGAACTTTACCAGTAAGTTTCACGCAGAATTCACCGCGAAGTTTATTCGCTACGCTTAATACCTCTGGTAAATCAGGGTCGAATACCACTTGAACGATACCTTCGCGGTCTCGTAAGTCGATGAAGATAACGCCACCTAAATCACGGCGTTTGTTTACCCAACCACATAGGGTGATTTCTTGCCCAATGTATGATGAATCGATGTTCCCACAGTAATCTGTGCGCATGGTCGTTGACCCCTGATATTCTTATCTTGCGTTACACGATGGAAGGCAAACCCTTGAACCTGCTTGCCATTACTCTACAATGAGGCGATCGCGCCCCTTGCCATCATGCACTATGTGTTAAATTAAGGTCGCATAGTATAAACAAATGCGCAGTAAAGCCCAATGACAAATACAAACAATCCTGCAGTAACTAAATTATCAACTTCTTCGGCGCTACCCAAGGTATTTATTGGCTTGCCACAGTGGCAGCATAGTCATTGGCCTAAAACCTGGTTTGCTAATTACCCGAAAAGTGACAATCAACTGGTTCATTACGCTAATGAGTGTAATACGGTTGAGGGAAATACGACCTTTTATTCTCTCCCCCATTCTGATGCGGTAGCACGCTGGGAGCAATCGGTAGGAAGCGATTTTTCGTTTACCTTTAAATTTAACCAACAAATTACCCACGTTCATCAATTATTGCACTGTGAAGATGAAGTAAATGAGCAATTACAGACACTTGCGCCACTTAAGCACAAACTCGGTATAATGTTGCTGCAACTTCCTGCAAGCTTTGGCCCTGAAAAACTAGAAAGGCTGGCTGCGTTTTTACACCATTTACCACGCCACATTACCGTTGCGGTTGAAGTCAGGCATTTGGCTTTTTTCGGTAAGGGCGATGAAGAAAAGCAATTGAATCAACTGTTAATTGAGCAAAACGTTAATCGTATTATTATGGATACTCGCGCCTTGTTTACCGGCCCTGTTTCAAGGCTAGATACAGGGGCTAATACAAGGGCTAGCAACAGTGCGCTATTAAGTGAGGTACGACATAAAAAACCTAAAGTGCCGGTGAATGTGATTGCCACCGCGAATAACCCTGTCGTTCGTTTTGTAGGAAATGATACAGACGAAGATAATATTGCGTGCTTAACGCCTTGGGTAAATAAAATTCATCAATGGCGGCTAGAAGGAAAAAGCCCGTATTTCTTTTGTCATCGACCCGATAACAAAGATGCCCCGTGGTTGGCGCAGCAGTTTATTGATTTGTACAACCAAAAGCATGGTGATACGGCAATTCCTAACCTTGCCATTAAACAACAGCCGAGCCAAAACGCCTTGTTTTAGCATGCATTCTGATGCACATAAATTTCTTTAAAAATGCTGCTGTTTTACCTCTTTAAAATAGCAAAGCCGTGCACTATAAATTAAGAATATTAACTAGTGCTTATTCTTACCTTACTATAAGATGAAAGTTATTGAGACAGTCTCAATAGTAACTTTTTATTTAAGTGAAATAATTAATGGAATCATCAACGCTTGATCGCGAAACCTTGCGATTAAAAGCCCTAGAAAATTTAAATATTCTAGACACCAAACCCGACGCACAGCTAGATGCCGTTACCAAAGCAACCCAAGAATATTTTAAATGCAAAATTTGTTTGGTGAGCTTAATTGCCGAAGACAGACAATGGTTTAAGTCTCGCCAGTGTTTAGATGTGTCAGAAACACCGCGCAATATTTCATTTTGCACTTACGCGATAGCGGAAGAAGAATATTTGATTGTGACCGACGCAACAAAAGACAGCCGTTTTGCAGGCGGTCCCTTGGTTAAAGGTGAGCCTTACATTCGCTCTTATGCAGGCGCTATTCTTCGTTCAACCGATGGGTACGAGCTTGGCACCTTATGTGTAATTCATGATGAACCGAGAGAGTTTTCTGCTGAAGAAATTCTTATGTTAAAAGAGATGGCCAAGAAAGCGGAAACCATCATTAATGAGAATCAATGGTAGATTAACCATCGCTGACAAGGCTATTGAAGCCTACGTTTCTAAATAAAAAAGCTGCCACATTGGGTGGCAGCTTTTACGCTTTACGCTTCAAAGATACTTCCAGTGCAGATCGTACTAGCGAAAGTCTCCTGCATCTAAGTCATGCTTCTTCATTAACTTATGCATATCGGTTCGGTTACGACCGGCTAGCTCAGCTGCACGGGTCACGTTTCCATCCGTCATTTTCAAAAGCTTGTTCAAGTACTGTTGTTCGAAGGCATCGCGGGCTTCGGTCAGCGTTGGCCAACTTTGCTTAGTGGCTGATAGTGCTTGCTCTACAAGATGCAGAGGCACTACTGGAGTTTGTGTTAACGCAACACATTGCTCTACCACGTTCACCAATTGACGCACGTTTCCTGGCCAAGATGATTTCACTAACAACTGCATTGCATCGTCTGAAAACTGGCTCACGTTCACACCATGACGCTGGGCACTTTGCTGTAACAATGAACGAGCGAGTAATGGAATATCTTCGCTACGCGCTTTCAACGATGGAAGCTTTAAGTTCACCACATTTAGACGGTAATATAAGTCTTCTCTGAAAGTGCCCTCTTCCATTTCTTTGAGCAAATCTTTGTGCGTTGCCGAGATAATACGAACATCGATATCTACATGCTTACTGCTGCCTACAGGCCTAATTTGACGCTCTTGTAATGCACGTAATAGTTTAACTTGTAGTGTCATTGGCATATCGCCAATTTCATCTAAAAATAAAGTACCGCCATCGGCTTCTCGAAACAAACCTGGGTGAGCAGCTACCGCACCAGTAAAAGCACCCTTAGCGTGTCCGAATAACTCTGATTCAAGTAAGTTTTCTGGCAGTGCGCCACAGTTAATGGCAACAAACGGCTTGTCGCGTCGATCGCTTGCCTGATGCATGGCATTGGCAAGTAATTCTTTACCTGTACCACTTGCTCCGCTAATGAGTACACTGACTTCTCGTTGTGCAATCCGGTACGCTTGATCAAGTACATTAAGCATATCTTGAGAGCGGGTAACAATACTTTTCGCCCATTCACCGGGCTGAGCCGCTTGTGACTGACTTAATGCTTTTTGTAACAAGGTACGCAGTTCATCATGATCAACAGGCTTTGGAAGAAAACCAAATACGCCACGCTGAGTAGCCGCAACCGCGTCCGAAATAGTACCGTGGGCGGTCATTAAAATAACGGGAATATCTTTTCGAATGCCCATGATTTCTTCAAATAAACTTAATCCGTCAAGGCCAGGCATGCGCAAATCACTGAGTACCACGTCAAAAGCATCATTTTGAAGCTTTCTTAACGCCGCATTACCATCTTCAACCGCAGTAACTTGATAACCTTCACCTTCTAAACGAATGGTTAAAAGGCGAAGTAAACTTTTATCATCATCAACCAACAATAAATGGGGTTTGTTCTTGCTACTTTCACTCATTGTTAGTTGTTCCTGTTTTTATCCATAAGTGTTGCTTCAATTTGGAGTAGTTCTTCTAGTTTTTTCTGCTGAGCTTTAAGCTCAGCATACAGCTTTTGTAATTCTTGACCTCGAAGGGTGTTTTCTTTGCTTAATACACTCAACGCAGACTCAAGTTCCATTAATTGTTTGTTTGGGTTACTTACCACAACGTCAATAACCAACGCGGCAGCGTCGGTAAATTCAGGCATTAAATCATCTATAGAAAGTTGGGCTCGTAGCCTGTCTTGATACGGGGTATCGCTGGATAAGGATAAAAGGTAAGCGTGAATTTTGTCTTTTTTCGATTGACCAAGCGCTGTCAATTGCGCTTTGCGTTCAATCCAAGGCGTAGCATCAGCTTCAAGCCAAACTTCTAACCAGTAAGCCATGTCGCAATTGTAATCAAAATTTTCAGGTTCTGAAGTGAACAGGCAAATATCGTCATCTACAGCCACTTCAACGATCTGGGGTGGAGTAACTTCAATTTTCTGTTCGATTGGCTGCTTAGACAACACACTGCAACCCGACATCATCGTCAGGGCCAGTATCATACAACTTATTCTCATTTTATTTTTCCTGTTGAGGAATCGTCACCCTAAAGCACACATCAGCATAATCAACATCGACAACTTGCACGTCGCCATGCATCAGTCGCGCACAATCCGCAACAATCGATAAACCTAATCCTGTGCCTATAACGTTGTCATTTCTCGGCTCTGCGCCACGGGTGAAAGGTTCAAACAGTGTTGCAACCGACTCTTTGGCAATCCGCTTGCCCCGATTTGCAACGTCCAATATAGCAAAGTTATTATCTAAATATATATGTACATTGATGGGTCGCCCTACAGCACCATGAGCTACTGCGTTAGACACCAAATTGTCGAGTATTCGTCGGAATAACTCTTCGTCAGCCCAAATATGACTGCTTTCTACCGATACCGTCACTTCGCGTTCTTGTAACGCCAGTGCGTAATCACCCAAGCATGCATCAACCAACTTCTTCGCATCAGTTTTAACAATGTCGGGCTGAGCTTGCTGTAATAACAAATTATAATCGAGTAATTTTTCGATTAGGGTGTTCAATCTTTGCGTACTTGCGCTAAGAAGCGACAATATTTCACGTTGAGGATCATTTAAATCGCCCACAACATTTTCCGATAATAAACTACATCCTTCTTTAATGCTGGCTAACGGTGTTTTCAACTCGTGAGCAGCATGCCGCAACAATGCTGTGCGTATATGTTCCAATTGACCAAGGCGATCGTACAGCCAATGCAGATCTTTCTCCACATCTATTAACTCTCGCGGAGCTTGGCGAGACAAAGGGGGAAGATCACCTTGTTGATGAGCCACTATGCGTATTATTTGCTTTAGTTTATTGACTGGATTAACAATCAGTTGGCTTCCTAATAGGATAAGCAGCAAAGAAACACTTACCAACATCGCCGTAGACCACGCCTGCTTTGCTTGCATCGCGTTTAAGTCATCTTGCTGCACTTTGACCCGTTCGGAAATAGCAAGTTCCACGTCGCCTCGAAGTTGTGAAACACTGCGTGAGACGTTAGCTAGATACGCATTAAGTAGGAGTTGATCTTCAATTATGCGGTAATCAGAAAGGTCGCCTAATTGTTCTGACAACCTCTCGCAGGTTCTCTGAACAGATAAGGCTTGGCAAAGATTATCAGCAGCCACGGCAAATTGATCGAGTGCATTATCGGATAAGGTGGCAACTTTTTCGGTGCGAATAACGGCGTATTGGCGAATACTTCGCTCTAAATCAACAACAGCACCATCCAGGCGCTGCATATCGCCCACAACATCAACCACATACCGGGTTTCCAGCGTGGTCATTTGCCCCACTTTAGCTAAGTCACTTTGACTTTGCCACAACAGCGCAATTAATGGGATTAACGCCAGCACGAAGCTACCTAGCGTTAGTTGACGTAATGAGCCTAGCTGAACCAGCCGTTCACCAAATGAAAATTTCTCAATCAGAGTGGTATTCCTTCAAACAAGTACCGGCAGGCGCATCTGCTAGGCTTTTATTTATTTTGCTCGCTGACCGCCGCTATTTACTAACGGCAGATTTTGCATTTCCCGGTGTCAGTTTACTTTTTGCTAATTCGTCTTCGGTTAATTTGCCATCTTCATTGTCGTCAATTAACCCAAAATTACGCAATAGTTCGGTGTGACGAACCGCTTCTTTTAGTGATATCAAACCGTCTTTATTAGTATCTAGCTGCTGCATCAACGTTTTCGCAGGTGAAGCGTGCGCTTCAACTACCGATATAGCTTGTATCGCCGCGATAGTCATTAAAATCAGAAAAACCTTCTCTAGTCGTTTCATCATGAATCCTCCGCATTACTGCTTGTTTATAAATCCCTTAAACTAACTTCGATAACTCTGTTAACTCTGATTGAATAAGCTAAAATTGAGCCAAAAATACAAATAAACTATATATCATACACTTACAAATTATAAACCGACTTGCCTCCTATTCGATGTCTCTAGAAACAGACACAGTTACACGAACTCCTGTAAATGTATCCAACAACCTAATAAAGCGTCAAATAGGCTGCAAAAACAGTTCGTTAGAACAGTCTATTTAACTTCCCTTAAAAAAAGCAATGCATGGGCTTTGAATGCCTACCTAGGCTTCACTATTGTCTGTATTGCCTATGTAAAACTGTTTAGGTGATTGAACAAGCTCATCCATAGGAATCGGTTTGCTAAACATAAACCCTTGAATGTAGTCACAACCGTGATCAATCAAATAATGCCACTGTGTTTCATTCTCAATACCTTCAGCACATACAGTCAGTGAAAGACGTTTGGCCAAATCGATAATAGCGCCCGTTACCAGTCGACTTCTTTCGGAGGTTTCTAGTTCATGTACGAACTGCTTATCAATTTTTAGGGTATCGATACTAATTTGGGTCAAATAACTTAGTGAAGAATACCCCGTCCCAAAGTCGTCAAGGGCAATGGCGCATCCCATGTTGCTCATGCGTTTAAAGAATTTATTTGACGACGCAAAGTTCTCTAAGTAAGCAGACTCGGTTACCTCGAATTCTACATATTCAGGGTTTACATCGTAGCGCGTAAAAATCTCATAGATATTATCAAACAGGTTGCTATCACGAAGATCGTGCCCTGATAGATTCACTGACACGCGAAAACGATGGGGAAGCCATTCTCTTAATTTGGGCAGATCAATACAGACTTTTTCAATGACCCAGCGCGTAATGGCAGATATCTTGCCGCCTTGTTCCGCGATGGGTATAAATTCATTCGGGCTGACCAAGCCATATTCGGGGTGTTGCCATCTAAGAAGCCCCTCTAAGCCGATAACCTTCCCTTTTTGATCGACTTTAACTTGGTAGTACACCATAAACTCATCATTCTTTAGCCCTTGCTCTATGGCATTAGCTAAATGGAATTTACGCTTATGTGATTCCACCATATCAGGTGTAAATATGGTAAAGCTGCCACGCCCTTTAGCTTTAGAGCGGTACATGGCAAGGTCTGCATTGCTCATTAATTCGCTTAAATCGTAGTCGGCGTCTATGGCTCGTGCTACGCCCACACTAACGCCGACAGACAATGACAATCCTCGTAATTCAAAAGGACTGGTAAAGGCATCAATTAATCGAATAGCCATATTTTCAAGAGTGGTATCTCCCGTTTCCCTGTCGGGTAGTACTAAAAATTCGTCTCCCCCTAAACGGGCGACTAAATCCCCTTCCCGCAACAGTGCGCTCACCCTATCTGCCACTTCTATCAATATTAGGTCACCGGTCTCATGACCGAGTGAATCGTTTATTCCTTTAAACCCATCTAAATCGAAAAACAGTAGCGCTAGATCATCATCATTTCTTCGTGCTCGGGCCAACTCTAAACGCAAATTATCAAGCACAAATTGCCTATTAGGTAGCCCGGTTAGGCTGTCATAGTTAGCCAGGCGAATCATGGTTTCCTGTTGATTGACCAACGTTTGAGTTTGTTCATGATTGATGAGTAGTTCAACCTCTATCATTTCTAACAGGAGGTTGATGTTTTCTCCTAACTCTCCAATTTCATCTCTCGAAGTTAGGTTTTGTCGTAACGCATAATCTTTTGTATCGGTGACTTGTTTGGTGAAAAAACTCAACTCACTTAAAGGGCGAAATACACGACTAATGAAAAACAATGTGCCAATAATGCTTATTACCCACAGCACGAAGATAAGGGGAACGACATTCAGCAATAAACTTTTAACACTACCGGTGAGTGGTGCCTTAGCATCCACGAAGAGTATCAAGAAACCATCTGGCGATTGCGAAGAACCTATAACCCTTCGTGCCATAATAACGTCATTTTCTGAGGATACGCCTTCGCTTAAAGAAAATGGCTCGAGTGTATAGAAAAAGGGCTCATTTAACCTATCGGCAGATGGGCCATCTTCTTCTAGTAAAAGCGTAAATTCACTGTCATAGATTCTTGCTGAAATAACATGTTCATGCTCCTTTAATAGGCTCAAAACATTCGAAATAGACGAGGCTTTTTGTGTAGTTAATAACATAGCTGGCGCTACATTTTTCACCACGCCATTTGCAAGAGAAACGGTATGAGAATGTGCCAAATTGAGATAAAGCGCTTTGTGCTCTATTACCGCAAACCACAACACAGCTGCAGCCATAACTGACATAGACAAAGTTACGACAATACTAATTGGGGCCTTTATAGACTTAAATACACCCACTTGCTTAAACACCACCCGCGTTATACATTGCAATCATGTTTTAAATAAATCTTACGTTATTATCACAATCTCGACGATGTCTGAGACCACAGAAAATCATGATTTATTTATAGCATTATTTTTCACTAATTACCTGTGTAACAAGCACTTTTTACATTATTAATAGCGAGCAAGTGTTTCAAGTACTGTATTAATTTTCTGGTGAAACATGCAGTTTGGCTTTAATAAAATGGGAATGCGGCACATGTAGTAAATCTGATATACGCCGTATTGTATGCTCTTCAATAGGAGCAAGTTGATTATCTGCATAAGCAATAACCCATAAGCCTTCGAGAATATCCCGCTTTTGGTCTGGATCACACGTTTGATTAATTATCTTAGTAAATTGTACTAAATCGACAGCTTCTTCTGCTGACATACGACCTTCTTCCATTAGCAATTTTAGCTCATCATCAGAGAGCTCAAACTGCTTATATAAGTGCGTTTTGTAAGCTTTAAGCTCACTGTCTGTAACATTATCGTCAGCCCGCATAATTTCACTTAACAATGCAGCAGTGGCAAGTTCGACAGTATGTTTCTGTTGCTCTTCTGACTCTTTCGTTTCGAAAAGCTGTAACAAAGATTTAAGCATTAGGCGCTCCAATTAAACAACGACGCTATTGCATAACATATCCACCGTTCTGAAGTGGGAATATACGGCAAATCGTTGGCATTTTTAGTTTAGTGGTAGTTATTCAACGGCTGTATTGAGCAAACAGTTTATTTTTCGCCCGCCTTTTTCAAACCACACTTTACTACTTAGCGCTCTAATAAGGCCCAGCCCTCTTCCGAATGAGTCATTACTTTCGGGGCTGGCTTTACGCTCCCAATCAAAACCATTGCCGCTGTCTTCTATTGAAAGAAAGACAACCTTTTTCACAGGATCAGACTCAATACTAATAATAATCGTCCCTTCATCTAGGGCGCTCAGCAGCTTTTCTCGCTGCTCATAATATAGTTGAAAGCCTTCTGGTGAGTGCTTTAAACGTGAGTCCATGTTCAAAATACCGTGCTCTAAGGCGTTGCTAAACATTTCGGAAACCACGGTAAAAAGCACCGAACGAACATGTTCAATACCGCTACACTGAGAGGTTTGGTGGAGCATACGGGTTTGAATATCGGGCTGCTTCAAATGCTTGGCACTCAAGGTAATAACTATATTCAATGGAATATCGTCGGTAGCTCTATAGGGCTGCACGCCTTCTAACGACTGACTTTTAAAGATAACCACAGAAACATCGTCGTCAAAACTAGGCGTAGCCGAAAATGCTTTAGCGTGATTAAAAATCCCGTCGGCAGTAATATCACTAGCATCAGCACACCATTGTTTTACCCCCTCTTCGGTTAGCATATTTCCGTCAGCATCAACCGCTTCTGTTAGTCCATCGGAATAGATAATTAACTTGTCATTTGCCAGCATTTCAAAAATTTCGCATTCACTGTCAAACTCATGTTGCTCAAGAATACCCAGTGCCATATGAGGTGAAGAAATCGTTTTGATAAATCGCCGTTTGCCTGACACCACCATCATCTGTGGCATGCCACCTTGCCACAAAGTAATTCGTGAACCATCAGAGCCAACCTCGCCGACAACCGCAGCCATAAACATATCGCTGGGTAAAAATCGCAATAGTATTTTATTAAACTCTGTCGCCATTTCATTGACCGACAGCCCTTTTGCTGACATCTCTTGAAATGCGCGCGTTACCGGCAATGCACCTATGGCTGAAGCAAGCCCGTGCCCAGTAAAATCTCCCACTAAAAAGTACAGGCCGCCACTTGGGCTAGCCTCACACACAAATACATCCCCATTAAATGTTTCAGCTGGCGTTAATGCGTGATCAAAATAGTTAAGAATGTGGCTTTTATTAACAATGGCATGACTGAAAATATGCTCAACAATGGCATGCTCTCTTGCTACCCGTTGCTGATAAAATCTAAGCTCTTCATTTTGCTGTTCGATATGCGCGCTTAGGTTACGAATTTTTTCGTGAGCACGAATTTTAGCGGTGAGAATATGTTTGTCGAAAGGTTTGGTCGCAAAGTCATTCCCTCCTACCTCTAAACACTTAACCAGACTTTCTTTGTCATCCAGCGCGGTGATGAATAAAATAGGTAAGTATCGGCCGCCAGCTAAGGTTCTAATTTGTGGTGCAACTTCGAAACCACTCATACCCGGCATGATTACATCAAGTAACACTAAATCGGGTATCGCTTGTTCAACTATCGCTAGCGCGTCTTCACCGCATGCAGCTTCAACACAATCAGTAAACCCCGCCTCGCTTAACATGCTAACTAACATGGTGCGATTTATTGGTTCGTCATCAACGATAAGAATTTTCATTTAATGTTAGCGCCCTGTGGCTTACTTACCGCTACGTCTCAACGAATAATAAATTTTTTGTCAAAACGCGATATTTTTAGTATTCGCTCAACGGGTGGTCGGCTATTCTCAATACTAAATGTCAGTGACCTTTGTGATAATACCTTTTGCATATTAAGCAACATACCTAAGGCTGAACTGTCCATGTATTCTGTCTTAGCTAAATCAACGGTGATGTGCTTCACATCAGAGTCTAAATCTTGATAGGCTGAGCGAAATGCTTCCACTTTACTGAAATCAAACTTGTCTCCCATCTCTATGATTAAAGTCTCTTGATCATTGACCTTGTCCTTTAATACATTCATCCAATCACCCCTTTTTCCGTTAACTACACTGCTTCCCTTTTCCTTTTATCCTGAACTATTCCAGGAGTGAACTCAGTGTATATTTAGGCTTTACTGAATTTATTCTAGCGCAGATATTTCAGCATGCCATGCTACAATTGTAGATAAGCCTAAATATGGCTCGTTTAACGCACAGGAAAAAATCAGAGGATAAAATGCAAGATTGGCAAGATGCACTGCTGGTATACAGTACCGATACAGGTAAAGTTAAACCTTCGCCTAAAGAAGCAAAGCGTTCCACTTCCGACGATGGTATTGTTCGCATACATAGAGAAACAAAAGGCCGCAAAGGAAAAGGCGTGTCTATAATTAAAGGGCTCGATTTAGCCCCCGATGCGTTAAAAAAGCTAGGCACTGAATTAAAAAAGAAGTGCGGCTGTGGTGGCGCGGTAAAAGATGGACACATTGAAGTTCAAACGGATGACCGTGAGAAGCTAAAAGCTTTGCTGCTGGATAAGGGCTTTAGCGCTAAAATTGCTGGGGGTTAATTCACTCCCCTTACTTTCCTTAAAATACCAAAAAGAGAACGGAATGGAAAAGCTGTCAATTTCTGATTTACATATCATATTAGTTGAACCCTCTGATACACAGAGGAAGATTATTACTACCCTATTGTTGAAAGAAAAGGTAAAGGAAATTGATCCTGTTAGCACCCTTTCTGAGGCTATGTCAGCGGTTAAAGCGCACGGTGCAGACCTTATTGTTAGCGCGATGTATTTCGAAGACGGCACAGCATTAGATTTGATAAAATTCATTAAAGAAAATGACGAATTTAAAACTATTCCATTCATGTTGGTCTCAAGCGAGAACAGAATAAGCAAATTGGAAGAATTTAAACAAGCTGGCGTTTCAGCCATTCTTCCTAAACCATTCGAGCCTCTTCATTTGTCTCGCGCGCTTAACGCTAGCCTTGATTTAATCAATCACGACGAACTTGAACTCGAACTATTTGATATTCACGATGTTAGAGTGCTGCTGGTTGACGACAGTAAATTGGCGCGTAATCACATTCGTCGTGTACTTGAAGGCATGGGTTTGCAGCGCATAAAAGAAGCTGAGAACGGCGCAATGGCACTTACCTTTATAAAGGATGAAGCCTTTGATTTAGTCGTTACCGACTACAATATGCCAGAAATGGATGGTCGAGAGCTATCTGAGTTTATCCGTTTCAACCCCGAAACTACGCATATTCCTATCATCATGGTAACGTCCGAAGCGGCAGATAGCGCCCATATGGCCAATATTCAACAAACCGGTGTGAATGCGCTATGTGATAAGCCCTTCGAACCTACGGAAGTTCGACAAATGCTAGCGGCCTTGTTAGGTAACTAACATTACGAATTGCAAATAATCTCCCCATATTGATTAAAGCAGAAAACCGACACCATAGCGTCGGTTTACTGCTTTAAGGCAAATTCGTTATTCGCCCTACCCCTTCTACTAGTATCTATCAAGCCCTCCCCCCAATAAAAATCAAAACCAATGTAAAAACAGGTTGACACTGAAACGCTGTACGCATAAAGTCAATCGTATGAAACAGAATAATATACATGCAGTGGCTATCTTTTTTGCGTTTATGCTCTTTAAATAGGGAGGCGCAGCTACATGCATAAAAACCTCCCTCAAGGGAGGTTTTTTTTTAGCTAATACGATAAGTGGAAAACTATGTCTGACAACGCCTTAGATGCTGTAAGAGAGCGCATAACATCATTAGATAGTGAACTTCTAACCTTATTGGCTGAGCGCCGTGTGCTCACCAACGAGGTTGCTGAAACTAAAATTAAGCACCATATTCCAGTTCGAGATCAGAAACGTGAAGAGCAACTGCTTGTTCGCCTTATTAAAGAAGGTAAAGATGTAGGTCTTGACCCACACTACGTTACTCAGATTTTTCACGTCATCATTGAAGACTCAGTGTTAAACCAGCAGGCAATGCTTGCTGAACGCGCGAACCCTGGCAGTACGCTTCCACTAAATCGCGTGGCTTTCTTGGGCGACAAAGGCTCTTACTCGTACCTTGCTACCCAGAAATATTTCTCTCGACGTCCGGGTGAATTGCTGGAAATAGGTTGTCAGAGTTTCAGTGAAATTATTCAAAAAGTAGAGAATGTAGAGGCCGACTATGCGGTTCTGCCTATTGAAAATACAACCTCAGGCAGTATTAATGAAGTTTATGACCAACTTCAACATACTCACTTAAGCATTATTGGCGAACTTACTCACCCTATTCGTCACACCTTGCTTGTTGGCGCAGATACGACCGTAGATAAAATTAAAACCGTGTACGCTCATCCACAAGTATTCACACAATGTAGCCACTTCTTGGCTGAGCTTGGCAACATTGAAGTGAAAACCATGGACAGTACATCATCGGCTATGTTGACAGTGAGTGAGCTACAGCGAGATGATATTGCAGCTATTGGCAGTGAGGCTGGCGGAAACCTATATGGACTTACAGCAATAAAAAGTAACTTGGCCAACCAAAAAGAAAACCACAGTCGCTTCATCGTAGTTGCTCGAAAAGCCGTAGTAGTTCCACTTCAAGTACCCGCTAAAACCACACTGGTTATGTCAACGGTCCAAAAGCCCGGCGCATTAGTTGAAGCGCTGTTGGTGCTAAGTGAAAACAACATTAATATGACGAAGCTAGAGTCTCGTCCTATTCCAGGTAATCCTTGGGAAGAAATGTTTTACATTGATGTGAAAGGCAATGTGGAAGATGGCCCTGTACAAAATGCCATTGAAGCCCTTAGAAACATTACCCGTTACATTAAAATACTGGGCTGCTACCCTAGTGAAGAAATTAGCCCTACCAAAGTGGCTGCGGCTAGTGCGCTAGCGGAATAATATAAGCCAGCTATAAGAACGGTACTGCGGGGGTTAATGGCCATCGAAGTACCGTTTTTTTGTTGCTAGTTCGCAGAAAACATACCCTATTATTTCTTACGCAATAGCTGGCCGTCATCGGCTTTTAACAACAATTGCTTACTATCTACCAGACAGTTTTTTGCATAACTGCCAAACCAATTCCCAATGGTTAGAAACTGTTTGATAAACGCTTTTTTATCACCCTTTTCCAACACGTTTAAGGCTAAACCGAAACGGTCATAGAAACGGCGGAGTAAAGCGAAGTTTTCAGGGTTGTTGAAAATAATATCGGCGTACAACTCGGGGGCTTGCGCGAATAATCGGCCAACCATAGCTAACTCTAACCGATAGATTGGCGAGCTAAACATAGTGAGAGATTCAAGATCGGGATCTTCTCCACGTAAATGCTCACCATACACGAAGGTATTAAAGTGGCGCATTACCTGAATGTAAGCCATAGACTTATCATGTTCTTCGGCGGTACTACTATGAATAGTTGCACCCCAGATTTTCATTTGAGCGATGAGCCAATCATAAGCGCTTTCATTGCGCCCCTCACACACCACCACAACTTGTTTAATCATACCTGGAGCATCAGGCCCAAACATAGGGTGCAAGCCAACCACGGGGCCCTTATGCACCGCCATCATGGCTTCAATGGGCTTAACCTTGATACTCGTAATATCCGCTAAAATACAGCTTTCGGGTAACATTGAGAGCTGACCTATTACCTGTTCAGTGAGGTTAATAGGCACAGCTACTACCACTAATGCAGCGGTTGAAAGCACGTTTGCAGCATGACCACTCTCCCAGTCTTCTCTTTCAACGACAGAGACTGAATATCCGCTTCGCTCGAACAAGCTTACGAATATTTTACCCAGTGCACCGGCCCCACCAATAACCACAATGGTACCAACGTCAGCATTTACCCCAAGGTATCGATTATTTTGCGTATGATAAGACTCACGCATGATGCGGCGTAACAGGTCTTCAGTAAGATCAGGGGAAACGCCTAACGCTTCAGCTTGCGCTCGTCGTGAAGCAATGAGTTCTTTTTCTCTGGAAGGTACATAAACAGGCATGCCAGCTTCGGCTTTTACCTGACCTACTTGTGTAGTAAGTGCATTGCGTTTTGCGAGAAGTTCAACGAGCTGGGTATCCAGCTCGTCAATTCCTTCACGCAGCGTGTTTGATTGCTGCGAAAAATCGGCCATTCAGTGTGTCCCTCAAATCAAATGGCACTGACTACCTCACCTATTAGGCAACATCGGTGCGCTTATTTTGGCGTAAGGGTAGCACAGTTATTAATTTATCTCTGGTTTGAGCAATAAGCGATTCTGTGGTTTCCCAGTCAATACAGCCGTCGGTGATAGACACACCATATTCCATTTCGCTTAGCTTTTTCCCATCAGATTTTTGGTTACCCGCTTTTAAGTGGCTTTCTAACATCACGCCAATAATAGACTGGTTACCTTCGAGTATTTGATTTACTACGTTTTGTGCAACCAGAGGCTGACGACGGTAATCTTTTGAAGAGTTCGCATGACTACAATCAACAACTAAGCCCGCTGTTAGCCCAGCTTCTTGCATTTCAACTTCACACTCAGACACACACACTGAGTCGTAGTTTGGTTGTTTACCACCACGTAGGATAATATGGCCATCTGGATTACCACTGGTGGCAATAACACTCACTTGACCTTGCTTGTTAATACCCATGAAGCGATGACCTGATGCTGCTGATTTAAGGGCATTTAGGGCAATATCTAAGCTGCCATCAGTACCATTTTTAAAGCCTACTGGCATTGATAGACCACTGGCCATTTCACGGTGAGTTTGTGATTCTGAGGTACGAGCACCAATTGCAGACCAGCTGAATAATTCGGCTAAGTACTGAGGGCTAATTGGATCTAGCGCTTCAGTCGCAACCGGAAGTTCGAGTTCAGCCAACCAAATCAATAGTTCACGGGCTTTACGCAGACCAGCTTCAATATCGAATGTATCGTCAATGTGAGGGTCGTTAATTAACCCTTTCCAACCCGTTGTGGTACGGGGCTTTTCAAAATAAACGCGCATCACAATGAATAAGGTGTCTTTGCATGATTCATGCAGTTCCTTTAACTTAAGCGCGTATTCTTTAGCTGCTTCAACATCGTGAATAGAACATGGCCCACATACGACCAACATACGATGGTCACGGCGGTGAATGATATCAGAAACAATCTTGCGAGATTCTGAAATAGCTGCAAGCGCTTTCTCTGAGGCAGGCAACTCAGCGCTTAAAGCTTCTGGGGTAATAAGCACATCTTCAGCGCTTACGTGGATATTATTTACTGTGTCCTTGATCATGGGGCTCTCTTAACTACTAAAAACGGAAAAAATGAAACGTCAAAAGAGTATATTTTCGCATGTAAACTTATTTGTACAACAGGCATTTTCTAATTTTCTTTAACGTCATTGACTTTTTAACAACAAACGAATAAGCAAGCAAGCTTTAACGTATAATACTTTGCTTTAAGTCCAACAAATATGTTTTTCACCTGACGATCAGTTAAGTTCACGCCTATTTAGTTTACTTTTCAACCAAAGGTGAGTGTTAGCTCTTCGGAGTGTATCCTTTCTTAAATATGTTAGGTTTCCAACCCCAATGTAGCGAACCTAGACGAATAAATACGGTTGTTATTAGTGAGCCAAAAATACACCACGCGTAGGGTGCATCTAATGCAAACAATGCCGCATACGCTAAGCCACCAGAAAGGCACGCGGTTGCATAAAGGTCGCCGCGCATGACTAAAGGAACCTCTCTGCAAATTACATCCCTTAATAACCCGCCAAATATCCCTGTAGTCATTCCCATGGTTAGCGCCACTATCATTCCTGTACCTTCTATCAGTGCTTTTTCTATGCCCATGATGTTAAAGATGGCAAGCCCTGCCGCATCCATCAAAATAAAATAATAGTTAGATAATGGCGGTAGATAGCGAATGGATAATACTGTGAGTACCACTGCACCATAGGCAGAGTATAAATAAGAAGGCGTTTCTACCCAAAAAATAGGTTGGGTAAGCAATAAGTCTCTGATGGTTCCCCCGCCTAATGCAGTGACCGACGCCACCACTACCACCCCAAAACCATTAATGCTTTTTTCGTGCCCCATCAGTGCGCCAGAAACCGCGAAGAACGCCACCCCAAATAGCCCTAAAAAAAGAAAGTAATCTGCCGTCATTCCTGTCTCACTTGCGTTTTTGTTATAGGTTTATTCTGAAAATAGTTGAGTACAGATCGTTAATTTACGAATTTCGTGTCAGTATTATTGTTTTAAGTATGCAAACCTATCTTGTAGATGAAATTTATACTCATTTTATTCTTTGTTGTTACTACAGTTAACGCTCAGGCAGCGTCCAGCGGATATGCGTTCCCAAATAGTATAGACCCTGCCAGACGCTACGTTTTCTATTCACATGGCTTTATTGTAGAAGGGGATGATCTAACGCCCATACATCCTAGGTGGGGTGTATACAATTTTCCTAGCGTTCAAAAAGCACTTGATGACGATAGCTATGTTTTAATAGCACACCACAGACCAGAAGGTGTAAGTCCTATCGATTACGCTAAACGCCTTGCTGGAGAAGTTAAACAACTTATCACCGCAGGTGTGCCCCCACAGAACATTACCCTTACCGGGTTTTCACGCGGCGGCGCGATTACAATACTCGCGTCAAACGAGTTAAAAAACGCTCGGGTTAACGTTGTGATTTTAGCGGGCTGCGCAGGATTGATTAATCGTAAGCGGGATATTCAGCTATACGGTCGTGTGCTTTCTATTTATGAAACTTCTGACGACGTAGGCTCATGCAACCTCTTAGAAGCTCGAAGCCGTAAACTAAGGGAATTTAAAGAGATAGCCATCTCAACAGGAAAAGAACATGGTGCGTTTTATCGTCCTATGGATGAATGGGTGATTCCGCTAAAACGTTGGATTAGTGAATCAGGCCCCCAAAACGCACAATAGCACTCATGCTTACTGCTGCGCTTTCACGTGTGGTTTGCTTGCGTAAAGCCAATCTACCCCCTGAATTGTTGTGGTGGGAAACGCCGTAGCGTGAGTGGCCTCACCAATGAGTGTGAACTTCAGATTTACCTGATTATCATTCTGCAGCGTTATTTTTTGAGCTAGTTTTTGTGCTCCTTCCACCATATTTTGCCTTTCACCATATTCGGGACGTTCTAATTCGCCTACAGCAAGGAAGACCTTAACTGGCGTTTTAGGTTTAACAACCGGTTCAGACAAAATGGCATTGTCGCGAAACCATACCGATGGGCTGCCAATAATGTAACTACTAAACATATTTGGACGGGTAAAAAGCACATAGGCACTAAACAACCCACCTAAAGAATTTCCCACTAACGTTCTATGCATTCCCTTCACGCGATAGTTATTCTCCATGTAGGTAAATACCGTGTCATTGATAAAGTCAGCATGTTGCCCCGCTTTGCCAGTTTCAAGCTTCCAGTCTTCAGCAAGATAAGGGGTATAGTCGCGAACGCGACTAGAGGCGCCTTTAGACCCTTTAGAGTAGGATATGGCCACGATGATAGCCTGTTCCATTACACCGCTATTCATGGGAAATCGTGTTCCCCCTGACACAACCTGAAATGCATACGAACCATCCAACAAATAAATGACCGGGTAAGACGCTTTCGTATTAGCTCGATAGCTTTTCGGTAACTTAATAAAAATGGGGTAAGTTCGGTTAGATTTATTGTCTTGAAGTTCCACAACAGTACTTCTAGGTATTTTGAATTCAACGTCAGCATTTGCCACTGTACTAGCCATAGCACTAAAGACAAACACCGTTATTACCCAGAAAAAACGCAATCGCATGGGGCCACTCATTGTTTTAATTATCTATTTTCAACATCTTATCTCGCAAACGTGCATTGAGCAATTGTGCCAACACCAAGTAATACAATCCGGAATGCTATGTAGTTGGCAGTGACCTTTCAGCGCATTGATGCGCTGACATAGCGCTCACGGATGGGTTTATGCCGCACTACTCCATGGTACGGGTCAGCGTTTATAGGAGAGGGAGTCGCCCCCATCAGAAGCCTTCCACAACATGGAGCTATTGCGAAAACTCCATAGATGGATTCGCGCCTCGTTTCACGTGGGCTTCTACTGGCGACTAATATTAATATTCAACGGTGAGCCTTAACCGGCTGTTCAGAAGGGATGTGGTGTTAGGCTCGCTGACCTTCCAGCGCAGGACGCGCTAGCAGAGCCCCCATGGATGGGTTTACGGCGAGTCAGAGAACCCAACACCACATCTCCCCCCCGTGCCGTGGGAAGAATATGTCATTGGGTTT
The DNA here is from genome assembly GCF_000213655.1 of Alteromonas naphthalenivorans. NCBI lineage: Bacteria > Pseudomonadati > Pseudomonadota > Gammaproteobacteria > Alteromonadales > Alteromonadaceae > Alteromonas > Alteromonas naphthalenivorans. The sequence continues at coordinate 2,736,079 of NC_015554.1, forward strand.
ATGACCTTCCAGCGCAGGACGCGCTGGCAGAGCCCCCATGGACGGGTTTACGGCGTGTCATAAACCCAAGGACATGTTCTTCGCCCACAAAAAAGCCCGCTAATAAGCGGGCTCTTTCGAAGTTAACAATAACGCAAGGATTAGTAATCTTAGTTAAGCTTTTCTTTGATACGTGCAGATTTACCTGAACGTTCACGAAGATAGTAAAGCTTAGCACGACGAACCGCACCGCGGCGTTTAACTTCAATTGAAGAGATAGCCGGGCTGTGTGTTTGGAACACACGCTCAACGCCTTCGCCGCTAGAAATCTTACGTACGGTAAAAGACGAGTGCAGACCACGGTTACGCTTAGCGATAACAACACCTTCATAAGCCTGAAGACGTTCTTTGTCACCTTCGGTAACGCGAACTTTAACAACTACTGTGTCACCCGGGCCGAACCCTGGAACATCAGATTTAAGCTGTGCTTGCTCAATTTTCTTGATGATATCTTGACTGACTTTGCTCATCATATCCTCTCGTCCTAGTTAACTGTCATCTCGCTGCAACTGCGTTTGGAATATTTCCAATAACCGCTGCTGCTCCTCAGTCAGAGCTAGGTGATTTAACAAATCAGGGCGACGCAGTAAGGTTCTACCCAAAGACTGCATTAATCGCCACTGCCTAATTTTTTCATGATCACCACTTAACAACACATCAGGTACCGATTGACCATCTAGTACTTCTGGCCGCGTATAATGCGGACAATCCAGAAGACCATCGGTAAAGGAATCTTCAACTGCTGAAGCTTTATGCCCCAACACGCCGGGAACTAATCTGGCAACTGCGTCCATTAAGACCATTGCCGGCAGTTCACCGCCACTTAGAACGTAATCACCAATGGAGACTTCATCATCTACATGGCTTTCGATTACGCGCTCATCAATTCCTTCATATCGACCACAGATTAAAATCGTACGGTCAATGCCAGCAAGACGTTGAACGCCTGCTTGGTCAAGGGGTTTCCCTTGGGGTGATAAGTAGATCACGCTACTGTTTTCGCCACCAACTTTCTTGGCAGCTTGTATAGCATCGGTAAGCGGTTTAACCATCATCAGCATGCCGGGTCCGCCACCATAGGGGCGATCGTCAACTGTGCGATGGCGGTCATGAGTAAAGTCGCGGGGGTTAAAGGTATCAACCGATAATTTACCAGACTTAACTGCCCTGCCGATTACACCCTGCTGGGTGAATGGCGCGAACATATCTGGAAACAGGCTAACTACCCCGAACCATTTTTCCGGTGTCACTTAAAACCCCGGATCCCAGTCAACTTTAATGACCTTCGCTTCCCGATCTACCTCTTGTACAACGTCGTCGAACACAAAAGGTATTAATCTTTCTTTTTGACCAAAAGCATCGCCTACATTCGCTTTAACGTGAACCACGTCATTGGCACCTGTATTAAATACTTCTTTCACCACACCTAAGTCGTAACCTTGCGTAGTTACCACTTTCATGCCAGTGAGCTCGCGCCAATAAATACCATCGTCCCCTAAATCGGGAAGTTGCGAAGCGCTAATGTTTATATCCAAGTTTTTGATGCGTTCTGCATCATCTCGGTTATCCACACCAACAATCTTTGCTACCAGGCCTTTACCATGCGTTCGCCATTGGTCAATTTGGTATTCGTTTTCTTCGCCAAGGAACCAAGGCAAGTACTCAAAAATACCTTCTGGTGTTTGTGTATAGCTGTTGATTTTGACCCAACCTTTTACACCGTAAGGTGCACCGATTTTGCCAACAACCACAATGTCAGACGCTAAACTCATCTATACTCACCAGTTAATTGCAACTTACGCTGCAGATTTTTTAGCTTCTTTTACCAAGCTAGTTACGCGCTCAGATAAGCTCGCGCCAACACCAACCCAGTAATCAACACGTTCTAGGTCAACGCGTAAACGCTCTGCTTGACCTTGTGCAGTTGGGTTGAAGAAACCAACGTTTTCAATAAAACGACCGTTTCTTGCACGACGGCTATCAGCCACCACTAGTTGATAAAATGGACGCTTTTTCGCGCCACCACGCTGTAAACGAATAGTAACCATAAATGCCTCAAACTCGTTGTAGCGTTACCGTTAACTTAATCCTTCTTTAGACGCTTATAAATTGAGCGCCTAAGAGAAGGCCGCCGAATTATACGGATATGGGCTGTGAATGCAAGTATAAATGCGGGTTAAATAGGGATTATGCATCCCTATTTATTATTTATTGGCTATTAGTGTGGAAGGAGTAAAAATTTCGCTTGCTTATAAGGCCTTAGCTTCCCCTAAACGATAGAGTAAAATAGCCGCTTTATGCATGTTTTGCGCAAAGGTGGACATGTCGGCCACTTCATCCTTTGTATGTCCGCCATCGCCCATTAAACCTAAACCATCAATTGCCATGTCTACATGATCTGCTGCAAATGAAATATCAGCGGCACCTGCGTTTCTTGGGTTAACCGGCGCTACAGGGCCATAACCTAAAGATTCACTCACATCACTATACATCTTTAACAGTGCATAGTTTTGGTCGGTAGGTGCCATTGGCGGATAACCATCGGCAAAGGTTAATGTCGCAGAGGTATGCGCTAGGTTGTTCGAAGCCACTTCCTGCATAACCTTTTTAGCTTTTACCAACTCGTCGGCGGTTAATGTGCGAATGCCGCCTTTCACGGTAACTTCTTTTGCCACCACATTGGTTTTACCAAAGCCTTGTACGATAGAATTCTCGGGTTGTACTTCAACTTCAGTACCACCCGCTATTAACCCAGGGTTAAAGGTAATATTACCAACGCCCGCTAACTGTTCGCGAAAACTATTTAAAATACGAGCCGTTTCAAATATTGCACCATAGCCCACATTGTCGGTGAATATTTGTGATGAATGCGCAGGCTTGCCTGCAACATCTAACTGCCACCCTATTGAGCCGCGACGTGCAACCACCGCCGTTTTAATATCGCCATCGGCATCTTCAAACCCTAGCGCGATATCTGCCCATATTGCTGCATCAACTAAAGCTTTCTTAGATAGTGAAAGTGGGCGGCCACTACTTTCTTCATCGCCTGTCATCACTACTTTAATACTGATTTTATCGAGTAAATCTAAGGCTTTCAGCGCTTGCAGTGCCGCAATAATAATCACATCGCCGCCTTTCATATCGGTGATGCCAGGCCCTGCAATATGGGTGTCATCAACGACACTGTAGTGCTGAAATGCATCATCTTTAGCAAATACTGTATCTAAATGGCCTATCATCAGAATCTTTGGCCCCGAATTGCCATAGCTGGCCACTAAGTGCCCAGCCCGATTAAATTCACTTCCATCAACCCACTGGGTATCAAAACCCATTGCATCGAACTCGGCTTGATAAATAGCCCCTACTTTTTTGACTCCGTCGAAATTCATGGTGCCACTATTGATATTCACCGTTTTTTCTAACAGCGCTTGGGATTGGGTGAGGTTATCATTAATATGCTTTGTAATTTTCTGCTCGGTGGCAGTATTAGCCATACTGGTTTGGCTAAACATGAATAGCATGCCAACGAACAAAGTGTTGAATTTGATTCTTTTGATCATGAATTTTCTCTTATTTATTATCATTTAAGGCTTGAATAGAAACAGGAAGAATAATGAGAGTAAAACGGGCGTTCTGTAATGTCTAGTGCGACGAAAAAAGGGAATGTTAGTGAATAATGTTTTATTAGAAGCCGTTAAAAATGCGTAAACAGTTTTGCGACATGGGCCCAAGTTGACCCATGTCATATGAGAGTTTTATAGCTGTAGTTTATAAACCTAACTGAGCCAACGTTACATTCGCATCGTTATAATCAAGGGCAATAAATCGATAACCTGATTCATTTTTTAAAATTAAGCTGGGAAAGCCCTGGGCGCCAATAGCTTGCCCCATGTTTATTTCTTCTATTAATGTTCGTTGAGTTTCTGCGCTGTTTAAGTCTTCTTCGAATTGCTCTGGGTTTAATCCTAACTCGCTGGCCAGTTCAATCAACGTACTGTCATTGGACGGACTCATGGCGCGAAGATAGTACCCTTGTTGAATAGCATTTATCATCGATTCTTCTTTACTGGCATCTTGATTTCTTGCAGCAATTACCGCACGGCATGACGGATAAGTTGAGCGTCGTGGCTCGCATTTTTCCCAAAAATCAAAGTTGAATGTGGTACCCGGCACCCGCTGCATAATGGTTTTCCAATATCCGCTGATGGCAGCTTGCATAGCACTTGGCATGGGTTCGTTAGAATCGGGCGCTAGCCCGCCTAATACATATCGCACCTCTATGTGATCTGGCAGGTTTTGTTTTATGGTGTTCCATACTGGTACAAACGCCCAGCACCAACTGCACATGGGGTCGTGCACGTAGTAGAGAATAGATTTACTACCTTGCTGTGTTACTTGTTGTCTGGGCTGATGCACTGGCTTTTCCAAAACACTCTCCTACATTTAATTAACAAATAAATTTTTAATACTTCACAAGTAAAGATTTTTGGATTACCTTGATCAAAAGCTTTATAGACGTCTAACCATCTAAACATCTAAACGCACAAAATATGAATTAACTTTTAAGGTATGTTCAATGAAACCAGAAACCATTGCATTACACGCAGGCTATACTAGCGAAGAAACTACAAAAGCAGCAACTACTCCTATTTATCAAACCACATCGTTTACGTTTGATAATACGCAACATGGTGCTGATTTGTTCGACCTTAAAGTGCCAGGTTATATCTACAGTAGAATTATGAACCCCACCAATGCTGTGTTAGAGCAGCGTTTAACTGAATTAGAAGGTGGTGTTGGGGCATTAGCGGTAGCCTCTGGCATGGCCGCTATTCGCTACGCCATAGAAGCTATCGCAGAAGTCGGTAGCAATATTGTAAGTGTTGGACAGTTATACGGCGGCACCTACAACCTTTTTGCGCATACTTTTCCTCGCCAAGGTATTCAAACTACCTTCGTACAAGCAAATGACTTCGACGGCCTTGCTGCTGCTATTGATGAAAATACCAAAGCGGTATTTTGCGAGTCTATTGGTAACCCTGCAGGAAACGTTGTTGATATTAAACGTTGGGCCGATATTGCACATGCCGCAGGCGTGCCGTTAATTGTTGATAACACCGTTGCCACCCCTATTCTTTGCAAGGTGTTCGATCACGGTGCAGATATAGCCATTCACTCCCTAACCAAATATATTGGCGGTCACGGCACTACCGTGGGCGGCATTATTGTTGATTCAGGTAACTTTGACTGGGCTGCTCAGCCAGAACGATTCAGTATGCTGACTACACCCGATCCTAGCTACCATGGCGTTACTTACACAGAAGCACTTGGCCCAGCTGCTTATATTGGCCGCTGCCGCGTAGTGCCTCTGCGTAATACAGGGGCTGCACTTTCAGCACAAAGTGCGTTTAATATTATGCAAGGTTTAGAAACCTTATCGTTACGGATGGAGCGCCACTGCGAAAACGCAGAAAAAGTGGCTGCGTTTCTTGAAAAGCACCCTTCAGTGAATTGGGTTAACTATGCGGCTCTGCCTGATAGTGAGCACTTCGACACCTGCCAACGCATTTGTGGCGGTAAAGCGGCCGGTATTATTAGCTTTGGGATTCAAGGTGGATTGCCAGCAGGCGCTAAGTTTATCGACGCCCTACAGCTAATTCTACGCTTAGTTAATATTGGTGATGCAAAGTCTTTAGCCTGTCACCCTGCTAGCACTACACACCGTCAATTAAATGCTGATGAGCTTGCATCGGCCGGCGTTAGTGAAGATATGGTTCGTATTTCGGTAGGTATTGAACATATTGACGATATTATAGCTGACATCGAGCAAGCCCTCATTGCTAGCCAAAGCTGAGCACTTGAAGCTGCTAAGCTAAGCGCTCAAAGCTTTTAAGCTTTGCACTTCAAAGTGCTTTATTACATTTAGGTACGTCGGGGTTCCAGGTTATAAATGGAACCCCAGACTTTTGTTTTTTACTTTGAACCCAGCCGTTTTCTACTCTTGTTTTTTCTTTTCTAAAATCTTTTCTTTTTTAGCTATTTCTTTGCGACTTCCGGCTTCTCTTACAAATTTTTAACCCGGCCCGCGTAAGTCAGGGCAAGCCAGGTTCCACCCACCTGATTTACTGCAACTGTAGTCGAATGAATAAATCAACTTTTCCTAATTCAGCGTATAGTCATAACGATTAATCGTTCTCGGCTTCTGTTCGAACGCATCAATAGCGCAAATTAGATACGGTTTTCCGTAGCGTCGCTTTATCCTGTTGAAAATTTAAAAGAGGTTATTTTGGCAACACCGTTAAATGAAGTGTCAACAAAACAAGTACTGCAGTGGATAGGTTCACACTTAAGCCAATACAAAAAACGTGTCGCTGGGGCCATTGCCGCCTTGTTTACTGCCGCTATAGCATGGTTAATGTTAGGACAAGGCATTAAATATGCTATCGATAGCGGCTTTGTAGAAAGCGCTTCTGAAACCTTAAACCAAGCCACGGTTATTGTATTGGTAATAACGCTAATTGCCTGCATTGCGACCTATGCCCGCTTTTACTTGATGACATGGTTGGGCGAGAGAGTCAGTGCCGATATTAGAAATCAGGTTTACTCTCATTTGCTCTCACTTCCTCCTTCATTTTTCGCAGAGCTTAGAACCGGTGAGGTTATTTCTCGCTTCACTAGCGACACTACGGTAATTCAAACCGTGGTAGGTATGAGCCTCTCTATGACACTTCGCTCGGTAGTAACATTTATTGGCGCGTTAGTGTTGATGGGTATATCTAGTCCCCTACTTACTTTTTGCGTCATCATCGCTGTACCTGCTGTACTTGTACCCATAAAAGTTTTAGCACCACAAGTACGCAAGTTCGCTAAAATCAGCCAAGATAAGGTGGCAGATTTAGGCTCTCACATTGATGAAAGCCTGCATGAAATTATGACGGTTCAAGCGTACACCGCAGAAGACAAAGAACGCGCTCACTTTTCTTCACGAGTAGAGTCGGCGATGAATGCAGCTAAACATCGTATCCATTATCGGTCTTTATTAATTGGCTGCATTATGTGCTTAAGCATGACAGCGATAATATTTATTGCATGGGTAGGCGCACGCCAAGTTTTAGAAGGCAAAATGACCGTTGGGGAATTGTCCGCCTTTCTATTTTATGCAGTGATGGCAGGTGGCAGTATTGCTACTGTGAGTGAAGTAATTGGTGAAGTGCAACGAGGCGTAGGCGCTAGTGAACGCCTTTATCAGCTACTGAATGCAACATCAGACGTGACCTCGCTGTCTGAACACTCCGCTTCATCTCAAGTGCCTCAGGTAGCGCCCGCTATTGCGTTCAAAGACATGAGTTTTGGCTACCCAGGCACTAAGCCATTATTTAACAACCTAAACTTGAATATAAAAGCCGGTGAGAACCTTGCGTTGGTAGGGGCGAGTGGCGCTGGAAAATCATCACTATTCCAATTACTTATGCGTTTTTATGACCCCACTACCGGTGAAATCACGTTTGACGACACGCCCATTGTGGGCATGCCGCTAAGATGCTTGCGCCAACATATCGCCATTGTTACCCAAGAGCCTGTAGTATTCGCCAGTAGCGTAATGGAAAATATTCGCTATGGCAGCCCGAATGCAAGTGACGACGAAGTGATTAATGCAGCCAAAAAAGCCTTTGCTCATGAGTTTATCGATAATCTAGAAAACCGATATCACACTCAGTTGGGTGAGCGTGGCATCAAACTTTCTGGTGGTCAGAAACAACGTATCGCTATAGCCCGTGCAATATTAGCAAATCGCCCTATCTTACTTTTAGATGAAGCAACAAGTGCGCTAGATGCCATGAGTGAACGTATGGTTCAACAGGCAATGAATCGTTTAATGGAAGGCAAGACCAGTATTGTTATCGCACATCGCCTTGCCACCGTTCAGCATGCAGATCGCATTGTGGTAATGGATAAAGGCAAAATTGTCAGTATCGGAACGCATGCACAATTAATGAAAAGCGATACCCTGTACAGGGAATACGCTGAACTGCAATTGCTTAGCTAAGCTGCCTATGGTGCTATAACACTAGAATTTTGCTTGGGTTAAGTGGCAATAAAAGAACGCGAAAACAGCCACTAATTATCATTATTAGAAAAATAAAAAACTAAAAGATTTCGGAAAAAAATGACAAATATGATCTCCCGATACGCGAGGGTATCGGCGTGCTGTGTAGTATTGGCACTCACAAGTGTACCGGCTTACAGCCAATTTATGGGTGACAAACAGGCTAAGTTAGTCGTGACTGAGCCTGTCTCTTTTATGTATGAAACCCGAAAAGTGGAGGCTGTGGGTAGTGCCGAGGCGCTTCGCTCCATTGCACTTTACCCCGCCGTTGCCGATGAAGTCATCGAAGTCAATTTTGTTCCTGGCCAACTTGTTGAAGCTGGGAAAGTATTAATAAAGCTAGATAATCGTCGCCAGAAGAATGCCGTTAAGCGTGCTGAGCTAACATTAAAGGATGCACAGCGTACGCTTGATAGACTTATCACCAGCCATGCCCAAGGCGCAGTGCCTATCAGTGAACTTGACCTTGCACGCACCCAGCGTGACCTAGCCGAAGTGGCTTTGGAAGAAGCTATTGTCGACTTAGATGACCGTTTTATAAAAGCACCTTTTGACGGCGTTGTCGGCATTACTGACATTGAAGTAGGCGACCGAATTAACGAGCAAACGTTAATCACTACGCTTGACCACAGAAGCAAGCTTTACATTAATTTCAAAGCCCCAGAAGCCGCTTTACCTGTGCTGATGAACGCGCCCGATGTGACCTTAGAGCCATGGAGCGACCGCGAAGCGTCTATTAAAGCAGAAATTGCACAAATTGACTCGCGCATTAACGAAGCAGATCGTACCTTGCGAGCCCGCGCACTGTTAGACAACTCAGCAGACAAATTTCGCCCTGGCATGAGCTTTCGGGTGAATTTAAGCATTAAAGGCGACCGCTATGCAGCCATTCCAGAAGCCGCATTACTATGGGGTGCCACTGGCGCATACATTTGGCTTGCAGAATCTGGAAAAGCGAAACGGGTTGATGTGAATGTTCATCAACGTTTGCGTGGCGCGATTTTAGTGTCTGGCGCCATTAGCGAAGGCGACACGTTAATTGCTGAAGGTGTACAACGCCTTCGAAATGGACAAGCGATTACGACGGAATTGGTTGGGGGCCCCGCCAATGAGTAACGCGCCGGTAACCAATGACCTTCCCTCTTTATCAATTCGACGACCGGTACTCATTGTTGTTCTTAACTTACTTATTGCAATTGCTGGTTTATCGGCATTAAATGCACTAGAAGTACGAGAACTACCCGACGTAGATACGCCAAGAATTACGGTTACCGCCACTTACCCTGGTGCATCACCGGAAACCGTAGATGCAGAGGTTACCAGTCGCCTAGAAGGCGCGGTAGCTCGTGTTAGTGGCGTAAAAAACATTTCCGCACAAAGCGAAGAAAATTCAGCACGTATAAGGGTAGAGTTTCGCGCTGGCGTTAACTTAGAAGATGCCGCTAACGAAACCCGAGAATCGGTGAGCCGCGTTCAGCGACAATTACCAGATGATGTCGAAGAGCTTGCGATTATTCGCGCAGACAGTGATGCGCAAGCGGTGGTAAGCCTTGCGATTTCAAGCGACACCTTAGACATGGAAACCTTAACTGAGCGTGTTGACACCGATGTGGCTCCGCTTTTTTTGAGCATTCCTGGGGTGGCCGATGTCAGTATGAGTGGCGACAGAGAACGTGTACTTAGGGTATCCGTTGACCCACTTCGTTTAACCAGCTTTGGGTTATCGATGGCTGAAATTGCCAGCGCATTAGCGCTAGCCCCTTTTGATGTGCCCGCAGGGAGTATTCAATCTTCCGACCAAGCCTTAATTGTGCGCGCCGACGCTACATCAGTTAGTGCTGAAGATGTAGGTAATATTGTTGTTTCAGGTGATATACGAATCGGCGACGTAGCCAGTGTGTATTTTGGCCCTGCCGATTCCAGCAGTATGGTTCGCCTTGATGGCCGCCCGGTTATTGGTTTAGGCGTTATCCGCCAAGCCAGTTCAAACACCATTGAAATTTCAGATGAAGTGCTTTCTATGGTGAAAGACTTGGACAAACGCTTTACTGATATGAAGATTGTAGTGACATCTGACGACGCTGAATTTATTCGAGACTCGGTAAAAGAAGTTGTGGTATCGCTGAGTCTTACCGTGGCGTTAGTTGTTCTCACTTTACTCGTGTTTATTGGCTCTTGGCGCGCCACTATTGTGCCAGCCCTTAGCATTCCTGTCTCACTGGCCGGCGCGCTAGGCATTATTTGGGCCATGGGCTTTTCAGTTAACATTCTAACCTTATTGGCGTTGGTACTTGCCACAGGCATGATTGTTGATGACGCCATTGTGGTATCTGAAAACATTCAGCGCAGAAGAGCCATGGGGCTTGGTCCTCGGGCAGCAGCGGTTATTGGTACTCGTGAAGTATTCTTTGCGGTTATTGCTACCACGGCAGTATTAGCCTCGGTGTTTATACCCATTGCATTCCTGCCATCTACCGCAGGACGCTTATTCAGAGAATTCGGCGGCGTGCTAGCTGGGGCAGTTATCATATCTTCGTTTGTTGCTTTATCGTTAGTACCCGCGCTTACCGCTAGGCTTTCGAAAAAGCAATCTACGAAGTCGGGCTTTTTCGATGCCACCTTTGGCCGCTTCGGTCACGCCTGTTTACGTCTGTATCAAAAGTCACTGGTGTTTGCGCTAAAATACGCATGGGCGGTAGGCATAGTAAGCTTATTGGCTGGCGGTGGTGCGTACTTGCTGGCAAAGAATATCGATAATGAATTAATGCCAAGTGAAGATAGAGGCACAATTCGTATATTTGCTCGCGGGCCTGATGGTGCAGGCTTGAACTTCATGGACCGACAGGCCGAGAAGATGGAAGAAATGCTATTCCCTTATGTAGAAAACGGCACCATCGACTCAATTTATACGGTGGTGGGGCAATGGGATCCTAACATTGTATTTATTACTGTTCCCCTTAAGCATTGGGATGACCGCGACAAGTCGTTACAAGATATCGTGGGTGAAATTCGCCCTGGCTTGCAAGCCATTCCAGGAGCGCCGGGCAATGCCTTTGGCGGAAACAGCCTTAATTTACGGGGTCAAGGTGGTGGTTTAGAACTGGCACTCACTGGTGATACCTATGAAAATATTCATAAAGCGGCGTTAGCGTTTGCTATCGAGATAGAAAATGCGTTACCTGAAGTGGGTAGACCGCAAATTAGCTACGACCCTACTCAGCCTCAAATGCGAGTTAATATTGACAGACGTCGTGCAGAGGAATTAGGTGTTCCACTGCCTGATATTGCCAGCGCCCTTCGCGCTGCGGTAAATGGTGATGATATTGCTGATTTAAACGTGGGTGACCAAGCCATTCCCATTATGCTACAAACCAATAATAGAAATTCTATTAACCCCTCAGACCTTACTAATCTGTATGTGAAAAGCAGTACTGGTAACCTGGTGCCATTATCCAGTGTCGCATTTATTACTGAAGAAGGTGTGGCCGCTGAACTTGAACGCCAAGCGCAGCGCCGTGCAATTAATATCGAGATGGATTTGCCGGAAGACTTAGCGTTAAGTGATGTAGTAGACAGCATTCGCGAACTTGGTAACGAAACGCTACCCGATGGCATGGGATTAGTATTCTTAGGTGAAGCACAAACCTATGAAGAAACGTCTAAGCAAGTCGCCCTAACCTACGTACTCGCATTTATTATTGTACTGCTAGTGTTGGCAGCGCAGTTTGAAAGTGTGAATTCTGCCGTTGTGGTAATGTTAACGGTGCCCTTCGGTATTGCTGCGGCTATTTATGCCCTGTACCTAACCAGCACAAGCATTAACATTTACTCGCAAATTGGCTTGGTAATGCTAATAGGACTATTGGCGAAAAATGCCATCTTACTTATTGAGTTTGCCGATCAGTTACGGGATAAAGGCTATAGCGTTTACGATGCCATTATAGAAGCGGGTCGCGTTCGTCTTCGCCCAATCATGATGACATTGGTGTCCACTATACTAGGTGGCCTACCACTGATACTTTCAACAGGCGCAGGTGCCGAAGCGCGAAATGCGATTGGTTGGGTTGTCTTTGGTGGACTAGGTATTGCGGTGGTCTTCACCTTATACCTAACGCCAGTACTTTATCTTGCCCTAGCGCGATTTACTAAACCTCGCGCCGATGAAAGCCAGCGGTTAGAAGGGGAAATGCGAGAGGCTGAACTGCGCGAAGAAGCCAGTGTAAGTTAAGGCCAATACAAAAGGCGTGAATACTCACCTACTCCTTTGTACCTAAAGTATCTTCTAAAAGCCTCGTTTTTAACGGGGCTTTTTTATAACTCAGCGGCTTTTAAAAGCTGCACTATTTAAGCTTCATCATGATTATAATTGTCGCCGATTGTGTAATTGGTAAATCATTTTTTCACTCTTTTATCAGGTGATAGCGGAACATTATCAGGCTGATAGTTAAAATGTCGCATAAAATAGTTCATTCATGCCCATTTCGCTGTTTATTTCATTCCCTAGCTCTTAAAATCCGCGCGAATAAAAATTGCTGTTAGGAACTGACACCATGTTAGACGTGGCACTTATTGTCATCGCCATTCTTGCACTACTGTGCGTTATCTTTGAAGACCTCATTCATATAGACAAAGCCAAAACCACCTTGTTACTTGGCACTATCTCTTGGCTACTTCTATTTATATTTTCCCCCTCTATTTCTCAGACCGAGCACATCAACGATGCTTTGATGACTAACCTTACTGAGATTTCCACACTGTGGTTATTTTTGGTGGCAGCGATGACATTCGTGGCGTATTTAAACCGAAAAGGGTTAATTGAAAATGTGATGAATATTGTGATGCCAAAGAAAATTAGCTTGAAAGCATTACTGTTCTTTACTGCTATTTTCAGTTTTTGCTTCTCCTCATTAGCCGATAACATTACAGCAACTCTGGTTTCAATCGCATTAGTCTTGTCTTTGGGCTTACCATTAAAACAAACTATACGCTTTTCCGTTTTGGTGGTGTTCGCCGTCAATTCTGGTGGGGTGTCATTGATTACCGGCGATGTCACAACGCTGATGATTTTCCTGCAACAAAAAGTGTCTATTACCGAACTTCTCATGCTGATAGTCCCTTCTTTTGTCACCGTGATGTTGCTAGCAGCATTGCTTAGTATTGGCATTACTGGGGAAGTAAGAATTAAGAAACAGCGAAATGATATTGCGACGGTTGATTACATGATTGCCGCCATATTTCTTGCGACCATAATATTTACATTGGTCGCCAACGTCATGTTTTCCATTCCGCCCGTACTTAGCTTTTTAACCGGTATGGCGGTTATGTTTATGGTGGCAACGCTCTACGGGAAACATAACGACAACGACCCCATACTTGACTACATTCGTTACATTGAATTCGATACCCTGCTGTTTTTCTTAGGTGTGCTATTGCTTGTAGGCATGCTGGAACACATTCACGCACTTAATGGCTTTATGTATTTATACGATTCACTGCCTGTGAGCGTAGCCAATTATCTGATGGGGATAGTGTCATCCCTGATAGATAACGTACCTTTAACCGCAGCATTGTTAAAAGCTGAAATAGCAATGACGACGCCCGAGTGGTTATCGTTCACTTATGCGGTAGGTGTGGGTGGCTCTTTATTGGTGATAGGATCTGCAGCAGGTATTGTGGCCATGAGTAAAGTGGAAGGGCTAACATTCGCTACTTTCCTACGTTACTCTGGCCTATTACTGCTTACTTATAGCGTTGGCTACACCATGGTTTTGTTGTTAGCTAATGCATTTTTCTAGTAAGACAATGTACTAGTAAGACAATGTACTAGCGAGAAAATGTACTGAAATCACTATTCAGTGACCCAGTCTTTGCTACCAATCTTTGTTACAAAGCTTGTTACCAAGCTTTGATACAAAAAAAGTAACTTGTGTGCATAACATCTAGCTAAGCGCTAGGCGTTTACCGAGCGCTAGGCAGTTAGTGCGGAGCTTGGTTGTTAAGCTGATTAGACAGCGTACTGCTGCCTGCTATCAATGCCTTGGCCAATAGTTTGTGGGTAAGTACCGATAACAGCTCTGTTTCTGCTTCACTTCGCTCTCCATCAACGCCAGTGATTGCCATGGCAACCTCTAGGGTTTTTTCCGCGTTAAAAGATAGGTCATCTTTTAACGCGCGCATGAACTCAAGTTCATCGCCAGTATCAATAGCTTGTCTGGTCTGGTAAATCGTATCGTTTAAAAAAGCTTCCCGGCAGATTGGACTTTGCCAATCTAGTTCTTCAACCATGGAATTGAGATAATCTTGTTCAGATAACGTCACCATACCGTCTACTTGATATAACAATACTGACAATTTGATAAGTGCTTGATTAAAGGTTTGTTGCTGTGAAAGTTGCATAGTTTCATCCTCTTCGTGCCATACGCATTGGCACCACTACTTGCCCGCATCCTGCTAGGCAGTTTATTGTTTTTCACGAGAGTATTAATGTTGCTCCTGCTCGTTGACAGCTATATCACGCCACCATGAACAATTAAGTTCAATGTGTGAATTAAATGTAAAATAACTGTTGCTATTATAGTCTTTTCTTTGCGAGATCCAAGTAAACTTGCGTATAAGAAGCCCGAAATAAGTGTAAAGACAAATGTAAAAACCAATATAATAAATAGAGCCGCTAGCGCAGCCCTAGGGTGATATCGTTAATGTAGAAGTTGCCTGTAAACGTTTTGTCATTTTCACCATGAGGATCGAGGGCAAAAAATTGCTTTTCTTGATCGGCAAGCGCTTGATAGCCTCCAATCACTTGATACATCCATACCTCACGATCAAACGCTAACGCTTTTTCTTCATAATAGGTTAACGCTGTTTTCGGTTGGCCCGAATCAATAACCTCACAGAAGAAGTCTTCTATGGCTAACTGTAATTCATCCTTTTCAAGAGATACCGTAGATTGTTCGGTTACATCGATATCTTGCTGTGGTTCAGCATCATCATGTTTAGTAGCACGTTGATGAATATGCGTAAGCGAGGACACAATCTCTTGGTAATCGTTTTCGTGCTCAACATTATTCACATCTGGCGCAGCGGCACTCATCACGCTGCTTGATTGATTAAACAGTACTGGCACTTGCGTCAAGTTAGTGTAGTTACCCGGCGCAAAGTCAGGGTGTTGCTCCATGTGTAGCAAGTAGCCCTTAAGCAAGCGAGTACGACCTTGGAATTCTCTGAATCGCCCGAGTAAATCTATCAAACGCGCTTGCACCACCGAGAGTTCTTGCGCAGCTTTTGAAAAACGCTGCTGCAAAGACACCACCAGCAAATGGCGAAGTTCGCGGTTTGAACCCGCTATTTCACTTAATTCATCGAAGCGGAAACATTCCAGCTGTGATAGCAAGTCAGTCACCTGCCCTTGCGCTAGTTCATTTTCACGAATTTTCGCATCTACCGACGACACATAACCAAACTCATTAGTAATGCGCCCGAACAACACACGTACGCTGTTCGATAAAGACTCTGACAGTTGATACACATGCTCGGTTAAATCGCTCATGTGCGCAGCGGATTCGTTGTATTTATTGTAATGCAGGGCTTCTTTATAATGCTCTGCTAAGGTTTTTAAACTCGCGAGCGACGCACCGATATTGGCATTAATGGTGCGGTTTCTTTCATCTTGTAAGCTACCTTCTAGTAACGTACGAACTGCACTTTTAAGTCGTAATTCACTTTGCGATTCAGGGCGCCACAGCACACCAAGCTGCACCAATTGCTCTAATACCTTAGGGCTGTGGTTTTGCTCATCAACCGTGCCGTTTATATAAACCTGCATGATAAGGTCGCTGTGCTTACCCAATGCATTTAGTAAGCGAGCACCTGTTTGAATAAGCGCTTGGCTCATAACAAACTACCCTGGGTAATAGCAGCATCAGCTTGCTCAGATAAACTTAACGCTTCTGTTTCATCAATAAAACGCAGCATTTCATACAAGTGCTCTACTTTACCGGTGGCAAGGTAAATCTGCTTTTCTGGGTTTGGCTTGGTTAAGTAACCCATTTCGGTTAAGCGTTTAAATACCTGCTTTAACTGGCCATCTAAATTCACGCTGGTAGAACCAAACATGCGGTAACGAGAAATTTTCTCTAGTTGCTCGGCATACGCAGGGGTATCTTCAATAGTAGTTTGCAGTTCGTTTAAGCGAATAGCGTTGCCCATAGTCACCGGCATATCAGACTCATTGGCTTGTTGTACTAACAACAACCATTCCACCAGCGGCACTAAGTTCGACGCAGTATCCTGAAACTGTTGGGTTAGAATTTTGCGCTCTGCCTCACCAATGGTTAAGTAACTGGCAAAAAAAACATCGCCTTCAGCTGTGCTTGAAAGTGTGCGGTTTAGCAATGCTAAATGAGGCTCTAATTGCTGAGCTTTCTCACGGTTTTTCAAAAAGCGCCATGCTTCTTCGTCAGTAACCTGACAAATAAAAGTCCCTTGCAATAGTGCGCTTAACACGCGGCCTTGTTCCGTCATCATGATAATGTCTCCTGGCTAGCGGCATTCCCTTTATCTTGTGCTTTTTTAGCCTGTAGGCGAGCAGCAATACCACTGGTTCTCGGCTGAACTACCTGCAACTGGCGGGTGACTTTGTCAATAAGGTAGCGATTCTCAAACAAAGTCAGTACTTCCGATTCAGGGTTCGGGAATGCGCCTACAACACTAATATTGTTGTTCTGACAGGCATCGAAAATTTTCTTCACGTTGCTTTGATGCAGTGTACCCAACTCATCAATGGGCCAGTGTACGGTTGCTTCTGCATCGCCTCGCAATAAACGGGTAAAGGCCAGTAAGAACTTACATAAAATAAGGTAAGCCATACCATGACTAGACGATTCATTTAACTGGCGATCGGTGCGAATAACCAAGTCGCTCTTGCCTTCACGTAAATGAAGTTCGATATCAAGCAATTTACTGATGCCGCCAGTAAGTGCAGCGCGCCCTAAAATGTCTAGCACACGACGCATACTTAGCCCGTACTCTTCATCAGGCAAGGTATTTGCGCCCTCTTCCATCCAGTGCTCGTACAGCTTTCTAAACTGCTCTAGTTCTGGCCAAAATTCTAGCTCGCTAATGCGAGATCGAATTTTCACAGCTGAATCAGACACGCCATCTAGGAACAACTCACCGTCGACTTCTTGGGTAATTCGGCGGCTTTGCGACACAATGCGCTTATCTATATCGGCAAGTACAAAGTAGTACTGAGACAAGTCGGCACCGAATATTCTGCCCTGCTCACGTAGGCCTTGCAGTTTCTGAGGTACTATCACGTTAAGCAGCTGAGATAAGTGCGATACCATACGGCGATGGTCGAAGCTCTTTACT
The DNA here is from genome assembly GCF_000213655.1 of Alteromonas naphthalenivorans. NCBI lineage: Bacteria > Pseudomonadati > Pseudomonadota > Gammaproteobacteria > Alteromonadales > Alteromonadaceae > Alteromonas > Alteromonas naphthalenivorans. The sequence goes on from NC_015554.1 coordinate 2,753,594, forward strand.
CCATGGGCGTTAATGGTGGCGCATTCTTCGCGAGCCCGTTCCCAGGTATCAGAAAGCCCAGTTCCAGCTTGCGCTGCAATTAGCTGATCGAATCTTTCTACATAAGCACGAATATCGCTATAAAGGGTGTCTCGTTCTTGCAAATGCCCTTGTACTTCAGAAATACGCTGGTTCACACTGACATCGTCATGCTTAATTTCAGTAAACTCTTTTGCAGCTTGCAGGGTAAGCTTACTGAGTGATTTGCTTAACGAACGAACTTGTTCTAATTGATCTGTTGCAGTTTTCAGCCTAGTTTCAAGTGAAGCCTGCATCTCAAGTAGTTGTTCACGCGTCGCTTTATATTCACTTTGCTTTTGAGCCAAACCGCGCTCAGATTCCCCTAACGATTTCCGCGCTTTTGCCAGTTCGTCTTGCCATACCACTTTTTGTTTAGTGAATATGGTAGTGTACCAACGCTCATAATCGGCCACTTTATGGCGGTGGGTTTCGGTGCGGTTTATATCTTCTTTCAGCTTATTAATTTGCTTCTTAAGCTGACCTATTTCGTCTATGTCTACACCGCGATTATTCAGCTCATTTTCAAGCCACTTTTGCATATCTTCACGGTCGCGAGCGGCATTCGCTTTTGCCTGCTGCATGTCTTTATCAATTTGAGAAATACGCCCTGTGCTATCGGCAATTAGCTGTTGCCAATGGAAGCTATGTTCTGTTTCCGACTCTCGCTGCTGATCTTTTATTTCGTCACGGCTAAGTTCATATTGGGCTTTGGCTTGTTTTTGGGCTTGAAGATTAGCTTCAAGCTTTGTTTTCGCCTTTTGCTTGCGTGCGGAAAGCGCCTGCTGATATTCACTTAACAGGCTATCACGGTCTTGTTGAGCGCGCTTACGGCTAGCTTCAGCACTTTTAACCGCATTGTCTTTTTGCGTCATCGACAATTCAGCATTGCGAACATCTTCATTGGCTTTAGCTAAGCGCGTTTCGCATTCATTCTGCGCAGCAAGGGATGCCGCTTGACGAGTTTCAGCTAACTGAAGCTGTTGCTTCAAGGCTTGTTCAGTTTGCGCGTATTCAGGCGTTTCAAGCTCTGAGAGGGCTAAGTTGATGCCCATCAGCGAAGTGCTCGTTTCGCCGGTGTCTGATTTAGCGTCTTCGGCAGCTTTAGTCACGCTGGGGCTTAAGTCGTTCCGGTCTAACAATTCAGGGCGAAGTACTTTACCTAGCGATAACTCCCAATCATCAACATTGGCACGTAAGAACTCTAGCAATGAGCCCTCACCCGGGTACAACAAGCCATTGATTTTTGAAACTGCACTTTCTTCTTTTTGAAAGGCAACGCGCGCTTTATCAAGCGCATTTGAAGCATCTTGCCTAAACTGCACCGCTTTACTGTGGGCTTGCTGAGTTTGTCGGTAAGCCGCTCGAGCTGCATCTTCGTTAACTGACGCTTCTTTAGTAGCGGCATCAAGCAAATCTAATTGCGACTGCTCAAATTCGTTGTAACCCGCGTTAGATAGCGAGGCCTTTAGTTCAGCTTCAGCTACTTTAAGCTCACCAGAGGCGGTTTGAAAATTGGCTTGTAGGGTGCTGAGCTGGCCTGCGTAATCATCGCGAATGCGGGCAATGGCTTCATGTTCTTGTTGGGTTTGCTCTGCTTTGGTTTCCGCTGCCTCTTGCCTAGCCGCTGATAGCGACTCTAACGAGAGTGACAACTTATCGCCTAGTTCAGCCAATCGTTTGTTATAAGCTGATTCAATATCTTGGTGCTTTTCGGTAAGCAATAGATAGCGGCTGTCGGCCAGTTCGCGGGCGTTTTGCCACTGCGCTAGATTGGCTACATCTTCTTTTAGTTTATCGATATTCTGGTCTTGCCATTTATCGAATTCACGCTCAACGGTATCGAGTTCACTGGTGTATTTTTCAACATCAGCACGGGCAGACGAAATAACTTGATTAAGATGATCCCGCGTATCGTGCCACTGACTATCAGTTTGTTTACGCTGGAAGGTATTCTCATCTAATTCGTTTTTAGTGGTATCAACGCGAGTAGATAAGTGTACCTTATCAAGCTCAAAGCTATGCTTTAAGTTGGCTAACAGTTGCTCAATGCTGCTTAACGCCATATCGGCTTGTTCAAGTTTGCTGAACTCAGGGCGAATATTGTCGAACTGTTTAATTAACTGGCACTCTTTAATCCAGTCATCAACACGATTACGGCTTAAGCCTGATGTAGGCGGTGTTACCCCATCTTCTTCCAAAATAGCGGCAATCATGGCTTTGATGGTTTCCATCTTGCCTTCTTTTGAATGTACTGCTTTTGCAAGCTTTTCAATATGACGCATATGCTTGCTGGGCTCGCACAGGCTGAATATTTTGGCGTAACCTAATAGTTCTCGACCGTTACCGCTTTGGTTTAATACACCATGATCGTTTTGTACAATCGCGCGGAAATCTTTGGTGTTCAGCAAACTGGTTACCATCACGTTATTGCGTTTCATTGCGCGAGCAAGTTCCGCACTGCTTACGCTAACGTGTTTACCACTTTTTTGCTTAATTAAGTAGTCGTCAATATCGAACGGTTTTCCTACTAAGCGATAGTTAACGCCCGTGCCATTAGAGCTTAAAACCGCTTGGCATATATCACCGTCGGCGCGAGCATACTCATAAATAATAAAGCTAGATAAACGAGGTAAGTACCAACGTTCAAAACTGTCACGGGTGGCTGGTACTACACGACTAGGATATTCGCCGTAAAAAACTGGAATGAGCCGCTGCAAGGTAGTTTTACCCGATGCATTTGTACCACAAATGTTGGTATGCCCATCAAGCTTCAATTCTACTACACCCGGTAAATGGGTATCGATGAGAACAATACGTTTTAAGCCTGCCATTCAGTATCCTATTATTTTGAGTATCAGCACACAGCCCCCTTTGGAGCTTGAAGCACATTTATCTATTTTAAACGTTGTATTTTTACAATTAACAAAATGCACCTCAGGTGCTACTTGTAAATCGATTAATGAGCCGTTCAGTGTATTATGAAATGAATGATTTGCACAGGCAGTATGAAGAGACAAACACAGTAGAATGAGTAACTGCTGTTTTTTTACGCAATGGTGATAAGTGTTGTACTAAAAAGGGAAAGTTAAGCGACTACCTTGGCAGTAGTAACGTGGAAACCATGCTTTGTAAGCCATGCGAAACCTTCGCTCGAATTTTCGACATGACAAATATTGTCCTTGTGTTTCTCTGCATCTAACATGCGATTAAGCTGGTACGTTTTAAGTGCGTGATCTTTATAGACCCTCGCTGTATGTGTCATATTATTAACTTGTGCCCAAGGAGTATGATTAAGCTGTCGGCCTACTTTTTTAAATTCTTGGCTAAATTTCTCTGCAATAGCAAGATCCCAAGCGCCTTTGACATGCACAACCACCTCATTATTGTCTGTTCTAATGAAGTAGTTCGCTTTGATCATTATGGTCTCGTATAAAAATCTAATCGCGTAAGACTTTATTATAGCTCACGGTTGTCTAAACCATAATTTTACTAACTGATAAAATTCACTTAATTAGCAATACAGATGCCAATTCAGGCGCGGTGATAGACGCGTAAAACTGCTAACGCCCTGTCACTTAAACCAAACGACTTGCACATAGAATTAGATGCAAAAAAATAAAAAAAGCCTCATTTAGTCAAATGAGGCTTTCAAAATAATCAATTTTTAACAGCTATCTTGGGGGGAACATACCGCCACCGCCGCCGAAACCACCTGGGCCTCCGCCGCCACCAAATCCACCTGGTCCGCCCGGGCCACCTGGAGGCATCATGCCTTTCATCTGGCGCATCATTTTTTTCATGCCGCCGCCAGACATTTTCTTCATCATCTTCTGCATTTGAGTAAACTGTTTAAGTAAACGGTTCACATCCTGAATCTGAGTACCAGAACCTGCAGCAATACGACGCTTGCGCGACCCTTTAATGATATCAGGGCGAGAACGTTCAGCCGGTGTCATCGAATTAATGATGGCTTCCATCTGATTAAACTGCTTGTCGTTGGCTTGTTCTTTAATCTTTTCTGACATACCGCCCATACCAGGCAGTTTGTCCATCATTCCCATCATGCCGCCCATGTTCTTCATTTGCTCAAGCTGATCTTTAAAATCTTGCAGATCGAAGCCCTTGCCTTTTTGAACTTTTTTGGCCAGTTGCTCCGCTTTATTGCGGTCAACCTTACGTTCTACTTCTTCAATTAAGCTGAGTACATCACCCATGCCTAAAATACGTGACGCGATGCGCTCTGGATGGAATGGCTCTAGCGCATCTACTTTCTCGCCCATACCGATAAACTTAATAGGTTTACCTGTAATATGACGAACAGAAAGGGCAGCACCGCCGCGCGCATCACCATCGGCTTTCGTTAAGATTACGCCGGTTAATGGTAGTGCATCGTTGAACGCTTTTGCTGTATTAGCCGCATCTTGGCCTGTCATGGCATCAACCACGAACAAGGTTTCAATTGGCTTCACAGCAGCATGTAAATCTTTAATCTCTGTCATCATGTCACTATCGACATGTAAACGACCCGCGGTATCAACTAGCAGTACATCAAAGAAGTTTTTCTTCGCTTCATCAATGGCGCCTTCAACAATGTGAATAGGCGTTTGCAAAATAGTTGACGGGTGAAAAGCTACATTCACTTCGCTAGCAAGGGTTTCCAATTGTTTGATCGCTGCGGGGCGATAAACATCGGCACTTACTACCATCACCTTTTTCTTTTCACGTTCGGTAAGGTATTTAGCGAGCTTAGCCACTGAGGTGGTTTTACCCGCCCCTTGAAGGCCTGCCATCAAAATAACCGCAGGTGGCTGAGTAGCAAGGTTTAGCTTTTCGTTAGCTTCCCCCATCACAGCTTCAAGTTCAGACTGAACAATCTTGATAAAGATTTGTCCAGGCTTCAGGCTCTTGGTAACTTCAGTCCCTACCGCACGTTCTTTAACTTGTGCAACGAAGGATTTAATAACCGGTAATGCAACATCCGCTTCAAGTAACGCCATGCGCACTTCGCGAAGCGTTTCTTTAATGTTGTCTTCTGTAAGACGCCCCTTACCACTGACATTTCGTAATGTCTGGCCTAAGCGTTCTGATAAATTTTCAAACATAGTATGAAACTTCTATTTATTTCAGACGTAATGCGCCTATTGTAACGTAAAAGGGCAACTTAACGTACCGTCTAGTGAAGGAAATTTCTTTCCTCTGTCTACTGCTCACGCATACAAGCGCGCTATGAGCCACCATTAAACTAATTCAGGTCGTTATTGTCTCATCTCGCAGGCTTGCATGCGAGGGAATTAAACGAACTCTATTGCCCCAATACATGGTACTTGCATAAAGAAAAACAAGGAGATGGTTGAATTTAAGCCCAACTTCCAGTATCAATACCGCCAGTATTGGTGATAAACACCATTTTTTACAGGAAACATCATGAACACCGCTTTCGCCATTGCCGCCGCTGCGCTTTACGCTATGGCCGCCATTGTTTTACTTGGCAAGTTTGTACATCAAGAAGGCCCAAACAAACGCTTAGGCCTAGGCATAGCTAGCTTAGGTGTTGTTGCGCATATTGCGTTTTTGCTTAAAGTTATTATGGTTGCGCCTGGCCAAGACATGAGTATTACCAATGTGCTTTCACTCGTGGCGTGGATAATCACCACCGCCATGCTGATATTTGCTCGCGCTATTCCCAACCTAATTTTGCTTCCGGTAGTATTTGGGTTTGCTAGCTTATCAGTGCTGGCCTCGCTATTTATCCCCGTGTCTTACATCATGCATATAGAGCTGCAACCGGGGCTAGTGGTGCATATCAGCTTGTCTCTGTTTGCTTATTGCACATTGGTTATTGCTTTTCTTTATGCCTTGCAAATGTCATACATTACCTATCGATTGAAGCAAAAAGGCGCAACGCTTCTACATTCATCTTTGCCACCTTTGATGTTAGTCGAAGGCATATTGTTTAAACTTTTGCTGGCGGGTACCTGCTTGTTATCTGTATCACTACTTAGTGGATTTGTTTTCTTAGACGATATGTTTAATAAAACGTATGCGCATAAAACGGTGCTATCAAGTGCCGCGTTAGTGGTGTACTTAATACTATTGGTCGGTCAGAAACTTAGAGGATGGCGCGGCAAACAAGTGATATTTATGACAGTACTCGGCGTTATTCTACTGTCACTTGCTTACTTCGGTAGTAAATTGGTACGAGAAATATTGCTATAAATCGCCATTTATCCAAATGAATTAATCAATTTTACGTGCACACCTAGCGTATGCTGCGTATATTGCACATGTAGACCTAATTTCAAATTATAGTATTTGAACATCAATAAATGATAGGAACCCAATAGTTGGACGACATATCTACGAGTACGCTGTTTATCGCGCTCGGCGTACTCATATTACTTTCTGCGTATTTCTCTAGCTCTGAAACAGGCATGATGTCGATAAACCGATATCGCCTCAAGCACTTGCAAAATGAAGGCAATAAATCTGCCCAACGGGTTCAAAAACTTCTTGATCGCCCCGATAGACTTATCGGTCTTATATTAATAGGGAATAACCTTGTAAATATTGCCGCGTCATCGTTAGCGACAATTATTTGTATACGCTTGTTTGGCGATTACTGGGGCTTGTTCGCCGCTACCTTTGGCTTAACTTTAATTCTACTTATTTTTGCGGAAGTCACCCCAAAAACATTAGCTGCGCTTTACCCCGAGAAAGTGGCCTTCCCGAGTTCAGTCATACTATTACCCTTGCTAACGATACTTTATCCGTTCGTGGCGTTTATCAATGGCATCACCAATGGCATTTTAGCACTGCTTAAAATTAGCCCCTCAGATGGTAATGACGACTCTTTAAGCCGCGAAGAATTACGCACTGTGGTATACGAAGCGGGAAGCCTTATCCCTAAAAAACACCAAGATATGTTGGTGAGCATCCTTGATTTAGAAAGTGTCACTGCTGAAGACATCATGGTGCCAAGAGCTGAAATTGTTGCCATAGATATTAACGATGAATGGAAGCGGATTCAGAAGCACCTTACCCATGCCCAACATACCCGCGTGTTGCTTTACCGCGATAGTATTGATGATGCAGTAGGGTTTGTGCATGTGCGCGATGCACTGCGGTTACTATCAAAAGACCAGTTCACCAAGTCGAGTCTATTACGTGCGGTAAGAGAGATATACTACACGCCAGAATCAACGCCATTACATACGTTGATGTATAAGTTCCAAGCAGAAAAAGAACGTATAGCACTCGTTGTTGATGAGTATGGCGATATTATGGGCTTGGTTACGCTAGAAGATATTCTTGAAGAAATTATCGGTGATTTCACGACAAGTATGGTGCCTGATCACAGCAAAGAAGCGCACGTTCAGCAAGACGGTTCTGTACTGGTAGACGGCAGTGCTAACATTCGCGACCTAAATAAAGAAATGGATTGGAACTTGCCTACCGAAGGGCCGAAAACGTTGAATGGGTTATTGCTAGAGTATTTAGAAGAAATTCCTGAGAACAAAGTGAGTGTTCGCTTGGCAGGTTACCCGTTAGAGATTGTGGATATTACCGAAAACATGATCAAAACGGTTCGTATTATGCCGGAGTACTTCAATGCACCCCAGTCTGGCGCTTCAGACTAGATTTTATCTACTGCTTTTTGAGCACGTTTGGCAAGCACTTGCGCTTTTGCAGCCGCAACCTTGTCAGACAACGTAGACAATTTTGTAATAATGTCCTGCATCTCCTCATCTTCGCGCAAATCTGCTTCCGCCATGTGCGACTGCAATGAACGCTTGAGGAGTTCAGGAATAGATTTGCTGGTCATTCCCCACCCTGCTTTCGAATAAACTTTGACACTCTCAATATTAATTATCGGTCAAAAACAAAACTTCTGAAGCAAAATTCACAAATAAATCTTTAGTCTAATGTAACCATGGATGTTCAAGTCAGATACACACTTATCTCGGCCTATTATCGTCAATTAAACCTTCAGCCTTGATAATGCGTTACCAAGATACCTTTTTGTGTTCTGGGTGAGTATCGGATGACGGCAATAGAGGCGGTAGCGAATAAACTGGTTGTGTAAGACTGGCACAGTGCATCAACTAAATAGCTAACTAAGGGCATATGGCTAACCACCAATATTCGCTTAAGAGGTTGTTTTGTATTCACAGCACTGTGAATGCGTGCCGACAAATAATCGCTAACCAATTCTGCTGAGCCGTCGGGAATAATATCTTCATTGACTTCGACTTTATCAGCGACAATATCGAGAGACACCATATCAAGGGTTTGACGCGTTCTGCGATAAGGGCTGATTAACGCCAAATCCACGGCGTTGTCGGGACAATAATTCGCACACAACCACTGCGTGGCGGCCGACGATTGCTGTCTACCAACTTGAGTGAGCTGCCGACTTTTGTCATCCAAACGCGGCGCTTCTGCCTCTCCGTGGCGCATGATAAATAAAAAAATGTCGTCGTTGCTACTTTGACCTGACATAACATTACGCATACTATGTTTTATGTGCAGTTACGATAACAGAGTGCTTTAATTACGCATAGCACAAAACCTAAATAGTGGTTATTAAACTGTATTATTTCATTTCAGGGATTGTGAGCAGTTTGTGGTTTCCTGACAATTTTGTCTTGAGTTTTTACAATGAGATCATGTGACTAACGTTCAAAAATTTGACAATGCATATCACTTTACCCTGCCTAACGGCCTTAGGGTTATGTTATGCCACGAGCCACAATCCAGCACCTCCTATGTTTCTATGGCGGTTCGTGCGGGTCATTTTTACGATCCAAGCGATTGTCAGGGGCTAGCCCATTTACTAGAACATATGCTCTTTATGGGAAGTCGACATTTTCCAAACCCAAATAGTATCAACGGGTTCATCGAGCAACATGGCGGTAATATTAACGCGTGGACAGGTACTGAATATGCGAATTATCACTATCAGTGTGACGGTTCTGCGATTGCACAAACCCTTCCGGCCTTTGCCGATATGTTGCGCCAGCCCATCTTAAATGAAACCGCGCTTATAAACGAAATCAAATCCATTGATGCAGAGTTTCAGTTTAAAATTAAAGACGATTTACGCCGGCTTTATCAAATTCACAAAGAAACGTGTAATCCCGCTCACCCCTTCTCCAAATTTTCTGTTGGCAATGCTGATATATTTTCAAAACACGAAGTTAACAGCCTTCGGGAGGCATTAAGAGCTCTGCACAAACAGTATTATTGTGGGCGAAATATGTGTTTGTGTATTTCAAGCCCTGTTCCCATTGCTCAGCTAGAAGCGTTAATAACACAGAGTTTTTCAAGTTTTGAGGCCGGCGCGTTAGCCAGTGATTCTTGGCCTGCGCTTTATTCCTCTTCTCAGCTTGGCATTCAAATTAATATCAAACCGCTGCAAACAGCGCGGCGAATGATAGTAACCTTTGCATTACCAGGCATTCACAATGATATTGATACCAAACCGCTAAATTATATTAGTCATTTACTTGGCGATGAAGGCGAAGGCAGTCTACTTGCCTACTTAAAGAGCCAAAACTGGGCGGTAAATCTAATTGCTGGTTCGGGTATTGAAGGCGACAAATTCAAAGACTTCAATATTAGCTTTCAGTTAACAGAGCTTGGGTTAGCAAACCAACACCATGTGGTAATGGCACTATTTAGTTACTTAGAATTGGTTAAGCTTTCTATTAATGATTCATGGCGATTCGAAGAGAAAGCACAACTTACCGCACTAGCTCTAGAATATGAAGAGAACGTCAAGCCGCTAACGATGGTTAGCGAATTTGCTCAGCATCAGTTTTTATTCACTCCGGAGCAACTAAGAAAGCTTCGCACAAGTATCGGTAGCTACGACGGCGCAGTCATGAAAGAGGCCTTGTCGTTCTTTACGCCGTTTAACATTCGATTAAAGGTAATCTCTCCGGATGTAGAAACCGACAGAAGCTGCGCATATTACAATGCAAGATACCGTGTTCAGCCTATTGCTGAAGAACAATTGAACGCCTTTGCGTCACCAATAACGATTGAAGCATTATCGCTGCCCCCTCCGAACCCTTATTTAGGGGAAAGCTACGCGTTAGTGTTACCAGAAACAGGATTCGATAACCCTACGAAATTGGTTGATAAAGACGGCGTGCGCTTTTGGTTCGCACAAGACCAACAGTTTTTTAGCCCCAAGGGCGACATTTATGTCTCGTTTGATATGGTGCACTTTTCTGATTCTTTAAACGCGGTTGCTGCTAAGCGAATTTGGTTAAGTGCATTAAATGACTACTTGCAAGCCAAGTATTACCGCGCCGAAATTGCGGGGCTACATTATCGAATTTATGGCCACCAAGCTGGCTTTACACTGCATACCCGAGGCTTTACCAATCAGCAGATGTTATTAGCTGAGCAGTTATTAGAAGCAGTCTTATCGTTTAAACCATCAGAGTTTAACTTTCAGCATTACAAACAAATGCAGCTTCAGAATTTACAGAACTCACTGCTGAACAAACCGACTAACCGCTTGTTCTCTAGGTTGAGCGTGTTGATACAGCGCAATACTCAAGCTCCTGTGGAATTACTGGAAGCAGTAGCCAACACTTCCTATGAAGATATGATTAACGTGCGTGACACTGCATTTGACGATTATTTCATAGAAAGCTTTGTGCATGGCAATTGGGCCAGCGAGCAAGCACAAAGCTTCGCGAAAAGTATTGATAGTAAATGTGTTAATACCAGCGGTGCGCCTTTGTCTCGCGCGGTGTCGAAACTTCCCGTTGGTGAAGCTTTTTATCATCAAGTCAGTTGTGAGCACGACGATGCTGCTGTTGTGCTGTATTTACAAGCACCCACTGCAGGCCTACACGACACTGCACTTTGTATGGTGTTAGAGCAAATGTTGGCTGCACCATTTTTTAATGCGCTTAGAACAGAACAGCAGTTGGGCTATATTGTTGGAACCGGTTATGTTCCCCACAATCAACACCCAGGAATGGCATTTTATGTACAAAGCCCAAATAACAGTGCCAAAACGCTTCTAGATGCGATGACGGTATTTTTATTTCAACAGTTAGAAGAAATCGAGTTCTATCGTTTTTATTGGTCTACCATCAAACAGAACTTATTGAAGCAACTAGAAGAGCGCGACCTTAACTTGTCGATGAAGTCACAAAGACTATGGATAAGCTTAGGCACGCAAGATTTAAGCTTTAATAGAAATACCCAACTTGCTGAATGCATTAGCGCATTAAGTTTCGAAGATATACAAAGCTATGCGCATCAACTTGCCAAACGAGAGCGTTGCGGAGAGTTGATTCTGTTTGCTGAAGGTAAACACGAAAAACTAGAAACGCCAAAGCACAGAACCATAAATGGAATTTCTGAGTTTAAATCCCAAATTCCTTATTATTAGCAAATAATGGTTAACAATTGAACCATCACCCACCTATAACTAAAAATCGCTTGTAGAGCCCGCGTTATTTCGGCATATTTATTGTTCTGGCTGTTAGGGATGCGGCCAGCCTAACTATAAATTATAATGATAAGGCGTAATGCCAAAGGTGTGTAGGTGCGCTCAACCCTAGCTTACTCAGTTATAGCTATATGGCTTCAACTGCTCGGAGTAATTTTCTCCGATGCGGCAGCCATAGAAGTTGCTGATTTACAATTTACTGAGTTAGATAATCGAGATGGGTTATCTAGTACTGTTGTCCTCGACATTGCCGAAGACGACAAGGGATACATATGGCTTGCGACACCTAACGGGCTCAACCGTTACTCTGGTTATGAAATTAATCAGTACCACCCTTCAGATAATGACCCCCATGCACTTCCCAGTGGATTTATTCAAAAATTATTTGTTGATTCTGATGGTATTCTTTGGATTGCTACTCATTCAGGGTTAGCCCGCTACCGACCAGAGAGCGATGACTTTGAAACATTTTCCAAACAGAATTCTGTCATAAAACTCGATGTAATCACCACAATTAGTGAAGGTAATGACGGCAGTATCCTGTTTTCAGACCATAAGTATGCTTACTCTCTATCTAAGAATGAAAATAACCAAATAAAAATACTCGCTCAAGTCTACAAGACAGATAGCACTATTAAGTTAATTTTCGATGAACCGTCTCGAATCTGGTTTGGCTCTAACGAACTAGGTGCAAAAATTTTAGATAAAAATACCAAAGAAGTTTTTGACTTAGGCAAGGTCAATCCGTGGGGAATAAGTATAGCAACAGGTGCCTTGCATGATGTTACGGTAATTGAAGGCAATTATTGGTTAGCTACTAATGAAGGCGTATACATTATTAGTGCAAATGGCGGCCAACTCAAACACATTAGTAAAGAATTATTAAACCTTGATGCCGACGTGAATGTCACTTCCATTATAGAGTTCAATGGTAATGTTTGGTTCAGTTCAGACAATGGGCTTTTTATCGTTAACACCAATATTGAATCACCAAAAAATATATCTTCTGCAGACATTGCCCATTTAAGTTCAGACAAAAAAAATATAACAAAGCTCAGCCAAAACATTATTTTCGGTATTACTAAAGATAGATCTGGTGCGCTGTGGCTCGGCACTATGCAAAATGCATTCAAATTCCACTCAGAATTTTCCGAAATACGTTTTCATTCTAGTGCACTTAAAGCTACGGATAGAGATGAAAACTCAACAATATGGGGCCTAGCTCAAGACTCATCAAATGATATATATTTTGCTTCTCAACAAGACGGAATTGGAAAGCTTGATCGAGTGACAGGTGATTTCGACTATTTATCTTTTGATGAAGATATTTCCCCTGGTACTAGTTATTGGGACGTTGAAATTGATAAAGAAGGCTATTTTTGGGTCGCTAGTTCAAATGGTTTAAGTGTTTATAAACGAATAGATAATAAGCTTGAATTATTAAAGCGTTATTTTCCCGGTCAGTTTGTCGACTATATCTATAAAGGAAACAACAGAGTTTGGGTTTGGTTGGAAGATAACGGCCTGTATTCATTAGACACTACGATGAATACGGGGAGCTCTTCGCCTGTTCATCATGAAGTAGATGCTACTTCTACAATCCTCCTCCCCATATTTAGCGACAATAACAATCGTTTGTGGCTTCGGCAAGAAAGCGGCATTCTTCTTTACTCCCTGAAAAGTAACAGAATAGTTGAGCGAATTGGAAAAGAAAAAGGCCTCTCATCGCCCGTTTATGGCGTATATGAAACGCCTGACGCGTACTGGTTAACCACCCGTTCTGATGGCGTACTGAAGATCGACAAGAAAACTCTGCAGGTCGTACAGCGACAAACTCGCGATGATGGAAAAGGATTCATTTTTTCATCAATTGGCACCCACGACAGTATTTGGTACGCAGACAGTGCGGGTGTCCACCAAATCGAACTCTCAACACTTACGGAAATATCGAGTGTTTCAAACGATCAACTCGAATTTAATTCTCTAGGAGAAAGCGCAGTTTTAGCAACCTCCAATGGAGATATCTATTTTGGCGGCAACAAAGGCTTCAACATAATATCTAAGGCACATCAAGCATCGACGGTTGAAAGTGAGAACCGAACAAGTATGCCTGAATTATTCGAATTTAGAGTATTTGGTGAGTCAAACCAAGCAAATACGGGGTTGCTTGGTACAGATAAAGTAGTTGAAGAAGATAGTTTACTTGCAAACATCACATATAAAAACGAAAAAGCTCTCGAATACTTTGAATCTAGGTTCAGCATTTCTTTTGGCTTGATAAATGCAGTATATCCTAAAGAAGTCTCATACCGATATCGCCTAAAAGGCATGGATAATTTATGGGTTTACAATGAAAACGTTAGAACGGCACAATTTAACAACATTTCATTTGGAAATTATATTTTCGAAGTCCAAGCTATCGAACCTGGGAAGCATTGGTCTCAGAGTCGCGAATTAAAAATTTACATTGCACGCCCTCCTTGGTTACATTCAGTCGCATTAGTTTTTTATGCACTCATACTGACTATTGTTCTAGCCTTTATCATTCGACAGTATCAGTTACGTAAATCGAATCAACTTTCTATACGTGAATCAGAGGAACGCCTTAAACTTACCCTATGGAGTTCTGGTGACGAACTATGGGATTGGGATGTGTACCGCGGTCAAGTTTATCGAGCCAACACATGGGGTACATTAGACTTCCCACAAGACGATATAAGAACCACTGGCGCCTATGATGCTAATATCCATCCTAACGACATTGGACGTGTTAGAGATGCATTACGCAGCCATTTAGAAGGTAAAAGTGACTTCTACGAGCTTGCCTATCGCGCTAAAACCTTCAAAAACCAGTGGATATGGTTACTCGATCGCGGAAAAGTTGTTGAACGGGATCATAATCAGCAGCCGGTTCGTATGACCGGTACACTGAAGAACATTAACCATCTAAAAGAAGCTGAAGAACAGCTAAACCTGTTTAAGCGTTCAATTGAAAATATCTCTGAGGGTGTGTTTATTACCACCACACAGTTCAAGTTTATTTCAGTAAATAACGCTTACTGTAGCTACACAGGTGAAACTAGAGAACAAGCCTTAGCTAGCTATCTGCATTTCCATTTGTATCCCGATGCATTTACCGAAGAGATTAAAAAGACCCTGAAAACCAAAGGAAATTGGTCAGGTGAAGTAGAATCTGTTCGCGTTAATGGTGAACGCTATGAAATGGAATTGAACATTGATGCGGTGCACGACGACGATGGAAAAATAAGTCATTTCGTAGGTGTATTTAGTGATATCACCTCACGTAAGAGCACTGAAAAAGAATTGCTGAAACTGGCTAATATAGACCCATTGACCGAGCTGCCTAACCGCTCATTCTATCAAGCGAGTCATCAAAACTTGGTCCGTAAAGGCGCCCCTCACACCCTGCTGTGTTTGGATATGGACAACTTTAAGAAAATAAATGACTCGCTTGGCCACCAAACTGGCGACATTTTAATTAAACAAATTGCTAAACGCTTACAACGAATTACGGGCAAAAATGCCACTTGCTATCGCCTTGGTGGCGATGAGTTCAGTGTCTTAATGGAAGATAGCGCAGATATTCATACTGTCACCCATTATGCGCAAAACCTACTCGATACCCTTGCTCGCCCTTTCATTATCAATAAGCAAGAGTTTGTATTGGGCGCAAGCTTAGGGATAGCCTTCTTCCCTGACGACGGTAATACGCCACAAGAAATGCTAAAAAATGCAGATACCGCCATGTACTTTGCAAAAAATAATGGTGGTAATAGCTATCAATTCTTCAGCGGTGAAATGAACCAAAATGCGGTTCGTCAGTTGCAAATCGAAAACTTAATTCGCCAGGGAATTAAAGACGACTTATTTACGGTTTACTACCAACCGAAGGTTGATATTGCCTCTGGTAAACTTGTTAGCATGGAAGCGTTGGTGCGTTTTGAACACCCGCAGAAAGGCATAGTGAGTCCCGGGCAATTTATTCCCCTTGCTGAGCAAACAGGCCAAATTATCGAAATTGGTGAGCAGGTGTTACGTAAAGCCTGTGTAGATACAAAACGCTGGGTCTCTCAAGGCCTGTTTACCGGCCGAGTAGCCGTAAATATCTCAGTTAAGCAATTCGAACTTCCAGATTTAGACGACAGAATTAACCGAATTTTAAGCGAAGTAGGCCTATCTCCACTGCACTTAGAGTGTGAAATTACCGAAGGGACGCTAATGGAAGACCCTGAAAATGGTCTTCGGATGATGAGCCGACTGAGAGAGCGCGGCATACACCTTGCCCTTGATGATTTTGGTACTGGGTACTCATCCTTAGCCTATTTAAAGCGATTCCCGCTCAATACCCTTAAAATAGACAAAGCGTTTATTGACGATATCGCTAAAAGTAGCGTAGACCGTCATATGGCAGCAGCAATAATTAATATCGCCCATAACCTTGGCCTCAAAGTAGTGGCTGAAGGGGTTGAAGAAGAAGAGCAGCTTAATATCTTGCGTCGCTATGATTGCGAGATGCTACAGGGCTTTTTATATAGCCGTCCGCTCAATGCAGAGCGTTTTGAAAAATTACTTTCTGAAAATCAAAAACTTCATAACCTGCTTGGCCATTCAAATATCTGACTATATTTTGGCGCTTACTACTTTTGGCTAATCCAAGTGTCAAAAAACACACCAAAACAACAATTAAACCAATAAAATCAACAAGTTAAAAAGTTGGCACAACTCTCGCAATATCCTCTATAACCGGTAAACATCCTTTCTATCGGTTTTGTTTGTTCGTTCTTAAAATAAAAAATCAGAGGAATATTAAAATGTTAAAAGAGTATGCTGTTGCATTAGTACTATCTACCGCCACTCCTGTTGTTGCTGATAACCAAGAAGGCGCTAAACAAGCCCCTGAGCAGCAAAAAGAGTCTGTTACACAACCTCAAAACTATCGCCCTAAAACGGGTAATGGCTACGGTGTAGGTTTATAATAGCCTTCCAGAATTCCAAAAAAGAGAGTATCGACTCTCTTTTTTTATGTCTGTAATTTAGCTGCGCACTAGATGTATAGGCTCAATGAGAAACAGAGAGGGTTAACCCCTTTAACCACAACAGGGCTTCTATAGTCGTTCTCTAGCCAATCTGTAGTTGCTTAAGCTTCTACCATCAAATTATTAAATCCTACCGCCCTGCGCCAATGTATATGTCTGGCAATACCAAACATAGGGAATACAAAAGGCCCTATCACTAAAGCAAGCACTGCCCAATATTTGGCATCCATTCCCCACTTCACAGCCTCTACATAAAAGAAAACACTGCTTAACAGGCTTATCGATATTAAAACTAACAAGACGCTCTCCTACTTAGCCCACCATTTAAGGGAAATAAAAAACTCTTTTAAATACAGCGCCAAAATTTTGACTGGTATTCTTTGAAACTGCAGGATTGTACTGAAAATTGACTAGCAAACCAGCAAAATTACTTATTGCGCACAAAAAAGCCGGGAACCTTCATTTTTCAGGCTCCCGGCTTTTTATCTGTAGCTTACATATTAGTAAAAGGTGCTATTCTCTTCAGCCATTTTCACCAATACATCTGCAGGTGTGAATTTGTCACCCACAGTGCTAGCGTAATGATTCAAACGCTCAACAACATGCTTAATTCCCAATGTGTCCATATAACGGAAAGGTCCGCCTAGGAAAGGTGGAAATCCGATACCAAAAATAGCACCAATGTCGCCATCACGGGCATTGCGAATAACACTCTCGTCTAGACAACGAGCGGCTTCATTAAGCATCATAAGAACGCAGCGTTCAGCCACTTCTTTTTCACTTAATTTCGTTGACGGTGTTAAGCCCAATAACGAGTAGATACTTTCATCTACTTCTTTACCTGGCTTCTTACCTTCATAGCTGTAAAAACCTTTTTGGTTCTTTTTACCTTTACGACCATCAGCCAGTACTTTATCGAAAGCTGAAGGCGCCGTAAAACGCTCTCCAAAGGCCTCTACTAGGAAAGGAATGATCTTAGTACCAACATCAATGCCTACCTCATCAAGTAACTTCACAGGTCCAACTGGGAAGCCAAACTTAACTAGGGACTTATCAATGTGCTCAATAGGCTCACCAGCAAGAATTAAGCTTGCCGCTTCATTCATATATGGGGCTAAAATACGGTTAACGTAAAAGCCTGCGCCGTCTTTAACAACGACTGGCGTTTTGCCCTGCTTTTTCGCAAATTCGACGGTAGATGAAATAACCTGATCCGACGTAGTTTCATGAGCGATAACTTCGGCTAATGGCATTTTATCTACAGGTGAAAAGTAATGAAGACCAATCACGTTTTCAGGCCGAGCTGCTTTGGCAGCAATTTGGGTAATTGGAATAGAAGAAGTGTTAGAGGCAAAGATGGTGTTCTCTTTGCAATTTTCTTCGATATCCGCGACCATTTTTTGCTTAAGATCTAAATCTTCGAATACTGCTTCAACTACAATGTCGGTATCTTGGTAGCCGCTATAATCTAAGGTGCCAGTGATAAGCGACAGTTGCTTTTGCATTTCGCTACTACGCATGAAGCGCTTCTTCACTTTCTTATTTAAAATGTCGTAGCTGTATTTCATCGCATTAGCAATGCCTTCAGGACGAACATCTTTAATACGAACAGGCACGCCAGCTTTAGTAGAGGTTACAAACGCAATACCGCCGCCCATTAATCCGCCGCCGAGTACGCCAACTTTTTTCATTTTCTCTGGCGCTACGCCTTCAATACCGTTTTCTTTCTTCATATCGGTAGTCGCGAAGAAAATCTGACGCAATTGAAAAGATTCTGGTGTCATCACCAACTTTCCGAATGCTTCAGCTTCGGCTTTAAGGCCCGCTTCAATGCCATCACGCATGCCAGTTTCGATGACATCAATGATGTAACCTGGCGCTGGATAGTTACCTTTGGTTTTAGCAAACGTTGCTTCGCGGGCCTTTTTGAACATCATACCGCGGCCTGGGCCGGTATTTTCAAGCATTTTGTCCATTACGCTTTTTTGCGGCGCTTCACGCTCAGGCTTACGCTTAAGGGCGAACTGCTCTGCCACTTTTAGTAACACGCTATGCGGTACTACATCATCAACAATGCCGTACTTTTTAGCTTGCTTGGCGCGCGCTGGCGCACCAGTAAGCATCATTTTCATGGCTTGCTGTATACCAATCAAACGAGGTAATCGCTGCGTTCCACCACTACCTGGCAATAGACCAAGTTGAACTTCAGGCAAACCTACCTGAGTGCTCGGTGAATCGGTACAAATTCGATAGTGACATGCTAGGGCAAGCTCTAGACCACCGCCCAATGCTGGGCCATTTATGGCTGCAACAAAAGTTGCTTTCATGCGTTCAATACGGTCAAAAATAGCTTGGCCGCCAGCCGCGATGGTGGTGGCATCTTCTGCAGTATTACACGCTGCCAACATACTTATATCGGCACCGGCTACAAACGAATTTGCTTTACCACTTACCAGCACTACACCTTTAATACTGGTATCAGCATCAATGTCATCCAGCATGGCAGATATTTCATCGCCAAAAGCGGCTTTTAGCGTATTCATAGACTCACCAGGTACATCCATGGTGAGTATGGCAACGCCATTGTCTTGCTTGGTTAACGTAAAGGCACCAGATGTTGCTTGAACGTCATTTGTCATTGTTGTGTCCTGACTCATATTATTCTGTCTCCACAATCATAGCTGCACCTAAACCACCCGCTGCACAAGCGGTTAGTAGACCAGTACCACCACCGCGACGGTTAAGTTCGTTAAGCATTTGGGTAATCATTCGCGTGCCTGTTGCCGCAAACGGGTGACCGTAAGCAATAGAACTTCCCATAACGTTAAATTTGTCCATGTCGATTTCACCGGTAGCTTTTGCACGACCAAGTTTTTCTTGGGCAAATTTATCGCTGGCGAACATTTTTACGTTCGAAAGTGTCTGTGCGGCAAAAGCTTCATGCATTTCGATAAGCGTAATATCGTTTAATGTCATGCCTGCGCGATCTAGCGCAATTGGCGTGGCGTAAGATGGCCCCATCAGCATGTCTTCCCATACATCAATGGCTGAGAAGGCATAACTCTTAAGGTAACCTAATGGCTTATAACCCAATTCTTTAGCACGGCTTTCCGTCATCATAATAACGGCTGAAGCACCATCAGTTAGCGGAGTAGCGTTCGCTGCCGTTACTGTACCGTATTTTTTATCAAAAACAGGGCGAAGCTTGGCATAGCCTTCAAGCTTAGAATCGAAACGTACGTTGTTATCGCGAGATAACGCGCCTTTATACGGTTCTGCGTAAGCGGTCATTACTTCACTGTCTAACTTACCCTCTTCCCAGCTTTGCGCGGCAAAACTGTGTGAACGATGCGCAAGTGCGTCTTGTTCTTCACGTGAGATATGGTGGGATTTCGCCATTTGCTCAGCCGTTTGTCCCATAGACAAACCTGTTGAGTATTCTGCAACCGCTGGCGGCACAGGCGCTAAATCTTTAAGGCCTAAACGCTTAAAGATATTAAACTTCTGACCCAAAGTTTTGGTTTTTTGAAGATCGACCAATGCGCGCGCTAGGTTTTTAGATACACCAATTGGCGATACAGACGTAGAGTCAGCACCACCAGCAATACCTACCTGAACGTGGCCAGCCATCATACTTTCGGCAATATTAACGGTAGACTGGAAGCTGGTTGCACATGCACGAGAGACGCTGTAAGCATCAGTATGCACATTCATGCCAGTACCCAATACGATTTCACGGGCGATATTCGGCGCTTCAGGCATTTGAACAACCTGACCATAGACAACCTGATCAACCCATTCTTTTTGAATGCCATGGCGAACGAGCAGTTCGTTTACGACCATTTTACCTAAATCGACAGCGGGAACACCGTGGAAGTATGTCGCCATTTTTGCAAACGGAGTACGTAACCCCGCCACAATGGCGATACGATCACCCTCGCGGGTAGTAACAGATTGTCTTGTTGACATAATGCACCTAAATTAAGGACCACGGGAAATAAGTGGTCTGACCTGTAATAAACCCAATTTTTACAAACAATGAACAAAATAGCAAATTATCAACGTTCACGGACAGTTTTCAGCCTATTTGTGTCGAATAATCGTCGCCTATCTGAAAATTAGATGTTTTTAACGACTTGAACTAGACGACAAGGGAACCATATAAGAAAAACATAGTCTGTTTTATGCCAATTTATCTACTCGTAACATACATTTGGGCGAGTTAATTGGTTTACTTTTCCTGATAACTAGAATTTCAACGGAATAATTGCATTATGGCAGCGGAACAATTTCAGCAACTGCAGAAGTATTTAGATCAGCAAATCATTGGTCAAAGTGCACTTACCAAAAGCCTCCTTATTGCGCTTTTAGCTGATGGGCACCTTTTAGTAGAAGGGCCTCCAGGTCTGGCAAAAACCAGAGCAATTAACGCGCTTGCTAATGGTATCGACGGTGACTTTCATCGCGTTCAGTTTACCCCTGATTTACTGCCTGCTGATTTAACCGGCACTGATATTTATCGCCCTGAAACCGGTGAATTTGTTTTTCAAAAAGGCCCCCTATTTCACAACTTAGTATTAGCCGATGAAATTAACCGTGCTCCAGCTAAAGTACAATCGGCACTGTTGGAAGCCATGGCTGAGCGCCAAATAACGGTAGGCAGCAAGACCTACCCGCTTCCTCCTTTATTCTTGGTAATGGCGACACAGAACCCTCTAGAACAAGAAGGGACTTACCCACTACCAGAAGCTCAGCTCGATCGCTTTTTGATGCACGTCGATATTGATTATCCAGATGCCGAAACAGAGTTAGAGATTTTGCGATTGACCCGTGGTGAAGCATTATCAGTACCGCCAGTAACGCCGCCTAAATTAACCCAGCAAGATATCTTCTCTTCACGTAAAGAGGCGCTAGCACTACATATGGCGCCCGAACTTGAGCAGTATTTAGTGCAATTGGTGATGGCGACCAGACAGCCAGCTAAATTTGACGCCAACCTTGCCGAATGGATTGCGATGGGTACTAGCCCTCGTGCCACCATTAGTTTAGACAGATGCGCACGCGCACATGCGTGGTTAAGTGGCAGAGATTTCGTTGGCCCTGATGATATTCAAGCGGTGGTACATAATGTACTTCGCCATCGCATTATTTTGTCTTATCACGCAGAAGCACAAGGCATTACTATGAATGATCTGCTTAACCAAATTGTTGCTACCGTAGCTGTTCCATAAAAGATGAGTGATGTTCATTCGCAGTTAGCGTTACTGCAAACCAACGGGGTTAATTTGTCTACTGCTGAACTATTGCGGTATCAGCAGTTGGCAAAATTATTTAGTCTTGCGCCCAAGCGCTCGCCTCAAGCTCGCCTTGCCGGTAGCTATTTGACCAAACACAAGGGTCGAGGCATGGAGTTTGATGAAGCTAGACATTACCAACCAGGTGACGACATTCGAGCAATCGACTGGCGAGTTACCGCCCGTACCGGTAAAACCCACACCAAAATATACCGTGAAGAGCGAGAACGCCCTGTATTTTTGTTTTGCGACTTCTCGCCATCAATGATGTTTGGCACACGATTACTGACTAAATCTATGCAGGTTGCCCACATCTGTTCGTTGATAAGTTGGTCTGCGGCAGCCCATGGCGATAAAGTAGGTGCCTTGTTATTTAACCAAAGCCAGCATAAAGAAGTGAAGCCCCTTGCTCGAAAACGAGCTGTTTTGCACATTTGTCACGAATTGATGGATTTACATGCTACTAGCCATGAGCAGGTAGCGAGTAATGAGGCTGATGTCCAAGCCTTTGCCGATGCGTGTGCTCGACTTCGTCGGTTAGCTCGCCCCGGTAGCCTAGTATACCTACTGTCTGATTTTCAGCATTTAGGCAGTGCAGCACAGCAGCATTTAAGTCAGCTTTCACGTCATTGTGAAGTGAGAGCAATTATTGTCGACGATCCTATTGAGCATACACTGCCTCAAACTCGCTCCATTCAACGGGTAAGCGTTTCCGATGGCATTAACCAACAACGATGGCTATTAGGTGACAGAAAAGAAGAAGATACCTATCAACGTTGGCGTGAACAACAAAACAATGCAATGGAACAATCACTTAAACAAGCAAATATTTCTCGTTACCATATTTCTGCGGGACTGCCTCTTGATACCCAAATTCAAGGCATGCAACAGGAGCGCTTTTGATGCAATCAGCCCAAGGTATGCCGCAAACCGATCCTCTTGCACAGCTTAAAGATATACACGTTCCTGACAATGTAGACATCTGGCCTCTGGACTGGGGCTGGTGGTGCTTAATTGCGTTATTTTTAGCAGGTGCTATAAGCCTCATTGTTTATCTTGTCAAAAAGCATAAATTCAACAAGCCTCGTCGCGATGCACTAAAACTGCTTGGAAGTATCTCATCTTCAGATGAAAACTGGCCTATGCAAATCAATAGTGTACTAAAACGTACCGCCGTGACCTATTTCAAACCACAAGAAGTAGCAGGGCTTTATGGGAACAGTTGGCATGATTTTCTATTGAATACGCTGCCAGAAAGACGCAAAAATACTATGAGCGACTCACTATCAACGCTGCATTCGCAGCAGTACGCGCCCAAATGTGATAACAAGCATTTTAACGAATGTAGTAAAGCAGCAATTGCGTGGGTGAAACACTTTAACGTCACCTCGCCTTCGAATAATAAGAGATTGCGCGCTTCACAACAGCCATCATCGTTCGAACAGCCAAAAGTTCGGGAGGCAACCCATGCTTGAGTTCGCATGGTGGTGGGCTTTGTTCCTACTTCCCCTTCCTATACTGGTTCGATATTTAGTGCCCGCGAAACCCCAGCACGTAATGGCTGCCTTACAAGTCCCTGCGTTGAGACCGGGTATACAAGACACTCCCTCACCGCTTAAAAGCAGCAAAATCCCAGTGGTTATTGCATCGCTAATTTGGCTCTGCGTGGTAATTGCAGCAGCACGCCCTCAATGGTTGGGAGAGCCCATAAGCATTCCGAGTGAAGGCAGAGAGATGATGTTGGCGGTAGATTTATCCGGCAGTATGAAAATTGATGACATGGAGTTAAATGGCAGGCAAGTGAATCGACTGACCATGACAAAGTCTGTGCTGTACGATTTTATCCAGCGCCGCGTGGGTGACCGTTTAGGCTTAATATTGTTTGCCGATACTGCCTACCTTCAAGCGCCACTCACTTATGACAGAGATACAGTTTCGACTTTACTTAGCGAATCTGTGATTGGTTTGGTGGGAGAGCAAACCGCTATTGGCGATGCTATTGGTTTGGCTGTTAAACGATTTGACGAAAAAGAAGAGTCAAACAATGTACTTATTTTGCTTACTGATGGACAAAATACCGCTGGTTTTATTACTCCTGAGCAAGCAAAAGAATTGGCAGTAAATAAAAAAGTGAAGGTTTACACCATTGGCGTGGGCGCAGATAAAATGCTGATCCAAAGTTTCTTTGGTAGTCGACAGGTGAATCCTTCTCAAGAGTTAGATGAAGACATGCTAAGTGACCTTGCTTCCTCTACAGGCGGGCAATACTTCCGCGCTAGAGATGTAAATGAATTAGAAGCCATTTACGCAAAGTTAGATGCATTAGAACCTATACAGGGTGAAGCACGCAAAATGCGGCCACTTACCGCTCTTTTCTACTTTCCATTGGCGGTAGCCTTAGCTTTATCTGCCTTATGGGCATTAGTAATAATTGGAAGTACATTGATTAAATCACTGTCACGCACACCTCTTTCATCAAGCGATAAAAAGGAAAGTGTGTAATGGAAGACTTTATTAACAATGTCCATTTTCTGCGACCCGAGTGGTTTATAGCACTTATTCCCGCGCTTATACTCTATATAGCTCTTAAGCGAAATACGTCGAAAAAGTCGGGCTGGCAGTCGGTTATACCCTCACATTTATATCAGCATATGGTGATAGGGAAATTTACGAAAGGGCAGAAGCCCCCATTCTGGCTGCTTGCATTAGGATGGTTGCTAGCCGTTGTTGCCTTAGCAGGGCCAACATGGGAGCGCCTCCCCCAACCGGTTTATCAACTTAAAATGGGCCATGTCATTGTAATGGATATGTCTCTGTCGATGCGTGCTACCGACATTACCCCAGATAGACTTACCCGTGCAAAATACAAAGCCATCGATCTTGTAAATCAAATAGGCGAAGGCGAAATGGGTTTAGTGGCTTATGCGGGAGACGCGTTTGTAGTGAGTCCACTCACTCAAGATGCAGCCAATATCACTACCCTGCTTCCAAGTTTATCACCCGAAATCATGCCCGTTCCTGGTAGCGACCCTTTGTTAGGTATTGAAACCGCAGCTGAGTTATTAACGAACGCTGGCTACAGTAAAGGTATGATCTACTGGATAACCGATGGCGTTGACTTTCGCCAGCAACAAGAACTACAAGAATACGTGGCCGAATTACCTTTCACCTTAAATGCGCTGGCGGTAGGAACAGATGACGGAGCACCTATCAGGCAGATAACAGGTGAATTACTTAAAGATAGAAGTGGCGCTATTGTGATCCCTAAACTTAATAGCAGTGCAGTCAATGCCGTTGTAAGAGCTAGCGGCGGTAAATTTAGTGAAATCACCACTAATGATGATGATATTACTTCACTCGCTTCCTTGTCGTTACTTGATAGAGACGGCGAATCTGAGGAAGATGCGAGTGATACCGAAGGCGACCAATGGCGCGAGTTTGGCCCCTATCTATTATTGGGTTTACTTCCCTTAATAGCCCTTGGGTTTCGGCGAGGTTTAGTGTTTGCTGTTATAGCAGCTATCTACATGCCGATGAGCAGTGAATCAGTGATGGCGCAATCTGTTACCCAAGAGCCGCCGTCAGAGAGTTCAACTTCCTCTTCTGTGTCATGGTGGCAAAAGCCATTTTTAAATGCCAATCAAGAAGGCTTAGCAAACTACTCAGATAACGCCTTTGATCAAGCCGCGTCTACATTCGAAGACCCTGCTTGGCAAGGTGCGGCGCATTACAAGGCCGGCGACTACGAACAAGCACTTGCCGCTTATCAACAACAAGGCGGTATTGAAGGTTTGTACAACCAAGGCAATGCATTGGCTCGTTTAGGCAAGCTAGATGAGGCCATCGCCAAATATGATGAAGTATTATCACTAGATGCTAACTATCAAGATGCTGCAGAAAATAAAGCGATATTGGAACAGTTGAAGCAGCAACAAGAAGAACAAGAAGAACAAGAAGAACAAGAACAGCAAAACCAAGAAAATCAGCAATCGAATGAGGGTGAAAACCAACAAGATTCTGGCGAAGATGAAAATCAAGAAGGTAGCGACGATAGTAGCCAAGATAGCCAAAATAATGATGGTTCAAACAGTGAAGATACATCTGAAGAAAATGGTGAGCAGAGCGCGTCTGATAACCAGAATGCTAACGATGAAAATGACAGTCAAAGTGATCCCCAGTCTTCACAAAATGAAGGGGGTGAACAAGATGATAGCAAAAACCAAAATGAGTCGGAGGCGCAAAATGGTGCCAACGGTGAAGAAAACGACAAAGAATACGCAGGCGCCCCACAAAATACTGGGAATGAAGAAGGTACCGATGAAGCCCAGCAAGAAAGTGATGCCGCCATGGCTCAAGCTGGCGAGATGACAGATGCTGAAAAAGAACAACAGCAACGTCTTGAAAATTTAATGCGCAGAGTACCAGATGACCCCGCGTTCTTATTAAAACGAAAAATGCAATTAGAAGCGCAGAAGCGCCAAAGACAACGCATGCCTTCAAATCGGAGTGATTGGTAGATGAAAGCAATTTTATTCACTACAACCCTTTTCTTACTTTTACGCAGCATGGTTGTGCTGGCAGATGTGACTTCAGTTGAAGCCACTATAGATAAAAACCCAGTTATGCTTGATGAGGCTATTCGGTTAACTGTTGTGGCAAATGGCGGCGCAGACCGTGAGTCTTTTGATAGCTCAATATTACTAAAAGACTTCGTTGTTGGTAGAACGTCGGTGAGCAGTCAAACCTCTATTGTGAACTTCGATACCAAGAAAACCACCACCTGGACTACCACCTTGTTTCCGCGTAAAGAAGGTACCTTCACCATTCCTGCTATTAGTATAGAAGGCAAGCAATCTGCGCCAATGTCGGTGAATGTTATTCCCGTTCAACAATCTGAGAACGTTGCCCGCGATTACTTCGTGACTACTAGTATTGATTTAAAAGAAGCCTATCTAAACCAACAACTTTTCTACACCATAAAATTGCATCTTGCGACAAATATCGAGCGCGGCAGCTTGCAATCGCCCACCATGCAAAATGCAGAAATAAAGCAGTTAGGTGACGATAAGCAATATACCGACATTGTAAACGGTCGCCGTTACCAAATTATCGAACGCCAGTTTGCCATTGTGCCCCAAGCATCAGGCGAATTTACTATTAGAGGGCCGGTATTTACTGCTGAAGTGGCTGCCGCTAATACGAATCAACGTTTCGGGTTATTTAATAGAACTCAACAAGTGAACCGTGTTGGACCCGATATTACGGTCAATATCAAACCCATCCCTGCAGGTATTGACTACCCATGGTTACCCACTGAATTGGCGCGGGTTGATGAAGAATGGCCCCAAGGTGATGCCTTTGTAGTCGGCGAGCCGATTACTCGCGTGGTCACGCTTACGGCACTAGGTGTAGTGGAAGAACAGTTACCAGAAATACCAGAGTTTTATCCTCCTCACTTTAAGTTGTATCCAGATCAATCCTCTACTACCACGGTAGAAAAAGACAGCACCTTGATTGCACAGCGTAAGAGCTCGTTGGCGGTAATTCCCACTCAAGCAGGCAGCTTTGTATTACCTGAAGTGACTATCCCTTGGTTTAATACCTTAACCGAGCAAACAGAGTATGCGACTATCCCTGCCCGCACAGTCACTGTTCAACCAGCCAACGTTCAACCAGATGCTGGTGCAACGTCACCTTCTATGCCTACACAGTCAGGTTTCGATAATCAATCGGCTAGTAATGCGTCCTCAATACCTGCTAATCAAGCTAGCCAAACTGAAAGTGATAGCGGGCTAAATAGTGAATCACAAAATTCAGTAGCCAATAATGGCGAAGCGCAAACTCCCCATTACTTAACTTGGCTATTTGCAGCCCTCTGGGTGATCACGGCTATCGCTTGGATAGCGACTTATCTAATGCAAAGAAAGCAAAAGCCAGATTATACGGCCACTTCCGCTAATACTTTTTCAGCAGCGAATTCAGGTGATGAAGCGGCGGCATTTAAGTCGTTAATGGCGTCAGTAAAAGCGAGTAATACATTGGCAATTGCACCAGCATTGCAAACCTGGTTGAAGTGTTTATATCCTAATCAAAGAGGGTTTATAAATCCATCCGACCACGGTGCAACTAGTGAGATTCAGCCTCATTTAAATGCATTGCAGCAAACGCGGTTTAGCCAGTCGAAAAGCAACTGGAAACCCGAATCAATGCAAAGCGCGATTAAAAAAGCCAGAGATACTTGGTTAAGAAACAAGAAGTCTGGTAAAAACACCTTAACTAATTTGTACCCCTCTACCTAGATATGGCGCACAGGAAAGGCGCTTTACTTGGACTGCTTGGCACGAGTGCCTTAACAATAGGCATTAACTCGTGCTAGGAGTACGAATTTAAAGAGAAAGCTAAAAAATAGACGGTAGCAATACTACCGCGACCACCTAACCAGGAGAATTCATGAAAACACCACTGCTATCGTTATCACCAATTGCTATTGCAATGCTTGGGCTAATGGCATGTTCACCCGCCCCTGAAACAAGCCAAACCACTCAACAACCGCCGCCAGCAGTAGAAACTGAAAGCCAAACTGATTCAGCACGAGTTAATGCTTTTTTTGAACGCACTTTCGAAGAAGATCTCAAAAGCTCGCCTATGTTTCAAAGCTACCTAGGCATCAAGTGGGACTATGATAAGTGGAATGATGTTTCTGAAGAGCAAAAAGAAAAAGACATTGCCAAAGCAAAAAATCGCCTTGAAACTATTGAAAGTTTCGATACAACTAAGCTGAGCGAGCAAGAAAAATTAAGCCTTCGTTTATATAAATTGGGTATTGAAAGAGATTTAGCTAACGATGAATTTCGTCATCACAGCTATGTAGTACACCAATTTCGTGCCGCCCATACCCAAGTGCCTAGCTTCTTAATTAATATTCATGGTGTAAAAAGCAAAGAAGACGCACAAGCCTACATTAGCCGTCTAGACAATGTGAGCGAATATTTTAAACAAGTTATCGAGCAGATGAAGCTACGTGAGCAAGCAGGCGTATTTCCCCCTGCTTGGGCTTATGAGCAAATGATTGCAGCATCACAAAATGTGGTTACTGGCGCACCGTTTGATACCAGTGATACCCCCTCCACTATTTGGGAAGATTTCAATACAAAGGTCGATAACCTTGAGCTTGATGATGTAGAAAAAACCACCCTACTAGGTGAAGCGAAAGCCGCGCTAGTTACGTCTGTAATGCCGGCTTACAAAGACTTTATTCAAGAATTAGAACATCAAAAAACCATTACCCCTGAAGGTGACGGTGTATGGCGCTTGCCTGATGGCGATAAGTGGTATCAGAACCGCTTAAACTGGTTTACTACCACTGATTTAACTGCCGATGAAGTGCATCAGATAGGCCTTGAGAACGTTGAACGTATTCATACAGCTATGCGCGATATTATGAAAAAGGTGGAATTTGAAGGCACATTGCAAGAGTTTTTCGTATTTATGCGTGAAGATGAACAATTTTATCTTCCTGCCACTGAAGCCGGACGTCAGCAATATTTAGATGACGCAACGAAAGCCATTGACGACATGCGCGAAGCACTTCCAGATTACTTCGGCATTCTTCCCAAAGCCCCTATGGTAGTTAAGCGTGTTGAGGCGTTCCGTGAGCAATCAGCAGGAAAGGCTTTTTACCAAAGCCCTGCGCAAGATGGCAGCCGCCCAGGTACCTACTACGCAAACCTTTACGACATGAGCGCAATGCCAACTTATCAATTAGAAGCATTGGCGTACCATGAAGGCATTCCTGGCCATCACATGCAGCGCGCCATTGCACAAGAACTTGAAGGTGTACCTCAGTTCCAAAAATTCCTAAGCTTTACCGCGTATACCGAAGGATGGGGGCTATATTCCGAAGAGCTTGCTAAAGACATGGGTTTTTATCAAGACCCATACTCTGACTTTGGCCGACTTGCGATGGAATTATGGCGTGCATGCCGACTGGTTGTTGATACCGGTATTCATGCTAAAAAGTGGAGCCGTGAAGAAGCGGTGACCTATTTAGTTGAAAACACGCCTAACCCAGAATACGATGCACAAAAAGCAATCGAGCGTTATATCGCCATGCCGGGCCAAGCCACAGCCTACATGATTGGTAAGCTTAAAATTATGGAGCTACGAGAAAAAGCCATGACTGAGCTAGGTGATAATTTCGACTGGGCCGGTTTCCATGATGAAGTACTTAAACATGGCCCTGTTCCGCTTTCAATTTTAGAAGAAAATATCAACAATTGGATAGCCAGTAAAAAAGTTAGCTAGTTGTGTATTTCAAAATTAAACGGGTTCTAACATTAGACGCGTTTGTTATTAAATCCGCTTTCTACGCAATTTAATAACCTCTAGCAATGAAACTTAAAGCAGCCTTAAGGATAAACCTTCTGGCTGCTTTTTTGTGTCATAATTAATTAAATTAAAAAATGTCGGATTTTTTATGTTTGCACGAAATAGATCTGGAAGTAGTCAGGTCTTATCCAACATGAAAGCAAAACACAAACGATACGAAGCGCTCGTCAATGCGTTTCACGCAGATATATTCCGCTATGCATACTGGCTGGTTAAAGACCGCTCGGTTGCGGAAGATATTGTGCAAGAAACCTTTTTAAGAGCATGGCGCTCACTCGACTCACTCAACGATGAAAAAGCGGCCAAATCATGGTTAATTACCATATTGCGCCGTGAAAATGCACGTCGTTTCGAACGTAAGCAATTTGATACTGTCGATATCGATGATGTGTCGGTGCATGACGAAACCCAAGACGCAGAAGGCGATGTACAAGACAGAGAGCTACATCGTTTGTTAGGCGGACTAAGCGACGAATATCGTGAGCCCCTTGTCTTGCAGCTTATATTTGGCTTTAGTGGTGATGAAATATCACAGCAACTGAATTTAAATAAGAATACCGTGATGACACGATTATTTCGAGCAAGAAACCAATTGAGAGAGGCGTTAGAAAGGCAAAATGAACAGAGAGGTCAGGCAAATGGATGAATTAGAATTTAGGCGTCGAATTTACGCCGATCCAGAAACCACTGACAGTGATGTTATCGCCGCAGCGAAAGCTGATGAAAACAAACGTAAATTCTGGAACGAACAAAAGCAATTCGATAAGCAGTTAAAACAAGCTGTAAAAGTAGACGTGCCTGAAGATTTAAAGCACAAACTTATTTGGCAGCAATCGGCGAACGAATTTGCAAGCTACCAGAAGCGTAGTCGCTGGTATGTGGCTATGGCCGCTAGTATTGCCTTTACGGTGGGGATAGGTTTTACTATGTGGTATCACCAGCCGGTTAGTATTGGCGGGCAGGCACTTGCTCACATGCAATACGCAGAGACTGAGCGAGCGCATACGTTATTGCCAGTAGATTTAGAGCAAGTTAATGCAAAACTAGCCAGTTTTGGTGGCAGTTTTACAGACATGATTGGTGATGTTGAAGTGGTTAACTACTGCCACTTAAGTACGGTAAGAAGTTTGCATCTTATTGTTGATACCCCGCAAGGGAAAATGTCAGTGTTTATCGTGCCCGAGCGCGGTGATGTGAGAGTACCGGCTGAGTTTGAAGACAAGCAATATCATGGCGAAAGCATAAAAATGCATCACGCCAATATTATGGTGGTTGGTAATAAAGACGCTGACTTAACTGAAATGAAAAAAGCCATTACCGACAGAATTCACTTTTCTGCTTAGCTTATTCTATTTTAGCTTTGGCTGTTTTAGCTTAGGTTGAATAGCTTAACGGTATCCACTATACCCACCTTTTTCAATCGGCCCTTGCGGCCGATTTTCTATACTTAAGTATAAGATAAAATATAGTTATCTGGCCCAGTATATTTAAACACTGCGCAGTTTACTTTATACTATTGTCTAATAATAATAACATTTGGTGTCGTTTTTCTTTCCTAGCGCCCGTCTAGAGTAGATAAGAAAACGAGTATTACCCTATGAATATACGCTTTAGTAGTGCGGCTTCCCCTCTTTTCTACTTCTTTTTTCAGAAGACACGCCTCTGTTTTTTCGCAGTCCTGCTCTCTCTTACTTCAGTTAATGCGGTTGCTAATAACTTTCAAATCGAAGAAGAAAAGTTTCGCCAATTAGGCAATCTTGTCAACACTGTTATGTACATGTGGAACAGCTCTTCTGGGATGAGTAACGATGAGATCATTACTCTGGTTGAAAAGAGCGGAATTCAACAGGATTCATCAGAGATTGGCAAGGTAATCAAAACCGTTCTTTATCACTTAGACAGTTCCCTATCTACTCCAGATTCAAAACTTCCCTTAAATTTGGTTGAGGAAGCATCGCCAGCTGATTGGGCGTATCTCAAGAATATTAATGTAAGCCGGTATTTTGCTTTAAAAGCCGTCTTTATTATGTATAAAACTGCGAATGCGCATTTAGAAACGAGTGAACGTTTAGAATATAGTATTCCCCTACTCTATTCGCTCAAACAAGAAGCCTTAAAAACCACAAATCATCATGCGGTCGCCATTGCAAGCATCTGGCTTGCGATGGAATATTCCGAAATAAATCAAATGAAAGCAGTCGTGGAAATTGAATATGCACTGCCTTTCTTGAAACATTTTGATAAAGAGTACAACCTAGAAACTGCACTTAATAAAAGAATGGCGCATTCATGGCTCGCCGATGCTTACACTAATCTGAATGTTTATAGTCGTGCAGTCGCACACCAGAGGTTCGTCATAGAAGATAGCCACGAACATGACATTGCGACGTCCTACGTATATGTTGGAATTATCAATAGTCTAAACCACTTACAAAGATTCGACGATGCTTTCACATTGGTGGAGGAGGCTGAGCAAGTTTCTAACGAAAATCGAAGTGTTCAACAAACGCTATTCAGTTTATGGTTAAAAGTCAGTGTTTACCTTCACAGAGATAAACAGGGCGATCGTGAGAAAATAGCCGCGCTAACTGAAAACTTATCTCACTTTGAGGGCACTACACTTCCCACTAATATAAATTTAGTGCCCGTATTATCTGTTCTTAAAGCAACTTATTTGGCCCTTGAAGGCAGCGACGCTAATTTCGAAGAGGCCATGAATTTGTTAACGTCGGATTTTGACTCACAAGCTAAGCGTTCTTCCTACAGTAGGTCTATTTTACTAAACAAGCATACCCTCCTTAGAGATTTATTTACGTTAAGAGGCCATTTTAAGAAAGCGCTTTACCACCAGCATCAGTACGATTTTCTGAAAAGCCAGCCCAATAGAGCATATATACACTTGGATGAGTTAAGTATCGATTCACCGTTGCAACGAGACATCACCATTAACAAGTTGCAAGAAATGGCACGACTAAAAGACAAACAAACCTTAAAGTTAAAAGCGGAGCGATTCCAAGCCCTCACTTTTGCGTTAGCTGCCCTGATGTCGACGTTTTTACTTTTCTGGTTTTGGCGTGAACAGCGTTCGCGTGCTCAAGCCAGTGAAATTGACGAGCTAACAGGCGCTCTTTTTCGACGTGCTATGTTTAAAGAAATCGCAAAACCTATGTCCAACAAAATTGCATCTTGTTTAGTGCTCATCGACTTAGACCACTTTAAACAAGTCAATGACAGATATGGTCATGTGGTTGGGGATGAAGTACTAACAAAATTTGGGCAAGTTGTTCGCCAGCGTATTAGAAAGACAGATAAGTTCTGCCGCTATGGCGGTGAAGAGTTTTTGTTATATTTGCACGATACAACAGAAGAAAACGCGAATGCCTTGCTTGAAGACATAAAAAAATCGTTAGAGAGCAATAAGAATTGGTCAGCAACTGAG
This sequence comes from Alteromonas naphthalenivorans, assembly GCF_000213655.1. Classification (NCBI taxonomy): domain Bacteria; kingdom Pseudomonadati; phylum Pseudomonadota; class Gammaproteobacteria; order Alteromonadales; family Alteromonadaceae; genus Alteromonas; species Alteromonas naphthalenivorans. Next base: position 2,787,308 of record NC_015554.1, read on the forward strand.
TCCACTTTCAGTGCTAGCTTTTCTGCCGGCGTCATTCAGGTAAAAGGCGAGCGTAATATCAATAAGATTATTAAGGCATGCGACAATTTACTCTATCGCGCTAAAAGTACCGGCAGAGGTAAGATAGAAACCATGTCGTTCCCCGCTTATTTGAATGAAAACATATAAAATCAACGTCCATTTCGGCCTTGATAGGTTTCTACATTTAGAAAACTTTATCGGGGTTTGCACGTATCCAACATATGCAAGGTTAATGACTTACGTAGAGAGTCTTTGCTATTGATGGTAGCATTGCATGAAAAAACATAGGGAATTTATATGGCTACGGGTACGATCATTTCATTGGGACTCTATTTTGCTGTCATGCTGGGTATCGGTCTTTTCGCTTACCGCCAAACAGATACTAATGTAGAAGGTTACATGTTAGGTGGCCGGCAACTCGGTCCAGCCGTCACTGCATTATCAGCCGGTGCATCAGATATGAGCGGGTGGATGCTCATGGGTCTTCCCGGAGCAATGTATGTTTCAGGCCTTTCCGCGGCGTGGATTGCCGTTGGCCTTGTACTAGGCGCATTAGCTAATTACATCTTGGTTGCACCTCGTCTAAGGGTTTATACCGAGGTTGCGAATAACTCTATTACTCTTCCTGATTATTTTGAAAACCGCTTTGCTGACAACTCTCGATTACTTCGTGTTATTGCCTCGGTTGTTATTGTTATTTTTTTTACCCTTTATACCTCTTCAGGGGTAGTCGCGGGTGGAAAGCTATTTGAGACCTCATTCGGTCTTTCCTACGAAACCGGTTTGTATGTTACCGCAGGCGTAGTAGTTGCTTACACACTGGTAGGTGGTTTTATGGCAGTCAGTATGACTGACTTCGTGCAAGGCTGTATTATGTTTATATCGCTAATACTCGTGCCTGCTGTGGTCATCACTGAATTAGGTGGTATAGGCGCTTCTATTGATGCACTTGATACTATTAACCCTGCCCTATTCAATGCTTTTATGGATGCATCTACCAATGAGGCTATCTCGGTAATCGGTATCATATCTTTGATGTCTTGGGGTGTTGGTTATTTCGGACAGCCACATATTATTGTGCGTTTTATGGCGATTCGCTCTGTAGAAGATATTCCAACGGCACGAAGAATTGGTATGAGTTGGATGATAGTTTCTATTATTGGCGCGCTAATGACCGGCTTGTTTGGCCTAGCCTATGTGACGGGCAATGGGAATAATATTGACCCTGAGACTGTCTTTATTTACTTATCTCAAATCCTCTTCCACCCACTAATTGGTGGCTTCTTGCTAGCAGCTATTCTCGCTGCCATCATGAGTACTATTTCATCTCAGCTATTAGTAACATCAAGTTCATTAACTAGCGATTTTTACCAGACTTTTGTTCGACGTGATGCATCTGATAAGGAATTGGTTATTGCCGGTCGCGTTAGCGTGGTGGCGGTCGCCCTTGTTGCAATCTTCTTAGCTTACGACAGAGACAGCAGTATTCTAGATTTAGTCAGTAATGCGTGGGCTGGCTTCGGAGCCGCTTTTGGACCACTGGTATTATTCAGCCTATTTAAACGCGAAATGACCCGTCGTGCTGCTCTCGGCGGCATGATTGTGGGTGCGGTTACCGTATTACTCTGGATTTACCTACCCGTGACTATTAACGGAGAATCGTTAGGTAGCTGGATGTACGAAATTGTTCCTGGGTTCATTCTATCTAGTCTGACCATTCTAATCTTAAGCAAATCAGGCTCGCCTCGTGAGGGTGTGCTTGAAACCTTCGATGTCTTTCAAAAGAAACTTGAATCGCATAAATAGTCGATAGACAGTTATTTAAAGCCCCGTTTTACGGGGCTTTTTTGTAGGTTTCACCCGTTAACAATTGCACTATTTTCTGACAATTAGAGTATGTAACACCGGCGACCTTTGACTGAAAATTCGGCGCTTATGCCAAAATTGTATGACAGTTTTATTTCTTGGAATAAGGCAGCTATTTTAAATAGCTAAATCGCATACTACATTAGTAAATAAATGTGTTATTGTTCTATGCATAAAAATAACTCGTATATAACTTAATCTTATATAACATAAATCGGACTCGAAAATGACTGCAAGTATCCCGTCTGTTACGCATCTGAAACAACTCGAAGCCGAGAGTATTCAAATTTTCCGTGAAGTTGCTGCGGAATTTGATAATCCGGTAATGCTTTATTCTGTTGGAAAAGACTCTTCGGTGTTGTTGCATTTAGCGCGCAAAGCTTTTGCCCCTGGTAAAATTCCATTTCCATTGCTTCACGTAGACACTACGTGGAAATTCCAGGAAATGATTGAGTTTCGTGACCAGCAAGCCAAGAAACATGGTTTCGATTTGCTAGTACACATTAATGAAGAAGGTGTTGAACAAGGCGTAGGCCCGTTCTCACATGGTTCAGCAAAGCACACTGATATCATGAAAACTGCTGCACTTAAGCAAGCATTAAACAAATATAAGTTTGATGCTGCCTTTGGTGGTGCACGTCGTGACGAAGAGAAATCTCGTGCGAAAGAGCGTGTTTACTCATTTCGTGATAGCAACCACCGTTGGGATCCTAAAAACCAACGTCCTGAGCTTTGGAACATCTACAACTCTCAAGTTAACCCAGGTGAAAGCATTCGTGTATTCCCTATGTCTAACTGGACTGAGCTTGATATCTGGCAGTACATTTACCTAGAAAACATCGACATTCCTCAGCTTTACTTATCGAAGCCTCGCCCTGTTGTAGAGCGTGATGGTGTATTGATTATGGTTGATGACGAACGTATGCCAATGAACGAAGGCGAAACGCCTGAAATGCGTTCAGTACGTTTCCGTACGCTAGGTTGCTACCCACTAACGGGTGCTGTTGAATCTACTGCGGCTACCTTGCCAGAAGTTATTCAAGAAATGCTACTGACTAAAACCTCTGAGCGTCAAGGCCGCGTGATCGATCACGATAGCTCTGGCTCTATGGAGAAGAAGAAAATGGAAGGGTATTTCTAATGGCCACCGACAACGTTGTTTGGCACAAGCATGAGGTGAATAAAACCACCCGCGCTGCAAAGCTGAATCAATCGCCTCGCGTGTTCTGGCTTACCGGCCTAAGTGGTTCTGGTAAGTCAACTCTGGCCAACTTGCTTGAGAAGAAGTTTCACGAGCAAGCTAAGCACACTTACCTATTAGATGGTGACAATGTGCGTCATGGCTTATGTGGCGACTTGGGCTTTAGCGATAAAGACCGTGTAGAAAACATTCGCAGAATCAGTGAAGTAGCAAAACTATTTGTCGATTCTGGCACGCTGGTATTAACAGCGTTCATCTCTCCTTTTAAAGCGGATCGCGACTATTGCCGTGGCCTTTTAGAAGACGGTGAGTTCGTTGAAGTGTTTATCGACACACCTATCGAAGTGTGTGAAAAGCGCGACCCGAAAGGGCTTTATAAAAAAGCGCGTAGCGGTGAGATTAAAGATTTCACTGGTATCGACTCTGCTTATGAAGCACCGGAAAAGCCTGAGATACATTTAACGTATCAAGATGAACCTGCAGAGCAAACTGCTGAACGCTTATATGCGTTACTGCAAGAAAAAGGACTTGTGTAATGGCCCAGGCTAATACAATGACTAATACACTGGCACAAACCATTCTTCGCATTGCTAAAGAAGCAGGCGATAAGATAATGGCGATTTACGATAAAGATTTCGCTATTTACGAAAAACAAGATACTAGCCCGCTAACCGAAGCTGACTTAGCGGCGCACAACGTAATTGTTGATGCCCTTGGAAAAGAATCTGACCTTCCTATTTTATCGGAAGAGTCGGCAGACATTTCATGGGATGAGCGCAAACAATGGCAGTCTTATTGGCTTGTTGATCCGCTTGACGGCACGAAAGAATTCATTAAAAAGAATGGTGAATTTACAGTGAACATCGCGTTAATTGAAGACGGCAAACCTACCATGGGTGTGGTGTACGCACCGGCACTTAACAAAAGCTATGTAGGTATTGTGGGTGAAGGCGCATGGACTGAAGTAGACGGCGAATTTACTGCTATTTCTGCACGCAAGCACGATGGTGCTGAAGTATGGAAAATAGTAGGTAGCCGCTCTCACCAAAGCCCCGAAATTCAAAATTTACTGTCTCAACTAGAGGGTGAAACTGAATTAGTGGCCATGGGTAGTTCATTAAAGTTATGCCTAGTGGCTGAAGGTGAAGCTCACCTTTATCCTCGCTTAGGCCCAACATCTGAGTGGGACACAGGCGCCGCCCATGCTGTAGCCCTAGCCGCAGGTGCCAATGTAACTGTGCTAGACCCGAACGATCCGTTAAATGACAACGCCGACGCTCTTACTTACAACCAAAAAGAGTCTGTGTTAAACCCCTTTTTCCTTGTGAGCGCATAACATGAACAACGAAAACAATTTATTAAAGCAAGACATACTGTCTTACCTTGAGCAACACGAACAAAAAGACATGCTACGTTTCCTTACATGCGGAAGTGTAGATGACGGTAAAAGTACCCTAATCGGTCGCCTACTTCATGACTCAAAAATGATTTATGAAGACCAACTTGCTGCCATTACTAAAGACAGCAAAAAGTCAGGTACTACTGGTGAGAAAGTCGATTTAGCCTTATTGGTTGATGGCCTTCAGTCAGAACGTGAGCAAGGTATTACGATTGACGTAGCGTACCGCTACTTCTCTACTGATAAGCGTAAGTTTATTATTGCTGATACTCCAGGACATGAGCAGTACACACGTAACATGGTAACTGGCGCATCTACATGCGACCTTGCCATCATACTTGTTGACGCCCGTGGCGGTGTAAAAGTACAGACTAAACGTCACTCATTCCTAGTATCTTTGTTAGGTATTAAGCACGTTATTGTTGCTATCAACAAAATGGACTTGATGGATTACTCTGAAGAAGTGTACAACCAGATTAAGCAAGACTATCTGAAGTTTTCAGAGCAATTGGATATTCCAGATATTCAATTCGTACCACTTTCTGCACTTGAAGGTGATAACGTAGTAAACGTGAGCGAACACACACCATGGTTCGATGGTATTCCGCTTATGCAGATGCTAGAGAACACAAAAATTGGTGAAGACGATAATCATGATGATTTCCGTTTCCCTGTTCAGTACGTGAACCGCCCTAACCTAGATTTTCGTGGGTTTGCCGGTACGGTGGTATCTGGTCAAATTGAACCAGGCGACGAAGTAACTGCTCTTCCTTCTGGAAAAACGTCGAAAGTAAAATCGATTGTGACTTTTGAAGGCGACCAAGAGCGTGCTTACGTACCTCAAGCGGTTACTCTTACGCTGGAAGATGAAATTGATATTTCACGTGGCGACATGATTGTTAAGTCAGGTAACTTGCCGCTACTTTCTACTCAATTTAAAACACATTTGGTATGGATGGACGAAGAGCCACTTATGCCAAACAAGCAGTTCTTGTTTAAGTTTGCGACCAAGTCAACAACAGGTGTTGTGTCTCATATCGATAACCAAATTGATGTGAACACCCTTGAAGAAAAAGACGCGATGCACCTTAACTTGAATGAAATTGGTGTGGTAGATGTGAAATTTACCCAAACCGTAGCGTGCGACCCGTACAAGCGTAATCGCCCTACTGGTTCTTTCATCGTTATTGATCGCATGACTAACAGTACTGTTGGTGCAGGTATGATCATTGATGAACTTGCTAAAGATGCACAACACGCTTCTCCAGACTTCTCAGAGTTTGAATTAGAGTTTAATGCACTAGTACGTAAGCACTTCCCTCATTGGAGCGCTGTGGACATTAGCAAGCTGTAAAAGCAGGACTGGAAAATATATGGATATTAACCAGTTTATCGTGCTGGCGATTTTCGCCAGCACGATTTTTGCGCTGATTTTTTCAAATCAGCGCCCGTCTACTGTTTTTTCAGGCGCCGTGTTATTACTATTGGTATCTCAGCAGTTGTCGCTTGACGACATTTTGCTGAACTTAACCAACAAAGGGTTAATAACCCTTGTCTTGCTACTGCTAGTCAGCAGTGCAATTGATAAAACTGCGTTAATAAAGCGTATTGGTAGAAAGCTAGTGAGTACGAGCTTTTCTAAATCATATTGGAAATTGTTTTCACTCACCTTCATTTCTTCAGCGCTATTAAACAATACGGCTATTGTGGCCAGCCTTATAGGCCCTATTAAGCAGAATCAATATCACCCTGCTTCGCGCTTACTTATTCCGCTTTCCTATGCCGCCATACTCGGTGGAACAGTCACCCTAATTGGTACCTCCACCAACTTAATTGTAGATAGTTTCTTGCAAGAGCATGGTCATCCTGGGTTTAACTTTTTTGACTTCACGCTATATGGGCTAGTAGCCGGTTTAAGCTGCGGCGTACTGATGTTTTTGCTTACACCATTACTACCTAATATTGCGAACAAGAATGACAACTACCAAGAGTACATGGTAGAAGCGAAAGTAAATTCGGGTTCAGAACTCATTGGCAAAACCGTTGAGCAAAACCACCTTCGTAACTTACCTGAATTATTTTTGGTTGAAGTGGTTCGTGACGGGAACCTTATTTCTCCCGTAGGCCCCGACCTAGTGATTGCTGAAAACGATAAACTTATCTTTACCGGCAATGTGCAAAAGCTTGATAACTTAAGCCACATAAAAGGGTTAACCACCTTTGCCGAAACCGATGGCATTTTGCGTGAAAGCTTAACCGAAGTGGTGGTAGCAAACCGCGCTCAAATTATTGGACAAACCATAAAAAACCTCGGTTTTAGGGCTTTGTTCGATTCAGCCGTAGTGGCTATTCGCCGTGATGGCGAGCAGCTATCAGGCAAGCTCGGTGAAATAAAACTTAAAGCAGGTGATTTCCTATTACTTGCCGCTGGCCCAGATTTCAATACGCGACAAAATTTAAGTAAGAACTTCTTTATATTGTCTGAGCAAAAAATCTCTCGCCCGCTTACCAACCGACAGGAATGGATAACCCTTGGCGGTTTCCTTACCGTTGTGACATTAGCCGCGGCAGATATTATTTCACTCGCAATCGGGCTGTTGTTTTTGGCGGCCGTATTGATTGGCTCAAAGGTAACGAACAACGGTGAGATGAAGCGTAATTTACCGCTGAACCTTATTATTGTTATTGTTGGAGCATTAAGCTTAGCCACCTCATTAGAGTCGTCGGGCGTTATTGCCATTTCTACTGCGCAATTGATTCCCTACTTAGCCGACACCAATTGGTTTATTGCGTTAATTGTAGTGTATTTTACTACCCTACTATTAACCGAATTTGTGACCAACAACGCAGCAGCGGCGCTCATGTTCCCCTTCGCATATGGGCTGGTTGAAATAATAGGCGCACCGCTTATGCCATTCGCCTTAGCGGTTGCCTTTGCGGCAAGTGCTAGCTTTATTTCGCCGTTTGGATATCAAACGAACTTATTGGTGTTTAATGCGGCTAATTATAAATTTAGCCACTTTATACGAATAGGGCTACCTATCTCGTTACTGTATAGCGCTATCGTGCTGTGTTTATTGAACTTAACGTATTTAAGTCAGTAACGATAAACCGCTATTACTAAGTAGTAGCTATCCAATAGATGACGTTATCAAAAGGCCAGTATGTAATACTGGCCTTTTTACGTTTTTGGCATTGCTGTAAGTACAGTTGAGTTTCTCAGCTAGGCTCTCGACACAAGTTTTTACTAAAAAGAGGTACAGTTCTTTAACCCGCTCCTGTACTTAGCCTTGGTATATCAGTAACCTAAACAAAACTAATATAATATTTTATCTCGGAGCAACGGATGCATTCGGTATCAAACCCCTTTCAAGCGTGTAATGATATATTTTTTCGGCCTAATGGCGTGTTTAAAGCCGTCGGTGAAAAAAACAACTGGAGTTGGTTCCCCTTTCTTATTGTTATGATGATCACGTTAGCGGCTCAATATCTATACGTTAACTTCGTTGATATCGAATGGTTTGCAAATATTAATATTGCAGCCCAAGATGCCATGAGCCCAGCAGAAGAAGACCAAATGCGCGCCTTTTTCACCAGAAACACCCTCATGCTTTCCCAATTAGTAGGCGCATTCTTTGCTCTTACTATCGTTAACGCTATTTTTGCTGTTTATTTGAATTTAACGACACGCAGTGATGACAGTCATGTTTTCGGCTTTACAGATTGGTATGGTTTTACCTGGTGGGTATCTATGCCTTACGTAGTAACAGGCCTTATCGCGGCGGCACTTATTATGTTTGCGGGCGATCATCAAATATCACCGGCAATACTTGCTCCACTGTCACTTTCTTACCTACTCGGTGTCGAAATGACATCACCATGGTTTGCATTTGCTCAAGCTATTCGTGTTGAGTTGTTTTGGACTATCTACCTCACTATGGTAGGCATTACCCAATGGACCTCATTCTCTACGAAAAAGGCGGCAATTATTGCTTCTGCGCCATACGTCGTGATTTACGGTATTTGGGGGGTGTTCGCGCTTATCTAGTATGCTATACCACTTGCAACGCGCTTCTTACACCTAAGCTTGGTGTAAGAAGTGAGTTCAAACCGTCGTTATGTCGAAAAGCGGTAGCTGAATAGAAGGTTTCGCTCCCGCCCTTATAGGCCTAAAGTACTCGCTATTGTTATAAAAAGCTTCATCTTGGTTTTCGTACCACCCTGGTATGCCAAGCAAAGGAATAGGTTTTAATAGCGGAGATTTGTTAAACGCATCAAGCTCAGTGATACGTTTTACCAATGATTTATCTACCTCTTGTCGCTGTTCCCATTTATTCATCTCGCTAAACCCTTTAGGCACACTCACTGCCAACCACTTCCCCGTAAGTCCGATAAAAGACGAGAGCATCATCTCAAGGTTTGCATGCCCGAAAATAAAGGGGGTTATGTGGGTTCCCCACTCGTGCCTATGGGTTAAAAAACTATCCTGCCATTGATGTTGGGCTAACGTATTTAGCAACATGTTTGATTTACTCGCGTCGCCTTCCTCAAGCGCCAGTACTACGCCGCATTCGTCAAAATGCGTAATGCGGTTTCGTCGCTCGGTTCTTGGGTGTGTGCCATGGTGCGCAATATCTTGCATGTGTAGCGTATTCAGTAACGCTTTTGTCGCGGGAAATTGGATCCAGATAAGGGCATTGAACAAATCATGCCAGCTATTTCCCCGCGTAGGTACGCAGTTGTCGCACGCGATAATTTCTTCATAGTAACGGCTGTCATTTTCTGTACTTTTGTCACAGCTGTTAGCCGTTCGCTTATCAAGCTCTCCTTGCGCAATAAACAAAGGGCCCTGCCATTGCGGTTGAAACGCTTCACGCAAAAGATTAAGCCTTGTAGCACTAGGAAAATCAGTGTCGTCTAACAACATGAATTCTTTCAACAGCGTATGTACTGGTAAAGACGCATTATCTTGAATATGGTGTTTACACCAAGGAGTAACAGGTATTGGCATACTTAATATTGGTTCGTCTTAAGGTTTTCTCTATACTGGGCGGTATTGTAGAGCAAACAGAGACTAACAATGAAAAAAATGTTTTTGCCTTTGCTGGTAACTGCCGTATCAGCGGTAAGTGCTTGCAGCCCCAATAGCGCGCCTGAAAACGACACGACGCAGCCTGAAACTCAAACTCAAACTCAAAAAAAGAATATCGCGACTAATTTCGACGCAGTTTACGCCAGCATTTCAGATGCAGATATTCGCGAACCATTAAAAATACTGTCATCTGATGAATTTGAAGGTCGTTTGCCCACCACTACCGGTGAAACAAAAACACTGGATTATCTCACCCGTGAGTTTGAAAAAGCGGGATTGTCACCGGGTAATGGCGACAGCTACCTTCAAGAAGTCGCGTTAATGGAAATTACCGCTAACCCTGAAATGACCATGACAATTGGTGATAATAGCTTTGCGTATAAAGAAGACATGGTTGCTTCATCTAAGCGTGAGCAAGAAACCGTTTCACTTGAAAACTCAGAACTTGTGTTTGTGGGCTACGGCGTTAACGCACCAGAATACGACTGGAACGATTATGAAGGCTTAGATGTTACTGGCAAAACCGTCGTGATATTGGTGAATGACCCAGGCTTCGAAAACCCTGAAAGTGGGAAGTTCCAAGGTACAACGATGACCTACTATGGTCGCTGGAGTTACAAATACGAAGAAGCTAGCCGCCAAGGTGCTGCCGGCGCACTCATTGTTCACGAAACGGCTCCAGCCTCTTATGGTTGGTCAGTAGTGGCGAATAGCTGGAGTGGTCCCCAGTATGGATTAGTATCAAAAGACCAAGGCGCTAGCCGTGTTGCCATTGAAGGCTGGCTAACCTTAAGTGCCGCAGAAAAAGTATTTGCTGATGCAGGTTTTAATTTTCAAGACGAAAAGAATCAAGCCAAGCTTGGGCCTTATCATAAAGCGATGGATATCAATGCTTCGGTAACCGTGCAAAATACATTTAAAAAATCACAAAGCCACAATGTTATTGCCACACTACCTGGCTCAGAGCTACCCAACGAGCATGTTATTTACACCGCGCACTGGGATCATCTAGGAAAAGATGAAACTAAAGAAGGCGACAATATCTACAATGGTGCCCACGATAACGCCACAGGAAGTGCTGCTATTTTGGCTATGGCAAAAGCCTACGCCAACTTAGATATTGCACCGAAGCGTTCTGTATCGTTTTTAGTAGTTACCGCTGAGGAACAAGGTTTATTAGGCAGCAAATACTACGCAGACAACGCCGTCATCCCACTGGAAGATACGGTTGCCAATATCAATATGGATGCCATGAACGTGTTAGGTAAAACTAAGAACGTCGCCGTGGTAGGCATGGGTAAGTCAGACTTAGAGGATTACCTTAAAACCGCTGCTGATAAGCAAGGCAGAACGCTTACTCAAGAAGATCGCCCTGAAGCTGGCTACTATTATCGCTCCGATCACTTCAGCTTCGCGAAAAAAGGTGTACCTGCATTGTATGCCGAAGGCGGAGATGAACCCGCAGACGAAGCAACCGCCAAATATCGTAAGCGTATGAATGTCATAGTAACGGGTTGCTACCATCAAGTGTGCGACCAATACCGTGACGATTGGGATTTGAGCGGCATTGTGGAGGATACCCAACTGTTGTTTGATGTAGGTTTTAACGTAGCTAACGCTGAACAATGGCCTTCGTGGAAAGAAACCAGTGAATTCCAACGCCAAGATTAACCCGTATTCTAAAATAAAAGTGTGAATTTACGTTGAAAGCCCTGTTAAGACAGGGCTTTTTGTTAGTACTAGATCAGGTGCTTTACGGCATATACTCTCGTCGTATGGCCCTTATATGGCCCTTATATGGCACTAAGCACAACCATTTACATAAACAACCCTTTGAGCTCTTCAGCGCCAAACGTCGCTATTTCAAACGCAATCAAGATTATAATTATCCATTCCAAAAACGATGAATGTTTATGATTTAGCTCTTCAGCTAACATCTCGAACAACTCATGAATAACATTCAGCTTGTTCGAAAGCACATCTACCCTGGGGCGGATATCTAAGTATCGCGCCGTGGCATTATAAGCATGTTCATATTCTGGATATTCCCAAAAGAACTCGGGTGTATCAAGCAACCCATAGTGCAAAAAGATGTCGCTCTTTGTGCTAAATAAATGCCCGCGGATTTTCGCCAATGCGGGTCGACGTAACGTTATCTTGCCTGTTTCGGCCAACGCTTTTGGCAAATACGCATAGCGCGTAATAGTATCTTGCGCTTTATGCTCGTATTCATTGAGCTTTATTGATTGCGCTAATCCGTGGCTGATTGATAACCGAAGTAATGGATCGTCAATCGAGAGCGTAATTAAGTCCCGTTGCAATCTAAGTACATCACTAGTAAATGCAAATTGCAGATGCTCTTGATGAATACCAGACAACAACTTAGGGCTAACCTGTAACCTATTTAGCAAGGCTACACGCTCCTCTTCTACGACACCCCAAAAAACCACCACACCATACTCAAAAAGCCAAGCTTCACCGCCTGTCACTTCAATGTGCATGGCATCACGATAGCGTGAACCCTGAACACTCGCGTCCATTTGAAGGCTATCTACATCAGGAATAACATATACCGAAACTCGGTCGTTTGAAAATTGCATACCCTTTACCAGGTGTTGAAAAAACCGGCAGATTATGCGCCCAAAGAACGCAAAGAGATACAAATATAAAAACTATAAAATCAAAGAGTTATAAAATAAATTTTGATATAAACACAGGAGGTGAAACTTGTATACTGCCTAGTATTTGTGCGACATCTTAGTTAATGACACTAACAGCAGCGATGCTTTCACTAAAGAACATCGTGTTTTGGAATAATAATTTCCATTTTCTCATCATATTGTACTTGCAATTTCCTGTCAGACTGGCACATTCAAGGCATGCGAAAGCGCGATTAAAAAAAACAACAATACCTTCGCCAACTCGTTCGCGAGTACCCGACAGAAAAAACCTCAATTATTTTTCAACAAGTGAACAGAGAGAATCCGTTTTATGTGTGGTATTTTCGGTATCCTTGATATCAAAACCGATGTGTCTGAACTCAGAACCCAAGCCCTCGAATTAACAAAATTATTGCGCCACCGTGGCCCTGACTGGTCGGGAATCTGGAATAATGACAATACCATTCTTTGTCACGAAAGATTGGCTATTGTTGATGTGGACACCGGCGCTCAGCCGCTTATCAGCCAAAATGGCAAACAAGTTTTAGCCGTCAATGGCGAAATTTATAATCACAAGCAACTTGCTGACGATTTAGCAGAACCTTATCCATTTAAAACTCGCTCAGATTGCGAAGTTATTCTTCCGCTTTTTCAACAAAAAGGTGTGAGTTTTGTTGATGAATTAGAAGGCATGTTCTCGTTTGTGCTTTATGACGAAGAACAAGATGCTTATCTAATTGCTCGTGACCATATGGGTATTATTCCTCTATACACAGGTTACGATGAGCATGGCAACTTCTACGTTGCTTCAGAAATGAAAGCGTTAGCGCCTATTTGTAAAACCATTAGCGAATTTCCTCCTGGGCATTATCTTTGGAGTAAAGACGGTCAGATCACGAAATACTACAAACGTGATTGGATGGAATACGATGCAGTAAAAGACAACACCACTAATCTTGACGATTTACGTGTAGCGTTTGAAAAATCAGTGAAATCTCACATGATGTCTGACGTACCTTATGCGGTATTGTTATCGGGTGGTCTTGACTCATCATTAGTCTCTGCGATTGCGGCAAAATATGTTGCTAAACGTGTTGAAGACGAAGATAAAACAGAAGCATGGTGGCCTCGCCTACATAGCTTCGCGGTAGGCCTTGAAGGTGCACCCGATTTGAAAGCTGCGAAGAAAGTGGCTGATATGATTGGTACGGTACACCACGAAATTCACTTCACCATACAAGAAGGCCTTGATGCCATTCGTGACGTGATTTTCCACCTAGAAACTTATGACACCACCACCATTCGTGCGGCAACGCCAATGTATTTAATGACCCGTAAGATTAAAGCCATGGGCATTAAAATGGTATTGTCTGGTGAAGGCGCCGATGAAATTTTTGGTGGGTACTTGTACTTCCACAAAGCACCAAATGCGAAAGAATTCCACGAAGAAACAGTACGTAAACTAGATCGTCTTCACTTGTTCGATTGTGCTCGTGCGAACAAGGCAACTTCAGCATGGGGTGTTGAAGCCCGTGTTCCATTCCTAGATAAAAACTTTATCGACGTGGCCATGCGCTTAAACCCACAAGATAAAATGTGTCTTGATGGTAAAATGGAAAAATGGATTTTACGTAAAGCGTTCGACAACGGCGATACTCTGCCTGCTGAAGTGCTATGGCGTCAAAAAGAACAGTTCGGTGATGGCGTAGGCTATTCTTGGATTGATTCTATCCGTGATTTCGTTGAGAACGAAGTATCTGACCAACAATTTGCTTCTGCTGAGTTCCGCTTCCCAGTGAACACACCAGATACCAAAGAAGGTTACTACTACCGTACTATCTTCGAAGGTTACTTCCCGCAAGAAAGCGCTGCCCGTTGTGTACCTAGTGGCAAATCTATTGCCTGTAGTACGGTTGAAGCGCTTGAGTGGGATGAAAGCTTTAAGAACAATGCCGATCCTTCAGGTCGTTCAATGAAAGACGTGCATTCAGGTGCCTCTGACTAATTCTAGTCACCTGAACTTTTAAATAAAAAACGCGGCTCTTGCCGCGTTTTTTTATGAGTTATATGTATGTTCTATAAGGGCTGTAGATAAAATCTAGAGCGAATTGTAAGCCCTACTTTACTGTTCAATTACGTACCAAAGCCGCTCGTCGGCTAACGGTGTTTCAGGCGGTAATAAGGGGTTATCAAGCGTATAGATTCGTCTGTTTTTGATGTCTAACTCTTCTAAAATTGCTTCATTCGAAGATTTAAATAACGCTTCAAAAGAGCCGTCCTCAATTGCACGATTCAATCCTGTTTCAATTAGGCGTGCTAACGTTGGGTTACTCTTATTAACGAAATAGTACATGGCAGTTGGGTAATAAAGTGCCATATCGGGCTCTAATTTAAGTGATGCCGATCGCCCTTCAAGTTCAGCTGATACCTCAATAACCGAGCGAGGAAAGAAATCCCCTTTGTTTTGAAGCAATAACGAATAGGCATCTTTGAAATTCGGCACTGTGGCAACATTAAAGCCATTAGCTTGTAGTATTTTAGTGTCTGGCCATTCTTCACCTTGTAATGGTGTGAAGTTCATTAATTCATTTTTTGATGAAACCCGTGCAAACTCCGCTTCCCTGTCTACATTGATAACAAATACCCGAAGACCAATGAGTCCTTTCGCAATGGGAATTCGAATAGGGAGAAGGTCTTTTTCACGTTGGCTGTCCGTCATGCTCCACACCACGTTCACTTCACGATTTTCACGCAGTTGTCGCAATGCCTTTGAAGACAAAAGAATGCGATCTGATGGTAATAACTCGTAATTTACACCCGTTTTATCAAGGGCCAGTTTAAGCAAAGCAATGGGGTATTCGGCGCGAGCGTCAGAGTCATCTAGCGGTTTAGGGTAGTTAATTGTCCACAATGCCGCGGCACTTTGTGTTGCTACAAGCAACGAACACAAAAGCAGTGCCGTTTTTACATACTTCAACGCCATTATCGAACTCCTTTGCTCACGCTTATGTAATTTATTCTATACCAATATATTTATGTGTTTGTAAGGATAGTCGCCAATTACGGGCTATGCAGGTTTGTACTGCAAGTTCGGTCGCCCTTGGTTGCTGACTTATCGGCTGTAAACAAACCTGCTTACCTGCTAACGAAGAGACATCGGCTAGCAGCGCATCTAACTCATCAATGTGTTTTTGCATGGCAATAGGGTGTTTTATTTCATTCGCGCGCTCAAGGGCACTCAGCAAAACTGGCATGCCCCCTTTCATATTAATTTTAGGTGATACCGTCACATAAGTTCTATCATCACACAACACTTCATAAGTACCGCTGGTTTCTATTTGAGTAGAAAAGCCATTGTTGTGTAGCAACGTGGTAAGTGGGCGCAAGTCATACATACAAGGCTCACCGCCGGTGATAACCACATGCTTTGCCACATAACCTTGTTCAGAAAATAGCGACAATAGCTTGTTTTCATCAATTTCAAAAAAGTGCTCAGACTCGTTGGTCTTATCAATAACTTGTTGTGCCGTGGTTACCAAGGCGTTATCCAGCGTCCAAGTATGTTTGGTATCGCACCATGGGCAACCCACAGGACATCCTTGTAAGCGAACAAAGATAGACGGGATACCAGTATGTGCCCCTTCCCCTTGGATGGTTTCGAACATTTCATTGATGTTCAGCGTGATTAATTTCGACAAAATGTCACCCTTTAACGATTGTATGTTTCGATTTTACCAAGGATCACATAAAATTCGGGCATAATTTCTCAAAACTTTAAAACTATGTCAGAAAACGTTGTTGTTATCTATTCAGGTGGAATGGACTCATTCACTGTTTTACACAAAGCCTTACGTGATGGTAAGACCGTTCACGCCCTTTCTTTTGATTATGGTCAGCGCCATAAGAAAGAATTAGATTATGCGGCAGCAGTGTGTAAATCGTTAAACGTGCCCCACAAAATTGTGGATATCAGTGCTATTAATAGCTTAATAGGTGGCTCATCGCTAACCTCTGATATCGATGTACCAGAAGGGCATTACGAAGAACCTAGCATGAAGCAAACGGTCGTGCCTAATCGTAATATGATTTTGCTGTCGTTAGCCGTGGGCTATGCCGTAAGTTTAGAAGCAAACGAAGTGTATTATGGCGCGCATTCGGGCGATCATGCTATTTACCCAGACTGCCGTCCTGAGTTTGTGGAAAAGATGAGTGATGTTTGTCGCATTGCCAACTACACCCCGGTAGAGATTGTGACGCCTTATATTAAAGACAGCAAAACAGCGATTTTAACCGACGGGTTGAAAATGGGCTTAGACTACGGCGAAACGTGGACGTGTTATAACGGAAGAGAGAAAGCTTGCGGCAAATGCGGGGCCTGTGAAGAGCGCTTAGAGGCGTTCAGAGAGAATCACTGCACTGACCCACTTAGCTACGAATAATCGATTTGGCGCCTACTCAGGCGCCTTTTAGCTTATTCACCGTTACGCGAAGTGAGTGGCTTATGGCCACTGAAATAAAAGCACTACACCCCAGTGCACCACCAATTCCATCTAGCAATGGCAGCAACACCATAAAAATGACGGCAAAACATAACGACGAAATAGTTAGCAAGTAATACGAAAAACGATGTGGTGCGCTCATACCTACAAAACTACCTCCGAAAAACACCGTGGCCCAAAATTCAGCCGCATCGGGTGAACGAGTTTCACTTATTAGTACGCTGTGAATAAGTAGCACTGAAAAGTAAAATACAATAGTGAGTAAACTGGACGCTCGAATTACATTAAACCTTGGCAGCTTGGCTAACCGGTAAGTGGTGAACGCGCCGGCAAGGGTAGTGATAACAACTAATAATTCCGTCAAAACAACGCCCTTAGAAAAATAAGGCTACTGACTGCGGTAAATGCAATAGCCCCTAGCCGACCACCAAAACCTTCGAAAATATTGCGCGTTAGGGTATAGACGCCAGCCCCTACCACAGAAATAAATAATAGCGCTTCCCACCCCGTGATAATTGCACTTGAACACATACCAGCGAAAGCGCCAGCATAAATAGCGGCTTGAGGGTGATTGCCATACTTTTTAGGCCAATGCCAAAAACTGCCTACTAAACCCGTAAAAGCAGCGGCCAACACTACTGGTACATCAAAATAATGATGCAGTGAAAAGCATAAATACGTTCCGAAAAAGAACGACACTAATTTAACTAAGAAGAAGATAAACCATTCCTTTTTGGTTGAAACGAAAAACGCCCTGTTTTCACAAGGCGTTTTCATACTTAATTTGCGTACCTAACCTACTTTTGACTTTCAGCTATAAAGTAAGTGAGCTCTTTGATGCAGTGTCGTAACACTGGGTTCAATCGTGTGTTCTTGCCATTCATTACAAATAGATCGTGGCTAAAGTTATACAAGCTGCCATTGGCGATAGGTACTAGCCCTAGCGCTGCGCCCTGCTCTTTTGCCATGTAGTCAGGCAACAAACCAATATACTCACCTGTCATGATGGCAGACATTGCAGCGTCGAAGGAGTCTGAAAAGGTTTGAATAGCAAGACGAGACTCATTATCGATGTAGTTTGCTGAAGATAAACCAGAGATACCAATGGCCGGATAGTCTTCAATTTTTATATTTTCAGGCAGTGCCGCAGTATCACGATATTTAGCTAACGGGTGTGTAGGTGAACAATATAAACGCCCATCTGTGGTGATCCCTATAGGATGAAAAGTCACAGATTCGGGTTTTACCATATCGTAGGTCGATACCACCAAATGACATTCACCGGATAAGGCAACATGCTCTACTTCATTGTATAAACGTGTTTGGATATTCACGTGGATATCATCAAATTTTTTCATCGTGCTTTTAACGGCTTTACTCACCGCTAAATGCATAGAAAGCGGCAGACCAGCCATAAGCACGAGCGTAATGTGACCTGAGTAGTCGTCGTGCAATGATTTCAAATTAAACACAAAATTATCGAAGGCGTTGAAAATACGCTTGGTTTCTTGGAAAACCACTTCGCCTTCTTTTGTCATTTGAAAGCCACCACGACCGCGGTGGCATAATACCAAATCTAAACGTTCTTCAAGCTTCTTAATTGCAGCACTGATATTTGGACGTTGCATGCGCAACACAGGTTCTGCAGCAGTAAAACCATTACAACTTGCTACCGCATAAAACACACGTAACAATTTGATATCCGACTCTTGAAGACGATTTAGCATAAAGGCACCATTATAGGTATAGTTATAGATACTTAAGTATCAACTATATGCAACTGGCGCCTCGATTACAACGACAATTTAAGGTGAATCTCTGCGATAAACATACTGTTATATGCGATTAAACAAAATTAACGTGATTATTTTCTAAGCAGAATCACCAACGAGTTCATTACGACAACGCAACGACCTGCTTTCTTAGAGCCTCTACGTCGTCTCTTAACGACGCAGCTTTTTCAAACTCAAGCTCTCTGGCATATTCAAACATCTGCTTTTCAAGCTCGGCTATTTGATCCATTAACTCAGTCGCACTTGCCGCCTTCTTCTGTTTCTTCTTCTCTTCTACTTTGCGAAGCCTTACTTTACCGGACGCTGGATGAGCCCCTTCACCCAAATCCATAATATCGGTAATTGGCTTATTCAAGCGCATCGGCGTGATGTTATTCGCTTTATTATGTTCAATCTGTTTTTCACGGCGACGCTCAGTTTCGTCCATGGCTTTTTTCATCGACTTAGTAATTTTATCGCCATATAAAATGGCGCGACCGTTGATGTGACGTGCCGCTCTACCAATCGTTTGAATTAGCGAGCGCTCTGCGCGCAAAAAGCCTTCTTTATCGGCATCAAGAATTGCTACCAGTGAAACTTCAGGCATATCTAAGCCTTCACGAAGCAGGTTAATCCCTACCAGCACATCGAACTTACCAATACGCAAGTCGCGAATAATCTCAATACGTTCTACTGTGTCGATATCTGAATGCAAATACCGTACTTTAACGCCATGCTCATTTAAGTATTCACTTAAATCTTCGGCCATTCGCTTAGTGAGCGTAGTAATAAGTACCCTTTCATCAAGCGCCACTCGTTTGTGAATTTCCGATAATACATCATCCACTTGGGTCGCTACTGGGCGCACTTCAATGATGGGATCTAACAGCCCTGTGGGGCGCACCACTTGCTCTACAATATCGCCATGGGTTTTCTTAAGTTCGTACTCACCGGGTGTAGCCGACACATAGACCGTTTGTGGGCAAATTTGCTCAAATTCTTCAAATTTAAGTGGGCGGTTGTCAAGCGCTGAAGGTAAACGGAACCCGTATTCCACCAAGGTTTCTTTTCTAGAGCGATCACCTTTGTACATGGCACCAATTTGAGAAACCGTTACATGAGATTCATCAATGAACATGAGGCCATCAGCAGGAAAGTAATCTAACAACGTTGGGGGCGGCTCGCCAGGCGCTCGGCCAGAGAGATAACGTGAGTAGTTTTCTATGCCCGAGCAATACCCAAGCTCCATCATCATCTCAATATCAAATTGAGTACGCTGAGAAATTCGCTGCTCTTCTATTAGTTTGTTAATTTCTAGCAGCTGCGCCTTTCTAGACTTCAATTCCCCTTTTATGTGCTCGATGGCATCAAGGATTTTTTCTCTTGGGGTTACATAATGGGTTTTCGGAAACACCGTTGCCCGTACAACCGATTTGTCGACTGCGCCTGTCAGCGGATCGAACAAACTAATTTTATCAATTTCATCATCAAACAGCTCAACACGCACCGCTTGTTTCTCTGAGTCCGCAGGGAATATGTCAATCACATCGCCACGCACACGGAATGTCCCCCGCTCGAAGGCTAAATCGTTACGCTTGTATTGAAGCTCGGCAAGTCTGCGCAAAATATCTCGCTGATCCATAGTATCGCCCTGTCGCAAATGCAAAAGCATTTTCATGTACGACTCGGGGTCACCCAAACCATAAATAGCCGAAACACTGGCTACAATCACAACATCTCGGCGTTCCATCAATGCCTTTGTTGCAGACAAACGCATTTGCTCGATATGATCGTTTATCGATGCATCTTTCTCAATAAACGTATCGGTACTTGGTACGTATGCTTCTGGTTGGTAGTAATCGTAATAAGAAACAAAATATTCAACCGCATTGTTAGGGAAAAAATCTTTCATTTCCCCGTATAACTGTGCCGCCAAGGTTTTGTTATGCGCCAGAATGAGCGTTGGTCTTTGAACTTCGCTAATAACATTCGCCATGGTAAAAGTTTTACCAGAACCGGTAACACCTAATAGGGTTTGCGCTGCTAAGCCACTTTCTAGGCCATCCACCAAGGTTTCTATGGCAGCGGGTTGATCGCCCGCTGGCTTGTAGCTTGAATGAAGTTCAAAACCTTTACTCATTTATTAAATACCTTATTTACCTTGCCACCTAGGTAGCATGTTGTTCCTGTTTAAATACCGAGAGCGTATTTTTAAATACAACAAAAGACACGGTCGCCATGGCAATGTTTGCCACTACCGTTCCCCAATACAATCCGGTTAAACCGAAAAAGTAACTTCCCGCGATACTTATTGGCACAAAAAATACAAACAATCTGATAACACTCAAAGCCAATGCACTCAAAGGGTGGTGCATCGCATTTAACGAAGAATTCGTCAAAATAATAATACCCTGCATGCCATACCCTAAAGGCACTATCATTAAAAACAGTTGAATGAGTCGGCTCACCTCCGGCTCGCTGGTGAAGGCAACAGCAATCCAGCCGGAACACACCCACATAACAACAAATACGAACAACTGCCAGAAAAGCACAAATTTTAACGACACCATATAAGCGCTATGCACTCTATCAAATCTATTTGCACCCACGTTTTGGCTAATAAATGGCGGTAAAGTCATAGAAAGAGCAAGTACCACAATACTGGCAATAGACTCCATTCTGCTTCCTACTCCCCAAGCTGCTACCGCTTCGGCACCATAACTGGCCACCACTGCGGTCATTACGCCACCAGCTATCGGCGTAAGCATATTAGCCCCAGCCGCCGGCAAGCCTATTTTTAATATATCCCCGCTTATTGCCTTTAGTTCTAGCAATGAAAGAAGTCGGGGCAGAATAAGGTTTCGTTTAACCGCCAGTAAATAAAGTATCCACACTGCACCCACCATCCACGCTAATAACGTAGCAAGGGCAGCGCCTTTGATGCCCATTGCGGGAACCGGACCTGCACCGAAAATAAACAAGGGGTCGAGCAATGCATTTAAGCCCCCTACGGTTGCCATAACAATACTTGGGGTACGCGTGTCGCCACAGGCCCTTAGTACACTGTTTCCCACCATAGGCAATGAAAGGAAAATACTCGACGCGTACCACAAGGACATATAATCCCTTATATAGGGTAATAATGTTGGCGAGGCGTTTAGCAAAGTAAAAATGGGTTCAATGGTGAAGTAACCAATTAACGCCAGCGTACCCACTAATAGGGTAGAAAGCATCAGCGAACCAGTCGCGTAATTCTTCGACTCACTTAATTCTCTACTGCCTTGCAGCTTGCCAATAATAGCCGACGTACCGATGCCTAACCCAATATTTAAACTAATAACGGTAAAGGTGACGGGAAAAGTAAAGCTAATGGCAGCGAGAGGCTCAGTGCCGAGTAAACTGACAAAGAAGGTATCGATTAACCCGAAACTCATCATCATGACCATGCCCAGTATCATAGGTATTGTCATGCGTTTTAGGGTAGAAGGAATATCACCGTTTAAAAGATTCGCTGCTCGGCTCGGGGACTCGTCTGTTTTCACAAACCCTCTCAATAGTTGATTGGTAGAAATAACTGGCGCTAATAAATACTGACTATCGTATATAACTAAACTTGCCTCACAACAAGATGCTGACAGTAGTCTATGTGAGACTGACCACATTGGCTATGTTAAATCGACCAAGCTAGGTTTGGGCTTGGTCAGGTGTCGGTTTTGCCACCTGAGCATCTTTTAAATTAATACTAATGGCTAATTTACACGTTTTAGGCAGACATTGGCACAGATGTCGTTGAACACACTTTTTTGCTAGCTAATGTTAGAAGCCTTGTCAGGTTAGTTTATAAATTAAGCCAATTTACTGTAATGACAATTTCATTACGGCTAGATTGCGCTTTTAAGACAGTCGTTCGGTCGATTAACCCTAGGTTGCCTTAAGAACTATGCCGAACAAAATGTAAAATTTATGTAAACCTTTCATTTCTGACTGTTATATCGTTGAAAAAGTAACTGATAGTCGACGAATTAACACACAAGATATTTTTTGTCCAACAGATCTATTAAGATCTTAACAAGAGATCTAGCGTTAACACATAAGTTATTGAAATGATTTTAATTTTAGTGCTAACGGGCATATGAAGTTAACGATCATGACCACGATGATCTTACCAATTTATCCTCAAGTTAATAACTATCAACATAGTTATCCACAGAATTAGTGGATAAGTAGCTCTACCCCAGCAATTACGCCCTATGCTGGGTAACCCCTTCCTAATTATGTAAGTGAAGACTAACCTTGAGATACTAAGCCGTAGGTTACATATTTATTAAACACTGTACACAATACCAGTATACAAAACATTTTTTATTCTATTTTATTATATAGGTTTCGTATTTTGCTACTCCAAAAAACGAGTCGCTGTTCGTTAATATTCACTCCTTCGATAATACAGTTAAATACGGCGATACGAATACTCGCTCAGTAATTAAGCATCACTTTCTTGGTTTTGGTGCAAACTTGAGCACAAAACCCCTGAAAAGCTATTTTTTGACCACTTAGCATAAAAAATTGATTAAGGTTGTTGACAGAAACCCAGATGCTCTTTAATATTCCGCCCCGTTGAAAAGCAGGTCCCCTTTAGCTCAGTTGGTTAGAGCGACGGACTGTTAATCCGCAGGTCCCCCGTTCGAATCGGGGAAGGGGAGCCAACTTTTCATCGACAACTTTAAGTGCAATTCCCCCTTAGCTCAGTTGGTTAGAGCGACGGACTGTTAATCCGCAGGTCCCCCGTTCGAATCGGGGAGGGGGAGCCACTTGGTTGGCTCATTACCGCTTTATACTTCTTCTATTATCTCATACGTTTTTTTCTTCCTGAAATAGCTTATATATTCATTAAATAACCCTAATTCAATCAAGTTGTTAATCTGCGCCTAAAAAGCGATAATAGACAAATTATTCCTGTTTCAATTTCGAGTACGGCCATTATGCCGAGACTCAACTAATTCCTCGTAGGAATTGCGATTTTCATGACTGAATTTTTATTACTATTAATTGGTACCGTATTAGTTAATAACTTCGTGCTGGTGAAGTTTCTTGGCTTATGCCCTTTTATGGGTGTGTCGAGCAAACTCGAAACTGCCATGGGCATGTCTATGGCCACCACGTTTGTATTAACGCTAGCCTCGGCCACAAGCTACTTAGTAGAGACTTATCTACTTGCGCCTTTAGGTATTGGCTACTTACGAACATTAGCGTTTATTTTAGTGATTGCTGTCGTGGTTCAGTTCACCGAGATGGTGGTGCATAAAACCAGCCCTACCCTTTACCGCTTATTAGGTATTTTCCTACCTCTTATTACCACCAATTGCGCTGTGCTTGGTGTTGCTTTGCTGAATCTTACCGAGCAGCATAACTTCATGGAAAGCCTTATTTATGGCTTTGGTGCGGCTGTTGGCTTTTCATTAGTGCTAGTTCTATTTGCGGCCATGCGAGAACGTTTAGCTGCTGCCGATGTGCCTGTTTCATTTAAAGGGGCATCGATTGCAATGATAACGGCGGGCCTTATGTCTTTGGCATTTATGGGCTTTAGCGGTTTGGTGAAAGTATAATGACCATGACATACGCCATCATCGCATTAGGCGCGCTTGCGCTTCTCTTCGGTTTAATTTTAGGTTATGCCAGTATTCGATTTAAGGTGGAAGGCGACCCATTGGTTGATCAAATCGATGAAATATTGCCCCAAACTCAATGTGGACAATGTGGCTACCCTGGTTGCAAACCCTATGCAGAAGCCATTGCTAATGGTGATGAAATTAATAAATGCCCCCCAGGTGGTGAGTCGACCATAAAAAAACTTGCCGATTTGATGGGGGTAGAACCAAAACCTCTCGATGCGGCTCACGGCGAAGAAGATACGAAAAAAGTCGCCTTCATTCGAGAAGACGAATGTATTGGTTGTACCAAGTGTATTCAAGCATGCCCCGTTGACGCCATATTAGGTGCAGCAAAGCATATGCATACAGTGATTGTTGAAGAGTGTACGGGCTGCGATTTATGTGTAGATCCCTGCCCAGTAGACTGTATCGATATGGTGCCTGTTACACCAACCACAGCAACATGGAAGTGGGATTTTTCCTCATCACCTAAAGGTGACATTCCAATTAAAATGGTGTCGTAAGCGTTGAACTACCCAGATTTTGATAACATTATTGAACGCCTAAATTCAGGGAAACTCTTTTCGTTCCCAGGCGGCGTGCACCCTGATGATAAAAAGAGACTGTCGAACAAGGCCGCTATTGTGCAGCCAACAATGCCAGATCTGCTCACATTGCCTATACGTCAACATGTGGGTTCAGAAGGTATATGCTGCGTAAACGTAGGTGACTATGTTTACAAAGGCCAAGCGCTATCTAATGCTACAACACCTTACGCTGTGCCAGTGCATGCGCCCACCTCGGGGCATATCGTTGCTATAGCACCTCACGTGGTTGCTCATCCTAGTGGTCTTACGGAAATGTGCGTTAGCATTAAGCCCGATGATAAAGATACGTGGGGCGAGCTATCACCTTTAGCTGATTATACTGGGGTAGATAAAAATACGATTGTAGATGCCATCTGCCAAGCCGGCATTTCTGGCATGGGAGGCGCAGGCTTTCCTACCCATATTAAAACCGCCACCAGTAAGCCCGTTGAGTTTTTAGTGCTAAACGGCGTTGAGTGCGAACCTTACATTACTGCAGATGATCGCCTTATGCGCGAACACGCGTGGCAGATTCGCCAAGGCTTAGACATTTTAGCGCATATTATTGAGCCTAAAGCGATTGTTATTGCCATTGAAGATAACAAGCCTGAAGCCATTCAAGCACTTAATATAGCCTGCCAAGACAAGGATGCGTATCGGGTAGTACCTATTGAAACGAAATACCCTGCAGGTGGTGAGAAACAATTAATTCAAGTTATCACGGGCCGCGAAGTGCCCCGTAACGGTCTTCCGGCAGACATTGGCGTCATGATGTTTAACGTGGGGACCTGTTTTGCCATTGCCGATGCTATTTTACACGGTAAGCCACTTATTGAACGTATTGTCACGGTAACCGGTGATGCCGTAGCTAAGCCTGCTAATTTTCGAGCTTTACTTGGTACACCAGTAAAGCACTTGCTAGAAGAAGCCAGCTACCAAGCTAAAAAGCAAACGTCGCCTAAAGTGATTATGGGCGGCCCTATGATGGGCTTTGCCTTGGCGGATGCCACCATACCTGTGGTGAAAACCACTAACTGTTTATTAGTACCCAGCAAAAAAGAACTGGTAGACGATAACGCCGAACGCCCGTGTATTCGTTGTAGTGCGTGTGCTGACGCATGCCCTGTTTCTTTACTACCACAACAAATGTTTTGGCACGCCAAAGCAAAAGAATACGACAAAGCTGAAGACTACGATCTTTTCGACTGTATCGAATGTGGTGCTTGTGCGTATGTATGCCCCAGTGAAATACCTTTGGTTCATTATTACCGCCAAGCTAAATCTGAAATACGATTGCAACGAGACGAAAAGAACAAAGCAGAAAAAGCGAAACAACGTTTTGAAGCGCGAAACGAGCGCCTAGAACGGGAAAAAGAAGAGCGTGAAGCCAAACACCGCCGCGCTAAAGAAGCACGACTTGCTGCAAAGAATAATTCCGATAGCCAATCTGCATCACCAGCCCCTTCTACAGAGCAAAATAGCTCTAAAGATAAAGTCGCGGCTGCATTAGCCAGAGCCAAAGCGAAAAAAGCAGCCCTTCAGAGCGCTAATTCTGACGAAACAAGCGTAGCTGACGCAAAACCTGCAGCCACAAATAGCACAAGCACTACCGCAAGCTCACCTGCTGATGATAAAAAAGCGCAAGTTGCCGCCGCCATAGCACGCGCTAAAGCTAAAAAAGCCCAGAAGCTTAAAGAATCGGCGTCTGAAGCACCTAAATCTGATGAAGTTTTTTCAGAATCTCAATCGACAGCACAGACAGATCAACAAGCGACTGAAACCCAAGTTGAAAACCAAGCTGAAAATGTAAGCACGGCTGCCGACGATAAGAAAGCGCAAGTTGCCGCCGCCATCGCGCGAGCAAAAGCCAAAAAAGCAGCACGCCAACAACTAGACGAAAGCAGCGCTGAAGTAATTGGAAGCGATTTACCACAAAGTCAGGCAAAGGAAGAGGCTTCTACCTCAGCTTCATCAACGCAACTGCAAGATGAGAAAAAAGCCCGGGTTGCCGCCGCAATTGCTAAAGCAAAAGCTAAGAAAGCAGAATTACAAAAACAGCAGAGCCGTGGCGATTTAAAAGCGCCTAAAACAGCGTCAGATGATGCTGAAGGTACTGTTGAAGCTAAAGCTAGCCATATTGATACAGAACACGAAAAGCCTCTTGAAAGGCCAAACAGTAGTGTTGACAATGTCGAAAAAGCGTCAAACAACGAAACCACGAACACCGCGGATGACAAGAAAGCCAGAATAGCTGCGGCGGTAGCAAAAGCTAAAGCGAAAAAACGTTTAGCGGAAATTCAGAAAACGCAAACTGATGATTCAGGCACTGCTAGTCAAGATGTTGAGCCTGAGCAGGTAAAGGTATCAGAGAAAGCCGAGTTACCTACCCCTACAAGCGAAGCCGAGCAAACCGCTCCACAATCAGTACTATCTGAAGAAGCAAACGATCCTGCTCTTGAGAAAAAAAGCCGTATTGCAGCGGCCGTCGCTAAGGCTAAAGCAAAAAAAGCAGCGGCAGAAAGTGAGAACAATCAATCATGAAATTAATCTTATCGAGTTCTCCCTATCAAAGAGTGAAGCGCGATACTGGCCAGGTCATGCGCTTGGTCATTTATGCCATGGTGCCTGGTATTATTGCTCAAACCGTATTTTTTGGATGGGGTACACTCATTCAAGCCTTTTTAGCGGTCGCCAGTGCCCTCGTTTTTGAAGGGGTTATCCTCTGGTTACGTAAACGCCCTATCGAGCGTACGTTAACCGACTACTCCGCCATACTAACCGGCCTGCTAATTGCTATTAGCATTCCGCCTACACTGCCATGGTGGATGACGATTACAGGCGTATTTTTCGCCATTGCCGTCGCCAAACAAGTATACGGTGGCTTAGGGTTTAACATTTTCAATCCAGCGATGATTGGCTATGTAGTACTGTTAATTTCATTCCCGGCCGCCATGAGTTTATGGTTACCCCCGCAGCACCTAGCTAGCTTAACACCTAGCTTCTTAGACTCTGCGGCACTTATTTTTACCGACTTTTCGACCACAGGTTACGATGTTACCCAGTTACGGACTGTGGCAGACGGTGTAACAATGGCCACACCGCTCGACACCCTAAAAACTGACTTAACCTTGGGTATTACGTACTCAGAATCATTGCTCAGACCTATTTTTTCCACGGGGCTATTTCAATCTGCTGGTGCAGGTTGGGGATGGGTAAGTTTAAGTTATTTACTCGGCGGCCTGTGGCTTGTGAAGTTAAGAGTGATTAGCTGGCATATTCCAGGCAGCATGTTGGCGTCAGTGGCGGTTTTTGCATTATTGCTTTATATGATTGATGCCGATCATTATGCATCGCCGCTTTTTCATCTCATTAACGGTGCAGTGATGGTAGGCGCATTCTTTATTGCCACCGACCCGGTATCTGCGTCAACCACACCAAAAGGGCGCATAATTTATGGCGCAGCCATTGGCTTTTGGGTGGTTATTATTCGAGTTTTTGGCGGTTACCCAGACGCCATTGCTTTTGCAGTCATTATTATGAATATGGTCGTGCCGCTGATTGATTACTATACCCGCCCCCGTACATACGGGCATCAGGTTACTAAGAAAGCAAGGCGAGTAGAGTAAATGGTAAAAGAGACGCTAGTAAAAAATGGTTTGATGCTAAGTGCGTTTGCGATAATTGGTACTGCGCTCATCGCCCTCACCTATAACGGTACAGCCGAACGTATTGCACAGCAACAAAAGCAAAAATTGCTTAGTATATTAAATGAAGTGGTGCCGCATGAGTTACATGACAATGAGCTTTATGCTGATTGCACGGCGGTGGTAAGCTCCAATTTAGGCACCCAAGAACCTCATACGGTTTATCGAGCACGGATAAACGGCGAACCTACAGCTCTAGCCATTGAAGCTACCGCACCAGATGGTTATAGCGGTGATATTGCGCTGGTCATTGGGGTAGATACGCAAATGAATGTGCTTGGTGTTCGCGTGTTAGAGCATAAAGAAACCCCAGGACTGGGTGATAAAATAGAATTGTCGATCAGCGATTGGATAACGTCATTCACCGGAAAACACTTTTCAGTAAGTGCCTTGCCTGTATGGCAAGTGAAAAAAGACGGCGGTGAGTTCGATCAATTCACTGGTGCCACAATAACGCCGCGAGCGGTGGTTAGCGCGGTTAAAAATGCACTGCTTTACGTGCAAGATAACCAACAAACTTTATTTTCCGCTCCTAATATGTGCGGTATTGAAAATGACGTATTACCAACCAATGAGGTGTTAAGCGAATGACAGATTATCGCGACCTTACCCTCCAAGGTATTTGGAAGAACAACCCTGCCCTAGTGCAACTTCTAGGCTTATGCCCTTTGCTGGCGGTAACCGCCACCTTTATAAATGGACTAGGGTTAGGCTTAGCTACCACGCTAGTATTGATTGGCAGTAACGTTACCGTTTCATTGGTACGGAATATTGTTCGAAACGAAATACGCATTCCTGTATTTGTTATGATTATTGCCGCCTTTGTTACCATAGTGCAGCTTTTAATGAACGCCTTTACCTACGAGTTATACCTTGCGCTGGGCATATTCATTCCGTTGATTGTTACTAACTGCGCAATCATCGGTAGAGCGGAAGCTTTTGCCTCTAAAAACAGTGCGGGCGCATCAGCATATGATGGCCTAGTGATGGGATTAGGGTTCACCTTCGTACTTGTTGTGCTTGGCGGTATGCGAGAAATTTTAGGTGCTGGAACCTTGTTCGCAGGTGCCGACAGGCTATTCGGCAGCATTGCCAGTAACTGGACACTCACCTTATTTGAAACCGATTCTCCTTTCTTGCTAGCAATATTGCCTCCCGGTGCGTTCTTGGGCATGGGGCTTTTAATTGCTTTTAAGAATATGATTGATGCTCGAATAGCAGCCCGCGAGACTACGGTAAAAGAAAAAGCCACTCGCGCACGTGTTACCGCTGAAGCATAACGAAATCTAAGTGGCGAGTTGCGAGTTGCGAGTTGCGAGTTGCGAGTTGCAGAGAATATCACCAAGCCCGAGTGGAAAAAGAACGAGCTAAATAAAAATGAATAACACAAAAAGACGTGAAATCTTAACCCGACTTCGGGACGATAACCCCCACCCTACCACTGAGCTTAATTTCTCCACGCCCTTTGAGCTGTTGGTCGCGGTCACTTTATCGGCGCAATCTACCGATGTTGGCATAAACAAAGCCACGGACAAACTTTTTCCCGTTGCCAATACAGCCCATGCGATTGCTGCTCTTGGTGAAGACGGGTTAAAAGAATATATAAAAACCATCGGCTTGTTTAACTCAAAAGCCAAAAATGTACATCGCCTTAGTGAAATTTTGGTTGAAAAGTACGATGGTGAAGTACCCGAAAGCCGAGAAGCCTTAGAAGCTCTGCCTGGCGTTGGCCGTAAAACGGCTAACGTAGTACTGAATACCGCATTTGGCTGGCCTACCATCGCTGTAGACACCCATATTTACCGCGTAAGCAACCGCACTAAACTTGCTATGGGTAAAACCGTTGAGAAAGTCGAAGAAAAGTTGCTGAAAGTGGTACCAGCCGAATTTAAAGTCGATGTGCACCACTGGCTTATTCTGCACGGTCGTTATACTTGCGTAGCCCGTAAGCCACGCTGCGGCGCCTGTATTATTGAAGACTTATGCGAGTTTAAAGATAAAACTGAATATGCTGAATAGCTAAAATATGATGCTTAACCTGCTAGAGATAGCTAACTAAGAGTAGCTGAGATTGAGTAGTGAGCTAGCTGAGATATTGCAATAAGTTACCTGCCACAAACGTCTATCGCAATGCTGCCCGCCGGGTCGAAAACCTTCCGTCCGAATAGCGTTACTAGTCAACGCCTTAGATTCCGATTAAACTCCCATCTAAAAGCAAAAGTCTGCACATCGTTGTAAGCCAATATAGAAATCATTAGGAATTATTTATCATCTTTTTATTGATTACTGCTGTCATTGTAGGATTGATGATTATTTTATCGACTAAGCGGCGACGTATATTAATTAGTCGATTAATTTTTGATTTTATTAATCAAGTAGAAGCAAAACTTGCTAGATTGCATTGTGAAAGCCGTTCTATTGATGGGCTAGACGTGTTTTATCATAGCAACACGAAACACTTTTCTAATGATAAGCCTGTGCTGGTGCTTTTACATGGATTCAGTGCTGATAAGTATGTGTGGAATCGCTTTGCTAAAAGGTTCTCTTCTCAATATCATCTAATTATTCCCGACCTTAAAGGATATGGCCAAACGGCTTACAGCCCCACAGATGATTATTCTGTACCTAGCCAATGCCGAATGTTATTGGCGCTATTAAAGCAACTGAACATTACGCGTTTTAGCATAGTGGGTAATTCTATGGGCGGAATGATGGCAGCTAAACTATTCGATGAAATGCCTGAACGTATTGATAAAGCGGTATTAATTGACCCAGCGGGCGCTAAATCACCGTTCGCGCAAAACATGATAGATAACAATATAAACCCTTTTGAACACAATAATGAGCAGGACTTTTTTAATTTTTACGATTTAATCATGGCAAAACCGCCATTTGTGCCAAGGTTTATTTTACGGGCACTGGCATGGGAATTTATTAATAAGCGTGAGCAATACACGCACATGTTTACTCAATTTTTCAACTTACGCGATTTTTATTCTCGTGATTACCGTTTCGATTATCCTGAGTCGATGCTGATATGGGGGCTTAACGATAAGCTGTTACCGGTAGACGATTTTACCCACTGGAAATTGATGCTCAATTCAAACACACTTATTTATGAAGATCTTGGCCATATGCCTATGGTGGAAGATGTGAAACGTGTATCTAAAGATATTTTAAGCTTTTTAAATAAACATTAAATAAGCAATAAAACGGTTAGTAAAAGATAGCTTATTTGCAACAAATGCTTAGCCAAATTAACGGCATTTAAAAAGTAAAAAGCCCTAATACTAAAACAGTATGTAGGGCTTTTATTTTTAAGCTTTACTTCTAAAGAAAACTAATCTCTAGTCTTCTTTCTTTTCACTGTTCGTGTCGTCTTTGTACTTATCAAACCACGCTAAAATATATCCAACTTTACGTGCTAAGTTAGAAGGTTTAGCTGCAATACCATGATAAGCCCCTTGAATACGCACCAGTGCGCTATCTACACTTTGTAAGCGTAATGCACCATAATATTGTTCGCTTTCAGACATAGGAGTACGTACATCTAATTCACCGGTGAGCACCATGGTAGGCGTTGTTACATTGCCCACTAATGATAACGGCGAACGGTTCCAATATTGCTCGTAATCGTTCCAAGGTAAGTCTGTAAACCAATACTTGCTCATATACGCATAGATATCAGATGTACCAATCATACTTGTCCAGTTTATAACGGGTTTCGCCACTACAGAGGCTTTGAAACGGTCGGTCTTTCCGATGATCCAAGAGGTCAGTGTCCCCCCGCCAGAACCGCCAGTAACAAATAAGTTAGACTCATCCACATAACCTTTGGCAATAGCGGCATCCACCATATCCATAAGGTCGTCATAATCTTGTGATGGATAATTTTTATCAATTAAACTAGCGAACTCTTCACCTTGAGAAGTAGACCCACGAGGGTTGCCATATAAAACAACATAACCAGCAGCAGCCATTAATTGTATTTCTGTTGAGTAACTGGGGCCATACGCAGTGTGAGGCCCGCCATGTATTTCTAAAATTAGCGGGTATTTTTTCTTAGGGTCAAAGTTAGGAGGGGTAACCAACCAAGCTTGTAAGTCTCTATTATCTACACTGCTTTTTAGTTCCACCAACTCTGGTTTATTCACTGTTTTGTGATCAAACACATCACCATTTAAGTCAGTCAGTTGTTTAACCTTCCCTTTACTGGTCACTATTGCAAGATCAGCAGGGCGATCGCCCATTGAAGCGGTATAAACAACGCTACCTTTAGGGGTTACATCGTAATCGCCCGATGTGTACGGCCTACCTAAACTAGTGCCACCTAAATCACTTGTTTTCGTTGAAATTTTACCTGACAAACTAACATAGGCGACACTTTTCTTACCCATATCATCATAACTAAAATATACCCCTTTACCGTTGTCAGCCCACTTAATTGCACCGACAGAGCGGTCTAGCTCACTAGTCAGGTTTTCGATGCCCGTGCCGTCTGAATTCATTACATATAAATGGCTTAGCTGATTTGATTTTCCATTATCTTCATTACCAACAAAGGCAATTTTATTACCGTTAGGGCTTAAATGAGGGCTTCGTTCAGGGCCACTCATATCAGTTAATCTAGTCACCTTTGACGTTTTTACATCAATGCTAAACAGATCGCTATTAAGCATATCGAAATCAGCTTCGTCGCTGGTGTTAGCAGAGATAATGATCTGTTGACCATTGTCAGACCATGCTATGGTACCGGCGTGGTCATGTTCCCCAGAAGTAATTTGTCTTGGCGTTCCGCCAATGGTTGGCACAACATATATTTGCATGTTGCCGGGGCGTTTCATTCCCATGCCGTCTCGTTGGAAATTGGTTTGGTCGATATACTGTGGGGTTTCTGCCCACTTAGCGCCTTTAGGCTTAAAATCTAAATTAAATAACGGTTTGGCTTTAGTGGGTGTAAACATAGCAAAAGCTAAATATTTACCGTCTGGTGAAAAACTCATACCGCTCGGGCGCATTGCGACATCAGTTACGCGAGTTGTGCTATTTGATGCTAAATCTTTTAGATAAACTTGAACCTTACCTTCTTTACTTGAAAGGTAAGCCATTTTAGCGCCATCAGGTGAAAACACAGGATTAAAGTGGTTTTTACTGTCAGAAAGAATAGGCAGATGAGCACTTCCATCTAAGGCTATTGTCCACAGATTCCGTCGCATTGAATCAGTCATAATATCCATGCTACGACGCTCGTACACAACATGTTTGCCATCAGGTGTTACCACTGGGTTTGTAGCATACTCAAGATTAAATACGTCTTTTAAAGACAAAGTATTACTTGCAGATTCGTCTGCCAAAACCGAATGGGCAGTTAATAATGTGCTTATGACTAGTGTTAACGCCGACTTGCTTAAACATCTCTTATTCATGACTCGTTTGCTCTAATTGTTTTAATTCGATAAATAGAATGACTATTGAAGGTCTAACATAGCTTATATAACAGTAGAAATACCTTACCTTTGATGTAAAAAGTAGTATTTATAGGTTGAATTTCATATTCTGGTCGCGCTCAGGGTTTTCTTCTTTTAGCTAAGAGACTGTAGCTGTAAACGGCAACATCTTCTACGCGAGCAAATTCGCATTACTTTACGGCCTAAACCGTTAAAACTAGAAAAGAGCGCTTAAATAATAAAAAACAATTTTGGGGTACGTTGCAGTTACTATAAGAATTCGACCCAAATAACAGTATTAATGGAGAACACATGCATCAACTTAGACGCCTCACTTTTACCGCTATTGTAGCTTTTTTTAGTTTTCCGCTACTGGCAGCTTCTAATGTGATAACAAACGAACAAAAACAAACTGCGAACGACCTTATAGAAACTGCGCTGAAAAGTGACTTAGGTATGGACATCGTGACATCGCTGACAACAGAAATGGGCCCTCGATTGGGAGGCTCTGAAGCTGAGAAACGCGCGAGAGACTGGGGGGTAAAGTTAGGCGAACATTTGGGATTCGACAACGTCAGTATCGAACCATTTACGATGCCTTTTTGGGATAGAGGGAATCTACACATATCGCTAACCTCGCCCTACCAGCAGGATTTATACGGTACTGCTTTAGGTGGTGGCGCTCCATCAAAAGAGAGTATTGATGCCGATGTAGTATATTTTAGAGATATTCACGCATTATCAGATGTTAAGGATGGCAGCCTTAGCGGAAAAATTGCTTTTGTCGATGGCGACAAAATGGTTAAAAGCCAAACGGGCGCGGGCTACGGCCAAGCTAATCAACGTCGTAGAATTGGTTGGCAACATGCACAGCGCGCAGGCGCTAGCGCGTTGGTTGTTCGCTCTGTTGGCTCAGACTCACATCGCTTTCCGCACTCTGGAATGATGAGTAGTGATGACGATAAATGGGCAAGTATTCCCGTTATCGCCATCTCAAACCCAGACGCTGACCATCTTCGCCGCTTACATAATTTAAGCAAGCCTATGAGTATTTCATTGCACTCAGAATCAAAGTGGAAAGGCGACGTAAAAAGTGGGAACGTTATTCTCGATTTAGTGGGAAGTGAAAAGCCTGAAGAAATCGTGCTTATTGGAGGCCATTTAGACAGCTGGGATTTAGGCACTGGCGCGGTTGACGATGGCGCAGGCATTGCCATCACAACCGCAGCTGCCGCTTTAATTGCTAACTTACCAACTCGCCCCAAGCGCACTATTCGTGTGGTAATGTTTGGTGCAGAAGAAGTGGGTTTACTTGGTGCATTCGCCTATGCGAAACAACATGATGCGAACCTACAAAACCATGTTTTGGCAACCGAATCTGACTTTGGTGCGCAAACCATTTGGCAGTTAGTATCAAACGTCAATCCAGAAGCTACCTTGCTGATGGATGAAGTAGGAAAAATATTGTCCCCTCTTGGCATAGTGAGAGGAGGATCAGATGTTCCCGGCGGTGGTCCTGACATCATTCCCTTGGCTAAAAAAGGTGTACCGACCATTCGATTAAACCAAAATGGACAGGATTACTTCGATTTACATCATACGCCTGATGATACGCTTGATAAGATTGATCCCAATGAATTAGCGCAAAATATTGCCGCTTATGCAGCAAGTATATATTTAATTGCTGATTCAGATGTGGCATTAACCTTAAGATGGCATAAGCGGGCTAGGACTGAGCTAGTACAACTGAGCAACTCTCCTGCCCGTTTACATTTGCGCTTTAACTCTCATCCAGCTTGTTCAATAACCGTTCCCGTCTACCCACGTAAACGTCATAGCCATCGTAATCCGATGAAGCTAGCGCTAATGCCTTATTCACCTGCTCCAGTGCTTTTTCAAACTGGCCTGACTGCTCGTAGCCATAGGCAAGACCATTGTATGCATCAGGCGTTTTGGGATAGCGTTCAATACCGTACTTAAATAGTTTAAAGGCTTCATCGAAATTTTGTTGTGTCACGAAGTGATAACCCAAATCTCGTATAACCCATTCTGCAGCTTCAATTTTCTCACCCCGCTGCTGTGATACTGCTTCGTAGTATTTTTCAATCGAACTCAAATCACCATCATAGTCTTTCGGGCGCATATACTCTGAGTAAAATAAACTGTAATACGCTTTAAAGCTTGCTGCATTGGTCACAAGGTTATGAGGTACGTCATTGAATACATCGTTATGCCACCGTAGCCCCACCGGCTTGTTTTTACGGATATCTGAAATCATCGCATCGTAATAAGGGCGCATGGGCGCACCTTCGTTGCCAATAGCGGTATAAAGGTAATGATCGAGCTTTTTATTATTCTTTATGAACTCAACCGTAGTCTTTGCCGTTGCGCCATGTGCCCACCATACCGCAGCACTGTAAGTTAAGGCAGCATTGAACAATTCAGGCGCTTGCTGCATTGCATACAATGAGAAAGCGCCTGCAGCCGATGCACCTGCAATAACTCGAAAATCATGCACCCGATATTTACTTTCCACCATCGGCATCAATTCTGAAGTGATAAATTGTAAAAACTTAGCACCTCCGCCGCCATAACCCACGGGACCACTGGGGTCTTTATTTACGTTAGGGTATAAATCCCGAAGACGGTCGGTGTTTTCGATTGCCACCACAATAACTTCTGGCGCCGCCCGCTGAGATTGCAAACTTTCAAGAACCGCATTCAACATGACGAGCGTAGTAGCGCCATCAAGACGGTAAATAATAGGGTATTTTTTATCTGGGTTTTCAGCATAGCTTTTAGGGAGTTGAACAACCACAGTGCGCTCTTCTGATAATACCTTCGATGTTAGCTTTTCGGTAATTAGGGTGTAACTGAAGCTTTGTGTTTCATCTTCTACAGAAGCATCTTGCCCATAGGAGATTGGGCTGATTGATAGTAGAAAAAAACATAGTACCTTTATTCGCTGCAGCGCCATGAAAGTTAAGTCCTTTTAATGCGTTATGATAAATTGTGCGATTTAATTACGTTACCACAAAATCAACGGGGTCGGAAAAGGAGGCGAACAAGGATGTGGAAAAAGGCGCCATAGGAAGACAGAAATGAGAGCCGATCCCCCCAGGCGAGCGACTTTTCATTTGAGCGGGCTGGACGCTTGAGCCACTTGCAAATACATGATTAATCATTGATCTATCTATTAAGTGAACAAAACAGTGGGTGTTGAGCATGAGACCTGAATTAATCTTTTTACTGCCCTTGGCCTTGATGATAGCCGCTTTTTTTTACGCTCAGCATCACCGTAAAGCTTCAAAGAAACCTTGATAATGTTCACTGTGATGGTGAAATGCGTAATTTTTACTGAGTTCAACACCTAATACGATAAAGCTTGGCTCTCCACGCTTGGCGGTTTAAATAGTTGGCACTGAAACTAAAAGCGAAGTCATATTATTTACAGAGGCTAAGCGTTTCCACTGAGCCCTTATTAAGAACTCTTACAAAAAGCCTTTTCACTAAGCGCCTAGCCAGAGCGCGGATGCTTCGATTTAGCTTTGTGTTGATACATACGTTTATCTGCCAACGATATACATTCTGAAGGCACCTTAGTCTCAAGGCTTGTTGCAATCCCAAAGCTAACGCCCGCATCACTCCATTGCTTGCTAAGCTCCATTGAAACATTCGATACTATTGATAAGGCGCTATCAGCCACGTTTCGGGTTTCTCTGGTCGAATCGGCTTGCAATACCCCTACAAACTCATCGCCTCCTGAGCGGAAGATATCTCCCAAAAAGTAAAACGATTGTTGCAATAGGCTCGCAGCCTTAATAATAAGTTTGTCGCCTTCATCATGACCGTGTTTATCGTTAATGGCCTTTAAACCATCTAAATCGATGAAAATAATAACGTAGTAGTCATCTAAGGCTTCAATGCATTCTGTTAGAGAGAATCTGTTACCAAGCTGAGTCATTGAGTCTATGCGCGATAAGTACTGGTTTCGATTGAACTCCTTTTGCTTTAATTTAAACCACTCAGTTAAGCACAACAAAATACATAAGCAATCTAGCGACAATGCAAATATAACAACAGATTCGGGGTACGCTAGCTCACCGAAATACTGGCTGTGAGCAGCAATGTAGTAGCCAAGTGATGCACTGTAGAGTAGATTGCCTGCCAAAAAATATTTCGCGCGGAAATCTTGCTGTCTAATCATGCTCACACCCACCGCTATGGTCACCACTATCCAGAACATAGCCAATAAGTGAGATAGTAAATATGCGATAGAAAATGGCATAAACCACATGCCAACGCCTAATACAACGCTTACTAGACTCAAAGTGTTAAGAAATTTGAACAACTTTTTGTGGTCGGTTTTGCACTCAAATAAATCTGAGACAAACTGAGCAGCACAGGCAATAGCGAAAGGAAAAAGTAGCATTCCCCAATAACTGGTATTGAATGGGAAATGAACGATATCACCTAGCATTCCAGAAGCTGCCATCCAGCCAATAGCGTGAATACCCAAATAGCCTGCACAGGTTAATGCTACTCTTTTCCTCGTCCCAGAATAGATGAGCAAGGCCAGCAAGGACAAAATGAACATGGTGGTAATGCCAGCTATGGAAATACCGTTATTAAATTTTTGGAAACGATAAAACTCTGTACTGTCTAACACAGTAATGGAAACTGGCGTAGGAAACTGCTTGGCCTTAATAAACAGCCATAATTCTACTCGCTCATTTGCCATAACGGTTTGCACCGTCACGGCTTGAAAATGAAGCACCGGCGGCGAGCTGTCATCAAGAAGTTGAGAGAAGACTTGAGTGCTAAGTTCAGGCTGAACAGGCGACGAATATGAAGCTAAACCAACATCAATGAAGTTGGCATTAACGACAACAAAGTACTGCCCTTTTTGTGAAATATCTAAGACTACTTTGGTAAAGTAACTTCCCGACTTCCCACCCAGTGATGGCACAACCGCGGCGTATTCATAAGCCTCTTTTAAAATTGCTAGCTTATTTTTTGATTCGAGATTTGATGTATCAAAAGAGTAATCTAATTCGTGCCACACATTAGCATCAGCGATTATACGCTTATCATCACCGACTGATATAGGTTCCTGACCAAATGCGGGGACTACCACCAGTATGAGGAGAAAATAAAAAACACCCAAATGAAAGTAAGAAAGCAAAATCGAACCTTGTCTGCAGGTAAAAGGGCAACAAAACTGTTACTTGTCCTATATCAAGCATAAAGCTGCTTGCTCAGAATACATAATATAAAAGAGGAAATTTACTTTTTTATACGCAATATTCTGTAAGGCAATAGCGACACACGAGCTCTTAACGCAGTATTAATTTTGCTTCAGCCTGCTTATTAGCTAAGCATAAATACTTTCAACCGTAGTATTAAGCAACCAACGTAAAAATACTTTAGTATCTCTGTTGTTGTGAAATTGAACTGACTTTTGACACTCTTTATCGGTAAAAACAACGTTGAAGTTATTTACTGAGATTGTCGAAATAGGGGGAAGTGTACGGAGCGAAGCGCCGTTAATAGTATGAGACATATAATTTTTCTTTGTATAATAATGTTGCTAGTTTTTTATTCGTTTTAAAATTCCTTTCAAAATTCTGTTCTTATCAAACCAAAAATAAATAAAAATATTAGTACTGCACAATTAAAAAAGGCTAAGTAGAAACTTAGCCTTTTGTCGTTGTATTTTAAAGTTCTACTTAAAGAACAACAACGTTTGCAGCTTGAAGGCCTTTTTGACCTTGTTCTACACTGAAGCTAACCGCTTGGCCTTCAGAAAGAGTTTTGAAGCCGTCAGAAGCGATTGAACGGAAATGTACGAATACGTCTTTACCGCCACCGTCTTGAGTAAGAAAACCAAAACCTTTATCTTCGTTGAACCATTTAACTGTGCCGTTTACTGTATCAGACATGTTTGTAACCTTATATATTTGAAGTAATTGGTGAAATTCACCGGATAGCAATAGATTTAACTTACTAGTAACGCAAATGTATATCTATTAAAACTTCGGTAAAACTGAAGAATAAAAGGGTACAAGGCAGTAGTAGAAAAAGCTTTTTATTATCTAAAGCGGGCATAATGTACATCTTTCCGTAAGGTAAGTCTACCGATATTGCTATTTATTTCTATTATCGAGCAACATATTACTGTATTACTTCCATTACAATCGCCCACACACCTTAACCCTCGTGCCCTCCCCCTTCATTCACCATCAATGGCAGGCGCAATCACTACAGACATTTCACATACGTAAGTCGATAGAATAGTTGTGTTATTTACTACAACGTCGCCGTCACCTTAAAATAGACAATAAGGGAATGTATAACTTTTAATTGTCCTTTTTTGCTAGCGGTTTACCGATAGGTGCTTGCAGCTATTGTATTTGGGCTTTAGTGTCTCATTCCTTTCACATACCCATAGTAAACTGATATATATGATGTTCTTAGAAGAACGGGGAGAGTCGAATGAGAATGCTACACACCATGCTTCGTGTTGAAGATCTTGATGCATCTTTGCACTTCTACACTCACTTGATGGGCATGAAGCTATTGAGGAAGTCTGAAAACCAAGCTTATGAATACACGCTCGCTTTCGTGGGTTATGGTGAAGAAACTAACACTACCGTACTTGAACTCACTTATAACTGGGGCGACAACACCTATGAAAAAGGCACGGCTTACGGCCACATCGCCATCGAAGTAGACGATATTTATCAGTTCTGCGAAAACCTAGAGCAAAATGGCTGTGATGTATACCGTAAGCCAGGCCCCGTAAAGGGCGGCTCTACTGTCATTGCTTTTGTTCGCGATCCAGATGGCTATGCCATCGAACTTATTCAAACAAAACAATAAGTCTCTATTTTAAAATACAGCGGCCCTATTAATAAGGATATTGCCCTATCATGCTAAAAATTCGTCACGCTCTACTTACTTTCTCGCTTTCTATCTCGATTTTTGCAAGCCCAGTACTATTGGCGAAAGACTTCGATGTTATTGCTCATAGGGGCGCGTCAGGTTATCTGCCTGAGCACACATTAGAAGCCGCCACGCTTGCTTTTGCCATGAACCCTGACTTTATTGAGCAAGATGCGGTTATTACTAAAGATGGGATTGCTGTGGTCTTGCACGACATACACTTAGAAACAGTAACCAATGTTGAGCAAGTATTTCCAGAGCGTGCACGTAAAGATGGTCGCTTTTACGCCTTAGACTTCACGTTAGCTGAGCTTCGTACTCTGCAAGTACACGAACGAGCGAACAGCAAGGGTGAACAAGTTTTTACAAAACGCTATACAGGGAATACGGCAAATTTTACCGTGGCAACCTTAGAAGAACACTACGAGCTTATTACTCAGCTTAATCGAGAGTTCAATACCAATGTAGGGGTTTATACGGAAGTAAAATCACCAGCGTGGCATAACGAACAAGGAGTAGATGCTAGCCAGATTGTGATTGCATCACTAACACGATTTAATCTTGCCAATAAAGACGCCAACAGTTACTTGCAGTGTTTCGACTTCGATGAAATAAAGCGCATTAGAAAAGACCTAAACTATGCGGGAAAAGTGGTCATGCTAATAGGTGAAAACAGTTGGGGAGAATCAACCACAGACTACGATTGGATCAAAAGTGAAGCAGGCATGAAAGAAGTGGCTAAATATGCCGACGGTTTAGGCCCTTGGTTAGGCCAACTACTAGACCCCCAAGCGATGGAAACAGGCAAACTGATACCCGCATCTTGGGTTGAGTATGCCCATTCAGAAGGTTTCATTATTCATCCCTACACGTTCCGTCAAGATGCCCTACCGCCAGGTATGACTGCAGAGCAACTTCTTTCTACCCTGAAACACGTGGTAAACGTAGACGGCGTATTTACCGACCATGTGCCGCCGGTAAAAGCCTGGCTTGAAGCACAAGGCGAATAGCAACAACAAATATATTATTCACTTCACAAAAAAGCGGCCATTAAGCCGCTTTTTCAAATTTGTTTATATTTTTTACTTAGTTTTTAGATAACCCTAAGATTTAGATAACCGCACTACTACCCTTCTATTTTGCGCTCGCGACTCTCGGGTATCGTTATTTGCTATATGGCGCTTCTCACCGTGCCCCGTCAGTTGAATTCTGTCATCGGGCACGCCTATGGTAGTTAAGTAGCTTTTTACTTCATTGGCTCGGCGTATAGATAATTGTTCGTTGTTCCATCGCCCGCCATAGCTATCGGTATAGCCATCAAGCAATACTAACTCTAAGTCGCTATCTTCTTTTAGGTATTCCCCAATCATTGTTAGGCGCTTTTGAGAATACTTAGTCAGTTCGGTACTGTTTTTCTGATACGACAACACCGTATAGGCAATATCGTCGAAGTTGTAAGGCAATAAGTTAGACACACACTTAACGAAGTCTCGATACACCATCGAGAAATTACTGGCGTTTAATGCAACACTCACTTTATCGTATTCGTTATACCAGTCTTGATAATAAATGGTGGGCCAGAAGCCTTTTTCGAGTTCACTTAGCATAGTCCATGCAGCGTCTTGCGGAAGGTCACCGTTATATTGCGTGCGCAATGTCATATCGGCGATGGTTTTAGGCGCTACACCCGGCATCCACTTTGGCGGTACAGAATAAACAGCAGCTACATCGAAGCGGTTAGGCAATAAATGCATGTCTAGCTCAAATTCCATATTAAGCCGTTTAGAAGCCACGCTTGTAAACATGGCATCGCCGTAACCGGGTAAAGGATGGTTCAATGTACATTGCAAACGCGATGCATCAACCACTTCCCAGTTAGACGTTTCTACCGTAGCAGAATACTGACGCATAGCACCGCTTGCGACCGTAGTAAAAAACAACGGAATAAGTAAACCGAATTTACGCTTCACAACTATACCCACTCAACTGATAAACCATACCTAACGAAAAGGCGCTTACAGAATATATCGTCCTTAGTGTAGAAAAGTTTAGCCTTCTATACCATTAATACCATCAATTATGCCCTCATTTCAGGTTTCTAACGCCCCACATTGAAATTCAGGCTGGATACCGTGGGTTATCCTTGCCATAATCCCAGCACTTTTTGTAGCATTTCTATGTTGATACAGCTTTGTTACGTAA
The DNA here is from genome assembly GCF_000213655.1 of Alteromonas naphthalenivorans. Classification (NCBI taxonomy): domain Bacteria; kingdom Pseudomonadati; phylum Pseudomonadota; class Gammaproteobacteria; order Alteromonadales; family Alteromonadaceae; genus Alteromonas; species Alteromonas naphthalenivorans. The sequence continues at coordinate 2,830,354 of NC_015554.1, forward strand.
CCAAAGAACCTGCTAAGAGAAACTATGTCTGAGTTGCACCACTCCCTTCCTCATCGTTTTAGGGGCTACTTCCCTGTTGTTATCGACGTTGAAACCGCCGGTTTTAATGCTGGGACCGATGCCTTACTTGAAATTGCTGCCGTAACGGTAAAAATGGAAGAAGATGGTCTGATTTATCCCGACCAAACTTTTCATTACCATGTCGATCCTTTTGAAGGCGCGAACTTAGAGCCTGCAGCGCTAGAGTTTAACGGCATTGACCCTCACTGTGCCCTGCGCGGTGCCATAGAAGAAAGTGAAGCAATGAAGTCGCTGTGCAAAGGTATTCGAAAAGCGCAAAAAGATGCGGATTGCCAGCGTTCGGTAATCGTGGCGCATAACGCCACCTTCGATCAAAGTTTCGTGAACGCCGCCATAGCTCGCTGCAACATTAAGCGCACGCCTTTCCACCCGTTTGTATCATTTGATACCACCAGCCTTGCAGGTTTAACCTTAGGTCAAACCGTATTAGTTAAAGCCTGCCGAGCGGCAGGTATTGAGTTTGATCAAAAAGAAGCCCATAGCGCTTTATATGATGCGCAAAAAACCACAGAGCTATTTTGCTTTATGGTAAATCGCTACAAAGCACTTGGCGGCTGGCCCTTAGCTGGTGAACCTATCAGCCCTGATGAGCCTTGCTGATAAGCAACGTCTGAAATGCTGCCTTAGCTGCAATCGCTTCAAATTAAAATTTATTCAGTAGAAATAAAAAACAGCGCCGAATGGCGCTGTTTTAGTATTAGGTAGACGTATTTGCATAAAGCCTATTTAACAAGCCTGAGTGCTTACTTTTAAAGCTTTTGTAGATACTTTCGGCCTATTATAACTTGTCAGCTTCTGCTGCAAGGTACTTGGCTACGCCTTCTGGTGAAGCATCCATACCCGCTTTACCTTGTGTCCAACCTGCTGGGCAAACTTCGCCATGATCCTGATGGAATGCAAGTGCATCGACCATACGAAGCATTTCGTCTACATTACGGCCTAGCGGAAGGTCGTTAATCACTTGATGACGTACTAGGCCTTCTTCATCAATCAGGAAAGAACCTCTAAATGCCACGCCATCTTCTGGATGCTCAACATCATACGCCTGACAAATTTCATGTTTCACGTCGGCCACTAACGTATATTGAACTGGACCAATGCCACCTTCGTTTACTGGCGTATTTCGCCATGCGTTATGAGAAAACTGTGAATCGATAGAAACCCCAATCACTTCTACGCCCCGTTTTTTAAATTCTTCAAAACGCTTATCAAAAGCAATAAGTTCAGATGGGCAAACAAAGGTGAAATCTAGCGGGTAGAAAAAAAGTACCGCTTTTTTGCCTTTGATGGTTTCAGATAGTGAAAATGAATCAACTATTTCACCTGAACCTAATACTGCAGCAGCGGTAAAATCCGGCGCTGGACGGCCAACTAATACACTCATAAATATCTCCAATTTATATAAAAACTAAATAATAAGTAAAACGTCTTTTCACTTGGCGTTTTCTAACTCTCTTTATTGGTACTTTATCTTAGATAACAAGCGGTAACGCACTCTACTTCTGCTAATTTTTCACTCATCGTACCAACGGCCACCCTTTTTGATGATTTCTTGAGTGTGAATACGACTAAATCTCACTTGCATTAGAATGAAATAGCAATTATTATCATTTACAGACTTATTTGGAGTGTTTTATGTTTGTATGTATGTGTTACGGCGTTACCGATAAAAGCATACGCGCCGCAGTACAAGGTAATGGCGTAGGTAACATGCGTGAATTGCGTGAACATATGGAACTTGGTTCCCAGTGTGGCAAGTGCATCCAAATGGCACAACAGATTATCGATCAAACCATCATCGATGATTCTATGTTTAAAAACGTAGGCTAGCCCTTTCTTTTTTCCTAGGTATTTTCCTAGTTTCTATTTTTTAGATTCTATCCAAAATTTATCTGACCTTCTATTTCAATCAACTTTTGTGTCGTTAATCAACACTGTATTCCAATCCTAAATAATAGAATGCGCCATTAATCCCCCCTGGCGATGTTGGCGGATATAAAGCCCCTACTTCCCCACTAAACGGATTGCTATCAGGTTTTGTATCAAATAAGTTTTGCACACCTAGCGTAACTCCCCACGACGGTGAAAAAAACCATGCTACTTGCGCATCTGCCGTTAGCGTGTCGCTTCCATAAATATCCATTCCCGCAGAAGCATCTAGATGGTCTTCGTAATATTTGCCGTAGTAGTTTGCCCGCCACGTAAAATTAAAGTCACCAATGTACTGTTCGAGCGTCAAACTGCCTCTGTGTGCTGGCAAGTTATCTTCTAGCATTCTAATGCGCTGCGTTGTCAGGTTTGGCATTAAGGTTATCTCACCATCAACCATGGTGGGATACAAGGTCACCCGCTCTACTTGTGTGTCTGTCCAATTGTAAGCTAACAACAATGTCTGCTTCCAATCTTGTACCATGAAGTCGTAGTGAACCACTAAATCGACCCCTTGGGTTTGGGTATCAAAGTCATTGGTGAAAAATTTGGCGGCATTGTAGTTCGCCGCATCGTCGCGGCCGTTCGCACTAAGCACTTGGATGTCTGCCTCACTAAGCGGTATTGCTGACGTGGTACTGATCCTGTCCATTAAACGGATATTAAAATAGTCGAGGGTTGCGAAAAAGGTATCACTTACGTGCATCACCACACCTAAACTAAAGTTAACCGACTCTTCTGGAGTGAGCGGTGTTGCACCTAGCTGTTGTGATATCAAATCAGTGGGCGGCAGTGTGGCTTGGTCTTCTAGTCCATTCGCGCTATAAGCCGTGGTGACATTAATCACATTACTTTGACCAACCGTCGGCGCTTTAAAGCCAGTATTGATAGAGCCTCGAAGGGCAAATAAGTCATTAACCTTATATCGCGTACTTAGCTTGCCATCAAAGGTAGAGCCAAAATCAGTAAAGTGTTCAACGCGGGTGGCTACACCAAACTGCCATGCTTCACTTAAGAAAAACTCCAAGTCTATGTACACCGCCCAATTACTTCTGCTCCAGTGCCCTGCAGATTGAGGCTGGTAACCAGGGAATCCGTTCGAGCCAATGCTGAACCCTTGCGATGCCCCCGTTGTGGGGTCAAAAGCGAGCGAGTCAGCGGCATAAGAGGCATCATCACCGGCTTTTTGAAAGTAAGTTTCTCTGCGCCACTCTGCGCCCATAGCAATACTAATTGGCTCTTCAAATACGGATTGAATTAGCTTTGCGAAATCAAGATTAAACGTACGCTCTACTTGGCTAACTGAGCCTGGAGAAAAAGAGAGCGGAGAGTCTGGCCCAAGAGAAGGATTAACGGTGCCAGATAAACGATAAGCGATATCTGAATACCCTACACTGGCACTCAAATCCATCGCCCAGCCATTATCTAATTCCGTTTTGACGCCAGCAAATACAGAGGCATCAGTGATTGTGCCACCAAATTGTGGGGTAAACCCACCGGGAAACCACTCGTTAAAGGCAAAGCAGTTCGCACCAAGTGCGGTGGTATTATCGGCAATACGCAAATAATCGGGGTTATCCAATACATTGGTATCATCAAGGAAAATGGTGGGGCATCTAATCCCCTGCCCTATACCGTCTAAATCCCCAACCAATAAACGACTCTCGCCCGTTTCTTCGTTCGTTTCAGAAAAGACACCTTCTCGGGTTTGTGGGTTGCGAAAGTAAAAACCGCCACTTATTTCACGATGGGCATAAGTTGCTAACGCGTAACCTTCGTAGTTAGGCGCAATGTCCCACCCCGCATTTGCCGACATTTTCATGTCTTCGTTAACATCTAACGCGCCCCATATTTGCGCAGGGCTGCTTATAAGCCTATTACCCGCATCAATGAGGCCTTGTGCATCATCACGCTGAACAGAGCGTGATGTGCCTTGTTGCTGTCGATATTCTACCGTGGCGTTCAAGAAGCCGTTTTCACCTAAACGAAAACCTTTATTAGCCTGTATCTGAAATAACTCACCATCACCTTCAGAATAGGTACCCGTTTTAAGTGCGATGCTGCCACCTGAATCACTATCATCAAGTACGAAGTTAATCACGCCGGCAATGGCATCTGAACCGTATTGTGCCGCAGCACCATCTCGTAAAACTTCAATTTGTTTTAATGCATAAGCAGGGATAACCGAAATATCCGGCCCCTGTGCGCCATCAGATAAGCCACCGCCAAGAAAAGTAATGACTGCCGAGCGATGTCTGCGTTTACCGTTGACGAGCAGTAATGTGTGATCTGACGCCATACCTCGTAAATTAGCAGGTCGCACTAAACTGGTAGCATCATTAATAGGCTGATCGTTGACGTTTAAAGAAGGCACCATGGTGCTTAGCATCGACAAGGCATCGCTGTTGCCTTGTGAACGTAACGATTCTGAGCCAATAATATCGAGTGGCACGGGCGATTCGACCACACTACGAGGAGAACTTCTGGTCCCTACTACGGCAATGCGCTCAAGCGCATTACTTGTGTCTTCTTCTTGAACACTCTCTTCACCCTCGTCTTTTCTATTTTGAGCAACTACATCACTGCGAGAACGAATACTGACTTGCCCAGCACTGTCAGTCACCACAGCAAGCTCGGTGCCATCAAGCAATTTTGATAAGGCTTCGTTAAGGGTGAAGTTGCCTTCTAAAGAATTAGTTTTAACCGTTTGCGCTAAGTCGAAAGGAAATAAGAGTGTGGTATTAGCTTGCTTTGCTAGTTCTGTTAGCGCGTCATCGGCATCTTGGGCTGGAATTGAAAACTGAAAGGCCGTTTGATTAGACTGCTTTATTGGGCTTGGCGCATTTTCTTGTTTGCTACGTTGACCAGCTTGAGACTCGGGCTCTTGCGCGAATGCGCCCTGAATAGGACCAGCACAAACGGCTAACACAAAGCAAATACTTGCCTTGCGCACACTGTTATAGCTGCGCACTACTGCACGAGAAAAATTGGCCGAACGCAAATGATGCAAGATGAGAAATCGTACTTATTATTTGTTTTATTATATTGTCACAATAGTTAAGCTTATGCCAAGTAATGCACGTGTATTGCTTTTATAAGACAAGCATTAACCTTGAAGCATTGCCTTTGACCATCAATCGCGCGTTATCTGCGAATTAGCTCTTTAATGGCCCTGTAGTGGCCCTTACACTAGTATTAAACTAGCTTCGGGAAACCGATAACTGAATATTGGTATCAGATACTTTCTCGTATTCAATATTAAAACTGTTTTTAAGGGCCGCTAGCAAGCCATCGATATCACCCACTTTAAAGTAGCCAGCCACACGGCGGCTTTTGAGTGACTCGTCAGAAATCTGGAAATGTACTTGCGTATACCTGCCAATTTCAGCAAGCACGGCTTCTAAGCGCTCACCTTTAAACACAATCATGCCTTGTTGCCATGCTAAGTCATCATCGATATCATTTTGCGATAAGCTTTCACGGGCATCAACATCGCCTTTAACTGTCGCTTTTTCACCCGCAAACATAAGCAGGCCTTCGCCTTCAACGGGTGTTTTGGAAAATAATGATTGGTTACTACTGAATGCACTAAATCTGTCTTTAACTAATACCTTTCCATCGGTTACCACTAATTCGAAAGCGTTGTCGTCAACATACTGCATGTTAAACGCAGTACCCACTGCGGTAACCGTATTATTACCTGCGGTTACCGTGAAAGGTCGCGTGGTATCGTGCGCCACTTCAAAATGCGCTTCGCCTTTTAGCAATACAATGTTTCGCACATCGTCAGAAAAATCGACGGTAACACGCGAGTTTGTGTTTAAAAGCAGTGTAGAGCCATCTGAAAGCACGAGATTTCTTTGTTCACCAATACCGGTTTCAATTTTCTCAGACATGTGCGCCACTACATCTGGCGCTTCTAGCCAAATACGGTCAACCACAACAGCTACCGCAATAGTCATAACTAAAAACGCAGCTGCTACGCTCATGCGAGCTTGAGTAACTATACCCACGCGGCGCTTTTGGCGATTATGGGATTCGGTTTTGTTCTGATGACGAGGAAACAAGCCACTTAACTCGTTAAGTACTGACATATCATCCCACAAGCTTGCGGCCTCCATGAGTGCCTTGCGATGATTTGGACTTTCGGCAAGCCACGCATCTAGCTGTGTTTTTTCGTCTTCGCTAAGTTCGCGATCGAGACGGCTTATCCACAAGCAGGCTTGCTCTTGGATATCTTCTTTGCTGGAAAACTGACGAATATTGTTCATGTTAACTACGGCTTATGTCCTGAGTCGCATTACGAGATGTGCGCACGGGGGCGTCATCTTTAGATAGCTCGGCTAAATATTTCGAGCACAACATTAATCCTTTAGCGACATGCTTTTCTACCGTACTCTCGCTTAAACCAACGAGTTCTGCGATGTCTTTTTGGCGCATGCCATATACTTTTTTAAGTAAAAATACCCGCTTAACATCCGCAGACAATGTATCTGTCGCTCGACAAAAGTGGATGAAGCGCTCCTTACTTTCTACATTTTTTTCTAGGCTATAACCCACCAGTTCGTGGGGTAAAATGTCCATGTCATCAATAGGCTGATTATTTTTATTTTCGGCTCTGGCAACATGGTTTAATGCTAAGTTACGTGCTGTTTTCAGCATGTACGTGCGTTCAAAGCGAATCTCTTGATTCATCTCAGCTTCATAACTTTTTATGAATGCTTCTTGAACGATGTCTTCTATATCGTCGGCACCCACAATAGTACTCACCGCACGCATTAGCTTTGCGCGATATTTTAAGAAGGATTCGGTGACTGTCGACTTTCTGGTCATATTAAAATTTTGCAGGTGTTTCAAATTGCTTACAGTTATTTCACCATCATGCCAATTTATTGGTCTGCTTGCACGATGAAATCTTATATTTTTAGCATTTAGAGAAATAAAAGGAGGCGAACGCCTCCTTTTACCTGGTTTCCGTTTTTAGAAAGTGTAAACACCTCTCAGGTAATAGAAACCGCCATTGATACCGATGGGAGACGTAGTCGGATACAACGAACCTGCAATACCTGCATACTGCGTGTTTTCATCTGGGTACTCATCAAACGCGTTTTTCGCACCCACTGTTACGGTCAGCTCTTCTGTGAAGTTATAAGCCATTTCCAAATCAATCGTGATTTCAGACCCTACTTTATCGATAGGTAGTGCTGAATCTAGGTGATCTTCATAGATGCTACCGAAATAGTTTAGGCGAGCTAGGAAGCGCCAGTCACCATTCGTATGGTTAGCTGTTGCACTGTAGCGTACTGCCGGAAGGTTATCTTCCAACATGCGGATGCGTTCAGCTGAAATATTATCAGATGCTCTATCTACTTCGGTGGACGTCCAGTTGTACGCGAGCGAGAACTTAGTTTCGCCTTCGAACATATCCATGCTGTAGTTTGCTACCACATCAAGACCTTCGGTTGTGGTATCGAAGTCATTGGTAAAGAAACTAATTTCACTAAAGCTAGACGCATCACTGATGCCTTGATCAAGCAAAATCGCTATATCTTCATCAGTAAGCGCAATACCAGAAGCGGTACTGATACGGTCAGTAAGTTCAATGTTGTAGTAATCAGCAGTAACGAACAAACCGTTATCGAAGTCTGCCACTACACCAAAGGTAATACTTTCAGATTCTTCCGGAGTAAGCTGCTCACCACCTTTAAGCTGTGACACAGGATCGGTAGGTGGAAGCGTAGCACGGTCGATAAGCTTGCCATCAGTACCAAATGCTGTGGTTACGTTACGTACGTTACTTTGTCCTAATGTAGGTGCTTTAAAGCCAGTTGAGAAAGCACCACGGAACGCGATGTTTTCAAGCGCTTGCCAGCGGAACGCCACTTTACCTTTAGTGGTATCACCAAAGTCTGAGTAATCTTCGTAACGAATAGCACCCGCTAACATAAAGGTCTCAGTGATGTACGCTTCTGCATCTACGTAGAACGCGATGTTATGACGCGATACTAAGCCTTGGCTGTTTGCCGCTAAACCAGGGAAACCATTTGAACCAATACCAAAGCCTTGTGACGCTAGAGGACCAATTTCATAAGATGCAGTATCACCGGCAAAACTCTCGTAGCTTTCATGACGGTATTGGAAACCACTTGCTACAAATAACGGCTCATACAAACCAATTTCAAAAGGCTTAGTGAAATCTACGTCAAGGGTTTGCTCTGATTGCGTATAACGACCAGGGCTAAACTCGAACGGAGTATCGGGACCAAGTGATGGGTTGATGGTGTTGCTGATAACAAAATCAACTTCGTTTTCACCTAAGTTCAAACTTACGTCATAAGTGATGTCGTTCGCTAATTCACCACGGGTTCCGAATACCAATGACATATCGGTAACCGTTCCACCGAAACGCGGTGTGAAACCACCTGGCAATATTTCGTTGAACGCAAAACAATCGGGGTTATTAGCCACTTCATTGATGTAGCGTTCGTTAGTTAATACGTTGTCGCCAGGGATGATGTCGGTAGGGCAGTTACCTGAAAGGTCGTCGGTTAAGTCACCAACCAATAGGGAACCGTCATCAGCCGCGTAAACACCGCCACGAGTGTGCGGGTTACGGTAGTAGAAACCACCTTCCACTTCACGCTCAGCGAAGTTACCGAACATATAGGCTTCTGCGGTATCACTTAGCTCTAACCCTAGGTTAGCGAAAAGTTTGTAGTCGTGTTTAATTTCAGGCGAACCCCAAATTTGTGCAGGGTCGGCAACGAAAGTATTGCCAGCAGCGACTAACGCAGCTGCATCATCACGCTGAACACTTCGAGAAGTATCATCGGCAGTACGGTATTCTGCAGAAAGGTTAATGAAACCTTTATCAGATAACGGCATACCAATATTACCAGACAGCTGAATCATGTCGCCGTCACCTTCGTAATACGAACCGTAGCGAGCTTCAAATGAGCCGCCTTCTGACGCATCGTTTAATACGAAGTTAATAACACCGGCAATGGCGTCTGAACCATACTGCGCCGCAGCGCCGTCTCGTAATACTTCAATTTGCTTTAATGCCGCTGCTGGAATAACCGAGATATCTGGGCCTTGTGCACCATCAGACAAGCCACCACCTAGAAATGTGATTACCGCAGAACGGTGACGACGCTTACCGTTTACTAGCACAAGCGTGTGATCTGATGCCATACCACGAAGGTTAGCAGGACGAACTAGGGTAGATGCATCATTAATAGGTTGGTCGTTAACGTTAAACGACGGAACAACCGTTTGCATCATAGAGACAACATCGGTGGCACCCTGATTTTTAAACTCTTCATCAGAGATAATATCGATAGGTACCGCAGATTCAGCGACAGAACGTGGCGCTGCGCGTGAACCTACAATGGCGATTTGTTCATAATCTTCTGCGTTCGCTTCTGCTGCATCTGCCGCCTCTTGGGCGTGCACTGGCGCAATGGCCATAACAGAAAATGCCGCTGACGCAGCAAGTACGCCTCGAACGTGTTTGGTCAATAAAGACAAAGATGTATTCATAGTGGTTTCCCGGGATTTTCCCCCTGTCACCTCTACGCTTTCATAAACGTAATAAGTGCAGCGAGTGATAGTTATTTTATACCTTTAACGCTGACCATATACTTGTCAGCACCCACGTTTTATAAGATGTAAACTCTTATAAAACAAACGTTTTTGGACAAAATAATTATTTATTTTCAAACCATAGAGGATTTTGTTTTCTGGTCTGTCTATTAGTATTTACGGGAATTGAAAGTGGTGTGATTTTGCGGGGTTTTAATCAAAAAAGCCGGCTAATTGCCGGCTTTCTAATCTTATTCTTCAGTCTTGTGTTTCTCTGCCGTTTCTTTAATTAACGGCTGCAATTCGTTTTGTTGAAACATTTCCATGATAATGTCACAACCACCAACTAACTCGCCGTCTACCCATAATTGCGGGAAAGTTGGCCAGTTCGCATACTTTGGTAGTTCAGCGCGAATATCTGGATTTTGCAAAATGTCTACATACGCAAACGGTTCACCACAGCCCATTAGTGCTTGTGATGCTTGTGAAGAAAAACCACAACTTGGCAGTTTAGGAGAACCCTTCATATATAAAAGAATAGGGTTTTCTTCAATTTGTTGCTTAATTCTGTCTACGGTGGATTGAGTTTCAGTGTTATCCATCAGGTCCTCTCAGCGGAAAAGTTATTCCCTATAAGTGGGAATGAGCGTGTAGAATTCAAGGGTAATATTATCATAGTTTCTTTCATGGGTTTATACTCACCGCATCTGAAAGGGATATTTATATAACCCGTGGTGCCCACGACAATTGTGGATAGCAGTAGTCTTATATAGCGTAGTCGCATTGGTAAGATGAAAGTGATCTTATATCCAATGCTGATATTACTTACTATCAGTACTCTCGTTTCTATCGTTTGCAAAGTAGCGGCTACGCAGCATAACCTAGCATTCATGATATGGGGATTTGAAAGGCAATTATTATAACTAGACAAGAATTTAGAATTTTCATAAATTTGTCATTGAGTTATACAAATTTGCCCCTACATCTACAGCATGCTTTTGCTATTATAAAATAAGCATCTTAGATAAAGTATTTATACAGGCTCGTTGAACAGGCATTGCGAGCTTAAATTAACGTTGTTTAAAAAACATTAAACCAACATGGAGACCGATATGGCTTTTGAATTACCAGCATTACCATACGAAAAAAATGCACTTGAACCGCATATTTCTTCTGAAACGCTGGACTATCACTACGGCAAGCATCACGCTACTTACGTAACTAAATTAAACGGTTTAGTTGAAGGTACTGATTTGGAAAGCAAAAGCCTAGAAGAGATCATCAAGTCTTCTGAAGGTGGCGTTTTCAACAATGCAGCACAAGTTTGGAACCACACGTTCTACTGGAACTGCTTAAGTCCAAATGGCGGCGGCGAACCTACTGGTGCACTAGCTGACGCAATTAATGCAAAATGGGGCTCATTCGCTGACTTCCAAGCAGCATTCAATGATAAAGCAGTGAACAACTTTGGCTCTAGCTGGACTTGGTTAGTTAAAGCGGCTGACGGTTCTCTAGACATCGTGAATACAAGTAACGCCGAAACACCAATTTCTGGTGACGAGCTTACACCTGTATTGACGGTTGACCTTTGGGAACACGCTTACTACATCGATTACCGTAACGTACGTCCTAAGTACCTAGAAAACTTCTGGGCACTTGCTAACTGGGAATTTGCTAGCGCGAACTTCGCGTAATCATTTTCAGACAAATTCAAAAACCCGCTTAGGCGGGTTTTTTTATGCCCATTATTTAATAATATACAGACTTTTAAGTAATACTAATGGGGGTATTTGACTCAATTTTAACGAAAAAATTCCATTTTTCGTTAGATCAAACATTTCACGTCTATACAAAAGTTTACTATGATTTTTGTTTCCTATTTCTAAATACCGACTAAGCTGAAATTACGGGCAACCGTTTTTTTAAGAGGTATTCATGGGTATTTTCGAACATTACCAAAACCGATACGAAGAACGAAAGCAGGAAGAGTTTACCATTGAGGAGTTCCTTGAGATTTGCAAGGACGACACAGCAGCTTATGCAAATGCTGCTGAGCGATTGCTCAGTGCCATTGGCGAGCCTCAAATGATAGACACCGCGACGGACCCCGCACTGAGTCGCATATTTTCAAACCGCGTGATTTCTCGCTACCCCGCGTTTAATGAATTTTATGGTATGGAAGAAGCTATTGAGCAAATAGTCTCTTACCTAAAACATGCCGCACAGGGGTTAGAAGAGAAGAAACAAATTCTTTATTTATTGGGGCCTGTAGGTGGAGGTAAATCGTCGTTAGCTGAACGTTTAAAAGAACTGATGCAACATGTGCCGATTTATACCATTAAAGGCTCTCCGGTAAATGACCACCCTTTTTGCTTATTTGACGCCGAAGAAGACGGACATCTACTTGAGCAAGAATATGGTATTCCTAAACGCTACCTAAAAACCATTATGTCGCCGTGGGCACGTAAGCGTCTGCACGAATTTAATGGTGACATTACTCAATTTAAAGTTGTGCGTGTCTACCCTTCTGTGCTTGATCAGGTGGGTATTGCGAAAACTGAACCTGGCGATGAGAACAACCAAGATATTTCAGCCTTGGTAGGTAAGGTAGATATTCGCCGGTTAGAACAATACGCACAGAACGACCCAGATGCTTATAGCTATTCAGGCTCACTGTGTAAAGCGAACCAGGGGTTGATGGAATTCGTAGAAATGTTTAAGGCGCCAATTAAAGTGCTACATCCACTACTTACTGCCACCCAAGAAGGTAACTATAATCCTACGGAAGGCTTTTCAGCGTTGCCTTTCGATGGCCTGATTTTAGCCCACTCAAATGAGTCAGAATGGCAAACCTTCAGAAACAACAAGAATAACGAAGCCTTTTTAGACCGCGTTTACATTGTTAAAGTGCCCTACTGTTTGCGTGTAAGTGAAGAGATTCATATCTACCGTAAGCTGCTAGATAGCAGTGAACTTAAAGGGGCACCGTGCGCACCAGATACCTTGGAATGCTTAGCGCAGTTCACTGTGCTATCTCGATTAAAAGAACCTGAAAACTCGAGTTTGTTCTCAAAAATGCGGGTTTATGATGGGGAAAGCTTGAAAGACACCGATCCTAAAGCGAAGTCATACCAAGAATACCGCGACTATGCAGGCGTAGATGAAGGCATGGAAGGGTTGTCCACTCGCTTTGCCTTTAAAATACTATCCCGTGTGTTTAACTTCGATCATCAAGAAGTGGCTGCCAACCCTGTGCATTTGTTTTATGTGCTTGAAAGGCAGATTGAACGTGAACAATTTCCACCTGATTTAAGTGAGCAATATTTAGAGTTCTTAAAAGGCTATCTGATACCAAAATATGTTGAATTTATTGGTAAGGAAATTCAGACCGCGTATTTAGAATCTTACTCAGAATACGGGCAGAATCTTTTCGACCGCTATGTCACCTATGCAGACTTTTGGATCCAAGATCAGGAGTATCGTGACCCTGAAACCGGTCAACTTTTTGACCGCGCGTCGCTAAATGCTGAACTTGAGAAAACCGAAAAGCCTGCGGGAATTAGCAACCCTAAAGACTTCCGTAATGAGATAGTGAATTTCGTACTTCGTGCACGAGCCAACAATGGTGGTAAAAACCCATCGTGGACGAGTTATGAAAAATTACGCACTGTGATTGAAAAGAAAATGTTTTCCAACACGGAAGATTTGCTGCCAGTTATTTCGTTTAATACAAAAGGGTCGGCCGACGAACAGAAAAAGCATGACGACTTTGTAAATCGAATGACGGAAAAAGGCTATACACAAAAGCAAGTCAGACTATTGTGTGAGTGGTATTTACGAGTTCGTAAAGCCTCATAATGGGCTATTTACTCGTGGTTCACCCTATGACAAGCAGGTGGTTATGGCGCATTTCATCGACCGAAGACTTAATAGTAAAGGCAAAAGCACGGTAAACAGACAGCGCTTTATTAAACGCTACAAACAACAGATAAAGCGTGCTGTTACCGATGCTGTTGGTAAACGTTCTGTTACCGACCTAGACTCGGGCGAGCAGGTAAGCATTCCTACTCGCGATATTTCTGAACCTGTATTTCATACCGGAAAAGGGGGCAAGCGAGATATTGTCCACCCCGGTAATGACCAATTCATTGCAGGCGATAAAATTGACCGCCCACCAGGTGGCGCGGGTCACGGTTCTGGTGAAGGGGAAGCGGGTAATAGCGGCGACGGAGAAGATGAATTCGTTTTCTCCATCTCAAAAGACGAATATTTAGATATTTTGTTCGACGACTTGGCGCTGCCTAATTTAAAGAAAACGCAGTTTGATAAAGTGATTCAACATGAAACCTATCGTGCTGGGTATCAAACTGACGGTGTGCCGAGTAACTTAGACATTGTTCGTTCCCTTAAGGGATCGGTGGCAAGACGAATTGCGTTAACCGGTTCTACCCGAAAGCGTATCAGAGAGTTAGAAGAACAGTTAGCCATACTAATGACTGCGCCTACTAACAATGCACTAGCCATTGAAGAGATTGAAAAAGAGCTCACACTACTTAAAGCCAAAGTGGCTAAAGTCCCTTTTATCGACACCTTCGATTTACGTTTTAAAAACTACGACAAGCGCCCTATCCCAACGAGCAAAGCGGTGATGTTTTGTTTGATGGATGTTTCAGGCTCTATGGATCAAGCGACCAAAGATGTAGCAAAACGCTTCTATATTCTACTGTATTTATTTTTAACACGTACCTACGAAAATGTAGAGGTGGTGTATATCAGGCATCATACTCAAGCGAAAGAAGTCGACGAACAAGAGTTTTTTTACTCTCAAGAAACCGGCGGAACCATTGTTTCTAGCGCACTGAAGCTCATGGACGAGCTTGTTCGCGAACGGTTTAGCGATGGCAATTGGAATATCTATGCCGCTCAAGCGTCAGATGGCGATAACTGGGCCGATGATTCGCCTTTATGTAGCTCACTTTTAGTTAATAACCTATTACCCGCCACCCGCTACTTTGCCTATATTGAAATAACCGAACGCCAACACCAAACCCTTTGGCGAGAATACGAAAAGGTCAGTCAATCTTTCGACAATATAGTATGTAAACACATTCAAACACCGGATGATATTTACCCTGTATTCAGAGAAATATTCAAGCGTACCGAGCAGTTGAGTACGCAAGGAGGTTAGCCCATGTCTGTAAGTGCAACGCGTCAAAAACATAAATTAGGTGATGGCCCAGATTGGACGTTTTCGTTACTGACCGACTATGAAACAGAAATAGACCGTATTGCTAAAGCGTTTAAGCTAGACACCTACCCAAACCAAATTGAAGTTATTACCGCCGAACAAATGATGGATGCCTATGCCAGCATAGGTATGCCGCTAAACTATACCCATTGGTCGTTTGGTAAAAAGTTTATTCAAACCGAACAACAGTACCGCAGAGGCCAAATGGGCTTGGCCTATGAAATTGTGATCAATTCCGACCCTTGCATAGCGTATTTAATGGAAGAAAATACCATTACCATGCAAGCGTTGGTGATGGCCCATGCCTGCTATGGCCACAACTCTTTTTTTAAAGGTAACTACCTTTTTCAAACCTGGACAGATGCCAGTTCCATTATCGACTATTTGGTATTTGCCAAGAAGTACATTTCTAAATGTGAGCAAAAACACGGTGTAGAGGAAGTTGAGAACATTCTTGATTCTTGTCACGCCCTAATGAATTACGGTGTAGACCGATACAAAAGGCCACAAAAAATATCGCTTCAGGAAGAGAAAACCCGTCAAGAAGAACGTGCTCAGTATTTGCAGTCACAGGTTAATGAGCTGTGGCGAACCTTGCCGGACAACCCTAAAAGTAAAGATACAAACACCCTACGTTTTCCTTCCGAGCCACAAGAGAACTTACTGTATTTCATTGAAAAGAATGCGCCACTGTTAGAACCCTGGCAACGCGAAATTGTGCGCATTGTGCGCAAGGTATCTCAGTACTTCTACCCACAAAAACAAACTCAAGTAATGAATGAAGGCTGGGCCTGTTTTTGGCATTACCACATTCTAAATAAAATGTACGACGAGGGATTAGTCAGCGACCGCTTTATGATGGAGTTTTTGCACAGTCATTCCAGCGTAGTCATGCAGCCCGATTACAACAGCCCATACTATTCTGGTATCAACCCTTATGCATTAGGGTTCTCGATGTTCATGGATATCAAACGGGTGTGCCAGTCTCCCACCAAAGAAGATTATGAATACTTGCCAACTATCGCTGGTAAAGATTGGCTTGAAACCGTGCATTTCGCCATGCACAACTTTAAAGATGAAAGCTTTATTAGTCAGTTTTTGTCACCCAAGCTAATGCGAGATTTCAAATTATTTGCCTTAGAGGACGACGCGAGTAATTCCTATGTAAGCGTCAGTGCTATTCACGATGAGAACGGCTATCGGACCATTAGAGAAAAGCTCTCCGCCCAATATAATTTGAGTAATTTGGAGCCTAATATTCAGGTATATAACGTTGATGTAAGAGGCGATCGGTCTTTAACCCTTCGCTACGTTCCTCAACATGGTATTCCCTTAGGAAACTCCAAAGGTGAGGTTATGCGTCATCTTCATAGATTGTGGAAGTTTGATGTAAGACTTGAGCAAGAAAACAGTGCCGGGCTTCCTACCCTACTGGCCGAGTGTCGAACCAGTAAATGATTGTACCTTTCACCTTCTGATATGCGGGGCAATCACTCATATGCACATTCTTAGTTGCACACAGGAGCCTGACTTACTGCTGCAAAGGCAGGGGTATGTCAGGCATTCAGTGTTTTAATTGTTTGATTTGGCTTAGGCTCATCAAGAAAACCATTTTCAGAGGCGTAGAGAAACGCGTCATCGATACTCAGCACGTGAAAGCTGACGTAATCTTTGGCTCGTTCGGGTAGCATTTTAGCCAGTTGGTATCGTTTGACGGGGTTAGTTTGGTATACATAAAACGTTGCTTTAACACCCTTTTCGTAACACCATATTCCGTATTCGGTAAACTTGTCCATGGCATCAAATGTGGTCAAATCCCACTTATCCAATAACACGATATGCAGCCAACGCTTATTAAATTTTGACGATACTTCCTGCTTAACATCAGCAATATAGCTATTTGATATTTCAGTAGACCATTGACCGACTAATTCACTAATAAGTGTAGAGCCCACAATCTCAATGCTATAAGCGGCATGGGGAAACTTTTTATAACACACCATATCAGAGCGTGTATTCATGCTAACACTCCTCTTTAATACAAGAAGAATGCTGACAATAAAGCCTATATCTATGGCGCAGAGTATCGCTCCATGATGCCATCGATTCTTCCTACCTTTTTCGTGTTGCGTCTCTCACAGTATAGTCAGTTATTGTAAGTAGGCTAATTTTTGGCAGCGCTTTTGAACAATAGTCTTTGATAAGAATAACTTCTACATGAGGTGCTTACGCTTACAGAAAAACAAGGAAGCCGCCCCTATCGCCGAGAACACCGCTGCGGTGGCAAAGGTTTCGTACGCGTTGGCTCCTTGGTCCCATTGCTGCCCTGCCATATAGTTACCGAACGCACCACCGAACCCAAATGCCACACTAATATAAATGGCTTGACCTCGGCTGTGAAATGCAGGTGGTAAAAATTGATGAATGAAGTGCACAGACACCGCATGGGTTAACCCGAAACTGAGTGCATGAATAACTTGGCTGAGTAATATCACCGCCATGCTATCGGCAGCAGATGCTAATGCGTACCAACGCAGTGCGGTTAATAACAAGCTGGCGAATAACAGATTCCACACGCCAAAACGTGCAGTTAAACGGCTAGCAATAAGAAAAATACCCACTTCAACCAGTACGCCCAGGGCGATAAATAAACCAGTTTGCTGACCGCTGTAGCCAAGGTCGCGCATATACAACGCGAAAAAGCCGTAATAGGCTCCGAAGCTAATTTGTAAGCATATAGAAGCAAAGATGAAAACTACAAACGGGCGCTGTTTGGCGTACTGCCAAATACTGCCTACGGCCGTGTGTTTCTCGGCACTGGCTTTAGGCGCTTGAATGAATAACGTGGTCACGAACAACAGCAATAACACGCCCACACTCGCTATTACTGGCGTTTCAGTAGAAAAGCTATCTAAGGCTTTACCTACACCTACCGTTAAGCATATAAAGCCAATGCTTCCCCACAACCTTATAAGCCCGTAGCTGGCTTTAGTGCCTTCTACTGACTTCATGGTGATAACCTCTAATTGAGGTAGTACCGCGGTCCAAAACATCATCATTAAGCCGAAAGAAAGGGTAAGCCCCCAAAATCCTTCGAACAAGAATACGGAACAGAAAGTTGCCACGGTAAGAAAACTACCCAGCCTTAACACACTCACCGCGTTGCCTTTTTTATCAGCAATGCCCGCCCATATTCCTGGCCCTAAGATACGTGCAAGGGTTATCACTGCAAAAAGCTCCCCTATTTCAGCAGAGCTAAAACCACGACCATCGAGAAATATTCCCAAGTAAGGGACCAAAACACCTAACTGACCAAAGTACAGCCAATAGGTTAACGCGAGAACAATGAGTGATTTATGGTTAGCAAAAGGCAATTTAGCGAATGGCACTGCACAACTCCGTATGCGATAGCGCCACAGGTAACGTTACCTGTGGCGTATGAAGGGGATAAGCTGGATGGTATATTATACTGACGCGCTGTTTTCTTATCGCTTAGTTAGCGCTTAGTTAGCGCTTAGTTAGCGCTTATTCAGCTTTACCTGCCTGACCTGCCTGACCTGCAATAGCTACGGTAGTCGATACCACAGAAGCGTTTTGCGCACGGTGACGCAAGTAGTGATCCATCAATACAATCGCCATCATCGCTTCAGCAATAGGCACCGCACGAATACCGACACAAGGGTCGTGACGACCTTTGGTGATGATTTCGATTTCTTCACCCTGCTTGTTGATGGTTTTACCTGGCACTGAAATACTAGATGTTGGTTTAAGTGCCATATGTACTTCAAGATCTTGTCCTGTTGAAATACCGCCTAATACGCCACCCGCATGGTTTGATTGGAAACCTTCAGGTGAAAGCGTATCTCGGTGCTCACTGCCTTTTTGGTTAATAACCTCAAAACCGTCGCCAATCTCTACGCCTTTAACCGCATTAATGCCCATCATAGCGTGCGCAATATCGGCATCTAATCTATCGAATACTGGCTCGCCCAAACCCACTGGTACGTTTTTTACCACGACTGAAACTTTAGCACCGATGCTATCGCCAGATTTCTTTAGCTCGCGCATGTATTCATCTAGCGCTTCGAGTTTGCTTTCATCAGGGCAGAAAAAAGGATTGGTATTCGTCACCGCATGGTCAACGTTTTCAACGCTAATAGGCCCTAATTGAGAAAGGTAGCCATGTACTTCAACGCCATGCACTTCTTTTAAATACTTTTTGGCAATACCACCCGCAGCAACACGTACCGCAGTTTCACGGGCAGACGAGCGACCACCACCACGATAATCACGTGAACCATACTTTTGATCGTAGGTATAATCGGCATGGCCTGGGCGAAAACGGTCGGCAATATTTGAGTAGTCTTGGCTTCGTTGATCTTTGTTTTTAATCAACAAACCAATACTGGTACCCGTCGTTTTTCCTTCAAACACGCCAGACAAAATTTGCACTTCATCATCTTCACGACGGGCGGTGGTATAACGGGATGTACCAGGCTTACGTCTGTCTAAATCGCCCTGTAAATCAGCTTCACTTAACGTGAGGCCAGGAGGGCAACCATCAACAACACCGCCAATGGCGATACCGTGGCTTTCTCCAAATGTGGTAACGGTGAAGAGTTTTCCAAAGCTGTTGCCTGACATAATCGAGAATTAATCCTTGCTGTTAAAATAGTTTTTTAATGTTGAGCTGTTCACGGCAAATATCCCCTGCCCGCCATTTTCAAAGCTAAGCCAAATGACTTCAAGGCCTGGGAAACGAGTGTCCATGTGCACTTCGCTGTTACCCACTTCAATGAACAACCAGCCGTTATCGGTTAGGTATTGTGGTGCTTCACGCAGCATAATATCCACAAGTTCTAACCCGTCGTCTCCGGCTGCTAATGCAAGCTCGGGCTCGTGATGATATTCATCAGGTAAGTCGGCCATGTCTTCAGCATCAACATAAGGTGGGTTTGATACGATTAAATCGTACTTCTGCCCGGTTAAATTAGTAAATAAATCAGAATGAATAGGGTAAACACGGTGACTTAATTGATGCTCTTGAATATTAATATCGGCCACTTCAAGGGCATCTTCGCTTATATCTACCGCATCAACCTGTGAGTCGGGGTACGCATGCGCAAGCGCAATAGCAATACAACCACCCCCTGTGCACATATCTAAAATATGCGACGGTGCTTCTTTAACGAAGGGCTCAAAATTATTTTGAATCAGTTCTGCAAACGGAGAGCGAGGGATAAGCACGCGCTCATCAACGTAAAATGGCATGCCGCAAAACCAAGCTTCGTTGGTAATGTAAGGCAGAGGCATACGGGTTTGAACTCGTTTTAAAACAAGCTCAGCAATTTTTTCGCGCTCACTTTTTGTGAGTCTTGATGACAACATGCTGTCGCCAACATGCTCAGATAACGAATGCGGCAAGTGTAGCGCTTGCATGGTAAGGCTTAATGCTTCATCCCAAGCGTTATCGGTACCATGACCAAAATAGAGGGCGGCGTCGTTAAATCGACTGGTAGCCCACCGAATCATATCAAGTATGCTGTGTAAATCTTCGATGGCTTCTTCTAAGTAAAACTTGTCGGTCATAAGAGCTTGGGTACATCAGGAATATGAAAGCTGGTATCATACCCAAAGATAACGCCTGCGCCCACGTTAATTTGCATATCGGTTCATAATGAAAGCATTTAAAAAAGAACTAAAAGCCATGAAAAAAGGCATTGAGAAGCTAAAAGTGATTGAAGATACCTTCTCATTTGCTGATGCTGTGCAAGGTGTAAAGCCCATGGAGCAGGACAAGATTGTTCCGAATAAGAAAGTCGCCCTTGAAAAGAAAAAGCAATTAGCAGGGGTTAAAGACCTAAAAGGCAGTAAGCAAGTAGCGGCGAGTTTTAGTTTTTCCGATATGTACCAAGCCGTACTTCCGCAAGAAGGCCCCATGCGGTATTGCCGAGAAGGCGTGCCAACGCATGTACTAAAACAGCTTAGACGAGGAGACTATTCCCCTGAGTTTCTGCTGGATTTGCACGGTATGACCCGAGAAATGGCAAAAACAGAAATAGCCTCATTAATTTATACCGCCCGAAAAGAGTCGGTAGATTGTGTTTCTATTATGCACGGGTTTGGACAGGGCGTTTTAAAAAATGCACTCCCCCACTACTTAATACAGCATCCACACGTGAATGCTTTCCATCAAGCACCACTTGAATACGGCGGACAAGCGGCATTGCTTGTGTTGCTAGATGTGCCCACGCCAGAATATAAGCGATAGTGAACGTAGTTATCGTTACTGAGTTTTTGACCTATCATTTACCTAATTCATGTCAAACGCCGCGACTTACAGGCAAAACAATTTTTACTTATCAAGTTCTGCGCTGTTGTGCATAAATAGGTAGGTATAAAACACGCCCATTCCAATAATAATACTAATACCTAAAAGCGAGCCCCATACAACGGGATCTGAAATCATACTTAGTAACATAGTGTTTCTCCTCACAGGGTTAATAAGGTAATGATAGCGATTTCTTGGCGAAGGTTTGTGATCTGGATCAAGTCTGAAATACGGTAAATAGGAGGGATGTAGAGAAGTTGATCGAGATCAATGTATAAAAAAATTAAAAATAACCCATAATGCCATTGCAAATCATTCTCATTTGCAATACATTGTACATGCCTGTTCGACGTAGGTTAAAAACGGTCTTGGCTTAGCGTCGTAAGGGGAGCAGACGCCCGTCTGTTCCCCTATTTTTTTGCCTGCTACTTTGTCGTTTTATCAATAATAAAACGCACACATAATCCCTTATCTTTTCGGTTTTGAATTACTAAGTGGCCATTATGCGCATCCGTTATTTCTCGGCATAGCGCTAACCCTAATCCACTCCCATTAGCTTTAGTGGAATAAAAAGGAACCAGCGCATTCGTCATCACGCTATCCGTCATGCCTTTTCCGCTATCGAGTACTTCAATAATAACTTGAGAAGCCGTTTGTTTAATGACGAGCTCCACATCCTGTGGGTCGCCTCCCGACTCATGGGCATTTTTAAGTAAGTTAATTAATAGCTGCTCTAATTGGACTGCATCGGCTTTCACCTCAACAGCCTCTTGCATGGTTAACTTAAAGTCACATTGATTGCTGAGTTGCGCCGTTATTTTATCCCAATCAATTGTTGCTAAAACTGGTGGAGGCAATTTTGCAAATCTTCCATACCCTTGAACAAATTGGTTTAAGTGGGCGATACGTTCTTCAATAGTATGGAACACACGCACCAGACGGGCATCACCATTTTGTTGGCCTACAATTTGGCCGCTATGTAATAGGCTAGAAATAGGCCCCAAGGAATTATTGAGCTCGTGACTAATTACTCTTATTACCTTTTTCCACACCGATACTTCTTGTCGGTTAAGCTCTCGCGTCATTTGCTTAAGAATATACAGTCGGTGAGTTTGGTTATTTAATAAAAACGTTCCTGTAGACATATGCCATGTTTGAATGCCGCTAGCCCCCTGAGGCAAAGTGAATAGCCCTTCTCGATTTTCTAGCAAAACATCTTTTAGCGTGTCTGGTTTATTGTTAAGTAAAGTGCCGAGGGTGTAACCTTCCAAGCTTCTGGTACCCGAACTGCTAGCACCCAACCTACTGGCGCCCAACTTATTTGCACCAGCGCCATTTTCCTCAGAGCCAGTATCCTCCATCCTAGTTGTTGGATGGAAGAACTCGCAGGCTTGGCGGTTACTTAGCACCACATGCTTCTGATCGTTCACTAATAATAAAACGTCAGGTGAACTATGCAGCACTTTATCTAGCATTAGCTCTCGTTGATACAACCACTGCTTTTCTCGGCGAAGGGTTTCTGCGGTATCGTTATAAAGCTGGAATAAGGTTTTAAACTCGTCGCTTGTTTTACAAGCCAGTGTTGACGAAAACTCACCGTCTTTAAAATTGAGCAAACCTATTTTAAGCGCCTCTAATTGTTTGTTTATTGGCGCTGTACAGACTTTGACTGCAAGTGCACATAAGCATAAAGACACAAGGACAAGCAAAGCTTTTTGAACAACCGACAGGTCGCTTACATACAACATAGGCGCCATACCTATTGCTGTGGCACAAAGCGCAGCGACCCGAAGCTTATTTTTAATTAACCTCACGATTTATAATCAATTCCATATTTATCTAGCCGGCGGTAAAGCGCTTGTCTGGATAACCCTAAGTACCTTGCCACTTTAGATATAGTGCCGTTAAATTCTGTAAGCGCCGCCTCAATCTCTGATTTGCTCGGCTCTTTTCCCCCTTTTCGCTCTGTATTCACCTCACCGCTAATAGAGGGTAAACCGAAGTCATCAGCATCCAGCGTACCATCTGGATGTAATATACTGACTCGTCGACATACATTTTCAAGCTCACGCACATTTCCTGGCCACGCATAGGCTTGTAGCGCCTGCTGCCCAGTGAGGCTAATATCTCGACCTGGTAAAAAATGCTTTGCTAAGGCCAACACATCATCTCCTCGCTCATTAAGGGGCGGCACATTAATTTCGATGACATTGAGGCGATAAAACAAATCCTCGCGAAATGCGCCGTTTGCGATGTCGCGAGTTAAATCAGAATTGGTGGCCGATATTATCCTTACGTCTGTTTTTTGTGTTTTCACCGACCCTAGCTTTTCAAATTCACCCGTTTGCAATACGCGCAATAATTTGACCTGGCCTGACAGCGGCAAATTGCCGATTTCATCTAAAAACAAGGTTCCTTGGTGGGCGGCTTCAAAACGGCCAATTCGCGTTTTGTTAGCGCTGGTAAACGCGCCGGTTTCTGCGCCAAAGAGCTCTGCTTCAATAAGCTCTTGAGGAAGGGCGCCCGCGTTTACCTTCACAAATGCTGACTGATTAAGGGGTGATTGAGATTGAATGAGTTCTGCAATCTTTTCCTTTCCGCTTCCATTAGGCCCAGTGATGAGTACCGGTACATCAGATTTAGCCACCTGCACCGACATATCTACTACCCGCTGCATGGCTGCGCTTTCGTACACCAACCCAATACTTACGGCTGCTTGGCGGGTATTGTCAAAATTTGCCGCTTGTTGCTTCAACACTCTATTTTGGCTGGCGGCTTGCCCTAGCGCCACGAGGTTTTTAATGGTGGTAATAAGCTTACTATCATCCCACGGCTTTGGAATGTAGTCAGCTGCGCCTGCTTTTACCAACTCTACCGCTTGTTCTAGCTCTGTCCACGCCGTGATGAGAATAATGGGTAATAGCGGATTTAACTGACGCAGCGCGAAGAAGAGCTCGCGCCCTTCCTCGCCTGAGGTTGTGTCTGCACTGAAGTTCATATCTTGCAACACTAGCCCGATAGCTTGGTAATTGACTATCTGCAGCGCCGCTTTTGGCGTTGTGGCTGTCACCACTTCGTAACCATGAATTTCTAGCAATAGTGATAACGCCTCTAATACAGCGGCGTTGTCATCAACAATTAAGACTTTGGTCATGTCTACACTTCTTAAATACGACTTATATACTGCGAGTAGCAATACTGGGTGAAATATTAGCGGCTCGCATGGCGGGAACAATAACGGCCAGTAGGCTCATTACAAAAATGAACACGGCAGTACCCACAATGAACTCGGGTTCTAATGATGAAATAGAGTAGGATTTCATCATTACATCACCTAAAACCACTGCCGCTAATCCCCCTATCACTAAACCCGCTATACAGACCATGGTATTTTCGACTAAAAAATACCTTACGATAGCAGACTTTCTTGCCCCTAGCGCTCGGCGGGTACCAATTTGTTTTGTGCGTTTGCTAATGTTGAATTGCGTAAGCCCAAATATGCCAAGTGCAGTCACCAGTAGAAGAATAACAACAAGTACAATCAACATACGCATCATGAGCACATCGGTGGCGTCATAGTTTTCTTTGGTTTTATCTAACCCGTCCACATTAATAATGACCCGCTTATCGTAAACGTCCAACATTTTCTGTTCAATATTCGCCATGATGTTAGCTCGTTCAGTTTTATCCGTACGAACTAGAATATGTTGATAATTTTGGACATCCATAAACGGCACAATAGCAGTGGTTTTATCTCGCATACCATTAGGCCAAGGGCTTTTCATTGTTCCCACTATTCCGATAATTTCAAGGGGTCTATTTTTAAGATAAACCGTTTCTCCCAGCGCACCACCATCGGAAAATAATGCATCAGCAAGGGCTTGAGAAACAATAATTGTGTTGGGGCCGTTACCGGTGAAGTCATTGCCAACAATAACCTCTTCTGGCCTAAAATTTCGCCCTTCAAGCAGTTTTATACCGAAGGTATTTAAACCATGTTCGTCCATATAATAGTAAGGCACGCTGATAGATTTAGACTGCTCAGGAGAAGGCTTTAATGCCACTGATGAAGATGATCCACCGCCTGACAAGGGTACCGCTTGAATCAAACTGGCGTCAATTACGCCAGGGAGGCTTCGAATCATTGTTTCATCGAGTTCTGCTTGTTGGCTGAGGGAGCGGTCTTTCCCGAATGTCATGACCGACAAGCTAAAGATTTCCTTTTCTGGGAACCCTGTATCTTCGCGAAGATACGAAACATGATCATTAATCATAAATGCAGCATTGCTAACAATCGCCATGGTAAGCGCTATTTGAAGTAACAGAAGCACGGCGCCAATTTTGGAACGGCGTATTGCATTGAAGATAGGTTTAATGTCTAACATAGCCTGCTCCTTATTGGCTTTTTAAGTAGATAGCGGGTTGTGTTCTGCACACCAACCAAGCTGGGTACAATCCAGCCAAGAAACTGGCCACAAGGGCGATAATTGGCGCAGCGAGTAACATTGAGACATCCATAGTTGCTAGGGCATCATAATAGCTGTTGGTCACCCGAATTCCCCATAACCCAATTTGCGCAATCACAATTCCTAACAAGCCACCGGCTAGCCCAATCACCGACACTTCGACAATATGCTGGGCAAATATATGACGTTTACTGGCACCGAGTGCCCTCCGGACACCCACCTCTGGCGCCCGCTTTAAAAACTTCGCCAGCAGCAACCCTAAAATGTTGGACACACACACTAATAGAAACATAAAACTCAACCCCACCAGAATACGATTGTCTTCAGATACCACTGAGTTGTACTCCAGCCATTCCGTCACGTTTCGAAGCTTGTATTCCAACGTTTCTCGGTTGAAGCGGCCTTTTTCTCTTTGCTCTTCCATGAAAGTCATAAGAAAATTGGCGAATTGTTGCTTCTCTGCTTCCGTATTCAACTGAACCCAAAATTGAATCCACACATGTTCTGAATGCATTAAATCTTGATAGTTCTTAATTCCCTCATGCTTCCACCCGTTTAAGTTTCCCCAGGTGGTAATTTCTTCCAGCGCGCCAATAGCGAAAGGAATATAGAGCTGTTCAGAGGAGTTAAACGCACCGTTGTTCACGTCATAATACTTCACATGGTGGTCCCAATTGGCTGAGACACCCACAATTCGGTAACTGTTATTATCAAGGTAAATATGTTGGCCAACCGAGTCTTTACCTGCAAATAAACGGTTATTAATTTTTTCTGATATCACCACTACATATTCATGGGTGTCTTGTGAGTGTAAAGACCAAGGTGCGCCATAAATAAAAGGTCGGTCGAAGATAGAAAAGAACTCTCTATTCACCATTCGCGCGGGCTCCATGGTAGGTTTAACGTCGGGCGAATTTAGGTGTACAGAGAAGCCACTTCTAAAACTAGGTGACTTGGGGACTGAAATGTCTGCGTTGTACAGATTAACGGCATCTTGATAAGTAAGTTGATACGGCAGGTTGTCAGATGAATGCCACTCACGACCATCGTCCATAATATTTAGCTGAGGATAATAAATCGCGCTGCTTTTGTGGGGAATGGGGTCCATCGACATCATGTGATAAACTGACAGACTGGTCATAGTAAGCCCTATACCAATGGCAATGGCAAACACCATTAAAAAGCTAATGACGGGCGTGCGTTTTATGCTTCGCCAACTTAAATCAATATAGTGGAGAAACATATTACACTCCTGACGCAACAACGGTTTTATTGTCGAGGGTGGCTGCTAAAGACGGCTTACCCTGATATAAGGTAAAGTCGGCTAACTGCCCATCTACGACTTGAATATTCCGAGGCGCTCGGCGCGCTAATTCGGCATCATGGGTTACCATTACAATCGTGGCGCCATTTTTGTTTATCTCTTCAAGTAGCTCCATAACTTGGCGGGCCATCAGGCTGTCCAGATTTCCCGTAGGTTCATCGGCAAGTAAGAAACGAGGCTTGCCCGCAAGAGCTCGTGCGATTGCAACACGTTGCTGTTGCCCGCCAGACAACTGTTGCGGTAAATGTTTAGCTCGGCTGGCCAAACCAACTTGCTCTAAACATTGTTCAATTCTTACTTTACGCTCTTTTGCGGCAATGCCCCGATAACGCAGGGGCACTTCGACATTTTCATATAAATTCAAATCAGGTATTAGATTGAAACCCTGAAATATATAACCAATTTTTTGGTTTCTTAAGTCGGCAGTTTGATTATCTGACAATCCACCGATATCCACGCCATCTAAGGTATATTGGCCTGATGTGAACGGTTCCAGCAAACCAGCAATGTTTAAAAATGTTGTTTTCCCAGAGCCAGAAGGCCCTGTTACCGCAATAAACTCGCCTTCATTTACGGTTAGCGAAAAATCTCTTAGCGCATGAGTTTGTACACTGTTCGTCTGATATATTTTGCTTACGTTGTTCATGGTTAACATTGCTATTTATCCTTTTTATTAGCGCAGAAGTACTGTAGACGCTTGATTAAACTGTTCGTAATTTGAAACTATTATTTGATCACCCTCTTCCAGGCCGCTGAGAATTTCGACTTCTCGGATGCTAGTTGCGCCAATCTGAATGTCTATTCGCTCGGCCAGATCACCGGTAACTAAATAGGCCGTTGCGCCTCCTGCTTGAAGAAAACTCCCACGTTCTACCTTGAGTACATCACTTTTGTTCTCTAACAATATTCGTGCTGACACCTGCTGATTTTGACGAATTGATTGCACGCTGTTTTCAGGGAAGCGTACCCTTGCAATAACTTGCCTATCGACAACTTCTGGGGATATTGAAGCCAGTGTGCCAATCACTTTTTGGACACCCACTTTTAATTCAACACTCATCCCTAACCCCAACTCATTTGCGTAGCTTTCAGCAACATTTAGCTCAGCTTCATAAGCCGTTAAATCTACCAATTTCATTAATGGCTCATTTTTGGCCACAAGCGCATTCGGCTGAATCAGTACATTCCCCACGACACCAGACACGCTGGCTTTAATAGTTAAATCGGCAAGTTGGCGGGTAAGGTCATCAACAACTAGAGCTTGCCTGGCGACCTTCTCTTTCGTGGTCTTAAGCTCAAAGGCTAACGTGTCTGTTGCTAGTTCAATTTCACTAATGGCGTGCTTATAAGTCACTTGTGCTTTGGCTAAATTATCTAGCGCCTCTTCTAAATCTATCTGGCTTATGAGGTGATCTTTAATTGACAATTTTGCTCTTTTTTCTTCTCGCTGGGCGGCAACCAATTCTACGTTAGCAATATCAGCTTGTTTGTTTAATAACAGTGCCTGTCTACGTACATCAAGCTCTTGCCTAGCAAGATCACTTTTCAAGCTTGCTAGCGCGGATTGCTCTTGCTTCATAGTATTCTGCAGTTCGGGAGAATCGACTATTGCTACAATATCCCCTTTTTCTACCGAGTCTCCGGGCTTTACTTTTAAAAGTACATAGCCCTGCTCAGGGCTATACAATTGCGGGGCATTTGAAGCGATTATTCTGCCAGTGGTGACGATATCCCTAATCAGTTCGCCTTTTGTTACTACACTGAATTTTAGCGAATCACGACTGCTAGATAGACCGGCGGTTGAGCTAGAAAAAAGAAAAAAATATCCGAAGACACCCACTATTAAGAGTATAGCTAAGACACCCACCCATTTTTTTCGCGACGGCTGCGTTACAACAACGGTATCCTGACTACTAGTATCCTGAATCATAAGACATCCTCATGACTTACTGACTCAAAATTAGCGAGCAACACTACAATAATAAAAATAACAATAGGTAGGCTGATAAAGTGAAAAAGCAACATATTCATCTAGTTTCTGTTAGGAGTGTAAACTAGTACTACGAATAACGTGCCAAAAGTTAACTGAATGATTAATAATGACTTTATTAGATAAACGGTTATTAAAGTGTCCGAACGGACACTTTTTTCTGTCCGGTTATACTGTGCGGACGGGTTGGTTAAATGTGGCGTTTAATATCAGAAGAATTACTGAGGTTACTAAAAAACAGGCATTAACTCCCTCAGTACTTATTGATTTGAATTACATAAGTTGGGATAGCGAATTCAAGTTCAGCAGGCTAATTGAGGGCTCAATCCAGTTTTTCGTTTTACCAGTGCCAAGCTTATCTTACTGGAGAAGTTACTCTCAATAGAGCTTACAACGGCTGACCAATCTGTTTGTGTTAAACCAGTACGGGATAAAATAGGCTCGCAATTTCGCGGGATCGCTCCTTTGATGTTACTTCTTAGCTGTCTACCGGTTTGATCGACTAACTGCAAATAATCATCTAACCGAAAAGGTAAGCCTTTTACCTTACTATCTTGTGAATCACCAATAAATGGAAGTAACTCTTGGGGTTGTTTATTCTTTTTCGCCTTTGCTATACGACGCTTCACACTGGTATACATGGACTTTTCAGGCGTATTCGCATTACTAGCTCTAATGGGGTTTAAGTCAACATAGGCCATACAGGCCAATAACGCTGATTCATCTAGTAAAGCCTGAGACTTAAACCTCCCTTCCCAAAAGCGCCCTGTGCATTCATCCTCCTTGTTTGCTTTTCTCGCAATAAACTCATTAAGAAGCCGCATGAACCAACTGATATCGTATAAACGCTTTCTATACATCTCCACACAAGATAGTACCGTTTTCACTTGCGCTTCAGAGAGGCCAGGCCTCTGTTCTTTATTCATAAATTGACGAGTGAGCAAAGTTCCATTGTGAAGAGTATGCCACCGACTCAGAACTTCCTCAGGGCTCATTGCAAGCGCATGCCCCTTATCAACACGCAATACAGTATGGGTATGGTTGCTCATTACTGCATAAGCGCAAACATCGATTGCAAAAACACTTGCGAGCTTAAGCAGCCGATTCTCAACCCATTGCCTTCTGTGCTCGTAGCTTCTTCCGCTAAACTTGTCTTTACCGCATAGAAATGCTCTTCGCACACAACGAGAAACGCAATGATAGTAAGGAGTGTCTTCTAAACATATTAGTGACTTACGAGGACGCGGCATGCTTAAATTTTGGTGTGGATATTTGATGCTTATAGTGGATTAATACGCAAGAAAGAAAAACCGAACCTTGGGATAGTTTTTCTACCTGCTTCGGGTTAATTGATTAAGTTTCGCCTTATGTGGGTTTCTTCTCACCCCTTTCTCGCCGAGTGAACCAAAAAACTTGGACACCCATTAATGTCCAAGATTTGGAAATCTGTGAGTGTCCAAATTTATTAAGTGGGTGTCTATGTTGAAAATGGGTGTCTGCATTTCTAGCTAAACAACTTCATGAACCAGCCTTTGCTTAGCTCTTCTTCGCAGGTTTTAAGCTGGGTTGCGTAGCGTAATGATCGTGCTTTTACTTTAGATGCAACCTTCTTCAGCCAAGGTTTGCGGTCGTAACTTCTACGTTTATAGCCACCCCAGCCTTCATGGTAATTCAAGTATTGGGCGTAAGCATCCCACTTCGAAATACCATTCACCTTTTGAGACTTATAGATAAACCAGCCCATGAAGTCGATAGCATCTTCGAAATCGTCGCGGTCAGCGCCGCTGTTGTCGGTTTCGCGCATATAGTCAGCCCATGTGGGTGTCTTAGCTTGCGAATAGCCATAAGCGGAGCTTACTCTGCCCCAAGGGACTAAGCCGAAAAATACGTAATCACGGGGAGGCAAGGCATCGTGGCGAAAGGAGCTTTCTTGATACATCATCGCCATAGGCACATGAATTGGCACACCCCATTTATCACGCGCGTCGGCTGCTGCATCGTACCAATCATCTTTCTCAAAGAAGATTTCGCACAAATTACTGCTGTCTTTCGGTGGTGTTGTAGCGCATCCAGCGATAAACAGCGGAAAAAGCACGACCAAACTTGATAAAAAAATGCACAACGGTTTGAACTTTTGATGCATAGCTTGTCTTAACTTATGTTCTAGTAAAATGTGTGTTTCCCTGGAACCTTCAACGCCTGATTTCTATCAGGCGTTTTTTTTTGCTAACGGTTCGTTGAATTTGCTAGCGGCTCGTTAAAATAATCACGAATAAAGCTATCGAAGTCTTTGGTATCTGCAGCTTCCACATCGGCTTGCGCAGCTAACGACGTCTCAGCAGCCTCTTTAAACATAGCTTGTGTAGTTTGCTGATAAGCGAACCCTTTCATTTCCTCTTGATAACGTGCAGCTAACTCTAGGCCGTAAACACCATTATCTTTGTCATGCTTAAGTAATTCCTCTAAAAGCACGCCTGAAGGAGTTAGCGCAGGGTTTGCAACTTTCTTCGACTCTGCGGCAACCGCGTCACTATATCGTGTTGTGTCATTTGCCAAGTCGAGTATCTCTGCCACTTGCTCAAACTCGTCAAACAATGATGAAGCCCACGCCGTTAATGTTGTTTCCTCATTATCGCGAACAAGCGCCAAATTAGGTTTTCGCCCTTCTAATACCACGCTATTCATGTTGTCTTTAGCTTCATTCAACTGCGCTTCGTCTAACTCCGCACTAGGCTTCAATAAACAGGTCAACAAGAACACATCAAGAAAATCAAATTGGGTTTGGCTAATACCAATTGGCGAAAAGGGATTTACATCTAACGCACGCACTTCAATGTAGCTGATGCCACGTTTTACCAGGGCATCGGTAGGCTTTTCCATCGATTGCGTAGGTTGCTTGGGGCGTATCGGCGAATACAGCTCGTTCTCAATCTGTAAAATATTACGGCTGAGCTGCTGATAGTTACCACCGTCGCCCGCAGCAAAGCTACTAAAACGATTTGACGGCGTATCCATAGCACCACGAAGCAACCGAACATAGTTATCTAACTGGTTATAGCAAATTTTAAGCGATGACTGCTCAGCACTGGTATATCCCAAGTCACTCATTCTTAGTGACGTAGCATACGGCATGTAATACGTGCCTTTGCCGACTTTTTCAAACGGTAATGCGTGTTCTTTTCCTTTCAAAAACGAACCACACAACGCAGGTGAGGCGCCATATAAAAAAGGGATTATCCAGCAATAGCGACGATAGTTTCTAATCAATGAGAAATAATCGGCTGATGTCTGATCTTGGCTATGCTCAGTACCATTAAGCTCAGCCCATTGCTTCCAGAAATCATCAGAGAAAGAAAAGTTAAAATGCACACCAGCAATCGCCTGCATCATACTGCCGTAGCGGTTTTTTAACCCAATTCGATATACTCGCTTCATCTTGCCAATATTTGACTCACCAAAATAAGCAATAGGAATATGCGCTTCATCTTCGATAAAACACGGCATACTAAGCGGCCAAATTTGCTCATCGCCAATATTATCAATGGTGTATTTATGAACATCTTGTAACTGTGTAATAGATTTAGCGGCGCTACTTTCAGGCGGCGTAATAAACTCTAACAACGACTCGGAAAAGTCTGTGGTTATCGTGTCGTGCGTTAATGCTGAACCTAACGCTTTGGGATGAGGCTCTTGCGACAGAGCACCGTTTGGCTTAATTCGTAACGCTTCACGCTCAACACCGCGCTTTATTTGCGTGAGTGCCAATAAAAATTCAGGTGATTTAAGCGCAGCCAAACGCTCGTTGAAACACGTTGAGTTTACAGTCAATGTTCATATCCT
The DNA here is from genome assembly GCF_000213655.1 of Alteromonas naphthalenivorans. Lineage (NCBI taxonomy): Bacteria > Pseudomonadati > Pseudomonadota > Gammaproteobacteria > Alteromonadales > Alteromonadaceae > Alteromonas > Alteromonas naphthalenivorans. Next base: position 2,863,147 of record NC_015554.1, read on the forward strand.
TGGATGAGTTGTTCCCCACAAAATGGGGAACAACGTATTAAATTCAAGTCAATATTACCAATGACTTGCTATCAGATACTCAGTTTATCTTTTCTCTACTATTGGTATCTACCGATAATTCGATGATCGGCATATTTAACGACTCCAGTTGCTCAAGAATCGCATTTTTATCGCCAACAACGATAACTTGTAGCGCATCTGTCGATAAATACTGCTTAGCCAGTGCGTTAATTTCATCTTTGCTAATGCTATTAATTATCTCAATTTGCTCTGTTCTGTAGCCTTTTTCAAGGCCATAGCTTTGCAATTGACGAAGAAAGCGCGCCTTACTATTCGGGGTTTCAAACTCTAACGCATCGCTCAACGTAAACGCATTGCGCATAAATTGAATTTCTTCGTCCGTCGCCCCCTTGTCGATATACTGATTTATTTCGTTAAAGACTTCAGTAATACCTTGGGCTGTGTTCGCAGCAGTAAGATCGGTTCCAACTTCAAACCAGCCAAGGGTTTTGCCTCCCATAAACGCACTATTCGCGCCATAGGTAATGCCTTTATCTTCGCGCAAATTCAGATTTATGCGGCTATTAAAGCCGCCGCCTAGCGGGAAGTTCACTAAACGAGATTTAAAGTAATCGCCTGTGGCATCGAAAGGTAAGCTGCGTTTAACGATATAAACAACAGATTGAACCGCACTAGGACTATCTATTAAAAAGACCTGATTCTTATTGTAGGTAGGGAACGCATCATAATCTTCAAAGGTGTAAGACTCACCTTCCCATTGCGCTACAAAATCTAATGCATTTACTACTGCATCAGGACTCATATTGCCAACAACGACGGCACTCGCTTTGCTCGGTGAATAGTACTGATTATAAAACTGCTTCACATCGTCAAGTGTGATGGACTGAACGGTTTCAATGGTACCTTCATCAGGAAGACTTACACGATTGTCTGCACCAAATAATACTAAATCTCGTGCACGTCGAGCCAAACTAGACGGGGTTTTCGCTTGCTGCTGCAAACCTTGTAGCACCCGCTCTTTCATTCGAATGAAATCATTTTGTGCAAAAGCAGGGTTGAAGAACTTCTCTTTAAGTAGTGCCAAGGTTGGCATTACGTTTTTAGTTAATGTAGACACATATACCTGAGAGTATCGACCTGCCGCACTAAAACGAATTGAGCTACCTAACTTAGCAAGTTCGTTCGCTAATTCTTCATTCGTGTAGTTTTGAGTAGATTCATTCATCATTAACGCGGTGAGATATGCTGTACCCGCTTTACCCTCAGCGTCTAACAACATCCCGCCATCCATGCTAAGGGTTAATGTGACAGTGGGTGTCTCACTCATAGTCACCCCCATTACATTTACGCCATTGCTGAGTTCACGCTCCCAATAATCCGGAACCGTGACCACAGGCGCTTCACCTGCTTTAGGCTGCACGGTTCTATCGAAACTAGACGGTGAGGACGTATATTCGTGATTATCAGGCTCAGTTTCAGGCAATGTTCTAACGGGGCGCTCAAAAGTTGGTTCTGCCGCTTGAAGTTGAGGCTGACCTTTAGGCACAATACTCAACACCACACTATTGGCGTCTTTAATATATTTTTTATACACACGCATCACGTCTTCAGCGGTCACAGAATTATATCGTGCGATATCTTCAGACACTAAATCTGGCGTTTGATAAAAAGTTTCATTAGCCGCAAGCGCAGTCACTTTGCCAGCTACGCTTTGTAAGCCAAAAACAGTCGATGCTTCAATACTGCCTTTGGTGCGCGCTAAATCGTCAGGCTTAACACCGCGGGTTTCAAATTCGGTTAATGTAGCTTCTATTACCTTATGAAGCTCATCAAGTGACTGCACTTTGGCTGGATTAGCCAAAGCAATTAGTTGAAATTCACAGGCCAGCTCACGGCACGGGTGTGACACAACAGCTTGGACAGCCATGCCTTCTTTTACTAAATTTTTATAAAATAAAGACGTTTTACCGCCGCCTAGAATATCAGATAGCACATCTAATGGTGCTTCATCAGGGTGGCGTGCATAAACGGTTGGGAAAGTAATTTGTAGTAACGGTAAGTGAACCTTATCTTCTAACGTCATATAACAAGTTTCAGATAGGGTCACAGGCTGAGGCTCAGGATCTTTTACTTCAGGCCCTTTAGGAATATCACCAAAATATTGGGCTATTAATGCTTTGGTTTTTGTCGCATCTATATCACCGCCTATGGTTAACACGGCATTATTTGGCCCATACCAGCGTTTGAAAAAGGCTTTAAGGTCGTTTACGTTAACCCGATCTAAGTCTTCAACGTAACCAATGGTCATCCAGGAATAGGGGTGCCCTTCTGGATACATAGCCTCGCCGTTTAGCTCGTGTCTTAGACCATAAGGCTGGTTATCTACTCGCTGAGCACGCTCATTCTTAACCGTTTCACGTTGGTTTTCGAACTTAGCCTGGTTTACCGCTTCAAGCAAATACCCCATGCGGTCTGATTCAAGCCACAACACTTTTTCAAGCTGGTTAGCAGGCACAGTTTCGTAGTAATTTGTTCTGTCGGTATTTGTCGAACCGTTCAAACTACCACCGGCTTCGGTGATCACTTTAAAATGCTGTTCATCTGCTACATGCTTTGAGCCTTGAAACATCATATGCTCGAAAAAGTGTGCAAAACCAGATTTACCCACTTCTTCACGCGCAGAGCCTACGTGATAAGTCACATCTACATGAACGAGGGGATCTGAATGGTCTTCGTGAAGAATAACCGTTAATCCATTACTGAGCGTGTACTTTTCGTAGGGGATAGTAACTGCGGAGCTATCGGCGGGGGTATCTACTTTTGCCCGTTGGCATCCGTTAAGTACGCTAATAGCAAAAACTGCAACAATAAGGCGAAACGCCAAACTTCCTGACATGCTGGATCCTTCTAGGTGGCCTCGCTTTTGTAATACATTTAACTCGCATCACACTAGCGTCTATAATAATACAACCGTTGAGACAATGGCCTGGGGCATACGTTTCATCGAAGACTACCAGACTTTTTAACGCTTTACTTGCTCTGACTTGCTATCATTGTATTAATTTGTAAAATTCTGAAATACACTGGCATAGAACACAGTATAAAAACGTAGTTAAAGGAACTTATATGGATCAGCCCGCAACAGTCTTAGATTTTGAATTTGGCATGTCTCAACTAAGTGGTAATAAAACACTGTTGTTAACCTTATTAAATAAGTTTTCAGATGAATATCGCTCAGCAAACGATGATTTACAGCAATTAGTGAAAGAAGGGAATTTCGACGAGGCATACTCTTTAATCCATACGCTAAAAGGTGTGGCAGGTAACTTAGGCTTATTTGCTTTGCATCATGCCAGTAAACCCGTTGAAGCAAGCGTTAGAAATGACAAATGCCTTCCTGATGACTACGCCAGTTTTTCTGCTCTTGTTGATGAAACCATAGCGGCTGTAGATGCACTATCTGCAACCCCTGTCCCCGCCGCGCCTGAAGCAAATAGCGCAGTTGCTACACAAGCTCGTGAGCAATTTATGGCCGCATTAAAAGCCAGTGAATTCATTTCCCAATCGACACTTGATGAGTGGCTAAGCGTGCTTTCACTTTCTGCTGACACGAAGCAAGGAATTGAAGACGCGGTAGACGAACTAGACTACGACGAAGCCATCGCCCTGCTTGAAAAAGCCTAAGTGAACGAAATACCTATTTTAGTTGACGATGAAGATGTGCTTATCGTCAACAAGCCTTCCGGCATCGCCATGCATGACTGTGCTAATACTGTCAATATTGCAAATACCCAGAGTACTGGAACTGCTGAGAACATTAGCGCCGGTGAAGGCGCTGACGCCTGCGGTCTCAATAACATAGGTAGTAAAATAGATAGTAAAATAGACACCCATGCATTTGGTATTGTCACCCTACTTCGAGAACAAACCGGTTATAGCCAACTTCACCTTTGTCATCGCTTAGATACCGGCACCTCTGGCTGTCTGTGCTTAGCCAAAAATGCCCAAACAGCAGCGCTTATTGGTGATGCCTTTGCATCCCGTCAGGTTAGTAAATACTACCTAGCCATTAGTGCCGACAAGCCGAAAAAGAAACAAGGTTCTATTGTAGGCGATATGAAAAACCGTCGCGGCGGCCAATTCATGCTTCTTAAAAGCAAAGATAACCCTGCAGTCACCCAGTTTTTTAGTCAATCAGCCAAACCTGGCTATCGCGGATTTATCGTAAAACCGCTTACAGGAAAAACCCATCAAATTCGAGTCGCCCTTAAGAGTGTGGGCGCAGCGATACTTGGTGACACACTTTATAGCGGTGCACCATCCGACAGATTACATTTACATGCCGGCTGGCTACGCATTCCCCTTCCCTCTCGCACTATTTCAGTGAAAGCGCCGATACTCTCTGGTGATTTATTTACTGATAGCGAAGTAAAGCGTTGGCTTACTGAATTACCTGAGCCAGATACCTTCAATTGGCCTGCGATTGCCTCTTCTTTACTACAGCTAGTTAGCAAAACCTAAAGCTTATGAAAGGTCAAAAAGCCAAGCAAGGTGCGAAAGGAACAGAAAACCTATTGGGTAAGAGCAAGTCGCAGGCACAAGGCAAATTTAAGGCTGAGCAGCTCGAAATAAAAAAAATCCACATTGCGGGCAGTGGCGCTATTGGTTCTTTACTTGCTGGGGCTGCAGAAAAACAAGGCTTACCTTACGGGCTTTACCCAAGAAACCCAGTGTTTCAAGTTAACAAAGCGAGTATAGAGAAACCTGAATTTGAGCCCGCTAAAACTGAGACACCCACACCCTATTTTGTAGAATGGACTGACGGCACCGAATACCCCATTAGGCAAATCAACAGTAACAAGCCACATCTTTCGCCTAGCGATATGTTGGTATTGCCATTAAAAGTGCACCACTTGAAAACCGCGCTTACTCAATGGCTGCCACTTATCGATAAGCGTACCCCTGTTGTGCTTCTACACAATGGTATGGGTGGGTATGAAATAGCAAAATCTATATTGCCAGCCCAGCAACCATTGCTGCTTGCTACCACCAGCCATGGGGCAATGAAGCGCACGTCAACTCAGGTTATTTACACCGGTGTGGGCAACACCCAAATTGGTATTGCTCCCCATTTGGTTTCACACAAACAACTCACTATGCCTGAGTGGGCGAAAAGTGTGTGTCACACTTTACATGCGCTACTTCCACCAGTGCGTTATCAAACTGACATCATGAAAGCGTTGTGGGCCAAGCTTGCTATTAATGTGGTGATAAACCCGCTAACTGCGCTGAATAATATAACCAATAGCCATATTGCTGGTGAGCAGTTTGCTAATGAACGCAAAACACTTTGTGAAGAGTTTGCTCAAGTGGCAAACGCATGTGGGCAGTCTTTTGATGCGATTGAAATTGAACAGCAGGTAATTAAAGTTGCTGGCCTTACCGCCAGCAATTACTCCAGTATGCATCAAGATGTGAAGAACCAAAGGCAAACCGAAATTGAAGCCATTAATGGCTACATTGTTAATATGGCACAAAAAAAGGGTATTGAAGTTCCCCTCAATACCCTTCTTACAAAACAAATCACTGCACGTTTAACATAAGCGCTGCGAGCTGTTTTATAATTTATAACGCAGTTTTTTATAACGCTGTTTTATATAAAGTAACTAACGCATAACGTTATTTACGCAGCTTATTCTTCTTCGGCGCCTTTAGACACTTCAGGTTTCATATGCGGGAATAAAATCACGTCTTTAATCGTTGGGCTGTCAGTAAATAGCATGGCCAAACGGTCAATACCAATACCTTCACCGGCCGTAGGCGGCAAACCATACTCTAACGCACGAATATAATCTTCGTCGTAGTGCATCGCTTCATCATCACCTGCATCTTTCTCTTCAACTTGCTTAGAGAAACGCTTAGCTTGATCTTCAGAGTCGTTTAACTCGCTGAAACCGTTGGCTAGCTCACGGCCGCCAACGAAGAATTCAAACCTGTCGGTAATGAATGGGTTTTCATCGTTACGACGAGCAAGTGGCGATACTTCCCACGGATATTCGGTAATAAACGTTGGCTGTTCAAGCTTCTCTTCCGCAGTGGCTTCGAAGATTTCACATAAGTATTTACCAGCACCCCAAATACCATCAACTTCAGGCTCTTTAATATGCAACTGTTTCGCCATGGCTTTAAGTGCATCAAGGTTCGCTTCTGGGTCGCGAATAGCGGCTTCATTAGCTTCTGGCCAGTATTTCAAAATGGCGTTGCCCATGCTTAAGCGCTCAAACGGCTTACCAAAGTCATACTGTACTTCTGAAACCACGTTTCCGTCGGTATCTTTGGTGGTGTTAGTAATAATACTAGAACCTAAAATATCTTCGGCAAGAGTACGCAACATGTCTTCTGTTAGGTTCATCAGGTCGTTGAAATCAGCATAGGCCTGATAAAATTCCAACATGGTGAACTCTGGGTTATGACGTGTTGAAAGCCCTTCGTTACGGAAGTTACGGTTAATTTCGAACACGCGCTCGAAACCACCTACTACCAAGCGCTTCAAATAAAGCTCTGGGGCAATACGTAAGTACATATCAATGTCTAACGCATTATGGTGTGTAACAAACGGCTTCGCAGTTGCACCACCTGGAATCACCTGCAGCATAGGCGTTTCTACTTCAAGGAAGTCGCGCTGAGTAAGGTAGTTACGAATACCATTTACAATCTTACTTCTGATCATAAAGGTTTTTCGCGTTTGTTCGCTGGTAATAAGGTCAACGTAACGCTGACGATATTTGGTTTCTTGGTCGCTTAGGCCATGGAACTTTTCTGGTAGAGGGCGCAGCGCTTTTGTTAGCAATGCATACTTTTCCGTGTTCACATATAAGTCGCCTTTACCCGACTTATGCAAAACACCAGCAACACCAATAATGTCACCAATATCTAACGCACCGTACTGCGCTTTAAGGGCTTTTTGGGTGTCTTTATCAGCGTAAGCTTGAATGCGACCAGTCATGTCTTGAAGCAACATAAACGGGCCACGCTTAGCCATAATACGGCCAGCAATGCTTACTTTATTACCCTGCTCTTGCAAGGTTTCTTTATCTAATTCACCGAACTTGCCTTGAAGTTCGTCAGCATAGTTTTCACGACGGAAGCTGTTTGGGAAGCCATTTGCACGGCACTCCTCACGAATTGCGCTTAGTTTTGCTCGGCGCTCAGCAATTAATTTATTTTCGTCGGTTTGTTGGTCAGTCATAACCTATTCACTTTCGTTGTTCGGATTACAGCCCTGATTTAAGGCTGGCTTCGATAAATTTATCCAGACCACCATCTAGCACGGCCTGAGTGTTGCGTGTTTCCACGCCTGTACGCAAATCTTTAATGCGAGAGTCGTCTAGTACGTATGAACGAATTTGACTTCCCCACCCGATATCTGACTTGCTGTCTTCCATCGCTTGTTTCTCGGCGTTTTGCTTTTGAAGCTCATACTCGTAGAGTTTAGCTTTCAGCTGCTTCATCGCCTGATCTTTATTCTTGTGCTGCGAGCGGTCGTTTTGGCACTGCACTACAATACCTGTAGGTTCATGGGTAATACGCACCGCGGAATCTGTTCTGTTTACGTGTTGACCACCCGCGCCAGATGCGCGGTAAGTATCAATACGTAAATCTGAAGGGTCTATATCAATATCGATATCGTCATCCACTTCAGGGTAAACAAACGCTGATGAAAATGACGTATGACGGCGGTTACCTGAGTCAAATGGTGACTTACGCACTAAGCGATGCACACCCGTTTCGGTACGTAACCAACCAAAAGCGTACTCACCCGCAATACGCAAGGTAGCACTTTTAATACCCGCTACGTCGCCATCAGACACTTCAATAAGTTCGGTCTTAAAGCCGTGGGCTTCACCCCAACGAAGGTACATGCGAAGGAGCATATTCGCCCAGTCTTGCGCTTCTGTACCGCCAGAGCCAGATTGAATATCAATATAACAATCGTTGGCATCGTTAGGCTGGGAAAACATACGGCGAAACTCAAGCTTTTCAAGTTGCTCCAGCAGGCCTTCTAGTTCTTTGTTGGCCTCATCGAAAGTTTCTTCATCTTCTGCTTCAACGGCGAGTTCAAGCAAACCTTCAACGTCTTCGGTGCCCTGCTCAAGGTTGTGAATCGTTTCTACAACCAGCTCTAAGGCCACCTTTTCTTTGCCTAACGCTTGTGCGCGTTCCGGCTCGTTCCAAACCTCGGAGCTTTCAAGCTCTCGGTTAACTTCTTCTAAGCGCTCTGACTTCGCATCAAAGTCAAAGATACCCCCTAAGCGCGTCGGTGCGCTCGCGGATATCTTTTATCGCATTGGTAACGGGGTTTACTTCAAACATAGTCCGCTTATCAACTGTAAAATAAGACCGCGGATAGTACCGAATTTGGACGAAATTTGATAGGGGCTTTGAGAAATAAAACAGTCGCCTGAGCAGGTTTATTTAGCGACTTGGTAAGAATTTCATTAACCCGATAATGGGTGTCATATCTAAAAAAACAAATTCCAGAGTCCTATAAGATGAAGAGCATGGTTAGGACAAAGGCAAAATCTAGAATAAAAAGTTAAAAGTGTACGAACCTAGTGAGTGTATTTGTCGTCTTTAATAATTAATACACACTGTTATAGTGACATCGAATGAAAATGTGCTGCCATACTAACAACAAAATCAATACTTATCGTTACAATACTAGCCCCAAAAGCCGCGCCAAGATTAGTAACAGTACTAGTAAGAAAACGGCTACCAAACGACATGGACTCTGTACTTTTTCAAGTGATGTATTACGTGCCCTACTGGATTTTTTGAGGGCCTTATTGAAAGGACTTATTGAATTAATTTTGCGGTATTTATGAGCAAATCTACAGCGTTAACTTTAGACATGATTAACCTGCTTGTACTGCAAGCAAAGCATGGTGATGACCGTGCATTTAATATGCTCTACACGCACTTTTTCATACCTATGAAGCGCTTTGCGTTTGTGCGGGTTAACGACACTATGTTAGCCGAAGATCTTGTACAAAATGTGTGGTTAAAAATCAGTAAGAGAATTAAAACGCTTGACGATATCACCCTGTTTAGAAGCTGGTTATTCAAAGCACTGAAGTGGGAAATTTCTGACTGGGTGAAAAGCAGTAAAAATAAAATATTAGCAAATAGCGCTCATGAAGACGCTAGCGACTCTCAAGTAGCAGACCAAGCTTTGGACATGGGCCAGCTTATGCCAATACTAGCAGGCTTGCCTGCATCTGAAGCTGACGTAGTAGAGCTTCATTACTTAAATGGGCTTTCAGTTCAGGAAACCGCGCTTGCGCTGGATGTTCCAGAAGGAACCGTTAAATCACGGTTATCACGCGCAAGAGAAACGCTTCGCACTTCTATATACGAGGAATCTAACTATGAACTTTGAACAAAAGCTAAAACAAGATCTTAATAAGCAATCAGAAGAACTTGACTCATTAATGAGTGAAAACAAAAGTTTAGGCGGTTACCTTAAACTAGGTTTCAGTAGCAACATGGGCTGGATGATGAAAGCAGCTTACGGCTTAGGTGTACTATTTTCTATTGCTCTTTTTTACACTGGCTATCAGTTTTTTACGGTTCACCAGAATGAGCAAGTATTCTGGGGGGTATTATTAATACTGAGCTTTCAGGCACAAATTGCGACCAAACTATGGATTTACATGCAAACCAACAGAATGTATATCTCAAAAGAATTGCGCTTGCTTGCCGCGCGTAATTCATGAGTTAGTAGCCAGCAATGAACCTGCTCGCTACGCTTTTAAAATGTCGTAAACCCTCTTTTTAAAAGCTAACTATTTTTTCGAACGATCAGTTCAGATGCTGTCTGGCTTTCTCGCTTTTTGAAAACCTACCCAGCCAGCCATTGCGCTTGCGCTGGTTAAGAAGGTGCCCCACGCCCAATCCACCACGGTTATAAACAGCGTAAAGCCTTCAACAATACTGTAGTTGGTTAGGTTATAAGCACCATAACTGGCGAGCCCAAGCAGCGCTCCATCAATACCTGCGTAGTAAAGTGGTTTATCTCTGTTCGCCACTACGGCTAATACAAAGACGACAAAACCATACATTAAATAGAACACCACCCAAGGCCAGGTAATATAGTTTTCCCGCAGTAAGGTCGCCATTTCAGTGGTATACCAATCTCGGGCTATCCAACCTAGCCATAATGCATCTAACACACCAAAGCACAATAAAATAGCCAGTATCGACAGCAAAATACTGGAAGAAAACGTAATAATTTTTTGTAGCATGAACTCACGTTCCATTCATAAACAAGCGTAGTTTTTCAGTGTGTCATGTCTATGAATAAAATAGCAATATGAAAAATTGGTGCCCTCACAACCCTAGTTCAATCTTACCGCTAGATAGCTAACTTTCCCTTCAGATGATTGGGGAAGAAAATATAAACCACCGTACAAAAAGTATTGAGTGCCATGTACTTTTACTGGCTGCGCATCTTCGGGAAGGACATCATAGCGCTTGCCTGCTTCATACTCGTTGGTTTCTGCTCGCGGCCACTCAACAGGAGCCTTCACTACGATATACTCACCATCTATGCGCTTGTAGTACACCCCCTCTACGACATAGTAAGTTTCCCCATCGACAAAAATAGTATCAGGGTGGTCAGGCAGGGTGTGAATGATGACACCAGGGGGTGGAAGCACTACCGTAAAATCGCCCCCCATTTTGCGATAATACACACCATTTCTATATCGATAGTCTATGCCTCGATGGCGGATAAAGGCAGCGTCTTTAGGTAAGTGCTTCACCCTATGCCCCGGCTCATATCGCGGAGATGCAAGCACGGCGACAGCAACCCCTGCCGCAATGCCAGCGCCGATACTTAGTGCGGCATTTCCACCGTGAAAGCCGCCACGAGCACCACCTCCATGCAGCGGCACCGCACACGCGCTTAGCAAAGTGATTGAGCAAATAATGGGTATTAAGCGTAATTTCATAAGTAGTTTCATAAAGTATTACTCCCAACAAATTAAGAGTACGGCGACTATGCCGTGCACTTAGTTATATGGGGGTATAGACCAACACAAGAACAGAACCACTTATGCCTTTACCTAACATTTACAAGGCTTACACCATTTACTCACTCGTCCCCGACATAGCGATATCTACTGCACTTTTCCCCATGGTTTGTTCACCTACATACTGAGGATCGAAAGCCGTTCTAGAGAATATCTTTCTGACTAAGGGCTCAAAGTGTGAGAGTGGTTTAGTTGGGTAATCAGGGTCGAATGACGACTGATCCCACTTTTCACAAAAATCCACACAAGCTTGATACCAAGGGTGATCTTTTAAATAGTCGCGCTCATTCGGATCGCCCCCTAAAAAGTGGGCGTAGTACACGTTTTGAAATAACCCATGCTGGTTGATAATCCAAGTTACTTCGGGGCGTACGTAGGGGCGCAAAATTGAAGCCGCGTATTGTGAGTGATTGTGCGGCGCTAAGTCATCACCAAGATCATGGATAAGTGCCGCGACTATCATTTCCTCATCGGCACCATCGGCTTCAGCACGAGTTGCTGATTGTAGTGAGTGTCCAAGCCGTGAAACCTGATAACCCGATAAGGTGTTCTCTAAATTTTTAAGCGCTTCCAATATTCTATCGGGCAAGCCTTTCGCGTATTCATCTTCATGTTTGGTAAGAAACAAATACTCTTCTTTTGTTCCGTCTTTCATTTGGCGAAATTGAACAGTTTCCATTTCTTAACCTCTCATTTCTGCTGTTTCTGCTGTAGCCTTGCTATTAACTATTTTAAACTCACCGTTCGTATTTTCTGCTTCGAGTTCATCCTGGATGCGAATAGAGCTTTGCTTTCTTTTAAGCGCATTGTAACGGCCTTTCGGCGCATCAATATCAATATAAGCGCCTTGCAGGTGACGTCGCCCCTCGCTCGGGTCGAACCCGGTGCGCCCATGTAATACGCGGGTGTTGTGGAACATCTGCAATTGCCCCGGCTCTAATCTGAAGCGCCATTCGTATTCAGGCGAACATAACAACTGCCCCAAACGTTTACGGGCTCGATGAAATATAATCATGTCTTCATCTTGTAACAGCGGCAAATAGTCCAAGCGAGGGCTGTATGCGATACCCGTAATTCTGCCACTAGGGTCAGACTCAATCATGGTACGTCTTTCTATCAAATCAACATCGTTGTCGTAATAACGGTAACGAACAGGTACCTTGCAAAGCAGGGCGAAACCTTCCGGATCTTCCTTTTTCAGCTGTTCTAAAACTGACAAGCTATCGACCAACGTCGACAATCCTTCGGTAGTCTGATTTTCTAAACAATGCAGAAGTTGAATACCCGGCATGGGGTTACGGTAAGGGTTGTCAGTATGCGGCCCTAACGGCACAGAGCGATAGGCAAGATCGTTCGAATTTGGACGGGTAAATACCTCGAAGTACTTACCAAAGTTAGTTTCCCTTACATGCCCAAATAAATTTGCTACTTCTAATACCGCGTCGGATTCAGTAGGCACGTTATCAACAATTAATACGCCGTAGGTTAAAAATATTTCTATTCCTTTAATTAAACCCTCTTGTGATTTCAATGTAGCTAAATCAATATGAAACAATGACTTGTCTACATCGCTTTTCCACGCTATATCGTTAGGCGCACCGTCCCAAACATCGAAGTCGGCAGCGAACTCATTCAAATCGTACTCACCTGAATACCCGTCACTAAACGTAAGGTTAGCTAGGGTATTGTGCTTCTTTTCTACCTTGGTCAGCGACACATTTTCATCTAGCTGATGTGGGTCAAAAAAGCGCTGTTTGGTGGTTTTATCAAGATTTTCAGAATCTTGGCAACGCTCTCGAAGCCACAATGCGGGTAAAGGATAGTGTTGTCCATTTACAATCGCTGACACGGAAGCATTCGCTTCGTTGATAACATAGTCTATTTGCTGCACGAGAATCTCCCTTAAAAATCAATAAGATAAGTATCAAGTAATCGTGGTTTATATTACAGTAGCAAAGCCTTATAGCTAACATGCAAATTAGTAATAATGAAAGAATCTGAGTTACCTACCCTTAACGGCTTATTGTGTTTTGAAGCGACGGTAAGACATGGCTCTATGACATTAGCAGCGGAAGATCTTGGTATTACACAGCCATTGGTATCCCAAAGAATTCGCGCCCTGGAAGATGTGGTAGGTGGTATTTTAATTGACCGTAGTAAGAAACCCGTTACCCCTACCGTTGAAGGGCTTAAGTATTACAACGAGTTAAGAGGCTCTACATCATCTATTCTGCGTGCTACTGATAATGCTCGTAAAGATTTTCGCGATACAAAAACAAAGATATCTATTAGTGCCTATTTTGGCTTTGCGTTTCACTGGATAATGCCTAGGCTACAACGTTTACAACAAGCCTTTCCTGATTGTCTTTTTGAAATCCAACCCACTAATAGCTTAAGCGACCTAACCACTGCACATGCAGATATATTATTTCACTTCTCATCAAAAATTGGTAAATACCAGTTTGAAAAGATGTTAATTCCCGAAGTGGTTTTCCCGGTTTGCTCACCGAATTTCGCTATTAAACATGGTTTAAAGGCCGGCCAAATGCTTAGTGACCTTAGAAATCTTCCTCTACTGCATAAAGATGTAGATGATTCTAGGTGGTTAAATTGGCAACGCTGGGCACAAGCGTTAAATGTGAAGCCTTCTTCTAGTCCAATTTTATTTCGTTACAACAATTACCCCCTTATTGTTGAAGCGGCAATTGGCGGCCATGGTCTCTGTTTAGGATGGGAAGGGTTAATAAACCCTTTTATAGAAGATGGTAAACTTGTTGAGTTAGGGCCGCGATTAAAATCTGAAACTCGGGGATATCAGATTTGTTCAGACCAATACGCTAACTTTGCAATAGGTAATGTGATCAAGTGGTTTATTAATGAAGTAGAGCAAGACTAAATTACAAAAGGCTAGATTGAGAAAAAATAGAGGCGACGATTTGACGCCCCCTCTCCTGAGCACTAGCCCTACCTTATAGAACCTGTGCGGTCATTTTCATCGTTAATTCAGCGGTTTGTTTACCCAAGTTTTTAAGTTGTTTGATGGTTTTCTCGTCGGTTACTACGCCATTGTTATCCATTAAGGTATTCACTTTGGCTACAGCAAGTTGTGCTGGTAACACCGTAACGCCTATGTTTGCCAATAACATGCGTAAAACCACTAATACTCTCATTCCGCCCAAACCGCCGGCAGATGCAGCCATAATCCCTGCCGTCTTGCCTTTAAAAGCCTGCATGGGTTTATCACCTTCTTCCATGCGAGTAGCCCAATCTATGGCATTTTTAAGTAGTGCAGGATAACTCGAATTGTACTCTGGAGAAGCAATTAAGAAACCATCATGTTCAGTTAACAGCTGCTTGAAGGCTCTTGCATTTTCTGGCACGCCAGACACTTTCTCTTCATCTTCATTAAACAGAGGCATTGGATAATCGGCTAGATTAACCACTGTTACTTTGGCGCCCGACCCCCGAGCTCCTTCAGCTGCAACCGTGAGTATCGCTTGATTAAAAGAGCCGTTCCGTGTGCTTCCAGCAAAAGCGAGTAGCTTCGTCATAATATAAATTCCTGTATTGGTGTCATTACAAATTTAACGTGCCGTTGCGGATACATTACTACATTATTGAACATAAAAATGCGAAGGGCGGGCCTATTAATTAAACGTTACTGTAAAATAGTTCCCTACTCTATTAGTAAACAAGTCGTGACGCATTCAATAAAATTTAGTTAAAGCAACACGTTAATCATAGTTAACGCTTTTATAGTATTATTACTATACTTACCCCAGTTGCCAGTGCGCTTGCAATACAACCAAAGATAACGCACGGTTTGCTATGTTTATACACTACGATAAATCTTACATTTTTCGTAGTCACCTTCGTAAAATGGATTTATAAAAAATTACATGGCGTATCTTTTTCAAACACTGCAGTCGAGAATAATTCTTCTCATCATTATGGTTGCCCTACCAGGGTTGATTGGTGTTTTTTACGACTCATACGTTGAAAGAGAGCGCGCTGTAGAAGCTGCCATAAGCCAATCGGTTAATACCGCCCAAGCCACTTCAAAATTCCAATCTGCGCTTATTGATAAAACACGTATTTTTCTGCAAAACCTTGCCAGCTTCGATGCGGTTAAAAATCCAAACTCCCAAGCATGCAGTGCATTTCTTGCCGATGTACTTAAGGTAAATAGTAACTATATTAACCTCGGCGTACCACGGGCAGATGGCGAACTACTGTGTAACGCCCACCCCATAAAAACCCCCGTAAATGTCTTCGATCGCGCTTACATTCAAGAGGCGCTAGCTACTCGTGAATTTTCGATAGGTGAATTTCAAATAGACCGAGCAACTAACCTTACCAGTGTGAATTTTGCCTATCCGGTAATGAACACTACAAACGATTCTGTGGTGGCGTTAGTGGTAGCGGTTATCTCACTAGAATGGTGGAGTGAAGCACTCTCTGAGTCCCATTTACCTGATAATACCGTGGCTTACATTACCGATAGCGAGAATAAAATTGTTGCCGCATATCCAACGAACAATAGCCTCTTAGGGACCCCATTAAACACCTCCAGCGCTGCAATAGATAGTTCCAATACTGCAACTAATTCCAGCGCCTTTGTTAGCAATGCCCCCTATCAACGGGTTTATGTAAAACGCCCATTATTTGAAGATGGCAAGCAAATCAATATCACGGTGGGCATTCCTCTTAAACAAACCCTTGAAGCCATTAATAAACGATTGATTAAAACGGCGGGAATTTTGACCGCGATAGTCATACTACTTGTAGGTGTCTCAGTATGGGGGGTGCGAAGAAATGTACTGAAACCAATACGCACTTTACTTCAATCTACTAAAGCTCTTGCTGAGGGCAAAGAGGTAAGCGACGCGCCGATGCATGGTAGTGTTGAGTTGGTTAAACTACAGCAACGCTTCACTTCGATGGCAAAAACACGGCTTGAGGCAGAAAAACGACTCATCGATAGCCAAGCTTCCTTGCTGGAAAGTAAAAATATATTAGCAAGTCATATCGAAAATACGCCTTTAGGGTGCATAGCCTGGGATCCTCAGCTTATCTGTACCGATTGGAATAAATCGGCAGAATTTATTTTTGGCTATAAAAAAGAAGAAGCGATTGGTAAACATGCTTCGGAGCTCATTATCCCCCCTGAACTTCAAACGGAAATAGACAACGGATTCGCTCAACTGCTTAAGAAAAAGGCGCCAAAGCGAAAAATAAATAAAAACGTTACCAAACTAGGTCACCCCATAATCTGCGAATGGTATAGCACCCCTATTTTTGACCTAGCTGGCAACGTGATAAGCGTAACTTCGTTAGTTCAGGACATAACTAAGAACAAGCATCTAGAAGAAAAACTAAAACTATCAGCAAGTGTGTTTTCTCACGCAAGAGAAGGCATATTCATTACAGATAGCAACGCAAACATTATAGATGTGAACAAAACCTTCGTTGATATAACAGGCTATGAGCGAAACGAAGTGTTAGGCAAAAAGCCCAATATGTTTAAGTCAGGAAAACAATCTCCAGAGTTTTACCATCACCTATGGGCATCTATTCTCAACAAAGGTTACTGGGCAGGAGAAATTTGGAACAAACGTAAAAATCATGAAGTTTATGCCCAACTATTAACCGTTAGCGCAGTTAATGATGATGAAGGCAATGTTAAAAATTACATCGCAATATTTAGCGACATTTCTGAAGCCAAAGAGCAGCAATACAAACTAGAGCACATGGCACATTATGATGTATTAACTAATTTACCCAACCGCTCGTTGCTTGCCGAGCGGCTAGATAGAGCCCTGTCTCAATGTAAATCTGATAAAGGGTTTGTGGCAGTAGCACTACTCGATTTAGATGGCTTTAAAGAAATAAATGATAACTTCGGTCATAGTGTGGGCGACGAACTTCTTGTGATCTTGGCTCATCGTTTAAAAGGAACATTGCGAGAAACTGACACTATTTCACGCTTTGGGGGTGACGAGTTTGTGACGGTATTGGCAAACTTAAAGCAACCTCAAGATTTTGTTGCCATCATTAAGAATATGCTAAGAGTTGCATCAGAACCGGTAAAAATTGGTGAGAGCCAGCTTAAAGTATCTGCCAGTATCGGGGTAACGCTTTACCCTGCAGATAACACTGATGCTGACCAGCTTATCCGCCACGCCGACCAAGCGATGTATTTAGCAAAACAGAAAGGTAAAAATTGCTATCACTTATTTGATATAGAGTCTGAGGACGCCATAAAAGCACGTCATGAAATACTCCAGAGCATAACCACAGCCCTACACAACAGAGAGTTCGTACTTTACTATCAACCGAAAGTGAATATGCGCACCGGAGAAATTATTGGCGCAGAGGCCCTTATTCGTTGGAAACACCCCGTTGAAGGCATACTCTCCCCTGCAGCCTTTTTACCGTTTATTGAAAATCATCAGCTCAGTATAGATATTGGTGAATGGGTTATCGAAGAATCATTGCAGCAATTTAGTCGCTGGAATAAATTAGGGGTTCATATTCCCATTAGTGTGAATATTTCTGCGTTGCAGATTCAGCAAAGAAACTTTCCTATTCGCTTAGCTCGTCTGTTGTCTAAAGTACCCAATGTTCCCCCTGAAGCGTTTCAGTTAGAAGTATTAGAAACCAGTAAGCTAGGTGATATTAAAAAAGTCGCGGAAATTATGGATGATTGCGTAAAGCTAGGGGTCACGTTCGCCATTGATGACTTTGGAACAGGTTATTCCTCTCTCACTTACTTAAGGCGATTGCCGGCAAAGGTCATCAAGGTAGACCAAACCTTTGTACGTGATATGTTAATCGACCCAGAAGATAGAACTATTGTAGTGGGGGTTATCGCCCTAGCTAAATCGTTTAATCGCAGTGTTATTGCTGAAGGGGTAGAAACTATTGCCCATGGCACATCGTTGCTAAATTTAGGCTGCGAGCTAGCACAAGGGTTCGGTATAGCTCGGCCTATGCCCGCCACAGACATGCCTGATTGGATAGCGCACTGGTCCACTAAAACCGAGTGGAAATCTCCTACCCCACAGCTTCTCGACAACGAGGCATAAAAAAAGCCGACACGAGTGTCAGCTTTTTTAAGTAACAACATAGGCATTGCATGCTGAACATGTGCATTGGCAAATATTCGGCCGATAACGCTTATGCTATCTGAATTACATTTTTTCCAATGTTTCGATACCAAGCAAGTTCAAGCCTTGGCTTAACGTGCTTGCCACAAGTGCTGATAAGGCCAGACGGCTGTCTCGTACTTTCAGTTCAATGCCGTCTTTTAGCATTGGGCAGGCTTCGTAGAAGCTCATGAAGGCGCTAGCTAGTTCGTACAAGTAAGTACACAACACATGAGGCGTGGCATCACGTGATACCAAGCCCACCACTTCTTCAAACTGCAATAACAGTACCGACAAAGCGTGTTCTTGTTTTTCAACAATATTGATATCTACTGGCATGGTTTCAATAGCAACACCTGCTTTTCTGAATAAGCTTTTAACCCGCGTGTAAGCGTATTGCAAATACGGGGCAGTATTACCTTCGAAGCTCAACATGGTGTCCCAGTTAAACATATAGTCAGTGGTACGGTTTTTACTTAAATCGGCATATTTTACTGCGCCGATACCTACTTTACGGGCAACTTCCGCTAATTCGTCTGCTGATAAGTCGTTGTCACGTTCGGCAATCAATTTACCTGCACGTTCTACTGCTTCATCTAATAATTCAACCAGTTTAACCGTACCGCCGGTACGGGTTTTAAACGGCTTACCATCACTGCCCAACATCATGCCAAATGGGCAGTGTTCGTAGGTTTGTGCCTCTTCCATGAATCCCGCTTTACGACCTACTATTTCGGTTTGCTTGAAATGTAGCGCTTGGCGAGCATCAGTAAGAATAAGCGTTCTGTCGGCGTTTAACGTACCACTACGGTAGCGCATGGCGGCCAGGTCTGTGGTGGCATATAAATATCCGCCACCGGATTTTTGTACAATATAAACCGCAGGATTGCCTTCTTTGTCAGCCAACTCAGGAATAAATACTACTTGAGCGCCTTGGTCTTCTACTGCTATACCTTTTTCTTTTAACTCGCTTATCACGTTAGCTAAATCGTGGTTATAGGCAGACTCACCCATAATATCAGCACGGGTTAAGCTTACGTTTAATTTCTTATAAACGTCTTCAGAGTGTGCAATAGACACATCAATGAATTTTTCCCATAAGCTCAGGCATTTTTCATCACCGCCTTGAAGCTTAACCACGTATTCACGGGCACGATCGGCAAAGCCTTCTTCGTCATCAAAACGCACTTTGGCTTCACGGTAAAAGTCTTCTAAATCGGATAACGCCGTTTCAGCAACTTCTTGTTCCAGTTTGTCTGACAAATGCGCCAACAACATACCAAACTGCGTCCCCCAATCACCCATGTGATTTTGGCGAATGACTTTATGACCTAAGAACTCCAACACTTTAACTACAGCGTCACCAATAATGGTGGTACGTAAGTGCCCTACGTGCATTTCTTTGGCTAGGTTTGGAGAAGAGTAATCGACCACAACGGTTTGCTCTGGCGATTTTGCTACGCCAATGCGTGGGTCGTGTAGCGCTAGCTCACACTGATTTGCCAGCCACTCGTTGTTCAAATGAACATTGATAAAGCCAGGGCCAGCCACTTCTAGTTTACTGGCTACATCGTCAAGTTTTACAATCTCAACAATCTTTTCTGCAATATCGCGAGGCTTTTGTCTAAGTTGTTTCGCCAACGCCATTGCGCCATTGAATTGATATTCACCAAATTCAGGACGAGCACTGCGCGATACTGGAATAGGTGCGTTTTCAACACCCATTGTTTCTAAAGCTTCACTAAATCGATTAATTAATAATGCATGTATATTCATAGTTGTTCTTTATCTTAATTTTCGCGCGTGTTTTTAAATTCGATGTCTGGAAAACGTTCTTGAGACAGCTGTAAGTTCACTCTAGTAGGTGCGATATAGGTAAGATTATCGCCACCATCTAGTGCAAGGTTTTGCTCACCCTTGCGGCGGAACTCATCCAGCTTTTTCTCGTCTTTACAGTACACCCATCGGGCTGTATTTACGTTAATGTGCTCGTACAACGCATCAACATTGTATTCTGCCTTCAAGCGGGCGACGACCACATCAAACTGAAGCACACCTACCGCACCTACAATTAGGTCATTATTGGCAAGTGGCCTAAATACCTGTACTGCACCTTCTTCAGAAAGCTGAATAAGGCCTTTAAGCAATTGCTTCTGTTTTAGCGGATCTCGCAATCGAATGCGCTTAAATAATTCTGGTGCGAAGTTAGGAATACCACTGAAGCGATAGTTATCGCCTGAGGTGAAGGTATCGCCAATTCGAATGGTACCGTGGTTATGCAGGCCAATAATATCTCCCGCATACGCCTCTTCAAGCAAGGCTCTATCACCGGCCAAAAAGGTTAATGCATCAGAAATACGCACGTCTTTACCAAGTCGTGAGTGGCGCATTTTCATGCCCTTCTCGTACTTGCCAGACACAATACGGCAAAACGCGATACGGTCACGGTGCTTAGGATCCATGTTCGCCTGTATTTTGAATACAAAACCACTGAACTTGGTATCTGTCGATTCAACGGGGCTTTCGTCGGTCTCACGGCCTTGGGGCGCAGGTGCCCATTCAACCATGCCATCAAGCATATGATCGACACCAAAGTTACCCAATGCGGTACCGAAAAAGACTGGCGTAAGCTGGCCGTCTAAAAAGAGCTCTTTATCAAAGTCATTTGATGCACCGCGCACAAGCTCTAGCTCGTCACGTAAAGTTTCAGCTAGGTCGCTGCCAATGGCATCTTCAAGTTCAGGGTTATCTAGCCCTTTTAAGATACGAACTTCTTGAATAGTGTGCCCATGGCCACTTTGATACAAAATGGTTTCATCACGATAAAGGTGATAAACCCCTTTAAAGCTTTTACCGCAACCGATTGGCCAGGTAATAGGTGCGCAGAGAATATCGAGTTCGCTCTCAACTTCATCCATCACTTCTAGTGGATCGCGAATATCGCGGTCAAGCTTGTTCATAAAGGTCAGGATAGGTGTGTCACGTAAACGAGTGACTTCCATCAACTTACGGGTTCTATCCTCTACCCCTTTCGCGGCATCGATAACCATTAAGCAAGAATCTACTGCGGTAAGTGTACGGTAGGTATCTTCCGAGAAATCTTCGTGTCCAGGCGTATCAAGTAAGTTAACCAGATGATCGTTGTAAGGAAATTGCATTACAGAGGTAGTTACAGATATACCACGCTCTTTTTCCATCTCCATCCAATCTGATTTAGCATGTTGGCCAGACTTTTTACCTTTTACCGTACCTGCAGTTTGCAGTGCGTTTCCGAACAACAGTACTTTTTCAGTAATGGTGGTTTTACCCGCATCTGGATGCGAGATAATAGCGAACGTTCTTCGCTTATTGATTTCGTTAAGAAAATCGGCATTTGCCATGTATCTAAATTCCTATTTTGTACAACTATTTGTACAAAAAATAAAGTTAACTCTACGCCCTGATCATCAAGCAGATTGCCATAGCCTACACCCAGCAAAACCTTCCATCAAAGCATTGAAAAATTTGAGCGCTATTCTAGCAAAATAACTAAGTACTATAAATCAAACACTCAGTACTTCTTTAAGCTTATCTAATGCTAGCTTATGTTTTTCATCTGGCATTTGGGCCAGATTAATCTGTTTCCACTTAATGGCCGGAAGTTCACTTACATCGTCTAGATTAAGTAATCCCCAATTCGGCTCTCGGTTCTTAAACGATAATAAAAAACCTTTTTCACTATTGGTCAGCCCCTGGTGAATCAGCGCTACCAAACGCTCTCTCACGGCCACCAGCTCCTTAAGCGGTACATCCGTCTCGCTCATATTTGCAAATTCACCGGCATAAAGATCAACCGATAAGCGCGGAAACTCTCTGACAAAGAGATTGATCGCCGTACCGCCTTTAAGCGCAAAGCATTCTTGTTTAGCGACAAATGGCAACACTTGCATCAATAACTGCACTTGCTTGTAATAAATACTGTTCCTATCCATAGCTAACTTTCGCTTTCCGTTGCCATATGTGACGGCACAGTGATCAAATAATCTGTATCCAGCTTTCCGCTTTTAGCCACAACACGCTTACCTGAACCTAAATCGTAGCTAGTTTCGCCTAGCTTCTTAAACCAAGGATAATTCTGACGTTTAGCCAACCAAAAAAACAAGCGTTTTACCTTTACACTTTTGCAAGCTTTTAAAAGTGTATCGAGTTTTCTGGGTGATAAATTCACTAGCCCCTGCATTATCTCATCAGCATGTTCAAAACTTACGGCATTGGGCAAATCCACCAGCAGTTCCAATAACGCTTTTTCAGGACATGAAAAATATACAGGGGGAAGTTCGGCGCCCCATTCATGCAGCCTGATAAAACTTTTATCTTTTGTCAGCCATTCTGGCCATAAGGTATTAGTACTATGCCCCTCACAGACAACGGGCAACGACAAACGCCCCAGCCATGATGGCAACTTGCCTTGTGCATATAGATGTATATGTGGCGTGCTGCCTAACGAAAGATACTGCGACAACCCCGACAAAGACAATGCCGACAATCCGCCGACGATGACTGAAGGTAGATTATCCGAGTGGTGCATATTCATACGCTGCATTGAGGCGACCACTCCTTCCCAGCTCAATGAGCGGGAATACTGGCTATATACGCCAGTAGCCAGTAATAATAAAGTTTCTGTTTTCACTGCGTTATCGATGGCATGGGTATTTAAGCCTTGTTCAGCCAGCCACTTTTTAGTAGCCAGCATGCCATAAGGTAGAAGTGCTTTAAGAGACTGTTTGTAAGCCCCTTTTGCTACATCATCATGTGAAGTAGTGCTATCAACCAAGCGGACAACCCTCTAGTTTACTATTAGCTTTACTTACGGCGCTAATCGCCGTAAAAAACAACATACATAAACTAACATAATAAATAGCGGTTTACTATTATTAACTTTTACGGCGTATAGCGCCGTAAATTAATCGAAATATAAACCGGTATCATTTGAAACAAAAGTGCTTTCAGTATTAACAATACCGATATCCAGCATTATTTACACTTTTAGCGCTCAGCTTGACGACAGCGGAGACAAGACATGCGAAGTATGAGCCATGTAGGCTGCATGGCGTAACAGCCACAATAATTGTCTTCAATCGCTTTTTACGCATCGCAAGACGTAATGCCCAGCCTGTGATAATTCATTGCGCGTGAAACCATTGAATTTTTGCTTTAACTAGGGCGTGTAGTGCAGATTGTTTTGGTTGTTAAAAACAGTAATAATACCAAAATACTTTTGTCGTTATTGATAATGTACTGTGTAAACTATGGTATTAATGACCGCGATGAGTAGGTGTTGATGAATACTCGGGCGCTTATAATCCAACCGTGGACTGGCAGGCCTCTTAACACGCCCTCTCGTATATTAGCCTTGAAAGCTTTAGTCTTTCAAACTTGAGCTTCTAAAATAGTAAATAGACTGAAACCTATGCCTGTTAATGCCAAAACCGAAGATATCGAAGCCTTTGTTGCTGTTGTAGATACTGGCAGCTTTTCTCGCGCATCTGAATTGCTCGGTCAGCAAGTGGCTAAAGTGTCTCGCGCTGTGGGACGTTTAGAAGGTGTACTTGATGTCACCCTACTCAATCGTACCACCCGCCGATTAGAGCTAACCGAAGAAGGGCTAGTCTATTTACAGTACGCCCGTGATAGTTTGAATTTGTTGGAAAGAGGCGAAGAAGCGCTACGTTTGCTAAATCAAAAGCCTTCTGGATTATTAAGAGTAGACGCTGCAAGCCCATTCGTTCTGCATCAGATAACCCCGTTGATTGGCGAGTTTCGCGAAGCGTACCCAGAAATAAAACTCGATATCACCAGTCACGACAATATTATAGATTTGCTTGAACACAAAACCGACATTGCCATTCGAATCGGTGACCTTAGCGATTCTAACCTACATGCAAAAACCTTGGGGCGAAGCGCGCTTCATATAGTGGCAAGTCCAGAATACCTCGCTAGCTCGAACGTTGATGTTGCGCTGTCTTCATTGGGCAAACATCGACTCATTGGGTTTTCCAGTAGCGCAAGCTTGAACCGATGGCCTTTATCAGAAGAGGTTAAACTCAACTTCGACTTAAAGGCATCTAGTGGGGAAACCATCAGGCAACTATGCTTGGCAGGGTGAGATCGTGAATATTTATTGACCAGTTGGCGGAAACTAAACGATCAGTTTGACGATCCGGTTTAGTCGTGATCTTATACTCTCTTTTTGGGGAGTAAAACCATGTATATCGAAGCCTTCACCACCCACTTTGGGGAATTATCTGACACGCGTCAATCAGCAAAAGTGACCTATCCACTTGAGGATATTTTGTTTATCACCTTGTGTGGTGTCGTCGCTGGAGCCGAAGGGTGGAGCGATATCCGGGACTATGCCGACGGTCATATTGGCTGGTTCCAACAACATGGTTACTTGCGCGATGGCGTCCCCGTTGATGACACTATTGCCCGTACCATTTCGCGTATCGACCCAGAGCAGTTTAGAGTTTGCTTTATCAACTGGATGCAGGCTGTACATGAAAGCACCGAAGGACAATTGATTGCGATTGACGGTAAAACGCTGCGAAGCTCCTACCAGCGCGGTGACCGCCAATCAACGATACACATGGTCAACGCGTTTGCCTGCACCAATAAAGTCGTTTTAGGTCAGGTTAAAACCTCAGAGAAGTCGAACGAAATTACAGCGATCCCTGAGCTTATTCAGTTACTTGATGTTCAGGACACCTTGGTATCAATTGATGCTATGGGCTGCCAGACCAGCATCGCAGAGCAAATAGTCGAGCAAGGTGGTGATTACCTGTTCACACTCAAAAGCAATCAGGGCAAGCTCTGTAAAGCAGTCGAGGATGCGTTTACTGAGACACGGGAAGCACCACTTGGTGGCTTAACCTTCGAGCAAAAGCGGGGTCGCATAGAAGCCCGGACATACCATGTGTTAAGTGCTGATGACGTGAGCAAAGCGTTCCCGCAATGGCCTGAGTTAAAGACGCTTGGCATGAGCATGAGCTTCCGCCAACAACAAGGCAAAGCACCTGAACTGACATATCGCTACCATATCAGCTCCGCACCATTAAGTGAGAAGCAACTAGCCGAAGCAGTACGTTCTCACTGGGCTGTAGAGAACAGCTTGCATTGGGTACTGGATGTCAGCATGGGTGAAGACGACTGCCAGATACACCAGAATCACGGTGCCGAAAACTGGTCGATGCTACGCCATTTAGCGCTAAACATGTTGCGGGCAGAGTCATCAAAAGGCAGCATACCCGCCAAGCAAAAACGGGCTTGGATGAAAGCCAGCTATCTGGAAGCTGTGCTAACTGCGGGTTTTAGTGGCATGATTAATTAGTGAGCACTCATGCGGTTGCCCTGCTATGCTTGGCAGGCCAAGGCATTGCTCTGCTGTCGCACTTTATGGTGGCAAATGATTTAAAAAACGGAAAACTTATCAGCGTATTAGGCGAGCACTTACTTACGCCAAACAACCGAGAACCCGTACAAGCGGTGTACTACCGAAACAGTTCAGTATCCTCACGTATCTCGGCTTTCTTAGATTTTATACAATCACGCCTCACGCTATAGCGACTTCGTTCTAGTACAGGTATAACAGAGCACCAGCTTATTTGTTCGCCCTGTTTACCTATTTATTTAGTTTGCCCGGGCACCTTTGATATCAATTTTTTTAATGCCGACTTTGGCAACGCATTGAGGGTCAGCGCACAAAGCATAACGCTGGCGCCAACAATCACCATTGGCAGCAAAGTTTCACCGAGTAGAATCACCGAGCTGACGTAGCCAATAATAGGCGTTAATGTGCTAATAAGTACTATGCGTTCGGGAGGCAGTTTAGGCCCAGCAGAGACCATAAGACCAAAACCTAAGCCCGTGGCAATTGGCCCAATGTAAGATAGTGACAACCAGCCTCGCCAGCCGTATTCAGAAAAATTGGGGACACCCTCGATGACACACGCAACAGCTAGCATTACCACACCGGCCAACGCGAACTGCCAAAACACCGCATCAATAACACTGCCATGCCATTTGTGAAATGATACACGCCTTATAGACACTGCCCATAGCCCTGATGCTAACAGCATGCCAAACAAAGGTAACCAAGCTCCAGGTGCAAACAAGATCATAGCCACACCTAATGTGGATGTGCTGGTTAGTAATAATCGTTTTGCTGTAGGACGCTGTCGATACCACAAGGTATCAATGACTAACATCCACAATGGTGTGGTGTAAATTAGAATACTCGCCGTACCTGCTGGAATATATTGCAAACAAACCGTAATTAACCCCATAGAGCCAATAAACTGTACCACCGCTACCGTAAAGATAACCCGCGCGGTCTGGGCGTGAAAAAGTAGGTAATCGTTTTTTGGTGATAAACACAAATAAGGCGATAACAGGTAACGCAAATAATAGCCTAAGTGCTACCATCCAATACGCACTTACGGAATCTAAGCCTAGTTTCATTGCTGGCCAACTTAAGCCTAAGCACAACACTGAAACAAACAGCATTTTAATGCCCTTGGCTTGAACGGACGGAGCTGGCAACGCAGAAGACATAGTAGATACCTGTAAAATGAAAAAGCATGGGCAGTTTCACAAAAAATAAGCACAGTAAGTGAAATTTTACTGAGGCGCGCAATATACGGGAATTACGTTGAACAAAAAATAAACCTTAACAACATAATTAGGTGCCTTATCGCGCATGAAGGCAAAAGCAACTAAAGCTATGGCTATGGCTATGGCTATGGTAAAAGTATAGCTACCGACAAAAGCTTACGCTGTCCCTTTTGAATGGGCGTGACACTATGACTGTATAAATCGGGCCTGAAGAAATACACACGATTAAACAGGTTAAAGATAACCTTGTCGGCGCAGAACTGCCCACCTACTTTTGGCTGCTTTAATACCACATTGAACTTATAGTATTTTCCTTCGCTAACAGGGTCGTTATGTCTCATTACCCGATGACCTTCAGGATAGGTCACCAGATTAATTGCAAACCGTTTGAACCGCACAATCTCACGATTGATAACCTTTGGCATTTATCCTCATTAGTTAGTTTTCAACAAAGTAAACATTGGAAGGTATTATCTCAAAGAACAGGTGTGGAACGTAAGTGAACGGGTAGATCGAGAAGGTATAACTTGTGCGATTGTGTGTTCAGTTTAACGTGTTCTGTTTAGCACTTTTTGTTTAGCATGTTCGGTTTAGAATGAAGCCTTCATTATTTTGGCGTCTTCTTTGCCCTTAGCCGTTTGGTAATAGCCTTTTCTTACTTCGATATGTTCAAAACCAGCATTTTCGTAAAGGTTAATTGCCCCAACATTACTGGCTCGAACTTCTAACCACATGGACGACATTTTGTTTTGCTGAGCGTGTTGTTTTACATAGTCCACTAACGTCCGCCCTATCCCTTCTTGGCGGTGACGCTTGTCTACCGCAATATCCATTAAAGTAGCTTCATCAACCACTTCAAGTACCAGTGCGTAACCCACTACTTGATCGTCTTTTATGGCAAGGACACCGAAATAAGGAGCCGTTGTGCAATCAGCAAACGTGTCATATGACCAAGGTTTGAATTGGGACGCTTCGTGAATACCGTAGGCTTGCGCTAATGCGCCAGCACTACTTGAATCTGAAACTAATTGGATATGCAAAATAGACAACCGAGTTAGGGAATTTAACGCGCTTCAGGCGAACTTGTATTGTTGGATAAAGCACAAAGCATTTTCCACAGCTGCTTTTGCATTCCCGCGTTAAGCAAGTGAGGCGCTGATGGTAAAACGATGCCATCGTGCGTTACTGCTACAGCTTGCCCTATCTTTACCTGAGTGCTGGTAAAGGAGAGTTGAAGATACGCTAGCGCAACATCTAAATCTTGTAGCCACTGTTTACCCTGTAATCGCTGCACCTGGGTTAATTCAACTATAGCAGGTGTGCTACTTGGAGCAGGATTGGATGAAAAGTTCGGCGAATGATTCGATGATGGAGTAGGCTCAGATTTAAACTGCCCTTGGCTTGCACTGCTAGCTATCGATTGCGGCGCCGATGACGGTGAACCACTGGCGTTCTGGCCAGCAGATTTAGTTTGGCCAGAGGCTTTGGGAGAATCTGATGATACCTGCGCACGAAGTTGTGCCAACCGACTTTGCTTTTCTTCATTAGAAGGCATAGCTGCAGAATGGTTATTAGTCGTTACAAAAGAAGCACTGGCAGAGCGCTTATTAGCAACATCAGCCGCAACTGAGTGCGAGTCTTCATCTTGCAGCGATGACTGGCTCACCCATACCGGGATCCCCATTTCTTGCAACACAGCACGCTGAAAAGTAGAAAGCGACATAAAATCCAACCTCGTTTAATTGCTTAACATTGTATATTAACGAGAACAAAAAAGGTAACGAGAATAAAAGGTAACGACAGTGGGGTTCTAGGGATTTTCCCCTCTAAAAAGACATAATCCTCTGTAGACCACACCAATAAATGGCTGCGGAGGTGGGTTACTACTTATAAGTGTGGCAAATTAGGTAAATATCGTACATTTAATACGGAACAGCCCTGATATGGCCATCAAAAACGAAATTACTATTCTCACGAGAGCAGAACAGGCAGATCTTTTTTCCCCACCCATTTTTTCAATCGAAGAACAACGTCTGTACTTTTCTCTGAACGATGCGGAATTGGCAGTTTTTCGGTCAATTCGTCTCAGAGCTCATAGATGTTACTTTGTCGCGATTTTGGGATACTTCAAATCAAAGCCCGTCATCCTAGATATCGCTTACTCGCAGGTTTCTAAGGATTTAATGTTCATCAGTAAAGAGCTGCTTGGCGGCAAGGGGCTCAGACCATTCACTCCCTCACAAAACAAAAAGATCGACTCTACGCAAAAGTATTAGACCTTGCTGGTTATCACAAATGGGACGAAAGTCAGCACTTCAATTCTCTTTTCGACCACCTTGTTCAGGTGGGCAATGCCTGGCTGGAGCCGCGTTACCTCTTTGATACTGCTATTGAATTCCTAACCAGTCACAGCATTGCTATCCCTAGGTACACCGTACTCCAGAGACTGATAAGCAGAGCGATGCAGCAGGTCAGAAAAGACCTGGCGCACCAACTTAATCAACTCACCAGTCCTGAACTTCACGTCTTTCTGGACAGCATAACAGCCATTGATGACGGACTAAGCCTGAACCAGCTCAGAGGCGGTGCAAAAAGTCTGACCGTACCTGAACTTAAAAAAGAGCTTGCCCTTTATCATCAGTTAGCGCCATGGCGCACGCAAATCAATGGCGTTATCGATGGGCTTAATCTGTCTCTTAAAAATCGACAACACTTCGGTGAGCTCATCAACTATTACGGTAGTAAACTCAAACGATTCAAACGCGCACAGCAGCATCTATGGTTGCTATGTCACCTGACAGAGCGGATACAACTGGCACTGGAACGGTTAACTGATGGGTTCATTTACCATATCCGCAAGCAACAAGAAGCTGCCAACACCTTTGCACAACAAGCAGTGTTCCTGTCCTGGCAGTCAGCCGCGGACAATGTCACGAAAGCGGCAGAGTTACTGCATCTGTTTGTGGATGAGAACATTGATGATAATCAACCCTTCTCAGTAGTCAGACAACAGGCATTGAAGGTCATGAATGACAGGGATATCCAGACCCTCTGCCTTTACCTGAAAAAACAGAAACGGACCGTGGAAGAGTACCAGTGGCAACATTACGATGAACAATGCAATCTCCTGGAGCAACTGTTAAGGCAGGTGTTCTTGTGCCTTGAATGTGAGGCCGGTAAAGGCTCAGAAGCCGTCGTCGCCCAACTTCAACAGATGCAGACGGAAATCGCATTCGGTGGACCACTGAAGACGATGGATACGTCGCTCATCCCGAAAAAGCACCTCCCATGGTTGGTTAAACAGGATAACGTTAACCCGCAACGTTACGAATGGCTGCTCTACCGGCAGTTAACCTCACGACTGAATGGACGCATTTATTTGCCAAATGTTACCAAATACCGCGCACTGGAAGACGACCTGATCCCCCAGACATCGCAGGATACCTTGCTGGCCTCATCAACACTGGACAGACTAAAACAGCCCGCAGAGTTATTGTTACAGGAGAAACAACACCGGCTGGAAAGTGCACTCAAAGACGTTGCTCTCCATATTGATGAGGGAGACAATCGAAATGTGATCATGAAAAATCGTACCGGTACCCGCTGGCGTCTGCCGACCAAAAGCGCTACATCTCTGGTCAACAATCCCTTTTTTAAGCGAATGCAACCGGTCGGTATCGCGGATGTACTGCGGTATGTAGAGCGCGAAACCGGGTTCATGAAATGTCTGACTCATGTACTTCCGATACAAAAACAAGGGTTCACTCATCAGGATGATTTACTGGCCATTCTGATTGCCAACGCCACTCACCGTGGTGTGTATGGCATGGCGCAGATCTCCGATCGAAGCTATGAACACCTGAGTACGGTGCAGGCCAACTATATCCGGCCTGAAACGCTGCATGACGCCAGCGACGTGATCAATAATGCGGTTGCAGCGCTACCCATCTTCCGCCACTACCATATTCAGGAGGACCAGCTGCATGTCAGTGCGGATGGTCAGAAATTCGAAACCCATCTGGAAACCTTTAAAACCCGGTACTCCTCTAAGTATTTCGGCACCAACAAAGGGATCACGGCCATGACACTGGTGGCCAACCACAGCGCCCTCAATGCTCGGATCATCGGTTCCAACGAGCACGAATCACACTATATTTATGACCTGTTACAATCCAACAGCAGTGAAATCAAACCTGACGTACTCTCGACAGATACACACGGTGTCAATCATGTTAACTTCGCCTTACTGGATCTATGCGGTTACAGTTTTGCACCGCGATACGCGCAGTTCAGTAGTGTCATCAATGATCTGTTTGACGTAACTGAAAATGAACACGGCGGCACCAACCTTGCCCTGAAAAAGCCCATCAGGACGAATGTCATCGAAACGGGATGGCAGGATATTAGGCGCATTGTTCTGTCACTTCAGACAAAGCGAACGACACAGGCAATGCTGGTAAGAAAGTTGTCTGGTTATCCTTCGGGGCACCCGACATTACAGGCGCTGACGGAGTATAATCGACTGGTCAAAGCGCAATATTTACTGGATTACATAGACAATGCCAGTTTGCGGCAGTACGTTCAGCGTGCCCTTAACCGGGGAGAAGCGTGGCACTTCCTGAGACGGGCTATTGCGTCGGTGAATGGCGATCAGTTCCGAGGCAAAAACGAGAGTGAAATCGCTATCTGGAATGAATGTGCAAGATTGCTTGCCAACGCGATCATCTACTTCAACTCCGCGATACTGAGTCATCTGCTGGGACACTTTGAAGCGAGAGGAGATGAAGAGAAAGCGGGTATCACTCGTGCTGTTTCGCCCGTTGCGTGGCAAAATATCAACTTAAGCGGAACGTATAACTTCACTAATACTGGGAAATTGCCCAATATTGGCGAAATAACAAGGCCGATAGTGGATGATTAGGCTCCAAGCTGAAAGTAAACCACCTCCGCAGCCATTTATTGGTGTGGTCTACAGAGGATTATGTCTTTTTAGAGGGGAAAATCCCTAGAACCCCACAGTAGAAGTGGAAACCAGAATAAAAATGGCAGATACGGAATGATTAACTTGCTGAATTTAACTTAGCTTGAGAATAGCAAATGATGATAAAGATGAATTTAAAAAACATGAAGGGAAAGTGGCAGGGGTGGAGGGACTCGAACCCCCAACCATCGGTTTTGGAGACCGCTGTTCTACCAATTCGAACTACACCCCTAGCGCGCTGTGCATTATACGGATGACATTAAAAAGGTAAAGCATTTTTCTACTACCTTATGCACTACCGCTTATTAAACAAACAAAGCGCTGTTAAAACAAACAAAAAGCGTACTTTAGCCAGCAGTTTGCTTGTTAGCCTCAAGGGCTGCCTGCCACAAATCGTTAGTCACGTTAACGATTTCCATGTGTAGCTGAACTTGCGATAAGACCTCACTTTCATCTTTACCGACTTCTTTTGCATAGGCGATGGCTAATGCCTGTGTTTGTATTTCGCTCATTGCGTTTATCTTTGCACACCCTGCTACATCGAAATAACGATTACCCATGGCGGAGTACTCCCAATCAACAATGAAAGGCGTGGAATCACGTACCACATGATGAGCAAGTAAGTCGTTGTGACACAGTACATAGTCGTCTGTGTTGCCTTCACTTTTCACTAAGCTTGCGCGAAGTTGAATCGCCTGGTCGAAAAGCGTATCTCCCTCTTTTAAACCAGCGGCATGCATGTAGTGCAACCAACGAGAAAATAAGTTGAGTGGTCTAGCGGTGATAGGCAGCCTATGCACACGGGCAAGTACTGATGCTAACGCTTCGGGTGAACGAATACTGGGATGAGGATCGGCTTCTTCTTCCCATTGCTCTACCCAAATTAATTCATCATCGCTTAACCAAACAGGCTCTGGTGCAATGCCTCGCTCTGCAAGTTGCTGTTGCAATACAAATTGATGGAATCTGTCGATGCCGCTGAAAGCATCTTCTCCCACCCATTTAACCGCAAACCCACGCGTACCGTCTTTCAAATGATATACCTGATTCACCAAGCCTGCAGGGTGACGTTCCACTGTGGCCGAATCAGATAAATTAAGTGCTTCTTTCAAAAGCGGAATGATAGTTTCCGGTTTCATCTTGCCTATTCCACTGCGCTTGCCATTGTAGATACCCAAAAATCGAGAATCCTACGTATCCAAGGAACAAGCATGCTGATAATGCCATCCCCACTTGAAAATATAAAAAGGCGGAGGCCAAATTAATAAAAAACCAGTAAATCCAATTTTGTAGAACTTTGTGTGCCACCATGAAAGTGGTAACTATACTTAACAGTTGGATACTCGCATCTAGCAATAAATGATCACTGTTAAATTGGGCGGTCACTAATTTAGACAATCCCCACGCACAGCATAACAGCACCGGGACTATCGTTAGATGTATCCACAGCGGCCATGAACGTACCGGCTTCTCGGTGCCCTCGTCTCCCCCTTTTGACCACTGATAATAACCATAGCCCGCCATTATCATATAGAAAAAATTCAGCATGGACTGAAACGGCAACGTCACCTGCCAAAACAGCCAGGTATAAATAGCCGTGCTGGCGAAGGCGCAAAGCCAACACCAGCTATTCTGTTTAGCCGCAAGCAACACATAGGCAATGGCAAGCACTACTGCTAGCCATTCCAATTTTGATGTAGCTGCTATCTGCGACAAAAACTCAGTAAAAAATGCACTCATGCTTCAGCTTTTCTGGCTTGCTTATTAGCCTGCATGGCATCGTAGTTTAGAAATTTCGCCACAAAAATAGCCTGCCCGACTTCTTCGTGAGTTCGCTGCATTTCCTTACCAAGAATAGTCATCACATGCCCGTAATCACCGGATACTTGCGTACTGGTGGAAGTCGTTAACACGCCAATATTGCCGTAGCTATTTAAGCGATCGATAAATTGCTGAATGGGCTCAATGTATTCCCCTACTAGTGGGTATAGCGATAGCTCAACCATGACTTGCATAGCGTACTCCTAGAATTCGTATTTAACGGTAACGCCGAACTGGCGGCCATTACCTAATTGATAGTAAGGTTCTGCAAACGCATACTCATCACGAGGATCGTTACTGAATCCACCAAAACCTCTGGTGTAATACTCATTGTCGAAGGCATTTTTAACCCACACGCTAGTTTGCCAATCATTGGAAAACCATACAATTTCACTGTTCACTAACGTGGTCGAAGGGGCCTCTACGTCATGCCCATCAGAAAAGCGATAACTGTCTTTAAAGTCGATATCAATACGCCAGAGCACATCATCAGTGATAGATAACTCACTAAATAAGTTAGCCGTATATTTAGGTGCTTGTGCTTGGCGCTGTTCTTCAATCACAGTGCCGTCGGTCAGCGTATAATCTTCAAAGGTAGCATCTAGGTAACCTAAACTCATGTTCATGGTCCAGTTTGCATCTACCAGCCAACTTAACTCTAGCTCAGCACCTTTGTTAGTGCCTATATCAGCGTTGTCTATAATGTCGATAAAATCAGGTGTGCCGTCTTCTCGAATTTGAACATCAAAATTACTCACTTGCGTATCGTCCCTATCCATATAGAAAAGGGCGGCTCGCATGGTAAGTTCTGGTATTAGCAAAGGTCCTTTAACACCAAGCTCATAATTCCAGTTGTATTCTTCATCAAAGAATCGCTGATCATCTGATACTCGTTCGTCAGGGTTGTACCCTGCCCCTTTGTAACCGCGAGAAATACTGGCGTAGTAAAAGTGGTTCCGAGCGGTGTACTGCAATGCCACTTTCCCGCCTGTCATCGTAGTATCATGACTACTTTCAAGGCCATTGTTATCTGAGTAGTCAAAACCATAATTTTCTACACGTAACCCTGCCACTAACGTTAGGCTATTGGTAAGCGTAGATTCAGTCTGTAAATATACTGCTTTGGTGGTAGGTTCATACACACTGGTGAAATCACCTGAAGCATAGGTGTACTGTCGTAACAAATCTTCTTCGCTGGTTTTATAAAAAGCGCCAAGCGTCCAAGCGGTCGCGCCATCAAATAACGCGGCACTGTCTGATGATACAAAGCGTACTTCTGCGGTTTGTGTGTCTACATCACGAAAATAAGCGTCGAATGAGGTATACCCGAAAGGGTGAAAACCTTCATAAGTCCAATCTTCGTCATATCCATAACCGATATTGTGTGATGCATGAGTGGCGATAAGAATAAAGTCACCGCCATTAGTCGAGGTAGTAGATCTGGCACTTACCGCATGAGTTTGATGGGTGTCAAAGCCAGGCTCATCAGATAAGGTCTGATTATTATTGTCTAGAGAGAACGCATCGTACCCATTGTCGATGTCATACCAACGATATGTCAGCGCCAAAGTACTTCTTTCGTCAATATTCCCAGCAATACTTATGCGCGCTGCGGTTTCATCGAGATTATTAGTATCATCACGCTTTTGCTCGGTGCCATCACTATCAACCACGGTATTTTCTACAAAACCATCACTACGGTTGTGCATTAGCGCAACGCGATATCCCCAATCTTGGTTAATATCATCACCTGTAGCAACTTCCACGCGATAACTATCTTTGTTACCAGCTCTTAATTCAACATAGTCAGCGCCTTCTGAACCTACAGGCGTGCTAGACAGCTTTACTGCACCGGCTAACGCGCCAGAACCAAATAAGGTGGCCTGTGGGCCTCGGTACACTTCTAGTTGCTGCGTATCAAAAATAAGCCCCGCTGCCGCAAGACCAGAGAAATCAAATTCGTCAACGATGAAACTAACAGAAGGATTAATAGGTT
Source organism: Alteromonas naphthalenivorans (assembly GCF_000213655.1). Lineage (NCBI taxonomy): Bacteria > Pseudomonadati > Pseudomonadota > Gammaproteobacteria > Alteromonadales > Alteromonadaceae > Alteromonas > Alteromonas naphthalenivorans. Next base: position 2,898,856 of record NC_015554.1, read on the forward strand.
CTACAAATTGACTACGTTCACCGATACCTCGTATTTGCACAAAGCGGCCTCGTGAGGCGCCTGCGGCGAAATTCACGTTTGGCACACTGTTTAGCACACTATCAATATGGGTAGGCTGGCGACTGCTTAAGCGCTTAGCGCCCAAAATGGTAGCACTGGCACTTAGCTGATCTAATACGGTTTCGCGAAAGTCTCCGCTAACGACTATACGTTCAACGTCTTCAAGTTGTGTTTCTTGTTCAGAGGTTTGCGCATTAGCACAAAGCGATGCAGCAATTAAAGAAAGACAAAATATTGGTTTTTGCATGGGATCTCTTATTCTTTTCTAAGAAAAAAGATCCGGGTGTACGGCAGGTGATACGACTATGTGGTCAACCATCCCTACGCCGGCATTATCCGGATCAGGTGTAAGGGTTCTCACAGTGATGATGTGAATCTCAGTCCGCGGTACGGACACCCCTTGGTATATGCATTCAGTTAGAATACCGAATACAGCGAGGAGTCTACCAGTTACGCCAAAACCGTCAAGATATTAAACGGTTAACTTGGCGTAACAGTAGACTTCGTATTTTGGTCTTATGACTTTATTTTTGTTCTTCTAATTCTAGATTGAGCTTTCGTACTTCTTCGTTAGTTTGAGACACTAACGCTTCAAGTGTTTTACCATGCGCTGCAGGTTGGCGTGATTCTGGATCAACTTTAACGAAGACGATGTCGTCAGCAAAACAAATCGTCTTTTTAGTGGCTTTATTGCGCACTAAACAACTTACGGTAATCGACGTTCTACCAACCGCCTTGGTTTCAAGACCAAACTCAACAATATCCCCTTGCAGTGCAGGCGACTCAAAACTAATTTCCCCTATATGTTTGGTGACCAAACAATTGGTTTCTAATTGACAAATTGCCCAAATAGCAGCCTCTTCATCAATCCACTCAAGCGCACGGCCACCAAATAAAGAGTTGGCATAATTTAAGTCGTTTGGCATCACTAGACGCCGAGAAAGAAAGCGCATTCGAATTCCTTTAGATAAGTAGTTACTATAAGCACAGAAAGTCTTAATTATACCGAAAAAACACATCTATGGCGCCACCGGAATTAACTCAATGGTTGTTTAACCCTTTTTATTCGCAAGCACGAGATACCGAGCATCGACGTCTACTCGTGCTTACTGGCGATTATGAATGGGTTAACCAGCGTTTAACGTCTCTTTTGAGCGATATTCCCCCTTCACTTATCGTTAAAGAAATAGGCGGGGAGACCTCACTCCTTCGTAAACATCTGCTAGGTAATGAATGCGATATTGGGGTGGTACACTCACATCAAGGGTTTAATCCGGGAAATATGATGGCCATTGCAGGCACTATTCGTTGGGGTGGGTGTCTCATTTTATGCTGCCCTGCGTTAGCCTCTTGGCATTTACACGCCAAACATACTCATCTATCTCACGGGTTTAAAGCAACCCAAAGCCTTTATATAAAAAGGCTTGTCGCAATAATAAAAAGCAATGCAGACGTAGCTGTATGGGATGGTAACCATCGCCATATCCCCGATTTAGTGGGGAGCGATGCGCCTGATTCATCAAACAATGTAAACCCGATTGAACCCGAAGGCTCGATTTATCCGAGAGTCTCAAAAAATGCACAAGCAACTCAGCCACTAGGTGATGATGAAACCCGCAAACCACAGTTTAAATCACTGGATCAACAGCTGGCATTTGACTGCCTAACAAATAGGTGGTCGCAAGATATTCGTAAAGCTGTCATCACAGCGCCTAGGGGCAGAGGAAAGTCTGCGCTGGTAGGGCTGTTTGTTGCTTCAAGACTGAATAAAGGCGAGAAAGTAGCTATCACAAGCGCCATTCGTGACAACACTACCACCCTTTTCAAGCATATTCGCCTAGGCATGGGTTTACTTAATTCAGAGGACAAAGACCAAGCAGGTCAGTCTAGTGACTGCACTGCTAATCCCCCTGATAGTAATGACACTGAGCCAGACGCGGCTAAATCGGCCACTAAAGAGAATTTTAGTATTAAGAAAGGCGGTAGCGCACAGTGGCTTGCACCAGATAACCCCACGCTTATTAATGGTGACTTTGACTTACTTATTATTGATGAAGCAGCATCCTTCCCCTTGCCTGTTCTTAAGTTGTTAATTGGTGCTCATGATAACTATGTGATCACCACGACATTGCAGGGATACGAAGGGAGTGGGCAAGGCTTTATGCAACGCATGCTACCTGCTTTTGAAACTGAAGGCGCTGTACACCTTTCATTGCGCACACCGCTGCGCTGGCCTAAGCACGATAAGCTAGAAAACCTGATACATAATATTTGCTTATTTGAAGGTACAGAATCATTAAATACTGTCAGTGATGCACCGCGGCAAGTATTACAAGAAGTATCGCGGCAAGCACCGCAAGAAGTACCAAGAGAAGTACCGATAGAAGTACCGCATAAACCATCGACAAATAAATGTAGCAATGACTACAGGATGGGTTTGGTGTCTGCATTATCAGAACACCAATTACAGAGTGTTATGCAACTGTTGGCCACTGCCCACTATCAGACCACACCCGATGACTTCATGCGGCTCTGTGACAGCCCAGATATCATATTGTTCACCGAATGGAATGCAAGTCGTTTAACCGCAGCTGCAGTAATAAATTGTGAAGGCGGCGAGGTTTTAGCTGATGTACAAAAAGGGATTGCAGATGGTTCCCGCCGGCCTAAAGGACATTTAGGTGCGCAAAGGCTTACGCTACTCACGGCCCATCCGGAGACTGCAGCTTATCGTTATTGGCGAATAAACCGCATAGCAGTAGCTCCTTATCTTCAAGGCCAAGGTATAGGTACAGGCCTTATACGCTTTATTAAATCGCAAGCCCTTTCACAAGACATTGATGCACTGACAAGCTCCTATGGCACCTCTTATAAGCTTAATAAGTTTTGGCAACAATGCGGATTCAAACTTGTGGATATGGGTGAAAAACCTAACAAAGCAAGTGGAGAGACTAGTGCGTTGGTGGTAAAAGCCATATCTGAACGCTATCGGCCGCAACAAGAAATACTATCTTGCTTGTTTGCCTATAGCCAAAAAAACGAAAGCGTACTTTTGAGTGCCTTACCGGATATCGTAAGAAAAACGCTAATGAAAAAGCTACAGCATTTTGTGAATGCTACTAGGCCGCTAAACCAAGTTGGTTTTGCGATAAACGCGCTGGCCGCTGAGCTATCTGTATCTAATAAGTATATTAGCAATGCTGAAAAGTCTACGAAGATGCCAACTAAGATGTGTAAGAATGAAACTGAAGCAGTTACACCTCAACTTCTTTTATTACTTGGCTCATCCCCCCTCCCCACTAATCAGCTTATTCAGCTGTTAAACGTAAGTGGTCGTAAGGCATTAACCGACGCACTAAGAAAAAAAGTACGCTATTTGTTGTCCTGTGTAATGACCTGAGGCATTAATTGTTTTAAGCAAACTAAACGAAAAAAAAGGCCTCCATACGGAGGCCTTTCTATTTATCGATATAACTACTAAATGTTAATACCGCGGTTCTTAGCCTTCTCTTTAATGTAAGGCTCCCAAGCCGCCGCATTACGACGTAGTGAGCGATCTTTCTTCGCTTCTTGAATGTGCTTATAAGCTTCTCTGAAGTCGCCTGCGTAGAAGTTCGCTTCCATTAGGGTGAAGTGAACTTTGCCAGGATTTTCAACGCCGCGCTCTAATGCATTGTTTAATGCTTTAATCGCGCCTTTGTAATCTTCAGCAACTAACAACAAGGTACCTTGCTTTCTGTAATGCTCAGGATCTGAACTTTTCGCGGCAGCCTTAGCGTAAAGCGAAGCTGCTTTGTCATAGTTTTTCGCCTGGTGATATGCGTTAGCAATACTCGCTAGCATATCGGCATCTTCATCAAGTAAACCAGATTTAACGTGTTTTTCCAAAATTTGAGCAGCTTTAAAAGGCATGCCGTTGGTTTGGAACAACTGAGATAACGTTTTAATCTCATTTACTTTCTTAAGGTAACCTTGAATGTAAGCCATTTCGAACGTAGACAAACCTTTCTCGAAGTCTTCTACTGAAAGATAGAAGAAACCAAGCTGAGTCCACCAACGCGGCTCCTCAGGGAAGTTGCGAACAAGTTCTTCTGCAACTGCCACTGTTTGAGGAAACATCTTACGTTCGTAATATGACGTTAGCTTTAACACATAAGGGTTTTTATTTGGCTTATCATACAAAGCAATTGCTCTGTCAGCTGGCTCAATCATCTTATCCAATTGGCCTGCTTCATAATAAGCTTGCGCTAAACGGGTATAAACGTCCGCATCTTCTTTACACGTAAAGTCCATCCACGCGTTATACCATTTAATCGCATCAGTATATTTGTTCTCTTGCATGTTCAAATCACCTAATAACTTAAGTGTTTGAGAATGCTCGAGATCATTCAATACTTTCGGTTCTACAGACTGGTTCAAATAACCAAGTGCTTTAGAGCCTTTACCTTCTTGTGCAGCTAATAAGTTACCAATAAAGCGATTTACATACGCCGCATCGAAGTCTTCAGAAGGGTCAATTTCATATAGAATGTTTAACGCTTCATCAACTTGATCTTCGTTGTAAAATTCAAACGCTTTTTGAACTTTTTTACCTGTACGCTCGCCTACTAAGGTTGTTTTTGGCTTTTCGTAACCAGGACACATTACAGGTGAAGACTGTGCTAGTGCCGCTGGCGCAGTAAATACTGCACCGGCACCAAGCACTAAAGCAAATGCAGACATTTTGAATTTATTTTTCATCATGATCATTGCTCCAGTTTAAAGTCTAGCTGTACGAACATGCCAGTTTGCTTAACAGCTTTGCCGTCAACAATCTTAGGCTTGTATTTCCACTTACGTAATGCACGTCGTGCCTCACGGTCGAATACACGCTTAGGTTCAGCTTCAATTACTTCGATGTCGTCTACACCACCAATTTCATTGATAGTGAAAGACAATCTTACCCAACCTTCACGGCCATCACGGGCTGCATCAGGCGGATATTTCGGATCGATACGAACGATTGGAGTAGCATCGCCATCACGCTGCATAGCGCCAACACCACCAATGTTTACACCAACACCACCCGTATCAATAGCTGGGATTGCTAGGCTAAAGCCATCTGCATCCGGTTCAGCTGCTTCTGGCTCAACAAGCTCCATTTTAGGAGGCTGTTGAGGCGGAGGTGGAGGTGGAGGCGGAACACGTTGACGCGTTTGCGTCTGATCGTCTGGTTCCTGCATCACAATATCGATTACCGGTGCTTCAGGTACTTCGTCCGCAGGTCTGGCTGAGTTTTCAATCAACTTAGCCATAAGTACGAACAGGGCAAATGCAACACCAGCACCTAAGAATATAGATACAATTATACGTAACATCTTAACCCCTTGCCGCTACCGAAACACGATTAACGCCTGCAGCTTTAACCTGATCCATAATTTCTACTACTAAACCATGCTTGGCTTTAACATCAGCCTGAATGATTACGTAGTCAGTTGGCTGCTCGGTAAGCAGTCGTTCAATATTCGCTCTAACGCTGTCCGGCGCTACTTCACGTTTATCTAACCAAACGCTTCCATCTTCTGTTACCGCTATGAAAATGTTTGCGTTCTTGTGAAGAACCGCCTGGCTCGCGTCGGGCTTATTAACTTCAATCCCTGCTTCTTTAACGAAAACAGTGGTAACGATAAAGAAGATCAGCATGATAAACACGATATCCAACATGGGTGTCATGTCAATCTGTGCGTCTTCTTCCTCGATTCTGACTTTTCGAGCCATAATATCTCTCTCTAATGATGTGGCAGGCTATCAACTAACCCTTCGCGTGCCAGCTTCACTTTCGCTTCAAGACGAGAACTGATGAACAGTCCAGAAAGCGCGGCTACCATTCCCGCCATAGTCGGGACTGTTGCCATGGAGATACCAGCTGCCATTAAACGTGCATTGCTGGTGCCTTGTGTCGCCATCGTCTCGAAAACACCGATCATACCGGTTACTGTTCCCAGTAGCCCGATTAACGGACACATTGCAATAATGGTGCGAATAATCAGCATTCTAGCGTTCAGATCATCTGACGCCTGAGAAATCCACGCGTCACGGATTCTATGCGCATACCAAGATGTGGTATCTGCTCGGGCATCCCAATTTTTGATGATGTTTTTCTTCACCGTTGGGAAGACCGAGGTTAAATACCAATAACGCTCAATCATTAAAACCCACATGAGAAAGAGCGCGGCAGCAACGAAATAAAGCACGTCACCGCCGGTAGCGATAAAATCCCTGACCGATTCAACTAATCCAATCAGGTAATTCATATTACGCTTTCTCCGACTCTGAATGAGCTGCTACGATACCCGCAGTTTGCTCATCAAGAATGTGGATGATTGATTTGCTACGTGAAGCTACGATGCTGTGAGTAAGAATCAGTGGCAACGCCGCGATAATACCTTGAGCCGTAGTTACAAGCGCCATAGAGATACTGCCAGCCATCATACGAGGGTCGCCTGTACCGAACAATGTGATTGCTTGGAACGTTGCGATCATACCAAGTACCGTACCAAGTAGACCTAGTAACGGAGCGATTGCAGCAAAGATCTTGATTACGTTGATGCCGCTTTCGATACGTGGAAGTTCACGTAGGATAGCTTCATCAAGTTTAAGTTCTAAGTTTTCAGCATCAGCAGCTTTGTTCTCTTGATAAACCTTCAAGATGCGACCTAGTGGGTTGCCATCTGAAGGGTTACCTGGGTTTTTAAGCTGTGAACGCATTTTACCAGCAACTACGGTAAGCGTAATTAGCTTGTAAAGACCGATAAGTAGACCAATCGCTAGCATTACAGTGATTGTGTAACCTACTACACCACCCGCATGATAACGCTCAGACATTGTTGCTTTTTGCTTCAACAGACCAAGGATTGCACCTTGAGAAGGGTCAGCATAAAAAGGAACCATACCTGAAGTCGCTGCGATTAAATCGTCAGCTGAACCTACAAAGCGGCTATCTGGTTGGCGACCTAGAGGCTGAACGATTTCGTTTTCAGCATCATAAGTTAGGTAGCCGTCTTCACCTACAAGGTTGAAAGTACCGATACGAACAACTTCTTGCTGTGAAGAACCGCCGTCAAGGTTTACAACTTCTGTAGTGAAACGAACTGTTTCGCCACCTTCAGTCATTTCTTTCTGAAGAGCAAACCATAGGTCTTCTAGTTCTTGAATGTTAGGAAGACCTTTAGAATCTTCTGCCATTCCAGCTAGGAACTCACCACGGCCTGGGAATTGAGCACTAACGATTGATGTAGCAACACGGCCATAAGCTTCTGAAGAAGCTTGACGAACCACACCGAACATCTCACCAAGTGTACCAGTTGCCTGGTCAAGCTCAGCGGCTTTTTCGTTAAGCGTTACTTCGTTGTCAGAGAATTGTTGTTGAAGACGGTCACCACGACCCTGTTCAGCTTTCAATTCAGATTCTGCTTTACGAAGAAGCGCTTGCTTGTCTGCACGAGCAGATTGGAACTCTGCTTCACGCTGTTTGTTGATACGTGTTTCAGAAACACGGTTATCCTGAACTTGGTCTAAAAGTTCTTTAAGGCTCTTTGCTTCCTGAGCCTGAGCTCCGGTTGCTACAACCGCAAGAGTGGCAGCGGTTAAAAGAGATTTGAATACTGGTTTCATTAACAATTACTCCGCTGCACTAATTGGTAGTTTGATCAGATCCGCAGGAATGACGTTATTAGCCATTTTAACTGCGTCAACAACTGATGACAGATATTCGTCGCCAAGTTGTTCCCAAGCGCGGCTTTCATTGTTCCATGCCCAAGCGTTTTCTTGGTCAAGAGACAATGCTACTAGTGCAGTGCGACCTAGGTTAAAGAAGTCAACCGTCACCTCAGTGCCGTTGCTATCAATAGTACCTTGGTAAGAGTTAATCTTAGTGCCGTACTCAACTTCAACCAAGTATGCTTCGATTACTTGGCGGAACTGTTCTGAAACAGTTACGTTAGAGTTAGACATAACATCACGTAAACGCTGAACACGCTCTAGACGCTCGTCTAAGTGAATAGGACGATCAAGTTTGATGAATTTCTCAAGACTATCGATCATGCGGAACATAAGAGGAACGATGCCCTGCTTAGTTTGTTCAATGCTGTCAATTTGACGTTGCAAAGAATCAATACCACGTTGTTGATCTGCTACAAGACTCGCAATGTAGTCATTGTATATTTTGAGGTTTTCTGTCTCATCTACTGTTTGACGGTACTCAACCAGTAATTCTTGAGACTGTTCAAACAACGTGTTGATTTTTTCCTGAGATTTCGCTGCAGCTGCGTGGATTTTCGCTTCTTCTTTATGAAGGTCTTCAAGCGTATCTGCAGAGACTGCACTACCTGTTAGTGCGAAAGCACCGATAACAGTAGAAGCAATAAGAGTTCTCTTGCTCATTTTGGACATAGTTCCCAACCAAATTTCTTATTTGAATCCTCGCCGATAAAGGAAAACCGTTCGGGCAAGGGGCGTATTAAACTTTCACAATTATGTTTTAGGAATGTAGCACGGACCTTAGCTTCCAGTACTACGAACGTATTATACTCACACGGATTACAGCACTGAGTCAAGTAACACCCTGTTTACACCAAGTAGATTTTTTATCATCTGTTTAATATACGTTCGAATTCTCCTGCAGAATTCATTCCAACGTACAAATAACTGGCAAATACACGGTTATTTTTTTGTTTACGAGCAAAGATAAACCCCGCTTTTACCTTGCTTTAATCCAACCTGTCAGGGCATATCGAGGCTGTTTGGCAAATGGAGTGACATAAGTCACACTATGAATGTGTTTTACATCAAATAAGCTCAAAGTGTTAAATTCAGGTGACCAAGATTCGGTCGTTGTACCATCTGGTTCAAAGTATTGAAGCAAACCTCCCCAATCAGGGTGCCATTTTGGTGCAAGGTTTATGACATTGTCCTATCTACGCCCATTATTGACCCTTATCATTTCACACCCGCTTGAAAATCAACCGACCACTGCGCTTTATATGTTCGTTATAACCCTTTAAATTCTGTCGTACTTTTAGTTATCCCATTTCTGAGAATTTTTAGTTATGTGGGAGTTTTATTTAATATCACTAAAGCATAGAAACAATCTCGCACCGAGATTCAATTTTTTATCTTTTTCATTTGCGCACGATTTATTGGCGTACGGGTTTTGATTTGGTAATAATACGGATGCCTTAAACAATAAAACAACGAATCAAAATTATTTATGAATCAATCACCGAAATACAATTGTCTGATTAATGATAAGCCAATATGGGTTTTTGATAACCTTTGCACAGTAGATGAAACAAGTACTATTTTTAAAGGGTTAGAGATAAGTGCTTTTAAACGAAATGAAGTTGCTCGCCCAGATACCGCTCAGTTCCGACATTGGGCCGTCTCTCTTTCTGAAGAACAAATTAGGGGCTTAGCCGTTTATCAACGAGCTATTCTCCAAATTAGTCATACTACAGGAAAACAGTATCGTGCTTATCGTGGATACGTTAACTATGCATCCTATGGTGATATGCTTTTTACTCACACTGATTGTTTGCCTGAAGCGGATGAACTCACTGTGTTGGTATTCTTGTGTCCGGAGTGGAATATCGAATGGGGTGGAGAAACTTTATTTTACAACGAAGATGATGATTGTGAATTCGCGTGTACTCCAAAACCAGGACGTACTGTCATATTTCATGGCGCGATCAAACATGTAGGCAGACCACCAAATCGAATCTGCTATACATCTAGATACACATTGGCCTTCAAATTAGAACTAGCCTGATCTTTGGTTATGACTCAGGTACTATATCAAATGCGACAGTTAATCTTTGAGTATCTGAGTAAATTGGGTTAGTTCCGTGCCACATGTAAGATGGGAAAAACACAACATTTCCGGCTAAAGGCTTAATGGCGAAATCTTCTAACATTTCGACCCCCTTAATATCTGGGCGCCCGAACACCAGCCAACCGTTGCCATTTTCCCTTACTTCATCGGGCACATCAACGTAAAGTACCCCGCTCAACCACCCTTCAGAATGATAATGCGACTTGTGAAACCCCGCCTTTCTTAATCTAACCGACCAACTTCCAATAAACTGCAAGTTAGAGTGAATACGAGAGAGAAAAGGATGTTTTTTTTGCGTTGATAGAGAGCACACAAACGACTTTGCTCTATTTTTAAGGGCAGTCTTGAGGGTTTGAATTAAATAGTGCTCACTGTCTAGTAAGTTTTCAAATGTCTGAGTGCCATTTCTCAGCGACTGCCCTATGGGATGCTTGGTACTGCTATGCAATGAATTTAGATAACCCGCCAATTCATTAATAAAGTGCATGTTTTCTTCTGAATTTTCTAATAGCGATGTGACATTCACAAAATCCTGATACTGACATAATGTTTGATATTTTGTCTCATCACCATTTGCTTTATAAGCAGTAGATAACAGTGTCCAGTAGCCTTGATTTAAAGGAGCAATTCGACATACTAATTCGAGCACGCTGATAGCTTCTTTAGCTCGGTCGAGGCTCAACAACGAATAGCTTTTTTCAATAAGTAATGGCAGTAACTCAGCACTTTTGGTGTTAGGAAGGCTATTTATAACATCGAGCGCTTCTTGGAATTGACCTAGCCCCCTCAAAGCATTAGATAGACTAGCTACTGCTGCAATTTGAATTGACGGGTCTTGCTTCGCCACAAGCTTTTCTAACCAAAGTTTCGCTTTTTCAAAGTCATCGATCTTGAGCATTAATTCCGTATAAGCCATTACTAAACCGGGTTGTTCGGTAGACAATACTTTCTCTAAAAGGGCAAAAGGACTATTAGCATTTTGTATCCAAGCAAAATGTGCATACTCCTTGTGAAGCGTGACATTTAAAGGATATTTTGACAACCCTTGTTCATATACTTCAAATGATTCTTTGTGGGTGCCTTTAAGCGCTAATATGGCCGCAAGATTCTGGTATATTTCTGCACCAGCAGCTCCAGTATCCAAGGCGCGTTTGTAAAGAATGAGCGCTTCGTCTTGTTGCCCAATACTACGTTTAATGTTACCTAAATTATTGAGCGCCTTTATGTTGGACGAGTCTATTTCTAATATTTGTAGCAAATATTTTTCTGCTTCTACGTTCTGTCCTTTCTGACTCAAAATAGACGACAGCATTAACAACAAATCCAACTTTAACGGGTGAACCTTTATTAATTCCCGTACATTTTTTTCGGCTTCGGCATAACGTTCATCAGCAAATAACGTCCTCGCCAAATTATATTTATAGTCATAACTCTCTGGGCTTATTTTATTGGCTTTGCTAAATAACAATAGCGCCTTTTTATTCTGACCCACTTCAAGCAAGAGATTTCCGAAACTATTCATCAAATCACACGCACTAGGAAAGCGCTTTAGCCCTTTTTCGTAAGCTTTCGTTGCTTCATTGACGAAACCCAACTTACGCAAAGCACTTGCTTGTAACTGAGGCACAACTGCATCTACACGAAGCAGTGTTGGATTTAATTTAATCATATCCAACACCACGTTGTATTCGCGTTTATTAAACGCCTGAATGAGTTGAGGAATAATTATAGAGGGCGAGTTTTGCATTACTTATAAAGTCTCCGATCCAGTGTCGCTAAGCTGCCATATTGGGAAGACCATTTACTATATATCTCCATTAGGGCTTTAATGTCGCTACGTTCTTCTATAGATAGATACGGATTCCATATATCTAAAATCAATACCGCTCTTTTTTCATCCGCCCCGTTTTCTGCGCTGTGTTTGTAGCTATCATCAAATAGAAGAGCTTCTTTATCTTGTGTCCAATATTGGCGCTCACCAGCGGCTTCTATGTATGATAATTCATTGACTAACAGAGGTATGTGAAGTGTCCACTTAATATTAGATATACCAAAATGCGGTGGTATTTTGGTTTTTGCATCAAGCACTGAAATAACAATCTCGGGAGCATGTTCCGGACAATCTGCTAATAAGGGGGATCTTATTATCGTTTTAATTTCATCAGGCAACGTTTCTCCAACAGGAGTCAACTTGCCACCTTTCATTAAATGCAACGAATTCCAGCATTTCGTTAGATTACGCCATTCTTGTGTATCCGGCACTTCATCTATATCGTGTATATACTTTTCATTTACCTTTGAAACACACGATAAAAAATATCCCTTGTGATACGAAAGTTGCTGGATAAAGTCGCGAAGATTTTCAACGGAATCTATTGATGGAAAAGGGCTAGATGGCAGTTGGGGTACAAACAGAAAACTAGGTGACTGGTGCTGCTTGTCAAAAGCTTTTTGAGACAACCCACATAGCGCACTTACTGATTCTTCAATTCTTTTCGTCGAGCATATGGATTTTGTCTTGATGATTAGATCACGACGTGCCAAGTTTGCGGCATTATGTATATGAGTCGCTTGCGACTTCGTGATGGAAAATTCTTCAGAGGGTTCTAAAAAACTTGGTGCCTGCTGATACAGACGCCTATAATCCGCAAGAGCAGTGTCGTAAAGGCCATTTTCAATCAAATTGGCAATGTTAGCGAGTATTGAGTCTATTTTGCTTTTTTTCTGATTCATAAAAGTGGGAAGCATTTTGCCTCCCATCTTAAACTAAAATGACTGTCAATTACATATCACCGCCACTTGTTTCTGTGCCGCGCTGCATTCGGGTCCAACCCTCTCTACCTGCCTCACGCATTTGTTCTCTTTCTTCTGCCGAATAGCAAACACGCTGCATGCGATTGGAGCCAATCTTCTTTTCCATCTTACACTTCATACCATCATCTGTAGCATTACTATCAGACTTAGCATATTGAGAAGATTCGTTACTCCTTGAGCCACATGCTCCAAGCGTTAACGCTAGACCTACAACTAGACATACCTGATTTAGCTTTTTCATCCCTATTCCCTTTTTTTAGTGATTGCCATATAAGAATTTACCATAATTTGTTTTATGTTCTCTAATCCATTTTGTAACTAACCATTTATTTTCTTTTTGGGTCGATTCTCCAGCATGATAACTGTTGATCAGAACATTTCCCTTGTCATCACTGTTATTGAAAACAAGCATGTTTCCTTTATTAGGAGATACCCGCATACCTAATTTGGGGAACGTGGTATTCCCCCCTTCATTGACAGTATTTAAATAAATAATTGCAGTTTTTGTTCTTTGCCCACCATCTTCGAAAGTCTTAGCATCATGTAATCTATTCAATGCATCATAATGGGGTTTGTACTCTTGGCCTGGTACATATCTAAGTAAATTCAGAACCTCACCTTCACAACAACGTGTTTTAGTTGCTTTGGCAACAAGCTTATCAATTTTTCGCGTGAGCCAGTCACAGTGCTCTGGCGAAATAATAGCAACGTAACTGGTCCTAACTTTGTCTATTCGGCCTTGACCCGTAATAGGGTCAACCACCATGGACGGTTGTAATAATGCACTGAACTTAGTGATAAGGTAATTACACTCAAAACCCGACAACGTACTCTCAAACAAACTTATAGGAAGCTCTTCGTTTAGTGTAATCGGTAATGGCAACGGCTCGAACAGTTTACTCTCCAACCCCTGAGCTACTTTATCGTTATTTGATTCACATACTTTGCTATTTACAAATTCATCGAGTTTCAGTTGGTTGAATATATTTGGTGCAATGTTTCTTACTTTATTCGCTATAAAAGAAAACTCACTACTGCTTTGCTCTAAATAGGACAAAATAACTAAATATGCTTCAATTACCCCTTTCTGGCCCAGAGCCACTAAGCTTTTCGCTACACCATTCGATTCTGTAATTAGATCGCAAAAATAAGCTATCAATAATTTGTGATATTGAACAATTGGATTTTCAACACATGAGAGGCTTTCTAAATATTGAACGGACTCAATAGGCTTATCGTGCGATAGATAATATGCATAATCTAAAGCGGCATTTATGTCTCCTGCTTCGCCAGCTTGCTTCAGAAAACCCATTGCCAAAGAGATATCGTTCGCAGCATGTGCTTTATTTGCTTTAGCGATCAATTGTTGAATATTCATAACGTATGCACCATATAGCAAAAAAGCCTCCGAAGAGGCTTTTTAAAGATTCAAACTACACTTTAAATTAGAAGTTTACATTCAAACGTGTGTAGAAGAATTGTCCAGGAATTTCATACATAGACGGGTCAAAGCTGTTAGCAAACGTCGAGTAAGAAACCTCAGGATCTGTATCAAATAAGTTGTTAACACCTAGCGTGATACGAAGGTTATCGTTAACCGCATAACCTAGTGACACATCGTGGTAGGCCATGTCATCTAACTCATTGTAGCTAGTTCCGCCAACTTCTAGACTTGGGTCGCTACATAATTGTTGATCTAACACATCACCGTCAATTGAACAAAGTTCAGTAGTATGACCGATGAAGCGAACCAACCAGTTAGCTGTAAAGTCTTCATAGCTCCACGTTACTGCTAAGTTAGTACGAATACGTGGAACAACATCACGGTCGCCCGCTAAACCAGCATCGTTAAATTCAGCGGTTGTGTTGGTAACTGGATCGATAACGATAGTTGTACGTTCGTCAACATACGTACCATCCCAGTTTACTCGGAAATCACCGTAGTCAGTTTCGAAGTTATAAGCAACGTTATAATCGAAGCCTGAAGTAGTTTGTCCACCTAGGTTTACCGCACCGTTGAACAAGTCAACAACGTTACCGCCTGCACCACGAGTGATTAGTGAACATAAGTTCACGCCCGTTTCCGCACATGCGTTAAGAATAGTTTGCGCACCTACTGTTGAAACCGCGTTGTCTACTTCAATATCAAATACGTCAAACGTGATTGATAGGCCATCAACTTGCTCTGGAGAGTATACAAATCCGTAAGTAAAGCTTTCAGCTTCTTCCGCTTGAAGGTTAGCGTTACCACCAACAGTCGTGCGAATTTGTGAGTTCGGCTGCTCATACGTTGCTGGTATACCAGCACATCCAGGTAAGTCTGGGTTTGCTGCTGCACCGCCGTTACATGGATCGGTAAGCGGAGCAAAGCTATCACTGTTACCAGAGAACAATTCATCTAGAGATGGTGCACGGAATGCTTCAGACCACGTACCACGAATGATTAAGTCGTCGTTAACACGCCACTTCAAGCCAACTTTAGAGTTTGTAGTGTCACCGAAGTTGCTGTAGTCCGAGTAACGTGTAGCAAGTTCAAGGTCTAACTGTTCAACAAACTCAAGGTCTGAAAGAAGTGGAATAGCTAGCTCTAGATATGCTTCTTCAACGCTGAACGAACCTTCAGTTGGTTGACGTGCATTACCCGACGTTATACCTGCTGCAATAATTGCATCTGGTTGGTCGTAACCTTCTTGCCAGCGCTTTTCGTATCCAGCAGCAAATGCTAAATAACCTGCTGGTAATTCAAGTACTTCACCCGAGATGTTTGCAGAGTAACTTTCTAGCGATGTGCTCTGCTCATCTTGTGCAGTGAAAGTAATGTAATCAAGCATTTCTTGCGTGATTGTACCTTCACCAAGAGCAGTAGAACCACCAAATAGGTTTAGCGGAGTACAATCGCCAGTACAGTTAGCTGGGTCACCGATTGCAAGCGCAACGCGGTTCATATTAAGAAGACCATCTGTTAACTGGTTTTGAGTGATATCAGCATAAGTGTAGTTTGCATCCCAGTAGAATTCTCTGTCTGCAAATTCAAGAACACCATCAAATCCACCATTAAACTGGAATTGGTCAACGTTCTGTTTGAAGCTACGGAAGCCTGCTTCCATCATACGACGACCAAACAAGAACAATTCACGTGCATTTGGATCTGCATCTAGAACTGATTGGTCTGTAGAAATATCAACACCGTATGGGTTGTATTGGTTGTCAGCAGAAAGAGTAAAGCCTGAATCACCAAATGCCGTACCGATAAACAAAGGTGTAGGTGCTAAAGCCTGTTCTGATTTACGGTTACCGTAGAAACCAGTTACGTTTACACTTAGGTTATCTGTTAACTCGTAACGCGCCTGAGAGTAAATATTTGTTCTTTCTTGTGGCGTAGATAGGTAGTTGAAAGGAGCAAAGTTGAATCGGCTATCTGGCTCAACCCATGGCTCTAAACCACCGGCACTATCACCTTGCTCACTAAAAGACGTTCCAGCTTGATCAAAAGTCCAAAAACGACCTTGAGGCGGCGCAGATGAACCACCGAAACCTTCAGGCGTACCGAAAACTGGAACTGCAGAGATAGCTCGGTCACCAGCAAGTGTCGCTTCTTCTTCTACATAACTAACGTTGAAATAAACGTTACCTTTGTCGTTCGCAGCACCAAAGCCAACATCCCACTGTTCTTTGTTACCGTCGCCTTCGTCATATTGACCGATATAGCCAGAAGCGTGAACGCCTTCGAAATCTTGACGAGTGATGATGTTTACAACACCGGCTACTGCGTCAGAACCATAAACCGCTGAAGCACCATCTTTAAGTACTTCGATACGCTCAATGATTGATGCTGGGATGTTATTTAAATCAACTGAACCTGTTAGACCTGGAGCCCAACGCTTACCGTTTACAAGAACAAGAGTACGGTTTGAGCCGATACCACGAATGTTAATAGTAGTTGTACCATTACCACCGTTGTTGTTGTTTGTGTTGATTGCTGAACCAGCAGATGGGATAGCTTGAAGAACATCACCGATTGAAGTAATACCGAATTTTTCGATATCTACACGTGACATAACCGTTACTGGGTTAGCGCCTTCAATGTCTGTGCGACGGATACGTGAACCGGTTACTTCGATTTTTTCAACAGTATCGGCTGCTTCTTCGGCTTCTTGTGCAGCAACTGCACCAGAAAAACTTATTGTTGAAACCGCGCCGAACGCGCAGGCCAACCTAACTGACTTAGCCAGCTTAGAATTTGTAAACATGTGTTGTCTCCCTGGACCACTAAAACTTGTTTAGTGTGTATTTCTAAAATCGTTTATAACGAATTATTATTAGTAAGGTCAAAGCCTCACTAAGATAATAAACACAACAAGCGTAAACGGTCAACTGAGATCGGGAGAGGAATAATTAAAAGTTCAACTTTTTTTAAGTTTTTTTACTTTTTCTGTAAATGTTTACTTACAATTTACGTAAATATTACAACTAAAGTCTTGAAGCGATTATTTTTCGACCTATACAGGATGAATTGCTAGGGAAGCGCGATAAGTCGCACTTCCCTAGCATTAGGTCTTAAAACGTATAGTTCACACTAAAGCGAACATAACGAGGAGTTTGCCATTGTGTAGGCGTTCCATAGTTAGGATCTACATCTGGGTCTAATGGGTCTTGAGACGATTCACTGTCATAGATTTCATAAACCTCTGTCACTTTATCGTTGTTCAACACGTTAAAGACATCTGCACGAACAACCAATGTTTGATCTTCGCCAATATCAATATTATATGACGCCGAAACATCAATTGAGTAGTAGCTACTTGTGCGACCGCGAGAGCCACGAGGGGCAAGCTCACCACCGGCATAAAATGACTCTGAATCATATGCTTGTGCAAATTTATCAGTCGGGTGATAACCAAATGCATTCACTGGCTTACCGGTCCAGAACTGCAAGTTAGCACCTAACGTTAAGTCTTCGGTAACCGCATAGGCACCGTACATTTTAACTTGATGACGACGATCGTTAGGAAGGTCGCCGTAGGCGCCATCTAACAATCCAGGTTGGTCAAACAATGTTGTCAAGCCTGCGTCATCTTGACCGTTGTCAGAACGCACAAAACCTTCGTTATTACCCCAGTTATGCGACCACGTATAGGCAGCATTGAACATCCAAACGCCGTCCCAAGCACGTTGGAAGGTAAAGTCAACGGCAGCGTATTTACGTACTGAATCTGGGTAGCCTAAGTCTTCGGCTGACAAATCCATATAAACCAATTCGCCGTTAGTACCTGGCAATTCAGTGGTACCAATACGCATGTCTACATTGGGGTTAGTTAATACATATTGATGGAAACCGTCCCAAATACCAGAAACGTCACCGTAGCCATTAGCCGCAGCCCATTCGATAACCGCTGCATCAATTGCCATATCTTCAACAGTAGTCGCCAATTCTCGGTAAGTACCTTGAATCGCCATGCTCCACTCGTCGTTCAATTGGAACTGATAACCAGCAATAAATTCATCTGAGTACATTGCATCAATATTTTGATCAACTAATTCAGCTGGAGATTTTGCTTCACCGTTAGCGAAAACATCGTCAGGCTGAGTTTTATCACCGGTAAGATTAGGAATGAATAAAGACTCATCAGCGTATCCGTCAAACTCATAGTATTCTTGCGTATAGGTTTCTGCACCGGCTAAGCGAATGTTCGTGTTGGCTGCAACTGGAAGGTAGTAACGACCGAAACTTGCCCATGCTTTCGTTTCACCATCGCCACGCACATCCCATACCGCACCTAAACGAAGTGCCCAAAGGTTATCAAGTTTTACGAAGGTTTCACCATCTGCATTGAAGTTTTCAAAAGAGTCGTTACGAATACCGGCATTAATCACTAAGTCATCAGTAACCTGCCATTGGTCTTGTACGTAGAATGCAATATTTTCTGAATCGAAATCACCACCAACTTCGTAATCTCTATGACGCACTTGGTAGATTTCTTCGTTAGCTAAATCGTCATCATTTACATAATAAAGATAGTATGCGCCGCCTGAGTTAATCGTATAACTACTTGCTGTTAAGTTTTCGTAATCGTAACCGAAGCGAATTGAGTGGTCGCCAATATACCAGTCAGCATCAATGCGGATAACTTCGCGTTTATCGTCCCCCTGCTCAACAGTAAAACCAGCCCACGTGCTTGTTGGAACAAAAGCACCAGTACTATCGTAAGTAAAGTATGCTACTGGATTAGCATCTAATTCACTGCGCACGGTCCGGTCTTGCTTGTTCACACCGTACTGGGCAGAGATAGAGAAATCATCATTGATGATACTGGTCCATTTAGCCGTGTAGTTCAGGCCACCTTCATCTTCGTAACCAACTCTCGAGTCTGTGGTAAAAACGCCATCAGTCGAATCAAACGTTTGGATTTCGGTTGAACGCTCATCTGAAAATACTGTCACTTCCAATATGTTGTTTTCAGTAGCATACCAATCAACTTTCGCTACCCAAAACGCATCTTCATCGGTTTCTGTAAAACCGTTCTGAACTAAGCCAGTACTGTTTATCTGCTGTTCACCTACGAATTTCTCTTCTACAGAGCGCGGGTTAAACAACGCATAGAAGAATAATTTGTCTTCAATTAGCGCGCCGCTAGCCCACACGTTTGCATCCCACGAATCTTTTTCATCGCCGGTATTATCAATGCGGTAATTGCCGTCAGTTGTTCTTCTGTAAGAACTTTTCTGCTCACGAAGTGCATCAGGCTCCCAGTAAACATTAACGCCAGCTTTAAATTCGTTGCTACCACTTTTAGTTTTAGCGTTAATAACACCGCCAGTTACACGGCCGTATTCCGCTGAGTAACCACCGGTTTTAACTTCAAAGGTTTCGTACATGTCGAAAGGTGGCTCACTTGAACCCACACCCGTTCTAAAGTTAGTAATATTTAGACCATTAATGTAATAACCGTTCTCACCAACTGATGCACCACCAATGGAAGGAAGGTCACCAAACGCTGAGTCACCTTGGGTTGTACCTGGTGCCAATAGCGCAACTGACGTTAAGTTACGAGGAACAGGAACTCTATCAAGGGTAACAGTGTCTACAACGATACCAGTGCTTGAACTTGTTACATCTACCATGGCAATTGTTGAACCAGTTACTTCGATTCGTTCAACATCGTCACCGGCAAGTTTCATGTTTAAGTTAGTTTTACCACTAATACCAACTTTTACAGATTCTTGGATGGTGTTACGAAAGCCGTCTTTCTCAGCAACCACATTGTAGATACCTGGCGGTAACAATGGAAAACGAAAATCGCCGTTAGCATCTGTGGTAACTGTACGAACTAGACCTGTATCAACATTAGTGATAGTTACAGTAACGCCACTAATTTCTGCACCGCTAATTTCTGCAGTATTACCTTGAATAAAACCATTTGTGTCGTTTGCAAATACTGGTGCCGAAACACCAAGACTGAGCGCTACGGCAAAAGCCGCTGCACTTCTTTTATATTGAAGCATGTATAACTCCCTGGATGTGTGTTTTCGTTAGTCTTAACTTTATTTAAAAAAACCATAAAGATAATCTAAACGATTGTTTTTTATACGGATTTTTATGGTTATCCGAAAGTATAATTGACATGTGTAAAGGGGGTAAAGCAAGCGTAAATGGAAATTTTTACGATGAATGGTATGGGCGTGAAGTAGGGAAATTACACGTAATCTTTTGAGTGGCTTGGCTTTGGGGGGTATTCAAAGAGTTCCCCATTTGCGACGAATTACATTCGTCGCAAATGCAGAAATGTCGCATTTTTCGTCTATTGTAAATAAAAGCCTAAGCTGCGTTTTACCGATTCAGGCAATTCTGGAAGTGAACTTTTTGGCAAAAGAAACGTAGCCATGTTGAAAAAGTCTAGAAACACCCTGTTAGATTCCGTCGTTTTCTTCAAATAATGGTGGCCGGATGAGCCGCCCGTTCCTATTTTTGTTCCCAGCATTCGTTGTACCATCATGGCATGGCGATAACGCCACAACGTTAATTGTTCATCAATTTCTGTTAGTGCGGTAATGAGTTGGAAAGGCAGATTAAAAACGGGTTCTTCTGAATACTGCTTTATAAATAAAGCCGACAATAATGCTTCATGTGATAAGCGGAATTTACCCTGATTAAGAAGGGCTTCATACGTATCATGATTAAATAGCCCGTCAAAGTTCTCTCTGGTCGATTGCCAGTCTTTAAGCTCTTGTCGACGTTCTACTTCCGACAGAAACGCATTCTTTTCTATGGTTTCTTTGTCATCGTTAAGCATTTCATCTGTTGCATTTCGGTAGTAATCCCAAAAGTGGAAATCCTCGGTTTTAAGTAGTGGCATACGTGCCAACCACTTATCCACTAGTTCAAACAAGCTTGGTTTTTCTTCTAACGCTTCCAATAGGCTGCGATCATCATCACTTAATCGGTTATAAAAACTTTGCTTATCGAAATCGATACGATATTCCCTTTTAAGGCCTAATGAAATTTCAAGCTGTTTAAATTGGATACTTTGAAAGCCTGAGGCGGGAACCAAATAATCTCTGAATGAAAGAAACTGCTGAGGCGTCATAGTTTCCATAATACCTATTTGGTCGTTCATCAGCTTTTGAATTTGAATAACACGGTGCAGCCTATGTACTACTGAAGTGAGTTGCTGATCTTTTACTGCTGCTTGATTGAATGTGTCGATAACCGCATTGAGTTCGTGTAAAAGTTGCTTAAACCATAGCTCATACACTTGATGCACTACTATAAATAGCATTTCCTCATGAGCAGGTTCACCGTACTTGGTACTTTGAAGCTTTTGTGCGCCAAGTATTTTATCTAACGCTAGATAATCACCGTAATAGCAGGGTTCAATATTTTTTTTCATGCCGATTATTCTTGTCGTCGTTATGCACAGAAAGAAATTCTAACATCGCTAACTCGACATCGACAAAATACAGGCTATAAATTATCTAGGGGCGTTATTAAAAATATACATACCCATAAAAAATAACATCGCGTTAAAATTTAAATTAGGGCACAAATATGAAGCTTGATGATGACATTCATAATTATTACGAACATCTTGTATTACAACGTGTAACAGAACTTGGACTGGATAATACTAAAAGTCCTGATTATTTAGCTGACTTATGCTGCTTGGCACTTAACCAAGTCCCTCCACGCTACATCCGCTATGAAGTCGATATGGCCTTTTATCTTCCCCAGAGTGAACGAAATCAAATGGAGATGAATGTTACGTATGCTATCGATAATGCGATGAAATATTTAGACGACACAGATAAAACATCGGTAAGCGAGAAAGCAGAGTAACGCCAAAGGTCAAAAATACGGGGGAGTAAATTGGGTGGCGGGCTCCCAGCCACATCCCGGCACATGAGTCGTCTGCTGCGGCTGCTCCCTTCCAGGCCTGACCGAGTTCACAGAGTATCATTGCGGGAGGACCAAAAGCCCACCATTGAAAGCGAATAAAATGCTAACAGGCGTCAGCAGTCTTAAGCGCGGGGCGCATTATGACTACTTGCCCGATAACTTTCAACCCTTTAACGAAAATCTCTCTTCTGCAATGATGTTTGCCACACGATTTGTGGCTGCTTTTTGGGCATCAGCACGGGTATAAATCTCTTTTAGCGTCGTACCAATGTCTTCAATATGCTTGCGTAGCGCTGCGTTCGTGCTCTTTTCCATACGCTGATGGAAGATATCGATAATGCCACCTGCGTTAATCACATAATCAGGCGCGTACAAAATACCTCGTTCGACTAACATATCGCCAATTTCTTCGCGTGCAAGTTGATTGTTCGCCGCGCCAGCGATGACCTTAGCTTTAATCATCGGTAATGTTTGGTCATTAATTGCCGCGCCTAATGCACAAGGTGCTAGTACATCAACGTCCAGCCCTAAAATTTCTTCAGGCGCTACCGCCGTAGCACCCAGTTCTGCTACGGCCTTTTCAACACCTTCGGGGAATATATCAGCAACATAGAGCTTTGCACCGGCTGCATGAAGGTGTGACGCAAGGCGATACCCTACATGCCCCATACCCTGAATTGCTACGCTTACTCCCTCTAAGCTGCTATTCAATCCGTGCTCTACACTGGCTTTTAAGCCTACGAACACACCATAAGCGGTAGAGGGTGCTGGATTACCGTCTGGCTGTTCGTCAGCGTAGTGGTATTGTGCGTTTACTCCGGCAATGTAATCAGACTGAGTCGCCATGGTTTGTAAATCGGTAACTGAAATGCCCGAGTCTTCTGCGGTAAAATATTTGCCACTCAATGAATCTACAAATTTCCCCATGGCTTCCATCATCGCCGGCGTTTTTTGTTTGCGAGGATCACCAATAATGACTGATTTACCACCACCTAATGCAATATTAGCCATCGCGGCTTTGTAGGTCATTCCTTTAGAAAGACGGAGTACATCGGTTAGTGCTTCTGCACTGCTTACATAGGGCCACATTCTACAACCACCCAATGCTGGGCCTAGGTTTGTGTTGTGTATGGCAATAATGGCACTTAAGCCTGCTTCTTTATCGTGATAAAAAGCGACATGCTCGTGACTATCAAACTCTATGTGATCGAAAACCGACATACTTTCCCTATTAATAATGTGATGGATTTTGCCCAAGTGTAGCCCAACAACCAGAGGACACGCCTTGCTAAGTTAATGACCGGCCCTCGTAAAGTGAAATACACAAAGTATGAATACTATTTTTCTAGGATATCTATCCTAGAATTTATTTTTCTATATAATAAACATCATAAAAACGACGGAAGCTGCGTTCAATGAAATTAGATAAATTCGATCGTGAGATTTTACGAGTACTTCAACAAGATGCCACTGTCTCTATGGCCGAGTTGAGCCAGAAGGTTGGGTTGTCCCATACCCCCTGTTGGCGACGGGTAAAACGCATGGAAGCCGATGGCATTATTATTGGTAAAGTCACTCTTTTAAATAGTAAAAAACTCAACCTTGGGGTGTCTGTTTTTATTTATGTCACACTTAAAAATCATGATGGCGACTCCCTTACCGATTTTGAAAATGCAGTACAAAGTATTGATGAAATTGTTGAGTGCCACACCACCAGCGGTGAGAAAGACTATTTGCTTAAAGTGATTGTGGAAAGTATTGAAGAATATGAATTTTTACTGAAAACGAAGCTTACTCATCTTCCTTTGGTTGATCATGTCAGCTCTACCTTCGCATTAAAACAAGTGAAGAACACCACTGAGCTACCCATCAAACGACAGTAGGTTTCATTGAAACCTACGCCCTGCTGCCCATCGACTGCGCTTCTTTCTCACGTTATTGAAGCACGCTATCAACCTGATTCTCATGCAGTGCTTTTTCAAAAGCAGGTAATGCATTGCAATTGTCTGTTATTTTTTGAATAAGCGGATATCGTGTCATATCCACATTAAAGCGATGCGCGTTATAAACCTGCGGTACCAAACACAAGTCAGCCATGGTCACATCAAAGTCAAAGCAGTACTTACCAGCTTGGGTTTGTAGCCGCTTTTCAATGGCATCGAAACTCAGCGTTATCCAATGCGCCGCCCATTTGTTTACACTTTCTTGTTCGGCACTATATTCATTCTTAAGCTGATTGAGTACACGCAAGTTACTTAAAGGTTGAGTGTCACATGCAATATCCTGAGCCAGCGCCCTTACCCTTGCTCGTTCTGTCTTGTGCGATGGTATCAATTGATACGGTGAGGGAAAACGTTCATCTAAGTATTCGATAATGGCTAAAGACTGATTAAGAATAATATCTTCATCATCGTCAACCAAAGTGGGCACTAGCTGAGCGGGGTTTAGCTGTTTATAGGGCGCACTGTGCTGCTGCCCACCTTCATTGACTAAGTGCACAGGCACATATTGATACTCTACACCTTTTAAATTAAGTGCAATTCTTACTCTGTAAGACGCCGTTGAGCGCCAGTAACCATATAAAGTTAAACTCATAAATACCCGCCGCCTTACGTGTGTGTTGTATTACTCATTATAATCATAGCGTAATTTGCTAAGGGCGAGCGTATGGGCCTAACCCTCAGCTTACGTTTATCAAATTTAGCTTAAAGGCTTAATCTGTTGCTCGATAGCACCGAAAATGCTTTGTCCGTTACTATCGAACATTTCTATCCTAATTCGATCGCCAAATTGCATAAAGGGAGTAGTAGGTTTTCCATCCCTGATAGTTTCAATCATGCGCACTTCAGCAATACACGAGTAGCCAAGGCCACCTTCAGCAATGGCTGAGCCGTGGTCAGTACCTTGTTTGTTCGATACGGTACCTGAACCAATAATGGTGCCAGCGCCTAAGTTTCGACTCTTAGCTGCATGTGACACCAGCTTAGCGAAGCTAAATGTCATGTCTTCACCTGCTTGTGGTTTACCGAACAATTCACCGTTGTAGGTGGAACGAAGCGGTAAATGTACTTTCTCTTGTTCCCACGCATCCCCGAGTTCATCGGGTGTTACCGCCACGGGTGAAAAGCTAGAGGCCGGCTTTGACTGAAAGAACCCAAACCCTTTCGCCAACTCACCTGGAATTAAGCCTCTTAGGGATACATCATTCACAAGCATTACCAGTCTAATTCGCTCTGCCGCTTGTGCATCAGTGCAGGCCATCGGAACATCATCGGTAACAACGGCCACCTCACCTTCAAAATCAATGCCCCATTCATCGCTGGGCAATATAATGTCATCCCGTGGGCCGATAAAGTCGTCAGATCCCCCTTGGTACATGAGTGGGTCGCTCCAGAAACTTTCAGGTATTTCAGCGCCTCGCGCTTTTCGTACTAGCTCTACATGGTTT
The DNA here is from genome assembly GCF_000213655.1 of Alteromonas naphthalenivorans. Taxonomy (NCBI): domain Bacteria; kingdom Pseudomonadati; phylum Pseudomonadota; class Gammaproteobacteria; order Alteromonadales; family Alteromonadaceae; genus Alteromonas; species Alteromonas naphthalenivorans. Next base: position 2,924,440 of record NC_015554.1, read on the forward strand.
ACATACGCACTGCCATCTGCCCACTGGTAAGCGCGCGGTAGGGGTGACTCACAGCGAGTAGCATCAAATTCAATACTTTCTATTACCCCATTATTGAGCTGTTCGTAGCGCATCTGTAATTGCGGAGCAGTAACCTGCCAGCTGTCGAGTGCTTGCTGCATAGTGTGAGCGATATCTTCTACTGAACAGGTACGTGTTAAATCTTTAGATACCAACATTAAACGGCCATCTCGGCTATCGTTCTTATAAGTAGCTAGTTTCATAAATTGGATCCTTACTGTGATCAGCGCTTTTGCGTATATAACATTTATTATTCTTTATGCATCACCCGTAACAAGATGAAAAGTCAGGAGCACACGACAATAATTTTCACTGTAAGCTTGGTTGTACAAAAAAAGGCGGCACTTCTTACTGAAGTACCGCCCTTATTAGCTAAGCAAGGCAACGTAAATTTAACGAAACAGTGAAACCTACATTTTTATTGATGCCTTATTAATACCGTACTCACGTAATTTATTCGCAATCGCGGTATGACTTAATCCTAACTTTCTCGCCAATTGACGCGTACTCGGATAGAAAGGATAAAGCCGTTTTAGTAAGTCTTTTTCAAATTTTTTCACTTCATCGTCTAATGTACCTTCGAAGTTTTCATCGATAAAGGTCACACTAGGGGCACAACTAGGAAGCTGAATATCTTCTTTGGTAATTTCCTTGCCATCTAGCAAAGACAACGCTCTGAACAGTGCATTTTGAAGCTGACGGACATTGCCAGGCCAAGGGTATTGCTGCAAAAAATCAACGCAGGACTTACTTAATTTAGCCGGTCTACGACCCAGCTTCGTACTGTGCTGGGCAATAAACGATTCGGCGAGTGGAACAATATCGTGTCGGCGTTCTTTTAACGATGGCATCACTAAGCTCAATACATTTAAGCGATAATACAATTCTTTGCGAAAACGCCCTTCTTCTACCAATTGACCTAGGTCGCGGCAGGTAGTGCAAATAAAACGAACATCTACAGTAACAGGTTCCGCATCGCCTACTCGTCTAAATTCACCGTCTTCTAACACCCGTAGTAGTTTGGCTTGTAGCTGAGAACTCATGTCAGCAATTTCATCAAGCAGCAGTGTGCCGCCTCTTGCTTGCTCTAGCAGACCTTCTTTAGCATTAGGTTGATTAAAAGCACCTTGCGCATAACCAAATAATTCAGTTTCCGCCACGCTATCAGGTAGCGATGCACAATTTAGCGCTAAAAACGCGCCCTCACTGCGTCGACTGGATTGATGACAAGCGCGGGCAATCATTTCTTTACCCGTGCCTGTTTCACCGAAAATAAGAACCGGTGCATCAAGATCAGCAATACGTTTTGCTTCACTCACCACACGTTTCATCGCCTGAGATTCCACGACGAATCTATCAAAACTGTCAGTCGGCGATTGATGGAATACACTAAACTGTTGGCCTAACCGCATTTCTGATTTCAGAATAACCACCGCACCGGCCATAATAATGTTGTTATCACCGTCAGGCACGGTAATAGGCAACATATCAGCCACATAGTCTTGTTGGATAAACTTTACCTTAGAAGACTGAGCGCGAGGCAACTTTCCATCCATCCAACGGGTGAAGTTAAAGCCCTTCACTACTTCGCCTATTTCAATGCCTTCAACATCGTGGACGCTCTGCTCTAACCCAGAGGTTACTGCTTCATTGCATAGTAAGATATGCCCTCTCGCATCAATAGAAAACACCGGATCAGGAAGCGTGCGCAATATGGCAGAAAGCTGAGTTTTTTCTCTTTCACTTGGCATAAAATGCGTCGTTTTAACGTCAGAAATACCATCGATGCGACGAATTTTGGGCATCAGATGCTGGAAGTCTGCAAATTCAATATTGGGAAAATTAAGAAAAATTTTGCCTGTTTCATCAATCTCAATACCTCTTAGATCGATTTCGTGGGTAACGAGGATATCCAACACATCTTGAGTAATACCCAGTCTGTCCTGACAACTGATTTCTAATCGCATGGGTGTGACTTCACATCTCTTGTAAACTTATATGTACACAATATCACACTTTTACAAAAAGATAACAAGTTAATTATGCCAGATTTTCTCCTTGGAAGGCTGGGTTTCTAAGCGATTCGGCGAAGTGGAAGGTGTGAAAACGTTTCCCCTTATCACGCCACGCTGTAACAAAATATTAACTTAAGCCTGCTTTTTGGCGTCGAATAAGGCGGGATATAGCCCAAGCCCTTTCGCTTTATTCACTAGGCTCATAATATCCATGTCGGCCAACTCGAACAGATAATCAAAGTCAGGAAGTATGTAATACAAAGGCTGCATAATATCAATTCTATACGGTGTCCTTAACGCATCTATCGCTTTAAGCGGCTTCCTTATTGCATCGCCGCTCTCTAATGCATATAGCGTTTCACCCGGTGAAGACAATATACCTCCACCATAAATTTCTAGTTTTTCTGGATTTGCTTTACTTCGAACTAACCCAAACTCAACCGTAAACCAATAAAGTCGTGCGAGATAGATTCTGTCCTCTTTGCTAGCCGCTAAGCCAAGTTTTCCGTAGGTATGGGTAAAGTGCGCGAACGCCGGATTCGTAAGTAAAGGACAATGACCGAAAACCTCATGGAAAATATCGGGCTCTTGTAGGTAATCAAATTCGTCTTTCGAGCGAATAAAGGTTGCGACAGGAAACTGCTTGTTGGCGAGTAATCTAAAAAATTCGCCAAAATTGATGAGCGCGGGAACTTCGGCAGTTTTCCAACCGGTTTGTGCTAATAGTACTTTATCGATATCGGGGAGCTGGGGAATGCGATCATCAGGCAGTGCCAGTAACGATAAGCCTTCCATGTATTGACTACAGGCTCGCGTTTTCAATAACGGAAGCTGCTTGGCGTACAACTCTGCCCAGATTTGATTTTCTTCTTCTGACCAGTTTATAACGCCTTTGTTGCCTGAGGTTTTTGATTGATAAACGCTAGATTTTGCCATAACTGCTTTCGACATATTCCGTGACTGACTTCTGTCAATTAGTCTAATGAAATGCACGCTAACGGGAAGTGTTTACCTATTCTTGCTACACAGCCAAGCCGTAACAACTTATTTACAAAACCTCATAACATAATGCTTTACATACAAAAAACCGCTCTTAAAGAAGAGCGGTTTTGCATTTGTCGGGGCGTCTCTAGCGAATGTATTTTAATCTTACTTAACTACAATCTACTGATTTCTCGGTTAAGTTCAAATTCTCTAGAGGTCACATACGTTTCCATCTTGCGTAGTCGTACTTCCGATTTCTGAAAACGATTACGAATATCGTGAAATGCTTGTTTAGGTGGCTCACCAGACTGCCAAACTTTTGTTTTCACTTCGACCTTATGACGACTATTGCTTGATGTAGAGTTTGTGTTTTTCCATCCTTTGCCGCGGCTTTGATGCACAGGAGTTTGCTCTTCTGAAGCATCGCCTAAAGGCTTCTTATCTAAAATGAACCAGCCCGCGATATAGGCAACAAACATGAATGGGCCTGCAAGTAAGAAAAAGCCCGTCACGGCTAGAATTCGCACTAACCAAGTTTCTAAACCAAAGTAGTGCGCTATTCCCGAACATACACCCGCTATTCTGGCGTTGTCTGTATCACGGTATAGCTGCTTGCCATTTCTCATGCGCGATTCCTCCACTCTGGGGCTTCGCTGTCTAAGATAGCTTCAAGGGTTTGAATTCTATCACTCATTTTTTCAGCTTGTTCAGCAAGTGATTGCAGTGAAGCTTGCTCTTCAACACTCAAACCTTGATTGACTTGTTTTTTGCTACGGTAATGCAAAATTAACCAAATCGGTGCCACAAAAATCATAAATATGACTAAGGGCATTACCAACATTGCAATGATACCTTCATCCATTGTAAATACCTCCAAAAAACCCCGATTAGCCTGCCTAGTGCACCAACACTATAAATCTAACGCCTAAGCAGGCTACCTATAATTATTATTCTGATGTTGAAGATGAACTTGTGTCACCTTTCACTCTTGCTTTAAGCGCAGCTAGCTCTTCGTCTATCTTATCGCCGGTTTCTAATTCTGCAAATTCATCATTTAAGGTCTTCTTACCTAGGTCGTAGGCATCTACCTGCGATTCTAAGTCGTCAATCTTACGCTCGTATTGTTCAAAGCGCCCCATAGCTGAATCTACTTTGGTGTTATCTAGCGTGCGTTTCACTTCTAAGCGTGAACTCGCCGTTTTCTGACGCATGATAATCGTTTTTTGACGACTCTTCGCATCAGCTAGCTTGTCTTGAAGCTGACCAATTTCATCCTGAAGTTTGCTAATTTGCTGTTCAACAACCGTCAACTCGTTAGTCAGTGTCTCAGCAGCTTCGGCTGATTTCTTTCTTTCCTGCAGTGCTGCGCGGGCTAAATCATCACGGTCTTTGCTTAACGCAAGTTCCGCTTTCATCTGCCAATCGTTAGCGTCTGCTTCGTATTTATTAATTTGGCTTACAATTTCCTTTTTGTTCGCCAACGTTTTAGCCGATGCTGAGCGCACCTCTACTAATGTGTCTTCCATTTCCTGAATAATCAACCGGACCATTTTCTCCGGATCTTCCGCTTTATCTAAAAGCGCATTAATATTCGAATTCACAATATCAGTGAAACGCGAGAAGATACCCATAATAATTACCTCATAGTCGAAAACTGGTTGTACCAAGATAAACTTGTAGTAAGACTATTCAATATGCTTGCCAGTTTTTTGAATTACCCTAACTTGATAATTTTAAAAGATATTCGTTTAGTTTAAATAATGCTCGAACAACAAGTTTTTTTACTCTACACTATTAATTGGTCGAAATGACTAATATTTGAGGGATTTAATGAGTAGGTATCGTCAGCAGGATAATTTGCTAGGCCAAGCGAATAGTTTTTTAGAAGTGCTAGAGCAAATTTCACAAATAGCACCACTGGATAAACCCGTATTGGTAATTGGTGAGCGCGGAACCGGTAAAGAGCTTATAGCAGCCCGTTTACACTTTCTGTCTAAGCGCTGGGATCAAAATTACGTCAAGCTCAATTGTGCCGCGCTTAACGAAAGCTTATTAGAAAGTGAGCTGTTCGGCTATGAAGCTGGCGCATTTACTGGCGCAGCAAAGCGCCGAGAAGGACGCTTTGAGATTGCCCACAATGGCACCCTATTTCTTGATGAGCTGGCGAACACGTCTGGTTTAATCCAAGAAAAATTATTGCGGGTAGTAGAATACGGCGAATTTGAACGTGTGGGCGGGAATAAAACGGTTAAAACCGATGTGCGCTTGGTTGCTGCTACAAACGAAGATTTACCGGCCTTAGCTGACGCTGGTGAGTTCCGTGCAGACTTACTCGACAGGCTCGCCTTCGATGTTATTACCATCCCCCCTTTACGAGAGCGACGTGAAGACATCATGATGCTTGCTGAAAACTTTGCCATTAGTATGGCAAGAGAAATGGAGATGGAACTTTTTAGCGGCTTTACCGAAAAAGCAAAACGCACCTTGCTTGATTATGAATGGCCTGGAAATATTCGAGAGCTTAAAAACGTGGTTGAACGTGCGGTTTATAGAACGAACAACCCACATTTACCTGTTCACGATATTGTTCTCGACCCTTTTGAGTCTTTATTCAGACCAACTTCTCGTATTAAAACAAACGACAGAACCTCGAGTACATCTGAAGCAGAACCAACAGTGCCTTCCAATACAGTTGCAGCTAATGTAGAAGGCATAGTCACCAATAGTGAACCTGCGGCAAACTCATCGCCTGCTGTATTACCGTCGTTAAAACCCGAAACGGTTGAATACCCAATTGATTTAAAAGACCGCTCGCAGCAATACGAAATTGACATGATTAAGCAAGCATTGTCCGACAGTCAATTTAATCAGAAGAAGACTGCTGAGAAACTTAGTCTCACTTATCATCAACTTCGAGGTTATCTAAAAAAATACAACCTGTTAGACTCTTCCCCTGAATCGATGGAGTGCTAACTGAATGCCTGTAAAACCGCTTTTTTACGCTGCCTTTACTGTTGTTATGGTAATACTGGTAGCGGCCTGTTCAAAACAAGATGAACATGCATTTTATAATAGCGGTTTGGTGTATTGCTCTGAAAGCAACCCTGTGACGTTTAATCCTCAGTTAGATACGTCTAGCACTACAACCGATGCGTCATCGCATCAGTTGTATGACAGGTTGCTCGATTTCGACCCTGATTCAGGCCGTATTATACCTAGCGTGGCGAGTAGCTGGTTAGTTTCTGATGACGGCTTAACCTACACCTTTCAACTCAGAAAAGACGTTGAATTTCATACCACCAGCTATTTCACGCCTAGCAGAAACTTTAATGCTGATGATGTCATTTTTAGTATTGATAGGTGGCGACTTACCTCACACCCATACCATTACGTATCGGGCGGACGCTACCCGTACTTTGAAAGTTTGGGGTTGGCACAAAATATTGCTTCAGTTGAGCGATTAAACGGGTACAGGGTAGAAATAAAATTAACGCGCAGGGACAGTTCTTTTTTAGCTAATTTAGCCACGGACTTTTCGGTGATGTTGTCACAAGAGTACGGTGAGGCATTGTTACAACAAGGTCTGCCCAATCGAATTGACCAATACCCTATTGGTACAGGCCCGTTTAAATTCGAAAACTACCGCAAAGATCACTACATCCGTTACCAACGTCACCAAACCTATTGGGGTGAACAAAACAATGCGGAACGCTTAATTTACGATATAACGCCGAAGAGCTCGTTGCGTTTGGCTAAGTTAATGACCGGCGAGTGTGATGCGACGGCATTTCCTGCACAAACGGAATTGGAAATTATCCGCTCCCGTGACGACTTATTACTGGCTGAAAAGCCCGGTTTGAATGTTGGTTTTTGGGCATTCAATACCCAGCGCCCTCCCTTCGATAATCCCGATGTACGGCGTGCATTAGCCGCGGCTATTGATAAAAACACGTTATTAGAAGCGGTTTATTTCGACAGTGCTACCCGCGCGAAAACACTGCTACCAGCCGCAAGTTGGGCCTTTCAAAACGATGCGGATGATACGGCTTACAACCCTGTACTAGCAAGAAAGCTACTAGAAAATGCAGGCGTAGAGCCTGGGTTTACCATGACCATATGGGCTATGCCCATTGAGCGTGCTTATAATCCTAATGCGGCCAAAATGGCAGAGCTGATCCAACGATATTTACGGGAAGTGGGCGTTATCGCCACAATCGTTAGTTACGACTGGGCGACATTTAGACGTCACTTGCAAGAAGGCCTACACGACTCTGTATTAATAGGCTGGTCTGCCGATAATGGTGACCCTGATAACTTTTACCGACCGTTACTGAGTTGTGGCGCCATACCTTCTGGTACTAACCGCGCCATGTGGTGTGATAACGATTATGACGAGCTTTTAGATAAAGCCTTGCAGACAGAAGACCTTGAAGCGCGGCGATTGATCTATCAACAGGTAAATAGACTGCTTTACGAGCGGTTGCCGTTGGTGCCTATTGCCCACGCTTATCGTTATCAGGCCTATAGAAATGAACTTGAAGGCATGACCATTAACCCCTTTGGCGGTGTTAGATTTGGCGGAGTAGGTAAATCACTGTGATTCAAATATTATCGCGATACGGTGTGTTATTTATCTTAACCCTTTTGGTGTTAACCGCCATGTCATTCTCATTGGTGTATCTATTTCCTGGTGATGTACTAGAAAACCTTACCGGCATTGTGCCGCAGAATGAGATTCAGCGTGAGGCGCTTATGCGTCAATTTCGTCTAGACCAACCCTATGTAGTACAGTTTTTTTACTATTTATCGTCGTTACTACAAGGCGATTGGGGTTACAGCCTAGCGTCAGGTCTGCCCCTTCGAGAAGAAATTGGTATCGCCATGCCCGCGACTATCGAGCTCAGCACTTATGCGATGCTAATGGCGCTTTTCATTGGTATCCCCTTGGGATATTACGCAGGGCTGAAAAGTTACTCTACTACCGACCACACTATTAATGCATTGAGCATTACCACTTATTCATTTCCCGTGTTCTGGTTGGCACTTATTCTAATCCTGTTTTTTAGCTTACACCTTGATATTGCGCCTTTGTCGGGCCGGCTTAGTTTATTGTTCGATATTGAACCTGTAACTGGCTTTGTGCTTATAGATATTATGCTGGCAGAGGATATCGATCATGGGCTTGCCTACCGAGATGCTATTTCGCACCTTGCTTTGCCTACGCTGGCAATAGGAGCAATAACAACCGCTTCAATGGTGCGCATTACCCGTCGCTCGGTTATTGATGTTATTCACCGCCCTTATATTGTGGCCGCGCGCTCTAGAGGTGTATCTGAATGGCAAATTTTCTTTAGGCATGTTCTTCGCAATGCATTGCTGCCTATATTGCCCTTAATGGCAATCCAAATTACTACCCTCATCACCAATGCCATGATAGTTGAAACCTTATTTTCATGGCCAGGGATTGGTAGCTGGTTAATTCAAGCAATTTATCAACGAGACTTCCCTGCGCTTCGAGTAGGAATGCTGGCGGTATCAACGCTCGTTATTACGTTAACTATTATGGTCGATTTGTTTAACCGCATTATCGATCCTAGCCGAGAAAAGTACGAACGTGCCACAGTTTAGTTTATACGAAGAGGAGTTTCATCCGTCTCCCTGGCAACGCACTTGGGCAGCCTTCCGTGGCAGTCACATTGCGATTGTTGGTCTTATTTTGCTTGGCTTCTTTATCATTTTTTCACTGTTCGCCCCGGTGGTTTCGCCATACAACCCAGCGGAACAAAATATAGATGCGCTACTCATTCCCCCTAGTTGGGAAAGCAGTGGTTCAATAACTCATTTATTTGGCACCGACCCCCTCGGCCGAGATGTTTTCTCTCGTATTATTTACGGCTGCCGCACTACGTTAGGTTCGGGGTTTCTTATGGTAGTGCTAGCCATGCTGATTGGCGTAAGCATAGGTACATTTGCGGGTATGCTACGGGGCGTGCGTTCAAGTATTGTGAACCACTTGCTAGATGCCTTAATGGCCATTCCAACCTTACTTATTGCTATTATTATCGTGGCTATTCTTGGAACAGGGTTGGTCAATAGTATGTGGGCTATTACGCTTGCGCTCATTCCACAATTTGTTCACCGTACACGTACCTTTGTGCGCGCTGAAATGAAAAAAGAATACATTATGGCGTCGAAATTAGACGGCGCGAATAGATGGCAACTATTCGTACACTCTATTCTTCCTAACATGACAGAAATGCTTGTGGTGCAAGGTACTGTGGCACTTTCGATTGCGGTAATTGATGTGTCTGCATTAGGCTTTTTGAATTTAGGAGCGCAGTCACCACTCGCAGAGCTTGGGGCAATTTTGGGCGACGGTCTTGATGTGGCCTACCTCGCCCCTTGGAATGTGGCATTGCCTGGCATTGCGATTTTCTTATTGGTGTTGTCGATAAATATTGTGGGTGACGGTCTACGTTCTGCACTCAGAAAAAGAGTGAGCCACTAATATGCCTATGCTAGACATTAAAAATTTGACCTTAGAAATGGTAGATGGTGACACCACCATCAAGGCGCTCGACAAGGTAAATTTAACCGTTAATACCGGTGAAATTCGCGCTCTGGTGGGAGAGTCTGGCTCGGGGAAAAGTTTAATTGTATCTGCCATCTGTGGCGCCCTGCCCTCGCAGTGGAGAATGACTGCAGATCGCATGAGTTGGAAAGGGGAAAACTTATTAAGCATGTCAAAATATCAGCGCAGAGAAGTCATGCGCCGAGATATTGCTGTTGTATTTCAAAACCCTCAAACTAGCTTAGATCCCTCAGCCACCTTAGGTGAACAACTTGAGGAAAGCATTCCCGACGAATTTGTAGAAGGTTACTGGTTTTGGCAACGTGCGCAACATAGAAAACGCATAGCCATAAGCACTGTACATAAGGTGGGCATAAAGCAACACAGGCATTATTTGAATGCCTATCCCCACCAAATCCCCAGTGATATTGGGCAAAAGTTTATGATAGCCATGGCCTTGGTATCTCAGCCGAAACTATTAATTGCTGATGATCCCACCCGTGGGATGGAGCCAACTACCAAAACACAAATTCTTAAGTTATTTACTCGCTTAAATCAAACCCGTTCGCTAAGTATATTGTTTGTGAGTCACGATTTGCTGGCTATTGCCAGTATGTCCCATTCCATGACCGTGCTTTACGCAGGGCAAACCGTAGAGTCGGGTAAAATGAAGCACATTAAGAAACGTCCGCTTCACCCGTACACCAAAGCATTGTTGGACAGCGCACCGAGCTTCAGAAAGGATTTGCCGCCGAAATCTCAACTTCCTACGCTGGGCGGCTCTATCCCTACGTTGCAGCATTTACCTATTGGGTGCAGGTTAGGGCCGCGCTGTCCTCGTGCACAGCGTGCTTGTGTGTCTAGACCTGCAGTAAGGCATATTCACGACCACACCTATAACTGCCATTTCCCGCTGCATATGGAGAATTTATGACAGATATCATGCAGGTAGATGGATTAACGTTTAGGCATAACGATAAGAAACGTTGGCTAAAAAAGCCTGAGATATTTGAATTAGGGCCTATCGACCTGACAGTGCAACGTGGCGAAACCATTGCGATTATTGGTGAAAACCGCGCAGGTAAGTCATTGTTAGCAAAATTGCTAGTGGGCGCTATTCCTGCTGATGAAGGGGTTATTGAGCTTAATAGCCACAAATATTTGGCGAAATACAACCAACACAATAATCAACAAAAACGCACCCACGACATTCGTATGATATTGCAACACAGTAGTGAGTCGATGAACCCTTCTGTGCCCGTGGGAAAAGTGCTCGACGACCCCCTTCGTTTAAACACAGAGTTAACAGAAGCGGAACGTAAATCCCTGATTGAAGAAATGCTGACAAAAGTAGGCTTGCTACGAGAACATTATTATTTCTATCGTCATATGCTGTCTGATGGCCAACAACAGCGTGTATCCCTCGCCCGCGCCATTATATTAAAGCCGAAAGTACTTATTGCCGACGAACCGTTTGCAGCCCTAGATCCGTCTATACGCTCGCAAACGGTAAACCTTATTTTGAAGCTACAACAAGAAATGGGGTTGGCGTTTATTTTCATAAGCCATAATTTGGGAATAGTTCGACATATCGCCGATCGGGTTATTGTGATGGAAAATGGCAATATTGTGGAAGAAGGGAAAACCGAAACGATTTTTCGTTGGCCAGAACATACCATCACTAAGAAGCTGATCTTGGCCTATCAGTCGTTAATTACGAACAATACCATCAGTTAGCTAACGTTGGTTTTTGTAGGTGCTTGGAAATTGATTTGACGCTACGTCATTCAGCGACTCTGACGCCATTTCTTACAACGCCTTTTAACATTGCGCTTTATACCCAAACAAAAAATGCGGCCTAGGCCGCATTTTTTGTTTATATGAGTGAGTCTATATAACCTCGCAATGTCGCCAATTTAAGTCAATTGGCTAACGCATTAACCTACTAGCGCCAGCAAGATACCCGCAGCAACAGCTGAACCAAGTACACCTGCCACATTCGGCCCCATGGCATGCATCAATAAGAAGTTATGAGGGTTAGCTTCAAGGCCAACTTTATTCACAACCCTTGCAGCCATTGGCACTGCCGATACACCAGCAGCACCAATGAGTGGATTAATTTTACCACCACTCATTCGGCTCATTAGCTTAGCCATTAACACGCCTGTTGCAGTACCAATAGCAAACGCTACAGCGCCTAACCCAAGAATACCCAAGGTTTCAACGGTTAAAAATTTCTCGGCAGATAGCTTAGAACCTACCGCTAGCCCTAAGAAAATAGTAACGATGTTAATTAGCTCGTTTTGCGCTGTTTTGCTAAGCCTATCTACTACACCACACTCTTTTAATAAGTTACCAAAGCAAAACATACCCACTAGAGGCGTTGCTGATGGCAAAAATAGGATAGTTAGGAATAGTGTAGCCAGTGGGAAAATAATCTTCTCACGTTGCGATACAGGGCGTAATTGCGCCATTTCTATGGTGCGTTCTTCCTTGCTGGTCAGCGCTTTCATAATTGGAGGCTGAATAATAGGTACCAGCGCCATATATGAATAAGCTGCGACCGCAATAGCCCCTAATAAATCGGGCGCTAATCGAGAGGCCAAAAAGATAGCCGTTGGACCATCAGCACCGCCAATGATAGCAATCGCACTGGCATCTTTGAGAGTAAACTCAAATCCTGGGATCATATTAAGCGCAATAGCACCGAACAAGGTCGCAAAAATACCAAACTGCGCAGCCGCGCCTAGCAACAACATTCTAGGGTTTGCAATTAAGGCACTGAAGTCCGTCATTGCGCCCACACCCATAAAGATAAGCAGCGGGAAAACCCCGGTGTCTATACCGATAGCGTAAATGTAATGAAGCAATCCTCCCGCCTCTGAAAACCCAGCTAACGGGATATTGGTTAATAAGGCACCAAACCCAATAGGAATTAACAACAGCGGTTCAAATTTTTTCACAATCGCTAAGAACAGCAACAGGAAACCTACTGCCATCATGATTAACTGGCCTGACTCAAAATGTGCCAGTGCAGTGCTGTCCCACAGCACCATCAACTTATCCATGAATTACCCCAGTGCAATAAGTGGTTGAGTACTGGCTACGGCATCGCCTTCACCTACAAGTACTTCGCTAACGGTACCAGTGACAGCAGAGCGAATTTCAGTTTCCATTTTCATGGCTTCTAAAATAATCACCACATCACCTTCGTTCACTACATCGCCAGCACGCACTAGTATTTTAAACACATTACCGGCTAACGGTGCGTTAATGCTTTGAGCACTTTCACTACTGCCAGCAGATGCCGGCTGTGGTGCGGCTGTTGATGGCTGACTTGGGGTTATGCTAGATAATTCACCGGATGCTGCTACTTCAACATGGTATACCTTACCTTCAACTTTCACATCGTAGGCCGCCGGTGCGCCGCTAGCTGACACAGGCGCCGCAGCAGTTGGTGCACTTGATGCAACATCAGATTCAGTGCCGGGTGCAGGTTCAAATGCGTCAGGGTTACCGCGATTCTCTAAAAACTTCAGGCCAATTTGCGGGAACAAGGCATAGGTAAGTACATCGTCAATCTTAGTATCTGACAATGTAATGCTTTTCTCTGATGCTAACTTAGTGAGCTCGGTCTCAAGGCTGTCTAGTTCAGGTGCAATATTATCTGCCGGACGACAGGTAATGGGCTGGCCACCATCAAGCACACGCTCTTGTAATTCTTTATTCACTGGCGCAGCCGTAGCGCCATATTCGCCCTTAAGGACACCCGCCGTTTCTTTGGTGATACTCTTATAACGTTCACCGGTAAGTACGTTTAATACCGACTGCGTACCTACAATTTGCGAGGTTGGCGTAACTAAAGGAATAAAGCCTAAGTCTTCACGTACACGAGGAATTTCTTTTAGCACTTCTTCAAATTTATCTTCAGCGCCTTGCTCTTTTAACTGGCTTTCCATGTTGGTTAACATGCCGCCAGGTACTTGAGCGAGCAAAATACGGGCATCAACCCCTTTCAAGCTACCTTCAAATTTACTGTATTTTTTGCGCACGCCACGAAAGTAGCTGGCGATTTCTTCAAGATCCGGCAATGACATGCCCGTATCTCGATCTGTGCCCTCTACAATAGACACCATGGTTTCCGTTGCGGTATGACCGTAAGTCATACTCATTGAAGAAATTGCCGTGTCGAGCATGTCGATGCCGGCATCGATGGCTTTTTGGTAAGTGGCCGTACTCAATCCTGTGGTGGCATGGCACTGCATAGCAATAGGCAAACTGACGGTTTCTTTAAGCCCTTTAATAAGTGCTTCACAGTCGTAAGGCTTAAGCAGCCCTGCCATGTCTTTCACACAAATAGAATGAACGCCCATATCTTCAAGTTGCTTAGCCATATCGAGCCACAGTTGAAGATTGTGAACAGGACTTACCGTGTAAGAAATTGTACCTTGGGCATGAGCGCCACTGTCAACAGTCGCTTTAATCGCTGTTTTTAGATTACGCATGTCGTTCATGGCGTCGAAAATACGAAATACATCAACCCCATTCTCATGTGCACGCTCAACAAAACGTGTCACTACATCATCAGCGTAATGGCGATAGCCTAATAAGTTTTGACCTCGCAACAACATCTGTTGCTTCGTATTTGGCATTGCCGCTTTAAGCTGGCGAATGCGATCCCAAGGATCTTCCCCTAAATAGCGAATACAGGAATCAAATGTCGCCCCGCCCCAAGATTCAACAGACCAAAAACCTGCTTTATCAAGTTTTTCGGCAATAGGCAGCATATCTTCTATGCGCATCCGCGTAGCAAGTAGCGATTGATGGGCATCACGCAAGACTAGCTCGGTTAAGGCCAGTGGCTTAGACATGGTAACTCCTGAATGATTTGTTTAATTAATTTTTATTGGCTTGACGATGAGTATGAACAGCAGCGGTGATAGCAGCAACAACATTACCATCGACACCAGCTTGAACCGCTTTTCTACGAGGTGCAGCATACTGAGGTGCGGCTTCGCCCGGAAATGCTTCACAAAACTTTGCAATTAGGTGAATTCCAACGATTAACAATGCCAGGAATGAAAAAACAAATACCATTCCTATTAGCATCAGTGAGCCGGCTTCAAGCAGCAAACTGCTAACTGATTCTGTTTCCATGGTGAACCCTTCAAAAATTTCGTTGTGAATAAGTATCATGCGAGGGTATAAAACACAACAAAAAAGCAAGCAAAATGCATATGCAATCACACTTTATGCTAATAAAAAGCAATAAAATAACTATTTATGCTAAGTGAATGGATATATTTTCACAAAATGTAATTAATGAACTCCTGTGGTTTACGTGAAATCCATATCAAGTTGTTTAGCGAAATATTTAGCGTGCATAGCAACAAGGTCTAACTGGAAGTCGTTTTTCTCTTGAGGAGTATAAGAAGATACATTAACCGAACGTCCTTCTTTATCAATCGCCATGAAGGAGATGAGGCAGGGATTGGGGACTAATGTGTATCGTTGAGTTGAAGCGAATTGTGCAGATTCGTAAAAGAATAGAAATTTGATATGCGGAAACAAAAATGCGGAAATAAAAAAACCCACCAGATGGTGGGTTTTCTTATATGGCGCGTGTGGAAGGATTCGAACCTCCGACCGCCTGGTTCGTAGCCAGGTACTCTATCCAGCTGAGCTACACACGCGTAAACTTTTTTACTTTAAGGTATTATCCCCAAAGGTGACGCATTTAAAAGAAGTGGCGCGTGTGGAAGGATTCGAACCTCCGACCGCCTGGTTCGTAGCCAGGTACTCTATCCAGCTGAGCTACACACGCGCAATAAAACTTTTGTTGACCGTCACACCATCAACGAACAATGGCGGAGAGGGAGGGATTCGAACCCTCGATACCAGTATTAGGTATGGTTCCTTAGCAGGGAACTGGTTTCAGCCACTCACCCACCTCTCCTTAAGTGGTGCCGCATTTTACGGATTCACCGGCCGGAGTCAAACCTTTTTTAGATAAAAATGTTCACTCGCTGTCATTTTGTACGATTCGTACAAAAAACCTGTATTTTGGTTAGGTTATAATCAAATTTTAGCGGGTTAATTTAGGAATGCACGTCTTAGTGCAAAATGAACTTTTATAATAAATATCGAAAAATACCTAAATTTTTTTAAATTAATTTAAAAAAATCCCTATAAACAAAAAAGGCCAGCATAAGCTGACCGATTTTTGTGCAGAGAGTGATTACTCAGCCGTTCCAGGTTGTCCACCTTTCTCAGCTTGAATTCTCATGTAAATCTCTTCACGGTGCACAGAAACTTCTTTTGGTGCATTAACACCAATTCGGACCTGATTCCCTTTAACACCCAGAACAGTGACAGTTACATCATCACCAACCATAAGTGTTTCACCAACTCGACGAGTCAAAATAAGCATTCGATTGCTCCTGTTCCTTAATACTGAACATTTCCTTAATTACTCCGCCACTTATCGGCACGACCCGACAGTAGCAACAGTGGTTCCATGTTTCTGTGTCACTTCAAAAACTCACTGCAAGTTTCAGATTTGATTATAGCTTATCTTCTAACCAAGCGTTAACTGAATCTAACGCTGTACCTAGACACTCTGGCTTATCGCCACCTGCTTGAGCCATATCTGGGCGACCACCACCCTTTCCGCCAACTTGCGCAGCGATAAAGTTAACCAGTTCACCTGCTTTCACTTTACCGGTAAGGTTTTTAGTCACGCCAGTGATAAGATTGACCTTATCTTCACTTGCTACACCAAGTACTACGATGCCTTCGCCAATTCGGTTTTTAATATCATCCATCATTGAACGTAGAGATTTCGCTTCAACACCTTCCAACTTAGCAATAAGTACTTTCACACCATTTATTTCAATTGCATTACTAAGCATATCAGCACCTTGCTGACTCGCCAGTTTTTGTGTGGCAGAAGTGAGTGATTTCTCTAGTTCTTTAGTATGAGTTTGTACTGCGACTACCCGTTCAACCAAGTTTTGCGTATCGGTTTTTAACAAACTAGACAGCTCTGCCAGCGTTGCTTGCTGGTCTTGAACATAATGTAGCGCCTGCTCACCAGTAATGGCTTCTATACGGCGCACACCTGATGCTATACCCGCTTCGCTGGTAATTTTGAATAAACCAATATCGCCAGTTCGGTTAACATGCGTTCCACCACATAGTTCTACAGAGAAAGGCCCCATAGTGACTACACGTACTTTCTCGTCGTACTTTTCACCGAACAACGCCATTGCCCCTGATGCTTTGGCTTCATCTAAATCCATCAGTTGGGTTTTCAACGCATGGTTTGCACGAATTTCTTCGTTAACTCTGCGCTCAACCTGAATAAGCTGAGCGGGTGTTACTGCTTCAAAGTGAGAGAAGTCGAAACGCATACGCTGCGCTTCTACTAATGAACCTTTTTGCGTGACATGATCACCTAACGTCTCGCGAAGGGCTGCGTGAAGTAAGTGTGTAGCACTGTGATTCTTCTTCACAGCATCACGGTTTGTGTTATCAATGGCAGACGTTACACGCTCACCTTTGGTAATGGTGCCCTTCACTTTCCCTTTGTGGGCAAAAGCATTGCCCATTTTTTGAGTGTCGGTAACGATAAACTCGCCATTCGCAACACGCAGTACCCCTTTATCACCAGACTGGCCACCGCTTTCTGCGTAGAAAGGCGTTTGATCTAAAACCACAACCCCTTCTTGACCGTCTTCTAAACGCTCACAAAACGCATTATCGGCAATAAGCTCTACAATATTTGCTTCGCCTTCAACATCACTGTAACCGGTGAAGGATGTCGCATGGTCTACAGTCAGCGTATTGTTATAATCGGCACCAAAGTTACTGGCTTGTTGCGCACGGGCGCGCTGTGCCTGCATTGCACTTTCAAACCCATCTACATCAATTTTTAAATCGTGCTCACGGGCAACATCGTTAGTTAAATCTGTGGGGAAACCGTAAGTATCATAAAGCTTAAACACCACGTCACCTGGAATAGTGTCACCTTCAAGGGTTTCTAGCGTATCGTTTAGCATTGCCATACCGCGGGCTAAGGTTTTGCTAAACTGCTCTTCCTCTACTCGTAATACTTTTTCAACTACAGGTAACTGATCTACAAGCTCTGGGTAAGCTTCCCCCATTTCTTTGCTTAGTGCCGATGCTAGTTTGTAGAAGAAAATATCGCTGGCACCTAACTGGTAACCATGACGTACAGCACGGCGAATAATACGACGAAGTACATAACCTCGGCCTTCATTAGAAGGCATTACGCCATCACAAATTAGGAAGCTACAAGAACGGATGTGATCAGCGATAACCCGTAAAGATTTATTCTCTAAATCTTCGCTGCCAACAATTGTAGCCGCAGCTTGAATTAGGTTTTGGAATAAGTCGATTTCGTAGTTGCTATGCACGTTTTGCAAAATAGCTGAAATACGCTCAAGCCCCATACCGGTATCGATAGACGGCTTAGGCAATGGTTCCATCGTGCCATCAGCTTGCTTGTTGTATTGCATGAATACCAGGTTCCAGATTTCGATGAAACGATCGCCATCTTCTTCTGGTGTTCCTGGAGGCCCGCCCCAAATATGCGCGCCATGGTCGTAAAATATTTCTGAACACGGACCGCATGGCCCTGTGTCACCCATAGACCAAAAGTTATCTGATGTACTGATACGGATTATCTTTTCTTTGGGTACACCAATGTGGTTTTCCCAAATATCAAAGGCTTCTTCGTCTTCTGAATAAACGGTAACCAGAAGCTTTTCTTTTGGAAGGCCGATTTCTTTTGTTAAGAAATTCCATGCAAACTCAATGGCTTCTTTTTTGAAATAATCACCAAAACTGAAGTTACCTAGCATTTCAAAGAAAGTATGGTGACGGGCGGTATAACCAACGTTTTCTAAATCATTATGCTTACCACCAGCACGAACACAGCGCTGAGAAGAAACTGCACGGGTATAACTGCGTTTTTCCGCACCTAAAAACGTATCTTTAAACTGGTTCATTCCCGCGTTTGTAAAAAGAAGCGTTGGATCATCTGCTGGAACGAGAGACGAGCTAGCCACAGGCTGGTGACCATGACTCTGGAAATAATCTTTAAACTTTTGGCGTAAGTCAGCAGTTGATAATGTCATTGAAAACCTAACTTCCTTAATACATTGAATGAGAATGTGCGGGATTGATGCCACTAGCCGATTAATCCTTAGATTAACCTTTCTAATAAGCGCCTAGCTGTTTATGCATTTCATGCCCTCGCACGGATGTGCGCAACAATACCATGGTTAGCGCTTTTTTGTTAAGCCCATAGCCTGCTCTACTAGTATAAATAAGCCCTTTTATACCCGTTATAAAGGGCATAAATGAATTTTATGCGATTTTTATTCACCTTTGACGGCATATTCAATGTGTTCGCTGTAAAAACCTCGATATTGAAGAAACTGCTTTTGCTTCATCAATAGCTTAAAATCGGTTTCTTTGAAGGGGCCAAATTTTTTGTCTTTAACCCATTTCGCTTTTTCAAACCAGTCAGGTTCTATTTCATCAAGGGCCTGTTCAGCGGCAAGTTCATCCACCCCGTATTGCTGCAAATCGAGTTTAATTTTTCGAGGGCCAGAGCCTTTCATGTACAAAGCACGGGCGCGACTTTCAGCGAACCGCTCGTCACTTTGAATATCCGCCTCCCGAAAGGCTTCCAGTACAGGCATAAACGCCTCACTCTCGATGCCTTTTTGTGCAAGCTTGCGGCAAATCTCTGAAAAGCTATGCTCTCGTCGTGCAAGCATGCGGGTAATCGCGTCGGTAATGAATTTTCTGTCAAATTCTGACATTTTATTAATCGAAACCTTCTTAAAATACTTTTCAATCTCGTTATATTACTATTAATGGTAATCTTTAGCGTCGTTGAACGAAAGTGAATAAAGTAAACGTAAGCATGGAATATAAGGTAAAAGTTGTTAGTGCGGTGTCGGATGTTCCCCAAGCTACATGGGATGCGCTTGCAGAAGGCGAAGGCCCATTTTTACGTTACGACTTTTTAAATGCGCTAGAACAAAGTGCGTGCTGCGATGAAGCGTCAGGCTGGTTCCCGCAACATCTTGTCATTGAACAAGCGCAAACGACTGACCAGGCGGCTATTAACAAGGATGCGTGCCCTTCGTCTGTTGAAAGCACGGTAATAGCCATTATACCCGGCTATTTAAAGACACACAGTTACGGCGAGTACGTGTTTGATCATTCATGGGCAAATGCCTACCACCAGCACGGTATTCCTTATTACCCTAAATGGGTTGCTGCTATTCCTTTTACGCCAGTCTCTGGTTCGCGAATACTAACGCATGAAAAGGCGCCCTTTAGTGACGCGCTTTTAGCCCTTATTTCTCAAACCGTGCAGTCCATGGGCGAAGAAGCCGTCTCTTCCTGTCATTGGCTATTTACTAATAGCCTCACTCAAGCGTTACTCGCTAATCATTCAGGCTTGCTCACCCGCTACGCCGTTCAATTTCAATGGCACAATTACCAATATACCAATTTCGACAGTTTTTTGAATGCGCTAACATCACGCAAGCGCCGAGACATGAAAAAAACACAGCGAAAGCTTGTTGAACAAGGCATTCGCTACCATCATTTAACCGGCAGTGAAATAACCGATGAGGTCATCGACTTTTTCTTGCAGTGTTATCAAGCAACGTATTTAAAGCGCAGCGGGCATACAGGCTACTTAAACGAGACGTTTTTTCGGCAGTTGCGTAACACCATGGCCAAGAACATGCTTATTGTCACGGCTTACAAACATGACTCTCCTATCGCCAGCGCTTTGTTCTTTTTTGATGATACAGGCTTATATGGCAGATATTGGGGCGCGTTAGAGGAAGTCAGCGGCTTACATTTTGCGTGCTGTTATTTTGAGGGTATTGCTTTTGCGATTGAAAAAAAGCTTCCACTTTTTAACCCTGGCACCCAAGGCGAACATAAAATTCTTCGTGGTTTTGAACCTATTTACTGCCAATCGCAACATGAACTATTTTCGGCCCCCTTTCATGATGCTGTAGCGTCATTTTTACAACAAGAATCAGAACATATTGTGGCGTATTTCAATCAGGCCCAAGATGTTTTACCTTTTAATAACGATATAACACCTACCCTTAAAACGACAAACACCCCTAATCCTTTATTAGCGGTGAATAATCATAATGAGAAAACGATATGAAACAAAAACTACTCGCGCTAGCCATAGCAGCATCGCTGGGCTTAGCAGGCTGTGGTCAGCCAGAACAAAATAAACAACAAGCAGCTGACAAGACGGCGATGGAAGAAGAAATGGGTCAGGCTGAACTCGGTTCATTTGGCGTAGATTTATCTGCCCGAAACGAGGCGGTTAAACCTGGCGATGACTTCTTCATGTACGCTGGCGGTACCTGGTACGACAATTACGAGCTTCCTGCAGATAAAACCCGATTTGGTGCTTTTACTGCCCTAGCCGAGCGCAGTGAAGAGCAGGTTAAAAATATTATTGACGGGTTAATGGAAAAAGAAAACTTGAACGCTGATGAGCAGCTTGTTCATGATTTCTTCGTCTCCTATATGGATGTAGAAACCCTTAATGAAAAAGGCCTTACACCTATTTCTGATGTGTTGTCGTCTATTGATGCTATTGCTTCAACCAAAGATTTGACCGAAGTATTTGGTAAAAGTTGGCTCACCGGTGCTAGCTCTCCTATTGATACTGGCATGTGGTACAACCGTTTAGATCCTAATGAGTACCAGCTTAGCGTTGGTGTTGGTGGCCTTAGCTTACCCGATCGCGATTACTACATTAGCGATCACGAAAGGTTCGTAAAAATT
The DNA here is from genome assembly GCF_000213655.1 of Alteromonas naphthalenivorans. NCBI lineage: Bacteria > Pseudomonadati > Pseudomonadota > Gammaproteobacteria > Alteromonadales > Alteromonadaceae > Alteromonas > Alteromonas naphthalenivorans. Next base: position 2,945,938 of record NC_015554.1, read on the forward strand.
CGTGAAGCTTACCTTGCGCACATTGAACAGATGTTAAACTTTGCAGGCGTTGAAAATGCCGCAGAGGAAGCAGCCACTATTCTTCAACTTGAAACCGAAATAGCAAACATCCAGTGGCCGCGTGAAAAACGCCGCGACCGCGACCTTACATTGAATCAAATTGAACGCAGCAAACTTACCGATGCTTATCCTCAATTTGATTGGGACACTTTTCTAGCACAAACCGGCTTTCAAGCCCCTGAACTTAATATCACCCAACCTGAGCCTATCAAAGATGTCATTGATATTATCAATGAGACCAGCCTTGATGACTGGAAGGCTTACCTGACGTACCACACCATTAAAAACAACGCTGGCTTACTATCGGAAGATATTTATTTAGCCAACTTTGATTTCTATGGTACTACGTTAAGTGGTCAGCAAGAGCCTCGCCCTCGCTGGAAACGTGCAGTAAGCCAGATGTCGAGCACGGAATCTCTAGGGTTTGCTATAGGTAAGATATACGTTACTGAGTACTTCCCAGAAAGCTCGAAAGCGCAAATGGCCGAGCTGGTTGAAAATTTACGTACCGCGCTAGGTGAGCGTATCGATAACCTAGACTGGATGGGAGAGGAAACCAAAGTAAATGCGAAAGAAAAGCTTATGGCGTTTCGCCCTAAAATTGGCTACCCAGACAAATGGCAATCTTTCGATGGACTAACCATTAACAGTGATGATTTGGTGGGGAACGTACGTCACCTAAGAGAATTCTTTAAAGCTGAAGATATCGAAAAAGAACTAGATAAAACCGACCGTGAGCGCTGGGGCATGACCCCGCAACGGGTTAACGCGTATTACAACAGTTCGTTTAATGAAATTGTTTTCCCTGCCGCTATTCTTCAGCCGCCGTTTTTCGATCCTAACGCAGATGCCGCGGTAAACTATGGCGCAATCGGCGCAGTTATTGGTCATGAAATGGGACATGGCTTTGACGATCAGGGCTCTAAGTCTGATGCTAATGGTATTCAGCGCAACTGGTGGACTGACTCAGACCGCGCTGCATTTGAGAAAAAAGCAGATATGTTAGCCGAGCAATACAACCAATATGAGCCGATTGAAGGGAACTTCGTTAATGGCCGTAATAGCTTAGGCGAGAATATTGGTGATGTAGGTGGTTTGTCGATGGCTTATCATGCTTACAAACTAAGCTTAAATGGTGAGGAAGCGCCGGTTATTGATGGCCTAACTGGCGATCAACGTTTCTTCCTTGCATGGGCGCAAGTCTGGCGTGAAAAGCGTACCGAGGAAAGCATGTTAAACCAGCTACGTGGTGGAACGCATGCTCCGGGTCGTTACCGTGCACAAGCCCCACGCAACCACGACGCCTGGTATGAAGCGTTTAACGTGCAACCTGGCGATGACTTGTATCTTCCGCCAGAAGAGCGTGTTCGTATTTGGTAATGTAAGTGGATACCCATGCGGACGCTTTGTCCGTGTGGGCTTCTTTGATGACTGTATTTTTAAATGCCGCTTTCATGATTGAAGGCTTTTAACCTCACGTTCGCTTTTAACGTCAACTTCCCGGCGACTTACATGCCGATTTTACTGGTAATAAGACACCGTTTTATTGATATTGTGATAGCACCAATCGTACATAACGCTTAACTGCGTTGCTTGCCTTAGTCACATTTTCCTTAGTATTTTGCCTTTCACCTTCAAGGGCATTACGTAACCAAAAACCATCAATCATGGCTGCGGTAGACAACGCTGCCTCTTTCGCATGCTCTCTAGGGATAAGGTTTGTAAAACTATAAGTTAGGTTGCTTTCTAGTCGTTTGTGGTTAATTCGCTGAAGTCTATGTAAGCCCTCACTATGTAACGACAAAGCCCAAAAGTTTAGCCATGTATTCGTTGCCGACGACTCTTGCTGTTCAACCGAGAAGTTGCTTTCTATAATGGTGTCAATACGCTCTAAATGACTACTAAAACTCCCTTGGAGTTTGAGCTTTTCGAGCAGGTATCGCATAGCGGCTTCAATTAACCCCTGCTTACCGCCGAAATAATGACTAATAATACCGCTTGAAAGACCCGCTTGTTTACTAATTAAACTAATTGTGGCGCTGTGAAACCCGTACTCAGCTATGACCACCAAGGTGGCATCAATTAGCTGCTTCTTTCGAATGGGCTCCATTCCTACTTTTGGCATGTAACTGCTCCATACCGTATGAGCCGCTGCAACGCACTCGAAATGTACGTTACAGCAACCCGTCTTACAGTGAATTAAAACGTTAAACGCGCATTAATGGCAACCGCGCGTGGCGCACCTATCCAAAATGCATTAGGGGCAATGGTAGACGCATAATCTTCATCTAGCACGTTGTTTACGGTTAAGCGAACTTCAAGTTCTTCCATGCCTTGACCTATATTGCTAATGTAACCACCAATATAAAGGTCGCTAACCAAATAATCATCTACTTCAGCGGTATTGTAAATATCGATGAAACGAGAGTCGACATACTTTGTCGATATACCTGCGAAATAATTGTTTTTACTCCAATCTAGGCTAATAACTGCCATGGTATCTGGCGTACCAATAACCGTATTTCCTTTTACAGCTACCAGTGAAGACTCAGCGTTAGTAGTATCGGCAATAGCGGCTTGTGCGCTAGCCAGTGAGTCATACTGCGTACCCGTGCCACCAATGGTTTCAATGTATTCCGACTCGCTTAACGTTAGTGACGTAAATACAGTAAGGTTATCGGTAATCGCAAAGTCTGCAGACATTTCAAAACCGCTAGACTCAATACCACCCACATTTCTATATCCACCTGCCGCGGCTTCTAAGAAGTCGATACCGCTAGCAGTTTCATTGCTGGTGAATTGAATGCGGTTATTGAACTCGATGGTGTAATAAGTAATATTGGCATTGAATTTAGCACTTGAATAACGAAGACCCACATCAATGTTCTCTGCGGTCTCTGGTTCAATGAAGCGTAAATCCGTGTCGTCGCGCTCAAGTTGTGCATCTTTAATTGAAGCGAAGTTTTCACCGTAACCAGCGAAGAGCTCCAACCCATCTACTGCGATAGGCGCTACAAAACCGGCAGAAAATAGCGTGTCAGAATCTGAATTAACCTCTAAGTTGTTAGCGCTGTCGAAATTATCGTTCTTCGCAATATCAACGTTGAAACGCTTAGCGCCTAGACGTACTTTCGCTACCCCAAAATCAATTTCGTCTTCTACATAATACATTAGGGTATCAACGGGGAAACTGCGGTCATACTGTACCCAGTAAGGCGAGTTATTAAAATCGTACCCAATCGCTGAGTCGGTAATTTTGTGCCAGTCTCGGTATTCATCACGCTCATAATCTTCCCACCACAAACCAAAGCGAAGCGTGTTGTCGAATTCGCCTAACTTGGCGTACCAGATACCATCTGCATTAAAACCGATGCGTTCTTTGTTGTAGTGGGTGTGTCGGTATGAACCAACTGGAATTGCACCTTGTTCATGACAGCTTGGATCGTACTCTGCACCCGCGCCACCATAAGGAAAAGTAATTGAGCTTTCGCAGCCAGCAATAGGAGAAAGCTGCATGCCATCGCGGTCGACAAAATAAATATTGCCCAGTGCGCTCCCACCGTAAACCGTATTCCCATTAACCAACTCTGAATGACCTTCAGTGCCGTCATCTTTTACGTCTACAAGATAAGGCGGTACCCAATCACCACGCCCTTCGTTCTCATGATAATAGGCACTAGTAGAAATATCGACCGCGCCAACAGAGAACTCAGCTTTTAAATAAGCCAATAGGTTTTCCCGTAGCGTAGACCAGCCTCGACGATAAGATTGATCTTGATAAGGAATACCCGTCCACTCACTGGTAAGCTGATCCCAGTCTGGGTTTTGCGCATATTGCTCTAGGCTATAGATACGCTGGTAGTTTTCTTCGTGGGTATCGTCGTACGAGACGTAACCAGTTAACGCAACGTTTTCCACCATAGAGGTAACTTTCAACGCTAGATGGTCACGGGTGTTTTCAGCTACCTGATCCATGAAATCACTGCTTTCTTGCGTAGAAAGACTTATCCATGCATACGTATCTTTTAAGATCTCGCCGGTGTCATAACGCACATAGTATTTAGACGCATCGAACTCACCCGCCGTAACACTTGCAACAAAGCCTTCTTCCTCACTAGGATTGATAGTAGTGAAGTTTAAAGTGCCACCCAGCGCTTCATGAGAGCGAGAAGCAATATCGGACGTGCCTTGCGATACCTCAATGGTTTGTAAGTTTTCGGTATCGATATAGCGGTTTGCTTTAGCACCGCCACCATAGTTAGAGTTGCCGTTGGCAATACCATCTACTGTCATACCGATTTGCTGTTCGTTCAAGTTAACTTGAAAGCCGCGAATAACAATAGAAGTAGACCAATCATCGGCCCCAAAGGTATCCCCTTCGTTAATTAGTACACCCGGTAAGTTATCTACAACAGCAAGCACACTGCTTAAATTAGCTTGTTGCTTTTGCATGTCGTCAGAAGCGGCGTTATTAGCGTATGACACGCTTCGGCCAACAACCGTAATTTCCTCTATTTCATTAGATTTATCTTCGGCTATCGCTTCGGCGTGGCTATTCGATGTGCCTGATAATCCGGCAAGTACACTAAGTGCAATGAGATGGTAACGCGTCATGTGTAATGTTCCCTTTTTAATCGTTTGAGTGTGTTTTACCCAACCACCTTAAAAAGCAGATGTGACAGTTACGTTAAGTTAAATTGAACATTCAATTAATAAAAAGTGACAGGAAATGAAAAAAGCGAAAAAAAAAGCCCTTCATGAGAAGGGCTTTCATTAAATAATCTTATTTAACAGTAAGTTAAGATTGCGATACAGCCTTAAAATTAACTTCTTGGTTAGGTGTTTCCGTCACTTTTTTTTTCGCATAAAGCAATGCATCATGCAGGTTGTCATAAATAACGATGCCTGGATGATTAACACAGATACTCTCTAACACTTCGTTCACAGCGGCATTAGCACCGCAGATCACTAACTGTCTACCAGCCGCTATAGCATCCACAGTCACTGTTTCTACCGCCATTGCTGCAGAGACATCCACAGTAGGCACACGGGTGAAATCTAAGATCATCACCTTCGATCCCGCTTTCACGTTATCTCTTACATGGTGACCTACATCAGCAGCAGCACCAAAGCTTAACGGGCCACCGAAGCTGAAAATAGAGACCTTGCCTTTAAGCGACTCAAGTAATGCATTTTCTTCTGGATCGTTAAGCGACTCTGGAATTTTGCGAAGCTCTTCTAATTGCAAGTGAGCAACTTGGCGCACATAAGCAAGGGCTGCGAATACCACGCCCACACCCACAGCAGTGATAAGGTCAACAAACACAGTGAGTGCAAGTACCAATATCATCAGACCGAAGTCCCAACGAGGCCCCTTATGAGCACGCTTTAAGTAGCTCCAATCGATAATATCTAAGCCCACTTTAACCAAAATACCAGCAAGTACAGCATGAGGAATTTGCGCCGCGAGCGGGCTAAGACCCAACACTATCGCAAGTAAAACCAATGCGTGAACCATACCCGAAATACGGTCTTTACCACCGCTACGAATATTCACAACCGTTCGCATGGTTGCACCGGCACCCGCAATACCACCAATTAAACCCGCTACGGTGTTACCAATACCCTGACCGATTAGCTCTCTATTGCTGTCATGACGAGTACGGGTCATGTTGTCTGCTACCAATGACGTCAACAAACTGTCGATAGCGCCAAGAACTGCAAGAATAAACGCAGCTTCTAAAATTAGTAATGCTGTACCTTGCTCGAATACTGGCATTTGGATGCTTGGTAAGCCCGTAGGAATTTGACCTAAGATAGGTACAGATAACGCCAAGCTTACAAGAGTACCAATGATCAGTGCTGCTAGCGCACCCGGTACATATTTACCTAATGACGCAGGCCATTTGTAGGCAATAATTAATGTACCAATACCTAAGCCTAGCGTTGCAAAATTAATATCTGCAAGTGCTGTGGGTAGATAGCTTAATGCGCCAATAGTGCCACCTGGAGGCTCATGCCCCAACAAGCGGCCTAATTGTAGAATGATAATAATGGCACCAATACCCGACATAAAGCCTGAAATAACAGGGTATGGAACTAGGCGGATATATTCCCCAACTTTTAAGAAGCCGAAGATAATTTGAAAAATACCGGCGAGTATAACTGCGGTAAAGATCAAGCTTGCATCGCCTGAGAGGCTGGCAAACAAACCTGCTAATACAACAACCATAGGCCCTGTAGGCCCAGAGATTTGTGAGGGTGTGCCACCAAACAACGCGGCGAAGAAACCCACCGCAATAGCACCATAAAGGCCGGCCATCGGACCAAGTCCTGAGGCTACCCCTAGCGCTAAGGCTAGCGGCAAGGCAACAATACCGGCGGTTAAACCACCGGTGATGTCACCACGTAAATTACTTACATTTAACTTAAACATGGAATGTTTCCTAAATTCTTATCGCGCAAAAGTGCTTATCGCTTAAGCTGCGCTTCTGCGTGAGATTGATCCATTACCTCAAACTCACCAGACTCGCTGTTGTAGCACAACACTTCGCCACTACCTATATTATAAACCCAACCATGAAGCGTAACGTGTTTGTTCGCAATTTTTGCGGCAACAGCAGGGTGTGTACGTAAATGCTGAATTTGCTGTACCACGTTTTCTTTCGTTACATCTTCTAGGTGATCGTGGGTTAGTTCAGAACAACCACTACGCTCTTTAACAACTTCAGTTGCAGCGCGACAATGGCCCAGCCACTCTTTAACGTGCGGCAATGAAGAAAGCCCTTCTGGCTTTAATGCGCCTTTCATTGCGCCACAATCTGTATGTCCACAAACAACGATATGCGTAACGCCTAGTGCTGCAACAGCAAATTCGATTGAGGCAGTCATACCGCCCGTTTGGTTGCTATGCGGCGGCACGATGTTGCCCGCGTTACGACAGATAAACAATTCACCCGGCTCGGTTTGCGTTACCAAGTTTGGATCTATACGAGAGTCTGAACACGTGATGAAAAGCACTTCTGGGTTCTGACCGTTCGCCAGTTTTTGGAAAGCTGCTTTTTTATTTGGGTACACTTCCTTCTGGAATTTCGCAACACCCGAAATAACGTGGTCCATAAATTTCTCCATTAAATAATAATTATTGTCTTTAACTGTCTGCACCAGTGTCACCTGATAGATTAATAGTTTAATATACTAGTTCGTGATAGCCCACACCTATCAAGCGTGAGAATTAAAAAAATTAAGGCGACGTAATAACCATGTTACTGAACGGTAAAACTCCATCTATTAACCAAATTCGTTATTTTGTTGCAGTAGCTAAATACTTAAGCTTTCGTCAAGCAGCCACAAGCCTAGGTATTAGTCAGCCTACTTTAACGAGTCAAATTAATGCCCTTGAAAACAGTTTAGATTTAGTCTTATTTGAACGTTCAAGAACTGGCACCTTATTATCGCCTCAAGGCAAAGCGCTACTCGAAGCGGCGGAAGAAGTACTTCAAGCGAATCACCGTTTCAATGAAATAGCACGGGATCTGGCTGAAGGTGAAGTGGTTACTTTCCGCCTTGGTATCCCCCCTACGCTTGGTCCTTACTTGTTGCCCCATATTTTACCCGAATTGCATCAGCGCAAGCCAGGGCTTCGATTCTACGTGCGAGAAGCTGCACCACAGGCACTACAACATGGATTGCTGCACGGTGAATACGACTTAATTATCTCACCACTTTCCAGTGAATATTCGCAGCTTATAACTGAGCCTCTGTTTAACGAACCGCTTAAATTCGTTGTGCCTTCTGATCATAAGCTTGCCGGAAATGCTTTTGTTCGCCCTGAGCAAATTGCTGGAGAAAAAGTACTCACGCTAGAAGATAGACACCACTTTCATCATCAAGTGCAACATATTTGCGATGAAATTGGCGCAGACCTGCAACGAGACTATGAAGGAACAAGCCTAGATACACTGCGACAAATGGTAGTCATGGGTATGGGCGTTGCATTTTTGCCGGGGCTATATATACATTCAGAGTTGCATCACCCTGAAGCACTTCACGTTTGTGAAATAGAGGGTATGCCTATTGAAAGGCAGCACTCCTTGGCATGGAGAAATACCGCCCCGGGGCGCAAGACCTTTAGAGAAATTACCTCTGTGATAAGAGATATTATAGGTAATCGACTTTCCACTGCGGTGGAAGTTATTAACGATTAATCACTTGTCTAGATATTATCACGAGCTACCCCATGTTCATGACACGATTGATAAAAAAAATGGTATATTTGCGTTAATACATGAACAAAATTCATAAATTATGATTGAACGTCAGCACCTTAAAATAATTAGCGCTATTCATAAACACGGCACCATGACGGAAGCTGCCAAGTCGTTGTTCGTTACTCAGTCAGCGCTTAGTCATTCGATGAAAAAGCTTGAAGCAAGCTTTTCGTTGCCACTGTGGCAAAAGGAAGGGCGAAGGTTAGTGTTAACCCAAGCTGGCAAAAGCCTGGTTGGGCTTTCTCAGCGAGTGCTTCCTCAATTCGAGCATACCGAAGCACAGCTTCGCCGTATGGCGGAAGGCAAGCAAGGTATATTGCGTATTGGAATGGAATGTCACCCTTGCTTCGAATGGTTGTTAAAAGTGGTTGCACCGTTTTTAAAGGCCTTCCCCGATGTAGACGTTGACGTAAGACGGGCCTTTTCATTCGGTGGCTTACAAGCCTTACATGGCTACGACATCGATTTATTACTCACGCCCGACCCATTACATTTAGATACAATAAGTTACACCGGCGTATTAGATTACGAACAAGTATTGGTGATGCATAATGAGCACCCTTTGGCTGAATGCGCCTATATCACACCTGCGCAATTAGCCAATGAAGTGGTGATCACTTATCCGGTAGAAACCAATAGACTGGATATTTTTTCAGGCTTCCTTACCCCTGCAGGGGCAAGCGTGAAACAACACAGAACCATTGAAACCACAGAAATTATTTTGCAAATGGTGGCAGCGGGGCGCGGTGTTACCGCACTACCTAAATGGTTGGTTGATGAAGCGAAAGAAAGTGCGGTGTTAACGTATAAGCCCTTAGGTGAAAAGGGCTTACAGAAAACCTTATATTTGGGTCACCGTAAAGAAGTTGACCCAATTGGGTTTGTTGACGAATTTATCTCGTTAGCCAAAGCAACCGTGCGGCCTCAATAAGTACTTATAGGTACTTAAATTTTAAACTGCGCTACCAAATCATTTAACTCAGTTGATACACCGCTAAGCTGGGTTGCTTCAACCGCCAGTTCTTCTGCGTGTTGGCTTGTACGATCGCTTAAACCTGTAATTGCCACCAAAGATTTATGAATATCTTGGGCGACTTCAGTTTGTTGTTCAGTAGCGTGAGCTATATGCGTGCTTTGTTCATGCACGGTGCCTATCGCTTGATTGATTTGCTCCAACGAAGTCACCACTTTAGCGGTTTTTTCAACGCCACTTTGAGAAAGGCCCTTGCCTGTTTGCATAACTGAATCAGTTTGCTCTGCCATATGTTGCAAACGCTCTACCATTTTACGGATATCCGTGGTGGACTCTTGCGTACGACTGGCAAGAGAGCGGACTTCATCTGCAACGACAGCAAATCCTCGGCCTTGCTCACCAGCTCGAGCAGCTTCTATGGCAGCATTTAGTGCAAGTAGATTAGTTTGATCAGCAATACTGTTAATAACATCGATTACCGCGCCAATGTTGTCCGACTCCTGACTTAACCCACTCACCACTTCCACCCCTTGGTCGATGGCTTCGGCTAAAGAAGTGATTTCAGCCATGGCGTCTTTTGCTTGTTGACTACCTTGAGTAACAATGGCTTCTGCTTGGTTAGCCGCTTCACTAGAGTGCGCCGCATTTGTTGATATTTCCACGACTGTGGCGGCCATTTGAGTAACCGCAGAAGATACATTATCAACTTGGCTTCGCTCTTGATGAATTTCTGCACTGGTACTTTGGGATACGTCTCGTAAATGATCAGCTGCATCGGAAACAGCCTTAGTGTTTAATGCCGTTTCCGTTAACAAACCTCGGAGCTTGTCGGTAAAACGGTTAAATTCTACCGCCAATGCTCCAATTTCATCTTTACTAGTAATGTCTAATCGTTTTGTTAAATCACCGTCGCCACTAGCGATATCCGCCATTGCAACACGCATTTTGGTTAACGGCTGAGTGATTTTTGCACTGGCTACATAAGTGATAAGTGCAATAAGGCAAATAATCGCTAGTGCCACAATAACTGCGGTAGAAATAGCGTTATTAATTGGTGCCGCTATAATACTCGCGGGGATCAAAATACCTAACGACCAATCCATCGTAGGGTTATCAAGCTTAGCGTGCCTGAATACCGCCACGTATTCTTCACCTTGCCATATTACTGACACTTGCCCTGATGATGTCGACGCTATCTTTCTCGACAAGGCACTAAAACCCTTAGTATCACTAAATACTGAATCAAATGACGTTAACGACGAGCTCAGCGGGAGCGGTGTGGTTTGCTTTGGAAAGTAAACAATGTTTTGGTTCTCATCCAGTAGGAACGCAGTACCTTGACCTTCAAACCGAATATTGTCGATAACCGACCCTATGGTACTGATAAGAATATCAATGCCACCTACGCCTATCAGCCTACCGTTTTGATAAACAGGTGATTGTACTACCGCTGACACACTGCCATCCTGCGAATCTACCGCGGGAGGGGTAACGTAAAGCTCTCCTTTGCTTACCGCCGATTGGAACCAGGGTCGTTTAGATGCAAAGTAGCCTTTATTCACATCTCCAGCATCAGGGCCGCTTTCATCAACCCCAACACGCCCTTGCTCAAAAAAGTACTCACTGGTAGCGGCAGATGCAAAAAAAGCCGACTTAATATTAGTGTCTTGGCTACTTATATTGTCAAAAACAGTGTAAACAGTGGCGGCGTCAGAAAGTTGGGCTTCACTGGCACCACGACGGGTGTGTTGTATAAAGAAATCTTTAAGAAAAGGGTTACTTAAAAAGGTTTTGGCTACACCACCATAGAGGGAAAAAAAGGCTTCCACTGAATCGGCTTCGTTAGCCACTAGTGCTGCAACTTCTTGTTCTACTTGGTGCCTCGTATTATCACCAACTATATTCACCAAAAAGAACGCGGTGACAAGCAACATAACTGCAATGCTTCCCCCCACGATCAACATAAACTTCTTCTGAAGGGACAATGAACTCATGATTACTACTCTATTTGTTTTTTATTTTAGTCGCGCGCAATAGATAATGAACATCTGGCGCTTAATATCGTCCACTCTCTTAAAATAGTAAAAGGCGCTCCCTTCCACTTTACTCATAATAAACAGTGCATTATTACTTTCCAATACAAACGAGTCGATTTCAACTCATATTTAACGCAAAAAGCCAATTCAACTAAAGTTTAAAAAAACAGATTAGATATTTTTGTTTATTTCGCACACAAGATAGCTTTAAGTGGTTAAATTTACCGCAACCAATGAAGGGAAGCCGATACAAAAAGCTGTAAGCTGTAAGCTGTGATGTCAGTAAGAAATGCTACAGTGAATAAAACACTGATAGAGAATAAAGCCAACAGAGAATGAGATGCTGAAAACTGATTAGAGTAATAACAGAAGATAGGTCTTCGAAAATTTCCAAAATTTTTAAACTATTTCGAAACTATTTCGAAACTATTTCAAGACTCTTTTAAAAATACAAAATGAACAATACAGCCACGACCAAATACATCATGGCTGTATGCGGAAAAACATAAAGGTTACGGCTTATGCCACTCCAATAACAAGTTATTGGCCGGCATCTTATGTATTTCACGCAGCACTAAGTCATTACTCCATGCTGTCAGCTCGCTGATATCACGATAGCCACCATATCCACGTTCGATAAGTGATTCATGAAATACTCTGTTACTTTCAGAAGAGAATTCGCCGCCAATAGTAAAGGGGCCATATTGACAAAAAACACCACCCGAAGGTAAGTATTCACTTACTGATTTCATCAACAGTTCAGCTTCATGACGCTGCATAATGTGGGCGGTATTAGCACTGTAGATACCTTGAATGGGTAGCGATGGAAAGCTGTCTTTACCTATAGTTAACGCCACGGGCTTTGTGACATTGGGTAACGAAGCTTCTTCTAACCAGGCTATAATACCTTCATGATAGTCAGGTTGGTCGCTACAATACCATTGCAAATGCGGCAAGTTTTCAGCGAAATATACCGCGTGCTGACCTGTCCCACTGCCAACTTCTAATACGCCTTTACAATTAGCAAACGTGCGATTAAGCACAGCTAAGATTGGCGCTTTATTGTTTTCGCACGCTTGGCTAAACGGCTTTGAGAACGACTCAGTCATGTAAATTAGGCCCCAACCATTTCTCAGCTTCTTCCAGTGTCCAACCTTTGCGCGTGGCATAGTCTTCCACTTGGTCTTTTTGTATTTTAGCCACGGCAAAGTATTTACTTTGAGGGTGGGAGAAATACCAACCCGACACTGCCGCACCTGGCCACATGGCGTAGCTTTCGGTTAGTTTCATGCCGGTGTGTTGTTCCGCCGATAATAAATCCCAGATAAGCTGCTTCTCGGTATGCTCTGGGCACGCGGCATAACCTGGCGCAGGGCGAATACCTTGGTAATTTTCACGAATAAGGTCGTCATTGGTTAAGTTTTCACTCTCGGCATAGCCCCAATACACTTTACGCACTTGTTCGTGAAGGTATTCGGCAAATGCTTCGGCTAACCTATCGGCCACGGCTTTCACCATAATACCGTTGTAGTCATCACCAGCTTTAATGAAGCTATCGGCTAGCTCATCTTCACCTATTCCGCCTGTCACTGCGAAAGCACCGATATAATCATTAATACCTGATGATTTCTCTGCAACATAATCGGCTAAGCAGTAGTTAGCAAATTTATCTTTTAAGGTTTGTTGACGAAGATGATGCGCTACACCTTGCACTTCTGAGCGCGACTCATCGGTATACACTTCAATATCATCATCTACGCGGTTGGCAGGAAATAAGCCAATAACCCCTTTAGCGGCTAATGAGTTGTTAGCAATAATGTTATCTAGCATCTCGTTAGCGTCGGCGAATAAGGATCTTGCTTCTTCCCCAACCACTTCATCTTCTAAAATTCGTGGGTATTTACCAGCCAAAGACCAGGTTAGGAAGAAGGGCGTCCAATCGATATACGGGCGCAAGGTCGAGATATCTACATCCACCGGCGTTACGCCTAATTTTTTAGGTGTTACTGGTGCTTCTGTAAAATCTGGCGTGAAGGCATTAGCTCGCGCTTGCGCTAAGGTCACAGGCTTGCTGCGCGGCTTTTTACGAGCATGTTGGTCGCGTACTTTGTCGTATTCTTTTGCTAGTTCTTCGGCGTAAATATCTCGAGAGCCACGATTAAGCAGTTTTTGACACACGCCAACAGCGCGACTTGCATTGGGTACATACACCACAGGGGCATGATAGTTTTGTTCTATCTTCACAGCTGTGTGTGCTTTGGAAGTCGTTGCGCCACCAATTAATAACGGTAAGTCGAAACCTTGACGCTCCATTTCTTTTGCCACATGCACCATTTCATCAAGTGAAGGCGTAATGAGACCAGAGAGGCCAATCATGTCTACGTTTTCATCTTTTGCAACTTGCAAGATAGTGGCAGCCGGCACCATCACCCCAAGATCTATCACTTCAAAGTTATTGCATTGCAGCACAACGCCTACAATGTTTTTACCAATGTCGTGTACATCACCTTTCACCGTGGCAAGCAGTATCTTGCCATTGCTCTTGGTACCGTCGGATTTTTCGGCTTCAATGTAAGGCTGTAAATGAGCCACGGCTTTTTTCATTACCCGCGCCGATTTTACAACTTGAGGCAAGAACATTTTGCCTTCACCAAACAAGTCGCCAACAATGTTCATGCCGTCCATCAACGGCCCTTCAATTACGTGTAGCGGGCGCTCGGCTTGAAGGCGGGCTTCTTCAGTATCATCAATGATGTAATCGGTAATGCCTTTTACAAGCGCATGGGCCAAACGTTTATTCACGTCTTGCTCTCGCCAGCTTAAATCTTCTTTTGCCGCTGCTTTACCGTCGCCTTGATAGTTAGGGGCAATATCAAGCAAACGCTCCGTAGAGTCACTACGGCGGTTAAGAATGACATCTTCTACCGCTTCGCGAAGCTCCTTTGGTATTTCATCATAAACTTCAAGCTGCCCCGCATTCACAATAGCCATATCCATACCAGCACGAATGGCGTGATACAAAAAAACCGAGTGCATCGCTTCGCGAACAGGGTTGTTACCTCTAAACGAGAACGATATATTAGAAAGCCCCCCCGAGATATGCGCATAAGGGCAAAGCTCACGAATTTTTCGGGTTGCTTCTATGAAGTCTACGGCGTAGTTATCGTGCTCTTCTATACCCGTTGCTACCGCAAAGATATTCGGGTCAAAGATAATGTCTTCTGGCGGAAAGCCGATAGACTCTGTCAGTAATTTATAACTGCGCTGACAAATCTCTACTTTTCGAGCTTGCGTATCGGCTTGGCCTTTTTCGTCAAAAGCCATGACTACCGTGGCAGCACCATAACGTTTGATTTTTTGTGCTTGGGCAAGAAAGCTTTCTTCGCCTTCTTTAAGGCTGATTGAGTTTACAATCGCCTTGCCTTGCACACATTTTAGCCCCGCTTCAATCACTTCCCATTTTGATGAGTCAATCATAATAGGAACCCGACTGATATCGGGCTCGGACGCAATCAGGTTTAAAAAGGTAACCATGGCCTGCTTGGAATCAAGCATGGCCTCGTCCATATTGATATCGATAATTTGCGCGCCGCTTTCAACTTGCTGGCGGGCAACATCAAGAGCCGTTTCATAATCACCCTCTAGAATAAGACGTTTGAAACGTGCTGAACCGGTAACGTTAGTACGTTCACCAATGTTAATAAATGTAGAAAATTGTGCGCTCACGCTGCCTCCTAATGTACAAACGGCTCAAGGCCAGACAAACGCATTTTGGGTTCGAACTTAGGCACCTTTCTTGGTGCTATGCTGCTAACTGCCTCGGCAATAGCACGAATATGTTCTGGCGTACTGCCACAGCAGCCGCCTACAATATTCACTAATCCAGACTCTGCCCATTCTTTGATATGCTCGGCCATTTCAGGCGCTTCTAAATCATATTCGCCAAACTCGTTGGGTAAACCCGCATTGGGGTGAGCAGAGACAAGGCACTCGCTAATGGTAGAGACTTCTTCAACATATTGGCGTAACAAGTCAGGCCCCAAAGCGCAATTTAAGCCAAACGAAAACGGGCTAATGTGGCGCATTGAATAATAAAAGGCTTCAGAGGTTTGCCCCGAAAGCGTTCTGCCTGAGGCATCGGTAATGGTGCCTGAAATCATCACTGGCAAATACTTACCTAGTTTTTCGAACACGGTTTCCACGGCGAAAGCTGCCGCTTTAGCATTTAGCGTATCGAAAATGGTTTCAAGCATAATCAAATCTACGCCGCCTTCGATTAGCGCTTCGGTAGACTCTGTATAGGCTTCTACTAAGGCGTCGAAAGTCACGTTGCGCTTACCTGGGTCGTTAACATCAGGAGAGATAGACGCAGTACGATTCGTTGGGCCTAATACACCAGCGACAAATCTGGGTTTATCAGGGGTTTTCGCTGTGAACTCATCAGCGGCTTTTCTGGCTAATTTAGCGGCAGCAATATTGATGTCTCTAGACTGCGCTTCCATGTCGTAATCGGCCATGGCTATTGTGGTAGCATTAAACGTATTGGTCTCAACGATATCGGCGCCAGCTTCAAAGTAATCACAATGAATTTGATAAATAATATCCGGCTGTGTAATGGCTAAAAGGTCGTTGTTGCCTTTCACATCACAGTGCCAATCGGCAAACTGGGTACCACGGTAATCTTCTTCTTCCAGCTTATGCTGCTGGATCATGGTTCCCATCGCACCATCTAATACAAGAATACGTTGTTGTGCAGCGCGTAGCAGTGTTGCTTGGGCGCTAGAAACTGGATGTTGACTCACGCGTTACCTCTTTGGCTGTGATTTTTCAGCTAACTGATTTAAGTCATATGGCGTTGTTTGGTAAACATAGTAGTTTAACCAGTTCGTAAAAAACAGACTCCCGTGGGAGCGCCATCTGACGATAGGTGGCTTGGTCGGATCGTTATCCGTAAAATAGTTTTTGGGTATAGACGGTGTCTGCCCTGCCTTTACGTCTCTAAAATATTCATCGCCAAGGGTATCAGCATCGTATTCTGGATGCCCCGTAACAAACACCATGCGCTTATCTTCTGAGGCGACAATATAAGCGCCTACTTCTTCAGACTCTGCCACCACATGCAGTCCATCTACACTATTGTAATTCGCGGTATCGATATGACCATAGCGAGAATGAGGCGCATAGAATACCGGGTCGAAGCCACGCAATAATTCATTATGGGGGTCGTTTACTTTGTGCTCGAACACGCCTGAAAATTTTTCTTTGCGCAGCGTGCGGGTAAAGTTATAAAAATGGTACATAGCAGCATGTGCAGCCCAGCATAAATATAGCGTGGAGTTAACGTGACGCTGTGCCCATTCTAAAATGGTAGTCATGGTATCCCAGTACTTTACGTCTTCGTATTTCAACAATGCTAGAGGAGCACCAGTCACGATAAGCCCATCGTACTTTTTGTCTGCCACTTGTGAAAAGTCGTGATAGAAAGCATCCATGTGAGACTGAGGGGTATTTTTGGGTGCCTGACTATCGATGCGAATAAAATCTACATCAATTTGAAGTGGAGTGTTGGAAAGTAATCTCAACAGCTGTACTTCAGTCTCAATTTTATTAGGCATCAAGTTTAAGATACCCACTTTAAGAGGACGTATATCCTGATTCGCCGCCCTATTGCTCTCCATGGTGAAGATGTTTTCGCCCAACAACACATTCTGCGCAGGCAGTTGTTCTGGTATACGAATTGGCATAGAAGGCTCCAGTCATAAGTTACTATGACTGTATTGTGGCAATTACCACACAGATGTCAACATCTTTACGTCTAGACGTCTAAACGGACGTTTAATTACATTACCCAGAAGGGGATTGTTTGTGTACCATAAATAACATTTCTGCTTCGGCACGAGGAATATCACAAGCCTCCATCACTTCCTCGATACTAGCGCCTTGCTTTACTAACTCGGCCGCTCGCTGATAAAGCCTTAGGGAGGGATCCTGGAGTTTTAGTTCACGAATCTGATTTTCGAAGTCATCTTGTTTAGTTTGAAGGGCTTGTAGATGGCGAGTGACCACTAAGCTTCTGGTTTGTGCTTCATTTTGTTGATGACCAAAATCTCGAATTTGGGTATCCATGTCATCGGTTCTACGCGTTACCAGGTCTTGCAGTTCGCTTAATGCCGCATGTGTTTTTCGCTCTTTAAACGTCAGCCATATTGCAAAAACACCAAGTGCTATCACAAGCGCAAGCAATATAAGTTCGTTGATTGTTGGAGCAATAAACTGCAGATCCATATGCGAAGAAGCCTTAATTCGTACCTATGTAAACCGGAAATAAAAAAGGCAGATAACTTAGTTACCTGCCCTTTAGACGTGTAGGTTGACTAAATTGAACTTAGTTCATCCCACTCTTCGTCACTTAAAAGCTTGTTTAAATCCACGAGAATAAGAAGCTCACCGTCTCGGTTGCTTACACCTTGGATAAACTTAGCACTTTCTTCAGTACCCACGTTTGGCGCACTGTCAATTTCAGACGAGCGAAGGTAAACCACCTCAGCCACGCTATCAACAAGTATACCCACGACTTGTTCATCAGACTCGATGATCACAATACGGGTATTGTCCGTTATTTCTGTTGGTGGTAATCCAAAACGTGCACGTGTATCTATGACCGTAACAACATTACCACGTAGGTTAATGATACCTAGTACGTAGTCAGGTGCGCCGGGTACAGGTGCAATTTCAGTGTAACGCAATACCTCTTGTACTTGCATTACGTTAATACCGTATGTTTCCTCACCTAAGCGGTATGTCACCCATTGAAGGACTTCATCGTTACTATCGGTGGTATTACTGTTCGTTCTTTCGTCGCTCATGAACCTGGCTCCCAATACTCGGTGTCTGGTCGTTACTGCCTAAGCCTTTGTTAAGCATAGATATTAATTCGTTAACGTCAATTAACGCGCACATTTTCTCTTTAACCATCCCCGCTAACCAGGGACGCTTACCGGTAGACTCACGCCATTTGACGTCAGCTTTTGCCAAGGTGACCGTGTTAACCAGTTTCTCACTGGCCAATCCCCACGAACTATCCCCTAACATAATAAGATATCGGTAGTTCAATGACTCTGCGAGACTCTCATCATACTTTTCTGGCATGACCCATCTTGCAGAATCTACAACGCTAAGCTTCTCTTCGCGATGTATCATTACCCCCATGAACCAATCCGGCTTCCCAAATAGAGGGCCTATCTTTTCAATCTGATGTATACCACCTAGGGTGGTTAATGGCACTGCTAATGTTAACCCTGCCACTTCAAAAAATAATGCCTGAAAATTATTTTCGAGGCTGTCGACCAACAATGCTTTTTCTAAAGGTTGCTCCTCTTCTGAAGAGGCATCGACTGATTCAGCAGTCTCATTATCTATTTCATTGTAGTCGCTTTTTTCGTATTGCGTAGTTTCTTCGACATCTTTGCCTGTGCTAGATGACACTGCTTCAATAATGGCTTCTTCAACCACTACTTGTTCAGTGGTAGGTGCTTCATCAAATGTGGCTTCTTCGGCTAACGTTTGCACCGCTTGCTCAAGCAATTTTGCCGTTCGCGCAGTCACGTCTGCCGGATCATCTGGCTCTTTTAATAGGCTATCGAGATAAGCCTCTACAACGTCTTCCCGTGCAAAAGGTCCTTGATTGCTCATCTAACTTTACTTCTCCAAAACCTCAAGTAACTTGCTATAAGCCGTTACCCCTCGGGTTTTCGGGTATGCTGCGGAAATTGGCAACTGTACTAAACTCGCATCTCTAAAATGCGTATCTACGGGAATTACACCTTGCCAAACCCGCTCTCCATAATCGCTCATTAAACGCTTTCTAGATTCAAGCGCCGCGTTAGTGCGTTTGTCGAACATAGTAGGAATAATCACAGTGTCAAAAGACTTTTGAAGAGAGCGCCCCATTATTTCCATAGTGCGTATCATTCTGTCTAAGCCTTTCAGCGCCAAATACTCTGTTTGTGTCGGCACTATCACTTTATTGCATGCTGCCAATGCGTTGACCATAAGTACACCAAGTACTGGCGGACAATCAATAATGACCACATCAAATTCTTTCTCTACTTTGGCCAGCGCTTTTTTTAGCACTAAGCCCATTCCTTGCTCGCTACCCATTGTTCTGTCTAATGTGGCTAGCGCCATGGTAGCGGGCAAAACGTACAAATTATCTAGCTTAGTTGGACACAAACAGTCCATGACCATATCGGCAGTAATTTCAGAAGACTTAATAAAAATGTCGTAGACAGATTGACTGAGTAACTCTGCGTCTATGCCAAAATAGTAACTCAATGAGGCGTGGGGATCGGTGTCGACCATCAATACCCGCTTCCCGCGTTGAGCTAACAAACCACCTAAGGTTACTGTTGTTGTTGTTTTACCAACTCCGCCTTTCTGGTTTGCAACTGTCCACACCTTCATCGTTTTAATTCCCAGCTTATATTTACTTGGGTTGTCATTCACTCACAGGCAATACTATCGCTGCGCTTAGGCTATGTCATTTCGGTTAAGATACAGCTGCTCATATCATCTATATCAATACTGTTAACCGATATGTTTGCAACAGCTACCGCTTGAGGCATGCCATAAACAACACATGAATCCTGATCTTGCGCCCAAATAGTGGCACCGTTGTCTTTCATCAACCGGCAACCTTCTCGCCCATCTGCACCCATACCAGTTAATATAATACCCAATAAATCGCCACCATAAGCTTTGGCCAGCGAACCGAAGGTTAAATCAACACTCGGCTTATAGTTTATTTTATCAGACGGGTTAGCGTCGGTAATTACTACTTTCTTATGAGAGCCTGAACTCTCTATCAACATTTGTTTACCGCCGGGCGCTAAATAAGCGCAACCTGGTTTCAATATGTCACCATGTTCAGCTTCTTTAACCGCAATATCGCAATGTGAATTAAGTCGCTGTGCGAATGCGTTAGTAAAAGTGCCTGGCATATGTTGCACCAACACAATTGGATAAGGAAAGTCTGATGGCAGTGCTACCAGTATCTTCTGCAATGCCACTGGTCCACCCGTAGATGCTCCAATTGCTAAACACTTATACCTTTTACCAGAAGCCTTAATCGAGGAAACGGTGGGCTGCCTCGTGGCATCTTTCCTTCCGCTAAGTAGATTAGAACTCTTGAAAAACGCTGGTTTCGGCGCGTTATCAGGAAACTTCCTACTTTCAATACGCTTTAATACAGGGCGTTTTATACCGACACCACGCCGTGCAATCAATCTTACTTTTGTACACAGCAGTCGTGCTGCGTCTTTACGGTCTTGGGCGATATCTTCGAATTTCTTTGGTAGAAAATCTAATGCTCCGGCTTCTAACGCATCTAGGGTCGCTTGTGCACCATGGTGCGTAAGCGACGAAAACATCAAAATAGGCACGGGCCGTTTTTCCATAATGGCTTTTACCGCTGAAATGCCATCCATTATCGGCATTTCCACATCCATTGTGACTACATCAGGTAGCAGTGTATCTATTTTATCTAGTGCATCTTGCCCGTTACGAGCTTCACCAATAACTTCAAGCTCTCTGTCATCGTCGAGAATCTCGCGAACTCGACGACGATAAAAAGTAGAATCGTCCACGACCAGGACTTTAAAGACCATGGATGTTAATTTCCTATTTGTTACGCCGTTTTACTTTAAGGGCTTTTTAGCATAACGCTTCAGTAAGCTAGGAACATCTAAGATGAGTGCAATTCCACCGTCGGATGTGATAGTTGCTCCCGCCATACCTGGCGTTCCTTGTAATAAGGCATCTAATGGTTTTATCACCACTTCTTCTTGGCCTATTAGCGCATCAACAACAAATCCAACTTGCTGGGTGCCTATTTGAACCACGACGACGTGACCTTTTTCTTTGCTTATATTTTTAGGTCCGCGGATCAACCATTCTCCGAGGAAGAACAGTGGTATCGCTTTAGAACGAACTATCATGGTTAATTGGCCATCAACCGTATTGGTTTTCTTGATGTCCATATTGATAATTTCGTTGACCGCACCTAACGGTAACGCGAACGTTTGTTTCCCAACCACAATCATTAGGGTCGGTAATATTGCAAGCGTGAGTGGGACTTTAATATCGAGTCGAGTACCTTTCCCAAGCTGGGAATCAATATTAATAGTACCGTTAAGCTGGTTAATTTTTGTTTTAACCACATCCATGCCTACACCACGGCCCGAGATATCACTAATCTCAGTTTTCGTTGAGAAACCAGGTGCAAAAATAAGATTGAACGCTTCAACATCAGACATACGCGCAGCCGCATCGGCGTCTAAAACACCTCGGCTTATAGCAATCTCTTTCAGTTTTTCAGCATCCATCCCCTTACCATCATCTTCAATGGTAAGTAAGATATGGTCACCTTCCTGAGAAGCCGATAATCTCACGGTCCCCATTCGGGTTTTACCTGTAGCAGCACGGTCATCAGGCATTTCAATACCATGATCCACTGAGTTTCTTACTAAGTGAACTAAGGGATCAGCCAATGCTTCTACCAAGTTTTTATCTAAATCTGTCTCTTCACCTTCCAATTCCAAGGTAATTTCTTTTTTCAAACTACGTGCTAAGTCTCGAACAACGCGAGGGAAGCGGCCAAACACTTTCTTAATTGGCTGCATACGGGTTTTCATAACCGCACCCTGCAAATCACCCGTCACCACATCTAGGTTAGCAATTGCCTTCGACATACTTTCGTCGGCATTGGTTATTCCTAAACTCAGCAAACGATTTCGTACTAATACTAACTCGCCAACCATATTCATAATTTGGTCTAGGCGCTTGGTATCAACACGAACTGTAGTTTCTGCTTGAGGAGGTGCTGGGGTTGCTTTTTTGTCGTCTTTCTTAGCCGCTGGTTTAGCGGGCTCTGACGCTTTTTTAGCTGCTGGACTAGGCGCTGGCGCTTTTGCGGCAGGCGTTGATTTAGCCGGCGTACTAGCGGCAGATTGCTCTGCCTTGGCTTTCTGAATTGCTTCTGTCGCCTTTTTATCTACGGGCGGCGTATTTGCTGCTGGTTCAGCACCTTGCGCTGTAGGGCCTTGTCCTGAACCATGTAATTGGTCAAGCAATGCTTCAAATTCATCGTCGGTAATTTCTTCACCGCTAGGCGCTGCCGCTTTCGGCGCAGCTACAGGCGCTGGTTCTTCTTCTTTGAATTTACCTTTACCGTGCAATTCGTCTAGCAGTGCTTCAAATTCATCGTCGGTAATATCATCACCTGAACCACCAACCGCGGGGGCTGCCGCTTTTGGTTCTGCTTTCGCAGATTTACCTGGGGCATTTGAACCATGAAGTTCATCCAGCAAGGCTTCAAATTCATCTTCAGAAATCTCGTCGATGCCGCCATCGCTACTTGCGGCAGGCGCTTCAGGTACAGGCGCTTCTTCTAACGCGAATTCTTCTTCGGCAGCGGGGACTTCAGCCGCTTCACTACTGTCACCAAAGATGTTTTCGTCTGGGGTTTCTGGGGTGCTTAACTTATGCAGCAAATCAACTAACTTTGCGTCTGCAGGAATTAGTGGTTCTTGCGCTTTAACACGCTCAAACATATCGACTACTACATCGGTGGCCTGAAGAATGGTATCCATTAATTCAGGCGTAAGAGTACGTTGTCCGTTTCGCATTACATCGAAAACGTTTTCTGCACCATGGCAAATTTCAACTAATTCGGTAAGCGACAAAAAGCCGGCGCCACCTTTTACGGTATGGTAACCACGGAAGATAGCATTCAGTAAATCTGCATCTTCAGGATTATTTTCCAGATCAACGAGCTGTTCTTGTAATTGTTCAAGGATCTCCCCAGCTTCAACTAGAAAGTCCTGTAATATATCCTCGTCAACATCAAACGCCATGCGCCCGCTCCCCTAAAAACCTAAGCTAGACAAAAGATCATCTACGTCATCTTGGCCAGATACCACATCATCGCGTTGGTCTGCATCAATAATTGGACCTTCGGCTTCGACACTATCGATCTTGTTAACTTTTTCGACTTTCGCTTCCAATGGCTTGTCTTGCTCCGCCTGTTCGGGTTCACCGAACATCGTCAGCATATTAACTAAGCTATCTTCCACTTCTTTTACGAGTTCAATCACTCTGCGAATAACTTGACCGGTAAGATCTTGATAACCTTGTGCCATTAACACTTCGGTAAGCAATGATGTAAGCTTAGCTGATTGTTTCGATCCGTCTTCTAGCAATTCGTCTAAATCTGCACATAAAACTTTGAATTCGCCCAACTCAAGTTGACGATTCATCAGTTTCTTCCATTCCGGCATAATTTTTTCGATACGGGTAGAGAGCACTTCAGCAATTGGCATACTCTCTTCAACTGCGTCCATGGTGGTATTGGCAGCTTTTTCCGTTTCTTCGATAACGTACATCAGTCGCGTTTGCGCATCAGGAATGTCATCAACGGTTAAATTTTTAATACGTTCATCGATTTGGAAGTTATTCAACGAGTCATGAAGTTGACGCGTTAATTTACCCACTTCAGCAAAGAGCTCAATGGACTCTTTCATCGAAACAGCTTCTAAGACAGCGTTCGCTGATGCGTTATCGCCCTCTTCAAGATACGCTACCAATTTTTTGGCTTCTTCGAGCGTTATGGAGACACTTTCATTTGTCGACATCCAGTAAACCTCATTTCTCTGGTGAGCGTCTGGATCAACCTAAACGTTCGAAGATTTTATCTAATTTTTCTTTCAACGTAGCGGCAGTGAAAGGTTTAACAACATAACCATTCACACCAGCTTGCGCTGCGGCAACGATTTGTTCTTTCTTCGCTTCTGCTGTCACCATAAGAACCGGTAGGTGTTTCAACTTATCGTCGGCACGTATAGCGCGTAATAAGTCGATACCTTGCATACCTGGCATATTCCAATCTGTTACAACAAAGTCAAAATCACCTTGTTGTAGCATAGGCAGCGCGGTGTTACCGTCGTCCGCTTCCTGGATATTGGCAAAACCCAAATCTTTTAGCAGGTTCTTTATGATACGTCTCATGGTAGAAAAATCGTCAACCACGAGAATTTTCATACTTTTATCCAAAATAGCCTCCAATGAGGGGTTAATTGTTATTAATTTCTATTCTTCGTCAACTTGCCACGATTTCATTCGTGATTTGAGTTTTAACATGGCCTGACTATGAATTTGACTTACTCGCGATTCACTAACATCAAGAACTTCGCCTATTTCTCTAAGATTCAGTTCTTCATCATAGTATAAAGAAAGTACAATCGCTTCCCGTTCGGGTAATGTAGTAATAGCATGTGCTAGCGCTTTTTGGAAAGCCCCTTGCATCAAATCTTCTAACGGTGCGTCGCTGCCTCGGTTTTTTTCTGTAGAAATGACATCTTCAGAAACCCCAAGGTCTTCAATCCCCACCAATTTTCCGGCATTCACTTCGTTCAGCATTTGATGATAATCTTGCATGCTAACATTCATTTTAGCTGCAATATCTACATCTCGCGCGTCTCGGCCTGTTTCACCTTCAACTTGAGAGATGGCTTCTGTGATTGCCCTACCGTTTTTATGAACGGAACGAGGAGTCCAATCACCTTTTCTTATTTCATCAAGCATGGCGCCACGAATACGAATACCTGCAAAGGTTTCGAAACTTGCCCCTTTGGAACCGTCAAAGTTTCGTGCAGCTTCTAGCAGTCCAATCATACCTGACTGGATTAAATCATCGACAAGAACACTGGCTGGTAGTCTCGCCATTAAGTGGTGTGCTATCCGCTTCACTAGCGAAGCGTGACGCTCAACTAATTGTGACTTGTCTGTTTGCTGTTGATAAGCGGCTGCTTTGCTATTCAACGCTGACTTCCTACTGCTTTATCTGCTATTAGTTGCTCAATAAAAAATTCTAAATGGCCACCCGGTTGCGCAGGTATAGGCCATGATCCTGCTTTGGCTGCTAGCTGGCTAATCGCCACTGCTGCCGGAGAACTTGGATAAGCATCTACAATTGACGTTTGCTTACGTACTGCTCGGCGTATGTTCTCGTCAAAAGGAACTGTTGCTACCAATTCTAGCGCAACATCTAAGAATCGCCCTGTTACTTTAGATAATTTGCTGAAAAGTTCCTGACCTTCTCTAACATCGCGGACCATGTTAGCGACCACTTTAAAGCGAAAGACACCGTGTTCTCGGTTAAGAATTTTAATTAATGCATAGGCATCGGTAAGTGAAGTGGGCTCATCACACACTACCACCATAATATCTTGGGAGGCTTTGGAGAAGCTTAGCACCATATCGGAAATACCCGCTGCGGTATCCACAATAAGCACATCAATGGGCGTGCGCAACTCGCTGAATGCTCTTATGAGTCCTGCATGCTGCGTTGGTGATAGCTCTGCCATTGATTGAGAACCTGATGTGGCTGGTGCTATTTTTATACCGTGAGGACCCGTAACGAGAACATCGTCCAAGGTACACTCACCAGATAATACGTGGGAGAGGTTTTTCTCTACTCGCAATCCTAGCATTACATCCACATTGGCCAGACCTAAGTCTGCATCCAATACCATTACCCGCTTTCCCTGCTTTGCCATAGCAATAGCTGTGTTTAGCGTAATATTTGTTTTACCAACGCCACCTTTACCTCCGGTGACGGCGATAACTTTGATTAATCGTGATTGCTTCATTTTTCGTAAGCTACTCGCTTGATCATCAATCATACTGCTCGTGCTGTTTTAACCACATTGTTACTAGTAGTATGATTCAAACCGTACTTTTTATAAAGCTTTGCAGCAGCAGATACTAAAGATTTTGCTTCTGCAATCTTAATGTCTTCAGGAACTTTCTGTCCATCTGTTACATAACTGACAGGTAACTGGTACTCCACCGCTGCGCTAAGCACTTCGCCTAGAGAGTAGCACTCATCAAGCTTTGTAAAGATACAACCGCTAAGTTCCACCCCTTCGTACGCATCTATAATACGTTGTAATGCAGCATATTGGGTATTCGCTTGCGCTACTAGGTATTTTTTCACTGGCTGCATTTGACCGTTATCAAATTGATTTATCTGTTTAATTAATCGACTATCTCGTTGACTAAAGCCTGCCGTATCAATTAACACTAGTCTCTTATGGCGTAATTGAAACAATAAATCTGATAATTCTTCACTACTTTGTGCTTTACGCACTGTGCAGCCAATAATTTTTCCATATGTGGCTAATTGCTCAAACGCTGCAATACGATAGGTATCAATCGTAATCATGGCAACGGAGTCGGCGCCGTATTTCTGTGCGTAACGAGCAGCTAATTTAGCAACTGTAGTGGTTTTACCTGTTCCGGTAGGACCCACTAACGCTACTGCGCCCTTTTGCGTAAGTATATCGTTACCTGTCACATTAATGCGATTAGCCAATAGGTTTAAAAGATATACCCAAGCGTCACGCTCGTTGTAATGCGACGGCGTATAACTAATCAGTTGCTCTGCCAATGATTGGCTTAACCCCATGTCGGTTAAACGCTGAATTAAATAATGATGTACAGGCTGCTGACGACGACTTTTTGCTTCCATCAAATCAGCAACTTGGTATTGAAGCACATTTCGTAGTGACGCCAACTCTTCTTTAATTTGAGATAATTCGTCAGACTGAGGAGCACTGCTGTTATCAATGCTTTCATTAAGACTTGACGCTTGATGGCTTGGGAATTCTGAGGCGACTTGACTGGCTTCTACATCGTCGATAAAGGCTTCTGAAAAGTCTAAGTGTGATGCAATTTTATTGGCATGCTGAGCGTTAGCACTAGGTGCTGAAGCTGGGCTTTGAATACTGCCACCATGTTGTTTTTCCAACAGCGCTTTTAAGCTATCTGGGCCATCATCACCGATGATTTCGCTAAGACTTGGAACAGCCGCTTTCGCTCGCCCTGCTGCACTAGGCGCTGGCTTTTTAATCGACAGTTTGGCTTCCGGTTCTTTATCGTAAGCGGCGACCAATTCGATACCGTCAGCAAGCTTTCGGTTTGACATGATAACGGCATCGCTGCCCAATTCCGCTTTAACTTGGCTTAAAGCTTCTCGCATATCTTTGCCAAAGAAACGTCTGATTTTCATTGAAAACTCTCCAATCACCCAGTGTCAGATTATTGACCGACCGAACTGACTATTTTTATCTGCTTATCGTCGGGTACTTCCTGATAGGAAAGTACATGTAAACCCGCGACCGAATACTTTAAGAAGCGAGATAGTACGGGGCGCAACATACCGGAAGTGAGAAGTACTGCAGGCTCACCTTCTAATTCTTGTTGCTGACTAGCTTGCTGCAATGATTTTTGCAGCTTATCGGCCAGTCCTGGTTCTATACCAGCGCCATCTTCGCCACCTGCTTGTAATGACTGGTGCAACATCTGTTCCAACTCTGGCGCCAAGGTTATGACGGGTATCTCTTTCGCACCTTGGGTAATTTCTTGGGTGATTAGGCGTTTAAGCGCAATACGTACCGCAGACACTAGTACATCTGGGTCTTGGCTACGCGGGCCGTATTCGCTCAAGGTTTGTACAATGGTACGCATGTCACGAATAGGCACTCCTTCAAACAGCAAGGTTTGCAGCACTTTAACAATGGTGCTTAACGGCAGAATATCAGGCACTAACCCTTCAACTAGTTTAGGATGCTGCTTAGCTAGCATATCTAGAAGCTGCTGCGCTTCTTCATGTCCAAGTAGTTGGTAGGCGTTGTTTGTCAGCAATTGACTTAAATGAGTAGCAACCACAGTAGCAGCATCAACCACGGTATAACCCAGTGTTTGCGCATGCTCACGCTTATTCGGTTTTATCCATACCGCATCTAAGCCAAAGGCAGGGTCTTTGGTTGCACGGCCTTCCAGCTTGCCAAATACTTGACCCGGATTAATCGCAAGTTCTTCATCGTGACTTATTTGCGCATCGCCAATAGTTACGCCCAACATCGCAATGGTGTATAAATTAGGTTCTAAATCTAAATTATCGCGAATGTGCACCGGTGGAATAAGAAAGCCTAACTCTTGAGATAACTTCTTACGCACCCCTTTGATACGAGTGAGCAGTTCTCCGCCCTGAGACTTATCTACTAAGGGGATTAATCGGTACCCGACTTCTAAACCGATGGTATCTACGTGCTGCACATCATCCCACCCAAGCTCTTTTATTTCGGGCGCAACAGTGTCATCTTTCACGATATTCGCTGGGGTTTTAGGTTTTTCTGCCTCGCGTTTAGCCGCAACACCCTGCCAATAAGCGTAACCAGCGATAAGCACTGAAAACCCAATAAAGGCCAAATGAGGCATACCAGGAATAATCCCCATGACAAATAAAACACCAGAGGCAATATAAAGGGCTTGGCTGTTACCTAATTGACTACGTATTTCTTTGCCCATTTCTTGGGTTTCGTTTTCACGAGTAACAATAATAGCGGTAGCCACAGACAGTAACAGTGAGGGTATTTGCGCCACCAAACCGTCACCAATGGTTAAAATGGTGTATACCTCGATGGCGTTACCAAAACTTAATCCGTGTTGAATCATGCCTATAAAAAGGCCACCCACAATATTGATAAGCATGATAAAGAGTCCGGCGACCGCATCACCTTTCACAAATTTTGACGCACCGTCCATTGAGCCATAAAAGTCTGCTTCGGCGGTTATTTCTTCTCGGCGAGCACGCGCCTGATCTTGGTCGATATAACCCGCATTCAAATCGGCATCAATAGCCATTTGCTTACCTGGCATGGCATCAAGCGTAAAGCGGGCACTTACTTCTGAAATACGCCCAGCACCGGCGGTGACTACTTTAAAGTTGATAATAAGCAAGATAGCAAAGACCACCACACCCACTGCATAGTTGCCGCCAATAACCACCGCACCAAATGCTTCGATAACCTTACCAGCCGCATCGCCCCCCTCATGCCCATAAAGCAATACCACACGGGTAGAGGCCACGTTTAGCGCTAAGCGCAAAACAGTAGCGATAAGTAATACTAGGGGAAAAATACCGAAATCAACTGGCTTTTGCGTTAATACTGCCACCAAAATAATGACTAAAGACAGGGCTATATTAAAGCTGAACAATACGTCGAGCAGAAATGGCGGCATGGGAAGAATAACCATGCCCATAATGGCAAGAAGAACAATGGGAGCGCCTAAGCCACTGGTAATGTTCTGCAGCTGACTTTTATCGAATCGCTGAAGGTAACCGGATAACTGCATTACAGGGAGTCTCTCTATCGGAAAATTGACGCTTAACGCTATCTTTCAATGAGTATTACAACTACCGTGCCAGCTTTATTCAAAACTGATTAAACGTAAGTAGGAGGGGCGCAATTTGCAGAACTACAATTAAGAGGGGATCACTTTGCGCCCTGGTTTTAGCGATATTTCAGCAAAAAATTTAACGCTAATTTAGGCCAAAAGCAGCGCCCTAACGGCGCAGCTCTGGTGGTATGGGTAAATCACGCTTAAGCGGTTTGGGTCGTTTTCCTTTACCCGCTCTGTGTGCTTTTAACTGATAAACATGGGCTAATACTTGCGCTACCGCCATAAACAAGGCGTTAGGCACTTCACCGTCAATCTCTGTAGAGTAGTAAACGGCTCGGGCTAGCATGGGCGATGGAATAAGCGGTACATCGTTGGCGGTGGCTATTTTACGAATATGCATGGCTAATTCATCTGTGCCTTTTGCCACAACGACGGGGGCACGATTACCACTGTCATCATATTTAATTGCTACAGAGTAATGAGTTGGGTTGGTTACCACCACATCGGCCTGAGGAACTTCTTGCATCATGCGCTTTGTGGCAGCTTGATACTGCAAGCGACGGATGCGCCCTTTTACCAGAGGATCACCTTCAGAGTTTTTACGCTCGTCTTTCACCTCTTGCTTAGTCATCTTAATTTCTTTGTTGTGCTTATAAATCTGATAAGGCACATCAATAAGTGCAATAGGTATCATGCCGCAAACCAACATGATAAAGGCCCATTTCAACATATCTAACGCGTGAAAAATATTCCCCGGGTACAGCTCTAAATCTAGGTGCAGTGCTTCGTCTTCAAAAAACAGCAGTGCGCCTAACGCCATTCCCACAATAACAACCACTTTGGCGATAGATTTAATTAACTCAACCAAACCATTCATGCCAAACATACGCTTAAACCCACTAAGCGGGCTCATTTTAGAGCCTTTAAATTTGGCACCTTCCCAGGTGAAGTTGTAGCCGCCTAACGCAATAGAGCCATATATTCCGGCTAACATGGCCACCGTCATATAAAGCAATACAGGTACACTGACTGTCGAAATTGCTTCGCCCCATGCACCAAACATATGGGTGGTATCGTAGGTTTCATCTCGAGACAGAACAAACATACGCTGCGTCAGCTTAAATACCGACTCGGCAATCCAGCCTCCAACGAACAAAAACATAAAGGCACTGACCACTAACACTAAGGTTGTGGATAGCTCTCGGGATCGGGCTATCTGCCCTTTTTTTCGGGTGTCTTCGAGTTTTTTCCCCGTGGGGTCTTCTGTTTTTTCGCTAGAATCTGAATCAGCCATATATCACCTGACTTATTTTCATGGGCAAATCCTAAGAAGTTGACACATAAACTGCTCTGCCCGCAGCCACTGTGTTTCAAAATGCGCGGTAAAGTTGTCTAGGGTTATCCAAATGATAAGCAACCCCATTACTTGTGCAATAGAAAAACCGATACTGAAAATATTAAGTTGAGGCGCTGCTTTAGTCATTACGCCAAACGCTAAATTTACTATAAGTAGGGAAACAATGGGCGCCAAGGACAGTGTAATCGCTGAAACAAACATCCAACCGCCCCAGTGAGCAATTTCCCTAAACTGCTCCCCTGTCCACCATGCTTCTCCTATTGGGAACGCATGAAAGCTCAACACAATCATGTGGATCATCGCTAGATGCCCGTCTAAGGTCCAAAAAAGCAAGGTAGCTAGAATTAAGTAAAATTGGCCTACGGCTGGCACGTTAATACCATTGACTGGGTCTACGATTGAGGCGAAACCTAAACCCGTTTGCATCGCGATAATTTGCCCAGCCAGTACAAAGGTATTTAGCACCATCATGGAAACAAACCCGATAGCGACACCAATTAACAACTGCTGAATGCCCAAAATAAAGGTTCCCAAATTGACGAGGTCGTCTACTGGGGCTGGCGGCACTACCGGCATGATAATAAGGGTCAGCATAATGCCAAGCAGAGCACGAACTTGCGGAGGAATAGATTGTGCACTTAAGCCAATCATCGCCACAAACAGGCCACTAATGCGCATAAAAGGCAGCATTAAATCAGCAAGAAACTGATTGATGGTAGCCAGTTCAACGACCATATTAACCGACAACCTGAGGTATCATTTCTACCATGTGGAAAGTGAAGTCCATTAACTTTTGTACTAACCAGTTACCACCCCAGCTAAGCGCTAGTAAGGTAACAAGTAAGCGCGGCAAGAAACTCATGGTCTGCTCGTTAATTGAGGTAGC
The DNA here is from genome assembly GCF_000213655.1 of Alteromonas naphthalenivorans. Lineage (NCBI taxonomy): Bacteria > Pseudomonadati > Pseudomonadota > Gammaproteobacteria > Alteromonadales > Alteromonadaceae > Alteromonas > Alteromonas naphthalenivorans. The sequence goes on from NC_015554.1 coordinate 2,977,823, forward strand.
AGCCTGAAACACAGCAACCACTAACCCTACAATAAGACTTGGAACAATAACCGCAGACACCAGAACGATAACCATAAACATGGCTTCGCGGAGTATTTCAACAAAGACTTCTGGAGACATAAGCCCTCCTACACACCCATACCGAAGCTGGTAGCCAGTGTGCCAAATATTAGATTCCAGCCATCAACTAACACAAACAACATGAGTTTAAATGGCAGTGAAACAATCATGGGCGACAGCATCATCATACCCATGGCCATCAATATTGAGGCCACAACAAGGTCGATAATAAGAAACGGAATAAACAACATAAATCCGATTTGGAACGCGGTTTTTAGCTCGCTGGTCACGAACGCAGGAATAAGGATAGTTAGCGGTACTTCGTCTGTATCTGCATATTTCCCCTCATCACCAGCAATACGCACAAAGGTTTCTAAATCTTTCACTCGGGTTTGCGACAGCATAAAGGCGCGCATAGGCCCTTTAGCTTGCTCTATGGCATCCAAACTTGTCATTTGTTCCGACAGATAAGGCTGCAATGCGCGTTCATTAATTTCTTCAAACACCGGCGCCATAATAAACATAGACAAAAACAAACTCACCCCAACCAAAATTTGGTTAGAAGGAGATTGCTGCAAACCAATCGCTTGGCGCAAAATTGATAACACCACTATGATGCGGGTGAACGAGGTCATCATCATGATGAATGCAGGAATAAGACTGAGCGCTGTCATGATAAACAGCGCTTGTAACGTCATAGTGTAATCTTGCGACCCATCGTCATTAGTCACAACGGTCACGGCTGAAATTCCTTGCTGTGCCAGTGCAGGCTCAGCAATCACCCAAGAAGCTAACACTACAAAAAATGCGGTCCAAAACTTACGCATCGTTTTTATCTTCCTTTATTGAAGGGTTCAGCTTACCTGCCATGGCGGCAACCAGCTTTTGTTTAAATGCGTCACCGCTGCCTTGCTGCCCATTTGCGACTGGCGTGTCTAAGTGCTTTTCAAGTTTACTTAAATGGGAAATATTATGACTGGTCACGCCCACTAGGTGCTGTTCATCGCCCACCTGAATAACCATTATTTTTTCTTTAGTGCCTGCCACCATACTGGCGACCACCTTCATTTGCCCACTACCCATGTTACCGACATTAAATCGACGCATGAGGTAAGCAAGCGCAAAAATAATTCCAACCACTAAAAGAAGTGATAGAAAAATTGACACTACAGAGGTGGGGTTAGTGATTGATTGGGTAGATTGCGCATTCACTACTTGCGTAAATATAAGGGGCAGCATTGCGCAACCCCTTGCTATGTAAGAAGATTTATCGAAGCTTCTTGATTCTCTCGATTTGACTAATAACATCCGTTAACCGAATACCGAATTTATCGTTGACCACTACTACTTCACCATGAGCAATCAACGTGCCATTTACCAATACATCTAATGGCTCACCAGCAACTCGGTCCAGCTCCACCACAGATCCCTGGTTCAACTGTAGCAGATTTCGGATACTTATTTGACTACGCCCTACTTCCATCGAGATAGTGACTGGAATATCCAAAATGGTATCCAGCTTCTTTTTCTCTTCTTGGGTTATGGGTGTGTCGTCGGTTAATTCGTCGAGTTCTGCAACCTGAACATCATCATTTTCCTGATCGTCAGCCTCAGAATCGGCTTGCTCCGCCATGGCGGCAGCCCAATCGTCCATACCGTCTTCACTCATGGGATATTCCCCTCACCTTACAGGTCTTCTTCGAGTACTTGCAGCTCGGCATCATTATCTATAATGCGCCCGCCGCGGGTTAATAATTGTAGCTCAGACTTCACAGAAGTCGGTCTTGCAATCTTTTCTACTATCTTCAGGGCTAAGTTATCTCGTGAGCGACCTAGCTTAGCTCTGAACGTAGGTAAATCTTCAATTAGCACAGTAATGGTTTCTGGCATTTCCACAGGAATAATTTCTCCTGGCTTAAATTCCATTACTTGGCGTAATGACACATCCACATCAAGCATGTGGGTTGTCAGTGCCACTTTTACGTCCATGATTTCATCGCGAAGCGCTTTACTCCAACGTAAATCAGTGTCTTCTTTATCACTTTGCACACCCGCATCTAGCAATTCGCGGATAGGCTCTAGCATTGAGTATGGAAGTGACACGTGGAAATCACCACCACCACCGTCAAGCTCTATATGAAACGAGCTAATCACCACCACTTCAGTGGGGCTCACAATGTTCGCCATCGCGGGGTTTACTTCTGAGTCTAAATACTCAAAAGACACGTCCATTACTGGCGCCCACGCTTCTTTATAATCTTCAAAAATAATCTTAAGCAGCATTTGAATAATACGCCGCTCTGTTGGCGTAAATTCCCGCCCTTCAATTTTTGCATGATAGCGGCCATCACCTCCAAAGAAGTTATCTACCAGAATGAAAACCAAGCGGGCTTCCATGGTAATAAGGCCGGTACCTTTAAGCGGGCGAAACCGCACCATGTTCAAGCTAGTAGGTACAAACAAGGTATGAATGTACTCACCGAACTTAATCATTTGAATACCGTTAATTGACACTTCCGCAGAGCGGCGCATCATGTTGAACAAACTCACCCGCATGTGACGGGCAAAGCGTTCATTAACGATTTCCAGTGTAGGCATACGCCCACGAACAATCCTATCCTGTGACGAGAAGTCGTACTCTAGCGTAGAAGCATCGGAGTCGGCATCGCCAACCTCGTCTTCTTCTACATCGTCTACCCCGTGTAGAAGGGCATCGATTTCATCTTGAGATAATAAATCACTCACAGTTATCTACCTGTTATTGCATCACAAAACCAGTGAAGAGCACACGCTCAACCACATCACTTCCCGCGATGTCTTTAAGCACTTTTTGTACTTCAGTCACCGCTTGTTCACGCAGTTCAATTTTTCCTGCTTCAGTCACCAAATCATCGGCATTTGATGTACTAAAGACTTGCAGCAAAGTGCCTTCAATTAACGGTATGTGGGTTTTAGCCAACTCTTCGTTGTCTGAGCCCCGCACTAGAAGCTGCACTTTAATTTGTACTAATCGGTCTCGACCTGTACCCGGAACGTTAAACACGAAAGGGCGCGGCATAGCAACGTACAAGGCGGTACCTACTTCTGCGCTTCCACCTGGGGCCGCGGCTTCAGTGGCGGCTTGCTCGTCGGTTTCGGCAAGTTGCTCTGCAGCTACAGGCTCTTCACCACCAGCGAATAAAAGAAAATAGGCTGCTGCACCACCGCCAACTAACACTACGGCGATAATAATAATCAGCATCATTTTGCCTTTCTTTTTACCACCTTCTTCAATCTGTAACTCTTCTTCAGCCATGTCTAATCCGTCAATATCCCACGAGGAACTCGTATTATCAGGCTTACGACGCAAATGGCAACGTAAGCCTGCATAAATTTGCAGTTCTTATAGCAGATAGCGCAATTGTACATCAACCCTACTTAAGTCTTTGCCTTCGCTATCAACCTACTAAGCGTAATAGTCTATACCGCCTTTCGCTTCCCTTGTGACAGACTGCTCTATCACCGTGGAACCCTCGTCGAACTCACCGTCGATATCTTGGCTAGGTACACCGTTACCTGCAAGTTGCTGGCCACTTCCATCACCATTTTGTGATGAGTTATCTTTACGCACTTCTGATTCACCTAAATTAATGCCTTGTTCTGCTAGCATATCTTTTAACCTAGGCATGGCATCGGCTAGTGCATCTTTAGCGTGCTGTGACTGCACAATGAAGCTCACACTGGCTGCATCACCCGATACATTCACTCGTACCTGCATACTGCCCAGTTCAGGCGGATCGAGCCTAATTTCTGCCATACTGTTTCGCGCATTCACCATCCAACGAATTTTCTCATGCAATTGTTGCTGACCTTCAGGCTTTAAAATATTGACCGGTTTGTCAGCGCCCTCAAATTGAAGCTGAGATTTGGTCGACTCCGCGCGAACTTGGTTGTTTTCATTCATGTGAGAATCGATACTGACGAGCTCACTTTGCAATGCTTGATGAGCGCTTTGCTGGGTGCCGTTTACCAATTGCATAAATTGGCCTGCGAGCGCATCAGTTTGCCCCGCTACATTTTGCATTTGTGTTTGTGTTAACCCTGCTTCAGACGCTGCATCGGCTACAAGTGCCGAAAGATCTATTCCTGGCTCACGCCCTTGAGCGACTTGTTGCTGAAACTCGTTTATGCCAGCAATCAAGTTAGATTTAACCGCTTGCTGTTGGGCTGCGGTTGTCGCAGTAGGTAATGATGCCGCTACGCGTTCGGCAAATGCTTCAGCCGCCTTTTGCGCACTTTCTGGTGACATCATCGCAATTGACTGCAATAAAGACTCGCCTTGGCTATCGGTAAGTATATCGCTAGCTTCTGTAGAGACTGTATCGATAGGGTTGCTATTCGTTTGCGTTGATGCAGTAGATTGGCTTGAAACACCGTTGGCTAGCGCTGCATTTAGCGTCTCTTTGGTGTCAGTTTGCGCAGTAACTTGCTCTTGAAGAAGACTTAATACTAACGCCTCATCGGCACTCAAGGCTTGTTCATCTGCGGCTTCTTGTTCGACTAATAGCGCGTGCTCTGAATTCTGTGTTTGAGCATCAGAAGTTTCTTCGCCATTTTCGCTAGCATCACCTAAAAACTGCGCAAGCAGGTTGGCTAATGGGTCGACTTTTTCAGACTGCCCTGCATCGACATCGCTTGTTGCAGCGTTTTCATTTGCTTTAGCCAATAAGGCCGCGGTGAGTGCTTTTACTGCTTCTAAGGTTTCACTACTAAGCCCTTCGCCTGCATCTTGACCAAGTTCCTCACCGGCTTGATTCTCTAGCAAGCTCATTAAATAAGCGGTTATTTCTGTTGCTGAGCTTGTATCAACATCCTCAGGAAGATTCGTCGAGGTTAATGTACCGTTTACTGCTGCATCGCTTTCGTTACTACCGTTATTAGACGCCAACGCACTTAATACATCCTCGCCCGCCAATTCATCACCCGCTAGCAAAGCTTGTGCTAATTGCTTCGCGGCTAATTCGGCATCCTCTATCTCGCCTGCGTCTAATAAATCATCAGTGATCGCGGTAGCCTCTGCATCTGAAATAACGTTGTCATCGCCAGACGCGCCCATCATGGATGTGACATACTCAATCCAATCTGTGGGGCTTTCGCTATCCCCGTTTCCAATACTTGTTAACTCTTCGGGCGGTAAATCAATATGGCCGCCAAAGAAGTCTTTTTTGTTGTCGCTGCCATTTTGGCTTTCGTCTTTGCCAACGCCTTTGCTGTCCTCTTTGCCTGTGCCTTTACCATCAATAAGGAGTGAGCCATCTTTCTTTGTGTCAGTGTCGATTCGACGTGACTGTGCATCGGCAATGATTAATTCATCCGTGTCTTCATCAGGTGATGTTAAGTCGCCCTCTTGGGCTTTTTTGTCTGCTTGATCACCATTTCGCGCTTGCGCTTCGTCATCTTTCACCGGAGGTAAATCAACGTTCCCCCTTTCTGGGTCAGACGCATGTCTATCAGCTGATTTCTTATCGATAGCAGGGTTTGCACTGTCGCTCACTGAGGTGCTGGTCTGTCGCGAGGAATGACCTTTGTTTTGGGCCTCGAGAGATTTTGCACTCGATTCTTTAGCTTGAATATACGCAGCTTCAAACGCGTTATTATTCTGCGATGAATCCTCTGCACCCATGCCAGCTTCTACGGCTTTTGCCGTTGACGAAGCAGAGAAAGGCAATGCGGCAATGTCTGTTTTTTGTGCGGCAACTTGTTGCATCATATTTTTACCGTCCTGCTATGACTTTAAAAGTCAGAACCATGAAAACCCAGATTGAATCGTTTTGTCTCTACAACCCCAGTGTCCGTGGGCTGTAGACCGACACTTAACTTATAAAAGCTTCCGTATCAGTATTCAAATTAGGCGAATAAACACATTAATGACTAACGAATTTGCAAAGAGTGTTCCATTGTGGAGATTAAATGACGAGGTATTTAAAAAATCGAAAGAATTGAACGACTTCGGGTAAGTAGCAAATTGGATAAACTGGCTAGAAGAATGTTTTTCCGCTTCTAAAAAATTTCTGTGTGGCAAATTCGTCCATCATGGCTTGCTCTGCCCTCGCTTCTTTTGCCACTTTAGCTAAATGGCGTTTATTAAGAAGCAACTCTACCGCTTTCACTTTTTGCTGCTGCTTAAGCCAAAGCTGCTTGCGTTGATCGGCAGCCATATTCGCTTGTGCTATCACATTCATTTGCTGTTCACAGGCCTTATCTAATTTGCCTACAAACGATAAATGCTGTTGGTAATGGGTAGCAGTCACACCCGCCTTTCCCGTTTGCTGAATGCCTTTTAAGTAATCAATTCTATATTGCTCGAGGCTGGTGAGCTTTTGTTTCTGCTGCATCACATTTTGCTGCGCTTGTTGGAACATTTGCGCAATGCGTTGCTCTCTTTCTCGTTCAAACTCAGCCAGACGCTCTAGTTGTTTAGACATAATTGATTACCCTTGTCCCAAGCCTTTCGCTAATGCAGCCATGCCCTCTAAACATTCATCATAAGGCAACACGTTCTTCATACCTTGCTGCAGGAACGCGTTAATTGCAGGCTCTGCTCGTATGGCTAGGTCGATGCGAGGATCTGAACCTTTGGCATAAGCACCAATGGAAATGAGGTCTTGGTTTTGTTTATAGTTTGAATAAACTTGCCTTACTCTGCGTGCCATTTGTTGATGTTCATCACTGACCACCATAGGCATAACACGGCTAATAGAAGCTTCAATATCGATGGCAGGGTAATGACCGCTATCAGCGAGAGTGCGCGATAACACAACGTGACCATCTAAAATAGCCCTTGCAGCATCGGCGATTGGATCTTGCAAATCGTCACCTTCGGTCAATACCGTATAAAACGCCGTAATAGACCCTTGTTTCTCGCTGCCGTTACCAGCCCTTTCTACCAATGCGGGTAACCTGGCAAATACTGAAGGTGGATAGCCTTTTGTTGCGGGTGGTTCACCTACCGCTAATGCAATTTCACGTTGGGCCATGGCATAACGAGTAAGAGAGTCAATAAGCAGTAATACTTTTAAACCTTGATCGCGAAAGTATTCAGCAATGGTAACTGCTGTTTCGCAGCCCTTTAAGCGCATTAACGGTGAAGTGTCAGCAGGCGCTGCTACCACTACCGCGCGGGCACGTTCTTCTTCGGTTAAGATATCGTGGATAAATTCTTTTACTTCTCGGCCCCGTTCTCCCACTAAGCCAACCACAACCACGTCGGCTTCGCAGCCCCGGGTCATCATACCGAGTAAAACACTTTTCCCCACGCCACTGCCCGCAAAGAGCCCCATACGTTGACCTACGCCAACGGTATTCAATGCATTAATGGCGCGAACACCCACATCCATAGGTTGGGTAATAGCGCGGCGAATTAAAGGGTTGATAGGAGGGCGCGTAGTAGGTACGCGGGTTTCAGTTTTAATTTCGCCAAGTCCGTCTAAAGGGTTACCGTTGCCATCGACAACACGACCCAACAGCCCCATACCCACAGCAAGACCACTTTGTCGATTTAGCGGCATTACCCGACTTCCTGGCACTATGCCCCGTACGGCTTCGGTGGGCATTAAATAAGTAATATCGGCACCAAACCCCACCACTTCGGCTTCAATTTCGCCCTCAATAGTTTGCACAAGACACTGACTACCGACTGGTAGTTGGCACCCAACTGCTTCCAGTGTAAGGCCTATGCCTCTGACAAGTTTACCTGCCGCCACAATAGGCGGCGATGACACTTGTTTCTGCAAACTATCAAAATGTGCATGCCAAGGGCTACTCATCTGATAAACCCTGATTCACCATGAATTTATCAATGACATCGCGACAGCGGCGTTCAATGGAAACATCTACGGCGTTTTGTTCAGTTGCAATGTCGCAGCCACCGCGCTCCATCGTAGGCGCTTCAATGAATTGCCACTCTTTCTCTTTCAATGTAGCTTCAGAATAATGTTCGGTTACTAACGCTATATCATCAGGATGCATATGAATTTGATACCGAGTTTGATTAACCGGCAGGGCTTTCATTCCTTCGCTAAGCGCTTGTAAAATCACTTGATGATTCGATGTGATTTCGGTTTTAATCACCGACTTAGCAAGGGTAACTGCAAGCTTTACTAGCTGGTCGCGGGTTTCGTCGTTGGCTTGTGACAATGGCGTATGAAGCTTTTCGATAAGTTGCTGCCAGATTTCAACTTGCGCAGAAATTAAGCCCTTACCTTCTTCTAACCCTTGTTCAAGACCCTCTGCGTGACCAGACTCACGTCCTTCACTAAGCCCTAATTCTAGGCCTTCGGCTTTACCTTCTTCGAAACCTTGCGCCTTGCCTTGTCCATAGCCTTCATCATGAGCAGCTTGTCTAATCGCTTCAATTTCTTGTGCAGTAGGAGGAAGAATTTCAGCTTCTTCCTCTTCCGGTGGCTCGTATTTCCAATCTGAACGGAAATTTAGCGCATTGGTTTTGTCTTTATCTTGTGGCTTTTCGGGCTGTTCAACGAAGGGCAAATCCCAAGGTTTTGCATCATTTAATTCGTCGTCGCTGAAGCCTTTATTTGATGACATCAATCTACCCAGGTAACGTTTATGAGGCCTTTAGGAAATTAACGCAAAGGCCTATTTTAACCACAATGGCGAATAATTAATGAAGGGTTATAAGAACTCTTCACCGCCTCCGCCGCCCAGCATAATTTCACCTGAATCAGACAGTCTTCTGGCAACAGAGAGAATTTCTTTCTGTGCGGTTTCAACTTCAGATATACGTACAGGCCCTAAGGCTTCAAGGTCGTCGTTAAGCATTTCTGCTGCACGCTTCGACATGTTTTTCATAATCTTGTTCTTAAGTTCTTCATCGGCGCCTTTAATTGACTTAAGCAGCGCATCTTGTTGCACTTCGCGCAAGATAGCTTGAATACCTTTATCGTCTACATCGACTAAATTGTCGAAGACAAACATGAGATCTTGAATTTGCTGGCTCATCTCTTCGTCTTGTTCACGGATGGCATCCATCAACTGACCTTCAATAGCGGTATCAAGATAGTTCATGATGTTCGCTGCAGATTTCAGGCCGCCCATTTTAGCTGCTTGCGTACCCGCTTGACCGGCGAACTGTTTCTCCATGATTTCGTTAAGCTCTTGCAGTGCAGCAGGCTGAACTTCTTCAAGGTTAGCAATACGCATTAACAAGTCTAGGCGCACTTTTTCTGGGAACTGCGCCAATATTTCGGCACTCTGCTCTGGCTCTAAGTACGACAATACAATGGTTTGAATCTGAGGGTGCTCGTTTCGAATGATACTGGCCACTTGCTTCGAGTCCATCCACTTCAACGAATCTAGGCCTTTCGCCCCACTTCCCATCAGTATTTGGTCAATTAAGTTAGCCGCTTTATCTTCACCTAGTGCAGCTGTAAGCGCTCGCTTAACAAAGTCTTGGCTCTGGAAGCCGATGGTACTGTAGTTTTGAATCTCTTCAATAAAGTGTTTATGCACAGACGTAATTTTTGTCTGCGTCATATCATCCACTTTTGCCATCTCAGAGCCCAGCTTTTGAACTTGCTTTGGCTCAAGATGTTTTAATATTTGTGCAGCGTCTTCTTCAGACAAACTCAGAAGCAAAATAGCGGCTTTTTCAACCCCTTCTAGCTTACTGACGTCATAGGACGCTTCTTCAGTAGTGGCAAGTTCTTCAGCCATAATACGCTCTCACTTACTCATCTTGCATCAGCCAGCCCTTAACAACTTGGGCTGACAATTCAGGTTCGTTCGCAACCAGTGCACGAACCGCTTTTAATACGTCTTCATCTTTATGTAAATCTGGCAGCATTAGTGAACCATCTGCCGCGAAGCCCACCTGACCTTCATCGAAGTCAGTAGACAGCATACTAATGGTTTCGTCACCAAGGTCTAAACCTTCATCTGCATCAAAGTCGTCAGCTTCTTTCGACTCATCAGGGTTAATCAAGCGACGTAGCATTGGTCTTATCACAAAGATGATAAGCACGATAATAACCAAACCACCAATGACTAGCTTGAGTATAGGCAAAAATGCGGGCTGTTCCCATATTGGCGCATCTTCAATAACACCATCATCCATACGAGTGAACGGAACACTCACCACTTCTAGCGAGTCGCCACGAGTCACATCAAACCCAACACCACCTTGTAGCAAACGGCGAATGTTTAATAACGCTTCTTGATTGCGAGGCTCTGCCGAGGTAGTACCATCTTCACCAGCAACTTGAAGATAGTCTACCGCCACCGATACGCTTAACCTGCGAATTACGCCACTTTGCTTTTTGGTATGACTAATGGTGGTGTCTAGTTCGTAGTTACGAGTAGATACTTTCGACGTGCTTCCTGGCAAAGTAGCTTGTGCGCCTGCTTCTGGATTTTCAGGAATATTCGAGTCTAACGGAGGTTGATTAGTTAACGCGCCAGGAATACCCATAGCACCACCACCCACGCTATTTTGTTCGTTGATCATTTCGCTACGAACAGCTGGTAAGTCGGGATTATAGCTACGCTGAGTTTGCTCAAGTGCAGTAAAGTCCATACTCACATCCGCTTGCGCGGTGTAATTACCAATACCTAAAACAGGAATAAGAATAGCGTCAATTTTTTCTAGATATTCTTGTTCGCGCTGTCTTTCAATTTCATATTCTTTTCGTGCACGAGCGCTGAGTGAATCTTGTGAACCCGAATTTAGCAATCGGCCATTGCTATCGGTCACCGTTACCGCTGAAGGCTCCATGTTCTGTACGGCTGACGCCACAATATCGATAACTGAGTCGACTTCCTCTCCCGCAATCACTTTGCCGCGCTTAGCGGTAAGTACTACCGTAGCCGAGGCTTTTTTCTCTCGGCGAGCAAACACATTTTCTTTTGGCATGGCCAATAGAACGCGTGCTTTTTGTATACTGGAGATATCTTCAATAGTGGCGGCTATTTGTTGTTCACGGGCATGTTTCAAGCGTTCCATCTCTACCCGCTGACTTACTCCGAATCCCATGTCCTGCATGATGATATCGGTACCAGCATCAGAAGAACCGGTTAAGCCCTGACGTGTCATGCCCAAGCGTATAGTTTGAAATTCGTCACTTCGAACGTAAACCGTATTTCCCTCTAAACGATATTCTATTTGATTGGCGTCCATGTAATCCAAGGTTTCGATAAGCTCTTGGGTTTCCATTTTTGCTAACGGACGAAAATCAGGCTCTTGCGCCCAAATTAGTATAAAGACTGCAATTGCGACACAAATAACAAGCACTACCACTAACGCCATTTGGCGCATCATGTCTGCACTGCCTAAGGTATCCATAAATCCTGATTTATTCTCAGGCTCGTTATCGCTCCCCATGGAAGGGTCGTTAACGGTTAAATTTGTGCCTGTTGCTTCAGCCATGACTTACTCCAACTACACCGGCATGTTCATAATGGTTTTATACGCTTCAAGTACCTTGTTACGTACTTGCACTGTGGCCTCAAAGGCTATGCCTGCTTTCTCTTTGGTTAGCATAACTTCGGCAAGGCTCAATGACTTATCACCCATTTCAAACCGCTGCTGTAAATCTTTAGATTCTAATTGCATGCCATTAACCCCATCTACCGCTTGTTTAAGCATGGTAGAGAACTCGTTGGCCGAGGGGTTAATCTCGTTTGATGGTTGAAGTTCGTTTGCAGGCATACGAGTTTGCCCAATCATGCTTTGCATTTCTTGGTACAAACTATTGGCTTTAACGTCCATAACCACTCCTTCGAATATCGGTGGGGAATTGCCGTTTAACGACAATGCGCTCTGATGACTAATACTTAACTATAAGACAACTAGTTATAACTATAAGACTACTAGCAAGTGGCAAGCCAACTTTAAAAGTCACGCAAAAACCATTTCAAAGCAATGAGTTACGCAGATTTGTAAAGAAGTAGCCAATTTTATGACAGAGAGGGGGAAATAGCGTCAAGAAAGTGAATGGGCGTAAAGTGGTGTAAATGCGTAATGTAAAATAGCGAGGAGCAGCGCAAAACACTTCGTGTATTACCGTGACGCACAACCAAATACAAGGCCAAGCTAAGCCAACAAATAGTACAGCACAGCAGATAACACGTTAAAAATAAGGGGCTAAAATAAAGAATAAAAGCCCCTCTTAATTACCAAGCTAGTTTGATATGTTAGGCGGGTAATTCAATCCCATCTTCACGCATTCTAGCTAACTTATAACGTAAGGTTCGAGGGCTGATACCTAGTTTTTCTGCCACATCTTTACGCTTACCGTTACACAAGGTAAGTGTATCAAGGATGATTTGATGTTCTTGCTGGCGAAGCTCTGAGCCTAAACGACTATTATCTTCGGGCTCGTCCTGCTTTACTGCCATCTCGTCATGCACCGCCATATCAATCATTAAGTCACCAGACTCTATACTGCCATCTTCACACAGTATGAGAGCCCGCTGAATAACATTTTCAAGCTCTCGCACGTTACCTGGCCAAGTGTATTGCGCCAATTTATTTCGTGCCGCGGCACTGAGACGAACATTGCCTAAGCCTTGTACGCTAGTGTGACGATTAATCAGATGTTCAGCTAGCGGTACAATATCACCCGGACGCTCAGCAAGTGGCCGCCATGTGATAGGAAAAACATTTAAGCGGTAATACAAATCTTCTCGGAAGTTTCCTAGTTCTACCGCTTTACGTAAATCGCGGTTACTGGTGGCAATAACCCGTACATCTAGTTTAATCGTTTTGCGCCCACCGAGTCGCTCTACTTCACGCTCTTGAATAACACGAAGTAGTTTCGCCTGAAGCGCTAAATCCATTTCGGTAATTTCATCTAATAGCAGTGTACCGCCTTGGGCTTGTTCAAACTTACCCGGACAGGCCTGAATAGCGCCGGTAAACGCGCCTTTTTCATACCCGAACAAGGTAGCCTCAAGCATGTTTTCAGGAATAGCGGCGCAGTTAATTGCCACAAAAGGCGCATCGGCGCGAGTAGACTGATCGTGTATATAGCGAGAAAGTACTTCCTTACCAGAACCACTTGGCCCAAGCACCATCACGGTCGCTTCTGACTTCGCCACTTTTCTTGATAATTCAAGTAGTTTTAAACTAGAAGGGTCAGCCACAATAGGCGTGCAAGATTCTACTTTTTGAGCAGGTGCATAGCGCCCAACAAGATTAAGTAGCACTTCAGGGGCGAATGGCTTAGACAGATAATCAGTAGCACCATCTCGCATGGCCTGCACGGCATCATCAATGGTGGCATACGCTGTCATTAACAATACAGGCAGTTGAGGGTATTTCGCCTTAATGCTTTTCAACAAAGTAAGGCCGCTCATTTCACCCATTTGAATATCACTCACCACAAGATCTATCTTTCGACCCGCTAATACCATTAATGCAGCCTCGGCACAGTCGGCATCTACAACATCGTAATCGCCTAGTAATAAGGTGTCGTACAACGCTTCGCGTAACCCAGCATCGTCTTCCACGATAAGAATAGTTGTTTTAGACATTTCTAATTCTCCTAGCAATTAAGCGACATTTGAGTGAGGCTTATTGTGTTGCCCGATAGCCTGAGTGTTACAAGGCAATGCAAGCGTAAAGCAAGCACCTCCTTCATTAAGATTTACCACGCTAAGCGAACCGTTATGTGCTTTAGCTACCGATTTCACCACGGCTAACCCCAGCCCTGTACCATGAGTTTTGGTGGTAAAGAACGGCTCGAATATTTTATTGATTAGGGTATTGGGTACACCTGGTCCCTTATCATTAACGCAAAGTAGCACCTTATCTTCATGCACTACTGCATTAACTGAAACCGTGTAGCCCTTAGGCGTAACTTGACTCGCATTTTGAATAAGGTTCAGCACAGCACCTTGCAACGCGGTGAGATTCCCAGTGATAAGTGCATCCGTTGAATCGAAGCCATGAAAAGCAATTTTTTGTGCTTGCTGCGCAGTGATGGTTTGCGCATTCGGCTCAATGGCTTCTCGCAAGCTGGCAAGCGACAAGGTATTCACAACTTGTTGTTCACCAGACTTGGCGAACAACAGCATGTCATTAACTTGGCTTTCTAACTCTTTCAGTCTGTCTGTCATCTTTCGAGCAAATTGCTCAGATGCATGCTGGGGTAAATCTTTTCGCGTTAAATTAGAGGCATAAAGCATAGCGGCGGATAAAGGCGTGCGAATCTGATGCGCAAGGGATGCCACCATTTTGCCTAACGAAGATAAACGCTGCATATGGCTGACACTGGCTTGAAGCCGACGTGTCTCCGTCAAATCGGTAATAACAATCAGTTGCCCTGGCTCGTCTTCAAGTGGCGTTATAGAAAGTTTAACGCGACGACCATCTACCAATGACACTTCATGACCATCGTCTGCACGAGGGTTAAATGAGCGAGCAATGATGCTACGCCATATTTGTTCTTCTAACGGCTCACCCAGCAATGCCTTAGCTAAGTCATTGGCTTGACGCACAACCCCTTTGCCGTCAATAACGATGACGCCAGCTGGCATGACCTGAAGCAAGTTCTCCAAACGACTAGCTTGGCGACGAAGTGAACTGACTTCTGCTTCACTCACATACGACGGTGTTGCAGCCTCAAGCGCATGCTCGACACTAGGCACATCATAAGATGAAGTGAATTGTTCAGAAGATGAAGTACTGCTGTCGTGTGTGCTATCAAAAATCATATGGCTCTCGTCAATTTAAAGACGGTTTGTGTATATGATTTTATATAGCAGAAGCCATGCCAGTTTTTTAGATGATATTTATCAGATAGTTACGATAAATTTAGGCAGAAGTTTAACGTCAGGTAATTGACGTTAAACTTCTTCCATACGCTGAATATCGTACTTACGCATTTTCTCAACAAGGGTAGTTCTACGCATTCCGAGCTTATCTGCAGCGCGAGCAACGACCCACTCTTGTTGTTCTAATGCTTGGCGAATGAGGGTGATCTCAAGCTCAGAAAGATACTCTTTTAGATTAACCCCTTCTTCAGGAAGTGAGGAAGAAACCGGCAAGCCAGACTCTTCTTCTGGTTCATCGTACGGGTCTTGCGAAGCTGATTCTGCGAAAAGCGCATTAAACGCGTCTCGCTCTAGCAACTCTTCGGGGTAATCTGGTTCGTACGCTTGAATTTCACCGTACTGGTATTTCTCTGGAAGGTCGGCCACATCAACGATTTGACCGGGATAAAGTATGCTCAGGCGCTCAACTAAATTTGAGAGTTCACGAACATTACCCGCCCAATTATGTTCCATTAACGATTCTATTGCGCGTTCAGTGAACCTCACACTATCTACACCATCCCCTTGAATACGGCTGTTGAGTTCTTGCAGCAGTAACGGGATGTCGTCTTTGCGTTGACGTAATGCAGGGCTATCAATAGGGAACACATTTAAGCGGTAGTAGAGATCTTCACGAAACTTATCTTCTTTGATCATAGTTTCTAGATGACGATGGGTTGCCGCAATAATACGAACATTGCATTGTTGAGGCTTACTACCACCTACTCGCTCGTAAATACGCTCTTGCAGTACCCGCAGCAGTTTGACTTGCATCTGCAACGGCATGTCGCCAATTTCATCTAGAAATAATGTTCCACCCTCGGCTAATTCAAAACGGCCTTTTCGAGCACTTATAGCTCCAGTAAACGCGCCTTTTTCGTGACCAAACAATTCACTTTCAAGAAGCTCGCCGGGAATAGCACCGCAGTTAACAGGAATAAAGGGGCCATCTTTACGTTCTGACAAGAAATGTACATTACGTGCCACCACTTCCTTACCTGTACCAGACTCACCCAAAATTAGCACTGTTGCCTCTGTTGGAGCCACTTGCTCTACCAACCTACGCACAATCTGAATTTCGTCGCTTTTACCAACCAAACTTCTAAACAAGCGAGTTTTAGACCCACCAGCGCGGGTTTTACCCGGCTTTCTGCGGCTGTATTCTTGGCATCGGTGAATTGATTGCGTAAGTACTGGGTAAGTAAGCGGTAAGGTGATCACGCTGACTAAATTGCACGACGCGGCCACTTCGCCATTTGAATGTAAAATGGCAACGAATGGTATGTGTGGAAAACGAGCAACCAGTGAATTCACCACTGACGGTGACGCGTACTCAATAAGTACCGCATCTGCGCCCTTTTCTTTCAGGTAACTTTCACAGTCAGAAAGCCCTCGTGACTGACACGACTCTCCCAAAAAGGTGACTATGGTTTCTAAGCTATGAATTAGTTCCTGGCTATCACTAACCAGCAAAATATCCTTCATCAAATCCCCGAGAACGCTTTGTTATTATTTACAGTTTAGCGCATTTGTAAATTGTAACGACAAAAGATCGCAGCGCAACTGGTGTTTTCGGAAATGTAGCAATAAAAAAAGCAGGATTCCCTGCTTCTTTCGAATAACTCACTCAAATTTAATGTTTAACTGAGCAACGCTAAAACCTGCCCTTGCTGCTGATTCGCTTGGGCTTGAACCGTTAAAGCCGCTTGTCCTTGCACATCATTTGCCGCTTGTTGAGAGCTTGCTTGAGCGTAATCTAAATCTTGAATTCGACTACGTGCTTCTGCGGTGTTCACATTGGATTGGGTTAAATTTCGAGCAGTACTAGCCAAACTATTTTGCGTAGCGCCCAAATCCCCACGTGCGCCACCCAAAATTTCAATCGCTTCGTCGGTAGCACTTAACGCATCATCAACACTACTACCAGAGGTTAAATCGATAGAAAGAACATCTGATAGTTGGCTGCCAATATCTTGGGTTTTAACATCAACTGAATTGCCACCATTCGCCCCAACTTGAAAACTTAGCGCGCCATTGTCTGACAACAAGGGTTTACCTGCAAAATTGGTTTGTTCAATGGTAAAGCTGATGTTCTCTTGAAGCTGTGATATTTCAGATTGCAGTGCTTGACGGTCGCCGTCGCTTAAAACGCCATTACCTGACTGAATGGTAAGTTCACGTATACGGTTAACATCATCATTGATGTTACTTAACCCGCCTTCAGCGACTTGGGCTAACGAAATGCCATCATAAACGTTATTAACAGCCTGACGATTGCCTTCAACCTCAGAAGTTAAACGGTCAATAATTTGTTGGGCCGCTGCGCCGTCTGAAGCGCTATTAATTTCTTTGCCGGACGCAAGTTTTTCCAAAAGCGTATTTTGCTTTTCTTGTACTTGCTGAAGAAGCGAACTGCCTATGTCAGAATCAACTTTCAACATATTAACCTCCGGTTAAGTGATAATTGCGGTAATTAGTTCAGTAATTATACAGCATTTTACGAAACTCAAGTACCCCACTTCATCATTAATAAGTATACATTGGCATACTCATATATAGATTGGCGTGCTAAATTTGTATTTAAAAGCGAAATATAGCGAATAGGAACTGTTAAAAACTAATGGTTTATGGCATTCGCGCCGACACATGATATATTTATTTTCATAATGATAAAAATAGCGAGCGAGACATGTTCGACGGTAAATCAATACTGATAACAGGTGGTACTGGGTCTTTTGGACACAAATATACAGAAACCTTGTTGTCTCGTTACAAACCTAAGCGCTTAATCATCTACTCTCGTGATGAACTCAAGCAATACGAAATGCAGCAGAAATTTAACGCCTCTTGTATGCGATATTTCATTGGTGATGTTCGTGATAAAGACCGGTTAACTCGTGCTATGCAAGGTGTTGATTATGTTATTCATGCCGCTGCTATGAAGCAAGTGCCTGCTGCAGAGTACAACCCAACCGAGTGTATACGCACGAATATAGATGGCGCTGAAAATGTGATTAACGCCGCCATCGATAACGGTGTGAGTAAAGTCATTGCATTATCCACTGACAAAGCGGCTAACCCTGTCAATCTATACGGTGCAACAAAACTCGCTTCAGATAAATTATTTGTAGCTGCTAATAATATGGTTGGCGGTAAGAAACCTCGATTCTCAGTGGTACGCTACGGTAACGTTGTGGGATCTAGAGGCTCAGTGGTGCCTTTTTTCAATAAATTAATTGATGAAGGTAACGACCATATACCTATTACGCATCAAGATATGACGCGATTCTGGATCACGCTTCAGCAAGGCGTAGATTTTGTATTGAAAAACTTTGCGCGTATGCTGGGCGGAGAGATTTTTGTTCCTAAAATCCCCTCTATTCGCATTACCGAATTAGCAAAAGCGATGGCACCTAACTTACCTATAAAGATTATTGGTATACGACCAGGTGAAAAGCTACACGAAATGATGTGCCCCGGCGATATGGCATTTCACACTTACGAATTTGACGATCATTTCGTGATTGCGCCGGCCATTAAATTCTTTCACCGCAGCAATAATTTTACTAGCAATGCCCTTGATGAAAAAGGTAAGCCAGTAGCGGAAGGTTTCGAATATATATCAGATACAAACCCTTCGTTTTTAACTGTTGATGAGATAATTCAGTTTAACGAGGAGTCTGAGGCATGATCCCTTATGGTCGTCAGCATTTAGATGACGATGATATTGAGGCAGTAGTGTCAGCCCTAAAATCGGATTGGCTTACACAGGGCCCCGCTGTACCTAAGTTTGAACAAGCGATGGCCAGTTATTGCAATGCCAATCATGCTGTAGCAACCAACAGCGCCACTTCCGCATTACACCTTGCCTGCTTGGCACTCAATGTGGGTTTAGGTGATTGTGTATGGACATCACCAAACTCTTTTGTGGCATCAGCAAACTGCGCCCTTTACTGTGGCGCAGATGTGGATTTCGTTGATATTGATTTCTCCACCGGCAATATGTGCATGCGGGCTCTTGCTGAAAAACTTGAAGCGGCAGAACGCGACAACACGCTACCTAAAGTTTTGATACCCGTTCATTTTGCAGGGCAGTCCTGTGACATGGCTGAACTTGCGAAACTTGCAACACGGTATCAATTTCGAATAATCGAAGATGCCTCACATGCGGTAGGCGCTCGTTACAACGACAAAAACGTAGGTAGTTGCGAGTTTTCAGATATTTGTATTTTTAGTTTTCACCCCGTTAAAATCATTACCACGATGGAAGGTGGTATGGCGCTTACCAATAACGAAGAACTATGCAACCAAATGGCGTTGCAACGAAGTCATGGTGTATCTGCCGATGCGGCTTTGTTAACCGAACCTTCCCACGGTCCCTGGTATTATCAGCAGCACTCGTTAGGTTTCAACTACCGTATGAACGATGTAGAAGCGGCACTAGGTTTAAGCCAACTTACAAAATTGCCCCAGTTTGTAGAGAAGCGTAATCAACATGCTAAGCGCTACCACCAGCTATTTTCTGAAATGCACGAGTTGCTGGCCGAAAGCCAAGTCGAGATAGCACCGTTAGTCGTCGACGAAAACAGCTATAGCAGTTATCACCTCTATGTGGTTCGGTTCATTGGCATTGATGATAATCAGCATCGCCAGGTTATAACGTTCTTGCGCGAACAAGGTATTGTAGGGCATGTTCATTATATTCCAATTTATCTTCAACCTTACTATCAAGCTTTGGGCTTCAAAAAGGGTTATTGCCCGAATGCCGAAACCTACTACACACAAGCAGTTACCCTTCCACTATTTCCAGATCTTACGCCTTCACAAATTTCACTTGTGGCCGATAAAGTAAAAGAAGCACGCTTACTCGTCGCTTGATAAGTGCCGCGAGTACAAAATAATGAAGCCGTAATGAAAGCAAAGGTATAGAGCACGTTACTCATGAATATAGCCATTATTCCAGCCCGAGGCGGAAGTAAGCGCATCCCTCGAAAGAATATTAAGTTATTTCGGGGTAAGCCTATTATTGCCTACTCAATAGAAGCCGCACTTAGCAGTATTGCTATTGATAAAGTCGTGGTGTCCACTGACGATAGGGAAATTGCCGATATTGCCATTCAATATGGCGCAGAAGTGCCTTTCTTAAGAGAGGTATCACTGGCAGACGACAAGACAGGTACTACGCCGGTAATTCGCAGTGCGCTAGAATCTTTAGTCGCTCTGGGGTGGGATGTTAATGTTTGTGCGTGCTTGTATGCTACCGCACCTTTTTTAAGTGGGTCGCTAATGGATGATGCTGTTCACCGGCTTCAGCAAGATAATGCTGAGTTTGTCTTTACGGTAAATCAATTCTCTTTCCCTATTCAACGAGCACTATTGCAATCTGAATATGGTGAAGTAATGCCATTTAATCCTGAAACGATTGGTAAACGCTCGCAAGATTTACCCGACACCTTTCATGATGCTGGGCAGCTATACGTTGCTTATGCCAATACATGGCTAGATAAAACTAAGCGGGTATTTTCCCCTCAATCTCGCATGATTAAACTCCCATCACACCTAGTTCAAGATATCGATACACCCGAAGATTGGAAGCGTGCAGAAGTGTTGTACAAAGTACTTAAAGAGATGGGTGAATGTTAAAAGTCGCTTTTCGCGTTGATGCTTCCATCGCTATTGGTGCTGGCCACGTTATGCGTTGCCTTACCTTGGCTCGAGCACTGCGTAACGTTGCGTATTGCGAATTTATTATCAGTAACAGCGGGGCTGCGCTTTCATCCAAGATAGAAGCTTCTGGGTACGATGTACATGTTATTGCTGACATAGACAACGACCCGGCGCAACACGCTGCGAATACATTAGCGGTAATATCGCCTAAAACCGACCTGATTATTATCGACCACTATAGCTTAGACGCTCACTACGAAACACGTTTATACAAGAAGGTTTCGGGTGTGATGGTGATTGATGATCTTGCCAATAGAAAACACCACTGCGATCTGCTTTTAGATGGCAACTTGCTGCCAAATAGCACTTCACGATATGAAAGTCTTGTTCCGAAAGATTGCATCACGCTTTTGGGGCCACAGTACACGTTATTGCGAGAAGAGTTCTACGCGGCTTCCCCTAAAAGAACCCAAAAACACATACCCAACATCGCACTTGAAACCAACGAGAAAGAAAAAAGAAAACGTATTCTAGTTTGCTTTGGGGGTACAGATCCCGAGAATGTAACCGATAAAACCTTATCAGCGATAAGTAAGCTGGACGCTTTACTTTTTGACGTTGATGTCGTGATTGGTAGCCAACATGTGGATTATGCCCAAATTGTTACCAAGGTGGCGCAGTTTCCTACTATGACATTGCACGTAGATACCACACAAATGGCAGTGCTTATGCAGCACGCGACAATAATGATTGGCGCAGGTGGTAGTATGCATTGGGAGCGCTGTGTTTCGGCTCTGCCTAGCATTGTTATAACACTTGCCGCCAACCAAGTCGCGACGACACAATATCTGTCAGAATTGGGAGCCTGCAAATGGCTTGGTGAAAGCGAAACAGTTACGCAGGACGCCATTGCGCATTCTGCCTTTGCGTTATTAAATGATGCAACGGCTCGGCAACATATGTCTCAAATCGCCTCTAAGCTCGTTCCAATAAATGGCGGCGCTGTTGCAGTGGTTGACGTCATAGTCGCGCAGATGAATAAGATAAAAGGCAAGACAGTGTTAAACAGAAAAATGTTAAGAGAGGAAGGCTAACGTGGATACATTTTCAATTGGTCATCATACTATTGGTGACACTCAGCCCCCTTTTATTATTGCAGAATTATCCGGTAACCATAACCAAGACCTTGATGTTGCATTGGCCATGGTAGACGCTGCCGCCGAGGCTGGTGTTCATGCGTTAAAGTTACAGACTTACACTGCTGATACCATGACATTAGATATTGCTACTGGCGAGTTCTATATTGATGATGAGAGTAGCCTTTGGCACGGTTCGTCTTTATATCAGTTGTATGAAAAAGCCTTTACACCGTGGGAGTGGCATAACGCTATTTTTGAACGCGCTAAAGCAAAAGGCATGGTTGCGTTTAGCACGCCATTCGATCTCACTTCAGTCGCATTTCTGGAAAGCCTAGACGTACCTTGTTATAAAATAGCCTCATTTGAAAATACCGACCACGCGCTTATTGCTGCCGTGGCTAAAACAGGTAAACCCGTTATTGTGTCTACAGGTATGGCAAGTTTGACAGAAATTTCAGAAGCGGTTGATGTGTTACGTGACAATGGCTGTGAAAATTACGTGCTACTTAAATGCACTAGCCAATACCCCGCCGACCCAGTAAACGCTAACTTACTGACTTTACCCCATTTAAAAGCCATGTTTGGATGCCATGTGGGATTATCTGATCACACTACAGGCATAGGGGTAGCTATTGCCGCTGCCGCACTCGGTGCGAGTGTGATTGAAAAACATTTCGTTATAGATAGAAATGCAGGCGGCGTGGACGCGGCATTTTCGTTAGAACCGAAAGAATTTAAACAGCTAGTAGAAGAAAGTCAGCGCGCACGCATTGCAGTGGGCGAAGTCAATTATGGCTGTACCGAGGCCGAGATTAATTCACGGGTACACAGGCGTTCGCTTTATATCGCTAACGATTTGAAGGCGGGTGATATTTTAACGCCAACAAACTTGCGTTCAATTAGACCAGGCCTTGGTTTACCTGTGAAAAACTTGCCCATGTTGTTAGGAAAGCCTGTCAATCAAGATGTGAAAAAAGGCACCCCTATGAACTGGGATCTTATTTAATCCCATGACACATATTCCAGTAGCAGCTAATGCGAAAACAACTAGCACAAAAGCTAAAATGCCACCTAATAGTCAATTTATACCTTTAAACGACACACACCTTGAAACGGTGCTTAGGTGGCGTAATTTACCGCATATACGCGCAAACATGCATTCGACCAACGAGATAAGCTGGCAACAGCACCTTAGCTGGTTTGAAACACTTAAAAATGATTCAAAGAAGCAGTTCTTTGTGTTTTTGCAAAACGAGCGCCCTATTGGCGTATTAAATTTCACCCTAGTTGACGCTATTGAGAACCGTCTTGAACTGACAACACCCTGCTTGGAATGGGGATGTTATATCGGTGAGGACAATGTGTGGCCGGGGTCGGGGTTGTTATTGGAAATTGCCGCACTTGATTACGCATTTATCGGTAAAAATGCAGCGACATTGTATGCTGAGGTGCTGTCGTCCAACCAATCAGTGCTCAAAATGCACAAGTTGTTTCAATACGATGCACTTGAAGATCGAACAGACGAAAAAACAGACGGCACTATTGTTACGGTAAAGCGCTTTTTATACCATCAAAAGCAGTGGCTTTTAAAACGGGAAAAAGTGCTTTCAATGCTACCAAAACAAATTGGCGCAGCCGCACAGCATATACATTTTACTAAATCTTAAACCATCAATAATGAACGAGACTAATGAGCGATTTAAACAGAACTGAGTTAGCGCAAACTATTTTAGATACTATGTCCAATGTAGCTGTCATTGCAGATTGTACGCTCATCGACACCATTAATGATGAAACCGTACTGCTTCAAAGCGGTTTAGATTCTTTGGGGTTTGCCATGTTAGTGGCGCAGCTTGAAGAAGACTTAGGTATAGATCCTTTCAGCGAGATGCAACTAGCCGTATACCCTCGTACTTTTGGAGAGTTCACCACGCTTTATGCAAGTGCATTAAAGGGCTAACAGGGTGTTGTCGCTGCTCGAGCAGGTTTCAAAATTTACAGGTATTGCCCTTGTTCACAATACAAGGGCTGAGATTAGTATTAATGATAACGCTCAAGCGATTCAATACACAACTTACGAAACCCTAATTGCCAAAGCCAAAGCATTACGCGCTAAGGGAAATTTGCCTTGCCACGCGGAACTTTCTTTTAAAGACCTAACCACCTTTGTAGCCCACTTGCTTGCGTATGAAAGCATGGTGGAAAATCTTTATCTACAACCTGAAACAGTGCTTGCACTCACTCATGAAAGCAGCACGAACACGACAGTCAGCACACAAAAAAAATCTGCTGCAACGGTGTGGCACTTGGCAACATCTGGAACGACCGGAACACCAAAATGGATTGGGCATACCAGTGCAAGTTTGTGCCGTGCTATTAAACAGGGTCAGCAGCATCAACAGACCCGCTGGGCATTATGCTATCAACCTTTTCGCTATGCGGGCCTACAGGTATTACTTCAAAGCCTGCTCAATGGCGCCACGTTAGTAGATTGTACTGCCACCGACACCGCAGAAAAGTTAGATATTATTAAACGTGAAAAAGTAAATGCAATTTCCGCCACTCCCACCCTTTGGCGTCAATTTTTATTAAGCGGTGCTTTTTCAAATAGTCAGCCTCCCTTCACTATCGATAAGATAACCCTTGGAGGAGAAATTACCGATGCCCCTTTGTTAGCCCAATTAGCAAGCCAATTTCCGAACGCTAAAATTATGCATGTCTATGCTTCTACCGAAGCCGGTGTGGGATTTGCGGTTACCGACAGCCAGCCTGGTTTTCCAAAACAATGGCTAACCGCGGGCGTAAATGGTAATAGCTTGAAAGTGGATAGCGAAAATGTGCTTTGGATTAAGACTGATGCAGCGAAAAACACTGAATTAGCCAAAGTTAATAGCACCATCGTAGAGGTCGATTCACAAGGCTATGTAAACACAAATGATGTAGTGATGATTGAAGACAATCGTGTTTACTTTAAAGGCAGAGCAAACGGCGCGATTAACGTCGGCGGGCAAAAAGTGCACCCTGAACATGTAGAACAAGTGCTATTACAATCACCATTAGTGTCACAAGCTCGAGTCTATGCGAAGCAAAGCAGTATCATGGGGCAACTCGTTGTGGCCGATGTTGTGCTTTGTGCTAGTAAAGACACTGAGACCAAGCCCGCGATTGCGTTATTGCTACATTGTAAAAAGCATCTTGACCGATTCGAAATACCTACAAAAATTAACGTTACTGATAGCATAGCCATCAACGCCACAGGCAAGATAGGCAGAGCCCAGCAAGCGTCTACAGAGTAAATATATGCAGCAGCCAACTTCAAATAAGAAACTAGTGATTGTGACCGGCGCGAGTCGCGGGTTAGGCCTTGCAATATGCCACCTGCTGGCAGCCGATAACTACCAAGTAGTGGCAATTTCACGGGCAAGTAGTGCCGCCCTTGACGCATTGTGTAGCAGCAATGATGTTACACATATTCCGTTTGATTTAGGGAACCTTGAATCACTTCACGAACTGACTAAATCAATAGTGAAAATACACGGTAGACCTTACGCGCTTATTAACAATGCCGCCGTAGGTTTCGATGGTGTATTGGCCACCATGCATAATAGCGAGATAAACACTCTGCTGAATGTGAATGTTCAAGCGCCCATTTTACTGACCAAATATTTGTCTCGTGCCATGTTACTTAACCGCACGGGTCGAATTATCAATATTTCCTCGATTATTGCCAATACGGGATTTAATGGTTTGAGCGTTTACGCCGCCAGTAAAGCGGCGCTTGAAGGATTTACCCGTTCCCTTGCTCGGGAAGTCGGCAAAGCCGGTATAACGGTGAATTGCGTAGCCCCTGGCTACATGCAAACAGACATGACAGATAGCCTTACTGGCGACAAACTTGAAGCGGTGAAACGACGTAGCCCCCTTGGCACACTTGCCACGCCTGAAGATGCGGCGGGGGCGGTCTTATATTTATTAAGTGATAGCGCAAAATCAATTACGGGTACAACCATAACTGTTGATGCTGGCAGCACTGCTTGAATATTTGGCGTTAACTTTTACTTTGGCAGTCAACGTCATGAGTACGTTTTATTATTTATTCTTTATAAATAATAGAACCTAGCCACGCACTAGATACGGATTAGACACGCATTGGCGAGAGCTTAACGAGAACGCATTACTATGCAGAGTAATATTAATACCTCACAACCAGTATACGTAGCGCCCGCCAACCCAGCAGGAAGGGCGCTTGCGAGTGCACTAACGTCCCAAGGGTACAATGTCTGCGGGCTTGCTGACAATTTAAAGCACGCCGATGGAATTATAAACTCGCACGCTCAATCAAAACCTGATGCCATGGTTATTATTTGTAGCGGCCCTTACACACACGGTGTCGCCAAAGGGCTCATAGCAAGAGGGTTTAGCCCAAATCAGCTTTATACCTCGGTTGAAAGCGAGAGCCTCGCCACAACTCAAGCTCCAAACTCATCCCCAAAGGGTGGCACGAACCTTCGCTCGACAATTCGACCGTACAAAACGCCTATAAGCGAGAAATTTAAGTCATTACGGTTTACCTTATTCTCATTCACCATCAAGGTATTGAGAAGCATGGTGCCTCAACGAGGCTATGTGTACTACGCGGAACAATTTTTCGATACCAACATGCTGTTAGCATACCGACAACACCGTAGACAACACCCTGATGAACCTTGGTTGATAGGCAGAGACATAAAGCAAGATTTAACCATGCTGGATGACGACAACCATCTATTACGCTTGTTTTCGCTTCAGGGGCTGTGGCACATGGTGCGGGCTAAAAAAATGGTGGTAGACCATGAGTTCACCGGTAATACCTTCACCCTTTTTAGAAGGTTTATTCCTGTCATACAGCTATGGCACGGGTTACCTTATAAAGCGCTGAGCGGAAATATTCATTACCCTGACATTTGTGATGATGCTTTCATATCTAGTTCATCATGGTTTAACGAACACATCTTTCCCACTATTTTTAGGGCCAGACGCTATTTAGATTACGGCTACCCTCGAAATGACGTTTTTAGTCAATTACCTCAAGAACGAGACTGGATCAACGCCGAGCCGCTTAGCACATTGACGCATATTCAAAATACCACAGGCAGTATTATTGTTTATGCCCCTACTTACCGCGATTGGGGAGATAACGATTACCCATTAGATTTAGATAAGATAAACGAATGGTGCGAAAAAAATAAACGCTCTTTTGTTTTAAAATTTCACCCTTTTATTTCAAGGCAATTTGGCGATGCCATGGCGCTGCCTGATAGTGAAAATGTGCAAGCTCTGCCTTCGTACCCTCACCTTTATTTATACCCCAGTGGAAAGAATATATATCCTTGGCTGGCAGATGCAGAAACCTTAATTACTGACTATTCATCAATCGCGTATGATTTTTTGCTAACCCAAAAACCAATTGTTTACTTTCAATATGATCTGGACAAATATAGAAAATTGAGAGGTCATACATTAGTTTCAGACGACTTATTTATAGCGGGCGAGCTTGTCTTCAATACTGAACAATTGCTAACTGTTCTTTTTAATATAATTGGACATCCTGTATCACGGCCTTGTGCTACTTTACTCAGCACTCTGAAGATAAATGAAGATTTATCATCTCCACAAATTATTGCTTTAGTTAAGTCACTCAATCAAAAATAAGATAAAAAAGGTAAGTCATGAAAAATATCTATATTTATGGAACTGGCAGTAAAGCACTACTGAACCTGCCTGCACTTGCGTTAGAATATAAAATACTGGGATTTGTGGATAGCGACGTTAATAAGCAAGGTGGTTTTTTTTTGGGGAAACCGATTGTTCACTTATCTTCCCTCAGTGAGATTGAGTACAATTATATAATCGTAGCAAGCAGTTTCTCTACTACTATATTTGAAAATTTAAAAGCTCATAATATACAAAATGCCATAGACGTAGATACTTTACCCAGTATTTTAGAGGTAGCCTCGGAATACACTACAATCTTGGGTAACATACAAGAATCGTCCCTTCCCTCTTTAAATACACTACCTAGAAAGTACATTGAAGGGACTATACTATTAGAAAACCGCGAAATACTTCTAGAGCAACTTCCCGTTGACAGTATCGGTGTTGAGCTAGGTGTCGCAGCGGGGGACTTTTCAGAACGAATTATTGCCAAGCTAAACCCTAAAAAACTTCATTTAGTAGACGTTTGGGACAGTGAACGCTACGGTGAGCATTTGTTCCAATCAGTTAAGCATAAATTCCGAGACGCAATAGAAAGTGGTAGCTGTCAAATACACAGAAATACGTCTTTAAAAGCAGTTGATGATTTTGAAGATAATTATTTCGACTGGGTCTATATAGATACAACACATGGTTATGCAACTACGAAAAAAGAACTTGCTGCTTATAACACCAAAATTAAACCAGGCGGTATCATTGCAGGTCATGACTATTGTATGGGTAACTGGTCTAAACGCAGTAGATATGGCGTTATTGAGGCTGTATATGAGTTTTGTAAAACATACGAATGGCGCATTAAGTATATTACAATGGACATAGATGAGCGACAGAGTTTCGCACTTGAACGCGTTTAATGATTAGCAACTCTATAGGCATCCCGCTCACTAAAATGTGGGCTAGTTTACCCACTACATGCTGTACGACTATTATTACTTAAAGTTATCTCTCGTTTCTCAAACATAAGTCCTTTTCAAAATTAATGGAAAAATATGAATTGAATCTGTAGTTAAGAGGAACATGTGTGTTTATTTGACTTGTCGCATTAAACGTTGATGTTGCTTCGCAAAGCATCAAGTAAAACTTGAACAACCGTTTCTTGTTGTTCTTTCGAGAGCCCCACCCACAAAGGTAAGCGAATTAGTTGTTTGGACAATACTTCGGTATTTCTCAATTCTCCAGAAACACGACCGTACTTTTTCCCTGCGGGGGAGCTGTGAAGCGGCACATAGTGAAATACTGCGCCAATTCCTGCGGTTTTCATTTTGAATAGAATACGGTTTCTATCTATATGTTCGGGTAGTATCACATAATAAAGATGGGCATTATGTCCACATTCGGAAGGTATAATTGGTCTATTCAAATACCCTTGCGATTCTGCATCAGCTAATAGCGAATGATAGTAATCCCAGCTTCGTAGCCGTGCTTCAGTGATTTTCTCAGCATCTTCTAACTGCGCCCATAAAAACGCAGCAATTAACTCACCTGGCAGATAAGACGATCCAACCTCTTGCCAAGTATATTTGTCCACTTCTCCCCTAAAAAACTGACTCCTATTTGTTCCTTTTTCTCGAATGATCTCTGCCTTTTCTGCAAGGGCTTGATCATTTACGAACAAGGCACCACCTTCGCCAGAAATAATATTTTTGGTTTCATGAAAACTAAATGCCCCTAACTTTCCAAGGCTACCTAGAGGCTTACCTTTATAAGTAGCCATAAGGCCTTGCGCTGCATCTTCGATAACGGACAAACCGTAATGCCCTGCAGTATCAAGTATACTGTCCATTTCGCACCCTACCCCAGCATAATGAACAGGCACAATAGCTCTGGTTTTATTCGTAATAGCCCTTTCAATTTTTGTTTCATCAAGGTTAAGCGTGTCTTGTCTAATATCAACAAATACTGGGGTCGCTCCCCTTAAAACAAATGCATTTGCTGTTGAAACAAACGTATAGGATGGCATAATAATTTCATCGCCTGCCTTTACGTCTAAAAGCAATGCTGACATCTCGAGAGAGGCAGTGCAAGAATTTGTAAGGAGCGCACGGTGCGTATGACCATTCACTTCTAACCAATCATGACATTTTTTAGTGAAAGGCCCATCACCAGCAAGTCGCCCGTTAAAGTGACTCTCTGCAATATTGTATAATTCTTTTCCTGTCAT
Organism: Alteromonas naphthalenivorans; assembly: GCF_000213655.1. NCBI lineage: Bacteria > Pseudomonadati > Pseudomonadota > Gammaproteobacteria > Alteromonadales > Alteromonadaceae > Alteromonas > Alteromonas naphthalenivorans. The sequence goes on from NC_015554.1 coordinate 3,007,412, forward strand.
ATGTGGCCAATTAAAAGGTATTTTCACGAACACTCCTTTGCATATAAGAGTCGAAGTTAGGCCCCACGTTAAATAGTAAATCTATTATACTAACGCCATGTTCAAAGTTAATACTCCGCTGTGGGTATACTGGGTAGTTGGTGTAATCCATCCACTTTACTGCGATGCCTTCTTGTTTAAACAGCCTCAAATCAATGTAATCTTTCGCCGCCGGCCCACTTAAATAATGCTGAGCATCCAATTCCTTTGCTATTTGAATAAGCCTCATATTCTTATCACCTTCAAGGTTAAAATCAGCGGCATTGACAAATTTTGTGCTAATTCCTAACAAACGGCAAAGTTCTGACAGCAAAAATACATTTAATTCAGAAAGTTTACTCCAGTCTCGCTCGAAAACCGGTTTAATAAATGGCGAATATTTTGCGAAAAAAGGCGTTTTCTTATAGCTTTGTTCGATAGTGAGCCAGTGTTTTCTTTGCCAGTGTTGATTGGCTATTTCCACTTCATTAATACGTTGGTTGAGTGACTTTTGAATGACCGGCACCGTTAACCAAGAAGTTCCATTTGCAGTAACAACTCGATTTCTATTTCGCCAGTCATTTTTAGTATATTGAACGGTATCGTATAGAACAAAAATATCTACGTTGTTGATAAGGTCAAAATAACCTTTCCACGGTAAATAATTAGATTGGCTCACAGCGAAGGTTTTCAAATTTGTATACCATATTCATGGTGAAAGCCTCTTAATTTAGCAGGTGTGCCTATGTATTGGGCGGCAGATTCACTATTGGAACTTAGCATTGAAGCAGCACCTATTAATGTCTCTGAGGCTAGAGTCAACTGATGTATTACGACGCTTCTGAACCCGAAAAAACATAAGTTTTCAATAGAAACCTCACCGCCAATTAAACTACCTGCAGCAAAAAAATTATGCTCGCCGATTTTTACATCATGACAAATTATTGTCCCAGACCAGAAAATGTTATTAGCACCAATATCGCAAAAAGGCTCTATTGTTACATTGGGAAAAACGATGCATCCCTCACCAAGCTTAACACTTGTATCTATTGATGCACTTTTACTAATTATACTCTCCAGTGAATAACCATCGTTTGTTATTCGCTTTGCAACCCGAGCGCGGTTACGTAACGATTTATAACCAACAGCAATAACAAAGCGGATATCGGCAGCAGAATATTGCTTTTTTGCTTCGCTGTAAGAAATAACAGGTATTGCGTTGCCGGCGATACACTTGTCACTCTCATAACCATCGTCTACCACAAATGCCGCTACAGAGTATTTATCACTCTCTAACAGCCATTGACTAATTATTTTTGCTAAAGAGCCAGCCCCAAAAATAAGCAAACGTTGCATGCGTATCATTCCTGCCCTGGCTTATAAAGTCGTTTATCTGCAGGTAAATAGAATTCGTCCAAGCTCGTAGGCATTCTTACATCCATTCCGATTCGACGCTTACCTATGTCGTTAAATTGTCTGAGTTGTTCTGTGGAAATTAACCTCGGAAAGTCAAAGCGTTGTCTCATATACGGTCGACAGTAGTTTATAGTTAGAGCATGTCGCGCCGTGTCAGTTCTATTTACCCCAGCAGCGTGCACTAATCTACCATTAAACAAAATTAGCGCGCCTCTGTTGCAAGACAGTTGCTTTGCGTTTTCATAAAAAAATGACTGATCTGGTAAGCTTTCACTTTTATGAGAGCCTGGTAGGTAGTAAGTTCCGCCATTGTCTTGTGTGAAATCATTTAACGCTATAATAGCGCCTAAATTTGTAATGTAGTTTGGAATAAATCGAGGGCAATCTACATGAATGCGAGAACCATAGTTGCCTCTACCAGGGTAAAGGCTTGAAGATTGATAAGCATATATTATGGCATAAGGAGTAAATAGAGCATCTATTACATCATTAATTTTTTTATTCTGAATTAATGAACACATAGCCTCCCCTCGTAACATACAATTGTGGACCATTCCGGCATCAAACACGGAATCTCGAACTAATGAGTCTTCTTCAATTGCCGCTTCGAGTTCTGCCCTTAGGATAGATACAGTATCCGTATCAACAATGTCATCAATCACCACAACGCCGGTATCTACCATTTCCTCTTTAAGATGATGGAGATTTTGCATTTAAATACCCTACTTTATCATTACAAACCTGATATATTTATACAGCGATGATGTTAAAGGCAACAGTGTCAACAAGTATTCGTCAATCACCTCTGCATGCCCCTCAGGTTTACTATTCACCCATCTACCCTGATCAATGTACCATTCATATTCAAGTTCAACGTGTGAAAACCCAAGAGACTGGGCAAACGCTTTCACTTCACTAGCATCAAATCCCTTTGCTAGGGTTTTCCCAGGTTCTGCTTTTAATAATGTTGAAGCATCTAATCCAAATTTTTCTTCATAATGATTGCCGTTATTTAGCGCTCCGGATATTTCTCGAGATAGCAGTGAAGAAGGATTGCCGGACGATAAGTTCGAATTAGCATTCTCCATGGCAACAATAAAATCACGATTTGGGTTTAAATCAGTGTAGAAAATACCGCCGGGCTTGAGCACTCGGTATGCTTCTGAGAGCAACTTTCTGTAGTCCGAAAGGTGGTCCATAAATGAATAAGCTGTCGCCATATCAAAGGTACTATCTTCAAAAGGTGTTGCTTCGGCTTGACAGTTGAGGAGCGTTATATTGCCTGATGAGAGGTCTACTTTTTCCATCATTTCATCGGTAATATCCACGCCCACTAACTCGTCAAAAAGATCATTGCTAAGAGATAAAATAAATCCAGTACCACACCCAAAATCGAGTAGCTTGTGACAAGCCGGCAAACGCGGGATTAATGCCTCAATAATACCCCTGACTTTCGCCCTGTTTTCGGGTCGGAAGTGAGGACTTTTTTCATACTCTCCGTTTTCCACTAAAAAAGCATGAACATAGCGATTGGCCGAGAGCGTTTCTTCTATCATTTCATTTTTATCTGTCATGTTTCACCATATCGAGTTCAAGTTCTTCGCCAAGCCGCAGATCGAAAATTGCTTTGAGGTCTCTTGTTAGCCTTTCTTTCGAAAAATAACCTGCTATTGTTTTATGGTTATCGGCAGCAATGTCGTTATTTAAAGCAGTAAATTCCAATTCCTCTAAGCTATATAAGCTCACACCCAAGCGCTTAAAAAAAGACCATGTCGACACTGAATCATCAATAAAGACTTTCTTACCACTGCCAAGCAAATTCACTAGATTTCCCATGCCGTGCTGCCGGGACGATGGCAGAATCGCTATATCAACTGTTTCCATCCATAGTAAATAATCATCTAGAGGCATGAATTCTAGTAAAGGTTCAAAGCGAGCACCAAAAAGTGACTTGCCTTTTTCTATCACTTGCACTTTGTAATCTTCATTGCTGTTGGGGTAAACCAGCGGACACTTAACAATAAATTGGCCATCGTCTTTTTGTTTAAGTACTTCCAAATACTGAATATGTCGATTCTCGGGCACTGCCGAATGCCCCAACATAATATGTAATGGCGTTTTTTTCTTCTTTGTTATAGTTATGCTTTTAGGGCTGTACAACGTAGTGTTGTAAAAAAAAGTACGTATGTGCTTTCCTTTACAACCATATATACGTTGGACCATTGTTATTTCTTCATCAAGAATATTAACCATATACGGCACGTTTTTGATTACGTAGAGATGATCATTATTATAAGAACTAGGTGAATAAAAATCTCCGCCCCACATAACCCAAATTGATTTTGCTAATAATGCAGGCTCTAGTCGCAAAATTTTGTGGACTTTGTCTCTTTTCAGACTGTGAAGGATTATTTTTTCCGCTTCGAACATATAATTGCGAAGTTTACAAAAATCAGCGTCAGTATGTAAAAACTCTGCATTGTCTTTTTCCTCTAAGCCATACTGAAAGCGCTTGCTAGTGATAAAAACAAATTTGTGTCCCCTACAGCCTATATTCTCTTCAACAAAATGTATAAAAAGCGGCGTGAATTTTTCTAGCGTCATAATATGAAGGATCATAAGCTATTGTCCATTTCACTTTTCAATTTTTCACCGCATAGCGCCTCTAATAAAAGGCGTATTTCAGGCATTCTTTCTTCCAAGGATTGATATTCATTTAGGCAGAACATACTACGCGCTCCTGATTCCAAAAGTGAAAATAGGAAGTAGATTTTTTCCTTATCTGCGAATCTACACAATTCGAAACTAAAGTGTACCATTGGCTCAACAGATGATAAGGGGACATTGTAACGCTTGTGGCAAAAGTGATTCATTAAGGATTCAACCAAAAACTGATTTCGATGACGAAATCGATGAGTAAGATTTTGAAAAAAATCATCTTTAAAAGTGTCTTCAGCTTCAGCGTTAAGCGACTTTTTCATTGCCTGAAACCCATGACTTAGCGTTATAAACTTACTTTTAGCATACCCCTCCAATCTTGCAGCATTTATCATACCTTGTTGATAAAGAGTCGCATTTTCGTTTTCGGGAATAGTGCACCATTCTCCCATCACTACCGGTAAATCATTTTTAAAAAAGAACGAAGGCTCAACAGGAGCACTGAACATAAAATCGTCATTTCCGTACACAAAGTATTCACTTAATTGAGGTAACTTATGAATATTTGTTGCGATAGAGCGTGTGTTAAAGGTAGGAAGCAAATGCTCATGATGCTTAAACAGCTCACAATGATCGATAATAGTAATTCTGTCCAAATGCAGCTGTGAAGTCATTAAAAACGGAGGTGATTGGTTGTCAGTTATAAGAAATATATTTCGATACCAAGGTGCATATTTCTTTATCGAACGTAATGTATACTTTAATTCATCAAACTGGAAAAAGCGCTTATCACTAACAGATTGTTCGACATCATATTCTGCAAGATCCGATATCTCGCTTTGGTAATGCAACCTCTTAGCCAAGTGCCTCTTTTCCTGCCCATTAACCCAGGGAATAATGAAGTCAATATCTGGCAATATATCCTTCACGAATTATCTACTTTAATAACAGATACCCAGTCAGAAAACGTCAAATACATTCTCTACTTTCCCTCATAGAGTTTAACGTATTCATTTAAGGTCACTTTCTTGCCCAAATAATTACGTAAAGTGAGTAATGGGACATAAACAAGTCTATCTCCACATCCTAGCACTCTATCGCTTTCGTGAATTTGCGTTGGAGATAGAATGATGAAAAATGGTGTGTCATAAACAAAACAAGAACGACTCAAATTCTCAATTTCTTCTGGTAAAGCTATATGACTATCATCAATATAATTGGGCTTGGGAATAGCAACTACGTTGCGCAAGGTACTAGCCAATAAAAATAAAGCGCTATTTACTCTTATATGATCTTGATAGTACACACCATCTGTATTTTCAGCTTCTGAAAGGGGCAAATATACAAAGTTTCCTTGTGTGTTTAGCAATAATGAGAGGTCAGCTAGAGTATAATCGATAACGCTACAATGATAATCAGCTTGAGCTTCGATCTGCTCATGAAAATCAATATGTAGAGCTAGTGTTTTGTCAGATCTTTTACTAGAAAAAGTAGATAAAAATGTATAGTCAAACTTGAAAATATTCCGGTTATGTACAATAACTTCGGAACCATTTTTTTCATTATAATGAGTTAGTGATAGCGATCTTCGCTTACCACCAAATGTGGAAGACCCATCAGGCCCTAATTCATCATAGTAAATTACATCCCGCATATTCTTAATAGATTGTAACCAATTACTTAAGACCGCATTTGCAGCATCAACGACAGCATCATCATCTGTAATATTCAGGATTTTACTTAATACACTGTTAGTGTAATTAATTGTTCCATTAAAGTAATAAAACAATAGTGATTTTTTATTTAGTAGTGAGGCAACTAGTTTATCACGCTGATAACTAACTAACGCTTCAACATCATCACGTTGTTCTACATATTCAGGTATCTTAGCAATTAGTTCACCTAACTCTTTAAGAAGAGTTTTATATGAATACCTTTCATTATATAGATGCTCGAATTCTTCTTTAACAATCGGTTTAAAGGCCTTTGTTTTTAAATTCATCAACGTTTTTATTTTTGAAGCACCGCTAGGCTTAATCAGTAACACATTGTGCTTTTGTAAGGGAGTTGCTCCATTTATTTTTGCACCATCACTCAAATTATAAGCTTCTGCTCTAGATGCATTTAACGTCGTTTCGATTACCGTTTTAGACATTTTGAATTCTAATTTCGTTTTCACAAACGCTCGAAAATTACCCGCCACCACTATGGAGGTATTATTTCTTTCGGCATAATTATAAAGCTCACTACCTGAACTGTCATAATAACCAGACTGTTTCGAGTGGTGATGTCGCTCATCGACAAATCCTAGATCAGTACCTAAAAAGTAAAGTTGTCTCATACCTATGTTTGTAAAGAAATCGACAACAAAGTTACATACTGTGGGGTAAGAGTGATCGAGTAATGCAAAATTATGCGTTTTATACAATTCGGTAATTGATACTGTCGAAGCCTCCCCCTGTTTAAAAGCAAGATAGGTTTTTCCATAAAGCGAACAGGTATCTGGATGTATGCCATTGCAACTTATGAGACTAATCTTGGAAAGATAATCAAGATCTCCTATCCTCATTGCCCAATCAAAACTTGTCCTATTAGTTTCTATTTCAGCATGGAAATCTGGAACAATGCCGTGATTATAGAGTGACTGTAACGCGGTCCCACAAGAGACAACTATTGCATTTTCCTTTTCTACTTTTATTAATTCTATGAGGTCGTCTAATGAAGGGCCATTACCTACAATGAAAACCGGAATATCCTTATCATCAAGACTAAGGAATTGACTAGCATCTTGTTTGAGGAAAGGAATATCACTTTCGATAGCAATGCGAGTATGTGCAATCCCATATTTAGCATTATCAAAATAGTCACCCATTGCTATTATAACTTGAAGTTGTTCCCTTAACTGTGAAACAGCTTTAACCAACAATTCATTATAATAACCTTGATAAAAGTAAGTACTTGCTAGCACATATGGGCCTATTGACTGGAACTGCACCAGAAGATCTCTAGTTAGGTGACTGCCATCATCGCCGATATTTAGGTATAGTCTTTTATCTTCGGCATCAAATGACTTAATCACTGCCTCCCAATCGACATTGAAAAGTGACGCATAGAAGAAATCTCGATTAGGTTCGCATATAAATAACTTACTAATAGTATAATTTTCTACCAGCATGCTTAGTTCATGCCCTGTTCCTAAACCAAAATATATGAGGGATTTCACTGAGCCAGGTAAGCTACCGACTTGATGGTCGAGTTTATTTAGTACCGGGTCACAACTTTTCACAAATTGGTAATGTTGATAGTGTTTTAATTTTTGACCTTTATACCCGAGTATTAAGCCATCTTTTTGTGGATAGCGAGTAAAATAATTGAACCTTTCAACAGCTTCATCTACAGGATTGATGGAATAAAACAAAGCCCCTGTTTTTAAGTGACAGAGGTTAATACTATCGTTTTCATCGACAACAGGCCGCCAGTCTGCGATATCGTAGTCCACAAATTCGTTGTAGAGCGCAGGGAAATACGCTTTGAGAATTCGCAAATTTGAAATATAGACTTCATTATCTGTCGTTAAAGGCTTCCATGTTTGTTCATAGCGAAAAGTGGTCCATGAAGGTAAAAAGCTTGCGAGATCGTTTCGTTTGCTCGCCGGTTGAAATGTTTTCATATCTTCCCAACTGCAGGTACTAAGTAAATTCTGAAGTTCGTCAAAGACAGGATGGTTTAAATGTTTAATTAACGTAAAGTAAGATACATCAATATGCTCTAGTAGCTCTTCTATGTCCTGGTAAAGGTTGCGAGCATCTTTTCCGATCTGAAAGAAAAGCGAAATATTTTTCTTTTTAGCAAGTTGGAACAAGCTTTGCCAATCAATTGATGACATAGAACATTTAAAGTAATCTACATAAGGCTCATAAACAACAATGTGCGAAGCCAAAGTTTTCTCGATTACCAGACTCAAATGGTAGCCTAAACCCAGACCTAAAATGACTAGTAGTTGATTATCGGACGTTGACGAATTGAGAGTCACTTTAAAAGGTTTGAGAAGTGCGGCAGTAACTTGATCTTTGGCATCTTTTTCAGGGTTGAGACCGTAGACGACTTGGCCGCTGTTCGTATCACAAATGTTAATACGTCCAAGCTTATTGCAGAATATTGTTACGGAACCCAACGGCGCATCAACTGCTATAGGAACTAAAGAAGGAATATTCCGCTTTAAGGCTTCAATATTTCTATGTTTTTGCACCTGTAAGTTAGCCGCGATGCTGGTCTCTACTTGCGCTTGTTCCAAGTCGCTTTCATGTAAGTGAAACCGAATATCATTTAACATGTTTACCTATACTTCTTTATCGCCTCTTTGCTACGCGATATGCTCAGCACCTGTTCTTTCGTAGAATTTAGCAGGTTTTGGACGAAATTGGTAAGCTCAAGGTTTTTTTCATATTCTTTTTCAGCAAACTGCTTGCGAGAACAAGATGATAAGGCTGTAAGAGTTTTCCGAATTTCCTTATCTCTCGTTACACATAGGGCTCCAAGTCTACCTATGTTTACATCATCTTCTTCGAGTATCATTGATATTTCATCGTTGATAGGTTTCAAAGATTCTGGAGTATGAATATGATTTAGTTTAATTTTCACTTCACATAGCTTGACGATTTTGACGCTGAGCTTCAAAGGCCTCTTGCTTTGCAGTTTCAGGAATTTGTACCCACGCGTCTCGAATAGGTGTTAATAAGCTAGACACTTCGTCAAGTAACTTCAAGTCGTTATTTACATGTGCATCATTTAAACGCTGAATCATGTAGTCATATAGATTAAACATGTTCTGCGCTACTTCACCGCCAATTTCAAGGTCTAACGTATCTCGTAAATGCATGAGGATAGCACTTGTTTTAGAGATAAAATCTGCTTTGGTGATAAGATCTTTTCTTTCCATTGCACCTTTGGCGTAGGCGATACGATCCAACGCGCCTTGAAGCAGCATGAGTGTAAGCTTATGCGGATCCGCAGACGCTATATCTTGTTTTAGGTTACCTTTGCGGTAAGCGTTAATGCCTTTAAGTGCCATAAAATCTCCGAAAACTTCTTAGCCTAGTGAAGCAAGTAATGCCGAACTAGTCTGGTTTAGCTGAGCAACAGTTTGGTCTAAATTCAGATACTTATCACGAAGAATTTCTTCATAACTAAGCATTCTCAGTTCCAATGTCTCTCGCTCGTCGTACAAATCATCTCTATCGTCTTTGGCTGACCGTTCACGCAAGCTAATCAACCCGCTGTAAGAGGTATATTGGTTAGCAAATTCATAAAGCCGTACCGCAACACCTTCATCATCATCAGTAAATAGCGATGCTATTTCATCAAAATTATCTTCAAGAGCATCAGCAAGACGATCTTCACCTGAACCCAATCCATAATCAGTTGTGCCAATTTCTAATTTACCATCATCATCAAATTCTATGCCTAATTGGAACAGGCCACCCAACGCAGATGCGCTGTTGCTGTCACCCACTATACTGGCCAAGCCAGATTGAATTCCACGTAGAAGCGAATCCCCGGCCAATGCGCCATCATCTTCTAATTCTGACTCGCCATATTTTGTTAGCAGGCCTATTTCGTCAATCAAACTATTATAGTTTTCTACGAAATCACGAATTTTTTTATCGAGGCCTTCCTTGTCGTAACCAATTTCCAATTTGGTAGAAAGAAAATCACCGACGGCGTCTTTAGGCGAAATTTCATTAACTTCAAAAGACACATTTTGAATGGTGTTTTCAAATTCATTGGATTCACTTTCAACCGCGATACCGTCTATATAAGCAATCGCATTCTGTGCAGATTCGATATTCGCAGGGTCGATGCTACCTGCACCACCAGTAGTGGAAAGCCTATCTAACTCGGCGTTACCATTATCATTGGTAATAACTAAATCATTGCCCGTCCCCGTTTCACTAGAGCTAAACACTAAACGAGGGCCAGCAGCTGTGCCGGTATCGATAATGTTGGCGGTTACACCAAAGTTATCATCTGCGTTATTAATTTTTTCTCTAAGCGCTGTTAATGAGGTACCAGCAGTAATATCAATCGTGAAGCTGTCGCTTCCGCCAACATCAAATGTCAGTGAACCGGTACCCGACGTAAGTACTGGATCTGAACTTGCGGTAAACGCACCATCATCGGTAGTAATTCGGCTGCCTTGGGCTAGTTGCTCAACCACAATATCATACGAACCACGAAGGGCAGAATTAGATGCTTCTGCAGAAAGTACATCATCGTCTTCAGAAGGATTAGTAATCGTAGGTTCACGACCGTTAATGTCGTTATCGCTTCGTAGATCATCAACCGCATCTTTAAAATCAGAAAATTTGGATTTGATCTGACCTAAGCCTGAGATTTCCGCTTCAATCTGTTCTTCTTTTGCATTCAACCGATCTTCTTTCGGCTGACGTTCAGCAGTAAGAAGCTGTTGAACTAGGTCGTCAAGTGCTAAACCTGAACCTACCCCTAATGATTGAATTGTCATACCTTACCTCGTTAAACACGGTTGTTAAACACGGTTGTTAAACACGGTTGTTAGACGCGATTGTTAATAAATACCCCTACACTGTCACCAACGTCTTGCTGCAAATCTTGAATACGTTCAGCAAGCGCTAATACTTCTTCAGAGGGTATTTGTCTTATTACATCACCAGACTCAGAATCTTTTACAGTAACAACCGAGCGCTTAGTTTCGTCATCAATAGAAAACGCCAAATTCCTATTTTGCGTTTGCAAGAATGATTCTACTTCTTGAACTGCATTCTCTAGCGAAGCTTGATTCTCTTCTCCAGACACTTTATCGGCTGAAGGATTAGAACCTTGAGGCAAATTTTGTACACTAGACACATCATTTTTTAGTGCAGAATTGGTTTGACTACTGTTCGCTTGCTGTTGGCCAGCACTATTGTTTTCGCTGTCGTTGCTCGCTTTCGCTGAGCTCTCGTTTGATGCTACTTTAGACACAGGTGCTGACTCAGAAGCTAATGCAAAAGCCTGACCAGTTTGATTATTTACAATTTCCACTTATTTCACCCCCCTTTTGAAACGACAAAACGGGCCCTTGCAAGTAAGCAAGCACCCGTTACATTCCAACTAAGGTATTAAATTATAGCTTATCCAAGCAAAGATAGCGCAGTTTGAGGGCGCTGGTTTGCTTGACTTAGTACAGAAATAGATGCCTGCTGAATAATCTGATTACGTGTCAGATCTGCAGTTTCAGATGCAAAATCTGTATCACGAATCTGAGAACGTGCAGATGACAAGTTCTCACTGATATTGCTTAGGTTACGAATAGTTGATTGGAAGCGATTTTGAAGCGCCCCCAGGTCAGCTCGAACCGCCCCAATACCTGATATTGCAGCGTCTACGTCAGACAGAAGCGAAGACGCGCCATCAGCTGTGGCAACACTATTGGTAGTAATGCCCAATCCAGTCGCACTAAAGCCGCTGATAGAACCAAGGTTAGTTGAAGATAAGTTAACAGAAATGGTTTGGCCAGCGTTTGCTCCTACTAAGAATTTAGCAGAGAAGCTGCCATCCAAAATTTTCACGCTTCCGAACTGCGTATCTGTCGCAATACGTGAAATTTCAGTTCTAAGCGCCGACACTTCTTTTTGAAGTGCTAAGCGGTCAGCTGAAGAGTTAATTCCATTTTGTGATTGAACTGCTAATTGACGGATACGCTGTAAGCTAGACGTTACTTCGCTTAGCGCACCTTCAGCAGTTTGTGATAATGAGATAGCATCGTTAGCGTTACGAACAGCTTGGTTCAAACCTTCAACTTGAGACGTTAGACGGTCAGAAATTTGAAGACCAGCAGCATCATCAGCCGCACTGTTGATACGAAACCCAGATGACAATCTCTCAAATGACGTGTTCAATTTATCACTTACGTCAAAAAGCTGACGTTGAGCGTTAAGTGATGACACATTAGTATTTACAAATAAAGACATTAGATTACCTCCTAGGGATTCAATGATGCATGTGCTATCATCAAACCCTTCCAGTTCAAATTAGCTGGGTCACTACTCCCGACTAACTTCCTCTTGCAAAGTAAATTACATTACCCCTCAACAATAGGTATCGGCCAAGTCTTTAGCTTCTTTAGTTTTTTTTTGCTTTTTTTTTCAAATAAATTCAAAGAATATTTAAGTTATTGATTTATATAAATTAATTATCTTTTTATTTTTATGTTTTTTTGTCTTTTTAGCCATTAAATAGACACAGATGCTAATCAATTAGTGATAAATCGATTCACATTTTGGCTGACAACATTTATTTTGAAGGTAATGCGGCATCGTTAGGTTTAACAATGATTCGTAGGTTTGACACATTAAATGACTACACTTGGCATGGAAGGTGCATTTGTATTTGTGAATCATTAATTTTGCTCAAGTTAATGATTTCAGTTTGGCAGGGTGCTTCGGCTTAGAATAAAAAAAAGGCCGAGACATTAAATCTCGGCCAATCTGCTCACGTTAGGAGATTGAGCAAATACTGTTTCAGTCGGCTGGCAGGGTTTTAGTAGGATAAACTGGCCTCTCAACCAACACTTCTACACTCTCAGTCCTGTTAGTCGGCGCTTTCTCAAAGGGGGCGGCCTTAAATGGCCGCCATTCCTTCATTAGGGGATGGCCTCTCAACTCCTTCCCAATTAAAACGCCTTATTTACTTCTTATCCTAGTAGTGACAATGCCGCTTGTGGACGTTGGTTTGCCTGGGCAAGGATAGTTGTACTTGCTTGTTGAAGAATCTGGTTACGGCTCAACTCTGCCGTTTCGGTGGCAAAATCTGTATCTTTAATTCGTGATCTTGCCGCTGATACGTTCTCAGAAATATTACTTAAGTTTCTGATTGTTGACTGGAAGCGGTTTTGAAGCGCACCCAAGTCTGCGCGAAGACCACCTATTGCAGATATCGCATTATCCACTGAACCAAGTAGCGCTGATGCATTCGTTTCTGTTAATACATCATTATTCCCACCAACAATTCCTAAGCCTGTTGCACTGAAACCATTAATGCCTGCGCGGCCCAATGCTTGTGTCGACAAGTTAACAGAAATTGTTTGTCCCGCATTTGCGCCTACTAAGAAGCGAGCTGAAAATGCGCCAGTGAGTACATCTACGCCAGCGAACTGGGTTGTGGTAGCAATACGTGAAATTTCAGTACGAAGCGCTGACACTTCTTTTTGAAGTGCTAATCTATCCGCAGAAGAGTTAATACCATTTTGCGATTGAATAGCAAGGGTACGAATTCGTTGTAAGGCGGTCGTTGTTTCCTGCATTGCGCCTTCAGCAGTTTGCGATAATGAAATCGCATCGTTTGCATTACGTACCGCTTGGTTTAGGCCTTGAACTTGCGAGGTCATACGGTCAGTAATTTGCAGACCTGCAGCATCATCAGCGGCGCTGTTAATTCTAAAACCAGATGATAAACGTTCAAATGCAGTATCTAAGTTATTGCCTGTTGAAAACAACTGGCGCTGCGCATTAAGCGATGACACATTAGTATTTACGAATAGACTCATGAGAGGTCTCCTAACAGTTTAAGTTTTGCGCTATTGATTTTATTTTTGCGCGATTTAATTAAATATTTTGGCATAGCTTGTGCTTCACATAATTGTCAGGATTTTATTCTGACGCTTTAGCGGGTCACTCCCGGTGAAGCTTGTTACACAGAGAAGGAAACTTCTCTTTTGCTGACTGTCGGGTTTGTTGTTCCAGACCTCAAACCTCTCACTACCTCCTGGCTTCATTCTCGCCAGTCAGCAGCCAATCAGCAAACTTAACTCTTTATCGACTTACCTCACCATTTCCTTTAGAACTTTATGAAAATGTTTTTTCTAATTTTAAGCTATTGATCTCCTGACAATAACTAAAACCTAGCAGTCAATTAACACTCTTTAAAACACCATAAAATTATTGCTTTTATTATTCGTTATAGGCCTTAAAGAGAGGAAGTAATGTTTACCTTCCCTTTGTTATAGTTATCGTACCGGTTAGCCATTTACTTTAGGTTTTTTTGATCTTTTTGAAAAACCTATTTAGTTCAATAACTTAATTCGCAGAAATAAAAAAAGGCCGATTAAAAAATCGGCCTTTTTGGGATTAAATCACTGTGGAACAACTGAGGTTAAAGGTTCACTACCTCCTGGCCTCATTCTCTTACTATTATCAACTAGAGTATTAACCTAGAAGCTGTAGTGCCGCCTGTGGACGCTGATTCGCCTGAGACAACACGGTAGTGCTCGCCTGCTGTAGGATCTGGTTACGGGTCAAGTTAGCAGTCTCTGTGGCAAAATCAGTATCTTTAATTTGCGAACGTGCCGCAGATACGTTTTCAGAGATGTTACTTAAGTTACGAATAGTAGACTGGAAACGGTTTTGAAGCGCACCTAAGTCAGCACGAAGGCCACCTACCGCTGAAATAGCGTTATCTACACTGGCTAACATGCTAGATGCATTTTCACTGGTAAGTACGTTATTAGTGCCGCCAGTAATTCCTAAACCTGTCGCACTGAAACCATCTACATTAGCATTCGCAAGCGGTTGACTTGATAGATTTACAGAAATCGTTTGACCAGCGTTTGCACCTACCAAGAACTTGGCAGAGAAGTCACCTGACAATATATTTACACCAGCGAACTGAGTCGTTGTTGAAATACGCGATATTTCAGTTCTTAATGCAGATACTTCTTTTTGAAGTGCTACACGGTCAGCAGAGCTGTTGATACCGTTCTGTGATTGAATTGCTAGTGTACGAATACGTTGAAGAGAAGTCGTCGTTTCAGACAACGCACCTTCAGCAGTTTGCGATAGTGAGATCGCATCGTTAGCGTTACGTACCGCTTGGTTAAGACCTTGAACTTGTGAAGTCATTCGGTCGGTGATTTGTAGACCTGCGGCGTCATCTGCAGCACTGTTTATACGGAAACCCGAAGACAGACGCTCAAAAGACGTACCCAAAGAATTGCTTACATCAAATAATTGACGCTGAGCATTCAATGAGGAAACATTGGTATTGACGAACATAGACATAAAGTCTCTCCTACACTCTCAGTCCAGCGTGAGCTGGCTGCCGGGGATCCGGCTATTACAATTTTAATAGTCACCAATACCTGAGGGGTAATGATGAACTGGCTCTCTCAGTGTTTGTATCGACATAACAGCAGTTCCCTTTAGAATTATTTACAAAAATTGCCGTAGTGCGGTATAAAATTGCCGTTTAAAATTACATAACAGACGGTTTTTAAAAGGGTATTAGCGTGAATATAAATTTGAAGATTAACGCGGTTGAGCGAATTTCATCGGAAGGTGAGCACTGCGCGTTTACTGATTTAATCGAAAATCCCTTCGACAATAGTCGCAAATCACTACTGTGCTGCTATCGACGAGCCTTGAACCATATAAGCCCAGATGGCGTTGTAATTGTCTGCAAAGAGAATATTGATTCAGGGGCGAAAACTTACCAGCGACTGGCACTACCCTCTTGGGATTTACGCGATCCAAAATTTTGTTTTGATGGACGAAAGTTAATCATCACAGCCTACGCTAAGCACAAAGACGCAAATACGGGCGCGGTAACTACTAAAATGGTGAGTTACTTTTCTACCACGGGAGATTCTTGGTCAACACCTCATTTTTTTGGGCATTCCGGTTGGTGGCTTTGGCGCATCACATGGAACAAGGACAAAGCTTATGGTTTTGCCTATAACCGCAAAAGTCAAAGAATTGATTTGTATGTAGGCAACCCACGCAAACAACTTTACCTTCAAAAGAAAGGCGCTATTTCTTTTGAGAAGCACTCATTTGGCTACCCAAATGAAAGTCATATATTGTTTGATGATACTGATAAAGCAACGGCGATTGTACGCCGAGATGCTGATAGTTTCAGCGCCAAACTAGGTGTCTCATCTCCGCCCTATACCAATTGGAAATGGCACGATTTGAAACAGTACGTTGGAGGGCCGGTTATGTTATCACTTACCGAAAATACGTATGTGGTAGCAGGCAGAAACTGGGATGGTAAAAGTCTGACAACGGCAATTTGGTTACTTTCATCAACTGACTATTCGCTGAAACTTCTGATGACCTTACCGAGTAAAGGAGACAATAGTTACCCGGGGTTAGTATGGCAAGACGACACGCTGTATGTCTCTTATTACTCAGATCATATCGATAACAAAACCCGAGTATATCTTGCTACATTGTCAGGGATGAATAGCCTATTAAATGAAGTTAAACAGGGATAAATTAGACACTTGCGGAAAAGTAGCCAATGCCGCATTGAGTGCCGTTTCTTGTTTGGCAAATTCCGTAGAGGCCTCTGCATAATCAACATCTTGGATTGATGAACGGGATGCCTTTGCTGCAATTTCCATATCAAGGTTACTTTCGTAAGTCGATTCAGCGATATTTAGACGGCTACCTATAGAGGCGCGTTCTAGAGATATTTTTTCTAACCCATTATCTAACCCAACTAATGAGTCGGCAATGGCTTCTTGCAGCGCACTATCATCAATGGTGCTATCCATAAGTATGGTTTGAATTTCATGAAGCGATTGAGCCATACTCTTTTTCTCAGGCGCATCCAAAGAAAAATTAATGGTATCGCCAACGGCAGCACTCGCTTCAAACTGCATACCCTTGATAGTAAATGGGCTACCGGAAGTGTAGCCAACCGTTCCCACAACTGCGCCTGTGCCTGTATTAGTTAACTGTGCTTCTCCTGATGCTAAAAACTCCACTTGATAGTCATTATTAGCACTGGTCACTGGGTCATAATTCTTATTAAAAAAGGTATCAAACGTACCTTGTTCTTTTACCACCGTGTTTTGTAAATCGGCTACTGTACTGCCGGTTACTGAGAAATCAAAACGGGATAGTACGTTCTCAAAAACTTCATAACCGTTGCTGGTAGATTGTATCTTTGAGCTAGACGATAACTGAATAAAACTTACACCTGCATCACCTGAAAATGTAATGGCATTTCCTGATGATGCGGGGTTGTAGGTAAAGGCTTGGTTCGCAGATTGATAACCTGCATACATGTAATTGCCATCGGCATCTTGCGTATTCATTAAGTCGAATATTTCCAACTTAATTTGTTCTAACTCAGCCCCGATAGCGCGTTTATCAGGGTCATCAAGAATACCCGAGCCTGCTTGAACGACTAATGTTCTAGCACGGTTAATCGAATTAGTAATATTCGTTAGCACTGCTTCTTGCTGTTCTAAAGAGCCTGTTACCAAATCATTATTTCGTTGAAATTGCGTCAGCCCATCAAGCTCTTCGGTCAAGCGCAATACTTTTGCAGCGCCCACAGGATCGTCTGCCGGCGTAATGATCCGCTTACCCGTCGCTAACTGCTCTTGCGTTTTAACCAAACCTTCTTGGTTTTCCATAATGGAGCGAATGCTTTGGTCGTAAACTTGACTCGTCGATATACGCATAATCTGTTACCTCGCCGCACTTAGAATGGTGTCGAACAACTCTTGCGCTGTGCTCAAAATTCGTGCTGCGGCAGAATAAGACTGCTGAAACTTAACCAGGTTTGCCGCCTCTTCATCTAGACTTACTCCAGATACTGACTCAAACCAATTTTCTGATTGGGTTTTCATTGCCTCTGCTGAAGTTAACGAAATGTCAGCCATGGCTGCGTCTTCACCAATCCGCCCGACCATAGATGCATAGGCATCTTGAAAAGTACGTTGCTGGTTGGTTGATTCACTGCTCACTTGCACGAGATTCTCGTTCTGCAACGCTGCGATCTCAAGTGCATTACTGTTGTCGTTGAAACCATCAGTGTTGTAACTAATAGTAAAACTATCACCTGCTTTAGGTACACCATCTAAACTGATGTCGTAACCTGGGTAGTTATCTAGTGATGAAAATGCTGCAGGCCAAGCTGGGCTACTGCCACTACTTTCTGCCTGTGCTAATAAGTTGCTTAAATTCGTTGCGCCCGTCACATTGGTAATGACATTTGGCGGTGTCTCTCCATCTAACACTTGATAGCTATCTTCTGCGGTGAAGACGATTTGAGCTGGCGCGCCAAATGTACCACTTGGCGAGCTGGCTAAATCATGTATTCCACCTGCACCATCAAATGCAGATTGTTCGGTACCACCGCCAACTTCCGTGTTGGTAATCGATACCCCACTTACATTGGCGCTACCTAAATTCGTGGCATCTGCTTGAGCTCTTACGGGCGCCGCAAACGCGAGGTCTTCAGGTCTGTTTGTGGCTAGCTCAATGGATGATGCAATCGTTTTAGTCGGTTGCATCAAGAATTCATCGCCAACCGCATAGGTGGAGGTACCGCCAAATTCTACTTCAATACCACCTGGTAATTCATTGAAGCCACTAGTAACGGTGTAGTTTGAATAAACAATATCATTCCCAGATCCGTCTTTTTGCGGTGTACCATCAGGATTTAATAAAGTAATTTCTATTTCGCTAGGAACCCCTGCAGATACCGCAGTCACTTCAATTTGATAATCGGCATCAGTGAGTTCAGCGCCCTTGCCAGCAACAAGCTGCCCAACGACCTGATAGTCTCCGCTGGTATCTTGAGTTTCTAAGCCCCTAAAAGTAGGAATGTCGAAGATATTGCCGCCTAGTTGACCGTCTAAATCCATCCCCAACTTGTTTTGGGTATTTACTGCGTCGGCAAAGGTAACAGAAAGCTGGCCTACGTCGCGCATAGCCGTGCCTAGCACTTCATTTCTGTAACGAAATAATCCGCCGAGGCTGCCCCCTAAGTCACTTTCAACAATACGGATGGTAGTATCGTTTTTCGTTTGAGAACCAAAATCTGTTTCTAACTTAAGTTCTTTGCTGGTTGAATCTGCACTGGTACTTATTTCGAATAAATTAAACGCGCCGTTTTCTAATATGAGTGATTCGCCAGTGGTCAAATTCACGGTAATCGCACCGTTTTGACTTTGACTGTCTTTCACATCGATAGCCATAATAGAGGCAAGCTCTTCAACGGCGGCATCTCGTTTATTCATTAATGCGCTGGGTTCGTCGCTGGTGTTGTTTCCTTTGGCAATGACTATATTTTTGTTGAGTTCGCCAATAGAGCTAATCAAGCTATTGGTTCTGTTCACTAAAGACGTGACTTCAAGGTTAAACTCTTCTTCCTTTTCCACCATGTAATCTGACAGGGTTTTCATACGTTGATACAGCGACTCTGATTTCCCTAATACCTGTTCACGAGACGCTAAGTTTGTGGGGTCGTCTGAGGCAGTTTGTACCGCTGCAAAATAGTCACTAATGCCTTTAGATAAAGAGTTTGCCTCACTGGCTAAAAGGGTATCAATCGCTGAAGTTTTGGAAGAAAAAGCCTCTAGCTCACCTACCGAAGTTATATCGCGGCGAAGCTGGTTTTGCGCAAATACATTTATAATTCGCTCTGTATTTCCGATTTCAACACCGAATACATCACTGTTAACCAGCTCGGTGCGTTCACGTACGTACCCAGGCGTATTTACATTGGCAATATTATTACTGGTAGTTTGTAAAAGCTTACTACTGGCGTTTACACCACTGGTGGCTAGGGAAAATAAATCAACTGCGCTCATATATTAAACCCCTCTTCTTACGGCATTAAGCCGTTAAGCCTATCGCTGTGGTAAACCGCCATGATTTTACTGGCGTAGTTAGGATCCGTAGCATATCCAGCGCTTTGTAGTTCTCGCGTATAACTGTGTGCATCTGAGGTTCGTTCCACCGCTTGCTGATAACGGGGCTGAGTGGTAATAAAACGACCGTAGTCATTAACCGCCTCTTCCAATGACGCATAAGAACGAAAAGCTGCTTTTTGCTTTTGTGGAATACCGCTATTAAATTCAAGTGTGTCGACAACCGCTTGCTCGCCTTCCCACTTCGAGTTCGCTTTAATACCAAAAAGATTGTGCGAACTTTCACCGTCGGCATTGTGAATAACGAACTTACCCCAACCTGTTTCGACCGCAGCCTGCGCGATAATGGCTTTAGCATCCATACCGTACTTTTCAGCCACTTGTTCAGCGTAGGGGCGCAGAGTTTCAACAAAATCTTCAGGGGTATCGAACATGCTGTCTTTTGCGGCTGATTTCACCCCTTTAGATTCAGAAGCGAGCACGGTTTCTTGCGCTTGCTCTACAGCGACAACACGGTCGCGGTTCAACGAATTCAAGTTACCATCACTACGAATAACGCTGGCAGGTAAATAACTGTCTTCGGATTGGCCCATTTGTTTAACGATAATGTCAGCCAACCCCATACCGCCACCTGCCGTTAAATCGGTTGCAAGCTGTTGGTCGTGCATGTCGCGATAAAATTTAACTTGTTGAGAATTGAACGGGCTGTCTTCATCTGCTAGGGCGTCTTGCGCTTTACGCATCGACTTCAGCATCATTTGCACAAATATGGCTTCAAATTGTTCAGCCGCTTCTTGCAATACACTTTCATCACCCGAAGCAATGGCCTCGCGCATTTTATTAATACTGCCAAGATCGTGAACATTGCGTGCCATATCAAGCTGATTTTTTGAGCTGAATGCTTCCATTAGATGATCACCAATTCACCATGTAACGCACCGGCCTGCCTTAATGCTTCTAAAATCGCCATTAAATCACCAGGTGCAGCACCCACCTCATTAACCGCTCGCACTAGCTGATCCAGTGTCACTCCCGGTTCAAAAGAAAACATGCGACTGTCTGATAAATCCACATCAACAATCGACTGTGTTGTCACCACCGTTTCACCATCTGCAAACGCATTTGGCTGGGTAACTTGTTGGTTTTCTGAAATTGTCACCGTTAACCCGCCATGGGTAATAGCAGCAGGTAGTAGACGCACGTCTCGACCAATCACAATCGTACCGGTACGGCTATTAATAACAACCCGCGCAGGGGCATCGGCCGGCGTGAATTCAAAATTTTCGAGTGTGGCCAAAAAGCCCACTCGCTGACCAACATCTCGTGGCGCTGATACACGCACTGACGCGGCATCAATCGGCGTAGCTATGGAATAACCTTTTTCTGGCTGTGCACCCAATCGCTCGTTAATCACATCAGCTAACGCTTTTGCTGTTGAAAAGTCAGGGTAATGCAAGTTAAGTGTTAATGAATCGCCATTAGCGAAACCGCTTGGTACGGTTTGCTCTACCATAGCGCCATTAGGAATACGGCCTACGGTCGGTGTATTGACCACAATTCGCGAACCATCACCGCCTTGTGCGCCAAAGCCACTCACTACCAAGCTACCTTGCGCTACTGCATACACTTTGCCATCTACACCCCGAAGAAATGTCTGTAACAGCGTACCGCCTTGCAAGCTACTCGCTTCACCAACTGACGACACGGTAATATCAATGGTTTGCCCTGGCTTAGTAAATGCTGGCAATTCTGCGTGAACAGCCACCGCTGCCACGTTTTTGATTTTGGGTTTAGTGTTGGAATCTAAGCTAATACCAAAGTTACTTAGCATGGTACGAAAGCTTTGCTCGGTGAAAGGACTCTGTTCACCAGTGCCAGGTAAACCGACTACCAAGCCATAGCCTACTAATTGGTTGCTTCTCACCCCTTGGATACTTGCCAAGTCTTTGATGCGTTGTGCATTAACATTGCTAGATAGCACCAGTGTTAATGCGATAAGTACTACTGAAAACAAACGCATAATAATTCTCCTAGCCCCGCTTAAAGCGGCCACCATGATGATGTGAAAAACTTCGTAAGCCAGCCTTTTTCCTGCGCACTAGCAAAAGAGCCCGTACCGCTATATTGAATTCTGGCATTGGCAATTTTTGTCGATAACACTTCATTTTCGGGGCTAATGTCAGATAAGCGAATGATACCCGTCAAACGAATGTATTCATCGCCATGGTTTAAGGTGAGCCACTTTTCGCCGCGAATAACTAAATTGTCATTGGGTAGCACTTCCACTACGGTGACAGAGATATTTCCCGATAAACTGTTACTTTGGTTTGTTGCTGCATCACCTTCGAACTCATTAGATGAACTCACGCCAAGCTGAACAGATTGACCCCCAATATTTAACGGCTGGCCACCTAATCCGGTGATCGTGTCTAAATCTACCGTGGTATCTTTTGATGTCGACGTGCCAGCTGATTTACTCGCGTTGGTATTTTCACTCAACGTGATAGTAATAATGTCGCCAACCCGTCTAGCTGTCATATCTGAATACAAGCTATTGGCCATGTATGAGCGGAACAGCGAACCATCTTCTACAATCTTCTCACGAGGATAATCAGGTACCACTGGGGCAAACGACGGGTCGTTTGCTTGAACCGGTGGCTGGTTAGTGCTTGCACAACCTGCCATTATTGTCACTGAAAGAAAGAGTCCGAGAATTCGCATAACATTACTCACTAAAGTTGCTGAATGACTTGCCCAAGCATCTGATCCACCGACGAAATCACTTTCGAGTTCATCTCGTACAAACGTTGACTTTCAATCAAATTAACCAGCTCTTCGGTCACATTCACGTTACTGGTTTCTAGCGTACCTTGTGCAATAGTGCCTATACCTTGAAGGCCTGGCACACCTTGAATAGGTGCGCCACTTGATGCGGTTTCAACGTAGAGGTTCTGTCCTATAGGCTGAAGGCCAGTTGGGTTAATGAAGTCTGATAGGTTCATTTGGCCAAGCACTTGCGGCTCGGCTTGACCACGAATTGACACGCTAATTTCACCGTCTTGTGAAATGGTAATTTGCTGCGCATCCTCTGGAATTGCCACTTCAGGTTGGAGTAAAAAACCCGCGCCAGAAGTCACTATCTGACCTTGATCGTTCATTGAAAACTGACCATTTCTTGAGTAGGCAATGGTGCCGTCAGGCTGCAATATTTCAAAATAACCGCGCCCCTGAATAGACATATCTAACGCATTATCCGTGGTTAGCAAGTTGCCTTGGGTATGTGCTTTTTGTGTTGATACCACCTTTGAACCAGAACCTAACATAAGGCCAGAAGGTAATTCGGTATCAGCTGATGAGCGGCCACCAGGTTGGTTTATATTCTGATAAAGCAAATCTTCAAAAATTGCTCTGTCTTTTTTAAAGCCTACCGTTGATGCGTTAGCCAGGTTGTTCGATACCACCGCGACATCTGTTTGTGCGGCATCAAGACCTGTTTTACTTATCCACAATGCTGGGTGCATGGCGACCTCCTAACCTTTAAAGTTCGTATAACAAAATTGTTAACTATTCTATAGAATGCGCAGTAATTGGTTGCCGCGAGCATCTAGCTCATCAGCTTGCTTCATCATCTTCACTTGAAGCTCATAGTGGCGCTGAAGGCTTATCATATTGACCATTTCGTCAACGGCATTCACGTTCGAGCCTTCCAACATGCCAGACATTACTTTCACACCAGCACTTGCTGGGGCTACCGTGCCGTCTTCCATTCTAAATAAACCATCAGTGCCTCGTTCCATATCGGCATAGTTCGGCTTAACCAGTTTCAACCGGCCAACATCTTCAATTACATTTTCTGGCGCGCCAAGCTGTCTCATTGACAACGTGCCGTCCATACCGATATCTAAATTATCTAGCGGCACAGGAAGGAAAATTGGACCGTTATCGCCTAAAACGGGGCGATTGTGCACATCTGTCAAAATACCGTCGTCACCAAGCTTAAAGTTACCGTCACGAGAATAGGCTTCTTGCCCATTGTCATCTTGAACGGCAAACCAGCCATCGCCTTGTATCGCAACGTCTAAATCACGACCCGTTTGAATCATAGGACCTGATTCATAGTTGTTTGACGGACTTTCGGTCATTGAAAAAACGCGAGACGGCAAACCTTCGCCGTAGGCAGGCATTGACCTTGCCTGTTCTAACTGAGCTCTAAACCCAGTTGTTTGCGCGTTAGCCAAGTTATTGGCACGAAGCCCAGTACCTAAAAGGTCTTGAGATGCACCACTGGCAGCAATGTAGAGAAGTTTGTCCATGACTGACTTTTGACTCTGGTTAAACCATATACAGGTTTTGCAATCCCAGTGCCAACATGCACAAATAGAAGTGGATACAAAAAAACCGCAACTAAAGTTGCGGTTTTTGCTAGTTAAACGTCAATGTTTATCGGATGTTCAGGATAGTCTGGTTAAGCGAGTTATTCACTTCGAGTGCTCGAGAGTTAGCCTGGAAGTTCCGCTGTGCAATAATCATATCGATAAGCTCAGTGGTTAGGTTAACGTTGGCTTGTTCAAGGGCTGATGAGTTAATTTCACCGAAAGTCCCCGTCGTCGCTTCACCCGCCAATGCTTCACCAGATAGGATACTTTCTTTCCACTCAGTGCTGCTTTGCTGCGTTAAGCCCTGCTCATTAGCAAATCTCACTAAGGCCACACGCACGATAGGTTCTGACGTACCGTTTGAGAACGTCGCTCGAACCAAGCCGTCTGGGCCAATATCAATACCCGTCAAACGACCAACAGGCAAACCATCTTGCTCTAATGACGTCACTTCGAATGCTGATGCGTATTGCGTAGGTTCCACCGTGGTAGCATTTGAAGGGTCTAAGTTAAAATCGATCCCTATTTGTTGAGTCGCATCCGCCCCATTTGATAATGCAGAACCTAGCGCTTCAGTCGTTAACTTGTAATCGGTAGTTTGAATGCCATCTGGTGATTCAATACCAATAAAGTCACCACCTTGAGAAAACACAAGCTTAGCTGCTGTAACGCCGTTACCCGTGTTAGTACCCAGCGAGTTTACCGCTGTAGTTGGGTCGGAATCAGTACCGGTAGAATTCACTAAATCAGTAAGTTGATCGTCTACCGCTGTCGCCACATACCATTCATTGTCTGCCGCTACATCTTTAACGAAGTAATAAGTCATCACGTGGCTGTCGCCTAGTGAGTCATAAACCGTTACCGAGGTTGCCGCATTGTAGGTAAGTGGATCTTGTGGATCAAATGCGGCTGGATCTAATCCCTGATCACCAGCAGGTAAGTTCATACGAATATCAACTTCTGAGGTTTGTGCTGGAGAACCTGATGAATCTGGGATTTGCACTGGCTCTGTGGTACTCAATGCAACCGATGAACTGGTAGAGTCTGAATTAACAGGGAAACCTAAAAGTAAGTCGCCGTTACTGTTAACCACGTAGTTGTCGTCATCTAACTTGAATTGACCGGCACGGGTAAACGAGAAGTCTCGTGAGGTTTCATCAGGCACGGTGGCAAAGAAACCATTCCCAGTAATCGCCAAATCAAGTGCAGTATTGGTGAATTGCAAGCTACCTTGCGAAAACTGCTGGGCCACATCTTGTGTCAAAACACCGTCGCCCACTTTGGTTTTACTTCCAGCCAATAGTGATGTGGCGTACACGTCGCCGAATTCAGCGCGAGACTCTTTAAAGCCAACAGTATTTACGTTTGCGATGTTATTCGCGGTTACATCTAAATCTTTTTGTGCGGCAGCTACGCCACTTAGTGCAATATTAAAAGACATGCTTCTTTCTCCTGCTAACTGCCGATTTGAATAACGTCATCAAGACTAATGCTGACTTCGCCATCTAAATTTAAAATTACGCCCTGACCACTGCCGGCCAAACTAACACTTCCTACATGACGATTAATGGCAGTATTCAATTGAACGCCTTCACCGTTTAATTCGCCTGTAGCACTGATTACGTAGTCACCCGCTGGCATATCGTTGCCTTGGGTGTCCTTGCCATCCCATTCAAATTGAATGTTGCCAGCGGCTTGTGTGCCAGCATCAATAGTCTTAATCACTTCACCGTATTGATTTTCAACAGTGATAGTCATGTTTTGTACGCTCTGCTCATTGACCACAACACCCGATACGCCTGCAGCGTCGCTAGACATGTGCCCTACGTTGCCCTGTACCAACACGTTCTGACCAATCAAGCTAGATGCTTGCAATGCTTGGTTAGATGTCATCGAGGCGGCGAATGACTCGAACTTATCATTCAACTGAGAAATACCATCAGCCATAGTGAATGATGTCATTTGCGCTACCATCTGATCGTTATCTACGGGTTTAGTAGGATCCTGATTCGCTAATTGCTCGGTTAACATGGCAAAAAAGTCTTCTTGCGAAAGCTGTTGCTCTGTTCCATCGACAACCGGAACCGTCTCTTCTTGCCAGTAGAGTTCGTTGTTCAGGCCAGTGGTGTTGTTAATTGTGGTCACAGTATTTTCCTCACATTACCTATGCGGCAACTTATTGCCCTTGTCCTAGTTGCAATACCCGACGGAATATCCGTTTGGTGGTATCAGCAACCTGAACGTTGGTTTCATAGGCTTTTGACGCCGACATCATATTTGCCATTTCTTCAACGATGTTGACGTTTGGCTTATAGATATAACCCTCTTCGTCAGCCATTGGGTTATGCGGGGCATACTCAACTTGCAATGGCGCATCGCTTTCTACAATTCCCTTAACTTCAACACCCACACCCTTGCTTTGATCGCCCATAGCTCGCTGCAACTCAGCGGCAAACACTGGGTGTCTTGCACGATACGTTTCGTCATAACTACTGCTTACCGAATTCGCGTTAGCAATGTTACTAGCAGTGGTGTTTAAACGAACATTTTCAGCTTCCATACCGGTACTGGAAATTGACATCACATTAAATAAGCTCATGATTACTGGCCTCCAGAACTAAGGGCTTTTTTCATACCTTTAACTTTACCGTTAATAAACTCAAGTGTGGCTTGGTAACGTAAACCGTTATCTAAAAAGCGGTTACGTTCTGCCTGTACTTCAACCGTATTGCCGTCTCCGGTATCCGGTTGAGTGGGTATGCGGTATTGCATTTCAAAATTTGATGCAACCGACGATACATCGCCACCTATGTGTTTATCGTGAGTTCTTACTAAGCTTCCACCGCCCAATTTGTGCTGCCCATCTTGGGCGCTCATGGCTGACTCCATCGCTTTATTAAAGTCGATGTCTTTCGCCTTATAACCAGGGGTATTGGCGTTCGCTAGGTTTCCAGAGATGACTTCCATTCTGTCGGTGCGTATTGCTAACGCCGACTGATGAAACCCGACTAACTTGTCGAGATTTATGGCCATATTGAAAACTCCTCGCTGCGAAATTCCGGAAATACGCCATCAATAAATAATGACGAATTATCTGTTATAGGATTTTACTAGCAAGGCAGATGCCAACCTGAAGGTTGGCACTGTGTAAAAATGAGAAAAGTAATAGAGGGGATTTTAAATGTTTTATTAAATTCAGTACGTTAGGTATTTATTTCTTCTGATAGTACAAGCCAGGATTACATTTGATCATGGCATACGTATCGCTTGCCGCACTGATAGATTCAGACGCGCCAAGGAAAAGGACACCGGCAGGTTGCAGCTGTCCGGCAATTTGTTGCAGTATCTTTTGTTTCACATCTGCCGAAAAATAAATCAGCACATTGCGGCAAAAAACGATGTCGAAGCGGCCAAGTGCTGCATAGGAGGTTAACAAATTCAAACTTCTGAATGAGACCATGTTGCGCACTTCTGGCTTTACCTGCATCTGCCCACTTTCATGAGGTTGGAAGAACATAGCCCTACGTTGTGGCGATAACCCTCTAGCAAGCGAAAGTTCATCGTATAGCCCTTGGCTACACTTGCTGAGCATTTCAGAAGAAAGGTCAGTGGCTATAATTTCAACCCCTTGCCTAAGCAATCCGGGTCGCTGTTTTTGAAACTCTAATATCGACATAGCAATAGAATAAGGCTCTTGTCCAGACGAACAAGCTGCACTCCAAATTCTTAGCTTTTGATTTTTCGTTGCAAGTTGAGGAAGTAAATCGCGTAGTAGCAACTCAAATGGATAGGTATCTCTAAACCACAACGTTTCATTTGTGGTCATCGCATCGATGACGCTTTGCAAAAGGTTACGATCGTAACCCTTTACAACCACATCAATAAGCGCATCAGTATTGTCATAGTCATGCTTATATAACAAAGACGCAAGCCTACTTCTTACAAGATATTGTTTGTTTTCCCCGAGTACTATTCCGCATTGTTTCTCGAGGAAGTGCCGAAACTTTTCATAGCTTGCCGGCGACACATTTTTATTATCCAACCCCTACTGCTCCGTTATTCACAATCCGTCATTAACCACTTCTGAACTGCTGTCGCTAGTTCATCGGGGTGAAATTTCGCAATAAAGTCATCCGCTCCCACTTTCTGGACCATGGCTTGATTGAATACACCACTTAAAGATGTGTGAAGTACAACATGAAGCTTTTGAAGTTCTGGTGTATTTTTAATTTCCGCCGTAAGGGTGTAACCGTCCATCTCTGGCATTTCTATGTCAGACACTAGCACCCCAATTCGCTTGGTAATATCACCATATTCTTCAGCGATTTCCTTCAAGCGGTTTAACGCTTCTAAACCATTCTTTGCCAGCTCAATTTCTAACCCAAGTGAGGTTAGCGCTTTTTTAACCTGGTTTCTTGCCACCGCTGAATCATCAGCAATGAAGATAATTTTATCTTCCTTACCTTCCGTAGTTAGCCCTTCGGCAACATCTGCGCTTACTTCTGCATTTAGCGGTGAAATTTCATTGAGGATTTTTTCTACGTCGAGAATTTCAATTAATTCGTTTTCTACTTCAGTAACAGCGGTTAAGTAACTTGCTCGGCCTGTCCCTTGGGGAGGCGGCATGATGGCATCCCAGTTGGTATTAATGATGCGCTCAACAGCGCCCACTAAAAAGCCTTGTACAGAACGGTTGTATTCAGCAATAACGATAAACGCATTTGATAAATCTTCAATACGCTTGCCACCCGTCGCCATGCTTAAATCGATGACAGAAATAGTTTGCCCACGAATATGTGCTACTCCGCGAACTAACGAGTTCAACTTTGGCATTGAAGTCAGTGGTGGACACTGGAGCACTTCACGTACTTTAAACACGTTGATACCAAAGCGTTGACGGCCATTAAGCCTGAACAACAATAACTCAAGACGGTTTTGACCAACTAATTGGGTTCGTTGGTTAACCGAGTCTAAAATTCCCGACATATCTCACCTCTTTTTAATACTGGGCATGATCATTGCCTTCACTAAAGAGAATAGACAATATCACTAAATGTATGCAGGTCAAACGACAGAAAAATGACGGTTTCGCTGCATGTACAACTTAATCACGGACGTACGCAAGTTATTGTCTCAACCTAATTTGTCTTATAAGCATAGACAATAACTCAGTAAGTGAACACAAAAAGTGACTATGAAAAATTTAAAAAACGTAAAATCTTGGCTTACAGGAGTTCGTCTGCCACTTTTCACTGTTGTGGTGACCGTTGCTTTAGCGCCTTACAGTTACGCTGAAACAATGCACGATGTAGTGAATAAGGGCGCAGAAGAATACCTGCTGTCGGCGCTTAGTATACACGATGAAAACACCGATATTGCTGTGAGCATTGCTGAAGTAGACGAAAGAATTAATATTCCTCAGTGTCCAACCGGATTTCAATTTCACGCGTCTGATGAATCTTTGAACCAATCGTATGTTTCGGTACGGGTAAGTTGCACAAATAATGACTGGTACTTGTTTACCAGCGCCCAAGTGACAAGAACGAAAGAAATTGTGGTTACTTCTGGCGCGGTTAGCCCTGGCACTGTGCTTTCTGCATCTAATCTGACGTTGGCATCCGTAGATATAAAGCGTCTTCGATACAGTGCATTTACTGATGTAGATGCATTGATTGGCGCTCGAATGAAACGCCGAATTGTTGATGGCCAAGCTGTGCAATCCAATATGCTATGCTTTGTGTGCAAGGGCGATAGAATTACCATTCGTGCATCATTGGGTGGGATGGCGGTTAAAACATCTGGAATAGCACAACAAGATGGTGTTATTGGCGATACCATAAAGGTGCTCAATGCCAGTAGCCAAAAGCCCGTGATAGCGGAAGTCGCCAGCGCTCAAGAAGTCGTGGTACACTTGTAGTTCAGCGTGCTAAAAAACTACGTTTTCGTCGTATAAAAGCCTAAAGAAAAGAAGGCTCGTGCCGATAACTTATACAGAGGCGAAAAGGTAGTGGAGAAATATTATGGCAATTAACAATGTAAACAGTGGGTTACCCAAAACACCCGTTGATAATACAAAAATTTCGCAACAGAATCAGACGCAGCAGTCGCAACAGCAACAAGCGACGTCGAACAATGCATCTGTTGCTCAAGCACCACGACAAGATTCAGTATCTTTGACTCAGTCTGCACAGCAGTTGAATCAAGTTCAGAAGAAAGGATCTGAAGCGCCTGTGAATCAGGAAAAAGTTGATCGTCTTAAAAAGGCGATATCAAGTGGTGAATATAAAGTTAACCCTGAAGTGTTAGCGAATAAAATCGCTAAGCTTGAGGGTGAGATTTTTGGCCAAAAGTAATTAGGTTTTTATGACTAGTCATCTTTATTCAGCGTTATCACAACAGGTCTCTAACTTAGAGAGCCTGTGCTTGATGCTGGAAAAAGAATTACATTTGATTAGTTCACGAGATGCAGAAACCTTAATGAGCCTGTTATCAGATAAGTCTGAATTGCTAGAGTCTATTCAGTCTACCGACCAAAAAGTCGAGGCGTTATACCGCCAAACTACAGAAGAAACGATTAGTGCAGATGAACAAGGGTTGATGGATAAAGCGAAAAGTCTGTTAGAAGACTGTAAGTATAAAACCCAAATTAATCAGAAAGCCGTAGAGCAAGGACAGCTTCGCCTCACACACTTACGGAATCTGATGTTAGAAGTTCGCGCTAAAGAATCGTTAACCTACGATAAGAAAGGCAAGCCAAATGCGGGCCGCTTAGGTTCAGGTATTAGCGCTTAAGTAATGCACTCATCACCGAAAGCCCAATTAAAAACAAAAAAGCGCGTTTAAAACGCGCTTTTTTTATGAGTGCTATTTAGTCATACATCGAAATACTTAATAGTATTTGATGTCTTTTATTCTTTGTGGCTTCGCTGTCGTCAAATAAATGTCGTACACGTGATGCATATCTAGCTCAAGTTCGGTGGCATAGGTGTCTTCACCCACGGGGTAACTTTTTATTACCCTAGCCCCTCTAATAACGCCCTCTACAGAAGCCCGCAAGGTTTCATTATCCACCACAAGGCTAGACAGTGATTGATTACCTTCAATACGCTGTCCGTACACCTGCTCTGCAAGTTCTCTGTAAGCCTCTAGTTTTGATGCTTTAATTGCCATCAAGGTTTTCACGGTTTCGCTTTCACCCCGTTGCGACATAATTGGGGCATATCCAACGGCACTTAGCACAGGGTAACTGTCTGGCTCAACCGTCTCCCACTCCACATGTTTGTCTACAAATAGACTACATCCTGATAAACCTGTTAGTGCAGCAAATAAAGCCATCGTCATCCATGCTCGGCTACGAATCAATTTTTCAAAAAACACCATTAGAGAAACCTCATTCTCAATTTTTCTATTAGTGGATAAGCAATCTTTACGCCTAAATTTTAAATTTGAAACATTGGCATCTATTTCGCTTATATTCCGCATATGTGGGTTGGAGCAAAAATTGAAACATAAATTGAAATAAAGCTGACAACGAAGCTAATACAAAGAGAATACTGGCTTAAATTAACTGATGTAGTGCCCGCTCCCGCTTCTCGCACTACAACAAAAGGACAAGACTGTGCTTGGCATACAAACATTCGCTAAATTACTTTTAGTTAGCATATCTTCTGTAAAAAGAAGATATTTAGCTAGATACGCCAATGCCGCCTTTTTTATGGCGCTATTTTGCCTTGCAATAGGGTCAACAGGGCAAAGCTATGCCGCTTGGTATGAGGCCAAAGGCCAAGCAGTTATCGTGAATGGCAATAAAGAAAAAGCCCGTAGAGACGCCACAGAAGAAGCTTTAAAACAGGCATTATTATTCGCAGGTGCCTCGATAAACAGTGTTCAGCAACTCACGAATGGGTTACTTGAACGTGAAGACATTACCATTAGTAGTTCAGGTGAAGTGGATCATCTCGAGCTCACAGATGAAATATGGCATAGCGACTATGTTACCGTAAGCGTCAGGGCGGATATCTTTCCTGCGGCTAAACAATGTACCGCAGTTGAGTATGATAAAAATATTGCCACCAGTTACTTCATGGTAGAAAACCGCAATCATTTAGTTGAAGGAAAAATCCCTAACTTTTCCGAGGCAGTCACAAGAAAGCTGGCTACCGAAATGTCGGCACAGGCCCAGAATTTAAATTTAGCTTACATTGCTCCACACACCACACGATGGGGAGTGAATGGGCTTGAAGAAAATGTGCGTGCATTGTCGCGACAGTCAAATGCACAGTTTGTTTTAATTGGCAGCATTAGTGACGTGAGTGTTGAAAGACAACGTCCTTCTTCTTTTGCATTCTGGAAAGAAGAAAAAGCCACCCGTTACTTTTCGCTAAGTATTAAAGTTTTTGACGGTATAAATAGCGGCCTGCTACTGCAGCAAGATTACGTTACTGAAGCAGCGTGGCCTTTTGACCGGTTTACCGATGTAGACGAATTTTCGTCGACCTTTTGGCGGACAGAATACGGCAAGGCAATTAAAAAGCAGATGCAGCAGTTAACCGCTGATATTAATGAGACTATTGCTTGTCAGCCCATGACTGGCAGAGTGCTTAATGTTGCGGGTTCACATATTTCAGTATCATTGGGCCGTGATAATGGCATCAAGAACGGTGATGAACTTTTTGTGTATCAAACCAGCGAAATTATCGACCGGCACGGTAAGGCCTATTTGCAGTACCATATTTACCCTGGAGCATTTGTTGTTGAAAATGCTTATGGCAATACGGCAAGATTGATTCACAAAGACAGTGGCATTGTTGCGAATATTCAAGAGAGTGATTTCGTTATCAAACGATAACCATGATGATTCTCTTTTGAATAGCACTTGGCTTCACATTTCGCCCATGCTATACCTATACTCAGGTATGGATATCTATATATAAATGCAGGAGCACCGCCTATAAGGTGCTTATAATTTCGTATAATAAATAATTAAAAAATAAATCATGACCCTTTCGATATTAGCGTCAAACTGCTTCGTAGTTTTAGCTCTTATATTGACAGGACAGCAATTGAAGGATCATCTGTCTATAGAGTTCCCCGTATTAGAAATGGAAGTGAAAACGCGATTTGGGGATAATAAAGCTCTAGATGTCAAAGAGTTAGAAGAAAAACTAAGTCAGCTAAACAATCTTTCAGTATCCGCTCAGTTAGAGGGTGTTAACCGCTTCTTTGACGAGCATATCCAATATGCCACCGACGACATTGTTTTCAAACAAAAAGACTACTGGGCTACCCCTGCCGAGCTTTTTGGCCATTCCCGTGGAGATTGGTAGAAGCCGCGTAACGCAAGCTCATATGGTATTGGGGTATTACGAAACTCCGTCTTCAGACCCTTTGGTCTTAGACAGTCTTGTTTCTGAGATATTGCCTGGTTCGAAACGAACCGATCTCGTGCCTGTATTTAGCTTTAATGACGCTGGCATTTGGTCGCCGGGCAAAACAAAGCAGGTCTCCACTTCTACCAGTAGACTATCTCGGTGGCGCAACGTTATTGAGCGCATGAAACGTGAGGGAATAAAAAGACAATCTTGAGGAGTCTATGTCAATAACAAGAGAGTTGTGGCTTGCCATTATAGCCGTTGTCCTTGTCGCCATCATGGGGAGCGTATCCATTCACGGTGCAACTACAAAGGGCTATGTAGAAGAGCAGCTTTATTCCAAGAACCTCGATAACGCTAATATGTTGGCACTTACACTAAGCGGTTTGGAAAAAGACGCTGATACGTTAGATTTATTTATCATGTCCCAGTTCGATGTTGGACACTATGCATCTATTACACTCCAGAAACCCGATGGCGAAATCATCTCTAGCCATACTCATACCACACAGTTAGATGAACAAACACCGGCCTGGTTTGCTTCATTATTTAGTCCTAACGTGAAACCAGGCGTAGCTCAAGTGACAGAAGGATGGGGGCAGTACGGTGTGGTCTATGTTCAAACTGATACCAGCTTTGCTGTTGCCTCTATGTGGAAAGCCACACTGCGGTTAATACTTGGGTTATCTCTTGTGGGTACGGTGGCTGGCCTTATTGGCGCGTGGTTTTTACGCCTTATTATGCGCCCTCTCGATCAAGTGGTTGAGCAGGCTGAGTCCTTTGGACAAATGCAGTTTATTCAAGTAAATGAACCACGAACCCTAGAACTAAAACGCGTGGTGAAAGCCATGAATTTTCTAGCACGTAATTCACAACGAATTATGGATGAGGAAAATACACGGCTTGATCTATTGCGACATAAAACTCAATTTGACGTTGAATCCGAATTAGCAAACCGCGACTATTTTATCTCTATACTCAAAGGCCAACTGGCATTTAGAGATACCGAAGGTGTGAATTGTATATTTCTTCTTAGAGTAGTAGGAGGCCGAGAAGCATTTCTTCGCTCGGGACCGGAAAATCGAAGAATGCGGCTTTTGCAGTTTGCCGCTAGTGTGAATGATTGCCTAGCCCAACACCATCATCACTACACCGACAGTAGGGTAGCTCGAATGCAGAAGAACGAGATTGCCATACTATTAACGGAAACCCATGACATTGTAACAATTGCCGAGGCAATTCATGGTGCTTGTTTATCGGAACTGTCTCAAAAAGGCGATCCGAAATTGTATCAGTCTGTGGTGAGGCTGCGCCCTGAAGATGATGTTTCCTCAGCACTCATGCGCCTTGATACACTGCTCGACGAAGCTGTAGAGAGGAAGCTTAGCGAGCCTTATATAGAAAATACGCTAGATTCGTCTATTTCTCTAGTGGAAGAAAACCGTTGGAATAAGCTATTAAAGGAAAGTATTGCTAATCAAGCAGTAGAGACATTCAACTTTCCGGTTTTAGACGCTAATAGAGAGCTAGTTCACTATCAAAGTTGGGCGGGTATTGAAATAGATAATGATTTGAGGAAGAGTGGCTACTATACCCACTGGGCAAGATATTTGGGCTTACTGCCTGAGTTAGAGCTTGCAACCATTAGCCACCTATTCTCCTATATAGGCCAAACTGGCACACAGGCAAAGTTTGCCTTTTTATGTTCTGAGCAGTTTCTTCTTAACCAAGAGATCATGGCACAACTGTATTTTCAAATTAAAATGAACGAGCGCATTGCTTCGCAACTTAATTTCGAAGTAAGGGAGTCTACGGCTGCTCGCTTCCCTGATGAGTTTGAGCTATTTTCCTCCACCCTGAAAGCTAAAGGGTGCGGCATCGGATTAAAGCGGGTTGGTGAGTCCTTTTCTCAATTAATGAATGTTCAAGAGCTAGGACTCGATTACGTGGTTATCGATTCTGCATTTATGGCGGACATAGATCACAATCCTGCGAATCATGCTTTTATTAGAGGCTTCTGTTCACTCGCTCATACTTTTGGCATTCTCGTTTACGCTGACGGTGTGAAAACAAATAATACGAAAGAGCTGTTTGTCGAGCTAGGTGTTGATGGCGTGGTATCGCATATTGAAGTTATAGAGCATCTTTTAGATGACTAAACTCGCCAAGCGACAGTAATAACCCAATTCTGTCTTTGGCGTTGAGCTTCTTTAATAGCGAGCCCACATGCTCTTTAATTGTTCTTTCTGTGAGCTTAAGGTTTCTGGCAATTTCTTTGTTACTCAACCCCTCTAATATACCTGTTAACACATCTTTTTCCCGCGCCGTTAATGTCGCAATTTCAGGTATTTTTACTTTTAGATCTAGCGTGGTCGCAACGGCTGACGTCGTGTTCACATATAGCTCATTGGGTACCCATATTCCGCCTTCTT
Source organism: Alteromonas naphthalenivorans (assembly GCF_000213655.1). Taxonomy (NCBI): domain Bacteria; kingdom Pseudomonadati; phylum Pseudomonadota; class Gammaproteobacteria; order Alteromonadales; family Alteromonadaceae; genus Alteromonas; species Alteromonas naphthalenivorans. The sequence continues at coordinate 3,043,368 of NC_015554.1, forward strand.
TTAGCACCCGACTAACCGACTCAAAAAGAGATTGTTGGCTTAAGGCGTGACAATACCCCCTTGCGCCCAACAATAATGCCGTTTGCATTTCCGGTCTATCGTAATGGTATGTCAATAAAACAACGTTTCTACACTTCGCACTCGCAGCGATGATATTTTCACGCCAGTTTTTATGCAAAGTAGACACCCAAATACTGTCGTTCTCATCACAACTAACACACGGTATTTCAGAAAACTCAATCCATTCAATCAAGTCAGAATCAATACTCTTTTGCGATGTACTCATAACGTAATGCTTCATCTATCGCTCCCTAAGTGCAGACGACGTAACGGTGAAAAGTGGAGACAGAATGTAATTCAACACCGTCTTTTTTCCAGTTAAGATATCAACCTGAACAATCATACCTGGCATGATATCCAGCGGCGCATCAGCAATGGTACGCTTAGTTTCCAAGCGGACTAAAAAGTAAGTCTCGTCTTTCTCATTGGTAATAGCATCCGCGCTTATATGTTTTACTTCAGCGTCCATACCACCATATATGGTGAAGTCATAGGCGCTAAATTTTAAAATGGCTTTTTGGCCCCCTCGGATAAAGGCAATATCTTTAGGAGAAACCTTCGCTTCTACAATAAGCTGGTCGTCTTGGGGGATGAGCTCGATAACTGCACTTCCAGGAGTAATTACCCCGCCAACAGTGTTTATAAGTAGACGCTGAACCGTGCCATTAATTGGCGAGCGTAATTCAGCTTGCGAGACGACATCTTCTAAGGTTGTTTGCGACTGCTGAAGGGTTGCCATTTCACCCACCGCATCGGTTAACTCTTGATTCCATCGATTGATAAGTTTTAGTCTACTTTCTTCTTTACTAATAATTTCTTCTTCAATGGTGGAAAGGCCACGTTCGATAGCCACTTGCGACATGGCAATCTTTCCTTCAAGTTCTACAATTTGCCGTTCTAATCGTAAAATCTCAATTTCAGACACTGCCCCCGAAGCCAATAAGGGTTTAGTCACGCTTAATTCTTTTTCGGTTAATGAAAGCACACTCTTATATTGATAAAGGTTAGCTCTTTCTTGCTCAACATCTTGGTTACGTTGTTGTATGCGACTATCAGAGCCAGCTGCCACTTCATTTAATTCTGCAAGGTTAGACTCAAAAAGGTTCCGTTCATTTTCGACAATTTTTGGCGCTTGATTAATTAAGTCAGGAGAGAAAGCTAAGCTTGTGTTATTGGTTAGCGCTGAAAGACGCTGCACTTTGGCGGCAAGGGCGGCAAACTGTGTTGTGTTTTCTTCTAAGCTTGAAATGTAGCGCGTAGGGTCCACACGAAGTAATACATCGCCCTTTTGTACCTGCTGTCCTTCACTAACCAAAATATCTTGAACGATACCACCATCATATGATTGGAGAATTTGCAGCTGCTGCGAAGGGATCACTTTCCCCTCCCCTTTAGCAACTTCGTCTATCTCTGCAAAATACGCCCATATCAACAATATCAGTAAAACCACTCCTACACTGTATAAAAGCCGTTTGGCTTTTGCCGGAGTTTGCATAATTCTGGCCCATTCAGCTTCAAGTACCCAATCTTGACCTGAAGGAGGCGCTAACCATCCTCTAACTAGCTTATGTAAAATGCTACTTTTGTCGTCACTTTTAATCTTCACTGTGCCGTCCTTTGCTTAGCGGGTACCGGCTTGAACTGAGGTAGCACGTCCTCTTTTCTTCCATCAGCTATCACTTTTCCACTATCAATAACAATGACTCTGTCGACTAAATCGAGCAACGTTGTGCGATGGGTATTGAGGATAAATGTTTTTCCCTTAATCGCTTCACGAATGGTTTCTTTCATCATGGCTTCATTCGCTGAATCCATGGCTGAAGTAGGTTCATCCATAATAAATATTGCGGGGTCATAAATAAGGGCACGGGCCAGTGACACAGATTGACGTTGCCCCCCTGACAATTGCTTGCCCCCTTCCCCCACTTGCTGCTCAAAGCCGTTTCCGTGAGTATTAACGACTTTCGCCAAGCCACATCGCTTAGCGATTTCCCAAAGACTCTCGTCATCTACTTCTCGGTGGGCCGGTAAAATATTCTCTTTTAGCGTGCCGGAGAAAAGATTTACATCTTGGGGAACATAGCCTATGTTTTGCCTTAGAAGGACAGGTTCGTATTGCAGCATGTCAATTTCATCAAGTAACACTTGACCTGATTCGGCTTTATAGAACCCCATCAATAAACGATTCAATGTGGATTTACCGCAACCATTCTTCCCCAGAATGGCAACGTGCTCGCCTTGCTTAATTGAAAAGTTAATATCTTTAAGTGCTAAGACATTTTCATCAGGGTAGCGAAAACAAAGTTGCTTAACATTGATGTTTCCGCTTAACTGACTTGCGTTTTTAACCTGCTTATTCCCTCCACCTTCTGATGGCAGAGACATGATATCGTCTAGCGCATTTTTTGCAGTTTCTGCTTGATGATACTGAGCGAGTAAAGCAGCAGCTTGGGATACAGGCCCCATAGCCCGACTCGAGAGTAAGTAGGCCGCTATTAAACCTCCTTGGGTGATTTCTCCTTCGATAATGAGGTACACACCAGTGAGGATTATTACTACACCAACTGATTGCTGAATCCATAGTGCAGAGTTATTAACTGACATAGAAACCAACCGTAATTTAGCATTTACTTTGGCTAAGAAGATGGTTTGCTTTTCCCATGCACTTTGCGTTCGGCTTTGATATCCAAATGCTTTTAAATCTTCAAGGGCAGTGACGCTTTCGGTAATTAACGAGCTTTTTTTGGCACTAATTTCCATCGACTCTTCAGATAATGAGCGCATGACTCGCTGTGCTTTTAGGGCGTATAAAAAAAGAATCACCGTGCCCAATAAAATAGGAATAATTAAATAGATATCTATCATGGCAATGATAAACACAAACAGTAAACCAAAGGGCAAATCGACCAACGCGACTAAGGTAAGTGAGCCAAAGAAGTGACGTATACTCTCGAAGGATTGTAAACTGTTAATAAACGCACCACTTTTAGCGGGCTTATTGGTTAAATCAATTGAAAGTACTTTTTCCATAATTTTTGCGGACATAGTGACATCTAAGCGACTAGCAGCAAGTTCTACAAAATATTGCCGCAGCACGCGTAAGAGAAAATCTGCCGCTAATACTAAAAGGACACCAATAGCTAATGCCCACAAGGTCTCCATTGCGGCATTAGGCACTACGCGGTCATACACATTCATTACAAATAGCGGCAATGCTATCGATAACAGGCTAATGAATATTGATGCGAGTAGAACATCGCGATACAAGTCATAGGCAGCTTTTACTGATGACCAAAGCCAATGACCAACTGCGCTTTTTTCAACCTTGCCAGTCTGAGTTTGAGTTTGTGAAACAGGCCGAGCGAAAATGACATAGCCGGTAAACTGAGAAGCGATTTTATCAAGCTCTACCGATACCACGGCCGAATCTAACTCTGGGTAGGAAACTTTCGCACATTCGTCGCGCAATTCGTGTAAAACGCAGGCTTGCTTTCCTTCCATAATTAAAACAGCAGGAAGCAAAGCAGGGTTAATCTGCGCTATGTCTCTTTTTGCGGTGCGACTTGTTAAACCAGCACGTTGAGCGGCACGCTCAAAGCCCGTAGGAGATAACTCACCATTGTCTAGGGGCAAGCCACTGAGTAGGCTGACCCGAGAAACCGACATACTGTGTGCTCGACAAATAATCATCAAGCAATCCATTAGCACGCCGCCTTGTTCTTCCAGATAAGACAACCCGCCTTTTTCTCCCTGAACCATTAACCCTCCACGTCCTTTTCGAATTAAAGCTGGATTATCGTTGCTTCAATTCGACGATTTTTAGCGTTTGCGGCTGGTGATTCCTCATCGACTAGAGGCCGTGTTTCTCCGTAACCGACAGAAGTTATGCGACGGCTATCTATGTCATTAGTGGACTCAATTAGTAAGGCGGCCACAGCACTAGCTCGCCGTTCTGAGAGGCGTTGGTTATATGCCGCGTCTCCATCTAACGAGGCATGTCCGTGAATAATGACGCCAGCATTGTCGTACTTCTCAAGTGCATCAATAACTTGAGATAGTGACGAGACGTATTCAGGCGAAATTTTGGATGAATTTGATGCAAATGATATGTTGATACTAAAAGATGCTAAAACTTGTGCATCGTCTAATGTGAAATCAGCAGCGCTAGCTGGGGTGTTCATTGTTTGTGGCTCAGGGTCACTAGCTTCACATCCAAAATCATCAACCATGGCTCCGGGCGCAGAGTTAACGCAATCGTCCCATAAATCGACGATACCATCAGAATCCGAGTCTCGTTTCAGAATGTTGCGCTCGTCATCTAACGACGTACGGGTAGCTGGGCACACGTGATTGGGATCGTAACGAAGCTCTTTTTCAGCCAAATCACTCACACTGGCCACACCATTTCGGCTTACACCTAGCGCTTTAACCAACACGCCCGACGCAGCCAATAGTCGCGCTCTCGCTTTTTCTAATGTATAGCTTGCTTGTACATACGCTCTGCTCGACTCGTAATACTCATTTTCTGAGTCCAGTAAATCAAGTAGTGAACGTTCACCAATGGTGAACTGATCCATATAAGCTGATTTAACTCTGTCGGAAGACAATCTGTGTGCATTTAAGGAAGGAAGCTGTTCGCTAATATTTTGAATATCGTTACGCGCAATTTGGATAGTTTGGCGCATATCAATGCACGCTTTATCTCTTAAGTCTTTTGCTAAATCCACCTGTGATAGTGCTTGTCTAATTGCCGCTCTGTCTGCACCTCCGTTGTAAATATTGTACGAAAAGTTAACCCCCACGCTTGCTTCTGAAATAGTGTTATTTAACGCAGCTTCGTCTCGCGTTTGCGCCCCGTAACTGGCCGTAAGATTAATTTGAGGGTGGTAGCGACTTCTTGCGCTATCAATAGCAAAACGCTGAGCATCAATATTATAAATTGTCGCATTAAAAGACGGGCTAGTTTCATATGCCGCTAACAAAATAGCCTCGACTTCCATTTCTACTGACTCAGGCATAGCGTCAGAAAGTGACACGTCGGCCAACTCTTCAGCAGGCTTTTCCCCTACAAGCCTTAAAAATCTCGCGGTGACATCATGAAGGTTAGAAAGCTCAGTTAATACATTGGACTCTGACAGCGAAAGACGACCACTAATTTGTTCTAAGTCCGCTCTTCTGCCCACACCTGCTATTACACTTTCTTCAATTTGTTTGAAAACGTCCACATGCGTAATTAGATTTTTTTCTGCCAATGAAAGTAACTCGCGATAAAGCTGTACGTCAATATACGCTAATGAAGCTTCTAGTGACTTTTGTTCTATTTCGCCCATCAATTCATAGTAACGAACCACTTGAGCTTGTTTGAATCTACTGACCTCACTGGAGGTAAAAAAGCCATCATAAAGCAATTGCGTCAACCTAATTTCAGCGGTGTGGCCCGCATAGTCTTGATCTAAGCCATAGTTTCTTTCGGTATAAGCACTTGATGCTAGAACATCAACAGAAGGCAGATAACCTGATTTAGCAATATCGACATCTTTCATGGCGATTTGGAGTTGTCTCCAACTGGCCTGAATTTCAGGGTTCGAATTTATAGTCTTGCTTACGTATTGCTCAAGAGAAGCACTACCCATTCCAGGTGAGGATTCTTGTGCGGACAAGGAAATTGTCACTAAGCCAAGTAAACAAAAAGTTAGTATTTTCTTCATACCTACAGTACTCATATATATAAACAAACCCAGATATAAAATTTATCTCAATGTGAACATAGCCTAGTAGTAAATTTAAAATCCTGCCAACCATCATAAATCTAATTCTGTCTTAAAATTAACAAATTAGGGAGAAACACCTAGAGATTCGACAAAGGTATGCCAATACCTGTACCACGGTCCGGTAACCAATTTTATTTTCGCTGCTAGGCTTAAGTAAAAAGTGTTAGTGCTATTTAAAAAGGGACCGAAATGGCCAATGTAATTGTGGTAGAAGTAAACGGTGAAGTATTGGTAGAACGCTCTAAGACGAATGAGCAATTTGCTGCTAGTGAAAATACAGTCTTATCTGAAGGCGACAGCCTAATTATCCCCGATGGTAGTACAGTACGCGTCAGCGTAGACGGAATTATTAAAGAATTACCTGCTGGTCAAACAGTTACCTTCCCTCTTCAATTAGACTTTTCAGATTTTGACAGCGATGACGAATTCGCTGTTTTTGACGAAAGTGTTGAAGATCTTAATGCCTTGCTTGATCAAACTGGAGATAGCCAAGACCTCGACCAAGACTTTTTAGACGTACTTGCTGGCGATGACGATATTTTAGAGTCGTTAGAAGCAACCGCTGCTGGTTTAGATGGTGGCGGCGGTGCAGGAGGGAGTAACTTTGTTCGAGTAGATAGAATCAACGAAACTGTAGACCCTGTCGCTTTTGAATTTGAGCAAGGCGCTAACGGTAACGAAGAACTAACGTCAGAACAGTTTGGTGACGGCGGTGACGAAGCCACAGACATTACCATAACACTCAACGCAACGCCTCTTGATAACGATTCTACCCCGACGATATCGGGTACCACTGACGCAACGCCGGGTTCTACCGTGACCCTAACGGTGACAGACAGTGCGGGTAACGTACAAACGCTTACCACCACCGTGCAAGCTGACGGTACCTTCTCTGTAGATGTGCCTGTGGAATTAGCGGAAGGTGAATATTCTGTTGAAGCTACGGTTACGGATGCGGCAGGCAATACTGCCACCGATGCAAATACTGGTGAAATTGATACTACCGCACCGGTAATTTCCTTAGATGCACAAGGCACTGACAACGACACGACGCCTACGCTTTCAGGTACTACTGATGCTGCGCCGGGTTCTACCGTTACGCTAACGGTGACAGACAGTGCGGGTAACGTACAAACGCTTACCACCACCGTGCAAGCTGACGGTACCTTCTCTGTGGATGTGCCTGTTGAATTAGCAGAAGGTGAATATTCCGTTGAAGCCAGCGTTACCGATGCCGCAGGCAATACTGCAACCGATGCCAATACCGGTGAAATTGATACGACTGCACCAGCAATTTCCTTAGATGCACAAGGCACTGACAACGACACTACGCCTACGCTTTCAGGTACTACTGATGCTGCGCCGGGTTCGACAGTGACCCTAACGGTGACAGACAGTGCGGGTAACGTACAAACGCTTACCACCACCGTGCAAGCTGACGGTACCTTCTCTGTAGATGTGCCTGTTGAATTAGCAGAAGGTGAATATTCCGTTGAAGCCAGCGTTACCGACGCCGCAGGCAATACCGCCACCGATGCCAATACCGGCGAAATTGATACTACCGCACCGGTAATTTCCTTAGATGCACAAGGCACTGACAACGACACGACGCCTACGCTTTCAGGTACTACTGATGCTGCGCCGGGTTCGACAGTGACCCTAACGGTGACAGACAGTGCGGGTAACGTACAGACGCTTACCACCACCGTGCAAGCTGACGGTACCTTCTCTGTAGATGTGCCTGTTGAATTAGCAGAAGGTGAATATTCCGTTGAAGCCACTGTTACCGATGCGGCAGGCAATACAGCCACCGATGCCAATACCGGTGAAATTGATACTACCGCACCCGATATTACGTTAGATGCGCAAGGCACTGGCACTGGCACTGGCAACGACACCACGCCTACGCTTTCAGGTACAACCGATGCCACACCAGGCAGCACGGTTACGTTAACCATTACCGATAGCGCGGGCAATACGCAAACCGTGACTGCCATTGTTCAACCAGACGGCACTTACAGCGCAGACGTACCGGCTGAATTAGCTGAAGGTGAATTTACGGTTAACGCCAGCGTAACAGATGAAGCAGGAAATACGGCTAGTGTCGAAGCACAAGGCGCTATCGACGTGACTGCGCCAACTATCTCATTGAACGATCCTGGAATAAATGGCGATGCTACACCCACACTTTCTGGTTTAACCGATGCGGTGCCAGGAAGCACAATCACACTAAGCGTTACAGATAGTGCAGGCGTTACTCAAACCTTCTCTACCACCGTACTAGCCGATGGAACTTTTACTGTTGAAGTTCCAAATGCGGTGGCTGAGGGTACATACAGCGTGACTGTCGAGGTAACCGATGGTGCGGGTAACACAGCGCAGGCAACAGCAAGCGGTGATTACGATTCTACGAGTCCTTCGACGACCGTGAACCAACCTGCGCCAACGAACGACACAACGCCCAACGTGTCTGGTGAGACTGATGCGCCTCCTGGCAGTGAAGTCGTTATTGTTGTTACAGATAGCGAGGGTAACGAACAAACAATAGTTACCACTGTAGGCGCAGACGGCACATTCAACGAAGATGTACCAGCGGAGCTTAGCGAAGGTGAGTACACGGTTGACGTTACTGTTACGACACCAGCAGGTAATAGTTCTACCACCACAGTAACCGGTGAAATAGACACCACAGCGCCGGTGATCAGCCTTGAACCCATTGGTTCAACTAATGATGACACGCCAGTGATAAATGGCGACACTGATGCAGAACCAGGTGCGGTGGTAACGCTAGATATCGTACACTCAGACGGCACTACGCAAACCATTACTGCAATTGTGCAAGAAGACGGTAGCTTTAGTGCTGAAGTTCCGCAAGCACTCGCAAACGGTGACTTTACTGTAACCGCTACTGTGTCTGATGTAGCGGCCAATACCTGTTCAACGTCTATCGATGCGGTTATCAACACCCAAGGCCCGAATATCGTTATTGAAACCGGTTCTCCTACCAACGGTAGTGAGGGCATCGGGGGCTCATCAGACGCACCTAACTCAGAGGTAGTGGTTGTTATCACCGATAGCGACGGCAACAGCCAGACAATAACAGGTACAACAGATGAGAATGGCAACTTTAATGTAGCCTTTCCTCCAGGCGCTGAAGAGGATGAATACGACATTGAAGTGACGGTGGCAGACGAAAGTGGTAATAGCTCAACTGCCACGGCCACCACTGTACTTGATACCACCCCACCGGTTGTGAATATCGATCCGCAAACTGATGCTAACGACACAACACCTACTATCTCGGGTAATACAGATTTACCAGCGGGTAGCGAGGTCGTTATTACCGTCACCGATAGTCAGGGTAATGCGCAGACCGTCACCGCCGTTGTTGATGAAAATGAAAGTTTCAGCGCCGATGTGGATGAAGCGCTAGCAGAGGGCAACTATGAGGTCTCTGTCGAAGCAACTGATGCAGCGGGTAATACAACTTCCGCTGTCGACAACAGTGGCAATATAGACACTACCGCGCCACCGCTATCTCTAGACCCACAAACTGACGGCAGCGACACCACGCCAACGATTTCTGGTACTACCGATTTACCGCCTGGTTCAACGGTAACTATTGTGGTTACCGACAGCGCGGACAACACACAAACCATCGATGCAATCGTTAATGATGGCGGTAATTTCAGCGTCGACGTGCAAACGCCGCTTACTGAGGGTGAGTATACCGTAGAAGCCAGTGCTACAGATGATGCAGGTAATACGACTATCGTTACTGAAGATGGCGGTAACATCGATACCCAAGCACCTACCATTGCACTAGAACCACTTGGCACGAGTAACGACACGACACCTTCGATTAGCGGTTCAACGAATTTAGAAGCGGGCAGCACAGTTACACTTACCGTTACCGACAGTGCAGGAAACAGCCAAACCTTTCCCGCCACAGTAGACACTAACGGCGAATTTAGTGCAGACGTTCCTGCTGAGCTCGCTGACGGCGACTACACAGTTGAAGCAACAGCAACCGATGCAGCGGGCAATAGTGCTTCAACGGCACAAACAGGCAGTGTGGATACCAATTCGCCAAACTTAACGCTTGACCCACTAGGGGATGACAACGACACCACTCCTACCATTTCGGGTACTACCGATTTGCCCACTGGCAGCACTGTAACAATGAGTGTTACTGATGCGCTTGGCAATACACAAACATTTACGGCTACTGTCGACGGTTCGGGTAACTTCAGTGTTGATGTGCCTAACCCGTTAGCGGAAGGTGAATATAGCGTTACTGCTACGGCAACCGATGCAAACGGCAATTCGGCAACAGCAACGGAAACCGGCGGTAATATTGATATTACGTCCCCCCTAGTTAACTTAGATGCTCAAGGCAGCACTAATGATGCTACGCCAACCATTTCTGGTAACACAGACCAGGCACCTGGTAACAACGTATCAATCACAGTTACAGACAGTGCAGGAAATACGCAAACCTTTGTTGCTGTAGTCGGAAACGATGGGACCTTCTCAGTCGATGTACCAGCAGAGCTTGCCGACGGCAACTTTACCATCACCGCAACAGTCAATGACGATGCGGGTAATCAAGACTCTGCGTCAACACAGGGCAATATTGATACCGCAGCACCAACGCTATCGCTTGATCCACAAGACATTGGCAACGATACCACGCCATTAATTAGTGGCACGACTGATTTACCACAAGGTAGTACGGTTACACTGGCCGTCACCGATAGCGCAGGTAACACGCAAACTATCAATACCTTGGTCGATGCAAACGGCAACTTCTCTGTCGACGTACCACAAGAACTGGCTGATGGAGACTTTACTGTTACTGCCACGGCTGAGGACGAAGCAGGCAATGAAGCTTCAGATAACGCAACCGGTAACATTAACACCAATTCACCTACATTAGTGCTAGATGGACAAGGCGAGACGAATGATAGCTCGCCCACTATTTCTGGTTCCAGCAGCTTACCTGAAGGTAGTACGATAACGTTAACCGTAACGGATAGCGCAGGTAACTCGCAAACTATTACCGCGACAGTAGACACCGGCGGCACCTTCAATGCAGATGTAAACGTCCCACTCGCTGATGGCGCTTACACAGTTACCGCCAGCGCAACTGACAGTGATGGCAATACCACAACGGTGACCGATAATGGCGGCACCATTGATACTACTGCGCCAGCGCTAACCCTTGAAAACCCGGGAAGCACGGGTGACACGACCCCTACGCTTTCAGGCACCACTGACCTTCCAGGAGGAAGCACAGTCACGCTTGTCGTAACTGATAGCGCTGGAAATACACAAACTGTCAATGCCTTGGTCGATGCAAATGGTAGCTTTAGTGTAGATGTGCCAAACGCAGTAGCTGACGGCGACTTTACTGTTACCGCCAGTGCAACTGACAGTGCAGGCAATACCGCAAATGCCAATACAACAGGCAATGTAGACAGCCAAGCGCCGCTGCTAGCGCTTGACACGCAAGTCTCTACCAGCGACGTAACCCCTACTATCTCAGGAACTACCGATGTAGCCCCTGGCACTCTTGTCACTATTACGGTAGTTGACGCCACTGGTGACTCGCAAAGTTTCCAAGCCGCAGTACAAGCAGACGGAACATTTAGCGCCGATGTGCCTGCAGCATTAGCTGAAGGCGACTTTACCGTTACGGCAACAGTAAGCGATGCGCAAGGCAACACCGCAACGGCAAACGAGGCAAATGGAAACATTGATACGCAAGTGCCTGTTGTCAACGTTAATCCGTTAAACTCAGGTAATGACACAACGCCGGTTATTTCAGGTAATACAGATTTACCCGAAGGCGCTGTTGTTGTGATCAACATAACTGACAGTAATGGCGACACACAAACCATTAACGCATTGGTTGATGCCGATGGCAACTTTGCTACAGAGGCATTGTCTCCACTGCCTGAAGGCGACTATAGCGTAGAAGTTACTGCAACAGATGATGCTGGTAACTCAACAACCACATCTGAAGATGGTGGCAATATTGACACCACTGCCCCTGTGCTTACGCTAAATCCGCAAGGTACAGGCAACGATGAAACGCCTAACATATCGGGCAACACTGATTTAGCACCGGGAAGCACGGTAACATTAACTGTTACTGATAGCGCAGGCAATACACAAACCTTTGACGCCATTGTGGATGCGAATGGTGACTTCAGCGCGGATGTTCCAAACGCTATACCGGATGGCAGCTACACGGTAACAGCAAGTGCCTCAGACGATGCAGGCAATACAACCACCACCTCTGATACCGGTACGCTAGATTCCAGCGCTCCTGCACTAACGCTAGAGGCTCAAGTTACGGTTAGCGATACTATTCCAACCCTATCAGGTACGACTGACCTACCCGCGGGTTCAACCGTTACGCTTTCCGTCATTGACAGTGCAGGCAACACGCAAACCTTTACAGCACTGGTTGATGCAAGCGGTAATTTCAGTGCTGATGTTCCCGCGCCACTTGCCGAGGGCGATTACTCAGTAACGGCTACCGCCACTGACAGCAGTGGCAATAGTGCTTCTGTCACTGATAATAACGGTGTCGTCGATACCGTCGCCCCTGTTATCTCGCTAGATACGCTGGGTTCAAATAACGATACTTCGCCTACCATTTCGGGCACTACCGACTTGGCAGCAGGTGAGAGCGTTACGCTTTCGATTACCGACAATGCAGGAAATACCCAAACCGTTACGGCAACGGTTGATGCAAACGGCAACTTCAGTGTGGATGTGCCAGTTGCGCTAACCGAAGGTGACTATACCGTAACCGCAACAGCTAAGGATGAGGCAGGCAACAGTTCGACAGCCAGTGCAGCGGGCACCATTGACACCACAGCGCCTACCTTAACGTTAGACCCTCAAGGGCTAGGCAATGACACAACACCAACCATGTCGGGTAGCACAGATCTAGCTGAAGGTAGCGTTGTATCCTTAGTTATCACGGATAGTACAGGCAACATTCAAACGGTCACGGCAACGGTTGATGCTGCAGGAAACTTTACGGTGGACCTACCCGCGGCACTGGCTGAAGGCTCGTATAGTGTTGAAGCTACAGCCACTGATGAAGCAGGCAATAGTACTTCGATACTCGATAATTCGGGGAATATCGACACAACGCCACCTGAGCTAAACCTAGATGAATTAGCGCCAGAAAATAATCTAACGCCAACCATTTCCGGTCTCACAAACCTTCCGGCTGGCGCAATTGTTACACTGACAGTCGTCGACAGTGCAGGTAACACGCAAACCTTTGCGGCAACGGTACAAACCGACGGCAGTTTTGCAGCCAATGTACCTTCACCCTTAGCTGAAGGTGACTATACGGTCACCGCAACGGCTCAAGACCCGGCGGGCAACCAAGGTTCTGCTTCTGAAACTGGTGGTAGCGTAGATACCACAGCGCCAGTAATTACCCTAGATCCATTTGGCACTGGAAACGATACCACGCCAACTATTAGCGGTAGTACAGACTTGGACGCAGGAAGCACAGTGACTATCACAGTCACTGATAACACTGGCACTGAGCAATCGTTTACTGCAACCGTAGATGATAACGGCGACTTCAGTGCAGATGTGCCTAACCCTATGGCTGATGGAAACTTTGACGTTACTGCAACTGCGACTGATGCAGCGGGTAATACCGCTACAGATACAGTAAGTGGCGATATAAACTCAGCGGCGCCGACCTTATCGCTTGAACCATTAGGAGCAGATAACGACACCACGCCGACTATTTTAGGTAATACCGATATAGCACCAGGTAGCACGGTAACGCTAATCGTGACTGACAGCGCTGGAAACACGCAAACATTCACCGCCACAGTACAAGGTGATGGTGGCTTTACTGCTGATGTACCTGCAGGCTTATCTGAAGGTGACTATTCTGTTACTGCTACAGCCACAGACGGCGCAGGCAACAGTGCATCGGTAACTGAAAATGGGGGTAACATAGATACAACGGCCCCATCAATCACCATTGATGCACAAGGGCTTGGTAATGATGCAACACCGTCTATCTCTGGCACCACAGACCTCAATGCTGGCGATACGGTAAGCATAAGCGTGACAGACAACGCTGGAAACACCCAGACATTCACAGCCACAGTGCTAAACGATGGCACTTACAGTGCTGATGTTCCCGCCGATTTAGCTGAAGGCAGTTTCAGCGCAACCGTTACTGCTACTGACGATGCGGGTAATTCTGCAACGGCAATAGATAACAGCGGTGTCATAGACACAGCAGCGCCAACGATAACGCTAGACGCACTAGACCTGACTAACGACGCTACGCCGACTATCTCGGGAACTACCGACTTATCTGCGGGCAACACAGTAAACATTAGCGTGACTGACAGCCTAGGCAATACGCAAACCTTCACCGCCACAGTTCAAGCGAACGGTAGCTTTAGCGCTGATGTGCCGGTTGACCTAGCACAAGGCGATTACACCGTAGAAGTGACGGCGACTGATGATGCAGGTAATCAAAACACAGCGATTGATAACAACGGTGTTATTGACACCACCCCACCTGTTATCAACTTAGACCCGGTGGCAAGCGGCAACGACGCAACGCCAATATTAGGTGGTACCACCGACCTACCAGAAGGTGCGACTATAACGTTGGTTGTCACCGATGCTGGTGGCAATGTACAAAATCTTACCGCTACGGTTAACGCGGATGGCGCTTTCTCTGTTGAAGTACCTGGCGCGCTTGCTGACGGCGACTACAATGTGTCAGCCAGTGCCAGCGATACTGCGGGCAATAGCACGACAGTAACTGGTAGCGGCAATATTAATGCTAGCGCCCCGGACATTACGCTAGATGCCCTTGGTCAAACAAACGACGCGACCCCTCTCATCTCAGGCACAACTAACGCCCCAGTTGGTGCCACCATCACCTTAACAGTGACAGATAATGCTGGAGCAGTTCAAACCTTTACTACAGCCGTACAAGGCGACGGTACCTTCAGTGCAAGCGTACCTACTGATTTGGCCGAAGGTAGCTACACTGTTGTCGCTGAGGTAGATGACAGCGCGGGTAATACAGGCTCTGATTCCGAAACTGGCGGTGTGATAGATACCACTTCACCGACTATTGATGTGACAGAACTGGGAATTGGCAATGATGCAACGCCAACAATTAGCGGTACCGCAGATCAACCTGTTGGAAGCACGGTTTCTATTACAGTGACGGACGATGCTGGAAATGTACAAACCTTGTCAGCAACGGTGCAAAGCGACGGCTCCTTTAGTGTAGACGTACCTGTCACTTTGGCGGAGGGTAACTACACGGTTCAAGCAACGGTTGTTGATGAGGCTGGCAATACAGCCTCCGACGCTGAAACAGGCGTAATAGACACCCTATCCCCCGTTATCACGCTGGACGAACCTGGCACGGTAGGTGATTCAACACCAACCATTAGCGGTACCGTAGATTTACCGCAAGGCTCTACAGTTCAAATAACCGTTGTTGATAACGCAGGCAATACCCAGGTGTTTAACGCACTGGTTACCACGGGTGGCGTGTTCTCCACTGACGTGCCAGCAGCGATGGCTGAAGGCAGTTTCACTGTCTCAGTAACCGCCACCGATACAGCAGGGAACAGTACAACAGATAATGAAGCAGGCGTAGTTGATACACTTGTACCTACACTGACTATAGATGTTGCAGATACCACTAACGACGCTACTCCGCTTATTACAGGCTCAACCGATGAACCTGCAGGCTCTGTAATCACCATTTTGGTAACCGATAGTGCTGGTGCGACCCAGACCTTAAGTGCAGTCGTACAGGCCGATGGGTCCTTCTCTATATCCCCGGGTACCAATTTAGCTGAAGGCGACTTCACGGTAAGCGCTGCAATCGACGATGATGCAGGCAATACAGCGACAGCGAGTGATACTGGAAACATAGACACTACACCGCCGTTGTTGACGTTAACCCCACTTGAGGAAGGCAACGACACGACGCCGACTCTGTCTGGTAGCACTAACCTAGCGCAAGGTAGTGAAGTTACCCTTGTGGTAACTGACAACGCAGGAAATGTTCAAACCATCACAGCGACTGTTGATGTAAATGGAGACTTTACGGTGGATGTGCCTGTGCCTTTAGCAGAAGGGGCTTACAGCGTTGAGGCCACCGCGAGTGATGATGCAGGTAATAGCACCAATGTTGTAGACAATACGGGCGTTATTGATACAACAGCCCCTACCCTATCATTAGACGCACTAGACTCAGAGAATGACACAACGCCGACTATATCGGGTAATAGTGACCTGCCTGCTGGCGCAACGGTGACTATTACGGTTACAGATAACGCAGGCGTAAGCCAGACCTTCGATGCAACCGTTCAGGTAGATGGCAGTTACTCAGCCGATGTGCCTGCCCCTATGGCTGAGGGAGGCTATACCGTCACGGCGGTTGCCCAAGACTCAGCCGGCAATGAGAGTACTGCTACTGAAACAAACGGCAGCGTAGATACAACCGCCCCAACCATTACCCTAGATGCACAAGGCACAGGCAACGATACCACGCCCACGATCACCGGCAGCACCGATTTAAGCGCAGGCAGTTTAGTGACCATTACCGTTTCTGACAGCGCAGGCGCTGAGCAGACATTTACGGCTATTGTCGATAGCAACGGTAATTTCAGCGCAGACGTGCCCAATGCAATGACAGACGGAAACTTCGATGTTACCGCTACCGCCACCGATGCAGCTGGAAACTCAGCGTCTGATACTACTAGCGGAAATATTAATCTGGCGGTGCCGAACCTAACCTTGGATCCGCTTGGTACAGGAAACGACACAACCCCAACCATTTCCGGAACTACAGATATCCCTCCAGGCAGCACGGTATCCATCAGCGTTACCGATAATGCTGGCAACACGCAAACGTTTGACGCAACCGTTCAAGCCAATGGTACCTTTTCTGTAGATATGCCAGCAGCCTTATCTGAAGGTAATTATTCTGTCACTGCAACGGCGACAGATGGTGCGGGCAATACGGCAACCGCAAACGAAAATGGCGGAATTATCGATACCACTGCGCCTGCGGCACCCACTGTTGATGCTGGCAATGGTACTGAAATTACCGGTACTGCCGAAGCGGGAGCTGTCGTAAACGTAGACGTTGACGGCGATGGCACACCTGATTTTACGGTTACCGCTGATGGCGATGGAAATTGGTCAGTAACACCCACTACGCCGCTAACAGATGGTGTGGTTGTAACGGCAACGGCTATCGATGAAGCAGGCAATACTAGTGGTCCAGCATCTGACACGGTAGACGCTGTTGCGCCAGTGGTTGCCTTCAATGACTTAACGACTAACGATACCACACCTGCACTTACTGGCTCGGTGGACGACCCAACCGCCACGGTGGTCGTTACCATTAACGGTATTGACTACCCCGCCACCAACAACGGTAATGGCACGTGGACGCTGGCTGACGATGCCGTGGCTGCTCTTGCTGAAGGTAGCTATACCGCCACCGTTACTGCAACCGACCCTGACGGTAACGTCAGCACCAATACAGGCACAGTAGTGATTGATACCACTGTACCTGCAGCACCTACTGTCGATGTAGGTAATGGCAATGAAATTTCAGGTACCGCAGAAGCAGGCGCAACCGTGAGTGTAGACGTAGATGGCGACGGTACGACAGATTTCACCGTTATCGCGGATGGCGATGGCAACTGGTCAGTCACGCCAGCTACATCGCTTGCCGATGGTGTGGTAGTGACGGCTACCGCCACTGATGAAGCAGGCAATGTCAGTGCACCAGCGTCAGATACGGTAGACGCTGTTGCGCCAGTGGTTGCCATCAGTGACCTAACCACTAATGATACTACGCCAGAGTTAATCGGTACGGTTGATGATCCAAGCGCTATCGTAGTAGTCACTATCGATGGTGTGGACTACACCGCGTCTAACAATGGTGATGGAAGCTGGACGCTGGCTGACGATGCCGTGGCTGCTCTTGCTGAAGGTAGCTATACCGCAACCGTTACTGCCACTGATGCCGATGGTAATGTAGGTGCAAATTCAGGTACTGTAGTTATTGATACTACACCACCTGCAATACCAACTGTGGATGCGGGCAACGGCACCGAAATTACCGGTACCGCCGAAGCAGGCAGCGAGGTCAATGTTGATGTAGACGGTGATGGTATCCCAGATTTCACCGTCACTGCTGATGGAGATGGCAATTGGAGTATTACGCCTGATACACCCCTCGCCGATGGCGTTGTAGTGACAGCAACGGCGACTGACGTGGCGGGTAACATTAGCAATCCAGCCTCAGATACGGTTGATGCGGCAGCGCCAGTCGTAGCCTTTAATGATTTAACAACTAACGACACTACACCGGCGCTTACTGGTTCGATTGACGACCCAACAGCCACGGTGGTTGTTACCATCAATGATGTGGATTATACCGCCACCAATAACGGTGATGGCACTTGGACACTGACCAACGATGCAGTGGCGGCTCTTGCAGAAGGTAGCTATACCGCAACCGTTACTGCAACCGACCCAGAGGGTAATGTTGGTACAAATACAGGCACAGTAGTGATTGATACCACTGTACCTATAGCCCCCACAGTTGATGCCGGTAATGGCACCGAGATCACAGGCACTGCGGAAGCAGGTGCGTTAGTTAGCGTTGATGTAGACGGCGACGGCACACCTGATTTCACCGTTGTCGCTGATGGCGACGGCAATTGGAGTATTACGCCTGATACACCATTGGCAGATGGCGTTGTAGTTTCAGCAACCGCCACAGATGACGCTGGCAATACCAGCGCACCTGCATCTGACACAGTAGACGCCGTAGCACCTGTGGTGACCATCAATGATGTCACCACCAACGACACTACGCCGGCATTAACGGGTTCGGTTGATGACGCGTCAGCTACCGTTGTGGTCACCATCGACGGGAATGATTACACCGCCACTAATAACGGTAACGGCACGTGGACGCTAGCTGACGACGCAGTAGCCACATTGGCGGAAGGCAGCTATACCGCCACCGTTGCTGCAACCGACCCTGACGGTAACGTCAGCACCAATACAGGCACAGTAGTGATTGATACCACTGTACCTACAGCCCCCACAGTTGATGCCGGTAACGGCACTGAGATTACAGGCACTGCAGAGGCTGGCGCAACTGTAAATATAGATGTGGACGGCGACGGCACGCCTGATTACACCGTGACTGCCGATGGTGATGGTAACTGGAGCGTAACGCCAGATACACCATTAGCAGATGGCGTTGTAGTTTCAGCAACCGCCACAGATGACGCTGGCAATACCAGCGCACCTGCGTCTGATACGGTTGACGCTATAGCACCGGTAGTGGCAATTAATGATTTGACCACCAACGACACAACACCTGCACTGACAGGCACAGTTGACGATGATACCGCTACGGTAGTCGTTACCATTAACGGTATTGACTACCCCGCCACTAATAACGGTAACGGCACGTGGACGCTAGCTGACGACGCAGTAGCCACATTGGCGGAAGGCAGCTATACCGCCACCGTTACTGCAACCGACCCAGAGGGTAACGTCAGCACCAACACGGGCACAGTGGTAATTGATACTACAGCACCAGCGGCACCTACCGTGGAAGCGGGCAACGGCACTGAAATTACCGGCACAGCCGAAGCGGGCGCAACGGTAAATGTAGATGTAGACGGCGACGGCACACCTGATTTCACCGTTGTCGCTGATGGAGACGGCAATTGGAGTATTACGCCAGATACACCATTGGCAGATGGCGTTGTAGTTTCAGCAACAGCCACAGATGACGCTGGCAATACCAGCGCACCTGCGTCTGATACGGTAGACGCAGTGGCACCTGTAGTAACCATTAATGATGTATCGACAAACGACACTACGCCTGCACTAACGGGTACAGTTGATGACGCGTCAGCTACCGTTGTGGTCACCATCGACGGGAATGATTACACCGCCACTAATAACGGTAACGGCACGTGGACGCTAGCTGACGACGCAGTAGCCACATTGGCGGAAGGCAGCTATACCGCCACCGTTGCTGCAACCGACCCTGACGGTAACGTCAGCACCAATACAGGCACAGTAGTGATTGATACCACTGTACCTACAGCCCCCACAGTTGATGCCGGTAACGGCACTGAGATCACAGGCACTGCCGAAGCAGGTGCGTTAGTTAGTGTTGATGTAGACGGTGACGGCACACCTGATTTCACCGTTGTCGCTGATGGCGACGGTAATTGGAGTATTACGCCAGATACACCATTGGCAGATGGCGTTGTAGTTTCAGCAACCGCCACAGATGACGCTGGCAATACCAGCGCACCTGCGTCTGATACGGTAGACGCAGTGGCACCTGTAGTAACCATTAATGATGTAACGACCAACGACACTACGCCTGTACTAACGGGTACAGTTGATGACGCAACGGCTACTGTAGTAATAACCATCGACGGCGTTGACTACATCGCTACCAATAATGGTAACGGTACCTGGACGCTGGCCGATGACGTAGTTGCTACACTCGCGGAAGGTAGTTATCCAACATCTGTTACTGCAACTGACGATGCGGGTAATACCGATACCGACACAGGTACTGTAGTAATTGATACCACTGCACCTACGGTAGCCATTAACGATCTAACCACCAACGACACCACACCAGAGCTTACCGGTACAGTGAACGACCCGAATGCGATTGTAGTGGTGACCATTGACGGCAACGACTACACCGCTACTAATAACGGTAACGGTACTTGGACACTAGCCGATGATGCAGTTGCCTCGTTAGCTGAAGGTAGTTACCCAACGTCAGTGACTGCAACGGATGCCGCGGGTAACACGGTAACCAACACGGGCACGGTGGTAATTGATACCACCGCGCCTACGGTAGCCATTAACGATCTTACTACTAACGACACTACCCCGGAACTTACCGGTACGGTGAACGACCCGAATGCGATTGTAGTGGTGACGATTGACGGCAATGACTACACCGCTACTAATAACGGTAACGGTACTTGGACACTAGCCGATGATGCAGTTGCCTCGTTAGCTGAAGGTAGTTACCCAACGTCAGTGACTGCAACGGATGCCGCGGGTAACACGGTAACCAACACGGGCACGGTGGTAATTGATACCACCGCGCCTACGGTGGCCATTAACGATCTGACCACCGACGACCCCACGCCAGCGCTTACTGGTACGGTGAACGACCCGAACGCGGTTGTGGTGGTCACTATTGACGGGAATGACTACACCGCTACCAATAATGGTAACGGTACCTGGACATTAGCTGACAATATTGTCGCATTACTCGCTGAAGGTAATTATACGGCAACGGTTACCGCTACAGATGCTGTAGGTAATTCTGACTCAGCTACAGGTTCAATTGTTATCGATACCAGTATTGATGAAAACAATAATGGCCAAACGGTGACGTTCGATAGTATTTCAAACGACTCTGGGGTGGCTGGAGACTTTATAACGAGCGATAGCACGCTTATCTTTAATGGAACGGTGGACCTTGGTGACAATACTACCCTAACTGTTACCGTTGATGGCACGTCCTATACCTTTGGCACTGACCCTGAACTTACTATTGATGGCAGCGGCAACTGGAGCCTGGATTTAACTGGCACAACGTTACCTGCGGGTACCTATGCCGTAGTGGCAACCGTCACTGATGAGGCAGGAAATACTGCGAGTACCGCTAGTCAAAACGTAGTTGTACAAGCGCTTGATGCCATAAACGACGGCAACGCCGTTGATATGGGTGAGCCTGTGGTGACGGTGAACCCACCAGAGACCACCAGCAACGTAGATGTTATCGGCTTGGCTGAGTCTACAGGTGGTGTCGATGCAAGTGCATCCTTTACCGTTTCCCCTAACCATGTGGGTGAAGTATTAGTAGAGGTTGACCAAATAGCACTGGTTGCTGTTGCCGATGCCTACATTGTTGAGGTGTATGACGAGAGCGGTCAGCTTGTTTACAAAGGAGTAAGCGCAGATTCACAACTTGCCGATGTCGGTGGCCTAGACATTTTTGATGTTACCGGCGACGAGACCATTTCGTTCACGTTAGCAGGCCTTGATGCTGGCAACTACAGTGTGGTGGTCCGCAATGATGAGAACTTACTTGAAGACTTATTGGACAACGACAATAGTAACGATGTTGACCTTGATGAACTTGGTACAGCTGGCGTTGTACTTGGGCCCGATAATCAAGCAGTCGTTCTTGATACTATTGAAACCACGTTAAATACCGACGTTTTAGGTATTCCACTTGATACGGTTGGCACGCAAGTAAGGGGAGTACTAGAGACACTTCTGGATACGACTACAGTCATTGGCGCAGGCCAGCTTGTTAATTTACTTACCGCCCCTCTTGATGCAATTGGCTTAACTGGCTTCTTTGATGACATTTTAAGTGTTGTTGCCGATGCGTTGCTTAGCAATACCTTAACCCTTTTACAAGACACTGACATTACCACCACGTTAACGGAATACACTTATTCGGGTGATTTAGTGGCGCAAGGTAACCTGATTAATGGTGATTTAAGTGGCGTGGGCGCAGACACTATCTTAGACGGCGCGCAAGTGACGCTTGTTACCAATGCATCTGGTGATAGCGTTGCTGTTCCTGCTACAGGTACAGTTACTATTCAAGGTAATTATGGTGTACTAGAAATTGCTGCAGACGGTACGTACACCTATACCACCGACGGCGACCGCAGCGCAATTGGCAAAGACGAAGTGTTTAACTACACCTTATCAGACGGTGAAACCTCTGATATTGCGGCACTTACCATCTCCATATCTGGTAGCGACTTCCCACCAGTAGTAGCCCAAACCGATAACAATGATATGGAGCTGGGCGCACAAACCGCCATTGTGAACGCCCCAGTCACCGACAGCGACTTCCAAGTCATTGGCTTAGCCGAAGGTTCACCTGCGGCGGGTTCGCCAGAGGCTAGCACAACGCTTACCGTTGACGCGGGTTTCTTTGGTGAAGTGGTTGTAGAGGTCAGCCAAACAGCGCTGGTTGCCGTAGCCGATGCGTATCGTGTTGATATTATTGATGCAGATGGCAACGTGGTCGCAACAGCAATGACGCCGGACAACCCGTTAATAGGTGATGCGGTGGGTATAAACCTTATCGGACTAACCGGCGATGACACCCTTGTAGCAAAATTCTCAGGGCTACCTGCCGGTGATTACACCGTGGTTGTTCGCAACGACGAAAGCGCCCTTGAAACCTTATTTGATCAAGATAGCGACGGTTCCATTACATTAACGGAATTAGGTGATGGCGGCGTGGTTCTTGGTGAAGAAAACCAAGAGGTGGTACTAACTGCCCTTGAGGCCGCACTAAACGGCACTAACGCCAGCGTATTAAATGGGCTTGGTTTAGGTACAGTTGTACGCAATTTCATTCTGGAACCAGCTTTAGGCGCAGCAGATACCATAGGCGCAGGCGACTTAGTGAGTACCATTACCACAGGACTTAATCTATTAGGGCTGGGTACACTGGCAGATACCGTATTAGACGCGGTTGCGGCAGCATTACTAAGCAATACGCTCACTTTACTACAATCTACCGATATAACGTCAACGCTCACTGAATACGCGTTTGAAGGAAGCACGACAACATCGGGTAATGTTATCGATGCCGCTAACACAGGCGATGTGGCCGATAGTATTGCCGAGGGCGGCGTAGTGACGCAAGTTACCCCTACCAATGGTGAGACGGTGACCGTATTAGGTACTGGTTTATCTGGCATTACCATTGAGGGTGACTATGGCGATTTAACTATATTTGAAGACGGTAGCTACACCTATGTAGCCAACGGCGTGCGCGATGGCTTGGGTAGTACAGATAGTTTCAGCTACACCATTTCAGATGGTACTAACACCTCTACCGCAAACTTAAACTTCAACCTATCAGGACAAGGGGTATCTGCGGACTCGGCGCGGGCAGAGCTGATCTATGATTTTGCCACTGCGGCTGGAGTGTCAGAGCCAGATGCTCTTACCTATGAATGGACTCTAGGGGTTGAGCTCTTCGGTGTGACTATTGTTATACCTTCTAATGTAGATACAGTAAGTAATAGCATTATCGTTGCCGAAAATACCGTCCAAGATATCACTCTCACCGTAGATGGCGGTGATCTGCTCTCTCTCGGCTCAGGACTCGATCTATTCATTGAACGAAATAACAACGGCACGTGGGAAGTTGTAGAGACATTTTCCAGCGATCAGTTGATAGGTTTATTAGGCCTCGACGGTAATGGTGTATTTACTTCTTATGGTCTAACGGAAGGTGAGTACCGAGTGACAATGGACGTGGACACAGGAGCAGCCAGTGCTCTTGGTGGCGTTAGTGTCGATTTAAGCTCAACAGTTCACTTCTTAGATCAATTTGTTGTTGAAGAAATTCAAACCGCGATCGGCAACCTGTTCGAAAACGATGTACTGTTTGGTTCAACGTACGACGTAACCCTCTCTACTGATGGAACAACGTTCCAAGACCCAACGGGCGGCATTACGTTAGTGGGTGATTACGGCACGCTGCAAATTGACGAAACGGGCGCGTACACTTATACCCCGGACAATACGCAAGCCGTATTTAGTGGAACCTTAACAGATACCTTTACTTACCGTATTGAGTATCCAGATGGTACTGTCGAACAGGCTGAGTTTAACGTATTTGTGACGGCATCTGGCGAAGGTGTACCAGTAGCAGAAACAAGTAACTCAGCTGAAACTATGGCAAATAGTTCATCGGAGTCGGTAAGTGCATCACAAAGCTCAGAAACGGAAGCTACTGATGAACCCAAAGCGCCTAACGTTATTGAATTTAGTGGGCAGTCTGAACAAACCGTCGAGTTAAACACTGATTCTCAAGTGGTGACATCTGAGAGCACATTGCCGGAAGATATAATTACCCTTCCAGAGGAAAACGATATTGTTACCATCGGGCTGGAAACCGAAGTAACGATTGATACCGTAGATCTTGAGCTTCCACCAGAAGATTTGATTCTACCGTCGATAGAGTCTATTCCTTCTGATTCTGAAAGCGATAGCACATCGGTAGCTGAGTCTGGGCAGGTGTCTGGTGATACTTCTAAAGAGAGTGACGGCAGTATTGGCATTGCGACTCCAACGGAGTCAGATGTGCTAAAAACAGCAATCGATAAATTCCCAACAACGGATATTTAATGTAAAAGAGGCTTAACGATAAAGGCCCTGATACAGATGTATCAGGGCCTTTTTTTATTTAGAGAGCTGCGAAACTCACCGCTTACAACGTCTAATTATTCTATACAACGAACAAGCAGGTAAATGTTAAACCTATACCAAGGAAACCTTCGGCACCTCATTGATTAATCAAAAGGTTTCGTATTTAACGGAACTACGTATAATAGTTTATCACAACGTTAGGTCCCCATAGTTTAATGGATAAAACAAGGCCCTCCTAAGGCTTAGATGTTGGTTCGATTCCAGCTGGGGACGCCATCTTGGCTAACTCCGACTTCAGTAGTTAGCAAGATTAATCGTGTTGCGTTCAGCCTTTCCTGGAGTTATTCCCCATAAGTTATTCCCCATAAGCTACCTAACTAGGTATCTAAAATGTCGTTCCATAATAAGCAACTGAGGCTCTATCGCCATGCCCTAGTGTGATCATTCTCCTCCCCCTTCCAACAAAATCTAGCACCTAGACCTTGTTGATTTAAGCCACTTCCGCTAATAGTAACCCATCGCTAAAGTTGCTACGTATAAGATTCATTCGCTAACAATGCAAACAACGACCTCGACTTCAGCTTTTAAAATGATGCGATATTAGGATCAGCCCATGAAATATGAGCGTAGAAAATCAAACAAACAGCCCCATATTCATTTCTTAGTAAGACAGTGCTCACTCAGGCCAACGTTATAAAGTAGTATTGGCGTAGCGAATACATTCATGGCAGTAACGCTTCGCTGAGTGTGGGAGAAAATTATGACTGATATTGAAACCAATGATGATTTACATTCATTCTTTGCAGAGATGCAAGATGTAAAACCTATTAAACCTTCAAACAAAGCATTGCTGCATGATACAGAGAATGCGATAGCTGAAAAAAAGCGGCGTGCTGCGCGTCAACGCAGTGAACGGGAAAAGCTGAAAAGCCCGCTAAGCTTAGAAGGGATAACACCGGTAAAGCCTGACGATTTCATTTTGTTCCAACAACCGGGTATTCAAGATGGTGTGTTCAAAAAATTACGCATGGGTAAATACCCATTAGAAGAAACCCTTTCTCTCAGTGGCATGACGATTGAGCAAAGTAGAGATGCACTATACAAAGCGATAACCGACTCACATAAACGGGGTGTAAGGGCATTATTGATTAAGCACGGCAAGGGCGAAGAGAGTAAACCTTTTCCTGCTTACAAGAAAAGCTTTGTTAATCACTGGTTGCTTGAGTTAGAAGAGGTCATTGCCTACCACACAGCGCAGCCTATGCACGGTGGGTTTGCAGCTACGTATGTATTGTTGAAGAAACATCCCGATCAGAAATTGATCAACAGAGAGAAAAATAGAAAAGGCTAATAGCGCAAGATAGGTAAAATGAATTGGTAAAGCTGAGTGATTAACGCCAGTATCTGAACACAGATACTGGCGTTAGAATTTCACTTTCAGACTACTTAACTGAAGACTGCACAACTAGCGTTGAAGTAACGTCGGCAGATTTAGCTGAACTGCTGAAAACAGCAGTAACAAACATCAGCACAACCGCTATGGCTACTCCGGTTAAGCCAAACCCTTTTGATGAACGATTCATTCGTCGTCTCTTGTTATCAACACCAACAATATTTTTTGTTGGTACAACCCTTAAAACAAACTCCTGTAACCTGTCTGCAATCCCTGCATTGCACTACAATAGATCAGTGACTTATCGAAGACAAGCCCTCAGTACAATTTTTTGACACTTTGCCAATCTATTGACACGCTTTACGCTCATTTAAGTAAAAAGTAGAGATAAGAACATCTTACCTCTACTAAGCTTAAGCGCGTTTTTATCCTACAAAACGACGGGCATTTCTAAAGATGCGCATCCACGCACCATCTTCTTGCCAATCGTCTGGACGCCATGAGTTTGCCACCGCTCTGAACACGCGCTCAGGGTGCGGCATCATTATGGTGCTTCGTCCATCACTAGAGGTTAGCCCAGTGATACCTTCAGGCGAACCATTCGGGTTAGCTGGGTATTGCATAGTAGGTTGGCCGTAGTTATCAACATAACGAAGTGCCACTTGCGATGCTACAGACGAAAGCGCGCTGTCGCTTGCAAACTCTGCTTGCCCTTCACCGTGTGATACAGCAATTGGCATGCGTGAACCGGCCATGTCTTGCAACAACACAGAGGCAGATTTAGTCACTTCTACCATGGCTACACGGGCTTCGAAACGTGCCGATTGGTTAGCAACAAAGTGCGGCCAATGTTCAGTACCAGGAATAAGTGACTTCAAGTTAGACAGCATTTGGCAACCGTTACAAACCCCTAAACTAAAGGTACTGTTACGGTCGAAGAAGGCAGCGAATTGATCCCGTGCAAGCTCGTTGAACAAGATTGATTTCGCCCACCCTTCACCGGCTCCAAGTACATCACCGTAAGAAAAACCACCACAAGCAGCTAAACCGGCGAAGTCATCAAGAGTGACTTTACCGGCTAAGATATCGCTCATGTGTACATCAACAGCGTTAAAACCAGCGCGATTAAATGCAGCAGCCATTTCAAGGTGCGAGTTTACGCCTTGTTCACGTAAGATGGCGACTTTAGGCTGCACACCTTTCGCGATATATGGCGCAGCAATATCTTCATTTACGTTATAGGTTAGCGCAGCATGTAAACCTGGATCGGCAGCATCTTGCTTAGCGGCATGTTCTTGTTCAGCACATACTGGGTTATCGCGAAGTTTTTGCATTGCCAAAGTGGTTTGGGCCCACGTGGTACGCATGGCTACGCGGCTATCGTTTAGCACTGCCACGTTGTCACGGGTAAATTCAATGGTGTCGGTGGTATTTAACGTACCGATGTAATGACTAATATCCGTTAAATCGAAAGACGCGAGTACCGCATTAATCTCCTCTATGTCTTTGTCTAACACTTGAAGTACGCCACCAAGCTCTTCGTTAAACAACACAGATAAGTCTGAACTCGCTTCTGAACCTGAAATGCCGTCTAGCGCAACACTTACACCGGTTTTACCGGCAAAGGCCATTTCAGCTACCGTGGTGAATAGTCCACCATCAGAACGGTCGTGGTAAGCCACTACCAGTTGTTTCTCTATTAGCGTTTGTACCGCATTGAAGAAGGCTTTCAAACGTTGCGCACAAACCACATCTGCAGGAGCATCACCTAATTGCTCGTACACTTGTGAAAGACAACTCGCGCCAAGGCGGTTTTTGCCTTCACCTAAATCGATGAGTAATAGTTGGCTGTCACCCTTATCGGTGCGAAGCTCTGGTGTGACCGTTTTACGAATATCTTTTACTGCACCGAAAGCAGAAATCACTAACGATAACGGTGATGTTACCGCTTTATCTTCGCCTTCCTCTTGCCATGCAGTTTTCATCGACATGGAGTCTTTGCCTACCGGAATGGTTAATCCCAATTCAGGACAAAGCTCTTCACCCACGGCCTTTACCGCTTCATACAACCCAGCGTCTTCACCAGGGTGACCTGCCGCTGCCATCCAGTTTGCTGAAAGCTTAATACGGGTTAAATCGCCAATGTTCGCTGCGGCAATATTGGTTAACGCTTCACCTACGGCTAAACGCGCTGACGCACCATGAGATAACAAGGCAACGGGGGTTCTTTCACCCATCGCCATGGCTTCACCGTGGTAGGTATCAAAAGCAGTGGCGGTAACCGCCACATCGGCTACAGGTACTTGCCAAGGGCCAACCATTTGATCTCGGTTAACCAAACCTGTTACCGAGCGATCGCCAATAGTAATAAGGAAAGTTTTTTCCGCCACAGTAGGTAGCGACAATATACGTGATGCCGCATCGGCCAATGTAATGTCGCTTTCATTAAAGCTTGTGGTTTCTAATGGTTTACTTGTCACATCGCGATGCATTTTAGGCGGTTTGCCAAGTAACACATCAAGGGGCATGTCTATAGGCTGGTTATCGAATTGGCTGTCGTTTACATTCAATTCTTGTTCAGCAGTGGCTTCCCCTACTACAACGTAAGGTGCGCGTTCACGGGCGCAAATCGCCTCAAACACCGGCATGTTTTCTGGTGCTACTGACATCACGTAACGTTCTTGTGATTCGTTACACCATAATTCTAGTGGTGTCATACCTGGTTCGTCAGATAATACATTACGCAGTTCAAACTTACCGCCACGTCCGCCATCGTTAACTAATTCAGGCAGCGCGTTCGATAAACCACCCGCGCCCACATCGTGAATAAACTGGATAGGATTGTTATCACCTAACTGCCAGCACGCATCAATAACTTCTTGGCAACGACGCTCCATTTCTGGGTTTTCACGCTGTACCGAAGCAAAGTCTAAATCTTCATTTGACTGACCTGATGCCATGGAAGAAGCTGCGCCCCCACCAAGGCCAATGTTCATTGCAGGGCCGCCAAGTACGATAAGTTTGGCACCTACGGTAATTTCGCCTTTTTCAATATGCTCACGGCGAATATTACCTAAGCCACCAGCAAGCATAATAGGCTTGTGGTAACCACGTACTTCAACGCCATTAAAGCTATTCACTTCTTGCTCGTAGGTACGGAAATAACCAAGCAAATTCGGACGACCAAATTCATTATTAAATGCAGCGCCACCTAGTGGGCCATCTAGCATAATATCTAACGCGCTCACGATACGTTGTGGTTTACCGTAGTCTTTTTCCCACGGCTGTTCTAACCCTGGAATACGTAAGTTAGACACACTAAAACCACCCAAACCTGCTTTTGGCTTAGAACCACGACCGGTAGCACCTTCATCACGAATTTCACCACCTGAGCCTGTTGCCGCACCTGGGAAAGGTGAAATAGCGGTTGGGTGGTTATGGGTTTCTACCTTCATCAGAATATCGATATTCTCATGATGGTATTCATATTGATGAGTTTGTGGGTTCGGGAAGAAACGCCCTGCTTCCCATCCAGACATAACAGCAGCGTTGTCTTTATAGGCCGAATAAACATGATCGGGTAACACTTCAAATGTGTTCTTGATCATTTTGAACAAGGATTTTTCTTGCTCTTGACCGTCGATGGTCCAACTGGCGTTGAAAATCTTATGGCGGCAATGTTCAGAGTTCGCTTGCGCAAACATGTAAAGCTCTACGTCGGTAGGATTGCGCGCCAAACGCGTAAAGCTTTCGAATAAATACTCTATTTCATCATCAGCCAGTGCTAAACCAAGTTGAATATTGGCATCCACAAGCGCTTGCTTGCCATCTTCGAGTATCGCTACTGATGTAAAGGTTTTCGCCTTAGTATGTGCAAACAATACTTCTGCCGCTGCTGTATCAGGAAAAACAGTTTCCGTCATGCGATCATGCAAGTGGGCAGCAAGAAGACTATAGTCAGCATCGCTAAGCGGTTGCGCTGCTTCTATATAAAAAGCACAGCCTCGCTCTATACGATTAATCGTGTTCAGACTACAATTGTTTGCGATATCAGTTGCTTTGGTAGACCAAGGAGAGATGGTGCCTGGTCGGGGTGTTACCACGAAGAGATTGCCAGTTGGCGTTTGGGTTTGTCGGGCAGGCCCGTAGGTAAGCAGCTTTTTAAGTATTTCTAATTGCTGCTGCGAGAGTTCACCTTCTGAATCGATAAGGTGAATATATTCGCTATATAGGTTTTTCACCTTAATGCCGGATTGACCCAGCTTTGCAATCAGTTTAGTTTGGTGAAACTCTGATAGTGCGGGAGCGCCTCGAAGGACCAACATATTGCTTTACCTGGTTGTTCAGAAACAACGACCATCAATGGGACGCGTTGCCTCTGTAATTGATGAATATTTCGGCGCGGATTATAGAGGATTTATGTTCTATTGGTAACCTTCAACATAGGCTATGTTGCAGTTTTTTTTCTCAAAACCCAATTTACAACAATAAGAAAAGGTTTATGCCGTTACAACAATACAAAAAGCGATTAAAAACAACTTTTTTTATCGCATTATGCTTTTTCGCTTCAAGTTGTGGCTCTCCTACCGTTCCGAACGCTCTGTTGTCATTAATTGAGCGCGGTTCAATAAAGGTAGGCACGCTTTATGGCGCGGCGACTTATTATAATGGCGCCGAAGGTCCGCAAGGTTTTGAATATGAATTACTTGCCGGCTTTTCAGATTATGTCGGGGTAACGCTCGACTTATATCCTTTCTACAGTTACGACGCGATGCTAGAGCAACTTGCTGAAGGCAACCTAGATATTGTGGCCACAGGTGACGCGGTTACCGATGCCTTACTGATGCGCTTCACCTATGGTCCTGCATATCAAACTGTTGCGCAACACTTGGTATACCGCGCGGGCACCACACGACCTCGAGAACTTGATAGCCTTGTCGACCCTGTTGTAGCAGTGTCGGGAAGCAGTCAAGCGCAGCTACTTGCAGTATTAAACGGCGCTAGTGAATCCCTGTTAGTCACCACAGAAGATTCTGATGCCGAGGAACTGCTACAAAAAGTGGCTACAGGTGAAATTGCCTATACCCTTGCAGATAGTAACCGTCTTGCGCTGCAACGAAGACGACACCCTAATTTGGCCGTAGGCCTAACCGTACGAGAAGAAATGCCAATGGCATGGGCGCTAAACCCTGAATTAGATGATTCTATTAAAGCCGCCATTATTGAATATTTTGGTACCGTGCATCAATCAGGGTGGTTTACCGTATTAGAAGAAAAGTATTTTGGTCACATTAGGCAATTTGACTACGTAGACAGCCGTGCATTTAATCAATCCGCCGAGTCGCTGTTAAAAGATTACAAAAGTATGTTTCAGCAATATGCAGGTGATTTGGATTGGCGCCTATTAGCCGCAATGAGTTATCAAGAAAGCCACTGGGATCCTGATGCAATCTCTCGTACTGGCGTTCGCGGTTTAATGATGCTGACCATGGACACGGCTAATGACTGGGATGTTGAAGATCGTACCGACGCAGAACAAAGTATTCGCGGTGGCTCTCGCTACTTCGCCAGCTTATTAGGACGAATTCCTGCAAGAATTGGCGACCCGGATAGAACTTGGATGGCAATGGCGGCGTATAACCTTGGCCTAGGTCATTTAGAAGATGCCCGAATTCTTACAGAGCGTCAGGGCGGCAATCCAGATTTGTGGGTAGATGTAAAACAACGGCTTCCACAGCTAAGGCAAAAGAAGTACTACAGAACAACACGTTATGGGTACGCTCGGGGCGATGAAGCGCTTCAGTATGTAGACAATATTCGCCGATATTACGACAGTCTTCTTTGGCTAGATGAACAAGGAAGAATTTAGCTGGCGCCATATTGAATTTTGTCATTATGATGTCATCTAAGATAAGTAATATCGAATGTAACTGGCCTTTTCGGCTAGCTAAGGCATAAGTGCAGAAACGATGAAATGAGAATATGCCTTATTCAATTTCCCAATTTGTATTAACAAGGAGGGCAAAATGAAAAGAAACAAATTATTTAGGAAAGGAATAAAATTGAAAAATAATAATAGACGTAGAGTGATGCTAAAAAGAATGCATCAAAAAGTACTACAACGCCGCAAACTGTTTGTCACCAGTGAGATGTTTACTCAGTTGACCCGCAATTCTTAAGCGCCGCTTGTTTGGCTTTTTTATCTAGTTTTATCTGCGCTCGACGACGTTTAAAAAATGCTGAAATCTTATCAGCACAGTCGTCGGCCAACACCCCTGATATGACATCTACCTGATGATTGAGTGATGGATGGTTCAAAATATTCATCTCTGACCCTGCCGCCCCAGTCTTAGCATCGCTGGCACCATATACCACTCGCTTAATTCTGGCGTGAACCAACATTCCTGCGCACATTGAACATGGCTCTAAAGTGACATAAAGCGTGGCATCGGTAGTACGGTAGTTTTGTAAGTGCTTTGCCGCCATTCTTACCGCATTCATTTCTGCGTGAGCGGAAGGATCGCTATCTGTGATAGGCGTATTCCACCCTTCACCAATTAATTCACCATTGTGTACAACACAAGCCCCTACCGGCACCTCTCCCATTGCTTCTGCTTTATCCGCTAGGCTAAGGGCGTGCTGCATCCACTTTGTATGCTTTACCATGCGTTTAGAGTTGTTAATTTCGTCATTCATTCGTTAATTTAACTAATTTTTTGTGAATTAGATTTTCACCAACATAATCCAATTAATAGAAATTACTATAAACAATTGATTTATAGTTAATTTATAACAATGGCAGCCATCTTGCTATCTTTGTTATAGACATACTTGCGAATTACAGAGTGATAACGTAAATACAAACTTGTCCATCGGCTTATTCTATATGAAGTAGCTCAAAAGCTTTAATGTACAGTTACGTATTTATTTACACTTTTTTCCCAAAAAGCGTATTTATAAGCGCTATAGTAACGAAAAAAGTGGGTTTAGCGTAGTCGCTTTGTAAGCTTGGCTTGTAGGAAAGAATACAATTTTTCACCTACACTGAGTGCAGAACAATTCAAAACAAACTGAAGGGAAAGTTCCATGAATATGACCGCCATTGCTATTGTTGCTATTATCGCTTGGGCTATTGTGAGCATCACAGACTCAGTAAAAACAAAAAAGTCGAATAAAGTATCTGACAAGGCATCGAAAGCTTATGAAGCCGAAATCGCATCACTCAAAGAACGGGTTTCTGTGCTTGAAAAAATTGTAACCGATGAAAAATACGACCTGAAAAAACAGTTTGCCGACTTGGAAAAAGACAAAGTTGCATAGGCTTTTTGTAAAACGCTTTTCCTAAGTGCCTTTTTGAAAGCGTGTTCGTACTTCGAATTTTTATCAGAACGGTCTAAAGCATTCTGTTGTCGGCTAGCTGCCTTCCAGTAGTTTTCTCTCAGCGCGTTCTACGCGCCGAGGTTTGCCGGCAATAACCAGCACATCATGGGGTTGCAACACAGCTTCATGGTCGGGATCTTTTACCTCGGTGCCATTTCTTCTTAATCCCCGTACACGAACCCGCATTTTGGCAAAGTCGATATCTTTAATTTTGCTTCCCATGCATGCAGCATGTTCTGAAAGCACCACAGCGTGTATGAATTCGAGTTTATCCTCAGTGCCGTAGCTAATTTCAGTCGTTTCCCCTGGGTAGAATCCATGCAAGTGATCGTAGCGTCCTTTTCGTTCCGCGCGAACACGCTTTAAGATTCGAGACATGGGCACACCGGCGTAATGCAGTACTTGAGAAATAAGCATCAAACTACCTTCTTGCAACTCGGGTACGACTTGATTTGCCCCCGCAGAATATAAACCATCTAACTGATAGTCTCGCTTAGTTCGCACCATAACATCTGCGGTGTTATCTATTTGATGGGTGCCACTAATAACTTGTTTTGCTTTATCAGGTTGGTCAAAGGTGACTAAGATAAGCTTTGCTTTTTCAACATTGGCGCTACTAAGAATGTCTTTTTTACTGGCATCGCCAAACAGCACTGGCTCACCAGCGTTCCTACTTTCATGCACACGAACTGGGTCCATATCAATCGCTATAAATGCAATGCCTTCCATCTTCAGCATGCGAGCTACCGATTGCCCCACCCTGCCAAAGCCACAAATCACAACATGGTTGGTTAAATCGTTATCCACTATTAACGTATTGTGCGCATTGTCTTCACTCTTATTGGCCACAATACGCTTTGCAAATACCAAACTGTTGTTCATTAACCAAGGCGTTAGCGCCATGCTCAATACCCCCATGCTCACAATGAGAGAAGATTGCCCAGTGGTAAGCACACCATAAGTGGTCGCCAATGCAGCAATAACGAAACTAAACTCGCCAATTTGACATAACTTAATACCCGCCGACCATGCATCCAGAGGATTAGTTTTCACAAACGCAGCGGCCATTCTTACCATAAGAATTTTGATAATCATCAGCCCAACAACGCCAAGAACAATGGTAAAGAAGTTACTCCACAGCACATTTATATCGAGCTGCATGCCAACGGTAACGAAAAACAATCCCATTAAAATATCGCGAAAGGGGCGAATATCGGCTTCAAGTTGGTATTTGTATTGGCTCTCCCCTAGCATCATTCCCGCAAGGAAAGCCCCTAGCGCCATCGATAACCCAAAGTAATAGGTTAGGCCGCCAGCCAATAGCGCGATTAAAATTGTGGTAAGAACAAAGAGCTCATCGGTGCGGGTTTTGGCTATTTCTCTAAAGACCCAAGGCAACACCCACTTGCCTACCGACATTAAAAACGCGATGACAAATATACCTTTTAACAAGGCTTCACCTAAGGCAAACGCAATGCTCACCTCGCCGCTTTGAGCAAGCAAGGGAATAGCAATAAGGAATGGAACAACGGCAAGGTCTTGAAATAGCAGAATACTAACAGCCAGCTGGGTTCTTCTGTTATTGAGAATACCCATTTCAGTTGCTTGTTTGATGACTATAGCGGTAGAGCTTAGTGCCAGCGCTCCACCAATAATAATGGAAGCTTTGATAGGTAACCCGAATAAATAAGGAATGCTGGTAAATACAGCGGTGGTCAGCAGCATTTGACCACCCCCAACGCCAAATACTAATGAGCGCATGGCCACTAGCTTTGGTAGGGAAAATTCCAGCCCTAGTGAGAAGAGCAAAAAAACGATGCCGGTTTCAGCCAGCAAATGCATTTCTTGAGGGTGAGCGAAAAGCGCAAAGAGCTGTGGGCCCGCTAATATACCTGCAAATAAATACGCTAAAATTGGCGGTAAATGGATGCGCTTAAAAATAGCCACACTACAAACGGCAATAAACATTAACGCGATCACGTTCAAAAAACCGGCACTCACTTCACATCTCCCTACCGTTAATTTGAGGCTTTAATGTTCCGCGCTGGTTAAAACTTACGCACATCTAAATTAAAATACGACTGAACATCAAAGTATTACAGCAGCCCTAGCGACCCTACATTTTTAATAGCCTATATCGCAAAGCAATATTGCAGGAATTGGCATTAAGCTTGCTAATACCTACTAACAAATTAGCATAAGCGGCAAATTTTGACACTTTCCACTTATGTATATTTTTCCGTATTGCTAAAGGGGCATTTCCGTGGATTTCTCTACTACTATCTACGATAGCACACAACATGACAATTTTTATCCTCCTGCTAGCACGGGTCAGGCGTTATCTGCCAGTGAAATAACCTCCTTCATCAGCGAGATTTTGTCTACGTTGGAATTGGAAAAGCTTGGTGAAATTTACTTTCGCCAATTGAATGGTTTTTTCTCATTGACCGGTTTAAGCTTATCGGATTTAGACACCCGTTGGGTATACGGAAATGCCAAACTATCGTCAACACTTGTGGCGATACCATTGCCAGGTGTTACCTCTCAGGAAGGTAAACCCGCAACTGCGCATTATTATTTCGCAGTACCGCTTTCCCTTTCTGAACGTAATGCACTAGAGCAACTTCATGAACTATTTGCTAAACAAGTCGCTCAAGCACAATCTTTTTTACGCCTACACCAGATGACGACTAAAGACGTGCTAACTGGCTTGGGGAATCGCTCAGGCTTCGATCAGGCACTAATACGTCAGTTAGGATGGGCTCAGCGTCACGAGGAAGGCTTTTCATTGCTTGTCATAGACTTAGATAATTTCAAATCGGTTAATGACAGCCACGGTCACCGAGAAGGTGATAACGTTTTAGTCCATGTAGCGTCTCAGTTACAACAAGTACTAAGAGATGAAGATGAAGCATTTCGATTTGGTGGCGACGAGTTCTGCTGCCTTTTAGATTGCCAAACACAATTTCAGTTAGAATGTGCCGCATCGCGTATTCAGCTTAGTATCAACCAATCAAGTTACTTAAGACGCATGAATGTATCGTGCAGTTTAGGTGGCGCTATTTACCGTGAGGGTGACGATACCGGTAAGCTTTTTGACCGCGCCGATGCTGCGTTATACAAAGTGAAGCAATCTGGTAAAAATAACTACTTAGCCGCTTAACCCCCTCGGTCACACAAGTTTAGTGAATCAAGTATCCTGCGTAGCGTTTTTAGCAATGTTGGCGGAAATTAGCGACAGTGCTTCAGTAAAAATAACGATAGTACCACAGTGGTTATCGTAGCGTAGAGACGACGCTTTTTACGTATATTAGGTATAATAAATATATCTAAGTAAATAAGCATGTTTTGGCACGGCTGCCATGAAGTCACAGCTTACTTTTGCCCACTGGCAAATATTTGCCTACTCCGACACCTTATTACTCACAAAGATAGACTTTAGTCTACACCCACTATTTCAACAGCTAACGTCGGTGGCATGGTTTCCAAGATAACGACTTTTCGATTTACTACCAGCGCCACCGCCTCTTCATCTAAAAAGAGTAGAGGCACTTCGGCTCTCTCCCACGTAGGGACTTTCCATTGCTTAAACCAATCTTTAAGTAACTTCGATACCTGTGCACTTTTGGGTTTTACGCGAAGCCCCTTCACGCCAGTTTTAATCATTACTGCGCCCAATGCGTTATGGACCACCCTTAATGTTAGTGGTTCTCTCAACCAATACAGTTCGGTGTCGACACTATCTGTTATGTCCATGGCTTGCGGTACTTGAGTGTTGCGCTTTGATAGCCAGTATAGGTCATTATTGAACCTGGCGAGCTTGCCCCAAGAAAACGACACTTCAGGCGCAGCATCTTGTTTCGCCATTAGCATATTTTCTATTTGCATTAGTTGCGCTTGAGAGGGAAGCAACGCTGATTGTTTTGAAAACCATTGGCGCAATACGGCTCGTTGCCAGTTTTTAGATAAGGTAAGCAGCTCTGCGCCTTTTAACTGAGTATCTGTCACTAAGCACTGACTAAGATATATTTCAGCCTGCTCTGTTACTAAGGCCGTTTGCTCTGCACATAGCTGGGCACTTCTTAGTGCAGTATTGGATAATTGAGGCCATCGCTCAGATAACGCAGGGATAATCTGATTGCGGAGGAAATTACGATCGTAGCGATCATCGGCATTTGACTCATCATTGACCCACTGCAAATCAAGGCGATTCGCGGCATCAACAATATCGCTTTTCTGAAGTGCTAACATGGGACGAAGGGTAAGTACCCCATTTCGCCATTGTTGCGCTCCCATGCCTGACAACCCTTGTGGCCCCGCACCGCGCTTTAACTGCAACAGTACAGTTTCTAGTTGATCTTCAGCGTGTTGTCCTAATAAGAGTACCCCATTGTGGGTATGGCAAAACTCATGAAGCACTTTATAGCGTGCATCTCTGGCTTCAGCTTCAAGACTCTTACGAGCGCCATTATCAACGGCAACGTGGTAATGCGTAAGCGGAATCGATAATTTGTCGCATTCAGATTGGCAGTGGCGTAACCACGTATCGGCATTATTGCTCAACCCATGATGTATATGAACGGCATGCACTGGTGTAGAAGTTTGCTTGCGAAAGACATGCAAGGCGTGAAGTAATAAAGAGGAGTCCACCCCTCCGCTGTAAGCAACAACGAGAAGAGGTGGCGCTCTAAATGAAGTATCAGCAAGTGCTGCGGTGATAGACTCGCAGATGTGATTTACAATCTCACTCACTTGCTAGGCTCATTCTACTCGCTTCGTTTAACTAGCAGTAGCCGAAAGACATAAGGCGTTGATAACGCTCTTCCATCAAGTCGGCGGTATCTAAGCTCTTAAGTTGACTTAATTGCTGTTTAAGCACGGCTTTTAAGTTCGCAGCCATACTAGTATGGTCTCGGTGAGCGCCGCCTAACGGCTCTTCAACAATACTATTAATTAAGCCAAGCTCTTTAATCTGGCCTGCACTTACGCCCATTGCTTCTGCGGCTAATGGTGCTTTTTCTGCACTTTTCCACAAAATTGACGCACAACCTTCCGGCGAAATAACCGAGTACGTGGAATACTGAAGCATATTCACACGATCACCCACACCTATCGCTAAAGCACCACCAGAACCACCTTCACCAATAACGGTACAAATGATGGGCACCGTAAGTTCTGCCATTTCAAACAGATTTTTCGCGATAGCCTCACTTTGACCGCGCTCTTCAGCGCCCACACCTGGGTAAGCCCCGGGGGTATCGATGAAAGTAATAATTGGTAAATTGAAACGCTCTGCCATTTTCATCAAACGGAGTGCTTTACGATAACCTTCAGGTTTAGGCATACCAAAGTTACGTTTAATTTTTTCGTTGGTGTCGCGCCCTTTTTGATGCCCAATCACCATCACAGGTTGCCCATCTAACATAGCTGGGCCGCCAAGAATGGCTTTGTCGTCAGCGAAAGCTCTATCACCCGCTAATTCATCGAAGTCGGTAAAAATACGCGGAATGTAATCTAGCGTATAAGGGCGCATA
This sequence comes from Alteromonas naphthalenivorans, assembly GCF_000213655.1. NCBI lineage: Bacteria > Pseudomonadati > Pseudomonadota > Gammaproteobacteria > Alteromonadales > Alteromonadaceae > Alteromonas > Alteromonas naphthalenivorans. The sequence goes on from NC_015554.1 coordinate 3,082,826, forward strand.
GGGTGACGGGCCAGTTGTGATACTTGCCACGCGCCTAAGTCAGAAAAAATCTTTTTTGTTAGCTCTGCGCTTTTACCACGCAGCTTGTTAATATCTTCTTCAATACCAACATCGAATTCACCGCCTTGATTTACTAACCTAAGCTCTTCAATTTTTGCTTCTAATTCGGCTATCGGCTGTTCAAAGTCCAAAAACTGTATACTCATTGTATGTCCTATTCGTACTGCGCTTGTCAATGCCAACGCGAGATAGTCAATCTATCGAACTCTACCCATTAATGGTAGAGGATTGAAACGGCTTTTTCTCCCAAACATTGTTTGAGATCGTGCAAAAGTTGATCTTCTGGTGTAACAAACCACCGTGCACCGCACGTAATCAGTGCTTCAGCATCAGGATGGGTTACTAATAAATGCACCGGGCAACTTCCGCCTTTAAAGGCCTGCAAGATAGATTGCATTTGATTAATCTTTTTCGGTTCAAGCAACTGGGTCTCAACATTTAACGCCAATGCTCTCGCGTTTTTCTCCCGTGCTTGAACAATGTCCATTACATCACGGGCGGTGATTGTATTGCCCCCAGAGAAATCATCAAAGCTGACCTGTCCCTTTATAAGCAATATTTTGTCAGTTTCTAGCATAGATTCATACTGTTCGAAGGTATCCGGGAAAAAACGAGCGTCTATTCGCGCGCTTTTATCATCAAGTGTGACAATAGCCCAGCGTCTTCCCCGTTTATTGGTCATTACCCTAACCCCAAGCACTAGGCCAACTGCATTCGCCATTTGCTCCTTGCCTGTGGGTTTTAAGTCAACCAACCTTCCATCAGTGTAATGCCTAATTTCTTCTACGTATTGATTAATAGGGTGCCCTGTAAGGTATAAACCTAAGGTATCTTTTTCACCTTCCAACCATACTTTTTCTGGCCACAACGGAACATCGGCAAAAGCTTGCTCTACTTCATCAGGCTCAGTCGTTAGCAATCCGAACATGTCTGACTGCCCAAAGGATTCCGCTTTGGCATGCTGCCCTGCGGCTGCGATAGCATCAGGTAAAGATGCCATGAGTGCAGCCCTGTGAGGCCCTAAATTGTCTAACGCGCCGGCAAGTACTAGTTTTTCCAATACCCGTTTATTAACGCGCTTAATATCAATTTTTGCACAAAAATCGAATAAATCTTTAAACGCACCTTGGTTTTCTCTGGCTTCGATAATGGCTTCAATGGGGCCTTCACCTACCCCTTTAATGGCGCCAATGCCGTAAACAATTCTGCCTTTTTCATCGACGGTGAACTTATGCTTACCTGCATTTAAGTCTGGGGGCAATAACTCAAGACCCATTCGACTGCATTCATCAACCAAGGTAACAATTTTATCGGTATTATCCATATCGGCCGACATTACTGCGGCCATGAATTCAGCAGGATAATGGGCTTTCAACCATAAGGTTTGATAAGACACCAAGGCGTAAGCAGCAGAGTGAGATTTGTTAAACCCGTAGCCGGCGAATTTTTCTACCAAGTCGAAAATTTTCATCGCCAAATCTGGGTCGATGTTATTGTTCCTCGAGCCTTCAGCGAACGCGCCACGTTGCTTAGCCATTTCTTCTGGCTTTTTCTTACCCATAGCACGACGTAACAAATCGGCGCCACCTAGGGAATAGCCCGCCATTTCCTGCGCAATCTGCATTACCTGTTCTTGATACAAGATAATGCCGTAGGTAGGCTCCAGAATTTCTTGCAAACATTCGTGTTGGTATTCAGCATCGGGATAAGAAATAGCTTCACGGCCATGCTTACGGTCGATAAAGTTATCTACCATGCCCGACTGCAAAGGACCCGGTCTAAATAGGGCTACCAATGCGATAATATCTTCAAAACTATCTGGCTTAAGACGTTTTATTAGCTCTTTCATACCTCGGGATTCCAACTGGAACACCGCGGTAGTTTCCGCATTTAGCAGGGTACGAAAGCTTTTTGCATCCGCCAAAGGAATAGAGGTAATATCAATGTCAATACCCTTCCCTTCCTTCACCATATCAATGGCCCACTGGATAATGGTTAGCGTACGTAATCCAAGGAAGTCGAACTTGACTAGCCCTGCGGTTTCAACATCGTTTTTATCGAACTGAGTAACAGGGTTATTACCTTCATCGTCGCAGTATAGCGGCGCAAAATCGGTAATAGTGGTTGGCGCAATAACTACACCACCAGCGTGTTTACCTGCATTTCGCGTTACGCCTTCTAAAATGCGCGCCATATCGATGAGATCTTTAACCTCCTCGTCTTGGTCGTACACTTCGGGCAAACGAGGCTCGGCAGCAAACGCTTTTTCAAGGGTCATACCAGGGTCTGGTGGAATAAGCTTTGAAATACGGTCCACAAAACCGTAAGGGTGACCTAGTACTCGGCCCACATCGCGCACCACGGCTTTTGCCGCCATGGTACCAAAGGTAATAATCTGCGATACCGCCTGACGACCATAAAGCTCGGCAACGTGGTCGATAACTTCATCTCGTCTATCCATACAGAAATCAACATCGAAATCCGGCATTGATACCCGTTCTGGGTTAAGGAATCGTTCGAATAGCAAGTCGAATTCAAGCGGGTCGAGGTCGGTAATATCTAATGCGTAAGCCACTAGAGAGCCCGCACCAGAACCACGACCTGGGCCTACTGGAATATTGTTGTCCTTACTCCACTGAATGAACTCCATTACGATAAGGAAGTAGCCAGGGAAACCCATTTGGTTGATTACTTCTAACTCGATACGGAGCCTGTCGTCGTACTCGGGGCGTTTTTCTGCCCGTACTTGTTCATCAGGAAACAGAAACGCTAACCTGCGCTCAAGCCCTTCTTCCGACACTTTGACTAAGAAATCTTCAGTGGTCATGCCACCAGTAGGAAACTGGGGCAAAAAGTATTCGTCTAATCGTACTGTAACGTTGCATCGCTTAGCGATTTCAACCGTATTTTCTATGGCCTCAGGAATATCACTGAACAGCTCCACCATTTCTTCGCTGGTACGAAGATATTGCTGGTCGCTGTAACGTTTAGGTCGGCGAGTATCATCTAAGGTGTAGCCATCATGAATACATACTCGTATTTCATGCGCGTCAAAACCTTCTTTATTAATGAAGCACACTTCATTGGTTGCCACTACAGGCAAGCCTTCTCGCTCGGCACATTCTACCGCGCGATGTAAGTAATCTTCTTCACCAGGGCGACCAGTACGAATTAGCTCAAGATAAAAACGGTCTGGGAAATGGGTTTTATAGAAGGCCAATGATTCTGCCAACAAGCTGGTGTTATTTTTAGTAAGTGCAACACCAACATCCCCCAGTTGAGCACCAGAGAGTATGATTACGCCTTCTGCATGTTCAATAAGCCAGTCTTGATCGATTACCGCTCTATGCGCAACGTGACCTCGCAAGTAGGCCTTAGAAATAAGAACCGTAATGTTCTTATAGCCCTCGTTATTCATCGCAAGCAAGGTAAGACGGAACGGCTCATCGCCGAAGGCTTCATTGGTCACCCAGAAATCGGTACCAATAATAGGTTTAATGCCAAGCCCATGTGCGCCAGAATAAAACTTTACCAAACCACACATATTCATTTGGTCGGTAATCGCCACAGCAGGCATGTTGTACTCGGATACTTTGCCAAGTATGGGCTTAACCTTATTAAGCCCATCCATCATGGAGTAATCGCTGTGTACGCGTAAATGAATAAAAGGCGAGGACATAATTATTGAATCTCTTGTAGTAGTGCCTTAACTGGTTTAAAGCTTTTGCGATAACCATCAATCACGCCGTGGGTGGCGAGTGCTTCAAAATGCGCTTTTGTAGGATAACCTTTATGGCCAGCAAAACCATATTCTGGATGTAATTCATCCAATGCCAGCATATCGTTGTCACGTTCTACTTTGGCAATGATGGAAGCGGCAGAAATTTCAGCGTATAGACTATCGCCCTTAACCACAGCTTCTGCAGCATAAGGCCAATCAGGTAATCGATTACCATCAACCCGAACAAAGTCTGGCGTTACCGCTAAACCTTCCACAGCACGCTTCATGGCTAACATGGTAGCATGGAGAATATTGAGGGTGTCGATTTCTTCTGGTGTGGCGCGCCCTATATGCCAATAAAGCGCTTTCGCTTTTATTTCAGCGGCTAACGCAATACGTTTTTTTTCGCTGAGCTTTTTAGAGTCGGTTAACCCTACTATAGGGTTGGCAGGGTCGAGTATAACGGCGGCGGTTACCACATCCCCAACAAGTGGGCCTCTTCCAACTTCATCTACGCCGGCTATTAACTTATGCAAACAATTCCTCCACTACAGCTTGTGCTGCTGTTTTATCAGCATTGCATTTTAGCGTATGGTGGAGGTCGGTGAAACGGGAAATTAAGTCAGTGTTGTCACTGTCGAAATAAGTTAGGGCTTGCTGGCTTAATGTGTCTGGGTTGACGTCGTCTTGAAGCAGTTCTGGTACTAACGCTTCATTAGCCAATAAATTAGGTAAGGCGAAAAAAGGCGCTTTATACAAACGCTGCATAATTTTATAGGTTATTGGCGACAATTTATACGCCACTACCATGGGGCGTTTACACAGCATAGCTTCTAATGTAGCCGTGCCAGATGCGAGCAATATGACATCACTGGCAATCATGGCATCGCGAGACGTCCCCTCAGTAACGTGAATAGGCAGCCTTTCAGTTACGTTTTTAGCCTCTTTCAACATGCTATTAATTTGTTCTAGACGATGCATATTGGCAGCGGGGATCACAAATTCAATATCCGGTCTCTGCGCGGCAATTTTTTCCATCGTCTTAATAAAAATAGGCAGAAGCGTATCAACTTCACCACGGCGAGAACCTGGTAGTACCGCCAAAACCGCTTTATCGATAGGTAGATTGAGCATTTTGCGAGACGCTTGTTGGTCAGGTGTTAACGCTATGCTATCTGCCATAGTGTGACCAACAAAGGTATAAGGTACATCGTACTTATCATAAACTTGCTGCTCGAAAGGAAACAAACCCAGCACTCGCCCTGCCGCCTTGGCAATTTTATGTACCCGCTTTTCACGCCACGCCCAAATAGTTGGGCTAACGTAATGAATGGTTTTAATACCCTTCGCTTTAAGTTCTTTTTCTACCCGAAGGTTAAAATCAGGAGCATCTATGCCAACAAAAATATCAGGCGGGTTATTAGAGAAATGGGCGAGCAGCGCTTTTTTGACTTTTAAAATAGCGGGTAAATGGGACAGTACTTCCACTAAGCCCATTACAGATAAGGTTTCCATATCAAATAAGCTATGAAAACCTTGAGCCTGCATATTAGGCCCGCCTATCCCCTCAATAATTGCATCAGGGTATAAGCGTTTTAATTCGCCAACCATACCAGCGGCGAGTACATCGCCTGATGGCTCGCCTGCCACCATGGCGATACGCAAAGGTTTACTCATGATAGCAGGCTCATATTATCTAATGATGCCACGCTCTGCGTTCTTCAAGAACTCAGTCATGAGAGCAACACCGCTAGAACTTGCTTCTTGCGAAGAAAGTATCTCCACGGCTTCAGCCACCGTATTGCCTTCACGGTAAATGACTTTATAGGCCCGTTTAATGGCCATAATTTCATCTTTATCAAAACCGCGACGTCGCAAACCTTCAGAGTTAATGCCCTGAGGAATATTTTTAGTGCCGCTCACCATCACAAAAGGAGGCGTATCGCGAAGAATAATACCGCCTGCGCCCAAGAACGCATGTGCACCCACTTTACAAAATTGATGAATGCCAACCGCACCGCCCACAATAACGAAATCATCGATGTGAACATGCCCAGCAACGGCCACATTATTGGCTAAAATAATGTCATTACCTAACACACAATCATGGGCAATGTGTGAATTAACCATAAACAAGCATCGTGAACCAATAATAGTTTCGCTGTTATCTTGAATGGTGCCACGATGCACAGTCACGCCTTCACGGAACTCGTTGTCATCACCAATAATTAAATTTGTGGGTTCACCAGCATATTTTTTGTCTTGGCAATCTTCACCAATAGATGAAAATTGATAGAAAGTATTATTCTTGCCAATGCGGGTGGTGCCGCGAACGACCACATGGGACTTCAATACGCATCCATCGCCAATCGTCACATCATCATCAATCACGCAAAATGGACCAATAGTGACGTTTTCGCCAATAGATGCTTTATCTGAAATTACCGCAGTAGGATGGATCACGTTAGGTCATCTCTCTCATTGCACACATAAACTCTGCAACACATACATTTTCGCCATCAACAGTTGCAACGCCTTTAAACTTCCAGATGCCCCGTCTTTCTTTTACCAAGGCAACATCAAACTCTAGTTTGTCTCCAGGTACAACAGGACGCTTAAATCGAGCGTTGTCAATTCCTGCATATAAATACAATTTATCATTTTGGCCCATGGTCTTAAAACCAAGAACGCCCGCGGCTTGTGCCATGGCTTCTAGAATCAGCACGCCTGGAAATATAGGGCGGCCTGGGAAGTGCCCGGTAAAGCAAGGCTCGTTAAAAGTGATATTTTTATACGCTTTAATTGATTCACCCAGAACGTAGTCTGTTACTCGATCAACCAACAGGAACGGGTATCTGTGAGGAAGTAACGACAGAATTTCCTGGATTTCTATGGTATTGAGTGAAGTGGTCAAAAACTATCTCCTATAGTGCAAGCATGACCTAAAAACTGTTTCATGGTCACAAACTCGCCGTAAATTACTAAAACGGCGGCAACCATACGCTGTTAGGCGCAAAAAACAAATCAGACCAACCCCTTTCGGGCGTTGGTCTGATGAAATTAGCGACAAACTGTAAGCATTACTGCCTTAGTTTACTTTGCTAACCTGTTCTAATACTTGCTCTGACATGTCGTATTGTTCTTTTACGAAAGGCGTTGCCGTTGCGTTAAGTACAATGTCATAACCTTGTTTAGCGGCAACTGAATCAATTGCTTGCTTGATAAGGCTGAATAATTTGTTTTGTTCTTCGTTGCTACGACGCTGAATGTTTTGCTTAAGCGGTTGTGCTTTTTCTGCTAACTCTTCACGTACAGCCAACATTTTTTGCTCAAGCTCTTTCTTTTCTTGAGCGCTCATTGTTGCTGCGTCGCGTTGAAGACGTTCTGCGAAGAACTGACCATCACGTTGAAGTTGATTAACTTCTTCGATGCGGTCTTTAAACTCCACCTGAATGGCGTTTTGGATTTCAGCAGCCTGAGGCATAGCTTGAAAAATGCCCTGAACATCAACAACAGCAATTTTTTGCTCTGCCATTACTGAAGTACTAACTAGTGCGCTACCAAGCATTGCACCTGCAACAATATGTTTAACCAACTGTTTCAAAAGGAACTCCTTTTATCCATCTTTTTATCTGGGTGCCAATGGCCCCGTTTAATATTTTAGAATGTCTGACCGATATTAAAGGTGAAGAATTTAGCATCATCACCCTCACGTTCTTGAATAGCTCTTGAGAAGCTAAATACCATCGGTCCCATTGGTGAAATCCATTGTACCGAAATACCAGCAGAACTACGATACAGTGACCAATCAGAATAGTCTATCAATGAACCATACTGAGTACTAGATTGACTAAAGTCTTTATATTGGTCGTAATCGAACTCAGTATCCCACACGTTGCCCACATCCACAAATAGACTGGTTCGTACCGAGTTATCCATATCTGCTTCCACAAAAGGTGTGGGAACAATTAACTCAAGACCACCTAGTGCCATGGCGTTACCACCAAGGCTGCGGCTTGATAATGTAATTACATCATCAATAGGGTCGGTTGGGTACACTTCGCCATCAGGGCCTGTTAAAGAGCCACTTGGCGAGCGAATGATACCACGCGGACCTACGGTGTTGTTTTCAAATCCACGAAGTGAATCCGAACCACCTGCGGTGAAGTTTTCGGTAAATGGCAATATTTGCTCGTTACCGTCTACATCGCCATAGCCGTTACCGTAACCCATTCTAATTCTTGCAAGTACTGACCAACGCTGATTTCTAGACAGTGGGAAATACCACTTCCCATCAAACAAGGTTTTGAAGTAGTTTACATCTGAATTAGGTGTAGTGATACTAAATGAGGCACGCTGTGACGAGCCAGCCGTAGGGAATAAACCACGGTTTAATGTACTACGACTCCAACTTACGCTGGCAAGATAGCTATGGTATTTAATGGGCGCATCAGGATCATCTCCGTCAAGGAACTGATTATAAAACTGTTCCGTTTGCTCATAATAACCACGGTTATAAAGCTCTACGTTGCTGTACGTTAGCCCGAAGTTGATTCGGTTAAATTCATTTATCGGATAACCGACATTTGCACCTACAGACCACTGCTTAGAGTTGTACTGGATAACGTTAAAGTCTGAGCCATCAAATTCACTATACCCTAATGAACCCCCTAAGCTTATGCCATCAATAGTAAAATACGGGTCGTTATACGTGATTTGTGCTGAACGTTGATAAGAAACCGTACTTAAGTTCAAGCCTACACGCTTACCTGTACCCAAGAAGTTATCTTGCTGTATACCCGCTTGAAGGCTTAACTTGGTTTGGTCACCGTAACCGATACCTGCGTTAAATGAGCCAGAAGGTTGCTCTTTAACGTTGAAGTTAACGTCTACTTGATCGTCTTGGCCTGGAATTCGAATGGTTTCAAACTCAACCTCTTCCATATACGTCAAACGAGATAATTGGTTCTTGGATGACTCAAGTAAGTTATTTGATAACCATGTACCTTCCATTTGGCTTACGTTCTGACGTAACACGTTATCAGCAGTAACCACGTTACCGTTGAATTTAATACGTTTAACGTAGATACGTTTACCAGGGTCAACAGACAGTGTCAGCTTAACCGTTTTATCTTCATCGTTGATGTTTGGTACTGTGGTCACGGTTGGATAAGCATAACCAAATCGACCAAGGTACTTACTAATAAACTCTTCTGTATAAGTCACTTCAGCTTGGTTATAAAGCTCACCTGGCGTAAGTGGCAATACACGCTGAATATATTCTTCATGTCCAAGCACATCACCCACTAGTTCCACTTCTGAAATAGTGTATTGCTCGCCTTCACTTACGTTCATTGCAACGTAAATGCCCGACTTTTCAGGAGTCATAGATACTTGTGTAGAATCAACATTAAAGCGGAGGTAACCACGATCTAAATAGTGGTTACGTAGTGATTCCATATCACCTTGCAACGTTTGTTGCTGATAGCGAGTTTCTGACAAGAAATCCCACCATGGTGTATCGAACTGTAGCTCGAACTGATCCATCAACTCTGCATCAGTAAAAATCTCGTTACCAACGATGTTGATTTGTTGAATTTTAGCCGCATCACCTTCTTCAAAAAGTAATTTCAAATCGACACGATTTCGAGGAAGCGGTGTAATAATCGCTGTTACGTCAGCGTTATATTTACCAATGCTGTAAAAGAAATCTTTCAAGCCATTTTCAATTGACGTTAGAACGGTTTTATCTAAAGGCTCGCCTAAGCGTACGCCATTGCCATCTAAGCTTTCTTGGAGCTGCTCATCTTTAATATCATCGTTGCCCTCAAAAATAATGTTACTTATTGTGGGCCGTTCGGCTACGCGTACTACCAATGTGTTGCCGTCACGCAGAATTTCGACGTTCTCGAAATGCGTTGATGAGTACAGAGAACGGATAAGCTGAGTTACCCGGAAGGTATTTAGCTCATCACCAACCTGAACTGGCAAATAGGTTAAGGCTGCACCTAGTGCTACCCGTTGTAGACCTTCTACTCGAATATCTTCTACAACGAATTCACTATTCTGCGCCGCAGCATTGGCAAAGCTAGCACTGGAAAAAATGGCTCCGGCTGCTACTAACTGTTTTAACTTCATCTATTTTTCTTTTCCTGGCCGCGTTTTATGTTAGCTGTTTTATGTTTCCTGACTTTCATCAGGCTATGCGAGCAATATCGTTCATAATAGCGATACCCATTATCATAAACAGAAGCACGCCACCGATTCTGTAACCCCACTCCTGTACCGCATCAGGTACAGGCTTGCCGGTAAGCCATTCCACGATGTAAAACATCAGGTGACCACCATCTAGCATGGGCAAGGGTAGTAAATTAATTATGCCTAAATTCACACTGATTAAGGCAAGAAAGCTCAAAAAGTAAGCCAAGCCGTAACCGGCACTGGTTCCTGCTCCTTGAGCGATGGATATAGGCCCACTTAAATTTTTCACCGAAACATCGCCGGTAACCAATTTGCCTATCATCTCAACACTGAGTGTCATTAAGCGCCACGTTTTATCTAGCGCTCTTCCAACGGCCTCTACTATGCCATATTGATGGGTAAACACATACCCTTCAGGCCAAGCTTCAAACGTTGGACTGACCCCTAAATACCCAGTTTGCCCTTCTGGTGTATCGCGGCGCGCTATCGTTGCACGCAGTTGCTGGGGTTGTCCATCCCTTTCAATCGACAATACAACCGAATCTCCAGGGCTTTCAACAATCACATCAACTAATGCCTGCCACGTGGTTAATTCATCACCATTTAAAGCGAGTAATTTATCACCTGGTTGCAAACCAGCCTTTTGTGCTGCACTGTCCTCTCCAACAAAACCCACTTCCAAAGTTGGATTAGGACGAAAAGGGGTTATTCCTAGACTGCTTAAAGGAGACTCGCTATCAGGGTCAAAGTTCCAACCCTCAAGTGTAAATGTTACTTCTTTTTCTGTTTTATCTTGGGTCAATACAGTAACTAGCGCTGATTCTTGACCAATATAAGACACCACTTCAAGGTTCACCGCCTCCCAGTCTGGAGTACTACGGGAGCCTACTTTAATGACTTCATCGCCTTTCTCAATACCTGCTTGAGCAGCAATACTGTCAGGCTCAATATTACCAATAACGGGTTTTACGGTTTGTAGGCCAATTAAAAACATCAACCACAATGCAAACACAGCAAAAATAAAATTCACGCCAGGCCCAGCAAAAATAATGGCCATGCGCTGTAACACTGGTTTATGGTTAAACGCTTTATGTTCTAGCTCTGGGGGTACATCGTCAATTCGCCCATCAAGCATGCGTACATAGCCACCAAGCGGGATCATAGCAATCACATACTCAGTGCCTGTTTTACTGGTTCTACGCCAAAGCGGCTTGCCAAAACCAATAGAAAAACGCTCTACTTGCACGCCGCAACGCCGCGCTATGTAGAAGTGTCCCCACTCATGTACCGCGACTAAAATACCTAACGCGACAATAAATGCACCTAAGCTCCATAAAAATCCTAACACGTGAACTTACCTCTAATGACTTGGTCTGCTGCCGCGCGGGCGGCAGTATCCTGTTCAAGGATTTGTTGGATAGATGAAACGGTTACTGGTTCCATTTTGTTTAGGGTTTCTTCATTGACTACTGCAATATCCGTAAACCCTATTTTCCCCTCTAGAAAAGAGGCAACCGCTATTTCATTTGCAGCATTTAAACGGGTGGTAGCTGCCTGCCCTTCTCTACATGCATCAATGGCGAGTTTTAAATTAGGATAGCGCGTGAAACACGGCGTTTCGAAACTAAAATTAGCCATATCGGAAAAATCTAATGGCTTAACACCAGCATCAATGCGAGATGGGTAGGCAAGACCATAAGCAATGGGGGTACGCATATCTGGGTTACCCAGCTGCGCTATAACCGAACCGTCTACATACTGCACCATCGAATGAATAAAACTTTGTGGGTGGACCACCACTTGAATGTCGTCTGGTGAAGCACCAAATAACCAACAGGCCTCGATAAACTCAAGCCCCTTATTCATCATAGTGGCCGAATCTATCGTGATTTTACGCCCCATAGACCAATTAGGGTGGCTGCTCGCTTCATCAATCGTAATAGCATTAAAGGAACTCAATTCACGCTCTCTGAAAGGTCCCCCTGAGCCTGTTAGCAAAATCTTGCTAATACCCGCCTTCTCCAATTCGCCATACTCATAACCTTGAGGGAGACATTGAAAGATAGCGTTATGCTCACTGTCTATAGGTAAAATTTCAGCGCCGCTTTGTGTTGCAGCATCAATAAATAATGCACCAGACATCACTAGCGCTTCTTTATTTGCTAGTAATACCTTTTTGCCCGCTTTTACCGCCGCTAATGTAGGCAGCAAACCTGCCGCCCCCACTATGGCAGCCATCACGGTATCGATTTCGGCTGCACAAGACACGTCTTCTAATGCTTTAGCGCCACAGAGTATTTCGGCGGTGATATTGTATTCTGTCGCTAGCGTGCAAGCCTCTTTGTACCTAGCTTCATCAGCAACCACCACGAATCGAGGCGAGCACTTCTGCGCTTGCTGCATAAGTAATTCAAGCTGACCATTGCCAGTAATGGCAAAGGTGCGGTATTTTTCAGGATGACGATTAATAACATCGAGGGTATTACAACCAATAGAGCCGGTTGCCCCTAAAACGGTAACGGTTTGCATCACGCCATCCACGTTACATAGCAGAACGCAAAGACCGGAAATGCAGCAGTTAAGCTATCGATTCTGTCAAGCACTCCGCCGTGTCCAGGCAAGATTTTTCCACTATCTTTAATACCCGCACAGCGTTTTAGCATACTTTCGTTAAGGTCACCTAATGCTGAAACCGCCACGGTAACGCCGCCGATAATGAGGTGCAACCAAATGCGGGAAGGCTCAACCTGATAGTGCAATGCAGCAAAAGCAATAATGGCAAATGAAGCTGCAATGCCGCCTATAAGACCTTCTAAACTTTTACCTGGAGAAACATTAGGACGTAACTTGTGGCGACCAAATTTAACGCCTACGAAGAAAGCGCCAATATCAGCAGCCCATACAATACCCAACACGTAAAAGATGAGTGATGCGCCATAAAATGGGTCTACATCATGCAAACTAGTACGAAGGGCAATAACCGCCACCCAAGTTGGAATTAAGGTAAGTAAGCCGAACACGGTGCGTACAGTGCGGCTTTCACGCCAAAACTTAGTGTATTTAGGATAGGCTATAACCATGAATAGAGACACTATCCACCACACTACCGCTACACCTAAAATACCGTGATATAAATCGTGAAGTTGACCTTGATACCAAATAACACTGGTATCAACAATTAAGGATAAGCTAATGCAGATAGCGAATGCTGCTGCCATAAAGAGTATTTTTTTAGGACGCTCACATATGCCGGACATATTAGCCCATTCATAAGCCCCTATGGCAACCACACCGGAAATTGCAATTTCAAACCAGAAGATAGGCAGAAACAGTATGGAAAATAGCGCCAAAGGCGCGAGAATTAACGCTGTTATTATTCTTTGTTTTAGCATAATTGGCTCTCGGCTCCTGTGCTCAGGCCTGCCCTGATGCCTGCCTGCATAGAGTTAGCTGCTGGCAGTATCAATTTGTTCACCGGTAAGACCGAATCGTCGTTGGCGAACATTAAAATCATCTACGGCTAATTGAAAAACATCTTCATTGAAGTCTGGCCATAGCACATCGGTAAAATACAATTCGGCGTACGCACATTGCCATAATAAAAAGTTGCTGATTCGGTGTTCACCACCGGTGCGTATGAGAAGATCGAGCTCTGGAAGGCTTGCCGTAGAGGTATGTTGATTAAAAACCGCCTCATCAATGTCTTGAAGGGACATTTCGCCTTGCTTAACTTTTTCAGCCACTTCTTTTGCAGCGTTAACAATGTCCCATCTGCCACCGTAATTAGCTGCGATATTAAGGACAAGATCGTTATTGCCAGAAGTCATTTCTTCCGCTTTGCGGATCTTTCCAACCAACTTGCTATCAAAAGCACTTAAATCGCCTATTACTTTTAAGCGAACGCCATTTTTATGGAGTCGTTTGGCTTCACTGTTTAATACTAAATTGAACAGTTCCATCAATACACTGACTTCTTCTTCGGGACGCTTCCAGTTTTCACTTGAAAAAGCGAACAAGGTTAAAGACTCAATGCCAGTTTGACGAGCAAAGCGTACCACTGCTCGAACAGACTCAACACCTGCCTTGTGCCCGAAGGTACGAATTTTCCCTTTCTTTTGCGCCCAACGACCATTGCCATCCATAATGATAGCAACATGTTTAGGGCCAACAACGGATGCTGGCCCTACTGTATCAGTCGTTTTGGCTGCGTTTGACCGCTTCCCAATCATAATACTTGTTACACTTCCATCAGTTCTTTTTCTTTAACAGCAAGCATGCCGTCAACTTTCTTAATGAAGTCATTCGTTAAAGACTGAATATTTTCTTCCGCTGCGCGGCTTTCATCTTCGCTGATTTCTTTCTCTTTAAGTAATTCCTTTACGTCGCTGTTAGCGTCGCGGCGAATATTTCGAATTGAAACTCGACCGTTTTCTGCTTCATTACGCACTACGCGAATAAGGTCTTTACGACGCTCTTCGGTAAGCGGAGGAAGTGGAATTCGAATAGAACCACCAGCGCTCATTGGGTTTAATCCCAAATCTGCCTGCATAATTGCTTTTTCAACAGCTTGAATAGCACTTTTATCAAAAACCGTCAGTGCTAATGTACGGCTGTCTTCCGCAATGACGTTAGCGACTTGCTTTAGCGGTGTATCTGTACCGTAGTAAGGTACCATAATGCCATCTAATAAGCTTGGATGAGCACGGCCTGTACGAATTTTGCTAAACTGGCCTTTAAGTGCACTGATGCTTTTATCCATACGCTCTTGCGCATCTAATTCAATTTCATCAATCACGTTATATTTCCTATTTTCTTAATTAACTATTGTCAGCGTGACAAATTAGGGTGCCAACTTGCTCACCCATAACGACACGTTTCAAACAACCTGCTTCGTTCATGTTAAATACACGAATAGGAAGGCTGTGATCTCTAGCAAGTGTGAACGCTGACAGGTCCATCACTTTTAATTCTTTCTCAAGGACTTCTTGATAAGAAAGTTGATCGTACAAAGTAGCATCTGGATTCTTAACCGGATCATCGCTATAAACGCCATCAACTTTTGTGGCTTTTAGCACGGCATCGGCTTCAATTTCAATTCCGCGAAGACAGGCGGCTGAATCGGTCGTAAAGAAAGGATTGCCTGTGCCCGCAGAAAAGATAACCACGCGGCCAGATTTTAATAAGCTAATCGCTTCTGCCCAGTTGTAAGCATCGCACACGCCGTTCAAAGGAATAGCTGACATCATACGCGCATTAACAAAGGCACGATGCAGTGCATCACGCATGGCTAAGCCGTTCATTACGGTAGCAAGCATACCCATGTGGTCGCCTACAACGCGGTTCATGCCTGCTTTTGCAAGCCCTTCGCCGCGGAACAAGTTTCCGCCACCAATAACCAAGCCTACTTGAACACCTAGTTCAACAAGTTCTTTGATTTCTTGGGCCATACGGTCAAGTACTTTAGGATCGATACCAAAGCCTTCTTCACCCATAAGGGCTTCGCCACTTAGCTTTAACAGAATGCGTCGATATGCTGATTTCGGTGTGATACTCATTATTCGATATGTCCTCGTAAACCCATTTTGTCTTATGCTTTTCTATTATTTACACACTGCTTTTGCAGGTAAAAAGAATAGGACAAAATGCTTTCGTAAGCGTTTAAAGATTTTACCGTTTTGCACTCTACCTTACCTTAGCAAAACCGTAACCCGCGGGTAGTAGCTATAAAAAAGCACCTCCGAAGAGGTGCCTTGTAGTTTATCTGACATTAACACAATGCAAAAGATAAACGCCCAATTATTTCTTGGCCGCTTCCATTTGTGCTGCAACTTCTGCTGCAAAGTCTTCGGTTTTCTTCTCGATACCTTCACCAACTTCGAAACGTACGAAGTTAACAACATCAGCAGAGTTGTTTTTAAGCAACTCAGCAACGCTGATTGAAGGATCTTTAACGAAAGGCTGACCAGTTAAGCTTACTTCACCAGTAAACTTCTTCATGCGGCCTGCAACCATCTTCTCTGCGATATCAGCTGGCTTACCAGACTGCATTGCAATACCGATTTGGATTTCTTTCTCTTTCTCAACAACTTCAGCTGGAACATTTTCAGGCTTAACGAACTGAGGGCTAGCCGCTGCAACGTGCATTGCAATGTCTTTAGCCAACTCTTCGCTGCCACCAGTAAGAATTGAGATTACGCCGATACGACCGCCGTGCACGTATGCACCTAGTGTATCGCCTTCAACGTTAATAACGCGACGAGGAGAGATGTTTTCACCGATTTTCGCCACTAATGTGTCACGAACGTCGCTTACTTTAGCACCGTTAAGTTCAGACGCATTCAACGTGTCGATATCGTTGATGTTGTTCGCGGCTGCTATTTCTAGCAACTCGTTACCAAACTTAAGGAAACCTTCGTCACGTGCTACGAAATCTGTTTCACAGTTAATTTCAAGCATAGTCGCGCGACCGTCTTGAACTTTAGTAAGGATTACACCTTCAGCTGCGATACGGCCTGCTTTTTTAGCTGCTTTCGCTTGGCCTGATTTACGCATGTTTTCAATGGCTAGCTCAATGTCACCATCCGTTTCAACCAGGGCTTTCTTACAATCCAGCATACCTGCGCCTGTACGCTCGCGCAGTTCTTTAACTAGTGCTGCAGTCACTGCCATTTTTCAATTCCTCAGCAATAAATATAAATTCGGTTAGGTAAAAGGGGCGTTATCGCCCCTCTCAATACGTTTCGTATTGTTGCACTATCATATGCTTTTGATATGACAGTAAAGCGAACAGAATTACTCTGCTGCTTCTACGAAGTCGTCTTGCTCAGCTTGTGCTTCAAGGTTGCTTTCGCGACCAGAAATCACAGCGTTAGCAGCGGCATCCAAGTAAAGTTGAACTGCGCGGATTGCATCGTCGTTACCAGGAATGATGTAATCAACACCATCTGGGTTAGAGTTAGTATCCACAACACCAACAACTGGAATACCCAGGTTACGTGCTTCTGTGATAGCAATGTGCTCGTGGTCTGCATCGACAACAAAGATAGCGTCTGGCAAGCCGCCCATATCTTTGATACCGCCAAGGCTGTTTTCAAGCTTTTCCATTTCACGCTGAAGCATTAGGGCTTCTTTTTTGGTCAGCTTTTCGAAAGTACCGTCTTGGCTTTTCTGCTCAAGTTCTTTCAAACGCTTGATTGATTGACGAACTGTTTTCCAGTTAGTCAACATACCACCTAACCAACGCTTGTTAACGTAAAACTGGTCACATTTAACAGCTGCATCTTTTACCGCATCGCCAGCAGCGCGCTTAGTACCTACGAAAAGGATTTTCCCTTTCTTAGATGCTACGCTTGATAGGTAGTTAAGAGCGTTGTTGAAAAGTGGAACTGTTTTTTCAAGGTTGATGATATGAACTTTGTTACGTGCGCCAAAGATGTATGGTTTCATCTTAGGGTTCCAGTAACGAGTTTGGTGACCGAAATGCACACCGGCTTTCAGCATGTCACGCATTGAAACATTTGCCATTTTAATTTCCTCTCGGGGTTAGGCCTCCATATACCCATTGTATCGATCCCACCTAAGTAAATAAGTAGAACACCCCGATACGCAGTGTTGGTATATGTGTGTTTTAATTAAATTTAATTTACCCTTTTGACCAAACGCTTTTAAGGGCATTCCGTCAGGGCGCGCGCTTTATACCATATTACGCATACCCACTCAAGTTTTACTGCCAGTTTTGCCATTACTTGCATTCTTTAAGACTGCCCCTATACACATTCAATCCTAATGGCTAAAATATACCTATATAGATATATTCTGTGCGTTAACCTCTGCCCTATTTTACAAGCGGTAGCGTAACGGCCTAAATAAACGAATAGAGAGACGCTGTGTCAGCAATTATTAAGACCTCTGAAGAAATCGAAAAAATGCGCGTGGCTGGAAAACTAGCAGCCGATGTACTCACTATGATTGGACCCTATGTAAAAAAGGGTGTAACGACAGATGAGTTAAATACAATTTGTCATGATTACATTGTTAATGAGCAGCAAGCTATTCCTGCGCCATTAAACTATGGTCACCCGCCTTTCCCTAAATCAATTTGTACGTCTGTAAACCATTGCATCTGCCATGGCATCCCCTCGGACAAAAAATTGAAAGATGGTGACGTTATTAATATCGATGTCACTGTTATTAAAGATGGTTACCACGGTGATACTTCTAAGATGTTTACCGTTGGAAAGCCAACGATTATGGCAGAGCGTTTAAGCCGAGTTACACAAGAATGCTTATATAAAGCGATTAAAGAAGTAAAACCGGGTATGACATTGGGCGATATTGGTCATATCTGCCAAACCCACGCAGAAGCGCATAACTATTCAATCGTGCGCGAGTACTGTGGTCATGGTATTGGCGCGAGTTTCCACGAAGAGCCACAAATCGTGCATTACGGTAAGCCTGGCACTGGCGATGTGCTTGAGGCGGGCATGTGCTTCACCATTGAACCTATGGTGAATGCAGGTAAGCGTTACTCAAAAATTCTTCCTGACCAGTGGACGGTAGTAACCAAAGACAGAAGTTTAAGTGCACAATGGGAGCATACCTTACTGGTTACCGAAGACGGTGTGGAAGTATTAACATTGCGTGACGAAGAAGACCTTCCGCGAGTGATTTCACACAGTTAACGTTTTGCACACTGACAAATAATGGTCAGTTTCGATAAGCACTCTTTATTTAGTGTTTGAATCGCCTATATAAACATATAGCAGCTTAACTTTTTTGGTTGCTATATGTTTTTATACTTCTACTACGCCTTCATGCTTTTTTCCTTTCTTTCGTTGTTGGTTACGAATGTACATCACAGGTTTTTAGCAGGAACGACAGCACACTAGTTACCACGCTATTCCTCTGAGCTATCGCATTGACTGTTACTTTCAGTCCTATTGCTATCAGTCCTATTGCTATCAGCCCTATTGCTATCAGTCCTATTGCCCGCCTTGAAAATAGCGCTGTCATATTTCATCTTATGCTTGCAGCATACCTATAACATTTTCGTATATTTATTCACAATATTGCCTTGGGTATGCAACTAATCGGCACTGCGATTTCGTTTCATTTCATGGTAAGGTTCAGTGTGTTCAAAAAGCTGTACGCATAGAAGGTGTAATTTGACGCTGCAATCCCTAATAAAAAATATTGATCAAATAACGTCGGTTGACGACTTAGTTGCCATCAAGTCGTGTGTAGAAGATAGCTATGCATGGATAAAAGCGTCATTCGATAGCATTCCTGTTAACCAACTTGTGACTGGGCGTGCACAATTCGTTGATGCCCTTTTGTGCCATTTGTGGCACCTCTACGGTTTAGACAATGAAAGTGAATTAGCATTATGTGCCGTAGGTGGCTATGGACGCGGGCACCTTCAACCTTATTCCGACATTGATTTGCTGATAGTGAGCAAACGAACCCTTAAGCCCGACACCCAAGAAAAAGTCAGTCGTTTTATTACTCTGCTTTGGGATATTAAGCTTGATGTGGGTCAGTCAGTACGTACCATCAAAGAAACCGTCAGCCTTGCCAAAGACGACATTTCCATTGCCACTAACCTCGTAGAAAGTCGATTGCTTTGCGGCAGCGAATCTATTTTTGAAAAGCTGTGGGATGAAGTAAACGGGCGAAATTCTTGGTCGAGTAAAGCGTTTTTCTCGGCCAAGTACGATGAACAAAAGCGACGTCACGCTAAATTTAACGGTACAGCGTACAACCTAGAGCCTAACATCAAAGAAAACCCAGGCTGTTTAAGGGATATCCAGTCTATTGGTTGGGTGGCAAAAAAACACTTTAAAGAATATGACGGCTGGAACCTAGTGGGGCACGGCTACTTTACCGAGCAAGAACACAGCGAATTAATCACCTGTAGAATGCATTTGTGGAAAATGCGTTGTGCCTTACATTTGGTTGCAGGGCGAAGTGAAAACCGCCTTCTTTTTGATTACCAACCTGATGTTGCCGCCATGCTGGGGTATGGAGAAGAAGGAAAAAGTTCAGTTGAAAAGATGATGCGTGACTTCTTCCGCACCGTTGCCCGAGTTTCTGAATTGAACCAAATGCTTTTGCAACGGTTCAAGTATGACATGCTTAATCAGAGTGTTCAGCGTACCGCGATTATTAACGAAGATTTCGAATTACTCGATAATATGATTTCGCCTCGCCATGAGAATGCTTTTTCTTCGCCAGAAGCCATTTTAGACTTTTTAAATGTGGTCACTAATACCCCTGAAGTTCAAGGTTTAAGCACCACTTGTATTCGCCAAATAAGAAACGCACATCGTACATTTGAGAATGCTTACTTTGTTGAGCGCCCCGCTTGCCGTGAAAAGCTCATGGTCTTGCTAAAACAACCCGACTTTTTTAATTTTGGTTGGGACATTATGCATCAGTACGGCATTTTACAAGCTTACTTACCTGAGTGGGATGCCATTGTAGGGATGATGCAATTTGATTTGTTTCACGCCTACACAGTGGATGAACATACGCACCGCTTAGTGAAGCACGTGAATTATTTTTTCTCGAAAGAGAACAAAGATTTTCCACGCTGTGGCCGTATCTGTCGCAATCTAGACAAGCCAGAAGTATTGTATATTGCTGCTATATTTCACGATATCGCTAAAGGTCGTAACGGCGACCACTCAACGCTAGGCGCCATTGATGTTGCTAAGTTCTGTGAACAGCATGATGTACCGGCGAACGACGCGGCCATGATAAGCTGGCTAGTGGAAAACCACCTGCTAATGTCGGTAGTGGCGCAGCGCAGAGACATTTACGATCCAGACGTTATCAGTGAATTTGCTGGCGCGGTAAGAAGCCACAACCACTTAAATTTACTTTATACCCTTACCCTTGCAGACATTCGGGCAACCAACGATAATTTGTGGAATGATTGGAAAGCATCTCTGCTTAGAGAACTTTATTTAATGACGCAAAAAGCATTAGATAACGGGTTACAGTGCCAAGTAACATTAAGTGAGCGAGTGACTACTCACAAATATCAAGCGCAACAAATTCTGCACGAACGCAGGGTTAGCTCTGAATCCATTGATGGATTATGGGCGCGGTTAGATGATGACTATTTTGTACGATTCAAGCCCACCCAAATTGCATGGCATACCGAAGAAATCGTTAAGGCTCAGGATGATTGGCTAACACCAGATAGCGACCAGCTTCTCGTTAAAGCCAATGACAACAGTGCAAAAGGCGGCACGGAAATTTTTCTTTTCGGTAAAGATAGAAAAGCCTTATTTGCACAAGTAGCTTCCGTTTTAGACAGTCGTAATTGCTCTATTCACGACGCCCATGTTACCGTAACCCGCGATGGCTATGTGTTTGACAGTATGTTGGTGCTTGAAAATGATGGTTCCAGGCTAACATCTGAGTCCCGAATTCAATCGCTAGAAAAAGCGATTAGCACCCAGCTTGAAAAACCAGGCCGTTCACACGAAAATAAGCGTAAACTACCTCGACAAATGAAACAGCTAGACGTGCCTACTAAAGTACGCTTTTTCGGTGTGAGCGATGAAGCGACACTCGTTGAGTTAGAAGCACTAGACGCGCCCGGCATTTTAGCTAAAATTGGCCATGCTTTTGTTGATACTAATGTCACCTTGAAGCTGGCAAAAATTGCTACTATCGGCGAGCGCGCAGAAGATATATTTATTGTCAGTAATGATGCTGGCAAAGCATTAACCCAAGAACAACAAGTGAGCTTGAAAAAGCGTATCTTGTTTAAACTCGATCAACTTGAAGATATCACGATACCATGAATGAATTGAAAGCCATTATTGAAGACGCCTTCGAAAACCGCGACAACATTAGCCCATCTTCTGCACCAGCAGAAGTGAAACAAGCCGTTGCCGATGCTATTGCTTTGCTTAATAGCGGTAAAGCGCGTGTAGCTGAAAAAATCGCGGGCGAATGGGTTGTTCATCAGTGGTTAAAGAAAGCCGTTTTGCTTTTCTTCCGCCTCCACAACAACGACGTTATTGAAGGCGCTGAAAGCCGTTACTACGACAAAGTGCCTTTGAAATACAGCAACTATACTGCTGAACAATTTGCTAATGATGGCGCGCGTATTGTGCCTCCTGCTGCAGTCCGCACGGGTACCTTCGTTGGTAAAAATGCGGTTGTTATGCCTTCGTACGTAAACATTGGTGCATTTGTTGATGAAGGCACCATGGTAGATACATGGGCAACGGTTGGTTCTTGTGCACAAATCGGTAAGAACGTTCACTTATCTGGCGGCGTAGGCATTGGTGGTGTTTTAGAGCCACTTCAAGCGAACCCTACTATCATTGAAGATAACTGCTTTATTGGCGCACGTTCTGAAATTGTTGAAGGTGTTATTGTTGAAGAAGGCGCAGTTATTTCAATGGGCGTTTACATTAGCCAAAGCACCCGTATATATGACCGTGAAACCGGCGAAGTACATTATGGCCGCGTTCCTGCTGGCTCAGTAGTGGTTTCTGGTAACATGCCAAGCCCAGACGGTAAATACAGCCTATACGCTGCCATTATCGTGAAGAAAGTAGACGCTAAAACCCGTGCTAAAGTAGGTATTAATGCCCTACTACGTGGTGTTGAATAAGTCTGTATTCACGTATTAAACGTTTTGCATTAAAAAAGGGCGCCTAGCGCCCTTTTCTATTTTTTGAGATAATTGTCGAACCCCGTTACACGCCTAACTGAGCTTTAATACCGTTAACCCACTCAATAACCATGGTTTCAGGTTCAAGGGTCTCAAGGGCATCCACTTCTAGCATGTCGGCTACTGCTTTACCTTGCAGCTCTAATAACAATTCATTGAATTGACGACCGGCTCCACAAAAACTTTCCCCGTAACTACTATCACCTAACGCAGCAACAGCAAAAGGCTTGTCGTTTAGCAATGGAAACTCGTCTTTCAAATCAGAGAAGACAAATTCTAAGTTTGGTGGAACATCGCCTTGGCCAGTCGTAGAAGTAATCAATAAGATAGCGTCGGCATCGGTAAAGTCGCTTACTGAAGGATCGCTCTCAAGCTCGCAATCTACACCTTGCTCTGCAAGATTTTCTTCAACTTGCTCTGCTACATGTTGCGCATTGCCATACACGGTACCTGCAAAAATTTTTAATGTCGCCATTACTTCCTCATTATCTTTTCAAATCGTGTGGGTTTCCCGTTTAAGCATCACACTTTCTAGCCCAAACCTTAAACCTGATATTCTTGCCACGCATCTAACACTCGTTGCATTTCTGAATGCATTCTAACAAACACCGATAGCCACTTTCCGGTTATCGGGTGATAAAAACCCATCTGCGTACAACTTAAGGCCAAATTCTGAAAACTAAAGTGTGTTTGCAAAAATTTGTTCTGTTTTCCGTCTCCGTGGGTGGTATCTCCCAAAATAGGGTGCCTAATATGTACCATATGACGACGCAATTGATGTTTGCGTCCTGTCGAGGGCAAAAGTTTTACTAATGAATAGCGGGCGGTTTCATATTTACCTACGGCGAAAGGTAATTCATAGTTCGCTAAACTTTCGTATACCGTTGTGGCTTGCTGAGGTGCCTGCTGCGGGCGCTTATGTTTATCGGCAATTTTATCGTAACGATATTTGAGCGCATAATCGATGAGCCCTGAATGTTTAACATAACCACGAACAATAGCGTGATACTGCTTTTGCACCTGCTTATTCATCAACTGCTGGCCAAGCAGCGCCGCTGTTTTACTGTCAAAACTAAACAATAGTACACCGGATGTGGGCCTATCTAGTCGGTGAGCGGGAAATACGTGCTTGTTGAGCTGATCCCTTAATGTCTGCACGGCGAAGCGAGTTTCATGCCTGTCGATAGGACTTCTGTGCACTAATAAACCCGGCGGTTTATCAATGGCCACGATATGCTCATCTTGATATAAAATATTAAGCGGCGGGTATGGCTGCACACTATTGCTGCCAGCCTTTTCACTTGGGGTTTCACATTGGGTAAATGGAAATTCTTCAGGCATAAATTACTTCTTATTGCGTTCGGTAAGTTTATCAAGTGCAAGCAACTGAACTAGGATAGATTCGGGACAGTCTGGTGCATACATATGCGCTGCAGGGGAAATTGCCATCTTCCCTGGTAGCTGACCCATCGCTATTAAGTAATGACATTTAGGCACAAAAACATACGCCAGCCATTCGAAAAAAGACAGGGTATCAATAGCAAAAGGGGCAGTACTGGCTAATTGCGCCTTGCTAGGTGATTTGTTCGGCCACGTTTTAGTTTGGCGCATCGCTGTTTCTAGCGTATTTAAATGATACTCGAATTCTTCTATTAACTTCATAGTCATTACATGGTTTAAGGTTTGCCGTATAGATCTGGACGGCAGTATACCAGAGGCAGCACTCATTCCGCTCGCACCTTTAAAAGAACAATGCCTTTGCCTGTCGGCAACTAAAATATGCTAAACTTTGCGCCCTAAAATCAGTTTTATGAAGTGAGAACGCCTGAAATGAACGCAAACAGTATTAACTCTATCAGCGAATTTTTATTGCATGCAGGTACAGAATATATTGTTTTTGATATGGGTCGAAGACTTACCGCTTTAGACAATCAGGCGTTTTTGGATATTGAGAATGGCTCAACTGTTGCGCCCTTCCCTCGCCAGCAACATGCGTGGTTCGGCATTGTTTTTTGGAATAAAAATAGCTCAAATCAGCACTATATTTGGTTTATCAAACTCCCTCTAGACGAGCAGGGATTAGTGGTAGCGGCTTCAAGAAACCATTTTCTGCAAATTATTGTCGATGCACTAGGCCAATCAATTTCTGATGATTCTGAAGCGGCTAACACATTGCCAGATAATCCTTATTCATTTGTGCCCGCGCAGTCATTACTTGCGCAATTTAATGCACTGGTTCGCGCGAAGCTGAATCAGCCGATTAGCGTCAGCGCACAGTATGTTATCGCCTACGTGAAAGCGCCGCAGGTGGCTGACTGGCAAACCATTCCCTTACAGGCAATTGCGGATGTGGTCATTAGATTAGACTCAATGGAAAACGCTCAAGAAGTGCAAGACAGTGTGCTGCGTAACTTTTCACTTTTTGCCGAACCATTTCAACGGGCTTTTATGGAAATGGCCGAAGTTGCGAACGTATCTGAGCGGCTTAACCAATGCATGCTTTCAGTGTTAGACGGTGATGAAATAAGTTTAGCCGCGCTACGGGGTTTGTCTTGTGAGACCAAAAACGACACTATATATACGCAATTAGTGTCTCACTTTGAAGCTAAGAAATTGAACCGATTAGATATATTAAGTGTTATTGCTGCCCGCCATTTTCAGCAAATGGACGAGAAATTACTGCTGCTATTTTTTGAAGCGGTTGCCGAGGTCGATAACCAAGAAAACTATAATGGCGACGTATTCCGCGGCTTCTTCTCTGATCTTGTTCAAGTACCCCAGTTACGTGAATTAGTACTAGGCATACTAAGAACCCCAGAACGCAGTGACTTACTGGCCAGCGCAATTGGCACGCTGTTTTCACAAACTAAGGGGTAATGAATGACACTTCTTGAATTAACCTTATGGTTGGGCTTAGGCTTTGTCGCCTTTCAGTTTTGGCGCATACGAAGTATTTCCGAATTTACTGATAGTTACCTGCGCCAGTACTGTAAAAACAATCAACTGCAACTGCTCAGTATTGCCAGAGCCAAAACCCGCATTACCTTCAACTACAGCAAGCCTGATTGGCATAATATCTTTGTGTTTGAATTTTCCGGTAATGGTGAAGACAGATACAGCGGAGAAGTGGAGTTAGTAGGCAAACATATTATAAGAACTACCTTACCACCTCACAGAGTTAATTAAGTTCTTCGGATTCGTTAGCCCGCTATAGTATTAGGTATGAACGAGATGACTATGCCGAGCGGAATGGGCGTCTTTAAACGTGAGCGTTTTAGTGGCAACGCCAAAAATTACGCAAAAAAAAGGGGTAGCCTCTCTGCTACCCCTTTTCCTGGAATTTTGAGTTTCCCTCTCTGCGTTCCTTTGCGACTAAAATCTTCCCGATTAAAATCCATATACGCCCCTTTCCATCTTCTCTCGCGTGTTCCCGTGCGAGTTACCCATCCTTGCGTAAATCCCTTTCCATTTATCCTAAGCATCCCATCTATCCTGCACGTGGGGGCCTCATCCTAAGGCTGTTCCTTGCCAGCAAAAGCTAGTGTTCCTATCCTTTCATCCTTTCTACATTACACATCCTGTGCAACTAGCTCAATCCTTAAGCGGTCCGTTCGTTCCTGAGCTGCCTTGCTCTTGCGCATCCTGCGCAAACTATCCTTGCTTAAGCCTTCCAAGCTTTCCTTTACGATATATCCTATATCTTTCCTTTTTATGACGATCCTTCGCCAAATCCTTTCTACTTCCTGTTGCGATTCCTTATCGCTTGCGCTTTCCTTGCTTGTCTCTTTGGCAATTCCATTTCAGCACGTCCGGTGCGCTTATCATCCCTGTGATGCTTCCTGCTATTCCATCTCCCCTCACTCCTGTTAAGGGATTCTCTTCCTTAAGTTGTCCAAGGTTGTCCTTAAAATCATCCTGACTCATCGTGTTTCCCTGTGACGCCATTAATAATATCCCTACCAAGAATTCCCGCTAGGCAGAATTACAATAAATTAAGGAGAAAATAAGGAGTTAATATGATCTGAAAATGAAAAACCTATAAAAATCAACAACGTTAGACTTTAGTCTAGATATAAACCACGAAAAAAAACCCACATTTCCTACACTTTTGTAGGAAATGTCGTACAAAGCTTGTCGTCATTATGACCAATTGCGAATTTTGCCGGTCATTACAGTCGCCATTAAGACGAGTATTTTCTGTACTGAGATTGATTGATGAGTATGAACCCACTAAAATACTGTACAAATAAACAGTATTTTTGAAGTGTATGCTTAAATTTATTCCTATCACTGCACAAGCGGGCATCGTAGGCTTCGAGTCGCCTGCTGCAGAATATACCGAACTAGGCTTGAGTCTAGATTCTCTGCTTATTGATAAACCTGCTGCTACCTTCATTGGCTACGCACAAGGCAAGTCGATGATGGACGATGGCATTCATGACGGCGACCTGCTGATTGTCTCAAGAGCTGAAGATATTTCTGACATGTGCATTATTGTGGCGACCTTAAACGGTGAGTTCGTCTGTAAGCGTGTAGACAAACGCCACGGCTGCTTGCGTTCTTCATCACCCTTGTACAAACCTTACTTTTTAAAAGAAGGCGATGAATTTTCAATAGAAGGGGTGGTAACGCGCTCCATTAGGCTTCACAAAAAACTCTCCCGTCGACTAGGAGGTGAGTAGTGTTTGCGCTAGTAGATGTCACTTCTATGTATGCATCGGTCGAGAAAATCTACAACCCTAATCTGCGAAACAAACCCGTTATGGTGTTGAGCAATAACGATGGCTGCGTGGTCGCAGCCTGCCCTATTGCCAAAAGATTAGGATTTAAAAAGTTCGTTCCCTATTTTCAGGTGAAAGAGGAAGCAAAAAAAGCAGGGGTTGTTGTTTGCTCGTCTAACTATGAGCTTTATGCCGATGTGTCTTCAAAAATGTTTTCTGTCATGTCTCAATTCTGTGATGAATTGCACGAATACAGTATTGATGAAGCTTTCATGCGCTTTTCGCCACGCCTACATGATAGTGAATGGCTGGCCCTAGGCTATGAGATAAGAAAAACTATTTGGCGTGAGGTAAAGCTTCCCGTGGGCGTTGGATTTGGCCCCACTCCAACCCTTGCTAAAGCAGCTAATCACGCTGCAAAAAAGCTGGACGGCTTTCGAGGTTCAGCGGTTATTAATACGCAGCAAGAAAAGCAGGCATTATTACCCCGCATGGCAGTAGCAGATGTATGGGGTATTGGTGGGCGCTTGGAAAAACGATTGATGGCCATGGGTATTAATAATGCCTATACACTGTCACAACAATCCCCCGCTAAAATGCGTAAGTATTTTTCTATTGTGCTAGAAAATACAGTGAGAGAACTTCAGGGTGAACTAAGAATGACGTGGGATGAGATAAGACCCGCTAAAAAAGAAATTTACAGCACCCGTAGTTTTGGAAAGAGAGTTACCACACAAGATGAATTGAGAGCAGCGTTAGCCACCCACGCTGAAATAGCCACTAAAAAACTACGCGCTCAACACTCACTCGCTCACAGCGCCACCTTCTTTGCGGCAAATTCGCCTCATGACGATAGCAGATATGTTAAGCAGTCGGCGCTTTCCAGCTTTGCTGTTCCTACCAATGATACTCGACATATTATTCACGCAGCGTCTGATGCGCTCAATAAACTGTTTATTCCAGGCGTGCGTTACTACAAAGTGGGTGTGGGTCTGTTGGACATTTGCGACGAAAAATATCGCCAAGACGATTTATTTACACCCAGTACGGACAACTCGGCATTAATGGCAGTGCTTGACAGTACAAACGCTAGATATGGCAGAAACACGATGCATTTTGGGGCTAGGGGCTTTCAACAAAATTTTGCCATGAAAAGAGACTTCTTAACGAAAAGAGCCACTACCCGATGGGAAGAGATCCCGCGCATTAAATGTTGATACGTCGGATAGCTTCTTTCCCGTGTTAATAGCGGTGCATGCTTTGCCTGTTGGTAACTCAAGACTGTTGAGCGAAATACGCCAGAATTTCAGCCTTGGTCATTTCTTTTGTTTTATTAGAAAAGCAATAGTAGTGCGGGCGTTGATCGCTGAAGTACTGCATATCCATTTCTAACCCATCTAGTGCTTGAAATATATCGACAGGAATATTGTACTCACCGGTCTCATTGAGCTTGTAAAATAGATGAGTACCACAGTTGCCACAAAAACCGCGAGAAGCCCAATCTGACGACCGGTGAATGCTAACGTTATTACCACTAGAGGTCGTGTCTTCGAATTTGACCTGCGTACCGCATTGTAATGCAAACAGCGCCGAACCGCCCCACTGTCTGCAAGAATCACAATGGCAAACAGTGAATTTAGGGTTAATATTCTCCGCCATTACGGTAATAGCCCCGCACAGGCAACTTCCTTGCGCACTTAGCATTTGCATACCACCTTATTTATTAAACAACGTAAAGTCCTCACCCAGTTTACGCATTTTTTATGACAATTTTTGCAGGCTTTCGCCTAAACATTACATCGCCTTTTACGTGAGATAGGCTTAGCTCTCCCACCACATCATAGTTATCGTCGTTAAAAAAGGGCTTGTGTTTAGCTACTGTAACAAACACTGCTACCCCTTCACTTTTAGCATCTTCTTCCACTACGCTGTCAATAGCACCTAATAGTGTATGACCTAGTCCATGGTGTTGATAATCAGGGTGAACGGCAATAAAACTTAGCATATGAAAGTTAACCGCAGGGACTAGTGCGCGAACTTTTTCTTCTTTTTCTAGCATTTGCTTTGTGCCGAAAAGGCCAGCGGTAAGTAGCATACGCAAACGCCAATGCCAGTAACGCCCAGAACCAAATGCAGCGTCTGGCGCGGTAAGGCATGCGACCGCGAGTAGTCGCTCGCCATCGAACAGCCCTACAATAGGTTGCTCTGCCACCCAAAAAGCGTTTAACTCTTCTCTGATAGCAGAGCGCAACCGACTCTCATAACCTTCTTTTTCAGCCTGAAATATGTCGCTAAAAAGTGGATCATCTACGTACGCATTAAATAATATAGAAGCAGCAACCTTCAAATCATCTACACCAAGGTAAATGGCTTTGATAGCTTCAAGGGATGACACAAGTGGCTCTAATGCTTCATTGACCCCTTGTGCATTCATCGCTTGGCCGTCGGTTAGTGTGTCATTTGTCATAGGTGCAGCCCTCAATAATCTATAAATTAATAGTCACAGAATGCAAAAAGTGACCAATTAATGGTCACTTTACGGCAAAAACACCAAGATGTTAAATTAATGTTACTCTTAATTCATTAGGTGGTAAGCGCTATCACCCCACCCTACTAGGCCACTATCTTTAAATACTATTGGCGTACATTCATCTTTCGTTGTTATGCCATCACCCATGGTTCTTTGAGTACGATAAAACAATACGCGATAGGTACCGTCTTGCTTTTCATAAAGCTCGTTGAAATCAGCCACCCCCATTTTTCTTAATACGCTTTCATAGCTCATTCCTGTTTCAAGGTTCGAGATATGTTTGCGGTTATTGTATTCTCGGTCTTCTACATCAGTACCATAATGGCTATCACTCCCCCCACCTACAGATACCACGCAACCAGTAAGTAAGAATGATGATGCTAATGCGAGTGGTAAGATAATCGATTTCATGTGATTTCCTCTGATTTTTATCGTTTGTAGTTTTGTTATATGCAATTAGGTAATCAAGAATGAGACCAATTGTTTAAGCTTCTGATTTTAATAGCTTTAGTTAAATTTAGTGATTATTAAATTCATAACACGTGGTTTATTATATTAATTAGTGGTCAGTTTGACACAATTTATTGGTTAAAAACCCTAGCGAAATCAAGCTTAAGTGGATAAGCTGGACGTCTTGTAATTTATTGGCGAATGAAATGTCACTGCAAAATAATAATCTGCAGAAATTAATGATTGTATGTCAGCAAATGGTGCAAAAAGGGACATCGCCTTCTGTGGCACTACTTAGAGCAAAAGCGCCTTTTAAAGCATCGGTAACAGAGGCTATTGAAGCTATCAAACATTTTAATGCTGCGAATGGCGCATCAGATCCTGCATCTATTAACGGGAAGGAAGTAGAAACCATTGCGTCGCTTTCAAAACGGGTGGCGTTGCTTGAACAGCAAATGGCGATGCTACAAAAGCGGCTAGAAGCATCTATTGAGTAAGCCTAAACACTTAATAAAGTCCCTGACGTCACTAGCTTTAAACGCCACCTTCATTGGTAACGACTACATGCCGTGTCTTTTTTCAGCACGGCATGACACAAAAAACTCATTCAGCTCGTAGTGTGGCTATGAATGCCGGCAGGCTTGGCGAAATGACTTTTTGTGGTGGCCTTCCAACTTGTTCTAACACCACTTCTCCAGTGCTATTTAACACACTCAAAACAAAATCATCTTCATCGGTTAATGCAAAAAAGAGTGTTGGCGCTTGTTTCAGTCTCTTTTTCATTAATAGGTGTCCAATTAAATTTTGTTGAAGCCGCTCAAAGTCTTCTTCATTCCAAACTTGCAATAACTCACAAGCCCCATGCTCTGCAGCTACTGGTAAATTGTTACTGAAAAATTGGGTAAAGAACTGACAAAAATCAGCGTTGAGCTTAATGTCTAATGCCTCTTCAACATTCTTAAAACTTAGCGCAGACTGCTGACTGTCACTTTGGCGCTTGGGCTCCCACGGTACCAATTCACCCTCATCACCCTGCTTTAAGTAGCAAGGTGAGGGCCATTGACTATCATAAGGTATAGTCAGCAGACTGCCACTGCGCTCATGATGGGAAGTGAAAGCACCGATAAGTTGGGTTAATTCATTACTAATTGTTAAGGCCATTATGGGGTTACACCAATATTTTTGAGGTACACTATAGGTATAAGGTGCCAAGTTCAAGTAAGACGGCACATCTAAAACGGTTAGAATATATAGGTAAATATGACTTCGAAGGTAAACGATAAAATTTCTATTTCAGCGCCCAAGGATCTTTCATTGGGGAAGCAGGTTGAATATGAATTTCATTACAACCCTAACCTACTTCAGGGCGTACCCCGTAGCTTAAGCCGAGATACGTTATCGTTGAACGCTGAAGCCCTGCCCTTTACAGGTATTGATACATGGACTGGGTATGAATTGTCTTGGCTCAACAAAAAAGGAAAGCCTCACGTAGCCTTGCTTGAATGTAATGTACCTATTACTTCTGCAAATCTCATAGAGTCGAAGTCATTCAAGTTATATTTAAATAGCTTTAATCAAACCGCTTTTGAAAGCCCTGAAGATGTGCGAGCCACACTGGCATCCGACCTATCAAAATGTGCGGGTGAGCCCGTGATGGTCAGCTTAACGCTTCCCAATCAATTCAATACATTAACTTTTAAAGAATTTGAAGGTGTACTGCTTGATGAACTTGATATCTCAGTTGAAACTTACGAGCCTGACACATCGCTGTTAAAAGTAACGGACGAGAAAAAGGCTGAAAGTTTGGTTTCCCACTTACTTAAATCGAATTGCCTTATTACCAGTCAGCCTGACTGGGCCAGTGTGCAAATTCGTTATGAAGGGAGAAGCATAGATCACGAAGGCTTACTAAAATATTTGATTAGCTTCAGGCAGCACAATGAATTTCATGAACAGTGTGTAGAGCGAATTTACTGTGACATTATGCAACACTGCCAACCTGAGAAGTTGACAGTATGCGCGCGTTACACAAGACGTGGAGGGCTCGACATAAACCCTTTCCGCTCTAATTTTGAAACGCCCTACGCAAATAAAAGGCAAGCTCGCCAATAATTTAGCGCACAGATTTAATAGAATCATTAAATGTGCAGGATGACTTCACCTAAGGTTGAGTAAACAACAATTATGGACGCCAAACAGCTTCAAACTTATAAGCAACACAATACGCTACTTTCACAATTTATCGTTCGCTTGTCTGCCTTTTATGAAGGGTTTTCCGACAAAGTTGATAGCGAACTACAAATATTGAGAGGGCATTTGTCCGGCACGCCAAACTTTACTCTTGCTACGGTAAGCATCAACAAGCTTAATAGCGCGCTTCAACATCAAGAACTGACATTAAAAAAATACAGTATTGAAACTGTGGCTTTGCTGGAAAGTGCAACTAAGCGTCTTCAAAAAGTAGTGTTTGAAGATGAAGTGCTTCAAAAACGAGCCACACAGCAATTGATAACTCTGAACCAGCCGGTAGGGGATATTTTTAGTATTTACAAGCTATTCCAGCAGGCTATTGAGTTGCATCATGCGGCATTGGCGAGTAGTGCAGCCAGTGAGCTTGAAGCTGGAAAGAATAAGGGTGAAGCACCTGCACTGGAAAATAGTAAAGAAAGCAATAAAGACAATACGGTGAACCCGCTTTATAAGTCTATTTTAGAGGAACTAAACCAACTTATTGCCAGCTATGCCCAGCGCCAACCTGACGACAGTCAATTAGTTGATATACAGAAAAAACTGACGGAAGGTATGTCGGAAGACCAATTGCTTAAAAGCTGTGTTGTTATCCTTCGAATGATAGTACAAGACGCCATGGCTGAGGCCAGCCTAACTGGCAAGGTTATTCAAAGCTTGCATAACTCCATAGGCAAAATGGGAGGAGACATTCAGCTAAGCATGGAAAATAGCCGGACTCAGTTTGAGCAACGACAAGTCGGTAATGCGCAGCTTCAGTCGCATATTGAAAGTATTGAAGAGGCGGTATCACACAGCGACTCTTTGGAGTCTCTAAAAGAACACACACAATTCTGTGTTCAAAATATTGCCAGCACATTGAATGAACAAGCGCAATTAGACTCACAAGGTCAAGCATCGTTAATGGGGTTACTTGGCTCAATGCAAAGCAGAATTGAGCAGCTGCAAAAACAAACCCTAACCTATAAAAAGAAACTGGCTGAGCAAATGATGCTGAGCCAAACCGACCCGCTTACCCGCTTACCTAATCGCCAAGCTTACAATGAAAAGTTATCGAAAGCAGTTCAGTCTTGGCAAGATAACGGTGATGATTTAGCGGTGGCCGTCATCGATATAGACCACTTTAAGTCAATCAACGACCGTTTCGGTCATGCTGCCGGCGATAAAACACTACAAGTGGTAGGAAAGAACCTTAAACAACAATTAACAGAGAACACCTTTATGGCGCGCTGGGGCGGTGAAGAATTTGTTTTACTTCTACCCGGTATGAATAAACAAAAAGTCATCAGTTTACTTGAAACCATGAGAACGAAACTGGCCTCTTTACCGTTTAAGTTTAAGCAAGAAAAAGTCACTATAACGGCATCATTTGGTGCTTCATTTTTCAATAAAGGTGACACCCCAGACGCTGTTTTTGAACGTGCTGATAACTTGCTCTACCAAGCTAAAAATAGCGGTCGCAACCGCGTTATTACTGACAGAGACGAATAAGTATGAAGAAAGTGCAGTTAAATCCTGTTGGTTGGATGAGTCAGTTGTCGCAAATTGAAGTGGCTCAATTACAAGATACAACAAATAGTGCACTGTATGGCATGTTCAGAAACTGTTGCTTAGCAGTACTAAATAGTGGTGTCGATGAAGATGATTACGAAGTGCTTTTTGCGCCTTACGAAAATTTCGATATCAAGCTGGTACGTAGAGAACGCGGCGTTAAAATTGAATTGGTAAATCCACCAGAAGTTGCTTTTGTGGATGACACTTTAGTTACTGGTGTACATGAGCACATCTTTGCCGTGCTTCGCGATCTGCTTTATATGGGTAATAAGTATGCGTTTACCCACAAAAGTGCGCCAGCCGATAGTGTGAGCATTACCGACATGGTGTTTGACATGTTGCGCCATGCACAGGCACTTGAAGGAAACGATAGCCTTAATACGGTGGTGTGCTGGGGCGGGCATTCTATTAATCTAACTGAGTATAAATATACAAAAGAAGTGGGCTACCAGTTAGGGCTCAGAGAAATGAATATTTGTACAGGCTGTGGCCCAGGTGCAATGAAAGGGCCCATGAAAGGGGCTACCATTGGGCATGCTAAACAACGATATAAGGAAGGCCGTTACATTGGTATCTCTGAACCTAGCATTATCGCAGCAGAGCCACCCAATGCGATTGTTAATGAACTCGTCATCATGCCAGATATTGAAAAGCGCCTTGAGGCCTTTGTTCGCCTAGCCCACGGCATTGTGATTTTCCCCGGCGGCGTTGGCACCGCTGAGGAGTTACTTTATCTGCTTGGCATATTAATGAATGAACGAAATGCCCAGCAGCCCTTCCCTGTCATCCTTACCGGTCCAGCGGGTTCTGAGACTTACTTTGAAGCCATTGATGAATTCATCGGTACGACGATAGGGAAAGAAGCACAGAGCAAATACCAGATCATTGTTGACGATCCTGAAGAAGTTGCTCGGGTTATGCGCACAGGGCTTGGGAGAGTTAAAAAGTACCGAGAAGCAATGGGCGATGCCTACAGCTTTAATTGGTCACTAAAGATAGAAGAAGACTTTCAGCGTCCATTTATTCCTACGCATCAAACCATGTCAGATTTAGCGTTACATCATGATCAGGATAATGCTTCGCTAGCGATAGCGCTAAGGCAAGCATTCTCAGGTATTGTGGCTGGTAACGTTAAGGCAGAAGGGATTCAGCACATTAAACAGCATGGGCCATTTAGGCTGACAGGTGATGCAACGTTGATGGAGCGGGTTGATACACTATTAGAATCTTTTGTTTCTCAACAGAGAATGAAGCTTCCCGGCTCTGCATACACACCGTGCTATACCATTGAGAAATAGCTAGACGCATTTCCTTACGTTTAACACTTACCGTCGATGAACTTTTTACGGTACACTGTAGACTTAAGTAGTTATTCAAATAAAGGAACTGCGAAATTACAGTTTGTAACCTATATACATGTTGTAAATTGTTTATTTTAGCGCAGAAAAACGAAAAGTTAGGGTTATGAACTCCAAGGTAATTCGACTCATTTTTGCTGGCATAGCATTGTATGCAGCTTTTGTATTTCTAGTGATTTCAGTTTATCCCGATAAACCTGAAAATATGGACTGGAAAGATCGCGAAGAATATAACCGCGTGCAAATTACCAAATTAAAGCTGGGTAGCACCCGAGAGGAAGTGCTGGCCTTGCTTGGTTCGCCTGATATTACCGAAGCCAAACGACAAAATGAAAATGCTATTCAAGTGATGTTTTACCGTACACAGCACGTTCGTGCAGATGGTTTAACCACGCAAGACGAATGCACGCCATTATTGTTTGAAAATGAGAAATTAATTGCGTGGGGCGACGGGGCGTATTCAAGTTACCAGCAAAGCTAGCCAAATGGAGCTCAATGATGCTTCTGAGCTTTCTGACGCTCTGCTTTCGCTACCTGCACTGACTTCATCGCCTCAAGACACTGTTAATACCTGTCTTCAGCGAGCTAAGCTTACACTTTCATTTACTCAAACCCACCCCGCCATTCCTTTAGCACTTCAAAAGTGTACGAGTGACATTGATACTCTCACCCGGCATATGTTGAACCTAGCACTGTTTGGCAAACTCAATAACTATAACGACCACTTTTTACAGCATATTATTGCGGCCCACTTGGCTACGTATTATTTAGTCGCTTCTAATCTAGCTTCTTCTAATGTGGCTAATACCTCAAAAGGCCAGATAATTAGTCAAAAAAAAGCGTTACTTACGTTCATTAACGACCATAACCTCACCATGTGGCGACAGATTATCGCGTTACAAAAAGTGCTTTTCAGCTCACAATCCATAAAACATATTGGCGAAGCAAAATTAACCTCACTGCAACGCATAAGCCTAATAACCAGTGTGTTTTCTTATTGTACTGACAGTCACTCGAGGTCGAGTCTTCTGGCGTTTATCGCTCAGCGTGTACCCACCATGCAGCGAACTTTCTTGCATCCTATTGCATCACTCATTTCAATACCTTCACCTGGAGCTAGGGTATACGTAAAAGCGCACCCCGCTATTGTGATAGATATACAAAAACAGCATGCGCTTGTTCATTCACCAAGTAGGAATGAGGACGAGAAAATACTATGGGTTAAGCGTAATACCCTTTTAGCCCCTAAAGAGCTGTATCTGAGCTTTGAAGATTTCTCAGATCAATATCTAGCTTGTGAGAACGCCCGAAGCGTGAAAGGAGAGCAGCCTTTTTTACCCACAACCTTCCCTATTCAGCGCCCCCCCTTAGCCCTGATAGAGATTATTGATGAATTGCAAAAAGCTGATGTGGATGTACCTAATTTATGTCAAAAGGTAGAGAAGGTACCCAGCTTCCAGCAGTTCTTGCTTTCCACTGCTAGCCTAGACAATCGCCTTAAACTCCCGGTTACAAGCCTTAAACAAGCAATATTAACCTATGGTTTGGAAAGAGTGGGCGATATGCTGGTACAACATGCCTTAATAGAACGCTTAACCCAACATCAATATCCATTGCTTGCCATCAGCAAACAATTTACCTCTTTGGCGTGTGGTATTGCAGCGCAGTTAGCATCAATAACAAAAACCAAATTTACCCCTCAATCTGCCGCTCTAGTGACCACATTTTTGTGTGCGCCTTTATTCACGCTGCCAGGATTAAAAGTAGCGACTCAACTACCCGTTAATCACAAAGACTACTTTCAGATAGATAACGCTTTCAAGGTTAAAGGCGTTTCTTCATGGCATATTATTTCAGGTGAACTTGCAGGAAATTGGCACCAAAGTGCGACATGGCGAGCAGTGATTCACCAGTCTGGTCGGCGCCACGCAGAGGTGGCCGCTTCTTTGAAAAAGGAACATGCCATTTTACAACTGTCTTTCGGTCTTGCCAGAGAATACTTATTCCCGTTGAAGGTGCGAGATACCGCCACTGACAACACCTTCGATACACTGCGAAGAACCATAGACTTGAAAAGTGAAGACGTTTGCCGCGTGATGGAAGGACTCGGCGAATATCTGTTTTGCCCACTTAATTTGCACTAGTAAAATTAATCTTTACGAATGGCTATAACTTAGCCCCGCTATCGTATAAAATACGCCGCTTAGCGCCGCTTCAATGAGCTCCCCCTAATTTTCATAACAATAACAAGATGAGGCGGTCTTCTTTGGCGCGTTTCGCTCGCTAAGCTAAAATGTAGTAAACCTAACGATTTTGACAATAGAATTATCAGAGGATCCTTCCACATGACTCAGCAACACATTACAGTCATTCGCGGTGACGGCATTGGCCCAGACATTATTGATGCAACCACTAAAATTTTAGATAAAGTTGGCTGTGATTTTGCCTATGACTACGCAGATGCAGGCTTAGTTGCCCTTGAAGAGCATGGTGAACTTCTACCACAAGCAACACTAGACCTTATTGCTAAAAATAAAGTGGCACTTAAAGGCCCACTAACTACACCAGTTGGCGAAGGTTTCACATCAATTAACGTTAGCTTACGTAAACAATTTAAACTTTACGCAAACTTACGCCCAGTGATCTCGTTCAAAGGCACTAAAGCGCGTTACGAAGATATTGATATCATTACCGTGCGTGAAAACACTCAAGGTATGTATTCGGGTCTTGGACAAGTGGTTTCAGAAGACGGTAACGAAGCTGAAGCGATGAGTAAAATCACCCGTGACGGCGCTGAAAAAATTGTAACCTTCGCATACGAATTAGCGCGTCGTGAAGGCCGTAAGAAAGTTACTGCCGTTCACAAAGCTAATATCTTGAAGTCTACTTCGGGTTTATTTCTAAAAGTAGCTCGTGAAGTGGGCGAACGTTACCCAGATATCGAATCTACAGAAATGATTGTAGATAATACCTGTATGCAGTTGGTAATGAACCCACATCAGTTCGACGTAATTGTTACGACTAACTTATTCGGTGATATCCTTTCTGACCTGTGTGCAGGACTTGTTGGCGGCCTTGGTATGGCTCCTGGTGCTAACATTGGTGAAGACTGTGCTATTTTCGAAGCTGTTCACGGTTCTGCTCCTGATATTGCAGGTAAGAACTTGGCTAACCCAACATCAGTTATTCTTGCAGCGGCTCAAATGCTTGAATACTTGAACATGGGTGATAAAGCAGAAAAGATTCGTAGCGCATTAAAAGATGTTATTGAAACTGGCGACCGCACTACTCGCGACCTTGGTGGTGAAGCCGGTACAAATGAATTTACTCAAGCGTTAATTGACCGCCTTTAAGGCTAAATAGACCTCATTGATAAAGCGGGCTTCAAGCCCGCTTTTTTGTATCTGTCTCTTACTGCATACATTCTTCTCTTTTCTCCTCCCTCACACAAAAAAGAAAAAACGCCTTAAGCTAGTGATGGCCGTCTGACAAAACTGTCCCAAAACTGGTCTTTTCATATTTGTCTCTGTAGGTAACATCAACGCTGTACAAATGGTGTACACCCAAACAAGGAATGACAATGAAAAGACAATTAACAAGCTTACTGGTTTTATCTGCGCTATTTATTTACACACCAGGCATATCGGCTGCCCCATTAGATAATGATGCTTCATCATCGATGGTAAGTGTTGGTATCGCGACAAAAATCGACCTTAATATCGCGAGTATTGAAGAGCTTCAAACATTACCCGGCGTAGGTATTTCTAAGGCAAAAGCGATTATCGCTTACCGTCAAGATGTTGGACCGTTTTTAGAAGTTGCCCAAATAACTGAAGTAAAGGGCATTGGTGAAAAGATGCTATCTAAGTTACAGGGTTATGTTGTAGTAAAAGACTAAAAAACACAATTGGTGTTACTCAGTTTGGAAGACACGCACAAAAAAGCGCGCCATGAGCGCGCTTTTAAATAGCTGTAATTTTAGATACTGTGATCCTAGATACTGTAACCCTAGATGCTAAGACTAGCAATATACTCTTTAAATTCTTGGCCTAACGCTGGGTGTCTAAGCGCGTACTCTACGTTAGCTTTCATGTAACCTAGTTTACTACCACAATCATGGCTCTTACCTTTCATGTAGTAAGCGTCAACCTGTTCAACCTTCATTAATGCATCGATAGCATCTGTAAGTTGAATTTCATCGCCGGCACCAGGAGGAGTGAACTCTAGTAAGTCCCAAATCTTCTCAGATAGCACGTAACGACCCACGACAGCTAAATCAGACGGTGCTTCATCAAGCGCAGGTTTTTCTACCATTTTGTGGATTTTCGCAGACTCACCGGGCTCAATTGCGGCGCCATCAAGGTCAGCAATACCAAATTTAGTTACATCTTCTTGAGGAACTTGCTCGACCATAACTTGGCTAACACGGGTGGTATTAAACTTAGCAACCATGTCTGCAAGGTTATCTTTTTTCGGATCACTTGCTGCATCGTCAATAATCACATCGGGTAATACTACCGCAAAAGGTGCATCACCAATGATAGGACGGGCACACAATACAGCGTGACCGAGACCATTCGCTACACCTTGGCGTATATGCATGATGGTGACATCTTTCGGACAAATTGACTGTACTTCTTCAAGTATCTGACGCTTAACACGCTTTTCCAATGTGGCTTCAAGCTCAAAAGACGTATCGAAATGGTTTTCAATACTGTTCTTACTAGCGTGGGTTACCAATATAATTTCTTTTATCCCTGCTGCGACACATTCTTTCACAACATATTGAATAAGTGGCTTATCTACCACTGGAAGCATTTCCTTAGGAATTGCTTTTGTAGCAGGAAGCATTCGGGTACCTAGACCCGCAACTGGAATAACGGCTTTCTTTACTTGACTCATAATTTAATGTCCTTGTACTGATAATCCTCAACCTAAAATGATGTATGCAATCCACATTCCATACTCACAATTTCATTTTGGCTCGAAACGGTTACGCTTTAATAAAACTTAAAGTTCACTTCACAATGATTTCTATTATAAAAATAAAAAGCTTCATCATGAAGCACATATTTCAATTCATATCACATATAACTGGTGCTGATCAGCGCAACATCATTGAAAAATAATGTTTTTGAAATAAAAGGATTTGGCTAATCAACGCCCCTTTTTAATTCAGCGATATGCACCAAAAATTATCACCTGCACATCTTTAGTGAAAGCTTACATTCGTTAAGCAGTGCTTTTAGAATTCCAACTAAAACCATTGCATAAATAACGTAAAGCCTACTTTATACTAGGCTCTTGAATCTTTCCTTTCTTCGCACTAATACCGTCGGCCAGCCCTTTCAATAAATAATGCCCACGCTTCTTCCCATCAGGAAAATAGAATCGATTGACAATATAACGTAGCGGTATTGCGGGAAGATGACGGCACTTCCAATAAAGTGGTACATATCCCCTTCGCGCTAAGAGTAATACGTTCCTCATTTGATAGTAAAGTCGAATAGGTGCGCCTTGCTTGAATGTTAGGCCTAGCACCTTTACGCGATCATCGCCCTGACGGTGCGGCATGCATACTGATAAAGACTGAAATATAGAAAAACCGAGCTTATTGGCACGCCAGCACCACTCATGATCCACACCGTCTATGAATAAGCCTGTTTCTTTATTTCCGACTGTAGAAAATGCTGAAGAAGATAGCATCATACCTGAAGCAATAATTTGTTTTACTTCTCTAACCTTGCTATCGATTTGACGTCCCTTTTGAACTCGGCCTACAGCAACCTTATCAGTAAATTGACAATGTATTGAAGGGCCAAGTGCCGCTATTTTATGGGAACGCTCAAGCTCGTGGTACTGAGCTAATAATTCTACTGCCATATTTACCGTAAATAGACTATCTTGATCTAGCACTACCGCATGTGAAAGACCATTTTTAAATAGATAATTGAGGCCTACATTCTGAGCCTCGGCAATGCCTACGTTTTCAGGATAGTGGAAGTACTGGCAGTGAGAAGAAAGCGATAAGACAGTTTTTTCAGAAGAATTGTCGACTAATACAATCGGCCATTCACAGTGAATGAACCCATCGATGAGTGATTGCACATGTTGAATATCAGGGCGATAAAGTACAACGACAATTCCACAGTTCAATGTTTACCAAACCTATCCAATAAATGACGATCGAGTTTATACGCTAATTTAACGACTTTCCCTGGCATCAATCGAAGCGCTAGCACACCACATGCATATGCAGCATTGTAAGGCGTTAACTTTTTTAGTTTAAGCATGGCATTGAACCTTGCTCTAAATTCGTTGAGTGATTTACTAAAGCCTCTGCGCTTATAAAAGTTGTTTACGCGTCTGAAGTTCAATAAACGATCTTTAAGGTTTCTAAATACAAAGCCGTTAGAAGCCAGGGTTACCCAAAGAAAATAGTCTTGTGTGTTCATTAGGTTGCTGTCGTATCTATAACCCTGTTCAAACACCGTGTAACGTATTACTACAGTTGGATGATTCAGTGAGCACCGCCGTGGTAATATGCTGACAATTTGCTTGTGAGATGAAGGCATAACTCGCGCCCCCACTTTGCCACCATGCTCGTTTATTTCTGTCAGTGCTGAACCCAGTACTGATATATAAGCATGCTTTCGCAAATAACTTATTTGCCGTGCGAGTCGAGTAGAAATCGAGATATCATCCGCATCCATTCTCACGAAGTAGGAAGGGTTCAACGATAATCCCCATTCAGCCGCTTTGTTCATGCAGCTAGCCAAACCAGGTTTAGTCACATTTTGGGCTAGTATAATCCTATGATCAGAAAAGGCTTTATCTTTGAGTTTATTCATCATCTTAACGGAAATTTCCCCGTCAATTACAATGGTAAAGACAAAGTCTTGATAGGTCTGATTGAGGATACTATCAATTGCTTGCTCTACCCACTCAACCTTGTCTCCCCCGTAAACCGCCATGGCGACTAAGGTTTCAACACGTTTTTTCTTATAGTTGTTGTGAAGAATTGAAAGGTTTGAGTCCAAACAGAATTACCAATTTTAAAGCGTTGATACATGGGAAAGTAAAAGAAAAGCGCTTTCTAATCTTATTACACCAGCGTTCGAAATTTGTTTCTAGCATTCAATTTATCAACGCATTATAAGTATTACTCTAACGCTTTTTGATAAAGCGAAGTACGCTCCAAATGTTCTGAATGACGATACTATACAAGACAAGTAAACAAATAAAACCCCAAAACATGACGTATTCAGGCACAAGGTATAGTTCACCCAAGATCCCAATTACGCAATAACAGGCGCCCATGCATAGTATCGCGATGAGAGATTGACGACTCGATAACCCAGCACGCATAAAAATATTATGTAAGTGTTGGCGGTCGGGACGGAGCATAGATTGCCCCTTGCGTGCACGGCGGTACATAATGGCAGCCATATCCATCAATGGCAATCCAACCAACCATACGGCGGTAATTGGTCTAAATGCAGCGCTATCACCTTGGGTATGGTCGACTAATAACCATACTATCGTTAGGCCCACGAACATACTGCCCGCATCACCCATAAATATTTTATTTCCTTTAAACCCCTTCCAACTTAAATTAAAGGCTAAAAAAGGTACGATGGCAGCCACAATAATTAATGGTTCCATAATGGCAGCGCCGTTGCCAGTAGCAGTGAGAAACCCCGCCAAGGTAAGCAGAATGACCAAACTCATGCCTCCTGCAAGACCATCTATACCATCAATCATATTAAAGGCATTGATAACACCCACTACGCAAATAACAGTAAAGAAATACCCACCGATATTTAGCGCAATATCGCCACTACCAAAAATATTACCTAACGAGGTGACATAATTTTGCGCACTCCACGCCATAATTGAAGCCACACCGAATTGACACATTAAACGCCCTTTGGCACTTAAGTCGAAACGGTCGTCAAGCATACCAAGAAGCACAACAAAAGCAGAAGCAGTAAAGA
The DNA here is from genome assembly GCF_000213655.1 of Alteromonas naphthalenivorans. NCBI lineage: Bacteria > Pseudomonadati > Pseudomonadota > Gammaproteobacteria > Alteromonadales > Alteromonadaceae > Alteromonas > Alteromonas naphthalenivorans. Next base: position 3,126,362 of record NC_015554.1, read on the forward strand.
ATAGAGGATTATTTTTCATCCATACATCAGTAGCAACACTCGCAACCAATACCGCCATAAAGATGGCGACGCCGCCAGTTAATGGAATAATGCCCGCATGGCGCTTTCTTGCGCTTGGTTGATCAACCAAGCCAAATTGATGTGCTAACGGTGTCATCACCACTAACAAAATGAGAGCTACAAAAAACGCAGTAAAAAGGGGAACAAACTGCAGGTACGCTAACATATTAAACAAAACCTCGTGCCACCACGGCCCATACCACCAACAATCAGTGCGTCACTGATAGGTGCTTTTCTAAAGTGTGACATGTAAACCAAATTGGTATCCATATTAAAACAACGTCCTTTAACGACCTACCGAGGGTTTCATTCTTTTATTTGAACAGGATAGGAAAACCCTCCTTATCATAATAAACATTCTTTGTTGTAACCACCCTTAGTAGCAAAAACTTTTGTAACAGAATGAATCCAGGCTAATTAACACAACACTTTGAACAATTTTCATACACAATGCCTTGTGAACACTGTCTTTAGAGCAAATAAGCATCCATCAAAACGTAATTCATGCCGAACCCGTGACGAAAACATGTTTTTTTTTATTCTTATGGTATCCTAGCGCCAAATTGCTATATGGATATGACAGTCAATGTTAAATACGCAAAAAAGGGCTTTCTTACTCGTTGCGCTTACCAGCTTGCTCGCGGCGTGCAGTAATGTGCCTAAATCGACAACCGCCGATATTCCACTAGTACACGCTTCGCTAGCATACTCTTTGTCTGCCGAAGAAGATGTAGCAATAAGCATTCCAAATTTAAATTCTTCGTTTAGTCAGGGGCAGAGCATTCAAATTATGCTTGAAGGCATTGATTACGAGGCGACTAAATTGTATACCTCGGCAACCGGTAACGACTGCATTCGCTTTCAAGCTGCACTTTCTGCCACCCAGTCCAAAAATGAATATACCAAAGACAAGGTTACCGTTTGTAAACGCGACGGAGCTTGGTCTATTTTGAGCCCATTAGTAGCCTCGGCTCAATCACGAGGAGAATAAGTTGAAGTTGTTAAATTTAGTTTCTTTTACCGCTGCAGCTGTACTTTCAATCAGTTTATCTTCTCAAACAGTTTACGCGCAGAGTGCGGAACAAATAGAACAGTTAAGACAACGCGCCCAACAAACAGGCTCGTCATCAACCTCTAGTACTGCAGCTGGCGTGTCCCCTCTCAGCGTTCAGAGTCAACGTACACTGCCCGGCGCAGGTAGCGCACAAAGTACAATGGGGCAATTTAGCACTCAGCCAAGAGACGGCCTTTCTCTTCCGGGTGAGCCAACTATTGAAAGTGTTTTCCCCCTACAAAAAGCAATGGCTAACCCACCGTTTGCTGCGAACCTTTTTCTTGGCGGCTTCGAGTCAGAAAGAACCACAGGTTTAAACGATAACTACTTGGTTGCGCCTGGGGATAAAATTTCTATATGGCTTTGGGGTGCAATCAATTATTCAGATGTTTCTACTGTTGATAACCAAGGCAACATATTTATACCCAATATTGGCCCAATTCTGGTTGCTAACACGCCTGCGGGTTCAGTAAACCAGACAGTCAGTAGTAAAATTCGTCAGGTTTATACCAACGATGTAAATGTATACGTCAACCTACTTACTTCAACACCTGTGGCTGTCTATGTTTCTGGTCCAATTTTACGTCCTGGGCAATATGCGGGCTTAGCATCTGATAGTGTTCTGTATTACTTGAAACGGGCGGGAGGTATCGATTTTCAACGTGGTAGCTTCCGTAAAATAGATGTTATTCGCGACAACGAAGTTATTGCAACCGCTGATTTATATGCATTTTTCAGGAACGGCAAGCTTCCAAAAATTTCTTTTAAAGATGGTGACACCATATTAGTTCGCCCTATCGGCAATACTATCGTGGTGGAAGCCGGTGCCAGAAATAGTTTCACCTTTGAGTTTTCAGATGAGGAACTCACTGGCGAGGTAGTGAACTACTTTGCACGACCGGGTGAATTTGCTTCTCATGCTTCTGTCGCTGGCGTAAGAGATAATAAACAGTTTGCACGTTACTTAAGCTTAACCGACTTTGAAAGCTTGCCTTTAAAAGCCGGCGATACAGTAGAGTACGTGGCTGATAATGAAGCACAAATTTATCGTATTAATGTAGCTGGCGCATTTTCAGGTGCATCACAATTGATGGTAGACAAAGGTACACGCTTGCTTGATGTGCTTGATCATATTGAAGCTGATACAACCTTGTCCGATACGCAGAATATTTATCTCCTGCGAGAAAGTGTTGCTATAAAGCAAAGAGAAATTATCGAGCAAGGCTTAGAGCGATTAGAGCGCAGTATGTATACTGCTCCTATCAGTTCTACCGGTGAAGGTGCTATTCGCGCACAGGAAGCTCAACTTGTAGCTGATTTTATTGCCAGAGCACGCCAAGTAGAACCCCAAGGCCGCGTGGTTGTGTCTGAAAATGGCGACACTGCGAACATTCTTTTAGAACCTAATGATACGATTGTGATCCCAGAAATTACGGATCTTATTCATATTGGTGGCGAAGTTTTACTCCCTCAATCGGTTGTATTTAACCCTGACGCAGATACTGAAGATTATATTGCATGGGCTGGCGGTTTTACCGAACGGGCTGAAGATGAGCGTATCTTGATTGTGCGCAAAAATGGCAACGTTGCGTTTGCTAATATTGATAATGGTATTTTAACGGCTAACGGCAGTGGCGCTAAATTATTACCTGGCGATCAAATCATTGTGCTGCCGGCTATTGATACCAAAGTGCTTCAGGCAGTAAAAGATATTACGCAAATTGTCTATCAAATCGCCATTGCTGCGAACGTAGCCACAGACTAGTTATGGTAACGTTCAAAGAACAAGTTTACGCTTGGAGAAGTGTGATTTTCGCACTTTTCCTGCGTGAGTTTCAAAGTAAGTTCAATGATAAATTTGGGCTCAGCTGGGCCTTTATAGAGCCTTTTATTTTCATTGCTGCCCTTTCGTTTATAAGAGGCTTGATCAGCGGCGACGATGTTCACTCTATACCATTATTCATATTCATGATGATTGGTTTAGTTGGCCTTCAGACACTTACCTCCAATCTTCAGTCAGTATCAACGTCCATTCGACGAAATAAACCATTATATGCATTTAGGCAGGTTCAACCGCTTGCGGCTATAGTGACTGCGGGCTTTGTTGAATTATCAATTAAAACCGTAGTGATTGCACTACTTGCTTTAGCACTCTATTTACTCGGTGACGGCTTCAAGATTCATGACCCACTGCTATTTATCACCCTTTACATCCTACTTTGGTTATTTTCTGTTTCAATTGGTTTAGTGTTTGGTATTGCGGTTGCTTTCGTTCCTGAAGTAGACAAAATAAAATCAATGCTTACACGCCCCCTTATGTTTATTTCCTGTGTATTTTTCAGCCTTCAAGATATGCCCGAATACCTCTGGCCGTATTTCACTTGGAATCCACTAGTCCACTTTAACGAGCTTGCTCGGTATGCTTGTTTTGAGTCTTACGGACATAAAGGGGTATCGTTTAGCTTTGTGGTAGAAATTACCATTGTATTCTTATTCTTGAGTCTTTCTCTGTATCACATTACGTGGAAAAAGGTATTGTCACGATGATCAAACTAGAGAACGTGACAAAAAGCTACCCGAGTAAAATGGGGCCCCAATATATATTTAAAAATCTTAACTTTGACTTTCCAACCGAGAACAACGTAGCCATATTGGGTAAAAACGGTGCGGGTAAATCCACCTTGTTTCGCATGTTAGCGAAGAGTGAATACCCTGATAAAGGGCGCGTGCTTACTAATAAAGCGATGTCATGGCCAGTTGCACTGCAAACAGGCGTGCATCCCCAAATGACAGGCCGTGAGAACACACGTTTCATCGGTCGTATCAATAACGTGGCGTCGTTACCGGAATACGAAGAGAAGGTTCAAGCTTTTGCTGAGTTAGATAAGCGCTTTGACTTACCCGTGCGCACTTACTCATCAGGTATGCGGGCTAAGTTTGTATTTGCTTGTTGTATGAATATTGACTTTGATATTTATCTTATTGACGAAGCCACTTCTGTAGGCGACCCACTTTTTAGAAAAAAAGCCAGAGCGTCACTTAAAGAAAAAAGTGAAACTGCCGGCGTTATCATGGTAAGTCATGAACTCGATCAAATTCGAGAATTCTGTACATCCGCCGTCATTATAGATGATGGTAAATTATCGTATTACGCTGATCTCGAAGAAGGCATTGACGTGTACACGCAAGATGCAGCTAACAAAAAATCGTTAAAATAGGTTTATTACACGTGGAAAAAACTCTTACTAAGCTGAATGAACTGATGAAACAGCATAAAACGCTTTTGCTTGTGCTGCCTTGGTTTTTATATGCCTTCTATCTCATTGTATGGGCTGCACCTCAATACGAAAGCCAAAGTCAGTTAATCGTAAAATCAAGTGATGGCGGCAGTAGTTTCGACCCATCTTCATTACTGATGTCGGCAGGTATTAGCTCTGGCGGCATGGGAAATGAAAGCCAACTAGTAGAAGCTTATATCAAATCTGCAGACATGATTAAGTACTTGGATGAGACCATTAACCTAAGAGAACATTACATGTCTGACGAGGCCGACTTTTTTAGCGGCTTATCAAGTTCTCATAAGCAGGAAAGCTTCTATCAGTTTTACTTAGACCACGTTGAAGTGAGTGTAGATTCAGCCTCTTCTGTTATTTCACTTCGTACCCGTGCTTTTAACCCCGAATTCGCGCAAGTCATAAACCAAGCTATTGTGGTAAAAGCGGAAGAATTTATAAACAATATCAACAACAATCTAGCCAAATCAAAGCTAACCTTCGCTAAGGGTGAGCACGAGATTGTTGAGCAAAAACTTCAACAAGCTAAAACAGAAATTTTAGGCTTTCAGTCAAAATATAATGTGCTTGACCCTACCGCAGAAGGCGCAGCTTTCCAGCAAATTGCATTTTCGTTAGAAGCCACCTTGGCACAAAAGAAAGCAGAGTTGAGTACCATTTCAACCATGATGTCTGATGCTGCTCCTGAGGTGATTAATATCAAGCGAGAAATTGGTGCACTGCAGAGTGAAATTAATAAGCGCAAAGAGCAGATTAGTACCACTGACCCAGATAGCTCTGATACTGACCTTTCCGTAGGTGAACTGATGGCGCAATACAGCAACCTACAGGTTCAGTTACAGTTAGCTATACAAGCATTTTCTTCTTCACTGATTACCCTTGAAAATGCCCGAGTGGAAACCTATCAGAAATTACAGCACTTAGTAACTATTGAGACGCCTACTCTGCCGGATGACAATAAGTACCCAACAGTGGTTTACAATTTGGTGTTATTTGGCGTAATACTTTTATTGCTTTATGGCATCATTCGAATTGTATTAGCTACAATTAGAGAGCTATAACGGACAATACCTTGAAACCTGATTTGTATCGCACTTCGCTGCTATATTCTTAATAGCATTCGTAGTAATACATTCGTCGTAAAAAAGAGTGCGATACAAATTTTCAAGTAAACGACAGGCAGTAAGCTATTCCCTCATATTTTTAGCGCCAGCCCGCGAAAAGCATAAAGAGCAACCCAAGCGGCAACGCTCAATTTTCAAACAAAACGTGCTTTTGACAGGCTTAAAAGTAGAGTTTATCGCCCAAATCTTGTGTCTTCACTCGAGCTTTAGTATAACGGCTTATCCTTTATTGGACCTATATCAAAAGAGTGTATGCATTAAGCACTCTACTATAACAACCATAATTAATATGGAATGATAACGTGACTATAAAAAAATCTAACGACACCAGCTTTTTCGGCCATCCAGGGGGCCTTCGAACGCTGTTTTTCACAGAAATGTGGGAACGCATGAGTTATTACGGTATGCGTGCCCTTCTTGTTTTATTTATGACAGCCAGCCTACAAACTCAAGGGCTTGGTTTTACGGTAGCCACCGCAGGGGCAATTTACGGCCTTTATACCGGCGCAGTTTACTTTTTAGGTTTACCAGGAGGTTGGTTATCTGACCGTCTCATCGGTGGTAAAAAAGCCGTGTGGTACGGTGGTATTATCATCTTCTTAGGCCATGTGGTACTTGCTATCGACTTACAGAACTTATTTTTTGTAGGTTTAATCCTTGTAGCAACTGGGACTGGCCTATTAAAACCCAATATTTCGGCCATGGTAGGGCAGCAGTATGGCGATGATGATGCTCGCAGGGACAGTGGTTATGCCCTTTATTATATGGGTATCAACATCGGCTCTCTTATTGCCTATTTGGTAACAGGTTACCTACAAGAAAACTGGGGCTGGGACTATGCCTTTGGTGCGGCAGCGATTGGTATGGCTATTGGTCTTATTCAATATTACTTCACCAACTCGTCGCTAGCGTCAGACTCAACGGCTCCAACTAATCCTTACACAGGCAGCGCTAAGAAAACCGCGTGGACAGCCGTTATTACAACCGTAGCGTTAGCTGTCGTTGTTATTGTTCTTGCTCACATGGGGACAATTGTTATTGACCCTCTTGCACTCGCTCAGCAAGTGGCTGTATTTTTCACTGTCGTATTTTTTGCTTATTTTGGTTTTATCTATTTCAAAGGCGCATTAAGCGACAATGAAAAAAGACGCATGTGGGCATTATTTTTAGTTTGTATTGCCTCGGCTTGTTTCTGGTCAGGCTTTGAGCAAGCCGGTTCATCTTTAAACTTGTTCGCTCAAAACTATACCGACAGAGCTTTATCTGCTGGTTCAATTTTCACGTCATGGTTCGGGCTTTCTACCATTCCAACCGTATGGTTCCAGCTTTCTAACTCGCTATTTATTATTATCCTTTCGCCTTTCTTCGCTGCGCTTTGGATTAACCTTGCTAAGCGTATGATTGACCCTTCGTATACCCTTAAGTGTGCAATTGGTCTTGTGATTATGGCAACAGGCTTCTTGGTAATGTTTATGGCCTCTCAGTACGCTGCTCAAGGTTTAAAAGTAGCCCCTATGTGGTTGGTCACTACTTACTTCTTACATACTGTTGGTGAGTTATGTTTAAGCCCCGTTGCACTTAGTGCGGTAAGTAAACTATCGCCTAAGCGTTTTGCTGGTCAAATGATGGGGGTTTTCGTTCTAACCTACTCTATCGGTAACATTATTGCCGGCCTATTGTCAGGTAATTTCGATCCTGAAAATGTAGCCGAAATGCCTAACCTTTACCTACAAATCGCGTTGTTTAGTATTGCTATCGGTATTGTGATCGCACTGCTGAGTCTCAAATCACGTTTTTGGGAAAAAGCTGGCGTTGAGTCGCAAGCCTAAGTTGATTAATAAAGATAGGAACAGGTGATTAAATTTTTGTTGAAAAGAGCTCATTAGACCAATTACGGTTTGAACCTTTCCTGCAATCACCTACAATAACCGCCGTTACACAATATGTGTCGGCGGTTTTTATTTGAGTACGCTATGAAATTTTATTTTTCCACCCGAAATATTCCTCAGCTAAAAGGTCTCCCTCTTACTGAACGCGTTAAGCGTTTAGACAGAGCAGCTTCACGAATGACCGTTCCAGAAAAAACACTCATGAACGTGCTCAAGCTACTGGTTTTCATACCCGCTTTTGTGCTTATATTACAAACCGCATCGAACTGGACATCACTGTTGTGGGCGGGACTCGTATTTTTGCTGTACCCGCTTTTAGTTAAGCCTATACAACATTCTATCTGTGCTAAACATTTGGCACCTAATTCAGACAAGGAGCATGCATGAAAACCATCTTGGTTACCGGTGGCGCAGGATACATTGGAAGTCATACTGTACTTCAACTACTCGAACAAGATTACAGCGTTGTTGTCTTGGACAACTTGGCGAACTCGAGTGCAGAGTCACTGAGACGTGTTGAGGCTATCTCAGGAAAATCCGTCACTTTCGTTCAAGGTGATATTCGCGACACTGCTGTGCTTGATGGTATATTTAGCGAGCATACGATTTATGCGGTTATTCACTTTGCGGGCCTAAAAGCCGTAGGAGAATCGGTTCAGCAGCCCCTGTCTTACTATGAAAACAATGTGTATGGCACGCTTACCCTGTGTAAATCAATGCAAAAGCACAACGTTAAGAATATTGTGTTTAGCTCTTCTGCTACAGTATATGGCGATCCTGCAGCCCTTCCTTTACGCGAAGACATGGCCACGGGACACCCAACCAACCCTTACGGTATGTCTAAGTTAATGGTAGAGCATGTGTTGGCTGATTTGTTTGTGTCAGACAGCGAATGGAACATTGTGCTACTTCGTTACTTTAACCCAGTAGGCGCACACGCATCAGGCAGCATTGGTGAAGATCCAAACGGTATTCCAAACAACCTCATGCCTTATATTTCACAAGTCGCTACGGGAAAATTAGAAAAACTCAGCGTATTTGGTGACGATTACGATACCCATGATGGTACTGGTGTACGTGATTATATTCACGTAGAAGACTTGGCTAATGGGCACTTGAAAGCGATTGATAGAATTGCTTTGAATATGGGCCTTGATAAATATAACTTGGGAACTGGTCAAGGTTACTCAGTGTTAGATATGATCAAAGCGTTTGAAAAGGCATCGGGTAAAACAATCCCTTATGCTATAGCACCGCGCCGTGGAGGCGATGTAGCGGCATGTTACGCAGACCCGACTAAGGCAGCTACTGAACTTAATTGGCACGCTGAGAAAGGCTTAGAGGCCATGTGTGCAGACACATGGAATTGGCAATCACAAAATCCTCAGGGCTATCCTAAAGCTTAATCAGCCTATCGCATATTTAGTAAGATAGCTCGCAATAGTGCGCTAAGCAGGATTTGAAAAAGCCCCTCAACGAACTGTCGTTAAGGGGCTTTTTTGTTTTATTTTGCTTTTTTTTACTTTGTTAGCTGTAAACTAGTAGTATCATAGAGCTATGAATTAATTACCTTCAGGGCCATCCTCTTCTGGCTCTTCTTTTGAATCGTCAGCTTCAACATCTGTTTCTTCATACTCCAGCATGGCTTCGAACTCGGCAAAATCATCAAGCTGGTCTTCTTCTAACGCTTTATCACCGCTTTTGCCATCGGTAACTTTAAACGCTAGGTTTTCGAAATAAGCATTTTTCACAAACGCATAGTCGTCGACTGATTGTTCAAGTTGTTGCTCTTGGTCAATTAATGAAGCACGCCCCTCTAATAGGGAAACCAAGTACCGAGCAATAGCAAACTGCCCATCGATAATCGCCATAGGATATACCATGCCGTCAACAACACTACCCGTAAAGCTTCTAGGATCGTTAGGCCCTAACGCAGGCAGCATTAAATAGGGGCCGGTATTTACACCCCACACGCCCATAGTTTCGCCAAATTCTTCTTCTTTTTCGACTATTCCAATGTGCGAAGCAACATCAATAGTACCAAACAGACCCACAGTCGAATTAAGTACGAAACGCGCTAAGCTGTCCATTCCATCATCAACTTTGCCTTGGAACATATTGTTCATAAAATTTGCCGGTTCTTGCAAGTTTTCAGCGGCATTAAGTAAACCGGTACGGGCAAACTGCGGCATCACGGTAACGTAACCAACCGTGATAGGCCTTAAAACGTAAGCATCTAATACTTCCCAGTTGAAATCCCACATCACGCGGTTCACAGGCTCGAGGGGATCTCTAGGGTCGCCAGCATCTTGAACGGATGTGTTATTTTGCTCAACTTGTTGAGACACTTGCTGACTTGCGCACCCGCCTAACAAACTCGCTAATAAAAGCGCACTTACCGAGACCCATTTTGAAAATTTAATCACAATAATTCCTTCTCTATCATCACGTTGATGTCTTTCACGTTTTGAGGTGCCACCTCGGTAACTTGACTACCTTCCCATTCCCCAGGCGATACAGATACATCGCCATCAGCAGATACTCGAGCGGTAAGCGTAACTTTGCTGAGTGAGTCTAATGTGTATTGCGGCATCATTGCATTATCCGTATCTAATGCAATAGTGACAGGAAAATCTTGTAACGGGATCTTAACCACGGCCGCCGGCATTCTGTTTTCTGAGTTAGCATCTTGCGCAAACACAATAAGAAAGCCGGATTGCGGTAACGCTGAACGGGCTTCATCAGATACATTAACGGTAATATTAAAACCTGTTTTCGTACTAGTCGTCTTTTCAATCGCGGGCGCTTGCGTACCAGATGATTCATCTATGGGACTATTATCTAGTACAAGCACTTGCCCGTCTTGCGCTTGAAGTTCTTGCTCTCGCATGGCAAGTCGCTGACCAATATCGTTACCCGCAGGTAGCTTATCTTTAACTTGCCCGTAATAACGGGTTAGGTTTTCTAAATCGCCTAGCTGCGCAGAAACCACCGCCATCATTAGCGCTAAATTATCATTTTCTGGCGTACTGCGTAATAACCCCTTAAGCACACCTTGTGCGCGATTGAGGTTATTCACATCACCCGTAGTCATCAAAGCTTGGGCTAGCGTAATTTGGTGAGACGTATTTCCAGGTTTTAGCGCAACGGCCTTATCTATGGCTTCAATGGCCTGCACTTCTTGGCCTAGGCTTAACATAAGCCGCCCCAAATATAGCCAGCCCGTATCATCTTCAGGGGCTTCTCGTAGGCGTTGACGAATGGCCAATGCCAAATTAGCCACGTCTTCGGGCCCTAAATCACTTCCATTGCCACTGGCTAATTGTGCGCTTAACTCTGGTAACGCTGCAATAGCATCAGAGGCACGCTGCACTTGGCTAAATTGATTCACCGAAGCGTATACCACTACACCCGCAACGACGGCGACTAGACCACCAATAAGTAAAGGAAGACCTGCCGTGCCAGTACGTGTTGATTCAAAACTACTTTCATCAACCAATGCGACTTTTAGTTCATCAACAGCCACTCGCATATCGTGCTCGGTGATTAAGCCTTCTTGCACTTCTCTTTCAAGCTCTTGCAATCGCTGCTTTACAATTTGCGTGTTGCTTAGGTTATCCGCTTTAGCGTGATTTTTTCTACGAAGCCAAGGGAATGCCAACAGCATAAGTACTAAGGTAATTAACCCTGAAACAACAATATAAAACTCAGTCCAACTCATTCTTTTTCCTGCTCAAGCAATGCATCTGCCTTAGCCAGTTTGGCTTTGATATCCTGCGGAGCTGTCGAAGACTTCCGGCGTACTACAAAAAAAAGCGCGAAAACGACAAACAACACAGGTGCAGCCCACAGCCACATGGTGGCAATGGTTACCGGTGGTTGGTAATGCACAAAATCCCCGTAACGGGCTTTCATAAAATCAATAACTTCCTGCTCAGACTTGCCTTCTTTCAACAACGCATAAACTTTACGGCGCATATCGTGGGCAATCATGGCATCACTGTCGGCAATATTCTGGTTCTGGCACATAGGGCAACGTAGTTCGGCGGTTAAACTCAAAAACTGAGCACGTTGCGCAGGCGTATCAAACGCAAAGTTATCTTCAGCGCTACAAGCAGAAAAAGCGATAAATAAAGTGATAACGAATAGTAAACGTTTCATTCGCCGACTCTCTTAGTGCTTTCTGCTTCCTTTTTACCATCGGCCTCGGCCACTAACTGTTGATAAAGCGGCCCCACTTTGTTTTGCCATACACGTTCGTTGATATCACCAATATGATGCATGCGAATAACCCCGTTAGCATCCAGTACAAAGTGTTCTGGGGCGCCAGTAACCCCTAAATCTAGAGACGTATCGCGATATACATCAAAAATATTAAATGCATAAGGGTTACCGTAACGCCTTAGCATACTAGTAACTTCTTGTTGCACTCGGGTGAGTGTTTTTGTCCCAAAGTCAGGGTCAAGATCTTGGTCAAAGTACAAACCTACAAACTTTACTCCTAGCTCATTTTTAAGCTGGGTTAAATACGGCATTTCTACCGCACAGGTTACGCACCACACTCCCCATACATTCACAATAGTCACCTCACCTTTCAGTGAATCTGGGGTGTAGGTGGTATCGGGTTGCATTAAATCGGGTAATGTAAATTCGGGCAGTGGCTTGCCTTTAACTTGTGAATCTAGCTCTCGTGGGTCTGAAAACAACCCTTGGAACAAGAAAATCACCAGCATAGAGAACAGCACCAATGGAATGACAACTAAAGGCGCCTTTTTCATTGTGTGACCTCCTGACTGCCGGCATCACTTGTATTTTTCTTATCCGCTTCAAGGGGGTGTGCCTTTCCTGTCATGCGGTTAATAGCTTTCGCCACTTTTTTCACTTTGGTCATGCGATAGCGTTTATCGCTGATCGAGAATATACCGCCAATCGCCATGACAACCGCGCCTGCCCATAACCATGCTACAAACGGTTTTATGTAAATACGAACTGCCCAGGCTCCATCATCAAGGGGCTCGCCCATGGCAATAAATAAATCCCGCGATACCGTAGAATGAATTGCCGCTTCTGTCATTGGCATACGCTGAACTGTATACATACGCTTTTCTGGTTCTAAATGTACAACAAATTCATCCGCCCTGTTCACATCAAATACACCCACATCAGCGGTGTAATTAGGGCCTTGGAAAGGCTTAATATCGGTAAAAGTAAAAGCATAACCGCCAAGCTCTACTGTTTCGCCCACTTCCATTCTTACATCCCGCTCTAACTCATAGTTAGACACTAAAGTAATGCCGATAATACTGATGGCAAACCCGATATGGCCTAATACCATGCCCCAATGACTTGGCGTAAGCTTGCGTAGCTTTGTAAATGTACTGGTATTACTTGGGTTAGCATTAACGCGCTGAAGCACTTCTTGCACGGTAGTAATCAAAATCCAAAACACGAGTATCATGCCCAGTACACCCATATACTGTGGAGTGTCGTAACTAAAATTGACCAAAAGCGCTGCACTTATTGCAATTCCACCAGCGACAAGCAACTGATTTTTGAGTGCACCTGCAGTCTGGTGTTTCCAGCGAGTTAAAGGCCCAAGGCCTAAGAACAACACAAACGGCACAATCAACAGGGTAAACATTTGATTAAAAAATGGCGCCCCCACTGAAATACTGCCTAGCCCTAGTTCTTTATGAACAAGTGGCAATAAGGTACCAAGTAACACCACTAACGTAGCGGCACACAAAAATACGTTATTACCCATGAGCAATACTTCACGAGAAAACGCTTGGTATCGACCGGGGCTCTTTAAAGCTGAAGCGCGCATGGCATATAGCAACAAGCCAAAGCCACTCAACACGATAAGAATACCGAGTATGAATAGCCCACGTGTTGGGTCGCTTGCAAAAGAGTGAACGGAAACAATCACTCCTGAGCGAACTAAGAAGGTTCCCAACAAACTCAACGAAAACGCAGCAATAGCGAGTAATACCGTCCACGACTTAAAGGCTTTTCGTTTTTCCGTTACCGCCAAAGAGTGCATCAAGGCGGTTCCCACCAACCAAGGCATAAAGGATGCGTTTTCTACGGGATCCCAGAACCACCAGCCACCCCAGCCAAGTTCGTAGTAAGCCCACCAGCTACCAAGAGCGATACCTACAGTAAGAAACGCCCAGGCAGCAATGACCCACGGACGAGCCCAACGCGCCCATGTGGAATCGAGTTGACCTGAAATCAATGCAGAAATAGCAAAAGCGAACGCCACTGAGAAGCCTACATACCCCATGTATAACATTGGCGGGTGAATGATCATGCCAAAATCTTGCAGAAGCGGGTTTAAATCTCGGCCATCGACAGGGAAAAACGGCAACATGCTATTGAAGGGATTTGAGGTAAGCAGCATAAACAAATAAAAGCCAATACCAACCATACCTAGCACCGATAGCACCCTTGCAACCATGGTAAGAGGAATACCTCGGCTAAATATGGCGACTGCTACCGTCCAAATTGACAGCATTAAAACCCACAGCAAAAACGAACCTTCATGCCCGCCCCAAACTGCAGTAATTTTATAGACAAGTGGAAGCTGGCTGTTGGAATGCTGCGCCACATACTCAACACTGAAATCATCGGTAACAAAGGCATAGGTTAAGCACAAATACGCGATTAGGGTAAAAACAAACAATCCAATCGCCAAGGGCTTTGCGGTAGCCATTAGCGTGTCGTGTTGACGATGAGCCCCCCAAAGCGGGTAAACTGCAAGCAATATAGATAATACTAAGGCGAGTGTTAACGCAATGTTCCCAATCTCAGGCACCATGGTTACTGGCCTCCTGGCTTAGACTTTAATATTGGCTTTGAACTTGGCTCTGCTCCCGTCACTGATGCTGTTTCTGACGCTAATTCTGGACTTGCTTCATACTGATAAGAAGATGACGCATCGGTGACGGGCATATTGGCAGGTTTTTCATGTTTAATTCCCTTCATTTTTTCTGCCAGCTCTGGTGGCATGTATTCTTCATCATGCTTAGCAAGAACTTCTTGCGCAGTAATTTCTGTTGCCGAAGTAAGCACACCGGTAGCCACAATCCCTTGGCCTTCACGAAACAAGTCAGGCAGTATCCCCGTGTAGGTCACCGTAACGATGGGGCCCGTATCTATCAAATCAAAGGACACCGCTAGGCTTTTGCTGTCTCGGCTCACGCTACCAGGTACGACCATGCCGCCAATACGAAGCCGCTGACCAACATGAGGCATTTGCCCTTGCTTACCTTCAATAATTTCACTTGGCGTATAAAATAAATCGATACTGTCGTTTAATGCATAAAGCATTAAACCAATTGCGCTGGCGATTAACAGCCCAACAATGCCCACTACCGCCAAACGCTGCTTTCTTCTAGGGTTCATGCCACTATCTCACTTTAAAAACTACTGACTACAACTTACTGTGCTGATGAAGCGTGTGATTTTTCTCTCGCTTCTTTAATTCGCACCTGACGCTGTTGTTCTTTTAAAACCGACTTCAGTAACCCTTTATGTTGCCTAAAGCTTAATACTACTAGCAGTATCATTGCTCCAAAGGTCACACCAAAAGATAACCAAACATAGAAGGCATAACCTCCCATGTCTAAAAATGCTGAGAATGAATCAAACTGCATTAGCTATTCTCACTTGTTGCGTGCGCTAATTTTTGCACCCAAGGGCGATGCATCTCACGGCGCACAATTTCGCTGCGTAGCCTTACCGTAGTCACTGCCCCAATAAAAAATGCAAAACCTAATAAAC
The DNA here is from genome assembly GCF_000213655.1 of Alteromonas naphthalenivorans. Classification (NCBI taxonomy): domain Bacteria; kingdom Pseudomonadati; phylum Pseudomonadota; class Gammaproteobacteria; order Alteromonadales; family Alteromonadaceae; genus Alteromonas; species Alteromonas naphthalenivorans. The sequence continues at coordinate 3,141,567 of NC_015554.1, forward strand.
TAATTAATAACGGCCACAACATTTCAGGCGCAATAGAAGGCTGATCGAACTTGCTGATGGTGGCCCCTTGATGCAAGGTATTCCACCATTCTACGGAGTAATGAATAATAGGAATATTTACTACGCCGACTAAAGCCATCACGCCTGCTGCTTTACCCGCCTGTTGTTTATCTTCAAAGGCACCATAGAGCGCAATAACCCCGATATACAAAAATAACAAAATAAGTTCTGAGGTTAGGCGTGCATCCCATACCCACCACGCGCCCCACATAGGTTTACCCCAGGCTGCACCGGTAAATAACGCAATAAAAGTCATGACAGCACCCACTGGCGCCATGGCTATCATGCTCATATAGGCCGTTCGCCATTGCCATACCATTCCTACCAAGGCCGCAATCGCCATAGCCACATAGGTGCCCATAGACAACATGGCGCTGGGCACATGAATGTAGATAATGCGAAACGAATCACCTTGTTGATAATCTTGTGGTGCAAAGGCTAGCCCCCACACTGTACCTACGGCCAAGCATAACAATGCACCAATCCACAACCAAGGCTGCAAAGTTAGGCACAATTGGTAAGCATTTTCTGTTTTAGCGTAAGGATGTAACCACTTCCACATCAGTTTTGACTCACTTTCAAAGAATAAGCTATGGCAAACGGCGCAGCGGCAGCAGCCAGTAACAGCATGGCGCCAATAATAGCAAGTTGAGGGTGATAAGGTAATTGCAGTGCGGCAGAATCTACAGCAGACGTGGCAAAAATCAGTAACGGAATAAAAACGGGAATTAAAAGCAATGCTAAAAGCAGTCCGCCCCGTGCTAACCCCACCGTTAATCCCACTGCAATAGCGCCAATTAGCGACAGCAAAGGTGTGCCAATTAGCAAAGTAAGCATTAATGCTATAAACATATCCATGCTTAGGTTTAAAAACATCGCGAGCAACGGCGACAAAATCAATAATGGAACAAAACTCACTAGCCAATGTGCCAGTACTTTAACCGTAGCAACGGCCGGCAATGACATGCCACTTAAGGTATATTGTTCTAAAGAACCATCGATAAAATCATCACGAAAAAGCCGTTCCATCCCTAATAAGGATGACAATATAGCCGCGATCCAAATAACGCCGGGGCCAATACGTTGCAGCGTTTCTGGAGAAGGGCTTACGCCCAAAGGAAATAGGGTAACCACCATCAATAAAAACATGAGGGGTTGAACCAGCTCAGCTTTTTGCTGAAACGCAATCTGCATATCACGTTTGAAGATACCGAGTAGTAAGGGATTCAAAACCGGTACTCCAAATCGACACAGCGGTGCGGACCCGCTTCAGAAGACAGCGCTTGGTGGGAAGTAGTAATAATCATGCCGCCGTCTGCCACATGCTGTTTCATTTTACGCTCAAGTAATATTACACCTGCGCTATCAAGTGCGGTGAAAGGCTCATCTAATACCCATACTGTTGCACTCTTGAGCCAAAGCCGACTCAGTGCAACACGACGTTGTTGTCCAGCAGATAAGAATCTGACAGGCACATCTTCAAGGCCAACTAACCCTAAGCGTTCAAGCACTTGATAAATGGTGCATCCGATATCGGATGCTTGGGTAACATCTTGATTTTGAATACCGTGTTGCGCTAGCCAAAAGCGTAAATTATCAATGGCAGACAATGCACCATTTAATGCGCTTTTGTGGCCTAAATAAATAAGATTTTGATAATATAATGAAGGATTGCTACTGATATTCACGCCGTCGAAAGTCACGTCACCGTATTCGGGCGAACTTAAGCCAGTAAGGATACGCAAAAGGCTGGTTTTGCCTGCACCGTTAGGCCCACGCAAATATACTAATTCCCCTGCATTAAGATTTAACGAAAAATCGTCAAATAAAACACGATCGCGTTTTATGCAAGTTAGTCCAGATGCACATAAATCGGACACACACGCTCCTTTACTATTCACTGTTCAAAACCGGCGTAGTTTATCACAGTAAGTTTCTTTCGCAGTCGCGAATTATGATTAAATATGATTTACTTCAACAACAAACACGGTGATATGCCCCGCTTATTACCTATACTTTCCATTACGGATTAAACTCGTCGCTCCCCTGGCCGATAAGCTCCATATGACATCACAGTTAAGCGCACTGCTTTCAAACATTACTCAGGATACTTCAGGGTCGAAATCGTCGGCAGCATCCGTGTTGAATAATTTATCCCAAGCTGCGGCGCTCGATACCGCCGCAAAGGTAACGGTGGCGCGATTGCCTGAACAGATACTTGCTATTCAAACGCAAGGGCAACCGGCAACACAGGTTTCACTGTTGAAAAGCGCAGATTTATTGCCGCCACAGCGCCCTCAATTAACCTCTTTCAGCCAAGGTGGAGTAACTCAAGCTGCCCTTATTAGCACTGAAACAGGCATGAGTACCAGTCAAGTTACCGCGATGCAGCTTAAAACCCTTTCACTTTCTCTAGCGACAATGCTGGCGTCTATGCCGACACCACAACAAAGCATGCGTGTTGACGTGCAAGCAACCGTTACGCAATTAACGAGTAATCAACTGAGTCTAACGCTGGCAGATGGTCAGCCGTTAAATTTATCACTAAAGCCTGACGCCGCAGCGCAATTGAGCGCCGATATCAAAAACAATGGCAAGCTGGTTTCACTTTCACTTAATCAAGTGCCTGGTGATACTGGTAAATTGACTGTTTCAGTAACGTCAGCGAAACAAGCAAACTTAGCGAGTCAAGGTACTCAATCAGCAGCTTCCACGTTACAAGCCGCGCCTCTATCAGTGACCGACAGCAAAATTACGACTGTGCTCACCAATGCATTGCGTTCCCAAGGTATCGCCTTCGGGCATGGTAACCCTGTTAACGGGAATGTGCCTGATGCCATCGCTAAGCTACTCCCTAATATTCAATCACAAAATACTTTGCAGCAAGTATCTATGCTCAGCCTTAAGGGCAATACGTTAACATCGTATTCCGCTGCCAGTCAGGCAGTATTGACGTTCCCCACATCCGATAGCGGTACTGTCATTCCAAGAGCTTCAGAGCAACTTACCACCAAACTTAGCGCTTTAGCTATTCCTGTGGGAGCAATAGTTGGAAAAGGGATTGGAAAAGGGATTGAAAAAACGGCTGGAAATAGTTCCGCTTTGACTGAGACTACAGGAAAAACTTCGGCAAATGGTAGTGAAAATGTAGCTCAACGAGCAAAAACAGACAGTGCTAATCATGCTTCAAATTCGTCATCAATTACGTTGTCACCAGAATTCTCAACTGCGGTAGATAGCAAAGGTGCTTCGATACAAGGGACCGATGTTCACAAGGCTATTGTTACTTTATCTCGAGCATTACTTAGTCAGACGGGGTCCACTCAACAAGCGCTAACACAATTAACATCAATACTTAGCGGGACTGCAGAAGGCAGCGATAAAACCACTGCCGTATTAGGACAAATTGCAAAGCAAATTACAGGAATGAACAGCAACGCATTACCCAGTGCTAGACCATTAGTAACACCGCAGGTACCCAATGCAACTACCACACCTGCTTCACCTAACTCGAGCCACGAGACTAACGCTTTTACAAATGACAATACTGTTAGTTTAAAAACGGGCGCTGGAGATATTAATACAGGTAACGTTGATACCAGTTTACGAAAAGGCATTTTTCAGCTAATAGCTTTGCTCGGTGGCTCGGGGAACAGCATTCGCGGTAATGTTATACAGAGCAATACCTCTCAAGGTACAGGCTCTCAGGGTACTGCTACTCAAGGTACTGCCACTCAAGGTAAAGATACGCTAGGTAATCACACTGGGGCAGCTTCAAATACGCCCACTACAAACGATAAAACTGCAAATCAAGTTACTGGTTCACAGGATATAGAGAAAAATAATGTAGAGGCAAAAACCTCAACGCCAAACAACCAACAGAGCATGCAGGCGACTCAAAATAATACCGATTCATCTATAGCGTCGCGCATTTATGGTTTACTTAACGCTCCCGCTATCGCGGTAACGCCGTTATCATTGACGTCCCCCATTGCCGCCTCTAATTTTGTACAAGGTTTAGTGGCATTGTTACAACTGTCTTTAGCGGGTAGAGCACTATCGAGACAGCCATCTCTCAAAGTACAAATTGATTCACCTGATAGCATTATAAGTAAAACAATAACGAATACCTCTGGTTCTGCCCCCTCTAGCCGCGTTGCGCAAGATGTTGCCAATCTTGATAGTCGCACAAACTTACTGGCTAATTTAAAAACCTTATTAGCGAACCATCAACACAGCAAAGTGGCTCAAGCCGAAAACCGGGTTCAGGGGCAAGATCGTTTTTTCTATGCATTACCTTCTGTATCTCAACATTACGCACCGGCTGAACTTTTAGTGCAAAGAGAGCCAGATCGACAACACGGAAAAGAAGACAAAGATGGCGAGAAACGTTTATGGAATGTCACAATGAAGCTAGATATCGGTGATGCGGGCCAACTCCTCGCTAAATCCAAGATAGACACCGATACCATTACCATCGACCTCTATACTTCCAACGAAACCGTACTGACTCGTGTTGCTGATACCTTGCCGTATTTAGAACGACGATTGGCTGATTTAGGGCTGAATGTCGAGAAAATGAGTTTTCAGCGGGGTCATATTCCTGACACACTAAATAAACGCCCACATCAAATTTTTGAGACACGAGTATGAGTGAGAAAGCAAAGCGTGCGATTGGGCTTAAGTATGATGGTGGCGATAAAAAAACAGCCCCAAAAGTTGTCGCAAAAGGCTACGGAGATCTTGCAGAAGCGATTATCGCCATGGCTGAAGAGTCTGGCATTCTTATTCATGAAGACCCCTATCTTAGCGAAGTGCTTAGCACCTTAGATTTAGGGCAAGATATACCCGAATCGTTGTATTTTGTTATCGCCGAACTGCTAGCATATTCCTATGTACTACAAGGAAAAATACCGCCTGGCTGGGAAGGTGTGGTTAAGCATATAAATTATGAGGTATAAAAAGCGACTTTGAAATTATCAAAGTCGCTGCTTTTCATCTTAAGTTATGTTGGGTTGATTTACCCTACTATCTAAATAGTACTTTCTCTTTATTAAACCAGTACACACAAAATGCAATGAGTGCGGCGGCGATGGCGACTGTAGAAGTAAATATGCCGAACAAGGCAAAATAATCCATAGTGCCTTTGAATAACTCTTTCATCGCTAATGCTACATTGGTGAGTGGCACCCAAATCCAACCACCTTCTAATTTAACCCCCGGCATCATTGCAATTAACACAGGGAAAACTACTACCATAACAAGTGCCCCCATATAACTTTGGGCTTCTTTAAATGATCGAGCATAAATAGAAAGAGACAATAAGACCGCGGCAAATATTGCCACCACCGGAATTAGCATTAAAAAGATAAGCACAAAATCAATGATGCCAATCATCGCCATCACCTCTGCTACAAATTCAATTGCCAACCCTTGAGACAAAACTATGCCCCATATGGCCATGGAAGATACGGTGATAAGTGCTGTAATTAGACCCGCGACACCGATGGTAAAGAATTTTCCCAATACCAGTTTATAACGCTCCATCGGCGATATTAATAGTGTCTCTAGCGTACCCCGCTCTTTTTCACCCGCACCTAAGTCTGATGCTGGTGCCATAGCACCTTGTAGGCATAAAATGAAAATGAAATAAGGTAATAACCCGCCCAAGCGTTCACCCCATACTTCACGATCATCCGCTATGTTTTCTTTTTCAATGACAATAGGCGCGAGTAACGCTTGCTGCTGTGACTCATTCAGTCCTAAATTAGCAAAGGCCGTTTTTTGAAATTCATCAGTGTAAACATCGACAATTTCAGACACTCTTCCTAACACTTTATTTAAGCCTGCGTCATTTAAATACAATTGCAGCTTATGCTGACCAGAAGTGAGAACCTCGTTGTTAAAGGTTTCTGGGATAACTAGAACAAAGTCTAGTGTTTCATCTTTAATGAGCTTGGCATAGTCAGCTTCACCTTGGATATCCACCATCGTAAATTTGTCAGCTTCATTAGCGAATTGTTGCGACATCTCTGGCGCATATTGCTCGCCCACAATGGCATATTTCAATACAACGTTTTCGGCCTTTTCAGCGGCGGAATTCATGAAAAACATGGCGACACCGAAAATTAATGGGAAAAGCAGTAAAGGCAACACAATCATGAAAATAATAGTTTTACGGTCGCGCAATAACTCTTTGAATTCTTTTTTAAAAATTAACCACATTGCCCCACCTCCGCTGTATTCATTTTTAAAGTGTGCAAAAAGCTTTTATGCATTTGTCCGTCAGATAGCGCACTAAAAGCGGCAAGGGAATCGTTAAATACACTTTCGCCTTGATTGATCACCGTTACACGGTCGCAAAGCATTTGAACTTCATCCAAATGATGGGTAGAAAAAATAACTGGCGTTCCTTTATCTTTAAGGCGCTGAATAAAGTCCATCACTGTTGAGGTGGCCATAATATCTAAGCCTGTAGTAGGCTCATCAAGCACAACTAAGGAAGGTTCATGAATAACAGCGCGGGCAATGGCTGTTTTTTGTTTCATACCAGATGAGAAGTTTTCTGCGCGTCTATCTAAAAAGCTCTGCATGTCGAGTAAGTCAGCCATTTCTTCAATACGTGCAGAAATTATCGATTTAGTAATGCCATGTAATTCGCCAAAATAAGCAATATTTTCTCGCCCAGTCAGTCTGCCATATAAACCAGTTGAGCTAGACAGAAACCCTATTTTTTTACGCGCAATTATTGGGTTGGCTAGCACGTCTTCACCATCAATTACCACGGTGCCGCTATCTGGCTTAAGTGCGGTTGAAAGCATGCGTAATGTAGTGGTTTTTCCTGCTCCATTAGGGCCAAGCAAACCAAGCACTTCTCCTTGACCACATGAAAACGATACATCCTTCACTGATTGAAAGTAGCGCCCTTTTAATCGTGGATCCTTTTTCTCTTGCTCACTTAGCTTTTTGGGGTTCTCCACCTCAAAGCGTTTAGCAAGACTAGATATATCAATCATTATCCCTTCCCTTTTTTTATTATTTAAATCGAATGCTTACAGTACTAGTCTTTGCCTTTCTATTTTTATTACAGCTTTACTGTTTTTTTATTTTAATTCAATCCAAGATATAGAATTAAAGTGTTAAGAAGTATGTTTTTTGAACACAAAAAAGCCCACCATTTGGTGGGCTTTTAAATAACACAAATGCGCTATTTTATAGTCAGTTTAGTCGCTACTGCTGATCATCTTCTGCAGCAGGTGCTTCTTCTACTTTCACTGTCTTAGGTAAAAGTAGCTCAGCGCGAATTTGTTTTTCAATCTCATCGGCAATAGCTGGGTTTTCTTTTAGGAACTTCATTACGTTCGCTTTACCCTGACCGATACGATCACCTTTGTAGCTGTACCAAGCACCGGCCTTATCAACCAATTTCTGCTTAACACCTAAGTCGATAAGCTCAGCTTCTTTACTTATACCTTCGCCGTAGCGAATCATGAATTCAGCTTGCTTAAATGGCGGTGCTACTTTGTTTTTCACTACTTTAACGCGAGTTTCGTTACCTACTACCTCATCGCCTTCTTTGACCGCACCGATACGGCGGATATCTAAACGTACTGAAGAGTAGAACTTAAGTGCGTTACCACCAGTTGTTGTTTCTGGGCTTCCGAACATTACACCAATTTTCATACGAATTTGGTTAATGAAGATACACAAGGTATTTGAACGCTTGATGTTACCTGTGAGTTTACGCAATGCTTGCGACATTAATCGCGCTTGCAAACCAACGTGTGAGTCACCCATGTCACCTTCAATTTCCGCTTTTGGCGTAAGGGCAGCAACCGAGTCAACAATAACGACATCAACACCGCCAGAACGAACCAGCATGTCACAAATTTCAAGCGCTTGTTCACCCGTATCAGGCTGAGAAACTAAAAGCTCATCGATGTTTACACCTAGCTTCGACGCGTAAATTGGATCAAGTGCGTGCTCAGCATCTACGAAGGCACAAGTTTTACCATTCTTTTGAGCCTCTGCAATTACCTGCAAGGTAAGTGTCGTTTTACCCGAGGCTTCAGGTCCGTAAATTTCTACCACACGACCACATGGCAAGCCGCCTATGCCCAAAGCAATATCAATGGTGAGTGAACCAGTAGAGATAGCCTCAATGTCCATCGCTTGGTTGTCGCCTAAACGCATAATAGCGCCTTTACCGAACTGCTTTTCAATTTGCCCAAGTGCGGCACTTAAAGCTTTAGATCTATTACTGTCCACGTCAATATCCTCTAGGATTAGCGGTTAAATTCTTTAGTTGGTGATGTCTTTGTTGAAGCTGCCTTTGCTATTTATACTAACTATCTTTACTAACAGTATTATTCATCCATACAGCTAGCATTCATTGCATCAACATTTGCTTACCGACACCTTACCAAGTGTTGCGTGCATTCTATACTGTACAAGCATACAGTTTCAACCTGAGTTTTCATTTTATTTTGCTTGTTGGGTTCTTATTAGTAGCATCTTAGATGATCGTCTGTTCAATCAGCCAACATCGCCAATAGATGGGTAATCGCAAATTCTATTGCATGCAGACGAACAGTCTCGCGGTCTCCAGCAAAAACCTGCTTAATCGTTTCTGATTTAGCACCACAGATAAACCCAAACCAAACTGTACCCACAGGCTTTTCTTCGCTGCCGCCACCTGGGCCTGCAATTCCACTTACGGTTACCACAACATTCGCGTCGCTCTTGTACTTAACGCCCGCCGCCATTTCTCCAACGGTCTGCATCGACACCGCACCATGCGCATTGAGGGTTTCTGGTTTCACACCTAGTTCACGCATTTTAGCGTCGTTTGAATACGTCACCCAACTTTGGTTAAACCAGTCTGAACTGCCAGCAATACTGGTAAAGGCGAACGCAACGCCGCCTCCGGTGCAAGACTCTGCGCTTGAAACCGTCCAGCTTTTACGGCGAAGCGCATTACCCAACGCGGTCACCATCTCTGTTGTATTGTCAGATACCATGAATGTCCTTTATTGCTATCAGCGCTATCATCAGCATCGGCCGTTGAAGCATTAATTTGAAGCATTAAGCTGTGCCGATGTACTCATTGGTGAGAGCTACCACTTAACTAATGAGTTCAGGAAATGGTTGAAAATTCCATACTCGTATCAATAATACACAGCAAATACGAAAAGCGATTATTTTAGCACTCCTGCTCTTTTAATCACTCTTCTGTTAATAATTCTTCTGTTAATATAACAAATTGAGTTATCGCAAGTAGCAGCAATAAAAAAAGCACGAGGCATTTTTTGGAATCACACACTCCTATGATGCGCCAGTATTTAACGATAAAGGCGCAGCACCCTAACATTCTTATGTTTTACCGTATGGGCGACTTTTATGAGTTGTTTTTCGACGATGCCAAGAAAGCCGCAGAACTGCTTGATATATCATTAACCGCACGGGGCAAATCCGGTGGCGATCCTATTCCTATGGCTGGCGTTCCTTACCACGCGGTTGAAAGCTATTTAGCCCGGTTGGTGAAAATGGGCGAGTCGGTAGCGATTTGCGAACAAGTTGGCGACCCAGCTACAAGCAAAGGCCCTGTAGAGCGCCAAGTCCAGCGCATTGTTACCCCAGGTACGGTTACCGATGAAGCCTTATTAGAAGAACGCCGCGATAATGTACTAGCGGCAGTTTGCGGCCACAGTATGCATTACGGCGTGGCTACATTAGATGTAACCAGTGGCCGGTTTGTAGTGGTCGAGTGCGACACTGACGATGCCTTGTTAGGTGAACTACAACGAATTAATCCTGCTGAACTACTCTATCCTGAAGGCTTTGAAAGCTTACCCTTGATTGAACAGCGTAAAGGCTTGCGTCGGCGGCCCGAGTGGGAATTCGATATCGATACCGCCACCGAACAATTAACCGCTCAGTTTCAAACGAAAGAACTGGCGGGGTTTGGGGTATCAGATTTAACCAAAGGCATTGGCGCCGCCGGTTGTGTGCTTCAATATGTGAAAGATACCCAGCGTACAGCCCTTCCCCATATTCGCCGTATTCAAAAAGAACAGCAAGACAGCCGCGTACAATTAGATGCAGCTACCCGCAGAAATCTAGAGCTTACCCACAATTTAGCCGGCGGCATTGAAAATACCCTGTTTAGCGTGATGGATACGACCACTACCGCCATGGGTAGCCGGTTACTACAACGCTATATTCACTCGCCTATTACCGATCAACACGAATTACATAACCGTCAAGATGCCATTGAAGCACTTATCGACAATGAGCCAGATGCTATTCGCGGTCATTTAAAAACGATTGGCGATATTGAACGCATAATGGCACGTTTGGCATTGCGTTCAGCAAGGCCTAGGGATTTCGCTAGACTTAAAAACGCGTTGAATACCCTACCCGACCTTCAAGAAGCGTTGGGGGCGTATAACGTTGCACAGCTAAATGAATTAAAACAGGCCGTCAGTACTTACCCAGAACTACAAGCTTTATTAAATAACGCTATTATCGATAACCCGCCTGTGGTTATTCGCGATGGCGGGGTTATTGCTGAAGGCTTTAATAGCGAATTAGATGAGCTTCGAAAATTGTCTCAAGGTGCTACTGATTATCTTGACGCCATGGAGCAACGCGAACGTGAACGCACGGGCATTTCAACCCTAAAAGTAGGCTACAACCGGGTTCACGGTTTCTTTATCGAGATTAGCCGTGCCAATAGCGACAAAGCACCCGCCGAATATATTCGCAGGCAAACGCTTAAAAATACTGAACGCTTTATCACCCCAGAACTTAAAGAGCACGAAGATAAAGTACTTACCAGTCAAGGTCGTGCTCTAGCCCTAGAAAAACAGCTTTATGAAGCACTTTTCGATGAAGTCGCGCCAAGCTTAAATGCGTTAATTGAAACCGCTGCGGCGCTGGCTAAACTCGACGTATTATGCTGTTTTGCCGAGCGCGCGTTAAGTCTGGATTGGTATCGGCCAACATTAAGTATGGAAAGTGCGCTGACCTACGAAGAAGGTCGGCATCCTGTGGTGGAACAGGTTATGAAAGACCCGTTCATTGCTAACCCATTAACACTCAACGATAGCCAGCGCATGCTTATTATTACCGGCCCTAACATGGGCGGTAAATCAACCTACATGCGCCAAACCGCGTTAATTGCACTATTAGCGTATATTGGCAGCTATGTGCCCGCACAAAACGCCCATATTGGTAAAATTGATAGAATATTTACTCGTATTGGCGCTTCTGACGATTTAGCATCTGGTCGCTCAACCTTCATGGTAGAGATGACGGAAACCGCCAACATTCTGCACAATGCCACCGAGCATTCGTTAGTTTTAATGGATGAGATTGGCCGCGGCACCAGTACTTACGATGGCTTGTCGCTCGCATGGGCATGCGCCAGCTATCTCGCCCAAAAGCTGAATGCTTATACCCTATTTGCAACCCATTATTTTGAGCTTACCGAGTTACCTGATACCGAGAAAAGTGTAGTTAATGTACATTTGGATGCGGTAGAGCACGACGACACCATCCGGTTTATGCATAGCGTACAAAATGGCGCGGCGAGTAAAAGCTTTGGTTTACAGGTTGCACAACTTGCAGGTGTACCTAAGCCGGTTATTAAAGCGGCGCAGCAAAAACTCGCTATTTTGGAAAACGCGCATCTTATTTCTGAAACTGAATCCAGTGCTGATGTTAAAACTGATAAATCATCTAACATTGGGGATGAAACTGGCAAGCAGCACGATAGACGCGCCAACAAAAAAGCAGCGTCAACGGCGCATGGTTCCTTACAATCTCAGTCACAACTGTTGTTCCCAGATAAACCCCATCCGGTTGTAGAAGCATTGGAAAATTTATCCCCAGATGAACTTTCACCACGCCAAGCACTAGACCTTATTTACACGCTCAAGCGTTTAAGTCAGTCATAAAAAACAGCGCTTGCGGCGAAAGCCACGCTCAAATAGGTAAAAGAAGCGATTGTGTGGGCAAACAGATTGTTTGCTCACACTAACTTGCGTATACTATTAACCCGTCCAAAGTATGGGTAGTTTAGTTCCTAAACTACACTCATATTTACCCAATACAACTCAACGTTCTAGGTTTCGCATGACAAATTATATTTTCGTCACCGGTGGTGTAGTTTCATCGCTAGGTAAAGGTATTGCCGCTGCGTCGTTAGCCGCAATTCTTGAAGCTCGCGGGCTCACCGTCACCATGTTAAAACTCGACCCGTATATTAATGTCGACCCAGGCACCATGAGCCCTATTCAACATGGCGAAGTATTTGTTACCGATGATGGCGCAGAAACCGATCTTGACCTTGGCCACTACGAGCGTTTCATTCGCACCCGTATGACCAAGCGTAACAACTTCACTACCGGACGGGTATACGAAGAAGTACTAAAACGTGAACGTCGAGGTGACTACTTAGGCGCCACTATTCAGGTTATTCCACACATTACCAACGAAATTAAGCGCCGTGTGGTTGAAGGCGCTGAAGGCCACGATGTGGCTATTGTTGAAATTGGTGGAACGGTAGGTGACATCGAATCACAACCTTTCTTAGAAGCAATTCGTCAACTAGGCACCGAACTAGGTCGAGAAAAAGCGATGTACATGCACTTAACCTTAGTGCCTTATATGCCAGCTTCAGGCGAAGTAAAAACGAAACCAACACAGCATTCGGTGAAAGAACTCCGTTCTATTGGTATACAACCAGATATTTTAGTGTGCCGCTCTGTAGGCGCGCTTCCTTCTACTGAGCGTTCTAAAATTGCGTTATTTACTAACGTAAACGATAAATCGGTAATTTCGCTTAAAGATGTAGACAGCATCTACCGCATTCCAGCTGCCCTTAAAGCGCAAGGTATGGATCAACTTGTGGTAGACCGCTTTGGTTTAGACTGTAAAGAAGCCGACCTATCTGAATGGGAACAAGTGCTTTATGCAGAGTCTAACCCTACTGCTGAAGTTAACATCGGTATGATTGGTAAATACGTTGAATTGCCGGACGCTTATAAGTCAGTTAATGAAGCCCTTAAACATGCTGGGTTGAAGAACCGTTTAACCGTAAATATCCACTATATCGACTCTCAAGACGTTGAAAGTAAAGGCGCGCAAATTTTAGAAAAACTAGATGCTATATTAGTGCCTGGTGGTTTTGGTGAGCGCGGTATCGAAGGCAAAATTGCCGCTGCACGCTATGCCCGTGAAAACAAAGTGCCTTATTTAGGTATTTGTCTAGGTATGCAGGTAGCGCTTATTGAGTTTGCGCGTAATGTAGCGGGTATGGAAGATGCCAATAGTTCTGAATTTGATCCTGAGACACCGTATCCGGTTGTTGGTTTAATTACAGAATGGCTTGATGAAGCAGGTACCACAGAAATACGTAGTGAAAATTCAGACCTCGGCGGCACTATGCGCTTAGGCAGTCAGCTTTGCCACTTAATTGAGGGCACTAAGGTGCATGAAATGTATGGCAGTGGTGAAATTTACGAGCGCCACCGTCATCGTTACGAAGTTAACAACAACCTTCGTGAACAAATTGAAGCCGCCGGGTTAAAGGTAAGTGGTTTGTCCACTGATAAACGACTTGTAGAAGTTATCGAAATACCTGACCATCCTTGGTTTATCGCGGGTCAATTCCACCCTGAATTTACGTCAACCCCTCGTGATGGACACCCATTATTTAAAGGGTTTGTCGCTGCTGCTGGACAGTATCAAAAAGAGAATCATTAATTTCTAATAAGGGAACACTTGCTCCCGTTTGTGTTTCCAAACAATTGTTAAGGAAAAAACATGGCGAAAATTAGTCGCATTATTGGTCGCGAAATTTTGGACTCACGCGGTAATCCTACCGTTGAAGCCGATGTGTACTTAGAATCAGGCGTTATGGGCCGTGCTGCTGCTCCATCTGGTGCTTCAACAGGTAGCCGCGAAGCATTAGAACTTCGTGACGGTGACAAGTCTCGTTATTTAGGTAAAGGCGTAATGAAAGCCGTAGCCGCTATTAACGATGAAATTGCCCCTGCGCTTTTAGGTAAAGACGCACTAGCACAAGCTGATATTGACGCTATCATGATTGACCTAGACGGAACAGAAAATAAAGAAACTCATGGTGCAAATGCCATTCTAGCGGTATCGCTAGCAGTAGCTAAAGCAGCGGCCTTAGAGAAAGGCGTTGCCCTTTACGAGCACATTGCAGATCTTAACGGCACTCCTGGTCAATACTCGATGCCAGTACCTATGATGAATATCATCAATGGTGGTGAGCACGCTGACAACAACGTAGACATTCAAGAATTCATGGTACAGCCAGTAGGCGCAAAGAGCTTCAAAGAAGCCCTTCGCATGGGTGCTGAAATTTTCCATTCACTGAAGAAAGTACTTTCTGCTAAAGGCCTAAACACGGCTGTTGGTGACGAAGGTGGTTTCGCACCAAACCTTAGCTCTAACGCTGAAGCGCTAGCGGTTATCGTTGAAGCAGTAGAAAACGCTGGCTACAAAATGAATGAAGATATTACGCTAGCACTCGATTGTGCGGCATCTGAATTCTACAAAGATGGTCAATACGTATTGTCTGGTGAAGACAAGAGCTTCGATTCTGAAGCCTTTGGTGATTACCTAGCTGACCTTTCTGACAAGTACCCTATTGTGTCTATTGAAGATGGTCTAGACGAGAGTGATTGGGACGGTTGGGCAAGTTTGACCAATAAAATTGGCGAAAAAGTACAACTTGTTGGCGACGATTTGTTTGTAACTAACACCAAGATTCTTAAGCGTGGTATTGATAACGGTATTGGTAACTCAATCCTTATCAAGTTCAACCAAATTGGTTCACTAACTGAAACCTTGAACGCAATTAAGATGGCGAAAGATGCAGGCTTCACGGCTGTTATCTCTCACCGTTCAGGCGAAACAGAAGACGCCACTATTGCTGATTTAGCCGTAGGTACTGCAGCTGGCCAAATCAAAACTGGTTCACTATGTCGTTCAGACCGTGTTGCTAAGTACAACCAACTTCTTCGCATTGAAGAAGCGCTAGGTGATGCTGCAACTTATAAAGGTCGCTCTGAAATTAAAGGTCAGTAATAGCACGCGCTTATATTAAATAAGCGCTTATTACTTATCTAATTGAAAGCTGTGTTAAGGCCCATATTTTATGGTCTCTTAACGCAGCTTTTTTGTGTCTGCTTGAAGCCTTTTCCTAACACCCTTTCAATAATGCTCCTTCAATAACGTCCCTTTCAAAAAAGATGACAATAATTAAGGACTAGCGAGCTTAATTTAAGACAAAAAAATACCCCAGCTCGTGCTGGGGTATTTCAATTTTAGTGTTGTTAGCGAAGCTACACGCTATTTAGAAGCGGTAGTTAGCACCTAAAGTCACTCGGCGGTCGGTAAGACCTTGGAAGCACAACAGTGCACCTTCATTAATACAAGACTGCTCAACTTCTGATTCAGTAATGTTTACCGCCTCAATACCTATGTTCAAGTCTTCGTTCACGTCGTAGTTGATGCTAGCGTTAAGCTGACCACGGTCTTCCTGAACTACTGGGAAACCCCAAGGGAAACTAGATGTGCTTCCGAAGTCGTCCGAGCGGTACGCTTCACGCCATGTGTAACGCATACGGGCTGACAAACCAAACTTCTCGTAGTACAAGGTAAAGTTATAGGCATTTTCAGATAAGTTTAGTAAGCCTTGAACTGTTGACACTTCAATATCATCGATACCCGTAGAAGCTGCAAATACATTTGCCGCACGACTAGTGGCTGTATTCTCTGAATCACCACCATCGAACTCTTGAATCGTGTAGTTAGCAAGTACACCGAAACCTGAAGCCCAACCAAGTTCTTTTTCAAAACCTGAAAGGTCATATTGAACCGCAATTTCGATACCTTTTTGCGTGGTTTCGCCAGCGTCGTTAATCTTAGTTTCTGTACCTACACAAATACCTGTGCCTAGTTCAGGTCCAAAAACGTTGATATCAGCAATTGGGTTAAACACACCGCCACCTTCACAAGGGTCGGTAAGATCACGATAACCTGTTACTGGATCTTCAAATGCACTTACAATCTGGTCAACATGAAGCGCTTTACGTGTTTTATGGAATATACCAACACTTAACACGCTCGCTTCAGCAAAGTACCATTCTGCCGCTAAGTCGAAAGAGGTTACTTCTTCAGGCTCTAAACCAGGGTTACCGATAGCTACATTTGGGTTAGGGCTTGTGCTAAATGTTACTGAAGTAGATAAGTCGTCGAAGTCAGGTCGGCGTATATCTTTACCGGCACCGAAGCGAAGGACAACATCATCAGCCACATCAGCAACAATATTTAATCGAGGTAGAATGAAATCATAATCACCGGTATTAGTTACTTGCGATACCAATTCGTTTCCATCACCGTCAACAGTAATTGAGTTACCTACAGAGGTAACGTCTGTCTGCAAATAACGCAAACCAAAATTACCGCGGAACATCTCATATTCAAAGTTTGCTTGCGCATAAAGTGCATGTGTTTCTTCTTCGATGTCGAAGAAACCTGATGAACTTGATGTTGGCGCATTCAATGTAGCCGTCGAACCGTGTGCGTCCATAGCTTGTTGTAGTGTAGCTAATACGCCATCTGGATCTGAAGCCACTAATTCAGGGTTAATGATTAAGAAATCTCTAACGTAAAGTTCGCGACCATCCGCATCGTTGAAGTTATTAGGCCCAGCGACTAGTAATTCAGAGAATAAATCACCTCGAGGACTGTCTTCCATACTTCTTAAACCAACACTGGTGTTAACATCGTCACGGGTGCTCGCTGATTTATTGTAGCGATAACCAAAGTCGACTGACGTGATCATCGAGTCTACGTAATAAGAAAAATCAAAACGGATCGCATCTTCTGAGTTTTCAGTGGTATCTCTACCTATATTCACATCACGTAAAACAACGTTAGCAGGGTCTAAAAGCTGTTCTACTGTTGGTGCGTATTCTGCACCAGAAGCAATTCCGAACGCTAGTGAACCGCCAGATAAGTCATATTCAAACGGAACACTGTTGTCGTTACCACCACCAGCATCTAGCGGTGCATTGGGGTTGATAAAGTTAAGCGTAGTATTAAAGCTAGGAGTGGTAGTATCTGAAGATGAAGAGGCAACTTCAGCACTTACAAACCATTTCTCGCCTTGCCACTCACCACCTAATCTAAAGATTTGGCTCTCTGTAATACGAGAATTTGTATCGGTAGACAAACGAAGATTAGGATCGTCGTCATCGTTATCAAGATTCACTGGAATCACACCGCGAAGAGCAGCCTGCATTGAACCTAAATCAGTGCCACCTAAAGAACCGAAATTAATCGTTTCGAAGGCATCCGGTACTGAAATATCGTTAAGTGCACTTACGCCTGACGCTTGAACACGTGAGCTTTCTTGCAAACGTTCTTGGTCATTGATGATTGCATCGAAGAAAAACTTAGTGTTGTCGTTTGGCTGCCATTCAAAGGTACCTACAAAGTTTTTCGTTTCATATTCGTAGTTATCATAATCTTGTACGAAAAACTGAATGGGTAGGAAATCGAAGGATTGCGCACTGGCCACGCCGCTATCTGATGCAATTAAGTTATCTCGGTCAGCACGTGGTCTGAACGCCGATACATCTTGCTCCGAATAACTACCACTCACTACCACACCGAATTTACCGTGATCGTTTTCCCAGTTATCACCAAACGTCGCTGAAAGATGAGGTTGGAAACCACTGTCTGTAGACAAGCTGCTGTTTTCACCTTGAATACGAATCGACGTCAATCTCTCAGTTAATTGAAGAGGACGAATTGTTTTAAGGTTGATGGTACCACCAACAGAACCTTCAATTGTTTTCGCATCTGGTGACTTGGTAACTTCCAAACCGGCAATAATTGCTGCTGACACATCTTCAAAATCGATACCGCTTCGGCCTGCGCCTGAACTCACTGTAGATACGCCGTTTATTTCTGTTCGGTTAGCGTCGGTACCACGAATCTGAACCCCTGTTCCAACACCCGCTTCACGCGTAATTTGTATACCCGTGATGTTTTCTAACACTTCCGCTAAGTTTTGGTCAGGCAATTTACCAATGTCTTCAGCTTCAATGACTTCTACTAAATTGTTTGTAAAACGTTTTTCGTTTAGTGCACTGGCAAGCGAGGCGCGAATACCAGAAACCTGTATAACTTCTACGTCTTTTTCAGCTTCTTGTTGAGCGTCTTGAGCAAGGGTAGAAGTGGCAAAACTCAACGATGTTGCAGATAACATCGCTAAGGTAATTTTAGATAATTTGTGTCCCATGTGTGTTTCCTCTTGCAGCGTTTTGAACCGAGCTTTTAGGCTTTCAAAACAGCGTTGCTAAGTTATGTGTGGTTACATCCTGCACTATTAAAGATACACTTCATTTACAAAATGATTACAAAGCTAGACGAAAAACATACAATGGTCAACCTTTGATCACTCAAAAACACAGACTCATTAACATAAATTGTAATGCCAATTAACAACACAACAACTAACCAATAAAAGCACCCACCATCCAAATCAGATACTAATTTATAGTTATCAGACGGTTAGCTATAAATGACTGCAATTTGAGTTTATTTTTTAGGTAAAAAACGTGAGATAAATTAAATAATTATTCTTTAGTATTGATTCGTCAAATGAAGACCAATTCGAAAGTGGTAATACTAATTGCTTATATAAATATATTCGATGCGACTAGATTGGTAATGTAAAATGTTAATGGCTATTGTTGCCGTACGCTGGCGGGATAGATACTTTCATTTGTGGGCATTCATTACAGAAAAACTAGTTAGCGTTTCAAGGCTGTTAATTCAGTCACGCAGCCTATAATTCTCCTGCTGCCAAACTGTGACTTATATTTATTAGTTGGTAGCATTGGGTTTCTGGATACCCAGCCTAAATCCTGCTAACGTAGGTTTATTGCGTCTTTTTTATTGTCTTACCAGTATTATGGCATCCGACGGACATACGTCTTCCACACAATCAGGCTTTTTTAGCAATTCAGGCGAGCTAGGTGGTGCACAACCACAGTTCACTGAAATTTGTACTGCGTTATACGAAAGAGAGCTTTTGCTTATCGCGCACAAGGGCCCAGCCAATGTGTCGATACTGCGCCGCCGATTAGCCGGCCTGCCCCACCATATTCGAAGTGTGGCGCGATACCTCATTGACAATAACTCACCGCTAGACATCGATCCCCACAATGGAAGTTGGTTTATCAAGCAACCTGGAAAGTGCCCTGGGATCACCCAATCTATTGATAAAAAATATCAGTGGTATAGGCAATATGCAGATTACGGTTTGGTTGTACCGATATGCATCACTACGCTAGAAGGTATGCATATAGAGCTCGACTCAATAGATAGCGTGAACCGCACCACAAACACGCTTCATACTAATAAACACGGATGGTTTTCTCTTGACGGCGAGGTGGCGCATAGTGAGATTGAAACCAATCAGTACACCCCAGAAAAAGACACTCCCTGCTTCACCGACGCAAATGCGGTATTAAAACGGCAACTTCTAAAACCTACGACGGCAATTATGGCATCTGCGTGCAGCGGACATATGTGGCGACATAAATCGAAGGGAGCACCTCGAGCACTTTCATTGCGAGAAATGCGTCTGTCTACTCACATAAACTGGAAAAATTTCACCCTGAAAGGTTAAGCCGAGTTCTTATTTAAGGCACACCTATGGCAGGCTTTAACAACAACGCAATGATTACCTTGATACATACTTCCCTGCACAGTGTCGGTATTTAATCCAACGCTTCTTCGTAGCGCTTTATAAAGCGAGAAAAGGCTTCAACGTGTGGTAAGTGCCCCAAACCGTCAAGCTCTTTCACCGTTATGGCAGTGTTGCGGGCTTTAACTTCAGCGCCAAGTTTATCGTAACGACCTAACTCTCGCGTAACGCCCTCTTTTTTCCAACCTCGCCCAGGTCCGGTTCTATCCCGTGAACCTAAAATTAAGGTGACAGGTATTTGTAAATTACCGAATTCTTCGATAACCGGTTGAGTAAATATCATGTCGTAGGTCAATGCACTCACTTTGGCTAGCTGAGGCCAATCATCACCTTCAATCCACCCTGTTAGAAAACTAGCATGTTCCGCATAGGTACTATTCCAATCACCATCGTAATAGTTTTTCTTTTGATAATTAACGATATCTTCAGGCGTTTTTTTCAGTTCATTTTGATAGAAAAATTCCACATCTTTGTACTCAACATAATGCAGATAATTCTCTAATCCTATAGGGTTGATTAATATCAATTTGCTCGTCATTTCAGGGAAAAGCAGTGCAAATCGCGATGCCACCATGCCGCCCATTGAATGACCTGTCACAATCACATCGTCTAGATTCAAAGAGGTGAGCAAATCTTTGGTATTATTCGCTAATGCTGCAAAGCTGTATTGATAATTAACCGGCTTATCTGATTTGCCAAAGCCAATTTGGTCAGGAATAACCACCCCATATCCTTGATTGTGTAGCCAATTAGCTGTCGTTTCCCAATAACTACTGGCAAAGTTCTTACCATGCAACAACAGTACTGTTGGTTGCCCTTCTTCTGCCGGCAAATACATGTATGCCATGTTCAATCCCTGCCCTTGAGATTCAAATGTCAAAGTGTGAACATCAAAGGGATACTCGAAGTCGGTTAGATTTTTCGAAAAGGGTTTTGCAAAAACAATGGTTGAAAACGTGAAGATAAGAAACGAATAACCTAAAGAAAAAATAGCGCGCTTCATCATTTTTCTCTCAAGAAGATAGTAAGTGATTTACCCTATCAAAATCACTAAAACAATACGCCTTGGTTAAGCAGCAAATTTCGCTATTCCATCGCAATTTGGCAAATTAAACAGGCAATACCAGCGCTTCACCAATTTGATGAAATTAGTATATACATCCTAACGACCCGCTTTTTACCCACTGGATTCAAAGCAGGTGAAATGAAAGTGTTAAATTACAACAAAAAGTAGGATAAAAACCCTATTTTCAAAAAACCATTATTTATAACCAAAATTTATACGCATTATTAGAATCAAAGGTTGACCTTAAAGGCGTGGATCGGTACATTGTCGCTATCAACTGGTCGGCAAAGAAAATACGCAAATGATGCGCAATCGCTTTCTTCTAACTCTACTCCTTATGGCAGCAAGACTGCACGGGTAGATTGCGACCAGCGATTAATTACACAGAAACCCGTGCTTAGCACGGGTTTTTTTTTAACTTTTATAAACGAGAGAGCGTTATGACAAATCAAGTGAAAATCTTTGATACCACATTGCGAGACGGTGAGCAGGCCTTACCTGCAAGCTTAAGTGCCAAAGAAAAGCTGCAGATCGCTCTAGCACTCGAACGTTTAGGTGTTGATATCATTGAAGCAGGTTTTCCTGTTTCATCGCCTGGTGATTTCCGCTCGGTTCAAATGATCGCAAAAGAAGTTAAGAACTCTGTAGTTTGTGGTTTATCTCGTGCATTGGCAGGCGATATTGATGCCTGCGGACAGGCACTTAGTGTGGCTGAGCAATTTAGAATTCACACTTTCATTGCTACATCAGAAATTCACGTAGGCGCGAAATTACGTAAATCTCACGATGAAGTAGTAGATATGGCAGTTGCAGCAGTTAAACATGCTCGCAAATACACTGATGACGTTGAATTTTCATGTGAAGATGCTGGCCGTACTCACATAGACTATTTATGCCGTATGGTAGAAGCCGCCATCAATGCCGGCGCTACCACGGTGAATATTCCCGATACGGTAGGTTACACAACGCCAACAGAATTCGGCGGCATTATTCAGCAGTTGTTTAACCGCGTTCCAAATATCGATAAAGCCATTATCTCTGTGCATTGCCACAACGATTTGGGCTTAGCAGTAGCTAACTCGTTAGCCGCTGTAGAACAAGGTGCACGCCAAGTTGAATGTACTATTAACGGTATTGGTGAACGTGCGGGTAATGCGTCCCTTGAAGAAATTGCAATGATTTTGCAAACCCGTCAAGCCATGTTGGGTATTAACACCAACATCAATTCGCAAGAAATTTCGCGTACGTCTAAGTTGGTTAGCCAATTGTGTAACATGCCCGTTCAAGCGAATAAGGCCATTGTAGGTGCGAACGCATTTAGTCACTCATCGGGCATTCACCAAGACGGTGTATTAAAAGCGCAAAATACCTATGAGATCATGACACCGGAAAGTGTAGGTATTAATAAAAACAACCTAAACTTAACCTCTCGTTCAGGACGCCATGTGATTAAGCATCGCTTAACTGAATTGGGTTACAAGGTAGAAGATTACGACTTAGAAGCGGTTTACGACGCCTTCTTGAAGTTGGCTGATAAGAAAGGTCAAGTTTATGACTACGACTTAGAAGCTTTATTATTCTTCGATAAGCAAAAGCACGACCACGCTCACTATCAATTGATGAACCTTCAAGCAACGTCAGGAAGAGAAATCATTCCAAGCGCGACGGTTAAACTGAAGGTAGGTGAAGAAGAGATTATCCAATCTAGTATTGGTAACGGCCCTGTTGATGCAGCATACAATGCGATTAGAGCCATCTTGGGCCATGAAGATGTTGAAGTTGTAGACTTCAAATTAGATTCAAAAGGCGAAGGGGCCGATGCCCTAGCACAAGTAAGTGTAATCGCCACTTATAAAGGGCGTCGTTTCCACGGCATTGGTCTTGCCACCGATATTGTTGAAGCTGGTGTTAAAGCCCTTATTTTCGTACTAAACAACACTTATTTAGCTGATCAAATTGACCAGCAGAAAAATCAACAAGAACGCGTTGCAGGAGTTTAAATGAGCCAGTTCTCAATTGCCGTATTAGCCGGAGACGGTATAGGCCCAGAAGTAATGCAAGAGGCTAACAAGGTCTTAGATGCGGTAGAAAAGAAATTCAACGTAGCATTTAACCGCACAGCCTACCCTGTAGGTGGTTATGCTATCGATACTGAAGGTGAAGCCCTGCCCTCAAAAACCTTGTTAGGTTGTGAGCAAGCCGATGCCATTTTATTTGGTAGTATTGGCGGCCCTAAGTGGGACACCTTACCGTTAGAACAGCGCCCAGAGCGCGCTGCGTTACTAACACTGCGTAGTCATTTTGATTTATTCAGTAACTTACGCCCTGCCCGCATTTATCCTGGGTTAGAAGCCTTGTCTCCACTGCGTGAAGACATTGCTAAATCGGGTGTAGATGTGTTGGTGGTTCGTGAACTTACCAGCGGCATTTACTTTGGCCAGCCCAAGGGTCGCGAAGGTGAAGGCGAAGAAGAGTTTGCTTATGACACTATGCGTTACAGCAAACGCGAAATTCGCCGTATTGCAGTTGCCGCTTTTGAAGCTGCACAGAAACGTCGTGGTAAAGTAACTTCAGTCGATAAAGCCAATGTATTACTGACCAGCCGCTTATGGCGCGAAGTGACTGAAGAAGTGGCAAAAGACTACCCTGATGTAGAGCTTGACCACATCTACATTGATAACGCGACAATGCAAATCATGAAGAACCCAGCGCAGTTTGATGTAATGCTGTGTTCAAACTTATTCGGCGACATCGTTTCTGACGAATGTGCCATGATGACAGGCTCTATGGGCTTATTGGCTTCTGCTAGTATGAATGAAGATGGCTTTGGTTTATACGAGCCAGCGGGTGGTTCTGCACCTGACATAGCAGGTTTAGGTATTGCCAACCCAATTGCACAGGTGCTTTCTGCCGCCATGATGTTGCGTTTCAGTATGAACCTAACTGATGCTGCCGACGCTATCGAAAAAGCGGTTATTGCCACATTAGAAGCGGGGGTTCTTACAGGCGAACTCCTTCCTGATGATAAGCGAGAGAACGCATCTACCACCTCACAAGTAGGTGATGAAATAGTAAAACAATTAATGGCGCAGGAGTAATTAACACCATGGCCAAGACCTTATACGACAAAGTGTGGCAAGCACATATTATCGATCAATTGGGCGAAGACAGCTTAATTTATATCGATCGCCACCTTATACACGAAGTAACTTCGCCTCAGGCTTTTGCTGGCTTAAATGAAAAAGGCCGTAAAGTACGTTGCCCTGAGCGCACTGTTGGTACCATGGATCACAGTATTTCTACTCGCTCGTTGGCGATAGATGCATGCGGCCCGCAAAATGCGCTTCAACTTCACACCCTTGCGAATAACTGTGAACAACACGGTATTCAGCTGTACCCTGTTGGCCATCAAAAGCAGGGTATTGTGCATGTTATGGGCCCTGAACTAGGCCTGATTCAACCGGGCATGACAGTAGTATGTGGCGATTCACACACTGCCACCCATGGCGCATTCGGTGCCCTAGCATTTGGTATTGGTACGTCTCAAGTTGAGCACGTATTAGCCACCCAAACCCTTAAGCAAAGCCGTGCGAAAAGCATGCTTATTAAGGTAAATGGTACGCTTCCTGTTGGTATTACTGCGAAAGACATTATTCTTGCCATCATTGGTAGAATTGGTCACGCAGGCGCAACGGGGCACGTTATTGAATACGCGGGTGAAGCTATTTCCGGTTTAACCATGGAAGAGCGCATGACCGTGTGTAACATGAGTATCGAAGCCGGTGCTAAAGCAGGCTTAATTGCACCAGATGACACTACTTTTGAATACCTTAAAGGCCGTGAATATGCGCCGAAGGGCCAAGACTGGGAAGACGCAGTAGCCTATTGGAAAACCCTTTACACTGAAGAAGGCGCAAGCTTTGACACAGTAGTAGAACTTGAAGCGGCTGACATTGCACCTCAGGTTACTTGGGGCACAAACCCAGGCCAAGTTATTGGTGTTGATGCACCCGTGCCGGGCCCAGATGATTTCTCTGATCCTATCGAAAAAGAAAGTGCCAAAAAAGCCTTGGGCTATATGGGATTATCAGCAGGCGATAAACTTGCCGATGTTGCCGTAAACCATGTGTTTATCGGTTCTTGTACTAATGGTCGGATTGAAGATTTACGTGCAGCTGCCCATATTGCTAAAAACGGCAAAGTGGTCGATTCGGTTACCGCCATTGTGGTTCCGGGTTCAGGTCATGTGAAAAAACAAGCGGAAGCTGAAGGGTTAGATAAAATTTTTACCGATGCTGGCTTTGAGTGGCGCTTGCCGGGCTGCTCTATGTGCTTGGGTATGAACGACGATAAACTGGTGGCTGGCGATCGCTGCGCATCAACCAGTAACCGAAACTTTGAAGGCCGCCAAGGCCGTGGTGCACGCACCCACTTGGTTAGCCCAGCGATGGCAGCTGCAGCCGCTATTACGGGCCGTTTCGCCGACGTTAGAGATTTTCAGGAGTAAATAATGTCTGATACAACACAAGGTTTTACCGCGCATACAGGTACAGCGGTACCGCTAGACCAAGCTAACGTAGATACCGACCAAATTATTCCTAAGCAGTTTCTAACTGGTGTAACCCGTGCGGGCTATGGAAAGCACTTGTTCCACGATTGGCGTTATTTGGATTTAGAAGAAAAAGTACCTAACCCTGAGTTCTCATTGAACAAACCTGAGTTTGCCGGTGCAAGTATTCTACTTACCAGAGAAAACTTCGGTTGTGGTTCTAGCCGTGAACATGCGCCATGGTCGCTGAACGATTTTGGTTTTAAAACCATTATTGCCACCAGCTATGCTGATATATTTTACGGCAACTGCATTAACAACCAATTGTTGCCAGTTGCGCTTGCCAGCAGTGAAATGGACGCGCTATTTGCAGCAGTAGAAGCCAATCCAGCGCTAGAAATTACGGTTAACTTACCAGAGCAAACTGTAACTTTTGGTGAGAATAGCTTTAGCTTCGACATTGCGGATCACCATAAAACTAACTTGCTAAAAGGGTTAGATGCAATTGGCCAAACGCTTGAGCTTACCGACAAAATCTCGGCTTACGAAGCTAAGCAACCTGCTTGGATTTAAATACTGGCTGTAAAATACTCACTCTTAAACGTAAAGTTTAAACTTTAGTATCGTTCAGTGGAATTTTGCGCCGTAGTGATGGCGAAGTACTCGTACTTCGCCTAACTTTAGTAAGTAATTAACATCGCTTATAAAATTGAATGGAGTCTTTATGCTGAAAGCAGTACCTATTGATGATCTCAAACCGGGGATGTACATCAACCAAGTACTTAAACAAACTGGCAGCTTACGGATGCGTTCAAAGGGTCTTGTAAAACACCAAACGGTTATCAATACATTAAAATCTCGCGGGATACAGGTTGTTCAAGTAGACTTCGACAAGTCTCCCAATCACGAACCAGCAACCGACTCAGCTCCCAACCCCACATCAGAAACAATCGTTCAAGCGCCTACTAAGGTAAGAGAAGAGCCGTCGCCAGCGACTACTAGCCTTACACGAAACGCAATGAAAGAAGCGAATGGGCTTTACTTTGATGCGGTAAATATACAAAACGGCTTTTTATCTGCACTTAATCGTGGTGCAGTAAACGACTTGAAATTAGTAAAAGAACTAGCCCAGAGCCTTATCGATAGCATATTTGATAACAAGGACGCCCTATCCTGCTTAACTCTGATAAAAAACAATAACGCTTACCTGCTAGAACACTCCATCAACTGTAGTATTTTAATGGGTATGTTTACCCAGTTTCTTGGCTATGACAGAGGAACCATAGACCAAGCGAGTCTAGGGGCATTGTTAATGGATGTGGGCATGTCGTCGATACCGATGGATGTTCATAACAGTGTTCAAGATTTGTCAGCGGCAGATTGGGAACTGATGAAAACCCACGTTGATATTGGTGTTGAGCTTGTGGAGCAATGCGGGGATATTTCGGATTTAGTGTTATCAATTATTGCGCAACATCACGAACGCATAGACGGCAGTGGCTACCCTAAAGCACTCAAAGAAATGGAAATTTCCGAATTTGCGCGCATTGCAGGCATTATTGATACCTACGATGCTATGGTGTCCAACCGTCCCCACAAAGAAAGTATTAGCCCCACCCAGGCCCTCAAACGACTCACCGAAGATAACAGACTCGATCAGACCTTGGTTAACCAGTTTGTCACGTGCATGGGAGTGCACCCTGTCGGCTCAATTGTTAGGCTAAAAAGTGGGAAACTTGCCATTGTCAGCCAACAAAACCCACTTATTACGATGAGCCCCATTGTGATGACATTTTATAGCGTTTCATCCCAGCAATATGATGATATTACTCGGTTAGATTTAAGTGATAATGATGATGAAATTGTTTCGGGCGTGCGGCCCGATGATTTCAACGTGAACTTATCGAATTTCTTTCAAGACGTATTGGTAAATCAAGCGCCAGACTAATGAGCATCCTGACTATAAGCCAAGGGTATTAACATTCACCTTAATACCCAATGCCTAGCGCCTTTACTACCAGTCAGTAAGCGCCGCCATGGTGAAGAGTTCTTCTTCAAAACCTAGCACCACTTGCTGCGCTTCAATATTAACAATTTGCACTTTATCGTCAATCCAATCACCTTCACTCATTTGTATGCCATTCACCCGCACCCAACGATCATCTGGTCGTGATGCGTACATATGCGCACTGAAATTCATAGAGGGCAACCGCGTTAATAGCCGTACAGGCAACTGATCAACACGCTGAATATTATCTCGTACCGTTACTTTCGTTTCCGGCTCAAAATCATTGTTCTCAGCTTGAGTATCCAGCGCTGCCACCGCTTGATTAAAACGCGCTAACAGTTCTGGCGATACTTCAATCTTGTTGTCACCTTGGTTACCTTGAGAATTAAGCACCCGCCCTTCTTCCTCAGCCGCGGCTAAATCGAAGGTATCATCAGCGTCATTTTGATTTCCCGACCGCGTCTGGTCTTCCGTCCGTGCTTGGCTTCCCGTCCTTGCGTAGCTTGGCAGTGACTGCGAATTTGGGTTGGTATTAGAGGCTTGCGCTATGCGATCTGAACCATCTTCTTGCGAAGCGATATTTTCAGAAGGTGAATTATCGCTAGTCGTTGATACTTGTTCAGATGCATTGGGCACTATGAGTGGCGTAGTTTCAGGCGCTGACGTTTGTCCAGCCCCTTGTTCACTGTCTTGTCCGTTCACTGGCGCAGGTAACTGTGAAGGGGCTTGTGCAAGCGCTTGGGAGCCTTGCTTCGAGATACCAGTGGTGTTTGAAGCTTCAGGTCGAATAGATTCCACAACCGACGCGGTAACGGCAGGCCACCACTCCCCTCGCGTGGCAATCAGAAACCCTAAGCATAAACCACCTGCAACAATCGCTGAGTAAGTCGCCAGCTCTTTACCATATACCTTCCACATGGAAGGCAGCCCTTGCACGGTAGGCAAAAACAAACTGCGATTAAATTGGTCAGATAGCGTTTTGTCGAACTTTGCGCTGGTATCGTGCTGGCCACGTAATAGCGCTTGGGTTTGCGTTCGATGTCCAACGCCAGCTGTAGCTGCAGGCGCAATCTCTACGGTTTGATCGGGATCTATTTCTATTTCCTGAACCCCCATTTCTGCTAAGCCTTCCACCATAGCATCACTGGAGACCAAGCCGGATTTTCGAATTTTAACTGGGCCATTCTGTTGCGTAATTCTAACAATCACCATGCCGGGCTTTAGGTCACTAATACTAAGAATGTTAGACATATAAACTCCCTAGCCCATAGCCACAAAACACAGCCACTACAAATGCGCTAGCAAGCCACCATTTACGGTTACCCTGTATACGCTGGCTGACCACATCTTCACCAAGAATTTGCTGTGCCGCAGCAAGGAAAATAGGCTTTTGCACTACGGCATGTTGTTTGGTGAAAGAAAGCGTTAATGCTCTATCGCAAAGCAAGTTTATAACTCTTGGAATACCACCGGTTATTTGATGCACTGCCCGCAAAGTAGATTTGCTAAAAATACTCACATCACCGTGAGCCACACTAAGCCTATGCGCTATGTAAGCACTAACTTCCGGGGCGGTAAGGGGCAGTAAATGATACCGGGCAGTAATACGCTGCGCGAGCTGTCTCAGCTCGTTACGCTTCAATAGTTGCTGTAATTCAGGCTGACCAATTAATACCACTTTTAGTAGTTTTTCGCGGTTGGTTTCTAGATTCGTGAGTAACCGCAACTGCTCCAACACTTCTGGCAATAAATGTTGCGCTTCATCAACCATCAACACGGTATTCATGCCCTGTTGGTGATTTTCTGCCAATTTAGATAAAATCAAATCGGTGAAGTATTTTAAGCTGGCTTTCTCTTCTTGGTACGGTAAACCAAGTTCATCGCATACCGTGGCGAGCAACTCCAGCGCAGAAAGCGTTGGGTTTAGTATCATTGCTACTTGGGTGTTATCTGGCAATTGTTGCAATAACTTACGAGAAACCGTGGTTTTCCCTGTACCTACCTCGCCGGTAAGCATAACAAAACCGCCACTTTCACTTAGCCCAAAAGTAAGGTGAGCTAGCGCCTCTTTGTGCCGCGGGCTCATATAGAGGTAATCGGGGTTTGGTGCGATTGAAAACGGATTATCGCTTAACCCAAAGTAATTCAAATACATGGTATTCGCTGTTGAAGTTGAAAACGCGATTTAAACTACCAGAGCGTGAACAGAAGTCAAAGTGTGCTTATACGATCTGCTTCTGTAATAATAACTATTGGCTGAGTTAAATTTTAAAATAGAGGTTACATGCAGGTTTATTTAGTTGGCGGCGCGGTACGCGACACCCTTTTGGGAAGAACCGTTACCGAACGTGATTATGTTGTGGTAGGAGCAACACCAGCGCAAATGCTAGCTAAAGGCTTTACGCAAGTCGGTAAAGACTTTCCTGTATTTTTACACCCCAAAACCTCAGAAGAATACGCACTTGCCCGTACCGAACGTAAAATGGGCAGCGGTTATACAGGCTTTGAGTGCGATGCTTCTACGTCGGTCACGTTAGAAGAGGATTTAAAACGCCGCGACTTAACGGTAAATGCCATTGCCCGAGATCAAGACGGCGAACTTATCGATCCCTATCATGGGCAAAAAGACTTACAGCAAAAAATACTTCGTCATGTTTCTGAAGCGTTCAGTGAAGACCCTCTGCGGGTATTTCGCGTTGCCCGTTTCGCCACCCGCTATGCCTACTTAGGATTCACCATTGCTGAAGAAACCCTAAGCCTGATGACCGACATGGCCAAGTCTGGTGAATTAACTAGCCTAAGTGCAGAGAGAGTATGGCAAGAAACCAAGCGAAGTTTACTTGAAGCCACGCCCGAGGTATTTTTCAAAACTTTAAAAGCGTGCAACGGCTTAGACGACTGGTTTGCAGAACTTAGTCAGTCTGAAAGCGCTTTTAACACTGCCATTCAAACGCTCAAACAAATTCAAAGGCAAACGCACTCTCAACCACAAGAACAAGACGCCAGTCCGTCTGCGCCAATAGAAGTTCGTTTTGCAGCGTTTTGTTCAGGCTTATCACTCAATGACGTTCAGCAGATGTGTAAACGATTAAAAGTGCAAAATACGGTAAGCGACATTGCTGAAATGGTAAGCGCGCATAAAACATCACTTCTTAATTGCGACAAACTAGACGCCGACACGCTGTTAACAGTGTTTAATAAAACCGATGCATGGCGACGACCTGAGCGCTTTAGGCTTTTCCTTAATGCCCTGCAACCAATTGCAATGCAACCCTCTGATTTAGCGCAGGCCGGCGCTATGAGTTCATTACATTGGCCAGAGCGCGAAGCGTTGATAACTCAAGCCTTAGTGGCAGCCAATGCCGTGGATGTTCAGCACATTATTGCTCAAGGATTTAAAGGCCCAGAAATTCGTGAAGCCCTGAACAACGCTAAATTGGAAAAAATAAGCGCACTACTTTGATAAGGCGCACTGGCAAGTGCGTTTTAAAAATGAGCTTTTATAAAGAGCTCACACAAAACACGTCGGTAAATTACCTATTACGTGTTTTTTTTCTACGTTTTGTACCATAAATGCTACAATACGCCCCATTCAATATGAGCGTTTTATACTATGACTTTCGAAGATCTCGAATTAGACGAAGAACTCTGCCACGCGGTGGCGGATATGGGCTACGAGAGCCCCACCAGCGTACAATCTTTGGTTATCCCTCATGCAATGGACGGGCGCGACATTTTAGCGTCTGCGCCTACTGGCACGGGTAAAACCGCTGCGTTCTTGTTACCGGTTTGTCAGTTTTTACTCGACTACCCGCGTAAACAACCCGGTTCAACCCGTATTCTTATTCTTACCCCTACCCGCGAACTCGCGCTGCAGGTGTATGAACAAGCCGTAGAGTTAACCAAGCACACTGACATTGTTAGCGGTGTGATCACCGGTGGCATTAACTACGGTACCGACAGAGAAACCCTTAGCCAAAGCATCGATATTTTGGTGGCGACTCCAGGGCGTCTATTCGAGCATATTCAAAATGAAATGGCCGATTGTCGAGACATCGAGTGCCTTATTCTTGATGAAGCCGATCGCATGCTAGACATGGGTTTCCGCACTATTGTGAACCAGATTGCGAGTGAAGCACGCTGGCGCAAACAGAACATGCTATTTTCTGCCACATTGGAAGGCGGCGGTGTAAGTCAGTTTGCCAAAGACATTCTACAAAATCCTGAAGTGATTGAAGCCTTTCCATCACGCAAAGAAAAGAACAAAATTCACCAGTGGTATCACTTAGCTGATGACTTAAACCATAAAAAGGCATTGCTCGTTCATATATTAAAAGAACAAGCGACTACCACGGTTGTATTCGTTAAAACCCGCGAACGCCTGCAAATGCTTAAAGACTATTTAGCATCGCAAGATATTATGGTGTGCTGGTTACAAGGCGAAATGCCACAAGATAAACGTATGGCTGCCTTAACGCGCTTTAAAAGTGGCGAAGTGCCGGTACTCTTAGCTACCGACGTAGCCGCGCGAGGCATTGATGTACCTGAAGTTAGCCATGTTATTAACTTCGATATGCCACGTAAAGCCGACGTTTATGTTCACCGAATTGGACGTACCGGCCGTGCTGGCGCCAAAGGCACTGCGATATCTTTGATAGAAGCCCACGACTTTGAATTTATCACCAAAGCAGCGCGCTACACCGAAGAACCAATCAAAGCCCGGGTTATTTCAGAACTTCGTCCGCAAAATAAAGCCCCCAAAATTGGCCCAAGAAAGAAAAAGCTAACGGCGAAAGACAAAGCAAAAGCCAAGTCTAAAGCGAAGCCAAAAATTAAGAATCGCACGAAGAAGCGCTAACGCGATAACCTGACACGGGGATAAGTGATGCGGCCATTTGCCTGCTAGTTGATGACGAGGTTGGTGATGGCACGGTTAGCGATGGCACGGTTAGCGCGGCCAATCAGGTGTATTGGCTGCGCAAGCTTTCTCCCAATTCAGGGCAATCTGCGAAACCGGCAGGTATAAACCACCTTTAGCCATTCAAAGTTTTTTAAAAACGGTGTCTTATTAAGTTGCTCTTAATCTGCTACACAAGCTATTAAATAAATCGCGATTAAAACTGCAATATTAGCGACACAGGCTAGCAAGTAGGAGAACTAACTGCACAGTAACCCCTCTGCCGCATGGATGCGGCCTACATGCAAAAGAAGGGCGTACAGGGATGTATTCACCGCGTGGTTACGGGGTAGTTAGGTCTCCTGCTTAGCTTAGCCAGCGCCAGCTAAAACTGAATTAAATTTGTTAAGGTATTTTTATGACTTTTCCTCAAAAGATAGTGCTCGCGTCTGGTAATCAGGGCAAGGTGCGTGAATTCACCAGCTTGTTTGCTGAGTACGGTGTAGATGTTATTGCGCAAAAAGAATTGGGCGTGGAAGACGTGCCTGAAACGGGCACTACCTTTGTTGAGAACGCCATTATTAAAGCGCGACATGCTGCCAAGGTTACAGGTTTACCCGCTATTGCTGACGATTCGGGCTTAGTGGTCGACGCCCTGGGTGGCGCGCCAGGTATTTATTCAGCCCGTTTTGCTGGAGTTAATGCTACCGACAGCGACAATATCGACAAGCTTTTAAGTGAGTTAGCAGGTTCTGATAACCGCAAAGCCCACTTCTTTTGCACACTGGTATTCATGCGTCACGCAGGTGACCCTGTCCCACTCGTTAGCCAAGGTAAGTGGGAAGGTGAAATTCTTAAATCTCGTGAAGGCGATGGCGGCTTTGGTTACGATCCTGTTTTCAATGTGCCATCTCACAACTGCACAGCCGCACAGTTAGATAAAGCTGAAAAGAACCGTATTAGTCACCGCGGAAACGCACTGGCTATACTATTAGAAACGATGAGAAACACCTTTGCGTAATCCTCCACTAAGTTTGTATGTGCATATTCCTTGGTGCGTACAAAAATGCCCATATTGCGATTTTAATTCACACGGCTTAAAGTCGGCATTGCCCGAAAAAGAGTATGTCGCTCATCTGCTTGATGACTTAGCCATAGATGCTAAGCGCATAGGCGATAGGACCGTTGAAACTATTTTCATAGGCGGTGGCACACCTAGCTTATTTTCAGCCGAGGCGATTAGCGACCTAGTTAAAGGCATTCGCGAGCGCGTGAACTTGGCAGATAATGCCGAAATCACTATGGAAGCCAACCCTGGCACGGTGGAAAGTGGCCGTTTCGCTGGCTTCTATCAAGCGGGTATCAACCGCATTTCAGTAGGTATACAAAGCTTTCAGCCAGCCCACTTAAAGGTACTTGGCCGCATTCATGACGATACCCAAGCCATAGAAGCGATTAATCAGGCACACAGCGCTGGGCTACCTACATTTAACCTTGATTTAATGCACGGCTTGCCTGAGCAAAGTGTTGAAAATGCCATGTCTGATGTAGACAAAGCACTGGCGTTGTCACCCTATCATTTGTCGTGGTATCAGCTAACGATTGAACCCAATACACCTTTTTATTCACGTCCCCCTGAGTTACCCGATGATGATATTTTATGGGACATTCAAGAACAGGGGCATGCCCGTTTAAAAGCTGCTGGGTACGAGCAATATGAGATTTCTGCTTACGCAAAAGCGGGGCATCAGTGCCAGCATAACCTTAACTACTGGCGCTTTGGGGATTACTTAGGAATAGGCTGCGGTGCACACGGAAAAATTACAGATATCGCCACGGGCACGATTACGCGCACGGTTAAAATTAAGCACCCTCGTGGCTATATGGAAATAAGCCGTCCTTATTTAGATACTGAAACTCAAGTACCTGCTGAAGACTTACCTTTTGAATTCTTCATGAACCGCTTTAGATTGGTAGAGCCCTGCCCTATCGAGGATTACCCTGCATTAACCGGTGTTGAATTAACGAAAGAATATCAAGATGCATTGGATGATGCACAGGCAAAAGGACTGCTGGATATCACCGATACCCATTGGCAGGTCACCGCCAAAGGCAGACGTTACCTGAATACTTTGCTGTCTTGCTTCGTATAGGTGGTATTGAGATTGGTTGGCTTGAATTATCAGAGATTAGTGCGAGGCTATCCGCTATTCCGTTTCTTCTGGAGAATGGGAAGTAATCAGATTATACGGTTGCAGTGCAGGAATTGAAGCGCGAAGCTTTTCTTCTGCAACATCTAAGCGTTTTAGCTTGTTACAAATCCACTCTGCTTTATTCCGCAGGCTGGTCGCTTTACTGTTCATATCTCTCTCAAGCTGTTCGCCTACCGTGCCTAACTGACGGGTAATTTCAGCCACTTTCTCGCTGTTCACTTCATCACTATTGGTATTGATCCCGCTAATCGCCGACAAGATGCCACCTACAGAGGTGGAAATAGCCTCTTCCAATTGGGCTTCAATTTCACTATCAACAAAATCATCCACACTTTCTAACGATCCTGGGCCAATGAAGTAGTGATTACTGGCGTGCCTAAACTTATCTTTAACCCTTACCTTCACTCGCTTCATGGCGCTATTTAAGCGCTCGTAGCTATCGTGGTCGCTTCCTACTAAACCCAAGTAAACACTTTCAATAGTATCTACTGCCAGGTCGACACCCTCGGTAGCCAAAACTATCATTTTGGGCACCACATAATGCAAGCCATGCGCATACTCTCCTAACCACTCGCTTTGCTCAGCGGTAAGGGTTTGCCAACGACCATCGATAAAAAGTTGAGTTTGATCGTTAATTTGCACCCGCGTGCGAGACTTTTCCATAACGCGAAGTTGAGTGTCGTTAACCGCTAAGCCATACGCAAAATCAATGTTGCACGAGATTTCTGCCGAGGCTGGTTTAATCCATCCAGCAAATAGCACTGTGCTTACAATACCTAGTAAAAGGCGTTCAAAATATTTCATGGGAGTATTGTGGCTAGCTTACACGCAAATAGGAAGGCGACATGAGTCTAAACTGCGAAAAATCAGGGTGAAGTATCAAGGTCAACATGGATGCCTGCTAGCAATAAGAAAAGCGCGCATTATAAGTGCGCGCTTTCATATTTCCTACCATACAACCTTAGCATTAGCCTAAAGTATAAATTGAAGATTGGTGCATATTCGCTAATCGTTTGTGTACGTTCGCACCAATCTTACGTAAATAAAGCGATCTTTCTCTTTAATTGAATGGCTCGCATTGAAGAAAGCCACTACCCACGCCCTATCGGGGTCATCAACCGAAGGGGTAGATGTCCAAAAGTCATCTGGCGGCGTTTCTGGGAACATGGTGCTATTTACAGCGGGGCGTACACAGTCACGCTCAACAATGGTGGCAAGTTCCTTAACATTAGGAAGTCGCCAACCTAATAAGTCTTCATCACTGGCCGCTTGCGCTAACTTCAATGCTTGCTGCCATGTGTACTTCACGGCTTCGCCGTCACACGTACTTCCATCCCATGTTTGCCCTTCTGCACACCGCTCCCACACCAAGTCGGTAGGCTCATGCAATACCGTACTACTGGTGATAGTGGTAAAGTCTTCATCAGGTGTGGTTTCAAGCCCATCGGACAAACAGGTTTGTGCCGAAAGTGTCGTAGAAATTAACATCAACGATGCTGCTATCGGTGCTAATAAAGGTGCAAATGTTTTCATGATTATCTCCCCGCTCTTACTAAGCGTACTTTTGCCGCCGAGGATTTATTTAAAAAGTTATCTACCCCAGAATCGAAATCCAGCGCCCATGCATTTTGCGCATCGTCGCTGTTTACACCGTCGGCGCTAGGTACAGAAGTCCAGTACCACACTGGGTTTGCCGAAAGTACGCCAGTATACGGAAAGTAGTCTTCATCAATGGTCATACTATCAGAGATACCTAAATGCATGAGCGAGAAAAGCTCTTGGTGGGTGGGCATACGCCAATCGTAAAAACCGCATAATCCTTGAGCGTTTAGCGCTGTCACATAAGCTTGTGTGTTGCAGTTGGTCAGTGAACAAACCGTATCTCTGCCGCTTAAATCACCTTCATAGCCGCCATTAACATCGTCGCTATACCATGAATAAGTGTAGTCTTTATCTTGCAGTGTACCGTCGTCGGTTTTAACTTCCCACACTAAGCCCGTTACGTTGTCGCGTACGCATGACCACGTATCTGCACTGGCATCCTGTTCATCACCATTGGCATTTAAGCGGGTATAATCGAAGCCCGCTTTACCACGTCCGGCTTTCTCAATTAATCCATTTTGTTCAACAATATCAGCGCCTCGTTGACCATCTTGACCCGGCCACTCGTTTTGTTGCGCTTCAGTCAGCGCATTATCAGTTGCTTGCTGCAACACGCCAGTATCATTCATTAAAGGAGTCGGCATGGGGCGTACACCCACATTAATTGTATCTTCTACTTGATTACCGTTGGCATCGGTCACGGTTAATGTGTAAGCCACTACAGTATATTCAGTTACCGCAGGCGCGATAGCAAACGTCGATAAGTCATCTTCATCATCGATTGCTTGTATGTCTACGTTTTGGCTTAAGGTAGCTGCATCTGCCGCATTAGCAGGTAAGGTTATTGAAGAGACGTTATTGCTGCGCTCCCAATCGTAGGTCAGGGGTAATGCGCTTGGAATACTGGTGCTGGCATCGCCATCTAGTACAATCGTTTCACCGCTGAATACGCCTTGTGAGGAACCTGCGTCAACGACGGGAAGCGTATCTGACTCCGACTGAACAAAAATAGTCACAGATTCTGTGTCGGTGGTGCCTTCACTGTCGGTTACAGTTAGTTCGAAACTCAAGGTCTGAGCATCATTTGCAATAGGCGTCACTATGGTAAGAGTTGATAAATTGGTTTCTTCCCCCGTAATAACGTTAGTACCATCGGTTTGCGTCCAGCTGTAATCAGAGATGGACGCGCTCTCGTCTGTAGCGTCGTCATCGGTACTGCTACTGCCATCAAAAATAACTTCTACGCCGCCAGGGAAATTATTTGCGTCTAAACCATCCCACTCGGGCACATCAATAATTGCTTCTGGAGCAATATTAATCGGCACCACGGTTATAATGGTCAAGTCACTGGCTTCGTTGCCCCCCGTGTCGTTAACCGTTACGGTAATAGTATATTCAGTGGCACTTGATACGCTTGGTGCTTCAAAACTAGCAGCAGAATCGCTAGTGTCTTCGTTGGTGATAGTCAGTGAAGGCGATGCCGACCAGCGATAAGTATATTCTTCATTCCCACCACTCACTACCGCACTCAAGGAATAACTTGCGCCCTCGGTCACCGTTGCATCGTCACCGGCGTTAATCACTAAGTCACTGTTACTAGAGCCACTACCGCCATCTGAATCACCGCCTCCGCCACCACACGCAGCTAACGCAAACACCGTAGCGACTAAAATGAAATGCTTTGTGGAAGAGACAGCGTTTGCTTTCGCCTCTAATGGCAATAGTTGGGGTGAGAATAGAAACTGGAAAAACGTTCGCATAGTGACTCCGGCAACACGTGCAACTGTGGCCACGTGTTGATTAGCTCGAATAAAAAATGGGGGTGGTTCGCAAGTACTTGTGGCGATAAAAGTAAATATTAGCGGGCGAGCTGATTACGCTCTTGTGCTTCCGTCATATGCACTTGTATGGCTTCAAGTTGCTTTTTACCCACCGCAACATCTGTCATGTCGTAAATCATCATACTGATGTATTCAACGTTTCCTGTAGCCGATATTAATGGCGACAGTGTGATGTTTTGATACATAAATGACTCACTACCTGTAATCGGCCGGTAGTTAGGAAACTTAAATAAATAAGGGCGCTGTTCCCAGGTCATAAAGGCTCTGGTTTTTAGATCAAATACCGGTTTAGACTTTTGCGTAAACCAGTCTTCTTTAATGGTAGGGAATAAGTCAAAAAGCGATTTATCACGAACATCACTAGGCAGCATGCCACTATGACTTTCCATGAAGCCGTTCCAGACTTGAATTTTAAACTGTCGATTTAGCACAACAATGCCTACATCAACCGTTTGAAGCATGTCCATCATCCAATGGAATTCGAGTATATCATCCAATTGTTGGCTCATTAGAAGTCCTCCAACAGGTGGGCAAGTTTCGAATTCATCATTTTCATCGACTCTTCGGTAAACAACAAAATCAAATCACATTGAACATTGTAACCTTCTAAGCCATAGCTTAGCTCGATGGCGAGGGTTCGTTTCCATCTAATCTGATTCATACTGATAATTTCAGTAATAGCTCGGTGCTGCCCTAAAACAATGGGATGACCTTGGCTGAAGTTAACATCCATTTGCACTGCTAGGCCAGTAAGGCAAGTACCGATAAGAATACTGGCCGCATCCATTAATAGTTCTAGCTGTAGCTGATCATCCACTTCGCCCTCAACGTTGAGAATTTTTGCCACATCTTCAAAGCTCGAGTCACTTAAAATACAAATGGCCTCACCACTGATGCCCGGCCCTAGAAAGCCCTGACACACAGCAGTAACTTGCTCATGACTTTCAATATCTGAAAGCATCATATGTAATTCAGAGACTTCAATAAGGTTTACATTAGGAATAGGAAGTCGAACGAAGACGTTCATAATACGGGCTAAGTGATCACCGGCTTGCCCCATGGCGATATTCGTTATTTCTTGGTAACAGTCACGAATATCAGGATCTAACGGCGCAGCCTCAACAACGGGCTCTGGCTCGCTGTGCAATATGTCAAATTTATCGAGCACTTCAGCAAGGGTTTGAGGTGAGACCGGCTTACGAATAAAATCCAATGCCCCCAAGGCCGTTACTCTATCGTAAGCTTCAGGTTGAATATCACCTGAAATGACAATGACCTTAGTCGACAAGCCTTCCGCTTTAATTGCTTCTAACGTGCCATAACCATCGAGTATGGGCATGTTCAAATCAAGTAGCAGTAAGTCGCCTTTCCCTTCTTTGAGTGCAACGAGTGCTTCCTGCCCATTCTTTGCAAAATGCACGGCAATTTCCCAGTCCTGAGGCAAACATTTGGCAACTTGTTTTCGAGCGACTAACGAGTCGTCACAGACGAGTACAGAAAACATTGAATAATCTTACCACCTAGCTTTTTGATAATAGTGAAAATTACAATGCGTTGTAATCAACACTGTATCGGCGTTAATACTTCGAACTGAAGCGATAAATTTTGACGGTTCATATATTGACGTGACACGTCGAAACTAACAATAGCACTTTCGAATGAAATGCTTTTTATCCATTGTAGTCAAAATTAAAGAGATGGTGAGAGAAAACTAAATATTAATGGCAAAATAATAGCGGTAAATATGCCATTTACGCACAAACCTAGTGTTGCCATGGCTGCCACTTCATCGCCCATGTGGAGCGATTTTGCGGTTCCTACTGCATGGGCAACCGTGCCTAGCGCAACGCCTTGAGATTGCGTATCGGTTACCTTAAAAATACGAAAAACACTCGTAGCGGCAATGGCGCCTACTACACCGGTTGTAATGACAAACACAGCGGCAAGAGCAGGAATTCCACCTATTTGAGCCGATGCTTCCATGGCGAGGGGCGTGGTAATAGATTTGGCTAACATAGTGAGTTGAAGACTAACTGGCGAGTTAAACGCCCACAGTGCAGCCCAAGCTAAAATAGGCGCTACAATACCGCCAGCCACTATACTTAACAGCAAGGGTAAACCATAGTGACGCAAGCGTTGCCATTGTCGATAAATAGGCAGTGCCAACGCAACGGTGACAGGGCCTAACAACCAATGCAACAAACCAGCAGATTGCTGATAATGGGTCATAGCAGTATTGGACAAATACACGAGCACTCCCACACTTAGCGCCGTAAAAATAAGTGGGTGAGAAATCGGGTAACGGTAATATTTTCGGTTTATGGTTAACCCAATCCAATAAAATAGTAGCGTAATTGCAAGCCACGCCACACCCGAAAGCGTAGCGGCATGTCTAATAGCTTCAATCATTGTCACTTCCCTTTCTCACCATTTTTTTCACTACCTTTTGCTCGGTGACTTGTTCGGCTGTATCTTTTTTAGCAGGTACTTGCGAAAGGTGTGCATGGCGTGAGGAAAGTAGTTTTTCTGCTATTTTAGCGCTAATACCTAAACTTATGCAGGTAGTGATAATTATCGCGATACCTATGGCCCACCCATTTTCTGCTATTTCCTTCCAATATGCGCTAACGCCAAGAACAGCAGGTACAAACAATACCGACATATGACTGAGTAAAGGAGAGGCGGCACGTGCCACAAGAGGTTCGGCCTTAGGAGCGATAAAAAGCACCGCTAAAAGAATGAGCAAGCCAGTAAGCGCACCAGGCAGGGGTAAACCTGTTGAAGAAGACAGCCACGTACCAAGGTAATAACATCCAAGTACTAATATCGCGCCGGTTATCCATTGTCGTAGTTCAACCATTACACTTCTTGTTCTCCTGAAAACCCAGTAAGTGAGTAGACAAAGCACTTACTTCTTAGCGAAAACAGTCTATCGGCTGAACGAATATGACGCTAGTAAGACATTGGTCTTTTTCGACGTTTTTCTTTCCAAGCCTTATGGAGAAGGAAATAGAGAGAAGGAAATAGAATATAGGCAGATTATGTGCAAAGGGCTCAAGCTTAGAAGGCTGGTACTTAAAAGGCTGGTACTTAAAAGTTTAGAGCGTAAAGGAATGACGCATGAACTTGATAGTTTAATCCCCTTTTTAAATAAAAAAGAGCTACTGAAAATCAGTAGCTCCAAATCCAGGGATTTAAAATTCAATCATAAAGTCTGATTTAGTTGCCGTTAACGTTTCGCCGTTAAGACTGATTTATCAGCTTTTACTTTACGAGCAAGATAGTCGCCTGTTGACGTCGCGTTGTGTGACTGAGCGAAAGACAGCATATCTTCGCCGTTACACACTAATCCTCTGTGCAAATTTTTATAACTGATACGACTGCGTTTTACTGCTTTATGCAATGCTAAGCGATTATCTTCTTTTATCGCTTCGCAAACTGCTACAAGGTCTTGTTCAGTGCTTTCAGGATACCCATTTGCATTGGCTAGACTTGCAGACAACGCAAGAGTGATTCCAAAACCAAACAAAGCGGGTAATCTAACGTGGCGTGACATATCCATATCAAGTTCCTCAAATGAGAGTAGTTAAATGATGCGTCGACAACTACTTTTGTCTTCGCGTGCATAAACTAGTGAAAAAATATGACATTCGCGCTATAAAAAGGTTAAAACTCTGTTACGTGAGACCAAGCGATAAACGGCCGATAGAAGCCGATAATTAACCATACTAAAACGCTTACTGGTCGCAGGTTACACACACTTTGATACAAATCACTCAGTCATTAGACAAGGAGGTAATCATGTTAGAACAGCAAAAATACCATCATATTAGAGAACAAATGCGTCCAGGCGATATTATCGCTTTTGGCGGAAACAGCCTTTTCTCTCGATGGACAAAATTAACCACCCGCTCAGCCGTAACTCACATTGCTATTGTTATGCAAACCAAAATGCGTGACGAAGCGTCGGGTCGGTACTTTAATCAAGTTATGGAAGCCACCGTTTATGACGGTAAAAAAGGCGTGATGACTAACCGCTTAAGTGAACGGGTGCATACCTACGACGGCGACATGTGGTGGCTACCATTAGGTGAATCTGCTCGCGATATGTTCGAGCAAAACAAACATGAATTTTTTAATTTCATGTTTGACCAGGAAGGCAAGGCCTATGACGTACTACAACTTTTTGGTTCCGCTGTAGACGCGTTAGATAGCCACCCTATTTTAGGAAGCATTAGCTACAACCAAGAAGACTTCAGTAGTTGGTTTTGTTCCGAGTTAATTGCCGAAGGGCTGGAAACTGCAGGTATCATAAATAGTGTTAACGCATCAGAAGTTACGCCAGTAGATATTTGTCGATTCTCAATATTTGAACAGCGCTATGTGCAACTTAAAGGAGAAGCACGGCCAATAGCAGGGTTTAATACGCAGCTAGCAGATAACTGGGGACAGGTTTGCTGACCCCACATAATTTCTAATAACTAGAAAATGCTATCTTGATGGATTTTGATGAACATACTGGTACCGATTTTTGTGTAATCGATTTTATATTCTTTTCCATTTAGGGTTTGAATAAACACTAAGGTTTTTTCATCGCCAAACACATCGCTTGTTGTAATATCAACAAGTTCCATATCCATCATTTTAGCATCGCGCTTATTCTCAGGGATTTTCCCTTCGTACTGCTTGATGCCTTTATAAGTAACGATAATGGGCGGATTTTCGTCGCCGTTTGTTACTAGCAAATCTAACTTTCGAATTTTATGGATAATGGTATTTCTACCGCTTATCAGGAAGGCCTTCTCTGTCATTCTTCTCTCCGCGCCAGTTCGCCTTGTTCAGGAATCATTTATTTTTATTAAGATAGCAAATTTTGACACTATGTGCACAGCTTAACCTATTGGCGATAGGTTATTATCTCTGCTTAAAGTATAAGCTTAAATTCACGTTCGCGCGTATAAAAGCATCTATCATTGATTAAAAAAAACTATTTAGCATGGTTAATTTCTACTTAACCCCATGCGCTCGCTATTATTATGACCCGCGAGCCGCAGCCTCTCTAGTATCCGAAAGTCTATAATACGCCCTTAGCGCGAGCCTAATCCCACTTTATCCATGGTCTATTCAGTAAGTTACGTAGCAATTGCTTGCATGGTTGTGCTTCAGGGCTTCCAAATTCACAGCTATCAGCCTCTAAAAGGTCGACCTGAGCGAGTATATTTGAAACCGAAATCTCAAGTGCCAGTTCGCTATCGAGCTGTGTCATCGGTAAAATGAATTCTACCCTGTTAGTAAAGGCACAAGATGCTTCAGGCGCTGCATCAGCGGATTCAGACTCACAATTAGCACTGCCCAAATGATACTGCCACTGTTTATTGTTAGCCCCCGCGTGAGATAAATCCAGGCGTAAGAAACGATGCCCCGACTGTTTGTTTAAAAACATGCTGGTATCATTTAACGGTGATGCTTGAGCTAGAGGGTCGGTATGGTTTACATCAAAGGGAAGCCCCATTGTGAACCTAAGGTTGGTCGCCAGTTTTAATAGACCTTCCGATACATCTAGAATGATTTTATTATTGGCATTTTGTGGCGCGCTACATAACGTATGGAACTTTAATAAGGCAGTAGATTGGGTTTGCCACTGCGTTTGCTTAAAAGATACTCGCTGCCATTTACCGTCAATACGCACTTCAGGTTTGGTTAAGTAGAAGCCAAAGTAATCTAGTTGCCATTTTGTAGGCCCTACTTTTACCATTAATGGGCATGCGCTATTTTCAATGCCCGTAAGCGTAAATGGGATTTCGCCCACTTCTCGTTCACTCAAGCCCAGCTTGTCGCAGCCCGACAACCCTATAATAACCGCTAATATGACACCTAAACGCCCGTGCATTTTCATTTCTATCTGTACTTCCTGTTTGAATTTAAGGTGCTAGGACCTTGGTATAGTGGTGTTAACCCCTTCGCCCAGAGGTGATAACTAATAAACGACCTGTTGCTAAGGATCATAGTGAGGCTAATAAGGCTGGCTCGTCAAGG
The DNA here is from genome assembly GCF_000213655.1 of Alteromonas naphthalenivorans. Taxonomy (NCBI): domain Bacteria; kingdom Pseudomonadati; phylum Pseudomonadota; class Gammaproteobacteria; order Alteromonadales; family Alteromonadaceae; genus Alteromonas; species Alteromonas naphthalenivorans. The sequence goes on from NC_015554.1 coordinate 3,185,661, forward strand.
ATTGAGGTGTTCGAGCAAGGTAAAGAAGGTGATAACAATGCAAATTCATCACAAATGCAGGTAAAGCTGAACAAAAATAAAGCAAACTGTTCACAAAGCCTAACCCTAGGCGTGACAAGGCAAATAAAACTGCTTATACTTGCGCTCGCTTTTCATTGATACGTTTCACGTTTTCAAGCAAGCGATTTCAAATATGGCCCCATAGCTCAGTTGGTTAGAGCATCCGACTCATAATCGGCAGGTCCCCTGTTCAAGTCAGGGTGGGGCCACCATTTTCCCTCGCTTCAAGCGATAGTAACCACCAACCATATTTTTCTGTGCTACATATGTGCTACAGTTTCTAATGAGTTCAATCGCTTCACGATAAAAAACACAACGAATTTGAAGGTAGTGTTGAAGAGCCTTAAGAACGAGCTAAAGCTATTGAACTTACAATTTAGTCAAAATAAATCTATGAGACGAAATCTGTTAATAGTTCTTTAATTTTCAATTTAGTACTTAAGACATCAAATGCTCTCGCGGCATAACCAGCCAAAAGCAAATTTTCTGGTAGATACTCATCAAATTTATCGATCGCCTTTTCAGGAATTGACTTAGCTAACTGATCCGCAGATATTGTGCCATCAGTCTGGAAACTCTTAAGTGCATCGATTACATCTTGCGCATCGGCCTTTTCAATTTCGATGATTCCTGCAAATGCTCCAGCAGCAAAACCCTTGCTGATCAGTACAGCAACGATAGTGTTTACAATTTTATCGCCAGCCCACGTGAGGATCACCGTTCTATTACCTTGCTGAATAAAATTAGTTTTTGCAAGGTTAGCTGTTTGGAAAAATTTAGCCGCTTCCTGAAACAATGACTGTGCAGTTTCATCCGCAAACTCTATTCGGTGTTCGCCAACCTTTATTTTGTAGTCGCCCTCACACAGTATTTTAAACATTTCTTGTCGAACCACATCATGAATCGCCATTCCAGCGCCGCCAAATTTAGGTGGCTGGCCTCCTTTAGCGCGGTTGACTAATATTACCTTTTTTTCCACATCAACCAATTCAACCACCCACCTTCTTCCAGCAAAAACGATATGTTGACCTTCTAATATCAAGCTATCTACAGGAAGTGTTCCTAGCGTTTTGCTGCCTGAAACAATTCTAAATTCTTCAGGTGTTTTAAATACAGCGTAAAAGCTATAATGATTCGTTATTTTTTCGCCAGCATGCCCTAAAACAAGCTCTCCACTACCTAACTGAGTAATTAATTCAGTATTACCCATATGGGACAATAAGCATTTAAAATGAGCGACGGTAACATGCTGAAACGGGCCATCCTTACACAGCAAACTATATATTTGGTCAGCTCTTATTCCTCCCCACTGGGCAGTTAATGCTAATATTTGATGCAGAAGTGTCGAGAAATGCAATAGTGAGGAGTCAGCCGGTTCATACCACTTATTAGCAACTAATAATCTGACCATCGCTAATGACTGAACTAGCTCCAGACGTAACTGATCTACAATACTGGATTGCTCTGTCAGTTCGTTCTCGGTAATCAGCATCCTTAGAATACTTGCACCACCGCGTCTTCCTGACCGCCCCATTCTTTGTCTCAAACTAGCTATCGAATGAGGCGCGGTAACTTGCACAACTGAGTTAACTTTCCCAATATCAATACCAAGCTCCAAGGTCATGGTACAAATTGCAGTAGTTGGGAGCCTTTCCTGCTGTAGCCGAGCTTCTAATGTTTCTCTCATTTCCTTTGAAAGGGAACCATGATGAGGAAAAAACTCATTTGGTACAGCGTTACTCTCACACATATCGGCTAATACTGCTGCAAGGATTTCAGTACGACTTCTGCTATTCGCAAAGACTAGATGGTTACCACCTCGGCAAAGTTCATATAAATCATTACATACAAGATGCTCAGCTCGCACGGCATCACCTACTGCTGTATTGGTCTCAATGTAGCCCTTGACCTGCATTTTTAGCGAAGCCGAAGATTGGGTTTGCTTAATTATTTTGCATGGTAATGATTTATTTGGCCTAAGAGAGAGTGGTACGGTCTCTAATTCGCCAAGAGTGGCACTTAATGCAGTTCTGGGTATAGGATTTTTTAGGCGACCAAGCAAATGCTCTAATCGGTGAAGTAAACTCAACAAATGATGACCACGTTCAGTCCCTATGAATGCGTGAAATTCGTCTATTACAATATGTTTTAAATTTTGAAAAGCAGATTTAACCCAACCACTATCCCGTATAAATAGTGACTCTAATGACTCAGGTGTTATTAAAACAATACCAGAAGGATTTCGTTTAAGTTTTGATTTACGGCCTTGAGCACTATCACCGTGCCAAGGCGTAACTTGTAAGTCTAGTATATCTGCTAGACTTTCAAGCCTTCTATCTTGATCGTTTATTAGTGCTTTTAGGGGACTTATATATAAGATCCCGACGCCCCGCTTATCCTCTGCAATAGCACTTATTGCGGGTAAAAAAAATGCTTCCGTTTTGCCTGCTGCTGTAGAAGCACTAATGAGCACATCAGTGCAACCGGTCAAGATAGGATCGATCGCTAGGCATTGAATTTCTCGTAGGCGATCCCAGCCCTGCTTAAAAATCCACTGCTGTACACGGAAATCCAGCTTCTCGTGTGCATCTATCATAATTTGAAATCAGCTAGTCCATCTTCTTCTGATTCGACATCAAGCTCAACATCCGATGGTTTATCTTCCACAATATCAACTTTCGCAATCAAGCTATCCCACGAAATACTTGCATTTTGATCTATTACTGCGAGCATATCTAAAAAAGCTTTTATGGTATTTCTTGGAGTTCTGAAATAAGCATCACCAATTGTTCTACTGCAATGTACTAAAAATGCCTTAAGGGATTCATCAGGCACTAAATACTGTGTTTCATCGCCAGACGCATAAACATGCCTCAGATTTTTCAGAAGAATAAATAACTCTTCAGGCGTCAAGCTAGCTAAATGTAGCGCAGGTGAAGAATAATCAATAACCCCCGCTTGTTTTGCAAATGTATTACCAGCTAGGCGTGATTGCAGTGCTTCATAGCTATATAAGCCTTTTCTTGGGTCAAGTAAGAACTCAGGTGTTCCCCCGAGTAAAAAGCCCAGATACTCCGCAGATCCCTGCAAACAGTCATTTAATATTCTTAAGATCTGTTCATAGTTCGACACTCGCGCTTGAGTACTATTGAGTTTGTATAAATTTACCATTTCATCGAGGTTAACTAGTAAACCCTCGTAGCCTGCTTGCCTCACGAATAGGCTCATTAGCTTTAAAGAATCATAAAACGATGCATCAGAAATAATACTCCTAATCCCAAGATCTTTGTGTGCATCGGTCTTAGTTGCATATTCGGCTCTTAACCATTTTACAGCATTGTTTTTTAACGTCTCATTGTCTGTTTCATGTCCAGTCCAGTAAGCTTCAATCACTTTAGAGAAGTCGTATCCTCCCACTAGTTCTGACAATGAAGATAACCTTTCTTGAATTACAGTGGTGATATCTTTACCGTTATTATCAGCTTCTTTTCGCGCTTCAGTAATGAATTTTTCTACTACGCTCGTTAAAGCATTACCGTCAGGCTTATTGCGAGTGGACATATTCCGCATGAGCTCAGAGTATAAATTCCTGGCTTGTCCAGATGATGCATGAATACGTCTATCCGGAGATAAATCAGCATTCACAGTTACCAGTTTTCGCTCCAAAGCTATAGCCCTGACAACACTTAAAAAGAAAGTTTTACCGGATCCATATTCACCAATAATTAAACGAAAAGCTGAGCCACCTTCAGTAACCCGATCTATATCCGCAATCAAAGCTTTTAACTCGTTGCCTCTACCGACCTGTATGTGCTGTATCCCTACTTTTGGCGTAACACCAGATTTAAGCGACTGGATAATAGCATCTCGCTCTTTAGCTCTAATTTTTTTGGCTGCCATTGCTATAACTCCCTTATTTCTTCAACTATTTCTTCATCTATGTATATTTCGCCATCATCTTCAATCACTGGCGCATCGACTAAATCAAACGCCCAATCGTTAATGGTTTCGATTGCACCATCGACCATAAGATTAAGATCACCGCATATTTTAGCCACTTCATTACGGCTCCATCGCGCTTGAGTACATAGCTTTTCGTAAAGCTGGCTATGTGCTTGATCTAATCCATTAATATCATTTGAAGATTCAGCAACTTTTAAACTTTCACTTTCATCATCTTCTTCAGAGGTAAATATCTCCTCTAGCATACTTCTCGCCTCTGTAGTTTGACTCTCATGAAGCGCTAAGATAGTTTCATCAATAGAAAATTCGGATGAACTCTCGCGTCCGGAAACTGATTGATGATTACTCGTAGTTAGTTGGTGTATATCACTCGATACAGTATCTTTGTCCAACCCTAAATTCGTATAGAGTTTCTCGATCTGTTTTACTTCTTTGTTATCAACATTGCCATCAGCGAGTGCTATAGAAATAATAAACCGCTTAACAAACTCGATCTCCTTTGCACCTAGGCTACTAAGTCGATTTTTCAAACCGGTATTGTCGGAAGGTGTCGCTAAGCGCCATGTCAAATATGCTTGCAAAGAGCGCTTTTCTGTATCTGTTAGCTTTTCATCACGCGCAATAAGCTTCTGTAACTCGGTGCTTTCTGATTCGTCAACAAAACCATCTATACTGGCAACCATCGCCCCTAACCGAAGAGCCACACCAACTTGATTAAATGTATGACTGGGGATAAAACCGTTTTCATGACCTGGTGCAAACAACACGATTTTCCCATCTAACTTAAGTTTCGCGTGGTGATACCTTAAATCAGGAGCAATCCCAACATTCGCAAAGTTTGCCAGACTACAAATCAATTCACTTTCTTTTTTGTTAATGGCTTTTGGTTTCGGTAATCCCGTTTGTAACCAAAACTCAGCAACATCTGTCAATCCCTCATTTTCAGAAATGATAGTCTGTGCCCAAGCTTTAAACTTTTTGATTAGTGGCGATTGCTGGCTATTCGCGATTGCAGTAGGAAGTAACATTAATGCGGCTAAGTCATCTTTCGTTGTATCCGCTTTACCTAAATATCTGCTATAACTTGCTAACTCTTCTGAAGCTCTTTCAGCTAGCGGGATTAGCTTGTTTATCGGACCTTTTAAAATACTTGGATCGGGTAGTCCATCTAATGAAATCCTCACAGTAGGAATACCATTATTGGCGGGGTAGTACTCCGCGTTCAATTGAGTTTTATTGGGCTTAACAGGTATCCCATCAGGAAACTTCTGTTTAAAATACATTTTAAACAGGGAATCAAATTCAACTTCGCAACGTCTTGCCGCAGTTTTAAGGTTGTAATGCTCAGTATTTTTAATCCATTCAAGCGCTAATGAATCTCCGATCCTTTGTGATTCAACTACTTGTTCTGCTAATCGAGATTTGAAAAGCAAAGAATGACGTGTTCGGGGAAGCTCATCTTTTTTACTTTCGAATAAATCAGGTTTTAGCAGGTACATCAGTTCGAGTAAGTTTGAGGAATAGCTAAGAAAAGAACGACTAGAGCTAAACTGCTTATTTAAGCGAAGTACCTCATCAAAAATATGTTCGAAATGAATCCTAGTGGTTTCAATATCCTTACTGTTTTCTATCACGAATCGCTCAAGACCATTAAAATATATGAACACGAAGCCTATCGGTGTATTTTCCAAGTTTCGATCTGTCGCTAACCAATCAAGGTAAGACCCCCTACATTGTTTTGATAATGAATCATAACTGGGCCAGTAGCCTAAAGTCTCATCAATGTAAAAAACATTTTGGTTGATAGATGGCTTTGCAACAGGTAACAAGTTACTTACTAATGCAGGTTCTGGTTTAAACCCTCGTAATGATTCCAGTTGCTCACCGACATATAGAAATCCACTAAGTAAGCGGTCGTGTACTTTGACCTCTTGATACTTCCCAATCCACGTCCCCTTTTTACCGACTTTTGTGAAATCGCTGTGAGTTTGCGCGCTTTCATAAATATTGAGGGAAGCAAGACCGTCATCGGCAGAAGATGAACTGGATGCATGCTCAATTCTTGACGTAGAAGCTAGTTGGGGTTGGCTATCAAGCTGAGAAGCCAAATAATTCGAAGCCGTTTTTGTGGTAGTGGTACTCTCTGAAGCTTGTATCGGAATATCTTTTACATCTATTTCTTTTTCTTCTGCGATTTTCGCTTTGCCACTATTCTTAGTTGAATCTATACTAGCTTTCTTTTCGCTGCTAATTCTTGATAAATTATTAGGAGTAAGTTGAACATTCTCTTTATCATTTTCGTCGCAAGATCCAGTATCGACTTTGTTTTGTTCATCTGATTTTTTTTCAGACGAAGAACTTCTCACTACAGTAACAGTCTCTTTTTTAGAACCAGTTTCCTTTTTATTGTATTTCGTATTTACCCTTACTTTCCCCACATCGCTTTTGGGTTTAAATATTAGCCAAATGAAAAATGCGATAACAAAAATGTAGATAACTTCCATGTAATAAGCCTTAGAATTTGTGACTTTAACGCTAATTTTTAACGTCAAATTTATAAATGCTTCTATTGTTACCTCAAGCTAACTGATTTGAACAAGTGGCGCCATACTTGAGTATACAAAATGCGAAGAAACTCTTGGTGACATCAAACAAAACAACAAAGGTATTACCATTTAAACAATAGCGTTTCCCCGATGCTTTTATCATAGCGCCCTCTGTATTGAGCACGATAGATTAGTAGAAGCATAGTCGCAATAGATGAACTTCGCGGTAGGAGCTCAAGTAACGCTTTCCATGAAGAATAGAAAGTGAAGATTCCAATTGGGTGCGTGCTACCTTCAGTCCAATTACCCATTCTATATACCGATTTTCAGCGCCCCTCACGCTTACACGTAATGCAACACGGTTATCGCTTCCAAAATCGTGTCCGTCCGGTAATCCCCACATTCAATTCATAGGTTTTCTACGTCATGGTGCTCTCTTTGTTAAGGAGAATGACCATGGCGCATCATCAACGAAGAGAAGTAGAAGACTGGCTCAATTTATTTGAGCAACAAAAACAAAGTGGACTCACAGCGGTGGCGTTTTGCCGCCAGCAACAGATTAATGTCCAAACCTACTACACCAGGCGACGTGATATTCGTCTTCAGCGTACTCACAGCAAGTTCGTTCACGTCAAACGTGAAGTAACAAAGGTTGAGTCACACACCGATGAGACCGGTGGCGAACTTCTTCTGCAACTTGGGAGCGCTCATCTTAGCGTGCCAACGAATGTTAGCCCTCACTGGCTTGCTACCGTGATGAAGGCACTAGCTGAATGAAGATGTTTGTTGAGCCTGCCGACGTTTATTTATACATGGATATCGTCGACTTTCGTAAATCGATTAATGGCTTGATTGTAGTGGTCGAACAGAACATGGAGCTCAATGCCTTTCGTGATGCGCTGTTTGTGTTTTGCAATAAAAAGCGCGATAAGCTCAAAATACTCTATTGGGATAAAACGGGCTTTGCGCTTTGGTACAAACGTCTCGAGAAGCATCGGTTCAAGTGGCCTGTCGATGCTAACTTACAGCATCTGAATGTAAGTGAACAGCAGTTACAGTGGCTGTTATCAGGCTACGATGTAATAGGCCATCAGCCGTTGCACTACAATGCATCCGGCTTATAACCTGTGATCATAAGTAGCGATTAACGATCACGAAATCGTCTTAATAATGTCGGTAAATCAATGCATTATTACATTATAATAAGACCATGAATATTGATATCGAAAGCTTACCTGATGACCCAGCAACATTGAAAAAGGTGTTGTCGCAGGTGATGTCTCGCTATCAATATCTTGAGGAGCAGTTTCGTATTTCCCAGCATAAACAGTTCGGTCAAAGCGCCGAAGGTCATCCTGGGCAAGGTGAGTTGTTTAATGAAGCGGAAGCGCTTGCTGTTGAATCAGATACGCAAGAAGAAGCCATAAGCTACACGCGTAAAAAGCCCACACGTAAACCGTTACCCAAAGGCCTACCTCGTGAGGTTATCGTTCACGATATTAGCGACGAAGAAAAAGTCTGTGGCTGTTGTGCAGGTGAGCTACATCGCATTGGTGAAGATAAGTCAGAAAAGCTTCAGTTTATTCCTGCTCAGGTCAAAGTGATTGAGCATGTTCGCCCTAAATATGCGTGTCGTACCTGTGAGAAAAGACGGTATTAGCAACACAGTAAAACAAGCGCCTGTACCTCACAGCGTTATCCCTAAAGGTTATGCGACCCCAAGTTTATTAAGCCAAATCATTACCAGCAAATATCAGTATGGGTTACCGCTGTATCGACAAGAGTCTATGTTCAAACAGCATGGTATCGAATTAAGTCGTAAAACCATGGCTGACTGGATAATCCGCTGCGCTGAGCTATTTAAACCGCTTTATGACCAGCTCCATCAACATATCCTGAAACAACCGGTTATCGCGGCGGATGAAACCACGCTGAAGGTCGTTGAATCTGAGAAAGTGAATAGCTACATGTGGTTGTACGCCAGTGGCGCTGACTCACCTACCGGTAATATCTCGGGGACAGAGATACCTAATATCGTGCTGTACGACTATCACAATAGTCGCGCTGGGCAATGCGCCGTAGACTTCCTTAAAGGTTACAGCGGCTACTTACAAGTGGATGGCTATCAAGGCTACGAGCAAACGCAAGCCATACTCATTGGTTGCTGGGCACATGCACGCCGTAAGTTCATGGAAGCCAAAAAAGGCGCAGGTAAGAAAGGCAGTGGCAAAGCGGATTGGGCACTCAATCACATCCAAAAACTCTACCGCCTAGAAACCCAGCTAAAAGATAAAACGGTAGAGGTGCGATATATTACAAGACAAGAAAAAAGTGTGCCGTTACTGAGCCAGCTTCATATGTGGCTAATGAAATCGGCTCAACAAGTGTTACCCAAAACCAAGTTGGGCGAAGCGATACAATACTGCTTAAACCAATGGAAAAAGCTGGAACGCTATACACTCGGCGGGTTATTGAGTATCGATAATAATCGCGCTGAGCGCGGGATAAAGCCGTTCGTCATAGGTAGAAAAAACTGGCTGTTTAGCCAAACGGCCACGGGCGCCAACGCCAGCGCTGTTCTCTACAGCATCATCGAAACGGCTAAAGCCAACGACCTGAACGTATTCGAGTATGTGATGACTTGCCTTGATGAACTCAGCCAGCCCGACGTCAATATCGAGCAACTGCTACCATGGCAGTTTGCTAAGCGCTAGGTGGAATTATCGGACGCTTACTTACGATACCCTGATGATACCGCATTAAAGGTTATTACAAGCAACTTCACGGAATTACTAGCTGGAATAGTAAGAGATATCGAAGAAAGATCTAAATCTCGCAAACGGTATTTAAAGAGATTTAAGCCAGAAATACATTTATGTCACAAAACTATTGTTGCAACAGACTGCCATAATATTGATACAAAAAAACTGCAGAGCAGGTTGTTAAAGTATTGGCATGAATTGTTTGAGTTTACTAATCACAATGACATTCATTGGAATAATACTGTGGCAGAACATGCTATTAAGCTTATAGCTACTCACAGAAATAAAAACCTAAAATACTTAAGCATTAAAAAAATTGAAGATTACATGACGATTCTAACAATCTACCAAAATTGTGAAATCAAAGAAAAAAGTTTTCTTCGATTCTTATTAAACCAAAAGCCTGACGACATTTTATAGCTAACGACAAAAGTCTGGAATATCAATACTTAAGTATTTACCTTATCGACTTTTAATCGTCTTTAAATTGGGCATACGATACAAAAAGTTACTCGAGTATTTCAGTATCAACCTTAACGGTATGTGATTTCATAACCCAATGCTTTGTATCCCTTTTCACGTTTTGAAAACATTCGCTTCAGTGTTGGGAAGGTATCGAGGTAATCATAAACCTGAACTGAATTTTTGTTACTCCACTCTCGTCCTATTCGTCCGGCATATTGAGCTAATATACCCTTCCATGCTATCGGTAAGGTGATGAACAACGTATCCAAGTATGGTAAATCAAACCCTTCGCCAACATACTTACCCGTTGCAAGAATTACCTGTTTATCGTTACTTAGATCTACATTTTCTTCGAGCATAGCGATACGCTCTTGCCGCTGTTTAGCTGATATTCCACCATGCAACTCTACAACCATTAGCTCTTTCTTCGTTAGTAAAGCTGACAAAAGCTCGATGTGCTCTTTTCTTTCGGTTAACACCATTACAGCACGTTTATCATCAATACAACTGAGAATATCGTCGACGATCTTTTGGTTTCTGCAATCACTGTTTACTAGGTGCTTATAAATTTGTGAAATATGAGGCTTAGTATCAGGCTCTAGCCACTCCTTAGGAAACGTTGTATCTGTTTCATGTGCTATCACTTGCTGATTAAGCATTGAACCTGATTTAACGCCTTTATAAACAATATCTCCAAGTTGAAACATCATCAGCTTTTCTAAGCCATCTTGGCGTTTTGGTGTTGCAGTGAATCCATGAATGAATTTTGCGTGACTGGACTTGATCAAGCTTTCATAGTTTGATGCTGGTAAATGGTGGCATTCATCAACAATAATTTGCCCATATTTTTCAATGTATGGCTTTATATCCATGCCGTTTCGACTAACTAAACTTTGATATGTGGCTACATCAACCTGATACGACAGCTTTTCCTTACCACCAAGTAATGAACCAACTTCAGTATCTTTTAGAAAAACATTAATACGTTCTAACCACTGTTCAGCCAGTTGCCGACTGTGAACTAATATCAATGTGTTTACTTTACGTTTAGCAACCAATGCTAGTGCCGTGACAGTTTTACCAAAGCCAGTAGAAGCTTCCAGTATGCCAACCGATGATTCTAATAACGCATTAACCGCCTTATTCTGCTGACTTTTCAGCTTTCCAGTAAACTTAACTTTGGCAAGGTTGTCACCTGAAAACCGCTTATCATCGAAAATGATTTCAATTTTTTGTTCAGTTAATTGAGCTTCTACAGATGATAAACACCCTCTGGGTAAAATTAAAAATGTACCTTCAACATGAGCGGCGCAAATATATCTTGGAATGCCAATAGTAGATAAGCGAAGGCCTTGCCGTTTATAAAACTCAGAATTAGAAAATACTGCTAACTGTTTAAGTCTTGATGTTAATTTGCCGGGAAGTTTATCTATAGGAATATAAATCTGATCTGCAATAACTAAGGTTATTTCTTCTGGGCAATTGGCAATCACATCATTATCAATAGAAGAGAGTTTCTTCCAAGGTGTGTCTGCCAAGTCATTATTAGCTTTTTCATCAATTAACGTTATTTCATCCAGCAAGCTATCAAGTGTCGTACTATTAATTTTTTGAATTGAAGCGAGCTTAGCCCACTGGTCTTTATAAGCTATCCCTGAGGAATTTATGAATACACTATTGCCAAGTTTTCTTGGCTCTAGTTGAAGAGGTAATGCTATCAAGTTACCAAAGCCACCTTCTGGCATAACATCTTGATTCGGAAACAAACGATCAAAGCAAGTAAATGAGAGCGCAGGGTACATTTCCATCGCTTTCGTTAATAGCCCATTACCCAACTTTCTAGCTTTGGCTGCTTCAATAGCTTGCGAAAAGAAGATCCATACATGTCCACCATTGCCGCTTCTAGAGCGTTCGATAATGTGAGGTACTTTATAAAAATCACAGGCTTCAGAAAAAGCTTTAACGGAGTGAATCCAATCGTCTTTATCAAAATCAGCAGCAAGAATGTGGGTTGTATTATTCTCTAGAAGTGGGTAAATACCAATCGTTTGATTCCCTTTTAGGTGATCAAATATCGCTTGACCATCATAATGCTTGAATTGTTTATTTGAGCATTCTGTGCAACTAATCCGTGGTTTATTACAAACTTTAGGTTTCCATTCATTCCAACACGCTGGCGAATAACCACTTCGACCATTTTGCGATTCCCAACGAAACGGATAAACGTCATTTCGACCTTTAAAATAAGAAATGAATAAATCGACTTTAGCTTCAGGTGAAACGTGTTGGTTAAAGTGTTTGGCTAGCTCGACTTCTTGTTGTGCAAGAATACTATTACGTTCATTTAACAACGACTCTTTTTCTTCAGCGAGTCGCTGAAGCTGATTATCAATTTCTAAGAGTCTATCTGATAACGAACTGGACACATTTATAACTCAAAAGCAGTTTTAAGATTTTCAGCTCTTAATATTCGCATGATATCAACGTAGTCATTAGAAACGACATAGTAAATAGCATGTTTCCCATACACACTTCGTCTATATCCCTTGCGAATATGAGCAACAGCCTGATAATGCAACGGGTTTTCCGCTATGCTTTGAAACTGAATAATCAACCCATCAACGTATGATTTGGCCTGAGCTAACCCAAAGTTATCAATGCCATATTCAAAAAGCTGCTCGAAATCCTGATCGGCAGCAGAGCTTAATCTATACTTCGCCATTAGTTTGTTTTCGAGCAATCACTGCATTAACAATATCTTCAGGAGAACGAGAGCTAAAACCGCTTTGCTCTGCTTTGATCAGTTCTTGCCTTATAATTTCAACTTCGCTTGTACGCATTTGCTCTTTTCTGATCAAATCTCGTAATAACTCGCTGTCACTAGCATAGTCTCCAGTTGCAAGTTGAGCTTGCATCCATTGTTCTTGTTGATCAGTTACTGTGATACTTTTCTTTACCATTGCCATAATTTACCTCCAATGAAAGAAATCTCGTAAGGATATAATCCTACTTTATACTACCACAATAAAGTTTAGTTCAGAACTGGTAAGAATCAATTTGAGTTACACCATACAATTCATAGGTGGTAACAATATCGGTAAGTTGCTGGTCATGACCACGTTAAAATGGGCACTTATAAAGGGATTACAAGCTAGCCAACGGGGCCTCATAATCGGCAGGTCCCCTGTTCAAGTCAGGGTGGGGCCACCATTTCTTCTTTGAATTTCTTATCTGTATTAAAATTCTTCCCAAGAATATCTTACTCCTACGATAATATTCACTTGCGCTCACTTGCGCGCGCCGCCGCCCTACTATCTTAAACAGTCTTCTTGTCTCTATTGCTAACCTCTTTCAAATACACATCTACAGGCTACATTTACGTAAGCACACGTAAAACGTGTAAAAACACGTAAAAGCCCTTGCCTCATCATCCTCATAAAAGCTCAAATAATGTTTTATTTCATAGAGTTATGTAAGTTCAGATTTACACAAATGAAATAAAGATGAAATAAAAATAGCCAACAATTGCGCTACCTCAGGCAACAGTAATACGACATGCCCAAATAAGCATGCGTGGCTAGCTGAGCACTTAAACCAAACTTTACTTAGAACGGGAAATTCATGAACCATAAAACTCAGTTCAATCGCATCGCGATGGCTGTGGCTTTGTCTATTGGCGTTGCAACAACAGCCGTTGCAGCCACTGGTCAATCATCAGCTATGCGCGGCACCATACTAGGCCCTCAAGGTAATCCCGCAGCAGGCAGTTCAATTACTATTATTCATCAACCTTCAGGAACGGTAAAAGAGACCACCGTAAATGAAGAAGGCGCATTCTCAGCACGAGGTTTACGTGTTGGTGGCCCTTATATGATTATCGTAGAGTCACAAAAGTTCCAAAGCCGTGTTATCGAAGATGTATATTTAGAACTGAATGACACATTCGAACTTGATGCTGCCCTTGAAACGACTTCTGATATAGAGCGTGTGACGGTAACCGGTAGCCGCGACTTTTTCTCAAACAACGGTTCAAATTCAGTATTTGGTGAATCGGCTATTGAGAACATGCCTACCTTTAACCGAGATATAAAAGATATTGTTCGTTCAAACCCGTTAGCGGTGGTAAGTGCCGATGGTGAAGAATTAAGTATTGCCGGCTCTAACCCGAAATATAATACTTTCACCGTTGATGGCGTAGGCGTTAACGACACCTTCGGCCTACAAAGTAACGGTTACCCTACGTCACGCCCCCCAGTGTCTTTAGATGCTATTGGCCAAGTGTCTGTTGAGTTTACGCCCTTTACCGCCCGCGCAGGTAAATTTGGCGGTGGTAACGTGAACGTGGTGACCAAATCTGGTACCAATGAATTTCACGGTACGGCATTCTATGAAGAAGTGCCTTTCTCTGGCACCGCAAAAGACACCAAACTTTACAACACGGAATATGACGTCGATAACGATGAATCGTCCTACGGTTTCACTCTTGGTGGTCCACTAATAAAAGACAAACTTTTCTTCTTTGGCTCCTATGAAAAATGGGAAGAAGAAATCGATACCGGCTTTAACTCTTCAGCCTACCCTACAGAGCTCGTAAGCGCGGCAGAAGACGTGATTACTGCCCTTAGCGATACCTACGGCCTTGAAGATTCAATAGCGGGCGCGCCTGATGCAGACGAAGATGAAAAATACCTCATTAAATTAGACTGGAACATTAACAACGACCACCGCGCCGATTTCACCTACAGCTATCAAGAAAACACAGCGGCACAAAACTACAACGAAGATTCAGATACTATTTTATTAACTTCGAATACCTGGACCCTTGCGCAAAAAAATACTTACTACACTGCCCATGTCTATTCTGACTGGACAAATAACCTTCAAACAGAAGTTAGCCTTTCTTACAAAGAGTTTGAACAAGCCTCTGTCACGGCTTCTGATTGGGGTGAAATAAACGTTGATACCGCAGCGGGCACAGAGAGTGGCTATACCGTAGTAGCAGGCGTAGATGAGAACCGCCATGCAAACGTGCTAGAAAACGAAGTGTGGAACTTTGCATTGCATGCTACTTACTTAGCTGGCGATATCGAATATAAGTTTGGTACTGAAATAGAAAACACGTGGAACTACAACCTATATGGTCGTGATTCTTTAGGCACTTGGTATTTTGACGATACTGAGGCATTCGCTAATCAGGAAATCTCTTATTTCGAATATGCCAACGCGTATACAAATGATGTTCAAGACCTTGCCTATGACGTTGAAAGTACGGTTTACTCACTTTACGGTGATGCTACTTATGAAGTGTTTGACGACTTTACGGTAACCGCAGGCCTTCGCTACGAGTACCTTACCGTTGAAGACTCACCACAATTAAATAGCAACTTCGCTAGCACCTATGGCTTTGCGAATACTGAAAATCTAGATGGCTTCGATATTTTCCTTCCACGCGTAAGCTTTAATTGGGATATCAACGACGACTTAACTCTACGTGGTGGTGCTGGCCGCTTCTACGGTGGTATGCCACTGGTTTGGATATCTAACGCTTACACCACCGATGGTGTAACCAACGACTCAGTAACCTTTTCTAGCCTTGACACAAGCTCGGTAGACTTCACATCAGTTCCTACAGAAGCCCAAAGTGCGTTAATGCAAGGTGCAGGAAGCACGAACTCAATCGATCCAGATTTTGAACTGCCCTCTGATTGGCGCTATCAAATTGCGGCCGACTACACGTTCGACATCCCTACCCTTGGCGACAACTTCGCGTGGACAACTGAGTTAACCTACGTTGACCGCGAAAATGCGGCTTATTGGGAAGACTTATCGCGTATCGATAATGGTAACAGTACCCCAGATGGCCGTATTATCTGGGACAATGTTTACGACGGCACTGAATATGAAGACAACTATGATATTCAATTAACCAACTCGGATGACGGTGGCCGTAGCATTCTGTTTACCACTGCGTTAGCTAAACAATGGGATAACGGCATAAGCCTAAATACATCCTATACCCACCAGGATATTACCGAGGTTAACCCAGGTACAAGCTCAACGGCAGAATCTAACTATCAATATGAAGTAACGGTCAATCGTAACGACCCTACCGTGGGCACCGCTTACTATGAAACCAAACACCGTTTTTTAGTGAACCTTGGTTACACTCATGAGTATTTTGAGGGTTATAGCACTAACTTCAACTTATTCTTTGAACGTCGCTCTGGTCAGCCTTTCTCTTGGGTACTAGGTTCATATCAAAGCGGCGGTTTGGGCGATCAAACTGCGTTTGATGATTCAGATGTGTATCTTCCTTATATTCCATCAGGCGCCAACGATGCTGCCGTAGATTTCGACAATGGCCTTAGCTACGACGAAATTATGGCGATTGCTGAGCAAGCAGGTGTCGCTGGAAGCGCTGGCGGATATGTTGGAAAGTACTCGTCAACTCAACCTTGGATCACCACAGTAGATTTAGCTATTTCGCAAGAAATTCCAGGGTTTGTTGAAGGCCACAAAGGTCGTATTTATTTGAATATCGATAACTTTGCGAACCTGTTAAACAGTGACTGGGGTAAAGTGTATGAAATGACTTATCCTCAGCAAATACTGTTTGATTACGACATCAACGATGCGGGCCAATATGTTTATTCTGAGGCATACGGCGGCACAGACACCAGCAACTATGACTCGTTTGATGAAGAGCAATCTACATGGCGAATTAAGGTAGGCGTGAAGTATACCTTCTAATTTTTAAATAAATATATTCATCAGGACAAAGCCAGCTGCATTTAGCTGGCTTTTTTATTTCAGTATTAATGACGCATTTAATATGCTGAGTTTAGCGTCAAAAAAAGTTGGCAAGCTATTTGTAAGTTCAGAGGCAGGTATTGAATAAAAGAGTGCCTAATACGCACTGAACAACGAGATTTTGACACTATGCGCCTACCAACCAAACAACTTATCAGTAAAATTGAAACACTATCTAATGATTTGTCACAAGACCAGCTATCCAACTTTCTTGATATCATTAACGCGATGACTGCACTCGTTGAAGAAGCTAGCGAGTTGAGCAGTAATGACAACACGCCAAAATCAGTTAATACCACTGCCTACAGCTCAATCATGCATTAACTATGTAGTCCCATGTGAAATGAAATAGCGCACTATGTATTTTAAAAATAGTGAAATAGGTTTACCCTTCTAGGCATAACAATTAAGAGTATCCAACTGTTCTCACTATGCGCTTTATTGCCCTTTCGGCCGTTTTTTTTCTTAGCTCACTTATTTCAGGATTAGTAAGTGGAAACGTTATTAACACATCATCAATAACGCTTCATACTGACGACCACAATTTAACGAACAGAATTAATCAACCACATGCCCCCTTTTCCGCAAGTGTGGATACGGCGCAATTATTGGTTGATGCCTTAGGCTACGATAAGCCTATTTTAGAAGTCTCACTCAAACGTTCATTCCAACAGATAGAGAATGGCGAATCGGTTTGTGTTATCAACAAGATAAAATCAGCCGAGCGAGAAAAGAAGTACACAATTTCTTTGCCGCTTAACTTTTTTCAAACCCAACGGTTATATCAGCTTTCCTCACTGCCGCCTTTGGCTCCAGCGCTACTAAACGAGAATGGCGAAATAGTCAGCATTCATAAAGTACTAGACGCGTTTAAAGCCTCTGCCATTGTGCTGCCAGAAACCTATTCTTACGGTGAGCGGGTAGATGATGACTTACGTAAAATAGACGACAAACAAATTATAACCTTAAGCAACCCTGCATTTTTCTCGCGTTTTACGAAAATTATTGCTGCTGGCAAAGCTGATTTCGCCCTTATATTCCCCGCGTCTTTGTATCAATCATTCGGCAAAACTAAGCCTATTGAAATGAGAAGTTACGCTATTGGGAACAACCCAAAGTTCGTTTCTGGGCACGTTATCTGCGGTAAAACACCTGAAGCGCTTGCCTTTATTGAGAAAGTAAACGAGGCGATAAAAAGCATTTACGCCAACCCCATTTTTATCGAAGCACACACGAAATACCTTCCTGCAAAGGCGAAAAAGATAGTCGAACAAGAAATACGGCAACAGGTAGCTAACATCCTGTAGGTTTTTTCCTATCACACCGATTCATTCTTTCAATTTTCGCCACAGAAAAGTTGTCCTTATACTTGTTTAAATCAACTCAACAGATTTAATAATCAGGTCAACGAAATGAATTCCTCAGCTGCGCCCACGTCCTTTCCTCTTTATGCCACCAAGCGCCCTAAACTTGCGCTTATCGCTGAAGGTGGTGGGCAGCGAGGGATCTTTACAGCTGGCGTATTAGATGCCTGGCTTGAAGCAGGTTACGACCCTTTTGACATGTTCATTGGCACGTCTGCGGGCTCACAAAACTTAACCAGTTTTTTAGCCCGTCAAAAGGGTTATGCGAAACGTTTAATTCGTGGCTTGTCTCGGCATAAGCGATTCTTCCAATTAGGCCGTGGTTTAATGGGAAAGCATATTGTCGATTTAGATTGGTATTTTGAGAAAACGAAAGAAGCGAACCGCATTTTAGATTTCAAGGCCGCGAAAGAAAGCTTAGGCAATAGAGAGTTATTAATTACCGCTACAAATTCTCGCGATCGTAAGCCTTATTTTTTAAGCCCCAAAGGCAGTGGTAATCAATGGCGTGAACTATTGAAAGCCTCTAGCGCTCTACCTTTTTTATACAAACAAGGCGTAAAGCTTACTACTGAATACAACGCGGTTTCGGTTAGCGAGAACAAAACGAATTCGCTTCCTCAAGCACAACCTGAATCAGATTATTATTTAGATGGCGGCTTAGGAGCCCCCTTGCCTGTCCGTGAAGCTTACGAACGGGGTGCCAGAAAAATCGTGGTTATTCGTACTGGCGATGTGAATTTTCAAGCTCAATCAGCATGGCTTCACAAATTAAAATCACTGGTGTGCGCAACGGGACATTGCCCAAAAACAATTAACTACCTGGTTCAGCATGAACAAGCGTACCAGCAAGAGTTAGCCTTTATTGCTAATCCACCAGCGGATGTGGAAATTATTCAAATTTTTGCAGGCACTAAATTACACAGTAAATTACTAGGCAGTGCGGATAGCGATCTTCGCCACGACTATAAAGTGGGTGTTGAAGCAGGGCGAGATTATTTATTTGAACATGGCGAACTGAATTTACCGATTGGCGATACATCTTTCGATACGAGTAATGATGATTTGACCCGCGACATAATACCTAATTCGGCACATATACAGCACAGCGCTACACAGTTCGAAAAACAGCGCTTGTCAGCATAACCGGCTTGTTGTGTGAAATTAAGTGAAAATATCGTGAAAGGTATTAATGCCATATAAGGCTCTAAGTAGACTTAAAGCATACAGAGCTCTGAGTAATTGCCTAATACAAAGTAAAAAGCGTTTACCTTTCGGTAAACGCTTTTGATCGTACTAGGTTAGTGACTTATTAGATGAGGTTCGTTGCAATAGCGCCTGCTACTGTTGCAGATGCAAGTGAAATTAACGCACTTGCAAATAACCACCACGCTGCCGATGCTGCAGTTGCTCTTACCGCTTCCGTTTCACGCAATGCCATGTCCTTCATTTGTGTTACACGGCTATCGATTTCATCTTTCATCGATTCCAACTTAGTAATCAGCTCTTCGCGTGCCTCATTGTACTTAGCAATATACTCGTCAATGTCTTCATTCGATAAGCGGTCATTGTTGGTCAACAATGCGCGAAGCGATCTCTCATCCATCTTCTTCATTCTGCTAAGTGCGATTTCTGGCGCATCAGTTGGATTGTCCAGCATATCCATGAAGTCAGATTTCAAATTGCGATACGCAAGTTCAGGTCTATCTAAGCTATCAAACCACTTTTGAATACGCTGCTCTAACTGGCTACGCTTAGCAGGAAGATTATCAACCTGTTCTTCGTATGAATCTTCATTACTTTGAAATTTAGCCACTACTTTGTCGTAAGTACTTAGTAGCTTTTCAGTTTTTGATGAGTCCATTTTAGGGTGGCTTTCAATAAGCGCTTTTAATGTATTTCTATCTAATTTAGATGCTCTGTTTGAAATGATGCGCTGCGCATTTTTGGGGTTATCAAAAATAGCATTCATATCTTCCTGAAGTTTCTCAGGGGTAATTTCTTCTTGATCAGATTCATCTAAATATGATGAAAACTTAGCGCGATATTGGCGCCCTTTTTCTTCATCACCCGGTGAAAGTTTATCAAACGCTTCGGTTGCTCTATCTTGATTAGAACTGTTATTACTAATAGCACCTTTAATATCATCGTATGTTGAAGCAACTTTTTTCTTTTGGTCTTCATCCAAAGAAGGTCTATTACTAGCAATATCTAAAATGAGCTTACGAAGCGTATTAGAGTCATTCATCTCTAACTTTTCTTCCACTTCAATTTCATTAATCAGCTTTTCCATTTCTTTGCGTAAGTCTTTAGCTGAGAATTGAGATTGTGTTGCTCTGTCTATGTATTGCTTTACCTTTTTATCAAAATCTGACGTATTAAATTCACTTCTTACCTCTTCGTGAATAGCTTTCACGGTTTCCTTAGCGAAGCTTTGCGCCTTAGCTTGGTCGCTTTTCGCAAATCCACTGATAACGGTATCACTGGCTCCGGCTATACCTTTACGAAGAAAACTTAAAAGGTTTCAACACACTGCAGTGGTTAGTTTGATATCTACAACAACTGCCGTTATAAAAAATAGCGCCCATACCACTACGCCTAGAATTGCGCCATTTAGTACTGTACTTACTAAGCTTAATTCAATAGCAAGGTAAGTGGCGATGAAAAGCGAAATCGACATAGTTACGATAGTAAAAATACCTAACGCTGCTGAAAGCTTTTGGCCTGCCTTTTTCGTTGAATAAGACGAGTCGCTAGCGCTACTGCTATCGCTGGTGTCCTGAACATCGCCTATCGCACTAATACCTGAAGCGATGGCTAAATTGCTTAGTAGAAACTGGATCCCCACCGCAATAACAACGCCAGCAATAACGCTTACAAAAAAGTGACCAGAAAGTGATGTAGGAGAGCTTGCAACGATAGTTTGAGCTGTCGCTAACCCAGGTAACACTGAGAGTACAGAGGTGAGAAGTAACAAACAGATTTTGCGCATGGTGAATCCTTATTCCAATGAGAGAAGATCTAGTGAAAGAAAATGCAATGTTGTCCTTTCATTAGTCAGCAAATTCAATACCAGAGCGGCTAAGAGCCTTAAAACTTCCCTAAACTAGTCTGTAAGCTATTGTCTAACGCCTTTGTATTGGCGTTTTAACGATAGAAGGTGAAAGTGAGCAAGCTGGAAAAAATATGACCGAGTATGAATTAAAGATGGCCTTTATGACAGGGTGAGATCGTGAATATTTATTGACCAGTTGGCGGAAACTAAACGATCAGTTTGACGATCCGGTTTAGTCGTGATCTTATACTCTCTTTTTGGGGAGTAAAACCATGTATATCGAAGCCTTCACCACCCACTTTGGGGAATTATCTGACACGCGTCAATCAGCAAAAGTGACCTATCCACTTGAGGATATTTTGTTTATCACCTTGTGTGGTGTCGTCGCTGGAGCCGAAGGGTGGAGCGATATCCGGGACTATGCCGACGGTCATATTGGCTGGTTCCAACAACATGGTTACTTGCGCGATGGCGTCCCCGTTGATGACACTATTGCCCGTACCATTTCGCGTATCGACCCAGAGCAGTTTAGAGTTTGCTTTATCAACTGGATGCAGGCTGTACATGAAAGCACCGAAGGACAATTGATTGCGATTGACGGTAAAACGCTGCGAAGCTCCTACCAGCGCGGTGACCGCCAATCAACGATACACATGGTCAACGCGTTTGCCTGCACCAATAAAGTCGTTTTAGGTCAGGTTAAAACCTCAGAGAAGTCGAACGAAATTACAGCGATCCCTGAGCTTATTCAGTTACTTGATGTTCAGGACACCTTGGTATCAATTGATGCTATGGGCTGCCAGACCAGCATCGCAGAGCAAATAGTCGAGCAAGGTGGTGATTACCTGTTCACACTCAAAAGCAATCAGGGCAAGCTCTGTAAAGCAGTCGAGGATGCGTTTACTGAGACACGGGAAGCACCACTTGGTGGCTTAACCTTCGAGCAAAAGCGGGGTCGCATAGAAGCCCGGACATACCATGTGTTAAGTGCTGATGACGTGAGCAAAGCGTTCCCGCAATGGCCTGAGTTAAAGACGCTTGGCATGAGCATGAGCTTCCGCCAACAACAAGGCAAAGCACCTGAACTGACATATCGCTACCATATCAGCTCCGCACCATTAAGTGAGAAGCAACTAGCCGAAGCAGTACGTTCTCACTGGGCTGTAGAGAACAGCTTGCATTGGGTACTGGATGTCAGCATGGGTGAAGACGACTGCCAGATACACCAGAATCACGGTGCCGAAAACTGGTCGATGCTACGCCATTTAGCGCTAAACATGTTGCGGGCAGAGTCATCAAAAGGCAGCATACCCGCCAAGCAAAAACGGGCTTGGATGAAAGCCAGCTATCTGGAAGCTGTGCTAACTGCGGGTTTTAGTGGCATGATTAATTAGTGAGCACTCATGCGGTTGCCCTGGCCTTTATGAAAAGTTTACATTTCTTTACTGTAATAATTCCGCAAATTTAAACCAATATAGCTAGCTTATATAAATCACCCTATTCCGCTTCTTTTTTTGACAACATCACGGCCACTCTAAATATCTTTTATACAAACCAATAAGAACCAAAAATCGCATTTTAAATAAAATAATAATTAGCGTGATTATATTTCAACTCGCTGCAAATAATTTACAAATTAAATATAATAAAAGTTAAGAATAAAAATAAACTTCAACGCCATTAAAAAGTCAAAAACACCTTATTTAAAAAGTTACATATTTACAAAAGCTTTGTAAAAAAATAACTTAACTCTGATTTTAAGATAAGAAAAGAGCCAAGTAATTGGTGTTGCATTTCACTAGGTATGCTAGTTGCTACTGCTAGGTTGCTTTATCAAATTTGTCATAACGATGTAGACAAGATTTTAAAGGTAGTTAAATTTAACATCAGAAGGAACAATCTAATGAACAATCGAAATAGACAGTCAATTTTTTCAAAGCCTACTGTAATCGCCAGTGTTATTGCGTTAACCCTAGGTAGTAGCGCCTTCTCCGTGTCTGCTCAGGAATATAATGAGGCTACAAATTCCGAAATAGAGGTTGTGAAGGGTAAGACTGATGTTGAAGTTACACAACCAGCGCCATCTGTAGACGTAAAACAAAAGGATCCAGAAGTTGATGTTGCCGTTGGTCAAGCGAAGGTCGATGTAGAATATCAAGATCCTGAAATTAGAATTCAACAGCAACAGCCTGAAGTTGAAGTCGTTCAGGCAGAGCCGCAAATTAATGTAGAAACAGCGGAACCTCAGGTGACCGTAAACCAAGCTGAGCCAGAAATAATCATCGAAAAAAGTGAGCCTGATATCAATATCGTTAGACGGGATGAAAATGGTGATATTCGAAGAGATAGCGACGCCGCATATGTGAAGCATTTAACCGTTCAAGAGCTAGAAGACAAAGATGTGATGGCACCTAACGGTGAAGAACTTGCTTCCATTGACCAAGTCGTTAAAAGCAATCGAAGTGATGAACTTGCACTTGTAATAGAAAGTGGCGGTGTAATGGGCGTAGGTTCTCGCAAAAGTGTGTTGCCATTAAGTGAAGTATCTTTGGAGAATGATGAAATTGTATGGAGTTCTGAAAAGAAGGTAGAACAGTTGCCTGAATATTCAGACAGCCAGTTTGTTTCTATTCAGCAAAAGGGCCAAACCATTGAAGACTTTTTAAGCGGTGAATAATTTAGCAGCTTATTTGACGACAATTTTTTACAGCTTAAGAGGATATATATCATGAAATTCAATAAATTAAACACTGCACTAGCACTTACGGCACTAACTACGTCACCGGCTATTTTTGCTCAAGAGATGGCTTCTGTTGAAAAGCAAAAGACAAACTATGATGCCGTAATCGAACAGTACGATGTGAACAAAAACGGCGAATTAGACAGAGATGAGCTACAAGCTTATATGTCAGACAGCCAACCTCAAGCTACTGAGCGAAAGGGCGATAAGGTTTCTGTGGTTCAGAAACCTGCAATAGTTACCATCAATCAAAAACCGGCTCAAATTACGGTGACACAACCTAAACCTGAGGTATCGATTACCACAAACGATCCTGATATCTCTATTCAACAGCCAGAACCGGAAGTTACGGTTTCGCAGGCAAAGCCTAAAGTAAATGTGAAAACAGGTAAACCAGCGGTTGATGTTAGACAGGATGACCCCGAAGTAGCGGTAAAACAACCTGAACCCACGGTTGATGTTGAACGTGAAGACATTTATGTGGATGTTGACGACAACTAATACAAAGTGAGTCCACATGCGTTTTAGTTTGAGTTTATTTTTGGCTAAAATACATTCTTAGCATTCTTAGCGTTAGGGGTAAGTCATATTACCCCCTTTTCGCTAAGACATACGCCGTAGCAATTTTTCTAAATATTCGCAGCACCGACAATACACGCAACCTACTCCCAAAAGATTATAAGGGCACGAGCCATTGATATCTCTGTTGCGTCCCGCTTTAATTGCTTATTGATTCACTACAAATTTGTGAAGATACGGCCAATAGCTCAAAATTTCCTCGACACAGCGGCCGTAATTCCTTATAGTGCGCGCCCAAAGCTTACTCGTACAAAACGCATTTTTTTGCGTTAACTACCAAGCTATCTTTTCTTCTGATTTACCCGCTGGATACCTGTTTTGATTACCACCGCCAATATCACCATGCAGTTTGGTTCTGCACCCTTGTTTGAAAATATCTCTGCCAAATTTGGTAACGGCAACCGCTATGGCCTTATCGGCGCGAACGGTTGCGGCAAGTCTACCTTCATGAAAATTTTGAGCGGTAAGTTAACGCCAAGTGCCGGTAACGTGTCTATGGCGCCGGGTACCAAATTAGGTATCTTAAGTCAGGATCAATTCGCGTTTGAAGAATTCAGCGTGGTTGATGCCGTGATCATGGGCGACCGTGAGTTGTGGGAAGTCAAAAAAGAGCGTGACGAAATATACAGCAAGCTAGATATGAGTGAAGAAGACGGTATGCGCGTTGCCGACTTAGAAACCCAATTTGCTGAAATGGATGGCTACACCGCAGAAGCCCGCGCTGGCGACATCTTGAACGCAGCAGGTATTGAAGAACACTACCATTTTGGTTTAATGAAAGAAGTGGCGCCAGGTAAAAAAGTACGTGTTTTATTGGCACAAGCTTTGTTTGCCGACCCAGACATTTTGCTTCTCGACGAACCTACCAACAACTTGGATATTTACACCATTACGTGGTTAGCCGATGAGCTAAATAAACGTAAATCCACCATGCTAATTATCTCGCATGACCGCCACTTCTTAAACTCAGTATGTACTCACATGGCTGATATCGATTACGGTGAATTACGCGTTTATCCAGGCAACTATGATGCGTTCATTGAAGCGTCAATGTTGGTTCAAGAGCAGTTACTTAACGAGAACGCAAAGAAATCTGCTGAAATTGAAGAACTTCAAGGCTTCGTAGCGCGTTTCTCTGCTAACGCCTCTAAAGCGAAGCAGGCTACCTCTCGTGCTAAGCGCTTGGAAAAAATTGAGCTAGCTGAAGTTAAAGCTTCTAGCCGCCGCAAGCCCTATATTGTGTTTGAACAACACAAGAAACTGCACCGCTTAGCCATTACGCTAGAAGATGTAGGTCATGGCTACCCTGATCTTCCGTTATTTAACAACGCTAACTTATTGTTAGAAGCAGGCTCTCGCCTTGCTATCATTGGTGAAAACGGCGCGGGTAAAACCACCCTCTTAAAATGTTTAGTTGATGAATTATCACCTGAGCACGGTACGATAAAATGGGCTGAAAATGCCGCTATTGGTTATATTCCACAAGATAGCACCAAAGACTTCGATTGCGATTTAAGCTTGTTTGATTGGATGAGCCAGTGGCGCTTGCCTAAGCATGACGACTTGCAAGTTCGTGGCATGTTAGGCCGCCTATTGTTTAGTTCAGACGACTTTAACAAGAAAGTAGCTGTGTGTTCTGGTGGTGAGAAGAACCGCTTGTTATTCGGTAAGCTGATGCTACAAGACATCAACGTATTGGTGATGGACGAACCTACTAACCACTTAGATATGGAATCTATTGAAGCGCTGAACAATGGCCTTTATAAATTCGACGGCACGGTTATATTTGTAAGCCACGACCGCGAGTTTGTGTCATCACTGGCCACCCAGATTATTGAAATTAAAGATAACAAGCTTAACCACTTTGAAGGTAACTACGAAGAATTCTTGGCGCATAGCGAAGGCAAGTAGCCTTTAAAGTAGTCAATGTTATTGCTAAAGCCCAGCATGGTAAATTACCTTGCTGGGCTTTTTTAGTATGGGGGGCTTTTTAATATGGGAGGCTTTAAATACTATAATACCAACACCTTTTTTACCGTTTTTCTAACAATAAAATTCCATGCGAAAAAACGGGCAATACTTGCTATACCGGCGTCTTTTGTAAATGCAAAAAAGCGTGCTTTAACTCGCTTGTACGCCAGCTCTCTATTTTCGTATTTCACATCAGCCATAGACGCATGATTTAAACGCGATGAATCCAAAAACTGCTGAATACTGTGATAATCACGTTTTTCAATGTTCAGTGGTAATTGCTTTTGAATTACTCCTTCATCGCGCTGCTTATCTAAAATACCATTAATGGTCAGCATGGCATTTAACCTTCCCCGTTCGTAATCATATTGGCGAAAGCGTTCATCAAAAAAGCCTAAAAATGCGCCTAGCAACTCACCACTAAGCTCGTCTTTTTTGGCGGTAATAGTATAGATGGTTTTTAAATTGGTTGGGCCCAACTCCGCGGCATGTTCTAGCACCGCGATTGTGTCTATCCATAGTTTAAAGTGGCTTGGTGGAAGTGGTTTTTCTGCAACATCAACACGATATTGAGTAGCGAGCCGGGCAATATCGGCGGCATATTCAAGCGTATTTCCGCCATATACCACGGCGATCATTGAATCTATAATGGCTTGCTCAGCGAACACCTCATCGCTGGTAGCGCTGTACAATTTTTCACGTAAGATGTCGGCTTGATGATCTAGCCTAAGCACCTTTTCGTTGCCTTGCTCTTGCAGTAGCCACTCTTGAAACCCGCTTTGAAGGTACACGCTATTGAGCATTTGCTTGGCACTTTGTGCAAAGGATGCTGTGGTTGCATCAAATTCTGGATTGGCAGCACTCTCCCTAGGGTTGGGTGAAATGTAAAAGTAAAAGCGGTTTTCATAATCGGTATAGTTTGTATCATTTTGTTCAGCCAATGATACAGCCATACCTAAAGGGTAATTATTAAACGCCCCACCATCCATAAAGCTAAAGGTACTGTCTTCAAATTTTACAGCGCCTCGACCGCTGTAATCGCCATGTAGCCAACTTCGGGAGAGTGACACCGGCGAGAACGCTACTGGGAAGGCACCACATCCTCGTGCCGCGGAACTAATCTCGTTCCAAATAGCCTGGTTATCGGTTGTGTTGTCCAGCGTAGCGGTATACCGGTCTTGATGGCGCGTTTGGGTGAACTTTCCTTGCCCCAAGGTTTCCGTTAAATAAGCAAACGTATCTACTTCATAATCGACGCCATTGAGGTTAGACATGGCCAGCCCTAACCTGATAGAGGTAGCGCTGGCAATGTGGGGCGTTTGAACTAGCGGTGTTTCTGCTTGTGCTGGTGGAGAGTTAGGTACTGATGATTCTACGTACCGGCTATTAATCAGCTTATCAGCAATGGTTTTTACAAAGCCATTCGAGAGCAGTGAGTTTTTGGCATTGTCGCCGGGTAAAGGCGTTAATAACCCGTTTATATCAACCGACTTCACCCATGCTTCGTAACCCACATTGGTATTTTCGCCCGATAAGGCGT
This sequence comes from Alteromonas naphthalenivorans, assembly GCF_000213655.1. Taxonomy (NCBI): domain Bacteria; kingdom Pseudomonadati; phylum Pseudomonadota; class Gammaproteobacteria; order Alteromonadales; family Alteromonadaceae; genus Alteromonas; species Alteromonas naphthalenivorans. The sequence goes on from NC_015554.1 coordinate 3,213,516, forward strand.
CGCCATCATATAAGAGTTTCTGCGCTATCATTGCGGCGGTCATGCCACCAGCACTAGCGCCAGTAAGCACATCTATTTCAATTTTTGGGTTGGCAGGGTTTTCGTTATGTTCTTTTAGCGCTTTAATAATTTCATAAAGCGTACCCGCTTCATAAGAGCCCAAAGAAACGGCGCCTGATATGGCAATTGCAACGCGGTAGGTCATGTTACGCTCCAGAAAATTCAATATTTTTGAATCACCGAGAAGGCAGTCTCAGAACGCTGATCCACAGCACTTTAGGGTAATATACGCTTGAAGCTTGGGTTATTGAAGCCTTCCTTTTACCCAAATATTGGCTAACTTTATATTATCATCCACTAATAACACATTAGCATACTGCCCTGCTGCGAGACTGCCTAGTTTATGCTGCATTCCCATGAAGGTTGCAGGCGTACTACTTGCCATTGCGCTTGCTTGGGTTAAGCTTACGCCTAAATCATGACAAGTATTTGCCACAGCCCCATGCATATCTAAGCATGAACCGGCCAATGTGCCATCAGGGGTGGTGAGTTTACTGCCACTGCGCTTAATTTCTGTCTTGAAAAAAGCCAGCGTGTCTAGGTTGCTCCCCACATGCGCCATGGCATCGGTCACCAACATTATCTTTTCTTTACCTTTAACCTTTATGGCCAACTCAGCACTTTTAGGGTGTACGTGATGGTGATCCACAATTAACCCACAATACGCACTATCAAACAACAATGCTGCGCCCACAGCACCTGGCGCCCGAGAGGTAAACGCTGACATTGCATTATACAAATGGGTGAAACCACTCGCCCCAGCGTTAAGTGCATCGCTTACTTGTTCAAAGCTAGCATTGGTGTGCCCTAATGCAACCACTACCCCTTCTGCCACCATTTCTTTAATAAAACTGGGGCTCACACTTTCAGGGGCCACCGTTAACAGTACCTTGCCAATATCCTTTCTGCACAAGGTCGCCAGCTCACTATCATGTGGCGTACGAATAAAGCTTTCTTCATGCACGCCTTTTTTCGCAGTACTTAAAAAAGGCCCCTCATAATGAATACCTTCAATATTTGGATGATTATTGGCAATGGCTTCACTTACCGCATCGGCGGCGTTAGCCATAGTGGTCACATTATCGGTAATGAGTGTAGGCAACATACTGGTAGTGCCGAACTGCAAATGCGCATTCGCCATGGTTTTTAGTGCATCGTACGTGGGCGTATGATTAAACAGTATCCCCCCGCCACCATTTACCTGTGTGTCTATATACCCAGGAATAAGCGTACCTGCGTACTTTTCTGCAAGCTCTTCCTTTGTGGCATCTTGAATGCGTTGGATCACGCCCTGTTCTATACATAGGGTTTTATTAAACTGAATGCCTGCGGGTGTCAGTACTTTGTCTGAGGTAATTGTTTGCATTAAGCCAGTGCTACCTGTTGTTTTGCGTATTGAATAACCGCTGCTTGAGGTGACGATTTGGGTTCAATAAGCCTAGTTTGAAGATCAGCACTTAATAACGGCTGATACACATGACTTAGCCCACCGACTAAGCAAAGGGGCAAATCCTGATTATTGGTGAATGTTTTTTCACTAGGTGCCTTGCAGGTAAGTGTTTGACCAACATCGTTGAGGTAGCTAGCCCCTTGTTGAATAAGTGCCCCGGCTGCGGCGCAACCTTTTTTATAGGCTGCCACCACACTGGGGGCCAATGCACCAAACTCTCTTCCTTTAAACCCCGCCACTTTTGTGACCAACTGTTGTGGGTTTGATACGGCTAAATTATCGCAAATAGATGCAAACAAGAGACTATGAGGAATAAGTTCATCAAACACCAACAAGCTGTGTTTAACCGCCTCAAGGCCTAACCAACCGCCACTAGCATTGTCGCTAATTGGAAGCCCGTAACCGCCCTTGTCTTTAAAATTGTGCGAATTAGTACTGGTGCCAGTGCCAGTAAAAACTGTAGCCGCCGATCCAGTGCCGCAAATAATTAATGCACCGGCATAGCCGTTATGAGCGCCAAGGCAGGCGGCATGTAAATCACTGATGACGGTTACGCTTTTGAAGGGGTGGTGTAAACTTAAAAACTGATTTAATGCGCTGGGAATATTTGCACCAGCAAGCCCTGCGGCAAGGTGTATTTGATTGAGCTTGATTGCTGGGTTGGTAGGTTTATTTGTCGCGCTACTGGGCTTATCTATTGCGCTAATGGGCTTATCTACTTCGCTAATTGACTTATCTACTGCGCTAATGGGCTTTATTGCGCTAATCGCTTTTTCACTAGCATCGATAATTGACTGCATTGCGGCAGCAGCATTGGTCATAATATTGGCAGAACCAGCGTCGGCGTAGCTTAATACGTTACCGTGCTCATCCTCTAACTGCACTCTGCAGTGAGTACCGCCGCCATCCACACCAATATAATAACTCTGCTCTACCATTTACTCTTAATTTCCATTTTTGTGCTGTCATCAGTGGTACTAGGGTGTACTGATTGAAGCCATTTGCATGGCGAATATTCTGCGCCGCATTTAACTTGTTGAAGCTTCATTTAACGGTATTTTATCATAGCTTTACTCTCAACCAACAAAAAGCAAAAGCCATCCATTTTCATCACTTAGTAGCGTTTATTCACTACTAGGTATGACTCAAATATCCATATGATTGTCACAATTGACCGCCACACTGTATTGATACCTAAAATCAGCTTCAACAAGGAACCTATCCGGTGTTACTTTCCCATAGTAAACAGTTTCTCTTTGTACACATTGCTAAAACTGGTGGTACAAGTATTCGTGAGGCGCTGTCACAGTACCGCTGGGGACACCGCTATGCCGTAGCACAGTTTATCAGTAATAAAATGAGTCAGTTTTGTGGGCATAAGATTGGTAGCCGCTTTCCCCGGCATTCTCGCATTATTGCGGCAAAAGAAATGCTCCCCGAAGAATACTTTAATGGGTTGTACAAGTTTTCGGTGGTGAGAAACCCCTGGGACTTGCAGGTAAGCTTCTATCATCACATTAAACGCGAACGACCTCAGGTGATGGAAGGTCATGATACCTTCGAGCGCTTTATGCGATGGAAATTCAACCCTGAGCGTCCATATCAATACCACATAGACACATCACTGCAATTGCAAAGCGATTACCTTGTGGATTTACATGGAAATTTGCTGACTGATTTTATTGGTCACTACGAAAATTTACAGGAAGATTTTGATGCTATCTGTTCGCACTTGTCTATTCCCCCGTCAACACTTCCCCATAAACGTAAAGCGACAGATAGAGGCAGCTATCAAGCGTATTACACGGACGAACTGAAGCGCTTAGTGGATAACCACTTCGCAAAAGACATTCAATTGTTGGGTTACCGCTTTTGATGTTAGCGAAAATGCTTAAAGATGTATAAGCCCAATGTGAAACACCATTGTATTACTTGACTAAGCCAGTTCAATAAACCAGTTCAATAGGCCGGTTCAATTAGCAAGAGCTCATTAAGCCAGTATCATTGAGTCAGCGCCCTATTTATATTGGATGGTATTAGATGGGTTGTGATACTTCAGTGTGGCGCGCTTTCTTTTGTTCATACATCAGGATGTCCGCCTCTTGGAGCAAGGCATCTAAGTTCTTGCACGACGTATCAGTTACCACTGCGCCTACACTCGCCGTAACGGGAATTTGAGCATTAGGCGTTTGAATAGTTAAGTTGCTTAAGCGCGCTTTAATTCGCCCCACCAACCGTTCAGATTGACTACGGCTGTGGCAATAACTTAGCACCACAAACTCATCACCGCCTAACCTACCTACCACATCTTGTTCTCGACATTGACGTTTAAGAATTTTCGCCAAGATACGCAGTACATCATCGCCTGAACGATGCCCAAAAGAGTCATTAATTCGCTTGAAGTTATCTACATCGATAAACATTAAAGTGATGTAACCGCCTTGACGATTGAAGTCATCTAAGAGTACTTTTGCGGCCCCCTCCCAACCGTCACGGTTGAGAATATGACAAAGCGGATCGGTAGCGGCACGCTTAAATGCTGCCATCCTGTCATTATCAAGCTTCTTCACTTTTTGCGCTGCAGCAAACGCAAAAATTAACGCCTCTATTGTCACCGCGATAATAAGCCCGTAGCGCTGAAGGAACGGGCTGAAGTCTTTCAAATAGAACCTGGCTAGCATGGCAAGTATAATTGTCGAGACACCCAGCAGTACTAATTTTGCGCAGTGTACTTTATGATACGCCGCATAAAGTATTGCTAATAAAATACCGACCATGATAACCAAGGTTAGTTTCGACATGACCTTGTTTATCATCATGCTTACATCACTACTTAACACTAACTGAACGCTCACCAAAACTAATATGATTAGCGATAAATAGTGCAGTGCGCTTCTTTGCCACTTTTTTAGCAACGCCTTAAAATCGAGCAATTGATCTAAAAATCGCAAAGAAGCAAAGATGGTCAGCCCGGCAAAAAGCACGCTTAACTGTACGCTATTTAGAAACGGCACATTGGGCAATAATGTGTAAAATATCCCTTCCTGCAACAAGAAAAAGGTGGCTGCACTTGCCACGTATAAACTGTAAGAATAGAACCCAAAACTTCGCATGCTATTGCCTAATACCCCAACATAAATAGCCAGCGCAAAGCAGAAGCCAGCAAATGCACTCAGTGTTAAGGTATGAATAGTATTAAATGCGTAGAACTCAGGTACTGAGGATAGACTCGGGTACAGTGCCCTACCGTACTGGGCTTCTATATCTAAGTAGTAAGACGCTGCGCCAGTGGGAAGCATATAGGCATGCCGCGCGCTAGGTAGCTCGATTGGTAGCGTTAAAGTAGGTGCTGCTGAGCTCTGGGTTTCGAAGGCGCCTGTTATAGAAACATCAGCCTCTAACCGATACAGCATGGCTTTATTTACGAAGTTGCGGGGAAAATGGAAAATATGCGGTTGCGCTAAATCACAATGTAGCGTTAAACGCTGCTCGCCTTTCACCATGGGAATAGGTGTACCCACTTTGCTGTTTAATGGTGAGGTAATGACACACGAGGCGTACACACACTCACACACTAAAACACACAAAGCAGCAATCAGTAATTTTACTGACCATCTTGCATTCAGGTCGCACATGGAAGGTTACTCGCCCCCAACAATCTGTACTGATGCAAGATCCAATTTGCGTGGAATTACCTTATGAACTTCACCCTGACTAAACAATATGCGCCGTTGAAATTACAACACAGATTAGTCGGCATCACCCCTAAAACCGCCGTGTTGTATGCGATAGTTCATTAAAGGCTATTTTTAGTGTAGCTTCAAAAAACTAAACCTGCCAAATATCCGTCAATTTTCTGTCGCTGAGTAACATTTTTCCAGCGCACTTAACCCAACGCCATTTCGTTTTATTACTTTAAGCTGGGTAGGAATACGTTCTTTCATCGCTTCTATGTGGCTAATAACACCAATCATTTTACCGCTAGCGTTTAGGTTATCTAATGCGTCTAAAGCAACATCTAAAGTTTCGGCATCTAGCGTACCAAAACCCTCATCGAGGAAAAGAGAATCTATACTCGTTTTAAAACTCACTAAATCAGACAAGGCCAGCGCTAACGCTAAACTCACCAGAAAGCTTTCGCCTCCCGATAGAGTTTTAGTATCGCGCACCACATCGCCCTGCCACGTGTCTAATACACTCAAACCTAAACTGTCTTTTGTGTTGCGGGTAAGCTGGTAACGCCCGTGCAACCTATCGAGTTGTTGATTGGCTAAACGAACTAAATTATCTAGCGTTAAGCCTTGTGCAAATCGTCTAAATTTATCGCCGCTGGCTGAGCCAATAAGAGAGTGCAAATAAGCAATATCATCATACGATGTTTCCAACTCACGCATTTCATTGATTAAGCTTTGCTGTTTTTCAATCGCCTGCCTATTACTCTCTAACTGTTGAGATAGTTGCCCTTGTTGTGCCAGTAACCGATCTTTTTCATCATCTTTCTCATTCAAACTTGCCTGTGTCGCTTCTGCAGTCGATTGTTGCCATTTCGTGGCGTGCTCATGAGCTAATAAAGTGTTGTGCTTTTGCGTGGCGGTATTTAATAACAACTGCGCATTCTGCTGCTCACGTTCAATTAATTGCTTCCTTTGAAGTAAACGCTGGCGTTCCTCATAGGGCAATAATGCACTTAAAAATTCGGCTTCATCAGCAAACGGGCTTTGGCTTAATGCGGAATCGAATTCGACTTGCTTTGCTTCTTTGGCTTGTTGTTTTTCTTCTAACTCTGCAGTGAGTATTTTTAGTTGGGCGTTAGCATTTTCTAATGCTCGCTGCGCCTCACGAAGAGCAGTGTCACATTCTTTATAGCGCCGCTCTTTTACCGATAGGGTGTGCTGAATTTCACGTCTAGCAGCGCCAATATCCCCTTGGGGGAACAAATCATGACGTTTAGCACGTTGCGCTTCACGCTGGGCTTCAATTTCTTGAATACGTGTAGTGTATAATTGGGCTTCTTTATCTGCAGCCGCTTTAATTTCACTTTGCTCTACCAATTTATCTTTAAGGGCTGTTAACTCGTGAGACAAGGTACTGTGCAGATGAGTTTTCTCTTGAAACACTTCCACATCCTTGTGTTTCTGAGCAAGCCACTCAGTGATATTGGCATCTGGTGTTAAACCCACGCTTTCAATCTCATCAATAAGCGTGCGGCGATTATGGGCAAGTGCGCTCTCAATACTAGATTTAGTGGTGTGGAAGTCGTTTAGTTGCCCTTCTAGTTGCGAGACTTTTGCCGTTAAAAGCGCCATCTCACTGTTTATTGATTCTATTTGCTGTTGATGCAAAAGCGTCTTATTTTTGGCTTCGGCTAATTTTTCCTCGCTAGCGTGTATATTGCTAAACTGGGCGTTTAAGCGAGATTGACGTGCTTTGCAGTTCAGCTGAAGCTGGTGAAAAGACTCAACATCTGAAATAACAACGCTAGCATTTAAAGACGACATAGCCCCTTGCCAGTCGGCTTCAAGTTGAGAAAAGGCTGCGAGTGCTTCTGCGATCACCTTCTCGCACTGCTGTTTTTCGAACTCGGCGGTAATGATTTGCTCTCGCTTTTGCGTACCTAGTTTCTCTATATTTTCAAGTGAGCGGGTTAGTTCGTCGCGCTTGGCAATGGTTTCAGGCACATCAATATTCATCAAAGAAGCATCGTGCTCAGTGGCGCCGCACAAAGGGCATGCCTCACCTTGTGAAAGCGTTTGGCGTAAATGCGCAAGCTCGGCATCTAACTTAATTAACGACTCAACGTCTTTTAAATGGCTTTGCGTGGCTTTGTAACTTGCCGCTAACTCTGCCCGCTCTTGTTTAAGGGTTTCTATATTGGATAACAATGACGTTAGTCTTTGCGCCTTTTCAGCATGGCTATTTTTATGATTGATATAAAGCCGCTGCCATTGTTCGCACGACGCAAGAACTGGCCAGTTATTATTAAGTACTGTGATATCTGCATTCACGCTGGCTGTATCACCATTACTAAGGAGTTGATTGAGGCTAGATTCACACAGTGAAACGTTATCTGCGCTTTGTTGATGTAACGCCACCACATTAGTTTTGGCGTGTTGTTTCTCAGCTAAATCGGCCACGGCACTGTCTTTAAGCTGCTGCGTTGCGGTTATTTTCTTGGTTATTTCCGCTAGAGTACTTTCGTCATCGCTAAATCGTGCCGCTTTTTCTTTCCAGCCACTGATTTCGCCTGCCATCTTACCATTTGCCGCATGAACATTAAGGTAGGTGGTTAACTCATCCAGCGTGCGCTTTTTACCTTCAAGTTCATCAGAGTATGTTTGATGGTTTTCTTGCGCTTTGCCCTGCTTTATTTTCGCATCAGCTAACGTCTGTTGGTTTGTCTCAATGCGGTTGGTAAGCTTATTGATTTCACTATCAAGTGGAATGATTTGTTCGTTAATCAGGGTTTCAAAACGCTGTTGATGGGCTTTCGCGTTGGTAAAGTCCGTCTCACTGCTTTCACATTCCGCCTGTCGCTTTTGTTGCTGGCTTTCTAAATCTGGCAATTGCTCTTGTTTCAGGCTGAGATTGTTGGCAATGCGCTGCACATCCTCACATAGCTGACTAAGCGCGGAATGTGGCAAGCGAAGCAATTCCGCAGGCTCACCAGCAACTAATAGCGCTAGTTCGCCCTTTGCCTGTTCATACACGTTATTTGCTTCAACTAATGCCGCGTTCGCCTTAGTAAGCTCTTGTTGATTTTGCTCACACGCCTGTTGCCATTGCAACTGTTCTCGTAGCGAAACAATCTCGGTATTTACAGTAAGTAGCTGGGTTTTAAATTGGTTCAGCTGAGTACTAAGTTCGCTATGCTGCGCTTCACTGAGTAATGCTACGCCTTCCAGTTTTAGTTTGAATTCCCGTTTTGTGGTTTCTGCTGCCTTGTATTTTTCATGAATCGCTTGAGATAACTGGCCATAAATTTCTGTACCAGTAAGCTCTTCTAATAATTCAGCTCTGTCACCTTCGTTGGCATTTAAAAAGGCAGCAAAGTCGCCTTGGGAGAGCATCATCGACTTTGTAAAGCGCGCAAAGTTAAGCCCAGTCAGGCGCTCTATCTCTTCACTCTTTGGCCTCACTTGGGTAGCTAACACTTTGCCAGATTCTACTTCCGCTAATTCCACATCAGCAGATTGTAAATTGCCGTCAGCTTTTCCTCTTGCGCGCCGCATACTCCAAAATGCCCGATACGCTTTACCCTTTATATCGAATTCAACTTCCGCCAAGCACTCTGACGTACCGCGCGTCATAATATCGTTTGAGGTCGCCGAAATAGTGCCCAAGCGCGGCGTTTGGTGATAAAGCGCTAAACAAATAGCATCAAGCAATGTAGTTTTTCCTGCCCCTGTTGGGCCGGTAATGGCAAACAAACCGTTGTCGATGAAAGGAGACTGGGTGAAGTCTATCTTCCACTCCCCTTTTAATGCATTTAAATTTTTGAGCCTAAGGGTAAGAATTTTCATAGGTTACCCTCACTTGCGGGTGAGGTATTAACAGGTGCTTTATTAACAGGTGCGTTATTAACAGGTGCGTTATTTTGCTTTTCATCAATAGCGCTGTTCACATCGGTAGCATTGGCACCATCTGCCGCTTCGGTGCCCTCATGTGACAATTGCACATCGTCTACTACCTGCTCGAATAAGGTTTGAACGCGCTGCTTGCGTTGTTGGTCTTCGTCCGACTCAAACGCTTCCAGTGACAATCTAGCATCAAACACCTCATGCACAGACAACTCGCTTAAGTTAACGTTTTCTTCTGCTGAAATGACGCTGGCTCTTTGTTTGCGCATTCGTTTTAATTGCAAAATTTCGGCAGGTTTATCGTCGATTAGCGCTTGAATGCGCTGTTGCAGGTCGGTTAAGTAATCTTGAGTTTCTACTTCAATACACAGCCACGCTGGGTGTTCTGTGCTTGCGCTTTTCACCGCCTCATTTTGCTGTAAGGCAAGCTCAATGTCTTCTAAGTTGCCTCGTAAAACTGCCATCGGTTGAAAACGAGGAATAGGCTTACTTTCTACCTGCACTAGTGATTTGTTTTCGAACGTGGCTATTAATACCTGCTTTTGTGATTTCAGTTCATCGAAACTTAAGGGAATAGGCGAGCCGGAATATCGAATATGATCGCACCCTGCCACTTTTTGCGGTCGGTGAATGTGCCCAAGGGCAATATAATCCGCAGGAGGAAACCCATCAGCTGAAAAGCCTTCTAGCGTACCTATATAAATGTCGCGCACACTTTCACTCTGGCTTACCCCTAACGCAGTTAAGTGTCCGGTGGCAATAATTGGCACTTCTACATGCAATTCCTTGCGTTTATCTAGCGCAATCTGATAAAGGTTGGCGTAGTGCTGCTTAATGGCTTCACCCAGCGCCTGACGTTTTTCAATCGCCGATTTTCCAGCTTCGCTTTTTAAAACGTCCCGAGCACGAATAAAAGGTACCGCGCACAGTATTGCGCCTATGTCGCCATCTCGGGTACGCAAAGGTAAGACTTGCGATTCAGCATTGCCGTAAGTGCTAGCAATAACGTGACAGTTTAAATAAGACAGTAATTCCCTACTTTCATTTAATACCGACACCGAGTCATGATTGCCGGCTAGTACTACTAAGGTGCACCCCATTCCCTGAAAGTTACCCACTAGTTGATGATAAAGCTCCCGCGCGTAACTCGGTGGAGTGCCGGTATCAAAAATATCACCGGCCACGACAACAGCATCTATACTTTCTTGCTCAACCACCTCAAGCAGCCATTTAAAAAATTGCTCATGTTCATTTTTACGGCTTTTGGTAAAGAAACTTTGACCTAAATGCCAATCTGAGGTGTGAAGAACTTTCATGTAAATTGACTCTGAAATACTAGTAAAAATAGAGTAAAAAAGCGTTCAAGTATGAAAAAATAGTAATCGTGAACATTTAGTTATGAAATGACATACCTAAAAATGCACCAATTGCATCTATTGTCTAAACGCGCTTTAAAATTAACCGTTCTATACTTCTTCTACTTTATTAGAAGTTAACGGAGCCGTCCTGTTTGTATCCAGTTCACGATATAATAAGGAAGTTTCCTCACTCACGGACGAGAATAACAGCTTAGCGGCGACGCTAAATGCATTGAAAGATAACCTTGCTTACGCAGTGTATTCGGATAGAGGAGATTGTCTATACGCATCTTCTCAGTTCCTACAAATACTCGCGCGCCCATCGTCAGGTGATTATTCATTCAATCACAAAGATCTTCGTGTCCCTGGTGTTCAAAACGACAACGATTACCGTCTATTTTGGCAGTCATTATCAAACGGTGGATCTTACACGAATACCATTGCGATGAAAGCAGAGACAGGCGAGACAAAGTGGCTAAAAGCGAACTACGTTAATGTACTCAACGGCAGCAACTCTGAAATTCATGCTATTTATCATGATGTTACCGAACAAGAAAACGCTGTTTTCTCTGGTAAAGCAATTACCGACGCTCTGAATAAGTCGATGGCGGTTATCGAGTTTGAACCTGATGGCACCATTGTTACTGCGAACGAAAACTTTACTGCGACCGTTAAGTACAGCCTTGATGAAATTAAAGGCAAGCACCACCGCATGTTCTGTAAAGACGATTTCTATCAGAATAACCCTCAGTTTTGGCAGTCCTTAGCAAACGGCCAATTTTCTTCGGGAACCTTTGAACGAATCAATGCTGATAGAGAAACGTTATGGCTTGAAGCTACGTACAACCCTGTGTTCGACGGTACGGGTAAAGTGGTTAAAGTTATAAAGTTTGCGTCTGATGTAACAGCGCAAGTTCAAGAAAAGCATGCTATTTCACAAGCCGCCGAGCTTGCTGTATCTACTGCAGAAGAAACATCACAAATTGCCGCAGACGGTGCGTCATCGCTACAACGTAGTATTGATGTATTCCAAGTGGCACTTGATGAAGTTGACCAAACCAACAAACTTATGCATGAACTTAGTGAGCAATCGCTTAAAATTGAAACTATTGTAACCACTATTAGCGGAATTGCCGATCAAACCAACCTACTGGCACTGAATGCTGCTATTGAAGCGGCCAGAGCTGGAGAACAAGGTCGTGGTTTCGCCGTGGTTGCGGATGAAGTTCGTCAACTTGCACAGCGTACTAGTGATTCAACAGTAGAAATTGAATCAGTTGTAGCAGAAAACCGTAAGCTTGCGAATAAATCGACAAGCAAGATGGCGACTGTGAAAGACAATGTTGACCTAAACAGTCAGCAAATCACCCAAGTACAAGGCGTGATGGATGAAATCCTTAAAGGTGCGACAAACGTATCGGAAACGGTTTCAGGCATACTTCGTTAATACAGAGTCATTTCTAATAAAGTAGTAAAACACAAAACGCTGTTGTCCCTGTATTTAGCCTAAAGCGAAACTCAGGTACAATGGCGTGATGTCGTATCCCGTCCCCGCTCAACAGATTGAAACTCTGTACGAGATTAAAAAAAGCAAGTTTATTGCCTTCGCCGCTTTCGCCGATAGCCGCGAAGCCGCTATGGCACATCTAGCAAATGTAAAGCAACAATACCCAGATGCTCGTCATCATTGCTGGGCGTATTTACTTGGCAATCCTCATTCCCCATCCAGCGCAGCAATGGCTGACGATGGCGAACCAAGTGGCACGGCCGGAAAACCTATCCTGAACGTTCTCCAGCACAAAGGTGTAGGCGATGTCATGGTGATTGTTACCCGCTACTTTGGTGGTATTAAGTTGGGCGCTGGTGGTTTAGTGCGAGCTTACTCAGCCTCGGCGCAGCAAGCGATGGAACAATTGCCAACGCGGGAAGAAGTGCGTCTTTATGATGTCTCTATTGATATAGACTTTAAGCACGAGCAATTTATCCGCCATTTATGCGAACAATTTTCGGGCAAGGTAGTGAATTGTAGCTATGCACAGCACGTAACTGTTGATGTGCAATTACCAAGTCACACTATCGACGAGTTTCAAGAAAAAACTGCCGCCATGGCAATTGATTTTACACGCCCTGACAGCACCTAAAGAGTGTGGGTGTTCCCAGCTTTTTCTTACATTTATAACACGTAGTTGTGATAAGCATAAAAAAGCCCGCTTAGCGGGCTTTTGGGTTCTAAAAGAATTACTCAAACAGCAATTTTAGTCGCCGTCAAAGCTATTCATTAACGCTATCCATCAAGGCTATCCGCTAAAGGTGCCGCGAATGGGGTAATCATTTTCTGGATCGCGAATAAATTCCAAACCTGAAACCAGCTGTTCTAAATCAGGGCGTACAAAAGGTGCATTCGCCAACTCACTGATTTGAATTGTGTTGTCTTGATTTAAAATAAACAAGGCAGGTTCAGCGAAATTGTGGTCGGTTTCCTTTTCGCTGCGAGGCACCGAGATGTATAAACCTAGCCCCTTCATATCTTCTTCACTTAAGCCCGAAGCAATAGGGAACGTAATTGATAGGTCTTCAAGGTGCTCTTTCAACTGAGATTGACTATCAGCAGATACCGCGATTAGATCAACGCCTAGCGCTAACAAACGCCCTTTGTAGTCTTCAAGCGCGTTTAAGTATTTGGTGCAGATTGGACAGTGCTTGCCACGATAAACGACCACCATTTTCCAATCACAGCCTTCACGTTTGTTGCTTAATGAAACAGCCTCACCCGTGCTCAGCGTTACTTGCACATCGGGAAATGAAGAATCAGGTTGTAGTTTTTGCGTATACATACAGTCTCCTTAATTGCGTATTAGCTACATGAACCAATTACATTGGTAATATGAGTCATCAGTAGCGCTAACAATCCCGCTAGTGCTACCGATGCTACCTAATTAGTTCTACGCCTTAAGACTTGTAAAGATCGCTTTTACTCCACAAAGCCTTCATTGGCTCTTATGGTTAAAGGATGATAACCCGGTTTTGCTTCTTCAAACGCACGTTTAGCAAATGCTTTGCCTTCTGGGGTTTTCGATAACTCGCGATACAGCGGTTTAACTAACTTGTTACGACCAATCTTAACAAGGTACTCGTACAATCTGTCGTAGGCCGGTTTGTATTCATTTGCCACCGCTATCATCAACCAACTATGGGCTATTTCGTTATTTTGCGTGGTGGTTAACGAGAACGCCGCATCTAATTCAGCTAATTGCTGCGCTGATAGTTCATTTGGCATATTGTTCAAGAAGTATAACCATTCGTGCACAGTCCATAGCTCGGTATCTATATTTACCGCTTCGACTTCACCGGCTAACCAGGCACTGCGAGTGGTATCGATTTTATCGAAGGCATCAGACACTGGCACAGGTGCCCCTTCAGGAATTCCAGGCTCGAATACCCACGTATCGATACGTGCTTTGCTCAACTTATCTGGGTATTGTGCCAATAAGGTTTCATCCAAATAGGCCAAAAACGTATCAGTGGTGATGCTCTTAAACGCAAAATCTTCAAAGTACTGCATTAAAAAAGCATCGAAATTCTTACGGCCAATTTTGTTTTCAATTTCACGTAAAAAGAGCGCGCCTTTCTCGTAAGGAATATTAGAGAAAACATCGTCTGGATTTCTTCCGCGAAGATCGATTGCTAAAATTTCATCTTCTTCGTTTAGGGCTTGTATGTCGTTTTGTAAATCTTGGTACCCCAACACCGCTTCTTTTTTAAATCGCTCGTGGCCGTATATCATTTCCATAATACGGTAGGTTAAATAGGTGGTGAAACCTTCGTTTAACCACAGGTCACGCCACGTGGCATTGGTCACCGTATTACCTGACCAGCTGTGCGCTAATTCATGCGCAATTAGTGACACTAAGCTTTTATCGCCAGCGATAACGGTAGGCGTAATAAACGATAAGCGTGGGTTTTCCATACCACCAAACGGGAAAGAAGGCGGTAAAATCAGTAAATCGTAACGATCCCATTGATACGGACCATAGGTTTTTTCTGTAACTTCTAACATGGCCTCGGTATCTTCAAACTCTTTCGCCGCGGCATCTAACACACTAGGTTCAGCATAAACGCCCGTGCGCTCGCCCATTGGCTTAAATTTCAAATCACCAATTGCCAATGCAATTAAGTAAGACGGTACAGGCTGCGGCATAGTAAACGAGTACTCACCATCACGAGCCGTAGTAGGATCGTTAGAAGCACTCATCACTGCCAATAAAGCTTCAGGTGTATGAATAGTGGCCGTGTAGGTTACCCGAACTTGTGGAGAGTCTTGCAGTGGAATAAAGCTTCTCGCATGCATAGCTTGGGCTTGGGTAAATAAGAAAGGATGTTGCTTTCCAGCGGTCTGCGCTGGGGTTAACCACTGTACACCCGACGCTTCAGGCGAGGTAGAATAAGCAATCGTTAGCTTGTCTGCACCTTCAGGCAATTCAACAGAAAGTGGCGTGCCAAGTTCAGGATCGGCGTCGCCCATATCAAAAGGCACGGCTTCATCGTTAACGGTTACCGATGTAATATCCAGTGCACGGGTATCAAGAACAACCGTATTGAAGTTAGGCGCACTGCGCTCAACGGTTAATGTAGCACTGCCGGATAATTTTGACGTTTCAAAATCTGCCGTTAGGTCTAAATCTAAGTGGGTTACCCGTACTTCGGATGGGTTGGCGAATGAGTGGTAATCTTTACCCGCTTCTATTTCACTGATCACATCTACTTTAGATACTGCGCTCTCGGCAGCAATTTTGCTATCCGCGCTATCAGAAACCGTTGATGGTGTTGTAATTTCTTGTGAGGGTTGTTCGCTACACGCAAACAACATTGGCGCACAAATGGCTACCCAGCCTATATTCTTCATAATACTTCCTGTTATTTTTTCTGTCTTAATCATAATAACAAAGAAGTAGCCTAATGCTTAAGTCCAAAACGACAAGCTACAACACCAAAAGTTAAATTGTCGTTTACCTCCTTCCCCACCTGTATATTGCAGTGTGATTATTTAGTGAGGGAGGAGGTCAGGAAAAAGCGAATAGTAGGCGTTTTACGCTACTGAAATTTGCACATCAATATTGCCACGAGTGGCATTAGAGTATGGGCATACTTGGTGCGCTTTTGCCACTAGGCTCTCTGCTACAGATTTCTCCATATCGCCCAAGTCGACACTTAATTTTACTGCAATAGCAAAACCGACTTCGATAGGTCCAATTGATACATCGCCAGTTACACTAATATCGCTGCCCAGTTTAACTTTTTCAGCCGCAGCGACATGCTTGAGCGCACCAATGAAACATGCTGAATAGCCAGCTGCAAACATTTGCTCTGGGTTAGTGCCACTGCCACCCGCGCCACCTAGTGCTTTTGGTGTTGAAAGAGTAACGTCTAAGCTTCCGTCGCTTGATTTTGCTGTACCTTCACGACCGCCTGTTGCCGTTGCTGTGCCGGTATAAACCACCTGTTGAAGTGTGTGCATTGTATAAATCCTCTTTGGTCTTGCTCAAATTAAGTATTCAATTGAACATAAGTGATGAATGAGAAATGCAATTTATTTTGCATGCAAAATAAATTAACACTAATGCGGCTTGTAGATCAAGTCTTTTGCATGCAAAATATTAATCATAATCTTTTTACTCTCTACATCCTTTCTGGAGCACGCATGTCTGACAAAGCTAGGCTTGATGAATATACGCCCAACGATTCAGGCGCTGAAGCGCTTTCATCAGAAGCACTTTCATCGGAAGCGCTTGGGCCCGACACACTTAAGTTAGAAAGTCAGTTGTGCCATCGTTTTTATACGCTATCTAATGCATTTACTCGCGCCTATCGTCCCCTACTGAAAAGCCTTGATATTACCTATCCACAGTACGTTGTGATGATGGCTTTGTGGGAACAGTCTAATGTGACCATTGCCGAGCTACTCGATAAAACCGTGATAGACGGCGGCGCTATGACACTGATCCTTAAAAAGCTAGAACAAAAAGAATTATTGAGTGTGGTTAAAGATGAACATGATAAGCGTGTACGCCGCGTAGTGCTGTCGAAAGCAGGTGAAAACGCCAAGCTGAAAGCGCTTGATGTGCCTGCGCAAATGCTATGCAAACTAGATGGCATGTCGAAAACTGAAGCGAAGCAACTTGTTGTATTAATGGACAAACTACAAGGGTGCTTTAACGTTGATTGAAATGTATCTGGCTAAGAAAGGCGTAATGGACCAGTCACCGAAAAAAAGTCAGGTTCAATCTGGGCACTTGCAGCAATGACGCTCGCATTTATAGATTTTCCATGCCGATCATTTGCTGGCACGCCTTACTAGGCTACAAAAGTCAGTGGATGTATGGTACTAAAAACTCATTGCAACTGCTTTTTTAACCTACTCATGATATTGAAAAAAACGGCTGATTTATCAGTCGTTTTTTTTGTTTCTTTACTATGCTTATAGTTGTCAAAATCCAAAAATATAAACGTTTGTCACAGTAATAAAGACCAGACTACGAAGCAGGTACTCATAAATGATAAAAAAGCAGTTTTCTCTCATTGTGGTAATGATGAGCTTGCTGACAACTTTTAGCGTTTTAGCTGAACAAGACAAGCTAAAAGTAAGTGGGTTTGCCACGCTAGCTTCGGCAACCGCTGACACTCGTAATCATCAGTTTCGTACCGATCGTTCACAAGCGGAGATAGCTAAAAAGACGGTTTTGCCTTTAAACCTCTGAGTTTAATCGGCGTGCAGTTCGACTACAGTTTTTCACGGAACCTCGATTTTGTTGGGCAATTTGTTTATCGAGAGCAAGATGAACAAAACCTAGGCTCAATCACGCAGATGGCCTTTTTAAGATATGACATCACTCCTTCGTGGCAAGTCAGAGCCGGGAGACTCGCCGCCGATATCTTTCACTTTAGTGATACCAGAGACGTATCAATCGCCTACCCTTGGGTGAAAGTGCCTACAGAGGTTTATGGTATTGTCCCAGCCAGAAGTTTTGATGGGGCGGATATCAGCTACCTTAAACCCTACCGCGATTTTAACCTACTAATTAAAGCCTTCTGGGGCCAAGGAGAAAGTGACTTTACTAGAAATGATTATAGCCCGATAACCTTTAATGATTTGCGCTCAGTAGGCATTGAGTTTGTAGCATTTGATTGGAGCATTGCATTCAAACACACTCAAACCGAAGCAAAAAATGATAATGAAGACACCGCGCTCGTGGCGACGTCGGTTGCGCAACTGCAACCGTTTTGGAATGGTGCCACCACTTTTGCAGACTCATTGAGTTTACGCGGTGCAACTATCCAATACACCTCTGTTTATCTAAATCGCTATCTTGGCGACTGGGAAATATCTGGCGAGCTATCACATATTGATTCTGACTCAATTGCATTAAGGCACTCTTTAAATGGATTTGTGAATCTAAGTTACCTCTATGGTGCGCATACCTTCTACGCTTTATATTCATTTGCAACAGCAGACGCTTATTACCTTAGCCAAGAACAGCCAGGCTTTCCGATTAATGCAGGTACATCCGAATTAGCCACCTACGTGGAGGAAGTCGCCAGTACGTTGGCACATCATCAGCATTCATTCTCCTTAGGCTGGCGGTGGGACTTAAAAGAAAACCTCGCGTTTAAAGTACAACTTGAGCGAACCGATATAGAATCAAGAGGTAGCGGCCTGAGAGCCCGTGAGGGGCTAGTTGTTGATGATGAAGATGATAACGTGGCGCATACCTTGTTTCTTGCTCTAAGTTATAGTTTTTAGGGGCTGATATGAAATTTTATAGCCCCGTCCCCCTCATCCTAACTGCGCTGATAGCATTACACAGCGTCTCTTGCTTTGCATACACGTCAGAGAAGATTGTTGTGGTTACAAATCAGAAAAATGAGATGGAAGTACTGGATAAAAAAGGCTTAATTAATCTATTTATGGGCAAGTACTCTGCGTTTCCTAATGGTAAACAAGCGACGCCCATCGATATAGAAGTTGAGGCTAAACTTAAAGCAGAATTTTACCAGGCATTAGTCGGTTTACCCCCTGCTCGCGTGAATGCCTATTGGTCTAGGTTAAAATTTTCAGGCCGCGTTAAACCGCCTGAAATCGAACTGACAATAGATGATGTTAAGCAGCGACTAGAAGAGGATGAGTCCGCCTTAGCTTATGTTTACGAGTCTTATGTTACCGACAAGATGAAGGTAGTGTATCGTTTTGATTAATATTCGTGGTCTAGGTTTTCGTTTTGCACTTTTCTTGGTGGCTGCCGCCATGTTGGTAGTGATAACTACCGCAGAGTTTTTTTACCGCGCCACATACGAGAACGAGCTTGATGAAGCAAACCACGATATCGAAGAACTTTATCGAACAGTTGGTCCAAC
The DNA here is from genome assembly GCF_000213655.1 of Alteromonas naphthalenivorans. Lineage (NCBI taxonomy): Bacteria > Pseudomonadati > Pseudomonadota > Gammaproteobacteria > Alteromonadales > Alteromonadaceae > Alteromonas > Alteromonas naphthalenivorans. The sequence goes on from NC_015554.1 coordinate 3,232,370, forward strand.
CGCGTCCATAGCGGCATTTTTAGAAGAAGAAGATTTAGCCAAAGAAGCGATAAATGGATTGGTTAAAAGTGACAAAATTCTCGCGGCGTCTATCAAAAGTGACGCTTTGTATTATCAGCTCAACGTTACCGATGCGATTAACAAAAACATAGAACCTCGGGTATTTCTAGTCCGGCACCCTTTCATACCAGAAGAAACATTAGCTGAGGTCAATATATACCCAAACTTTGACCATATCATTCATCAAGCCGAGAAAATAAGTAACGACAATAGTTATTCACTGTACGTAGAAGCGCTTGTTGTGGGTATTGTTGCCTTAGTCATTACTTACTACATCATTATTTCCCCCATGCTTCGTGTGGGACGTTCACTACATGAAATTACCCCAGGCACAACGCAGCGTATTGCTGTGCCTGAATACCACACTGACAGTGAAATTGGTGCTTTTGTACATGATACCAATCAGCTGTTAAGCAAAGTCGAAGAGCAGTTCTCCCAAGAAAGGCAATTAAGAGAAGAAATTGAGTTTTTGGAAAAGCGCTTTAGGATGCTTTTTGAAAATGCGAAGTCAGCCACGGTGTTAATGACTGAAAGTGGAATAATTGAACTTAGAAATAAAGCTTTTATAGATCTTGTTGTAAAAATTGGCCTTGAAGAGAAACAGGACTATGGGGAACTATTAGAAGAGTTATTTGAAAACCCTGCTTCAATAAAAGTCTCACTGCTAGAAGCTTTTTCCCGTAACGAGTTTGCCACGGGCGAATTTAAACTGAAGTCAGGGGTTAATAAAGCCGCCATTTGGGTTCAATTGATTGCCAGCCCGTTGATGACTGAAGAGGGCGAGCGTTTTTATCAAATAACCTTCAATGATATTTCAACTCGAAAACGTGAACTGCAAAATCTGGCACTGCAAGCGGACTTCGACTCACTAACCGGCATATACAATCGAAATGGTGGTGAAAAACTCATTGCTAAGTTGATGAATAAAGGCCATCACTTTGCACTCGCGCTAATCGACCTGAACGGCTTTAAAGCCGTAAATGATATTTTCGGTCACGATGCGGGCGATGAAGTACTTATCTTCGTATCTGAACAATTAAGAGACAAAATTCGTAAAGTTGATGTGGCAGTGCGCTGGGGAGGCGATGAATTTGTACTGCTTTTACAGGCCGAAGACGAAAAGGCGGTTGAAACAGTCATATCAAAGGTGAATAAAGGAATTAAGCAGCCGTTTTATTTTAATGATGATACCACCCCCACTGTTGTCTCTATGAGTGTGGGCGTTGCTTTTTACCCTCGCATGAGTCGCAACATGAATACCTTAATAAAGTTAGCAGATATCGCCATGTATAAAGCTAAGCAGAATAAGGTCGCGGCACCAGATGATTATCTGATGTTTGCCGAACCTGAAGGGTTAGATAGCAGCGACAATCAGTAATAATATACCGACTTAAGTTTCTTACCTTACCCTCATTGATACTCCAGCCCACCAAATATCTGGCTCAAATGTTCACTTCAAATACCTAGCCTCAAAACTTAACCGAGACGCTACATTAAACACATTTACCGATTGTCATTCAAACGCACAAACGCAATGAAATAAGTGGCGAATATTTTTTAGTATCAAAGATACTTAAGATCACGTTTTCATTAACGTGCAATTTAAAATTGTAATACTCGCCGATTACGCATCTGTTATACTTGAGCGAACAAGTGTACGCTGAAAAGCGCATGTGCTATGAAAATGATAAAACGCTTAGATGCAAAAAGTATTAGTTCGGCCGCTAGATGAAAGCAGAGTTGGAGGAAATCATGACAAGCATTACGGCAAAAGCCTATTCTGTACTTGAAGAATGGCTTAATAGTATCAGTCACGGTGTTGGTTTTATTGCTGCCATTGTAGGCATGGTATTTCTGCTCTACCGTGCAGATAACACACTAACCATTACTGCCGGTGCAATATACGGTGCTACGCTCATTCTTATGTTTTTGAGCTCTACCCTTTATCATGCAACATCACACCATAGGGCAAAGGGCTGGTTAAAGCTATTCGACCACAGCGCAATATATTTACTGATAGCAGGTACTTACACACCTTTATTATTAGTGTCTATTGGCGGCGTGCTTGGTATTACCATGACGGCGGTAATTTGGTGTTTAGCAATAGGTGGCGTTGCCTTTAAACTTGTTGCTAAGCACCGCTTTCCCAAAGTATCCGTAATGACTTACCTATTGATGGGATGGATTGCCATTGGGCTTATTTACCCGTTGTATGTTGCGCTACCAGGGGCGGGTTTGTGGTTACTGGTCGCGGGTGGTTTGTGCTTTAGCCTTGGGGTATGTTTTTATGTGGCGAAAAAGGTAAAATACACTCATGCTATTTGGCATGTGTTCGTATTAGGCGGGTGCAGCTGCCATTATTTCTCAATATATTATTATGTGGTATGAATAAAAACGAATCACCATCTGTATCTCAAGGTACAAATAGCCAAATCTCTCTTGCGTGGTTTTCACTTATCGCTGGCAAAATCTGTCTGGGGCAAAAACCGACATCAGACACCTATGCAAGATTAAAAGGGTTGGGTGTGACTCACCTTGCTACGGTACAAACTGGAGAGGAAGACGCCCCTATTATTCGCGATGGTGCTAAAGCAGCCGGGTTAGAATGGATATGGCTGCCTTTTTTACACCCTTCAGCAGATTCACCTACCGATGATGTTCACTTGCATCAATATCTGCACGAACTGTCGCAGATGCTAACTGAAGGCGCCAGTGTGTACTTACACTGTTATGGTTCACAGCATCGCTGTAGCTTACTGTTTTATGCCTTATGTCATTATTGCCGCGTGCCTTCAAACAGTGCATACAGTGCATTACATAGCTTTGGGGCAAGTTCGGCGAATGGGTTGTCGCGGGGCGAACTACAATGGGCAGCAGAACTCGGTCATACCGCCCCTTAGTTAGCGCTGGTTGTGAAAGTACAGCTAGAATGTATAAATAGTAGCGCTGGTTAATAGCGCTTCGGCGTCAATCCGCTCTTGCACGCACGCTTTTATATTCGCTTTGCTAAACACATAAATTCGGTCGTGTTTGTTGTTATCATCGCCGTATTCAAAGTCTTTTAATATCATGCTGACGTGCTCTCCTTCAGGTAACCCCCGAAGTCCTGCGCCAAATCGGCAAAATGTGCTACCAATGCTGGCTTCAAAATTAGCCAAAAATGAACGATAGGCTTGCTGACGACTTTCTTTTTGCTTAGCTAGTTTCGCTTGCCGCTCACCTTCTAATTGACGCACCTCTTCTTCGAGCTCTGCTGACTGTGCACTTATAGACGCTAAAGACGATTCAAGTTCCTGCATTTCTTTTTCAAGCGCTTCTTTTCTATCGTCATCAGCTTGTCTTAACTCAAAAGACATATCGCGCTTGCGGCGTTCTAGCTCGCGAGTTTCCCACGCTAATTCTCTAGAGCGAGAGCGGATATCACGAATTTGATCATTGTTATCTTCAAAAACCTCGGCAATTCGACGGCTTGCTTCGCCTGCGAAATCTTCCCATTCACGGCTTAGCTCAAAAACAATACCACCACCTTCTGGAGCAACCGGCGCTGCTGGAGGGGTTGGCATTCCTTCCACCATAGTTTCTATATCGTGGATCCAATCAGCACTTTTACCGCGTACAGACACAGTGAACACTGCCCCCTGCCCCGCTAGATAGCTGCTTTCTAGTCGCGATACTCGCCACCCTTTTGGGTTGGCGTTTTGGCGAAAAGCGGTATTCATAACGCCCGACATAATTTCCAATTCATCTGACAAAGACGCATAAGAAGTGGCATTACTTTGGGCAAAGGTTAACGTACTAATACTGGTTAGTAAGCAAAGAGATAATAGTCTTTTCATAAGGGCTACCTATTGGTTATTCGTCTTTCAAAGACACTGAGTTCGAGTTGGGAAGCACAGCGCTATACCCCATACCTATGCCATCAATTTCATCTTGTAATTTACTGAACTGACGGGCGTAAAATCGCTGATCATCAATGCGCTGATCGTTAATAAATTGAAGTAACTCAGCAAAGTCTTGCTTACGAGCCTCTCGACTAGAGGTCAATAAATACTGAGTGAGTTCGGCACTCGTTTGTTGTTGCTGTGCTGCAAGTGATTGTGCATATTCTTTAAACAACACTTGATTCGCTTCTTGGTACATTTCCCGCTGCTGTTTTACTTGCACACGTACTTGTTCTTCAACCAAGCTCGATAGCTGCTCGGCATCTACATTGCTTGGTGTTTGGGCTGTTAATAACTTCCCATTATCTTTATTGGGCAGACCCGTAAATACCAATACAATGGCAACCGCAGATAGTGCACAAGCCAGTGCGGGGAAGCCTTGCCACTGAAACCAACTCGATTTATTTTTTGCTGAAAATAGCTGTGTTTTATTCCAATCAGGTACTGGGGGTGCAACAAAATCACTGGCACTGCCTGCCAGGACACTGGCATTATCAGCCGCCGCGGCAAATACGCTATCTTGTGCGTATTTTTTAGAAAATATAGCTTTCTGTTCTTGGGTAAGGCTGTTATTTACCCACGCGATAATCAATGCTTCATTGGTATGGTCAGGTTGATTCATTTATTCCAACTCCAACTTTAATTTGGTTAGTGCGCTATACAAACGCGACTTGGCGGTATTAACCGAAATATCCATTTGCTCAGCAATTTCTTCAAAAGTGAACTGTCCAAAAAATTTCAGCTCCACCACAGCTTTTTGCGCCAAGGGCAAAGCTTGCATAGCTTGCGTTACCGCCCGACTCTGACGGTCGCTAGTAAGCTGCATTTCAGGACATGATGTTTCACATAAAGGCGCTGGAATATCATCAATATCGGTAAACGCTTTTCGTTTTCGGTACAGCTCCATACATCGACAATGGGCTATTCGATACAGCCAGCTTTTAAATGTGCCGTCGCCGCGATAGTTCGCTAGGCTTCGATAAACCGAGACAAAAATATCCTGCATCAAATCTGAGGCGTCATGGCTATTTCCGGTCATGCGGATACCGTATTGGTACATGGCCGTTTCATAGCGCGAAATAAGCGTGAACCAGGCTTTTCTGTTGCCCTTTAATGCTTGGTGTACGAGCTTTTCATCCCGTTTTGTGAACACTGCGTTCCCCGCGATATAGGTGTTTTTTATATTTCCTACTCATAGAGTCGAGGCAGTGGGCGAAAAAGTTTGAAACTTTTTCGCCAAAAACGTTATTTAAGGGTGGGAACAGGGAGAAGAGGAGAGATGATTTCGCCAATACGACGAAACAATTGCATACGCGTGGTGCCTGAACGCCACACTAAACCTATTTCTCTAAAGCCTTGCTCTTCGGCAGCAAAACTTTTTAAGTTGGTATGTGACAAAATAGATTGGTTAATGGCAAGTTCGGGTAAGAAGGTATAACCCATTTTACTGTTTGCTAACTGAACCAAAGTGTACAAGCTGCTGGCGGCTACAGAGCTTATTTGGTCGCTGTGCTGAAGGTTACATGCACTAACCGCGTGGCCAGTCATACAATGCTCTTGTTGCAGTAAGAAAATACTCTTCTTGGGTAAAGAAGAAATATCGACAGGATCGGGCAATTTGTCAGCCATTTCTTCATGGGCCACAAGATGGAAAGGGTCGTGCCCCAGTACCATTTGCTTACACCCTGGCGTTTCCATCGGTAACGCTAAAATAAGTAAGTCTAAACGCCCATCTATTAATTGCTGAAGTAGCTTTTCCGTAGTGTCTTCTTGCATCTCTACGTTGATGTCAGGCAAGAAGGCGTTAAATGCGCCCAGCATGCCTTCAAACAAAAATGGCGCGATGGTGGGAATGACACCTAGCTTCAGTGTACCCCGTTGCCAATTTCCTGCATTTTGTGCGTATTCCACCAGCTCACCGGCTTCTTGCAGCAGCAACTTGCTTCGTTCAACAATATCTAACCCCAATGAAGTAAACACAAAGGTCTTGTGTTCCCGCTCCAGCAACTGGCTACCAAAATGTTCTTCTAGGTTTTGAATTGCCGTGCTCAATGTAGATTGGCTTACATTACAGCGCTGGGCAGCGCGGTGAAAATGCTGCTCTTGATATAGGGTAACTAGGTAATGTAAGTGTTTGAGATTAGGCCACTTCATAACGACTCTTTACTGATTAGAAAATTAGGTTTTAATCTAGCACAAAGATTACAAAATACCCAATAAGAATACGGTTATGACCCTTTTATGAAATCGCTCTTGGTTATGATGTAAATCATGCTTTCAAGGTAGCAAGCGCGCAAATCAAGCGTTAGGATGAGGTATAAGAACGTATAGCGCCTCAATAGCTAAGGATTTCTATGGACAGTCATTTTACTAATATTTTATGTGTACTCAGTGACTCACATCGCCAAGACGATGTGGTGGCTCAGGCCATTCATATTGCAAAAAGCAATCAAGCATCACTAACCATTATGCTTACCTTAGAAGCCCTGCCCCCTAATGCAAATATGGTAATGGAGTCATTTGCTTATATCGACTCACACCAATCTATGGAGTCTCAGGCAAGAAATTGGCTTACCGAGCAGGAAGAAACCTGGTCGAAAGAGTACCCCCTGCAAACCGTGGTTAAAATTGGACACCCGCTGATTGATATTGTAACCGGCGTGCTAAGACACCATTACGACTTGGTTATTAAACGAAGCGAAGAAGGTTTTTTAGACCGTCTATTTGGCGGGTTAGATATTCGCCTATTTCGTAAATGCCCCTGCCCGGTTTGGGTATTAAGTAAGAAAAACCGTAGCCAATATAAAAACGTGGTGGCGGCACTCGATTTAAATTATCACTACCCTAAACACGAAATCTCAGTTCGCAAAAAGCTAAATTTAGATATATTACGCCATGCTGCCCGCATCGCCATGTTGGAGTTTGCACAGCTTCATATTGTGCATGTTTTTGATGCAGTCCCGGAGAACATCGTTCGGGATGGTTTTATTAGCGTAGATAACGACCAAATGGAAACCGATCTTGCAAAAATTCATGACGAAAGAGAGCAAGCCCTCGAGTCGCTATTAAGCGAATTAGAAAGTGAACTAGCCCCTGATATTATCGACTTCTTGCAACCTGAAAAGCATATTGTGCATGGTTATCCTCGTAGAGAGATAGCGGCTACCACAAAATCACTCAATACTGATGTTATTGTGATGGGTACCGTGGCCCGTATTGGCGTTCCAGGCTTTATTATGGGCGGTACGGCAGAGGAGACTATTCAACAACTTAACTGTGCGGTGGTAGGCATTAAACCCGAGGGATTTGACTCCCCCATCAAACTTGATAAATCTGAACAGGTTGAAGAGTAGCGAATACAAAAAGAGCGGACTTCCGCGCTATTCAAATATACGCGTTATAAAAAACAAAAACCGCGTTAAACGCGGTTTTTGTTTTCAAATCTTAATAGGCTATTAAACGCCGAAAGCTGCCTTCAGTGCGAAGAAGAAAATAATGGAAAGTATTGCGCCTGCAGGCAGGGTAACAATCCACGACACCACGATATTTCTAACAATACCAAGATTAAGTGCCGATACGCCTCGAGCCAAACCTACACCTAATACCGCGCCTACTAGGGTTTGCGTGGTAGAAATAGGTAAGCCAGTACCTGATGCTATTACAACCGTAGTAGCTGCTGCTAATTCAGCGGCAAAGCCACGACTTGGCGTAAGGTGAGTAATACCTTGGCCGATAGTTTTAATAACGCGATGACCGAATATAGCTAAACCAAGCACAATACCCAAACCACCAAGCGGTAAAATCCACCACGCTAGGTTGGCACTGGCATTAATTTCACCGCCAGAAGTCACCACACTCACTACCGCAGCCAAAGGCCCAATAGCGTTAGCAACATCATTTGAACCATGCGCAAATGCCATACAACAGGCAGTAACAACCATGAGTAAGGCGAACACTTTTTCCACATTGGCAGCTTGTAAATCAGCGTCTTCTGAACCGCTGAACTTCATGCGACCAATAAACCACTTACCAATTATGGCTAATATAATAGCGATAATCACAGCCAATATATAACCGTTCACGGCGCTCATTTCTAAGCCTACGTGTTTAAGCCCTTTTTTAATGGTAACTAGCGACATAATGAAGCCTGCTAGTGCCATATAGAACGGAACGTAACGCTTGGCATTTTCAAACGGAGATTTGGTTTCAAAGATAAGTTTATGGGCACTCATGAAAATGAGGTATGCAATAATGCCCGAAATAGCTGGCGTCACTACCCAACTACCAACAATGCCGCCTACTTTGCCCCATGCTACCGCGTCCATACTAACGCCAGTTGCGGTAAAACCGATAATAGCGCCAATAATAGAATGCGTAGTAGATACAGGCCATCCTAGCCAAGATGCAAAGGCTAACCATATACCTGCTGCAAACAGAGACGAAATCATACCGAGTACGAGGTACTCAGGAATAGCAGAAAAATACTCTGGATCAATAATACCCTTGCGAATGGTAGAGGTTACTTCCCCACCCGCTAAGTATGCTCCGGCGAACTCAAAAATCATGGCAATAACAATTGCCTGTTTTATTGTTAACGCTTTAGAACCAACAGATGTTCCCATTGCATTGGCGACGTCATTTGCACCAATACCCCAAGCCATAATGAAGCCGACACCGGCAGCAAGGAGAATAAGAATGAGACCATAACTCTCGAAAAATTCCACGGATAACCGCTCCTGATCTTTACGCGATTTAAGCTAGCTACTGCCACATCACCCGACAAATGTGCGGCTATGACGTAGACAAAAATGATAGTTACACGGCAAAACGATTCTTAGCAAAGGCTTAGATTATTTTTTGCACGAATTATACTTTGCTGCGGCGCATGATAGCGTAATCGTCTGCAGAGCCATAGTGAAAATCTACGAAAAAACAGAAAACGCAACGGAATTAAATTCATACGATGATAATTTGGGCAAGTGTTGCGGTTTTGTGACAGTTTTTGAGCATTTTTTAACTCAAATCTTCTAACTTTTGATGAATGTTTTCTAGCGGCGTATGCCTTACATCCGTCCCCCTGGTTAAATAAACTACGTATTCGCACACGTTTTTACACCTATCTCCAATCCGCTCTAAGGAACGCATGGCCCACAACACGTCTAGCCAGTCTTGCATATCTTCTGTGGTTTTTTCCATTTCTGTGGTGGTGTAGGTAAGCAGGCGTTTATATTCGCTGTCTATTCGGTTGTCTTGTTTATACACCGCCAAGGCTGCACTTTCATCCTGACGCGCAAACGCATCGAACGTACCCCGCATCATCGCCGCTACACGTTCGCCGATTAACAACATGCTGCTTTTAATAGTGTCAGAGCTGGGTAATTTATTACGGGTGACCAGCTTAGCGATACGTTCTATTTCGTCGCCCATTCTTTCAATGTCGGTGATGGCTTTAGAAATGGTCATGATTAAGCGCAGATCGCTTGCCGTAGGATGGCGCTTGGCGATAATTCGAATACATTCTTCATCTATCTGGATTTCCATAGAGTTAATCTTAAGGTCATTCAACACCACTTTTTCTGCCAAGCCAGGGTGGTTTAATTTAAGCGCTTTTAAGGTATCTAATAATTGCTGTTCTACTTCGCCGCCCATGGTTAATACCGAGTTTCTTAAATTTTCCAACTCAATATTAAAGGTTCCGGAAATATGGGTATTCAGTGCAACCTGACGCATTGTATGGCTCCTATTCGCAACTGCTGATTTTGTTAATTAGCCGTAGCGGCCAGTAATATAATCTTCAGTCTGTTTCTTCTCTGGCATAGTGAATAGCGAATCGCTGTCTGCATATTCAACCAATCGCCCTTGATGAAAGAACGCCGTGTAATCTGAAACTCGAGAGGCTTGCTGCATATTGTGGGTAACAATCACGATGGTACAACGCTTCTTAAGCTCAGCCATCAACTCCTCAATAAATAAGGTCGTTAATGGGTCTAGCGCTGAGGTAGGCTCGTCTAACAACAAAATATCAGGTTTGAGTGCTAGCGCTCTGGCAATAACAAGGCGCTGTTGCTGACCACCGGATAATGCATTTGCCGACTCAAACAACCTGTCTTTAACTTCATCCCATAACGCTGCTTCTTTTAATGCGCTTTCTACCGCATCGTCAAGGTGGCGACGAGTTTTAATGCCTTGCAGACGAAGCCCGTAACAAACGTTATCGTAAATACTCATGGGAAAAGGATTAGGCCGCTGGAATACCATACCTACTTGGGTACGCAGGCGCGACACGTTCACCTTTTTACTATTGATGTTGCGACCACCAATATTAATTTCACCCTCGTATTTGCAGCCATCGTACAAATCGTTAAGCCTATTGAAGCAATTAACCAAGGTAGATTTCCCGCACCCACTTTGCCCGATTAATGCGGTGATTTTGTTTTTTGGAATACGCATAGAAATGTCGTTAAGCACATGCTTATTTCCAAACCATAAATTAAGGTTACGCACATCGATAGCCGTGGTGTCATCAGTGATGTCAGCCACGTTGAGCGTATTGCGTTCAAACAACTTCAGCATGTAAAAGGTTACCCTTGTAAATAGCGCTTTCTTAACCGCGTTCTTAGTATAACTGCCAGCACATTCAATACAAATACCACTAATAGCAGTAGCAAGCAGGCGGCAAACATCATTGAAGAATTCTTCGCATCAGTATGACTATGAAAAGCGCCATCATAAATAAGTACGCCCAAATGCATGAATTGCCGGTCTAAATGCAGATACGGAAATTCTCCATCTATAGGTAGCGTAGGAGCAAATTTCACCGCGCCAACCAGCATTAGGGGCGCGACTTCGCCTGCCGCCCTAGCGATTGCCAATATGACGCCTGTCATTATTCCGGGTGACGCAATGGGAAGAATGGTTTTAGCGATAGTTTCTACCTTAGTGGCGCCAAGGGCATAACTTCCCCGTTTTAACCCTTCTGGTACCCGCCGCAAGCCTTCTTCGGTGGCAACAATAACAACTGGCAAGGTTAAGATAGCCATGGTTAAACTTGCCCAGAACACACCTGGGGTTCCCATAGTGGGCGCTGGCAATTTATCAGCAAAGAAAAGTGCATCTATATTGCCGCCCAAGGTATAAACAAAAAAGCCTAAACCAAAAACCCCATAAACAATGGAAGGTACGCCTGCCATATTGCTAACGCTTATTCTTATGGCGGTGGTAAACGGCGTATCAGGAGCGTATTCACTTAAATAAATAGCCGCAAGTACGCCAAAAGGCGTCACTATAATGGTCATCAAAAATACCATTAGCACGGTGCCAAATAGTGCGGGATATACCCCGCCAGACGTATTCGCCTGTTTCGGAGAATCAGTAAGGAAGGTAGCAATACGACTAAATGCCACCTGCCATTTTTCAAAATAGCTAAGCTGGCTTACATAATCGACGCTTTTAATTTCCGACACCCGAATAGCGTACGCTTGCGCATTGGCAAAAGTAACGCTGAGTTCGTACTCGTCTCGCTCTTCCTCCAAATGAATAACTTCATGCTGCCAACGTTCAAACTGAGTCTCTAAACGTTCTCTTGCCGGTGCATTTTGATCAACACCTTTGCTATCTAATGATGCCAAAGATTCGTGAATGGGCGATAGTCGCTCGCTCCTAATTTTTTCGATTTGAGCACTAAGTGCCGATACTCTGTTTTGAATATCTGAAAACAGCGACAAGTCTTCCCGTCGGCTGTCTGGTGTGGATAAAAACTCTGGCTGTCCCAAAACAAAGCGACCATCTTTTGTTTTTATTTCGGCACTACCGTAGGCAAGTTCTTTGTTAATAATATCCGTACTGGCCAACTGCATTTGTGAGCCGTAAGGGCTTTGCTCGTCAGCAAAGTGAACTTGATATATTTGCTCTTCTTCATCAGCCATATAAAGCTGAGCGAACATTTTATGTTCGGTTTTAGCACTTTCATTGGCTCCGGTGACCTTATAAGTCACATCATAAATGGGCTCTGGCCAAAAATACGCACCACCACGAAAGGTAATAAGGAACAACACACTCACCAAAGCAATTAACAGCAAGCTAGTAAAAAACGCCGTTAACGATATCACTAGCGACTGGCGATGAACGGCGTTAAAGCCATTGAACATATTATTCATAATAAGATCTACTGCGTAAGCGTTGACGAGTAAATTCAGCAATCGTATTTACAACAAACGTGAAAACAAACAGTATGCCAGCGGTAAAGAACAGAATTTGATAATGCGCAGATGACACATCTGCTTCGGGTAATTCTATGGCTAAGTTGGCCGTTAATGCCCGTAAGCCCTCAATTAAGCCCCAGCTAGATATTGGGGTATTTCCCGTCACCATAAGCACAATCATGGTTTCCCCGAACGCGCGACCAAAACCCAGCATAATCGCCGCCATAATGCCCGGAAACGCGACATGCAGCACTATATATTTAAGGGTTTGAAGACGCGTGGCGCCCAACGCAAATGATGCATGCTTTAACTCATCGGGCACGCCCCCAATGGCATCTTCAGCAATAGAGTAAATACTCGGTGAAATTGCCACACCTAAGGCTATCGCCACCACTATTGTCGTTTTTCCTATAGGGCTATCAGACTCAGCGGCTAGCATGTCAAAACCATCTACATTAATTAAGCTAAAGAACCACTCTGGCGCCCATACCACACTTATGAAACCCAATATGAATACGCCAAGTAAGGCAAATCCCAATTCAGCACCGCGTCGAAGTTTAGCCGGTAGGCGGTCGGCAACAGGGCGCTGAACAAAGGCCACGGCAATGAGTACAAATGGAACAACAATAAGAAAAAAAGCAAAAGAGAATAGAAACTGTTCGGCCATGGGGGCAAGCCAAATGGCCGCGATAAAACCAATAAGCACACTGGGAACAGCTTCTAACATTTCGATGGCGGGCTTTAGCGCATGACGAAGTCGTTCTTTAGCAAAAAAAGCGGTGTATATCGCTGCACCTATTGCTACGGGTATGGCAATAAATAAAGCCAGTAGCGACGCTTTCAAGCTACCTATAATTAACGGCGTAAGGCTAAACTTGGCCTCTTGGAAATCGGTGGCGTTTGTGGTTTGCCACACCGTATCTGCTTCGGTATATCCCTCATAATGTTGCGGCGCAAATAGCGATCGCCACGTAGTAATACCGCTTAAATTATTCGCCCGCCAAATGTAAATAGAATCATCGTTATAACCGTAAAGACGGTTGCCAAACCAAGAGATAGATTGCATGGGCTCTGGTAAATCAATTGTCGTAACCACTTCACCTGATACTCGGTTTATAAATAAAAGGCGTCGTTTATCGGTAAGCGCTGCCACCACATTAATACTGGCATGCTCTTTTATATCAATTAGCCGTTCGTCCGCGTTCAAAAGGAACTGGTAGGTTTCAATGAAATCGAGCGTGTTCGCATCGCGATGTAATACCCAGCGGGTAACTTGGTTAGTGCCATCCTGTAAGAAAAACGTTCTGTCTTTCTCTAAAGATAAAATAGCAATGTCATTACGGCTGAGTTTCTCAAAAGACGCTAACAGTGAGAGCTGTGATTCATCCTCGAAAAGACGTGAAAGGAACAAGTGTGCTTCTTTTTCTACCAACATCATTTGTGCACCAGGCAACAAATGTATTTTATCAACATTGGCAAAGAACTTATCAATCATTTGCGTGGGGTTAAGCTGGTTCACCCAGCGAATAAAAGTACCCGATGGTGTATGTAGCGCTATTGCCGCCCACTTAGATGAAAATGCAAATTGCCAAGACGTAGTTTGTGACCAATACTCGCCCGGTAAAGCAAAAGATATTGTAGAGGACACAAGGCTTGAGGGTTGAGCTAAAGGATCTGAATTATTCGCAATTAATACACTTCGATACGCTAACGATCTGACGGGCACCACCCGAACTTGCCCGCCAGCAGAAATATCCACAATTGCATTTTCGCCCATTAAAGAGGTCGTCGCCAATTGATGATCACAAGGGCGAATGTAGTCGTGATGCTTAGCGAAATCGTGACGTTTGTAGCCATATAAGCTTAAACGGCAATCTTCACCGTTAGTTACCACTAATTGACCGCCAAGCAAATCTCCAGCGCTTTCTACTTGGCTACCTTCGGGTAATGCAAGCTGGTGCTCTTTCTCAATATTAGGCACTAACGCCAGAGGTAAAGCCTGACTAACAAGGTGCGAAATTAAGATAACCAGCGTCAGCAATACCAACCCACCAAAGCCGGTGACGATATATCGCCCCCACTTATCATTGCGCTGGCGTTTTTTATTGATGCTATCGCTGTAGGAAGTCATTCTTATTTAATAATATTATCAGGTGTAAATTACACTGGTGAGCAGTGTAAGTTTTGTTATGCTAATAGCAAGCGAAAACTTTTGGATTAGTTCCGGCGAATAACGCCTAAAGTATGCAGCCTCAAACACTGTTGTTATCAAGGTTTATTAACAATACTAACCAGTAGCGCTTTTACAGTGTGGCTTATGGTATTACCGTAAAACCACAGTAGCAAACGTATTTCTACAGATTCTGGAATAGGAGTTTCTCATGCAATCGCTCATTATTAGTATTATGGGTAAAGACAAGCCTGGTTTGGTTGATACGCTAGCTAAGTGCATCTACAAGCACAAAGGTAATTGGCAAGGCTCTAGCTTTGCACATATGGCAGGCATGTTTACCGGCTTTGTTGAAGTACACGTCCCAGCTGACGAAAACGAAAAACTTGTCGACGCGCTAAATGCCATTTCCGATTTATCGGTCCAGTCTGTGGCAGTGAATACATCACCCAATTCATTAACCAATCAACTTACCGTTGATGTGATGGGCAACGACAAAGCCGGCATAGTGCAAGAGTTAACCTCGGTGCTAAACCAATTTAACCTGAACATTCTTAACTTTTCATCACGCTGCGAGAGCGCACCTAACTGGGGAAGTTTAATATTCAAAGCCAATGCCGTTATTGCGGTACCTGAAGGGTTTGATGACGATGCGTTACAAGACGCCCTTGAATCGTTGTCGAACGACTTGGTAGTGGATATACAGGCCAAGCAATAAGGCCCTAGCGACACAGAAAGGTTTCAAATCACCTCGTTGAGGTAAAGGACTACGAATTAACCCTATTATATCTAAGGGTTGTCACAGTAATGTCATTGACTGATGTCAGTCTTTGGCCATTTTAAGAAGTGAAAAAACGATAAATTATGGATAACCCAGAACTATATTATCCCAAAGAACTTAGCTGGTTAGCATTTAATGAAAGGGTTTTGCAGGAAGCTGCAGATAAGAACAACCCTGTAGTAGAACGTATTCGTTTTTTAGGTATTTACTCCAACAACCTTGACGAATTTTATCGTGTTCGTGCTGCTGACGTAAAACGCCAAATAACCATTGCCCAAAATGATGGCAACGAAGAAGAAGCGGAAAAGCAAACCGCGCTAATGGCGATTATTCAGCAAAAGGTTGTTCAGCTTTCCGACAAGTTCGACCATATTCATAAAGACGTTTTAAAAGCGCTCGCGCGATACAATATTCATATTCTGCAAAAGCATGAATTAAACGAGTATCAAAAGCAGTGGGTACGTAACTTCTTCGTCAATAAGGTGCTTCGCCATATAGCCCCTATCATTATTGACAAGAAAATGGACTTGTTAAGCCGTTTAAATGGCACATCTGTTTATTTGTATGTCGCGCTGCGCCGTAAAGACCGCAACACGCGCTATGCGGTTATTCAGGTGCCTACGTCTGAAATGTCTCGCTTTATGCTTATTCCGCCGGAAAAGAGTCGAAAGAAAAAGCATATTATTATGCTCGATGACATGATTCAGCTTAGCTTGGAAGACATTTTCCGCGGCTTTGTTAAATTTGACGAAGTCGAGTCATTTTCATTCAAGATGACCCGAGACGCCGAATACTCTATCAATGACGAGATTGACGAAAGTTATGTAGAAAAAATGTCTGAGAGCATGAAACAGCGCTTAATTGCCGAGCCTGTTCGGGTTATTTACGACAACGATATGCCTGAAGATATGATGCAGGATTTACGTAAGCGTTTACGTATAACAAAACTCGATACCATGCATGCTGCAGGGCACTATCGTAACTTTAAAGATTTCATTGGCTTTCCAAACGTGGGCCGCGAATATTTAGAGCATGCTCCGCTGCCGGCTATCGACAGCAATGCTTTTTCCAAATTTAATACGGTATTCGATGCCATTACCGCCCACGATATTCTACTGTATTACCCATATCACCGATTCTTACATGTTACCGAATTTGTCCGCCAAGCAGCATTCGACCCTAGCGTAAAATCTATTCGCATTAATATTTATCGTGTGGCCAGTAACTCTCGCATTATCAACTCGCTCATTGATGCCGTTGATAACGGTAAAAAGGTGACCGTAGTGGTAGAACTGCGCGCTCGCTTTGATGAAGAGGCCAACATTGAATGGTCTAAACGCATGACCGATGCGGGTATTCGCGTAGTGCTCGGCGTGCCAACCTTAAAAATTCACTCGAAGCTTTGCGTGATCACCCGCGAAGAACGTGGCGCGATGATTAACTATGCGCATTTTGGTACGGGTAACTTCAACGAAAAAACCGCAAAAATCTATACCGATTACAGTTTATTCACTCGAAACCAAGAATTGGCCAATGAAGCGGTGGCAGTATTTGACCTTATTCAATACCCTTTCCGCCGGTATAAATTTCAGCATTTGCAGATTTCACCGTTAAACGCGAGAACCCGAATTCAGTCACTTATTCGTCAAGAAATTCAGCATTTAAAAGAAGGCCGTCCTGCGCAAATTACCTTTAAGATTAATAACCTTGTTGATAAGGAATTAATGGATGATTTGTATCGGGCCAGTCAAGCAGGGGTGAAAATTCGCGGTATTGTTCGCGGGATGTGTTCCATAATACCTGGCTTAAAAGGTATTAGCGAAAACATTGAAATCATCTCTATTGTCGATAGGTTCTTAGAGCACCCTAGGGTGATGGTATTTGAAGGCGGCGGTGAGAGAAAAGTGTTTATTTCTTCTGCTGACTGGATGACCCGCAATATGGACAACCGCATAGAAGTAGGCTGCCCTATTTACGATAAAAACCTGCAACAGCGCATTGTCGATATTATGGATATACAATTCCGTGATACGCTTAAAGCGAGAGTGATTGACAAGGAACAAAGCAACAAGTACGTTGCTCGAGGCAATCGCAAGAAATTACGTTCACAAATAGAGATTTACGACTATCTTGTGAAAGAAGAAGAAAAAGAAGCAGGAAAATAAAACCTTAAATGACTCAGCATGAAATGACTCAGCATGAATCCGTTTTTGATACCGTTGAAAGCCGTGAGGTTAATAAAGTAGCCGCGTTAGATATTGGCTCGAATAGCTTTCACCTTGTGGTAGCGCGTATTGTTGCTGGGTCTGTCCAAATTCTGCATCGCGTTAAACAAAAAGTAAGGTTAGCTGAGGGGTTGGACGACGACAATATTTTGTCTGATGAAGCCATGGAACGTGGTTTAAAGATGCTACGTATTGTGGCTGAAAGTCTACGCGGTTTCGAACCCGACTCGGTTCGTATTGTGGCCACACACACTCTGCGCAAAGCCAAAAACGCCCACCACTTCATTAATGCCGCGAAAGATATTCTGCCCTACCCTGTAGAAGTAATTTCAGGCGTGGAGGAAGCCCGCCTGATTTACTCTGGCGTAGCACATACTAACCATGCTGATGGACAGCAGTTAGTGGTGGATATCGGTGGGGGCTCAACAGAATTTGTGATTGGCGAGGGCTTCAACCCGCTTATTTGCCGTAGTTTGCAAATGGGCTGTGTTAGCTACACTAAGCGATTCTTCCCAGACGGGTCATTAAAAAACAAATCTTTTGAGCTGGCCATTACTGCGGCTGAACAAGAGCTGGAATTTATTCAAGATAAGTACCGCAAGCTGGGTTGGGTACAATGTGTTGGTACGTCGGGCACAATTCGCTCGTTGTTCACTTTATGCCAACAAGATAGACCCAACGACCACGATATACCCGTTACGCTCAAGAGTCTGCGTAACTTAATGAAGCAGTTTATTAGTGCAGGTCATATCGACAAACTTAACTACCCTGATTTAACCGAAGACAGACGCGTGGTTATTGCCGGCGGTTTGGCTATATTAGTGGCAGTATTTAAAGCGCTAGAAATAGACACTTTGGTTTATTCCCCTGCCGCATTACGCGAAGGCGTGATTTACCAGATGGAAGATGAGCTGCATCATGCCGATATACGCGGCAGAACAGCTAGCAGCTTAGCTACCCGCTACGATGTTGATACCGCGCAAGCTACGCTTGTGCTTAACACGTCACTTAACCTCTTTAGCCATGCTGAAAAAGCCTGGAAGCTTAAACACCACGACTTTAAAAGCATGTTGGGTTGGGCGGCGTTGTTGCATGAAGTGGGCATTCAAATTAACTCGCGCGGTGTGCAGCGCCACAGTGCCTATATTCTCGCTAACGTAGATATGCCTGGGTTTACGCAAGAACAACAAGAATTATTGGCCACCCTAGTACGTTTTCATAGAAAGAAAGTGCGGGCTAACGATTTTCCCAACTTTAACTTGTACGATTTAGCGGCCGTTAAAAAGCTTATCGCTTTATTACGTATTGGCGCGTTGCTCAATATCAAACGCCAAGAAGGCTTCTTGCCGGATATAGAGATTGATGCAGATAAGAACGGCTTAAGCCTTACTTTTCCTAAAGATTGGTTGGAAGAAAAACCAATTTTGGCAGCAGACTTGGTTCGAGAAAGTGCGTATTGGAAGGCGCTAGACTTAACCCTTTCTATTAAATAAGCCGGTTAGTGAGCAACAGAAAAGGGAGCATTAATGCTCCCTTTTTACGTTTTTATGTCAACGTATTTTAGGACGGGACATAATTAATAAAAAAGGGGCGCTTACAAGCGCCCCCTTTTAAACAATAAAACTTATGCTTTTGAAGCTTGGTAAATGCCTTCAATCGCTCCATCTAATGTAGCTGCAAACTCGTCATCAGACTGTTTGTCAGAAACACCTTCAGTTAGCGCTCTTGAGAAACTTGCGATAATACCTTGGTTTTCTGAAAGCTTCGCATTAGCTTCTTCACGGTTGTAACCGCCAGATAATGCTACCACTTTAAGTACACGAGGATGATCAACAAGCTCTTTATAGAAGTTAGCTTCATTAGGCAGTGTAAGCTTTAACATCACTTCTTGGCCTTCGTTCAACAAATTAAGCTGAGTTAGAATTTCAAGTTTAAGCAGTGCTTCTGCTTCCGCTTTTTGAGGGCTATGAATATCTACTTCTGGTTCAATGATAGGCACTAAACCTGCTGCGATAATTTGCTTACCCACTTCAAACTGCTGCTCTACCACATCTTTGATACCTTGATGATTTGCCAGTTTAACCACTGAACGCATCTTGGTACCAAAAACATCTTGAGCAACGGCTTTCGCCAGTAACGCATCTAGACCAACAATCGGCTTCATTACCTGTACACCGTTGCTCTCTTCAACAAGCCCTTTATCCACTTTCAAGAAAGGAATAACGCGCTTCTTCTGCCACAAGTAATGCGCAGTAGACATACCTTCAATTTCACGGTCTAGGGTATTTTCAAATAAAATAGCGCCTAAAACCCGCTCGCCACTGAAAGGGGTGCTGGTGATAATACGTGTACGCATTTGGTGAACAAGGTTAAACATTTCTTCGTCAGAACTGTATTCTGACTCTTCAATGCCGTATAAACGTAGCGCTTTTGGTGTACTACCGCCGCTTTGATCTAAAGCTGCAATAAAACCAACCTGCGTTTTAAGTTTATCTAGCATGGCCTGCTGTGCTTGTGATGCCATTGCAACACTCCTTTTTTATAATACTGCTCTAAGAACAGGTGTAGGGTTTATCGTTATATGCCGACGTACTTCAATGTATCGCCGGCGAAAATCGGAATCGATTTTTTAGTAGTCTGCTAATTTTATTTGTTTTTTTCTTCTAGCATGGCTACTGCAGGTAATGTTTTGCCTTCTAAAAACTCTAGAAACGCACCACCACCTGTAGAGATATAAGATATCTTATCAGCGATTTCATATTTATCTACTGCTGCCAGTGTATCACCACCACCTGCAATTGAGAACGCATCGCTATCAGCAATAGCCTCAGCTAACGCCTTTGTACCTGCACTGAACTGTTCAAATTCAAATACACCTACAGGACCATTCCACACAATCGTACCCGCATTTTTGATAATGCTCTCAAGGGCTTTTGATGAATCGGGGCCGATATCAAAAATCATGTCGTCGTCAGCTACATCACTAACGGCTTTAAGCGTTGCTTCTGTATTTTCATCGAAAGCTTTGCCCACTACCACATCGGTAGGCACTGGAATGTTTCCACCATTCGCAACGGCATCGCTCATTAGTTGCTTCGCCTGCTCGGTTAAATCCATTTCAACCAACGATTTACCTACGTTATGGCCTTGTGCGGCAATAAACGTATTGGCAATACCGCCGCCAACAATAAGTTGGTCAACTTTTTCGGCTAAGGTTTTAAGTACGGTAAGCTTAGTAGATACCTTAGACCCGCCTACAATGGCTACCATTGGACGTTTAGGGTTATCTAGGGCTTTGCCTAGTGCGTCCAATTCAGCAGCAAGAAGTGGGCCTGCACACGCTTTAGTAGCAAATTTTGCCACACCATGTGTAGACGCTTGTGCGCGGTGAGCGGTACCAAATGCGTCCATCACGAAAATATCGCATAGGGCTGCATATTGCTTTGATAGGGTTTCGTCGTCGCTTTTCTCGCCTTCGTTAAAGCGTACGTTTTCTAGAATAACCAAAGAACCTGGTGCAACATCAACACCGTTCAAATAATCTTTTTCTAAGGTTACCGGTACGTCTAACGCGTCGTTCAAATAATTCACAACAGGCTGAAGAGAGAATTCTTCCGCTGGTTCACCTTCTGTAGGGCGGCCTAAATGCGACATTATCATTACCGCAGCACCAGCATCTAGCGCCGCTTTAATAGTAGGAATGGAAGCTTTAATACGCGCATCAGAGGTAACTACGCCACCTTTTACAGGCACGTTTAAATCTTGTCTAATTAATACGCGCTGACCGTTTAAGGCCAAATCACTCATACTTGGAATTGCCATTGTCTTTCCCTTGTTAATCGAATAACTGTGAAAGCTGCCAAGGCTGGCGCTACCAACCTTGGCAGCAAAATTCTTAATTAGCTTACGTCATACATTGCTTGCGCAGTGTCGAGCATTCTGTTTGCAAAACCCCATTCGTTGTCACACCACACCAGTGTTTTTACCAGCTGCTTATGACTTACGCGGGTTTGCGTACCATCCACAATACAAGAGTGAGGATCGTGATTGAAATCAACAGAAACTAACGGCTCTTCAGTGTAATCTAAAATACCCTGTAATCGCCCTGCTTTCACTCGCTTCAGTGCTTGATTGACATCCGCAATAGTCACTTGCGTACCTAAGGTTACACTTAAATCCATTGCAGTTACATTAATGGTTGGCACCCTTACCGCAATAGCTTCAAATTTACCTGCAAATTTAGGCAAAATACGCTCAATTCCCGCCGCTAACCGTGTGTCTACTGGAATAATAGACTGACTGGCTGCGCGAGTACGGCGTAAATCTGGGTGGTAAGCATCAATTACTTGCTGGTCGTGCATAGAAGCGTGAATAGTGGTAATCGTGCCGCTTTCAACCCCAAAGGCCGCGTCAAGCGCTTGAATAACCGGCACGATACAGTTAGTAGTGCACGACCCGTTAGACACCAACTTATGCTCCGCTTTCAGCGTGTCATCGTTAGTACCAAAAATGATAGTGTTGTCTAAATCTGGCGAGCCTGGCGAGGAAAAAAGTACCTTTTCTGCGCCTGCATTAATATGTGCCTGCCCCGATACTCTGTCATCAAACTTACCTGTGCATTCCAGCACAATATCTACCCCTATTTCACGCCAAGGCAGTAAATTGATATCTGGCTGTGCCAACAAGCGAATAGCATCGCCTGCCACGTTCAGTGTGTTGTTTTCTAGTGTCACATCAAAACCGAACCGCCCGTGGGCGGTATCGTATTTTAATAAGTGAGCTATACCTTCTGGCTCGGCGACATCATTAATCGCAACCACATTAAAGTGGCTATTGCGCCCGCTTTCATAAAGCGCACGCAATACATTGCGACCAATACGACCAAACCCGTTTATGGCAATGTTTACCATAGACTGCGGTGACCTCGTTAGCTAAGAGACAATGCTGCCTCTACCACTGCTTCAGTAGTAATATTGAAATGTTTGAACAAGTCACCCGCTGGTGCTGATTCACCGAACGTATCCATCCCAATGATGGCGCCGTTGAAACCTACGTACTTGTACCAGCTTTCTTTCGATAACGCTTCAACTGCAACACGCTTAGTTACGCTAGAAGGCAATACGCTTTCACGGTAATCCGCGGATTGACGATCGAACACGTCGGTAGAAGGCATAGAAACTACGCGAACCGCTTTACCATCTGCACTTAGTTTATCTGCTGCTTCAACAGCAAGTTGAACTTCAGACCCTGTAGCAATAAAGATGTATTCAGGCGTGCCTGCACAATCTTTAAGCACATAACCACCTTTGGCAACGTCAGCAACTTGCTGTTCATTACGTTCTTGCTGTGGCAAACCTTGGCGAGTGAAGATCAACGTTGAAGGACCATCGTTGCGCTCAATCGCGAACTTCCATGCAATAGCAGATTCAACCTGGTCACATGGGCGCCAGTTGTCTAGATTTGGTGTAGCACGCAGTGCCACTACTTGTTCTACCGGCTGGTGCGTTGGGCCATCTTCACCCAAACCAATTGAATCGTGGGTGTATACGAAAATAGCAGGTTGCTTCATAAGCGCCGCCATACGTACCGCGTTACGTGCGTATTCCATAAACATTAGGAATGTAGCACCGTACGCTTTAAAACCACCATGAAGGGTAATACCGTTCATCATGGCCGACATACCGAACTCACGTACACCGTAATAAATGTAGTTACCCGATGCATCAGTGGCTTCAACGCCTTTACTGCCATCCCAAATGGTTAGGTTTGAACCGGCTAAGTCGGCAGAGCCGCCTAGAAGTTCTGGTAACAAAGGACCAAATGCATTTAATGCATTTTGTGATGCTTTACGTGATGCAATGTTCTGTGGGTTAGCTTGCAAATCAGCAATGATTTTATCCGCTTTATCACTGAAATCTGCTGGCAACTCACCGTTCACACGGCGTTTAAATTCTGCGGCAAGCTCAGGGTAAGCACTTTCATATGCTGCGAAGGCGTCGTTCCACGCACTTTCAGCTTCGCCACCTTTGCCTTTTGCATCCCATCCTGCGTAGATATCATCAGGAATTTCGAACGCGCCATGCTTCCATCCTAGCTTTTCGCGGGTAGATATAATTTCGTCATCACCTAATGGTGCACCGTGACAAGACTCAGTGCCTTCTTTGTTTGGTGAACCGAAACCAATTACGGTTTTACAGCAAATTAGCGTAGGCTGAGCGCTGTTCGATTTAGCTTGTTCAATAGCGGCTTTAATTTGTTCAGCGTCATGACCGTCAACACCTTCAATCACTTCCCAGCCGTAGCTTTTAAAGCGTGCTGGTGTGTCGTCGGTAAACCAACCTTCTACTTCACCATCAATTGAAATGCCGTTGTCATCCCAGAAACCAATAAGTTTGCCCAGGCCTAATGTGCCCGCTAGTGAACAGGTTTCATGAGAAATACCTTCCATCAGGCAGCCATCGCCCATGAAAGTGTAGGTGTAGTGATCGACAATATCATGACCATCACGGTTAAACTGCGCCGCTAATACTTTTTCAGCTAGCGCCATACCTACTGCGTTACTAACGCCTTGACCAAGTGGGCCAGTGGTAGTTTCAACACCCGGTGCATACCCATATTCAGGGTGACCCGGTGTTTTAGAATGAAGCTGACGGAAGTTCTTAAGCTCTTCAATAGGCAGTTCATAGCCTGAAAGATGAAGCAAAGAGTACAACAGCATAGAGCCGTGACCGTTTGAAAGCACAAAGCGGTCTCTGTTTGCCCAAGACGGGTTTGCCGGGTTGTGTGATAGAAAATCACCCCATAGTACCTCGGCAATATCGGCCATCCCCATAGGGGCGCCTGGGTGACCAGATTTGGCCTGTTGAACAGCATCCATGCTTAAAGCACGGATGGCATTGGCAAGTTCACGACGAGAGGGCATGTTGTCTCCTGGTTTATTTTGTAGCTGAATTTCGCTAAGGGAACACTGTGGGCAAAATCCCTTTGTTCAACCTTAAAGCGCTGCTTTGCTGTATATCGTAATGTGGGCGTTATTCTTACCCATGCCACCATTCAGTTCAATGGCTTTTCATTGCCATTACCGAAAGTTGGCTAAAATAATGAATATTCTCATCATTCCTTCACCAGCCAATGTCGCTTCATTAGGAAAGCGTGGCTAACTTTACTCAATTATCTATAAAAGTGATCCACGACTGTCAACAAATCGTAACGAAAGGACTTTTAGACGTCTAGAAGTAAAGACTGGTATTTATACCTTGTTTTAGTACAATACTCACCTATTTTGAACAATAAACGCTTATGGAGCATGTATGGCCACGCATTTATTCACCTCCGAGTCTGTGTCTGAAGGACACCCGGACAAAATCGCCGATCAAATTTCAGATGCGGTTCTAGATGCTATTCTAGAACAAGATCCTCGTGCCCGCGTGGCTTGCGAAACTTACGTTAAAACCGGAATGGTATTAGTTGGTGGTGAAGTCACTACCTCTGCGTGGGTTGATATTGAAGAAATCACACGTAAAACGGTAAGAGACATAGGCTATGTACACTCTGATATGGGTTTCGATGCTGATTCTTGTGCAGTATTAAACGCCATTGGCAAACAGTCGCCAGATATCAACCAAGGTGTTGATCGCGAGAGCTTAGAAGAACAAGGTGCAGGCGACCAAGGTCTTATGTTCGGTTACGCCAGTGACGAAACTGACGTATTAATGCCAGCGCCTATTACTTATTCTCACCGCTTAGTACAAAAACAAGCTAAAGTGAGAAAATCTGGCAAGCTAGACTTTTTGCGCCCAGATGCGAAAAGCCAAATTACCTTTAAGTACGAAAACCACAAGCCTGTAGGCATCGATGCCGTAGTACTTTCTACTCAGCATTGTGACTCAGTTTCTACTGCGCAAGTACGCGAAGCAGTAATGGAAGAAATTATCAAGCCTGTGCTACCTAGCGAATGGCTTGATAGCAATACCCAATTCCACATCAACCCTACTGGTCGCTTTGTTATTGGCGGACCTGTTGGTGATTGTGGTCTAACTGGACGTAAAATCATTGTAGATACCTACGGTGGTATGGCCCGTCACGGTGGTGGCGCTTTCTCAGGTAAAGATCCTTCAAAAGTAGACAGAAGCGCGGCATACGCAGGCCGTTATGTTGCTAAAAACATTGTTGCTGCTGGGCTCGCTAAGCGCTGTGAAATTCAAGTGTCTTACGCCATTGGAGTTGCCGAGCCAACATCTATCAGTATAGATACCTTCGGTACTGGTGTGGTTGACGAGAAAACGCTAGTAGCCTTGGTTCGTGAACATTTCGATTTACGCCCTTATGGCTTAATCAAAATGCTTGATTTAGAACGTGCTATTTACCTACCTACTGCTGCTTATGGTCACTTCGGTCGCGAAGCCTTCCCGTGGGAAGCCACTGATAAAGCTGAAGCACTACGTTCATCAGTATAGTTTGCTCAGCGGTATAGTTTGCGCTAGGCTGTTGAAAGCTTAAAACAGAAAAAGGGTCGCTTCATAATGAAGCGACCCTTTTTAATTTCAGGCTATTATCTTGCTATAGCTTGGCGATAGCGTGGTTATATTTTGGCTATCTATATGGAACCTGCATTAATGGAGACACTTTTCGTACTCCCACTCGCTATGACCATATCAGGCAAGCCAAATCGCGCTAACGCAACATTTTGAAATTCTTTCTTATGGGTCACTTCCGTTTCCGCAAAATCTGGCGGCAAAAATTGTCGACTACTCATTTCGCTGTCAAATTCAACTTCCACCATTTTTAAAGGTGCTAAGTTACCGGTAAAAATATCTATCACCAGTTGAGCTCCAAAAAAGTCGATACGATATCGCTGTTTTTCCACCCGCATATTTTGGGTTAAAGGCCATAAATCAGCGAATTGCTCAGAATCCAACGTAATTCGCGTGTCTCTGCGTTTAAGGCCGATACCTTGTTTAACGGCCATGGTGTAATTACCACCTTCATCCCTAATTCTAATATGCTTATCCGGCTCGGTAGCTAAGTAACCTTGTCTTATTGCAACAGGCTTTCGTGTATCTAACAAACCTTCTGGCACATAACTTACTAAAAACTTTCGTTCAAATTCCCATTCCGTTTGCATCACTCACCTCCGGCCAAGTTCCCTATTTGAAAGTACTGCTTTGCCTACTAAATTGAAGTAAGTCTTACTACTACCCTTTAAAAGTTAGTTCACAATAGAAATATGTAACAAGTTTATTTTTAACCTTTTAGATAAAAGGCTACACTTACTATTCAGCACTTATTTTTTGTTACCGTTTTGTGTCATATTTTTAAGTTAGAGATCGGCATATAGCGCGAACAAAACACCCTTGTGGTTATGAAGCTACCACCTACATTTATAATAATCGGTAGTCATAAGAACAAGTTTACGCTGTCTCACTCAACTAGGAATTTATCCATGAAAACTTACCCAACTTGCGTGGTTTGTTTAATATTGCTTGCCTCATTGAGTGCCGCTTACAGCGAGGCCGCTGATTGGGATGTTTCTGATTGGGATGCTTCTGATTGGAATGGCTACTACGGCCCTATCGTGTTCAAAAGTGAAAAAATAGCAAAGTGGAAGATTAAAAGCCGCTTTAATGAAACACGCCTTGAATCCATACCTGGCTACGATAATCATTTTAATGCTAGCAAAAATAGCCAACTATCAATTCGCGCTCACCGTGCGTTAACGCTACTTTTCGAACAACAAATATATGCCTCGTTTAATACGAGCCACTCACCTTTGCAGTACTATCCTGAATGGCGCTATATACCTGAAGACTTAGGCACTTTTACTCGACTGGGTTGGTTAGTTGGTGACGAGAGTGGTTTAAATATGGCGTTGGAATTTGAACATCGAGAAGTAGGAGATAAAGAAAATAATGCGCTTACGTTAGGTGTTCAATACTTTTTCTAATACATGAACGCCCCCTTAAAGCGGGTTCTAATTTTTGTGTTTTGCCGCTTCTACCTGATTACGGGTTTCAACATACGTACTTTGAATAACTTTTGCATCGGTACTTGCTCGATGACGTCGAGCGTCGCTTTGCGATTCAATATTTGATTTAACGTCGTGCCAAAGCGCCATTTGAGGTTCGCTTAAAACATACTCTAATGCACGACATGAAAAAGACATTTGAACCGAGGCTGCTGCAAAAAGCTTAATGAGCCAAGGGTTATCTACCACCCATCCGTCAGTATACACAATGGTATTACTTAAAAAGGCATTAAGCTCGTGACACACTTTGACCGGACAAACTCCGTAAGTGTTCAACATGGCTCTGGTGATGCCATGCAAAGACTCTGCTTCTTGATCCCAATGAACCCAACTATCAAAAGGACGAATAAGCTTGCACCATTTTGCACCATCATAGCGCACTATACCTATTTCAATAGGATAACTACGGGCACCAAACCCACTGGCTTCCAAATCAATAATGGAAGGGGGATAATTTCTCTGCAAGCTAACTCCCATCTACGCTGGCGTAAAACACGCCTTGCCTTCTTTAAACCTAATAAACGAACTCATAAAGCGCAAACGGAATTGAAAATCATACTTCTGTTGTATAATTAAAAAACAAACCGACACTTCATCTACTTTGTTAATAGTAGAATCGTGCCAGTTTGTATCATTTTAACATCAACGCACGGGCTGAACATAAAGTGATAGCCCGCTTTTAGGTAGGGATTACTCAGCCACTGCCAAGTTGAGAATTTGCTCACTCACTTCTGGGGTAATGGCTCCCGTTTCACCGAGTGAAAGCATTTTGTTTCCTTTCAGCTTTTCTACCACAGCATTAACGGCACTTTGCTTGTCGCCTTCATGCTCAGTAAGCTGGGTAGCGACTTCAAGACTCTGGTAGAAGGCTTCGATAGCGTCGATAGTTCGAAGCGCAATATCATCGCTCTCTTCTAGACCAAATACGTTTTGACCCATCTGTGATAGCTTTGCTGACTTAGTGTCAAGTTGAACCCGTAGTAGTGACGGCTGGACAATCGCTAATGAACGAGCATGATCTACGCCATACAGTGCCGTGAGTTCGTGGCCAATCATATGGGTAGCCCAATCTTGCGCAACACCTGAACCGATAAGGCCATTTAGTGCTTGGTTTGCTGACCACATAAGGTTAGCGCGCCATGCATCATCTTTGTTATCAATTTTTCCGCCAAGTTGAATTAAGGTTTTCAGCAAGGTTTCAGCGTAGCCGTCTTGAACCGGCGCATTTTGTGGAAAGGTTAAGTACTGCTCGCAAACGTGAACAAAGGCATCCACTAAACCGTTAACCACTTGTCGATGCGGAAGGCTTTTTATTACATCGGGGTCTAATACCGCAAATTGCGGATAAACTAACGGGGACATAAACGCCAGCTTTTGCTTGGTTGCTTTCTTACTTATAACAGAACCGCCGTTCGATTCAGAACCTGTTGCTGGTAAGGTTAGAATGGCACCGATAGGTAGCGCGTTATCAACGGTATGCTTGCCCGTTAGAATATCCCAGCCCTCACCCTCATATACGGCGCTTGCCGCCACATATTTTGCGCCATCAATAACACTTCCCCCGCCTACTGCAAGAATATAGTCAACGCCTGTTTCTTTAATCAGTGCAACCGCTTTGTCTAGTGTTTCAATGGTTGGGTTTGGCTCAACGCCACCAAAAGATTCCCAGTTGTAGCCATCTAGCGCGTTCTCTACTTGCTCATAAACACCATTTTTTTTGATGGAACCGCCACCAAATAACACTAAAACGTGGCTGTCCTTTGGGATTAGGGTGTTGATTGAGCCAATTTGTCCTTGGCCAAATTGGATCCGAGTTGGGTTGCTGAATGAAAATTTCATGGTCTTTCCTCTGTCATTACATGCCTGTGTTAATGCATAATAGTGCCATTTAGTGTAAACAAACCGTCTATTTCTGGAAAAAATTTGCCTATTTCTACAAACAACCCAGGCTCTACTCATAATTTGGCTTTTTTAAGTCAAATTCTGAAACAGTTTTTACACGCAAAAGGTAAATCAGCGCTTAGTGGTGTGAGCAAGACGGATATAGATGGCGTACGAGTTTTTCGCGATCCTTATGGCAGCCCTAAGCAGCCATTACTTTATCAGTCTGGCATTATTATCATGCTACAAGGCACTAAACGTTTGTATGTTGATAATCGTGAAATCGAATACAAAAAAGGCGATTACATTGTTTTCGGTGTGCCCTTGCCTGCTCAATGTGCAGCCACCTTAGATGATGACGATTGCATATTAGGTTTAGTCATTGATATTCCCGCGTCGTTGCTTGTAGAGCTTTCACAATGGCGTGACGACAAGGCCAAAAATAGCCCCGCTCCTATTTTTACAGTAAGTCAGCAGTCATTAGATGCAAACATAACCGATGCAACACGCAGACTACTTCAAGCATTAACTCACAGTAATAGTGCCAAAGCATTGGGTGCAGGTTTTGTGCGAGAAA
This sequence comes from Alteromonas naphthalenivorans, assembly GCF_000213655.1. Lineage (NCBI taxonomy): Bacteria > Pseudomonadati > Pseudomonadota > Gammaproteobacteria > Alteromonadales > Alteromonadaceae > Alteromonas > Alteromonas naphthalenivorans. Next base: position 3,262,230 of record NC_015554.1, read on the forward strand.
TTGTATATTACATCCTTAATGGCCCTGCCGGTCATGTTCTTTGCGGCCTTACCGACAATGGGCATTATGCGAGAATCGCCCAAGCTTTGCGGACCATTCATGATGAGTATTCCTCTGTGTTAAACGTAGACTCACTTGCCGCTAGTGCTAACATGAGTGTTTCTGGTTTCCACCGCGCATTTCGGGATGTAGTAATGGATTCACCCGTTCAATATATAAAAAAATTTAGACTATCTAAAGCCAGGGAGTTAATCGCATTAGGTTATCGAGTGGGAGACGCTGCCGAAGCGGTGGGTTATAACAGCTTATCTCAATTCTCTAGAGAGTTTAAACGCTACTACCAATTCACTCCTGTACAAGACCGTCAATCTGCTCATTAATTGCCGTACTATAAATAACTTAACGCTGTTCTTCAGCTGACAAAACCTTGCTAAAAGTGCGGTTTATTCATGGCTAATAATTAAACAAAGATAGACGAAAGAATAATGTTTGGAAGGTAAAACTAACCAATTAATGCTATACAATTACTAGCCTTACCATCAACTTCAAGATTTTATGCGCTTACGTTTCACATTTTGGTTCTTAACGTTAATGACATTAAGTTTTCACTCTAACGGCAGTGAGGCGTCGACACCACTTTATATTGGTATAGATGCAGACTTTTCGGCTGTCGCTGTGGACGGTGGTGTAGCCATTAAACGAGGCGTTGAACTTGCTGTAGATGAAATTAATAAAAAAGGGGGATTGCTAGGCCGCCCCCTTAATATCATTTTAAAAGATCATAGAGGCAACCCTGCTCGGGGCATTCATAATATTGAACAGCTCGCCACCAATGGCGACTTAATTGCGGTAATAGGAGGTGTGCATACGCCTGTTGCGTTAGCCGAGCTTGAGTCTATTCACCAACTTAACTTGCTATATCTCGTGCCTTGGGCAGCAGGTACACAAGTGGTTGACAACCAATATGCTCCTAACAATGTATTTCGCGTATCAGTTCGTGATGCAGAGGCGGGAAAAGTACTTATTCAGCATGCTGCTTCTCGCGGTATTAAACGTGTAGCGCTGGTTTTAGAGCGTACTGGGTGGGGTCGTTCTAACGAGGCATCGCTCACCTTAGCCGCTGCCGAAATGGGGATTACCATTACGACTACTCGCTGGATTAACTGGCAGCAGAAAAAATTTGAAGAAGATATATCTGCTATCAAATCAGACAAAGCAGAAGCCATCATTTTGGTTGCCAACGCACCTGAAGGGGCAGTAGTCGTAAACGAATTAGCAGCACAAAACCTCACAGCTTTACCTGTAATTTCCCATTGGGGCATTGCTTCGGGCAATTTTATAGAGCGTTTGAACGTTGAGCCCGACTTACTTAATTTGTCAGTATTACAAACCTTCCACTTTGATCATCAAAAACATACAAAAGCCCAACAATTGTTAGAAGCTTATCATAGTAAGTATGGGCTCGTAGACCCTAAATCTATCCCAGCTGTAACAGGCATTGCGCACGCTTATGATTTAGTTAACATGCTAGCTAAAGCCGTGGCAAAAGCAGGCAGTCATGATGTAAATGCGCTACGAAATTCACTAGAAGACTTGGGGAGTTTTGAAGGTGTAATCAAAACTTATGACCCAGCATTTACACCCACACAGCATGACGCATTAATGGCTAAGGACTATTTTATGGCTTCATTTGATAAAAAAGGTAACTTGGTCGTTCTGGAAAATCAGTAATGCAATTTCAGCCACCACCGCTTAGAAAGCGCTTATTAACCAGCATGCTACCCCGTTTGTTCGGGTTGATTTTAGTTGTTGCGTTAATGCTTTTTGCGTTTGCCTTCTTTTTTGCCAAGCAGCAGATCGAAACGGTACAACAACAGTCTATTGAAGGCTTAAAACAAGACCTTTCTTTTATCGTTAATGATACCACTCGACAATTATCTGACCTTGCATCTAACGATATCATTATTAATTCTCTGGTAGATTTAGAGCAGCGTGATAATTATCTTCCCATGTTCTTTAGGTCGTTAAAGTTAACCCAAACCCGTAATGTGGAGTTTGCGTTGTACGACTTTTCCGGCGAAATGGTTATTCAGAAAAACTGGAGTCATTCTATTTCTGAAAAACTGGATACTGCGTGGCAACAAAAAACACTAGGCGCGTCTCTTTCATTTTCTTCAATCTCTCACAATGGCGTGCTTTTTTCTGTCCCAGTACTTTTAGGTGGTGCAGCAGAAGGTGCGCTGGTTATGTATGTAGAGAGCCTTCAAGACTTGCTAGCCCCCTACCCAAGGCTAACTAACCAGATTGTTACTGAACAAAATGGCGTAGTACTTTTCAGTAGTGAGCCGGAATTTATTATTCCCGGTACATCGTTTAGTGATGTCGACACCATGGGCTATGTGTTGCAAGACTCGCGCTATCAAAACTTAACCCTGTATAGCATTAAACCTATCGGCAATGCTCTGAAAGGCTTGTATTGGTTGGCGCTACTCATGCTGGCCATTATTGTAGGTATTATCTTAGTTAATTTTCACATGATTCGAACCACTGCACTACTTGCAGAGAACACCTTATCAGCCCTTTATAAAGATATAGTTAACCGTATTAAAGATACCGACTCACAAGAGTCAGTGATTGTAGAAGAGGCTAGAGAATTAGCCAATATTCGCAGTGCATTTGATACCTTAATTTCTGACCTTGCGGAAATGTCTTTATCGAACGAACAGTTTTCTAATGTTATTGATTCGATGGGAGATATGCTCTTAGTGGTAGATGAAAACCATCGCGTGATGTTAAGCAACAAACGGTTCGATGCTTTTTGTGAAGATCAATACGGAGAGCGTGAAGGTACGGTTAAGTACATACTCAATAAGCTCATTAATAAACCTTCTGGAGAGTTAAAACATTTCTCGGTAGAAGACGGATTGGAAAAGCATATTAAATGGACCAATACGCCGCTTGAAGATGCTAACCATAACATCAGAGGCGCTATATTCGTAGGGGTCGACTATAGCACTCAGCGTTCGCTAGAAAGTCATGTGCAAATTCTTAATCACGCCATGGATGAAGCCACGGTCTCTATTGTTATTGCGGATATAAAGCGTACGGGTCAACCAATTATCTATGTTAACAATGCGTTCAATCGCCTTACTGGTTACAATAAAGAAGATATTATTGGTAGAAATTGCAGGTTTATGCAAGGTGAAGGTACTGATAGCAATACCACCGCACTAATACGCAGCGCTATCGCTAAGCGCGAGCCAATTGAAACCACCATTCTTAATTACCGTAAAGACGGTGCCTCTTTTTATAACAAACTCATCCTCACGCCAGTAAAGTCTGACGGCGAAGTCACACACTACATTGGCTTTCAACAGGATGTTACGCAGCAACGCCAAGCAGAGCGCTATTTACAAGACGCGAAGCAAAAGGCGGAAGAGTCAGCGCATATGAAATCTGGCTTCCTTGCCAGTATGAGCCATGAAATACGTACGCCTATTCACGGTATTTCTGGCGTACTTCAGTTGCTCACGAATTCACCATTAAACGACGAGCAAAAACATTACCTCTCACTTGCTACGTTCAGCATTCAAGGTCTACTGCACATTGTTAATGACATTCTTGATTTTTCTAAGATTGAGGCCGGGCAACTTCAAATTGATGATCAACCTTTCGATTTGCTAGAAACCCTTGAAAGCTTGCAGTCGCAATACGCTATTTTATGTCAAGAAAAGGGACTACGTCTGCATTTTCATTTTAACCTACAAGGCTTTCACGTAGTCATTGGAGACTCTGTTCGTTTCCGGCAGATTTTGTCTAACTTGATTGGTAACGCGGTTAAATTCACTGAGAAAGGTGAAATTGACGTAACTACCACCTTAGAACATACCAACGACGACAAGCTTCGCTTAACCTGCGCAGTAAAAGATTCAGGGATAGGCATCGCGAAAGACAAACAAGCAGGAATTTTTGATGTATTTACCCAAGAAGACCTATCTACAACCCGCAAATTTGGCGGCACGGGCCTTGGGCTTTCTATCAGTAAACAGTTGTGTGAGCTTATGGATGGTGAAATTCATTTAGAAAGTGAGAAAGGTGAAGGAAGTACATTCACTTTCAATATCATGCTAAAAGAAGGTGATGACAGCTTAGTTACACTCCAAGGAAGTAAAACCCATAACCACAATACGGTAACTCAAAAACGTAAAATTCTCATCGTTGAAGATAACGACATCAATCAGGTCATTGTGAAGCAGCACTTAAGTGCCCACAAAACCTTGAGTGCGAAATCGGGTATAGAAGCATTAGAAGCCCTAAAGAAAATGAAAGTGACTTTTGATTTAATATTGATGGACTGCCAAATGCCCGACATGGATGGTTTTGAAGCAACTCGCCGTATTCGACGCGGTGAAGCCGGCGAGCGATATGTTAATGCCCCCATCATTGCACTTACAGCGAACGCCATGAAAGGTGATAAAGAAGACTGTTTTAACGCTGGCATGAACGACTATTTGAGTAAACCCTTCGATGTTCAAGACCTATTAGAAAAAGTAGATTACTGGGCTGAAAAAAACGCGGTAGCCAAACTTCAGCTTAGCTGATTCATCAATCCTGTTACCCCACAAACACTATGCACTTTGAATAGGGTAGATTTGTCGTCTATCCTATTTATAACCATCAATAAATTTACTTTTCAATAGTAAATACCGTTAAGCAGCAATGGCTTAATATCATGACTAAAAGAACCCTTGGTAAACATGACGCACACCCGTGAAATTACAACCGGCCAATAAGACATGTTGGCAGTAAGATACCGTCGACGCTATAGGCTCTGTCAGATTTTAACTATATTAGGGGTACTTTTCCTATTTGCGTTAGGGATTTTTAGCGTCGTCGACGGCGCATATGTCTTAGGCACCATATTAATCGTTAACGCTCTGGTCGGCCTGCTAAACCTTTATCTCTTAAAACGTACAGGTAATATTGAGCGCGCTGCTACGATCCTAAGTGGTATTCTTTTCTTCTTATCAATGAGCTTAATAATTACAGGTGGTAAGGATAATACTGGAGTACTGTGGGTTTACCCAATTGGGGCCATCAACCTTTTCATCAATCGTTTTTGGCCTGCGGTGTTTTGGTTTGGGGCTTTCAATATTGCCAGTGGACTGCTGCTGTTTACGCCCCTTTCAACTTTAATGATCGCTAGCTATTCATTCGTTGAGGCAGTTCGCTTCATTCTAACGATGCTGGCACTAAATTCTATCTGTCTAGCCGCCTTGCGATCTGAAGAACAAGCCTATCAAACGATTATGCAACTTCATGCTGATGATATCCGGCAGATGGCTTTTTACGATACGCTGACCGGCCTTCCCAATCGCTGGAGCTTCAAAACTAATCTAGAACGCCTGCTAGCCCGAGCAGGGAAAGATAAACAACGCATTGGCTTACTGTATATTGACCTAGACAACTTTAAGCAAGTTAATGACCAATACGGCCATGAAGCAGGCGACCGACTATTGCTTGAATTCAGTGAACGGCTTTGGGAAGAAATACGTCCCACCGACCAACTGTTGAAGCCAGAAGCAGAAAGTTTGGCAAGACTCGCTGGCGATGAGTTTGTTGTGCTACTTCCTAACATTAAAGAGCCGCTCGATGCCAGTGTTGTCGCAACACGCATACTGAATATCTTCGATGGTGGTTTCGAAGTCGATGACGTGACGCATATGATTTATGCCAGTATTGGCATTGCCGTGTATCCCGATGACGCTACCGAGCCCTCTATGTTACTTCATCATGCAGATGCGGCTATGTATGACGCCAAAGACAACGGCCGTAATTGCTTTAGGTTTTTCACTCAGAAAATTGCCGATACAATGCACCAACGACAACAGATTGAAAGAGGGTTACGACAGGCGTTAAGTGAAGAGCATTTCTCTTTGGTTTATATGCCTATATTCGACTGTAAAGACAACACCATCGCAGCCGTAGAAGTACTGCTTCGCTGTCAAAGCCCTGAACTAGAAGGGTTTGGCCCAGACCACTTTATACCGGTTGCGGAAGCTACCGGCTATATCAAAGAAATTGATTTATGGGTGCTGGACAATGCCTTGCAGGCGCTAGTTATCTTGCAACAAAAACATCACTTTAAGGGACAGATGTGTATAAATATCTCTGGAGTAGAGCTGCACAATGAAGCCTTTCCCGTACAGCTTAAGGACCTATTGGAACGCTATAAGATTACCCCTGATAGTGTAGAGCTTGAAATCACTGAAACCGCATTTGTGGCTGATGACGCAATTGGCTTAGCAACGCTAAAAGCACTAAATGAGCTAGGAGTATCTTTAGCATTGGATGACTTTGGAACAGGCTACACCGCTTTTAGTCAACTGATACATTACCCAGCTGACTGTCTTAAAATTGACCGCTCATTTGTTAATGATCTTTTTTCAGAACGAGAAGCACGCAGCAAGATGGTGATGGTTATTCAAAGCTTGGCTAAGCTATATGACCTTCGCGTCATTGCCGAAGGCGTTGAAACCGAAGCTCAGATGAATTATCTACGGGAAAACGGTTGTGATTGGGCGCAGGGATACTATTTATCTCGCCCGCTGCCTTGGGACAACTTAGTTAAATTATTGAGCGAATGATGAAATGGCAAGTGAAGCAGACGCTTCACTTACTCAAAAGAAAGGTGGAGTTGGCCGATAAGCCGGGTTCTGTCGTGGGCAACCATTCCTCTAGATCAGCAATTACTCACTGATTCAAGCAACCTACCCGATCCCCATGCGGGCCACACGTTAAGGGATCCTATTTGGTCTTGCTCCGGGTGGAGTTTACCTTGCCACAACCTGTTACCAGGTGTGCGGTGCGCTCTTACCGCACCCTTTCAGCCTTACCGGCCATTACTGGCTTAGGCGGTCTTCTCTCTGCTGCACTTGTCGTCGGCTCGCGCCGCCCAGACGTTATCTGGCACCCTGCCCTTTGGAGCCCGGACTTTCCTCCCCTTTCTTACGAAAGCGGCGATTGCCTGGCCAACTCCGCGGCGCATTCTACATGAAGATGCCTCATATAGCGACAACCACATGTGAGCTTTTAGGTATCACCATAAAAGCATGTTTCAACCGTGTTCTTATCAAGTAGTTTTGTTATGACAAAAACCTGATCTTCTGCTCGTAATACTGTGCTTCCTTTGGGGATAAGCGTACTTTCACCACGGGCGACTAACGCCACAACGGTATCTTCGGGTAACCCCAACTCTGAAATATATTTCCCGGTGGAAATTGACCTAGCGTGAAGTACTATTTCAATGAGCTCCCGTTTGTCTTTAGCCACTTTAACAATTTCTAGCGTGTTCGATTCGCCTCTGGGGTTTTCTAGCACCAACCTCAATTTGCGCGCGGCAAAGGGTAAACTTGCCCCTTGCAGTAAGGCTGAAATCATCACAATGAAGAACACCACGTTAAAAATAAGCTCGGCGCTGGGTAATTCAAAAATGAGTGGAAAAATTGCCAGAATAATAGGCACAGACCCACGAAGTCCTACCCAAGAAATAAGCACTGAAGCTTTAAATGAGAACCGACTGAGCAATAACAAAGGCATTGCCACGAGCGGCCGGGCCACAAAAATAAGTACTACCGCAATCAATAAGCCTTCTTTCCAAGTATGTAGAAGCTCAGAAGGGGTAACCAACAAGCCCAAAATAACGAACATCGCTATTTGGCTTAACCAAGCCAAGCCATCAATGAATACAAAGGTATTTCGTTGATAGGAAAATCGGCTATTACCCACAATTACGCCGGTAATAAAAGTCGCCAAAAATCCGCTACCATTTAAATTCGAGGCTAAACCAAAGGCCAAAACCCCGAATAACATAACAAACACTGGATACAAACCAATCGCCATAAGCGTTACGCGCCTAAACAGCGCAACCGCTAGGCCACCTACCACAGCACCTGTAATGGCTCCCACGCCCATTTGACTAACAAACAATATGGCTAACTCTGTTGCCTTAGTACTGCTGTCTTGAATTAGGGTAATTAGTCCGATTGTGAGAAAAATAGCCATAGGATCGTTTGATGCGCTCTCAAGCTCTAACGTCGCTTTTATCCTAGAGGGGATAGTAATGCCCGCATTGCGCATTACAGAGAAGACAGCTGCGGCGTCAGTAGACCCTACGATTGCGCCAAGAAGCAGACCAAGATAGAGCGGCAAATCTAAAATATACATAGCTGCCACGCCCGTTATGGCGGCTGTACCTACCACACCAAATGATGCCAGTAATGCGGCGGGTTTCCACGCCCGTTTTATAGACTTCTTTGAAGTTTGAAGGCCGCCATCGAACAGGATAAGTATAAGTGCAAAGGTACCAATGGAATGGGCAGCATCGGCATTATCAAAAGAAATGCGACCGATACCATCTTCACCGGCCAGCATGCCCACACCTAAAAAGAGGACCAATACCGGCACGCCAAAACGGGGGGACAGTTTGCTGACCAACACGCCAAATATCGCTAACAAAGCACTGAGTAGAATGATTTGGTCTACAGCAAACACACGTTATCTCCCTTTAACTTAGTAATAACAGTATACAGATGAAATGAGTAAAGCGGTATTTCACCGCTCCACCAATTTCGATTTGAGCGGTTAAGGTATATGTGCCAGCGACGCTTTCACCTCCTCAGAAGTAGGACGAAGTTGAGCCTTCCCTTTTTGCTCTCTACGTTTACCCAGCATGTGAAGTAACGATGAAGTAATAAACAAGGTCGATGAGGTGCCAATAACCACTGCAAATACCATGGGTACGGCAAAACTGCTAACTGCATCTCCCCCTACTAGCGCCATCGGTAGCAAAGCAAGCAGTGTGGTTAGCGAGGTAAATACCGTTCTGCTTAGCGTGCTATTTACCGCTTCGTTGATAATATCGGCCAGGGAACGCTCTGGACTAATGCGCAGCAACTCTCTTACGCGGTCTAACACTACCACTTTATCGTTAATTGAGTATCCTATTAAGGCCAGTAGCGCGGCCACTGCGGTAAGATTAAATTCAATACCGGTTAAGGCAATAAACCCAATGGTTTTAGTTAAATCAAGTAGCACGGTAAGTAAGGCGGCGGTAGCAAAATGCGCTTCAAACTGAAACCACAAATAGGCCAACATTCCACCACCAGCAATAAGCAAAGCTAGAATAGACAAGTCGGCAAAGCCATCACTTACTTTCGGGCCTACAACATCAACCTTGTTGAATATCACGGTACTGTCGGCGTCTTGTATCACCTGTTTTAGCGCTTCGATATTACTACCTTGCGTGGCTACGGTACTGGATCCGGCATTAGCTTCTGCAATAGGTACAGTGTTCGATTGTTCTGATACGGGCGCACGCAATAAGTACTGATTTTCGGCGCCATATTCTTGAATAGCAATGTCTTCAAAATGGTGTTGTTTTAGCACTGTGCGCAATTGTTCAGTAGAAAGTTGAGGCGCAGAAATTTCCATCATGGTACCGCCGGTGAAGTCTACCCCGTATTGCAAGCCAGGTTTAAAGAAGAACGCCATGGAACACAGGGTTAATATCAGTGAAACACTCAAAGCTATCTTTTTAGATTTTAGAAAGTTAAACGGCCCTAATTTATCCGCCATGGTTAACAATGGCGAAGATAAATTGATTGGCTCTCTTTGATGCTTTCTTGTTGCTCGCTGCATAAGCAACTTAGTAAGCGCCACCGAAGTAAACAGTGAAGTTATCAAGCCTATTGCAATAGTGACGGCAAAACCTTTCACTGGTCCACTACCAAAAACAAACAATAAGCTAACGGCAATAAGGGTTGTGAAGTTTGAATCAACAATAGTACCAAACGCCTTATCAAAACCAATTTTCAGGGCACTACCTGCTGGCCTGCCTTTTTTCGTTTCCTCACGAATACGTTCGTTAATGAGGATATTTGCATCTACCGCCATGCCCATAGTGAGTATCAGCCCAGCAATACCAGGCAGAGTAAGTGTGGCGCCAAACAACGTAAGCACACCAAATACCAGCGCCATATTCACCGTAAGCGCAACACTCGCAATTGCGCCCCAGCGACCGTAAATACCCACCATAAAGACTAAAACGCCCAGCGCCCCCGCAATGCCACTTTTTACGCCGGTTTCAATAGCATCGCTACCTAAATCCGGCCCTACAGTGCGCTCTTCAATAATATGCAGCGGTACAGGTAATGCGCCTGTACGTAGCATCAGTGCCACGTCCTGCGCTTCGCTCATGGTAAAGCTACCGGTAATCTCGCCTCTGCCCCCAGGAATAACGCTATTGATAACCGGCGCCGTGACGACCGTGTCATCTAGCACTACCGCTAGCACGCGACCAATATTGTTTTTAGTCATGGTAGCGAATTGTCGAGCGCCATCGTTATCTAAACGAAACGTCACCACGGGTTGGCTGGTTTCAGGGCTAAACACTGCTGCTGCGTCGGTAATATGTTCACCTTCTAGCGCAACATGCTTTTCAAGTAAGTACTGCCTGCCGTTAATGTCAGCCCGAGTAAAGCTCTCGCTATTTTTCACCTGCGTTTGCCAGTGAAAACGCATTTGCGCTGTAGTACCGAGTAAGGCTTTTACACTTGCTGGGTCTGAAATACCGGGCATTTGCACTAAAATAGCATCGCTACCTTGGCGGGTTACACTTGGCTCTGTGAGGCCAGTCTCGTCAAGTCGCTTGCGAACCACTTCAAGGCTGCGATTAATGGCATCTTTTACTACCGCTGCTTGATACTTCTCAGTAAGGGTAAGGTCAATCACATTCCCTTTTTGGCTAATACCTTTTGGAGCAGTGCCCTGCTGCGTTATGCCCTGCTTCGTTATAAGTAGCGCGCTACTACCATCAGATTGCAGCGACACTTCCTTTGCCCGCTGTTTAACTTTGTAGAGGTCATCTGGGTTCGAAAGCGTAAATTGGACTGCCAACGCGTGTTTGGAAGTATGTTTAACATAGCGAATGTTTTGCTCTCTTAAGTCACTAAAAAGCGCAGAGGAGTAGGTATCTAACTGCCGAGCAAACAACGCATCAGTATCGGCTTCTAATAATAAATGTGAGCCACCTTGTAAATCTAAACCAAGCGAAAGCGTGTGTTGGCTGTACCACTGCGGTACATGCTGCTTAAGTGAATCGGGCAACATATTGGGGGCGGCGCTAAGTAAGCCTAGTAAAATAACCAGCGCATACACTAGGCCACGAAATGAAAATCGTGTCATAAAAATCCTGCAATAAACCTTTAAAAAATGAGAAGCACTGCAAGTGCAGCGCGTGATATCAGTAAGGTATTACAGGGAAGAAGGTGGGCCGCGATTCGATATGCCCTTCCAATAAAAGGCAATATATTCAAAGGGACTGCTAAAGATAGCATTCGAGAAATCGACGAGAGCTAAATGATTTTGATATCCAAAGAGAAGTAGATGTTCATCTGAATTATCTAAATCGGCATCTTGCTGTTGACTGTGCTGGGCAAACCCAAAGCGTGTAGCAACAGAAAGGCCGAAGTCGGAAAAGGATATCTGCGGGGTTTGCTCATTAAAAGATGCGGTATCGTTTGCACAATAGGCTGAAAATGGCGCGCTGAACACAAGCACCGACACCACAATAGAAAATACCCACGCGTAAACTGAAGACGCGTAGTTTTTCTGAGAAGGTGAATGATCGTCATTGTGACGTTCAGGCATAAAACGATGCATAAGGGCGGTAGTGATAACTTTCTATTATTCCGTTGCGCTGTATATGGGTACGAAATAGTGAAAAGCAAATAACGGGCATAAATAATGGGGGGCAGTTTTACTTAATAGGAAAATTCCCAGCCGATAATACGAGCCCTCATCATCCCTCGACAAAAATGTGCAAATGAAGTCGACCAACCTTGATCCATACAAAAATCTCCTCTAGACAAGTTAAAAAATATTAATCTCTTTGGCGACTACTTCGGTACAAATTATCTCAACAGGCAGAACAAGGAGAATTTCATGTCATCAACATCAACAGTCTTATCAGAATTATGTCATTTGGATTTTGACGCCCTAGCGGCTTATGAGGCCTCTCTTGAACGTATTGAAGATGCAAGTCTTAAAGACACTATCGCCACGTTCAGAGACGATCATAAAGCTCATATCGACGCTCTTAACACCATGTTGGTTCAAAGAGGTGAAGATAAAGTTACCGAGGCTGACTTTAAGAAAGTGCTAACCAAAGGCAAAGTGGTGATAGCTGGGCTTATTAATGACAAAGCTATCTTAAAAGCGATGGTAGTGAACGAAGAAGTTACCACCAAAGCTTATGAAAAAGCCTTAGATCATGATGGCTTTTCTGCAGCAGAGCGAGTCGCAATTGAAGGGCATTGGGCCGATGAAAAGCGTCACAAGCATTGGTTTTCTGAAGCGGCGAAACGCGAATAAATAAATTAATGGGGTCAGTGTAAGTTAAACCTAAAAGCACACTGACCCTTTTCGTTGTCAACAGCCACGTGAAGGAATACATCATGTTTAGCGCCATCCCTACCCTAGATTTACTGCTAAAAGGCTTACTGTTAACCACCATGGGGATGTTCTGGGTGGTGCTGCTGGTACGCGTGAATGGGTTGCGTTCCTTTTCTAAAATGACCAATTTTGATTTTGTGATGACAGTAGCAGTAGGTTCATTGCTAGCAAGTGCGTCTCAAACTAATAGTTGGAGCGCGTTTTTTCAGGCAATGATTGCTATGGCAGCATTGTTCTTAGTGCAGTTCGTCACTGCCCGATTGCGCAGACGTTCCGATAAAATTGAAGCACTTATGCAGAATACCCCTGTTATATTGATGCGCGACGGTGAAATTATCGATTCTGCGCTAGCCGAAACGCGGGTCGCCCGTAGCGATCTCATGGCAAAGCTTCGAGAGGCGAACGTGCTTAACATGCAGCAAGTGAGAGCGGTAGTACTGGAAACCACCGGCGACATTTCTGTGCTTCACGGCAACCATTGTGCAGATGACATGCTAGAAGGCACTAAAACTATTGGTCATCGATGATTCTTAGTGTAAATCTGAACTGCTGTTTTTATAGGATTGGCACACTACAATTCATTGTGCTTCCCTGCTTTCTATATTCATTTGGCATTTGCCCTGAAATAGCTTTAAACACCCGATTGAATGTTGCTAAGGACGAGAACCCACTCTCCAATACTATTACCAAAATGCTCCATTGCTGGCATTCGTTGCTTCGTAATAATTGCTTAGCGTGTTTTACCCTGAACTGATTTACGAAAAGGTTGAAGTTGGCAGTAGCAAAATAGCCTCTGATGACCTTGCTTACTTTGTATTCCGACGTGTTCAACGCTTGCGCTAAATGAGCAATTTTTAAGTTTGGCTGCAGGAATATTTGTTCTTGATGAATTAACCTATTTATTCCTTTCACTATAGACATATCAATGGCTTCATCTTGTTGTATTGCACCGCCCTCACTGCAAGTGCTAGTGAGACAAGAAGAATCAGACATGCCGCCATTTAATGATTGACTAGCTGTGTCAGCGTTAACTTGATTTCGTGGTTCATTCTGTTGTTGTTTTTTTATTTGGCCGCTAAGTCGAACACTCATTTTTTGCGCGTGAACCACGTACTGAATAGCGCCAAGAATTAGCATTGCCGAAGAACATATTAACCAGGGTGCGTAATATTCAATTTCTGAGGGCGTGAATAGAAACTTAGGTAATATTGAAGAATTAAATAAGCCTAGGAAAAAGGCAGTGGCAAAAACAATCGACTGGCGCTTTTGTGTGGTATTTTTGTTCTCGAACCCGCGTAGAGCTTCCCAAAAAGACAACGCTAAAATGCTTGATGAAAGCAAAGTCGTAATTTCATTCATTCCCTGTTTAAGTTTAAGCATCTGTGCTTGGTTTAGCAGGTGTGGAATATCGCTCGATACTACTAAGTGCCACGTTTGATTAAATATCACTAATCCTGCAATCACAAATGCGACTGCAAAGTGCCTACGACTTAAGGGGTTGTGTTCTCGAAATAACGTTCTTGCAATTAACCAAACCACATTGCATGTCGCACAGGTTGCTAGCCCAATAACATATTGATATACACCAAGGGTGTCAGCACTCAATTTCTGCGTGGCCATCATACAAAGCGATGCACTAAATATGGCAACTAAATAGTTTACCGATTGCTTATCTTTTTTAAGTGCATGAGTAAGCATTGTGCTCAAACTACAGCACACTAAAAGGTAATAAGGTAACTCGTTATGCCATGCCACAGGGGTTCTACGCCTTAATATATAGCTCTGCCCTCAGTGTAAGAAGAATCACCGCCAAGCACAAAAGAACTTTGTTAAGGAGTATGTCAAAAGCCCCAACTTAAGGTATTCATTTTTCGAATTTGAGAAGAATGAGCCCTGACGTGGTCAACCAAAATCACACAACCCAGTTAAGCCGCTTTTTGTAAGTTAGCCATGTCAGCCTCATATTGATTTGGACTCTTGTAATCCAGATATGAGTGCATTCGCTGACTGTTATAAAACATAGTGATGTATTGCAGAATATCCTGCTGGGCAGCACGGCGACTCTGGTAGTGACGCCACTGCACTCGCTCTTGTTTCAATGTGCCGAAGAAGCTTTCTACGACGGCATTGTCCCAACAATCACCTTTCCTGCTCATGCTACCTGTTACCTTGTATTGCGTCAGTAACTGTCTAAATTGTCGGCTTGCGTATTGAGAGCCGCGATCCGAATGATGTATCAGGCCCACTTTAGGTTTACGTTGCCACAAAGCCATCGTTAAGGCATCACACACAAGCTGGGCATTCATCCGCGATGCCATACTCCAGCCCACGATTTTTCGTGAGAATAAGTCAATCACTACGGCCAGATACAGCCAGCCTTCTTGCGTCCAGATGTAGGTAATGTCAGAGACATACGCCTGGTCTGGCTTTTGAGCATCAAAGTCGCGTGACAGCACGTTATCGAAGACAGGTTGCTGATGGTCGCTGTTAGTCGTGACTTTGTATTTTCTACGTCGTCTGACGCTCACTCCAGCTTCTTTCATCAAGGCTCTCGTTCGCTGTTTTCCAACCGGATAACCAAGCGAATTCAACGCGCGTTTCATACGTCTTACGCCATAGGTAAAGTCACTGGCATCTGCTACTTTCTGTACCCACTCAATTAACTCATCATGTTGCGGATCCGGTTCAATGTGTTCCTTGCGTCGCACGGCACTATAGTAATTACAGCGACTGACACCAAGAATCTCGCACATCAGGCTAATCGGCCAGGTCTTCTTATGTTGGGTGATGAAACCGTATTTTACTTGGTTTCTTTGGCAAAGAAGACCGTTGCCTTTTTTAAGATCTCTTTCTCCATTTTCAGGCGCTTATTCTCTGCTCGCAGTTGGCGAATTTCTTCCTGCTCGGGCGTCAACTTACCATTGCCACGAAATGCGTGAGCCCCTTCTGATTCTTGCTCTTTAAGCCAGCGGCCTAACATATTGGCACTGATACCAAGACTGCGAGCAGCCTCAGTAATCTTGTAATTTTGTTCTGTAACCAGACTCACCGCATCCAGTTTGAATTCTTTCGAGTAGCTTTTTCGGGTTTTCATATACACTCCAGTTGAGATAATTATCTCTTAACTGGGTGTGTGAATCTATTGGAGCACGTCACCCTTATTTTCTATACGATAGAGGGACATTAGAGGGCAAAGCATTTATTCAAGAGGCAAAGATATGTTGGCGAAAAGTACCTTAGCACCGGTTTCTCTTAAACCTGACCCCCCAACTCCCGATCCACTAACACCCACTACTGCGACACCCACTAGCTTATCAGCCGCATCGAAACTTTATGAGGCGAGTCAGAAAATAGCATTTTCTTGTTTGCTCATCGCACAAGCTTTTTTTGTTAGTTATCTGATTGCAGGCTATGGCTTTACAGTTGTGACTGTTGGAGTATCTCAATGGAATCGCTTTAATAGCACGGCCTATGTTGCGGGCGACTCACTTGGCAATGGGATGTACGCCGCGCATGTTTTATTGGCGATAGTAATGATTATTGGCGGAAGCTTGCAGCTAGTACCAGCCATTAGGCGTAACTATAAAACGTTTCACAAATACAATGGCCGGCTTTTTGTCACCCTTGCGTGCAGTATCTCGCTAGCGGGCATGTATCTCCTGTTATCTCGGGGTACCGTTGGGAATCCTTTACTACATGGGTTAACGGCTTTTTCAGGCGTGATGGTGATTGTAAGTAGTTTCTTTGCGATTCGTGCCATAAGAAACGCTAACGTGACGCTACATCAAAGGTGGGCGCTACATTTGTTTTTAGCCGCCAATGGCGTGCTCTTTTTTAGGTTATTCATATTCGCTTGGATGACACTTTTTGGCACTCTTGGCATTAATACTGCCGACTTTACTGGCCCTGCCGTAATAAGTGTCAGTGTGCTGTCTTACGTAGCCCCTCATATTATTGCGCAGTTAATTTGGGTGGTTAAAGTGACTGCTACTGGCAATACCAATCGAGTATCCCTACTCAAAAACCTAATAAGCGTAACGCTGCTTGTTGTCTCTGCTGTGTTTATTATTGGTCTTTTTGGCTTAACATTAGGGAGTTGGTATCCCGCCGTTGTCGCGTAGTTTTCATCTTAAAATCAGTCCGAGCCATTTATACTTTTGCCAAGTCTATCCAAACGAAAAAGCCCTCAATCATAGAGGGCTTTTAAAGAGTCGATCGTTGAACATCTAGTGTTCATCGTAAATTAGTTGTTTAATGCGATCCCATTAAATCAATGTGTTCAGAGTATCGTGTTTTTAGCGAAGTTTTTTAACAAAAAGAAAAATAGCTAATCTTTTTACTGCATTCTACATAGCAGTCTTAGTTTTTTTCGTGGATGCCCTATCTGTATCAATATCTCTCATCCTTAACGAGTGAAGCGCCATCCCCACCTGCAATTTTCAAAATTTCACAAACTAAGCGAAAGTGTTTACTGGATATCCCTTCAACAATAAAACCGTTACTATGCTCGTTCATAGATCGAATCTCTGTAAACTTATCCCAATCGTTCTGCATTGAGATAATGTCATTAACCTCGTGATGCTTTACGCAGTTATTCTCGATGTAGATACGGACATAATCTTTTACTTGATCCCACTCTTCCTTTGCATTACAAAATTGAAGCTTGAGATTTTTTTGCTCTTGGAGTGATACAAAAGAGTCAATTGGATCTCTATCATTTGCATACTCCTCAATCCAACGATCCATAAATTCAGGATCACTTGGACAACCACCATAAGATTCACAAAAATCTGAATAGTCACTCATAAATCGTAAACTCTCTGTTTTTGCTGGTGTATCCATTGTAGCCGTGTCTATAAAGGTAACCACCTATGTAAGCTACGGCCACCTTATCTGTGCCAATATTGGCTACGTAAGTAGTATATCCTGTGTCTATATCTCTTTTATAGATTGTTCCCCATACCTCAATGAGTATAAGAAAGAGAAATGTGATTTGTAGTTTGAAAAATTACCAATATTGTGAATGCTATCTTTATTCCTAATTTCATGTAATTCCCTTATAAATTTTCTTGCGCTTCCAATCAATCGATTTACTATTGCGATTTATCAAGAAGAGAGCACTTCTAATTGAGACAAAAATAACCATGTATCAAAACTGTGACTTATTGATATTTTTGGTTCTTAAGTTGCCGTTAGTCACTCGATACAGGGTAAGAGTATATCCAGTTACCTGATATCCCGTGTCTTCAAACCTAAATAAACTATCGGCTTTGCTATAACCAGTATTGGGACCAAATAAATGTTCGTAGCCATACCACTTTTCACCAGATGCATATTTAATGTGATAGGAGCCGAGTGGAACTTTTAATTCAATGTTTCTTCCACCTTTTACGTAAACATCTAAGACGTCTTGCCCTGTATTTGCATTGACAAGTTTTACGAGATAGTCACTGCCTGGACTTGTGTCTATGCTCAATGGTGCAAGGCTTGATGCTGAAGTCCACTTTCTAACACTTCCATTGCTAGGTGAGGTTAATTCTGGTTGCTCAAATACAACTTCAGGCTGCTTTTCTACTTTCTTAGTCTCATTCGCATCTATAAAAAACCAAGCAATCACAACTATTAACGCAAGAGGTAATAGGCGGAGGGCGAATTCCAAGAGGCCTGCGAGTACCCCTTTCAAAAGTTGAATCACCAAATCCACACACCACATGAATAACTTCATTAGAAAATTGACTAAAAAATTGTCTGAGTATTTCTTTTCATGAGCTGGTGTAGGTTGATTGGACGGAGCTTTATGAGGAGATTCTTTTGAGTAATCAGTAGCTATATTGTCCTTCCAGTGCTCGGAATTATTTAAACAAAATTCTGCTCTCAAAGATCCGATATCTTCCAAAGTTCTATGGATTTTATCGTAAGAGCGCTTCCTATTTTCATTGAGTAGGACTTCACTAGCATCAATTCTTAGAGCGCTATCATTACACAACCTGATTGCAGTACTTATTTCATTGGTCGATGCACTTTCTGAAACACCAAGTCTTTTATATAAATCACGCATAAGCCACCAAATAATCATAAGCATCTTTGATGCGCTGGAAATTTATCTTAGCTGCTTCTTTTGCCTCATCCCCTAGAGTAGAAAACTTATCAGGATGATGAATTTGCGCTAACCTTCTATAGGCTTTTTTGATTTCATACATCGATGCACCTTTTCGTACTCCCAATATCGACATTGCTTCGTCTTCCTTGCTCAGGTTGTGAGACTTACTTTGATTCTTCGACTCAGATGACCTAGAAGTCCAGTATGTCGCATAGCTAGGATCGCTATAGTCAGGTAGAGGCCTACCTGTATATTCAGTGAAAACTTCACTTAGTGACAATTTACTTATCTGAAGTAGGTCAGCGAGAAAACGTAAAATATGATTTTCAGACGGGAGTAGATATCCGTCGGCAATAGACATTTGAATCGCCATTTCGAGAAATAATTTTCCCTTTTCTCCAGTAAAGTGTTGTTTAATAACTTGCGAGGCTAGCCTAATAGCATAGGTATTTCGGCTTTTTATGAGGTCCAAAAGAGGTTCAAGCGAAGAGCCACTTTTGGAAGCTGCGGCGATCTGATTTAACTGTTCAAGTTCTGACTTGTCTAGATTTTCGTCACTGAGCGCTATCCAGCTCAGAATCAGTAAAACAGAAGTACCGAGAGGGTTTTTACTTTCTCTCAATATTTTTTGGAAATCTGCCGATTGAGGCATTATTGATAAGTCCTTTTATACAATACTCGCCTTTATTAAAACATAGATATCAGTAATTTAACACTGTACAAGATAAGCTCACGGGTTTCTCGAACAAGAAAAAGTCTTTTACTTGACCGTTACTGAAACATAGGTAATGTCACTTTTTTCACAGGCGTGTTTCTAATGCCCTTTTTCTGCACCGTTATTTCAAAATCGCCCGACATTAACTGTAACTGTTCAAACCCCGTAAGCTCACGTTCTACCGCACACCCTAGTTATGCTCATTGAGGGGATGCTTCAAGCTGAAATTAATACGGCTAGCAACCAACCATATTCTGATAGCAATTTTCTGAAAATAACTTTTCTAAGTGGATGCAATGAGGCAGGTATATTTGATGAACCATAAAATAATTAAGATCATCACTTTACATTAAAAAGCCCACTTCAGAGTGGGCTTTAGCTATTCTTTAAACATCTTATTTACTGTGAACACTTAGTTCGGTGTTATACCGTTATGGTAAACATCTTGTACGTCATCGCAGTCGTTCAGCATGTCCATGAATTTTTCAAACATCGGCATGTCTTCTTCGCTGATTTCTGATTCCGTTTGCGGGATCCAGCTCATCTCTTCTGCGTCAAAGCTAATATCTGGGTAAGCTTCAGTAAGCGCAGTTTTAACTTGGAAGTACTCAGTATGCGGTGCATAAACGGTAATTTTTCCGTCTTCGCCTTCCACTTCAGTCACATCAACATCCGCTTCCATTAAGACTTCCAAAATAGCGTCTTCATCGTCGCCATCAAACTGGAATACCGCTTGATGATCGAACATGTGCGAAACCGCACCTTGAGCGCCGAGCTTTGCATTAGTCTTAGTAAAACAGTTACGTACTTCAGTAATGGTTCTGTTGGCGTTATCAGAAAGGCAATCCACAATTACCATGCAGTTGCCTGGGCCAAAGCCTTCATAACGCATTGGTTGGAAGTCTTCACCTGCGCCACCAGCTGCTTTATCAATCGCTTTATCGATAACATGACCAGGAACTTGGTCTTTTTTCGCTTTTTCCATTAAGCGACGAAGCGACAAGTTAGTATCTGGATCGGCGCCGCCGTTTTTAGCGCACACGTAAATTTCTTTACCGTACTTAGAATACACTTTAGTTTTCGCGCCAGCGGTCTTGGCCATGGCGGCTTTTCTTACTTCGAATGCTCTTCCCATCTTAAGATTCTCTTTTTTACAAATGGAGTTCTGCCATCAGTAGCAGAAAAAATTGGGCAAATTCTACCGATTTTATGCCCAACAATACAGTGCCACGGGCACTCTCGCTGTTTTTATTGGTTAAGGTAAGTGCTCAGTAGCTAAGTATTCGTGCGATTGCATTTCGCTCAAACGACTTAAACAGCGTCTAAATTCAAAGTTTAGCAGCCCCTCTGAGTACAAATTTTCCATCGCTACTTCGGCAGAAATAATCAGCTTTACATGACGTTCGTAAAATTCATCCACCATGGCAATAAAGCGGCGTGCCACGTCATCATTGTGTTGCCCCATCACCTTCACATTGGCCAATAGCACCGAATGGTAACAACGACTTAGCTCTATATAGTCGCTTTGGCTTCGCGGCCCACCACATAGTGCATTAAACTCTATCATTAACACACCATCGGCATCTCTAAGCGTGTCTATTTGCCTATTATTAACTTCGATCGTTTCGTTTTCAGAACCCGCTTCAGGCGCCAACTGAGCAAAGTAGCTATGCAAATTCTTAATCGCTTCACCATCTAATGGATAATGATAAATTTCTGCTTGTTCAAGGGTTCGAAGACGATAGTCCACACCGCTATCTACGTTTATTACTCGCGTATTCTGATTGATTAAATCGATCGCAGGTAAAAAGCGTGCTCGCTGAAGGCCATTTTTGTACAAGTCATCCGGTACAATATTTGATGTCGCCACTAACACAATGCCATAACCGAAAAGTTCTTCCATTAGCGTGCCTAAAATCATGGCATCGGTAATGTCCGATACAAAAAACTCATCGAAACAAATCACCTTGGTTTCTTTCGCTAACTTGGCAGCAATCGTTTTTAATGGGTCTTGTGCGTTTGTAAGCTGCTTAAGCTCGTCATGAATTCGGTGCATAAACCGGTGAAAGTGTACTCGCATTTTATTTTCGAACGGCAGGCAGTCGTAAAAGGTATCTACCAAGTAGGTTTTCCCTCTGCCTACGCCGCCATAAAAATAAATGCCTTGAATGCCTGCGTTCTTTTGACCTTTACCAAACGCCGACTTAAGTTTTACCCGCCAGGTATGCTTTCTCTCTGGCTGGGTTAACTCGTCGAACAAACGTTGTAATTCTTTAACTGCATTTTCTTGTGCTGCATCGTACTGAAACTCAGGCGACGTCAAATCTGCTTGATATTTTTCCCATGGCGTCATCGCCTATTCCACTCCCGCAAAATGTCAATAGTGGCCGTGGCTGCACCGACCTGCTTGAAATTATCAATTATGACCTTAATTTTAATGGAAATCACGGTAGAATCGCACCTAGTTAATTTGCATAGCTCGTATAAACACAATTAATGCGATCTCTATGCGCTTTTCATACCGGCTCTTGCTATATTCAAGTAATGGTCGAATGCATTAAGTAGCACGTATCAAGGTGTACTTAATGTGAGTAGTACGTTAATTCGGAGAATAGAATGGAACTGTTAGTGTCTCTTGCTTTACTAGTGGTGGGTTTAATCATTGGCTTTTTTATAGGTCGTTTTGTACAAACCAAAACGGGCGGGAATAGTGCGGCTCAAACTGAGCAACAAGTGAAAGAGATATTAGCTCAGCAAGCTCAACATCATATTCATCAAACTCGTCAAAGCCTTGAAGGTATTGAAAGTCAGTGCGAAACACTGAAGCAACAAATTGAAGAATACGAAGCATTGCTCACGCAAAGCAGTGACGATGAAGACGCTAAAGTCCCCTTCTATGGTGAACAAGCGACGTCTTACCTTCGCAACAATTTAAAAAGTTCTGAAAAGTCTAAAGTGAATAAAGTTTCCGACACCCAACCAAAAGATTTCGCAAATTCAGGGTCGGGGCTATTTGTCGGCGGTTCTGAGCAATCTACCGCAGACAAATCATAATTTAGGAACTTTTTCAGTTATTTCAGAGTCTTTAGTTAAATGATTCAATATCGCAATAACCTGAAGGAGTATAAGCGAGCATGAAAGTGTCTTTTCGTCAGTATATCGTGGCGTCTGCAGTATTAGTAAGTTCTCTTGGCTTTAGCGTGAACTCTTATGCGGCATTGCCGTTCTTTTCAGATAAAAAGGATGAGGTGCCCTCTCTAGCGCCCATGCTAGAAGAAGCGACCCCTGCGGTGGTGAGTATTGCTGTTGAGGGAACGCAAACTTCTCGTCAGCAAGTGCCAGAAATGTTTCAGTATTTTTTCGGCGCACCGCAAGAACAGGTTCAAGAGCGACCGTTTAGGGGCCTTGGCTCTGGTGTTATTATTGATGCGGATAAAGGCTATGTGGTAACGAACAACCACGTTGTCGATAATGCCGATGAAATTACTGTCAAGCTTACCGATGGCCGTGAGTTTAAAGCGAAAAAACTTGGCTCTGATGAGCAAAGTGATATTGCATTGTTAAAAATCGATTCCGATAACCTCACTGCATTACCATTGGCTGATTCAGATGCACTACGAGTGGGTGATTTTGTGGTCGCTATTGGTAATCCCTTTGGTCTTTCACAAACGGTTACCTCGGGTATTGTGAGTGCATTAGGACGCTCTGGTTTAAACATTGGAGGTTATGAAGATTTCATTCAAACCGACGCTGCGATTAACCGTGGAAACTCTGGTGGGGCTTTAGTTAGTTTGCGCGGCGAACTTGTTGGTATTAATACCGCTATTTTCGGTCCTAACGGCGGTAATGTGGGAATTGGCTTCGCTATTCCTAGTAACATGATGAAAAGCTTAGTCGATCAAATTGCTGAGTACGGTGAAGTTCGACGTGGCTTATTAGGTATACTAGGCAGTGACATAGACGCTGGTCTTGCAGAAGCCATGAACGCTGATGTTAATATTGGAGCATTTGTAAGCGAAGTAACCCCAGACTCCGCTGCTGACAAAGCAGGTATCAAAGCGGGTGATATCATTACCGGTATTAATGGTAGAAACTTGCATAGCTTCCAAGAGTTGAGAGCTAAAATCTCTAGCATGGGAGCAGGTGCAGAAGTTGAACTTACCATTATGCGTAAAGGTAAGGAAATGAATATGGATGTGGTACTTGGCGATGCTACACAATCAACCATCACGGCTGCACAAATTCACCCTGCATTGGAAGGGGCGACCTTAACGAATGGCACTGATGAAGCAGGTAATGCGGGCGTGGTGATTTCTGAACTGGCTAAAGGCAGCCCCGCCGCACGTATTGGCTTGAAGCCAGATGATATCGTGATGGGCGTGAACCGCCTACGCACGCCATCTGTGGCTGAGTTTAGAGACGCGTTAGATAAAGCAAAAGGGGTGATTGCCCTTAATGTTAAACGCGGTAACTCTACGCTTTACTTATTGATTCGTCAGTAGTTGTAGCAAACTTATGCATTAAAACAGCGCCCATAGGCGCTGTTTTTTTGTGCGTAATTTAGTGAAAGTGTGGGTTTGTCGTAAAATGCTTATACCCAATCGGATTAAAGACGACAGATTGACGGATAAGGTGATATCCTTTAACTTAATCAAATAAAAAATACCATTAACACATAGCCTTATTTTGCCATCTATTTTGGCTCAAATTTGTGGGCTGAAGTGCTTTGGCATTAAAAACAACGTAAGTGTGGCTTGTGACTGGCAGCTCGATAGTTAATTTCATCATAAAATCAATATTCCTTGGAACAATAGTAGCCTTGCTTCTGTTGTTTTTACTGCCGGATTTACGTCAAGGTAGCGGCCTGACACAAGGACTTTTCACTGAGCCCTCTGTGAGTGCTAGCCGTGAGAGCTATTTTGCCCCCTTAAGCCGCTCTGCCCCTGCTGTAGTGAATATTTATAGTGTCAGTATCGAGAACGACACTGGGTTGTTTCGTAATCAGCCTAGAGAGCGCGCCAGTTTAGGTTCAGGCGTAATCATGACCGAAAACGGCTACATTCTTACCTGTCACCATGTGGTAGAAAATGCTGATAGTATTTATGTTGCAGTACAAGACGGAAGAATTCTGGAAGCACAAATAGTTGGTAACGATCCCCTTACCGATTTAGCAGTATTGAAAGTTACTGCAGACAACTTACACATTATTCCCCAAGTTTCTGAGCCAGATATTCATGTAGGTGATGTGGTAATGGCTATCGGTAACCCCTTCGATTTAGGTCAAACGATTACTCAAGGTATTGTGAGCCGCGCTGGACGCAACGGTCTATCTAACTACGTTGATTTCATTCAAACCGATGCCGTGCTGAACCAAGGTAATTCGGGCGGTGCACTGGTTGATAGCAACGGTATATTGCTGGGTATTACCAACGCAAATTTCCAGGTACGTGATTCTCGTAATCGTGTTCGGAATGTAGATGGTATTAACTTCGCGGTACCATACGAACTCGCTAAGCGAGTGATGGACAAAATTATCAATAACGGCCGTGTTATTCGTGGTCAACTAGGATTTATTGGTGGTGAGTACCGAAATCGCCCTGGAATTGAAGTTACAGCGGTGGCTAACGGTAGCGCTGCTGATGAAGCTGGCTTGCAACCAGGTGACATTATATTAGCCATTGACGGCATCCGGTTAGAAAGTGCATCTAAAACGTTAGACATGATTGCAGAAACTGCGCCTGGTACTACTTTAGAGCTTGAAATTAGCCGTGGTGGTAACCCGCTTACTATTAACGCTTTAGTTGCTGAGCTGCGTGCCCAAGAATAAATCGCTGTAGCGCAAGCCTACGCTTACAAGCAAAAGCTTTTGTATCAAGCACAAAAAAGCGCCTTATGATAAATAATCATAAGGCGCTTTTTTATGAGCCGTTAATTAGCGCTTTATTCTTTTACACGCTCGATGTTGGCGCCAAGTGCACCTAACTTCTCTTCAATGGCTTCATAACCGCGATCTAAGTGATAGATACGGTTTACATGGGTTTCGCCATCGGCAATAAGCCCAGCAATCACTAAGCTTGCAGATGCACGTAAATCGGTTGCCATTACAGGTGCGCCCTTAAGCGCAGAACTCCCTTTAGAAACCGCAGAGTTACCTTCAAGGGCAATTTCAGCGCCCATGCGTTGTAGCTCTGGCACGTGCATAAAACGGTTTTCAAATATCGTTTCGGTAATAACACCTGTGCCTTCCGCTACGCAGTTTAATGTAACGAACTGGGCTTGCATGTCTGTAGGAAATGCAGGGTGTGGTGCGGTTTTAACGCGAACCGCTTTAGGCTGCTTGCCTTGCATGTCTAGCTCAATCCAGTCTTCACCTAAAGTGATAACCGCACCGGCTTGTTCAAGCTTATCGATAACAGCTTCTAACGTTTCAGGTGCAGCGTGAGTACAACGAATTTTTCCGCCAGTTACCGCAGCAGCAACTAAGAAAGTACCAGTTTCAATACGATCTGGCAGTACACGATAGTCACAACCATTTAGGGTTTCTACCCCTTCAATCGTAATTTTATCAGTACCTGCGCCAGAAATAACCGCGCCCATCTGAATAAGACAGTTAGCTAAATCGACAATCTCAGGCTCACGTGCGGCGTTTTCTAGCACGGTTGTGCCGTCTGCCAACGCCGCTGCCATCATTAGGTTTTCAGTAGCACCAACGCTCACCATGTCCATGAAGATGCGAGCACCTTTTAAACGGCCATCGACTTCAGCGCGAATATACCCTTCGTCTACTTCAATTTTAGCGCCCATCTTTTCAAGGCCAGTCAAATGAAGATTAACAGGGCGTGCACCTATCGCGCAGCCGCCAGGAAGTGATACGTTTGCTTTACCTTGCTTTGCAAGCAAAGGGCCTAACACCAAAATAGAGGCACGCATGGTACGTACTAATTCATATGAAGCTGTAATGCTTTGCAGCGTACTTGAGTCTAACACCACGTCGTTCGCAGCAGGTTGTGCTACTTCAACGCCTAGCTCTCGTAGTAGTGCTACTGTGGTATTAATATCACGCAGTCGAGGCACGTTGGTATAACGACATGGCTGGTCGCTAAGCAAACTGGTCATTAGTAGTGGTAACGCAGCATTCTTAGCACCGGAAATACGCACGGTTCCCTGTAGTGCAGGGCCTTTCTTTATAACAAGTTTATCCACGAAAAAAGACCTGCTTACTGAGGAATGTGAAACTGGCGCTCACGCTCCCAGTCTTTTACTGAAAAGGTTTTGATGGTAATGGCATGCATAGACCCATCTGCAATCTTATCTGATAAAGGTGCATAAACAGCCTGCTGGCGCTTAACGCGGCTCATTTCATTAAAAATATCGCCTACCGCGATAATGTTGAAATGAGAACCTTCGCCTTTTACATGAACTTCTTGAAGCTCTAGGGCGTCGGTGAGAATTTTTTCAATTTCGGACAATTCCATAACTTACTTCTTTACCTGCTTGTTCTTTACCTAGCTAATTAGGATCATTCTACTGGTAAAAAGCCATCAACGTCGCTTATTTTAGCCAGTTTACGTAATTTTTCTGGGAGTTCACGCAAGCTAACATTAATACCCTCACGCTTTCCATCCCTAATTGCGTTTAATATCCAAGCTAATCCAGCACTATCTACTCGCTCAACATCGCCCAAATCTATACAACACGTACCAGCTTTAGCCAATAAAGCGCTTTGCGATGAGGTTAAACTTTCAAAAAAATTTTTAGACAGGGTGTCACGATCTAAATGACCGTGCACATTGACTTGGGCGTTATCGTTAACCTGAAAAAGGCTCACGCACTCTCTCCGTCAAAATCGATAGGCTCATCTTGGTTTAGCTCTACAGGCTTACCAATCTTATCTCTCATTAGCGCAATCACTGCATCAATACCGTCTTGACGAAGGATAGATTCAAATTCGCTGCGCTTACTATTTAGCATGCTGATACCTTCAGCTACCATGTCGTATGCTTTCCACTCATTTGTTTTTGAGTCTTTACGTACTTTAAACGCAATTTTGATTTCTGGGCGTTTAGGATCTTGAACTACAGCGCGAACCGTTACTGATTTTTTATCATCAAAAGACGACTCAGGTTCAAACTGAACCGTTTGGTTGTTGTAGTAGCCCATTGCAACCGCGTAAGACGTAATAAGATATTGTCTGAATACGGTAATGTATTCACCCATTTTTTCTTGTGGAACCGATTTAAAGTGCTTGCCCAATACCATGAAAGCAGCAAATTTATAGTCGATATGAGGGACTAGCTCTTCTTCCATAATGGTGCGCAACATTTCAGGATCAGCTTTCACCGCTTCTTGGTTCGCTTTAATTCTATCGAAGGTTTTAGAAGCAACGCCTTTAACCAACTCATACGGGTTTTGCTCGTTGATTTCTTGAGCTTGCGCCGTTCCCACTAAAGAGAACATCAACACGCTCATTATTACCATTAACTTTTTCAATGCCTATCTCCTGAAACTAAATTCTTATTACAACAGACCTGACAATTCCCTTTTTGGTTTCATCAGGTCTTTATTAATTCTAATTAACCTTCGTATTCTTATTCTTCGTCACTTCCGCGACTAAATAAGAATTGCCCTATCAAATCTTCTAATACCAATGCCGACTTTGTATCTTGCAAATAATCGCCATCTTTTAGGTTTGCTACCCCGTCAAACGAGAAACCTGGCTGGAAGCCAACATATTGCTCACCCAGCAGGCCAGAGGTCAGTATTGAAACTGAGCTGGTTTCTGGAAAGCCGTCGTAGCTTTTCAAAATCGATAACTCTACTACGGGCGTGAAGTCTTCTTGATCAAGTGTGATGGAAGAAACTCGACCAACATTCACACCACCGACCTTTACAGATGAGCGTGCTTTCAACCCACCGATGTTGTCGAATTTAGCGTATAGCGTGTAGGTATCACCATCGCCACCTACCGATTGATTAGCCACTTTTAGTGCCAGCAACATTACCGCACCAATGGTTAATACAACGAACATGCCAACCAATACTTCAGATTTATATTTATTCATGACTCAACCCTACTCAATGCCAAACATAAGGGCGGTAAGCACGAAGTCCAGCCCTAATACTGCTAATGAAGAATACACTACAGTTTCTGTAGTAGCTTTGCTGATCCCTTCCGATGTAGGAATAGAATCGTAACCCTTAAATATGGCTATCCAGGTGACAACCAAGGCAAAAACAAGGCTTTTAATAATGCCATTTACCACATCTTCGCCCCATTCCACCGTAGACTGCATAATTGACCAATAACTGCCAACATCTACACCTAACCAATCAACGCCCACTAGGTGACCGCCTAAAATACCGACCGCACTGAATATCAGCGCTAGCATTGGCATCGAAATAATGCCCGCCCAAAAGCGCGGCGCGACAATACGCCTTAGCGGGTCAACAGCCATCATCTCTAGACTGCTAATTTGCTCAGTTGCTTTCATTAAGCCAATTTCTGCGGTTAGTGCAGAACCCGCTCTACCAGCAAACAATAATGCGGTAACTACAGGACCAAGCTCACGTAGCAGCGATAACGCCACCATGGGGCCTAAGCTACCTTCAGCGCCGTAATCAACTAAAATGGTATAGCCTTGCAGCGCCATTACCATGCCAATAAACAATCCTGACACGATAATAATTAACAAAGACTGAACGCCCACCACATGAACCTGTTTAATGGTAAGCGGAATGTTTTTTAATCTAGGAAGGGCAAGTAGCGCTCCCATTAACATGTAGGTAGCACGGCCAATGGCAGTTAACTTGCCAATGGTTTTAGCACCTATCGATTGGAAGAACTTCATTTATCCCCTCCGAAAAAGGTATTTTCTATATCCGGAGCAGGGTAATGAAACGGCACAGGGCCATCGGCTTTACCTTTTAGGAACTGCTGAACTAACTCTGAGTCGCTTTCTCTAATTTGCTGCGCGGTTCCTTCCCCAATTACCCGTTTGTCTGCCAAAATATAAATATAATCGGCAATAGTGAGCACTTCAGTCACGTCGTGGGTTACCACTACGCTCGTTAAGTTTAGTGCGTCGTTAAGCCCTCTGATTAATTTAACCAGTACACCCATTGAAATCGGATCTTGGCCGGCCAAAGGTTCATCGTACATAATAAGGTCTGGGTCTAACGCAATAGCTCTGGCTAATGCTGCGCGACGTGCCATTCCACCAGAAAGTTCGCTTGGCATGAGTTGCGCTGCGCCTCTTAGCCCAACAGCCTGTAGCTTTAATGCGACAGTTGTGGCGATAAGATCTTCCGATAACTTGGTGTGTTCACGTAGCGGAAATGCCACATTGTCAAAAACTGTCATGTCTGTGAACAAAGCACCACTTTGAAAAAGCATGCTCATTCGACGACGTGCTTGATAAAGCTCTTTACGGCTCATAGCGACAACAGAGTCGCCATCAAACTGTATATCACCTTCATCTGGCGTTAATTGCCCGCCAATAAGGCGCAGTAAAGTGGTCTTCCCTATACCACTGGGGCCCATAACGGCCGTAATTTTTCCTTTCGGAATGCTCAGCGTAATACCGTCATAAATAACACGGTCTGCGCGTCGAAAGGTTAGGTTGTCTATCTCGACTAAATGGTCCATAGCGATTTTATTTATCGACCCTTGAATAATAAGTGATACCAGCAAAGCAAGTAATGACGCACATCACTCACTTCCTATAGATGTAAGGTTTAAGCTACTTAAGTCGCCTTTAACGCTAAACTGTTTTCCATAACGGCTTTACATAACAGCTAAAGCCAAGGCAAGTTCTATGCCTTTGAGTACGTTAAATCGATAAAGTTTACTGAGCAGTGTAATTTAGTGACATTGTACGCTTTTTCAAGCGCGGCACAAAAGCAAAACGTTACAAGTTATGTTCGATTTATTCGAATTTAGAAAATTCGAATAATTTTCAATCAGTAAGCACGATCAAAGGGGCACTTAATACCACCTTTGCTAAAATAAGCGATAGTTCCCATAGGCAAATGGCATTGTTTTTGCGACAATCTTGTGAAATTCCTAACTATGCTGGTTGTTGTGCTTTTAAACGTAGTCATTTTTTTAGTTGGACTGATTGTACTTAGCTGGAGTGCAGACCGTTTTGTTTACGGTGCATCAGCGTTCGCCAAGAATATTGGTATGGCGCCCATGATGATAGGCTTAACCATTGTCGCAATGGGGTCGTCTGCACCTGAAATTGTGGTGTCAGCCGCGGCATCTATTAACGGTAATATGAATACGGCCGTAGGTAACGCATTAGGCTCAAATATTACTAATATTGCCCTTGTGCTTGGTATTACTGCACTAGTCAAACCGCTTCTTGTTGCGTCCTCTACGTTAAAGCGTGAACTCCCTGCTCTGCTTGTTATTACCGTCATTGCCGTGGTTTTTCTTTTCGATGGCGAGCTTACTCATCTGGAAGGTATTATCCTTATTAGCCTCTTCGTGATTGTTTTAGGCCTAATGGGCTGGCTATCTATGAAAGTAGATAAAGAAGACCCGTTAGTAAGTGAGACAACAGATGAAATCCCTAACGATGTGCCCACCTCTTCCGCTGTTTTCTGGATTGTCGTTGGTCTAATACTGTTACCGTTAAGTGCACACTTCTTAGTGGGTTCAGCAGTAGAAATAGCCCAATACCTAGGCATGTCAGATTTAGTTATCGGCCTGACCATTATTGCGTTGGGCACAAGTTTACCCGAACTGGCTGCCAGCATTGCTGGCGTGCTTAAAGGGGAAGATGATTTAGCGTTAGGCAATATTATTGGTTCTAATATTTTTAACTTGCTTGCTGTATTAGGCATGCCTGGCCTAATAGCGCCTGGCACATTAGACCCCGATGTGTATAACCGCGATATGTTCGTTGTACTCGGGTTAACCCTATTGCTATTTTTGTTTAGTTTCACCTTAATGGGTAATCGACGAATAAGCCGAAGAAATGGCGGCTTATTGATTGCTTGCTTTATTGGTTATCAATTTTGGCTTTTTGCGTAATGTCACAAGAAAATAGCTTCATCACTTCAGCCAAGCGCGTTATAGAGATTGAAGCGCAGGCAATTTCAGCGCTTTCATCGCGTATGAACGATGATTTTGTTACCGCATGTAATTTATTACAAAACTGTGTGGGCAAAGTTGTCGTGTGTGGAATGGGTAAATCTGGGCATATCGGGCATAAGATAGCAGCAACGCTTGCCAGTACCGGAACACCTTCGTTTTTCATGCACCCAGGTGAAGCCAACCATGGCGACTTAGGCATGCTGAGTAAAGGTGATGTGCTACTCGCTATTTCTAATTCTGGTGAAACCGCAGAGCTAGTCAATTTACTGCCCATTGTGAAGCGGTTAAATGTGCCTGTTATAGCAATGACCAACAGCGTAACCAGTTCATTAGGACAGCACGCAGACGTGGTGTTGAATATCAGTGTAGAAAAAGAAGCGTGTTCTTTAGGCTTAGCACCTACCTCTAGTACCACCGCTACCTTGGTAATGGGTGACGCCCTTGCCGTGGCCCTACTTGATCGTAAAGGTTTTACCTCTGACGACTTTGCGCTTTCTCACCCGGGTGGCAGCTTAGGCAGAAAATTACTGCTGAAAGTGAGTGACATCATGCTAACTGGTAGCGAATTACCCTTGGTAGACGAAAACGCCTTGGTTGCCGAAGCACTATTGGAGATATCCAAAAAGGGGCTGGGTATGACCGGGGTTATCGATAGCGATGGTGTTTTAGTCGGAATTTTCACCGATGGTGATTTACGTCGTATTTTAGATGCCCGCATAGACTTGCATACCGCCACGGTTACGCAGGTGATGACCAAAGGCGGTAAAACAACCATGCCTGAACAACTCGCCGTAGAAGCGCTAAATGTAATGGAAACTCATAAGATAAGTGCGCTTATGGTAACGGATGATGCCCGCAAGCCTGTGGGCGCATTCAATATGCACATGCTACTTAAAGCGGGAGTTTTATAATGAACGACACCCAAACAGCCGTAAATACACTTTATACCGCTATGCCAACGGCGTTGTATTCCTCGTTAAAACAAGTTCGATTATTAGTTTGTGATGTAGACGGTGTGTTTTCAGATGGCCGTATTTACCTTGGTAATGCTGGCGAAGAGTTAAAAGCATTTCATACCCGTGATGGCTATGGTGTTAAAGCGCTTGTGAATTCAGGTGTGGCAGTGGCGGTTATTACGGGCAGGCGTTCTGCCATTGTCGAAAATAGAATGAAAGCACTGAATGTCGCACACATTGTGCAGGGTGAAGAAAATAAATCTGACGCCCTTGCTGAACTGATGGCTCGCTTATCACTTAAGCCCGAGCATGTGGCGGTAGTAGGTGACGATATGCCTGATACGGGCATGTATCCTCACGCTAATGTAAAAATTGCGGTAAAAGACGCCCACCCTGCGGTTGCACAGCAAGCGAATTGGATCACCACGTTGCCCGGCGGCTTCGGGGCCGTTCGCGAAATATGTGACACCTTGCTTCAAGCAAACGACAAGCTACACGGAATTCAAGGTGCTAGCGTATGAAGGTATTAGGTTTTGATCGATTAGGCTTAAGTATTTCGGTGTTATTTATATTGGCATCCGCCCTGTATATCCCTATTTGGATGGACGAAGACCCTGCTCAGCAATCTGATCAAGGGCCGGACGCATTAAAGCCTGCATATAAAGCCAAAAACCTAACGACCACCTTATACAATCAAGAAGGACAGCTAAATCACAAAGTATTTGCAGCGTCGATGGAACATTACGACCAATTGGGCTTTGTTTTATTCCAAAAGCCCAGATATACATTGTATACCGACGATGCACAGTCACCGTGGGAAGTTACCGCGACAGAAGGCACTTTGTATAATAACGAATTGATACAGCTAGAAAATAATGTCGTTATTGAAAACCAAAGTGTCGATGACTTTGTAAGAACAATACGCACAGCGTTTATAGAGATAAACCTGTACACTAAGCAAATGACATCTGATCAGCCCGTGGAAATACGTGGCTTACAATATGTGATTAACAGCAATGGGTTTAACGCTAATTTGCGTACCCAGGAATACGAGTTAATAGACCATGTACAAACCATTTATTCGCCTAGCCACTAAAGCATTAGCGACTAGCCTCGCTGTTAGCCTATTTGCTACTGCGGCTATAGCGGCTGAAAGCGACTTTAATAAACCGATTAAAGTTGACTCGAAATCGCAATTTGTTGACGGTAAAAACAAAACCTCATTGTTTAAAGATGATGTACGGATTACTCAAGGTTCTTTGGTGATAAATGCCGATGAAGTTGAAGTGATTGCCAGCGAAGGTGATGGACGAGAGATATTCGTGGCTCGCGGCAAACCAGCCAGCTATTCGCAAAAACTTGAAGACGGTGCTCCTGTCACAGCGAAGGCCAACGAAATTCGCTATGAAGTAGTAAATCGAACTATTTCTTTACAAGGAAATGCTGAGCTACAGCAAGACACCAGTAAAGTACAAGGTGATAAGATTACCTTCGACATGGTCACTGAACAATTACTTGCAACAGGCGGCGAAGACGGCGAAGGTGGCAGAGTCACTACCGTATTTACCCCTGAGGCAATACGTAAAGCGTCATCGAATAACGAAGACGATAAGGCGGACGACAACTAATCATGGCAACGTTGAGCGCACAGAGCCTTGCAAAGGCTTATAAAGCACGTCAAGTGGTTCGCGATGTAAGCTTATCAGTATCGACGGGGCAAATCGTTGGACTACTCGGCCCTAATGGTGCCGGTAAAACGACTACCTTCTACATGATTGTTGGCTTAGTTCCCCTAGATAAGGGCAAAATCAGTATTGATGACAGCGAATTAACTCACGAGCCCATGCACGAACGTGCTCGCCGCGGTATTGGGTATTTGCCGCAAGAAGCCTCTATTTTTAGAAAATTGACGGTGTTTGAGAACATCATGGCTATCTTGCAAACCCGTAAAGGGTTAAGTTCATCAGAACAAGAACAAGAAGCCGATGCGCTACTTGATGAATTTAATATCAACCATATACGTAATAGTACGGGTATGAGTTTATCCGGTGGTGAACGCCGCCGAGTAGAAATCGCACGAGCATTAGCAGCCGATCCGCAATTTATTTTGCTTGATGAGCCATTTGCTGGTGTTGATCCTATATCGGTTAATGATATAAAGAAGATCATTCAACATCTTCGTGACAGAGGAATTGGAATCCTCATCACCGATCACAACGTAAGAGAAACACTGGATGTGTGTGAGAAAGCGTATATTGTGAGCCAAGGCGAACTCATCGCGCAAGGGACGGCAGAACAAGTTTTAAGTAATCAGAAAGTAAGGGATGTATACCTAGGAGAACAATTCAGGCTATAGTTACTGTAACCGAATTGTCATTTTCAGTTTTAAGCACGGGTATATTCACAACAAGAGTTTAAAAATAAGACGTAGATGAAACCATCTTTACAGCTAAAGTTCAGTCAACAACTTACCATGACACCGCAGTTGCAGCAGGCAATCAAGCTGCTGCAGTTGTCTACGCTCGACCTGCAGCAAGAGATTCAGGAAGCACTTGACTCAAACCCTCTTTTAGAAGTTGAAGAAGGCGGTGATGACCACCCGGTTGAGAAAAACAACATGGATGGAGACGACCCTTCTGTGGAAGCGGCTCCCACTGCATCTAGCGATTCGTTGGAAGCTGGTGACGCGCTTGAAAAGAACGACCTTCCCGACGAGTTGCCAATCGACAGCACATGGGATGAGTATTACTCGGCCTCTTCTGCCCCCGCTCCTGGCCCATCTAATAATGATGACGACCAACTGTTTCAGGGTGAAACCACCGACAATATTCAAGACCATTTGCTTTGGCAGATGCGTTTAACCCCGTTTTCAGATACAGACCGCGCCATTGCTACCGCCATTATCGACTCCATCGATGAATCTGGTTACCTTAACGTACCCATTGAACAGATTTTAGAATCGGTAAACTCTGACGATGTTGAAGAGTTGGTAGAAATGGACGAAGTTGAATGTGTACTAAAACGTATTCAAATGTTCGACCCTATTGGTTCAGGTTCACGTACACCGCAAGAATGTTTGCTCGTGCAGCTTCGCCAGTTCTCGGACGATACGCCATGGCTGACCGAAGCCAGACAGCTTATTAATGAGTACTCAGACCTGCTGAGCAGCAAAGATTACCGTACGTTAATGCGCAAGAGCCGTTTGAAAGAAGATCAACTTCGCGAAGCCATGCGCTTATTGCAAACGTTGAATCCTCGTCCTGGCAGTGCATTAATTACTAAAGAACCCGAATACGTTATTCCTGATGTTTCGGTAAACAAAAAGAATGGCCGTTGGGTAGTAGAACTTAATCCCGACAGCTTGCCAAAATTAAGCGTAAATCAACAATACGCTGCCATGAGCCGACGCTCTAAAAACAGCAGCGATTCGCAATTTATTCGCTCGCATATGCAAGAAGCCAAGTGGTTTATAAAAAGCCTTGAGTCAAGAAACGACACCTTGATGAAAGTAGCAAACTGTATTGTGCAGCAACAAATGGGCTTTTTCGAGCACGGCCCAGAAATGATGAAACCAATGGTGCTAAATGATGTCGCAGAAATGGTAGATATGCATGAATCCACCATTTCACGAGTCACCACGCAAAAGTATATGCATACCCCTCGTGGCATTTTCGAGTTGAAATATTTCTTCTCTAGCCATGTAGCAACGGAATCTGGTGGTGAGTGTTCATCTACCGCTATTCGCGCACTAATTAAAAAGCTTGTGGCAGCGGAAACGCCCAGCAAGCCATTAAGCGATAGCAAGATTGCTCAATTGTTGGCCGAACAAGGCATTAAAGTAGCCCGGCGAACAATAGCAAAATACCGGGAATCGTTATCGATTCCGCCGTCAAACCAACGCAAAAGCCTTATTTAAAGGCCTTGATAATTTAAGGAAGACGAAATATGCAAATCAACCTTACCGGTCATCATGTCGAAATTACTGATTCTTTGCGTAGCTATGTCGATACTAAGTTCAGCAAACTAGAGCGTCACTTTGATCACATATCTAATGTGCATGTCATCCTGAACGTCGAAAAACTCAATCAAAAAGCCGAAGCCACCATGCACCTTAGCGGCGCAGAAGTGTTTGCTTCATCTCATAATACAGACATGTATGCGGCGATAGACAGCATGATCGACAAACTCGACAGGCAAGTTATCAAGCATAAGGAAAAGCTGAAAAAGCACTAAATATTAGTATGGAAATTCAAGCCATAGTAAGTTTGGACCGCACCGAGTGTGCGGTTCAATGTAACAGTAAAAAACGTATTCTAGAGATTATTAGCGACATTGCTGCTAAAAATAATCCCGACATCGATCAGGCTAGTGTATTAAATAGTCTACTAACCCGTGAACGAATGGGGAGTACGGGTATTGGCAATGGTATTGCTCTGCCCCACGGTCGATTACCGGGCTTAGAACACGTTATCGCCATTATTGTAACCAGCAACCCTGCCATCGATTTTGATGCGCTTGACGATCAGCCCGTAGATATATTCTTTGCCCTATTAGTGCCAGAAGAGAAAACAGAAGGTCACTTACAAACACTCGCTACCGTGGCGGGTAAGCTAAGTGATAAAGAAACGGTGAAAGCCATTAGGCGGGCCTCCACCAGTGATGACATCATTACGGCTTTAAGCTAAAAAAGCACTGCACCATATTTTAAAAGGGAGAAATGCAGGTGAAACTGATTATTATCAGTGGTCGATCCGGTTCAGGAAAATCAGTTGCGCTACGTGCCCTTGAAGATTTAGGTTACTATTGCGTAGATAATATTCCGGTTAACCTTCTCCCTACTCTGACCCATACCGTGGTTGATGAATATGACCAAGTTGCGGTAAGTATCGATGTAAGAAACCTACCCAAAAATCCAGCGGACTTGGTAGAGATCTTAGATTACCTACCCTCATCGTGGTCTATGACCATTGTGTACATCGACGCGAGTGACGATGTACTGGTGAAGCGTTTCAGCGAAACCCGCCGATTACATCCGCTAGCTAAGCTCAACAAATCTTTATCTGAATCGATAAAAGCCGAATCAGACTTGCTTGCGCCTATTGTTGAGCGCGCCGATTTGTACATTGATACGGATAAACTCACTATTCATCAACTCGCAGAGCTTATCCGCGAACGAATTCTAGGCAAGAAAAGCTCTCGCCTAGTATTGGTGTTTGAATCGTTTGGCTTTAAGCACGGTATCCCCAAAGACGCCGACTATGTATTTGACGCCCGCTTTCTCCCCAACCCGCATTGGGAACCCGATTTAAAACACTTAACTGGTTTAGATGCCCCCGTAGAAGTATTTTTAGGTTCCCAGCCTGTTGTAACCAAATTTATTTGGCAAATTCAGAACCTAATCACTACATGGCTGCCACACTTAGAACGCAATAACCGTAGTTATGTCACCATTGCGATTGGTTGTACCGGCGGTCAGCACCGCTCAGTATTTATTGCTCAATCGTTAGCGAAAACCTTTGGCGAAATGCATCCCGATGTACAAATTCGCCACCGCGAGTTAAATCAGTAATGACAATCGAAAAAACACTTACCATAGTCAATAAATTGGGCTTACACGCCCGCGCTGCCACACAGTTGGTTCAATTAGCCAATCAATTTGACGCAAAAATCGTGTTGGTGAAAGGCGATAAGAAAGCCGATGCTAACAGTGTGCTGGGCTTAATGATGCTGGAAAGCCACCAAGGTGAACAGGTAAACGTTGTGGTTGAAGGTAATGATGCCGAAGCGGCATTAAACGCCATTGAAACGTTAATTGAAGGCCGTTTCAACGAAGACGAATAATGCAGCTTCCAATACGACTGAGAAATTCTGCTAAAAGCCGTCTATAATTTCACCATACGGCTCGTAATTGTCTGTACCTACTGCGCTTTTGTCATGACAGCGTCATGGCAAGTGCGATATCCTACCATTATTGAAATTCCATTTTTTAGGCGAAAGCAGTGGCAGAAGCGCTGGTCTCAAAATACGTACAAAGCCAACTAAGGGCACTAAATGGCGCGTTGAATAATGGCCAATTTGTTTCTGTACGTAAGCTTCTGCTTGAATTACCCCCATCTGATGTTGCACACATTCTAGAATCTAGCCCCAGTCGTACTCGTGACGAGTTGTGGGAGCTTATCGATGGTGATTTCCATGGTGATATTTTAGAAGAACTCTCTGACGACGTACGTAACGGTATCATCACCAAAATGCTGCCTGCTAACGTGGTAGACGCGTTAGAAGAGATGGATACCGATGACTTAGCGGTTACCCTTAGTAGTCTGCCTGAGCCTGTATTACAGGACATTCTAGACTCTATGGATGCACAAGACAGGGTACGTGCTGAACAGGCATTGTCTTACGGCGAAGAAACTGCCGGTTTCATTATGAATACCGACACCATTACACTTCGCCCTGATGTCACCATTGATGTGGTCCTTCGTTATATTCGCCTCAAAGGTGAATTACCTGAAAATACCGATACCTTTTATGTGGTTAACCGCACCGATAATTTGGTGGGTATTGTACCGGTAACGCGATTACTCACCGCTGAGACTGAAGCCAAAGTGTCTGATGTGATGGATGAAGAGTCTGAAGCGATTCCTGTGCATATGCCAGATGATGAAGTGGCGAGCTTATTCGAGCGCTATAACTGGCTATCGGCCCCCGTGGTTGATGAGAAACACCGCTTAGTCGGCCGAATTACCATTGATGACGTGGTAGATATTATTCGTGAGGACGCTGAGCACTCCATGATGAGTATGGCGGGTTTAGATGATGACGAAGATACTTTCGCCCCTGTGCTTCAAAGTACCAAACGACGCTCCGTTTGGTTGGCTGTAAACCTGGTTACCGCGCTAATGGCAGCCATGGTAAGCGACTTGTTTGAAGCAACGCTAAGCCAATTGGCCGTACTTGCCATATTGAACACCATAGTACCAAGCATGGGCGGTGTTGCCGGAAACCAAACCCTTACCCTTGTTATTCGCGGTATGGCGCTTGGGCACGTTAATGCCAACAACTCCCGCTGGTTAATAAGCAAAGAGATATCTATTGGCTTCTTAAACGGTGCTATTTGGGCAATCTTAATTGCTTCGGTAATAGCGCTTTGGAAACAAGACTACATGTTAGGGATTATTATTGCCTTTGCCATGCTGGTTAACATGATAGCCGCAGCAATGGCAGGCGCTACTTTGCCGCTCATCATGAAGCGTTTGAAAATAGACCCTGCACTAGCAGGAAGCGTAATTCTGACCACCATCACTGATGTGGTGGGTATATTTGCGTTCTTAGGCACTGCGACCCTGTTTTTAATGTAATGCCGCGACAATCGTGTAGGCGTTGTTCTAATGCTATTTAGCTTGGCATCATGATGAACGCCACCACATCGTTTTGATAATCACCGGTTGTTTTGTACTCTCTATACCCTTTAGACGCGGCAATACCAATTGCGTATTTCTTACCTTGGTAATTTGTAATTCGAGAGTCTTTCTCGCCGTTTTTTAAACCTAAAAGTGTGTCGTCTATCTCGATAACGTCCCCCACCTGCTGAGGGCTACCTTCGGTAGCAGAAATAATCATCCCATCACGCTGGCAAAACATGCCAAAACACCCGGTTACAGTATGCCCACTTTCATCTTTAGGTAGCGAGTCGTTTAACATTTCAGTGAATTGTGGCCCACTGTCAAACACAATTCCTATACCGCCAAATACGTTGTTTTGTTCTAAACTGGTGATTGATGCGTTGTAGATGTAGGTGTGCTTATTATCGTACTGCGCGCTAGGAACAAATTTCGACACGGAATATTTTTGTGAATCTGTACAACTCAACGCATCTATAGCGCCGCTCTGTGTATCGACTTTGTCTCCAATGACTGACGCATGGTCTTTGTTAGATACCGCGACAATAATGCCATTTTTGTCATAAACGTATAAATTGGTGTAAACCGTGTATAGGTCATTAATGTAACCAAGAATATTTGAAATTTCTTGCTGAGCATCAGGCCCTACGGTGGGAAGTTGCAAGTACTGTCGAAACACAGTGGTAAGCGCCCACCAGCGACAATCGTTCGCTCTCTCGTACAGATTTCTGTCCATAATATCTACTGCTAAGCTTGCGCAAAACCTTACGTCACCAAGCCGTGCGCTTATCACTGTAGATTGTAGGTTATCGATAGAGTCAGAAAAGATTAACGCGATACTCTCACCGGTCGATTTGATCTCAGAAAGTACAGGCATGAATTCAACAGCATTATTACGCGCTGCTGCAATAATGCCATTCAATACCACTAAACTCAGATCGTCATTGATTAACATCGACGTTTTGAATATTTGCTTTAAATCATCAGAAAAGAGTTGAGAATTGAGTAACTGACAAGAGTCTGTTTGAGGTTTTCCAGTTTCTTTTGAATGCTTAAAAGCATCGTTGAGTGGCGTCATAGCTACACCCTGCCAAGATAAACCTTTAAAACCTTGGTATCCCTTAGTTTCCGACGTTGTAGATATATAGCTTTTATTTTTTATGGTGATTAAATCAGGAGACCCACTGTTAGGTATTTTTTCACCCACTTTAAACTTTTGTGAATGGCTAGTTGCCATGACTTCTCTGCTTTCAGACAAAATCATAATACTACTGGCGGCACGTTCAGATTGTAAGTTGCTAAAAATTGACTGCATTTCATCGTCAAATTTGAAGCATAGACAAAGAACACCTAGTGCTTTGGCATCTTTTTCGTTACTTTCCTTAATGACACACGAATAAATTAATGAATTGCGCTTGTGAGGCTGAAGATCTGAATAACGAAAAGTTTCTGTATAGTCATCTGTAGACGCCAAGGTTTTTGAAATTAGCGGATCTTCGCTAAATTCAATTGAGCTATCAATATCCAAATTAGCCTTAACCCGCCCCTGGGTATCGAGAAGAACAATCTCATCATATACGCTATATTTTTTACGTATTCCGCTAAACGGTGGCGAATATTTTCAATGTCTTCGACTTGCCTATCGGTGTGAAGCAAGAAAGCTCGGATATCATCATCAGTAGCCAAAAAGCCTACATCGGCAGTACGCTCAAACAAATTTCTAATCAGAATATCGATAGCGACTTGAGATTTATTATGATCGTCAGCCAAACGCGTCAATAAATGCTCTTTCATCAGGTTTTGAATGAGCCGACCTTGTAACTCAGAAAATTTCTCTTTGGTGCTAAGCATTTCTTCCAAAATGCTATCAGATACATTATGGCTGTTGATTTTACCTATCAGCGATATTTTCCCCCACCAATGGTTCAAATCATCAAACCTATCGTTGTAATTATTGATAAGTGGAATTGCCGCTTGTAATTTTTGTCGGTTATTTGAAAGTAACTGTTCCAATACTGCACTGCCTATTATTTTTATTTTATGACAAATAGTTTTTGTGCTTGAAGAACGAATTTTCTCTTACAAGGTTGTGGTTAGTCGTATATTTTGCGTTTGACTTTACAAGGTGTAATGCACTTTTTTACCTTCCCAGTATATTTGCGACAATGCAATACAATCGGCTTACACCTTTAGTTTAATATTACAGCAATCCTGCAGGTACCTGCCTATCGTGGCTCCATTGCTTAGGTGACTGTCCATACAACCGTTTAAACTCGCGGCTAAATTGCGATGTACTTACATATCCTACATCCATTGCAGCTTCATTTACGGTCATCCCACCTACAATTTTCATTGCAGCCGTGTTCAGGCGCATAGACTTTACGAACTGAATGGGCGACAAACTTGTGGCTTGCTTGAACTTTCGATGGAATACCGCACGGCTCATGTTCACATGAGACGCCACTTCATCTATTGTGATTGGCTTGTCTAAACGGCTTGATAAATAGTGAATGGCGCGGGCAATCTCATTATCTACACCAAACGCTCTACTTGCCGACGCTCCAGCATTGCCCTTTAAAATAGCGTAGTACACTTCCCGTAAACGACTTTCACCTAGGATCGCGGTATCCGCAGCACTCTGGGTTAACTGTAATATTCTATATAGCGCCTCGGAAAAACACTCATCCCACGAAGAAAGTACGATACTTGGAGGAAGGGCACTACTGCGAGGCTAACGTGTTACCCCCGTCGCGCGCTCATATTCCATTGTAACCTCCGTCATCATCGGGGCTCTAGCGCAATAGACACCCCTAGCAAAGGGGTTCTCTTTAGATGCATTAGGGGTTCCTGCTTCTACAGGCATAGACATACAACAGCACATATACTGTTCGGCGACATAAACATAAGACTTTCCATCAACAATGGCTTCTTTTGTGCCACTGACTATAGCAATAACAGCAGGCTCATAGATGGCTGGGGAACACCTTACCCCTTCTGTAACTCGAAACAGTTGTCCCCCTTTAACGCCGGTCTCAAACAGGCCATCTTCCGTAAGCTTACTTTCAATTAGTTGCTTTAATTTTTGCTTAAACATAGTACCGCCCAAGCTACTTCACCGATATTAGGGGGCGAAAAAACGCCTATTATCTCGCCCTATATATCAAAATACCCGTTTAATTATTGTGACTTGGTTGTTCCAAAACAGAGTGATATTTAGTCAAGAGTTTTTCGAAAGAGTCACTCCTAATTTTCCAAGTACCCTCTTCCTTCTTAAAACTCCATTTATTGTAATCCGTTCCTGGATCTACCGTTTCACCTGACTCATTGACAGTAAGATTAAGTGCTATTCTTATTGAAGCAGCGTCGTCATTGTGCATTCTCAGCGTTCTTATCGTTTTAATAGTAACACTAAGCTTTTTACAGAACCTCTCTAGCGCACCTAGCCGCATTTCGAAAAGCCGCGTTACATCGGCATCAAAAGATAATTGCTCTTGACTAATGTACGTTGACGCTTCGTCGATATCACATCGATTATATGCACCAATATAATTTTCGATTATTGGCCTAAACTCGCGATTAAGTATTTTGTTTTCCAGCGCTAATTCGGCCTGGCGCTCTTTTTCGGCGATGCTAGATTGATACCACGCGAAAGCCGTTGCACATAGGATGAAGACAATAATTAAACCCAATAGAACCTTTAAAATTTTCATAGTAGTTATTATTCTTTTATTAGTTTATTAAACAATATCTATTAGAACGCAAAGCTAAAGGGAAGTACAAGGGAAACACTAGAACAACGGGGGGGGGGAAATAAACTGACTTCCTGCTAAGGTAGCAGGAAGTCAGAATGCTTATTTAATCACTTTTAAGGTAGGTTTTCCCTTTTTAGGGGGAACGGGTGCATTTGTATTATCCGACGCGTCTACGTCTTCAATAGATGCAGGCCCAGTGGCTTGAGGTTCAGATGGCTTACTTGTTTTGGCCATCTCCTCTTCGGTAGCAAATACAGTACCGGCGCCATTTTCACGCGCATAAATCGCCATAATAGCTTCGCTAGGCATGCTTAATCTTCTTGGTTGGCCACCAAAACGAGCTTGAAAAGAAAGCCCGGTTAAGTCCAACGAAAAATTAACACACGCACTAGGCGACACGTTTAAAACGATTTGCCCGTCCTTAACAAACTCTAAAGGCACTTCCACCATGTCATTCGTTGCATCAACAACAATGTATGGTGTGAGATCGTTGTCCACTATCCATTCGTAAAAGGCCCTTAAAAGGTAGGGCTGATTAGACGTCATAGATGTCATAGTGGGTTATGGATCTCGCGCTCTTGATCGGTTAGCGATGCTTTAAATGAACTGCGAGAGAAGATACGGTTCATGTAGGCATTAATTTCTTTACTACCTGCGCCATTAAGCTCAATACCTAAAGCAGGTAAGCGCCATAATAACGGAGCAAGATAACAATCAACTAAGCTGAACTCTTCGCTCATGAAGTAAGGCAATTCACCAAACACAGGTGCTAATGCAAGTA
This sequence comes from Alteromonas naphthalenivorans, assembly GCF_000213655.1. NCBI lineage: Bacteria > Pseudomonadati > Pseudomonadota > Gammaproteobacteria > Alteromonadales > Alteromonadaceae > Alteromonas > Alteromonas naphthalenivorans. The sequence continues at coordinate 3,306,547 of NC_015554.1, forward strand.
GCGCTTCACGTAAGTCGTTACGCGCAGCTTCAACATTACCTTCACCACGGAAGATACGAGCTGCTAACGAATACCAGTCTTGTTCGATGCGGTGCATCATAAGACGGCTTTGGCCACGAGATACCGGATAAACTGGCATAAGTGGTGGATGCGGGAAACGCTCATCAAGGTATTCCATGATGATATGCGATTTATAAAGCACCAGTTCACGATCAACAAGAGTTGGAACGGTTCCGTAAGGGTTTAACTCCAACAGATCCTCTGACAGATTGCTAGGATCTGTGTAGCTTATTTCAACACCCACACCTTTTTCTGCCAACACAATACGCACCTGATGGCTGTAAATATCAATTGTGTCAGAGAACAACGTCATAATAGAACGTTTATTCGCGGCTACGGCCATTCAATTTCCTCCGTCGAGAAACTAGTTATGCCCGCTAAATCGGGCGAAATTCAAATAATAAAAAAGGGGGCGAGAAGCCCCCTTTGCCATTATACATAATTCTGTGCGATTAGTGCACTTCTCGCCAGTATTCTTTCTTCAGCAAGTAAACAAATACAAACAGTACGGCAATGAAGATAAGAACCCATTTACCAATACGGTGTGACTCTAGCTTAGCTGGCTCACCGGTATACTCTAAGAAGTTAACAATATCGGCAACAGCTTGGTCGTACTCATCTGGAGACATTGAACCTGTACCATCAGATTTAATACCTACATATTGTTCAACCATTTCACCGTCGACCATAACTTCTTCGTGCATTTCAGTTGGTGTACCTTGCAAAGGTTGAAGTACATGCGGCATACCCACTTCTGGGAATACTTTATTGTTCACACCAAATGGACGACTCTCATCTACGTAGAAAGAACGTAGATAAGTGTAAATCCAATCTTCACCACGAACACGAGCTACAAGAGTCAAGTCTGGTGGCGCAGCACCAAACCAACCTGCTGCTGCATCTTCAGGCATTGCACGCGTAATATAATCAGCAACCTTTTCGCCCGTAAACTGAAGGTTTTCAGTTCCTAGCTCATCTGGAATGCCCAAATCGGCAAACGTACGCTGATAACGCTGATACTTCATTGAGTGACAGCCTAAGCAGTAGTTCATGAACAACTGCGCACCACGTTGCAACGAGGCCTTATCAGTTAGGTCGATAGGTGCCTTATCAAGATGCACACTACCACCAGCGGCTAACGCTACACCCGGTAGAAAAAATGCTAAAAAGCACATCAATTTTTTCATTAGGCAATCCTCTCTGGTACAGGCTTAGTTTTCTCGTTACGGCTGTATAGGAACAACAACACGAAGAAACCAAAGTACATAACGGTCGCGATTTGCGACGCAACAATCTTCCAGTTTTCTTGAGGTGTAGCACCTAAGTAACCTAGGAAAACGAATACAATTGCGAACACAATAAGGTTTACGGTGTGTAAACCACAACGATAGCGCCACGATTTAACACGACCGCGATCTATCCATGGTAAAGCGAACAAGGCTGCAATAGCACCAAACATCGCAAGTACACCAATTAGCTTATCAGGTACTGCCTTAAGGATGGCGTAGAACGGCGTGAAGTACCAAACAGGGAAGATATGTTCAGGTGTTTTCAACGGGTTCGCAATTTCAAAGTTAGGATGCTCAAGGAACTTACCGCCCATTTCAGGTGCGAAGAACAAGATATAAGTGAACAAGGCTAAGAAAATACAGAACGCTACTAAGTCTTTCAGCACCATGTGCGGGAAGAATGGCAAGATGTCATCAGCGATATCATACTTGCTTGTGTAGTACTCATGGATTTGGAATTTAGTCTTTTCTGACTCAGGTAACGAGCCTTTCTTATGCTTAATCGCAATACCGTCTGGGTTGTTAGAGCCCACTTCGTGTAGCGCAATAATGTGTAAGAACACTAAAATAACAATAACCAATGGCAATGCAATAACGTGCAATGCGAAGAATCGGTTTAGGGTAGCACCCGAGATTACATAGTCACCTTGTAGCCAGATAACTAAGTCTGGACCTACAACTGGAATTGCACCAAATAGTGATACGATTACCTGTGCGCCCCAGTAAGACATTTGTCCCCATGGTAATACATAACCCATGAAGGCTTCAGCCATTAGTGCAAGGTAGATAAACATACCAAACACCCAAAGCAATTCACGAGGCTTTTGGTAAGAACCGTAAATCATGCCACGGAACATATGTAGATATACCACAATAAAGAACGCTGAAGCGCCAGTACTGTGCATATAGCGGATAATCCATCCGTAATCAATTTCACGCATGATGTATTCAACAGACGCGAACGCACCTTCAGAAGTTGGTACGAAGTTCATTGTTAACCAGATTCCAGTAATAATTTGGTTAACTAAAACGATGGTAGCCAAAAATCCAAACACGTACCAAAAGTTCATGTTCTTAGGCGCTGGGTATTGGATGGCGTGCATATTCGCCACACGCATAATTGGAATACGCGCTTCAATCCACTCTAAAAAAGCATTCATATTACACAGCCTCCGCTTCTGAGCCGAGGATGATGTTTGTGTCATCTACGAACTGGTAAGGCGGAACAACAAGGTTCAACGGCGCAGGTACGTTTTGGAATACTCGACCCGCCATATCAAACTTAGAGCCGTGACATGGGCAGAAGAAACCGTCTGGAACCCCTTCAACCACTTCTTCGAAAGCGCCATCTTTAAGGTGCTGCGGTGAACAACCTAGATGCGTACAAATACCGACTAAGATAAGGTACTCTTCTTTCATAGAACGGAAACGGTTCTGGGCAAACGTAGGTTGTTGCTCTGCTTCAGAGTTAGGATCTTTCAGTTTATCTTCGTGAGTGCTCAATTCTTCAAGAATTTCAGGAGTACGACGAACAATCCATACAGGCTTGCTTCGCCACATCACACGCACTAGCTGTCCAGGTTCAATCCCGCTGATATCTACTTCAACGTCAGCACCGGCCGCTTTCGCTTTGGCACTTGGATTCCAGGACGCAATAAAAGGCACTGCCGCTCCAACAACACCTACACCACCAACTACCGACGTGGCAACGGTCAAAAACCGACGACGGGTGTTGTTTTCTGGCTGGTTATCATTGTGTGCAGACTCTGTTGCATCTACAGATACATTGCTCATCCACATTTCTCCAGGTTCGGATAATTATGATGTATAACCCTAACTTTTACTGGTTTTATCACGTTAGGATCGCCCATCATATGGCTTGTCATGAAGTTAACTCTAAGGCACTTTTGTGCCCATTCGAGAATTCACTAAAGTTTCGTCAAATTTCGACCGCAAATGATAAAAGAAAAGCCCTTATAAACACAAGGTTTTACTGGTATTTAAGCAATAAATTAATCTGAGGCCACTGTTAAGAATTAGTGAGTGATTGGAATAAAATCAAGAATTTGACCGAAATTCGGTCAAATCCCTTTGTTATATTAAAACATTGTTATAAACCTTCGACCCAGTAGTGCGAAGATATTCTACTTACGATAATCGAGTGCTGGTGCTCTCTGCCCTAGCATGGATTCATAGTTCAGCGTACTTTTTCGTAGCTGAAACTCTTGCTTCGCTTTACTAATATTTTCAGGTTCAGAGAAAAGGGATATAGCGGTTTGCGTGATGACCTCACTGGCCAAGTACATACCTTTGTAACCAATGTCAGTACCACTCATTGCTGACGCCTGCCAAGTGTGAGGAGGAGTACCTTTTACCCAGGTGGTACTAGATAGCCCCACGGTAGGTACTTGCCAACTCACATCACCTACATCAGTTGATGCCGACCAAACAGTAATCTTTTCATCGAAGGGCTCTGGTGTGCTGTGAGCATTGTGACTAAAGGTCTGCTCGCGGGTGCTACTTATTTCGCTAGCAAACTGCTGCTCACTTTTGGTCAAAATAATCGGCGGTGCGGCGTCAATATGCTTGTGCATTAATTTTGATAAGGTCACATTAGGTAATACATTCCACACTCCACCTGTGACTTCCCAATCAACACGGGTTTCAGTGCCAAGTGCTGCACCCTTCGCCGCTTTTTCCAATCTATCCCATAATGATAACACGACAGCAGGCTGTGCTGAGCGGACGTAATAATACACTTCGGCGAAATCCGGCACCACGTTCGGCGCCGTTCCGCCATCGGTGATCACATAATGAATTCGCGTGCCATCCGGCACATGCTCACGCATTAAATTTACCATCATGTTCATGGCTTCTACGCCATCTAATGCCGAGCGCCCTTTGTCTGGCGCTGCGGCAGCATGCGCAGCTACACCGTAAAAACGAAACTTACCGCTCTTATTGGCCAGCGAAGATGAGGGTGAAGAAGATGTACTATCTGATGGGTGCCAGTGAAGCGCAACATCCACATTTTCAAAAACGCCTGCTTTTACCATATAGACTTTACCTGAGCCCCCTTCCTCTGCGGGTGTGCCAAAAACCTTTAGTGAACCTTGGTTTGGGTGAGTATCGAGATAATCAGCTAAGCTAAGCGCAGCGCCTATTACCCCGCCGGCAAACAAGTTGTGTCCACAAGCATGACCTGCGTGAACATGTCCGTTAGTGCTAATCGGCTGTTTGTCAGACGTGTTTAATACTCCCATGCTGGGAAGAGCATCCATTTCGGCAAGTAAGCCGATAACAGGCTTATGCTCGCCATCTTCCGTCTGGTCTGCTGGGCTGTATTGCGCAATAAATGCAGTAGGCATGCCCGCAATGCCAGCAGTAACATCAAAGCCACGTCCAATCAGCGTTTGTTGCATTAATGCGCTGCTGTTGTGTTCTAAAAAACCTAGTTCAGGCTTTTCCCACATGGTTTTTGCAATATGCTTCATCGTGCTTTGATGAGCAAACGTAATCGCGGCTTTAGAGTCTATAGCCGAAGCATCGGTTTGCTCAACACTTTGAGCCTTCACAGCGCCAACAACACTAATGAAGGATATGAGTATAGCGAAAGCGAGTTTATGCCAAAATGCTAAGAGTTTAGTTGTGCATAAATGCATCATCATTGCTCACAACTTGTTGCTTCAGCAGTACACGCTTTAATATAAAATGCCTCGGCAGGGGTGGCAATTAACGTATCGACAAGCGTATTGGCAGCATGCTTAGCGACGTAACGTGTTTTCTCATTGGGTTCATTATCACCGACTTCATAAGTAACGCCATGCACGTGATAAACATCAGCAAAAAACTGTTTAAAAACGCCCTTCCCTGGCGATGTGCCAGGTTTATCTACGACTTTGAACACGCCTCTTGTTTGCGTTTGCAACTCGGCTAACCAGTCTACAACCATGTCGCTAGGGGCAATACTTTCATCTACCGGAATGGTATAAAAAACATTGTTGTGGGTAGAGTGAAAGTCCATACCCATTACAATTTTCCCGCCGGCATCCGTGATTTTATCTAAATACGTTTTCACTGCTCTGGTCTCTGGTTGAGAGAATACATTCCAATCGCGGTTTAGATCTTTATGCCCAAGGCTATGTCGCCAATGTCCATTAGCTACACCATCAGGGTTTATGTTTGGCACTACCAACACATTAAATCGTGACAAAAACGCACTGGTTTCAGACGTAGTGGTTAAGAATTGATTTAGAAAAGAGAACATAGCTACTGCGCCTGTTACTTCCGGTGGGTGTTGGCGACCAACGAAAATAACCCACTCTGTGTTTTCTGGCTTTTCTAGAGCAAATGCAGAAAGCGTGCGGCCTTCGGTAGATTTACCAATCGTAAACGGCTTAATGCCAAAGTCTTGCTCTGCTTGTTTTAGCCAGTTTATGTAAACTAAATTTGGAATAGGACGCTGGGCTGCCACATAGAGTGGTCGTTTTGACACAGGTAAAGATATTGTCATTCCCTGCTCTGTGGTATCAAACGCAGTTATCTCCCAGCTTTTTTGATCGTAACTCACTTTAGGTAAATACCTTGGCGTATAACCGTCAAAGGTCAGCACTACGTCTACTTTTCCTGCTTGTTTTGACGATGAATTGCCTGCTGCGGTAACACTAAAGTAATACCAAGGACTAGGGTTTATGGGCTTATCTTCTGGTAAGAAGCTCAATACATAGGTGCCATTTTCGTCGACTTCACAGGAATCTAACTTACCGGCTTCAAAATCTGCAGAAAAAGTAACGCCTTCGAATTCACACGCCAATGTAACAGGGGAAGCAAATGCCAGTGCAATGAAAAGTAATCGAAACATGATATCTCCATGAAATAAGCGCCCCCTAATGGTAGGCGCTTTTTTATGATGTAAAAGTAGGTTAAGTGTTTAACTTAGAATTTATGATTAAGTGTTACGTAGGTATAACGGCCAATCGATGAATGAAGGCTACTGCTGAATCCAAAGGTTCCATCGGCAAACGGCGGTTCTTCGTTTGTCAGGTTACGCATGCCTACGGTCACTTTCGTTTTTCCGCTAAATAAGGCGTCTTCACTTAAGCGGTAACTTACGTACGCATCTAACGTTGACCAATCATCAATGACGTAAGTCACTAAATCACCTGAATCGTCGGTATAATTTAAGCTAGTGTCTTCAACATCACTAACGTAACGATATTTAAGACCGGCACGCCAAGCATCGCGAGAATAGGTTAGCGATAAATTAGCCCGCCATTCTGGGCGTTCGTTTTGACGAATAAGGTCGCCATCGCTACCAAATATGGCAACTCGCTCCCCTTCGTACAATAACGCTTCGTTTCCAGCTTCTTGCGCTGCAACCACTAGGTCTGTGATATCGTCAGACCCTTGATCGAACTTTCGTAAGTTAGCGGCACTGAGCTTAATGGAAAAATCACCTACTTCAGTTTCAAAACGGTAATCAGCACTGTAATCGATACCAGAAATGTCTCTTGGCAATAAGTTAGTGTAGTCGTTTCGAATATATATAATTTCGTCATTTTCATCACGAACCACATTTTCATTCGCGCTACCCTGGCTACGCAATAATGCGTCATACAAAATTTGCGTTTGGCTATTTAAAATACCCACCGTGTTCTCTTGCTTGATTTGCCACCAATCGACTGTAAGGGTTAACGCTTTGGTAGGCGTAAGTACTACACCAAACGAGTAGTTTTCACTTTCTTCGGGGCTTAAGGTATCGCTACCATTTCGAAGTTCTAGCGTACCGCGATTCGTTTGTGTCAGCGGATCGGTTCTGGTATTTGAACGGGCAACATTTACTGCTGTGGTTTGTGGTAACCCTGGCGCTTTGAAGCCCCCTGAATAAGCACCACGAATTAACGCATTTTCATTTACCGTCCATGCAAGGGCAAATTTAGGTTTAAATACACTGCCTACATCAGAGAAATCTTCGTAACGGCCAGCCACCTGCAAATTCAAACTTTCAATAAAAGGTTTATCGGCCAGCAATGGAATAGCAAATTCCGCGTACGCAGATACCACATTGCGACTTCCGCTGGCATCAGGCGTGGGGCTACTTCCTAATACTTGGCTAGCAATTTCAGACGAAGTGCCACCCACTAAGTCACTGAAAAACAACGTGCCGTTCAAATCATCGGTTCGTTTGTCGAAAAAGCTCTCATAGCGATATTCAACACCTGCGGCAAAACCTACATTACCGGCGGGTAAACTAAACAAATCTGGTCGAGATACTTTGGCATCAATTGAGGCAAGTTCTGTTTCTGACTCCCGCTCAACGTCCACCATAAAACTGTCTATAACACTTTGTGATACCGGCGTATCGTCAACCGTATTTGGGTTAGTTACACTGGCGCCGCTGAAAATATTGTAAGCCGTGCTTTCATCGGTACTATTAACCGCTTGTTGGAACAAGGTGGTGTTAATTCGATTTGCGGTATCTATGGTATTCGCTTTTGAATACAACACGGCTGAGTCGAAGTCCCAATCGCCTATATAACCACGGGAGCCTGCTAATAAACGATAACTGTAGTCATCGACTTCGATATTTCGTGGGCCTGTATCAATGGGACGATAGCGACGAACTGTTACGTCCTCACCAAAAGGGTTGTAAAATGCATCAGCAGACACCGTAAAACGCTGTGCTGTTAGATTGCCCGATTGTTCACGAATACGTTTTGCCGTTGCCGAGTAGTAAAGGGCTTCACCGTATATCTCAACGTCGTCGTTGATTTGATGATTCACCAAGGTGTACAGGTTGAGCCTATCGACTTCAGAGCTTAAGCTACGCTGTGAGTTCGAATCGAAGCGCATATCTCGAGGTGTTGATCCAGAAGACGCACACACATCGCCACTAACGTCTGCAACACAATCGTTGTATGACGCTGGCTCAAGGTGAAACGTGCCTAAACTGTCTGAGGAGAATTCGCCCCATGGCGTTACCGTTGAGCGATTATCTAGCTGTGTATCGCCAACAAAATCAGCAGGCACTTCGCTGAAGTTGCGTAAGTCAGAACTGGCGGCATAGTCCCGCTCACTCGCCATTACCATGTCACGATGATAGTACCCACCACTAAAAGTAACGTGTGTTTTATCATTATTAAATAACCAGCCACCAGCGCCTGATAAATTGATTTGGTCGCGACCTGTACCTTGGCTACTGCCATATTGAGCTTGAAGCTCACCGCCGGTATATTTATCGTCTAATACATAATTCACTACACCTGATATGGCATCAGTACCGTAAATAGCCGCAGCGCCATCGCGTAACACTTCAACGCGTTTTAGCCCTTTAACTGGCAGCGTATTTGAATTCACAGTAGTAACAGGCACCAAGTTTTCGGCCTGCGTACCTGGGTGTAGCACTAATCGGCGACCGTTCAACAGTGTAAGTGTGTAGCCTGTACCTATACCTCGTAGATTTACTGAAGAGACATCGCCACGTGCATCGTTTACGCCACCAACTACACGCTCGCTATTAAAATTTACGGCACCTTGTTGTGGTAACTCCGCTAAAATTTCCGCGCCACTGCTTAAGCCTAAACCATCAATATCTTCAGATGACATCATGGTGACGGGCAATGCGCCAGTATCTTGCATTCCACGGATGTTTGAGCCAGTAACTTGAATACGCTCTACACTTGCTTCTTGTTTTTGAACGTCAGTAGGAGCAGAGGTAGCAGGGCGCGTACCTGATTGGCTCTCCTCTTTATTTTCAATTGGAGTAACAATGTAAGTGCTTTTAGATGTCTGCTTGTAGGTAAAGCCAGTGTCTTTAAGCAAGGTAGAAAGTGCATCCTGCACATCCATACTGCCTTCTAGCTTAGGGCTTAGTTTTTTCTTTATTCTAGCGTCTGAAAACAGAATTTGAATTTCACTGTGCTGTGCCAGTGAGAGCAATGCGTTATCGAGTGTGGTGGCTTGAATTGAAATGTTTTCTATTTGCTGTGCTTTGATACTTGCACTTAGTGATAGTGCGACACACAGGGCTAACGTACTTGTTGTGGTTTTTGGCAACTTCATGGCTGCTCCTATAGTATTTTGTTGTGTTCCCATAAGCTAATACGCAGCCAAAAACAAAACCCTCCGCTATTTTTTCACTAATTTAACCTTTTCATTCTCTTTTTTTATTTCTACAGGCAAGGTCGCTTCAAGTGCCGTTAAAATAGCATCACCATCTGAAAGTTTAAAAACGCCACTAATACGTAAATCAGCAATCTCTTGGCTAATCACTATTTTTTTGCTTCTATAGCGGTTAAAACTGGTAATCACTTTCTCTAGCCGTTCTTCATCAAAACGTAAGTAACCGGTACGCCAACTTTGCGCTTTTACTACACTGTCCACACTTTGTTTTGCGATAAGTGCACTGGTATCATTGAACGATGCGACTGCGCCGGCTTCCAATAACACTTGAGTATCATCTTTCGCTGGTTTGTCGGTGTTCGGCTCTGCCTTTTCTTCTATGGCAACGGTACCTTCTTCTACTGCGATATCAAACCCAGCCTGTGACAGCTTAATATTAAACTTCGTTCCTACGACTCTCACCGTCTTGTTTGCGGTATGAATTAGGAATGGACGAGAGCGATCTTTAGCAATATCAAAAAATGCCTCACCTTGTTCTAGCCAGAGCTCTCTGTGCGCTTCACTAAACTTTATATTAATGCGGGTATCTGTATTTAACGTAATGGTAGAGCCATCTGATAATCCAACATTGCTCACCTCGCCAATGGCAGTAGAGTAATTATTGGCAAGCTCACTGTTATCAATACTTTGGTCAGGCGCATTGTGATGCGTGATGAGTAAAAAGCAGAACGATGCAACAACAATAGATGCCGCTAGATAGCGCATTCGATAGAAGCGTTTTTCCAGCTTTTGCCGCCAGCCTATATGAGGCGCAATTTGAGCTGAAGTTTCCCACAAATAAAGCGCATCGTTAAAAGCAGCTTGATGTGCGCCTTTCGCATCGCACCACTCAAGGATCTCACTTTCTTCTTTAGCTGTCAGTTCACCAGAGTAAAGACGCACAACGTAATCACTTGCACGTTTATTAATTGAATGCTGGTTCAAAGCCGTAGCCATTAATCTTGCACCTTATTTCGAATAGCCATCAGTGCGGCTGAAATATATTTTTCTACTGTACTCACAGAAACGCCTAATATGTCGCTGATTTCCCGGTAAGCCTTACCTTCAACGCGGCAAAGCACAAATGCAGATTTGTGATGAGGGTTAATATTTTCAAGCACGTTTTCAATTTCAATTAGCTTCTCAGCAATCCCTGCACACTTTTCCGGCTCATTGTTCCACGTAGAATATAGAGTATCAGAAAATGGTTCGTGAGCATCATGAGCGCGCACTTTTGCCCGCCGTTCCCTATCTATAATTAAATTAGTCACAACGGTAAACAAAAAGCTTCGAAACGTATCTTGTCGCGCTTCAACCTTCTGTGCCAATTCATCAAGTGAAAAGAGTTTGGCGTACATTTCTTGAAGTATGTCTTCTACCTCAGGGGCATTCGCACGGGCTCGAACACGAATAAACCGACGAAGCGCGGGCTCATGTTCAGAAATGAGTTCGTAAAGCATAGCATTGTCGCTTTGAGACTGCGCTATAGCTGATTGAGTATTTAAATAAACGACTTTCACACTAATTCTTCATTCATTTCTGGCTTAACTACTAATACGCAGTAGAGCATAACCCCCTCCACTATTATTCATTTTATTAGCGCCAGAAAATAAAAAACCCGGCATGAGCCGGGTTTTTTGCACAATATATAAAACGTAAAATTAACGTTTTGAGAATTGTGGACGCTTACGTGCTTTGTGTAGACCCACTTTCTTACGTTCAACTTGACGAGCGTCACGAGTAACGAAGCCAGCTTTACGTAGAGCAGGACGTAACGTCTCATCGTACTCCATAAGAGCACGAGTGATGCCGTGACGAATTGCGCCAGCTTGACCGTTAGAACCACCACCTTTAACAGTGACGTATAGGTCAAACTTTTCCAACATTTCAACAAGTTCTAGAGGTTGACGAACAACCATGCACTCAGTCTCGCGACCAAAGTACTCGTCTAGAGCACGTTTGTTTACTTGAATGTTACCTGAGCCTGGACGCAGGAACACACGAGCGGTAGAACTTTTGCGGCGGCCGGTGCCGTAGTATTGAGTATCTGCCATGTCGATTGCCCCTTAGATGTCCAAAACTTGTGGTTGCTGTGCTGCGTGCTTATGTTCAGCACCAGCGTAAACTTTCATTTTACGGAACATTGCACGGCCTAGAGGACCTTTTGGCAGCATTCCTTTCACTGCTTTCTCAATAACCATTTCTGGTTTGAAAGCTAGCAGCTTTTCAAAGTTAGTTTCTTTCAGACCACCTGGATAGCCACTGTGTGCATAATAGATTTTGTTCAATGCTTTACGGCCAGTAACCGTAATTTTATCAGCATTGATAACTACAATGTAATCACCAGTGTCCACGTGAGGCGTGTACTCTGGCTTATGCTTACCACGAAGGCGCAATGCGATTTCTGAAGCCAAACGGCCTAGAGTTTTGTCTGTGGCGTCAACCACGTACCAGTCACGTTGTACCGTTTCTGGCTTTGCAACAAAAGTTTTCATTTAAATATCACCCGAATAATATCGTCGTTACTGATTTCTGAACACCAGAAATCACCATAAAATCAACACAAAGACCCCTTCGAGCCGGTCGATTCTTCCACCTTCCCAAAGGTGGGCGTAACTGGGCAGGGCGCGAATTATACAGGTTTTGACGAAAATGCGAACCCCTAATTTGCAAATATGGGCTCTTTTTCTGCACAAAGTCTCTACAGAAACAGTGACAAGCCTAATTAATTCCGTTAATTTCAATGAGCAAACCTTTTTAGAAGAGAATAAACAGGAAAATAATGCGCTTATCGGCTGTTTTTTTAGTTGTGGTTCAACTTCTAGCAAGTGTTTATGCTAAAGCCGAATCTGGTAACGTCACTCTCACACGGGCATTTGCCGATGACGATTATGGTTTTTATCAGCAGAAAGTACTTGAGGCTGTATTGTCGGCAACCCCCGAATATGGCAACACGCAGATTTCCTTGCACCCCCACCCTATGCCACAAAGTCGACAAGTAGTATCCCTACTAAAGGGCGATGCAGATGTGATGTGGAGCGTGACTAATGCTGAACGCGAGAAATTATTGACCCCCATTAAACTTCCCCTTTTAAAAGGGTTGGCTGGTTACCGAATATTAGTGATAGCAGACGATGCTCAACACAACTTCGAACCTACATTAACTACCGATGAACTTAAAACCCGCACCTTGGTGCAGGGGAACGACTGGCCTGACTTACACGTACTTAAATCGAACGGGTTTAATGCGGAAGGCGAAGAATGGAGTTTATGGTTTACGTCAATGTACATCATGGTAGAAAAAGGCATGGTGGATGGTTTCCCTAGAAATGTTATTGAGGTAAGTGGAGACTTAGCACGTCATGCAGACAAGCCTATTACTATCGATAAAAATCATCTTCTTGTTTATCCCAACTATGAATACTTTTTCGTACGTCCGGACGATGATGCTTTAGCAAAAAGAATTCGTGTTGGTCTATCCCGACTGATAGAAAACGGCAAACTTGAAGCCATATTTAATCATTTTCAAACTCATAAGCTCGCCCTCACCTTGGCAGACGATCCTCACCGTACTAGGCACACACTGCAGAACCATTTTCTACCGTATGTGCTTGATTACGCGCGGTGGGATTTAGAGAAAGAGAAAGCCATCAAGGCACTGACAAGCGAATAAATACCCAACTTCACCATTTTTCTTGTTTTATACCCCGTATTACTGGTAAAACACCTGCCTAAAATACGACTTATAATCAATGAGGAACCCACAATGCGCAGTAAATGTGGACTTATCGCTGTTTTCATCTCTCTTATACTTTATGCAACCCCTACCTTCGCTGACAACAATCACACATTGCTTGGTATTCAACAGCAATGGGCGTTAATCAATTATGACGCAGATAGCAGCGAGAAAGAGAAGGCGTTTATAGCGCTTATCGCTGATGCTGAAGCCTTTGTTGCATCATCGAATAACAGTGCCGAAGCCCTCACGTGGTTAGCCATTACCCAATCTAGTGCTGCGAAAGCTAAAGGTGGCCTAGGTGCGCTCGATTTCGCAAAAGCAGCTAGAGCAAACCTTGAAAAAGCATTAGAGGCAGATGAGCAAGTATTAGAAGGTACTGCATTAACCGTATTAGCGGCGCTGTATCACAATGTACCTGGCTGGCCGGTTGCGTTTGGCAGTGACAAAAAAGCAGCGCGCTTGTTTGAAAAGGCGCTAGCGCTTTACCCAAACAGTATGGATACGCACTACTTTTACGCAGAATACTTGTTTGATGATGGTGAGTATGAAGAGGCTGCTCGACACTTAACACTAGCCAAAAGCGCACCTGAAAAACCAAACCGCCCTATTGCAGACAAAGGCCGAAGAGCGGAGATAGAAATATTAGAAGCCAAGGTAGCGAACAAGCTTTAAAAGTAGCGAGCAAGCTTTAACGGTTAAGCTTTAGTAAGACCGGTAAAGCGCTATGAATTAGCAGTGGTGATTTTTGCTTGCTGCCATAGTGCTTCCATCTCATCAAGCGTCATATTAGCTAATGGTGAGCCCTTACTCTCGGGCTCGCCTTCTATTATAGACAAGTTTTCTGAGTCTATTTTATGGGCTGATTCTGCTTTGAAGGCTAAAGACTCTACCACTTTAAAACGTTTGGCGAATTTGTTACTGGCGTTACGTAACGCCGTATCTGCATCGACTTTACAATGTCTTGCCAAATTAACCATAGCAAACAACGCATCGCCAATTTCTTCTTCTAAGGCTTGCTGATTCAGGGTTTCGGCATCAAGTTCTTGTTGTATTTCTTCAACTTCTTCTCGCACTTTATCTAAAACAGGCGCAACGTCTGGCCAATCAAAACCCACCTTTGCACAGGCTTTTTGTAATTTTTGGGCATACATTAATGCCGGCATTCCCACTGGCACATCATCAAGTAGACTAGGAAAAGTCGGTTCATTATCTTTACTCGGCGATGTAGAAGTCAGCTTTTGCGTTAAAGCCCGTTGCCTTGAATTCTCATGCTTTAACGCTTTTTCTTGCGCTTTTATACTGTCCCACTGTGCAGTTAAGCCTTCTTCGCTACTTGGCTGCGCTGAAGCATTGCCGAATACATGTGGATGACGGCGGGTCATTTTGTCGCTAATGCTTTTCGCAACATCGTTAAAGGTGAAATTGCCTTCTTCCTCTGCAATACGGGAATAGAACACTACCTGAAACAACAAGTCACCCAGCTCGTCACGAATATCTGAAGGCTCCCCTTTCGCGATAGCATCAGCCACTTCGTAGGCTTCTTCAATGGTATAGCGGGTTAGGCTTTCCATCGTTTGCTGAATATCCCACGGGCAGCCAGATTCCGGATCACGAAGCGTCGCCATTATTTCTTGAAGTCGCTTTATCTCAGGCAACTCAGAATTGTTTACGTTTTGCATCCGTAATGCCTTTTAACTGACGTAATCGAGCAAGTACTTTTGATAAGGTATCTAAGTCTTGTACTTCAATAGAAATGGTAATTAGCGCCGTTTGCCTGTGTTTATCACTTAAACTGTTCACCCCCAGTAATGGCACGTTTTCATTTGCCAGCACGGTAGTGATATCACGCAACAAACCGGTTCTGTCGTGGCAGAAAATATCGACTGAGGTTTCAAAACCTACTTTAAGCTCTTGTGACCAGTTCACCTCAATTTGACGTTCTGGGTGCTGCTCAAGCAAATGCTGCAATTGATCGCAGCTTTCTTTATGTACGCTTACTCCACGCCCTTGCGTGATATACCCCATAATGGGCTCACCCGGAACGGGTTTACAGCAATTGGCCAACTGGCTCATCAAGTGGCCAACCCCTTGTACAACAACTGCGTCTTTCTTGCCTGCGCCCTTAGCCGTACGCTTTGTTTTTACTTTAGGGCTAATTTCAGGCTCTTCTGGCTCAGGCTCTTGTAAGAAATGAATAAAGTTGATGACTTGCATCACCCTCACGTCGCCCGTACCTATAGCTGCATACAAATCGTCAACGCAATGTCCATTGAACTTCTCGTATACTTCACTGGTGATCTTCAAAGGCAAATGGGCGCGATGCAATTCACGCTCTAGCAATTCTTTACCCGCGGCTAAGTTTTTATCCCTGTCTTGTTTTTTGAAATAGGAATGGATAGTAGCGCGAGCGCGAGATGAGTGAACATAGCCCAAGCCTGGGTGCATCCAATCGCGACTGGGGTTAAGCTCTTTGCCAGTAAGCACTTCCACTTGATCGCCGCTATGCAGCTGATAAGTAAAAGGCACAATGCGTCCATTGGCTTTCGCCCCAATGCAGCGATGCCCTACATTGCTGTGAATATAGTAGGCAAAGTCGAGGGGCGTAGCGCCTTGTGGCAAGTCGATAACATCGCCTTTTGGGGTAAACACATACACGCGGTCATCAAATACCTGACTGCGCAACTCTTCCACCATATCACCAGATTCGGCCACTTCTTCTTGCCAGGCTAATATGCGGCGAAGCCAGTTTATGCGCTCATCGTAGCCCGACTGTTTACCCGTACTGCCTTCTTTATATTTCCAATGCGCAGCAACACCTAGCTCGGCGTCTTGGTGCATTTTGTGAGTACGAATTTGGATTTCTACCGGTTTACCTTCAGGACCCACAATAACGGTGTGAATAGACTGATAGCCATTCGCTTTAGGCGTGGCAATATAATCGTCGAATTCATTGGGCAAATGCTTGTAACTGGCGTGCACGGTGCCAAGCGCGGCATAACAATCTTGTAACCGCTCGGCGATAACCCGCACAGCACGTATATCGAAAAGTTGTTCGAAGGTAAGGCGCTTTTTCTGCATTTTTTTCCAAATGCTGAAAATGTGTTTTGGCCTGCCGTACACATCCGCGCGAATATTTTCGCTATTCATTAATGATTGAAGATCATCAACGATGCCATCAATATAATCGGCTCGCTCTCGACGTTTACCGTCAAGTTGCTTAGCGATTTGTTTGTAGGTAATAGGATGCAAATAGCGAAAGGCTAAATCTTCCAATTCCCATTTTAACTGACCTATTCCTAAACGGTTGGCCAACGGGGCATAAATGCTGGCACATTCACGGGCCACCATAACCCGCGTTTCTTCATCCGCTTTTTTCGCTTGTTGAAGGGCGCAAATACGTTCTGCCATTTTAATCACAACGGCACGTACATCTTCAACCATAGCAAGCAACATACGACGAATACTATCTATATGTTGTTCATCAGATTTTTCGTTGAACGGCGAGCCATTATTTTTTCTAGCGTGTAAGGTTTTAATGGCGTCCATACGCCTAACCCCCACGACTAAGTCACGAATTTCAACATCGAATTCTTGCTCAATATCAGCTTCGGTTAAACAGTGTTGTTCGCAGTAGGGAAAGACCAATGCCGCCTGTAAGGTGACGTCATCCATATTCAACTGACAGAGTATTTCAACCATTTCCTGGCCGACGAGAAGACGCTCTGGCATAGAAGACACACTGCGTAGTTTGTCTTTCGTTTCTTCACTTAAATCGAGGCTGTCTAGCCACACCTCAAAAGGAGGTCTATCGGCTGCATGCACTTTTCTTGTTGTCACCATAACCGCTGCTCGCTATTGCTGTTGGCGTGTAAATAGCGCCATCGTTTCCATGTGATGGGTAAAGGGGAACATTTCAACCACACCCGCTTTTTGCATTTGATAACCTCCATCTATCAGTACACGCGCATCCCGCGAAAAAGTGTTCGGGTTGCAAGAAACATACACTATCGTATTCGGTGTTGCTCGAACCAGTGCATGACAAACCGTCAATGCTCCTTCTCGAGACGGATCAAGCAAGACTTTATCGAAGCCACCCGCTAACGCTTTATCCACTGATTTTTCATCAGCCAAGTCAAGCTGCATCCAATCCACGTTCGTTATGCCCTGTTCGAGGGCGTTACTTTTGGCACGCTGCACCATTTCAGCAACCCCTTCCACCGCGCTTACCGTGGCGCCACTATTGGCAATGGGCAAGGTGAAATTACCTAAACCACTGAACCAATCGGCTATACGTTCACCGGCTTTTGGTGCTAACCACGACAGGGCTTGCGCCACCATTTTAGTATTGACTTCTGCGTTCACCTGCACAAAGTCGTTCGGACCAGGTTGCAAATAGAAGCCATCTACTGTGTTACAGGTAATTGGCGCTATTTCATGCAAATGAGTAAATTCGCCATTACCGTCTTCGATTGTCATATTCACGTTTTGTTCCACAGCGAACTGGGAAAGCGACGCAATAAAGTCGTTGGCTAATGAACGGGTATGCTTTACCGTGACTTGCACCGCGTTTTCTCCGGCCAACAAGCTGACATGCCCAACCAAGCGAGCGCTAGCATAGCCAGTAATGGCAGATTTAAGTGGCGCGATAAGTTGGCTTAACGATTCAACTAAAACTGGGCAGCCTTCGATATCAACAATGTTTTTGCCTGCATTTTCTCGAAAGCCAAGTTTTATTTTATCTGGGTTTCTTGCATCAATTGCTAGTCGAGCTTTACGGCGGTAGCGTGGTCGATTACCACTGACGGGCGCTTGCCAGGCCCCCTCGTTGAAACCGAGTTTACGCTGGAACATACTTTTAAGCGCATCGTCTCGCAGTGCGAGGGCTTCCTGAGGCTCTACGTGCTGGAGCTGACAACCACCGCACTGATTTGCCACCCCGCAAAACGGTTTTTGGCGGTGCTCTGAGGGTGTATTCACTTTAGTGACTTTTGCGTTAACAATCTGCTTATTGCTTGAAAGTGCTTTTATCTCAACGGTTTCACCAGGTAATGCACCATCTACAAAATATAAGGTGTCACCCCGAGCAACGCCCTGCCCCTGCCAATCCATACCATCAATGGTTACCGCTTCATTAGCAGCATTAATGTCATCAACCGAGGGCCATGATTGTTTAGTTTTTACAATGTGCTGCTTTTCACCCGAGCCAGCGCCGCGTACTCGCCCTTTAACATTGCTTTTGTTTTTGCCCTTGCTCGGTTTATAAAAGATGGCCACGTGGTGCTCCCGTTACATTAATTTTCAAGAATAACGGTAGCAACCGCATAGTGAGTTTCATCGGAAATGCTGATAACACTAGAGGTAATGGCTCGCTGTTCACACAGCATGGCAACCTCTCCAGTAAAGTGAAGTTCTGGCGCGCCTAAAGCATTGTTGCGCACTTCAATATGTTGCCAACTGACGCCGTTACCAATACCTGTACCTAACGCCTTCACCGTTGCTTCTTTGGCGGCAAATCGCTTGGCTAAATAGCGCACGGGCTCATTACTAGCAACATAAAGGTTAAGCTCGTAAGGCGTGAGTACACGTTTGGCGAGGCGCTCGGTAGTAGCGTCGCTTTTATTCAAACGTGCAATTTCAATAATGTCTGTGCCTAATCCAGCTATGGCCACAAGGTATTCTCTTTTTGGTTTTTAGCGTTAACTTTCAATTTTACTTGTTTAGCAACTTAGATGGATATGACGTTAGATTCCACTTCTTGCTTCTAACATGAGTTTACGCATATCAGCCACCGCAGTGGCTAAGCCATCAAACGCCGCTCTTGCGATAATCGCATGGCCAATATTCAACTCGATAAGTTGAGGGATAGCCGCAATCGGTTTCACGTTATGATAATGCAAACCATGACCAGCATTCACTTTAAGCCCTCGTTTATCGGCATACTCAATACCTTCTACTAATCGAGCTAGCTCTTCTTCAAGTTCGGCTTCACTGGTTGCTTCAGCATACTGGCCAGTATGAATTTCTATATAAGGCGCACCGCACTCAACCGCTGCATCTATTTGTTGTTTATCTGCATCGATAAACAAAGACACCAAAATGTTCGCGGCCGCCAAACGCTCGCATGCTTGTTTCATCACGGCCAAATTACCCGCTACGTCAAGACCGCCTTCAGTGGTTAGTTCTTCACGCTTCTCGGGCACTAAGCAACAAAATACCGGTTTAACTTCCTCGGCAATCGCTAGCATCTCGTCGGTAACCGCCATCTCTAAGTTTAGGCGGGTATTGATAGTTTGCGCCAAAATGCGTACATCTCTGTCTTTTATATGGCGACGATCTTCACGTAAGTGAACAGTAATACCGTCCGCTCCAGCGCGCTCCGCAACATCTGCTGCATGCACAGGATCGGGGTAGTTGGTACCACGGGCATTTCGAAGTGTGGCAATGTGATCGATGTTAACGCCAAGAAGAAGTGTACTCATTAACAGATACCTATAGTAGAACAAGCCTTTGGTAATCAGCGCTTCATAGTAAAGGCGCGTATTACCTATCTAAAATTGATTAAGCGCTATTGTAACAAACTTTCGAACCATCACATGGCAAAAAGCGTGATTAAATATGCGTAACACTTATTGTTTTATTACTTTCTAACCACAAACAATTCTCTACTTTTTAGTGGTTTATCGCCAATAAGCGGCTTGAGTAAATCACGGCATAGCACTTTGGCCACACGTTTACTCATAGGCGTAAATTCACCTTGTGCTAGGGCGAGTAGCGCACTACCCGGCAAGCCCTTGCGAGTATGGCTATTTGACACATCATCTGGCAGCGCACAAAAGCCAAATTCCGGCTGCAGTACATAGTGCTTTTCGGCCTCGATGGGCATTTCATATTCTACATCTTCAGTGAAATCAGGCAGTAATCCCATTTCATCTAGAAGTGACAGTTCAAACTTTCGCAGGGTAATTTCAATGTCATCATCGCTAAATAGCGCCGTAAGCGCCTGTCCGTAAGCCTCAAATACCGCATCACTGGCAAGGCCAGCAGGCATTATTCGATTGGTAAGTTCATTGAGGTACATAGCACAAAATAGCGGCGTGCCCACTAAATTAATGGATGGCGCGGTGCTTTCGACATGCCGCAAGTTTTTTAAATCAGATTTACCGGCAAGTTGTAGTTTGAGAGCTTGAAAAGGTTGAAGCAGACTTTTTTTATCAGACTTGCTGTTACGTACACCTTTCGCCACGGCACTCACTTTGCCTTGTTCTAGGGTAAAGAAATCGACGATATAACTGGTCTCTCTATAGGCTCGGCGGTGCAACACAAAAGCAGTCAACCAGTCGTTATTCATTCATTTTCCCGTATGTATTAGCAACTCTAACAGAGTAATGGGCTTAGCTTCGTTTAATGCGTACCACTTTCATGGTTTCAAACTCAATCCCTGCCACCTCTTCTACCTGTCGGTAGTAAGTGATATTGACCCGCGCCCCTTTTAGGCTTTGGTATAGCTTTTTTCGGCGATAAATAAACGGCACATCAATGCCTTCTAACATTACGGTGTTGCGCACCCAATCATCTTCTTCACGCTGGACGTGCGACACCACCTTCATATTATCTGATTGATTTAATTGGCCATGCTTGCTGATTAATTTGTCAGTCTCTGATTTCATATTATTCACCTTGCACCGCGTTGTATTCTGATATGCGAACCTTAAGCGCTTTGCCTTTAAGTACTCTAGCTGTTTGATTTATGCGCTTTCTAGCTGTTCGATAATAAGCTGTACCGACTCCTGGCCGCGAAATACGTTTACATCTAATCGGTAGGCAATGCGTACTTGTTTCACCATGGCATTGGGCCACGCTTTAATATCAATATTAAAGGCAATCGCATCCACTTCGCCAACCGAAGGCTCTCGTAGTACCAACTTTAAGTGTTTTTCACCCACCAGTCGCTGTTGCACTACTTGAAACTCGCCATCGAATAATGGCGATTCAAAGCCCTGCCCAAACGGGCCAGCTTGCCTAAGCAAATGGGCGAATGGCAACGATAGCTCTTGGCCCGTTAGGCTGCCGTCAGACAGTAACACTTGGTTACCGTCTAGTTTATCCATATGTTGCTTAGCAATATCGATGAACGCCTTTTGGAATGCGGCTAAATTAGCCACCGGCAAACTTAGCCCTGCTGCCATTGCATGGCCACCAAATTTGTCAATAACACCCGGAAAACGCGTATTCACTTCATCGAGTACATCACGAATATGCACCCCTGGAATAGAGCGAGCCGAGCCTTTTATTGTCGCCTCGTCTTGATGAGCAAAAGCGATAACCGGTTTCAAATACTTTTCTTTTAAACGCCCCGCCACAATGCCAATCACACCTTGATGGAAATCGGCTTGATACACCACTAACGCGGCAGGAATATCACCTTCAGCTAGGGACATTTTTTCTAGCACTTGTTCTGCTTGCGCCTTCATTCCGGTTTCTATTTCTCGGCGTTCACGGTTAAGTGCATCTAGCTCCGAGGCTATCATGCGAGCTTGCATAGTATCGTCTTCTAGCAGGCAAGCTATGCCTTGAGACATATCATCTAACCTGCCAGCAGCATTTAAGCGAGGGCCAATAACAAAACCTAAATCGGTTGAAGTAAGGTGAGCGCAATCACGGTTAGCCACTTCAACCAACGCTTTAATACCCGGTCTGCATTTACCTGCACGGATACGCTGCAGGCCTTGATGTACCAAAATTCGGTTATTTTTATCTAAAACCACCACGTCGGCCACTGTACCTACGGCTACAATATCTAGTAACGATGCCAAATTAGGCGCTGGAAGATTCTTTTTAGTAAACCAATTTCGTTGTTGTAGCTCGGTTTTAAGTGCAAGCATGATGTAGAACGCCACGCCAACCCCCGCTAAGTTTTTAGAAGGGAACGTACAACCTGGTTGATTGGGGTTCACAATAGCATCGGCAGGGGGAAGGTCGTCACCGGGTAAGTGGTGATCAGTAACAATAACCTCTATGCCCAAGGCTTTTGCATGCGTCACTCCGTCAATACAGGCAATGCCGTTATCTACCGTAATAATAACGTCAGCGCCTTGCTGCTTGGCGATATCCACAATAGGGACACTAAGGCCATAACCAAAATCGAAACGATTTGGCACCAAATAATCAACCTTTTTAAACCCCATCATATGCAATGAACGAATACACACTGCAATACTGGTCGCCCCATCGGCATCGAAATCACCCACTATAACAAGCGTCTTATCTTGCTCAATAGTGTCTGCCAGAATACTTGCCGCACCGGCCATGCCTTTTAACTCATTGAAATGGGTAAGGCCCTTCAGCCCATTTTCTAATTCGCTAATATCTTGCACATTTCTGCCGCGATAAATACGGTCTATTACAGGGTGCAAAGTAGAAGCAAGAGGGGCGTCACCAGTTTCACGGCGCACTACAGGCAATATCATCGACATTCATCACTACGGTTAATTAGAGGGTAATGATACCCAAGGGAATGAGGTAGGTAAAATCAGAACATAAAAAAACGCACCTAGCCTGAGTATTCACTTTTGCTACGGTGCGTTTTAAAAAATTAAAATTGGCGCTATTCGGCTTGCTCAATAGCCTGTGCAATCATACCTGCAGGTTGGTAACCTGGAATTAGCGAGCCATCTGGCAATACAATGTTAGGGGTACCGTTTACACCTAGTTTTTGTCCCAACAAATATTGCTCTGCCACTTTGTTAGCACATTTAGCGGTTGCCACATCGTTGCCCGCTTTTGCATCAGTTAATGCTTTTTGCGGATTTGCTGCACACCATACCGACACCATATCTTGGTAATTCTGGCTGTCTAACCCTGCACGAGGAAAAGCCAAGTAGTTTACCGTAATCCCCAAGTCGTTTAAGTCGCCCACTTCTTTATGAAGCTTGCGACAATAACCACAAGTGGTATCGGTGAAAACACTGATCACATGCTTTTCGTTTTTAGCTTTAAACGTAATGGCTGATGATTCCATTTCCTTCACACCTTCGATGCGAAGGTCCGAATAGGCGGCTTCGGTTTCATTACGCATGCCTTCATCTATATTGAGAATACGCGCCTGAACCAAATATTTAGCATCATCACTGACATAGAAGAAACCGCGATTGGTCGATACTTGTACCAAGCCTGGAATGGGTGAATCAGCAAGAGAGTCAACCTCTAGCCCCAGCATATTAGTCAGCTTACTCTTAATTGCCGTTTCATCTGCTGCGCTTGCGGCACTCGCGAAAAGGCTCGTAGTGAACACCATTGCAACCAATAAGCTAAATTTTACTACTTTCACTATATTTACTCCGACAGCAATCATGCTTTCAAAATATTAAAATGGGATATAACTAAGACCGCCCATGCAAGAGAAAAATTTCATTTGCGCATTTCACTAAAGCGATACTTAGCGAGTATTTAACGTAATGCTATCACACCACTCGCTGGGTAACACTGAAGTTTGCCTTGCCAATTAGTGGAGTTATCCCCTAGGGTGATGGCTGTGAATGAGCGTTTGTAAACGCTCGGTCGCCACATGGGTATAAATTTGGGTCGTCGACAAATCGCTGTGCCCCAACAACATCTGCACAACCCGCAAATCGGCGCCATGGTTGAGCAAATGGGTGGCAAAGGCATGACGCAAAGTGTGTGGAGACAGATGCTGTTCAATATTCGCTTTAACAGCATAATATTTAATACGATGCCAAAAAGTTTGCCGCGTCATTTTTTGACCACGTTTGCTCAAATACACATAGTCTGATTGCTTAGTGGCCAGCACGGGGCGGGCAGTTTTTATATACGTTAACAGCCATTCTATGGCATCTTCCCCAAGTGGCACTAATCTATCTTTATTACCTTTACCGGTAACCCGTACCACGCCTTGCTGTAAGCTTACCTCGCTCATTTGCAAACCGATAAGCTCACTTACCCGCAATCCTGTGGCATAAAGCACTTCTAGCATGCTTTTGTCTCTGCACTCTATCGGGTCTTCTATTAAGGGCGCAGCGAGTAAATCTTCAACTTGGCGTTCACTTAAAGAGGCAGGCAAAGATTTAGGTAGCTTGGGATTTGATAAGGAAGATATAGGGTTATCTACCCGTATTTGCTTACCGATTAAATACGTATAAAAGGCTCGTAGCGCACTCATTGCCCGTTGTGTGCTTCGCGCCGAAAGCCCCTTGTCGTGGCGGTAGGCAAGATAGTCTTGCATCATTTCAGTGGTCAGTACCGCAATGTCTTTAATGCCTTGGTTATTACAGAATATAGCCAGTTTAGTTAAATCGGTACGATAGCTTTGCTGAGTATGATCTGATAATCCCTTCTCAAGCCACAGCATGTCTATAAAGCCATTGATATGTGCCTGACTAGCAGCAGGCACATAAGTAAGCTCACGCGCCATTAAAAGCCACGCTTTTGCTTGATAAGCTCATAGGCAGACTGAATATCTTGGGTCTTTTTCTTCGCCATTTCCATAGCTTGCTCAGGTAACCCTTTCGAAACGAGTTTATCTGGGTGGTGCTCAGACATACGTTTTCGGTAGGCACGCTTAATGGTTTTTTCATCATCTGATGCACTAACACCCAAAATACGATAAGCATCATCAAGAGATTGTTTTTCGGTATAGGCGCTTTGTTGCGAAGAACGCTGACGTCCATTGGAGCCACTTTGTCCGCCTCGCTGCCTAAAGCGTATTTCAGCTTCAAACATGGAAATAAGATAATCGAGATCACGACGTCTAAAACCCAGTGGCTTCGCTACTTTTTCTAAAACCACATACTCTTCTTGGGTTAACTTGCCATCGGCAAATGCCGCTTGAATCAATATCTCCAAGAAAACTTGTAATATATCTCGGCGACCATGACTGGCCTCGTACAACCCTTTCAACGTATCAGTAATAGGGAAGTCTCTGGCTTTACCTTCACGAAATGCTTCTTGTGCTTCTTTTCGTGCATCACCGGTTAACTTCATGTCATCCATGAGTGCAGTAGCAATTTGAATTTCACGACTGGTTACTTTGCCATCAGATTTCGCTAAATGACCCAGCGCTGAGAACAAGCTATGAAAAAATACCGCTTGTTGCTTCATACTATTTTGATCGGTAAAGAAACGGCCAAACCCACCGAGTTGATTAAAGTCTTGGCTGTACGCCTTATCGAAGAAATGCCCTACGATTAGCCCTAAAATAGCGCCGGGGATTTTTAAAAACATAAACCCAAAAAGCACACCAAGGATTTTTCCCCACACGGCCATGTCAGTATTCTCCTGTAATCATTAGCGCATTATTGATGATGATTTTGCACTCAACCCACGTCTGAAATCGTTGTTTAAGCACTATGATCTGCAAGCCTTAAAAGGCTATAAAAATAAAGTAATCATTAGAAGTAGGTACAGCTTGACGCTTTTCAAGCTAAAAACTCGTCTATTCGCTTCATTAATTGAGACGATTTTTACCCAATAAGTCAGTAAATATGCGGTAAATCCCTATTTAGATAAAGAGAAATACGATTTTTTTAATCCAATGGTTGGTAAATACAACAGAAGTGCTTAGAATTGACGGCTAATTACATTGCGTTAACTGCCAACGCTACTAGGTTGGCGTATTATTAACTCTATGCAGAACTATATGTGTGCCTTAAGGTCACATCATTATAGTGTCAGCACCGAATAACAAAACAGGCCATTCACCACCGCATGAAAAAGACCTGCGCCATGCTTGTTTCCGCGACCTTGTCTACTCACGTCGCGTTTGCACAGGAAGCTAATCCAGAATCAGTCTCACCGCTAGCCTTTTGCTCGGTGGAGCCCATTGTCTTTAAAAGCTCAGCACTTATGCCGAAGGGGCATGTGAAAGTTGAAGCTAACCGAACTGAAATCATCGAAAATAAAGTAGCACTGTTTTCAGGTAATGTTGATATTACATCTGATAGCGCCATCATCAGTGCGTCTCAAGCACAAGTGAATGGCAATGGTGAAGACGTGCTAGCAAAAGGCGATGTGCATTTTCGCGATGCACAGTTAAGCGTAGAAAGTGATGCGGTGTCACTTCGTTCAAAAGAAGAACGCTTAGAAATGCAAAACACCCGTTATCAACTCACTGGGTTTGTTGGACAAGGCGCAGCCGAAGACATATTGGTTGATACCAATGAAGGTATTGTTTTAAAGGAAGTGAGTTTTACTACCTGCCCCGAAGGCCATGAAGATTGGATGATTCGGGCCAGTGAGATTAGCATTGAAAAAGGCACAGCATGGGGTAAAGCCAAACATACCCGCTTTTATGTCGCTGACGTTCCTGTTTTCTATCTCCCTTATTTCGCATTTCCAGTAAGTAATGAACGTCAAACGGGCTTATTGTTTCCCGAAATAACAAGCTCTAGCAATACCGGCATCGATTACACACAACCATTTTATTGGAATATTGCCCCTAATTTTGACATGACCATTTCGCCTCGGGTGATGACCCAGCGCGGTATTCAGCTAAATACAGAGTTTCGTTACCTAACCGAAAAAAGTGAAGGGACCGCGTACGTAGAATACTTGCCAAGTGACAGTGATATTGAAGGGTCTCCCGATCGTTATTTCTACCGTTTACAGCATCAAGGTCAACTTAACGATAACTGGGTACTGGGTATCGATTTCAATGGTTTGAGTGATGACAACTACATTGTTGATTTAGGCTCTGACTATTATAACAGCGCAGATACACACCTTTATCGTACCGTAAGCTTGGGTTATTACACCCGAGATCTCACAGTAAATATGCAAGTAAAAGACTTCGAAATATTGGGTGATACCGCCGACAGTTATCGTGCGCTTCCTGAAGTTAAAATTGATTACCGTACGCCTTTTGGCCGCTATTTCGAATTTAGTGTTAACTCTGAACTAGCGTATTTTGACAACACTTCTGAAACCGCGCCAACAGCAACCCGCTTTCATGTAGCCCCTACCCTTGCTATGCCTATTCGTGCTGCATGGGGTGAATTTGTTGCTGAAACCACCGTGTTGCAAACTGTCTATAAACAAGAAAATATTCAAGATACTGACTTAGAAGAAAATGTAGAGCGTACTTTAGGTCAAGCTCGCCTATTCGGCGCGCTGTATTTCGAAAAAGATTCCTCATGGTTTGGTCACGATACCGCCATGACGTTAGAACCTAAAATTCAGTATCTTTACACCTCATATGAAGACCAAACAGCGATTGGGCTGTATGATTCAACGCCTCTGTTAACCGATGTTGAAGGGCTATTCAGAGGGCAAGAATTTACCGGATTGGATAGAATTTCAGATAACAACCAAGTTACCCTTGGTATAACCAGTCGAATATTGGATAAAAACAATAGGGAACAATTTGTACTTAGCTTGGGTCAGATATTCTACCTTGAAGATAACAAGGTTATTGCCGCGACTAAAAATCAAGACCGTTCGGCGCTAGCCGCTGAGATGGACTGGCGCTTTAACAAAAACTGGTACGCCCATTCTGATATTCAAGTGACTACCGACACCGACAAAGTTGACTTAAGTAGTGTTGGCGTAGAATATCGACAAGATGCAAAGCGATTTATTCAGTTGAGTCACCGATATGTTCGTGACTTAAGTGGTGAAACCATTGACCAAGTGGGAATATCGGCGAGTTGGCCTATTGCTGAAAACTGGCAATGGGTGGGTAGAACTTACCGTGACATCGAGCGCGATAGAAGTATTGAGACTTATGCAGGTATTCAGTATGAATCCTGTTGTTGGGCAATACGCTTAGTGGCAGAAAGAAGTTTAAGCAACCGTTATGACTCATCGGGTGAACAATCTACCGACGATTTCGATACGGGTGTGTCATTACAATTTATATTCAAAGGTATCGGTACGTCTGGTACACAAAGAAGCATGTTACAAGATGGCATGTTTGGCTATCGTCAGCCATATAGTTTAAATTAATCCGTTGTAGCGTGGGGAGTAGCCCTACGTTAAGCATTAACCAATAATAAAAGAGTGAGTATGAAGTTCATAATCCGGGCCTTGTTAGTCAGTGCAGTGTTGTCGTTTAGCAGCTACGCGCAAGAAGTAATGCTTGACCGCGTAGCGGTTATTGTCGATCAGGGTGTTGTACTTCAAAGTGAAGTCGATGCACTCATGAACGATGTAAAACGAAACGCAGAGGCAAATGGGCAAGACCTTCCTTCTGACCGCGCACTGCGTACTCAAGCCATTGAGCGTTTAATCACCAAAAGTCTTCAATTGCAGATGGCACAAAGAATGGGTATTCAAATAAGCGACCCACAGCTTGAACAAACCATTGCAAATATTGCTGCAAACCAAAATACCACGGTAGATGAACTACGCAGACAATTGCGTTTAGAAGGCATCGCTTATGAAGATTACCGTGAAGATATACGCGAAGAAATCGTGATGGGTGAAGTACGTCGCGCGAATGTTCGCCGCCGTGTTTATATTACCGACCAAGAAAGAGAAACCCTTATTGAACTTATGGAACAACAAGGTGCAGAACAAGAAGAATACCGTCTAGGCCACATTCTTATTGGCTTTCCATCGGATCCTTCCGACGAACAAATCGATGCAGCAAGAGAGCGTGCAGACAAAGTACTTTCTCTATTAAATTCTGGGTCAGATTTTGCTAAAATAGCTATCGCATCATCATCAGGTAATGAAGCCTTAGAAGGTGGTGACATGGGTTGGTTGAACATTAACGCTATGCCTACCTTGTTTGCTGAAGCGATTCAGGGGAAAGCAAAAGACGAGCTGGTCGGCCCTATCCGAAGTGGTGCTGGTTTTCATATCTTGAAAGTATTAGATACTCGAGGCATTGAAAAAGTCACTATTGAAGAGGTTAACTCTCGTCATATCCTCGTTAAGCCTTCAATCATACTCAGTGAAGACAAAGCCAAAGCGATGCTAGTTAAATTCAGAGCTCAGCTTGAAGCGGGTGAAGTTGAATTTGAAGATCTTGCTAAAGAACATTCAGAAGATCCAGGTTCAGCCCTTAAAGGCGGCGAGCTCGGTTGGTCAGATCCAAACAACTACGTACCAGCTTTTAAAGACGCCCTTGCGCAATTATCAGCTGGTGAATACAGCGACCCAGTACGTTCAGTACACGGTTGGCACTTAATCCAATTAATCGATAGACGTGTAGACGACGCAACAGAGCGCCGCAAAGAAGACAAAGCGTATCAGCTTATTTTCAACAGAAAGTTCGCAGAAGAAACGGAAAACTGGTTACGTGAAATGCGCGACGCTGCCTACATTGAAGTTATCGAGTAATATATAGAGCATAAATGACACCGATAAAAATTGCAGTAACACCAGGTGAGCCTGCCGGTATTGGGCCAGACTTAATTATCAAGCTGGCTCAAGAATCATGGCAAGCTCAGTTAGTGGTATTCGCCGATGGCGAGATACTTGAAACCAGAGCGAAAGCACTTGGTTTACCGCTTACACTGCTTCCTTATGATGCATCAAACCCGCAGGTTCAGCCTGCGGGTTCGCTGTTTATTAAGCAAATTGATAAAGCGGCCGATGTGGTTGCAGGAACCTTAGATAGTGAGAACGGGTTATACGTAGTAGAAACCCTTCGACAAGCGTGCCAAGCAAACATGGAAGGCGACTTTCATGCGGTAGTCACCGGACCGGTGCACAAGGGCATTATCAATAAAGCTGGCGTATCTTTTAGTGGTCATACTGAATTTTTCGCGTATCAATCCAATACGATTGATGTTGTCATGTTGTTGGCAACAGAAGGCTTAAATGTCGCACTAGCTACTACCCATATTCCTTTAGAATATGTATCTCGCGCCATTACTAAAGAACGCCTTCACAAAGTGCTCCATATTATTAACACCGACTTTAAACTAAAATTTGGTGTTCGTAATCCGCATATTTACGTGTGTGGGCTTAATCCCCATGCAGGTGAAGATGGTCATATTGGTACAGAAGAAATTCAAACCATTATTCCGGCGCTAAACGAGTTACGTGAAGAAGGGCTAAATATTACCGGGCCACTTCCTGCCGATACGATATTTCAGCCTAAATATCTGGAAGATGCAGATGTTGTTCTTGCGATGTACCACGACCAAGGCCTTCCCGTGCTAAAATATAAAGGGTTTGGCGCTTCGGTTAACATTACCCTTGGCCTTCCATTTATAAGAACATCCGTCGATCACGGTACTGCACTAGATTTAGCAGGCCATGGTAATGCCGATCCTGGCAGTTTCAGAAAAGCATTGGAAAAAGCCATTGAGCTTGCACATCATCAACAATGAGTAAAACACATTTAGGCCACACGGCCAGAAAACGCTTCGGACAAAACTTCCTTCATGACGACTATGTGATTGGACAAATCGTGTCGGCCATTAATCCGCAACACGAGCAAAACTTGGTTGAAATCGGCCCTGGCTTAGGCGCGCTAACCGATCCTGTTTGCGATGAAGTTGAAGCACTTACCGTTATCGAGCTTGACCGAGATTTAGCTAAGCGTTTACGAGAACATCCGTTTAACGGCGATAAGCTAACTGTTATTGAACAAGACGCAATGACCATGGATTTCACTGAGCTGGCTAAAACTATGCCCGTGAAAGATAAAGGGTTACGCGTTTTTGGTAACTTACCGTATAACATTTCAACGCCGCTAATGTTTCACCTGTTTTCTCACGCAGCGTGCGTAGATGACATGCACTTCATGCTACAAAAAGAAGTGGTGAATCGTTTAGCCGCAGGGCATGGTTCTAAAAGCTATGGCCGATTATCGGTAATGGCCCAATACTATTGTAAGGTTATGCCGGTTCTCAATGTGCCACCAGGTGCCTTTAAGCCGCCCCCGAAGGTTGATTCTGCGGTAGTACGTCTTATTCCGCACAAAACACCGCCAGTAGATGTGGTTTCAGTAGCTACCCTTGAGCGAGTATGCGCGCAGGCGTTCAATCAACGTCGCAAGACAATACGAAACTCGTTAAAAGAAAGTCTTACTGAAACACAAATCAGCGAGCTGGGTATAAACCCAACCGTAAGGGCTGAAGTGCTATCCTTGCAGGATTTCGCCACCATAGCGAATGCAGTATCAGCGTTAGAAGAAGCACAAGAAAATTAAAGTTAGCTTATGAATGAGTCTGAAATTAAGGTGCGGGTGAAAACCCGTCACCTGCCCGAACATCTACCTTCTGATTCGCCACAATTTGCGTTCGCTTATCACGTGACCATTGTGAATGACAGCCAGGAAACGGTACAACTGATTAATCGTTACTGGCAAATTACCGATGCTAACGGTAAAACCTCAGAGGTGAGTGGCTCAGGTGTTGTGGGTAAACAGCCCATATTAAAACCGGGCGAAGATTTTGACTATACCAGTGGTGCAGTACTTGATACCCCGGTAGGAAATATGCAAGGCTATTACGAAATGGAGCGTGAAAATGGAGAACGTTTTCGTGTTCCTATTGAAGTATTCCGTTTAGCGGTTCCCAACATTCTTCACTGATTTTTGAGATTTATGACTTATCGCAACACCTTCGTCGTGGGTGATATTCAAGGTTGTTATAGCGGGCTACAGCAACTGCTAGAAAAAGCCAAATTCTCTGCGGATAAAGATAAACTCTTCGCCGTTGGCGACCTAGTTGCCAGAGGCGAAGACTCCCTAAGCACCTTACGGTTTTTAAAAAGCTTAGGTAGCAGTTTTGAAACAGTACTAGGAAACCATGATCTTCACTTGCTGGCGGTTGCGAACAAAATTCGTAAACCTAAGAAAGCTGACAACCTGCAGCCCTTGCTTGATGCTCCTGATTTAAAAACACTACTCGATTGGCTTCGCCAATTTCCTCTCGCTAAAAAAATCAATGACAATCACACCATCGTACATGCCGGTCTCTACCCTCACTGGAGTACAGACACGCTCGTCAGCTTAAGTGATGAAGTCAGTCAAAAATTACAATCGAAGCACTATGCTGACTTTTTAAAAAATATGTATGGCAACACACCGGCTAAATGGTCTGATAAACTTGAAGGTGAATTGCGAACCCGCTTTATTGTCAACGCGTGCACCAGAATGCGCTTTCTAAACGCAGATACTAGCTTAGAGTTTGAGACGAAAACCCATCCCGCTCAGGCTTCGAAATCTATCGTTCCTTGGTTCAAGGTAGACAACCCCCATCTAAAAGCACAAGAACAAGTACTCTTCGGTCATTGGGCTGCACTTAACAGCGAGACGCAAGATGATCGTTTTGTCGCGCTAGATACTGGGTATATTTGGGGTCAAGAAATGACCATGCTGGATGTCAATACAGGTAAACTCATCAGAGTAAATGCGTAAATGACTTAATTGCTAAAGCAAACTACTAAATCGCAATTTCTTATGCTTTACTTGTTAACTTAATGGCTTACCTGCCGATACTCTGGTTATATACGATAGTCTATAATCCCATTACCGTTCATGTTATACATTTTAATACCTTCCTCTAGGTCATTGAGGTGTATTTTGGACGTAGTGCGGGGTAGTATCGTCACGCAAAAGAATAAAAAATAGTCTAGGAGTTTCAATGAAGATTACAGTAGCCACTCGCGTAGTCGGCGGTTTTGTAGCAATTACTTGTCTACTGATTGTCATTAGCGTTGTTTCGTTGTTTAACCTCAATTCCATTGGTTCAGCAACCGAAGAGGTAAATGACGTTGCGCTTCCTACAGTAGCGGGTAGTAACGCCTTAAAAGCGAACTTCCTAAACATGGGTAGATTGACATTCGAAGCCTATATAGAAGAAGATTTGTCTGGCCTTCAGGAAAAGCGTACAGCGTTCAATCAAAGCCGAGACATGTTCGAAACTGAATATAAGAAGCTTGCGACTGCGGTAGCCGATGAACCTGAACTTCAGAGTAAGTTAAACAGCGTTCGAGCTTCCTTTGACAACTATATTAAGAATGTTGAAGCGGTTTATTTGAACCACCAAAAGTTCATGGATATCCGAAACACCATTGACGACCGTTTAGGTGATGCTGAAGATAACGCTGACGATGCGTCTACTTACCTACTAGACTTTTCTGACCTTGACGCAGTGCAAAGTGACCCAAATCTTAGACGCGCAGCAGATATTGGTAGCCAACTAGAAACCTCATTACTTTCTCTACTTACCGTTTCTTATGAATACGTAAAGACCGAAACTATCGTACGCTCTCAAACCCTGGGTAACGAAGTTGACTTAGTGGTAGATAAGGTTGCTACTTTACTCAGTGATATGAGCCAAGCCGCTGGACAGCGAGACCAGTCTGGTACGCTTAGCGATATTAATGAATTAGTAAACGATGCCCTTAATGCGATTACAGCCAGTGATGGCGTAATGGCGTTGCATGTAGAAAGACTAGAACGCAGAAACGACTCTGAAACCGCGCTGAATGCGTCAGATAAAAACATCGCGAACGGTATTGTTGAACTTGAACAATTACTAGCGCTTGCAGACGCCAAAGCAAAAGACGTCGAAGACCAGGTGAACGGTGCTATTACCACAGGTAACATTATTATCAGTGCAGTGGTTATCCTATCTATCGTGATAGCTATCATTATTGGTTACATAACAGTACGCGCCATTACTCGCCCGCTGTACCGCGTGAACGAGTTGCTTACCGTGGCCGCTTCTGGCGACTTAACTCACCGTTTAGACGACTCAGCAGAAGATGAATTTGGCCTATTAGCTAAAAACTGTAATAACTTGATTGGCAACCTCAAAGAGCTGATTTCAGGAATTAATACCCGTGCAGAGCAGCTTGCCGCGGCATCAGAACAAACCTCAGCCGTTACCGCGCAAACCACGCATTCGATTCAAGATCAAAAGTCGCAAATTGGTCAAGTGGCAACCGCCACTACAGAGATGCACTCTACCTCGCAATTAGTAGTGCAAAACGCTGAAGATACGCTGAGCCAAATTCGTCATGCTGATGCCGAAGCTGAAAATGTACGTCAAATCTCACTTGAGAATAAACGTATTATCGAAATTCTTGCCAAAGACGTACAAGATGCTGCAGATGTTATCAACAAACTTCATCAAGACAGCGCTAGCATCGGGGGTATTCTTGATGTTATCCGCGGCGTGGCCGACCAAACTAACCTACTTGCCTTGAATGCCGCCATTGAAGCTGCCCGTGCGGGTGAGCAAGGTAGAGGCTTTGCGGTAGTTGCCGATGAAGTACGTACGCTAGCGAGCCGAACGCAACAGTCTACGCAAGAAATTAACGCGATGATTGAGGTACTTCAAGCGGGTGCTGAGCGCGCGGTATCAGTAATGAATCAAGGTAAAGAACAAACCGTAGCCTGTGTTGAGCAAACGGAAAAAGCAACTCAAGCGCTTGATATCATCTCTGAAGCGGTACACAAAGCCCACGACGTAAGTTCTCAAATTGAACAATCGGCACGTGAACAAAATACGGTATCACAAGAAATTAGCGAGAAGCTTGAAACTATCGTTAATATTGCTGAAGAAACCACTTCAGGAGCTCAGCAAACTTCTGACTCTAGCCACGAAGTGGCAAGGCTTGCTGAAGAACTACAGCAATCTATCCGTCAGTTTAAGGTATAGAATCTCACTGCGTATTTGGTTTAATTGGATTGGATAGACTTAAATACTTAGCGTTAAATGACAAAGGGAAGGTTAACACCTTCCCTTTTTTGTCTGTGAAAAACACATTACACGCTATTCAAAAAGCGCTTTATGTAAGTCCTTCACTATTTTATCGCTGTCAGTTTCATTCACTAGGAATGACAGATTGTGCGGATTCGCACCGAAACAAATCATGCGCAAGTTAAAGTCAGACACCGCAGCAAAAATCTTGCTAGACACACCAATTGCCGTTTGCATGTGGTTACCGACCACAGTGACTAAGTCGTAACCGTTCTCTACTTTCACATCACAAATAGTTTCAAGCTCTGCAATGGTTTCTTTGTTTAAGCGCTGTGCCACTGAATTGGCAGGGTTGTCTAAGGTAAACGACACCGAAATTTCCGACGTAGTCACCAAATCCACACTTAGCTTGTGCTTAGCGATGATGGCAAAAACCTGCTGTAGGAAGCCCTGAGCATACATCATCTTGGGTGTTTTCACTGTTACCATAACTTGGTCTTTACGGCGAGTAATGGCACGATAAGGTGGTTCTTCAACACAATCGCGAACAATCCAAGTACCGCCTTTTTCTGGCTCTTTGCTTGAACCCACAAACACTTTAATATTTTTACGTAGGGCTGGCTCCATGGTGGCAGGATGCAGTACCTTAGCACCAAATGTCGCCATTTCAGCCGCTTCTTCAAAGCTAAGTTCTGGTAATGGGCGAGCAGCAGCAGTAATTCGTGGATCGGTAGTATAAACCCCAATCACGTCTGTCCATATTTCACAGGCGTCAGCGTCTAATGCTTCTGCTAGAAGCGCGGCAGTAAAATCAGAACCACCACGACCTAAGGTCGTAGTTCGCCCTTCATCATCGGCTCCCACAAACCCTTGTGTAACCACAATGGCATTTTCAATTTCAGGGGCCAGCAACTGCTTTGCCAAAGCTTCAATAGTGTCTATCTGTGGCACTGCTTCACCAAATTCACTGTCGGTGCGCAAGACTTTGCGTACATCGAAGTTCATGGTAGTCACATTTTGTTCAGCTACTTTTTGTTCGGCTAAGACTGCACTGAACATCAATGACGACATGCGCTCCCCCATAGAAAGCAACTGATCTTTCAAATCGTTTCTATGTAAAATCTCTTCGTGGAACGCTAGCGATTTCATTTCATCTAGCAAATCATTTAGCTTGCTTTCAACCGAGCTCTTATCTGCAAGCTTGTTGAGAATGGCAAGTTCAATATCAACAATAGATTGGCAAGTAGATTCTATTTGCTCTTGGGTAAGTGGGCTGTGCGCTAAATTCACCAGGTGGTTTGTCACCCCTGCTGATGCACTTACTACCACGATACGGGTCGCACTGTTTGAGGCAACAATTCGCGCACAGTTTTGCATCACTTCATAGTTCGCAACACTGGTTCCGCCGAACTTGGCGATGGTTAAAGCATTTGCCACGATTTTACTCCGAATTTCTTTTACCGAGCATACTGCTCGATACCGACCGGCGAATTAATTATTCGCACCGGTTTAACGATTAATTTCTATCTGGTCACCCACACGAATGTCATGTGAAGCGAACCACCCTTGGTTCATTTCTAGCGCGTAGAGTACCTCTTTAGTTGCCTGCACTGACGTTAGGTCGTGAGGCTCTAGAGGTTTTATATCTGTAATTACGCCATTTCTGTCGATATAGGCGACATCTAAAGCAACATTTGTATTCTTCATCCACATACTGGCGTATCGCGGCGATGCAAACTTAAAAAACATTCCACAGTCATCACACAGTGATTCTCTGAACATTAACCCTTGAGCACGTTGTTCAAAAGAATGCGCGTATTCCATTTGGTAAAGTTTTCCATCAATCGTTAAAGTAACTTGATCAAACTTTACGCTAGGTTCCATTTGCGCGCTGGCATTTAAAGCGCCATACCCTAGAAGCACAAAAAGCGCGATTGCGATGACAGTAGTTTTAGCCATTAGACATTCCTTTTACCCATAAAAAAAGCCGGACACTTACGGCGCCCGGCTTTGTAGTTTATACACTAAATCAGGCAACATTCAACGTTGGAATGATATTGGCCTTTGCCTCTTCCTCTGCCTTCTTGAAACTTGGCATTTTATCGAAGTTTAAGTAACGGAATACTTCAGACGACATGGAGTTAATTTTGCTCGCATATTCCATGTATTCTTCTGCCGTGGGAATACGGCCAACGATAGCACCTACCGCCGCTAATTCAGCCGACGTAAGGTACACATTCGCCCCGTCACCTAAACGGTTAGGGAAGTTTCTGGTAGAGGTAGACAGCACCGTAGCACCTGCATTTACACGTGCTTGGTTACCCATACACAATGAACACCCGGGCATTTCTGTACGCACGCCCACTCGCCCATAAATGTTGTAGTAGCCTTCTTCCATCAACTGAGCCTTATCCATTTTCGTGGGTGGCGACATCCACAAACGGGTAGGTAGGGTTTTATTGAACTGCTCAAGTAACTTACCGGCCGCTCTAAAGTGACCAATGTTTGTCATACATGAACCAATAAAGACCTCATCTACGTTCTCACCAGCTACTTCTGATAAGGTTTTCGCATCATCAGGATCGTTAGGGCAACAAACGATAGGCTCCTTAATATCGCTAAGGTCTATCTCGATAATTTCTTTGTACTCAGCATCTGCATCGGCGCGCATAAGTTCAGGGTTGGCCAACCACTCTTCCATCTTCTGAGCACGGCGTTCAAGCGTACGTGGGTCACCGTAACCTTCGTTAATCATCCAACGAAGCATAGTGATGTTTGAGTTCAGGTATTCAGCAATAGACTCTTCTGAAAGGTTAATACTGCAGCCCGCCGCAGAACGCTCTGCCGATGCATCAGATAATTCAAATGCTTGCTCTACCGTTAGGTGTTCCAGCCCTTCAATTTCAAGTACGCGACCAGAGAACGCATTAATTTTGCCTTTCTTCTCTACGGTAAGTAAGCCTTGCTTAATACCGTATAACGGAATGGCGTGTACTAAATCACGCAGGGTAATGCCCGGCTGCATTTCGCCTTTAAAACGAACCAGAATGGATTCAGGCATATCAAGGGGCATCACACCGGTTGCTGCAGCAAAAGCCACTAAGCCAGACCCTGCTGGGAATGAAATGCCCAATGGGAAACGGGTGTGTGAATCGCCACCGGTACCTACTGTGTCTGGCAACAACATGCGGTTTAACCAGCTGTGAATAATGCCGTCGCCGGGGCGAAGGGATACTCCGCCTCGGTTCATCATGAAGTCTGGCAAGGTATGCTGAGTTTCAATATCAACAGGCTTAGGGTATGCCGCGGTATGACAAAACGACTGCATGGTTAAGTCGGCAGTGAAACCAAGACAGGCTAAGTCTTTTAGCTCATCTCGCGTCATAGGGCCTGTAGTATCTTGCGAACCAACGGTGGTCATCTTAGGTTCGCAATAGGTGCCGGGGCGAATGCCTTCTACGCCACATGCTTTACCTACCATCTTCTGGGCAAGAGTGTAGCCCTTACCGGTATCGGCAGGTTGTTCTGGCGTGCGGAACAAATCTGTTGCGCCTAAACCTAATGTTTCTCGTGCTTTTTCAGTGAGCGCGCGGCCAATAATAAGGTTGATTCGACCACCAGCGCGTACTTCATCTAAAATGACTTTAGATTTGTATTCGTACTCAGCTAACACTTCACCTGTTTCATGGTTGGTAATTTTGCCTTCAAACGGGTAGATGTCGATAACATCGCCCATATTCATTTTTTCTACATCAGCTTCAAAAACCAAGGCCCCAGCGTCTTCCATAGTATTGAAGAAAATGGGTGCTACTTTGCTGCCAATACATACACCGCCGCCGCGCTTATTTGGCACGCCAGGTAAATCTTCACCAAAGAACCACAGCACTGAGTTGGTGGCCGATTTACGTGAAGAGCCGGTTCCTACCACATCTCCTACAAAGGCAACGGGATAACCTTGGTTTTTTACATCTTCGATTTGCTTCATTGGGCCTTTAACACCATGCTCTTCTGGCTCTAAGCCATCACGGGTCATCTTATAAGCGGCTAAGGCGTGAAGAGGAATGTCTGGGCGCGACCACGCATCTGGGGCGGGAGACAAGTCGTCGGTATTGGTTTCACCGGTTACTTTAAATACAGAGTAAGTGATTTTATCGTCCATTAATTTACGCGAGGTAAACCACTCACCTTCTGCCCACGACTTAATAATGTCAGTGGCAAATTCATTTCCGGCTTTGTGTTTTTCTTCAACATCATGGTAGGCGTCAAACATAAGCAGCGTGTGCTTAAGTTCTTTAGCCGCTAGTGGCGCTAGGCCCTCATCGTCGAGAAGCTCAACTAATGTCACGATGTTGTAGCCACCATGCATGTTGCCTAGAAGCTCAATGGCCTTTTCTTTTGAAATTAACGAGCAGCTGTCCTCGCCTTTAACGATAGCACTTAGGAAACCGGCTTTAACGTAAGCGGCCTCATCTACGCCAGGTGGAACACGTTCAGACAACAATTCTAGTAGATTGTCTGCTTCGCCTTCTGGTGGATTTTTAATTAACTCAACCAAGCCTGCTACCTGTTCAGCATTTAGCGGCTTTGGAGGGATCCCTTCAACAGCACGTTCTTCTACGTGTTTGCGATAGTCTTGTAACACGATGTCTTCCTCTTGGTTTAGCTTGCGCAATGGGAATAACGGTCTTGTACGGTCTTGACGCAAGGTCTGATTAAAAATACTTCATAAGTATAACGATTAACCTGCCTAAATTAAATTTTTGAGGCTTTTTATTCGCTTATAGTCGCCATTCAGCGCGCTTAATATTGAACGATTAAAGCTATTAAAAACTCTAAAATTAAACCCTAAAAGCAATCACATTTATTGGGTGTTATTGCTTCCTAGGATTATTCCCTGTCATCATTGAAATGGAGGCGATAATCGTGGAACACAAGCTCGGTTTGAACACCACTGGGGGATAACATCTTATAAATCGGGAAGGTCTTTGTCTGGGCGTACATGCCTAAAGCTTGCAAATCGGGGGATCCCCTTCTTTGTTACGCCAAAGTATTTGAAGGTGATCCAACTGTTCATTGGAGGCGGATATCGGCGCTGTTTCATACTAAACCCCGTGCCGATTTTAAATTGTACCCCTTCGGGCGTCTCGACCATAAGCGAGCCCATCATGCCGGCGAACTTTCCTTTACCTTTTACATAGCCAACCACTTTGGCTTCAGCATCGTTGAACCGTTTCGCTTTTAATAATTGATTACTGCGTCCGTCCTGATAAAAAGCAGCTTTGTGATGTAGCATTAGGCCTTCACCGCCCTTCGCAGTGACCTCATCTATTTTCGCTTCAAGAAGCCGCTGAGAATCCAACGTAAACTGGGGGATAGTAGTTAAACTATTGCTATTTGCTTGCTTTACCAGTGCCTCCATCGTAGACAAGCGTGTGGCAAACGGGACATGACTGACGGGCATATCAAACAGCATCATCTTCACCGTCCTCCAGCGTTCATCAGGCGTATGACTAAGCACAATAGAAGCGATAGCTTCAAAACTGCTTCGCTGAGTCCATAGCTCTCCATCAAGGGCTACATCAGGCCAGTTCTTGGTAAACCACTCAGGTGCGTGAATTTTATTACCGTTGCGGGTAAGAAGCTGCGTACCCGTCCAGCGGGCACGCACGCCATCTAACTTTTCGCTAACCAAATACTCAGCAATATTGATGTAGTCACTCTTATTGTAGGTCGCTGCCAATTGGATAGGCATTACACCCTGCTCTGTCACGGGTTTAATAGGGCTAAACAACGGCTTGGCGACATTAGCCATCGGCTTAGCAGCATCAGAAATTGGCTTAGCAAAGTCAGACATCGGTTCAGTTGTGTCAGACGTTAGGTAAGTGACGGGGGTGGCAACGGGTGTCGCAACGGGTGTGGCAAATGAAACTGTAGGCTGGCTTATCGCAAGTAGTAGTATCGAGATAACATATTTAATATTCATTTTGGCATTCTTGTTAAAAAACAAAAAGCTTACGCTTATCAACTTATGTGTAAACTGGGCTTAAGGTGGGTTTACATGAAGGCTTTGAATACAGGCGGAATACAGGCGGAAATACAGGTGGGAATAGAGATATAAAAAAGCCCCAACCGAGGTTGAGGCTTTATATGCTAGTTGCTATTTAGCGTAAGGTTAAATAGCGTTTTAGCCTACTGTTTTAACAGCAACGCTTGGCTCGAACTTAGCTTTAACGCTCATGTCTTCTGCTGGCGGCGCGAAGTCAGTAAGGTTAATACCCTCAACCGCAGCTTTGTACTCTTCCATTGTTGGGAAGCGACCTAGCACAGCAGATAGCACGACTAATGGTGTTGAACCAAGAAGTGACTCACCTTTCTTCTCGTTAGAGTCGGCAACAACACGACCTTGGAATAAGCGCGTAGAGGTAGCAATTACCGTATCACCAGGTTCTGCCTTTTCTTGGTTACCCATACAAAGGTTACATCCTGGACGCTCTAGGTACATGATGTTGTCGTACTTGGTACGCGCAGATTCTTTTGGCTTGTCGTCGTTAAACTCGAAACCTGCGTACTTAGTAAGAATGTCCCAATCGCCTTCCGCTTTTAGTTCATCAACAATGTTGTATGTTGGTGGTGCAACAACAAGTGGTACGTTAAACGACACGCTGCCATTTTGCTTTTCTAAATTACGAAGCATTTGAGCGATAATCTGCATGTCACCTTTGTGAACCATACAAGAACCAACAAAGGCTAAATCAACAGTTTTGCCGTCGTAGAAAGAAACTGGGCGAATAACGTCATGGGTATAACGCTTGGAAACGTCATCGTTATTTACGTCTGGGTCAGCAATCATTGGCTCGTCGATTTGGTCTAAATCAACAACCACTTCTGCGTAGTATTTTGCGCTGTCATCTGGTGCAAGCGCTGGCTCTTCGCCAGACTCGATTTCAGCAATACGCTTATCAGCAAGGTCAATCAAACCTTGAAGCATGCTGGCATCGTTTTCCATGCCCTTATCGATCATTATCTGAATGCGGCTCTTCGCCACTTCTAGCGACTTGATCATAGTCTCGTCGTTAGAAATACAGATTGAGGCTTTCGCCTTCATTTCTGCTGTCCAGTCGGTAAAGGTAAACGCTTGGTCAGCAAGCAAAGTACCGATTTGCACTTCAATAACACGACCTTGGAACACATTCTCACCGCCAAATTGCTTCAGCATTTGAGCTTGAGTAGCATGAACAACGTCACGGAAGTCCATGTGGCTCTTCATGTGGCCTTTAAAGGTCACTTTAACCGACTCTGGAATTGGCATCGCCGCTTCACCTGTCGCAAGCGCTACCGCTACCGTACCCGAGTCAGCTCCGAACGCGACGCCTTTAGACATACGTGTATGTGAGTCACCACCAATGATAATAGCGCGATCGTCAACGGTAATATCGTTCAATACTTTGTGAATAACGTCAGTCATTGCATGGTAAACCCCTTTAGGGTCACGTGCCGTGATTACGCCAAAGTTATTCATGAAAGACATAAGCTTAGGAATATTAGCTTGGGCTTTCTTATCCCATACCGACGCTGTGTGACAGCCCGACTGGTATGCACCGTCTACAAGCGGAGAAATAGTTGATGCTGCCATCGACTCTAGCTCTTGGCATGTCATCGGGCCGGTTGTATCTTGTGAGCCTACAATGTTTACTTTAACGCGAACGTCTGAGCCAGCGTGAAGCGGAGTCTCAGACTTAACGCCTACCGCATTGCGGTTAAAGATTTTTTCAACAGCTGTTAGACCTTGGTTCGCTACAGATACTTCTTTCGAACGTGCATAAACTTCAGGTACGTCTGTACCTAACACTTTTGCAGCAAAAGTTTGTAACTGCTTACCAAACGTTACCGCGTAAGAACCACCGGCTTTCATAAACTCCATTTTTTGCGGAGTGAAAGCGCTTGATATATCAGCAAGTTCTTCTGAGCCGTTAAACAGTTTCTTCGCTTTAGTGTCGATG
This sequence comes from Alteromonas naphthalenivorans, assembly GCF_000213655.1. Classification (NCBI taxonomy): domain Bacteria; kingdom Pseudomonadati; phylum Pseudomonadota; class Gammaproteobacteria; order Alteromonadales; family Alteromonadaceae; genus Alteromonas; species Alteromonas naphthalenivorans. The sequence goes on from NC_015554.1 coordinate 3,349,418, forward strand.
GTAAGCACGGTGCCTGTAGCAACAGAATATGCTTCTTCTAACACTGGGTCGCCGTTAGCATCGCGAACCACATCACCGTTAGCATCCGTCTTTTTAACCCAGTTTTTAAGGTCTAAACCAATACCGCCGGTAACGTCTACGGTCGTTAAGAAGATAGGCGCGATACCGTTGGTACCTGCAACTACTGGCGCTTTGTTCACAAATGGAATGTAAGGGCTTGCTGCCTCACCGGCCCAAAGTGCAACGTTATTCACACCTGACATACGCGAAGAACCTACGCCCATGGTGCCTTTTTCAGCAATAAGCATTACTTTAGCGTTAGGGTGCTTTTTACCTAGCTCAACAATTTCTTGCTGTGCTTCAGGGGTGATCATGCACTGACCGTGTAGCTCGCGATCTGCACGAGAGTGAGCTTGGTTACCAGGAGAAAGCAAATCAGTAGAGATATCACCTTCTGCAGCAATATAAGTCACTACATCAATTTTTTCTGGAACGTCAGGCAGTTTAGTAAAGAACTCTGCTTTTGCGTAGCTCTCTAGGATCTCTTTTGCTATCACATTACCTGCGTTGTAAGACGCTTCTAAACGTTCTGTATCAGCTTCGTATAAGTAAACCTGTGTTTTAACTACTTCAGCAGCAGCCTTAGTGACGGCTTCGTTGTCTGAAAGCGCCAAATCAAGAAGCACTTCAACAGACGGACCACCTTTCATGTGTGAAAGCAGCTCTAACGCAAACTCAGGTGTAATTTCAGCAACAACTGACTCACCTAGTACGATTTCTTTAAGGAATGCAGCTTTAACACCTGCAGCACTTGTTGTACCTGGCAGTGTGTTGTAGATGAAGAAGTTAAGAGAGTCTTCACGGTGCTCGTTATTCGTATCTTTAATTTGAGCAATAATTTCTGACAGTAAATCGGCACTGTCGATAGGCTTAGGGTGTAAACCAAGCTCCGCTTTACGGGTCTCGATTTCGGCCATGTAATCTGAATACAAACTCATATAATTCTCTCGGTCTTGGTTATACGTAGGTATTTTTATACGCAGGGTTTAATTATACGTCGGTCTTAGCTATACGCATGAAATTATAGTGGTTATTTTAACTGATTTTTAAGCGTCAGGTAATCATTAGAAAACCGCAGAATGGCGCAAAGCCCTATTTACACTTTTTATTAACTTCGGCGTATTTACAATTTTCTTACTTGTCAGTTAAAAGCCAATTGACTAAAACAAAAAATAGTTACTAATTATCATTGAGTTAGAATAAACAGTTAGCGTTAAACTACTTTTATACTGCTTCTTTGGGCAATATGAAAAGCGAGCTATACAAAGTACGACTTATCTTAGGTATTTCTCGTATTTATGGTCGAACCAGATGAAATAATAAACAATAATGTAGTAATTTTACAATATTTTCTAGTTATTGAATTCTCTGTAACTAATCTAAGTTTGTTTCAGCGATAAAAGGGTTAGGGGGGAGTAACTGTATCAGCTCGGCTCTTTCCCCATCAGTCAGCACATAAACGCCGCCATCGTTTCCTACCGCAACATCACGAACCCTTTGATTTACCGAAGAAAATACCTTTCGATATTGAAAAGACTGGCTTGATAAGTCAACCGCATAAAGCGCCTTCGCTTTTAAGGCCGAAACAAGCAAGTGATTAGAGAGTGCCGGAAAAGTATTGTGGTTGTATATCGCCATAGACGATGGCGCTATAGATGGCGTCCAATCCACCAGCGGATTCACCATGCCTTCGTAATGATTAAAGGGGGAAATGGTTGCCCCAGAATAGTCCCTTCCTAGCGTAACCACCGGCCAACCATAGTTCGCTCCAGGCGTCAGCTTGTTTAGTTCATCGCCGCCATCTGGGCCGTGTTCATTCAAGTAGACGTCACCATTTTGCATTTTCACTAACCCTTGTGGGTTCCTGTGCCCCAAGGTATAAACAAACGGTGCATTATTAAAAGGCACATTTGAGACAGGCTCTCCTTCTAAAGTAAAACGAAGCACTTTCCCTAACTGTGAACTTAATACTTGGGCCTGCTCGCGGTAATCGAAACCATCGCCTGTGGTTACCAACCAAGTACCATCTTTCATGGCGACAAGCTTACCGCCAAAATGCACAGGCGTAGCTTTACTGTCTTTAATTTCCATTACTGGTGTGAGTGCTTTAATTTGCCCATCATCAGCCAAAACACCCCGCATGATTGCCAAACGATTCGCGTCATCGGTGCCTTTAGAGTAAGAAAAAAGAATGATTCTCGAGGTGCTAAAATCAGGAGAAAGCGCCATGTGCAGCAGACCGCCCTGCCCTTTTTGATAAAGCTGTGGAAGGGGTAATTTTTGTTGAGCTAAGGTTTTTCGAGCTGATGCTTGTGCTGAGCCGGCTTGTTGGGGCGAAGAAGGTTTGCCAGAACTATTAACAGTATAAGGTACAGTGACAATCGTGCCGTCTCGTTCTGCCACTAGCCAGCTGCTATCGGGCAATTGCAAAAGTGCTTTCGGATAATGTAAATCTTTGGCAATTGCCGTCGTTATTGCTGTATCAGACGTTTGCGCCTTAAGAGCACTTTTACCTGATATATTTGCTGAAACACCAAACGCTGACTGTACATTCAAAAACATGAGCAACAAAATGGCTACATGTCGTGAAATCGATTGTGTCCGATGTTTTTTAAATCCGCTTATTTTGTAAACTCGCATTTTATTAATAGCCATTTTATTACCTAGTCTTGCCGACTCACTATTGCTAAACAGCATTCCCTTACCCTATTTATTACGCTACCTTAGCATGCAATAGTAGTTTGATTGTTATAACACCTTAAAATAGCGGAAACAGCGGTTATGTGGTCTTTTATCAAAAGTTTTCTTCCTGCGTGGTTAGCAACCTTTCTAGTGGCTAGCAGTTTACACACGTTTCAAGTACTGAATGCACTGTCCAGTATTGGGGTAGAAATATCATCCACTGAGTGGTTATCTGCTGCTTGGAAGGATGCCGTAGGCTTGCTACCCACCTACGGCATTATCATCGCTGTTGCACTGTTACTTGCGTTCTGGGTTGTCACTATCATTCGCAAATACGCGATAAAGCACGACATTAAAAAACCTCGCTTTATCACGTTAACGAGTGTAGCGGGTGCAAGCAGTATTGCCGTCGCGTTACTTGCCATGCAGCCTATTCTTAACGTCACGCTTATTGCGGGAGCGCGCGGGTACGATGGCTTTTTACTTCAATGTTTCGCAGGACTATTAGGTGGTTTCATTTATGGCTTATTGCGGGCAACGAGTGAGTCGGGTGCACTTTCAAATAGGTAATAGCCGCCACTCCCAACGCTAATGTCACGCAGGATCCACGCTTAAACCTTTCTCAAACCAGCGATCCCCAGCCCCATTCAAATTTATTCAAACTGTCAGCAACCATCACTGAGGTGAATATTTAGCTATAATGTAATAGGTATGTAAATAAAAATGAACATTTGTTACTGTAGCGACATAGTCATCTTTCATTGAAACCTCTCATTCAGGATAAAGCATTATGTTAACGTACCCAGAAAACGTTACTTGCCTGGCCGACAATATTGAAGCCGTTCTTACTAAGCATGCTGATAAGCCTGCGTATACCGCATTGGGTCAAACCCTTACCTTCAAAGAAATAGACGAAAAATCTGCTGCCTTAGCGCGCTACTTCACTCATGAAGCCAAGCTAGAAGCCGGCGACAGAATTGCTATCCAGCTGCCTAACCTTATTCAAAACCCTATTGCCGTTTATGCTGCTTTGCGCGCAGGCTTGGTAGTGGTTAACACTAACCCGCTTTATACCGAGCGGGAAATGAAGCACCAATTTACTGATAGCGGCGCAACAGCGTTAGTTATCTTAAGTGATTTACTGCCAAAATTTGATGCCATTAAAAGCGACACTCAAATTAAAACCGTTGTTGCTACATCGGCGACTGAATTATTAGATGCTGCTACAGCGCCTACTTTAACAGGTACTGTATCGTTAACTGATGCGATTAACGCCGGTGCAAATTTGCCCGCCGTGGTAAGACCTAAAACAGAGTTTGAAGCCCTTGCCATGTTGCAATACACGGGAGGAACTACAGGGGTATCTAAAGGCGCAGCCCTTAGCCATAAAAACGTTATGAGCAACAGCGTTCAAATGCTTGACCACCTAGGCGGGTTCTTCAAGGAAGGTGAAGAAGTGGTAGTTTGTCCACTTCCTTTGTATCACATTTATGCCTTTACTGTTTGTATGATGGCACTATTCGCGAAGGGCAGCCATATCGTGCTTATTCCGAATCCTCGTGATATCGACGGTTTCATTCAAACATTAAAGCCGCATAAAATTACCGCGTTTGCGGGTATCAATACTTTGTTCGTTGGTTTGGGTCGTCACCCAGAATTTGCCAAGCTCGACTTTTCAAAACTGCATTTAACCATGTCTGGTGGTACAGCCCTCGCTCAAGGCGCAGTATCTATATGGAAACAAGTAACAGGCAATACTATTACTGAAGGTTACGGGTTGTCAGAAACCGCGCCAGTGGTTTCTTTTAACTTACCTGGCGAAGAAGAAGTTGGTACCGTTGGTAAACCACTGCAAGATACTGAGGTAGCTTTGCTAGATAGCTACGATAACCCAGTAGGCGAAGGCGAGTCAGGGCAAATTGCGGTTCGTGGACCACAAGTGATGCTGGGCTATTGGAACAGAGACGATGAGACAGCAAAAGTCATGACCAAAGATGGCTACTTTAAAACCGGTGATATCGGCGTTTGGGTAGCATCTGGCGCACTTAAAATTGTCGATCGCTTGAAAGACATGATTATTGTTTCTGGTTTCAATGTGTACCCTAATGAAGTAGAAGATGTACTCACTGCCCACCCAGATATTATGGAAGCCGCTGTAGTCGGTAAACCAGATGAAAAATCTGGTGAGCGAGTATGCGCGTTCATCACCGTCAGCAAGCCAGTTACTAACGATGACATCATTGCGTTTTGCAAAGAAAGCTTAACCAATTACAAAGTCCCTAAGGAACTTACCGTTTTAGAAGAGCTGCCTAAATCTACCGTTGGGAAAATTCTGCGTAGAGAGCTTCGTTCAGTCTAAATTGTCTTGGCGATAATTGCCGTTAATATGAATAAAATCAGGTTATTGCTACCAAAGAATAACCTGATTTGTTTGCTGCAATACCATTTTCATTCTATACATAATCTATTAGGCCTAACGTAAGTCTGCTCCCAACGCTGTGAACTCCCTTTTAATCAAGCAAATCAAAGCTGCTTTTTCTTGTGAAAACAACGAAGAAGGCGAACTTTGGTTAGACGATATACTTAATAAAACCTCTTTATTAGACAACCATGATGCATCCCGCCTTACCACGGGCCTTAGTGCATTGCTCGCCTCTATTGACAATACATACCGCCAACATGGTCTTGAAGCAGAAGGTAAGACAACAAGCGGCGGTTATGCACGTCAAAATAATATGGATAGGCCACCTGTAGCTCAGGGGCAAACTTCGCCTCAAGAATTAGCAGCCATAACCGACAACCTTGTTCAATCGGTAAATACATTATTAACAGCGCAAGCGCGCCCCGAAATTGATGACGACATTGCTAGCTTAACGTCGCTGTCTACCTTGGTATTAGACTTAATTACTGAGCAGCAACATAAAGAGAACGACATGCTGATCCAAAGGCGAGCTATGGATGAGCACAGCATAGTGGTCACGCTCGACTTAAATGGCACTATCTTAAGCGCTAATGATAAATGTTGTCAGCTATCTGAATTTACTCGAGGCGAGCTTATCGGGAACAATGCGGATATGCTCAATGTTAAAAACGTTCCCCTGCCCACACGCTTAGCCATTCTGCAATCCTTATTTAAAGGAGAGATTTGGCACGGCGAGCTTCAAAGTGTCACGAAATCCGGCACCCCTTGGTTTGTATTTTGTACCATTGTTCCCAACGTTAATGAACAAGGCCGTGTCGAAAACCTCGTTGTACTCTGCACAGATATTTCCAATCAAAAAAGGTTAGAAAAAAGGTTAGAGACCGGTAGGCAGTTTTATCAAAGTATTACTAACAGCATCGGTGAAGGTGTATATGCCGTAGATGCTAAAGGCAAAACCCAATTTCTCAACCCTGAAGCATCTCGTTTGTTAGGGTGGGAATTAGCAGATTTACAAAGCCACAGGTTCCACAATGCTGTTCATTATCAAAAAGAAGATGGCACACTTTTATCTCGAGATGAATGCCCCGTAAACCATGCGATCTGTAAGGGAAAAACCTATAGCTCTGATGAAGACTTCTTTACCGATAAGCGAGGACGCATCTTTCCAATTTCAATTGTTGCAGTACCTCTTGAAGACATTCATGGCGAACCCAACGGCCACGTAGGCGTGTTTAGAGATATAAGTGGACGTAAAGGGTTAGAGCGACAGCTGCAACATGCCTACAAAGAAGCGGCTAATGCCAACAAAGCCAAGGGTGACTTTTTAGCCACAATGAGCCACGAAATTCGCACCCCAATGAATGCCATTATAGGCTTAACCCACTTAGCACTTGAAACCGACAATTACACGCAGCAGCAAAGTTACATGACCAAGGTAAAAGGCAGCGCCACCTCGTTGCTAACGCTAATAAACGGCATTTTGGATTTTTCCAAAGTTGAAGCCCAACAAATTGAATTACACCATGCTGATTTCAACCTTGCCGATATGATGAACAAGCTCGCACAGGTGTTTCAACATAAAGCGCGCCAAAAGCATTTACAGTTACTATTCGACATGCGCTTAGACACAGACGTTACCTGTAACGGTGATAGCGACAAGATTTATCAGGTATTGGTTAATTTATTGGGAAATGCAATCAAGTTCACTCGTCACGGATTCGTTAAATTAACCGTCAGTAAAGAAAAAGACGCCCTTAGTTTTTGTGTGAGCGATACAGGTATAGGCATTGATGCCGACAACAAAGAAAAACTGTTTAACGCCTTCGTACAGGCCGATGCGTCTATTTCAAGGGAATATGGCGGTACTGGATTAGGCCTAGCGATTAGCAAGCGCTTAGTTGAACTGATGCATGGTGAACTTGAATTTACCAGTGAGCTTGGTAAGGGAACGCAATTTTGTTTTGCTGTTCCGGAATTGGTTCATGAGACGGCTAATGAAATTAGCCGTGAAAAAGTAAAGCCAGCCATACCCATATCGAAATTGGATCACCCCTTACTGTGTGCGAACACAAGCCAGGATATGGATGAAGCGAACAATATTTTAGCACACACACTGTCGCGACTCTCCATACCTTGCACCTTTGTTAACCCAAATACAGATGCGTTCCCAGTTACACGGCATGATGCAATGGTGTTGCTTCCCGCTAAGCCAGCAGAATGGCAAAAATTCGTCAACCATATAAAACTTGGTGAATATGAAAACCTCAACCTTGTATGTATTGTAACGCCTATCGACACCGAAGAAGCTAAACGTCGATTACAATCTGTCAAACTCAACACGCTTAATATTATAGAGTTACCCTTTACTGACGTTCACATCTTGCGGGAATTATTCCCTACCTCTAGCTCCACTTCGCCAACTCACGCTGATGGATTGGAAAGCAAGATATGGCGTAAGCGACGACTAGCAGGAAAGCATGCCTTGTTGGTTGATGATGACAGTATAAGCCTTGAAATAGCGCAGCAAATTTTACTTGATGCAGGCTTGAGTGTGACCACAGCAACCTCTGGCGAGCAAGCCTTGGCACTGGGCAATAGTAACGACTTCGACGTGGTACTACTCGATTGCATTCTTCCAAATATGAGTGGATTCACTGTTGCTGAGGAACTAAATAATTTAAATGGCTGGCACTGTCCTATCATTGCACTTAGTGCAGATGGTAGTAGCGAGAATAAACAAAAAGCATCTAGCGTTGGTATGTGTGCGCACTTGTTGAAACCCGCAAGCGCGGCTGAAATATTACATGTCATCGACATCAATATTCACACTACTGCCAATCTAAATAACATGCATGACAGTGACGATCCCTACCTCACTTCCCTCGCTGAGTTTTACTTAAATTACGGAAATGCAGAATTACTCGCGCAGCTTATTAATATCATGGTTGAAAACGACTCAAAGCATGATGCCATTAATTCGCTATTGGACGATGCGAGAAAAATAGGGGCTGATACTTTGGTGGCCGCGTTAGAAGAGCTACCAAGCAGCCTTGAAAACAAAGCTAATTATGCGCATAAGATATCCAACATCTCTTTCGCTTTAGACGCCACTCTTCGACTTATTGCTCATACGCTTTCATTGCCAAAAGAGTATGATGAAAAAGAAGTAGAAGAGACACTATCTATCTCAGATTTATCAGCGGTGATCACTAGCCTTGAATCTTACGATGCTGAGGCGGTATCTCTACTATCAGCGCTATACAACAAACATGCATCATCAACATCGGCATCGGCATCGGTACATGCATTAAACCATGCAAGGCAACTTGTTAGTGTTTACGATTACGGCCGAGCACTTGAAGAACTTTTACGCCTAAGGGATACATTGCTAAATGGCTGATAACCAGAAATCGAGAAAAACGGACTTTAGCATTTTAGTCGTTGACGACGAGCCTGCAAACATCGATTTATTACAGGGTATTCTGTCGCCTTATTACCAAGTAAAAGTAGCGCCCACTGGGCATATTGCGTTGAAAGTCGTAGAGCAGTTCACTCCAGACCTTATTTTACTCGATATCATGATGCCGGGTATTGATGGCCATGAGGTATGCAGACAGATTAAAACTTCCCCAGCGCTTGCCCCAAGACTGGCTAAGGTGCCTATCATATTTGTAACGGCTTTGGGTCAAGGTCAAGATGAAGAGAAAGGATTTGAATTAGGTGCAGTGGATTATATTACTAAGCCTATCTCACCGGCTTTGGTGCTTGCTAGAGTAAAAACTCACATCTCGTTAGCACATCAAGTGAGAGTAACTGAACAAGAAGTTAAAATCAGAACTCAAGAGCTACTTCGTAGTCAGCAAAGTGCTATTAGTATGTTGGCCGCAGCCGGACATTACAACGATACTGACACCGGCCATCACATCTGGCGCATGGCCGCTTATTGTCAGTGTTTAGCGTTAGCCTCCGGTTGGTCACCCGAAGAAGCCTCTTTGCTGGCACAAGCCGCGCCTATGCACGATACCGGGAAAATAGGAATTCCTGATAGTATTTTAAAAGCCCCAAGACGACTTACCTTTGATGAAATGGAAGTCATGCGCACTCATGCGGCAATTGGCTATGAAATATTAACCCGCAGTAATTCACCCTTGTTTAGTTTGGCGGCAGAAATTGCGCGCTATCATCATGAAAAGTGGGATGGCAGTGGCTACCCTAATTCATTAAAGCGTGAACAAATTCCAATAAGCGCACGCATTGTGGCAATTGCAGATGTGTTTGATGCTCTGACGATGAAGCGGCCTTATAAACAAGCGTGGCCAGATGAAGAAGCATTTGCCTACATCGAAAGTGAATCGGGCAAGCACTTCGACCCGGAATTAGTGTCCACTTTTATGTCTATCAAAGAAGATGTGTTGAAAACAAAAGTTTACTGGAATGAACTTGAAGCTAGAAATGAACTCCCATCAATTGAAGCCTTTCTTCCCTGAGCCTTTATTATTGGCGCCTTCTGTGAAAGGCGCTAATCAGCGAAAGCAGTTTATAGCGCAAAAAACCACGATGAAACGACGGGTTTTAGCGTTAATCTGTTAGTTCGTTTTTCTCTAAATTATCAGAATAAAATTGTCATATTTAATCGAATAAAACACGTCTTTTTTTAGAATTGGGTTACCGATGTTCCTCCCTCATATAGGGCGTTGGAGGAACACACTATGACTAACACACACATCGTTACACTTACGGCATTACTCACACTATTACTTACCCCACTTTCTGCTAGTAGCAGCGAGAGCCAATCGACTAGCCTATGGCCCACACAAACACAAAGCGCCCATGGCTATGCTATCGACTTTATACGCGGGGAAGGCGCTGTAAATGGCATCAAATTAGCTTATCAATATAATATCGACCAGCCTTTAAACGTAAGTTGGCCTATGACTTTAACCATGGAAACCAGCGCAAACTTTTGGGAGTATGGCGACGATAACCAGTACGACTCAAATGTCGTACTCGCCCTTTCACCTATTTTACGCTTTCCGCTAACCACAGTGTTTGATAAACCTATCGATTTAGAACTGGGGATTGGGGTGTCGTTACTAGACGATACACAATTTGCGGGTAAAGACGTGTCTACCCATTATCAATTTGAAGATAGAATTGGATTTTCAACGACGTTTGGACAATACCAAGAATACCGCGTGTCATTGCGCTATTTTCATTACTCAAACGCCGGCTTTAAGAAGCCTAACCCTGGATTAGATTTTGTATCATTATCTTTTAGCCAGCGGCTTTAAGGGTAACGACTCAGCCTAGTAAGCCATTAATTACGATGGCCCAAACAAAAACGCCGCAGGCTCGTTTAGATGCCTGCGGCGTTTCTACTACCACGTATAAACGTGCTAACTGTTGCGTTTAACTATTACCAAGCTCAGTTTCGATGATTTCAGCTTGTCTCTTTTCAGATTGAACAAACTGTTTCCACTGCTGCGCCATAGCTCGGCTTTTCTGATGCTTTTCAGCTTCAGCAAGCTGGTTAAGCGCCAGTGCGTACTGCTTTTGATTATAAAGGGCCATGCCTTTAATCAAATACACCAAGCCTGGGTTACGCATCTCACCTTTTTCAACGGCGCGATCTGCCGCTGCAATAGCGTCGTCCCAGCGTTGTTCGTTAAGTAGGATTTGCGCTAACTGAGCATCTAACTCACCATCTTCTGATAATTCTGCTGCTTGCATCATCACCGGAATGGCTTTGTCTTGCTCTTTGGCTAGCGTCCAGCTTTGCCCTAAAAACTTAAGATTTCGAAGGTTTTCTTCCAGCACGCCCTCTTTCATGGCTTGTTCCATCAACAATGCACCTTTATAAGGAGCACGGTGATAGTAATAAAGCTGCGCCATGTTGAAGATATCCGCTGGAGACTCTACAAAACCCTGTTGGTAAGCCGTTTCCATAATCGCAAGCTGCTTACGCTCTTCACCTAACTCACCGTACATACCAGCCAGTTGTATCCAATATTTCGGTTCGCTGTACAGCTTTACCAGCTTAATCAAAATATCTTTTACTTTCTCAGGTTGCTTTAGTTCATAGTAAACCGCGCGTTGAAGAATAAGCCATGCTTCATCGGGTAACATGCCCTCGGCTTCATGTTCATCAATGGCCTGTGTTATCCAATCAGCAGACTCTTGATACTGCTTATTTTGATAGTAGGCTTGCGCTTTTAACACCTTATTTTTAGGTGGTATAACACCGTCGTTTAATACTTCCCAGCGTTCGATAAACTCAATCGTTCTGTCGTAGTTACCTTGCATCAAATGCAACTGCGCTAAGCTGAAAAGCGTCGACATTTCGAACTTCTCAGGAATAGGTTGCTGGTTAACCACGTTTTCAAACGACTCTAACGCTTTGTCGTAATTTTCATCGTTGTAGTAAATAAAGCCGAAAAAGTTATACATCATGGCTTTTTCGTAGCTATTCATCGAGTCAGATTTATCTTCCACCTCTTTAAGAATAGCTATAGCTTCTTCTACATTCCCCGCATCGTCGGCGGCTGATTGTGCTCGCGCTAACTGCTCGTAAACCTTTCCACGAAGTGTAGGCACACGACGGGTTTTCTTATCACTGGCTTTTTGTTCCTGAGCAACTGCATCACCGGCAACCAACAGAGTAGGAACAGACACAGTTGCGCAAACAACTGCAAACGCCAGTGCACTAAGCAATGTATTCGTTTGTTTTTTTCTCATGTCATTATCCGTCTATCTGGAAGGTAATACGGTTTTGAATACCAGACACTTCCGTGGCTTCGCCATTTACCACTCGCGGCTTATATTTAAACTTCATTGCGGCATCCATTGCTGCTTGTTCAAATATACCTTCTGGGTTGGCTTCTATCACGATAGGATCTCGTACTGCGCCTTGCTTAGTTACCGTAAATTCAACAATAACAAAGCCTTCAATACCACGTTGTAAAGCTCGACGAGGATAAACCGGCGCCACCTTAACAATAGGTAAATACTCGCCATCACCAGACTCAAGGGCTAACCCTCCGTCTAATGAAATATCATCACCAACATCTGCACCAAAGTCCATAGACGTCCCTTCCGCATCCGGAGTAGGTGAGTCCATTTGAGGTTGTTCCATTTGCGGTGGCGGCTGATCTGGCTTAGGCGGCTTCTTAGGCTTACGATCTTTTTTCTCGACCTGTTCGTCCTGCTTAACCCTAACAAAGTCAAGTACACTACCCTTTGGCGGTTCCGTTAACGCACTGCCACCCATCTTGATGAGTGATTGCATCAAGAAGAACAGGCCTAACGTGATCGCAAGGGATATAACAAATGCGATTATATATCGTGGCATGATTTATGGCTCTTGAGCTGCAATCGAAACATCAAAAACACCTGCCGCACGGGAGGCATCCATAACTTTAATAAGGGTTTCAGTCGTTGATTCTTTATCTGCTTGAATCACAACGGTACCCTGCGGGTTTTCAGCGTGAAGACGCTCGATGTTCGCCTGTACTGCACGCTCATCTATACGACGCTTATTGATCCAAATTTCGCCTTTGTCAGAGATAGCGATAAGAATGTTAGCCCGGTCTTTTTTAACAGCAGTGGCTGCTTCAGGACGGTTAACATCAATACCCGCTTCTTTTACGAAGGATGCGGTTACGATAAAGAAAATCAACATGATAAATACAACGTCCAGCATGGGCGTCATATCTATGGCTGCTTCTTCTTCATCAACTAGGTTTTGAAAATGTTGCTTCATAATTTTTACCTTACCTTAATGCCGTAGCATTAACGTTGAATAGTCAATGCATCCTCAAGATGCGTGCGTTCAGATTTCACCATACGGTTAAGCCATGTAGAGGCAAATACGCCTGAAAGTGCACCAACCATGCCCGCCATAGTGGGGATAGTGGCTTTCGATACGCCTGATGCCATAGAGCGGGCGTTACCCGAACCAGCAATGGCCATCACATCGAACACTTCAATCATACCGGTTACCGTTCCCATCAAGCCAAGTAGCGGACAAAGCGCAACCAAAGACTGAATAATCGGGATACTACCGTTAAGACGCATAGTTAACTGTGAAATCGTTTTCTGACGAACTTGCTGTGCAATCCAAGAAGCGCGGTCGTTACGTGCAGTCCACATAGACACCGCTTCTTTCTTAGCTTGCTTATGCCAAATCATCAGATACATGGCACGCTCGAGGATCAAAAGCCACATAACGAATATCAGCAGACCGATGACCAGGAGAACCTGGCCACCTGTTTCTGTGAAATCGCGAATTGCCTCCAGAAACTCGATCATGATTAGCTCCGCTCTGCGCGCTCTGCAATAACGCCAGACGCTTGTTCTTGAAGAATGTATACGATGTTCTTAGAACGTGTATTAAGCATGGCGTATAGCAAAGTCATCGGAATCGCGACTACTAGGCCAAGAACCGTTGTAACTAGTGCTGTTGAAATACCACCAGCCATTAGTTTCGGGTCGCCTGTACCAAACAAGGTAATTGCCTGGAAAGTATTAATCATACCGGTAACCGTACCAAGTAGACCCATAAGCGGTGCTACTACTGAGATAATCTTGATGATAGTAAGGTTACGCCCTAACTTAGGTACTTCACCTAAAATCGCTTCGGTAAGATGAAGCTCTAGTGCTTCAACATCAGCATTTGGATGCTCATCACGTACTTTAAGTACACGGCCTAGCGGGTTGTTAGTTTTAACTTCTTTGCTCTTAAGTTGCTTGTTCACTTTCATGCGAATAAGCGACAAGGTAATCAAACGCTCTATGGCTAGCAGTAAACCAAACGCACCAACGATAAGGATGATGTATCCAACCACGCCGCCTTGCTCTACACGCTCTTTCAGATTAGGCGCTTGAACTAACAAGCCTAGAATTGAACCACCGGTTGGGTCGATACCAAACTGTACAAGTTCACCGCTAGTCGATTCTTGAAGCTCTGCAGCAGAACTGTTGTAACGGTCAGCAGGCTGACGGATAAGTTCTGAAACCGTACCAGTCACACCGTTGTATTCAAGGTATTTACCGTCAGCAACTAATGCGAAAGGTCCTACGCGCACCACTTCTTTTGATACTTTCTGGCCACCCGCTTCAACTACGTCAGTAGTGAATTTGGTTACTTTACCTGACTCAGTCATTTCACGTTGCATTTCAAACCATACACGCTCAATTTCTTCGATAGAGGCAAGCTTTGAGCTAGAGCCCATGTCTTGTGCCATTTTATCAAGGAAGTCTGAACGACCTGTGATTTGAGCCGATACTACTGAGTTATAAAATTTGTTTTTCGTGTCGCCAGCAATTTGCTGAAGAACACCAAACAATTCTTTTAGTGAACCTAAACGTGTATCTAGTGCGCCGTTAAGGTCGGCCAATTTAAATTCATTTTCTTCAAATCGTGTTTCAAGCTGCTCTGACTGTGCCAACATCTGGTCACGACGAGCACGGGTGTCACGCAATACTTGATCTTGCTCAGCACGTTGAGCGATGAAATCGCGCTCACGTTGTTTGTTTTGCTCAGACTGGGCAAATTGACCTTCTTCTAGCTGCTTAAGCAGTGCATCAAGGTCCATTGCGCGGTCGTTCTGTGCTACTGCACCAGCGCTTAAGCTAAGGGCTACTAGGCCAAAAGCGATACGTTTTACTGAATTAAACATTCTCATCAACCTCTTAGTCTGTGATAGCCACTGGTAGCATTAATAAGTCTGGGGCAAGTTGTTTCTTCGCCATGCGCAGACCTTTGGTAATTTGTGTGCGGTAGCTACTGTCTAGCTCTTCCCACTGGCGAGTTTGCTTGTTCCAAACACCTTGTGAACTAGCATCACGAGTTTGATAAATAAGCGCTGTGCGACCTAAGCGTAAAAACTCTACGTCACGCTCTTGACCATTAATAGTATGCAAGCCGCTGTAGGCTTCCATGGTGCGACCGTAGTCCATCTCAACTTGGTACGCTTCCATTACACGTCGGAACTTCTCAGACGCGGCTACATCGGCGCGGTCCATCATGGCTTTCAAATCCATAACGCGGTTTTTGCGTTCTTCAGGAAGAAAAGGTACGTCTAGGGCAATAAACTGTTCCATGCCGTCAATCATACGCATCATAAGCGGGGTAATTTGACGCTCAACAACCGATACTTCATCAATAGCGGCGTTCAAGTCATCCATTTCTTGTTCTTGGCTGTTAATTTGTTTACGAAGTTGAGTGTTATAAACTTCCAAACCTTCAATTTCTTTCATCAAAGTTTTGAATTGCTGAAGTTTACTGTCAATCTGATCGGTAATGCCGTTTATTTTTTCCTGCGACTTCGCAGCAGATTCATTAATTTTCGCCGCCTCATCGATAACGGGATTTAGTACTTCATCGTCTTGTGCTAGTACAGGTGTCGCTACAAGCGCGCCTGCAATAAGCAAAGAATTGATAAGCTTCATACATTCAAACCTTTAAAGTTAAAAGAAATCGGGATTACCGACTATAAAATTCTGGGCGTAGGATAGGAGTTTTCCATGACAGTTTTATTACACAACCGTCACATTCAGTAGACTATCGCGCAATAAAAAGCCCGGATAATTCCGGGCTTTTTAAATTAGAAGTCGTACTTCACGCTAGCGCTAATGCCTGTGCCGACTGATTCACGGCGTAACAGTAGCCCTTCCTGTTCAATTTCTTTATCCTCGTTAAGGATATTTTGAAACTTAACCTTAATCGTAGTATTGAAATCTGGATAGTAGGTGTAAACAAAATCTAAAGAATGGAAAGGGTTTTCAATACCATCTTCAAATCCGCGAACACCTGGCGCAATAATACGTTCACCAAACGAGTTATACACCAATGAAGCCGAGTGCTCTCCATTGTCTGAATCCCAACCTAGTTGAAGGTTAGCAACCCACTCTGAATGGCCCACTAAACGACGCTGGTCATTAGTAATAGTCGCTGTAATAGTACCGCCATAAGCTTCACGAGCTTGCTGTGAGAACAAAGAGTCTTGATCACCGCTGCCAATAGTCACTTCTGAATCCGATACAGTCATGTTACCGGATATAAAGAAGTTGCTCATTGAATCGCTGACGAAGCTAAGGTCGTGTAAAAACTCGACTTCAAGCCCGTACAACTCACCTTCTTCACCGTTAGCGGTAAGTAACTGAGGTACACCCTCACCACCATCGAACTGAACCATCTCGATAGGGTTTTCCATGTCTTTATAGAATAATGCTACAGATACGTTATTCCCCTGAGACATATACCATTCCCAGCGAACGTCTATGTTCATTAGCTCTGTTTCTACCAAAGATGGTGAGCCACGAACAAGGAATTCGGTAAGCGGATCGATAAAGAATGTGGTGCTGATATCACGTAAATCAGGACGAATTAACGTTTGGCTGATGTTGAAACGATACTGCATTTCATCATTAGCAATATACGTCAACGCGAATGAAGGTAGGATGTCATCTTCGTTGTAAATACTATCAACAATTTCATCTGTCTCTGCTGCAAACTCATTCGAGTGTTCAACATAAGGGACTGAAATTTGCTGGAACTCTTCCCAACGTGCGCCACCACTTAGACGCCATTTCTTATCGATAAAGGCATCTACCATCAAGTAACCGGCAGTCAATTTACTTGCTGCAGAATACTTATCACCTTCACCGGTATTGTCTTGGAATAACGAGCTACCGGTTGAGCTTGCGTAGAAGTCTGGGTTATTAATATTTTCTTCTGAGAAAATATCATACAGACGGTTACCCACTTTAAACTCATCATTGATACCAAAATGACGAATAGCTAAATCGATATTAACGGCATCACGAGTTTTCTCGTAATAGTCGAAACCCGCCTTAATTTCAATATCATACCCGTCTCCATAGAAGGGGGTAGAGACATTAAAACCATAAGTATCAGATTCATCTTGAAGGCTTTGATATTGACGGTTTAAGTTAGTCCCTGAAGTATCATCAATACGTTCAAGCTCTAACGCACCTGCGTCGTCATAAAATAACTGGTAAGTGACTTCCATAATATCTGGCGCTTCACGTGAGGCACGACTTGTACCTGCATACCAATCAAAGAATACACCGTTAGCAATGTCAAGGAAGTTGTGGGTTCCTTTCAACTGTGACGATACCATTTCACGCTCTTCGAAAATGATATCCATACGGCTAAATTCTTCAACGCCTACCGTTGTTTCACTGTCGTCGAAGTATTCGCCATCGCGCAGGCGGTCGCGCATGTCATGCAGCATCATATTAACAAGTTCAATTTTGTGGTTGCTATTTAACTCGTAGCCCACGTTGAACATGCCGCTCCAACGAACATTTTGCTCGGTAGAAATCATGTCACGATATTTAGTAAAGCGCGGATTATCTTGTCCGCCACCAATATCATTACCCAATTGCTCTTCGGTAATTGACCATTCATTACTGTAAGAAACCGTCGCGAGAAAACCCAATACACTGTCATCGTCAAACGTGTAACGATTACCTAAGGTTGCGCCAAAATTGAAGTCTGGGTCTGCAGACTTACTTTCAGGGCCAATATCCCAATTGAACGAATTTAGTATTTCTTGTGTTTGCGCTAACGTGCGTGAAGAATCACCTTCAAACCCATCTGAACCAGAAGCCGCTAGGTTCGATGCTATGATAGACGGTAAGGCACGTGTGCCATCATCTCGTCCAGTCCAATCGTCGCTGCCACCGTCGTAGAAAAAACCATCGTTACTGTTTTCTGAATTCCAACCTGCTCCACCAGACACACTGAAAACAAATTCAGTAGGGATAGATTTAGTGCGAATATTAACGTTACCGCCACCAAAATGACCAGGCATATTGGGCGAAAACGATTTTTGAACGTTCAAGCTTTCAATGATGCTTGAAGGGAATAAATCTAGCGGAACCACCGAACGCGTTGGATCAGGGCTAGGTACTGTCATACCATTTAACTGTGTACTTGAGTAACGTTCACCCAAACCACGAACGTAGATGAACTTGCCATCTACCAATGTCAATCCAGTTACACGGCGAAGTGCCGCCGCAGCATCACCATCACCGGTACGTGCAATTTGATCTGCACCCATGATATCGGCAACAAACGCTTGGTTTTGACGTTCTTGCATTACCGCTGTTGCTGTCCCTTTTAATCGGGTTCCTGTAGCAACAACTTCTTCAATCACTTCATCTTCTGATTGTTGCGCCATTGCCGTGGTAGACAATAAGCTTGAACCTAGAATAGTAGAAATGGCAAGCGTCAGACTACCTAACTTGAATATTGACGATTGATTATTTTTCATTATGGAAACTCCTATGGGACTGTAGTTAGGAAGACCTTTCAACACAAAAGCTAAGGCGCACAAGCGCCTTAGCTTCAATGAATGACGAAAGTAAATTAGTCTTCAAGACCTACAGTTACCCAGCCTAGCGTCCAGTTAGCTTCGCCATCGAATGCACCTTTATAATCTGTGCTATCGAAGAAGCTATCTAGCGTAGACGCATCAAAACCAGAACCAAGTAACGCTGAATCACTGCTTGGAACATAACCGGTTGCATCATCGAAACTTAGCGCGTCAATGTCTGCTACAACGGTGTTACCGTCTTGTGCTTCAAACCATTCTTGGGTTGTTGCCGTACCAATTACGTCAGAACCAAATGCGCTGGTAGACTCACAAGCCACTGTAGAGTGAGTAACAGTAAGTGAAGCATCTGCTGCGTTTGCAATTGATTCATCACCGTTAACGCGTAGGCAGTTGCTGTAGTCAGCGCCGCCAGTTACTACTAAGTTCTTAATGGTTCCTGCGGTACCGTTGCGAAGACGTACGCCGTTGGTATCTGTAGAACCAATAATGGTTACATTAGAAACAGTAGGCGTTGTTAGTGGTGTCCAAGTAGGGTTATCTTCGTTATTGTCAGCTTCAAATGCATTGTCGCCGCCATTAAGGCCCTGCTTGATAAGCACGTACTGTGCTTTACCCGTCCAACCGAAAGACCAATCTAGTGAGTCATCACCAATGGCAGTTAGAACTAGGTGACTAACGTTTACCGAGCCACCGAAGAACTCAACACCATCGTCTAAGTTTTCGTGCACTTGGATGAAGTCTACTTCTGTACCACTGCCAACACCTGCGAATGAGATACCGTTTAGTTCATCACCAGCAGCAAGTGCTTTACCTGCATGCTTAACAATAACGTAGCGGAAAGTACCAGAGCTATCTTCTGCATCAGCGCCGCCGTATAGACCAGCATCACCTTCAGCAGATACACCACATGATGCTAATTCCGCATCTGAGGTTGCGTCGTCGTCGCCTGTGTTACACAAGTTAGTAGGTGCATTACCTAAGATAACTAGGCCACCCCATTGACCGATAGTCGTTTCGCCACCTGTAATATCTTCAGATGAGGTGAAAGTGATAGGCAATGTTGCAGTACCAGACGCTTCCATTTTCGAACCGCGGCGTACTACTAAGAAATCGTCGCCATCTTCACCAAATACGGTAGTACCGCGTTGGATATAAAGCGTAGCGCTATCAGCGTTATCGTTACCTACAGCAGTGCGGCCTTTAATCAACCAATGAGCATCGTTGGTTAAAGAAACGTCTGCGGTAAAGATAGTATCAGCGGCTAGCTGATACACTGGCTTGTCAGTAATCGCGGCAAAGCTGCCTGAAACGTCAGTGGCCAAACCTTGCTCAAATGCGTTAGTCACATCAGAAGGAATTGAATCGTTAACAGCAACAGTCCAACCATCCATCCAGTTGTTTTCACCGTCGAACGCACCGATGTAGTCAGTTGATGTGAAGAAATCACTGTCAGCAGACATATCAACGCCAGCGCCAAGCAAAGGAGAACCAGAGCGAGGTGTGAAGCCATCAGTAGAAAGCATCAATGCGTCAGCCGTTTGTACACTGTTCCCAGTTTGGCCGGAAAACCATGCTTGTGTTGAACCACCGCTGATTTCATCAGAACCGAAGTTGTCATCTGTCTCACAGGCAACTATTGAGTTTTCCACTGAAAGCGCACCAGACTCTGCATTCGCGATAGATTCAGCGCCATTAACACGTAGGCAGTTTGAATAGCCTTCACCCGCAGTAACGACTAAGTTACGTACTGCACCAGCGGTACCGTTACGTAAACGCACACCGTTTGTGCCATCTGCACCAACGATAGTTACGTTCGAGATAGTTGGGCTAGTAAGCGGCAACCATGCAGGGTTATCTTCGTTGTTATCCGCTTCAATAGCGTTATCACCACCTGCAGCCGATTGCTGGATATAAACGTTTTGTGCGTTACCAGTCCAACCAAATGACCAATCAAGTGAGTCATCGCCGATATCAGTCAACACAATGTTACGAACGCTTACTGTTCCACCGAAGAATTCAACACCGTCATCTAGGTTTTGGTGAACTTGGATAAATTCAACTTCAGTACCAGAGCCGATACCCGCAAATGAGATACCGTTGAGTTCGTCACCTGCCGCTAATGCGCGACCTGCATGCTTAACAACGATATAGCGAAGTGTACCTGAATTATCTTCAGCATCTGCACCACCGTAAAGGCCTGCGTCACCTTCCGCTGCTACACCACATGCCGCTAACTCAGCATCTGAAGTATCTGAGTCATCACCCGTGTTACATAGGTTTGTAGGTGCGTTACCAAGTAAAACTAGACCGCCCCATTGGCCGATTGACGTTTCTTGACCCGTTAAGTCTTGAACCGACGTAAAAGTGATTGGTGCGTTAGCCGTACCTTCAGCTTGAATCTGAGAGCCACGACGCACTACTAAAAAGTCATCGCCTTCTTCACCGAAAACGGTTGTGCCTTGTTCAATGTAAAGTACCGCGTTGTCTGCGTTATCGTTACCAACAGCTAAACGACCTTTAATTAACCAGTAAGCATCGTTAGTTAACGTTACATCATTGGTTAGTGTTGTATCTTCAGCAAGTTCATAAACTGGCTTGTCTGTTAATTCAGGGAAGTTAGCTGAAACATCTGTCGCAAGACCTTGCTCGAAAGCAGTCTGAATATCAATTGGGAATCCACCGTTTACACCAACCGTCCAACCGGTCGTCCAATCTTCTCCCGCTGGGTCAAATGCGCCGATGTAATTTCCACTGTTAGCTAAAGGCGATGCAGAAGTTGGGAAATAACCGTTATCTTCAAATAAAAGTTCAGAAGGCGTTAATACGCTATTACCTGTTTGACCTTCAAACCAAGCTTGCGTAGATTCGCCACCAATATCATCAGAACCAAAGTTGTTTGCTGGTGTTTCACACGCAACAACAGAGTTAGTTATCGCTAGCTCGCCAGACTCTGCATTCGCAATAGACTCGTCGCCATTTACGCGCAGACAGTTAGCCGCTAATGTAGAGCCGGTAACGACTACATTAGATAGCACCCCTGCTGTACCGTTACGTAAACGTACGCCGTTAGTACCGTCGGCACTTACAATGGTTACGTTAGAAACAGTTGGCTTGGTAAGTGGTAACCATGAAGGATTATCTTCATTGTTATCCGCTTCAATAGCGTTGTCGCCACCGTCTGCAGATTGCTGAATGTAAACGTTAGTTGCACTACCCGTCCAGCCGAAAGACCAATCGAGTGAATCATCACCAATGTCAGTAAGTACAACATTACTTACACTAACCGTACCACCGAAAAATTCGATTCCGTCATCAAGGTTTTGATGAACTTGAATGTGATTAACTGTTGTTTCAGAACCGATACCCGCAAATGAAATACCGTTTAGTTCATCACCAGAAGCCAATGCTTTACCAGCATGCTTTACAACAACGTATTCAAGCGTACCTGAGTTATCTTCCGCGTTGTTGCCGCCATATAGGCCTGCATCACCTTCCGCTGAAACACCACAAGAAGCCAATTCATCGTCAGAAGTTTGGTCATCGTCACCTGTGTTACAAAGATTAGTTGGGGCATTACCTAGTAATACCACACCACCCCATTGGCCAATTGATGTCTCTTCACCAGTGACGTCTTGGATAGACGTCATTATGATTGGCGCTGAAGATGAACCAGACGCTTCGATTTGTGAGCCACGGCGTACGACTAAAAAGTCATCACCGTCTTCACCGATAACGGTTGTACCTTCTTCAATCGTCAGTACTGTTGAATCAGCATTGTCGTTACCTACTGCCGTACGACCTTTGATGATCCAGTGAGCATCATTTGTTAACGTCATGTCTTGGGTTAACACTAAATCGTCGTTTAAGCGATAGACAGGCTTATCGGTAATTGTAGAGAATTCGCTTGAGGCGTCAGTCGCCAAGCCTAATGAAAATGGCGTATCAACATCAGGGGTCGTTGGCGTAGTTGGGGTCGTTGGCGTGGTTGGAGTCGTTGGCGTTACAACAACTTCGTCACCTTCGTTAATATTTATATCGCCACCGCAACCTGCAAGAACAAGTGCTGTGGTAATAGCACTGATCTTAAAAACATTACGAATTTCCATTAAATTCTCCAGTTAGATCTTAGTTTGAATTTCAAAGTCCGGTAGAGGTTAAATGAGAAGGGTGACATTTTTGTTACAAATGTGGATTCACACTGAAATTTTTGGAACTTTTATAAAATCAGTTAACACCTTAAATTTTGTCTTGTTTTTTATATTGTTAGTGAGAGATTGAAGGGGCGAACCGGGTGGTTATATTGACAAAGGGACTAATTTTTATCTCGAAACCACTTAGTTATGACGTTTTTATTACCAGCCGTTACAGGCTCAGCATAATGAAGCGTATTGAAGTTAGGCTCCCCTGTGTTCGTCAGATTATTCCATAGGAGTGCTGTGCCTCGATGGGGTTTTACCGATACACCCATTTTTGTAAAATGAGTATGGCCTCCTTCCATGCCATCATCTAAGTAAACCATGCAAGTCCATGTTCGTTGACCTCGCCGCTTTGCGTGTTCTAAATATTGCGGCGTACCTGGGGGAAAGAAATCAAAATGCGGTTTAAAGTATTGACCCTGCTCATAATGCTGAGCTTGTATAACTTCTTTTTCTCCTATGCCCAAGCCTAAAAAATTGACGATGCGGCTATCTATTGAGGTAACTAGTGCGCTGTCCATAAAGGCGAGTTCGCAAGTTGACGATGTTCTGATCCCTTTTGCAGAGGGCGCCCCTGTCAGTTTTGAGGGCGAAAGCTTGCTAGAAGAAAGGTCGATTACAGCATGGCACTCTTCTGCCGATAAAAAGTCATCTACACGATAAAGCTGAACTTCCTTTTCATCGCACAAACAGGTCACATTATTAATTGAAGGCTGATGTAAAAATGCGGGCGTTGCGAGCTTGCGATAAAACTCTACATCTCGGTCGAAAACATAGTTTGAAGGTAAATTACGGCCTAAAAGCCGACGAACTGTATCTGCATCAAACCCATTTAGCGTTAACTGCTCTGTAATCACGGGAAGTGCTGTGCCTGCGAGAAGGTTTTTAACTACCCAATTTTTCCAGCGTGATGAAACATGCTCCACGGTTATTCACCTGTTTGATACAAATTAATCGACCAACCTACGCTGCCTTAAGAGCATATCTTCCCTAATTGGAAAGTACCCATCACGCGCGACTTGTTCTTGCCCTTGTTCAGATAGAATATAACGCAAAAACTCTCTTTCAAGGGTAGGCAGTGGCTCACCAGGTTTTTTGTTTATCACCAAATACAAGAAGCGCGAGAACGGATAAGACTCACTACGAACGTTATCTATGGTAAGTGGCACTAACGAATCTTTCGTTTCACCTAACGGCAGCGCCCGCACCCCTGCGGTTTTGTAACCATAGGCCGCATAACCCATAGCGCCTTTACCTGAGGCGACAGACAGCACTACTGAAGCCGACCCAGGCTGCTCGTTTACCGTATTTCTAAAATCACCGTCACACATGGCTATGATTTTAAATAATCCATAGGTTCCTGATACCGAGTTTCGCCCGTACAAGCGAATTGGGGCGCGATATCCGTTGGCATCAATGCCTAACTCTGACCATTTATTGATTGGTCCATCCCCACCGCAAAATTGTGTTTGAGAAAAGATAGAATCGACTTGGTTCAGGGTAAGGCCTTGTAGCGGGTTTCTGCGTTCCACAAAAATAGCGATAGCATCCATCGCAACCTTAAGGACTAAAGGCGGGTAACCGTGCTTGCGGGTAAAATCGCGAATTTCACTAGGCTTTAATTCTCGGCTCATGGGGCCGATAGTGGCTGTACCTTCAATAAGCGCAGGGGGCGCAGTAGAAGACCCCGAGGCTTGAATTTGGAAACCCACCTGCGGATAGAGGGCTTTGAACTCTTGCGACCAAAAGGTCATTAAATTCGCGAGTGTGTCTGAACCTACCGAGGTGATCTTTCCTGCCACCCCAGGTTGGCGTTCATACTCTAGCTCATGGGTAGTTTCAGCCCCCAACGAGCCTGATACAAGAAGCAAAACGGCCACATTGCACGAGGCGATGAATTGCTTTATTCGCATTTAAATTTGCTCCGCAATTAACTCTTTATCAAGCACAAAGGAAAACTGACTGCCCTCACCTAAGGTACTGGCAATGTCTAAACGGGAATTGTGATGGCTAAGTACGTGCTTTACTATCGACAAGCCTAATCCTGAGCCACCAGTCTTGCGAGACCGTGCTTTATCGACACGGTAAAAACGCTCGGTAAGTCGATTAAGGTGATTAGACTCAATACCATCGCCATTATCATGAACGGCAAATTTAGCCCCTTCCTCGTCACCATGCCAATATACATGAATTTCTCCACCAGGTGGAGTGTAGTGCACGGCATTGAATACCAAGTTAGAACAAGCACTTCGCAATTCGGTTTCAACCCCAAATACTTTTAGTTCGGTATCAATATGAAATTCAATATGGTGCTGTTTTTCTTTATTAAGCGCCTGCGCTTCTCGCTCTATCTGAGACAGTACCGTAGGAATATTCACTACGTTTTCATAAATGCGTTCAGAGCTGGCCTCAATGCGAGACAACACTAATAAATCTTCAATCAAATTTTGCATACGATGAGTTTGCGCGGTCATTTCCTTCATGGCTTTTTGCATAAAAGGATCGGCCGACTCATCCACCGGCAAAATTTCTAAATACCCATTAATTACCGTAAGCGGCGTTCTTAATTCATGTGACACATTGGCGACAAAATCTTTACGCATGGCCTCTAACTGAGAAACACGGGTAATATCACGCGCAATTAATAAAAGGTGTTCGTCACCATAAGGCATAACCCGATATTCAAAGGTTTTATGCGGGTTAGTGGGTGATGGTACTTCAATAGGATATTTGAAATTTCCAGCATGGAAGTACTGAATAAACTCTGGGTGGCGTAGTAAATTATCGAGCCTTCTGCCCGCATCCTGTGGCCACTTCAAGCCCAAATCCAGCCGGGCTAAGCGGTTACACCAAATAATACATGCTTTTGAATCCACCACTACCGCGGCATCGGGTAAGGCTTCAGAGCCCTCACGAAATCGCTTCACGAGTTCACCTAGCTCTTTACGCTTATTTCTGTTTCTGCGCTGCAGGTAATAAATGCCTTCGTAAATATGTTCCCACACACCACGCACGGTGGGTGGTGACATTTTACGACTATGCCACAACCAGCGGTTAAGCTTGTATAAATGCCAATAGTTGAAGATAAGCAGCAAGGTGGCGCCAATGGCTACAGCAAATAACATGTCATTCATATACCAACCGATTAGCGCGAATACCAAAAGGTATAGCACTAGTCGAAGGGTACTTCTCAGCCATGAGAACGGGTAGTACATAGTGAATGCGCCCTGAAACAGTGAAACGCGGAGAGCGAAGAGACGCTATCGGCGTCTCTTATCCGCTGGGAATTTAGAGTTTGGTAGAGAAACGGTAACCGGCTCCACGCACGGTTTGAATCATAGCATCATGCCCATGACGAGAGATAGCTTTGCGTAAACGTCTGATATGCACATCAACGGTTCTATCTTCCACATATACATTCGTCCCCCAGACATTGTCGAGTAATAGCTCACGGCTATAAACGCGCTCTGGATGGGTCATGAAGAAGTGAAGAAGTTTAAACTCGGTTGGACCCATGTCTAACGGATCTTCATTGGCCATAACGCGATGAGACACAGGCTCAAGTTTCAAGCCGTTAAATTCAATAGGCTCTTCATTTGATGTAGGCGTTACTCGTCGCATCACCGCTTTTATTCGAGCAATAAGCTCTTTAGGTGAGAACGGTTTGGTGACGTAATCGTCAGCACCCGCATCAAGACCGCGAATTTTATCTTCTTCTTCGCCTCTTGCGGTAAGCATGATCACTGGGATATCACGAGTGAACTCATGTTGCTTTAAACTCTTGGCCAATTGAACGCCGCTTCCACCAGGTAGCATCCAATCGAGTAAGATTAAATCTGGGTAAGGTTCACATATTTTTTCTTGCGCTATATCGTAATCTTCGGCTTCAATAATATTAAAACCAGATTGCTCTAACACAAACTTAAGCATTTCACGGATGGGCGCTTCGTCCTCAACCACCAAAACTGTACGAGACATTATTATTTTCCTGCTCATCACAAAACGCCGCTATTATTAATGTGCACTGTGACACTTTTATTAAAACGATTACATTAATGTGTCAAGTTTTCTACAAAGATGGGTCGTATTTTCTTCATAGCGCTTGCTTGTTTATTCATACATTTACGCATATTCTTGGCAATGAAGGTAAAGTAAATTATAGACAGAGGAATGTTGTTCAATGGCGGCGGTAAAAACTGGGTTATCAAGAAAACTGCTGACACGAGTGCTCTCTGTATACTTCATTCTTACGCTTATTGTTACCGTTGGACAGATTTTCACTGAGTATTTAAGCACCAAAGATCATGTTGAAGACGAATTACAAACGTTAAAAAACACCTTCTCAACCAGCTTAACCCGCGCCCTGTGGGAACTTAACACCGAGCAAGCAAACTCAATTGCAGAGGGGTTATTAGAACTTCCCATCGTTGAAGGCGTGCAAGTTAGAGATGAAAATGGCAATCAAATTGCCGACTACGGTTTAAGTATTCAGCGTCCTCGCTCTCCTATCGAAGAAGAATTAATAGAAGACCACCCAAGTGGCATTTTTAGCTATAGCTTTCCATTAATATTTAAATTTTCAGGACGAGAATCGACCGTAGGCGATGTAACGCTCTACTCAAGTTTCGATACTATTTTTGGCCGTATCGAAATTGGGATCTTTTTTCTTATTGGAAATGCGTTAATAAAAACCACCTTTTTGGTGTTTCTTTTTATGACCGCGTTTCGCACCATGTTGTCCGAACCCTTGGCTGAAATAATTCATCAAATGGAAGGGTTCGACCCGCTTCATCCCAACGAAAGTAAGCTTTCAGTAAAAATTAATGACGATAATGAATTACTGCAATTAAAAGAATCCTACAACAACGTTATCGACGATTTAATCGTTTCTAATAACAAGTTGACCAATGCACAAGACCAGCTGTCACATGCCAATAAAAAACTAGACGATCAGAACCTCATTTTAGAGCAAGAAGTCGCCAAGAAAACCTCTTCGCTTTCTCAAATTATGCTTAGCCTCGAACAGCAAAAAGACGAACTTATCGCAAATCAAAGAGAGCTCCGACAAGAGAATGAAAATAGGCAGTATATAGAAGACGAGCTTCGCAAAAGAAATGCGGAGTTGGCGAATTCTATGGGAAATTTACAACTTGCCAAAGACCAGTTGGTAGAATCAGAACGCATGGCCTCTCTTGGCGGTTTGGTAGCTGGTATTACCCACGATGTGAATACACCATTGGGCGTTGGCGTGACGGCAGCCAGCTTTTTACAAGAGCGACTCGGTAACTTAAAAACTAGTTTTGAAGAGAAAAGTCTGACAACTAAGAACATGGAAAACTTCATTAATGAAGCAGAACAAACAGCGAATCTTCTCTTAACTAACTTAAATAGAGCGTCTGAGCTTATTGCTAGCTTCAAACAGGTGGCGGTGGATCAAACCAGCGAAACTGAGCGAGAGATAAACCTAAATGATTACATTCGTGACATCATTAAATCGCTTAAGCCAAGCTTCAAGCACAGTAACCATGAAATAGTAGTTAATTGCCCTGAAGATCTTTATATTCGCTGTGCACCAGGTGCCATTGCTCAAATTGTAACAAACATGATTGTAAACTCTTTAGTGCATGGTTTTGAAGATACCAACGATGGCAAAATTACGCTAGATGTAAGTACTGATAACAACACCATAGAGATGCGTTACCGCGACAATGGAAAAGGCTTGTCTAATGATGACTTGGATAAGTTATTTGATGCCTTCTTTACCACTAAGCGAGGAGAAGGCGGCAGCGGGCTTGGCACACACATTATGTACAACCTTGTTACTCAGTCTTTATCTGGCCACATTGAAGCGCAAAGCAAGCCTGGCGATGGCCTTCAATATACCATTCGCTTTCCTATGAAGGGTAAACAGGCTTAACAAAAAATCTCTATAGCTCCCGTACTATATCCGTTGCACCGCATTCGCTAGCTTGGTACGCTTGCCCACCATTTTTAAAAGAGATAGCCTCAAATGTGGTTTAAAAATATAAAAGCCTACCAAATTACACAGCCACTTTCCCTTGACGATGGCGACCTAGAACGCGTGCTAAGCGAGCAAGCATTCCGTCCTTGTAAGAGTCAAGACTTGGCCACTATGGGCTTTGCCTCCCCTTTCTCTCAGGCCGGCAAACAAGGCACCATGTTTCAGCGTGTTGGCCAACGTTACTGGCTTACTGTTAAGAAGCAAGAAAAGCTACTTCCTGCTGCGGTCATAAATGCCGAACTGGACGACATGGTTGCCAAAATTGAAATGGAAACCGGTTCACCTGTAGGTAAAAAAGCGAAAGCCGATCTTAAACAGGAAATTCAAACTCGCTTGTTGCCTCAAGCGTTTACTAAAAACACTTATACCCATGGGTTTATATCGTTAGAAGATAACCTTGTAGCTGTTGATGCTTCTGCCGATGGCAAAGCTGAAGCCTTTTTAGCCTTGGTAAGAAAAGCCATTGGCTCACTGCCTGTTGTACCTTTGGCACGACACAGTTTGCAGTCGGAACTTACTCACTGGCTGACTGATGCTGCGCCAGATGGCATAGCGCTACTTGAAGAAGCTGAGTTTAAATCGACCGATGATGCTGGCAGTATTATTCGCTGCAAAAACCAGCCTCTGGATAGTGATGAAATCACGATACATTTGGATGCAGGAAAGCTGGTACAAAAAGTCGCTTTTGAATACCAAGATACGCTAACGGCTGTTATTGCTGAAGACGGATCGTTAAAGCGTATTAAGTTTACCGACCGATTAAAAGAAGAGACTGAAGACATTCCTAAAGACCAAGTGGAAGCCCGCTTAGATGCTGAATTTGCCTTAATGTCTGCGGAGCTTTGTACTTTGCTAAACTTCTTGCGAGAAACGCTCAACTTGAATGACGCTAACACGTAATATCATTTTCAAGTAGCGCATAACTAATACGTGTTGAGCAGTGCCTCATAGGCACCGCTTAACACTTTATTTATCTTACCCTCCAGCTTTGCATCTAACCATTTGCCTGTCATCTGCCTCTACAGCACCGGATAGTGGATAATATTAATAAACCGGGTTTCCCCACTTTCGTCTTTATAGCCATGTACTTGATCGGCCTTTATTAAATACTGCTCGCCTGCCGTGATGGTTTTACTCTCATCGCCTTGCCTCAAGGTTAACCTGCCCTCAATACAATGAATATGCTCTGTCACCCCACTTTGATGGGCCGTAGAACGCTGTTCATGAAAATGCGTTAAGGTAATTTCAAACACCTCAAAACCTTTGTTTACATCAAAAGGAAAAAGGGTTTTGACTTGCATGTTTGGGTCGTGAATAAAGCCGTGATTAACGTCGAATTCAGACTGTGCGTTTGCCGCAATAAAGGAGGAAAACGAAGCATTCAACCCAGTTGCAATTTTCCACAAGGTGGCGATAGTAGGACTTGATTCTTGCCGCTCTATTTGGCCTAACATAGCTTTAGATACGCCGGTTAGCGTGGCGGCTTTATCAAGAGACAAGCCCATATCATTACGTAATTGCTTCAAACGCAAAGAAATACTTAACGAAAAATCCCCCGCCTGTAGTGCATCGCTATTGTTCTTCATCATTCACTGCTTCTTATCGAATACCCATAAATAGAATCGATTGAGTATTTTAAAAACAAAATACCTTGTGCGCTATAGCGCACAAGTGTAGAGTTAACTTATTGCGTACGTTATAACGCACAGAGTATGAAGTAATTTTGAAATGGGTTCAAATCGTTGAGGCAAAGATGAAATCAAAATGGCAGATTAGCCACATTTCTTCAGGGTTAACCGCAGTCACCGTTGGCTATAGCAGCGCCGTTGTTATTGTTATCGATGTTGCCCGTAAAGCGGGGGCAAGCCCTGATATGGTTATAAGTTGGCTTCTCGCATTAGGTTTAGGAATGGGCATTTCCTGTATTTTCTATTCTTGGCTAATGAAAATGCCCGTGGTCACCGCCTGGTCTACCCCTGGTGCGGCTTTTTTATTAGGGAGCGTTGAACAGTACAGTCTTCCCGAGAGTATTGGCGCCTTTATTATTTGCGCGTTACTTTCACTGGTTACCGCGCAAAGTCGCAGTCTACTCAATCAAATAAGCCGCATTCCGGCTAGTATCTCATCGGCGCTACTGGCAGGTATTTTACTGCCTATCTGTATTTCGATATTTACTGATGTAGAGCAACACCCCTACATTGTTGCCAGTTTTCTGGCTATCTATCTTGTTGGAAGTCGGTTTTTCCCTCGCTACCTTATGTTGTGCTTACTGGCTGTTTCTATCGTTACAAGTAGCTGGTTAAACGGCGAGATTCCCTTAACACTCGCACTTCCAACTCCCGTGTGGGTTAGCCCTGAGTTTTCAGTAACCGCCGCTATAGGGCTTGCCGTTCCCTTGTACATCATTACTACCCTTTCTCAGAATTTGCCCGGTATTGCGATACAGCATGCCCACGGTTATCACCCCGACCATAAAAAGGTGCTAAGTGGCATTGCAATATTGCAGGGTGTGCTAGCACCGTTTGGCGGGTTCACGTTTAATCTAGCGGCAATAACTGCTGCCTTGTGTATGGGGGAAGAAGCAGACAAAGATAAAAGCCAGCGGTACAAAGCGGCCATTGCAGCAGGTATTGGCTACCTATTTATGGGGCTACTCGCGTCTGTTGTGGTGGTGCTATTCGTATCAATGCCCTCGATTGTGGTGCATTTACTGGCAGGTCTTGCACTACTGGCTACCTTGCAAGCCGCCTTGGTCAAAACCGTAGAGAGCGACAAGTACCGTCACGCTGCCTTGGTCACCTTTTTATGTACGGCATCAGGCTTTAGTCTTCTATCCATCACGTCAGCGGTGTGGGGCCTTTTACTTGGCTTATTGTTAATGTTGGTTGAAAGCAACAAACAAAAAAGCCGAACATAAGTTCGGCTTCAGATAATCCTGCTTTACTAACATTATGCTAGTAAGGTGTTAGGCAAATATTTGCTTTGCGGCACTGGCAAGGTCGGCAAATTCATCAGAATGAAGTATCGCTACATCGTCAATCACATCACGCTGTATGGCTAAGTTCAAAACAGCGTCTTTTTGACTGTCCATTGCGCCAGAAACGGCCGCACCAACACGAACGAAATCTATGTAGGTAACCTGCTCAGGAATATAGCTTAAATCTTTCCAGCATTTAGCTACACTCACAAACTCTTCACCAAAGCCCCACTCTCGCATGATGCTAGCGCCAATTTGCCCAGCCAGTTTGTCGATGGCCACTTCTAAAAAGGTTGGATTCGCAAACACTTCAGGGTGTCTTTCCGCTTCGGTCAAAATAGGTAATACGCCAATGTTATGGGTTAACGCTGTTAGCGTCATAATATCCATACTCATTTCACGCTTTTTCGTGCGCGCGATATAAAGCTGCATTACCGCCATTGAGTTAGCCACGATATTCACCGTATTCGCCCACTCTTTTTGCAAATAGGCACTCACTACATCGTTTTTAGAAACGAACAGCTGCTCCATGGCAAGCGCAGTTGAAATATTTTTGATTTGGCGTAAACCAATGCGGGTTACCGCTTGGCTGATAGAATTTACTTTGATACTGCGCCCCATATAAGCACTGTTCGCAATTTTAATCATTCTTGCGCTTAAGGAGGGGTCTTGTCCGATAACATCACCCATTGCACTTAAGTTGATATTAGGATCGTCCGCTGACTTTCTTACTTTTAAAGCAATAGCCGGTAATGTAGGAAGTACGAGTGTGTCGTTTGTTATTTTTTCAACAAGAATTGTTGAGAGCGCATTTTGTGTAGACATATACCTACCCTTAGATATGTTTCAAATAGCCACTAAAAGGCAATGAATTTAAGATACCCGCGGTTACACTGTAATCCTTGTTTGCGAGTAAATGACCAAGTTGCAGTTGCTCAGAGACTTACTATTCCACTATACGCTACGCATATGAAAAGCATAGCTTTATGATAGCAGGAAATCACATTCCCCTTATGTTATAACCGTTATTGAGCTCGAATAACATTGAACCTTTTACTAACTCAACATTGAATATGCATTATTACGCGTTATCAACAGTGTAGTACATATGCCTTTACATGAAACCTTGATACACATCAAAATGCCACTCGCTAACATGTTACTTTATTGTATATTCTTTACCTGCCGATAAATGTAGAACAGAAAACTTTATGATGAAATTATCACGCAAACATTACTCTACTCTTGCCGTGGCAGTTGCCACAAGTTTATTTATGAGCGCCTGCTCCAAGGCGCCAGAAGAAGCCGTATCACAAGCTAATACCACTGAAAAAGCTTCACAAACCGTATTACCTGACAGTACGCTTCTTGTGAATGAGTCTCGGTTATCTATTTATCATCCTGTTGAACTGACCAGCGACTTATCCCATTTAAGTGACAACCAACAAAAGATGATAGGTTTGCTCATAGATGCGTCTAAAATAATGGACGACCTGTTTTGGAAACAAGCCTTCTTCGGTGATAAAAATGCGTTTTTAAATAGTATTGAAAACGACGACGTTAAACACTTTGCTTCAATCAACTATGGCCCATGGGACAGATTGAACGGCGATAACGCGTTTCTTTCGGGCTATGAGGAGAAAGCCCTAGGTGCTGAATTTTATCCTCACAACATGACAAAGGCTGGCTTCGCGACCGCCACGTTTGATGACAAACAAGGCTTATACTCATTGGTGAAGCAAGATGAAGCTGGCAACCTTTACTCAGTGCCCTACTCTGAGGCGTATAAAAGTGAATTAACCGCTGCATCAAATATTCTTAAAGAGGCTGCTGAACTTGCCGAAGATCCAAGCTTTAAAGCCTACTTAACCCTACGTGCACAAGCATTACTTACCGACGATTACTTAGCCTCAGATATGGCGTGGATGGACATGAAGACCAACCCTGTAGAGTTGGTAATTGGCCCAATCGAAAGCTATGAAGACCAACTATTTGGTTATCGCGCCGCCTTTGAAGCCTACGTTTTGGTAAAAGATTTAGCGTGGAGTGAAAAACTCGCAAAATACGCTGCTTTTCTTCCAGAGCTACAAAAAGGTTTGCCTGTACCTGCCCAGTACAAAGCGGAAGTACCTGGCTCCGACGCCGACTTAAACGCCTATGACGTTGTGTATTACGCGGGGCATTCAAATGCTGGCAGTAAAACCATTGCGATCAACTTACCTAATGATGAGCGTGTACAGCTTGAAAAAGGCACCCGTCGTTTGCAACTTAAAAACGCGATGCGTGCCAAGTTCGACAATATTCTTATTCCTATTGCGGATATGTTAATTGCACCTGAGCAACGTGATCATATTACGTTTGATGCGTTTTTTGCTAACACCATGTTTCATGAAGTGGCGCATGGCTTAGGTATAAAAAACACCCTTGATGGTAGCGATACGGTAAGAGGCTCACTTAAAGAACACGCCTCGGCATTAGAAGAAGGTAAAGCTGACATTTTGGGTCTTTACATGATTCAAAGCTTGCTTGAAAAAGGCGAAATTTCAGAGGGTACACTTGAAGATTACTATGTCACTTTTATGGCCGGCATTTTCCGCTCAGTACGTTTTGGGGCCTCTAGTGCGCACGGTAAGGCGAATATGATCCGCTTTAATTTCTTTGCACAAGAAGGCGCTTTTGAGCAAACCGAAGAAGGTGTTTATCGCGTTAATGTTGAGAAGATGGGCGCAGCAGTCGCCGCATTATCTGAGCTTATTTTAACCCTGCAAGGTGATGGCGACTACGATGGTGTTGCAGAACTTGTAGCCAATATGGGCGTGATTAAACCACAGCTAGCAGCAGATTTAGCGCGCTTAGAAGCGGCAAACATCCCTGTCGATATTCACTTCGAACAAGGTAAAAAGGTACTTGGTTTGAACTAACCACTATCTATCGATAAGCGGTTCATTAAACACTAAGCCAGTTAGTTGCCTGTGTTAAGCAACTGACTGGCTATTTAACTCACCATTCTACGTTGAGTGGTGAGTTAAAACGTTTTTCATTCTAAGGGCTTTTACGCTAAACCCTATCTATTCCAAAGGCTTTGCGGTATCAGTATATGGCGGCCAGCCCATGATTTTACCGGCTAGCACATGTAAGTGTATGTGGTACACCGTTTGCCCACCAAACTCATTACAGTTCATTACCGTGCGGTAACCCTGCTCATCTACGCCTAATTCACCCGCGACCTTTGCAGCCACATAAGATAGGTGCCCTACGACTTCCCTGTCTTCTTTAGTGATGTCGTTAATGGTAGGAATAGCCTTTTTCGGGATCACTAAAAAATGCACCGGCGCTTGCGGATTTATATCCCTAAACGCCAACGAGATATCATCTTCATAAAGGATATCTGCTGGTATTTCTTTATTGATAATCTTCGTAAAAATAGTGTCTAACATTGCGTACTCCCTGCATCAATTATTGTAACCATACTACATTGTTTATGCTTTAAAAGAGGCGCTTTCCCTAGACAGGAATTCGCCTTATTGTATTACACCAACACAGTCATTTGCGACCCAGTCTTCTTTGCTCTTGAGTTTATAGGAACAACTTATGCAAAAACGAACCAAAGCAAAATGACGCCTAACAGTAAGCGGTAAATCACAAATGGCAGCATACCAATTCGTGATATCCAGCTAAGGAAAAGGTAAATACATAAGTAAGCACTCACAAATGAAAACGCAGCGCCATAAAGTAATGCAGACCAATCAACCGCTTCGTTAGCTTGCAATAAATCGAGGGTGGCAAGCAAACCAGCGCCCAGAATAACGGGTATAGAAAGTAAAAACGAAAAGCGCGCACAACTCTCTCTATTTAACCCCAACATCAAACCTGCGGTCATGGTAATACCCGAGCGTGAAGTACCAGGAATAAGTGCCAGCACTTGTGCTAATCCAATTAACAATGCTTGTTTCCAATTAAGCGATGTTAATTCTTGGGTGCGTTTCGCAGTGGCGTCGGCATACCATAGGGCAAGGCCAAAAATAATGGTGGTAGCGGCAATAACAAGGGCGGTTCTGGCGTTAAGTTCTATCCAGTCTTTCATTACAAAGCCAATAATCACAGCAGGTATAGTCGCGATAATCACATACCATGCTAACTTACTGTCGGTGCTTTGCTCTTTTGTAAAACCCTTAGTTACCCAAGCCACTGTCATTTGTGCAATTTCTTGGCGAAAATAAATCATTACCGCCAGTAAGCTTCCCACGTGAACAGCAACATCAAACGCTAACCCCTGACTTACCCAGCCAAATAATTCTGCGGGCAGCAAAAGATGCCCAGAACTGCTGATAGGTAAAAATTCGGTAACGCCCTGAATAATGGCCAATATGATTATTTCGAACAGTGTCATTCCGTTGCTTAGCTCCAAGTAAAATTGATGGGCGAGAGTGTTTGTTTTTCTTTATCAAATGCCTGCCAAAGTGCCTCGTAGGTTTTGCCTTCAACAGGGTGGATTTCATTAGGAACCAATTCAGCTAACGGCCATAATACAAAGGCGTTATACAGAATCTCTTCCCGAGGTAGCACAACGGGTTCATGGGTAATTTGGTCATCGTACGTGAGTAAATCTAAGTCCAGTGTACGGGAACAAAATTTCTTTTCCCCGTGTTTACGGCCGTTGTCACTTTCAATCTGACGAAAGGTATCTCGCACTTCAATAATACTCATAGAAGTAACGGCTTTCGCCACTAGGTTATAAAAGGCACTGCCATCGAAGCCG
The DNA here is from genome assembly GCF_000213655.1 of Alteromonas naphthalenivorans. Lineage (NCBI taxonomy): Bacteria > Pseudomonadati > Pseudomonadota > Gammaproteobacteria > Alteromonadales > Alteromonadaceae > Alteromonas > Alteromonas naphthalenivorans. The sequence continues at coordinate 3,385,900 of NC_015554.1, forward strand.
ACTGACTCACTCTCATATACCGACGAGTAACTAACGTCATCGAAATGCAGTTTAAGCGCTTTAATACTTTCTCGTATGTAGTGTTCTTTGTCGATATTGGAACCCACACTGATTAAAATGGTATGACGCCCCACTAGGACTTTTCCTGATACATAGCCACTGCCACCGTTTGGGCATTAGGTAGAATATTCGGCTTCACAATTTTAAGGCTGATGGCATGGGCCGGAAACATGGCTAATACCTTGTTCATTACCGCGCCGCCAAATGCTTCTAACAGCATAAAACGACTGTTTTTTCCTACCTCGGTAATACAATCAGCCACGTCGGCATAGTTAATGGTATCGTCGACATTATCTGACTGCATTGCGGCATCTAGGTTAGCGTCGAGTTCAACATCGAGCAACAGCGTGGTTAAACGCTCCCGTTCCCAATCATACACACCGATAAGGGTATCGACAGCCAGCCCTGTTATATATATTTTTCCCATAAACCTTTTCATTCTTATGACCATACTGGTCTTACTACCACGTTAACTTCTTCTCAAAAGGTGGTATATCACTTTTGAATGGAGTAGCTTTACGCTTTACGTTATTCGCCATGGGGCGATGGTGGCACAACTATACCGTTGTACTGCAAGTGGGGGCAACACGCACAATAGCATTCGCCCCATATTATTAGTGTAGATATACGTTTAGTGTACAAAGCAGCAGGTTAAAGTAGCAATAATGATACCGTTGGCCCTTTTAATGATTTGCGTAGCCTATTTGTTTGGCTCTTTATCGAGCGCGGTAGTTATCTGCAAAGCATTTTCTCTTCCCGATCCCCGCACTGCTGGTTCTAAGAACCCCGGCGCCACCAATGTATATCGAATTGGCGGCAGGATTCCGGCATTGCTGGTGCTAGTAATGGATATTTTAAAAGGGACTATTCCGGTTTATTCCAGCTACTTTTTGGGCTTAGACCCCGTGCTTTTAGGCCTAGTCGCTATTGCCGCATGTTTAGGTCATATTTTCCCTTTATATTTTGGCTTCAAAGGGGGCAAAGCAGTAGCAACGGCCTTTGGTGCCATGTTACCCATTGGATTAGATTTAGCTGGCTTGCTTATTTTGAGCTGGGTTATAGTGGTGTTTCTTACCGGCTATTCCTCACTTGGCGCCTTGGTAGCAGTAAGCCTTGCCCCGCTTTTTACTTGGTTAATAAAACCCCTTTATACCGTTCCAGTCATCATGCTCTCTTTGCTGATTATCTTGCGTCATCGCGACAATATCAAAAGGTTAGTCAGCCGCTCTGAGGGCAAAATTTGGGACAAAGGCAACACCAAAGAGTGAGCAACCTTTCTTTAGCGTACATGTTTTATTTTCGCTCGGGCGTATGGTAAAGCTGCCCTAGCGTTATTCCTCTTTTAAACCTTCCCGAAGTACCTTAATTTCACCATCGATAGGGGCAAGTAAGGCCAAGCCCATAATTTCAGCAAGCGCTGGGTATATTTCTAGATTACTGAAAGCTGGAAGCATTTTACCTTGTTTAAACGAAGGCCCGGACGCCACAAATAGCCCGCCCATGTCTGGCAACGTATTGAGATAACCATGGCTACCTTTGCTCACATGAGTATCTCCTTCACTTTTAAACCGTGCAGGCGGGGCAGTTTCCATAATAATATCGCCGGTTCGCGCATTGTACTGTGCATGCCTGGCATCGCGTTCAACGGAGGTAAGCAAGATGAATCTCCCTTCCGCTAACAACCGGAGGCGATTTTTTTCATCTTCAATTTGCTCATAGGTAACCTCTGGCTTAGCATATAAACGCACTTGCGCACCACTGTTAAGCACAGTGAAATAATCAGGAATATTTAAAGACTCAACCATAATCTGGTGGCTATCTTTGACGTTGGTCATACCGTGATCAGATACCACAACCAAATTAACGTCTATCGAAAGCGCATTTAATCGGTCGTACAATTGACCGATTAGCTTATCTACCTTTGCAACAGCCTCTTTTGTTTTCTCGGACATAGGCCCTTCGTCGTGACCCACAGTGTCAGTCAATGAAAAGTAGCCTGAGACAAAAAGTGGCCTTGCAGCTTCCGGCAGACTTAACCATTGAACAATTTGGTCTATCCGTTGTTGGTAATCTGCATGCTTCGAGTAGTGATAAAGATAAGAAGGCAGCGCTCCTGCTATTCTAGCGTCAGATTCAGGCCAGAAATAGGTTGCAGCTTTATGCCCCTGAAACTCGGCCAAATGCCAACGCGGCATCGCAGTAATCCAGCTGCTATCGTCTTGCGCCTTCCCCATAGAATATTGTGCGTAGCTACCCTCTTTGCTGGGTCGCAACTTGTCATAAAAACGATTATCGACAATGCCGTGATGTATGGGGAGTAGCCCAGTCACAATAGAAATATGGTTGGGGAAAGTATTGGCGGGATAGACAGGTGTTAACGATGTGCTTCGAACACCAGCCTTAGCAATTCGTGCGAGATTTTTTGCATTGTGCAGCTCGATGTAATCATGTCTAAACCCGTCTAAAGATATAAGAACTACATGATTTTTGCTACTTTCAGCCGACTGGCTCGAGGCCAGATTCTTATGGCTAACCGCATTCTGATTAACGACGGTGTTATTAATTGCATGCTTATTATCTGCATGGGCACTAAAGGCCGCTAGCGACAACCAACTAGCGGTAAGTACCGCGCCAATAAACGGTATTGTGAGCCGAGCGCTATCACGGAAAAACACCACTAGATTTCCTACATGCTAAGTAAATTTATTTGCTACTTAGCATGCATGATAAAACCCTGTGATGACAACATTATTATACTGGCGCTAACGTATCCAGCGGCCAGCGAGGCTTAGCTTGTGAAGAAAGCCCCAATACTTCACCGGCTTTCAAACGCTGCATACCTGCATAAGCTATCATGGCGCCGTTGTCGGTACAGTACGCTAAGTTAGGATAGAAAACCTCACCACGTAAGTCGTCCATCAAGGTTTTCATTTGTGTACGCAACATGGTGTTCGCACTTACGCCACCGGCAATCACTAAGCGCTTCATACCCGTTTGCTTGAGTGCACGCTTACACTTAATAATAAGCGTGTCGATAACCGCTTCTTGAAATGCGTATGCAATATTAGCTTTGGTTTGCTCGTTGTCATCCGCAGCACGGATGGTATTAGCGGCAAAAGTTTTCAAGCCGCTGAAGCTGAAATCTAAACCTGGGCGGTCTGTCATTGGCCTTGGGAATTTGTAATGCCCTGGCTCGCCTTTTTCTGCCAGCTTGGCTAATAAAGGCCCGCCTGGATAATCAAGCCCCAGTAGTTTGGCCGTTTTATCAAAGGCTTCACCGGCTGCGTCATCTATCGACTCACCGAGAACTTCGTAGCTGCCTATGCCTTCTACTTTTACCAACATAGAGTGGCCGCCAGAAACTAGTAATGCAATAAAAGGAAATTCAGGCGCGTTATCTTCTAACATGGGGGCGAGTAAATGCCCTTCCATATGATGTACACCTACTGCGGGTACCCCCCACGCGTAAGCTAGAGAACGCCCCACGGAAGAACCCACTAGTAACGCACCAATAAGGCCTGGGCCTTGGGTGAAGGCTACGCCGTCTAATTCATTAGGTTGGGTGTTAGCATCACTAAGCGCTTTTTCGATAAGCGGGATAATTTTTCTAACATGATCCCGTGACGCAAGTTCAGGCACTACACCACCGTAATCGGCGTGTAATTTCACTTGGCTGTATAATTCGTGTGACAATAATCCCGCAGTGTCGTCATAAACGGCGATACCCGTTTCATCACAAGAAGTTTCTATTCCTAATATACGCATACTATTCCTAATATTTGCATTGAGCCAAACCTTACTTTTACGTCTTTAACAACAATGTTTACGGTATAACAAACACCAATGGCTTGCTTAGTTATCGAACCTGTCGAGCCCAAGCTATAGCCGAATCGCAAGTATTGAGCATAATCAGCATCGTTTACCCTGCAAGAGGATACTTGAGTTACCTCAGCACTTATTGCAACAAAGTTTATTGCAATAGATCAGCACCTGACCTGTTTGATCATCTGCGATCTGTGATATGATCCACTCAACCAATGCGGGATCGCGCTGAATTCTTCTTCTCACGTAGACAGATAAAAGGTATTACCTTGTCTCAGAGGGCGCAGAGTTTACCTTTATTCCGCATATCTTGGAATGGTGCTTCGTTTATTTGCGCAATATTGCCTATTTTTTGGCAATTCAGTCTTTACTTTCTGTTCGGAAATGATTAGAATTTCGCACCATTTTTAACCCGGGTGGCCTTTTTAGCGCTCAATTTCCCGGAATTATACAGCAAAAGTTTTGAGGTGAGTGTTTAAATGCCTATCGTTAAAGTTAGAGAAAACGAGCCGTTTGATGTAGCGCTGCGTCGTTTTAAGCGTTCTTGTGAAAAAGCAGGTGTATTGTCTGAAGTTCGTCGTCGTGAGTTCTTCGAAAAGCCTACTTGGGAACGCAAGCGTAAGAAAGCCGCTGCGAAAAAGCGTCATCTAAAGAAATTAGCTCGTGAAAACGCACGTCGCGTAAAACTCTACTAAAACAGGGTTAAGTTACGAGTCTGAAAGGTGTTGCATTTGCAGCACCTTTCGCGTTTCTGGGGTACAGAAAATTTTTGATTAGCGCTTGTTAGCATTATTTGTTTACGCGAAACGCGCCGGTTATTAACCTGCAGTGCGTCGGTGAATATCAAGACCCCCTGATAGACTCCCGATTTTTAATACCCCACTGACTTGCCCGTTATAGATAGTGTATGCCTTTTTATGAGTGTCCCTGCATAGAATGTTTTTTTACTTTTACTGTTTAACTTTTTTCTTTTTATAACTTTTTTCTTTATACCTTTATAATGACTTTCCTTCTTTGTTGAAACTTTACTTAATTTGGGAGCATCATGGCTTTAATAGACGATTTAAAATCTGCACAAAAAGATGCAATGCGCGCTAAAGAGAAATTACGTCTAGGCACCATTCGCATGGCAATAGCAGCCATTAAACAACGTGAAATCGACGAGCAAATCACCCTTACTGATAGCGACATTCTTGCAGTACTAACCAAGATGGTTAAGCAACGTCAAGATGCCGCCTCTCAATTTGATGCCGCTGACCGTGATGACTTGGCCAGTAAAGAGCGTGAAGAGATTGTTGTGTTAGAAGGTTTCCTTCCACAGCCTTTGACCGAAGACGAACTGGCTGCCTTAATTGATGAAGCTATGGTAAGTACCGGTGCTCAAGGCATGCAAGACATGGGTAAAGTAATGGGTAGCCTTAAACCACAAGTACAAGGCCGCACAGATATGGGCGCTCTAAGCGCTAAAATAAAAGCCCGTTTAAATGCCTAACTATCGATAAAAGTCGAGGGGTAGTAATAGCATTAGCTAGGTTTGTGTAATCGCAAACCTGGCATTTTCATTATTTACCTTCCCTGTTACAGTACTTTTTTGTGCTACCCTAATTACCGTTATAAGCATTAGTGTCTCCCCATGGCCGGAAAAATACCTCGCGATTTTATTGATGATCTTCTCTCACGTACCGATGTTGTAGACATTGTTGATAGTAGGGTGAAGTTAAAAAAAGCGGGCAAAAATTATCAAGCTTGCTGCCCTTTTCATAATGAGAAAAGCCCTTCTTTTACCGTAAGCCAAGAAAAGCAGTTTTATCATTGCTTTGGTTGTGGTGCCCACGGCAACGCGATTTCTTTTTTGATGGAATTCGACCGCCTTGAGTTTGTTGAGGCTATTGAAGAACTCGCCAAACTCTACGGATTAGAAGTACCGAGAGAAAAAGGCCACTTGCCTGTTGTTAGCGAAGAGAAAAAGCAGCAGCAGCAAGACGACTACTCACTAATGGAACAAGTTGTTCGCTTTTTCCAACACCAACTTAAACAAAATGAAAATAGCGGCAAAGCCATAGATTATTTAAAAAGTCGTGGGCTTAGTGGCGATATCGTTAAGCAATGGGAAATAGGCTATGCACCAGACAGTTGGGATGCGTTGCTAAAAACGTTTGGCAAAGACCAAGCCCGGGTAAAACAGCTTATCGACTTAAAATTGGTTAATCAGAACGATCAAGGTAGACGCTACGACTTTTTTCGCGACCGAATTATGTTCCCCATTCGGGACAAGCGAGGCCGCGTTGTTGGTTTTGGTGGCCGTGTATTAGAAGACGGTGGCCCTAAATACTTAAACTCCCCTGAAACCCGTATTTTTCATAAAGGCAGCGAGCTATTTGGTTTTTACCAAGCTCGTCAACAGAACCGTCAGCTCGACGCAGTACTCATTGTTGAAGGTTATATGGACGTGGTGGCGTTAAGTCAGTTTGGTATTAACCAAGCAACGGCTGCACTTGGCACCGCCACCACGGCTGAACATATGCAAATGTTAGTGCGCGCAACCCCGCATATTGTTTGTTGTTATGATGGCGACCGTGCAGGTCGAGAAGCGGCGTGGCGCGCATTAGAAAATGCTCTGCCTGCTTTGAAAGACGGTGTCAGACTGTCTTTCTTATTCTTACCTGACGGCGAAGACCCAGATACTATGGTAAGAAAAATTGGTAAAGATGCCTTCATGGAAATGCTTGATAATGCTATGCCATTGTCACGCTTCTTCTTCGAAAATCAATTGAAAACACATAAAGTGGGTACACCGGAAGGTAAAATAGCGCTTCGCAAAGCAGCCATGCCGTTAATTGAGAGTGTGCAGGGTGACGACCAAAAGCAAATGCTATTAGAAGAGCTTGCTAAACACACCGGTGAATACGATAGATTTAAGTTACAGCAAGATATATCCAAAGCGAACCACGCCAGTAGCAAACCCGCATATTCAGCGAATAGAAATCAAGTAGGTAAAGCTCGCTTGTCACCGCTACGCATGCTGATTAGGTTACTGCTAGACTCTCCCTCGTTAGCCACACGTTGTGATGACGTGCAACCTTCGGTATTTGAAGGGAGTGACGCAACTGGGATGGACCTGTTATTGGATATTCATCGCTATTGTGCCCAATATCCCCAAGCAACCACTGCTCAGCTGGTTGAAAACTTCCGCAATCATCCCCATTCTTCTACTATCGCGAAATTATTGTTACAAGAACATCTTGTTAAAGACGAGGATGCTGAGCGTGTTTATAGCGACAGTTTTGCTCGATTACTCGATTGGCATTTCGATAGCCGCATAGAAACTTTAATTTCCCGCTCTCGGGTTCAACCACTCACTCAAGTGGAAAAAGAGGAACTGAACTTGTTAATGAAGGAGCGCCAGAAAAGCTGACCATAAGGTCGAGGCTAATAACTGGCTAAAAAAACAGCCGTCAATCTGGTAAAACCATTAGTAATTCTGCTATACTGGCTAATTCGCTGCACGCAAGCTTATAAGCATAAATGTGAACAAATTTGCAGCAATGTCAGTAGCAATTATAAAGCCGAACAAAACGGGCAGAACCAAACCCGGGCAGGTGTGCACCGTTTAATATGACGTGACACCGAGCGGAAGCGGCATTGATACAACAGTAGTACTACAGAGAAATAATGTACATACCTCTTTGGTATGGGTATTTCTATTGCAAACTAATTGAATGTGAGAAGTGTAGGTTATATGGCGCAAAGCAAGCAGTCTCAGATTAAACTCCTGATTGCAAAAGGTAAAGAGCAAGGTTACTTAACCTTTGCAGAAGTTAACGACCACCTGCCGCAAGATATTGTCGATTCTGATCAAATTGAAGATATTATTCGCATGATCAACGACATGGGAATTCAAGTTTCTGAATCTGCTCCAGATTCAGACGAACTTCTCATGCAAGAAGCAACCGCCGATGAAGACGCAGCCGAAGCTGCGGCTCAAGCGCTTGCTACAGTAGAAAGCGAAATTGGGCGCACCACCGACCCTGTGCGTATGTATATGCGTGAAATGGGTACGGTTGAGCTTCTTACTCGTGAAGGCGAAATTGAAATTGCCAAGCGTATAGAAGATGGTATTAACCAGGTTCAGTGCTCTGTTGCTGAATACCCTGAAGCCATCACCTATTTGCTCGATCAATGGGACTTGTACGAAGCAGAAGAAATTCGCATTAGCGACATTATTTCTGGTTTTGTTGACCCGAATGATGATCAAGATCTTGCTCCTACGGCCACGCACATCGGCTCTGAACTTTCAGAAGAAGAACTGGAAGATGAAGATGATGACGATGATGAAGAAGACGAAGATGAAGGCGGTGTAGATCCTGAATTAGCCCGTGCTAAGTTTGGTGCACTTCGTGATCAATACATCAAAGCACGTGACGTTATCGAGAAGAAAGGCCGCTCTCATGCCGCCGCTCGTGAGCAAATCAATGCATTGAGTGAAGTTTTCAAAGAATTCCGTCTAGTGCCTAAGCAATTTGATCGTATGGTTAAAAACATGCGTTCAATGATGGACAAAGTGCGTATCCAAGAACGTCTTGTCATGAAGTTCTGTGTTGTTAACGCTAAAATGCCTAAGAAAGATTTCATTAAGGCATTTGCAGGAAACGAAACGTCTTCTGCTTGGTTAACAAAAGCGATTAAAGCTAACGCAGCTTATTCTGACGCATTAGCCGTTAATAAAGAAGAAATTGAACGCTGTATTAGCAAGATGAACCAGGTTGAACAAGAAACTGGTTTGGTTATTGCTGATATCAAAGACATCAACCGTCGTATGTCAATTGGTGAAGCAAAAGCTCGCCGTGCGAAGAAAGAGATGGTTGAAGCTAACTTACGTTTGGTTATTTCAATTGCTAAGAAATACACCAACCGTGGTTTGCAATTTCTTGACCTTATTCAGGAAGGTAACATCGGCCTGATGAAGGCGGTAGATAAGTTTGAATATCGCCGTGGTTATAAGTTCTCAACTTATGCTACCTGGTGGATTCGTCAGGCAATTACCCGTTCTATTGCCGACCAAGCGCGTACTATCCGTATTCCTGTGCACATGATTGAAACGATTAACAAACTTAATCGTATCTCTCGTCAAATGCTACAAGAAATGGGTCGTGAGCCAACACCTGAAGAATTATCTGAACGCATGCTTATGCCAGAAGACAAAATTCGCAAAGTGTTGAAAATTGCTAAAGAGCCAATCTCAATGGAAACGCCAATTGGCGATGATGAAGATTCGCATCTAGGTGATTTTATCGAGGACAGTACCATTATACAGCCCCTCGATTCTGCGACCGGCGGTAGCCTTAAAGACGCAACACAAGAAGTGTTGGCAGGGCTTACAGCACGTGAAGCGAAAGTACTTCGCATGCGTTTCGGTATCGACATGAATACTGACCATACACTTGAAGAAGTGGGTAAGCAGTTTGACGTTACCCGTGAGCGTATTCGTCAAATTGAAGCGAAGGCATTGCGTAAGCTACGTCACCCTAGTCGCTCTGAGCAGCTACGAAGCTTCTTAGACGAGTAGAATACTCGCGAGTAATAAAACAGTTAAAAATCCCCTGCTTTGTCAGGGGATTTTTTTTATCTGAATTAGCGCTAAGCGGTGGCACAAAATAGTCACTTGCAACAGCCAACATGGTTACTTGTCAAAGTAATTACGTTTCATTTGCGGCGCTAATTATTCAGTCGCTCGCAATTTGTACTGGGCGATACGACTTAATGCCAGATACAAAAACGCCCTCAATGTTGAGGGCGTTTTTAATGTTTGGTTAGCGGTTATACACGGAACTGCTTTGCTATCAATTCTAAATGCTGTGCTAAATCGGCAAGTTCGTTACACATAACACCTAATTCACCCGAACGACTAGAGGTTTGCTCTGTACGTTGGTGAATCTCTTCAACATGCCTAACAATGTCTACCGCCACTGTACGCTGATCTTCAGTGTTGTGCGCAATCTGTTCGTTCATTTGATTAATGCGACCGATTGTACTGGTTATCGTTTCTAAACTAACACCGGCTTTATTAGCTGTTTCAACACTATTGGTTGCTTGCTCGGTACCGCGAGACATCACTTCTACAGCCGAATGCGCTGCGCTCTGTAGCTGCTCAATGGTGCTTTGAATTTCTTCAGTCGATTGTTGGGTACGTGATGCTAATGTACGAACTTCATCAGCAACAACGGCGAAACCACGCCCTTGCTCGCCGGCTCTAGCGGCTTCAATAGCGGCATTAAGTGCCAGTAAGTTAGTTTGCTCAGCAATACCTTTAATCACGTCGAGTACCGAACCAACTTTATTAGAATCTGACTCAAGGCGCCCAATCACGTCAGCGGTTTCACGCACGTTTTCGGCTAACTGCTGAATACTAGAAACGGTTTGTTGTACTATTAGACGACCTTCGCCAGCAGCGCTAGTCGCTTCGTTAGCATCACCTGCAGCTTGCGCAGCACTGTGTGCCACACCGTCGACCGAACCACTCATGGTATCAACCGCTAGTTTGGCGTTTTGTGCAGACTGCTGTTGAATATCAATAGTGCGTTGAGTTTCTTCCGTTAGGCCGCGAAGGTTTTGCGCCAAGTTTGATAACGGCAAACTTGCCTCAACCACGTCTTTCACAACGCCTTGCAGTTTATCCATAAACTGGTTGAACCAATAAACCAGCTCACCAATTTCATCTTCACTTTTCGTTGCGATTCGAACCGTCAGGTCACCATTTTCCTGAGCAATATCTTTAAGCGAGCGTACGACGTCATCAATACTCTGCTTAATGCCACGAACGATGGGCACTGCAGTAGCAAACAATAATAAAGTAACGACAATAGTCATTACCACACCAGTACTAATTAACGAAGTATTCGCCGCATCGGTTTTGGCGAATGAAGCATCAAAAGCGGCCTGTTGCTCGTCTCTAAAATTCGACATAGAGGCAATAACGGCGTCATATGAACCGTTCATTTGCGACGATAATTGACCTAAACGGCTAAAATCAGCAGTGCCATCAACCATTGATTGAGAAACTCCGTAGGCCACTTCGAAGTAATCATCAAATCCCTGGGAAATCTTAGATATTGCAGAACCGAATTCAGGGCTAATTGCTTTAATCTCATCTAGCCCTGCTTTTGCATCTGAGGCTAACTCACTCGCAGCGCTTAATGTATCTTGATCGCCTGTGGTCACCGCGCTACTCAATGTATCTCTCACTTTTTGCATATCTACCAAGGTAGAGGCAGACAATTGAAGTGCGGGGAACTGAACCTTCTCAACTTTCTCTAGGGTGTCGCCATTGTTCAAAGCAACATAAACCGTAATTAAGAGGTAAATAATAAAGCTTAATGCAGCAATTCCCGGTATCAGGAAAATCTTTGTTGCGATGGGCATTTTTTTTAGAAAATTCATTTTTATCTCACCAATTACGTCACGTTACTTTAGGCACGGCCACAAAACATGGCTTTGTTATTCTATATCTTCACTTTCTCAAAAAACTTTAGAAATATCTTAGCCCCACTCATTACTGAGCGGGGCCTAAACTTTACTACAAACGAAGACTAGAAAGTGTAACTTGCGCCAACGCGTAATAGTGTTGCATCGTTCGCTTCATTTACATCGTCAGTATACCAAGTCACTTCGCTTTTAAGTGCAAAACCAGGCTCAACATCGTAACGCAATCCTAGCGTTACTGCTGATGTTCCCACTTCTTGCGCCGCAGCTATTTCAGCAAAATTTTGATATAAGGCAGAATAGGTTGCATCATCTACAGCATCGCCGGTCGCGATAGTAGAAGGAATACCGTTAAGGTACCCTAGTACATCATTAGCATCTGCATCTTTATATTCATAAGTAATATGCGGAGTGAATTTTCCGAAACGCATACCTGCCGTCACATACCAAGAAGCATCCCCTGCGATGGGCGCCCCATCGAAGTCAATCTGAGTATATTCCGCTCCTATGAACCAGTCGTACTTATCAATGCTAACCGCTAGTTCGATGAACTGCGTTGAATCTTCGTCGGTTAAAAAATTATTTGATAAAGCCGTCACCGCTGGAACAACAGAAGAAAACTGATTAAAGGCATTTGTTAAGGCGATTAAATCTTCGTTCGGGGCACTATATTCAGTGTGTGAATAAATCGAACGAATGTTGAACCAATCCAGGGTTGCCTCAAACGTCAGTCCAACAAGTTTTTCTGCTTCTATTGGGCCACTTTCTGCACGGCCTCCAAACACCTGTACAGAATACTCCCAATCACCATAGTAGTTGGTGTAATCATAGCGGACACCATCCATATTATCGAAAGGTACACCGTACACAGAATCTGGTGGCGTTATCCAGTGGTATGAGTAACCCACATCTAGTGATGCTGAATATTTAAACAATGGCATACGAATACGCCCGGCACTGATGCTCGAGTTATTTGAAAGTGCATAAGTCATGTATGCCCATTCGAAACTTGCATCGTAATCGTCACTTCCACGACCAACAAGTTGCGCTGTTGCAGAAAGCTTCTCACTAACATCACCACGAACTTGAAGTCCAAAAACACTCGCAGGGTCGAAATTAAAATCGCTATCGTAACCGTATAAAACTTCGTCATCATCTAGTGTCATACCACCAATAAGGTTGGCGAATCCATTGATTTTTATGTCTGCAACCGCCGGCATGGCAAGTAAGCTAGCAACTGATAAAAGGGCAAGTTTGGTTTTCATGTTGAATCCTTTAATATTTTTAAACTGTGTAATCAGAACGTGGCTACTACGCGTACGCTTCCGTCTACGGAGCCAGCATCTACATAGCCAATTGCACCTGGGTCTGCAGCAACAGCTGAAACCACCTCGGCGTCACTCCCTAATGTTTTAGGGGGCTGACCTTTCCCAGTAAAAACTAGTTTTGACCAAAACGCGGTAAGCTGAGACGCTGATTTATTCAGAACTTTACCGTTGAATTCATCTGTCGCAGCTTGCCCTTCAGCAAGCGCTAGCGGTACTGCTTTCGTGCCGTTTGGAAAAGCTTTCATTTTGTTAAGAAAGAGGCGGCTGATTGAATCTTTATCTAACGCATCACCATTGGATGGGTGAACTATCACTGCTACATCTGCAAAAGCCATGCTGCTGCACAAACTTGCTGCTAGTATCCACTGTTTCATTACATGTCCTCTAAGTCGTATTTGTTTCGGTAGCGCGATTTAAGAACGTTAATTTTCAATTCGCAACACCGATATGCTTATTTTTTAAGCTTACTCATACAGATATCTTCCTGCTTAAAGATTAAGATAAGTATTAGCAAGGATTGGAAAAACTGCCAACTGAGATACGAAAAAATTTTTGTATAAAATTTCTGTAAGTTCAGTCTGGCTTTAAAAAGTAGGCGCAGTTTAGGGAAGAAGGGCGTAGAAGCAACTATACTAAAGGATAAGCGTAACGGTAGGGGTCACTAATTCATACGTGAAAATAATTAAGGCTTAGCGGATAAACAAACAAAAACCAATAAAATCATATAGATACCAACAAATAAAAAATTTCACTTAGGAGTGTCGAACGATATTAATGTATAAAAACATATACCTTAATATCGTACGACTTTTTGAACTTTTCAATACTTCTTAGTTATTCACTACGTATAGATGAATTGAATAGGCGTTTAATAAACACGCTTTTGCTCATAGTAAAACAGACTTAGTTTTCTTCTCCTTTACGGTAGGGAATTTCAACTTCTAAGCGTTCTATCTCAGTGGTTCTTTGCTGTGGTGAGCCTGTATTTCGGGCCAGCCAACTGTAAGCGGTAGGCACTACGTATAAGGTCATGAATGCTGAAACCAGCACGCCTGCAGCGATAACCATACCAATAACCATGCGACTTTCCGCGCCAGGCCCTGAAGCAAACACTAAGGGCAAAGAACTAAATACCGTCGTAAAACCAGTCATAACGATAGGGCGAAGACGTTGAGCGGCTGCCCGTCGTAGCGCATCTTCGAAGTTCATACCTGCATCGCGAAGTTGATTCGCAAACTCCACAATCAAAATACCGTTCTTCGCAGCAAGACCAATCAACATAACCAGCCCTATTTGGCTATAAATATTAAGTGTCATACCGGCAAAATAGAGGCCAATAAAAGCACCTATTAGCGCAAGAGGTACGGTTAACATGATGACTAGCGGGTGTATCCAGCTTTCAAATTGCGCAGCAAGGATCAAGTATGTGACTGCAAGCGCCAGCATGAACACATAGATAAATGAATTTCCTTGTTCTTGATAAAGCTGTGACTCACCTTTGTAGTCGATAGAGACATTATCAGGTAGCTCTGTGCGTACGATATTCTCGAGGTAAGCTAAGCCTTCTCCTAACGTGTAGTCGCCGGCAAGGTTGGCTGAAATGGTCACAGCACGCATACGGTTATAGCGATTTAAACGAGAGGACGTTGCCTGCTCTTCGAAAGTAAGCAAGTTGTCCATGGGAATAAGCTCGCCGCTTCTGGAAGAGCGAACATAAAGATTATCGATACTATTTGGACTTCTGAAATCAGCTTCTATACCCTCGATAATAACATCGTACTCTTCGCCTCTATCTAAAAATGTGGATACCGTACGTTGCCCTAACATCACTTCTAAGGTACGGCCAATATCACTTATAGACACACCTAAATCAGCTGCCCTGTCTCTGTCTATATTGACCAACAACTGAGGTGATGTTTCTTTATAGTCAGAGTCGATACGAACTAACTTTCGATTTTCTGACGCTTTTTCGATTAGGATGTCACGCCACTCAACTAAGTTCTCATAAGTGTCACCTTGCAAGACGAATTGCACTGGGCGGCCGAAACCTGCGCCTGAAATACCACTTCGCATGATGGCAAATGCTCTTACATCTGGCACGACATCAAGCTTCGCACTGATTTCATCCATCAATGAGAAGGTGCTAAAGTCACGTTCATCCCAATCAGCAGAGCCAATAATAGCCATACCTGCATTATTCCCAAACCCAGGTGTACGTACCAGTAATCTGCCTATTTCACCACTTTCACGGTAAGGCATTAGAATGTCTTCGATAAGTTTTAAATTAGCTGCATTGCTTTCGAAACTAGCCCCTTCTTGCGAATTCATTAAAATATAAAAATTACCGCGATCTTCTTTTGGCACAAATTCGCTAGGTAACTTTTCTGATATTTGCACTAATGCCACCACTGAAACAATCAGCAATAACACCATGATAAACGGCTGGTGAATAGTACTTCCTAGGCTTTTGAAATAGCGATTTTCTAGGGCATGAAAACGCTTATCCATCCACGCCCCGAATCCTGCTGAACGGGTACGCTTTTTCAGAATTTTCGAGGCCATCATGGGCGATAGGGTTAATGCGGTGAAACTAGAAAACGCCACAGCAGCAGCAATAGCTAAGGCAAACTCAGTAAACAAACGCCCTACATTACCTTCTAAAAACACCAAGGGCACAAATACAGAAATCAATACCAGGGTAGTAGCAATAACTGCAAAACCCACCTCTCTAGCGCCTCGAAAAGCGGCTAATATAGGGGGCTCGCCCATTTCTATACGACGGGAAATATTCTCAAGTACCACAATAGCGTCATCTACCACCAGCCCAATCGCCAACACCATGGCCAGTAAGGTAAGTAGGTTGATAGAGAAGCCTAATGCATACATCACAATAAATGCTGCGACTAGAGATACGGGTACGGTGACCGCGGGAATAAGTGTGGCGCGTACATTGCCTAAGAAAAGATAAATAACAATCACCACCATAAGCATGGCTATGGCAAGGGTTTCATAAACTTCGTTAATCGATGCTTCAATAAATACCGATGAGTCGTAGCTAGGCACAATGAAAATATTGTCCGGCAAGGTTTCTTCAATTTTTCTGATTTGCGCTTTTGCTGAGCGTGCAACATCTAAGGTATTGGCTTTTGATTGCTTAATAATGCCCAAACCAATCATGTTAACGCCGTCACCTCTAAACTCGGTTTCGTCGTCTTCAGCCGCTAACTCTACGTTCGCAATTTCCCCCAAGCGAACAAGGTATCCATCGTCCCCTACCGCTACGGTTAACGCCGCAAAATCTTCTGGCGATAAGAACGTACGTGCTACACGCACTTCAAAGTTTCTATCTAGCGATTCTACTTCACCGGCGGGAAGTTCAACGTTCTCGGAACTAATAACGCTTTCAACATCGGCAACGGTTATGCCGCGGGCAGCCATCGCGTTTCTATCAAGAAACACTTTCATGGCATAGCGACGACCACCGCCAATTTGAACCCGTGCTACTCCATCGGCTACCGAGAGGCGGTCAACTAAGAAACGCTCTGCGTAGTCGGTAAGCTCCATGGTATTAAGGTTTGTACTGCGCAGGTTGTACCACACAATAGCGCTTTGATCAGAGTCGGCCTTTGAAACTTCTGGGGGATCGGCCTGATCAGGCAGGTTGTTCAGTGCCCGACTCACTCGCTCTCGCACATCGTTGGCTGCAGCGTCAATATCTCGGGATAATTTAAATTCGATGGTGATATCAGAGCGCCCATTGGTGGACGTTGAAGTAATATTTTTAATCCCTTCAATACCCGAAATCCTGTCTTCGAGTAATTGGGTTATGCGCGTTTCAACAATATTGGCTGATGCGCCTGTGTATTTGGTGGAAACCGAGACGATAGGCGGGTCAATGTCTGGGTATTCACGAAGGGCCAACATAGAAATGGCGACCACACCAAATATAATCAGCAGTAGGTTGATAACCGTTGCAAATACCGGCCTTTTTACTGAAATGTCAGATAACAACATGACTTAACCCTCATTGTTACGGTTAAGAACGTTAACAGCCGACTGGTCGCGTACTCTAAGGGTGCCTTCCGTTATGACTTCATCTCCGGCTTTAAGGCCTGAAACAATTTGGACAATACCGGGTCGGCGCTCGCCAATAACCACTTCACGCTGATGGGCCACGTCATCTTCCACTACATACACATATTGAATATCTTGCACGGGCACTAAAGCTTTCTCAGGAAGGATAAGCGTATCAAGCACACGTTTTTCAACCACGATGGTAAGTAGCATACCCGGTCGTAATCGTTGGTCTTTATTATCGATAATTGCGCGTACGCTAATAGCACGGCTAATGGGGTCTAATCGGGTATCAATATGCGTAATTTCACCGCTAAACGTTTCACCCGGATAGGCCACTGATGTAGCAGAAACCTTCTGACCTTTTGCTACACTCGCCAACTGGTTTTCGGCAATACTGAAATCAACTTTTACTACGCTAATATCATCAAGAGTAGTAATAACACCTGCGGGCTGCACTAATGAACCGATGCTAACTTGTCGTGCACCCAGCACGCCTGAAAATGGCGCGCGTATTTGCAAATCATCAACCTGTGCTTCAGCGATGTCTAACTGCGCTTCTAGTCCTTTTACGCGTGCTTGTTGTTCATCAAGCAACTGTTCTGATGCCGCGCTAGACTCACGTAAGTTGAAAATACGGGTGTACTGGCGCTTAGCTTCATCAATGTTGGCGCGCAATTCAGCCACCCGAGCCAACTCTTCATTATTGTTTAGCTGAATAAGCACTTGGCCGGCCTTCACACTATCGCCATCTTCGAAGTTAACCGAGCGCACGGTTTCGGTAACTTGCGCTGTTACTGCTATCGATTCGTTCGCTCTGGCAGTACCAAGGGCTTCAATGGTTATTGCCATTGCGCCTTGTTCTACCAAAATGGTTTTCACTGTTGTGGGTAGTGGACCGCCTTTTTTCACCTGTTCTTCTGCAGGTAAGTTTAAATAGACAACCACAGCCGCTAACAATAAAGCCCCTATTAATAATGGAGATAGTAATTTGCGTGAAGACATAACCTTTCCTATTGGTAAATATGCACCACATGATAAAGTAACCAAGTTGGTGCATTAACGAGATTCAGGGTCGCGTTCAAACCAAAACCTTTATCTACGTTTTTATTATTATTAATTTTTTCTGAATAGTATTTTACCCAAACTAATGAGTATCAATTTTCGCTTATCATCCATTTTGGTAGTTTTAACGTTTTTTGGATGTACAAAGACGGTACCTGAAGCGCCTTTTTGCCGAAGCACGAATAACGAGGAGCATATTCAAAATGCTGCTGCATGCATCATTAAAGTGCAAGACAAAGCGCTTTTGATTAAACATCGTCTTTCAAACCGTTTAGATTTCCCTGGTGGCGGAAAAAAAGAGGGTGAATCACTAGTTTGCGCAGCCCACCGAGAAACATGGGAAGAAACAGGTTTCAATGTCGAGGTAGGTGAAAAATTGGCCGTTACACAAAATGGTCTCGCGCTATTTGAGTGTACATTAAATGCTGGGGTAGAACACTTGCCAGATGTGTTTGATGCGCCGCCATGGGCAAAACTAGAAGTGATTGAACTGGTAAAGGTCGATCCCTTTTTGCTCACCCATGTTCAACTTCGCTTTCCTGATGATCTAATTGCGTTTCGCGATAGCTTTAATAAAATTAAAACTAGCCAGTCCCAGCAAGAATAACGTGCGTTTGGTTGTGCCAATGCCCTTGCTTTGGTAATTTGATTACCCGCTGTTATTAGAAGGGGTTAAGCCATCATTATCTTCATGTTTAGCCTACGATATTTAGGAGACAGGCCGTGTATTCATTAGCTCCTCTTAGCCTTAAAGGCAAAGTGTCTGAAATAGAATGGCAAACCCGCGTCGATTTAGCCGCATGCTATCGACTGGTTGCGGATATGCGTTGGGGCGATCTTATCTATACGCATATTTCGGCAAAAGTTCCCGGCACCGACCATTACTTAGTTAACGCTTTTGGGTTAGGATTTGACGAAGTAACCGCGTCTAATCTTGTAAAAGTTGATCTTGAAGGTAATATCCTTGATGACTCGCCTTACCAAATAAACCCCGCCGGATTTACTATCCATAGTGCCATTCACGAGGTTCGACACGATGCAATGTGCGTTATTCACTTGCACACACTCGCCACCATTTCTGTGGCATCGGTAAAAGGCGGATTAAAGCCTTGGAGCCAGTATTCTTTATTTTCACTTCCCTCGCTGTCGTACCATAGTTATGAAGGTTTGGCAGTAAATGACAGTGAAAAGAAAAGCCTTCAAGATGATTTAGGCGATACCAACCATATGCTACTGCCTAATCACGGAGGGTTAACTGTCGGCCCCACCGTAGGCGATGCTTTCATGCGCTTTTATGATTTACAAAGAGCCTGTGAAATTCAGCTGGCGCTCATGCAGTCGAACGAAGAAGTTATTGATATACCGCAGCCTATTATTGACGGCATTTATCAGCAAGCCAGCGTAGTGCACAGTGGTGAAACCGGCGGCCAGAAGGCCTGGCCCGCCATGCTAAGAAAAGCCTATAAGCTCGACCCTGGCTTTTGTGAATAATCCATATTATGCGTCGTTGCCAGTGCCGCTAGCGACGACTACAAACAGACAATAGAGAAACCATAAATGAAAGTAACCAAAGTAGAAATATTTGATATTGAGTGCCCAAAGCGCCCAGCGTGGAACCCTGTTTTCGTACGAGTGTATACCGATGAAGGCATTACCGGTGTCGGTGAAGCAGGCTTAGCTTACGATTGGGGTCATAGTGCCGCAGCGCACATGATAAAAGAAATTGCAGAAGCCATGCTAATTGGCTTCAACCCGTTCCACACTGAGCTATTGTGGTCGCGTATGTTACGTGAAGGCTTTTGGGGCTTAGGTGGTGGACCTGTTATTTATGCAGCAATGAGTGCCATTGATACTGCGCTTTGGGACATTAAAGGCAGAGCCCTAGGCTTGCCCGTGTACGAGCTATTGGGCGGGAAAACCAACGGCAAGCTACGCAGCTATGCTAGCCAATTGCAGTTCGATTGGGATAAAGAAGTGACTAAGCTTAACGATCCTGCTGACTATGCACGCGCGACCGAAAAAGCATTAAAAGACGGCTACGATGCGGTAAAAGTAGACCCTATTGTTTACGATAAAGATGGCGTGACCCATTTCGACCGCACCAAGCTTTTTTCTAAGCCAGAATTAAAGCTATTTAAAGCCCGCTTGCAAGCCATACGCGACACCATGGGTGAAGACGGCGATATTATTTTTGAATGCCACAGCTTGTTAGGGGCATCTACCGCCATCCAGCTTGGTGATATTGTTGAAGAGATTGGCTGCTTGTATTACGAAGAACCCGTCAATTACTTGAATTCAAAACTCCACGATAAAGTGGCTAAAAATGTAAACGTACCGATTGCTGGTGGTGAACGCTTGTATCATCGCTGGGACGTGCGCCCTTATTTAGAAGACCAATCTATCGATGTACTGCAGCCTGACGTAGGCTTGTGTGGCGGTTTTACTGAAGCGAAAAAAGTATGTGATTATGCTGATATTTATGACGTACGCATTCAAGCCCATGTATGTGGCGGCCCTGTGGCAACAGCAGCAAGCTTACACTTAGAAACCGCAATACCTAACTTCTTAATTCACGAACATCACACTTACGCCATTAAAGACTGGAACCGCGAGCTTTGTTTACAAGACCCACAGCCAGTAAACGGCTTTATTGAAGCGCCAGATACCCCTGGATTAGGTATCGACTTGAACGATGAGATTGTTTACCGCTCACCTCACATGACAGTAACAGAGCTTAAATAACGAAACACATAGATTGGGGCAATGGTTTTCTTTGCCCCGCCTGTTTTCAAGGATAAGAAGAAGTATGTCAGCCTCGCCTTCCCCATCGGCTTTATTGTGCTCACCACCGGTCTCTATTGTTACTTATACGCCTATCGCGTTAACTCGTAAATTCAGCGCGCTTACGCCGTCTTTAGCTAGCAAAGTTGAAGAAGTCATGCACAGCCAAGATTGGGTGCTTAACCAAGAAAGTAAGCTGGACATGGGCTATGTATCTACCGACTCAGACTTATTAAGCCCCATGTTTACCCCATTGGTAAAACTTGAAATTGACCGCGAAAGCCCGGCGTTTCAGCATGCATTTTCAACTTTAGAAGAAATAGGCCTTAAGCTTCAGGGTTTGAATTTACGGTTATATCAAACGGGTATTGCTACACTACAAGCTACATTGGCCCCCACATCCGAGGCACAGCTCACTGTGTGTTGGCAAAAGATTGAAAACAGAGATATCGAACAACGCCTGTCTTTAATTTTACAAGCGGCAGGCGGTGTCATGATTAACGTGTTAAACACCAGCTTCGATACACTGAGTAAACGCTGTAAATTACTGACCTCTGAACTCACCGACAGTGACGCGGTATTGTGGACCGGACGTTGTTATATTACTCGCGTTCCAGAGTCTACTGAGGAAGCCATACAAGCCTTTACAATTATTCACGAATGTCCGCCAACCGACTATGAAGATAATGAAGCTTTCTTTCGTTCGGGAAATTGCCTATTTTTAAACAATGATATTTCGCTGTCGCTGGATAACCGACGGGTTTTGTTTTTGCTTCAGCACTACAATGCGATGTTGTATGCCTATCAACAATCGATGAGCAGCGCCTATCATCAACTGCAATCACTAAAGGCACTATCGTCGAGCAGACGCAGGAAAGCCCTGGAAAAGTTGATCCAGCGCATGGTTTCAATCAGAACCCTAGAGTATATTCGATTGGAGTTTTGCGATTCGCTTCGAGGCCTGCAAGGAAGTCGAAAGCCACTCGCGAACGCACTTATAGATGCATGGGAAATTAATGCGGTAGAAGACAGTTTACTCGATAGGGCAGCCTATATTAATAACGCCATATCAAGTTACGAGAACCAACTTAATCGTGCTATAAATAAATCGATTGAAGTAATACTCATGCTAATTGGGGGTATTTCTTTGGTGGATATTACCAACAACTTTGTCGCAGCGTCACAATCTGTGAAGCACGATTCAACGTGGGGTATCTACGATATTTTCTCGCTAATGTCATCTGAAAATACGGTTAACCTAGCCTTAATAGCGGTGCTATTAATGGCCTTACTATTTGCGAAGAACAAATGAATAAGCGCACAAAATTTACCATCATACTGACACCAGGCACACATGCTTACGAGCCCGTGAAACACGCATTAAATGAATACTTATCTACTTATTATGGTGGGTGTACACACATTGATTGTGAAGGTTCATGGCGCGAAGATGCCTGCGAATTCAAACCCCGCTACGACGCCAGTTTAATTACTGAGAAATCGCTATGTGTGTGGTGCGCGGTAATGCCAGATAAAGCAGAGCGCTTTGTGGATGAACTTCGTGCATTCCTCACTATCTTGAAAAAGCAGCAAAACGCAGAATTTAGCTTTATTCATATAGAGAGCCAGACGGTGGCCGCCCACCATCAACTTATAGACTAATGCTTAGCACACGCGTGTAAAGTGGCGGCTTAGAATAATGGCGGACACAGCCCTTTAAATATCTAGACCATACCAACGGGCGGTATTATTTGCCAACAGGCTGCGTTTCGCGTCAAGGGTAAACGGCGCCAGCATTTTTTCATATTGTAGCCACAGCTCTTGATAACTGTGGCGCCAGTTAGAAAGTGGAAAATTACTTGCTAACATTACTCGCGACACGCCAAATATAGCGACTGTTTCAACGACTACATTTTGCACACTGCGCCTATGCCAGTTTCTGCAATGCATTTCCCACCCTGAGAGTTTTACCGCCACACGAGAACACTGAGCAAGTGCTTCCATATTAATACGCCACTGCTTAACGTAGGCAGCGGTAACGGCAGAACCTAACAGCGCTGAGCCTGCATGATTAATAATGACTGACAGTGCCGGTAATGCCTCTAGCAAGCTTAGTAATGCCCTTACCGCTTTGCCGTCGCCCACATCCAATTGGGCATCGAAAGACAATCCATATTCACTACTACGCTTAAGCGCATGCTTTGTTTTAGGGTGGGTTAATATAGAGGCGGCTTGTTCATCTAAAATATGCCGAAGGCCTGCCACTGACATGAACCCTGCTAATGTTTCAATATGAGACAAGGTGCTTTCACTAGTCAAGTCGATACTGGCAACGCTTTTAAACGGCAGTTGGGCATGCTGTTCTAAATAACGGATTTCACGCCAAGGGCGTTCATTGTCGAACCCTGCCTCAACATGCACGTATCCCGCAAGGGTATGACCGCGAGAAAGTGTTAAGCTTCTTTCATCACACGGCAACGCAATGGCTTGCTTATCCTGCCAATACGGCGGGTTTTGGGGCTTGAGCCAGTGGTAATCACCCGCCTCTAGGGCAAAAAAATGTAAGTGACCATCGACGATATTCACTTGGCGGTATAACCGCCATCAACAGCATGCAAGCTACCGGTAATAAAGGTCGCTTTTTCACTGCAAAGAAAATACACCAGTTCAGACACGTCTTCGGGTTGGCCGATACGGCCAATAGGTTGCTCGGCGGCTTCTTGGGCTACAACTGCAGTTTTATCGGCGCCAGAAGCCGCAACGTACTTATCAATGGCGTGGTGAAACAAAGGCGTTTCAATCGTACCTGGGCATACCGCGTTAGCCCTAATATTGAAAGGGGCATAATCCAATGCCGTGGTTTTCGCCATAGACGCTAAAGCAGACTTTGTTAACCCATAGGCAAAAGAGTTTTGTTTACCCACAAAACACTGATCTGACCCCATCACCACAATAGCCCCGCTTTTTTGTGCTTTCATGGTAGGTAATGAGGCTTTAATTGCACCGTACGCGCCCTTAATGTTTAGGCTCATTACCTTATCAAGCAATGCTTCATCGGTGTCTTCAATGGTTGCCGACACGTGCATGCCTGCATTACAGACCAATGCATCTATCCGGCCATATTTCACCGCAATATTGTCGATAGCATGTCGCACCTGCTCCATGTTACTGACATCACACGCCACCCATTCAGTATTAATTGGTGTGTCGTCAAAATCTCTCACATCTAGGTTTATCACGCGGTAGTCATTTTCACTAAAGGTATGACAAACCGCTAACCCTATTCCTAAACTTCCGCCGGTAACGACACAAACTGATTGCCCGTGGCTCATGAGTACTCTACTTCTTAATACTTGGCATTAACGATAGTTATAGGATGCCAGCGAGCTATTGAAAAGCAAGCTTTGCCAAAGATTATGGTGGCGCGGTAATGAAAATTGAAAGGCATTGAGCAGTTGTTGTGCAAATACAGCGATATTATTTTTCATTAACTTTCCCTTAACGGGCTACTCTGTCTATGCTTTTTGTGTCTATAATGTGGCAAAATTAAAACACTTGTTTGAAAAGGGAGTCTTCTATGCCTCTGTACCACGCCCCTACTACCGATTTTCAGTTCCTACTTAAGGACTGGTTGGGCCTAGATGCCCACTATGAAAAATTGGGTATCAGCGATTTTGATAGCGAACTGGCCAACGAAATCATTGCACAAGGCGCTAAATTCGCCATTGATGTTGTTGCACCATTAAACCGTGAAGGTGATGAAGAAGGCTGTAAGCTGGAAGACGGAAAAATCACCACACCGAAAGGCTTTGCCGACGCATATCAAGAGTATGTAGCAAATGGCTGGAACGCCATGTTAGGTACGGCTGAATATGATGGACAGGAACTTCCCTACACCATGGCGGTGCCTGTGCATGAAATGCTAAATGCTGCAAATCTAAGCTGGCGTTTAACAACTATGCTAACAGAAAGCGCCACTTTGGCGGTGACTAAACATGCTAGCAAGGAATTGAAAGACAAGTATCTCGCTAAACTCATCAGCGGTGAGTGGACAGGTACGATGAACTTAACCGAACCGCATGCTGGCACCGACCTTAGCTTACTTAGCACTAAGGCAGAACCGCAAGGTGACGGAAGCTATAAAGTTACCGGTAATAAAATCTTCATTACTGCAGGCGATCAAGACTGGAGCAGCAATGTTATTCACTTGGTACTCGCTCGCTTACCCGATGCGCCTAAGGGCGTAAAAGGCATTAGCTTGTTTTTAGTACCCAAGCTAATGCTTGATGAAAATAACGAGCCAGGTGAACCAAACTCCTTGTCTGTGGGCAGTATTGAACACAAGATGGGTATTAAAGCGAGTCCGACTTGCGTGATGAACTTCGACGACGCCACAGGCTGGCTAGTGGGTGAAGAAAATCAAGGCTTAGCCTGTATGTTCACTATGATGAACGACGCACGCTTCCAAGTTGGCTTGCAAGGATTAGGCGCTGCAGAAGCCTCTTACCAAGGTGCGTTAACGTATGCCCGCGAGCGCGTTCAATCTCGTGCGCCACAAGGCATTCAAAACCCTGATGGCAAAGCCGATCCTATTGTATTTCAGCCTGATGTAGCCCGTATGCTACTTACGCAAAAATCACAAATTGAAGGTAGCCGCGCACTGTCTTTGCTATACGCAAAGTACATGGATATAGAAAAATTAGGCACTGACGAAGAAAAAGAAAATGCTGATAAAGTCTTGCAGTTTCTTACGCCAATTTGCAAAGCCTACATGACAGATATGGGCCTTGAAACTACCAGCATTGGGGTGCAAGTTTTTGGTGGTCATGGATTTATTCGTGAGTGGGGCATGGAGCAATTGATGCGTGATGTACGTATCGCTATGCTGTATGAAGGCACCAATGGTATTCAGGCATTAGATTTAATTGGCCGTAAATTAACCCGTGATGGCGGACAAATGATGGAAGCCACGTACCAAGCTTTTGCACAGTTAGTGGCTGATATTAGCGATGCTGAAAACAAAGGACTGGCACAAGGCTTACTTGACGATTGGCGTGCATCATCGGCTGACTGCCTAGGTATGGATGGCACCACTGCGGCAGCGGCGGCAGCCGATTACTTAGCCTATTCTGCCTACTCGCTAATTGGTGTGCTGTGGTACAGCATGGCAGATAAAGCAGCGAGCACAGATAACGCTGTGCTAGCTTCTTCTAAGCAGAAAACCCGTGATTTCTACATGCAACGTATATTGCCTCGTCGCAATGCGCACAAACAAGCGTACTCAGCAGGGTATGAAAGCACACTCGCGGTATCTGGCAGTGAGTTCGATTATATTTAATGTTCATTGTTAACTAAAAAAACCGCCTATCAAGGCGGTTTTTTATTATCTTTAATATAGTAAAACAGCTGAAACAAAACCGTTAATGAGCAGTCTTACTACCGCTCATTGGCGCGAGTATGGACGGTTGTTCGTTGTGTTAATGGTTACTCACTACACTTTTTGCAACTGTATCGTTGAACGTATCGTTGAACCAATCTTCAATCATGTTCTTTTCGTAAACTAGATTATCATTAGATAGTCTACGATTAACGGTATTCATGAACATCATATCTTTTATTTTAACGTCTTCACTTTTAAGCACCGTGTTGTCACTATCTGAAAGTACATATGAGAATGACATTCTAGGTATGTCTATTTCCTTAATGATCCTAACATCGGCAGCGGACTGCCCCATTCCAACAAAAGAGGCTGGCCAAACCTGACCCGCCAAATCTAAGTCTGTTACGGTAATTGACAGCTTTTGATCTTCGGGAAGTTTTTCAGCGAGTTCAGTGAAAAACTCATCAAGCTCTTTAAAAGTGCGTTCTCTAAAGCGAGTTCGAGATTCGTTCGATGGTTTAACATCTCGGTAAGACTTTGGCTCTTCCCAGGTTACTTCAACCTGCGCTGCTTGCAAGACACCAGACACTCCCACGCTGGCGAGCAAAAGCGTACATAAACCGGTTAACTTAGCTATTTTCATGTGACCCCCTACCTCGTTTATAAAAACCCGGTATTAGTCAGCTACAAGACTGAGTAAACGGGTAACGGCGCTTAATGAAGCATGGCTTCAACTTATAGCAGCATTACTACTTTTATCACAACTATATGCTCAATAGTAGCACAGGAAGCTGAACGTAAAGTGAATGGCTTACTCTGAATACTCGGTAAAAGTGAGGAAGGATTAAAAGGCACAACAAAAAGAAGCAAGAAAAAAGAAACAACGCCTTAGCGCTATTTATTTATCGGATTCCAGTAACTATCTATCGGGCTCCAGTAGTTTTGATTGCTCTATCAGTGTGCACAACTGCTGACGCTTACCGAGGCTAAAATTCGGGTTTATATCGGTGGTTTCGCAGTAAGCGATATGAAAGCGCATTACCGTTGAACGACTTGCCAGAATTCTTCGAAGGTAGTTTGCTTCGAATTCTTTTAATGGCGCAAGCTGCGCTGCCGCCTGATTTCTTAGCGCATCTAGCTCTCTTTGTTCAGGTAGCTCAGAAATGGAAACAAACCAACCTGAGACCGTACTTTGTATATCTGAAAAAAAGTATTGAACAAAAGGCGATCGTAGCACAATCACCAATAATACAATTTCGGCACAGATGACAAAGAAACGAAGCATTTAAAATTATTCCACTACTATACTTAATTCAAACAACGCAGCTATCGTTAGTTATTTTCAACAAACATTTTCGTTAAAAAATCAAAAGGATAATTACTTGTGTAATTTTTATTCGGTATTAAAAGCTATTATCGCCATAGTAGTCAACTAGCATTAAGTAAAGATAGATTGATAAAATATAATTTCTGAACTTTCAGTATTGACTGAAAGATAAATAAAGATGATCATTAGCCCTATCATTGATCTATGTTAAACACGCTTAAATTTCAGCTGTTATAATGCGCCGCGCAATACAAGAAGTTGGCTAAGGTTTTGAAAAAATGAACGAACAAATTCCGGTTAAAAACGTTACTCCCGTAAAGGTGCACAAGCCCGCATCAACTACTGAAGGGAAGCGATACGACTCGCGTAGTCGAATTTACGTTCGTGCGGTTAAAGGCCCTCTTGAAACATTTAGACGTTTTTTCGGTTTGTTTTTTCTGGCCATCTTCGCCGCCATTCCTTGGATAAGATTTAATGGCCAGCAGGCGGTACTACTCGATATTGTAGAACAGCGCTTTTCTATCTTTGGGTTAACGTTATGGCCGCAAGATTTAACCTTGCTTGCTTATATTTTTATCGTGGGTGCATTCGCGTTATTTTTTGTGACTACTTTTGCTGGCAGGGTCTGGTGCGGCTTTATGTGCCCTCAAACCACTTGGGTATATATCTATACTTGGTTTGAAGAGAAGATAGAAGGCCCTAGAAATAAACGCATAAAACTAGATTCACGAAAAATGGACGCGGATAAGTTTATTCGCAAAACCCTCAAACATACGGCTTGGGTGGCAGTTGCCCTCCTTACCGCACTTACCTTTGTAGGGTATTTTACCCCCATCGGCGCCCTTTTTATTGATTTCTTTACCTTCAACACGGGTTTCTGGGCCGCGTTTTCAGTGGTCTTTTTCGCAGTGTGTACTTACGCTAACGCGGGTTACATGCGTGAAATCATGTGTACCCATATTTGTCCTTATGCACGTTTCCAATCGGCCATGTTCGACAAAGACACGTTTACCGTCTCTTACGATGCGAAACGAGGCGAACAGCGAGGCCCCCGCCCTCGTAAACTAAGTCATGAACAGGTGCACGAAAAAGGCCTGGGCGACTGTATTGACTGTAACCTATGTGTGCAGGTTTGCCCCACCGGTATCGATATTCGAAACGGTTTACAATATGAATGCATTAACTGCGGCGCGTGCGTAGATGCGTGTAACGGTGTAATGGATAAAATGGATTACCCCAAAGGGCTAATAAGCTTTACGTCGGAAGAAGAGCTGGCGGGGGGCAAAACACACATCGTGCGGCCTAAGCTTATTGGCTACCTAATCGTACTCATTGTCATGACAGGGTTATTGGTTGCTGACATTGTAACCCGCGTGCCTCTTGAAATTGATATTATTCGCGACCGTAATTCGTTATATCGTGAAACCAATGAAGGGTTAATTGAGAACGTTTATACCGTTAAAGTACTCAACAAATCTCAACAAACTCAGACCTATACTATTTCGGTTCAAGGGCTGCCTGAATACACCTTTATTGGAAATAGAGAAGTGACGGTACAAGGTGGTGAGGTTTATAGCACACCGATTTCGGTTGCAACCGACCCGTATAATCTGGAAGATGTGGTAACAGACATTCAATTCACCGTGACCACTACCACCGATTCAGGTGAAAACGTTACGGTTAATGAGCCAACCAAATTCCTTTATCGATGAAAGACTTTTCGTTTTCTGGATTAGATCCAGACACTATATTAGATGCCCTGGAGACTCAGGGCATTTTTCTTCAAAGCGGCTTACTTGCTCTCAATAGTTACGAGAACCGGGTTTACCAATTTCAAGCCGATGACAACAAACGTTATGTGGTTAAGTTTTATCGCCCTGCCCGTTGGACAGACGCGCAAATTTTGGAAGAACACAGTTTTGCCCAAGAGCTTGCTGATAGCGAAATTCCGATTGTGGCGCCACTAGCGCTAAACGAAAAAACCCTTCATCACCATGGTGATTACCGTTTTACCGTTTTCTCTTCGGTAGGTGGCCGCCAGTTTGAGAACGATAATTTAGATCAACTTGAGTGGATGGGGCGCTTTATTGGCCGTATTCACCGCGTGTCTCAAGCGAAAACCTTTAAGCAACGTCCAGATATCGACACGCAAAGTTATTTGGATGAACCTCGCCAGATTTTAGAAAATAGCACCTTGTTGCCCAGTCATCTTAAAACGGCCTTTTTTGCTATTTTGAACCCCGTTATAACCGCGGCCTCTTCGGCTTACAAAGCCACCGACGTTATTCGGCTGCACGGCGATTGCCACCCGGGTAACATTCTGTGGCGCGATGGCCCCACCTTTGTTGATTTAGATGATTGTCGAATGGGCCCTGCCATTCAGGATTTATGGATGATGCTGAGCGGCGACAGACAGCAACAACTATTGCAACTCGATACGTTGATTGAAGCCTATGAAGAATTTCAGCCGTTTAATACCAATCAGCTTGCGCTAATTGAACCCCTTCGCGCCATGCGTATGGTGCACTATATGGCATGGCTGTCTCGACGCTGGGAAGATCCAGCTTTCCCTCGTGCCTTTCCATGGTTTGCCGATGATAAATACTGGGAAGGTCAAATTCTTGCGTTAAAAGAACAACTTTCCGCCATGCAGGAAGCGCCTCTCAAACTCGGATATTAGCGCGCAAAACCTGAACACACTCGCTATTTATTAGGCACTTAAGCTATACTCCGTCGCGCTTAGGTGCCCATCTATGGGTTAAACGGGAAATCAGTGAAATCTGATGCTGCCCCCGCAACGGTAAACTCAGTGTGACCACACACATTCTCCTTTATACGCCACTGTGTCATCGCTATTGATGTCGCGACATGGGAAGGCAGAGAAACCATACACAGTATTGGTGAGTGAGCCCGGATACCGGCCTAGCTTCACGGCAGTTATTCTGCTTACATTCACCCTTGTACTCGGGCGGAGTACATAGCGAGAAATACAATGAAATTTCAAACACACTTTACCTGCACTGCAGTATACGCTGCTGTGGCGACAATGCTGTCTGCACCTGTTTTAGCACAAACTCCTGATACCATAGAAACACTCACTGTTACCGGCACCCGTTTACCGGTACAAATAGCTAAGCTACCCGCATCGGTAAGCGTGCTTACCGAGCAAGATATTCAAGCCTCAGGCGCTGTGCAACTTACCGATTTAATTCGTGGTTTGCCTGGCGTAAGCCTTTCCCAATCAGGTAGCCCAGGCGGCCTTACGGAACTTCGTGTTCGAGGCAGCGAAAGTAATCACTTGCTTGTGCTTATTGATGGTGTGGTGTCTAACGACATTGGCCAAGGAAGCTTGATAGACTTGGCCCATTTGACCTCAGCGAATGTGGTACGTATAGAACTGCTACGAGGCCCGCAAAGTGCCTTATGGGGCAGTGGCGCAATTGGTGGCGTATTGAGCATCACCACTAAAGCCGGTGAAGGAACCAGTGCAAAACCTAGCGTTAATTTAACTGCTGGAATCGGCACACAAGGTACTTACCAAGGCAGCATTAATGCCGCCACGCAAAATGGCGATGTGGCAGTGCGCACCTACGCTAATTACCTAAAAACAGAGGGCGATAACATTTCGCGCATCGGTAATGAAGATGACGGTTATGACAATATGACCGCAGGCATCAATATTGATTATGCATTGGCAGATGCACACACATTAAGCGCGAAATTCCGCAGTACCCAATACGAAAATGATTACGATGGAACTGATTATGTAACGACTGGCCTGCCTGCTGATGCCGACAATGTGACTGATGGTAGCCAACTAAACACTAAACTAGCATGGCGCTACGCACGAGATGCATCGGCTTATGCATCTACGGTATCTTTCGATTACCGAAAAGATGATAATGACAATACCACTTCGGGTGCCGATGCGGGTGGCACGACTGGCGAGCGCTTAGCACTTAACTGGACAAGCTTTTATCGCTTCGACAATTGGCAAGTGGCAGGTGGTGCTGAATACTTACAACGTTTGTTTGAACAACGTGGCCCTGTGGTGTTTGGCGATCCTAATCAAAAACAACACGACAATACCACCAGCCTATTTGGTGAAGCTACAGGTGACCTTGTTGAGAATGTTTTCGCGACCTTCAGCGCACGATTCGATAACAACAGTGAATTTGATGACGCCGTGAGTTATCGCGCTGGCCTTACATGGCAAGTATCAAAAAACTATGCGCTATTTTCTAGCTACGGCAAGGCCATTAAAACCCCAACCTTTACTGAGCGATTTGGCTATTTCCCAGATAGCTTTATTGGCAACCCAGACTTAACGCCTGAAGAGAGTGAAGAATGGGAAGTTGGCGTAAAAGCAAATTGGAATTCGGTTTCAGCACAAGTAAGCGGTTATAGTGCCCAACTTGAAGATGAGATTAATGGCTTCGTTTTTGACACCACTCAAGGTGTGTATACCGCTGCGAATACAGACGGTGAAAGTAGCCGTGACGGCGTAGACGTTGAAGTAACGTGGCTTCACGATTTAGCGAAGGTATCAGCGTCGTATAGCTATTTAGACGCCGAGCAAAACGATGATGGTATTGCTAACACCGAACTTCGACGTGCACGACACCAAGGCGCATTATCGGTATTGTCTGATTTAGGTACCGAGAAATTTAGTCTTTATGCAAAACTGGCCTATACCGGCACCCATTACGATACTTATTTCCCACCCTACCCAGCTAATGCAGAAACGTTGGGGCTGTCAGCTTACACACTAGCGTCAGTTAACCTTGGTTATAATATTTCTGAAAAGTGGGCGTTATCATTAAAAGTAAATAACCTTTTTGATACCGACTACGAGGATATCGTGGGCTATGCAGGCCAAGAACGACGTGCATTGCTATCTGTGAGCTACAGCCACCAATAACACCTATCACGTCACTTTTTAGACGCAAATAGTGACATTTCATTCGCTTCTTCTTTACGAAGAAGCGAAGCTTTCCCCTCATATATTATCCATTCGTTGGATTTTTCCGCTCGCTTGTCGCGTAAACTAGTGCCTAATAAAAGCCTGTGGTAACCTCAGCATTGATAGATAGATTTGAAATCAAAGGATCCAATTACATGAAGAAGTTTGCAGTATTGTTTGTAATGGCAATGCTTTTGCCATTGACCGCATGCGCCCAAGAAGGCACAGCTAAGTGGAAAGAAGGTACCCATTACACGGTATTAGATGAAGAAGCGACTAAAAAACCAGTTATTACAGAATTCTTCTCTTTCTGGTGCCCACATTGCTTCCAATTTGAGCCAATCGTAAAACAAATTAAAGAGAAAAAAGGCGAGAACACTAAGTTCGAAAAAGTGCATGTTAACTTTATGCGCTTTACAGGCCCTGATGTTCAAGATGCCGCGACCCATGCCATGTTAATTGCACGTGCAATGAAACAGGAAGATGCGATGAACACTGCTATCTTCAATTACATTCATAAGCAACGTGCGACTATTACCAACCTTAAAGATTTGCGAAACATCTTTGTGGTAAACGGTGTTGATGGCGCTGAGTTTGATAAGTTAGCCACCAGCTTTGGTGTAAACAACATGATTCGTAAGAACCAGCAACTTATCGACAAGAACCGAGACTACCTATCAGGCGTACCAAGCTTCGTTATAAATGGTAAATATCAGCCTACGTTTACTGCTGACATGACCTTTGATGATATTGCTGATTTGATTGTTTGGTTATCTGAGCAAAAGTAATTGCTAATATTATTGAAGTAGGCTGCAACATGCCTATTTCAGTAAAGAGTTAAATGGGCCGTAGCGGTTAACGCTAAGGCCCATTTTCATTTTTATTGCGTGAAAAAGCAGGAGCTATTCATGTCGTTTTTACCGGAAGATTTCAGTGCCTTTATTTGCGAACTAGACAAGCTAAAGCGTGTTAAGCGCCAAATAACCTTACCTTGTGATGGCAATCGTCAGGAAAACTCTGCTGAGCACAGTTGGCATGTGGCATTGATGGCCAGTACCTTGGCACATTATTCCGAGAAGCCAATCGATGTCGCTCGGGTGATACGGATGATTTTGATTCATGATGTAGTGGAAATTGATGCAGGCGATTTGTTTGCCTTCAACGAGGCCTCAGAACACGACGCGCAAGCACAAAAAGAGCTTGATGCGGCAAAACGTATTTTTGGATTACTGCCTAGTTCTTATGCCGATGAGTTACTCTCATTATGGCTAGAATTTGAAGAGGCGAAAACTCCAGATGCTGAGTTTGCCAAGGCGATGGACCGGGTGCTTCCTGTGTTTCAAAACATGCAGAACCAAGGTGGTAGTTGGAATAAACACGCTGTTACCAGAGATAAGATAGAAAAGCGTAACTTACATTTGAAGCATTGTGCGCCTAAATTATGGGATTACGTCACTCGGCAATTAGATACCGCGGTCCAAAATAATTGGCTGCTTCCAGCAAAAAGCTAAAACGGTAAAACGGTAAAACGCCCTGACGTTCACGCTCATAAAAGACAAAAAAGGTGCTAGAGAACAGATTCTCTAGCACCTTTTTTTATGCGCTTTTTTATGAGCCTTTTTAGTAGAACTTGTTAGTAACGCTTAGTTGATGTCGCTTTTTATCAAAAGCGTCATCAAACTCCCTTCAAGCATGATTAAAAACGAGTACTTGCCCACATCCATAATTTGTTGGCATCTACCTTGGTGTCACCCGCAGAGTAACTGCCGTACTTAACGGCTAATGTGACGTTATCTATCACTTTAGTCACATACTGCACGTTAATTTCGCTACCTAAATCATCCACCTCGGCTGTAGCTTCATCGGCACTAAAGTCATGATAGGCCAACAACCATTTACCACCGGCTAGTTTTCCAGATACCGAAAAAGTAATATCTTGAAGACCCTGTGCAGGTGTACCTAAGAATTGATCTGTCCAACCGTTAAATTTATGCAGGGTGGCTAGTGGCGTGGCAAAGCCGTACGCACCATCGTCAGAACCCAGTAATTCATAATCAATCTTAGCGGTAATGCCTGAAAAGGTAGCCGCTAGGTTGGCATTAATATAACTCGCATCATAATCGGTAGCGGTGTCGCCTGAACCTGACTCGCTGCTTTGCGTAGCAAATTCAGCGCCGTATGCCCAGTTCACCGTCTCACCTTTCATACTGCCGTTATAGCGAATACCGTAGGTATCAAGCGCGTTATCGGTGTCATTATCAATTTCTAACAAGTAGCCATAAGCGGTAAATTTTCCTACCGCTGTTTTGAAACTTGCATTGAACAAATGATCTTTTGAATCAAAATCTGCGGCTTCTGCAAAAATTCGATTTCGCTGGGTAAGGTACCCATAAAAGAAATTCACTTTCTCGTTAAGCGCATAGGTAGCAGTAACGCCATCAAAGGTCTGCCTATCTTGACGCCATCCCACATGCCCAACGAATCTGTGATTATCTAGGGCAATGACTTGTCTGCCCCCTTTGAGTGTTAGCTTTTCATTCTTATACTGAATAAAGGCTTGATCCACTTCTGTGGTTTCAGGATCTGCAATCACTGAATACTCACCTACGTTATAGCCAGTAGGGCCTACTGTATAATCGCCCTGCCCCATAACAATGCGGCTATCTTCCACTTCTGCGGTAAAGGAAAACCCGTTCAACGTTCCGGATTTAAAACCCAGGCGAGTACGAAGTGTTAATGCGCTAGCATCATCCAGTGCATTATCTTGGTCGACTGATTCATAACGTAAGTTCAAATCTGCCCATGTAGACGCCTCACTAAGCACATCATGCCAGCTCTGCGCCATTGATGGCGCACTAAAACACGCCAACATAGCACTTGTCAGTGCAGCTTGAGTAAAGCGCTTTTGTGCCGGTGTAAACCTATTTGACGGTGCTTTTGTCAGCGCTGTTGATGGTTTCATATCTTGCGTATTCATGTGCGTTCCCTTGTTATTAACGATGTTAACGTTTGATGGTTAGCGTTCTTATTGACGATTTTTAGTTAAGGGGCTCCCTCCCAGTAAAAAATGGGATAAGCACCTAAGGGTTTAAATAAGTTTTAGCGACTTATGTGTCGCGCTTTGAATCAGCGTTAAACGCCTAACTCAAGCTGCGTCGGATTTACTGTTCGCTTTTTTTGCAGAACCACCTCCAGCTTGGTTAGATTTGATATGGGAAGACACCGGCTCAATTTTTTTTTGCTTATCATACAAAAAGGTCAGCACTTCATGCCGGTAGTGGTTGTACTGAGGGTTGTCAGCCAGCTTAAGCCTGTCTCGGGGTCTAGGCAGCTCAATATCGAGGATTTCGCCTATAGTGGCAGCTGGGCCGTTATTCATCATCACTATTCTATCTGAAAGCAATACGGCTTCATCTACATCATGGGTGATCATAATCACTGTATTGCCTAAATCGGCATGGATTTCCATTAATGAGTCTTGCAGATGTGCGCGCGTTAGTGCATCTAGTGCCCCAAAGGGCTCATCCATGAGTAAGACTTTAGGCTCCATGGCTAACGCCCGGGCAATACCTACACGTTGCTTCATGCCCCCAGATATTTCACTGGGTAATTTATCAAGAGCGTGGGTCATATGTACCAGCTCTAGGTTATGCATGATCCAATCTCGCATTTCCTTTTTAGACTTACCACGCATGGTGTGCTTAACCGCCAACTCCACGTTTTTATAAACGCTTAACCAGGGTAATAACGAGTGATTCTGAAAAACAACCGCACGTTCTGGCCCGGGGTTTTTTACTTCAGCACCGTCTAATATGACACCGCCCGTGGTGGCTTGATGTAAACCCGCCACAATGTTTAGCACGGTTGATTTACCACAGCCCGAGTGACCGATTAATGAAACAAACTCACCTTTCGCAATTTTGAGGTTTACATCAGTAAGTGCCGTAAACGGGCCCTTCGGTGTAGGGAAATCGATGCCTACTTGTTCTAATTCCAAGTGTTTAGCTTGCATGTTCTTTCTCCTTAATTACCGTAATACGCTGGTTTTGTCCCAGCTCACTGCACGTTGAACCGACAACATTATTCTGTCTAGTATGAAACCAATAGCACCTATAGTGAGCACCGCTACCATGATGCGTGCTAAAGATTCTGAACTACCATTTTGAAATTCATCCCAAACAAATTTTCCAAGGCCCGGGTTTTGCGCCAGCATTTCTGCCGCAATCAATACCATCCAACCGATGCCAAGTGACAGTCTTAACCCTGTAAAAATCATCGGAATGGAAGACGGTAGAATGATTTTTGTTAAATGAGACATCGGCGTTAAACGCAATACTTTACTCACGTTAAGCAGGTCTTTATCAATCGCAGACACACCAACCGCCGTGTTAATTAACGTAGGCCAAAGGCAGCATAAGGATACCGTGAGTGCCGAGGTAACAAATGATTTTGAAAACATAGGATCATCGCTAACGTACAGCGCGCTCACTACCATAGTGACCAATGGCAACCATGCTAAAGGTGACACAGGTTTAAACAATTGAATCAGCGGATTAATTGCCGCATAAGCTGATTTACTTAGCCCACATAAAATACCGACAGGGACGGCAATCACTGAGGCAATGAGAAACCCCACCATGACGGTATAAAGACTTGTCCATATTTGATCAAAGAAGGTAGGTGAACCGGTGAACTCGCGAGTTTTTGGTTCGTAAGTTGGGTCTTGTGCAACCCGCGCGGCGTTGCGCTCTTCTTGCCTTGTGTAAAACGCATCAGCTTTGTCTCGCTGAGCACTATGCTCAGTAATAAGCGAACCTGCCTGCTCCCACACTTGAGCAGGACCAGGAAATTGCCCAAGCGAGGTATCAATACTTTTTGCCACACCATTCCAAATAGCGAGGAACATCAAAAGGCCAATAAGAGGCAGTAGTAAAGCGGGCGCACGACTATAAACCGCCCCCATGGTGCCGCTCATTGGTGATTTGGCTGGCGAAAAGCTTAATATATTTGCCATCTTACTCATGTTGTTCTCCGCTATTTGTGTATGACAGTGAAACTGTTAAAGAACAGTTTCACCCTTTAGCCCAATGCCAAACTGTTCAAGGTAAGCATTTGGCTTGCTACCGTCGTAGGTAACACCGTCGATAAATTCAGATTGAGGTGGTTTGAAGCCAGTTTCAGTAGCAAATGTTGGGAAGTCCGTCGCTTTTGCTTTTCCTTCGGCAATAAGCGCTTTTGCTGCCATCGCGTAAACCTCAGGCTTATACACTTTACGTGCAGTTTCTTTATACCAATCGTCTGATTTAGGCTCTGAAATTTGTCCCCAGCGGCGCATTTGCGTTAAATACCAAATCGCATCACTGTAAAAGGGATAAGTGGCGTTGTAGCGGAAGAATACGTTGAAGTCTGGTACTTCACGCTTATCGCCTTTTTCATATTCGAAGGTGCCTGTCATGCTGTTAGCCAATACATCTTCATCAGCGCCAACATAGTTACTTTTCGCTAAGATTTTTACTGCTTCTGGTCGGTTAGCGTTGTCATTTTCATCTAACCACATCGCGGCACGAATTAACGCTTTAACCACACGAATGTGAGTATTCGGGTACTTATCGGCCCACGCTTGGCTTACACCAAATACTTTCTCTGGGTTGTTTTTCCAAATTTCGTAATCGGTAATAACCGGCACACCAATACCTTTAAATACCGCCTGCTGGTTCCAAGGTTCGCCTACGCAATACCCATAGATAGTACCGGCTTCCATCGTAGCTGGCATTTGAGGAGGAGGGGTAACCGACAGCAAAGCTTCAGCATCAATCTGCCCAGCATTGTCACCTTTGTGTGGTGCATAGTAGCCTGGGTGAATACCACCGGCAGCAAGCCAGTATCGAAGCTCGTAGTTATGCGTCGATACAGGAAAAACCATACCCATGTTAAACGGCTTACCTGCATCACGGTATTCTTCAACCACTGGCTTTAAATAATCAGCTTTAATGGGGTGAACAGGTTTGCCGTCTTCTACCGGAATATGGGCTTTCATTTTTTCCCATATTTCGTTTGAAACAGTGATGCCATTACCATTTAGATCCATACTGAACGCTGTCACAACATGCGCTTCGGTACCAAAACCAATGGTTGCGCCAAGAGGTTGCCCTGCTAGCATGTGAGCGCCATCAAGTTGACCGTCAATGGTTCTATCAAGCAATACTTTCCAGTTTGCTTGGGCTTCTAAGGTGACATATAAACCTTCGTCTTCAAAAAAGCCTTTTTCATAAGCGATGGCCAATGGCGCCATGTCGGTCAGTTTGATAAAACCAAATTTTAATTCTTCTTTTTCTGGCCAACCCACTTTTTCATCGCTTTGAGCGCTAGCAAGTGGCGCGACTAAGGTAAAAGAAAGGGCTATCGCAGCGGTTAAGCCTGCTGTCATTTTTTTCTTTATTTGTTTGAGCATTGAAACGTTTTTAAACTTGGTCATTTATGTTTCCTTTAGCCAAAAAAAAACCCACCAGCGTAGACGAATAAACGTCGCGCTTGGTGGGCTTCGATGCCGAGCCTGTAATCATTAGTTAATGAGGTACAGGCGAACTTATTGTTTGGGTGTTAGTTGTTGCTACCAGTACTCAATGTACTTTTTTGTTTTGGTATTGCTTCATAGTATAACTGCCATTAATAAAGCAGAGTTCGTGCCAAAACCCTAACACACTGAAATAATAGGATTTAGCAAAAACACAAATGGTAATCATTCTTTTGCCTGAACAATAACAGTGCGTTTATTGCACTAGAAGTGTTCGATGCACGGCATAGGGATGGTTGATGCACAGCGGGGAGGAGAATAGAAACACGAGGGAGACACCACACTCCCCCTCAGTGCTTTATTTATCGTTTCAGGCTTTACAGCCGTTGGGTGAATTGACCAATGGCGTTTACGACTTCTGAGGAGCCATTTTGAATTTCGTTCATGACTTTGCCCGACTCAGTCGAGTACTCAAGCGCTTCTCTCGCTTTTTCCTGGCCCGCTTCAATAAGTTGCACCGCATTTTCGGTAAGCTTTCTGTTTTCATTTACCACACTGACAATTTCTTCAGTGGCAGTACTGGTTCTTGACGCAAGTTGGCGCACTTCATCAGCAACAACGGCAAAGCCTCTTCCTTGGTCGCCCGCTCTGGCGGCTTCAATTGCCGCATTCAACGCCAGTAAGTTGGTCTGATCGGCAATACCACTGATGCTTTTAACTAAATCAGCCACTTTTTGCGACTGTTCGTCGAGTTCGCGAATCCCCTCGCTAGCTGTCCCCATTTGCGAAGTGAGCTCCCCCATAATTCGCACCATACTACCCACTACCTCTTTACCTTTTTGAGCTTGTTCTCCCGTACCTTCCGATATATTGAAAGCAACATTAGCGGCCTCAGATATAGCAAATTCTCTTTGCATTTGTTCGGTGATCGCCGTAGCAAATTTAACAACCTTATAAAGCACGCCTTGATCGTTCCTAATAGGGTTGTAGGAGGCTTCCAACCATACATCATTGCCTCGACTATCTACCCGCTTAAAACGGTCTGAAAACATTTTTCCTTGCGATAGGTCACTCCAAAATTGACGATATTCTGGTGTGTCAACTTCATCCGCTGGGCAAAATATTTTGTGATGCTTTCCAAGAATTTGCTCTAATGAGTAGCCCATCGTCGATAAAAAATTATCGTTAGCTTTAAGAATTTTGCCTGTCAGGTCAAACTCAATTACCGCGGTGGAACGGTTTAATGCATCTAGCATATCGTTCATTTCACGACTTTTATTGATATTTTTGGTTTGCTCTGCCATGTACAGCGCGATACGCTCTACACCACCGGATTCGTTAGTAATTGGCTGCAATATACCTCTGAACCAGCGGTCTTCACCATTAGCATTAGCATTAGCATTAGCAAGATTTATCGCACCGTGCCAATGCTGTGCTTGCTTAATCGCGGCAATAAACTCTTTCGTGGCGGGCTGCCCCATCACTCCCTGAGGAATGAGGCTATCCATGGTTTTTCCATCGAGCGCATTAGATGAAAAATCTATTGCATCTGAAAAGCTGTCGTTCACTTTACTGATTTTGCCGTTTCTATCCAATTCGACATAAAGCATTTCAGCCCTGAGTTCACTTTCCACCGTATGAAATGATTCAACATCTTTGCGTAAACGCTCTACTTCTTCTAATAATTGCTTATTCTTAAAAAACATCCCGTGCTCCTCGACATTCGGGTATAGCATCTCGCTCACACAAACTTCCCATAACGTTTATGAGAGCAAGCGAGGATGCAAAGTCGTTATTGCTTTACTTGGCTGATCTAAAGATAGCAGAGGATTTACAAGTTACTTAATTATTAGAAGAATTTGGAAATAATTTGATTCTAAGACAACAGCATTAACTTCAAATGGCCTAATGCTGAGTGAAGGGTAACGCGGTTTTATCTCGTTGTACCCAGAGTTTTGTGGCAAGGTCTTTCGCTTCATCTACGTCATACCCTTCAAGTAAGATAAGGTAACTCACTAGGGTTGCGTGAATGGCTTGTTCCCCATAAAGATGCGAAGTCTCACCTCGCCAAACCGCGAGCATATCGTTCACGTTCATTTGCGTATCTTTGAGGGCCATTTTTTCTGTCAACTCTGGAAGAATAATTTCTTCGGTACTTCCATTGCGCGTGACATAGAGTTCGGTTTTTCGTTCACTGTTTACTTCCGGATCTCCTCCATCGCCTCGAAAGCACAGCGCTTCGAACGCAGGAAAACTTTCATTCACACGACAATGTTTATGATCAAGGTGCATGTGATAGACACCCTGCACACAATAGGGAGCTGACGTCGGGTTCAGCAAGCGCGCCAAGGTATTTGCACATGAGCGTAACCCAAATACTTCACGTAATTTTATGATGGTATTAAGCGCTGGCAATAAGTGCGACAGGTCGAGGTAGGTAACACCAAACTCACCCATTTGGCGAGAGGCATCGGCAATACTATTTACTTCTTCAAGCCCCAAAGCAGGTAAAGCTTTGCTAGCGTATAACCGACCAGAGCCTGGCTCATGGGCGCCGTGTAGCATAATGGTGTAATTATTTTTAGCCAGTACCGCGCACGATAACAGATACCAGGGTAACTGGCGGCGCTTACCGGCATAACAGCCCACATCTAACGTGGGTGTTAAGTTAGCAAGTTCAGGTTCTAGTAATTCACGGCATGCATCAATAAACCCAATGACTTCTTCTGGGGTTTCTTCTCGCGTACGCAAGAGCATTAAAAACGCACCACGTTGATCGCCGGTAACCTGATTAGACAAAACCATCTTCATAGACTCGTAAGCTTCTTGGCGGGTAAGACTGCGCCCCCCTTTTTGGCCCTTGCCGATGATTTTTATATAGTTGCTAAATTGCTGAGACATGCTGCTTATTGTGTAAAAGTGATGTATTGACGAGTTGTCGTGACTCTACCACCTTTCCAAAAATAAGTAACGTAGGACCACTAACATTCGCATGAGATACCTGCTCACTAATTGAACTCAAGGTACCTTCAATAACACGTTGCTGAGGACTTGTAGCATTTTCTACCGCGGCAACAGGCCAATCATCTGCAATACCTTGTTTCTTTAGC
The DNA here is from genome assembly GCF_000213655.1 of Alteromonas naphthalenivorans. NCBI lineage: Bacteria > Pseudomonadati > Pseudomonadota > Gammaproteobacteria > Alteromonadales > Alteromonadaceae > Alteromonas > Alteromonas naphthalenivorans. Next base: position 3,427,803 of record NC_015554.1, read on the forward strand.
TCTTCACATAACGTAGATAAACGACTTAATCCCATGTAAACCACCACGGTTTGAGAGGCCACATTTTTGGCTAGCTGCGCCATGTCTGGCCACTTTTCAGGGTTTTGAAAATGGGCCGTAATAAAGCTAACCGCTTGCGCGCAGCGCCTATCCGTCAGTGGGATACCTGTGTAAGCAGACATGCCTGAGGCCGCCGTAATGCCAGGCACAATAGCAAAAGGAATGTTCGCTTCTGTCAGTGCCATGGTCTCTTCACAAGTTCTAGCAAACAACGCAGGGTCGCCACCTTTAAGTCTCACCACACAATGACCGGCCTTCGCTAGCTCAACGACCTTCGCGCTAATCTCTTGCTGCTTCATACTGTGCTGACCACAGCGTTTACCCACATATTCACGTTTCACATGACGGGGAATTTGGGCAATAACATCTTTGCCCACTAATGCATCAAACAAAACAATATCAGCTTGTTTGATTAATCTAAGCGCCTTAAGGGTGAGTAATTCAACATCGCCTGGGCCAGCCCCAACGATGTACACTTTGCCTTCTTTCTTGCTACGTGGCGCGCTTTTTCCGTTGCCTAACCATCCACTTAAAAAACCTGATGTGGAGTGCCTAGCAGGTTGCGATAATGCATTGCGAAACAACAGCCCAAAGGTGTTAACTAAAGTGTTCATGATAATCTCTCCAGAGCAAAGTTCGTCGTTGCTCTTGTGTTAGTCGCTCTTGTGATAATAGCTATTGTAGTTGTCACGTTTATGCAAGATGCTTTGCTAGTAACATTGCCAGTGGCATTCTCGATAGTAATCTGCGTAGCTTTCTTATCAGCCACGCGCTTGGTGTTAACTTTCACGAGCGACGTCTTCTACTGTGATAGCATGTTCGTTAATTAATGTTGCTAAAGCCGGTTTGCAAGAGCCGCAATTTGTGCCGCACTTTAACGTATCGCCCAATGCAGAAACTGATGAGCCCCCGTCTACTATTGCTTTGCTAATGGTTTTTTCCCTTACAGAAAAGCAGCTGCAAACCACTGGACCATTTAAAAATTCTTCGTCAATGTCACAACGTAAAAAGTTAGCCAGTTTTTCAGGGTTGAAACTTTGCGTTAATGCGCTATCTACCCATGAATTTGGTACATCATACTTTGGCTTCGTACTGGGGCTGTGCGCACCGAAAAACGCCATAAAACAAAACGAATCTTGATAAGTACAAATAAGCACTTGGCTGTCGGCGGTTTTGTGTTGATAGCACACCCACGTTTTAGGTAGTTTTTCTAGCAACCCTTTGATTACCGCTTGCGATTCAAGTTGGCTGGCAATGGATACGCCCAGCCCATTATCGATTAAATATTTAGCCCAGTAGCCGTTATTACTTTCCACTACCTCGTTCAGCACCTTTACGATATCCAATTCGCCATTTGCCACTTGAACGTCATCACTAATATAGAGCTTTCCGTAGCTTGAAAAGTTAAGGGGCGTAATCGATACCGCACCATGCTTAAGTTCTGGCTGCCCTGAAATAGGGTCGGTCGCTGGCGCATAAAGTTTTGCCAACTTACTGTGCGAACCCCACTCCCCAGACCAATGAATAGGAACGAATACATCGCCTTGGCGCTGACGTTTGTCAATTTGCACAGGGAAAATACAGGCTGTTTCGCCGCTCACTTTACTGCTAAGCGTGACATAGTCATTTGTTGAAACACCCAATGCTTTTGCATCTTCGGGATGAACATAAACATTAGCGAGGTCAGTATGAGCATGGAGTACCGGCGCTTTGCCGGTTCGTGTCATGGTGTGCCACTGGTCGCGCATTCGCCCACTATTAAGTACAAAGGGGAATTCACTCGAGGTAACTTGAATAGGAAGAGAAAACTGTACGGCAACAAAATTTGCTTTGCCCGTCGGGGTAGAAAACACCTTGTTATGAAAAGGGCGAACAGCTGAAAGCGTTTTATCACTATTGATAGTCAGTGGCCATTGCACAGGCGCCATTGCATCATATTGAGCCTGAGATTTGCCGGTTAAAGGGGCAAGATTGAGCAATCGCGCACCGTCATTTTTGTATGCTGTTAAACGGGCATGTTCATCAAATATTTCGCTCGGGTGAGAGTAGGAAAACCCGCTGGCAAAACCCATTTTATTGGCTACATCACACATAATTTGCCAATCATGTTTGGCTTCACCTGGAGGCGGCATGATGCCTCGTTGACGGGAAATTCTGCGCTCAGAATTGGTTACAGTACCGTCTTTTTCTGACCATCCTGTTGCAGGCAGTGCAATATCAGCAAAGGCAAGGGTATCGTTACTTTGTACAATATCTGATACCACCACCATGTCGCACTTTTTCAGCGCCGATTCAACTTGCTCCCGATAGGGCATACTCACCACAGGATTTGTGCCCATTATCCACACAAACTTGATTTGCCCTGCATCCATAGCTGAAAACAAGTCTACCGCTTTTAATCCGCCGCACTCTGGCATAGCCGGAGACTGCCAAAACGCTTTTACATTTTCACGGTGCTCAGGGTTTTCAATATCACAGTGGGCCGCCAGCATATTGGCTAACCCCCCCACTTCTCTGCCCCCCATGGCATTTGGCTGACCGGTTATAGAAAAAGGCCCACAACCTGGTTTGCCAATAAAATCCAATGCCAAGTGACAATTAATAATGGCGTTAGCTTTATCTACCCCAGCTGAAGATTGGTTAACCCCCATGGAATAGAATGTAACTGCAGTGTCAGCATTGATAAACCAATCATAAAAGGTGTTTAAATCCGCCTCATTTAAACCGCACAGACTAGCCACGTCTTTAGCATCAATAGTGTTAGCACTTGTGATGGCGTCATTTAACCCTTGGGTAAACTCACCAATCGCAGCTTCATCTATTGCCCCATTGTTGTGAGCAAATTGAAGTAACCCATTAAACAACGCAACGTCGCTGCCTGCTTTTAGCGGTAAATGTAAGTCTGCAATTGTGCAGGTCTCAGTTTCTCGCGGGTCAATTACCACCACCTTCATATCAGGATTGCACAGCTTAGCCCTTTGAATGCGCTGGAATAATACGGGGTGTGCCCACGCGGTGTTGCTGCCTGTAAGCACCAATAGTGAAGTACATTCTAAATCGGTGTAATCACAAGGCACCACATCCTCGCCAAACGCACGTTTATAACCTGCAACGGCAGAAGACATACAAAGCCGTGAATTTGTGTCTATGTTGGCGCTGCCAATAAACCCTTTCATGAGCTTATTAGCAACATAATAATCTTCGGTCAGTAGTTGCCCTGACACATAAAACGCAACGGCATCCGGCCCATGTTCAGCAATAGTCTGAGTGATTTTATCAGCCACCGCGCGGGTAGCCGTGTCCCAATCTACCTTTGCACCTGCCATGGTTGGGTGAAGCAAACGGCCGCTAAGATCGTTTGTTTCGAGCAGGTTTGTGCCTTTTACACACAGACGACCATAATTGGCCGGATGCTCGGGCGTACCAGTAACCTTGTCCAGGGAGGTAATACGCCCGCTAACGTTGCAACTGATATCTACACCACAACCCACACCACAATAAGGACAGGTGGTTTGCTTTTGCCGTAGTAATGGTTCCAGCATAGTGGTTTTTGGTGTAGCCATATTCATGGATAAACTCTCTTAATAAACAAAAACAACATAGAAAAGTGGGTTAGACAGCAACGAGTATTCGCTCACCTTCCACTTTCACATCATACGCCACTACGCTTACGTCATCACGTTCAATACACTTGCCTGTGGCCAACACGTAGTGCTCTTTATAAAGGGGCGATGCCACCACGACATCATCAGCTATAGAACCTATAAGGCCGCGATATAGCACGTTTGCCTTACCGATAGGGTCCCAGTTGCTAATGGCGTAAAGGAATTGCTCACCACCTCTCATCACACTAAACAGTGCCACTTGCTGACCTTCTACAAGTGCACAAACACCGCTGTTTGTTACCACTTCATCAATGCCACACACATCATGCCAAAGGGGCGCCACTTCTGTATTTGCTGTCATCAGTTTATTCCTTATTAAATTACGTCAACCGCAATGAGGTTGTCGGCACCTTTAGATTTCTCTAATTCAGTGGCAGGCCTAACTTGACCTCGCTCAGAAACAAACTGAATGTTTGTGTCGGTGCCATCTGTGTTAACGAATTGACGGAAACGTTTACGCGAGGCTTCGCTTTCAAGCGTGGTTTTCCACTCACACTGATAAGCACCAACCACGGTTTCCATTTGGGCTTCTAAATCAGCGTTAATATTTAGCGAGTCATTCATGACAACATCTTGCAGGTAAGCTAAGCCCCCTTCTAAGTTGTCCATCCATACCGATGTACGCTGAAGTCTATCGGCGGTGCGTACATAAAACATCAATACGCGGTCGATGTACTTAACCAGTGTTTCTGTATCTAAATCGGTAGCGAATAAATCGGCATGGCGAGGCTTCATACCGCCGTTTCCGCACACATATAAATTCCAGCCATTTTCGGTGGCAATAACACCAATATCTTTACTTTGAGCTTCTGCACATTCCCGCGTACAGCCGGACACGCCAAATTTAATCTTGTGCGGAGCACGTAAGCCCTTATAACGGTTCTCTAAATCGATGGCGGTTTTCACCGAATCTTGAACGCCGTAGCGACACCAAGTGCTGCCCACACAAGACTTCACCGTACGAAGGGCTTTAGCGTATGCATGCCCTGTTTCAAAGCCGCCTTTGACAAGGGCTTCCCAAATATCAGGAAGTTGATCGACCCGTGCGCCAAACAAATCAATACGCTGACCGCCAGTGATTTTGGTATACAGGCTGTATTTCTTGGCAACTTCGCCTAATAAAATTAGCTTTTCTGGCGTAATTTCTCCCCCCGCCACGCGAGGAACCACAGAGTAAGTGCCATCTTTTTGCATGTTTCCAAGATAGATATCGTTGGTATCTTGAAGAGGTAAATGCTCTTGTTTAAGTACGTAATCGTTATACACAGACGCTAAAATAGAGCCTGCTGCTGGCTTACATATTTCACAACCAAGACCGGTACCATGCTTGTCGAGCAATTCATCAAAAGAGGTGATGCCGTTCACTTTTACAATATGGAATAGTTCTTGGCGGGTATGGTTGAAATGTTCACATATGGCTTTTGAGACTTCGACACCGCGCTTTTCAAGCTCGCTATCAACCACGTTTTTAAGCAGAGCAGTACATCCACCACAACCCGTGCTGGCTTTTGTACAGCTTTTTACGTCGCTAAGGCTGCAGCAGCCTTCGTCGATAGCCGATACAATGTCGCTTTTGGCCACGTTGTGACAAGAGCAAATTGTGGCGGTATCTGGCAGTGCATCAGCCCCTAATGCTGGCGCAGCCCCTGCACTTGGCAAAATAAGAGTTTCAGGATTTTCCGGCAAATCAATGCCGTTTAAGGCGTATTGCAACAAGGTGTCGTAGTCACTCGTATCACCCACTAACACGGCACCCAACACTTTTTGTTGGCTTTCATCTACCACCAACTTCTTGTACACGCCTTCTGGCTGATTAAAGTAGGTGTAGCTTTGTGCGCCAGTGGTACGCTCATGCGCGTCACCAATAGAGCCCACTTCCACGCCCATCAACTTAAGCTTTGTGCTCATGTCGGCGCCAGTGAATACGGTATCACCACCTGTTAGTGCGCTTACTGCGGCACGAGCCATGGTGTAACCTGGTGCAACCAAACCAAATATGCGGTTTTGCCACAGTGCACATTCGCCCACGGCGAAAATATCAGGGTCGGACGTTAAACAATTATCATCAACCACAATGCCGCCACGTTCACCAAGGGCTAGCATGGATTTTCTGGCGAGTTGATCTGATGGGCGAATACCCGCTGAAAACAGCACCATATCGGTTTCAAGAAAAGTACCGTCGGCAAATACCATGCGATAGCGTGATTGCTCACCGGCTTCGATAACCTGTGTTGCTTTCTGGGTATGTACGGTTACCCCTAACGATTCAATTTTACTGCGAAGTACGTCACCGCCGGTTTCGTCTAACTGCACAGCCATAAGCTGAGGCGCAAATTCCACCACGTGGGTTTCAAGGCCTGCTTCTTTTAACGCGTTTGCCGCTTCAAGCCCTAATAAACCGCCACCCACTACCACACCCACTTTGCTTTCGCGGGCAGAGTTCTCAATCGCAATCAGGTCATCAATAGTGCGATACACTAAACAGTGCTCTTGGTCGTTTCCTGGGATAGGCGGAACGAATGGGTAAGAGCCAGTGGCCAGTACCAACTTATCGTAAGGAAATACCTGACCATCTTCCGTTAACGCCTTTTTCTCGTCGCGCAGCAAGTCAGTCACTATGGCGTTTGTCACCACATTAACGCCCCACTCACGATATACATCAGCGGTTGTTAGGGCTAAGTCATCTGCGCTAGCACCACTAAAGTAAGAGGACAAATGTACTCTATCGTAGGCCAGTCTCGACTCACCGCACAGTACGGTGATGTCAACGTTATCGCTGCTTTGATGAAGCTGTTCAACAAAATGGTGCCCTACCATTCCGTTTCCAACGACGAGAATTCGCGTTTTAGATGCCAAAGATGTCATGGTCTCTCCCCTTTATTCGGGACAAAAAAAAGCCCGCACCAACTTTCGTTGTTGCGGGCTTCGTTGCCTATCAAGCGCTACGAGTGATCATAGCTATCAAATTTTTATGAGCTAGGTTGCTCTAAACATACACACACAATTTTTCACACAAAAAAGTATATCCAATATTAGTGCCATGTCATTACTAGCCTGTTTTATATAGATTTATTCAAAAAACAGGCTTTTCGAACCACCTTAATTTGCACCAAACAAAAGCATTTGCGATTTCATTTGGTGCATCTAAGCGCTCTCTCGTATTGGTAATCTGCCTCAGTAGCGACACCAAGGCAATAACCAGCAGCGGTTAAGCTAGCTTATCGGTAGCAACCCGGTAACGTGGATCTTCATTCACGTTAATTTCTACGAACTTATCAGCTTTACGCAATAAGTTGCGACACTCATCACTAATATGACGAATATGCAGTTTCTTACCTTGTTGTTCGTATTTATCAGCTAACGTATCTAAGGCATCTATACCCGATGAGTCCCAAATTCGCGATTCTTTAAAGTCGATAACCACATGCTCTGGGTCATTGGCAATATCAAATAAGTCTTTGAAATGACTAACAGAGCCGAAGAACAGTGGCCCTTCTAAATCATAGACTTTCCAATCATCACTATCGATGTGACTTTTAACCTCAATATGGCGTGCATGCTTCCATGCAAATACCAAGGCAGAAACGATAACACCCACCACTACTGCAATCGCTAGGTCAGCTATAACCGTTACCGCGGTAACTAAAAACAGAACAAAAGCGTCTTCTTTGTTTACACCACGAATAATGCGGAACGATGCCCATTCAAAGGTAGCGATAACCACCACGAACATTACGCCAACTAACGCGGCTAGCGGGATCATTTCAATCAATGGTGCAGCGAAAAGGATAAAGGCAAGAAGTACCAAAGCAGCAGTAATTCCTGATAAACGACCACGACCACCAGAGTTAATGTTGATCATGCTTTGTCCAATCATGGCACAACCGCCCATGCCGCCGAAAAAGCCATTCACTGTGTTCGCCACGCCCTGACCAACACATTCTTTGTTGCCACGACCGCGGGTATCTGTCATTTCATCAATAAGTGATAAAGTCAGTAATGACTCAATCAAACCAACCAAACATAAAATGATTGAAGTAGGCAGAACAATCATCACTGTTTCCCAGGTAAATGGCACCATAGGGATAGCAAATGTAGGCAACTCACCGGCAAGTGTAGCAGTGGCTTTTTGCGCTTCAGGTAATAAATCACGCACGAAATCGATTACTGTACGCGCTTCTAAATCAAGACCGTGTACCATAGCCGTTACCGTAACAATAGCCACCAAAGACGCCGGTACCGCTGTGGTTAACTTAGGCAGTAAGTAGATAATCGCCATGGTCAGTGCAACCAATCCAAGCATCCAGTACAACATGGTTCCTTGCATCCACTCCAGCTGCCCAAACGCATTAACCACTTTAAATTGCCCTAGTTGAGCAAGGAAAATAACAATCGCTAGGCCGTTTACAAACCCGAGCATAACAGGGTAAGGCACCAATCGGATAAACTTACCAAGCTTGAATATACCGCAGAGTATTTGCAGTAGACCGGCTAAAATAACAGCGGCAAACAGATATTGAACACCATGCTGTGCTACTAGAGCCACCATGACCACGGCCATCGCACCTGTCGCACCAGAAATCATTCCTGGACGTCCACCAATGGCCGACGTAATAAGTCCCATCATAAAGGCGGCATACAACCCAATCATGGGCTCAACACCAGCAACAAATGCAAAAGCAACCGCTTCTGGTACCAGTGCAAGTGCAACGGTAATACCAGAAAGCACGTCATTTTTTACATTACTATCTCGATTAGTAATTAAATCAAACATGTTTTCTCAGGAGTCTAGAGGTTTTAGGGGGCGTGCGTTAACAGTACAGCTGTGAATACTGTAGATCACTGTCATGCACAAATTTTGTGTGCGATTCTACCACCATTGATGCTTAAAATCTTTTAATAGAATGTTAATCGTACAGCGGATTTTAAGCTGACAAGGCTGGCTTTCCATGGCATCGTAATAAGCTTAGTTTTTCCTAACAATTGATTCGTCGTTTATTGTCATTGGCGCTCTCAATTGTATTCACACTAATTTTTTCAATCTAGGTTACTGATACTTTTGGCAACGAGGTGTATTTAACCAACCAATAAGGAGTGGAAGTGGTCCCTTATTTACTCACTATTTTATGCGTGCTAGTGGCAGGCGCTATTCATTGGGCATTTCCAAAAACCTTTTGGAAATCTACGTTAATGTCTACTGCAGTCATTTTGCTATTTTCTATTGCCGCATTATTTATCTTCAAAGCATCTGGCATGCTAATGACGGAAGCCGGAGAAGACCCTGACTTTTCAGGCAAATTATTGATGATTACTGCGTTGATGTCTTTTTTCGGGCTTCTTATTTCTATTTTTGTCGGCTGGTTTCTTCGAGTTGTAAGGGCGTAATAGCAAATATTGAAGTAGGTGCAAGTTTAAGCCCCTCTTAACTTGCACCGTTATTGAGCATAGACCGCGGTACGCGCAATAACGGCTATAGATGTCTGCTCAAAAAAACACCTTCACCATCGCCCCATAAAAATAAATAAGCAAATAAAAACAAACACTTAAATAAACATATTAAAGAGTGATACGTTCAGGCATACGCATTGCTTTTATAAAGTATTCCTTAAGTTCGCTAATTCCATAACGTATCATGCAAACAAACCATGAAATAACGGCCACTACGCATTATAGCGATGCCACTAAGCGCTTCTTGCTCGCCGCGAAACGAGCTGAAATCACGGTGCTTGAGCAGTTATCAAGCAACTGCCGCATTGTTATTTCCGTTCGAAATATGGTGCATGCTCTGCAACGAGAACGTGGCGCCACCAACATTTATTTAGCGTCTAAAGGCGATAGGTTTGCAGGGCAACGTGCCACCCATATTGAAGCAAGCTGTGAAGCAGAGTCGATGTTGCGCAGCCAACTTAAATCACTGTATTTAACCGATAGCCATGATACGGCTAACCCTCGCTTGTTAAGCAGCATTACTTTAGCCCTTCAAGGTATTGATTACCTGCCCGTACTTCGTGAACAAGCGAAAAACCTGACCCTTTCACCGTTAGATTCCACCCGCGCTTATTGCCGCTTAGTGGCAGGGTTACTTACTGTAATTTTTGAAGCGGCAGATATTGCGAGCGATCCCGTCATTACCCGCCTTTTAGTTGCACTATTTAACTTTATGCAGGGGAAAGAATATGCGGGGCAAGAACGTGCATGGGGGGCTATTGGCTTTGCAGAGACGCATTTTGACAAGCGCTTGTGTGACAAGCTCAGCGCATTACAACACGCCCAGCAGCATCACTTTGCCGTGTTTAATGAATTCGCCCGCACCTGCCATAAAGAGGCTTATGAGCTTTTAGATGGCAGCCCTGCCGCACACGATATTAATCAATTACGCAAAATGATTGCACAACTTGCTGATGGCAGCCCCATTGCGGCTGAAATTAGTGAAGTCTGGTTCGATGTGGCCACACGACGTATTGATGCCATGCAAGAAATTGAAAATAAACTAACCGACAGCTTAACGAAAGAAGCGCAGACGAAAGTAAACAATGCGCATCATGAAATGAAAAACCATCAGCGGTTAATTGAAAGCTTTACCGATGAACACGCACAAGATGGCTCCCCCCTCACAATGCTATTCGACCCTAGCATGCCAGGTTTAGTGGAAGACAGTGATCTCTCATTACAACAGCATGATATGACGGGTTCGAGTAAAAACACTGATATTAGCGAACAAACACAAACCCTGTCTGCGCACCGCTCATTTTACGATTTATTGCGAGGACAAGCTCAGTATATTGAAGACATGAGCCGTGAGTTAGAAGAAGCTAAACGCGCCATCACCGAGCACAAGTTGGTGGATAGAGCCAAGCTCATTCTGATGCAGCAATTTCAATTAAATGAAAATGATGCGTATCGAAAACTACAAAAGCAGGCCATGAATGAGCATAAAAAACTTACTGATATAGCCGCTACCGTGGTTGAAATATCAAATAGAGCCAACCAACGCTGAACCCAACGTAAGTTGCGGCCACGTTAGCAGCCAATTTTTCGAGTGTACCCGCTGGGTAAATACATCGCCTCTAGGGTGGCGGGGGTTTATCGAAATCGTACCGGCAAAATTACGTGATAGCCCATAGGGCGCAAGCATATCAAACTTATCGCCCTCTTCATTTGGGCAAAGCCTAATAGCTACACAGGTTTCTTGTTCTATCCAATAGCTAATCGCTTCTTCACAGTCTTTATACGCGTTGTGGCCGTGCTTCACATGCATACGCGCCTGATTCTTCACTTGCCAGAGTGCTGAAGGTACTTGCTCAGACAGCGCATTTTCTATGTGGAGCTCTGATTTTTTTGAGGTATCTGATGGGTTGTAGTAGATAACATCGATGTCGTTTAACGGCGTAGGTTTCTTAAAGCCGTGAAGCTCATCCCATATGGCATTACGTAAAAATCCCGCCGCTAAATACCCTTGGGGCAACTTTAGCGATTTTAATGCGTTCAAGCACTGCATGCGGTAAAGATCTTCGGTTAGCATGCGGCTAACCGATAATCTAGCATCGCTTTCTGCGTTCGTCATAATAGAAGCCATTTTTTTGTAAAAGCTAATTTCATGAGGCTAATTTGAGAAGGCCAATATATGAAAGCTAAGGGTTATTTCGAATGATCAGAACGAATGCTTAAATTCCTTTGCCATTTAATCACGTAGAAACTAAATGCGGCTATCGCCCCGCCTCCTAGCCACCCCGCTATTACGTCTGTCGGCCAATGCACACCAAGCTGCACACGACTCAAACCAATAACAAATACCAATAGCGTAGTCAGAGAATATACCCATATTTTCAATTTAATTTCTGTAATAGAAAAACAAAAAAGCCTCGCTATACAGAAGTAAACAAGGGTAGACATCATGGCATGAGCAGAGGGAAAGCTTTGCGTTAATACGGTCACTTGATGGCCAGACAGCGGCGGCCTAGGACGGTCTATACCCGCTTTAAGCACAAAGGTAATCACTAAACCTGCAGCTACCGCCATTAATAGCGTAAGTGCTTTTTTTGGATGCCCAGTCAATTTCAAAAAACCAGCAACGGCAAGTGAAAAAAAGATAAGCACTTCATTACTGCCAAGCGCAGTGAAATTTTCAAAGAAGCGTTGAATCACTCCAGGCGTATCGTCCCACACCAACATTTCAATGACGGCGTTGTCAAAAGGCGCTAATACTTCCATAGTGGCAAATAGCATTAGCAGCAAAAAGCCTCCGCCTAATAACACCACCTGTACCGTAGGTGTTTTTACTATCTGCAAATACGCGTTAACCGAACTTCTTACTTCCATGTTACGTAGCGCTCCTATTGGGGCTATAGAAAATCAAAATGAATACTTAATTTAGGTTCTTAATTAAAAAATGAAACGACGATAAAAACGCGTTATGACTTACTGCCACCTAGACAGGCTGGCGATGTGAGCGCTTCGCCACCACGGGCCACCCACTCTGTTGGGGTATAAGTATGTAATGCTAGCGCATGTACGGGCCCTTTCAAGGCTTCATCGACCAACGTATTAATTTCACGATGACGAGCAATTAAACGTTTGCCTTCAAAGGCATCAGTAACTACGGTGACCTTGAAATGGCTTTGTGCACCGTCAGGCACATTGTGCATAAAGCTCTCGTCTTCCACGTTCAACAACGCAGGCGAAAGCGCGCTTGTTAGGGTTGATTCTATAAATTCTTTAACATTCATATGAAAACTACTTGGTTGAAATTAAGTGCCGGAAAGTAAGGTTAATTCTACCACCGATATGTTTAGTCGTCTTAGCAATACCGTGCAGATAATGCGATTGGGTGGTTTCCCCCATGACTAGTAAACTTCCGTGCTCTAATATTTGGGTAAAACGGGCACCGGTTTCTTTGTGTTTAAACACAAAAGGGCGAGACTCACCAAAAGTGACCGACGCAACTACGGGATTAGGTCCGAGCTCAGGCTCATCATCAGCATGCATACTCATGCTGTCTTGCCCATGTCGATACCAGTTTGCCAGCACACTGTTGAAGGGAATATCACAAACCTCGATGCATTTATCTCGAATGACCGCCAATTCAGGGGTCCAAGGTTGTGGTGCAAGCTTAATACCCGAATATTTATAAAGACACTCAGGATCACCGTGCCAAGCCTGCAATCTAGGCACGTCGAGGTATTTTCCATACATACGAATGGTGTCTTGTCGCCACGGCAAAGTGCTTTCAAACACGCCTTGGTAGTCATTCGCTTGCTCTGAGCTAATCCATTGCGGATAATAGCGCACCTCAGCTTCTGGCAACGGTAGCGTAATGGGTGAGTTTTTCGCTGCTTTCGCGTCAGTAAAAAGTGGTAATTGCATAACACCCCGATAACTTTAGACAAGAAAATAATGAATACAGAATTTTCAATGGCAGAGCGCCAGTTTACCTTAATACGCTACCCTGAAAAACATCAGCACAAAAGCCTACAAGCGTGGGACAGTGCCGATGAACTGCTTATTGAGCATGTAGAAGCGCACCTTGAAGCGCTTGTTGAAACTCAAACTGAAACATCCTCTACCTTGGGGCCCATACTCATTTTTAATGATGACTTTGGTACCCTTGGATGTTGGTTTACGCAGTATAATCCTATTTGGATTTCAGATTCGTATATTAGCTTGCGATCATTACAAGAAAACTTAGGGCGTAACCATTTGAAATCGGTTATTGATGAGGCTGGCGCGCTAACGTCACCCGTAACCAGTTTAACCAGTGTTGAAAGCCTTACTTTCATGCCAGAGAAGGCCCCCAGCGTTATCATGCTGAAAGTACCTCGCACACTGGCGTTACTTGAACAACAGCTTATCGATATTAAACGCTATGCTGCGCCTGGTACGCATATTGTGGCGGCAGGTAAAATAAAAGCCGTGACCAAGTCGGTATCCGCCTTGTTTGAGAAAATCATTGGCCCTGCTAAAACGTCCTTGGCAAAGAAAAAATCGCGATTGGTTTTTAGTACCCTTGATGAAAAAATTTCACCTATCCCTTCGCCTTATCCTGAAACATGGGAATGCAAAGGCGCCACAGGCCAAACCTTCGTATTAAAAAACCACGCAAATGTATTTTCTCGTCAGTCATTAGATATTGGTGCCCGTTTAATGCTTGAGCATATGACGGTAAGTGCTAACGAAACCGTGGTCGATTTAGGCTGCGGCAATGGAATATTAGGCGTAAACGCTTTAGCCTTGGCAGGCGACTGCAAGGTCATATTTATTGATGAGTCTTTTATGGCAGTGGAGAGTGCGCGATTAAACGTACTTGAGAATTTCCCAGACAAAATCGACCAGTGTGAGTTTATTGCCAGTAATTGCCTTGAAAGCTTGCTAGAAAAGCAACAATCGCCTTGGGTAACCAAGATATTGTGCAACCCCCCTTTCCATCAACAAAATGCCATTACCGACCATATTGCATGGCAAATGTTTAACGATTCAAAACACGCGTTAGTAAAAGGTGGCCAGTTAGTGGTGGTTGGAAACAGGCATCTTGAACATCACGTTAAACTTAAACGCATGTTTGGTGGTTCAGACGTGCTGGCAAGCGACAAAAAATTTGTTATTTTGGGCACAGCTAAACGATAAGGAATGTACATGTTAAAACCGCTTATAATGGCCTTAATTTTCTCAGCTCTCGTTTTTACGTCAGCAGCAATGAGCCCTAACGCATTGGCGGCTAAAAAAGATGATGGCTCACAAATTCAGCCAGATAACTATTACCCTAGAGTTAAAATTGAAACCACCATGGGTGATATTGTGGTTGAATTAGACCGCCGCCGTGCGCCTATTACCGTGAATAACTTTTTACGTTATGTAGACAAGCGCAGTTATGAAAACACTATTTTTCATCGTATTGTGCCAGGGTTTGTGGTGCAAGGCGGCGGCTATACCACCGATTTTGAAGGTAAGTCTAATTACCCTGAAATATTCAATGAGTCGGGAAATGGGCTAACCAATGACTTACACACCATCGCTATGGCCCGACAAGATGATCCGCATACTGCAAATCGTCAGTTTTTCTTTAACGTTAACGACAACGAAACCCTAAACCCAGGTCGAGACTGGGGCTATGCGGTTTTTGGCATGATTGTAGAAGGCGAAGATATTGTGGATGCGATGTCTGAAGTGGAGACCGAGTATTCGCTAATGCTGAACACCAACAATGTACCTATTGAGCCTATTATCATTAAAAAGGTGACTGTGCTTCCACCGTTCTAACGGCTAGCGGAATCACTGTTGCGCCAGAATAGGGTTTGAACCGGTGTGGACCTATCAATAAAGTAAGGGCCGCGTTTTTTAAACCCTAGCTGGCGTAATAGATGTTGAGAACGTTCGTTTTCGGGGTGGGTAGAGGCGGTAATGAAATGCATATCTCCTTCCATTTCCACCCAATCAATAACCGCTTTAGTTGCTTCTAACGCTATCCCCTGTTTACGCGCATCTGGTAGCAGCGCAAAGCCTAAATCAGGGCAACTGAAAACATAGCGATTAATTAGCCCACACACACCATAAGGCGCGGTGGTTTTTTTATTTCGTATTGCCAATAAGCCATATCCCCACTCACTAACCTGCGCGTTCACTCGGTCAATATAGTCAGCGGCATCTTCAACGCTCGCCACACCACGATAACCAATAAACTGCTTCCATAGCGGGTCTTGGTGCATTTCAACTAACCACAGTTTGTCAGCTTGCGTCAGTGGGCTTAATTCCAACCGTTCAGTTAGTAACAACATGAATGACTATGCCTCTGTGTGGATTGTGTTACCTTTTTTAGCAGCGTGTCTATTTGCGTTAAATGTTGCTTAGAAATAGCGGCAGCTCTTGGGTAAACGGGATTTACTCTGTCATTAATTCTAGGGTGGTTCCACCCATGAGTGTGTTCAATAAAAGCGGTAGCTTCACTTATCCCGCCATGCTCTAAGCAGCCCACTAGACAAGTATCAATGTAGGTTTGTGAAACGGGGAAGTCGCTGCTGGGGTGATGACACAGTAAAGTTTCACATAACCAGAGTTGGTGATGGCTTAACGCATCACGAAGCGCAGAAGTGAAAGAAGGTTGATTGCACAAGGAGGAACTTACATGTTCGATTGCACTGGCTGGCACTTCCACAAAGCGGTAGTTTTTTTCTCGCGCGCGCAATGAAGGGTTTACCTCGGCAGGAATAAGCTGGGCATTTAATTGAGATGTTCTATCGGCAACGGCGCCAACATAGGTTTGTTTTTCTTGCAGGCTTCGGGTAACCCATGCGCGTTTAAAACCTGAAACACGCACGGGTAAACCTTGAGTATAAATACCGGAGTGACGCTCTCGGGAATCTCGACTAAGCAAACTGCCATAACCTAGCACAATATGTTTACTTTGCTGGCTAGCTAAGGTAGCTAACCAACTGTCTTTCGCTGAATCTTTTATCGATTCATTTGCCGAGCTTTTTACCGACTCTTTAACCGAGCCGTCTGCTGCTTTTACGTCTACCAAGCGCACCCCGTTTTCGCTGCAATATTAGAACAGCGCACGTACTCCTAGCGTAAGATTACGGCCAGGTAGTGGCGCTTGATCTTTCAAAAATGATGTATGAACGCGAGCCTCTTCGTCGGTTAAATTGTTTCCTTTTGCATAAACAATCCACTCTACGCCTTGGCCACCAAATTCGTACTGAACACTGGCATCTAACAAAGTATAACCATCGGTTTGTGTTTCGTAAGACGCAACGTCATCTTGGTCATCATACCAAGTTACGCCAACATCAGCACTTAGCCCATTGCTCATATAACTGATGTTACCACCAAATCGCATAGGAGGCGTTCGAGGTAGGTTATCATCTTCAATTTCTGCGTTAATGTAATCGCTAAATACCGTTACGCGTACTTGCCCATTTACATCATAGTAGGCTTCGGCTTCCAGACCCCAGATATCCGCATCAGCTTGCTGGAAGTAGTAGATAGGTGTGCCTTCTTCTTCATGGCCTTCCTCTTCTTCTTCCTCGTGATCTTCGTGCTCTTCAGTTATTGCCAATAACCCTGTATTTGTTTGATAAATATAATCATCTGCTTGGTTATAAAACAATGAAACCGTATAGCCCCAATCGCCAGTGAATTTACGGAAAGTAACATCGATATTGGTGCTAACTTCTTTTTCTACGTCTTTTAAGTCTTCTTCAATATGACCGTCTTCATCTAAGTCAAAAACCAAACCTAGCTCGTAGCTTTGTGTGGCCAAATGCTGACCTGCAGAAAACAGCTCTTGTTGGCTAGGCGCACGCTCACTACGTGAAAGTGTAGTGGCAATTGAGCGACCTGCTGCATATTCCCAGTTTAAACCAGCAGATAAAGACGTACTGGTGAAGTCATACTTGTTGAAGCTATATGACGTGACTTGCTCTTCATGTTCTTCGTGATCCTCTTCTTCTTCATGCTCTTCTTCATCAGCATGGGTCACTTCAAGAGATAATTCACTGTCATCGGCATCGTATTCGGTGTATTCAACACGACCACCTAATTCGAAGGTCACATCACCCACGACTTTTTGCTCTACAAGGTAAACCGCATAGTTAGAAGAGGTATTTGCAGGGGTAAAGGCTTCTTCACCCTCGGCTTCATAATCACTGTGTTGGAATTGAACACCTAGCACACCATGCCAGCCATCCACTTCTTCGTGAGACACTGAAGCGCGTATATCGCTAGATTTGTTAGTGAAGATAGTCCCTTGCTCGCCATCTTCAATTTCAACATGTTCGTAATCGGTATAAGCCGCAGCAAACTTAGCATTGGTTAACCCTTTGATAGGTGAATGCCATTCGCCTGCCGCTTGATAACGTGTCATGTCTACGTCAATCAATACGCCTTCTTCTTCGTGCAACTCTTCATCATGATCTTCTTCGTCATGATCTTCTTCATCATGATCTTCATCATCGTGGTCTTCTTCATGTTCGTGACTGTGACCAGGCACGCCATAACGGTTATCAAGTTGCTCTACCGCAAAGCCAAAGTAACCTTCCTCACCAATATAAGACAAGCCAGCCGTTATATCGCTGGTTTCCATCGCAGTGCTTTCTAATACACCGTATGCTTCGTCTTCATCAGGCTCTACTGAGGCATAACCAGGAATATCAGTGTCATCTGTGTTACGAGAGTAACCATCGATATGCCATGCAAAGTTACCGCTGCCACCAGTGACATCACCGCGAGCGTATTTACCGTTATCTACTGTGCTGTAGCTAACTTCAGCCTCGCCTTCAACACCGTCCATTTGATGTTGCACAATACGCTTATCAACAATATTAACCACACCGCCAATGGCGCCGCTTCCATATTGTAATGTTGCAGGACCACGAAGCACTTCTACTTGTGTGGCACTTGCCAGGTTGCTCGTGACGTTGTGGTCAGGGCCAACACGAGATACATCAGAAACATCTAAACCGTTTTGAACAATTTTAACCCGTGGGCCATCGTTACCACGAATAATCGGGCTACTTGAAACTGGGCCAAAGTACGTACTTTGTACCCCAGGTGTATTCTTCAATGTTTCACCTAATGTCGGCGCTTCAATACGTCTAAGGCGCTCTGCGCCAATAACAGTAACGGGCGTAACAGACTCAAGTACTGAAGATTGTAATGCGGTAGCCGTCACAACAATATTTTCAACAGACGAAGGGGTAAGTGAAAAATCTACGGTTTTATCACCGACGATTTCACCAAGGTCATTGTCACCATGAATATATTGGCTTGAAAATACGTGAAGATGCACATGAGTTTGCTTAACATCGCTAAAACGGTACACACCGTTTTCATCGGTGGTAACGACTCGGCGCGTACCTTCAATGCTAACCTCGGCACCTTCAACCGGTTGACCTGATACATCGGTAACTTTACCGCTAATAACAGTCGCAAAGGATGGAGACGAGAGTAGGCCTGCTATCGTAAGACTTAGCAGTGAACGCATTTTCATAACGGTTTCCCTAACAAATTTTTATTCATTTTGACCAGTTGCATGGTCATTTTTGTGATGTTATAACATTTTGTAGGTTGGGGCGTTTATTGTCAATGGCAACTTGTCTACGATTTAACTTCATTCAACGACAAGATTATTTAATTAAGTCACTGTTTAGTGAAAACAACGCTCTGATTTGAGCTGCTACGATTACTATCTTGGGCTGGAAAAAGGTAATAGGAAGCAAGCGTTACGAGCAAAGTAAGAACCTAGGCTCTACTCACGGGAAAGTTAAGCACCTCTTGAATATGCGACGCCCCTATTTTAAGCATTAACAACCGATCTATACCTAACGCTACCCCTGCGCAGTGTGGCAAACCGTTTTCTAGCGCAGACAGAAATCGCGTATCAATGGGCTTTACAGGCTGGCCATTTTTACGACGCTTCTCATTGTCTTGCTCGAAGCGTTGTTTTTGTTCCGAAGCCTCGTTTAATTCATGAAAGCCATTCGCTAACTCTGCCCCTTTAAAATACACTTCAAACCTGTCGGCAGTACGTGAGTCTTGTGCATTGATGCGGGCGAGGGACGCTTGTGAAGCAGGAAAACCAAACACAAAACACGGCCGCTCTTGACCAATAACCGGCTCAATCGCCATTGAAAAAAGCAGTTGTAATTTACTGTCTTTATCAAGCTGTTCAGGGCTTGAAATATCGATATTGCAGTCAGCCATTTTAGCCAGAAGCATTTCATCAGTTGCGGTGAGCGGGTCAATACCCAACCGAAATTTAAACACATCTTGATAACTGATTATCTCGCCAGCATCTGTACCTAGCGTTTCTATTAATAACGCATCAACTTCCTGCATTAGGGCATGGTGGTCGAAGCCCGGTCGATACCATTCCAGCATAGTGAATTCAGGGTTATGCCAGCGCCCTTCCCCTTCATGTCGAAATGCTTTGCAGATTTGATAAATAGCTCCACTTTGACCGCACAATAGGCGTTTCATAGCAAATTCAGGAGACGTTTGTAGATAAAGGTCTACCGGTGCGCCATCCCGCGAATGATTAAACTTTGTAAGGAATGCATCGAGATGTTCATCGGTTACCGTGCCGCTGGATAATAATGGCGTTTCTACTTCCAGCACATCTCGGGTATAGAAAAAGTGTCTTATGCTACGCAGTAAATTGGCTCGTGCAATTCGAGAATCATGTGATGAGGTTGGTTGCCAGTCGTTCATGAACAGAGGTGTCTTTGCTTATTGATAAGAATGATGACAAATACGATAAACAGCTTCGGGGATTATCGATTAGTAAGCTTTATTTGGCGAATCACCCATAGGAAAAAATGTGTAACGGTAAGCGAGTTACCGATGCCAAATACGGCATCGGCTAACTGCAGCTGTTTCTTATTTCTTACTTACTTTTGTTACTTTTGCGCACGAGACGCATACTCACCAGAGCGAGTATCAACTTTAATTACTTCACCGGTTTGCACAAACAAAGGAACACGTACTACTGCGCCCGTTGTTAGTGTAGCTGGCTTACCACCTGTACCCGCTGTATCGCCTTTAAGGCCTGGGTCAGTTTCAGTAATTTCAAGTTCAACGAAGTTGGGTGGTGTTACTGTAATTGGCGTACCGTTCCACAAGGTAATAACGCACACATCGTTTTCTACCAACCACTTAACACTATCGCCTACTGCTTTTTCGTCTGCCGCGATTTGTTCGAATGTTTCGTTGTTCATAAAGTGGTAGAATTCGCCGTCGGTGTACAAGTAAGCAAGCTCAGTGTCTAAAACATCTGCGCCTTCTACTGACTCACCAGAGCGGAAAGTTTTTTCTAAAACTTTACCTGAGATAAGTTTACGAATTTTAACGCGGTTAAATGCCTGACCTTTGCCCGGCTTCACGTATTCGTTTTCTAAAATGTTACAAGGTTCACCATCCAGCATGATTTTCAGGCCGGCTTTGAACTCGTTAGTGCTGTAATTAGCCATAATTCCTCTGTCTAAACATAAGGTACAAAAAATTTCGTGGAACAAATAATACCTAAAAAAGCGATTTCTGTAGAGCATAACTGGCAAAAAGAATTAGCTAATAGCTTTACCAGCCCTGAAAAGCTGTTGTCTTTTTTAGATTTACCCAGCAAAGACTACGAACAAGACAGTAAAGCACGACGCCTTTTTCCTATGCGTGTTCCTCGGCACTTTGCCTCGTTAATGGAAAAAGGAAACCCCAACGACCCGCTTTTTTTGCAAGTGATGCCACTTAAACAAGAGTTTAGTATTGAACCGGGTTACACGAAAGATCCGTTAGAAGAACACGATACTGCTGGTAAAGGTTTGCTACATAAGTACGACTCTCGCGTATTATTAATGGTACGTACTGGATGTGCGGTTAATTGCCGTTATTGTTTTCGCAGACACTTTCCATATGCCGATAACGCGGTGAATAAAGCCCAGTGGCAAGAGGCATTAGATTACATTGCTGGCAACCCAGCGATTAACGAAGTGATTTTTTCGGGCGGCGATCCGCTAATGGCAAAAGATGATCACCTAGCCGCATTAGCAAAAGAAATCGCCGCAATACCGCATATTAAACGACTTCGTATTCACACCCGTTTACCGGTTGTACTGCCCGAACGCCTCGACAATGCTTTTTTTGACTGGTTTACTCAGCTGCCTATTCAAAAAATACTCGTATTGCATGCTAATCATTCAAATGAAGTATCACCAGCACTTAAGAGCCGCTTAGAAAAATTGCGCACTCACGGTGTTACCTTGTTAAACCAATCGGTGTTACTAAAAGATGTGAATGACTCAGCGGATGCAGTGTGTGAATTAAGTGAGCGTTTATTTGATGCAGGGGTTATGCCCTACTATTTGCATGTACTTGATAAAGTAGAAGGGGCAAGTCACTTTTATGTTAGTGACGACAAGGCGAGACAAATTATGCAGGAAGCGATAAAGCGCCTACCAGGTTTCCTTGTGCCTAAACTCGTTAGAGAGATAGGCGCTCAGCCTGGCAAAACGCCTATCGACTTACATTTACATCCCTAACCTTAAGCGAAAGTATCTATATTTGCGCCTACAGCAGGATTAGAAGATGTTGATTTTGGTACGTCAGCTGAATTTTCTAACAGCTGAAGCGCCGCTTTTCCTTCTTGCTCTTGTTGACCCTTGGCCAACTTAAGCGAAGCGAGTTCAAGTGACGCACCGGACGTTCCAGAGGCACTAGCACCTTGTAGATCCATACCGTTTTCCTTTGTTGCTTGAAGCAAAGTAAAAAAATAGGCAAAATTGCCCACCTTCGAGGTTATCGGCCAGATATGCTGAAACTTTAATCTAATTTTACACTGCTTTTTTCAGGCGACTTTTGTGAGACGTCTTTTACGGGGCTTCTTTTACAGGAAAAGATATGCAAGCTATTCACCAACAACTACAAGATACTATCCAGACCCTTTACCGTAAGGCGGTGGATGCAGATCAGGCATTGGATCGTTTGCAAAAAGACAGTCAAGGTAAGTTTGCCGCCGTATTTGCAGCAGATAGCCCGTTCACCACACAAGCAAAACGCTTCGGCCCTTATGTAGAAGAGATTGCGTTAGATTGGCAAGCTTTGAAAGACATGACAGAGGAAGAAGCAAAAGCAGCTCTGCCCGCACTGATTAAAAAGATTGAATTGGCACTCACTACCGTCTCTCAATTTCAGCAGTCATTGGCAAGTAAATAGACGCGCTTTTTAACCTACAAATACCTTTAACCTATAAATTTCCATGCTACCTTGACTCGTATTTAGGTAGCATGGCTTGCTAGATTTAGGCTCAAAGGGCTAGCGCACGCTATTTGTGTTCCCCGGCATCACCCGCTTCAATTTGATTTATTAAATTCCCTTCAGCATGCGCCTTCTGATACATAGGCACTTGTTTGATAAGGCGCTTAATCTCAGCCACTTCATTTAAATAAGCTTCACTGTCTACACGTCCATACTTCTCGGTAAACGCTTGCTTACTTAATCCTTCAGGAAAGGCTTTTATCGCTGGAACAATATCGGAATCAGATTGGATTCGTGCCACAGCATTTTGCGTACTTTCGGCATGCTCAGGCATGGTCGCCACTCGGGCAAATTGTGAGCCCGACATGTCGGCACCTAAATCCACAAAACTGTAGCCTGAACCACCTGTGCCTCTGTCCATTAACTCTTTAAATTCACCAATTGCCCACGACATGTCTTGCTCGGCAAGTAACTCTAGGGCGGCGGAAATAATGAAATGACGGGCTAAGTCGTTACGCGCTAATAAAATAGCAGGGGCACGAGGCTTTAATGCTTTTGTCGGATCGGGCTGTAAGTCGCCCACTAAGCTACCAATACGATAGTGCCCCACATACGCTGCAAGAGCCAAAATCACCGCTTTGTTATGTAGTGCTGCCTCTTGTGGCGAGTTACTTTGCTCTCTTGCGCGAGCCATGCCTTCCCGTAAATACTCAATAAGAGGCACTGGTTGCTTTGATAGCGCTAAATCTCGCCCTGAAATATAACGCAAATAATAAGCGGCAAGGGTTTGAAGCTCTGTTTCTTCTTGAACGCCCATATTGTTAGACACCACGGTAAGCTCTTCTAACAAAGAGGCCAGTGGCGCAGTATGTAAAGACACCTCACCGCGGCGCATGGTCACTCTTTCAACCCGCGTCAGGGCAATGGTGGCAATTTCAGACTTAGTCCAATAATTTATCCCCTTTTCAGCAAACGAGAGCATGAGAGGCCCAGACAACGACAAATCCCCCACACTAATATAATCAATTTGCAGGCTATCGCCGGGTAAAATTAACGCTGAAACATTGAAATATAAATCAACACTGCTGGGTGAAAAGGTAAAAGTAATAGTACTGCCCACTTCAGTTACGTTCACGACGCCACTAAAATTAGGCACGGCCCGCTGCAACACCCCGACTAAGCTTTCAATCTGGGTTTCGGTTAGATGAATAACGTGGTTAGAACTTCGCTGAGTGAACGCATTTTGTAACTGAGACAGCAAGTCGTTAACGCTGTCTGCGCCATCTAATTGGTTTGGTGCACTAGATACCACCAATGGCGAACGCTGAACCACAGCGACGCTTACCCCTATCAATATAACAAAGGTAACCACGAATAGAGTCACAACGACACCAAGAATCCAACGACCCACACTTCTCATGATTTAATCACTTCCCAAACACCATGAATACATACCACCACGACCTTACCTAAACGCTACGTTGTGAAGAATAGAAATAGTAGCTAAATCTAGTGTTTATGACTAGCGACCTGTGATTTCTTGTTCTAACCATAATGGTAAGCTTTCGTAACGAGAGGTCGCTTTCGAAAAATCATGGGTGGCCGATTGTGTGGTTGGAATAACCACACAAGGTATTTCTGCCGATACCGCTGATTGCATGCCGGTGTGGGTATCTTCAATGGCGACACACTGCGCTGCTGAAACCCCTAACTTTTCCATGGCCAGCTGGTAGCAATCGGGGGCAGGCTTACTGTAAGTAACATCTTCTACCGCCGCCACACATGAAATGTATTGAGCTAGGCCATAATTTGCGAGGGTTTTCTCTACCGACAAAGTACTTCCCCCAGTCACAATTCCTATTGTGTAGCCTTTATCTGCGCACGCCTTGATGGTTTCAGCAGCGTGTGGCATAAGTGGGAAAGCTTGCTGTGAAAGATACGCTTCAATTTTTTCGTGTTTCTTTTTGGCCAATCGCTCAGGGGTTTCGTCTAATGAGAAATGCTCAACGACATCTTTGGCATTTTGCTTAACCGGTATACCCGCCATTGCTTTACAGTAAAATTCATCTGTTAGCTCTGCACCATAACTGGCCACTATTTCTTGCCACAGTGTAAAGTGGACGCGCTCTGAATTAATCAAGGTACCATCATGATCAAACAATAGCGTGGTAGTGTTATTGGAAACGGAAGAACTTGCCATCGGCTCACCTCGAATATGAATAAATGTTAAAACGATTTTCCAACTACTTGCGTGAATGATTGTTAAAACATGCAGTGGTAACTGTACTTGAAAAAAAGAACCTCCAATCAGGAGGTTCTAGATAGACTGTCAGACTAAATACCTATCGTGTTAGCGTTCGGATTAACGATGCCCGCAGTTTTTTGGAAAACAAAATATCTCGCTTAGTCCACGGTAAGCTTTGCTCACCATCAATTTCACTCCACCGATCAAATGACGCTCGTGGTGACAGCATGCCTTGTTCATTAACGTCTTTTTCCGGTTTACCAGCCCAACGGGTAATTTGCGATTCGGGCTGTCTAAAGATATACAATCGCGCTTTAGCTAATTCGTAGTTCATACGAATTAGCATTACGCCTCTGACATTTTCTGGGTCTAATGCCTCTAACCCAGCATACTGACGAATATCTTGGGTGTGCAGGATGACATCAGACGTGTCTGACTGAAAGGCTTTATCGATACGTTTTAGTTGAGCAATGTCATAACCATTATCATCACTAACATACCACTGCCCATTTATAAAAATGGCAGCCCCGCACGCGGTGAAATCTCGTTTTACGTCTTCTAAAAACGCTTGAGTTGCTTGAGCATCTTTTAAGCGAAGCTTATGCGTAATTGCCCCAACTTTCTCATCCAATGACGTGAGCAATTGCAGGCGCTTTTTCGATTTGTGCGTGGAATACACCATAGAGAAATACTTCACCAGCATTTCCGCTTGATGGCGCAATTGCGCATCTATGTGCGATTCGGTGCTATTGTGACACGACACTAAGCCCCACAATTTACCGGTTTGAATGATGGGAATAGAAAATGATGTAGCCACACCCATATTCTGCATGTATTCGCCATGAATTGGCGACACACTTCGTAAATCCGAATACGTTAAGTTTAGCGGTTGTTCTGCTTGATTCAGAAAGTCAGCGGGCGGTGTGGCACTACTAGCAATATATCGTGACGGATTCTCATAATACATTTGACGGGCAATAGCAGGTATGTCCGATGCTGGAAATTTTAATCCAAGATACTTTGGTGCCCCTTCAATCACTTTTTCAGCCACGACTTCGCCACTCCAAAGCTCATTAAAGCGATAAAGCAGTATACGTTCGCAGGGCAGAAACTCATCAAGGGTTGCGATAAGTTGCTCCCAAAAATCTTTATCTTCCCAATGCTGTTCGATGGTCGGAAGTATTGAGGATCTTAATTGTAAGTACTGACGCTGAGAAATATTGGCAACACTAGACTCTATCTCAATTAAGATACCTTCGTCGCTACGATGGCTTCTGAAATTCAATACCTTATCGTTTAGGGGCTCGTTAAAGGCATAAGCTCTATCGCCGGCCTTAGACCCTAAATTATACAGTAAACTTAACGGCAACCAGTCGAGTGATTTTACTGGGCAGCCCACCAGTTCAGAGGGCGAAAGTTGAATAAAGTGGGCCAAATTACTACTAGCGGCAGTGACCTGCAAAGATTCACTATCGATAAAGAACGCACCGCCAAATTGCTGAACCTTGCCACTTAAATGCAAAGCCTCTTTTTCACAATTCTCAACCAAGGCGTCCATCTCAGCATTGTGCTTATTAAAGGTAGTCGTATCAGGGTTCATAATATTATTAACTAATTTGTTTATTAAGCTCTGCGCATGTAAGCATAGGCGAAAAAACAAGCCCCTGTACTACATCGCACCCGATATCCCGTAAGTAATCGAGTTGCTGCTGAGTTTCAACTTTATCCGCGATGATTTTAAGGCCTAGTGCTTTTCCTGCATTAATCAAAGCGTGAATAAGTTTGTTTGAATCATTGTTATCGCTAACGTCGGTCAATAATCGGCTGGATAGCTTAATTTCACTCGCTCCGCTTTGTTGAAGCTGAGATATTGCACTCTTGTACAGGCCATAGTCGTCAATACTAATCACACTGCCCATCGAGGCCAATGTCCTCAACCGATGGTAAATTCGCTCTTCACCACTTTCAATATCTTTTTCAGATACTTCGAATTTAAATAGACCCGGGGTAAGTTCATAACGGTCTAGTACTGCCACAAAGTTTTTAATAAAATCAGATGTAAGCAACTGCGATCCAGATAAATTAATCGCTATGGCGGGCAGTTTACTGCCAAGTTGAATATATTGAGCAATTTCTCGCGCAACCAACTCAACCGCATGAAAGCCTATGGTTTCAATCAGTTTTCCGCGCTCGGCAATATTAATAAATGACTCAGCATTAAGTACTTCACCGTCGCTATTTTTATAACGCAGTAATGCCTCGGCGCCAACTATGGCGTTCGACGTAGGCTCAAACTGAGGTTGGTACACCATTGAAAACTGTTTACCATCTAATGCTACTTTAAGCTGTTTTTCGACTTCTAAACGGGCTAATGCCTGCTCTTTCATCTTCGCGGTAAAGTACTGATATTGATTGCGACCAGAAGATTTCGCTAAATACATGGCTTCATCTGCGTGCTGCAAGAGTATTTCTGAGCTGATCCCATCTGCAGGGTAAACGGCAATACCGATGCTCGCAGAAACCGAAATAGAATGGGTAGATACATCAAACTCGTTTTGAACCTGACTAATGATACGCTTTGCAATATCATCAATTTCGTCAATGTGAGAGGCCGATATTAAGGCTACAAATTCATCACCGCCAATTCTCGCCAACATATCTGTGTCGCGTATACATTGTTGTAGTCGCTTAGTAACCTGCTTAAGGAGCAAGTCACCCACCTTATGACCTAAGTTGTCGTTAACCGGCTTAAAGTTATCTAAGTCAACAAAGAGTACACCGCATAATTGCTTGCTACGCTTCGCCCCACTAATCATGAGTTCAAGACGTTCAAGTAACACGGTTCTATTGGGTAGACCTGTCAGCTCGTCATGGGTAGCGAGATATTCAATGCGGCGCTGCATATTTTTTATCTCATCAATATTGCTGTAGGCCGCAACATAATTAACAATGTCACCATTTGCGTCTTTTACCGCATTATATGAAAGCCACATTTTCACATGACTACCATCTTTCACTTTGTTAATGACTTCGCCTTGCCAAAACCCTCTCTCTGTCAACGACGCATCCATTGCTGCAAAAAAGTCTTTTGAATGCTCACCCGACTCTAACAGCTCTGGTTTTTTGCCAATCAACTCCTGCTGAGAAAAGCCTGTTAATTCAGCAAATGTCTCGTTAGTGGTAAGAATGCGCTGATTGGCATCAGTAACAAGAATAGCTTCACTGGTACGCTCAAATATCTTGCCAGCTAAACGCAATTGTTCATTGGCATGTAGCTCTTTTGAAATATCTGTTGCTTGGGTACAAATTGACTTTATGGTGCCTTCGGCATCAAAAATAGGGAATCGCACACTTTTGATAATAACTTTACCGGCCCGCAAGGTGAACTCATCAAGGGTTTCTACCGGTGACAAAGTACGCATTGTATCTAAGTCTTTTTCACGGAACTGACGGGCAGTATCACGCTCAAAAATTTGAAGATCAGTTTTGCCAATCACATCTTGCGCGGTTACGCCAAAGACTTCTTCAAACCGAGCGTTCACAAACTCATATCGACCCGCATTATCTTTAAGTGCAATTAACGCCAATGAGTTATTCATAATAGATAAAAGCTGCTCTTGGCTTTTTTCAATTCGTTCGTGGGCAATGACCAATTCTGAGTTATCAATAATAACTAGAACAGCCCCAGTGATGCGCTCTCGACTGTTTAGAATTGGCGTAATGAATACATTGTAAGTTTCTTGGCTTGATGGCTTGATCACCATGCTCGTATTTACCCCATTACGCAGGGTTTTACTTAAGCGCTTTTCAATGTCTTCAAAATAGCCGGGGAAATTAAGCGAGTACATCGGCTTTTTAAACGAGCCATTATTTAAATGAAAACGGCGATTGGCTGCGTCATTGGTTCGACTTAAGCAGGTATCGGTATCAAAGACCAAGATTGGAAAATCTAACGTGTTGTAAACGCTCATCAACTCACTGTTTATCGCACCTAAATCAGCAGATTTCCGCATGCTTTCTTCATTTACGCTAATGAGTTCTTCGTTAGTAGCCTGAAGCTCTTCGTTGGTGGCTTCAAGCTCTTCGTTATTCGCTTGTAGCTCTTCGTTAGCGGCTTGCACTTCTTCATTAAGTGCCTGCATTTCTTCCGCTGAGGCAGCCATTTCTTCGGTAAGCGTTTGTAGTTGCTCTCGAGCTGCAATTAATTCAGCAACATCAGCTTCATTGGTTGCCGTCGGCTCTTTGGGCTCGGCATCAATAATAGTGTCGTATTCATAAAAATTAACTAAGTAGTGCTGAGGACTTTGGTTTTCTAGCGGGAGCACCCGTAACTTCCACAGCCGACTATCATCGTCGGCTAAGCGCTTAGCTCGACTTATTGCTATTTCACCAGTACGACTTGCCTTATTCACGCAAGAAATCAAGTCTGCGGCAAAAGGCGCAGCAATGAGTTTCGATAAGTTAAGATCGGGCACCCCAGATGGGAACGTAATAAAGCGTTGTAAGTTGCCATGTGAGTGCAAAATGGCAAACCTTTCACTGATGAGTAAACTTGGCCCGAAGCTATCTAGTACAGAGCGAGTGAAAATATTTTCGTAGCTGTTAGTGATAGCCGTTTTCGTTTTAGTTATATCTACATGGCTTTTTAGCATTTTCGGCAGTGAGGGAGGCTTAGACGCCTCGCTTACTTTAAAAATTCTACTGCGCCTATCAAGGGCAACAAAGATATCTTCTGTCGAGCCAATCGATTCAGACTTACCTAAAAAGAGAATACCTTCTTTGGTTAACGAATAACGAAACAGCGATAACACCCGCTGCTGTAAATCGCTATTAAAGTAGATAAGTACATTTCTAAACGACACCATGTCAAGGTGTAAAAATGGCGGATCTCGCGTGATGTCCTGACGAGAAAAGGTGATTACATCACGCAGTAATTTTTGCGGGTAATACGCATTGTCAGCATACCGAAAGTACTTGTCGGTTAAATCCGATGAAAGGCTTGCAATGGCCTGAACAGAATAGGCCCCTTTGCGGGCAACTGAGAGTGCATGTTCATCGATATCAGTCGCAAAAATCTGCAAGTTGGCATCAATACCTTGCTTCTCAATAGCTTCAAGAAACAAGATGGCTAATGAGTATGCCTCTTCTCCAGTGGCACATCCTGCTACCCATAAACGAATAGCATCGCCGCTGTTTTTGTTTTCTACAATACTCTCAATATGTGTCTTGATAGCGTTAAATGCAGTGTTGTCTCTGAAAAAGTCGGTAACTGAAATTAATAGCTCTTTCGACAATGCTATAACTTCATCGGCGTTATTGTCTAAATAGGTCAAATAAGAGGGTAAATCTTCAGTTTGTGTGGCAATTAAACGACGATTCACTCTGCGCAACAAGGTCGATTGTTTGTAAAAACTGAAATCTATTTTGGTCGCCGTTCTTATCTTTCCGTAGAGTTCACTCATTAATTCACTTCGAGTGTCTTCCTGCACCGCTAAGAAATTACGCGCGATGTTTTGCGAAATATGTGCAATTTCTTGCCCCATTTCTTGGGGTTCAAGAATTGAATCCACAGCCACATTTTCAAGCGCCGCTTTGGGCATGCCATCATATTTTGCAGAGGCTGGGTCTTGCACAAAGGCAAACCCACCGACACCTTTAATGGCCTTAAGCCCTCTGGCACCATCGCTGCCAGTACCCGATAAGATAACGCCAATTGCGTGATCGCCAATTTCATCAGCTAATGATTCAAACAAGAGGTTAACGGAGGGCTTAGGAGATAGTTCATCCGGTGATTTATCGAGGTGTAAATACCCCTCTTTGTATTTAAGGTGGTAACCCGGTGGCCCCACATAAATGGTGTTTGCTTTAATTTTGCAATGCGGCGTAGCCTCAACCACAGGGTATTCAGTTTCTCGCGCCAATATTTCCGTCATTTGGCTTTTATGAGTAGGAGATAAATGCTGAGCAATAATAAAAGACGCATTGATGGCTTTTGGTAATTCGCTTACCAGATTGATTAATGCTTCTATTCCGCCCGCTGAAGAGCCTACGCCAACAATAAAAGGAGCTATCTCAGGTTTAGTCGCCCGCGATGACGGTAAAGATTCCATACTACATTTAGCTCCGTTTGAGTTAACTGAATGCTAATGCGAACATTCAGTATTTGCGGCATCTTCACCGCATCTAATACGCTTACTATACCAGTAACTAGCACTCCAGAAATATACCAAAGTCTAATATTATTACGTTAAATAAAACGTGTTATGCGCCTAAAAGGTTCAAACACCTCAAAGTTTATGTTGAAAACTAACGAAAATATCAGGGTAACTCGCTAGTATTAGTTAAATAATTTCTCGGTATTATTTGGTAACTATTTCATCACCCTAAATATAGTTTCGATATCGAGGCGCTAAACAGGAAGATATTAGTGAAGTGGAGCAGCAAAGAAGCTTGAAAGTAATGGGTAAATGCATATCTATTGATAGGCGAATTGCTTGAGGAATTAATACGTGAACGACGAAAGGGATTGGACAGAGTGAAGCCATATCGATACCGATATGGCTAACAGGCAAGCAAAGGTTAAACGCCGACTTCCGCCATATTTCCTTTGCTTTCAAGCCAGATTTTTCTGTCGCCAGAACGTTTTTTGGCTAACAGCATGTCCATCAACTCTAGCATTTCTGCCGAGTCTTCTATCGTGAGTTGAACTAACCTACGGGTATTGGGATCCATAGTAGTTTCACGAAGCTGTAACGGGTTCATTTCACCTAGCCCTTTAAAGCGCTGAACGTTTACTTTACCGCGTTTTTTCTCTGCTTCTATACGATCCAATATGCCTTTTTTCTCGCCTTCATCCAGCGCATAGAAAACTTCTTTGCCCACATCGATACGAAATAAAGGTGGCATGGCCACATAAACATGGCCTTGGTCGACTAGCGTTCTAAAGTGCTTCACAAACAATGCACACAGCAAGGTAGCAATATGCAGTCCGTCGGAGTCGGCATCCGCTAATATACAAATTTTACCGTACCGTAAACCTGATAAATCGGTAGAATCTGGGTCGATACCTAACGCTACTGATATATCGTGAATTTCTTGTGATGCTAATACCTGTGAAGAGTCTACTTCCCAGCTATTAAGGATTTTACCGCGAAGGGGCATGATAGCTTGGAATTCTCGGTCTCTAGCTTGTTTGGCAGAACCACCTGCTGAATCACCTTCCACTAGAAAAAGCTCAGAGTAGGAAATGTCTTGAGACGAACAATCGGTTAATTTACCTGGCAGTGCTGGCCCTTGGGTGACCTTTTTACGCGCCACTTTTTTGTTTTGACGTAATCGGCGCTGTGCATTGTTGATACACATATCTGCCAAGGCTTCGGCCACTTCGGTATGTTGGTTTAACCACAAGCTAAACGCGTCTTTTACCACGCCAGAGACAAAAGCAGATGCTTGGCGTGACGACAAGCGCTCTTTGGTTTGCCCTGCAAATTGTGGGTCTTGCATTTTGGTAGACAAAATATAAGCACATCGGTCCCAGATATCATCCGGTGACAGCTTCACCCCACGAGGCATTAAGTTTCTAAATTCACAAAACTCGCGCATAGACTCTAACAAGCCTTGGCGCATACCATTTACATGGGTACCGCCTTGGGCAGTAGGGATAAGGTTAACGTAACTTTCGGTGGTTAACTCACCGCCTTCAGGCAGCCACATTACCGCCCAATCAGCGCCTTCGGTGTTACCTTTAAAGCTACCTACAAAAGGGACATCAGTAGGAAGTGTTTCGTATTCTTGTACCGCTTGATACAAGTAATCTTGCAAACCATCTTCGTAGTACCATTCTTGTGAATCTTTGGCGATTTTATTGTCAAAACGAATACGTAAACCTGGGCTTAGTACGGCCTTTGCACGAAGATTATGAATAAGACGGCTGGCTGAGAATTTTGCTGAATCGAAGTATTGCGGATCGGGCCAAAAATGTACCCGGGTACCAGTGTTACGTTTGCCGCACGTATCTATTACCGCAAGTTCTTCAATTTTATCGCCATTGGCAAAGGCAATTTGATACACGTTACTGTCACGACGAATAGTGACTTCTACCCGTGTGGAGAGGGCGTTCACCACTGAAATGCCCACACCGTGTAACCCCCCAGAAAACGCATAGTTTTTGTTGGAGAATTTTCCCCCAGCATGTAGCTTACTTAAAATAAGTTCTACACCAGAGATTTTCTCTTCCGGGTGGATATCCACCGGCATACCACGGCCATCATCAATGACTTCAAGAGATTGGTCTTCATGCAAGATAACTTTAATGTTGGATGCATGACCTGCTAAGGCTTCATCCACACTGTTATCGATAACCTCTTGGCCCAAATGGTTGGGACGAGTGGTATCGGTATACATGCCTGGGCGGCGCTTAACCGGGTCGAGACCGTTTAAGACTTCAATTGCATCAGAGTTATATTGATTTGACATAGTTATGGTTATTATTTAAGCCAGCAACAAGGGTTAACGTACGCAGAAGACAACTGCAACGCAAGATAAATTGATGTTACCAAGGCTTGCCTACCCTCGCAATGAAAAGGCGAAAGTCAGCAAGCTTGGTGGGTACGATATGAAGCTAATACTGCTAAAATAAATACTGCTAATAGCAACACAACAATGAGAAGCACGACGTCGTTAACGGCTTCTAATCGTTAAGTAGAAAGTCTGTAATAGCGGGTAGGTGATTTTCAAAGCCAATAAAGCTGTGATCGCCGCCTTCTTCAACGACTAGCGTGCTCGAAGCGTACTTGGTTTCTGCTAAACGATAATCTAAGGTTTCGTCCTCAGTTTGCAATAACACTTTATACGCAGGTGCATGCCGTAATTCTTTAGCGTCTAACTTTTCTATTACATTAATATCGCTTTCAACGATGTGGAACACTTCACCCGTGTAAGGGTTGGTATGTTCACCAATAAAACCTTGCAGTAATTCATAAGGTTTTACCGCAGGGTTTATCAATACGGCTTTGCCCGAGAATTTTTCAATTAAAAACGTAGATAAATAACCGCCCATAGAACTGCCAATAACACGCAGCCCATCTTTAATTAACGCGGGGGTACTCTCTATCAATGCCAACAACTGACTTTCTACTTGGCTCGGGTAATTCGAAAGCGCGGGAATATGCAAGGTTACATCGGGATGATGCTGCTCGAAATACGCTTTGGTGGCCTGCGCTTTTACAGACTTTGGTGAGCTTAAAAAGCCATGAAGATATAACACGTGTTTCATATTATTTTTATTCTCTTTATATCGCTGGTTAACGTTCCATCGTCGTGTAACCTAATGAGTTGATAACCGGGCTGTTCGTTGCTTAACGCAAATTCAGATGCCATTTCCCACTGCCAACAGCTCGCAGGGCAGCCCATCACTGGTACAGGATTATCTGTACCTAACGTGTAACGAAGGGGGGAGTGAACATGGCCATGAATGATCGCCGCTAATGCAATGCCCTCTTCTACCCAGTGTAAAAACGCATCGGCGTTAGACAAGTCGTGTTTATCCATCCAACTTTCTGATGGCGAGGCATGGTGATGCATAGCCAGTAAATGATGGCGATGAGAATTTTCAGTTACCTGTTTGCCTATAGCCTTGAGCTCTTGAGTATCTACCTGACCTCTCGCCCCTTCGAAACGGGTGTCTAGGCCGTGAATTTGCCAATCGCCTAATTCAACAGGCGTACCAGCAACAAGATGGTAAGCAGATAACGTATCAAAGTGAGGGTTATTATCATGATTGCCCGCAATCACATATACTGGTGTATTCGCGTAGTTTTCCATCAAAGCAATAAAATGCTGATAGCTTGCTAATGAATCATCGCCGCTAATATCACCGGTAACAATAACCGCGCTGATATTTTCGCCGTGCTTGAAAGCATCAATCAAAATTTGTTTTAAGCTGAGGTGAGGGTTAATTGCGCCGTAGCCTTGGCGAGTGGTATCACCAAATAAATGGCAATCACTAATATGCAGCAGGGTACTCACGCTAGCGAAGTTACCTTAGGACGCAATTTGCGGCAAAAATCTAACCACTCAGCAAGAAAGATATTCACCATTTGCTTTTCATTGCGTTGGCGCATTTTTAAATTAGGATATTCGTACGAGGGTTGTAGCGCGCCCGTATTCTGGCTATTTATAACTTCGGCCATTCGGGCATCGTGGTACAAACGCACCGTCATTGATGGCGTTAAATAACTGGGCATATCGTCGGACGTTTGTTTAAGGCTTAACGTACTCGTGTAACGTGCAGACTCAATAATCTTGATTTCGTACGTAAGCGCGTCGCCCACGGTAAATACGTAGTTAAGTTCCTCTGTATCACAATCTGGCAGAATACGAAGAATGTGCGCGTAGTTTAGCTCGCACAATGCCTGCATTGTGGGTAGATGAGGGACGTATTTTCTGTGGGTACGTTGTGTCACGATATCTTCCATTGCTCCATTAGCGTGGATTTGTTCATAAAGAACCATTGTAGCGCAATTACTGCGGCAGCGTTGTCTATATGGCCGTTTTCCAGCCATTCAAGGGCTGTTGCTTCAGCCACTCTATGAACTTTAATATCTTCCGATTCGGTTTCTAATCCATGAATGCCATGGGCTTTTTCTGCATTGGTTTTTGCAACAAAGATGTGAATACGTTCGGTCGTCCCTCCAGGGCTAGATAAATAACTCATTGCTTTGGTGAGATTTTCAAGCTCAATACCAGCCTCTTCCATCGACTCTCTATGACATACATCTACTTCGGTTTCCCCTTCGTCAATCATACCGGCGATAATTTCTATCAGCCAAGGGGTTGAAGATGTCGCCAACGCCCCTATTCTAAACTGCTCAATTAAAACGAATTCTTTTAAAATAGGGTCGTAAGGCAGTACGCCTACAGCATGTCCACGTTCAAATAGCTCTCGTTTCACTGTCCCGCTTTGGGAACCGTCGAAGCATTTGTGCGTAAACAGATATTCTTGCATGGTGAAAAAACCACGATAAACCGGTTTGACACTGGTAATTTCAACGTCGTTTGAGGTAAATGAAAGGATTTTCTTGCTCATTTGCAGACACTTTTGGTTCGAAACGATTTATCATGCATAGTACATAGACATACCACTTTTGTATACGCGCCCTAACCGCGGACGAAAGCATAAAAAGTAACACCGAATTTTCTAAGATAAATGTGTTTACTTGCCAATGAACTAGGTTGGATCACATATTCTGTTACAGTTAAAGCAACACTGTTACGACTGTACTGTTTCGGTTTACGAATAAAATTTATACACTTCGCATATTATTTATAATTTTTAGCAGTCACTTAGACTCATCTAGACATAACAGGAAGACGTAAGCATGAATCGAAAACTTCTGTCGCTGGCAATCGGTTTCTCAGTAACAACCGGTGCCCTTGCCGATGATCTGACACAAGTGTATCAACAAGCACTCGCCAATGACCCTTTGGTAAATCAAGCGAAAGCGCAGCGTGATGCTGCATTTGAAGGGATCAGCATTAGTCGTGCAAACCTTCTTCCTCAAATTTCTGGGTCTATGTCGTACACCACCTCTACCACAGAGAGTGCACAAACATTAGGTACTAACGCAGAAGACTTACAAGTAGTCACCTTTGAAACAGACAATGACAATATCGATTACGGCATTTCGTTGTCTATGTCGTTGTACGACCACGCAAACTGGGTTGGCTTAGATCGCGCCGAAAAAGTGGCAGAACAAAGCGATGCGCAATTAGCCGCTAGCATGCAAGACCTAATTGTACGTTCGGTTACTGCTTATTTTGATGTATTACGTGCACGTGATAGCGTTGAATTTGTTAATGCAGAAAAACGAGCCATTGAGCGTCAGTTAGAACAAACCCGTCAGCGCTTCGAAGTAGGGCTTACCGCTATTACTGATGTGCACGAAGCACAAGCTAACTACGACAGCACTGTCGCTCAAGAGATTCAGGCTGAAAACCAGCTAGAATTCGCCCTTGAAGCACTACGTGTTATCACCGGTAAATACCACGACCGCTTGTTTGGCTTAGATAAAGAAACCTTCTCTGCCACTATGCCAGTGCCTGCAAAAGTCGATAACTGGTTAGAAACGGCGCAAGATAAAAACTTAGCATTGTTGGTTGACCGTTTAGCGATGGATATTGCTAAAGAAGATATCGCTGCTGCCCGTTCAGGCCACTTACCTACCCTTGACCTATCGGCAAGCCTTGGTCGCTCGAAAAATGACGTAGATTCACAGTTTATTCAGTACGAAACACCTTACCTTGATAGCGAGTCAATTGGCCTGTCAGTGTCAGTACCGATTTACTCTGGCCATCGTGTAAGCTCGCAAACTGACCAAGCGAAATACCTTTACGTTTCTGCCAGCCAAGCGGCTGAACAAACGTACCGTGAAACGGTTCAGTCTATTCGTAGCTCGTTTAATAACGTAAAAGCGTCAATATCTACCATTCGCGCCCTTGAACAGTCTGTGGTTTCTGCAAACAGTGCGTTAAAAGCAACTGAAGCGGGATTTGATGTAGGAACGCGTACTATTGTGGATGTACTTGATAGCACCCGTAATTTGTTTGATGCACGCAATAACTTATCTGGCGCGCGCTACGACTTTATTCAATCGGTTGTTACGCTGAAACAAGCTGCTGGTACCTTAACCGGCGAAGATGTGGCTATTATCAACCGTGGCTTAAAGCCAATGGAAGACGCTGAATAATCATCGGCAACATAAACTGAATAATACCTGGCGATAAACCAGTGTCATAAAAGAAGGCGGCATTAGCCGCCTTCTTTGTAAATGATGTAATATTTAAAGATAATGTCAGACACGTTAAGCCGGTAATATGCCGCTGATACAATTTTACTTGCAACAAGCACAATGCATCGTCCATGATGTTGCCCCTTTTTTTATTATCCCTAAATAAGCCTATTTATCTTAAGTGATTGGCAGCGCTTATTTGTTTGTAATGTGAGCAAAGAAAAACATGCAAGCTTCTGAGTTACAGAGTCGATTTGAACGTATTCGCGCTAATAAATGGTTTGAAGCCTTTGTGGTTAGCGTTATCGTCATTTCAGCGTTATTAGTTGGCGCCAAAACCTATGAACTGCCTGCTGGGTTTGGCAGTGTTACCCTATTACTAGATTGGTTTATCAGCGCATTTTTCTTAACTGAAATTACTATTCGCTTTTTAGGCGAACCCCGAAAGCGAGACTTTTTCAAAAGTTTCTGGAATGTCTTCGATACCGTTATTGTTATTATCAGCCTTATACCCGCCGATGATACTGAACTTGCGTTGATAGCACGATTAGTTAGGGTATTTAGGGTATTGCGGATGATCTCTATCATTCCTGAACTTCGCATACTCTTAGTGTCACTGGTAAAAGCTTTGCCTCAACTGGGCTACGTAATGTTGCTCATGTTTATCATTTTTTACATATACGCCGCGGTTGGCAGCACGTTGTTTGGCGATATCAACCCAACGCTTTGGGGCGACATTACCATCT
The DNA here is from genome assembly GCF_000213655.1 of Alteromonas naphthalenivorans. Lineage (NCBI taxonomy): Bacteria > Pseudomonadati > Pseudomonadota > Gammaproteobacteria > Alteromonadales > Alteromonadaceae > Alteromonas > Alteromonas naphthalenivorans. The sequence continues at coordinate 3,466,042 of NC_015554.1, forward strand.
CATTGCTTACCCTATTTAGGGTGATGACATTTGAAGATTGGACCGATGTTATGTACGAAACCATGGAGGTTTATCCGCTTAGCTGGGTGTACTACTTAACCTTTATCTTCTTTACTGCATTCGCCTTTTTGAACATGGTGATTGGTATTGTGGTGAACGTGATGGAGCGTGAGAACGAAAAAGCCAGGGAAGAAAAAGAAGCGCTGCTAAGAGCGGAATTAGAAGCTGAAGGCCACAGCGAACCTACATTACAAGACGTAATGGCAGAGCTCACGGCGATTAAGGCCAAACTCGAAGAACCAAACTCAAAAAAATAACCAACAGTAATAACGAACAGCCAAAAAAAGCGCCAAAGGAAGATATCACCTAGGCGCTTTTTTCGTTTGTATTAACTTAGCTATCGGTTTAGTAACCTATTTAGCTGTCAGTTTGCTTATACGCTTTAAGGTACCAAACACCCTTTTATAATCCGTAGCGCGTTTTAAGCGTTTCTATACGCTCAAGTGATACTTCTTTTTCAAACTCTCTGCTTGCTAGGCGTCGCTTAGCTAAAGCACTTTTATCCATCTGCAATAACAGCTCTACGTGATTAAGGTAAACCTCATCATTTAAAATAGGTCGAGTTGCAATATCTGAATACAGCTTAAGCGCAGCTTCTTTATCGCCTTTGGCAATCAGTATTTGCGCTAGCGTATCTACAGAGTCTGCATTTTCAGGTTGTAAAGATACGGCCTTTTTCGCCATGGTTTCAGCTTTATCTAGGTTTCCATTTTGAAAACTTAAAAACGCTAAGTTATTCAACACCACAAAATTATCAGGGGTTTTAGTCAAAATAGTTTCATAGGTCGCTATGGCTGTTTGTTTATCGCTAGCAATTTGGCGTTCGGCTAATAGCATGGCACTGCGCACATCGTTTGGCGTGTTCTGCACATGCTTTTCAAGAAATGAAAAGGCTTCGGCTTGTTTACCTGTCATTTCAAGAATGGCAACCATTAGCAAGGCCATGTCCGAGTTTGGCGTAGCTTCATAAGCCACCTCTGCATGCTCCAATGCTTCTTCTGGTTGCTTATCGATAACATACAGCCTGGCAAGAATACCGCGAACGAATGGCAGTGCTTGCACCTCATCAGAGGTACTATTAATAATCTCCCATGCCGGTTTACTTTGCCCCATCATGGCGTGGAAATACGCTTTTAAAAGACTAATCTGGGCATCTGGACGTTTCGCTAATACTTTTTCAGTAAGCGCTAAACCGTCGCGGTAGTTATTCTGAGAATCAAGGATAAGCAGCATGCCCAATACCGCATTTTTATCTTGCGGATAAAATTCAATCCAACGTTCGAACAAGGCTTTGGCTTTTTCAACTTCGTTTTCACGAATTAGGCCCTGACCTTTTAAATTCCAAAACGCAATTGGGGTGCTTTCATCACCTTCAACAGAGGCTAACAAGCTATTATTCTTGGCTACTTCGCCCATTCGCGAATAAATACGCGCCAATAATAAACGCAAGTTTATATCGGCTGATTCTTCTGCAAGTTGCTTCTCTAAGTAATCAACCACTACTGCTTCATTTTTTTCTCGCGCTTCTAGGGCGTACCACATGGTCAACGCTTGCACGTCCGAAGGGTTATCTTTTATATGAGACTTCACAAGCGTAATAGCGTCAGCAAACTGCTTTTGCGCAATCAGTAACTTCACTTTGGCATAAGCCACTTCTTTATCGGCACCCTCTAACTTTTCAGCGCTATTTAATAAGTCAGTGGCTGTAGTAAAGTCTTCCTCAACAATAGCAATGCTAGCTAAGTACACCAAAGGCAATGCATCACTTGGCGCTTGCTCACGCCATTCACTGGCAGCAACCTTGGCTTTTTCTAGCTCGCCAGTAGCGATGTACGCGCGCAGCAAAGTGTTTTGAGAGGCGGCAGATTCTGGCGCCCGCTGAACGGCTTCTTCAATGTTAACCAAACCGGTCACATCGTTTAACGAGAGTTGTAACACACCTAAACGAGCGAGATCTTCTGGTGAGGTATCCACTACCGCTTCGGTTTTTTCAACCATTTGTTTAGCACCAACCACGTTACCTTCACGAAGTAATTGATACCCCGCTTTAGAAAATAACGCTGCGTCTGTGGTCGCGTCGCCTTCTACTCGGTTTAATACAGCAAGGGCTTCGTCATTTTCGCCCAGTTGCAACATGCTGTCTGCCAGCATTCTTAAGCCTGGGTGATTTTCAGGTAGCCGTGACGCCACCATAGTAAGATGTCGTTGGGCCGCTTCAAAATCTTGAATTTGATACGCGCTGAAACCGGCAACCAATCGCACCACTTGATCGTTACGACCGTTTTGTACTGCTGTTTCCAAATGCGCTAACGCTTTTGCATGATTACCATTCGCTGATTCAATTATGCCTTTAAACGTATTAAGCAATGGATGGGCTTCATTCAGCGTTAATAGTTCATCCACCACTGGCTCAGCACGTGCTAAATCGCGTTGCTCTATTAGCAAAGCAGCGTATGCGAATTTACTGGTCACGTCTTTAGGGTAGGCTTTGGTGTAATCTTCGTAAACACCAATGGCTTCTGCTTGCTTTTGCTCTAACAAGTAAAGGCGGGCAAGCTGTAGTAAAACATCTTTGTTGCTTGGCGCTTGCTCTCGGAGTGCCTCTGTAGCAGTCAGTGCCTGTGTATAGTCTTCGGCAAGTACATATTGATAGCTTTCAATTAACCCCTTATATACAGACTGCGTATCGAGGGTTAATAAATCATCTAGTAGCGCTTCAGCCTCTGCCAATTTCTCTAACTGTACTAAGGCTTGGAGTTTATAAAAACCGACTTCGGCAGATTCTACGGCGGTCATGCCCTCTGCACGATAATCCACTTCTCCTAACGCGTTTTCTGCTCCCGATTGTTGATAGGCAACTGAGAGTAAGGGAATCACTTCACTGGCTGGGTGTCCTAGCTCTAACGCTTTGTTTAATTCTTTTTCTGCTGAGACATAATTATCATTTTGAAGGTATAATTTACCTAACTCAAAACGAGGTACCGCTGCATTGGGGTCCATCTGAATGGCATTTTTATATTCAACAATTGCAGCAGCGTTATTTTGACTCTGTGCATAAGCTCGAGCGTCTTCTAGATGAGCGTCTATCGATTTATCACCGCATCCTGCTAAAAGGCTGCTCAAAAGAAGAACTGCGATAGAAGATCGCTTAAAAATCTGCTGTGGGTATTTCTTATTCATTGTCGTTCCTTTGCCCTACATCATTTGAATTTCGAGGTATACCCGAAGTTTACACTATCAATTGTGCATTTTTTCGTCATTATTGTGCAATTTCGTGGCAACCTGACCATTATTCGAATATAATAACGTTTTTTGCAATACCGCGAGCACACTCCGACGTTTGAAGGCGTCCTACAGTATGCCGCACCCTCCTTACTTAAAGCATCAGGACCCTTAATGACAACAACTGTCGACATGACATTTAAAGATCTAAAACTACCAGAACCTATCTTACAAGCCCTTGAAAAAGTTGGCTACGAGAAACCGTCACCTATTCAAGCCGAGAGTATTCCATTACTGCTTGAAGGTCACGACTTACTCGGTCAGGCCCAGACAGGGACAGGAAAAACCGCAGCGTTTGCCCTTCCAATGTTGGCAAATATCGATCCTGAGCAACGTAAGCCGCAATTACTGGTACTAGCACCTACTCGCGAATTAGCGATTCAGGTAGCAGAAGCGTTCCAAGTGTACGCTAGTTTCAGCCATAAAATTAAAGTACTGCCTGTTTACGGCGGTCAATCTTACGACAACCAAATTCGCCAGCTTAAGCGCGGCGTTCAAGTTGTGGTAGGTACACCAGGTCGTGTTATCGACCATATCAAACGTAAAACGTTGGATTTAAGTGAACTTAAATTCCTCGTACTTGATGAAGCCGACGAAATGTTACGCATGGGCTTTATTGATGACGTTGAGCTTATTTTGAGCCACGCGCCAGCTGAACGCCAAACGGCGTTGTTCTCGGCAACTATGCCTGGTCCAATTAAGAAAATTACTCAGCGTTACCTTAAAGATCCTAAGCACGTAAAAATTGCTTCTAAGGTAAGTACTGCAAGTACTATTCGTCAACGTTACTGCCAAGTAGCTCCTCACCATAAGCTTGAGGCACTTACGAGAATCATGGAAGTAGAGCGTTTTGACGGCATGATTATTTTCGTGCGTACTAAAACAGCTACTGTTGAACTTGCTGATAAACTTTCTGCACGTGGATACGATGTTGAACCGCTAAATGGTGATATTCCTCAGAACGCTCGTGAGCGTACTGTTGATAAACTTAAGCAAGGTAACATTGATATCTTGGTAGCAACTGATGTTGTTGCACGTGGTCTTGATGTTGAACGTGTTAGCCACGTTATCAACTACGACGTACCTTACGATAGTGAATCTTATGTTCACCGTATTGGTCGTACAGGCCGTGCAGGTCGTACTGGTGATGCAATACTTTTCATCTCACATCGTGAAAAGCGTATGCTTTTCTCTATCGAGAAAACGACTAAGCAGCCAATTGAAGTAATGCCAATTCCTTCAATTAGTGAAATCAACGAAACCCGTTTAAGCCGTTTCAAGCAATCTGTTATTGATGCTACGCAAGATGACAGCATTGAAACACTTATTCCATTAGTTGAGATGATTAAAGAAGAAGCTGAAGCTTCTCCTGAAGTGCTTATGGCAGCATTGCTTAAGATTGCACAAGGTGATGAGCCGCTTATCCTTAAAGAAAGCGACCGCCCTGATCTTCACAGCAAACCACCTCGTGACAGCCGTGAGCCTCGTGGCGACCGCAGAGATGGTGGACGTGACGGTCGTGAACGTAAGCCTAGAGCACCTCGCACTGGTCGTAAGCCAGAAGCAGGTATGCAACGCTTCCGTATTGACGTAGGTCATACACACGGTGCTAAGCCGGGTAATATCGTTGGTGCTATCGCAAACGAAGGTAACATGGATTCTAAGCACATTGGTGCTATTGAAATTTATGATAACTTCAGTACTGTTGATTTGCCGGAAGGCATGCCAAAAGAGACTAAAGACAAGCTTCAAGGTACTCGCGTAGCGGGTCAACGTTTGTCTATTCGCGAATGGTCAGACACACCACCGGCAAAGCGTGAGCGAGGCGACAACCGTGGTGAAAACCGCAGCCGTGATAATCGCGCACGTCGCAAGTCGTAAGAACGAAAAACAAGAACATTTCGCCTTTATATAACATTAGTGAATATGAAGGCTGATTTCGTTGTTTATAAATAAAAAGAATTAGCGCAAAATAGCGTTAGTTCTTTTTTTTTATGTGCACCTCAATGGATTACTTTCCCCTATTTTTAGATGCTCGCTCTCTTCGCTGTTTAATTGTCGGCGCTGGAGAAGTAGCAGCCCGCAAACTTGAGCTCATCATGAAAACCCCTGCCCACATTACTGTGGTGGCGCCTTGGGCCTGCGAAACCGTAAAACGTTTGGCTAAAAACGAGAAAGTAACCCTTATTGAACGGGAATTTATCGACAGCGATTTAACCGATAAAGACATGGTTTTTATCGCCACCGATAAATCTGAAACCAACCAAGCTATTCACGATTTAGCGCGCGAACAAATAGTGCTCGTCAATGTGGTTGATAACACGCCACTTTGCCAATTCATCACCCCTTCTATTGTAGACCGTTCCCCTATTATTATTGCTATGAGCAGTGGCGGCGTAGCCCCGGTGTTATTGCGGTACTTGCGTCAAAAACTGGAAACCGTGCTGCCTGCTAATTTAAGTAAACTAGGTGCCTTCTCTGAAAAATTCAGAGAAAAAGTAAAGCAATCTTTAAATGGTGTTACTGCTAGGCGATATTTCTGGGAAGACGTGTTAGACGGCGATATAGCTGAAATGGTTGAAAAAGGCCAAGACAGTAAAGCCGATGCAGCGTTTGAGACCGCGCTAACGGCAGCGGCTGAAAATAACCAAGTTCAAGGTCAGGTTTATTTAGTTGGCGCAGGCCCTGGCGATCCTGATTTACTGACTTTTCGCGCATTGCGCCTAATGCAAAAAGCCGATGTGGTGGTTTACGATAGATTGGTGTCGCCACAGATTTTAGAACTCGTTCGCCGCGATGCTGAAAAGATTTACGTTGGTAAAGCGAAGAGCAATCATAGCTTGCCGCAAGATGACATAAACCAGTTGATGGTTGATGAAGCGAAAAAAGGCAATCGGGTTGTGCGCTTAAAAGGCGGAGACCCGTTTATTTTTGGCCGTGGCGGCGAAGAAATTCAAACGCTTATTCAACATGGAATAGAGTTTCAAGTTGTACCTGGCATTACCGCGGCTAATGGCGCATCAAGCTATGCAGGCATTCCTCTAACCCATAGAGATCATGCGCAATCAGTGGTGTTTGCTACAGGCCACTTAAAAGACGGTACGATTGATTTGAATTGGCAGTCGTTAGCACATAAAAACCAAACGATTGTATTTTATATGGGGTTAACGGGCTTACCCATTATCTGTGAGAAGTTAATCGAAAACGGTCTTACACCAGATACGCCAATTGCCCTTATTCAGTCGGCTACCACCGAAAACCAAGTAGTGGTGACAGGCACACTTAGCGATATTACGCAAAACCCTGCTACATCAGCATTAAAGCCACCAACGTTAATCATTGTGGGTACGGTGGTGAGTTTACATAAACAGCTAAATTGGTTCGGTGACTAGTTTGCGCCAGTAAGCAGGCGTGGTTTTAACTAATTTGTTGCAATTTATGCCTGCGAACGCATACTGAATTAATCAGCTACGCGGCATATTGGCAGCAGCACATTGGTCGTCACACTAAAACGAAGGTTACATTTATGGGGCAAATAAGTCGTCTTTGTCAGCAAACGGCCTTGTATGCCACAGGTTTGCCAACTCGACTATCTAAGTCGCTAGCGCTTTCGACTGCCTTGCCACTTAGTTTTGCGCTTCTTCTTTGCTTTGCCCCTATCGCCACTTACGCTGCTCAACTCTCTTTCAACAAAACCGTCTCGACTGATGATATACAGTTTGAATATCGATGGTTAGATAGTGAAGGTATTGAGCAATCCATTGCATTCTCTTTGCCCAATAGTGCATTAAAGGTCGCGCCTACCACACAGGCCAACTATAAACCCGAAATAGCCCAACGTTACGTTACCGTATCGCTACTTAAAGAGGCTAAGAAGGTCGACCCACGTGAAGCAGTGGTGTCTGTTTCCAATGAAAACGACGCAATTAATATAAAGGTTACATCAACAAAGCCAAATAAAGCTGACCAGATATTATCTCAGTTAAAAAGTGTGCAGCGTACCGCTTATACTGACTATCTTGATAAACACTATTACACTCGGTTCACCACGCTTTTTAACCAGCAAGCGGTAAAGCCTGATCACCTTCGTTATGTTGCACAAACGTTTGAATCACTTAGACCTATCTCGGAAGCGTTTTACGACAAAGTAGATCGAATTGAAAATAACCGTGTTTACTTACAATTGATGACTAGCTGGGTACAAAGTATTCCTTATGATTCCCTTGAAGACAGAGTTGCCAGTAATGGTTCTGGGTTTGCGCCTCCACTAGGGTTACTTATGCAAAATAGGGGGGACTGCGACAGTAAGGCGGTTTTAACTGGCGCGCTGGTACGTGCCTTTCTTCCTTCCACCAACATCGTTATGGTTTTTCTTCCCCATCATGCGTTATTAGGGGTAGCTATCAATGCGGTTCCTGAAGACGAGAAATTAGAGGTTGAGGGTGAGACTTATGTACTGTTTGACCCAACAGGCCCAGCCCTTATCCCCTTTGGCGATATTTCAGATGACACGAAACGCTACATCTCTACCGGCCGTTATCAAGTGGAGAAAATTGACTAAAACAAAAAGCGCATTCGCGGCTTGAGCCACGAACACGCTTAGTCGTATTTTAGTGTTACTGATTTGCTTACACGTAAAAACTAAAGATTCTCTTCCGCAAAGCTGGCTAAGCGGCTTCTTACTACACCATCTAAGTTTAAGGTTGCACTGCCCGAGAAGTCTTTAAACTTCTCTACTAAGTAGGTTAGTCCTGAAGTCACAGCGCTTAAGTAATTACTGTCTATTTGGGCCAAGTTTCCGCCCACAATAATCTTAGTACCTTCACCGCATCGGGTGATAATGGTTTTAAGCTGTGATGCCGTTAAATTCTGCGATTCATCTAAAATCACAATTGAGTTTTGAATGCTTCGCCCCCGCATAAAGTTAACCGACTTATACTGAATGTTGGCTTTTTCCATGATGTAGTTCATAGAGCCTTTCACGTTTTCATCGTGTTTATGCAGCACTTCTAACGAATCAGTAATGGCTGCTAACCATGGCAACATTTTCTCTTCTTCGGTTCCCGGTAAGAAACCAATCGACTCAGCTATTTCTGGCGTGCTACGTGTCACGATTATCTTATCGTACATGTTACGCTCTACCACCATTTCAAGGGCGGCGGCTAGGGCCAATAGGGTTTTACCACTCCCTGCAGGGCCAGTAAGGATCACCAAGTCGATGTGTGGGTCAAGCAACGCATGAAGCGCCATTGCTTGACCAATATTCTTTGGCGTTATTCCCCACGCATGGCGGCCCATTAAGCGCTCATAGCCTAAATCAAGCACTTCAAGAGAGTCGCCGTTAATCGCCTCAACGAGTCCAGCAAAATCGTTGCTTTCATCAAGTAGAAACTCATTGATGTAAGCTTCTGGCAGCATGGCTTTGGGAATGGTGTGAATGGTATCACGACCTTCAGTGCGACTGTCTACACTTTTCACCTTGTCCCAAAAATTGCCTTCAAACCGATGGAAGCCCCGAGATAAGTATTTAATATCACTGATAAGTTGGTCGGTGCGGTAATCCTCTACATGAGCAAGACCTGCCCCTTTAGCTTTAAGGCGCATGTTGAGATCTTTGGTGACCAACACCACTTGTTGCGGTGCATTCGCTTTTTGCAAATGCAGGGCCACATTAATGATGCGGTTGTCGTTCTCATTACTGGTGAACACTTGCTGCGATTGTGCCATGCCCAAATCAGTATAAATAGACAAAGAACCTGTCGGCGCTGTTTCACCTGCGCCCATTCCAACCATAGACACACCGGCCACCATATTTTCAGGTGACGCATCGTGCAGTAAGTCTTCCATTGCACGAATAGATACTCGCGCATCTCGGGCAACGTCTTTCTTACTGTCTTTGATGTAATCTAGTTCTTCAAGCACGGTCATTGGTACAACGACATCGTGTTCTTTAAAGGAGAGAAATGCGTGAGGTTCGTGCAGCAGAATATTGGTATCGAGGACGTATATTTTTGTATCAGTGGAATTTTTTCTTGGCATCCTTTACTCCGGTAAATAAGGCCAGGCACACACAACAAATTAGCGTGCTAGGAACAGTTCCGCTGAAGGAGGAGAAGTTGTCGCTCGAACAGGACTTCCACTCCTTGTCGCGTCGACCGAAAAGTGGCAGTAACCTAAACACCGCCACTTCACACGCTTGCCCAACAAACAATCACAAGCGCTAAATCCACCATAATCCAGATTTTCATTATTAGCACTGTTTTTCTGCTAAATATTTTTTCTTGTGTACCTACTCTCCTCCTCCAACCACACTGTTCAACCCAAGATTAAAACGCGCAAATGGGCTAGTATTAATGACTTATTAATACACAATGCGTACAATACCGCCCCCGCAAAAAAGGTTGGTGATTTATGAGTTCAGGAAATCCGTTTTCCATTGGTCAGCGTTGGTTAAGTAATTCTGAAACCGAATTAGGTTTAGGCGCTGTTATTAGTGTTGATTTTCGCTCAGTTGAGTTGTTTTTCCCTGCCACGGGAGAAGCGCGAATGTATACAAAGCAAGACGCTCCATTGACCCGTTTGGTATTCGATATTGGCGAAACCGTGAAAAGCCAAGACGGCTGGCAAATGACTATCTCTGAAATTGAAGAAAGTCAGGGCGTTTGCATTTATTTCGGCATTCGCGAAGACACCAAAGCACAAGTTCGTCTTTCTGAAACCTTACTTGATCACCACATTCGATTAAACCAACCTGAAAGGCGATTGTTCAGCGAACAACTCGACCACCCTAAGTGGTTCGACTTGCGCCTAAACGCACTAAATCACCAATACGATTATTTACGCTCTAGCACACTTGGTTTAGCCGGCGCACGTATTTCCCTTATTCCCCACCAGCTGCATATTGCCTCTGAAGTGGGTAGCCGTCATGCACCGCGTGTTTTACTTGCCGATGAAGTTGGCTTAGGTAAAACCATTGAAGCTGCGCTTATTATCCATCAGCAGCTTCGTACCGGTCGTGCGCAGCGAGTGCTAATTTTAGTGCCAGATTCATTGGTGCATCAGTGGCTGGTTGAAATGCTGCGCAGAATTAACCTGCCTTTCGCTATTTTTGACGAAAGTCGATGCGAAGCCTTAGATGATGACGGTGAAACTAACCCCTTTGATAACGACCAGTTAGTGCTATGTAGCATCGACTTTTTGAGTCAGAGCGAAAAGCGTCAACAACAAATTCAAGCGGCGTCGTGGGATTTAATGGTGGTTGATGAGGCCCATCACCTTGCGTGGTCTGCCGATGCCCCTTCTGCTGAATACACTTTGGTGGAAGCGTTGGCTAATGAAACCCCAGGGGTATTGCTATTAACCGCAACACCAGATCAACTTGGCCATGAAAGCCACTTTGCCCGCTTGCGATTACTCGACCCTGCCCGCTTCCATAGTTACGAAGCGTTTTTAACAGAAGAGTCGCGTTACAGTCAGCTTGCTGACGCGGTAGCCCCGTTACTTTCAGACACCACACCGGACGAAAAGCAGCGCACTAAGCTAACCGACTTCGCCCCGGATGTGATGGAAAATGCAGGTAATTTAGCACAACCTGAAGCACGCCGAGAACTAGTACATCAGCTTATTGATTGCCACGGTACTGGTAGAATGCTGTTTAGAAACCGCAGAGCCAATATTGAAGGCTTTCCTGACCGCGTATTGCTTGGCTACCAACTTGAACTGCCAGAGGTATATGAAAGTGCGGTAACCGGTGGTGATTTAACCCATGCGTTATACCCTGAACGTATGCCAAGCGTGGTGAATAGCTGGATGGATGAAGATCCTCGGGTAGGCTGGTTACTTGATTTTATGCAATCAGTAAAACCAGAAAAGATATTACTGATTTGTGCCAGTGCGCGCACCGCACAAGAACTTGGTGAAGTCATTCGCACTCAAACCGGTGTACGTCATAGCGTATTCCACGAAGGCATGACCATTGTAGAACGAGACAAAGCCGCCCATTATTTTTCTGATGAAGAAGATGGCGCGCAAATATTGCTGTGTAGCGAAATTGGCAGTGAAGGGCGTAACTTCCAATTTGCTCATCACTTGGTGTTATTCGATTTACCCGTCACTCCCGACTTACTTGAACAACGAATTGGTCGCTTAGATCGTATCGGTCAAACTCAAACCGTTGAAATTCACGTGCCTTATTTGAAAAACACCGCTCAGCATGTGTTGGTGGATTGGTATCATGAAGGGCTTAATGCGTTCGAGAAAACCTGCCCTACCGGCTCAGGTGTGTTTGACGACGTAAAAACCTTGTTGATTGGTGCGTGTTTGCATCCTCACGATCTCCATACTCGTGATGAACTTATCAACTTAAGTACCACGTTAAATAGTCAGTTAGTGGCACAGTTGGAAGCCGGCCGTGACCGTTTATTAGAACTTAATGCCTCTGGTGAAGGCCGCGTTGAACAGTTGCTTGAAGACATCATATTGCTTGATAACTCGCAAGATTTGTCACGTTTTATGGGCCGTTTGTTCGATGCTATTGGGGTTCAACAAGAAGAAAAGGGCAGCGATTGCTTTATTCTAATGCCAACCGAATCTATGGTTAGCCAATTACCGGGGCTTGATCCTGAAGGCATGACGGTAACCTATAAACGCCGCGTTGCTACCACCTTAGAAAATGTGCAATTCTTAAGTTGGGATCACCCTCTTGTACATACCGCTATCGATTTAGTGCTTAGTGATGTGCACGGTAAGAGCAGCATTGGCTTTATCGCCGATCCTGACCTCCCTAAGGGCGCTTACTGGTTAGAGGCCTTGTTCGTGTTAGACGCCAATGCCCCCAAAGCCCTTCAGCTTGGCCGCTTCTTACCTCAAACGCCACTGCGTATTTGTTTAGATGCACAAGGTAACCAAGTAGATTTAACCTTCGAGATAAAGCGTAAAGTAAACCGCAAAATTTCGCATCAGTTAATAAAAGCGCTTCAACAGCCACTTACCTTAGCGATTGAGAGCAGCCGTAAACTGGCGCATCAACAAGCGAATCAAAAGCTACACGATGCACTGCAAGACATGCATAAAACCCTAAACAGTGAAATCCAGCGTTTAGTCGATTTGCAGAAGCGTAACCCGTCAGTACGTGACAGTGAAATTGAGTTTATTGAAAATCAAATGAACGCATTGGACAAAGTAATACAAGGCGCTGATGTGCAATTTGATGCCCTTCGTCTAGTGGTGAATAACCCTTAATGGCTAATCCAGCGTTTGTTTATAACCCGCCCGTACAGCCCTATTTAACCATTCTCTACCAAGATGATGACATCTTGGTAGCGAATAAGCCCAGCGGCCTGTTAAGTGTGCCAGGTAAAGCAGAAGAACATAAAGACTCACTCATTAGCAGAGTTAATACTGTGTTTCCTACGGCGACAGTAGTCCATAGGCTAGATATGGCCACATCGGGCATTATGGTGATGGCCCTTAACAAAGAAAGCCATCGGCATATTTCAAAGCAATTTGAACTACGCAAAACCAAGAAGCGCTATTTCGCTCGTGTTTTTGGCAACGTGAAAAGCAACCAAGGGGAAGTGAACTTACCCCTTATTTGTGATTGGCCTAACCGTCCTAAGCAAATGGTGGATTTTGAGCGAGGCAAAAAAGCCCTTACCCATTATGAAGTAGTAGACGTTATACCAAAAGCATCACCTCAACCCGTTAATTCAGCCGCCAGCGCTAGTTCTTGTGCTAGCCCCAGCACTACGAGTGAGCTAAGCGAAACGTTAGTGGCCTTGTACCCCGTTACTGGGCGCTCCCACCAACTACGTGTGCACATGCTTGAGTTAGGCCATCCTATCTTAGGTGATAGGCTTTATGCTCATGAAGAAGCACTAGGTATGGCTGAACGATTACAGCTACATGCAGAAAGCTTGAGCTTTGCACATCCTGCCTCGGAAGACTGGTTAACCTTTCAAACGCCTATCCCGTTTACTGCTTATGCCCATTACTCCCCCGCCCCACTATCTATAGATTGAGACTTTGGGGCGCTTCTTAGCTACCTGTTTCAGCTTTTATCATTTAAGCGGTTGATTAACCAAGTGCTAAAAAATACTATTGGTTCGAACTGAAGTTTTCACAGGTTTGGCCGATAATATGACTGTTGAATGCTTTATTGGTACGCCATGTTACGTTTATCTCGTTTTCTTGTGCTGGGTTGCAGCTTATTATCTTTTTTGCTGTGTTCTGTGCCTTATGCGCAAGGGCAAAGCTTGTATGAGGATATTACCCACGCTTTTTTACCCGATGACATTACTTATGTAATGGCTGGGGAAATCCGCGTGCCTATTTTTGAGAGCCCATCAGCATTACCCATCTCTCGCGGTGCGGCCATTATATTAGCTGATGCCTCACCCACCGGACTTTCCATTGGGGACGCGCGTCACTTAGCCAGTTTACTGAATGAAAAAGGTTGGCATGCTGTGGTTAGCCCAGTTTCATTCACGCTAGAAGAAGAGCCTGACCTTCCCGTTGATGAAGCCATTCACCCGAAAAGTGACAGTCGACTTCAGCGACAAAGTTACGTATCGTCCAGTCAGCATTTAACCATCTTAATCAATGCGCTTAATACGCACCTTGAAAGTCATCAAGGGTTTAGAATGAACATTGCTTATGGTATGCAGGCTGCACAATTGCTGGATTTAGGTTCTAAAGGCATTATTCCCTCACCAGACACTTTAGTCGCCATCACCCCCTTTTGGCCGAATGCCGACATTAATCGCGGTGTACCTGAATTTATTGCCGGAACAGAATTTCCGGTATTAGATTTATCTATTAACGACACCAATACATGGGCGTCGCAAACAGAAACGAAACGAAAACAACTTGCCATCACCTCCCTCAAACTCCACTACAGACAACAGTCACTCTCAACCCATAATTCAACCTTTGGTCTAATGGACAATGAAAATAGCGCCAAAATTCAGTTGATTGCTGGCAGCGTTCTTGGATGGGCTCAACATTTAGGCTGGTAATTAGAATCTAAACCAACTAGTCTAATTTACAGTCTAAAACAGTAACCTATCTCATTTGCCTTTGGTTTCACAAGGTATCACTGGGTGTTCTGAACTATAATTCATTTTAATCTTTATTAACGGCGGCTGTGTGTCTATGACTGTTCAAACATTCGTAAACAAAAAGGCCAAGCAGCTGTGTTTTTATCTGAGGTCATTTTGGCAAGGAGAGCTTCCGGTCGAGGAAATCGAACTATTCTTTTGGGATAGTATGGAAGAATGGGGCCAGATAGAGTACACATTTACCCAACCTTACACGTATAAGGAAAGGGTATTTTGGCATTTGCTCCATCAAGTCCATTTTTGGCAAGAAGATAAGTTACGTTCAGATAAATATCTCGTCGATGAGTTAATGAACTGTGTATTGTTCTTGGAAGGTAAAGGGCATTGTCCCATCGACTGTGTAGGTATCCGCCCCTAGCGGCTTTCTTTATTCGTTAATTTATCAGTGATTCAACCCTTTATTGCTCGTTTTCATTGAAACTCAAGCGTGATCATGGCTCAATACGAATGGATCACGCTTTGGCCATGGAACGCATTTGTTAGACTCTCTCAAAACTTATCACGACCGTCGTTACCTCAGTATATTTCTATTTGGCATTACCAGTGGTTTTCCATGGATTATGATTAGCTCAGTGCTATCGGCCTGGCTGAAAGATGAAGGCTTATCTCGGTCAGCTATTGGCTTGTTTGGTGCTATCTTTGCGGTCTATTCATTCAATTTTCTTTGGTCTCCTTTAATTGACCGCGTAAAACCTCGCTTTCTTGGCCAGCGTCGAGGCTGGATTTTCATCATGCAAGGCGGCATAGCCCTGTGTTGTGCGTTAATGACACAATTATCAGCCAATAGTCACTTATTTTATTTGGCATTGGTGGGTTTGCTCATCGCCATTTTTTCTTCTACTCAAGACATTGCGATAGATGGTTATCGAATTGATGTTATTGAAGAAAATGACAATGACGGTTTATCTGCTGCCTCTTCCGTTGCCACCGCAGGATGGTGGACGGGTTATGGTGGACTTGGGGCCATCCCGTTTTTTATTGCAGACAACAGCAGCTGGTATTGGCCTGATATTTACGGTTTACTCGCCCTTTTTATGCTTGTGCTTATGGTCACTACTGTGTTTGCTAAAGAGCCAGACATAGATCGGGACCTATTGCGTAGCCAAGCAACGGGGAACCCAGCACACAGCAATACAGGCGCAACGCCTTCTAAAATAGCGCTTTGGTTTAAACAAACCTTAGTGGCCCCCTTTTCTGAGTTTTTCTCACGCAATGGCGTAAAACTCGCTTTGTCGTTTTTACTGTTTATATTCTTGTTTAAAATTGGGGAAGCTTTCTTAGGAAGAATGAGTATCGTTTTTTACAAAGAAATTGGTTTTTCAAATAGCGATATCGGCACTTACTCAAAGCTGCTCAACTGGTGGGTAACCATTATCTTTTCTCTGATAGGTGGGTTGGTCAATATTCGCTATGGTATTTACAAGGGCCTAATGACTGCAGGCATTGCTATGGCGGCTTCCAACCTTATGTTCTCGCTTATTGCCACTACCGGGCCTGATGTTACCCTTCTGGCCGCTGCGGTCATTATCGACGGCTTTACGGCTGCTTGGAGCACCGTGGCCATGGTCGCTTTTATTTCCCTGTTGTGTAATCGCGCTTTCAGTGCCACCCAATACGCCCTTATGGCATCGCTAAGTGTAGCGGGAAGAACCTTAGTAGCATCCAGTAGTGGTTTCGTGGTTGATTTCCTTGACGGTAATTGGAGCCAGTTCTTTGTTATTACAGCACTTATGGTTATTCCCAGCTTGCTGTTCTTACACAATATTCGACATAAGATCACTCATTTAGAAAAATCTAAAACTTCTGAGTAATAAGGTTGCAATAACTCATTTCCCATCTAAAGTTAAACTACTGTGCATATAAGCAATAATGAGGAATGAGTTCGTAAAAGGATGGCCTAAATTAGCCATACGATAAGCTTTCACTTGGCTTCAATGTAGCCGATTAAAACGTAGTAGTAGTGGGTTTGGCGAAAGCCCTATGGCTAAGTAAAAAGCCAGTAACGGCAAAGAAATAACCAAGAAAAGGCCAAAAGTAGGCGTAGTAGCATGGAGTCGCTATGAGCAAGAATGAAGTACCGTTTAACGAAGCAACGCATTGGAATTTATACATCGCTACAGGGTTTGCCGTAGTTATATTGTGTTTTTTCGCCTACCTATACCACTTTTTACACACCCACTATACGTTGTCGCAATCGCTAAGTGCGAGCAACTCACTGCATCATGCACTCATTGAAATAGAAAACCATATTGAGACACTTACTAAGCCACAACCTTCAGATGAAATAGCCACTATTCAGAGGGAATTAATGCCCCTTGTCGTTGAAGCAAAGTATCACTTTCAACATGCTTTTTTAATTGACGATGCGCATTTCGATGACTTTAATACCCAAGCACTCAGTTTAGATGCCTATATCAGCGAACAACAAATGAGCACTTCACTTTCACTTCCCGAGCAGGTGAAAGTCACTTTTTATTTGCTCCGTACTATTGTTGGTTTACCCCCTAGTGAAGTAGCGGGTTATCTATCCCCCCCGCTTCAGCTTTCGCCACTCATTAGAGATATTCGGCTTCAAGAACAAATCACCTTGAATCGGTTGAGTCACAGTGCTCAGAACCTCAAGGTAAGCTTGTTCGTGATTACCGCCTTGTTAGCACTTTCTCTTATGGCGCTGTGGCTATTTGTTTTCTCAAAAATCAACCAAAATAGAACTCGCCTACTTAAGAAAGAAGCGCATATCTCTTCGAAATATCGAGAATCTGAAGCCTTACTTGAGAATGAAAAGCGCGACTTCCTAAACTTAATGAGCCACGAGTTTAGAGGACCAATTAGTGCCATCATTACTGCACTAGAACTTATTCCTAACATGAAACAGCAGCAAGGAAAGCTTATTCAACAAGCTGAGCAATCATGCTATCGGCTATTGAATTTAACCAACAACTTGCTGGATATCTTGTCGATTGGCAACGAACAAGATAAACACATCGGTCGTGTTGACCTCATCAGCTTGCTCGACGAATGCATTGCCCCTTACTCCGTTCAGGTTAGAGGGAAAAAAGTCGAATTCACGATGCATTGCAACCATAGCGTACCGCACTTTATTGAAGGGGATGCCACAAACTTATCTAAAGTCATCCGCAACACGTTAGACAATGCCGTTAAGTTTACACCCAATGGCATTATCCACGTAGATGTCACAACTTTGGTGAAAAACAAAAAAATATTTTTAGTCATAAAAGTTAAAGACTCAGGACTAGGTATTGCAGATGACATAAAACCTAAAATTTTTGAACGCTTTTTCCGTGGCGAACAGCCGCTAGATCATCGGTTTCCCGGTGCAGGTATCGGGCTCACCGTGGTACAAAAAAGTATTAATCAACTCGGTGGCAGCCTTTCATTTACTAGCCAAGAAGGCATTGGCACTGAATTTGTTGCCACTATACCCATTGCGCCTTTACAAGATACCGAAGCACCCAAAACTAGCACTAGCAATGCGCGCTTCGCTATCGTTGATGATTTAGAAATTTCTCGACTGCATATTCAAAATATTATTACGGGCGAAGGGTTTTCCGCCCGTTGTTTTGCTTCAGGCTCAGACCTACTAAGTCTGCATGATGAGCTACTACAATACACTGCCATTTTCGCCGATCTTTACATGCCGGGTATCGATGGCTTAGAGCTTACTCGAACACTTCATGCTATTTATGGAAAACGTACGCCCCCCATTGTGGTGCTATCGGCAACACCGGATATTGCCAATGTGATTGCAAATAGCCAATTAGATATATGGCAGTCTTTTGTTAAACCTGTTGATAAGAACCGTATTGTGGATACCCTTCACCATTTGGCGCAACCGAACAAGTCCGCCTATCAAGCAGTGAATCATGCCAAAATACTGGTGGTAGAAGATGAACTTATCAATGCACAAATGCTAGAAAACATGCTGATATGCATGGGCCACTCGCCAAAGACTGTCACCAATGGTAATGACGCCATTATTCAGGCTCGTGAAGAGTCTTACGACGCTATTTTGTTAGATATTAATTTACCTGATATAAGCGGTTTAGAAGTGGCAAAAATTATTAAAGAGAATAAGCCGAACATTCCTATAATTGCTATTACGGCTAACGCACATAAAGACGATAGAAAGGCCTCTGAGCTTGCAGGTATTCGCTACCACTTGGTCAAGCCTGTAACCTTTCAAGAATTGAAAAATACGCTTGGATTGACGCTGCTAAAGTTATAGAGCGTAGACGCAGAGGTAGACGCAGAGTTAGTGTGTAATAAGCGCACCACCAACTCTGTTTTATACTACCGAAAACGACGATGTAAATAGCAGCGTTACGCTCCGGCCAGCGCGCTAATACAGTATTTGTTTCGACCACTTTCTTTAGCTTCGTAAAGCGCCTGATCGGCTTTCTCAAGCCAAGCCATAGAGCTTTTACTGTGAGGGTCGAATTCAGCTAAGCCTAAACTCACTGTAAAGGTAATTTCTTCACCATCATGCTCTACCACCAAACGCTCGGCCAAACGACGAATACGCTCAGCGACTATGACGGCTTTTTCAACGGAGGAATCGGTGAGAATAACGGCAAATTCTTCGCCGCCATAACGGCCAGCTAAATCGGTTTCTCGGACACAGCGCTTAATAAGGGCAGAAAGCATTTGAATAACTTTATCGCCAGCTTGGTGACCATAAGTATCGTTCACTTTTTTAAAGTGATCGATATCTAACATCATTGCAGTGCTTGCCTTATCTTGGCGCTTCGCTAACTTATAAGATTGCTCAAAACGCTCCTGCCAGTATCGACGATTAAACAGCCCCGTTAAGCCATCAATTCGACTGGCTGTTTTCAGCTCTTCATTCAGTCTTTCCATACCAATTTTGCTAAGTGCTTGGTCTGTCACGTCATAAACTACGATACAGAACCTCTCAACCTCACCGGTTTCAGAAATTAAGGGAAACATGGTCACGTTCTGATACATGTAACTGGCTTGGCAAGTAATGGGCCTATTGCCGCCAAATTTAAATAAATATTGGCGCTGTTCCCAAATAATAAATACAGGACTTTTTAAGTTGAAGACCGGACCTGATTTAAGCCTTAACCATTTTTCATCTATTTCTGAAAAATGGTTAAACAACGAGGTGCCTTTAATATCGTGCGGTGGAATGGAAGAGTGGTTTTCCATGAATTTATTCCACTCCTCTACATTGAAATCTCTATCTAACACGACAATACCTACTTCGATAGAGTCGAGCAGTTCAGCAGGCAAATTTCCGTTTTGGGTGAGTGAAATCATTATGAAGCTTCCTTGTCTACATCCACTAAACGACCATAAATATGGTTCATCGCTTCATCGGGAAACAGCAGTAACAAGTCGAATGCAATATCTCTGGCTTTAATAGCGTAACCAATCTCGATTGCCATGACTTTGCCCCACTTCTTAACATTGTCGTTTAGTAACGCAGCTAGCCCCTGATGACGACCGAGCAATACAGGAAGCGTATGGCTAAACGACACGTTTAATTGTTCAGACAGTCCATTTAGGCATGCGCCGATTAAAATGTTCGACACATCCATTAACGCTTCAAGCTCTAGGCTGCCAGTAGATTGATGGGCATCGTATTTTAATAACTCAACAATGTTTTGTGAGTTAATATCATTGAAAATAACCAGCGCTTCACCGCGAATTCCCGCACTGACAAAACCTTTCGATACTGCCGACACACAGTCGTTGCGATTTATCTCGGCTATGGCCATCGACAGTTCATTACTTTCTAGCAAATTGACATTGGGAATAGGCAGGTCGACAAACTCGCCCATAAGCTGCGCTAGGCTTTCACCGGCTCGCCCCATAGCAATATTCACCATTTCACGGTACGCATCTAGCTTGTCTTCCAATGACGATGCATCGGTGTCTCTTGCAACGGCTTCTCGCTGTACTGCAGTAGAAACACCACTATAAATGCCGTAGGAGGATAAAATATTGGTGAGCTTTTCGTTATCAATTGGTTTACGAATGAAATCGATGGCACCTAAGGCTAGCATTCGTTCTCGCGCTTGCGCTTGTACGTCTCCTGATACCACGATAACCAAGCAAGGTAAGTCTTCCTTACGAATGGCCTCCATGGTTTCATAGCCATCCATAACAGGCATATTCAAGTCAAGAAAGACCACATCACCTTTACCAGCACGGATAACCTCAAGGGCTTCTTGTCCATTACCGGCAAATGAAATCTCAACCTCCCAACTATCTGGGATACTGCGTGCCATTTGGCGTCGTGCAAAACCTGAATCATCACATATAAGAATAGGTGTAGACACAAAACCTCCTTATATTGCGACGGGTGCTTTGATATGGGGATGAGAATGATAGCCTTTAAGCGTAAAGTCCTCAAATGAAAAATCAAAAATGTCTTTCACGCTTTTGTTTAATTCCATAACGGGCGGCGCGAAAGGCTCTCGGCTTAACTGCAGGTCAACTTGCTCTAGATGATTACTATATAAATGCGCATCACCTAAGGTCAGGATGAAATCACCTGGCTCAAGGTCACACACTTGGGCGATCATCATGGTAAGTAAAGCATAGCTAGCAATATTGAAAGGAATACCTAAGAAAATATCACCGCTGCGTTGATATAGCTGACAGCTCAATTTGCCATCAAGCACATAGAATTGAAACATAGTATGACACGGTGGCAATGCTTGCTTACCCATACTCGCATTTTCACGTGGCGAATATTGCGTATCTGGCAAGACAGACGGATTCCATGCACTGACAATAAGACGGCGAGAATCTGGGTTGGTTTTAATTTGTTCAATCACATCAGCTATCTGATCGATAGTGGTGCCATCGCCATTGTCCCAACTGCGCCACTGCTTACCGTAAACAGGGCCTAGTTCACCCTCTTCTGTTGCCCAACCATCCCAAATGCTCACGCCATTCTCTTTCAAATAAGCGATATTACTTTCGCCTTTCAAGAACCATAGCAGTTCGTGAATAATAGATTTGAGGTGGCATTTTTTAGTGGTAACTAACGGAAAGCCTTGTTGTAAGTCAAACCGCATTTGATAGCCAAATACACTTAACGTGCCGGTTCCAGTGCGGTCTTCCTTTTTTACACCTGTATCACGTACATGGCGCATCAATGCGAGATATTCTTTCATCTTTCTTCTTATTTATTGTTTAGTTTGTTGCTGTTGGCGGGTGTAGGCGCGCACTATTAGCCCTATGCCTAATGCAATCATAGGTAAACATAATAGCTGCCCTTGGCTAAGCCCCATTTGGTATAAACCAATGTGAGCATCTGGCTCTCTAAAGTATTCCACGATAAAACGGAAACTCCCATAACCAAGTAAAAAGACACCACTTACCGCGCCAACCGGTCGAGGTTTGGCAGAATAAAGCCACAAAATAACAAACAATAATACGCCTTCCAAGGCAAATTCATATAACTGGGAAGGATGGCGAGGCACATTACCGGCGTTTGGGAAAATGATAGCCCAAGGCACATCAGTGGTACGGCCCCATAATTCAGCGTTAAGGAAGTTTCCGATGCGTCCTGCGCCTAAACCAATGGGAACTAGTGGTGCGACGAAATCGCCTAATTGCAAGAAGGTGGCTTTCATTCGCTTAGCTTGCCACATTAACGCCACTAATACGCCAACAAGCCCGCCATGGAACGACATACCACCGGCCCATATTTTAAACAGGTAGAGGGGGTTTTCTAGAAACATGCCAAACTGATAGAAGAACACATAGCCAATACGACCACCTAAAATCACACCAACAAAGCTCCAGAACAATAAGTCGCTAAGTTGATCTCGCGTCCATTCAGTGCGCGACAAACGCTTCTGCGCTAACAAATACGCGGCAATAAAACCAACGAGGTACATCATGCCGTACCAACGGACACTTAATGGCCCGAGGCTAAAAATAATAGGGTCTATACTGGGAAAAACCAAATAACTGCTTTCAGCCATACGCTTAATTAATTCCTACAAACATTTTGATACTTACCAACACTAACAAACACGCTAGCATTGCTTTTAAAACTCGAGTATTTACCCGCTGGCCCAGCTTAGCGCCGATACCTGCGGTAAATATTGATGTGGTGACAATACCTGCTGTGGCGGGCAAATATACGTAACCTAAACTCCACTGTGGCATACCTGCTTGCTGCCAGCCCGCAGCAACAAAACTAGCGGTGCCAAATACTGCGATTAGCAAGCCACTAAATGCCGCGCAGCCAATCGCCAATCTTATGTTAATTCTGAACCACACTAAAGCTGGTACTAACAAGGCGCCACCACCAACACCCATCAGTGCGCTAATTAAACCTGTGCCGCTACCCACGCAACTTAGCACCCATGGCGATGCTTCGCTGTCTGATGTTTTCTGCTTACCAAATATCATTTGTGCGGCAATAATAATAACCAAAACCGCAAAGATGTCTTTTAATAGCGCACCGGAAATATGACTGGCAATTTGCGCCCCTAAGATAGCACCTATTGCTATACCAAACCCAGTATAAAGCACCGTTGGTTTATGGATATTACCTAAGCGATAGTGTGCGAACGCAGACGACATGCCCGTAAAAATGATGGTAGAAAGTGAGGTAGCTATGGCCACCGGCATCACAGTCTCAACGGTCATACCAGCAAAGTGAATCAGTAAGTAGGAGAGTACAGGAACGATGATAAGACCACCACCTATACCTAACATACCTGCTAATAGCCCCACGACCACGCCGAGGGCCAAGCAGCTTACAAAAATGATGGTTAACGGTTCCATTCAAAATCCTTTATCGCACAGCAGAATCTAGCATTTACAACGCTAGCGCCATGCCTGTTTTACGCACCTGCCCGTATTAACCCACCTAAGCCTTTTGTTTCTAAATATTCGTTTAAATGTCCGAATACTTGTTCATGGCTTTGCGACGTTAACGCGAGAGAAAGAAGCTGTTTGCTTTCCGCCAGCGAAACCTTACGAATAAGCCAATTAATTTTTCGAATATTGAACGCATTCATACTTAAACGACGATACCCCATGCCCATTAATAAAATAGCACCTGCCGGTTCACCGGCAATCTCGCCGCAAATGGTAACAGGGATTTGGTTCTCGTTTGATTGCTGCACAATGTCGTAGAGTGCAGCCAATACCGCAGGATGGTAGCTGTTGTACAGCCCCGCCACACGAGTATTGTTTCTGTCTACCGCCAACAAGTATTGCGTTAAGTCGTTACTGCCCACCGAGAAGAAATCTACGTGTTTCGCAAGCTGCGGCAGTTGATACAATACCGAGGGTACTTCTAACATGATACCTAACTTAGGCCGCTGAAGTACTTCACCCGACTCACAAACCTCGTCACATATCTCAAAGTAGGCTTGGTTAACTAAGCGCTTGGCTTCTTGCACTTCTGCCACCGTGGATATCATTGGTAACATAATGCGTAGGTTTTTAAGCCCAATACTGGCTCTTAGCATGGCCCGTACTTGTACCAAGAATATCTCGGGGTGATCGAGTGTTAACCGTATGCCCCGCCACCCTAAGAACGGGTTCTCTTCATTGATGGGGAAATAAGGAAGGGGTTTGTCTCCTCCCACATCAAGGGTACGCATGGTAATCGGTAAATCGGGTGCCGACTCTAAGATTTGGCGATAAAGCTCAACTTGCTCTTGCTCAGAAGGAAAACGCTCCCGTAGCATAAAGGGAATTTCAGTACGGTACAGACCAATACCCGAGCCAATATGCCCAGCATTAAGCTCGGCTTCAGCAGACAAACCCGCATTGATGTATAGCGACATGCGACAGCCATCTACGCTTTCACAAGGCTGCCCGGCTTCGGCGTCTATGCGCTCGGTTATTGCCGACTCTTCTTCAATAAGCTGAATAAATTCAGTTTTGATGTTCCGCTCTGGGGAAACAATTACCTCACCTGCATAACCATCGAGTAAAAGCTCTTTACCCTCAAGCAGTGCAGGAGACACATTCTGACACCCCATCACCGCAGGCACACCCATTGCCCTTGCTAAAATAGCGGCATGAGAGTTGTTTGACCCCCGTATAGAGATAATGCCTTTGAGCTTTTCTCTTGGAAACTCAGCCAGCATGGTTGCCGATACTTCATCGGCCACCAAAATACTATCTTCGGTGGCGAGTTTTTCTACCAGCTTTTGCCCTTGGCCTTCGGTAAGAATATTCGCCAAAATACGATCGGAAAGGTCGACGATATCGATGGCACGCTCTTGCATGTAAGGGTCGTCCATCGCGCGAAAACGTGCGGCGTAATTTTCGACCACCATTTTAAGTGACGACGCAGCATCCCAACCTTGCCTGATTTTCTCTTCTACCTCGCGGCCTAAGCTATTGGCATCAAGTAAATGGTGATAAAGCTGAAATATGGATTTAACGTCATCTGGAATATCGTCATCTAAACTTTTCGATAATCCATCCACGTGTTGGCGCGTGACTTCCACGCCTTTGCGGTAGGTTTGGATTTCGTCGTTTGGATTTTTACTGCGTTTAACAACCCAGTTTTTTAAATTAAGTGACTTATCTGGTGAGAAGCCTTTACCAATTGCTAAGCCGGGCGAACCCGCAATACCAGAGACATTTTTTTGCAGTGCAATACTGTTTACATTGGCGGTATTGTTTAGTGCGCCGCGCATGTCAGCATTGGTAATTTCAAGCGCTAGCTGGGCAGCGAGGGTGACTAAGAATGCTTCTTCGTCTTCACTGAAACGGCGCATTTCACTTTGCTGTAGGGTAATGACGCCTAACACTTTACGCTGGTGAATAATGGGCGTACCCAAAAATGCGTTGTAATTTTCTTCTTTAACTTCAGGGTAGTGTTTGAATCGAGGATGATGCTGGGCGTTAACAATGTTAAGCGGTTCTTCACGCTGACCGACTAAGCCAATTAAGCCTTCAGAAAAGCCTATATGAACTTGCTCTACTGCATCAGGGTGCAGACCGTCGGTAGCCTTTAGAATAAAGGTTTGTTTCTCGTAATCGGCAAGATAAATAGAGCATGAGTCTACATCCAGCGTTTGTTTAACGCGAGATGCCAGACGAAACAAGGCAGTATCTAGCGCAGGAATTTGATTCATTTCCTGCACGATACGTTTAAGCGTGGTTAACATTGCGCCTTTGTGACCCTGAGTGTCCAATCGCTACTCCCTATACTTTGCTCGTTCGCCTAGCCTCGTCTACGCTTTTTACCGCGCTTTTGCGACGACGTATTATGGCGCTGTTGTGGACGCTGTTGAGCAGCCATTACAACAGGGGAAAACTCCTTCATAACCCGACGGTAGACGTCTCGCTTGAACGACACGACATTTCTAATTGGATACCAATAGCTCACCCAACGCCAATCATCAAATTCTGGGTGCCCTGTTTTCAATACATTCACGTCCCGCTCATTACAGTCAAGCTGCAGCAGGAACCACTTTTGT
This sequence comes from Alteromonas naphthalenivorans, assembly GCF_000213655.1. Classification (NCBI taxonomy): domain Bacteria; kingdom Pseudomonadati; phylum Pseudomonadota; class Gammaproteobacteria; order Alteromonadales; family Alteromonadaceae; genus Alteromonas; species Alteromonas naphthalenivorans. The sequence goes on from NC_015554.1 coordinate 3,491,960, forward strand.
TTTTGGCCTATACAGACCGGATTACTTCCCTGACGAATTAATCGCTTAGGAAGCTTATATCTAAGCCAGTTACGTGTAACACTTAAAATGGTGACATCTTTCGGCGTCAGTCCCACTTCTTCGTGCAGCTCGCGGTACATAGCTTGTTCGGCAGATTCCCCTTCATCAATTCCGCCTTGAGGGAACTGCCATGAATGTTGACCATAACGCCTTGCCCAAAATATTTGACCCATTTTGTTGCAAATCACTATGCCCACATTCGCACGGAATCCATCGGCATCTATCACATAGACTCCCGGGCACACTATACTTTTATATCTCTGCATTCTTCCATAATATATACACCATTCAAAGCATTAATCGAAATTCATGCTTTCCTTATAGAAAATTACTGAGCTGAACTATGCGTCCACCCGAGTCTCCACCTGAAAATTCAACCACGTTATTAGCGCGCTGTGACGCCATTGCGGGCTTAACCTTGGGAGAATTAGCCCATATGGCTGACGTTGCCATACCAGAAAACTTACAGCGTCATAAAGGTTGGCCAGGCATGTTAATTGAACGTTGGCTAGGGGCCAGTGCCGGCTCTAAACCTCAGCAAGACTTCCCAGAGCTGGGTATTGAACTTAAAACTATTCCCATCGATGCCAATTTTATGCCTCTTGAAACCACCTATGTTTGCTACGCCCCCTTATTGATGCAGCCAGGGTTAACGTGGGAAACAAGCAGTGTACGCAATAAAATTCAACAAGTGCTGTGGTTACCTATTGAGGGAGACAGGCGCATACCATTGGCGCAGCGCAGAGTCGCCAGTGCGTTTTATTGGCAGCCGAGTGCACTAGAAGATGCGATGTTAAAACAAGACTGGGAAGAGCTTACAGAGCAAATACTGACGGGGCATGTAGAATCAATCACTTCTCGACAAGGCGAGGCGTTGCACCTTCGCCCTAAGGCTGCTAGCGGCAAAGTATTAACTGATGCTTTAGGTCCGCAAGGCGAGCGAATTAAAACTCGCCCTCGTGGGTTCTACTTGCGTAAAACCTTTACCCAGCAGGTGCTTTATAATGCGTTTAGCTAGCATGGCTTTGTAGATTAAATAAACAAAGCCTACTGAACTAGTGTGGTTCTTGGCTATTGCGCAGGTATTTCACTAACACATCGCCTAAAAACTTTTCAGAATTAAGACCTAAGCGTTTCGCCACTTTTGCTATTTTGGCATCACTTCGCAGCAGTACATTTTTGGCGTAGTCCAGCCGGTACTGGTACACAAAACCGCGAAAGTTTTTCTTAAGCTCTAAGTGCAAGGCAATCGCCAAGGTGGTGGGATCGACTCCTGCCTCATCGCTAAAGTCTTTCAATGTTAGCCCCAGCTTCTTGTAGTTTTTACCATCAATCATGGTGCGCTTAGCTTGACCAATGACCGCTCGCACTTCGGCTGGCTTTACTGCACCTTCATCCAGCCGCTCGTAATCTAAAGGCGACGGTGACGTTACCCTAGGAAAAGTAAGGCTGAATAGCACCACGAGCAGAGAAACGCCAAGGGCCGTATGATGTAGGCTTTCCCAAAAAGGCACTGCAAAAAAGCCAAAGGTGGCAGCAGTCACCAGCAAAATACTGGCAAACGCCACAACAACCGTATTTGCCATGACGCTGGCAAGTCTTGGTACGCGAAACTCTTGAACGTCAACCGCCTGTTCGGGTAAATGCCTATGATACATTTGAATGTGTTCAATGATGAGAATACCAATGAGCAACACGCAGAACCCTGTAGTTAACGAAGCTAAGTAAGCTGGCCATAACATTAATGGCTCGCCACTTGGGGAGGCTTCTAACCACAATAGCTTGTCTTCAGTGGGAATAAGCAAAATAGTTAGTTGCAGCACGGCCATTACCCAAAAAGGCACCCACAATCGAGAACGTTTAGACGGATAAGCCAAAAGCATGGGCTTTACCATTCTATAGCTACAGCTCATTAATAGCACCGCAAAGACGTCTGACAGCCCATAAAGGGGCGCCAGTTGGGTTAACTGCCACAACCGCATCCATTCATCTAGCATGAAAATGGGCCAGCTCAGAATAGCCGCAGCTAGCCAAGGGCTCTGAAATATACGGTGGCGATAATACACAAATCTTATTACCACAATAAAATAGAAGAACAGCGCCGCATAAAGGGCGTAGTCATACACCATATCTGCTTTCACCTTACTACATCCTTGTTCACGATTTACCTAGTGTCATTACCAGTAAATATCTCGTTCTAACGCCACAGCGCGGGTTCGCTCCATGACTTTCACGAGCACGGTCAGCTTACTGCTTGTCCACTTACTAAGTTCATCTTGTGTCTCTAATTCGGAGTCTTGTACCGCTTGGCGAAGCATAAGTAACGCATTAAGCTCCTCTATGCCGGTTAACAAATCTAACCAAGGTGCTCTGAAGTTACCCCGCTCTTCTAAAAACAAATCCCCAAGTAAAAAACCGCTCCACAAGGTTTGTCGAAGCACAACTTCTACCAACGTATAGTTGGCGGGGCCCATGGTTTTATTGGCTGGCATACTTTGCTGCACCGTTTGCCACCCCTGAGATAACCACCCTTTGGCATGATCTAATACCAGCAAATCGTACCCTGTAGCTTCTCTACGCCATGGTTTTGCGTTAATTAAGTCGATAGCTTTCAGCTTAATATCGGTAGCCATGCTGTCGAAAAATAAACTGGCTGGGTCATGTGCATGCAGCAGCCCTGCTTTACGTCCCTGCAAATAACTGACAATAGCCGGGTGTTTGCTTAAGGTTTTGTGGAACAGGCTCTTTTTAGACAATAAATACCGTAAGCTTTGCAAGTCATCTTGCCAGGCCCATTGCTGTGCGTAAGCAATAAGCTTTTTATGCAACGCAAGCATTTCTGGGCACTGTAAAACAGGTAAATACAAAGACACACTTTGTAACAGCAAGCGCACGCTCTTGGCCACTTCAGCTAAGGTTTTAATAGAGCCACTTTCAATAAATACATACTCATGGTGCTGCCAATGGGCTAAAGCCAATTGAAGTGCGCTTGAAAAGGCTTCTTCGGTAGACGATTTTGGATTTAGCGGCAAAAAGTCTGGCAAGGGTTTTACTTTGGCGTTAAAGCCATGCAGTAGCTGATACCCTTGCGCCGCTTTAGACACGTCGCTTAGCCTGACATCCATACAACTATTTATGTGCGTTGCCAATATAAAGAGGCTGTCTAGGTCTCCACTTTGCAATTCTAGCTCAATTTCATTAATGGGCGAGCTGGCTTTATCGGTAGCCGCCTCACCGCAATCAAGCACTACCTCTACGCGACTCTTCTCTACCTCTACAATATAAGCATGGCGAGTAAAGTGGGTACTAAATTGCTTTTCCAATTTGCTGTTCATGCTGGGAATATTCCAGCTAGAAGGCCACACTGAAGTATCAAACAGGGTTAAGTCGGGTTCAGGTGCATCAAGGTCAATGTTGTATTCTGCACGTTGATGTAACCCACCACTGACTTTCCCATTGGTTTTTAAGGTTTGCTCGTAGCTGCCATTATTGCCGCGCACACGAAAACCCATCTTACTTTCTTGAAAATCGTGATTTACCGTATCGTAGTAATCGTTTTCAAGCCGAAGTTCGGTGTGGGAAATTAGGGTAATATTATTTTTTTCAAAAAGAGGAAGTACGCGGTCTTTGAATGCTTGATGCGCACCATCTCGAGTAACAAATTTTAGTTCAATTTCAGACATATTTGCGCTGTGGCACACGTGATAATGATGCAACTTTACCTGTGTCCAAACTAATTCGCAATGACACCGTTAATTGGTTGCGATGAAATTAACCAGTAGACAAAAGTGGAACAAACTTGCCTTTATCGCGGTCAACCAATACCATCTCCATGTTTTAGACGAGTATTTGGACTACCTATGATTCGAAAGTGGTTAGCAGTTGCCCTTTTTGCATGCTCTTGCCAAGCGCTGGCTCTTCAAGAGAGCGATACGCTAGAAGCGTCGTCGTCGCACTATATTCGCGATGATTTATTTATTTTTTTACATACGGGCCCAGGCCGGAACTACCGTATTCTAGGGTCTGTAGAGGCCGGCACACCAATTACGGTGCTAGACCGTGATGCAGATGCAGAATTCACGCAAGTGACCGATGATGAAGGTCGTAAGGGGTGGGTTGAATCAAAGTATGTGACGACAGAAATGTCACAAGCTGAGAAGCTTCCTATGCTAAGTGAGCAGTTAGCACAAAGCCAAACCAGCTTACAAACTACTCAGCGCGAGAATGCGAACCTGCGTCAGCAGCTGAATGATGCGCGCCAGCAAATTACCCAACTCACAACAGATACTGAACAGCAAAGCAACGATATTAAACGCTTGAGTGCTCAGGTAGAAAGTGCCGATAGAGATGAATTGGTCACTTGGTTCACCCGTGGCGGTATGGTAGCTGGGATCGGTATTTTATTAGGTGTTTTGATTACCTATATGCCGAAAAAGCGTAACCGCAGTAAAGAGTGGATGTAATTTTTGCGAGCACTCGCGATAACGCTGGTACCAAAAATGCTGGTACCAAAAATATAAATCGAAAAAGCGGCTTTTAAGCCGCTTTTTTTATTTCAGGAACACACACCATGCACACAAAAACGAACGCATTGATTAAGTATCTAAATCATTCGGTTCATGGAGTTCAAGTTTAACCTGATATCCACTAGGCACAGCCCCCGCTTCAAATTGCCATTCCAGCTTCTCTGTTAGCTTAGTTATTAATTTAAGGCCTAAGCCGTAACCGGTATCGTCTAGCTCTGGCTTTTGAAGCATAGCATCATCAGCATTGTCTACACCGCCCTCTTGCTCATGATTTTCTACCGTTAATGTATTGCCCTGTAAATTAATTTTCACCACACCGCAGTCGGTATGCTGAAAGGCATTACGAATAACATTACCGATAATTATTCTACTGGCCGTATCAGGAAGGTACATTTCGGTACTCGGTACGATTAACTCAACCTCCACCGATTTTCCTTTTAGTAAATAACCAAGGTCGTCACAGAGCTGTCGCACCATTTCTGACACATCAACATTATGATAAGGCAAAGCTTGGTCGTTATCGCGGGCAAGCCAAAGCAAGGTTTCAGTTAAGTCCGTCATGGTTTTCGACGCATTATCAATACGCGCTAAAGCGTTTACCCTTTTACTGTTGGTAGTCAGCATATGCGCTTGTTGCTGTTCTTTTGATAACACCCGTTGCAATAGTTCGGTGCTGCTACGTATCACTGCAATAGGGGTGCGTAGTTCATGGCTAGCATGATTCACAAAGGTGCGCTCTCGCTCCAGCGTTTGCCTAACACTTTGCAAACTGCTGTGAATGAGAGAAGCGAGTACATTAAGTTCTTGATACCTAAATGTTGGAATAGGCGCATCAAGTTGCTTTTCATCCAGCCCCGCAGCCCACTGTTGAAGTGTCTCAACGGGCTTGGTTACACTGCGCATAATCAATAGCAAGATGGCGGCAAAGATGCCTAGAGCCGCTAATCCTATCGCCATACTCATCACTTCATGACTAAGCCACGCTGGCTTCCCACCACTAGGCTTTGGCCCCGTAAATAACTGTGACACGTAACGTACGTCTCCATTTTCTAACGGCACCATCATCAAGAACCTTGCAGCATGGGGGCGAGCAAGAAACCATTCTCTCTCGATGACTTTTTCCAACTGATAGGGTTTGAGCTCTTTATCTGCAAACGACTTGAGAATTTCATCTGGTTGCTGGTCTAATCGTGCACTAATGTAGAAATTCAACGTGTTTTCGGGTGCGTCTTCCGATATGTCCATAGTCGTCGCGAAACGCACCATAGTGTGCCGTAACATACCGTCCATACCTTGAAAGAAACGCTCTGAAGAGAGTAAAGAAAATGAGGTTATCAATACGCAACCCACAGCAAGCAGTGTCCACAACACATAACGCCGCAAGCTTAAATGCAAGCCTTTAACCATGGTCTACATCCTCGGCTAGATAAAAGCCGCTATTCGGCTTACTTAATACTGAAATAGAGGCTTTAGCTTGCTCTAAGCCTTTACGCAAATGATGCATATGCACTTTAAGCACATTACTTTCTGGCACACTGTCTTTCCAAGCGGCTTCAATAAGGCGCTCGCGACTCACCACATCGCCCTTTGCCTGCATTAGCTTTTTAAGCAGTGCATAGGTAATAGGGCTGAGTTTGATGTTATTACTACCTGCTTGCGCTTCTTGACCATTAATTTTTAAGGTTACATTACCCATGACTAGCTGATTCACTTGTGCTGAGCGACGCCCTGATAAAGCAGTAACTCGCGCGACTAATTCAGCCATCGCAAATGGCTTTATCAAATAATCGTCGGCTCCTTTTTGAAAGCCGGTGAGCTTGTCTTCAAGCTGATCCCGCGCAGTAAGCATTATAACCGGGATATCGTTTCCATCGTTTCGCATACGCTCACAGACGCTGAATCCGTCTAGTCGAGGCAAGTTGATATCAAGCACTAATACATCGTACTGATGCTGATCAATAAGTTGCAACGCAGCCACGCCATTGCTGGCATGATCGCACTGCATATCTTCTAACTCTAAGTAGTCAAGGACGTTACCGGCCAACCCAATATCATCCTCCACTAACAATACCCGAATCATTGCTTCCACCTTTTCTAGCCAGCCACTTGTGCAGCAGCGTCTTTGGTTTTTTTACCCAGCTGCGCTACATCTTCATAAATTAACAGCAATGCGGGGATTAATACTAATGTAATGGCGGTAGCGAACAAAATACCATAACCCAGTGATGCCGCAGCTGGTATTAAAAATTGCGCCTGAATAGAGGTTTCACCCAATATTGGGTACAAACCTAAAAAGGTAGTAATGGAAGTAAGCAATACGGCACGAAGACGACTTGAACAAGCTTCAATAACTGCCTCTTGCACCCGCATACCGGCTTCTTTCAACGCGTTGTATCGAGACACCAACAATAGGCTGTCGTTAACTACCACACCGCTTAGCGCCAATATACCGTTGAGTGACAGTATGCTAAGCATTAACCCATTACTCCAATGCCCTAATACCGCCCCAACAATGCCAAATGGAATGGCGGTCATAATAATCAGTGGCTGAACGTAAGATTTAAGCGGAATTGCTAGCAACGCATATATAGAGATTAACGCTAATATAAATACGCTTTCCATGGAGCTTTGCGTTTCTTCCTGCTGCTCGGCTTCACCGGCAAAATGCAGTGATAAATCTTGATACTGACGAGATAGTGTTGGAACAAAGTTTTCGTTTAAGTAGTTCACCAATTCAGTGGCGGTTATCACATCACTGTCTACCGATGCACTAACGGTAAGGGCGCGAAGTCCATCGATACGCACCACCTGCTTTTGCTGCACATCAGGTGTCATAGTAGCAATAACGCTTAATGGCACTACGGTACCGTCATCTAAACGCACACGGGTATTCATTACATCCGATGGGTCCATTCTGTCTTCTTCAGGGTAACGCACGCGCACTTTCACTTCGTTTTTATTGCGTAAGTAGCGCTGCACTATTTCGCCACCAAACGCTTTTAACAACTGTTGGGATAAGCTTTGCGTGTCCATTCCCATGGCCCGGCCTTCAGGAGTAAGCTCAAAACGCATCATGGCTTCACCTGGGGTTAACGAACTTTCCACACCGAATACGCCATCTATGTTTTCTAAGGCGTTTTGAAATGCCGTGTTTGCCGCTTTTAGGGTGGCGTCGTCAATACTTTTCAGTTCAACTCTAAAGGCATCAACCATTTCACGGCGCGCTTGAATTTTGAGTTTTTTCACAGCTTCTAAATTACCGCTTAATGCTGTCCAGCGAGCCGCTAATTCATCCAAGGTATAGGGCTGTTCTTCGGCTAACGAGATAGTAATTGTGCCACTCTGATCGCCGCTAGCTGTCACTTGCAGGCTCTGCATGCCACTTACATCTGCGCCTTTTTCTTCCATTAATTGCTTATCGGCTTCAATCGCTGCACGTTCTAAACGTAGTAAATTACGATCGGTTTGACCAAAGCTGGCATCACTAAACAGCGACATATTGGCAGATACCGTATCCCCTTGCATGCTGGGGAAGAAACCGACTCGTACTACGCCCGTTAGCGGCAAACTCATCACCACAATAAACAAGGTAATGAACAGCAACACTGCCGCATAGCGGTAAGCAATAGTGGCACTCAGCGCTGGTTGATAAAGCTTTTCATTAAACCAATTTAGCCCATTGTCGGCGCCGTCTTGTACTTTCCCCCATAAACCAGCAATGCCTTTTTTTGTGGTTTTCTTGGTAGGCAAATGCGCCAAATGAGAAGGCAGTATTAATTTAGACTCCACCACCGACAATAAAAGGCAAAGGGTAACTATGGTACCGAACTGGGAATATAAGGTGCCAAGACCGCCAGATACGTTCGACAAAGCAAAGAAAGTAGCCACTGTGGTGAGTACACCAAAAATAGTGGGGACAGCTACTTTACGGGTACCTTCTATGGTATTAGCAAGCGTATCGCCGTAACGTCGCCTAGTGGAATAAACACTTTCGCCCACCACTACTGCATCGTCCACCACAATACCCAGCGCCATAATAAAGCCGAACGTGGTCATTTCGTTAAGTGTCATGCCGGTATAAGAATCGGTCATGAAATATAAAGTGCCGAAGAAAATAAACGGTAAACCAGCAGCAACCCAAAAGGCGACCCGTAAGTTTAGAAAAACCGCGAGGGTAATAAATACCAGCACAATACCCATTAAAGCATTACTGGTAAGTAAGTCTAAACGCTCGGTAATAAGCGTACTTCTGTCATACCAAGTTTCTAGCTGCACGCCTTCGGGCAATAAGCCACGCTCGTGCCAGCTATCTACCACCGCATGGGCTTGCGCCACCATATCGGTTACATCGCCGTATTTATCCATGAGCACTTGCAGACCATACCCATTTTGGCCGTTATATCGTGCTAATGAGTAGCTATCGTCTGCAAACGTGTCACTAATTTTTGCAACATCACCTACCATCAACACCGTACCATCGGCGCTTGTCACGAGGGGGATTTTGGCAAAATCGCCCGCGTAGTAAGCTTGTTCAGACGCTTTTAAGCGAATCACTTTTTCTTGGTTACGCAAGCTTGTGGTGAGTGCTGTAGAAGACTCTTCGTTTATACGCGAGGCTACATCTGACAACGTTAATCCGTAGGCTTGTAGCTTAGCCTCATCAATTTCTATCGACATCATAGGGTCGATAAAGCTGCCCGCGTTCACATCGCGAATATCATCTTGTGCCAATAAGTCACGCTCTAACTGCTCACCTAAATACTGCAATTCAGCATGACTGGCATCGCCGTAAAGCTGCACCCAGATAACATGTTCATCGCGGGTAGCTTTGTCGATAATGGCGTTTTCAGCATCAGAAGGTAAGTTTGAAATACTATCAACTTCGGTTTTAATGTCGTTAAACAGTGTGTCTAAATCGTAGTCGGTTTCTTTTTCTACCTGAACGCTGGCGCCGTTGGAGTTGGAAGTAGACGTAATGCGTTTAATACCCGGTACGGCTTCTAATGCGTTTTCTATTTTAATCGCGATGCCTTCTTCGGCTTGTTCGGCATCACCACTTTCATAGGTCATAGATATAGTGACAAACCTAGGCTCCATGCTAGGAAAGGCTTCTTTTCTAATATCGCCATAAGACACCATGCCGAGCACGATTAGACCGACCATTAAAAGGTTGGCGGCCACCGAGTTTTGCGCAAACCACGCAATAACACCCTTGTGACTATTCATTGCCATTACCCTCAACAACCGGCTTCACAAGGGTATTAACAAGATAATTATTAAGTGGTCGCGCCACAATCAGCGCTTGGCTCGCCCCCGTCATAGGCTGGATATAGGCGAAACCTTCGTATTCAAAAAGTACCCTTGGGGTAAACTTGTTTAGCAAGTTTGTGTCTGGCGCAACAAACCATACTTCTTGTTTTTGCGATATAGCTGAAGACGGTACTTTCCATACATTATCAAGGGCTCGACCTTCAATTTCAGCCACTAAAAACGTACCGAAATACAGAGGACTTGATAGCGATAATGGCTTTTCAACCACGGCAACGGCTCTACGTTGTCGAGTATCTTCGTCTTGGTGAAGCTCTACACGCTCAATAGTTGCCCGCCAATGGTGCTCACCTGTGGTATCTGTTAGTTGCACTTCCCAACCTGGCTTTTCACCCACCTTTGCTTGTGGCAACTGTGCCCATTGACTAGGTGATAGAGGAATAGATATCTCTGCCACATCAGCAGAATATAAACTGGCCACTTCTGTGCCCACTTGCACGTAACTGCCAGGCTGAATACTGCGGCTAACCACTAAGGCATTAAACGGGGCGCTGATGTTAGCAAAGGCTAAATCACGTTTTGCCGCCGCGACATTTTGCTCGGCTTCACGCAATGCAGCTTGCGCTGATTTAAGTTGGGGGGCGCGAAGCACTAAGGCTGACTCGGGTTCACCGGTTAACCCTGAGCGTGTCCATTCATCTTGTGCTTGTAGACCCTGAAGACGTTCTTCTTCAAGAGCAACGAAAGCAGTTTCATAAGTAGCTTCGGCAGCGGCTAATGTTTGGCGATAATCGGTATTATCTACATTAGCCATTACCTCACCTTTCTCTAACAAAGCGCCGGTCTCAAAACGGGGCGACAACGCAGTAATTTGCCCACTGACTTGTGCTGATAACGTGAGCATATGAGTAGCACTGGCTTGCCCATATCCTTTCACTTTTGCGTTATAGGTGGTTGGATAGACTTCTACCACACCCACTTCGGCAACATCTGCTGCGCTACTGCCTACCGCTTGGTTATCAGCTACGCCTTTCGCCGTGTTTTGATGTCGTCCTTGATTAGAATTTGGGTTTTGATCAGATATATCAGGACGTGGGCGATTATTTGGCTGATGGCTTTCACCTTGTTCGCCTGTTGGCGCAAGCACGGTTTGCTCTATATTGCTTTGTGCTTCTACTTGCGTAATCGCTTTTTCAGCATTTGCGTTTCTAGGCGCACTCATCTCTTGGCCTTCTTTACCCGCTCTGCCCGCTTTCTCTCCTTTCGGACCTGGCCCCATACCTGGGCCGCCTGAGCCTCCTAATTGGCTCATGGTGTAAAGAATGGCGATGACAATAGTCATTGCAGCACCAAGGGTTACGAAAACTTTTTTCTTATTCATTGTGACACTCCAAGGCCTAGCGCAAGACCTAAGTCGATACGATTACTTAATTGAGAATTTTGAAGCTCGACGCGCTGCGCCTGCAAATTGAAGGTAGTGTCGTAAACCGACAGTAAATCTAAAATATCCACCAAGCCTTGGCGATACTGCCCCGAAAATGTGTCGGCGCTACTTAAGGCATTCTGATAGGCGATATTGGTGTAGTACTGGCGCTGGCTGAGCGCTTTTTCATTGTCTAATGCGTCTTGCACTTCTTGCACAGCCGTTAGTAAGGTTTCACGATATTCCCACCAGCTATTCAGCGCGGTTAATTCAGCATCATCGATTTGTGCTCGTAACGCCCCGCCTTGAAATAGGGGCGCGGTTACCTGCCCCAATAAATTCCACAATGGGTTGGTAAATAACGATTGAGAAGGCGACGTGCCAGTATCAGTAAGGCCTGCTGATAAATTAATACTGGGTAAAAGTGCTTTGTAAGCCACTTTCACATTCGCTTCACTGGCTTTTATGCCGTAGTAAGCGGCTTGTAAATCGGGGCGTCTGGCCAAGTCTTGCTCGGGTAAGGCAAGCAATGGTTCAAGTACATCCGGAAACTCAGTAACTGAAGGGAAATCTGACAGCGTTTGGTCTTGGCGACCTAGCAATACTGCTAACGTACGCTTAGCAGCGCTAATCGTATTTTCATACAAGGCAATAGAGGCACGGGTAGTAGCGCTGCTGGTTTTTGCGTTATCTAAATCATCAAGGGAGCCCAGCCCTGTGCGGTAGCGCTTAAGAATAATACTTTCGCTATTTTCATAAACGCGCAAACGTTCTTGTTCAATCGCAAGGAGTTGTTGCTGAGTAATGATATCTAAATAGCTACGAATAATGCTGGCGACAAGTGCATCGCGAGAAGACTGATAAGCAGAACGTGCGCTGGCAGCATCAAAACTGGCAGCGTCCACGCTATCACTAATTTTCTGCCATAAGTCCAACTCCCAACTTACGGTTAGCCCTGCAGTATAGCTTTCATTGCTACCTTCAATTTTACTGCCTGAAAAGCTCGCATCAAGATTTAGATTGTCTGCTGAATCTGCCGACTTTATCGCCACCTGCGCTTTTCGTAGGGTAATAAGGGTTTGCTGCAAACTTGCATTGTTTTCAAGCGCTTCATCAATATAGCTTTGCAGCCCTTCTACCGACACCAAGTCGGTTAACGCGGTGGCCGTTGAAGCGCTTTCTGATTGCGCTTGCCATATTACTGCTTCACCCGTCATCACAGAAGCCGATTCACTAAGCGAAACTTTGTCATGACTGGCACACGCGCTTAACCCTGCCAGCATAATTGCGACTAAAGGCGTGAATGAAATTTTACCTAACCCGATCATTGTTATTCGATTATTGCCTACCATGAATACAAGGATGTCACAGCAGGGGTTAAGGCGGGGTTAACGGGAAATAATAGGTTTACGTCTTTTGGATGGCACCATAGAAGACCCATAGTGTTGCTCAGAAGCGTGAGCATAAAAAAAGCCAGTCGTGAAGACTGGCTTTTTAGGTGTTTGCTATTTAAAGATGCTATGCCTTTATATAATTACTCGTCATCTTCAACTAAGGTCATTAGTGATGTATTACCACCGGATGCCGTAGTATCGATACTAATGGTTTTTTCAGTCATTAAACGCTGAATCAACTTATCGTTATATTCAGCGGTGATCACTGGCAAAATAGCCCCTTCACGCGATGACAGCATTGCGGTAATACGCGCCGTACGTTCAGTGCTTGAATCCACAACCACACCCGCTAAGTCTTCATCCATCAATAAGGCATCGAAGTGACCTAAACGCGCTACTTGGAATACCCCTTTCGGCGCACCAGTAGATTCAAACTTATTTTGAATCTCAATAGCTTCTTCGTAGAAGATTTCAGATACCACCGACACCACCGTGTTACCTGTAGCAAGTGCGGTAACGATAGACAGCATCCAGTACTCAAACGATACATCTTTATCGGCGAAACATACCAGGGTGCCTCTGGGTTCAAGGTAAAGTTTGTTAGATTCACCTGTAGGACCTGGTAGCTCGGTAGGTTTCGCTAACTTACGCTCAACACTGGTTAACTGCTGACGGGCAGTGGCCAACGTGCGATTTAAATCGTCGGCTAGGTCGTCAACAATGTCGACCTTGGCAATTTTGGCCAGTAACTGACGCACCATAGAGATACGATCATTTAAAGCCATATGGCGCCACTGAGCTTCAACTTCCTTAGCTTGATCCATCACCACGTGGGCACGTTCTGCAATTTTATCGTCACCGACTAGGGCGTTATCAGTACCATCAACATCATCAATCAATGTTGGTTTAGGTGTAGCACGTTCCATCATTAAGCGTGGCAAGTAGTTAGGCCCACCCGCTTTTGGACCCGTACCTGATAACCCACGTCCACCGAAAGGTTGTACGCCAACGATAGCGCCAATCATGTTGCGGTTAATATAGACATTACCTGCACGGCTCTTCGCAGCAAGCTCGTATGCACGTTCTTCGATGCGCGAGTGAATACCCATGGTTAGGCCGTAACCCGTACCATTAATTTGCTCTAAAACATTGTCTAGCTCTTTTGATTTAAAGCGCACTAGATGCACCACTGGGCCAAAGACTTCTTTTTCTAGCACATCCAAGTTATCTATCTGATAAAGCGTAGGTGGGAAGAAAGTGCCGTTTTCAGTGCCTTCAGGCAGCTCGTTTCGATAAAGCAGTTTTCCTTTTCCTTCCATAAAGTCTACATGGTCGGTTAGGCTCTTCAGTGCTTTTTCGTCAATAACGGGGCCAACATCAGTGGCCAGCATAGTCGGATCGCCAATGGTTAACTCTTTCATGGCACCGGTTAACATACTGATAAGATCATCAGCAATTTCTTCTTGCACAAATAATACGCGAAGGGCTGAACAGCGTTGTCCCGCACTTTGGAAACCAGAATGAATAACATCATCAACTACCTGCTCTGGCAGGGCAGTTGAGTCCACAATCATACAGTTTTGCCCGCCAGTTTCGGCAATGAGCGGTACTTGCTCACCACCACGATTGGCAAGTTCTTGTGAGATTAGCGTGCCTGTTTGGGTAGAACCGGTAAACATCACCGCTTTAATGCGTTCATCAGAAAGCAGGGTTTCACCTACTTCTTTACCTGGGGCAATAATGAGTTTTAACGCGTCTTCAGGTAGGCCTACCGACTGCATAATATCTACAGCGCGTTTCGCCACCATGCTGGTTTGTTCAGCGGGTTTGGCAATAACCGTATTACCGGTAACCAATGCTGCAGATACTTGACCTAAGAATATTGCCAGTGGGAAGTTCCACGGGCTAATACACAGTACAACACCACGAGGAAGCAAGCGCTTGTCTTCAGCAAGTTCTTGAGCTCGAGCGGCGTAATAACGACAAAAATCTACGGCTTCACGTACTTCATCAATACTGTCTTGCGCAACTTTACCGGCTTCACGCATACAAATAGCAATAAGCTCTGCCATATGGCGTTCTAGGGCATCGGCTGAACGATTAAGAATTTCAGCACGTTCTGAAGTGTCACGCTTAGACCAAGCGCCGAAGCCTGCATCTGCGTCATCTAACGCTTTGCGCATATCATCAGGTTGTGCGTAATAATGGTAACCCACCACATCGTCGTGATTCATTGGGTTTCTTACCGCTGTTGCTCCCTCTGGAACACCATCGGTTACACTGTAAAACTCTTGCCAGCGTTCTAGTTCATGCTGAAGTGCAGTAACCGCGTTCACGTCGGTTAAATCTAGTCCGCGAGAGTTATCACGTTCAGGTGCGTATAAACCACGTGGTGTTTTAATTAGTTTGTTGAAACGCACTTTAAGGCGCTGGGTTTTTTCCACCGGATCTTCAAGTAATGATTCAACCGGCTTTTCATCATCAACAATGGCGTTTACGAACGACGAGTTTGCGCCATTTTCTAATAAGCGACGCACTAGGTAAGCTAATAAGTCTTCATGTTCACCCACAGGCGCATAAACACGGCACTGGATTTTTTCTTCAGTTACCACGGTATCGTATAGGGTATCGCCCATGCCGTGTAAGCACTGGAACTCAAACCCTTCTTTATCGTCGCCAGCCAGTTCAATAATTACTGACGCTGAATAGGCGTTGTGAGTAGCAAACTGCGGATACAAGATATCGCGGTATTCTAATAGGCGGTTAGCACAGGCATGGTAAGACACATCGGTTGATGACTTACGGGTAAATACGGGAAACTCTTCTAAGCCCGCTTGTTGCGTAAGCTTAATTTCCGTATCCCAGTAAGCGCCTTTTACCAATCGCACCATTAATGAACGGCCTACTTCTAACGAAAGCACACGCAAATGTTCAATCACATGAATAGCACGTTTTTGATAGGCCTGAACTGCGAGACCAAACCCCGTCCAACCATTTAAATCTTCATCACGGAATACCGCTTCAATAATATCTAGCGAAAGCTCCAAACGGTCTGCTTCTTCTGCATCTACCGTTAAGCCAATGTCGTACTCTTTAGCCAGCATACATAGCGCTTTTAAGCGCGGCGGAATATCACGCATTGCACGTTCTCTGTGCAAGAATTCAAAGCGCGGATGTATTGCCGACAACTTCACTGAAATACCCGGTGAACGCTTAGGTCCACGGCCGTTAGCCGCTTTACCAATCACTTCAATAGCTTTAACGTAAGCATCGTAATAGCGGTCTGCATCTTCCATCGTGCGGGCGCCTTCACCCAACATGTCGTAAGAATACACATAGCCTTTGGTTTCTTTTTCCTTCGCTCGTTCTACTGCGTCTTTAATGGTTTCGCCCATCACGAACTGACGACCCATTACCCGCATGGCAATATTCATTGCGCGGCGGATAACCGGCTCACCTAAGCGACCCAAGGTTTTCTTTAACAGACCAAACTGTTCTTTCTTGCGCTTATCAGCATAGTTCACCATATTGCCGGTAAACAATAAGCCCCATGCTGAAGCGTTCACGAATAAAGAATCTGAATTACCAAGGTGTGGTGTCCACTGCCCTTTAGATAATTTGTCGCGGATGAGTTCATCCTGCGTATCGCCATCGGGCACACGTAACAAGGCTTCGGCTAAACACATCAGTACCACACCTTCTGAGGTGGATAGTGAATACTCATTTAGCAACGCATCTACGCCACCATGACCTTCTTGGTCGCGGCGAATTTGCAGTACCATTTTACGGGCGCGTTCCCACGCACGACTTCTGGCACGGGGGTTTACTTCAGCAATCGGTAAAATTTGATCCACAGCCACAGACTCACTAATTCGATAGTAGTCTCGAATGCGCTGGCGTAGGGGAGATGTAGTATGAAGTGTGTCGTTAATGAGCATTGCAACCCTTTATTCGAAAAGCTGTAGAAAATGGTTCCGGTAACGGAAAACAAGAATAACGTTACATGGAAAAATGAAATTAACAAGTAAAGCTGAGCTTTGCTTGAAGCGCCCCACCTAAAGTGTGCCGCGCCTGCGTATCTAGGTATTTAAACTTCGATCCTCTCAATGAAGATCACGATATCGCCGAAATTGCGCGGATACTAGCACAATTGCCTTTTTCGCCAAGCCCTTGCTGTCAACTTTTTGCACCACTGTGATAAGGCGTCTAAGAACGCGGGTGAATAACATTTCAAGACTATTTATATCACAGGCGTCACTTTACGAAATGTTAGTTAAATGTTTAAAAAATCTTTAATCAAGGACTACATCTCTCATATTAGGTCTACACTAGATAAGATAAAAAAGTGAGGATTAACGCTGATGTGGTTACGCAATTTTAGTTTGATTCAAAGGCTCGGTATCATTGTTGCGCTTACGGCGCTTTTATTTTTAGTGCTAACCGGTGTGGTATTAAACCAGCACTATAAAGCACTGAAGGAAAAGTCGTATAAAGAAAATCAACACCTTGTAGAAGTTGTTCATACGTTACTGGCTAATTTTGAGGCACTGGAAGGGGTTGATGAAGAAGCCGCTAAACAGCAAGCGCTGACCGCTGTTAGCCGCCTTCGGTATGATCAAAGCAATTATTTTTGGATACAAGATGCCACCCCCGCCATGGTAATGCACCCCATCAAACCATCGCTGAACGGGCAAGATTTACGAACCTTTAAAGATGGAAACGGCAAAGCGTTTTTTGTGGAAATGGCCCAACAGGTTAAGTCTTCAGGTAGTGGCTTTGTTGACTATGTATGGCCACTACCAGGGGAAGAAACGCCAGTAGATAAGATTTCGTATGTTAAAGAGTTCAAACCATGGGGATGGACTGTCGGTTCAGGTATTTACTTATCCACCCTTGAAGCTGAGTACGCTCACTTACGTAATTTGCTTATCGTTATTTGTATTATTAGCGTGTTATTAGTAGTAGCGCTTATCTTCTATATTGGTGGCAGTATTGTTAAACCTGTTCAAGAAGTCACCGAGCGAATGAAAGATATTGCTATGGGAGAGGGGGATTTAACACGTTCACTTCCAGAATCAGGCCAAGATGAAATTACTCGACTTGCGCGTTATTTCAATGAATACACCAATAAAATGCGGCAATCATTGTTAGGTATACGTGAAAATATCACCGCTCTTACCCAACAAGCTGTGCTGGTTGAAAACGTTAGCCAAGATAGTAGCGGTCAAGCGCAAAGCCAGAATGAAAATATGATGCAAGTTGCTGTGGCCATGGAGCAAATGACCACTCAGATTCAACAAGTAAGTCAAAATGCAGATACTGCTGAAACGAGTACCAGCGGCGCACGCGCCAACGTAGAACAAGGTACCAGCGTGGTGGAAAGTACTGTCAGCGATATTCACTCTTTGACATCGAACATTGAGAGCGTGAGCTATGTGGTGAGCGAGCTTGCCGAACAAACTAACAGCATTGGCGCTGTTCTAGACGTGATTCGCGGCATTGCCGATCAAACTAACTTACTTGCACTGAATGCTGCTATTGAGGCCGCTCGCGCTGGGGAACAAGGCCGAGGGTTTGCCGTGGTGGCCGATGAAGTTCGTACACTAGCCAGTCGTACAGGCCAAAGTACCGATGAAATTCAAGCGATGATTGAAAAGCTACAGAGCAATGCAAAAGCCGCCGTAGAAGCCGTGCAAGTAAGTCAGAATGCTTCAGCAAATACGGTGGACAATGCCAACAAAGCAAACGATAGCTTAAAAGAAGCCGACCGGCTTATGAATGAGATTTCAGGAATGAGCAGCCAAATAGCCCGTGCGACAGAGCAACAAGCTGAAGCCGCGAATGAGGCTAACATTCGTATCAATGCCTTATCAGGTGCAGCTGATAACAGTCTAAAAACGGCGGAAAAATTAGCCAGTGCCAGTCAGGCTCTTAAAGCAAGCTGTGTGGCGATAAAAGAAATTGCCAGCAAATTTAAACTTTAGTGAACCAAATTAGTCGTAAAAAGGAAGGTATTCACAGGTTTATACTACTTCCTGCGTATGGAAGTATTTAAAGCGGTGCTTTAGACTGGTTATCTACATCGTTAGATAACCAGTTAAACGTCGTTTACAAGGAGTGATATATGAGCAGTGAGAGTAAAGGGATCCCAATCAAGTATTGGGTATTGGGCTTTTTTGTACTACTTATCTTAGTTTATGTTCTATTTGCTAATACCATTATTAAAGCCGTACTAGAGTCGAAATTAGGCGAGTCTTATGGCGCAGAAGTCAACATTGCCGAATTTGATCACTCTTTATATCCTACCACTGTCACTCTTAAAGGCATTGGCTTAACCAATGCGACTAAGCCTTCTCATAATCAAGTACTCGTTGGCGAAGCAAATGCTGACGTTGCCCTAATGCCCCTGCTTTCCAATCAAGTTGTAGTAAACAACCTTAACTTACTTGATGTGCAATTTGACCAGGTCCGCGAGCACGAAGGTGAAGTTTACCGAGTGCCTGAAAGCTCACTGTCCTACGATGAAATTAAAGCAAAAGCCAAAGAAGCAGTGCCTTCTGTAGACGAATTGCTTGCCCGTAATCCATTAAAAACGACCGCCGCCGTTGCCGAGGCAAAAGAAGCCTATGCCACCTATTCTGAAGGCTTGAAGCAAGACTATGAAAGCTTGCCTGATAAAGAACGCATCGACTATTACAAAACCCAGGTTGCTGCGCTTAAAGAAACGAATTACAAAGATCCACAAGCCCTCATTCAAGCCAAGTCATCGTTAGATAAATTAAAAGAAGAGATGAGTGCAGATCGTGCGCTTATTAGCAGCTTTACCGAAAAAGCGTCGAATGCTAAGAGTGCGTTGAGCAGCTCGGTAAAGGCCTTAAAAGAAGCGCCTAGTGAAGATTATGCGTTACTTAAAGGCGTGATTGCGGGCGATGAAGCAGCCCTATCTCAAGTGACTTACTTTGTATTTGGCGACAAAGCTGCTGAATACACAGAGTACCTAATGTCGGCCATGCAAATCGTGATGCCACTACTTCAAGGTGGTGATACGCCAGAAGAACCTGCTGCCGATATGCCTTCTATTTTGGTGAAGCAAGCTAATGTGTCTGTGCTTTGGCAAAACGAATCGATAAGTAGTTCTTGGCAAAACATCACCAACACCCACAGTGTGTTTGGCGACCCAACCACCTTTACCATTGAAGCGGCTGGCGACATGCTTAAGCAATTTACCTCAAGTGGTGAATTCTGGATTGATGAAAGTGGCGTAGATGCAAGCCAAGTGTGGGAGTTAGCTGGGGTAAATATGTCAAATATTCCCGTAAGCGGTAATGAAACCCTTAACGCCGTGATGAAAACCGCACTCGTGGCAACTACTGGATCTATGGAAGTGGTTGATAACCAGCTTAGCGGCAACGGCAAGGTTAACTTGCAAGAGTTAGTGATGGAAGCCACAGGTACAAGCGACGTGACAAGCGCGATTGCCTCGGCACTTCAATCGTTAAGTAGTTTATCGATGACCATGTTACTTGATGGCACTTTAGCTAACCCTGGATTTAATATTAAGTCAGATTTAGACAATAAATTGGCCCAAGCTGCTATCTCTCAACTCACCGCGTCTCAGCAAGATAAGCTTGATGAACTTAATACCAAACTAAATGCGATGGTTGCCAGCGAACAAGATGCTCTATCGAGTGAATTGGTTGATGTTAATTCAATGCTAAGTGCGGCACAGGGCGACAGCGGCGCCTTACAAGAACTACTTCAAAGCCAATTGAGCAGCGTAGTTGAAGAACAAAAGAATAAATTGTTCGACAAACTAAAAGGTAAATTAGGGCAAGGTGAATAAAGCTCCTTTGATTCCTTAGCCCTTCGCGGCATAATAGGTAATAACGTAGAGGGCAGTTTACTGCCCTTTTTAAATTTTCCTCCGCTTAGCGGTTTTCAGGTGATTTTGTGTGGCAAGATAAATGGCTTCCTATTGTACTCATCACCCTATTAGGGTTGTTGCAGTATCGACTGTGGTTTGGGAAAAACAGTATTCCTGACTACCTTAGTCGAGAGCAGGAAGTAAAAACTCAAGCGCAGCAAAACGCAAACCTTGCACAGCGAAATGCCCTACTAAACGCAGATATCACCGACCTTAAAGTAGGCTTAGAAGCCATTGAAGAGCGTGCTCGCAATGAACTAGGCCTAATTAAGCAAGGGGAAACTTTTTACCGGATTTTACCGCCAGAAACTAAGTGAGTAACATGACATCCTCCTCTGTGGTTGCGGTTATTCCCGCAGCTGGAATTGGCAGCCGAATGCAGGCCGATCGCCCCAAGCAGTATTTAACCCTTCAAGGGAAAACGATTCTTGAACACACCGTTGAAATACTGCTAAACCATCACGCCATCGATTACCTTGTTATTGCCATTAGCCCTCACGACACTTACTTCCCTTCTCTTGCCATTGCTAATAATCCGAAGGTAAAAGTCGTAGAAGGTGGCAACGAGCGAGCTGACTCTGTGCTAAATGCCGTAAACACCCTGCCAGAAAATACGTGGGCATTAGTGCACGATGCCGCGCGTCCTTGCGTAAGTACTCATGACATTACTCAATTGCTAACGGTGATGGATAATGAACAGGTAGCTGGCGGTATTTTAGCCTCTCGGGTACGAGATACCATGAAGCGTGGGGCAGATAGTCAGGCAGCTAATGCCAATTTCCCCACCGTTCTTCATACTGAGAGTAGAGAAAATTTATGGCATGCCCTTACGCCGCAGTTGTTTCCCACTACGCTGCTTAAGAACGCGTTATACGATGGCCTAGCCGCTGGCGCATCCATTACCGATGAAGCATCAGCCATAGAATACAGCGGGCATAAGGTTGCACTTATTGATAGCGACCCAGCCAATATTAAAATTACCCACCCAGGGGATTTACCCTTGGCAGATTTTTACTTACATCAACGACAGAAGGCACAATCAGAATGCGAATAGGACACGGTTTCGACGTTCATAAATTTGGTGGCGACGGCCCCATTGTTATTGGTGGTGTAAGCATTGACTATGAACAAGGCCTAGTCGCCCATTCTGATGGCGACGTATTACTACATGCGTTATGCGACGCCTTACTTGGCGCTGCAGCCCTAGGTGATATTGGCAAACATTTTCCCGATACTGATGATGCCTATTCAGGTGCAGATAGTCGTGTACTACTCAGGCATGTGGTTCACGTAGTAAACGAAAAGGGCTATACCTTAGGCAATGCCGATATGACCATAGTGGCGCAAGCCCCAAAAATGGCACCACACATTCAGGCCATGCGAGAAATCATAGCCAAAGACTGTCATTGCGAGCTTGATGCAATCAATGTAAAAGCGACTACGACAGAAAAACTCGGATATACAGGCAGAAAGGAAGGCATTGCTGCACACGCGGTAGTGCTACTAGAAAAGATATGAAACCATTACATACTCAACACTGGAATTACTACTTTAATAAACCCGTTTCAACTGGCTTATTTAAATTCCAACCTGATGACTTTCAGGTTGTGGAAGACTTAGGTTATGAACCCTGCGGTGAAGGCGAGCATCAATTCATATTTGTAGAGAAAATTAATACCAATACTGCTTTTGTGGCTGAACAACTGGCTCGCTATACCAAATTGCCCCTTCGCCAAGTAACTTATGCTGGCCGCAAAGATAAGTATGCTCTTACCCGTCAGTGGTTTGGTTTGCATGCACCAGGGCAAGCTGATTTCGATTTTAGCGATTTTGAGCTAGAAGGTGTGCGGGTTATTAAGCAAACTCGCCACAATAGAAAACTTCGTACCGGTCAATTAAAAGGTAATGCCTTCACCATTACGCTGCGCCAAGTTGTACACCCTGAAGCCATTGAAGAACGCCTGCAGGAAATCGCCAAACATGGTGTGCCTAATTATTATGGCGAACAGCGCTTTGGGGTCATGCGTGTGAACGAGCAAGGTGAAGTGCAGCGCGGTGGCAACCTTGCCATGGCTGAGCGGATGATAAACGGTGAAACCATTCGTCATAGAAATAAGCGCTCTATGGCATTATCGGCCTTGCGTAGCTGGCTATTCAATGAGGTCATCTCTACTCGTTTAGAAAACGAGACCTTCGATAAAGTAGTTACCGGTGATGCATTGGTATTAACCGGCTCAAACAGTTTCTTTATTGACGATGACAAGCAGCAAGACAGTCAGCAACGTTATGAAGACAAAGATGTATGTCCTTCGGCACCGCTTTGGGGTAAGGGTGACTTAGTTACCACATCAGAAGCAAACGCTACGGAGGAGAAAGTAGCGATAGGCCATCCTGAAGTTATCGACTTCCTAGGGCAATGTGGTTTCGAGCAAGAACGTCGTGCAATAAAAATATGGCCATCGCAACTTGAATGGCAAAGTAAGGGTGATACATTAACCCTATCTTTTTCATTACCTAGCGGTTGTTTTGCCACATCCGTACTTAGGGAATGTGTTGAAACCGTTTCTCCCATTCACAGTATTTAGTTGAGATTGCATGAAAATCCTAATGAGTAACGATGATGGTGTGTTTGCAAAAGGCTTAGCTATTTTGCACGAAACTATCGCCAGCGAGCACGATATTACTGTTGTCGCCCCCGATCGTAACTGTAGCGGCGCAAGTAACGCCCTTTCGTTACATCAACCCCTTCGTATTCAACGCATGGACAGTGGCTTTTATTCTGTCAATGGCACGCCATCAGACTGTGTTCATTTAGGTATCAGCCGAATATTAAAAGATGACCCCGAACTGGTGGTATCTGGCATTAATCATGGTGCTAACTTAGGCGATGATGTAGTTTATTCAGGTACGGTAGCCGCGGCGACGGAAGGGCGATATATGGGCTTGCCTGCCATTGCCGTGTCGCTAGCCAGCAAGAAAGGGGAGCACTTTGAAACGGCTGCGCGGGTAGTGCTAGATATTATCCGTAAACTTCAATCTCACCCTTTACCTGCAAATCAAATTTTGAACGTAAATGTTCCTGATATACCCTATGATGAGCTTAAAGGTATTGAAGTAACCAGACAAGGTCGCCGACATCGCGCTGAACCGATGTTTGAAGACAAAGACCCGTTTGGTCAAACCATCTATTGGTATGGCCCAGCAGGTTCTGAACAAGATGCAGGCCCAGGTACAGACTTTCACGCAGTCGCAAACGGATATTGCTCCGTTACGCCGCTCAGTGTTGATATGACTGCCTACCAAAGCTTAGACAATATGAAAGAATGGTTAGCCAAGTAACCAAATAATGCGCGGCCGATAATAAGGATAATAAGCACCACCATGAGAGCCTCCAGAAAAGGGGATGCGCTAGCACAGCTGCTTTATGACGAAGGGATCCGTTCGCAGCCTGTGCTTAACGCCATTGCCGGTACACCCCGGGACACATTCTTACCTGATGCGCTTAAGCATAAAGCCTATCAGAATACTGCGCTGCCTATTGGGCAGGGGCAGACCATTTCGCAACCCTATATTGTTGCGAAAATGACCGAACTGCTGCTAGATAGTCCGAATAAACCAGAAAAAGTGTTAGAGATTGGTACCGGCTCTGGTTATCAGACCGCTATTCTTGCACAGCTTTTTTCGGCGGTATTCAGCGTAGAACGAATCAAATCGCTACAATTTCATGCCAAAAGACGGATGAACCAACTCGATTTACATAATATTGCCATGAAGCATGGTGATGGATGGAAAGGGTGGACATCTAAAGGTCCTTACGATGCCATTATTGTGACGGCTGCGGCCAGTAGTTTGCCGCAAGATTTATGCGATCAATTAAAAGAAGGAGGCCGCCTGATCATTCCCGTAGGAAATGAACAGCAGTCTCTATTGTGTATCGACAGGATAGAAGGCGAGCTAAAAACCACCACAATAGAGGCGGTGCGTTTTGTTCCCTTAGTAGCAGGAGAGCTATTGTGAAATTGTTCGAGCCAATGTACGACATGGCACTTCGATGGGCTAGACACCGCCATGCGGTTAAATATTTAGGTGGGCTTAGTTTTGCTGAGTCAGTATTTTTCCCAATTCCACCTGATGTCATGCTTGCGCCCATGTCGTTGTCTCAACCGGACAAAGCGTGGCGCTTCGCGCTTATTACTACGCTTGCGTCTATTTTTGGGGGGATAGCGGGTTATTGGCTGGGGTATTTTGCCTTTGATGCATGGTTAGCGCCTATCATTGAAAGTTGGGGCTATACCCACAAAATAGAAACTGCGACGCAGTGGTTTGCCGATTACGGCGTTTGGGTGGTGTTTGTAGCGGGGTTCTCCCCTATTCCCTATAAAGTCTTCACTACCAGTGCTGGCTTTCTACAAATGGCGTTCTTTCCGTTTCTTATTGCCTCTGCGGTAGGCCGTGGCGCAAGATTTTTCTTGGTCGCAGGACTTATGCGCTGGGGCGGCGCCCCTATGGAAGCAAAGCTACGCCAATATGTGGAAGTATTAGGCTGGGCAGTGGTGCTATTGGCTGTTGCCGCTTACCTTATCTTGCGATAATAGCAGAGCGATGTCATACCGCTTAGTTCTGATTGGTGCTGTGCTACTGCTACTACAAAGTTGCAGTAGCCGAACCGGCCCTGCCCCCGTTGTTCTATTAAATAGTCAAGCAGATCAAGAGTCTGGTGGATTCACATCAGATACCTATAAAGTACAGCCAGGAGACACCCTTTTTGGCATCGCTTGGTATACCGGAAATGACTATCGAGATATCGCTAAATTTAACAGTTTATCAGAACCTTATCGTATTTTCCCTGGTCAAGAATTACGCATCACTCCCCCCCCTAAAATTGTAAAGATTTCGACAAGATCCAAGCCGCAGACCACTCAGTCAGCAGATCCGACCACGACAACAGTAGACAAAAGTTTGATTGACCCCCCCAAACCACGGGCGTATGGTGAAGGTGAAAAAGTTGTTAAGCGACAAAACGTTACGAGCGTCAACAGGCCGTCAGAAAGCGTCAAAATAACGGCAGCCAATAGTTTTCCTAACAAGGTAAAGAAGTGGGTTTGGCCTACCAAAGGTAGGGTTGTTGAAACGTTCAGTAAGTCAGAGTCGGGCAACAAAGGAATTGATATCGCTGCGGCAAAAGGTACATCGATACACGCGGCAGCAGATGGAAAAGTTGTTTATTCAGGAAGCGCCTTAAGAGGCTACGGTAATTTGGTTATTATCAAACATACCGACACCTTTTTAAGTGCCTACGCATACAACGACAACATTATCGTTAAAGAACGAGACTGGGTGTCAGCGGGGCAAAAAATCGCCACCATGGGTGACAGCGGAACAAATTCGGTAAAACTTCATTTTGAAGTTAGGTATCGTGGAAAGTCTTTAGACCCACTGCGTTATCTGCCAGCTACACGACCATAATAATAACAAATAACAATAAGAAACGAATTAAGGAGAAACGTCGTAAGGTAAACCTTGAAGCAGGAGATTCATTGTGGGTCATATAAATCAAAGCCTAGAATCAAATACGAAAGATGACTTAAATGTCATTGATATACCAGCCGATCTGAAAACAGATAAAATAATATCTGATGACACTGACACCAATTCAGAAGAATTAGTGTTAAGCCAAGACGACCAACCAAAAAATCTAGACGCCACACAGTTATATCTAGGTGAAATCGGCTTCTCGCCTCTGCTTAGTGCAGAAGAAGAAGTGTTTTTCGCCAGAAAGGCTCTACGTGGATGTGAAGCCTCACGCAAGCGCATGATTGTTAGCAATTTACGCCTAGTAGTGAAAATAGCGCGTCGATACAACAACCGCGGTCTTGCCCTGTTAGATTTAATCGAAGAAGGGAATCTAGGACTTATACGTGCTGTTGAAAAGTTCGATCCCGAACGTGGTTTTCGTTTTTCAACGTACGCAACCTGGTGGATAAGACAAACCATTGAACGCGCAATTATGAATCAAACGCGCACGATTCGGTTACCTATCCATGTTGTAAAAGAACTTAATGTATATTTACGTGCAGCTCGTGAGTTATCTCAGAAACTCGATCACGAACCTACTGCTGAAGAAATTGCACTTGCCTTAGACAAACCTGTCGAAGACGTTACCAAGATGCTGCGACTTAATGAACGTATTACGTCGGTAGATACCCCAATTGGTGGCGAAAACGATAAAGCGTTGTTAGATATTCTAGCCGATGAAAAAGAATTCGGTCCAGAAGAGAACTTACAAGACTCAGACATCAAATCAAATATTGTTGGCTGGCTGGAAGAACTCAACCCTAAGCAACGTGAAGTGTTGGCAAGACGCTTTGGATTAATGGGTTATGAGCCCTCAACGCTTGAAGATGTGGGTGCTGAAATTGGTCTTACTCGTGAACGAGTTCGTCAAATTCAAGTAGAGGCATTACGTCGATTGCGAGACATTCTAGGCCACCAAGGCCTATCGCTAGAAAATTTATTTAACCAAATGAATTAATAGCACATTGTACTAACACCATGCCGAGGCGCATTTTGCCCTCGGCATTTTTGTTTGTAGTCTTAAACCCTGGTTAAACTCACAAAAGTGTAGTTATGTGGGTTCTTCTCATCAGCGGTGTGCTCCTCACGGCTTTTCTCTTTCCAATGGCCATGGGCATCATAATCAGGAAACTGTGTATCGCCTTCTACTGCCAAATTAATAAATGTTAGGTGCAAAGTATCAGCCTTATCTAAAAACGCCTGATAAATGGTGCCACCACCAATAATCATAACCTCATCTGGGTGACTCTCTAATGCTGAAGCATATTCGATAGCCGCTTCAGGTGATGATACAACCGACGCGTCTGGCAAACTGTAAGCGCTGTTTGTAGTGATAACAATATTCGGTCTTCCCGGCAAAGCGCGTCCGATAGACTCATAGGTTTTACGCCCCATAATGACAGGCTTACCCATGGTTACTTGTTTGAAATGTTTCAAATCTGCTGGCAAATGCCAAGGCATGTCGTTATCAGCTCCGATAACACGGTTATTAGCCATCGCGGCAATCATCGCAATTTTCATAGTAATACTGACCAAAAGTGTTTCAATTGCACCTATGATAACTGATTAAAACCGAGGCGATAACACCCTTCGACTTACCTGCCCCAGTTACTATGAATTTAAACAAACCTAGCCACTTTTCTGTCCTGTTTATTTTCTCATTTTTGACTTACTTAGATACAGATCAAATAGTCTTCCTCTTTCTCCTTTCTCCTTTCTCCTTTCTCCTTTCTCCTTTCTCCCCATATGGTCTGCTGGGCCTTATTGTCTACTGCGCGTTGCTAGGGTGAAAAAAGCGAGACGAGTCAATCTTAATTACGAACCACATGCAAATAAAAACAATTATCATTTGCGATAATCTTTTATATCGTCTAGGGTGTAATTAGGAGGGCAAGCAAATGCAAATAACTTACTTGTGTGCAAAACACGAAGATTGGATTTACAGCAACCCGAAGCAAGCGCTTCACTTTATGGCCAGAGACGAGATGCAAGGCACACTTTTACTGCACTGCGGACAATACACCGAAGCTATTCCTTACTTAGGTTGCGCTTTTGATATTGCGGTTATTCTCTTAGAAGTAGATGGCGGCGAAAATGAAGCGATGAAAAGCAAAGTGACGAGCCTAGCTGGGCTACTTGAAGAAACCTATTACAACCTCAAACTTCCCGAGTACCGAAACGCCATTTTAGATAGAGCTAATTCTGTATTACAAGCCACAGAATCAGCAATGTTGTCAGCTTTTTTGCTTAAATCTGTGCATCAGTAAGCTGATAAAAATGCTTACCGGCTTAGCATGTAAACTGTGTGTTTTAAAAAGAAATCAAATGCTATTAATAAAAAAACCGCTAGTTTTCGCAAACTAGCGGTTTTAATGTTGTTCGTTTAGCACTGAAATAAGCGTGAATGCTTTTTTAGTTAACGACGGTACTCAACTTCTACATCGTAGTCATCTTCGTCCCAATCTTCATCATCGTCTAAGTCATCACTTAAATCGTCTTCGAAGTCGTCGCCTAAGTCAGCGTCTTGTGCTTCTAACGTATTACGATGGTAAGTATCCCACTTGAACTCAACATCTTTCGTTTCTTCTTCTGCAATAACTTCGGTTGGAAGCGTATCGATGAAGTCCATGATTTCTCGGCAAAGCGGCTCTAAGCCAATTTTCTGGAAAGCAGATATTTGGTATATCGGGCCTTCCCAACCAATTTGTGCGGCAATTTCTTTGCAGCGCTCATTGGCTTCTTCTTCAAGCATCAAATCGACTTTGTTAAACACTAACCAGCGAGGTTTACTTGCTAATTTAGGGTTGTACTTTTCGAGTTCTTCAACAATAGCCTTGGCATTTTCAGCTGGATCGCTTTCATCCACAGGCATAATGTCTACAACATGAAGCAGTATACGGCAGCGTTCTAAATGCTTAAGGAAACGAATACCTAAACCTGCGCCGTCAGCTGCACCTTCAATAAGCCCAGGAATGTCGGCTACTACGAAGCTGCGCTGTGCGTCTTGACGAACTACACCTAGGTTTGGCACTAGCGTAGTAAACGGGTAATCGGCCACTTTAGGCTTAGCTGCAGATACAGAGCGGATAAACGTAGATTTACCTGCATTCGGCATACCTAGTAAACCCACATCGGCCAATAGCATTAATTCGAGTTTTAAATTACGAATTTCGCCTGGCGTACCATTGGTTTTATGACGTGGTGCACGGTTAGTACTGCTCTTAAAACGCGCATTACCTAAACCGTGAAACCCACCTTGTGCTACTTTGAGCTGTTGCCCATGACGAGTAAGGTCGCCAAGTACTTCACCGGTATCGCTGTCGGTAGCTCGGGTTCCTACTGGAACACTTACGGTTAAATCTTTACCGCCACGGCCAATACAGTTAGCGCCTTGACCATTTTGGCCACGCTCTGCACGGTGGAAACGCTCGAAACGATAGTCGATCAATGTATTCAGGTTTTCATCGGCAAGAAGAAAAACACTACCGCCGTCGCCCCCGTCGCCACCATCAGGGCCACCTTTGGGAACATATTTTTCCCTTCTAAAGCCAATTACGCCGTTGCCGCCGTCACCGGCTTCAACACGAATTTCAGCTTCATCTACAAATTTCATTTATCACTCCGGGCATTGTTGCCGTAGGGGTTATTTATACTCAGTATTTAACTACTAAGTTTACACCAAATTGTTATGTACTGCCCAGATACTAAAGCTCGGGTTTCCATAAAACAAAAAACCCCGCAAGCGCGGGGTTTTTCTAAGCCTGTTCGGCGAGTAGCTAAGGCGCTTACTCTGCTACGATGCTTACAAATTTACGGTTGTTCGGTCCTTTAACATCAAACTGAACTTTACCGCTTTTTAATGCAAACAACGTGTGGTCTTTACCGATACCCATGTTGTCACCAGCGTGGAAACGAGTACCACGTTGACGAACAATGATGTTACCAGCAAGAACAGATTCTCCACCAAAGCGTTTAACACCTAGGCGTTTACTCTCTGAATCACGACCGTTTTTGGTACTACCACCAGCTTTTTTATGTGCCATGTGTTCGTGCTCCTATTAAGCGTTAATGCCAGTAATTTTCACTTCCGTGAACCACTGACGGTGACCCATCTGCTTACGTGAATGCTTACGACGACGGAACTTAACGATTTTAATTTTATCGCCACGACCGTGTGTAACCACCTCAGCAGTCACCTTACCACCAGCAACGTTTGGTGTGCCGATTTTTACGTCGTCACCGTTGCTTACCATTAAAACTTTGTCGAATTCAATCGTGTCACCTGGGGCAACTTCGATTTTTTCTAGACGAACGGTTTGGCCTTCGGCCACACGGTGTTGTTTACCGCCACTTTGGAAAACCGCGTACATAGTTAACTCCGCTCTGCGTCACTGACGCAATCAATTCAAAAAACAGGGCGCGAATTGTACGTGAAACATCCGCAAATCACAACCCCGATTCTGATAAAAGTAGATTATTTTTCCAACATGGGTGAATTTTTGCGTGAATTCACCCAAAAATGCACGTTGTCACACTTAGAAAACAGCGCTAAGTAAATGGACAAACGGTAAAATTCGAGATGATAACCGCCAAATTCGATAAGCATTTATAACTAATAAAAGCATGGAATGCGTTATCTGTAGATGGAAAATCGAATACGATCCAACCGCGCCAATCTGATCATAAAAACGCGCATAAACCGCGCCTTTAAATCACCGTGATCAAAACGATCGAATAACAGATCCGAGATTGTAGCATTTTGATCTGAACTTCGCAGCTAGCAAAAAGAATATTTCTGAAAATACACATTTCACATCAAAATTGAGTGATAGCACCTATAATAAGACTTAACGTAAGTATATATTAACGACTGATTGATAATTGGCTGTGCAATTCCCGAAGATATGTTCACCGTGACCTTTTCAAGACATTTCGACTGCGATTCGGTTGAATTGGCTGGGTAACACGTTTAATTCGGTGGCCAATGCGTTTAATTCGGTGGCCAATGTGTTTAATTGGGTGGCTAATGTGTTTAATTGGGTGGATAGTACAGCGCATTCAGGTACAATCAGCCCCTATAATTGCCTAAGAAATGAATAAGTTTTTACGCCCATGCCAATGGATATAAATCAAATACGCGCGCTATCAAACGATGATATGCAAGCGGTTAACCACTTGATTCAACAGCAAGTCGACTCTGACGTTGCACTTATTAATCAATTGGGATTCTACATTGTTAATAGTGGCGGTAAGCGCCTTCGCCCATTACTTACCGTGTTAAGTGCACGTGCAATGGGCATTGAAAATGCTGACCACCATACCCTCGCCGCTATTGTTGAATTTATACATACCGCCACCTTGTTGCACGACGATGTGGTAGATGAATCGACCATGCGACGCGGACGTGAAACCGCTAACGCCGTATTTGGTAACCAAGCATCAGTGTTAGTAGGTGACTTTCTATATACCCGCTCATTTCAGATGATGGTAAGTTTAAAACGCATGCGTGTTATGGACATTTTATCTGAAGCAACCAATCAAATTGCCGAGGGTGAAGTATTGCAGTTAATGAACTGCAACGATGCCTCTACCACAGAAGCACGGTATTTCGACGTAATTTACGGTAAAACCGCCCGCTTGTTTGAAGCGGCTACGCAACTGGCAGCGGTATTAACCGACCAACCAGAAAACGTAGAGCATGCCATGCAAGAATACGGCAAGCACTTAGGCACCGCCTTTCAGTTAGCCGACGATATTCTAGATTACATGGCCGACAGTGATGAAATGGGCAAAAACGCAGGTGATGATCTAGCGGAAGGAAAGCCTACGCTACCTTTGCTATATGCAATGTGGAATACCGACAGTGAAGAAGATAAAGCCCTTATTCGCGATGCCATAGAGCAAAGCAACGGTTTACCTCACCTTACCCGCATTCAACAAATCATGGAAAGCACTGGGGCACTCGATTACACCCGCACGTGCGCCAACAACGAAGTAAAAATGGCTATTGATAGTTTATCTATTATTCCAGATTCACCTTACAAAGAGGCATTGATTGCTCTTGCTCATATCTCGGTAGAACGCACTAGTTAGTGCGTTAACCCGCTTCAAGCATAGCGCCCACCAGCCCCACTAAAAAGCCAAGTATTGCGCCTAAGGGGGGTAACCAATGGTTTTCCATGCGAATACCAGGGGCTATGTCTTGAAATACTGAATACAAAATTCCCCCTGCTGCAAATAGCATAATGCCACTCATGATGACGGGGAAATCTGCCAAATAATAAAACCCTACTGCGCTCATTATTGGGCCAAGTAAGCTCATCAATACAAAAATCCAAATAAGCTTAGTACTACGGTTTTTGTTTGCTGGGGTCATTTCACGATAAGCATTAAACCCTTCTGGTAGATTTTGTACTGCTATTAACACGCCTAACAACATAGTACCTCCACCTAATGCGGCAGTGGTGCCTAGCGCTACGGATTCTGGCACAAAATCACTTAACATGGCGGCAAGTTGGCTTCCTGCGGTTTTCTTTTTTGCCAGATAAATATCCAACGCCATAAAGGCAAGTGCCCCGCCGACAAAACACCTACACGCCATTAAAACCGATACGTCTTTGATACCTTCAGGCACCAACACTAATGCTACCGCTGAAATTAACGCACCCGCCCCCAAGGCTAAAATACCGTGACGCAATTCTTGTTCTAACCACTTAGGACGGAAGCCTTTTACCTTAGATAAGAGCGCACCAGCAGGCATAGCGAGGCCAGCTAAGGTTGCCACTATAATGAGATTTAGAATATCGGGTTGCTGCATGTTTGCTCCCTATGCCTTGAGTCGTTCCATTACTTAGCCTAACACTATTGGTAAAGTGCTTAATAACCATAAAAAAAAGACAGCTCAACGTTGCTGCCTTTTTTCATTGTTCTCGCTGAGCGCATCTATAATTTTTAAGCCTAACGCTATTAATCATAGAGTGATGCGTGGCGATGAGATCATTTTAAATTAAGATCTCGGGTCATGTTTTCGTTCTTATCGCGGTGCACAATGATATTGTCCTCAATGCGAATACCACCGAATGGACGATACGTATCTACCGTATCCCAATTGATGTATTTCGACGCTGGGGTGGCTTTTAAGTCTCTGAGCAAGCTGTCAATAAAATACAAACCAGGCTCGATGGTAAACACCTGGCGCGCTTCAATCATGCGCGTACAACGTAAGAAAGGATGATCTTCAGGGGCAGGCTTAGGTGTACCTCTGTCGTCATTTACCAAACCACCTACATCGTGTACTTGCAGCCCTAAAAAGTGGCCAATGCCGTGAGGGAAGAACGTTCGCGTAATACCTTGTTCAACAATATCTGCCGCCGGAAGATTCACAATGCCTGTGTCTTGTAGGATTTGAGCTATACCTGCATGGGCAAGCAAATGAATATCGGTATAGGCGACACTTGGCTTAAGCGAATCTACCAAGGTTAGCGTAACTTTATCCACGGCTTGAATAAGGTCTGAAAATAGCGTCGAGTTTTGACTGTAGGTTCGGGTGATATCAGCAGCATAACCGTGATAATTTGCTCCTGCATCAATTAAGAAAGAACGAGACTGCTTTGGGGCAATGGTATCGCACTGCATGTAATGCAGAATTGCCGCGTGTTCGTTTAGCGCAATAATACTTGTGTAAGGCACGTCGTTATCGCCTTGGCGGCACGCTGCGCTGTACGCTAAATTAATATCAAATTCACTTTTGCCTTCAATAAAGGCTTGCTCTGCCGCTTTGTGCCCTGCTACCGCCAGCTTGTTTGCTTCACGCATACACTCTAGTTCGTAATCGGTTTTATACGCCCGTTGGTAATGCAAATAATGCAGCACTCTATCTGGGTTTACGTTTTCAAACCCTAATGCTTTAGCTACTTCAATGTATTCCCCAACATAAGCAAAACCACGCTTATCGTAAGGCAGGTGTTTCTCGACAGCATCGGCTTGTTGAAGCAAAATAATATTGAAGCTGTCGGTCCAAAAATCTTGTGGCTCTGGCGGTACTTTGTGCCAGAAGTCTTCTGGGCGATAAAAAATAAGGGTAGGCTTATCTTCACCATTAACCACTAACCAGCAATTGGGGTTATCGATAACCGGCACCCATGCTTTAAATTGTGGGTTTACCTTAAATGGATAATGGTTATCGTCTAAGAACAAGCGCTTGCCTTGCCCTGAATGGATGACTAACCCTTCTAGCCCTTCACGCTGAAGTGCTTCGCGAGTGCGAGATTGAAGTTCATCGATATGTTGCTGATAGCTTGCCTGATGTTTTGACATAACACCTCATTTAAGTTTTTTGATTTGCATGGCTAACTGGCCTTCTTCAATGAGCAACGCGTTACCAGCCGTTTCAAATCGCAGGTTCTACGCTAGCTTCACTAAGTGCGAGAAGTGAATAATATTAGCCATTGTCGTTAAGTGTGCTTCTCTTCTAAGGCGACTTGAGTACGCTCTCTTAAAGGAGAATAGTGTACCACGATAGCCGCTTAGCTTTCACCGAGCGGCTTGTATCATTAGTTAAACATCTGCGCTAGTGAGGCGCTAATTGCAAGGTTCCCGTTACAGGGTGGGTGCTAACGGCACTTGATGAAGGAATAACATCTTGGGTAAGCTGCGGAAACACGTTTTTATTTTCACCTAACTGATGCTCGTAGATATACTGATAAGCCAATACCGCTTTCACGTAACTACGGGTTTCTTTGTAAGGAATATTCTCAATCCAAATGTCCACTGGCAACGCTTCGCCTGCGGGTAACCATTCCAACACTTTACGCCAGCCAGCGTTATACGACGCCGACACCAATACAGGATTATTATCAAGCTTATCGCCTAGATAACGTAAATACTGCACACCGTAGTCGAGATTATTCTCAACTTGAAACAAGGTATGTCGACTGACTTTCTTTTTGGCTAAGTATTGCGCGGTACCTGGCATAAGTTGCATTAACCCTGCCGCGCCCACCGGCGATACTGCGTCTACCATGAAAGAGCTTTCACGACGGGCGATTGCCATCGCAAACGCTTTTGATACGTCGTAGGTTTCACTCTTTTCACTAAATTGTGACTCGAACGCCAAGGGGAAACGACGCTCAACATCGTCCCAATAACCACTTTTAGCGAAACTGATGATGGCTTGGTCGTATATACCCCACTCGTAAGCTAGCACTCCTGCATCAGTCACTTGTGAATCGGGTAAATTCGATAGCAAATAGCGCCACTCTCGACGCGCACTCGTAGAACGCTCTAAACGGTAAAATTCCATTGCCCGTTGGGTAGCGGGGGTATTCGCAATAGCGTGCACCGCACTTTGCACCAGAGGCGCTGGCGTATGTGCCAAATTAGGCTGACTATTAATACGGGCACTCGCCATAAAACCATAATAATTGCGTTCGGTGGACAGTTGCTGATACATCACCGTAGCCTGCATCACATTCCCTAGTTCTTCAAGCGCGCGGGCTTTCCAATAGCGGAAGTTTTCCTCTTGCTGGAGTTCAGGACTGGCGGCATCAATCACATCGACGACCCGCTGCCATTGTTTGCCGCGAAGCAAAAACGACACATGCCAAAGTTTCACATCATCGCTAGCACCTGCGATATCGGCCTTATCTAGCCATTCATGGGCTTCAGGTAAGAAATCTAAAGTCGCGCTTAAGGCAATAGCCCGTTGAATAATATGTAATTCAGGCTCTGAGAAAATGTTTTTCGGGGCGTAGGTATTGTAAGCCTTTATTGCCGCTTTAGGGTTTCTCCACGCCAGTTTTTCTATACCCCAGGTTAATATTTCAGCTTCGCTGTTTTTGTGTTTCAAAGGAAACAGGCGGGTTCGGTTAACTAAACTTACATCACGTGATACCGATGACCACGCATCGGCTAAATACTGATGACTAGTGGGCAATTGGCGTTTTAAATAAGGAATAATGCGGCGATTATCTTCTTTCGCTGCAATGGCAATACGCTTAACCACTTTATCTGGCGTCATGAGGCCATTGCTTCGCCACTTTGCAAATAGAGGGTCGCATTCATCGGGCTGCGACTGGCCGCTGTACCAAAGAGGGTCTACATCCGTTAGCACAGGTTTGGGATCGTCGGTACGTTTTAATTTGTAACCCAAGGCTTGGCAGGTAAGTTTAGCGCCCATGCCATCACGATAACTACTTAAAAACGCGTTTTCGTGGCCTTGAGAAGATAGGTAGTTCAGCCATCTATAGCGCAAACCATAACTAACAGGTTGCCCCGCGTAATCTTCTAGAAACTGTTCTACTTCACGCTGAGTTTTAAGCGACATGGTGCGTTCTAATCGCAAACGAAGTAGATACGGATAGAGTGGATAATTCGCCAACCCGTAAATTTCTGCGTCTAAATCTTCTAAACGTCTTTTCGGTAGGGTTCGTAAGCTTTTTTCTAAAATTAAGAAACGTGCCCGCTCATCGGCGTAGATGTCATCAGGGAATAGCGGCGAAACTTGCGCATGGCTTAGCTGAAGGCAGCTTGAAATAGCCACTATCGTAAATAACCCCAATGGCTTATGCAAAGGCAACTGCTTGAAAAATGCGAGTGCAGTTGGAAAAAAATTTATTCCTACTTTATACGACACAATGTGAACTCCTACCCCTTGTTGCATTCAAATACACCAGAGTTGGTGTAATGATAAAACGATGCTTGCGTGAAAGCCGAAAAATTATCGGCGTGGATCCGTGCCACAGAAGTAAAAAGTGCCAGCGTTGATGATTATGACTTACAACCATTTACATCATGATTGTAGATTATTGTTTTGCTGGATTGGCGCTTTGCGTCAATAGCATCCATTATACAAGCACTATTATTGAAATGAAGCTTGATTTTCGATGAATGACCTCCATTTTTAACAATTGAAACGCTCGTTTGAATTTTTCATTGATATTTTGTTTAAGTTTAGTTAAAAAGCTAGCCACCCTAACGCATTAGTGTTGTGGTACGACCAGAATGTATGTTTGGTTTATACGCTTATAGCGAATGGTTAGATTGCTACACTACTATCCCGGCCAACGCCGAAGGAGATGATAATGATATACACAGGCAAGAGTTTATCCGTCAGTCTGTTAGATGATGGCTTTGCTGAACTGGTATTTGATGCCGAAGGTTCAGTAAACAAGTTCGACCGCCAAACGGTGACAGAACTTGATGAAGCAACCCAAGCATTGCTTAAAGAAAGCGGTGTTAAAGGCTTAGTAGTACGCAGCGCAAAATCTGCATTTATTGTAGGTGCTGATATCACCGAATTTACCGGCTTATTCGCGATGGATGAAGCCGAAGTACTAAACTGGGTAGCAAACACGTCTCAGGTGTTTGACCGCTTCGAAGATTTGCCTTTCCCTACCGTTGCTGCCATTAACGGTTTTGCATTGGGTGGTGGCTGTGAAATGACACTAGCCTGTGACCTTCGCGTTGCAGATACAACTGCCTCTATTGGCCTACCAGAAGTTAAATTAGGCATAATGCCTGGCTTTGGTGGCACCGTACGTTTACCTCGCTTAATTGGTGCCGACAATGCACTAGAGTGGATGACCACAGGTAAAGACAGAAAAGGCGCAAAAGCCCTTGCTGAAGGCGCCGTTGACGCCGTAGTTGCACCAGAGTCATTACGCGACAGCGCACTTTCTATGCTAAAAGATGCCGCAGATGGCAAGTTCAAATGGGAAGCACGTCGTGCTCAGAAGAAAGCCCCATTACAGCTAAATAAAAACGAAGCTATGATGAGTTTTTCTACCGCACAAGCCATGGTATTTGCCCAAGCAGGCAAGCACTACCCTGCTCCGCACAAAATGGTAGAAACCGTTCAAAAAGCCGCAGGCCTTGACCGCGATGGCGCACTTAAGCTTGAAAACGCTGGCTTTGTTGCCCTAACTAAAACCGATGCAGCGCAAGCGCAAATTGGTATTTTCCTAGCCGACCAGCTAGTAAGAAGTAAAGGTAAGAAACAAGCTAAAGCTGCCACAAAAGAGGTAAAACTTAATGCCGTACTGGGTGCGGGCATTATGGGTGGCGGTATTGCGTATCAAAGTGCTGTTAAAGGCATGCCAGTGATCATGAAAGACATTAACACTGAAGCACTAGACCTAGGCTTAAACGAAGCTGCCAATATTCTTGGTAAAGGTATGCAGCGCGGTAAAGTTGATGCCAAAACCATGGCAAAAACCCTTAACGCTATTACGCCTACCCTTGACTACAACACGCTTAAAGATGCAGATCTTGTGATTGAAGCCGTTGTTGAAAACCCGAAAGTAAAAGGCATAGTGCTTAAAGAAGTAGAAGACGTAGTGGCCGATGACGCTATCATCTGTTCTAACACCTCTACTATTTCAATTAACCAATTAGCGAAAAGCTTAGACAAGCCAGAACGCTTCTGTGGTATGCACTTCTTTAACCCAGTACACCGCATGCCATTGGTTGAAATTATTCGTGGTGAAAATACCTCGGAAGATACTATTAATGCCGTAGTGGCCACCACACTTCGCATGGGTAAAACCCCAATTGTGGTTAACGATTGCCCAGGGTTCTTGGTAAACCGCGTATTGTTCCCTTACTTCGCAGGCTTCAGTAAGTTGCTAATAGATGGCGCTGATTTTGTTGCTGTTGATAAAGTAATGGAAAAACAGTTCGGCTGGCCAATGGGCCCCGCTTACCTAATGGATGTTGTTGGTATTGATACTGGCGACCACGCTGCAGACGTTATGGCAGCAGGTATTCCAGAGCGTATGGCACGTATTGGCGACGACCCAGTAACCGTGCTTTATAAAGAAAAACGCTTAGGCCAGAAAAATGGCAAAGGCTTTTATAACTACGGTAAAGACAAGCGCGGTAAGCCTACGAAAGTGGCTGCTGAAGAAGCATACAGCTTGCTTGCTCCTATTACAGCCGATACCAAAGACTTCGACGCGCAAGACATTATTGCACGCTTGATGATCCCTATGGCTAACGAAGCAATTCGTTGCCTAGAAGAAGGCATTGTAGGTACTGCAGCTGAAGCAGATATGGCCTTACTTTACGGTTTAGGCTTCCCTCCATTCCGCGGTGGTGTATTCCGCTGGATTGAAACAATGGGATTAGCGAACTTTGTCGAACTAGCCGACAAATACGCCAGTCTTGGCCCGATTTACCAAATTTCAGATGGCGTTCGCAAGATGGCCGCTGAAGGTAAATCTTACTTCGCTTAATTCCCAAGGAGACTAATAATGAAAGAAGTCGTAGTTATCGATTGTGTTCGTACCCCTATGGGACGCTCGAAAGCCGGTGTATTTAGAAATGTTCGTGCAGAGACTATGTCTGCCGCGCTAATGACCGCATTACTTGAGCGCAACCCAGGTGTTGATCCAGCAGAAATTGAAGACATTATATGGGGCTGTGTACAGCAAACCAAAGAACAAGGTTTCAACATTGCGCGTAATGCGCAATTGCTAACCCAAATTCCACGTACTACAGGTGCAGTCACCGTTAACCGTTTATGCGGTTCATCGATGCAAGCATTGCATGATGCGACTAGCGGCATTATGAGCGGTCGTGGCGATATATACATGATTGGTGGTGTTGAGCACATGGGCCATGTACCTATGAACTACAACATCGACTTTCACCCAGGCCTTGCTAAGTACACCGCAAAAGCCTCTGGCATGATGGGTATGACCGCCGAGCTACTTGGTCGTCAAAATGGTATCACTCGTGAAATGCAAGATGCGTTTGGCGCACGTTCGCATCAGCTAGCGCATAAAGCACACCTTGAAGGCCGCTGGGCTAACGAGATTGTGCCTATCGAAGGCCATGATGCCAACGGTACGCTTAAACTGATTGACCATGATGAAGTTATTCGCCCAGAAAGCACAGCTGAAAGCATGGCGCAACTTCGCCCTGTGTTCGACCCAGTAAACGGCACCGTTACAGCAGGTACATCATCAGCGTTGTCTGACGGTGCGTCTGCCATGTTGCTTATGTCTGCCGACAAAGCAAAAGCACTAGGTTTAACACCTCGCGCTAAAATTCGTTCAATGGCAGTGGCAGGTTGTGATGCAGCTATTATGGGTTACGGCCCAGTACCGGCAACACAAAAAGCCCTAAAACGTGCTGGCCTTAGCATGGACGATATTCAACTGGCTGAGTTCAACGAAGCCTTTGCTGCCCAAGCACTATCGTGCATTAAGCAACTAGGTTGGATGGACAATCTTGATGACAAGATTAACCTTAACGGCGGCGCTATTTCACTAGGCCACCCTCTAGGTTGTTCTGGTTCACGTATATCAGGTACCTTGATTAACCTGATGGAATCGCAAGATGTAGAGCTAGGCTTAGCCACCATGTGTATTGGTTTAGGCCAAGGTATAGCCACTGTATTTGAACGTGTGTAATTAATTATTTACGTTTTATTGAAAGGGCCTTCGGGCCCTTTTTTGTTGCATGAGGTTCGTAAAGCACAATACAGCTTGAGCAAACACGACTATTTTAAAACACGGGAAAGCGGGCTAACTACCCCTTGCGCCCCCTGTTGTAATACATGAGTGTAAATTTGCGTAGTTTTCACATCAGAATGACCAAGTTGCGTTTGCACAGTACGAATGTCGGCACCCGACTGTAAAAGGTGAGTAGCAAATGAATGTCGTAAGGTATGCGGCGTAACCTTCTTTTTAAGCCCACACGCACTTGCGGTTATTCTTATCGCCTTTTGTATGCTTGATTCATCAATATGATGTCGACGCGTTTTTCCATTCTCGGGATCAACCGATAAACGCGCAGAAGGAAAAAGATAATGCCATCCAAGTTCTTTAGGCGCATTTTGATATTTAACACGTAAGCGATGGGGCAAATATACCCCTTGGTAACTAGGGTTATCTAAATCAGCAATAAGGTAACTTTCAACTACACTTATTTGCCGATTAAGCCCAGGTTTTAGCTCTGATGCTAAAGTAACAACACGATGTTTGCCGCCTTTACCATCCCATATTCGAATAGCGTTGTAGTCGAAATCAATGTCTTTTACACGCAACCTCACAGCCTCCATTAAACGTAACCCGCTTCCATAAAGTAACGAAATAGGTAACTTTAAATGAGCAGGAAGTTGAGCAAACAGCGCTACCACTTCGTCTTGCGTAAGCACAACAGGTAACTTGGCTTGCCTGCGACTTGTAACAAAATCAAGACTCAAGGAAAGAGGCTTTTCTAGTATGTCTCGATAAAGAAATGCCAACGCATTGAGTGCGCTGGCTTGAGTAGCCGGCGCTACATTCTTTTTATTCACTAAGTGAGATAGAAACAACTCTACTTCTTTGTCTCCCATCTCGGCAGGATGCCTAGTATTGTGAAACCGGATATAACTAACAATCCAACCACTATAAAGCTGTATAGAGCGCTTAGCGTAACGGCGATTTCGCATATGTTGAACCACCATTTGCATAAACATTGATTTCATTTTTATTTTTCACACTTAAACTGTAATTACATACAGCATTACGATTTTTTAGTACGCCGTAAAATAAAAAGGAAACATTCCGTACT
This sequence comes from Alteromonas naphthalenivorans, assembly GCF_000213655.1. Lineage (NCBI taxonomy): Bacteria > Pseudomonadati > Pseudomonadota > Gammaproteobacteria > Alteromonadales > Alteromonadaceae > Alteromonas > Alteromonas naphthalenivorans. The sequence continues at coordinate 3,533,687 of NC_015554.1, forward strand.
TAAGTACAGTGTTTTCAGATACAAAGTGTAGGATATTGATATAAGTTAACTTACGTGCGAAAGTTAAAATATTATTTGGGTGATATATGGAAACTTTCCGCCTTGCATAAAGGATTTCTTCCGTACACTAAATTGTTAGGCAACAGGATAAAGGTAAATGAAATCTCAAGTACTTAGAAAATTTGAGTCAAAGCTAGAAGACATGAATGATCAGCTTTGCTATTTCCTATTCTCAGACATTGAAGTAAACAATATATTTTCAGAATTAGAACACGATATTTCAGATTCCTATACAACTGAAGTATATCCTGAAAATAAGTTTTCAGATCGACTTCATATCAAAATTGAGGCTTTGCCAGCGTTTCGAACCAAAGCCTTCCACTCGTTGGTGAGTATGAGTGTTATTGCCTCAGTCGAGTATTTGTTAAGTTACATTGAAGAAGTTGAAGGCATTCGCGCCAACATAATGCCGTCAGTTCATGATGAAATAACCGATAAAAAGCCTGAAGAACAGTTAAATCTCAAGTTGAGACATTGGCTTGGCAAAGATCCAGAAAGCGCCATCATCAAAACAATTGCATACTTGCGGTTACGAAGAAACCATATTGCTCATGTTCGAGAAGAAATGAGTGATGGTTATCGCTCACTGATAAAGAATGACTCTAATCACCTCAACACATACTGGGCAAAGCAATCAACAAAATTGAATGGCTTTGACTTCTCCAAAAAAACTTATGATGAATTTGAAGTAAATGATGTATTTGCATTGATAAACCTTTCAAGAGTTTGTATGCGAGAGATTGATTCTTTGGTGTTGTCTACTATTTCAGAAGAGTCTATTGCAAGCTATGAACTACCTAGGTTTCTTGCAAATAAAAAGCTAAATGGTTTAACTGTCGAAGTTAAATCTCGAAAGTTTGCCGCGTTTCTACAGCATCAATACGGTAAAAAGATGTCCTGTGCGGATGCTTTGCTCAGAGATCACATGGAAAATGCCTAACAAGTCAATCAACTTCGCGCCTACGGCGCCGGACGCAGCGAAGCTGCGCCGGTTATTGAGGCGTTAGAAGGCGTCAGCCTAAACTGCGTTTGGCTTTATAAAAATTCCAGTTCAACCGCCCTCACCTGCTGTATCAAAATCGCCCTGGCTTTTGGTGGTTTTAACTTCGCCGCATTAACTTCAAAGGTCGCGCAATAGGCGCTTTATCGCCAAGTTCTTAATTCAATTTAGCAAGCGCCATTGCACTTGGTAGCTCAAATGGCGGCTTGCTCTAGTCAAATCACCAACATTACTCCATTGGCATTTTACTTGTTTGCTTTAACAATCAATCGTATGCTGGCTTTATTAGTTTTTAGAACTTCCAAAGGTAAAGGCTCTGCTTCTAACAAAGCGCTTAAGCCACTCCCTTCGGTCGCTGGGACGCCTATACGCGGGGCGGCTTCGCCATTATGCCCCACGCATCTGCGCCCCTTAGCTTAAAGTTAGGCGTCATTTACTTACAGCATTAAAATGTGGGTTCAGTCGTGACATTCCGGCATATAGGTTGTTTCGCTAGGTTGTCTTTACGGCTTGCTTTTTCGGTAGTTTCAGTAGCTTTACACCGCAACGCCAACACTCAACATCACCAGTTTTCTAAACTCGCTCTTTTATCCAGCAATACCGTTAACATCTAGCTTTTCGCACAGGGTTGTTTTATCTTAATTTCAATAATTTAAATACGCGGTCTAATCGGCTAGTGGTGGCAGCAAAGCTGCGTACTTTCAGTTGTACGCCTAACAAAACGCTGTTGGCACTCCCTTCGGTCGCTGGGACGCAAACACGGGGCCGCTTCGCGATTATAGCCCCGTGCCTGCGCCCCAAAGCTTAAAGTTATACATTCTCAAGGAATAGGTTATTTTAATTAAAGCGATAAAGAGCCAACTTAACCTGAAACCGTACTTTTATGAAAAGTCGGCGAAAGTTGGTACTACCGGGTGTATTTTGGGAGGAGTCATAGCTTATTTATTGTTTATGAAAGCTCTACCAATGTTCGGTGTAGACCTTGATATTCCATTAAAGGAATATAGCGATCAAATAGTGTACTCGGTTTTTGCTTTTGGCATTCTGTTACTATTTTGCTGTATATATTTACTTTGTTCACTTTGCGCAGCAGTTTACTTTTATCCCATGGTTAAGAACGGCAACCTAGGGGCAGATGATTATTTTAATATTGTTTTCAAAAGTCAGTACCCGACTCATTGGCAGCGAATGTAGGCAACCGAATGTATAACAAAAAAATCAAGTTCGCCCGCTGCGCGGGCTGGGACGCATACACGCAGGGCGGCTTCGCCATTATGCCCCACGCGTCTGCGCCCCTTATTTAAAAGTTAGAAGGCGTCAGCCTAAACTACATTTGGCTTTATAAAAATATCAGTTCAACCACCCTATTCTGTTGTTTCCAACATCGCCCAAGCTTTGGTAGTTTTAATGTCACCGCGCTTACTTCAAAGGTTGCGCAATAGGCGCTTTACCAACAAGTTCTTATTTTACCCGGCAAGCGCCATTGCACTCGGCAACTCATAGGGCGGCTTGCTTCAGTCAAGTCAATACCATCACTGCGCTGTTGTTTTACTTGTTTGTGTTAATAATCAATCGTATGCTGACTTTATTAGTTTTTTAACTAGGCCAAAGGAACAGGCTCTGCTTCTAACAAAGCGCTCAAGTCACTCCCTTCGGTCGTTCGGACGCATTTACGCGGGGCGGCTTCGCCATTATGCCCCACGCAACTGCGCCGCTTAGCTTAAAGTTAGGTTTTCATTTATGCCTATTAAGATATCTGATCATTTAAACAAAGATGACAATGGAAAAAGCACACATATAGCGTGGCTTTTACCAGATAACTGGCGACTACCAGATCAGATGAAAGCACTTGAGAGTTGGTTGCGAGAAAATCAAAATTTATCCCCAGGTGAATATTCAGCAGATATTGGCTTCTCACCAAGGGAAGACGCCTTGGGTGGTGGAGGTAAAGTATCGATTGAATCCATGGAAATCATGCTTCGTTTGGGGTTGGAACTCTATTTGTCAGAGTACCCAGAGGACTAGGATGTTTAACCACAAACCTAACAACTCAATAAACTCACTCACTACGTTCGCTGGGACGCATACACGCGGGGCGGCTTCGCCATTATGCCCCACATGTCTGCGCCCGTTATTGAAAAGTTATGTCCCGCTCTAAAATGACTTCAAATGGAAATTCAACATGGAAATAAAGACCTTTGCAAAAGGCTCCTGTAATTGTGGTGGAGTAACGTTCTTAGTCACTGTTCCAATAGATAGCGTTTTTATTTGTCATTGCTCAATTTGCAGAAAATCAACGGGTAGTGGCGGTATTGCTGTTACTGTTGTTCCTACAAATTCGCTTGTCATAGAAACAGGACAAGACTTAATTCAAGCTTGGGAAAAACCGAACCATGATTGGCTTACAAACTTCTGTAAAAAGTGTGGTTCACCCGTTCCAGGAAAGAACGATGAAGAGAACTCTTATATTCCTGTAAGCCTTTTGGATTCTGGTTACGAAAACTTGGAGGTAAAACATCATCTCTTCGTGGACTCAAAAGCAAGTTGGGAAGAAATTGGTAAAACAGGTACACAACACAAAGGGGCTTTCGGTGTGTAATATGAGTTCAAGACATAACAAAGCGCTAAACTCGCTCCCTTCGGTCGCTGGGACAGTAACGCAGCGGCGCTTCGCGATTATGCCGCTACGTCACTGCCCGTTAGCTTAGTGTTATGTGCTTAAAGGTGTAAGCAGATGAAAAAGGTTTTAAATGGATTTCTACTAGGATTGGGATTTTCGATTGCTTTTGCATTGTTCATGACCATTTGGGCTATAACAGCTCAACCTAGAATCGAAGCCATGTTCGAAGAATCGTATAGCAAAGTAAAATCTGATTTCGATTCTTCTTTTATTGATAGCATGGGTTTAAAAATCGATAAAACTGTGATTCAAGACCAATCAGTTTTAATAAACTACAAAGTTAATAATATTGGTTCAGGTCTGGCGTCGCTATACTCCGTGAGATTCACCTTGAAAGCTTCAAATGGTCAATTTATGGGTAACTGCGACCATCAAATACCTGAGGCTTTTACTAATAATAACTTTATTTTTCTTTCAGTTCGCTGTTCGGATCTGCAGCTTCCAGCTAACGAGTTTGACGTTGCCATTGCTTCGGTTATTAAAAACCGACAACAATTTTAATTTACAGTAAGTTTAAATCGAAGGTTGAGTTTTGAACGCACATAACAACTCAATAAACTCACTCACTTTGTTCGCTGGGACCCATACACGTAGGGCGGCTTCGCCATTATGCCCCACGTGTCTGTGCCCGTTATTGAAAAGTTATATGCCTATCGCAGCTCAAAAGCTTTTCTTAAAAAAGAAAGTAATCCCGACTGATTAATTGAAGAATAGACCGCCATTACCACGCCCACAGTTACTGGAATTGATGTAAAAATTATCGTACCTGCAATGTCATGATTTGCTGATATCATTGAAAGCGAGATAAAAAGCACCACGTATACCAAAACCATAGGAAGAACAACCCCGCCCTGAAGCCCGTGCAGGATACATTCAAAATCCTCTAGGTTTTTCGCTTTCCAAAATAGACTAAACAGCAAACCGACACCTGCAAGCAGTAACCAAAAGACAATGTATATAAACAAATGATCACCACAGTCATCAACAATGCTTGATTTCCATTTATCCAGTGCTCCTGCGAGGGAGGCAGTCCAAACCAAATAAGTAAGCTTCGTCACTACAAATATTGTTCTCTTATTTTTTTCTCTGAACTGCTTCAACCAATTACCTATCAAAATATTCGTTCCCTTTTTGAAAAAGGCGGTTAGCATATAACAAATAAATTAAGTTCGCCCGCTACGCGGGCTGGGACGCAAACATGTGGGCTGCTCACTTCGTTCGGAATTTAGCCCACACGTCTGCGCCCCTTATTTAAAAGTTAGCTGCCTTTGGAAATATTCATGGATGTAATAGATATAAAAACATTTGTTCCGAGTAAGGATTACGAGGTTTCGAAATCTTTCTACTCGGAAATTGGATTCAAATCAGAATACGTAACCGATGACCTCACGCTTTTTGAAAACGGAGATTGCCTTTTCTTTTTACAGCGCTTCTACAATGAAGAACTTGCCAAAAACTTTATGTTGCAAATATGCGTTTCAGACATCTACGATGCGCATGAGATATGTTCTAATTCGGAAAGTAAATCCAAGATCACGCCAATACAACAAGAGTCTTGGGGTAAAGTGTTTTATTTATGGGGACCAGCAGGTGAGCTGTTGCATATTACGCAGTTGGGCAGCTAACAAAACGCTCAAGCCACTCCCTTCGGTCGCTGGGACGCCAATACGCGGGGCGGCTGCGCCATTATGCCCCACGTATCTGCGCCACTTAGCTTAAAGTTAGGTATACAAGGAAGGTTCAGTGCCAATTTATGTCAAAGTAGATGGTTCAGGTGAAAAATTAGCTCACCTTGCAGAAGGTGATTGGGAATTACCATCTCAGATAGAAGCACTAGAATTCTGGCTTCTCACAAATCCTCTCAATCTCGCACCAGCAAAGTACATAGCAGATCTTGGTTTTACTGTAAGAAAGAATGCATGTGGTGGCGGGGCAATATTGTCACCAGAAGCAATGTCTATAATGGGGCGTCTAGGTATCAAGCTGTACTTATCAGAGTACGGTGAGTAATGTATACCTAACAAACGCATTAACACTCGCTGCGCTCGCTAGGGACAAAAATACGTAGGCTCCCTGCGCTTCGCTTGGTATTGTAGCCTACGTATTTTTGCCCGTTATGCGGGCCGTTATGTAGCAAAGGGAATTCAAAATGAAGCATTCTGAAGAACAGCTTTTTAAAGCCGTAGATGAAATTTTGTTTTACCTATGGGACCCTCTCGATTGCAAGGAAATACCAGCTGCGAGAGACGAATACCGTTCATATGTACCCAAGGTTCTTGATTATCTCACCTCTGATAACAACGAAGAAAAAATAGCAAAGTACCTCGCTGGTTTAGAGATAAATTCAATGGGAAGAAGTGTCGCTTCACAAAATTCAATTGAAATCGCAAGAATACTTATCGAAGCAAAGGATTGGTGTTTTGGGTAAGCTACATAACAACTCAATAAACTCACTCACTTCGTTCGTTGGGACGCATACACGCAGGGCCGCTTCGCCATTATGCCCTACGTGCCTGCGCCCGTTATTGAAAAGTTATGTGCAGGTTTAATTTATGAGGGTTAAATGGATTATTTCTCTTCATGCTCATGCGAAGCCGTTCGCGTAAAACTATCACTTCCTAGGTCAATCGAAAGCTATCAACCTAGAGAATGTGACTGCGACTTTTGTAAGCATCATAGTCTTGCGTACATATCAGATCCGCTTGGAAAGTTAAGCGTTAACTCAAGTGCCTCAGTCAATTTTTTAAAGCAAGGTTCAGAACAAGCCTCCTTTATTCAATGTTCTAGATGCAACCAAGTCGTGGCGGTTTTTTACGATGCAGAAAAAGTTAAAAAAGGTGCTGTATCCGCTACTCTATTTGCCAATCGTCATTCTTTCAATGAATATCAAACCACTTCACCTAAATTGTTGAGTTCGGCAGATAGACGTGAGCGTTGGGGTAATTTATGGTTAACTGTGGTTTTAGAAATAAGCGAAAACACATAACAAAAAAATCAAGTTCGCCCGCTGCGCGGGCTGGGACGCAAACATGCGGGGCGGCTTCGCCATTATGCCCCACACGTCTGCGCCCCTTATTTAAAAGTTAGGTGCTATGAAGGAAAAACTATATCCGGTTGTCGTATTGCTATTGATTGGAGCTTTGCTGGTTTTCGCTTTCTTTAATAACGGTCGCAGCTATTTTATTCTTGAACTTCACGGCATGGATGATTTAGAGATTAGCAATATCATTGTGGAGGGCCCTGACTTTACTACTGGCTTTTACATGACTGCACAAGTTAAAAAAGAAATGAGTGTATTCAAAATTAATGTGGATAGTCCGATCAATGAAGGGACCGCTACAATTACCATAAATATAGAAAACAGTTCCCCTCTCGTCTTATCGAACATGCCATTTAAAAATGGCAAAACAATCTATATCAGCCTAAGTGGTGGCAACTTAAACTATGTTAAAGCACACTGGTAATTTTAAAACGCACCTAACAAACAAATGTTGGGGACACAAACACGCGGGCTCTGCTTCGCAGTATAGCCCACGCGTTTGTGCCACCAAATTAGGGCGTTAGGTGTCAGGGATGAAAACGATATTACTGTCATTTATTGTCATTGTGTTAGCTGGGTGTACATCAGTCGCCAAACCTACTATCCATCTGCATTCCAACGGAATTAACGAAGCAAAGCTAACCAGCCTAAGAACCAAGTTAGAAAAAAGTGGGTATACAGTAATCAATAGCAATCAAGACTTTTCTCATTTCTTGTTTACGCCGCTCATAGTTGTTCCAAAAAACTCTAAACTCAATACACCAGAGCTTCGACAACAAATAACCGACACTTTAGGCTCTATACCAATTGTAAAACGTGGTAACTTTAAAAATCATAAGTATTCGGTCGGCCATATTGGTGTGTATCTTCGAGCAAACAATGCCACCTAACAAAAAAATTAAGTCACTCACTTCGTTCGCTGGGACGCATACATGCGGGGCGGCTTCGCCATTATGCCCCACATGCCTGCGCCCCTTATTTAAAAGCGTTAGCTGCCAAAATGTGAATCAAGCTTATCTAGAAGTTCCAAACCTTTATTTTTGTCTCCAGTAGCAGCAATCGCCTTAAATCTTACCTCAGTATCAAATTCAGCTATCGCTTGCGTAGACAATTCTTCTATCAATTTGTTTAAGCTCAACTTTTTATGCGCTGCCAAAGCCTTCAATCGATTATGCTTATCGTCTGGTAAACGTACAGTTAAAGTGGACATATTAAACTCCTCTCAAATAATCTTCAGGCGCTAACACTTTCAAACCATCAAATTGTAATTCCGCATTTCTCAGGTCTTTTAGGTTATTCGTAATAATGCTCTCGGCATTTCCTGCCACTGCAAGCTCTATAAGAAAGTTATCGCCTTCATCTTTTAAATTTGGCCGCCACAAATAATGTATCTGCACCCATTCGCAAACACTAAAAAATGCTGCTAGCAACTCGCTCACTTCGTCCTCAGTAAGCGGGCACAATTCTTTAATTTTGTCTCGCTTGCTTACTGCTTCGTACTCCAAGAATAAGGTCGTGCTAATCAGCGGCTTTAAATCCCCCAACAAGCATTGCCTTATCACTTCTCGGGCTGGCCCTGTTTTGCCAATCAGGGCGCTAATAAGTACACTGGTGTCAATAACTACTTTATTCATGGTTTACATGCTAGCGTATATGCTATCATTTTTCAATTTGACAATGGCAGCTAACACATATGAGCCTCCGGGCTGTCAATGAAAAAAGATAGCCCTTTGACCACTATTTCAAGATCAATACCGTTGCCTTTTTAGAACTCGTTTACTTCGTCTGTCATGGCTGATGTTAGGCAAATTGCCTACGTCAAACACATATAGAGGCTCTTGTTGTTGCGCTTTTCAATTCCTTTTGACTGGCAACGGCACTAGACATTCATCGGTTAACCTTCCTCTGTCCTATTCAAATCTAAGTGGCTGTATCGACCAGTTAGTATCAGGTTCAGTGAAGGTGTAAGCAAATTCGTAAAAAGGTAGAGATGCGCAACGGGGACACGTCTAATCAAACCAACAGGTTTTGGCATTTCGGTATATTTATCGATGCTGCTTTGGCAGACTATTGCGCGATAAATGAGATACTCACCATTAAACCAGTTAGACTTTTAAGCTCATGCCACCGTGCGACTTACCCGTTTAAAAAGCGTTCTTCATCGAATACCTGCTGGTTCTTCAACATAAAGTAAGTACATCGCCCGATTTTATGGGCTAGTGCAGATAAAGCCTTCGCCTTGCTCATTCTCTTTTGCAGCTTGGCTAGATATCGTTTGGCGTTGTCATTACCCTTGAGGTATAACACCGCTGCTTCACTAAATGCCCATTTTAAATGTGCATTGCCAATCTTATTCCCCTGCGTACCATGTGTTTTACCGGCCGATTCTGCTTTGCATTTTACTAACCGTGAATACGAAGCAAACTTCTGAACTGTTGGAAACCGCTCAATATCGCCAACTTCATACAAAATGGTAAGGGCTAGAATTTTCCCGATACCTGGAAACGACTTAAGAATATGTAAATCTGTTGCACAGTGTGTTTGTGCCTGAGTCTTTACATAATGTTCAATTTTGTAGAGCTCACTCACCATTGTTTCGATTATATTTAGATTTAAATCCATGCTCTTTTGCACAGCTTCGTCTGGAAAAAAGTGACGCATCTTTTCTCTATCAGGTGAGTTTCTTAAATCTAACCGAGTTTCTAGTGCGGGTAAGTTGTATTGACTGACTGTGCTGGCAACATGCGCTTTCAGTTGAGCACTCATTCTCATTATGTGGGTGCGACGGCGAAGCGCATCTCGAATAGAGCGATGCTCCTTTGAATAAGCATGCGCGAGTGGGAAGTTCCCACCGCGCATTAGCTTCGCTATTTTTAGTGCGTCAATTTTGTCGTTCTTCGTTTTACCGGCATGAATGGCCTTCATATAAAGCGCATGGCCAAGAATGAAATCAATATTATGCTCTTCACAAAAGTCGGATACCCAATACCAGCAGTGCATACATTCAACACCAACAACAATATTGCCCAGATATGGCTTTAAAAGCGCTAACAGTTTGTCGGGTGAATCATCGATTTTTTCGTGAACGAGAATGTTGTTTTCATTATCAATAATGCAGACATAAAGCAGTCTGGTGTGAAGATCGATTCCACAATAGTACGGATGTGTATTAGTATAAAAGTTCATTGAGTTTTCTCCCTTGGTTTGGTCGCCTATTAGGATAAACTCAGTTTATGCTGATAGGGAGGAGGCTCAATGATTATCAAGGCGCTAAACTCGCTCACTGCGTTCGCTGGGACGCCTATACGCGGGGCGGCTTCGCCATTATGCCTCACATGCCTGCGCCCCTTATTTAAAAGTTGGTATGACTCCCTTTGTCAACCCTGAACGAGTGCTTCCCTGACATTCTTTCAGTCCATAATTAGCTTTATTTTTCGCTCATAATAAATGAACTAACGCACCGGATGAGGCAGTAATGTCGTCGGTTAGTATGCTGGTATTCGTAGGTTACTCATTCGTTGAATGAGCAGAGCTGACCTTACATGTTCCGCCGTAGCACCTTCTCATCAGTCTATGCTCGTGGGTCAATCACGGTTAAGTGATTGCCATCATAACTTTTTCGTAGGTTGTGCCACATCCCGCGGCCTGATCCGAATGCGTTAGCTCAAACTCGTTTGTCATGCAGGTACTCTACTTAACCGTAATTTTGGATTAACCGGTGTGAGTACCACTTCCTTTGCAATAGCCCAGATGTATGCCGCCATTTCCCTGGCTATCGCGGTAATGATCAAGTTGTAGTGCTTACCTTTTTTACTCATGCGCTGATAGCGTTTGCACAGACGCAGCTGGGCTTTCCAGGCGATATCAACAATGTCTTTGGGTAAGCCTTCTTGCCTTAACTGTAATTCGGTAGAGACATTTGCTGGATACCGATAGCTATGCGCACCTTCAATCAGTAAACGCCTTGCTCTGCCGTTGCCGGCTTTGGTAATGGCTCCTAAGTGTCGCTTTCCACCTGATGATTGTTCACTGGGAACTAAGCCCAGATAAGCCATGAGCTTTCTTGGGTGGTCGAAGCGATGTAGATCACCGAGTTCCGCCACAACACCAACGGCGACTAATAATCGAACACCGCGCATCGCTTGAATGGCTTTCACTACTGGATAATAACGCCATTGGTGAACGTGGTGAGTTAATTCATTATCTAGCCTTTCCAGTCGACGGATACGCTCTTCTATGGTTTGCAATTGTTCCTGCAAAACTATTTGCTGCGCCGGATGAGGCAATATCAATTCTGTAAGCCAGCGAAGGTGCTTCTTCGACCAGTTAGCAGTGCCTTCATAGCGTATGTTGTTGCGAAGCAGTAACGCTTTAAGCTGGTACTTGGCTTCTTTTAAATCTTTCATTGCCGCTTCACGAGCACGGGATAAATCCCGAACGGCTTCGTCCTCAGGCTCGGGCACATATATGGGCGTGAGATCTTCAGACTTTAGTGACCTAACGAGTTTAAGCGCATCTCGGCGGTCAGTCTTAATTCGTTCTCCAGGCTTTTTGGGAATAAGAGACGGAGCCACGACATAGCAACAATGCCCTAAACTTGTTATCAGCCGATAAATCCAGTAGCCACAAGGCCCAGCTTCATATACGACGTGAAGTGTTGCACCAGGATATTTAGATTCAAACTGCCGGAGCAGCTTTTTTACACTAGCTTTTGATGAAGGTATCCGTCCGTAGTGAACAGGGCTGGCACCACGTTGCTCCTCACAATAAGCTACTTCATGGAACTCTTTATGCGTATCCAACCCGATAAAAATCATGCTATGTTTGTTCATGCTAGCCTCCAAATTGATTTAGTATTGAACAAACTAATTATGGCTCTGGCTGAAAAGTTAACCCACGAAAATGCGGGGGCTAGCACTTTTACAGGGAGTCATTGTGTCTATGTAGTAAAGTAAATTTTAAGGAAGTAGAGAATATGCCTGAATGGGGAAAGACTGCGACGTGGTTAATGTTAGTTACTGCTATCGTAGTGTTTTTGGCTGCTGTATTTGTAGTTGGTTCAACGATTGGGAGGCTATTCATATTAGGGGCTATTGAACTATCCATTCCCCAAATCGGAATCATTTGTGCTGGGGTCACTTCTGTTTCTGTTTTTGTACGTTGCGTTAAAAAATTGGAAGGTCGGGTAAAGAACGTGGGTGTGTAACATGCCACTTTATAAACAGCATGGATATAAAATTCAGTGGGTTTAACACGGGTATTCTAAAACAGATTGTAAGTAAAGTACTGCTAATAAGGTTTTCAAAATGGGCAATGAAAGTCATAACATGCACCTGCATTCATACTCACTAAGGTAGTTATGAGTATTGAAAAACCAACAATTTGGGGGAATGGTTCATACAAGCCTTCAGCTAAATGTCCTCAATGCGCATTGATAATGCACCTCAAAAACCAATGCCCACACTGTCATTATTGGTTAACTGATTTTGAAAAGCGGAAGCAGCAATACTTTTGGAAACAACAAAAGAGAGCTTCAATTCTAAAAGGTATTGTACTATTTCCTGCATTGCTCTTATTGTTGTACGTGGTTTTTACGTTATTTCTATACTGAGATAGCTATTTTGTATATTCACGCAAGGATGTTCCATGAATATTAGTGTAAATTTCATTTATATCGTTTTAATAGTTTTCTCCATCGCTCCAACCATCCTGTCTGTTTTTCTAGCTCGAAAACAAAAGCGCTCAATGTGGATTGCGGGTCTGGTCACTTTTTTTCTTGGCCTGTTCACATGGATAGGTAGTTGGATTTATCTTGGTGTTATGAATCTCATGCCTCCCAAACATGCAGCTAGTGAGTAGCCGTATAGCATCGCGCTCAACGTTTTACATGACCACATGAGCAAACCATTTGAGCACACGTCAATACGCCTTACACTTCGGCGTCTATCGGGCTAAAAAAGAGTGATAATTTTGCTTAGGTGAGTTATTGAAATATAGAAAGGATTAGAATGGTTACCCTGAGAGACTTCAATCAAAACGATATTGATAGGTTAGTGCACATCTTAAATGATGAGGCGGTCACCAAGTTTCTTTCTACTAAAATCCCTAATCCTTATACAAAAGAGGATGCGGCTTGGTGGGTTAATGAGGGCAGTCAATCTGGCATCATTAAAGCCATTTCTTACGACGATGTTTTAGTTGGTTGCATTGGCGTTAATCGAGGGCAGTTTGAATACGAGCGTTCTGGTGAGGTTGGCTATTGGCTTGATAAGCGCTATTGGCGTAAGGGCATAACAGCCGAGGCTATTCGGCAAATATCTGACTTTGTATTTACCCATACCAATATCGTGAGACTGTTTGGCGCTGTGTTTGCGGGTAACCACGCCTCTATGCAGTTGCTTTTGAAATCAGGCTTTAGCGAAGAAGCTATACTGAAAAAAGCCATTTATAAAAATGGAGGTTTTTACGACAAGCATGTTTTCGCGAAATTGAACTAGATTCATTACTGACTTTTTAACGCTATGTATAGTTAAAGAGCGCTTCTCAGGTAAAACCATAAAAGCTGTAGGGAAATAAAACACTTCTTTTAATACATCCCTAGCGAGCATATATCTCAGCCTTCGTTCAAGTAACAATATGATAACAACATGGGCTAATCACACGTAGTGATGGTATAAATAGAAATATTGTCACTGCGAGCGCCGGTGTGCTCGCCAATAACTTAAAAATTAAGGTGCTATTGTGGACTTTTTACTCAATATTTTAATTTCAGTTGGGTTTGTTATTTTTATCATTTTTATTGTCGGGTTGATGGCGGCAAAGAAGCTAAATTCGAAACAAGATTAACGGAGGCTCCCTCCCCCGTTATTACTGCTACTTATTGATAGATACCGCACTTAAAAAGGCGCAAATTTATCTTGCGGTTGAGATGGTACTGTCCACCTTTCAAGGGCATCAACATCAACGCTTTTTACACTTTGTGGTGGCATTTGACCGCGATTACCATACAACCAGAGTACGAAGTTGGTTCTTTCGCCACTGGTGATAGGCTGTGCCGCATGCGGTACGTTTCCACGGTGAAGCATAGCGCTGCCAGGCGTAAACGTTAGTGGGTTTACTTTCCCTGCTTTTACATCATAAAAATCCACTGTCGAACCCGTAAATGTTTCACCCGGAACGTTTAGATTAATATTTAACGTTACTGCTGACGCGTCGGTATGCGGTCTTATCGACGTATCGGTATTTGGCTGATAATGAATTGAAAAGCCAAAGGTTTGCGCGTCGTATCCCATAATTTCCGGAAACAACAATCGAGCGATAGGGCGCATATATGTGTCTAGCATAGTGCGATAAAACGCTTGGAAACTTGGCGCAGCCAAATAACCTTCTGAACGCTTATCTAGCATGGCACCACGGCGATTTAATACTATGCCGTACGGCGGTCTTAGTGCAATTTTGGCATCCCACACTTTTTCAAGATAGGCGCGTAACTCAACCAGCCTTTCAGGGTCGAAGAATTGGAATTGATACACGTCAGGTGATACCTCTTCTAATAGCGCTTTCACCTCTGTTTCTTTTTCAGGATTTTCCCACGCTTGCGTGACTGCGCTGCGTAATTTGGCATCTAGTAAAGAATCATCAAGGGTGAATAGGTTGTCTTTTTCACTGGCTTCCCACTCGCTCCACGCGTTGCTAAGCAACTCGTTATTTGAACTCCAAAACTGTTGCACGGATGGCGCACGATGAAGCATAGCCTCGCGGCTTGGTAAATCTAAAGCACGTGCTTGCTGTAATTGAGTAAATGTCATAATAAATTATCTCCAATGGCAAAATGGGGGACAGGCGTTGTATTTCAAACCGAGCCCCAAACCTATGCCTATAATCTATTACACCTGATTTAGTTAAAAAATGCGGCTATTCTGGAAACAGAATTTAGATTTAGAAGATAATCAAGAATGGATATTCGCTGCGATGATTTGCGATTTTAGCTTCAGTATGGTTTCCACCAGCGGTGTTAGTGAACTACATCGAATAGTTTTGGAAAAGGAGCATACCAATGAAGTTTCTTATTTTTTTAGGCACTGTTCGGGATAGCACGCCACCTAGGCCCGCTCGTTTTGGAGAACGTGTGGCAAAAGCGGTAATGGCCTGTTTGCAGCTTCGTTACAACGAGCATGATGTAGAATTGATAGACCCATTAGATTATCCCTTAGACGCTATTTTTAAGCCCCATTTTGCCTATGCCAAAGGTAAGGCGCCTGCCGAACTAAATACATTGGCCGAAAAAATTGCCAATTGTGATGGCTATGTCATGGTTAGCCCCGAGTACAATCACTCTATGAGCCCTGCCCTTGCTAATTTACTTAATCACTTCGGTAGTTCATTATTTGCTTACAAGCCTAGTGCTATTGTCACTTATTCAGCTGGCCAATGGGGTGGTATGCGGGCAGCGGTAGGCATGCGTACTTTTTTGTCTGAGTTAGGCTGCTTGCCAGTATCGGCTATGATTCATATTCCCAAGGCGCAACAAGTATTCGAAGAGAATGGTGAGATGTGTTCAGGGGAAGACCCGTCTTCGTGGTTTGATTACTTTGCTCGTACTTTGAATCAATTGATGTGGTGGGCAGAAGCAGCTAAGCGCCATAGTGAAGACGTTAACCCCCATGAGGTGATTAAAAACTTTAATACCGCACCGTCAGAGCGCGATGCGCCCTAAGGTAAAGAGCGCAATCGGGGCAAATTACCCAACCAGCACGTTGACGTGCTTTTAATTTGAGTTACTGCCGGTAAGTATGACGAAACCTATCTACATCGCTTTAGCTTTGCTGTATAACAAGCCTCTTCTTACCTTGTCGAGCGCACAGGAAACAAAATGAAAATATTAATACGTAATTTAGACAGACAAACTACACAAGAAGAGCTTGCGAGTTTATTCGAAGCTTTCGGTTCTGTGCAGTCTTGCACCATTGTGGTTGATGAAAAGAGCGGTGCCTCTAAAGGCTTTGGATTTGTAGAAATGCCTAAGCCAGGTGAAGCTAAAGCGGCCATTAAGTCGTTAAACAATCATGCGTTAGGCGATGCGAATATCCGCGTTAAGAAAGCAGAAGATAAACCCGAAACAAAGTAAATCCGATACGAAGAAAATAGTGGTAGTGCAAACCCTCCAGCATTGGTTCTCATTTTAAGTGGGATCTATATCAAGCTGGGGTCATATAAAGAAGTGAAGGTATGTATGAATATAGAAATCATAAAAGCAGATTATTTTGACGACGCACATAAGCAAGCTATTCCTTATTTGCTAAACGAATATGCGAAAGATCCTATGGGCGGCGCTGAGGCACTTTCTAAACATACCTACGACAACTTAGTCGATAAACTCTCTACACTACCCCATGCCTTTAGTATTCTTGCTTATGTTGACGGCAAACCCGCTGGGCTAATAAATTGCTTTGAAGCATTTTCTACTTTTGCCTGCAAACCACTTATTAATACTCACGATATCGCTGTGTTGCCAGCGTTCCGTGGTTTAGGGCTTAGCCAAAAAATGTTAGATAAAGTAGAGGAAATAGCGCTAGAGAAAGGCTGCTGCAAGATTACCTTAGAAGTATTAAGTAATAACACAGTGGCAAAATCGGCCTATGAAAAGTTTGGCTTTACCAGCTATGAACTGGCGGAAGGTGAAGGCCACGCGCTATTTTGGCAAAAGAAGCTAGGATAGCCTAAACGTGGAAAACGCACTTTTAATTATAACCACCGTGGTAGTTGGCCTAATTTGCGCCACGGCACTTATATTAGGCGCTATAGACTTACTTGCTAGGGCGTCTGAAATAGGGGTGAAAGGGCTTGTTCTTTACGTGTTGTGCTGGCTCTTGTTAAGCCCATTTATTGCAGCAGTTTCATTGCTGTAGGCTTTTACGTACTGTACAAGATAGTTGCACTTGCCTTCACAAAACGCACGCCATCGTAACTTGCCGCGCCTAGCTCAGTCTTAGCCAAACCTAAGTTCCAGCCTAGCCCCACTTCCACCAAACAAACAGCAGTAAAAAGCCAAACAAATACACCAAGCCTACATAGCTAAGCAATGTTACCCACCAGCTGGCTTTTGCATCTTCATGCAGCGAAGCACTTTTTACCAAACGATGATTTAGCCATGCAAACATGGGCGTGGTAACAAAGGCCAGTGTCATAGCAAAGCCTAACATGGCCAGCAGCGCAGATTTGAAAAACAGTACGATACTAAAACTAATGGCTGCCATAGCCAGTAGCACGGGAACGAATACTGCGTCACGCGCCATTTTCTTTGGTAATACCAACGAAATGGCTTCGGCAATCACGCGGGCATAGCCATCATAAACGGTTAATGCCGACCCGAATATACAAAGAAAGGCTACCACGGCAATAAGCCAGTGTGCCCAATCGCCAATGGTATTGGCGTAAAGGCTAACTAATTGCTGGGAAAAGCCTATACCGCCTGTTGCAAGTGTTTCGCCACTTCCGTGTAATACCAATGCGCCTAAGCCTAAAAAAAGTAAGGCTAGAATGGTGGTCACCGCATAACCTAGGTTAAAGTCGAACAAGGCATTTTTTGGCGTTACTGGTTGGTTTTGGCACTGGCGCCTTAACCATAACGACGTGATGCTAGATATCTCTATTGGTGCGGGCATCCACCCCATAGTGACCACTAAAAACCCTACGGTCGCGAGCGTCCAGGGTGATGGTGATTCAAAGCTAGGTGGCCTAGGCTCTAAATTCACCACTGCGGCGCAAAAGGCAGCGACGGTAGCCAACACCAGCACCCCCATGATGGCTTTTGCCACCCCTTCAAGGGCTTCAAAATGCCCTGCTAGCAATATAAACAGTATAGCCCCTAAAATAGCGGCCGACGCGATGGCAATAGAGACATTGAAAGGCAAAAAATAAGACAACAAACTTGCAGCAAATAACAAAAGTGCGGCGGCATTCACCACTGAAGCCAAGGCATTTAGGCACAATGCCACAATTAAATAACCCTTACCCATCTTATGGTAACCGAACTGCAAGGTTTGCCTAGTACTGATGGTATAGCTAACGCCTGCACGGAAAAAAGGGTACTTTAAAACGTTAACCGCCAGAATAAGTACCACCAACTGCCAACCGAATTTTGCACCAGCTTGGGTGGAGGCAACAAGATGGCTTCCGCCAACGGCGGCAGTGGCCATTAGAACGCCTGGGCCAAGTAACTGCACCATGCGCATGAAGCGTTGATAATGTGTGAGTGAAGTACTGTCGCTCAATCTTTTCCCTTAATCGCAAACTGCTAGAAGCGGTTACGGAGTATACCTATTCCCGTCACAAAATTGCGAGCTTCCAACAGTATTAGATTAAAATGAGTAAGAATTAGTACTTATTTAAAACGTATATAGCGCGCCGGTAAATACAAACTGGCTATCATCAGGGTAATCCCCTCGCTCGAAGCCGTCGCCTTTCAGCAGATAAGCCGCACCAATAGCTAGCCTAAGTGAAGGTTTTACCTCCCAACGCCATCTTGCTTCTAACTGTTGCCCAATGAAGTTATCTACAGACTCTGGGGCTTTTTGATACCACATGGCCTTATAGCTCACCATGATATTATGTTCTTTCGAAGGTTTGGTCACACTTCTCGCGCCCACTGTGTATAAGTTTTTTCGGGGCATAGCCTGATAAACATCTGTTGGGCCAAAATCGAAACGTCTTACACCATAAAGGCTATCAAAGTCGGTAATGGTATTATCTGCGCTATCATTGTCGCCGCTAATCGCGTCTATTTCCGCCCTTAGAAAGGTAAAGTCAGTGATTTTTTTACCCAAATTAGCGTGCACCATCCAGCTTTCTACATCTAGCTCAGTAGTATCACTTGCACTTGCGGTTTGGTGTGACGTGCCGGTTTGCCCAATCACTTCAATATTGGCTTTCCATAACTCTGCAAACGGTTTGGTGTACTCAACGGCAAGTGTATATAGGTCACGATTTTTCGTGGCAAGTTTTTCAGAGTCTTCCTCTTTCAACCAGTAACTGTGAAAATTCACGTTTTTATCTGGTGAAGTGACATATAAACCAAAGAACTCACGCTCACTGTAGCTTTTATCAAAAGCCCGTTCTGCGTCGGCCACTGCCCCGCTGTCGCTGGGTAATCGACTGACTGGCAGCAAGTAAAAACCACGGATGTTCCAATCGCTAACTTGATAATCTACCAGTACCCCATCGAATGCATTTTTGGTATTGCGGTACACGCCTTGTCCTATCAGCCTTCGACTGCCGTGATCAAAGGTAACTCGTCCCGCCGTAATACCTTTTAAATATTGACTGTTTTGGGGCGTATAACGAGCGAAAAACTGTAAGGGTTCTAGCGTATTCACCTGCGCTGATTTTAACGTGGGGTCATTATCATCTAGCCATACGCGGGAGTCGGCTAACTCAAGGGTTACATTGAACACATCCCAATTAGCCTGTGCTTTCACTAACAGGCGAGATGAAACTCGTCGATTTACTTGGGCTCTATCTTCACTGGATGAAGGAAAAATAGGGTTATTGAGGTGTTCGTATTTAAGTCTATAAGAGCCGCTAATATCAAATCTGGGGGCTTGGGCTTTCAAGGTCTGAGGTTTCAATGTCTGAGTTTTCAAGGTCTGAGTTTTCAAACTGTCAGCAGAACTGCTATTTTGGCTAGACGTAACACTTACTTCTGGAATGGGCTCTGCGCTGGCATTGGCATTGGCATTGGCGGAAAACGCGAATGCGGCAGCCACAACAGTGCAGGGTAAAAAAAGATAAAACGCAACATTCTTAACTGGGTTTAGCCACCCATTTATACTACTGCATGTATACATTTACTGCTCTCTCGCTGGTTTTCCGCCGCTTTGGCAATGCTTATAGCTTGGTTAAAATACCAATTGGCAGACTAATCATTGAGCATATTCTCAACGCCTGAAGTATATATGTGCATTGAAAACTTTCCTTATATCTTTGGTATACACAGAGAGTAAATATATGTTTTACCTCACTTTTAGCTCACAAAAAAAGAGAGCAAGCTCTCTTTTTTAATAAAACTCTGGTATAGCCTTTGCCGGTTATCTCATTGTCGCAAGTACTAAACCGTTAGCGCCTGTCAAAGTTAACCGGCTTTTTAGGATCTTGGTAAAAACCGTCTTTTAACAACCGTTTAAAGCGAGTTAGTTTCCCTTCTAATGTTAGTTCTTCTAAGCCTTTGTTGAAAAGCTCAATAAGAAGCCTGTCGTCATTTCTCCCCTTTGCTACCAGTAAATGCGTGGTGACGGTAGAGATAAACGGGTCGATAGTCATTACCGCTTGGCGCTGCTCGTTAGTGAAGTCGCGTTGAAGTAAATACCAACCAGTTAAATCATCGATGGGAAACAAATCAATTTCCCCACTCACTAAGGCTTCAAGGTTCTCTTTATCTGTAGCGTAGGTGGTTACCGAAGGGGTATTTTCAATATAAGCGGCCAACTCGTTATTGTACAAATAGCCTTCTGTCACCCCCATTTTTTTGTCTTTAAGTTCGTCAAAACTCGACCATGACGCTATGTCAGATTTTGAATTAACATAAAATACTAAGCTTTCGGCAGTGATAGGGTCGCTGTGCCAGAATTTCTCGCCTCTAGCGCGCACAAAATTACCGTACGACAGTGCATCAAATTCGCCATTCAATGTGGCTTCTACCGCTTCATCCCACGGCATTGAGACAAATTCAACCACCACTCCGGTTTCTAAAAAAGCCTGTGAAATAATGTGGTTAATATAGCCGTTGTGCTCCATCTCTGAAGAGGTGTAAGGTGCATATTCAGTGGTAGCAATCTTAATTTTTAGCCAGGCATGCCCCCAGCTTTGCAGTGGGACTAACGCCAAAAGTAGTGTGAAAATAGCTAATAAACGCATAATCTTCCCTTAGAAATAGATACCTAAATTAATATTCAATCTGTGTGTTGTTTCTTGTCGACCACCTAGGTCTAAGCCCACGCCTGGACCGCCAGAAAACCACATATTTTTCCCTTGAATACTATCTACATAAACAAACAATTTGTCCCAGCCAAAACTACAGCCATTTATCCACTGCGATGAATCTCGGCCTGACGCTTCGTCACCCTGCGCCACACTGTACTCGGTATAACACGTAAGTGAGTTAATACGGGTGAATTTATAAGGTACGGAATACACCAAATTCGCCGAATATGTCGACCCATCGGCAGCCGCTAAGAATGGAAAGGTAAATGCAGAAAGCGAAATTCTATCGGTCGCTTGGCCTTCCGGTGCAGCTAAGTCGTACTCGTAATCAATGTATTGTAGTTCTACTTTAAAATCACCTTGCTGATGACGAACGTGAACGGCGTAAGCCGTCATGTCACCCTCTTCTAGTGTATCTAAATTTAATATATCGCCATATTGGTAAGACACACCAATGTCGGTAGTACTCCTAGGCAGCAGCTTCGCGGTATAGTTTGCACGTAAGTTGTATTGCCCATCTTCTTGGTTACGAAACTCACCATCATCGGCCACATCGAATGAGTAACGGCCAAATTCAGCGGCATCGTTATATTCATCATTCATGAAGTAAGCAGCTTGAAAGTCCCAATTACCGTAATCATGATTTATCTTAATACCGGCTTCATAGTCATCTTCAAAGCCTAAGTAGTAATTTACCGAAAACCAGAAGTTGTTTGAACCAAAGGGCTGTAAGCCGAAAGGAGTTTGGGTGATACCTGCGGTAATGTCGGTCGATTCGTCCCAATGGTAGGTAAGTTCGGCAAAGCGAATAGTGTCGAAATCGGTATTCTCGTACCATCGGTATTCTGCTTTATAGCTAAACTGATCTGACTCGCCAGCGACACCTAACTTAATAGATTCAAATTCGAATCCATCTCTTATCTCAGGTAGCTGCCAGTCTTGGTGTCCATAGTTAACCCGTACGTGGCCACTCAGCGTAAAAGGAAGCTCATCTGCCTGCACTGCTAAGGAGTTAGTGCCTAGTAGCGCGGCTAAGGAAAGTAGTGGAAGTTGTCTGTTCATTCCTTGTCCTAATGTCAGTTTACTCACAATGTGATGCACTCCATCATGGAAACCATTACTGTGATATATATTCCTTCAGTACAAATTATATAGAGTGAACCTTACAAAAAGATCATTGTCGTACACGAAATATGTAAAGCGCATTTGTCGATGAAGTACATTTCATTTGCGTTAAATAGTCGGTAATATTTCACAAAATTTACGTAAAACAAGATTCTATGCAGCATCACATTTCAGCTATTACCTTCCTTGTAGACAATTACGACAGTGCTATTGCCTATTTCACCCAAACCCTTAATTTTTCACTTACCGAAGACAGAGATAAAGGGGAAGGATCGCGCTTTGTATTAGTCACACCGAAAGGCAGTGCGACGTCACTCTTGTTAGCTAAAGCTAAATCGGACGAAGATAAAGCGATGATTGGAAAGCAAGCTGGGGGTAAAGTTTTTATGATTTTACATACCGATGACTTTTGGCGCGATCATCAATCAATGTGTGATAAAGGCGTTGAATTTTTAGAAACGCCGCGAGAAGAAGCTTACGGTACAGTAGCTATTTTTAAAGATTGTTTTGGCAATAAGTGGGATTTACTTCAGCCTGCGCCTGCCAACCTTAATTAGGTGTAACTACACCCTCTGGAGATTTGTTTTGTCCCCCATGAAGCGTTCAATCATTACCGACATTGTGGCTATATTAGCCATTGCGATACTCATTGCAACGGCGTTTTATGGGCTTGAAGCCAGAAAAGAAGTTATCTATTTATGTGATAACTTTACGCCAGGGGTATCGAAAAATAGTGTTGAACGACAATTAAATACCACCAATTTACTGGTATGGGATACCGAATTTTTAGCGGTTGGTAGCCGAATAGTGGCCTATAGCCCGCTAAACTTCGGCTACATGCACTGCCGTGTTGAATTCAACAGACAAGACATTGTGGTGTTTTCAGTGGTGGAATAACCCATTTTTCGCTCAGAAATAGTGCAATATTTACAAGTCAGCAACTTACCGTTTACTCTGCGGTTAAAAGTCGTAAAGCTGTGCGTACCAATAGATTTTAAGCTAAGCATGTTATCTAACCACAGCCCTGTATACCCTATCAGCGTAAACGTATAATTACAGCGTGTCTTATCAACTAAGAATCGCCACTTATGCAAAACTCCAATCACAGTGTTATCGAAGATATCTTTGCATTAGTTAGTGCCGGATTATTCGTGGCGTTTGGTGTATTTCTATTCCAATCACAAGATTTGATGGTGGGTGGCGCTGCGGGTATCGCATTGCTGGGGACTTACGCAATTGATATGGACTTTGGTGTTCTATTTTTCCTCATTAACTTGCCATTTTATACCCTAGCGTGGACTCGCATCAGCAAGCGCTTCACATTGAATACATTTATTTCTGTGACCACGGTATCAGTCTTAACTGAGCAGATCCCAGCCTTCGTCGACATTTCTAGCATTGATCCTATTTTTGCTGCCATTTTTGGTGGCTTGCTTATAGGCGTGGGCATGCTGATTATGTTCAGACATAGCTCTAGTTTAGGCGGCTTGGGTATTTTAGCGTTTTACCTGCAGTCTCGATTTAATGTGCGCGCAGGTACATTTCAACTTACGGTAGACAGCGTTATTCTGCTTTGCGGGCTTTTCTTTATTCCATGGCATTTAGTGCTTATTTCGATTCTAGCCGCGTTCTGCTTAAATATGGTCATTTCGTTAAACCATCGCCCAGAACGTTATATACCTGCGAATAAAGAGAGTGAAAAGTCGCCTGAAAAAAAGGGGTCTAGCGTGCAGTCGTGTGCAACAGTAAACACTAATCTACACGCTCAAAACAACTAGTCTGTTAATTTTTCGCCTGCGCTAAACGTAAAAAACCCGGCCATATCAATGCCGGGTTTTTATATTATTCCTAACGTAACGCTTTGTATCCTTGTCGCTACCCTACTGCTTTTTTCTGCACAGGCTTAAACGGTCGACTTACTAGTCCTCGATTCACCCTAGGGCGAGAAAACGAAGTACGCATACAAACCTCACTTACGTGATATACCCACAACAGTCGAAGATGAAATATTCATCTCAATACTGAAAGTGGGACGTTAGTATAGGCACAAGCGAGTGAAAAACACCCCATTGTTTCGGTGAATGGTCATTCATCAGCGCATTTACAAGAATGTAAACTACTGTAAGTGCTAGCGATATTTCACTATGCGAGGTACACGGGCTGATACTCGGGTTAACAATTCGTAATCTATGCTATCTGCAGCTTCTGCCACCTCGTTAATAGGTACATTCTCACCCCAAAGTTCTACCCTATCGCCAATGTTAACGTTCGAAATATGGGTAACGTCGATGGTGATCATGTCCATAGACACACGCCCTGCTAGGCCAGCGCGCTCGCCGTTTACGGCAACAGGCGTACCGTTAGGGCAATGCCTTGGGTAACCATCAGCATAACCAATACCTACCGTAGCAATGCGGCTATCTTTTTGTGCCACCCAGTTTTGACCGTAACCAACCGACTCGCCTTTTGGCACATCGCGAAGGGCA
The DNA here is from genome assembly GCF_000213655.1 of Alteromonas naphthalenivorans. Taxonomy (NCBI): domain Bacteria; kingdom Pseudomonadati; phylum Pseudomonadota; class Gammaproteobacteria; order Alteromonadales; family Alteromonadaceae; genus Alteromonas; species Alteromonas naphthalenivorans. The sequence goes on from NC_015554.1 coordinate 3,558,055, forward strand.
ATAATACTAGAACGTAACGTCATGGTAGGGGCTAATGCCACATTGGCCGTATTTGGCTGGCCGCCGTAAACCGCAATGCCTAGGCGGTTCCAATCGCCACGGCTTTGTGGCCATTCAATGGTGGCCGGAGAATTGGCGATACTGACAGGAAGCGCTAACTGTGTAGCTATCTGTAAAAACGCACTAAGTTGCTTCTGCGTGAAGTCGTTACTGGTGTCGTCTGCACAGGCTAAATGAGTAACTAGCACGGTATCTTGCGTAATAAGCGACGCATATTGCTTAACAATACTCGGTAGCGTGTTCAGCACGAAACCCAACCGATGCATACCACTGTCGGCTTTTAGCCAAATAGTAGGCCGACGGTCTTCAGGGCAGGCTAACATCCATTCTAATTGCGCTTGATTGTGCATTACTAGAATACAGCCATGTGATGCAGCCATAGCGCACTCTTTAGCTTGGTGTGCACCTTCTAACACTACGATAGGCGCTGTTATCCCTGCCTCTCTAAGTGCAATAGCTTCTTCAATAATTGCCACTGCAAACCGAGGGGATACATGTTGTAGAATACGTGAAACGTTAACTGCACCATGCCCATAAGCATCTGCTTTTACCACCGCCATAGAACGGCTTGTAGGGGCTAATTCTGCTAATAGTTTAAAGTTACTTAAAATAGCATCAGCGTGAATAATGGCTTGGGTTTGACGGCTCACAGTAAACAGATAATCCTTTGTATTTGCATAGGGGCAGAGTGTATCACGAGTTGAATGAAATCGAATTCTCGGTACACAAATTTATGAACGCACGTACGAACTATGCTTCTGTTATCTTTTGCCCTATGGAGCACGCCTTGTTGGTTTGCGCCTCTCTGGTTTACGCTACAGGTTCGCCACATTATAATGCGTTGTAAATATGGTTAATTTGCTCTTACACATATATGCAAATTCAGTATGCTAGCCAAGACCTCCAGCATGAATGTATAGCAAATTAACTCCCATTGTCTTTCGTAAGGTATCACCATGCAGCCCACCGACTCATCACGCAGTATTCACCACCTCGCTAAAGATTTAGAACGGGTAGTGTCTGAAGGGCGAAACCCCAATACTGTAGATATTGATACCCTTTCCACAGAAGGAATGCTGGCGCGAATTAATCATGAAGACGCCAAAGTTGCCCCAAGTGTGGCAACCGAAATTCCTGCCATCGCCAAAGTGGTAAACGCCGCTGCACAAAGCATCGCAAAAGGCGGGCGACTCATTTATATAGGCGCGGGCACCAGTGGCAGGCTAGGTATTTTAGATGCAGCTGAATGTCGGCCAACCTTCAGTGTGCCAGATGGGGTTGTAATCGGCATTATTGCTGGCGGCGAACGAGCGGTTTTACACGCAGTTGAAGGGGCAGAAGATAATCGAGAAGCCGGCAAGCAAGATGTTATTAATATTACGCTTAGTCAACACGACACACTGGTTGGGTTGTCAGCAAGTGGGCGCACGCCTTATGTTTCAGGCGCCCTTGCGTATGCGCAATCTATTGGCGCGGCTACTGCGGCTATAGCCTGTAGCCCAAACTCGGCCATATTTGAACATGCCGATATTGCCATTTGCCCAGTGGTGGGCCCCGAGGCACTTACCGGTTCAACAAGAATGAAATCTGGCACTGCGCAAAAGCTGGTACTTAACATGATAAGTACCGCTACCATGATCAAGCTGGGCAAAACCTTTGAAAACTTAATGGTGGATGTCAACGCAACTAACGAAAAGCTAAAAGCCCGCGCCCTACGCATTGTGATGCAAGCCACTGAATGTAATGAACACGACGCCGCTACCGCGCTAAAAGCATCGAACAACAATGCAAAGCTGGCTATCTTAATGGTGCTAACGGGGGCTAATGCCGACGACGCGGCTAAACAATTGGTGGCCAGCAATGGCTATTTGCGTCACGCTGTAAAACAACCGCTTTAAAAGGCCACCTTCATAAATGCCTATCAAGTCGCTACTTACATTCGTTTTGCTATTAAGCGCTGCTATTACTTTTAGTACGCCAGGCTATGCCAAAGTTCATGAGGAGGCTGACGTTGCCGAACGTAGGTTACAAGTGGGCGCAGCGCAATTTGAAGAATACTTGCCTTTACTTGAAGGCAAACGAGTCACACTGGTAGTTAACCAAAGCTCGATTATAAAAAACTCAACGATAAAAAGCTCGGGTGTAAAAAACAGTTCGTTGGAGCCTATTCACTTAGTCGACGCGTTGCTAAGTCGTGATATCAATGTGGTGAGTATTATGTCGCCCGAACATGGCTTTCGCGGCAAGGCGGGAGCGGGTGAAAAAATAGATAACGATGTTGATGCTAAAACGGGTCTTCCTATTCACTCCCTTTACGGTAAAACGAAAAAGCCAACGGACGACATGTTAGCCAATACCGATATTTTGGTGTTCGACATTCAAGATGTAGGGGTGCGTTTTTATACGTATTTAAGTACCTTACATTACGTGCTGGAGGCCGCTGCTCAGGCGCATATTCCTGTCATAGTATTAGATAGGCCCAACCCTAATGGCACCTTTACTGATGGCCCTATTTTACAGCCTGATTATGTATCGTTTGTAGGCATGCACGCCATTCCTGTATTGCACGGCATGACGTTAGGCGAGCTCGCATTAATGATAGTGGGTGAACAGTGGATTGCGACCGATGCCATTGATGCGAAACAGCCAGCGCAGCAGCAATCTAAGTCGCTGGCGCATCAAACCAAGCAGCAGGCGCTGTTAACGGTTATTCCCGTGGCAAATTATCATAAACAAATGCCTTACTCTCTGCCTGTTGCCCCCAGCCCGAATCTACCTACTGATGCTGCCATTGCCTTATACCCCACCCTTTGCTTTTTTGAAGGCACGGACGTAAGTGTAGGAAGAGGTACACCGCTTCCTTTTCAACTTATCGGCCACCCTGTGGTAGCGCTTGGCGATGAAAGTATAGACGTAGCTGCTAACCAAGCAGCACCATCGCCTAAACACAATAACACTACCCTGAAGGCTTCATTAATGACTCAAGCCCTTGTTTCCGGGTTAGATATTGAGGTACTACTTAGCGCTTATGCTCAGTTTAAAGAACAAGGCATCACCTTTTTCACTCGCCCAGATTTTTTCGATAAATTAGCCGGTACGGATTCACTCCGCCAGGCCATTATCGCAGGGAAAACCAGCAAGCAAATACAAGCAAGCTGGGCTGAAGGCTTAGCCACATTTAAACAACTTCGCGCCCCCTATTTGCTATATCCGGCAACGGCTTCTGAATTACCTAGCGAAGGAAAAGGCGGCGTTAACACTATCAATATGAAAGCAGAAACGCATCATGAATAACCATAACGGGAAGGGAAAAGCCAAGACCGAACAGGTAGTGCATAACGCAACTAATAACTTTCATGCCTTTTTAACGGGCATTAGTGAATGGTTAGCGCCTGAAAATATTATTGGCGATAAACCTAGGCTAATTGCCCTTGCTACTGACGCCAGCTTTTACACCAAAATTCCTAAGTTAGTCATAAAAGTGCCGAGTATTCACGTTATGTGCCGCGTATTAGCAATGGCAAATCGCTTAAATATTGCCCTGACATTTCGAGCGGCGGGCACCAGTTTATCTGGTCAAGCAATTACAGACTCGGTATTGGTCATGCTAACCCCAGATTGGCAACAGTATGAGGTAATAGATAACGGCGAAGCAATATCATTAGCGCCAGGGGTTATTGGCGCAAAAGCGAATCGAATATTGGCAGGCTATGGCCGAAAAATTGGGCCAGATCCGGCTTCGATTAACGCCTGTAAAGTGGGCGGCATTGCAGCGAATAATGCATCGGGCATGTGCTGTGGGGTGAAAAACAACTCGTATCACACTCTGCGTCACATTCACGTATTGTTGCCCGACGGCAGTGAAGTCAATACCGCTGATGCACAAAGCATTTCCGCGTTTGAGCAAAGCCATAGTGTATTGTTAGCCTCTCTTGCTGCGCTTCGCAACTCGCTACTAGCGAATACAGCATTGACTGAAAAAGTACGCTATCAATATCGCCTTAAAAATACTATGGGGTATGGCCTCAACGCCTTACTTGATTATGACAACCCGCTAGATATTTTTACACACCTAATGATTGGTTCAGAAGGTACATTGGGCTTCATTGCTAACATTACCTACAACACCGTACCTTTGCCTCGGGCGCGAGAAACCGGGTTGTATTTATTTGAAAACTTCAAAGACGCTTGTGCAGTTATTCCTGCGCTAAAAGCCTGTGATGTAGATGCTGTAGAGTTGATGGACGCCAGAGCATTGCGCGCCGTTGCGCCGTTGCTAGACAAGGTGGTGGTTAGCAAACGCAATATTAGCAATCCAGATGCTGTTGCCCTACTTATTGACGTGGGTGCCCCGTCACAGGCTGAACTAGATAGTACGCTTAAGACGGTGCGCAAAATTTTAACCCAGCCAACAGTGGGTATAAGTAAAGAATATGAGCACCCACCTAAACAAGAGCATAAGCAAGAGCAGAAGCAAGGCCAGCCTCTGCAAGATTTTACCGCAGAGCCCAACATCATCGAAAACTTGTGGAGCATTCGAAAAGGGCTATTTCCCGCAGTAGGCGCAGTAAGGCCCACTGGTACCACGGTCATTATTGAAGACGTGGCCTTTCCATTAGAAAGTTTGGCCGATGGGTTAAATGCGTTAGTCGCCTTATTCGAAAAACACGATTACCACGACGGCATTATTTTTGGTCATGCACTCGATGGCAATGTGCACTTTGTGTTTAGCCAAGGTTTCAATACCCCAAATGAAATCAACCGCTATCAGGCCTTTATGGCCGATATAAGCGTGCTAGTGACACAGCGCTTTGCGGGGAGCTTAAAGGCCGAGCATGGAACGGGGCGTAATATGGCGCCGTTTCTTACTGCACAATGGGGTGATGAAGGTGTGGCGTTAATGCGCGCGCTAAAAGACATTATCGATCCTAAGGGTATTTTAAACCCAGGGGTTATTTTAAATGACGACCCTCAAGCGCATATTACTCACCTTAAGCCGATGCCTGCAGTACAAGACACGGTAGATGCCTGTATTGAGTGCGGCTTTTGTGAGCCTCAGTGCCCCTCGCTTAATTATACGTTGTCGCCCCGTCAACGTATTGCATTAAAGCGCCGACAAACGTCTTTGACAGAACCTGCGGCTGTTAATGAAATTAACGAAGCGTTTTCACACCTAGCCGTAGATAGCTGTGCAGCAACGGGGCTATGCGCTAGCGCTTGTCCGGTAGGCATTGATACTGGGCAGTGGATAAAACAAATACGTGGCCAGCGTACTAGAGGTTCTGCGACCAAATTAGTCAGTGATCTTGCCGCTAAACATACCGATAAGGCGTTATCAATTGCACGTTTTTCACTAAACATCGGCCATAAAGTAAAAGGGGTAATTGGCGAAAAGGCATTTAATTCTATTACAGGTGCACTACATTTACCCCAGCTTCATAGTGCTGTTCCCCAAGCTTCGCAATATAACAAAAATACTTCGCAGTATAAAAACGAACCAGATTTTAACGCTACTACTCACGCTAATGAAACAGCTTCTGAAGCACATAAAGCGACTGAAAAAGAAGCTGGGTACATCGCCGAGTTACCTACCCATTTAGGGCAGCAAAACTGTTCTGAGAATACCGCTGGGAAAGTGACTGAGAAAATGGCTAGGAAAGCGCTTTCTGAGGCGCTTTCTCAGACGGTTTCAAAAGTAGTTTACATGGTAAGTTGCCCAAGCAAAGTTTTCGGTGGCAACGCTAATGAAAAAAGTGTTATTCAGGCTGTGGTCTCTTTGTGTGAAAAAGCCAACGTGGAAGTGGTGTTCTCTAGCGCAAAAGACCATTGTTGTGGCCAGCCTTGGGATAGTGAAGGTGAAGCAATCACCGCGAGAGATAAACTCGCGGCGTGGACACAAGAAGTTTACACACTTTCAGAACAAGGACGCTGGCCTGTCATCATTGACAACAGCGCTTGTGCTTATAACGTAACTTCAAAAAACACCAACAACTCAGACTTCAACAAAATAGAGATATTGGAAGTTAGCAAGTATTTACTTCAGTACATTTCACCTCGGGTAAAGGTGGTTAAAACAGATGCCCCTACAATGCTTCATATTGGATGTTCAAGTACTAAGCTAGATTCAGGGGTTGCTATTAACGCGTTGACGAACCTTTGTACTTCAAACGTTATTGTTCCTACTGACATCACCTGTTGCGGCTTTGCGGGTACTAAGGGCTTCACTAATCCGGGTTTGAACCAAAGTGCACTGGCACCGCTTGCCAGTCAGGTGCCTGAAGATTGTTATAGAGGGGTATCGAATAGCGCAACCTGCGCGATTGGTTTAAGCCTGCACAGTGGGGTGATTTATTCACACATCGCGGTGCTGCTCGACGAGGTCAGCCAGCCGCTTTTCTAACGTCGCTTTGTGTGTTTTCAACTGTTCTTTTTCGTCACCCTCTGCGGTCTCAAGTTGCTTGCTGATAGCCACAATTTGCTCGGCTAATCCTTCTCGATTTTTCTCGTGCTGCTCAGCCTCTTCCGCTTTATCAAAAATGATGGCCTCGGGATTAGTTTCCTCATCTTCCTGAGAAGCAGCTGCCTCTTTTGATGAGCCAGGTTGCCGAGGAATCATTTGCACACCGTCTACTTGAGGCCGCTGATTTATGAAGGTCGGTGAGACAATTTCAATGCCCGTGTTATGCAATGCATCAAGCACCGATTTGTGTAATCGCGAGCGCGCACTTAGCATGCTTTTCACTTCTTTAAGCAAGCCTGCAACTCGGTAGCTTACCGAGAAATCTCCTAAGGAGATCACTTGAACGAAAGGGTCTTCTAATTCAGCATTGGCCGCTGCAGTTAGTAAGTGCTTCTCAACCTCTGAATGGTGAATATCGTATCCTAAACTTAAATCAACCGAGACAATCGCACCTGAGGCACGTGTTACTCTCACCGGTGTGTTCACCATTAGGGTGTTTGAAAAAGCAATTAACTCACGAGTTTCGGTTTGAATTTCCGTATCTAGTAAGCCCATCTCAGCTACCCTTCCGCTGTAATCTTCTACGCGAATAAAGTCTCCCACTTTGAACGGTTTATTTACCCGTAATACCAAACCCGCCATCAAATTTCCCACCATGGTGGTAGATGAAAACGCGATGACACCGGATAACAAAACGCCAATTAAGGCGATCACCTGATTGCGCGTACTTTCGTTCACCGGAAGTGCCATGGAGATGACGACCAAACCTACAATAGTAAGTACTAACAAAGTAACTTGGCGTGGCAATTTTTCTTCACTGGTTAAGTGAGATTGTCGCGCAAGTAGCACGTAATGAAGTGCACCTAGCCCCAATACCACCAGTACAATTGCTAGTACTAGCGGAATAAAAGGCATGAGAAAAGCCACCACTGTATCCACACTGAAACTCCATTTTATTCTTATTGCCAAGTCACACTTAACTTAGTGTTTCGCCGTATGGCGTCGTATTTTTACGTTACTTTGTTTTTAGTTTGTTAGCACGAATCACTGTAAACCACTAAACTTAATTATTTATTATCAATAATTTACACGCAACATCGATTATTTGAATTTCTACTAACTGGCCGGCGCTATAACACTAACACTAACACTAACACTACTCAGATGCGCCGCTCCACTGAACAGGCACATAGTCGTTGGGTCTGTTCAGGCCTAATATGGTTTCTATTAGAGCATCAAAAATAGGGCTATATATCTCACTATCTACGTTGTAACTGAATGTAGCAATAGCGATATCGGTGTGCGGCTGCATTTCTTTAGCTATATAGGGCATACGAAGCGGCACTAAAACCGTGGTAAGCCCTTGTTTTTTAGCTTGTTGCAAGGCTGATTTAGTAAATCTATGCACATCATCTAGCGGTGCCCTTGAAGCCATCGCTTCTTCATTATCGAAGCCTTTCATCTCATAAACGGCATGTTGCGGTGAGATATCCCCCACGATTAACAGGTCAGCTTGCTTCAATGCATATTCGAAGGTGGCTTTGTTTGGCAGCTTAGTAAGCGGCAGGCAAGCCATTCTCAGCGTGGGCGCAATACTAGTCAAACTTTTTTCAAGCGCTAAACACCTAAGCGCATCAGGCATTAACGCCAGCCAGGTTTTCTGAGTAACAGGGAGTTTTTCGGCGCCATAAAGTGATGTGATCGCCGCCCTAGAAAGCGCTTTCTCAATTTGAATATTACGTGTTTTTTTAACATTATTCTGTACGTCTGAAACCCGCCAGGAAAGCGCTTTCTCAGCGTACCTATTCAGGCTAAATTTAGCTTTAAGCAACGCAATGCGTTGTACGGAAGTTGCAAGCTGTGTTGAGGGAACTTCACCACTGCTTATTCGCTTACTTACCTTGCCCATTAATGCAGCAAACATGTTGATATCTTGTGGTGTTCTAATGGTGAACGGCATTAAGGCAATGTCGGCACCCGCTTGATAGGCTTTTATCATGGCATCTTCTGGTGAGAAGTATTTAGCAATGCCCGCCATATCTAATGCATCGGTAACAACCACGCCTTGGTAACCCAGCTCGTTTCGCAATACATCATGGAGAATCTTACGTGACAAGGTTGCAGGAATGGTCATCTCCCTCCCCTGTTTGTCTTTGACGGTAGTGCTATCTAATGATGGGTATTGGATATGCGCACTCATCAACATACCTGGCGGGTTTCCACCGCTGATAATTCGGCTAAAAGGTAATAGGTCACCTTTTAGCGCTTGCGCTTTTGAATGCTTAACGTTGGGCAGGCTGGTGTGGCTATCTGTTTGTGTATCGCCATGACCAGGAAAATGTTTAATAGCACTTATTACACCGCTTGATTGCAACCCATCTACAAACGATTGCCCTAGCACCGCAACATCGCTAGGTGTTTCGCCAAAACTACGTACATTAATGACTGGGTTTTTAGGTTCACTGTTAATGTCTACAGACGGGGCGAAATTTGTATTTATCCCTAAGGAGCTCAAACTACTTCCAATGCCCTTCGCTACGTTTTCGGAAAAAGCAGTGCCGTGCTGATAATAGCTTGCCCCTATTGCCAAATTTCCGGGGAAAGGCGCGAGCATAGAAGAAGGCAAGCGAGCCACTCTTCCCCCTTCCTGGTCTACAGCAATAAATAGCGGTGGCAGCTTCGCTTTTGCCATGGCCTGTTGCATGGCGTAATTCAACTCTATTAGCTGCTTGTTGGTTTTAATATTTTCAGAAAATAAGATAACGCCACCAATATTGTGGGTGATGAGTAAGTCTTTAAGCGCATTTGGTAGCGTGGTTACCGGCTTTTTACATGCTTTCGAGCTAGTGCCATCATCGCAGTAGAATCGAAAATCTAGAATGATTTTTTGGCCAAGAGATTTTTTTATCTGTTCATGCTGGTTTGATTGGTTCGCATAAGTACTAGGCAACAGTAAAATGCATAGACTAAATAAAAAAACGCGAGATAAAACGGTTGCTAACGAGGGAATAAGGCGCAAATAAGATCCTAGGTAATTATAGATTTTTTAACAGTTAACGGTGTACTTATAACGATAAGTTAAGCTTTGATACGCATAATAATTGCCATAGTATCAAAAACCAATGCATACAGAATAAATACGTGTCATTCTGTGGAATTAACCGTGTGCTCTGCGGTACGCTAGTCGCTATTGCTCATAGTAATGAATATGAATGGCTAATAGATGTGCAGTTTACTAGCAAGTCGATGGTTTCACATTCTCGAACATCGACGTTTCGATTTAGTATCAACGTACAAGCTCAGATATTCGCTCTTTAAGCGAATGGCAGTATTTCACAATAATAAAGTATGGAAAGTAGTATGGATTGGGTATCAATTATCCCCCCATTGGTTGCGATCATTGTCGTATTCTGGAAAAAAGAAGTTATCTTGGCATTGCTATTAGCGGTGCTGTGCTCTGAAGCACTTATTTTGTTAACTGCAAGCCCCGCCACCAGCTTTCTTGCTCCAATAAATGCTATAGAACGCGTAGTCGATACCGCTTCCAGCCCAGGTAATACCCGAGTCATTCTATTTTCTGTATTAGTAGGCGCGCTATTAGCATTTATTCGCGACTCTGGCGGAGTAACGGCTACGGTTAACTACTTAGTTGGTAAAGGGGTAGCCAAGAATAAGAAACAGGTTGGCAGCCTGACTATGTTTACCGGTATCGCAGTATTCATTGAATCGAATTTGAGTGTGTTAACGGCGGGGATCTTTGCTCGAGGTTTATTTGACCGCTTCGGCATGAGCCGCGCTCGCTTAGCTTATATTATCGATTCCACCAGCGCACCAGTATGCATACTCATTTTACTTAATGGTTGGGGAGCGTTCATATTAAGCTTGCTCGACACTTACGAGCTACCAGCATCTTCAGCCTCAATATTATGGGGCAGCGTGTTCTTTAACTTCTACGCTATTTTTACCTTGCTAATTGTGGCTTACACCATAGCCGCAGACAAAGTGCACGGCCCATTGGCAGTGGAAGAGAAAACCCTATCGAAGACAGACATTCCGCAACAAACTGAAACCGCCACTAAAGCGCGTTATATGTTAGTGCCATTGCTAACGATGGTATTCAGCATGGTGGGCTTTATGTTTTGGACTGGTAACGGCACCTTGTCTGAAGGTAGCGGCAGTAAATCTGTGCTTTATGCCACGGCACTTGCCACCGCTATCGCTTATGGCCTTTTACTTTGGCACAAACGATTCACTCACAAAGAAGCCGTAGAGATTGGCTTTAAAGGTATGGGCGAATTACTACCACTGGTCACCATTGTTTTGCTTTCTCTTACCTTGGGCAATAGCTTAAAAGACTTAGGCACAGGTGTATTTGTGGCAGGCGTGGTAGGTGAATACCTTCCCCTTGTTTTCATCGTGCCTATGTTGTTTATTGCAGGGGCGGTGATGTCCTTTACCACCGGCACATCATGGGGCACCTTCGCGATTCTTATTCCCATCGGAGTGCCATTAATTCAAACCCTTGGATTACCCCCTTCTTTGGTTGTTGCAGCCATTCTAGGTGGCGGAATTTTTGGTGACCATTGTTCGCCTATTTCCGATACCACGGCCGTGTCGTCATTAGCCGCAGGCTGTGATGTATTAACCCATGTAAAAACCCAGTTTCCTTACGCGCTTGTGGCGGGCGGGTTGACCTTGGTGGGTTATCTTATTGCTAGCATTATTATGATTGGCTAGCGTGAATTACGACAAGCTTGCGCTAGGTCTATTTTTCACAATTCTGATAATAAGTTTTATTTAAGTTTCTCAATTTTAAGGAGTTAGGCAGTGTTGAAGAAAACGTTTTTTCTATTCTCATTTGTATTTCTGACAGCATGTAGTCAAACAGGCGTTGAAGTAACGCAAACTCAACAGCAAGCCGTCGCGATGCCCGATACTTTTAGTGCCGACGCCGCATATGCTGTTTTAGAAGACGGCGGTAATGCGGTAGATGCTGCCATTACGGCGCAGTTTGTGCTGGCAGTGACTTTACCTGAAGCAGGTAATGTGGGCGGCGGAGGCTTTATGACCATTGCGTTTGAAGGCATCACTGACTTTCTTGATTACCGTGAAATGGCACCGTCTGATGCACACCGAGATATGTACTTGGATGACGAGGGGGATGTGAAACCTTACGAATCACTTTTTGGCGCGAAAGCAGCAGGTATTCCAGGCACGGTTGCCGGTATGTGGGCTGCCCATCAGAAATACGGCAGTTTGCCGTGGAGTCGCTTAGTAGCACCTGCGGTTGAACTTGCTGAAAATGGCTTTTTAGTGCCTGAAAAACTTGCTAGCAACATCACTCGATATTTAGCTCGTACCCGCGAACAAGGATTAAACAGCAACTTTGCTAGTTACTTTGAACAAGCTAAAGCCAATACAATATTCAAGCAACCTGAATTAGCCACTACGTTAAAGGCGATTCAACAGCATGGCCAAGATGGGTTTTACCAAGGCGAGGTTGCTGAGAAAATTGTTTCCTTTATGCAAGAAAACGGTGGGCTAATTAACCACACCGACCTTGCGGCTTATAAAGCCGTATGGCGTAAACCTCTTGAACTGAATTGGCAAGGGTTCACACTAGTTACAGCACCACCACCAAGTTCAGGCGGCGTGGCGGTAGCCCAGTGGATTGGTATGCTTGAAAGCTATGGAAGCAATCATACACTGCCAGATCATAACAGCGCGGAATACCTGCATGTTATGTCTGAAATTGGTAAACGTGTATTTGCAGATAGAGCAGAATACTTAGGCGATCCTGACTTTGTTGAAGTCCCTGTAGCTAAGCTTGTTGCTCCTGATTATATCAAAGCCCGCGCTGCGCTTATTCAACCCAATAGTATTTCAGACACGCCAAGTGTTAAACCTGGCTTGAAAGAAAGTGAAGATACCACCCACTTTTCTATTATGGATAAATGGGGCAATGCTATTGCTAACACCACCACCATTAACCTTACCTTTGGTAGCGGCGTGGTAGTAACGGGTGCAGGGTTCTTGCTTAATGATGAGATGGATGATTTTAGTGCTAAGCCTGGCGTGCCTAATTTCTTTGGTGCTGTTGGCGGTGAAGCGAATGCCATTTCGCCTTATAAGCGCATGCTATCTTCAATGACACCTACCCTAGTAACACAAGGCGGTGATGTGGTTTTAGCAACCGGCTCGCCTGGTGGCACAACCATTATTTCGTCGGTAGCACAGTCGTTATTAAACGCATTATTGTTTGATTTTGATGCCAAAAAATCTGCTAACGCTCCCCGCTTTCACCACCAATTACTGCCTAAAGATACTATTCGTGTTCACCCGGGGTTTGACGAGTCAACATTGGCTGAATTAACTGACATGGGCTACACCATAGATGCCCGCCGCTTTGGAGATGTGCATTTAATTAAGCGCACCTCACAAGGTGTAGAGGCCGCTTCTGAAGCAAGTGGTCGCGGTAAAAGTATAGTGTCTGCACGCTAAATCATGCTGTTGTTGTAGCGCTTTCACCTATGAAAGCGCTCACGGCTCAATACAGGCTAATCAGTCGCAAATAACTGTTCGATAGCGGCAAATGCTTTGAACTCCAGCGCATTACCGCAATAGTCCATAAAGAACATAGTGGCTTGTTCTCCTGGCTGGTCTTTAAACCGAATATACGGCTCAATAACAAACTCTATATCGGCGGCACTTACTTTGTCAGCCAATGCCTGCCATTGAGACATTTCGAGCACCACGCCAAAATGCGGAACTGGTACAGCATGGCTATCTACCCCATTATGGGAAGGGGGTGAAGGCATTTTCTCAACGCAATGGGTGACCAACTGATGACCGAAGAAATTCCAATTAATCCATTGGCTATCACTACGCCCTTTTTCACAGCCTAATAGTTCGCCATAAAAGGCCTCTGCATTGGCAAGGTTACTGACGGGTATTGCTAGATGAAACGGCTGCGCCATGGTCACGTCCTATAAGAATTTCTTCAATAACGATAGTTTGAATTTAGAAAATGGCGCATAACGTACGGGAGCATCTAAAGCGAAGGCCCGCTTCATTACGGTCTTAACATGGCTAAAGGTATCAAACCCAGCTTGGCCGTGATAACTGCCCATGCCGCTATTACCCACGCCGCCAAAAGGAAGCTCTGGGTTAGTCATGAAAATCATCGTGTCGTTGGTACACACACTGCCCGAGCTGGTTTTTTCAATGATATTATTAAGTGCTTTATCGTCATCACTGAACGCATACAGCGCTAGTGGTTTTGGCCTATCGTTGATAAACCCGATAGCTTCGTCGATAGAGGCGACGGGCACTATGGGTAAAATAGGTCCGAATATCTCTTCTTGCATGATTGCGCTGTCTTTCGCGGGGTCGAGCACCAAGGTGGGTGTCATCGCAGGTCGCGCTTCGTTGATATCGCCACCATAAACTACGTTAACCCCATCTAAGTACCCTTGCAGGCGATGCAAGTGGCGAGTATTGATGATATTGCCATAGTCTTTTGACGAAAAAGGATTTTTACCGAACTGGGATTTAAGCTCTTTCTTAATGGCGTCTATTAGCTTTTGTTCAAAACCTTTCACTACTAGCACGTAGTCAGGCGCAATACAGGTTTGCCCTGCATTCATCCACTTACCCCAAACGATTCGACGCGCGGTAATTTTCAAGTTGGTGCTGCTATCAACAATACAGGGGCTTTTACCGCCAAGTTCCAGCGTAACAGGGGTTAGATGCCTAGCGGCTGCAGACATGACAATTTTGCCAACCGCTTCGCCGCCAGTGTAGAAAATATGATCCCATTTACACGCAAGTAACGCCGACGATTCTTCCTTCCCGCCCTCAATCACTTCTACACATGAAGTATCCATGTACTGGGGGATGAGTTTTGCCACAATCGTTGAGGTTTCAACGGCCAGCTCGGACGGCTTTAAGACCGCGCAATTACCCGCTGCTAGTGCTGCTATGTAAGGCGCTAGCAACAACTGAAGGGGGTAGTTCCATGCGCCTATGATAAGCACTGTGCCCAAGGGCTCTGGTTGCTGAAAGCTTTTACCCGGCCACGCAATAAGTGGGGTGGATACCTTACGAGGCTGCATCCATTTATTTAAATGCTTTAGGGTATGCTTAATATCCGATAGCAAAAAGCCATGTTCAGCCACGTAGGCTTCACTTTCACTTTTGCCTAAATCTTGATGAAGTGCATGTAGAATATCTTTCTCATTTTCAATCAGCAGGCGCTTTAGCGCCTCTAATTGGCTCTTACGCCATTCTAGTGAGCGGGTTTTGCCAGATTTAAAACTAGTTTGAAGCGAGGCCACCGTATCAAGAAAGCAAATGCTGGGTTCTACGGCGTGAAGCGTTGGTTGACTAGACATAATACATTCCACCTACATATGAAGACTGTTGACCTGCTGGGATTTAAATTCAGGTTCAGGGGCAATCGAATAAGCTGTTATTCATCTTATAGTAATGAGGGCGATAAAACACAACACAATTATTTTGTTAACTAATGTTTAATTATTACCTCATTATCAGTTTACTGCCTACACAAAAAAGCCCGGAACTTAAAAAAGTACCGGGCTTTTAAAGTGCCTAACCAGGCGGGGTTAGTTTACGCGTCGTATGGGTTACGTAAAACAATCGTCTCGTTACGATCAGGGCCGGTAGAAACAATATCTACAGGAACACCGGTAAGGTGCTCTAGGCGCTGAATATAATTTTTTGCAGCTTGTGGTAAGCCCGCAAACGTAGTAACACCGTACGTGTTGTCGCTCCAACCTGGCATTTCTTCATACACTGGGGTGACTTTATCGTAACCGTCAGCCGCCATTGGAGGCACATCTTTTACCTTACCGTCTGCATCTTTATAACCGATACAGATTTGTAAAGTTTCAAGGCCATCAAGCACGTCTAACTTCGTTAAGCAGAAACCGGTAATCGAGTTGATTTGTACGGCACGTTTCATTGCCACGGCATCGAACCAACCAGTACGGCGTTTACGACCGGTAGTCGCGCCGAACTCATGACCTTTAACACCTAAATGATTACCCACTTCGCAATCAAGCTCGGTAGGGAATGGGCCAGAACCTACACGTGTGGTGTAAGCCTTAACAATACCCAGTACATAATCTAACTTTAACGGACCAAAACCAGCGCCGGTAGCTACGCCGCCAACAGTAGTATTAGAAGACGTTACATAAGGATATGTACCGTGGTCGATATCAAGTAATGTACCTTGCGCACCTTCGAACATGATTGGCAAACCCGCTTTATGGGCTTTATCTAGTTCGTCGGTAACATCAACCACCATCGCTTTAAGGATGTCAGCAACGGCCATGGCACCTTTTAAGGTTTCATCAAAATCGACCGCTTCTTCACCGTAATATTTAGTCAATGTGAAGTTGTGTACATCAAGTACTTCTTTGAGCTTAGCTGCAAAGTCTTCTGCATTGAATAAATCGCCCACGCGTAAACCACGGCGAGCCACTTTATCTTCGTATGCTGGACCAATACCACGCCCAGTAGTACCAATTGCTTTAGCACCACGAGCTTTCTCACGCGCTACGTCTAAAGCAATGTGATAAGGAAGAATAAGCGGGCATGCTTCACTGATTTTCAAACGCTCACGAACTGGAACACCACGCTCTTCAAGCATAGTCATTTCAGTCATAAGTGCGTCTGGGCTGAGTACTACGCCGTTACCAATAATGCAGGTAACGTTGTCACGCAGAATGCCTGATGGGATTAAGTGAAGAACGGTTTTTTCACCGTCGATTACTAGAGTATGACCTGCATTGTGACCGCCTTGATAGCGAACCACATATTTTGCTCGATCAGTAAGTAGGTCTACTACTTTGCCTTTACCCTCGTCACCCCATTGAGTGCCGAGTACCACAACGTTCTTTGCCATGAATCATATTGTGTAAGAAAATTAGGCGGGGATTCTATCAAAAATTCATACCCTTTATCATCTGTTTTATGCGCAAAAATACGCCAGTTATTGCAGATTTATGGACTTTTTCAGTCTGAACCTCGCTAACCATCTGTATATTCGAACTATTTTTAGTTACTCATTCAAGCCTATTAAGACAAGTAAAAAAGGCAAACCACACCGATGACAACTAAAACACCGCCGGTTTGGCGTAATTGATTGGTCGGCATCTGACTTATTTGCAATAAATATAAGCGCCAGCGCGTAGGAAATAACAAAGGGCCAATTCCCTCTACAATAAGCACTATTGCTAGCGCGGGCCAAAGCCAGTCCATTATATACCTCATTGTTTTATTTAAATTATTGTCACCTAAACCCTGTAACATACCATAAAGCGTACTAGCAGCTAGCGGCGCTTAAGGTAATTACGTAAGCATAGTAATCACTCATCAGAGAATACGGCACACATAAATACCTTATTTTGCTAACCTAATGGTTATTCGAGTGTTTAATATTCAACCTACTGAAATTTTTCACTTTTTCTAACGCAAAATAGTGCAAAAAATCTATCATCTGCTATATGTAAAGTATTGCACTTAATCACACGGAAACAAATTCATGCGTTTTCCCAAATATGGAAATTATGCGTTAGATATCTCTGGGAATGTATTGGAAGTGTTTGCTACGGGCGCGTGGAATTTAAAAACCGCTGAAGCCTTTTCTGAAGAAATGCATGACCTAGTGGACAGGTTCGAAGATAAACCATGGGGCGCTATTCTAGATGGCCGCAGATGGGTATTGTCTACACCAGATACACAACAAGTCGTCATTGACGCTATTAAATATAGCATTACTAAAGGGCTACGACGCTCTGCCTATGTGTTAGACACCGGCATGGTAAAGCGCGCGCAGCTAGAATATACCCACCCTGCCAAAGAAAGAGACTTTAATCTTCAAGGTTATGAAAGAAACTACTTCCAGCACTATTTCTCAGCGCTTAATTGGCTAGACAAAGAAGGCTTTTCACCTATAGCCAAAACGTAAGGGCACATAAGCGCCCTTACATTCAATGTTAATAAAGCAAGCTGTAGACCTTGCGTCTATATTCAGATTTGAGCGCATCACCGTCGGTTAATGCATTAATCATATCCAGCATTATTTTACGTGCATCCCCAAAGCCTAGCTCTTTTTTAAGTACGCTTAGCAACAAGGATAACGCCTCTTCCGATTTATTAGCTTGGTGTAACTGCACAGCCAAATCCACTTTAAGTTGTAAGTCATCTGGATTAGCCGCTACCGACGCCTGCAATTGGCGAATTTCAGGTGTATCTGCTGCCTGTTCAGCAAGTTCTATTTTACCGTTAAGGGTATTATAACGCGCATCTTGATCGACTAACTTAATCTCGTCCAACATGGCTTTGGCCTGTGTTATCGACCCTGTCTCAATGTAGCAATCAATAACCATATACTTGGCATTGATGTTGTCAGGGCTCATCTCTAAAACTTGTTTCGCATTCGATAAGCCTTCTACATAATCGCCCCGTTGAATAGCTTGTCCTGCCGCCGCAAGAAAATCATCTTCTGGATTAGGTAGGTACTTAGCTAGCATCTCACGAATTTGCGCTTCGGGTTGCACACCCGCAAAGCCATCTACAGGTTGACCGTTTTGCACGACCATCACGGTCGGCAAACTACGGATACCAAATTGGCCTGCAACTTCCTGCTGCGTTTCGCAGTCTACTTTGGCAAGAATAAGGTGTTCGGCATACTCTCCTGCTATCTTTTCTAAGATAGGCAGTAAATCTTTACATGGCTCACACCAGTCTGCCCAAAAATCAATAAGCACTAGCTTTTCTTGTGATGCTTCTAAGATAACTTGCTGAAAATTCTCAACAGTAATATCAACGATAGTTGCCGCATTGTTCGCAACAAGATTGTCCATAACGTGGGCCTTTTAAAACATTTATTTTCTGACAATGAATATGGGGTAACTGATAGCAAAAAACAACCGCTACAAAAAATCGGCAACAATGTCGTATTCACGACATACTTACCTTGGCTGGCGTGTTAATTTGTTGTTAACTCACGCATAACGATACTCACTGGAGGGCTACGTCATGGCTACCGAGTCAAACGTTCAAACTCAATTTCAATCTTTTAGCGAGTTCTATCCTTATTACCTTGCAGAACATGCCAATTTAACCTGTAGAAAATTACACTTTATTGGTTCTTGGTTAGTGTTAGGTGTCATCGCCAGCAGCTTAATTACGAGTAACTTCGCATTGTTATGGCTGATCCCAGTAGTAGGCTACGGCTTTGCGTGGGTGGGGCATTTCTTTTATGAGAAAAATAGGCCTGCGACTTTTCGCCACCCGCTTTATAGCCTGCTGGGAGACTGGGTGATGTTTAAAGACATTCTAATAGGTAAAGTAAGTCTTAGCGCTTAGCAACTGTAAAACCCTATCATCTAATCGGTACAAGAAACAAAAAAGCCAGACGCACACAGTGAAGTGACACCCAGTACGCTGGCTTTTGAAATTTTAGTCTCAGTATCTAGCCGTTTTCAACACGGCAGAAATAAGGCTACGCCACTCATTTACTTAGCAGGGGTAAGCTTTAACACTTTGCCGTTGGTGGCATCGGTTAGTAAATAGATAGCGCCGTTAGGTCCAACTTCTACATCACGAATACGGGCTTGGTTATCACGCACATATTCATGCTGCTCACCAGGCTTACCGCCATCCATCTCGATACGTCGTAAGTGAGTGAACTTTAACGAGCCTACTAACAAATCTCCGTTCCACTGTGGAAACAAGTCACCTTGGTAGAAGGTCATACCGCTTGGTGCAATAGAAGGGTCCCAGTAAAGTACTGGTTGTTCCATGCCATCCATATGCGTTTTATCACTGATAATGTCGCCGCTGTAATCAATACCATAGGTAATGACGGGCCAACCGTAGTTTGCACCTTTCGACAGCAAGTTAACTTCATCACCGCCCTTTGGCCCGTGTTCCATTGCCCATACTTCACCCGTTTCTGGGTGAATGGTAATGCCTTGAACATTTCGATGGCCGTAACTATAAATTTCAGGCGCTTTACCGTCAGTAAAAGGGTTATCGCTAGGCACACTGCCATCGCGGTTAATTCGCACAATAGTACCGAAATGGTTATCGGTATTTTGCGCTTCCTTCATATATTTATAACGGTCGCCCAAGGTGATAAACAATTGCTTGTTCGCATCAAACGCTAAGCGACAACCAAAATGAAAGCCATTATCAATAAGTGGCGCGGCACTAAAGATAGTTTCTACATTTGCCAGCGCGTTACCACTTAGTGTTGCTTTGGCAACGCTACTGCTGCTTCCGCCTTCACCCGGCTGGCTAAAACAAAAGTAAACCGTGTTATTAGCTTCAAACTCAGGGTCGATAGCAATATCTAACATACCGCCTTGATTATTCGCTTCTACCTCAGGCACATTTGATAAGCGCGGCGATAGTTCACCGGATTGACTTAGGCGCCTAATACCCCCCTCTCGCTCGGTAATCAGCATGTCGCCGTTAGGGAGGAAGGTCATCCCCCAAGGGTGAACTAATCCTTGTGCTAATTCAGTAACGACAAGGTTTTCATCTGTTGGTGTTTTAGCATCTGCTTGTTGCGAAAACGCTGGCTGAGTTGCCCCAGCCAGCGTTAATGTACAAACAGACAGCACGTTTATCATAGTGCGTGTCATAATTTATCCGCCGTGAAGTATATTCCGGCTTATTTTGCCAACATTGCGCGAAGCATCCAAGCAGACTTTTCGTGAACGCGCATACGGTCGCCAATCAATGCAGCAGAAGATTCATCATCTGCGTCTTGCGCTAACTTAAGTGAATCACGTGATGTTTTAACCACTTGCTCATGACCATGGGTAAGTAACGCCACCATTTCTGATGCTTCAGGTACACCTTCCACTTCATCAATTGCACTTAATTCCGCGAATGATTTGTAAGTACCTGGCGCTGAAACACCCAGTGTACGAATACGTTCAGCAATTTCATCTACGGCTTCTGCAAGCTCTGTGTATTGCTCTTCGAACATCAAATGTAGTTGTCTAAATTGTGGACCTTCTACATTCCAATGGAAGTTATGGGTTTGTAGGTAAAGCGTGTAAGAATCTGCTAATAGTTTTTTAAGGCCTTCAGCCACTGCATTACGATCTTCTTCTGAAATGCCGATATCAATCTTGCTCATATATCTCTCCTTGGGTTAGCAACTAATTCACTAATTTAGAATTGGAAATACCATTCAAATGTTACCTTAATGATACTCTAAGAATATTGATTTGGATTATAATTTTAACGATTGTACACATCTACTTTGACGATTCACTTCAGTGATGATGCTGATGGCCTGCATCTTTACCCATTCCTTTAACCGGTAATTCAACGGTGTAGTCAGCGGCGGAATCAAAAGACAAGGTCAATGACACACTGCTTCCTTCAACCAGTCCTTTTTCTAATCCCAACAACATCACGTGATACCCGCCAGGCGCAAAAGAAAGCGAGTCATTTGGCGCTATGACTATTCCTTCTTTTACTTCTCGCATACGCATCATGTCATCATTCATTTCGGTGGTATGAATTTGCGCGTCGCTGGCAATATCACTGCTGACCGTAACGCCCGTTATTTTAGTCGGTGTTTCGCTTTGATTATGCAAAGTGAAATAAAGTGCTGCAGATTGTGCCATTGGAAACGTAGCGCGGGCGTAACCGTCACTAATAGAAATAGGGTGCGTTGCTTGAACACTGCACGCCGACAGCGCAAACATAAACAGGGCGAGTAACTTAAAGGGTAAAGAATGAGTAATAGGTGTCATACCGCTGCTTCCAAAAAAAGTTGGCTGCTAGTGTACGGTAGGTTTATTCAATAAAGAAGAGAATATAGAAAATCTGGAGATGTATCCCGAAAGGGAAAACTATAACAACGAAGCTAACCTAGAAAACGCTAGGTCAAAACATTGTATGAAGGCCTTAATGTGAAAGACCATAACGTGAAAGACCCTACTGTGAGAGAATGGTGCCGACTGCCGGAATCGAACTGGCGACCTACTGATTACAAGTCAGTTGCTCTACCAACTGAGCTAAGTCGGCACACTTTTCACACCCGCTGGGTTAACAGCGGATGCGTATAATAGCCACAATTAAAAGGTTGTCAACCTTTTAAACGTTTTGCCTCGCCAATCAGTTTCGGAAAGTACTCTAATGGCAAATATTGACTCAAATCGTGTAATTTTTCGCCCAATTTTGTGTAGCTGTCAGTAGTCACATTAATATGACCCATCTTGCGTTTTTCGCGCACCGACTTTCCATACCAGTGCAGATGACTGCCATCAATACTCAAAAGTTCTCTTGAGAAACTGCTGCAGCCAATAATATTAATCATTGCGCTTGGGCCAATAGCCGATGTGTCACCCAAAGGTAAACCACAAATGGCACGAAGATGATTTTCAAATTGACTGGTTACTGCTCCCGATTGACTCCAATGACCAGAATTATGCACTCTTGGCGCAAGTTCATTAACCAAGAGTTCATCACCACACTGAAATAATTCCACCGCTAACACGCCGACATAGTCCATGCCTTCAGCCAGTTTCACGAAAATATCGTGCGCTTTGGCTTGAAGTGCATCGTCCACGTGGGTAGCAGGGGCAACCGACACATGAAGTTGGCCTTGATAATGTAAGTTTTCAGCAAGCGGGTAAGTGCGTACATCACCCTGCTTATTGCGTACCCCAATTAATGAAAGCTCACGTTCAAAAGGCACCATCTTCTCTACCACAAGAGGCACTTTCTCTAAATTTAAGGTAGCTAAAGCCCGTTTAAGTTCAGGCAACTCTTCTTTATTGGCTAATCGCCATTGACCGTAACCATCGTAGCCATCACGACTGGATTTTAGAATGAGTTTTTCACCAAGCGTTTCAATGCATTCATCAAGCTGTTCTAGGTGAGTAACAATGCGGTGCGCACTGTTAGCGACCTTCATGCCCTCAAGCAATGCTTTCTCTCGCACTCTATCGGCACCGACTAAAATGCTTTCAATGCTGGGCATTAACTTACCCGTTTTAGTAGCTTCTTCAAGCAGGTGCTCTGGCACGTGCTCAAATTCAACCGTGAGTGCATCAGCACCTTCTAAGGCTTGATCTAAGGAAGTATCTAAAGGGCTTTTACTTACAGGGTGCACGACAGTATCGTTGTTTACGTCGACAGCCTGCACTTCAATGCCAAGCGGACTGCCCGCCAAATACATCATTTGCGCCAATTGGCCTGCACCGTAAACGACTACTCTCATTCGTCAAGCTCCAAAGTATTGCTAGAAGCCAATACTGTTTCAGTCTGCTGCTTTCGAAAGGCAATAACCGCATCGCGCACATTCGTATCTTGCAATGCCACCACTTGCGCTGCTAGCAAACCTGCATTGGCTGCACCCGCTTCGCCGATGGCTAATGTGCCAACCGCAACGCCTTTGGGCATTTGTACAATTGATAACAGGGAATCAAGACCACTTAATGCTTTAGACTTTACTGGACAACCGAATACTGGCAAGTGCGTGTGCGCAGCAATCATTCCCGGTAAGTGTGCTGCACCACCTGCGCCAGCAATAATGGCACTAAAGCCTTCATCTGCTGCCCCTTCGGCAAATTCAACCAACAAGTTTGGCGTTCTGTGTGCTGACACCACTTTTGCGTCGAATTCAACACCAAACGACTTCAGCATTTTTGCTGCTTGTTGCATGGTGGGCCAGTCTGAGGTTGAGCCCATAACTATTGCGACTTTTGCCATCTAGAAATCCTCTGAGATAGGTAAATTGGATAACCGGAAAAGCCCGCGATTGTAGCCTAAATCGCCAACAAATCCCACATATTAGCCGTAAGTGATCTGGCAAGGCCTTCATTTTCGTAAAACCCCTATATAATTACAAATAGTTAATCCTTCCAGTGCCACTTGGTATTCTTTATGACTACCTTTTTCACTTGGCTGGTTGTCGGCCTTCATAAGGCTAAGGTAAACAGAGGTATCGATAATGTCGAAAGCACATCAAACAGACGTAATTGATGACGCAATTAAAGAAGTACAGGTTGTAGTATCAGATTTTCTCAATCGAGAAGCCGCGCCTGGCATTTTACTGATGATTGCTACTGTACTGGCACTTATCATTGCTAACTCCCCTCTTAATCACCTATACGACCAATTAATTAGCCTTCCAGTGCAAATTTCAGCGGGCACGTGGGCAATTGATAAACCCTTATTGTTATGGATTAACGACGGCTTTATGGCCGTTTTCTTCTTTCATGTTGGATTAGAGTTAAAACGTGAAATATGTGAAGGCGAGTTATCAAATCCTAAAGACATTGTTTTACCTGCCACCGGTGCGATTGGTGGCATGCTTTTACCTGCTCTGATTTACGTAGGCATTAACTGGGATAACCCTGTGGCCATTGCCGGTTGGGCAATTCCAGCGGCAACCGACATTGCCTTTGCATTGGGTATTTTGGCGTTATTAGGAAGTCGAGTACCCACTAGCCTTAAGATTTTCTTAGTCACCTTAGCCATTATTGATGATATTGGCGCTATTGTGATAATTGCGCTTTTCTATACTAACCACATCACTATGGGGGCGCTGTTAGTGGCAGCGGCGTGCTTACTGCTGTTGTGGCAAATGAACAGACGAAATGTAGTGGATATTCCCGCCTATATGATGGTAGGTATTATATTGTGGGTAGCCATGCTCAAATCTGGGGTGCATGCTACGCTAGCAGGTGTGATATTAGCGGCTTTTATCCCTATGCGAGACAGTAGGGATGAAACCTATTCACCGGTTACGCGCTTAGAACATAGCTTGAATAGCACGGTAAGTTTCGCCATTTTACCCCTTTTTGCTTTCGCTAATGCAGGAATAAGCTTCGGTAATATTAGCCCCGAGGGTATTTTCCACCCCGTTACTTTTGGCATATTTTTAGGCCTAGTACTCGGTAAGCAGGTTGGTGTATTTGGTTTTTGTTATCTGATGATTAAACTCAAGCTAGCGACCTTGCCTGATGACCTTAACTTAAAACATATTTACGGTTGTGCCCTGCTGTGTGGTGTGGGCTTTACCATGAGCTTATTTATTGGTGGTTTGGCTTTTGAAGAAACCGGTATTAATCAGATTTTTGATGAGCGAGTAGGTATTTTGGCCGGGTCAGTTGTATCAGCAATCTTGGGTTACATTGTATTGTATTTCGTAGGCAATAAACCGGTTAACAATGAAGGTAAGATAGCCTCAAACGCGAGCAAGCTCACGGGCAATACTGTCGATTAATACCTGCTTCCTAATTGGCTTGCTTAAATGTGCATTCATACCCGCGGCTAAACATGCCGCTTTATCATCTGCATAAGCATTTGCCGTTAGTGCGATAATGATTACTTTGTCTTTATTTTTAGCTTGTTGCCGAATGTGTTTCGAGGCAGTCAGCCCGTCCATAACGGGCATTTGGTAATCCATCAAAATGACATCAAACGCATGACGCTTTGCGGCTTCAATCGCTTCCATACCGTTTTTAGCCCTGAAGCGCTTAACGCCAACAGAGCCAAGCATATCCATTACAATATCGGCATTTACATCGTTGTCTTCAGCAAGCAATACCCGTAATGTACTTGGTAAAGACTGTATTTTTAAATTGGAGGAAGCTTCTTGCGCTTCGCCTTTCTCACACGGAAAACTAAAACAAAACGTGGTTCCCGTGCCTTCATTGCTGTCAACTGAAATACTGCCACCAAGTAGCTCCACTAAGCCCTTTGTGATGGCTAAGCCCAATCCAGTTCCACCATAATCACGGGTTATAGTGGCATCTGCCTGTTCAAATTGATCGAATATACTCTCTATTTTTTTTGCAGATATGCCAATGCCCGAATCAATAACCGAACAAGAGAGCTCGCCTTGTCTGTATTTGGCCTCAACCAAAATGGTGCCTTGGTGAGTAAACTTAATTGCATTACTGACCAGGTTATTAATGATTTGACTAAGCTTACCACCATCAGTAATGACCGCTTTTGGCACACTTTCATCAATATTAACGTTAATCGAAATGCCCTTCTTACTAGCACTTCGCTCATATAGCACACTACATGCATCGATAGTTTGCGCGACGGAAACACTACGCTTATCTAGCAACATTTTACCAGATTCAATTTTTGACCAATCTAAGATGCTATCAAGGATCATTAATAGGTAGCTGGCAGAAGTCGAAATCGTTTCCGTTCTATGACGTGCCCCGTCAGGTAAGGGTAACTCCATCATTAATTCACACGATCCAATAATGCCGTTCATTGGAGTACGTATTTCATGGCTCATATTGGCTAAAAATTGGGTTTTAGCCACGCTTGCCGCTTTTGCTTCTTCAAGCGCCTTAGCTAAATGTCGCGTTTTCTCTTCTATCTTATTTTCTAAGCTATGGTTGAACTCAGCAAGCTCTACGTTCAACGTTTGTTCTTTGACGCGGGCAAATTCAAGGGCTTTAAATGCATCAACTAGGTGCCCTTCCAAGCTGCTGAACTCGTCATTAAGTGAAGCGAGTTCCTGTATATGCAACGTACTCCCCACCAAGTTAGGCTCTCTACGCACTTCTGAGGGCGTAAAATTGGCAATATAACGTATAAG
This sequence comes from Alteromonas naphthalenivorans, assembly GCF_000213655.1. Lineage (NCBI taxonomy): Bacteria > Pseudomonadati > Pseudomonadota > Gammaproteobacteria > Alteromonadales > Alteromonadaceae > Alteromonas > Alteromonas naphthalenivorans. Next base: position 3,584,202 of record NC_015554.1, read on the forward strand.
CCCGCGAATAGGAGACTCAATCATTCGTGCCACCACAGAGCCCATGAATGTACCAAATACAGACAAGACAAGTAGCAACAATAAATCAGTCAACAAATACTCACTCATTAGCAACAACAAACGTCGATAATCGTAATAATAGCTAACCTGCCAATTTGCAGTGGGCAGCTGCCCCTGCAGCCTCAACCACTGCTTGTTAAGCGGTCCGTCTTCAATTTTTATATCACACTCACCTTCGCACAAATACGAAGGTGCTTTGTTCAGTGGTTTTAAGCCTAGCTCTGATGATGCGTAAATAACCTCGCCTTTTGCATCTTCGAGCAAAAGCGAAAACCCATCGAGATTAAGGGCATCTACTGAAGAGAAGCTGCGTAAAGATAATGAGCCCTCCACGATACCAATAGGCACGCCATACTCATTTATAATAGGTGAAGACATGGCAACAATAGCATCGTTTCCAAACCCTTGGCCTTGAAAAACATTAGACAGGTATGGCCCGCTTGTTTCCATTGCCCGGGAAAAATAAGGCCGGTAAGCCACATTTGCAGCCCCAGCTGCCTGTGCTTTATTTAGCAGCCCAGGTGGGTAGGAATGGGTTATATTCCCACTTTCATCAGCCACTAAGAAAGTGATGAATTCAGGATAGTGCGCGGCTAAAACTGAAAGTTGATTGTTGCTAGCCTCTTCTAATTTTTCAATTGCATAGGGCGTAGACAGTGACTGCGAGGCAACAGCTATCGCTTTTTGGTGTTGCCCAATAAAATCGGACAACTGTTGCTCTAATACCGCAACGCGTTGTTGCATGTAGCGAATGATTTGTGCTTCTTGATCGTCTTGATAAAGTGCCACAGATAAATACACCACCGCCATGGAGGCGGCAAAAAAACAACCTGAGAAGAAATAACTGAACAGGAAATGCAGTGAAACTTTTTCTTTTGAACCTGTATTAGTGTGTTTAAGCCCTTTATTCGCAAGAAAAACAAAATGCCCAGAGATAAGCCCAAACACGCCGCTTACCCAAGTAACAAGCACGCCAGAAAACATCATCGTTGGCTGGTCGGCTTCGTAAAGCGCGTGCTCTAATAATAAAATGGGGAGGAAAATAAGTGACCAAAAACCAGCACCAACTTTAATGACTCGGCTCAGGGATTTTTTATATCCAAATAAACTTACTACGATAGGCAGTAAAGACAGGCTTTCTTTACCCACAATACTGCTGTGAGTTAGCCATAAGGGGACGCAGATAATTAACGCAATAGGGATTGCGACTATAGGAGGGAAGCGTAGTGCGGCGTATACGCCAACCCCTACCCCGAATACAGCGATACCGCTGCTATCAAATGGCGGAGGCACTGCATTTAATGCAATACCTACAACCACTACAAGTAACAGGTGTAATACCAGAGATAACGACCACCGATGTTTATCGTACAACAACGCCCCCCACTGGCATCACCATGATTAATGTTGCGCCATGTAATCTAACGTAAAGTTAGTCAGTAGTTTCACGCCTAACTTCATACCCGAATCGTCTACGTAAAATTCAGGTGTGTGGTGAGCAGGGCTATCTTGCTCGGAAACATCTAGAGGCTTACCACCTACCCACACGTACAAACCTGGTACTTTTTCTTGGAAAAAGGAAAAGTCTTCAGCACCGGTAACCGGCTTTGAAACGATGGCATTTTCAGCCCCTGCGGTACGTTGTATGGTTGGCACCATGGCTTGCGTAAGTGCGGGATCGTTATAGGTAATGGGGTAGTAGTAATCTAAAGGAAGCGTAAGTTCGGCTTTTGCGCCCATGCTCTCGGCGATAGCGTTCACTTTACGTGGAAGCGATTCGTAAATGTGTTCACGGGCCGCTTTATTTAGTGTGCGAATGGTGCCTACCATCTCCACTTCATTGGGAATAATGTTAGAGCGGTTTCCACCATGAATTGAACCAATAGACACCACTGCTGCATCGTCAATAAGCTTAAGTTCACGGCTAACAATGGTTTGAATAGACATGATCATTTGCGCCGCAGTGACCACTGGGTCGACACTTTTCCACGGGTATGCGCCGTGGGCTTGCTTACCATGAATAACAATTTTGAACGGGTCTACCGCAGCCATGGTGCCACCAGAATTGTAGCGCACTGTGCCTACATCAGTGTTCGAACTAATATGTAACCCGAAGATAACGTCTACATCAGGGTTTTTAAGTACCCCTTGTTTAACCATGACTTCAGCACCGCCGGTTTCACCAGCAGGTGCGCCTTCTTCAGCAGGTTGAAAGATAAACTTCACTTTACCTTTAAATTCGCCTTTAATACTGGTCAGTATTTTTGCCGCCCCCATTAGCATGGCCATGTGCGTATCGTGTCCACATGCATGCATAACAGGCACTTCTTGGCCGTTATATTCACCCATTTGCGTAGAACGGTAGGACAAATCACCCTGTTCTTTAACCGGTAAGCCGTCCATATCTGCACGAAGTGCAACTACAGGGCCTGGTTTGCCGCTATCGAGTATTGCAACTACGCCAGTGCTGGCCACACCCGTTTCAACTTCTAGGCCTAGCGATGTTAGGTAGTTTGCTACGTATTTTGCAGTGTTAAATTCGCGATTAGAAAGCTCAGGGAATTCGTGAAAGTGGTGGCGCCATTCAATAACGTCTGCTTCTACTTCCGTAGCCAATGCATCAACATCGACTTGTGCAAAGGCAAAAGTGGCAAAACTTGCCATTGCGAGCGAGATTAACTTTCGATACATAACATCTATTCCGTTGTAGAGTAAAACGCCAGAATAAACTATCTGGTAGCTAAATAACACGAGTACCAATTGCGGTGTGGCTTTTAAAAATAACTTATTTAATGGGCAGTGAACATTAGACAGAAGTATAATAAGAATTACTTCGATTAAGTGGGTGTGAAATTCGGACACAAAAAAAGCGCCCTTAGGCGCTTTTTCTATAAAAACGGGTTAGCTCTTTTGACGCTTCATGGCGTTGAAGAACTCATCGTTAGTCTTAGTCATAGCGAGCTTATTAATAAGGAACTCTATGGCATCAATCTCTGACATCTCGTGCACAATTTTACGTAAGATCCACATTTTCTGCAGTTCTTCTTGTGACGTTAATAGCTCTTCGCGACGAGTACCTGAACGGTTGAAGTCGATAGCTGGGAATACACGCTTTTCAGCAATCTTACGATTTAAGTGTAATTCCATGTTACCGGTACCTTTAAACTCTTCATAGATAACCTCATCCATTTTAGAGCCAGTATCGATAAGTGCTGTTGCGATAATGGTTAAGCTACCGCCTTCTTCAACGTTACGTGCAGCACCAAAGAAACGCTTAGGCTTATGCAGTGCATTGGCATCAACACCACCGGTAAGTACTTTACCTGATGATGGGATAACCGTGTTGTAAGCACGTGCTAAACGCGTAATTGAATCAAGCAAGATAACCACATCTTTTTTGTGCTCAACTAAGCGCTTCGCTTTTTCGATAACCATTTCAGCTACCTGAACGTGACGGCTTGCAGGTTCATCGAACGTTGAAGCAACCACTTCACCTTGTACAAGGCGATGCATTTCAGTTACTTCTTCTGGACGTTCATCGATAAGCAATACCATCAATTCACATTCTGGGTGATTAGCTGCGATAGACTGGGCAATATTTTGCAGTAGTAATGTTTTACCTGCTTTTGGCGGCGCAACAATAAGACCACGCTGGCCTCTACCGATTGGTGACGCTAAATCAAGTACACGAGCCGTGATATCTTCGGTTGAGCCATTACCACGCTCCATACGCAAGCGGTCGTTTGCGTGTAGAGGTGTAAGGTTTTCAAATAAAATTTTGTTTCGTGAGTTCTCTGGTTTATCAAAGTTTACTTCACGAATTTTAAGTAATGCGAAATAACGCTCACTGTCTTTCGGAGGACGAATTTTTCCTGCGATAGTGTCGCCAGTTCGTAAGTTAAATCGACGAATTTGGCTTGGTGATACATAAATATCATCAGGCCCTGCTAAATACGAAGAGTCTGCTGACCGCAAGAAACCAAAACCGTCCTGTAAAATTTCCAGAACCCCGTCACCGAAAATATCTTCGCCGCCTTTCGCATGCGATTTCAGTATCGAGAATATGATGTCTTGTTTTCTAGCGCGAGCCATATTTTCCAGGCCCATTTCTTCGGACATGGCGACTAATTCGCTAATCGGTTTGTTCTTTAATTCTGTTAAATTCATACTGGTGGGTCTTTGTGCTTGGGGTTTGCTTACAGGACTGGTAGTCACTCTGTTCTAATTTTTGAATTGATTATGCCTGAATAGAGGCTAAGCAGAATGCTGCTCGGGTGAGCGCTAAGGAAAAGTTAGCACTAAAATTAATCAACGTCCAGCGTTTTACTCGTCAATTGTTAAATAACTTGTATTCACACTGTTATAGGCGTTGTAACTGCTTATTTTCATCGGTAAATAAAAAACCGGCAGCTCGGCCACCGGTTTTTTCTGTACGACTCTAATTTACTAAAGGTTTTCGTTTAAGAACTCAGCTAGCTGAGTTTTAGATAACGCACCTACTTTCGTTGCCGCCACGTTACCATTTTTGAAAAGTAGTAATGTAGGAATACCACGAATACCATATTTAGGTGGAGTTTCGTTATTTTCATCGACATTCAACTTGCCAACTGTTAACTTGCCTTCAAACTCGTTCGCAACTTCTTCTAAGATTGGCGCGATCATTTTACAGGGGCCACACCATTCGGCCCAAAAGTCAACCAGTACAGGACCTTCAGCATTGATAACATCTGCTTCGAATTTATCGTCAGATAACTGGATAATTTTGTCGCTCATTCTTTTCTCCATTTTTGGTCGGTCGCTGATTTGTTTCAGCTCTACCCATAAGTGTTATATAGAAACCGTTTTTAATGCAAGCACTGATAAGCTATAAGCTATGCCTACTCACTTAACTGATACTCATTTTTCCGACCTGCCGATTAATAGCAAGGTTGTTGACGCCTTAACGGCGGCAAATTTTAATAATTGTACACCAATACAGGCGTTATCTCTGCCTCCGTTGCTTGAAGGCTTAGATATTGCCGGACAAGCTCAAACGGGTACAGGTAAAACCATTGCCTTCTTGGTAGCTACTTTTCATTATCTGCTAAGCAAAGCAGATAATGACGAGAACAGCAACTCAAAAGGACCTCGTGCCATCATAATGGCGCCAACGAGAGAGTTAGCCGTTCAGATTTTCAACGATGCCAAACTGCTCAGTGAGCATACCGGTTTGTCGCTTGGATTAATTTATGGGGGCGAAGGTTACCAAAGTCAACGTGAAACCCTTGAAGAAGGGGTAGATATCATTATTGGTACGACAGGACGCATTCTGGATTATTATAAACAGAACGTGTTTACCTTGAATAATATTCAAGTTGCCGTACTTGATGAAGCCGATCGCATGTTCGATTTAGGCTTTATTAAAGATATCCGCTTTTTGTTCCGTCGCTTACCGCCTGCTACAGAACGTCTAAGTATGCTGTTTTCAGCTACACTTAGTTATCGCGTTCAAGAACTCGCTTATGAGCACATGAACAACCCAACTCACGTTCAAGTTGCGCCAGAGCAAACGACGGCGACAAGGGTCTCGCAAGAGCTATTCTACCCTTCAGATGATGACAAGATGCTGCTGCTTCTTTCGCTATTTGAAGAAGAATGGCCCGATAAAGCTATTGTGTTTGCTAACACCAAATACAGCTGTGAGCGCGTGACCGACTGGCTTACCGCCGATGGCCACCGTGTGGGCTTGTTAAGCGGCGATGTACCACAGAAAAAACGCTTGGGTATTTTGGAAGACTTTACCAAAGGTAAGCTAGACATTTTAGTGGCTACGGATGTTGCCGCACGTGGCTTACATATTGATTCTGTCACCCATGTGTTTAACTACGACTTACCTGATGATGCAGAAGACTATGTTCACCGAATTGGTCGAACCGGTCGCGCTGGTCAAAGTGGAATAGCGATAAGTTTTGCGTGCGAAAAATACGCGATGAACTTGCCAGATATTGAAAAATATATTCAACATGCTATTCCTGTTACTGATTACGATGCGAGTGCTTTGCTTGATGATATAAATGCGCCTAAACCAAGACGCAGACGCACACCAAACACGAGAAACTCGTCTCGACGCGGCAACGGTAAAGGTCGTGGCAACAGCGGTGGAAATAGAGGTAAACCGTCTAACCGCGGAAACAGTAACTAACATTCGAGACAATATGCAGGCAGAACTTCAACACGACTCTGAAAGCTATGGCGAGTATTACGCCGCTGTAGACTTAGGCTCTAATAGCTTTCACATGGTCATTGTTCACGTAGTTAATGGTAGTGTTCAAATCATTGGCAAGGTGAAACAGAAAGTACGTTTAGCGGCAGGGTTAGATGATGACTTTGCACTAGATGAAATGAGCATGGAGCGTGGTTGGCAGTGCCTGCAAACCTTTTCCGAACGGTTACAAGATATTCCTCCCTCGAATATTAAGGTAGTGGCTACCGCTACCTTACGTCTTGCTACTAATGCCCAAGTGTTTATTGGGAAAGCCGAGCAAATTCTCAAGCATAAGCTCAACGTGATAAGCGGTGAGGAAGAAGCACGCCAGATTTATCTTGGCGTAGCCTATACCTCTGCGAATCAGGGTAATAGCTTAGTGATAGATATAGGCGGTGCCAGTACTGAAATTGTTATTGGCAACGACATGCAACCCATCCACTTAAAAAGTTTAGATATGGGCTGCGTGACCTTTATGGAACGCTATTTTGATGGCGGAAAGATCACTGCTGAAAACTTCGAAAAAGCCAAGCAAGCGGCGAAAGCATTACTTTTACCCGAAGCGGACGCCTTTCTTTGTTTTGATTGGGAAAATTGCTTAGGTGCCTCTGGTACACCACAGGCCATCACTGAAATATTGGTGGCACAAGGCATTAGCGATTCAATACGACTTGATTACCTTTATCACTTAGAAAAACAATGTGTTGAATGTGGTGAAATTAACCAGCTTAACATTGAAGGTTTAGAAGAGAATCGCAAGGCTATTTTTCCTTCTGGCTTAGCCATTTTAATTAGTTTATTTGAAGCCTTAGCTATTCAAAATATGAATATTTCTGGTGGCGCACTTCGTGAAGGGCTTATTTACGGCATGTTAGATAACATGCAGGAAAATGATCGTCGCCACCAAACGCTAAACCAGACGATGGCGCGTTACCATATCGATAAAGCCCAAGCGAATTCAGTTAAAAGTGTAGCAACCCAGCTGTGCTCGCAGTTATGTTCACAGCAAAATATTTGTCATCTTGATACCGAAGCTATTTTAGGTGCAGCGGCACTTCTCCATGAAACCGGCTTGCATATAGAGTATAAAAAGCATCATGAGCATGGCGCTTACATTCTGTCTTTTATTGACTTGCCTGGCTTCACACGCTTGCAGCGCGCGGCTATTCGCGACCTTGTTGCCCATCATCGTTTAACCATCCCCACTGATGCTTTTAGCAATTACCATGATGACTCACAACCTATGTTGTTGGGTTTACTCAGGCTATTGCGTATTTCTGTGGTGCTGTGTTTACGAAGACAAAATAAGCATATCCCCCATGTAGACTTAGTCTGCGAGGGTGATAAATGGGAAATCTCCTTCCCTGATGGCTGGTTGAAAGCTCACCCGTTGATTAACGCTGAATTGGCCAATGAAAGCTGGTTACAGCACAAAGCAGGCTGGGAACTCGTTTGTAAATAACCAGTGCAGCAAAGCAGCAAGAATAAAAAAAGGGATGCGACCTTAAGTCGCATCCCTTTTTTGTTTTTAGCAACTGGCCTGTTGGCCTATATGCTTTCCTCTTTGTTTCTCTATTCGCTTTTCTCTTTGCTTTTCTGTCGCTGCGCTAGTTACCGGCGAGAAGTGCCGCCGCTTTAGGTGCGAAGTAAGTAAGAATGCCGTCTGCGCCAGCGCGCTTGAAAGCCAATAAAGATTCTAGAATTACCGCCTCTTCGTTTAGCCAACCATTCGCAAATGCCGCTTGATGCATGGCATATTCGCCGCTGACTTGATACGCAAAGGTAGGTACCTTTAACTCGTCTTTGCAACGGCGCACAATGTCTAAATAGGGCATACCTGGCTTCACCATCACCATATCAGCACCTTCTTGCACGTCTAAGGCAATTTCGTGTATGGCTTCGTCGCTGTTGGCAGGATCCATTTGATAGGTTTTCTTATTACCGCCTTTTATGTTCGCTGAAGAGCCGACAGCGTCGCGAAATGGTCCATAATAAGCAGATGCGTATTTTGCTGAATACGCCATAATGCAGGTGTTAATAAACCCCTCGCGCTCAAGTGCATCACGAATAACCCCAATACGGCCATCCATCATGTCAGAAGGTGCCACAATGTCTGCGCCTGCTTCTGCATGTGACAATGCTTGTTTGACTAACACATCGATAGTCACATCATTCATCACGTAACCGGCCTCATCCACCAAGCCATCTTGCCCGTGAGACGTAAAGGGGTCTAATGCGATGTCAGACATTAACATCACATCTGGAAACTGTGCTTTTAATGCACGCATAGCCGTTTGTGCTAGGCCTTCTGGATTAAACGCTTCTTTGGCACACTCGGTTTTAAGTGACATGGGGGTAACGGGAAAAAGGGCTAGCGTACGAATACCAAGCGCTACCCATTTTGCCGTTTCTTCTAATAATAAATCGATAGATAGACGCTCTACCCCTGGCATTGAAGGCACTTCTTCACGCTGGCCAGTGCCAGGAAGAACGAATACAGGGTAAATAAGATCGTTGGTAGTAAGATGTTGCTCGGCAACTAAATCTCGCAGTGCATCTTTGGCACGAAGGCGTCGCATACGACGAGCCGGAAATGAAGCATTCATAAATTATCCTGAAATCGGTTTAAAGAGTACTTTGTTTCGTCCTGATTCTTTCGCAGCATAAAGCTGCTCATCAGCCAACCGAAGCAACGCCGCAGCATGATCTTCATCCGTGATAATACTGGTGGCCAGCCCTGCACTTATGGTTAGTTGTATTGCTTCTCCATCAAACATGATGGGAGATTTTTCGATACGATCGCGAATCGCTTCTACCACATGATAGGCGCCATCGCTGTCGGTATTCGGAAGAATAAGTGCAAATTCTTCCCCGCCTATTCGACATAAATCATCGGATAAACGAAGCAACATACCTTGAATAATGCCTGTTATATGAATAAGACAAGCATCTCCGCCAGCATGTCCGTATTTATCATTAATACGTTTAAAATGGTCAATATCGATGACTGCAATAGATAAAGGGGTTTGCTCGCGGCGACTCCGTCTGCCTTCTGATTTTAACTTTTTATCAAAGTGACGACGATTATTAATTCCAGTAAGCGGATCGATTGCCGTTAGGCGCTCTAGCTCTTGGTTAACTTCAGACAGCTCACGCAAGGTAATTTCAAGCTCTAACGTTCGCTCTTCGACTTTGTATTCTAAGTCATCTTGGTAACGCTTTTGCACTTCTAGTAAATCTTCTTTTGCCTTACTCGCCTGCTGCTCTTGTTCAAGGGCAAACGCTTGCGTGGTAATGAGTTCATCGTAACTGTGGCTATAATTGATTGCCAAAATAAGGGCTAAAATCACTGTTTCGACGGTGCCAGCGATAATAAGTAAATAACTCGTAGAAATACCTAAATTTATTATATTCACGCTATCTAGGCTAACAACAAAGCCGCTAACCAATAAAAATAGCCACGCCACAGAGAAGTATCGAGCAATAGCCACGCCTTTAAAAGATAGCCAACCACCTATGAACATTGCGACAAACACAATTATCGCCAACATGACTAAATACAGCTTTATCGCGAATGGGTAAGGCAGCAATGTACTCGTTAATATACAGACTCCAAATGCCCACGCTGCTACCTGGGATATTTTATCGACCAAAGGGCTAAATTCAGCAATAGGCAGTAAATGCCGGGAAAACAGTACGGCAAACAAAATCGTCGCATTACCAAAAATGAGTACCGCCTTACCCTGCAACCATACCTGCTCAGGCCATAAATAGGCATAGCCCAACCCCTGCAATGAAGCCAAGGTTAAGCCTAAGCTCAGTGCGTAGCCGGTATAGAATAAAAACGAGCGATTTTTGGTAGTAAAAAATAAGAAGATATTGCTTATGGCCATGGCACATAGGAAGCCGAAAAATAGCCCTAGCGCTAGATTTTGGCTTGCTGCGTATTCTATAAATTCTCTTTCTTCCCACACCGCGATGGGCATGCGAATAGTGCCGCTAGATTCAACGCGAACCACTACGGTTTGCGGTTTAGCACTTAAGGGCAAGGAAAAAAGCGGCGTATTATTTGCGATGGGACGTACATCAAAGGCGAGGTTATCTCCCGCTTGGTAACGCACAATGGCTGAACTTGATGACGGCGGGTAAACCGCAACTTCCACACTATCTAGCAAAGCATAGTCAATCTCGAAAAGGTAACTGACTGCGCGGGAACTATCAGGCGTGACAACAAAAGAGAACCAATGTACGTCGCTGCTCATTCCTAAATTAACTGGCGACACCGTTGGCGTCCACAGTGCTGGGGAGTTATCCGCGGTGTTATCAAGTACTGTTTCAAAAGTTAACCGTTCCTCGGGATCGCTAATAAAGGCTAGCTGAGAAATTCGGCTATTTGTGGTTCGCTCGGGCACTACACTTAGTGCAACAAACGCAAAAATCGATACCGCCACAACGGTAATAACGAAGAGATAAAGATCGTAGTTGCGAACCTCTTGACGATTTATGTGCATTACCATTAATCACTGATACAAAATAAACGACAAGTATTAGCATAACTGCTATCTCGCAATTTATCAGGGGCAACCTGCATTAGTTCGCTAATTTGTTCACCAATATGGGGTAATAGCGCAGGCTCGTTGTTACGTTTTCTTGGACGTAGGGTTTTGGGGAATAAGTAAGGGGCATCAGTTTCTAAAATGATACGTTCTAAGGGAATGGTTGGAATGGCACTACGAAGGGATTCTCCGCGCTTTTCATCGCATGCCCAGCCGGTAATACCAATATACAGCCCCATGTCTAAATACGTAGTAAGCTGCGTGGTATCTCCTGTAAAACAATGGGCAATACCGCCGCTAAGAGACGGCAGCACCTTTTGCAGACAGGACACTTGTTGTTCAAACGCATCTCGCTCGTGAAGATACACTGGCAAGTTCAATTCTACCGCCAACGCTAATTGGGCCTCGAACACACTTATTTGAACATCTTGGGGAGAAAAGTTGCGATTAAAATCTAAACCACACTCGCCCACTGCCACTACGCCAGGCTCTTTTGCCATGCTTCTTAATCGCGCGTAATCACTTTCAACCACATCTTTAGCATTATGGGGGTGTATGCCTAAGGTATAGCTGCATACCTGCGGGAACTGCTGATGAAGTGCTGCTGCCGCATCCCACTCATTAGGGTGAGTGGTAATGATACACAGCTTGGAAACACCGGCATCCAGAGCATTTGAAATAATCTCTTGAGGATTAAATCTGCGATCTAATAGATTAACGCCAGCGTCAAACCAGGGCATATTATTTTACACGTTTTACTTTCATGCGTTTGTTAAGCCCTTCTTTTTTCAAATAGAAAGCACCTAATAATCCACGCTCAATGAGCACGGTTTCACCCTCTTTTACTTTCAATGTGGTATCTGTAGTTTGCTGCCAAACCGAACCGTTATCAAAGGTTAAAATGAGCTTACCCCGAGCGGTTTTCTTAATCTTAGTTACCTTACCTGCGAATGTGTCGGCTAAGGTTTCGGTTTTTACTTTGTGCTCTAAACCAAACTGTTCGTCTTTAGGCGCTGGGGTTTTGCTTACCGGTGCTTCGCGGCGACGTTCAGAGGCAACAGTCGGTGTATTGCTAGGTATTGCTGCGGGTATACCCGCCTGAGTACCTGAGAGGCGGTTTACTTGCTTTTCTACGCGGTCATAACACACTAAACGTTGAAGGCTATTCTTAGTCTCGCTGCACTTAGCTAGTGCCTCGCCTACGGTTTCCGCTTGTGCTAAAAAGGCACTAAAAGGGAGCACACTTACTAGTAGTAATAATGCACGTTTGTTCATAGTAAATCCTTTGTTCTACTTAATTGTTATTCGATTTCAGTGCCAGTTTCTTCGTCGCTATTCCGGCGGCCTTTACCCGCATACAAACTGCCTACCACGACACCTATTTCAAACAGTATCCACATAGGAATAGCTAAGAGCGTTTGAGAAATAATATCTGGTGGCGTAAGTAACATGCCCACCACGAACGCACCAACTACCACATAGGGGCGTTTTGCTCGAAGTGACTTTGCATCGGTTACCCCTGTCCAGCACAGTAAGATAATGGCAATGGGAATTTCAAATGAGACCCCAAAAGCAAAGAAGAGTTTCAATACAAAATTAAGATAACTAGAGATGTCGGTACTGACCGTAACACCTTCTGGTGCCACACTATTAAAGAACGCAAATGCGATAGGAAATACCACAAAATACGCAAATGCCATGCCCGCATAGAACAATAAAGTACTTGAGAGTAAAAGCGGCGCAACAAGCTTTTTCTCGTTACGATAAAGCCCCGGCGCAACAAAGCCCCATACTTGGTAAAGTACATAGGGAATAGCGATAAAGAATGACAACACCAGCGTAAGTTTAAACGGTGCGAAAAAAGGTGAGGCAACATCGGTAGCAATCATGCTAGCGTTTTCTGGCATAGAATCTAGCAACGGCAACGCGAGCCATTGATAGAGGTCTTGCGAAAAGTACGCCAAACACAAAAATACCACCAGCACACTTAACAGTGCCTTTAGAATGCGGCTACGAAGCTCAATTAAATGAGATATTAAATTGTTTGCGTCAGACATTTACTGTTTTTTATATGGTTCCTGAACCGACTCAGCCGCTTTTTTAAGCTCATCAACACTTTGTTCAAGCTCTGGCGAGAGATCTTTCAAGCCTTGCTGCTCAGCTTTCTTCAGGTTTTCGTGTAATTCGTGCACGCGCAACTGATGCTCAACTTCTTGCTTAAAGCCCGTTGCTGTATTTCGTACACTTCGAATAGTGTTAATGGTGGACCGCATGGCACCTGGCAAACGTTCTGGACCTAGTATCAACAAGGCCATCACACCAATTACCAATAGCTCCCAAAAGCCAATGTCAAACATCAGGATTTTTCTTTAACGTCGCTCTGCGTTTTCGTTGAAACAGTGTCAGCAGTATCATTGTCTTCTACCTGCTTCTTCTGCTCGAAATCGGCATCTTGTTCGTTTTCAGTTACTGCTTTTTTGAAGCCTTTGATTGCGCCACCTAAGTCGGTGCCAATCCCTTTCAAACGTTTTGTGCCAAAAAGTAAAACTACAATTACTAAGATAATGAGTAACTGCCAGATTCCAATACCGCCCATAAAAATAATCTCCGATACAACAGTAAGGACAGTATGCCACCCAAAGCGCTAGCTTTCACGTGAATATTTACGTGGATGAATAATCGTTGACGTTTATTATCACAACAAGCATCCTGATGGTAATTAACTGATACGGATATCATTTCACCGCGTAATCGTTAGAGGGAGTTTGGGTTGTTATGTTGTGTTTAGCAGTCTCATTGTGTTTATTGCTTACTGACCAGAGTGATAACCAGCCTATTCCTACCCATGAGGTAGTGAATAATGCACAAAACAATGTTGAACCTCACCAGCCTATGCAATGGTTTGATGTGTGGCAACGCAGCTTCACCGACTCTATGGACTTTACCGTAAGTAAGTTCGATGGTTTGTTCTCCGATGGTTCACACGCCAAAGGAAAGGCGAAAGCAGAAGGGAGAATTCAACTTAGCTGGGAACCTAGAACCAGAGATATCGCAGAAACCGATCTTCGTTTTCGTATTCGTGTTTCACTCCCCCACCTCGAAAATCGCGTAGACTTGCTATTAAGTGACAACGAAGATGAAACCCAAAGCGATACGATAAAAGCGGCGCGTTCTCCCTCACTGGGAAGACAAGACAATACGACCATTTCGCTGCGGTTTCGCCCCGATATAAACTCTCACTATTCATTTCGTGTTGGTGCAGGAAGACGGGATCAGCTCTATGTAAAAGCTCGTTACCGTGATGCCTATGCATTTAACTCCCATTGGGCCATGCTTTACGACACTGAAATATATCAATACACGCGGGATCAATTTGGCGCAGAGTTAGGCACCTCTATCCAGCATGTTAGTAGTAACAACAACGTCACTCGGTTAAACAACCGCTTTTATTTTCGAGACAATAGCAACGACTGGTTGTGGCGACACGAGATACAACACTTGTACCCTATCAACAACCACAATGCTTTGGTTTATAGCTTTATGGTGGAAGGCTTGAATAAACCTACCTATCAAGTAGAAGAGGTGTACACAGGTTTACGTTGGCGCAGCAATCCAATAAGAGAATGGCTTTATTTCGAGGTAGAACCATTTGTATTATGGCTTCGAAGTGAGGACTTCTCGCCGTCTTATGGTATGGCACTTCGCTTAGAAGCTTATTACGGAAAAGGCGAGTAACTCTCGTTACTCGCCCTTTTTCATTTCTTTGGCGCTTTATGTGCTTCGCTTTGCACGTTAATTTTCACCCGTTAAGGGCGTAACGCGCGCTCGCCTCTTGCTAAACCACACACGCCTGTGCGTGATGATTCAATCACTTCCGCACATTGGGCCATGGTAGCCGCAAAAGCGTCTAGTTTGTCGGTAGTGCCCGTAATTTCAATGGTGTAGTTATTCGCATGAACATCTAAGATGCGCCCACGGAAAATATCACTATTGCGCTTTACTTCAGCACGTACTGATTCAGTGCGAGTCGCCACTTTAATTAGCATCAACTCACGCTCAATATGAGTGCCTTCAGTTAAATCCACCACTTTAAGCACATCAATAAGCTTATTCACTTGCTTAGTAATCTGCTCAATGACTTTATCATCACCATGGGTAATGATGGTAAGGCGAGATAAGCTGCCATCGTCAGTAGGGGCTACACAAAGAGAGTCTACGTTGTAACCACGCTGTGAAAAAACACCTACGATACGAGATAACGCGCCAGGTGCGTTTTCCATTAATACAGAAATTATACGTTTCATTAGGTACGCTCCGTCTTACTTAAGCGCATATCATCCATAGCGCCAAACTTAATTTGCATTGGATATACGTGCTCGTTCTGATCTACCGCTATGTCCATAAACACAAGGCGGTCTTTAAGACTGAAACATTTCTCCATCGCTGCATCTAATTCATCTAATTTATCTACTTTGATACCTACATGGCCATAAGACTCTGCAAGCTTCACAAAATCTGGCATTGAGTCCATATAGGAATGCGAGTGACGACCTTTGTAAATCATATCTTGCCACTGACGAACCATGCCTAATGCGCGGTTGTTCAAGGTAATGATTTTAATCGGCAAGTTGTACTGCAAACAGGTAGATAGTTCCTGAATATTCATTTGAATACTACCGTCACCCGTTACCACTACCGAGGTAGACTCAGGGTGTGCAAACTGTACGCCCATCGCTGCAGGTAAACCAAAGCCCATGGTGCCTAAGCCACCTGAGTTAATCCACTGGCGAGGTTTATCAAATGGATAATATAAGGCAGCGAACATTTGATGTTGACCAACATCAGAACTTACATAAGCTTCACCATTGGTGTGCTTGTAAATGGACTGGATAACTTGCTGTGGCTTAATTACCGTATCGCCTTGCTCGTAGTTCAAACATTCACGAGAGCGCCACTGGGTAATTTGTTGCCACCAATCCGCTAACTTCTCTTTTTGACCAGACAAGTCTTTATTAACAAGCTGTTCTAAAATTTGGTCGAGTACTTTATCGACTGAGCCAACTACCGGAATATGCGCGTTAATGGTTTTAGAGATAGACGCCGGGTCGATATCCACATGAATAATATCGGCATGCGGACAGAATTTCGCTACGTTGTTAGTAACGCGATCATCGAAACGTGCACCCAAGGCAATAATGCAATCAGCATTATGCATGGTTTTGTTTGCTTCAAGTGTGCCGTGCATACCTAGCATACCCACGAACTGCTCGTGTGTGCCTGGCATGGCACCTAGCCCCATTAACGTACAGGTAACTGGTGCATTTAACTTTTCAGCTAATTCGATAACTCGTGACGACGCTTCAGATGTAACCGCGCCACCACCAACATAAAGTACTGGACGTTCGGCTTTTACCAAAGAAGCGACGGCTTTCTTAATTTGCTTTGTATGCCCACGCTCGGTTGGGTTATACGAACGCATTGTCACATCGGTTGGGAACACGTAAGGGTGATCTTCAGCAACATTAACAATGTCTTTTGGTAAATCGACTACCACTGGGCCAGGGCGACCCGTATTTGCAATGTAATACGCTTTCGCAATGGCTTCTGGAATATCTACCGCGCGCTTTACTAGAAAGCTGTGTTTTACGATTGGACGAGAACACCCTACCATATCAGTTTCTTGGAAGGCATCTTCACCAATATGCATTGAAGGTACTTGCCCAGACAATACAACCATTGGAATTGAATCCATATAAGCGGTAGCAATACCGGTGATGGTATTGGTTGCGCCAGGGCCTGAAGTGACGAGGACTGTGCCGGTTTTGCCAGTTGAACGTGCATAACCATCCGCCATATGAGCGGCTGCCTGTTCATGACGCACGAGGACATGTTCGACATCTTCTTGCGCATATAAAGCGTCATAAATGTCTAGTACGGCACCACCTGGGTAGCCGAACACATGTGTTACTCCTACATCTTTTAGCGCTTCTACCACCATGGCAGCGCCCGACATCATTTTCACAGTTCTCTCTCCTGTATCGGTTTGGTGTATTGTCAGCGAATGTTGACGATGAGCGGACTATAACGAAGGAAGTAGGAAGATAAAACACCAAACCGCACAAAAGTGAGATATATATCCCAATATTCAAGATAATTAGGATGAATCTTTTGATGCGATGAAATTAATAGCTAATATTAGGATAAGCTTCACAATAATTTAACAATTAATCGTCATCTATATTTATTTCTAGGTCATTATCGTCATCTATTTCGACAGTATCGTCTGTATCTTCGGTAACTACTCGCTTTGAACCATAAATACTGGCTGCTTTGGGCCGGTTAATTCGGTTTTGATATTTTATCCATGCTTTTGCCTGAGGCGTTTGTGGCTCACATTGCCCTAACGCAGCATTAAGATAGTTAATTTCGACATCAGAACTAGGTTCAATCTTGCCATCTACTAAGGCTGCAAACAAACTACCATGGGCTTGCAATAACTTACTTTCAGAAATTGAAAAATCACCGGAGCGAGCGAAGCCATATGGGTAATGCTTTTTATCAGCAAACGGACGGTTGATCAGTTTCTCTCTGGATAATGTTGTCATATGACCCCTTATCTCAGCCTTTATAGCTATTATCATACTCCCCATCGTGCGCCGATGAGGACCCATTAGCCGCGCATCTGTGTCGCTTGGCTCATTACACTGATAATTAGATAGTTGGGATTAAGAATGCTGTCAAACTGAAAAACGAGATAAGAGAAAACTTAATAAAACTGTAAAATGCTTAGATTGAACATGCGCGTTACATACGCAACGCACACATGGTAATCAGGCGTACTCGGCCTATTTTTTAAATACAGGTACTACTTCCTGCTTTTAGGCACCCAAGCCCAAATCATTTCACACAGAACAGGCTCGATACCTTGAGCATCGGTTACTTTAACCGCTACCGTAACTTCACCTTTCTCTTGAGTTTGCATTAACGCTATTTGTTCATCGGTAAGGTGCGCTACTGCATGCATATCGCCCTGTGCGCGCTTCACATATTTAAAATTCATTTCTTTAATCAGCGGTAACTTGTCACCAGGAAGGTTAACTCCAACTACAAAGCCCGTAGAAGACTCCGCTAGCAATGCCATTGCAGCCGCATGCACACTGCCAATATGATTTTGTGCTTTCTTGTAGTTTTTTTGACGAAACGTTACCGATTTCAAATCGGTTTCCAGAATATCGATACTGACCGTGCCCGTTAGTTTCACTTTGTAGCGGAACATCCAAGTCAACATGCGTTGGCGAAGCCATGTTGGATAGGTATTGGCTTTTTTCGCAAAGTTGCGCAACGGGTTTGGTACGGACATAATTTTCTCTCTGAAATACACTTCTTCTGGTTAGACCAGTGAGATTATGCTGCCACCGCAAAGGATGCAAGTAGTTTTAACAATACCCTAACAATTTTTGGAGGGTAAGCGTGTGTGCTTCATAATGTTTCCAGCGACCAATCGAACGGGTATTAATCGCTTCTCGAACTTGAACTTTACTCGCGGTAGATACTGGCAAGGTGTTCCGCTCTACATGCAGACACTGCTCTTCCCAGGCTAAATCACAAAACGAAAGTAATTTGGGGACTTCTTCACTAGGGTTTATCGCCAAGGCTTCGTAAGACTGAATATGTACGTTGCCAGGAAATTTCTGCGCCCACGCTTCCATTACCTTTTTAAATCGTAAGTAAAAACGTCCAACGACATTCAAATCATAAGCATAAGCGTAGTAAGGGCTATGAATAGAAAATAGTTGGCGATAATTGCCCACACAGGTATCCATAGGGTCACGCATCAAGCAAATGATTTTGGCATTCGGTAAAGCACGACGAATAAGATCAACATAAAAGAAATTAAACGGCAGCTTGTCGACTAAACGTTGCCCGTCTTGCTTAAGATACGCGGTTCGCGCTAGGTAGCACTCCCCAATTTCTTGCATATTAAGGTTTTCCGCTGCTTTTAGGGTGTCTAAATCAAGTACATGTTGTGAGGGCGTGTTGGCCAGCGATTTTACTGCCACCCCAAAATCTTGCAGTTCACCGCCTGAAGCCACTTGACTATGGTGGCTTAAAATACGCTCTACCAAGGTAGTGCCGGAACGGGGCATACCTATTACAAAAATTGGCGAGCTGTCTTGGGCGCCATGTGCTTGAATACTTTTAATCAAGTTCTTATTAGCGCTTCCACACGGGCTATCCGCCTGCTGCTGTAGATAATCGAATAACATTTCATAATCAGCCAAGGCGTCTTGACTAGCCTGCTGCTTCGGCGCTTTGGCGTACTGTAGTGCTTCAAAAGCCTCATCGTATTGCCCTAATGCTTCATATTCTTTTGCTAGTGCATGGCCAATATGTAGTCGTCCTTCCACATGCTTGTCGCAAGTTCGTGATGCGTCCAGCAAACGATTGATATGATTTTTCTCAACTGTGATCCCCCCTAAATCAGACAGCGCAAAATGCGCCTGATAAAAATTGGGATTCAGTGAAATAGCTTGCTCGAAATGGTCTCTGGCTTGAGTAAAACTACCGGCGAACTTACTACTGACGCCATAGTTATAATGAAACTGTGGATTGTCATTATTAATAGATAAGGCGCGCTTGAAGTAAGAAAGTGCCCCTTCGTGATCGCCTACTCTACTTAGCGCTACCCCAACCGTATCTAAATCAAGCGCTCGGGTGAGTGACGTGGGTGGGGCGTGTTTAGCAGCGGCTTGAGCAAGATTAAGATCGCCAATTAATGCAAAGCATTTAGCGAGATAGGCATAGGTGAGCGGTCTGGCTTCTATACCATTCGATTTTTCTAACAACTTTACCGCTTTATTAATTTGCCCGATTTCAATGTGGATGATACCCAGAAGAAAATAAGCATGGGGTTCGTCGCCAAAAGCTTGTATAACCTCTACGCAAGCTTTGTGTGCTGACGTATAGTCTCTTTTGCTAATGGCTGTGGTAGCCACACTGAAATACTGCTGTTTATCTGTCATTTTTATCTATCATTTTTGTTTGCAATTTTTATCTGTTCACGCAGTCTGTCATTTCTATTTCAGGCTAATGTCCAAGCTTGTGTTCGGGCTTATGATTATCACTGCAGTTAATAAGCCTGAAAAAAAGGCACTCCATGGAGTGCCTTTAGTACGTACAGCTATTAATACTACTACATATCAAACTTGTAGTTGAACTTAAGACCTACCGTACGCGGCGTAAGTATGTAATGACCATAGTTACGGCTTAATTCAGTGCCATTTGGTTGAAGCTCGCTATCATATAAACCTTCACCAATATCGCTTACGTTACGTCGTGTAGACACAAACGCGTACTTGTCGAATAGGTTATCGATGTACAAGGTTACCGACCACGTTTCAGATGAAATACGCGCATTCAAGTTACTGATAGCATAACCTGGTAACGCTTCACCGTCTTGGCGTAAACCCACCGTAGTATAGATATCACTTTGTGCAGTGATACCATAGTTCACGTCTAACATCTTATCGCCAAATACTTCTTGGCTGTATGTCATACCAAATGAAAATTGATGCTCGGCTGAACCAGGTAAACGATCACCGTCTTTACCATCGTAGAAATCTTGCAGTTCACTACCGGCTTCACCTTGGGCAGTAAATAAAAACGGCGCATCAGCGGTTAGCTCTGCTTTCGTATGAGCATACGTGGCATACATGGTTAAGTAGTCATTTGCGCGACCACGTAACGACAACTCTAGCCCTTTAGATGCAGCCCCTTCAGCATTAACCGTAATGGTTTGCTGACCATTTACAGTTGCACCTGTAACTTGTGGATCTTCCCAATCAACATAGAATAAAGAGGTATTAACCTGAAGTTTGTTGTTGAAGAAGTTGGTTTTAACGCCAAGCTCGTAGTTAGTCGTGGTATCTGCACCGTAAGTCTGCTCATCAGGTAATGCGCACACTATTTGGTTATTTAAATCATCAACGTTATCTGGGCACGCTGGTGCACCATTAGCGCCACCAATACGAAAACCTTCGCTGATTGTCGCGTAGGCCATGGTATCGCTAGTGAATTTGTAACTCGTATTAAATTTAAATAACGTACCGCTGTCATCTTCAGTAGGTGCTTCGGTTAATTCTAAATCGATAGAATCAGAAGCACGACCTTCAAATACAGAGTAATAAAGCGGCAAGTCTACGCCTGAGCGGGCTGACACTTCATAGTCATAAGCTCTTAAACCAATAGTGGCATCCCACTTATCGGTAATTTCATAAGTTAGCTCACCGAAAAGTGCTTTTTCAGTAATATCAATTTCGTCAGCAGAGAAGTATTAAAGGCTATCTGGGCGATAGTTACCTTCAACACCCCATACTTCAATGGCATACACGTCAAAGTTAGGAGTAAATTCTTTACTTGTGCCTTCGCTGTCTGTGTCGTAATAGAATCCACCCACAATCCACGATAATGGACCATCGTCTAGCGACACTAAGCGCACTTCTTGCGTCAGTGTTGAGCGCTCTGTTAGCTCTTCAGTGTAAGAAGAAAACGCCGGGAATTCTTCGTAACTGTAATCTAGGCGAATAAGCAGGTCAGTTTGGTCCCGTTGACCGTCTGATTCAAACTTCGAATAGCCAGTAGCAGACACCAATTCAGCAAAACCAAGATCAGCTTTAACTTCTAAGCTTAATAATGAATCTTCTTTCTCACGAGGCTCTTCATAGCGATAAGCCGACTCGTATTTACCGACTAACGCACTTAGACCATTCTCGTCAGACAACGCATTGTAGTGGCTGATTGAACGGCCTTCTACGTCTTGTGTTTGGAAGAAGTAAGTAAGCGTAGCGTCAATGGTGTCGGTGGGTAACCAACGCACTGCTACGCGACCGGTTAGCGTGTCTTCACCGTTAGCATCTTCTACTTGGCGTAAGTTTTCGCTAATAGCCGTGCTGTCGGTCCAATCAGGATCGGGTAGTGAAACACCACCTTCTTGCACAACGTAATTGTAATCAATAAACCCCGGGTTATTGAAGTAATTAAGTGATGCACGAACACCCAATTCACCTTCAATAATAGGCGCGTTGAATACGAAACTTCCTTCGCCACCTAATGAATCACTTTCTTCCATAGTGAACACGTCACCGGTAATTTCAGCAGTAGTAAAATCTAAATCTACTGCTTTTGGAATATAGCGAATGGCACCACCAAGCGTACCAGCACCATATAAGGTGCCTTGCGGCCCAATGAGTACTTCAACACGATCTACATCAAGTAAACGCATGTTAAGAAAAAGCGGAATTTCACCAAAATAAGTAGCTACCGTACCACCATCTGAACCTGGGCCAGATGAGTTTGTATTTAAGCCACGCACGATAATAGGAGAATCGTTTCGACCACCCTGATCGGTGACGGTCAAGCCTGGAACCCAGCGAGCTACTGAGTCAAGGTCTTCAATATTTTGTTGGGCCAACACGTCCGATGTTATGGCGGAGATATTAATTGGAACTTCCTGCAAAGTGCCGCTTCGGCGGGTTGCAGTAACTTCAATTGTTTCTACTTGTTTTTCATCTACAGTAACTTCTTGGGCGAGAACTGCACTGCTACTTAAAGCAGTAAATACAGCGCCGGCAACCAAAGAGTACCCGAAGGTGCTGCCTTTATAGTGCATGCTTGTGTTTTCTCCTGGCGGGGCTTCTATCTTTGTACCCGTTAATTTTATTGTTGGGTACGTGCATCAGTGTTTTCAGCATGATCCGTAGCAGAATCTATGCCGTAAAGGGCGCGCATTCTAAAGCAAAAACGCATTAATTTTTAATTATTTTTGAATAAATATGCTCTATTACCGCGCATACATGCACTAAATATGAATTAAGAGTACTAAGCAGCGGATCTAATGCAGCATTAGAAGTTGATATATAAGGGCTTTTATAGATTATCACCAAAACAGTGAGTACATGCTCACAAACGGTGCAAAGCTGCGGGAATAAAAACCCATTCAAAAAAAGGGGCCTTTTAAAGGGTGTAAAAAGAGAAAATTTACACTCGCTTACGCTAAAAAGTGCATTATTGGCATGAATAAACATAGAAAGCTTAAATAAAGACAGCGGGTTTAAGCTGGGAGATGATTTAAAAATTAAGGCTGATTAAATTTAGATAAGAAAATTTGGAGCGGGAAACGAGACTTGTGACTGGCCGACATTTGGTCGCGGCCCCACGGGGGTCGCATTATTCAGTCTGAAATCGTGCTAGTTCAATTTGAAGTATAAAATTTGGAGCGGGAAACGAGATTTGTTACTCGCCGGGAACCGGTCGTGACCCGTGGGGTCGCATTAATCAAACTGAAGTAGGTTGATTTAATTTTATATATGAAAATTTGGAGCGGGAAACGAGATTCGAACTCGCGACCCCGACCTTGGCAAGGTCGTGCTCTACCAACTGAGCTATTCCCGCATAGAGTCGATGCTGTTGCATCTGATGATACTCACTACCATTTGGATTGTGATAGGAGTTTTTTTTGGAGCGGGAAACGAGATTCGAACTCGCGACCCCGACCTTGGCAAGGTCGTGCTCTACCAACTGAGCTATTCCCGCATGCAAAAAAAGGCACTTCGTTTTGAAGTGGTGCGCATTGTACAAAAATATTTTTATTTGGCAACCATTAATTGGATTTTTTTGTACAAACGCACCTTTCCCGCTTAAATCGTGAACACTTTCTCACGATAGTAGCGCATTTCTTCAATAGACTCTCGAATATCATCAAGGGCTAGGTGAACACCCTTTTTATCAAATCCATCTAATACTTCTGGCTTCCATCGCTTAATCAGCTCTTTTACGCTGCTCACATCAATACTGCGGTAATGAAAGTAATCTTCTAGCTCTGGCATGTACTTCACCATAAAGCGTCTGTCTTGCCCTATAGTGTTTCCGCACAAGGGAGATTTACCGGCATCAACATAGTCAGATAAAAACGCCATTGTTTGACGGGCGGCTTCAGCTTCATTCACCGAACTGGCTCGACAACGTGCAGTAAGCCCAGTTTCACCGTGTACACGGGTGCACCACTCATCCATATTATCAAGTACATCATCAGGCTGATGCACTGCAATAACGGGGCCTTCAGCAAGCACATTTAGCTGTGCATCTGTCACTATGGTTGCAATTTCCATCACCACACAAGTCTCTGGATCGAGCCCTGTCATCTCCATATCAATCCACACTAAATTACTGTCGTGCTTTGTCATCGGCTTCCTCTTAGTACTGAGGCATGGCAACCATGCCCTACAAACGTTATTATAAGCGCAGTATACGTGAACTAGAAAAGAATCGTGGCGAAAAAACCAAAACTTACACACAGACAGAAACGCCAAGTCGCAGCTAACAGAAGCAAACGGCTGCAAGATAAGCATGGTGACAATAAGCAAACGTCGGTAGATGAAAGCCAACTGATGAGCGGCGTTGTGACGGGTCGCTTTGGTAAACATGCCGATGTTGAAGACGCCGAGGGCAATGTGTCACGATGTCATATCCGCCGTACAGTAGACTCTGTGGTATGTGGTGATAAAGTACTATTCAGTAAAGGCGACGATGCCGACTCTGGCAGTGTACGTGGTGTTATCGAAATAGTTAACGATCGCCATTCAGTCCTCACCCGCCCCGACTTTTACGACGGCATAAAGCCCATTGCGGCCAATATCGATAAAATTATTGTGGTAAGCGCCACCCTTCCATCACTCTCTACGCACATTATCGACCGCTATTTAGTGGCCTGTGAAGACATTGGTATTACGCCGTTTATTGTTTTAAACAAAGTGGAGCTCCTTTCACAAAGCGAAAGAGAAACCATTAACCAACAATTAAAGGTTTATAACGATTTAGGTTATGAAGTACTTTTCACCAGCTGCAAGACCGGTGAAGGTATTGATGAGCTTAATGCCTATCTTGATAACAATGTAAGTGTTTTCGTAGGTCAGTCGGGTGTAGGGAAATCTAGCTTAATTAATAAAGTATTACCTGGTGCCGACATACTTACCGGTGAAGTATCAGATAACTCAGGCTTAGGCCAACACACCACTACCGCAGCCAAACTACTACACTTACCGGCTGGCGGTGATTTAATAGATTCTCCAGGCGTCCGTGAATTTGGCTTATGGCACATTCCTACCGAGCGCATTACCTGGGGCTTTATTGAATTTAGAGATTACTTAGGTGGCTGTAAATTCCGTGACTGCAAACACCTTAACGACCCTGGCTGCATACTTCGGGAAGCCGTAGAAGAAGGTAAAATTAATGCCGAGCGTTTTGCTAGCTACCACAAAATATTAACCACCATGGACGAGCAACGTCCGAGCCACAGCCAACCACCTGGCGCATAAGGCTTATATTTACGCTTTGTTTGGCTTGTTGAAACAGAATATAGACACGACTTCAACAAGCCCAACCTTTCTGGCTTATTCCAAGTTTGTAGCATACATAATCTTAAAGTTGCTTACGCGCTTATAAGTTAGGGTACAATTAACCTGTCTTTTTAATGGAGAGCTTTCGTGCTGGACTGGCTTAAAATAAACTTACAATACATTACCCCTAAACATTTGTTGTCTCGCCTAGTAGGCAAATTAGCGGCAGCAGAGCTTGGTGGTTTCACTACGTTTCTTATCAAGCTTTTCATCAAGCAATATAATGTTGATATGAGCGAGGCATTGCATTCAGATCCTGCGCATTATCGCAGTTTTAATGCCTTCTTTACTCGCCCACTAAAACCTGAAGCGCGCACCGTTGACCCACGAGAAGACGTGTTAATTCAAGCGGTAGATGGGGCGGTAAGTCAATTTGGCGACATTGAAGCTGACAGTATATTTCAAGCCAAAGGCCATGATTACAGCCTAACCAGCTTATTAGGCGGTAAGCCAGATTTAGCGGCGCCGTTTAAAGACGGAAAATTTGCCACCATTTATTTAGCCCCTCGAGATTACCACCGCATTCATATGCCGGTAGAGGGCACACTTACCGACATGGTTTATGTGCCTGGTGAGTTGTTTTCTGTAAACCCGCTTACCGCACAGAATATTCCTGGCTTGTTTGCTCGTAACGAGCGCGTTGTGGCGTTATTCGATACGCCCGTAGGCAAAATGGCTATGGTATTAGTAGGCGCTACGATTGTTGCCAGTATAGAAACCGTTTGGGCAGGCACAGTGTCGCCGCCTACCGGTAAAAATGTTCAACACTGGACTTACGAGAAAGATACCGAAGCAAGCGTGCACCTTGCGAAGGGTGATGAGCTAGGCCGCTTTAAATTGGGCTCTACCATTGTGGTATGTTTCGAAAAAGACATGATTGATTTTGATGCATTAGCACCTGGGCAAGTAACCCGTTTAGGTGAACCTATGGCCTTTGTTGCGAACGCGCCAGTAAACACTGATGCGAGCGCTGATTTAGGCGATGACGCAAGCGCTGATTTAGGCACGCAAGCGACACCAAGCTAGTTTATGAATGCAGTAAAACGAAGTTTGATATCACTGCACTTTACCGTTGTCTTATTAGGCGGTACTGCGCTTTTTTCTCATCTAGTGCCTCTGAGTGCCAGTGATATCACGCTAATGCGATCGGTATTTGCCTGTATCGCATTATTTCTCTTCCTAAGATTTTCTAGCGAAAGTTTGACGCTGGCAAGCCGCAAAGATTATCTAATAGCCATAGGGCTAGGTATCTTGATGGCCTTGCACTGGGTAACCTACTTTGCGGCAATGCAGTACTCTAGTGTGTCGGTAGGTATGATTGCCCTATTCACTTTCCCCGTAATTACCGTACTGATAGAGCCGTTCTTCGAAAAAGTAAGCTTGGTATGGCAAGACATTGTATCTGCGCTTACCGTTATCGCAGGCGTGTATTTTATTGTGCCTGAAACGTCACTGGATAATGACATCACTTTAGGGGTGCTTATTGGTGTGGGCTCTGCGGTGCTTTACGCGTTCAGAAATCTGATCCACCGAAAACACTTCAAACAATACAGTGGCGCGAAAGCCATGGCGTGGCAAACCCTAGTGATTGCTATTTTCTTGCTACCTACCGGCAGCAATGAAATTACAGATGCCCCGATGAGTGCTTGGTTAATGCTTCTGCTGTTAGGTACTGTTTTTACCGCGTTACCACATGCATTAATTGCAGCAAGTTTACGTCATTTACGAGCAAAAACCTTTTCGCTGATTGCCTGCATGCAGCCTTTCTATGGGGTTATTCTTGCCGTATTGCTGTTGGATGAAAACCCCAGTGGAAACACGCTATTGGGCGGTATTCTTATTACTTCTGCATCTATCTATGAAACACTCAATACCCATAAGCTGCACGGTAAGTCAGAAAAGGACAGCGACTAAATGCTTATTATTGCTCACAGAGGCGCGAGTACTCTTGCGCCTGAAAACACGCTTAAAGCATTTACACTAGCCTTCGAGCAGCAGTCTGATGGTATAGAATTCGACACCTACCAGCATGATGATGCCATTTTAGTATTTCACGATAAAACTCTTGGGCGCACCACAAACGGTTCAGGATTTTTATTACAAACTTCACTGGCGGATTTAAAGCAGCTAGATGCCGGGGACGGTGAGGTTATTCCTACCTTGGAAGAAGTGCTGGCTACCGTACCAAATGGTGCGCTGTGTAATATTGAAGTGAAGCACTTACGCAATGCTGAAACCTGGGTGCAAGACGTAAAGCGTGCAGTAGAAGATGCACAGATAAACCCAAATGCCTTACTTATTTCTTCGTTTAATCACCATTGGCTAGCCGAAATAAGCGCATTGTGGCCACAGGTGGCTGTTGGCGCATTAACCGCCACCTACGCACTTGATGCAACGTACTGTGCCCGTCAGCTTAAAGCGAAATCTATTAATATTGCGTTAGATGTGGTGAACGCTGATTTTGTAAATGCGGCGAAACAAGAAGGGTTGGATGTGTATGTTTATACGGTAGACGAGCCAGAAGATATGCTTCAATTGAAATTATGGGGCGTGACAGGTATTTTTACCAACGTGCCCGATATTGCAAAGCAAGTTGTGGGTTAAGGGCTAAGGTTAAGGGTTAAGGGTTAAGGGTTAAGGGCAAAGAAGCTAAAACTTAGCGTTTTTGTCTTAACGATAGCGCTTAGACTTGAAACTTGGGCTAACAATTTACGTCAGATAATTTACGCAATAAAAATTAACGTAAAGCCTAAGCTATTCTACTTCGGTAGATAAGTGACTAGAAAATACCGTTTCTTTACAGCACTTACATTGACGGCACAAACGCATGTTAATCCAATGCCCTGCCACGATAAGTAGCGCACCCACCGCGATGGTGAACGGCTCATAGGCTTCACCAAACATATTCTTGTTCCAATAAATGGCACCACCCGTAAACAGCAATGCCAACGGATAATAACGTCCGTGATAGCGAGTGGCCCCGCCGATAAGTGCAACCGCACCAATAATTAACGATATAGTTAATATGGTTCGTTCAAACCAAACCTGTGCAAAAAATGAAGAACCGATAAGTGGCAATAATGGCACAACAACAGGCAACGCTAGGCAATGCAACGCACACAAGCCCGACACCCAAATGCCAAGTCTGTCTAATTTTGTTGGATTGTCTTCTACCGGATTCATTTACTGTACCTTTGCAACATCAAAAACTTCAAAACACGCCACTTTATACACGCTTTAGTAATATGACCAAAAGCCTCGCGCGCACTGTAGCCACAGATTAACTCTGCCAGAGACGTTATAATATAACATTTTAATGGGAATGCGAAACTTTCCCCTATGATATTTTCAATCTTTAACAGAACCAAATGCCATAAGTGAAGATTAGAGTCGGGAAATGGCTGATTATTAATAAGATTAAATGTAGACGTGCTGTTCACGGAAAAAGCAGAAAGGAAGAAACTAATGCTTACTGCATTAGTGGAATTAACGAGGGCTATTCATTCGGCGCAGCCGCTATTCATTCGGTGCGGAGACTATTCATTCGGCGCGGCCGCTTCAGTTTCTAACAGCGGCTTTCGATGAACCTCTTTAACCAAAGCGTTATTGGGGAGGCTATTGGGAGTATTAGACACCTGTGTGAAATAATCGTTTACCGACGCTAAAGCAATTCCTTCGGTTGCCAAGCTAGGCAACGTGTGCGCCAAAAAAGTAATCGTTTCTGGGTAAGGGTGTGCAATTACCACAACGGTGCCATTTCGTTTAGCTAATCGTTTTGTGTATTCGAACTGCTTACTCAGTGATGCTTCGGAGCGATCGTTATCAAGGAACACCTGTCGACTCGCATTCGGCACACCCACTCTGTCCGCCACCTGTTGCGCTGTAGTATTTACGCTGGTTCTGCTATCTACGAAGAATAGCCCTTGGCGCTTTATCTCTTCCATAATAGTTTGCATGGCGGGCTCTTCAACCGTAAATGCACTGCCCATGTGATTATTCACTCCCACCGCGTTGGGCACACTTTTAAGTGCTGCTCTTAGCGTGTGAGTAATGGCAGCAGGATACATATCGGTAGATAAACCTAAGGGTCCCATGGCTTTGCCACTGGTTGACTGCATTGGCATGTGTAACATGACAGCGCGCCCTTGCTGCTCGGCTTTACGTGAAATTGTTTGTGCAAGAGGAGTTCGCGGTAAAATGGAAAAGGTCACTTCACTTGGAAGTGCAAAGGCCGCCATATCTGATTTTCTGTAACCCAGATCATCAAGAATAATAATAACACGAGGCTTTACCGGGATAGTCGCTGACGCCGCAGCATGACTCGTAAAACTCGTCATTATAATTAACGATAAAACACACAGACGCCAAAGCACCTTCATCTACGTTTCTTCACTTCCATTATTGATTTTATTATTTCCACGCGCACTGCTGATATTAACAACGAGATACTAAACCGAATAAGAAATAAGTCTTATCAGAACTCAGCCAGACAACAATAATGTGGCTGCATCTCGGTTCAATTGAGCTAGCATTAATGCAGGATACCAATTTACAAAAAGGAAACAAGCACTGCTCAGCCGTTCTTAGTGTGTAAAGGTTGCGTAAAGAGTGACCGCCAAGCTCAATTTCAGCTTTAATTGTCGATAAGGTTACAACGTATACTATTTATTGTGGAGTAATTATGATTTCTTCTGTTAACAGTTCAACCATGCAAGCTGGCATGCCGCCACGCCCTGAAGGCCAAGCCCTTAGCGATACACAAAAAGAATCTGTGAGCGCTATTTTGTCATCTTACGATCCAGAAAATTTATCAAGCGAAGATGCGGCTTCTATTGTAGAGCAATTCAAAGAGGCAGGTATTGAGCCAAGTAAGTCTTTGAATACGGCGTTAAGCAGTGCAGGTTTTGAAGGTAAAAATATTGCTGAATTAGCAGGAATAGGCAAACCACCGCCGCCTCCACAACAAGAAGCATCGAATTTACCAGACAATTCCACATTTTCAATAACGGTATAACCGTCAAAAATGTTTAACTCTTCACTGAGTCGTCTGCTTAAGTAGCCTGTTTATATAGCGTGCTTGACGATTAGTTAAACCAAGCGGTGGGATTTAACGCTTTTCCCTTATGGCGTATTTCAAAATACAAATTAGGGTAATCTTGTCCGCCGCTTCTTCCTACCAAAGCAATACTTTCGCCTAAAAGAATATCGTCACCAGCTTGTTTCAACAACGCTTGGTTGTGCCCATAAACACTCATGTAACCATCGCCATGATCGACAATGGCCACTAAACCAAACCCGCGAAGCCAATCGGCATAAAGTACTTTGCCCGATGCCACACTCTTTACCGCTTCGCCTTCCGAACCATCAATAATAATACCTTTCCAGCGCACTTGTCCTTGTCTGCGATTGCCAAAGAGTTTACGAATGTGACCTTCAACAGGCACTGACAACTTACCCTTTAACTTGGCTAACCCATCCAGCGATACCTTAGCTCTAGCCGCAGCGCGTTCAGCGGCAATACGTGCAGCTTCAATAGCGTCAAGCAACGCTTTTTCATTTGCCTGCAAAGTGGCAATTCGTCCGCTTTCACTGGCAATGGTTTTATTAAGCTTAGCTAAAGTTTGCTTTCTATCGTCTTGGCGAGTGAGTAACACCCCACGCTGACTTTCTTGTGTCTTGCGAAGGGCTAGCAAAGATTTTGCTTTTTCAGCAAGTTCTTCGGTAACGGCTTCAAGGCGAGCCACGTTATCTCTAAATCGGGTAATTTCTTGCTGACGAGCTTTTGCCAAGTACTGATAATACGTAATGACCCGTTCGAAGTTACGGGCGTCTTCTTGGTAGAATAACATTTTAGCGTAGTCGTAATGCCCTGCCATAAAGGCACTTTTCAACTGGCTTGATAGCAAGGACTGTTGCTGGCGAATAGCTTCTTTTAATCCTTCCTGCTCTTTTACAAGCACTTCTTCTTCCGCTAACACACTATTTAATTGCTGTTTGTTTTGCGCCAAGGCTTTCGCTACTTTCGCTATTTCAAGTTCTGAGCGTTTGAGCACTTGCTCTAGTTCTTGTGCGCTAGCTTTGTTATTTTCTAAAACCTGCTGACGCGCTCTTAATTCAACTTGTAGTTCTGCCAGCTTCTCTTGGCTAACATCTTGCGCCTTTACGGTAGATGAGACTAAACCCATACCGAATATGACAGCAAGTAAACAGACAATTGCGCAAAATCGTTGAATAAACATAAAAAGGTAATAGCGGCCTTTGGCGGTGTGTTGGTGGCAAAAACAGATTGCAGAATTCGCCTACAATCATGATGATAGTTAGCGTATCAGTGTATCTGAGGGCTAGATTAAATCCCAGTGCAATTTGGTTGTAATATCAATCCGCTATTGTACCGCACACAATTACAAGACACGCTTGACTATTGCAGGGTGGTTTCTCGCCCGTTTTTCTATATACTTTGCACTCTTTTTATGGTCTGTAGACAAGGTTAGAAGTAATGGATCAGCTAATAGCGTTTGCCAGCGATAATATTGTACTTGCTGGTGTATGGGTTGCTTTGGTGGGCATGTTGGTGTTTAGCTACATTTCAACGTTTACCTCTTCAATCAAAGAAGTTAATACACACGAAGCCACTTTGTTAATGAATAAAGACGACGCGATTATCTTTGATACTCGCGCGGCTAAAGACTTTAAAGCGGGGCACATTTTAGGTGCTAAGCAAATAAAACCAGAAGAATTGCGCGAGAAAAACTTCGCTAAGCTTGAAAACAGCAAAGATAAACCCATTATCGTTGTATGCGCTATGGGCAATCAAGCTCGTGGTACAGCCGGTGCGATGTCAAAAGCGGGCTTCACTAATGTCAAAGTCCTTAAAGGCGGCATGAACGCGTGGCAGAGTGCAAGTTTACCGATTTCAAAATAATAGGTGATCATAGTGAGTAAAGTAGAAATTTACACCAAGGGCCATTGCCCATACTGCCATCGTGCTAAAGCACTTCTCGCACAGAAAGGTGTTGAGTTTCAAGAGTACCCTATTGATGTTCAACCAGAATTGCGTGACGTAATGATTGAGCGCGCGAATGGCGGTTGGACAGTGCCACAAATTTTCATCGACGATAAGCACGTAGGTGGCTGCGATGACATGATGGCACTAGAAGCACAGCAAAAACTAAATCCTATGCTTGGGTTAGCATAACGCGTCAGCGCGTAAAGCAACGCAATACATTAAAGTAAAACGACAATTAAACAGGAAATATCATGGCTGACGATAATCAGACTACTAACGGCGCCGCAGCAGGCGACCAAGCGCAAGCCCCTCAATTCAACATTCAGCGTATCTTCACTAAAGATATCTCTTTTGAGTCGCCAAATGCGCCAGCTATTTTCACTAAAGAGTGGAAGCCAGAAATTAAGCTAGATATTGACACTAGCACCAACAAACTAGACGAAAACGTTTACGAAGTAGTGTTGTCAGTAACCGTTACCGCCACACTTGGCGAAGAAACTGCATTCTTATGTGAAGTGCAGCAAGCCGGTATTTTTGCCATTGGTGAAATGCCTGATCAGAACAAAGCGCATACGCTAGGTTCATTCTGCCCGAACATGCTTTTCCCGTATGCACGTGAAACGATTTCAAACCTTGTGAACCGTGGAACTTTCCCTCCACTAAATTTAGCGCCAGTTAACTTCGACGCTATCTTCGCTGCTTACGTTCAAAAGCGTGCACAGCAAGCCCAAGGCGAAGCGCCTAAGATGGACGCGTAAGCACCATTATGATGAACCCGAATTCGGTTTCAGTACTAGGGGCGGGGTCTTATGGCACCGCCCTTGCTTTTTGTTTAGCCAGAAATGGTAACCCTACCTTGTTGTGGGGACGCGACGAAAAGCATATGGAAGCGCTGGCTTCAAGCAGAGAAAACGCGCGCTATTTGCCAGGTGCTACCTTTCCTGATGCGCTTAATGTAGATGCCAATTTAGAAACGGTCATTGCCACTAGCCAAGATATTCTTGTGGTAGTGCCAAGCCACGGCTTTGCGGCAATGCTTCAAAGCATTAAGCCTTTGTTGCAGCCCAACCATAGAATTATTTGGGCAACCAAAGGGCTTGAACCTAAAACCGGCAGGTTGCTTCGAGAAGTTGCAGAAGAAATTCTGGGTACTGCCTATCCGCTAGCCGTATTATCTGGCCCCACATTTGCCAAAGAAATGGTGGCAGGCTTGCCTACGGCTATTTCGTTATCGTCCACTGACGAAACCTTTGCTGACGAATTTGCCGCTAAGCTACATTGCGCGAAATCGTTTAGGGTATACAAAAACCCAGACTTCACCGGCGTACAATTAGGCGGTGCAGTGAAAAACGTGATTGCCATAGGCGCTGGTTTGGCAGATGGGTTAGGTTTTGGTGCGAATGCCCGTACCGCCTTGATTACTCGTGGTCTTGCAGAGCTTACTCGTCTTGGCGTGAAGCTAGGTGCTCAGCCAGAAACTTTTATGGGCATGGCTGGCCTTGGCGACTTAGTGCTCACCTGCACCGATAACCAATCACGTAACCGTCGATTTGGCTTAGCCTTAGGCCAAGGTAAATCTGTCGACACGGCGATTGAAGAAATTGGGCAAGTGGTAGAAGGCTATCGCAACACGGAAGAAGTACATGTGTTATCGCATAAAGTCGGTGTTGAGATGCCAATCTGCGAGCAGATTTACGCGGTACTTTATCACGGTAAATCGCCAAAAGAGGCCGCATTAACCTTACTGGGTCGCGATCTTAAAAACGAAGCCTGATTAAAAAATTATACAAAACTGATAAAGCGCGCAGCATCAACACTGCGCGTTTTTTTATGTCTAGCGTGCGCCGTCGTAGCCTAGTTGACGCCAGCTTTCATAAACAAAAACCGATACCGCATTTGATAAATTCATACTTCTGCTGTCGGGTAGCATAGGAATACGTACTCGCTGTTCTGGCGGTAGCGCGTCAATAACATCGTCGGGCAAACCTCTGGTTTCTGGCCC
Organism: Alteromonas naphthalenivorans; assembly: GCF_000213655.1. NCBI lineage: Bacteria > Pseudomonadati > Pseudomonadota > Gammaproteobacteria > Alteromonadales > Alteromonadaceae > Alteromonas > Alteromonas naphthalenivorans. Next base: position 3,618,523 of record NC_015554.1, read on the forward strand.
AAACAATAAAGCATCGCCTTTTTTGTATTGTGCATCGCTGTGAAATGCTTTGCCTTTGGTAGTACAAGCAAAGATTCGGCTCGGTTTTTCACTTTCAATGTAAGCATCTAGCGAAGCATGGCGCTTAACATGGGCAAACTCGTGATAGTCCAGCCCTGCCCTACGTACACGCTTATCGTCCCACTCAAACCCAAGCGGCTCAATCAAATGCAGCATAAAGCCGCTATTGGCGCATAAGCGGATAATATTTCCCGTATTGGGGGGAATTTCTGGCTGGTAAAGTACGATGTCTAACATGCTGGCTCACTGTCGAAATGCTAAATTGCCACGCTTTCAAATGGCGATATGACGAACGGGCGCTCATCGCCCATTAGCGTTATTTTACGCGCTTAAAAAATCAAATACAGTAGAAAGTGCAGCATCACGAATGTCGTCCGATTCGGTAAGCACCTCATGATACGCCACAGGAATAATTTCTACCTGAGCATTGGGGAACTTAGCGGCTACGCGACGTTGGCGTTTGTTCTCTATAATACTGTCGCCATCTGCACTTAAAATTAACGAGCGCGTAGTAATAGCGGCCGCATTAAGTTCAATGGTATTCATGGCGGCTTGTGCTGCCCGCAACCATTCAGTGGTTACACCACCAAGTTGAATTTGGCGCTCTTCATCATAAAGCTGGCGAAATAAGCTGTAGCGATTCTTACTATGCGTAAGTTTATTTAAGGCATAAGGAAATGCAATGTAAGGCGTTTGCCCAAAGAAATAACCTGACTCACGCTTTTTCATTTTATTAATACTAAGCCCTACTTTTATAAGGCTATTGGCCAACCAATTTGGTAGTGCAGGCTTAATACCGAACATCGGGGATGCAAGTACTGCTTTGTCGAATAAGCTAGGGTCTCTTAATAGGGTTAGTGCGCCAATTGCGCCGCCCATAGAATGGCAAAGTAACTGCAACTCACCCTGTTGGCGCGGCTTCACAATATCGTTTACGAAGGTGATTAAATCATCCACGTAATCGGCGAAATCCGCCACGTATCCATGTTGAGGATCGTGAGTCATACGCCCCGATAACCCTTGCCCTCGGTGATCAAGAATAAAAACTGCAAAGCCATTTTGATACAAATCGAAAATGAGTTCTTTGTATTTTAAGTAGGACTCGATACGCCCTGAACTGATCACCACCGTGGATTTGGGGTTTTCTGGTATGCACCACGCGTAATGCACATCGATGTTATCTTTACCAACAAACTCGCCAAGGGTGACAGAAGTTTGCCAAAAAGGGTTTATTTCAGTGGCAAAGGTCGAAGCTAAGTCTTGCTCTGACGTAAACGTCCAGCTCATACAGGCATATCCTAATAGAATCGTGAGGCAGTGATAACTTGAACGCTACACGGCAATGCAAATTTATGCGCGTTAAGTGTTTTCTAACTTGCGAGGGAAGGACAGTGTGACGCTTAGGCCACCTTCTTCTCTTGTCACTGCTTTTATTGCGCCATGATGCAATTCTACGGCAGCTTTTGCAATGGATAAGCCCAAACCTACCCCACCAGAAGCTCTTTCTCTGGCTAAGGTTGCACGATAAAAAGGGGCAAATACCCGTTCGCACTCTTCACTTGATAAACCTTCACCGTCGTCGCAAACGGTCACCGACCATTCGGTGTCGGTGACGGTAAACTCGACCGTTGTTAAATAGGTGCTGTGGCGGATGGCGTTACGTAGAACATTCTCAACTGCACGGCAAAGTAAAACTTGGTCTACCAGCACGGTCAGCTTGGGTATTTCATTTATATCGAGGGCTTTATTGCTATTTGCGGCTTCAAACTGACCATCAGTAAAAATATCGCGAAACAACAGAGATAAAGAATAAGATGAGAAGGTGGTTACCCCATTTTCAGCGCGGCTTAACTCCAGCAATTGGCTCACTAGAGCTTCCATACGCTCAGCCTCTCGCTCAATACGGGCCAGCGATGCTGGGTCTACATTTTGCTGATGTGCTAAACCAAGTGCCATCTGCAGTCGAGCCAAGGGAGAACGAAGCTCGTGAGATATATCGGCCAGGAGCCGTTTTTGTCCGGTCCACATTTTCTCTAACTGACCTGCCATTGAATTGAAGTCGCGACCTAGTTGACCAAGCTCATCCTGTCGCTTCTCAGTATTATCAATTCTCGCTTCCCAGTTACCAGTAGATAATGAACGCGCAGACTTCTGCAGCCGAAGAATTGGTCGTGTGAGAGATTTCGCAAACAGCCAAGATAACAACGTCGTTGTCACTAAGGCGATACAAAGAAACAATACAAAGGGAGGAGCATTTTCACCAGGCAAATCCATTTTGGCAAAGAACAAAGCAAACCTTTTACCATCACGCTCAAAGAGCATTGGCCCAGTTATTTTTAGCGCGCCCCGATTTAGTGTGATTGGTACTTTTTGATCGACGATGCGCTCTATATCTCTTCGGTCGTCTTCACGTAAAGGCGGGCCGCCAGCAGCGATCATCCGGCCTGTGTCGACATCAACTGCGATTGCTCTTCCTCTAACGGCACGTCCATTTCTATCTAGCGCTACTCTTAGCGGCGCTTGCATGGCGCGCTCGCTAGTTATGCCGCCAAGCAAACGCTCTAAATGTTGAATTTCCTGTGGAGACGCTGTGTTTACCTGAAGTTCTTCAAAGAAGAATCGACTTCCCCAAACAGCCAGTACAGCGGTAACAATGAAGGTAGCCCAGAACCACAAAAAAAGGCGCCCCATAATGTCGCGGGCAGGGTTTATTTTACGGAAAAACGTCATTGACCAGATAGCAACATATAACCCACGCCGCGGATGGTTTTAATTTTTTCGATATTACTAATAGCGGCTATTTTTTTGCGCAAGTTACTTACGTGCATATCGATACTTCTATCAAACGCTTGAAGAGATTTACCTAATACCTTCAAACTGATTTCTTCTTTCGTCACTCGGCTTCCTGTGTTTAGCATAAGCAACCGAAGTATAGAAAATTCTGTACTGGTCAAGGTCATTTCAACCTCACCGACTTTGGCGACTTGGCTACTACTACTTAAAAATAATTCATTCACAATCAAGTCTTGTTCAATAGTACCACCGCTGTGAGTCAATGACAGTCTTCGGAATATGGCTTTTATTCGCGCTACCAACTCTCTATGATTGAACGGCTTTGGCAAGTAATCGTCTGCTCCAAGCTCTAACCCTAGAATGCGGTCGTAGTCATCACCGCGCGCCGTTAGCATAAGCACGGGTGTCGCATGACTCACTCTTAACTTCTTAAGTACATCGAAACCGTCCATTTTAGGCATCATGACATCAAGCAGAATGAGGTCGTAATGACCACCTGCCGTTGCTTCTGCTAACCCTGCTTGGCCATCATTACTGACCTGAATTTGATACCCCATGCTTGATAGATAGGTGGCTAGCATGTCAGTTAGTTCATTATCATCATCGATAATAAGAATGGACTGTAAATGAAACTCTGAACTCATGTTTTTGAAACCTACGACGGCTTGATTCATCTTTCGGATACCCAAGTATAATGCATAGAGGAATGACAACGGTTAAATACTGCGCGTTGCGTTAAAAAAACTAGGAAACGCCACAAGCGACGACCTAGCCATTCCCACACACAAACGATGGAAATGATAAGCTTTGTGACCGATAGAATCTGCGCATGGTTCAAACTTTACACAAGCTTTACAATGCGTTGACTGCTTTTGGCCGCAGAGCTAGTAAGATTCTGGGGTGCGAATACAAAGGAGACGCCCGTGAAATCAATTCTCATTGCTGGGTTATTAGCGACAACTTTTAGCCTAGCCCACAGCGCAAATGCGGCCCCTCAAGGCCCCAAAATGCGTGATCATGCTCCTGGGATGGAAATGATCAAAACCTTAAGCCGCCTTTCTCTTTCTTCAGAGCAAATGGATGAGGTGAAAAAGCTTGTTACCGCGTTTAAAGCCAATCATGAACGCCCAGACGCCTCGTCGGAGCACCCAGATAAGCCCGACCTCGCTACCCTTTCAGAAAGTGAAATTCGTAGCCTTGTTGAAACCAGGATACTGAAACAACAATCGCGTCATTTTGCTATTGCAGAACTTCGCAGTGAGATTTACAACCTGCTTTCAGCGTCGCAACGTAACATGCTAACCGAGTTTGAAGCTAAACGAGAAGCCAAACGAGAAGTCGCGCACGGTGGGAAAAGAAATACTGTCAGAAGCGCTATGCGAGGCCAGCCGCCAAGAGGACCTCGCCTGCCGTTTGAAGAACTGCAACTGACTGACGAGCAGCTAGTATCACTTGAAACCTTAAACGCCACTTTTCGTGAAACCCGCTTTCAACATAAAGTCACAATGGATGCACTCAGAAACGCTGAGCAAGCCCTTGTGCGAAGTGGCAATTTCTCCGAATCTGCATGGGATGCACTTTATGCTGAATATAAAGATGATCTCGTTAATGCAGCAATAGAAAACATGACTCATAAACAAGCCACGTTTGCAGTGCTTACCGACGCACAGCAAGCCGAGGTATTGGAGAAGCGCGAAAACGTAGACGCGCTTCGCCGTTTGTTTAGCGATAATTAAGACTACTCGCTAGAAAAAGATAACAACTTGGAACGTAAGCAAAGACGCAAACTTTAGTTTGCGTCTTTTTTTTGTACTGGCGAAACGATGTCATATAAGTGAACTGCCGATTCTGCGCCTTCAACCTTTAATACACTCACTTCATCACCTAAATGGGTAATAGCAAACTGCCCATTCTCTACCGGCAACATCACGCTCTTAGTTGGCGATAGAAGTACCGGCAACGACTGCTGTTTGTATAACTGAAAGCTATCGCCTTCGCGAATACCTTGGGCAATACCTAAATCGACAATCAACTGCTGGTTACTGGTATTAACCACCCGCGCAAAGGTAGGCTCGCAGGTAATGGCGGCAGAAATATCGGTTACCGCAGCATTTACGGTGTTTAATACCATTCGCCCGTACTCGCTACGCCAAAATAAGCTGTTATTGGTATCCACTTGGTAGCTGTTTTCAAACTCCCAATCTGCTTCACTGTGATAACTGTCGTTATAAATGATACGTTGCCTGAAGGTATCTAGCACGAACACTTGAAGGGTAAAGTTGCGCCTAACCGCCACCTCGTCGCTGTCGAAAAAGGACTCACTTTGTGCTATTTGCTCAAACAAGCTTACATCTTTAATGTAGCCGAATAGTGCGAACTGCTGACCATAGGTATCGCGTAAGTAAGTCGATTTTTGTTGTAACTCTACGCCTGAGAGTGCTTCGGCAGACCACATATCGGCGCTAGCCATGGCTTGTGATATCTGCATGACATTAGGTGTATCCGCGGTATTTTTCAGTTGCTGCGCAAATCGTTGTGTAATGTGTTTACCAATATTATAAATACCGCCTGTGGCCGCCTGTCGTGAGTCGAGTAGGGCAAAATGAGTCACCAGTAAGCGCTTTTGAAAGCGATTGGGTTCACAATCAAACAAGGGTGTTAAATTGACATTCACCACTACCGATAGCACATTATCTTGAACACTTTCGCTAATGATTTCGACTCGCTGTATTCGGCCTGCGGTACGAAGCTCTGCTTTGCTGCTGAGTATTAACCCATCGATTAGAACATCTTCGGCGGCAATAACACTTCCGCTCTTATAAGACGCATCCGCGATAGCATTTTTAATCACCGTAGGGCGCACAGAATCTAAGTCGGCACCGGTAAAATTAAGACTTGCTTCACCTTGTACCCATATGGCCATGGCCGTGCCATGCCACATAGTTATTATTGCTATACCTAGACGAAGATAGCCTTTCATGCTTTTCACCTACTAACCGAATATTGCGAACAATTTATCTATCACAGAGCGCTCTTGATTCTCTTGCAAATCCCCAGTGCCGCTATATTCAATGAGTGCATTACCCACTTTTGAAGACACCACGGTATTGCTTTCATCAACATCTTGCTTGCGTACTTCACCTGAAAAACGAATATATTCTTTTCCTTTATTCATGGTTATCCATTTTTCCCCTGTGACCAGCAAGTTTCCTGCTGGCGTAATAGCGGTGACATAAACGGTAATGCTGCCTTGCAATGAGTTTGACTGGCTTGATTGTGCCGAACTGGTAAATTCGCTGTCCTGTTCATGGTCTACTTCAAGGTCATCGCCTTCAATTTGAATTCCCCCTACCCGCACAGTTAAAGGTTCTATATCAAAGGTGCTGTTTTTATCTTGGTTGTAATCAAGTGACTTCTCAGACTGGGTGGTCTCATCCAGCTTTATTAAAATCATATCGCCCACTTTGTACTGGCTGTGGCGCTGGTACAGCCCCATGGCAAGCTCCGGATTAAACAAAGAGCCGCTAGGAATACGAACTTGTTCAACAGAATACGCCCGCGGCGGCGCATAAGTAGGATCGCCCGGAGCAGGTTCATCAGAGGTGGGCGATATAGCGCGCTGCTCTACTTTTGGATTAGTTGGACTGCTTGCCACCACTTCTTCTTCATGTGAAACCGTTTGGGCACAGCCGGTCATTGTAAAGATTAGGGCAAGAAACACTTTCTGGCATCGAATTTTCATAATGTGCTCTGAAGGAAATAAAAAATAACGTTGATTAAGTGCCATCCATGACCCGAACAGGAGCAAGTTTAAACGAATAATTTCAACACGAAATACGTTCTTTAGTAACTTTGCAAAACCTTTACAAAACAATGATATGCCTGCGGGTATGGGGAAGTTATGGCCATTGAAACATCTACACAAGGCACAATAAATTCGTTGCTTTCAGCAGTGCCATTAGCGGGGGAAAATTCCACCTCGAATACGGCAGAGGAAGCGGCAACTACTAGCCAGTCTTTGCCGTCTATGTTTGCCGCTTTGTTGTCAAATGAAGAAGCCAGCAATGACGACACGTCAGAAACGACAGATTCACAAAGCAGCACTACCACAAGTCAATTTGATACCAGCTTGTTGTCGAACCTTGTCACCGATGACGCTATTAGTCTAATGCAAAACCAATTGCTTGGTGCGCTACAAAATAATGTCTTCGCGGCACTTACTGCGGCAGCATCAACGTCTTCTACCGACACTGCAACACAAGCATCAAGCAGCGCTGCCACTTCAACTACCACTTCAACTTCTGTTGAAGCAGCAACGACTGCAACCGAAACAACCTCGATGTTCGATAACATGATGACATCGGCATTCGGTGAGGACGGACTGGGGCTGCAAGACGGATTCGACGCGCTCAACATTGTGAACCATTTGCCGGTAGTGTCTGATATTTATGAGGCGACGACATCAAGCCATATTGCAGCGGCATCCAGTATGGCAGGCAGCTTCTTATATGGCGGACTCGGTGGTTTGCTTTATAACGCCGTCGACCTAACCGTAGAGGGGCTTACCGGTAAGAGTATCTCAAATAATTTATGGGATGCGGGCAAACAAATAATTAATGGCAATGCCACCACTGAAAGCACAGGTGAAAATAGCCTAATGATAGATGCGGCCGATGGCGAGACATCATCAACACCTGCTAGTGACGTTTATGAATTTGTACGTCGACAAGCTGGGGGCTAAGGGGTTACGCAAACTTTGGGGAGGTAACGTACGAGAGCTATAAGCGGCGGTTAGCGCCGCCACGCTTAAAAATTGGGTTTGATTGGTTTGTATTCAGACGATAAGAAAAGCGGAGATGTTACCATTAAATCGGCGGTGGCTGGTGTACATGCCACTGGCACATTCCACACTGAACATAATCGCAATAGTGCGCGAACATCAGGATCGTGAGGCGCTGCATTTAATGGATCCCAAAAGAAAAACAGCGCATCAAGCCTGTTTTCAGCGATTAATGCACCAATTTGCTGATCGCCGCCAAGTGGTCCACTTTTAAACCGTTTTACTTCTAATCCAGTTTCGTCACTGATGAGCCCGCCCGTAGTGCCAGTTGCCACTAGGTCACATTGCTTCATTATTTCGATGTGATTATGTACCCATGCAAGTAATTCGGGCTTTTTATGATCGTGAGCCACCAGCGCAACGGTAAGTTTACTCATACTTAGAAATTCCACCTGTCGATTGTTTAACCATGCTTAATCTGTATCATCGCCGATTTATGCGATAATTAGTATAAATATTCAGTTTTATACACTCAATTGTCAACATTATGTCATATCTCAGTGGCTACTATAGGTAAAACTCTTACCCATCTGTTTATTGGTATATCTGTAGCGCTCAAGACCAAAAATATTTATACATTTTTATTGCATAAATATTCCATATAAGTAAACTAGTCGACGGTTAAGGCATCCATCCCATTTTTAGGGTTGATACAGACACAGGAAGCACTGATGACACAACCAACTCTCGTTCGTGGTAGTAATACTGGGAACGTCAATGAGTTAACCACTCCCCTGGATAGCTGCACATTGCATTGCTTGCGACGACGAATGTCTGCGATTATGCTTTTTCGGTAGCACACTTTTTACCTTTGTAATGTGGTAGCGGTTAGGCAATGCATTTCGCCAAATCAGTTTACAAAGGTAAAAAGTGATTTTTTTCTCCATTTATTGAATTTCTCATTATGTATAACGTATCGATTATTGGTGCCAGTGGTTACACCGGCGCACAGCTAGTTCAATTAGTTCATCAACATCCTGCTTTGTCGCTTGAGGGTACTTATGTTTCAGAAAACAGTGCCGATGCGGGAAAAAACATTGCGGCTCTTCATGGCAACCTAGCACACCTCAACTATACGTTGACGCCTATTAGTAATGACATATTAGTAGAGTTGGCGACGGAGATGGACTTCGTATTACTGGCCACGCCACATGAAGCCAGCCACGATTGGATGGAAACCTTGTCTGCGGGCAAAGCAAAAATACTCGACTTATCTGGTGCGTTTAGAATTAAAGATACCCAAGTCTTTGAGCAGTTTTATGGTTTCCCTCATACCGCAACAACAAGTTTGAAAAAAGCGATATACGGGCTGGCTGAATGGTACGAAGACGATATTGCACAAGCCGATATTATTGCCGTACCTGGCTGCTACCCAACTGCGAGTTTGTCAGCGCTAAAACCTTTGGCTGCGAGTGGCCTATTAGATGATGCGGTTCGCCCTGTGATCAATGCGGTATCGGGTGTATCCGGTGCCGGCCGAAAAGCCAGCCTAACGTCAAGCTTCTATGAAGTGAGCTTGCAAGCTTATGGTGTGCTCGGTCATCGCCATACGCCAGAAATTGAAGCTTATTTAGCGACACCGGTTATATTTACACCTCATTTAGGCAACTTTAAACGGGGCATACTTGCCACTGTTACCGTTAAGCTTAATCAAGGAGTGACTAGCGCTCAACTAGATGCTGCATTTACCGAAGCTTATGCTAATGCGCCAATAGTAAGGTTACGTGCTAGCTTCCCCAAAATTGACGATGTGGCGCATACGCCTTTTGTTGATTTACACTGGAAGTTTGATGAAGCATCTGGTTATGCAGTTATTACGGCTGCTATCGACAACGTCATGAAGGGGGCAGCATCGCAGGCAATTCAATGCCTTAATATTATGACTGCCCAACCGGTTGAAACAGGACTCGTGCAATAATGAACAGTTCACCTGTAGTAATTAAAGTAGGTGGCGCGTTGCTAGACGACGCAGCCGCAATGCAAAAGCTATTTTTAAGCATTAAACAAGTTAGCGAATCGCGCCCTGTTGCCGTGGTTCACGGTGGCGGCCCTTTGGTTGAAACCCTGATGGCAAGTTTAGGTTTAGCAAGCACCAAAATTGATGGTCTTCGGGTAACGCCTGATGAACATATGCCTTATATCTGTGGTGCGTTGGCGGGAGCGGCAAACAAACAACTATGTGCTGCGGCGATTGCCTCAGGATTAACGCCCGTCGGCCTTTCTTTACTTGATGGCAATATGGTAGTGTGCCAACCGATGGCACAGAAGTATGGCGCTGTAGGTATTCCTTCAACTGCCGATGCTTCTTTCCTTAAGAGTGCGCTAGCGCAAGCCACATTACCGATAATAAGCTCAATTGGCAGCAGCCCTGAAGGGCGTTTGTTAAATATAAACGCAGATCAAGCCGCCACTGTCGTTGCCGAGTTGCTTGATGCTGAATTGCTGTTGTTATCGAACGTTGATGGCGTACTTGATGCTGATAAGCAGCTTATTGAAGTGCTTGAGCAAGACTCAATTGCCGAGCTTGCAAAAGCTGGGGTAATTACTGATGGTATGAAAGTTAAGGTAGATGCCGCGTTGCAGTCTGCCAATACCCTTGGACTCCCTGTTTATATTGCTAGCTGGACAGCGGACATTACTGACATTTTAAATAAGATTACGGGCACGCAGATATTACCTAAATCGCAAGCACCGGAACATGGCGTACTAGGAGACGCATTATGAAACAAGACCTACTGACTTTTTCCAATTGGACACCCGAAGCAATGCATAAGTTGTTGAATTTGGCTGTTGAAATTAAACAATCACCTTCAAGCTACAGCAATGTATTAGCCGGAAAATCGGTAGTCGCCTTGTTCGAAAAGCCTTCTTTGCGTACCCGTGTCAGCTTCGATATTGGTATTAACCGCTTAGGCGGCCACATGGTTTATTTAGATAGCCAAGGTGGCAAGCTTGCTGGCCGTGAGGACGCGGTTGATATGGCAGCTAATCTAGCATGCTGGGCTGATGCTATTGTTGCTCGTGTATTTTCTCACAGCACACTAGAGCAGTTTTCTGCTGCCTCTAAAGTACCTGTAGTCAACGCACTGTGCGATAAGTATCACCCATGCCAAGCATTGGCCGATTACCTTACCGTATTTGAACGTTTTGGTAAGACCCAAGGCATTACCATGGCCTACATTGGTGATGGCAATAATGTGACTCACTCTTTGTTAATTGCAGGCGCGTTATTAGGATGCAATCAAGTAGTGGTTACCCCTGAAGGTCACGAATGTGATGCCGAGATTGTCGCGCATGCTAAAAAGCTTGCCGAGCAAACTGGCGCAACTATTGTTGAAAGCTATGATGTTAGCGCAGCCGACGGTTCTGACGTTATTTACGCTGATACCTGGTTGTCGATGGGTGACGAAACACCGCTGGCTGATATCAAAGCGAAGTTTATGCCTTACCAGGTGAATGAAGCGTTGATGGAATCTACCGGTGCAAGCTATGTAATGCACTGCCAACCGGCACACCGCGACCTAGAAATTACAGGCTCGTTGATTGATAGCGACAAGTCGTTATTGATGCAACAAGCCGAAAATAGAATGCATGGCCAAAACGCCATTCTCACTCAATTATTAAGTGCCTAAGAGGACTCTTTTAGATGCAAAACGTAAAGAAAATCGTACTCGCCTATTCAGGTGGTCTTGACACTTCAGCCATCATTCCATGGCTTAAAGAAAACTATAACTGCGAAGTCGTTGCCTTTGCGGCCGATGTCGGCCAAGGCGACGAAGAGCTTGAAGGCTTACACGAGAAAGCGATTGCTTCTGGTGCTAGCGAATGTCACATCGTTGACTTGAAAGAAGAGTTCGTACGCGAATACATCTATCCAACGATTAAAACCGGTGCGGTATACGAAGGTGAATATCTACTAGGTACGTCTATGGCGCGCCCTGTTATTGCAAAAGCTCAGGTAGAAATTGCCCTTAAAGTAGGTGCAGATGCACTTTGCCACGGTTGTACGGGTAAAGGTAACGACCAAGTACGTTTTGAAAGTACGTTTGCAGCCCTTGCACCACAGCTTACGGTAATTGCGCCATGGCGTGAGTGGGACATGGTATCTCGTGAAGACCTATTAGCTTACTTAGCTGAACGTAATATCGAAACCACAGCGTCTGCTACCAAAATTTACAGCCGCGATGCAAACGCATGGCATATTTCTCACGAAGGTGGGGAATTAGAAGATCCATGGCAAGAGCCTACTAAGCAAATATGGACGATGACGGTTGACCCAGAAGATGCACCAGATGCGCCAGAACGCGTCACGCTTTCTTTCAACGAAGGTGAACTTACTCACGTTGACGGTGAAGCTTTATCGCCTTACCAAGCGTTGGTTAAGCTAAACACAGTGGCAGCTGCACATGGCGTTGGCCGTATCGACATTGTTGAAAACCGTTTGGTTGGCATGAAGTCTCGTGGTTGTTATGAAACACCAGGGGGCACGGTAATGCTTAAAGCATACAAAGCCCTTGAAACGATGGTGCTTGATAAAGCCGCGCTTAAATACCGTGAGCAAATTGGCCTTGAGTTCTCGCACGTAATGTACGACGGCCGTTGGTTCACTGCCTTAAATGATGCCTTACTAGCGGGCGCAGAATCTTTCGCTAAGAAAGTGACTGGCGACATTGTAGTGAAGCTTTATAAAGGTCAGGCTACTGTTACTCAACGCCGTTCACCGAACAGCCTTTACTCTGAAGATTTTGCTACCTTTGGTGCAGATGATGTTTACGACCAAAAACACGCTGAGGGCTTTATTCGCCTATTCAGTCTTTCAAGTCGTATTGCTGCATTGAAAAATCAAGGTTAAGGAGTAACACATGGCATTGTGGGGTGGTCGATTCGAATCAGGCGCTAGTAGCATGTTCAAGCAGGTTAACGATTCGTTGCCGTTTGACCAAGTGATGGCAAGCCAAGATATTCAAGGCTCTATTAGTTGGTCTCGTGCGCTGCAAAAAGCAGGCGTACTGACCACAGACGAACAAGCACAACTTGAAGGTGCACTGAACGATTTAAAAGCAAAAGCTGACGCGGGTGAACTAGACTTTAACGCTTCTAGCGAAGAAGACATTCATAGCTTTGTTGAGTCTGCACTTATTGAGCAGCTTGGTGACATTGGTCGTAAATTACATACGGGCCGAAGCCGTAACGATCAGGTAGCTACAGATTTTCGCTTGTGGGTACGTGAACATATTGCGTCACTTCGTAGCGATGTAGTGGCAGTTATTCGCTCACTCCTTAATGCCGCAAGTCGTCACCAGGAAGCCATTATTCCTGGTTACACGCACTTACAACGTGCTCAGCCTTTACACTTCGCCCACTGGTGCTTAGCGTATGTTGAAATGTTCAAGCGCGATTTAAGCCGCTTAGACGATTTAAAAGTACGTATGAACCAGTGCCCATTAGGCTCTGGTGCATTAGCGGGTACGACTTATCCTGTGGATCGCCACGCGATTGCAACCGAGTTAGGCTTTGACTCGCCATGCTTAAACAGCCTTGATGCTGTTTCAGATAGAGATTTCGTACTAGAGCTATTGTTTGTCGCGAGCACCAGCATGATGCACTTGTCTCGCGTGGCTGAAGACATGATTTTCTATAACTCTGGTGAAGCGGGCTTCTTGCAGCTTGGCGATAGCGTAACCTCTGGTTCTTCACTAATGCCTCAGAAGAAAAACCCTGACGCATTAGAGCTTATGCGCGGCAAATGTGGCCGTGTATTCGGTTCACTACAAGCCTTGCTTGTGACTATGAAGGGCTTACCTCTTGCGTACAATAAAGATATGCAAGAAGACAAAGAAGGCGCGATCGACACGGTAAACCAATGGCACATTTGTTTGTGTATTGCTACCGAGGTGCTCGATTCATTACAACTTAATGAAGACCGCTGCCGTGAAGCTGCCACACAAGGCTTCGCTAACGCGACTGAGCTTGCCGACTACTTAGTAGGCAAGGGTATTCCGTTTAGAACGGGTCATGATATTGCCGGTAAAGTGGTACTAGAAGCCATTGAAGCAGGTTGCGCGATTGAAGACTTACCTTTAGCTAGCCTACAAGCGGTATGCGATAAAATTGAAGATGATGTTTATACCGTATTGCAATTAGAGTACGGCGTAAATCAGCGCAATATATTAGGTGGCACTAGCAAAGAAACAGTGACTAAAGCACTGTATCAAGAGCTAGAAAACCTAGATAAGCAAGGGTAATCACATGGTGCTTGCCCATCATGACGGCGTTAAACTTTTCAGAAGTTCACTGCCGTATATCAATGCTCATCAAGGGAAAACCTTTGTTTTGATGTTCGGTGGCGAAGCCATTGAACATCCTAACTTCCCCAATATTATTCATGACATTGCCCTGCTGAATACCTTGGGTGTTCGCGTGGTAGTGGTCCATGGTGCACGCCCTCAGATTGATCAACGTGTTGCGCTTCGCAATATTGAAGGTCGATTTGAACATGGCGTGCGTATTACCGATAAGCAAACCCTAGAGTGCGTTAAAGATGCCGCAGGCTCTGTGCGCTCACAGGTAGAAGCCCTACTTACCATGGGACTGCCTAATTCACCGATGCATGGCGCACAAATTCGCGTGTGCTCAGGTAACTTGGTCGTTGCTAAGCCTATGGGTGTAAGAAACGGTATTGATTTTGAGAATACCGGCATGGTTCGTCGTATTGATACCACGGGTATAAATGACCACCTGAACGATGGCTCTATTGTGCTGCTCTCCCCTATGGGGTATTCCGCTACAGGGGAAGTATTTAATCTTTCCCATGAAGATGTAGCAACCCAAGCGGCCATTGCCCTTAAAGCTGACAAGCTTATTGTATTTTCTAACTTAGACGGTATATACAATAGTGAAGAAAAGTTACTTCGCACTATTGAACGCCCTCAGTTAGAGCAGCTTATCTTAAGCGGCAATATTACTACCGAAGATACGGTGTTAAAGGCGTTAACCACCAGCGTAGCAGCTGGTATACCTCGTGCGCACTGCATTAGTTACGAGAAAGACGGCGCGTTGCTGCAAGAGCTATTCACCCGCGATGGTACAGGCTCGCTGGTAATGGAGCATCACTACGAACAACTTCGTGCCGCGACTATTGACGATGTGGGCGGCATTTTAAAGCTCATTAAACCGCTAGAAGAAAGCGGTGTGTTGGTAAAACGCTCACGTGAACGGCTGGAAAGTGAAATCAATCAGTTTATTGTGATTGTTCGCGATGGCATGATCATCGCGTGCGCGGCCCTTTACCTCTACACCGAAGATGGCTGCGCTGAGTTAGCCTGTGTGGCTACCCACCCTGATTATCGTGGTAAAAATCGTGGTGAGCGAATTTTAGATGAAGTTAAAATACGCGCCCGCGAAGCGGATATCAATCGTGTATTCGTACTTACCACAGTGACTGCACACTGGTTCTTAGAGCAAGGTTTTGAACACGCAGATATTAGTGCTCTGCCTGAAGTGAAAAAAGAGCTTTATAACTTTCAGCGAAACTCTAAAGTGTTCACCCTAAACATTTAGTAACGTTATAGCGCGCTAAAGTGTTAGCGCGCCGTTTTTCTGCGCAGAAATTATTAATAACTATCAATAATTTACAACAATACTCTCGACAAACAGCCTAGGCTGAGATAACGTTGATGACAGAATAATTACTCGGTTATATGTAGTGTTTAATCGTTGCAGTACTTTACTCAAACGTTATCTTCTTCTTGATGCAGAGCATGTTCGCGCCCCAGACGCTGATACATGGAAGCTTAGCGTGCTGCGAATCATTCTTCTTATCGGTGTTACCCTAACCTCAGCCATCGTATTGCACTCTTCTTATGCGGCCTATCAAAAGGGCATGTATTACGTGTTGTATCTTACCATCGGCTTTTCAGCGTTACTTTACGCCACACTGGGGCTTCGTAAAGGTCAAATAAAACTCGCGTCAGCCAGCCTTACCCTCACTATTGTATTAGCAGGGCTGTGCATACTTTTCTTCACGATAGATATTGCCTCGGCTCGTTACGGCTTACTATTTTTCTTCACGCTTCCCATTATTTTACGGCTATTTTATGGCAATAAAGCTGCCATAATCGGCATGTTTTTAAACCTCATTCCTTTTGCGGTTCTAATAAACAACCAGCCAATTGCTCCACTTTTCGGCATCGACATCACGTTACCCGACACTCACACCTATCTAAGTTCGCTAATATTCATGTTTTTTAATTTTTGCCTTCCCATGGCCGTGATTCGCGTGATGACATCATTGGAAAGTCAGTCATCGTTAAACTTGAAGCAAACGAAAAAGATGGAAAAACTGGTAAGTCGCTATCAAGAAATTTTTAACAACGGCGGCACCCCTTCCCTCTTTTGTGATCAACAAGGGAAGATATTACAAGCGAATAGAAGCGCTCGAAAACTGATTAATCAATTACCAGAACCCTGCCATTATATTCATCAACTTTTTGAATTAAATGAGCCACTAAGTGCAGGCCATCGGCAAAAAACACATATATCGGGCAATCCACAGGCCACCTTTGAGCTTCAATCAGCTAGCCTTCAGCATCACAAAAAGCAATTAATTCATTGCTTCGACGTATCTGAAGCAACGGAACATGACCGTAAGTTCGACGCATTTAGACGCCAGCATTTTGAAAAGCATTATTACGATGAGCTCACCGGTTTGCGAAACCATCATTATTGGAACAGCAGTGTCAATCAACCTGTACCGGCAAACACGCAAGCGGTCATGCTAAAACTTGCAAACTTACGTGACATTAATTTGCAGTATGGTTACACCCAAGGTGATAAAGCCATGGCCCGATGTGCAGCGCAGATACAAAGTGTGCTGCCCGCATCGGTGAACGTATATCGATTACCTGGCGCTAGATTTCTGGTTTCATGTCAACACGACTCACACAAGTCAGAAGACTTTAATGCTTGGCTACGAGAAATGCTTCCTGGCACCATTCAGATTGATGACAATCTCGTAAAGCTGTCTCAACCATTAAACTGGCTGGGCGGTTTTGTACATGTGAGCACCCCCCAGTCTCCCTCTCAGGTTACTGAGTCTTGTGCCATTGCCTTAAGCCAAGCCAGTCGCGACAAAGATTTCAGTCAGTTCGATAGCAACGTAGTAAAGCTTATTCGTAAAGACACGCAACACAGAGACAAGGTAAAGCGGTTACTCGACAACCGCTGTTTAGCGTTATGGCTACAACCTCAGGTTTCAATTGATAACACAATTGTAGGTTTTGAAGTGCTTGCTAGGCTCAAAGATGATGAAGAAAATAAGATACTTCACCCATATCAATTTCTTCCTGTTATTGAAAAGAACAACTGGCACATTCTCTTTACCCAAAAAGTGCTTGATAACACTATTGAGCTTATTGAAAACTGGCCAAGCAGTATTCCGCCAGTTCCTGTGGCTATAAATTTGTCAGGCCCTGAACTCCTCAGTGATTTGTTCTACGAAAAATTACTGCGCCGCTATTCAGAAAGCGCATTTTTACGAGATCGCCTGAAGCTGGAATTGACAGAAACGTCGGTATTGGCGAGCCACCAAGAAACAAAACGCAGGCTAACTTCATTGGCCAACGTGGGTGCGACTATTATTATTGATGATTTTGGAACTGGCCATGCATCACTGTCGCAACTTATCGATATGTCTGCATCGGTGTTGAAAGTAGATAGAGAATTCATAGACCGGATAGATAGCTCAGAACGTCACCGTAAGATTGTTCAAATGACAATAGAGTTGGCAAAAAGCCTAGATATGCAAACCATTGCTGAAGGAGTAGAAACTCAAGCTCAGCTAAACCTACTTGTCGATATGGGCTTCACTCTTTTCCAAGGATATTTGTACGGCAAACCAGCCCCAATTGAAGCATGGCAGGGAATGGACAAGGCTATTACTGTTGGAAAACCTGCCGTTTAATAACGGTCTATAACAAATTTAAATACCTATTCTCTTGCATTTTCAAGCACTCCTCGCTTTACTGGTAAGACCAGAAGAGCGAGAACGATAGATGATTAAAGATATCAGCGTTACCTGTGAAGACAGTACTCACTTAACCGCAACCCTTTACACACCTGAACGCGCCATTAAAGGCGCAGTAATGATAGCGCCCGCCACGGGAATTAAGCGTCAGTTTTACGCAGCGTTTGCTAACTATCTTTGTGAGCAGGGTTTTGGTGTGATTACATTTGATAACCGAGGTATTGCTGAATCGTTAAAAGGGAAGATTGAACACAGTAAAGCGTCGCTAGTCACCTGGGGGCAACAAGATATGCCCGCCGTTTTAGAAACCCTAAAAATGCACTTCCCTAAGACCCAATACTTCTTAGTTGGCCATAGCGCAGGTGGGCAACTTTTAGGGCTAATGCCAAACGTAAACGACCTTACTGCATTTTGTAACTTCGGTAGCTCTTCGGGCAGCTTACGTAACATGCGAGCAGGTTACTTGCTAAAAGCGCATTTTTTCATGAATTTCTATATCCCTTTGAACAACTTACTTTTCGGGCACACTAAGTCTCACTTAGTCGGCATGGGTGAGCCCTTGCCTAAAGGCGTAAGCAGGCAGTGGCAAAAGTGGTGTAATGGTCAAGGGTATGTGAAGGAAGCCTTTGGTAAAGAAGTACTCAGGCACTGGTATGATGATATACGTCTGCCATCTAAATGGATATTGGCCACCGATGATGACATAGCAAACTTGTCGAATGTGAAAGACATGATTAGTGTTTTTCCAGAGCTCGAAGCGGATATTCGTCTGCTCACCCCCGATGACTATAACCTTGCAGAGATAGGCCACATGAAGTTTTTCTCAAGAAAATGTCAGGCATTGTGGCCTGAGGTTAGTGATTTTCTATCATCACATAGTGTATTGTCCGCGCCCGAGACTCAATCCCCTGTAATGTGAACCCAGTCTCTGCAGTATAATTTCCACAGAGACTGGGATTAAGCTTATCTAGTCGCAACTAGCTGGGCTGGTGTGATTACCAAGGGACTAGGCTTGATCTCACAAAAATAGAACTATTCGGGGCTATAAACTAGCCCCTCGCTGGCAGGTACAAGCCCATTGCAAATCGACTCAAAATCGCTCGCTAGGCTGTCAATACTACGTTGGTTTTTGACCGATAGCCACGATGCTGTCCATAGCATAGCTTCTTTAACAAAAGCCCCGCTCTTAGCGTGAAACACACTCGCACCCAACTCAGCCATTCTGGTTTGAATGTGTGCAGGTGCAAAGAAGAATTCATCACTTACGCCAGAGGCGTCTTTTGTATTTTCAACGCCATCAACTGTGCTTACATCTTGCCAATGGGTTAATCCCACTTGCACATAGCGCATTAGATCATCGCCAAGCCTATTCTTAAGCCGCAGCTTTATCTTATTGTTGCCTGACATATCTACTACAATGCTGGCTTTGCTGGCGATGTCATCTAGGTTGTTGTAACAAACCACTTGATGGTAAACATCTAGTCCTTCAACAAACTTTTGGCTTTTACCTGAAGTCACACCTACTACGTGATAGTCATCTTTTCTAAGGGCATAAGCCAACCCTAAACTGGTTTTGCTTGATGCGCTTAATACAATCACTTGTTTAGGTTTAGGCATATTGCACTGGTCAATTACATCCCACAGACAGTAAGACGTAATATATAAAGGCCAAAGCAACATTTGCAGGTTTTCACGGTGTGACTGTGTTTGATCTCCACTACACTCTAACGGGCGATACAAGTTATATCCCTGTGGTAACGGCCTTCTATGCGCGCTGGTATCAATCAAGTTGTTTTGAGCAAAGGTGACAGAGTCCATATGAAGGTGTGTTGCAGGCGGGAAATACCCAAAATAGCGACTGCCTATGTCCACACCTTCTACACTAGATGCTGTTACCTTCCCTATTCCCCATACCGGAATAACGCCCCAATTTTCTTCGTTATTGTTTTTAGTTGAATGACTATTGATAGGTGGGAAAAACTGCCAATAGCCAAGCTTATCGCCCATCATAAAGTAGGTGAGATTATTAGCAGTAAACGCAAAGCGCTCAACCTCAAAGGCCACCCCTGCTTGGGTTAAGGGTAAGTCTTCACTCTGCACTACACGGTATTTACTTAACTCTTTTTTATTAACTTGAAACTGTTTCACAGCCTTCTCCCTTATTAGCTAAGACGCTAGTTTTCCACTTGCTTTTAACCCATGCATGTATTCCATTAGTTTTCCCATAGCAGGTTGCGACGCAGCTTTTAGACGCCCTAGCACTTGTAGTTTCGACATATCGTCTTTGGCCACACCATGAACAATTTTTGAAAAACCATCGAGCCTGCAATTGTGGATCCATGCACGAAGCTCAGGCTGCTCCCCCCAAATATGCATATTTCGCAGCATTGCTGCTGTCATAGGTACCCAATCAATATCACGATTAGGCAACGGGACAACTTGCGTCAGTTTCTGCTTTGTAGCTTCATCATCGTAGGCCGCCTCAACGTGCGCAATTAACGCTGCACTGAACACCGGCTGGTAAGCTCGCACGGTTTGCGGCGTAATAGTATTGCCTTCAAAAACAGGCTTTATCTCTAAATTGGTGAGTGCTGACGCCGAACAGTCCACCACCAATGCATCTTCTGGCATTGCCCACTGAGCATCCTTAAATGTAAGCGCCTCTTTTCCCACATGCGTTACTCTGCCATGGCGAATTATATTAGGTAAGGTTTGCAGCGCTGCCAGCTCGGCTTCACTTACCGTTGCACCATGGAACATTGCGGGCCTAACGTCTTTATCTATGCGCAGCATGACACCTGCTTCCTCTAATTTATCGAACATGTCATCGATAGAGGTCGACTGTGCAATGGCTTCCATTTGGTTAGCTTGTGCGCCAATGGTATCGAAGAAAAAATCACTGAGTGGCTGGGTGTTTTTTCTATTTAGCAGCCATGCGTCACGAGATACTACCCAATGAATGTTTTCAGGGTTTACAAAATTGCTAAGCAACCATAAACACGTGTCGATCCCCGTTTTACCGCCGCCTATGACCACATAGTTTTTATGGCCTCGTACTCGTTGGGTTAAGGTATTTACTGGCGTAAAATCAACCTCGTCGTCAAGGGTAAAACTGGGCTTGTGGGTAATAGGAATACTGGTTTTTAAGTAGGTCGCATCCACGATTTTTTTGTTGACAGTAACGTCGTAAGTTTTACCGCCAGTGATATTGGTAAATTTGCCGTCGCCTTCGTATTGGCTGAGGGGAAAGTATTGAACGCGCCCCGAAGGCAAAAAGGTTTCTTGCATGACTGAATCGAAGTAAGCACTCACCTCAGCACCAGAAGCTAAGCCCATCAAGCCCTCATTCATTCCTGTTTTATCAATCACTCCGCGATTTAGCTCTCGTGAACAAACACCATAGAAAGCAGAAGGCTGATGTAAGGTGACAAAAGGGTAAGCTAAGTTCCAATGGCCGCCAGGCTTGGCATATTTATCGACTATGATAATGCTGGCATCGGTTTCCCTGAGTAGTACATCGGCAAACGCCATACCTACCGCCCCACTTCCCACAATCAAATAATCGCAAGTTAATTGTTCTGCTTTCATATACTATGTCCTTTATGTATAAACCTGCCTGCTCGCGGGTTTAATAAATGTAGTCACGCTAATCGACAATCTAATGGAACGATTGAATATAACAGTGTTATATTCAATATATATAACGCCGTTATATTGCGCAACATGTAAATTCAATGTAAATGAAAAAAGATACTCGTCAGAAAATTTTAGAAGCTGCTTCAACCTTGTTTTTAAAGGGCGGAACTCACGCTCTTAGCGTTCGCGCTATTGCTGAAGGTGCAAGCATGTCTACAATTGGCATTTACAGCCATTTCAAAGGGAAGCAAGGAATTCTTGATGCCTTGTATATTGAAGGCTTTACGCTTGTCGATGAGATGATGAAGCAGTCTGAGGGTAATACCCCGGCAGATAGGTTGCTTAATGCCTGTGAACACGTACTTCAATTCTCAGAAGCACATGCAGCACATTACAATTTGATTTTTGGCTCTAACTTAAAAGACTACGCCCCGAGTGAAGACGCACTTGCTGCTGGAGAAAAGGCATTTATCACCTTAACTAAAGTAGTATCAGCGATAATTAAAAAAGAGATTGCTGTAGAAGAGCGTCAAGATATAGCCATGCAAATTTGGGCGCTGTGTCATGGTTATATCAGTTTAAACCAACATGAAATTCGCAATAGAATTAATTGGGTAGACTGGAAAGCGCGGGCGTTAAATGCTATTCGCCTTCATGTTTACGCGTTGGCTGCTGCGCACAACAGTCATTCATAAAAAGAGCACAAAGCAGCAACACATTAACCGGCCTATCACGCGTAGGTACGAAATAGGCGGCGGTTTATATGTTGCTAACTTATGCAGTGATCGAGGCTTATTTCGCTTCGTTTAGCGCATCATCGATGTCTTTCGCGCTGTGCCTATCTTTAAGCTGTGCATCGCCCCACGTACGATTAACAATCACCCCGCGCTGAACTGCAGGGCGGGCTCCAACCTCAGTAGCCCAGCGTAGAACATGCTTGTAGTCATTAACTTGCAAGAAAGTGGCTGCGTCATAAAGATTACCGAGTACCAGATTGCCATACCATGGCCAAATAGCCATATCAGCAATACTGTATTCCTCACCGGCAAAATAGGTATTTTTGGCGAGATGTTTATCTAGCACGTCCAGCTCTCGCTTCACTTCCATGGTAAAACGGTTAATAGGATATTCCATTGGGTACGGCGCATAACTGTAAAAGTGCCCAAACCCGCCGCCCAAATAAGGCGCTGAACCTACTTGCCAAAATAACCAATTGAAACATTCTACTTTTGCAGCAGGATCGTTAGGAATAAACACATTAAACTTATCCGCTAGGTAATGAAGTATTGACCCCGATTCAAATAACTTTGTTTCCGGTGTAGTTGATGTATCTACCATGGCAGGAATTTTTGAATTTGGGTTTACATCAACGAAGCCAGACGAAAATTGATCACCTTCGCCGATATTCACCAACCACGCATCGTAATCAGCGTCAGCAATACCTGCAGCCAAGAGCTCTTCCAACATGATCGTGACTTTTTGTCCATTGGGCGTTGCTAAAGAATATAGTTGAAGTGGATGCTGGCCTACGGAGCGTTCTTGCTCATGAGTGGCTCCCGACACTGGTCGATTGATGCTAGCCCACTTGTTACCGTCATCTTCATTTTGGCTCCATACTTTGGGCGGCGTATAGGTATTACTGTCAGACATATCAGATCCTTTTCTATTGCATTAGCATGATTATAAATTTGATGTGTGTGCTGAATAGGGAATTACAAGGGATAGGCTAAATGATATACGACCAAGCGCTTCTCGCTGGGATAATTCGCAAAGAAGGCAGAGTAAAATCGTTTTAAAGCGTATTTTAAACTGCCCCTGCGTTAATAAAAGGCGCGCAATCCATTGCCCGCAAACTGTGTGGTTATTCGGTGCGTGCTGTTAAATAGCGTATTCGCTATAACTAGCATCACCAATAACCGAAATCTCTAATAAGTACTATTCCTAGCAAGTACTAGTAGCCGTTTGAAAAAACCTAGTCTTGTTCCAAGGAGGACAGTGCATCAAGCAACATGCACGTATTGAAATCGTTCGTCATGAGCTCGTTTGACACAAGCTCATTAGCAAAAATGGTTTTGGTAAAGTTCCTTACTATTGCAAACATACGCTTCCTCCCTGTGGGTATTGCTTTGAGGCGCAATACCGATGCTGCCATTGCTTCACGCTTAACCTTGATTAAGCAGAATTTGTACCACCACAACAAGTGCTCAAATATCAATAACTTACCCAAAATCATGGAGCAGGTGGAATAAGAGACGCTGAGAAAATGTTGCACTCTCGCAACACTTTTTTACTGACTAAGCAAATAGAGGGAATGTGGGGCTAAAGCATGGAGTGAATAAAAGAATGCGTCAGAGCGAGTAAACCTAACAGCAGGGATAAAAAAAGCAGCCTTAGGGCTGCTTTTATAGACTTTTATTAACGCTTACATAAACGCGCAGGTTTAAATGCTAACGCGCTTGTATGGTCTGTATTCAGCTTTCCAGAAATTACGCTCAATATGATCATTCAACGCATCGTCTGACAACTCAAGGGCAAGCCCTTGCGCCATTGCAACCTTACCTACTTCAAACGCTATTTTACGGCTAAGCTCAGCAATAGCACCGAGTGGTGGCAATAAGGAACCCTCGCCGGTGTTTACCAAAGGCGACGCATCTGCAAGTGCGTTACTTGCAGCCATCAGCATTTCATCACTGATTAATTTTGCTTTTGCAGCCACCACACCCAGGCCTATGCCAGGGAAAATATACGAGTTGTTACACTGGGCAATGGTAAATACTTTACCTTTGTATTCAACTGGCTTGAACGGGCTTCCCGTTGCAATAACCACTTCGCCATCGGTCCATTCAATAACCTGCTCTGGTCGTGCTTCAACCTGACGAGACGGGTTACTTAATGGAAAGATAATCGGTAGCTCACAGTTTTGCTTCATGGCGCGAACCACCTGCTCAGTGAACAAACCAGGTTGCCCCGATACGCCAATAAGGATATCTGGCTTGGCACAGTGCATAACATCAAGTAGCGATGCGTAATCGCCGCTAAAAGTCCAAGTTTCAAGGTCGACTAACTGTTGATTAAGCTTTTGCTGAAAATCACGTAGGCCTTCCATACCTTCGGTCACTAAGCCAAAGCGGTCTACCATGAAGACTTGCTTACGCGCCTGCGCATCGCTAATACCTTCATGCACCATTTGCTGAATAAGCATCTCAGCAATACCACAACCGGCTGAACCTGCTCCAACAAACACCACTTTCATGTCAGATAGCTTTTGTTGCTTCATGCGGCATGCCGCTAAAATAGTGCCTAATGTAACCGCAGCTGTACCTTGAATATCGTCGTTAAAGCAACACACTTGGTTGCGATAGCGGTTTAGCAATGGCATAGCGTTCGGCTGTGCGAAATCTTCAAACTGAATCATGACTTCAGGCCAGCGGCGTTTCACAGCCTGAATGAACATATCGACAAATTCATCGTAGTCTTCTTGCCCAATACGAGGGTGACGTGCCCCCATGTACATTGGGTCGTTAAGCAACTTCTCGTTGTTCGTTCCTACATCAAGCATAACCGGCAAGGTGTACGCAGGGCTAATGCCACCACAAGCGGTATATAAAGATAGCTTGCCGATTGGAATACCCATTCCACCAATACCTTGGTCACCAAGACCAAGAATGCGTTCGCCGTCAGTCACTACAATCACTTTGACTTTACGCTTCGTGGCGTTACGAACAATGTCATCTATTTGGTGGCGCTCTTCCCACGATACAAACAATCCGCGCGAACTACGATAAATGTCCGAGAACTGCTCACAAGCATCACCCACTGTTGGGGTGTATATAATTGGCATCATCTCATCAATATGCTTTTGAATAAGACGATAAAACAAGGTTTCGTTGTTATCTTGAATAGCGCGTAAATAGATATGCTTATTCAGTACTTCGTCGAAACTGCTGTATTGCATGTACGCACGCTCTACTTGCTCTTCAATACTTTCGTAACGAGGCGGTACTAAGCCTGTTAAGTTAAACGCAGCGCGCTCTCTCGAGGTAAATGCACTGCCCTTATTTAACAGGGGCGTTTCCAGCAGCGAGGGGCCAGCATGAGGAATATAAAGATATCGATTTGAATCTTCTGACATGGGTTATCCGGTTATATTTTCAGGCAATCACTTAGCAGCAACCTGATGAGCGCGCTTTTGCACGCTCTTTATTAAAATATTTCTTCAGGCTCAGGCGTCGTTGTTTTATCTTGCGAGGCAGGGTCGACCACTTCATCATCAAGAACATATGAGGTGGGTTCGGTGCCTTGCAAGAAATATTCAAACAGTGTCGTATGGTCTGTCCTTCGTGTCAACTTCCCACTGGTACGATCAATGCGAACACGGACTATTTTTTCAGGCACAGGAATCGGTGAATGCGGTTTCTCTGCCAATGCATACTCCATAAATCTTATCCAAGCCGGACCTGCTGCTTTTGCACCGTCTTCAGTGCCAATTAATGCATTACCAATCCAATTAAACTTTTCAGGGTTACGATTAATGAGATTTTGGTTACGAGTAGCACGGCCTAGTTGTCTGCCCATGTTGTCAAAACCCACCCACGCAGTCGCAACGATATCTTTTTGGAAACCACTGAACCACGTATCTCTTGAATCATTTGTGGTACCTGTTTTGCCGGCAATATCGGTGCGCTGAAGAATATTTCGCGCACGCCAACCTGTACCAAGCCAATAAGTCTTCTTACTCCAATTCCCATTTGCTCGTACACCCGTACGCATCATCTCACCTACCAAGAAAGCATTTTGCGCGGTAATAACTTGCGGTGCACTTTGTTTCTCAGTTACTTCGCTTTCGGCTAGCAATACATCTTTATTAAGCTGGGCTTCAAGTAAGGCTTCGACATCAACCTCGTCATTGTCTATATCGCTTTGTGAGTCACTTTCTGGATAGCTTTCAGGCGCATGTGCTTTAGTGCAGTTGTCGCATGCCCAAACAGGATTGGCTTGCCATAACACTTGATTATGTTCATCCAGCACTTTAGCGATAAAGTGAGGATTTACTAGATAACCGCCATTAGCAATAACTGACATACCACGAACCACTTCTAGCGGTGTATGAGAGCTAGACCCTAACGATACGGTTTCGTCTAATGGTATATCGTCTGGATCAAAACCAAAGCGAGTCAGATAGTCTGCCGCTTTGCGAAGCCCAACCCCGCGCAGTAGACGAACTGACACTACGTTCTTCGATTTACCCAATGCTTTACGCATACGAATAGGGCCATCGTACTCTGCCGGTGAGTTTTGAGGGCGCCACGCCACACCGGTCGCCGCATTCCATTGATTGATAGGGGCATCATTAATAATTGAAGCAAGGGTATAGCCGCTGTCTATCGCCGCAGAATAAATAAAGGGCTTAATGTTAGAGCCTACTTGTCGTTTTGCTTGCGTGGCACGATTAAACTGGCTTTGATAAAAGCTGTAACCGCCGACTACCGCTTCAACCGCACCGTTTTTTGGGTTAAGCGCAATAAACGCCCCACTCACTTCAGGGAGTTGTGCAATTCGCCATGCGCCGTCCTGTTCACGAACGTAAATTACCGCACCAGGCTGGGTTACATCCGATGCCGTTTCAGGCTCGCTGCCTTGTCTAAAGTCAGTGATATAACGTCTTGCCCAATCTAAGCCTTCCCACGTAATCGTGCGCTTCTCGCCGTTTACATCAAGCACATCAATCGATTGTTCAGCAGCTGAAAGCACAACTGCAGGCACGAGAGGCTTTATGTACGCCACTTGTGACAGCGCAGAAAGCATCTCGCGCTCACTCCAATCACTGGCAAGTAACTTGTCACTGATATCGGTATTTAAAGACAGCTGAGGCACTGGCTCATCTTGGCTGTCTGGCGAAGGGGCGCCCCACAAATAGCCAAGTGGTCCTTTGTAACCATGGCGCTCATCATAATCGTGTAGATTTCTTACCACCGCGCGCTGAGCAGCAAGTTGCAAGTCAGAACCTGCGGTCGCATAAACTTGATAACCACCAGTTTCCGCTTCATCTTTACCGTAAATATCGACCATTTCGTTATAGATGATGTCGGCCAAATACGGGGCATCTACTTCAATTTCAGCGCCATGTTTACGTGCCGTAATAGCTGCGGTTGATGCCGAATCGAATTCCGCTCGCGTAATGTATTCTTCATCAAGCATACGCAGCAACACGACGCGGCGGCGACCTGCTGATGCTTCAGGGTCAGTAATAGGATTTAGTGCTGAAGGCGCTTTAGGCAGGCCAGCAATTGTGGCAAGTTGTGCCAGCGTGAGTTCATTAAGCGATTTGCCGTAATACACCTGGGCAGCGGCACCAAAACCAAAAGAACGATGGCCTAGCTCAACTTTATTTAAATAGAGTTCAAGGATCTCTTCTTTGCTAAGTTCCTGCTCCATGTGCCAAGCGATAAATATCTCTTTTACCTTACGAATATACGTTTTTTCTCGACTTAAAAAGAAGCCTCGGGCAAGCTGCATTGTTAATGTACTAGCGCCTTGCCTTTTTTCACCCGTTATAATTAAACTTAAAGCAGCACGAGCGATTCCGATGGGGTCAATACCGTGATGTTCAAAGAAGCGACTGTCTTCGGTTGCCAATATCGCGTGGATTAATTGTTCAGGTACTTCCTCAAGTTTTACGGGGATCCGCCGTTTAACGCCATATTGGGAAATTAATTTTCCATCATGGGTGTATATCTGCATGGGCGTTTGAAGTCTAACATCCTTAAGTACAGTAACGCTTGGTAGGTTAGGTTTGATATAAAAGTAAATACCAACAAGCGCGACAAAACCAATAAGGCCTGAGATGACAAAGAATAATAATAACGGTTTAATGTACTTCACAATTTAAGGATACCAAGGCATTTTTGCGAAAATGACGTATATTTTCATACGTATGTGTTATCAATAGAACCATACGCACAATAAAAACTGAGTAATATTGTACTTTAGAGCAATTACCATTGAAACCGGACACTTGTAAATGAAATCGCTGTTCAAGAAAAAGATGCCTCCCATTGTGGGTTTAGACATAGGCACACGTCAAATAAAAGCGGTATGGCTAGAACATTCAGTCAATGGCTACATGCTTCAAGGCTATGCTTGTGAATCTATCAATAAAGTGGCTTTTTCAGAGCGCGATATTAAAGATTACGAGGCGGTAAGTTTAGCACTTAAAAAAGTGCGTAACAGCTTAAAAACTAAAATAAAGCAAGCTAATGTCGCGGTAGCGGGTACATCGGTAATCAGTAAAATCGTTTATATGGAGCCCGACCAAAACGATTATGAACTTGAAAGCCAGATAGAAATTGAAGCTGACAGTCTTATTCCTTTTCCCCTTGAAGAGGTTTACTTAGACTTTGAAGAGCTTGGCCCAAGTGAAACACATTCTGGTAAGGTCAATGTTCTGTTAACGGCTGCACATAAAGATTTAGTCGATAGCAGACTACTATTGTCTAGAGAAGCCGATTTCGAACCTAAAATTGTTGATGTGGAAAATTACGCGATTGGGAATGCTATCGACTTTTTCTATAATGGAAAAGTAGAAGATGAAGCCATTTGTGCCATTAATGTGGGCGCCTCATTACTCCAAGTTAGCGTGCTACGTAACGGTAATGTTATCTACACAAAAGAGCATGCATTCGGTCTAAATAACTTAATCAACGACATCAGCGCTATTCAAATGATTGAGCGTGAGGAAGCCGAGCGTCTATTAATGGATGAGTCATCATCAAACAGTTGGGTAGACGAAGTTTTACCTATCTTTGCCGCTAACTTACAGCAAAACATAAATCGTGCGTTACAAATGTATATGACGACATTTCACGTTGACCGCCCTGCAAAAATTTTACTTTGCGGCGGCGCTGCCACTATTCAACCTTTAGTCGACATATTACGCCAAGACTTAGGCTTAGAAGTTGATGTATTCGACCCCTTCTTAGGCATGACCATGAACCCTAAGTTAGATTCGCAGCGGTTACGTCGTATCGCCCCACAGCTAACTATTGCTGCGGGCCTTGCTAGCCGGGGTTTCACATCATGGCACATGTAAACTTACTTCCTTGGCGAGAACAACAGCGCCAACATCAAAAGCAACAGTATCTAATGGGGCTAGTCGCCGTTGCCGCTATCGTGGGGTTAATTTTTTGGTTTATCGGTCAAGCCATCGACCAACAAATTAATCATCAGAATTCAAGAAACCAGTTTCTTGAACGAGAGATTGGCTTACTAGATGCACAAATAGCAGATATAAAAAATATAAAAGAAAGCAAAAATGCGATTGAACAGCGCATGGCCTTAATTGAGCAATTACAGGCTAGCCGAAATGTAGCGGCCATTATTTTTGATGAGCTGGCTAAAATCGTACCTGTTGGTGTGACCTTCCAATCCATGAAGCGCATAGGCAATAAGTTAGAAATTGAAGGCATCAGTGATTCAAATAACCGTCTTTCTGATTTTATGCGTTCATTAGACAACTCTGATGTTTTTGTTGGAGCTGAATTATCCTCTATAAAAGCTGACACCAATGCTTCTCGCGCAATAAGCACCTTTACGCTTACCTTTATGGTTAGCCCTTCGGTAGCACCGTTGGAGCAAGACGCTGAAGGGGAGACTAAACAATGAAGTTTGATGTAGAAAAGCTCAAAGAACTTAATGAACTAGACTTTGAGCAAATCGCAATTTGGCCCAACGAAGTACGCATCGTGGTTGCTGCTTTTGTGGCAATCTTAATTGGTGCGCTTAGCTATTATCTGCTTATAAGCCCTAAATTACCTATTCTTGAGGCGGCAGAATTAAAGGAACAAGAGCTTAAACTGCAATACGAAGCTAAGTACCGCATAGCGGTAAACAAAGAAGCGTACCGGGAACAGCTCGCGCAGCTAGAAGACGACTTTTCCTCCATGCTGAAAAGCTTACCGACTAGCAATGAAACGCCAGGTTTACTGGACGATATCACCTATGTAGGCACATCATCTGGCCTTACTTTTAAGTTATTGAACTGGCAACAAGAGGTACCTAAAGAGTTCTACACCGAACTGCCTATTGAAATTGAAGTCAGTGGCGGCTATCACCAATTTGGAGAGTTCGTCTCCAAAGTGGCTGGACTACCTCGTATTGTCACCTTGCATGACTTCGATATTTTACGGCAAAGCAACGGGCTCACCTTGCAATTGCAAGCGAAAACCTACCGTTCAGAAAATAGTACCGGTATAGGCGGAGGCTCTGACTGATGCGCTATTTCTTAGTTCTTGCCGCGGTTGTTATGATAACCGCTTGCTCACCAAAACTTGATGACTTGCAGGCGTACACTCAGAGCGTGAGCGATAGTGCGGTTCATAATATTGAACCCTACCCTGAGTTTGCCACCCCTAAAACCTTTATATATTCGGCGGGCGAATTGCCTAGCCCTTTTGATTCGCCCAAAGAAAATACGCCACCACTAACACAAACTCGACAACAAAACTGTGTTCAACCTGACTTTGAACGCACAAAGCAGAAATTGGAAAGATATGGCTTAGACTCATTAGGGTTGACTGGAAACTTTAAAAGCCAAGGCGTTGAATGGGCGCTAGTCACTAGTAATGACGGTATTCTACATAAAGCCAAAATTGGCAGCCGCATCGGTTTATTTTACGGTAAAATCACTGGAATTAATCCAAACTCACTAACAATAGAACAGCTTATACCTGATGGCGCAGGTTGCTGGCAGAAAAAAGAGATAACGTTGAGCAAAACCTCAACGTCAGGAGAGAAAAAATAATGGCTGAGCGTTACTTATTTAACAAATCTTTAAATCGTAGAAGCTCTCGCTGGCCTTGGTTGCTGAGCTTTGCTGCTATTTGTACGGTATTGATGGTTTATGTTTCGCCTGCCAACGCGTTAGAACCCGTATTGTACGACCCAAATGACGATACCCCGTCAACGCGAATTACCGGCATAGACTTTACCCGAGAAGCCAATAATACCGGCGTTGCGTTAGTCACCTTTGAAGGTGCTTCGCCTACACCACAACTCGTTGAATCTCAGGGAAAGGTTACCATTACCCTCGCTGATAGCGTGTTGGATGAAAGTCAGCTCGTTGAATTAAACGTGACAGAGTTTTCCACGCCAGTATCAATCATTGAAACCTTTCAAGACGAAAAGAGTACGCGCATAGAAATTCTCTACAGCGATACCGTGACCGCTCGCCACGCGATAGACGATAACGTCATTCGTATCAAAATTGAGCCGATGAGCTTGTCGCAACAAGAAGAGTTAGAAAACAAGAAAACCTATACAGGCGACCCTATCTCGCTAGATTTTCAAGACGTTCCTGTACGTCAGGTATTACAAATAATCGCGCAAGTTAACGGCTTTAACTTAGTGACCACAGACACGGTGACCGGAAATGTCACCATCAGCCTATCTGGTGTACCTTGGGATCAAGCCCTTGATATGATTTTGCGCGTTAAAGGCTTAGATAAACGCTTAGAGGGCAACATCTTGTTGATTGCGCCAACCGAAGAGCTTACCGCCAGAGAGACCCAAGCACTGCAGTCGAAAAAGCAGGTATCTGATTTAGCCCCGCTTAGCACAGTAAATATCTCGGTAAATTATGCCAAGGCAGCTAACCTCGCAACTATCTTAAAATCTTCAGAGGGCGGCATTTTATCTGAGCGCGGGACAGTCACTGTAGATGAGCGCACCAACACGATGCTTATTCGAGATACTTTGCCGTCAATTGATGAAGCAAGAAAAATGATTGATGCGCTGGACATTCCCGTCAAACAAGTATTAATCGAAAGCAGAATGGTTACCGTACTTGATAACGTGGATGAAGAGCTAGGCGTTCGCTGGGGCTTGAGCGATAGAGAAAGCGACAGTGGTGTTTCCGGGAGTATTGAAGGCGCCGAAACAATTGCAGGCGGCTCTATTCCGAGTATTGACGACAGACTAAACGTAAACCTTCCGGTTTCTAGTGCAGCCGGTACTATCGGCTTTCAAATCGCGAGCTTGGTTGATGGGACCATATTAGATTTAGAGCTGTCAGCACTTGAATCTGAAAACAAAGGTGAGATTATCGCCAGCCCACGTATTACCGTGGCGAACCAACAAGAAGCCTATATTGAACAAGGAACCGAAATTCCTTACGTTCAAGCAACCTCAAGTGGTGCAACGTCGGTTGAATTCAAAAAAGCGGTATTATCACTTCGTGTAACACCGCAAATTACACCCGATAACCGCATTATTTTGGATTTAGTCGTTACCCAAGATACCCGTGGCGAAACCGTTTCAACTTCAACCGGTGATGCAGTGGCTATTGATACTCAAGAAATCAAAACTCAAGTCTTGGTAGAAAATGGCGAAACCATCGTATTAGGCGGTATTTTCCAGCAAACAAGTACCGATAGCGTGTCAAAAGTGCCATTATTTGGTGACCTGCCGTTTTTAGGTGTGCTGTTTCGGAATACTTCGGAGTTTCAAGAGAAACGTGAGCTACTTATATTTGTAACACCGAAAATAATTACAGAAAAACCGTAACAACCTATAATTCAAGGTAAAATGCGGGCTGAGAGCAGTCCGCTTTTTGCGTTTTCTCGTACTGCAATGCCCCTGTATTTACATTATAGTGCTAATTGTTTTCAACAATACTTGCAAGGGCTTGTTAGAAACTGAGATAATCGCGGTCTCGAAATTTTAGCGAGGTTAAAGGAGTAGTGCTTATTGGACATTAAATAAGCACGAGTCAATGGGTAGGCTGGTAAGGCAACAGTGCATGCCCCTAACATGATAAAGTTGTGATATAAGCAAATATGGCTGAAAAACGTAATATCTTTTTGGTTGGCCCAATGGGTGCTGGCAAAAGCACCATCG
The DNA here is from genome assembly GCF_000213655.1 of Alteromonas naphthalenivorans. Classification (NCBI taxonomy): domain Bacteria; kingdom Pseudomonadati; phylum Pseudomonadota; class Gammaproteobacteria; order Alteromonadales; family Alteromonadaceae; genus Alteromonas; species Alteromonas naphthalenivorans. The sequence continues at coordinate 3,651,768 of NC_015554.1, forward strand.
GTAGACACCTGGCAGACGAACTTCACCTGGATTTTTATGACTCCGATCAGGAAATTGAGCGCCGTTCTGGTGCTGATATCGCCTGGATCTTCGACCTTGAAGGCGAAGATGGATTCCGTGCGCGTGAAGAAAACATCATCAATGATTTAACAGACAAGCAGGGTATCGTGCTTGCCACTGGTGGCGGTTCAATTGTAACCAAAGCAGTTCGTAATCGTTTGTCTGCACGAGGCATTGTTGTTTACTTGCAAACTACGATTGATAAGCAAGTTGCTCGAACACAGCGCGATAAGCGTCGCCCTTTGCTTCAAAACAACGATCCGGAGCAAGTACTTCGCGATCTTGCAGATTTGCGTAATCCTCTTTACGAAGAAGTTGCAGATTATGTAGTTGATACTGATGACCAATCTGCTCGCGCAGTGGCAAATCAGATCATTAGTAAAATCGGTTTATAAATAAAATAATTAGGAGGTGCTACGCCCATGTCAACCTTAACTGTGGAACTTGGCGAACGTAGCTATCCTATACATATTGAGGCCGGGTTGCTTAAGCAGCCTGGCCTTTTTGTGCCTTATATAAAAGGTCCGTTAGCGGTTATTGTTACCAACGAAACCGTTGCACCTTTGTACCTTGATACCGTGAAAGCGGCATGTGCTAGTAAGCAAATTGAAACCATTGTATTACCTGACGGTGAACAATATAAAAACCTTGAGCAATTCGAGGTAGTCATGACCCGCTTACTTGAGCTCAACGCGGCTCGAGATACCACCCTAATAGCATTAGGTGGCGGGGTTATTGGCGACTTGTGTGGTTTCGTAGCTGCAACATATCAACGTGGCGTACCCTTTATTCAAGTGCCCACTACCCTACTTTCACAAGTAGATTCTTCTGTGGGTGGTAAAACGGCGGTTAATCACCCTCTAGGCAAAAACATGATTGGCGCATTTTATCAGCCAATCTTGGTCGCTATTGATACGCAATCACTGTCTACGCTACCTCCTCGTGAATTCTCTGCTGGTATGGCGGAAGTCATAAAATACGGCATTATCTATGATGAAGCCTTTTTCTCTTGGCTTGAAGCGAATGAGCAAGCATTAAAACAGCTAGATGAATCAACCCTTAATGTTGCCATTAAACGCTGCTGTGAAATTAAAGCAGAAGTGGTCGCTAAAGATGAACGTGAAGGCGGCCTAAGAGCTATTTTGAACTTGGGTCACACGTTTGGTCACGCAATTGAAGCTGAACAAGGCTACGGCAACTGGTTACATGGCGAAGCAGTGTCAGCTGGTACTATAATTGCTTGTGTAGCTGCAGAGCAGTTAGGTTGGTTTACAGCGTCAGAAACTCGTCGCGTACGATCACTCTTTGAGGCATTTTCACTTCCAGTGGAAGGGCCTAGCACAATGAGTAAAGCAGATTATGTTAAGCATATGAAGCGCGACAAAAAAGTAGAAGCCGGTAATATTCGTTTTGTGCTTCCTAAGAATATGGGCAATGCTGTCGTCACTAAAGATGTGACTGACGATATGCTTACTGAAATTCTACGCTAGCCATTTACTGGCACACCTAACTAACACCAACATTCGTTTTCTTTGCTAGCCCTTTACACATGTATCGGGCTTTATGGGGTTATTGCGCATGCACAGTGAATTGCATGAACGTCTTGAGTATTTAGTTAATTATTCCTCTCAACTGGTTTTTGTCAGCGGCGACTCTATTGCAGAGCAACAGCAAACCCTTGAAGCCTTCGTCTACCAGCAGCATGACGATACTGAGATAGCGTATTTAACCGCTGAATCCAATATGGAAATTTCTGACTACCGTGGTCAGTTGTGCCGTCAGTTGTTAGGTCAAGTAGTCGGCAGTTTCGTACGCCCTCTTAACGAACTTTTATCCGCGCTAAATAACCATGAGGGTCCAGTCCTCATTGCTATCACGCAAGCCGAGCACATGCCCGACAAACTGCTTCAAGAATTATGGGATTTGGTGTTACAAAGCCGCTTTGCAGGTAACAAGCAGCATTTGAACGTATTACTATTTGCCACAACCAAGTGGGCTGAAAATGCTAAAAAATGGCTTCCAGCCAAAAATACCGATACGCCATTGCTTATTAGTAGCCAGTCCATTTCTTCAAACCTTCAAGGTTCAAAGCCCCAAGGCTCTGAATTAGATAGGATGATTTCCCAGCGCAGAGAAGCGTTTCAAGCTCATCTTGATAAACGAAACCTTCCTATGGAAACTGCCCCGTCTAATCCACTTACTTCTACGGGGTTTTATATTGCGATTGCTTTAGTTTTTTTATTAACCTTTGGCGGGTTGGTTACCTGGCAGTATGGCGATTCAATATCCTCATTATTTTCACCAATTGCACAACAACCTAAGCCTTCTGAGGCTGAAAGTGTGGTACCAGGCTCTGCTTTTAGCAAAGTCGCAGACAGCCAAGTTGAGCAGCCTATTGCGCCAAATTCAGATAATGAGAGCAACGTAGAACTGGTGACTGACTGGACAGGGGCCGTTTCTTCGCTTGATGGCGATGTAACAAATAGTACCTTAGTAGACAGCGCCGACTCCGCTGATGGCTTTGTTACAGGTAACGCAGTTGAGCCTGCATCGCCAGTAGTGGGTACAACAATGCAAAGCAGCAATCAAGAGCCTCCACAATCAGTAGTCGCCCGTGAAGTGGCCGATAGCGTACCTTCTTCGAACACGCCTGATAGCAGTGCATCAACACCCGCAGCAAATCAAGCCCCGCCGCAAGGCACCTCGGTTCAACAAGGTAGCGTAAAGGTGCAAGAGCAACCACTAAGCGATGATGGGACAACCCGTGAAGGTGTTACTGCCGCTAGCGCAGAAATCTTACGCCCTGACATGGTTTTACCCAACGACTTTGTGATTCAAATGGTAGGCATTAAAGATAAAAACGTGGTTCGCCAATTTATTGCTCAACATAACTTGTATGCCGTGACCCGACAGTATGTGACTACGCGGTATGGCGGTGATTGGCATGTAGTTGTTTTTCATCAACCATTCCGATCATTAACAGAAGCTCGAGCAGCGCTGTCCGCGTTGCCCGATTACCCGACTAAGAACGAAGCGTTCATCAAACGTGGGCAGCAAATTCTAGACGAAATGGCGCTGGTAGCTGGCGAATAATAGTACGTTGTGCCCATTGTACTGACTTCAAACAAAAGAAAAGCCGTATGCTTTACGTTTCATGGTTGTTCCAACGTATGAGGAAAGATACAATCTATCTTTAGCGTGGTATTGCGAGGTAATTGCAACGCCACTCCCCAGAATTACGCCAAACTCGGCGAGTACCGGATTGACAACCGTCTTTATTCCGTGCAGGTAGTAACGTTTACGCATGATGCAGAAGAAAAACCGGGCCTTTTTAAAATGGGCCGGTGGCAAGTACAGCCTAGTAGAGCATATTCAGGCAAGGTTACCTCAAGCAAACAAACTTATTGAACCGTTTGTAGGCGCGGGGTCAGTGTTTCTGAACACTCAGTATAAGCGGTATTTGCTGAACGACATCAACCCTGACCTAATAAACCTGTACAACTTCTTAAAAGTTCAGCCCGATGCCATCATCCACGACGCACGCAGTTTCTTTAACGGCGAACGTAACGATGAGAAAATGTACTATGCATTGCGAGAAGAATTTAATGCAACCGAAGACGAGTACTATCGAGCTATTTTGTTTCTATACCTTAATAGGCATGGGTACAATGGATTATGTCGCTATAGTTTAGCGGGCAGGTTCAACGTCCCTTTTGGCCGCTATAAGAAGCCTTATTTTCCTGAGCATGAAATGTTTGTGTTTGCAGAAAAAGCGCAAAAAGCCACGTTCACTTGTTTACCCTTTGAGAAAGTATTTACTCGTGCTCGCCGTGGAAATGTCATTTATTGTGACCCACCCTACGCGCCTATCAGTAAAACAGCTGCGTTTACGAGTTATGCGGCACGCAGTTTTGGGCAAGACGCGCAAGAAAAGTTAGCAGAACTCGCAATGCGATCAGCAAAAAAGCGGGGGATCCCCGTATTGGTGTCTAATCACGACTTGCCACTTACCCGCTCCTTGTATAAGGGCGCAGACTTCAGCATGTTGTCGGTAAAGCGCTCCATTAGTCAAAATGGTGCAACGAGGAAACCTGTAGATGAAATTTTGGCGTATTTCCCACCTAGTGCAGTAGTAAAAAAGCCAAAACGAAATCAACGCAAAACTATTGTAGCGAAAAAATAATTAGTAACCGGTTAGCCACTTCACAAACATCATTAAAGAGACCACCATCATGGCAACTAAAATTATGCCAATGATCAGAAAACTAACAAAAGTTCCTTTCGTGAAATCACGCTCGTAGTTTTTATGGCTTTGTACACCGAACACACCCGCTACAACACTCATAAGCACTGACCAGAAGCCGGTACCCGGTTGTTGACTCATTACTGATAAGTCTCTTGTAGGGGAATTGTCATGCTACTTACTGTCTTACTTACTGTCATCATCATGAAGTAGCTCAAGCAAGTCGAGAAAATGGAACTGAAATGAAGGCGATTTTCCCGCTATCCAAGACAGCCAACTGACTTCAATAACGCCGTCTCTGTCTCTGGCACACTGATTCTGTACATGGCTAGCAGGTAACTTAGGGTTAAAACGAGAAGAGGGTTGAAACTCGCACACTGAGGCTTCCGAGCCCGAACGTGGATAGACCGCTACGCTAACTAGCGCAACCATGCCGCATACTGCATAAAATGGAAGTACTTTCATCCTGAACACTCCTTACGCTATTTTGCTTTGAACTTCATTATAAATAAAACCTTATTAGTCACAAGATAATATTCAATAATGATGAATATTAATACTAACTTCATCAGTAAAAAAAGCCTGACACATAAGTATCAGGCTTTTAGATTCAGACATTCGAAACAACTAATCTATTGTTTTCGAGGTCATTTTAAACTTACAGTTCGAAGTCCATGCTGTAACCAACACTAAACTTCACTGAATCGTTATCGTAAGCGTCGGCACCGTCATCATCTAAGTCAGTACCCGTCACTGCGAAGCTAAATCCATCTTTCGCAATCGACACACCCCAATCTGCGTAACCGCCAACTACACCGTTGAAGTCTTCCGCGAAATCACCTTGGTGGTAGCCTACATGGAAACCTAGTTCCGAGCCATTTAGCACTTCTAAACCATAATCTAGAGAAACATAAGTCGCTTCACCAAAACCGTAATCACGGTTGTCAGCTTCATCCGCTTCGGTATGAGCTAGAACAGAAAGAGTCAGGCTTAATCCACCCATACCCACAGAGCCATATACTTCAGCGAAATCGAAGTTGGCTTCAGCATCATAGTTGTAGTAGAGGTAACCGAAGTCGTAGGAAATATCGTTTGATTCACCTGAGAACCCAAAATACATATCGTGCTCGTACGAATAAACATCATCAGCACCGTAGTTTACATTTGATGCCCAGGTACCTGCGTAAAAGCCACTTTCGTGTGCATAGTCAATACCACCCTGAACCGCCGCATCATTTGTTGTTTGTGTTAGACCACGCCAAATGTAGTTGCTTGTTACACCTGCGTTAGCTGTAACTTCTGCGTAACTAGGTAGCGCAGTAAATAGGCATGCAGACGATACTGCAGCAGCAAGCAAAGTGCTTTTAGTAGATAATTTCATGTGTGTGTTCTCCGTGAAGTTCCAAAACTTGTTGTAATTAATTTTTCTGTCTTGATTTTTCTTATATTTGAGTTGGATTACGCAAGAGTGATGCCCACTTATTGCACATATAGCACCACTTACAAAAAACACATAAGCCAATGATTTATAGACATTTAAAATAAAAGCACTTAAACGAAAAGAATTTAACGGCTAAGATGGGTGCACAGAAATGCACCAAAAAAATGCAACCTCACCAATAGCGTGCAATTAATTTAATCTTTTACCCCCCTAATATTTACTTATCTGTAACACGTCATCGAATGCAATCAGCGCTGTTTTCAACTGCTAACTTTCGGTAAACTTCACCTTTTAGCACGTGCATTGCCTCGTAAATAGGGAAAACCGATGAAACCATTTTTGATTGCCCCCTCCATTCTGTCTGCCGATTTTGCCCGGCTAGGAGAAGAGGTAGAGAACGTATTGAGCGCAGGTGCCGATGTGGTTCATTTTGATGTAATGGATAATCACTATGTGCCCAACCTCACATTTGGCCCTATGATATGCGAGGCTTTAAGAAAATATGGCATTACTGCACCTATTGATGTGCATCTAATGGTGAAACCGGTTGATGACTTAATCGAAAAATTTGCCGATGCCGGTGCCAGTTATATTAGTTTTCACCCTGAAGCATCAGAGCATATCGACCGCTCACTACAGCTTATTATTGATGCAGGGTGTAAACCTGGCTTAGTCTTTAACCCTGCAACACCTCTGCATTATCTGGATCATGTCATGGACAAGTTACACCATATCCTTATTATGTCGGTCAATCCGGGCTTTGGTGGACAAAAGTTTATTCCTAGCACTTTAGATAAGGTGCGCGCCGTTAAGCAACGAGTGTTAGAAAGTGGTCACGATATAAGAATAGAAATTGACGGTGGCGTAAAAGTCGATAACATTCGCGCCATTGCTGAAGCTGGCGCTGATATGTTCGTAGCCGGTTCTGCTATTTTTTCCGAGCCAGATTATCGCGCAGTTATTGATGACATGCGCACTGAATTATCTCGTCTTTCTAAGGCGTAACTAAACAACGTTAACGTACAGGTACACATTATGAGTAACAAGCCTATTGTATTAAGTGGCTGTCAGCCTTCTGGACAACTTACCCTTGGTAATTACATGGGTGCGCTTAAGCAGTGGGTTTCCATGCAAGACGATCATGACTGCCTATATATGTTGGTCGATTTACATGCCATAACGGTTAGGCAAGATCCTAAGCAGTTATTCGAAGCCTGTCTTGATGGCTTGGCATTATACCTAGCTTGCGGTATCGACCCAGAAAAAAGCACTTTATTCGTGCAGTCTCATGTACCTCAACATGCCCAGCTTTCATGGGTACTCAATTGCTACACGCAAATGGGTGAACTAAATCGCATGACGCAATTTAAAGATAAGTCAGCGAAAAACGAAAACAATATTAATGTTGGCCTCTATGGCTATCCGGTATTGATGGCAGCAGATATCTTAATGTACCAAGCTGACAAAGTACCCGTTGGCGACGACCAAAAACAGCATCTTGAGCTTACCCGTGATATCGCCAACCGAATGAACAACTTATACGGCGACATTTTGCGTGTACCAGAACCTCATATCCCAGAGTTCGGTGCCCGCATCATGAGCCTACAAGAGCCAGAAAAGAAGATGTCGAAGTCTGATGTTAACCCAAACAACTTCATTGGCTTGCTTGAAGATCCTAAAAAAATCACCAAGAAAATTAAGCGTGCGGTAACCGATTCAGACGAACAAGCGAACATTTACTTTAACCCTCAAGAAAAGCCCGGGGTATCAAACCTGCTTACCTTATTATCACTATCAACAGGTAAGTCGATAGATGAATTAGTACCGGCCTACGAAGATAAAATGTATGGCCACTTAAAGGGTGACGTAGCAGAAGCGGTAGTGGGACTACTAGAGCCAATTCAGCAACGCTATGCCGATATTCGTACGAATCGTGATTACTTAAACGATGTTATGCGAAATGGCGCCGAAAAAGCATCAGCCCGCGCAGAAGAAACCCTTAAAAAGGTGTATGAAGCTGTTGGTTTTATTCCAAAGCCTTAATTAGTGTTGCATTGAACAGGTTAGATTGCCGTGTTGCTGTTAATTGATAATTTCGATTCATTTACTCACAATCTAGCCCGTTACCTTACTGAATTAGGTGCTTGCGTTAAAGTGGTGAGAAATAATGCCCTTAGCATTGCCGATATAGAAGCCTTATCGCCAAGTCATTTAGTGATTTCACCCGGCCCCTGCACACCTAATGAGTCAGGAATTAGCGTAGAGGCAATTAAGCACTTCGCTGGGAAAATTCCATTACTTGGTGTGTGCTTAGGCCATCAAGCCATCGGCCAGGTTTTTGGTGCTTCTGTTATCGGTGCAAAAGAAATTAAGCACGGCAAAACCTCTGCGCTCTTTCATAAAAACCGAGGCCTGTTTAATGGGTTTGAACAAGGTTACGCGGTAACTCGCTATCACTCATTGGTGCTTGATGAAAACCACTTCCCTAACGTTCTAAATATAGATGCGTGGTGCGTGACTGATGACGGGGAAAAAGAAATTATGGGAATCTCTCATAACGCACTCCCTATCTGGGGTGTACAATTTCACCCTGAATCCTTACTAACCGAGTATGGTCACGATATTTTAAATGCTTTTCTAAATGCCTAGGCCTTGACTCTTAGTTATTCTGCCAAGGGTTCAGAATAAACTTAAGCTATATGGCTTCCTGCCGATAAAAAGTTCTGCAGTTACTCGCATTTGGCGTTGTTTTTGTTTACTTTTTATAGGTTAATCAACAAAGCGCCTTTGTAAGTAGATATATTTAGGAATTAGGGCGACCCAATGCACGGCATCTATGAACAGACGCTAGAACAGTTACTTAGCAGGAGCTACTTTGAGATGACGACCCCAGCATCGACCCCGCCGCCTATCGATGAGCGCTTTGAGAGCCTATTAATTTCTCCAGAGCTTGCGATGAAAATGCTGGGGAAGCGTGGTCCTGGTGAAATCAGCTTTGAACAATCTGAACAAGGCGACGCCCGCAGGCAGTTACTTCACGTAGAAAAAGTCGCTATTGAGAATAAGCGCCTAAAAGCGCAGTCTGATGCCTCATATACCGAAACAGTTAATCATTACTTGCATGAAGTCTTATTAGGTGAGCTTACCGAGCAGCTATCGTTTACCTCCGACGTTTTCAACAACACATTAAATTTAAGTGATGACACGGGTGCTTTACTCGACGCGCTATCGGTACGCGCGGCATCGGTATCAAAACTAGAACCTATTGCAGCTAACTTACCTTGGCTTTATGACGAGTTGATGCAAGTCGTGAACTCTCCGGCTTTTAGAAGACGAGACTCCAAAGGTAGGGTAATCGTGGTGGAAACTTTCAGAACGGCACTTAGCTTCTTAGGCATTGAGAATTTACGCCTGCTTATTCCTTCTCTTATTGTAAAACGTGCCATGCCTCAGGTAACCGACCCGTACCCTTGCATTAAACTTAAACTCACTCAGTTTGCGCACGGCACGGCGGTATCCGCTAGGCACCTCGCGCCGCACTATAAGCTTAACCCGGTTCAGGCTTATAGTTTTGGTATGCTCAGTCAATTAGGTCGCTGTGCCATCATCCGGTTGTACTTCAAGTTGTTTGATAAGGTGCAGCTTCACCTGTTGACCGAAAGCCAAAAAGACAAAGAGCGCATGCGTCATGAAGCTTTATTAAAGCTGGCACCATCGGCGAATTACCTAATTGCATTACAAGATGAATATGCTGATGCATTATCCGCCGACCTTATTGAAAACATGATGTTGAAACGCTTATTTATTGGTGATGCGATGCGTCAATGTGCCAACAGAGAGCCCTGTGAAGTAGGCTCCATGGCTAAGCTTCTACATCAAGCTCGCACCTATTCGAAGGTAAGAATGCTGCATCAATCACGTATGATTGAAGTGGCAGAGGTAAAACCAATGATTAAAGAACAAGAATATCCATCAGGTGCATTGGAAAAACTAAGATCTGTTGATATTTTCACCCTTCCTTTATCAAGGGAGGAAGAAAACAGCTAATTTTTTGTGGATATTCATGCAAATTAGCCAAATATCTCCTTTTACCCTCATTTGACCCACGCCAGATCAACGCGCTCTGGCTGTGAGATTACACACCTAATTCACCTTTTAATTACACTATTCCTAAACAATATGGCTTAGTAGTAAATAGTTATTCACTTTTCCTGCAAATTAAGCCAGAGTCCTTGTATATAAAGGGCTGCAGCCATTCACAAACAAGACAACTCCTTAAAAAAATGGCATACTCACCGGTAATTTCGTTTATTTTTCCGCCTGCTCGAGGTCTATTGTACCGACACGGGCGCTTAAAACAGAGGTAACAAAAATGACAGTAACTCGCGCAACGTTTGATGAAGTGATGGTACCTAACTACAACCCAGCGGGTATGGTCCCCGTTCGCGGAGAAGGTTCACGCGTCTGGGATCAAGATGGTATTGAGTACATCGACTTCGCTGGCGGTATTGCGGTAAACGTACTAGGTCATTGTCACCCTGAACTTGTTAAGACTCTTAACGAACAAGGTAGCAAGTTGTGGCACTTGAGTAACGTATTCACCAATGAGCCAGCCCTTCGCTTAGCCTCTAAACTGGTCAATGCCACGTTTGCAGAGAAAGTGTACTTTGCTAACTCAGGCGCAGAAGCCAATGAAGCCGCATTAAAATTAGCACGTCGTTTCGCATTAGATAACTACGGTGAAGATAAAAACCAAATTATTGCTTTCAACAAAGGGTTCCACGGCCGTACTTTCTTTACCGTAACCGTTGGCGGACAGGCCGCATATTCAGATGGTTTTGGTCCTAAGCCTGGTGCTGTTGAGCATTGCGACTATAACGATTTAGCCGCTTTCGAAGCATTAATCTCAGACAACACATGTGCCGTTATGATGGAACCCCTTCAAGGCGAAGGCGGAATCATCTCTCCTGATATTGAATTTATCAAAGGCGTGCGTGAGTTGTGTGATAAGCACAATGCCTTGCTCATTTTTGATGAAGTGCAATCGGGTGTTGGCCGTACTGGTCACCTGTATGCCTATATGGGCTTAGATGTGACACCTGACATTTTAACTACCGCAAAATCGTTAGGCGGTGGCTTCCCTATTGGCGCTATGCTAACCACTACTGACATTGCCGCGCATTTAAAAGCAGGTACGCATGGAAGTACCTACGGCGGTAATCCACTAGCCTGCGCTGTAGCTGAAAAAGCCTTTGATATTGTTAACCAGCCTGAAGTACTTGAAGGCGTGCTACACAAAGAAGCCTTGTATCGTGAGCTTTTAACAGCCATCAACGACAAGTACGAGGTATTTTCTGAAGTACGTGGGCAAGGTATGTTGCTTGGCTGCGCGTTAAACGAAAAATACCAAGGCCGCGCTCGCGACTTTATGATGGCCGCAACAAAAGAACACCTTATGTGTTTAATTGCTGGCGCTAACGTTATTCGTTTTGCTCCTTCTTTGGTTATTCCTGATGAAGATATTAAAGAAGGTCTAGCCCGCTTTGAACGTGCCGTTGCCGCTGTTGTGAACGCCGAATAAACGCCAATTTAGCGAGTAGCGAACATGAATATAATTCGCCCTATTACACAAGCTGATTACCAGGCTTTGTACGACATTGCAGTAGAATCAGGTATTGGGTTTACCTCGTTGCCGGTTAACGATGATCTGCTGCATAGAAAAGTCGACCGTGCGCAAGAAGCTTTCACCAAAGCTAACGTGACTCAACCCGGTGATGAGTCGTACCTGTTTGTTATGGAAGATACGACCACCGGCGAAGTAGTGGGCACTTCAGGTATTGAAGCAGCCGTAGGTATCGATGATGCGTTTTACCACTATCACTTGAGTAAAGTGGTACATGCCTCTCGCGAGCTAAACATTCACAATACGGTTGAAATTCTCACCTTTTGTAATGACTACACGGGCGTGACTGAGATTTGTACGCTGTTTTTAAGAGAACAAGCCCGAGGCGGAATAAACGGGCGTTTTCTATCGAAAGTACGCTTTTTATTTATGATGGAGCACCGTGAACGCTTCTCTGAAACTATTATTGCCGAAATGCGTGGTGTAAGTGATGAAGAAGGCCGTTCGCCTTTTTGGGAATGGCTTGAAACCCACTTTTTCTCAATGGACTTTCCTACTGCCGACTACTTAACCGGTATTGGTAATAAGGTGTTTATTGCAGAACTGATGCCTAAATACCCTATTTACGTCAATTTATTAAGTAAAGAAGCACAGGCGGTTATTGGTCAGGTTCATGACAAAACACGCCCCGCTCTGCAGTTACTTGAAGGCGAGGGATTTAGTTGTCGCGGATACGTCGATATTTTTGATGCAGGTCCTACGGTAGAGGCCAATCTCAGTCATATCCGAACGGCACAGTCTAGCTTAAAAATGCCAATTGTTATTGATGACGCGGCGGCGGCACAAGGCCAAACCCACTACATCATCAACACCTCTGTTGCAGACTTTCGCGCGGTAGCCACCGAAATAGGGGTTAACGAAGAGCAAAATATTGCCGTGCTTTCGCGTCAGGCTGCAGCCGCTCTGAATGTGCAAGAGGGCGACTATGTTCGTCTTGCACCTGTAAAGTTCAGAGACTAATTGAAGGACACTTTATATGTTACATACACATTTTATCGACGGACAATGGGTGACCGGTGAAGGTCACGACCTAACCTCAATCGATCCCGCTAAAAACCAGGTTATTTGGGAAGGTAAGTCAGCCTCCCCTAGCCAAATTGACTTAGCAGTGAAAGCCGCTCGTGCCGCTGCCCCTGCATGGGGAATGCTGACGGTTGAAGAACGTTTAAGCATTATTAAGGTTTACGGCGAAAAATTAGGCGAAGCGAAAGCGCACCTAGCTAAAGTGATGGCAAAAGAAACTGGCAAACCTGAGTGGGAAACGGCCACAGAAGTGGGCGCTATGATGGGCAAAATCGCTATTTCTGAAAAAGCATATTTCGAACGTACCGGCAATGTGGAAAACCCTATGCCTGTAGGTAAAGCCTTCATTCGCCATAAAGCCCATGGTGTTGTAGCCGTATTCGGCCCGTATAATTTCCCTGGCCACTTACCTAATGGTCACATTGTACCTGCGCTTATTGCAGGCAATACCGTGGTATTTAAACCAAGCGACTTGACCCCTATGGTTGCCGAAGAAATGGTTAAGCTATGGGAACAAGCAGGCTTGCCCGCTGGCGTACTTAATTTAGTACAAGGTGAAGTTGAAACCGGTAAAGCGCTTGCGTCACACAATGGTATTGATGGGTTATTCTTTACCGGAAGTTCACGTACGGGCAAAATTTTGCACGAACAGTTTGCGGGTCATCCCGGTAAAATTTTAGCCCTAGAAATGGGCGGAAATAATCCGTTAATTGTGAAAGACGTAGCCGATATTGATGGTGCGGTTCACGACATCGTGCAGTCAGCCTTTATTACGTCAGGTCAACGTTGCACCTGTGCGCGCCGTTTGTTTTTGCCTGCCAATGCACAAGGTGATGCCACATTAGCCCGTCTTCTTGAAGTCACTAAAAATATCAAAATTGATGACTATGACGCAGAAGATCAGCCTTTCATGGGCGCAATGATTTCAGCCAATGCTGCAGCATCTATGGTTAAAGCGCAGCAAGACCTTGAAGCCTTAGGCGGCAAGGTGTTATTGCGATTAGAACAGCCTGATACTCAAAAGGGGTTCGCCACGCCAGGTATTATTGATGTCACTGACATGCTGTCTGAATTGCCTGATGAAGAGCACTTCGGCCCATTGCTTAAGGTTATTCGCTACACCGACTTTGATAGCGCAATTGAAGAAGCGAACAATACCAGCTTTGGCTTATCGGCAGGATTGCTAGCTGATAGCGAAGAAGACTACCGTTACTTTTTTGCACGTATTCGTGCAGGCATTGTTAACTGGAACCGCCCTATTACGGGTGCAAGCAGTGCAGCACCGTTTGGTGGCATTGGTGAAAGTGGAAACCATCGCGCCAGTGCATTTTATGCCGCCGACTACTGTGCGTTTCCTGTCGCCTCGGTAGAGCTTGAAAAAGTGACCTTGCCGGGCAAATTAAGCCCAGGCCTAACACTTTAAACAAACCAATTCAGACAAAGCCGCTATTAATAGCGGCTTTATTTATAGGACACACCCCATGCATAACAATATCGATACGCTTTTTGCCAATATGTGGGACGATTATGTTGCAATTACCCCTTCAGCTCACAAAATTCATGCCCTGCTTGCGGATGAAGAAAGCACAAATAACATTGTTAACGACCATGTAGCTTTTAGAACCTTTGCAGTAGATAAAACCGCGCTTAAAAAATTGGCCGCTCACTTTCTTGCCCTTGGATATACCGAAATGGGTGATTATAATTTCGAAGCGAAGAAGCTAACCGCTAAGCATTTCGAGCACCCTGATGACACAAAACCAAAAGTCTTCATCAGCGAGTTGAGAGTGAACGAACTGTCTGACAATGCACAAGCCATAATTCAAAAGCTTGTAGCGCAAATGGATGCCGATGTCGTGACTGCTGATAACTTCCTTTATTCAGGCCGTCACTGGGATATCAGCAAAGCCGATTACGATGCTCTGCTTAATGAATCAGAATATGCAGCGTGGTTGGCGGCATGGGGATTTCGCGCTAATCACTTCACGGTTAGCGTGAATCATTTAGGGCAAACTGATGAGCTTTCAGACGTAAATACGCGCTTAAAAGAAGCCGGTTTTGTGCTAAACACCTCTGGCGGCGAAATAAAGGGTGGGCCTGAGGTCTTCTTAGCGCAGTCATCTACAATGGCCGATCGGGCACCTGTGAATTTCTCTGACGAGACCGCTGCCATTCCAAGTTGTTTCTACGAATTTGCACAGCGTTATAACATGCCTAATGGCAAACGCTACCAAGGCTTTGTGGCAGCTTCCGCAGATAAGATATTTGAAAGCACTAACGCCAGTTAACGTTTTGATGCGTTGAATCGGCGCAGTCTGAACAACAAAGAATTTAAATGGGATGAATAAAGGGGCGAAAGCCCTTTTATTTTCTGCTAGGGAACGTATCTGACAAGTTTGTATGCCTTGCAAGGAACTGATCATAAGGCATAGGTTTATCGAAATAAAAACCCTGCATGAGGTTCACGTCAGCATTTTCCATAAAGGGTAAGTAAGACTCCTGCTCTACCCCTTCCACCACAATTTCAATCTGCAACCTATTGAGCATGGCCACCAAACCACAGAAAAGCGCATTCGCTTTACTGTTGTTATGGATATCCTTAACCAAGCTCCTGTCCACTTTAACGACTTCAAAATGAAAGTTTCGAAGGTAACTTAAGGAAGAAAAGCCACTGCCAAAATCGTCAAGTGAAAGGCGGAAGCCAACTTCACGCAGACTATTTAGCGCGGCAAGCGCGGCTTTTTCATCACGGATAAAAATAGACTCGGTGAGTTCAAGTTCAATCATGTTGGTTCGCACCGAACTATCATTACAAATTTTCGTGGCTTGGGCGGGGAAATCGGTGTCTAGCATTTGGTTAACACTGATATTAATTGAAAGCGGAATGCTCTCTCCTTGCTGCGCTTCCATCATCGCAATATAGTCACATGCGGCTTCCAGCGCTTGCAAGCCAATCTGGCAGTCTAGGTCGTGCGCTTCAGCGATGGGAATAAATACCAGAGGAGGTACAACACCGTGCAAACCAGATATCCACCTGCAAAGCACTTCTCCGCCTTTCAAATTGCCCTGTAAGTCATACTTGCCTTGAATATAATAATCGAGCAAGTTTTTTTCGATAGCTTTACGCAAGTCGTTAACCATACTGACCTGTTGCGACATTCTCTCATAAAGCCCATCCTCATAGACATTCACTTGGCCTTTACCAAGTTTTTTGGCGTGATACATTGCCGCATCTGCGCATTGTACAACGCCTTCAATACTGTCATTGTGTTCGGGAAATTTGGCAATACCGATACTTGCGGACAGTTTCAATTCGACCTTTTTAGTTACCACAACATCTTCTTCGATGAGCCGAATGAGCGCTTCGGATTTCTCCACCGCCCATTCAATATTTTGTCTTGAAAGTACCGCAATAAACTCATCGCCTCCCCACCGCGCCACATCACCAAACGGACCAAATGAAGCGGTTAGCAATGCGGCAACACGCTGAAGCTCAACATCGCCTTTCTCATGACCCGCGGTATCATTAATCGCCTTGAAACCATCAAGGTCGATGAACACGACTAAAAAGTCGCCGTGGCTGTCGAAAAGTTGTTGGAAAATATCACGCAGGGCGCTGCGATTATTTAACCCAGTTAATTCATCGTACAGGGCAAGTTGCTTTAACCGAGCTTCATTGCGTTTGCGTTCACTAATATCCCGCATAGTGGCAATAAGCGATGATGAGGCTTCTAGGTAATTGTCAAACACCGATACGGATATATCAACCGCGGTATTCTCCCCCACTCTGGGTACAATAACAGACTCAAACCTAAGCTGTTTTTTATGCTCCAAGCTATTGGTATTTACCTTTTCACCCTTCAACAAATCATTAAGATTAAGATTGATACAGGCCATTTTATCTGGCGCACCCACCAGCTTCACAAACGCCTCATTGCATTCGTTTATGCTTAAGCTAGGAGATAATACCAACATGGGTTCGCGAGAATTCGCAAAGGCTGATGCCATGAGTTGAAAGGATTGCTCTGCTTCCCTTTGCTGCGTTATATCTCTCGTGGTTCCCACTATTTGTAAGGCTTCACCACTACTACCACGCTTAAGTACACGCCCTCTTAGGCGCACCCACTGCAACTGGCCTTGTATGCTCATACGAAAGGAAAGTTCTATGCGTTCGCGCCCACCATGAAGCGCCATCGACCATTGAAACTGTAAGTTTTCCAAGTCACCTTCATGCACTAACGCCATTAAGTCGATTGGGGTTCCGGACCAGGTAGACTCACTTTCTGAATTAAGTGAAAACGCACGAATATCAATGATGTCGTGGCTCGCCTGCCAATCCCAAAACGACTCTTGCGATGCCCATAATGCGAGTTCTAACTTTTTCTGGGATTGCTGACTGAAAAGGAGTGAATTGTATAGCTCGTCAGCTTTTAGCAACAGCAAGGATTCTGCATTTTCTCTTGCTGTTTTTTCACGCTGAAGCCGCCTTTCTAAGCTTTTTAATTTTTCTTCTAGAGGATCTAGATCGGCGCCCACCGGCTACACAACCTGAATACTAAATTCGTAAGTATGAGGGAATGACATTTGATGAGTTTCGCGTTCTAGCGTGCAATCGAAGTGCGCAGCGGCTGCATCCATTAACCCTTCAGCAAGGGGATACAGTTCCCGTTCCGAGAAGTAGCGCAAGCGCATACTATTATCGGTTCTAGATATAACGGTAAACCTAGGCAAATCAGCATCTGGATAGAGTTTGCGCACTTGAACATGAATGTCACCATCAAGGTGTTCTAGCAACTGTAAAATGTCTTTCGTGTCTGCAAGTACATTGCCATGTACTGCCGCTAGCTTACCAAAAAGATAAACCCCAAAATCGTACAGCAGTTCATTAACCGACTTACCGGTTTTCGCAGTAAGGATAGATAATATTTTCTGCATTTCTTCAAAAGGATAATAGCCGACCGCAGTATAGGCTCCATCGTTTGTTAACTCAGCTTCAACAATCACTTCGTCAGCAAATTCAGGCGATACTTTTTCTTCTAGCATGTCTACGAGCGAAGTAAATACAAACCCTAACATACGGTCTCCTTATACAATTAATAATAGTGTAGTTCAGTCACACCCAACGACAACCAATGTTTAGGAAATATCATTCTCTTGGGCATCTGAACTATCGTCACTTGAAGCGCTTTGATTTTGCACCACTTCAACACTATCCACCCGCTGTAAACCTCGAGGTAACTTGTTTCCTCTTCGTCCTCGCTCTCCATAATAGTGTTCTAAATCTGAAGCAGACAAGGTCATATTACGTTTACCCGCGGTCACTTTTAATGAAGCGCCATCAGGCACTACCGCCAATACAGTCACAAACTCTTCGCGGGATTGCGCTTTGGCACCAGGAATATTAATCAGCTTATTCCCTTTTCCTTTACCTAGGCTTGGCAAGTCTTTAAGTGGGAACAGCAACATACGCCCTTCGTTCGAGATGGTTAAACACCAATCTGACTCAGGGTTAGTGACAGGTTTAGGCTTCATTACCTTGGCGGCCTTTGGCAAAGAAAGATATGCTTTCCCCGCCTTATTTTTGCTCACCATATCTTTGAATGTGCCTACGAAGCCGTAGCCAGCATCGGAGCCAACCAAAAACTTAGCCTCGTCGGATGCCATAATAACGTGTTCAAACGACTCACCACCTACCAAGGCAAAACGCCCTGTCAGCGGTTCCCCCTGACTCCGCGCCGATGGCAATCCATGGGCATCACAGGAGAAAGTACGTCCCGAGGAATCCATAAATACCGCAGGTTGATTACTTTTCCCTTCTGCACTTGATAGATAGCCATCACCCGCTTTGTAGCTTAATCCCTCGGCATCAATGTCATAACCTTTGGCGCATCGTGCCCACCCTTTTTCTGATAACACGACGGTAACTGATTCAGCTGGCACGAGTTCTTTTTCAGACAATGCTTTCGCTTCACCGCGCTCAACAATAGGTGAACGTCTATCATCACCATACTTTTCAGCATCGGCGAGAATTTCTTTCTTAATCAGGGTTTTTAAGCGGCGATCTGAGCCTAGCAAGGTTTGCAATTTATCACGCTCTGCTGCCAACTCATCTTGCTCGCCCTTAATTTTCATTTCTTCAAGTTTGGCTAAATGACGAAGCTTTAATTCTAGTATTGCTTCTGCCTGCTTATCGCTAAGCGAAAACCGCGAGATTAACTCTTGCTTGGGCTTTTCGTAGGTACGGATAATCTCGATAACTTCATCGATATTCAAAAAGGCAATGAGCAAGCCTTCTAAAATATGTAAACGAGCCAGCACTTTGTCTAATCGGTACTGAAGACGACGGGTAACTGTCTCTTTTCGGTAAACCAACCATTCAGATAAGATAGTACGAAGATCTTTAACCTTAGGACGACCATCCAAACCAATCATGTTTAGGTTTACGCGATAGTTCTTTTCTAAATCGGTAGTCGCAAACAAATGCTGCATTAACTGAGCAGTATCGATACGGTTTGAACGCGGCGTAATAAGTAAGCGGGTAGGGTTTTCGTGATCTGACTCGTCGCGTAAATCGCTAACCATTGGCAGCTTTTTAGCCTGCATCTGCCCTGCGATTTGCTCTAAAATTTTACCACCTGATGCCTGGTGAGGCAGCGCCGTAACAACAATATCGCCATTTTCTTCGTGGAACACCGCACGCATTTTAATTGAGCCGCGGCCGGTTTCGTACAGTTTACGAATATCAGCTTTAGGCGTAATAACTTCAGCTTCGGTAGGATAGTCTGGCCCATTAACGTGCTCTAGCACATCGCTAAGCTCTGCTTTGCTGTTGTCGAGCAACATGGCACAGGCATAAGCCAATTCACGCACATTATGTGGTGGAATATCTGTTGCCATACCAACAGCAATACCGGTAACGCCATTAAGCAAGATATGCGGCAAACGAGCGGGTAGCACACAAGGCTCTTCTAATGTGCCATCGAAATTGGGGGTCCAATCGACGGTGCCTTGACCTAATTCATCCAATAAAACTTCTGAAAAACGAGAAAGTTTAGCCTCGGTATATCGCATGGCAGCGAAAGATTTAGGGTCGTCTGGCGCTCCCCAGTTTCCTTGCCCATCTACCAAGGGGTAGCGATAAGAAAAGGGCTGCGCCATCAATACCATGGCTTCATAACACGCGGAATCTCCATGAGGATGAAACTTACCTAATACATCCCCTACCGTTCTAGCTGATTTTTTGTACTTAGCATTAGCGCTCAGTCCCAAGTCAGACATGGCGTATATAATGCGTCGTTGTACGGGCTTTAGGCCGTCAGCAATATGAGGTAGGGCACGGTCCATGATGACGTACATGGAATAGTTTAAGTAAGCGTCTTCGGTAAAGCGCCTTAAAGGCAGTTGTTCTACACCGTCGCGGTTAATAATAATCTCGTCGCTCATGATAATTTTTTCGTTTTGTTATTTTCACAATACAGCGTTAATGCCAAGCATTTAGTTTATTTAAACAGGTAGCAGCGTTAACGAACGGCGTGTTTATGTGGAAGTGTTTACCCACAAAATAGGACTTTTTATTAAGCCTTCAATGTTTCTATTGTGGGGCAAACTAGGGGCTAGTGCAATAATCACTATTAGGTTAACTCAGTATAGCGATAGACGTAAATGCCTCAATCTTTTGTACAATTGTCCGCCAGAGTGGTTTAATAAGAATAGAAGAAGATTAAGAAGCTATTCAGGATGTATTTGTTTCGAATTTTTACACTGCTGTGCGCATTACTTTGGCTTATCGCCCCTCAATCAACACACGCTCAGCATATTGAGCAACTTTTCGATGAAGATGCTTCTTTAGACCTCTCCGACTCCCTGTACTATTTATACGAAACCAATCTGCCACTCACAATAAACGATGTGAGTAGACGGCGCAGCGACTTTCGAATGCATCCCTATAGTAATCCCAATTTTGGATTCAGAGATAAAGGAATGTGGTTATTAACGTCATTTTCCAACGTGTCAAACCAAGAGAACTGGGTATTTTCTATCAATTTTAGCCAACTCGACAAAGTCGATTTCTATTTGGTTAAAAATGGCGAAGTATTGCAGCAAAGCCATCAGGGGAAATCTCAAAAAGAGCAAATTTTTCGCATTCCTACATTACGGGTAAAGCTTGCCAACGCTGAACGGGTAGATTTATTCATACGTGTTGAAAGCCAATCATCAAGTCTTATTACGCCACTACGAGTGCAACCTGAGCCAGTTCATAGCAGTTCGTTCCAAATGGACAGCCTAATGTGGGGTTTGTTTTACGGGGGGTTGCTGATACTGGCGGTCTATAACCTTGTGCTGTATTTCGGGGTTCGCGAGCGCAGTCTTATTGCCTACGTGGGCTATATATGCGCCGTTATTCTTTGGCAATTTATTTGGGGCGGCCATATCCACCTGCTGTTTTCAGGGGGAATACCCTATTGGCTTGTTGGCCACACTGAACTGATATTTGTGATCATAGGTATCTCATCCGGTTTTTTTACCGTGAGCTTTCTTGAGACCAAAAAGAACGCCAAGGCTGCACATCCTGTCATTGTTTTGTTATTGGCAGTACAAATGGTTATTGGGGTAGTTTGTTTTCTGGGGGTGCTTCCTTCTATCTGGAAGAATAACTTGGTTTATGGTGTAGGTCTAATCGCAATTTGTAGTTATATATTTGCCGGTATTGAAGCCTTCATTAACCGCTTCCAACCTGCCCGATACTTTATATTTGCTTGGGGTATGCTGGCCTCTGGTGCCATTATTGGCATGCTAAGTTTAATTGGCGTACTCCCCTCAAACGACTTCACCACTTACTGTTTCCAAGTGGGTGTATTTTTAGAATCTGGGCTGTTTTCTTTCGCGCTAATGGAAAAAAGTAGAAGCCAACTTGAGCATGAGGTTGAGCAAGCCACCGATGATTTACGCAATAATATGGAGCTCATTGAAGAGCAAAACGCACGCTTAGATATTGCCCGTAAAGACGCAATTAAAGCCAGTAATGTGAAATCGCAATTTCTTGCCAATATGAGCCATGAAATACGTACGCCTCTTAACGGTATTCTAGGGTTTAGCCGAGAACTCACCCATGCCTCTTTGCCGTCTGATCAACAAGAGCAAGTGCGAATTATCAATACTGCCGCTGATAACTTGCTGACTATAGTGAACGATGTTTTAGACTTCTCTAAGATTGAAGCCGGTAAGCTGCAAATCAACAACCAACCATTTTCACCCAATACTTTATTGGAAGAAATGGTGACAATTATGGCGAAGTCTTCCCATTCTAAAAAGTTAGAATTTGTTTTCGACCTAGCGCCCTTGCCAGAAAAGTTAATAGGTGATGTGTTCAGAATAAAGCAAATTTTGAACAACCTGCTTGGCAACGCCTTAAAATTCACCCCTTCCGGTACGATTACCCTAGCAGTTAAAGGCCGCCCGCTTTTGCACGGAATTCATGAAATTGAAATCACCGTTGAAGATACGGGTATCGGTATAAACCGGCAGGACAGAAAGAAACTCTTTAATGCGTTTTCTCAAGTAGATGACTCGATAAACCGAAACTACCAAGGGACAGGATTAGGCTTGGTAATTAGTCGAGAGCTAGTTCGACTCATGCGAGGCGACTTAACCCTCAAAAGTACGCCAAGACAAGGTTCCACCTTCGTGGTTACCCTCAGAACCAATCACTTAAGCCAGAAATATGCATTGAGTGCTGATACCGAGTGGCATGGAAAAAATGTGGTTATCTTCGACCCCATTCCGGCTACACGCCGTGCCAGCGCCTCTATGTTGAAGCAACTGGGTGCTAACGTAACCACGGTTGAATCCGTTGATTACCTTTCCAGACTATCGCTACAGTCATCTTCCACTGATTTTTTTATGGCAACAGTGCCGGTATCAAAAATGGACAAGCGGGATGAGTTCTTAAGCCGCATTGTACAGTTTAATGCCACCAAGCGGGTGCTTTGGTATTCAGGCCCAGAGCCTTTTACTCAATACCCAAGTTTGTCTCAGCACTTTCATACTCAAATACGCATGCCGATGACGCTAAGTAAGCTCGATGGCTTAGTGAATAATAAGAAAGCGGTGCCAAGAAATCCGCTTCAAGATAAGTTGAATACCCTTCCACCGGCAAGAATTCTAGCCGTGGATGATATGGATATGAACCTCAAGTTACTGCATACCTGGCTTGATAACTCACCTATATCATTAGTGACCACAACCAGTGGCGAAGACGCGGTTAATCAGTGCCAAACCCAAGAGTTCGACTTGATATTAATGGATGTTCAAATGCCTATTATGGATGGGCTTCAAGCGTCTCGAGCGATAAGGAAAACGACGCTGAACATGGGCACACCTATTATTGCGGTAACCGCCCATGCCTTTAAAGAAGAACAAGAAAGGTTATTGGCTTCCGGCATGGACGACTATTTGCCCAAACCCATTGAGATAGGTTCACTGGTAGATCTTATTCGTTCGTGGTGTCATGTCACAGAGCCAGGGCACATTCTATTACCTTCATTAGACTGGCAGCTTGCGTTAAAGCGCGCACACCAAAACCATGAAGCAGCAAAAGAATTACTTGAAGACTTTATTACTATGGCGCCAGAGATGCTAATGACCTTGAGGGCGCTGTGGAATAAAAAAGATTACGCAGAGCTTAAACTCGAAATTCATAAGTTACACGGAGCATGCTGTTATATAGGCGCCCCGCGATTGCAAAGCTTAGCAGATGAGCTCGAAAGCGCCCTTAAACTAGGGCAACATTTTCTAGTTGCTGAGAATCTACCGCTGTTACTTGATGAAATTGAGCGAGTCTGCTCTGAAGGGCAGACGCGCGCGGGCTAGCTTAACCCGGGTTATTGAACCTTATTGGTTCTGCGGGCGGCTTGGCATTGAGAAATAAGCGCAGCAAATTCTTCTGGGGTTCTATCTATGTCAGAGGTAGCAATAAACACGTCATAGCCTAGGCGCTTGCGAAGCTCTGCCATACGGTTTGCCAACATGGCTTTTACCCCAGTGAGTACTGTGCCATTGTTCAACGTGAAATGATTGTCATCGAACATAGACTCTTCGTAGCAACTTCCCGTTGCACACCCTTCATTGGTGTTATGCAGCAACAAAGGTCGCTGCTCCATAAGCAAATGGGTGGCTAAACGTGGCGATATACTGGTTAGAAACTCGGTATAGTCTTTTAATTTAAACCCCACGGTTTCAAGCCCTACATGCTCTAATCCTTGTCGTACTCTCGGGCAGTCTGCCCGTTGTAGGTTTTCCCAATGTATCCGCCAGCTGCCCAACCGGTGGCGATAGGTAATTACCTCTGTGGTCATTTCTAGGCTGAATTCAGGTTCTCGAATTTTAAAGTAGCCCACCAATAAAGTAACTAATGCGGCACTGGTGATCAAAATACCCGCAAGGAAAAGCCAATCAGGGAGCAATACAAACCAAAGCGCTGCAAACACTAGCCCTGCACAACCAATAACGATACTGGTTATACCGTTACTTTTTGACGCGGCTCGAATAAGAATAGGTTCAGGGTTATTGCCAGACATACAGGTACACAACCAACATAATTAAGGCCCACAGCACATAAAGTCGAATACGCTGGCAGACGGCACAGTCTGTCTTCCACCAGCTAAAATGGCGTGTTGGCGCATTTCGTTTATTCTGATTTTTACGCATAAACAGGCAAACAGATTAATAATTAACACAGTTTACCTGTTTATAACGCGTGTTGTTAGGCCAGATGTCGATAGCGGTAGCGCTGAAATGCTGCCACCACGGTGGGGGTAAACACTAACGATAATATGACAGAGAAGCCCACGCCACCGGCCAGCACGACAGCAAGAGGCGGCCAGAAGCTTCCTTCACTGAAGAGCAATAACGGGATTAACCCACCCACCGTGGTAAAGGTGGTGGAAAGTATGTGTCGACTACACCCCATGGTTTCTTGCACGATTGCAGCGATATTTCCATGTTTAGCCTCTGCGTTTGCATTTATCGCCGCAATAACCACGATGGAGCCATTTATCGCAACCCCGATTAACCCAGCAGAGCCTAATAGGGGGTTAAAGCCAATCGGTAAGCCTGATAACCATAAACTAAACATGCCAAGCCCTACTGACAGTATCGCTACCAATACAATCACCCCCGCCATACGCAAGCTCGTAAAGGTTAGAATGAGAGTAGTCAGCATGAGCACAAGAAGTACCGGTGCATAAGTCCCCAACTGGCCCATTGCCCGTTGTTGTTCATCTGCATCCCCTGCAAGGTGAATACGATACCCTTCTGGCAACACTAAGCTGTCGTTTAGCTTCTGTCTTAACGTGTTACTGGCATCAACGGGGGGCACATTCGGCAAAAGGTAAGCCTGAATACGATTGACCCGCTCGCCATCTTGTCGAGTAATACTGCTGATAGACGGTGCTAGTGTTAACGAAGCCACTGCACCTAACGACGACCAGTTTATAGCGCTATTTGCTGAACTGTCTCCTGCCACCGGAATAGGCATGGAGTTTATGCCCGCCACATCTTGTCGGAAGCTATCTGATAATCTTACGCGCACAGGAATTTCTTCCGTGCTTTCCAAAACTGAACCACCAGCAAGCCCTGAAAAGTTAATTTGCATCTGACTCGCTAAATCGGAAAGGCTCAAGCCAAGGTAGGACAATGTATCGCTTGAGGCATCAACATTAAGTTCTGGCTCACCCATGGTGATACTGGCTGTAGATTGGGAAATACCGGGTACTGATGACATTAAAAATCGAACTTGCTGACCTAATTCATTCAATATGTCTAAATCGGGCCCGAAAATTTCTACTTCTACCGGCGCAGCAATAGGCGGACCTTGTCCAAATGCACGCACCACAATTTGAACTTCAGGGAAGGTATCATCAAGATGATGTTGCAAACGTCCAATTAATTTGGCCGCCTCTTCTACCGTATGCGTTGTTACAACGGCATTGGAAAAGTTGGGTAAATTATCACGTGTCATGATTTGGTTGTAATACACTGAAGGAGCAGAACCTCCTACTAACCATGTCACTTGTTTAACCCCTTCGTTTTCGCGAATAACACTGTCGACTTTGTGGGTGTAAGCGAGTGTGTTGCCTATGCTACTGCCCTCTTTCGTCCACATATAAACTTCGAACTGGTCTCTATCAGCGCTGGGGAAAAATACGTTTGCCAACGTACCTGAAAGTACAAAACCCGAGATACAAAACACAAGCACTAAAGGTAAGACTAAAATCGGTCGTGCAATCCACGCGGCTAAATGTACGCGAAACGCTTGGCTTAATTTAGGGGCTTGTAACCCCACTTGCCACCAATGTTTATTCGCCATATTTTCAGCCTGTTCACCTTTAGGGAGAAAGCGAGCGGCTAATGCTGCAATTACTGTCAGCGATATAAACAACGAGCCGATTAGTGCCATCACCACGCTTATAGCAATAGGCCCAACAAAATCCCCAATGTTACCGTTTAGCAGAAAAATAGGCATGAAGCCCAATATGGTGGTAAGTGTAGAGGCCAGTAAGGGCGCAAAAAGGTGAGAGACACTTTTGGCCATTGCACCAACCCGAGTGGCTGATGGGTCTTGTAAATTGATCCTAATTTCATCGGTAATAACAATGGCGTTATCGATTAATAGTCCAATGGCGATGATCATGCCGAAGATGGACATTTGGTGAATTTGCTCGTTGTAAAAGTTAAGAGAGAACAACGCAAATGACGCACATAACGGAAGCGCTAACCCCACTATCCACGATGCTTTAAACCCCATAAAGAGTAATATAACAAACATGACTACCGCACAACCCATTAATAGGTTGCCTGATAGTTCGGCTAAGCGATTGCCGGTATATTTATTCTGCTCAAAAGCAATGTCGGCTGTTACCGTGCCTTTAAATTCCCGATTGAAACTATCAACCACGGTTAGCGCATCGTTGGTCCACACATCGGCACGTAGCGAGGTTTGCATACGGGCAGCAACGAAGATAACTTCCTCTCCATCAAGCACACCAATGTCAGAACGAGGGGTCACATACCCATGGGATACCGTTGCAACGTCTTCTACACGTAAATAACGACCATCTTGATTCGCCAGCGGGATAGCAGACACCATCGCCACCCCATCCAACCCTTTCGCGACTGTGAAGCGTAAATTTGTGCTTTCAGTGTCCAGCACACCTGCAGGAAGTTTAGGATCGGCGTTACTAATGATATTGCTGACTTGCCCAAGGTTTAGGCCGGTTGCCGCGAGTTTATCTGGGGAGATACTTACGCTAATTTCTTCTTCGGGGGCACCATAAATACGTACCAACTCGGTGCCGTGTACATTACGAAGTCTATCGGTGAGTTCTTCCGCTAACCGCCCCGTAAGGGTAAGTGATGTGGTATCAGGGTGCGACGCTTTTAATGCTAACAATAATGTAAATGCAGTGGCACCGCGCTTTTCATCGAATATAGGCGAACCTGCGCCTTCTGGAAAACCTGCTGATGCTTCGCCTATAGCGTCTCGTATTTCACTGAATAACTGTTCGTTACTGCTGCTATCAATCCAATCTTGGGTTTCAATATTAATGACTGAAATACCAGCTCTTGAGGTAGATTTAACTTCCTTTATTTCAAAGATTTCACGTAGCTTATCTTCTATTACATCACTGACAAGCGCTTCCACCCGCTCAGCCGAAGCCCCTGGGTAGGACGTGATCACAAGGGCATTTCGGGTATCAATTCTAGGGTCTTCTAAGCGCGGTAAATTACCTAGCGCAGACATGCCCGCAACGAGCAATATCACTAAGCTTAAAACGAGTAAGTGAGGTCGTCGATAGAATAAGGTATACCATGGGTACTTTTTATCGGTATCAAATAGCATAGGGTTCATCGCGTTACTCCATCAGCGCTATTCACATCACCCTCACTCAATTTAACCGCTTGCCCTGGCGACAGCTTATGCGTTCCACTTGTTACTAAGCGGTCGCCTTCACTTAATGCGCCGCGTACAAAGGCACGCTCACCGCCGGTATAAATAACTTCAACGGTTCTACTTTCAAGGTTAAGCGTCTCTTGTTCTGTCACTACGAACACGCGCCATAGCCCTCGTAAACCATTGCTAAGCGCACTAGCAGGTATCCAACTGCCGTTGCTATCGCCGTGACGTTGCCCTATCAAGGTGGCAAGATCGCCCGGTCGTAAGCCAGCATTACTCGATAAATTAACCAGAATATCAACAGTACGGGTTTGTCTGTTGCGTACAGGAGAAAGTTGGCTCACCGTTGCTTCAATATTTAACGCATCAACATTAAGGGCTACCTTTTCACCTACTCGAAATAGAGAGACCATATCTGCTGGCACCGCAAAGCGGGCTTGTAAAGGGGCATCGCTGGTAAGACTAAGCAAAGCAGCCCCTGCAGCGACAACACTACCTTCATCAAAGTAACGCGCACTGATTGTGCCTGAAAAAGGCGCGAGCAATTCTGTTTTAGCTTGCTCTACATCTAGACTGTCAATGTTTGCTTCAATTTCTTTTACCTGTGCGCTCGCAGCAGCCGTATTGGCTTTCACTTCATCTAAACGTTGCGACGATTCTAGTTTTTCCTCCACCAGCACAGTCACCCGTTTTTCACTGAGCTCTGCTAACGTTAAATCTGCACGGGTACGTTCTAACGTTGCATTTAATTCCACAAGACGCGCAGACAACCTGTCATTGTCTAGCTTGGCGAGTACATCACCTTTTTGAACCGTATCGCCTTCATCAGCGAAAATTGCTATGACTTGACCACTGGTATCAAAAGACACATCCGCCGCTTTGGGAGATTCAATGAGTCCATAAATTTTCACCGGCATTTCAAAACCGTTTTGTACCGTAACGCGCTTAGTTGAAACCGCAGTAAGTGGATGCTCGGCAAGTTTTTGTGTCGCGCCATTTAGCCCGGCAGCAAACAGCAGAAGCGTTAAACCAACAACGAAGATAGCGATAGCAGCATACAGTGCTGTCGATGCCCCTTTTCCTTGTTCAGTAGACTCAATTGTCATTTCATTTTCCTTGCTTCTGCAGGCTTATTTGCCTAGGCATATTTGGTAAACTATTTTTACTATGCTAGATTATAAATACTAGACCGTCTAGTTTGATATTAAAATTTGAGTGAGATTCCATTGCCTGAACAAAAAAACAAACGACAAGGCCGCCCCAAAAGCGAAGAAAAACATAACCTTATTCTTCATTCAGCGTCGTGTTTATTTATCGAAAATGGTTTCGCTAATACCTCAATGGATAATATTGCTAAGGCGTCTGGGGTATCAAAACAAACGGTTTATTCTCACTTCGATAATAAAGATGCCTTGTTTAAGGCCGCTATTACGAAGAAATGCCAATCTTACCAACTAGATACCAATCTATTGATGCAAGGCACGAATGCTAACCTTCCGCTAAACCATTATTTAAAGCAGGTAGGTACGCAGTTCATCAGGTTGATACAAGATCCAGAGGCGGTTGCTGTTTTCCGATTGGTCATTGGTGAAGCGCAAAGCACACCTCATGTGGCAAAACTATTTTATGATGCTGGACCTGGTGCATCGATAGAGGCCTTCTCTGAAGTCTTCTTCTTTTATGGTAAAGGCGCGCTAACGAAAGCTAACAGTGTGCAGTTGGCCATAGACTTTTGCTCGTTGTTACAAAGCGACTTTCACAACAAATTGCTGTGCGGTGTTCAAGAGGCAATGCTTAATGAAGCAATTGGCGCTCATGTAGAAATTGCTGTCGAGAAAACCTTACTGCTATTTAATACTTATTGTACAAATAAAGACGAATAACTCACCATCTAGACGGCGACGAAGGATTACTTATTTCCTCGTTTGTTATACACTACAGCCGTTTTTGTTGATGATTGAGTGACACATGTCTGACTTTACCGGTAATCATATTCTTTCGGTTAATCAATTCGATCGTGAGGCTATTGAGAAAGTATTCTCAGTTGCTGATTCCATGCAGCCCTATGCGAAACGCCAAAAGCGCACTACTGTGCTTGAAGGCGCCATCCTTGGTAATTTATTTTTCGAACCTAGCACCCGGACTCGCGTCAGTTTCGGCACCGCGTTTAACCTTTTAGGTGGTGAAGTGCGTGAAACCACCGGCATGGCCAGTTCAGCCTTAGCGAAAGGCGAATCACTTTATGATACCGCCCGTGTACTGAGCGGTTACTCAGATATTATTGCCATGCGTCACCCTGCTGCGGGATCGGTAGCCGAGTTTGCAGAAGGCAGTCGTGTACCAGTGATTAACGGTGGTGACGGTGCTAATGAACACCCCACTCAAGCCTTACTCGATTTATTTACCATTAAACGTGAATTGGAATACCATGGCCATGGTATTGATGGTTTGCATATCGCAATGATTGGCGACCTTCGTTACGGTAGAACCGTACACTCGTTGTCTCGCCTTTTATGCTTATTCAAAAATGTGCGCTTCACGCTAATATCGCCTAAAGAATTAGCCATGCCACAGCCAATTATCGATGCGATTGAAAATGCGGGGCATCAGCTTAATATAACGGAAACATTTGAAGGCAGTTTAGATGCCGACATTTGTTATCAAACCCGTATTCAGGAAGAGCGTTTTCCTTCTCAAGAAGAAGCCAATAAATACCGTGGGAAGTTCCGTTTAAACCACTCTATTTATACTCGCCATTTTCAGTCCAAAACTGTCATTATGCATCCACTTCCTCGAGATTCTCGTATAGAGGCTAACGAGCTAGATAACGACCTAAATTTAAATCCAAACCTTGCCATATTCAGACAAACCGACAACGGCGTTCTCGTACGCATGGCGTTATTTGCGCTTACGTTAGGCGTTGAAGAGTTGTTGACTAAATATGAACGTGAAGTGGTATGGTTCAGCAACAAGAGCAATGAATTACATGCAAAAATCTGAAGTCCTTTTTACCCGCGCCCAAAAAACCATTCCTGGCGGTGTTAATTCACCCGTTCGCGCTTTTAAAGCCGTTGGCGGAACACCTCGTTTTATTACCAAGGCTGATGGCCCTTACATGTGGGACGCCGATGGTAAACAGTATATCGATTACGTGCAATCGTGGGGCCCCATGGTATTGGGTCATAATAATCCACAAATTCGACAAGCGGTCATCGATGCCTCTGAATTCGGTCTTTCATTCGGTGCACCTACCGAAGCTGAAATCATTATGGCTGAAACGGTAAGTAAATTGGTGCCGTCAATGGAAATGGTACGCATGGTAAATTCAGGCACTGAAGCCACCATGTCCGCTATTCGTTTATCTCGCGGCTACACGGGTCGCAATAAAATCGTTAAATTTGAAGGCTGTTATCACGGACATGCCGACTCGTTGCTAGTAAAAGCGGGGTCAGGGGCATTGACCATGGGAGTGCCGAGTTCTCCTGGTGTACCTGCTAACGTGGCCGAGCACACCTTAACGGTTGAATATAACAGTATAGAAAGTGTAAAGAATGTATTTAAGGCTCACGGAAACGACATTGCCTGTATAATTGTTGAGCCAGTTGCTGGTAATATGAACTGCATTCCACCTGTTGAAGGCTTTTTAGAAGGTCTTCGTGATGTGTGTGACGAATACGGTAGCCTTCTGATATTTGATGAAGTGATGACAGGTTTTCGGGTATCACGCGGTGGAGCACAAGAACGTTACGGCATAAAGCCAGACCTAACTTGCTTAGGTAAAGTGATTGGCGGCGGAATGCCGGTAGGTTGTTTCGGGGGTAGACGAGACATTCTTACTCATATTGCGCCTACCGGCCCGGTTTATCAGGCCGGTACCTTGTCAGGTAATCCCGTAGCCATGGCTGCAGGTTTAGCTGCCATGCAACAGATTCAGGAAGAAGGCCTTTACGAAGGCATCTTTGAAAATACCCAAGCACTTGCTGATGGCATGCAAGCCCTTGCCAACAAGCACGGTATTAAACTAAGTACTAATGTTGCCGGCAGTATGTTTGGGATATTCTTCACGGACATTGAGCGCGTGACTAATTATCAGCAGGCCATTAACTGCAATACAGAGCAGTTCAACAAATTTTATCACGGCATGTTGGAGCAAGGTGTTTACTTGGCACCTGCCTCATACGAAGCTGGATTTGTATCTAAAGCGCATGATAAGGACATCATTGCGAAAACTTTAGAAGCCGCTGACAAGGTGTTTGCAATGCTTAAATAATAACAATGGATAGGTATTTTGACGTCGACGGATTGGTTACTACTAAGTGTATTATTTTTAGTTTTTGCTTACAGTGTTGTCGTTACCGCTGTGCTGGTAAAGTATCGCCGGCACAGACTTAATAGACTTATTTACCGACAGCGACGTAAAGCAAAGTTAAAATCAGATTCCTCAGCCGAACAGCATAATCAACACGTTGCTGATGAAGCGTTAAGATTATCTCAAGCCTTTCAAAAATTTGTTCCTCAACAGTTTATCGACCATATCACTAAAACCGGCTCAGGCCATATTGAGCTTGGTTATGCCGATGAGCAGGATGTAGCTATCCTTTTCTGCGACATTCGCGGTTTTACCGGCTTATCAGAAAAAATGCGCCCACAGGAGCTTATGGGGTTTCTCAACTCGTATTTCCTACGTATGAATAAACCAATTCACGAGAACGGCGGGTTTATTGATAAGTTTATCGGCGATGCCATGATGGCATTGTTTGATCATCCAGGTGGTACCCCGCAAGATAAAGCTATTGACGCAATTAACGCTGCGATGGAATTACGCAAAACCCTCGATTTTTACAATATTCGTCGTAAGCGTAAGGGCTTTGTTCCCATTAATGTGGGTGTGGGAATACACTATGGGCCTGTGGTAATGGGAACGGTAGGTTCTGATGACAGAATGGATACCACTGTTATTGGCGACAGCGTTAATATTGCTTGTCGTTTAGAAGCACTAGCGCCAAAGTACGGGGCTGACATTATTGTCAGTGCACAAGTACTTGAAGGAATGGGGGACAAGTTCCCTGTTAAAACGCGGCTTCTTGACTGGGTTCGGGTAAAAGGCCGCAAAGCCCCAATCCAAATTTATGAGGTGCTAAGCCATTTACCACATCAACAGCAGGAAGAACGGTTTTCAGTTCAATCTAAAATTGCCGCCGGCCTAGCCTGTAGAATTGATAAAGAGTGGGATTTGGCTATAGCGCACTTTGAAGCGGCGTTAGCTATTTTTCCTCAAGACTCCTTGGCGAAGCACCATATCGATGTGTGTCGTATATATCAAAACATGCTGCTGCCAGATGACTGGGATGGCGCCTTAACTATACAGTAAAGCCTCACCGACCCTATTCAGATTCTATATTTTTCGCCTGTTCGCGAATAAAGGTAACGGATGGCGCAAAAAAGGCAGCGCCAGTTTCCGCGTTGGTGAAATCTAACCAGCGGTCATAATCTCCATCACCATTGCCGTATATTTGGCTATGTAGCATGGCTTTAAAGGGCCTAGCACTGGCCGAACAACTCACGAACATTAGCCCTTGCGACACCATATCGCCATATGGCATACCTTGTTTAATCAGCCCCGCCTTACCACTTTCAGTGGTAATTATATTGGCGCGAACACTATGAGAAGATTCAGACTGTTCAGCACTCACCAAGTTATGCTGCTGAGTGGTCCCCATCACCTGTTCTTGCTGCCGTGATGAAAGACTGTGCCAACGGCGTAAGTCATGCTTGTAGCGCTGTACGTGTAGATAACTTCCACCGCTAAAATCAGGATCGTTTTCATTGACGATGGCAACCTCTCTGCGCTTCATTCCACGAGGGTTATCTGCGGCATACAAGTACCCGGTAAGATCCCGTCCATCAAGGTAACGAAAACCACGAATTTGCTCTACCATTTCTACATGTAATCGGAGTAAATCCATGACCTCGATGCCGATAGCATGGCAGATATCTAAACGGTCAGCCCTAATTTGAATAAACAAATCACAGGGCATAGTAGGCGCACTTCTATCTTCACATTGCATATCAGGGAAAGGCATCAATTCTACTGGAATTAAGCCTGGGTACACTTCAGTCCAATAGCCAGTTCCAATAGCCACAACACCGGTCACCATAGCTTCGTAATGCTCAGACTCAAAGTGTTCGAATATATCTAACACGCGGGCAAGCTTCGCCCTTACCGCCTCACTATCGTCATCAATAACGTTAAGCAGTAAATATTGCGCATGTAAATTAGGTTCTGCGCAAATCCCTTTTTGTGGTTGTGTCATGGGCACTCTTATTGTTATTTAACCATGGCGAACAATGATACGAGTGTGTATTAGTAACCCGCAGCTTGCCCATCTTTTCGGCTTTCAGAAGCCCCAAAGTAAACGTTGCGCTTATCATCCCACATAATTGCCTGATAGCCCCCAAAAGCACCAACAACGCGACGCAATGTGTGACCTCGCTCCATTAACTCTCGCTGTACTGTCTCATCAAATCCTGATTCTAGACTGATATAACCGCCATCAAGCATTAACTTACCTGTAGGCGAACTAGAGCCGCTGTGCAAAATACGCGGAGCATCACCCGCTTCTTGTAAATTCATACCAAAATCGAGCATGTTCACAATAATTTGCGCATGCATTTGAGGCTGAGTACCTCCGCCCATTACACCGAAGCTTAAAAATGGTGCACCATTACGAGTAACAAATGCAGGGATAATGGTGTGAAATGGACGCTTTTCAGGCTTAAGTTCGTTGAAATGACCTTCTTCTAAGGTAAACATTTCACCACGATTTTGTAGTACAAAACCAAGCCCTGGGGGTGTCATTCCTGACCCCATACCGCGATAGTTACTTTGAATTAGCGATACCATATTACCGTCTTTATCGGCTACCGTTAAATAAACTGTATCGCCATCGTAAATACCTGCGTCTACACGTTCTGCGGCTTTAGCGCCGTTAATAAGCTGCTGACGTTCAGTGGCGTAATCTTTGGAAATTAACCACTCAACTGGAATGTCGTTAAATGCGGGATCAGCATAGAACTTTGCGCGATCTTCAAATGCTAACTTTTTCGCTTCCACAAAGGTATGAATATACTCGGCAGAATTAAAGCCCATGCCTTCAATGTCATAGCGCTCTAATATATTGAGTATTTGTAATGCCGCAATACCCTGCCCATTAGGGGGAAGCTCCCATACATCGTAGCCGCGATAATTTGCTGATACCGGCTCTACCCATTCTGACGTATGCGACGCTAAATCAGCATAAGAAAGGTAGCCACCTTGCGACTTCATGTAAGCGTCAATATTTTGCGCAATGTCACCCTTATAAAAAGCATCTCGCCCGCCGGTGGCAATTTTTTCGTAGGTTACCGCGAGACCAGGGTTCTTAAAAACATCCCCTTTTTTGGGGACTTTCCCATTAATAAGAAACGTTTCTGCAAACCCATCGTAATGACCTATTCTTTCGTTGTTCATTGCTAAATAATAAGCAACCAGTTCAGAAACAGGAAAGCCATTTTTGGCATATTCAATGGCCGGCGTGAGCAACGCTGTCATAGGTAACTTGCCAAACTTTTCATGTAGCATAAACCAGCCATCTACGGCCCCAGGCACAGACACAGGCAGTGGCCCAAATTTAGGTATTTGCGCTAAACCTCTATCGTTAAACACTTGTTTGGTCAGCAGCTTAGGAGAGCGACCCGATGCGTTTAACCCAACTAACTTATTTTCCTTAGCATCCCATACTATTGCGAATAGATCGCCGCCTACACCTGCCCCTGTAGGTTCAACAAGCCCCAACATCGCGTTTGCAGCAATGGCGGCATCTACAGCACTACCGCCGCGTTTAAGAACATCGAGAGCCACTTGGGTAGCAAGAGGCTGGCTGGTCGCAGCCATACCATGTTGAGCAATAACTTCTGAACGACTCGCAAACGGCGCGCCGGTAACCCTATCGTACCCATAAGCCATTTGACTGACACACAGTAGTAACAAACATCGCAACAGCATGATTTACTTTCCTAATAAAAGAACAAACCTAATGTAGCATTATTGCTAACTAAGTAAATTATCAATAGTTTAGCGTTATTTTTAACTTTATGAAAAACGAAAAAAGCCCCGCAGATGCGGGGCTTAAGATTGGTGATACAGGCATTATCGTTATTATAAGTAATTTTGCCTGTTCAGACTTCCTTACGTACGGCCGTTGGTGAAGTCAGGATAAGCTTCCAGACCACATTCACTCATATCAACACCGTCGAATTCTTCTTCTTCAGTTACACGAACACCAATAACGGCTTTAATCGCTAACCAAACAACTAGGCTTACTACAAACACCCAAACAAAGATGGTAGCAGCACCAATTAACTGACCCACAATGCTTGAACCGTCGTTAGTGAATGGAACAAGGATAAGACCAAGTAAACCAACCACACCGTGAACAGAGATAGCACCTACTGGATCATCAATTTTAAGTTTATCTAACGCTACAATGCTTAGTACTACTAAGATACCACCAAGGCCACCGAATAAGGTTGCTTGTAGTGGCGTAGGCGTTGAAGGCTCAGCGGTAATTGCTACCAAACCAGCTAGTGCACCGTTAAGGGCCATAGTTAGGTCAGCTTTGCCAAACATAATGCGTGCTAAGATAAGCGCTGCAATACAACCGCCAGCGGCTGCGGCGTTAGTGTTCATAAATACAATCGCAACCGCGTTTGCACTTTCAACTGTAGCAGTAGCAAGTACTGAACCACCGTTAAAGCCAAACCAACCCATCCATAAAATGAATGTACCTAGCGTAGCAAGTGGAAGGTTAGCACCTGGAATAGCGTTAACTTTACCGTCAGCAGTATATTTGCCTTTACGAGCACCTAGTACTAATACACCAGCTAATGCTGCAGCAGCACCTGCCATGTGAACAATACCAGAACCTGCAAAGTCAGAGAAACCAAGGTCACCAAGGGTGTACATGCCAAATACAGCTTCACCGCCCCACGTCCAAGCACCTTCCATCGGATAGATGAAACCAGTCATCACAACAGCGAATGCTAAGAAAGCCCAAAGCTTCATACGCTCAGCCACTGCACCAGAAACAATAGACATTGCCGTTGCAACGAATACTACTTGGAAGAAGAAATCAGCAGAAGGTGCATACGTTGCCGCATCTTCAGCAACACCTGTTGCGCCGTCACCCATAATTCCACCAAGGAACGGGCTCCACTCGCCGCCACCATACATGATGCCGTAACCGCAAATCATATACATGGTGCTAGCAATGGCAAATAACGCGATATTTTTAGTTAGAATTTCTGTCGTGTTTTTAGCGCGTACCAAACCAGCTTCTAGCATGGCGAAACCTGCCGCCATCCACATAACTAGTGCACCGCAGATTAAGAAGTAAAAGGTATCTAGTGCATACCCGAGTTCAAATGTAATTTCCATTATGCTTTTCTCCGCAAATTAATCGTTGTGGCTTACAACGCGTCTGTGTCTGACTCGCCAGTTCGAATACGTACGGCTTGTTCAAGGTCGTAAACAAATACCTTACCGTCACCAATCTTGCCAGTCTTGGCTGCGCCAACGATGGCTTCTACCAAGCGATCTACCTGGTCGTCCTGAACGGCAATTTCCAGTTTGACTTTAGGTAAGAAATCCACTTGATATTCCGCGCCGCGGTAAAGTTCAGTGTGGCCTTTTTGACGTCCGAAACCTTTCACTTCGGTAACGGTTAGACCGTCAATTCCGATTTCTGAAATGGCTTCACGAACATCATCTAGCTTGAACGGCTTGATGATAGCTGTGACTAGTTTCATGAGTTGCTCCAGTTTTTTTAATGGTTGTTTTGCACATTTCGTGTCTTGTACAGGGAAGTAAACCAAGAGATGTGCCACAAATAATTAACGAATAAAAACAATAAGTTAACTAAAACGTGATGCATTTTGTTTACATTTATCGCACCAGACTGGTGCATAGCGCCATCAATGCCCAACTTTAGAGCGCAGTGAGTTAAATTAACTGAAAATAGCGATGAAATTAGGATGGAACTAATTAGTAATGATGCGGGTCAGTTACTAGGTATGACAATTATCACACCTATTATAGAGCCTGAGTATGTGCCTGAACGTGCGCAGGTTTTTCATGCGAGCAAGAAGGGTAAACTCGCAAAAGGCCTACTTATCTCAACCCTTTTACACCTAATTGGGTTAGTAATAGTGATTTTCTTTACTACGTTTGAAAGCGGTGTAAAACCAGCACACAAGCCTGCCCCCATTAGTGCAACCTTGTATTACCCCCACGTTAGCGTAGAAAAAACCATTACAGAGGCACCTGAACCGGTAGAAGTTATCCCTCCCGTTGTTGAGCCTAACGTACCAGAAAGCCCCAAAGCAAAAGTGACTGACACTGCCGAGCAAATAAAAGCGGTAGAGACTAAGCCAGTAGAAGCTAAACCCGCAGAAGCAAAACCCACAGAAGCAAAACAAGACAAGACTGCACCAAATACAGAAAGCACAATTACAGAAAATAACTCAACTGAAACCCCCTTGCCTGAAGCACCCGCGCCTACGATTTCCAATACCCAAGCTACTATCAACGCCTCGACAAGAAACCAGAAAGCTGGCAGTTTAAACTTGTCTCCACGGACCAGTGCCTCGCAATTTTTTAATCGAAGAGAGCAAGAAGAAATTGCTGAGGAAGGCTTAAGAGCGGCTGAAGCACATAGGCGGAAAATAGAAAGCCCAGATATTGTTGATACTCGAAAAGGTGAAGAGGACACGTCATATGAAGAACGACCAGTGAAAAAAGTAAATTGCTCCGGCACGACCAACAAAGCGCTTACCGTTTTAAGTGGTTGGACTGGCGGTACGCTTGAATGTAGCAAGGGCAGCGACTACGACCGCTTTATTGAAGCCCGCGTCGCTAAAGAGCCAGTGAAAGACTAGCCGCTTAGACTCTAAGACCCTTTGAGTCCTTCTGATTAATTAGGCATTTGCCGCTTGGCGTAGACGACGCTTCATGATGAGCGCTGGCACAGCATTGCTAATTAGCGCGCCTACCATAATAAGTACAATTGCTATTGAAATGGCGGTGGACAGTGTACTTATTCCAAATAAAAATAGCGCAATACTGGAGATAACAGGTGTAGCAAAGCTTAGGCTCGCCAACAACTGGCGATTACCAAATTTAAGCCCAATATCCCACAAGTAAAACGCGCCACCTACAGGCCCAAGTCCTAGTAATATTGCACTTGCCCAAGCGTTAAATGAAAGGTCCCAATAGCTCGACTCTAGAGCTAGGTGGGAGCCCAGCGCTAGCACTGCTACTGCAATAGATATCCAGCCAATGTCTTCAACATCGCTTTTTGTGCCAGCCATAAACCACGAATAACCCGACCAAATTAAGGCGCAAATAAATGCCAACCCGTAACCCAGTGTAAATTCGCTATTAAACTGAATGCTTTCCCCCCCTGTAACTAAAATTCCGCAACCAATAAAACCTAGTGCACCTCCAATTACAGCAAACAACCGTTGGTGCGCGTTAGCCACTGCAATACCCAGCAGTAACGGCCATAGATAGGCAATAAGACTTGCTTCAATAGGCGGTGCATAACGAAGGGCTAGAAAATAGCAAAAGTGAAATCCGAAGAGACCGCTGGTAGCCACTATCCATTGGGTAAGTGTTAGTTTAGGTAATGTAAATAACGGCTCTCGCTTAATTAATCGCTTTAAAAAAAGCAATAGCGCAGAAACTGAAAAACAAATAAAAAGCAGCTGAAAAGGCGGCACTGACGATGCGTAAACACCCAACACAGCTAATACGCCCCACGAAATGATGGCCACAAGCCCTATAAACGTTGCCATTACTTGCCTATTTTTAAAATTCAAGAAGCCTAAGCATAACTGTAATTGTATATTCTATCTGTGCAGAAAAGGCGGTGTGGTTGATTTAAAAGCCTGATTTTCAGTTAAACTTTGCTGCGTTAATGAATACTGCGCTTTCACATATTTTGCGGGCCATTATTTTTCGGGCAAATACTACGGGAATAAATACTTAGCTTATGAAAGGAACTGATCATAGTTACCTTCCTGGCTATCGACGCTTAAAGTGCGTGGGTGGCATACCCACATGGTGTTTAAACCGACGGGTAAACGCAGACACATCGTCATACCCCACGTTTACCGCCACGGCAATAACAGGCATATCTGTATTGCTCAGTAAGGCCCGTGCTTTCTCCATACGCACATTAATGAGGTATTCCCTTAGCCCCATCCCAGTAGCGGCTATAAAGCGCTTTTTAAATTGTGTTGCGCCCACACAGGCAATTTTAGCAAGGGACGTGATAGTGTGTGGGTAGGCGACATCTTGGTGAATGCAAGAAAGCACTGGGATTATACGCTTATCAGTGGCGACACCGCGTTGCTGCTGGGCTAAAAGTGCCGAGAACAAACTTAACATGGCGTCATTCTCATCATCAGTGATGTGATGCGTTAATTGCACTTCCACATACGCTAAAAACGCCTGCATGGGTGTGCTTATTTGAAAAATGGGAGCGCCTTTAGCGGGGTCAGAGGCATTAGCGGATAAGGAGCCTTTAACGGATAAGGAGCCTTTAACGGATAAGGAGCCTTCAGCGGGTAAAGAGCCTTCTTCAAATAAATTGCCGCCAGCAATATTGTCCGGCACCGATTGCAAGTCCGCTACAATGAACTTCGCCTGCTCATCAGCAGTAAATCCATGAATGGCACCAGGTGCTATACAAATCCCCTCTCCCACTCCAACGCATCCACTGAAAGTATTAAGCGATATATCGATATGCCCGTTAAGTGGCAATACTAACTGGTAATAGTCATGAGCATGCATACACATAGTGCGAGTATAAGAACGAATAGATAATGACGGCTTCACGATACCTCACAGTCATACATAGTGCTTAAGCTTACGTGCCTCTTATAAAAGTCATTAGGCGCAAAAACTCAATACGTTAAAAATTAGCTGTTACTTTTTATACCTTAACATTGCCAACCTATGACAGTGCAACGTATGCTGCATTTTTGGTTTATGAAAGGAATGTGACGTGGCCGCTGCGAACTTATTAGCCCTTCTCGATGATATCGCAACATTGATGGATGACATTGCTGTTATGTCGAAAGTGGCAGCAAAGAAAACTGCTGGTGTTCTGGGGGATGATTTGGCGCTTAACGCTAACCAAGTACAGGGCGTGAAAGCTGACAGAGAATTACCCGTTGTGTGGGCCGTAGCAAAAGGCTCATTGCTAAATAAAGTTATATTGGTTCCTGCCGCCCTTCTTATTAGCGCTTTTGTGCCCTCGTTAATTACCGTACTTCTTGTACTAGGCGGACTCTATTTGTGCTTTGAAGGGGCTGAAAAGCTGCTTCATAAATATTTACCTCATGATGATGAGTCAGCAGAACGTGAAGCCAGAATAAACGCCCTTGCTGATGAAAAAGTGGATATGGTCGCGTTTGAAAAAGAGAAAATTAAAGGCGCTATTCGTACCGACTTCATTCTTTCAGCGGAAATTATTGTGATTGCACTAGGGAGTGTAACGGATGCCACTTTTACCACTCAAGTAGGCGTATTGGTGGCGCTTAGCATTGCTATCACATTAGGGGTATACGGGCTGGTTGCTGGTATTGTCAAAATGGATGATGTAGGGCTGTATTTACTGCGTAAATCACTCACGGGTACCATGAACACCCTCCAACGCTTCTTTGGCCGTGCACTGTTAATAGCCGCGCCCATTTTGATGAAAACCCTTGCAATAGTTGGCACCATTGCCATGTTTTTGGTGGGCGGCGGCATTCTTACTCACAACATTGGTTTTCTGCATCACGCCGCAGTGTGGTTCAGCGAACTCGCGCCATCAATAACGACCGTAATGGCGATTGCTGCCGATGGTCTTGCAGGTCTAGTCGCTGGCGCCGTTTTAGCCATCATCTTCACCCTAGCTTCTCGCTTACGCAAAAACTAAATGGTGTGTTTAAGGGGTAGAATCACTGCCCCTTACGTTTATTTAGCCAAATATGTATCTACTTACCTTATCCATATTCTCTGCTTTGCTGTGTCCCGCTTTAATTTTCATTTCCCACAATGATCAGCGTTAGTTATTTTG
The DNA here is from genome assembly GCF_000213655.1 of Alteromonas naphthalenivorans. Taxonomy (NCBI): domain Bacteria; kingdom Pseudomonadati; phylum Pseudomonadota; class Gammaproteobacteria; order Alteromonadales; family Alteromonadaceae; genus Alteromonas; species Alteromonas naphthalenivorans. The sequence continues at coordinate 3,693,336 of NC_015554.1, forward strand.
ACCAAAACACATCCACAAACTAACTAAATATTAGTTAATTCGTTAATTTCGAAAACCTACCTTAAAAACAATAAAAATAAAAAATCATAATAATCATTAATTTAACTAATTATAAAAAGATGGCACATCCCTCGCTATAAACTAATTGTTAATTGATAACGACTTAATAAATAACTGCCAAGCAGTCCGATTTAGTGCAGTGACTTACTTTTACTCATAGGAGATGAACCATGTTTACCAACAAAAAATTACTTACTGCGCTGATTCTAAGTACTGCATTTACAGCCACCACTGCAATGGCGGATGAACCAACAAGTAACCTACTATCGCAAACCGATTATTTAGTGGCTAGTGCAATGGCTGATGTAAAACAAGATATGACGATAGGCATCACGTATGACGTATTAACGGCCAGTCATACTTTTGAGCCGAATGCGGCAGAAGCCAGCACTTTAATTGCAGATATTACGATTACGCCAATGAAAAGTGATGAGTTTCAAAACGATAACGACGCGTAAGGAGGCAGGTATGCTAACCGCTAGCGCATTATTTATGTTGGTCTTGGCACCCGTAGCAGCATTTGCACTTAGCGCTGTAGTGTTTTCAACAGCGCGATATATGTTAGACCAGTTTTAGTACTACTTTTAAAGTTTAGCCTACTCCCTGGGGCTTTTTCAGGAGGCAATAAAAAGCATATTGAGTTGGATGCTTTTTACTGCCTACCTGTTTTTTTATCCAAATATTCTTTCCCACCAGCTTTTCTTTTCGCCTTCTTTTTCTCCATCAGGCTTCACTGCTTTACCAGAACAATCTTGTTGCGCAGGCGGTAACACATCTAGAATAGCTGGTACACTCATGCTTCCGGCACATCCGGCAATCACTACCGCGCCGGTCTTCGCGTCAAAGTGCGCAATACCCAAACCATCTGGAAAGCGGCGAGATAAAGACTTAGGTGATTGAGACTTCATATAATTAATAAACACCGGTAAGGCACCACTGGCACCGGTTAAATTTACTGGCAAGTTATCATCATTGCCGACCCACACAGTCACCACGTTGTTACGGTCAAAGCCGCTGAACCAACTATCACGATAATCGTCAGTAGTACCGGTTTTACCCGCCATATTCACGTTACCAAAGTTGGCACCTATTTGTTTTGCCGTTCCATCTATCGTGACTTTGTAAAGTGCATAGTTCAGTAAGTAAGTAGCAGCTTCGTCGGTTCGCTGCGCATAAAATTCGGCCTTTTTCCATAACAGTGCATTGTCAGCGGTTACGACTGAGCTCACTGTATGAAGGGGAACATAGCGCCCGCCGTTCGATAATGTTTGGTACATTTGGTTGGTAACAAACGGCGTTAACTCTACCGCCCCTAACGTGAGAGAAGGCACCAAATTGACCTGAGAGGTAACGCCTAGTCGCGCAATAGTGTCAGCAATAACATCCAGCCCAACTTGCATGCCTAAATTAACGGTAGGCACATTCAAAGATTCAACCAATCCTTGAATAAGCGGCACTTGCCCTCTGAATTCTTTATCGTAATTTAATGGTGACCATTGCTGTCCATTACGGCTTTCTAGCGTAATAGGCTCATCTTCAAGTGGCGTGGCTAAATTAAACTGGGTTGGATCTTCAAGGGCTGATAAATACACCGCAGGTTTAATTAATGAACCGATTGGACGCTTCGCTCCTAACGCTCGGTTAAACCCTTTAAATGAGTAGTCTTTACCGCCAACAATGGCGCGCACTTCGCCTTTAGCACTGTCGGTCACAACCATCGCGCCTTGAAGGGGATTTTTCCTGTTCGTTTGTAAACTGGCAATCGTACCAGAGAGGGCTTTTTCTGCCCGGCGCTGAGCCACGATATCTAACGTGGTAAACACTTTTACGCCCGAGTCACGCAAGCTTGAATCGGCTAGAATATCTGCAAGCTCTCGTCTTACCTGCTCCATAAAAGCAGGATGTTTGCCGCTGGCCAAACTAGCGCCACTGGCCAAACCTAACGGCATATTAATCGCCCGCTCATATTGGCTGCGGTCGATTTCATTTTCGTCAAATAACATACGCAACACCAAGTCTCGGCGCTCTTTGACGCGCTCGGGGTGTTTACGTGGATTGTAATAAGAAGGGCCTTTGATAATAGCCACAAGCGTTGCTATTTCAGTTGTGCTCAGTTCATTCGCTGGGCGGTCGAAGTAGAAATAACTAGCCAGCCCGAAACCGTGCACCGCCATGTCTCCATTTTGCCCTAAGAAGACTTCATTTAAATAGGCTTGAATGATTTCCGATTTGGAATACCTTGCGTCTATGATCACCGCCATAATGGCTTCTTTCGCTTTACGCACAATCGAGCGCTCACGGGTTAGAAACATATTTTTGACTAATTGCTGGGTAAGCGTGCTACCACCTTGTACGGTTCTGCCCGCCGCAATATTTGCTAATAGCGCCCGTAATATAGATAAAGGAGCTACACCGTGGTGATTATAAAAATTGCGATCTTCCACCAGCGTTAACGCTTTTGGCAGCATATCGGGAATAGTATCCAGTGTGACCAACATTCTGTCTTCCTGACTACCGCTGACCATGCGCGTAACTAACCACGGCTCAAGTTTTACAGTGCCAAATGGGCGAGTTTGCGTTCTGTCTTGAATCAGACTAATCCGGCTGCCTTGCCAAGTTATCTCTAAATGACGAAGCCCTTCTGCGCCTTCAGGAAAATGAAACGCACGGCGCTGAATATTTAAAATGCCATTTCGATAACTGTACTCGCCGCTACCATCTGCCTCATTAACTTTGCGATATCCTAACAAGGTTAATTCATCAATCACTTCGGTGGGAGTAATTTCCTGCCCTTTACTGAGTTCTAAGGGGCGGGCAAATATCTGCGCAGGAACTTCCCACTTATTGCCTGAAAACTCATGTTTAATTTGCGCATCTAAGTAAAAAGCATAGGCGCCAAGTACCACAACGCCTATCAGAAATAAGCGCAAGAAAAGCTTCATTATTGAAAAAGATTTAGGTTTGGATGCCGCTTTTGATTGTTTTTTTGCCACTTTTTTTGCCACTGAGAATGCCATGATATGAAGCTGAAAAAATTGTGCAGCTTTCTGAACACAATTTCCAGCGAATGCTGAAGAATTTTGTAGCAGCATATAAACAACTGTGTGCTGCACACTCTGAAGTTAGCGAACACTACCACTGCTCCCCCTCGGCAACAACTACAAAAATAGCGCCACGCTAAAATCAATCGTTTCAATGTTACCAACCGTAGTAATGTTGAATGCTTACACTCAAGGAGAAATTATGACATCTGAAAATAAGGCGAGCTCTATTGCCAATATGGAAGGGTTACAATCGGCTATCGTAGCGGGAGAAAAGGCCAGAGTGAAAGAGCTGTTAGAGGGTCGTTCGTTAGATGAACTTCAAAAAGGGTATTTAATCGAGCTTGCTGAATTAAACAACGATGGCGACATTGTTGGTATTTTAAAACAAGCGCCTACAGCTTAACGCCCCAAGGTAGGTTTACATATTGTTACGTATCATCTGCCATAAACCTTAGCGCATCATTGAATTATACTCGCGTTTTACAGTCACATTGAGATAGCATGTGTGCTCGCAATACAGGAATTGAATTATGGGTTTAAAGGGTAAAGGGAAGCAGTGGGTTACTGCAGTATCAATGATGTCAGCACTGCTATCAGGGCTTTGCAGCACGACTGCAATGGCCGATGAGGCGTTTTCCATATGTACCTCTCAACTTGCCAACAAAGCACTTGAGCAAGGTGTCAGTCAAGAGACTGTCGATACCATTTTCCCCTCATTAGTATACCAAGCTCGTGTAATAGAGCTTGATAGAAGCCAACCAGAATTCGTTCAAACCTTTCCAGGCTACTTTAGTAAACGTGTAACCGATTGGCGCACGAACAAGGGCCAGGAAATGTACGAGAAGCATAAGGACTTGCTGCACAAATTAAGTGACAAGTACGGTGTGCCGCCGCACTACTTGCTGGCCTTCTGGGGGCTTGAAACTAACTTTGGTAATTACAAAGGCAAAATGCCTGTTCTTGATTCGTTAGCCACGCTTGCTTGCGATCCCCGAAGAAGCAAATACTTTACCCAAGAGCTTTTGGTAGCAGTGAAGTTATTTGAGCGTGAGTCACTCACCCGTGAGGAAATGGTAGGTTCTTGGGCTGGCGCTATGGGTCATACCCAATTTATGCCGTCGGCTTATACCCATTACGCGGTAGATGGCGACAATGACGGTCAAATCAACTTATGGAATAGTGAAGAAGATGCGCTAACCTCTGCGGCCAACTTTCTTGCGAGTTTAGGCTGGCAACGAGGCTTTCGTTGGGGCCGGGAAGTGCAGCTTCCTGAAGGTTTCGATTATCAACTTTCTGGTTATAAGAACCGCCGTACATTGAGCCAGTGGAGCGAACTAGGCGTGAAACAAGCCGATGCTAGCCCATTAGGCGACGACGATACCAAAGCATATGTGGTGGTTCCTGCAGGACATGCAGGCCCAGCATTTGTGGGTTACCAGAACTTTCGCGTGATCATGCGTTGGAATAATTCAGAGTTTTACGCCATTGCGGTAGGCGTATTAGCCGATAGAATTTCAGGAGCATCCGGGATTATTGCTCCCCTACCTGATTTACCCGCTTACAGCCGCAACGATATTATTGGCTTACAGAAAAAACTGAATGACCGCGGCTTCGATGTTGGTACACCCGATGGAATAATTGGCCCAGCCACTCGCGAAGGTATCCGCAACTATCAAATAGCAAACGATATGATTGCTGATGGCTTTCCGGGCCTTAATGTGATGCAGTCTTTGAACTTAGTTGATAAGAGTGCTTAGCCGCTTTTAAAAGGCTTTACTTGCCCCGTTAGCTCATCGCCCTCTTTGTTTTGGCGGTGGGTTTAGCGGTAGCTGGTTCGTCTGGCCAAAAGTGCTTGGCAATGTGAATAATCAAACTCGTTGACAGCTACCTTAAGCCCTTATTATCAATAGGTGCAAGCCCATTCAATATATTATCCGTTGACAAGTCAACATAATCCTATTGTTGACACTCTATTCCCTCCCAGTTGACAGTGACTAATTTAAAGTTGACAGATTAATAGCATGTACGTTGACATAATTATCATCCGTGCGTTGACAAAAATAGAGAGAAATACATTTCTGTTACCCAGTAACATTATTGTACCTACTTACTAATTACATTTTCTGTTACCCAGTAACGTAAATGCAATTTATAGTTTTTTGTTACCCAGTAACATAAATGCGCTAAACCTTACTTCAATCGCACTGTCCTTATTGGGGTAAACCAATGTTAGTTATGATTGACTATTCGAGTCTCAGCTAACAATATATTTAGTCAGTCTTACATTTTATTGAAAAAAGCCTTTATGAATAATGAAATAAAACAAAACTTCGAAGAAAAGATCAGGCTTGTCCTTATAGAGTTAAAATCGACACTTGAAGAAAATTTTGAGTTAATGCTTCGACGTCATGCGGCAGATGGTTTAGTTCGTTCAGGAAACACGATCAAAGCCACAATGGATATGATTTCAAGACATACATCCGAGCTTTATGATGAAATTCTTGCCTATTTAGACGTGCTCTCAATTCATTACTACTCTTTATTAGAAAGTGATGTCTCAAATCTTGCAAGCAAAGCACAAGCTCAATTAAAAGTTGAAACAATAGCTAAGTTTAAGAAAAGTACTGAACTCGCAGGAAATCCAAGCTTATATGAAAGAATGCTCCCAGATTTGGAAGCTGAAATGGCAAAAAATTTAGCGACTTTTCAGAATGCACTCAATGCTAAGGTATTGGAAATTAAGCATAGCACTTATAAATCGCCTTACGAAAAACTACTTTGGATTTTTGAAGCTATACTGCTTGCTATTTCAATATTTCTTGCTGGCATGTGGTTTAAAGATCCAGAAGGAAATTACGAACCAATACTTATTGGCTTAGGGTTAATTATGCCATTGGTTTATTTGTTAATTAGGCGAGTATCAAAAAGTAACTAACCAAGTGTGGATTTTTTCAGATTGATGAAAAATGTTTCGAAACAACTTATACAACGCATAAAAAGGGGCACACGGTAATGGAAGATATAAAAGAGATTTCAATTTTGAGCAAGGGAATAGCTGCACTTCTTTTCCTTGCCGCACTCGGTCACACTAGCGCCACTCTTTTGCCTATCCTTGCAGACCAGCAGCCTTCCAGTCCCGCAATGACTAAAGTTTTAGGATTTGTTCTATGGTATGGCTTATTCTTCATGGTCATTATGTCATGGAGGGGTAAAAAAAAGCTTATAGGCTTTATTACTGGGGCCGCAATAGGATTCGCAGTCTATTTTGTTCTAGGAATGTCGGTTGGTTATAATAATGCTGAAACACGAGCGATAGAGCAAGCAGTTCAAAACAGCAACGCGGGTCTGCCTATCATGATCGATGACTCAACACGCCTTGATAGAGTAGCGATAGATCAAAAAAATAAGAGATACACCTACTTCATATCTATTATAGATTTAACTGCAAGTGAAATAGACATATCAATCATGAATCAGCACTTTTTTGAAAATACCAAACCACAGTCTTGCCAAAACGAACAACTAAAAGTATTTTTTGGTGAGGGATACAGCATTAACTACAGCTATTTCGACAAAGCTAACTCATATATTGTTGAGTACACCGTACAACCAAAAGATTGCATGGGATAACTGAAACTCGACATATAGTGTTTCAGACTTGAAGTCTGTAATAAAAATAACTCCGTACTGCCACTTCTCCAAATATGAGTATGCCGGAGCTATCTATGATTCAGGACCGAACCGACTAGCTATAACTATATGATAGCACTAATTATAACTGCGAGAGCAAGTGCCCATATCGCGGTAATTATGCTCTTTAATGGTAATTGCAGATTCGTTATTACTTGAAGTAATTGCTGATGCGCGACTTGCTCAGGTATAGACTCATGCTCATCAATGATGGTATCAGCGAACTCTTCTTCACTATCATCAGGTTCGTTCGTTTCCTGAGGACCAACAGTTGATGAGAGGCTTACGCCAGAAACAAATGCAGTTGCACCGTCATTTATAACCAAATCTCGTGAATGATATGGCTCACGCAAGCTATCATCTACTTCATAAGTAAACGACGCTAACTCTGAGTAGACTTCAAGTTTGGCATCACTATCTAAATCATATCGCTCTGCAAGCGCGTGTACTTGCGCTTCTGGCATATACATTTCAAAGATGATGTCATCTTCACCCGGATCATAATTCATTCTAAAGCAACTGCCCCAAAAGACTCCTTGGTTTATAACTTGCTTTTCGTTGTCCTTTGGATCTCTGGCTGGCTCGCCAGACCTCAGGTTGACCTTTATAGACCCTTTCGGTCTGACTATTATGAATTCATCATTCTTATCGGTTTCATCTAAGCAATATATATTGTCAGCGAATTTTTCGTAATCGACTTGCCCAGAAATAATAATCTCGGTACTGACGTCGGCGGTGATTTGTTTTTCTGGTGTGTTTTTTAACTTGCCTGAAAAATCATAGTCTTTTTTGTGGGTTTTGAGGCTTGTTATGACTTTGACGTTTTGAAGAGGCAATGCTATCGAATTTAACCGCCTTTCCCATTTAAAGTTATGTTTTTCGTCTACTTGTAGATATTCCGTCTCCGAGACCTTCCTTAATAGTTTTCCACTTGAGAACAAATTAACCTCCCTTTTATATTATTATGTATTTTAGACGTAATACTAGCCAAACAAATCTGCTAAGCAAAGGTGATTCAGATTTACGTGCATAGTAAAGATCCCTCCCCCTAAATTTCTGTTACCCAGTAACATTAATTAATAATGCCTCTCATCATAACCCTCTTCAATCACGCCTGAGGATTCTAATTTCTTTATTAGACCAGAGAAGCTCGTGACATTTGCATATTCTCATGCATCGCGATCACCTAATACCATCTAAGCCGATCACCTAATACTATCCATCGCGATCACTCAATACCATCGATGCAGATCACTTTTTGGTCAAAATGGTATTGAGTGATCGGCTTGAATGGTATCGTTCAATTTATACTCATTTTTGTCTATCCAGTAGGTGTTTTTAACCGTTATCCTTTTCATTTTTGATGATGAGAATAACCATGCCAACGGCACCTATTTCAATGCGTAAACTTAAAGAGATTTTAAGACTAAAATACGACTGTAAACTCAGTCATCGAAAGATAGCAAACAGCTTATCTATTTCACCTTCAATTGTTTCTAAATATGCCTGTAAATCAGCAGAGTTAGGTATCACTTGCTGGCCACTTGATGAAAAATGGGATGATCATTCTCTGCAACGAGCATTCTTCAAAACAAAGCCCCGACTAAAAGGCTTTAGTATTCCTGACTGGTTGTTAGTTCAGCAGGAGCTGCGACCCAAAACCATGACGCTATTGCTGCTTTGGCAAGAATACAAAGAGCGACACGAGGAAGGATTTTACAGTTACACCCACTTCTGCCGACAGTACAAGGCATGGCTTAAATGTCAAAAACCGTCCATGCGACAAAACCATAAAGCAGGTGAAAAACTGTTTGTTGATTACTGCGGCCCAACTATGAATATTGTTGATGCTAGTACAGGTGAATACCGTACAGCTCAAGTGTTTGTCGCAGTTATGGGCGCATCTAATTATACGTATGCGGAGGCAACGTATAGCCAAAAAGCTAGAAGATTGGGTGATGAGTCATGCTCGTTGTTTTGAGTTTCTTGGTGGTGTGCCAGAGCTGGTAATCCCTGACAACTTAAAAAGTGCGGTAACTAAACCTTGTCGATATGAGCCTGATTTAAATCCAACCTACCAACAATTGGCGACACACTACAATACGGTCATTGTGCCTGCTAGACCTTATAAGCCCAAGGATAAAGCCAAAGCAGAAGTGGGTGTGCAAATTGTCGAACGCTGGATAATGGCACGGCTTCGCAATGAAAGCTTCTTTAGCTTGCGCCAATTAAACCTAAAGATACAAAAACTGCTTGTCGACTTAAACCAGCGGAAAATGAAGAAGCACCCTGGTTCAAGGCTCAGTCAGTTTGAATCCATTGATAAACCTGCTCTCAAACCACTACCCACACAGGCTTACAGTTACACCTTAGTCAAACAAGTAAGCGTGCATATTGATTATCATGTCGAAGTTGAAAAACACTACTACTCAGTACCTCATACCTTGATCAAACAAAAGCTTGAAGCCCATGCCACAGGTCAACTGGTGACACTTTACCATCAGGGTGTTCAAGTAGCCGTTCATCCAAGATCACACCGAGAAGGTGCACACACTACGCTTGATCTACATATGCCAATAGCTCATCAAAAGCAGCAGCAATGGACACCACAACGGTTCGAGCGTTGGGCAGCTAAGTTCGGTGGTTCAACGGAGCAGTTTGTTATGCAATTGATGCAAGCTAAAAAGCATCCAGAACAAAGCTACCGTGCTTGTATGGGGTTATTAAGCCTAGGTAAGAAGTTTACTGACCAACGTCTTGAAGCAGCCTGTCATCGCGCATTAGCCACAGGTGTTACTCGCGTAAAACAAGTAAAAAACATTTTAGAAAAGGGCTTGGATAAGCAACCCTTGCCACAAGCTCAAGGTGATTTACTACAAGATATTGATCATAAAAATATCCGCGGCAACAACTATTACCATTAATCAAAACTAACAAACCAAAGGAAATCTTATGCAAAATATCAATCAACAAGTCAATAACCAGTTAAGTAACTTAAAGCTAAGCGGTATACGTGATGCACTATTGCAGCAATATGAGCAACCCAATCTATACGTAGAACAAAGTTTCGAAGAGCGGCTAAGTTTATTGCTTGAGCATGAAATAACACAGCGTGACCAGCGTAAAATTGATCGCTTAACTCGTCAAGCAAAGTTCAGAGTTGGCGGCACACTGGCTCAACTAAACTATGGCGCAGCACGACAACTCGATAAAACTCAGATCCGTTCATTAGCACAAGGTGAATGGCTTCGCCTTCATCAAAACATCTTGATCACGGGCGCAACGGGGTGTGGCAAAACTTACCTCGCTTGCGCGCTTGGTCAAAACCACTGCCAACAAGGGAGTAGCGTTTATTATTTTAGGCTTAAAGAGCTATTAGAAAAGATGTTCTTAGCGCAAGCCGATGGTAGTTATCGAAAACTGATCAACAAGCTTAGCTCTGCCAATTTACTGATCCTAGATGATTGGGGGATTAGAGCCATTAACAGCTCAACAACGCAGTGATTTACTGGAATTAATTGATGCGAGATATGACACAAAATCGACCTTAATTGCCAGCCAATTACCGATAGAAAATTGGTATGAAATGATCGGAGAATCGACACATGCTGATGCGATCCTAGATCGGCTTGTTCACGGAGCAATAAAGTTGGAATTAAAAGGCGAATCGATGCGAAAAAACTAAATTCCTTGACTGATGGCGATCACTCAAGTTAGATTTTACTAAGGTCTACTGGCAGACAAAAAAGTGATCGGCTTGAATAGTATTGACCGATCGGCTTCATGGTATTACGCAACATTCGCATCAGCCATTAATCGAGTCAAGTCATCATGGTTTTGCTTCATCTCGATTAAGAGCGCATCCCATGTTTTATTTTGCTTGCGACGAGTTAGTTGTTCAAAAAGCTTAAGTTCAATAGAGATTTGTTTTTTACGCTTTTGGCGCTTGTGTATGCTTTGACGTTTACTTGCCTGATAGCGTTTCCAGAAGTCTGGGCCAAGCGCATCAATCGCTTCTTGAAGTTTATCTATATCTTCTTGCTGGGCTTTGACTTCACTCTCTTGCGCTTCTTTAATCGCTTTTATTAACTCTTGCCCTTTCTCTTCAGAGACGCCATCACCAGCTAATTGTTCGAACAATTCGTCAACTTTTTCTTTAACCCACTTAGAAGATCGAGTTACTGAATATCCTTTGCTGTTAAGGTAATTCACCACTTCCTTAAGGTGCTCTCTGGCATCAAAATCGTACTGAAATTCGTCTTTGTATTTGTATGTTTCAAAGCACAAATCGAATACAACTTCATGGATATTGTCTTCTGAAATACGCTTGGGCTTGCGACCAAATCTTTGATAGCTTTCGATGCTGATCTGTTCTTGTTCGCTCATAAAGTACTCCTGACTTTTAAAATGTGCTAACGCGCTTCGCTTGTTGAATCCCTGCTGAATGTAAAAGCAAGTTTTACAATCACCAGCGATTGACTGTTATCAGTGCCTTGAACCCATTTGAACCGGGATGACTTTTCCACTTTTCAAGTCTCGATTTTCTTTCTCAAGCTCTCTGCCTCGCTCTACCAGCTTTAGGTTATCAGCCATCATGATGTGAAGCTTGTACGTAAGTTCTTTAATCAGTTCGGCGTCTTTTTCTTTTTGCTGCTGTAACTTCTCGTTTTGCCTTTGAAGAACGCTTTTACCCTTTTTAGCAGGTTGACTAGCGACAGTCGCTTTATGATCTTTAAGCCTGTCTACAATTGCTTTGAATTTGTCTCTGTCTTGCTTGATGTAGCCTTTGCTAACAGTGCCAGCTTCACGCTCTATCAGGCCAAATGTGATCTCGTCATAACTGTTAGCGTCAACATTAACTGTTTCTCCGACAATTAAGCGCTCCAGAGCTTCTTCACATGCTTTAAGTTTATCATCTGCCATAACCTATACCTCTGCCGCCTCTGAAGGCTCTCTGTTTATCCTGTGCTTTTTAAACTTAACTAGTTCGTCTAGATTCGCCTTAGTTAATTGATGCTCACCAGAATCTTCTTCATATAGCTCAAGCTCTTCTGTGGTTAGCTCTATTTCTCGATCAACGTTAGATTCTTTAATAATTGCCCCTTCACACGTTAGGCAGCTAGTAAAGTCACCAAGCATAAAGCTGTCACAATCACCGACCTTGGTACAACCGCCTAAGAGGGTTTCTCGGTAGGCAAATTCACCTTTTTCCACTTTCTTGACGGTCTCTTCCCTTACCTCTGTAATCAGTACTTCGCCATTACGGAGTGCTTCGTTTTGTCGCTCAATGTATGAACCCGTTTTGCCATAGAGCGGTTCATCACTACCAAGGATGTCTGAAAGCACTCGGTCAGCCATGTTGTATGGGATACCTGTACGAAACTCTTTGATGATATGCTCTGGCGGCAACTCATATTTGCCCGTCTTCTCATTGAAGTAACCGAAGATAGACTCAGCCTTTTCAAAGTTGTTACTGTAATAGCGCGTCATGGCTCGTGTAACATGCTTTAATTGGGCTTTAAGCGATGCCTCAGAGACAAAGCCTGCATTGCTGGCATAGTACGCTAGAGAGCGCCTAAATTGATGGCTGTGAAGAGGCCACACTTCACCTATTTGATACTTCTCTTCCAATAAGAAATCTCTTTCATCATCACTGTTATTTAGCTCTTTAAAGTCAAGCTCTGTGATGACAAGGTCTTTCAACCATGACGGTTTGTGCCGCTCTCTGAATGTAGCAGGATAGATTTCTGAGATTTGTTTGTTTACCTTTATAAATTCGGTGGTTGTAAATAGCCAGTCATCTTTCAGATTTAAGTTATGGAGAGCGCTTAATCCTTTATGAATCCTCTCCAATACCGCTACTGCCATCTTCACTTCATCTGGCGCAGACCAAGATACCTTAACCCTTTGTCCTGTAAACTTAGTTGTAGATGAGATAACCTCAACCACTTTTTTCTTATCAATGACTTTACCATCTTTAGCCTTCACTTCTTCTGAACAAACAGATTTTGAAATCGATTTAGGCTTCATACGCTGCACTTCTTGGTTACGCATGCCTGTAAAATAATGAAGTGTTAATTTGCAAATGTACTGTATTTTAGCAAGTACTTTTTGAAGTTCATTGCGATTAGAAACACCAAATTCACCCTTAAAAAGTTTATTTAGTCCATGCCCTTTTAACGCTTGACTCATATCGGGACGCCATTGTGCTGTGCCACCCACAGCTAATGCTTTTTGTCTCTCGTGAGACAGGCCGTAATAAGGATCTTTAAATTTGGCTAAGAAAGCAGCTATGCGTCGAGAATACTTATGTATGTGCTTGATATCACTTTCTAAATGATCTCCAATTAGCAAGTATATACGTTGTGGAATTATTACAGTTTGGTCATTGTCGAGTCGGTCAATGTCCACATCTGCTATTGCTGTGACATCAAATCTAAGTATTGACTCACCAAGAAACAACAACCCATTGACTAGTGCTTTTGCTTTGCTATTGAAGGCAGGTTTTTGGTGTTCTGTGACAAATAAAGCGAATAGTCTTTCATCTGAGAACAATTCCTTTAAGGTTACTTCGCCTAAAGTAGGGATCTCACTCAACCTAATACAGTATTTGGCTGCTTTTGATAAGACGATAAAATAATTGTATAACGTACTCACGGCCAGCATTCCTGTGTGGCCTGCGGGTCTTGAATACATCAGATGAAACAAAATGATCTTCATCTCATTGATAATTGCACTTGTATGTGGGCAGATACTCCCTTCTGTAATTGTTTCGAAGTTAAAAACGCTTATTCGATTAGCGCTTAATCGATAAGGGTTAAAGTCCCAAACGTTATCGCCAAACATTGCCGTAACCTTGTTGTTCGTATCTCTGCACAGCACAAAGTCATGCGGTATTTCGAGTTCAACTGATTTATCAAATGATAGCGAATCAGGAGCAAGGGCATCTGTTAGTTCGTCTGCGTTAAAGCATGTATTTTCCAGCGTTTTTAGTCTTTCATTTAGATTAGGCACTAGCGATCACCCCCATTCGTTCATACTGGTCTAATCTTCGCTCCCAAAAAGGGGTTAATATTCCGGTAACCATCACTTTTTTCTCCACCCACTCTATCATGGCTTGATGGTCAGCAGATTTTTCGCCCACGGATTTTAATATCTCATTGATGCGGATTGAGAGGGTCTGGAACTTTTCTTCGGCATGGTTAAAATCCGGTGATTCATTTCTAACTATGTCTATAACTCGAAGTACACTGTAGAGCTTATGTACATCTTCTTCGTCAGCGTGACAACTGTATTTGGCGCAGAATAAGCAGCCATACTGGGTTTTGCAGTCTGGTTCGATTGGAGGGTTATCTATCTCTGACTCAGGCACACCTTCTTCAACACAGTGGCCCGTTGTAATTTTTTTACTGTGCTTGCCTGTTAAATCTACATGCTTTCTTGCTTTTTTAACTGCTTCCCAATGAGCTTGAAACTCCTTTGCCTGTCTTTCTGGCGTGGTTTCAGTGTAATCCGACGTGTTTGTTTCTTCAGTGTGATTTAATAAAGAAGCCCTTGTTTTCAAGTTTACTTCTAACTGGTTGAGTATTAAGTTTTTATACTTTCTTGCAGGGCAAGAAGTTATATCCTTCAAATCATTAGACAAGTAGATACCTCGAACCCTATCAAAATATCTATTGAAGCCTCGCCCACTTCTGAGCTGCCTTGGCTCTATCGTGTTGCCAGACCCGGTAGTAAAAAACAAGTACTTACACTCTGTTCCGTTTAAGATCCATTTTCTGACTTCAAGATACTCTTTAAATAATTTGTATCCATAGATATTACCCAAGTTATATGAAACCTCTCTGCCTTTAGCCCGAAGTTTAATCGCCCTGAAATCATTGCTGAACTTGTCTTTTTCATACTCAAAATTTTCTGAATATTCTAGTTGCTTTACTTCGGATGGTTGAGCACCTGTTAGTAAGATAAAAATTTTCATATAGGCTTGCATGCTCAAGGTTGCAAAATCTATACGCCTTTCATGCCGTTTGTCTTTGTTTACTTCTTCGAAGTTAGATACCCTGTCGCTGTAATCCGATTTCAAACCATGATTTACAGTATCTTTCCACTCGTCGAACGTGGCCAGCCTCCCTTGTTCAAAGTTGTAAATGCCACGATGGAATGTCGTGAAAGGTGTTTTGACGTTACCTCCTTGAGACTGAAATACAAACGCTTCATAATCAGGCATTTTCAGCTTTATCGGGAAGTCTTTCTCTTCAATAACAAATGATTTTAGCTGTCTTGCCAAAGCTATTGCTGTTTGTATGAAGGTCATGAAATGCTGCTCTTTAGGCGGCTTTGTGCGATTGCGCTGACGTGGTATCGGATTGATACGTTCAACTATGAAAGCTGCTTCATCTTTTCCGAAACAGAGCCTAATGAGTGTTCTAAAAGTACCTTGCCAAAGAGATGCTTGGCCATTTGACATATCTTCCATTTTAAGTTGATGCCTCCACTCATTACTTAAATTTTTATAGGCATGGCGGCATTTCTGAGGACTTTCCATAAAATCAGCAAAGCCAAGCTGGTCACAGGCATCAATAACACTTTTGAAGTTGTCAAAATAAGTCTCTCTAGTGGTATCTTGATATTTTGTACTTGAAAGGTAATCAAAAAGAGCTTCTAGCATATCGAGTCTCTCTCTTCTAAAAGAACTAAGAACAACAGGAGTAGGATCTGCTGCCTCCTTCCACATATTGTAAGTAAATCTTCTTTTCGAAAAAGCTAGACTTCCGATATCAATTGGAGATGCGCGAACAGCTTCATCCAGTTTCAGCCTGACGTTCTCAGGATGATCAATATCTCCTCTTAGCTGAGCAGGAGTTAATACAACGGTCTCTCTTATGACCATATTTGCTTCATTTAACGACACTGTTACTTCTCCTCTCCAGTGCTATTGAACTCTTCATCAAAGTCCCTAAAAACAAAGTCTTCAAAGGCATTTTGAGCTTCCTGACGCTCGTCAAAGTTCTCGAACAAATTAAGGTATGACTGTGTGACTTTAATATCTCTGTGACAGAGCCTAACCATCACATCTCGCAGTATCATGTCAAAACGTCTGGGACGCTCTTGAATCCCTTTTTCAACCTTGTATTCCTCAATCTTTATTAACGTCTCGTAATAGCGCAGTGCATAGGTTGCTCTTAACCAGTGGAATACAAAGTCTTTCGGGAAGTCCTCTGAAGCAAAACGCTCAATCTTCTTGCATAGCACATCTGTGCGTTTACCCTTGGGACGTGAGTCCTTTCGCATTACTTTGTAACGTGGGTCATTCTTTGCCATGTAGTGGCAATTACCCTGTTCAGAAATGAAGATATACATATCTTCGTCAGCAATAGGCTCTAAATCAGGATGTTCTTCCGCATAATTTTCCTGAAATTTTGCTCTGCGCTTTTTAGCAACACTGCTATTTGCATATACCTCTAGCTCTTCCGCCAGACCTTTTGGTATGTAGAACGTATATTTCCTATCGAATTTTGTATCTATTCCTGTGCCGGGGCCTGCGGTAATACGATATGTTCTATCTTTCTCAATCAGCGCCTCTGTTTTAAATAGCTCAAGATGCTTCATTCGTAGTGTTAGGACTGTTTGTTTTCTGACACCTGTATATAATGCTAGCTGGGCTATTAAACGCTCCTCTACGCTGAATTCATCTCGTTTTAATATGCCAACGATTTCTTCACGCTCACCTTTTGCTAACGGCCTTAGATCTTCACCCTCGTCTCGTACTTTGCCAGAAGAGACAGGCGCTGATTCTTTAGATACAGAGACAGTTTGATTTCGCTTCTTTCTCTCAACTGAAGCTGAGCCAGTTGCGGTGTCAAAGAAATGAGTGTAATCCTGAGCCATATCAACTCTATCAATATCATTTTCATAACCCGGCTGTTTGAATAGCCAATCGAAAAAGTAATAGACTTTGCCCGTTCTCAAATTGATTGAGCCAGCAGCTACACGGCCACTGTCAACCATGTTATTAAAATATCTATAAGATGGTCTGTTTTTAGCTCTACGCTGTGAGAAGTCTAAATAGTCGATACCTTGATTTTCACAGAAAATAAGATAATCAAGCAGGTAAGTAGCAGTAGATTGAATTGCGTCGGTTTCTGAGCCGAGCTTTTTAAAATCAGATGCTAGATGCCAAAGGTACATATTGGCTTCTTTCCAAGGCCGCCCATCTTTATGCAGCAAAAATGGAAAGTTATAAACGGAATCGTCTGGAGCAATCCTTGAATCCATCGGCGTGTAAAAATAGGAGTATTCTTTTTCTACACCCCCCTCTTCAGCGGCATGCTTAACAACTTGCGGCAATGCATGCGAGGGCACTCTATCAAAATAGATATCAGCACTTACATCCTTGGTTCTTCGGATAAAGGTGATTCTCTGCGCTTTGGATAACTCCATTATTTACTGCTCCTGACAAATGTGAAGTACTGTCAACGAGCATTATAGTTCCTTTTCTTCGGTCAACAAATATTTTGTTCACCTTCTTTTATCAACTTTATTTTTACTTCCCCTTTTATTTTTTGACCTCTTTGTGTCAACAACTTTCTCACTTCCCTTTACCTTGTCAACTTCCATTCTTCGCATAAGCTTGGGGTAGCGTCCTTTCATTTCTTTTTGAATCGCTAAATAACTGCCTGTCCAGAACCCCGCTAAATCTTTAGTGGTTTGAAGTGGTCGTCCTGCTGGCGACAATAGCTCATAAACAATATTGGTTCTGCCACCCGCCACCGTCAGTGGGGCAGTTTGGCTGTACATCTCTTGCATTCTAACCGCTAACACCACATCACCGTTATCGCGATACTCAAGTGCAGCATCACGCCCTGTGGGTATCGGTAAATGAGTTGGTAATAGTGAAGCAAGGGCGTCTTGCTGCGGCCAACTAAGTGCATTATTTAGCGTATTTTTCCATGGCAACTTTTGTAGTTTCGCCAAAGACTCACATCGACTTAAAGGCTCAATTAATGCCTCTTTTGCATTGTACATTAATGCCGGCAAAGACTGAGGCCACGGGTCTGGTTTATCGAACGCCTGCGGCTGAGGTAAATTCAACGATGCGGCAAGTTTAAGTCTGTTCCACCATTGCCAATCACCTTCCGTTAGTGGCCACTCACTTACTGGAATGTTCTCTAAATATTCAAACCATGCATAAGCAGTCTGTTTTTTCCAAAAGCGATTATCTTGTTGTTTCTCTTGCCCTGATACGGGCTCACTGGCTAAGTCGATGGCATGAAAACCGGCAATCACCCGTGCTTCCATAGCCTTTTTTGCCACGTTGTAACGTACTTGCTTTTTGCTAGTAAACTCATTTGGGAACACGGCACGAAGCAGGGCTTCATTAATTGGCTGGACTAACCTGAACTTCACCGTATTTCCAGTTTGCTGACCATGTAAAACGGCCAACCACTGTTCAGGGGAATGCTGCTCTAATTCGCCCCCCTTGCCACTGGCGAGCTTATATCCACTTTGCTGAGGCTTTCCTTGCATATTTCCTTGCGTGGCCCCTTGCCCTTTCTGATTTCCATTTGCCTTTCCGTTGGCCTTATCAGATGCTTGCCCCCGATAAAACGCCACCCGCTGAGGAAAGGCAATAGCAATACAAAGCGCCAATGCTTCTTCGTCTATGCCGTTAATGTCCAAATCGTTCGCCGTAAGACCAACATATTTTGCATATTTAGATGCTTGCTGATGAAGCTGTTTGCGCGTTTGCCCATCAAGGTTCAACAGCGCATCAATAACATAAATTTGTGTAAACTGTCCGCCTAAGTTTTCGGCCAATGCCACCACAAAAGGCGCAGCACATTTAAGTTTCCTTTGCATTGCAGGCTCTACCCCTTCAACACCTTGCTCGCAGCGTATTAATAAATTCGCCAAATTTGGATGGCAGGGTATGTCGGACAGTTTACGCCCATAAGGGGTTATTATTTGGTTGTCATCAAGTTCTTTTAGGGCATCAATGGCGGTTAAGTTATTACCAGCCACCTTCAGCTGTGCATTAGTTGGCTGGGTTAACATCGCCAACGATGAGGGCGTAGCGCCCCATTGCAAGGCATCGAGCAATAAGGACGACACATCTTCTCGCAATACTTGCGGGGCATTATGCTGCGCCATACGCTCAAAACTACTTTGGCTGCATAACCGGTAGCAATCGCCCGCGCTAACCCGTCCCGCTCGCCCAGCCCGTTGAATAGCCGATGCGCGGGATATACGCTGTTGCATTAACTGGGTAAAACCACTGGAAGGGTTATATTGCGCTTGATTCTCCCACATACTGTCTACCACCACCTTAACCCCTTCAATGGTTAAGCTGGTTTCGGCAATATTGGTGGCGAGAATAATTTTACGTCGCCCTTGTGGATCAGGGTTGATAGCGGCTTGTTGGGCTTCTTTGCTCATCGCCCCAAAAAGTGTGTGCAATGCCACATCATATTTATCTTCCAGCGTAGAAAGTCGTTGTGCCACCCCTCGAATGGCTCCGCTTCCTGGCAAGAAGACCAGTACATCACCTTGGTGTTGAGAAAATGCTCGGGTAGTCATTTCTGCGGTGGCGCTAACCACCTCATGGGCGAGCACATCTTTGCTGTAATGCATAGTAACGGGGAAAGTTCGCCCTTTTGCATCGAGGTTAATGGCAGGCACAGCCCCGTGATTATCCATTAATGCAGTAAGCGGCTCTACATCAAGGGTGGCCGACATAACGACTAGGCGGAGATCTTCTCGCAAGCCAGCTTGTACGTCGAGGGCTAGCGCTAAACCGAAGTCGCTATGAATGCTGCGCTCATGAAATTCATCAAATATAATGGCCGATACCCCAGCAAGTTCAGGGTCAGACTGAATCATTCTGGCGAGTATACCTTCGGTAATGAGTTCAAGACGGGTGTTCTTTCCTACCTTACTTTCACCTTTAATACGGTAACCTACTGTGTCGCCCACTTTTTCATTAAGTATGCCTGCCAGATAATTCGCCAAATTCCGTACGACTACGCGGCGAGGCTGCATCAACAACACTTTACCCTGTGGTATCGCGCTTAATAGAGAAAGTGGTAGCACCGTAGACTTACCTGCACCCGGCGGTGCACCTATGATAAGGTTGTTTTCGCTAATCGCCTTGTTAACCGGTTCAATAAGCTGGGCTGCGGGTAAATGTAATAACAGCTGTAACATAAAGGTTTGCAATACCTAGATAAACTTCTCACACTATTGTACTTGAATTTACCTGTAGCAGAAGTTTTGCATTACGTTAAAACAAGCACGGCTAGACTAAGCACAGCTAAATAGAGACACCTGACGATATGTCCATTTGGGTTTAAACAATTTTTCTATTAACTAGGGCGTGTTGACTTCATTACACGTAGATAGAGGAGTGGGTATGCGTTGTTTCATTGGTTTAGATTTACATTCAACAGAAAAATTAGCCCTTGATAGTTGGCGGCAACAAGCCCTCCCAGAGGTGACAGCCCGCAACATGTTCAACCTTTCTGAGGGCCGAGCCCACAATGAAGGTAGAGGGAACGAAGGCAGGCGGGGCAAGGGTAAAGAGAGCAAAGGTAAAAGACGTGACTCAGGCGCATCCCAACCTTATGCGGTTAACGCAGCCAATTACCATATGACCTTAAGTTTTCTCGGCCACATTACTCACCGACAGCATGAGGCGTTAGTCGCCGAACTAGATACGCTAATACATGCACCATTTTCACTAACCTTAGACACTACTGGTATTTGGAACGGCCCTAAGATTCTCTTTGCCGCACCACAATCACCGCCAGCAGAGCTCATGGCCTTAGCAAAATCTACCCGCAAGGCCGCCAGAGCAGCAGCTATAGAGGTTGATGGTAAAGGGTTTTCGCCCCATGTTACCGTTATTCGAAAAGCCACGGCGGCGCTTCCTGTGCCTTTGTATACACCTCATGTAGAGATGCATGCCTCGGCGTTCCACCTTTTTGAATCTGTCTCTACACCGCAAGGGGTTACATACCCCGTTAGGCAAAGTTGGAATTTAAAGCACAATATGTCAGTGCGTGAGAAGCTACGCCGAGGAATTAATGATGAGTAGTTGGTTAACGATCATTCATCGGGTGATATTATTTATAGCAAAATAGCCTATTTCAGTTAGGCTTTTTAAGCCCAAAAACCTTTACATCACTGGCGTAGCTGGGTAAAAAGGGGGTCTTATTTAGTGAGACCTCAATTCCATGCAACAAACGTTTCGATTAGTAATAGATTGCCCTGACCAAATTGGCTTAGTTGCCAGTGTTTCTCAGTTTTTAGCTAGCCATGGTGCCACCATCGTTGAAGCTAACCATCACACCGATTTACAAACCGGTAGATTCTTTATGCGCCACGAAATTGGTGCCGATTCTATTGGGTTAGATTACGACAGCTTTTTAGCAGAATTTGCGCCTTTGGCGAACGAATTTCAAATGAATTGGAAACTCTCTGATTCGAGTAAGAAGCAGCGCGTTGCCTTACTGGGTAGCGTGGAATCTCACTGTATGGTTGATTTACTGCATCGCTGGCACACCGGTGAGCTTGATTGCGATATTCCGTGCATTATTGGCAACCATCCACAAATGAAGCAATTTGCCGATTGGTATAAAGTGCCGTTTCATTGGGTAGACTTTAAAGCGTTGGGCAAAGAAGCGGCTTTTGCGCAAATCTCAACCTTATTGGAAGAGTATAAAATTGACCTAACAGTGCTTGCCCGCTTCATGCAGATTTTGCCAGATACGCTATGCCAACAACTTCAAGGTAAAGCAATTAACATTCACCATAGTTTCTTACCGAGCTTTGCAGGGGCTAAACCCTACCAACAAGCTTACGATCGCGGTGTTAAGTTAATTGGGGCAACCTGCCATTACGTCACCAAAGACCTAGACGAAGGCCCTATTATTGAGCAAAGCGTTAAGCGTATTAGCCACAGTGATAGCGCGGTTGATATGGTGAGAAAAGGGAAGGACTGTGAAGTAACCGCCCTTGCCCATGGCGTGCGTTATCATTTGGAAGACCGCGTGATTATTCATCGCAATAAAACCGTGGTATTTGCATAAGACACTGTTTTATAAATTCCGCAGCAAGATAAAAAAGCCAGACGAGAGTGACTCGTCTGGCTTTTTTGATTCTGACAAGCATGAACACGTTTACTTTATGACACTGTAACCTACGTACAGGGCTCAATTTCAGCCTTTCGCGCTCACCCTCTTTTGTAGCCTAAATTTGCCCGCTTATCTGGCTTTACAACGACAGCGCAGCAAGTTGCCTACGTAACTTAACGTAATACCACGCATTGGAAATAGCGAATAAGGCTTCGGTAATCGCCAGGCCCCATGTTTGAGTAGCCACGCCGTATACCGTAAAGTTAACCGAGCCAATTATCATACAAGTACGCAGCCCTGCTTCTTTGCAGTGTAACTCACCAAAGCGATATACCATGAAAGTCAGTACTGGCATAAGTTCTAGTAGCCCTGTCTTACCCGTAAGGGTATTTATACTTGCCACCAGTACGGTCATTAAAGCCAAAATAATGTAAGTTGCATACGCGGGTAAAAGCTTTTGAGTGACTACCCGATAGGTGGTACTCATCCCCGCCACCATAATCACTACTACCCCACCCCACGCTTGCTCGAAAGCAAGTAAACTGGCTAGCGCCACACACAACCCTAAATTCAAAAATAAAAGCTTGCGCTCTGTATTGGACCAAAACGATCCAATAGCAAACAATACAGGGATTGTATGAAGCAATAATTCAAACACGCCAATGCTCCTTTATAGATAACAAATGAGTCAAAAAATAACCGTTCTTTAATGGCGCGAAGTGTAGTGATTAGCTAAAAACTTTCAATGGTTTTTTTGGGCTTTTCGATGAATGTCATTTAGGTGCTACGACTCGCATTCTCGTTGGTCTAGCGGGTTATTACGTTAAGAGACATTTAAGTTAGTTTTACAATGGCATAGTATTGAATGTGTGAGATTTTAATTAACGCTTCAATCGTTGGTATTGATCTGCTCTACTAGGGCGGGTTGACCTAACGACAAGAAAAATAAAAGAAATCATAATAAGACAGGAAATAATAATGGGAAAATTTAAAACGTCGCTTACCGCGATGGCGGTAGTGCTTGCACTCGGTGCTTGTTCTGAGCAAAAAGCGCCTCAGACAACGTCTGTAGATACTGCTGAAACCCCCGCAATGCAGGAAAACCAACAGTTCGACAATGTACTCCTTCAAGAATTCAAAGGCCCCTATGGTGGCGTTCCGGCTTTCGATAAAATGAAACTGGAAGATTTGAAACCTGCCCTTGAAAAAGCAATGGAACTCAAACTTAAAGAGATTGATGAAATTGCGAATAACCCCGAGCCACCTACGTTTGAAAACGTAATTGTGGCTATGGAACGTTCAGGTAGCGAGCTTAGCCGCGTATTTCGTTACTACGGCATTTGGAGTGCGAATAAATCAAGTCCTGAATTTCGTGCAATCCAAGTAGAAATGTCACCCAAGTTGTCAGCATTTTCTACCAAAATCACACAAAACGAAAAGTTATTCGAACGTGTTAAAGCGGTTTATGAGTCAGAAGAACTATCGACATTAACCGAAGAAGAACAGCGCATTACTTGGATGACTTATAACGACTTCGCCCGCAATGGCGCGACGTTGGACAGCGAAGCGAAAAAGCGTTATGCCGCCATTAACGAAGAGTTAGCAACCCTCTATACGTCGTTCTCAAATAACGTACTGGCGGATGAAGAGAACTACGTAACCTATATTACTGAAGACCAATTAGGTGGCTTGCCTGAATCTTTCGTAAAAGGCGCTAAATCTGCCGCCCAGAGCCGTGGTGAGCCGGATAAATATGCAATAACAAACACCCGTTCTTCAATGGATCCGTTCCTAACCTACTCTACTAACCGTGAATTACGCGAAAAAGTATGGAACACCTATTACAGCCGTGGCGATAACGCTGATGAGTTCGACAATAACGAAACCATTAAGCGCATTTTAACCTTACGTGATGAGCGCGTTGAATTACTCGGGTATGAAAACTATGCCCAGTGGCGCTTAGAAGACCGTATGGCAAAGAACCCTGAAAACGCCATGGATCTTATGATGAAGGTTTGGCCCGCTGCCATTGCACGTGTTGAACAAGAAGTGGCCGATATGCAAGCCATTGCTGACGCTGAAGGCGCTGATATCACTATTGCCCCGTGGGACTATCGTTTTTATGCCGAGAAAGTTCGCCAAGCCAAGTACGACCTAGACTCAAACGAAGTGAAGCAATACCTGCAGCTAGATAAACTGCGCGATGCTATGTTCTACGTTGCTGGTCGTTTGTTTAATTTCAACTTTACCCCAGTGGAAGAAGGTAAAGTGCCTGTATTCCACGAAGACGTTAAAGTATGGGAAGTGACCGATAAAGATTCCGGTGAACACATTGGTTTATGGTACTTAGATCCGTTTTCTCGCAAAGGTAAACGCTCTGGTGCATGGGCAACAACCTATCGCTCTTCAACAACCTTCGACGGCAAAAAGACGGTGTTGTCTTCTAACAACTCTAACTTCGTAAAAGGGGCTGAAGGCGAACCCACTCTCATTTCATTTGATGATGCAGAAACCTATTTCCACGAATTTGGTCATGCACTGCATTTCTTATCTGCTGATGTGAAATACCCTTCTTCACACTCAGGCGTACGTGATTACACTGAGTTCCAGTCGCAACTATTAGAGCGCTGGTTAACCACCGACGAAGTTATTAATCAATTCTTAGTACACTATCAAACGGGTGAACCTATTCCTGCTGAACTTGTTGCTAAGATTAAGAAGGCATCAACCTTTAATGAAGGCTTCAAAACCACTGAATATATGGCTTCTGCTATCATGGATTTGAAGTACCATACCACTGATCCAGCGACTATTGAGCCCGATACCTTTGAACGTGAAGAGCTGACAAAACTCGGTATGCCCGAAGAGATTGTTATGCGTCACCGCACACCTCACTTTGGTCACGTGTTCTCGGGTGAAGGTTATGCCGCCGCGTATTATGGTTATATGTGGGCAGAAGTGCTGACCGCTGATGCATCAGAAGCCTTTATGGAAGCACCGGGTGGATTTTACGACGAAGAAGTGGGCAATCGCTTAGTGAAGTACCTCTTTTCGGTTCGTAATGCGATGGATCCAGCTGAAGCTTATCGTAAATTCCGTGGCCGCGATGCCAAAGTTGACGCATTAATGCGCGACAGAGGT
Source organism: Alteromonas naphthalenivorans (assembly GCF_000213655.1). NCBI lineage: Bacteria > Pseudomonadati > Pseudomonadota > Gammaproteobacteria > Alteromonadales > Alteromonadaceae > Alteromonas > Alteromonas naphthalenivorans. The sequence goes on from NC_015554.1 coordinate 3,718,402, forward strand.
TTTCCAATCCCCGAAGATAAAAGCAAAGACAAAAGCGAAAATTAATCGTTAAACCTACCTAAACAAGCCGCGAAGTTGAGAAATTCACCTCATTTCGCGGCTTTTTCTTGACCTTTCGGTCAATTTAACTTCAAAATCAATTTATCGGTTTTATACGTCGATAGTATAATACTTCGCGTTTTTCTGCCGATACAAAAACATAATAAAAATAAAGCTAGTGCGAACTACCTCTCCTCGTGTTTCATCACGTGATTAATAACCTGCAACTAAGCAGTAAAGTAGACGCCAACAGTAATAACCCAACGCCCAAGACGTGACTGTGCCTGCAGTGCAGCGTCGTTTTTCAGCAGTCAAAATATGGTCGAAAGTTATGACTTTGAGTATTAAACAAAAATTAATTATTTCACTAATGGTCGCCGTGTTGGCAGCCTCAATCTTGGTAGGCTCAATTAGCCAATGGATAGCCCGAGATTTAGTAAAAGAAAACATGGAACAGCTTCAACTTCCTTCACTGTTGAAGCAAATTGGCAATCAGGTCGATAGAGAAGCCAGTGTGATGCTTTCTGTTGCCCATGGTATTGCATCCAATCCTGACATTTTAGCTTGGTCAGCCGCTGGCGCTGATAGTTCAGGTGAAAAGCGACTTATCGCTTATCTGAACGATATCGTGAATTTCAACGACTTAACCGTAGCCTCTTTCGTCGATAGAAAAACCACTAAGTATTGGAATCAAGACGGTTTTTTACGCGTGCTGAAAAACGATGAATTCGATGGATGGTTCTTTGCTTACCGTGATAGTGGTACGCCAATTTCACTTAGCTTGTATAACGAACCTGGCCAAGGTTATAGATTGTTCGCTAACTTCCAACAAACCGCAGGCCGAGGCATGTCTGGTGTTGCGAAGTCTGTTGACGAGCTATTAGATATTATTAACGCGGTAAAAATTGCTCAAACCGGCTTCGTGTATTTAGTTGATGGCGAGGGCACTATTATTGCCCACCCTGATACTAGCCTTTTAGGAAAATCCAAACTAAGCGCCATTAGTGGCACAAATGCTTCACGGACTTTACTGCAACAACGTGATTTTGCGATGGCAACCAGTGAAGTAAACGCCGATGACGTCCTTTTTGCTAGTACGTATGTAGAAAAATCCGGTTGGTACGTGGTGGCGCAAGTACCCGAGCAAGAGCTTTATGCCTCATTAAATGCAGGCAGTCGTCAGATCATTTTATGGTCTATTGCCATCGCGGGCCTGTTTGCGCTGCTTGGAATTTGGCTGGCATCGTCTCTCACCAAACCTATCGAATCTCTAGCTGATATTTTCCAGCAACTTGATAAAGGACAAGGCGATTTACGTTCAAGAATTGACGTACCAGAACAAAAAGAAACCGCTCGACTGGTTGAAGGCTTCAATAGTTTTATCGATCATCTTCACAGTACTATTGCATCGGTAGCTAAAACTAGCCAAGCCCTTAAAGCCTCAGCTCAAGAAGTGGCCAGCCAATCTCAGCAAAATGAACGTTCTACTCGTAGTCAGCGAGACCAAACCATGCAGGCCGCAACAGCGTTAACTGAAATGGGCAGCACGGTCACTGAAGTCGCACAGTCTGCTACTTATGCTGCGCAAAATGCGAATCGTGCGACTGAAAGCTCGCAAGAAGGTCGCCTATTTACTCAAAAAGCGGTGCACGCAATATCGAACCTTTCTACCCAAGTAGAAAGTGTGTCTGAGGTTATCCAGTCTCTTGATGAGCACACTGCGGCTATCGGCGGCATACTTGATACAATTCGCAGCATTTCAGAGCAAACTAATTTACTTGCGTTGAATGCAGCGATAGAAGCCGCTCGGGCTGGCGATCATGGCAGAGGCTTCTCGGTTGTGGCCGATGAAGTTCGCACACTGGCTCAGCGTGCAGCTGCCGCCACCGATGAGATACAGATCAAGATTGATAAGTTCCAACTCGACTCCAAAACGGCAGTTTCTCAAATGCAAGATAGCAAAGCTCAAACCAAAGACGTGGTTGGCGCTACCGATGATATCGATAAACTTTTGCAGAAAATTGCCGAGGAAATCGTGCTGATTAATGATGTGAATACCCAAGTGGCCACCGCTACAGAGCAACAAGCGACCGTCGTTGAAGATATTAGCCGGAGTATTAATGAGATAAGTTCATCGAGTGATGAAACCCTTAATGCCACACATGTGTTAGTAGGCGTTAGCGAGAAGCTAGACGAACTAGCAAACGAACTGGCTCAAGAGGTTAGTCAGTTTAAGTTATGAGATTAGTTTTATTTCAATACTGCTTGGCTAGAACGCAATAGCGTATTGCAGTTTAACTTGGTTGTCGTGGGCTTTGCTCCACGGCAACTGGATTGTTGCGCTGTCCGACTTCCATGACTCTCTAGAAGCCGCAACCGTGAGCGTGTGTCTTTCTTCCATTAGAGGAACTTCAAAATACACACTAGCCGTCGTACTAGTAGGGAGTTGAATCACTTCGGCAACGGGAATGGAAATTTCATGTTCAGGACGAATTTTGTGGCTTAACCCAACCCGGTAACTTCCTTTATCCCACCAACTCACCACCTCAAATTCATGGCTTTTAACCCGCTGAGCGAGTACCCCATAATCGAGTAAGCCTTTGTTATAGTGAACAATGGCTTCCACATTGAAGCGTTTAGTGAATTGCTGATTGACCACTAACTGATATTGCTTCTGCTTACAGCCTTTAAATCTAATTTTGTTTTTAGATAACGCGATGGAAAAAGTATCATCCAAACTTACATATTCACTCAACCACTGTTCAGCATCTTCTATCGCTGAGGCAGAGACAGATATCGATACCCATGCACTTTGAAGCGCTGTAAGCATCACTATAAGCTGAGAGAATCTACGCATTAAACCGGTTACCTAATATGCAAAAGCAGAGTAGAACCTTATATAACCACGAAGTGTAAAACGTGGGAATTAGCCATTATGCTAACTCCCGTCAAGTGATTAAAATATAGACTAATTTATTTTTGAATGATTTTAACTTCGGTAAGCGATGCCTTGCGATGCCCAGCAGCTTCTTCTGAAAACCAGTAATTGCCGTTGTCATCAACACATACACCCTCTACTTGTTTATAAGCAGGTAACGGCCAGATATTAATAGGAACAAACTGATTATCAACCTGGGCCATGAAAGTATCAAAGTTCCCAAAGGGGTCAGATTTATAGCCCACAATGACGTATAGATTACGAGCGGCATCGTAATCTGCGCCAGTAATAACACCCGGTAAACCTTCGATATGCGCAAACGCGGTTAGTGTCTGGGGCTCTGTAGATTCATTAACTTCATACACTTTAGCCACACCGGTACGCCAGCTTTTCGAGAACAGTATTAACTTTCCGTTGGCATACGTCATGGCCTCTGAATCAAAGTCATGGGCATAAGGCATGTTGCTACTTGGATTGTTGCCTTCATAGGCTACTGTCATTGTGACTATATCGTTAAGGTCATTTTTATTGACCTTATATATAGTAAGACTCTCACGACGGCCCTTGTTGTTGCCAACATCCGCAACATACCAATGCGTTGAACTTGCTGTAACCGCTTCCCAATCGATATTGTCTAACGCCATTCTATCGGTTTTAATCACCTTGCCTTCATAAGATAGATGAAACAATTCCGGTTTGTTTCCAGAGTCGTTCAAACTAACGAGCGTTGAGGCATTACAAAACAGCCCCGACGTTTCTTCCAATACATCAGGAAGCACCGTTAACTTACCTACAGATATTTTTGTCTGAGCTTCAGGGTATGAAGCAGCACAACCAGTAAGTGACGAGAGCGAAAAAAACGTAGCAACTGCTACAGGTAAAAGTGAATGATTAAGCAACGTAGATAGTCCGTTGATAAGGCGCTCTTTGGCGCGTAATTAATGAAGTCTTAAAATACTATGCTTCCCCTTCCACGACAACGTTGAATATAAGCGAATTGATCCCTTATAGGCTAAACTCTGTTTTAATTACATGGCGCTTATACGAAAGTCTCTGTCGGCTTGTAGATAAGTTGCTATATGATGGAACCGCATAACAATATGAGTATGGCTACATACTTACAATTATATAAATAAGGGAACACGCATTGTCAGATCCACTCATGTCTTTGGTTGCCGTTGGCTTATTGTCGATTAGCTGCCAATATCTCGCATACAAAGTTCGTTTACCTGCCATCTTACCGCTTTTAATTGTAGGTATTGTGGTTGGCCCTGTATTTGGCGTGCTTGACGCAGACGCGCTTTTTGGCGACCTTTTGTTCCCAGTTGTATCGCTTTCCGTTGCTATTATTCTGTTTGAAGGTTCCCTTACCCTTAAGTTTGGTGATATTGCTGGTCATGGCAATATGGTGCGTAACCTATGTAGTGTGGGTGTATTGGTTACCTGGGTTATTGCTGCAGTGGCGGCCCATTACAGCCTAGACTTGTCGTGGCAACTCTCTTTTTTATTCGGCGCTATCGTGACGGTAACTGGCCCCACCGTAATAGTGCCCATGCTGCGTACTGTGCGGCCTAAATCTAACTTGGCAAGCATCCTACGATGGGAAGGCATAGTTATCGACCCCATCGGCGCCCTACTGGCTGTACTCGTCTTTGAGTTTATCGTTGCCTCTCAAGGCAATGCTATTTCCCACACGTTTATCACCTTTGGCAAAACCATCGGAATTGGTTTCCTGCTTGGTTTTAGTTCGGGTTATTTGCTAGGGCTTTCTATCCGCAAAGATTGGATCCCGCATTACTTATTAAACACCGCCGTTTTAACGATTATTCTAGGTGTTTTTGCAGCGTCAAATTATGTTGCACATGAATCTGGACTATTGGCCGTTACCATCACCGGCATGGTATTAGCCAACATGAAGAACGTGGAAGTAGAAGACATTTTAGAGTTCAAAGAAACCTTGAGTGTGCTGCTTATCTCAGGCTTGTTCATATTACTTGCTACCCGTCTTAGCCTTCAATCTATTGCGGATGTGGGCTGGGGAGCGCTTATTGTCCTTGGGGCAATCATGTTCATTGCTCGCCCGTTATCGGTAGCAGCGTCGTCTATTGGCACTGGTCTTAAACTTAATGAGCTAGCCTTGCTGAGCTGGATTGCACCTCGCGGTATTGTGGCCGCAGCCGTATCTGCATTGTTTTCTTTAAAGCTTGAAGAAATTGGCTACGAGGGTGCTGGCATTATCGTGCCTATGGTCTTTCTTGTGATTATTGCTACCGTCGTTGTACAAAGCCTTACTTCTCGAAGTGTCGCACAATTACTAAAAGTTAGAGCTCCTGCCCCTACTGCTTACCTTGTGTTCGGTGGCAGTAAGTTTAACCGTATGCTTGCTGATGAAATGATTAAGCAAGAGTTGAGCGTTACCGTTGCTGATACTAACTGGGATGCCATTCGTGAAGCCCGAATGATGGATATTCCTGTGTATTTTGGTAACCCTATGTCAGATCACGCAGCTCGACATCTTGATATTGCCAGTTTTGGTACGGTGTTGATTATGTCACCTTACAAACAGCTTAATCCTCCCATCGCGTATCATTTTGAAAATACGATGGGCAAAGACAAAGTATGGGCACTGACAAGTAACGAACAATCTACCCGTCCAAGTCACCAAGTCAGTGAACAATACGCCAAACGTCTTACCTTATTTGATGAAGGGGTGACTTATGGGTATTTGGCATCAGCGATTGCTCGTAACGCCAGTATTAAAACAACACGGCTGTCTGATGAGTTTACATTCGCGCAATATAATGAAAAATATGGTGATAGAGCCACACCATTAATAGCCATAGATGTTGAAGGAAAAAGCTTCACGTTCGTGAATGGGGACAGCATTCATCCTAAGGCAGGATGGCGAGTAATAAGTTTGATTTTACCTGAAGGTGAAGCAGTGTAAGAAGATGCTTGTGGGTTAAGATGGCACCCTGCCTAAGCAGGGTGCATCTCCCTGGAGAACGCGTAATCCAGTGCTTCTTCATGAGAAGCATAATTGTTTATATTTTACCGTAACTACGCTGTCGGCGTTATAAAAGCAAAGAGTAGACCACTTTGCATTTTCGAAACATTTTCAATAGTTTACGTATTTTTTAATAAAATAGCAGGCTTCCACAGGGGTGCAAAGAAAAACCTTGGTGCAATGCGCGCACAACTTTGGTGAGCTAAAATTAACCAATTGATATTTATAAGTAAGGTTAAGCTACATTACGTTTTATAACCGCTAGCGTTTTATCTAATGCACCACTGTTTTCCTCTAAAACTTTCCGGCCGGCTTTTCCAGCTTCCTCACGTTTCATCGGGGCATTAATCCAAGCTTCACATTGCTGAGCAATTTCTTGTGCATTCGCTATTTTTGTAAGGGCTCCACGCGCTTCCAAATACTCACAAATTACTGGATTGTTATAAGTATGTGGCCCCATCATGATGGGAATAGAAAAGGCGGCTGGCTCTAACGCGTTATGCCCACCGCGATTTGCAATCGAGCCCCCTACAAATGCAAAACTAGCCACGCTATAAGCACTATTCAATTTGCCCATTTCATCGAGCAAGATAACTTTCGTCTCTGGCGATATAGCATCAATGTTACTTGTTCGAACGTATTCAAGTTCGTTTTGCTCTAACAGCTTAGCAACGGTATCAAACCGCTCTGGGTGACGAGGTACTAACAGCAAGCGAAGATTAACTGCGGTTGACGAGCCAAGTATCTTCACGGCATCAATCATGGCTTGCTCTTCAAGATCGTGGGTACTGCCAGCAACTAATATTGGGCCGTCTGTTAGTGAAAGGCCCATGAACCCAATACTTTGATGCGATGTAGACGCAGCTTGGTCAAACTTAATATTATTAGTTTGAGTCATACGTGCTTCAGGCATACCTAGCGCAAGATAATTATTGTAATCACGCTGACCTTGAGTACATATATGAGAAAGTTTGTTTAGCATGGGTTTAAACAGTTTACCTATTTTCATGTAACGCTTAGCTGACCTATCTGTCATACGCGCATTAATCACCATTATCGGTATGTGGCGCTTCCAGCAAGCATGGATAAAGTTAGGCCATAACTCGACTTCGGTAATAAGCACCGCTTTAGGTTTAATGCGCTTTATCATTGCGGCCATCGCCGTATGCAAATCATAGGGCAAGTAAAAATGGTGTACCGTATTACCAAAAATATCCCGCACCCTTGCCGAGCCTGTGGGTGTAGTGGTAGTCACCGTAATCTGGGTATCTGGCTCAGCCTGAATGATGCGCTTTATTAAGCAAGATGCCGCCACCACTTCACCAACCGAAACACAGTGAAACAGGTAACCACCCGTTTTATGAGGTCTCGCAACAAAACCGAATCGCTCAAACCGGCGTTGGTTGTATTCTTTATTTCTTGTCGCACCTCGGCGCATTAGTTGGATAAATGCAAAAGGGATAATGCAAAACAATACACAGGAGTAAAGCCAGCGACACACATCTTCTAGTAATGTAGGTCTGTATTCGGCTTCTTTACCGCCTCTTATCATTAGTAATTCCTATTGTTATTCTTTGGTAGCCTGACTGGCTCACTACACAATAAATGAAATGCGTAGCGCTATGCTAGGTCGTCATCAAACTGACGTTATTATGTGTTTTACTCACCCATTATAACTCGTCTACATGTAAGTTTTATGTGCTCTACTGCAACCCAGCCGAACGTACTTTTAATCAGGCTTAGCGCTATTGGTGACATTGTAATGGCCTCAGGGCTTCCGTCCAGCATTAAAGAGGCTCTTCCTAATGCTCGAGTTACCTGGTTAGTTGAAAAACCGTATGCAGGACTAGTACAACACCACCCTTTCGTTGACGACATTATCGTGTGGCCGAAAAGCGAATGGAAAGCGTTTGGTAAGAAGCGCGCCTATTGGTCTTTGCTCAAATCGGTGTTGGCATTTAGGCGACAACTCCACGATAAAGGTTTTACCCACGCCATTGATGCCCAAGGCTTACTTAAAAGTGCCTTTTTAGCCTATCTCAGTGGTGCAGGTGTCCGAATTGGTTTTAATAGTAAAGAGCAAAGCCAACGTTTCTTAACCGACACAATAGATAAACCAATATCAAACCAAATCAGTAGCGAGTATCGATATTTAGCAAAGCATATGGGAGCGCATTCTTACGAACTACATATTGAAATGGGGGAAGCTGCAACACAAAAGCTTCAGGGCACGCTAGGTGCCCTGTCGGTAAATGGCGATTATATCGTACTTGCCCCTTTTACTACTCGCCCGCAAAAGCACTGGCCAATTAATCATTGGAGGCAACTTATCACGCTTATCCGTCAGCACAGTGATATCTCCATCGTTATTCTAGGCGGCCCATCAGATAGCTGTGATGCAGAGGCACTGACCTTCAATGAAGGTGATGTTTATTCATTAGCGGGGCATGTATCGGTAGCTGAATCAGCCGTGGCGGTGAAGCAGTCTAAAGCTTTTATTGGCGTTGATACTGGCCTAACACACATGGCGGTTACTTTTCTTCGCCCTACAGTTGCGCTTTTTGGGTCTACCTGTCCGTATACATATACTGATAATGCTAACACTCATGTATTATATAAAAAGCTAGTCTGTGCGCCATGTAAGCGTAAACCAACGTGCAATGGTACATTTGACTGTATGGCGTTAATTCGCCCAGAAGAAGTTTTTACCACTGTGAAGGAATACCTGTGAGCTTAAAGATTTTGCATATAGAGTTGGGTAGAAACTTGTATGGCGGCGCTAAACAAGTTGTTTACTTGTTAGATTCACTGAACCGCCAGTTTGATTACGAAAACCACCTAATATGCCCAGAAGATAGTAAAATTGCGTCGCTGTCCCTTTCAGGCTGCCAAACGCATACTATTGCTTATCGCGGAGAAACAGACTTATTTGCCGTGAAACGCATGGTTAACATCGCCCGTAAAATTAATGCCGATGTCATTCATGTACATAGTCGTCGTGGGGCAGATGTTTTCGGCGCCATGGTAGCGAAGATCACGGGTATTCCCGCTATATGCACACGACGAGTAGATAACCCAGAATCACTGTTTGCCACTTATAAATACAGTCAGTTTGCGGCTGTAGCGAGCATTTCTGAGGGTGTGTTTAATGTGGTAAGTCATCACTGTGAAGCAGTGAAACACCAACCGGTTATTCACTCGTCCGTAGATTTTAAAGAGTTTTCGAAGCCTGGTGACAAAGCGTGGCTAAGTGAAACCTTCTCCATTCCTTCAGATCATACCGTTATTGCTAACTTTGCTCAGCTTATATCTCGTAAAGGCCAAGCTGATATTATTTTAGCCATGGAAAAAGTGGTTCAAAATAACCCTAAAGTGAGTTGTTTACTCTTTGGCAAAGGAAATCTTAAAGAAAGCTACGAAGCACTTATCGACCGGCATTTACTTACCGAACACGTTCACCTATGTGGCTTTACCGATGAAGTCAGTAAAATTCTTCCCAGTGTTGATATTGTGGTTCACCCCGCTTATGCAGAGGGTTTAGGCGTTATTCTTCTTCAAGCGGGAGCCTGTAAGCGTGCGGTGGTATCTACACCGGTAGGCGGTATTCCCGAAATTATTGAGCATAATGAAACAGGACTAATGGTAACGCCAGGGAATATCGATGAAATAGCCGATGCGTTGATTACGCTGGTGAATGATAAGCAAACCCGCGAGACCTTGGGCAATCAGTTGTATCAACATGTAAAAGGGCATTTCAGTACTGACGAAATGGCTACCAGTTATAGCGAGCTATACTTGACCGTGACACAGCCATCATAAGTATTGCATTGTTAAATTTTAGACAATAAAAAAGCCGCTCAAGAGCGGCTTTTTCAATCGTAAGAAAAGTTAGCGATTAAACGCCAGCTTTTTCTACAACGCTAACCAATGTCCAATTTTTGCTTTTAGACAATGGACGACATTCACTAATAGTGACTACGTCGCCTTGGTTACATACGTTTTCTTCATCGTGGGCGTGAAGTTTAGTAGAACGTTTGATGAACTTCCCGTAGATAGGGTGTTTTACAAAACGCTCAACAACAACAGTAATGGTTTTATCCATCTTGTTGCTAACCACACGACCTTGCACTGTACGAACTTTTTGTTCAGTCATTACGCATCAGCCTTTTGAGTCAGAATGGTTTTAACACGCGCGATGTTACGACGTACAGTTCTCAATTGATCAGTCTTTTCAAGTTGACCAGTTGAGTGCTGCATGCGCAAGTTGAACTGTTCGCGTAGCAGGTTAATCAACTCTGCGTTCAGCTCTTCTACGCTTTTTTCTTTCAGTTCAGTCGCTTTCATTACATCACCGTCCGAGTTACAAAGGTTGTCTTAAATGGCAGTTTAGCCGCTGCCAATTCAAACGCTTCGCGTGCTAGAGATTCAGGAACACCTTCCATCTCATAAAGAACACGTCCAGGTTGAATTTGGCATACCCAGTACTCAACGTTACCTTTACCTTTACCTTGACGCACTTCAAGAGGCTTCTCAGTAATTGGCTTGTCAGGGAAAACTCGAATCCAAATTTTACCTTGACGCTTAACGTGACGAGTCATAGCACGACGCGCTGCTTCGATTTGGCGAGCGGTCATACGACCACGGCCAACTGCTTTCAGGCCATAAGTACCGAAGCTTACCTTGCTCCCCGCAATGGCAAGACCACGGTTACGACCTTTATGCATTTTACGAAATTTCGTACGCTTTGGTTGTAACATGATTTAGCCCTCACGCTTAGAGTTGCGGCCTTTCTTCTTAGGTTGAGCAGGCGGAGCTTGCTCTTGAGTTGTAGGCAAACCGCCCAGAACTTCACCTTTGAAGATCCATACCTTCACACCAATAATACCGTAGGTAGTTGCAGCTTCTGAAGTTGCGTAATCGATATCTGCACGGAAAGTGTGCAGAGGTACGCGACCTTCACGGTACCATTCAGAACGAGCAATTTCTGCTCCGCCCAAACGGCCGCTTACTTCAACTTTAATACCCTTAGCACCAAGACGCATTGCGTTTTGTACCGCGCGCTTCATAGCACGACGGAACATTACACGACGTTCTAGCTGGCTAGAGATACTGTCGGCAACCAGTTGTCCGTCAAGCTCAGGCTTGCGAACTTCTGCAATGTTAATCTGAGCTGGCACACCGGCTAGCTTAGAAACATAGGCGCGAAGCTTCTCTACATCTTCACCTTTTTTACCGATTACAACGCCTGGACGAGCAGTGTGAATAGTCACACGGATGCTCTTAGCAGGACGCTCGATCACGATTTTAGAAAGTGAAGCGCTTTTAAGCTGTTTAGTCAGATACTTACGTACCTGATGATCGTTATACAGGTTATCCGCATAGTCACCAGTATTAGCGTACCAGGTAGAAGTCCATGGTTTACTGATACCCAGGCGTATACCTGTAGGATGTACCTTCTGTCCCATTATCTACTCCTAGTTATCCGCTACAACCACAGTGATGTGACTGCTACGCTTAAAGATACGATCTGCACGGCCTTTGGCACGTGGCTTGATACGTTTCATAGTTGGACCTTCGTCAACGAAAACTTTGGCAACGACTAATTCGTCGATGTCAGCGCCTTCATTGTGTTCTGCATTTGCAATCGCAGATTCCAAAACTTTCTTAACCAGCGCTGCGCTTTTCTTCGGGCTGTACGTAAGTAGCTCAAGAGCTTTCTCAACGTGCATACCGCGAATTTGATCCGCTACCAAGCGTGCTTTTTGAGCAGACGAGCGGGCAAAACGGTGTTTAGCTAATGCTTCCATTTATCCTACCCCTTATCGTTTGCTTTTCTTATCCGCGACATGGCCGCGGTAAGTACGCGTTGGCGCAAATTCGCCCAACTTGTGGCCGACCATTTCATCGCTGATGATGACTGGAACGTGCTGGCGACCGTTATGGACCGCAATGGTCAACCCAATCATATCTGGGATGATCATAGAACGACGAGACCAAGTCTTAATTGGTTTACGTTCGTTCTTTTCCACTGCAGCCTCTACCTTCTTCAGCAAGTGAAGGTCAATAAATGGACCCTTCTTGAGAGAACGTGGCATGGTGAATCCTCGCTGTTACTTATTACGACGACGTACGATAAGTTTATCGGTACGCTTGTTACTTCGGGTTTTCTTACCTTTAGTAGGAACACCCCAAGGAGATACTGGATGACGACCACCCGACGTGCGTCCTTCACCACCACCGTGTGGGTGGTCTACTGGGTTCATGGCAACACCACGAACTGTAGGACGAACACCACGCCAGCGGGTTGCACCGGCTTTACCCAGTGAACGCAGCATGTGCTCTGCATTGCCTACTTCACCAATGGTGGCGCGGCAATCAGATAGTACTTTACGCATTTCGCCAGAACGTAGACGCAAGGTAACGTAGTTTCCGTCACGTGCTAGGATCTGAGCATAAGCACCGGCAGAACGTGCAATTTGTGCACCTTTACCAGGCTTCATTTCAATTGCGTGTACAACAGAACCTACTGGGATATTACGCATTGGCAATGTGTTACCAGACTTGATCGGAGCATCCGAACCAGACTGGATTGCATCACCCGCTTTCATACCCTTTGGAGCCAGAATGTAACGACGCTCACCATCTGCATACAATACTAGTGCAATGTTAGCAGAACGGTTAGGATCGTATTCTAAACGCTCAACAGCGGCTGGAATGCCGTCTTTGTTGCGTTTAAAGTCAATCAAACGGTAGTGTTGTTTATGACCACCACCAATATGACGAGTTGTAATACGACCATGGTTGTTACGACCGCCAGATTTGCTGTTCTTTTCAAGCAAAGGTGCGTAAGGCGCGCCTTTGTGAAGGTCAGGGTTAGTAACCTGAACAACGTGACGACGACCGGCAGAAGTTGGCTTAGCTTTCAATAATGGCATTTCTAATCCCCTTCTTACTCAGCGCCACCGACAAAGTCGATGTCCTGACCTTCTTTAAGAACCACGTAGGCCTTTTTCCAGTCACTGCGTTTACCGAAAGACTGACCGTGACGCTTGGTTTTACCCTTAACGTTTACAGTACGAACACCTTCAACCTCAACTTCAAACAGTTTTTCAACTGCAGCTTTGATTTCAGCTTTGTTCGAATCTTTCGCTACTTTAAATACAACCGTGTTGCTTGCTTCAGCAGCCATAGTAGACTTTTCTGAAACATGCGGTGCTAAAAGCACCTTCAGTAGACGTTCTTCTTTCATGCTAACGCCTCCTCAAGTTGTTTAACCGCATCAGCTGTAATTAGCACTTTTTCAAATGCAATCAAACTTACTGGGTCGATGCCTGCAACATCACGTACGTCAACTTTGTACAAGTTGCGTGCCGCTAGGAACAAGTTCTCATCAACATCAGCAGTAACGATAAGAACATCATTTAGTTCATAGTCGTTAAGCTTAGCAATAAGTTCTTTTGTCTTAGGTGCTTCCACACCAAACTTCTCTACCACAACCAAACGGTCTTGACGGATTAGTTCAGACAAGATGCTTTTGATAGCACCACGATACATTTTCTTGTTAACTTTTTGATCAAAGTCACGAGGCTTGGCTGCGAATGCACGACCACCACCAACCCAAATTGGGCTTCGGATAGTACCAGCACGAGCACGGCCTGTGCCTTTTTGACGCCATGGCTTCTTACCACCACCACGTACTTCAGCGCGAGTCTTCTGCGCCTTTGTACCCTGACGAGCACCTGCACCGTAAGCTACAACGACTTGGTGTACCAAGGCTTCGTTGAATTCACGTCCAAAGGTCGCTTCGGATACTTCAAGAGCGCTTTGCGCATCTTTCAATGTTAATTCCATCAGTTCACTCCCCAGACGTTACGCTTTAACAGCTGGCTTAACGATTACATCGCCGCCAGTTGCGCCAGGTACGGCACCTTTAACAAGGATTAAGCTATTTTCTACGTCTACACGTACTACTTCCAAAGATTGGGTAGTCACTTGCTTGTTACCAAGCTGACCAGCCATTTTCTTACCTTTGAAAACTTTACCAGGTGATTGGTTTTGGCCAATCGAACCAGGTGCACGGTGAGACAAAGAGTTACCGTGAGTCATACGTTGTGAACTAAAGTTCCAACGTTTGATCGCGCCAGCAAAACCTTTACCTTTTGATGTACCAGTGACATCAATCTTTTTAGTGTCGTTAAAGATTTCAACAGTGATTTCACTGCCTACTTCAATATCGCCACCTTCGTTATCTTCCAGGCGGAATTCTACTAGAGCACGACCTGCTTCAACACCAGCTTTGGCAAAATGACCTGCTTCAGCTTTGTTAACGCGGTTCGTTTTCTTGCTTCCAGTAGTAACCTGAAGAGCGCGATAACCGTCAAGTTCTTCAGTACGTAACTGAGTCACACGGTTTGGGGTCGCTTCAATAACAGTCACAGGGATAGACGTACCATCTTCAGTGAAGATGCGAGTCATACCCACTTTACGACCGACTAGACCAATCGCCATTGTTATTACCCTCTCTTGTTAGCCCAGGCTGATTTGAACATCAACACCGGCAGCCAAGTCCAAACGCATCAACGCGTCAACTGTTTTATCAGTTGGCTCAATGATGTCTACTAAACGCTTGTGAGTACGAATCTCATATTGATCACGTGCATCTTTATTTACGTGAGGAGATGTCAATACTGTATAGCGTTCTTTGCGAGTAGGCAGAGGAATAGGACCGCTGACCTGAGCACCAGTACGTTTCGCCGTTTCAACGATTTCAGCCGTAGACTGATCGATCAACTTGTGATCAAACGCTTTCAAACGAATACGAATTCTTTGATTTGGCATCGATTAAGCTCCAATCGAAAGAACAAAAAAATTCACCTTTTCTCTTCCATTTTATTCTGGAAAGAAAAGATGTGCGTAAACCGATGGTTCCCAATTGGAACCCTGTTCTTTTTCCTAACACGCCTGTAGCAGTCTTATCTTATCGATTTCGCTTGCTACGCTGGCAACCACCCTAAAAGCAGTGAGGTCGCGGCTAGAAACATTGCCCTATTTGGGCAGTGGGCGCGAATTATACAGAAGGCAGGATACATTGCAACTGCTAGATCGCTTTTTGTACACATTAATTGCAAATATATGACTTTAGTACAGCTGCTTCTTTTTTATAGGTGATGTAAAGTTACGTTATTGTTGCACTACCTTAATGTAAGTTGTATTGCCGTTAATGCGCTATACCTATAAGGTGGTAAAACGTATGCCACAATGTTTAATCAAATTTGGATATAGCAGCGTTACGCTGTGCTAAGAGCACTATGGAAGTAGAAGACAGTCAGCATATTTTCACCCATGTTAAACGCATTCTGAATAATCACTCGTCTTTATTAGACGCTTACAGTTTGCTTGAGCCCATCATCCTTAACATGTTTGGTGCTACCCGTATGAGCATCTTTCAGCGTCGCCGACAACACCAAGACTTGGTCGCTCGGTTTAAAACGGGTAAAGAAACCTTAGAGATTAAAGTCCCTATAAGCCCTATGTCTATTGCAGGCTATGTTGCTATCTCACAACTGCCTTTACTCATAGCCGACCCTTATAACGCCGCTGAGCTGAAAGCTATTCATCCTCGTTTACGGTTTGCTGATAAATTCGATAAAGACAACGACTTCAAAACCACTAATATTTTGTGTGTGCCTATTCTTAATGCCGGCGTATTGATGGGCGTTATGCAAATTATCAATAAACAAAACGGCAGTTTTGATGATAATGATTTAGCGCGGGCAAACGACTTAGCATTAGTGTTAGGGGCTAAATTCCGTTATGAACTTGGTGGTACAAACAATCCATTTGATTCTTTATTACATAAAGGTTTAATAAACGAACCTGCATTAAAAGCACTGCTATCTACTTCTAAAGACACTCGCACTATCGTGCAAGGTTTGATGTCAGAGCATCGCGTTCCCGAGCATGAAATTGGGCATTCCCTTTCTATTCATTACCAGGTTCCCTTTATTGGTTATTTACCCGATAAGTACCATCGTTATGAAGGTGAAAGTAAACTAAACCTGTCTTATCTTAAACGTAACCATGTTGCGGTTATTTCTGATGTGGAAGGTAATCCCATTGTGTTAATGGCAGAGCCTAATAACGCGGCGCTGTTGATGGAAACGGAAAGCGCGTTGGGTATAGAGAGCTATGAAATTGCGGTTGGCCTACCTCACCACATACTACAGTATTTGGGTGAAGGTGGCGGCGGTGCTGCCCCAGGCGACATGAATGAAATTCTTGATGAGATTGGTTTATCAAGTGAGGAAAACGACGAGCTTGTCGATGAACTTTCCGACGATGCCCCTGCGGTAGTACGTTTGGTTAGTCGTGTATTACACGATGCAAAACGCCTTGGCGCATCTGATATTCATATCGACCCTGAGAAGAATGCCCCTACTCGCGTAAGAATGCGGGTTGATGGTGTGTGCCGAGATATGAACAAAGTGCCTAACTCACACCATAATGCGGTTATTGCCCGTATTAAAATTATGTCTAACCTAAACATTGCTGAAAAGCGTGTACCTCAAGACGGTAAGTTGGCGTTTAAGATGAATGGGCAACTGGTAGAAGTACGTGTTGCCACCATCCCTACGGTAGCCGGTGAAGGGGTGGTGATGCGTTTGCTAGCGTCAGGTGGCGCTATGCCCATTGAGAAAATGAATCTAGCGCCTACCAATTTGAAGCGCTTAGAAGACATGATTAAAAAACCACATGGCATCTTGTTAGTAGTAGGGCCAACAGGTTCCGGTAAAACCACGACCTTGCATGCTATTTTGGGTTACCTCAACACCCCAGAAAAGAAAATATGGACAGCAGAAGACCCGGTAGAGATTACTCAACCCGGTTTACAGCAGGTTCAGGTAAGCCCCAAAATAGGCTTCACATTTGCTAACGCCCTACGGGCATTTTTGCGTGCCGACCCCGATATTATTCTTATAGGTGAGATGCGTGATAAAGAAACAGCTCATGCTGGCATTGAAGCCTCGCTTACTGGCCACTTAGTGTTATCTACCCTGCATACCAACTCTGCCCCAGAGACCATTACCCGTTTGTTAGATTTGGGGCTAGATCCTGTGAACTTCTCTGATGCCTGTGTAGGTATATTAGCCCAGCGTCTTATTCGTACCCTTTGTGGTAAGTGTAAGGAAGAGTATGTGGCAAGTGATACTGATATGGCCTTCATTGAAAGGCAGTACGGCGCGCAGATGCTAGATGAATTAGCGTTGCCTACTCCGCTCAAACTCTACAGGGCAAAAGGCTGTGAAGAATGTGGCAACACAGGCTACAAAGGCAGAACAGGGGTTCATGAACTACTTGGAATGACGCCTGAACTACGCTCTTTGGTTTACAAAGAAGCCAGTGTTGCAGAAATGAAAAAACAAGCCACCCAAGACGGTATGCGAACCTTAGTACAAGATGCTATTTTCAAAGTCATTAAGGGCGATACCGACATTCCACAAGTACAAATTGTGGGTGGCGACTAACCACGAAATATTTACTAACAATCTAAATTTGAAGATTTAGCTGTAACAGTATTAAATAATGCTAATACATCTATTACTTAAGGAATGGAAACCAATATGAAGGCAATAGTTTTTGCGTTGTTATTCACAGGCACACTAATATCAACGGCGGCTGACGCCCAATCACGAACCAAAGATCACATGTGGAAAACTGAATATCTTTCGATTGTTGAAAGTGGGTTGTTCGCATTAAAAGCTGAAAATTATGAAGAAGCCTATACTAAATTATTAGAAGGCGCGAAATTAGGTAATAAATCATCTCAGTATTACTTAGCTCAAATGTATTTTCAGGGGTGGGGTATCGAGCCTAATTATGAAGAGGGTTGGCTGTGGTTAAAAGTCGCTATGGAACAAAAAACCGCGGAGTGGAATCGTTCTTTTCGCTCTATTCGCGATGCTTTGCCTGAAGATTTTAGAACTGCGATGGAGCCTTTCGTAGATGAACACATTGCACTGTACGGTGCTAAAGCGCAAGACTTGCGCTGCGAAAAACGTGCGGCAATTGGCTCTAACATTAAAGAGATAATCTGCTCTAAGCGATTCTATTAATTTATCCGTTACGCTACAAAAAAGCCCGATGTTTCATCGGGCTTTTTACTTTGACTCGCCAGTATACTAAAACGCTAAACGCCGCTGTTTATCCAATCCCTATTTCTTCAAGTATTGACGAATTACATAGTGCAAAATACCGCCATTTTCGAAATACGTGAATTCGTTCGATGTATCGATTCGAATATCCATCGAGAATGTTTGTGATTCGCCTGCATCAGACGTTACGGTGACATCCACGTCTTTTTGGTCACGGCTTACTGCACCAATTGAGAAAGTTTCATTACCTTTAATTCCTAAGCTACTCGCACTGTCGCCTGGCTTAAACTGCAACGGTAAGATACCCATACCAATGAGATTTGAACGGTGAATACGTTCATAGCTTTCTACCATGACTGCTTTTACACCCATTAGTGATGGACCTTTCGCAGCCCAATCTCGACTAGAGCCTGTACCGTATTCTTTCCCACCTACAACAACCGCAGCAACACCCTCATCTTGATAACGCATGGCCGCATGGTATATCGACATGGCATCACCACTAGGATAATGCGTGGTAGCACTGCCGGTAGTGCCGGGTGCTAACTGGTTTTTTAGGCGCACATTCGCAAAGGTACCTCGCATCATGACTTCGTGGTTACCGCGACGTGAACCGTATGAATTGAAATCTTTGGTATTTACGCCTTCTGCTTGCAAATACTCGCCTGCAGGGCTGTCTGGCGCTATCGCGCCTGCCGGAGAGATGTGGTCGGTGGTAATTGAATCGCCCACTTTCACCAAACATCTCGCGTTCTCGATAGCACTAAGTGCTTCGGGTTCTTCGCCCATTGTTTGGAAAAATGGCGGATGTTTAATATAGGTAGAGTTAGGCCAATCGTATACCGATGTTGAACTTACCGTTAGGTCATTCCACACACCACTGCCTTTAAATACGTCGGCGTATTTTGCTTTAAAGATGTCACTGGTGACATGTTCAGCTATATGGCTTTGAATTTCATCTTCACTAGGCCAAATATCTTTCAAATACACTGGCTCGCCATTGTTGCCCAACCCTAGTGGCTCTTTAGTAATATCAATATTCATATTACCCGCTAAGGCATAAGCGACAACTAATGGTGGCGACGCTAAATAGTTGGCCGCAACATCTGAATGAATACGCCCCTCGAAGTTCCGGTTACCTGACAATACAGAGGTAACAGTAAGCTTGGCCTTTTTAATTGCATCGCTAATAGCATCTGGCAAGGGTCCTGAGTTACCAATACAGGTAGTGCAACCGTAACCCACAAGGTTGAAACCGAGAGCTTCTAGTGGGTCCATCAAGTTTGCATCTTCAAGGTACTGAGTTACCACCTGCGAGCCTGGGGCTAAAGACGTTTTTACCCAAGGCTTACGGGTTAAGCCTTTTTCCGCCGCTTTTTTCGCTAGTAACCCTGCTCCAATAAGCACCGAAGGGTTTGATGTGTTGGTACAACTCGTAATGGCCGCAATAACAATGGCACCATCTTCTAAGTTAAATTTATTACCACGGAATTCTACATACGAATCATGCTCTTCATTGACTTCAGGTACTGCACCGCCTTCGGCGACAAATTCAGTTTCTTCGTCTAGCACTTTCACATCAATCTGCGAGCGATGCCATTCATTAAATGCTTTTGCAGCGTTATCTAGTGCAATTCTATCTTGAGGGCGTTTTGGCCCTGCAATCGAGGGGACAACATCGTTTAAGTCTAACTCTAACGTTTCGTGATATTCGGCATCTTTAGTAAAGTCATCGTGCCATAGCGAACTTTCTTTCGCATACGCTTCAACAAGTTTAATTTGCGACTCGTCACGCCCAGTCAAGCGCAGGTAATCGAGCGCAACTTCATCAATAGGGAAAATACCGCAGGTTGCGCCGTATTCCGGTGCCATATTGGCAATAGTGGCACGATCGGCTGTAGTTAAGTGCTTCAAGCCTGGACCATAGAATTCTACGAACTTACCCACAACCCCATGTGCTCGTAGTTGCTGGGTAATTGTCAGCACCATATCCGTTGCTGTCACGCCGGTCGGCAATTCACCGTCTAAACGAAACCCAACAACTTTTGGTAGAAGCATGGTAACGGGTTGGCCTAACATCGCCGCTTCAGCTTCAATACCGCCTACGCCCCAACCTAGAACGCCAAGGCCGTTGATCATGGTGGTGTGAGAATCGGTACCTACTAACGTGTCAGGATACACCAAGGTGTCATCATCCTCTTGTTTCGTGAAGGCAACACGTGCAAGGTATTCAAGGTTAACTTGGTGGACTATTCCTCGACCTGGAGGCACAACTTTGAAGTTGTCGAAGCTAGATTGCCCCCACTTTAAAAATTGGTAGCGCTCTTTATTACGCTCTATTTCAACGTCAGTGTTTTTCTCTAACGCGTTTTCTTCTGCAAAGAAATCAACCATTACTGAATGGTCAATAACTAACTCTACGGGATTTAGCGGATTAATAGTTTGAGCATCGCCGCCTAACTTATTCACTGCATCTCGCATAGCGGCCAAATCAACAATAGCTGGCACACCAGTGAAATCTTGCAAGATCACGCGGGCAGGAACGAAAGATACTTCATGCTCAACGTGATTCTCTGTATTCCACGTGGCAACTTGTTCAATGTCATCACTGGTAACAAACTCTTCAGTTTCATGACGAAGTAAGTTTTCAAGAAGAATTTTAATACAATACGGTAATCGGTCGAGCGCAAAGTTCTCATTTACTTTGTCAAAGCTAATTGCCTTGAAGGAATTGCCATCGACATCGATATTAGAAAAAGATTGATATTTCACGCGCTCACCATCCTTATTTGCCTGTCATAAATATAGTTCTAGGAGCAAGTCAGGAAGCGCTTTTACTAGATGAATTGCAGTGCCATTTCGCACTTCTATTTCGCCTTAGAAGGAATTAGCGCTCCTAACTACTCTCACTTATAGCTGTATACGGTAACAATGTGAAAAAAAGTTCATGTTGATTTCACACCGTTAGCCAAGCAGTTTATGTTGATACTAAAAGGGTCTGCATTACTATTTGGCTAGTCTTACCTGTTAAACTTGGCTTTTCGAAACTGGATTTTTCGTTGCCGATCAACGATGATAGCGATCATCTTTTTTCGTATCCGTCTGACGCACCATTTCATTGGCATTCGTTGGGCATTTTCACTTTAACGCCGCAGGTAACCTTACTATGTATAAACTGGTACTTATTCGTCATGGAGAAAGTCAGTGGAACCTTGAAAATCGTTTCACTGGTTGGCACGACGTTGATTTAACTGACACAGGTGTCGCACAAGCTAAAACCGCTGGTCAGTTAATGAAGGACGCAGGTTTTGAATTCGATCAGGCTTACACGTCTGTATTGCTTCGTGCTATCAAAACATTGAATATCTCTTTGGAAGAAATGGGTCAACATTACCTACCTGTTGAACGTCACTGGCGTTTGAACGAGCGTCACTACGGTGCGCTTACAGGGTTAGACAAAGCTGAAACGGCTGCTAAGCATGGTGAAGAGCAAGTTAAAGTTTGGCGTCGTAGTTTCGATATTCCACCACCAGCCGTAGATACTGACAGCGAACACTTCCCAGGAGTCGATCGTCGTTACAGCAACGTTGATGCCGAGATTCTTCCTCGCGGTGAAAGCTTGAAGATGACCATCGAGCGTGTACTACCTTACTGGCACGATGTTATTCGCCCAGACATTCAAGCTGGCAAGCGCGTTATTATCGCGGCTCACGGCAACAGCCTTCGTGCATTGGTTAAATACTTAGATGGCATGTCTGATGAAGACGTACTAAGCCTAAATATTCCAACTGGCGTACCTTTGGTCTACGAGCTAGACGAAAACTTGAAGCCTATCTCTAAAGAGTACTTGGGCGATCCAGAAGCGATTAAAGCGATGATGGATGCCGTTGCTAAGCAAGGCAAAGCTAAGTAGTCGATAGGTAATTATTAGAAAGCTAACGCTGACTATTAGAGCCACGACTAAAGAGCCGCAAACGTTGTTTGCGGTTTTTTTATATCTATTAGTCTCTTAAATACACTTCTCAAATCATTTCTTTTTTCTACCATTATCATTGTTACTAATTTGTAAACACATGCTATTCCCATTACATTGCCATCAGGCTCAGTTTTTTCAGCAGGTGTACAATGCAGGTGTCGGTCTTCAAATCAGCCAATAAACTTATTACAGGTGAAGGGGCGTTAGCGAGCCTTGCTCATGAGCTTTCAAGATTGAATATAAAAGCACCTGCCATTATTACCGATAAGGGCGTAAGCCAATCTGGTGCACTTAGCCATGTTACCAATGTGCTGAATTGCGAATGCCCTATTGTGATAGACGATATTCCTCCTGAACCTGAAATAAGTGTTATTGAGCAAAGGCTTGCTCGACTAAAACAACATAAGGTAGACGGAATTATTGCCGTTGGCGGTGGTAGCGCAATAGACAGCGCTAAAGTACTTGCGGCTACGTTTGATTACACGGGAAATATTGCAGACTTGTTTGGCGAGAACTTGGTTGCAGGCCGCGCATTACCCCTTATTGCCATTCCTACCACGGCGGGCACGGGTTCAGAAGTGACCAATATTGCCATACTAGCCGACCCTATCGCGCACGTTAAAAAAGGCATTGTGAGCGACCACCTATTACCCGATGTGGCCATAGTAACGCCTGAAATGACATTAAGCTGCCCCAAACACATTACTGCCGCCAGTGGGGTAGATGCATTTGTGCATGCTCTGGAGGCCTACTTGTCCGTTAATGCCAGCCCTATTACTGACGCGTTGGCCAGCAAGGCGATGACACTTATCTTTCATTCACTTCCTGTCGCCTATGCAAACGGCCACGATGTTAAAGCACGGGAAGACATGGCAACCGGAAGTTTAATGGCAGGGTTAGCGTTTGGTAACGCAGGCGTGGGAGCGGTGCATGCGCTTGCTTATCCGCTTGGCGGTCGCTTTCATTTGTCCCACGGTATGAGCAATGCAGTTATGTTGCCCCATGTTATGCGCTGGAATATAGGGGCATGCCAACAGCGCTTTATTGATGTGGCGGGCTTTTTACATTTACCCGTTGCCAATAAAAGTCAGTTAGAGATTGCTAATCAGGTAGTGGATGCCATTGAAGCGCTGTGCAGAAAAGTAGAGATCCCCGCTACACTACGTGATTTTGATATTAGCGAAGATGCTATTCCCTTGTTGGCAGAAGAAGCGAGCAAAGTCACCCGTTTACTACGCAACAACCCAAGAGTACTAAGCAAACAAGATATCGTGCAGATATATACAGAAGCCTTTTAACCCCCAACCTAATGCTAATACTTCAACCGTTAGCATCCTGGTCTGCTTTGTTAACTCTACTGTTAAATGCAATATTGAACGATTTATAAAACGATGTGTATAAGTTCAATGTGAGCTTAATGGGCTTAGCTCTAGCTAACGCTTCCCTTTTCAAAAGCAAGGTTGAACCTAATGAGTCAAAAGAATAGTAAATTGCTGTATATAGCAGGAGCATTTGTTTTGTTATGCTCTTTTTCTGGGGCTAGCGTAGCCCAAGATAATCAGCATGGCCCTCGCCCTGATGGCCCGCCCCCCATGAAGTCGACACCTGAAAGTGAAGCTATTCAAGCAAGGTTAGGTGACACTAGCACCCTTATGGGCTCCGTCCCTATTCCTGTGTCAGTGGAAAACTGCAATAGCGATACTGGCGTAACCCGCTTGGTTTGCCTTGCCGATAATTTAAAAGGCAGTGCATCAGAAGAGATACTTGAGCTACTTCAAAAATGAATACTCGGTAGAGGATGCTAAAAAGTGGAGTAATCTCCCCGCTGGCGCATTCCCTTCTAGACCGGGGGTATTTTTAGGTGAATTCGACGTAGAGCAGCGCGGCGTTGTAAAAGCAATTTTAATGGAAGCCGCGAGTTTAACTGAAAACGAGGGTTTCGATGAAATTGTCCAAACGCTAAATGCGGATGACTACATTGGCACAGTGAGTGACGATTACAAAGCGGGTTACTCATCATTCAATGGTAAAATTGCTTTTATTGGTACGCCCTCCACTACCGATTTATGGCAGCTTTATTACGGCGGGCATCATTTTGCCTTTTCTAACACCTACAACGAAGGGCAACTTGTAGGCGCTACCCCGTCTTTTCGTGGTATTGAACCCTTTCCTGCATTTGAAATGAATGGCAGAACCAACAAACCTCTTCTTCAAGAAAGAGATACCTTTGCAACACTTTTGAATGCATTAACCTCTTCTCAACAATCGAAAGCCCGGCTTGAAGGCACTTACAGAGATATTCTTGCGGGCCCCCAGGCTGACGATGCCATTCCAAGTACCCAAGAAGGCTTGGCAGTATCAGAACTAGATGATAGACAACAAGCATTGTTGCTAGACGCTATTCGCACCTATGTGGGGGATATTAACGACGCAGACGCTCAACGATTCATGGCAAAATATACCGCTGAGTTAGACCAAACCGTATTGGGCTTTTCTGGCACTGCTGACCTTAATAGTGAAGATGATTATGTGCGGGTGCATGGCCCTTCACTATGGATAGAGTTTTCACTTCAATCGAATAAGTCGACCAATACTGTTGGCAATCACCCTCATTCGGTGTGGCGCGATATCACACTAGATTACGGAGGCCAAGATCAGTGATATTGCGTGCATTGGCGCGGGTTTTAATGAGTAACTGGCAGCGTACTTATTTTTTCAGAGAACGATAACCAACTATCTCTTATCGTTACTTTCTCTTTGGATGACTTAGTTATCGTGGAACCAGAGTTTGAACGCTTAGCTAATGTTGCCATTGATGCTTCGCTGCCAGAACAAGAATTAGCTACGCTTCGCCGCTATATTAAGCCTCACATTGCATTATCACAAACCTCGAAGCCGCTTTCACTAAGGGTAACAAATGCGTCTATAGCCGAAGCGAGCAATGAGCATATTGGTAAGTTTTCTCAAGTTAAAGTGAATATTGTTACCAACCTAAACGATCCGACTAGCATGCTACCAATTACGTTAAATTACGATTTACTGATGCATGAAATTAGAAGCCACAGGGCAACAGTGTATTGGCAAAGCAATAATGGGGAGCTTAAGGGTATAGTGGATTTTGGGTATAAGTTGGTTGGTGGCAACCCACAAGTCTATGAATTAATGCGTCCCTAACAGATTGCTCACATCTTTGTCTGGCGTGCCCTAGAACGAATACAAGGGCAATGATTGCCCTTGTATTACCCACATGTTATTTCAGTAATAACCGCTAAGTTTTCAATAATCTTAGCTATTTAGTTGGTTAACTATAGCCTCTGCAACAGCATGAGCACTTGCTGGATTTTGACCCGTGATAACGCGCTCATCTTCTATAACATGTACATTCCACGGCTGAACTTTGCTGAATTTAGCAGCTTTACGAGCTAATGCTTCTTCAAGTAAAAACGGAATATCGTTAATAGTGCCGTAATCCACTTCTTCTTCGCGGGTGAAACCGGTAACTGTTTTGCTCGCAATTAAGTCTTCGCCATTACTAAGCTTAATAGGCAATAGAGCCGCTGGGCCGTGACATACGGCGCCAATAATACCGCCGTTTTCATAATGGGCAGCAGACAACTTGGCAAAGTCTTCGTTGCTTGCTAAGTCTGACAATAAACCAAAGCCACCTGGATAGAACACCGCATCATAATCATCAATGTTCACGTTTGACACGCTCACGCTGTTGCTGGTGCGCTGTTTAAAGTCTTCGTTATTTAACACGGCGGCATTAACATCGTCACCTTCGATATCGGTACCGTAAATAGGGATAGCACCACCATTGATAGACGCGATATCGTAATCTATGCCGTGTTTATTAAAAACATCGATTGCATGGGTGATCTCCGGCGAATAAGTACCGTTCGCTTGGTCAGTAGTTCCTAGTGTTGCGTGGTTTGTTACTGGGATAAGTATCTTTTTCATGGGTTCTTCCTATGCGTAAGGCACATTAGCTGCGCCGTAGTAATCATGTGCATACACTATAGAATATCCCTGATAACTTGATAATATGCTAAATAGTTAAATCACTATTGCCATATAGCAACAATGATAATCTCTAAAACGTAAAATGAATCTACAACACCGCGAAGTTGAATAAATGGAAAGTTAAGATGGAAAGCTTTGAAGGCATTATAGAATTTGTAGCGGTAGCCGAGCGCAAAGGCTTTTCAGCTGCGGCCAAGCAACTAGGTTGCAGTACCAGCCACATCAGCAGGCAAGTTGCGCGTCTTGAAGAGCGAGTTGGCTGTGTTTTATTGGCTCGCTCTACCCGCCAAGTGAATTTAACCGAAAACGGCGCACTTTATTACCAGCACGCTAAAGACTTGCTTATTGGCCTTCAACAAGCCAATGAGCAGGTGAGCCTTCAACAGGTAACACTTGATGGCGTTCTACGAGTAAGCTCCGCTGGCGGGTTTGCCGAGCACGCCGTGGCACCCGCATTAATGCAGTTTGCGTTAGCGCATCCAGAGCTTACTGTGGATATGGACTTTAATAGTCGCATGGTTAATTTTGTGGAAGACGATGTAGACTTTGTTATTCGCTATGGAGAACTGGCCGACTCAAGTTTAATAGCACGTAAACTGATTGAAAGACCCATGATGGCCGTTGCCACCCGGGATTATTTATCGCAATTTGGCGAACCCTCCCACCCCAGTGAATTGAAAAAACATAGCTGCGTGATTTCTAACAACGATGTATGGAAGTTTTCAGAAAATGGAAAGCTTGAGAATATAAAGGTGAAAGGCCGCTGGCGCAGTAATAACGCAAATGCGGTACTTGCCGCGTGTGAGCAGGGTTTGGGTATTGGCTATATGCCTAAAAGCACGTTTAGTGCGTCGGTTGAGGCGGGAAGACTACAGCCTATATTACAGCCTTACTGGGGCGACGGGGCAAGCAGTTGGATTGTATATCAGAACAAACGCTTCATGCCGCTTAGGGTTCGAATGGCCATTGATTATTTGGTGCAATACTTCACTGATTGGGAAGACAAGGCGCTTTAAAAATTTATAAAGATGCTAATAAAAAACTGCCAGCAGGTTTATCATGAAAACCTGCTGGCAGTATGTACTGATTGTTATATAGCGCTTCGCTGTTTATCAGCAAAAAACTTGCGCTTATTACTTACAGCTCTCGCACCCACATGTTTCTAAAGCTGACTAAGTTACCATGATCTTGAAGCTGAATAGGCTCACAACCATGGGCTTTATATTTAGGTGCACCTATCCACTCGGTAGTGCCCTGAATCTCTACATGGTTTTGCACCACCACGCCGTTGTGAATAACGGTTACGTACCCTGGTGATTCAAGCAAGTCACCATCGAATACCGGCGCTTTATATATAATATCGTATTCTTGCCATTCACCAGGCGCGCGCATAGCGTTTACCAGTGGAATAGTTTGCTTATACACACTGCCCGCCTGCCCATTTGGGTAAGTGGCATTATTGTAAGAATCTAGCACCTGGATTTCATAGCGTTGCTGAAAGAAAATCCCGCTATTATTTCGCTGCTGCCCTTCCATACCAGGCTCCGGCTGCGGTACTTTCCACTCTACGTGAAGCTGCACATCACAAAAGCCTTGTTTGGTTTTAATATCGCCGGTGCCTGGCTTTACGGTTAGTTCACCGTTTGCGAAATCCCACTTGGCCTCACCGCCTTTTACCGACGTCCACGCCGACATATCGCTTGCTAATAAAGGGATAGCGTCAGAAGGAACTTCGTTCTTTTTAGCACTGACCACGGCGGGTACTGGCTCCCACACTTCTGTTTTGGCCGCTTGCTTGCTGCGCTCAAGTCGCTCTGCATCATCAGCGAAAGCTAAAGGTGCCATTGATGCCACGAGTAGAGCAGCTAATGCAATTTGAGCGCCCGCTTTTAAAGAAAAGCGGGAGTTAGACGCCGCCACTTTAGGCCCCAATTCAGGAGCCGCGTTTTTGTATAATGTCATGTATTTTCCCTGCACAATTTATCTATTATCCAACTGATATATAGCCGCTAAACTTGACCGGCTGCCCAGTGATTTTCCGTTCGCGCCCTATAAGGGTTAATTTTGCTTATCACCATCAGTAGCAAACGGTGTGATTCGTGAAAGCCTTAAGTCGCCCACGCCTTGTCGCCTTTTTCGTAAGGCAGCTCACCATTGTAGTAACCGGGAATGGCCACATAGCGTAGCACCTTGGTGGCGCCTACCTGCGAAGTGAAAAAGGTATACAAAGTAAGTTGTTTTAGTAACGTGAAATAGTGCGGGATCGGGCCTTCACTGCCGGGCTCCCATTGGCTCGGTTTTGCTGTTGGAATACCGTTGCTAATACCTTCTGTCAAATTAGCGGCTTTCGCTTCTGTATCTAACTTTGTAAACAAGGTTTCGCGCTGCGTACTACTTAATAGCAGGAAGTCTTTTTTAAATGCTTCATTGCTACGAACATTAATTGCCTTAATGCCCTCTTTAAATGCTTTTTGTAACTTCGGGGTATAACAATCGGCAACAATCACCGGAATAACCAAGCCGACATTGGCGGCTTTTGCTCCAGGTGTATCAGTTTGCGGAATAATGACTTCCGCCATTTCGTTAATGAGAGCCACATCTTCCTTTGAAAACCCGGTTTCAGACAAAGGCACAGGGGCAACAATGTCGTAAGCAAGCGCTTTACCACCCACAAGGGCAGTACCTGTGGCGGTAGCAATGAGTTTTAATAGGTCTCTACGTTCCATTACAAGTTCCTCCGCTTTAACTCTTCTACGGCAAAGCTAGCCGCGCGAGCGGTAAGTGCCATATAGGTAAGTGATGGGTTTACACAACTTGCCGATGTCATACATGCACCGTCGGTAACAAAAACATTGGGCGCGTCCCATACTTGGTTGTGACCGTTTAGCACTGAGGTTTTAGCATCTCGGCCCATACGTGCAGTACCCATTTCATGTATACCCATGCCTGGTGCGTAGTCTGCATCCCAGCCATTCACGCTTTTAAGCCCAGCAGCCTCAAACATATCTATGGCGTCTTGCTGCATGTCTTTACGCATTTTCAGTTCGTTTTCTTTTATCTCAACATCCATCGCGAGTACGGGCAAACCCCATTTGTCTTTTACTTCTTTGTTCAGATAAATGCGATTTGAATGGTCAGGCAACATTTCACCAAAGGCAGTCATGCCTATTGTCCAACCACCGGGTTCTGACATAGCCTCTTTTAAGCCTGCACCAACGCCTAACTCGGCCACATCTTGTCGCCAACCTGAGCGGCTAGCGCCACCTTGATAACCAAACCCACGCAAGTAATCTCGTTTGTCATCGCCCCAATTTCTAAAGCGCGGAACATAGAAGCCACTTGGGCGGCGACCGTATGTATATTTGTCGTCGTAGCCTTCAACTTGTGCTGAGGCGCCTACCCGGAAATGGTGATCCATCACGTTATGACCTAATTCACCGCTGCTGCTACCTAAACCGCCATCCCATACATCGGTGGCAGAGTTCATAAGCAACCACGATGAATTAAATGCAGAGGCATTCACAAACACGATTTTGCTTTTGAAAACGTATGTTTCGTTGGTTTCAGCATCAATAATTTCAACGCCAGTGGCGCGCTTCTTGTCTTTATCAAACAAGATTTCTTTCACAATAGAGAAAGGGCGAAGCGTTAAGTTACCGGTTTTCATTGCTGCAGGAAGCGTTGAAGACTGAGTACTGAAATAGCCACCAAATGGACAGCCCAACCAGCACTTATTACGGTACTGACAATTTGCACGTCCGTGTTCTGGCTTCGGCTCTGTCATGTTTGAGGTGCGACCGGGAATAATATGGCGAGCACCGCTATAGGCTTTTTGTACTCGTGCAGCCACGTCTTTTTCAACGCAGTTTAGTGCCATAGCAGGCTGGTAGATGCCGTCGGGTAACACGTCTAAACCATCACGGTTTCCGCTAATACCAGCAAACTTTTCTACGTAGTCATACCAAGGGGCTAAATCTTCGTAACGAATAGGCCAATCTACCGCTACGCCTTCTTTACCATTCGCTTCAAAGTCGGCTTTGTTTAATCGGTAACTCTGACGGCCCCAAGTAAGCGAGCGACCACCGACGTGATAGCCTCGAAACCAATCAAAACGCTTATCTTCTGTGTAGGGGTTTTCTACCTCGTTAGCCCACATGCCTTTAGTAGACTCATTCAGCGGGTAATCTCGCTTAAGTACAGGGTAATCAACTTTCATCGCCTGCGTAGGCAAGTCGCGATGTGGGTAGTCCCACGCTTCTTTGTGTGCGTTTTTGTAGTCTTTAATGTGCTCGATGTTTTTACCGCGCTCAAGCATTAGCACTTTTAGGCCTTTCTCGGTGAGCTCTTTGGCTGCCCAGCCTCCGCTAATACCTGAACCTACTACGATTGCGTCGTACTCGTTCGTCGCCATGTTATGTCCCCTTAAACACGTACTTCATGTATGGTGTTTTCTTGTAAAGTCATACGTCGCAGATACTGATCGCTTCTTTAAGCGACTCAATTCTGCCTGCTTTTGTATCTGGTGTTGGAATAAACTCTTGCGCTAAATACCCATCGAAACCTGTTTCTAAAATGGCCTTAGCAATGGCTGGATAATACAGCTCTTGAGTACTATCAATTTCATTACGGCCTGGCACACCGGCGGTGTGATAGTGACCAAAATAAGGATGAAAATCGCGAATGGTGCGAATAATATCGCCTTCGTTAATTTGCATATGATAGATGTCGTACAGCAATGAAAAGTGCTTACTATTAAGGCGTTTGCACAGCTGAACACCCCATTTTGAACTATCGGCCATATAATCTGGGTGATCTATTTTGCTATTAAATAGCTCCATAAAGATCACCACGCCACGCTTCTGTGCATGAGGTAAAATGCGTTTTAAACCCGCCACCGCATTATCTAGCCCTTCCTCTTTGCTCATTCCGCGTGCATTGCCACTAAAACAAATTAGGTTGGTGTAACCAGCATCTGCCACTAGGTCGATATGCTTTAAGTATCGCGCTTCTAATTCGTCGTGCAGTTCACTGTGAATGAAGCCATCTTCAAGGCTAATTTCAGCGCCATTGCACATAGAAGAATCAATACCGTACTGTTTCAGTACAGGCCAATCTTCCGGCCCCACCAAATCAATAGCCGCGAAGTTAAGTTGCTTCACGGTTTTACATAACGCTTCAATGGAGAGGTCGCCGTAAGTCCAGCGACTAACAGAATGATTAATATTGCCTTTTAGCGATGATTGTTTCATGCCGTGCT
Source organism: Alteromonas naphthalenivorans (assembly GCF_000213655.1). NCBI lineage: Bacteria > Pseudomonadati > Pseudomonadota > Gammaproteobacteria > Alteromonadales > Alteromonadaceae > Alteromonas > Alteromonas naphthalenivorans. The sequence goes on from NC_015554.1 coordinate 3,749,794, forward strand.
CTGATGGATTGGCTGTAGCATTGGTTGCTGTATTCCCTGCTGCATTGGCTGCATGAGCGCTGTTAAACGCAGAAGGTGCCAATACACCAGCGCCCGTTAGCGCCATTGCTTTCATTAAGCTACGTCTGCTTTCGTTATGCATTGGTGCTAACCTTTTCTGACTTAAACAACATCAAGAAAATAATTAATACAACAGCCGCAAAGCCTGCTGGGAATAGCCAGATATCTTGCCAACTGTGAGATGTTGCCGTGGTGTACTCATCAGTTATTTTTCCAGCTACGGCAAAACCAATCAGCATACCTACCCCGTAAGTGGCCAAGGTTATCAGCCCTTGAGCTGCGCTTTTGATGCGGTCACCCGCTTTGGCATCGGTATAAATTTGCCCTGACACAAAGAAAAAGTCGTAGCAAATACCGTGTAAGGCGATACCCACTATCAGCATAAACAGCCCTTCGTCTGCATTACCAAAGGCGAATAAGGCATACCGTATTACCCATGCCGCCATGCCAATTAGTAAGGTAGCTTTAATGCCAAACTTGTTAAGAAAAACAGGTAGAGCCAGCATGAATAACACTTCAGAAACCTGACCTAGCGTCATTTTTCCTGTGGCATTTTCAACACCAATTTCCGTTAAGAACGGATTGGCATTTTGGTAGTAAAACGCAAGAGGAATACAAATAAGTACAGAGGATAAAAAGAAGATAAAGAAGTTCTTATCTTTAAGTAACGCTAGCGCATCTAACCCCAACACATCGCGCAAGCCAGTCTTTTGGCCTGCCGCTTTTGGCGGTGTTGCGGGTAAGGTAAAGCTGAATATACCTAATGCTAACGACGCTATTGCACATAACATAAAGGTGTTTCTAAGCATGCCATCAGCAATTGCTGATGTGGAATCCCAAGAAAACACGTAACTAATAAGTAAGCCCGCAACAATCCAGCCCACGGTGCCCCACACACGAATTTTACCGAACTCTTTTGAAGGGTTTGTCATTTGGCCAAAAGCCACTGAATTCACCAATGCAAGGGTTGGCATATACGCAATCATGTAGCCTAGTACGTACGGGTAAAAGGTGGTGAAATCACCCGCCTGATACATCATGTACATCAGCACCGCGCCACACAAATGCAGCACACCCAAAATACGTTCAGCGTTAAAGAAGCGGTCGGCAATTAGCCCCACGATAAAAGGCGCAATAATCGCGCCCCAACTTTGGGTAGAGAATGCCATTCCCATTTGGCTACCACTGGCCGATAAGGTGCTGGCTAAGTACGTTCCCAAGGTGACAAACCAGCCGCCCCAAATAAAGAACTGTAAAAACATCATGGTGCTAAGACGTAGGGTTATCATGATTCTTATTATCCTGTGTCAGCGGGGCAGCGTTATTCGCTTATGCCCAAAATGCGGTTGTTTTTCGTTTCACTTACCTCGCCACCGGCGAAATCATCGAACGCGTAGCGGGTTGGCTGAATAATATGCTCAGCAATAAAAGGCGCACCTTCAGCGGCACCTTGCGCTGAATCTTTTAAACAGCATTCCCATTCGAGCACAGCCCATCCGCTAAATCCGTATTGAGTCAGTTTGCTGAAAATGCCTTTGAAATCGACTTGTCCATCGCCAAGAGAACGAAAACGCCCTGGGCGGTCTTTCCAATCTTGGTAACCACCGTAAACACCACTTCTGCCATTTGGGTTGAACTCGGCATCTTTCACATGAAACATTTTTATACGGCTGTGGTATCTGTCGATAAAGTCGAGATAATCAAGCTGCTGTAGCACAAAGTGACTGGGGTCGAACAAAATATTGGCACGAGGATGGTTATCTACTGCGGCCAAAAACATCTCGAAGGTAGCGCCATCATGCAAATCTTCACCGGGGTGAATTTCATAACATACATCTACCCCAGCCTCATCGAAGGCATCTAGAATAGGTAACCAACGCTTGGCTAGCTCGGCAAACCCTTGCTCAACTAACCCAGCAGGACGCTGCGGCCATGGGTACACCAAATGCCACATCAAGGCACCCGAGAAGGTAGCGTGGGCGTTTAGACCTAAGCGTTTACTGGCAATAGCTGCACACTTAAGCTGGTTCACCGCCCATTCAGTACGTGCTTTGGGGTTACCGTGTAGATGTGCTGGCGCGAAGTTATCAAATAGCTCATCGTACGCAGGATGTACCGCTACCAACTGCCCCTGCAAGTGCGTTGATAACTCGGTAATTTCTACGTCTGCTGCTCTACAGGTAGCAGCAATTTGGTCACAGTATTCTTGGCTTTCTGCTGCTTTTTCTAAATCGAAAAGTGCCGGATCGGTAGGCACTTGAATGCCTTTATACCCCAATGAGGCGGCCCACTTGGCCATGTTTTCAAGTGTATCGAAGGGGGCTTCTTTACCCATAAATTGGGCTAAAAAGACGGCAGGGCCTTTAATTGGTTTTGCTTCGTTTGCTTGTTGTTCCATTGCCACATGCTCCACTTATTCTGTACCAACTGGGCTGACGGTTTCCCACTTAGTATCACTTTCACTACTAGCCAACATGGCATCTATAAACGCCATTCCTCGAAGACCGGAATTAATGCCAGGTACACCACTTGCTTTACTGCTTGTTTGATCTGATTCGCTACGAACCGCGTTGGCAAAGTCGTTATATAAATTTGCCATGGCTTCTAGGTAACCTTCGGGGTGCCCACCTGGAATGCGGCAACGATTGACAGCTTCGTCGCATAAACCGGGTTGTCCTAGCCCTGCACGGAATACTTGATATGGCTGGCCTATGGGGCGATACACCACAGAGTTCGGTTCCATTTGATGCCACTCTAATCCGCCTTTATCGCCATATACTTTTATCTTTAAGGCGTTTTCTTCACCTGCGCACACTTGGCTGGCAATCAACACACCAGTAGCACCCTTCTTGGTTTTAATCAGCGCTGCGCCATCGTCATCTAACTGTCTGTCCTCGATGTGCGTGTATAGCTGACCACACAAGGCCGTTATAGCATCATCTAAAACAAACTCAGCAAGCCCAAAAGCGTGTGTGCCAATATCGCCCATACAGCCGCTACCGCCAGCTAAACTTGGGTCGGTACGCCATTTGGCCTGTTTGTTGTGGGTTTCTTCATTTGCCGACAGCCACCCTTGTGGGTACTCAACAAACACTTTACGAATGTTACCTAGCATGCCGCTTTGAACCATGTGGCGCGCTTGCCACACCATGGGATAACCTAAGTAGGTGTGGGCTAAACCGTATAATCTGTCGGTACTATGGAGTAAATCTTGTAAATCTTTTACTTCGCCTAAGCCAACACCAGCAGGCTTTTCGCAGAACACGTGAAAACCCGCTTTTATTGCGGCCACTGAAATAGGCACGTGTAAATGATTCGGTGTAACAATAGACACCACTTGCATGCGTTGCTGCTCTGGAAGCGCAGCCTCTTTTTCTAGCATGTCTTCCCACGAGGCATAGGTACGGCTATGTTCAACACCTAAACTATCTGCCGTGCTTTCATTGTTGCTGGGGTCGCGACTAAAGGCTCCACATACCAAATCGTACTGGCCATCTAACCCGAATGCGTTGCGATGAACCGCACCAATAAATGCGCCTTCACCACCACCAATCATTCCTAATCTTATTTTTTGCATTTTCGCCATGCTGCGTAGCTCCTGTTGTGGTGCAGTGCTTAACCAGTAAACGTTATCAGTATCAAGCTTGCTCATTGCAAACTTGTTGCATTATTGTAACTATATTTAAAATGTAACGGATTACATTTTTATCTGTCAATGTATTTGAGCGTTTTTTGTTAAACTTAAGTTTAAGAAGATAAGCTAAATAGCCCTTAAACGAACGTATTTTGCTTTAGAACATCGAATGAACGGGTTAAGATGCCAAAAGTATTTACAAAAAATATACACGTAGCACTGGATTTTCTAAGAAAGATCCGTATTCTAAATTGAAAATGATATCGGTTACATCAATCTAACCTGTTCGCAAATGCGCGAATAAAAATAAGACACGAGTAAATGGCAAATATTAGAGATGTTGCTGATAGCGCTGGCGTTTCGGTAGCAACAGTGTCTCGGGCACTTCAACAACCCGAACGCGTTTCTCCGAAAACCCGTACCAAAGTAATGACGGCAGTAGACCTTGTGGGCTACAAGCCCAACTTAATGGCGGTAAAGTTTCGTTCGGGAAAAACCCACAACTTGGTTGTGTTGGTTCCTACTGTCGCGAATGTCTTTTTTGCGCGCGTGATTAGCGGCATGCAAGAAACGGCCGCCGAATTGGGCTACTCCATTTTACTGGCAAATACATTAGGTAACCCTGACATTGAAAGCCATTACGCAAAAATGGTTAGCACCTCGCAGGCCGATGGACTTATTCAGTTACGCGCGTTAAACCCATTCGACAACAGCATGATTAACGACAACGGCCTGTTACCCATGGTAAATGCCTGCGAAGTGATTGATGAGGGTAATTACCCTACTGTGTCGCTTGATAACCGTGCCGCGGCAAAAGCCATGACCGAACACCTGTTAGGCTTGGGTCATACTCGTATTGCTATGATAAAAGGCCCTCACTCTAGCCCGCTCACACAAGACCGATTATTAGGCTATAAAGATGCGCTAAACGACGCCAATATTGCCTTCGACGACAGCCTGCTATTTCCTGGCGACTTCACGCTTCAAGCAGGCTATAACGCCGGCGTAACCATTGCTCAGCAAGCAGACAGGCCCACTGCCGTTTTTTGTGAAAACGATGAAACGGCAATAGGTGCTATGCAAGCATTAAAACAAGCTGGCCTGCGTATACCTGAAGATATTTCAGTCGCGGGATTTGATGACATTGCCTTTTCGGCATTTTGCGACCCACCATTAACCACAATTGCCCAGCCAGCCGAAGAGTTCGGCCAAACGGCAGTTAGCTTATTGATAGATGTAATTAACGGCAAAATTCGTAAAGCACCAAAAGTTATTATGCCGTTTGAACTCATTGCTAGGGGCAGTACTGGCCCAGCCCGAATTGTGTAACAGCGCATAATGGCGCGTTAAGGAGAATGCTATGATTACCACTTCCACCTTCACCCGCAGGCAGTTTATTCGAGCCGCAGCAATAGGTGCAGGTTGCGCCGCCATACCCAGCGTACTTGCACATTCACACACGGCTAAGTCTTTAAATGGTATGGCGAGCAACAGTATTGGACTGCAGCTTTATACCCTGCGCGACATTATGAAAGTTAGCGTGCCTGCCACATTAAAATTAGTGGGCGCGGTAGGCTACAACGAGGTTGAGTTTGCGGGTTACTTTGGTCATAGCGCCAAAGAAATTAGCACTATTTTAGAAGGCGAAGGATTAACGGCGCCGTCTGCTCACATTCAGCTAGATGACTTCGATAATAACTTAGAGCAAGTGCTAGAAGATGCTCAAACCGTAGGTCATAAATACCTAGTGGTGCCATGGCTTAGCGAAGCGCAGCGCGGCGAAGGTATTGCGCCCTACAAAGCGCTTGCTGAGAAGCTTAATACCATTGGCGAAGCGTGTAGCAAAGCCAATATTACTCTTGCGTACCACAATCATGACTTCGAGTTTGAAGTACGTGACGATGAAATACCACTGGATGTACTTATTACTGAAACCGACCCGAATTTAGTGTCTATGGAGCTAGATTTATATTGGGCAGTAAAGGCCGGAAAAGACCCAGTAGATTATTTTAAACAGTACCCTGGGCGCTTTAAATTATGGCACGTAAAAGACATGGCAACAGACGGTAGTTTTGCCGATGTGGGCACAGGCGTTATCGACTTTGAAACGATTTTTGCGAATGGAAAACTGGCTGGAATTGAGCATAAATTTGTGGAACGGGATCAAACCGGCGACCGCATTGCCACCATCGAGCAAGGCTATAAAGCGGTGAGTATGCTAAACAGTACTTTGTAGCAAAGTGCTTGTAACAAAGCGCTGTGTCAAAGGGCTCTGTACCAAAGCATTTTGTAGCAAAAAGCTTTAGCAAAACCACATATATCGTTATGATAACGTCACCTTTATGATGTAGGTGTCGTTATCGTGAGTAAAGTAGTATGAACGAACTGTTCAGTGCCCTATCCCGCACGTTAAGCCCTTATTACGCTGAAATGAGTATCATGCTGATGGCCACCATTTTAGTGGTGTATGGTGATATAATTAATAGCCATATAAAGCGTATTTTAGCCCCTTATCATTTCATACTACGGGTTAGTCTTTTTGTAGTGCTATGTGCCTTTGGTTATGGCGCATTAACCCTTTATGGCGCGCCTTTTCTGCACCACATTATTGCCTACTTACCTTGGCAGTACCAAGGCGCAGGTTTTGTACTTGCGTTTATGTTTATTGGCTTCCTAGCAGAACGCAGAAAGTATATTTAACAAAAAGGCGAAGCCGAAAGCTTCGCCTGATAATGTTTACATTTTTACGGCCAGCTATTAGTCTTCGTTTCTTATATAGCCAATATTAGAGAACGTTAGCAAGCTTTCAGTGATACCTTCACTTGCGTAGAATGCAGCCCAATCGCTAGAATCTTCAACATCTTCTCCGGTTTCCGGATCTTGTGCTTGCAAGTAGTTCCCAAATTTCAAATAAGACTCAGTGCTATCTTCAATTGTACGCGAGAAAGACTCACCAAACGCCCATACTGTAACGTAACCATGATCGTTAACCACCCTAAAATCGAAATCTTGGCCACTTATCATGGTGCCCAGCAATTGCTTGTCTTCGCCCGAACCATCTTCTCGTGCTAGCCTGACGAATACATCGAAAATACCGTTACTAGCAACACTGTCACTTTCGACACCGGCCGATGTTGGAGTGAAGCCGCTCTCACTGGTATCAGAAACGTACAACTTCATGATAGTGCCGGTATCGCTAGCATGGTGCTGGGCAACAATGGCTTTTGAACCATCCGACATTTCTACTTTTATATTGGCTTGAAAGTCCTCATAAACTGCAGTCATTGCCACACGTTTTTCTTCTTTGATTTTAAGCTCGTGACGCCAGCCATTACCATTGGGCGTAACATGCTGTTCACGAAGGGCATCAAATTCCATCGTGTCGCCAACACGTGGGTCGGCACCTTCCATATCCCAATCACTCATGTCGAAGTCGGTTGGAGTAGTTGTTGGATCAGTGGTGTCATCAATATCACCGCCGCAGCCATAAATGTTGGTTTCGACAATGCTATTCCAGGTATTCGCTGAATTCTCTAAACCGGTAATACGAACATAACGCGCATCGGAATCCGTCACGTCATGCGTTTCATAACCGGAACTTGAACCGTTTGACGCACCTGAAAGTAACACCGCGTTCCAGTTGCTGTTGTTAGTTGAAGTATGCACATTGAAAAACGAGCTACGTGTATTCCCTTTAAACCACTTTACCTGTAGTTCTTTTACCGTAGCCACTTCACCTAAATCGTAAGTAATAGTTTTGCCAGTGCCATTAGAAGACCAACGAGACTCATCAGTTAAGTCATTATCGATGGTGTTTAACGGCCCATGCCCATCGTTAGTGCCATTGTCGGTCGCGGTACTAATACTTAAGTTGTTATTTCCTGAACATGTTCCGTTATCAGTAGGCGTTGTTGAACCCGAACTTTCCAGAGTGAAATTATCAAACCGCCCTTCCCCGCCATAATAATTTGCATAGATTTTTACAGAGGTTGCAGAGCCTGAGTTAAAGCTTACCGATACTGGTTCAAAATCACTGCCGCCGCCGGTTCTATTAAACCGTGTACCGTTTACGTCGGCACCAATTTTACCCACACCTTTCACGTAGGCGCTTAGGGTGTAATCGGTGTTGGGCGTAACATCAACGTATTGTTCAACTTTACCGTTAGTACCAGAAATTTTGGCTGAACTGCTTCCTGCGTAGGCATTCCCGGAGACAGCGGAAGGATCGGTATCGGCCCAGCCATCGAACCCACTTTCAAACCCTGGGTTATCGATGGCGACTGATTCCCCATATACAAACGAGGTGCTTGCTAAGGTAAGCGCGGTGCCCACTACAAAAGAGAGCGATGTTTTACGTGTGCTGATGTTCATGCAATTTGTCCTGTAATTAACGGTTTTAGTAAACCAATTAAAATAAGCCCAGCGAGATTTGCTGCGACTAAAAACGAAATTCAATTTTCGATATAGCCTAGAAATAAAGATTACCAAATTGGTAATACCAAAGATCCAAACCATGTGTAAAATGATTAACCAAAAAAGCAATAAGATCAACACAAGTCATTAACAACAAAACTTACCAATAGGTAACCCAACAAGTTTACAATAAGCTTCAAGTAAAAAGATAAAAATAAAATTGATATATTTCAATAGCATGGCAAGTTGTTAGAATTTCAAAATCGAAAAACAAAAATGAGAATTATTTCTGAAATTGTTAACAGATAAGCTGCCTTTGCAAAGATCATAGCTTGAATAATAGATAAAAAGGCAGAACAACAACAACCAAATACATTACCAATAAGTGCAATATTGGTTAATGAAATTAATGTATGCGGTTTAAGCTGACTTTTTATGGGAGGGATTACTGGTAGTTAAACCTGCTGTTCGGAACTGCGCGGTTCAACTAAAGTGCTGGAATACTGTTTAGGTGGTATACCCATAATACGTTTGAATGTGGTTGAGAAATAGGATGGCCCAGCAAAGGCGACGCTTATAGCGGCCGAAATGACTGAAGCACCATCGGCTAAGCCCAAACAAATTTGGAACGCCCTACTTTGCTTGTAAACTCAAAAAAAATGTCGTTGCTGAAAAGGCAAAAGAGACAAAGGAAGTAAAATAAAATACTTTTTCATCAAATTGATTTCGTTTTGTATTTTGAATAACTAAATTTTGTATGCTTGAAGATGTTGCAATGAGAATGAAGAAAATTGAATAAATGAACGAAAGTACGATAACTATAAATTGGTTCAATTTCATCCAAAAAATAGTGGCATCAGCTTGACTGAGTAGAACCGATATTCCGAAGAACGCGCTCCACAAGACCATTAGTGAAAATAACACCGACTTTTTCAAACTTAAAATCGATTCTTTTATTAGCATACATTCCCCCTAGCCATTATTACTTGTTGATTGAAATCTATGTTTAGTCCTTTTTGGATATATAAAAAGAAGCATAGATAAAGGTCACAACCGTTGCTAATACAATCAATGTTGTTCTAAGCCAGTCTATTGGTATAAGTTTTACGATGGAAACTACCAATACCCATAGTACCATAGCCCCTAAAGCTTTAGGGTAATGTCTATATGCGTTTTTTCGATTCATGATGGGCCTTAAACTTATATAAATTAGAGAAAATGGGGCGTTATAAATTGGGGGGTCGTTTTCACTCAATGGTATACCTTCCTCAAAAGAACTATTCAATGAGTCTATTTCGCACGACCATGACTTGCCAACAAAAACCATCTAAGAAATTAAGATATAAAACAGCCAAATGCATTACCAATTAATGCAAAATTAGTTAAATAAATTAATGTATGCGCTTCAACCTCACTTTTCCTAGGAGGAATTGCTGGTGGTTAGATCTGCTTTTCGGCACTGTGAGGTTGTACTAATGTGCTGGAATACTGTTTAGGTGGTATACCCATAATACGTTTGAATGTGGTTGAGAAATAGGATGGCCCAGCAAAGCCTACGCTTATAGCAACCGAAATAACTGAGGCACCATCTGCTAGTAGCGCTTTGGATTTGTCGATTCTGAATCGCGAGAGAAACTCGCTGAAGTTGTAGTCGAATAGCTCTGAAAGTTTTCGATTTAAACTTCTGGGGCTTATTAGTAATAAATCAGCAGCTTTATCTCTAGTGAAATATTCATCTTGATAATTTTTTTCTAAAACAGAGATAAAGTTGAGGTAAAAAGCCATATCTTTTTCTGACGAAAGTTCTGGCAATAAAATACAGCTATCTTCGCTTTTATTCATGTCTGACGACGAGAGATTGTTTGATGGGGTACGCTTCAATGCTACAAGATGCCTGACTCTAAGTATTAATTCTTCATCTGCGATAGGCTTAGTAAGCAAACAGTCGACATTCGCCTGCAATGCCCTTTCTTTCGATTCATCATCTACTTTTGCCGTTAAAACGATAATAGGTAAATATTGTAAGGCATCAGTATCACGCAATTTTTCCACAAAGTTCAGCCCCCCCATAACCGGCATCATAAGATCGGTTATAACTAGGTTAACTTGGTGAATCTGTAGAATATCTAGAGCCTGCTTGCCGTCTCTAGCCACAAGGCATTTATAGGTTGAAGAGAATAATTTAAAAAGATGATTACGAAGTTGGCGGCTATCATCCACTAACAAGATAGCTGGCTTGTCTTCCCAGTTACTATCAATACTTTCATCTACGTTTTGACTATTTAAAAGCTGTATATCATCTATGGGGAAAGTCACAATAAACCTGGTACCTTTGCCCAGCGAACTGTCGACAGCTATTTCGCCCTGGTTCATAGCCACCAACTCTTTAACTAAAGACAAACCAATTCCCTCGCCTGCTGCTTCGGGAGATGGATCTATTCTTTTGTAACGTTTAAAAATTTCTTGATGGTTAGATTCGTCAATACCTTTCCCATTATCTTTCACACTCAGTGTTAGATTATCTTCATCAAAAACGGCAGAGAATTTAATTACTCCATTGTTTTCGGTAAATTTAACCGCGTTAGTAATGAGGTTACCAATAATCGACTCTAAGCTACCTTTTAAGAGTGAAATAGTGCCACTCCCTCGCGTATTCACATCGAGTACTTGGCGCTTTGTTTTCACTAATGAGTCTAAACTTGATGCTATAATTTTAATGTCATCTACAGAGTACAACCTAAAGTTTTCGAGCGTTGAAGTACCCAGTTTGTCTACCGTGTTCACTTGATCTAATAAGTTTTCCATTCTTTGAACATTGTGGACTAACGCCGAGATATTAAGCGTTTCTTCCTCTAATTCACTTTTCTTCGAATTACCTAACTCGCTCATAATGAGTTGCAGTGGCGTGCGAAGTTCGTGCGAGACATCGCTGAAAAGCCGAATTTTGTTTTGCGCTAATGCTTCTATTTTATTCTTATGCTCAGCACCGTACTTACCTAATACCTTCTGTACTAGCGAGGTATTTATAACCGCTAAAGCCAATAATTTTAGATAGCCTTTTCTGTACAAATATAAACAGAGAAACGTAAGAATGGCATACAGAACGTAGGCATAGCGACTTAAATAGAATGGCGGATTTATTTTGAAATGTAGGGAATTAATAGGGTTTTCAACATTACTATGGGGTGACTGTACCCTAGCTTGCAATTCAAAATTACCATAGCCAATATCAGAAATAGCCAAATTCATACTTGATGCGTTATGAGTTTGCCAATCTTCAATATACCCGAGTATTCTAAACTCTAGTTTATGTTTGTAGCTTTCAACGTAGCTATTGGATGCAACGCTGAAATTAAGTGTCTGATAGCCGCTACCGATAGTAAACGCAGAGTTAGAAAAAATAGGGTATGAGGAGTCTAGCTCACCCTTCTCATTGAGCCATTCGGCTTTGAGGAAAGAAATTTTTGGTGCAACGTTTGCCTCACTCAAACTTTTGATTATTACTTTCTCATTGATGCTATAAGCAAATCTATCTCCTTCGATAACGATAGTATCATTTAGTTCGTGAATTCCTCCGAAATCAAAGTCGACATCCCAAATACCATTCTCGCTATCTAGTTGATACAAGTTGTCGTCACTTGTATCATAAAGAAAGAGTCCAATATTTGTAGTAAACCAGAAATTTCCATTGCTACTTAAAAGCCCCGCTCGAACAAATCTAATATCGGGATTATCTAGTAATTTACTTTTTGAAATGTCACCAGTAGTGCTATCTATTTCACTGAGTCCACTGCCAGAGGAGCACACCAAATAAGTATCGTTGAATTCTATGATACAAGTGATTCTGCTCCAACCTGTCTCTGAGGGAGGCAACACCTTCCAATTAAACTTAGACAACTGAATATGTATGGAACTGTTCACGTCGTATCCCATTAGCTCGCCAGAAGACAAGACAATGGAGTTTTTGAGAAATGGGGGCGCATCAAATTCATCTAAAATTGAAGCTACATCAGCTAGATAATATTTCCATCCATCTTCCGTGTGGGCATATGCATAGTATTTATTATCACTTAACTTGATAATGTGATTGTAGGGGTTTGAGCAGAAATTTATTTCCCCTCTCTCTTTTAAATAAATTTCTTCAAATTTAATCTCGTAACTATCTAGGCATTTCGTGGCTTTGAAAGTGTGAGGAGTTAACGAGCCATTTTTAGTTTGCAACAAATAGCTATTACTAGCATCTTTTATAAATCCAACTCCCTCCCTTGTTGTACCTGCTGATCTAATATTTTTTTGGTAGAGGACTTCATTTAAACTCAGATAGTTAACTGCCTTTTGAGAATCTGACAACGCAATCAATCCCAACTGTGTTGATGCGAGAATCAACCCTCCGTTTCTTAACTTATTAATTGCTACTATCGAGTGTATCGCATCTGATGTGATAATTGGATTCATCCAATCAATCGCTGTAATAGTATCCCCAATAACTTTGTATAGCCCGCCCGCAGCAATCCAGATATTTTCCTCGTCAGCGATAAATATTTTGCTCAATGGCTTTCTTATTGTTAAAGCTGTATCAAAAGAATAGAAACTTTTCGTATTTTTTTGCTCATCTATTATGTAGATACCTTCAGGTCCGCCTACATATTGCTTGAAACCAAAATAGGAAATAGCAGTCAACTTTGATAATTTGGGATAATCTTGTGCCAAAGGGTTGAGCTTCACACTCTGACCAGTCAGATCTATCTCTATATGGTACCTTTCTGAAATCGCGTGTACTCTAGTTTGATTTGCAGACACTAATGAATAGGCTCCAGCCAAAGATCTAGATGAAATTTCATCTGCCCAATGTTGTATTTCTCTCGTTGTTCTATTAACAACGTATATACCGTTAATTAATGAGATTACTAAATAGTCAGGCGTTACAACTAAATTCCAAACACTCTTTAAGTCTGAGGAATCAGAAATAAACTGTTCTGATACTCCTGTCTTTAGATTGTATTTAAAAACACCAACGCCGAACTCACTAACCCAAAGATAGCCTTGCTCATAAGCCACATCTGAAATTATGCCTGTTTCTAAATTAGACTGGTTATAATTTACTTTTTGGGTCTCTTGTCCAACAATCTGAAAAACGCCATTTTCTGCGGCAAGGTATATAGCTTCATCAACAACCTCTATATCCCATATTACCCCTGCGGGAGTCCCCGCAAATACGCTACGCCCGTGGAAGCTTTCACTTCCGACTGATGCAAAAACATCGAAATCCAGTAACAAAACAATAACAATTGAGCCAAAAAACGAGCGATTGACCCATTTCATTTATATGTCCCTATATTCATATTCAATGCTCATAGTTATTTATTATTCTGTAATTGCTGAACTAGCAATACCGATAAAAATTAATACTATAAGAGTAAAACACTATGAATATCGAACAAAAAACAAACATTCAAGAGTTGAATGAGAAAGATTATACTAATGTCTATGGTGGAATTAGTTCTTTTGCGGCTTTTCCAGAGTTGGGTTATAAAATTGAACCAGAAAATCCAACCCCACCAGGCATAGGTCTAGACTCACTACACCAACAACCACTGCATACCGGCATTTTCGGCGGCTAATTGATCGTAAATAAAGTCACCCACATACAGGCAGTCTTCGGGTTGTAGCTGCCAGTGTTGGGCTATGTGTAATAATGCTGTGGGGTCGGGCTTGGTGGGTGCATCTTCTCGGGTAAGCACAAACTCAATGGGTATGCGGTTGTTGGCTATTTTAATGGCACTGGCTTCTCGGCAGTTGCGTGTAACAATAGCTATGGGCAAGTTATTCTCTAAAACCTTATCTACCATTTGCTTACCAAGGGGTAGCCATTTCGCGTTTTGTGCGTCGGTTAGTTCGTGTTGCAATATGGCGTGGTTGGCTTTCGCTTTTTCTTGTTCACACACCATATTGTCTATAAACGTAAGAATGTCTTCATCTTGCGGGCAGCCTATATCTTCTCTCATTTGCGAAAAGTTAAGGCTAGACTCAACCAAGGTGCCATCTAAATCAAAAATAACACCTTTAATACCGCTCAAATCCATTCTTCATACTCTTTAATTACGTTTAAGGTAGGCAAGGCTATTTGCCCTTGTGCTATAACATTGCCACAAGCTTGGCTGTGTTTCCGTTAACTTTTAGTTAGTTAACTTATTTTCTGAACTCGGAATCTTTAATATCTACTAACATACGCATTCACTTTCATTTAGCATAGCGGCTCTTTTTTCTAAGCTTCATATTTTATAGGTTACTAATGGGTGTATTCGCAGCACTAGGAACGGCACTTTGTTGGGCAATTGCCGCCCGTTTGTTTAGGGGCACGGGCAACGCGTTTTCTCCTCTTACCATGAATTTTTGGAAGGGCCTTATCTCTATTGCTATTTTGGCAGTCGTTATTGCGGTAGTGCAGCCAAATGCTTATGGAACCAACGCTGTACTTTGGCTGTTATTAAGCGGCTTTATTGGCATTGGTATTGGCGACACCTGCTTTTTTAAAGCCTTAAAATCGATTGGTGATAGCCAAGCGGTATTAGTAGCCGAAACCCTAGCGCCTTTGTTTACTGCCCTTTTTGCTATGGCCTTTATTGGTGAATGGATAACCTGGCAGCAGTGGGTGGGTATTGCCGTGGTGCTATTGTCGGTCGATATGGTAATAAAATCGCGCAGGCGCAATACTACTCATGTATTTGCTACCTCTGGCTATATGTATGGCGTGGGGGCGGCATTATGCCAGGCCGTAGGCGCTGTGGTTAGCCGCGACATTCTAGGCAGTGGTGATATAGATGCCGCCAGCGCAGCCTTCTTGCGCTTAGTTGGCGGTATGATTTTTGTCGTGCCCTTAATTGTGATTACTCGCAGTAAATGGTTGCCGGTATTAGCAACCAATCAACGGGTTTGGCCTGCGTTTATGCTTGCCACCTTATTAGGCACTACCGCCGCTATTTACCTTCAAATGTTTGCTTTTGCCTATGCGAAAGCTGCCGTGGTGCAAACCTTAATCGCTACCAGCGCATTAATGTCGCTAGGCGTTGCTTGGGTTATGGGCGAAAAAGCCACGAAGGCCACGCTGATATGGTCGGTAATTGCGTTGGTGGGTGTGGGTATTTTGGTAAGCTTCGGTTCGCCCTTGTAGTACAAGAAGGCGTTTTCGCATTCAGTGTATAGCTAATGCTTTTTGGAGCCAGCGCCTTTACAGTCGGCGCTAGATGTAAACTGCGACTAGTGCCGCTACCCCTGTTTTATATCTTAAATTTAGAAATCAAGGATAACGGAACTAGCGGCTTTTCGTTTAGCCTTACATGGTTTTAAAGCGAGTATAAACACCGTTAGTCCAACCAAACCCTAGCTGAACTTCGTACTCCCCGCCACTTGCCGTTTTGTCAGGCTCGCACACGTTATACTTTTCTAGCATTACGCCTGTTCGCGCAAAATGATCTTCAATAGTTTGCGTAAAGCGATTAATAATGTCGCTAGCTTCATCACTAAAACCATAATTTAATAGCCCTTTCACCGCAAACCATTGCAGAGGTGCCCACCCATTGGGTGAATCCCATTGTTGAGTAGTGGTATTTGCTGTGGTCACTATTCCGCCGGGTGCTAACAAGTGCGTTTGAAGGGCAACATTTACCGCTTCAGCCTGCGCATTGGTGGCAAGCTCTACAAATAAAGGAACGGTTGCCGCCGCTGAAAGCACAGTAGTTTGCGTATTACTGGGGTAATGGTAATCGTAAAAACAGGCTTTGTCTTCATTCCACAAATAGGTGTTTATTACCTGCTTTCGATTAGTAGCGGCTTCACGGTATTTTTTTGCATTGGCTTCACTGCCAACCCGCGCCAATGTACTTTCAACAAAATACAGCAGTGCGTTCAAGTCAACAGGTACTATTTCAGTAGTACGGATACTAGACAGGGTGTTTTCATCGGCAAGCCAACGGGAACTGAAATCCCACCCTGATTCACAAGCCGCCCTTATATGGCGGTAAAATTCTACTGACTTTGCGCCTACGAGTTCTGCCGTTTCAATATCTTCTCTGTACGATTCTGGTCGTGGCGAGGCTTCGCTATCGTAGTACCGGTTAAGTAAAGCACCACTAGGCATGCGTACTAGGTGTTCACTTGCTTGCTTAGCGTCTTGCATGTCGCTTATGCTTTGCGCACCATTCATCCAAAAAGCATATTCTTTTTCGATGCCTGCTATAGCCCTTTGACGCTGTGTTTCACTTAACTTTTCCTCTACTAACGAGAACATTAATGCCAGCACGGGTGGCTGGCTTCGGGTGTAATAGTAGGCTCGATTTCCATTTGGAATACAGCCTACTTCATCCAGTATATCTAAGAAATTTTCCAACATGTTGACTGCCATGTCGGCCTTACCAGAATCGATTAAGCCTAATGCGGTAAAGTAGCTATCCCAGTAATATATTTCTCTGAATCTGCCGCCTGGTACTATGTAAGGGCGCGATAGGCTAATTAGGCTATCTATATTTTCTGCATCTGGTGTACGGGTCAGTACATCCCACATATGTTGCACATAATCTGGTACAGCACTGAATGTAAAATTTGTACTGCTTGCCACCATGTCTGGCATTTGGAAATGAGTGCCAACGAAAGAGGATAAACTAAAGTCTTCGTTACATTTTTGCAGCTCGTATTCATTTATTACGGTCTGCCAATCGCTTAATACAATGGCATCGGCAAAGGTCTTACTGTCTTCAAACAAGGCCGCGTTTTGCACATCTTTAAACAAATTGCTTTGAAAAAATGGTAAGCAGGTGCGCCAGCCACTTGTAGTTAATGCCATGTTAAGCGGTATCCTTTAACACTATTGAAGAGGTTGCTCGTTTAAAAAAGAACAGAGTGACAAGTAGTGCACCTATGGGAATAAGCGATAAGTAAAAGGCTTGTTGCCCGCCCATTGCTTCAAATACATATCCGGTAATAATAGAGCCAGTGGTACCGCCAAGGGCAGAGAACACCACGATCAGGCCTGTCATAGGGGCGTGTTGCACTTTGGGCAATGCACTTAACATTACAGAATTAATAACAGGGTAAATAGGCGCCATCATTAACCCAATGAGCGGAATAAGGTACGCCGCTATTGGTGCATCTACCCAGCTAGCAATAAGGTTCTCGTCTACCTTTTCAGCTAAAGGTAAGCTCAATAGCATCACCGCAGCCATGCCTACTAAACAGGCGTTCATGAAGGGATACCAACTTACTCTTGCTAGCACTACACCAGCCAATAAACGGCCAAGGGCAAGCGCTACGGCGAAAATACTGGTAATTTGAATACTCACTTGGGTAGGCAAACCTAACACTTCTCGGTTAAATGTAGGTAACCAAGAGCCTATGCCCTGTTCAATCAATACATACAGAAACACGGAAATAATAAAGATGAGCACTAAGGGTTTATAGGCAAGTTTAAGCATATCGATAAACGCCGTACCTACCCCAACTTCTTTGTTCACCTCTGGTTTTTGAATCGGCGCGGCTAGCACCAATAAAATCGTTACGGCAACTAGAGCGGCAATAAGGTAATACACGTTCAGCCATGAAAGAGACGCTTCATTAGTCGGGTCGATGAAGGCTGCAAATACCCAATATCCTGAAAGCACACCCAACATAAAAATACCTTCAATGGTATTCATCAACGAGCTATGCGTTTTGGTGTTGGAAGAGAGTTGGCCAATAATGGCGTACACCGACACTTTTACTAACGCAAAGGCTGTGCCTATGCCTGCGAATAAGAGTTTTATAACCCAAAAGTTGCCAATACTAGGCGTAATAGCGCAAAGCGTAGCCACCAGAATAAGGCCGAATAGCATTGAAACCTTGTAGCCAATACGAGGAATAAAGCTAGCCACAAGAAAGGATACCAGCGCAATGGATAAGTCTTTAAACCCTTCTAGGGTGCTGGCTTCTGGTTTCGACACATCGAAACTGTTTATCGATTGCAAAATAACGGTGCCCACACTGTTTAGCAGTATGGCAAACACATAATAGCTTACGGCTATCGCAGTGATAATCAACAATCTGGACATGTGTAAACACTCTGTTAACTAAATTAAGCCGGAGTGTAGACGGATAAAAACAAAAATGCAAACGTTTGCATTGGCCTGTTATTTGTTAAGTGGTGCTTATTAATGACCGCGTTAATCGTGTTTACTTGAACGACGAACCACCAATTGGGTATCTACCACATAACTAGCGGTTTCTTTGCCTTCAAATTGGAGAAGTAGTTGCTCTACCATGGCTGACGCGGCTTGTTGAGTGTTTTGACGTACGGTTGTTAACGCCGGATGCATAAGTTCAGCTAGCGAAATATCATCGTAGCCCACAATGCCTACATCGCTAGGAATACCCACGTAGCGCTCTTTCAACGCTTTAAGTGCACCAAGCGCTACCATGTCGCTTGAACACACGATACCGTCGAAATCTAAGCCGTTCGCTTTTACTCTTTGATTTATATACTCGTATGC
Organism: Alteromonas naphthalenivorans; assembly: GCF_000213655.1. Lineage (NCBI taxonomy): Bacteria > Pseudomonadati > Pseudomonadota > Gammaproteobacteria > Alteromonadales > Alteromonadaceae > Alteromonas > Alteromonas naphthalenivorans. Next base: position 3,768,418 of record NC_015554.1, read on the forward strand.
CGCTTTTGAGGTTATATCGATAGTGCAAGTGCAGTCTTCACTCACTGGAATATTAGCGTCTTGATGCGCTTGCAAGTAGCCTCTATAACGCTCTTGCATCTCGGCATGCTCTGCATCACCTAAAAACAACACGCGTTTAGCGCCTTTTTGCAGCAAGTGGGTGGCGGCTTCAAAACCACCTTGATAATTATCACCACCGACTATGGGATAGCGAGCCTCGCTTTTTGGATCGCCCCACACCACAAGGGGTACACCAGCTTCAGCGGCGCGGTCAATTTTCTTAGTCGACTTCCCTTGCCCGATTACAATCATTCCATCAGCGCGCTGACTATGAATGAAGTAGTTGGCCCAGTCGTCAGACGCCATAAAGGAATTTGATAGCAATAACTCGTAGCCCTTGGCATTCAACGCTTGGTTCAGTTCACCAACCAGTTTCAGTAAAAAGGGGTCTGTGGTGCTTTGCTCGGTATGATCGATAAGGTTGAGAATTACCGCAATAACATGAGTTTTCTGCGTACGTAGCCTACTTGCAGCGGCATTTACACTGTAATTGTATTCTTTTGCCAATGCCTGCACTTTGTTTCGCGTTTCCTGCTTTATCAGCGGGTTATCTTTAAGCGCTCTAGATGCTGTAGAGGTTGAAACCCCTGCAAGCTTTGCCAGCTTAGCCAACGTTAATTTTGTTTCTGAACTCAAGTTATTTAGCTCTCTCTTTTTTTCAAACTATACCTAGAAATGCACAAAAAGCCTATGCTCTGCGTGCGATGGTATAAGTCTCTGAATCTCAGGTTATTTACTTCTACTCATCCCAACTCAGCACCAAACCACTTTGCAAACAAATGTTAACATGCTTATACAATTATTTTGCAATCGATTGTATTTTACCCTTGCAATCGTTTGCAAACGGATCTATTTTGTTGCTCATTCCCGAAGCGAGTGACAATTTTTTAACCTGTTTCACGCATTCGGTTAACAACGCCCAAAAATTATTTTCAGGAGCACACACCATGAAAACGTTGTTCACAAAAGGAATGCTAGCCACTGCAATTTCTTTAGCGTTAACCCAAACGGCCTTTGCACAAGAAGAAACAAAACAAGCTACTGCAGAAAATACTGAAGTTATTGTAGTAAGTGGAACGCCAGGCGGCGCAGGGATAAGAAAAATTGATGCAAGCTTCGCTGTTACGAATATTGATGCCAGCGATATTGAAAAACTAGCACCAAAATCTACTGCAGATTTATTCAAAGCTATACCAGGTGTTTGGGTAGAAAGCTCTGGCGGTGAGTCAGGCGCGAATGTATTTGTTCGAGGGTTCCCAGGTGGCGGTGATGCACCTTTCCTTACCATTGCATTAGAAGGATCACCTATCTATCCCGCTTCAACCTTATCGTTCTTAGAAAACTCTCAGATGTTTAGAATTGATGACACCATTGAAATGATTGAAGGCTTACGGGGTGGTCCTAACCCGGTAGTGAGTAACGGCCAACCCGGTTTAACCACCAACTTTCGCTTAAAACGCGGCGGTGAAGATACTGAAGCCAGTGTGAAATACACAGTATCAGATTATGGTTTGAATCGCGTTGATCTTGTACTTAGCGGTGCACTAGCCGACGACCTTTACTACATGGTAGGCGGTTACGTAAAAAGCTCTGATGGTATTCGCGATGCTGGGTTTAGCTCTGAAGAGGGCAACCAATTCACTGTTAATCTAACCAAAATTTTTGATAAAGGTGAGCTAAACCTTTATACACGCCAAACTGACGATCATGGCACTTGGTATTTGCCTACGCCGTTAAACGTAGATGGCATTGATGCTAATTATACCCAAATAGGCCCTTTGAATCGTCAAGCTACCATCAACTACGGACCTGACAATGCTACCTCTGAGTCTTTTGACTTTGGTGATGGGCGAGGCTGGGATGGTCATGTTAGTGGTGGTAGCTTAAAGCTTGAATTAGGCGGCGGTTGGCATTTAGTAGACCGTTTTAACCTGACTAAAGGTGATGCAAACACCTTTGGTTTAGTGCCAGATGGTTCAGCTATAACCGTGGCTGAAGTTGCTGATAACGGAGAAAGCGCTACGGGTGCGGTTACTGGAAACACCTACGACGGCGACACACCTATTCAACAAATTGGCCGTTGGGTAGTACTGAAAGACGTTGAGTCTTTCACTAACGACTTAGCCGTATCTAAATCGTGGGACAACTTCGATACCTCTTTTGGTATTTATAGCGCAACTACTAAAGCAGAAGATTGGTGGAGTATTGGTAACCAAGCGTATTATGCACTAGTACCTGGCGGCGAAATGCTAGACGGAATTGCATGTAATAGCAGTGCGGAAGGCTGTGGCTGGAGCTACGATATAAACTCCGTTGGTGATGCCAGTACATTTGCACTTTATGCCACCAGCACCTGGTACGCCGCTGAAGACTTAAGCATCGACTTAGGGCTACGCCGTGAGAACCATGAAGTAAGCTACTCGGTTGATGAAGGCTTAGATGGCGTAATAAATAAAGCATTAGAGTATGACGAAAACAAAACCTCGTGGACGTTAGGGGCTAACTACGCGCTTAATGACTTTAGCGGCGTGTTCGTACGTATGAACCGTGGCTACAAAATGCCTTATTTCGATGACTTTCGTGATAACTGGGGCGCCTATACTGGCGGCAACGACTTGATTAAAGAAGTTACCCAAGGCGAACTTGGCTATAAATACATGAATGACAACATTCAGTTTTTCGCTACGGCGTTTGCTAACGAAGTAAAGGGCGATACCTTTGTTCGTCTGCCAGGTGCACCGGCTGAAATTTTAACAAACGAAGCTTACGGTATCGAGTTTGACGGAAAGTACAACCATGACTCAGGTTTCTCACTTAGCGTAAATGCAACGCTACAAGAAACCGAAATTACCGCTAGCGCTACCAACGAAGGCAACGAAGCCCAACGTCAGCCAGGCTGGCAAGTGCGTATGACACCAAGCTATGGTTTCGATGTGGGCGATATGTACGCCACTGTATATGGTACCTTTTCAGCAGTTGATGACCGCTTTGGCGACAACGAAAATACGGTAATTTTAGAAGGGTATGAAAAAGTTGATGTAGGCATGACTCTTGAGCCTACAGATGCGCTTCGTGTTCAACTATCTATCGATAACTTAACTGATGAGCAAGGTATTACCGAGGGCGATCCTAGAAACCCTGATTCACCTAACGGCCGCTATATCATGCCAAGAAGCATGAAGCTTAGCGTATCTTATCTGTTCTTTTGATTAACAGGCTATAAGCTACTAAACCAAAGCCGATGATATTTATCATCGGCTTTTTTATTGCCCCCTCTTTGAAGCGCCATATTTCGCCACCATAATATAGTTATTGTACTGGTTCTTTTGCTGGGCTCTTTACCATAACGTTTTGCCATAACTTTTACCCTTTACCTTAACCTTTTACCTTAACCTTTTACCTCAAGATAGAGACATTATATGAAACGGGTTTTCTTATTCCTTGTTACCAACTTAGCCGTAGTGTTAGTGCTAGGTATTGTGCTGAATATTGTGTTTGCTGCTTTTGGTATTGATAACCGCAGTATTACTGGGCTATTGGTTTTCTCTGCGGTTTTTGGTTTTGGCGGTGCGCTTATTTCATTAGCCATGTCGAAATGGATTGCCAAACGAAGTACGGGTGCCCAGGTGATTGATAACCCCACGACACCCACTGAACGCTGGCTAATTAATATGGTATCTGCCCAAGCTAAAAAGGCGGGTATTGGCATGCCAGAGGTGGCTATTTACGACTCACCTGAAATAAACGCCTTTGCGACCGGCATGAATAAGAACAATGCCTTAGTTGCCGTAAGCAGTGGCTTATTAAATGGCATGAGCGAAGATGAAGCGGAAGCGGTGCTTGCCCACGAAGTATCACACATTGCCAATGGCGACATGGTTACCCTTACGTTAATTCAAGGAGTTGTGAATACCTTCGTTATCTTTTTAGCGCGCGTAATTGCCGGTGCTATCTCTAATGCTGCTCGTGGCAGTAATAACGGAAGCAGTGCATTAGGCGGTTTTGCTTATTACGGCATTGTGTTTGTACTTGAAATGCTGTTTGGTATTTTGGCTAGCATTATTGTGATGTGGTTTTCCCGTCAACGTGAATACCGGGCCGATGCAGGCTCAGCCAAATTAGTCGGCAGACAAAAAATGATAGCGGCGTTAACGCGCTTAAAATCGAACAGTGAAAGTCAGTTAGATGGCACCATGATGGCCTTTGGCATTTCGGGTAAGTCGGCATTTTCAGAATTATTTATGAGCCACCCGCCCCTAGATAAGCGTATAGATGTGCTTAGACGTCGTGCGAAAGCGCAATAATAAAGGGAGTTACTACTATGACACCACCTAAAGCGATTTTTTTCGATATTAACGAAACCTTGCTTGATATGGCAGAAATGAAGCATGGTTTAGCGCCATTACTCGGTGGCAATGAAGACTTAGTCGATTTGTGGTTCGCCAACCTTTTGCATCACTCGCTTGTCGATATAGCTTCTAACCAATTTCATGATTTTATCAACATTGGGGCAGCTGCCTTGGTGATGGTGGCGCATAGTAAAGGTTTTAGCGTATCTGAAGATGAAGCCCTTAACGCCATAAAGAGCCACATTACCAAGCTTCCAGCGCATGATGATGTGAAGCCGACACTTTCAAAGCTTCAGTCATTAAACGTGCCGTTGGTGGCGCTATCCAACTCCTCTATTGAAGGGCTAAAAGCGCAACTGGAATTTGCAGACATCGTTGAGTGCTTTACCCATGTACTTAGCACAGAAAAAATTAAAACATATAAGCCTTACCCCGATGTGTATCGCTGGGCGTGCAAAGAAGTTGGCGTTGAGCCAGAAGATGCCATGATGGTAGCGGCACATGGGTGGGATGTGAGTGGTGCAAAGGCCATAGGTATGCAAACCACATTTGTAAACAGACCTGGAAAAATGATGTATCCGTTGGGGCTTGCACCCGACTTAAACGTAGAGAGTTTAACTGGGCTTGAGCAAGAAATGAAAAAGGGCGCATAAAGCACCCTTGGTATATAAAGTGTAGCAGGCTTTAGTTATCAGTTTTAGCAACTAATTGTCTGCCTTTAAACCCGTTAGTCGAACAGTTTGAATGCTTAGTTTCTAGCGCACCCAACTGACGCTTTAACCAAGACTTTTGAATACCCGATTTCGCTGCATCCATTTCACCACTAACTCGTGAAATTTCTTTACCCACATTCACGCACGCTTTAGCAGTTGGCTGAAACCCGCCATTTGCTAAGGCTGCAGAAGAAATTAATAATGCGACTGATGCGATTATAGCTTGCTGTTTCATACGATTCCCCAACGGCCTGATATAGTTCAAGCTCATTTATTTAGATAGAGATAAGGCTATCCGATACCCTGATTGTGTTGAAACTATAGCAACTATGATCTTATTTTTAGGTGTTAGGAATTATACCTAATGATAATAAGTTGAGGTATACCGTAACGTCCCATGCCTTTTATTTACCTCATCATGTATTCGTATTGCTCATGATTTTAGAGGTATTGCTAATGTTTCTTATCTTGTTATCGACCTGTTGTAAACTTTCACGAGAACCCTTCCTTAGTTGAGCTTACAGTAACAGCTTTCTGTAACAGCAATGTTATCGTGACAACAAATCCGCTTTATTAAAACATCAATTAAATCAGCTAACAAGCCAAGTGGAAAACTTAGCGACAACATAGATTAACCAAAATCTAATTAAAGCCGTGTACCCACGCCAATCGACTCTAACGTATCGAGTATAGCATCTGCTAGCGAAGCTAGCGGTGTAACGTAGCTGGCCGCATTTAATTCTATTGCCACCTTGGGCATACCAAACACAACACAGCTTTTTTCATCCTGGCAGAACGTAGTGGCGCCTTGTTGTTTCATTTGCAATAAACCGTTAGCGCCGTCACGTCCCATACCGGTTAGCAACACCCCTACAGCATTTGCCCCAGCATTAGCCGCTAGTGAATTAAAAAGCACGTCTACCGAAGGTTTGTGGCCCGATTCTCTTGGGGCATCAGATAAGGCAATACGATAATCTGCGCCACTGCGTTCAACAACCAAGTGCTTATCACCCGGCGCTAAATAAGCATGCCCCGGTAACAGACGCTCACCGCCTTTCGCTTCACTTACCTCTATTTCACACAGGATGTTTAGCCTACGGGCGTAGGTTGTCGTAAAGCCCGGCGGCATATGCTGGGTAATAACAGTGGCTGGCGCGTTTTTAGGGAAATGCATGAGTACATCTTTAATCGCTTCTGTACCGCCAGTAGACGCGCCCATTCCTATCACTTTTTCGCTACCCGTGTAGCGCATAGCAGCATGTTGGGATGCGCGCGATTGTGTAGGTACACTTAGCGTGGAGTGCGCCGCCATTCTAATTTTTTCCGTTATTACCGAACGATACTCTTCCATACCTTGAGCCACACCCAGCTTGGGTTTTGGGACAAAATCTACCGCGCCTAGTTCTAACGAACGAAGTGTAGCATCAGCCCCTTTTTCCGTTAACGTAGACACCATAACAACCGGTGTAGGGCATGCTTTCATCATGACCTCTAAAAAACGTAAGCCATCCACTTTAGGCATTTCAATATCTAGAGTGATCACATTAGGCTTAAACTCTTGTACCATTTTCTTTGCTACAAACGCATCGGGTGCCGCCCCAACCAAAAGCATGTCAGCTTCATTATTAATAATTTCAGATAACAACTGCCTGATAAGTGCAGAGTCATCTACCACGAGAACTTTGATGGGCATTGTCAGGCTCCGTTAGCGAGAAATCATCGGGGGTGGCTTGCTGAGATAGCAGCACGCGGTGGCTAGATTCACGCTCATACAAACTGGTATTATTAAAATTTCTAATTCGCTTCATGTATACATTACCTTCATCCGGCAGAAAGTATATTTTGCGGGCGTAGTCGGACATTAAGTCACTATTTAATAGTGGGATGTTTTCCCTAGTTAAATAGTTAACAACAAACTCAGCGTTAATTCTGCCAATATCTTGTTGCACAAACCCAGCAAGCACTTTGCCGCCGCCAAAAGCCTTGGCCACTAGCTTTTCCTTTCTTGCCCCTAGTGTGATGAGTTTTTCAATAAGCATATCCATAGCATGCACACCGTATTTAGATGCAAGGTTGCTGTCTAGCTCGCTGGCTAAATTCAATTCAGGCAACATAAAATGGTTCATACCGCCAATCTTCTTTTCTGGGTCGTAAATGCATGCGGCAACACAAGACCCTAAAATAGTGACTAACACCTTATTAGAAGCGGTGGCAACGTACTGCCCTGGTAATAATTTAACGGCTTCTTTTCGAAATCGGTTGTCGAAGTAACTGATAGGTTGTTCATCTTGGCTCATACTGCTAACCCCTTTTAATTTACTGGCCGGTAAATAGTTTTACCCATAGGCCGTACCAACTCAGGGTACATAGTGAAGTTTTCAGAATGACCGGCTACATACATTCCCTCAGGTGTCATTAACTTAACCATTCGGAATAGAATTTTGCGCTGGGTGTCTCGATCAAAGTAGATCATGACGTTTCGACAAAAAATAATATCTATTGGGCTTTCAATGTCCCATGTGGGCGACATCAAGTTTAGGGTTTCAAACTGCACCATGCGCCTAAGCTCATCGGCCACACGCACTTTCCCTAACTGTGCGCCTTTGCCTTTGTAGAAAAACTGTTCGCGATAATGAGGAGGTAATTGTTCAATGCCGCTTGCACTGTAAATCCCTGCAGCGGCTTTTTGTAGCACTCGGCTGTCGATATCAGTGGCAACAATAGAGACAGGGGGAGTAAAGGTGCCAAATACCGACGCTACTGTCATCGCGATGGAATAAGGCTCTTCCCCTGTACTACTGGCCGAACACCAAATGCGTTTGGTATTGGGGTGCTGCTTTAAGTACGTTGAGAGCGCTTCAAAATGATGAGGTTCTCTGAAAAAAGAGGTTAAATTTGTCGTTAGCGCATTAACAAAATGTTCTTGTTCTTGGTGGTTGTGGGCCACCATTGCCAAGTAGTCTTTGAAACGGGTTAATTTTAATATGCGCAGGCGCCGTGCTAAACGGCTATACACCATGGCATCTTTAGAGTCAGCTAGGCGAATACCGGCACGCTCAAACAGTAGCCGCCTAACTCTATCGAAGTCTCGCCGACTGTAGGCAAATTCCCTTTGCGCCACTACTTCGTGTAACTCGGTCATACACTAAAAGGCCTCCCACTCTGCTTCATCCGGCGACATTGGGTTTAACGATACTCTCGGCTTAGAAGGCCCAGGCCCCGATATCGCTCTTGGAGCGGATGTAGGAAACGATGCCATGCTATTCGATGACGTAGAGGCTGAACTAAAGCTCTGTTGCCCCACTTTAAATACAGCTACCCGCTGTGCTAATTGCCCAGACTGCTGCCTCATACTGTCTGCGGCGGCTGCCGCTTCTTCTACAAGTGCTGCATTTTGTTGTGTCATTTCATCCATTTGCACAACAGCGTTGTTAACCTCTTGAATACCGGTGGCTTGCTCGGAACTTGCTGCGGCAATTTCTGACATAATGTCGTTCACCCGCTTAATTGCCGTTACAATATCCGCCATGGTTTCACCAGATTTGTTCACCAATACATTACCGTTGGTAATTTTCTCTACCGAGGTTGAAATAAGGCCTTTTATGTCTTTAGCCGCTTCTGCTGAGCGCTGGGCTAACGTTCGTACTTCCGATGCTACTACCGCAAACCCGCGGCCTTGCTCGCCAGCTCGCGCCGCTTCTACCGCGGCGTTTAGGGCTAATATGTTGGTTTGAAATGCAATGCCGTCAATAACACCAATAATGTCAGAAATGCGTTGGGCCGAATCGTTAATTTCCCCCATGGTATGAACTACTTGTTCAATCACCTTTCCGCCTTCTGATGCTACATCTGAGGCCTGACTAGCCAAACCTTTTGCTTGGTCGGCATTTTCCGCATTTAATTTTACCGTACCTGTGAGCTCTTCCATGGCCGATGCAGTTTCTTCCAAGCTAGATGCTTGCTGCTCGGTACGACTGGATAAGTCGGCATTTCCTGTCGCAATTTCATTAGAAGCGGTATCGATGGTTTCTACCGCATCGTGAATTTTGATAATGGTGTCGCGTAGTTCATCTACAAACTGGTTAATAGACTCACCAAGCACTTTAAAGTCGCCATCTAGTGGTTCTTCAATGTTATGCAGTAAGTCACCTTCAGTAAGCTTAGACATCACAGTTTTGATACTGTCTACTGCTACCGTGCGCCCCGTAATGTCGGTAGCGTACTTCACTACCCTAAAGGGTTTGCCGTTTTGATCGAGTATGGGATTATACGAAGCCTGAATATAGACAGCATTGCCTAGTTTACTAATACGCTTGTACTCGCCACTAGCATATACCCCTTTGCGCAATTGCTCCCAAAAGGCGGCGTATTCTGGGCTGTTTTTGAAAGCAGGCTCTACAAATATGCTGTGATGCTTTCCTTTCACTTCATCTAGGGTGTAACCAAGTGCCGATAAGAAATTACTGTTGGCATCTAAAATCACGCCATCTAAATCAAACTCGATTACCGCTTGAGATTTGCTTATTGCGGTTAACTGCCCTTCAAAGTAAGCGTTCTTAGCTTTTTCGGCGGTAATATCAGTGGCGAATTTTACCACCTTAAAAGGTTGCCCGTTGCTGTCTAAAATAGGGTTATAAGAAGCTTGGATCCAAATTTCACTCCCCCCCTTACCTAACCTTTTAAATTCACCTGTTCGATAATTCCCCGCTTGCAAATCTTTCCAGAAAGCAGCGTATTCAGGGCTAAGTTTTACCTCCCTTTCCACGAACGTACTGTGATGCTTACCCTTTACTTCCTCTAGGGAATACCCCATTACACTAAGAAAGTTATCATTCGCGGTAAGAATATTGCCTTGTAAGTCGAATTCGATAACGGCTTGCGACTTACTAATGGCGTCAATTTGCCCTTTATAATCGGCGTTTTGCTTTTTCTCAGCGGTGATATCGATAGCAAATTTTACAATAGCGGTAACCTTGCCATTGTGATCAAAAATAGGATTATAAGAAGCTTGGATCCAAACATCTTCACCCTTGTTATTTAATCGGCAAAACTCACCGCTGTGTGCTTCACCGCTTTGCAATACCGACCAAAAATCTTTGTATTCTTGGCTACTGGCGTATTCTCGAGTAACAAAAAGGCTGTGATGTTTGCCTTCTATTTCGCTTTCTGAGTAGCCCATGGCTGACAGAAAATTTTCATTCGCTTTAACAATATTGCCATCGGGAGAAAAAAGAATAACCGCTTGGCTTTGGTTAATGGCACTAACCATACCCGCGTGTTGATCTTCCTGTTCGTTATCACTCCATTGCACAACATACTGAGCGGGCTCTGAGCTTGACGCACTAAGGGGGGTAATATTGAGGGTAAACACGCTCTTAGCCAATTGCGCATAAAGACTTTCTTCTCGGCACTGCAATATTTGATTCAGCAGTTGGGTATTGCCTTTTATGACTGCCGATAAATTTTGCCCTTTTAAAGCAGCATGGCCGCCATGAGTGGAAACCGTAAAATCATCAGGGCATTGCTTCGCCAGCGCTAAAAAAGCAGGGTTGTGATATACAATATTACCCGCGCCATCAATTACCATAATGCTTGCGGTGCTTGCATCGAGAATTTGCGTTTTAAGCTGCGCCTCGTGCTGTGCAGCTTTAAGCTCATCATTGTTGAGAAAGTTAAACACGCCCATAACCAGTTCATCCTAAATTTGCGAAATTTTTTACCGTTGCCGTCTTAGCTGTTACGCGTCCTCATTAACGCTTTGGGGAGCAACTAAGCCCATTTCTTCACTGGTGATAAGGCTTTCAATATTCACCAGAATAACCATCTGACCATCTACATCTGTTAACCCGTGCAAGTACCGGCTATCAAAAGCCACACCAAATTCAGGCGGTGCTAGAATTTGATCTTCCATTAACCGAATAACATCCGATACGCCATCTACCACAATGCCCACAATGCGATCTTGTATATTGAGCATAATCACAATAGTAAATTCGGTATATGTGGCTTCGCCAACGTTGAATTTAAGGCGTAAATCTACAATAGGCACAATGTCCCCTCGCAAATTGATTACCCCTTTTATAAACGCTGGCGCATTAGCAATTTTAGTGACTTGCTCGTAACCACGAATTTCTTTTACCGTTTTGATATCTAAAGCGTAGTGCTCATCGGCAAGTACGAAACTTAGATATTCCTTGTCATCGCCCCCGATAACAGCCTGATGTAATGCGGTATCACTCATGCGAGCATGTCCTCTAATTGACTTGACGTATAAGTAGTTGCGATAGAGTCGGCATCGATAATAAGCGCAACTTTTCCGTCGCCCATAATAGTAGCGCCGGCAAGTCCAGCCACTTTTCGATAGTGAGCTTCCAGGCTCTTTATTACCACTTGTTGCTGGCCAACTAAGGCGTCTACCAGCACTCCGAAGCGTTTCTTACTACTTTCAAGTAATACAACAATGGCTTCTGTGGGTTTACGGTTGGCGTTTTCTACGTCCATATAATCGTGAAGTGGAACAAGCGGCCAATATTGGTCACGTACATAAAGCACCGTATCGTTGCCTAGGGTTTTAAGTTGGCTGGCAGTGGGCTGAAAAGACTCCACAATGTTAAGCAAAGGTATGACAAAAATCTGATTGCCAACTGACGCGCACATGCCATCAACAATAGCGAGGGTAAGCGGTAAATGTATGAAAAAGCCTGAGCCCTCTCCTAATGAAGACTCTATTTCAATCCGCCCACCAATGGCTTCAATATTCCGCCTTACTACATCCATACCCACACCACGGCCTGACACATCGGTTACCGCTTCGGCAGTTGAAAAACCAGCTTGAAAGATAAGCTGCCACACTTCGCTGTCTGGCATGTCATCGTCAACAGTTAAACCATTGGAACGTGCTTTTTCCAAAATACGCGCCCTATTCAGCCCGCCGCCATCATCAATGATTTTAATAATAATACTGCCGCCTTTTTGCTCAGCGCCTAGAATGACGGTTCCCATTTCGGGCTTACCGGCGGCACGTCGCTTTTCGGGCAACTCAATACCATGATCGATACTGTTTCTAACTAAATGCGTTAATGGGTCGACAAGCTTTTCAATCAGGCTTTTGTCAATTTCTGTATGAGCGCCTTGTAAAACTAAATCAACTTTTTTATCTAGCTTGCCAGCCAAATCACGAACTAGCCTAGGGAAGCGATTAAATGTAGCGGTTAGCGGTAACATTCTGACTGACATTACCGATTCTTGAATTTCACGAGTATTGCGCTGCAGCTCGTCTATCGCCACTTGCAAACGCTCACCTACTTGCCCATCTACTTCCTGTCCAATCATCGACAGCATAGATTGAGTGATAACGAGCTCGCCGACTAAATTAACCATAGAGTCGATTTTTTTGGTATCCACTCGAATGGAAGCGCTATCGCGACCCACACTTTTTTTATTCGTCTTGATAGGCGGCGCAGAATCACTCGCCTTTGGCGGTGACTTTTTCTTTAATGCAGATGTTTCACCTGTACCCTTTGCCGCAATAGGGTCTAGCACAAATAGTTTAGGTGAAATTACGGCTTCAGAGTTGTCAGGCGTTGCCTTGTTTTCAGGCAGCTCTGTTGTATCGAAAAAGCCATAGCTGTTATCGCTGGCTACTGGTGTAGAGACCTGCATTTCTGGTTCATCAAAAAAGCCGAAGCCGTCGTCTTCTGCGCTAGCGACTGCTTCGCTTGGCGTATCATCAAAGAACCCAAAACCATCATCACTTTGTGTGGACAACTCAACGTCGTTAATCTCGGTCTGTTGGCTAATGTTTGTGGTGAGGTCGGGCTCATCATCAAAAAAGCCAAAGGCGTCGCTGTTGTCATTTGAACTATCGCTGCTGTCAGCATCTGAACTGCCGTTGCTATTGTCAAAGCCGTTAGCGTTATCGACATCGTTAGAAGTATCAGCCGCGGCTGCACCTTGGGTTTCAGATAGCGCCCTTTCCAGCTTGGTAATACTGACGGCAATGGCTTGTTCTGGCACATCGACCTGATCGCGATAGGCAGATAACGTCGCTTTTAATACATCAAGGGTTTCTAGTAACAGGTTAACGATATTGGTGGTAACAGATATCTCTTGATTACGGGCTTTATCTAGCAGGTTTTCCATTACATGGGTAAGGTTCATTAGGGCATTGAAACCAAAAATGCCACTGCCCCCTTTTATAGAATGGGCCGCGCGGAAAATACTGTTGAGTTCTTCCGGGTCAGGCGAGTCTACATCAAGGCTAATTAGCAGTTGTTCCATGTCGTCGAGATGCTCATCGCTCTCGTCAAAAAACACGCCATGAAATTGCTCAATATCGATGCTCATTCTGAATCCTTCCAGGCCGGTATGATGTGAAGAGGATTAGCCCAAAACGCGCTTTGTCACATCTAGCAGCTTATTAGGATCGAAAGGCTTCACCATCCAACCTGTAGCACCCGCCGCTTTCCCTTTGGCTTTCATCTCTGGGCCTGCTTCTGTGGTAAGCATTACAATAGGCGTACGATTGAAACCGCTTAAACTACGTAAATTTTTGATGAGTGTTAAACCGTCCATGCGAGGCATATTTTGGTCAGTCAATACAAACCCAAATTGCTGAGACTTACATTTGTCTAATGCTTCTTGACCATCTTGTGCGGTAGTAACCGTGTAGCCAGCACCTTTTAAGGTCATCTCTACCATTTGACGAATTGATATAGAATCGTCGACTACTAAAATATGCTTGCTCATCCTTTCTATTCCCTCACTGCTTAAAAGTAATAACGTTTGATGTCAAAATCCTTTGTACCCTAGAATAACTCTACCTCTCCCGACTGCATGGATGTTGCAGAAACAGGGTTATGGTCGGTCTTTCCTCGTTGGGCAAGCGCTTGTTGGTAAGCCTTTAATTCAGAAGCAAATGCTTCCAAATTTTCAGACTCTAGTTGTTGGAGTCGCTCGATAATAAATTTCACAATATCTTTTGTATAATCAATGTGCTGGCCATTTATATCGCCAAACTGCATACCTCTTATCGCGTTATTTATTGCATCGTCTAGTTGTTGCCCAATACCCTCTAGTTGCTTGGTGGTAACTTGGTCTGATTCTGCTTTGCGAATAATGTCTTTTAGTTCTTTACTGATATGGTCTTTAGCTTCAACCACATGGGAAATATCTTGAGAAGCAACGAACTCGGCAGTTTCGGTGAGCTTATCTACCAGCCCTTTAATATTTTCTACCTGCTTCTTAATAACATCACTGAACTGGGTTGAGCGGGTAGATAACGCCCGAACTTCATCGGCCACCACGGCGAAGCCTCTTCCCGCTTCACCGGCTCGCGCCGCTTCAATGGCTGCATTTAACGCTAACAAATTGGTTTGGGCTGAAATATCGTCTATCCCGCTGAGTGCATCGATAACCGTAGGCATTGCTTGTTGAATGATTTGTACTTGGCTCATTAAATGCTGCGTTGAAGACGACATTTTTTCTGTGGAATCGATAAAGCTCACAAGGGTGCTGTCGGTATCTTGAGCAAAATTGCGCATTTTATCTGAGTAAGCGGTGCTGTTTGATGCATCAACGCTTAACAAGGCATCAATGCAATTAACCTGTTCTGCCACTAGGTCTTTTAAACTGGTAAAGGCTTGGCTAAGGGTAACAACAGCATCGTCTTGGGTTGTTTTGATAGAGGATAGGTTTCCCTCACATATTGTTAGCGAGTGAGCAATCTCCCCCCCTGCTAATGCAATATTATCTTCTAAATGACTGGTGCTGGAATGTGTTTCTTCATTAGAGGAATTAGCATCAGACGAGGTGTTCTTACTTGACGTATAAGCGACAAAGCCGATTAATACCACCGTAAGCAAAATAAAGCCGAACAGCGCTGAGCCTAAAAAGAACAGAGCCCAAGCCCCTAATAACCCTACCACTACGCCCACCAGATAAAGGTTAGCGCTACTTTTAGAGTGTGTAGATGAACTTTCCACGTTTGAATGCAAAAGGATCTCCTTATACCCTGCCACTACTCCTTCATCACGCCCGATTAAACCGAGCGAAATATGCATGACGTGTGTTCAATGTCATAAAGGTACTTACTCTGAACGTTGAAGGGGAGTAAGTAGGCAACGCGTTAGTCAGTGTTGATTACAATATGGACTAAGCGTAGTACCCAATTTGGAAAGTTGGCAAGTAACGAGATGCGAAAAACTGCTATATGTGCAAAAAAACCTATAAAAGGCGGGGAAGTGTGGTTTTAGACTCAAAAGTCATTAGTTTGTTATTTGCTGCATGAATAAGATTGATTTTGAAGGCTAAGAACGGCTGAATTCCCCTTATTCCAAAATTCTGTATTCATGCCAATATAACGCGCTCCCGAGGCCGAACGCGCATGCTGTAATATATGAATATTACCATTTTCAGATAACTTAATGGTATCTGGGCCTAAAAAGCGCACCACAATCTTTCCTGCTGTCGCACAATTAAACTGATGCGTTCCTGTGGTAGCAGCATCCATTTTTTCATTCTTCGCCGTGTCTTGTACCGACATTCTTATTAACTTCAGTCTTTGCTTACCGTCGTTATCATAAATAACCAACCAGGTGCCCTCTTTAATTTCGTAACGGCTTGCTGCTTCTAGCGCTTTCACAAATCGCTGTTCTTGCGCTGACATGGCACTTACACACGCGCGGCGAGTCGTTACCAGTTTAGACGTTGCAAATTCACCTTCTGCTAATTCGTTCGCTTGTAAATTAAGTATGCCTGAGAATTGATTACAGCCAGTAAAGCCGGAAATTCTATTTTTTGTCACCAACTCTACGGTCATCATACTGCTATCGATAATGCCACCCATGTCGATGCTCTCCACCTGCCAAGTACCGGTTAGGGTAGTTGCAGATTCATCTTCGCTCACTGAGTCTGCGTCTGAGGACATTTGACTGGCGTTATTACTACAACCAGTGATGATAAAAAGCAGACTTAATACAATTAAAAGTGAATTATGAAAATAAGAAGGCATGACTAATCCTTGCCGTTTTAAGATGAAGAAAAAGATAAAAGTACTTATGTACAATATTGCGTAATGAAGCCTGAAAGTAGCAAATATGCTCAATATTTGGAAGCGATACCTCAACCAACTTGCAAATAAGAACAATTATCAATAGCATGTAAGCTCACAACTTGAGTACTTACTATGTCTGCCGCTCGCATTTTAATAATAGAAGACGATATAACCCTTAGCGATCAGGTAGCTAGGCTGCTAAAAGAAAAAGGGTTTACCACTACGCAGTGCCTAGATGGCCAGAAAGGCTTGTTAGCGGCGCTGCAGGAAAGCTTCGATCTTATTTTACTCGATATTTTGTTACCTTCGCTGAATGGTTTGGCTGTTTTGAATCAAATTCGAAAAGTTAAGCATACTCCGGTAATGATGATTACCGCCAGTGGCGCTGAACAAGAGCGTATTGAAGGCTATAGAAAAGGCGCTGATGATTACTTGCCTAAGCCGTTTAACTTCACAGAAATGATGCTTAGAATAGAGGCGTTACTACGCCGTAGCCAGCGAGATGCTATCCCCCCCAAACAAGCGTCACAGTTAATCATTGATGAGCTTCAACTTAACCGAATAAAGCAAGATGTTCGCTTTTCAGGGCACGATGTTGAACTCACCCCCATTCAATTTAAGTTGCTATGGGTGTTGCTAGAAAACCACCATGAAGTGATGACCAAAGCCTTCTTATATCAAAGCGTGCTTAACAGGCCATTCAGCCGTTACGATAGAAGTTTAGATATGCACATCAGCCGTGTACGCAAAAAGCTAGTAGAAGCAGGTATGCCGCCAGAAAGGCTTTCTACGCTACACGGAAAAGGCTATCGGTTTTCATGAAATATACCCTGTTTTGGCGAATGTGTACTGTTATTGGCGTGGGTACTGTACTGCTGTTTTGGGCCATTGACTGGTTAACAAATCATACCGAATCTAGCATGAGCTTTATTGCACAAGAACATCAACAGCAATTGCTAGATTACGGAAAAGAAGCCGATGAAATTTGGGCAAATGAAGGCGAAGAAGCCTTGTCGGTTTGGGTTAAAGCGCTACAAGAGAAAGAGCAAACTTGGGTAGGTGCGGTTACTTCGAACCTAAATCCTATAGCCGATTCCACTATCTACAAACCCTTTTTCGACCGCTTCCAATACGGCAGAAGTGTGGAGTGGAAAATACACTTATACTTTCAAGATAATCCGGTTATGGAAATACCTTTCGCCGACGCCAATACCCACCTTTTAATTGAATTACCCCAGCGTATGCGCCCAGGTGCCATGTTGCTGTATGCCAATGCCATGCTGCAAATTGCACTGCCGCTCATATTACTGTGCATATTAAGTCTAGTGTTATACCGCCACGTTATGTCGCCTTTGAGAAAGCTGGAAAACGTCACCAAATCTTTCAGCGCTGGGCATTATGATGTAAGAACCAATGCATCGCTGCTTGAGCGGAATGACGAGCTTACCCGCTTAGCCGTTACTTTCGATAAGATGGCCGATAGAACCAGCAAACTTATTTATAATCAACGTCAGTTGCTAGCAGATTTGTCTCATGAATTGCGCACGCCTTTAACACGTATAGATATGGCGGTTGATTTTGTAGAGCAGCAAATTAACCCGCAACAAGCATTAGCGCGACTTCGCTACGAAGCATCTACTATGCGCAACCTAGTGGAAGACACGCTTACTCTCGCTTGGTTAAACACCGAATCGCCGCAACTGGATACAGAAGAATTCGACTTGGTGGAATTAATACAGGTTATTTGCGAAGACGCCCGATTCGAATACCCCGATAAAAACCTTGTTAGCACACTGCCAGAAAAAGCGACGCTAACCCAAAGCAGCCAAATAGCATTGGGCCAAGCAATAGAGAATATTATTCGTAACGCATTGCGCCATACGCCTGAAAAATCGGAAGTAGAGGTACTGCTCAGCAGCACCGAGAAGGGTTACCGGCTATGTGTAAAAGACAATGGCCCCGGTGTGCCTGAACATATGCTTGGAGACATCTTTAAGCCCTTCTTTCGAGTAGATAAAGCCAGAGTATCCAAAGGCGAACGAATAGATACATCGCAAAGCACTGGCTTTGGTTTAGGGTTGGCGTTAGCCCACCGACAAATTGAGGCCGTGGGCGGTACTATCAAAGCTCAAAATTATACTGATGTCGCCGGCCAGCGCAGTGGGCTAAAAATTCAAATTGAATTACCTAGCTCATCCGCCACAGCTCGCTAATATTCACTCATACGTGCGTATTTTAGCGTTAAGAGTGATATTGATTTAAGAGTTTGCCCCTGCGTTCTCACGTAACCGTTTAGGCTCGCTGACTAATCTGCGCCACGCCAACACAATGCCGGTATACACCAGTACACAAGCAAGCAAGGACACCAGCCCTGCCACGGTTTGGCCGACAACCCCAAAGTATTCACCGGTATGTAGAAAGCGCGCCGTGCCCCACGCTTGACCACCACGAGACCAATCTTGCTTTCTTAGTACCTTAGTTACTTTGCCGGTTTGGGTATCGAAAAACAGCGAATACGCAAGCTCTTGTCTATGCCCTATGCTTTTATCAATGAAAAAACGTGCTTCCTGGATATCTTCACCTATTTCCATCCACATTGAATACCAATCTGCGTAGCCATTGGCATTAGCATGTTGCTGGGCTGACTTAAACAAGGTTTCATAAGGCACTTCGTCAGCCGCTAAACTGGTAATTTCCTCATGCTGCTCCCGCGTCGGCACGCTTTCACCAAAGGCGCCATATATGGCTTTATTGGCCCAATCGAAATGAAAAATAGTGGCGGTTAAGGCAATAATGAATAGCGGAATTAGACACCAGATACCAAAGACGACATGCCACTGACGATTCCGATGATGGGAATTCTGGTAGGTTTTGGGTAATAGAAACTGCTGTTTTAGGGCTCTTAAATTTAAACGCTTAGGCAACCATAAATACAGGCCACTTACGATTAGAAAGAGGAATACCAAGTTGGCGTACGCCGTGATGTTTTTGCCTACCACGCGATAGTCGCCCGCAAGAGAAAAATATCGATGGAAGTCGGTGACTACATGGAAAAACTCCCCCACCATGCCCTCGCCTTCTCGCAGAATTTCGCCAGTATAAGGGTGTAGTAAAAAGCTGTATCGCCCCGCCCAAGCAGGGATAGCTGCGCCTTCGCGGTTTACCCAACGAACATAAATATGTGGTTCGTTAGGCTTCAATGCCTGTAGAATTGTAACCACTTCATCGGTGCTAATGCGTGCCCTAGCGGTGCTAATGCGCGCGCTAACGGCGCTATGCGCTTGTGTATCAGTGTACCCGCCTATGTACTCGCCTATGTGCTCGTCTTCGTGTCGCACAGCCTTTTCACCCGCATGTGTAGACAACTTAGCAGGCTCTACATCATGCAGCCTTTCACTGAACTCTACAATTTGCCGTTCATAAGTCAGTAATACACCCGTAAAGGACATACACAAAACAAGTATGCCGGCTATTAAGCCGGCAACAAGGTGGGTCCAAAAGACCCACTTCTTTATCGTTTTAGACACCATCAGGTTAACGGCCTAGCACTAAAAGTCGTAGGTTACTGATAGCCTAATATCTCTACCTGCTTCATGGGGGCCAATAACAGTGCCAAATACTTCGCTATAGTCACCCACGCTTGAATGGTCGATGTATTGCTCATCGAACAAGTTAGATACCGCTAGGTTAACAAGAATATTGCTTGTGGCCTGCCACTCACCATACAGGTCAACAAGGGTGTAGCTTGGTTTGTTTAAACTATACAAGCTGTCTGTCCAGCCCAAATCAACTGCTTGGTGCAAGGTATCAATATCAATAGACCTAACCTGTCTGATGCTAGTCCCAACACTTATATCGGCGTTAACGGCGTAATCTACGCCAACCACTATGGTATCGCCGCGGCTATTACCTAAGCCCACAAATTCATAACCGTTTAAATCAATAGATGAATAGTCAACGCTGTATAGGCCGTCTCTTGGGTCTAATTCAGTATCGGCGGTCGAGAAGCCAAAGAAGAAGTCGAATGAATCGACGCGATAAGCAAGGTCGAATTCAATACCGCTGCTTTCTACGCTACCGATATTATTGAAAACAGAGTTTCCTTCAAAACCTTCAAAAATCACATCATCTAGGGTTGAGTTATAAACGCTTAATTTCGCATTTAAGTTATTCGCACTGTATTCAATAGACGCTTCAATGTTTTGTACTGTTTCGGGTACAAGATCATCAGCAACCACTGGAATATCTGAGCCATCATAAAGGTAACCGTCGATAGTAAAACCATCGCCAATTTCTTTTCCTCTAGCCGCTTCGGCATAACCCAAACCTAGGGTCCATGCTTCAGTAAGCTGATATGCAACACCAATATTAAAGCTTAGTTCAGAGTCGTCTAGTGAAGCTTCGCTGTCGGTAACCGGTGTACCGTAATACTCTTCAAGCAATATGCGTTGCTGAAAATCATAGTCGTCGTAGCGCACACCGTAGCTAAGTAATAGCTCAGGGGTAATATCGCTGTAACCCTGTGCATAAATACCCGTTACGCTACTTTCTTCAGCGTTCTCTACCGCTCCTGCGGCTGGTCCACTTTCCACTTCATCGCTACGGTAATCTACCCCGTATACAAACTTGTGGTTTGCTGTTTCGCTGGTATTGCGAATATCGAAACCGTAGGTGTCTATTTCGGCTAACCAATTAAAACGGCCACCTTGAAATGAAGAATCGGTTTGATAAGCGGTGGCTTCCAGGTAAACCATATCGCTATGTGCGAAACGATAGTTTGCTACATAGGTATCACGCTCGGCTTCACTTGGGTAAAGCGCTGCACCTTCTAATACTACCCAGTTCGGGCGTGCTGAAAACTCACCTTCTTCGTCACGTTGCTCAACACTTAGCGACAAATAGTGATTTTCAGCAATATCACCACTGGCTTTAAGGAACAACATGTCTTGATCGGCTGCTGTACCGTAAATTTCGTTACCGTCGCCATCTTCCATATTGTCGCGATCGACAGTGCTGTAATAACCTAGCACACCCCATGTATCACTTAGCTTGCCGTAAAGGCTGCCACTATAGCGTGTGCCGTCGTTCGAAAAGTAGCTTGCTTTAACACGGCCACCAAATTGCTCGCCTTCAGCTAAAAGGTCATCCGCATCTTTTGTTTTAAAGCGAATTGAACCACCAATTGCGCCTGGGCCACTGGTTGCTTCACCAGCGCCGGCCTGCACATCAATTTGCTGGAGTAAATCTGGATCGATAGTGACACGGCCAATGTGATGGAAAAGTGTGGAGGTTTGCTGTGCACCATCTACGGTGACATTTAAATAAGCATCTTCTAGGCCGCGAATATATATTTTTTGTGCCACGCCAACTGAACCACCAACACTAATTGAAGGCGAGTAGCGAAATATATCAGCGAGATCATTAGCTTGGTATTGCTCGATTTCTTCAGCAGTAATACTTAGGTTTGTTGCAGCGCCTACTACCGATATTTTTTCAACAGCGGCCGTTTCGACAGGCTTAGTTTCATCAACTGCTTGTACTTGGGCATAGGAAAACGCGCTAGATAGAGTGCAAACCGCACCAATGAACACTCGTTTTTTCAAAGAAAGCTCCAATTAAATGTTTAGTTATTCTTAATAAGAAACATTCTCATTTACTTGATGAAAAAAAGGTAGTGTTTTTACAATTGTTACATTTTGAACTGATAGGAATTTTTAGAGGGTTATTCTTGTTTGTTTTCAGGCTGTTTACTTTGCTCATCGCTATTAGCTTGTTCAGCTAACTTTTCCCGTTCTGCTTTAGAAATATAAGCCGGCTTATTGCTCTTATGAATTTTAGCGTTCGCTTTTTTATCTTTCTTCTGAAGTTTCTTGATGATTTTTTTTCGACGGTTCATTCCCAATTGCCTCAACAGCCTCACTCATTCTACTTATTATACAGTGTTCAAGGGTAAAGCTACCATATGCGTATTTATCGAATTCAAATATTGAGTGGAATGTAGATGCGGTGAGGGATACGCCAGCGTGTTCCGCTAAGTTGATACAACAACCTAGATCAAAAAAGCCCTCGCATTTCTGCAAGGGCTCTTCGAATAATGGTGCCTCGACCCGGGATTGTAACGCGCGGTGCAGCCGCAGGGACACGCCAGCGTGTTCCGCTAACTTAATACAACAACCTAGATCAAAAAAGCCCCGTATTTTCGTACAGGGCTTCCTGAACAATGGTGCCTCGACCCGGGATTGTAACGCGCGGTGCAACCGCAGGGGCACGCAGCGTGTTCCGCTAACTTGATACAACAACCTAGATCAAAAAAGCCCCGCATTTTCATGCAGGGCTCTTCGAATAATGGTGCCTCGACCCGGGATTGTAACGCGCGGTGCAACCGCAGGGACACGCCAGCGTGTTCAGCTAACTTGATACAACAACCTAGATCAAAAAAGCCCCGAACATTTCTGTTCAGGGCTCTTCGAATAATGGTGCCTCGACCCGGGATTGTAACGCGCGGTGCAACCGCAGGGACACGCCAGCGTGTTCAGCTAACTTGATACAACAACCTAGATCAAAAAAGCCCCGAACTTTCGTACAGGGCTTCTTGAATAATGGTGCCTCGACCCGGGATCGAACCAGGGACACGCGGATTTTCAAAAGAACGCTTTCTCCATTTACTTTTTATTTCAGCAACTTAAAACGCAAAACATAGACTTTGCAAATTCTTTGCAAATGCACGCTTATTGTGTTCCAATAAATTCATGGCTAAACAGTTAGAAAGACACAACATAAACGATACGCTATATATTTTTAAGCAAGATAACAGCGAACGCTGGTATGCTCGTTTCGTGTTGTATAACAGGTGGTATTGCAAAACCACTAAGAAGAAAGATAAAGACGAAGCGATAGCAATGGCGCATCGCATATTTCTTGACCACGAGATACGGATTGAGACCAACACACTAGTCCAAAGTAAACGGTTCCGAGATGTCGCCGAAACAGTTATTAAAAAGCTGGAAAACGAGCTGGCTCATGGTGGCGGTAAACCGACCTACAAAGACTATATCCGCGCACTCCAGAATTATCACATCCCCTACTTTGATCGCACTTATGTTACGAGTATAAATCAAGATTCTATTCGCAATTTTGATGCTTGGCGTATAGAGCAACTTAAACGTGTTCCGGCTTCATCGACACTTCTTACGCACAATTCTGCACTTCAGTTAGTGTTTAAAGAAGCAATAGAGCATAAGTGGATGTTTGCTGCTCAAGTGCCGGTGCTGTCATCCAAAGGTGAACACGGAAAGCGAAGAGCTGCTTTTTCACAAGAGGAATATGATGTTGTACTTGATGGTATTATCGAATCAGAGAAAACAGCACACACAGCGAAAACGCGAGAAATCAGGGAACTGCTACACGACTATTGCGAAATAGCGGTAAACACTGGCATCAGGCCAGGAACAGAAATGGAGAATATCACCTGGGGTGATATAGAGTTACGTCGCCAAAAAGAAAAAGTGCAGTTTTTCATCCATGTTCGAAAAGGTAAAACCACCAAGCATACTGGTGCGCGTAAGGTTGTCTGTAAAAAGGATGTTGTCGGCGCTCTGAAGAACCTAAGAGATAGATTTCCTGATAGAAAGCCAAGTGACAAGCTATTCAGGCTTATAGATGGAAGTGAAACGCGCCAGCTAGGTAAAGCTTTTGAAAAGGTACTGCAGGACACCGGTTTGAAAGAATCTCCGATGGGGCCGAGAACACTATATTCACTGAGACATACCTACATCACATGGCAGCTACTGGATGGTCAGTCAATGGAAGTAATTGCAAAACAATGTGGCACTAGCATCAGCATGATTGAACAGCACTACAGTCATGTCAAACCAGAGATGTTTGCTGATGCGCTTTCTGGCGTCGCATTTGATAAAGAAACGCCCAAAGAGAAAAATACTTCAAAATTTGCTCTTCGTGTTAGCGGTATGCTGGAGAAGCGGTTTGAGAAGTGGGAGAAGAACTATCGACTCAATGGCTGTATATAAAAAGAGAGCTGACTATGGAACTTAAAATTTGGGGCTCGTTTATAACCGCTGGTACCAGTGTATTAGTAGCAGTAGCTACTTATCTGTGGAAAATTCAAAGAGAAAAAACAGAAAGTAATCGAACAATACTTTATCTACTTCTAGAGTTACGCTACATTTTTATCAATTCAGTAATCAAAACAGACCAAGCTGTTGAAAGTTATCTTAAACTCTATCTGGAAAGGCTCAGAGAACGAAAAATCTCCATTACTGTCGACTCAGCCTTCGAACAAGAGTTAAGAATAATATTGAGAGAAGCATTTAAATCGCTAATTGCTGATATGAGAGAAGATTTGAAAGAGGATTTTACCACTCAATTCGAAAACGCAATAATAGAGCTATCTAAACACAATCCGATACTTGCTTATAGATTACAGAACAACATAAAAATTGAAAAAATAAGCGGCATAATTGACAATCATTTAGCAAAAACACTAAGCTGGGCAGAGCCTACTGAAGAAAAAAATTTATTATATTTCGAGAGCATTTCAAAAAAGTTAGAAAGTGACTTAACTGACAAATTACTTGAGAGCTTAGAGCAGGACATTCTTACTGTAGCTGGCAGTGATTCTATTTTAACAAAATTTAAATGCAAAAAAATAATCAAAAAAAGAAACTTAAGTAACATGTATAATTTTAGCATAGTTACTCCATTTATTGATGATTCACTGGAGATCATTTTAGACAAGAACATGAAAAACACTTAAGCATTAACAAGCAATGTGCTAGTTCCACACTAAAAAACACAAGGACGTATCATGAAGCTTTCAGCAATTCTAATCTCAAATTTCAAAGGTATTAGTGACGAAATAACAATACTTATCGATAATATTGTCGTCCTAGTAGGACCAAACAATAGCTGCAAGTCGACAATACTTGACGCATACGAGTCTTACGTTTCCTTAGGCACACCACTCAGTATCGACCATTTTCATTGCAGAGATACTAAAAAGCCAATAATCATCACTGGTGTGTTCAAAGATTTAACGCAAGAAGATATCGATACTTTTGGACAAGAGTGGCATTTGCAACATGATCCTGATTTTGGCGAATGCGCAAAGTTTCAAATTAGATGGGAAAGTCCTGACGCAACCGGAGTTAAATACAGTTTTAGTAACAAAATAAATGATTGGAAAAAAGGCGGAGCTGGTGGGTGGAATACATTATTACAAAGTAGATTGCCGACACCGATCAGACTAAACCCCAATGATGGATATGAAGCACTCGAGAAAGTAGTGAAAGATTTAGCCTCTAAAAACGCAGCTAAAAAGGTCAAAGACGATAAAACGAAAGTTGCTGGTATAGTTGCTGAAATTGAAAAGCTCGCTAAAGAGGTAGACAAGGAATTATCCGGTAGTATCGGTCAACTCAGCTCAAAAATAGAAACTGAAATCAATAAACTATTTGCAGGTTCATCAGTAAGCTTTGAGACAGGTGTAGGAAAATTTAAGGTCGAAGATGCAATTAAAGATGGTAGTAAATTCTTTATTAAGACCAGCAACTACCAATCGTCATTAGAGCACCAAGGCACTGGTATCAAAAGAGCGTTCCTATGGTCGGCGGTTAATGCTCTATGTAGCGAAGGTTTGTATAAAAAAGGCACAAAGAAAATTCAAGATGAAAACTCAAAAATATTATTGATTGACGAGCCTGAAATTAACCTTCACCCTTCTATAATCAAGGCTGCTCGAAAAGCTATATATGCACTAGCTGATATGGAAGGTTGGCAAATCATATGTACTACTCACTCGCCTATATTCATTGATTTAACTCAAGACCACACCACACTAATAAAAGTATCAAACAATCAAAAGAATGTGTTCTACTTCCAAACTGATAGAGCATGCTTTAGTGATGACGAAAAAGAAAATTTGAAAATGTTAAACCGTTGCTGTCCTACAGTGAACGAGTTCTTCTTCTATCCTAACTCTATATTAGTAGAAGGTGACACTGAGTATCTCGCATATCAGTATATAATTGAAAAAAGTGGTCTTGAAGGTCAATACTGCGTGATTAATTGTAGAGGTAAGGCTAACATCCCTACTTTCATTAAAATATTTGACCAGTTTAGTGCGAATGCGATTGCTGTACACGATCTTGACACAAAACTAAATAAAAATGGCAATGCAAACGCTATGTGGTCAATTAACCTCAAAATTCGAACGTTGGCAGATGAAGCCAATGGTCGCGTGCAGACAGTTGTTCACAATCCTGACTTCGAAGGTTTCTATCTCGGTGAAGCTCCGGAAAAGGATAAACCGTATAATTTGTTTACCCACCTTACCTCTCCTACCTTTGAGACCGATACAAAATATTTAGCTTTGCGAAACTCCTTAAATGACATTTTAGATGGCTCTCATAAAGGCTTGTATGCAACCCACGCAGAGCTCGATACTATGGCTAAGTAGTGAAAGTCGTTCGCTAACAGTTTAAAATAGAAATAGGTCATGTTAACAGTAATTAACGTGACCTATTTTAACTTTCCAACCAGAAGAATCTTCAACGGATAATTTTTCATATTTTTCCTCCACCATACAGAAAACTGTACTGACTCTTACACGACCTAGCTCTAGCGGCATTTCGAACCTCATAAAAGATGGACCGGCTGCTTTGTGCGAGTGGCTGCCGTTCGAGTTCTTTGGTCGTCCGGCAGCTCCGTACGTAAATCAGCCATTCAGATATGTCATACCAAATAACAAGAATGAGTGAATAACGAGCATTTTTCTTTAGCATACATTACGCTCAAGAATACTGTGCCTGACGCAATTTCACTTTATTAGGATTCGTACAAGATCACTTACGATTTCAGTTAGCTAGTGATGGATGCATCTTGGCGTCTCGAACCGCAGGATATAAATGCTCCCAATGATTCTCAATATAGCGAGATAGTTCACTCCGCTGTTTTACCTTATACAACCAATAATGATATCCAAGACTTTCCCATGTCTCGCGTTGAAGTTTATCCATATCGGTGGAGCCAACATTTACTAAACGCAATAACACTGCACAAAATCGATCAACTGTATCAAGTTTCGCATACTGTTCTGCCTCAATTTCACCGTCAAGTCTTGCTCTTAACACTGGTAGCAGTTCTTTTTTATACGAACCGTCACAAGCAATCCAACAGCGGACTTTGGACATATCGTTATTTTTCCAAAAATCCTTATGCTCCTCACGATAGGTAACTAGCCACGGCTCTTGGAATCCACGATGATTAAGTTTATAAACCATAAAGCCTACACAAGCCGAGGTAGCTAATGCAGCTGCACTGCATGAAGTCGCTATTGCTGATTGCTCTATGCCCACTCTACTCGCTGCTAATGTAAGTATAAGAACTCCTAAAACTGCAAGAAGCGGGAAGACCAACCATTTATATTCTTTCATGGGATTTCCTTATTAAGCAAATAACAATGCTACTCATACTTACTATTTCATAGGTAACTCAAACCAATATGCAGTTCATTTTTTAAACAATAAACTACAGTTTCAATTTATTCAACTGCCTCCTGATTTGCAAGGGATTGCGGTTGGGATTAATTCTAGCGCTGTTAGTAATACTCTGGGATCATATGTGATCAGACAACCTTGGAGCTGATGTCCACTATTGACCAATGGCAGAAATCTAGGATCTTAATCCTGACCGTCAGCTCCTTGTCTCAAGTTGCCTCTGACGCTGTGGGGCTGAAACGTGCCAAAAAGCTGTCGCTGATACTTCATTAGACAAACGGCAGCTTCGTACGTATTGCGGACATTGAAAACTTATCATGAAAACACAAAGCATGTTTTTTCTGTGGAAACGGGTGTTAATATGAAGTCTCATTAATAAGCTGTTATAGCAAAAGGGAAAACTATGGCATTACCTAAGCCAATAACAGACATCACAAAACTGCTTATATCAACACCAGCTCATTTTGTGGGCCAATATGAAAATGATGTGTTTCGAATCATCAATGCAAACGAGAATGCACGAGTAAACGCATACACACCAAAAGCTGATGAAAGAATTTATCGGGAATACATAGAAATTACCGTCGCAACACCTGAGTACAAAAATGACATCATTTTTTTACCTGACTATAGCCAAATGGGTGAAAATTTTTGTATCGCGCTTTCTGTATTATTTGGAAAACGATTCGATTCTCATGGGTTAATACAACAGCACGGGAGGCCTTACATTCCATCAGTTGAATCTAATCACAAAATATATAACAAGAACCTGTCCTTCAATAGTGTTAATAAAAGAGCCGATTACCAGATAGAACTAAACTTAGAAAACATCAAATATATTGAAGATGTTCTGTTTGAGCATGATGGCGACAAGGCTGATGCACAATCAACATTTTGGTATGCAGGTAGGTTTTATATACAGGCAGTTCGAATAGCAGAAGAAAGCCCAGAGATAGCTTTTCTTAGTCTCATAACTGCTGGTGAAATATTGGCTTCTCATTTCAAGTATCCAATAGAAGAGCTACTTGACGATAGTACAAGGCAGTTATTAGAAGATCTTAAGAGCCTTGGTACAGATGGAGAAAAATTATACAGAAAAGTTAGTTCTAAATTAATGGGAATTTCAGAGGCGTTCTGTAAGTTTATTATTGATTGCCTAGACCGTGATTTTTTCACTAGAACCGAAGCAAAACATGAATACAAAAAGCTTTCAGAGTCGGATATTAAGCAGAGATTAAAAGCCGCTTATAATTTGCGCAGCAAGTATGTTCATGCAGGGAAATTACCCTCGTCTTGGATGGCAGTGAATTATTTGCATGATAATGATGAAGTCATACGCGGTAACCCTGTAATCGAAGATAAAGACATGCAGAAGTCAATCAAACTGTCACCTACATTCATCGGGATGGAGCGGATAATAAGGTATTCTTTGATAAAGTTTCTCATACAAACTAATATTATCGTGGATGACTTGGAAAGCTTGCAATAACTCAAGTGAAGGTAGGCAGCAAACCTGCGGCCCTGCTTAAAGCGTAAACGTCTCCTTGTCTAGAACTACCATTCGGGGGCTTAGGGCATCCGGCAGCTTTGTACGTAAAGCGGACCTTGGAGCAATGAACTTTCCATCTCAAAGACCAGTAGACTAACAACAAAACTATCTGCAATCTGGGCTACCAATCCCTGGCAAGGACGCCATTGTTAGCCATTAACATGCATACCTATAAACGACATCGGCCAGAGCAAACATTGCTATACCAATTGGTTGAGCAATATTATCCAGATTTTCTGGAGTACCTTTCCCATCAAGGAAAGACATTACCACTTCATGTAGATAAAGAGTTTGCAGAATTTCTAAAGTGTGGTCGGTTTGAGCATGGATTTCTCAGAGTCGTGTGTGACGACTGCAAACATGAGAAGCTGGTCGCGTTCAGTTGCAAACGTAGGGGCTTCTGCCCTATTTGCGGGGCAAGACGGATGGCAGAGAGTGCGAAGTTACTGGTTGACGACGTTCTTAACGGCTATCCCATACGTCAGTGGGTGTTGAGTCTACCTATCCCATTGAGGCTGCTACTTGCCAGATATCCCAAAGAGCTCAGCAAAGTCATGCAAATCATCCATCGCACGATTTCAACTGACATCATCCATCGAACAGGTTACTTGAAAAAGCAAGCCAAGACGGGTGCAGTAACGTACATTCAGCGTTTTGGAAGTGCGCTAAACTTGATTATACACTTCCATATGCTCTTCCTCGAGGGCGTTATTACAGAAGAGCGAGGGCAAACCAAATTCAAGCTCGTCAAAGCGCCGAGCCATAGCGATATGGAACAGATAGTTGACAACATCAGCCACCGCATTGCGGCCTATTTAGAGAAGGCCGGGCTCATTCAGCGTGATATGGACAATGCTTTTCTCGATTTTCCCATGGATGATGAAAATAGCTTATTGCCCTTGCAAGCGGCCTCGGTTAGTTATCGTATTGCTTGGGGCCAGATATGGGCAAAAAAGTATTTACCTTACAAACCTTGCCCGCCAAAGACAAACAACACTACGGACAATTAGCCCAGATAGGCGGTTTCAGTTTACATGCTGGCGTATTCGCAGACGGTCACCAAACCGATAAATTGGAACGCCTGTGCAGATACATCTCAAGACCAGCCATAAGTGAACAACGATTGAATCTTACAGATTCAGGTAAGGTGAGGTATAAACTAAAGACCCCTTACAATGACGGAACGACCCTCGTGTTCTTCTCTCCACGGGATTTTCTCGGCAAACTCGTTGCTTTGATACCACCACCTCGACTTAACCTCACGAGGTTTTATGGGGTATTTGCTCCCAATGCTATAGTTCGTGCCGAGGTGACTGCTTCACAACGTGGTAAGAATAGTCCTCGTTTAGCAGAACACCTGAAAGATTCAGAAAAGCCGTATCATTCCCGCAATATGTCTTGGTAATCCGGTCACCGGCGCAAAGACTGAAACGCGTATTCAACATCGACATTACCCAATGCGAGGTTTGCGAAAAATTTAACGTAAAGGTCATTGCTTGCATAACTGACGCGATCATTATCAATAAAATCTTGTCATATTTGGACAAGCACAATTTACCGGAAGCGAGCAATAATCCCCGTACGCCGCCACTTCGTGCGCCACCGGGCATTGACGCATTCTGCGACTATACCATTCAACGTGACTTCGACTTTGGTGCATGAACCACAAAAACCTACCATTACTTAAACACGCAAATTGTTGGGGTGAGGGCTTTCACATATCTTATTGCAGATTTCAGTACCAAAGACCAGTTAACTTGCCTGTCTTGATGACAACTACTCCACTGATTTCTGAAAAGTACCCGTTTGACACACGTTCAACTAGCCTTAAATACATCTGACACGGTGGGTAGTACATAGCGTTAATATTTCTTATACACACAAGCTGTCCTGACCATTCAGGCTAACACATCCGGCTTCCTTGCCGTGAGGATGCGCTCTGCGATGCAGATGTAAATCTGTTAGGCGCCTTGTTGGTAGCTCTGCCAGGCTTGCATTGAACCAATAAAAACATCCACGTTTTCAAAACCCTGTGCCAGCAGATAACTGGCTGCTACGGTGGCGCGCTTACCGCTGCCACAGGCCAGTGTATAATGGCGGGATTTATCCAGTTGGTGGCACATTTCCGGCAGATAGCCTAAGTAGATATGCTTTGCCTGGTCAAATTCGTTGTTTTCAACCTCTTCCTGTTTGCGAACATCCAGCAGTTGCCAGTTAGCACGTGGTGCTCTAATGCGCTCATCAACCTTATCTGCAGTAACGGCGTTCACATGCTGACGATGGTAAGCCTCAATGGTATCTGGCTTTGGTACCATGGTCAGATAACCACTAATCTGCTGGTAGCCCATCCGCCACAGCTGTTCGGAGCTTTCGGTTGCCTGTTGATGGGAATCTGCCACCAGTGCGATAGGTGTGGAGTAGTCCAGAAACCAACCACCATAAGCGCTGAGTAAGCCGCCCGGCAAATTAAGACTGCCGGGATAGTGACAGTCTCGAAACTGGGCATGACTTCTTACATCAATGAGCACGCCGGGACGTTCTGCGCTTTTCTGCCAGGCTGACTGAGCATCCTGTGCCAGCTTCTGGCACGCCACTGGCGGTAAAGGCGTATCCATCCCGGTAACGTTAGACTGCTCCATTTTGCTAAAGTAGGGAGCAATATAATGATTCTCTTTTAACTTACGCTCTATAAAGGCTTTTTTAGAGGTACATTGATAGCCCGGGTTTTGCCGTTTCTCAATGCCTATGGTGGTAAACTCACGTTCTGCCATGCCTGAGCCACACACCGACCCTGCGCCATGAGCCGGGTACACAATAATGTCATCACCCAGGTTGGCCAGCGTTTGTAGGCTGTCATAAAGCTGGCCAGCCATTTTTTCCATTTCCTCGGGGTAGAAGTCTGTGCGACCGACTTCACTGACAAATAAGGTATCGCCGGTAAATACGCCGATAGGCTGACCGTCCTGTTCGTTGTCGATAGCCAACACACAAATACTGTCTTTAGTATGGCCGGGCGTTGCAATAACTTCGAGTGTCCATTTGCCAATCTCAAATTTATCGCCATTACCGGCCTTGCGGGCATATTCGATAGGCTCGTCAGCGTATTTACCATGGTAAATATCAGCACCGGTCTGGTTGGCCAGCGCTACCGCGCCAGAGATAAAGTCTTCATTGCGGTGGGTTTCGATGATGGTGGTGATCCGGCATTCATGCTTTCCGGCAAGGGTGAGATAATGCTGCGTATCTAACTGAGGATCAATCACACAGGCTTCACCATCGCTGCCAATCAGGTAGGAAAGGTGCGCAATGCCCGGTGTTTTAACAGATTCTACAAACATAGGTTAGCTCCACTTTGGGGTTGTGCCGCGCACAACGTGAATGTATTCACTTCACCCTAAGCTTTCAAATGTCATGCCGAATAAAAAGTTCATATAAAACAAGTAATTACATTTTCTACCCACAAGGCTTCCCAGTAAATGAAGAAATATTCACTTAATCCTATATAAAATTTACATGCTATTGCGGGATAAGCGTGCCCGTTGCAGACGCTGTTTGAGGTATTGCAGTCTGGGAAGCAAAATCAGCAAGGCTATTGCCCAGTAAATTAACGGTTCCTGCAGGCCGGTTTTGCGAGACCAGCTAAAGTGTAACAGGGCCAGTAAAACAACCAGGTAAATGGTGTTATGCAGGGATTGCCAGCGATTGGCGCAAAGCAGAAGTAGCTGGTCAATAATCTGTTGCGTCCGCAACTTGTCTCTAGCGGACCATCCAAGACAGACTACCTGATGACGACACTCGCTCCACTGAGTCAATAATTTTAAACTTAAGATGTCGAATAGATTAAGAATAAAGACAATGCTTATCGGGATTGAAAAACTTCGGGGAAATTTTTTGATAAATGTTTTTCAGCTATCATCATCAATAAATTGCGGTCAGCGTTTCCCATTCCAAACCGATGTAGAGAGATTTCGATCGCATTTTTACTACCTACGTCACCTATCGCAATCAACTGTTGTCTTTTACCTAATTGGAACTTAGTAACTTCCTTCCATGATTTGTATGCAAAGCCTGAAATTTGACCTCCAAACCTGATTCCATCACTATCAGCGTAAAAGATTCGTTGCTCTTTAATACCAATGAAGATCGAGTACACCAAAGCAAAAACAGGCATCATACCAATAAAAGCGATAATTTTTGAGGATGCTTTCGAACCAAGAGAAAAAAGCTCAGGTAAATAGCCATAACCAACGAACGTAGCCGTCCACAAAACTATGTTAAGTAGCACTATTTTTAATAGCTTCACTCGCCCGCTTTGGTTAATCTCGCGCAGCTCAAGTGTCAGCTCTTTCTCATTAGTCTTTATGTGTAGATGGTCTTGAATTTTTGCTAGTGGATTAACCCTATCAGATAAGTCGCTACATGTCCGTTTATCGCTCATTGCTGCCTATTAGCTGAAAGCCTCTCCGACTCGCTTAACGCCACGCCTCCCTTAAAGGTTTTCACTTTTGTCACTGTGAAGCCAGTGTGAATCTTCGGATTATTGAGTTCTGCCTTTACAGCAGCGTCATCTGCACCGGATAACCATGCTGAAATAAATTGTTTGTCGTGAGGAAGAAAACAGGGGATAGATTGCTCATGGTATTTTTTAAATGCTGGATGAGGCGGACGGGTAATGACAGCAGTCGAATAAAGGCCGTTGCTGAACTCTCTGTATACGGCTCCGATTAACACTGCTGAATCCGCCTCCATTAAATAGTGCTCTTTTTTCTTTTGAACTTGTTTCGATTCACCCAGTGCTGTCGCAATCACCAATGCCCGACAATGTTTCACCGCGCTTTTCCAGTAAGGACTATCCAGGTCTCTCGCATTGAAAGTGGTTCTTCTTCCCACGTTGAGACTGTCACCGCTTTCCTGGCAGTCATACCACCAGGTAGCATTAACTGTTTTGTTCGGGCTGATGATGACATTCTTAATCTGTCGGTCAGGATTTTTTCCAAAGGCAGGATAAAAATTCAGTATTCCCTCTTTTTCCTGCTGAAACGAAGGAACAACATCACCTAGTCCAATTTGTTCTAACAGCGCAATAACAGCTGGCGAATCGGTAACTCGTTGAATAAAACCACACATTTTTTCCTCCAGCGTTTTTGCAACTCTTAACTGCATTATTGACGAATAAATCTCGCTGTACAACCGACAAAAGCTTGCATAACATACTGTACATATAGACAGTATTTGCAGGTATTTTTATGAAGTTTATACCGCTAAAAGCACAAGCCGGAATAGTGGGCTTTGAATCGCCAGCCGTTGAATATGTTGAGCTGGAATTAAGTTTGGATGAGCTGTTAATCGATCATAAAAGTGCGACATTTATCGGTTTCGCCCAGGGTGAGTCAATGATGGGTGACGGCATTTTTGACGGTGATTTATTAATAGTGTCACGTGCTGAAGAAGTGTCCCATATGACAGTTATTGTCGCCTCTTTAAACGGAGAGTTTATCTGTAAACGTTTAGATAAGCATCAAAGGCAATTATTGTCATCTGCTGAAAATGCGACACCTCATGTATTAGGAGAAGATGACGATTTTCGCGTAGAAGGTGTGGTAATTCGCTCCATTCGTCTGCATAAGAAAATTACGAGATTACTGTAATGTTTGCGCTTGTCGATGCTGTCAGTATGTATGCCTCATGCGAAAAGGTATTTTATCCTGAAATCCGCCGTAAACCTGTCATCGTACTATCTAACAATGATGGCTGCGTAGTCGCTGTATGCCCTACAGCCAAAAGAATGGGGTTTAAAAAGTTTGTCCCTTTCTTCCAGATAGCAGACAGTGCACGAAAAGCTGGAGTGGTAGTAAGGAGCAGCAACTATAGTCTGTACGCCGACCTTAGCCAGCGCCTGATGGATACGTGCTCGCGATTTGCTCCCAATATGCACGTCTACTCCATCGACGAGTGTTTTCTGCATTATGATTTTGATGCAGATGACGCGTACTGGTGGGAGCTGGGAGAAAAAATCAGGCGCACTGTATGGAAAGAAGTATGCCTGCCGGTAGGCGTCGGTTTTGGTACAACACCGACGCTGGCAAAAGCGGCAAACCACGCAGCAAAAAAGTTGTCCGGCTTCGAAGGTGTGGCTGTGTTAAATTGCCTCCAGTCACGACAAAATGTACTACCGAAAATGGAGGTGACGGATGTCTGGGGTATCGGAAAGCGTCTGGGGAACCGACTCAACCTCATGAACATTAACACGGCAATGCAGCTTTCAAAGCAGCCGCCTCAGCAGATGCGAAAGCATTTTAGTATTACGGTGGAAAATACGGTAAGAGAACTGAATGGCGAAGTCAGACTGACGTGGGATGAGTCGCGTGCGGACAAGAAGGAAATTTATAGCACACGCAGTTTCGGCCAGCGGATTACTGATAAAAACCAGCTAAAATTTGCGCTGGCGAAACATGCTGAAATTGCGGCGGTAAAGTTAAGGAAACAACGCTGTGTAGCAGGCGCAATGACAATTTTTGCGTCGTCCTCGCCACATGATGCCGCGCCATACTATCGCAAGTCTCTTCTGCACAGTTTCGCTGTACCTACGTCAGACACACGCAATATCATTGCTGCCACCTCTGCTGTACTGGAAAAGATATATTGCGCTGGCGTCAGATACTATAAATGCGGAGTGGGATTGGTGGATATTAAAAGCGCTGTTTTCAATCAGGGGGATTTATTTACTCCCTCTACAGACAGCCCAGCACTCATGGCCTGTCTCGATAAAATCAATTCACGTTACGGACGCTCGACCCTCCATTTTGCAGCGCAAGGAATAGAGCAGAAATTTGCCATGCGAAGAGAATTTCTATCGAAATCGTCTACGACGAACTGGCGGGATATCCCACGGATTAAGTGTTAATCCTTTATCATGACGCGGCCACACCGAGGAAGTAAGCAATACCATCAACTGTGAAAGCTGTCCCCATAGACAGCTTTCAGAAGAAGCTAACTTCAATATCATAGGCTTTACCACTTAGAAAAAACTGAACCCATATGAACTTCAAAAACTTTCTAAAATTACGTGCTGCCGGTAACCGTTTACCAGATGATGCTTATCTCGCTTATAACAACATTGAGATCTACGGTTTTTCAGTAAAGCCAATACCAGGAATTGAATTAGATGACAGTAGCTTCGTGAAAGCGACCGACATTAATAGACGAGCAATTACCCTACGTTTTGACTAATATAGTTCTACCTCTTTGCGATTGATTGTGAAGCAACTAAGCAGTTTCGCTCGGTGTATAGGGACATAACTATTAGTCGTCGGCACAGCAGGCATTTCCTGATAGTTAGCGGCCTCTACGTTTGTAAAAATTACAGAGGGCGTTTATGGACGGCTACAGTTCAAGAATGGTCATAAAACCATTTACTAATCTATTATATTCAGCGACAAGTTTTTCTTTTGGCAATGTTATCGGCTCTATGTTAGGCAACCCCTGTGAGTTAAAATCTTTAGTTGTTGCCAAAATTAAACGCTCCTTGAGAGAAAGCTGTCGGAACGTCTCTGGTGTGATGATATTTATATCAGGTAAACCGAACGGAACATCCCTCATTTTATTTACAGAATAGCTAATAGCCGTTGTAGATTTTTCATAATGATACCTAGACTCAATCCTCGTTGCAGGAACAATCGATGATAGGCATGATTTCGCTTCATCTATAGAATAGCGGTTCTTCTTATATAGCTTATGTAAATAGTTCGAAACTGGACAATAGATTACGTTCAAAATTTTGAAACCATTGCCTTTCATTTCATCGTACAACCCTTGTGCAAGCGACATTTTCTGACCGCCATATTCCCAGCTAAAAAAAGTGCTTTTTCCTTGCGGTACAATAGTTACTAAAGAAGAAAAAATATTGTGAAGTTGGATTCCAATATCCATCCTAGTGATAATAGAGTTTTTAATAGCTTTTTCTCTTTCATCACCAAATACCCTAAATAAGGATTTAAAGAACTTTTTAATCATCTTGTTACTAAAATAGGACGGAGTGAATTCTATTCTAATATTCCTGTATTTACTTGATATATTTTTAGCGCCAACTGAAATATGGATTTTATCTTTATTCTCAGCTTTAGCAATAAAAGAGTTTTTGTAATATTTATGTACAGTCCCCTTTTTGTTACCCTTTAAAATACTTATATTCCAAATTTTATCCAATCTGAAATTTTCTCCAAACATGAAGGTGATTTCTTTAGCCTTGCTCTTGCTGATGTCAAAGCCTAAAACAATTTTATCAAAATCTAATTTCAACCAAACCCCGTCAATATAGCGAAATATTAGATCAGCTTGTCGACAGATAAATCCCTCATCAGCTAAAATATCTTCCAGCGCTTTTTTCTTAGTGGTTATATCTACTGCCGCATAAAAATTGGTCATTAGCTCCTTATCCGATTTAAGAATCCTGAGCTGACTGCTGACCTCTTCCTCTAGCTTACACTGTTTACGACTGGCTGTTATCTTTGTTGACGACGGGGTGTTACTTCTATTGTTGTTAGTCATATAAGTTATATAGTTAATAATGTTAATGAATACTGATAGACGTGCGTGTATGCGCGTATAAAGTAAATTAGTATTCTGATGGGATTTAGCATAAAAATAAAAATACCAAAAAAAAGGTATCTTTATGCGTTTCTTAGCCTTAAATATGCTCAATTAGCAGTTTTTACCAATATTTCCCAAAGATACCTACTTTGTTATATTTTATCTCGCCTCTCGTGTAAGTGGTCACTTACATTCTCAGGTATTTTTCGTGCGCCTCACATAAAATGCTAATTTACACTAGTAACCCGACGTGTGATTCTCACGAAAAGTTGACCGTGAGGTTAACGGAAATTGGGGCGTGAGGTTGGCAAAAAATTTCGCTCGGCAGTG
The DNA here is from genome assembly GCF_000213655.1 of Alteromonas naphthalenivorans. Taxonomy (NCBI): domain Bacteria; kingdom Pseudomonadati; phylum Pseudomonadota; class Gammaproteobacteria; order Alteromonadales; family Alteromonadaceae; genus Alteromonas; species Alteromonas naphthalenivorans. The sequence goes on from NC_015554.1 coordinate 3,806,574, forward strand.
GTAAACGGTTTTGATTCTCGGTAGTCTGTTCACCAAAGTACGTGACAAGGCTGATAACCTGATGGGACGACATAACCTTTCTAAGGATGAGTGGCTCGCATATGGTAAAGATCTTATCGAGTGTTCAAGTATCACCATTGATGACAAAGATCATAAGCTTGCGGTTGAAAATATTGCTGAACAATTATCTTATTTAGATTCGGATAAAGACGAGGCTAAATTTGATATCGATGCGGTTAAACATTGGATTGATTCCCTTAATAAGAAATCGTGGGAAAGATTTAAATCAAGAATTAGGAGTAAAAGATATTCGCAGGATAGGACAAGAATAACGATCCAAGAAAAGGCTCAAGAGTATCTTAGTATAAAAGCGGATGAATTTGACGAGATAAACACAAGTGTCTTAGTTAACTTATTAGGTGAAAAGTATCAAATAGTTGATGCCTCTTTATTGAAAAGCTTATTTTCTCTTAAAGATAAACTGCTACCTCGTGATAAAAATATCAGCCTGCGTGAATTCATTTCTTATATGGAAAGTGCAGCTGATAATAAACACGTAATAAGCCTTCCTCGTCTAGCGCTTCACGTAAGAGGTGCAGACATTGATCCAGAAAAAGAATATGTTTTTGCTGTGATTAATCCGATTGAAGATGGTAGTATTAAAAGAGTAAAAGAAGAATTGCGCCCTATTTCTGACGGAAAAGTTTCTTTTCTTGTAGAATAATGACGTTTTACACATAGCTCTCGCAAATACTAAAATTTTATGTTGATATACAAAGTTCTCCGTTATTTTTTGGCAATTGAGCTGGCCGAATTATTACTTAAATTCATTATTACGGTCTCTGTGATAATTAAAATGAAAGACGCTTGGTATTAGTAGCATCAGGCAAAACACTTATAAGCAAAAATTTATTAAATCTTTTCCCTTCACTATTTCGGTACAAAACAGCCGTATTCCTGCCACAGATTCTCTGCTAGCTTATTAATAGCTTGTTCAAGCAAATACCCCACTTTTAGTTCATTTCATTCATATCCGGAGCAATTAATGGATACAGCATGTCCTTACACGCTGTACTTGGGCCGTCTTGCGCCCAGTAGTCAGCGTTCCATTGCGTCTCAGCTTAACAGTATTGCCGACCAACTTGATTGGCCGAGGCAAGGCCGAGAAGCCATGTTTTGTAAAATTGATTACCAACAGGCTAGTCGCATCAAGGCCATGTTACTAAGCAATGGCTGGTCAGCAAGATCGATTAATAGAGCAATGACGGCCATACGCAATATTGTGAAAGTTGCTGTGTTATCAGGTATCACAGATGAAATGCAGGCTTTGCAGCTTCAAACTATTACCAAAGTGAAGCATGGAAACCACAGAGGCACACCATTATCCAGTAAGCAGGTCGAGAAGCTGTTTGTTACGCTCAGTAAAAACCACTCGCTTATCGGTATCCGTGACCACGCTATTTTCGCGTTACTGCTCGGTACAGGTCTTCGGAGAAGCGAATTGGTAACGCTTATGTATGCAGATTATTCGCCGGATTTTCAGACGCTTTTTATCAGGCAAGGAAAAGGCAATAAAAGCCGAACCGTATATTTACCTCACTGGTCAAACGATTTGCTCATGGATTGGGTTCAAATAAGAGGGTCAATCTGCGGACCATTGTTTTTACGTATTGCGAGAGGCGGACATATTCAACCGGATAGCCCTCTCTCAACCAGCTTCATTTATTCACTTATTCGCAGCACATTGGCTTCACACGGTATTGAAGGTGTTTCTCCCCATGACTTAAGACGCACTTTCATCACGCGCTTGCTGGAGCAGAACGTAGATTTGAATACCGTTCGCCAGATGGCAGGTCATGCCGATATTGCAACGACGATTATCTACGACAAACGTCATGAGAAAGTCATGAAGAAAGCAGCGGTAAATCTTCAGTACGATGACAGGAGTAATGAGCATGGCTAGCGCATTGCGTAACCGTTTCCAACTAAACTACCTCGCCTGCGAATGGGTTAAGCGACTGCTTAAATACGCTGAACGAATTGACGCAGACCTACTGGACGAAAACACGGTACAGGCGCTACGTGGAGAACGGCGCTTAGCGAGCAAGCCACTAAAATGTAACTCGTTAAGCGCTGTAAAAAAGCTGCTTACGATTACTGACAAAAACCCTGTGGTAACTAAAGTTCTTCAATATAATTGTCGCGCTGTTCAACAGGAACTGGTGCTGCCACATAACGCAGCGAGTGTGGTGGAGTATATTGTTCTAACCCAGGCGAACCGACATTTTACTGACTTCTGCGACAACCTGTTAGCGCAGTTGCAGGATGTGTCGACAAAAACATTATTGCAGTATGCAACGAATTTGACGCCAGTGGAATATGAGCAAACGTTGAAGCAGCTTGCTAGAGCAGGGATATTAAGTAAACCCAGTTTATCTATCGTGTTGGGGAACGAATTACCTGACTACCTATTGCAGAAGCTGCTTACAGAGAAGATTGAAACCAAGCAACAGCTTATCGCGCCACTTCTGCACGAGAGCAAGGTTGCACAATTTACTTTGGATGCATTTCCGCAGGTCGACACACAATTGTTAGCTAACTATTTTACTTCTGCTTTAACTAAGCAGCAACGCGGCATCAATTTGTTGTTCTACGGTGATTCAGGCACCGGTAAAACAGAGCTAGCACGCGCATTAGCCAAAAGCGCTGGATATACGCTTTATGAAGTTCGTTCTACGGCACTAGTTGACACCAAAGGTAATGACGATTTTGATTCTAAATATCCTGACAAGGAGCGACTACGTTACCACTCCATGATTAACGGCTTGCTGTCCAATAACTCCAAAGCAGTGCTGTTAGTGGATGAATGTGAAAGCGTTTTTGAACAGGCTTGTTACCAGTACAGCAAAGAACACTTACAACGTTTGCTGGAAGACAATTCTGTGCCGAGCATCTGGATCACGAATCACGTCGACTGCCTAGAACCAAGCTTCATACGCCGATTTAAGTTAGCGACAGAAGTGCCACCACCAAGGCCAAGCGACATAGAGCGAATGTGCAAGCAGTATTTTAGAGGCTTGTCATTATCATCGCAGTTTACGCGCAATATAACGCGAATACACAACGTTTCACCGGCCATTATTGCTAATGCTGCACATGTGGCGAAAACAATGGGTACAGCGCGTACAGAAGCAGAGAACGTTGTTAGTGAAACAGTGAAATCGACATTACAAGCCGCTGGGCTTTGGGATAACACGCTACGTTATCAGGCAGAGTTAAATTTCGATGTGTCGTTGCTTAACTTAAAGCAACCAAATAGTTATCTAGAAGAGGTCAGTTATGCGCTGAAGCATAACAAACCGGCTCGGATACTTCTGTCTGGTCCACCAGGAACCGGTAAAACCGCCTTTGCCCATTATCTGGCTGAGATTAACCAGCGCAACCTGATACGCGTTAAATGTTCTGACGTCTTAAGCAAATGGGTCGGTGAAAGCGAGAAGAATGTGGCGGAGCTGTTCCATCGTGCTCACAACGAGGGAAAAGTCATTCTTCTTGATGAGGTAGACAGTCTTCTTGTCAGCCGAGAATCACTTTCCGCACACTATGAACTGCAACTGGTAAACGAACTTCTTACTCAAATAGAATGCTTCACGCAGCCGCTGTTCGCTGCCACCAACTTTGATAGCCGCTTAGATAAGGCTGTACTGCGCCGTTTTGACTTTAAGCTGGATTGTGGTTACTTGAAGCCGGAACAAGTTATCCGACTATATAAACAGATATCGGGAATTAAGAGGCTAAAGGTACAAGAAGAACAGCAGCTCGCGCATCTAACCCAGTTGACACCTGGTGATTTCGCTATTCTCGCCAGACGTAAACAATTCAGAAATAACAAAAACCACCTAGCTTCCGCCATTTCTCTGCTAGCAGAAGAAAATCAACGTAAACAACCCAACACCCTAATGGGCTTTATCCGCCCTCATTAATCAAAGGTAAATATTATGACTACATCTGTATTGAGTTCGCTCAAGGTTACTGCTCGTCCTAAAATCGAGCCCAAGGCTCCTGTCGTAGGTAAACGCATGAATCTTATTGAGAAGCTGGAGCAGCAGCAAGATATGGCACGTTGCATGATAGAAAAACGGCCATTCGAGGCGTATCGCGAAAAGCTTGTGAAAGATCCGCAAACCGGTGAACGCAAAAAAGAGCGCCGCCAAGTTAATGTACGGCCTTGGTACTACGACAGCGATGGTCACTACTATCTCGAGGTCAAAGTGAACAACAAACCGATAGAGCTACAACTAGGTAAACCCGCTATTGATGTCGGTGAAAAAGACAAGCTACCAGAAGTTCTCGACACCATCATCAAAGCAACGGAAAAAGGAGAATTGGACACTCATCTTTTAGCACCAGTAGTACCCAAAAAACCAGCCGCAAGTAAAACAACCAAAACCAAAGCATAACATCGGAGACTGCGGCACCTATTCATCCATAGCCGCAGTCCTATCCGTCATTCTGAAAACACAACACGCTGCGTTTGTTGCTGAGCACTCAGAAGGGCTTTATCTACTGCTTCTGGATGCATTGCAATATCCACATCATTTACAGCGATATCAGCTAGCACCTGTTGTTGCCAATATAGGATGAGCTCCTCAAGGCTTAGCGGACGGTTACAGTAACTTAGGGCTAACGGTGATCCCATGCCGCCAGCGCTCGACAGATATGCCCACACCGATAAGCCGTTGTCAGCTTCCGATAGACAAAACACATATTCAATCATGAATGTTAACGGCTTTGCCTGTCTTACGTTAAGCAAGAACATGTCACTTAGGGCGTTTTCTCCATCCGCCAATCGCATCAGGAGGCGAAAGTGTTCTGTGTCATCCGGCACTTTTTGAGCAGCTTTTACCAACACGCCTTTGAACTGGCTATCGAGCGTTACAGGGACATTTGAAAAACAAAATTGAAACGACATACGCAAAAACTCCTATGGGTTGTATGTCATTAAATTAGTATCCGCTGGCCTACACAGCATGTCTGCAAGACTCAATTTTACCTAACTGAGAAGACTTAAATATGCGTATTCAATACGAACAATTGGCTTTGCCTGTCTCTGAGCAATTTGCCGCTGCACTCGCCGAACTCTTACTCCAAAATCAGGTAAGCGGTAGTAGCGTCACAATTAATTTTCGTGATCCGAACTATTCGGCGGAAGAAGGTGGGTTTCATCCAGTAGAGATAAGACTAGAGAAACAAAATGGCACGTGGCATTTCTGTTACATCACAGATTTTACCTATGTTGGCATTGGTCCCTACGCCGAACTTGCTAAAGACCTGGACTTTGACTTCCAAGCTGGCGTGTTCCAGAACCTTTTCGGCGTTTTTCCTATTGAGACTGCATGGGACATTTATCAGATATGGGAAGGCAACTTCTTGCACTATTGGCAAGAACTCGGTGTGTTCACAATTAAGACCACAAAAGACAAATAGCTATAAAACCAAAACTGTAAACAGTAAGAGAAAAGTCACTATTATCACTACCGGAGAGAAAGAAATGGCGAGAGACTTAGACAGTATAGTACCACCTAAACGAGTGGCTCATTTTGCAGCGTATGTTGTTTTTAAAGGACGAGAGCCAGGTATCTACAAATCTTGGGAAGAGGCTAAAAAGCAAGTACATGCTTTTTCTAATTGTAAGCATAAAGGTTATTCAACGCACGCTAAGGCAAAGGCTGCCTATAAGAAATGGCTGCGAGAGCAGAGAAACATTGAACCTATTGACCGCTCGGTGCAAAAATCGAAACTCAAAAGTCGTAAACGAATTTCAGTTGAAACTGCCTGCGATTTGCCACCTTGGAACAATGATTGAGCAGCATTGAGTAAAGGTAGCTAAAAGGCGATACAGAAACACCTGTATCGTCAGTATCCGGTATGGCTGTTCGATTCAAGCAACGTCTACAATTTTTACTCACCTACATATGCGAATCAATGGCTTTACGTCGTTCAGAACACTATTATGAAGAAGGGCATTTACGCAACCTGCAACGATTTTATACACCTCTCATATCATGAACAACCCATTGAAATATGAGCTCCCGCCACTAAATTGCAGAGTGATATAAGCAATACTTAAATAGTTTAGTTGCTGTTCTCAATATCATCTTGTTAGACAACAACCACCTAAGGCAAATCATTTATTTTTCGTACGTAGGTATCGGTCCGTTTGCAGAACTGGCAAAAGACCTCGACTTTGATTTTCAAGCAGGTGTATTTCAAAACCTGCATGGCCTGTTTCCGATAGAAATCGCGCTGGGTATTTATCAGATATGGGAAGGTAACTTTCTGCATTTTTGGTTTGCTCTTTCTCCGTATAAGGTTACTGTTTTTGAATAAGTGAACCGCCAAGCGAGTGTTTAATTTTGCTCTTTCACAGGCCAGCATTCCGAAAATTTATAAATAGCTAACCATTTCATTGAATTAGCATAAACTTAGCTCTATTCTAGGGTTAGATTCTGACTCGAAAGTAAAGGATGTGCGATGGGTGAATTTTCAAAGAAGGTAGGCGAACATGGAGAAGCTCTTGTAAAGGAGTTCCTAGCTTTAATCGGATGGACTGGGTTGCGTCCCGGCGTTGAAATAAAATGTAAACTTCCTCAAAAGCACGAAAGGAGCACAGGCAGTGCTCGAACTACACACGGTGTGGACCTACTTTATTCTGCGCGTTCTCAACTACAAGATTTCACCTTAGACAATGTATGTTGTTCTGTGAAATTCACATCAAAAGCATATCCTAATCATCCCAATACGAAATTCAAAGAGCACTTCAAAGATCTTGCTCATTGTGTTGAGTGCTATTCAAAATCCGAAGTCAGACATTCTACAATCATTGATTACAATGGCAGAGGAGTTAAAAAAGCTAATGATGTAGGGGTACTATTTTGGCTCACTAATGATAGAGATTCATATCAGGATGTCGTTAGTAAAGTTGCTAATGTGGTGATTGATAAAAATCTGATGTTTTCTGCAATATATCTAGTTGACAATTCAAGGGCTGCGTTCATATATGATTCAATAAATTTCTTAAAGAATAGTTTTAAAGAACATGAACTTAACTTCCACTATTCCTTTACCGCAGCCAATTACACTGATACAAATTTAAAAAAATATGGGAAAGTGTTACCGGTTGAGTATTTAACATCTGACATTTTACCTTTTCGATTAATCAGCGAAAAAGATAAAAGCGTCATTTTTTGCGTAGTAATTAGAGATAATTTCTCGAAAGAAAACTTAGAACGGTTAATGAACTTTGTCAGTGATGTTTCTCAAGAATTCACTAAAAATTTTAAGTTATTATTTCCTGACTACAATGCCCTCGAACATGAAGATATTGTAGAGACAGTCAGAGGTATTGTTCAAGCTGAAGAGAAAGATTTAAGCATTGAAGTAAATTCTTACAACTCTGACTTCAGAGGACGATGAAATGGATAAAGCTAAAAATATTTTACCATATGGTGATGCTCTCCGAGATTTTTTAGCTGACGGAAATATCAGCAAATCTGAGCTAAGAGGGATTTTAAGAAATCGTGGCATTTTTACTCGTGAAGATGATAAAACCACGACTATTCCACACTTAGTAACAAGGGGAATTACGCCTAATGAATTGTTGGAGCTCTATCAAACTATAAGTGAAACTGAAGAAGAACCTAAAGCTCTGACGCAGACTATAAGATGTAATGTACCGGAAGTAGATTTACTATCTATATTACCATCAAGTGAAGAAATTCATGAGCTAATCAAAAAGCCATTTTCAAACTATGAACTCATTGGTATACCAAACTTTGTAAGCAATATAGGAGAAGTTGAGTTAGACTTCATTATAGAGAGAACCGACCTTACTAAAAGTTGGGATAAAAATACAAAGCAATTTTCAGGTAAAGTACGATTTAGTAAAATAGATGATGAGCTTGATATTAATATAAGTTTATCCCATACATCTCCTGAAACAAAAGAAGTTGCTTCGGTCATATCTAAAGAGATGGTTAATAGACTCAAATCAGCTGGCTTTGTTAATAATGATGAATCAATAAGGAAAATTAGATTTAACGATTTCACAAATATAAACAGAGTCACATTTTTAAATAAGCTGAGTAAAGAACAAACCTCAAACGCGCTTTACTTTAAGGACACTAGAGACCTAGGGTTCTGTCCAGATGAAACACAAACACTCCCTGACGATATATCGTGGATGCAAGAGAAAATTACCAACTTACGTCTTCAGGGAAAAAACCTTCACTCGACAGTTTTCATTAGGCAAAAAAAATATCATGAATATATAAAGGTATATCAAGTAGAAGCCTCTTATAGCTTTGATTACGATGATTGCAGCGGCTCCTGTCAAATATCATATGAATTTCCAGAATTTATCTCGAAGCAGGACAATAGCTCCGAATTATCAATTAAAGTATTAAATATACGGTTCAAGGATGGTAGTAATAGATCTTTAGCAGGATCAGTTAAAGAAAGGACACTTAAAATTCTTGAGAAATCAAAATTAAAACTTCACGACATTTTAAAACAGCATGACAGCTCTTAAATTTTTGGCTTCTTAAAAGTTTTTGCAAAAAAAGCCCCGACCATTTCTGATCAGGGCTTCTTGATAAATGGTGCCTCGACCCGGGATCGAACCAGGGACACGCGGATTTTCAATCCCTACAGGCCATGTAGCAATGATGGCATCTATTGATTTTTGCGGCCTGTAGAGCCGCTAACTTGTGACAAAATGCTGTGACAAGGCAAAAAATCGTCACACTTTTATTGTTCTCAAAGACCCTACTATTGGTGTATTTTGTCTCATCTGAACCAACACCTATATTTGAAATAATCAGGGTGCTGTTGAATTTAGCTTTTGCAAAAGATCTGAAGGTGCTATAAAAATAGTCTTTTTACCGTCTTTAGTGGACAGGAAAAGCCTAAGCTCGGTAAGTTTGTTCAAGTGACTTCTAGACGTATTGTCCGAGATTGAATAAGACTTAGAAACTTCTTTGATTGTAAATATTCTTCCTGGCTCTTTAACTGCTTTCTTTATCAAATCTTTCTGAATAAAATTGAGTACATTACCCCAAGCTGTTTTTTCTAATGACTCAGAAATCTTTTTGTATTCATAGACTTTATTATCCAAGTAATTTTCAAGCTCTCCGAATGCTTTATAGATAGTATCTAGCTGATAGTAAATGAAATATGTTAAGTCATTGTCATCTTTTTCTGTATACATGTATGACAACCCGTACTCCTTGGGCTTTTCCTTTAAGAGCTTACTAATGGATATATATTTGAACAATCTATATTCGCTCTTCAACATAAACCAATAAAACAATGCTCTAGCTGTTCTACCATTGCCATCTCTAAATGGGTGCTCGTATCCAATCATAAAGTGGAGCACAATTGCCTTAATAAGAGGGTGAACAAAATCACATCCTCCCTGACCTGAGTGATCTTGATTAGCGAATTCGCACAACAACTTCAACCGCTCTTCAATCAGCGTGAAATCAGGGGGTTGGTGTGCCACATTTCCATCTCCGTCCTCTATGAATATATCATTTTCAACTCTAAATTCTCCAGGAACAACGTTGTTCTCCGTTGTTCCTTGTGTAGCGATTCTGTGGAACTCTAGAATCATATCCAAAGTTAGCTCGTCTTTACTCTTTTGTTCCGCATATTTAAGCAGGAGGTAATTATTAAGAATCATTCTTTCATCTTCATCGACTGGTTCTCTTTCTTCCTCCAACATTTTCTTTGCTACTTCTCTTGTAGTTGATGCGCCTTCCAGCTGAGCACTAGTGATAGCTTCTTCCATTATAAGAGACGAAACTAAGAACTTATTTTGTAAACTATCACTTGCTGTAGAGCCTGCGACTACACCAACGTTGCCTCCAGTAATTTTCACTAATTGATAAAGAGTAGCTTCCATTGAGTGAGGAGTACAATAGACGAAAGGGTTACCGTTTTCGTCTTTTAACCCAATCTGTTTATATTGAGTCATCCTTTTAAATTTTACGGCCTTCCATAAGTTTTCAGCGTTTTCTTTTTCAACTCTCCACTTAAACTGCGACCAGTGCAGATAACGCCCCTTTTTGTCAGTAGCATCACATTCACTGAGGAACGGGGATATATCTTTAAAATCATCTGACCAATTGAACTTAGGTGCGTTTTCGACCCTTGCCTTTGCCATGGAGTTACTCTTCGAAGTTAATTTCAATAGTTAACATAGTGACTTTATCAGACATAAAACGCAAATTTTAAATTTTGAGAAAATAGCTTTAAAAATAGAAGCACTGTTCATAATTGCGTACTTCAGTATTATTTAAAGGGGAGCGGACACTTATGCCCCCTCTTAGAATTAGCCCTTCTTTATCGAATACATAAAATTGCATAATTTGGGTAAGCTTTTGAAGTCATAAGATAGGAAAACTAATCGCCACCCTTAATACATTTTTTCATTAACCATTCAAAAAAAGGTATTAGCCAGGTAGCCAAAGCCACTAGCAGCAATAACACCAGTAAGGCTAATTGAAATACAGTCATCTACCAGTCTCCGTCACACCCTGACAGGTTGCTAATTCCAAAATCATCAAATCCACTTTCTATAGACGTTGTGTCAGTCATCCAGTCGTTATCAGTATGGATATCACATCCACAAGCCAAATTAGTATCTATAGAACTAATATCGAGCGTGGTATCCACTTCTAGGTGGTCTGACATATTCATCCCTCGTGGATTTCCTTCGATATCTATAACCCCAGGACAGCCTTTTACCCCACTAGGTAAAAGCGGTAATCCCGTTGCTTCATTAAGGCCAGGTGCATCATACCCGTTCTCATCAAGAGCTGAAGTATTAGCTTCTTCACTGCTTTCTGAGCAGTGTCCGAATAATTGGTAACTTAGTAATGACATTGTGCTGCCCTCTTGTTTGTTAATCAGCACAAAATTACGTTAATGAAAATTACACCTAATGCAAACTCTTTCCTTTTAACGGCCACCAGAGAACTGTGGTATCGCAATTAATTGTTAAACTAAAGATGTCGAGTCTTTACTAAAAAGCGTTAGCCGCTCCGCAAAACTAGTCAGCTCTCAGTTGCTGAAACCCTGGTACATTTTTAATTCATATCTTTTACCTATTCATTGTTTTACTAATTAAAGTTTGCGGCTTCTACTTAAGAAGCCAGACCCGACATGAATATTCTCCCTCAAAGAAATTTTTTAAATAAAATCTGATTATGCTTGGAAAGCATGAGTTACTAGTTGCAAAGCAAGAAGAGAACACCAAACTAAGAGTTTGCGTGCAAAAAAGCAGTTGTGAAACAACTCAATAGCTCGCGCAGAAAGACAATTGCGAAGCATATTTTCTTTAGAAGCAGGCGCATGTTCGCGGTTGCGAACTACCCCCTATTTTGTTTTGCCTTCAGGCAAAATTTGGTGAATAGGGCGAGAGCGCTATGAATCAAACACCATACCGCGAGCGACGCTAGCGCAACGAATAGCTGTGTATGAAATACAAAGATAAGAGTGTGCAAAATGGGGGGTAGTGCGCAGCACGGGAACATGCGCCTCAAGCGTTGGTGCTAGACGCGAATGCGGCGTAGAGTCGCTGCGTTGACGAACGTCAACATCAGCAGCGACGGGCACTATAAGCGTTTACGCTCGCAACGAACGTTGTGAGCTTCTCTTTTTCAGGCGGGTTACAAACAGGGAAAAGCAGTGGGCATTTTAGAGTTCAAGAAACTCCCAGTCAAACCCCCGAAAAAGATCCTTAAACAATCAAATTTTGCGTCAGCTGTTCCTTCTTAGTTTCTCAATTAATAAACAAGGAACACAATGATGAACACTAATACACCTTCTCTTAACACCGAACACCAAAAATACTTCAACCTCGATATGAGATTTAACAAAAGTACCAATGCCGTTCACAGAGGCCGAGAAAAAAAATATTTAGCGTTACTGCTCGCCGCTAGATTTGGTTTTATATCTGCCATTACATGTGAAGCAATATGGCAGATTAAGCGGCACAAAGTTTTGGAGTCTCTAAATAGAATAGTGAAAGAAGGACTTTTATCAATTGCAGAAACAGACAGGGCAGCAGATGGGCGCATATATGTACTAACTCATTCCGGTGCTAAGTTTGCCTCAGATCTTATGCGAATAGACATCCCTTTCCGCTCTGCACAAGAACCCATCACTCAGGTTAATCAAAATGCAATCATGCACGACTCAATTATGAGTTTTGTACTAAGCCTGGGATTGCAAAATCAAACAAAGGATGGCATCCCAAAACCTCTTTGGAATGGCTATTTAACTGAACTTGAGTTTAAGCGCATTCATACTTCGTCAAACATAAAAAATGTCGATGCGTTGGTACAGCTAGCCAACGGCGAGGTGGCAGCTGTTGAACTAGAAGCTTCATTTAAGCGGAAGCAGCAACACGAAAAAACGTTACTGAAATTGCGTGACGCAATGCTAGGTGAAAATAGACTTTACGATAAAGTCTTCATTATTCCCTGCTCTAATAAGATTAATAGCGACACACAACGCTTTCACAAACAACTGTTTGAGGAGATGCCTCATCGTTATGATCGTAAAACGAAACAGCCTCTGCTAAGTGAAACTGAAGCCAACAAACTCCAAGAAAAAATCATCTATAGAACAAAATTTATTGACCCAATAGAACAGACATTTTATCGATGAACTATTGTCGGAAGAAAAAGAGCACCTTGCGGTGCTCTGAATATTTACTAATGAAGTTTTTTACGAAGCCGTTTCTCTTGTAGGTAGATAGCAAGGGCTACCAGATATATTAGAAATATATACATCGCCCCCCTAATTCCAACAAATGGATATGAGCTATGCGGCTCAAATCGAGTAACCATCTGAACTATCCACACCATAAATAGTACATCTCCAATACTCATTAATAATTTAGTAATCATGTCTAATGCCATGATGACGAGTTGTTGCTTAGCCATTTGTCCTCCGTAATTGTTTATGACTCGCATAAATAACTAGGAGCGGTAGATGAGAATTTTCGAAGAAAAAAAAAGGGGCATAGAATGCCCGTCAGTAAAGTCGCTTTATTCGTCTGTCATAAATCGCAGAACAATACCTGCTGACAGTGCGAAAAATAGCGACGCAGCTATACACACACAGTTGTAATAAAAATACTTATTCAACTCAAAATCTGCTTCAGCAGCAGGCTTCCAATCTAGCAATACAGCGACTATCTCATGCCAAAATGGAAACAGTGCAAACGCGAGGAATATATACCCTAGTGTCATGCTATTTTTTGAAAATTTAATAAGTGTGTTAAACGCTATCTCTTTTGTGATCTTCATGTTGATATCCTTAGTTAGTCCTAAAGATATCTAGGCTTGCTAGAGGGAAATTTTTGCACAAAAGAAAAAGCAGGCATTAAACGCCTGCTTTCTATTTTTTAGCTCTGCTAGTATCAACCATGATTATAGGCAGCGCATTCGTGACTATAACCAAACCAGAGTGCCTAGCGCTGGCTCTTCTACACAGTTAATCTCACGTTAAGTGATTTACAGCAACTGCTGGATTTCCTAATGTGGGCTTCCAATCATTGATCCAGCCAGCTAGGACGGCTGGTGATAGCATTTAGCGAAGTGGTCGTGAGCATTCCTCATCAGTATGATTTAGGCTTCATAATTCAATAGCGCCTAGCCTAGGGAATTTATTAAAAAGACCTTTTTTTACTTACTACAGATACAATAATCGATCTTTCTCCCGCAAGCGTTGCATGATTCTTGGGTATTAATCGTTTCATTTTTGTAGTTATTTTTGTGATACCCAAAGTTACCGCCAGCTAGTCGCGAATTAACCTTTTTGTAATTGTACCAAGCTATCTCTATGGAGTTAGACGGTTGGCGAGTACCATGGCAAACGTCTAAAAACCGCTTTTGTTTTTCTGAAATAGGATTAATTTCGCCTGTCTCTAATGCCTTCAACCAAACACCATATTTCTTCAAATAAGCTATATTTTCTTGGCTAAGAGATTTAGCAACATCGGGGGCTAAATAAAGCTTTTTTCCAAGCAGATTCTTATGACGTTCGACTTCAAAATTATTAGACGTTTCTGAAAGAGATTCATGCTTTGTTTTAGTACCCCACTCAAAATTCATTATCTTTTCAGAGACTACTGTGAACCCAATAATGAGAAGAATCAATGAAATCCCTCCAGCCCAATCAGGGACGAGTTTTCCAAGTACGGTGACGTAAATGATAAGAGGTATAGCAAAAAAAAATGCCATCAAGGCCAAAGCACCTTGCCCTAAAATGAAATCTCGTAGAAGACAAAGTAGCTTTTTCATAGATCATCCTATCCATTCATTTAAAAATGATAAAATAGAAAAGGCTATCGAGCGTTCGCTATCAAATCACTCCCCCCCAAATTACAAGCGTTCGATCTAGGGGTCTGTTATTTCATTCTAAAGTTTTTCAAAAGCCTCAGAATTAAATGAACCTGTAAACTCGATTAATCTTTTTGCTGATATCAGCAATCTCTTTTTGCAACCGCTCAATGGCATTACTTATTGTAACTACAGACATCAACCTTCCCTGTTTTTGGAATGCTCAATTCACTTCTTTCTTGTTTGGATAAACAGCTATCAAAAGCCAAAATCAGAGCTTGATAATATCAGTGACTTCAGTTCATTCAGCTGTAAGAGTGAACTGAAGTCAAAGCTAATTACCCTACGACTTTTAGCAAATCGCTGTAGCTTGCTACCATGTTGAACTTGACCTTTTCAGCGTCATCGTCAGATTCCACTTCCTGTTCGAGTCGCTCGAAGAATTTCTTGGCGCACTCAATTTTCGCTTCTTCAATCTTCTTCAATTGCATAGTAGACATTGAGCCTTTCGTCTCTGCCACAAACAGTACATGCTTCACCGTGCCATCTTTGAAAGCAATAGCCCAGTCGGGATTGTAACCTTCGGAACCTAGTGGTGTTGGTATAGTGAACCCTCTAGGCAGCTTGGCATAAACCTCAATATCATTGCTGGTATCCAGCTCTTTGATGAATGCCCTTTCAACTTTGGAATCAGTAGACGCAAAGTCATAAACATGTTTTTTAAGGTTCTCAACGACCTTACTAAAATCATTAATCACCTGATTTTGAGTAAATATATCGCTTTCATAAGTCTCATCGATTAGGTCATAAGAGAGCTGTTGAATAGTTGCCGTTGCTTTTTCTTCATTGATGATACGAGCTACATCACTGATAAATTGCTCTGGGTTTACTTTAAATAGAGCAAATTTATCAGCTGAGATACCTTGCAGGATTGCGCAAACTGATTTTCTAGTAAGCTTAGTATCTTCAGCTATTTCGCCGATGAGGTCGTAAGGTACTGAAGACTGTATTGGAGCATTATGAGCCTGCCTATCAGTCTCTCTGACTTCAAAGCCTCGGCCTTGGTTTAACTGTTCTTCTGTAAGCTTTTCACTTTGATCCCCCACTTCAATAGTATACTGAAGCGGCGTGACATAAAGATGTTCGTTAATAGCAGAAATAGAGTTATTAATCAGTTCCTCAGAACTAAAATTAACCTGGTAAACCGCCTTTCGGTTAATTTTCTTCCAAAGTTTTTGGAACTCTCTCTTTTCGAAGTTGGCGTTTAAAACATTGGTCTTCGGTTTACGATCATCAATAATTTCAGGCAATTGCGCCTGACTGAATACACCATTAATTAGCTCAACAACCTGTTCTCGATAAGGAGCCAATAACTCGGGTAACTTACCCAGCCCATCATTTTTTAGCTCAGCGTGATAAAGATCGGTAATTTCATCGTTATCATCCACGTAGTCATTCTTAATAAGGTAACGCTCAATAGCTCTTGCTATCTCATCATCAACAACGACATCGCCCTGCTCTGTCTTAATCACTTTATTCAAGAAGTAGGCTTTATCAGCCTTCTTCGGTCTTGCTGAAAGTGACTCACTGATATCTGTTTGAAGTCCTTTCACAAAGTCACCGAAGCTTTCATTTGCTACTACTGTAAGTACATTAACATCGTGCACGGTAGCGGGGTGATCTTGTCGTTCACCTTGCTGGTTTACGGAAATACGCAGGCCGCGCCCGACCTCTTGGCGACGTGAAACAACGTTATTGTAGTCGGCATGTTTCAACATACAGATTACGAATACGTTGGGGTTATCCCAGCCTTCTCGTAACGCTGAATGCGAAAATATAAAGCGTTTATCTTCTTCTAAGCTTAAAAGCTGTTCTTTGTTTTTCAGGATTAGATCGTATGCAGCAGTTGCACTTTCATCATTCGCCAGTCCCCGCTCTTCTCCACGAGTTTTTACTTTTGGGTCAACGAGTTTTTTCTTTTTATCTATAGCAAAGTAGCCTTCATGCGTATTGTTAGCATCTATTTTCTCTAGATACTTCCTGAAAGGGTCATTTTCTGGCAGCTCATCTAACAACTCTTCTTTTAGAGTTTGGTATTCTTCTTCAAATACCCTTGCGTACTCACCTTTCTCATCGGCTTCACTGTAATCACGATACTTAACGACCTCATCTATAAAGAACAGTGAGAGTACCTTGATACCTTTACTAAAAAGTCTTTTCTCTTTGTCCAAATGAGTTTTAATAGTGTCGCGGATTTGAATCCGGCGCATAACTTCTTCTGTAATGTCGTTCGAAGCCACACCTACCTGAATGCTGTTACCATTTAAGAACTCTAATGTATCAGTTACCGCATTAATCTCTGATACGACAAACCCGTCATATTGAGGTAGTTCGCCAGATAAGTCATAGAGCCGATCCCCCTTGCTCACCTTTACTACTTTTCGCTTTATATCTCCAGACTTTAGCTTTTGTTCTATTTCTAAGCGAGCAACGGGAGCTTTTTTCGATATTTCGATTTGTTCTAGATAAAGATAGGCATTTGTTCCAGCCAAACCATTGGTTTTAATTCCCCTAACTGAAATACGCTTCACAAGTTTCTGGTTGTATGCATCCAGGGCATCAAGTCGGTGTATTTTGTTATGCACCGTTTTGTGAGTAGCTGAATAGCGCAATATGAAAAGTGGCTTAAACCTTGGTAATGCTTCCTGCGTGGCACGCCCTTCCATTTTTTGTGGTTCATCAAGGATTAATATTGGTCTGTTGGCACTAATTACATCAATTGGGCGTCGGCTTTGAAAATCATCCAGCTCTTCATATATCCTACGGTTGTCTGCACCAGTTGCGTTAAACGCTTGGATATTGATAACCATAACGTTAATGCCTGCATCAGACGAAAAGCTCTCAATATTATGAAGGTCTTTTGAGTTGTAGACGAAGGAGCGTATTTTCTTGCCATATATTTGATTGAAGTGCTCAGCAGTTACTTCCAATGATTTATGAACGCCTTCCCTAATGGCTATGGTCGGCACCATAATGATGAATTTAGACCAGCCATACTGCTTATTTAACTCAAATATCGATTTGATATAGCAATACGTTTTACCTGTACCCGTTTCCATTTCGATATCTAGGTTTATATCCGCACCAGGGCTATAGCTTCGTTTGGCTTTGCCGCTTTCATCGGTGTAGCTCTTTAGGCCATTAGACAGCGGAAGATTCTGCGATTTTTGGACATCGTGGATATTTTCCAACAACTGATCTTCTGATAACTGAATCTCAGCGTTTTTAAAGCCATCTTCGTCAAACTGGGCTGATTGCGTTTGCCCTTTCTTCGCCCAGCCTGGATCAATGCGATATTGGATACCCGCTGTGTTTGGCTGACCTCGAAAACACTCGATCACCGACTGGACTGATTTTTGTTGGTACTCTAAAGGTTTAAAATTAAGCTTCATTTATCACCTCTTAGATTGACTTAACGTCAGTAATCGGTGAAATCTGCTTAAATATTTGCTCAACATTAATTTTCACAGCGTCTGTCGCGAACCCATCATCTCTGAAAACAACCCTTAAAGGCTGCTTTTCAGCAATGGTTTTAATTAATTCGTTAGAGATATCAGATGCAAAGCAAGCAATTAAATCAGCGCCCTCCCCCGTATCATTAGCATTTACAAAAAAAACATCCTTTGAAGAGATTTGCTGCTTTGATATAGTCAACGTTAAACCAACGCCCCAATCTAATAGCACCTGGAACAGTAAATCTTCATCACTTCTATCTTCTCTGATGTTTTGGACTTGAGCGAACATGTCAGCCTGATTAGCTTTATCTGGACGATAATAAACATCGGTCATATTTGTTTCACCAACCTTAAGAGTTCTAAAACCTAACCGATTAGACAGAGTAAGCTTGTCATTAAAGTTGATGGAATTAAAAAATCGCTCGATTCTAGATCTGCTTAACTGTGCAATATTTTCAAATCCATCTCTGAATGCTTGCGATTTTTCATTACAATATTCAGGAATTTGCACCATTATAAATGTTCGTTTTCCTTCATCTCTTATATTGCACTCCATTACAGACTGAGCCGTCGTGCTCGAACCAGCAAAAAAATCTAACACGACTGAATCTTTAGAAGTGCACATGTCTATTACTCGCTTTATCAACTGGGTAGGTTTAGGCGTGTCAAATGGCTTTTTTCCATCAAATAATTTTTTTATTTCGGCATTTGCATTTCGCGTACTTCCGGCAAATTCATAAGGCCACCAAGATTGGTTAACAACACCATCCTTTGTTTCTGATAAGAACTTTTTTTCCATTGGAAAATTCGCATTCCCTTTAACTCCCCACCATAACCGATTTTCATTGATTAACTTTTCAATAACATCTTTTGGCCTGCGCCAACAAGTGCCATCAGGGGGGTAAACCTCTCTTCCATCAGGACTGACTAAGGGATAAAAATCTCGCTCCCTAAACTCGCTTCTTGTAAGAGGAGTTGCTAACCAAACACCTCTAGGATCATCATCAGGATTTTTGTAATTAGCTATTTGCTTGTCACTTCTTTCTAATAGATTCGGTTTAAAACTATTAGATTTAGAGAAAGCAATTACATGATTATGAGTTTGAGCAACACCAGTTGAATCATTGCCAGGAGTATCCTTACTTTGCCAAACAAAATTCGCAATTAAATTATCTCTGCCAAAAATTTCATCAAGCAACTTTCTTACATTGGCAACCTCTCCATCATCAATAGCTACAAATATCGCCCCATTTTCAGACAATAAATTTTTTGCAAGTTTCAGACGTGAAAACATCATTGATAACCATGATGAGTGAAATCTTCCATCAGCATTTGTATTGGACATTAATCTATTATTTAAGTCGTCTACTTGACCATCGGACTCTAGAAACTTTGATTTTTCGACTGAAAAATTATCTTTATATATAAAATCACTCCCAGTGTTGTATGGAGGATCTATAAAGATTAAATCGATCTTTCCTAGATAAGATTCTTGCAACAATTTCAAAGCATCTAAATTATCCCCTTCGATAAACAAGTTTTCCGTTGAATCAAAATTAATGCTCTCATCTCGACAAGGTCTCAACGTTTTAGTAATTGGCGCATTGGCTGTTAACAACGCTTCCCGCTTTCCAGGCCAATTTAGGTGGTAGCGCTCTTGCGGCCCCTCAACGATAGAGTCGGATAGTTCTTGCTTCAACAGATCAAAATCTACAGCCAGCTTTATCTCACCATCTTCCCCATAAACCTCGGTAACGCAGTAAGGAAACAATGATTGTATTTTTTCAATGTTCGCTTGGGATAAATCTGGCGAGTGCATTTTTAACTTGTCCATTAGATGTCCTACTCTTTGAATTTTTAATCTGGTTCGGTAGTTAAATTCTTTAACTGTTGTTTAATGTTTTTAAGCTCAGCGTTTATTGATACTTTTTTCTTAAACTGCTTTTCTGTGCTGAGCTTTTTGCTAATTTGACTGTGTTTGTTTTTTAAACTGCTTATTTCATCAATTCGTGCAATTAATTGAGTAAATGTCTCGTTATTTCTGAGTTCGTAAGGCAAGAGCGAAACTAGCAACTGCTCGTAAAGTGCTTTTACATTTAATACCGTTGGTAAATTTGCCCTAACTTCATCATTACTTCCATCGAGCAATGTATCTGATTGATAATACTCCGATAACGTGATGCCGCCATTCTGCCCTATTTCTTTATAGGCCGCTGATATAGTTAATTTATTGGTGCTTGTTTTAATTTCGAAAATTATGGGGTGAGGTATCGCCTTATCAATGGCTTGTAATACGGCATTATTCAATGTCTCGCCTTTGAGCTGGATTCGAAACACCTGAATTTCAGCGATGTTCTTATCACCTTCTATATTGAGTGTTGTTGAAGACAGCTTGTGTGCCCACAGAATTTGGTCTACTTCATTCACAAACAACTCTTTGAGTTTGGTGTCTGCTTTCGCTTGCTCATAAATCTTATTTTTGGGCAGGTTTCGATTGACCACTGTACTGTTTGGATATCGGAAAAAGCCTTCCTTTATAACGTTATGAATCTTTCCGTTTTTGTCAGTCATATTGCTTTCCGTGCGCTACCAATTGGATTAACTCAATATCATTTTTCATCGATTGCTTATTTGACCACAAGGAAGTTAATCAACTCAAAATCTTCTAGCCCTTGAATATTATTTATTAAAGCAGATGTTTCACCACCACTAAACAGACTATCAATATCCTGTTCTTCTTTTACGGCTATCATCGAGTGAATGGCTTGAGATAACAAATTGGAATACATGTCCATCTCTTTGCCATCATTAGTATGCTCATTAAACAACTTGCAAACACTACTAACGGGTTCAATTACCCCTTTGCAGGAAGTCCTAGTGAGATCTAATAGCCGCTTTACTTCTGAGTGATTCGCAATGACCTCACCTTGTTCGCTAATGTAAACCAAGTAATAAGGATGCAAGCGGTTCTTTTGATCAATATTCACACTCTCGTTTATATTTCTCAGTGTAAATATTACCCCTGGTACTAAACCTCGTTCAGGATCAGCGGGCACCACGGCGTGCATACCATTGGGTATTCCTCTGGGTTCCCCTTGTTCTTTTACAAAGTTAATCAAATCCATGCGGAATTCGTTTAGGCCAAGGTCGGTAATCGAGATGCCAGTTTTTACATCCTCGAGTTCGATAACTTCTTCTTGGAGTCGCATGAGCTGATCTTTACGGTAACTAACATCGTTTGCTTTTGCACTTAACACATTGTCGTCACCCGTCGCAGTAACATCAACTATGGTCATTCGGCTTTCGACACGCTCTTTTAAGTTAATGTATTCGTCCAGCGATATGTCAGGCCAATAGTTTACCAGTTGAATGGATTCATTAGGTGAGCCAATCCGGTCTACTCGCCCAAATCGCTGAATAATGCGAACAGGGTTCCAGTGAATGTCATAGTTAATTAGGTAGTCACAATCCTGTAGGTTTTGACCTTCAGAAATACAGTCTGTAGCAATGAGCAAGTCGATTTCAGCGGGTTCATGGGGCAGTACAAGTTCCTTTTCTTTCGACTTGGGAGAGAAAAGCGTTAAACACTCTTGCAGATCATATCCTTTTTTAACCGTTTTAATGGTAGTTCTAGGGTTACCTTGACCTGTTACCCTAGCTGAGTGAATCCCCTTGCTGCTCTGTAGCTCTGCCGCCAAATTGGCATATAAGTAGTCGGCCGTATCTGCAAATGCTGTAAATATAATGACCTTTTTATTGTTCGGGTTTATTGGGTTGTTAATTTTTTCATTTACATGTTTTTTTAGATGTTGCAACTTCGCATCGTGCTCTGGCGTGATCACCTTCATCTCGTCTAAAAGTGCACTGATAATCTCTAGATCTGCACTTAAATCCTGCTGCCAGGAAGGCAAGTCCATGTCCATGAGTTGGATCTTAATTTTCCCACCAATCTCCATTTCCTGAAATACGGGTAAATCATCATCTTCTGAATCAACAGCGGCTAATGCTCCTGCGAAATCATCAATTTCAGTAACGCCATTATTATCATAAAACGCTTCTATCAACTTAAGCGTATTTGCGTGGTTGTCGTAGAGGCTTTTTAATGTCAGCCTGAAGGCATGAACAGAACTTTCCAGACGTTTTAGCAAGTTGGTGGTCATTAGCGCAACTAAACTTTTTTCTCTATCGATTTGGCGAAGTTTTCCCTTACCGCCTTCAACTTCGGTATCGTAGAGTTCCTCATACTTTTTTAATCGACTAGGCAAGATATAACTTACAGGAGCGTAAACAGAAAGCTTCAATAGCCTCAGCTGAGCGAAAATGTCGTTCAGTGATATTACATCTGACTTATAGGTTAATGGGCACTGGTGTGAAATTGGCTTCAAACGAGTTGGAAACCTGCCAATATCGCTTGTGTCGTAAAAGTTTTGAATATGCTTTCTTGATCTTGCAATGGTGACAGCATCAAGCAATTCAAAAAAATCAAACTCCAGTGCATTTAAGATAGCAGTGGGAGTTCTTTCTTCAGGCTCAAGCCTAGACCAGTCGTTAAACGCGCGTTGTGCATTCTTAAAAATTGTATCTATAGATTTAGTAGTACGCAGTTTTTCTGATAGCTTTTCCTGTTCACCTTCGTATGCCAGTGCCAATTGGTTTTTAAGATCTGTAAATCGATTGTTCACAGGAGTCGCTGACAGCATTAATACTTTGGTTTTTACCCCTGCTCGAATTACCTTGTTCATTAACTTCTGATAACGCGTTTCACGGTCTTTTACGGGATTATCGTTTCTAAAGTTATGGGATTCATCGATGACGACTAAATCGTAATTCCCCCAGTTGACGCGGTTCAGAGATGTTCCGAATGACTCACCACTTGTGCGGTCTAAATCTGTATGGCATAGTACGTCATAATTAAAGCGGTCTTTCGCAAATATATTGGTTTTTAGGTTGCGATTGTAATTCAGCCAATTGTCTGCAAGTTTCTTAGGGCACAGTAATAGCACCGAGCGATTGCGTAACTCATAGTATTTTATGACTGCCAATGCGGTGAAGGTTTTACCAAGACCAACCGAGTCAGCCAAGATACAGCCATTATATTGCTCTAATTTGTTTATGAGACCTGTAGCTGCGTCTTTCTGATAATTAAATAGCTTGTTCCAGATGAGGGTATCTTGGTAACCCGTTCGATCATTCGGTAGAACATCTTCATTCAGATCGTCCAGGAACTCGAAAAAGATGTTGTAGAGCATCAAGAAGTAAACTTTTTCGGGCGAGTTTTCCTGATAAATCGTTTCAATATGTTCAATTATGGAAGAGGTAACTTCTTTGACTTTGCTTTCATCTTCCCATATTTGTTCGAAGAGCTGCATGTATTGCTGTGACATAACACTATCATCGACTTTATGCACAAAATTCGAGACCGCGTTTCCTTTTTGATAACCTAAATCAACCGCAGAGAAGCCGTTCAACGGCATGTATGCAGACTGCTTATCCTCGCTGCCAATCACGGCAAACTGTTGCATAGGAGCGCTCGTAGTATTTGATTTAAAACTCGCCTTCTTACGTATCCAGCTTGCACACTCTTTAGCTATCGCTTTTTGGTTTAATTTGTTTCTGAGTTGAATCTCAAATTCGGTGCCATATAGGCTCGTCTCTCCATTACTACTTTTTTCTTGGGGAATGAAAAACTCTCGTCGCTCTTTTCGAATCTTATCTGTTGCATTACTTGGAACAAATGTGGGAGAAGTGAATATAAATTCTAACTCAGCTATGTTTGTTAGTTCTTTCTTCAGTGCTTCAAATGCATAAATAGAAAAGCAGGAAGCCGCTATTTTTAACTTACTACCTGGTTGAATCGTCTCTTTTAAATCATCGCCAAGTAGGTTGTTAATATTATCGATTATATTCATGTCTACTACTCCTTGTAACCAAGCACAGAAGCCAACAACGAGCCTTTACCATATTGTTGAGCTATAGCCTATCCAGTTGATAATACTACCTCATCAAGCTCTACTCATCTAACTTATTCATCACTCCTTAAATTGCATACAATTTTATAACTTTATGCTTCTATCACGAGCTTATGATGACTTACGAAGAAAAATCGGCACCGAACATATTTTTTCAAATAAAAAATGCAGCTCGAATTGAGCTGCATTAAGTTACTTAAGTATCTTTCGCCATCGCGCTTTACATGCAATCATCCACGTTTCAGCGTCAATGCCAAAAATACTCTCTACTTCATCGGAAAATAATCGAAGAAAATTGCTTATTTCTTGGTTATAAGAAAGCAATAGCAACAACGCCTCAGCTCCCTGACGGTACTTACCACCTCCGTCATCCAATGAATCCTCAATGGATTTGCTTATAGATATGCCTAGCCATCGGCCGACTTCGTCGCGATGTAGATATATGTACCGCTGGTAATCCAGTTCAACTTCATTTGCTTTAACCGTCGCATTGGCTAATAGCAAAATAGTCGAATCATCTCCTTCGAATGGCGAGCGAGATTGTCGTTGATATTTCCTAATGATGGATTGTGTTGTGTCTTGCATATTGTTACTCCTATTTGTACTCAGAAGTAACTAAGCTCCTAGTCAGGAAAATCTTCGCTAATATCGTCGAAGTCAAACGTCATTTGTTCTGAAAAGAATTCGAAGTCGTCCTCTGTCCACTCTGCATATAACAAAGGTTCACTCACTACTACACCAACAAGCTCTCGAATAAGAGGCAGATACGAAGGGTCAGTAATCACCTGATTTTGCAATACTACGTTCATTATCGAATCTTCGATGTGTTGGCTATTTCTATACTGCGCACCGTCTATTTCATCTCTATACAACAGAAATGCATTAGCTAGTGAGCTAAAAATGTCAGAGATAACAGCGGAGCACAGGTAAGTGTTATTGGTTGTCATAAAATTCCTTAATTTAATGGGTTTCATGACTAAGTAGTTCGCGTAAACGAAAAATTTCCGTCCGTGTGGCTTATTTCACTATAAGACTTAAATGATGGAGATAAGACATGACAAACTTGAAAGTGGTTGAAAGGTCTACACACTTTTTCTCAGATGACGAAGACTGTATTGCACTATACGAACATAATGACTCATATATCTACTATGTTCGAAATTACGTATCACAAACTGAGTTTATCATCATAAGCCATGCCCTTATGGATACACTCCCAGAGCAGGCCAGAACTTTAACTGGTGTGTACGTAACAATGCATTTTGGCGTGTTGAAGTATTTTCAAGACGAAGTAACGCACCACGTGATGACAAAAGGCTTGCTAGCGCACTTTCACTATCTTTTTAACTGCACAGTTTCACGTTTTATTGAACAGCTGTAGCAATACTGAGCCAACTGAAAAGTTGGCTCTTTTTCGCGTTGTACCACAAGTAAGAAAATAAATAAACAAGCATAATTTACTTTTTTTTAGAAATTCCACATCGATTACACTGCTACCAAATCATGAATTAGGTAGCAACATTGTTTCAACCGCAACAGCCTCACAACTCGGAAACACTTGGGTATATCCCGAGTGTTGCTGCTGTAGCTGTTCGACAAGAAATACCTAATACAACAATTGCAGCAAGCTCGATTCGCCCTATGGGTGTAAAAGAAGCTGCCCAGTTTCTTTTACTTTCAGAGCATGAGGTCATTGCGTTAGCTAACGATGGTTTCATAGCTCATCGATACTCAAAGAGTCTCAACAAATATTTCTTCAACTTGCGTGGCTTATCTTCGTTTTGCGAATCGCTCGACAATTGCGAGCATCTTCAGGAAAGTAAAAGTGATAATCACGTAGCTGAGACCTCAACAGTTGATTGTATTTCCAGCGCCGATAATAGCTCACACAACAAAATAGACGACTCAAATAAGGCAGCGGAGTTCTCAGAAGTAGCGTTTGAACCAAAAGAAGCGTCCCAACTACCTACTCCTCTACCAGGACGTATAAAGCAATTTCAGTTTACTGATACAAACAATAAGCGAGCTTTTTCACGCTTGAATCATTTGCTTACACGTAATAAAGAGGAGCTTTCATCTCTTTTAGATGAATGGTCTTTGTTAGATAAAGAATTTTGCTTGGCGAGAAGTTTCATCGAATATTTTAAAGTGAACGTAGTCAACGTAAATAATAAAGATCCTCAAAAGAAGAGAATGGATTTGAGGAGTGCGGATGAGCTTGCTAACTTGTTTAGGGAAAATAAGTTCAACTTGCGAGAAAGGCTGAACAGCAGCGACCACAAAGAAGCGGTCAAACTCGCAGCAGCAAGTTTGAAAGAGAAGTTATCTCTGCTAGATATCGACTTCTCTTATCTCGAACACTTTCAAGAGCAGAATTTTGATTTGTGGAATGAGGTTTATCGAAAGGCCAAAAGAGCAGTTCGTGATAAGAAGTCGTCTACTAAACAAGTTGAGCAAAGATCAAGAAAACTCGCTTTTTTTAACTACATGTTCGCTACCACCGATCTCCGAAATTTTTCCCAAGAATTAGTCGAAGAGATTAACGATGCAATTGTTTTGAACGGTAAGCAAGACAGTACCAGAAACAAGTATTTAATCGAATTAAGAGCTGTATATGACGAACTATTTGCGAAGCGTCTTATAAATGAAAATATCAAAGTGTGTTCTTTCCAATCAGGTAAACGTGAGTTAATTGAATTGTCTACTGAGCAATTTACTAACTTCCGCGACGAATATGCTCGATGCGCTACTGAAGAAAACCTACTCACTTTTGCGTTCTATGCTGGTACAAGGAAAGGCAATACACTCAACCATATTTGTACTTCGAGTATGAAGCTCAGCGATATTGAAGACTCAACAATAAGGAACAGCAGCTTCATAAAAATTCCTGCTCGACACGCCAAAGGAAGCAGGCTCATCACGATTCATGTAACGAAAGCCCTTAGGGAGGTTATAGAGCGCCAGTTAGAGTATCGTAGGAAAAACAATATTACGCATGACAATTTGTTTGCGCTGGATAATACAGGAGCAACAATTGAGTTTGATATGACGAGATGGGAGGCCGCTTTGGAAAAGGCAGGGATTGATAAGACCTTTAGATTTCATCATTTCCGTCACAATCGAGCGTATCAGATTTTACTTGAGGGCGGAACATTTGGAGATATTAAGCAGATTTTCGGCTTAGCGAGCGATAAAATGGTCGCTACAGTTTATGGTCACCTAGACATAACACAAGGTGCCCTGAACGTGAATGAAAAGGCGGCAGCGAACTAGTTCTATTATTTAGCTTTTAAATCATTAATGTTGTTACTTTTAGAGGAGCAATATCGATGGTTTATAAAAAGAGTAATTCAAAATACTGGTTTACGAAGTTTCAGGTCTCATTTGCTGACAAGGTTAAGCGTGTTCATTGCAGTACAAAGGAAACTGTTAAAAGCCGTGCAGAGCACTTTGAACACCGCCTTCGCGATGAAACGCTAGCTATGCTGATGCGTAATTCTCAAGAGGTTGGCTCATGGAATGAAGCTTTAACACTTTATCTAGAATCCAGACAAACAAACAAGACCATTGATGAGAAGGTGAAGAAACTCACTTGGTGGTCTCAGTATCTAGCAGATATCCCATTAACCGAAATTAATTCTAAGCTTATTTTGACGACGTTAGTAAAGAAAACTGACGTCACGCTAGCAACGAAGAATAGATATCTCGCAGAGATTAAGGGCTTTTTAAACTTCATCCACAAGGAGCTTGAGTGGATTGACCGTGTCCCTCATTTGAGAACCCACAAAGAGCGAGAAAAAAGCTTCTACAAGCTTACTGAGACAGATTCTGCTCGCCTTATTGATTGTGCTCCAGCCTTTCTACAACCCATCATCATATTTGCCTTAGCAACCGGATTTCGTGCTTCTAATATTATTGGGCTGAAATGGACTCATGTCGATTTGGAGCATCAAACACTGAAGGTAGATGCGGATTCTCACAAAAGTGGCTCTTCAGTCCTTATACCGATGAACAATATAGTTTTCGAACTACTGAGTTCTTTGCATAATTCGAAAAACTCCGTATTTGTTTTTCTCAATTATGATAATTCGCGTATTAAAGACTTAAATAGGAGAATATGGGCTAGGACGACAAAAGCTGCTGGTCTAGATGGACTGCGTTTTCACGACTTACGTCATAATTGGGCATCACGCCATGCTGAGAGTGGCACCGACCTATTAGCTATTAAAGAATTAGGGGGCTGGAAAACATTAGAAATGGTTCAGCGATACACACATCCATCGCTGAGTTATTTGTCACAGCAAGCAAACAATATTGTAAAAGAAAAAAATGATGCCTTTGTCACAAAGTCAGGTTGTGACAAAAAATCGTCACACTTTGTGGAAGTAAACGGGGTAATGATAGAAAAAGACAAGGCCCAGAAATGGAAAAACCTGATAGTTTTCAGAAAACTATCAGGTTCTAATAATGGTGCCTCGACCCGGGATCGAACCAGGGACACGCGGATTTTCAATCCAAAATTGGAAATCAAAGCAAAACATTGATTTATATAAACTTTAAATCATAAACCTTCCAAATAAATCCCTAATTAAATGCTCTGAAGGCCGCATAACTTCATCTGCCTGTTATGCGTTTTTGGAAAAAATTTTAAGGGGAATTAATCGCATGAATTTTCACTGGGGCTAAAAAGCAAAAACCCGAGCTGCAACTCGGGTTTTAGATATCAGTCGATTTTCGCAAGACGACCAATCAAATTTCAGCTTCATACTAGCTGAGGGGTATCCCTTTGTCTAGTGAAAAGGCCCGCCGAAGTCGACCCGTTTTTGCCCCAGCAAAAACGCACCAGGCATTGCGTATTTTACGTATCACTTCATGTTGGAAAGTTGTTGTTGGTGAAGTGTTCCTGGTGTTGAGTCGAACGGGGAATCCTTACATACGACTCAGCGTGCGACGCGCACTGCGACACTCTGAATTCGCAATTCAGAGGCGCTTACACTAGTGGGCAACGGGGAACCAACCACGGCCACCACATAAAAAACGGCGAGGCAATCTAGTCAACAGACGGGGATTAAAGTAAGCGCAGTTCGTCATAGGTGTGTCTCTCCAACGCGTAAGGGGGGCAAGAACCTAGCAGGTTCTACCAATAGTGGAGAGCAAGGCGGACTATCCTAAAACCTTTTGGTTGCAGGAGGTCGAGCCTATCTTGGAGCGCAGCGAAAAGATAGGCTCGTGTACCTTTATCAGTGTATACTTCCGCATAGCTAAATTAGGTGGTGATCTCCCTCAATCAACTGGACCGACCAGATAACTTGTAGTTTACACTTAAATCTTACTCTCTATAATCATTAATGAGCTCAGCACAGCGCATGTTTGAATTTTTAGTAAACATCCGCAGTCCTGAGCTTTTTGCTTTCAGGGATAAGATGAATAAGAAGATAGCTTTTTTTATAGATGGTGGATATTTCATCAAGCGTATGAAGTTCTACTATAGAAAATACTTCAATGGTTGCGGTGTAGATCTCACTCCTCAGATAGTTGTAAAGGTTCTCTATACTTTTATAAAAAGACATAGGGATAGTTTAGAGCGTCAGGACTTATACAGAATATACTACTATGATGCCCCACCTTTCGATGGTCAATATCGAGAGGCCGTGCCCAAACTTGAACACCGTGCTTCAAACGGCACTCCGTCGACAAAAAATTTCAAAACTGACCCTAGTACTATATTCCAGCAAGAGCTACATTCCTCACTTAAGAAATCAAGAAAGCTAGCGTTACGTATGGGAAAGCTAAGCAAAGCTAAGCGCTGGATAATGGATGAACGTGCTCAAAAGTCTATTTTGACTGGCGAAAAAGATATAAACGAGCTTGTTCCAGAAGACTTTTACTTAGATGTGAAACAAAAAGGTGTGGATACTAGGATAGGTATCGATATTACTACAGTTACACTAAGAAAGTTTGCAGATACGATTGTTCTTATAGCCAGTGACGCTGATTTTGTTCCAGCTGCAAAATTGGCCAGAACGCATGGTGTAGATGTAGTTCTAGATCCGATGCATGGAGATGTAGACCAAGACTTACAACTTCATATAGATGGTAAAAAGTCCTACGATATTGTTCATCTACTCTCTGAGTGTTTAGCTGTACGGCCAACAACAACTCCTAATTGGTGGAACGAAAACCGTTAAGGGCACAGTTTCTATGAAGAATAATGAACTAGAAAGTGAAGATAAGACTAACGAAGGTATAAATGCTCAATCTTCCGAGTCACTTTCTAATTTTTTGATACACCAAAAACTAACATCTATCGAAACTAAGCTATCAGAATCTATCAACCCGATAATGCTTTCTATAGTGGAACTTATTAAATCTGTCTTATTAGGTTGGCCAGCGCTTGGAATAATTTTCCTACTACTGTTTCAAGACCCTATCGGTAAAATTCTAGAAGTTCTCCCTAAAAAGCTCTTGAGCGCAAACGAAATTGGAATTGCAGGGCTATCACTGAAATCTACTATCAAAAAGGAGGCGCAGCGTTCAGGAATGACTGATTTGTCGAAGACATTACCAACTCTCTCTCCTGGCGCTATTGAATTACTTCTCAGCATTGAAAAAAATTCTAAGTACGGATTGATTTCTACATCGCGAAATGAAGAAAACGAAATCACCTCATTATATTTCCCTTCTCAAAAAATCCTCAAGAATATTGAAGAATTAAGAATGCAAGGCTTAGTAACTTTAGAAACCAGTGGCCTAGAAAGGGATGTTAGAGAGGGATTAGACGCTGCTAATGCGCTAATTAATCAAATTAAAAATGAACATCCAGGAAGCGGTAATAGCGATACAGGTGTATGGGTCCTTTCAAAACCAATCTCAAATGAAGAAAATAATGCTACGATTATGTGGGGTAAGACTGAATTAGGAGAAAAAGCCGCAGATATAATTATAAGTGCAGTGGCCAATTCCTTGACTCCTGTAGCCGAAACTCCGGCTGAACCTGAATAATAATGAGCAATCACATTTAGTGTCTTTGATCATTACTAAGTGTTTTTTTAAAAAATATCGCCCAAAAGGCTATTACTGCTAATATCATTAAATTGCTGACAATTACTGGTCCCATAACCTTCCCCTCTTTTCGCTTCAATTTGGCATGCCAAATTGAATAATAGCCCAGTTTAACGTAAATATACTGCTGTGATCGCCTCTCTCAAATGGCCTAGCTCATGAGATACCGTTTTATACGCTAGGCTCCTCGATAACCCTACTCGTTGAAGCTCTCTCATTCTTTCTTGCGCGTAACTGTGTCTTACACCATGCGCTCCACTAGAACGGAACAATGTTCTTTTTGATGCAGCAGAGAAGCTGCTGGACCAATTATTACCTCCGCCTATGTTGTAGTGGGAACGGTAAAATATTCCCCTGTCTTTAACTTTCTGTGGTTCAGCGAATCGGCGCGATTCGAGCTTTTCGACCAGGTGAACGGGTATCAATACTTCTCTTTCCAATCCACCTTTTCCAACTACGGTGTAGCGCATACCGTTACGAGCATTAAATAGAGTGTTTTTTGTTTCTTCTCTTTCCTGCCGATATTCAACCTCTCTATGTTCAAGGGGCTTGAGCGTATAAAGTTCATGAGCTCGCAATCCTGCTGCATAAGATATTTGAGTCGCCAAAGCGTGTTTTTCAGATTGTGCAGAAGCTATCATAGACACTTGCTGGTTGGTATATGCTCTGCTTTTTTCGATTTCATCTTTAGCAGACTTGATGAAAGATAGACGATCCTTTTTATCGGAAATATCCAGTGCTTTGGTTACATTGAGCATCATTGCCTGGATAGCTTGACGCTCCTGATCCAGTGTTTTTTGCCCTACTTCCTCAGAACGAACATCAAGGTATTGCTTGGCTTGCTCGGGAGTAAGCTCTCTTAAGCTAATGTTAAATTGTTGATTAACGTAACGAGCAACTTTCTTAAGGCAGTTAGTATACCCTCGGGCTGTGCCTATAGATTTGATCGGATTATCTCGGCCTTGCATACGAGCCATAACTTTTACAGCTTGTTTCTGTGCAACACTTTCCGATTTTTGAGGGCTGAGCGGGCTTTTCCTAAACCTAGCCATTCTTTTTCACCCAGCGATATACCGTAGACCAAGCCACATTGACTTTCTTTTCTTTGACTAGAAAGCGATGAATTTGAGCGGTCGTACTCCCTGCTCGATGAAGTGCGATGAGGGCATCTGAATGTTCGTCCAAACGAG
Source organism: Alteromonas naphthalenivorans (assembly GCF_000213655.1). NCBI lineage: Bacteria > Pseudomonadati > Pseudomonadota > Gammaproteobacteria > Alteromonadales > Alteromonadaceae > Alteromonas > Alteromonas naphthalenivorans. Next base: position 3,838,724 of record NC_015554.1, read on the forward strand.
AGCGATAAAATCTCGGTTTTCTAATTACCTTAGTTAACTGCTTTAACTTCTCTGTCTCTTTTTGAACATCAAATTCTTCAATCATATTTTACCTATAATGAGTTGTTAGAAAATCATTCACTCGTTGAGTGAATGCGGTCCCAGATGATAAAAACCACCTGGGCCGTTTCGCCCCAGTTCGACGCATAGCGTCAGGCTCGGACTGATCTCGCCAAAATTCTCATTACGTGTAAACGGCAGCTCGAAAGCGCCGATTTTTAAGATCGCCAGAAAATGCGGCGCGGCATGATTTATAGAATATTGAATCTTTCTTGTGGGTCTTCGTGACGTATTGAAGGCAGCTGGAAAGCGCCTATTTTTTTGAATCCGGAGCAGAAAGCTCTCGGTTGTTTCATGAGTAATAATAGGGCAACCCACCCCCTTTGGCAAGGCCGGATTTTGTGCGTGTAAAAATTGCGTAATACCATGAAGCCGATCGGTCAATACTATTCAAGCCGATCACTTTTTTGTCTGCCAGTAGACCTTAGTAAAATCTAACTTGAGTGATCGCCATCAGTCAAGGAATTTAGTTTTTTTCGCATCGATTCGCCTTTTAATTCCAACTTTATTGCTCCGTGAACAAGCCGATCTAGGATCGCATCAGCATGTGTCGATTCTCCGATCATTTCATACCAATTTTCTATCGGTAATTGGCTGGCAATTAAGGTCGATTTTGTGTCATATCTCGCATCAATTAATTCCAGTAAATCACTGCGTTGTTGAGCTGTTAATGGCTCTAATCCCCAATCATCTAGGATCAGTAAATTGGCAGAGCTAAGCTTGTTGATCAGTTTTCGATAACTACCATCGGCTTGCGCTAAGAACATCTTTTCTAATAGCTCTTTAAGCCTAAAATAATAAACGCTACTCCCTTGTTGGCAGTGGTTTTGACCAAGCGCGCAAGCGAGGTAAGTTTTGCCACACCCCGTTGCGCCCGTGATCAAGATGTTTTGATGAAGGCGAAGCCATTCACCTTGTGCTAATGAACGGATCTGAGTTTTATCGAGTTGTCGTGCTGCGCCATAGTTTAGTTGAGCCAGTGTGCCGCCAACTCTGAACTTTGCTTGACGAGTTAAGCGATCAATTTTACGCTGGTCACGCTGTGTTATTTCATGCTCAAGCAATAAACTTAGCCGCTCTTCGAAACTTTGTTCTACGTATAGATTGGGTTGCTCATATTGCTGCAATAGTGCATCACGTATACCGCTTAGCTTTAAGTTACTTAACTGGTTATTGACTTGTTGATTGATATTTTGCATAAGATTTCCTTTGGTTTGTTAGTTTTGATTAATGGTAATAGTTGTTGCCGCGGATATTTTTATGATCAATATCTTGTAGTAAATCACCTTGAGCTTGTGGCAAGGGTTGCTTATCCAAGCCCTTTTCTAAAATGTTTTTTACTTGTTTTACGCGAGTAACACCTGTGGCTAATGCGCGATGACAGGCTGCTTCAAGACGTTGGTCAGTAAACTTCTTACCTAGGCTTAATAACCCCATACAAGCACGGTAGCTTTGTTCTGGATGCTTTTTAGCTTGCATCAATTGCATAACAAACTGCTCCGTTGAACCACCGAACTTAGCTGCCCAACGCTCGAACCGTTGTGGTGTCCATTGCTGCTGCTTTTGATGAGCTATTGGCATATGTAGATCAAGCGTAGTGTGTGCACCTTCTCGGTGTGATCTTGGATGAACGGCTACTTGAACACCCTGATGGTAAAGTGTCACCAGTTGACCTGTGGCATGGGCTTCAAGCTTTTGTTTGATCAAGGTATGAGGTACTGAGTAGTAGTGTTTTTCAACTTCGACATGATAATCAATATGCACGCTTACTTGTTTGACTAAGGTGTAACTGTAAGCCTGTGTGGGTAGTGGTTTGAGAGCAGGTTTATCAATGGATTCAAACTGACTGAGCCTTGAACCAGGGTGCTTCTTCATTTTCCGCTGGTTTAAGTCGACAAGCAGTTTTTGTATCTTTAGGTTTAATTGGCGCAAGCTAAAGAAGCTTTCATTGCGAAGCCGTGCCATTATCCAGCGTTCGACAATTTGCACACCCACTTCTGCTTTGGCTTTATCCTTGGGCTTATAAGGTCTAGCAGGCACAATGACCGTATTGTAGTGTGTCGCCAATTGTTGGTAGGTTGGATTTAAATCAGGCTCATATCGACAAGGTTTAGTTACCGCACTTTTTAAGTTGTCAGGGATTACCAGCTCTGGCACACCACCAAGAAACTCAAAACAACGAGCATGACTCATCACCCAATCTTCTAGCTTTTGGCTATACGTTGCCTCCGCATACGTATAATTAGATGCGCCCATAACTGCGACAAACACTTGAGCTGTACGGTATTCACCTGTACTAGCATCAACAATATTCATAGTTGGGCCGCAGTAATCAACAAACAGTTTTTCACCTGCTTTATGGTTTTGTCGCATGGACGGTTTTTTGACATTTAAGCCATGCCTTGTACTGTCGGCAGAAGTGGGTGTAACTGTAAAATCCTTCCTCGTGTCGCTCTTTGTATTCTTGCCAAAGCAGCAATAGCGTCATGGTTTTGGGTCGCAGCTCCTGCTGAACTAACAACCAGTCAGGATACTAAAGCCTTTTAGTCGGGGCTTTGTTTTGAAGAATGCTCGTTGCAGAGAATGATCATCCCATTTTTCATCAAGTGGCCAGCAAGTGATACCTAACTCTGCTGATTTACAGGCATATTTAGAAACAATTGAAGGTGAAATAGATAAGCTGTTTGCTATCTTTCGATGACTGAGTTTACAGTCGTATTTTAGTCTTAAAATCTCTTTAAGTTTACGCATTGAAATAGGTGCCGTTGGCATGGTTATTCTCATCATCAAAAATGAAAAGGATAACGGTTAAAAACACCTACTGGATAGACAAAAATGAGTATAAATTGAACGATACCATTCAAGCCGATCACTCAATACCATTTTGACCAAAAAGTGATCTGCATCGATGGTATTGAGTGATCGCGATGGATAGTATTAGGTGATCGGCTTAGATGGTATTAGGTGATCGCGATGCATGAGAATATGCAAAAATATGCGCGCAAATGCTACAGGCCGCTGCGGAGGCTGTGTAGGGACGAGTTTACGAGTCTTACACAGCCTCCGCGAGCGGACGGCCTTTAGCGCGAAGCGGTGAAGGCGCTATGAAAAGGGCAATTGCTCCTGATGCCCTTTTCCCAAAGGGGGTGGGTTGCCCGATGGCACGGTGTTAAATTTAGGCTGGGATAAGCGAAAAGAGGGGAAGGTGTGACGTAGTCACACTTAGCATTTTTTACGTTGCTTTGCTCGATTTGCAACAGGAGGTTTTACCTCGTGGTAGCGGTCCTGTATGAGCATTGCCAGATAATCTTTTAAAGTCATATCTTCAGCTGCTGCCAGATCTTTCAGGTCACTATAGACGTCCCTATCAAGCTCAATGGAAAGAACATCTTTATTACGCCTTGACCTCTTTTTTCGGAGGGCTGCTCTTAGGGAATTGACTTGTTTATCTTGAAGGTAATTTTTGCACCAGGTATCCAATTCTTTTGCTGCTGATTCATCGTTAAAGTTTATAGAGCGGAACAAGGCCTTTACCTCATCTTCTTTTTTTAAATCATCGAAGATGAGGTAGGCTGAATCGTTCTGAAGCTTATTGAATATATAAGCCCCAGCGTCTTTTTTGTTTTCGGTCGTTATAGAAAAGCGCATGAGCATCCTAGTTTGTGACAGTGTCACAGAGTATAGCGCCACCTGTGACAATGTCACATTAAAATTAGGCATGCCTAATTTTAAAACCACACATCGAATATAGACAATTTTAGCTTTGGTGCTATTGCGCGCGGAAACGTTAGCCCTTATAGCCAAAAAGGAGTCTTTAGCCTTATCCGCTTTTCCTAAATCCTCGATATCGAGATAGGTCGGCTCGTTCTTGAGTTGATTGAAGATATATAAGCAAGCATAATTTTTTCGTCAGCTATAGAGCATATGTATTCCGCGATACTGTAGCGATACTACATTGAAATTAGGCATGCCTAATTTTGAAAATATCCTTAGAGCATAGACAATCTTGCCTATGATAGTTTTGTACGATGAAGCGTTAAAAAAACGAACATTTTCTTTCAATCAAGTATCTTCAAGTTTAAGGGTGCGCTTTTATTGAGATCGCGTAAAACAACTCGTAAAGTATTTAATGTAAAGAAATAGGACGTTTGTTTATGAGAATTGGATATGCACGTGTTAGCTCTGAACTACAAAGTGAAAACGCTCAACTCGACGCGCTAGCTAACTGTGGATGTGAAAGAATTTATCACGAGAAGATATCTGGAAAAGGAACAAAGCGTCCTGAATTAATACGTTTGCTTGATTCTATTCGTACTGGTGACACAGTAATAGTACAGAGGCTTGATCGGTTGGGCCGCTCTTTATCCGATTTGATTAACCTGCTAAGTGCTTTTAAACAGAAAAACGTAGAATTTATTAGTCTGAATGAAAATATAGATACAAGTAGCGCGACTGGAGAGTTGATTTTTCATATGATTGGAGCTATCGCACAGTTTGAAAGACGACTTATTTCAGAACGAACTAAGGTTGGACTTGAGGCGGCAAAGGTGAGAGGGCGAAAAGGAGGCAGAAAGCCTAAATTAACACATTCAGATGTAAAGAAAGCACGAGCTATGCTTTCGTCGGGCGAAGTATCAAAAGCCGAGGTCGCTCAGCACTTTAAAGTGAGTAGACCAACTCTTAACAAGGCATTAGAAAAATAAGCGTCCTCTATATCACTTGCATTGAAGGACCAAACTGGGAGGGAAGTGCGTTTCCCAAACTTCATGATTTATCTGTATATCTCTTTTACGCCATAGGAGGTTTTGAATTGAAGGTACTAAGCTATATAATATTGCGATTTTGGTTTTAGTTGGTTTTGCTATGTATTTAAATGACGCCGATATTAGACCAAGTTTGATTGATTTCTTAAGTTCTAAATCAAAAAAGCCAAGGTGTATTTTACAAGAGTTACATGTGCATCGTGGAAACGCGATCGCGGATGTTGTCACTATTCATTCGGAAGCCCATTGTTACGAAATCAAAGGTGATAAAGATAAGATTGCTCGTTTGACTAGGCAGGGTGATTTCTATAATAAAGTATTTAGTAAAATTACTCTCGTCACGACACAACGTAAACTTCAAGAAGCTCTAGAAAAGACCCCGAAATTCTGGGGAATTGTCGTGGCGTACGAGATTAGAGGTATAGTCAAGTTCAAATATGTTCGAAAAACTAGTACGAATCCTTTTTTTAACAAAGAACTTGCTCTAGCAACCCTGTGGAAGAGCGAGTTAACAAATGTAAATGAGGAATTAAGTCTAGATATACCTGAAAAAATAAACAAGCGAGATTTTGCTTTAGAGCTTTCAGAGCGGATGAATAAGATCCAAACAAATCGATGGATTGCAGAATCACTTTTATCTAGGTTAGCTTAAAGAGTCTAGGCATATACTCATTACCTGCCAAACGGGCAAAAATTTCCCCTTTGTCAGACTGTACTAGCTCAGACCTAATCTAACAGTTACCCTGTTATACAAGTGCCAGTATCAAATTAGATTTAAACTAAATTCTTCTCATCTAATTCAGTTAGGCATTATACAGGGTAGTCGTTAATCATATATGTCATATGCGCATTTATCAGATACTTTCCTATTGAATGAGGTAATGCGTCAGCTCCAACACTTCGAGATTTATCCTCTAAATACTTATCACCAAACGAGTAATTTCTCTTTCGGAAGAATGCATAAGAGACAAGCTTTTTACACATGTCATCATATTGCTTTGCCCCTCTTGGGTGAGTTTCTATAGCTCCACCACGTAGAAAATGATGTTTATTTTTATAAGAGTATATAACTTTAGGAGTCATCACTTTCCGTAAAGCATTTTGAGGTATGTTCACGTCGGAATAATTTGGTGAAATAACAGTGTAATCACCAAATTCCAATTCCAAAGAAAGCTCTTGATTTACCAGATCAAACACTTCGCATTCAACTCTAGCCAAGGTCTCTTCTGTACAAACAGAAAGTATATCTGCGATTGATGGGGAAATTGAAGAACCAGTTATTATTATCTTATCAAATCTGTGTTCCTGTACTATCAACTTAATGAACATAATCAACCTGTTAGATAGTTCGACGGAATCCGCTCCTATACAGAGCCTACAATCTAGAATTAAATGAAACTTATCGAACTTTTCTCCCATGTCGGCTATTAAGTCTGAAATTTCATCTTCAATAAGATTGTAACTCACGAAGTCATCTTGATTTAAGCGGATCGCCACTGTGTCACTAATAACTAATGAGCTGAGTACAGAGTTATTCCTAGAATCTGTGCGGTCAAGCCCGACAACTGGGATGAAATCGATCTTCTGGAAGGTATCTATTAGAAATTCATAAACGATAGCTCCTTGTATCCGGATTGAATCGTCAATATCGTAGTCATCTATATAGAAGCCATTAGCTCTTTTAAAGTTAAGCTCGTACTTTCGCACACCTTTGGTTATCGTATTTTCGAGGTCATTTGCAGTGATATCATTTTTCGTAGCCAAATCAAAGAAAGGTGTTATAGAGCTGAGCTCTGAATCTTCAAGCGCTTTCAATGCACCAATTTCAGCAACTTTAAATTTCAAGAACGGCGTATATTTATTCACTGAACAATATCTCCCTCGTATCGATACCACTGGTTAACGAGCTTAATTTTCTATAGTCATTAATTTCATGTTGAATGCGTCCAGCCACAATCGCTGGATGTACATTATTTTGTTCAGCAAATTTGATAACAGAATCTGCCTGAAGATCTCGTCGAGCAGGACATGTTCTCCAAATGTTTCTTGGAATAAGTGAGTTAAGAGCAAGTTTGTCTGCTTCTAATTCTGTTAATTCCTCACTTTTTAAATCTAAATCATCAATGATGTAGCTATCTAGTTGGTCATAATGTAAAGCTACATGAGAGAGTTCGTGCATTAGTGTGAACCAGAAATTATCTAAGCGCTTATAACGCAAGCTCATTGCGATAACCGGATGGCCACTATCTAACTTAAATACTGCCCCATCTAGCTTTAAACCAACAACTGATGGCTCAACAATAAAAATGATTCCTCTTGCTGATAAACATTTTTCTAAATTTCTAATATAGCCTGGCTCTGAGTTACCTTTGGCAATGCTTTTTAGGTCAGACTTTGACAGCCCTGTGAAGTCAGGAAGTTCATTAAAATCATTATAAAGATAAGCTAGGTTCTTGACTTTACTTAACCAAAAGTTAACCAAAGCATCGTTTGAAGAGTCTGATTTCCTGAATAGTAAGTTACTACTTTTTTGAAAGTGAACTTCTTTAAAAAGATTAAGCTGTACTAAGTTATTATCTTGCTTAAGCTTTTTCGGTAACCGCTCTAATTGTGCTTGGCTTTCTAAGTATGATTCAAATATAGACTTACTATCAGTATTTGAATCCGCTTTTCCATTTATGATTAAGGAATCAAATTTGCAGTCACTCATACACTTGCTCCTACAAAATTAGCTTTTTGTAGTTCGGGCATCTCAAAGTAACCTAAACCTGATTTATCGTGTATTTTAAAACGTTTCATACCAATTTTTTGATAGTAACCTTCTGCCTTTGGCAAAGAATGTAACGAAAAGCCTTTTGTTATTCCTAGTTCCTTTTCCGCAAACGAAATTACGGTCTTCAGAAGTATTGAACCAATACCTCTAAAGATTTGATCGTCTATATGATTCGGGCGATTCCAAGGGGCAACAGCTAGAAACTCAATATAGAAAATTGTATCAGATGTATCGACCGATAATTTAGGATGGTAAACAAGACAGGCACCTTGAGGCTTACCATCCGCTATAATAAAGAACCAATTGTATTGTTCGCTATGATAATGCTTATGCTTTGTAAGCCAATTCCAGTGAGCATCCTCGAGTTGAGAGCTATTAAGAAGTTTGTGTTGTACGGAAGAATCAGACTGTCGAATAAACTCGAGAATTTCCATATTGAAATTGCCCCACTCTTGATCACATTGCATAGCGAGTCCAATGTCCCATCCTTGAACGATCTCGTAAGTATGTGTCCGTCCATCATTAGAAGTAATATTTCCCGAGCTGATGTTGTTGAGTGGTTCGTAGGCAGTTTGACCAGTAGCCAATAATTTTCTAAGTTCTTCAACAGTCTTCATATAAAACGCTCTTAATTATCAAGAGAGTAGCATACTAGCGTATTAAACAGGATTTACCTAGGCACACAAAGAGAAACGAGTTTAAATAATACTGGTTCAACTGCGCCTGCAGCAGTCGCTGGACGAAAATTCGAAATGCCATTTAAGACAAGGCTTAATACGCCTATGTCTCCATATACTTTTTAACTATGCACATTGCAAAGGGATGCCTTTTACCAAAGTTACCAAACAAAGCTATTATTGGCGTTTATTCATCTTTTTCACTTAATAGCTTAGACGCTTTTTGGTCAAAAGAGTTTTTTTAGCGACATTTCCCCCCTTTCGGACCATTGACTAAGTACTGACTTTCACCTTTCGTCCAACTCAAATTCCAAAGAAACCTTCTTACAACAAAGCAATGAAAATATAAATGATTACTTTTCAAAGATTTATATTTTTAAAAAACCCCGATTAATTAAGGGGGGTTTTTCTGAGAATTTTTCGCTTCAATTCTTCACAATCTCTCTATTAACAATAAATGGAGAGTCCAATGAGCCTTTTTGTATCTCGCGATGAGCTTCAGGAACTCACAGGTTTCAAGAAGAAATCACTACAAATAAAGCAATTATCAAACTTTGGAATACCCTTTGAGGTAAACAGACTTGGTTCGCCTGTCGTCTTGCGCTCTGCTATCGAAGACACTCTATCTGGAACTAAATTGCCAAAGAAAAGGAGTAAATCTATAAACTTAGAATCACTTCGAAAAGCAAAAGGAGGCAATTAATGGGTAGAAAAAGAAAAGGTAGTACTCATCTACCAGAACGAATGTATCTTCATAAAGGAACCTATTACCTTGTTAATAAAGACAGTAAGTGGCTAAACCTTGGCAAATCTCTGACATCAGCCATCGCTGAATATCATAGGTTAGTACCTTCGCAGAGTTCAATAAAAACAATGGGAGAGCTTATTGACCGCTATATGGTTGAAATTTCACCTACCAAGGCAGAATCAACATATAAGGGTGAAATACAAGAAGCTAAATTGCTTCGAGCTGCGTTTGGGGAAATGTATCCTCAAGATGTTACACCTGTAGTGATATACGAATATATGGATTTTCGCAGCCAGACAGCACCTGTACGGGTTAATAGAGAGGTAGCACTACTGTCTCATATGTTTAAGAAAGCGATGCGCTGGGGGCTCGTAGAGAGTAATCCTTGCAGAGACATAGAAAGAAACCCAGAACGTCCGAGAAATAGATATGTCACAGATGATGAACTGATAGCCTTTAAGAGTATTGTACCTGAGTGGCTGTCACTCTATATCGACTTGAAAAGCCTAACGGGATTGAGACAGACAGATATGTTGTCTCTTCGGTTTGACTCATTTACTGAAGATGGATTACTTACAGGTATGAGTAAGACTGAAAAACGTACTGGTAAAAAGTACTTATTCGAGTGGTCAGATCAACTCAGAGCAACACTTGGTAGAATTCAGCAACTACCTGGAAAGGTTAAAAGCCTTTACTTGTTCAGTAACAGAAAAGGGCAACCATACACTGGCGATGGATTTCGCAGCATTTGGCATAACTGGATGGTGAAAGCGTTAGAGAAAGAACTTTTGTCAGAAAGGTTTCAAGAACGTGATATTCGCAAGAAAACGGCGAGTGATGTAGAGCTTGAGCATGCACAATTGCTCTTGGGCCATGAAAGTGTTAAAACAACTATCCGAAACTATAGATTGTTACCCATTAAGGTAAAGCCTTCTAAATAGTTTTTGGAAAAACCGGATTTATTTGGAAACTCGGGATTGGCTGGCAGATACAAAAAGCCCCGCAATGTCTTGCAGGGCTTGATGTAATAATGGTGCCTCGACCCGGGATCGAACCAGGGACACGCGGATTTTCAATCCGCTGCTCTACCAACTGAGCTATCGAGGCAAAATCTTTTAGCGTTTGGGCGTTTGCTGCCTGTCTCGCTGTGGGTGCGTATTAAACGGATTTCCGGCTAACAAGTCAACCGTTTTTGTCGGTTTTTTTTCGGTTTTGTTACCGTTTGCACATTGTTTATGCAAAATACGCTTTTTTGGTTACTTTTCAGGCGGAACATAGCCTTCAATCGTAGGCTCTACGCCATCGAACAAGTAAGCCGACATACTTTGCTCTAAAAACTGTCTGGCGGTCGGTTCCATCATATTTAACTTATTTTCGTTAATTAGCATGGTTTGTTTCTTTTGCCAGTCGGCCCATGCTTCTTTCGAAATGTTGTCGTAAATACGTTTTCCTAGCTCACCGGGGTAAAGCTGAAAATCTAAACCGTCGGCTTCTTTTTGTAAACGCTGGCAAAATACCACTCTACTCATTGTATGTCCTTAACCTATTCGATGCGCTAAAGCACATGCACTAATTGTTGAATGATTTTCTTAGTCGGAGCAGCTAAACCTACCTCAATAGGTTCGTTAAACATAAACCACTGGGCTTTTTGTTCTGCCACCTGCTTTCTGGGTACAGAGTTTACCACGGCAAACACCGGTGTTATATCCAAATGAAAATGGCTAAAGGTATGCCTAAACGCCGTTTGGGTTTCAAATGAACTGGCTTCAATACCTCGTTTGGCAAGTTCTGCTTCTGCACTTTCTATGTCTTGGGCTTCAATGAAACCATATAAACCGCCCCACAAGCCGCTAGAAGGCCGCTGCTCTAAATAAACCTGCTGTTGGAACAACGGCACTATAAGTAGCGTACTTCGCTCTGGAATCGCTTTTTTGGGCTTTTTACCGGGAAATTCTGTTTGTGCCCCTTGGGCATAGGCTAAGCAATCATGTTGTAACGGGCATTCATCACACTTTGGCTTACTGCGGGTACATACCATAGCCCCCAAATCCATCATCACCTGAGTGTAGTTGGCACTGCGTTTTTCAGGCGTATTCTTTTCTGCCACTTCCCACAACGCATTTTCTACCGCTTTTTGGCCAGGCCAGCCGCCAATAGCATAGTAGCGAGCAAGCACGCGTTTTACGTTGCCATCTAATATAGGGTGGCGCTGATTTCGTGAAATAGACAATACCGCGCCAGCAGTAGAGCGCCCTATTCCCGGTAAGGCAATAACATCGTCTATATTGTCAGGAAACGTACCGCCATGATCTTCTACTATTTGCTTCGCCGCTTTATGTAAGTTTCTAGCGCGGGCGTAGTAACCTAAACCCGTCCAATGATGCAGTACGTCATCTTGCGCTGCATTGGCAAGCTCTACCACGCTGGGGAAAGATTGCATAAACCGCTCAAAATACGGAATGACGGTGGTGACTTGCGTTTGCTGTAGCATAATCTCAGATACCCACACTTTGTACGGGGTAATATCTTGTTGCCATGGCAGATGCTTGCGGCCATGAATGTCGTACCAAGCAAGTACTCGCTCAGCAAAAGTATTTGGGGTAACCGTATTTGTCATAAAAACTGCGCAGTGAATGACCGTTAGCTACATTTAATAGCCATTAGGTTTTATTGATAAATGGCCTGCTATGTTAGCATGTGAAGGTATAAATGTATTTTAGGAGTCTTTGTGACCACCAGCGCCCCTGTTCTATTTTTACCCGGAACCTTATGCGATGAACGTGTTTGGTTGCCCGTTTGGCAACGCATGAAAATTTCCCAACGTCGCTATGTCCCCTTACAGTGGGCGGCGACTAAAGACGACATGCTAGCGCTTACTTCCGATCGCGTTATTCAAGATGAAAAAGTCCATCTGGTTGGCTTTTCCATGGGTGGCTACGTTGCCGCGCTATGGGCATCGCAGAATATGGAGCACGTGGCGTCTATTACGCTTATTGGATACGATGCTAAAGGCTTATCGAAAGAAGAAATAGCAAGGCGCAAGCAGCTGGTCACTATGCTAAACAGTGGCGACTTTAAGCCAGAAAACCCAGCTTATTTCACGCGTTTTGTACATCCAACTCATCAGGAAAGCCCTGATGTAATGGGCGTTGTACAATCTATGGCAGAAGATTTAGGTAAAAATACTTTGCTGGCTCATACACAGGCCACATCGCCAAGGGAAGACTTTGTAAAAGCACTGGCGAAATCGAAAGTGCCCGTCAATATTATTGCAGCTGCTGACGATGAAGTTGTATCGCTTGCTTCGCTACAAACTGTGGCAGATAACATTGCCACAGCGAACATGTACAAGGTTGAAAATGCAGGTCATATGATGCTGCTGGAACAACCCGAAAAGCTTGCTACACTGCTTAGCAATTGTATAGATGTATAAAAAAACCGCATTTTATGCGCACTTTATTAAATATAGCGTTGCATAACATGCCGCTAACTGGATAATGCGCCACCAGTAAATTGGGGCAAGAAAGGTATTGCAAATGAGGCAATTCAAAAGCCAGGCCGAGGCTGAAGCCGCTGGTGTTCACGTAAGTAAAGTTAAAAGCTTTGTAAAGCGCGAAGGCCGCTTAACAAAAGCGCAAACCCGTGCCATTGAAGAATTTTGGCCAACCATGGGTATCGACTACCAAAATGCCGAACTGGATTTATCAGTGCTATTTGGCAGAACCGCGCCTGTTGTCATTGAAATTGGCTTTGGTATGGGTAAATCATTGGTTGAAATGGCCGCAGCTGCCCCTGAGAAAAATTTCATTGGCATTGAAGTGCATCGCCCAGGCGTTGGTGCTTGTTTAGCTGAAGCTGGCGAACAAGGTTTAACTAATTTGCGTGTGATGGATCACGATGCGGTTGAAGTGCTTAAAAATATGATCCCAGATGGCGCTTTGTCTCGATTGCAATTGTTCTTCCCCGACCCTTGGCATAAAAAGCGTCACCATAAGCGCCGTATTGTTCAACCCGAATTTGCTGCCCTTGTGCTAACCAAATTACAAAAAGGTGGCTGTTTCCATATGGCTACCGACTGGGAACCTTACGCAGAACACATGGCCGAAGTAATGAATTCAACTTCAGGCTATGCAAATACTGCACAAGAAGGTACCTATGTGCCTCGCCCTGAATATCGACCTATCACTAAATTTGAAACCCGTGGCCAAAAGCTAGGTCATGGTGTTTGGGATCTTATTTACGAGCGAGCGCAGTAATGATTTTAACGCCCCAAAGCCAACTATTAGAACGCAATATCAACATTTTTGAGCAAGGCGAATGGTTGTTTATCAATCCTTCAGATGCCTACTTCCTTGATGCCCTTAAGCATAAAAATGTAACGGTAATGCACCAATACTTCGACATATTTTCTGAATGTGTTCGTGTGATATCTTCATCCAGCTTTGATAGCCGAGATATTACTAAAGAGGGCTTTGAGGTAGTGCAAAAAGTGGGGGCGCACACTCATCACTTTACGCCATTTATGTGTAATGAACATACCCACACTGACGTGCTCATTTTTCTGCCTAAAGCGAAATCGCATTTCCAAATGTTATTGCGTATGGCAGCAGGTATGGTGGGTCAAAATGGCCGTATCCATGTAGTGGGCGAAAACAAAGGCGGTATAAAAAGCGCGGCTAAACTCATGCAACCTTACGGGGTTACGCATAAAGTGGACTCTGCCCGTCACTGCAGTTTAATTACTACCATTGTTGAACAGCCTCACTTAGCATTTGAACCAGAAGCTTGGCTTGAAACCGACACTTATGAGATTGGCAATACTAGCTGGCCTGTGTGCTCTTTACCTGGCGTATTTAGTCATGGCGAACTCGACAAGGGCACTAAACTACTACTAGAAAAACATACCTCGGGTATGAGCGGCAACGTATTAGACTTTGCTTGTGGTGCCGGGGTAATTGCTAGTTACTTAATGCTGACCTACCCTCACCTAAAAATGCAGCTGTCTGATATTAGCGCGCTTGCCATTTATGCCAGCGCGATGACATTAGCGGCCAATGGTCAGTCAGCCACCTTACATGCTGCGAATGGTTTGTATGGTATCGAGGGTAATGTACAGCATATTGTCACCAACCCACCATTTCATACTGGGCTTAAAACCGACTACACCATTACTAAGCGATTTATTGAAGATGCTCGTAAAATGCTAAGTCAAAACGGCACTTTGCAAATGGTTGCTAATCGTTTTCTGCCCTACCCGGGGCTATTGTCTGAACACTTTCCACGCGTGTTAACTACTGCACAAACCACACAATTTTCGTTATATCAGGCTGCATAGTAATAACACTTTTGCTAAAGCCTGTGCTAACGTAAATAGATTCCCCCTATATTCGATATATGGGGCTGAAGATATGTCAGCCCTAATTCGCGCAACAGCTATAGAGCCCACTCAGAGGCCATAGGCGCGTTCATATAATACGAGGCGTTCGTGTGAAAATTGTATTCGCTATCTCTGAAGTAGAAGAACTGGTAAAAACAGGTGGCTTAGCAGATGTAGGCAAAGCACTTCCACTTGCATTAAAAGACGCAGGAGAAGACGTAGTTATTGTTATGCCTTACTACAAGGTATTGGCAGACTCGTTAAACTTACCCTCGGCATGTGAAACACAAACGCTGTTCACCGAGTACAAAGTATATAATTTCGAAGTGCGTGTTATGGACTGGCATGGCATACCCGTATATTTCGTCGATTACCCTGAATACTTTATGCGTGAAGGTTTGTATTCCAACGCATACGAAGCCTATGAAGATAATGGCGAGCGCTTTTGTTTCTTTAGTGGCGCAGTATTGGCTACCCTTCAAGCTATCAATTATTCGCCAGACGTTATCCATTGCCACGATTGGCATACGGCCATGCTGCCTTACCTGACTGCTTACGATAACACAGGCTTTTTTGATAAAACCCGTACCGTGTTCACTATTCACAATGCCGCGTTTCAAGGGGTAAACCTACTAGAAAAAGTACCGTTTCTACGCCACCACCCCGGCATACTGGCACAGGTTCATGGCGGTTATATCAATATGCTGCAATCGGGGATCGAGTTTGCGACAAAAGTAACTACGGTAAGCCCCCATTACGCGCAAGAGCTGTTAACCGACCTAGGCAGCCATGGCTTACACGAGCGTTTGGTTAGACGCAAAACCGACCTTTCTGGCATATTAAACGGGTGCGACTATACGCAGTGGAACCCCGCTACAGATTCGTTTTTGCCAGAACATTATGACGTAGACAACTTACTGCCTAAACAAACCTGTAAGCACGCCCTACAAGAAAAGTCCGGCTTGCCGATGAATGTAAGCATTCCACTTATTGGTATGGTGTGTCGTCTTACCGAGCAGAAAGGGTTTGGCTATATTCTGCCTATTCTTGATGAACTGGTTCAGCATAATGTGCAAATCGTTATAGTAGGTACTGGCGATCCTAAAATGTGTATGGATTTAGGTGAATTTGCACAAAATCACCCTTCTCAGTTCGCTTTTATTAATGGGTTTAGCTCAGAGCACGCTCACCTAGTTGAGGCCGGCGCTGACTTTTTCTTAATGCCATCGCAGTTTGAACCTTGTGGGCTGAATCAAATGTACAGTTTGGCCTACGGCACCATTCCTATCGTGCGAGCGGTAGGTGGCTTAAAAGACACTGTGGTGGACAACCGCCATAGCGAAGACGCTACCGGCTTTGTTTTTGAACAACCACGCCCTGAAGCCCTGCTTGCCTGTATTCGTCGCGCTTTACTGTTTTATTACGAGCATCCAGTGAAGTTCAGAGAAATGCAGCAAAGAGGCATGAACACCCGCTTTACGTGGGAACGTGCAGCGGGTGAATATATAAAACTTTACGAATCTATGTTCGTTTAAGTATTTACCCTTTAGTGGCTTGTATGGCGTTTCTTTCTTTTTGTTAAAGAATGCGCCACTATTATTGAGCGTTCATTGAATTAGAAAATCTGATAATCAGCATGACAGATCGGGCTATAAAACTTTCTATACGAAGTTTATTTTTGTGGGTGGTAATGACCATCGCCGCAATTTCGCTGGTAAGTACCTCCGGTTTGTCCATCTACACCCAAATAAATGCTTATCGATACGAATTGGATAACCGCGCAAATCTACTATCTAAGATGACCGCCAATGCGGTTGCCAGCCCGCTAAGAAATTCTAGCCAAGCATTGGTGGAAGAGTCTTTGCAATTCTTAGATGCTGCTGACAAAGTGTTAAACGTTCATATCTATAAAACCTTACCGGATGGCTCTAACACCTTAAGCGCCGTTGAACGTTTTGCTTCATACAACAAAGGCGGCCAGTTACTTATTCCTGGAAAGCAAAAACAGCTAGTCAATCTAGATCAAACTCCCTTACTTACTGAAGATAATGATTATCTAGAAAGTAGTCGGGAAATTTTTGACCAAGAGACCAATGAAGTTTTGGGATGGGTTTATCTTCGCATGTCTGCAGACGGGTTTAGCCAGCACGTTATTAAAACGGTTCTGGTTAACCTTGGGATTATGCTTTTCTTACTCGTATTCAGCTTTTTGCTAGCATTGCGTTTTCAGCGCCGTGCCACTGCACCTATTGAAAAGCTTTCTTTTTTCTTACAACGCACTTCTAGGCAGCGGGACTATTCAGCACGCGCAGAACCGTCGAATATTAAAGAAATAGACGTGCTGTCTGATGATGTAAATATTATGCTATCTCGCATACAAGAATACATGCACAAACAGCGTCAGGCTGAAGAGCAGCATCGAAAGCTGAATGCCAGCTTAGAAGAAATGGTAAGCCAACGCACTAATGCATTGAAAGACGCGAACCAAGCATTAATTCAAACGCTTGAAAAGCTGCATGAGTTTCAACGTCAAATTGTACAAAATGAAAAAATGGCGTCGTTGGGTGACATGGTTGCCGGGGTTGCCCACGAAGTTAACACCCCCATCGGTTTAGGGGTTACAGCCTCTACGATGATGCTCGACCGACTTGCGGTTATTGAAAGGGATTTTGAGAACAAAACCTTAAAAGCCAGTGCCATGAAACGCTTCATGGATGAAAGTCATGAAAATTTAAACATCATTTATCGCAATTTGAACCGCGCAGCCGAGCTAATTTCCAGTTTTAAACAGGTTGCAGTGGATCAATCGAGCGAAAGTAGCCGAACTTTTTGCTTTGCACAGCTAGTTAATGAGATACTACTGTCGTTACAGCCTCGCTTAAAAAAATTACAACACAACATCAACGTAGATTGCGACCCTACCTTATGCGTTGAAACGAAGGCTGGTCCTATTAATCAGATCATTATTAACCTTATTATGAATTCGGTTATTCATGGTTTTGAGAACATAGAAAAAGGCCAGATTGATATCTGTGCTGAATTAATTACAACGAACAAGCTAAAAATAGTGTATCGGGATAACGGCATCGGGATCCCATCAGATATTCGTAAACGTATTTTCGACCCTTTCGTAACCACAAAACGTGGACAAGGGGGGTCTGGATTAGGCATGCACTTAGTGTACAATTTAGTCACTCAAGCGCTCAATGGCTCTATCTCAATTACCAGCGAAGTAGGTAGTGGTGTAGAATTTGTTATTGTTTTTCCTGTTTCCAGTGCGAAAACGTCATAATACCTGTATAACTATTGAACTTTGCTTGAAATTTGTTGGCTAACCCCAATACCTTGAATTTAATGATATTCGATAGTAACTTGCATATAAGTAAACGAATATTAGAATTTAATCAGTAATTGCTTAAACCGATTTTATAAAGAGTGTAAAACACCATGCAGACGCCAAATGTGTTAATTGTTGAAGATGAAGTGGTCACACGTACCACGCTAAAGAGTTTATTCGAAGCAGAAGGGTACAATGTATTTGAAGCTGAAAATGGTGATCAAATGCATGACTTCTTTGAAAATCACGCAATTAATTTGGTTATTATGGATATTAATCTGCCAGGTAAAAATGGCCTAATTTTGGCGCGTGAAGTACGTGACCGTAAAAATGTAGGTCTTATTTTCCTTACTGGCCGTGATAACGATGTTGATCGTATCTTAGGTCTGGAAATTGGCGCAGATGACTATCTAACCAAGCCTTTCAATCCTCGTGAACTGACTATTCGTGCGCGTAACTTATTATCTCGCACCACAAACTCTGCAGAAGACGATGATTTACCAAGCCGTGTAAACTTCAATGGCTGGATTTTGGATGGCGACAGCCGTTCACTTATTTCACCAACAGGTAAAGAATTCCGTTTACCACGCAGTGAATTCCGTGCACTACACTTATTCCTTAGCAACCCAGGTAAAATTCTTACCCGTGAACAGCTAATTATGGAAATGACAGGCCGTGAACTTCGCCCTAACGACCGTACAGTAGATGTAACTATCCGCCGTATTCGTAAGCACTTCGAATCAGATCCTTCTGATGAAGAATTGATTGTAACCATTCACGGTGAAGGTTACCGCTTCTGTGGCTCTGTCGACGGCTAATTAGCCCAAGTAGAGACACCAACGGTAGTTATCGTTGTAAGTAATAGCCTGATTAAATACCAAAAAGCCGCTCAATAGAGCGGCTTTTTTACGTCCAAAATTTATCATGTAAGTGTTGAACGCACTTAAGCTTAGCTAGCGTGCGATGCTCTTATGAGCATGCAGTAAAAGATAAAAAATACCGATAGGCTTTTTTCTCTAACAAAAAGGCCTTGTGCGTACTTGGGCTCCACGAGTCATCGCCGCCTACCCCCATGTGGGCATGGTCGACGTACACGTGAGTACTGTCTGCAGTAGTTAAGTCGCAGGTGTGCTTAGCTTCATCAAGCTGCTTTTGCCCGTACGGGCTTACAGCAAAGTGAAAATCACCCGCTACTTTTACAGCGTTAATACTAAGCTCTCGACAATCACTACGAAGCCCATTGTCGGTAGGAAAGATGTAAGGCGTATGCATACTTGCAATACTTTCACTGTAACTACCAAACCTTGCTGCTGCTAATCGGTCTGGATAATTTTCAAATGGCCCTAACCCCTTCCACTGAATGTTAGCTTCAGTCTGACTTGAGTGAGGCACTGCCCACTGCAAACCGATACGCGGCATAGGTGGCAATGTATCGGCTAACTTAACCTGAACATCTAATGCTAATGTACCTGTTGCATCTACGCGGTAACACCAACTTGTAGCAGCGACTAGCGCATTGTTGTAGTGGTAGTTAAACAGTGCCGTAACACGTACATCGTGTGCACATTCTACAATATCGACATCAACACAGCTGCGTTGCCACTGGCCTATTCCAGCGCGGCGCCAGCGCGACTCCCATGCATTTGGATCGGGGTTATCCACTTCACTTACGCCAATATCATTATCTAACGGTGCCCTGAAGAAGTTATCTTCAAGTGGTGCACTAAGCTGCTCTTCGCCATTGGCTAACCAAGAAGTAAGTAACCCAGTGTTAGCATCAAGCACGAAGTGATTACTTGCCGCGTGAATATTCACCTGAGTTTCGGTGCGCTCTACCGTTACTTTTTGTTTAGCTTTGTCTTTATTCTCGCTATTACTAGCGTCACCAGTATGCGTACTGGCTGATGCTAAAGGAGAAAAATCTGCGGCTGTCAGTCCAGAAAAACCTGCAGTATTGGCAATCTCGAACTGCTCTGTATCTAATACATGCCCAGCATTCGCCCAGTCACAATCATTTCTAAGCACCACATCAATATTAAGGTGGTACGTCGCATCGGGCACAAACTCAATGCTTGGGGTTATCACAAGTGTTTGTGACGACTGGGGGCCAATACTTAATGTTTCAGAGCCGTTAGCAACGCACTCTCCGTTTTCGAGCAATTGCCATTGCAGTGCTTCGTTATCGGTTGAGCGAAATACATAGTCGCTTGCGATGGTTAACTGGTAACTGCCAGCTTGTTCGTTCTGTAAAGATTTAAGCGTGAATGCTAAATGCTGTTGGCAGTATTTAGCTTCAAATAAAGCAGGGTGCGGCGTGCGATCAGGAAACAGCAAACCATTAATACAGAACTGACGGTCGTTATCGGCATCACCAAAGTCGCCTCCGTAGGCCCAATAGGCCTCACCGCTGTCTGTATGCTTCACTAAGCCTTGATCGACCCAATCCCAAATGAAGCCACCTTGCAAACGTGGATAGTCTTTAAATGCCTGCCAGTAGTCCGCAAAGCTTCCTAAACTGTTCCCCATCGCATGAGCGTACTCACACAAAATAACAGGGCGGGTTTCACCCGGTAGCGATAACCATTTTTTAATGGCCCATTTAGGTACGGCATCATCAAGTACATCAGTATCTACTCGGGCATACATAGGCGCGATAATATCGGTAGCGGTAGTATTCGCCCCACCACCTTCGTATTGCACAGGTCGTGAAGGGTCAAAGGCTTTAGACCAACCGTACATAGCATCTTGGTTTGGCCCATGACCACATTCATTACCTAATGACCAAATAATAATAGAAGCGTGGTTTTTGTCCCGCTCTACCATTTGGGTGTAGCGGGCTAAATAAGCCCCTGCCCACAATGCATCTCTAGAGAGTCGCCCCATCGGAAACATACCGTGGGTTTCAATATTGGCTTCATCTACTAAGTACAACCCATATTCATCACACAGTTCGTACCAACGTGGATGATTGGGATAGTGGGCGGTGCGTACCGCATTGAAGTTGTTTTGCTTTAAAAGCTTTATATCTTCAATCATGTCGGCTTCATTTACCGCATGACCTTTGCTTTCATGATGCTCGTGTCTATTTACACCACGAATAAGAATAGGCTTTCCGTTCACGCACAACTGGCCATCAAGCATATCTACCTGACGAAAACCTATGTTGTAGCCTTCGGCAACAACCACATCACCTGCGTCGTTAAACAAAGTGACAACTAGGCGATACAAATAAGGAGTCTCGGCCGTCCATTTATTTGGTTCTGTAACCGCTAGCGATTGAAAAATCACATCATCCCACCCGCCTTTCTCATCTATACGGCGGTTGTTGGTGCCTGACACTGCTTGTTCGGTAACGGCGGTTTCACCATCAAATAACTGAATTCCCACGGTATAGCTTGCTGGTGCATTAATCGCGGTACGCACTTCTAAGCTGCCATCCCGATAACAAGCATCAAGCTTTGGCGTAGCAAACACATCTTGAATATGATGCTGAGGTTTCGTTACCAATACCACATCGCGGAATATACCGCTTAACCACCACATGTCTTGATCTTCTAAATAACTTCCGTCAGACCAGCGAATAACCATTACCGCTAAGCGATTTTCACCAACCTTTAAAAAAGGCGTTAAATTGAATTCGGCCGGTAAACGGCTATCTTGCGAATACCCCACATATTCGCCATTGCACCAAAGATGAAAGGCACTATTAACCCCTTCAAACACAATATGATTACGCAGCTGTACTGCTTCTTCGCTTACCGTAAACGTTTTGCGGTAGCAGCCTGTGGGGTTATCGCTAGGTACTTCTGGCGGGTTTACCGGAAAAGGATATTTAACATTGCAGTAAATAGGCTTATCAAACCCCTGCATTTGCCAGTTTGAAGGCACGGTAATAGACTGCCAGTTTGCAGCTTCAGGCAGTGCGTCAGACAATACCTCGCTCAGTAAGTCTTCTGTAACGGCCTCAGGTTGGGGATATAATCTAAAATCCCACTCGCCATTCAAACTTTGTTTTTGCGCATTAGCGTTATGTTTAGCATCTTCTTGAGTTAAAAAACCGTTTAATGGACTATGTCCATTCACGCGATTTCTTTGAAATACGACAGGGTTTTGCCAATCTTTTTGCGCAACAACTTGAGCAACATTTGCCATTACTGGCTCCTTTTACGATAAGGTTTTTTAATAACAGGTGAAATATAGCGGAAACACGCGCAATCCTTTATGCTTGTTTCTCTCTTTAATTTATCCAAAACTCTCATTTTACAATTATGCAACCTATTAACTTAGCTTCTTCTGGCTCCCAAAATGTGCATGCGCAGAGAACCTTTCGCGATATCGTGAATATTGGGCCACACTGCCTTGAACGCTTTATAGACAGTACAAATGCGCCAGAAATTAAAGCGCTAGACATTGAGTTGGCGGGTTGCTCGAATTTATCGGGTACTTATCAAGTAGGCCGAGTTACGCCTCCTAACCACACTATTTTTTATTCTTTAAAAGGCAGCGGCAAAATACTCACCCCGTCTGGCGAGTACGCACTACCAGCTTCAAGTGTGATTATTTTGCCAGCGCACCAAAGTTTTGAAGTACAAATTGAATATTTTGATGAAACCAGCGCAACGCCGGATGCAACTGAAGTAACGAAAAGCGAAGCCAGTGAAGTACAAGATAGAGTTAACGCTGAGAAAGTCCCGCGAGATAAGAAAGAGCAAAGCTCAGAGCGAGCGCCGGCTGCGGTTCAAGCGCCGCGAGCCAATCAAGCGCCGCGTGCGGATCAAAAGCAGTGGGACATTATTTGGCTTAATTTATCTGATTGCCCTCGATGGCAGCATTTTTTTGATGTAGCACACCCCGTTCAGCACAACATTGAGTTGTCAGGGCTACATCATGCGATGGAATTATTGTATTTAGAAACCAATAGCCAACATAGGCAAGCGGTGATTCCAATTATTCAGCAATATTTGCAGCATATTGCCACCCCGGTGAAAAGCACGCACCAAGTACGATTATCGGCCCTGTTTGCTGCGGTAGAAAAGCAATTGCAGTTCAATTGGGATATAGACGCCTTGGTAGACAAAGTACACTACTCGGCCCCTCACCTACATAGGCTATGCCTTGCGCAGTTTGGTCGAAGTCCCATGCAGCATGTTATCTATCTGCGCATGGTAAGGGCTAAAAATTTACTGATAAGCACGCAATGGCCCATTGCTTATATTGCCAATTACGTGGGCTACAGCAATGTGTTTACGTTTTCGAAGCGGTTTAAAAAATCAGAAGGCATGCCGCCCAGCGAATTTCGCCAGCGGCAGTCTTTACATTAAGCAAGTTCGTTCAAACGCGCTAGGTAAACCGAGTGGGTTTGAACGACTTAAATCGAAACAGAGAAACTAGCTTCCTGCTATTTTCATCTGATTAATAAGAATAGAACCGGTATGCACACTACCGCGCAAATCTTTGTCTTTCCCAATTGCCACAATGCCTGCGAACATATCTTGTAAGCAGCCAGCAATGGTGACTTCATGCACTGGGTATTGAATAACACCATTTTCTACCCAGAACCCAGCTGCACCGCGAGAATAATCGCCGGTCACTGTGTTCACGCCCTGCCCCATAAGCTCGGTAACGTATAAGCCAGTGCCCATTTCTTTTAGCAGGTCGCTGTCGCTATGACCTGTGTCGCCCACTAACCAGTTGTGTATGCCACCTGCGTGACCATTGGTTTGAGTGTTTAGCTTACGAGCCGAATAGGTTGTGTAAAGATAAGTAGAAAGCTTTCCACCATCAACTATTGTCATGTCTTTACAAGCAACGCCTTCATTGTCGAAGCTAGAACTCGCTAAGCCCGACTTTATAAATGGGCGTTCTTCAATGTTTAGCCACTCAGGAAAAATTTGTTTACCTAAGCTATCTAACAAAAACGATGAACGACGATACAAACTACCACCGCTAATAGCACCCACATAATGCCCAAATAAACTAGACGCTATGTCTTTGTGCAAAAGAATAGGCACCTGAGCCGTATTAATCTTACGAGCCCCCAAACGCTCTACAGTGGCTTTTGCCGCTTCTTGCCCAATAGATACTGCCGATTGCAACAAAGGCGCCTGGCGGTCTACTGTGTACGCGTAATCGCGCTGCATATCACCATCTTGCGAACCAATCACCATGCAGCTTAAGCTGTAACGGCTACTTGGATACCCAGCATTAATACCGTGGGTATTACCGTAAACACGCATACCAAGGTTAGCGTTATACGATGCACCGTCTGAATTTGTAATGCGAGGGTCGTAACCTAATGCCGCAGATTCCGCTTCAATCGTGGTGGCAATGGCTTTCTCGGTATCAAGCTCTTGCGGGTGATATAAATCTAAATCGGGGAATTCTGTGGCCATAAGTTCAGCATCGGCAAGACCAGTACAAGGATCTTCACTGGTGTACTTCGCAATATCTACGGCTTTTTCCACGGCCCGGGTAAGGGCTTCTTTGTTTAAGTCAGCCGTTGATGCGCTGCCTTTTCGCTTACCTACGTAAACACTAATTCCCAAGCCGCCATCGTTGGTAAACTCTACGTTTTCAACTTCTTGCATACGTGAAGATACCGCAATACCTTCCACTTTTGACATGCTTGCTTCTGCTTGGGTTGCCCCATTTTTTAGGGCTAATTTCAGTACATCATCAACGACATTCTGAATTTCTGATAACTGTTGCTCAATTTGCATAGTAAGTTTCGCTGTCTAAATCCGACTGTGATAGTTACAATTTAGCTAAAGTGTAACACTTATGAGTTTGAAATGAGCGATCAGAAATCTAAATCACGACAACAATCTAAGTTAGAAAGCGCCGAGCCAGAAGAAGAGCTCATTAGTAAAAGCGAACTAAAGCGCCAATCTAAAGACTTACAAAAGCTGGGGCAAACCGTAGTAAACCTTACCCCTGCTCACTACGCCACCATTCCGCTTGATGAAGAATTGAAAGATGCGTTAGATATTGCCCGTGTCATCAATAAGAAAAAAGACGGCTACAGAAGGCAACTTCAGTTCATTGGTAAGCTGCTTAGACAAAGGGATAATTCCCCTATTGAAGTCGCCTTGGCTAAAATAACCCATCAACATCAAGCAAATAACGCTGCGTTTCATGAATTGGAACGTGCTCGCGAAGATGTGATCACCCGTGGTGACGACGCTATTCAGGGGCTTATTGAAGAATATCCTGAACTAGATAGACAAAAATTAAGGCAGTTCCACCGCCAAGTGAAAAAAGAACAAGAAAAGAATGCTCCCCCTAAGGCTTACAGGGAGTTATTCCAATATTTAAAAGACGTTACTCAAAAAGAGTAGCAACATAAGGAGAGGTTTATGGGGCGGCTTTTAGCGGCATTTGCTTTCGTTTGGGTATTATCAGGATGTAACGGTACCTCGGGGGCAAACGGCGACGACCCCTTTGGCAGTTCGGATGACGATAGCACCACCTCTCCAGTCGTAGCACTTTCTCTTGAGATAGGCGATGCTAACTGTAATACGGTTAATCAGGCTAGTTTCGATATTGGTGATACTGCCTGCATTACTGCGACCATTACGGAAGATGGTGCCGCGTTAGCCGGAGAAATTGTCAGTTTTACAAGCGGTATAGGCACGCTCTCTGTTAGCGATAAGCTCACTGACAGTAACGGTGAAGCCATTGTGTATCTAGACTCAGATAGCGCTATCGCTGGTGCTAGCACGATAACCGCGACATACGACAGCACATCGTCAGAAGCAAACATTGAGTTTTTGATTGCCGACACCGATACCGTATTTTTACCCACCCTTTCACTCACCTTAAGTGACAGTGCAGGCAATCAAGTCAGTAGAATTACCGCTGATGAAACCGGCACCCTTAGTGCGTCGCTAGTAAATATCGATGACACCCCAATTACAGATGCCATTGTTAGCTTCCAGGTATCTCGCGGCTCGGTAAGCATAGATGATGCGCTAACTACTAGTGACGGCCTTGCCAATAGTCAGTTACTCCCTACCGACGATGACCTAGGTGCCGGAACGGCCACTGTGTCATACGTTTACAATGAACAAACCCTAACAGCCACGCTCAATTATGAAATTCAGTCTTCTGCGGTAACCGATGAAGTTATTCGAATTGGTACGTTTGATAACGGCGAATTTGTCGCTGGTTTATTAGGGGTAGACGGTTACACCACGGACGAAGACGTTGTCATTGCCGCTGGCGCAACCCTTGGTGTTAACGTAGCACTGGTTAATTCTGAAGGCGAAACTTATGCCACTAGCATTCCTGTTACCTTTAGCTCTGTTTGTGTGGCGAACGATAGTGCCGATATTGATGAAACCGTATTTACCGCCAGCGGACAAGCTCGCTCTACATTTCAAGACAACAGCTGCGCGGGAAATACCGGCTTCGACGACGAGGTAAGTGCAACGGTTACCATCAATAGCAGTACGTTAAGTGTGTCCCGCTCTATAGAAATTCTGCCTGAAACCGCAGGTAGCATCGCCTTTATCGATGCGTCTCCGTCATCGATTGTAATCAGTGGTACGGGCGGCCAAGATGCAAGCTCAGTATCAAGAGTAACTTTTCAAGTTAATAGTGCGCTGGGTAATCCACTTGCTCAACAAGAAGTGGCGTTTAGTTTAAACAGTAATATTGGTGGCCTGGCGCTTTCCCCTGACACTGCACTGACTAACTCTGAAGGCCAAGTCAGTACCTTTGTGACTGCCGGTAGCGTACCTACTGCAGTTCGGGTCACTGCTGTTACTGAAATTGATGATACTAGCATTCAGTCTCAGTCTGACTTACTTAGCGTGAACACTGGGTTGCCAGATCAAAACAGTATTAGTTTGTCGCCATCGAGTTTGAACCCTGAAGCGCACACCATTAACGGCAACGAACTGACCATTACCGCTAGCGCGGCTGATGCTTTTAACAATCCAGTGCCAGACGGCACCACGCTAAACTTCACCACCGAAGGCGGATTAATTGAACCAAGCTGTACCACCCAAAGTGGCAGTTGCAGTGTGACTTGGACAAGTGCCGAACCAAGAGTCGCCGACCACCGAATTACGGTCATGGTGACAGCAGTAGGCCATGAAACCTTAATAGATGCTAATGGCAATAACCTATACGACGATGCTGATGGCGGCGCAATTACCGGCAGCACGGGTAACGGACTATCCATATTACTGCCTGATACCACCGGCTTTATCGATTACCCTGAAGCATGGAGAGACGACAACGAAAACGGTAGCTATGACGCCACAGAGCCCTTTTTCGATTACGACAGTTCAGGTGACTTCACCCTGGCCAATGGACTATTTGATGGCCCGCAGTGCGATGCCACAAGCTGTGGAAACAGCGCGCTGCATGTGAGGCGTGCCATGGTGATTATTATGTCATCGTCATCTGCATTACTAACGTTTAACAGCAGTACCGATGCGCTAGCGAACAACACTAATCCGCCTGGGTTAACGCCTGTGTTGAGTATCCCAAGAGGAAGCAATGCGTTGCTATCGTTAGCGTATTCAGATACCGCCAATCAGCCATTAGCGGAAGATACTGAAATTAGCATTACAAGCTCTGAAGGAGGTATTTCAGGTTCACTTGAAGCCACAGTACCTTCTACCAACGAAGCAGGTAGCAGACAGCTATCATTCGTACTGACAAACCTATTAGATGAGTCGGAAGCCAGCACCAGTGCGATTGTAAGTGCGCTAGTGACCTCTCCCAGTGGCGTTACTACCAGTCTTGATATGGTAGTCACTTTAGAATAGAAGGCTCTTTCGTAACTAACATGCTGCACTGACCGTATATAAACAGTCATAAATATTGCAATAAAAAAGGCGCCAACCGGCGCCTTTTCTCGAATTCTCACACTAGCGTAACGCGTAATTTACGCCGTTCCGCCCACAGTCAGCTCGTCTATTTTCAATGTAGGTTGGCCTACGCCAACAGGCACGCTTTGGCCGTCTTTACCACACACGCCAACGCCGTTGTCTAATGCCACATCGTTGCCAATCATGGAAATTTTCTGCATAACTTCAGGGCCATTTCCAATCAAAGTAGCGCCCTTAACTGGTGCGGTAATTTTACCATTTTCAATAAGGTATGCTTCTGCACTAGAAAATACGAATTTACCTGATGTGATATCAACCTGCCCACCGGCAAAGTTAGGCGCGTAAATACCTTTTTCGATAGAGGCGATAATCTCTTTCGGATCGTACTGCCCTTCTAGCATGTAAGTATTGGTCATGCGCGGCATAGGTAAATGCGCATAAGACTCGCGACGACCGTTTCCAGTTGGCGCAACACTCATTAGCTTGGCGTTATGCTTATCTTGCATGTAGCCTTTTAGAATGCCATCTTCAATAAGTACATTGTGCTGTGTTGGTGTACCTTCGTCATCAACCGACAACGAGCCACGACGATCAGCTAATGTGCCATCGTCTACTACTGTTACACCCTTTGCAGCTACTCGCTGACCAATCTTCCCGCTAAAGGTAGATGCACCTTTACGGTTAAAGTCGCCTTCAAGACCATGACCCACCGCTTCGTGTAACAATACACCAGGCCAGCCATTACCCAATACTACCGGCATAGCACCCGCTGGGGATGCCACCGCTTGCATATTAACCCGAGCCATATGCAGGGCGTCGTCGGCTAATTGCTCATAGTAGGGGCGACCGTCTTTATCTGACTCAAAAAAGGAATAGGCGTATCTACCGCCAGCACCCGCACTGCCACGCTCACGACGATCACCGTCTTCAAGCAACACAGAACAATTAAGGCGAACCAAGGGGCGGATATCGGTGGCAAATGTACCATCACTGGCAGCCACTAAAATTTCTTCGTATACACCACTAATGCTCACTACAACCTGATTGGCTGATGGCTCTTGCTGCCTAACATACGCGTCCACGGCTTTTAGCAAAGAGATTTTCTCTGCATCTTGCATAGCGAGAATAGGGTTTTTCTCACCGTAGCGCGCTTGATAGTCGCTACGCCCTAACGATGATACTTTTTGCGAACCGCCATCCGGGGCAATACTGCGCGCAGCGTTGCACGCCTTTACCAAGGCATCTTCGCTGATTTCATCTGAATAGGCGAAACCGGTTTTTTCACCGCTAATGGCGCGAACGCCAACGCCACGTTCAATGTTATAGCTACCTTCTTTTATAATGCCATCTTCGAGCACCCAACTTTCGTGTTGGCTCGACTGAAAATAAAGATCAGCATAATCGGTATCGTGACGATGGATACCCGAAAGGGCTTTTTCTAGCGACGCTACATCTAGTCCAGAGTCAGACAGTAAATGGCGTTCAACAGATTTAGACAAAGTGACTCCTGAATCGGTTATGTTCGGCAACCGGCATATTTTGTTTAATGGCTTGTCGCGTTTCAATATTAACACTGGTTTGAATGACACCAATATTTTGAGGTAGCTCGCTCAAGGTTTCACCCCACGGCGAAACCACTAGGCTGTGACCAAAGGTTTCACGGCCATTTTGGTGCTCACCGGTTTGATTAGCGGCTACTACATAGCATTGTTTCTCAATGGCTCGCGCTTTCACTAACGTGTGCCAGTGCGCTTCACCTGTTCTTTGCGTAAAGGCAGCAGGCAACACTAAAATATCGATATCCCCCATGGCGGTAAACAAGCCTGGAAAGCGCACATCATAACATACCGCTAGCCCAATGTTGCCAATTGGGGTTTTTACCGTAACAACTTCACTGCCTGGGTTTGTAAACTTAGATTCTTTGTAGCTGCCCGTATTGTCATCAACCGACACATCAAAAAGGTGAATTTTACGATAGTCGGCCAATACTGTGCCGTCTGGGCCAAACAATAAACACGCTGCTGAAAACTTTGACGCATCATTGGTAGCCATAGGAAATGTGCCCGAAACAATGTAGCACTCATGGGCTTTGGCTAGCGCCGATAAACGTTGCTGAATCAGCCCTTCATCTTTGACTTCGGCGGCATTGAGTAGCTCGCCATCTTTGGTACCAAAACAGGCAAAGCATTCTGGCAATACCACCAAGCTGTCTTTTGGGACTTGTTCGTTGGCAAGCGCCTGCTCTACATGATTTAAATTGTCTTCTACACTGGGTGTAGATGTCATTTGAACTGCAACTAGATTAACCATCGATAACCTCCATTTTTACTCTGCGTAAATCATCTTCGGTAAGCGGCCGATCTAATGGCGAAGTGCTTTCTGGCGACACATTCGCCGGTAAGCTTATATCTTTACTATGTCGTTCTACTTCTTCGAACTGCGGATTAGTAATGGTACCAGAAACCTTATAGTTCACGTTCGAGATAACTTTAGCAGATGTTAACACTTGATCTAACGCCAGCGCAGCCAATGCGGTTGGAGGCGTAGCTAAAAAGTACACTAAAAAGGGCAAGTTGCCCGTTACATTAGGGGCAAAGGTTATATTGTAATTAAGGCCACCGGTATTTAAATTGGTATACCCTTTAATTTCAATCTCACCTGCACCGCCGTCTATTTCAGTATCGTCGGTAAAGGCGGTACCGTCCGCAATTTGTAGGCTTCCACCCATTTTGTCGTAGAAGAAACCCGTGGCAAATACATCTCTAAAATCTAGGCTTAACTTACGTACTAATGAGTTTAGGCTGAATAATGTGAATATGCGCGACCCTTTATCACTGACCTCAGTGAGATAACCATCAGTGAGGGCCCAATCTACGTCACCACTTAGTTTGTCTAACGAAAAGTCGAATGGAGCGGAAGGCCAACCCAAATCAAATTTAACATCGGCTTCAGAGTCTTTAATACCCGACGTTATTCCTCGTTGCTTTAACATTTGGCCTACATCAGGGGAAGAAAGCGTGCCGTTTAAACGGGTGGTGATGTCGCCGTTTTCATGCTGCCAGTATCCGGTTGCAGTTACATCGGCACTGGAAGAGCGCGTGAGTAATTGTCTTATTTGCAATCCTTGGTCTGTTTTCGCTACATCAAGGGTGACTTCGCCTAAATCGAGACCATGAACACTACACACATTGCAATAAAAGTAGATAGGTGGTACATCTAGCGGGTCAACCTCCACGACTTCAGCTTGCTGCTTAGCAATTTCGATTTCTTCTACCGGTGTCTCGTTTAATTCAGTTTCAGTCGCAGGTTTATCCAGTACTAAGTAATCAGCATTAATATCGATACCTTGGTTATTAATATCGTTATTCACCCTAATAGTTGCTCGCGCTTTTGCCGCATCCACCTGTAGCAGCCAATCTTTGTCTTGTTCTCGAGCGGTTAAAGACACGTTATTCAGTGAGTGCCCCCACCCTGTTAAGGTATCTGCAGTCACAAATATGCGTGATGGCACCCCGAAGATGTTTTGCTTTTGGGCACGGTTTTGTGTGGATAACGTATCGCTATTGATATTCTTATTTGTTATGGCGCTGGTGTTTGTATTAACGGTTAAGCTCGTACTAGCATCGTCCATTTTGCTCGGCATAATCAGCGTCTGCAAGGTAGTGAACCATTCAACAATGTCGGCCTGCTCTAAGTTCGCGGCAATACTAAACCCGGTACCTCTATCACCCACATCTGCGTCGCCTAAGGAAAGAAGTGCTCGAGAAAATTGCATTTCTTTATGGGGCAATACGCCGTCGAAATGAATGTTGTCACCGAGCCTTGCCTCTATATTCGACGCTTGTAGATTACCCTCACTGTTAATTTGTAGTGGCAGACTGGTGCCTTGAACAGTTGCAAACGGCGCTGGCAACAAGCTTTGGGTTGCCGTTAAATCGGCGTTAATTTGGGCATTGTAGGAAAAGTCACTATTAGATAAGCTCAAATTAACATCGGCCTGCCAATGGGTTTCACCGTCTAGGTAATCAATAAGGTCGGTTTTCACATACTTCACTAGCGGGTGAACATGCCACAACCCTTTAAGGTTCACATTAACGTCGTAGCTATCGTTCTGACGCCCCTGGATTGACATTTCCACAGGCTGGCCCAATAAACTCGCAGTTAACCCGTTAGCGTCAATTTCTGCGTTGTCGAAGGTAAGCGTTCCGTTAGCATCATCGAACTGCATACGTGTGCTAGTAATATACACATCATTGTTGTTTAACTGAGCTTCGCCTTGAACACGTATATCTTTGCCTTTAAGCGGTATATCTAATGTTAAGCTTGCGGATAATGGTCCTGAAACTTGCACATCTTTATCGAGCACTTTGCCTAGCGAGCTGGCAATTGAAGACTGTTTCATTAACGAGGTTAACTTTTCCCCTGTTCCAGAGCCGTCTGCTTTAATCGTTAACATTGAAGATGGGTGTAGACGTGGAATTTCTGCCGACATAGCCGCCACATCTATACCTGCTAACGTTCCTTTGTCACTTTCCATGACTAAGCCGGCATTTTCAAAACGTACCGACAAATCAAGTTCATTTAACGCAGGCCATTTTGATGAAAACACAAAGTCGCTATCTTCAATATCGACATAAGCTTGAAAAATGCCGCTGTTGTCGTTAAACGGATAGTTTTTAGGATTACCGTGCCACAATACTTGCGCTTTGCTTATGCTACCTTCGCCAGCGAAGGCACGGGTAAGAAATTTATCGGTATTCACGCCCATCAACGAGGCAGGAAAGAAGTTATTTACGGCGTTTAACGCCAGAGGCTCAATATTGGCAAATATGTCTAGGTTGCCCGTGGTTAAATTGGCACGAAATGCGGGCTCTAACACTAACTGTTCACTGTCGAACACGAGCTCTTTGCCCGTCATCACCCATTGCTTTTCGTCACCTACCGCTAGGGTATGAAAGTACAGGTTGGCGTTGAAGGCATTGATATCCAGATTTTGCTTAATAATATTGTCAGCAGATAAGGTACTGTTTTCACTTTTTAAGTAAACAGCGCCAGACTCTTTATACCAATAAATGTCGGCATCTAGCGAGGTAAGACCTGGGGTTTTGCCGGCTTGCTCCCATGACAAATCAAGAATTTTTGCGGTTAATTCCGGGCGGCGATTTCTAAATTGAAGTTCCAACGTGGCAAGTTGCCCTGTGGGATTTAACGCGCGAATTTCCTCTTCGCTGGTGTCATCCATAAACAAGGGTAGAAGCATCAGAAATGGATTTATCTGAACCGGTTTTACAATGCTGACGACTGCGTCGCCTGCATTTGTTACTTTACCTACGAAATCAGCTTCTATGGTTTCGTTGCCAGAGTCTATCACCAATTGATCTACCCTAACGCTCCACCCATCTTGCGTGGGTGCTGCTTCAATACTGCCACCACGAATACCTGTGACTAGGGTTGAGTATTCTTCTCCGCCCCATTCCAATAAACTTTCTTCAAACTGGGCTTGAACACCCGTAATGCCATTACTTTGTACATCGGCCCATATTTCGAAACTGGCTCGGCTTTCAGTTAAGGGACGTTTGGTTTTGATTAAGTCGCTCACCCAAGGTGAAATATCTAAATCTTCAGCGCGGGCATAAAACACCCCTTCAAAGGCATCTTTGTTGCCAGTCACATCAATAATGAAAGAAGCAGAATTCGACGATACATCGGCCACCTTCATTTGCCCTAAGCCTTGGTGACGTTTACCGCTGTTGTTCCAGGTTAACTGGTCGATGATGAAAGATTGAGTCTCGCCATTTTTAGAGAGGAGCACTTCCCCTTCTTCAAGAGAGAAGCTTTGAAGTTGTTCTAGAAATAAGCTTTTTAATGCATCAACAACAGGAAAGTTGTTATCGCCTGCACGCTCGAACCTATCGGCATCAACATCGAGCTTAAGGCCGCGAAGTTCAAAACGCGTAGATGAGATCATTTGTCGTCTCAAAGACTGCCAAAAATCTAATTCAACATAGACTTGACGAATATTGAGTCCGACAGGAGACGCATCACTTTGCGCCATGGAGACCGAATTCAAGACAATACTCGGCCCAGAGCGTTGCCATACTGCATGCACGCTGTTAATAGTAAGATTTACGCCATAGCGCTGGCTGATATAGTCTTCCAGCAGGTGCTTGTTGTGTTCAATATGCGGCAGCGCATAGCGAGCGGCGCTGATTAACAGCGCGAATAGAACAAGCAGGATGGCAAGCAGCAACCATATTTTTTTAACTAAATAGGCTGCTACCGACGTTAAATTTGTCACACTTCGCCTTCGTATAGTTAATGCATTACATCATGACGACGTCGTACTTATCCTGGTTGTACAAGGTTTCGGTTTGTACTTTAATTTGCTTCGATACAAACACTTCCAGCTCTGCAAGCATATGCGATTCTTCGCCCATTAATGCTTCAACCACTTTAGGGGAAGCATAAACAACAAATTTATCGGCATCATATGCGCGGTTTACCCGAACGATTTCACGCATAATTTCAAAGCAGATGGTTTCAACGGTTTTCACCGTACCTCGGCCCTTACATACGGGGCATTCGCCACACAGTATGTGCTCAATACTTTCACGGGTGCGCTTGCGGGTCATTTCTATGAGCCCTAGCGACGTAAACCCGTGAATATTAATCTTGGCCCTGTCCTTACTTGTCGCCACTTCTAGACTATGTAAGACACGTCTTTTGTGGTCTGGTTCAATCATATCGATAAAGTCGATTAAGATCATACCGCCTAAATTACGTAACCGAAGCTGCCTAGCAATGGCTTGTGTTGCCTCGGTGTTAGTATTAAAGATAGTTTCTTCTAGGTTACGGTGCCCAACAAATGCGCCGGTATTTATATCAATGGTGGTCATGGCTTCGGTTTGATCGATAATCAAATAGCCGCCTGATTTCAAATCGACCCTACGTTCAAGTGCTCGTTGGGTTTCATTTTCAACATCGTGCAAGTCGAATATGGGCCTGTCGCCCGTGTAATATTCCAACTTGCCGTTCATTTCGGGCACGTATTCTTTCGTGAACTGGAACAGCTCCTGAAAAGACAACTTAGAGTCTATTCGAATTCTGTCTAACTCGGTGCCGACAAAATCACGAAGCACACGGCGCGCCAGCGGTAAATCTTCATACAACACATTAGACTTACGCTTTTTCATCCGCGATTGAATTTTGTCCCACAGTCGGCGTAAAAAGGCAGCATCTTGCTGTAATTCGGCTTTACCTACCCCTTCAGCTGCGGTACGTAAAATAAAGCCACCGTTTTCATCGCAGAATTCCTGCACCAGCGTTTTTAAACGCTCTCGCTCGGCTTCTTCTTCAATACGCTGAGATACGCCAACATGGGTAACACTTGGCATAAACACCAAATAGCGACTAGGAATAGTAATATCGGTAGTAAGGCGGGCGCCTTTGGTGCCAATAGGATCTTTCACTACTTGCACAACAATATCTTGACCATCTCGAACAAGCTCACGAATGTCTTGTTTTTGAATGTGACTGGCAGATACTTCCTCTGCTATTTCATTATGAATAACAATATCCGAGGCATGAAGAAAAGCGGCTTTTTCAAGGCCAATATCCACAAATGCGGCTTGCATTCCAGGAAGTACCCGACTCACTTTACCGCGATAGATATTGCCCACTAAGCCACGCTTGGTATGACGCTCTACGTGAATTTCCTGCAATATCCCATTTTCAATGAGAACAACACGAGACTCTGACGGTGTAACATTGATTAGTAGCTCTGCACTCACTACACGGCTCCAAATTCTCTAAGTAACTGCCTTGTTTCATACAAAGGCAACCCAACCACTGCGCTAGCACTGCCATTTATTGCTTTTACAAATTGACCGCCAATACCTTGAATGGCGTAACTGCCTGCTTTGTCAGCAGGTTCACCTGTGTCCAAGTATGCGTCAATTTCATCGTTCGTCAATGCGGCAAAAGTTACCTTGGTGGTAATAGTTTGTGTTACTTGCTTGGTGGTAGACGCCACACTAATGGCCGTCAGTACTTCATGCTCGTTGTTCGATAGCATTGAAAGAATACGTCTAGCGTCTTCTTTATCTTCAGGCTTACCTAAACTAACCCCGTTAAAGGCAATAAGCGTATCAGACGCTAATACACGCGTATTTTCATTAAGTGCATCTTCATCGTGTAACCGTGCAAGTGCTGTTTTCGCTTTTTGCTCAGCGAGTCGAGCTACCTGGGCTTCAGGCGTTTCATTAGCAAGGGCTGATTCATCAATATCCACTGGCTTTACTGAATGGGCAATGCCCATCTGATCTAACAGCATGGTACGACGAGGGGAAGCAGAGGCTAAAACCACTGAGTAATTCACGATAAAAGCCTCACACTTTAACTAATGGAAAACTGACGACGGGTTTTACGAAGTAGCCAAAATACCCAAGGCCATAACAGCATAGAGGTAAGCACGGGCCACAAGTAATCCAATTGGAAATAGATATCAGTAAGTAAGTGCTGTACCCAGAATGTTAGCAAGTGGTACAGCGAAGAAAGCAATCCTATAACAATAGCTTGTTGCCATACCGAGTAATTTCGAAGCCGCTGATAGTTCGCGGCTAAAATATAGATTGAAATGCTTAAGCTTAAACTGTGGATGCCCAAGGTAGTGCCGACTAGTATGTCAACCGCCACACCGGTTAAGAAGGCCACGCCCACATTCACTCTGTGGGGAAGCGCCATGCTCCAGTACGCAAGCACAATCAAAACCCAATCAGGACGGTATAAATCAACCTGAATAGGCAATGGCACAATTTGAAGAACTAGCGCAATCAAAAGCGTAGTGACGATAACCGAATGACGCTTACGAATCATCTTCAGCCTCCTCCTTGCTTACCGTGTTGCTTTCATCTTCTTTATCCGCTTCACTTTCACTATCCACATTACTGTCGATAGGTTTGCCTTCATCAGACCACAAGAGTAACAAATACTTTAACCTGTCTAATTTAGCCATAGGCGTTACGGTTACAATAGAAAATGGACGACTTTCATCCCGTCGTACTTCTTTCACTGTACCTACGGGATAGCCTTCGGGGAAAATTTTTCCTAAGCCGGAGGAAATCAATACATCTCCCGCTTTAATATCAACGCTGTGGGGAACATGCTCTAAATACAGCTCGTTTAGCGCGCCGCTGCCAGTAGCAATAAAGCGGATATCATTACGCTGAGAGCGGACAGGAATAGCATGAGTCACATCAGCCAGTAAAAGTACGCGGCTATTGGTAGTGCCCACTTCCATAACCTGCCCCACTATGCCTTTTTCATCAATAATGGGCTGAGATAAATAAACTCCATCAATGGCGCCTTTGTTGATGACCACCTGCTGGCTATAAGGATTTTTATCAACCGCCATCAGCTCGGCCACCATTTTACGTAAGTCGTTACGTACAGGTGCATCCAGCAAATGTCTTAATTGTTTATTTTCTTGAGACAAGGCATCAAACCGCTGGAGCTTCTCACTCATGAGCAACAGTTGATTCGTGAGCTTGTCGTTTTCTTCGAGAAGATCTTCATGTGAGGTCAAGCGCTGGGCGCTTTCGCTTAGCATTAGCCGAGGTAAATTGGCTAAATATTGAAGGGGGCTCATGAATGAATTTAAATAGACCCGAGTCGATTTAAACCCTTCTACTTTGTGATCCACAAAAATAAGTAACGCTGACAAAACAATTGCCAGCGCTAATCTATTATTCAGTGAGGGACCGCGAGTAAAAATAGTATCCATAATACAAAGAAGGCAACCTTAAGGCTGCCTTTCCTGTTTACTCATAGCTAAACAGGTCGCCACCGTGTAGGTCAATCATATCGAATGCCTTACCACCGCCACGCGCTACACAAGTTAGCGGATCATCTGCAATAACTACTGGAATGCCCGTTTCTTCCATTAGCAAACGATCTAAATCTTTCAGTAATGCGCCACCGCCGGTAAGTACCATGCCGCGTTCTGAAATATCAGACGCGAGTTCTGGTGGAGATTGCTCAAGGGCAACCATAACCGCAGAAACAATACCAGTAAGCGGCTCTTGCAAGGCTTCTAAGATTTCATTGGAGTTCAATGTGAAGCCACGAGGTACACCTTCAGCAAGGTTACGACCACGTACTTCAATTTCACGAACTTCTTCACCTGGGTAAGCTGCACCAATTTCATGCTTGATGCGCTCGGCCGTTGCTTCACCAATAAGTGAACCAAAGTTACGGCGTACATAGTTAATGATAGCTTCGTCGAACTTATCACCGCCGATACGTACCGATGACGAGTACACAACACCGTTTAGTGAAATGATAGCCACTTCGGTTGTACCACCACCAATATCGACCACCATTGAGCCGGTTGCTTCTGATACAGGTAAGCCTGCACCAATAGCGGCGGCCATAGGTTCATCAATCAAATACACTTCACGTGCACCTGCACCTAGCGCAGACTCTTTAATGGCTCGGCGCTCTACTTGGGTAGAGCCACATGGAACGCAAACTAAAACACGAGGGCTAGGGCGAAGGAAATTGTTGTCATGCACTTGTTTAATAAAGTGCTGAAGCATTTTCTCTGTTACATAAAAGTCGGCAATAACGCCGTCTTTCATAGGGCGGATAGCGCGAATGTTACCAGGCGTTCTACCTAGCATTCGTTTGGCTTCTGCACCTACAGCGGCAACGCTTTTAGGTCCAGCAGCACGCTCTTGGCGAATAGCCACTACAGAGGGTTCGTTGAGTACAATACCTTGGTCTTTAACGTAAATCAGCGTGTTAGCTGTTCCGAGGTCGATGGACAGATCATTAGAGAACATGCCTCGAAGCTTTTTAAACATGAAAAGTGTATTCCTGTTTCTGTGTTATCGCGTGTTAGCAAGGGTGAGATGACAGCGCTTTAACGTGAAGTCGATGTTTATCCGCACACTTTAACAATGGGGGCATATTTGGGCAAGCAGAGAACCATTTTTTAAACAATTAGGTGGCGATTAAGTGGAAACCCACTGCGCCTTCTACTCACTTCCAACCAACTTCTTGTTAAGTGGCTATTTTTAAACCAGTAAGAGTAGACAAGCATTTGAACCGGAAGTTTCACATTAATATAATATTTATTGTTCAATCATCATTGAATCGGTCTGTGTATGCGCTGAAATTAACTCACTAGCGGTGCATTGGGCGGTAGAGGCAAAACGATAGAAATAATAGTTTACGCCTGCAATAATCGTAGTGCTTGTTTGACAACTGGCTTGGTAAGCACACCCTTCAAAGCCTCTTACTTGGCCAAACGAAGCGGGGCTATTAATGGTGCCATTACAAGATAATGGGGTGGCACCTGCAGGGTTTGCAGTGGCCTTTATATGCTCCATGCCCGCTTGTGTTGCCAGCTGAGCGCGAAAACCTAGATTATCCGCAGCGACTTTGTTGCCCGTAGAAGAGAGTGACGAGGCTAGGGTTAACCCTAACAGAGCCAGCACTATCATAATAAACAGTGCAGTGACTAACATGCTGCCTCGCTGATGTTTTAGCGAGGCAGTAAAGAACGAACCGCCTAACGTTGCCGTACTAGGATGTGTTTTCTCTACTCTATTTCTATCAGTTCTTGAAAGCGCTTTATGTGCTTTATGTACTAGATATTGTTGGGATAAAGGTTCACGGCTCATTTTCAATTGCCACCTCAGTCGTCAGACTTAATACTTCATCGCCTTTTTGGGCTCGTAGGCGCAACATCACCATATTATTAACCCCACCGTTCACACTACGAACCTGAAAAGGATCATCGTTTGAGGTACCGCTAGCAGGTGAGGCAGATAAAACATTAATGAAGTCCACCCCAAGCCTCGGGCTACTTGCCAAAGCCAAAGGCTGCGATGTGGTAAACCCAGACTCAATCCGGTGAAGTACCGAACCTCTTAAGCAAAAGCTCACCGCTTTTGAGGCAATATAAGCACGGTTAGCTAGTGAGGCTTCTGCAAAGGCATCACTTACCGTAATCTCGAGGGTATCGTCAGTGCTGTCTCTCGTTGCACAATCGCCATCGCCGTCATCGGTACAACTTACTATAGGTTGGCGGTAATCATTAGCGGCGTTATAGACATCTAATACACTAGGTGGTGCAACAATCACAGATGCACTCGCGGTAAAGGGCTGAGTATTATCAAGGGCATCCGCAGGAAATAAGATATCGATAGTATTTTCAGTGGCTGGCTGAACGGAAATCTCACTGTAACCTGTTACCACATCAGCGGGAACGAATTGTAGGCAGTGTTGAGACGATGATCCCCTGACTCTCACACTGGCAGGCACGGCGTTTTGTAGTTCACGAGCCATACGATTTATGGCAAAAGACGTTTGGGCAACGAGCTGCTCTCTTTCACTAACACCAACAAATACAGACATGCTACTGGTAACCACTTTTGCGATCCCTGTGGCTATCACCCCCATAACCACCAGCACGATGACAAGCTCTACTAACGTAAAGCCTCGAGCTTTGTTCATTGGTGTGCTATTTGCCATCAGTAATTCCACCGATAACCGCTAAAGACTATGGTTTCATCGTTAGGGGTAAGTACAGACACGCGAACCAATTTGGTGTTGCCCGTATAGCTACCCACGCCGGCATCATCAATACCGTCAAGGTTATCATCATAAAACACTACTACGTTGAGCTGGTAACCTTGATATAAACTTTGCCCACTTTGCGTGATGGTTTGACCCGCACTGTTTCTAATAACGCTGTAGCCGTGGTAATCATCCACATCATCAAAGGTAGAACGATTTTCTCCACTATCAGGCCCCAAGTTTGCGCTAGTCGTACAGTTAATAGTGTCGCTACATCGTTCACCGGCGTTATGCCCACTGCTATTTTCGTCAAATGCCTTACTCAGTATTTCTCGTTGTAATCCTTGGGCTAAAATATTAGCGCGGGCTTGCGTTACAGGCGCCACGCTTTGTTGCGCTTGCGCGCCAAGTAAATCGGTAACAATAAGCATGACAATACTGGTCACCACTAATCCAATCACGATCTCAAGTAGTGTAAAACCTCGCTCAGCACGCATAAATAAGCCCCTCAGCTTCAATACAGACACCTACTGTTGCTGTTCCCGCAAAGGTCACTCTGCAAATATCTGATGCACAACTGCCGGTGGCGGTTATTGGCCGACCAAGGTAATCGAAGTCAATATAGGAAGGCGAAGCAACACCTTCTGAAAAGGTGATAGATACCCCTTTAGCACCAATTTCATCACCCCGCGCCGCTAAAAATGTGGGCGCATTGGCGGCAATACTTGCGCCACAGCTGGCTGATTGATTTGCACTCCCGTAGTTAACAACAGTAGGGCCGTAAGCACCGTCACCAGACGAACTCACAATAGTGCGATAACAATAGCCTGCGCGGTTATCTTGCATGGCTTTGCCTTGAATATTTCGTAAGGTAGAGAGAAGACGTATTTGAAGGGAGTATTCAGTGTAGCCGGTATCATCTTGTATTCGCGCAGAAGCGACCACGCCTATAATACCAATAACGACGATGACAATAATAAGCTCAAGGAGCGTAAAGCCAGCGCCTCGGGCCTGACGCTGGCCAGGAACGAAATGCCTGGCCATGTGCTAGGTAATATTTAACAAGCAGTCGAAGTCAATGTGATAGTAGGAGAACCACCCGCTGCCGCATTTCTGTACTCAACATAGCAGTTAGCACCTTCAAAACCGTCGGGGTAAATGCGAGCCCAAGTACCGTTAGCACTCACATACCAATCTGTAGTACCTTGGTCTGCGGTAGTGTTTACTGCACGAATATCTAGGTTCATGTATGAATCTAGCTGCACAGTGGTGGTATTGTTATTGTCATCGAAGTATGTGCTGTACGGGTAACCATAACGAACATTGATATCAGTGCCATTTACGTTGATGGTCGTATTTGACGATGCAGTCGCGCCAGCAATAATTGCTTTTGCATGAATAGCTTCCGAAGCACTAATCAGTGCGCCTTCCACTCCTTCTAATGTGGCAATGCGAGCATCAGTTTGGAAACCTACAAACCGAGGCGCAGCGGTAACCGCTAAAATACCAAGAATTACGATAACTATGACTAGCTCAATAAGGGTAAAACCGCGTTGCTGCATAAAAAATGTCCTTTTGTTTCAATTACGTTTATTATTGCAAAAATGGCGTAATTGAATATAAAACTTTAGTTTAAAAATCACCAGTTTACGTATAAAACTCAATACATAGTTATGAGTTCGAATCATTACTAAAAACGATAACTTGGCCTATCCGTGGGTCGTATAGAAACCCATCGCCTTGCGCATCATTGGTAGGGCTACTGTTCAGATTTTTTATAGATTGGCTAAGGTAATAATAGCA
Organism: Alteromonas naphthalenivorans; assembly: GCF_000213655.1. Lineage (NCBI taxonomy): Bacteria > Pseudomonadati > Pseudomonadota > Gammaproteobacteria > Alteromonadales > Alteromonadaceae > Alteromonas > Alteromonas naphthalenivorans. The sequence continues at coordinate 3,880,725 of NC_015554.1, forward strand.
AAGGTCATTACCACTTGCGCCGCCACCACTACTATTTGTAGCAAAGTATCGGTAACCGTCAAATGGTGATTCTGAAAAACTCGATGTAATGGAGGGGGCACTTTGCATTATCAGGCTAAAGATACTTTCGCAGTCTAATGCGGTAATCGCTGTGTCTTGACTGTTACCGTCACCGTTTAGCAGGCCTGTGGGATAGCCGGTATCCTGATCAACCGCGACATTAATGCCATCAAGTGTCACAAAGGTCTGATTGGTAGACGCATTCTCTTCTGGCCGACCTTCTATTTCCCATTGTGCGCGCACAAGCCCAACCCCTGTGGCGAAACCACCGGCAACACCCTCAACCGTGGCATCTTCAGCTTGTTCAGTAATATCAAGAAAGCGTGGAATGGCCACTGCCGCTAGTAGCCCAAGTAATACGACTACAATCACAAGCTCTATTAGCGTAAAACCCAGTTGTTTTCCCGCTATTTGATGTCGTTGCTTTTTCATTTGGACCACCCCAGTTTTCTCATTATTAAAATTCAGTTTGTTTGTTATTGTTCGTTTTCTGGAACCACATCACCACGAAATACAAAGTAGTCAAAGTAATCCCCCGCGCTTAAGGAAAATCGGCAGCGTGCATTCACGGCCTCATCGTCGACTAACTCACCACGAAAATATTCACCACGCACATTAAAACCATTAACCATCATAGGCACGGTTAGCAATGCGTTCCAAAGGGTTTTACACCCTTGCACAGAAGGAGACACTTCTGGCCATCCCTCATGACTCATTAGCACGGGCGTACGTCCAACTTCATTACCCTGCCTATCATAGTGCGTAAGCAGAATACGAACCGGCCGCCCTTCTGACTGCCACTTCCAATGAGCCGTTACTGCAGATTCTTCCAACTTGAGCGCTAGCTGCCTAAGCATCTGTGCTTCAAAATTAACTTCGCTGGTATTCAGTCGCACGATAAAAACAGCCATTAGTGAAGCAAACAACGTGATCACAATAATGTTGATAAATAAGGATCTGTTCTTACTTTTTGCCGCTTCGCTTTTCGTCACCATGTTACTACCCTTGCTGCTATTACTTTTTCGCAGTCATTAATTGCTCTTAACATACTGTTATAACACATCTTTAAGCTAGGGAGTTATACGCCTTTTATTGCGTTCATCATGTCCCACATGGGGGTGAAAATACCCAGCGCGAGCACCAGTACCATGGCTGCCACCACGACAATTAAAAAAGGCTCTATCTTTGCTGTTAAATTTTTAAGATCGTAGTCAACTTCACGCTCATAGAACTCCGACGCCTCAACCAGTAATTCATCTACGCGACCGGTTTCCTCACCTACACGAATCATCTGCATCACCAAAGGTGTAAATAGTCCGCTTGCTGCGCTGACTCGTGCTAGCCCCTCACCTTTTTCAATTCGCTCGCGCATCGCAATAATCTTTTGCCCCATGTACACATTTCCCACCGCTTCTGAGGTTAAGTTTAGTGCACTGGTTAAGGGAACGCCCGCGCGCAACATCATTGAAAAACTTCGACAATAGCGGCTTAGTAAAGAACGATTAAAAATACTGCCCACTATAGGTAATGAAAGCTTACGTCTATCCCAATTTAAACGCCCGACTTTCGTATTTAATGAACGCCTAATCATGTAGGCAATGAATATCCCGCCAGCAATTAGCAGGTACCAATAGTTCAGCAAGAAATCTGATGTGCCTATGAGCGCTCGGGTCATTAAAGGCAATTCGGCATTGAACTTAGAAAACATGTCGGCGAATTTGGGGATAACAAAGATATTGAGCACTACAAACGCGCCCGCTAAGGCGATAAGCACAAAAATGGGGTAGCGCGTGGCGGCTTTAATTTGTTTGCGAGTTTCTTGTTCGCGCTCTAAATACACCGCCAGTTGAGCGAAGGCATCTTCTAATTGACCGGTGTTTTCGCCCACATGAATAATACTTACAAATAATTGATTAAAAATTTTAGGGTGCTGGTTTAATCCGGAAGACAAGGTGCGGCCTCGTTCTAAACTTACGATAGCGTCTTCAAGGGCAAGTTTAAGGCGAATAGAATTACAGGATTCAGCTAAGCCAGACACCGCTTTTAGTAAGGGAATACCCGCTTTGGTTAGCGAGAACATTTGGCGACAAAAAATAACTAAATCGTCCAAAGTGACTTCGGGGACAAACCAGCCTTGCCAACCAGACACGACACTTTCTTTTTTATCACTCATGGGGACAATAGCAATTGGCGTTACACTGCGAGCGCGCAACATTGCCGCTGCACTTCCTGCATCGTTCGCGTCTAACTCGCCTTCTGTCAGGGCGCCATTTCTTTCGCGCCCTTTGTAGCTAAACCGTGCCATCTATCATTGCCTTATTGCACTGTTGTGTCGTCAGTGATTTCAGAGGAGGGAGCATCTTGGGCTACCATCTCAACCAGTTTTAACACCTCTTCTACACTGGTTACGCCCATTTTTGCATAAGTCAGAGCAGATTGAGGCAAAGAGCGATAGCCTGTGCTTTTAGTCGCGGCATCACTAAAGCCTTGGATATCACTGGATTTTAAATAATTCATCATGTTTTCAGTCATTTCGAGTAACTCAAAAACCCCAATTCGCCCTCTGTATCCTGTTTGATTACATTTCTGACAGCCACGCCCTTGTTTAAAGGCAACGTCTGCGGCATTTTCATCAATACCGTTCAACCACACCTTTTCATCATCCGTTGGCGTATAAGAGGTGGTGCAATTATCACAAATTCGGCGTACCAAGCGCTGAGCAATAATGCCTCGAAGAGAACTTGCCACCAAGTAACCTGGCGCGCCCATATCGAGTAAGCGCACTACACTAGATATAGCGTCATTGGTATGCAGTGTCGATAGTACTAAGTGACCGGTTAATGCGCCACGAAGCCCAATTTCTACCGTTTCTTGATCACGCATTTCCCCCACCATAATAATGTCGGGGTCTTGTCGTAGTGTGGTTCTAAGTACATTTGAAAAAGTCAGGTTTATTTTAGGATTCACTTGAACCTGATTAATGCGCGGTAAGCGGTATTCCACCGGATCTTCTACGGTAATAATTTTCGACTTTGCCGTATTTAATTCGCTTAATGCACCATACAAAGTGGTCGTTTTACCCGAACCTGTAGGCCCGGTAACCAAAATCATCCCATGAGGGCGTCGTAACAAATTTCTAAAGCGGGTTAACTGTGCTGAAGGCATGCCGGTTTGTTCAAGGGTCAGTATTCCTGCGGACTGATCAAGCAAACGCATGACCACAGACTCACCACCTTGCACTGGCATGGTGGACAAACGCACGTCTATTTTGTGCCCTTTAACTTTAATTTGAGTACGGCCATCTTGCGGTAGCCGCTTTTCGGAAATATCTAACCCCGCCATTAGCTTTAAACGCAACACTAACGCGGCCGCTATACTTTTCTCGGGTATCACAGTTTCTTGTAAAACCCCATCTACCCGCTGTCGTATTCTCAACTGATTTTCATCAGGTTCTATATGAATATCAGACGCTTTTGCTATCACGGCATCTTCAAAAATAGATTGTAGCAAACGGGCGACTGTTGTGTCTTGATCGCCCGCACCACCAAGTTCTATATTAAAGTTATCTTCAGTATCGTATTCTTCTGCTAGTTCTTGGGCAAAACTCGCAATTTCTTGGGTTTTTCGATAAAAAGTATCGTAAGCGGTGAACAGCTGTTGCTCGCTAACTACGGCAAGTTCAATTTGTCTGTTTAACGTTTCTGAAAGATGATCTACCGCGGTTAAATCGGCGGGATCTGACATGGCAACTAGCAGGCTGTCACCCTTATCATCAATAACGAGTGCGCGATATCGCCTAGCTTGAATTTCAGGTAAAAGCAGCACAGCTTGTTGATTTACGCGGTATTGATCGATATCGATAAGCGGAACATTTAAATGCCGAGATAACAATTCAAGCATTTGGTGTTCAGTCACCAACCCCATCGAAATTAGCGTAGCACCTAACTTGCGGCCCGTACTCTTTTGCTCAGACAATGCCGTCATTAGCTCATCAGCACTAATCAAATTATGCTGAACAAGAAGGTCGCCAAGGCGAACTCTAGGTTTATTCATTTTACTACTTCCCGAAGCCTAGCCATGCGCTCTTGCGCATAATGATGTACATTTGGTGATAGGGTCTGCTGCGTATCAATCTTTACTACTTGGGAGAACGCGTGAAACGCCAGTGCAGATTGATGCAAACTGTCAGCACTTATCGCAGCACCTAACCACCATTTTGGCTCGAGAGGTCGCCGCTTAGTTAGCACTAAATAATCATTAAGTGACTTGTCGAACTCGCCATGTTGCTGCAGTAAATTCGCTCTAAAACTAAGTAACTCTACAGACAGTGGGTTGCGGGGTGAAGAAACAGCCCCGTTCGCGTTTTCTATCGCTAACGTTGTTAGCCCTTGTTTCACATACAACCGCGACAACATAAGGCGAACACTGTGATCATCCGGTGAATTCACAAGCATACCTTGTAGTAAGGCCTGGGCTTGTTCTACCTGGCCGCTGGCAAATAGCAAGGACGCTAGCTTCTTCTTAACACTAATATCGGTTGGATGGCTTTGCGCTTTCTGCTGCATTAACCTGATGGCTGTGTTGTAGTCGTTATTATCAAGAGCCAAGCGCACCTGCTCGTCTATCGCAGGGGCGTTTTTATTGTTATCAATCTGCTTTGAAAAACGTGGCACTGGTGCAGACTCGGCTGTTTTTAGGCTGTCTACCGACTTTGATACAGTCTTCGCTACAAAGATGCCAGTAGGGCTGTTGTCTGGGTTGGAAGTAGGGTTAATGCTTGCATCAGAAGCAGCACGCGAGCTTGGGCTTTTTAAGTATTCACCCTCGGTGGCTGTCGCCTTTTCTGAAGAGGTATCCTGTGCTACTTGGGCAGACGCCTGCATCGGTTTTGATAAATTCTGCGGCGTATTCGTGTCGTCGTTTTGCGAGAGGCTAGCTTCAACACTTCCTTTTTCAGCACTTACTTTTTCAGCACTTACTTTTTCAGCAGTTTCTTTTTCAGCTCTTTCTTTTTCGGCAGATTCAGTACTTGGTTGAGCACTTGCTGTCAGAGAAGTCGGCAATATAGCGGGGCTTGGTTCGGTTAATGACACTTCGTTTGTATCTGTTATCGGCATTGATTCAGAGGGCAACACCGCAGATGAAACCGATGGCGCGGGGTTAAGCAGCACCCACACAGCTAACGCGATGGTGACGATAACTAACAAAAACACAACGATAGTAAGCGCACTTACTGACTTTTTTTGTGGGGGCTCGTATCGAGCTTGCGGTTGTTCAACGCCTTCGCGAGCTTCTAGATCTTTCAGCATTTTATTCACAACACTCATGCCATGCCTCCAAACTCGAGTACACTGGCAAGGGTAACCGAAACCACCACACCGGCCGCTACCAAAGAAGGCCACAGGGCAAAAGAAGCGTACCAAGGCAATGTAGTGGCTTCGGTGTCAGCAATAGCCAACTTAATATGCGATACATCCACGTTGTACTTGCCTTCGCCATACGCCAGCATCATGGCCTTATGACACAGTACGTTGACCAGTCTTGGCGTCCCCTTCGTAGCCATAAACATTAATCGGCAACACGCTAAGTCGAATACCTCTTCTCCTGTGTGCCCTGCTACCACTAAACGATGTTTTACATAATGGTATATTTGGTCGGTATCCATGTGCGATAACGAATAACTGAATGTAATGCGCTGCTTTAACTGCCGCAGCTCCGGCATTGAAAGCTTTTGATTGAGCTCTGGTTGCCCAAATAACACCACCTGCAATAATTTACGGCTTTCTGTCTCTAAGTTAGTCATCAACCGAAGTGCTTCAATACTTTCTACCGGTAACGCTTGCGCTTCATCAATCACCAAAACAGCACTGCGATGCTGGGCATTAATATCGATAAGTCGCTCTTGAATACATTGGGTGAAACGCTGCTGATCGCAGGTTTGCCCTATATCTACTCCTAACTCACTTGCCACTGCACGGCGCAACTCGTCTGGGCTTAAAAGAGGGTTAGGAATATAGGCTGATTGAAAATGCGCGGGCAATTCATTAAGAAATTTCCGGCAAATAAGGGTTTTGCCTGTACCGACTTCACCAGTCACTTTGATAAAGCCCTCACCAGATTTAAGCGCAGTGAGTAACACCTCACTGGCTTCAATATGACTGGGTAGGCCATAAAAAAAACTGGTATGTGGCGTTAAAGTAAAAGGTAGCTCTCTAATGCCAAAATGATACAAATACATACTTAATCCACATACAACCAATCAACCATATTTTGGCGACTGGTTTCAAGTTGCTGTTCGAACGTGTCGTGTCCTACAACAGTGGGTTTGAGTAAAATAATAAGTTCTTTTTTTGTTTCGCTAACTTGGCGATTTTTGAACAATTCACCAAACAAGGGAATGTCACCCAGTAATGGCGTTTTTGATACCACATCGGTTTGACTGGTTTGCATTAAGCCACCTATCACCACAATTTCGCCAGAACCAGCACGAATTATAGTGTCTGACTCTCGAATGGTGCTTTGTGCCAATGGCAATACAATTTGCTCATCATCCATAGTCACAACTTTTTGCTGCTCAGCAGTTTCAATCACCGATGGGTGAACATGCAATAGTACCGTGCCTTTGTCATCAATTTGCGGTGTTACATCTAGTGCAATGCCCGAGAAAAAGGGGGTAAGTTCAATATCCGGTGATATAGACGTTGTAGTGCTGGTTACCGTGCTGTCGCTTGACACATCAGTGACAAAATATTCATCGTCACCTACTTTTATAACCGCTTTTTGATTATTAATAGCGGTCACCCGGGGGCTAGAAAGTACTTGTACATTCCCTTGAGTAGACAGTAATGACAGCACGCCTGAGAAGTCTTTGTTCAAAAAAGCGAGGCTTGTCACGCCACCCAAAGTAGCGCTGATGTCATTGCCTAACGTGCCAGCAGTGGTTGAAAGTGAAAAGTCTGTATTGCCGGTGTTGGCCAATATTTCATTCCAATTAATACCCTGCTGATAACCGTCATTCAGTTCAACTTCTAAAATACGGGCTTCCAAAATAACTTGCTTAGTTAAGTTCGCTTCTGAGGTCTTCAAAAAGCGGCGTATATCAGACAATTCATCAGGCATAGCCCGCACAGTAACTAAGCTTGCTTGCGGAGTAACAAATACAGCACGGCCGTTTTCCTTACCTACCATAGCTTCAAGACTAACCTTCAAGTCGGCCCAAAAGTCGGTTTCAGTGCGAGTGTTTATCGTTGTGCCGTTAGTATTGCTGTTGTTTTGACTTCCGTAGCTTTCGGAACTGCTGAAGTTGCCACTGTACGAGCCCGAAGAAGAACCATTGTTGTTATTTTGATTATTATTTTGCGTTACACCGCCGGAGGTAATACTGGTTTGAGTTGCCCCGTTTCGCTGCATGTAGAGGTAATTCACAGCAAAGGTTTCAGTACGCATACCTGCAGCGCGCACTTTAAACACCGTTCCTGAGCGCGCAATGTCATAGCCATATAAGTCACTGAGTAGTGACATAACTTCATCTATTGTAACTTGCTTGAGTTGCAGCGATACCGACCCAGTTACTTGCGGATGAATAGCAACACTGTAAGGCGTACCTTCAACCAAGCCTGCGAAAAAGGCGCTGATAGGCACACTTTGCGCGTTAACGTCGAAACGTTGTGGGCCGAACAAGCTGTTAGTTGAAGACACACTTTCGGGTGCTGCCAATGCAGCTGATACCGCAGAGGGAATGGGCACTGGGGTATTTAGTTGTGAAGATTTACGCGCTTTTTCTGCATCAATTTGTTCTTGTAAGTTTTGTTCAACTTTTGACACAAGCTGCTGCTGAGGCTCTGATGTACTCTGACAACCGGCCATCGCTAAAGATATGCTTAATACTCCAAACAGACGGGGTAACTTGCCCATTTTACAGATCCTCTGATACATTTTTTTTAATTGTTGTTATTGGCGCGAGAGACAATACAGTTCGTACAGGCTTGGCATAACGGTTTTTCAAAATTACTACGGTATTCTTAGTGATGCTTTCTACTTTGCCGTCGGCGATATCATCCCCTTCCCTGACCACTTTATTATTAATAATGGCATGCTTACTTTGCGCAGAATACATGATGGCGCTTAAGGAAAACTCCCCTTGCTGCGTAGCACCAATGCCTGTCATTTTGGTATTCCCAGGACGAGTTGGGTCTTGCTGTGCAAACAACAAAAATGAGCTAAAAGTGAGCACTATTGTTAGTATTAGTTTAAACACGGATAAATGTCCTTTGCGTGCTAACGGTATAAAACTCTATTGTCACTTTTCCGTTAGGGTAATCGCTGACTTGGTAATCCATCGCTTCCCAATAAAGCTTTATATTTTCTTTTTGAGCACGTTGAAGAAAGTCTCTGATATCAAAATAGCTACCGCTGAACGTTAAGGTTAGGCCGTGTCGATAAAGCGTAAGCGCCGATAAGTCTTCACGCCCTGCAAATATATTAACAGGCGCAATAGTTGCCATAGATTCCAAGCGCACTTGTTGTGCATCATCAAACATACGACTAACCAACGCTGGCATTTCATCAGGGGTGACTAGGGTTTTAAGTTCATCTCTAAATCGCCGTTCCAATATCGCATCTTTTTCTTCTAATTCTGCAATGCTTGATATCAAGGCCTTGTCGGGATCCTCTTCTAGCGCTTCGAGATAAATTTGCAATTGCTGGCTTAACGAAGAGGTTTGCGTGGCTTCAGACGCAAGCCTTCTTTGAATCGATTGCGACTTTTTCCAAAGTGGTTCGATGAAAAACGTGAAACCAACAAGTACTATCACCACTAAGCCCGCGACGAAGAGCATGATGAGTTCTCGAGGGCTCATGGCGGCCAGTTTACTGTTCAAGCTATCTTTGCTCATTCTGGTGCCACCTCAACGTCTTCATCAGCTGGCTCACTGAGTAACTCAAACGACAACACGCCATTTGGATTGCCATCCTTGTTGATATCACGGCTTAATTTAATGACTTCAAATTCTTTTTCTTCAAAGTAGGTAGCGTTTCCTAGTCGTTTTAACCACGCTGGCAGCGCACCTGGGTCGTTTACTTTGCCATATAATGACAATCGCTCACTGCGCACTACAAATCGCGTTAACCATAGAGAACCGTCTGCAACATCGGCAAAACCATTTAAGGCTTGGTAAAATGGCGCCTGCTCTCGAGTTTCTTGCCCACTCAATTCTTCTATAAGTAATGTTTTTTGGCTGACCGAAAGGTTTAACGTTTCGTGTTCTTCAGATAAAACTTGTGATGGCTTTCGTTCAGCTAATTGAGATTTCGCCATGGCTAACTCTTCATCAAGCTGGATAGTTCGCTCTTGCGCTTGGTTTAACACTGCACTTTGTTTTTGAACCGTCGCGCTCAACCTCATGGTAACTAGCACGACTATCAGCAATGTAAGTAACCACACTACGAGCATTGTGCCTACGTTCAACCAGCGAAACTCCGGTTTAAACTCTGGCCAATAGAGGTTAATCCGCTGTCTCATTTCAGCTCTCCTGTAGTACTCATAGTAGGAGGTGCTATAGGTTGTGGAACCAGTGCACAAAACGCAGCACTTAAGCTCACCAAGTTCAGCCGATAAACATCAATGTCTTCGCTAACTTGAATAGGCGAAATTAACTGGTCGATTTGTGCCGGAATTAACTGACTGAGCTGCATCTTAAGCGTAGTAGAATGCGGGGAGTCTAACCGAAATAAAACCGACCGGATGGGCGGTTGGCGCAACTGACTTTCAAAGTGGTCCATAGAACGTTGAATTTGCACACCCAAATTATCAAGCAGTCCCATTTCCAATTCTTCTTGGGAAAACGAGCCAATATTTTCAAAACCTTTTAACCGCCGAGAAGAATAAAGGTTTCCATCTTTAACCACATTTAAAACCACTTCTTCACCGGCTTCTTGTGTTAACAGTACGGTGGCGCTTTCCATTGACGGCATGAGCTCGCATAGCGCTAATTCAGCAGTCGTGATTTCTTTTAAAGTGACATCGGCAAATTGGATATGGCTGACAACATCAGCAATGACAGAGCGAGGTAACGCGAATACGTTTACCTTGTTAGTGCCTGCAAGAGGCACGGGCAAATCGACATAATCAAATACATAGGCTTTGTCGCTACCCAATATTTCGGCAACAGACCATTGCAGTGCGCCGTGAACTTCGTTGTCCTCAACATTTGGCCGGTCTAGTTGTAACGCGTTGTACCAACTGTGAGACATACACACGCACGTTGAAATACCAAGAAGGTTTTTTTCCTTTAGCCAAGTATGAAGCTTTTCACCCCATTTTTCTGGTGTTACCGTTTCTTCGTCAACTAAAACTATTGAATCTTGCTCACGCTTTACGATGCAGAAGGATACAGACTCAGCGTCTACAGAAACGCCGAGCACATGGTGCTTGGGAACACGTCTAAATTTCTGCTTTAGGTATTGGCGCCATCCAATGTGCATCGTAAAATCTTTGACCATGAATAATTGTGTTATTACAACAAAGTAATAACAATAGCACCAGTAGACGAAAGTTGTTTATTTTTAAGAATATTTCAATTTTTTATTAAACGCGTCACACCCCAATAACCGTTATTTTTCTCCGTTATTTCCCAGCCTCTTTTAGCCAGAAGAATGCGAATATAACGATTACTCATGCCGTGTCCAAACACAACAATTTGAGCGTGCTGTTCGGCTTTCTTTTCGAGTTCCTTTGCCGCTTTACCCACGCGATTTTTAGCCTCAACGAAAGACTCAAACCGCCCCGCTTTCCCGCAAATCCACATTAGCCTGTTTAATAAAACCCAATGCCACGCTTTTAATCTTAGCGGTAGCCTGTAGTAGGGTATATCCATTTCTTTTAATTCGGGAATAACGTCAACTGCGGGCTCGCCCATATAATAGTTCGCCGAGAGCTGCGCTCTTTTAAGCGGGCTAGCAATGATGTGATGCGCGGCAAATTCGCGCTTTTCATTTGGGTAATGGGCGCTGTCTAAAGGTGACTGATTGTACTGGCGAACCCAATTGGTAAATTCACCCGCACTTAATTTATTGTTGTGAGCAGACAACGGCTTTCCGTGCCGAATTAGAATTATTTCCTTCATCCTATCTTCCTCTATATGAATAGCTTTAAAACCAGTAGACCAACTATATCGCTGTAGTTAAGTATTTTGGACATAAAAAAGCCCGCACTTTGTGAAATAAAGATACGGGCTTTTTAAGATTCTATATTGAATATCTACGCAGATTGCTGCATATCGACACTTTTAGACACTTGAGTCGTTATATAGCTTTCTAAGTTGGTTTGCTCGCTCTGGCTTAAACGTAAACCATGCTTAGTTCGGCGCCAAATGACGTCTTCAAGAGACATTGCCCATTCGTGATCAATAAGGTAGTCCACTTCTGCTTGGTACATGTCGGCACCAAAGTTCTCACCCATGCTGCCTAAATCTGCTTTTCCTTCAAGAAACTTAACGCACAACATGCCGTATTGACGCGCATAGCGAACCCCTACCGATTCAGGTAACCATGGGTAGTCTTGTTGTAGCTGTTTAATTAAATCTGCTTTATTGGTGAAAGCGCCACCCGGAAGCGCTACATTTTTGGTCCACGCTTTACCTGCCTTTGGAAACAGGCTAGTTAACTTATCTACTGCATGCTCAGACAATTTTCTGTAAGTAGTAATTTTTCCACCGAAAATATTAAGCAATATTGGCGAAGACTCAGTGCCGCTTAGCTCTACTTTATAATCGCGCGTTAACTCTTGCGCAGACGCATTTTTTTCTTCAAGTAATGGGCGCACGCCACTGTAGCTATGAACAATATCACTTTCGTCAATTTTGGTTTTAAAATACGTATTAACAACATCAATAAGATATTCAGTTTCAGCTTCAGAAATAGCGGCTTGCGATGGCTCACCAACATAGTTCTCATCGGTAGTACCAACGAGTGAAAAGTCATCTTCGTAAGGAATAACAAAAACAATACGGCCGTCTTTATTTTGAAGAATATAAGCTTCTTCTGTGTCGTACAATTTAGGCACAATAAAATGACTGCCCTTCACCATACGCATCGCATTTGGGTTTTTAGTGTCGGCAAGTCTATCTAGGAATGAAACAGCCCATGGCCCAGCAGCGTTAACCACAGCCTTGGCATTGATTGTAAACGTTTTCCCTAATGCGTCTTTTAAAGTCACTTTCCATAACTTGTCTTGCTTCTCGGCACTAATACATTCAGTGCGGGTATAGATGCTAGCACCTTTATCTTGCGCTGCTAACGCATTCAATACCACTAAACGAGCATCATCTACCCAACCATCTGAGTACTCAAAACACGTTGTAATATCATTCACCAAGGGGCCTGTCGGTGACGTAGACATTTTCTTTGAGCGCGGTAATACATTACGTTTGGCTAGTGAATCGTACATAAACAGGCCAATTCGAATCATCCATGCGGGACGAAGATGCTTTTGATGAGGTAAACGAAAACGTAAAGGCCACATGATATGTGGGGCTTTTTCCAATAGCACTTCACGCTCAGCGAGCGCTTCTTTCACAAGGCGGAACTCATAATGCTCTAAATAGCGTAAACCACCATGTATTAACTTGCTGCTAGAGGAAGACGTTGCACCTGCAAGATCGCCTTTTTCACATAGTGCTACCGAAAGTCCGCGGCCGGCTGCATCTAATGCTACTCCGGCACCATTTACACCGCCGCCAACCACTAAAACGTCAACGGTTTGTGTACTATTTGTATTTTGATTCATGTTCTCGCCCCTTTCGGCTTCACTAGCATGCTGGCTATTTGACAACCAAAAAGAAAACATGTCAACACAAAACGAATATTAACGAACATTATTGCTCATTTTTAACCTACGCAATTAAAGCACTGGTTCAACATAGCCCCATGGTTTCAGATAAAAGTTTGATGTATAGCTTTTGCAGGTATTAGGTATGCCTACTGTTATGCATAGCCCCATCTTTTCAGATAAAAGTTTGATATACAGCTTTTGCAGGTATTAGGTATGCCTACTGTTATGCATAGCCGTAAGCTTACTTAACCATAGCAGTTAATACATGGGTAACAAGGATGGCGCGCCGTTACAACAATGCTGGGCAGCATGCTGTTTTGGAAGTAGATAGTAAACTGATAAGTGACTACTAAGGTTATAAGTTGGCCGTTTACGCCTTAATGAAACTGATGTTGTTTTCATCAATAATTTTTCGAATAGCAGGGGGCGGTGTTTGATCGCATACCAGGCAATCAACCTGAGAAATATGCCCCTGCTCTACCATAGCTCTTCGTTCAAACTTACTATAATCTGCTGCAAGAATAACGTGCTGGGTATGCTCTAATATCGCTTGTGATACCTTTACTTCCCTAAAATCAAAATCGAGCAGTGCACCATCAGCGCTAATTCCACTGATACCTATAATGCCGTAATCCATACGAAACTGGCTGATGAAGTCGCAGGTTGCTTCCCCAATAATACCGCCATCTCGGTAACGTACTTCGCCCGCAGCGATAATAACTGAGAAGTCTTCTTTAGCAGAAAGAATGGTCGCGACATGAATGTTATTCGTTACCACGTGCAAGTTTTTATGATTAAGTAACTTGCTTGCTATCATTTCAGTCGTCGTGCCTATGTTTATAAATAATGAAGCCCCGTCGGGGATCATGCTAGCCACTGCCTCAGCAATTCTTTCTTTTACTTCACTGTTTTGTGTTTTGCGTTCTTGATAAGGCGTATTTTCCCAACTTCGATTAAGTCCAGCGCCCCCATGGTATCGACTAACAATACCTGCCTCGGCGAGCTGGTTTAGATCGCGACGAATAGTTTGGGGGGTAACATCACAACGAGTAACCAAGTCGTCAATAGACATGAAGCCATTTTGTTTGATAAAGCTAACAATTTTTTCGTGTCTTTGCGTTTGGTTCATTGGGTCATTCCTTGTGGCGATTTAGCTATTATACGTGGTTCACCTTTGCCTGCCTACGGTAATTCGAACACTGAAATGTTCGTTTTCGAAAATATAGCATTGTTAAACTGGTGTAAATGGTGCAAACTCTTACCAAATTATGTTCAGGAGACGTGTCATGGGCCAATATATTCTTGCCATAGACCAAGGAACCACGAGTTCACGTAGCATTATCTTTGCAGCGGACGGCGCTATCGTAGCTGTTGCACAACAAGAGTTTTCTCAAAAATACCCACAAGATGGTTGGGTGGAACACGATCCAGAAGAAATTTGGGAAAGCGTAACCACTACCATGAAGCAAGTATTCGATAAGTGCTCTGTATCACCTGAAGATATAGCCTCTATAGGTATTACCAATCAACGCGAAACAACCTTAGTTTGGAATAAAAACACCGGCAAGCCTGTGTACCCGGCTATTGTTTGGCAAGACAGACGTACCTCGCAGCAATGTCGCGAACTCGACGACGATGAAAGTTTAGTGGCGCATATTACTGAATCTACGGGGCTACTGCTTGACCCTTATTTTTCGGCCACCAAACTAGCGTGGATCTTAGACAATGTAGAAGGTGCAAGAGCGCAAGCCGAAGCCGGTGAATTGCTTTTTGGTACAGTGGACACCTTCTTAATTTGGCGTTTGACCAACGGCGAATCACATAAGACCGATGCCACTAACGCTTCTCGTACCATGTTGTTCGACATTAATACTCAGTGTTGGGACGAACGATTACTCGATACCTTTAATATCCCTAAAGCCATGCTTCCTGAGGTCATGGACTGTGCTGATGAATTTGGTGTTGTAAGCAAAGATATTTTGGGCTGTGCTATCCCTATTCAAGGTGTAGCCGGCGATCAGCAGGCTACGCTTGTTGGCCAAGCCTGCTTCCAGAAAGGCATGGCAAAAAGTACTTATGGTACGGGTTGTTTCATGATTTTGAATACAGGCGACAAGCCTCTTCAATCTAAGAACCGCTTGTTAACTACCGTAGGTTATAGGTTAAACGGAAAAACCACTTACGCCCTTGAAGGTAGTATTTTCATGGCCGGCGCTACGGTGCAGTGGTTACGTGATGGCTTGAAACTGATTGACGATGCTTCCGAAACCGAAGCGTTGGCGCAAAGAGCGCGACAAGATAACGGTGTTTTTCTTGTGCCAGCCTTTACCGGACTAGGCGCTCCTTATTGGGATCCCGATGCGCGAGGTGCGATTTTGGGCCTAACTCGAGACACCGGCATAAGCGAAATTGTTGCCGCGGGCTTGCAATCAGTATGTTATCAAACCAAAGACTTACAGAAAGCCATGGAAAGTGATGGCGCACGGCCAACCACTATCCGCGTAGATGGCGGCATGTCTCGAAACGATTGGGTAATGGGTTTCTTGTCTGACATATTAGGCGCAGAAGTTGAACGCCCCGAAATTACTGAAACCACCGCACTTGGCGCCGCATTCCTTGCTGGCCTTCAAGCTGGTGTATTTACCTCTGTTGATTCCCTTACCGAGTGCTGGAAAAGTGACAGTATTTTCACTCCTCGGCTTTCAAAAGAAGAGCGTGACAAGGCCTATGACGGTTGGAAAAACGCCGTTGCCCGTATCCGCTGTAGTTAATTTTACCTCTCCATATATAGCGCGGTAATAAACCGCGCTTTTAATATAAAAAAATATTTTTATAACATTGTCATTACAATGTAAATTTGTGTTACTATCAAAAATTAAGGAAAACGTTTACCTTTTTCTTAATTTTTAAAAACCTTTAATTTCAACATCTTAATAATAATAATTCGAAATTTAGGTTATAAAATGTGTAAAAAGAATGTTAATAAGCTTGATCCGAACATACTTATTACGCTATTTGTACGCTAACTAAGTAGAAAATAGCCTACTCACGGAGAAAACACAGTGACACATAAAATTAACACATCATTATTAGGCCCAATGGCCAAGCGCTCACTATTAGGCGTTGCTATTGCGACAGCCTTACACACCCCGTTGGTATTCGCTCAAGAAGAAGCGACACCATCTGAAGACCAAGTTGATGTTATTGAAGTTAAAGGTTTTACCAGTTCACTTAAAGCATCAATGCTAGATAAGAAAGCATCTGATGTTGTTTACGACGGTATTACTGCTGAAGATATTGGTAAATTCCCAGATCAAAACGTTGCAGAGTCACTGCAGCGCATTACTGGTGTTGCTATTGATAGAAGTGGCGGTGAAGGACAATTCATTACAGTACGTGGTTCGGCCCAGAATTTAACACCGTATTGGTAAATGGTCGTCAAATCGCTACTGAGAACCAAGGTCGAGCGTTCAGCTTCGACACGCTTCCTGCAGAATTAATTAGTGGTGCAAAGGTATACAAGAGCCCGCTAGCATCAATGCAAGAAGGTGGTATTGGCTCGACTGTTGAAGTTACCACTGCACGCCCTTTCGCATTTGATGGCTTTAAAGCTGTAGCAAGTGTTAAAGGCATGTATGAAGACATTTCTGAAGAAACAACACCACAACTATCTGGCCTTGTTACCAATACCTTTATGGATGGCAAGCTGGGCGTTTTAGCTGCTGCTTCCTTCCAACAACGTAAACTTCAAACAAATATGTTGGAAACACGCTACTGGCGTCCAGGTGTTAGCATCACAGATCGTTCAGAACTGGATAACCCAGACTATGCCGATAGCTCGCAATACAATGGCGTTTACGTTCCACAGAACTTTGACCAAATTGTTGACTTGGTAGATCGTGAAAGAACATCTGGAAACTTGGTTGTTCAATACGCTCCTAACGATGATATGACTCTTACCTTAGACGGTCTTTACTCAAAGTTCGAAGTTGATTCAGACGCCCACAGTGTTGGTCATTGGTTCACCGATAGCAACTTAGACAATATGACCTTTAATGACAATGGCTCACTAACTAGCTTAGACAGTACATTAGTTGAAGGTGTTGGTGGTGCAACTGACTTTATCCGTCGTTGATACGGTCGTGACGTTGAAATTCAAGCATTTGGTGCGAACTTCGAGTGGTTAGTAAATGACAATTTAACTGCCGTTATCGATTTATCAACATCAACGGCTGAAGACAACAGTGGTGGCGATAACTTCTTTACCGTTGTAGGTTACAACAATGCCTACAGCGTAGATTATTCAGGGACTACTACACCAACACTAACTGTTGATGGTGGTGATGCAGCCTTACAAACACCATCGTTAGGCCGCATGCATTACAACGAACGTAACGGCTTCGATACTGAAGACACTATTTCAGAATACCGTGCGGATTTCACATGGGTGCCAGATTCGGATAATGCCTTCTACAAAATGGATTTTGGTATTTACTATCAAGACCGTGAAAAAGACAACACACGTCGCTTCGCTTCAGCATGTAATGTTTACTGTGGATACAGTTTCGATATTCCTGATGAGCTACTTACTGTTTTCACTGCCGAAAACTACTTTGCTGGCGTACCTAACCAATGGTTGACGTACAACCCGGAAGCGTTCTTCGATTATGCAAACTCTGACGTCGCTGCACAGCAAATTGCTGATGCAACAGGTTTATCATTTGATGATGTTCGTGCAACCCTTGATGCAACAAATATTAGTAACCCGCAAGCAAGTGCCGACTCTTACGTTGTGGGCGAAGAACTATTAAGTGTTTACACGCAGTTCTACTTCCAAACTGAAATCTCAGATTTACCTTTAGATATTAACTTCGGTTTCCGTTACACAGAAACAGATACATCTGTAGATGGAACTGTTCAACAGGTTCAAGATTTAGAGTTTATTCCTAACGACCCATCAGACCTTAACGTTGTTTATGCGACCGATGTTGGAACGCCGATTAATGAGAAAAACAGCTACTCTTCGTTGCTGCCTAATGTAAACGTTAAACTTCAACTAACTGACGATTTGTATCTACGTTATGCTTATTCAGAAACACTTACTCGCCCAATGATGGACGACCTAGTACCTGTATTTAACGTAACGGTATCTCGTCCAGGTAACTTGCAAGCTCAAGCGGGAAATACCGAACTTCAACCATACCAAGCTTCTAGCTGGGATGTGTCTTTAGAGTGGTATTACGATGACACGAGTTACTTCTCAGCGGCTGCATTTAATAAGGAAGTTGAAGACTTCATTTCTTCATCTACTGAAGAAGAGTCTTTATTCTTAGATAGCGGTGAGTATGTATTTAGTGTGCTTCGTCCTCGTAATGGCGAGACACTGAATGTTGAAGGTCTTGAACTAGCTTGGCTACATACTTTAGAAAATGGTTTTGGTATTCAAGCTAACGCCACTATCGTAAATTCAGATGCTGAATTTAGTCTGCCAGGTTTGGGGAACTCTCAAAACATTACGCTTTTCTATGAAAAAGATGCGTTCCAAGCCCGTGTAGCACTGAACAACCGTGAAACTTTCATGCAAGAAGCGGTAAGTTCACTAGGTGGTACTGAGCCTCTGTTCACAGAGACATATACCCAAGTGGATATGAGCGTAAGCTATGATGTTAATGAAACCGTTACCGTGTTCTTCGAAGGTATCAATATTACTGAAGAAGAGCTAACGCGTCGTGGTCGCCTATCTGAACACTTTGTACAACAAGTGAATGATGGTGCTCGCTATGCAGTTGGCGTACGTGCTAACTTTTAATTATACCTAGAATGAAAGAGGGGGGCATTCGCCCCCTTTTTAGTTGTTTCTTCTGCTGAGGAGTTTTTTGTGTCAGGCAGCTTAATCCAAATCATTGTTTTCTTCGTTATTACTGCGCTTATAGGTCTACTCACCTACATTAAGTGCCGCGGACATGGACACAGTAAGGCAAGTGAAACTAAAGAATACTTTCTAGCTGGCGGTGGTCTTACATGGATCTTTGTCGCGGGCTCTATTACGTTAACTAATTTAAGTACCGACCAATTAGTAGGTATGAACGGTAACCAAATGGCGTTACTGGCATGGTGGGAATTTGCAGCCGTTATAGGCTTAATAATCTTAGCCCGTATTTTCCTTCCTGTTTATTATCACTATCAATGCACAACTACTACCGAGCTTTTAGAGAAGCGTTACAACAACAAGCATATTCGTGCGCTTATTGGGCTGCTTTTCTTCTTAGGTAGCAGCCTTATATTTATGCCAGCGGTTATTTATTCTGGCTCTTTGTTCATGATTAACATGTTTAACCTAGACCTTCCACTCATGTATGTAGCTACAGCTTTTGCCATCATTGGTGCGTTGTATGCAATTTTTGGCGGGTTACGCGCGGTTGCGGTATCAGATACGTACTCGGGTGTTTTGTTGCTGGTTATGGCAATAGTTGTAGTGATATTGGCAATGGTAGCTATCGATTTTGATTTCTCAGGCATTCCTACAGAACGCTTAACATTAATTGGTGATGCAGACTCTCCTCTTCCATGGCAAACCCTATTAACCGGTATGATCTTCATTCAGACGTTCTACTGGAGTACCAATCAAACCATTACACAACGCGCTATGGCTGCCCCTAATATCAAAGAGGCACAGAAAGGCGTGTACGCAGCAGCGATCATTCGCTTTATCATTGTTCCTAGTATAATTGTTGTCCCTGGCATCATCTCATTCAAACTTTACGGTGACATAAACGATGCAGCCTACGGAACACTAGTTGGCGACGTTTTACCTGATTGGTTGTCGGGCGTTTTTGCAGCTGCGCTAGCGGCGGCGGTACTCACAACATATAACAGTAACTTAAACTCAGCCACGGCGTTATATGTATGCGATATACACGAAGCTTACGTGAACAAAAAGCCTGAAGTGGCCAAGTTAGGTGGAATTGTTACCGCAATTCTTACTGTAGTTTCACTGGTAATGGTGCCAATCTACGCGCAAGCCGAAAGTATCATTAACTTGTTACAACAACTCTATGGTTTGCTTAGCATGCCTATACTTTCTATTTTTATAGTCGGCTTGTTGTTTAATAATGTTAACCCGTATGCAGGCATTACTGCTGTTATCTTCGGCGTGTTACTTTATTCATTCTTTAGCTTCGTGCACGCACCTTTTGGTTTGCATTATATTCACCTTATGTTGGTTACCTTAATTTGCTGTATTGGTGTAGCCTTAGGTGTAAATAAACTCGTATTTAGACAGTCGGCGCAATGGCGTGGCAGATTGGTAGATGCAGACTAGGTAGCGCAGCGTATGACGCCGGTAAATAGTGTTGTTATTGTAGGCGGAGGCACGGCGGGTTGGCTTACTGCTGGTCTGCTGGCGGCTACCCACTCTAAACAAGGCTCCACCGGCGCACGCTTGTCTGTAAAGGTTATTGAATCTGATTCGATTCATCCTATTGGTGTGGGCGAAGGCACTTGGCCTACTATGCGCAGCACCTTAGCTAAAATAGGAATTGAAGAAGCTGCACTCGTCCAACAAGCGAGTGCGACCTTTAAACAGGCGAGTAAGTTTGTTCACTGGCACACTGAAGGGCAACGCACTGGATACTACCACCCCTTTAGCGCGCCTCAAGGCTCGGCCAGTGTAGATATAACCCCGTATTGGTTACACAACGACTCATTAAACGAGTATGCCTCAGATGTATGTTTTCAACCTAGCCTGTGCGAACAAGGTCTAGCCCCCAAATTAAAGGCCGATTCAAAGCAAAGCTTCAGTGCCAATTACGGCTATCATCTTGATGCCGGTAAATTCATTAACGTAATACGTGAACACTGTAAGAAAGTGTTAGGCGTCGAGCACATTATTGATGATGTCACCGATGTTGCTACTGATGACGCAGGCATAAAGCATGTCGTGACAAAAAATAATGACCATATTCGCGGTGATATTTTTGTTGATTGCACAGGTTTTAGTGCACGTCTTATCGAAAAAGCACTAGATGTTCCCATGGAAGACGCATCCTCTGTATTGTTTTCAGATTCAGCTTTGGTGCATCAAATTGCATATTCTGATGAACATCAGCCTATTGCTTGTCACACCCTATCTACCGCGCAAGAAGCTGGTTGGATATGGGACATTGGTTTGCAAAATCGCCGGGGCACGGGTTACGTTTATTCGTCAGAATTTCAATCCGATGATGAGGCAACTCAAACGTTTATGGCTTATCTAAAATCGATAAACCCTAACGAAGAGTTACCTTCTACTTTTAGAAAAATTAACTATAAAACTGGCTATAGAAAACGTTTCTGGGAAAAAAATTGCGTAGCTATAGGTTTATCTAGTGGCTTCTTAGAGCCCCTTGAGGCCTCTTCACTGATGTTAATTGAGCAAAGTGCAATTCAACTTGCTGAGCAATTACCCGCCTACACACAGGTAATGCCCCACGTGGCAAGCCGCTTTAATCGGGCGTTAACTAATAAGTGGCAAAGCACTATAGAATTTTTAAAACTACACTATGTTCTTAGTAATCGTAACGAAGACTTCTGGTTAGCAAACAGATCACCACAGAGCATTCCACAACGGCTAGCATCCTTGCTTGAAGAGTGGCAATACCGCCCTATTCTTGATAGCGACTTTACTGATACAGATGAGGTATTTAGCGCACAAAGCTATCGCTATATACTTTATGGAATGTCACATAAGACCAACTTGAGCCAGTATGTGCGTTCAATGAGCGAATACGAGGGTGCCGATAAACAGTTACAACTTAATAAAGCCTTAATCGCTCAGTTGAAAGCGCGCCTTCCTTCTCATCGCGGCTTAATTGATACAATGCTTAATAAGCATTAAGCCTAGTACACCTTAATTTAATCAATCAGGTATTGTTATGTCGTCATATACGCCGTTAGATAGCCAAGCTCATCGCAACCTTCGTATTAAGGTAGATAAAAATTTCGGTCACAACGCCGAGTTTAACTTAGTGTCTTTAGGCTTCAATGAGATTGCCAGTATTGCCGGCTGTATGCCTATAGTGGTTACTGCAAATGACACAAACCATTCTCACACGTTAGCGGCAGTGGTTGGCTGGCCCGAATTTGGTAACGTATATTGTAGCGACACTGAATGGATGGGTCATGCCGTGCCGCTGAGCATCCAAAGCTACCCATTCAATTACGCTGTTGAACAAGACAAACTCACTGTATTGTTTGATGAAGACAGCCCTTTGGTTTCTAACAATAGTAGCGAAGGTGCCAGCGCTTTATTTGCATCAGATGGCTCCCCATCTGCAAGTCTTAAACAGTATCAAAGTATGCTATCTAACTTAGCGAGCGGCTCTCAACAAGCAAGTGCTTTTATTCAGCTTTAACCGACCTTGAGTTGCTATCTAATCTATCAATCACCTTACATTTTGAAAATGGCGAACCCCGTGAAAGCACAGGGCTTATGACTATTAATGAAGATAAGCTAGCGCAGCTAAACGCAGATATTATTCACCAATTGCATACCCAAGGGTTACTGATGGCAATAAATGCCATGATGCTTTCACTTAGGCAATACAACCGCTTGGTACAACTCACTAAAAATGCGAACAACCCTGTGGTTAAAATCGGGCTAAAAACTACCAACTAATTATTGGTGGAGAAGTAAAGAGCATGGTATTTTACACGCAATGTAAACGTTTTACCCAATTTAGATAAACGTCTTATTCCGCATCTTTTCTATGTTATACATGCGATATAAATGGGTGTGCGGTATTCAATCATATTTAAAACCTGAGAGGTTAACATGTCATCACTCACGGCTTTTGTCCGCTTAGACAACGCAAAAACGACTTTAATTTTCGACTGCCAAGGGCGCATGCCTACTCTGATTTACTATGGCCAGCAGTTGAAGACTGCAACGACGCCAGACATGTTAGCGCTGCTTAACACTCGCCAAGAAGCGAAATGTGCGCCGGTTATCGAGCCACCTATCTCATTAGTTCCCACCCATGGTGAAGGTGTTACCGGTTCACCTGGTTTAGAAATTTCAGGGGATGCAGATCAATGGTCTGCTGGCTTTACCTTGTCGGATATTGAGCAAACCGATACCAGCTTAACGTTTACTGCGGTTGATGCCGACAGGCAAATGCAGTTGATTACACGGGTTGTATTAGATGCTGAAACAACCGTGGCCACATTTACCTCAAGTATCGAAAACCAAGGTGAGAGCACTTTACAGTTAAACTACTTAAATGCTGCTAGTCTTGCCTTACCAACGACCATGAGCAAGATTAAAAGCTTTGAAGGAAGATGGTCTAATGAATTCCAAACTGCCGACCATGACTTGTTCTTCGGTAGTTATGTACGTGAAAACCGCCGCGGCAAAACTTCTCACGATACTTTCCCAGGCTTAATCGCGTTTGCTAATGGAACCGGTGAGCTAGTTGGTGAGTGTTTCGGCTTCCATTTAGGTGCTTCAGCTAACCATAAATTCCGCGCGGAAATGATGGCTGATGGCAGAAGCTACGTTCAATTTGGCGAACTATTGTTTCCAGGTGAAGTAACCCTCGGTGCAGGTGAAAGTTATACATCCCCCGTGCTTTACGCAGGGTTTGGCGACGCTGGCTTTTCATCCCTTTCGCAGCAGTTCCATAACTTTATTCGAAACAATGTGTTAACCC
Organism: Alteromonas naphthalenivorans; assembly: GCF_000213655.1. Taxonomy (NCBI): domain Bacteria; kingdom Pseudomonadati; phylum Pseudomonadota; class Gammaproteobacteria; order Alteromonadales; family Alteromonadaceae; genus Alteromonas; species Alteromonas naphthalenivorans. The sequence goes on from NC_015554.1 coordinate 3,904,302, forward strand.
ACAGCGCTGATATCACCAGTGCACAGCACAAGCCCCGCCCAGTGCACTACAACACATGGGAAGGCATTTATTTCGACCATGATGAAGCCACGCTTAAAGCCCTTGCTGACAAAGTAGCCCCCTTAGGGATAGAGCGCTTTGTACTAGATGGCGGCTGGTTTAAAGGCCGAAGAAATGACAAAGCTGGCTTAGGCGACTGGACAGTAGATGAAGCCATTTACCCAGAAGGACTAGATGGGCTTATCGACCACGTTACCGATAAAGGCATGGAATTCGGCATATGGTTTGAACCTGAAATGGTTAACCCAGATAGCGATTTGTACCGCGCACATCCTGAATGGGCGTTACACACCAAAAATAACCCCCATGTACCCTTTCGTAATCAGTACGTACTCGATTTAACGAACCCTGAAGTGGTTGAGTACCTTTATAAAGTCATCACCGACGTACTAAGCACTTACCCTAAAATTAGTTACATTAAGTGGGACATGAACCGCGATGTAAATCATCCTGGCAACCTACATGGCAAACCAGCTATGAATGGCCAAATGGCGGCTTTGTATACGTTAATCGATCGCGTTAAAGCGGCACATCCGGGTATTGAAATTGAAAGCTGTTGTTCAGGCGGGGGGCGTGTGGATTTAGGTATATTACCTCACACCGACCGTTTTTGGACGTCAGACTCTAACGACGCGTTAGACCGCTTGTACATACAGCGCGGCTTCTCTTACTTCTTCCCTTCTGAAGTGATGGGCGCACACGTAGGCCCTCGCGATTGCCATATTACTGGCCGTAATTTACCGATTGAGATCCGCTCTGCGGTATCGATGTTTGGCCACATGGGTATTGAGATGGACCCCCGTGAGCTTACTGAGCACGAGCAAGACACCCTGAAATCGGCTATTTCGCTATATAAAAAATACCGCCATATTACCCACGGCGGCGATTTATACCGTATGGATGATGATGGCCTTAACGTGAAGTTTGGTTATGTATCAAAAGACAAAGCCGAGGGTATTTTTGCCTACAATAGCGTGAAAGAAACCGGGCGTACTACACCATCTCGTTTCTATTTTGCCGGGCTTGATGCCGATAAGTCCTATACCCTTGAGCGGGTTTGGCCGGGTACATTGAAAGAATACTCACCGTCTATTTTGCAAAAAACAGACGGGCAAGTATTTAGCGGTGAAGCGTTAATGAAATACGGTATGCAAATGCCGGTTTTATTCCCGCAAACTTCGCTTATTTATACCGCTAAAGAAGTGTAGTTCGATAAAAATACGCTGCATAAAGCTTAAAGAAAGCGAACCACTAGGTTCGCTTTTTTATTTGTTTTTTGAGGCTTTTCATTATTTTTGCCAAACGTTTATCACCGTCTTTTGTCACTTTCTCAAGGGTGCTAGATGCCATTGAAACATCATCAGCATTTAGGAACAGCTCGGCTAAACGTAAGTTAGCCCAATTCTTACTTGGCAACTGATGAGTATCAATATCTGTCGCCTCTAATTCAGCCAAGTAATAGTTAAGCGCATCAATTCCCGACTTAGTATATTGGCTGGTTTCTACTGCCACCCAGCCTATACGATAAGTGCCATATAGTTGGGTAAACTTACTTTCAGAATACGTGTTCCATGCTTGTTCATCTGCTTTCTGTGCTTTAACTACGTTAGTGTTTAATAGAGGGGTTAGCGCTGCTATCGCGTCATCGTATTCTTCACCATCTATATGCAATCGACCAAGCTCAAAACGTGCCCGAACTTCGAATTCAGGCTTTTCGCTAAGCTCAATTAACATTGCTTTTGCTTCAGCAGCTTTATCGTCTGCAGCGTAAATTGTTGCTGTCGCAAACTTGCCTTCTAGTGCATCCATTTGCGTAATTTTGTCAGCAAGCTTTTTGGCTTCATCTATATCGCCACCAGCGATAGACGGCGCGACTATGTAAAATTGCATTAGCGCCTGATAAACCTCAATTTCATCTGGTGCCACTTCAATTGCTTTTTGTAGGCTCGCTTTGGCTTTTTTGGCATAACCTAGGGCGGAAAAAACACTATCCATTGCTTGCGCACCCATCACGTTAGCCTGCATATGGTAAGCGCGGTAATTGTCTTTATGCTCGTCAACAAATTGAGCCGCCATATCCTCAGCGTCATCTAAATCTGTATTCATTAACGCCGAAATTAACACGTTATATTGCTTCGGGGTTTTCGATGTTATGGGCTCAAGTGCGCTCACTATACTTTCATAATCCTGCGCTTGAAACATAGCGTCTAATACGTCGTCAGAAGGTAATGCGCTAGCGTTCGCAAACGACACAAAGAATGATAAACACAGTAAAGCGGCTATATTTGCACCCTTAAACGCAGTAATAGCAGGCAGACACAAACAATGGAGAACAGTTAATTTGTTTTGATTTCGCTGGATGAACATTCCTTTGCCTTAAGTAAATAAGCGTTAAGTAGTAAATTAGCATGCTTAATATGACTTCTCTAACTGAATAAGTAACAAAGCATGTCTTGCCAGAATGAAACCTTGGTCTGTGGGTATGGTATGGGTATGCGTATGGGTATAGCACAGCGCGAAACAAAAAAAGGCCTAACACGGTTAGGCCTTTACGGTATTTTTTATTGTTGGAGATAGTAAAGGTTACGCCTATTTCTTAGGTTTGCCTTCCATTATTAAGCCTAACGCATAGCGATTGTCGAAGCCTTTCCAGACTTCTGGCACTTTGTCGTCTACGGCAACTTGCCCACTATCACCTTCAACATTTAAATAAGCACAAAAGTCAGCTTTTCCTTTCACATGGCATTCCATCATAGCCAATGCAAAGTGTTCGTTTATGTCATTCATAGTTTCTGAACGCCAAGCCGGCTCTAAGTAATGGCCAATATCGAATTCGTTGCCAAATGCTTCTTTAGGAGCGGGATGGGGTGCAATATTGTGTCTGGCATTTTTGTACGTAAGCAGTTTACTGTCTTCGTTACCTGTATTTTCAAATAACCACTGTATACCTTGGTAACCAGCAATATCATCATGATCACCAGCGACATATAGCATGGGAACGTGAATATTATTAAGTGCATCTTCTGAAAACGCTTTATGTTGACCGCCCCAAGGCGCTAACGCCATCGCCGCTTTCCAGCGCGTATCTACGCTTTCAGCGTCGGCATTACCACCGGCACAGGTGTTAAGTACATTTTGTAGCGCACTGAGAACCGCAGGGTCTGTCACGCCAGTAAAGCTAGCAGTAGCTTCAGTTCCAAAGTTATAACAACCACCAACGGTATTCACCGCACCAAAACCACCCATGGAATAGCCAATAAGCCCGGCATTTTGGGTATCAACAACATCTTTAAATAGCGCATGTTCACTTACCGCATTCAACGTTAACACTTGATCTCGTGAGCGGTTTAATAGCGTGCTAGGGAATCCAGCATAAGGGGCATTGGTAAAATCTACATCTTCGTTAGTAGAGTCGGTATGATCTATCCCAGCCACAATATAACCATGAGATGCTAAGTGCTCACCAAGGTAATACATTATTGTGCGATAACCCGTATAGCCGTGTGACAACACAACGACAGGGTAACTGCCTTGCGGTTCTGCCACACTGGCATCGCGAATAGCATCAGCTTGAATACTAAACTCATTACCACTACGGGTTTGATTTTCATACGTTGTGGCCGCGCCGCTATCAGTGGTGGGGTACCAAACTTCCAGTTTCAATACTCGGTCAACAACTTGCCCTTGTAAGGTAACTACGGGCTTTGGATAGTTAACAGTTAAGGTTTTAACGCCCACTTGATAGGCGCCTTTTTCACTTAGCTCGGGCGTAATATCACTAGGATAGTCTTGATAAAGCGTCTGCGCTGAATATGCCGGTGTGGCTGCTAATAATGCTGCGATACATAACAGGGATAACGTTTTCATAATTTGCTAATTTTTTGTTAATTATTGTGCATAGCCTATATTACCTCTATGACCTCAATAAACAAGGCATAGCCCATTGATTAAATGAATTGTCATCAATAAGACTGGTAAATTAAAACGGCAATTTTGAAAGTAAGAAATGTAAACGTATAACCTAAAGGCTATTTTTGTACTCTGAATACAGCAAAGCACACGATAAGAATGAGTGCGAGGGTAGCGCAAGAAGTTACCAACGAAACAGTTACCCCTTGGACTAACAAGGTTCCAGCAACTAAAGCCCCTATTGCGCCTGCTCCCACCTTAGCTGCGGCAACCCACATGTACGTTTGCGCCGCGCTGTGCGCTGGGGCAAACTCAGTTCGTGCCGCTAGGCTGGAAGTAAAGAATATGGCATTGGCTACACCACACAACCAGTAGCCCGCCGCCCCAAGAACGAAAGATGGACTTAGGGTTGTGGCCAGTAACGCCACCAACAAAAAGCCCCCTGAACGCTTTAACAATGTTAAGGGCTCTTTCGAGAGTGGCCTAAAGATGAGAAATAGCGCACCACTTAAATTTCCTACCCCGTATGCTGTGACCAGATAAGCGCCATGATGCTCTGCGTGCTGCCAATGTTCGCTAAGATAAACAGCCAATACGGGCAAGGCTGCAATACTGAATGCCGCTCCCGATGTCATCACTAACGTACGTACCAATGCGCTCGAGTCTTTAAACGCATAAAATACGCTTTTAAACCCTATGTCTAGCGAGGCATCACTTTTCGGCAGTACATGCTTTTTAGGGAAGGTTAAAATGAGTATGCCGGCTAACAGAGGTGTAAACACCAGTACACTGACAGCCACCTTCGTCGAGAACAGCGCCGACAAGGAAGCAATAATAAACGGCCCCAATGTGTGCCCTACCCCATAGGTAATGGTGTCCCAGCTTTGCGCCTTTCTAAGGGATGTATTACTTGCGCTAACTAAACTTGGCAATTGAGTGCCCAAGCCCCCCATAATAAACGAACTGCAAACACCACTTAACAACAATGAAAACGCCAACAGCCAAGCCAAATGCCTTTCAAAACTGAAGATAGCCAAAAGAAAAAAGCAGGTATAACTCAGCGCTGCCCCGCTAATAAGGTACTTAGGCTGCGAAACCCCATCCAACCAACGCCCGTATACTGGCCCTAACAAGTGGGGCAGCGTTAAACACGCCGCTAAAATGCCCGCCGCTTTTCCATCAAGCTCAAGATTTCTAGCAAGCAATACAATGGCCACAATAGCACCACCTGTTGCGGTGCGCGCGATAATGGCGGCTACAACATATTTGAATAATGGTGAAAAATGTTCTTTATTCAACGATGGGCTACTCTTTTGGCTCAAGGCTACTTATTGGCTCAGGGCTGCTCTTTGGGCTCATGGCTACTTATTGGCTCAAGGCTGCTCTTGGCGCTGGGCTTTTGCGTTAGCATTGGCAACAGATTCAACCTGGGTTGGGTATAACTTAATCCAATGATAGTTGCGTTAAAATCGCTTCAAGTTTTTGTTTATCTTCGACCTGAAGGGGCTGTAGCGGATGAGGTAAACAGTTTGTTTCTGTGTAACCCAGTATCGCCGCCGCGGTGGCCATTACGCGCATACCGCCTTTATTGCGGGCGAATAAATCCCACAACGGCGTTAAGCGTTCAGATTCTGCTATCGCTGCTTGCGACGATGTTGATTGACTCAGTGCAATCATGGTTTTCACCGTATTAGGGAATAAACCTCCGAGTACAGATAACCATAAATCACATCCCGCCTGCATCCCCAAGGCACCAAATTTATCACCACTTACCCCAATGGCGACATGCTCTGGCACTATATTTCGCAGGCTCGAAAGTCGTGCTTTCCCAGCCGCATTACCATTGCCATCAGCATTAGTATCAGCAAAAGGCATTCCTGGAATTTTAATCGCGCCAACGTTGGGAAGCTGGGTAACTTGGCGATATAGCTCGTCGCTGAAACTAAACTGGGTCACTCCAGGGTTCTCGTAAACACATAAGGGGACTGAGATTTCAGCGGTAACCTTCTCGTACAGGGCAAATACTTCAGCTTCGTGTAGCGGGTGATAAGAAACCGGTGCTAACAGCAGCGCATTCGCACCCGCTTGTTGCGCCGCTTCTGCGTTTTTCAATACATCATAGGAACGCAGTGAGCCAATGCCTACCATTACCGGCGTGTTGCCAGCTATTTCTACTGACGTTTTTGTTACCTTAGCTAGTTCATCTCTTGATAAATAGGGATACAAACCTGTCGATCCCATTGCACAAATTGACTCAACATTAGCCTGCTTCAGGTTGCCAATCAACTTTTCAAAAGCGTGAAAATCAATTTTTTCATGGTGAAAGGGCGTAAGAGGAAAAGCACACAATCCGGTGAACATGGAGGCTCCTAATGCGAAGGGCAAGCGATGTATTTAAGCGATTAACGTTACTATACATCAATCATACACTTATCATTCGTCCACATACATCTCGTTACCTTCTAAACTAGAACAACATTTTATGCTTTTGAAAAGCTGATCATAGATTTTTCATTACGGTATCTGCCCATAACGCGCCGTCTTGTTGGCAACGACCATAAAGACAAATATCTTGGTTTGATAAGCGCTCGAACGTTTGGCTATCAAATCGCTCAATACCAATCACATTAATAAGCAAGGAACCTAGCGCATTGTCATGTGTTAGTAACGCTTGTTTTAAATGGGCTTCTAGTTTCAAACTGCCGACTAATGTCTCCATGTTCACTTTAAAAATGGCATCTACACCTGATAGCAATCCCACTAGAAAACATTCTAAGGGGTGAAGCGAAACCTCCTCATCCTGATTATTAAACGCAATAAGTTCGAGGGTTTTTGCCCGTGCTAACAATGACCGGAATAATTCAGTTGGGCTAGTAGAAACAGACATTAGCGACATAACAATTGCCCACTGCTTAACAACATCTAGCCCTAAGATAACAACGGCTTCCCGTACACTGTTTACATCTCGAACCAGTTGATAAAGCGGGCAGTTAATTAACAGCAAAATTTTAGTAGTCAGCACAGGATCTAATGAAATGATTTCTGCGACCTTATCAACCTCTATGTCGTTTTTACTGAATTCAGACACTAGCTGCAGACTACTGTTTTGTTTTTCGCTTATTTCTTTACCACCAATAATGGTAGGGTTTTCAAGGAAGTCGCCTTGAAATAGGTCAAACCCTAGCGCTTTACAATTTTCGTATACCGTTTGGCTTTCCACTTTTTCTGCCAGTATTAAGCACTTCGACTTCTTTAAAAATTGGTAGGCTTTTACTAAGTTGTGACTGGGTCACGTTAAGCACATCAACTTTTATTACTTTAAGGTATTTAAAAAAAGAAGCTTTAGATGGGTCTAATGCATATTCGCTTAGCGCAAAATCAAAGCCTTTGCGTCGCAATTGCTGAATACGTTTCAGGTTTGATTCCGTAGGCTCTACCGAAGCCAATATTTCCAAAATTATGTTTGGTTTTACCGCATAAATATCATCAGTTTCACTCAAGAAGGTTTGATCGACGTTGATAAAAATAGGTACATCTAAATGCCGTTCACTTTCAGCGATACTCTCACAAACATTGGCTAATCGCTTTGTGGTCATAAACTTTTTTGATGGGCACACATTTACGCTTGAAGAGGTATCTTCCGCCCCTTCATCTAAGCATAAGAACTCACAAGCATAGATTTCGTGGTTTTCGTTAAATACAAGCTGCCTTGCAGTTAACACATCCTTCACCATCGGCTACTCCATAAGATTACTAGGCTGCGGCTGAAAATCGGCCACTAATTAAAATGCATTAGGAAGCAATAATTGTCCTTATCTAGACCGCGCTGATCTTCGCAATTATCGCTATTGTCATCTACATTAAAATTGTCGCGGTTTTAACTGGCTTCATTACAAAGCGAGAACAAAATTAATTAGAAAAACCTTATGTAATAAATATTTAAGACAGGTTTTTATAAAACTGTTTGGCGATTCTTAAATAATAGACCACCTTTTCATGACTATAAAAGATATTGAAATTAATAGAGACCTGAAAAAAACCCAAAGTCTCATAAATCTGTTTTATCATCCCGTGCTTGTGGTTAATAACGACTTGGACATTCTGGCTTCAAATAATAAGTTGAATGAAAGTGAGGCACTGTCTTCCAATTTGCCAACTATTATAGATGCCATAGTACCTTTGCTAAACGGCGAGCAAGAACTGGCTTTTTGCGTGATAGAAGGCGAAGAAAAACTGTGCACGGCCATGCCCATGGAACATGGGAGGACTCTAGTTAAAATTGCTCGCTCTAAGCCATCTGCGCTAGCAAAACGATACTATAACTTGGTTACCGCAATCGATAAGATACCCGATGCCGCAATAATTTGTAGTGACGGAAAGATTGACCTAGTTAATGAGCAATTCCAAAACATATTCCCTTTTTGCGGGAACAAAAGTTTAAACGGTGTGCCATTAGATTCCATTCTTAACGATTTTAGTGACTATTTCGCACAAGGGGATAGCCATCTACAGGCTGTTACCTATCGCTTTTTACGACGGAAATTTAATAGTAAGCAAGAGATGTCTTTGTCGTTCACAGCGCCCGACGGACAATTCTATGAGTATCGCGATAATCTCACTTTCACAGGTGGACGTGTTGGCCTCATTATCAATGAGTCACAAATAAAAGGGCTGAACGAGCAACTCGAAATCTCTTTTAATGAAGCCACCGCACTTAGCAATGCAAAAAGCAACTTCATGGCAGCAATGAGTCATGAGATACGCACCCCATTAAATGGCATTATAGGTCTGCTAGATTTATGCGAGCATCAAGAAGAGTTTAAAGGGAATGAGCTATTAAAAAGAGTGTCTAAAAGCTCTATCTCACTGTTAAGCCTCATCAATGATGTTTTAGATTTCACTAAGTTTGATGCCAATATGGTACAGCTCTCGCCGTCAGACGTTAATTTGAGAGTACTGTGTGAAGAGCTAATTAACACCTTCTATGGACAGGCAAAGCAGCAAAATGTGGAACTTACGTTGTTTGTCGATCCCGTCATATCTCGAATTGTTAGTGTAGATGAACTTCGCCTTACCCAAGTACTCACAAACCTTATTAGCAATGGTCTGAAGTTTAATCAAAAGCTAAATGCAACACTTCGCCTTGAGGTATTGCAAGATGATTTAACCAACTACATTCACTTCAACGTTATTGATAATGGGATTGGGATAGAGAGTACTAAAGTACATACGATTTTTGATCGCTTCACCCAAGCTAATGATGATATTCACAAAACGTTTGGTGGCACCGGACTTGGGTTAAGCATCTGTCAGAAAATAGTACAGTTAATGGGTGGCGGTATCTATGTAGACAGTGAGCTAGGCAAAGGCTCTACCTTTGTGGTGCAACTACCATTAGAAGCCTGCTCTGCGCCGGAAATAGAGCTAGCGCCAGCAAATTTAGACACGTTCACTTTTGAAACTAACAGCGCGGTATTTTTTAACGACCTCAATCGCTATGCACAGCGATTCCACTTTAAGGCCATCTTAACAGACGCCTTACCCAGTAACGCATTGCCAAACCACTTCTACTTACTGGATGCATCTAGCGGCTGTGAAACCGAAGTAATTAATATTGAACAGGCATTGCAAGATAACAGGCCTCCTATCCCTGTGCATCAAATCGCGCTGCTCGTGGATAATGTGAATATGCATGCCCAGCTAACTATTAAGCAAATTCATCTCGCTCCACTCAAGTTAGCCGAATTGTTAAGCCTAGCAGCACCACACTGCCCTTCCTTGTCGGCTACTGCTGCAAGTATGTCACCCAAAAACATTTCCGACCGATTGCGAATTTTAGTAGTAGAGGACAACCCAGATAATATTTACGTGCTCAAAAAACAGTTTGATGCGCTGAACATTAAAGCAAGCTTTGCAATGTCTGCTGAAGAAGCGATTATTTTCTTCGAACAACAGCCGTTCAATGTGGTTATTAGCGATTACCAGATGCCCGTCATTACTGGTGGAGAACTGATTGGTATTTTGCGATGTTTAGAAGAAAGTGAACAGCGACCCAAGTCTACCATGCTAATCCTTACCGCCGACAATTCTAAGCAGTGTCAGGCTCACTGTAACGAGGTGGGTGTCGATAGAATCTTAATGAAGCCCTTAACCTTGCAAACCCTAGCAGATTTAATTAGCCGTCTTAACAGCGAACAATCCGCCCTGACTTCCTCTGTGGAAACCGTCACAGATGAACACGATGCGGAAAATCTCCTCTTTGAAGCGGACTTTTTTGATGACAGTAGTGAGGTTAATAGTAAGGTTGATTCTACGCGTGTTTTTGATATTGCAGCACTCACCGAAATTGTTGGCGATATTAGCCCACAAGAGGAGTACGACTATTTATGCGGGTTTGAACAAAGCCTGAGTAAAGACTTGCCTCTTATGCTTGATGTAGTGGATGTTGAAGACTGGCAAACCCTCTCGAAGTTTGCTCACAGATTGAAAAGTAGTGCCAGAATTGTTGGTGCTTATCATTTAAGCCAGAAGTGCGAAACGGTGGAACATATAGGGCGTCAAATTCCCGCAGAACCACTCATATTGTTAGATTGGGAAGAAATGAAACTCGCTATTGAAGAACTCATTACCCATATAAGGAAGTATTTGGAAAATCATGACTCAACCCAGTGAAGCACAAATTGTACTCTACATTACAGAGCCGCAAAGTGACGAAATCGTTCTTGAGGTTATTAAGAAGCATTTTGATGACTACGTTACCTGTGATTCTTTAAGAGACTTATGCAAGCTATTAATTGATTCTAAGCCCAAAGTGCTTTTGCTGACAGGCGACTCATTAGAGAAAAGCTTGTTTACTTATTACCGCACACTGGAAGCACTAAAATCATACCATCTATGCAACCACAAGATAGTTAGTTTAATACCTCGTCAGTTTGAAAGAGAAGCTTATGAAGCCCATGCGGCGGGGATTATCGATGATTACATGATTGCCCGGCCGGTTTATGAACTACATCGCATTATATTAATTTGCGAACATTTATTCAGCGAACTAGGGGTGCATGTTCAAGATAAAGAGATGCTGGCTCAACAAACCTACTTTAGCAAAATCGATCATTTTGATGACAAAATAAAGCAGGCTTTAAAACAAGGCCTAGACTACAAAAATCAATTACAGTTAGAGTTTGAAAGCTCTATTGTAGAAATTGAAAACGCATTAGAACGCGCAGTAACACGGGTAGAAATGGAGCAGTCCGTAGATCTTGATATTGCCAAGTTACAAGAGACCCTATCTAAAATAAAGTCAGACCAAATTCGCCCAGAGCTAATTAAACTGCAAGCAAGGGCAATTAGCTTATTAGAAAAAACCCTTGATTTAAAAACCGCAGAATTAACGTCAAATACTAACGCTGAAGAAGCAACGACAGGTGCGAGCACTGAAACAAGCGCAGACGAAAAAGACAAGGGCTATGTCTTTAACCGACTATACAACCAAGATATCGACCCTGAAAAAATACTGGCAAAAAAGAACGACGTGCCCTCTATTCTTGTGGTTGAGGATGACATTATTAGCCTTCAATTAACTAAGCGATTGATTGATAAATATAAGATGCATTGCGATACCGTTACCACAGGCAGGCAAGCCTTCGCTTCTTTGACCGCCAAAAAGTACGACCTTGTGCTGATGGATGTGAATTTACCAGACACTAATGGCATCTACATTGTAGGCCAGGCTAACTCGGAGCAAAGCCTAAATGCTGACACACCGATTATTATGTTGTCGGGGGATAAACATAAAGCCACGGTGACTAAAGCGATGCAAAAGGGAGCTAAGGGTTACATTATTAAGCCCCTGCAAAAAAGCTCGTTTGATAGGTTAATTGAAAAATATATCCCTAAGGCTTAAACAAACACTTAGGTAGTTATTCACCGTTTTATTTGAAAAAAGGCTGTATGGGGAACCCTGACGGGAACCCCGTTACATTAGAATAGGTTTGGCAGAGTAGGTCTGGCCCTGCTACTTTTTTGCAGCTTTAATTTTATTCTTCGCTACTGCGAATTCGAAAAACGTTCTTATATCAAGTTCGTAAATACGCTGCCAGTAGGTCTCTGCAAGTTCAGCGTTGTCGTTTTCTATGTGGTTTAGCGCTGCAATGAATAGGGCTTCAGACTGTTCGCAGCGATCACTCGCCAGTGCCATCAATTGCGTTTCATCAATACTGCCTTTGGCAAAGTTAAGCATCCCTTTTTGCCAATCATCCAATTCAAGTTTCTCAGAGGCAAAGTTTAATAGCTCACGACTTTCTTGGCTATTACCCTGCATTCTATAGCCATACGCACCATAAAGTACCCCATAGATTCGAGCCTCGTCAGCTTGACTATAACGACTAGCAAGATTAGCTACTTTATCCCAATTTCCCGCCGCAATATTTGCGTAAATTTGGGTAAGTAAAATCTCTGCTTTGCTATCAACATCAGTTATCTCATAGTCGATGACTTTATCGATTTTGGTATCCCATAAATACATTTCATTTAAATAACTCTGATAGCTAGGATCTAATTTAGCCGCTTTTTGTGCGGTATAGACGGCCAACGTGGTTTTATTACTAATACGGAATAATTCCGCGAGTAAATTAAAATGAAATGGATCATTAGGAAAAGACTGCGTCAGAAGACGGCTTTCGGTAATGATATCGTCTAATGGTTTATAAGTGCCCGTATCACACATATTATTAAGTGCGTATTCCGTTTGATAAAGCACCCAGTCCGACTTTGCATCAGGATTACTATCATCTCGCTTGCGCGCCGCCTCTACAATGTATAACGCTAATTCAACCTGATCCTGATTATAATAATAATAAGCTAACTCTAAAGCCCCATTCATAAAAAATGGATTGTCACGAACCGTTTGTTTTAACGCCGCTAACATTTTTTCGTCTTGGGGTTGCTCGAGTAAGTAAGAGACATACACCGGCGGTGCAATATCTAACGTACTCAAAAACGGGTGCTGATTATAAAAACCTTGCCACTTTTGTTCGTCGTATTCTTGCTCTACAAATGCTAATTGCAAATTCAACCGGTAATAGTGAAAAGCAAAATACCGATCGTTAGGCGCTTGTTTTATGCCTTGTTGCAAATTGCTTTGCAGCTTATTCAATAAGTCATAATCCGGCTCTCGCTCAAACGCCTTTAGCTGGTACTCAACTAAATTGCGCAATGCCTGCGAATCGTTAGGATAATTCTTAACCTGCTGCTCTAAACCAACGAGTTCAGACGAGGCATTTACATTTTGGGTTGAAGTAGACTCACAGCCGCTCAGTAATATCGCACCAGCAAGTAGTACAATTCGGTAAAACATCATCTAATAATCCTTTATGTACTAATACTGATAGCCAAGCGATTCAGCACGCTCGAACGCCGCTTCAGACAGCGCGTCTTTGCCATTAAAACCATGCACAATACCCAGTAAAAACTGCACTTCCCCATTATCTTTGTTGCCATTAGCAAGTTCGGTAACATATTCCAACGCCTCGTCAAAGCGCCCACTATCAAGTAAGGCTCGCGAGTGCGCTATTTGCTCTTCTATCGATAACGCTTCGTGGCTTTGCGGTGATGTTGCCACCACCTTGTCATAGACGAACATACTCTCGCTGCCTTTTTGAAAGGCATCAATAGCATTAAAAAAGGCCGCATATTCTTCAACCGGTATGGTTTGCGCATACAGTACAAACTTTGAGGTACTTGTTACCTCGTTGTCACTAGGCTGCGCAGTATGTGTAATTTCAAAAAATGGGTTTTGATAATTACTGGCAGGCCCATTTTGCACTAGTTCTGCATCTGACCAAGGGGCTGGATAAGTAATAGAAAGTTCTACCGTAATGGGTATTTGTATATAAAGGTCTTGGTCGCGCTCAGATACAGGTTCCATGATGGAAAAACCGGTAAAGACTTTTAAAATTTGCGCATAATTCATGCTGTAATGAAAACGAGAAATGTCTTCAGTAATAGAGAGTAAATCTACAAAATCTCCCTCTATTTCAAAAGGTGTAGCCGAGTCTGCGGGATCCGTTGCGGTAAACGACGTTACTCGATTATCGTGAACAAATGGCGACAGAAGTTGCTCTACTACAGCGCGCTTTTCTGGCGAAAATTGATAGTAACTACGAAGGTTCGTTTCTACCTGACCGTCAAAACTCATCTTTACTGATGCGTCTAATGCAGAATCATTCAGCGAATAATCAACCGCCACTTTTGCCACATTCTCTTCAGGTTGAACATGGGGAACCTCTACTAGTTCACCCGCGCTGCCCGTTACCACAAATGTACGTTTGCCCCCAAGCATGGCACTTAACCCCGGGAAAGTGCCCGTTTGGCCACTGGTATCTAGCCAATAACTACCTTCATCCGTGGTAACGTAAGTGATCATATGGTTAAAGTTAAGTGCTGGTAAATCGTCAAATACAACACTTCCATTGTAGGTATTTACGAGTGCTGGTGATGCTTTTATACCGGCTTCGTTGAGTAGCGCCACAATAAGAGTTGTTTGGTCTTTACAGTCACCATAGGCGTTCTGCAGCACTTCTTGCGCAGTATGAGGCTGATAGCCCCCACGATTAACATGTGCACCTATATAACGAACATTTTTTTGCATGTAATCAAACACCGCTTTTACTTTATCGGTCTGGGTGTCCTGCTCACTAAACAGTTCATTCGCTAACGCGGTAACTTTATCTGCTGGCATCAAGCTTGGCTTGAATAAGTCCCAGTACCAATCATCTACTGTTTTCCAATTGTTCATCGTAGAGACGTAAACAAGAGGTAAGGTTTCATCGATAGGCGGCATGCCAGACTCAATTTCTATGCCTTCTAGCTTATCCATTTTCCACACGTATTGCGTTGTGCTTCCACTTTTCGTCACAAGCGGAGACAAATCCGTGTTTCGATTTTCGATATATAAATCAACGGTGTTTGGAATAGTGAGTGTGGTTAACGAGGACAGAATAGGATCGATTCTCACCCAGTTTTTCAGCGGTAAAAACTTTACGTGATTAAAGCGAATGCCTGTGAACCATTCACCATCGATAATCGCTTTCGTCTGCTTTTCGTTAATTTGGTACTCGATAATATTACCGACTTTTAACTGAGGCACAGCGAACTCAATACGCTTCATATCATCAAGGTAATCGTCATTATTAGCCGACACTTCAGAGATAGCATCATCTTGCATATTGAAAATTTGACCGTCGGCAGCAATTACCCGAGCAAAATCGATACTGCTAGTGTGATAATAAGCATTGAACGAGTTAACCAATTTTGAATAGTCAGATACCGCCTCTTCGCTTGCAATATAGATAGCACGGTAATATTTGGTGGACTCTAAACGTTGCTCGTCGACCGTAATTTCGGTTCTGCGACTGAGTATTACCGCCCCCCTGTCTGCATATTCTGTAGCGTCCGTTTTGAGTGCTAATAAAGTCTCGGCATCGGGACCTATACTCGTCGTTTCTGCACTTGCGTTAGTTATCGATAAGAAACTCAAAAAGATAACGAACACTCGGATATATACTGCCATCCCATTCTTCCTTGTTGATACAAATTCCAACCAAACGCGTGCGTTCAACTGTTTATTTTTTAAGTTATGCTGCCGTATCTTGCGTTAATTGTCGATAAGAGATTTCTTATATCAGTGCCCCTTTAAATTTGTCTGATACATATCGCGCTTCACAACGAGCTAATTAGCTACTAATCAATTAATTTTGAACAAAAAAAAGCCCTTAATATAAGGGCTTAGTATCTATTTTTTTGATTTACAAAAAAGCTTTATCAGAACCTAGAACGGAATGTCGTCATCAAAATCAAAGTCTGGCTCAGCCATTGGAGGCTGCTTAGGCTGTGACTGACCGCCACCTTGGTTAGGTGCTGGCTGTTGATAGCCGCCCTGGTTTTGACCACCTTGATTTTGGCCGCCTTGTTGCTGATAACCGCCTTGGCTTT
This sequence comes from Alteromonas naphthalenivorans, assembly GCF_000213655.1. Lineage (NCBI taxonomy): Bacteria > Pseudomonadati > Pseudomonadota > Gammaproteobacteria > Alteromonadales > Alteromonadaceae > Alteromonas > Alteromonas naphthalenivorans. The sequence continues at coordinate 3,920,262 of NC_015554.1, forward strand.
GACCACCTTGTTGCTGGTATCCACCTTGCTGGTTATTCTGAGGGCGTTGATAACCGCCACCCGCATTACCACCGCCACCTTCACCACCGCGACCACCAAGCATTTGCATTTGGTCTACAATGATTTCTGTAGTGTAACGGTCTTGGCCTGACTGATCTTGCCACTTGCGCGTTTGCAATTTACCTTCAACGTAAATTTGAGAACCCTTTTTCAGGTATTCTCCGGCAATTTCTGCTAAGCGACGGTACATAGTAAGGCGGTGCCACTCAGTGCGTTCCTGCATTTGGCCTTGCGGATCTTTCCAGCTTTCGCTGGTAGCCAAGCTTAGGTTCGCAACGGCGTTACCGTTAGGCATGTATCGTACTTCAGGATCATTACCTAGATTTCCCACAAGAATGACTTTATTAACGCCTTTCGTTGCCATTGGTGTCTCCTGTAACGTATTTAGTGCCTTGCTGCTCTATCACTTTGTGACAACAACAAGTGCGAAAGTTTCATCGATATTAGCCGGTTAGTATATCTTATTTTGAACGGGAGAAATTAAGTTTTTTCTCTCCCATGTGCTTTCAAATTTGAACGCTATCAAAATATTCATCGCTTGTCGGCTGAACTTTCGCATGGTTTTATCGGGCGCTTGATAGCTTAAGCGCCCAAACCATTACCAATTACTTTCTAACTCCAGCGGCTCTTTATTGTCAGCAGCGCTTTACCACCAAGCGCCGTAGAAGGCGATAAGCAAACACACTACGGCGAACGCGGCAATATTAAACCCTTTCGTTGTAGCGAATTCGACCTCATCTAAATCTACCGCATTTTCATGTACACCTTTTTTCTCTGCAAGCGACACGATAATAGCCACAGAAACACAAAGTAAGAACACGATACCAACACGGTCGATAAACGGCAGTTCAGGCCAGAATTGGCGGAATACAATACTAAGTACAAACGAACCTAGTGCCGCACACAGTCCACCGGTTGCAGTGGTCTTCTTCCAGAACATGCCCAATACAAACAAGGCGCAAATACCTGGCGTAAAGAAGCCAGTAAACTCTTGGATATATTGAAAGGCTTGGTCGAAATTACCCAACAATGGTTTGGCCGTGATCATGGCAATAATCAGTGAGACAAAGCTCACTATACGCCCTACTTTCACATAGTGATGCTGGCTTTCATTAGGACGTTTATCTTTGTATAAATCCATAGTGAAAATGGTCGATACACTGTTGGTCATCGAAGCTAACGACGACACTATTGCGGCTACTAACGCGGCAAAAATCACCCCTTTCAGCCCTACTGGCATCATGCTCATTAGTGATGGGTAGGCTTGATCAGGCTTTGAGAGCTCCGGCACTAATAGCACTGCCGCAATGCCTGGTAACACCACAATCAATGGCATTAACAGTTTAAGGAATGCAGCAAACACAATCCCTTTTTGTGCTTCTTGTAGGCTTTTCGCCGCCAATGTGCGCTGAATAATGTATTGGTTAAAGCCCCAATATGAGAGGTTCATTATCCACATACCGCCAATGAGTACGGAAATGCCCGGCAAGTCCATATAATGCGGATTATCTTTCGATAAAATCATATCGAATTTTTCAGGTAACTGGTTGCTAAGGTCGATAAAACCTTGAATGGGGCCATTACCGCCACTGATTAAATTAAGCGCGGTGTAAGACAAAAACAGGCCGCCGAATATTAACAATACCACTTGAATAATGTCGGTAAGTGCCACAGCTTTTAGCCCGCCGTATAATGAATAAGCCAGCGAGAAAGCACCTAGGAATATCATGCCGTAAACCATATCCACACCAGCAATGGTGTTAATGGCTAAAGCGCCTAACCACAATACCGCGGTTAAGTTTACAAATACGTAAACACCCAACCAAAATACTGCCATGACTTTACGCACTCGATGGTCGTAACGCTGCTCTAAGAACTGCGGCATGGTATATATTTTGTGCTTTAAAAAAATAGGTAAAAAGTATTTCCCCACAATGATAAGTGTAATAGCTGCCATCCACTCATAAGAAGCGATAGCTAAACCTAGTTGATAGCCAGAGCCTGACATACCAATAATTTGTTCTGCCGATATATTTGCTGCAATCAGCGAGGCCCCTATTGCCCACCACGGCAAGCTAGAGCCTGCTAAGAAGTAGTCGTTCGTATCTTTTTCGTGTCCCTGCTTTTCCCTTGATACCCACCATGCGATGCCGATAAGCGCCACCACATAGATCACAAACACTGTGATATCTAACGATGCTAATTTCATAGTTTTTCCCAACGATTATTTTAGTTTTGCGGTGCGAATTTTCTCGATGCAGGGTCGATGAAGGCTATTGGTTTTATTATTATTGTAAAAGTTAAAGTCCACACCATGACTTTCTTTATGACTTTGCCCAAAAGCGCATCATTAATATCACATTTCATTAACTTAGATGAACAAGAATTGTAAATTTAAGGCAAAAAAAAGCGTTGTTTTGAAATTCAAAACAACGCAAGGGGCACAATTAATTGTTAACGGGAATCTTGTGTATTACATATAATGTTTAAGCAAATGCACCTTGAGTGGCAGTGCATACATATATATCAGCTTTGTAGCCAGTCTCGTCAAAGTACTTATCAGCAACCACTTGCTTAACCGCATCGACAGAATCAGTTGGAACTAACGCCACGACGCAGCCACCAAAACCACCGCCCGTCATGCGAACGCCACCGGTTTCACCTAATACTTCACCAATAATTTCAACAAGGTAGTCAATGGGCGGTACGGTAATTTCAAAGTCGTCGCGCATAGAAACATGCGACTCTGCCATCGCCTCACTCACCGTAGTGATATCACCTACCTTCAACGCTTCACTTGCACTTAATGTACGCGCATTTTCAGTAATAATATGACGGGCCCGGCGATAAACCACTTCAGGCATATGGGGCTTAGCGGTTTCCAGCATTTCTATCGTTGCTTCACGTAACGACGGAACGCTTAATAACGACGCGCCTTGCTCACACTGTTCACGACGCAAATTGTATTCGCTGTCTACCAAACCGCGTTTTACATTTGAGTTAATGATCACAATCTGATGTGATGATGGCAGTGGAGAATGTTCAATCGCCAGTGATTGGCAATCAAGCAACATTGCACTTCCTTCGTGCCCCATTGCCGATACCAATTGATCCATAATGCCGCACGAACAACCCACAAAGGTGTTTTCAGCTTTCTGACCAAGTAAGGCCGCTTGAACACCGTCTAGCGGTAATTCATATAGTGCGCTAAGGGCTTTCAAAATAGCGATTTCAAAAGAAGCAGATGAGCTTAAACCCGCGCCTTGTGGCACGTTGCCTGTAACAACAAGATTAGCACCAGAAAAATCAGGTAAGGCATCCTTAAGCACTTTAACTACGCCACGCACATAATTCGCCCAGCCTTGATTGTCGTCATACTGAATATCGTTAAGTGAAAACTGATTTTGCTGATTTTCATAATCAAGCGCTGTCACTACAATATCGTTGTCATCACGTTTGGATGCAGCAACCCACGTACCAAAGTTAATGGCGGCTGGAAACACAAATCCTTCGTTGTAGTCGGTATGCTCACCGATTAGGTTCACTCGACCTGGCGCGTGGGCAATAAGCGTAGGCTCTGTGCCGAAACAACGTGTAAATTCTGATGAAAGTAACTGGTTATCCATTGGTGTTCTCGCGTTTCTTATAGTGCACTACAGGCAGTGCTTTTAATCGGTCTGCAGCTTGCTCGGGCGTAAGATCGCGCTGAGCTTCAGCCATCATTTCGTAGCCAACCATAAATTTACGTACACTTGCTGAGCGTAAAAGTGGCGGGAAGAAATGGGCGTGTACAGTCCATTCTGGGTGCGTTTCGTTATCGAACGGCGCACTATGCCAGCCCATTGAATAAGGGAATGATGTTTCAAATAAATTGTCGTAGCGACTGGTAATATCACCAATAATTTGCGCCAACGAGTAAGATTGCGCATCGGTTATTTTATCTAATGACTGTACGTTAAAGCGCGGAAGCAATAAGGTTTCAAAAGGCCAAGCTGCCCAGTATGGTACTACTACAACCCAGTCATCGTTTTGACAAACTACTCGCTCTTGCTTTTCCACTTCTTGTTCGGCGTAATCGAGCAACATAGGGCGTTGGTTTTCTGCATAGTATTGACCTAGTTGAACCAGCTTTTTAGCTGGGTCTGAAGGTAAATGCTGCTGCGCCCAAACTTGCCCGTGAGGATGCGGGTTTGAACACCCCATTGCAGAGCCCTTATTTTCAAAAACCTGAACCCAGGTAAACTCTTCGCCCAGTTCTTTGGTTTGTGCTTTCCAACAATTCACCACATCGGCACGTTCATCGTCGGTAAGCTCCGGCAACGTTTTGCTGTGATCGGGAGAGAAGCAGATAACACGGCTGCAACCTTGCTCGGTTTCAAACTGGAACAACCCACTTTTTTCACTGGCTTGTTCTGTATCTTTTTTCAATGCGGCAAAGTCATTTTCAAAAACGAATGTGCCCGTGTAGCTTGGGTTCACTTCACCGTTTACCCGCGTATTTCCTGGGCATAAGTAGCAAGTGGGATCGTATGAGGGCTTTTGCTCGTTCGAAGGCTCTTCAGATTGTCCTTGCCAAGGGCGCTTAGCGCGATGTGGCGACACTAAAACCCATTCACCTAGTAGTGGGTTATAACGGCGATGTGGGTCGTCAGTTGGGTCGAAGGGCTTTCCCATAATTTCTCTCACTATTTATTTGGCTTTCGTTGAAATTTTGCCACACCGTCACCAAACAAATTTTGTGTGAATGGGTGTAATCAAACCAAAAGGTTAAACGTTTACCCTCAATGATATATTAAGGGCTCGCGATTATCAATTATCGAATAAAGATAATACATTGTTAAATAAATTAACAATTAAAGTGTACTCTCTATTCGTTTAAATCAGCTTAAATTGATACCGAATTTCAGCGGTAAAAGGTTTATCGGGATAAATAATGCAATCAGGAAACTGTGGCTTATTCGGTGCATCGGGGAAGTGCTGAGGCTCTAAACATAATGCGCCAAGCTGACTGTCAGTTTGTAGACTTCCAGTGTAAAACTGAATACCCGGTAAGTCGGTATATAAATCCATTTGTAGGTGTGTATCTTCAGCAAAAACTTGGGCCTGAGGTTTTCCAGCAACCGATTCATTTAATACGAAGTTATGATCGTATCCACCCACTAGATTATACAAATCATGTGATTTCACACTGTTTTCGTTCACCCGCGTTAGTTCACTAAAGTCGAACGGCGTGTCTGTAACCTCTACAAGGCTGCCTGTTGGCAACAAGGTATTGTCTGCATCGGTAACTTTCTTTGCGTCAATTTGCACGAAGGTGCTTCCCACTGTCTTATCTTTACTTAACGTAAAATAAGCATGTTGGGTGAGACTGAAAGGGGTCGCTTTGTCTGTGGTAGCATTTAATGACAACGATAACGTATTAGCATCATCTAAGGTATAAATAGCCTCAACGTTTACGTTGCCAGGAAAACCTCCCTCGCCATCGGGGCTACTTAAGCTTAAAGACAACGAAACACTGTCAGCATGCGTTTCTGCTTTAGCCTTCCACATCTTTTTATGGAAACCAGGAATGCCGCCGTGCAAGTTATGTTCACCGCCATTTTTATCTAGATGATACTCCGTACCTTCTAACGTGAACGTTCCATGCCCAATACGGTTGGCAAAACGCCCGACTATTGCATTTCTATAACTGGGGTCGTCCACATAGCCATCAATGGTTGAATAAGACTGCACGCAAGCATGAAGCTTACCTTGGTCATCTGGCACATTTAATTCGTGAATTATGCCGCCATAATTCAAAATTTTTGCCTGCATACCCTGTGAATTACTTAACGTGTAAAGGGTGACATTCTCACCATCAACGACACCAAAATCAGACGCTTCAACTTTCATAACAATGCATTAACCTTTTTTGCAAGAAATGAAGATTACCATTTTTTAATTAACAGGCTGGCACGACCTCAACAGCAAGGAGGGTATACGTTTTCTTACTCCGTTTATAGTGCTAATTCGCACAACATTTTTATGTTTTTTTGTAAATATACTGTACGCTGTACGCCATAACAGAGGATAGTTGCAGCCAATATGGCTAAATTGAGTCGCAAAAGTGCTTACCGGCCAATCTAAACTGCGTGTCTTCACTTCTATAACCTAATAATAATTGCTAATTTTTTTGTATGGCTACGATTAAAGACATTGCTCAGGCTGCAGGTGTATCGCTTGCAACCGTTTCACGCGTTATAAATAACGGCCCTAAAGTTGGCAAAGATACTCGTCAACGGGTTAAGCTCATCATGGAAGAAATGGGTTATAGACCCAATGCTAATGCCAGAGCTTTGGTGACTAAGCGCAGTGCGTCGCTAGGCGTAGTATTAGCTGAACTTCACGACCCTTTTTTCGCTATGCTTGCCCATGGTGTTGAAACCGTTACTCGCAAGAATAACGTTCAAATCCTGTTAAGTGCGGGCTCGATAGAAAAAGAAACCGAACTGCGTGCCATCGAAATTTTGTTGGAACACCGCGTTGAAGCCATGGTGGTTCACAGTAAAGCGTTAGACGATAAAACCCTTATCGACTTTGCTAAGCAAGTACCTGGATTTGTATTAATCAACCGCTATATTCCTGAAATTGCTAATCGCTGCGTTTGGTTAGATAACGTAACCGGTGGACGCCTGATGGCTGAACACGCTATCAATCAAGGACACAAGAATTTGGCGGTCATTAGCAGCCAATACCGCATTGATGATCCTAACCACAGACTAGAAGGCATCGTAAACGCTGTCGAAGCAGCCAAGCTTTCCTTACCTGAAAGCATGATTGAGTATGCGACCCCAGATCAAGAAGGTGGTGAATTAGCCATGCAGAACTTACTCGCTACTGGCGCTGAATTTACTGCGGTGCTTGCCTATAACGATGCAATGGCCTCTGGGGCAATGACCATGTTACAAGACCATGGCATTGCCGTACCCGAGCAAGTGTCGGTGATGGGCTATGATGATGTGTTGTTAGCTAAATATTGTCGCCCTAAATTGACAACCTTACGTTACCCCATAGAAATGATGGCAGCAAAAGCGGCAGAACTTGCACTGAAATACGCTGCTGGGGCTAAACCTGAAGAAGGCCTCACCTTTAAATACACGCCCACTATCGTTAAACGTGACTCGGTTGTACGGGTCTAGCACGCTGTTTTCTTGACTTGGTATGTGGTTAGGTTCTTACCTTTATAAATAGGTAAAAATTATGAAGGTAAGACACTATCTGTTAGAAAATTTCATGGATGACAGATCTTGACAACTTACTGAGCTTGATCTGTTAGCGAAAATATTTATCCCCAATCCCCTGCTACTAGCGATCCTTACACCGCTAAAGATCTACTTATCAACCGATCTAAAATAAACTTGCTACAGCCCTTGATTTAATTGAGCTAACGTGATCTGACCAGTTAGTCTAGGAAGATCACGATCTTATAGTAGATTTATAAACTTAGGGAGTTACCAACAACTTGATCCACACTTTATCCACAGGTCTGAAAGTGTGATAAACCTTGATTCTACGGGCTTATATGGCTGATGAACCTTTGATATTCTTCTATCGCAAAGTCGTGTTTCAGCGTGGCGTTATGGGTAGCACCGGGTACCACGCTAATGTACTTTGCATCACTCGCGGCAGTCGCTAATAACTGCTTGCTGATTTCAAATGGGGTGATGACGTCTTTCTCGCCTACCAATAACCACAATGGGCCTTCGTAATGTCGCAAAATAGGCGCTATTTGCATTAAATGTACTTCAGGGTGAAGTTTCATGCTGGTTAGTGAATTAGAAAACCCAGGCACCATATTGGCAATAAGATCGGATATGTCGTTAAACGCCCCATCGAGCACTAGCCCGCCAATAGGTTTGTTTGCCGCCACATAGCTTGCGAAATAGCTGCCCACGCCTCTGCCATGCACAATAGTGGGCAGTGACTTATCGAATATACCTTCGGCGTAATCAAAAACAGTTAATGCATCGGCTTTAATCGCATTAATGCTGAGCTTTTCAGATTTCTCACTGGCACCCACACCTTGGTAATCCATCCAAAGAATATTCGCTGGAATCTTACCTAAGCGATGCAACACGCTGTTGTTTTCACTCACCGGCATACGGTTATCGGCGTAAAAAACAATATTCACCACAGGTTCAGCATACGACACCGCTACACCTCTTAAGGTGAGGCCTTGCTCATTATCAATTTCTACGCGAGTAATCCCAGCTGAAGTTTTGTCTTGCTCGATGGCGGCATGTAGCTTTGTGGTAGTCAGTGGTTTTATTTGGTTGTCTTGATGAAAAAAAGCGCTTGGGGTTACATTAATCGCGCAGGCGGCCAAGCCCAATGACATAACAGCCACAGTGAATATTTTTGAAAATGTCATATCACAATCCTTGTTGACTACGTGTTTGCTTACACCAATGAATTTACTATCTTACCGTCTTTTACCATAACACATGTCATTCCTGCATCTAACGCTGCCCGTTGACCCATTTCAGTATCTTCAAATACTACACAATCTTCTGGCGCAACATGCATTGCTTCTGCAGCCATTAGGAAGGTTTCTGGGTGGGGTTTGCCGTTTTTGACATCATCGGCGGTGACCAATACTTTCAATTGATCGATAATATTATGATGACTTAATAACCACTCAGCATGTTGTCTGTCAGAGCCGGTGCCCACAGAAATTGGATGACTTTTAATGTAATGGTTAAATACGGCGAGGGTATCTGGAATTAACATAGGGATATCGGGTAACTTTTCTGAGGCACGCTTTTTAAAACCTGCCACTTCTTCGACATCGTTTTGTATATTGTATTTAGCATTCAACATCTCGACGGTCTCGAGTGTTGGTACGCCGCCTAAACTGTGGATGTAATTGGCATCAAAAGGGTAGCCGAATACTTCACAAGTCACTTGCCACGCATTGATATGTCTGCCCATTGAATCGACTAGGGTGCCATCCATATCAAAAATAATGCCTTTAAAAGACGATAAATCTATCACGGTCGCACTCCTTACGTTCGTTATTCTAGGCAATGAAAGCCAATATGTTTTCTACTAAGCGCTATCAATTACCGCTCTAGCTTGGGTAGCATCGAAATCTCGATTTACTTTTAAATATACCGTGCCATTTTGACTATTTAAAGTCACCTCTAAAACACCTGGAACCAAAGAAATATTTTTCTCTAACGCGTTTTGCTGCTGTTCAGTAAAGCTACCGTTCATCATGACACGCTTAACGCGGCTTACTTCCTTAAGCCCCCAAATAATATACAGCCAAATCAACGTGCTTACCGCCCCAATCATATAGGCAATATCAGGTGTCCAAATATCGGTCACAAAGCCAGATAACATGCCACCTAAAAAAGCGCCGAAGAACTGGAAGCTAGCATAAATCCCCATGGCAGTGCCTTTTTGACCCGCTGGCGCGATACTGGAAACAAGAGAAGGAAAGTTCGCTTCTAAATAGTTAAACCCAGTGAAAAACAGTACAACAGCTGCTGTAGTTACCCACCAGCTATGGTCTTTCATGGCAAGGGCTGCAAACGCACTGCCCATCAGCACCACGGCGAAAAATAGAAAGGATTTCGGCGTGCGACCTCGGGCCATTCCCATCATTATGACTAGCCCCACCACAGAAATACCTAATACCGGTAAATACACGGTCCAATGGGTATCAAGGGCCATGTCGAAATGCAGTAACGTTAAGGGAAGTTGTACAAATAGCAAAGTGATAAGCATGTGCAAAATAAGCACACTGACGTTTAAACGCCAAAGCTGTGAAGAGAACACCAAGCGTTTAAGTTGACCCTTTTGGGGTAACGTATCGCCGCTACTGAGTATTTCACCGTTTGGCACAACCCATTGCACTAGAGGCATACAAACAATAGCTAACATACCGGTAATAGCGAAAATACCAGCTAAACCCCAATTGTTAGCAATTAATGGCCCTAGCAACACAGCCATATAAAAAGAAAAACCAATAGCAATACCGATGATAGCCAATACCTTTGCCCGCTGGCTTTCACGGCTAACGTCGGTGGCTAATGCCATAATCGCACCAGCGATAGCGCCTGCTCCTTGCAATATACGCCCAACGATAAGCCAGGCCATGGTATCAGCGTTAGCCGCCACGAAGCTACCGAACGCAAATACAGCCAATCCGAACAAAATAACGGGCTTGCGACCCCATTTATCAGACATCATACCCATTGGAATTTGCAAAGCAGCCTGTGTTAAACCGTATCCACCCACCGCTAACCCCACCATTAGTGGCGAGTAATCTGAATAATCCATAGCAGCGACGGCTAATACCGGCATCACCATAAATAATCCCAGCATGCGAAGTACATAAACAGATGCAAGCGCTAGCGAGGCGCGCAATTCCAAAGCGTTCAAAGCTGTACCGTTCCTCTAAATCAGTCTGACAGATAGTGTGGGCGCGAAGTGTAGCATATATTGATAAGCTGCCCACGTTCGCAATAATCGATTAATGTAATCTTAAGGTGATCTCATTGATAGCCAATCAGTATAACTTGATCATGCAATGCAATATCAATTTGCTTGACGACTATGGCATACTGATTCTTTTTTTCGCACTTAGGCTTCAATGGATAAAATCGAGATACGCGGTGCTCGCACCCACAATTTGAAAAATATCGATTTAACACTGCCCCGAGACAAGCTGGTAGTGATAACTGGGCTTTCAGGCTCAGGTAAATCGTCTTTAGCATTCGATACCCTATACGCAGAAGGCCAACGTCGTTACGTTGAGTCGTTGTCTGCGTATGCTCGTCAGTTTTTGTCTATGATGGAAAAACCTGATGTTGATCATATAGAAGGTTTGTCGCCAGCTATATCCATTGAGCAAAAATCAACGTCGCATAACCCGCGTTCTACTGTGGGTACTATTACCGAAATTTACGATTACCTTCGTTTGATGTTTGCCCGTGTTGGCACGCCACGATGCCCTGACCACGATGTGCCGCTAGACGCACAAACCGTGAGCCAGATGGTAGATAAGGTGCTGGCAATGCCAGAAGGCAGCAAGTTAATGCTGCTGGCGCCTATCGTGAAAGAACGTAAAGGTGAACATTTAAAAACCCTGCAGAATTTGTCTGCCCAAGGTTTTATTCGAGCGCGAATAGATGGCGATGTATGTGACCTGTCCGATCCACCGCCGTTAGATTTACATAAAAAGCATACTATCGAAGTGGTAGTAGACCGCTTTAAAGTGCGTGACGACCTTGCATTGCGTTTATCTGAATCATTTGAAACCGCATTAGCGTTGGCTGGTGGGAATGCGCTTGTAGCCGACATGGACAATAGCGATGCTGAAGAAATTGTATTTTCAGCTAACTTCGCCTGCCCACACTGTGGTTACAGTATTAGTGAATTAGAGCCTAGATTGTTCTCGTTCAACAACCCTGCCGGGGCGTGCCCAACCTGTGATGGTTTAGGCACAAGACAGTTTTTCGACCCAACACGTGTGGTGGGTAACGACGAGTTAAGTCTTGCAGGCGGTGCGGTTCGTGGTTGGGACAAACGTAGCTATTACTATTTCCAGATGCTGCAATCGGTTGCCGACCATTACGAATTCGACCTTACAGGCCCCTTTGGCGAGTTAGACGATAAGCACAAAGACATCGTGTTGTATGGCTCTAAAGGTAAGTCGTTAGCGTTTAAATACATTAACGAACGCGGCGATGTGATGGAGCGTAAGCACCCGTTTGAAGGCATTATTCCGAATATGGAGCGCCGCTATCGGGAAACTGAGTCTAACGCGGTGCGTGAAGAGCTTGCTAAATATCTAAGCCAGCAGCATTGCAGCAGCTGTAACGGCACACGCCTGCGTGTAGAAGCCCGTAATGTGTTTATTGAAGGCACGACTCTGCCCACCATTGCAGAAAAATCGATTGCTGATGCCTATGATTTTTTCGAAAATTTATCGCTAACAGGCCAGAAAGCGCAAATTGCAGAGAAAATTCTAAAAGAAATTCTCGACCGTTTACGCTTTTTGGTTAACGTTGGTTTGAACTACTTATCCCTTTCGCGCAGCGCCGATACTTTGTCAGGCGGTGAAGCACAGCGTATTCGCCTTGCTAGCCAAATTGGTGCTGGGCTAGTTGGCGTAATGTATGTTCTTGATGAACCCTCTATTGGGCTTCACCAAAGAGACAACGAACGCTTATTGAAAACCCTAAGACACTTGCGTGATTTAGGTAACACGGTATTGGTGGTTGAGCATGATGAAGACGCCATTCGTGAAGCCGATTATATCGTGGATATTGGCCCTGGAGCCGGTGTACATGGCGGAGAGATTATTGCCGAAGGTCAGCTTGAAGACATTCTAGCAAGTGAAGACTCACTTACTGGAAAGTACTTATCTGGCCGTGAAAAAATAGTTATACCTGAAGTTCGCACCCCCATTAAAGATGATAAATGGTTGGAATTAAAAGGCGCCACAGGTAACAACTTGAAGTCGGTAGACTTGCGAGTGCCTATGGGCGTGATGACCTGCGTAACCGGGGTTTCTGGTTCAGGTAAATCGACCCTTATTAACGATACGTTCTATAAAATCGCCCACTGCGAATTAAACAAAGCCACTACTTCTGAGCCTGCCCCTTATACCTCAATGACAGGGTTAGATCAGCTCGATAAAGTGGTCGATATTGACCAAAGCCCTATTGGCAGAACGCCCCGTTCTAACCCTGCAACTTACGCTGGAATTTTCACGCCTATTCGTGAAATATTCGCCGGAACGCAGGAAGCGCGCTCTCGCGGTTACAAGCCAGGACGCTTTAGTTTCAACGTGAAAGGCGGTCGTTGTGAAGCGTGTCAGGGCGACGGTGTGATTAAAGTAGAAATGCACTTCTTGCCTGATGTGTACGTGCCCTGCGACGTTTGTATGGGTAAACGCTACAACCGTGAAACCTTAGAAGTAAAATACAAAGACAAAAACATTCATGAAGTGCTAGAAATGACGGTAGAAGATGCTCGAGATTTCTTCGACCCCATTCCGGCCATTGCCCGCAAACTGCAAACCTTAAAAGAAGTAGGTTTGGCTTATATTCGTTTAGGGCAAGCAGCCACGACGTTATCAGGCGGTGAAGCACAGCGGGTTAAGTTAGCCAAGGAATTGTCGAAACGCGATACCGGCCAAACGCTGTATATTTTGGATGAACCCACCACTGGGCTTCACTTCCACGATATCAAACAGTTACTCGCCGTACTGCACCGACTCCGTGACCATGGCAACACAGTGGTAGTTATTGAGCACAATCTTGATGTGATTAAAACTGCCGACTGGATCATCGATTTGGGCCCAGAAGGTGGTTCAGGTGGTGGTCAAATTATTGCTGAAGGTACGCCTGAGTTGGTGGCTGAATCTACAGTGTCTCATACCGGCCGCTTCTTAAAGCCGATGCTTGAAGCACAAGCCTAAGCTTACGAGCATAAAGGCTTAGTATCAAAACAAAAAAACGCGCCATTTCGGCGCGTTTTTTATGTAGTTTCTTATGTAGTTCGGTTAAATACTTAGGTACTTAACTGACCACGCTTTAAAACTTAAATGCCTGAATAGCCAAGCCTTCGCACACCGAGTTAAACGCATCGTTCTCTAACCGAGGCAATCCGGTCAGTAGCTCTTCATACAGTGCGTCGATAATAATAGGCGATAAGCTCATACCACCGGTAACCATTACTACCTCGGGTGCCGCGCTGCTTTTCTCTAAACACTCCACCACTAACGCTTTTACCTTACTTAACCACGGCTTTAATGCGCTTTTTAGGTCTTCGGTACTAATGTTTACATCAAAATCATCTTCAATGTAATGTAGCGGTAAGGTGATCTTGTCTTTGCTAGAAAGCAGTTCTTTTGCCATTCTCACCGAGTTAACCACCCGCGCCGACAATTTGTTTTCTTGTACTAGCAGTAAACGCTCTAATTGTTCTGGGTGCTTGGTTACTGACATGGTTTGAGAAATCTCTAGGCCGTAATCATCAGAGAAGAACCGAGTAAGTGCAGGGATATTATCAACCGCACACATATCTGAATAATAAGTAGGGGGAATAGGCAGGCCATTAATCATTTTAAGCCCCATTCCCATTTCAGGCGCAACCACTTTCAGCAACAAACTCTTATCACAATCCATGCCGCCTAAGCGTCTTCCCGTTACCGATAGCACATCTTGCTTTCTATCCAGTTGGTTATTGCGTTCAGGCGAAAGATTAATACAACAGATGTCTGTGGTACCACCGCCAATATCCACAATAAGCGCGGTGGTATCGCGGGGTAATGTCTGCTCAATTTTATACGCCGCCGCAATGGGCTCATCCAAAAAGTTAATTTTACTAAAGCCGGCGTTAGATGCAGCTTCAGTCATAATCTGAATGGCTTGGGTATTGCCTACTTCACCACGGGTACCGTGAAACTTAACCGGGCGACCTATAACTACCGATGAAACAGGCTTTTCTAATTGGGTTTCGGCACACTGTTTAAAGTAGGCTAGCTGTTTGGCAATAATGCCAATAAATGCCTTTTTCTGGTCACCATCTAAAGATGCACCTAAGAAGTTTTTAGGTGAGTAAATTAGGCGGCCTTTATCAGGCATTTTTAAAAAGCGCTTAAACCCTTCTTCACCGAAGGCAAACTTACCGTGTTCTACTAGTCGCAATAATGGAATTTCTTCCAGCGACATAGCATGCATAAGTTGCTGAATGGCCTTTCGTTGCAACGCTGGTCGGTTATGGTATTCACCACGAAGCGATTCAATGCGGTTGCTATAGCGCGACTGCTCTTTAGGGTCTTTAGCGTCGTAATAGCCCTGCTTGGCTTTGTCTATTTGCTCGTTGATTAAACGCTGCAACTGCGACACTTTAGCTTCCACCATGGCATCGGGCGGAGGCGGCAGTTCATCCTCAAAGTATATAAATACAGACGAGCGAATTTTATTACCCTGTTCAAGTGACGGGTCGAGCTTTATATGTCTATGGGTAGCGCCATCAAAGTACACCACCTCAGAATTTGAGGTACCGTAATCAATCCCAATTGCAGTCATAATTATTGTTTAATCAGAAATTTGGCGCAGATTGTAATTTAAAACCACGCTGGAATCACTTTTCATCTTAATTTCGTTTCCAATGGCCGCTCAGGTTGAGCCAGATTACTGAAAAACCCAATATAGCGTGATAAAGTGAGGACACATCACGATAAAAATAAGAGGCAATATGTCAGTAGCCACTCCATCAGAAATCATTCCTATGGAAATGTCATTCGAAGTTAGGTTTTGTGAGACCGATGCCCTGCAACACGTAAGTAATACCGCATTAGTCAGCTGGTTTGAAGCGGCGCGGGATCCTATCTTCAGAATATTTACGCCGACGATGGATTTACAGAACTGGCCGCTTATTTTAGCAAGCTACAAAGTCGATTTTCTTGCGCAAATTTTTTACGGAAAAACCGTTACCGTAAAAACGTTTATCAGTCGTTTAGGGAACAGTGCGTTCGATGTGTATCAAGAGCTTTGGCAAGACGGGAATCTGTGCTCAACGGGCATTACCACTATGGTACATTTCGATTATCAGCAGCAGCGCTCGGCGCCTATCCCTGACGATATAAAAGCGACATTACAGGCACACTTTAAGGCACTACCTAATGGCTGATTTAATTGACGTTATTGATGATGTTTTATCTCCCGAATTGTGTACCCAACTCATCGCGCGCTTTGAAAAAAGCCCCAACCTCACTCAAGGTAAAACCGGCGGCGGTGTGGATTTAGATAAGAAGCGTAGTGTTGATGTATCTATTTCTCAACAGCCTGAGTTTGCTGACTTGTTTAAGCAGGTCATGCAGTTAACAGGCGAGCAATTGGTGAAGTATATAGAGAAATATTATTACGCGTTGGTAGGCCCAATAGGGTTGACCGTTCGCCATCCAAAAACCGGCGAGCCTGTTAAACTAACCGGTGAAAACTTTGAAGAAGTAGGTAAACCTAACCTTCATAACTTGGTTAATTATCTTTTTCGTATTGGCGACATTAACGCACAACGCTACAGTGCAGGTAATGGCGGTTATCCTTACTGGCATTCAGAGGTTTATCCGCAAGCACCTCATAATGAAGCTTTGCATCGCGTATTACTGTTTATGTTTTATTTGAATGATGTGGAAGATGGTGGGGAAACCGAATTTTATTATCAAGATAAAGCCGTAAAGCCTAAAGCGGGCAGAATGGTGATTGCCCCTGCTTATTTTACCCATACTCACCGTGGGCAAATACCTAAAAGCAACGACAAGTACATTCTAACCTCGTGGCTGCTGTTCAATCGCGCAGAACAGATCTATACACCACAAGGCTAGACCATATTTTTTGCCTATAAGGAGCTTCTTAGTCTATGAGGAGCTTCCCTGCCTATAAAAAGTGCTTGGGCCCGCCTAAACGCTTACGCTGGCCTAAAAAGCACTTACCGCGATACCTTTAAGTCGATACCCTACCGACGCGATATCACCTTTCCACCCTTCAGTGGTAAGTTCGCCAGTTACCCATATCGCGTCGTAAATATTATCAAGAGGAATACCCTCTTCAAACGTCACGTACACAATTTGATTCGACGCAGGCGGCGGTACATGAATACAAGCGCCAAAGTAAGGCACGAGTAAAAATTCAGTTGTGAGTTCAGGCGTGCCTTCAAGGGGCACCACAAAGCCAGGAATTTTTACCCGCTTACCATCAAATTTATCAACTACTGGGGCATCTGGCTGCAACTGTGACATTTCACCATTGTGCTGAACGGCGGGAGGCGCAAGTTCATTAAACCCTTCTGGTACCAAATCTTCCCAATACACTTCAATAGGCTCTTCGTCGCTAAACGCTGAGAACGCCGGAAGTAATATGACTAAGGCTAAACCCAATGCCTTTCCCATGACTTTCAACATAACACTCACTTAAATAAAAAGGTCGCTCTTAAAATAAAAAGGGCCGGTACTTACCAGCACCGACCCTTTTTAGCATGTCTTGTAAGCAGCGTGAATTATTCTGCTTCGAAACGCTTAACGCTTGCGACAATTTCTTCTTTCGCTGCTGCTGAGCCAGCCCAGCCGTCAATCTTAACCCACTTACCAGGTTCAAGATCTTTGTAATGAGAGAAGAAGTGCTCGATTTGCTGTAATAGCAACTCAGGTGCGTCTTCAGTTTCTTGCACTTTACGGTAAATAGTAGAAAGCTTGTCGATTGGCACTGCCAATACTTTAGCGTCTTTACCTGACTCATCAGTCATGTTCAAAACACCAATTGGACGACAACGAATTACTGAACCCGCTAATAGTGGGAACGGCGTCATTACCAATACGTCAACTGGGTCACCGTCTTCAGACAAGGTGTTAGGCACATAACCGTAGTTAGTTGGGTAGTGCATGCAAGTTGCCATGAAACGGTCAACAAACATAGCGCCTGAGTCTTTGTCTACTTCGTATTTTACCGGGTCAGCGTGTGCTGGAATTTCGATAACTACATTCACTTCTTCAGGCAAGTTCTTGCCCGCAGGAATATCATTCAAGCTCATTCTAAGGTCCTTTCAATGATGTTTTAAAAAATGTGGCGCTAAGTATACGGTGACGGCGGCAAAATAAAAACGGTTTAGCGCTAATCACACGCAAAACCGCCTTTATTTAGCAATATTTCTATTCACTTTTACCGTAATAGCTTAAACAGGTTTCAACTTCTTCTTTAGAACCAATAATACATGGTACGCGCTGATGTATTTCTTCCGGCATGACTTCAAGAATTCGCCCTGCACCGGTTTCCGCTTTACCACCGGCTTGTTCCATCAAAAAGGCCATGGGGTTTGCTTCATACAGTAAGCGCAATTTACCTGGCTTAGATGGGTCACGTTTATCGTAGGGGTACATGAAAATACCGCCGCGACATAATAAACGATGAATATCACCGACCATGGCTGCTACCCAACGCATGTTGAAATTTTTCTCACGAGGGCCATCTTTACCTGCAATTAGGTCAGCAATATAGGCTTGCATAGCCGGTTCCCAGTGACGCTGATTTGACGCGTTAATCGAGTATTCAGTGGTTTGCTCTGGCACCTGAATATTAGGGTGAGTAAGTAAGAAACCACCGTGGGTCTTATCTAATGTATAAATATGAGTGCCGCGGCCAGTGGTTAATGCAAGCATGGTAGACGGACCATAAAGTACGTAACCTGCTGCCACAATTTGTGTACCTGGCTGAAGAAATGCTGATGGATCATCAGGCTCCATCCACTGAGGAGCATGAGTGATAGAAAATATAGTACCAATTAAGCTGTTAATTTCGGTGTTCGATGAGCCGTCTAGTGGATCGAAGCTCACCAAATAATTACCATCTGGGTTGCACGGTACAACATCGTCTTCTTCTTCTGAAGAAATGGCTTTTACATAGCCCGACTCACGAAGCGTATCTTTAATGATGTGATTAGAAATTACATCTAACTTCTTTTGCGTTTCACCTTGTACGTTTTCTGACAAGGTAGAACCCAATACGCCAGCAAGGGCACCTTGACTCACTCGGAATGAAATTTCTTTACAGCTCGCTAACAAGGTTCTTATGAGCAGGATCAGCTCTAACGGGGCACCATCTTCTTGCAACTGGGAATTTAAACGTCTCATCTTAGTTAAGCCTTTTTTTAGTGTGTAGGGTATGACAATGGGAGGCGCACAGCTTTCCTTACCGGCTTTCTCTCACATTACCAACAAGCACTGCTTTATATGCTCGTTAATTTGATTGTAACCGTGAATGCACCGAAGTGGAATAAGCCAAGCGCAGGCAATCTACACAACATACCAGTGAAAGCAGGCATTATGCGTAAAAATGCATTATTTAACCTACTGCTGTTCTGATAAAGTAGCCAGTATTCAATGCAGTAAAAAATGAGAATTCGCTATGCATTTACATATTCTAGGTATTTGCGGTAGCTTTATGGGTGGCATCGCAGCCATTGCGAAAGCCTTGGGCCATAAGGTCACAGGCTCAGATACCAACGTGTATCCGCCCATGAGTACCCAACTTGAAGCTCTTGGTATAGAACTTACCGAAGGCTTTAATACTGACCAATTCGATCCAACTCCAGATATGGTCATTATTGGAAATGCGATGTCTCGTGGCAACTCGGCGGTTGAGTACGTGCTAAACAGAAACTTGCCATATACCAGTGGCCCGCAATGGTTGCTTGATAACTTATTAAAAGATAGATGGGTCATTGGTGTATCAGGAACCCACGGCAAAACCACGACCAGCAGCATGGTGGCGTGGATTTTAGAGTACAGCGAATTAAACCCCGGCTACCTTATTGGTGGTGTGCCTGAAAACTTTGGTGTGTCTGCCCGTATTGGAGAAAGCCCGTTTTTTGTCATTGAAGCAGACGAATACGACAGCGCCTTTTTCGATAAGCGCTCTAAGTTTGTGCATTACCGACCTAAAACGCTGGTGATTAATAACTTAGAGTTTGATCATGCTGACATCTTCGCCGACTTAGCCGCCATTCAAACCCAGTTTCACCACCTTGTGCGCATGGTGCCAGAAAATGGCCTGATTCTTACGCCCAACCACACGCCCGCTATTGAGGAAACCCTTAAAAAAGGTTGTTGGACGCCACGCCAATGTCTAGGCAAAGAATGGTCCGCAGAACTTATCAATAAAGATGGTAGCCAGTTTAACGTGCTATTTAACAATGAGATTGTTGGCGCAGTACAGTGGGAACTGCTTGGCCAGCACAATGTGGATAACGCACTCATGGCCATTGCTGCGGCTCATCATGCCGGTGTTACCCTCCACGATGCCATTGCCGCGCTATCAAGTTTTAAAAATGTTAAGCGCCGCATGGAAATAAAAGGCGTAGTGACACTCGCAGCTGAAGGTAAACCCGTGACGGTTTATGATGATTTTGCTCATCACCCCACCGCCATTGCCACCACTATTGATGGACTTCGCAAGAAAGTAGGTAATGCCCGCATACTGGCTGTGCTGGAGCCTCGTTCGAACACCATGAAAATGGGGGTGCATAAGAATACCCTTGCTCACTCTTGGCAGGCCGCCGATGCAGTTTATGTGTATGAACCTCAAGGGCTAGACTGGTCGCTAAAGGAAGCAGCAGCTGCTAGCCCAGCGCCCACCACCGTATTCAATGATGTTGAAAACATTGTAAAAGTATTGCAAAGCGAAGTGCGCCCTGGCGATCATATTCTTATTATGAGTAATGGTGGTTTTGAAGGCATCCACAACCGTGTTTTACGCGTACTTACCCCGTCAATCGAGGTAGAAAAATGAAACATGATAAGCAAATTACCCTAGCTATTACGGGTGCTTCCGGCACACCATACGCACTATCACTATTAACGTCGTTAGTTAAAGCTGACTACCAAGTGTATGTGCTTATTTCTTCTGCCGCTAAAGTGGTGATGGCTACAGAAGAAAATATAAAAATTCCCGCGAGGCCTGAAGACGCCAGTGCTTTTTTCATTGAGCACTGCGGCGGCAAGCCTGGTCAAGTGCAAGTATTTGGAAAAGAAGAGTGGTTTTCACCTGTTGCATCAGGTTCAGCAGCACCGGCCAAAATGGTAGTATGCCCTTGCTCTACGGGCACCCTTTCGTCTATCGCCGTTGGTGCTAGCGACAATTTGATAGAACGGGCAGCCGATGTAGTATTAAAAGAAAGAGGACAGCTTATTCTGGTACCACGAGAAATGCCCCTTTCCTCAATCCATTTGGAAAATATGCTTAAATTGTCACAAATGGGTGCGACAATAATGCCAGCGGCACCTGGTTTTTACCATAATCCTAAGACCATCGAAGATTTGGTCGACTTTGTTGTGGCGCGTATTCTTGATCATCTCGGCGTTGAACAATCTTTAGTGGCACGCTGGGGTTATGAAACCGCTAAACATAGTGGTAACGCTTAGCTAATAGTACATTGCTAATAGAAACAGCCGCTAGAAATAGCGATTTGCAAAATTTAAAAATAGAACAAAGGAAAATTAATGACAGCGTTGAGAAATAGGACTTTCGCCGTTGCGCTAAGCTCACTTATTACGTTATTTGTTTCGTCGCCAGCGTTTGGCTGGGGCCAAACAGGCCATCGGGTTACTGGCGCTATTGCGCAGCAGTATTTAAGCCCCTTGTCTCAAGCTGCTGTAGCAGAACTATTACCAAACAGTTCGCTAGCAGAAGCATCAACTTATGCAGATGAAATGCGCTCAAACCCAAGTGAGTTTTGGCAAAAGATGTCTACCCATTGGCACTATGTAACAGTGCCTCAAGGGAAAAACTATGCTGAAGTTGGTGCGCCTAGACAAGGTGATGCCGTTACCGCACTTGAAGCCTATACAAAAACCTTAAAAAGCGATTCGGCCACTATTGAAGAAAAACGCTTAGCGCTACGTTTTATAGTGCACATTATTGGTGATTTGCACCAACCGCTGCATGCGGGTGATGGCAGCGATCGCGGCGGTAACGATGTAAAAGTAAATTTCTTTTGGCAGAACTCTAATTTACATCGGGTGTGGGACTCTCAAATGCTAGAGCAACGTAAGCTGTCTTATACAGAATGGACAACATGGCTTACAGAACACATTACACCGGATGACATTCGTAGCTGGGCAACCACAGATCCGTTAGTGTGGATTGAAGAAAGCACTAAACTCCGTGATGAAGTCTACCCTGAAGATGCCAACAACATGAGTTATGACTACTTATATCAGCATCTTCCAACGGCTAAGCAGCGTTTACAAATGGCTGGTATTCGACTTGCCATGTACTTAAACGAAACGTTTGATAAGTAATTACCAATACATACCGCAGAGGGTTCTGCTAGCGGCTATTGGTAGTTGCTGAATCCTGAGCACAAAAAAGCGGAGGCACTTTATTCAGCTGTCTCCGCTTTTTGTTGTCTTAAACCTGCGTATTTAAGCAATAATTCTCAAACGTCGCTAAGAAGCTAGTATCAAAGCTTAGTCGATATCGAGAGGTTCAGGTGAAAGAATAACACCCGTGCTATCAGCATAAAGGTGATCTTCTGGCAGAAAGGTAACGCCACCAAAATTAACCGGTACGTCAACATCGCCAATGCTTTCACATTCAGCGTTAACAGGTATTGCCGCCACCGCTAATACGCCAATATCCATTTCGGCCAAGTTATCCACTTCACGTACACTGCCGTAGCACACAATGCCTTCCCAGTCGTTATCTATTGCTACTTGAGCAAGGGCTGCATCGAATAAGGCACGACGTGTAGAACCACCACCATCAATTAGCAGTACTTTACCTGCACCAGGTTGAGCCAATACACGGTCAATAAGACCACGGTCTTCGAAACACTTAATCGTGGTGATTTCGCCACCAAAAGAATAACGGCCGCCAAAGCTTGCAAAGATAGGGTCAACTACGTCGACGCTGTCTGCAAATAAATCGCACAATTCAGAAGTGTTGTAATCCATTGCTCTACCTTACTTTAATTGAGAGTAGTAGGTTATTTACCTTGTTCTAGCATAGCATTAATTTAGTCGTTGAAAACGCCTGATTTATGAAGTTTCAGGGAAACAGCAACAACCTTTCCACTAAATAGACTGCCACTCTTATTAGCAAAGACATTTTCACCTACTTAGCACGTAACTTGCTTACCTTTTTATAAAAGACTAACTCGCTAGCACACCGCACCTAATAGAAGTTAATACGTGCAGAACAGCCTGACCAACGAACCTTTTCATCTGTCATAAAGGTTTCTTTTTTCTGTCACTGGTTGGTCACAGAATGCTTTTAAATTGTTCAATAATCAATCGAAAGGGGGCAAGGCTAATGCTTCTTAAATCCTTGACCAAATACGATACAAATTTGTTCTATCGCTTATACAGTCTTACCGTAAAACGAGATTGTCGCAGTATCATCTGGTTATCAAAAACCGGAGATGGATACCTTTACTTGTTCATTGGCGCCTTATTATGGGCTTTTGAACCCGAGCATGGCGAACTTTTCCTCTACACAGCGCTGATGGCATATGCGCTGGAATTACCTATCTATGTGCTGCTTAAGAAAATGTTCAAGCGCCCGCGCCCTTGTGATTTTCTATTGGATTTAACAGCACATGTTACGCCATCCGATAAATTCTCTCTGCCCTCTGGGCATACTGCTGCGGCTTGCTTAATGGCAAGTATTGTAGCGCATTACTATCCACCATTCGCGGTACTGGCATACAGTTGGGCAGCCCTTATTGGCCTGTCTCGCGTCTTGCTAGGCGTGCACTACCCATCAGATGTAGTCGCAGGTATGTTACTTGGTATCACTATCGCATCGTTGAGTATTTCCATACTGGGGTAACATGAAATTATTGTATGGCGTGCAAGGCACCGGAAACGGGCACATTGCTCGTGCACGAATTATGGCGGCAGCACTAGCCAAGCGTTCAGATGTTGAAGTAGATTTTGTTTTCACAGGTCGTGAACCCGATAAATATTTTGATATGGATGTATTTGGCGACTATCGCACCTTCACTGGCTTAAGCTTTATCACTAAAAGTGGCCGCGTAGACCGGTGGCAAACCATTAAAGAAGCTAATATCAGTCAATTTCTAAAAGACGTGAAACGTTTTGATGCAAGCGGATACGATCTTCTCGTTAACGACTTTGAGCCTGTCACAGCGTGGGCGGCAAAGCGTCAGCATATTCCGTCAATTTCAATTAGCCACCAAGCCGCATTTTCTTATGATGTGCCAAAATCTGGCGACACCATTATTGATCGGCTGCTAATGAAAAAATTCGCCCCTACCGACCTTCAATTAGGTGTCCATTGGTTTCACTTTAATCAACCGATCATTCCGCCTTTTGTGGCAGAGAAACCGCTATCAGTACCGGGTAAGGGTCATGTGTTGGTTTACTTACCATTTGAAGATGTTAGCGACGTTCAACAAATGCTGGAGCCTTTAAGCGACCAAAAATTTCAGTGCTTCCACCCCGATATTAGCGAAATTAAAGACGCGGGACACATTCAGTGGAACCCGACGTCAAAACAGCATTTCCAGCGTGCGCTACAGCATTGTAATGGCGTTATTGCGAACGGAGGTTTTGAACTTTCAAGCGAAGCCTTACAGCTAGGCAAGAAGCTACTTATCAAGCCTCTTCATGGCCAATTTGAGCAGCTATCAAATGTACTCACCCTTAATAAGCTTGACCTTTGCCACACCCTATTTCAACTGGATACGGATATTGTTGAAGAGTGGCTAGAAACAGCAGACATAGAAGCTATTCAATTCCCCGACGACCCTAATACATTAATTGATTGGCTGAAAAAAGGTGACTTGCAAGACACGCAAAGCCTATGTAATTCGCTGTGGAAAGAGGTTCGCTACGGCGATAAAACACAAGAACGCTTATTGTCTCTTGCATTTTAATCACGCAATGCGATGATAACGGCATTTATTGTCGTATTCGCGGGATTTTTCGTGCTTAAGAAGTGGGTTTTAGTTACATTCACAGCCATTCTACTTAGTGGTTGTGGTTATAAAGGGGCGCTGTATATTCCACAAGCGCCAGAACAAACGACGCCTACTGAAAAGCCAGACGAAACAGCGTCTTCACCAAACACGCAAAGCCAACCCGCCTCCACACCAGGAGAATCTCACTAGTGGATTTTTTCGCTTATAAAAACGGCCAGCTTTTTGCTGAAGATGTAGCCGTTGCAGATATTGCTGCACAGTACCAAACCCCTGTTTATGTATATTCACGGGCAACGTTAGAACGTCATTGGCATGCCTTTAATGATGCTATTGGTGAGCACCCTCACCTTATCTGTTATGCAGTAAAGGCCAATTCAAATCTAGGTGTACTCAGTACACTAGCCAAAATTGGCTCTGGTTTTGACATTGTTTCTGGTGGTGAATTAGCACGTGTTATTGAAGCCGGTGGCGATGCCAGCAAAGTGGTATTTTCAGGTGTAGGTAAAAAAGCAGACGAAATACGTTATGCGTTAGAGCAAGGCATTATGTGCTTTAACGTAGAGTCTGAGCCTGAATTGCATCGCATTAACGCGGTAGCAGAATCCCTTGGCAAAAAGGCGCCTATTTCGCTTCGCATCAACCCAGATGTAGATGCAAAAACCCACCCCTATATTTCAACAGGATTGAAGGCAAACAAATTTGGTATCGCCCGTGAACGCGCGTTGCAAACCTACGAGCTAGCTGCATCACTTCCTTACTTGAACGTAGTGGGTATGGACTGCCACATTGGTTCGCAATTGACTGAAATTGGCCCCTTTGTTGATGCACTAGAGCGTTTGTTGCTGCTTATTGATGAATTAGCCGAGCGCGGTATAACCATTGATCACTTAGATGTTGGTGGTGGCTTAGGTGTGACTTATAACGACGAAGAACCGCCGCATCCAAAAGCTTACGCTGCAGCGATGGCAGAAAAAATGGTGGGTCGAGAGAACCTTAAGCTCATTTTAGAGCCAGGCCGCGCTATTGCTGCTAACGCAGGCATTTTAGTCACTGAGGTTGAGTTTATCAAAGAGGGTGAAGAGAAAAGCTTCGCTATTGTTGATGCCGCTATGAATGACCTGCTTCGACCTGCACTTTACTCTGCATGGCAGAATATCATCCCAGTAAAGCAAGAAAGTACTGCTACAGCACGCAATTACGATGTGGTAGGCCCGGTATGTGAAACCGGTGATTTCATCGGTAAAGACCGTGAACTTGCTATCGAACCAACTGACCTACTAGCAGTGCGAAGCGCCGGTGCGTATGGCTTTGCAATGGCATCAAACTACAATAGCCGCTGCCGTCCAGCAGAGATTATGGTAGATGGTGATGCAACAATTGTGGTGCGTGAAAGAGAAATTCTAAAAGATCTCTGGAAAGGTGAGCACAAACTTACGTAAACTAGGGTTAAACTCATAATAAAGATGCGCGGTTAATGCAGGTTCAGTTTTCAAAAATGCACGGTCTGGGAAATGACTTCATGGTGATTGATAATGTCACCCAGAACGTCTTTTTCTCGAAGGACAAAATACAGCAGTTAGCAAATCGAAACTTCGGTATAGGGTTCGATCAATTGCTTATGGTTGAACCGCCTTACGATCCTGAACAAGATTTTCACTATCGCATATTTAACGCTGACGGCTCTGAAGTTGAACAATGTGGTAATGGTGCTCGTTGCTTTGCGCGCTTCGTAAAGCAAAAAGGGCTAATTAACCGCAATAAAATTGTGGTGAGTACTAAAGCTGGGAAAATGGTGTTGTACTTGGAGAAAGATGGCCAAGTTACCGTGAATATGGGCAAGCCCGAATTCGAGCCAGCTAAAATTCCACTGAAAGCGAACAAACAAGAAAATACCTATATATTGCGCGTAAACGATAAAACCTTGTTTTACGGTGCCGTATCTATGGGTAACCCGCATTGCGTCATGGAAGTGGAAGATGTAGATACCGCGCCTGTTAAAGAAATAGGGCCCCTCGTTGAACGCAACGAACGGTTCCCAGAAGGCGTGAATGTGGGCTTTATGCAGATTATTAATGAATCGCACATTCGATTGCGTGTATTTGAACGTGGATCGGGTGAAACCTTGGCATGCGGCAGCGGTGCATGCGCAGCAGTTGCAATTGGTCAGATTCAAGGTAAATTAAGCAAAGATGTTCGGGTAGATTTGCCCGGCGGCAGTTTACGGATCCGTTGGCCAGGCCCAGATAATGTATTAAAAATGACAGGGCCCGCCGACCATGTGTACGACGGACATATAAATTTATGAGTGAATTATCAGGACAAGCTAGCGCATCGTCGGTAGTAGACGTGTTTTCAGGCGACAGCGATGTTTCCTCAGAACAGGTTCGCACTTTTTTGTTAGAAAACCCTGATTTTTTTGCTCAATACCCAGAACTACTCGAAAAACTTAAAATTCCCCATTCGCATAAAGGCAGCGTCTCGCTGGTTGAAATTCAAAGTGAGCAATTGCGCAAAAAAGTTCGCCAGTTGAATTATAAACTTACGCAACTGGTGAGTATTGCCAAGCAAAACGAAAAAATTTACCGCGTATACACCGACCTAAACGTACAATTACTGCGTTGCGAAAGTGTGGCAGAAGTTCAGTTTACCCTTGAAGATGTGTTGCAAGAGCGTTTGCAGTTGTCTTCTGCGGTGATAAAAAGCTTCAAGGGCCCTCATGCTATTCCCGAGTTACAACGCAGGTTATTTACCGAAAAGCGCTTTAAAACGTCGAACTTTTTTTTCGGACGATTATCGCAGCACGAACGCCAGTTATTGTTTGCTGATAGTAGCGCAGAATCTGTTGCCCTAATGCTATTAGACGACAACCAAGAAATTGGTATTTTAGGTATTAGCAGCAGTGATCCAAGCCATTTCACCCCTGATATGGACACCTTGTTGCTACAACAGCTACAACAAGTGCTTAATATTATTTTGCCTGAGATGATGGGGTATTAGTTTTCGTGACAACGGAAACTGTACTGAGCGAACCTTGCCACCTTTGGCTTGAAAAGTTTCTTCTCCACCTACAAGTTGAACGCGGTTTATCGCCGCTTACTATCAGTAACTACCGCAGACAACTTACCAGCATAGCCATTACTTTGGGGCTTTACGAGTGGTCAGGTATGACGCCCTCTGATGTAAAGCGCGTGATGGCGGCAGCAAAAATGGACGGGCATAAACCCCGTAGCATAGCATTGCGGTTGTCAGCTCTTCGTACCTTCTGCCAATACCTTATTGATAACGAACAGCTGTTCAGCAACCCCGTGGAGGGTATTCAAGCGCCCAAACAAGGCAAACCATTACCTAAACAGCTTAGCGTTGATGAAATGCAGCAGTTGTTGGCAAATGAACAAGCCGCCAGCGGCGATACCGACGAAG
The DNA here is from genome assembly GCF_000213655.1 of Alteromonas naphthalenivorans. Taxonomy (NCBI): domain Bacteria; kingdom Pseudomonadati; phylum Pseudomonadota; class Gammaproteobacteria; order Alteromonadales; family Alteromonadaceae; genus Alteromonas; species Alteromonas naphthalenivorans. Next base: position 3,948,240 of record NC_015554.1, read on the forward strand.
GCATTATTTGCCGCGACGTAGCCATGTTTGAATTACTCTATGGCTGCGGACTTCGATTAAGCGAACTAACGGGCTTAAACTTAAGTGACTACCCGAAAGACGGTACCATTAAAGTGACCGGTAAGGGCAGTAAGCAGCGTATATTGCCCTTAGGCCGACAAGCGCAAAAGGCGCTACATGCTTGGCTTAAAGTGCGCCCTGCTTATGCTTCACCCTATGAACCCGCTATTTTTGTTAGCAAGCGTAAAACCCGCATTTCAAATCGCCAAGTGGCTAACCGGCTTAACCAAATGGCAGAGTTGCAAAGCCTTAGTCAGAAAGTAAGCCCACATAAACTGCGCCATTCTTTTGCCACGCACGTATTAGAGTCGAGCGGCGATTTACGGGCGGTGCAAGAATTATTAGGCCATGCCAATCTATCTACCACGCAAGTGTATACTCATTTAGATTTTCAGCATTTAGCCAAGGTTTATGATGCCGCGCACCCTAGAGCACATAAAAAATAATCCTCTTTTGAAAATAGGCCTTTAACTATTATGCAGTTCTTCAGAGCCATAAATTCCGTGAAGGCTATGACCTTCGACCTTGATGACACCTTATATAATAACGAACCTATTATTCGCCAAGCCGAAGCAGCATTGAATACGCATTTAAAGCAGTATCACCCCAAAGCAGCAGCATTAACTCCTACACACTGGCAACAGCTAAAGCGGGATGCTATAACGGCCAATCCTACTTATTCATCTGATATGGGAAAACTTCGCTTAGCGGTGTTAAATGCGGCTTTGATACATGATATTCCACCCCAAGACACCCACACGTTAGATGCTGCCGTGCAAGCCTGTTTCGACTGTTTTTATCATGCCAGAAGCGAGTTTGATTTGGCTGATGATGTGCATAAAACCTTATCAATTTTAAGTGAAAATATGACACTGGTAGGTATTACTAACGGCAATGTAAACGCTGACCAAATAGGTATTACGCCTTATTTCGATACCATTTTACATGCCAGTACTAGCCGACCTATGAAACCTTCACGGGCTATGTTCGATGAAGCAGCAAGCTTTATAGGCGATGCGCCGGAAAATATATTGCACGTGGGCGATAACATTATTAAAGATGTGTATGGGGCGATAAATGCGGGGTTTCAGTCTGCTTGGTTTGCATGCAACCGAGAAATGCATTTACCCCGTGAGAGAGCATCTGTACTCCCTCACGTGGCATTAGATTCGTTAGACGAGTTAGCTTACTTCTTGTAAGTAAATCAGTAAGTAGCGCTTTCTCTTAAGGTACTGGCGCTTAAAGTACTTGCTCTTAAAGTACTGGCGCGTTTAAGGCTTTTGCGAGTAAGGCTGATTGTCTTCTAACACGTTTTGGCGCATAGAATCGCAAGGGCGCTGGCATACTGGGCGTCCAACCACTTTAGCCGGCACACCGACTACTGTAACGTGCGGCGGTACATTGTCTAACACAACACTACCCGCTCCCACTTTAGAGCCTTCGCCAATTTCGATATTGCCAAGAATTTTAGCACCCGCACCTACTAACACGCCTTGGCGAATTTTAGGGTGACGGTCACCCGACTCGTTCCCAGTTCCGCCAAGCGTTACGCTTTGCAAAATAGACACGTTGTCTTCTATAACTGCGGTTTCACCCACCACAATTCCGGTAGCGTGATCGAACATCACCCCTTTACCTATTTTAGCGGCAGGGTGAATATCCACGCCGAAGGTAGCCGAATTACGGCTTTGTAAGAACAAAGCAAGTTGATGTCTACCATGCAACCACAAGTAATGCGCCATGCGGTGAACTTGCACTGCGTGGAACCCTTTGAAGTGCAGCAATGGCACTAAGAAATCATCTACTGCGGCGTCTCGGGCACGAATAGCATTAATATCTGCCATTGCCGACTCACTAATTGACGGCTCTAACAAATAGGCTTCATCGAACACTTCACGAATGGCAATAGCCGGCATCACTTCATCAGCCATTTTGCTTGATAATATAAAGCTTAACGACGATTCAAAATTATGATGTGCTGAAATACAGGCGTGAACATAGCTTGCTAGTAGCGGCTCGCTTTCTGCCACAGTTTGCGCTTCTTTTTTTAACGATAACCAAAAGTCAGTCGATGGAGAGAGTGCGTGCATGAGGCAGTTCCTGTAAAAATAAAGTTCAGAGCCCACTTAAATGCGGGTAAAAGGCCTACATTGTATTAGGCAACATAATGGCTCGAAGTGTACATGAGCCACAGTTAAAACAACACCTACAGACTACGCTTCAAGCGTGAAAATTGTTCAACTTATCGATAACCTGCCCGTGAATACCGCTGGTGTCGTCTAAACAAGGCTAAGTTCATCGCTAAAAATTCCCCCTAGCCGCTAAGCTTCATCAAACAGGCCTGTATAAATTCACAGTCAGCTGGCATAATGTTGCAGCATTGAAACTAGACAAATTAGGTTGACCATATTATGGATGTATCCCGACTGCTTGACGAGCTTAACGATAAACAACGTGAAGCGGTAGCAGCCCCTCTTTCTAACGCCCTCATATTAGCTGGCGCAGGAAGTGGCAAAACTCGGGTGTTGGTGCATCGCATAGCATGGTTAATGGAAGTGGAAAATATTGCCCCGTTTTCCATTCTGGCCGTAACCTTTACGAATAAGGCCGCGAAAGAAATGCGTGGCCGAATAGAGTCGTTGATGGGTCGTGGTCTGAATAATATGTGGATTGGTACTTTCCACGGATTAGCTCACAGGCTGCTTCGCGCCCACCATGCAGAAGCTAATTTGCCTGAAAACTTCCAAATTCTTGACTCAGACGACCAATACCGTTTGATTAAACGTATTTTAAAAGCCATGAATTTAGACGAAAAGCACTGGGTGCCCCGTCAAATTCAGTGGTATATCAACGGCAATAAAGACGAAGGCCTGCGCCCTCAACATATTGAAACCCACAATGACCAAACCCAACAAAAGATGCGTGAAATTTACGCCGCGTATCAAGACGCGTGCGACCGCTCAGGGCTTGTGGATTTTGCCGAGCTATTATTGCGTGCACACGAACTTTGGGCTAAAAACCCAGAAGTGCTCGCTAATTACCAACGACGTTTCCGCGCCGTATTAGTTGACGAATTCCAAGATACCAACAACATTCAGTACGCATGGCTACGCATGCTGTGTAGCGGCAATCAAAACAATATCATGATTGTGGGCGATGACGACCAATCTATTTACGGCTGGCGTGGCGCGAATGTTGATAATATTCAGCACTTCTTGAAAGATTTCAATAACCCCACAACCATTCGATTAGAACAAAACTACCGTTCTACCGGTACCATTTTGAAAGCCGCCAACACGGTTATTGATAATAATACGGGCCGTTTAGGCAAAGAGCTTTGGACAGACGGCAACGATGGCGAGCCCATCTCTGTTTATGCGGGGTTTAATGAGTTAGATGAAGCCCGCTTTATTGTGTCGAAAATTAAAGACTGGCTGAACCAAGGCAATGCGTTAAAAGACACTGCCATTTTATATCGCAATAACGCCCAGTCGCGGGTATTAGAAGAAGCCTTACTGCACCAAGGTACACCGTATCGCATTTATGGCGGCCTTCGATTCTTCGAACGCCAAGAAATTAAAGATGCACTTGGCTACCTTCGTATGATGAATCATCCTCATGACGATGCCGCCTTTGAACGTGTAGTGAACACGCCAACTCGCGGTATGGGTGAAAAAACCCTCTCACAGGTACGAGAAGCCGCCAGAACACATAATTGCTCTATGTGGCAGGCTAGCCAACTACTCATTAACGAAAACGCGCTCAAAGGCCGTGCACTTAATGCCCTTCAAAGTTTTGTGCTGTTAGTTACCGAGCTTGAACAAGCTACTGTAGACGAGCCTTTAGAAAAACACGCCGACGTGGCCATTAGGCAGTCAGGCTTATACGCCATGTATCAAGCCGAACGCGGCGAAAAAGCCCAAGCGCGACTGGAAAACTTAGAAGAATTGGTTACCGCGTGTAAGCAATTTACCGTACCTGATGAAGCAGAAGAAATGACGCCGCTTTCTGCCTTTCTTGCTCACGCCTCGTTAGAAGCAGGCGAAACCCAGGCGGGCACCGATCAAGATGCGGTGCAGATGATGACGATTCACACCGCAAAGGGGCTCGAATTCCCTATGGTATTTATGGCCGGTGTCGAAGAAGGCATGTTTCCAAGCCAGATGACCAATGATGAACCAGGCAGAATGGAAGAAGAACGCCGCCTGTGTTACGTGGGCATGACTCGCGCCATGGAAAAGCTATATATTACTTACGCGGAAAGCCGCCGTTTATACGGGCAAGACAAATACCACACCGCATCTCGCTTTATTCGTGAAATTCCAGCTGACTGTGTTGAAGAAGTAAGACTCAAGTCTACAATTTCTCGACCGATACATAACCGATTCAGCCAAGCGACCTCACACGCCTCATTTGAAGAAACTGGCTTTCAGTTGGGCCAAAAAGTTGTTCACCGTAAATTCGGTGAAGGGATAGTACTAAACTACGAAGGCAGTGGTGAACACGCTAGGGTACAAGTTAATTTTGACGAATTTGGTACAAAATGGCTCGTTCTCGCCTATGCTAAATTGGAAAAAGCATAGCAATCTGGCAAGAAGCCTGAACCCAAGTAGAGAAATATGCCGCAAAATGTGCTGGTGATAGAAAACAGCGATAAAAATTTAGACGTTGTATCAAAACTTGTCAGAAAAGCAGGGTTAATCCCTGTTGGCGCTCACTCGTTAACGGAAGCGAGCGCCCGTTTTGCGCTTATGATGCCTGAAAGTTTCTTGTGCGCCATTGTTGCTCATAACTTACCTGATGCGCCGAATGGCGAAGCCATCGACTTCGCTATTGATGCCTTTATTCCAGCCATAGTCACTACCGATACGCTAGAAGCAAAAACCCGAGACAGGGTCTTAGAAAAAGACGTCGTTGATTACATTCCCAAAGAAAACGCGCAAAATTACGATTACTTAAGCCGTTTACTGTTTCGATTAGAGAAAAACAAATCGACAGGTGTTGTAGTAGTAAGTACGCACCGTTCATCTAGACGAAAAATGCTTTCGCTGCTTTATCGACACAACTTTGTGGTTTATGACTGCCCTACCGCCAGTGAGGCTATGAGCATACTGGCTGAGCATGCACATATCAGGTTGGTTATCACCGATAACGCGCTTCCAGATATGACGGGCACGCAATTTATTTCAGGCCTGCGTAAAGCCTTTTCAAAAGAGCAGTTAGCCATTATTGGGCTAGCAAGCGACCAACGCCCGCTTATGTCTGCGCATTTCATAAAAAGCGGCGCGAACGACTTTTTGCATTTATCTTACTGTCATGAAGAGTTTTTATGCCGCGTGATGCAGAATATTGAATATATCGAAAGCGTAGAAGCCATTCGACGTGCGGCCAATACCGATTACTTAACTGGGTTGCCTAACCGCCGCCATTTCTTTTATACCGTTACCGTGCAGTATAAAAAGCTACCTGAGCAACATGCTTTAGCGCTTATCGACCTTGATCATTTTAAGCGCATTAACGATACCTACGGGCATGATGCGGGTGATCTCGTGCTCAAAGCGGTAGCTAACCTGTTACAAGTTCATTTTAACGATACGCTGGTTGCACGTTTTGGTGGGGAAGAATTTTGCGTGTACTTGCCTAAAATTGACATTCATAACGCACAAGAGCGGTTAAACCGATTCAGATTAGCACTTCAGAAAACGCCAATTCAAATAGGCGAAGAAAGCGTGAAGGTCACCTGCAGTATTGGCCTTTGCAATACCCCTACGCAAAATATTGAAACCTTGCTAAGTAGTGCCGATAAGCTTTTGTACAAAGCAAAAAATGCAGGTCGTAACCAAGTTCATGTAACAAGTGAAACTCAAGAGGTTTGAGTTTCACTGATTGACTTAGCCGCCTGTACCGATGCCCTTAGGGCTTTTCGCTGCTTTTTGTAAGCGATAAGAGAATCGACACTAAATACTGCAAGTGCTAACCACACAAAACCAAAGGTAATTAGCCTAGCCTCATCTAACGGTTCATCGTACAAGTAAACTGCCAACACAAACATGAGTGTTGGCCCTATATATTGTAAAAAGCCTAACGTTGAATACATGATACGCCGTGCCGCTGCGGTAAAGCATAACAAGGGCGCGGTGGTCACAACACCGGCCGCTAAAATAAGCATGTTTAAGCTAGCATCGTTATTAAAAAGATTGCTGTATTCCGATCCAAATAGTAGCCAATACCCTATTGCCAACGGTGACAGCATTAAGGTTTCTATAAATAGACCCGGTAAAGAGTCTACGGCTACTTGCTTGCGTAAAATGCCATAAATACTAAAACTGCCCGCCAATATCAGGGCAATCCAAGGCACGCGACCGTAAGAGAAAATCAAAATGGCCACGCCCACAATAGCGAGTACTACTGCCACTCGCTGAAACGTTCTTAGTCTTTCTCCTAGAAAAAGCCGGCCAAGAAACACATTAATGAGGGGATTGATGTAATAACCTAAGCTAGCATCAAGAATATGGTCGTTATTTACCGCCCAAATAAACAGTAGCCAGTTTGCCCCAAGCAAAATGCCGGCAACAAACAACACTTGCATCACCTTTTTATTTCGCAAAGCTGCGGCAACCTTGGCCCACTGCTTTAACCCAGCAATCAAGCCTACCAGCACCAACACCGACCAAATTACCCTGTGCATTAGAATTTCTGCTGCGGGCAATACAGTAAGCTGTTTAAAGTAGATTGGCGCTATGCCCCACATGGTGTAGGCCGCGATGGCACAAATTATTCCGACTTGGGCAGCGCTGGCTTGCTGAGCACGCATAGCTAACTATCACTTTTTTAGGGCTAGAAAAAGGCGCGTAGTGTTCATTACCTTACTTAAGAAAGCAAGCCTATCACGCCCAGAATGGGGTATTTACAGACAAAGTTAGTCTAGGGGTGATGACAACTTATAGTTCCAGCTATAACAGAAATAACGTTCCCAACCCTAAGAAGGCAACAAAGCCAACAATGTCAGTCACAGTGGTAAGAATAACTGATCCAGACAACGCTGGATCTATCTTAAGTCTGTCCAAAATAAAGGGCACGAACACACCGGCAAGCGCAGCCGCCACAATATTAAAGAGAATGGCTAGGCAAATCACCATGCCAAGTAGCGCATCGGCAAACCAGAAATAGGCCACTATGCCTATCACCAACGCCCATATCACGCCATTTAGCCCCCCAACTTTGAGTTCTTTCATCATAAGTGCACGTAAGTTGGCTGGCGTTACTTGCCCAAGTGCCAACCCGCGCACAATCAGCGTAAGGGTTTGGCTGCCTGCTATACCGCCCATACTAGCGACCACTGGCATCAATACCGCCAGCGCAACCACCTGCTGTAAGGTAGCTTCAAACAACCCGATAAACCAAGACGCCAAAAACGCTGTTAGCAAGTTGATACCAAGCCACAATGCGCGGTTTCGCGCACTTTTTGCCACAGGTGAGAATAAATCTTCGTCTTCATCCATACCTGCAGAGGCCATGACTTGACGCTCGTAAAACTCGTTCATTAACTCACTGGCCGAAGCGATATCTAAACGACCAATAAGTTTGTTCGATTCATCTACCACAGGTAACGACGATAGCCCTGAACGCTGCACTTGTAAGGATGCCGCGGTAGACTCATCAGTGCCCACTAGCATAGTGACATTTTCTTCGGCCATGCTAATCAGTGAACTGTGTTCTTGCGCCGCAAAAAGACGATGAATCTTCACCAGTGCGGTAAATTGACCGGAACGGTTCACCAAATAAATACTATCGCAGTGCTGAGGTATGTCTCGTCGTAATAGGCGTAAGCCTTCTTTCACTTTTGCATTAGCCGGTAGTACTAGCAACTCATGACTGACCCAGTGACCCACTTGTTCGTCGGGAAACTGCGTCGCTTCGCGGAAATACTTACGTTCTTGGCTATCAAGGGCTTCGTATGCGACATCAACTAACCGCGTGGGTAATGAGTCGAGGAGTTCAAGTAAGTCTTCTGCGTCAATATCAGCAAAGATAGACGCCCACTCGTTATGCGGCGTGGCGTCGATAAGAATTTCACGGGGATCGCTTCGCATTTCCACCAGCACGCTAAGCTTGCGATCACGTGGAATGCCCTCCCAAACGACGAGACGTCGCTCTAGGGGTAACGATTCTAATAAGGAGGCAATGTAGACAGTATCCTGCCCACTTAATGCGGTAAGAATAGACGCTGGGTCATCACCCATACCATCTGTTACAAACTCTTCGATAAGATCGGGTAATGGCTCCGCCACTCGACACCTCCAAAATGCATTATATACCGGCTACCCCAACATATAGGTACCCGTACCAAAGGCAATATGATCGCCTTTTTCGTTGTGAAGCTCCATCCTACAAACCGCCAACTTAGCGCCGCCGCGAATAACTTTTGCCGTAGCAATAAACCGCTCTCCACGACCCGGTCGCAAATAGTCAACGCGCATATCTACGGTACCCATTCTCGGTAGACGGGTTTGCAAGCTTGCTAGGTCAGTATCGTTAGTTCGTTTAATCGCTTCGATAATAGCGACCAAGCCGCCTATGGTATCTAGCATAGTGGCTGTCACGCCGCCATGAAGAATTTTTTGCAGTGGATTTCCGGTTAAGGCTTCACGCCAAGAAACATGAAGTTCTATGCTGTCACTTTCTACCCCTTCATTCGGGCGAACAAACTCTAACCCTAATAACTGGTTAAACGGCATAGTATCACGAAATAAACTAATAACATGTGCAATCATATCGTTGCGGCTAGGCATATTTTTATTGTCTGAAGTGCGCATATTGCATCCTTTCTTATGAGTAGCATTACATCGACGTTAGCCTACTTTTAAGGGATGCACTGTTTTAATTTATTATACCTTTTCATATGACTTCTGAATTTTAGTCCAGTTTTTGCGTTTGTTTCGTGAAGAACGATAGAAAAACGCGTAAAATCCCCCGCCATGACTACTGTAATTGCCGACACCACTATTAGTTCTCCCGTTCCCGATGCGCTAACCCCTGAAAACGTTTTAAAAAATGTGTTTGGGTACGATGAATTTCGCGAGGGACAAGGAGACGTCATCCACCATGTATGCCACGGTGGAGATGCACTTGTATTGCTACCTACCGGTGGTGGAAAATCTATGTGCTATCAAATTCCAGCGCTTATCCGCGCAGGTACTGGCATTGTAGTGTCGCCACTTATCTCGTTAATGCAAGATCAAGTAGAACAGTTAAAAGCCTTGGGTGTGAAAGCCGCTTACCTAAATTCAACACTTAGTCAGGAAGACCAAGCCAGTATTTCAGAGCAAATGGTGTCTAACCAGTTAGACTTATTGTATGTCTCTCCTGAGCGCTTGCTTCAATTTGGCTTTCAGCAAACGCTTCGTACTACAGAGGTAGCCTTATTTGCTATCGATGAAGCCCACTGCGTCTCCCATTGGGGGCACGATTTCAGGCACGACTACCGGGCCCTCGGCCAGATTAAAGCCCGCTTTCCTGATATCCCTGTTATTGGGTTAACGGCTACCGCAGACATCGCTACCCAAAGCGATATTCTCACCCAACTGCAACTTAATGACCCCCTAGTTTATAAAGGCAGTTTCGATAGACCGAATATTCGTTATCGGGTGATGTCGAAGTACAAAGCCTTCGAACAGGTTGTTACTTACGTTAAGCAACAAGAAGGCAGCGGGATTATTTATTGTAATAGTCGCGCCAAAGTAGACGACTTACATGCCAAGCTATTCAAGCAAGGTTTTCGCTGCGCGGCGTATCATGCGGGTATGGATGCCGACGAACGAGAATTAGTTCAGCGCCAGTTTTTGAACGATAAAATTGATATTGTTGTAGCCACGGTCGCCTTCGGTATGGGGATTAATAAATCGAACGTGCGTTACGTGGTGCATCACGATGTACCTCGCAGTGTTGAAAGTTACTACCAGGAAACAGGCCGCGCAGGACGAGACGGCCTTGAATCTGAAGCCATGCTGCTGTTCGATGAAAAAGATGCGGCTCGGGTACGTCAGTGGATTGAGCAAGGTGAGCAGGCCGATAGAAATGCCATCGAACTTCAAAAGTTTGCGGCCATGGAGGCCTTTTCTGAAGCGCAAACCTGCCGCCGACAGGTGCTGCTTAACTACTTTTCTCAATTTAGTGACAGTGCCTGCGGCAACTGTGATATTTGTCTAGATCCACCCACCATGATTGACGGCTTGGTCATTAGCCAAAAAGTACTGTCTTGTATTCTTCGGCTTTCACAGCAAGCCTCTACCCAATACCTTATTGATGTACTGCGCGGCAAACAGCTAAAGCGCTTGCAAGAAGCTGGGCACCACCAGCTTTCAACCTATGGTATTGGCAAAGACAAATCTGATAGCTATTGGCACAACATGATTAACCAGCTTATTCATAAGGGGTTGATACGGGTGGATATTACCGCCAACGCTGCGCTTCGCTTAACTGAAGCTGCCCGCCCTGTATTAAAAGGCGAAGTGGCCGTACAGCTAGCGGTACCTAGGTTAGAATTCAAGCCAGATAAAAAGGCGAAACAAGCGCCGGCTAACTACGACCGCACCTTATTTATGCGCTTAAAGCACTTACGTAAAGTGCTGGCAGAAGAAAACGAAGTGCCGCCTTATGTGGTATTCAGTGATGCTACGCTGGTAGACATGGCCGCTAAGCTCCCGACCACCCGCGATACTATGTTAGATGTAAGCGGCGTAGGGCAAACCAAGCTATCGCGCTACGGCGACGCCTTTATGCAGTTGATAAACGATTACATTCATCGTGAACAATAGCGGTAGTATTTAGTTAGCATATGGGTTTAGCTAAAGCCTATTCCTCGCCAGAGCCTATACCCACAAAGGCCTGCATCTAAACAGGCCTATATTTAAATAGACTTACATCTAAACAAAGAAGGGCTCAACATTGGGTATTAGGCGTATGCGTACTCACCGCCTTTTTCTAGCGCTTGCTTATACGCAGGCCTTGCATGTACCCGTTTCACGTATTCCCGAATGGCAGGAAAATCTTTGGCATTCCCACTTGCCACTAATGACTCTAGTGGAAATATCATTTGTACATCAGCTCCGGTGGGTTGTTCACCGGCAAACCACGTGTGATGGGCAAGGTAAGACTCTACATAACGCAAGCTTTGGGCTAAATTGGGCCCATAATAGGCATTTAAAATTCCATCGATTAACTTATTCGTAATAGGTTTGATAAAGAAAGGTTTAGACCCTGAAGGTACTGTGGTTTGTCTTTATTTCGTTTTTAAGTTTGTTATTGGCACCGAGCTTTCTCGCATCAGCGAGTGTTTATGCGCCAGCCATCTTTGTTCTGGTTGCATCATTTGCTGTAAGCCAATACATCGCCAATTTTTCCAAGTTGTTTTGATTCTGACATTACAGCCCCTAAATTTTTGAGCTCTATGAAAAAAACTAATAGGAATGTAATGAATAATAACCCTGTCGCTGACAAGCCAAGCTTGAGCCGGAGCAGGTCGAACCAAGCTCGACTCAGTTGGGACGAATGTCGAACTTGGTTCGTCAGCAGAAGGTGCGGGTTGTCCGCTAACATTAACGTTAACGTATACAGGTGAATAGATATGAAGGCTACTAACTTCTTCTCTTCAAAAACAGGCAAGCTCGTCACTCTGGCAGGCTTATTCGCGGTAAGTGGCGCAGCAATGGCTACAGGTACCACAACAGGTATTGATAACATTCTGTCTGATGTTATTGCGTTCTTTGAAGGTCCATTTGGTAAGCTGATCATTGTACTGGCATTTGGTTACGGTCTAGTAAAGATTTTGGCGACAGACTGGATCCAAGTAGGAAGCGCATTCCTTGCAGGACTAACATTAGCAAACCTAAGTGACATTGTTGACTCAACGGGTGTGGGTGCAGCAGTCACAGCAGCAAAAGAAGAAATGATGCCGGTGGTTACCACGGCGGCCGTCAAAGCACAAGATATCGCATGTGCATGTGTGGATTGTGCATGTAAAGCATGTGGATGTTAATCCATCACTGACACAAAAAAGCGACCATAGTGTCGCTTTTTTTGTGTTTGAAATACCACCCGCCCGACCATCCTGCCCAACATGTAGCTTCAATACCAAGGAAAGATATGATGGCCGGCAACGTTATTGAGGAGAGAGTCCGTGAAATTAAGAAATACAGTGGTTGCCGTTATTGCCAGCGCATTTATTACACCAATAGCGAGTGCTGACGTGTCGTTCAGAGACATTAATCTCGTTGAAGGTGAATTTGAGAGTGTGTATCAATTCAACAAATACATGCAAAGAAACAATATAGAGATGCACGAAATGTTTGCGGAATGTGCAGCGTTTTTCGCAGTTGCCCAGCCTATCTACGAAAGCATGGGAGAAGGCGAAAGCATGCACAAGAAAAACATTGATTTGTTTTTAGCCACGCAGCATTTCGCAGGTGATGAGACGCTTAGCATAGTGAAAAGGAAAGCCACCAAATACCACCAATTCTTCGATAGAGCGGTGGCAGATAACAATGGTGGATACTATGGCGGCCGAACCGGAATAGCCAAAGGTGTATGTGATGATGCTCACATCTTTGCGAGTGCCTATAAGTAAGTGAAGGTAGAGGAGAATATAAAAGATGGCAAAATTCCTTAATACAAGCGCTACAAACTATTTCCTAGAAGAGCTCATTAAGAGCGCCTCAGAAAGACTCATTCTCATTAGCCCCTTCCTAAAGCTAAATGACCGTATAAAGGAGTTGCTTGAGGATAAAAACCGGCTAAAAATCGATGTTCGTATTATTTATGGTAAAAGTGAGTTACAGCCAGAGGAGATAAACTGGTTGCGCTCGCTAGACTATGTTCGTACATCGTTCTGTAAAAACCTACATGCCAAGTGCTATATCAATGAGCAAGGATGCATAATTACGAGTTTAAATCTGTACGAGTTTTCCCAAGTTAATAATAATGAAATGGGAATATACATTGACAGGATTGAAGATAGCCAAATCTACAGTGATGCTTTTGAAGAAGCTCAACGGATAATCAGGATTAGCGATGAAGTAAGAATTTCACTAGAAAAGGTAGCGCCAAGTGACAAGGTAAACAAAGGTAAAGCAACAGCTAATTCTCAACCTTCTCCCAAGCCTCAGAACCTAGCACCCGCTGCACTCATATCATCGAGCAAAATAGCCAAGAGTCTTGGCCAAACCACGGATGAGTTCTTGAGTAAACTTCAGCAGAATGGCTACATCGAAAATAAAGGTGGGGAAATGTCGCTCACGGACAAGGGAAAATCCATCGGTGGCGAACATGTTAAGAAGAGCCGGTTTGGCCCATACTTCAAATGGCCATCGGATTTCGATCCAAGCTGGTTAGAGGCAACTGAATAATAGAGAGAAAAGATAACACCATTTGAGGAGCGCTGAATGAAAATAGAACGCAATCTTCTACTTGATTACCAAGCAGCATGCAAGATGCTACCTAACGTCAAACCGCGAGTAGTAAGTAATATTCTCAATAGCCTGCTTGATAGAGTCAGGAGTCAAGTAGACATCCTTCATATGACAGCGGATACGCCAGAACCCACCATTGAGTACTGCGGCATTACGCTGTCCTTGTCGGACATACACAGCATTCGAGATACACCTGACTTCGGCAGGATAAAAACACCACCTCAAGGAGCTAGAATACTTATTTCGCTGTATCAGGCTGGCGGCTTGTTTTCAGAGCGTGACAAAAAAGCCAAGGTAGAAGCTGTCCATGACGAACTGATTGCTTATTCTGAATCTGAAGCAGCGCTCATCGATAAAACCCTCGCCATCAAGGAAGCACAGAGAAAGGCAAAAGAGGAGCGGGAGGAGCGTATCAACAACCCTCAAAACCTGTCTGTTACGGACTTTACATATTCATTGCTCAATGACATCTTCTTTGCACATCTGGGTAAATGCACCGGGCAACAGGAGATGAATATTGGCGGTATACCTGTCACCAAAACGGTACTACCGTATCGATCAAACTCAGGAAAAAGCCAAGACTTTGAAGTGGTATTCGAGTTCACGGATGAGAATGGTGAAAGCCAGCAAATTAGCAAGAGCAGTATGTACGCGGGAAATCGCCGAAATGATGCAGACAGAAACCACGGCCTACCCAACTCAAGGGGGTACCGGTAATGCAAAATCAAGCCGTGTTTGATATCACTGTGTCCGAGACGTACACAGAAGAAGCCGTCACCGTGACCATAAAAGCGACGTCACCCTCCTCTGCCCAGAGTTATGGTGATGTGTTGGCAACACAGATGCCTTCGCAGACAATCGACTGCGGCGATATGGGCCTGAACGAAACAGAATGGTTTTGCAGCGAAGTACGCCTGACCAACAAGTAACGGCCTACTGACTCTCTTTGTGCAATTCATCCAGCAGCGGCGGGAACTGTTTCGCTATTTTGGCTTTCGACCTCTCTCTGAAGGTCGCCATAAATTCATCCAGCCGCCTCTTGTCTTCAGGTCTGGGGTTCTTGCTGGAAAGGATAAATGCAAGCGGAACCCGTGATACACGCGCCATACCCTACCCCGCAATTTTGTGTTCAGACATTGGCGTCCGTGGCTGACCAAGAGCACTATAGTCACGAGGAGACAATAATGGCTGGTCTTTCGCCTCCATGACAATATAGACCACATTGCCTTCTACATAGGCCACCAGCGTCGCCTCATCATTACAATAAGTGAATGAGTCTTCGAATCGCTCCCTGTAAGCCGGATTAATGCGAAAAAACGTTAAGTAACCATTCTGAAACCGCATTGCATCATTAGTACAAACCGTTCCGCCATAACGCATATTTTCAAAGTCCGTGGGCGACACCATGACAGAGAGGTACTCATTATTGGGTGTATCGCCAATACTGACATTGGTGTAGTTACGACTGATTAAAAATTCCATGCTCGCCTCATTACTGTATTTATGTACAGCTTAATTATGGACTGTATGCCAACCACAGACAAGTCATATTGCAGTCTTCGACAGACGCCATCTTTTACGGTTGCCACATGCCCAAAGCGTAGTCGCATTACTCAGGTAAGGCATTATTAAGATGTCTTTCGAGACAAGGTTAAACACTTTAATCCAATTTGAGGAAATATGTTATGTCACAAGGTTTTTTTGAAGTGAAAGCGAAAGCAAACATCGGCTCTATCGAAGTCAACACATTGCCGTCAGGTGATTTGGTTGCCAACCTATCACTTGCCGCCACCAAGAAGTACAAAGACAATCAAGGTCAGCAGCAGGAAAAGACCACATGGATAAGCGCCACAGCTTACCGTCGCACCGCTGAGTTACTGGACATGCTCGCGCAGCAAGGTACTGAAATATTTGTCACAGGCTCGCTGGTGGAAGATAAGTGGGTTGACCAGAACAACCAAAATCGCTCTAAGGTTGGTATTGTGATTGACACCTTTGATGTGCTTCGTCGCGGCAAAGAGCATCAAAATGCGCAAAACAACGCCAACTATAACCAAAGCAATGGTCAGGGCTATAATCAAGCACCTAATCAAGGTTATAACAATCAGGGCTATCAGCAGCCAAACAATCGCCGTAACAACGCACAAGGCGGTTATCAGCAGCAAGGCAATTATCAACGCCAACCTATGTCACAACGCGCCAGCTAATTGAACAACAACCGCAACGGGCTGCCTCATTGGTAGCCCTTTTTGGCAAACACAAGAGGTCTCGATGAGCGAATTAAAGACAAAGCTATGGGAAATGGGCGTTACCACGGAAGATTTGGACAGCATTGTGGAGGAAGGCGCAAGCCGACTCGTGTCACGCGTTAATAATGAAGGAATGGCTGAGCAATTACGTTTTCTGGAAGAACAAGTGTGCATGTCAGAGAACGATATTCTTGCGGCTGTTCAGTCAGACATAGACAATATTTAGGTGAAAAATTGAAATTAACACAATATGTAATAACTGGCCGATGCTGTGATTATGACGACCATTTGACATCCTCCCGGCTCTAAAGAACCGGGATTCCTCCTTCGAGACGGCGATGCCCCGCCGCAGCAATGTTCCGAGCAGCGTTGATATCGCGATGATTTTGAGTACCGCAATCGCTACACGTCCATTGCCTTATTCGCAGACCAATTCTACCTTTCGGACTGCTGGTGGGTATTGTCCCACAGCACGAACAGGTCTGGGTTGAGTATGCTTCATTGATTTCTTCAAAATGGATACCTGCGTGAGCGCATTTGTATTCCAGTACCGTTTTGATTGAGCCCCAGCTAGCGTCAAGCACTGACTTGGCCAGTTTGGTTTTGACCATAGCTTGAGAACTCACATTGCCAACGAAGATTGCACTGCTGGTATTCACCAGCTTGCGCGTGAATTTATGTATGTTGTCTTTGCGACGATTTGCAATCTTAGCGTGGATTGCTTTAACACGTTGCTTTTTACGAGCACGTTGGGCAATACCTAATTGCTGTTGCAGTTTTCGGTATTCACCATTAGTAAGCTGTTCACCGTTTGATGCTGTCGCTGAATCTTTACAGCCTAAATCGATACCCAATAGCGATGTACCCTTTGATGGCTCAGCTTTAATAGAAACCACAACGTTAAAGTACCAACGACCACGGGCATCTTCAGAAAATGATGCAGTACGAAATGTATACTTTGATAACCCATAGCTATCCCACACGGAATAGTGTTTCCCGTTGAAATATATCTGTCCGTTTTTCCACTTAGCAGCACCAGTGTTAACTGGTATCCAGCCTAGAGAACGACGAACACCTCTTGATTTGCGCCAGTTCAATTGACGCTTTTTGAATTGCTTTCGTCGGGTAACGTATTCTTTCGAAACACACTGAACGGTTTGGCTATGCAAACCTAGTTCTTTTGCTGCGCCGTTTGTGTATTTTTGGATGTCATAGGCTGACAGGAAAACGCCGCGCTCCCTGATACTTCTTGAACTCAGATCGTTGATATAATTCCATACAAAATTAACCTGTCGTGCTTGTTGCTTAAGCTCGCTGCAATGTTTATCTCTGACACGGAGTTTCAGGGTTTTAGTATGCATACACTGTTATTATATACAGTTATTACTATTTAGCTACAAAATAGAAAAATTTACTGATCATTATCGGCTTACGCCGATGCGCTCATATCCCTGCACTAAAGTACAGGGCTTTCCGCGCTATATAGGTAAATCAGAACTATCGCACATCGTTTAATGCGATGCTGTCATCGAGGGGCTGGCAACCAGCCCTAAGTCTCCCACGGACGTAGTATCAACCTGCCCAAACCATAGTCGCATTGCGTCGAGTCGGTATGATTTAACCATATCAATGAGTTACACGAGGTAAGCGTTATGGGTATGTTTTCTTACATGGACAAGATCACTGGAGAGCAAATCTGCGGTGGCGACAATGTTCGTCTATATCGCCTTGTCAAAGGGAAAGTTGTTGAGGAAATGCGTGGCACATACAACAACTATGGGGCAGTAGATGTAGAAGACCAAACCTACCACGCCGTGCTCAAGGACGGAGAAATGAAATCGGTCACAGACGAGATGCGAAATGCTGTCAGTTTCTCTGGAGACATCTGGATAAGCGAAGAATGGGATGGCATCGTAGATGAGCATTTTTCTGACGACGAGACATCAGGCATTTGCGCGATACTGGAATCAAACTATTACAATGGATTTGCCCCTACTGAACGCTCACTGGATGATCCAGACCAAGGCTGGCGTCAGGAAGACGAGGAAGATGACTGGGAAGATGACTGGGAAGATGAGGATGAGGAGGACGAAGCAGACGATTGGGAAGATGATGAGGAGGATGATGAGGAGGATGAAGACGCACTCGAAATCGACAACGCAGCATATGGCGAATATTAATCTCTATTAGTGCGAATTGGGTTTTCATCAAACCGACCAGAGGGTTTTGAATTTAAAGCCCTCTCCCTTCCTTCCGCCGCAATACGATAACACGTCCCTCATAGACAAAAACCCACCTGCCCAAATCATGGCGGCATTGCTTTGAGACGATATTATTTAACCACATCAATAATTTACAAAGGGTAAACGCTATGGGGTTTTATGTTATCGCCACAACAACTGGAGATATTGATACAGCAACAGACGATGAACAAGTTGCTTTCCAAGAGACATCTCAAGGTTGGATAGGCTCGTATCGCGGTGAGCGATTAGGCTCTGTTTTCTTAGACATGAGCGAAGCCGCAATCAATATTATGGCGAAATTCAAAGCAAAATATCCTAATACGAAGTTCATACCAACGGAAGATGGGGAGATGTTTGGACTGA
Source organism: Alteromonas naphthalenivorans (assembly GCF_000213655.1). NCBI lineage: Bacteria > Pseudomonadati > Pseudomonadota > Gammaproteobacteria > Alteromonadales > Alteromonadaceae > Alteromonas > Alteromonas naphthalenivorans. Next base: position 3,966,621 of record NC_015554.1, read on the forward strand.
ACGAATCAAGGATATAGGAGCCGTTTCGATGAGCACTATTACACGACAAGACATCACTGTCATGTGGCAGGAAGCGTTCAACACCTGCCAATGCGAAAAGCGTTCAGCGGATAAGGTTGTCGCTCAACTACCCACATCATTGAAAGCAAAGGCTTCGGCGGCGTTATCTGAGGTCACTTTTAATCGCCGTCGCTACGGGACAGGACAATTCTATTGCTTCCCGAACCACCCGCTATTCAATCGGGATACGCTCGACCCTTGGCCTGCCGTCCAATATCCAAAAGCTGTTCTCTTGGTTGAGTTGGCAAGACGTTTGGCGGCGCAGCTATGACAGATAGCTACGATTGCATCAAATGCGCTCCAGAGCGCGATGAGCGGTTTTATGCGGTCAAGGACTTGCTAAGCAACCTGTACTATCATTTTTCGTCTGAGGAGGCCGCTCGTGCGTTCTGCTACGAAATTGAACGGCCAAGCTATGTCGGGTAAGGACCGAAAAACCCAATCGTACTGCATGATGCAAACTCACCAATCATGTGATATAATGCGTTCATATCACTTGAGGTAGTTTTGTTATGTTGGAATTTATCCCACAGAAAACCACTAACCCGTCAGTCTGGGAGCGTGTCGGTATCCCTGAGCGGGGTTCCCGTCTGCACGATGCTATCCATCGTGGACTTCCTTTTGATGTCTATCATCGCATTGCGAAGGTGTCTCTGATGGACAAGGCTGAGATTGCTCACATCCTTCATCTCGCTCCGGCCACCTTGAGCCGTCGTGCCAAAGAAAAGCGCTTCAAAGTTGAAGAGGGCGACAAGTTCTTTCGTTTGGCTGAGCTTATCAGCGCCGCCACAGAGTTGTTTGAGGGTGATGAAGCCAAAGCTATCGCATGGCTTAAGAAGCCTGCAAAAGGACTAGGGAATAAACGCCCTATCGATATGGCAGCCACCAGCGCCGAAGCCAAGGCAGTACTTGATCTGATTGGTCAACTCGAACACGGCGTATTTGCTTGAGCCAACTCCACCTTTATCGCATCGTGAAAAAGAAATGGGCGCACACCGCATTTGACGGTGAAGGCGCCCTGCGTCACGGTGGTCGATGGAATAGCGCCGGGCGAGCTTGCATCTATACCGCATCCAGCGAATCATTAGCGGTCCTTGAGGTGTTGGTGCATCTGGAAGATGACGACTGTCTAGAACACTACCGCTTATTCAGGTTAAGCGTTGACGAATCTAAGGTACTAAACTTGAGCACTCTACCTGACAACTGGCGCGAATATCCGGCTCCCAAAGAAACCTCAAACATTGGCGATCAATGGCTTGCTTCTCAGGCAAGCTGCGTCCTTCGCGTACCGAGCTGCATTGTCCCTCGCGAACACAATTTCCTTATAAACCCATCACACCCGGACATCGACGAACTGCTCTCCAACGTCGAAGAGCTTCCTGTGAATTTCGATCCGCGCCTCATGGAATAAGTCCACTGTTCCGGGTAGCGCCATTTATTATTGAAGTTGTAGGTAAGCTACGTACACGCAAGGTAATTCACGTCAGTCGCGGACAATAACACTCAGTCACTTACGGACACAGCCTATCTCGCCTAACAATGCTACGCTCCTTACGGTTGCTTTGCCCAAACCATAGTCACAATAACAGCTTTCGCTATGATAGTTACATAGTGAAGTTCTCAGCAAGGAAATCATCGATGACGAAAACACACATCATTGTGAAAGCGCCATTAAATACCGCGTTCCCGGACAAGCCCACCTTCGAGGGTACGATGACGGAGGCCGATGCACACAAGCGATGCAGGGAGCTCAACAGGCAATTGCGTCAGGACGCAGAGTTTTCTTATAACTCAAGTTTCGGGGTTCAAAAACAGCAGAAATTATAGCTTAAGTTACTGAATAGTATAAATAAAAATAGCCTTTTCGTGGTATAATGTTAGTTGTCTAGACATAACAAATACAACTCAAAGGCTACACATGAATTCTGACACAAGCTCTTCTGTTTTGCCATCACTCACCGCTGAGTATTTAAGCCGCCACGATGTTCAAGTGGATAATCTGTTTAGCAAAGCATGGCAGCGCATCGGTTTAATCGACTGCTGAAACAAGCGCGGTTTTCAAAGCGTTCAGGATCACCCGTCAGTGATGTAGTGTACCTTTTACTGCTTTGGGTCTGGCTCAAAGCAGACTCAATTGCGATGTTTTCAAGGGAGTCGTTACAAAGCTTCTCGATCACTAAGAGGGATGCCCTTTATGATCTTCTTAATCGGGAGGATCTGGATTGGCGCAAGTTGCACCTTCAAACAGCGAAGACCGTCATCAGTATGACTGACCACAGCACCATACGCGCCTATGTTGTTGATGATTCAGTTAAAACACGGCGCGGTAAAACCATGCCAGGCATCTCCAGCCACTTTGATCACCTCAACGGTCGTTGTGTGATGGGGCAGCAAATCCTGACCCTAGGACTGGCGACTGAAAAGCAATTTATCCCTTTAGATAGCGAACTCTATATCAGTCGAGTTAAATCACAACCTCTGACCAAAGCCTTTGCCGATGGTCGCAGTATCGCCGCAAAACGTTATCGTGATGCGCAGTCAATGACTAAACCGGAGATGGTCCATGGCATGATTAAGCGAGCCGATCGGTCCGGCATTCATGCACAGTATTTTTTAGCCGATTCATGGTTTGCCAGTAAGTCCATGCTGGCCTTTATGGAAGCGCAATCGTTAGTCTCCATTGTCCGTATGAAGAAAAATAAAATGAGTTACCGCGTGGCCGGTAGTGACAAGGTTCTCTCAACAGCGGCTGAGCTATACCAACATCACATCAAAGGCCAATGGCAGAAGGTTAAGGGCAGGCCATACCAGTCTAAGGCGATCACCGTTGAGTTAAACTTAGCACAAACCCTCGATGCACCTGATCACTGGATCAAGGTCAAGCTGCTGTTTGTACGTGGCGTTAACGAAGAAAAACAGCGTGCTGGAAAGCATGATTGGGCCTTGTTTTTATCCACCGACACTCACCTCAGTGATGAGAGAATACTCGAAATCTATGCATTACGCTGGGGAATCGAAGTGTACTTTAAGGAAGCGAAACAAAAGCTTGGGTTCCTTAAAGAGCAGAGTACACATTACAGTGCTTATATCGCCTCCATCCATTTAACGGCTCTGCGATTCTGCTTGCTGCTATTGACTCAACACGAGGAAGGTGCCGCTCGACTGAGTTATAGTCGTAACGACATGATCAACAGTCTGTGCACCTTAGATTTTGCCAGCCGACTCTGGGTTATCTTTAGAGCGCTGATATCGGGAGCGCTTGATGAGCTCAGCAAGCTATATGGAGTCAGCGTCGCCCAAGAGATCATGAACCAAATAGACAAAACGGTTCAGGAGTTCTTTATGCAAGTCATGCAAATGGATACCTTCACGCTGAGGCTAGAAGCCAAATCTATTGGTGATGAGTACTGATTTTAAGCTAAACTGAACTCCGAAACTTGAGTTATTACTCTCGGTGATGTAAAAGCCATTTTTTTCTATGCAAGCTTGTTTCCTGCATTTGTCGATCTGACGACTATCGCCACGTCAGACATTGCAACGATTATTGTGTTGACTGTCGTTGCAGTCGGTGGTGTTAAACTGGGTTATGCGTATTTCGCCAGCAGGATTCTGTCCTGGACTAAGGGCAGAGCACCAGGCGTTGTTAAAAAGACCGCTGGCGGTTTTATGGTTGGTGCAGGCACATACCTTATGGTAAAAGCCTAATGAATTGAAAATCCCACGTTGGAGGTTGTAGATGGAAGATGATTTTGAAGTTGAAATGAGTGCTTTAAGCCAGGAGCTGACGGCTGAGGGTAAAACTGTTCAGGTCGATATTTACCGTGGCGACACGGGAGGCTGGATTCTTGAAGTGATTGATGAATCGGGTGTTTCGACAGTCTGGGAAGATGAGTTCGATACAGAGGAAGCCGCACTGGATGAAGTTAAGGCGACCATCAGAGATGAAGGAATTGATTCTTTAATTGGTATGGATGTGTAAATGACGCTGGGTTAATCATACCGGGTTCCGTGGTGCGGATGGGGCTGGCATAGGAAACAGCCTGTTAACAGAGAACTCCTCCAGACAAAAGCTGAAGACCTGTTGGGAGCCCATTGCTTTAAAGGTTACCTGTTCCTGGGTTAGTTCACAAAACCAGTTTTCTCTGGATTGCGGCGCCTGGTCAGTGAAGGCGATGGGGGTAAAGAGGGCTGCGCACAGCTCATCACGAGCTGAACGGGCCGATAGATATTCAAAGGCTTCTACTCCAGCTTCTCTCATGTTGGTGCCTAATGCTTGAGTCAGGGAGTACTCAGTGCGGTGGCGCAATGCTGCCGTGAATGCACTAAAGGGTGGCTGTTGAAGCTGGATACCTTTATCGGTCTTATAACCCACTGTGAACAGCGTATGCTCGGTGTTCAATTTTGCCGCAGGTGCCGTTCCTTCCATTGAGCGGAGAAACACAAAGCGGTAGAAGGCGGATTCTGCCAGGGTTACTTCAAGTGATTTTCCGCCGTAGAACAGGCTAGGTTCATGGATACGGCCAAATCGAGATCCCCAGTGTAAGGGAGGATAACGAAAAGGTGTTTTGAGCAGGTAGTGCAGGGTGTTTGGGTAGGTATCAGGATAGTCGGGTTTTGAGGTTTCAAGTAACTCTTCAAGCACCGCCTGTTCTTCGAGTGTGTCCACATAGCCTAGTGTGGCGACTTGTTCCTGATTTTCCACCAGGCGGTATAACAACCCCTCAATGGGTCTGATGCAGGCTTCGCCGTTACAGTCAGCCCAGATTATGGTTACACCTTGCCTCGTATCGCATCCAGGCAGGTCACCACACGCATAAGTCCCTGAACAGTTTGTACCTGTATAGCAGGAACACCGCCAGTAAGCTTGTTCTGTGAGCGCATGAAATGTTTGATCCAGGCCTGGTCACCCCCGGTGAGTGCAAATAGTGCCCGGGCGGCTCTGATCAACAGCAGGGCCAGTTCACCTTGTTTACTGTCGGGACTCAGGTCCAGGTTTTGCTTTAAGCGTGTTATCGCGGTTCTATGCACACCAATCACCTTGCCCAGCTCATCTTGCTTGAGTGTCAGCTGTTTGGATGCATTAAGTAGTGCTTTTGACAGGACAACAGCTGGGTCTGGTCGTTGCTTTAGTTGTGCAGTCATCTTGCTTTTCACTCCAGGATCTAACTTTTGATCTTTATTTTAGATGCAAATAAAGCAAAATGGTAATCAGTTTTACTAAATGAAACATTTCATCTCTGCCACAGCCTCCAGCACTGCTTCACAACAGCGTCAACATGCCTGTTGATTTCCTCACCAGGTTGTCTGGGTGGGAGTTGATGCAAGGCACGCACTATGTCCAGTCCTGCAAGCATGCTCAAAAACAACTCGGCGGCATGCTCAGTATCAGTACACTCTATACGTCCTGCCTCTTGTTGTATTTTTAACCAGCCGCTCAAGGTGTCTAAGGCGTTTTGAACACTGTTGTTGTACATGCTGTGCAGTAGATCCCGGTCTACTTCGTGCAGGCTGCCCAGCAAACGCAGAAAATTGAGGTGTTCATGGCTGAGTACGAAATGTGCCAGGTTTAGTGCAAAGTCATGCAGTGCTTGCCGAGGTGTTTGGCCCTGCTCAGGTTCGATAACCAGGTGTTGAAGCAAGCTATCGCACTGGCGATGAATGATGGCCTCGATCAGTGTGTTTTTTTCGTTAAAGCGGTTATAGACCGTTACTTTTGAAACGCCCGCTTTACGTGCGACCGCTTCTATCGAGAATTTAGCTGGGCCCTGGGTGAACAGAAGTTCTGTGGCGGCATCCAGAATAGCGACTTCTTTGCTGGGATCGACAGGTCGTCCCGATCGTGACTTACAAGGCACTTTTTTATCCATTTTAATTAGTGTACGATTGCCTTCATTAATCATAGTGTATTTTTGAGTCGATTACCATGCATAGACCCTTATTCTTTATGGCTATTGTGCTGTTAATGCTGGGCTGTAGTCCAGATAATGGTGCATCCAATGCACCTCAGTCTGCGGCTCCCTGGGTTCGAACTCTGGTAGTGAGTAATGCCTCTTCTGCTTTTCTGAAGCTATCCGGCACAGTAAAAGGGCGCTATGAAACACCCGTTGCCTTTCAGGTTTCGGGCCGTATTCTGGAGCGCTATGTTGATGCGGGTCAGCGGGTCGAAGCGGGGCAGTTGCTGTTCCAGTTGGACCCGCGTGATTTGTTAGCCTCGGTGCGAGTGGCTGAAGCTGACATGAAAACGACTGAAGCGGCATTGGCAATTGCACGCAGCGAGTTGAATCGTCAACAAACACTGGTAGACGGCCAGTTTGTCAGCCGCCAAACCCTGGAGCGTTATGAGCTGACACTGCGTGAAGCCATCAGTCGTCATCAGGCGGCTAATGCTGTGTTGGAGCAGGCACGTAATGCTGTGGATTATGCTGAACTGCGTGCTGAAAAAGCGGGCATACTGAATGCCGTGACAGCTGAGCCAGGACAGGTGGTCATCATGGGGCAGGCTCTGGCTACTCTGATTGACGATAGCTCACTTGAAGCGGAGGTATATCTGCCTGAAGGTGAGGATGCTCCAGCGTCTGGTAGCCTGTTGATTGATGGTGAATCATTAGCGATTACTTTGCGGGAGATGGCAGCCTCGGCTGATCCTGACAGTCGCAGTTGGCGGGCACGTTATCGTATTGAGTCGCGCTCTGATGCCTTAAGTCTGGGCAGTGTGGTACAGGTCAGGCTTGACCAGCCACTGCAGGAGACAACCTTTAGTGTGCCCCTGGGCGCACTGGATGAACGCAGTCAAGGCGCTCAGGTCTGGCAAGTAGTTGAGGGGCAGGTGCAGCCTGTGCCTGTGGAGGTGCTGGAGCTGAGCCAGGAATATGCCCGTATTCGCGCTTCCCTGACGCAGGGTAGTCGCATTGTTGCGCTGGGCACGCATTTATTAACGCCGGGCATGCAGGTCAGGGAGCAGGCGCGATGAATTTTCCCAATTTGTCAGCCCTGGCAGTGCGTGAACGCTCGGTAACCCTGTTTTTTCTTCTCCTGTCTGTCTTTGCCGGTGTCTATGCGTTTTCATCTTTGGGGCGTGCCGAAGACCCATCCTTCACTGTACGGGTGATGGTGGTGTCGGCTATCTGGCCCGGTGCCACACCGACCGAGTTACAGGATCAGGTTGTTGACCGTCTGGAGAAACGCATTCAGGAAGTGGAGTACCTGTATAAAATTGAAACCACGATACGTCCGGGTCGGGCCGATTTACAGATAGAGTTCGAGGACTTTTCACCCAGTGAAAGGGTGCCTGATCTGTTTTATCAGGTACGTAAGCGCATGCTGGATGAAGCCGGAAGTCTGCCTGCGGGGGTCATAGGTCCGATCGTTAATGATGATTTTTCAGATGTGTATTTCTCGCTGATTTCACTGACGGCACCGGGTATGCCGATGCACAGCCTCACCCGTGAAGCGGAATCTGTCCGTGATCGTTTACAGCGTGTGCCTGGCCTGCAAAAAGCGCTGTTACTGGGCGAGCGCAGTGAGCGGGTGTTTATCGACTTTGATATGAACCGCCTGAATAACCTGGGGTTGTCAGCAGAGCAGATTTTTGCCGCGATTGAAGCCAGTAATCGTATGATGCCAGCTGGCTTTGTTGACCTGGACGGGCCACGCGCCTACCTGCGTGTGGATGCTGATCTGGCGGACCTTGATCAACTGGCTGCTTTGCCGATACGTGTGGGAGACCATCTGTTAAAGCTGTCTGATCTGGCAGATATACGGCGAGGTTACGAAGATCCTCCCTCCTATATGATCAGGGCGGATGGTGAAGCGGCCATATTGTTGGGGGTGGTGATGCAGGCCGGTCAGAACGGCCTGGAGTTTGGTGAGCGTCTGACGGCCTTTATTGATGCTGAACAGGCCGCGTTACCCCTGGGTATGTCTTTGCATATGCTGACCAATCAGACCGAAGCGATCAGTCAGGCCGTTGATCTGTTTCAGATCAAGTTTCTGGTGGCGGTGCTGGTCGTTATGGCTGTCAGCTTACTGGCGATTGGCTTTCGTGCGGGTCTGGTGGTAGGTATTGCCATCCCCGTTACCATCGGCCTGACCTTCCTGTTGATGAAAATTACCGGGATCAATCTGGATCGTATCACTCTGGGTGCCTTGATTATCGCCCTGGGGTTACTGGTGGATGATGCCATCATCGCCATTGAAATGATGATCGTTAAAATGGAAGAGGGCTGGGAGCGGGTGCGCGCGGCCAGTCATGCCTGGAGTGTGACGGCCGCCCCTATGCTGTTTGGTACGCTGGTGACGGTAGCGGGTTTTGTCCCGATCGGCTTTGCCCAGTCAGGTGTGGGTGAATATGCCGGCAATATCTTTTGGGTGCTGGCCTTTGCACTGCTGGTTTCCTGGCTGGTGGCTGTGACTTTTACGCCTTATCTGGGAGTGAAGCTGCTGCCATCCTATACTCAGCATCAGGCTGGAGATATCTATCAAACACGTTTTTACCAGTATCTGCGAGGCGTGGTAAACACCTGTGTGCGTTATCGTAAAACGGTCGTGCTGTCGACACTGATGTTGTTGATACTCAGCGGTGTGGGTATGGCAACGCTGGTACAAAAGCAGTTTTTTCCAGGTTCAGACCGTCCAGAGGTATTGATCGATATTAACCTGCCGCAGGGCAGTGCAATCGGCACGACAGAAGCCACGGTAAAACGCCTCGAAGCCATATTGGAAACGCTGCCCGAAGTGAAAAGCCTGTCATCCTATATCGGTGCGGGTGCGCCTCGATTCTTTATTTCGGCTAACCCTGAACAGCCTGATCCGGCCTTTGCCAAGATCATTGCCATAGGCCATGATGCCGGTGCTCGTGATCGTATTATGGCGGAGATGAATCGTCACCTGGAGGCAGGTGAGTTTCCTGAAGCACGGGTACGCGTTACCCGTTTGCTATTTGGACCGCCGGTTATCTGGCCTGTCAGCTTTCGCGTGCTGGGCCCGGATACTGAAGTCTTGCGTTCCATCGCTCACGAGGTGCGTAATCTGATGGCGGCGCATCCCAATACCGTGATGCCGCACCTGGAATGGGATGAGCGTACACCCGCCTACTATCTGGATATGGACCCTGACCGTCTGCGGTTAATGGGACTGACGCCGACCGAGGTTGCGCAGCAACTGGCGTTTCAACTCAATGGTTTTAATGTCACCGATGTGCGTCAGGATGTTCGCAGCGTACAGGTGATCGCGCGCAGTGCACGCGAAGGGGGGCTGTTACCCGAGGCGCTAGAGCTTAAGACAGCGGATGGGCGCAAGGTGGCGCTCAGTCAGTTGGGCGAGTTGAGTATCCGCTATGAAGATCCGGTGATAAAACGCTATAACCGTGAACCCTTTCTGGCTGTACATGCCGATGTACAAGGAGCCCAGCCACCTGACGTGACCCATGCGATCTGGGCTGACATGCAGTCGCTGCTTGCTGAATTACCACCGGGCTATCGTATCGATATAGGTGGATCGGTTGAACAGTCTGGCAAAGCGGATAGCTCCATCCAGAAGCTGCAACCGCTTATGCTGGCGCTTATGCTGATTTTCATCATGCTGCAGATGCGCTCATTTACCGGCACGTTTGTGGTGATTGCGACGGCTCCACTCGGGTTGGTAGGAGCGGTGGCAGCACTGCTGTTGTTTAACCAGCCGTTTGGTTTTACCGCGCTGCTGGGGTTGATCGGTTTAAGTGGTATTTTAATGCGCAACACCATGATACTGGCGCAACAGGTGCAGGATAACTTCGATTCCGGTATGCAGGCGGGTGCCGCTGTGGTTGAGGCGGCGGTGCAGCGTTCCCGTCCGGTGGTACTAACCGCTCTGGCGGCGGTGCTGGCTTTTATTCCGCTGGCTCTGGATCTGTTCTGGGGACCCTTGGCCTATGTGCTGATTGGCGGTGTCGCTGTGGGTACGCTGATTACCTTGCTATTTGTGCCAGCGCTCTATGCATGGTTGTTCAAAGTGAAAGTCAGTGACTATTGAGTCGTTCACTATCTGCAGAGTTGATAGCCTGTAAAGAGTGGATTGCCAGCCTGGCGGGTACAGCAGTTCGGCTGCTGTACTTGCTCACTCCTTCCGAAATACCACCGATAGATTGTTAGCTGGCATGGGAACTACCGCTTGTCGTATCAGCCCTTGCTCTTTTGCCAGATGAGTGACCTCATCCAGATGGCGGATACCCCAGAGCGGGTTACGTTGGCGGAGTGATGCATCAAATGCCAGGTTGCTCTCGGCAGGGCTGACATCGGCCTGCCAGAAAGGGCCATAGAGGAAGAGGACGCCATCGTTACTGAGCAGATTTTGGGCTAATTTCATAAGCCCCTCGGCGGCTTGCCAGGGCGCAATATGGATCATGTTGATCGCCAGCAGGGTGTTGTAGTCACCCTGAGGCATTTCTGTGGGAGCGGTTACATCCAGGAGTCGGGCTGGAAACAGCTTTGGATGGTGGTCACTCTGTCGCCTGGCTTCGATGCTGCTTAAGGCTGTCGGATCTATATCGGTGGGTTGCCAGTGAACGACCTGTGAGAGATTTGAGGACAGATACACCGCGTGCTCGCCCGTTCCTGAAGCTATTTCCAGTACCCTGGCCGGATCGGGAAGGTATGTCTGCAAGACATTGAAGATCGGCTCTCTGTTGCGCCGTGTAGCGGGTGCATGGGCAAGCGAGTTTGATGGTTTCATCGCAGATAGGTCTCCCTGCAAAGCAAAAGGCTCTGTATCAGGGACATTAATCTACCGGAAGAAAAGGCCAGGGTCACGTTTCATTAACCTGTGGTGTTAATTCCCATAGCAAAAATTTACTGTATTTATCCCTTATGGATATATGGGAATAGGTGGCTGGTATACAATGTCTTTTTAAAGGTTTGAATTCGGCTATAAGGCTATTTTACACATGACATCACTTTCAGATGATGCAAACAACACGTTTGAAATCTTTCCCTGGAACCCGCAACTTGAGACGGGTATTGCGATTATTGATGATCAGCATCGTAATTTGGTGATCCTGCTGAACAAGCTGGGTCAGCAGTATGTGCAGGGTGTTTCCAAACAGGCTATTGAGCAAATTCTGAAAGAGTTGTCCGATTACGCTGACTACCATTTCCAAACTGAGGAAGCTATCTCCTGAATCAGTGACGAGTATTGCTTAAGATTACAGATCGGAGCAGTCACTGTTTTATCGCTCTTTAACAATCGATTTTATTCGTACTGATGTGCGCTTGCATTGCAGGCTACTGATTTTTGCCTATTAAAGGATTTTTCTCTGGTTAAAATTCAAACAATTTTGACCGATTTGGCATGCTGAGGCCTGGCTACTAGCCATGCAAGGAATGTTTGGTATATCGAGTATGTCAGGTAATGTGATACACGCGATTGAATGCGCTAAAGCCTGGACAATGAGAGCCAAACTTAAGTGTCAGCTGTCTACCGCTCTTCACGAGTCGGCAGGCCAGATACATCAACTCTTGCATAACGGTTTTCAATCGGCGACGTTTCGCTGAGTGCCGCACAGGTGAGTCAGATTGCATTAAGCCGCGTAAACCGATCCAGCGTAAGATGTTATAAGCCATGACGGCAAAGCCCATGACCAGATCGTTGGTCGCGAACTTCCCAGATGGCAGGCGCTCTAGATCCAAGTCAGTCTTGAACTCGCTATGGAACTGTTCACACAGCGCATGCCCTTTGTAGAGTTTAATCACCGTGGCGTCATCTGCCACATCTGAAGACAATGAGGTCAACCAGCCATCTAAGCTGATTTCAGGCTCCAAGAACAACTGACCTTTGGCATCAGAGTGTCTCACCGTAACTTTGACCACTCGACGCGTATTGGCCGCATCATCCAGCTGTTGAGAGAACACGGCTTCCATTTTACCGGGTCGTGGATGATGCCACTTCGCATGTGCACAGGCTTCATCGTACCATTGCCAGACATCCTGCTTTCGTGGGTTCCATTTAATCAGGAAGTCGACGTTTTGGTTGTTCAGAAAAACACGGTTTTCAAGCGCATCATGTGCACTATCCAGTCGGATCAGTAATGACTGATCGGTCAGCTGACGTGCTCTTGGAATCACGCGTTGAAGTACATTGATAAACTCAGCATTAGCATGCTGGCTGCCAGGGCGTAACTCACAACCTAAGCACCACCCTTGCTGACCCAAATAGGCAGCAATCGGCGCATAGCCATCATGCCCTTTGTAAGTGTAGGAAACACCTTCCTTTTTAGTGTCACTGTTATCCATGGGGAACACGTCCATATCCAAGGGAATATGCCCTGTTGAGAGCTCTGTTAGTGGAATGGATGCATTCTGTAAAAACTCAACACTGGCCGAACTTAACAGTGGTAGTAAATTAACGGCATCTTCATCAAAGCGCTGACGTAATCGCGCGGATGAGGGTGATTGTTTGATACCCATGGCGGCCTTGAAGTAGGGATCATGTCTGGCTTGTTCGACGGCTTCAAAGTCACTTTTGCCCAAGCAAACGAGTCCTACATACGTACGAATAAGATCGATATTAGCGATACCATGGCGTTTAGCGACATCACGAGAAGTCTTATGAAGTGATGTCATTTGGTTGATGCAATGACCAATGAGAGCAAGACCACCATGAGGTGTGATCACTTCGGTTTTAGACTGAACAAGCTTGAACTTACGCATGGTAGTAACATCACTGATTGGGTGAATGGACAGTGATGACTATTTTAACGTTGGAAGCCTTGCTATTGCAGGGTTTTGAACACATTTATTGAATCTGAAGTCACGGATTCAGGTACAAGTTAAGATAAACTAATGCCTGAGTCAGTGTGTTAATGGTAATAAAAAAAATAAATATATGAATTTAATACTCAAGTTTCGGGGTTCAAAAACAGCAGAAATTATAGCTTAAGTTACTGAATAGTATAAATAAAAATAGCCTTTTCGTGGTATAATGTTAGTTGTCTAGACATAACAAATACAACTCAAAGGCTACACATGAATTCTGACACAAGCTCTTCTGTTTTGCCATCACTCACCGCTGAGTATTTAAGCCGCCACGATGTTCAAGTGGATAATCTGTTTAGCAAAGCATGGCAGCGCATCGGTTTTAATCGACTGCTGAAACAAGCGCGGTTTTCAAAGCGTTCAGGATCACCCGTCAGTGATGTAGTGTACCTTTTACTGCTTTGGGTCTGGCTCAAAGCAGACTCAATTGCGATGTTTTCAAGGGAGTCGTTACAAAGCTTCTCGATCACTAAGAGGGATGCCCTTTATGATCTTCTTAATCGGGAGGATCTGGATTGGCGCAAGTTGCACCTTCAAACAGCGAAGACCGTCATCAGTATGACTGACCACAGCACCATACGCGCCTATGTTGTTGATGATTCAGTTAAAACACGGCGCGGTAAAACCATGCCAGGCATCTCCAGCCACTTTGATCACCTCAACGGTCGTTGTGTGATGGGGCAGCAAATCCTGACCCTAGGACTGGCGACTGAAAAGCAATTTATCCCTTTAGATAGCGAGCTTTATATCAGTCGAGTGAAAGCACAACCACTCACCAAAGCATTTGCGGATGGTCGTAGTATCGTAGCAAAACGCTATCGTGATGCGCAGTCAATGAGTAAGCCGGAGATGATCCACCGCATGATTAAGCGAGCCGCGCGGTCCGACATTCATGCGCAATATTTTTTAGCTGATTCATGGTTTGCCAGTAAGTCCATACTGGCCTTTATGGACGCGCAATCGTTAGTCTCCATTGTCCGCATGAAGAAAAATAAGACGCGCTATCGCACTATGGATAACACCTCGGCTCTAGCAACAGCGGCTGAGCTTTACCAACACCACATCAAAGGCCAATGGCAGAAGATTAAGGGTAGACCATACCAGTCTAAGGCGATCACCGTTGAGTTGAATCTAGCAAAAAGCATCAAAGAGCCTGATCACTGGATCAAGGTCAAGCTGTTGTTTGTTCGTGGTGTCAACGAAGAAAAACAGCGCGCTGGAAAGCATGATTGGGCCTTGTTTTTATCCACCGACACTCACCTCAGTGATGAGAGAATACTCGAAATCTATGCGTTGCGCTGGGGCATCGAAGTGTACTTTAAGGAAGCGAAACAAAAGCTTGGGTTCCTCAAAGAGCAAAGTACACATTACAGTGCTTATATCGCGTCCATCCATTTAACGGCGCTGCGATTCTGCTTGCTGCTACTGACTCAACACGAGGAAGGTGCCGCTAGACTGAGTGATAGTCGTAACGACATGATCAACAGTCTGTGCACCTTAGATTTTGCTAGCCGACTCTGGGTTATCTTTAGAGCACTGATATCGGGAGCGCTTGATGAGCTCAGCAAGCTATACGGAGTCAGCGCCGCACAAGAGATCATGAACCAAATAGACAAAACGGTTCAGGAGTTCTTTATGCAAGTCATGCAAATGGATACCTTCACGCTGAGGCTAGAAGCCAAATCTATTGGTGATGAGTGCTGATTTTAGGCTAAACTGAACTCCGAAACTTGAGTTATAAACCACGTAAAGCATAGCGAAAGAGGAGAGGACGATGGCAAACTACTACACACAAGCGGCATTCGAAATTAATTTAGAGTTGGAGCAAAAAATATTTGCACTGCAAGTATTGGAGTGTGCTGAAGATGAGAAGGTCGATTTCACGAAAAGTCACAAGACAGTACATGAGGCAGCTTATCCGAACGATGTCTATCGCCTAGCTAAAAAGTTCGTGAAAAGCCTCGATGATTATGAACCTGGCAATGTATATCTGCCATTTAAGTATGCAGATACAGGCGATAGCATTCATATCGCTCACGATGAGAGCATCAATACCGAAGCCGCCGCGACATTCTGTTACCTTATTCTCAAGCATTTCGACAGTGACGACTATGTATGTATTGAAGCGGCACACACCTGCTCAAAGCCTCGACCAGATGGATTTGGCGGTCACGCAGCCTTTGTCACGAAGAAAGGTGTTAAATGGATGTGCACCGCACACTGGATGCACAAAAACATTGCTAGACACAAAAAGGCCGCATAGGCTATCAAGACGCCAACATCAAACGCAAGGCCACCAGCAAGGCGGCCTTTTTTTCAGGCTTATGAAGTTACGCTCATGCCCGTGAATCGCAGTATTTGACGGACACGCAATTGAAAAAGGTGATCAACATATCGTTGTTCCGTTAACCGTCAGCTTGGTTTGCTCTTTTGTTTGAAATTTGGTTTTGAAGCGAGACAAATTCATGCAGCGCTTCATCACCGACAACGCCTAAGCAACGCATGTCGTTAATCTCTGCTACCTCAGGTGTTATTGTGGCCATGCCACTTTCTGACATTGCAACAATTGCAGCACCATCTGCGCGATTGACAACTTTATAAAACATTAGAGAAATTCCTTGCTATGAGAGAAAGAAATCACTCTAAACGTAATAACATTCGTGTCAAAAATAAGTATCGAAAATCCACCTCTAAAGGTAGAACTTTAGCGTTCCGGGTGACTATTTGAACAGCGAGCCGGTGTCACTTATGGACAGAAAACTAACCAGCGAAAAATTACAACTTTAGTATAAATGCCCATTAACTCTGCTACACTCACCAATGAATCTACAAAAGGAGAAAACATGAGATTCATCAATAAAATCACGTTAGCGGCTACAATATCTTTAGCCTTAACAGGCTTCGCGCAAGCCGCTTGCAACAGCACCACGGACGCTTTTGGCAACACCTCCGTGCGATGCAGTGACGGAACAACAGGCAGCTTGTATACAGACAGCTTTGGCAACACGACAGGGCGAATTGGCGATAAGCGCGTCAACACCTATAGCGATAGCTTCGGCAATACAACTGGCCGCATAGGTAATGACCGCGTTAACACCTATAGCGATAGCTTTGGCAATACCAATGGCCGTATCGGTGACGATAGATACAATAGCTACTCAGATAGCTTTGGTAACTCAAGCTCAAGCTTGGGCAACAGTCGCACCAACTGCACTACCGATAGCTTCGGCAATACAACCTGCCGCTAATTATAGACCGGGGCAGCAATGCCCCAGTCTAGCCTGCTCGTAACTACCACCCTCCAAGTCCGTCTCCGACACAACTTAACACTGCCCAAAGCGTAGCTGCATCACCTCAAAGCGGTATGATTTAACTGTATCGACAACGACCAAGCGGACATAGTTATGAACACATTTAACATCCCAATGACTGAAACTGAAGCGCAACTACTGTTAAGACTGTTAAGCGGACAAGACCTTAACGCACAAGAGAAACGCGAGCTGTTCGACGTTGAGAACTACCTTCAAGACAGTTTAAAAGAATTGCAACAATAAGGGGGACATAATGAGCAAACCTACTCGCGCAAGCTACAAAATTGAACGTCACGCTTTTCACGTTCCTATTCCGCCGCAGCGAAGCATGAGCTACGACGAAGCATCGCGTTGGGTTGCAATGCAGTCATCAGGCAATCAGATGTTCTATTCGATTATTTGAGAGACTACATGACCCCTTCTCAAGGCAGAGCGTTCGCACCGATGGCATCTCTGCCCAACCCCTTTTTCTCGGCTGCATATCCAAGGCAACCCCCCTCAAGACAAAAAAGTCAATTTACGCCCCTAAAAATTCCCCCCTCTACGAAAAGAATGGATTAAAAAACACGGAATAATAAGCGTAGAAAAATTTACTGCGCGAGGTAGGAATGTCAGGTAACAACCAATATGAGTTTCCACGGCGAATAAACGATCCGCTAATGATGCTTATCTTCCCAGCCATACAGTTTGCACCGGCCGTCATCATACTGGTGATATGCCTAATGTTTGGTATGTGGAAGACAGGCTTTGGTGGAGCGATATTAGTGTTCTGGGGAGTAGGGAAAATATTGCAAAACTCATTCTTTGACGAATACGTCCATAAGATATGGAAGATGGGGTTGCTGGACGTTATGAAAGTCATGCGAAAAAGCAGAACGGTAGTGAATCCGGCCATCAAACGGTATCACAGCTAATGAGAAGAATACGAGAGGGCCAAAAATAATGAAAAAATCAGATTCGTTTATCAGTAAAACCTACGCCGATTACGAGCGTTACAAGCGTTTCGCGATGATTACTATTGTATCGCTATCCATTACTGTCGTTCTTTTGATGTTTATGGCGTTTAGTAAAGAGCCTATTGTCGTCATGGTGCCGCCTAACATGACACAAGACATGGTAATTGAAGGCAATAAAGCGAGTGAAGCGTATCAAACGCAGTTTGCGTACCAAACCGCTTTGCTGGTGGGCAACATTTCAAAGCGCAACATTGATTTTGTCGTAGAGAGAATGGAAGAGCTCCTGTCACCAGCGCTTCGCCAAGTTGTATCAGAGAAGCTCAAGAGCGAAGCTCGCGTCCTTCAAGTACGTGAATTAGAGCAAACCTTCACTGTAGATGATGCGATGTATTCCGACACACGCAATATTGTTTGGGTCTGGGGTAAACGTTCCGTGAAAGGTAAAGGTGTTCCGCCAATTAGTGATGACTATACCTACGAGTTCCAATTTATTGTTAACAATGGTATGCCGCGCCTGACGCACTATAAAGCCTATTCTGGTCATCCAACAACCACCGTAATCAAGTCACAAGGTACAGAAGTTGTGAACGAGTATTACACCGAAGAACAAATGAAAATGAAAGAAGGCATTACAGCAAAGCCACTTAACGCTGAGGGTGAAAGCAATGAAGATTAAGGTATTAGCAGCAACATTGGCCATAGCGGGTAGCAGCGCATTCGCTCAACAGCCACCAGCACAACCAGAGCAGATGCCACAAATACCCTACCTGCAGGAGTCCAATAACCAGCGTATTCCTGTCGAGGATGGATATACACCACCCTCGACTAACGTTGAAGACTCGGAATTATTCAATCAAGTTGATGAGATACGCCGTCAGCAGGAGCAATATCAAGCGGCAATGGCAGCTCGTGAGCAGTATGCTGCAGAGCAGATAGCTAATTCGCCGGGCGCAAAGTTTTTAGAGCAAGCTCGAAAGATGTATAAGCCCAGCATGGCATTTGATATCGACCCTAAGCAGAGTATCGTCATTCCTGTCGGTCAAGGACTGTTAAATACCCTATCGACTAACTTTACTGAGCTAAAAGTGAAAACCTCAGACGCCCGTTCTGTCATCGAGACAGAGGGTGGTCACCTTTATATATCTATCCCAGACAGCAACCCTGTTGGATTGGTGATACATGAAGCTGGAGTTAAAAGCTCACAAGTTTCGATTACCCTCATCCCTATCGACGCCCCCCCGGTAATTGCAGATATCACGGTGTCTATGGACGACAGCATGAAACGAGAGTCCGTGGCGTACCAGAAGAAGATGAAGGAAGAGGAAGCGATTAACAAAGCGAAGGCGGAGCGTGTGCCCTATTCGGATAAACACACTAAGCGCATTATCGACTTGCTTACACCAGTTGCGCAAGGAGACTTTCCGCGTGGATTCACGCTAAGTGGTGACATTCCTGAGGACTATAGAACACCGTGTCGCATGGCCATACCACACAAGGCTGCGCAACGGTTACTAGGTGGCACTGAAATTATTGATGTCGTAGGTGTAAAGAACACCACAGACAGCACGTACATGGTGCGTGAGGAGATGTGCTTGAGTGACGACGTGATTGCAGTAGCGCTCTTTAAAAAATCATATCTAGCACCGGGTGAAGAAATGGAGCTCTACATTCTCCGTGACAAGCTTTATTACGAAAATGTACAGCGTAAGGCAAGACGTCCGCGTGTAACGTGGGGAGATGAGTAATGTTTAAAGATGCATTAGATACGCTTAAAGAAAAATGGGCTGAAGACTACAAGCTTCGCACTGGCGTAGTGGTAGGCGCCGTCTTTCTAGGGTTGGCTGCCTTTGTCTTTAGTGATTCTGGCGGGGAAAGACGCAACCGAAAAGTCTTTGAGGAACCAGAAAGCATCTTTGGCATTTCTGATTCTGTTGAAGAGATGGAATCGTATGAAATCAAAGGGCTGGTGGACGAATTGGATGAGCGCTTCACCCAGCGCGAGAAAGAATTAGAGGAGAAAGAAGCGCTTCGCGAGAAAGAGTTGGCGTCCATAAAAGACCAAAACATTGAGCTGAAGCAGGATTTGTTTGAGCTGACGAACATCCTAAAGACTATGCAGGAAAATGGCCCATCGGTTGTGGGCGGACAACCTGCGCAAGATGGAGTAGATCGTCGACCTAATCAAGACCAAATACAGACTCAAAACCCAATGAGCATGTACCCCAACGGTAGCATGCCGATGATGCCACCACCTCCTGCAGCTAACCGTCAAATCATCAGTGAGGCACCAAAGACTTTTGGTAACAATGTCATCAGAACCGTAACACAACGCCAAGTCATGGAGTTAGGCACTGACGGTGAAGTGAAGATTAAAGACTCAGGCGTAGTCACCATTTCTGAACGCGACAGAAAAGTCCGAGATGAACGTGCGTCGGCAATAGCTGAACAAGAAAGCAAAGTTAAGAAGATTGCCGATGAGTTGCAGAATACGACCACGTTAGCACAGGGCTCTATCATGAGTGCGGTTATGTTGAATGGCGTCGCGGCCCCGACAGGTGTCAAAGCCACATCAGAACCGATGCCGGTAATGTTCCGCGTAAAGAAAGAAGCGCTCATGCCAAACTACTTCACGCTGGATATTCGTGAATGCCACATTATGGGGATGGCTACAGGTCGATTACGCGATAGCCGTGTTTATATCAGAACAGATTCAATCTCGTGCATCACCGATGACGGTATCGCTTATGAGGAGCCGTTAAAGGCGGTAGCTGTGTCTCGCGGCGACGGTCTTTTGGGCATTCCCGGAGAAATGATATTCACGGGTTACGACCTGCTTGAAAACACGGTCTATGCAGGACTATTGTCGGGCGTAGCAGAAGTCGCCTCGCCTCGCCAGTTGCAAAATATCAACACAAACGGTGCGCCACAGGCAATATGGGAGCAACAACAATTACGCACAGCTGGTGTCGCTGCCGTAGGTTCAGGTGTAGCGAAAGCGGGTGATACGCTCGCAGAATACTATATGGCCATGGCCGAGCAAGTTACACCGGTCATTGAGGTGCTTCCCGGCACTGAAGTGGACTTCATGATTACCGGGTCAACAACCTTTAAAGTGGGAGGTTAGTGATGGCTGATACAGACAAGAAGCAAGAGAAAAAAGAGGCGACGTTAGCAAACTCTTCGACATTTACGAATATGCTTATCGTCGTTCTGGGTCTTGCTATCATGGCGACGGTATATTTTACCCGTCCGGCACCGACCAACCCTGCCGACAGCATTGTAGTGATTGATGGCACTCAATTGGCCCTAGACCTGACTGAAGCAGGAAAGACTGCTGCTGAAGTCAGGGTGTACATCGAAACGTTGGTGGCCGTATACGTCAAGGAAGGCTTTATAATCATAGACAATGATTCAACATTGGGGCAGCCAGCT
Organism: Alteromonas naphthalenivorans; assembly: GCF_000213655.1. Lineage (NCBI taxonomy): Bacteria > Pseudomonadati > Pseudomonadota > Gammaproteobacteria > Alteromonadales > Alteromonadaceae > Alteromonas > Alteromonas naphthalenivorans. Next base: position 3,987,165 of record NC_015554.1, read on the forward strand.
GAGTTTATGGCGCAGCTGCCCGACGAAGATGCCTTGTACGCCAAGGCAAATCAAATGGGAATAGTGGTGAATGCGCAGACGTTTAAAGATGCGGAAGCAGAGGTAGAAAGAACGAGAGAAGAGTTTCTCCGTAGCTTCAAGGCGCCTACACCACAGGGAAGATCATTACTGGAGCTACAGTAAGTCGCAATATTGGACATTTGCCATGCCCTCTCGCAGATGGCCAATTGCAAAGAGCCTGATTGATGGTCAGGCTCTTTTTTATTGGAGACAACCTTGTCGATAAACGACACATTGACGTCAATAAAACGTACTTACTGGCTTTTATCTTCCCTTTTCCCATCCTCCCTAAAATTACCCCAGCATTTTTTCTTGCCGGGAAAGGGTTTTATTGAGGAGCATACGCAGCGGCGTCCTAAGACGCTTGTAAAGCCTCTAGCGAAACGTTTTATATGGGCGTGACCAGTAAAATATAAGCGCCTTTTAATTCTTTTGCATCTTGCCCCAATATCCATGACAGACGCTTAACGTCATTGTCCGTGAACGCCATAGCATCCAAAATGTGCTCATTCTCGGCTGCGCTATTACTGAATACTGGCCATGATAGCGCTATCTTTTCAACCTGCTCGCATGTGCAGTCAATCCCAACCATGCGTACATCAACAAGTGGAAACACTGTCTCTCGTATACACTGGTTCTTGTCTATTATTTTCTCCTTCATAACAACCTCACTTATCAAAAGAGGTGGTATTTTAAGAAATTCATGTATGTATATGTACATCACAGACATCAAATAACGACATTGTAATGTCGCAATGCGACGCATAGGCGTTTTTTACATTAGACCTAGCAGATACCCTTGCTCTACGCAAAAAACTAAAAATACCAATCTCTATAATCCTCAAAAACAACGCAGAGGTGGTTATGGGTGTTTCAATTGGTGATGATGTAATATTCAAGCGCGAAGTGATTAATGAGCACTTCCTTGTCGTATTTGGCACTAGTGGCGCGTTCTTGAGCTACAGGGTGATAGAAGTAGAAGATAATACAATAACGCTTCAGCCAGAATTTGGATACCCAATTAAGGTACCCATTAATGATGTCGAGCACAGACCTAAGGATTTTGACCCGGACAAATTGGTAGCTGAGCTCGCTGACAGAATACATGCATTTGAGCATCGTATATCTTGAACAGACAAAAAAGCCGACGTAATGTCGGCTTTCTTAAAAGAAATGAAATCAGTTAATTGACGCTCTGGTCTTTGTGCGAACTTTGCCTTCTTGCTTAGCTTTGGCCAGCGCAGTGTGAAGCATGCGCAAACCAGCGGCTTTCCGCTCAGAAACCTTACGAGGTTGGTTTGAATGCATGAAAATCTCCAGAAGTACGTTGTTGATAAGGGTTATTTATTAACCTATGTACCCATAATAGCCCAACACCGTGGCAATTAGCAAGCCTCCTGTAAAACGCGTTGAGTTCAGGATAATACGCTTCCGCCACGTACATTGAAGGTTTTACCTCACTACAAGCATAATGTGAGTAAATGTAAGCCATCAATATTTGACCTAATACATTCAGCTCTTTAAGGCTAAAGTTGCGTGTAGGACGCTTGTAGTACGTACTGTCGCCAATATTTTGCGATACATCAAACTTGACCTCAAATGCACGGCTTGCATCATCTACGTTAAGTTGTTCTGCTCCTGAATCAATCATAGCGGGATCCACGGTTGAGTAATCGCAGCTCGTAAAATAGATTGTATAATCGGTACCGAAGATAGAGAACTCAGCAAATTCAACATCAGTACCAATACCGAAGTCAGCAACGCTTATCGGCAGTGGAATATGCTTCAAAACTTCAGCACAAGAAAAAGTGTTAGTTAAATCTCCCACTATCTGATTACCAATCAAGTCACCATTGTGCAGTAGGTTGTAGTGAAAAATATTCCCACCAGCACTGTCTATGCAGGACGTAATATAGGCCAATGGCAAACCTTGCTCACTTACGCCAAGAAAGAACACAATGTCGTCCGGCTCCCAATTCAGTGTCGACAAATCAACTTGAGGCATGGACCGAAATTTCACGAGCGAGGATGGCGTTAGCACATCCCCATAGACATGCTGAGTGGAACCACCCGCTTTTTCTATTAGTACATCAATATTCAGCGTGTAATGACAAAAATCAATATCCAATTGATTGCATACACGCTCTATTAACGCGCACTCTCTATGTATTTTGCTTGGACTAAGCGAAAGAAAGTTATCAGCAATCTGGTGCGCTACAGCGTCTACCTCATCGTTATCAAGATTGCTGAAAGCTTCATACAAGGGATGGTCACAGATATCATTGTAGACAGGGGCTCCAGATGTTGATGATAGTCCAGCGCCAGAGATCAACACGATTCGCATTAAAGTTCCTTCTTATTGTACGTATATAACCAACAAGCATTGGTATTCGCGGAGAGACAGACTATACCATAAATGCCAAATTTCGTTGGAAAAACCCAAAGAAAAGGGGTTGCGCTGTGAAAAATCATGTCATTATGATTGTACAGAATTCGTTGTCCTCCTACACAACGTTAGGCCGCCACTTAGGCGGCCTTTTTATTTACAAGAGAAAATGTTTTTTCACTGAGAACATAGAAAAATTAATTAACGAAGGAAAAAAGGGCTCTTAATCACGCGACGACATTCATAACGCATGCAAAATGTATTTATCGCTTAACAAAAAGGGTAAATACATGAACGCAGAAGCAGTACTACATCAAATCTATATGAGAGAATTAGATGTAAAACGTCAAATCAAACATAATTCTAAATTCGATATATTTATGAATACAGGGGCGTACCATTTAGAATTCGCTGTTTTGTCATTAGCTATTAGCAAGGTTAATCAAGAATTGGAGGATGCGGGTGTTGATATTGAGTCATTCATAGACTCGATCCACGAATACATAAACGACATCATGGTAGACAGCATGAAAGGTCAGAATCAAGTGAAAGAGTTTGACCCAAACGACCCTAAAGAGGTAGAGGTATCACGTTACAGCAGTATATTGAAAACAGTGAATGATAACCTGCTTAATCGTTACTACAACGCACTGGAAGAGAAAAGAAAAAAGGAAGAGATAGGCAGGAAAGTGGTTCAAATTTATAAAAAGTGAAAGCCGAAAAATATCAAAAACGCATTCCTGAATGGACAGGAATGCGCATGCACATCAATTGCCCTCTTCAAGAGCAGTGATCTGTGCTTCGACGAACGGTAACCTAGACTTGGCACCTTCGTGTCCTTTATCGGCAGCTTTTGTATACCAAATCTTGGCCTGATAAAAGTCTTGTTTAACGCCCTCACCCTTTTCGTATAAAACACCAATTGTATAAGGCGCAATACTATGCCCTTCGCTGTAAGCCTTTTCAAAGAGGGAAATAGCGGACTTAACATCGCCTTTATCGAGCGCCTCTGCGCCCTGAAAGAACGCATCGTTTGCCCACACAGAAAAAGACAGTGTTATTGTAAAAGTAGATATAAGCAGTGTTTTTAACATTGGCATTACCCATTGATAGTTAATAGTAAAATTGGCGCATTAGAATCCCGTGTACTCTTCATCGGAAAGTGGCGATAAGCCTGCCTCCAGCATCATGCTCTGGTATGTCGAAACAGCTGGGTTATCTTTAGCCATTCTTGGGTGCTTAATACACCAAGTGAGCAGACTTCTAGCCATGAGGGAATCTAGCATCATCGATGTCTCAACATGTTTGTTTTCCCGCGAGATAAACGTAATTCCCGTATTAACAGCTAAAGTTTCCAACTGTTTTTCATCAAGACCTGGCAGGGGAAATTTTGCGTCGTGGGTGCTGTACTTACACATCCAATATGCGTCACGCTCCACCAGCCAACGTATACATGCTACATCCCAACGAACAGCGCCCCGCTCGGCATTACTTACAAGTAAAAGCTCGCCAGATGGATGAACCAAAAGAAAGAACGCCTCAGCGCGGACTTGATGCACGAATGCCACTCTATTTTTCCATGGCGTACTTAGTTTCACCCTTGGCGTCATAGGGTATGTTGCCAGAATTTCGATAATTCGAAGGGCTCACCCGTATAGGTATCCACCAGCTTACCGTCGTCCGTAACAGACACAAAATACGGCACTTTTACGCCGGAGCTTTTCTTTTCAATCAGTGACACATGACTCCCCTTGTAATCATTGATAAGCGCCTTAGCCAGACGCCCTTCGCATGAAAAAGCAAGCTGCGTATAATTCACGCGCAGTATGATGGTTTTATCTTCGTTAACTGGTCTCATAAACACTCCTTGATAAGAAATATCAGGCAGAAGCTGTGTCGTTATTAAGCGTTACTGGTGTCGATGCAGGACGATACTTTTTGCATAACACAGACAGCGCCTTATCCATTGATTCATCCCACATATCATCCGTGCTTTGCGCCATTTTTATCAGTGCGATCAAATCATTTTTATCTACTGAAACTTGCATGACATCTCTCCACAGAAGATTAGAAATAAACCCCTCTGTCGCCACTGGCGGGGTTACCAGCCTATAAACACAGTTAAAATGATGAAGGCTTGCACATTCAGCTTATCCAACGTCCATCGCCATAAGGAACAAATGACTCAATTGGTACGCTTGGGGCCACGCATGTGCCAGACGCAACTCTTAACTACACAATTACTTTATCTACATTGGTAATGTTCGCTATAAAACGGGCAATTAATAGTAGCGATTAAACCCGTCCATAAAAGACATTGAGTGCTATTAAAAAGCGCTTCTACATGCGCTACATCATAGCCAATGGATAAACATTGGTTTTCGCATAGACACAGCGATTTTCGTCACTCTAAAGGCAGAACGAAGTAAGCCAATTAATCCTTGCTCTGTGCGAGTAACCTTTTACGCCAATACGCTTCAGTCGCAATCCCCTCCACGACTGGCGTTTCTATGTCGTAATAACGGTCCAGCCAACGTAGAATGTTTGGGATGTCGGAGAGTGATCGTTTTGCCTCTTTCATATACGTATTTAAAATGGAATATATCTGTTTCTCTGTCGCTGGCAGACCGCGTATTGACTCTAACCATGGCGATAAACCATTTGATGCAATACTGTAAGACTTGAACTCTTCGAAAGATGGCGGCGTAATACCCGCATTTTTGTAACGTAACACCTTGTCCTTAAATTTCGCTCGCATAAACGCATTATAAGAAACAAAATTTTTTACTTTGACGTCAGTGGTAGGCATGGTTATCCCCAGCGGTTGTTTCAACTGAGATCATTCTGACACCTTGGCGTTTTAGCGCTACAAACTAGCCAAAAAAACCCGGCAAAAGCGCCGGGTAAAGGGTTGGGAAACACATGTATTTGCAGTGTTAGGTAAAAGATACCAAGCTATAAAAAACAGTTCTGTCATAGATGGCGAAAAATTAAGGTGTCTACGGTAAAATAGACGTGCTGCATCACCTAAGATAGCAACATTGACAACCTTAAGCAGAAGGAAAGAATGATGCATCCCAAAGAACAGGCAACATTTCAAAGCGATGTAATCCATGTTGCTTTACACCATTACCTCAAGCACCAAAACCTTACCCCTATGGATGCGCTGCCGCATGCGATGGATGCAGTCGAATGGAAGGCCATATTACTATCGATGATGGGAGCAACCGTCAACGATACACTAAGAACAAGCGAAATCATCACATCGGACCCCGTTCAGAACAGAGCACAATTTGATACCCAGATAAAGGAAGCTCAAGCCAGAACGATGGAAGTCGCATTGATTGCTGGAATGCTATGTCACGCATGGACAAATGACGCAGAGCCGCCATATAAAAATGACAGCAAGTTGATAGAAACGCTTGCGTTTATCCAGCTAAAGGCAACGCTGTAAAAATATTACGAACAGGAGGCAGTCGGTAACTCCCTTCGACGCTCCCGTTCCTCAGCGAGTATTCTTACGATAGGCCATTTTGCTTTGCCGAACTCGCCAAACGCTGCATCCAAATCGCCTTTTGCTAGCGCAACAAACATTCTAGAAAACGCACCTTTCTTATCACAAGGGCATATCGACATAAACTCCCTGTACATCACGTACAGCTCATGCAAGGCCTCAGCCGCATTCTCATGCTTCTCTGTTGGACAAGAGTAATAGTTATTTATCTGCGTGTTCCATGCACCTAAAACCCTATCAACAAACATTTGCCTGTCATGCAAATACGTATCAGCACCAAAAACCCCAGCATGTATGGCGGCACCATAGACGCTTTCAGGTCTACCTAAAAAATCTTCTGTCATACTGGGGTTCTAGGGATTTTCCCCTCTAAAAAGACATAATCCTCTGTAGACCACACCAATAAATGGCTGCGGAGGTGGTTTACTTTCAGCTTGGAGCCTAATCATCCACTATCGGCCTTGTTATTTCGCCAATATTGGGCAATTTCCCAGTATTAGTGAAGTTATACGTTCCGCTTAAGTTGATATTTTGCCACGCAACGGGCGAAACAGCACGAGTGATACCCGCTTTCTCTTCATCTCCTCTCGCTTCAAAGTGTCCCAGCAGATGACTCAGTATCGCGGAGTTGAAGTAGATGATCGCGTTGGCAAGCAATCTTGCACATTCATTCCAGATAGCGATTTCACTCTCGTTTTTGCCTCGGAACTGATCGCCATTCACCGACGCAATAGCCCGTCTCAGGAAGTGCCACGCTTCTCCCCGGTTAAGGGCACGCTGAACGTACTGCCGCAAACTGGCATTGTCTATGTAATCCAGTAAATATTGCGCTTTGACCAGTCGATTATACTCCGTCAGCGCCTGTAATGTCGGGTGCCCCGAAGGATAACCAGACAACTTTCTTACCAGCATTGCCTGTGTCGTTCGCTTTGTCTGAAGTGACAGAACAATGCGCCTAATATCCTGCCATCCCGTTTCGATGACATTCGTCCTGATGGGCTTTTTCAGGGCAAGGTTGGTGCCGCCGTGTTCATTTTCAGTTACGTCAAACAGATCATTGATGACACTACTGAACTGCGCGTATCGCGGTGCAAAACTGTAACCGCATAGATCCAGTAAGGCGAAGTTAACATGATTGACACCGTGTGTATCTGTCGAGAGTACGTCAGGTTTGATTTCACTGCTGTTGGATTGTAACAGGTCATAAATATAGTGTGATTCGTGCTCGTTGGAACCGATGATCCGAGCATTGAGGGCGCTGTGGTTGGCCACCAGTGTCATGGCCGTGATCCCTTTGTTGGTGCCGAAATACTTAGAGGAGTACCGGGTTTTAAAGGTTTCCAGATGGGTTTCGAATTTCTGACCATCCGCACTGACATGCAGCTGGTCCTCCTGAATATGGTAGTGGCGGAAGATGGGTAGCGCTGCAACCGCATTATTGATCACGTCGCTGGCGTCATGCAGCGTTTCAGGCCGGATATAGTTGGCCTGCACCGTACTCAGGTGTTCATAGCTTCGATCGGAGATCTGCGCCATGCCATACACACCACGGTGAGTGGCGTTGGCAATCAGAATGGCCAGTAAATCATCCTGATGAGTGAACCCTTGTTTTTGTATCGGAAGTACATGAGTCAGACATTTCATGAACCCGGTTTCGCGCTCTACATACCGCAGTACATCCGCGATACCGACCGGTTGCATTCGCTTAAAAAAGGGATTGTTGACCAGAGATGTAGCGCTTTTGGTCGGCAGACGCCAGCGGGTACCGGTACGATTTTTCATGATCACATTTCGATTGTCTCCCTCATCAATATGGAGAGCAACGTCTTTGAGTGCACTTTCCAGCCGGTGTTGTTTCTCCTGTAACAATAACTCTGCGGGCTGTTTTAGTCTGTCCAGTGTTGATGAGGCCAGCAAGGTATCCTGCGATGTCTGGGGGATCAGGTCGTCTTCCAGTGCGCGGTATTTGGTAACATTTGGCAAATAAATGCGTCCATTCAGTCGTGAGGTTAACTGCCGGTAGAGCAGCCATTCGTAACGTTGCGGGTTAACGTTATCCTGTTTAACCAACCATGGGAGGTGCTTTTTCGGGATGAGCGACGTATCCATCGTCTTCAGTGGTCCACCGAATGCGATTTCCGTCTGCATCTGTTGAAGTTGGGCGACGACGGCTTCTGAGCCTTTACCGGCCTCACATTCAAGGCACAAGAACGACCTGCCTTAACAGTTGCTCCAGGAGATTGCATTGTTCATCGTAATGTTGCCACTGGTACTCTTCCACGGTCCGTTTCTGTTTTTTCAGGTAAAGGCAGAGGGTCTGGATATCCCTGTCATTCATGACCTTCAATGCCTGTTGTCTGACTACTGAGAAGGGTTGATTATCATCAATGTTCTCATCCACAAACAGATGCAGTAACTCTGCCGCTTTCGTGACATTGTCCGCGGCTGACTGCCAGGACAGGAACACTGCTTGTTGTGCAAAGGTGTTGGCAGCTTCTTGTTGCTTGCGGATATGGTAAATGAACCCATCAGTTAACCGTTCCAGTGCCAGTTGTATCCGCTCTGTCAGGTGACATAGCAACCATAGATGCTGCTGTGCGCGTTTGAATCGTTTGAGTTTACTACCGTAATAGTTGATGAGCTCACCGAAGTGTTGTCGATTTTTAAGAGACAGATTAAGCCCATCGATAACGCCATTGATTTGCGTGCGCCATGGCGCTAACTGATGATAAAGGGCAAGCTCTTTTTAAGTTCAGGTACGGTCAGACTTTTTGCACCGCCTCTGAGCTGGTTCAGGCTTAGTCCGTCATCAATGGCTGTTATGCTGTCCAGAAAGACGTGAAGTTCAGGACTGGTGAGTTGATTAAGTTGGTGCGCCAGGTCTTTTCTGACCTGCTGCATCGCTCTGCTTATCAGTCTCTGGAGTACGGTGTACCTAGGGATAGCAATGCTGTGACTGGTTAGGAATTCAATAGCAGTATCAAAGAGGTAACGCGGCTCCAGCCAGGCATTGCCCACCTGAACAAGGTGGTCGAAAAGAGAATTGAAGTGCTGACTTTCGTCCCATTTGTGATAACCAGCAAGGTCTAATACTTTTGCGTAGAGTCGATCTTTTTGTTTTTGTGAGGGAGTGAATGGTCTGAGCCCCTTGCCGCCAAGCAGCTCTTTACTGATGAACATTAAATCCTTAGAAACCTGCGAGTAAGCGATATCTAGGATGACGGGCTTTGATTTGAAGTATCCCAAAATCGCGACAAAGTAACATCTATGAGCTCTGAGACGAATTGACCGAAAAACTGCCAATTCCGCATCGTTCAGAGAAAAGTACAGACGTTGTTCTTCGATTGAAAAAATGGGTGGGGAATAAAGATCTGCCTGTTCTGCTCTCGTGAGAATAGTAATTTCGTTTTTGATGGCCATATCAGGGCTGTTCCGTATTAAATGTACGATATTTACCTAATTTGCCACACTTATAAGTAGTAACCCACCTCCGCAGCCATTTATTGGTGTGGTCTACAGAGGATTATGTCTTTTTAGAGGGGAAAATCCCTAGAACCCCTATTTGCTGCCCCATCACGCAACGAGCTGTTAAGTGGTCAAAGTGACTCGATACGCCGGGCATCTTTTTACCAGATCTTGTTTTTACGGTGTCATCAATAACAAAGGCACAGAGTCGGCTTTTACTGTTAGCCTTAAGGACTTTTTTAGCGGTCAATAATTGTAGCTTTCGCCAATCTACATCTTCACGGTTAAGTAAGTCATATAACGCATCTTTTTTTGCCGCGGAAAAACTTAATAAAGCATCCCTTGAAAACATGGCTACAGAGTCTACTTTAAGCCAAACCCAGAGCATTAAAAGGTAGGTGATATCACCTACTGGCGTACCTGATCGCTTAGAAAACTTAGCTTGGCGTAACATGATGTTAAAACCAATGCTTTTCCATGTTGAGCTAAAGGTGTTATCTATTTTAAGGTTTGTTTGGCTCAATAAGTCAGCGGTTAATGATTGTAAGTTCAAGGTCTTTGTGGCAGAATTCATTCGATGTCTCTTGTGGTTTTTTACGTTGTCTAGTTAACAAGTATTTTACCACAATGAGGCATCAACTTCTTTTAAATCATTAGGTTATTGTTATTTCCTCGTCTATTTTGAACCCCGAAACTTGAGTAATAACAACATCTATTACAATGATTTAATTTAAAAATAAATTGTTAATACTGTCAATAAAAGGAGTACACCTAATGAAACTGTATTACAGCCCTGGAGCATGTTCATTATCTACCCATATCGTGTTGTGTGAGACTGAGCTAACATATGATCTTGTTCGTGTAGATCTCAATACAAAATCACTAGAGAATAAACAAGATTTTTACAAAATAAATCCCTTTGGCTATGTGCCTGCCCTTGAACTTAAAAATGGTAAAATTCTATTAGAAGGCCCTGCCATTATTCAATACCTTGCTGATCAAGTACCTGAAAAACAACTAGCGCCTGTTAATGGAACATTTGAGCGTTATCAACTACAGCAACAACTAAATTTAATTTCAACTGAATTACATAAGGGGCTGGGAGGATTATTTAATCCTGCATTTTCATCTGATACCCAAGAAATATTTAAAAACAATTTTTCTCGTCGTTTAGATGTCCTTGCTCCTAAATTGTCTGATGATAGTTACCTTTTAGGTGAGCAATTTAGTGTAGCCGATGCGTATTTATTTACGGTATTAAGTTGGTGTCCAATGGTTGGTTTTGACCTTGCTAAATGGCCAGAATTAGTAACATATCAGCAAAAAATAGCAAGACGTCCTTCAGTTCAAAAAGCACTAAAAGAAGAAGGCTTACTCGATTAATTGTTTTAAAGTAGCCCAAAGCTTGAAAACACAAATACTAGACAGTTTCGGCTAGACTTTGCCCAGTCGACGCTATTCAGCACGGGGGCTTTCGCTACGCTCTGTTAAAAAATAGCAGAAACAAATGAGTATAAGCTGTACCACACTTTGTTTGAATACTTAGGAACAGAGTATAATAAAATTTTTATGGAGTTATTTTAGTGATTAGAATTGTAACATTAGGCCCTAAAAACACATATTCTGATGTGGCAACTCAAATTTATTGCTCCTTACAAGAACATCAATATAATATCGTATACGCTAGATCTATTACAAATGTTTTAGATATGATGGATAATAATCAGGCTGAATTAGCTGTTTTACCAATAGAAAATTTGTCTGAAGGCTATATTTCGGTGGTATTAGATCATTTTATAAAAAGTAAGCTATATATTAAAAAAGAAATTTTATTACCTATTAAATTTTCCTTAATAAGTAATAAAAAAAATCCTGTAGACATAAAGAAACTTTTTGTACAATTTGTAGCTAAAGGGCAGTGCTCTAAATTTATTGATAGCATGGATGCTAAAATTGAGTTAGTTCTTACAGAAAGCAATATTGAATCATTAAATCTTTTTTTAAAAAACAGAGGAAATAGTGCCGCAATTGTACCTACTTACGCTATTAATGATGATGAATTCAATTTAAAAATCAATAATATCAATGACTTTAAAAATAACCAAACGAGATTTTTAGTTCTAACTAAAGAAAATAATATCGATATTATTAGCCCTGATATAGATTATAAAACAACAATTATCGTTATTGATGATAATGATTACCCCGGTTTTTTAGGAAATATTTTATCATCTTTTTCAAAAAGAAAAATAAATCTAACGTCTATAACCTCAAGACCCACAAAAGGTGATTTTGGAAAATACTACTTTTTGATTGATTTAGATGGCCATATGATGGAAGAAAATATTAAAGCTGCAATAAATGAAATTAATAGCAAGCATAATATGAAAAATTTGGGGTCATATATAAAAGCAAAACTACACAAGTGAGACATAAATGTATTTTTCTTCCCTGCTTATGCTTATGGCCAATGGAGATACTTGATTTTTGAGTGAAAAAGAACCAAGCTATCGCTAATAAATATTCAACTGCCTGCAACCTTACTAGTCTGCCTATTATTCGCATCTTTTTCTGTAATTGGGTATTAGCCAGTGTGATATTAGCATTTCAATTTTTCATTAGGCTACACACTGTTTCTTAATGGTTAGAAGAATCTGATGAAACCTTGTTTGCCTCGCTCCGAGAAAGAAAGTCGTACACTTGCGCCAGAGGCGAGAAAAAGATAGCATTTTATGCGCTGATGAATTTAAAATATTATATCAAGCTTACATAAGACAATGATTTACTTACAAACGGTTAGGTGTAGCTTCTGGCGTACAAATGGTTGATATGTTTACACATTCAAAAATCAATATAGACCATAGCCGATTAAGGGCTTCGATGGATATATTTCAAGGCGTGACAACTAAGTATTTAGAAACTCAAGTTTCGGGATTCACTTTTATCCAATAAAAGTGAACTCTACCTCACTCTATCCCTTCTTGACGTAAGGTAAAACTATCCATTTGCATGACTTGCGTAAAAAAATCAATCACCGTTTGCTCAATTTTCTCTAGTACATCAGATTTATCAACCCTTGTTAGTAAGCGGTTAATTAACCCCACATTCCAATAAAAATCAGGCTTTGGCATAGTGCTTCTTTACAAAGGAGATGCTATGAATCAATTGCAAAAACATGACCACTGGACTCAAATACTGACTGAGTTCAAACAAAGCCAGTTGCCGATTAAACAATTTTGTACTGAGCGGTCAATCCACTATCAAACACTTTACTATTGGGTCAAAAAACTCAACAGTAAAGAGGCCAAGCAACAAGTTCAGCCAATTGTCTTTGACCAGGAAAGCGCTGATGTCGTGGTGCTATTATTACCTAACGGTATTCGCGCTGAACTCCCTTCGATGCTCAGTCAAACACAAATCAAACATTGGGTTGCAGCATTACAATGACTCCCACTGGTAACGTGTATTTAGTGTCGGGTGTCACCGACATGAGAAAGTCGATTGATGGATTATCACTCATCGTCGCGGATACGCTTGAAATGGACCCCTTTAGCCAGGCTTGGTTTATTTTCTGTAATCGGGGCCGCGATAAACTCAAAATCCTATTCTGGGATACCAATGGATTTTGGCTTTATTATCGTCGCCTCGAAAAAGGTCACTTTAAGTGGCCGGTGCCTAAATGTGATGGCGCTGTTCATATCAGCAAGCAGCAATTACAGTGGCTATTATCGGGATTAACCTTAGATAATCCTAAGGCGCATCGACCCATATTTGGACTTGAAGTGTGACGTTAAATGTTGATCGCAAATTCTACTTGAACGATCATTTTTCGCTGTCACACTAAGGATATTGATAACCACTTAAGCCCTGAGCCACCTTGACTGACCTACCTGATGACGTAGCACAACTCAAAGCCATGTTGCTGCAACTGCAAGCAAAAGAGCGTGCACAAGCAGAAGAAATTGCTGAGCTTAAAACGACAGTGCAACTGCTGGTTGAACAACTCAACTTAAGTAAATCAAAGCGCTTTTCATCACAAAGTGAAAAGGTCGCCAAGGGCACGTTTAACGAAGCTGAGCAGCAACATGCGTTGCCCAACGTAAATAAGAGCAAGGCTAAAACAGGCAGAAAACCATTACCTGAAGCGCTTGAGCGTGAAGTTTATCTGCACGAACTCAGTGCCCCTTGTTGTGAATGTTGCCAAACACCCCTTCATGAATGCGGTAAAGAAGTCAGCGAAGAGCTCAAAATCATTCCACAGAAAGTCAGCGTTATCCGTCATGAGCGTACCAAATACACGTGTCGTCAATGTGAGAAAACACACGTCAGCAATAAAGTCATTACGGCTCCTAAGCCTGCGAGCATGTTGCCTAAAAGCATGGGCAGTGCTGAAACGTTTGCGGCAATCGTCACGGCTAAATATGTTGATGCATTACCGCTCTATCGCCAGGTTGATATTTTAAATCGCTCCGGTATTGAAATCAGCAGAGGCACACTCGCAAATTGGTGTGTACAACTAGGTGATAAAGTCCAAATTATCATCGATGCAATGAAAGCCAAACTCCTGAATGAAAATCTGATTTGTGCCGATGAAACAACGGTGCAAGTGCTTCGTGAAGAAGACAGAAAGGCCGAAACTAAATCGTACATGTGGGTTTATCGCAGTGGTGAATTTGCAGAAAACCCAGCTGTTATTTACGACTATCAACCGAGTCGTGCAGCTGCCTGTGTAAAGGATTTCTTAACGGGATACTCAGGCTACCTCCTGACCGATGGCTACAGTGCTTACAATACGCTTGAACAGGTCACTCAAGCTGCTTGTATGGCACATGCCAGACGTAAATTTACCGATGCACAAAAAGCATCGCCTTCAAAAAAAGCAGGTAAACCCGAAAAAGCGCTCAGTTACATAGCCAAACTTTACGGCATAGAAAAGCAGGCAAAAAACTTAACCTCACAAGCGCGTCAACAGCTGAGAAAGCAACAAGCCGAACCTATCCTCAATGAATTTTACAATTGGCTAAACAGCCAACATGTTTTACCTAAAGGGGCATTAGGTAAAGCCATTAGTTACACCTTAAATCAATGGCCCAAATTACTGACCTATCTTGAAGATGGGGATATCAGTATTGATAATAATGTCACAGAGCGGGATATCCGGCCATTTACCACAGGGCGAAAAAATTGGATGTTCTCGACGTCGGTGGGTGGCGCTAAAGCCAGTGCGAATTTATACAGCCTGGTAATGACCTGCCGTGCCAATGATTTGAATCCCTACTACTATTTCCGTCATCTCTTTACGGAATTACCCAAGCGTGCACCATCAGATGAACTGTCTGATTTGCTGCCGTGGAATGTTGATTTAGGTGAAGCAGAATAACCTTCACCGGTTCATTGAGCGCTTACAAAGAAGAGAACCCTAAAAAAGATAAAGTTTCATCCTAATGCCGATTTCGAGGGGATGGGCACAAAACCCAATCAGAAGTAACTAACAAAACTCCTAGTTGGTCATAAAATAGGCTTGAGGTTCATTTCGAGGGGATGGGCGCAAAACCCCAAAATGCGCAAGCCGTGCCGTTTGCCCTGTCAAATTATATCCAACCATATCAATTATCATCGTTGCATGATAAAATTGGATAAAGACTTTCTGCCTATATTTGGGTGGATCTGTTCCATATACAGAATAATATATTAGAAATTTCGCGTATAAGAAATTGAAAAATTATTTAACGTATTTGATGCTTCTATAGGTACAGGTGTCATCGGTAGGCTAGTGTTTTTCATTTTTCCATCGAATCCATAGGAGTATGCAAAATCTAGAGTAGAGTATTTGCTAAAGTTATAAGCAAAGCCTGCTGTTAAGTGTTTTGTTGGTAATGCTGGGATAGTTGGTGCAAGTGTTTTGTTATTCAATCCCGTTGTTGCAGTTCTATATCCGGCTCTAAATTCCCAATCTTGATAATGATAATTTGTTCCTACTGACCATATTGATATATCTGAATAATTTTGAGGTAGTAAAATCCCTAATTGCCCCATTTCTGATGAATAGGTGATATCGATATCTTTCATTGCATCTTCCCAAAATACTCTTGAGAAGTCTGATGTAATCATCCAATCAGGTGAAATTTTATGGCTTATGCCTATTGTAATATTAGCGGGTAATTTAAAATCTTTAACGCGTACGTCACCATTTACAGGAACTTGTCCAGCAACAGCATCAACAACAGTTAACGTAGCATCACCTGTCATATCTTTCATATACCCTTCGGTACTGTATGACATACCTAAGGTTGTATTTTTTTGGATTTTATACGTTAATCCCATTTTAGCAGTAACGTAAGCGCTCAATGAACCGGTGAAGGTTATTCTGCTTCACCTAAATCAACATTCCACGGCAGCAAATCAGACAGTTCATCTGATGGTGCACGCTTGGGTAATTCCGTAAAGAGATGACGGAAATAGTAGTAGGGATTCAAATCATTGGCACGGCAGGTCATTACCAGGCTGTATAAATTCGCACTGGCTTTAGCGCCACCCACCGACGTCGAGAACATCCAATTTTTTCGCCCTGTGGTAAATGGCCGGATATCCCGCTCTGTGACATTATTATCAATACTGATATCCCCATCTTCAAGATAGGTCAGTAATTTGGGCCATTGATTTAAGGTGTAACTAATGGCTTTACCTAATGCCCCTTTAGGTAAAACATGTTGGCTGTTTAGCCAATTGTAAAATTCATTGAGGATAGGTTCGGCTTGTTGCTTTCTCAGCTGTTGACGCGCTTGTGAGGTTAAGTTTTTTGCCTGCTTTTCTATGCCGTAAAGTTTGGCTATGTAACTGAGCGCTTTTTCGGGTTTACCTGCTTTTTTTGAAGGCGATGCTTTTTGTGCATCGGTAAATTTACGTCTGGCATGTGCCATACAAGCAGCTTGAGTGACCTGTTCAAGCGTATTGTAAGCACTGTAGCCATCGGTCAGGAGGTAGCCTGAGTATCCCGTTAAGAAATCCTTTACACAGGCAGCTGCACGACTCGGTTGATAGTCGTAAATAACAGCTGGGTTTTCTGCAAATTCACCACTGCGATAAACCCACATGTACGATTTAGTTTCGGCCTTTCTGTCTTCTTCACGAAGCACTTGCACCGTTGTTTCATCGGCACAAATCAGATTTTCATTCAGGAGTTTGGCTTTCATTGCATCGATGATAATTTGGACTTTATCACCTAGTTGTACACACCAATTTGCGAGTGTGCCTCTGCTGATTTCAATACCGGAGCGATTTAAAATATCAACCTGGCGATAGAGCGGTAATGCATCAACATATTTAGCCGTGACGATTGCCGCAAACGTTTCAGCACTGCCCATGCTTTTAGGCAACATGCTCGCAGGCTTAGGAGCCGTAATGACTTTATTGCTGACGTGTGTTTTCTCACATTGACGACACGTGTATTTGGTACGCTCATGACGGATAACGCTGACTTTCTGTGGAATGATTTTGAGCTCTTCGCTGACTTCTTTACCGCATTCATGAAGGGGTGTTTGGCAACATTCACAACAAGGGGCACTGAGTTCGTGCAGATAAACTTCACGCTCAAGCGCTTCAGGTAATGGTTTTCTGCCTGTTTTAGCCTTGCTCTTATTTACGTTGGGCAACGCATGTTGCTGCTCAGCTTCGTTAAACGTGCCCTTGGCGACCTTTTCACTTTGTGATGAAAAGCGCTTTGATTTACTTAAGTTGAGTTGTTCAACCAGCAGTTGCACTGTCGTTTTAAGCTCAGCAATTTCTTCTGCTTGTGCACGCTCTTTTGCTTGCAGTTGCAGCAACATGGCTTTGAGTTGTGCTACGTCATCAGGTAGGTCAGTCAAGGTGGCTCAGGGCTTAAGTGGTTATCAATATCCTTAGTGTGACAGCGAAAAATGATCGTTCAAGTAGAATTTGCGATCAACATTTAACGTCACACTTCAAGTCCAAATATGGGTCGATGCGCCTTAGGATTATCTAAGGTTAATCCCGATAATAGCCACTGTAATTGCTGCTTGCTGATATGAACAGCGCCATCACATTTAGGCACCGGCCACTTAAAGTGACCTTTTTCGAGGCGACGATAATAAAGCCAAAATCCATTGGTATCCCAGAATAGGATTTTGAGTTTATCGCGGCCCCGATTACAGAAAATAAACCAAGCCTGGCTAAAGGGGTCCATTTCAAGCGTATCCGCGACGATGAGTGATAATCCATCAATCGACTTTCTCATGTCGGTGACACCCGACACTAAATACACGTTACCAGTGGGAGTCATTGTAATGCTGCAACCCAATGTTTGATTTGTGTTTGACTGAGCATCGAAGGGAGTTCAGCGCGAATACCGTTAGGTAATAATAGCACCACGACATCAGCGCTTTCCTGGTCAAAGACAATTGGCTGAACTTGTTGCTTGGCCTCTTTACTGTTGAGTTTTTTGACCCAATAGTAAAGTGTTTGATAGTGGATTGACCGCTCAGTACAAAATTGTTTAATCGGCAACTGGCTTTGTTTGAACTCAGTCAGTATTTGAGTCCAGTGGTCATGTTTTTGCAATTGATTCATAGCATCTCCTTTGTAAAGAAGCACTATGCCAAAGCCTGATTTTTATTGGAATGTGGGGTTAATTAACCGCTTACGCAGTAACACCCCATGAGCTTATGCCGTTACTAACAGGCTTGTTTTCTGTAAACCCTATATGGGCACCTCTTAAATCAGGAAATTCTCCTAATGTAGGCAACATTGACCCACTTACTCTGCCATCTTGAATTAATGAGCCTAGTTGATCTGCGCCTAATAATAAATTAAGATTTAATCCTTGCCATGTGGCATCAATACTTGCCCCTATAGTCAATTTTTCATTGAACTGATAGCTTATGGCAAAAGGGATATTTAAAACAAAAAGGCGGCTGAATACGTCTAAATTTGTATCTAAGCCACCAGTAGCTTGTGATAAAAATGAAGAGTTGCCATATTCAGTACCGATACCACCTTGGCCAAAAACACCAATACCTACTGTATATTTTCCTGTGCGGTAAGTGATAGCAAGCTGAGGAATGGCATAAGGACCTCTATTATGAGAATGGGAATGAGAAGAAGCTTTTTCGCCAGTAGATAAATTTCGGGTATAAATATCAGTAACGATAATGTCTACACCTATCAAAAACTGTGTACCCTCTTTCATTAAAGATAATGTTGCAGGGTTAGACATCATGCCTGCTGGTCCAACATCATAGGCCGTGGCTGTCCCACCCATTGCTTTAGATATTGATCCAAAGCCTTCTAATCTAAATACATCGGTTGCATGAGCACAAGTTACTATTGTAGAACTTAAGATTAACAAGGGTATTTTATTTTTTATTAATTTCATTTGCTTTCCCTTCTGTTTATTTGTTTATTATTTGTATTTAAAAATTTTTCTAAAAATATAATACGGTCATTTCCCCACCACATATTCTCATCAATCATCATAGTTGGGACACCAAAGATATGTTTCTTAATCGCGTTTTCAGTAGATTTCTGGTAGGCTTTTATGCCTATATCTGATTCAATAAAATGGGTGAATTCTTTTATCTCCCAATTCAGTGTTTTACAAATTTCATCAAAAACTAATGGGCTATCAGGTGCATTTCCTTTTCCCCATGTTAAAAAAAATGCAAGATTGACATATTCTGCTTGGATATCTTTATCCGCAGTATAAAACATACCTATATTTAATTTTTCTGAATTAAAATTAGGTATAAATTTTAATGGGATATCATACAGCTCTGCCCACCGATCTATATCTTTCTTTAGGTAAGATAGCTTTACTGGCATATCTCGATTTGTAGGTCCGATATTTCCGATTGCTTTTTTTGCACGTGCTAAATCAATAGCGTGATAGCATATATTATGAATTGTATCGTCACTTAGCTTTGCAAGTTTTACGCTAGCTAAATATGAAAAAGGGCTTAAAAAATCAAAAAAGAAATTTATATTCAAGCTATTTATGTCCAATGTAAAAGTAAAGAACAACCATATAAGTTATAGATATAAACTATAGAGCGATACGTTGTATTGCTATTTTTGATCAGGTCTCATGCCTAGTCCAATACCGCCATCGCTTAAGATAACAGTGCCAGTAATATACTTGGCATCTTCTCTTGAGGCTAATAATGCAAATATTCCTGCATGGTCTTCTGGCTTGGAAGCAAATTTTAGTGGTGTCATAGCACTAATCATTTCTTCTATTCCGTCAGATGTTTCAAGGCTTGCCCCACCTAAGTCTAAACTCTCAGGGCCACATAGTGGTGTTAATGTGCCACCAGCAGCAACACCATTAATACGAATGTCTGGAGCTGACTCCCATGCTAATGCTCTAATAAAGCCTAAAACCGCATGTTTAGACGCAACATATAATGGACCTCCTCCACCTAATGAATAGCTTGATGATGATGCAGTAAAAATCATAGAGCCTTTAGATTTTTTAAGTGCAGGTAACGCGGCCTTAGCACCAAGAATATAACCAAGTAAATTAACATCAAATAAATCACGATAACCTGATTCTAATAGACTAGCTTCTGTTGAGTTTATTGGTGTCATATAATCCCAAATACCTGCATTACCTATAAAACAATCTAGTGTTCCAAACTTATCAATAGTTGATTGAACAAGCTTTTCGTTATCGTCATAATTTCTAACATCACCTATGGTTACTACAACATTATCAGCAAAAGTATCTTGTAGCATTTTGGCATCTTTTTCAGTTCTAACCAAAAGCCCTAGCTTTGCTCCTTCGCTGATAAAGCGTTTTGCAACGGCTAAGCCTATTCCTGAAGAAGCTCCTGTGATAATGGCAACTTGATTTTGCAATTTCATTATATTTCTCTTTATTTTAGTCAGTTGTTATTCAGTTTTAATATATACATGTAAAAGTACTTTGTTATGGCAAAGTACTTTTATTAATAGCGTATGGTTTTATAGATATACCAGCATATTATGGCCAGAAATACTTCGCTCTGGATATTCAATGTAACGGGATTTTAACTTGAGTTGACCTTGATCATCACGTATCAGAATATCAGTCCGAGTGTAAAAAAACTGATCTACTTGGTAGGCTCTTCTGCCACGAGTTAAGATACAAGAAGAACGTACTTCTAAATCTAAACTGCCTTGTTCTTGGCCAATTTCAATATTACTAAGTATACGGCAATACCTTTCTAGCGGACTACTCCGCCAGTTTTGAGGATCAAGATCATGTTCAATACGAATACCTAATTGACGATGATCATCATTAAACAAATAGACGGTATCAGGTTGGTCATAGCGCCGTTCTTTTATAGATCTTAATTCTTTGCTAACAACAGCATAAGTGATATCAGGGCTTAATATTTCACTATGCCAAGTCCTATACATTCTTGAGTCTAGTAATCTTGACTCTCTAGCAAGAAACGAAGAAACCTCCTGTCTTAAACTTTCAGATACCTGTGTGTTTTTAATTAGTTCGTCAAAAGCAATATCACTTTCAAGGGCTAACGGTTCGTTATTTTTAGTTGTATCAGTCATACTTTATCCCTTAATTATTTGGTTTTTGCATTTGTTAAAATATCAGCCCAATTACTACTTTTGTCTTCTATCTCATGCCAGCTATTAGCATTTATAAAGGCACTATACGCACGATAATAACCACGATAACTTGTTTCTCCAATAGCGGACTCACAAACAACACCAGGATATTTACCATTGTAAACATCATTTCCAATACCCATTTGGGCATTAAGATTTTTATTTCTAGCTTGAAAACCTTTTGTCATGTATGTTTCGGATTCCATATTGTCATTATCATCACTTTCCCAGTAACCCGCAACACCAAAAGTACGCTGGACTGACATAGCAATACGCTGTTTAAGTTCTTCTGGCATATCTTTTTCTACCATTGTCCAGGTAAAAACTTCTGTGGTATCTTTATCGATAGGCTGCCAAGTTTTAAATACACCTGATCCTGTTAAAAAGCTATTATTAGGAAAGATAGTCGTATTTAAATGAGATCGATAAATTCTGGCACGATCAGCACCAATTTTTTCGGCTAATTGCTGCTCTTTTATGGTAGCCCATTGCATCATGTCGTTAATTAATGAACTATCATGAATACCTGCATAAGCATCCCACAGCACACCTAGCCCTGACCCAAATTTGCTGGTTATTTGTAGACCTAAACCTTCAGTTGGAGGTGTACTATTTCCTGCCAGTGGTGTAAAAACTGATTCACCAGTACGTAGTGCTGAAGCATGTGTCCAGCCAACATGGTAAGCATCACCCACAAAGTTTTCTGCTGAGCATTTCCAGTTCGCTTTAATTAGGCAACGAGCAGGAGGTCCAATTAATTCAAGGCCACCCGAATGTTCAAAGTAAGGGTCTAAAAACCACTTAAGATCGCCTAAATAATCAGAGAATGATGGGGAGTTTTCATCAAAACAGCCATAAATGAAGCCGTTATAATTTTCAACTTTTGCCACTTCATGTAGAGAGTTTTTACACTTATCAAGTAAGCCACCATAAACCTCCTTATCAAAAGGTACGGCTTGTAATTCACCAGTATTGCCATACCCCCAGCCATGGTAAGAGCAAACAAAGCCTTTAGCATTACCTGCTTCGTGTGGACACAATTGCGCGCCCCTATGACGGCAGACATTTAAAAATGCTTTAACATCACCATTTTCTTGTCTACTAACGATTACTTCATCTGTTCCCATTTTAGTAACAACATAATCACCATGATTTGGAATTATAGATTCATGAGTTAAAAATAGCCATGAACGGCCAAATACATTTTCAAGCTCCTGCTCTAAAACTTTTTGATCACCATGCATTTTATGTAATTGTGTTCCATGGTTAACATCGATTAAATTTTCTTCTTGATTTGACATAGAGTGTTCCTTTTTGTAAAATTTTATTTTATTTTATTTTCATTTCTAGATAGCCACAACCAGTAACCCACTCGGGTACTGCTTCATATGCTATTTCTTCCCCAGTCCAGCCATCTAGAATCCCCATTGCACATATGAAGTTTTTTATTTCTAACCCGCCATTTCCTCCTTCACGCAATATTTCTTCATCGCTCATGGCTATTAGCTCATCAACATTCCCCTTACAGATAAGATCGATTATTTTACGATCCCATGCTTCATTAACACTACCCATTTGAGCCATACCAGGCCAATGGCTAATTCCACCTGTACCATAAACGGCAATACGTTCGTTTCCTGACCAACTATTGATTGCTGCTTTAATTGATAAACCAATTTCGTAAGCACGTTTACTATTGATAAAAGGCTCAACACCCGAATTAATATAAATAGGCACAATTTTTAAATCTTTTATTGGTTTTACGGCATATTCAACGGGAATTGCGATAGAGTGATCAACTATTAATGTTTTTGATGCTGCCCAGTCAACTTGATGAGTATGCCCATAATCCATAATATGTTTAGCAAGGCTTTCATTATTAGCTATTTTCTCACGAGGGATCCCTAGCCAAGGTTCTTTTGGTCCTTCTACATCACCAATACCAATCATAGCTTGTGGTACACAATAAGGGCCATTAACGGTATAATGGTCATCACCAATGATAATAACGGTATCTATATTTTGTTCTTTTACTCTTTCAACAATATCCTTGTAGGCATTCATGCATGAATCACGTTTTTCAACAGGTGGTGCATCAGGCATTGCTGCGATTAATGGGTCATGGGGCATTAAAAAGCCACTGATAATTTGAGACATATAAACTCCTAAAATATTTTATGATTTAATGCTATTAAGACGCTGCATATATTCGGGGATCCCTTGAGGGCCATTGATTGCCTGCCATGTCATAGACATTAACATCTGGTCTATACCTAAAGAGACCATTGACTCAATATCCATATCTGATAGCAAACTGTGCTCATCAGTGGTTAAATTATATTGATTTAAAATTTCATTCGGCTGCTCACGATAAAGAGCCGCTTTTTCATCAGAATCTTGTAGATCCCATAACACACGTTCAATTGTATAAACTGACATATTGACCTCCTTTATTTAGAAAGATTTTGGTGTAACTCAGCCCAAGCCTTACCTGATTTATATGCACCTTCTAAATACTCTTCAGGTGTAAAAATATAAGGAGGACGGCATGGACCTGCATTCATCCAACCAGCAGCATTTATTCTATGTTTTTCTAAATTGATGTTATAAGTTGAAAAATCTTTAAACGAGCCGTTTGGAAATAATGTTGCATATGTTCTAGCAATTTGTCCTGAAATTTTCTGAGCTTCATCCCAGTCTCCAGTTTTACTTGCTTTTTTTACTTCATCTCGTAATTTTAATACTGGGGCGGGGCCACATACTGCGCCACTTGTCCAAAATGCGGTACAAAATTCAGGAGCAATACGAGCAGCAGCATAAAAATCGACATCAAGAGGAAGAAATCTAATTTTTCTTTGGCTTAAATTCATATCAGGAACAAGTGAACCTATGCCAAGATATTTAGCAGTAATTACTTGTGGTATTTCTGCTACTTGCGCCCAAAACTGACGTGGAAAATCAAATTTAAAGGCTTCATTATTTGCATAAATACAAATCGCCATGTCAGGACAAGCTTCTGCAACATCTTTATAAAATTGAACCGCAGTTGGTACATCACATAATTGCCACATTGGCAAACCTAGCATTGTACCATCACAACCAATTTCACTTGCTTTTCTCGTTAACTCAATAGTGTCTCGCGTATTTAATCCTGTTGTGCCACAAAAATAAGGTACACGGCCATTAACGGTTTTAACGATAGTTTCCATGAAGACGATTTTTTCATTGTAAGTTAATGTAGCACCTTCGCCAAACGTCCCTGTACTAATAATAGCGTTAACACCTGAAGCAATAAGCTCTTCGACTACACGTGCAGTTTCTTCTAAGTCGACGGTATCTTGCATGCGCCAGTTAGAAGCACCTTCTTTTGCGGGTGTAGGCATAATGGCCCATAGCCCATGTACATCATCAACAGTCATTAATTTTCTTTTGTTTTGAGTTGTCATTTTATCTCTTTAATAAGTTTGTTTTAATATTCATATTTATCAACTTAATCATGCCGATTTAGAAAACCTAAGTATCATTAAGTTGAGGTGTGTTTTTATGGGAATTAGCTAGAACGGATAATCTTGAACAATAGGCTCAATAGTTATCCATTTTAATTCAGTAAATTCATCAATAACGGCGCGACCATCAAATCGTCCCCAGCCACTATCTTTGGTTCCACCATAAGGTGCTTGAGCATCATTCTGGACTGTTGTACCATTGACATGACAATGCCCTGCATTGATATCTTTAGCCATTTGTAATGCTCTATTGACATCCTTACCAAATACAGCAGCGGATAAGCCATAGGGTGTGTCATTTGCTGTATGTAATGCTTCATCAGCATTCTTAACTCTAACCATACAGATTAGCGGACCGAAAGATTCTTCATGGTAAATTTCCATATCAGAGGTGACATGATCAAGAATAGTAGGTTTCATCACCGTGCCATTTGCTTTGCCACCTGTAATCAGTTTAGCGCCTTTGGACAACGCGTCATCAATATAGCCATTTAGGCGTTCGGCTGAACTCTGCGTTACCACTGGTCCTACAATACAATCATTATTATCGCAGGGATTTCCAACAGGTAGCTTGCTAGCAAGTTTAGCAAAGATTTCACCAAATTCATCAGCCACAGATTCATCTACAATAATACGGCCAGTAGTCATGCATATTTGTCCTTGATATAGAAATGATCCAAAAGTTGCCGCTTTTGCTGCTTCTTTTAAATTTGCATCATCAAGAATGACCTGAGGGCTTTTTCCACCTAATTCTAATAGACATCGTTTTAAGTGATAACCAGCTTTTTGTGCGATAATACGCCCAACATGGGTTGATCCTGTGAAATTTATTCTTCGTACAGCTTTGTGCTCAATTAAAGCATTAACAATGCTTTCACCGTCTTCTGGTTTATTGGACAGTAAATTTAAAACACCCGCCGGTAAACCTGCTTCAATAACAGCCTCAACAACTAAACTATGCGTTTTAGGACTTACTTCTGAAGCTTTAAATACAACACTATTTCCACAAACAATAGGGTAAGCAATAGCCCGAGCCGCTAATACAATAGGCCCATTCCACGGTGCTATACTCAAAATAACACCTACGGGTTCACGTATTGTCATTGAAAGTGTCCCAGGCTTATCTGTTGGAATAGTCTCACCTTGTATTTGAGTTGCTAAGCTTGCAGCTTCACGAAAAACATTAGCTGCTAACATGACATTGAAGCCAGCCCATAGCCCTGAAGAGCCTACTTCTTTCGCCATTACATCAATAAACTCAGCTGTTTTACTTTCTAATATATCTGCTGCTTTTAATAAAACATTACGGCGTTCTGTAGGCCCAGTTTTAGACCAAGATTTAAATGCTTCTTGTGCAACTTCAGCTGCATTATTTGCATCTGCGACACTCGCTGCTGCCGCAGATGTTACAACCTCACCAAGCGTTTGGTTGTAACGCTCAAATGTGTTTGTACTTTCACTATCGACAAACTTATTATTTATGATTAGCTGTGTTTTCATTAAAACTTCCTCATAATATTTACATTAAGCCATTGATATATATATAAACCCATCGTCACCTACTTTTGTGGGATACGATTTTATATCTTCCGTTAAAGGGCTAGTACAAGCCTTGCCACTTCGAATATCAAACTCACCTTGGTGAAGAGGACACTCGATCTTGTACCCATCAAGAAATCCATCACATAATTTAGCATTTCCATGTGTGCAAATATTATCAGTAGCAAAAATTTCACCTTCTACATTATAGATAGCTAAATTTAAGCCATTAATATCAACACCAATGACATCATCTTCTGGTACTTTAATTACTTCGATTGCTTTGATTAATTTTTTTTCAGTCATACTTTTTAACCCCGATAAGTTTGAAAAATTTAATTATTTTATCGTTAATTCGATATTACCGAGTTTTTCAATAGCACCTTCAATCTTATCGCCTGAAACTACAGGGCCAACACCTTCCGGAGTTCCTGTATAGATAAGATCTCCTGGCTGTAAGTGATAAAATTTAGATAAATGTGCAATCACTTCATTCACGTTCCATATCAATTTTTTTAGCTCAGAATCTTGTTTTATATCACCATTGACCGAAAGGCTTATTTTGCCAGTATCAATTACGCCACATTCCGCTTTAGGAACAATTGGTGAAATGATGGCCGATTCTTCAAAATCTTTACCCAAGTCCCAAGGTCTATTTGTTTCTCTTGCCTTAAGTTGTAGGTCACGACGCGTCATGTCTAATCCGCAGGCATAGCCAAAAATATAATCTTCTGCATCTTTTTCGGTTATTTCAAAACCTTCTTTACCTATTGCTACGACTAATTCCATTTCATAATGGTAGTTGTTTGTTTGAGGAGGATATTTAATAGTTGAACCAGAAGGGATGATTGAACTTGGATGTTTTGTAAAGTAAAAAGGAACGTTTTTCGTTTTATCAACGCTAACACCCATTTCAGCTGCATGAGCATGGTAGTTTCTACCCACACAAAAAATGCGATGTACAGGAAATAATGTATCAGTATTTTTTATTGCTGTTAAAATTTGTTGTTTTTCTGGAAATAATAACTTATCAGTCATAATTTTCTCGTTGTTAAAATATATTTAAATGAGTATGGAGTGGTGATTCATCTGCTATTAGCATAAAAATTGGTTCCTCAGTTGAATTTTTAAATTCTATCTTGCTATATCCTGGTGCTGAGAGCGTATCTTTATCGGTAAAGTTTACCGTTTTATTGTTTACAGTCATGGATCCAGAACCTTCAAGAACATGAAAAATACAAGGTGTTGTTCTATCAGGTAATGTAGTACTTTGCCCATTTTTAATCATTAAGGCACCAAATCCAATACTTGGAAATAAACTTTTACCATTTTCTGGGTCAATATAACTTACTTGTATTATTGATTCGCTAGAGTCTGAGGCCATTTCTAATAAACAAGATTTTGTTTTAGCCCAAGGATAACGAAGCATTGGTGTTTTGTTTTCTGTTCGTTTAAAGCCAATGTTTGGAACAATACCCGCAGCACTGTAATCTGAATAAGACTTATCTCTAGTTTTATGAACTCTTTGTAAATCACTTTCAATGGCCCATGAGCCTTCTAAGTTATAAATAAGTGGCAAATCAAGAATGTCTAGCCAAACAATAGGCTCTGTACCTTCATGATGGTGTTCATGCCACATCCCAGAAGGTGTTAAAATCAAATCCCCCCGTTCCATTTTACAGGGCTCGCCATTTACTGTTGTGTATGCACCTTTCCCTTCTACAATAATTCTTACCGCATTAGGTGTATGTCGGTGATTAGGCGCTGTTTCTCCGGGTAAAATCAATTGCATTCCCATATATATGCTAGGAGTTACCTGCATATTTTCAAGGCCATGATCTGGATTTGCTAGTACTAAAACTCTCCGTTCAGCCTTCTCTATTGGTGCTGGACATTGATAATCCTCTTATCTTCTGGTGTTTAACGACTCAAGCAAAAATAAAATCATGATTATATATAATCATGATTATTAAATATTTATAACAAATGTCAGGCTTAAGAAGCAAGCAAATTTGTGATTAATTGGTAAAATTAATGTAAAGTAAGAGGAGATTGGTCTTACGGTTTATTTCACAGAAATACCTTGAACACCTGTAGTGACGCAACGTAAGGCCTGACGAATAAATTGCGGCTCTCTTTCTGGCGCAAGATCGTTTAGGGTATCTAGAGCAGTGCGAGCCAAGTGAGTTGATAGTAACTCAACAGCATTAATCGTTTCACGAGCTAAACAGGCCTCAACGATAGCAAGATGTTCATCATCTCCTTTCCTAAAGCCACTATAGGGAAGTTTTCGCCATCTTATTGCCTGGAAGCGTTCACACTTTTCCATATTCGGCCGGATCAATTGCAGCATCGATTCTCCAGCACTCTCATAAAGAGCTAAGTGAAAATCTCTATGGTGCTGCAACCAAGTTGGAAAATCATTGATGTTGCTCGAATTAATGACATCCGCGGCACTTTTGATTCGCTCTTTGTCTTGCTCCGTATTGCGATGTATAGATACTGCTAGAGCTAAAGCCTCATTAGTAATACGTACAGAATATAATGCATCCAGGTCATCATAGGAAATGCCTGCAACCAAGGCCCTTTGGTTAAGATCTGCGGTGACTAACCCTTCTTCTTTCAGCATACGAATCACCTCACGAATAGGCGTACGGCTGACATTTAAGCGTTGTGCTAAGCTCACTTGGTTGAGTACGGTGCCAGGCTGTAATACTCCCTGCAGGATATAGCTGCGCAATATTTGATGAATCGCTCTCCCCACTTGTCTGGGATCTTCGATTTCGATAGGTTTTATCTCACCATAAGCGTTCTCAACCTGAATATCCCACGCTTGAGGCATCTTTTCACTTAACCTAAGATTATTTTCACGAACGTTGACCTTAATAGCTATTTTCCTACAGTAAATTTATGAACAAAAATAAATTAAAAATGACACTCAGAACGCCAATGCCAATGCTATCCTGGTTGCTACTTGTCCCCTAGCACCACAAAAATAAGAGAGGACATACAAGCATCAAGATGTTACTTAATCAATACATTTAACTTTAATTGGCGCTAGCTTTAAGCTACGTCATGTAAGTGATAAGCGCACCAAGTTTTTCAATTTCAACAGATACAATATCCCCTGGCACAAGCCATTTAACTGGTAGGTGGCCCAGAGCCGTTCCTGCTGGCGTACCAGTTGCTATCACATCCCCTACTTCTAACGTCATCACAGAAGATAGATGCTCGATAATTTCAGCCACCCCAAATACCATTTGATCTGTTGATGAGTTCTGCTTTAGTTCACCATTAATAGTCAAGCGTACAGACAGCTTTTGAGGATCATCAATAAAACAAGACGGAACAAAATACGGTCCCATTGGAGCGAAGCCATCAATGCCTTTCATTGCTACCCAATCGACTCCTACTGAACCACGTGAGGCATATCTATCTCGAGCAGATAAATCATTAAAGTTTGCATATCCTGCAATGTAATCCAACGCATCACTGGCGCATACATTACGTGCCGGTTTACCAATTAAGACTGCCAGTTCAGCTTCCCAGTCGATCATGCTTACGTTGTTAGGAATAGCTACCTCGCTTCCAGAACCCCGTAAAGTGTTGCTGGCGGGTTTAATAAAAGAGTAAGGATAGGTCTGATCTGCTGGAATCTTCATCTCTTCAATATGATCACGATAGTTCACACCGATACAGACGATTTTATTGGGTAGTGCCAAGGGCGGGAGATATGTTACTTCACTTGCCGGCAGCCCTTTATTGATGAATAAAGACTTTCCATCTATCACTGCTTTTTGAATCAATGGCTCTGCTTTAGACCACTGTTCAAGGATAGGCTTGATATCAGAAGCATTAGCCCAGCTTTTTGCTTGAGTGTTTCCTTCTAATATAACAGCAAGCGGCAACATCAATTCATGTTGTTCAACCATCACCATTGACTCACCTGTTTTCGGTTCCTGAACAACCGCTAATCGGTAAAATTCATTACTCATTTAAAATTACCTTATTACTTTTCTAAACACACAGACTGTCTTCAATAGTGCAAGCAAAGACTACGTACCTCAAATCAAAGTGCATCCACTTTACACTTAAAAATGTGATTACCCAACATTAAATGTTAATTAATATAAAATATAACCATCCACATAAACAATAACACATCAAAAACAAACACTTAAATAAATTCAATCATGAACAAATAAATAACATAGTCGTACCGCCCTATTTACTGTATCCACTTTTTATAATAATCTAATTTGTAATGGGTGTTTAGGTCCCCCCTTTGGATATCCTAAATTTAAAATATCTGGATATGTGACCACGACTAGCGCCGTAAAGTAATTGAATTGGCAGTGGAGGAATAATGAAACTAACAAGCATAATGCTGGAACAAGGACCTGTTCCTGCGGCCTTATTAACCACAAGGCTATGTTCGGATTAACTGTTGTTGAATCGAAAAGAGCCTGTTTTCGTTAAGGTTTTCTGGATTATCCATAAACCTGAACCAACCTAGGTAGTGTTCCAAGTATTTTGTGGCTACTCCGTGAAACCGTTTTATCCACGCTTTCAGACGGCTGTGATAGGCGTTAACATTTTGAATGTGAAAGACTTTATCTATCACCTTAACTCCTCCTGCCACATCTAAGCGCTTGTGTATTAAATCATTTTTCTCAGAAAGAGCTATGTAGGGCTTATAGCCATCACTACACAACACACTGTCTTTCTCTAATTTTCCTGCTAGCTCCTGATGCAGAGCTGCCGATGTAACACTTGGTACAACGGCTTCATACGTATTCTTAGCTCGGTCTCTGACCGTTAAAACTGGCACCCAATCATCCTTTGAACGCCCTCGTTTTTTCGCTTTCACCCCTCTTTTACGGGGCTGACGAGTCATCCGTTTTGAGCCTTTCTCTGAGTAGGGAAAAAGTGTTTCGTCTGCTTCGATAATGCCTTCTAATTTGCTCGCATTCAGTGCTGATGGTAGTGCCAAGAATCGGTGCCGCCACCTGAACGATGTTTCAAGGTGGAGGCCACATTCTTCGGCACATTTACGCAATGGCTTACTGTCCAGCATACAGCGAATATATTCTAACCAAAGCTCTTTGTACCTCAGGCGAGCTAGCGGTGTCGCCGTTGTCGCTACAAAGGTTTTGCCGCAGTTCTTGCAGCGATAACGCTGCATCTTGTTTACCTTGCCGTGCCGATTGATCAGTGAGCTATGACAGTGCGGACATTCAGGGTTTTCAACCATCCGCTCCTCAAGCTCTGTTATCAACTGTGAGACGCTATCAGTGCCTTTCAGCAGCTTCTCAACATAACGGGTTTGACTATCTGTTAAGTGTTCTAACTCGGCTATAAGCTTTGTAAATTGTGCTGGGAGCATGATTAATCCTCAATGGCTGTATTCATATACAGTATAGCAACAATTTAGCAGAACATAGCCAACCACAAACACATTAGTAGACCTTTCTACTGCTTCGAAGCTTAACTTATTGGGGCCGGTACCATTACAAAATTTATCTGATATTGTGGATCTCGATGGCACGTTATTTAACCAAGTTAAAAACTTAGTTAAGCGACTCGAGAATTACGATCCAGGTCCTCAAAAACTACTGCAATCTAACAACGCATTTCACGATGCAAGTACAGTTCGATATAGCCCAATTTTGCGTCCGCACGTTTTGCTCGCATGCGGGATGGCATATAAAGATCACATGCGCGAGATGAACACGCCAATTCCAAAAAAGCCTGCAGGCTTCTTAAAATCACCTAATTCGATCATTGCTAACGGTGATCCGATAATTTTACCCTCCACCGATCCGAATATGGTTGATTTTGAATGTGAGTTGGCCTGTGTTATTGGTCGCCCTCTTTATAATGTGCAGCCTGAAGATGTTCTGAAGCACATAGCTGGCTTTACTATGATTAATGAACTGGGCTCTCGTTCACATGTGCGAGCATGGTTAAACGCTATGGAAGGTACAAACCCCAAAGAATGTATAGAATTATTTATGGCAACTGCGCAGGACAAACAATTGCCAAGTTTCTGTCCTATGGGTCCTGTTATTGAAACTTTTGATACCTTTGGGGATGTAAATCAATTTTCAATAGAGACAAAGCTCAATGGCGAAATCATGCAATCAGCGGATTCCTCGGACCTTATATTTACAATTGCTGAGAGCTTGGCCTATTTTTCTCGGTGGTACAAGTTGATGCCTGGCGATGTTTATAGTACGGGCTCTCCATATGGTGTAGGCTATGCACGAACTCCTCAGCGTCTATTGCGTGATGGTGATATTATTGAAGTGTCCTGCCCTAAAATTGGCTGCCTATCTAATCCTGTAATCTCAGCCTAATATTTAAATTAAAATCGCTACGGCGAATTTCTCGATATGGGCGCTGCTCCATCTTTTTACCCTTATTTAATTTTCGTCAGACTCAAACGACAGCACGCAACTCGCGTGCCCTACCCTGCTGACGTTATCATTATAAATCCTTGAGTTTAAGCGAAAGCACTTTTGCTAGATCACTTTGAAACGCACTCTTTTAAAGAGTGGTTAAACTAGCGATGCCAAGAACTGTGTAAAAGGCACAATGTCTTGTCTAACACTCGCAGCTTCCAACGCTTGCATATATTCATCTCTTCGCTCGACAGGTACGACTGTCCATGGGTAACCACCAGACGCCATCATTAAATTCATGATGAATCTTCCCATTCTGCCGTTACCATCGAAGTAAGGGTGGATGTAGACGAAAATGAGGTGACCCAGTACCACTCTGACTGCTGCATTTTCCTCTTCTGCGAGCAAGTCGAAGAGTGTCGGCATCATGTCGCGAACCGCTTCTTTGCTTGGTGGAGTGTGCATAGACTGGCGAATATAGACAGGCCCTGACCGGTAACCAGCCAAGTCCGACTGTTTAATAATACCGGCCGCAACACTAGGACCAAATAAGGCGAGATACCAATCGCTGTGCGTCTGTTCCAATACATCGGCAGGGTTCTTACCTTCTAATACTGCTAACAAGGCTTTTTTAACTTCCTGAAACGCATCCCAGTAGCCTCTAGCAGCCATGGCATCTAAGTGTTTTTTACTTTCGTCGGAGCCTTCAGCTTGCCAGTTACCAGAGCGAACCAGTTCAATCAATTCGCGAGTTACCCGATAGCCTTCAATGGACAGTGAGTGGTAGGCGTCTGTGACGAATTTGTCTTCCACTTCGGCCATGTAGTTTTCGATGTCGATGGTTTGCTGTGGTTGTTCTGGAAAGTGCGCGATAATACTTTCACGCATTTGCGCCCACATCAGCCGCATGCGATTAACATAGGGCGAAACGTCACGACGGCCAAAGCTCACCTGCACTTTCTCGGCGAAAGGGTCTTCTTCTTGCACTTTCAAATCGGCCGCTTGCATGCCCTTTAAGATATTGTTAGCAATCAGATCCCGGCCAATATTTCTAAAAGCCCCCACTAATCGGCCGGCAATTACACTGTGATTACCAGCGAGTAAAACGGACAATACATCGGATGCATCAGTCACCATCGAAAAGGCTGTACGCATATGGACAGGAGCATTTTGAAATTGATTTGCCGAAGAATAAACAAGTGCAGCCGCTAAGCTGTAAACATTGAGCCCGTCCAGGTTTTCAATGTGTTCTGCTGCTGGCATGTTCAACCTGACATCAAAAATCGAGGTGTCATGCAAAAAGGCGGTGGGTTTATTATTGCCTTTGGGCGAGCGCACGAGCAATTGCTGAGGCACGGTTCTATCGCCGATATGCAGGCTAATTGATTGCTCAGGTGATAAACACCAGGCATTATCGAAACGGTGTGACAAATAAGTACCGCAAAAATCCCAGAAAGAGGTATACCAGGATGTACTGTCGCCCGGCTTTTCATCAGGCATCGCAGGTATATACCAGCCCCGGATGACTTCGCGAATAAACCCATGCTTCAATAGCCGCTCTCGATGCACTCTGCTGAGTTGCTTTGACTGGATGGCAACAACCCCTGACTCTTGAAGCTGTTGTAATTGCTCAAGCGAATCTGCTAGTTTTTGTGATATGTCATTCATGTTCGCTCCAACTATTACGAGTGATACTGACCAGTTCTCAATCCTCAGCTCTAGGTTTTAGCGTTATATCACTTATAGGTTTTAATGTCATTTTATTTATAGGTTTTAATGACTTGTTGTTTCTAGGCTTTAATGCTCATTAGCTTGAAGATGGTACACAAGAAACAGAGCTTTCCGGCCATAATCCCTCCAAAAGAAGTACAGATTTATAACCGGCGAGTAATTAAAAAAGGGGATGTAAATACTAGCTAACTTCTACTTTATTTAGTTGTTTCTAACTATTGCCACAGGGCGTATTTTGCCGTAAGTTTTTTTGGAGCTGTATCTGCGTTACTTCCAGATATACTTGTGTGGTAGACAAGTCAAAATACCCTAGGTATTCCCAAAATCCACGATAATCAGAATCATTATCAAGTGTCGCTTTGCTACGTTGAAACATAGTACAAGTATTGCTTGATCTCAATTTCATATTGTTCGGGACAAAAGGTTGATCTTCAAAGTAATGAATGTCAAGTCCAACTGTATGCTGTAATGTTAACATCTCAGTAGTTACGATGTATTACCCTCTGTGGGCCAGATTCTGTTGTGACAATTATTGGTACATTTTAGTTGAAAGTGATTGTCATGGATCTCCGTCCACGAGCTGTTCAAAGTCATTTTGAAAAAAATACATAGAGAATGTTAGTGAGCTCGAAGAGCTTATATCTATTTTCTATCTTAATTTCTAACTAAAGATCTAATGTGTTCAGTTTTGACGAATAGTTTGTATGAACGGCACAAATAAAATATGGCTGGATATTTATGCGTGTGAATGGCTTGACAGTATTTTTGTAATTCATGGATGGAGTAATGGCTGTGGATAATTCAAGTTATAGCCTGAATTCGACATCGTTCAGCGTATTTTTTCTAAATTTTTCGAGCTATTACGCCTGTATTGAGTCATCAAGCGGTCTAAATGATGTCGTTTTATGCTGCTATTAGTGTGGGATAGATAAACAGGCACAGCAATGCCCCGGAAACTAATCCGGTAAACCAATGGAACTGTTATTGGCTTTGGAGCCGTTGTCTTTCTAATTTACTTTGAAGATAAGCCGAATGTTCTTGTGGTGAAGCGTTAGGCCCTGGCCGGGGAATATCGAGCTCGAAATTAGAAAACAAAGCTTTGTTCTTCTCGGCGTCTGTTGTATGAAGTTTTGATTTCAGGGATTTGTAACCTCCCCGCATATTAATAATTTTATTGATCTTGGTGAACAGAATTCGGTTGTCCATAAGCTTGAAACGGATAAGACCCATATCAGACATTGTATTTATAATTCTGCGTATAGTGTTGCGAGACCATTGCATCATTGCAGAAAGGAAAGCCACGCTGCGCGAAAGCACAGGTTTATTATATTTCTGAATGTGCTTATCCTGGTTGTGTAAATATGCATGGAGAATGAGAGTCTTGTGTAAATGCCGAGATTGATTGCGCTGCCATTTCTCCCCTGCCGAATTAGGTTGAAGAGCACTCACTGGCACTTTGAAAAACGTTACTTTTGGCTTGTACTTGTCGTAGAAACCTTTGGTTGTTTTTCGGGTGCGAAGCTCATTCAGCATTAACTGCATCCAGTACGCGAACTCCACTGCATAGGCGTGATCACCGATCCGCAGATGGTGAGATACGTCGTCTATATAGGTATATTTGAGATCTTTCTTTTCGCGAGCTGGTGGAGTCTCGCTTTTAAGGAACTTCTTTTCGATTAATGAATTAATAGCAGCCCGGATGGTATTTGGTGAATACCCCAGGTTATTGCATAAGCTTATTGTTGTTCGTTTAAAAATATTGCCTTTAGTTTCGTCACAGGCAAAGTATGCGGTGAAACTAAAAACAAAGGCTTCGGTTTCTGTTAAGTGCTCAAAGAGCTGTGTGCTCATGAACACAAATTCTGTGTATTTTCTTTTTCTGTTCATATTTTTATCAACAATTCATAGTTTTTGCTGATAAAAAACGCATTAGCAGTTGACCTGATCGATCAAACCGCTAGAATTAGATGAGTAACTGCTTTCCAAAAGTTACATCCTAAGACCCGCAAAGTGCGCCAACACTTCGC
Source organism: Alteromonas naphthalenivorans (assembly GCF_000213655.1). Taxonomy (NCBI): domain Bacteria; kingdom Pseudomonadati; phylum Pseudomonadota; class Gammaproteobacteria; order Alteromonadales; family Alteromonadaceae; genus Alteromonas; species Alteromonas naphthalenivorans. The sequence continues at coordinate 4,023,422 of NC_015554.1, forward strand.
GGGTTTTGTCTTTTTAGCGCTTCTTATCTTCCCGCTAGTTTGCTTTATATATTCCTAGCTATTGGTTAAAGATTCAATTTTGTAGAAAAGAATCAGCTAACAGATGTAATCTTTATATGAAAGGTATGAGAGATCAAGCGAGATCGCGATCTAAACAGGATCTTTTTAAAGATTGGATCCGATGCTTAGTTATTGAATTTTCTTGGTTAAAGATTGGATCCGGGAAATAATAACATTATTGTAGCTACTATCGCTTGCTGTTGAATTGATTCAAAATATGTAAGGCAGACATATGCCGTCTGAAAGCAATCACCGATGCGCCCTGTTCTGGTGAAAAGCCAATGTTGATTAGATAACCCTGAACCGTCGCCCTACCGTATTCTACTACTAATTCTCCTTTACGCGGCTCAGACAGATGACAGGTTTCAACAATCTGAACTATCTTATCTCTGACGGCGTCATGTATTTTTGCATTATACTCTGGATCAGCATTTGCCAGCACCATATTAGAAAACTTGCGTTTGAACTCACTAAGACTGGAAGAAGGTGCAATTGACTCTCGAAGCTCGTTCCAAGTATAGATTTTTTGTGCCTGGCGACCTGTAATAAGGTGTTCTCTTGCCCAAAGGCCAAACAGGATTTCAATTTCGTTTTTTGTGGCAAAGACATCGCTATCTATCAAAAGCATATCGTCTAGGGTGCGCTTTGCACGTACTGCAGCAATGATGTTTTTCACCGTCGAACGTGGGAATTGAACCACTGCCGCCTTTTTCTCCATTTGTCTTTCATCCTCATAGGTGACCAGAGCTTCGAGCCTGAACAGCTTGTAGTACATTTCTATATCTTTGATAGAGTCAGGACTACGATCATAGAAGTCCCGCATATCGAAAGTGGTTGCAGAGATTCGCTGTAAAGAGTGGATTGCATTATTCATGTAACCACCAGCAGAAGAATCTGATAGGGGCACGTCTTTTGCCATGGAGATAAGCTGTTCTAAAGGCAGAGTAAAGGTTTCACCGATGGTATCAGCTTGATCTATTCGCTCAGATATGTGGTTGATGAGCCATGTGATCGCGCCAGCGTAATAACTCATATCAGGTAGGTAGATAAGTCTGCCCTCCTCTGCGCGAGCCGTAATGGAAATGGGCTTTACCCTACCCTCCTCTTTCAATTTCACCCGTATGATTCCGGCTTTGTCTTTTCGGTTTGTGCGCATGGCTTTTACCAAGTACCGGACAATTTGCAGCTCAAGGAAACGGGTTTTGTCGTCGTACCTGTCAATATCGATAGTTTCTACAGTATTGGATGCCACCAGCTGAAAGTTACTGACGTCTGGCGGAGATGCCGAATCCGAGCCCGCTATCGCCTGGCCCTTGGGTATTGCCAAGGTAAAAAGCTTCCCTCGGCGCCGACGTATAGGATCGGTCGTAATGAACTCACTTTCTATGAGGTTTGCCTTTTCAAGTGTAACCAGGTGATGGCGAATATTAGAGACTTTTCGGTTAATGCGTTCTGCTAAAAATTCGAAACTGGCAATGCGTTCGTCGATATCTTGAAGCGCTATGAAGATGTCAGAAATAACTGCTATTGTAGTTGGCGAAACAGATAAGGCCCCACATAAGCGAAGATAAACTTTCAAATCAAGAGTGTCTGGTGCGCTAACTAACGGTGCTGTAAATCCATATTTCTCTGATAAGTCAAAAAGCTCTCGCACGAAAATTCCACCGAATTTATAGATTATATTTAATTCCCAGATTCGATCCTGAGATTATCTAACTCTGTCCTCCAAGTCCAATCTAAAGATGTTTTCTATTTTTTCTTTAATGAGGTTCAGGTGAACCAAACTTAAATTTAATTACCTTAGACTAGTAATGACGAGGCTTCTAGCTATTTTTCTTTTTAAAAAATAGTCTGCTTAGCCTTTTAAAATCCATAATGGATGAAGAAATCTTGTAGGAGTTTACTAGGGGAGGTATTCGGAATTGAACCCATTCGTATGGCATACAATTTTTAGAATATATGTCAGTTTGGTACAGCTGAACTTGTAGTTAGATCTTCATTTAAAAGTCACGTCTAATAGGCTTTTCAGCTATTTAATATTATTTATTAAATTGGCCTGTTCACATGTGGTACTGAATTCATAAGTGAAGAACGTTGAGGTGCCAACCGGGAGAATAAATTTCTATTGTTACGAAGTGATTCGACAAATTACCAATACTAGTTCAGGTGAACCGGACGGCGTAAAATCGCCTGCAAGCCTTATGTAATAAGCTCTTCGAGAATATTTTATTTTAATTTTAATTATCTGAAACTAACCCGATAGACACATATTTTATAGATTCGATCCGAGACTTTAAATCTTTAGCATGTCAGACTAATTTCGTGTGCTAAAACAAGGTCGAAATAATGAAGAAAGCTGAGCCATATAATGGAATGCGAGTACTTTCCAGCTACCACAGGAAAGGTGGCGTGGGTAAAACCTTCCTCGCTTCTACAATCGCTTATTTACTAGCAACTGGCGGTCCGGATGGAAAAGGGGTAAAGCGTCGAGTGTTGGTGCTGGATTATGACTCGCAACAGGACTCGTCAAAAGCCTTTCTGAAAATGGACGCCATCCCAGGTGATGACGAATACGCCGCGCCGCTGCATCCAGAAGTCGATGAGATTGTTGATCCTGAATGGAGTGGCCGTAATACATCTACTGATATTCTATTTGATTCACCGGTGTATGAGTATCCAACGGCTTTTGAAAACATCCAGGTGTTGCCTTCAGAAGGCAACGTTGACCGCGTACTATCCATGACGCCGCAAACTGCGAGTTTAGCGCCCACAATCACCACATACATGCGCACTTGGTTTTCAGATCCTGAACTGGCAAATGATTACGACATCGTTATTGTTGATAATCCGCCCAGTAAATCACCAGTAAGTGCCGGCATATTAGGGGCCGCAACGCATGTAATAATACCGACTGAACCAGAGTATGACTCTATTGATGGTGTGCCTATGCTGCTGAACCGTATTGCACGTATCAACGAGGAACGCCCGGATCATCCTCTGGAGATAGTTGGCGTTGTGCCCAACAAGGTACCAAGTAAGTCTCGTCTTACCCAAAAAGATGAAGTGGCCCTGGCTAAGTTATACGACAGAAACGGTCCTACAGGAAAATACATGAGTCGGTTCTGGCTTCAACAACGCAACTGTTATCGAGTGATGGAACGACCATCTGTTGATGAATCACACTTTAATTACGTGCATAACCATCATGCGCTAAAAGAAATGCAAAAACTTTATGAACTTGTTGAAAGCAGTTTATGGGGGAATGAAATATGACCACCTCCAGAAAGTCAAGACGCCGCACAGTCAGTAAGGCAACTTCTCAGGAAGATCTCATAAGCCAATTTGAGTCAGGACAAGGCGTATCTAAAAAGTCGCAACAGATGTTAGACGGGCTCAAAGAACGAGATAAATCCAAAGAAAGCGAAGTCCATGATGATCCACTTTTTAAGACACCATCTGAGTTAGACAGGGTCTTGGTGGATTACATTCAGCCGCAAGCTGACAACTCCCGGTATTTGCCGGTTACGTTTGCCAAGAAAGCTGATGAGGAATCTATCGCCGCGTTAGATGACTGCGTAGTTTGTGAAAAAGGTGTTCTAGAGAATCGACTGTCGAAAGACAATCCTCGTTATGATGCCGTCAATCAGGAAATTGAAGAGATTAGAAACCTGGCTGAGACGCTTAAACACAGTGAACTTGTGCACCCAATAGCAGTTTGGCGGAAAAACATGTCTGACTATCCCATAGTGGCTGGTCACAGACGTTTCTACGCGATTCGCTTCCTTTACGGAGGCCTAATCAAGGTCAAAGTGAAAATCTACGCTGAGAAGCCAAAGAATCTCAATGTACTTCGTCACATTGAGAACTTTTCCCGATCTGACCTGACACCACCAGATGCTTTAAGCAGTTATGCGAAAGCTGTTCGCGAACTGGAAAACCTGGAAGCAGCAACAATTCAGAGTGACCGAATTTCTGTAGTGACATCATATTTAGGGATCAGTCGTACTTCATTCTTCCGATATGACAAACTTTACGAAAATATTGAATTTGTCATGCCGTTGCTTGAAAACAAGATAGTAACGAGTCTTGTTGCTTTGTACGAAGAAATTAAGAAGGCCGAAGAGCATCAGGATGCGCAACGATATTTGGAAACACTCAATGCACAGCGTAAATTCCTTAAATATTTGCCTCCCGAGACACTTAAAAAGCCGGGTAGGGCAAAAAAGTACATCACAATGCCTAAAGTCAAGGTGACACAAACGTCAGCTATTCGTCGACTCCTGACGGAGGATGTTACTCAACTAGATGTTGGCATTGATTGGGGAAAAGTTGATTTTGAAGATGCTGCAATGGTTGAAAAAGTACTTAAAGCATTGCTGACAGCGCTCTCTAAATAGCGCCTTCTAGTTCATCTGAACCAATCCGCTCTGAAAACGCCACAGGTCAATATATACAGGCCCTGTGGCGTTTTTTTATATTTAAAATAAATAGGTGGGTCTTTTAAAGATTATATAGTAAAAGCAGATTCGATCCGGTAACTTGTGGATTTCAATACATGGTACAAGCTAAATATTTGCCCTTATTATTTTAGCTATTCCCAATTTGTTAATTGAAGCGGCTTCCCCAGGTGCATTGTCGGGTTGTTTAGTTTCGACAACGCGCCTGGCATTAGCCTGTTCCTGTAAGGCCTAGTATGAACTGCCTCACTCAAAATCACATTATTGCCACGTCTTTTTCCGATCTGAACACTCAATAACAAGGTCGCAAGCTATTTCACTCGTCTTAGGAGGTAGAGTAGTACTGATTTTCACATGTGAAAATTAGTCAGGCTAATTGCGTAGGGTTAACACCAAGCTGACGTAACGCGTATTAGTTAGACGTTAGGGTAAGGCAGTGTTGATTTTCGCATGCGAAAATAAGCCAAGCTGACAGCACTGTGTCAACACCAAGCCGGCGTAACGCGTATTAGTTAGACGTTAGGGTTGGGCAGTGGTAATTTTCGCATGCGAAAATAGTCAGGCTGATTGCGTAGCGTTAACACCAAGCCGACGTAACGCGTATTAGTTAGGCGTTAGGGTAGGGCAGTGCTAATTTTCACATGTGAAAAAAGTCAGGCTGATTGCGTAGCGTTAACACCAAGCCGACGTAACGCGTATTAGTTATGCGTTAGGGTAGGGCAGTGCTAATTTTCACATATGAAAAAAGTCAGGCTGACAGCATTGTGTCGACACTAAGCCGACGTAACGTATATTAGTGAAACGTTAGGCTAGGGCAGTGTTGATTTTCGCATGCGAAAAAAGTCAGGCTGACAGCATTGTGACAATACCAAGCCGACGTAACGCGTATTAGTTAGACGTTAGGGTAGGGCAGTGTTGATTTTCGCATGCGAAAATAAGCCAGGCTGACAGCACTGTGTCAACACCAAGCCGGCGTAACGCGTATTAGTTAGACGTTAGGGTTGGGCAGTGGTAATTTTCGCATGCGAAAATAGTCAGGCTGATTGCGTAGCGTTAACACCAAGCCGACGTAACGCGTATTAGTTAGGCGTTAGGGTAGGGCAGTGCTAATTTTCACATATGAAAAAAGTCAGGCTGACAGCATTGTGTCAACACTAAGCCGACGTAACGTATATTAGTGAAACGTTAGGCTAGGGCAGTGTTGATTTTCACATGTGAAAATTATCTAGTGTAGGTATGAACCGGCACGCAATAAAAAACTAAGTAATTGATAAACAGCGTAAAAAGCTCGTTGGGCCAATGATGCTTTTTAAGATCAATTACTTAGTAAAAAAGCTATCTTAAGATTGTTAATTCGATTTCATTTACGCCCTGAATTTTCCCCTTAATTTGATCTCCGGCTTCAACAGGACCGACACCTTCGGGTGTACCAGTAAATATCAGATCTCCAGGCTGTAGATGATAAAACTTTGATAAATGAACGATGATCTCTTTTACACTCCAAATTAGAAGGTTGAGATCAGAAGACTGTTTAGTTTGGCCGTTTACTGTGAGTTCAATAGAGCCCTCGTTGATAATTCCACTGTCTGACGCTTTCACTATGGGTGAAATAACAGCTGATTCCTCAAAATTTTTGCCTAGATCCCAAGGACGTCCAGTCTCCCGAGCTTTAAGCTGAAGATCTCTACGGGTCATGTCTAAACCACATGCATAACCGTAAATATAGGAGTCCGCTTCGTCCTCGGTAATTTCAAAACCTGATTTACCAATAGCAACAACAAATTCCATTTCATGATGGTAGTTCGATGTTTGTGGTGGGTAAGAAATCGCAGAACCGCTCGGTATTAAAGTGCTTGGATCTTTCAGAAAGTAGAAAGGCTCTTGCTTTGATTTATCAACCGCTACGCCCATTTCTGAGGCATGCGCAAGATAGTTTCTGCCAACGCAAAAAATACGATTGACATTATAAAGTGATTCCTCACCTACAACCTCAACTGAAGAGGGTGGAGTAACCGGGTAAAGATATTGTTCAGACATAAATACGCCTCGCTAATTATAGTGTTTAGTTAAATCAATAGATGCCAAGGTAACTGTGTAACGGTTCTTCATCAGCAGAAATCAGAAATGCTGGTGAACCTGATGATTTATTGATTAGTGTAATGTTTGTGTAGCCGGGTACAGATACAGTATCCTTTTCAATCCATTCGATAGTATTTGAATTATCTACAACGACCTGTCCATCGCCTTCAACTACATGGAATATACATGCAGTGGTTCGTTTGGGCAGTGTGATGGTCTCTCCTGGGCGTAGCATGATTGCTCCAAATCCTATACTGGGAAATAAACTTTTTCCTGTTTCGGGGTTGATATAGCTGATACGTAACAGCCCCTCAGAATAAATTTTTGACATTTCAACCAGGCAATTTCGAGTTTTGTCCCAGGGATAACGAAGCATTGGGGCTGGCGACTTTTCTCGAGAATAGTTTATGCTGGGTACAATGCCTGCTGCGCTGTATTCGGCAAATGATTTATCAGATGGCCGTTTGTTAGGTTGTGGTTCGCCTTCTATAGCCCAAGAGCTTTCAAGGTAGTAGCAAAGGGGTAGATCAAGCACATCTAACCATACAATAGGCCCGTCCCCCTCGTGGTGATGTTCGTGCCACATACCTGAGGGTGTCAAAATAAGGTCCCCTCGGTCCATACGACATGGTTCGCCGTTTACGGTGGTGTAGGCACCTTCTCCCTCAACAATTATTCTCACAGCGTTTGGTGTATGTCTGTGGTTCGGCGCAGTTTCACCAGGAAGAATTAATTGCATGCCCATATAAATACTGGGAGTCGCTTGCATGTTAGTTAAACCATGCCCTGGATTGGCTAACACTAGTACCCGACGTTCAGCTTTTTCCATGGGAGTAAGTTCGCCAGCTTTTAACAATAAGGGGCGTAGCGTTTCAAAATCCCAGTTTAGTGATGTTGTTTTACGAGATGGCACATTATATGGCAATACCGCTCGCATGCTTGGCCATAGAGGAACCAGATTTTTAGACTCTAATTGATCGCGATAATCTTTTGGAAGCTCTTCAAGTGTTCCTAAAGTTTGCATTGTTTACTCCTTATTAAGGACACAAAGATTTCTGATATTAAGAGAACAGCTTCATCTATTAATCAGAAAAATCGGGTTGATTTTTTGGTGCTGCCTGTTGGAATTGCGGTTGTGATATACAATGTTGATAAACACGCATAACTTTCTCGAATGATGATAGATCACAGTTAAAACGGAGAGCATTGGCAACCTGGGGTACTAAACAACAGTCGGCAAGGGTTGGTGAGCTACCAAAGCAGTAGGGGCCCTCACCATATTTTTCGAGTAGCGCTTCAACAGCTGAAAACCCCTCTGCAACCCAATGTTGATACCATGCGTTCTTCTGATCCTCTGTAATTTTTAGCTCATTCTTTAAGTAGCCGAGGATCTTTAAATTATTTACCGGGTGCATGTCACAAGCAATTGCGTTTGAAAGTTCTAAAACACGGGCCTTCGCTTTTGGGTCTTTAGGGATTAATAATGGCGATGGCTGCAAGTCATCTAAGTATTGGATAACGGCAAGCGACTGGGTTAACTGAAACTCGTCGTCTGCGATAAGAACAGGCACCCCCTTAGACTTGTTTAACTTGAGATATTCAGGAGATGCTTGCTCTCCTATCCGTATATTTACACCCTTGTATTCGTAAGCAATACCCTTGATAGCTAGTGCTATACGTACGCGATAAGATGTTGAACTATTGAAGAAACTGTAAAGCTGCATAAAGACCCCTATTACATAATTAGTCAGGTCACTAAGTGATAGCTGTATTTTGTAATAGCTTACATATAACGACAAATGATATATAATCATTGATGTATATCACTAATGGTATGTTGTATGGATTGGTCACGACATTTAAAGCTAAAGCATATAAGCCTGCTCATTCATTTAAACGAGTCAAAAAGCTTAAGCAAGACAGCGAACGCGTTTTACACTACTCAGCCTGCGTTATCACGCTGGTTAAAAGAGCTCGAACAGGATGTAGGGGGAGTGCTTTTTGAGCGAAAGGCGAGGGGCTTACAAGTTACATTATTAGGCGAATTACTGCTGGAACACGCCATTCGAATTCAAGCAGAAATAGAGCGCGCACAAGAAAATATCAGTGCAGCGAAAAATGGTTCAGGCAGAACCATAGCAATTGGAACCTCGCCAGCATCAGCGCCAAGTTTCGTACCAACAGCGATTGCGAAGTTTCTTAAATTACACCCACAAGCCAGTGTCCGCGTGCAAGAAAGTACAATGAATATTTTATTGTCTCAATTAGCTCGAGGTGATTTAGACGTAGTCGTTGGACGTTTGGATAATTACCAACCCAGCTCTAAGTTTCGTAATGAACATCTTTACAGTGAGAATATTTGCATCGTGTCCCGGCCTGGCCACCCTTTAACACAAAAGAAAACGTTATATTGGGATGACCTGTTAATGTTCGACTGGATAGTTTGGCCTGATGGATCACCTATCCGGCGTAAGTTTGATGCATCTTTGACTCTCGCGGGGCAAAAACCTCCCACGTACAGGGTTGAATCCTCGTCTCAGGTCGCTAATCTTTGGTTACTGCAGCATTCGAATATGTTGTCCGTTGCGTCAGAAGAAGTCGCAAATCATTTTAAACGTAGAGGTCTTATGGAGCCCTTGAATATTGACGTCGCTGGAGACGATGGCTCTGTTGGTATGTGCTGGCGAGATGAGGTTGTCGATGATAAAGCCGTCGAAGCCCTTTTAGAGTGTTTCCGCAAAGCTAGTTGTTCATTAAATGAAGACTGAAATAGCTTATGCCCTATCTATCAAAATATTGTTGCAAACAAGGTGCATGAAACTGAGCGAGCGTTTAATTAAATGCGACTAATTTGACGGGATAATGTCATATAACACGTTTCTCAACCACATATTGCCACTGTCCTGATGGTAACGTTTGTGCCAAAACAGATTGATTTGGGCTGGGGGAATTTCTACAGGATGTTCTCGTACCTCCAGACCGAGGCTGTCTTTTGTGGTCATGGCCAATGTTTCTGGAACTGTTGCAATAAGATCTGTTTGAGCAACTATATAAGGTGCTGACATGAAATTTGGAAGCTGTAATCGTATAACTCTGGCTATACCACTTTTTTTAAGGCATTTCTCAACGCCCACATGACCTGTGTCCTTGGCTTCGATAACTATATGCTCGGCTTCAGCAAAACGTTCTAAACTAAATTCTCCTTTACTTAGTGGATGACCTTTGCGCATTAAACATACATACCGTTGCTCAAACAACCGACGTTGATAAAACCCAGCCTCTAACTGCGGAATAAGGCCTAATGCCAGATCCATGTTGCCTGACTCAAGGTCATCTCTTAGCGAGCCGTCAGCTTCTCTAACAGTACTGATTGATACAGTTGGAGCATGTTTCGCAAGGTAGTCCAGTAGTCGCGGAAGAATATACATTTCGCCTAAATCTGTCATGACAACTTTAAACATCCTGCTGCTGTCGTTGGGATCAAACTTATCTTGAAAGTTGATTCCATCATGAAGAGTGCTTAATCCCTGGCTTATAGAATAATAAATGTTGTCAGAGAACGGAGTTGGCCGCATACCTCTTGCTGTACGCTCAAATAGTTCATCATTAAATAGTCGCCTTAATCTGCCAATAGCGTGACTCACAGCAGGCTGAGATAAGTTGAGTTGCTCTGCTACTACTCCTGTTTTGCGCTCCTTATACATTAGCTGAAATATTACAAGTAGATTTAAATCGACGTCTTGAAGCTCAATCATAATTCACAACATATTAGTCTGGTTAATATCGTTTATTAGTCACATTAGCTTTCTTAATATCATTACTGAATTTATAGTCGCAGGCAACTTATTTGGTTAATGAATTGTTATTTCTGTTGCTTTCAAAGCGGTACACCTAACACAAAGAGGAGAGTCATGTGAATAATCAAGAACTCTTAAGCGAAACAGAGTGGAAGTTTGACGATACAAGTAAAATTCCATTCTGGGCATATACCAATAAAGGTATATACGAGAAAGAGCTTAAAAATATCTTTTACAAAAAACACTGGTGTTATGTTGGTCTTGAAGCAGAAATACCTGAACCAGGTGACTTTAAACGTACCGTGATCGGCGAGCGTTCTGTAATTATGGTGCGTAACGAGCAAGGCGAAATTCATGTTGTAGAGAATATTTGTGCTCACAGAGGGATGCGATTTTGCCGTAAGAAACATGGTAATGCACAGAGCTTTGTATGCCCGTATCACCAGTGGAATTATACGTTAGAAGGTGATTTGCAGGGTGTTCCATTTCGCCGTGGTGTTAAGCAGGATGGTCAAGTAAAGGGCGGAATGCCAAAAGACTTTAAACCAAAAGAACATGGCTTAACTCAGCTAAAGGTTGCTCAACGAGGTGGGGTTGTTTTCGCCAGTTTTGATCATGATGTTGAGTCATTTGAAGACTTTCTTGGCCCTGAAATGTTGCACTACTTTGACCGCATGTTTAATGGACGAAAACTGAAGGTTCTGGGATATAACAAGCAACGGATTCCGGGTAACTGGAAACTGATGATGGAAAATATCAAAGATCCTTATCACCCGGGCTTGTTGCACACGTGGTTTGTTACTTTTGGATTATGGCGAGCAGATAATCGCTCTGAACTCAAAATGGATGAACATTATCGTCACGCGGCCATGATTTCTACCCGAGGCAGTGGTGGTAAAAATGAGCAAACTACCAACGTCAGTAGTTTCAAAGAAGAGATGCAATTGAATGATCCGCGCTTTTTGGATGTGCAGCCTGAAGAATGGTGGGATGGTCCTACAGCAGTAATGATGACAGTGTTTCCAAGCGTAATTCTACAGCAACAGGTTAACAGTGTTAGCACCAGGCATATTCAGCCTAATGGTAATGGCTCCTTTGACTTCGTATGGACTCACTTTGGCTACGAGGATGATACTCCTGAGTTAACGGAGCGACGGTTACGGCAAGCTAACTTATTTGGTCCTGCAGGATTTGTCTCAGCTGATGACGGTGAAGTTATCGAGTTTTCGCAAGAGGGCTTTGAAGCTAAAAAAGACTATCAAACTCTGGTTGAGTTAGGGGGACGGGATATTGAGCATACTGACCATATGGTATCTGAAACTCTTATCCGAGGTATGTACGATTATTGGCGCAAGCAGATGGGGGTTTAAGTGATGACTACAGAACTTTACTTAAAATTGACCCAGTTCTATCAGGATTATGCAGCGAGTATTGACCTGGAAGAGTGGGATAGCTGGTTTAACATGTTTACAGATGATTGTATTTATAAAATTCAATCGCGCGAAAATTACGATCGAGATTTGCCTATGGCTGCTTTGTCTCTAGAGGGTAAAGGCATGCTAAAAGATCGTATATATGGTGTTACAGAAACCATTTTTCATGACCCATACATGCAGAAACATGTCGTTTCAGCCCCAAGAGTGATTAGTAGCAGTGAAGACTTTATTGATGCTCAGGCCAATTACTCTGTATTTAGAACTAAGAATGACGGTATAGCGGAGGTTTTCAATGTTGGGCGGTATGTTGATCGCTTCGTCATTGATGGTGACTCTCTGGTATTGCAATCCCGAGTCTGCGTTTTTGACAATGACATGATTCTCAACTCTCTGATATATCCGATATGAGGTGAAACATGAGTAATAGTTGGATACCTGTAGCGAATCAAGAAGATCTTATAGAAGATGATGTAATTGGTATTAATGTAAATGGGCACCCTGTTGCACTTTATTTAATTGATGGTGAGGTTTTCGCTACCGATAATGTATGCACCCACGGGCAGGCGTTGCTGAGCGATGGTTTCGTTGAAGACGGTGAAATAGAATGCCCCCTTCACCAGGGGAAGTTCTGTATCAAGTCTGGTAAGGCTATGTGTGCACCATTAACTGAAGATATCAAAACCTATGAAACCTCTTTGGACGGTGAAAAAATTCTCGTTCGGTTTGAATAAGTAATTTCCTTCCCTAGACTTTTGGACGGGAATACGAGTTTTAATCATTTTTGCCACAACAGACACTCGCAGTGAAAACTGAGTGTCTGTTTTTTTGTCACTACTGTTCTTTTTAAGAATCAAACGCATAGCCATACTCTCAGGTACTGGCAGTGCATTGTGTTTATGAGTAAGTAATGTTTTAAGCAAATGATTGCTTTCAACTATCTACTAATGAAGATTATTTTAAGTTGGGTGATATGAGTTTTGACCTAGAAACAGTTTTATCAGTACTTTTAGGCGGGTTTATGGTGGTTGGGTTTTTCGTCAATATACCTGCTAAAGATACTACCCGCGCACAATTTAAATTATGGGGCTACCCTGAATGGTTTCATAGTTACAGCTATTCTCGAGCTCATAGCTGCAGGCCTGATTTTTTATCAAGGAACACGTTTATATGGCTCAGCATTAGCAACTGTCATTATGATATTTGCTGTTGTAACACTCTGGCGGCATAAGGAGTTTGCCCATTCAATTCCGGCTGTGATAGCACTCATCTTGCTAGTGTTGCTTTGTTTCGTCGTTATTGTAACCCCTTAGTATTTTTGTCGGTGTATGGAATCAAAATCGACAATCCAGAAAGGCTGGCCTGCTGTTTTATGACATCGCAACCCACATCAAACTGCTAGAGAAGTTCTGGCTGACAATATACGTAACCGTTCACCAGGTTCCTGTTGATTGAGCTTGCCAGACTGCCCAAATGGCTCTAGGCAATGTAAAAAGCAATCATCGAAGCCACCTGATGTCAGCAATTTCGAATACGTTAAGTACGTGATCGAAATACTCTAGGTAGGCTTTACAACTCCGCAGACCGACTAAATCAGAGCAATCGTGATTCTTAAAGCCGTCTACAAATGGTTTTGTAGGCTGCCAGTATCTTTTCAGCTTCCTGTTCGCAAACGCTAATTCTTTCCGCAATAGTAGTTCATCAGCTCTATCCTTACCGGAGCAAGAGTAGTCTACAATGGTCAAAATTTTGTAGGACAGTACAGTGACGATGCTAAAAAGTGGATCACTCTCCTTCAAGACACCTTGTCTGATATCGAGACTTCCTAGGATGTATACATTTTGGATAATGTAGATTCTTATCTAGAGAAAGATCCGTTCGGACGTAAATATTGTGCTAAGAATCTCCTAGACGTTGAATCTCATATTTTAAAAGAGGTCGAAAGCTCGCCAAGTGTTGTCCTGCCGGATGACTTAAAAAATAATCTCGAACGTGAAATTCTGGATTATTATAACTATTTATTATCCAGCAATGACCTCAGCCAAGATATGTCGGTTCCAAATTAGGTTTTGGAAATAGATGAATTTTCTTATCTGAAAGAAACTGATTAAACAACATTATTGACATTCTCCCTTCATCCAAACTCCAATCAGGAATGGGTTCCTTAAGCTGCTTTTGCAGCTTTGGAAGAGAATAGCTTGACTAAGGCTCGGCCAATTAACGGTTACAATTACCGGAGCCTTTAGACTTACTTTAAGCTATCAATCGCCTGTTGCATAAAATGCATCAGCATAAACATTAGCGAGAGTTGCGTTTTTTTCAACAACTAATGCTTGAGCAGCCTCAACCATCGGCGGGGGGCCCGCAAGGTAGATTCGCCAGTCTGCAAAAGTGTCAAAATCGTCTTTTACTATGTCGGTTACAAACCCTTGTGCATAACTGGACTCATCGCCTGATTCACTGATTACTATTTTGTAGCTGAAGTTCTTATATTCATTGCTAAGGCGCTCTAGAATGTCTATTCCATAAACATCTTTTATGGTTCGAACGCCAAAGTAAAAAAATACGTCATTTTGTAAACCCGCTTCCAGAGCGCCTCTAGCAACAGATAGCATTGGTGCGAACCCAGTTCCTCCTGCGATGCACAAAATGGGATCGCTGTTAGCCTTACGTAGATATGAGGCACCTCTAGGCCCAGCCACTTTCACTTTATCGCCAACTCGTAAAGTCTCAGCGAGTTTAGGAGTCACTCGGCCCCCAGGAACGATACGGATATGAAACTCTAGTTCATCGTCCTGGTCCAATCCCGCCATTGAATAGGGGCGCTTTGCATCTGGCGCAAATTCCAATAAAGCATATTGTCCGGCAGTAAATTCTAATGGCTTATTGGTTTTCAACTTTATTTTAATTATGTCGTGGGTCTGCTGCTCAATGCTTGTAACCGTGCCCTTTAATTTTTTCGCCGGATGAGTAACAATTTCGTCGACTTCCGGGATTTCTATTGAACAGTCAGTTTCTAATTGAGTCATGCACGCTAGCACTTTACTGCCAGCGTTACTTGCCGATGTTAACGTGCACTGGCAGGTATTGCACTGTCCAGACATGCAACTGTATGAAATTGGAATATCATTTGCTAGAAGAGATTCCAGCAAGTTTGAGCCTGCCTCAACATTTATGTCTTTATTTAATGGGGATACAGTAACTCTCATGGCAACCTCTGTACTTAAAATTGTGTATTGCGTAAACCTTGAGTGTACTGAGTCATCTATAATTTAGATAGCTAACGAATCTAATACACGATATTAATATCATTCATGTTTGGAGTAGACAATATTCCGTAGTTTTAATATCTTTGTAGTCTATATATTCCATATTTTTGTCGAATATGCTTGTAAGGCACTGTTTATATTAATATTGTTTTTTGTTTATGAATTGTAAGCTTTCTGTCGGAATATCAGGTTCGATGTTGTTTTTCTTTTCTAGCATAAAACAATAAGCAGACAGATTCTGAACTGAAAACAATTCTACCGTTCGAAACGGATTGCTTTCGCGTACTTAGTCAGGACTTTACCTGTTTTAACTTATAATCGTTCGTTAAGCGCCAGACCTAATCCGAATCTTGTCTGGCTATAGTTGTAGTCGATTAAACTGTCCCCATAACCATTAAACATCACAGCATAACCTTTCAACTTTCCCCAAAGTGGGAAAGTTAGGCTGAATTCAGTTGAGCCTTTATGTGTGGCGAAATTCCGGCGACCCGTGAAGCCTATTTGTAATTCGTTCCATTTATAAACCATTTCCAGATCAAAATGGCCCATGTACTCATTAATATCAGGGTTATCGTCACCATCTGGATCGAGTGGGAAGTCCTTTGCTTCTTCTTCTATTCGGTACCAGGGGCGAAACGACAGCGCAAAGTTTTCCTTCTCAAGTAGAAAGCTGCCGTAAATGCGGTTCCAGCTGCGGGATAAGTGCTGAGCTTGTCCGTTAGATTGATGCTCGAACCCGAGGATAAAACCTGTATTACTCTGGAAGGGTTGCCAGCCTAAAGGGGCTGCGTAGAATATTTCCGGTTGATAGTTGGTTTCTCGAAAGGGTTTAGAAATGTTGCTCGAGTAGACCTGCCAGAGCGCTTGTAGGGTAAAACCCAAATAAATACCGTCACCTTCGATAAAGAGGCTTTTGTGATTAAGAGGGACTTTCAGACTTATCTGAAATTTAGACTCTAAATCCTCAAGGTTCTCTTCATAGCCACCATAAGTCTGATAAGCAAATTTATTAATCGAGTTTGTAGTGTAAAAAGGTAAGTAAAAATTGACTCTATGAGGTGTTATTACATAGGGTTCAAACTCTGTGCGGGATTCATTATTAAAGCGTTTTGATATTAATCCTGGGGTCGTGGAAGAAGCAGCTATAGGTTTAATACTGTCAACTTCTATCTCCGATGTTTGCGCTCCGCACTTATCCCGGAT
Organism: Alteromonas naphthalenivorans; assembly: GCF_000213655.1. Taxonomy (NCBI): domain Bacteria; kingdom Pseudomonadati; phylum Pseudomonadota; class Gammaproteobacteria; order Alteromonadales; family Alteromonadaceae; genus Alteromonas; species Alteromonas naphthalenivorans. Next base: position 4,039,720 of record NC_015554.1, read on the forward strand.
TTCGCTAAGTGTCATTGAGTCGTCGCCGCTCTCATAAACGTTCATAACGCATTCTTTTAATTGCGCGTTGGCATATTCGCTACATGTAAGAAGTAAAGCTGCATAAGTTGCACGAAGTAATAACATAGTAGATATACCGAAGGCATCAAAATCCAGTCAACACCATACTAAGATAGCTAAAGATCCTGACTCTGACAAAGCAAGTCAAAACAGTGGGCTTTTTTCAACAAGCTGAATTGGTTACTTCCTTGTAACCAGTTCTATGAATACAACGCTATTTGATCTGGCTAACCTGCTCAGCGCTGTCAGCACCACTAAACCAGCCTCCTCCAAGCGAACGATACAAGGTAGATATAGCTATCTGCTTTTGAGTTCTAACGTTAATCGCTGCTAGCTGACTTGTTAAATTTTCCCGTTGAGCATCAAGAAACCTGAGGTTGTCATCTATTCCATTTTCGTAACGGGCCCTGGACAGACGAAGACGTTCTTTGCTTGTTTCAGTTAGCTTCTCCTGAGCGGTTTGTTCGCGCCGAAGAGTATCAATGGAGGCGAGAGCATCTGCTACTTCTTTGAATGCTAATTGTATGGTCTGTTCGTAATTTGCTACGGCAATATCTTTACGGATTTTTGCTAACTCAAGATTCGCCTGGTTTCTGCCATTGTCAATAATGGGTAATGATAGCTGTGGAGAAAAAGACCAACTGCGCTGTCCACTATTGAATAGCTCTGATAGCTCCATACTGGAAGCCCCGAAAAAACCGGTAAGTGAAATGCTAGGGAAAAATGCTGCTCGGGCCGCTCCAATATTTGCGTTTCTTGCCATCAACTGATGCTCTGCAGAACGAATATCAGGCCTGAATATCAGAAGTTCAGGAGGTGCACCAGGTGAGATCTCGTCTACGATTGGAGACTCATCTAAGGATATTTTATTTAGCATTGGAGTTATGTCCTGAACTCCCACTAGCAGAGTCAGTGCGTTCTGCGCTAATTCTTGCTCCCGTTTTAACCGCTCTACTTCGACATAGGATTGTAAAGTTAAAGCGAGGGCATCCTGAAACTCTATAGCTGTAGCCGCACCAAAAGCCTGACGTTGTTTGATTTTGCTTTGAGTCACTTCTCTTGATAGCTTAATTTGCTCAGCAATATCTAAGCGTTTCACTGCGCCCTGATAAACAAGGTAGCTTTGAATAACGTCAGCTATTAGACTAATGCGTAAGCTTTGTGCCGCCTCTTCGGTTGCAAGGTACTCCTGAAGTGCAGCCTCCGTCATATTCTCAACCCTTCCGAAAAAATCAAGCTCAAACGAAGTAAATCCCACACCAGCGCGATACGTATTTTGAACGCTTGGCATACCAGGGATTCTTAAGTCTTCTGGGGTTCGTTGACGTGTTGCAGTGCTTTGTACCGCGATTGTTGGCAACGTATCCGCTCGTTGTATGCCGTATTGAGCTCGAGCGGCTTTGACATTAAGCAGTGTTTGTTTCAAGTCACGGTTACTATTTAACGCTAGCTCGATAAGAGCTGCTAAATGGCGGTCTTTAACAAATTCCTGCCAGTTGACCTGTGCGCCAGATGAAATAGTTGATTTATTCTCGATTCTATTTGCTTCGTTTGATATCCAGCTTGCCGACACCGGGTTCTCTGGTTTCTTGTATTCTGGTGCAAGTGAGCAACCGCCAAGTGCCAGCATCAAGGTGAGGGAAAGTAATGTAGTCTTGGGCGCACGATAAGCCTTAATCTTATGCATGATTTGAATCCTCTTCCAGTAACTCTCGCTCGCGCTCAGAAGCTGAGGTTTCGCGGTGATCGCGGGCAAGCAGAGTGTAAATAGTGGGCAATACGAATAGTGTAAAAAAGGTGCCGATCAGTAGACCTGTGACAACCACTAAGCCAATGGAGTAGCGACTGGCTGCACCCGCTCCTGTGGCAAACATCAAAGGAATTAATCCTGATACCATTGCAGCCGTAGTCATTAGAACCGGACGCATACGAATCATTGCTGCGTGTAGCATTGCATCCATAGGGCTCAAGCCTTGATGTTTCTGAATATCATTGGCAAAAGACACCATTAAAATACCGTGTTTAGATATGAGCCCAATTAGGGTGACTAGCCCAATTTGGGTGTAAATATTCATCGTTGCAAATCCTAGCCAAAGTGGAATTAGGGCCCCACAAATAGCTAGCGGTACTGTAATCAAAATTACCAATGGGTCTTTGAAGCTCTCATACTGAGCAGCTAAGACTAAAAATATAACGATCAGCGCAAATCCAAAGGAGATGATTAAGCGATTACCCTCTTTGACAAATTGCCTGCTGTCGGACATCCAGTCTATCTGAGCGCCAGGAGGAAGTGGTTGTGCCTGTAAAAACTCAACAGCTTGTCCCATGGTTACTCCCGGTAGAAGGACGCCGGACAAGGTAATAGCGTTCATTTGGTTAAACTGTGGTAACCGATTGGCCTGTGGGGTGACTTTTATATCAACGACCGTGGATAGCGGCACCATCTCACCTGATTGGGCTCGAACGTAGTATCCTGATAAATCATCAGGGGCTAGTCGTTCGCTTTGAGGCACTTGAGTAATTACATCGTAAGAGCGATCGAACCAATTGAATCGGTTAATATAGTTTTCACCAACAAGAACGGCTAGTGTCTCTGCGACATCATTCATGCTAACGCCCATCTCGCCTGCTTTAGATGCATTTATAGAGATTTGAGCCTGTGGACTGTCAAAAGCCAGATTGCTGTCTACAAAAGCAAACAATCCGCTACCCCATGCTGCACCTTTAATTCCTTCCATTGTTTTGTACAGTTCAGAGAACTCAGATGGTGCGCGCAGAATCATTTGAACAGGTAAGCCACCGCTACCCGCAGGCAACGGTGCCGGTTGGAAGGCTGTAGCAAAAGCTCCGGTAATTTTTCCAGATTGACCGTTAATAATGCCTTCTACTTCGTTGGTATTCATTTTACGATCATCCCAAGGCGTTAGTACGACACCACCAAACCCGCTATTCTGCCCATCTAGTCCATTCACGAAGAAGCTTGCTTGATAGTCAGGAAGTTGTCTGAACACATTTTCAACTTCCAGCGTCGCTTGCTCTGTATAATCTACACTTGCGTATTGGGGAGATTTGGTTTGAACAAAAACATAACCTTGGTCTTCGCCTGGTGCTAATTCATGATTAACCCCCATAAATAACACGACTATGCCTGCTAGAATGGCGACACAAACAAATAAAACCGCGGCTCTTGCGTGCAATACATAACTAAGCAGCTTGCCGTAACGATTTGCCAAGCCGGTCATGGTTCGATCTATTATTTGGGCTAATCGTCCTTCAGACATTTTAGCGTCGAGCATATAGCTACTCATCATCGGAGACAGAGTAAGAGCGACGACCCCCGACACAATTACCGAGCAGGCGAGGGTAAATGCGAACTCTTTGAATAAAGCGCCAGTAACACCTCCCATCATGCCTATTGGAGCATAGACCGCGGCTAGTGTTATAGTCATACCAACCACTGGCCATACTATTTCTCGGGCGCCCAAAAGCGAAGCTTTTACTGGGGACAGTCCTTCTTCAATGTGACGATGAATATTTTCTACTACAACAATTGCATCGTCTACAACTAAGCCAATCGCTAGCACCATCGCTAATAGGGTAAGTAGATTGGGGTTCTAGGGATTTTCCCCTCTAAAAAGACATAATCCTCTGTAGACCACACCAATAAATGGCTGCGGAGGTGGGTTACTACTTATAAGTGTGGCAAATTAGGTAAATATCGTACATTTAATACGGAACAGCCCTGATATGGCCATCAAAAACGAAATTACTATTCTCACGAGAGCAGAACAGGCAGATCTTTATTCCCCACCCATTTTTTCAATCGAAGAACAACGTCTGTACTTTTCTCTGAACGATGCGGAATTGGCAGTTTTTCGGTCAATTCGTCTCAGAGCTCATAGATGTTACTTTGTCGCGATTTTGGGATACTTCAAATCAAAGCCCGTCATCCTAGATATCGCTTACTCGCAGGTTTCTAAGGATTTAATGTTCATCAGTAAAGAGCTGCTTGGCGGCAAGGGGCTCAGACCATTCACTCCCTCACAAAAACAAAAAGATCGACTCTACGCAAAAGTATTAGACCTTGCTGGTTATCACAAATGGGACGAAAGTCAGCACTTCAATTCTCTTTTCGACCACCTTGTTCAGGTGGGCAATGCCTGGCTGGAGCCGCGTTACCTCTTTGATACTGCTATTGAATTCCTAACCAGTCACAGCATTGCTATCCCTAGGTACACCGTACTCCAGAGACTGATAAGCAGAGCGATGCAGCAGGTCAGAAAAGACCTGGCGCACCAACTTAATCAACTCACCAGTCCTGAACTTCACGTCTTTCTGGACAGCATAACAGCCATTGATGACGGACTAAGCCTGAACCAGCTCAGAGGCGGTGCAAAAAGTCTGACCGTACCTGAACTTAAAAAGAGCTTGCCCTTTATCATCAGTTAGCGCCATGGCGCACGCAAATCAATGGCGTTATCGATGGGCTTAATCTGTCTCTTAAAAATCGACAACACTTCGGTGAGCTCATCAACTATTACGGTAGTAAACTCAAACGATTCAAACGCGCACAGCAGCATCTATGGTTGCTATGTCACCTGACAGAGCGGATACAACTGGCACTGGAACGGTTAACTGATGGGTTCATTTACCATATCCGCAAGCAACAAGAAGCTGCCAACACCTTTGCACAACAAGCAGTGTTCCTGTCCTGGCAGTCAGCCGCGGACAATGTCACGAAAGCGGCAGAGTTACTGCATCTGTTTGTGGATGAGAACATTGATGATAATCAACCCTTCTCAGTAGTCAGACAACAGGCATTGAAGGTCATGAATGACAGGGATATCCAGACCCTCTGCCTTTACCTGAAAAAACAGAAACGGACCGTGGAAGAGTACCAGTGGCAACATTACGATGAACAATGCAATCTCCTGGAGCAACTGTTAAGGCAGGTGTTCTTGTGCCTTGAATGTGAGGCCGGTAAAGGCTCAGAAGCCGTCGTCGCCCAACTTCAACAGATGCAGACGGAAATCGCATTCGGTGGACCACTGAAGACGATGGATACGTCGCTCATCCCGAAAAAGCACCTCCCATGGTTGGTTAAACAGGATAACGTTAACCCGCAACGTTACGAATGGCTGCTCTACCGGCAGTTAACCTCACGACTGAATGGACGCATTTATTTGCCAAATGTTACCAAATACCGCGCACTGGAAGACGACCTGATCCCCCAGACATCGCAGGATACCTTGCTGGCCTCATCAACACTGGACAGACTAAAACAGCCCGCAGAGTTATTGTTACAGGAGAAACAACACCGGCTGGAAAGTGCACTCAAAGACGTTGCTCTCCATATTGATGAGGGAGACAATCGAAATGTGATCATGAAAAATCGTACCGGTACCCGCTGGCGTCTGCCGACCAAAAGCGCTACATCTCTGGTCAACAATCCCTTTTTAAGTCGAATGCAACCGGTCGGTATCGCGGATGTACTGCGGTATGTAGAGCGCGAAACCGGGTTCATGAAATGTCTGACTCATGTACTTCCGATACAAAAACAAGGGTTCACTCATCAGGATGATTTACTGGCCATTCTGATTGCCAACGCCACTCACCGTGGTGTGTATGGCATGGCGCAGATCTCCGATCGAAGCTATGAACACCTGAGTACGGTGCAGGCCAACTATATCCGGCCTGAAACGCTGCATGACGCCAGCGACGTGATCAATAATGCGGTTGCAGCGCTACCCATCTTCCGCCACTACCATATTCAGGAGGACCAGCTGCATGTCAGTGCGGATGGTCAGAAATTCGAAACCCATCTGGAAACCTTTAAACCCGGTACTCCTCTAAGTATTTCGGCACCAACAAAGGGATCACGGCCATGACACTGGTGGCCAACCACAGCGCCCTCAATGCTCGGATCATCGGTTCCAACGAGCACGAATCACACTATATTTATGACCTGTTACAATCCAACAGCAGTGAAATCAAACCTGACGTACTCTCGACAGATACACACGGTGTCAATCATGTTAACTTCGCCTTACTGGATCTATGCGGTTACAGTTTTGCACCGCGATACGCGCAGTTCAGTAGTGTCATCAATGATCTGTTTGACGTAACTGAAAATGAACACGGCGGCACCAACCTTGCCCTGAAAAAGCCCATCAGGACGAATGTCATCGAAACGGGATGGCAGGATATTAGGCGCATTGTTCTGTCACTTCAGACAAAGCGAACGACACAGGCAATGCTGGTAAGAAAGTTGTCTGGTTATCCTTCGGGGCACCCGACATTACAGGCGCTGACGGAGTATAATCGACTGGTCAAAGCGCAATATTTACTGGATTACATAGACAATGCCAGTTTGCGGCAGTACGTTCAGCGTGCCCTTAACCGGGGAGAAGCGTGGCACTTCCTGAGACGGGCTATTGCGTCGGTGAATGGCGATCAGTTCCGAGGCAAAAACGAGAGTGAAATCGCTATCTGGAATGAATGTGCAAGATTGCTTGCCAACGCGATCATCTACTTCAACTCCGCGATACTGAGTCATCTGCTGGGACACTTTGAAGCGAGAGGAGATGAAGAGAAAGCGGGTATCACTCGTGCTGTTTCGCCCGTTGCGTGGCAAAATATCAACTTAAGCGGAACGTATAACTTCACTAATACTGGGAAATTGCCCAATATTGGCGAAATAACAAGGCCGATAGTGGATGATTAGGCTCCAAGCTGAAAGTAAACCACCTCCGCAGCCATTTATTGGTGTGGTCTACAGAGGATTATGTCTTTTTAGAGGGGAAAATCCCTAGAACCCCTTAGTGGATATGAAGATATTGATGTATGACATAGTTATTTCAGATTAGTTTTTATTGAAGATAAAGTCTTATAAATTGTAATATTTTTATGTTATTTATACAGATAATATTTTTCTTTAAGATAACTTTATTTGAGGCACGCTATGACCCTATCTATTAAGGCGGAATTTAATCGTTTATTTGAAAAGTTAAAAACTGAACGAGATGAAGTGAAAGTTAAAATGCATTTAGCATCCATGGATGCAAGAGAAGAATTTTTAGCCGCAGAAAAAAAATGGGAGCTTTTGAAACTAGAAGCAGCAGAAATAGCAGATGAGACGAAAAGTAAATCAGAATCTCTCATTGCCAAAGCTAAAGACGAGAGCGTCGAGTTAAAAGCCTCCTACAGTTCACTTAAACAACAACTTGCTGAGAAGCAAACAGAGGCTGAAGAAAGTTTCGATAGTTTTTACGAGAAGATTAAAACGGAACGAGACGAAATTAAGTTAAAGCTGCACCTTGCGTCTATGGATGCCAAAGATGAATTTGATGAAGCAGAAAAAAAGTGGGATCAGCTAAAAGCAAAAGTTGCCGATATCGCTGACGAGACCAAAGAATCATCTGAAGACGTAGTCATCAAAGCTAATCTGCTGACCGCTGAATTGAAAGACTCTTATCACCGCATCTTAAAAAAATTCAAATAACCTTTTAACGATCAAGCTAAGCCTATATTTTCCTAGTAACATAGGTTTAGCTTGTCATATTACTCTTCATTATCATTTCGATCGTTAATCCTCACGTTAATTAATAATGCCCAAAAATCCCTATTCTATGTGAAAACTTCTACTTTACGCGCGCATTTTTTCAGGGTTAAGCGTTTGTTGGTGAGCACGTAACCATGTCTTTTGGATGGCTTTAGCATCGGTCGAAGCACGATGTCGAGCTATGCCAAGTTCTGCAATAATATCTTGCTTAGTCTGATCCCAGATGTCGATCATTGCTTCTGTCATAATGGTTTCAATGGCTGATAACCGAAACGTTGAGGCTATTCCGGCATCATAAAAAAGTTTGTTGAACCAGGTAAAATCCACCACCCACCCATCACTGAACACGGTTTTCCCTGCTAGTAAGCGGTTCAGTTCGTGTGCGATGGCTCGAGTGCTTCTTCCGCGATGGGTAATAATATCCTGGGATAGGCCGTGGAGTTTTTCTGCTTCTGCCGACCAGTAATTCCAATGAGCAGCAGGCTTTATTAACGTACAAAAGCTATCGGAATCCGATTTATAAAAGCCGATTTCTATGGGATAGCTTGGCTCTGCCAACCCCGATGCCTCGATATCGAGAATGATGGGTGGATGAATAAGGCTATGTCGAATCATGCACTCACACTCCTGCTGTTGGAAATTGACTAGCTATTTAGTCGTTAAGTAGTCGTTAAGCGTTTGTTATATAAACAATTTTTTGAATTTTTGTTTATTATATTGATAATTGTGAAAGCTATTAAGCAGATTCGGACGCTAAACTCGATAATCTGAGTATATCCTTTGAGCCCACACATTTGGTTGGATATTGCCATAAGAAGACAAAAGATTGATGCCAAATAAGTGTTAGGTTGGTGTGTAGCATTTTGATTATGCTTTTGAGTAAGGAGTGAAGCCACTGTATGGGGTTCTAGGGATTTTCCCCTCTAAAAAGACATAATCCTCTGTAGACCACACCAATAAATGGCTGCGGAGGTGGGTTACTACTTATAAGTGTGGCAAATTAGGTAAATATCGTACATTTAATACGGAACAGCCCTGATATGGCCATCAAAAACGAAATTACTATTCTCACGAGAGCAGAACAGGCAGATCTTTATTCCCCACCCATTTTTTCAATCGAAGAACAACGTCTGTACTTTTCTCTGAACGATGCGGAATTGGCAGTTTTTCGGTCAATTCGTCTCAGAGCTCATAGATGTTACTTTGTCGCGATTTTGGGATACTTCAAATCAAAGCCCGTCATCCTAGATATCGCTTACTCGCAGGTTTCTAAGGATTTAATGTTCATCAGTAAAGAGCTGCTTGGCGGCAAGGGGCTCAGACCATTCACTCCCTCACAAAAAACAAAAAGATCGACTCTACGCAAAAGTATTAGACCTTGCTGGTTATCACAAATGGGACGAAAGTCAGCACTTCAATTCTCTTTTCGACCACCTTGTTCAGGTGGGCAATGCCTGGCTGGAGCCGCGTTACCTCTTTGATACTGCTATTGAATTCCTAACCAGTCACAGCATTGCTATCCCTAGGTACACCGTACTCCAGAGACTGATAAGCAGAGCGATGCAGCAGGTCAGAAAAGACCTGGCGCACCAACTTAATCAACTCACCAGTCCTGAACTTCACGTCTTTCTGGACAGCATAACAGCCATTGATGACGGACTAAGCCTGAACCAGCTCAGAGGCGGTGCAAAAAGTCTGACCGTACCTGAACTTAAAAAAGAGCTTGCCCTTTATCATCAGTTAGCGCCATGGCGCACGCAAATCAATGGCGTTATCGATGGGCTTAATCTGTCTCTTAAAAATCGACAACACTTCGGTGAGCTCATCAACTATTACGGTAGTAAACTCAAACGATTCAAACGCGCACAGCAGCATCTATGGTTGCTATGTCACCTGACAGAGCGGATACAACTGGCACTGGAACGGTTAACTGATGGGTTCATTTACCATATCCGCAAGCAACAAGAAGCTGCCAACACCTTTGCACAACAAGCAGTGTTCCTGTCCTGGCAGTCAGCCGCGGACAATGTCACGAAAGCGGCAGAGTTACTGCATCTGTTTGTGGATGAGAACATTGATGATAATCAACCCTTCTCAGTAGTCAGACAACAGGCATTGAAGGTCATGAATGACAGGGATATCCAGACCCTCTGCCTTTACCTGAAAACAGAAACGGACCGTGGAAGAGTACCAGTGGCAACATTACGATGAACAATGCAATCTCCTGGAGCAACTGTTAAGGCAGGTGTTCTTGTGCCTTGAATGTGAGGCCGGTAAAGGCTCAGAAGCCGTCGTCGCCCAACTTCAACAGATGCAGACGGAAATCGCATTCGGTGGACCACTGAAGACGATGGATACGTCGCTCATCCCGAAAAAGCACCTCCCATGGTTGGTTAAACAGGATAACGTTAACCCGCAACGTTACGAATGGCTGCTCTACCGGCAGTTAACCTCACGACTGAATGGACGCATTTATTTGCCAAATGTTACCAAATACCGCGCACTGGAAGACGACCTGATCCCCCAGACATCGCAGGATACCTTGCTGGCCTCATCAACACTGGACAGACTAAAACAGCCCGCAGAGTTATTGTTACAGGAGAAACAACACCGGCTGGAAAGTGCACTCAAAGACGTTGCTCTCCATATTGATGAGGGAGACAATCGAAATGTGATCATGAAAAATCGTACCGGTACCCGCTGGCGTCTGCCGACCAAAAGCGCTACATCTCTGGTCAACAATCCCTTTTTTAAGCGAATGCAACCGGTCGGTATCGCGGATGTACTGCGGTATGTAGAGCGCGAAACCGGGTTCATGAAATGTCTGACTCATGTACTTCCGATACAAAAACAAGGGTTCACTCATCAGGATGATTTACTGGCCATTCTGATTGCCAACGCCACTCACCGTGGTGTGTATGGCATGGCGCAGATCTCCGATCGAAGCTATGAACACCTGAGTACGGTGCAGGCCAACTATATCCGGCCTGAAACGCTGCATGACGCCAGCGACGTGATCAATAATGCGGTTGCAGCGCTACCCATCTTCCGCCACTACCATATTCAGGAGGACCAGCTGCATGTCAGTGCGGATGGTCAGAAATTCGAAACCCATCTGGAAACCTTTAAAACCCGGTACTCCTCTAAGTATTTCGGCACCAACAAAGGGATCACGGCCATGACACTGGTGGCCAACCACAGCGCCCTCAATGCTCGGATCATCGGTTCCAACGAGCACGAATCACACTATATTTATGACCTGTTACAATCCAACAGCAGTGAAATCAAACCTGACGTACTCTCGACAGATACACACGGTGTCAATCATGTTAACTTCGCCTTACTGGATCTATGCGGTTACAGTTTTGCACCGCGATACGCGCAGTTCAGTAGTGTCATCAATGATCTGTTTGACGTAACTGAAAATGAACACGGCGGCACCAACCTTGCCCTGAAAAAGCCCATCAGGACGAATGTCATCGAAACGGGATGGCAGGATATTAGGCGCATTGTTCTGTCACTTCAGACAAAGCGAACGACACAGGCAATGCTGGTAAGAAAGTTGTCTGGTTATCCTTCGGGGCACCCGACATTACAGGCGCTGACGGAGTATAATCGACTGGTCAAAGCGCAATATTTACTGGATTACATAGACAATGCCAGTTTGCGGCAGTACGTTCAGCGTGCCCTTAACCGGGGAGAAGCGTGGCACTTCCTGAGACGGGCTATTGCGTCGGTGAATGGCGATCAGTTCCGAGGCAAAAACGAGAGTGAAATCGCTATCTGGAATGAATGTGCAAGATTGCTTGCCAACGCGATCATCTACTTCAACTCCGCGATACTGAGTCATCTGCTGGGACACTTTGAAGCGAGAGGAGATGAAGAGAAAGCGGGTATCACTCGTGCTGTTTCGCCCGTTGCGTGGCAAAATATCAACTTAAGCGGAACGTATAACTTCACTAATACTGGGAAATTGCCCAATATTGGCGAAATAACAAGGCCGATAGTGGATGATTAGGCTCCAAGCTGAAAGTAAACCACCTCCGCAGCCATTTATTGGTGTGGTCTACAGAGGATTATGTCTTTTTAGAGGGGAAAATCCCTAGAACCCCTATTAGCCTGATTTACGCATAACGGAGCGAAGATTCAGACTTCTCTAGTCTATTCCGCATCGTGTTTTAAGTGGGATGAATCACTGACCTTTACACTGGTTAAGTGGCTTTTACGTTTTGCATCGTTGATCTCCTATTTCGATTTTCGCTAGTGGATGACTATTTCCTGACATGGTGATCAGGCCTCCCATTTTCGCGTTGCGCTAGCGGGGTAACTAGAACCTAGCAGAGAGCTAGACCTCAGATCGTTTACCTGTATCCGGTGTAGCAGGTGTGCTAAAGGCACAACTCTATTTTCAAGAATTAATATATGTGATGAGTTTAAATTCGTCAAATAAATTTATATTGCGCGTATTTTTTTGCGTGAATTAAGCTTAAACCATACCCCCGCTATGTTTACGAGCCTAAGCGAGTGTGTACATAGCGGGGGTATTGGTTGCAAAAATGCAAAAAAAGCCCCAATTGGACACCATGCTTCTGATGTCCAATCGGAGGGTTTTAAAAATGGTTTTAGTACTCGCAAAGCATTGTCATAGAATAGCCCTTGCGGTTTAGTATTGATCCTCTATAATCCTTGTAAATACATTTGTAATTACAGGTGAGTTATGGGCACGATTAATATTCGGGTTAATGATGAGTTAAAAGCACGCTCTTTTGCCGCATTAGAGAAGCTTGGTGTAACCCCGTCTGAGTTGGTAAGACAAACTTTGGAGTATGTAGCACAAAGAGAAAAGCTACCGTTCAAATCAGTGCCGTTAACAAGTGAAGATGAAGTGCTGATTGCTGTGGCACAAGCCCGTTTAGCTGATCCAGAAGCTGGAGTAAAGGTCTCGCTAGATGACCTATGAGTTAGAATTTGATCCTCGTGCGCTTAAAGAGTGGCGTAAGTTAGGCGCTATCGTTCGTGAACAGTTTAAAAAGAAGTTAAGCGAAGTACTGGAACAACCAAGAGTTGAAGCTAACCGGTTAAGAGAGCTTCCTGACTGCTACAAGATTAAATTGCGTCAAGTTGGATACCGGTTAATATACCAAGTGCATGATGAAAAAGTGTCTATCCTTGTTGTGGCGATAGGCAAAAGAGATAAATCAGAAGTGTATAAAGATGCAGGGAAACGAGTTTAACCGTTTTTTATGTGTACTGTGAGTGATCGAAATAAGCACTATTGTAAAACTAATGTTAAACTAGTTTTAGTTTTAATTTAAATTTTTTAAGATTATCAATGGCATTTTTACGTAACATTAAGATTAACCAGCTTATTTTATCTAATTCTATTGTTGGTTTTGTTGCATCAACACTTTATCTCCTTGCCGAGTTAAACTTTTTTACTATTGGTAATTGGTCTATCCCCATTGCTTTTTTATTGGTCTTTTTTTCCGTAGTAATTTTTTTTGTTTCTAGATCTAATATTCTCCAAGGAATTAATGATTTAAAAAAAATTGCTTCTTCTGTATCTAGTGGTGATTTAAATGCTGAATATAAGGTAAGTAGTGATGATGAGTTTGCTGACATTGGCAAACAATTCAATAAAGCGTCTTTACGACTTTCTAAAATTATAACTGCTGTTAATTTATCTAGTGATGGTTTCGTTAATCTTAGTAATAAGATAGAAAAGAATGCAGTTAGGAATCAGCAGTCAACAGAAAAGCTTGATGATCACTCTAGTCAGATAGCGTCAACTACAGAAGAGTTATATCATACAATGAAGCAGGTTGGTGGCTTTTTTGAAACTATAAGTTCTAATGCTTCTCAGGCTAGTAGTAATTCAGATAAGGCTGATAGTTTTGTACAACAACTTTTAGTAAAGCTTCACGATGTTGCTGAGGCCGCTAGAGCTTTTGATAGTACATTTGAACATGTTGAGCGTAATGCTAAAAATATCGATAGTTTTGCAAAAATAATAGAAGATATTGCCGAGCAAACAAATTTATTGGCATTGAATGCTGCGATAGAGGCGGCTAGGGCCGGAGAACATGGAAGAGGTTTTGCAGTTGTAGCTGATGAAGTTAGATCTTTAGCCCATAAAACAAGAAAGTCGACTTCAGATATTACTGAGATGACAACGACTCTTAGAAAACTAATTGTCGATGCAGGGAAAAATGGAGATGAAGCTTCAGCTGCGACTGAAGAGGCTATTAGCTTATCTAAAGACTCTTCTGAGGCAGTTAAAATTGTATTAGATTCTGTTCATTCGATTTCTACAGATATGTCTTCTTCAACATTATCTTTGTCTGAGCAAATAGCTGCTGTATCAGAACTTGCGAAAAGTGCTGAAAATCTAAGTTTCATCTGTACTGATACATCTAATGTATCTGATGATTTATTAAGTAATATTAATGATTTGAGAGTTTTAATAAAAAAACTAGATGCTCAACTTGATAAGTTAGATTAATCATAATCATTAGCTATAAATTTATTTATAAGGTTGTTTTTGTCATTTAGGATGATGGCAAAAAAGGCGTTGAATTAGGGGTTCTAGGGATTTTCCCCTCTAAAAAGACATAATCCTCTGTAGACCACACCAATAAATGGCTGCGGAGGTGGGTTACTACTTATAAGTGTGGCAAATTAGGTAAATATCGTACATTTAATACGGAACAGCCCCTGAGGTATCCCCACAAATAATGACTAAAATTCAGTAAGATAAAAAATAAAGGGAACATTCATGACGTTTGGTGATCAGATCTTTCGCCAAAAACAAATGAAGGTTAAACGCCATGAATGCCCTATCTATTGTGAACAAAGTCATCTCGCTTGTCAGCTTTAAAATGCATATGTCGCGACAAAAAGCACTTACCGCATGTGTTAAAAGTTTGCTTAACGGAAATGCCGCAACTGTCACGAGCATAGGTCGAGGCATCAATAATAAAGCCTTTGAGAAGCATCGGATTAAGCGAGCCGACCGATTACTTTCCAATACAAACTTATTACATGAAACGCCAACTATCTATGCAGCTACATGCCAGTTGTTATGTAGTCATATTTTGCGGCCTGTTATTTCCGTAGATTGGTCAGATCTTGATGAGCATAACGGTCATTTTCTATTGCGCGCAGCTATTTCTCTTAAAGGCAGGTCCATCACGCTTTACCAAGAAGTCCATTGTAATAAAACCAGAGAAAAGCAAGCGACGCACAGAGCATTTTTGCATGCTCTGCGAGCAGTATTACCTTCACAATGCCATCCCATTATCGTTACAGATGCAGGGTATAAATCACCGTGGTTCAGGGAGGTGATGGCGTTAGGGTGGGATATTGTCGGTCGCGTGCGTCGGCCGCATTATTACTCGTCTGACGCTGGGCACACGTGGCAATGTATTCATCAGCTTTACGCTCAAGCCACGTGCAGACCAAAGCGTTTTGATAATAGCCAGATAGTCAGAAGCAATCCTTTTGCCTGCACGCTTGTTTTATTTAAACAAAAAAGTAAAGGCCGTCACGCTCGTAACACTGATGGTTCGCTCAAGCGCTCAGGACATTCAAAAAAACATGCTCAGGGTGCAAAAGATCCTTGGCTATTGGCAACATCGCTCTCTTCTCATCGGCAGTTATCAAAACAAGTGGTCGGTATTTATCGACAGCGGATGCAAATTGAAGAAGGGTTTAGGGACATGAAAAGCACCAAGTTCGGGCTTGGCTATGAACAAAACAAAAGTATTAAAAAGCAACGTCTTACAATATTGATATTGCTGACAACATTAGCGTCACTGGTTGCTATATTACTGGGTATGGTGCTTGTTTCTTCGAACAAACATCGCCAATTCCAAGCGAATACCGAAACCAGAAGCGTGCTATCATTCCACTACCTTGGCCTTAGAGCTATTGCTTGCCGAATAAGGTTTACCATGCGACAGTGGAAAGCTGCACTCAAATGGTACAGCTCCATAGTAGACAGTGCATGGGCCGGAAGCACATGGAATTAAATTCGTGGGGATCCCTCAGGTTTAGACCCTTTTTGACGGGCCTTTTCAAGCACCAACCTAGCTACCAAGGGTGGCATTAGCGAGCCTTCGGCAAAGTGCAACCAAAATAAATACTGCTGCAGATTTTCACCACTCTCAGGAGAGGTAAAATTTGTTTGTCCATACTGGCGAACTAAGTACTCGACAATGGCGCCCGACTCAGCAATTGCCCCTTCAGGGGTAGTCAGTACAGGCGAGCGACCCAGTGGATGTACTGCACGTAACGATTCCGGCGCAAGATTAGTGATGCTATCTCGCTGATAGTGTTCAATATTATAATCAACGCCTAGCTCTTCCAATAGCCATAAAATACGTTGAGATCGAGAGTTATTTAAGTGATGTAACGTGAGCATAATGCTTCCTTTAGGCCCTAATAAGGCCGTTTTTTATTATTGCTAGCTTATGTCTTTTATACACGTTTTATAGAGGGGAAGTTTAATTTTAATCTGTGATAAGTTGCACTGTGTCTCACTGATGTAAATGGCGCTTTTATTAGCCTTCACATTTTGCTACTTTCCGCCCTATAGATTGTGACACGCCATCGGGAAACGACTAACTAATGGGTTTATTAAATCGCTATGCAGAAACCCTATCGGAACTGGGTAGCTTTGTACTTCCAGCACCGCTTAAAGACATGCGAGTAGGCTTGTTTAATACCACGCTAGCCAACGAGCTTGCACTTCCTGAACACTTGCTGCAGCCTCAAACTATGCTTGATTGGCTACACTCTCCTGTTACGCCCCTTACACAACAGGCATTTGCACAAAAATACGGTGGCCACCAGTTTGGTCAATGGAACCCTGAATTAGGCGATGGCCGTGGATTGCTTTTAGCAGAAGTTATCGATTCAAACGCGCAGCCCCACGATCTCCATTTAAAAGGCGCCGGCCCTACCCCCTACTCTAGGCACGCTGATGGGCGAGCCGTACTACGTTCTACATTAAGGGAGTATATTGGCGCTGAGGCACTGCATTATTTAGGTATTCCCTCTAGCCGTTCGCTGTGTCTTTTTACTAGTGAAGATACCGTGTACCGAGAGCGCCCTGAAACCGGCGCCATGATGATAAGAACCGCCCCTAGCCATATCCGCTTCGGTCACTTTGAATATTATTTTTATGCCAGTCAAAAAGATAAATTACAGCGGTTACTCGACTTCACCATTGAGCATCATTTTGCCGAATGCAAAGCGGCAACAAATCCTTATGCTGCTTTACTAGGCGCAGTAGTAACGCGTACTGCTAGATTAGTCGCGTTGTGGCAAACCCACGGTTTTGTGCATGGCGTAATGAACACAGACAATATGTCTATTCATGGCATTACCTTTGATTATGGGCCGTTTGCCTTTTTGGATAATTACGAGCCTGGCGCGGTCTTTAATCACTCTGACCATCAAGGCCGCTATGCCTTTAATCAACAGCCGGGTATTGCCCTTTGGAACTTAAATGCCCTTGCCCATGCCTTTTCAGGACATTGCTCTGTTGATGAAATAAAAGCCGCTTTATCTACCTTCGAGCCAACTTTTATTTCCCAATATCAACACTTGATGCTATCTCGTATGGGCATTGAGACTAATGAGAAAGAGCAAAGCCTTGCTGTCATGCAGTCTTGGCTACAAATACTTGAGACCAATAATCTAGATTACACGTATTGCTTCCGTCAGTTGGCGTTGGCAGATATAAACAAGGCTCAGTGTCCTTTTCACGATATCTTCGTTAGTCAGGAAAACAGGTTCAAACAAGTAACACTTGTTGATCAAGAAAAAACAGATGCATGGTGGGAAAGCTACCGTAAGCTGCGTTTAGCAAGAGAAGAAGAAACTGAGCTCTTGTCGCTAAACCCTGCGGTCATTCCTCGTACTCATTTACTTCAACAGGCGATTGAATTAGCCGAAAAGGGTGACTTCTCACTCTCTGAATCTTTGTTAGAAGCTACTAGCACACCATATGATGCTAGATGGGATACGCATCCCTTTTCAAAGCCACCTTCATCATCAACGCACACGAGCTTGTCATGCAGCAGTTAACCATTCAAAACCTCAAAGCCTTGTCGAAAATAAACGGCCACGCTTTGTTTATTGATACCCCACTTCCCAGTACACCGTTAAAAACTCAGCAATGGGAGCAAACCTTCTGTACGCTTTTTAATTTAACCGCGACAAATCAAGAGTGGGGAGCCGACCGCTATCAAGTTACGTTAAGTAACGGCAGCTTCAGCTGTATGTTGTTTATCGAATGGCTTTGCGAAGCCATTTGGCTTGAGCCAATAGGAAGTAATGAAAATGCGCAGGACCTGTACGACTATCTATTTGATGAAACGTGAATGACTTTTCATCATTCTTTTCATTATTTCTTTCCCCAAAAACAGGATCTTCCGTTACTATTAGTTTACTGATCTTTGAGAATTTACGTTAATAAGGTAGCTATGCCATTCAAAAGAAAAGGAATGTTGGCATTCTTCATTGCTTGTATCACCTTATCTACTTGGGCGTTAAGCGACGCCATCCAAAATTCGGCTGTTGCATCAGAGCTTACCATTGACCAATCTTTTCGTGTCGCCACCATTAACGAAAGCAGTTCGTTTTTTGTCGCGCATAAATCCATGACGTACTTAGATGTCCTTCATCCTTCTAGCCCCTTAACCAGCAGTATTCCGCTTGATAGAAATAATAGTCGACTCTGGATTTCTAATGAATTAAGGAACGAGGGATTTAGCACTATTCCCCTAGTGCTAAATATAGACAGGCTTAATATTAACGACCTTCAAATTTATTTGCTTGATGGCAATGCTCGAATCATTAAGTCTTATCGTTACCAAGCGGGTAAAGGGGATTTTTCACTAAAGAAACCTTTCTCTGCCATCCGCTTAAGCTTTTCACTAACGCCACAAGAAAATGTTCGGCTGGTTATTGGCGTATATGATGATGGTCTTCGCTATTTCCCAATTTCGCTATGGGAAAAACAGGCGATTGAACAATACGATGAAACCTTGCTTATTCTACTTGGCATCGTACTGGGTATGCTCACGGTATTAACTGGCTATTTCCTGCTGTCTTACTTATATCAGCGCACCCCAGCCCGTTTCTGGTTGGCGGTAACCAACTTTGTATTGTTTGCGCTGTTTTTTATGGCGCAAGGCGGGCTTGCGACATGGCCTTCTTTAACTAATGCGAGCGAAATAACCTTTGCGGTACTCATTAGCCTTAGCTTTGTGACACTCGCAAAAGTGACCCACAGTTTGTTTTCCCCTATTCCATTAGTGCTAAGAATACTTACCTTTGCACTCCCTATTGGTATGGCTATCGCGGCAGTATCAACGAGCGCGTACGATGCAACCCGCATCCTTTTTGCCGCCAGCCCGTTTATTGCTGCTTATCATATTGGCTTAGCATTTATTTTTAAGGATAAAAAAAATCTTGCATCAAGCCGATTGTTCGCCTTCGCCTGGGTGTTCGTATTCATGCTTTATGCGGTATTCGTAAAAATCGCCTTCGACAATGCCTTTTACACCGCCCCCATTGTCATGATTATTCTAACCCTGCTGACCTTGTCCCTTCTTTGCATCGGGTTTGCCGTTGAATTAAAAGAGCAGAACGTGAGCCGGTTACGATTGTCTGAAAGTGAAGCTACGATCAGCAGCCTTCATCACTTTTACGATTTGTTTAGAAATTCCAGTGAAGGCCTTTACACCTCTACCCTAGACGGGGAATTAAAGACAGTTAACCCTGCCATGTGCGCCCTGTTTGGCTATACCGATGAAGCGAAAATGTTAGCAGAAGTAAAAAACACCAAGCAGTTTTACGCCAACTCAGAAGACCGCGACGTACTGGTAGGAGAACTACTTCATAGCGGGCAGGTAGCGGCGCGGGAAATTAAAGGAATGCGCGCCAACGGTAGTGCATTTTGGTTTTCCATATCTTGTCAGGTACGAGAAAATGAAAGTGGTAGTTTTTTATATGGCTCTATTATCGATGTTACGGAGAAAAAGCAGTCAGACTCTAGTCTACAATTTATGGCGACACACGACTCGCTAACTGGAGTTTATAATAGGCGTCAGTTTGAAACTACTCTGACCGCTAGACTAAGCGAGAAGTCACCCATTCCACCGTGCGTGCTGTATCTCGATTTAGATCGCTTTAAAATTGTTAACGACACCTCTGGTCATAAGGCAGGCGATGCCCTTATTAAAGATATTGCTCACTTGCTAGAAAAATCACTTCCTAATGAGGCAATGCTAGCGCGGATAAGCGGCGATGAATTTGGTGTTATTTTTGAAAACCAGCCTGAAGAACAAGCTTACTTACAGGCAACCGCATTATTAAATGCCGTTCAGGATTACCGCTTTTCATGGGAAAACCGCATATTTAGCTTGGGGGTTAGCATTGGCATGGTAGTGTGCACCGACCCCGACGCCAGTGCAGAGCAATATATCTGCATGGCAGATGCCGCGTGTTATTACGCCAAAGAGCAGGGGCGTAATCAAATTCATAAGTACAGCAAAGACGATGAAAGCATGCTGCGCTACCAAAATGAGCTGGATTGGGTAAACAGCATTCAATCGGCATTATCAGAAGACAGATTCTTACTTTACTACCAGCCGCTTAGACCATTAAGTCGACCCAATGACGGCTATTATTATGAAGTGCTTCTGCGTATGAAAGAAACCGATGGTCGCATTGTAGAGCCCGCCGCATTTCTGCCTACCGCTGAACGCTTCGAGATGAACGTCAAAATAGATAAGTGGGTTATTGTTAATACCTTTAATTGGCTAAATGAGCATCCTGAGCATTTGGCTGAATTAAAGCGCTGTAGTATTAATTTAAACTGCCATTCATTAGCCGACAGAGATTTCAAACTCTTCGTGTTAAACGCGTTTGAACGTTACAACATTCCTTACGATAAAATTTGCTTCGAGATGATTGAGTCTGTCGCTATTATCAAAATGGAGTACACCATTGACTTTATGCGTACTTTCCATCGTTTAGGCTGTTCATTTGCGTTAGACGATTTTGGCAGAGGGTTTGCGTCATATGGTTATCTAAAACACCTACCTGTCGATATTGTCAAAATTGATGGTACCTTCATTAAAGACATGCGAGCAGATCCTGTAGATGTCGCTATGGTGTCTTCCATTAAAGAGGTCGCCAAAGCCCTAGGAATGCAGACTGTAGGTGAGTTCGTAGAGTCTGATGCCACTATGACACAGCTAGGTAATATGGGCATCGATTTCGCCCAAGGTTACGGTGTAGCTGAGCCCGCGTTGCTTGACGACTTCAAACCGTTATAACCTAAAACCGATTAGGCTATGGTATTGCTACACTTTAAAAGGGGTATATTGTAACATTCGCGAATTAATGAATGGGGAGCTGTACCTGTCTCAAGCCCTTGTAAAAGGCAAGAACACCCCCACATAACGCTTATGATCCAGGTGTAGAAGTAACATGAGCAGCAAACAACCTAAATACGAATATGTCAGTTCCGCAAAATTACCTACTCGTCATGGTAATTTTAAAATCCATGGTTTCGTTGAAACCAGTGGACAGGAGCACGTGGCGCTTTCCTATGGTGAATGGAAAGAAAACGATGTAGTGCCCATCCGCATTCATTCTGAGTGTCTAACGGGAGATGCCCTTTTCAGCACCCGTTGCGACTGTGGTTTTCAGTTAGAAAAAGCCATGCAGAACATTGCCGAAAATGGTTTTGGTGTGTTGCTTTACCTTCGTCAGGAAGGTCGTGGTATTGGGTTACTGAATAAAATTCGCGCTTATAATTTACAAGATAGCGGCATGGATACGGTTGAAGCCAATGAACATTTAGGTTTTGATGCCGATTTGCGTAGCTATGATATTTGTAAGCTAATGCTTGATACTTTGGGTGTACAGCGCGTTGAGTTGATGACCAACAATCCCAAGAAGTTAGCGGCGTTAAAATCGTTAGGCATTGATGTAGTGGCACGCAAGCCTATTGATCATGGTATTACAAAAGACAATAAGAACTACATCAAAACCAAGACTGAAAAACTTGGTCATGCATTCGACCCCCACTCTTTTAAGTAAGTCATTTTTCCCTTCAATCTATTCCAACCTGAATAACATTAATTCAGGTTGGTTCAGGTTACGTTAATACCAGAAGCGTTATAACACATACAGACTTTGTGACATTGCCTGTAAAAAGTGCTTAGTTTAAGCATTTCCATGCAGAGTAATGTAAGGAGAACGTATGAAAAAACTGACTTTAGCTTTACTCGTAGCCATGGGAACCCTATCTACCTCATTCCCCATGCTGGCTTCAGCATCGGTTGAGCCAGAAACCAAGGTAGATAACTACCAGTATTCAGATGCTGAGCTAGATAGCTTACTTGCGCCTATTGCACTTTACCCCGACACCTTACTTACTCATATTATGATTGCGGCCACCTACCCTCTTGACGTTGTGGCTGCAGACAGGTGGCGTCAAAGCAATTTGCACCTTACCCCTGAACAAGTAGAGCAAGCGCTAGACCCGGTTACATGGGATCCAAGTGTAAAAGCCTTGGCTGCATTTACCGATATTCTGCACACCATGGCCGAAGATTTAAACTGGTTACAGCAACTTGGTGATAACGTGTTAATTAGCGAAGCCCGTGTACTTGATAGAGTACAGTTGCTTCGACAACACGCTCTCAACACGGGTAACTTACAATCGAATGATTACCTTGAAGTAGAACGGGAGATAGAACAAGAACGCAGCGTGATTGTTATCGCTCCTCGCCATAGAGATGTTGTTTACGTGCCATATTACGACCCGCTTGTTGTATTCGGGCTTTGGTCACATGCGATAGCGCCTGTACACTGGCATCATAGGGTTAGCTACCGCCATCGCGGGAATTTTTTCTGGGCACCGCAAGTTAGGCTTTCAAGCTTCTTCTACTTTGGCGGTATTCGTTGGAGCAACCGCCATGTAGTGATCCACAGAGAACCTGTGCGCCACTATTACAGAGGGACGCCGAATAAACGTGTTTATAGTAAAGGTTATCAACGCTGGCAGCATAATGCTGACCATCGTAGAGCCCGTTATTCTAACCGCGTAGTGCATAGTGCACCTAAACGATATAGCGCCACTCGTTCAGTGAAAGTAAGAAGCAACGAGCGAGCCATGACTAAGGTGAGTCATACCAAAACAGTGAATAGAAATATTGTGCGTCAGCAATCACCGCTGCATGCCCAATCACCTAACAATAAGTCGTCGAATAAGTTGCGCGAAAGCCAGCTTAAGGAGCGCCAGGTTAAAAAGAACCGTATCAAAGAACACACTGCACGGAATGTGAACAGCAATAACAGGCAGGTTACTGCACCTCGCAGCGTTAAAAACCCACGTCAGCATGTGGAACCTAAAAGTCGCACCACAACGCGTACGGTAACCACAACTAAAACCGTAAAAAGAGACAGTAATCGGGTATCAGGGCAGAAGTATCAGCAGCGCGCTTCTACGCATGTAAAACGCGCTAAAACAGATGTTAGAAGTAATCGTTCTTCGTCTAACCGTTCGGCGATGTCGCAACAGCGCTCAACGCCGAAAGTGAAACGAACCCAAAACCGTGAAAGATAGAATATTAAACGCGCTTAGTTTCACCTAAGCGCGTTTTTTTAGATGGCAAGCGGCTTTATCTCTGCGTAGTATGAGGCAACTTTTTTGATGGTTTTGGTCTCAAATGCACGCAGCCTCACCTCCTCAAGCCCTATTATGGGCTTACTTACTATCTCCCAATGGTGAAGTTAAAACCATTGAAGCGAAAGCCATTCCCGACGCCTTAGCACAATGTTCGGCTAGTGATGATTACCTGTGGTTACACGTACAGTCAGATGCTGAAGACGCTGGCACCTTGTTACAATTTAGTGGCTTACACCAAACGGTTATAGACAGCTTACTTGCTTTAGAAACAAGGCCTAGAGCCATGAGCCTGCATCAGGGTACCTTGGTGTATTTGCGAGGCATTAATAAAAATCCCGATGCCGACCCAGAAGATATGGTGTCGCTACGTACTTGGTATAACAAAGATATTATTATTAGTGCTCGTCGTAAAAACAGGCGATTAACCTCCATCCAAAACCTTCGAGATGAAATAGCATCAGAACAGGTGCCAATTAGCCCACCGGCCCTCTTTCTGAACATGATTGCTAAAGTCGCTGATACCATTTTAGACACCGTTGATGAAATGGACGAGAGCTTAGTAGGGTTTGAAACCAGCGAACAACTTCGAAAAGAAGATAGACAAAATTTATCTATCGTAAGACGCCAAGCCGCCTCTATCAGGCGCTACCTTGCGCCACAACGCGATGCATTAGATGCCCTGTTTCGTTTGCCTGATGCATTGTCCCAAAATCAGAGTTTTGAACTACGTGAGCAAACCGACCGCATGAGCCGTTATGTAGAAGACATGGACTTATTACGGGAAAGAGCAATCGTACTTCAAGACGAGTTGCGAAACCGCATAGCGGAGCAACAAGGCGTGCGAATGTATGTTTTGTCTATGGTAACGGCTATTTTCTTGCCCTTATCTTTTTTAACGGGTGTGTTTGGTATGAACGTTGGCGGATTACCAGGCACTCAGTCTGCTAATGCTTTTATTTACTTAATGCTAAGTATGGGAGCATTAAGCATCTTTATGTTGGTAGCGATGCTGTGGAAGCGCTGGCTGTAGCTAGCGTTTAACCAACCATTAAAATTCATTAAAAATAATTAACATTCAACGCATTAGTACAAAGGCTAATAGATTTTAATTTTTTTAATCGTATGATTGGTCAAAATAGCGCGCTTTGCATTTCTTGCCTACACTTAGGCAAACTGCTTTAGTGGAGAGAAAACAATATGCAGTACCCTTGGATACTAGAAGGACACAAGATCTTTCGAGTTGTAATACTGATCCAATTAGTCATTTCTTTTGTTATTGGCTTCGTTACTGGCGATATCATCACTGCCGTTGTACTAGGCATTCCTATTGCCGTCGTGCCTTTATACTTTAGCCTTCAACAGCCCCACGCTGTAGTGAGTAAGCATGCTGTTGCAATAGGTATACAGTTACTTACCGCTTTGCATATTCATCAAACCTTCGGGCTTATTGAAATGCACTTTGAAATATTCGTGACACTGGCGTTTCTTTCCTATTTCAGAGACTGGAAGGTTATTGCAACCGCCACTGCGGTGGTTGCGGTACATCATATCAGTTTTTATATTCTGGCTACCCAAGGTGCCCCTGTTTTCATCTTCCAAGAGGGTGACCTAACATTCCCTATATTGTTGATGCATGCCGCTTTTGCATTAGCGGAAGGCGGGCTTCTGATGTACATGGCCAAACAAGCTCATCAAGAAGGTGCTGGGGCTGCAGAATTACGTATCGCTATAGAGAATATGCAAAAAACTGAAGGGCAAATAGATTTATCTGTATCCTTTGAGAGAGAAAACGAAATACTTCGTCCTTTTGGCGAACTTATTGATCAAGTTAAAGATTTGGTTGCTTTAGCGTCTTCACTTATGAATGAAGTGGTTAAAGGCTGTGAAAAAATGGAAACGGCGGCTAGTAATATGTTTGAAATTAGCCGTAATACCGACCAAGAAATTGCCATGGTGTCTGCTTCGTCTGAAGAAATCGCGCAAACTATGCAAATGTCTGCCGAACAAACCACCCGTGCTAGCGACAAAGCGTCTGCTGCAGAGGCCTCTTCAGGTTCAACTCGCGACACTATTGTAACCACCAGTCGAACCATAGATTCGCTGCGTAGTACGTTAAACAACGCCGCAAAAACTAATACGGCCCTTAACGAGCAATGTTCGCACATTTCAGAAGCTATGCGTGCCATAACGTCAGTAGCAGAGCAGACTAACCTACTGGCGCTAAACGCGGCCATCGAGTCGGCGCGTGCTGGTGAGCACGGTAGAGGGTTTGCAGTGGTTGCTGATGAAGTGCGTACCTTGGCCATTCGTTCAAAAGAAAGTGCTGATCAAATCACCTCGGTAACCGAGCAATTAGTAAGTCAAACGGCAAGTTCGGTAGACCAGATGCAAACCTGTATTCAGCTTGTTGATGAAGCTGTACTGTCGGCTGATACTGCTACCCAAGCAATGTCTGAAATCACCACGCAAATTCAGTTTGCCAGTGAAAGCATGACTGAAATTGCCACCTCTGCCGTTGAGCAAGAAACCGCATCGGCTTCCATCGCACAAAGTACAGCTCGGTTAAGTGAACTGACTTCTGAAGAGCTCGCTACGGCGGAATCGTTGTCAGCAGAAGTGGAAATTTTGTCTCAAATTTCACAACAGATGCGCGGTGCTATAGGTCGCTTTAAGCTGTAATGTCGAAAAAGGGAAGTTGGACGCTGTTGCTGGTATGGGCAATTAGTTTACTAAGTGCTGTTTTGTTTTATAGCCAGCGTCAAATTTCTGAGTTCGACCCTAAAGGCACCTTGCTGCATCAATCAACAAGCGTCACCTTTGACGCTTCGTTGATATCTCTGCTTAAAGACTATGATGTGCCTGCTGGCAGTATTGTTCATGTGGGTACGCAGGAAAAGTGTTATTGCGACACCCTTACCGATTCTCATCAAACTCAGCTGATCAACAACCTAGGTCAATTAGGCTACAGCGGCTTGACGCTAGACATTGAAGATGTGCCAGAACTCGCCTCTATATTGCCTTCGGTACCTACCCTTATTGTTGTAGACACCCAGTATAACCTTCGCTATTTAGGGCCTTACGCTACGGGGTACGGTTGTTTTACCGGTAAAAATTTAGTGGATGAAATTAGCGGGTATGCAACAAGTTCGTCTTACATCAATGCCGTGGTGAAAACCGACGCCGATGGGTGTTTTTGCAACCCGCACCGTTAGGGGTGAGATAGCCCTTTTAAATGTGCTACTACACTGCGCCCAAGTGCGCTTAAATCGTATCCTCCTTCAAGCGTACTCACAACACGGCCATTACAGCAACTATCAGCAACACGCCTGATACGCTGGCTCACCCAAAAATAATCATCTTCGGTAAGGCGAAGGTGCGCCATAGGATCTTCAGCATGGCCATCAAATCCTGCCGATATAAATATAAGCTCGGGTTGGAAGTTCTCTAGCGCGTTAAACCAATGGGATACTTTTTCTCGAAACACGTCGCCGGTGGAGCCCGCTTCAATAGGCACAGATAAAATATTACTCGCTGACACAGGCGCACCGCTATGAGGGTAAAACGGATGCTGAAAACTAGAACACATCATGATGCGCTGATCCCCTGCGATAATATTTTCAGTGCCATTACCGTGATGCACATCAAAATCGATGATAGCCACACGAGAGAGTTGATAGTTTTGTAGTGCATAGCGTGCAGCAATGGCCACATTATTAAATAGGCAAAAACCCATTGAGCCATCGTAGGTAGCGTGATGACCAGGCGGGCGAGCCAAACAAAATGCCTGCCTATCGTCGCCCTGCATAGCCCAATCTACCGCATTACAACCCGCTCCCGCCGATTCCAATGCGGCGAGTAAGGTGTACTCCATCATGCCAGTATCGTCATCTAACCAAGTAACGGGGTTGCTATCGTTATGATTTGCATCGGGGTGTGCTTTCGCTGCTTTAGACAGGTGTTGCGCACGGGCAAATACACTTTGCACGTACTCTGGGCTATGTGCCAGAGTGAGGTAAGCCTCAGCGATGGGCTTTGCATCAGCGTGTTCACACACCATTTCTAAACCCGACGCTAACAGCTGATCGTCTATGGCGTATAGCCTGTCTGGCGACTCAGGGTGTTCTGGGCCCAAGTCATGTTTAACGCCGTGTTTGGTGCGGTAAATTCGAATGGTCATGGTAACTCACTCACGTTTAATACCAATTCAACGTCACTGGGATCACCGGTAAAAAGCCGCTTAAACTGCATTTGTTCAAAGATTGTGATCATGGGGGTATTTTCTCCCCTGACATAGGCCACCATTTGGTTTATTTCACGGGCTTTCGCTATACGAATAAGCTCGTTCAACAAGCGGCTTGCCATACCTTTACCCTGCTGCGTTTCTCGGGTAACAAACGCCACTTCACAGGAGTTATTGCTGGCGTTGTAATAAAATCGACCTACGGCATGAATGGTAATTCGAGACCCTTCTTGGCGTACTATACATAACGCCACGTCAGAGGTTTGATCTACACTCACTAAGTTACACGACTTCTCTCTCGACATTTGTTTTGGGTCGTAGTTGTAGCGCAGTCGCAGTGTTTCTTTGGTGTGAGAATAAAAGAACTCTTGTAACCGGCGTTCATCAGCGGGATTCAGCGGGCGCATATAAAATTTTTCGCCTTGAATATTTAGCCGCTTAAGCTGAATAGCGCCTAGCTCTGGAATATCTGTCGGGTACTTTTCTTGGTAATGCGGTACCCAATAATGCTGCCTGACTTCTTCCAATAGCTGAGATCTGAACTTAGGGTGCGCTACTCGAATAAGCTCTAGCGCGCGCTCACGAATACTTTTACCTTTAAGAGACGCAATACCGTACTCGGTAACAACGTATTGCACGTTGCCCCGCGAGGTTACTACCCCAGCCCCTTCAGCAAGACGTGGCGTAATGCGAGATATGGTTTCATTTTTTGCCGTTGATGGCAGCGCAATAATGGCTTTCCCCCCTTTGCTAATAGATGCGCCTGTTACAAAATCGACCTGCCCCCCAATACCACTATAAAAATCATATCCTAGCGAGTCGGCAACCACCTGCCCCGTTAAATCGACTTCCAACGCACTATTAATCGCCACCATATTGTCGTTCTTGGCAACATTGGTGGGTTTATTCACATAACTGCTAGGGTAAAATTCAATATGCGGGTTGTTATCGATTAAATCGTAGAGCTTACGGGTACCAATAGCGAAACTGGTTACCACCTTGCCTGGGTGGAAGGTTTTTTTCTTATTAGTAACCGCACCTGATGCTAACAACTCAATAATACTGTCGGTAAGCATTTCGCTGTGAATACCTAAATCTTTGTGATGGCACAGGTATTTAAGGGTGGCACTTGGAATTTTACCAATACCAAATTGCAAGGTAGCGCCATCATCAACCAACATGGAAACGTACTGCCCAATACGTTCGGCCACGCTATCAATAGGTGGCGGCATAACTTCAACTAAGGGTTCGTTCGCTTCAATACATGCGGTAATTTCACTGACGTGAATATAGGAATGACCAGCCGTTCGGGGAACTTGCGGGTTAATTTGTGCAATCACATATTTACTTTGACGCACTGCCGACATGGCAATATCAACCGCCGCACCTAAGGAGCAATAGCCGAATTCATCAGGAGGACTTACATTTACCAGCGCGGCGTCTAAAGACAGCGTGCCATCACTAAACAAACTTGAAATTTCAGAGAGAAAAACTGGGGTGTAATCGGCTCGGCCTTCATCAACAGCTTGCCGCATCGCTTGACCACCAATAAAGAAGGTATTGGCTTTAAATAGATTTTTGTACTCATCATTGACCCAGCGCGTATCGCCAAGTGCAAGCATGTGTACTAGTTCAATATCGCTAAAGCCATCGCTATTATCAATTAGGTGCTGAATCAGTGCGTAAGGTACTGATGCATTACCACCCACAAATAATCGACAACCCGACTTTATCAGCGCTTTCCAATCTGGTTCAGACGGTAAACCTATTGCCATACCCTCGGCCTTATTCCCGCTAATCTGTACCGCTATAATGACACATTTTTCCTGTTGTGCGTTACCAAGCTGGTAAGACAACAGGAAAAACGTTACAGCAGCAAAGCTTCCGTTAGTTCAGTGTAAACGGATGCAACCAATTGCGAAAGAAAGGCGATATCGCAAACATGCTTTTCGACAGTCTGTGACCGTCTTCTAGCAGTAACAACTGAGAATTACGCAACTTCGCATAATCTATACTGTGGCTAACAGGAATGACATCATCATTCCAGCCGTGGATTACACTCGTTTTTCCGGTGTAGTTATATTCTTGCACTTCGTAGCTTGGCATATACAGCGCCGGCGCTAGTAAAAATAAACCCCGTGCAGACACACGCTCAGCGGCCACCAAAGACACGTAACCGCCCATACTAGATCCTACCAGTATAACTTCATTGCCTTGCGCTTCTACCGTATCAACCAATCGGGTGATGCGATCTTCTGGCGAAGGTAAATCCTGATAATCCACACTAATAACATCAAAGCCAACATCGCTAGCTACGTTAGACAATGTAGTGATCTTACTGCCCCAAGGGCCACTTTCTTTTCCATGAGAAAAAATGACAGTAGTCATCGTAAAACCTCAACGTCTAAGTTATTTATCTTGTTTATGAAACAGCTTTTCAACCATCACGTAGAACATAGGTACAAAGAAAATGGCTAAGAAGGTGGCAGCAAACATGCCCCCCATCACCGCAATACCTATCGCGTTTTGGCTTGCTGAACCTGCACCGCTAGCCATTGCCAGCGGTGTTACACCGAGTATAAAGGCCATAGATGTCATTAATATGGGGCGAAAACGCTGAGAAGCCGCATTTGATACCGCCGTCATTAAATCAATGCCTTCTTCGTATTGCTCTTTCGCGAACTCAACAATAAGAATGGCATTTTTCGCCGCCAGACCCACTGTGGTCAAAAACGCAACTTGTAGGTAAACATCGTTTGGTAAATTGAATAAGAACGCAGCCGTTACCGACCCTAATATACCCAAAGGTACCACTAGCATTACTGCAAAGGGCACAGACCAACTCTCATACAATGCCGCTAGACATAAAAATACAATGAGAATAGAAATAGCATACAGCATAGGCGCTTGCGAGCCTGCTTGTTGTTCTTCAAAAGATAGGCCGGACCATTCAATGGCATAACCATCAGGCAATTGAGCGACTAGCTTCTCCATCTCTTCCATGGCTTCACCAGATGAAATACCTTCAGCGGGGCTACCTTGAATGTTGACCGATGATATACCGTTAAAACGCTCTAATTTCGGCGAGCCATACACCCACTCAGTAGACGCGAAGGTACTGAAGGCCACCATGTCTCCGTCGGCGTTACGCACAAACCACTTGTCTAAATCGTCTGGCGACATGCGATATTTTGCATCCGCTTGCATATAAACGCGTTTTATACGGCCTTTATCAATAAAGTCGTTTACGTAACTTGAGCCCCACGCAATTTGCAGTGCACTGTTTATTTCGCTTAGGTTTAACCCCAACGCAGATGCTTTTTCACTGTCTATATTCACCTTAAACTGAGGCACGTCGCTTAATCCGTTGGGGCGAACACCAGCAAGTTTAGGGTTTTGCGCAGCCATGCCTAACAATTGATTGCGGGCATTCATCAAGGCCACATGACCATTACTTCCACGATCCACAAGCTGCATATCAAAGCCTGTGGCGTTACCTAATTCCATAATGGGCGGTGGCACAATAGGAAATGCAGAAGCATCTTCAATTTGACTAAATGCGCCAAAGGCGCGACCTACCAGCGCAAATGCTGAGTCACTTTCATCTCGTACACTCCAGTCATTCAAGTTTACAAAACCCATACCGGCATTTTGAGCTTGGCCAGCAAAACTAAAACCGACAACCGTAAATAATCCGTTAACCGCACTTTGCTCGTGGTCTAAGAAAAAGTCTTCTGCCTTTTTAACCGACTCTAAGGTACGCCCAGCAGTTGCACCAGGAGGCGTACTTATTAGCACCATTAGGCGGCCTTGGTCTTCATCGGGTAAGAAAGCACCAGGTAATTGGGCAAAGATATATGCCATTCCGGCGACCAAAATACCGTATACCGCAAAGTAACGCTTAGCACGTTTCGCCATGTGGGTAGTGGTACGCTGATAGCGGTCGCGGCCTTTGTTGAATGTGCGGTTAAACCAACCAAAAAAGCCTTTGTCTTTGTCATGTTCAGGATCGTGTTGTTTTAACAGCGTGGCACACAATGAAGGCGACAATATAATTGCTACCAAAACCGAAAAGCCCATGGCAGACACGATAGTAATTGAGAACTGGCGATAAATAGCCCCAGCAGAACCACTGAAAAAGGCCATAGGAATAAATACCGTCGATAACACCGCGGCAATACCTACTAGCGCACCGGTAATTTGTGTCATGGATTTTTTAGTGGCTTCAGCGGGCGGTAAGCCCTCTTCTTCCATAATACGTTCAACGTTTTCAACCACGACAATAGCGTCATCCACTAGCAAGCCAATGGCTAGCACCATGGCAAACATAGTTAATACGTTTATGCTGTAACCAAATGCCAATAACACCGCAAAGGTACCTAGTAACACCACCGGAACCGCGATAGTAGGAATAAGGGTAGCGCGCCAATTCTGCAAAAATAGCAGCATGACGAAGAATACCAAAACCACAGCTTCAATCAGCGTGTGTACCACTGACTCAATCGACAATTCGATAAAGGGTGAAGCATCTACCGGATAAACCACTTTTACGCTGTCTGGTAGGTTGACTCGTAGCTCTTCAACTCGTTGCTTTACCGCATTGATAGTATCAAGCGCGTTCGCACCTGACGCTAAGCTAATAGCCATACCTGAGGCAGGGTGACGGTCGTAACGAACGATTACATCGTAGCTTTCAGCTCCTAGTTCAACCCGCGCTACATCGCGGACTCGAACTTGAGAACCATCTGTATTTACCCGCAACACGATGCTTTCAAAATCATCGACGGTTTGTAAGCGTGACTGAGCTTGAATAGTCGCATTAATTTGCTGGCCTTGAATGGCAGGTAAGCCCCCGAGTTGCCCCGCAGATACATCGGTGTTTTGCACTTCTACAGCAGCTTGTACATCTACCGGCGTTAAGTTGTAGCTGTACAGTTTGTCTGGATCTAACCAGATTCGCATTGAACGCTGGGCACCAAATACCCGAACGCTTCCCACGCCATTAACACGGGAGACTGAATCGCGAAATTGAGATACCAGCAAGTCACTTAAGTCGTACTGACTCATTTGCCCTGTTTCGTCATAAAAACCAATGGCTAACGAAAATGCTGAGTTTGACTTTGCAACAGTGACACCTTGTTGCTGCACCTGTGCCGGCAGCAATGGCAGTGCCGCTTGCACTTTATTTTGAGTTTGAACTTGCGCAATATCTGGGTCGGTGCCCGGTTCAAATGTGAGGCTAATAGACATACTGCTATTTGAGCTACTGGCAGAGAAATAACGTAAGTTATCGATGCCTGATAAGTTTTGCTCAACCACCTGCGTGACCGAGTTCTCAACAGTTTCTGCTGAAGCCCCTGGGTAAGTTGCAGTAATCGTCACCGTGGGTGGCGCAACTTTAGGGTATTGCTCAATTGGCAGGGTATAAATGGCAAGTACACCTGCCATCATCGTAATAATTGCAAGTACCCACGCAAAGACGGGTCTGTCGATAAAAAAGCGAGCCATAGTAAACTAATCCTATCTTAACGTGAGCCGCGTGACGATGACTGCCACTCGCTGGTGTTTACTTTACTGCCAGGTTTCACTTTTTGGTAACCAGAAACAATAAGTCTATCGCCCTCTTTGATACCCGAGGTGGCAATATATTGGTCTTTGTAGATGTCGCTAGTTTTTAGTGCACGCGCTTCTACCACGTCATTACTGTTCACCACATAGACTGACAATGAACCGTCTTGTTGACGCATCGTAGCGCGCTGCGGTACTAGTAGAGCCTGTTCTGTACCGGTAATAACGTGGCCTTTCACGAATAAGCCTGGTAACAACAACCCGTCTGGATTTGGCATTTCGGCGCGAAGGGCGACTGAACCGGTACTTTCATCCACGGTAACTTCCGAAAACTTCACGCTACCTATGTGTTCGTATTTCTTACCCGTGGCCTCGTCCACAGTCAATTCCACAGGCATCGAGCCTTGTTCTTGCATGGCTTGGCGAAGGGTCAGTATGGCTCGACCCGACTCCTGCATATCGATGAAGATAGGGTTTAACTGCGTAATAGTGGCAAGTTGCTGCGTTTGGTTTGTGGTCGCGAGTGTACCTTCTGTCACAAACGAGCGACTGATACGGCCGCTAATTGGCGCATACACCTTGGTATAGCCTAAGTTAACTCGTGCTAAATCTACCGCCGCTTGAGCAACACTAATCGCTGCCTGTGCTTGTTCCTTTTGCGCAATAACATCGTCGTATTCTTGGCGACTGATGGCATTTTGTTTAATTAGGTCATCGTAGCGGCGAGCTTTCGCTTCTAAGGTTTTTAAATTCGCTTGTGCACTTTTAACGTCAGCAATGGTGCTGTTTAATTGAGCACGATAACGCGCATCATCAATTTGATAAAGTTGCTGGCCTTTTTCAACCTGCGCACCTTCTTCAAATAAACGCTCTGTAATCACTCCATCAACCTGAGGGCGAACCTGAGACTGACGAGATGGCGTAACCCTTCCTGGCAGAATCATTTCATGGGTTACCGCTTGGCGTGCAATAGTAAGCACCGATACAGACTGTGGCGGCATGGCTTGCTGCCCTGCGCCCGCCTGTTCAGACTCAGACGAACACCCAATCGCACCTACCAACAAAGCTAGGGTAGTGATGACATAAAAAACGCGTTTCATAATAATTTCTCGAATTTAAAAACTAACGATTACCGGCAAACGAGAACGTTTAACCGGTAAACTTAAATTTTGGGCCTGTATTAACGTAGGTAACTTCCATGCGCCGAGTTATAAATACATTGGCATTACTCAGCCCGATCACATCAACTGGACTAATGAGATCGTATGCTTCAAATGCGGCGCGACATCGCAGTAACGCACAACGTATCAATTTACTGTGACGAAAGGGTTACTCATCGGCCAGTATGAATAATGGGACACCCTATTCATGACATATCTGACACAAGCTTTACATTGTGCGCGCTTATACTAAAGATTAAAAGTAAAGGGAGTTAAAGGTGCTGATCTTATCGGTCAGTTGCAGTATTTTTATACTGTAGCGGTACCCTAAGGTTGTAAAACACGCTTTTCATTCAACTTTTAGTATTAGAGCCCGTAATACCGCAATAAGGTTTGGTACGCCGAAATAACATTTTGCGCTGCTTCGTGGCTACCTCCTTTGTCTGGGTGCACTGTTGCCAACTGCTTCTTGTAATGCCTCTTAAGCGTCGGTAACGTGATTGACACAGACTCCTCTAAGTTGAGTAAAGTGTGACATTGCACAATACTTTCTTTTGAATCGAAAGCGGGCTCAGCCCCCATCATTCGCTGCCAAAAGCCATTCAATAAAGCCTCTACATCAGCTTCACCAGTGCTGGCCAAGTTTTGCCAGTTCAGGTAGTACTCTGCAAGCGGATCGCTTTTATCTAATGTAGTGGCGTTTCTCACAGAGGCGCTTTGACTACTCGCTTTCAAGGGCAATAGAATGATGCGTGTAGTATGAATATCTAGCTCACCCACCGAGGCATCACGCCAGAGATTTCTAAGCAAATATAGGGTATGAAACAAGATGAAGTGGGTATTAAACAATGCTAGGGAATCGCGCAGCGCGTTGTCATTGAACAACTGATAGGGTGGCGACTTAAGTTGCGAAATTAGCGCATACTCTGTCATCCCTTCTTCAAACTCTGCTTTTTTTGTGGAAAGTATGTCTAACAGCACTTCCACTTTCTGTGCATTCGTCGCATTAAAAGAAGGGATCTCTTGGGCATTCCCCATAGTAAACCTCATGTTTGTATCAGCATATAGCATAGCAGAAGTTACTCTATTCCCCTTATGTAAACGCCACTAGTGCTTCTGACTCCTTCGTCCTTTCACTGCTTGCAAAGGTTTTTGCGACGGATCAAGCGCTTTACTCGCAAATTTAGTGGAAAATTTGAACCAAAAGCGCCCAATGACTGTTAAAGTTATGTTATACAAAGCAACAATAATAATTAGGAGCTCACTTGAAAGCACTCATTGCACTGACCAGCATTATTGGATTTTTAATGGTGGTATTACCAGGCCCGCTATATCAGTACGCAGGCGTTGATTTAGGCACCGCATTTACCTCTCTGCGCTATGGCGTATATGTGGGTGGCGCAGCCATTATACTTATCATTCTACAAGTACTAATAAAACGTAAAAGCGTCAGCTGGGGCAGTACGTTTGTTTTCGCTATATTAGCGTTAATTGCTGTCGCCATGCCTGTTAGCATGATGGGCAAAGCCAGTACCGTACCGCCTATTCACGATATCACTACCGATGTGACCAACCCTCCGGCGTTTGTGGCTATTGCGCCGCTACGTGAAAATGCACCTAACCCTATTACTTACGAGGGTGGTGAGGTAACACGTCAGCAAATCGATGCTTACCCTGAAATTAGAACCCAATTATTGGCGCAAAGCATTGATGAAGTCTTTGCAGCTAGTGAACAAACTATTGACGTATTAGGCTGGGAGCGTGTGTCCGATGGCGCATTGCCCTATACATTAGAGGCGACTGACACCACCCAGTGGTTTGGATTCAAAGATGATGTGGTTATTCGCCTAAAAGCAAAAGACGATAACACCCTTGTAGATATTCGCAGTAAATCTCGGGTTGGAAAAAGCGATTTAGGTAAAAACGCCGAACGCATCGACACCTTTTTAACTGAACTTCGCGCTCAGTTAAACGCTAACTAATACCCACAGTTAGACAATAAACAAAAAGCTCAGGAAATACCTGAGCTTTTTTATACGCCACATTTTTTAGTGGGCTAATTTCAATACCACAACGCCTGCCACAATTAAGGCTGCGCCAAAGTAGCGCGCGATAGAAGTCGGATCGCCATAAAATACAACCCCAACTAGAAACGTACCCGCCGCACCTATGCCAGTCCACACGGCGTATGCCGTACCTATAGGAATATTTTTTTGCGCCATCCATAAACAGAAACCACTGGCCGCCATAAACCCTATCGCTAACAGTATACCCAGCACGCGAGTTTCAGCTTCTTGAGACAGCTTTAACCCCACTGGCCAACCTATTTCTAATAAGCCAGCCACAATCAAATAAACCCAGCTCATATACCTCTCCTTCTTGCGATTGGCTGCTTACCAAAAGCTTTCACTCATGCCTGTATACTACAAGCTAGCCAGTTGAATGCTTACCGCCCCTAATACCGCTGCGTTTAAGCGGTTAAACCAACGCCAAAACGACGGGCGCTGCATAAGGTGCGCAAATTTAGCGGTGAGGGTACTTAGCCCAACAAACCATACGATAGACGCCCAAATTGCACCGCAGACAAACCACCATTTATCAAGTTGCCATTGGCTGGCTAAGTTCCCCATTAATAGCAGCGTATCTAAGTAAAAATGAGGATTCAACCACGTCACCGCCATAGCAATCAGAAACGCACGCTTAAATGACGTTTGCTTCTTCGACATTTCAAGTACCAACGCATCATCAGCCATAGAGGCTTTGAGTTTGTTAAACGCGAACCACAAAAGAAAGATAACGCCCGCCCACTTAGTGACTGATACCAACAAAGGATATTCTTGTAACAGCAACCCGAATCCCATTGCTCCTAAGCTGATAGAAATGGCATCGCTCACTATAAACAGCAGTACGAACAACCCGGTCCATTGACGCTTCAAAGACTGTTCGATTAAAAAACTATTTTGCGCACCGACGGCGATTATTAGGGTGCCGCCCATCACAAAACCACTCAACGCTGCCGCAAACATGAACTAAACCTCAAAAATTGAATGAATAAAAAATAGGCGTTGATTTTAGCTACTCTTTCAAACTAAATTAAATTAATAATTTTTCTTTGCTATTAAATTAATTAATAATACTGGGAATACCTATTTAAATAAGAGTGCTTGCTTTCATCATGCTTGATTATGCTGCCCTACACAGTTTTCGCGAAGTGCTACGCTACGGCAGTTTTGAGCGCGGCGCCCAAGCGCTCAATCTGACTCAGTCGGCAGTTTCGCAAAAGATAAAGCGACTAGAACAACAAGTGGGCGGGCCGGTATTAGTGCGTATGAAACCGTTAAAGGCCACGCCACTTGGCGAACAACTCTTGTCTCACGTGCAAAAAGTAAGTGTGTTAGAAGAGCAGTTAACCACACGCAGCGGGGCGGCTGACCATGCTTCGCCACTGAGTGTAGCAGTAAACAACGATGTGCTGGCGACCTGGTTTACTGAGGTCATGGCAAGATTTAGTGAAATGCGCTCTAACCCCGTACATATTTATAATGCTGATCAAACCCAAACCCGCACCCTATTGCAGCAAGGTAAAGTCATGGCCTGCATTAGCCAAACTGGCACTCCCATTACCGGCGGGCAATCAGCCAGGCTTGGTACTATGAATTATCAACTCTATGCTTCGCCTGGCTTTATACAACGTTACCTTCAAAATGACATAAGCCCCGAACGAGTAATGAGCACTCCGGGGTTACTTTATGACGAATTTGATGTCACCCTACTCACCGACTATCAGCGAGAATGTTTAGACTTTCCGCCGTCGCTAACCACATGTCATTGGTATCCGTCATCTCATGGGTTTGCAAAAATGGCCGTAGAAGGCGTAGCGTGGGCGTTATTGCCAACCTTACAAGTTAAACAAGAAGTGGCATCGGGTCAGCTCATCTCGCTATTTCCTAGCAAACAATTAGGTGTGCCTTTGTTTTGGCATTGGACAGAACAGGCATCACATGCCCTTGGCGATTTTAGCCAAGTGGTTAAACACATTTCAAAAGAACAGCTAACACCATGAAGTACAATAAACACATCGCGTATTACCACCAGCACGCTTCAAAGCTTGCTTCACAATACACTAGTGTTGCATTTGAGGATGTACATGGCGATTGGTTGTCACATATACCGTCGCTAACCCATACCACTATATTAGACATAGGTGCAGGAGCAGGCAGAGACGCGAAAGCGCTGGCCGATTTGGGAAATCACGTAACCGCTATTGAGCCTGCAACCGCGCTAATGCAATCAGGCATTGCCTTTACGGGAGAGTCAGTAACGTGGATTAAAGATACCCTGCCCTTACTCACATCACAGAAAAAGCAACACTACGGGTTAATTTTGATTAGCGCGGTATGGATGCACTTAACCCACGTTCAGCAACAACAAAGCTTGCAACGATGTAGCCAATTGCTTTTAACCGAAGGGCTCCTAGTCATTACTTTGCGACACGGGAAATTTGATGACGAACGGGTGGCTAATCCGGTTAATGCAAGGGACACTATCGAGTTCGCAAAATCCTGTGGCTTAACCTTAATTCATAACACAGACTCTAGCGACAAACTGCACCGCCAAGGTGTCAGTTGGCAAACTTTAGTCTTTACAAAATAAGCAAAAATGTCGCTTCACTCCGAACACTTTTCATACTAACCTAGTGCCAGATTGCAGGTTAATTAAGCAAGGTTGTAGCCATTCGGAGGGCTTTTTTTGGCTGTAGTACATAGACGCACCTGTTTCTTGATGCTTTTCGCCATTTGGGGGGTGCTGGTTAGCCTTTCTTTTCCTGTGTCTGCAACTCTTGATACCGCAACTACAGCGGTACCTGTTTCTGACACTATGCCAGGCACAATTAGTGAAAATGCATTACACGACTTTGAAAATGCTATTTTTCTAAACCCTCAGCAAACCTACCGAAAATTAGTCACACTTGCTCAGTCAAATGACTTCAGTGATGAAGGCAAAGTTTGGCTGTTGTTACGAAAAGCCCAAACCGAGAGTGTATTAACCTTATACAAAGAAATGGATGCCACCCTTGCCACTGTCGCAACCTTCACCAATGTGATGACGAACGAACAAAATGCACTATGGCTTTATTTAAAAGGGAGCCGGATGCACCAAACAGGCGATATTTCTGGCGCTATCGACACGCTGAAGTATGCAGTTGAAGTCGCTAAAGAAGAGCCTAACAGTACTATTTACGTGCTTGCTATTAGAGAGTTAGGTTACGGATTCGCACTTTCCGGAGACTACTACCGGGCCACCCTCATACTGCAAGATGCTTATAAAAATCTCGTCATTTTAAACAACCCCTTTTTTAATGGGTTGTTAGAAGAGAGCTTAGGCGACACCTATAACTATTTAGGTAATTACACAAAAGCCATTGAGTATTACGAAGGTGCACTTACCTTCTTCGAGTCCATTGGCTACCAACCCCATGTTGCCAGTACCTTATTGGGCTTAGCTATGGTGAACCGAAAGCTAGAAAATTGGAATGATGCACTTTCCTACTTTGACCGTTACGAAATAGCGTTGAATTTTACCAATAATCACAGCGAAAATTTCTATTTGCATTATGGCCGTGCTATGACAATGGCAGAAAGAGGAGAGTGTAACGCTGCTATTGGTGCTATTGATGATGCGCTGGGCTTATCGGGCCCCATTGATTACAACGCAGAACTTTACAAAAAACGCGCCCTATGCAATTTAACCCTTGATAACTTAGCTGAGGCTAAACAAGATTTATCGAAAGCACGCACTATTTTTAACGGCATAGAAGCATTGCACAATACGCAGTGGCACTTAGAGCTTGATTACATTGCAGGCTTAGTGGCATTTAAAGATAATCGCTTTGAGCAGGCTTTTGAATTTATTCATAGGTATTACAAAGACTTCCTTGAGTTGCAGCGTTTAAACAATTCAGAATATGTCACCCAAGTACAAGCCACAATGGAAGCCGAGCGTAAAGACAAAGAAATTGCCCTCCTAAAACAACAAACACAACTTCAAGCGGCTACGGCCAGGGAGCAATCGCTGAAAGTACGGCAGAAAAATATGATGCTGGTAGGCGTAGTAGTCATCTTTGCACTGTTACTTATTTTTGTGGTTTTCCAATATAAAAACTCAAGAAAGCTATTGGCCCTTTCTATTCGAGACGATCTTACTGGCTTACACAATCGGCGTTACTTCTTTGATTATTTCGAGCACAACCTAGTTAAGCTGAACCCCAGTCACGTAGGCTTGGCACTCATCTCTTTCGACATAGATAACTTCAAACACATTAATGACAACCTTGGTCATCACGTAGGCGACGAAGTCATTAAAACCGTGGCACACACAGCGGCAAATACACTACGTACTAATGACGTTATTGCACGTATTGGGGGAGACGAATTTATAATTGCCCTTCCCCGCACCACACTGCTACAAGCTAAAGAAATAGCCAAGCGAATCCTTGAAAATATCAGGAGTCACCGGTTTACCACTAAAGAAGGCGCAGATTTTAGTGTAACCGCGAGCTTGGGCGTGGCTTATCATCATCAAAACAAGCTTATTGCCTTAGATGTGAAATCGATGATGGAGTCTGCCGACACAGCGCTATACCAGTCTAAGCGGGCTGGCAAAAATCGCTTCACGGTTGCAGCTTAGGAAAAGCACGAGTAAGGCTTTATTTCTGACAAAACTTACCTATTATTTAGGTAAGCTTCAAGAAAGGGAATTTATGATTAAAGCAACATTTTTTTGCCTAGGCTTTTGTTTAATTTCATTTTTCAGCAGTGCAAACACGGGCTCTCGCCTAACTGCAACGGGCGGCGTTACTGGATTTGAAGGCACCGCTGGTGGCGGTATCACGCCTTGGGCCTTTATTAGCGGCTATGGCAGTAAAGAAGAAATTAACGGTACCGCGAATGTTCAATACCTTCATTTAAACGACTACACCTTAACCACCTTTGGTGCCAGCCTTGGCATTTACGATCGCGTTGAATTAAGCGTACAACGACAAACTCTAGATATTTCATCTGGCATTACCAGCAATGTTTTCAGCTTACTTACCGATGGGGCAATTAGCGCCGCACAATCTACCCGTATCGACATAGATATTGTGTCTGCAAAAGTGAAAATATTGGGTGATGGCGTTTTTAACCAACGCACTTGGGTACCCCAAGTGGCTATTGGCGCACAATATAAAAAACACCGAGATTTTGATACCACGCTTCTATTGCCCGATGGCACCGGCCCGCTTCCTAATCAAGGTGTAGCGCGCATACTTGGGGCTAAAGATGATAGCGGTACTGATGTTTTTGTTTCTGCAACCAAGCTTTATTTAGGCCATATTAACGGTTTCAACCTATTGACCAATCTGACCGCCCGCTATACCAAAGCAAACACCTTTGGGTTACTTGGTTTTGCTAGTGAAAATGACGATAGTTATAAACTGGAATGGGAAGGTTCTTTGGCGCTACTAACCAGCCCGTCAACCGTGGTCGGCGTTGAGTTTAGAACGCAAACCAATCGCCTAGGCGGGCTAGCAGAAGAAGATACGGTAACCGACGCCTTCATTGCTTACTTTCCCAATAAGTCATTTTCCCTCACCGCAGCTTATGTAGATTTAGGCAACTTGCCTATGCAGCCTAGCTCGACAGGCTTCTATCTAACTGCCACTGCTAATTTTTAAGTTGGTGATGATGAGTACCTATTTACACAAAACAAGAATAACGACAGCCGTAATTGCGCTACTTTTTATTCTGTTAGGCAGCATCAGTGGGTGTTCTAACACGCACACTGCCAACCAAAACGCTACCAGCCTGTACGATGAAATCGGTGGCAGTAAAACCCTTAATACTGTGTTTGGTGTTGCCATTAATCGCATCTATAAAGACCCTGTTATAGGGCATTACTTTAATGGTGTTCCAAAAAGTCATTTACGCAAACAACTGGTATCACAAACGTGCGAGCTTATTGGCGGCCCTTGTGTTTACGAAGGCAAGGCCATGCTAGAGACCCACAAAGACTTAAATATTAAAGAGCGAGAGTTTTATATTTTAGTGGAGTATGTGCAAGACGCGATGCGTGATGTTGGCTTAACCTATCAACAAGAGAATCAAATTCTGCAAAAATTAGCGCCAATCAAATACGAAACGATTTACCTGTAGTTTGTGGGGGGCATCTAGTGGTATCGATGCAGTATGTTTAAAAAAGCTAGGCATAAGTGAAAATGTCCTCTTTTTACCTGAATATTGATTAACTTAGCGTTCATTTTTCGTTCATCTCACATCCCCTATTCTTCTTATTAGTTCCCCAACCTAATAGGGATATTCAATGTATAAACTTCTTATCGCTCCAACCTGTTTTTTAGCAGCAAGTGCTGTATTTGCGGCTGACAAACCCATTATTAATGTCCCTTCTTACGACTTTGCACAGGTTTCACTAGTGCAAACGGAATTCGCCGATTTAGATATGTTTACTCCGAAAGGCTTTGAATTTAAGGCAAGTAAAGTACTTGGAATGAACGTTTTTGGTGAAGCCACATATTTTACCGCTGATGATAAAACCCAAGGGGTAAACATGGATGTCGACCGTTGGAAAGTGGCAGTTGGCTATATTCACCGCTTTTCAAATCGCACAGTACTGGACGGTAAAGTCGGCTATGGTGAAATTGATATTAAAATAAACGACAGTGTAAATGCCGTTTCAGCAGGTACCGAATACCTTACCGGTGAGGCTAATATTCGACATATGATAGCAAACAATGTGGAAGTCTATGGCGGATTAGAATGGCAGAAATGGGATGAAGGTTCTGATCAAAAAGCCTATAAGTTAGGCACGCAATATTTCTGGGATTCGATAGCAGTTGGCGGTGAATATACTAAATTTTCCGATTCCGAGGTGTTTGCAGCCTTTGTTCGCTATACCTTTTAAAAACGTTTAATTATCTGATTAATCAAAATAAAGTAGTGAAATCCTTGTGTATTTCGCTGCTTTATTTTCACAGCTTCATACTATTGATGAATACCTTTAATGTGGTTTATGGCCTATAACATAGCGGCTTGAAGCACCCTTACGAATCATTAAAGAATAATCAATCGTTATGAGGAATTTGAGCATGGAAGAATTTATTGCATCACTTGATGTTGATCAGTATCTCCCTGGCGCACTAGCGTGGGCCACTAATATACTACTTGCGCTACTTATATTAATTATAGGTATGTGGGTAGCAGGTAAAGCCTATAAGGGCATGGTTGCACTAGCCGGTAGATACCCCCAATTAGACGACACCTTATTTAAGTTTTTTGGTAGCGTAATACGCTACACCATCTTAGCCTTTGTAGGCATAGCCGTTCTTAACCGTTTTGGTGTACAAACCGCATCTATCATTGCACTACTTGGCGCCGCGGGGCTTGCCGTAGGTTTAGCACTGCAAGGCACACTGTCTAATTTAGCCGCTGGCGTTA
The DNA here is from genome assembly GCF_000213655.1 of Alteromonas naphthalenivorans. Lineage (NCBI taxonomy): Bacteria > Pseudomonadati > Pseudomonadota > Gammaproteobacteria > Alteromonadales > Alteromonadaceae > Alteromonas > Alteromonas naphthalenivorans. Next base: position 4,083,515 of record NC_015554.1, read on the forward strand.
TGCTACTTATCTTCCGCCCTTACAAAGTAGATGACTTTGTAGAAGCAGCAGGCAAGTTTGGTAAAGTCACCGAAATAGATATGTTCACTACCATTTTGCAAACCTTCGATAACCAACACATTATCATTCCAAATAGCCAAATTTGGGGCGAGCAAATTACCAACCACTCACACCATGAAATTCGCGGTGTAGATATGACCTTTGGTGTTGCTTATGGTGAAAGTATTGATGCTGCACGCGCCGTTATCGACAAAGTGCTCGCTGAACACCCCCATGTACTTAAAGAGCCTGCGCCGTTTGTTGAAGTAGAAACCTTAAACAACAGCTCGGTAGACTTCATTGTACGTCCGTTCTGTGAAGGTCAGCACTACTTCGATATTCGTTACTCAGTGCCTGAGCAAATTAAGAAAGGGCTTGATGAAGCGAACATTGAAATTCCATTCCCACATCGTAAAGTTATTTTGGTTAATGAGACCAATTAGACATTGATTCTGATATGAGAAGGGCGAACTAAGAAGCCTACAAATACATTGGATTCATGGCTAAACAACAACTAAGGCCTGATTTCGATATTTTATCGAACTCAGGCCTTTTTAGCGTCAAACTAAAATACTGCCAATTTTTTATATAAAAAATTAAGAATCACTTGCTCTACAACTATCTGATAACGCTTCTTGTATTACGTTCGTCAGTTCGGTGTTTCGAGGTTGCTCCGAAACACTAACTTGATGTGGAACCTGATGGAAGCTCGGCACTATTCGACCGGAAGTTTGGGAAATAGCTTCTCTTGGTCTTATGTGGTTCACTGTTAGGTACTCAACTTTTTGCTCACCTTCCAACTCTCGAACTAGAACATAAGCCTTCTTCCCTTTTTCAGTTAAGCTATATTCTTTTGTTTTCCCATCAGTGGCACTTAGTCGTTCTGAAATAGTCCCCATTCTTTTGAGTTCTGTTGTAATTCTAGAAACTCTCTGTTTAGGTGTTATACCTAATTGGTTGGTTATATCTTGAACTGTGCAAGGCTCATTGTAAGCTAAACGAATAATACCTCTATGCTGGCTTCGCTTTGATAAAAAAACTATCTCATCTTTAAATAATTTTTGTTTTACGAGAACATTAAAAATATGCTTATATGTCCGCCAAGCAATATTTTTATCGTATGTCAGATCGGTATCTACTGCTCTCAAAATTAACTGTGATGCTGCGAATGTTGCATCTACATTAAGAATTTGTTGAGGAGTCAGTTGATCAGTAGATGCTGATTCAATAAGCCTATCAAAAAAGCTTTCAATAAATGGAATAAATGAATCTGTAATAAATTCTGGGATCGTCTTAACAAAACCTCTTAACTTTAAAATAGCATCAGGAAGTTCTTCGATACGATCAATACCAGTATTTTTAAACGAAGATAATAGTTCTACTGCTTCCAACTCTTCTTTCGAAGATGGAGCGTTTGGCGTAACCATGATGTCACCTATGTTAGAAAGTGAAATAACTATAGTTTGGTTAGTAAACAATTACAATGTTTACTACGTAACATCTTTACCAAAAGATTCATAGCCAAGACGAGAGATTGTACTTTTTTTTCCTATTTCCCCCCTCAAGAAGCCATGATAAATAGAACTAGCCCCATTGTCGGTAGGATCACCGAGTTCTTGGTTAACTAAAGCCACTACGGGCCCAGCCATTCTGTAGATTGCCTTAACGCGCGTTTCATGGAGTTTCATAGTGCTTTCACCTCCCATTGTGGGCACGAAGAAATAATCTACCCCAGATTGATGAGCAAAATCGTGCATTCTCATGTTGTCGTCACAGAAGTCTTTGCATATTAGGGTAACTCCTCTGCCAAATGGGAGTTCAATAATTGCCAAGGAACGCCCTGTAGAAGTTTTTTCTACCCCATACTTTTCGTCACCTGTAAATCGAGTCATCTTGTCATGAGTAAAAGCGATTGAGCCGGTATGATCCAATGCAGTACACGTATTAAAATACGCATCTTTCTTACGGTTATATTTGTGGAAGCTTCCTGCGATCACTAGGCTTATCCCATGACCTTTTGAATTTTCTCTATTTCTATTGGTATTTAACCAGCAGGCTATCTCGTCAACTATATTATTGGGAATAGTTAGCTCAGGAAATATAACAATGTCACAATCATTTTCGACGGCGTAGTGCAAGACTTTCTCAGCTTCAGCAAAGCGATCTACACTTGGATGAATATCTTTAGCTAAAAAGCTTACGTCAGTCTCACCTCTGTCAATTTCAAACTCAACACCTGCACTTTCAAAACTACATACGCATATCTTGGGTGTTTCTCGATTTTTACTATGAAAATTTGTCCATGCTGACTCTGGTAACGCTTTAAAATCAAATGCAAAGCTAAAAGAGTTTGTCAGAATATGATTCCAATGCATTACCCTAATTGGGTTGTCTCGTTGTTTTCTTGTCGTTATAAAGTCGTTATGAGATATATCGCTTTGCAATAGGTGAACAGTATGACGAATATCGTCGTAAATAATGTCAATGGTCTCATGAGACTTTCTGGAGTTTTCATGCAAAAATTCATCCATCAACACGAAAACTGATAGTAGGTTCGCTGTTTCAAAGTACTTGTTTATTTCCTTGAACCCGCCTTCTTCAATTTTCCGAAAAGAGGACATAAGACCTGATTCGTTTAAAAAGTCTGAACGCTCTGTGGGGGTAAAGACTGAGTAATCTCCATATTCATCACTAGATAGCTCATTGGCATACTGACTAAAGTACCCCCCTATCTCTAAATGCAAGTACAATAAACAATAGGCGTCAGATACATGTTCATGAAATTTTTTTGCTAATAACCTTCTGAACTGCATGTCTTTCATCGCTCTTGACCGTCCCTGTTGTCTTGAGGTTAGATAATGTATCGACAGAGGAATAGTAAAATATTTTCGATATCAAAACCCTCTTCCTGAAAAACTATTGCTTTGACTCAAGCGCATAGCTAACCATTTAATCTACTTGCTCTGACTAATCATTGTCAACTACACCACCTGCCCGGCTGCCCAGCCGCTGCTCCAAGCCCACTGGAAATTAAAGCCCCCTAACCAACCGGTTACATCTACCACTTCGCCTATAAAATAAAGGCCTTCTACGTTTTTAGCCATCATGGTTTTAGACGATAGCTCATTGGTGTTTACACCACCAATAGTAACTTCGGCGGTTCTGTAACCCTCGGTGCCGTTTGGTTTTATTTGCCAGTTTTCTAGCGTGTTAGCAATAGCCTCGCATTCGCTGTGGCTCAGCTGCTTCACCGGTACATTGCGCCATTGATGATATTCAATAAAGCTTTGTACCATGCGTTTGGGGAACACTTTGTTTAAACAGGTTGCCAGTAGGGCATCTGGCGTGTCGGTGCGCGCCGTATTAATAAGCGCCTGCGCATCTTCAGTTGGGAGCGTATTAATACTTAACGCATCGCCAGCTTCCCAATAGCTTGAGATTTGTAGCATGGCTGGGCCACTTAGGCCGCGATGTGTAAACAGCATAGCTTCACGGAATGAGGTGTCGTTGCATTGTGCATTTACGTCTATGGCAATGCCGCTGAGTTCGGCTAATACGTCTTTGTCTTTATCTTGCAGGGTGAAAGGTACTAGAGCTGCGCGAGTGGGTAGCACATTTAAGCCGAACTGCTCTGCCACTTTGTAACCAAATGGTGTTGCGCCTAGCTTCGGCATGCTTAAGCCGCCGGTGGCAATAACGAGTGACTCACATTGGTATTCACCCAAAGAAGTGTTAAGCGTGTAACCTGATTCGGTTTTTTCAACGCTTACAATGTCGCAGCGTGTGGTAATAGTTACCCCCGCTTTATCACACTCTTTTAGCAGGAGCTCTACAATATCTTTCGCGCTGTCGTCGCAAAATAGCTGGCCGAGTGTTTTTTCGTGATAGGCAATACCGTGCTCTGCTACCAATCCAATAAAATCCCATTGGGTGTAGCGGCTTAATGCCGACTTACAAAAGTGTGGGTTTTGCGATAGAAAGTTTTCAGGGCCAGCGTACATATTGGTGAAGTTACAGCGTCCGCCTCCAGACATAAGGATTTTACGACCTACTTTTTTGGCGTGATCGAGCACTTCTACACTGCGCCCACGGGCACCGGCTTGCGCTGCACAAAACAGCCCTGCTGCACCAGCACCAATCACAATTACATCACGCTGTTTCACACTACTCACCTTTAATTGCTGTACCTGACTTGGAATATCGTTCTAATTACCCTAACTGTCTAATAATAAGGCATAGGGCAAAAACGAGCTGAATTATACGTAAATGCTGGGGGGCTACAATGTGTGCCAGCAGTTTAATTTTAAACCACTGGTGTAGTGTATTGGTAGATAGGGGTTTTTAGTCTTCGAGTGCGAAAGTTTATGCTCGCGAAAACACCGCTAAAGGATGCGTAGTGATGAGTGCCATGTGTGCTCGCGCACCCGGTTTCATGGCGTTTTCGTGGCTTACACGTACCTTTAACTGGCTGCCGCTGTCTAGGGTTACGGCATAAAGGCGGCTTTCCCCCTCGTAACGTACCCAATCTACAGTGCCATTGGGGCATTCATGGTCTGCACGTAAACTTAAATCGTCAGGGCGCACTAACAAGTCTACCTTGCCGTTAGCACCATCTACTGATGTGCCAGGCACAGTGCCAATGTCAGTGGTAACGATGCCGTTATCGAAGGTACCTGGAATAAAGCTAGCTTCACCCATAAATCGAGCCACAAAACGGCTGGCGGGCTCTGAGTAACATGCTTCTGGGGTTGCAAGTTGCTCTAGTACGCCTTTATTTAATATCCCTACCCTGTCACCTACGCTTAAGGCTTCTTCTTGGTCGTGAGTTACCCAAATAGCAGGCACGCCTGCAGCTTTAAGGGCATCGCGAATTTCCCAACGAAGGCTGTCTTTTAAGGCAGCGTCTAGGTTTGATAGGGGTTCATCTAATAAAACAAATGCCGGCCCGTGTGCCAAGGTACGGGCTAGTGCAACACGTTGCTTTTGACCACCCGATAAACGAGCAGGCTTAGCATCACGAAAATCTTCAAGGCCAAGAAGCTTTAGCCAATGATCGGCAAGCTTAGTATCTTTTAAACGGAAGCAAACATTTTGCTGAACGGTCAAATGAGGGAACAGTGCGAAATCTTGAAACACCATGCCTACATTGCGTTTTTCAGGAGGCACCGTTTTCTTCGGCGTGGCGGTCCAGTTGCCAAGGGTCATTTGCCCTTCTGAAATAGGGATAAGGCCTGCTAATGCCTGTAAGATAGTGGTTTTACCGCAGCCTGTTGGGCCCACCAGCATGAGAATTTCGTCTGAACCTAATTCTAGGTTGAGCTTATTCACTACACGGGTAGCACCATAATTAACTGACAACTCACTCACTTTAAGCATTAACTACGATCATCCTCGGAAACGGTAAACTGGGCCCGGCGTTCGCCAGAAAGCATTAATATTAATCCAAAGCCCGATAACAATACCAGCAATAACCCCGGTACAGCAGCACGGCCGAAGTAACCTGCTTCGTACACACGCCACATGTAGGTGGCTAAGGTTTCAAACCCCGTTGGCCCCAACATTAGGGTGGCAGGTAATTCTCGCATGGCTTCTAAAAACACCAAAGCGGCACCGGCTATCATGCCCCTTAAGGTAAGTGGCAACGTAATGCGCATAAATGCTTCGCGAGGGCTAGCCCCTAACACTCGTGCTGCTTTCACTAATCCGGTATCTAAATTCTCTGCGGTACTACGCACACTGCCTACGGCAAGGGGTATAAAGCGTAGAACATACGCCATCACCAATAAACCCAAGGTTTGATACAAATAAGGTAATTGAAGGCCAACGTAAACCAATGCAGTACCCATCACGATGCCAGGTACGCCAAAACCAAAATAAGTAATGCGTTCCATTAAACGTCCAGCTTTGCCTGCAATAGCCGCGTGGGCAACGGGTATAGCCAAAATAACAGCCACAATAGCAGCTAGGAAAGACGCATAAGCCGAATTCCACGCATAACTAAATTCAAACCCACCGGTACCTTCCCGTATTAGCCACAGAGTGAATACCGCAAGAGGCAATACAATAGCCAGCAACAATATAGGCATTGCCGCTAATAACATAAGGTTACGTTGCCAACGGGCTGGCCATAAACTTAAATGCCTGCCGGGGCGTTCTTTGGCGCCGCCAATACGACTTTCAATGAATAAGATCAACCCTACAATCACCATTAACTGCAAGCTCAGCATGGCAGCTTGGCTTAAGCCAAAGGCATTGTATTCGACAAAAATAACGCGGGTGAAGGTGTCTAATCCCATGATGGCAGGCGTACCAAAGTCAGACAGTGCATAAAGTGCGGCTAATAAAGCACCGGCTGCAATACTGGTGGCTACACGAGGTAATACCACGCGCCACAAACTTTTATACAAAGATACACCAAGGGTGCGGGCCGCATTGATTAGGCTGGCATCAAGGCTAAGTAACGACGCCCGTGTGGTCATCATCACAAAGGGGTAGGTGTACAACGACATCACCAAGGCCGAGCCCCACAAACCATCAATACTGGGGGTGGTAATTCCTAATACGTTTTCTATTTCGCCGCCACGGCCAAAAGAAAAGTACATGGCGAACGCACCGATATAGCTGGGTAAGGCTAAGGGCGCAGCTAAAAGAATTAGCCAAAATCGTTTGAACGGCATTTGCACGTAAGCAGTAAAGAGCGCTAGAGGCACACCTATAAGTACCGAGCCAATAATAGTCAGCACCATAAGTGATACGGTGTTGCCGAGTACGCGCAAGTTGTGGGTGTCGAAAATTTCTGCGCTATCTGATGCTAACGAAAATAAAACGCCTACTGGCAACAATGCCATTAACGCGATAATTAGAGCCAGCGGGTACGACTTTGGCCAGTTGCTCACAGCACCCCGACTTTTCGCATAAGGTTAAGCGTGGGGCGTAAATCTGCTAGTTTTCTGAGATCCATATCGGGTGGCGATATTTCAGATAATGCAGGTAAGCCTTGCGGCGGTGTAACACCTTGTACCAACGGAATTTCGTACGCTTCGCTTGCCAAATACCCTTGTACTTCGCGGCTCAGTAAATAGCGGATAAAGTTAACAGGTAAATCACCTTCGCTTAATGCCACAATACCCGAAGCATTGACTAAACAGCCTGCATCGTTTTGCGTATAGGCAAGGGCAACATTAGCGTTTGGCTTACCGGCTTTTAAGCGCAACGTGTAGTAATGGTTAGCAAAGCCCATATCCACTTCGCCCCGTTCAACGCCCATGACTACGCCAAGTTCGCCTGCGTATTTTTTCGCTTTGCTATTAACGCCTTTAAGCCAATCGGCCGTGGCCTTTTCACCTTCTAAAATGCGCATAGCGGTAACGAATGACTGGAATGAGGCATAAGCCGGAGCCCAACCCAACGCTAAATCACTATCAGCTAAGGCCATTACGCTATCTGGGATTTGATCGGGGGTTACCCGCTCTGTGTTATACGGCAATGTACGAATACGGCCGGTAACGGGTGTCCAGCTAGGATATTGGAAACCGTCTTTCAATTGCGTGGTTAAGTCGGTAGGTAACGGCTTCGCTAAACCTGAATCGGTTACCATGCCAATACTGCCGGTATCTACCGCCCAAAATAAATCGGCGCGCTTCACCCCTGCTTTTGCTTCTGCAGCAAGGGTATTGGCTAACGCGGCTGAAGCGCCGCGTCTAATTTTTAGGTTAAGCTTTGGATTACGTTTTTTAATGGCATCGAGCACATTTTCATACAAACCACCTTCGCCACGCCCTAAATAAAGGGTGAGATCACCTTCCAACTTAGGAAGGGATTCTACCGACACACTTGCAATGGTGTTGGCAAAGCTCAAACTGCTAACAGGTAAACTACCTAACGCACCTGCGGCGGCTAAACCTTGTAAAAATGTTCTACGTTGCATTTGAAAAAACTATTCCTTAGAAAACGTCTTTACGACTTTTTTCTGCTTCTACTAACAAGGAACGAGCGCGATCTAATTTCGTTTGCATAGTTTCCACTACACCACGAACCGCCTCTACGCCTTTACCGCCAGTAATTGCTTGTGGAAGGGTTACGTTAAAGTCTTTTTCTAAGTCTTCAACTAGGTCGGCGTCTAATTCAATTAGCGCCCCTTCTACCCCTTCAAAGCGTTGTAAGTAAGTATCGTGAACCAAGGTGGTGGCAACTTCAGTCAGTTGCTCTGCCGATTTAGCGACTACGCGATCTAAACGCTTTTTAATATCGTCAATAACTTCAGGCGCGGTGGTTGGTTCAACTTCAGTGGTTTGTACTTTGGCAACCAAACCCTGCTTTTGATATTGTGACGCAAGTTTAACTGCGCCTAACGCTTGCCACAAGGCTTGATTAAGTTTGGTTTGCTCTGCGCGAACGTCTTCTACAGATTTGCCGTTTTCGATGCCCATTTTAATGCCATAGATACCCTGCCATATAGACGCATAAACAGGTACGTACTGAGTTTCTATCGCAGAATGAAAATCAACTTCTTCCCAATATTCAATTAACACGTCTGTGTCTACGTTTTTGCTGTCTTTTTCGTACGCATCAACAACACTGCCGAATTTTTCTTCTAACCAGTGCACTTCTTCTGTGTACTCACCAATATGAGCTTGAAGATTGTTTACATGTTCGCTGATTACACCATTTGCAAAGGCGCTGCTTGTACCCAATGATAAGGTCACTGCTAATACTAATACCGAGGCACTTAGCTTCTTGATTGTTGTTGTCATCACTTTTCCTAGTACGCTTTTAATTATGCAAATGATACTTATTATCATTAATTAAGTAAAGGTAACTCGACGTATGATTATGACATACTTTCGCATTACCAAATTGACATTAAAGTCAGTAACTACGGTGTTTGCACCGAAAGTTGCGTTTAGCAATTCATCGTATAACCGCTATTCACTGGCTGTTTGCGACATAGTTATATTACATTTTAACGACACTATGCGATCAACTTTATTCAGACTAGGCAATCGTAAAAATCTATCTATATTTTTATGACGCTCGCTAACTTAGGCATGCTAATTGGGCTTGGACGGTAAATTTGGCGATCAAAAAAGGCCTGAGCATTGCGTTACATTATGCTCAAGCCTTTCAATAGGTTTAGTGCTTAGTATTGAACTTGCTGTTACAAGCTTTTTAGCATGCTCTCGGCATCACTGACTTCAAAGCGACCTGGATCTTCTACACTGATTTTTTTCACTACGCAGTCTTCAACTAACATGGCGTAACGCATTGAGCGCAAGCCACCAAAGTCGCTGGTATTCATGTCTAAACCAATTTGCTTAGTGAAATGACCGTTGCCGTCTGCCAGCATCATAATCTCTTCAGCGTTATTCGCTTTTCCCCATGCGTCCATCACGAACGCATCGTTAACCGATAAGCAAATAACCGTATCTACGCCTTTCGCTTTGATTTTATCTGCCAATGCCACATAGCCTGGTAAGTGTGCTTGAGAGCAGGTTGGCGTAAACGCGCCAGGCACTGCAAACACTACTACACGCTTGTCGTTAAAAAGCTCGGCAGTGCCGGGGTTTGTCATCTCACCATTGACTAAAAGGCTGAAATCTACCTCTGGCAAGGTGCTACCTACTTCTATCATGCTGCTCTCCTAGGATTTTTGACGTAAATACACATCGAATCTATGTTTTTTACTTTCTATTGCCATTGATGGATTTTTTCCTGCTAGCACTTCTGCACTATTAGGGCGTTTTACCACTACTCTAGACGACGTTAATGCCAACGCAGGCGCGAGTAACGCGTCGGCGTCGGGGTCGTGTCCAAGCAATTGTTGAAACAATCGCATTTCCTTCTTCACCAAGGCTGATTTCTTTTTATGCGGAAACATAGGGTCTAAGTAAATCGCATCTACGTTTTCACCATTCCAGTATTGCATTACATCGGCACTATTTCCATGTTGTAGTGCTAATCGTTCTGCAAGTTCTGGGAAGCGCTGTTGTAAACGTCGAATACCATCTTCAAGCAACGCGGCTACAATGGGTGAACGCTCTATCATAGTGACCTTGCAGCCTACGCTAACTAACACAAATGCATCTCTGCCTAAACCCGGCGTAGCATCTACTACGTGCCAAGGTGTTGCACCTTTAAGTACATCACCTTTCAACCCCACCGCTTTTACAATAGGCTCTTTTCTACCGCCGCCATGGGCTTTGCGATATAAGCTAGCCGGGGAAGCAAAATCAACTTCAACAGGCAGTGTTTTCTTTTCGCTCGCATCAGCAAGCCCAAGTACATCGTGACTGACTTGCAGATAAAATCCTTCAACGGGCTTTTCTTCAATCGCAAAACCCCAGTTTTTACTGATCGTTAGCGCGAGGGCTTTGTCGCTTTCAAAGTGGGTATCGCCTTCGGTGCTAGCAATCACAAGAGGCAAAGTATTAAGCATGGCCATATTGCTCCTTGTGCCCTATCCAGCGGTTGATAATGGCTTGTGCATGGGAAGGATATTGCTCCCATAAGGTATAGGCAATTTCTTGTACTTTGGGAATAAGCGCGGCGTCTCGCACTAAGTCGGCAATTTTAAGTTCCGCCATACCGGTTTGACGAGTACCCATAAATTCTCCTGGCCCACGAATTTCTAAGTCTCGTTGGGCAATATAAAACCCATCGTTAGATTCTCGCAGCACAGTTAATCGCTGAGTAGCCGTTTTAGACAAAGGGCTTTGGTACATAAGTACGCATTGGCTTTCTACCGCCCCACGCCCTACTCGCCCGCGAAGTTGGTGTAGCTGAGCTAAACCTAATCGTTCGGGGTTTTCAATAATCATAATACTGGCATTGGGTACATCTACCCCAACCTCAATAACGGTTGTAGCCACCAGTAAATCGAGCTCACCGGCTTTAAAATCAGCCATTACTTGTAGTTTTTCAGCTGGCTTTAGGCGCCCGTGCACTAAACCTACGTTAAGTTCAGGTAGTGCTGTGCGAAGGATAACCGCAGCATCTTCAGCGGCTTGGCATTCCAACACTTCCGATTCATCAATAAGGGTACAAACCCAATAGGCTTGCCTACCGTTTTCTTTGCAGGCTGTGCGAACACGCTCAATAACATCCCCTCGCCTGCTATCCGGCAATACCACTGTGGTCACAGGGGTTCTTCCCGGAGGTAATTCATCGATTACTGAGGTATCTAGGTCGGCATAGGCAGTCATGGCCAGCGTTCGAGGTATAGGGGTGGCCGTCATAATTAACTGGTGCGGGTATCGCCCCTGCTGTTCGCCTTTATCTCGAAGCGCAAGGCGTTGATGTACACCAAATCTGTGCTGCTCATCCACAATCACTAACGCGAGTTGTTGGTAGTTTACGCTTTCTTGAAAAATCGCGTGGGTGCCCACCAACATTTGTACATCGCCACTTTCAAGCCGCGCTAACACTTCGGTGCGGGCTTTTCCTTTAAGCTTACCGGCTAGCCACCCTATTTCTATCCCCAACGGTGCGAACCATTCTCTAAAATTATTCGCATGTTGTTCGGCAAGTAATTCGGTGGGTGCCATAAGCGCAACCTGATGCCCAGCCCCAATAGCAGATAGCGCTGCAAGGGCGGCCACTAAGGTTTTCCCTGAGCCTACATCACCCTGTACTAAGCGCATCATGGGCCTGGGGTGTTGCATATCTTGCTGAATATCGGCTACTACCCGCTGCTGTGCCCCTGTGGGAGAAAACGGTAATTGGGCCAACATTTTTTCAATAAGAGGCTTGTCGACCTTAATGCTAATGCCTGGCTGCGCATCTGAAAGCTTACGTACTTTTAATACACTTAAATGGTGTGACAAAAGCTCTTCTAAAATTAATCGATACTGAGCAGGATGAAGCCCTTCTTCCATTTCATGCACATCGGTATCGGGGGCTGGCCGATGTACCGCATGCAATGCTTCGTTTAGGCTTATCTGGTCGCTGTACATACCTTCAGGCAGTAAGTCGGCCAGTGCGCCTTTATCTAACATTTTAAGCGCTTGGTCGGTTAAGTTTCGCAGGGTGAGTTGCTTTACCCCTTCGGTAGTGGGGTAAACAGGTGTTAAGGATTCTGCTTCTAGCGGTGCATCTTCATCAATTAATTTGAATTCGGGATGCATCATTTCAATGCCCCACTTGCCAGTGCGAACCTCACCAAAACATCGTATTAGATTGCCCGGTGTCATCATCGTGCGCTGCACTGCGCCAAAGTGAAAAAAGCGTAAAGTAATAGTGCCTGTACCATCGCTTAGCTTCACCACTAACATGCGTTTTTTGCCGTATTGGATGTCGGCGCTTTTCACTTCGCCCTGCACACTAACATGAGTAAACGGACGGCACTCTGCCACACTGTAAACCCGTGTTCTGTCTTCATAACGCAGCGGCAAGTGAAACAGCACGTCTTGTAAGGTAAATAAGCCAATTTTAGCCAGCTTTTCGGCCACTTTAGCGCCTACCCCTTTTAGGGCGGTGATGGGCGTGGTGGCAAGAGTTTGCATTTGACCGACATTCCTTAAAACAAGCGTATGATTTCATTAGGGTAATGAAAGCAATCATTTATTAGAAACGAAGTGTAATAGATTGCGAGAAGCTTGGCGAGTACGGTTTAAGGCCAGTATGACAGGTACTATAAGTATGAGCAGGCTAGGCGCGCGTAGACACTGCCTCGTCATTGTCAGATAGGGCGTGTAACGCTTCAGGCGTTAGCTGCATTTGCTTCCACCAACTTGCTGGTGCATCAATGCGGCCAATGTCGTCAATCGCAGGATATGGAACCCCTTTCGTCTTACTTAGAGCGCACAGTCTGGGGTAACCTCTTTCGAACAAGAGTTTTTGGCATTCTTCTTCGGGTAAGTGTTCAACATCGTACATGCCGGCTAGTTCCCGCTGACGCTGTGCTTCATAAAGCACTAACGCTGCCGCAACCGACACATTCAACGACTGCACCATGCCCGCCATAGGAATGATGATATCTTGATCGGCCATAGCAATGGCTTCATCGGTAGCGCCGTAGCGTTCTTGACCAAAAATAATCGCGGTAGGTTTGGTGTAATCCACCTCACGAAAGCCCACGGCAGTATCAGACAAATGAGTGACTAACACTTGCATACCCTGCTGCTTCAGTGCGCCTATAGCGTTTCCTAAACTGTCGTGATTAGTTTGGCGAACCCATTGCTGGCTGCCCATGGCGGTGTCGCCACGAAACTGATATTTCTCTTCCCACACGGTATGCACGCGGTGAATGCCAATGGCATCACAAGTACGGACTACCGCCGATACATTGTGGGGTTTGTGTACATTTTCGAGGCAAACCGTAAGGTCAGTTTGCCTTTTTGCCAACGCACTTCGAATGCGAAGGTAGCGCTCTGGCGACATGGCTTACTCCGGCAATTCCATCACGCCGTCGATTTCAATTTGTGCGCCTTTAGGCAATGCAGACACTTGCACTGCAGCACGGGCTGGATATGGTTTGGTAAAGTAACGGCTCATAATTTCATTTACCGTCGCAAAGTGACTTAAATCGATAAGAAAGATGTTCACTTTTACCAAGTCGTTGGTGGTGCCACCCGCGGCATCACACACCGCTTTTAAGTTTTCAAAAACCTGTACCGCTTGTTCAGCAAAGTCTTCTGAAACCATTTCCATGGTCTCTGCCACTAAAGGAATTTGGCCTGAAAGATATACTGTTGTGCCAGCCTTAACGGCTTGACTGTAAGTACCAATAGCGGCAGGTGCCTTATCGGTCTGAATAATAGACTTAGACATAATGGATCCTAAAAATTTTTAAAAAGTTAGTGTCTGGACTGACTATGACGTGACACTTTCTGAACCTCTGGCATGGTGCGGATTTTTTTCATCACTCTTGCCAAATGTACGCGATTTTGCGTGGTAATTTCGATGTCGATAAAGTAGATATTACTCTCTTTTTCTTCTGTTTGCAGTCCAATAATATTGGAATCGCAACCAGAAATTGTGTTCGTTAGGGTAGCAAGGGTTCCCTGATGATTAAACAGTTCAATTCGCAGCGAGGCTTTAAATTCACCTTGAGGTTCATCGTCCCAACGCATTGGTAATACGCGCTGAGGCTCTTCTTTTGAAAGCTTGCGAATGTTGTTGCAACCAATTTGGTGAATCGTCATACCACGGCCAGGGCTTAATACCGCCACAATTTCATCGTCAGGGATAGGGTGACAACAACGGGCATAATGCACCAATAATCCTTCGGTACCGCGGATAGCCACGTTACCTTTTTTCTCTGGTAAATCTGTGTTCTCACCTAACAATCGGCGGGCAACAATAGCGCTTAGCTCGTTACCTAAGCCTATATCTATAAGTAAAGAATCAAAGTCGTCATGCTTAGTTTCAGCCACTACCCGTTCAATATCGGCCTCTGGAATATCGTCCAGCTTCACTTCACCTAATGCATGGCGCAGTAAGCGGTTACCCATGTTCACAGCTTCTTGCGAATGCTGTTTACGCAAATATTGGCGAATGCGGGTGCGTGCGCGAGCACTTACTACGAAGTTCAGCCAATTAGCATTGGGCTTAGCTTTAGGTGAGGTAATAATCTCTACGGTTTGGCCATTTTGTAGTGGCTTACTTAAGCTGTAGTTTCTACGCTCTACTCGAACACCAACGCAGGTGTTACCAATATCTGAATGCACCGCGTAGGCGAAGTCTACAGCCGTAGCGCCCATGGGCAGCTCAATAATGCGGCCATCTGGGGTAAACACGTATATTTCTTCTGGGAATAAATCGGTTTTAACCGATTCAATAAATTCGAAGGATGAACTGGCTGATTGTTGAAGCTCAAGTAACGACTGCATCCACTTACGCGCTCTTAGTTGCGCAGTAGTGCCGTTGTCGCCAGGCTCTTTATAAAGCCAATGCGCGGCAACCCCTTTATCAGCCATTTGATCCATTTCTTGGGTACGAATTTGTATTTCTACTGGAATACCATGGGGACCAATAAGCGAGGTGTGCAATGACTGGTAGCCATTGGTACGGGGAATAGCAATGTAATCTTTAAAACGGTTTTCAATAGGCTTATACAAGCTATGCATGGCGCCTAACGAGCGGTAACAATTATCGACTGAGTCAACCACAATACGAAACGCGTAAATGTCCATCACTTCGTTGAACATGAGTTCTTTATTACGCATTTTACGATAAATAGAGTACAGGTGTTTTTCGCGGCCCAGTACGTCCGACTCAATTTTATAAGCCGTTAAGCGAGTGCTAAGTTCTTCACGAATATTTTCAATAATTTCTTTACGGTTACCGCGTGCTTGGCGAACCGCTGATTTCAGTGCGCGATGGCGCATAGGGTACATGGCAAGAAAACCTAAGTCTTCTAGCTCATTTTTAATATCGTGAATACCTAAACGATGGGCAATAGGTGCATAAATTTCAAGGGTTTCAAGAGCAATGCGACGGCGTTTGTCAGGGCGAAGCGAACCGAGTGTACGCATATTGTGGGTACGGTCAGCTAGCTTAATCAGAATAACCCGGATGTCTTGCACCATGGCCATCATCATTTTACGGAAGTTTTCAGCCTGTGCTTCTTGCTTACTGCTAAAAGCAATTTTATCTAGCTTACTTACCCCTTCCACCAGCTCAGCAACGGTTTCACCGAAAGCTTCAGCAAGATCTTCTTGGCTGTAAGGGGTGTCTTCAATCACGTCGTGTAGCAAAGCTGCCATGAGAGTTTCATGGTCTAAATGCATGTCGGCAAGAATACTGGCAACAGCAACAGGGTGCGTAATATAAGGGTCGCCACTTGAGCGCATTTGGCCATCGTGAGCTTCTTGAGCCAACACAAATGCCTCTTGTACCAGCTGAACTCGGTCAGAGGGTAAGTACTTTATTACTTTCTGTTTTAAGCCTTCAAACAAATACACGGACTAGTGCGACTCCTGATTAACGTTACAACCTTTAGAATACGTAGAATTGAGCCTTTAGCCAATACCCAAAAAGCAAAGCGCCAGTGCTTTTTTCAAAGCACTGGCGCTTAAACATACAATAGTTACCTATACGACGTAACTATTGATCAGAAAGAATGTTAGCAACTGATGAAAATTCAGCGTGTTCTTGTTGTTCTTGATCACGCAAATCGTCTTGTTCAAGTGTGCTAGCAGTTACCAAACCTTGTTCGATTTCACGAAGTGCAGTTACGGTAGGCTTATCGTTTTGCACATCAACCATTGGAGTTTTACCTTCGGTGGCAATTTGGCGTGCACGACGAGCCGCTACTAAAACTAAATCAAAGCGGTTACCAATTTTATCTACGGCATCTTCAACTGTTACGCGGGCCATGTATTTCTCCGAAAATTAGGTTGATCAAGTAATTCAAAAAACGGCCGCGCAGTATACACTCTTGTACTGCGCGATCCTAGCGGTTTGTGCGAATTTAAATCAATATAAATATTAAGCAGATCCGAGCAATTCGTCCAATAAAGGCTGATAACGCATTTGTTGTTTCATTGTTCGTAAACGCTGTGAAATCACAATCGCTTCTAAATCGTTAAGCGCGGTCGCAAAATCATCATTAACAATAACGTGGCTGAACTCACTAAAATGGGACATTTCTGCCACGGCCTCTTTCATTCTACCGGCAATCACTTCATCGCTATCTTGACCACGATTGGTTAAACGTTGCTCTAGCACCTCGATTGAAGGAGGCAAAATGAAAATACCGCATGTATCAGGCATCAGTTTCTGCACCTGGCGTGCGCCTTGCCAATCAATATCTAGAAATACATCTATACCACGGTGCAAGGTTTGTTCAATGGTTACCCGTGATGTGCCGTAGTAATTACCGAACACTTCAGCCCATTCAAAGAAAACGCCTTGTTCAATTAGCGCTTCAAATTGTTCACGGCTGACGAAGTGATAATGCTGCCCATCCACTTCCCCCGGACGAGGTTTACGGGTAGTGTGGGACACTGACACTTCCATTGCATTATCGCTATTAGACGCGTACTTTTCCATTAACGCCTTTATAAGGCTGGATTTTCCTGCGCCTGATGGCGCTGCAAGTATAAATAAGTTTCCGAGTAAAGATGCCATGAAAGTATTAAATATATCTTAAAATATGGTGATTTCGTGGAGCAATGATAGCATATTGAACCGTTAAGCCGTAGTAGCAATCGTTTCGAACACATACTCACATTGCCTACGCGTGTACCTTTAACAAAGCAATGCATTTACAGTTAGCTTAAATTCGGCGCTGTTTTAGGGAAAGACAAAAAGTACGACACATAAACATGGAGCAACAACTTTGCCTTACGTTGAACACAACCCCAGCTCTACGCCAAATGCCTGTGTGATTTGGCTTCATGGTTTAGGCGACTCGGGTCATGGCTTTGCGCCTATCGTCCCTGAGTTAAAGCTACCCGATAGTATGTCGGTAAAATTTATTTTTCCTCATGCTCCAGAGCGCCCCGTTACCATTAATGGTGGTATGCGGATGCGTGCTTGGTATGACATAAAGTCACTCGATTTTAATAGCCGTGCAGACTTAAGTGGTGTGCTTGAGTCCGCCGCTCATGTAGAAACACTTATCCAAGAGCAAGTCGACAAAGGCATTCCTACCGATAGGATTGTATTAGCAGGCTTCTCACAAGGGGGGGTTATTGCACTTCACCTTGCGCCTCGCTTTAAGCATAAGTTGGCTGGTGTTATGGCACTTTCCACTTATATGTGTGAACCAAGTTTGTTGGCACAAGAAGCTACCGACGTAAATCGAGACATTCCCATCATGATGGCTCATGGCGAACAAGATGAAGTGGTGCCTATTTTTATGGGTAACGCGGCTTATAAAACGTTAACTGAGAATGGTTTTAATGCCACTTGGCAAACCTATACCATGCAGCACAACGTCTGTATGCAAGAAATAAGTGATATTTCAGCGTGGCTTAAAAAAGTTCTAGGCTGATATCGTATTGCAAGCCCAGTCTGCGTTTAAAAAAGCAAGGCTGGGCATTTAAACCACGCAGTTTCTACCCGTGCGCTTAGCTTCATATAAATTGTCGTCTGCCAATTTTATTGCGGCTTCTACATTCACGTCTGCTAGGGCAGTAGCTACCCCAAAGCTCGATGTAAGGGGGTGTCGGATATCTCCATCTTCGAAGGGGGTAGATTCAATCTCTATACGTATTTTCTCAGCAAGCTTAACCGCCACACTCAGCGGCGTGGCTGGGTAAATGATCAAAAATTCTTCTCCACCAGTGCGCGATACCAAGTCAGTTGAACGAATAGCACTGCGCATGATTTGAGCGAGGTGAATTAACACTTTGTCTCCTACATCATGCCCGTATGTGTCATTTATCTTCTTGAAGAAGTCGACATCTACTACTACGGCACTTAGCGGAAAATAATCCACTGGATTGTTAATAGCGCGTTCGAAATATACCGACTCTAAAAATCGACGGTTCGGTATTTTAGTTAGCGGGTCGGTGTGCGCCTGGCGCATCTTCTCCAAGTTATCCGACATCATTTCTTTTCGGCTTTGGTGCCAAAAATATTCGCCAATAAAAAATACGGCAATAAAACAACTTAACGAAATGAGAAATCGAGATACATCTTCTGGTCGATAACTTGCGGGAATAACATCTTGATTTGAAACTATCAAAAATACCAGCAACATAGTGACAGACACATAGACAATTGCAGCCCTAAATTGCACAACTATAATTTGAATACAAATTAACGGAAATACGAAGTACAGACCTGTGTTGTGATAGCCGCCAGTAATGGTAATAGTAGATATCATTACTATGACAAGAGCGCCTGCTAGATAATAGAAAATATCATTTTTATTGTACAGGTGAGACAGTACCGCATTCCCATATACTGAAACTGAAAAGAGCCCCAGAAAGAAAGCAAGTAAATGATCGCCACGAAATACGTTTTGAATAGCAAGCACGGCCATAATTGTGCCGCCCACGTAGGAAATAAAATACAAAGTTAATCGACGGCGTTTTATTTCGGCATCATTTTGATGGTTGCTTTTTAAAAACTGTCGCACAGAAATGCTGTCCATGGAGCCCAAGAAATAACTGAAGGAAAATGAGTAAACCAAGCATAGTCAGTAGTTATATATTTCTCCAACCGTAAACCTGTGCGCTGACGTAAGTTTTCAGTACAATAACGTTATTAATTACCCCTTTTTACCAAAAACAGGTAAACACTTTAGTTTTTTGGGGTGTAGAACTTAGATAGGATATTCAAAAATGCCAGTTGAAAAAAACCGAACTATTCGCATCGCTACACGCAAAAGCGCGCTGGCGCTGTGGCAAGCAGAATACGTGAAAGCGAAACTGTTAGAGCATCACGATGGGATAGCGGTTGAGTTGGTGCCTATGAGCACTCAGGGCGATAGAATACTTGATACGCCGCTGGCGAAAATTGGTGGTAAAGGCTTGTTTATAAAAGAGCTTGAAGTCGCCATGTTAGAAGGCAGAGCCGATATTGCCGTGCATTCAATGAAAGATCTACCGGTTGAATTCCCAGAAGGCTTTGGCCTTCACGCTATTTGTGAACGCGAAAACCCATTTGATGCCTTTGTTTCAAATCACTTCGATAATTTAGACGCGTTACCAGAAGGTGCTGTGGTGGGTACCTCGAGCCTTCGCCGCCAATGCCAAATTCGTAAGCATCGTCCAGATCTGAAAATTAAAGACTTACGCGGCAACGTGAATACCCGCCTCGCCAAACTAGATGCGGGTGAATACGATGCCATCATTCTTGCCTCTGCGGGCCTCATACGTTTGGGCATGGAAGAGCGCATTAAAACGGGCTTGCCGGCTTCGGTATCACTTCCTGCCGTTGGGCAAGGTGCGGTAGGTATTGAGTGTCGTAATGACGATGCCGAGCTTATTGCGTTACTTCAAGCGCTGAACCATGGTGAAACTCAAACCCGAGTGAGCGCAGAGCGTGCTATGAATGAACGCTTAGAAGGCGGTTGCCAAGTACCTATTGGTAGTTTTGCTACCCTTGACGGAGACAGCATAACCTTAACCGGCATGGTCGGACAGCCAGATGGCTCAACCTTATTGTTCGCTTCTGCAACAGGCCCTACAAAAAATGCGAAGAGTATTGGCGTAGAAGTCGCCGAGGCATTGCTTGAACAAGGTGCAGGGGAAATTCTTAGCGCATTGTATGACTAATGTATGTTGTTGCTAACTTATATTATTACAAACTTATGCTGCTGATTACCCGCCCCCTTCCTAAATTACAAGCAAGTGCAGATGCATTTGAGCAGGCGGGTATTGATACAATAGGCGTTGCTACATCAGATATTCAAAGCATCCCTAGTAAGGCAGGCAAGCTACAACAGTTTTTGTTGGGCTCGCCCAGCATTAATATTATTATTGTTACTAGCATTTATGCCGTGCCAGCAGCACTTCACGCACTTAATCAAGCCTCTTTTTTATCTGCGCCCCCTACGTTAATAGCGGTTGGCGATGCCACGGCTAACGCATTACACAGCGCTAATTTACCTTTAAAAATCGTCACCCCTTCGCTACATACGTCCGAAGGTATACTGGTCATGCAGCAACTTAATGAGGCAAACTGTACACAAGTCGTTATTATAAAGGGCGAAGGTGGTAGAGATAAGCTTTCTCACGTTTTGGGCGAGAGAGGCATATCGGTTACCGAGTTTTGTGTTTATAAAAGAGAACCACTTACAAACCCAATTTACACAAAGCGCTGGAAAATTGGCGATGTTAGCGGCATTATCGCTACAAGCGAGAATTTAGCAAAGCAACTTATTTCTACTCATAGTAGACAAATATTAGCGTTGCCCTGGTTAACGGTAAGTGAACGAGTTGCAACGAGTTTACGTAATCTTGGGATAGCACGCGTTTCGGTGTGCAACCGCGCCACCGATCAGGCATTAATTGCCTGGGTAAAGGAAAATTGGGAGTATTAAATGTCTGACAAGAATGAGAAGGACCCTCAAAACGGGGAATTGGTAAGCGTGGAATCATCATCAAGTACGACATCAGAAGCGACGTCAGCGAACACGGCTTCCGCTAGCGATACCGTATCACCTAAAGCTTCATCTAAAAGCACACCACAAAAAACGAAAAAATCGTCGGGAACCAAGCTTCTATGGTTTGTGGTTATTATTATTTTCCTTTTAGTTCTAGGCATTATTGGTGCTGGTTACTGGTACTACACCCAACAACAAGGCAGCAGCGATTCCCTTGCCAAAGCCCAACAGGCAAATACAGCGCAAGTCAACGACATGCTTGCCGATCGTAAGCAGACAGCAGACGCATTGCGTACGCTAAATAGGCAAAACGATGAATTGAAAGAGACGCTTAATGCACTGCAACAACAAAACAGTGCGTTAGTGCAACAAGCAGAAGCAACCCAGCAACAACTCAATAGCATGGAAGGTCAGCGCCCTGCCGATTGGCTTATTGCCGAGGCTGATTATTTGGTTCGCATGGCAGGTAGAAAATTGTGGTTGGAAAACGATGTTCGTACAGCAACCTTGTTATTAGTGAACGCAGATAAGCGATTGAAATCACTAGCCGACCCTTCGGTGTTGCCGGTTCGCGCTAAACTTGCTGAAGACATTCAAACCCTTCAGCAAATGAACCCAGTATCACAAAGTTCAGTGGCGCTTGCCCTCACCGGCATGTTGGCGCAAATCGATAAGTTACCGTTAGATACCTTTGAAAAACCAGTAGACGCAAATGCTGATAGCAACGAACTGTCTGAATCGGCGGACGACTGGAAAGAGAACCTTGCGAAAGTATGGCACTCCATTGTCGATGGTTTCTTAACCGTGAAAAGCTTAGAGGGTCCGGTTGAACCTGTGATGTCGCTGCAAGCTCAATTTTTAGTGAAAGAGCAGCTTCGCTTACAATTAATGCACGCTCAGTCTGCTGCACTTAAAGCGGACTCAGGTCTGTATGAGCAATCTTTGCTTTACGCTAAAACCATGCTTGAAGAGCATTACGATGTAGAAAAGAGCCAAGTTACTGGTTTTATCTCAGCACTTGATAACCTTGTTGATACCGACATTTCACAACCAATCCCTAGTCAGTTGGCATCACAAAAGCCGCTTGAGCAATTATTAGAATCTCGTGTAAAACAAGCATTCAGTCAGGGAGCTAGCGCATTATGAAATGGTTAGTCATTGCCCTTGCGGTGCTGGCCGCATTTATTGTTGCGCTTATTGTTGGCCCCATGATTTTGGGCGACAAAGGCTACGTGCTGATTTCATTAGGTAATACCGCGATAGAAACCAGCCTAATTGGTTTTTGCATTATCATTATTTGCGCCATTATCAGCTGGTATATTATCTCTAAGTTGGTGTTATGGACATTAAGCTTGGTAACGGGATCTCACCGTTGGTTTGGTGCATTAGGTGAGCGTAAACGCAAGCGTGCCTTTTACCATGGTTTACAGTCATTAGCAGCTGGCGACCTAAAAAGTGCTCACAAGGCACTTAGCCAAACCACAAATGGTGATTTTGAAGGGGTAAACTACTTGGCTGCCGCACAAGTAGCACAAAGCCAAAACGACCCACAAAAAGCCCGTTACTTCTTACTGCAAGCAGCAGAGTATGACAGTGCCAAAGTGGCTGCCACTATTGTGATGGCGCGCATTGATGTTTCTGAAGGTAAGTATACCGACGCACTTGAAAAGCTAGATAGCTTAGATGAAGAAGAAGCCAACAACCCACAAGTGATACAACTGAAAGCGTCGATAATGGCAGAGCAAGGCCAATGGCAAACCTTGCAAGAAAAGCTAAGCGGTTGGCGCAAGGCGTTACCCAAAGAAGATTATACCGCATGGTCACAGAGAATTGCCAAGGGCAAGCTAGCTGAAATTGCCAGCAAAAACGGCGCTGCTGAGCTTAAAACCCACTGGGAAGGATTACCTCGTAAAATTAAGCAAGACGATGCTTATCGCGCGGCTTATATTCAACAATTGCTTGAACAAGGCATGCATGCCGAAGCACAAACGCTGCTAGTAGAGTGGCAAAAACGTGGCCCGCACCCTGCTCTATTTCCCTATTTCACCCAGTTGAACATTCCGAATGCTGCCCCTTCACTGCGGTTGCTGGAAAGCTGGATTAAACAAGACAGCGAAAATGTTGAGTTATATTCAACGTTGGGAAGAGTCGCGTTTAACGCTGGTGACGACATTCTAGCGGAGAAAGTGTTATTAAAAGCCGTGAAGATGGAATCGAACAAAGATGACCTGTTATTGCTGTCAGCCATTAGTGAACGTAGACACGATAGCACCACGGCGTTGCAATATTATAAGGAAGGTCAACAGCTGGTGTAGCTTTACGCTGTAAGCTTTTAATTTAAAAGAAGATAAAAGAAAGGCCAGTCATTTCAAATCGACTGGCCTTTTTCTTTTTTATTGTACGCTATACGCTGAGTTTTACGCTGATGTGCGGTCTACCGCTTTAGGCTCCGCTAATGCTTTTCGCTTTTGAAGCGATTGATAAAAGTTCGCATACGTGGGGCGCATAACGTATTTTCCATCGCCCGCCTTCGCTAACAACTCACCGTTTTGCCACGCGATATTACCATTACAAATGGTCATCACAGGTACACCGGTAACTTCCATCCCTTCAAAAATATTGGTTTCAATATTCGACATATGGGTTTCGGCTGAAATCACCTTTGAGCCTTTCGGATCCCATATCACTATGTCGGCATCAGAACCTTCACGTACTGCACCTTTAGCGGGGTACATATTGAAGATTTTGGCTGCGTTGGTAGACGTTACCGCTACAAATTCGTTAGGGGTTATTTTGCCGCCGTTCACGCCTTTTTCCCACAATACTGCCAAGCGTTCTTCTACCCCAGCGGTGCCGTTTGGAATTTGCGTGAAGTTATCTTTACCCATCGCTTTTTGTTCGTTGCAAAAGGCGCAGTGATCGGTAGCGGTGGTTTGCAACGTGCCCGACTGTAGGGCTTTCCATAATACGTCTTGATGCTTTTTAGGCCTAAACGGTGGGCTCATAACGTGGGCCGCTGCGCGCTCCCAACTGACATCTTGATACACACTATCATCAACCGTTAAATGCCCAGCTAACACTTCACCATAAACATGGTGCCCGCGCTGCTGTGCATAACGAATAGCATCAACCGACTCTTCTACCGAGCAATGCACTAAATATAAAGGTGCGCCTAGGGTTTCAGCAATACTAATGGCACGGTAAGCCGCTTCACCTTCAACCATAGGCGGGCGAGATAACGGATGCGCTTCAGGCCCTGTAATACCTTTTTCCATTAACTGTTGCTGTAAGTGATACACCAATTCACCGTTTTCAGCATGCACGGTGGCAATAGCGCCCAATTCCATACAACGGGTAAAGCTAGACACCAGAATATCATCGGTGGCCATGATGGCATTTTTGTACGCCATGAAGTGCTTAAAGCTATTAATGCCGTATTCGGTAGCCAGGGTTTCCATGTCTTTATGAACGCTGTCATCCCACCAGGTTATCGCCACGTGGAAGGTGTAGTTAGACATGGATTTTTCAGACCAGTCTCGCCACTGCTGATAAGCCTCCATCAAAGGCTGTCCTGGGCTTGGGATAACAAAATCGATAATGGTCGTGGTGCCACCTGCTAGGGCGGCAGCGGTGCCAGAGGCAAAGTCATCGGCGGCTACCGTACCCATAAATGGCAGTTGCATATGTGTGTGCGGGTCGATGCCGCCGGGCATGATTAGCTTTTCAGAGACATCGACTATCTCTACATCTGATTCATTTACAGCAAGATCTTCGCCGATTTTAGTAATTTTTCCGTCTTCGCAAAGTACATCGGCTTTGTAAGTCATTTCGTGGGTAACTACGGTACCACCGCGTAATAATATGGCCATTTTCGTGTCCTGTTTCGCGTAAAATTAAGAGGCTTTTGCTAGCTCACCAACGTTTGTGTTCACGGTGTTAACTAGCTTGCCCGCGGCAAAGTAATAAATGATGGCGCCAGAAATAGAACCGGTAAACCATCCATAGTTATAAAACCATGTGAATACATCTGCAGTAATGGCTAACAATGTGATGCCAACTGGAATTAAGAAAGCGACAAAACCAGCCCAATTCACTTTCGGGTAAGCGGCACTGCTGGTGTACAGTGCGGCTACATCTAGCTCTTGTTTTCTAATCAGGAAGTAATCAACAATCATTATGCCCGCAATAGGGCCCAGTAAGCTTGAATAACCCAGCAACCAATTTGAGTACAGGCTTTCTACACTAACGTCAGACTCTATAATGCCGGCCTTCTTTAATAGCTCCCAACTCATCAATAACACACCTACTAAGCCAGTTAATAAAACGCCGCGGGTATGGTTAATATATTTTGGTGCTATGTTTTGAAAATCGTTGGTGGGAGATACTACGTTAGCGGCGGTGTTAGTAGATAAGGTAGCCACAATAATAAGTAGCATGGCGATTGCCACAAAAAACGGGCTATCAATATGACCAATAAGCGTTACCGGATCGGATACGGTTTCACCAACTAAGGTCACTGACGCAGAGGTCAGTAATACCCCTAAGGCAGCAAACATAAACATGGTGAGGGGTAAGCCTATGATTTGCCCAGTTACTTGGGCTTTTTGGCTTTTAGCATAACGACTGAAATCAGGAATATTTAACGACAGTGTTGCCCAAAAACCTACCATGGCAGTGAGTCCGGCGAAGAAATAGCTGAAAAAGCCTGCATCTTCAGGGCGACTTGCGGGTGTGGCTAAAACCTCAGTAACCGATACTTTATCACTCGCCCACCAAATAAGCCCTGCACCTACAATAAGGAGCAACGGGGCAGCTAGGGTTTCTAACCATTTAATCGACTCTGACCCTTTAATTACGATAAAGACATTTAACGCACCAAAAGCAAAAAAGCCAATGACTTCCCCCATACCGCCAAGCTGGGCCCAGCCGTCTGATACCGACGATAAAAACAAATGGATGGCAAGGCCACCAAACATGGTTTGAATACCAAACCAGCCGCAGGCTACAAAACCCCGAATTAAGCAGGGAATATTCGAGCCCACCACACCAAACGATGAACGAAGTACCACCGGAAAGGGAATACCAAACTTAGTGCCAGGAAAGGCGTTTAACGTAAGAGGAATAAGTACCACTATGTTTGCTAACAAAATAGTGAATAAGGCTTCCATCACCGATAAACCGAAGTAGCTGGTAAGCACGCCGCCAAGGGTGTAAGTAGGTACGCACACCGCCATACCTACCCATAGCGCCGCTATGTTTCCCGTACCCCACGTACGCTCAGAAAGCTTAGTAGGTGCAAGGTCTTCGTTAAAATAGTCGCTCTCGGTCACCGATTTACTAAGTGTGACCTCACTGATTTCTGAACTCATACGCTTGCTCCCTCGTCTTCAGTAACAGGGGCACCAGCAGCTTCAGCAATACGCTTACTGGCGGTTAACATGGTATGAAGCAACACATTTGCGCCATCTTCACATTGCTCAGGGCTAGAGTATTCAATTTCGTTGTGGCTAATACCATTTTCACAAGGCGTGAAAATCATGCCCGCAGGAACTAGGTCGGCCATATAACAGGCATCGTGACCTGCGCCCGCGTAGATATCCATGTGTGAATACCCTAAGTTTTCAGTGGCGGCTTTCACATCATCCGAGGCATTAAATTCGACCGGCGCAAAGTACCAGAAGTTATCCACGGTAATCTCTAAATTACGCTCTTTGGCTACCGCGTCGCAGTAGGCCACGAACTCTTCATGCATGGTAGCCAACACGTCGGGGTTAGGATTACGTAAATCGGCGCTGAATTTCACGTTTCCAGGAATAGTATTACGTGAATTTGGATAAACCTGCATAAAACCTACGGTGCCCAAGCCGTTGTCATAACGGTTAGCTAGCGATTCGATTTCCGCTACAATTTTGCCTGTGGCAACCATGGCATCTTTGCGTAAGTGCATTGGCGTGGTGCCAGAATGAGACTCTTGGCCTTGTATTTCTACGTTGTACCAACGAATACCTTGGCCTAAACGTACTACACCAATGCGCTTTTCTTCATCTTCTAATATTGGGCCTTGCTCAATATGGGCTTCAAAAAAGGCGCCTATATTACGGCTACCTAACTCTTCTTCACCCAAGTAGCCTATGCGAGCTAATTCGTCGCCTAAACGTAAACCGTTCACGTCGGTTTTATCTAGTTCTTGTTGTAAATCAAAACGGCCTACATATACGCCAGAACCTTGCATGGCAGGCTGAAAGCGTGAGCCTTCTTCGTTGGTCCACACACTAACTTCAATGGGGGTTGGGGTAGTAATATTATTTTCATGTAGGGTGCGAAGTACTTCAACACCTGACAATACACCGAATACGCCGTCGAACTTACCACCAGTAGGTTGAGTATCTAAGTGGCTGCCGGTGGCAACAGAAGGGAGTTCGTTATTAATACCTGGGCGTTTGGCGAATATATTCCCGAATTTATCTACTTTAATCTCACATCCAGTGGCTTCACACCATGCGCAAAACAAGTCTCTAGCTTGCTTGTCTAGATCTGTGCCGGCCAAGCGGTTACATCCGCCTTTTTCAGTGCCGCCAATCTCGCCCATTTCCATCAGGCTGTCCCATAATCTTTGACCGTTAATTCTAAGCTTATCCATTGTTTTGTCCTCGCAGGTGGAAGGTTATTCCTATTAACACTTTGCCCCAAGTTAGCTCAGCGAACGTACTATAAGAGTGCAACCTTGATAAATTTATTTACCAAACGGTAAATGTAATTTCTCTTTGATTTTGTACTGATTGTTCACTCATTATTATGTATCGCTACTATTGCTGAGACGCCTAAAGCAAAGGGCGTGATTATTCTTTTGTCTAATGCGCTGTTCTATTTTTAGGCGCTTAATTAATGCCGATAACATTGTAAAAATTGACCGAATGGTAAATTCTTATATTTTGGACTTTCAACATTTATGCCAGCCGCTGTGCCAGAGGCCGTTGTACCGGTTTTTAATGGCCAACGAAGTTCGCTTATTTGCGAACTTCGTCGGTTTAAAAAGCTAGCTTTATGACTAATTGCTTGGGAAAGAAAATTGACTGCCTTCGCGCAAATTCGTTGAAGGCCAGCGTTGTGTAATGGCTTTTCTACGTGTGTAGAAACGTACGGAGTCCGGC
The DNA here is from genome assembly GCF_000213655.1 of Alteromonas naphthalenivorans. NCBI lineage: Bacteria > Pseudomonadati > Pseudomonadota > Gammaproteobacteria > Alteromonadales > Alteromonadaceae > Alteromonas > Alteromonas naphthalenivorans. The sequence continues at coordinate 4,111,706 of NC_015554.1, forward strand.
CCGTAAGCATGTAAATCGCCAAACAATGAGCGCTTCCAACCACCAAAGCTGTGGTAAGACACTGGCACGGGTAACGGTACGTTCACACCCACCATGCCCACTTGAACCTGATCGATAAAGAAGCGCGCGGCTTCACCATCGCGGGTGAATATACAGGTACCATTTCCGTATTCATGCTCGTTAATTAGCTCAAGTGCGGTCTGCATATCAGGTACACGTAGCATCACAAGTACAGGGCCAAAAATCTCTTTTTGGTAAATTTCCATGTGAGGTTTTACCTTGTCGAACAAGGTAGCTCCTAAGAAATAGCCTTCTTCAAAACCTTCTACACTAAGCTTTCTACCATCGTTAACTAAATCGGCTTCTTGGCTAACACCTGAGTCGATGAACCCACTCACGGTATCGAAATGTTGAGCACTGATTAACGGCCCCATGTCATTACTGTTGTCGTTACCCGCACCCACTTTTAAGGTTTCGATTTGTGCAGACAAACGGTCACGCAGGGTATCACCCATTTCATCACCCACCGCTAGTACAACCGATAACGCCATACAGCGTTCGCCGCATGAGCCAAACGCAGCGCCCATGAGTGCATTAACAACGTTATCAACATCGGCATCTGGCATAACAATGGCGTGGTTTTTCGCGCCACCTAAGGCTTGGCAGCGCTTACCGTTAGCACTGGCTTTTTGATAAATAGCTTCGGCAACAGGCGTTGAACCTACAAAACTTACCGCTTGAATCGTTGGGTCTTCTAATAAGTGGTCAACGGCAGCTTTGTCGCCGTTTACTACATTTAGCACGCCCGGCGGCAAGCCTGCTTCAGCCGCAAGAGCCGCAATGTATAAAGCGCTGGAAGGATCTTTTTCAGATGGCTTTAATACGAAGGTGTTGCCACACATGATAGCGCTTGGCCACATCCATAAAGGTACCATGGCCGGAAAGTTAAACGGCGTAATACCTGTCACTACGCCTAGGGGCTGGAATTCACTCCACGCGTCAATGCCCGGGCCCACGTCTTTGCTGTGCTCACCTTTTAGCAATTGAGGCATGCCACAGGCGAACTCAACGTTTTCAATACCGCGCTGCAACTCACCTTTCGCATCGTGTAGCACTTTGCCGTGCTCTTCACTAATCAGTTCACAAATTTTGTCACTGTGTTGCTCTAGCAATACTTTTAAGCGAAACATAACCTGTGCACGCTTTGCTGGTGGCGTGGCACGCCATGCTGGATAAGCCGCTTTTGCTGAATCTATCGCCTTTTGTACTAATGCCGACGACGCCATTTCTACTTGTCCGCACACCGCGCCAGTAGAAGGGTTGTGGATATCAATCAAATTTCCATCTTGCGGCGCTACGTGTTCGCCATGAATGAAGTGTCCTACCAATGAAGTCATATCTGTATCTCTTTTTGCGTAAGTGGATATAAGACGGTAAAGGGCTACTTGCCCATTAAAGTGTCTTGCATCGCGTTAATTAAGGTGTCGATTTCCGCTTTTTCGGTGGTAAACGGAAGGCCTAGCTGAATAGTGTCGCCGCCGTAGCGCACGTAAAATCCTTTCTTCCACATGGCGTCAGCAATTTCATACGGGCGCCTTGCCGGTTCGCCTGGGTAGCTTTCAATGCTAAACCCTGCTGCAAATCCGAAGTTTCGAATATCACTCACGAATGGCATGCCTTTTAAGCTATGCACCGCCTCTTCAAAATACGGACTAAGTTCGGCAACCCGGCTAACAAGCTTTTCTTGTTCTAGAATATCAAGGGCAGCCATGGCTGCAGCGCAAGCAACAGGGTGGCCGGAGTAGGTGTAACCGTGTGGCAATTCAATGTTGTAGTCGGCACCGCCTGCGTTAATCACAGTGTCGTAGATAAATTCGCGAGCCAATACCGCGCCCATAGGAACAGCGCCATTGGTGATCTGCTTGGCCACGTTAATCATATCGGGTACTACATCAAACGCATCGGCGCCAAATAAGCTACCTGTGCGGCCAAAGCCCGTAATCACTTCATCGAAAATAAGTAAAATATCGTGCTGGTTACACAGTTCACGTAAGCGGCGTAAATAGGCTTTTGGTGGAACGATAACCCCAGCAGAACCACTCATTGGCTCAACTATTACTGCCGCAATATTCGACGCATCATGTAATGCCACCATTTCGATAAGCTCATCAGCAAGCTCTTCACCATAGTTCGGTGCGCCTTTGCAGAATTGATTGTTCGGCAACAAGGTATGTGAAAGGTGATCAGACTCCATGGCTGGCCCCCACATTTTTCGGTTTGCGCCAATGCCGCCAAAGCTAATGCCGCCCCAGCTTGCACCGTGATAGCCTTTCGCGCGACCAATAATACGGGTTTTAGTAGGCTGACCTTGCTGGCGCCAATAGGCACGAGCAATCTTGGTCGATGTATCAGCGGCTTCAGAACCTGAGTTAGTGAAAAACACTTTATTGATGTCGGCCGGCGCCATGTTAGCTAGCCTGTCGGCTAGTTCAAACGCCAAATTGTGGCCATACTGAAAGGCGGGCGCGTAATCTAGCGTTGTTAACTGTTTCGCGACTGCTTCGGCAATTTCAGGGCGGTTATGCCCTGCGCCGCATGTCCATAACCCAGATAATCCATCAAAGATTTTGCGACCATTGTCATCAATGAGGTAATTGCCTTGTGCACCGGTAATCATTTTAGGCGATGCTTTAAACTGGCGATTTGCAGTGTAAGGCATCCACAACGCATCCATTTGCGATTGTGATAGCTTGGAAGCCCACTGGGTCATAATTGTTTTCCTATGATATTTGTTCACTTGGTCTACTTTACCTAGCCTCATAAGTTCGATAAATTATAAATATTCAAATCTTACTTTCATAAACATGAAACTATGCGCGCAATTCTTGGAAATCTATCAGATACAGACATTCGCTTATTAAGAGTATTTATAGTGGTGGCGCAGGCTGGCGGCCTTTCTGCTGCCGAGCTAGAACTCAATATTGGGCGTTCTACCATTAGCCGACATTTAAAAGATTTAGAAACTCGATTGGGTATGGTGCTTTGTCATCGAGGCCGTGGGGGCTTTTCGCTTACCGAAGAAGGAAAGCGAATTTATGAATCGACTCAACGCTTACTGCTGTCTCTACAAGACTTTAGAAATGAAGTTAACGACATGCACCGGCATTTGCAGGGCAATGTGGTGGTAGCCATGTTCGATAAAACCGTGTCGAACGATGCGTGCAAGGTGAATGAAGCCATTTACACCTATCAGCAACAGGCGCCTAATGTGAATGTAGAAATTCATGTGGTGCCGGTTAATACCATTGAGCAAGGCATATTGGATGGGCGCTATCATATTGGTATTATTCCTACCCATCGTTCGTCTTCAAGCCTAAATTACTTGCCCTTGTTTGGTGAGCAAATGCATCTTTACTGCGGAAGAAAACACCCTTTCTACATTGAGCTTGGCGACATTCCTCGAGAAGAAATATGCGAAGCTAAGTATGCGGGGCTAAGCTTTCACAGCCCAAATATGGATAAAAGTATGTCGCTAGGGCTCAATAAAATGGCGGTAGCGAACGATCAGGAGGGCATTGCCACGCTGATTTCTTCGGGCTGTTATTTAGGCTTTTTGCCTGATCATTATGCGGAATCTTTCGTAAAAAAGGGCCAGATGCGTTCTATCGAACCTAATAATTTCGCCTATCATTGTGAATTCGCGGCCATCTATCGTAAGTCACCTAAGCCCACCCGTTTGGTTGAGTTATTTTTAGAAGCCCTTGCCAAGGAACATGGGAAGGAAGAAACAATGGCTATTTAGCGTAGCGATTACACTGACTTTATGACATTCAAGGTTGTGCTTTCAATGCTTAGGTAAGCAGTAAAGAGAACGAACAATAAGAACAAGTGGCAAATTTATACAAGGCCACATGGAAGCGGTAACAGGAAATAAAAATGACAAAACCTACAAAGACGCAGGCCAATCGTGCAAAAACAGAGGCCGGAATTCTACGCGCCGCAGAAGAGGTATTTGCACAAAAAGGGTTTGCTGGCTCTTCAATGGATGCAGTTGCGCAACAAGCCGGCATCTCTAAACAGCTCATTTTGTATTACTTTCCAGGCAAAGATAAGTTGTACCAAGCCGTACTAGAAAACATGATTGATTTATGGCTTGAGAAAATGCAGTTCAACGACGACCCAGAGGCTTCACCAGCCTGCACCATTCGTCAGTACATTCAGCAGAAAATCGAGTTATCTCGTGATTATCCCAATGGGTCAAAAGTATTCGCCCATGAAATTATTAACGGTGCACCTGTACTGAAAACCTATTTGATAGAAAATTTGAAGCCTGCGTTTGAACGAGACGTAAAAATTATTGAGCGCTGGATAGCCGCTGGCCATATTCGCCCTGTCGATCCTAAGCATCTGTTTTTTACCATATGGGCTGCCACGCAAACCTATGCCGACTTCTCAACGCAAATTCAATTACTGTTAGGTAAGCCGTCTTTAGAACAAGATGACTTTAACGAGGCCACTGAATTTTTATGCAATTTCGTTTTAAGTGCCCTAGATGCACAACACTAGTGCATAAAAATTAATTTATCCTTCTTTTTCTGGCGCGCCTCATCGAAAAGGCGCGCCTTTTACTTTCTACTCCCCCTACTTTAGCATCAGCAATAAACCAAATTAAGCCATTGTTATATATAAGATTTAGCAAAATTAAGCCAAGCATTAAAACCTACCCAACTCCCTACTAGCGCACCCAACTTGCTCTATTTTGAGACACACTTCGCACCAAAAAAACCTGCAAATATTTTCTTTACCATTTGGTAAAAACCATGATAAAGATTAAAAAAGCAACAGCCTAAATTGAATATTTAGTGCATTAACCTTACTTGCAGGAGACGCCCATTATGCTATCGCGCCAACACGCCATTGCCCTTGAACATGCTACAGGTGCACAGCTAGATGCACTTTGCGAACAAGCTGCAGGCGTTCGCGATACGCACTGGCCTAATACCCTCACGTACTCACGAAAGATATTTATTCCACTTACAAACATGTGTAGGGATACCTGTGGGTATTGCACGTTTGTAAAACATCCAGATTCGGGGCAAGCCAATATCTTAAACCCAAGTCAGGTGTTAGCTTCCGTGCTAAAAGGTCAGGCGCAAGGGTGTAAAGAAGCATTGTTTAGCTTGGGCGAAAAACCTGAGAAACGTTATCGCTACGCGAAAGATTGGTTGGCCACATTGGGCCATACCAGCATGGTGGATTATCTTACCGAAGTATGTGAAATGGTGCTGGATAAAAGCTTGATGATCCCCCATGTGAATGCTGGAACGTTAACCTTTAACGAACTGAAACAGCTGAAAAACGTAAGCGGCAGCATGGGTATGATGCTCGAGTGCACCAGCGACCGTTTGATGAAAAAGGGCCAACCCCATTATGCCTGTCCAGACAAAGTGCCAGGTATTCGCTTAAAAACGTTGGAAGACGCAGGAAAGCTAGATATTCCCTTCACCACCGGCATTCTTATTGGCATCGGTGAAACGTGGGAAGAACGTGTTGATAGCTTAATGGCGATTAACACCCTGTACCAAGAATACGGCCATATTCAAGAAGTCATTGTTCAGAATTTTCGCGCAAAAGCCGGTACAGCCATGGCAAATGCACCAGAGCCTACCCTAGATGATATGCGCCGCACATTGGCCATGGCACGGTTAATATTAGACCCGGCTATTTCACTGCAGGCGCCGCCTAACCTAGCCCAAGAATACCCTCATTACATAGCGGCAGGCATTAACGATTGGGGCGGCATTTCACCGTTAACGAAAGATTTTATTAACCCTGAACGTAGCTGGCCGCAAATTACAGAATTAGCCACTGCATGCGAGCAACAAGGCTATGCATTGCAAGAGCGTTTAACGGTATATCCAAAGTACCTACAAGCTGGCGAACGTTACGTTACCAAAGCGTTGCATCAAGCTATGCCAGCTTGGCGCAACGACGGCCTTGCCGTAGAGCAATGTATAGATAACACCACTTTTCAAGGAGTTGCTCATGGGTAACATACTGCAAAATATCACCTCGGTTTCACCTTGCGAACTAACCCCAGCGGGCGACTTCACCTTACCGTACAGCGATACGCCTATTCAAAGTAAGCTAAGCCAACTTCGCCCTGCTATTGCACATATTTTACAGCGGGCTTTAGAAGGTAAAATGCTTAACCACGAAGAAGCAGAAGCCTTGTTTTACTGCCAAGGGCCAGAAACAGATGCCTTGTTGCATACCGCAGACATTGTGCGTGAACTGCGCACCGGCAATGATGCATCCTTTGTGATCACTCGTAATATTAACTTTACCAACGTATGCCATATGGGCTGTCAGTTTTGTAATTTTGGGGTGAATAAAAACGCTGGCGATGCAGAGTTTTTAGCCCCTCATCAAGTGGCCGCTAGAGCCAAAGAAGCCCACGCTCGCGGCGCAACAGAAATTTGTGTTCAAGGTGGTTTGCATCCTGACTTACCTGCCGGTTTTTACGGTGATTTACTTGATACGGTGTCATCTACCGTACCCGATATTCATATTCATGCCTATTCGCCCTTTGAAATTTGGTATGGCGCAATGAAAGGCCGCAAAACCTATACAGAATTATTAACCGACTTAAAACAACGTGGCTTGGCTTCTATGCCAGGTACGGCTGCTGAAATTCTTGATACCGAAGTAAGGCGCAAGCTAACTAAAAATAAACTCAGCACCGAAAACTGGCTTAAAATCATCGAAACTGCGCATAACGTTGGCTTACCAACCACATCCACCATTATGTATGGACATATAGATGGGCCATCGCACTGGGCCGCTCATCTTATTTTATTGCGTGACATGCAAGCGCGGACTGGCGGCTTTACCGAATTTGTTCCGTTAGGCTTTATACATAATGACAGCCCCCTTTACAAAAATAACCCTAGCGAAGTAAGAACCGGCCCAACTGCCGATGAGCATTTCAAAATGCACGCCATTGCGCGATTAGTGTTACAAGGCTATATCGATAATATTCAAGCCTCATGGGTAAAAATGGGCCCAGATATGGCGTCAAAAGTGCTACGCGCAGGCGCTAACGACTTAGGCGGTACGCTAATGAACGAGAGTATTTCTCGTGCAGCAGGGGCTAGCCATGGTCAGGAAATTGTCCCTAGGGATATGGTGAACTTTATTCAGCGTGCGGGGCTAAACGCCCATCAGCGCAATACCTCGTACGACGTAGTTACCCCCTACGGCCGAGACAAAAAGCCAGCTCACCAAGAGGCGCTTGTGGGTTCAGAAGTTGCCAAGCCAGTATCTAAAACTGCCAAGCCAGCCATTAGTCCATTTAACGCAGCATCTCACATTCCCGTGAAGGTAAGCGCATGAAGAACATAGTGTTATTCGCAGGCGGCGTAGGCGGTGCAAAAGCCGCAAAGGGCCTGTATCAATCAGACTACAAAGATAACCTAACCATTATTGGCAATGTGGGTGATGACGACGAGTTTCATAATTTATGGGTGTCGCCTGACCTAGACACGCTCACCTACACGTTGGCGAACGAAGTAAATCCAGTCACTGGCTGGGGTCATAAAAACGACAGCTGCCGCATATTGTCGCGACTTGCTCAGTTTGGATCTAGTACGTGGATGCACTTGGGCGACATGGATATTGCCACCCATATTTTCAGAAGTGCTAAGCGAGCAGAAGGTACTAGCATGACGGCCATCACGCGCCAAATTACTACCCGATTAGGTATTACCGTACCTTTGCTGCCAGCTACCGACGATACCGTGCAAACCCGACTCAAGACCGAAAACGGCTGGGTAGACTTTCAAACTTACTTTGTACATCAACGCTGCGAAGCTGATGTAACTGATATAGCGTACAAAGGTGCAGAGTTCGCCTCTGCCACACCGGAAGTATTAGCCGCCATAGAAGCTGCAGACATCATTGTTTTTGCCCCTAGCAACCCGTTGCTCAGTATTGCACCTATGCTTGCTATACCACAAATTCGCGATGCACTAGCAGCAAGTGAATCCACGAAAATTGCGGTATCGCCACTTATAGGAGGAAAAGCAATAAAAGGCCCTGCTGAAAAGCTACTACAGCAAATGAGCTATACGCCGGGCAACAAAGGCATTGCTGAATTCTACCAAGGCCTGTGCGATGTATTAGTAATTGATAATCAAGATGATGGCGACATAGACACCATCGAAAGCTTTGGCTTACATGCGCATTGCACGTCAACCCTAATGAAATCAGACCAAGACAAAGTCACCCTTATGGAAGAGGTTATTTCGGCGGCCACCGCTTATCAACTGGAGGTGCCTTGTGCATAAACTATGCGTTGTTATTCCAATGAAAGACCCGGCGTTTAGTAAGCAGCGCTTGTCACCGCATTTACCTGCCAGTGTGCGTAAAGCCTTAGCAATCAAACTGTTTAAGAAAACCGTTATGTCGTTAAACGGTGCGTTTCCTCAATGGCAGAAACTGGTAGTAACGCCGTCACTTTATATCGCCGATTTAGCCACCAGCTTGGGTTGCAAGGTCATATTCGAGCAAAAAGGCAGTAATTTAAATACCGCGCTTGCCCAAGCTACTGAGTGGAGTATGTCTCACGGCTTTACCCACCAGCTTATTTTGCCTGCCGATATCGCTCGGTTGGATGCAACCGAACTAACGTCAATTACCTCACTAGCCTCAGGAGACACCTCTGTAGTTATTGGCAGTGCCTATGATGGCGGCACAAACGCGCTTTGCACAACACCACCAAATGCCATCGACTTTGCATTTGGTAAAGCGTCTTCTTATGAACATCATCAAGCTGCTATAGAAAAAGGCTTAAAGTGCGTAACGATACAGCCCAAATACCTAAGTCAAGACATCGACCATCCAGACGATCTTCGGCACGTGAATGACGTTATCGTCTCTTTGATTGCTTAAGGTAGAAAGTATGCGAGCACTTACCATCAACACAATTGAAGGCCTACCGGATATCCGCGAAGGCGACAATCTTGTGGGCTTGATAATTGAGAAGCTTACCGCACAGCGACAGGTTTTATGTGAAGGCGATGTATTGGTTATTGCCCAGAAAATCATATCGAAGGCTGAAGGCGCGGTTTGCCATGTTGACGATATTACCCCAACGCAAGAGGCCATAGACGTGGCTGAAAAGGTGAATAAAGACCCTCGCAAAGTTACGGTTATTTTATCGGAATCTACCCGCTTGGTAAAAGTGCATAAACACCCTGGCGCTAACGAAGGCATTATTCTTACCGAACATCGTTTAGGTCATATTAGTGCTAACGCAGCGGTTGATGAGTCGAACACCGATAACCCAGGCGAGTTAATTTTACTCCCCAAAGATCCCGACGCTAGTGCGCGAGAAATTGCTGAAAGTCTATGCAAATATTATGGCGCACCAGCCCACAGTATTGGCGTGGTGATAAGTGATACCTTTGGCCGCCCTTGGCGATTAGGCCAAACCAATGTGGCCATTGGCGTAGCGAATGTGCCCGCCTTAAACCCACTTTTTGGTGAATGTGATGCTTGGGGTCGCCCCCTAAAAGTTACAGCGCCTGCCCTTGCCGATGAACTTGCTGCAGCTTCTGGCTTGCTGATGAGTAAACAAGGTAAGTGTCCCGTTATTTTATTCAAAGGGCTTGAATGGGAAAGTAACCCAGACAGTAAAGCCTCAGACCTGTTAAGACCAACCCAAGAGGATTTATTTGCATGAAGATTGCTATTTTAGGCGGCACTGGCCCGCAAGGTTCGGGGCTAGCGAAACGCTTCGCCCTAGCGGGAATAGACGTCGTTATTGGTTCACGAGATGGTGAGCGGGCAGCAGAAAAAGCCCAAGCATTACAAGAATCTATTGCAGCGGCAAGTACCGCCACAACGGGCACCATCAGTGGCACAGATACGATTGCAGCCACATCGGCAGCGGATGAGTTCGTTATTATTTCAGTACCTTGGGCTGCGCATCACGCGACCTTAGATGCAATCCGTCCATTGCTTCGCGACAAAATCGTTATCGATATTGTTGTACCGCTGGCAGACAACAACCCCAAAGCGGTTGCCATGCCGCCAGAAGGCTCAGCCACAGAATCTGCCCAAGCATTGTTAGGCGATGACTATGCCGTGGTAGGTGCGCTACATAATGTATCTGCTGTCACCCTTAACAACCTTGAGCAAAGCATTAACTGCGACATTTTGGTCTGCGGTAATCAGCTTGAAGCCAAAAATAAAGTCATAGCATTGCTAGATAACTTAGGTGTTCAAAGTTACAACGCTGGCCTAGCAGAAAGTGCCCGCTGTATTGAAGCCATCACCCCCATTTTGATTCGCTTAAACATATCCAAAGCAGTGCCATTTAGCCATGCAGGTATTCGTATCTGCCCACCCGATCATTAAAACGGCGACGTGAAAAACAAGGTAAGCAGCTAGTGATTAGCTACTAGGTATTAGCTGCCAAATAAATTAAGCAAAGAAAATTAAGTAAAGACACGCATTAAACAAAATAGAAAAAGCAGAGGAAGAACTCATGGAATTTGGTATTACATTTAAAGGCTTTGTTAGCCCAGATCGTGCCCGTAAATTAGTAAAAATGGCCGAAGAAGCCGGTTTCGATTATTGCTGGTTTTACGATTCACACATTCTTTGGCGCGAGTCTTTCGTGGCAATGGCTATGTGTATGGAGCACACCACCAAAATGCGCTTTGGCCCCTGTGTGACTAACCCTAACGTACGTGACTGGTCGGTAGCGGCAAGCTTGTACGCCAGCTTGGCGTTGCAAAGTAATGGCCGTTTCGACATTGGTTTAGGCCGTGGCGATTCTTCCATGCGCGTAATGGGTAAAAAGCCTGCTAACCTAGCCCGCTTAACCGAATTCACTCACAAAGTGAAAGCCATGGTGCGCGGAGAAGAAGTGATGTACGGCGAATGCGAAAAGCCGGTTAAATTCCCTTGGGCTACAGGCTATGAACTGCCAGTTTGGGTGGGCGCTTATGGCCCGAAAGCCCTAGCAGTAGCTGGCGAGCATGGCGATGGTGTTATTCTTCAAATCGGCGACCCAGATTTAGTGCAATGGTTTGGCCAACAGTGCCAAGACGCAGGCAACAAGGTTGAGCGCGACATGAGCGACTTCAAAGTTCAAGCGGCTGCACCTGCATACTTTGGTGACATGGAAACCTGTATTGAAAAAACCAAATGGTTCCCTGCCATGGTAGGTAATCACGTGGCTGATATTGTAGAAAAATACGGTACAGATTCAGGCTTAGTACCAAAAAGCTTAACCGATTATATAGAACAACGTCGTGGCTACGATTATTCAAAACATGGTCAAAGCGATAACCCTTACCTAGACTTTATTACCGACGACATCGTAAAAAGCTTCTGTGTATTAGGTGAAGCTGAAGATCACATTACTAAAATTCAGGCACTTAAAAATGCCGGAACCACGCAATTTAATATCTATTTAGACAACGGTGATGAAGAAAATATTATCACCCGTTACGGCAAAGAAGTTATCCCTGCCTTCCGATAAATTTGGTGACTAGCCAAGGGTGAGTTTCACGTAAATTATTGTCATTTAATTTGCTTGAAACTTCGCCCTACGCTATCGCTTTTCCTTATAGCCATATCAATAAACCCTTTACCCTAAATCAGTTCCAACACCATAAAAAACAAACTTTACCTATATATATTAGCTATTTAAGCACCAACCACCTAATTTCGCTTAAATCACCACATTGTTAATATATTGTAAACTTAGGAAAGTAAGTGCCACTTAGTTTCATAAATATGAAACATGACTTCGACACATGAATATTTACCCCTTGGTAAAACCCCTTTAGTTTCGTTAGAACAAAAGTTAATCAAATAAAAAACAAAAAAATACTTCTATGTAGTTTGTAGATGTAACAACAACAAGAAGGGAACACATGATGAAATCGAAACAGACGCTATGCGCTTTAGCAATCGGATTAGCACTTCAATCTTCATACACTGCAGCAGCAGATTCGGTGGTACTTGAAAAAATTACGGTTACTTCGCAAAAGCGTGAGCAATACATAAACGACGTAAGTATTGCGGTAACGGCATTTAGTGGCGAGCAAATGGAGTCACTAGGTTTTGAAAGCAGCACTGATCTTATTGCGTTTACGCCAGGTGTATCCCTAGCCGGTGATATTGGTGGTCAACGTGCCATCTTTAACATTCGCGGTGTTGTACAAAACGATTACGCCGACATTGCTGAAGCTCCTGTTGCGGTATACGTAGATGGCGGGTACTTAGCCAGTACACAAGCGCAAACATTCGGTTTATTCGATATAGCCCGTGTTGAAATATTAAAAGGCCCACAGGGCACCCTTTTTGGCCGTAACGCCACTGGCGGTATGGTAAATACAATTACAGCGAAACCTACTGAAGAAGTGGAAGGTTACGCTGAACTCACTTTCGCTAGCTTCGAACAAAAACGCTTTGAAGGTGCGGTATCTGGCGCATTAAGCGATAAAGTATCGGGCCGTATCTCTGTGATGGCGAACCATATGGGTAACATCCTTGAGAACGTGTACGAAGATGAAGCGGCCCCCGACACCCGTGCCGGAAGTATTGGTGGCGGCGAAGACGGTTACAACGACGATACCAAAGCTTTTCGTGCACAGTTAAACTTTGACTTAAGCGCTAATTCTAACCTTTTGGTTAGTGCAAACTGGGCCGATACCACAAAAAGTGAAGGCCCTTATCAGGTAGTTAATACCACAGAAGTTAAAGACGCTGCTGGTAATGTTATTGATGTTATTTACGCCGCTGACGATCCTCTAGGCTGCGACACCATTCAAGCTGGCGCTTGTGTAGACGGTAACTTTAACGGTGATCCGTTGCGCCCAGTTCAAGGCGGTGACTTTAACGGTAATATCGACCCTGATGGTAGCGGTGAGAAAGTAAATAAAGACTTCGCCTTTGAAGATCAAAACAAAATTAAGTCACGCGGCCTAGCGGCAACCTATGAATATGATTTTGACGACTTCACCTTTACCTCGGTGACCGACTGGAAAAACTTTACCCGTGTTATCGGCCTAGATTCAGATCAAACCGCCTCACCAGAATTGATTTTCCAATCAGACGGCGACATTACCCAGTTCAGTGAAGAGTTGCGCGTAAGCGGCAACACTATGAACAGCAAATGGGTGGCAGGTTTTTATTACTTAAGCATTGAAACCGACTACCTGCAAGGCCTAGCTGCAAGCCCAACGGGCGGTTATTTAGCCGGCGAAGAGCAAAACACGTTAGCCACCATTGATACCGACTCCTACTCTGTATTCGGGCAAATTGACTACGATTTAACCGACGAACTCGTGCTGGTATCGGGTTTACGTTTAGTACGTGAAAATAAGTCGATGGATGGCCAATTGCGTCAAAACGCCAACTTGGTAGACCGTGATATTGAAGTAGATTACGGCATTGATCCATTGGTAGATGTAGCCATGGATAATGATGAAACCATGTGGTCTGCAAAGCTACAGTTAGATTATAAACCAAACTCAGATACGCTTTTATATGCTGGTATTAACCGAGGCGTAAAAGCAGGTAACTTCAACGCGCCTTTAGGCGGTAGTTTTAGCACCTACGACGCCGAAGTACTTCTTGCCTATGAAGCGGGCGCAAAGCTAACCCTTATGGACGGTAAAGCACAGTTAAACAGTAGTATTTTCTACTATGATTACTCTGATTATCAGTCGTTTTCGTGGGTGAATAATGCTGGCGTAGTGTTCAACGAAGACGCGCAATTTACCGGTGCTGAAGTTGAGCTACTATTAAACCCTATTGATGCACTAGACATCATGTTCGGCGTGTCTTACACCGATGCTGTGGTAGAAGATTTAGAAGTAGCTTCAGGCGTATTTGTAGACACCACGCCCCCTTACACACCTGAGTGGCAATCATCAGGTTTAGTACGCTACACATGGGATATAGACAGCGGCAGTGTTGCAGCCCTAGTAAGCGGTTCATACCAGTCAGAAGCTTTCCACAACGCAAGAAACTTTACTGCGCATACCATCGAAAGCCACTTCAAAGCCGATGCACGCATTACCTGGACTGACAAAGAAGATTTATGGAGCGTAGCCGCTTATGTAGATAACCTTACCGATTCAGACCACGAATTAATTGGTTTCGACGTATCAGGCTTCTACGGAAACTCACAAATCTCTTACGCAAAACCACGCACTTACGGCGTTACGGTAAGACGTAATTTCTAAGAAAGACGGGGCTCATTGAAGTGACCCCTAATAGTTGGACTATCCAATTACTGGGGGTCACTTCAGAGTGCGAGGCTTTGGATTTATAATTAAGTTTTGTTTAAATTGCCTAAGACGTTTGATGTTCCTCTTTATAAGTTCTCCGGCTTTAAAATTGCTTTGCATAGGGGGCAACTGTCTGGATTTAATACAACTCCGCCCTGAGCAACTATTGTAAATGGCACAGTATCGCATTTCGGGCAAGTATAAACTTGTTAATGTGAATACAACCCAAGCTATTAAACTTAATGTGAATACAGTAATTCCTATGCTCAGCCGTTGTCCCTCAAAACTGTCCAAGGTAAATAGAAGAGGGAGAAAAACACAACTGCAAACAATGGATATTAAAATCCATTTTTTTCTTCTTCTTTGAAATTCACTAGCAATTCCATAAGGCGTCACTTTTACCTGCCTATAATATTTTTCCTCACCATTCGGATCAGTGTATTTAAAAAGGTTATTTGCGACATAAAAGTACCTGTTAAACGTATCTACCTCACCAGTATACCCAACAAGATCATTCGAATAAAACCGCCCGATAACAGGTTCATAGTATCGTGCCTGCATATAAATTAGTACAATTTATAAACCACCAAAAACTTAAGAATGTGTTTTCCCGGGCGAATATATAGCAACATGTCACACCAGTCAATCCTGACATCATTAACCTTGAAAACACCATAAATAGTAGGATACAATGGGTTCACCATAGAATAAATTTGTCAGCATTTAAATAGATATGTCCGTGTCCGCATTGGTTAATAATAGGTTATCTCGTATGCAACGAGGAACACCATTTACAATAGAGAAATTTTATTCTCTAGGCTCTGTTACGGCTGTCCAAAAGGCAATGAGTAGGCTTACAAAAGAGGGGGAAATTGTTCGAGTAGCAAAAGGGATCTACTCTCGACCGAAACCACTAGCGGCCCTCCCATCTATTAAAATTACAGCTAAAGCTGAAGATGTTGCTATAACTTGGGCTAAGGCTAATCACTACAAGATGGTTCCTCAGGGGCTAGAGTCTGCCTACCGATTAGGGCTACAAACTCAAGCTCCATTAAAAACAGTGTTTTGGAGTTCCGGCCCTTCACGTGTATTTAAAGTAGGGAACGAAGAGGTTCAGATCAAACATACTGCTAATTTCAAACTTAGATGGCAGCATCGGCCTGAAGGAGAGTTGTTACGCGGTTTAATGTTCGTATCTCCTGAACATACTTCGATGCAACAATTGAGTACAGCTCTCAAACGTCTCAATATTTCACATGAAGAAAAATTGGTAGTGATAAACAAACTGCTCAACAACAGCAGCTTAAGGACTTGGAAAAACAAGTTATCTAGCATAAAGCAGACCTTGACATCATGAACTTATTTGAACTTTATACCGATAATAAAAACTATAAAGATTTAACTGATATATTCACAATTGGCGCACAACAGCACCCAGTCGGCTTACCTGCAAACTTTTTAGAGAAAGACATTTGGGTAACGGAGATACTAAGATTACTCTATGATGAGTCATTACTAGGTAATCTATCAGTTGCATTTAAAGGTGGAACCGCTTTAAGTAAATGCTGGAGTGCAATTTCGCGTTTCTCTGAAGACATCGATCTTTCAATTCACTGGGCTGACTTATCTGGTCTCTCTGAAGAAGATGAATTAAAAGCATGGCAACAAAGCACCACATCAAAAAGCCAAGCAAAAAAATTCAGAGATAAACAACAAAGTCTATTGGAAGACTGGAGTAATGAATTTTTAGTGGGTCTAAACCAAGAATTGGATAAGTACCAGATTGAAGGTTTATACGCTGAAATTGAGCCAGGTAGCAGAGGTGAAAAAATAGATATTCACTTCCCACGAACCACTCGTGGCTCGAATGATTACCAGCTCGATCATGTTTTGTTAGAATTTGGCGGTCGTAACAGAGGAAAACCTACGGAAACTTTGAATGTCGAGACTTATTTATATCAATGTCCAGATTTGAGTAACTTGGAATTACCCAGAGCCAATGTTAAAGTTTTCCAACAGGATTACATATTATGGGAAAAACTAACGGCTCTTCATCAATTTTCTACACAAACAAAAGAGCCAAACCCTGTCAGGTTGGCTCGTCATTGGTATGATGTTGATTGTTTACTACAAAACAAATTTGCAGACCCGCTTGCAACAACTGAGGCTATGCAGGCTGTTATCGAAATGAAAAAGCACAGGTGGTCCACTCCAGGCGTCGATTTTGAAGCTATTTTAAGCGGTGGATTGCGACTAATTCCTGATGGTGAAAGATTACACGCAGTCAATCAAGATCATGTAGAAGCTATCTCTGGAAAAATGTTTTTTACAGTTCCTGATGAGTTTGAGCATATCGTTTCTCGTTTGACCAATGCACAAAACTTGTTCAACCAGCATACTAGACAATCAGAAACGACTTCAAAATAATCCACTAGCGCCCTCAGCAGAAGGGTGTGTTGCTTGATAAACTTCAAACAGCTTTTTACGGCTAACACGCTTCCCCTACCACGCTAAAACAAGGCTTGAAATTTTATTTTCTTTCGCTTTATACTGATTACAGTTACTTGTCGGAGTGCTCAACTGAATTAATCCAGTGAGCTGAGACCGCGAAAGCGGGATCCGTTGAACCTGATCAGGCTAATACCTGCGAAGGGAACAAGAAAGTACAAAGTGGTAAGTCGTAAATAGTAAAAGTTAAACTATGTGGTATGGCATGAATTTGTCCTTCAGGATTTTGCATGCAATACTGGTCATGCTTTTGCGCCCTTTGTATTCTCTCCTCCACTCCTGACAAGCATTTTATAACCTAAACTAACAGGCGAAAATGCTATGTCGACTCGACGCGAACAGCGCCAACAGGCGCAAGACTTTATTAATCAATTGGCCGGTGAGGCCTACCCTAATTCTACTCGTCACTACGAAAAAGGCAGCCGCGACGATATTAACGTTGCCATGCGACTGATTCACCAGCACGACAGCTTAATTGGCGGCACCGAAGAAAAGCCTATATTTGAAAGTAACCCACCCATTGGGGTTTACGATACTTCCGGCCCTTACGGCGACCCAGACGTTACCATTAACGTGCAAAAAGGGTTGGCGCCGCTACGAGAAAACTGGATTAAAGCCCGCGAAAACACGTACCAGCTTGAAGGGGTATCGTCGCACTTCGCGAAGCAACGTGAGCAAGATATTGTCACTGAAGATTTTCGTTTCACGCGCACGCTGAAACCACGCAAAGCCCTAGAAGGTAAAAATGTAACCCAACTGCATTACGCTCGCCAAGGTATTATAACGCCCGAAATGGAATACATTGCCATTCGCGAAAACATGGGCCGCGACGCACTAAAAGACAGCCCGCTAAGCAATCAACACAAAGGCGAGCACTTCGGGGCTAACCTGCCTTCAAACATTACCCCTGAATTTGTTCGCCAAGAAGTGGCAGCTGGTCGCGCGATTATTCCCGCGAACATAAATCACCCTGAACTAGAACCTATGATCATTGGCCGCAATTTTTTAGTCAAAATTAACGCCAATATTGGTAATTCAGCGGTCACCTCGTCTATTGAAGAGGAAGTAGAAAAGCTAGTGTGGTCTACCCGCTGGGGCGCCGATACGCTTATGGATTTATCCACCGGCCGCAACATTCACGAAACACGCGAATGGCTGCTTCGTAACAGCCCAATCCCTTTAGGTACTGTGCCCATCTACCAAGCCCTCGAGAAAGTAAATGGCGTGGCTGAAGATCTTACCTGGGAGTTGTTTAAAGACACCCTTATCGAGCAAGCCGAACAAGGGGTAGATTACTTCACCATTCACGCAGGCGTATTACTTGAATACGTGCCACTTACCGCAAATCGAGTAACGGGCATTGTGTCGCGCGGCGGCTCTATTATGGCCAAGTGGTGTTTAAGTCATCACAAACAGAGCTTTTTGTACGAACGATTCCGCGATATTTGTGAAATTTGTGCCGCTTATGATGTATCGCTTTCTTTAGGTGACGGATTACGCCCAGGCAGCGTAGCCGATGCAAACGATGAGGCACAATTTTCTGAACTTCGCACCTTGGGTGAGCTCACTAAAATAGCCTGGGAATACGATGTTCAGGTTATGATTGAAGGCCCAGGGCATGTGCCAATGCACATGATCAAAGCTAATATGGAAGAGCAGTTAACCCATTGCCATGAAGCGCCTTTTTACACATTAGGCCCCCTAACTACTGATATCGCGCCAGGTTATGACCACTTCACGTCTGGAATTGGTGCCGCTATGATAGGTTGGTACGGCTGCGCCATGCTTTGTTATGTTACCCCTAAAGAGCATTTGGGTTTGCCCAACAAAGAAGATGTTAAGCAGGGGCTAATTACCTACAAAATTGCGGCACATGCTGCCGACTTAGCGAAAGGCCACCCCGGTGCGCAAATTCGCGATAACGCCATGTCGAAAGCCCGTTTTGAGTTTCGTTGGGAAGACCAGTTCAACCTCGCATTAGACCCCCATACCGCCCGCGCTTATCACGATGAAACCCTGCCCAAGGCCTCGGGTAAAGTGGCACATTTTTGTTCTATGTGCGGCCCCAAGTTTTGCTCTATGAAAATTTCTCAAGAAGTGCGAGATGTAGCCAAAGCTAATCAGGAAGCTGCGCAACAAGACAGTGCTCTTCAAGAAAAAGCACTGCAAGAAAAAGGCATGCAAGACATGGCTACCGCCTTTAATAACTCTGGAGCTGCGCTATATCACGGTGCCGATACCAAGGTGCAGCTGCCGTGATAGAAACAACAAGAGGCTTATTTAAAGCAACACAAGCCATGAGCGAGGAACCCGTTGTATGGGCTATTGGTGGCATAGATACAAGTGGAGGCGCGGGTATAACCCGCGACGCCATTACCCTTGCTGATATAAATGTGCATGCATGCGTATTAACCACCCAGGTCGCAAACCAATCACATTCGATAATGCGAAGCGCATCCGCGCTAAGTATCGATACACTCAATGAACAATGGCAAGCACTCGAAAGCGACCTTCCACCTAGGGCAATAAAGATTGGCGCTATTGCAAACTCTGCTCAAGCCCTATTTTTGTGTGAGCATGTAGTAAAAATAAAACAGTATAAAACCGCTAACTGTTTTGTCGTTTGGGATCCTGTATTGGTAAGTTCGTCAGGAGGCGTTTTAGGTGAACTCAGCCAACATAGTATTGATACGCTTATTGCGACTGTGGATGTTGTAACCCCTAACGTGAAAGAGTTAGCACAGTTAACCGGCTGGCCTGTGCACTGTGAAAAGTCTCTATTAGCCGCGGCACAAGCGCTTATTGCCCGTGGGGCTCAAGCTGTTTACGTTAAAGGCGGCCACGCCCACTGGCAAAGTACAGCAATTGATACTTTCGTGTCAGCGCAGGCGATTCGAATTTTCCAACAACCCCGAGATAACATGGGTAACCTTAGAGGCACAGGTTGCATGTTTTCCAGTGCATTAGCCGGTTTTGTGGCAAGTGATTATGATATTCAAGATGCGCTAACCCTTGCTAATGCATACCTGCATAAAGTGCGTAACGCGTCGGTATTTTCAAGCAGTTCTGTCTGTTCCGCCGACCAAATTCATTGCGCAGGTTTAGTTGGCTTTCCTTTAACGCCGGTACACTATCCTTCTGTCCGCTATGGTGAAAATGACCCTATTTCGCACAAAACCCCAATGCAATTTCCTAAATTAACCAACACCTCACTAGGGATATACCCAGTGGTTAGCGATGTATCGCAATTGGAGGTACTGGTAAAAGCAGGCGCCGTGATTATTCAATTGAGAATAAAATTTGGCACTGAAGATTTCAAGTCAACACAAATAGCGAAGGCTGTAGAGGTAGTAAAGAACACACCCTGTCAGTTATTTATTAACGATGACTGGGAATTAGCCATCAAGCATGGTGCCTACGGCGTACATTTGGGGCAAGAAGATCTCGAAACGGCCAATTTACAAGCCATTTCCCGTGCAGGGCTTAGGTTGGGTGTTTCTACCCACGGTTACTGTGAGCTTCAACGCATTAAAAGGCTAAGCCCCTCTTACATTGCACTTGGTCATATCTTTCCCACCACCACAAAAGACATGCCGTCGAAACCACAAGGGCTCGATCGCCTTTCACGTTACGTTCGGCTTTGTGCAGATATTCCTACGGTGGCCATTGGCGGTATTAATTTGTCACGAATTAACACGGTAGCCAGTACTGGCGTGTCGAGTATTGCCGTTGTGCGAGCCGTTACACAAGCAGCGGACCCGGCTGCGGCATTTCACGACTTGTTAAGGCGGATGAATGATGCCGAAGATAATGGCGAAGACATGGTAGACAGAATTACCGAGCCTGGCGCATTAGTTCAACACGGCCTTAGCTATGGATAGTGCACACCTTTCTGCCGATGACATCAGCCGTTACAGTCGCCAGTTGCTGCTTGATGACATTGACGAAGAAGGGCAAGCTCGCCTGAAACAAGCATACGCTGTTGTTATCGGGCTTGGAGGGCTAGGTACCTTAGTTGCGCGTTACTTGGTGGGTGCAGGTATTGGCAAAGTTTTGCTGGTAGATAACGACACTGTTGATAAGAGTAACATCCATCGGCAAGTGCTGTTTAACCAAGAACATATTGGCCAATACAAAACAAAAGCCAGCTATGCCCAGTTGCGCCTAGTAACCCCCCACACCCAGATTGAACTAGCCGAAATTCACGCAAATAGCAGTAACTTACCGTTGCTGATAACCGGTGCCCAGTGCGTGCTGGATTGCAGTGACAACATCACTACCCGAAAAGCCATTAATGCCGCTTGTGTTGACCAGCGCAAAGCACTTTTTATTGCTGCCGCCAGCCAGTACAGCTGGCAAGCGATAAACCTGCAATTGAGTGAAAAAAACAGTGGCTGCTACGCATGCCTACTTGCGCACACAAGGGTACAAGAAGACTGCATCAGTCAAGGTATTTTAGGCCCTGTGGTAGGCATGGCAGCATGCTTTCAAGCTACCCAAGCCCTGCTGTATATGGCCAACCCCAAGGTAAACATTACGTGGGGGCAATACACCATCATGAATGTGGCCTCCGCACAGTTTCAATCTTTCTCACTTCCGCCTTACAAACACTGCGAGGTATGCCAATGTCACACATAAATATTTCATTAAATGGTGAACAGGCTAACTGTGCACCAAATACGTCGGTGTTAGCATTTCTAACAGCCCAAGGCGTAATCCAAGACATAAGCCAAGACGGCACTGCTGTGGCTAAAAACGGCACTATTTTGGCCAAGCCGCTTTGGGATGAAATCCACTTACAAAACAACGATAAGCTTGATATTTTCACGCTTGTAGCAGGAGGGTAAATGCTTACCTTAGCGAATCAAACTTTTTCATCTCGCCTATTAATGGGCACGGGTAAATTTAGCTCGCCAAGCATAATGAAACGCAGCGTAAAAAGTGCCAAAAGCACTATAGTAACCTTAGCCATGAAGCGGCTTTCTGCGCATATTGAGCATGATAATTCCTTAGCACTTTTAAGAGAATTAGACGTTACGCTATTACCGAACACCTCTGGCGCCAAAAACGCACAAGAAGCCATTTTTGCTGCTGAGTTAGCCTATGAAGTGCTCGGTTCGCCATGGATAAAGTTAGAAATACACCCTGACCAACAGCACCTTTTACCAGATCCTATCGAAACTCTACGTGCCGCCGAAGTATTAGTGAAAAAAGGCTTCAATGTGTTGCCTTATTGCCATGCCGACCCTGTGCTTTGTAAGCGGTTAGAAGAAGTGGGCTGCGCAGCGGTTATGCCATTAGGCGCACCTATTGGCACCAATCAAGGGTTACAAACCGCGCCTTTTTTGCGCATTATTATTGAACAAGCGAATGTACCCGTTATTGTTGATGCGGGCATTGGTAAGCCTAGCGAAGCCATGGCGGCCATGGAAATGGGCGCTGATGCTGTGTTGGTGAACACAGCTATTGCTACTGCAAGCAATCCTGTTGCCATGGCGAGCGCTTTTTCTAAAGCCGTTGAAATAGGCCGTAAAGCTTATGAAGCCGGCATGCCTATTACTCATCAAGAAGCCCAGCCTTCTAGCCCCTTAACCCAGTTTTTGGTGCAGGAGTAATTTGAAAATGGGCATTGCAAGCACACTCATGTCGCAAGATTTAACGAATATAGCGCTTTCTATTCAAAGTAAAACCAACAAGCACGTAGAGCAAGCGTTAGGGAAAACCAGCCGCAATTTAGATGATTTTATGGCGCTAATATCCCCTGCTGCCACGCCTTATTTAGAAGAGATGGCCGCGCAATCACAAATGCTAACCCGCGCCCGATTTGGCAATACCATGGGGTTATTTGTGCCCCTATACCTTGCCAATTTATGTGCAAACGAATGTACATATTGCGGTTTCACCATGAGTAACAAAATAAAGCGTACGGTGCTGAATTTGAGCCAAATAGAAACCGAGATAGACGCTATTACCGATATGGGGTTTTCACAAGTATTGCTGGTAACAGGCGAGCACGAACAAAAGGTAGGCATGCCTTATTTTAGTGAAGTGCTACCGGCAATAAGGGCTAAAGCGAGCAACGTCATGATGGAAGTGCAGCCGTTGCCACAAAAAGACTATGAAACCTTAAAGACCCTAGGGGTGGATGCGGTATTAGTTTACCAAGAAACCTATAACCCTCAAGCGTACGCAAAATACCATACTCGGGGCAAAAAGCAGGATTTCTTATGGCGTTTGCAGGCCAGCGATCGTATTGGCGCAGCAGGTATTGATAAAATAGGTATTGGCGCATTATTAGGGTTAGGTGACTGGCGTACCGATAGTGTGATGACTGCCCTGCACGGCCAGCTTATTCAGCAGCATTACTGGCGAAGTCGGGTGGCTATTTCTTTCCCGCGCTTACGACAGTGCGAAGGCAATACCAACGATTCAGTTAATTTATTAACCCAGCAGTTTCCTAACGAAACGCAACTGTTGCAATTGATATGCGCTCACCGTTTGTTTAACCCACAAGCCGAACTGTCCCTATCTACTCGTGAATCGGCGCGATTTCGCGATGGTGTGTTACCACTAGGTATTACCTCTATGTCAGCAGGGTCGCAAACTCAACCTGGCGGTTATAGTGCGCCTTCAGAAGCGCTTAACCAGTTTGATATAGATGACACCCGCGCTGTAAATTTGGTAGCCGCCGCCATTGAAGCAAAAGGGTTGGAGCCGGTATGGAAAGATTGGATGGCTTTTAGTTAGCCATTCAATAAATACCTTATTTTCTGTCACACCCTTTTGTTTGTTTTTGGCCGTTATATATGGCTAAGACATGGCCTCGTCGTGCTATGTAAGCGATGAGTAATACTTATTGTTTCTGAGTGTTAATCCAAAAAGCCCTCTGTAAGCTACTATTACTAAGCAGCTTTGTTTTAACCGTGTGGAAAAGGATAGCAATGAAGAATAACAAACTACGAAGACTAGCGTTGGTTATGGGTGTGTTTACCCTAAGCTCACTTGCCGCGTGCGGCGATCATTCCAACCCAGACTCCCACGAGCACCCAAAAAAAGAATCAACAAAACAAAGTACAAACGCTTCACTCCCAACCACTACCGAATACTTTACTGATGACGTGATTGTTAGTGATGGCCTTGTAGACTGTACATTGAGCGATGGCAGTGAATCTTCGTGTTATATCGTTACTATGCCGGTAAATAGCGGTATAGACGTTGGGCACGACAAAGGGCCGTGGTGCCCGCGTAATATTAACGATACCGCTGAAGACGCGGGAATTTGGTTGAGTGATAACCAAGTATACGATGCGGATGGCAACTTTATAGAAAACCTAGCCACCTTCTATAGTGATGACAATTGGCAGCTGTTTAACCCTGAAACGGGTGAAGTTAAAGTGACCGATAGCAAAGATGCCTGCCTTGCTGCTGCGCGCCCCGATGTTGCCCCCGAATATCAGAACTACTGCGTTGAATGCCAACCTGAATACGCGGAAGATGTTGAACCACAAAAATACCTTATTCCCGCCTACCCTAAAAAAGCATCACGCATTACCCAATTCGACCCTCATGGTGGAGTAGGCCTTGCTTTCAACGGTATTAAGATGGATGCGCCTGCGCCAGTTGATGCCATTTTAGGGGCTTACACTCTTGCCCCCTTTGATGACTGTGGCGGACACGTTAACCCTCATGTTGGGTACCATTACCATGCCATTACCGAATGCTCATCTATTGATACTGCGCTTTCTACCCACGGCAAAATGTTAGGCGTAGCACTAGACGGTTTTACTATTTTTGAACGTAAACTCCCTGATGGACAAGTACCTGATGATCTTGATGACTGCGGCGGGCATGCTCTAGATGGAAGTAGCGTTGATAAAGAGAAAGAGGGTGACATCGGTTACCACTACCATGCTGGCGATGCCGGAAGTAACCAAATTTTAGCCTGTTTCAGTGCACCTCAAGGTTGCGCTATACAGGGTGACAGTATGCAGTGCGATACCAAGCGAGGTGGCCCTGGTGGTCTTGGTGATCATCCTCCTGGTGGCCCTCCTGGAGGTCTTCGTGATGATGGCCCTCCTGGGGATCTTCCACAAAATAAGCGCCTTCCTAGTGACGCATCTTAGTAGAAAAAAGCATTAGTTTTTCTAACGTGAAAATTTAATAAATGTTTTTTGCGTTATGCTTATTTTGCCTCTACAATCCGCGCAAATTTTAGCCAAGCCTTTTTATACTCAAAAATTCAGGCTTGGCTTATTTCGCTACCGCACTTAGCGGTGAATGCACTTTTATTTTTATTAAAAAATAACCCCCAAGTAGGACAAGTCGTTGGACACTGTAGAATTTATTCAAATTCGGAGATTTATTGTAAAGCTTGGCAAAATGCTGCACAAATACGGCACGCCTGCTTTTCGACTAGAAGCTTACTTACTAGAAGTTGCGACCTACTTAGGCGTGCACGCTTCATTTATTTCCACACCGACTTCATTAACTTTTGTTATTTGGAGTGACAGACACGAAGATGAATATAATCATGCTTCTCGCCTACTTCCCGGCGACCTAGACATGAACGCGTTATCACTTACCGACGAGCTTGCAGGCTCACTACTAAACGGTGAGCTTACTCTAGCAGCAGCCGATAAACGCCTTGATGAAATTGATGCTATGGGTAGCCCCTATGGGAAATGGCTTACGGGTGGCGCCTTCGGTATGGCTACCAGCGCCTTTGCCATGCTAATGGGTGCAAGCTGGGCTGAAATTGGTTGGTCAGGTTTACTAGGCTTACTTGCCTATGTATGGACGCTGTGGTCCGAGCGTTCTAAGCGGGTTAATTTAATGCTAGAACCGGCTACCGCTTTTATTGCTGCCCTACTCGCGTGTGCTATTGGTACTTACATCGACCCAGGGATTAACATTCCTCTTATTGTACTTTCCTCGGTAATAGTATTTGTTCCTGGGCTTGCCCTTACCATGGGGCTTGCCGAGCTTTCGTCCCGCAATATGGTATCGGGCACTGCTCGCACCATGGATGCCGTAATGCAGTTGTTTAAGCTTTATTTCGGTGCTTTTTTAGGCGTATCGGCAGGCTTTAGTTTATTTGGCGAGAACGTATACCAACCGGCTGAGTCTTTGCCTTATTGGGCAACGTGGTTATCGGTATTTCTATTATGTTTAGCGCTAGTGGCTATTTTTCGCACCCGGGTTAAACATATTCCATGGGCCATGGCGGCGGCCTTTATTGCATACAGTGCCACGGCGTGGAGCTCTGATTACATGAGCCCCGGATTAGGCGCATTCGTGGGAGCCTTCGCCCTAGGGCTTTTTGCCAATGCTTTCACCCGCATTGCAAATCAGCCTGCTACCATTGTGGCTATGCATGGGCTAATTGTATTGGTGCCGGGGTCTAAAACTTATATTGGGTTGAACTCGTTTATTTCGGGGCAAGATTTTGTACAGGCCGATCACTTAGGCCAAGAAGTATTCTTGATCTTTATGTCGCTAGTAGCAGGGCTTATTTTTGCCAACGTTGTGATGCCAACTAAAAAAGCGCTATAGCTTATGGTAGCTGAGCACGACTGCTCGAATTTTCGCTTCGTGTCCATACTCTTAAAATGATCATATAAAAATAACAGCGTTATAAATAACGCTGTTATTTTTTATTTCAATAGCTTCATTAGCGCCTTTCCTAAACGCACATTCAGCGCTCCCGCAGCAACGGCTTCAGCGGAATTTTCCATAAATTTTGCACTTAACGAACCACCAATTTGATTGGCGACTTCGTCAGTCGCTAAATCGAACACGCCCTGCGCAGCAATATTTTGTGCTAATACGCCGAGTAGTTTCCAATTGCCTATGGTGCCGGGTCGAAGGCCATAAATTTTGGCCATGCGTCTTATGGTACGAAAGCTTATCCACATCACCGCAAAGGTTTGAATTAAGTTATTCGGACTAATAAATGCCAAGCTTCCTGCGGTAATCGATTCTTTGTTAAGCACTTTCTGCGCTTTTTGTTGCACCGCGTTTAACACCGTATCGTGATACAGCTCAAGCCGCTCTTTGGCAGACATATCATTGTGTAACTGCTTTTGGTAAATAGCGAAACAATGCGCAGCATAAGACGATGAGGTAAAACGGCTACCATGGCGTTTGAGTACCTTATCCACGGTCTCAATGCTGTCTTCACCCGTTAACGACGCGATTGTTTGCCCATCATCAATGGCCTTATTGATTTGCTTATAGCCTCGCCATTCTCGAAAGCTCAAATAACTGAAACAGGCCACAAAACCACTAAGTAGTGCGGCCAAAGCAATGCTAGCAATAGGGTGCTCGGCCACGCTTGCGGTAAGGGTGGTGTAGGCATCGAAAACAAAGAAGCCAATAATGGAAAGTACACCTAGCCCTAAGGTTAATCCACCAGTGGAAATACGCACTTTTGCGCTGTCCATTTGCCATTCGTTGGTTTCAGTTTTTGCGGGCATTGCAGTATCGGGGGGCCTAATATCAAGGCGCTGCTGTACCACTTTGGGGCGATAGGCTGGCCCAGCTGCACTTGTTGGTTTCTCGGTATTTTTGTCCATCGAGCGTTGTTTATCCATCGAGTTTTGTTCGTTCATCGCGCTTGGCTTATTCATTGGAAACTCCTTCAGCCAACAAGAACTGGAGTAATCTGTCCAATCCTCTGCCGGATAGTATTCGCGCCATATAATCTTGTGGCACTTGGGTGTTCAATACAGGAAAGTGTGCATCTGCTTCCATGGCTTTAAGTGAAGCAGGTATAGGTTCAAATGCCGCTTCTACGTAGCCATTCTCGGCATCTTGATAGCGCAATGCGTTCGGCGAACCACCTTCATCAGTCACCTGTATTGCCGATACTAAAAAGTGCTCAAACTGAATGGGTTTATCAACAAAACGGGCTCTGGCCCCTTCAGTAACCTGCTTAAGTAACGATAACAAGTTTTCCCGTTCAGACACCGGTATTAAATCAGCTTTTGTGGCCACAAAAGCCACTCGGCCAATGGCTTCTTTACGCATAACATTGCGGGCAAACCACCCTGTTTGGCCGTACACAAAGGTGTCGGCCAAATGACTAAGCGTTTCTTTTAATTGATACAAATGCTGACGGCTGTGATTTAAACCCTCGAATAAATCCACCAAAATAATTTGTTTATCGGTTTCTCGAAATACAGACTGCTTTAACGGTGTTAACCAGTCTTTTTGAAACGCAGTAAAATGGCTTTCAAATGCTTTGTACCAAGGATGAGATACGTCGCTGGTAATACTCGACGGTAACGGCGCAAACCCTAGCTGCTGCCAATCGAAATCACTTGAATCTAATAAAAAACTGCCAGGTTGTAGTAGGGATATACCATTTTTTTTCGCTATCACTAAATAGTGTCGATAGGCACTTACAAGTTCATTAATATTATCTTGAGTAGGTGATTGCTCGAAGTCAAAGGCATTCACAACGGTTTTCCACTCATTCGCAAAATGCTGCTGGGGGCCGCTGCTTAACTGTGCCCACGCAGAATCAGACCACTGGGCGTAGGTTTTACCTAGCATGGGGATATCAGTTATCCACTCCCCTGGGTAGTCGATAAACTCAAAAACAATATCGGTATGGGGTAGCACGTGGCGCTTAATACTGGTGGTTTGTGTTAACCGCACGATAAGCTTAAAACCATAAGCCTCTTCCGTAGCGGCAGGCCAGCGGCCCTCAGCCAGTGCAGCCATGTTCTCATCAAGAGGAAATGGCTTGTACCCGCCTATGGGTTCAATCCGCATGAACTCAACCTGTGAAGGCGGAAGGTATCGCAACAAAGGCATACAAGCATAACCCTCTTCGCTACGACTTTTCAGCATGGTCATTAAGCTGGTGAACAACATAGATTTGCCACTTCGGCTTAAGCCGGTAATGGTAAACCTATGGGTTTCTTTACTGAAGATATCAGACAGGGTTTCCCCTGATGCAGACGCGGCTGAGCGCACCTTATCAAGTAAAGAAGACAAACTGTTTTGCATGAGCCACCCGTTTCCTTTTAGTTGCACTTAAACATACGTGCTTCTACATAATGTGGTCATTAATTGATGTAAGACAAGCATATTGCACGTTTTGTTACAACTTCCAGCATTTCGCCGTACTCTATATTGACCATAATATAATGCACTGATATATAAGATTACACGCATGTAAATATTTACTTACTTTGTGCTTAGTCTTTACCGTTAATAGTAAAAAGGATGATCAAATGAGCAAGTCGTACCCTGATATAACCAAACGCATTTCAGATAACATGAAGTCGCTTCGTGCTGGCATACCCGACACTATGCAAGGGTTTTCAGCCATGGCGAAAGCCGCGACTCAAGACGGCGCGCTAGATAAAAAGACCAAAGAGCTGATTGCATTGGCTATTGGTATTTCAACACGGTGCGACGGCTGTATTGGCTTTCATGTAAAAGCATTGGTCGATTTAGACGTAACCAAAGAAGAGTTAGAAGAAACACTAGGGATGGCAATTTATATGGGCGGTGGCCCGTCCCTGATGTACGCTGCTGATGCCATGTTAGCCTACGAGCAATTTACTCAGGGGTAATTTAGCATGCTGGCTTTGTCTTTAGCGGCTTTAAATACAGCCGCCTTCGCACTTTTGCAATATGCACTTTTACTGAACCCACTAGTGCTGAGCGGTTTTGCCAAACAGCTTTCGATTTATACGGTTTTTAGCTGAGTGCCAGTGATTCTTTGGCAAGGTAGGCGCGTTCTCGATAACGTGGTCGAAAGGAATATCAGTCAATTGTACTGGGGCAACATGGGCGCAGAAAATAGTTTCTATAGACGACTGCGCAATGCGCTGCAACGACTTACGGTACTGGTTTGGATGGCATAGAGGGTAAGGTGGTACTAACTCACCTTTTACTTTCACCAATAAATCGGCCACGTACGCTTGCCGCGTAGGTTCGTGCATAATAGTGAGATCGTGGTCAGTGTGCCCGGGTGAATATAGCACTTTCCACTCGTTAAAAAAGGGCAGATTTTGCTCGTCTTCCAGCAAAATATCAGCACGCAATACAGGGTTATACCAAATAGACTCACGCTGCTTGCCTATACGGTTTGCCACCCACCACGTTAAGCCCAAATCAATGGCGTGGGCTGCTCTACCCATTAAGCCTGCATACCAACTTTTTGCTTTGGGGTGCGCAGCAATAGGCGCCCCGGTTAACGCTTTTAGTCGAACTGCCCCACCAGCATGGTCGGGGTGCATGTGTGTTACCACAATCAGTTTTAAGTCACTTAATGGCCGATGTAAAGTATCAGTAATAAACTGGCTCACTGTTTCAACGTCTGCGCGACTACACCCATCTAACAACAGTAGGCCATGCTCGTGCTCAGCCAAGTATATATGTTGAATGTAGCCAGAAATGGTGTGGATCTTCATTTGAGTTCTCAAGGCGTTGAACACTGCCATCAATATTATGTGCGCTTTCTATGTGACTTTTACAGCACTGCAAGAAAATAGCACAGCAAGCCAATAATTTATGCTGAAATACTAGCAAACATTACACGCAATAACCAGATTACGCAAACAGCTGTAATACCAGAGCCTTAAGCCACATTAACCCTGGCTCACCTTCTTGATGCTGATGCCAGTACAGATGTGTTTCCAATGCGGGTAGGTTGAAGGGCAGTGCTGCGATACTTAAGTTTTCGTCAGCAAGGGCGCTGGCAATAGAGCCTGGTAAGGTTAACAGTGCGTTGGTATTCGCGGTAACTTCTGCCGCGGCCCGGTAGTTTTGACAACGCCATAGCGAAGGGCGACTTACGCCAAGTTGCTGTAGAGCTATCTCCTCTACCGAGGCTCCTTTTATTCTATTCGATACCGTTATATGCCGCGCATTTAAATAAGCCGCTGCACTTAGGCTGTTACGCAAGGCATGCTGAGTATTCATTAATACAGCGTAGTTATCTCGGGTTAGCAAACAGTGTTCAACCGGCGGTGAAATGGGTCGGCCAATGTCTACCACTAAATGTAAATTGCGATTGCTTAAGTCGGCTACCATAGTGTCGCGATTTAGTCGCGCACTGACAATTTCAACATTAGGCGCATGCACTTCAAGCTTGGCCAATAGTGCCGGCAACACACTAAGTTCTAACGACTCTTGCATGGCAATAACGAAACGCTGATGGCTGTGAGCGGGGTTAAAGACGGTAAATTCACTTAATGCTCGACGAATATTGGCTAACGCCTCTAGAATTTGAGGTGCTAACCGTTCGCAGGCGGCCGTAGGCAGCATATGATTTTTTTCACGAGCAAATAGTGGGTCGCCAAGAATTTCGCGAAACCGCCTCATAGCGTGGCTAACCGCTGATGGGGTGATATGCAGCGACTCCGCCGCATGAGTCATGTTGCGCTGCTGCCACAAAGCTTCAAACACTTTCAGTAAGTTTAAGTCGAGCTTTTCAAATTGCCGATTATCTTGCATTAAGGCTTTCCTTTTAATACCTAAAGCGCCTACCACCACACTATGCTGTAAAGCCGTGCTGTAAAGCTGTGCTGTAAAACTGTGCTAAAGCCACCTATTGAAACTGGCTTCAAACTGGCGGTTAAAAGCGGTTGTTAAAAACGGCTGCTAAAAGCGCATCACAACATCGTAACGTAGTGAATAGCATTCACAATACTGGCGGACGAGATTTCATTTCATTCATTCTATTAACTAAACTACGCTATAGCTATCAAATTTATTACCCACTGCTTTTAAGCTACTAGCCATTTGCTAAGCACCCGAGGATAGTCATGGATTTTTCGCATAACGATAAAACAAACGCCCTACTCGAAAAACTTGATGCATTTATTGCTGAACATATCGAGCCCATTGAAAATGAAGTTTATGATTTTCATCATAAAGAGAACCACCACGGTGATTGGAAAAAGTGGAAGCTACACCCTGGCACCGAGGCACTAAAACAAAAAGCGCGAGAAGCAGGTTTAGCTAATTTATTTTTGCCCGATGCTGAGCTTGGTAAAGGACTAACCACGCTAGAATATGCGCCTATGGCTGAGCGTATGGGCAGATTTCTTTTCGCCCCTGAAATATTCAACTGTAACGCGCCAGATACGGGAAACATGGAAGTGCTTTATCACTTTGGTAACGATGCCCAAAAAGCCAAGTGGCTTACCCCATTGCTAGCAGGTGAAATACGTTCCGTGTTTGGTATGACGGAGCCCGATGTTGCCTCCTCTGACGCCACCAACATGGCAGCGACTATTATTGAAGATGGCGATGATGTAGTGATCAACGGCAAAAAGTGGTGGTCTACCGGTTTGGGGCATCCCAACGCTGCTTTCACTATATTCATGGGTTTATCTAACCCTGAAAACGACAAGCACAGCCGCCATAGTATGGTGATTGTGCCACTTGATACACCGGGAATTACTATAACCCGCATGCTTGATGCCTACGGCGATTACGATGCCCCTTACGGTCATGGTGAAATGCATTTTGATAATGTACGGGTAAGCAAAGAAAACCTGGTGATGGGTTTAGGCAAAGGCTTTGCTATAGCTCAAGGGCGCTTAGGGCCTGGCCGTATTCACCATTGTATGCGCGCTATCGGCATGGCTGAAAAATCACTTGAACTTGCCCTTAAGCGTGGGCACGAACGTGTCGCGTTTGGTAAGCCTATTATCCGCTTAGGCGGTAATTTAGAGCGAGTTGCTGAAGCTCGAATGGCCATAGAGCAAGCAAGGCTATTAACCCTTCATGCGGCATGGAAGATAGACAACCTTGGGGTGAAGCACGCCATGACAGAAATATCTGCCATTAAAGTGGTGGTGCCAAACATGCTGCAATCGGTCGTAGACATGGCCCTGCAAATTCATGGTGGTGCTGGCATGTGTAGCGACTTCCCATTAGCACGCTTTGCTGCAGGTGCTCGCGCACTACGATTAGCTGATGGCCCTGATGAAGTGCATAAAGGCATGGTGTCGCGGATAGAGCTTAGAAAGTATCAATAAAACAGCCTTGAGCGAATAGACAGCCTTGAGCGAATAGACAGCCCTGAGCGAATAGACAGCCCTGAGCGAACAGACAGCCTTGAGCAGGTAAACAGCCCTGAGCGGATAACCAGCCATGAGCGTTTATAAATAACCTCGAGCATTAAACAAAAAAGAGGCCTACTTTTCTAAGTAGGCCTCTTTTTCTTATTCACTCTTCAGTATTAGGTGTTCAAAAGAATGGTGTTTACGCTACTCACTGTCTTCGTTCAAACGACTATGAATGAGCTCAAGTTTGGCAAAACTTTTGTTTAACTCTGGGTTCGTCATGACTAACGCCAACACGTGTTCATAGCTTTCTTCGCGAGTTTGTTTGGTTAAAAATTTAATCATTTGGTCGCTAGGTAATCGACTCAAATCAATCCCTGTGCCAGTAGACATGGCTTGGATATACATTGCTCGCGCAGTTTTAACATACCGAGGCTCACAGGTTTTTTTGGCAATTTTACTGCCTATAGGCCGATGATAAGAACAGAGCACGTCAAACTTCGCCACTTCATTTATTTCATGATACATATCCAAGAAATCAAATTTGGCTTTATTGAATTCACGCTGTAATTGCGGTTTTGTTTTTTGTCCAAGTATTTCAAATTTCTCATACTGTCGAGTTTTATCATGCTGCGCAAATACTGCACTACTAAACAGAATAGAAGCTACTGTGAATAGGCCTGCTAAGTGCTTTATGGTAGCGCCAGATATAGCGGAAGTGGTGTGTGCCTTCATCATTTGTTCCCTTTTTGATGCGTTAAATTCAACCTAGCACATGTACAATTTATAGGCAAAAAAATAACTATTGTGCCTTCTGCTACCGCTTGGGGCTTGGGCTCGCGCCTTTCTTGGCAAAACCTTCTTTTTAAGCCATGCTACCCACGGTGCTTTTAAATCGACGTAGGGCAATATAATAAAATACCCCACCAATAAATGTTAGCGCAATAAGTTGAGGGTACACCACACTTAGCCCAGCCCCTCTGTACAGCACACCTTGTGATGCCATAACAAAATGAGTATTAGGCGCAATAAGCATAATGTTTTGAATTAAGTCAGGCATACTTTCTCTTGGTGTTACACCACCAGACAGCAACTGAAGCGGTAATAA
The DNA here is from genome assembly GCF_000213655.1 of Alteromonas naphthalenivorans. NCBI lineage: Bacteria > Pseudomonadati > Pseudomonadota > Gammaproteobacteria > Alteromonadales > Alteromonadaceae > Alteromonas > Alteromonas naphthalenivorans. The sequence continues at coordinate 4,145,671 of NC_015554.1, forward strand.
TACTAGAATCAATAAAAGCCCAAACTGTGGCATAGAGCGCGCGATGGTTGCCATGAATATACCTAAACTACTCACCGCAAACAGGTGAATGGCCACCGCCAGCATAAATAACCACACGTCGCCATTTATGGGAACGCCCAGTACATATTGAATCACTAAGTACACAGACATGAGTGTAGCAAGCCATACCATCAATAAGGTAGCGGCAATTTTCGACAACATAATTTCACTGCTAGATACCGGCATTGCCAGCAAGTGCTCTACCGTACCCCGCTCTTTTTCTCGAATAAGCGCCGCGCCCGATAAAATAATGGCAATCATGGTCACCGCATTAATGAGCTCCATAACGGAGCCAAACCAAAAACTTTCTAATGCGGGGTTAAACCGTGCGCGCATGATTAAGTCTACAATGTAACTGGTTTCTGACTTATACCCAGCCACATAAGCGGCCACCTCTTCGCCGATAATTTCCGTAATATAGCCGTTACCGGTAAACGCCTGGCTAATGCGGGTAGCATCTACGTTAACTTGTACATCAGGTACTGACCCCTTCATCACGTCTTTTTCGAATTCAGGCGGTATGGTCACTACAAAGGTGTACTTGCCTGTATCTAAGCTGGGGTTAACCTCCTGATCTGTAATAATATCAGGTGTTAAAAAATAAGGTGGCACGAAGCCGTCTATTACCCGATGAGAAAGCTGCGAACGGTCGTGATCTACAAACGCGATAGGCGCGTTATGCAAAGACTCAGGTACTGCTGTGGCCGCAGTGTAAATGTTTAAGGTGAATACATAGAAAATGAGCACCAACATCACAGGGTCGCGCCATAAGCTCCACAGTTCTTTTACGCTAAGGTGTAATACATTATTCATCTTCATGTCTTAGCGTTCCTGTTTCTTAAGTAGCACCACTGACAACCACAGAGTAACGGGAATGCCAATCGCTATGGCATATACCGCAAAATCTAAAGTGCCAAACCCTAACCCTTTGCTGAAAATGCCTCGACTGGCTAACAAGAAGTAGCTTATGGGGTGCATTTCTCCAATAACTTTACCAATACCTTCGAGCGCTGAAACCGGCGTAATCATGCCTGCAAATTGTACCGCAGGTACCATGGTTCCAATGGTAGTAAGTAGAATAGCGGCAATTTGGCTATTGGTAAAAACAGACGCCAACAAGCCAAAACTGGTAGAAAAGGTCACAAATAATAGTGCAATAATGGCAAACGCGAAGACATCGCCTTTAAGCGGTACTTTAAAAAAGTACACCGCCATCAGTACCAATAAAATGAAGCTAACAAACGAAGTAAGGATATAAGGCACTTGTTTGCCCAGCAGAAATTCGAGTTTCGATACTGGCGTCACATACAAATTAATAATTGAGCCTAGCTCTTTTTCTCGCACCACGGCTAACGAGGTAAGCAACGCCGGTATCATCAATAACAGCATTGGAATAACCGCAGGTACAATGGCAACTAAGCTTTTAATATCGGGGTTATACAAGTAGCGCGATTGCACATCAATCAGCGAGGTAGAAGTGGTCGTGCTCATTTGAGAGGCTTGTTCTAACAACCAGGTTAAGTGGATACCTTCAACATAGCCTTCAATGGTCTCTGCTCTAGAGGGCATAGAGCCATCTATCCACGCGGCAATTTGTACATTTTCACCTTTGTATAGCTTTTGACCAAAATCAGGTGGTATCTCAATGGCAAGTGACAGCTCGCCACTTTTCATTCGCCTATCCATATCTTCATAGCTGGTTATATCAGGCTGGGTAACAAAATATCGTGAACCTGCAAGGCTATTGGTGTATTGCTCACTGATGGCAGACTTGTCGCGGTCGAACACCGCATATTGTAAATCTTCTACATCCATGGTTATGCCGTAGCCAATGACCAGCATCAATACGATAGAGCCTAAAAATGCCATGGTTAAGCGGATAGGGTCGCGCATTAACTCCAGCGTTTCACGGGTGGCATAACTCATTAAACGTTGTAGCGACTGTCTATAGCGGCTCTTTTGTTTTGTAGCCGCAGGCACTGCGCTGGTATTTTCTTTTTCTGGGATGGCTTCTTGTCCCGCTGAAGAAACACCTTTCTTCAAGCTAGCCTCTTCGCTTTGCACATCATCTTTACTTGGCTGCGCGGCCTCTAAGTAGTCGATAAACGCTTCTTCTAAGGTCGCAGCTTGCTTGTGGGCCACAATGGCCTCAGGTGAATCAGTTACCAGCACTTTGCCAGCGTGCATAAGCGAAATGCGATCGCACCTTGCCGCTTCGTTCATAAAGTGTGTGGAAATAAAGATAGTCACACCATCTTCTCTGGCCAAGGTGATGAGCAAACGCCAGAAATTATCCCTCGCGATGGGGTCTACCCCCGATGTGGGTTCATCTAGAATCAGTACTTCAGGTTTGTGTACCATGGCCACCGCCAACGACAACCGTTGACGCAACCCTAACGGTAACGATGCGGGCAACGCATCTTTGTGATGACTTAGTGAAAAGCGCTCAAGCATCTCTTGTACGCGAGCCTCACGCTGCTTGTTATCTTGAGTATTAGCCTGTGTAAATAGCCGCGCGTGTAGTACCAAATTTTGTTCAACGGTAAGCTCGGTATACAAGGAAAAGCTTTGCGACATATAGCCCACGCGGTATCGCGTGGCAATGTCGTTCGGATCTAATACGCTGCCTAACATCCATGCTTCGCCAGCGGTTTGTGGTAATAGCCCAGTTAGCATTTTCATGGTGGTCGATTTACCACAGCCATTCGACCCCAGAAAGCCAAATATCTCGCCTTTTTTAATAGAAAAACTGACGTTATCAACCGCAGTAAAATCACCAAACTTCATGGTGAGACTTTTCGCCTCTATGGCAATAGGCGCGTGAGCACTTTCATCTATGGGGGTAATAACAACGGGCAGGTGTTTGCGTCTTATCGATTCGGGCAGCAACGCAATAAATGCCGACTCTAGATTATCCGTTTGGGTTTTCGCCAGCAGTTCTTTCGGCGTACCTGTGGCTAACACCTTGCCATCGTTCATGGCAATAAGATGTTCAAATTGCTGCGCTTCATCCATATACGCGGTGGCAACCAGCACCGTTAGATCAACCTGCCCTTTTCGAATATCCGCAATTAAGCGCCAAAATTGACTGCGCGCTAACGGATCTACGCCGGTAGTAGGCTCATCTAAAATCAGTAATTTAGGATCGTGAATAAGGGCACAGCATAAGCCTAACTTTTGCTTCATTCCACCAGACAGCTTGCCCGCAGGGCGAGATAAAAAAGGAAACAGCCCGGTGCGCTTAGTTAAATTGTCGATACGTTTGCGACGCTCGGCGCGTCCGTGCCCAAATAGCTTGGCGAAAAACTGTAAGTTTTCTTCAACCGATAAGGTGGGATATAGATTCTTGCCCAATCCCTGTGGCATGTAGGCAATATCCGCACAAATGGCTTCTCGGTGAGCCCGCTCACGCATGTCGCCATCAAGGACATTAAGCGTACCTTGCTGCAACGCCCGTTCACCAGCAATAAGCGATAAAAGCGTAGATTTCCCCACGCCATCAGGCCCAATGAAACCTACCGTTGCACCGCGCGGAATGTGAAGTGAGATGTCTGCGATGGCGGTAGTTGATTTGTAATGAACCGTCAGACCTTCGCAGGTAATGACGTCTTTCATAGCGCAACCAATTCAGGCACATCACTTGGCCACGCGGCATCATCATCAAGCTTTACCCATACCACTCCAGGCAGGCCTGTCTTCACTTTTTCAATATGCTTTTGCAGCAAGTCTTTTGGAATTTGTGCTTTTACCCGGAACATCAATTTTTCTCGCTCACTTTCAGTTTCCACTGAACGAGGCGTAAATTGGGCGACATCTGCCACATAAGAAATGCTGGCGGGAATAGAAATATCAGATGCAGCATCTAAAACAATACGTGCTTCAGAGCCAATAGAAAGCCGCCCTACTTGGGTAGCAGGCAAATAGAACGTCATATAAACATTGGTTAAATCCACAAGGCTAAGTACACGCCCGCCTGCAGCAACCACTTCGCCAGGTTGCACAACACGGTATTGAATACGCCCGTTGCGCGGTGCTTTTAATAACATATCGTCTATTTCAGATTCAATTTGCGCGATGGTGGCATCGCTTGCCGTTACCGCCGCTTGGGCTGACAAGTACTGAGATTTAGAGGCTTCAATGGTAGCGTCTGCGGCAGCAAGTCTTGCCGAAGCAGCATTCACTGCCGCCTTCGCACTTTCTACCGTGGTTAAGTTATCTTCGGCTAACTGTTTCGACACCGCACCGGTTTTTGATAATTCATTGGTGCGTCTTGCATGGGCTTCTGCCGCTTTTAGTTCGGCTTCGGTTTGAAGCAACGCAGCTTGTAAGGCCACCTTTTCGCTCTCACGCTGTGCAATGGCCATGTGCGCTGCGGCTACTGCACTTTGCGCCTGAACTCGCTGGGCATTAGCTTGACGAAGCTGACCTTTAATCGTTGTAGTATCAAGCTCTGCGACTAGCATTCCCTCTTCTACTTGCTCGCCTTCATCTACAAAAATAGCTTCTACTCTTCCCGCCACCTTGGCAGCAATACCAATTTCAATCGCTTCAATTCGGCCATTACTCGACACCACATCTTCTTGTTCGGCGTCACCGAATAAGGCGTTATAGCCAAGCACTAACAATACCATCAACAAAAGAACTAAAACGAAGGGGGTCTTCTTCACTGTCTTCACGGCAACGCTTCCTGTGTAATGAATCTCGCTGTATAAAAAGCGCGAGTGTTTTCACGGTGTGGGGAACGAATAAGTTACCCCTGTGATTTAATCAATTAATGGCTTTCTAGCTGAATAACCCAGTGTACCCATTAGGGAGGAAGCATCTTTGTTCTAAATCAACAAAACGTAGTGTTGAGCTATTAGTAAGCTGAAGTTTATTAAACAGATGTTGCTTAGAAGCGTAAGCGAGGATATTTGTATGGAAAGTAAAAGAATATCGAACCTGATAAAGGTGCAAAAAATGAAGGTCGCCTCTACCTTTCTTGCACCTTTTTTACACCTTGAATAATCAAGTTTTAAGCAAAGCTTTTTAGCTAAAATCCTAAAGATAGAAGCGTTGAGCTAAAGGGTTTTGATAATAGAAGAAAAATCTAGCCCACCGTTTTCTTGTGCTTGTTCACAATACGCCCGATATAACTCGGCAGCTCTTTCTCCCATCGGCACTTTTGCTCCCACAGACTCAGCGCCCTGCATGGCTAAGGTCAAATCTTTCACCATAAGCGCTGCGGCAAAACCACCGGCAAAGTCATTATCCGCGGGGCTCGCTGGGCCTACCCCCTTTACTGGGCAGTAGCTGGTCATCGACCATGTTTGCCCCGACGCATTCGACGCAATATCGAAAAATACTTGTGGATCTAAATCTAGCTTTTCAGCTAGTTGAAACGCTTCACAGGTAGCAATCATGCTGGCACCTAGCAGCATATTATTGCAAATTTTAGCGGATTGCCCTGCCCCACATTCTCCCGCATGAATAATTTTCTTACCCATGGCTGAAAGTACTTTTTCTGCCTGTTCGAAGGCAGTGTTTTCTCCTCCCACCATAAAAGTAAGGGTGCCGTCGCCTGCAGCCTTGGTGCCGCCAGATACTGGTGCGTCTACCATAAGCAAGCCCTGCGCTTTTGCCATGCCGCCGACTTCCTTGGCAGTGGCCACATCTATGGTTGAACAATCTAATAGCAAGGTACCTGATTTTGCATTGGGCAATACGGTTTCTTCGTATATGCCCTTAACGTGTTTGCCAGCCGGTAACATGGTTACCACTGCATCACAGCGCTCTACGGCTTGCTTGGCAGACTCGGCTAATTCACAGCCATTCTCTTTTGCCATGGCCATAGCATCGCTGCTTAAATCAAACGCCAATACGCTAAACCCGTTTTTCACTAGGTTTTTTGCCATGCCCGAGCCCATATTACCTAGGCCAATAAACGCAATTTTTTTAGTCATCATTCACTCCAAATTTATATCGTTGGACTCGGCCTATTCCATGGTAGGAATAACAAACGCATTGTCGTTAGTATCAGAACCATCAGGCCATCGCTGGGTAACGGTTTTCACTTTGGTCCAAAATTTAACCCCTTCCATACCATGCTGATTGGTATCGCCAAAGGCCGAACGCTTCCAGCCGCCAAATGTGTGGTAAGCCACAGGGACCGGAATGGGTACATTGATGCCTACCATGCCCACGTTCACACGATGCGCAAACTCTCTGGCGGCATGGCCGTTTCGGGTGTAAATAGCCACACCATTACCGTATTGGTGATCGCTTGCCAGCGATACCGCGTGGTTAAAGTCGGTGGCACGAACAATTTGAAGCACAGGCCCGAAGATTTCTTCTTGATAGGAGCGCATATCGGCAGTGACATTGTCGAACAATGTGGGTCCAATAAAATAGCCGTTAGTTTGCTGAGGTATTTGCGACGTGCGACCATCGTAAATAAGGTTCGCGCCTTCTGAAATGGCTAGTTCAATGTATTCTTCAACCCGTGATTTATGGGCAGCGGTTACCACAGGGCCGTAGTGGGCCGACTCATCTTCAGAGTGACTTACTTTTATGGCTTTAATGGCAGGGATAAGCTTGTCGATAAGCTTTTCTGCGGTGCCCTCACCTACGGGCACTACCACAGGCAATGCCATGCATCGCTCGCCCGCAGACCCATACGCAGCGCCCACTAAATCGGCCACCACCTGATCTAAATCAGCGTCTGGCATCACTATGCCGTGGTTTTTAGCGCCGCCCATGGCTTGAATACGTTTGCCGGCTCGTGCACCACGCTCATAAACATAATTGGCAATGTCAGATGAGCCCACAAAGCTGGCTGCCTTTACGTCTTGATGATCAAGCAAGGCATCAACCGCTACTTTGTCACCATGTACCACGTTCAATACGCCTTTAGGCAACCCTGCTTGTAGCATGAGCTTGGCTAATTCAACAGGTACCGACGGATCCCGCTCTGAAGGTTTTAAAATAAAGGCATTCCCGCAGGCAATGGCTACGCCGAACATCCACATGGGTATCATTGCTGGGAAATTAAACGGCGTTATCCCCGCAACCACACCTAATGGCTGGCGCATGGAATACACATCAATACCCGGCCCTGCGCTATCGGTGTATTCTCCTTTTTGCGCATGAGGAATGCCGCAAGCAAATTCAATAACCTCTAGCCCTCGTTGAATGTCACCTTGGGCGTCGGATAGCACTTTACCGTGTTCGCTCGATAGCAACTGGGCAAGCCTGTCTTTGTCTTGCTCAACAAGGCGTTTAAATTCAAACATAACCCGTGCACGGCGCTGAGGGTTTGTGGCTGCCCATTCACGCTGGGCTTTTTGGGCTACTTCAACAGCATGATTTACCGTTTCCACGGTAGCCAGCGTAACGTGGGCTTGAACCTTTCCTGTGTTAGGGGCGAACACATCGGCGTGACGCTCGCCTTCAGCAGTATAATCTTTGCCTTCAATAAAATGCGTTATGGTTCTCATGGCCTACCTCAACAACTTAAAAATAAAAACATATTATTTACAATTTTGAAACCTTGCGTTAAAAACTGCAAGTCAATATAGTTACAGCACAGTGCTGCATTTTTGCAGCAAGTTAAAAAGGTAATCACGTGAACTGGGATGACTTAAGACTGTTTCTTGGCCTCGCCAGAAATGGAAAAATTAGCATTGCTGCCAGAAACTTACACCTTGATGCCACCACGCTCATTAGGCGTGTAAAAAGACTGGAGACTGCCCTTAATTGCAATTTGTTCGAGCTAAGCAATAAAGGCTATTTACTTACCGATCACGGTAAGCGCTTAGTCAATTACATAGAACATGCAGAGAGGCACATTTTAGAAGCAAAAAATGACTTAACCGACGAGCGTCAGGAGCTTTCCGGCACGGTAAGGGTTAGTGCTTCTGAAGGGTTTGGTTCTTGGGTGTTAGCTCCAGCATTGGCAGAGTTTAAGCAGCGCTACCCCGCTATTTGCGTGGAGTTAGTGGCAAACAGCGGCTTTTTAAATATCAATAAACGGGAAGCCGATATTGCCATTTTGCTAGAAAAGCCCACGAAAGGCTTGCTGTACACTAAAAGACTTACCGACTACCGCTTAAATTTATACATGCATGAAGATCTAGTAGCAGCGCATGGCGCTCCAACGTCTATCGAGCAACTAAGCCCATTTAACCTAGTAAGTTACGTGCCCGATTTAATTTATGCGCCACAGCTTAATTTCATTGAAGAATCGCTGCTTTCGCCGCTTCACGCCCTTAAAAGCACCAGTATTAATGCGCAATTTCAAATGCTACGAAACAAAGCAGGCGTAGGCATTCTGCCTCATTTTATTGCCAAGAATGCCCATGAACTACAACCGGTACTGCAAGATAAAATAAACATTACCCGTACCTTTTGGCTGGCAACTCACCGCGATGTAAGGCACTTAGCCAGGGTGAATGTATTTTTAGATTGGTTGAACGATACCGTGCAACAACACGCTGACATCTTTTGAACTAGCCACAGGTTTGCCATGTTACTGTTTTCGCTAAGTTACACCTACATAAAAAAAGCGCCCGAAGGCGCTTTTTAGTGTTCTTTCTATTACATTTTAGAATGCGTAAGTTAGGCTCACAGAACCATTCACTGGTGCACCATAAAAGCCTATAGTATGTAGGCTAGTAATGTATTTTTCGTCAAAAATATTGTTGATGTTTGCACGCAAGGTAAGGTCGTTGGTTACCGCGTAGGTTGCATAGGCATTTGCTAAGAAGTAGCTGCCCTGCTCTACGTTGTAATCGGTGTTGCTGATTTCAGATTGCCATCTGCCGCCTAAGCCAACGGTAAGTGCTGGTACAGCTGGTAGTTCATAACCCAATTGGAAAGTCACTACATCACGTGGAGCCCATAGGTTCGCATCATTGCCCGCTTCATCTTCCACATCAATTGCGGTATACGATACTTGAACACGCAATGCATCAGTAATTTGACCGACCACTTCCACCTCAAACCCTTCAGACTCTACCGTAACACCTTCGTAGTAGTACTGCTGGTTTTCTGGGTTAATACCCGCAAAAGCAGCAAGATTTTCTTGGTCTGCTGTGAAGTATGCGAAGGTCGTTAATAGTGCGTCGTCTAACCACTGCGCTTTCACACCTGCTTCGAAGTTTTTGCCCTTAGTGGGTGCTAAAAATTGCCCCGACAAGTCGTATTGCTCTTGAGGCTGATACACATCTGAATAGCTTACATAAGTATTGATGTTTTCAGTTACCGCATAGGTCGCCCCAACATACGGGCTAGCTTCACTTTCTTCATTGTCGATAGTGGTGCCCGCATTGTTACCACTGCGCTCAAAATCAATTGCGTTGAAGCCCGCAATAACAAACAATTCATTGGTGACGCTTATTTTGGTAGAGCCAAAATAGCGGGTAAGATCTTGTTCAATATCAGAATACAGCACCGCGTCAAACCAGTCTGGTTCGGCAATGGCATCAAATGCATAGGGGAACGCTGGCGTTGCGCCATAGGCAGGCGTATTAGCATAGTCGAAACCGTATTGATACATGGTGTCGGAACTAGAGGCATGACTTACACCAACGTTCACTTCATGTTGACGGCCGAAGAGCTCGAAAGTACCAAAGGTACGCGCTTCTACTAAGTTTGAATCTATGTCTGAATCATAACGACCGGGCCAGCCTACTAAACCTAAGCCCGTGTCTTTATCGATAGTACCGTAAGCATAAAACAACTTATCTTGTTCTTCGTAGCCGCGATAGTTGTAGCTTACTTTCACTTGCCAGTCGTTATCGAAAATATAGTCGAATTCAACGAAGGCATTGGTGTTTTCTGTGTCCCACATTGCCCATTCTTGCGCTGTGGTATCACTCACATCCCACTCAGCTTGTGTACCGTCTGTGTAATTAAATACTAACCCGCCCCAATTGTTTCCATCGGTGTTGGCATCTTGGTAAGAGTAGCCCAACGTAATGGTGGCGTTATCGGTAAGTTGCCCATCTACTACGCCATATAAAAAGGTGCGATCGTTCTCTAAGCCATCTAAGTAAGATTCTTTATCTTCTATAGCACCTACAAAACGTGCAGCCCAACGGCCATCTTCGGTTAGCAAAGTAGAGTAATCCGCCTGCAAGCGTTTAAAATCAAACGACCCTGCACTCACTGTCACTTCACCACCTTCTTCATTGGTGGGGCGTTTACGTACATAGTTTAATGTACCCGATGAATTACCTACACCGGTTAGCAGGCCATTGGCACCACGAATAACTTCAATTTTTTCATAACCGTAGGCTTCAAGCGCACCGGTGACAATTCCCCAGTCGTTAGGTAATCCTACGCCATCAATTTGCGTGTTTTTAATTTCAAAACCACGGGCTGTGTAGTTTGTACGGTTGGTTTCCCACTCTTCTACGTTAATACCCGGTGCAAGTTTAAGTGCATCGTTAACATTGTAGGCACCAAACGACTGCATTAGCGCTTCAGAGATAAGGCTAATTGACTGAGGTGTTTCGCTTAGCTCCATTGTTAAGCCAGTCGCACCGCGACTTACGCGGTTTTGACGTACACCAACAATGTGAATTTTCTCAACCTGCGACTCTTCTACAATTGCAGTATCTGTTTGAGTTTCTTGAGCGTTAATTGAGAAAGCGAGCGCTACAGGGGTAAGCGCAAAGAGTGTGGTCAGTTTCATTGTGTTCTCTACAGTGATTTTGGTTTAGTTTTTAGTCGCAGAGGATTATACGGAAGTAGAGAAGGATCGCAAATGATAATTATTAGCATTTACAATAATGCTAATATTTACCTGTTAATAAAAATTGATCAGATTTTTGCTTTCTTCAGAATATAAATAGGGCAAGTTGGTTGGCCAAAGAATTTAGCGCCTTCAGCCATCACTGAAAAAAAATACTAACTATCGGGAAGTCTCGATTTTACTTGGGTAATAAGATCCTGTTTCACCACAGGTTTAACAATATGACCTTGCATACCTGCATCGATACAACGCTTTCTGTCGGCTTCCATGGCGTTAGCTGTCATGGCTAAAATAGGGATATTATCCCAGGTAGAATTTGCGCGAATGTGCTCAGCTGCTTCTACACCACCCATAATAGGCATTTGCATATCCATTAATATTAAGTGAGGTTTGAACCCACTCAGAAGAAGATCTAAACACTCTTGTCCATTTTCGGCAAATTTTACGACAGCCCCTGCACTTTTAAGCATAGCGCCCGCAACTTGTTGATTAATTGGGTTGTCTTCCACTACCAAGATTAAGGTTTTAGCCAAGAGTTTTTCGTTATCTTCAACCTCGGGCTTTTCAGCTAATTCATCGATAGATTGGCTGCACGAAATAACCGTATCGTACAATGTAGATGGTGTGAATGGCTTATATAAAAGGTCGTCGTATAGCACCAAGCTATTTTTATCAAGACTCTCTCTGTTGTGCGAGACCACAACCAAATGGGTAATTTCTTTTTGTTCTTGTTGCCAACTTTCCAGTGCTTCTTTACTGATAACAGTTAAGATTGCTTCATCAATGATAATGACCCTAGGTAGGCTATTCGACGCTTTATGAGTAGTTAAGTCTTCAACACTTTTTGCCACATAGGACGGCCACCCAAGTACAGAACATTGGCGCTGAATGCCGGTTTCTACATTTACATTTTGCGTAAGCACTATGGCCTGATAAGACATAACATCTTGCTCACTTAAGCTGTCTGCTTGCGCTACCGATGCTTTTTTAAGCAACACATTAAAATGGAATTTACTGCCTTTACCCTGCTGGCTTACTACACCAATCTTACCGTGCATCATTTCCACTAACTGCTTGGCAATGCTTAGCCCTAGGCCTGTACCACCGAACTTAGAGTTGGTGTCGCGGCTAGCCTGAGTAAACGCCCCAAATACTTGGTTGGCTTGCTTTTCAGTCATGCCAATACCCGTATCTTGAACCTCAAACCCTAGCTGAACGGTATCTTCGTTTTCGTTTAGTAATTCTACGCTTAAATTCACTTCCCCACGAGAGGTAAATTTGATGGCATTACTAATTAAGTTACTGATAACTTGATTAAGCCTAACGGCATCACCCACAACATGTTGTGGGCATTTAGGATCAACATCAATCCACAGCTCAATATGTTTACCGTAAGCCGCACGCCCCATCATCTTGCCCACTTGATTAAGCAAACTATCTAAACGGAATGGGGCTTCAACCATATCGAGCTTACCGGCTTCAATTTTAGAAAAATCGAGCACGTCATCAATAATTCGGCTTAATAAAGAAAAGCTTGTGATAGCTTGCTCTATATTATCGTTGATTTTTTTATAGTTACGCTCACCCAGTGTGATTTGCAGGAGCCCATACACACCGTTCATAGGCGTTCTGATTTCATGTGACATTCTGGCGAGAAAATCGGCTTTAGATTTTTCGGCACTGTTGGCTTTATTCTTTGCTTTTATGGCAAGCTCTTTTTCCAAGTTCAATTGATTAAGCAGTCGTATTAATAAATACGCTAATCCTATTAAAAACAAAGCCGCCACCGCAAAGCCCAAAGCAATAAAATGCTTGGTTCGCGCCAAATACGCTATAACCTCTGTTGGCTTTTCCATGACTAACCAGTAGTAAGCATCTTCAATGTCAGTGTCGTCAGTATTCCTTTTACCAATAGGAATAATGCCGTGTTTAAATCGACTGGTAAATTTCCTATCTGGCACGTCATCTTCGCCACCATAAAAGCGTTTTTCAAAGCCAGGAAATTGCATACTTACTTGGTTCTTGGGCCTATCGAGCAGCCAACCCCACGCTGCGTTATTCGGTGAAGCTAAAAAGAATCCATCTGGATTAATTAACCAATGCGCACTCTCGGTTTGCAGCTCTTTTAAGCGAGAGAATACTTCACGTAAATCAAAGTTCAGTACGATTAAACCCAAAACTTCGCCATCAACGCGATATTTAGCAACACTTCTAATAGTAGGCCGATAAGGCAGTTCTATTACTCCCCGCTCTTTATTTAAATCTAAGGGCGATATGTAATAGTCTTTTGATGATTCAACAGCTTCAATAAAATAATATCGATCTGCTTTGTTTTGAAGGTCTTGGGTGTCTCGCCAGATAAGGCTTCCGGACGATTTTTCGGCCCGTAGTTGTTCATTACCATCAAGGGCAATATAACGGATTTGCTGCAAACTTGGGTAGGCATCGAAAAGCGCTGACCAGTGTTCAGTAAGATACCGCTTAGCATTCTGTTCAACTAGCGCATCGGTAATTAAAGTACTTTTGCTTTCTTGAATAGCAATGGAACGCGCATCCAATATAACGTGGTTGATTTGACTCTGAAAATTTTGATGCAGTACATCGAATTGTTGGCTGATAGCGTCGTTACTAAACCGCTTAGTTTCAATCCACAAGATATTGGCTAATACTGCCACGATGGCAATAAATAATACGCAGAATATAGAAATGAGGAGTGCTGATTTGGAGACTTTATTGACCACAATGCATCCTTTCGGGTTACTGCAACGGCTATCGCATTATACGAAAGTATAACACCTAAGTCGTACCGTACCGCAAATAAGCTAGCTTTGGCTATTAATGGCTACGTCAATGCTGACACCAAAGTACTTAATGGCCCTAAATCTGATTCAAAATGCTTCCATTACTGCATCTTTAAAATTTTACCTGGTAGCACTGTGTTCCAGTGATCCATCAGCTCAACGTAATTATTGTAGTACTTTCCAATATCTTCAAGGTTGTAACAAAATTCCAGCCGTTCCGCAAACAACTGCTTGAAGATGCTGAACCCGCATGACATGGGGTCGCGGCGTGCATCAATGATTGTAGCACTTGGGCCTATCAATGCCCCCGCCCGTTTAACCTGTGCGCCACTCCGGCAACGTAGAGCCTGCTTGAGGTAAAGTTGCGCTGTAACTCATATGCGCTAATAATTTGACTAGTTAACAAGCAACTAGCAGAGTATAGAGATGCTTACATTAAGCGAAGCCTTATCACTATGATGAATTTAGCGTTCTCTTACCTACCTCTTATTTTGCTAATTACCTTAATGGTAAAAAAGAACCCTATGCCATCTAGCAAAGCCCTACCTTTAAGCGCTTTGGTCGCTTATATTGTGGTGCTGTTGGTATTCAAACAAGACGCAAGGTTAGTGAATGCCAATGTAATAAGTGGCGCATTACTGGCACTTACCCCGCTTTCTATTATCGCCGGCGCGATATTCCTTTTTAAATGCATGGAAATTACCGGCGCTTTAGCTATTTTACGTAAATCGCTAGACGGCGTAAGCGAAAACCCCGTAGCCCAGCTAATGATTGTAGGCTGGGCGTTTATGTTTCTAATTGAAGGCGCCAGTGGTTTTGGTACACCGGCCGCTATTGCCGCCCCCATACTTTACAGCCTTGGCTTTCCCGCCTTACGAGTGGCGCTGTTCTGTTTAGTGCTAAATACCATTCCCGTTACTTTTGGGGCCATGGGCACGCCAGTATGGTTTGGCTTATCGCTGTTGCAGCTTCCCCAAGAAAGCGTGCGGGAAATAGCACAGCAAGCAGCCCTTATTAACACCATAGCCGCACCTATTATTGTGATATTGGCATTGCGATTAGTAGTAAGCGATACCGCCGATATTAAAAAGAACCTGCTTTTTATTCTACTTTCCACCTGCGCATGCACCCTGCCCTACTTGGGGCTAAGTTATTTTGGTGTGGAATTCCCTTCATTGCTGGGCGGGCTAATTGGCTTAATCATTACCCTGTTGCTAGCGAAATATAAAATAGGAATAGAGGCAGTAAATCTACCATCAGCTAATCGACCAACAGCCACCGAAAAAGCCCCAGCGAATACAGTACCACTAAAAACACTAATAAAAGCCGCGTTCCCGCTATGGGGCACCGTGTTGCTTTTAGTGTTAACTCGCCTGCCGGAACTAGGGTTAAAAGCGCTTTTACAAGCCACCGAACCTGCATTACACATTAGCCTAGGTTTTTTAGGCTCATTCCACATAAGCACAAGTTTAGTGGCCAGCTTAACCGACATTTTAAATACCGCGGTAACCTGGAAACATAGCGTTTTATATATTCCGTCTATCATTCCTTTTGCGGTAACCGGCAGCGTAACCTTGTGGCTATTTCGCCAACAAGCAGAACCAAATACGTTAAAAATAGCAGGCCAACAAACTCTTGCCCGCATGCGCACGCCTTTTTTCGCCATGCTAGGTGCACTTATCTTTGTGAACATGATGATGCTTGGCGACAGTTCTGGCCAAAACAGCGCGGCAGTAGCCCAAATAGGTCATCATTTAGCACAAATTACCGGCGCAAACTGGACTTTCTTCGCGCCGCTATTAGGCGCACTAGGTTCATTCTTTTCAGGGTCGGCCACTATTTCTAATTTAACCTTCGCTGGTATTCAAACCACCATTGCCGAACAACTGTCATTACCCTTAACCACCATATTGGCACTACAAAGTGTAGGCGCCGCCATGGGCAACATGGTGTGCATCAATAACATAGTGGCAGTAACCGCTATTCTTGGTTTGCAAAACCGTGATGGCGACATTCTAAAAAGCACATCGCTAATACTGGCCGTGTTCGCTGTAGTGGCTGGGGGTATGGGTGTGTTGTTGATTCGGGTTGGGCTTGGTGGGTGAGATTGGTAGTTAATTTCTAAGCTTGAGCTGTGTACTAATCCTCAATTACTGAAACTGTACTACTGGTCGGGTACGAACTAATACGATATTGTATATGCAGAATAAATAAGGATTTTTAGTCTTGAAAGCATTTACTCCGCATTATGGTGGCAACGCAGATCGTTACGATTTGTTGGCTAACTTGGAAGTTAACCAAACTGTGCCCGAAGTTAAAAAATGACAGTACAAAACTATTTAATTACTGGCAGGCAAGAAAAGCACCTTCTGCATGAAATTCGAGACGCACTTAAAACTGCGACGAATATTGAAATTGCCGTTTCCTTCATTCGCAACTCTGGCTTAAACCTTATCGTCGACGATATTGAAGCTGCGATGAGCTCTTCAACAAGAAATGTAGAGCTCACGGTTTTAACGTCTGACTATATGAATATTACAGAGCCCCAAGCTCTGAAACTCCTTATGTTGCTGAAAGAGCGTGGCGCTAATATACAAGTATTCGAAAGCCGACAAGCTACTAGCTTTCATTTGAAATCGTACATTTTTGTGACCGACAGCGAACAAGGCGTTGTATCCGCTTCAGCATTCATCGGTTCTAGTAACATCAGTAAAACGGCTTTAACCGACGGTATAGAATGGAATTACCGTATTGATTACCCGAACAACAAAGACAGTGAAGCAGAAGCTCGAATTGATAATATTCGAGAGGAATATAACCACCTACTCACGCTTCCACAGGTAAAGTCACTCAGCTATAACTGGATTCAAGACTACGAAGTTCGTTACAACACGGCTAGAAAAGTAACGCCGTTGTATTCTTCTTCTGCGCTTCCCTCTGAAACCGAACACGAAATACCCACTCCAAAAGACCACCAAGTAGAGGCGCTTGAAGCTTTAGAAAATGCTCGTGACTCTGGGTTTAAAAAAGGCCTCGTAGTGTTAGCTACGGGTATGGGGAAAACCTACTTAGCAGCGTTCGATGCAGCGCAGTTTAATGCTAAGAAGGTCTTGTTTATAGCGCATAGAGAAGAAATTCTTTTGCAGGCTGAAGCTAGCTTTTTAAAAATTCTCCCCAGTAAAAAAGTAGGCAGATACAGCGGTAAACAAAAAGACAAAGAGTTCGATATGCTGTTTGCTTCGGTGCAGACAATTGGACGAGAAAGCCATTTAAATAAATTCGATAAAAACGACTTCGATTATATCGTAGTAGATGAATTTCACCATGCTGCTGCCAACGGCTATCAAAGACTATTAGCGCATTTTAATCCCTCTTTCATGTTGGGCCTAACCGCCACACCAAATAGAACAGATGGTAGCGACATTCTTAAGTTGTGTGATA
Organism: Alteromonas naphthalenivorans; assembly: GCF_000213655.1. Classification (NCBI taxonomy): domain Bacteria; kingdom Pseudomonadati; phylum Pseudomonadota; class Gammaproteobacteria; order Alteromonadales; family Alteromonadaceae; genus Alteromonas; species Alteromonas naphthalenivorans. Next base: position 4,162,708 of record NC_015554.1, read on the forward strand.
ACAAGCTAATTTACCAAAAAGACTTGTTCGATGGTGTAAACGGTGAAGTATTAAGCCCGTTTAGCTATTTTGCTATTTACGATAAAGAAGTCGATTATGAGCACTTGCCTTGGAGAAACGGACGCTTCGATCCAGAAAAGCTTTCAAATAAATTAGCCACAAAAGGCAGGGCTAAACATGCATTAAGTGAATGGAAGGAAAAAGCTCAAAGGGTATCGCTGGCATTCTGTGTGTCTCGACAACACGCTGATTACATGGCCAAGTACTTTAATGAAAACGGCGTAAGTGCGGCAAGCGTTCACTCCGATTCAGAACTCACACGTACAGAAGCATTAGAGGGATTAAGTGATGGCAAAATAAAAGTACTCTTTTCTGTAGATCTGTTTAATGAAGGCGTAGATCTACCGCAAATAGATACTGTATTGCTACTTAGACCTACAGAATCAAAAATACTATTTTTACAACAGATGGGAAGAGGCCTGCGACGCAGCGAAGGTAAAGAAAGATTAGTTATTCTGGATTTTGTTGGTAACCATCATAGCTTTTTAAACCGCCCAGAAATGCTGTTCGCTGGCATTAAAGATAAGCCTTTAAATAGACATGAAATAGTAAGTATTGCCAAGAACCCTAACCCCTTACTACCCGACGGGTGTTACGTTAACTTTGACCTAGCATTTATTGATTTTCTTGAAAGCCTCTCAGAAGATCAACTTGATACGCAATATGAAAAACTAAAGTCATCGTTAGGCCGACGGCCTTCCTACACCGAGTTTTATACCGCCGGTGCAAATATGGATAAACTTCGCAAAAACCGTGGCTCATGGTGGGAGTTTGTTGATAACAAAGGCGACCTTACACCTGCCGAACTTGAAGTTCTTGAAGAACACCTTCAATGGTTTAAAGACCTTGCCGTTACCCGCGTATCTAAGTCATACAAACTAGTATTGCTAGACACACTAGTTGCTCATCAATCTCTTCATACACAAATTGCATTTGAAGATTTGGCGGCATGGGCAAGCCAATGGTATTTCGATAACCCTGTTTGGCTTACAGATTTACCAGAGAGTAAACGAGATATTCAAAGCCTTAGTAAATCAGAATGGTTACGCCATTGGCGTGACTTCCCAATAAAGTATTGGTGTACGGAAGAACCAGAATCAAAAATAGTGTGGTTCAATAACTCTCAAAATAAGTTTAGTTTTAATCAAAGCATTTCTGCCAGTCAGCTTGAAACATTCCGCTTGATGACAAAAGAAGTAAATGAGCAACGGTTGGCAGCCTACAAGCACAAGCGGCTGTCTGTCGACATTCCTTCAACCAATAATATAGTGCGGTTTCCTGAGAAGGAGCAGTTACCATTCTTCCCTGATATTAAAATAGCCTGCGGTCATTTTAAAACTGGTGACGCGGAAGCCTCTGAAATGGTTAATATGCCGAGCGGTTTTGGTCGCCTGGATACCACCAAGCATTTCATCGCTCGCGCATCAGGCAACTCAATGAATGGTGGTAAAACACCAATTTATGACGGCGATTATTTGTTACTAGAACAAATTACCTCTAACAACGCAGGCGGCATAAGCAACACCACCGTTGCTATTGAGCGCCAAGATACCGCAGGTGATAACCAGTACCTATTGAGAAAAGTACTGAAAAATAATGACGGCAGTTACACCTTACGCGCAGCGAATCCAGACTATGAAGATATAACAGCAAGCGAAGATATGGTGACGTTTGCTAGGCTAAAGGGGAAAGTTGACCCACTCGAGCTATTTGTAGGTGAAGAGTTTATGCGGGAGGAAATACCGCCTCTTTTCAATGAAGAATTTAACCCCGGTAATTGGCAGTCGGGCCACGTTGTCTTAAAAGAGAAGAACGCCCAAATTCTTCTAGTTACACTAAATAAGCAAGGAAAGGCAGAAGATCACCAATATCACGACTACTTTATGGACGAGAAACACTTTCACTGGCAGTCGCAGAATAGTACCTCGCCTAGTAACAAACGTGGACGTGAAATCATTGAGCATCAAAAAATAGATAGTAGCGTTTACTTATTTATTCGTGAGAATAAATTAAGAGGAAAAAGAGCTTCGCCCTTCACCTTTTACGGGGAAATTAAATACGTCAAACACGAAAGCGAAAAGCCAATGAATGTGACCTGGGAGCTATTAAATCAATGAATAGGTTTGATACGTATATTTTAATTTAAATACTTTATATTGAGTTAGCTAAATTTATTCTGCATTAATTTAGAACAAGGATGTCTATATATGCCTAGAAAAAGCAACTCTATCACAGATTTATTGCTACAAGCTCCTTGGTGGGTATCTGTTGTAACAGCAGCAGCTGTTTACATTGTCATGGGCGTTATCATTCCTGCCATAGAAACCAATAATCAATTCCTAAATATGATTTTAAATGCGGTCGCCGTCCCCGCGCCTATTTTCAGTTTTTTCTTTTTACTCTTAGCTCCTTTCGCTTTTTTTAATACCCGCAGGAAAGTTAAGATGCTAGACCAGCAAACCAACTTAAATTCAATTCGACAACTTCACTGGAAAAATTTTGAAGAGCTTGTTGCGGAAGCTTATAGAAGGTTGGGATATCAAGTTACAGAAGGTGGATTTGGTCCAGACGGAGGTATCGACATAGAGCTTAGAAAGGATGGAAAGCTTCTATTCATTCAGTGCAAGCAATGGAAAGCACGAAAGGTCGGTGTAAATATCATTCGTGAAATGTATGGAGTACTAACTGCCAGTAATGCTAATGAAATAATTATTATTTGTTCAGGCAAGTTTACTCAGGATGCATATAGCTTCGCTTTAGATAAGCCGGTGACGCTTATGGACGGCTATGAGCTTTCTGCTTTGATTCAAGATGTCCAATCAAATCCAATTTTAAGCAATGAAAAACAAGCTCTCTGCCCACGATGTAGAAGCGCTTTGGTACAAAGAGTAGCAAAGCGAGGTCCCAATTCAGGAAACGGATTTTTAGGGTGTTCAAGCTTTCCTAAATGTCGTTATACAGAATAAAACTTGATTCTATGGCCTTTGGAGCATGAGCAAGCAAGCTATAGTATTCCACTAACTATAGCTTCCCCCAACCAACCCATGAAAACCCCCAATAGCCCTATCAAAGCTTTCATCATTTTCAAAATAAAGCTGGCTTAGTCGGCTTTTCTTTATTTGGTAGGTATCGCTGGCAAAGGCTAGCGCTTCTCTAAAGCTCTCGAATTCTTCATCGAACACCTTAAACACCTCGCGCTGCGGTTTTGCTACCCGCGTTGTGCTGCCGTTTATTTCATAGTCGAAGCCAGCAAAGTGAAGCCGTGAAAGGGCTTCTTTACCTAAATACACACCGCCTTTAAGGCTTATTTGAAATGCGATATCCATTTCTTCAATTTCATCCATACTCCAGTGGTTAAACACTCTAATGGCTTTTTTATATTTTGCTGCCAATAGCTTTTTTAACACTGCTATTCTGGGTTCTAGCGTGCCGTTGTTTTCTTTTTTTAGCAGGTCGAAGCATTCGTTGCATGAGGGTACACAAATAAAATCGGCGCTTGAGTTTACGTCTCGCCAGTCGTGAATAAATTTTATGGGCGGAATAAAGTCGGGGCGCGCCGCTTCGCAGCCGCAGTAAATACAGCGGTTAAAGTCAGCCGAATGTACTGCGTTTAATGGTTCGTAGAATTTTTGATAATTCGATACTGACATAGTGCTACTTGCTTGGAACTTTCGGGGCTATTAATGCCAATAACGGTAACACAGCTAGTTTATAGGAAAAGTTAATTGCGCTGTTTTAAAAGCAAAAAACGCCGCCAATTGGCAGCGCTTTGTTTACCGTATTCGCACTTATAAACTACAGGCGCGACGGCTTGCTGTGCGGGTCGCCTTCAATATGTTTTTTGGGTTTGCGAGGTCTGGGTTTTGCCGCAATTGGCACATCCTCTTCGCTTTTATTGCCCACCTCGCTTTCTTCAATATCCCACGAGCCTTCTTCGCTCCATGGATCGTCGTCGGGGAATTCGCCTATATTGATTTCTTTTATGGAATAATCGAGCTGGTAGCGCATGTCGTAGTTTGCAGCTCGTACTATGGAAATGCACAGCAATAGGGCCACCGCTAATAGCGGTACGCCCCCTATTATCGATGCCGTTTGCAGCGTTTCTAACCCGCCTACAAACATAAGTACAATGGGCATGAACGATAACGCAAACGCCCAAAACAAACGGTTCCAGCGTAACGGCTCTTCATCTACTTCTTTTTGTACTACCGCCGCTAGAATGTATGAAATAGAGTCGAAGGTAGTTGCTGTGAAGATTAGCGCCAATAAGGTAAATACGAAGATAACCAAGTAGTCCAATGGCAGTGTATGCAGCATGGCAAATATGGCCGCGGTTGGGCTTTGCTGGTTGAGTATGGTTACTACGTCTAGCTCGCCCGACAGCTGCAAATACAAGCCGTAATTCCCCATTACCATGAAGAATAAAAAGCAGCCCATGGTGCCAAAGAACATGGAACCCGCCACCATAGTACGAATAGTGCGGCCCCTTGAAATACGCGCGATAAAAAGCCCTACGCTAGGCGCAAATACCAGCCACCAAGCCCAGTAGAATATGGTCCAGTCTTGGGGGAAGTGGGTATTCTGGAAGCCGTTAAGTTCAGCAAATGGCTCTAACCATGTGGCCATTTTCACAATGTTGCTAAGTACGCGGCCAAGGGCATCTAGGCCGGTGTTCGCCATAAACAGGGTTGGCCCTACAATAAATATAAACAGCAGCAACCCAATGGCCAGCCAAAAGTTAATGTCTGACAGCAGCTTAATGCCCTTTTTTAACCCTACATACGCGCTGTAACCAAATATAGCGGTACAGGTTATCAGCACAATAATTTGGGTGGTCAGTGACTTGGGCACTCCGAATAATTCATGTACCCCTTCGTTAATCATGGGCGCAGCCAAACCAAGCGTGGTGGCCCCACCGCCTAACATGCCGAAGATAAAGCTGATATCGATAATTTTACCTAACCAGCCGTGGGCTAGCTTTTCGCCAATAACCGGCATTAACGCTTCAGATATTTTTAATACGCTGTGGTTACGCACATAATAGAAGTATGCAATAGGCACGGCGGGAATAAGGTAAATAGCCCACGCTAGCGGCCCCCAGTGGAATATGCCGTAGGCAGCTGCCCACTTGGCGGCTTCTGGGGTTTCGCCTTGTATATGAAACGGAGGTGCCTGGTAGTAATACACCCACTCAATCATAGACCAGTACAAAATAGACGCCCCAATGCCTGCACAAAACAGCATGGCAGCCCATGATACTGGTGAGAACTCGGGTTTTTCTTCAGGCTCGCCCAGTTTTATTTGGCCGATGTCGCTAAACATGATGTAAACCATGAATCCACCCGCGCCAACGCCAAGCAATAAGTACAAAACGCCTAGTTTACTGGTAACGAAGTCTTTTGCGGCCGCCACCCATTGTGCGCCTTGATCTGGCCAAATAATTAAAGGAATGGTTACCGATAGAAGAAGAATAAGAGAGCCAAAAAACGTTGGCTTGTCGATAACGCTAAAAGCGCTTTCCTGTTCGGTACTGGCCTTTTTTGAAGAAGCATTTTGGGCGTTACTACTCATACACGTTCCTTTTTTTGTTTTTATAGATGCCATTATGCAATGAAGCGTTAAACGGGCAATCTTACGAAACAGTGTACCAGATTAACGCTGTAGGTATGTCGGTGTAACTGACTGCAAGTTTACGCTTAATGTTCACCTGACCTCGATAGCTTTATTACTAAGCTTTTTGAATATGCACCGCTAATTGCGTTTATAATGGCGGTTAAACCGTTTTCGAATTTTTATCGACCAACCTGAGTAGAACATGGCCCATAAAGTACGTTATAAATTTAATGGTGTGGCAAAAGAAATAAACTTTTCTTACAGCCGCTATCAAAATATGCATGAAGCCGTGGCCGATGCTGAAGGAATAGACCTTACTCAGTTTTTGCAAACTGAACAGCAACTTGCCTCAATCAGTAAAGACAAAAAAACCGTAAGAAACTTTAGAGATGCCGAATTTATAAAAATGGGGTTTTCTGATTTGTACTTCTTAAAAAATGGCCAAGAATGATGGTTTCCCCCTACAACGCACACTAATACTTAAATAACCTGTGGGCATTAGAACGAACTAAGTTAAACGTTAAGAGCGCGTTGGAAAACCAGACAACAACCCCGTTTGAACCACTAGCCGGTTTAGCTGGCGGGCTGCTTATTGGTATGTCAGTGGTGTTGTGCTCTTTTTTCTTTCAATAAACCTACGCCCAATGCAGCCATGGTTATCGCAACAACACCATTTAGATAGTTAAAAAATGCATAGGGCGCGTAGTCGAGAACCTCAACCCCTAGGGTTGCAGAGTAAAATGCCCCCGCCGTTGTCCAAGGAATAAGGCCCGTGGTCATGGTAGCGCCTTCTTCCACCGACCGAGAAAGCATGGAAGGATCAAGCTTCTGTTGCTGATATTTTGATTTAAACAATTGGCAATTTAAAATAATAGAGATATACGCTTCGCCCATTGCCACGTTCCCTAAAAAGCCTGAAGCGATGGTGACGGCAATTAACGTTTCGGTGCGCTTTACCCGTTTAATAATGCCCGACAATAACGCCGCTAAAAAGCCTGCTCCGTGCAATATACCGCCCAATGCTATTGCCATTAACGCGAGCAATAGCGTCCAGCTCATACTGCTGATGCCGCCCCGTCCTAGTAATGCATCTAAATTTGCGATACCTGTATTTTGTGGGGTGTTTTCCCAAAGTGCATTGAGTACGCTAATTGTGTTGGTGTCTTGGTAGAAAATAGCAATGATGACGGCAAGAAGAATACTGCATGACATGGCAACTTCAGCTGGGACTTTTTTAATGCTCATTACCGTTAGCAACACCAGCGGTAACAAGGTAATGTAAGGCGCAAGGTTATAGAGGCTGGCAAGCGCTGCTTTAATTTTGTATATCTCTTCAACATTTAAACTTTGGCTTGCGTAGGTAAAGCCTATAACTAGAAAAATTACGAATGTTAGAAGAAAGCTAGGCAGTGTAGTTAGCAGCATGGCATACATATGCCGATAAATAGTGGTGCCCGCACTCATCGACGCGAGATTGGTGGTATCAGAAACCGGAGACATTTTATCGCCAAACGTAGCGCCAGCTACTACCATGCCAGCGATGATAGGTAACGGTATATTCATGGCTTCGCCAATGCCCATTAGCACCACCCCCATAGTACCCACCGTGCCCCACGACGTACCGGTGGCTACCGACATTACCGCACACAGAATTAATCCTACCGCCAAGAATAAACTGGGGTTTAGCCAACTAAGGCCGTAATAAATTAGGGTTGAGATAGTGCCGCTTTGCATAAAGCTGGCGATAACCATTCCAATGAGGATAAAAATAAATATTGCCGGCATTGCCCGCGTTAATGCACTGGTCATTAATTCACGGATTTGCAGGTAGTTGTACCCCAAACTAAAGGCATTAATACCAGCCCAAAGCAAACACAAGAAAATTAATGCATGCAGGCTAATGCCTAAGCCAAATAAACCACCCGCTATTAACGCTACAATAACGCTGAAACATAGCAATGACTGGGCAAAGCTGGGGCTACGCATAGAGTTAGGCGAAGTAAAAGACAAGTTGGCGCACTTAAAAATGAAGTCGTGAGAAGGAGTATAACTACTTTGAAAAGTCTTGTGACTAAGAAAAATTAATACATTAGAAAGAAATGGCGCACCCGACAGGATTCGAACCTGTGACCTTCGCCTCCGGAAGGAGGCCTCGTCGAAAGGGGCTTAATCGGTCTACCCCGGCGGAAAGCGTCTACACAGCGTGTATAAAGGGATTGAGAGTTTCATGAGCACTAGCTGATTTACAACGATTAACACCATTGGTCACGGTTACGTCACGGGCAATGCTTTAAAATAAATAACACCCTGCAAGGTATAATTTGACACTTATACCGCAAAGGGTATATTGAACTTAATATACCTTTTAGGGGTTACGTTTAAAGTTATACCTTAAAGGGATTAATAGTGGAGAGGCATAATGAAGCTTAATAACTCAAAAGAACTGGCTGATTATATAAAGCTACATCGAAATACGCTAAACCGTACGCAAACCGATGTGGCACAGCATGTTGGTTTAAAGCAAAAAACCATCTCGGCTATTGAAAATTCTGCCGGTACCTCCCGTATTGATACCCTCTTTAAAATTGCGCATGAACTCGGTCTCTCTATTGAGCTTAAGCCAAAGCAAGAAAATGAAAGCGGCCAAAAGACTGATAGTGGCTGGGATCAGGAGTGGTAATATGGAGCTGATGGTAAGCCTTAACGGGGTCAAAGTAGGTACACTGTTAAAAGATAAGAGCGGTGGGCTCCATTTTTCTTATACTGAACGTTGGATGAAGCGCGCAGGCGCACGCCCTATTTCTTTGTCGCTGCCTATTACAAAGCAAAAATACGCTGGCGACGTAGATAGAGTTCGTGAGCCGAATTTGTAACGTTAATAGGTGGTGTATTCTGTAAGCGCGATGAGTCCCCATACACCCGCTCTATAAAGGGAAAGCGGACACAAAAACCGGAGAACTTAAACAAGCCTAATTTTATGAGATTATCTAGATTTCGTTGCGAAGCGTAAAGCTAGGGAAAAACTGATTAGTCGAATTCATTAGTTGTGTATTAAAAAACCGTGGAACTAGAGCCGCATCGCGGCTCAGATGCTTTTACTTGGAGTTCTGTAAATAAATGTACTAGATGCTACTTAGTGGCATTAGAACTGATCACCCATCGTATTTTCACGTATTAGTAATAGTTATTTTATTGACAATATACCCAATGTAAACGAATCTAGATAAAGAGAAATCGTATGTAGTTGACGGAAATGCTGCATATGTGTACAATTCTGCGCCCCTCGTATGGGAATCCAAGGAGAATAAAATGGCTACCTTATTATATGCCTTAGCTTTGGCTATTTGTGCATACTTAGTGTACTCAGTGGCTATAATTCGTCTTCAGAGTAAAATGAAACGAAGAGAAGATGAATTAAGAAAAGTTGGTGTGACGCCATCAGGCTCAGGTTTATGTCATGGGATGAAGTTAAACCATAATAAATCCGGCGTAATCAAAGACCAAAAAAAATCATCGGCATGGTATAGTCGTCTGGCCTAACAGAAAATTATTTTTTAAGAAGTCCTGCCTATGGCAGGATTTTTTTGTTTATATGGAAGTAAAAAGTGAAGGAAAATAAAGATTATCGTTACGTCGGTTGGATACCATGCGTAAATGGTCATCTAGACTTTGGTTTAACAAAAGTCGGAATTAAAGGAGGTTTTACAACTCCTGAACACAAAGACCTTTCTGTCATTGACGAAAATTTATCAGCCAATGGCTCTCACGCTGACTCACATGTTCGAAGAATAATACTTCAATCTTGGGTGGATTGGCGAGATACAAAGCTAGATAACGAAAACAATACAATTGGACAATTTAGGCTTTTTACTTGTGGCGAAGTAAATGAATCTCCGGATATGGATGAACGCGCTTTACACGCTACAATACTCATTTATCCGTTAGATGCAGAGCCTGACGACTTAAACGAAAAACGGGAGATGCCTCTCCATAATTTAACTCACAACATCTGCAAAGATAACATTGATGAGCAATATACTAAGCTCAAAGCTCTTCTAAAAGAGGGAGAGCATATCAGTGGCCTGAAAGAGGACTGTTTGAAGGCAGTACTTGATATAAAAATAGAACCTAACGGACTAATTTTCCTTGATTATGAGAACTCAAGCTCTGCACTTGATGCAGATAGTAAGTATGTAATAGCTCGTCAAGTCTATTACTACATCAAGTATTCTACCCACAGTCATAAACATCACATTGATGAACAAGACTCTTTAACGACTATTACTACAAATGATTCAGAAGCACCATTAAGATTACTAACCCAACTCAAACGCGAGCTCACAACATTAAGCCGAATCGCAAAGTTTGACAATTCCACACATCCAACAAATAACTCACTTGGGATTATTGCTTATAGCAAATCATTAGTAATAGCCTGTCGAACATTAGGTATGTTGTCAGAAGAAAAGGCGCAAGTTGAGCTAGAGCGTCTAGACAATGTAAAAGAATCTTTTTCTGCACTTGATGGAAGTATTAAATATATTGATTCAGCATATGAGCTTATAGCCTCAAAAGCTAAAGTATGGCTAGGCTTTTCTCTAATATTTCTCTGGGGCATATCAAATTTCCTATTTGAAAGTGCCCCAACAAAGTATGAGATTAAGCAAGCCTACGTTGTACCACTTGCCATTGCTATCCTCGCAGGAGTTGTATATCACTTATTCACTAAATATTACAAAATAAGAAACAATGCTATACGGGTTAAGGAAATTTACTATCTAAACAAACTAGGTTCATCCCTGAAAATTATCCTAGCTCTCTGTGGACTTATTTGCCTAATTTGGCTAGCTAATGAAGATGAACCTGCTACACATTTCCTACATATTTTTAAAACGGTATTCCCACAAGAAGATATTTAGCTTAAACCCTTTAAAAATGGCGCACCCGACAGGATTCGAACCTGTGACCTTCGCCTCCGGAGGGCGACGCTCTATCCAGCTGAGCTACGGGTGCATTGAAAATGGCTTAATGTGATAAAAATTTAACCTGTTCTAAAGGAATAAGAACGTGGTGTGGTTAAACTTCCTGCTTAAGCGCGGCGTAATGATACTTAGGCCATGGGCTCGCATCAACTGGTTTGTGTAATTCTCTTACTTTAATGGGTTTTTAAGGTACTTTATCCTTACTTTTTATAGGTAATTGGTAGCAAATAGTTGTTCGGGCTTGAATTACCGTTATAATCTGGCCAGTTATACTTTAATTAAAGTTCATGATTGCCTGGAGACAGATGTGAAATTGAAAACCTGGTTTATTGTTGCAGCTACAGCACTTACGGTGTTTGCGGCGCAAGCACAAGAAATGAGTAACGACGATATTGCTAACCGTATTAAGCCGGTTGGTCAGATACACGTAGCTGGCGCTGAAGCTGCTGGCCCTGCTGCTGCAGGTGGTGGTGCTAAGTCGGGTGAAGATGTTTATAACTCTGCCTGTGTAGCGTGTCATAGTTCTGGCGTACTTGGTGCACCTAAAGTTCACGTAGCCGCTGATTGGCAGCCGCGCTTAGACGAAAAAGGCCTAGACGGCGTATGGCAAAATGCCCTTAACGGTATTAACGCTATGCCTCCTCGTGGTACGTGTGCTTCGTGCTCTGATGATGAAATTAAAGCCGCAATTGAGTACATGATAGAAGGTATCTAACCTTCTATCTTTACGTACAATGTGTTGGAAAAAGTAGCGTTTTTGATGTAGATCGGGTAATTTAACCGCATCTAAGAATAAGCTATTTTTACTTGCCGGCGAACGGAATGTCATCAGATTCAACGCAGTATGAGTTGACAGAAGAAGAACTGCGGGAAATTATCCCGCAGCTTCAACAACTCACTAATAAATATAAGCGTGCTGAACGAGTTCAGAAAGCGCTATTCGACATTTCCGAGCTAGCAAGTTCTGTTAGTCACCTAAACCGCCTTTACACCGCTATTCATGAAATCATTGCCGACTTCATGAACGCAGATAACTTCTTTGTTGCCTTCTACGAACAAGACAGCCAAATTGTCGACTTCGCCTATTTCGTTGATGAATTTGACGAACAAACCGTTAAACAGTTACCCGCCGATTCGTTAATGGACGGCATGACGGGCTTTATATTGCGCACCGGTCAGCACTTATTTTATAAACGTGCTCAAGAAGAAATATTTGCAGAAGATCACGGCATCAAATTAGTTGGTTCGCAGCCTTTTGAGTTACTTGGGGTTCCACTTAAACGTGGCAGCCAAGTAATTGGTGCTATGGTGGTTCAAACCTACGATGAGGGTGTGCATTACACCCAAGAAGACTTAGAGGTACTGCTGTTTGTTTCTCAGCACATTGTTACCACGGTTGACCGGGTTAAAAACCGCGAACTAACCGAACGTACCATTCGTGAACGTACTCGCCAGCTAAGAAAAATTAACGACGACCTTCAAGAAGAAATTCTTGAGCGCCAAAAAGTAGAGTCGCTACAACAAGCCTTATTTGAAATTTCAGAATTAGCAGCCAACCTAGAAGGCGATATGTCGGTCTTCTATTCTAGTCTGCACGAAATTCTAGCCCGCCTTATTAGTGCACCAAACTGCTTTATCTCTATCATTGATGAATCGAAGCAAATGCTGGAGTTCCCGTATTTTAGTGATATGGAAAGCGAAGACGTTGAAGCTCGCCCAATGGGGTTGGGTTTGACAGAGTTTGTATTACGTACAGGTCAAGCTGAGCTAATTAACCCGCCTAGAGTGTTGGAACTGGCAGAAGCGGGTGAAATTGACGTTACTATTGCCCAAACTATGCTAAACAGTGCCAACTCTTGGCTAGGATCGCCTCTGGTGGTAGATGGTGAGGTGTTTGGGGTAATTGCGGTACAAACCTATGGTAAGCATGCCAAATACAACGCCAGAGACCTAGAGTTACTGCGCTTTGTTTCACACCATATTGCGGTAACCATGGAGCGTAAGCGCAGTACTGAAGAAATTCAGCGCCACAACAGTGAGCTCGAGCTTAGAGTTGCTGCACGCACTGCCGAGCTTGATAGAGCCAACAAATACTTAAAACAGCAAATTGAAGAGCGTAAAGAGATTGAGCTTAAGCTTATTCACGATGCCCATCACGATTCACTGACCGACCTTCCGAACCGCTCGATGTTTACCAGCAGGCTTGAACTCGCCGTTGCCAGTAAGCAGCGCTACACCGAAAACTACTTTGCGGTGTTGTTCATCGACTTAGACCGATTCAAAGTTATCAACGATACCTTGGGCCACCACGCAGGTGATGAGTTCTTGGTTGAAGTGGCTAGACGTATTGCATTATGCATTCGAGGGCACGACTTATTGGCACGTTTAGGTGGCGATGAGTTTGTTGTTTTACTCGATAACTTTGAAGATTTAACCGATGTGCAAGAAGTGGCGTCTCGTATTATCAACTCTATTTCAGAACCGTTTTTGTTAGATGGCCGCGAAATGTATTCGGGTGCCAGTATCGGTATAGCTAATTTAGAGTCGTATTATCGTAGTGCCGATGAAGTGCTGCGTGATGCCGATGCTGCCATGTACCAAGCGAAAACTTTAGGCCGTGGCCGATTTGTTATGTTCGATAAGAGCATGCGCGACCGCCTAATTGAAGAGCTAGAACTAGAAAACGAATTTCGCCGTGCCTTGCGTGATGAAGAGTTTGAATACTTCTTGCAGCCCGTGATTGATTTAAGAGACAACACAACGCTTTACAACGAGATGTATGTGCGTTGGTGCCACCCTACTTTCGGCAAAATAGCCCGAGAGCAGTTTCGCCAAGTGGCCGAACAAAGTGGCTTAACCTTAGATTTAGATTTGTTTCAGCTACGCAAAGCTTGCGAGTTGCTGGCTCACGCGAAAGCAACAGGCGAAGACAAAGGCCGTATTGCGGTGAACGTTTCTATTATTCATTTGCTGCAAGCCTCTATGGTGAATAAGATGATTTCACTGATAGACGAATACAAAATATCGCCCCACGACTTGGTATTTGAGTTTGATGAAAACGATTTAAATCGACGTTCGCAGTTTATTTTGCCTGCCATTAAGAAGTTGAAACGTGCTGGAGTTACCTTAGTACTAGATAACTTTGGTAGCGGGTTAGCGTCGCTTAGTTACTTATTTGCCTACCCGTTCGAGTTCATCAAAATAGACCACAGATTCGTGCGTTCGCTGCCGCGTTCACAGCGAAACCTTAAGCTTATTCAATCGGTAATGCTTATTTCTGAGCACCTTAAATTTAAAGTTATTGCCGAAGGGGTAGATTCACCTGCACAGCTAAACGCGCTTACCGACATTGAGTGTAATTACGCCCAAGGTAAAGTACTTACTCGCGCTACTGTGCTTGATATGAAACAGCTAGCTGGCTAGCTGTTTCATTAAGCCTAGCGGTTAGTTGCTATCTTCACCTGCTATGTATCACTAACACCTTTTCATTCCGACTATTAGCACTGTTTGTTTCTGTGACTTGTGTCACGGTTTTTTTGAGTGACTTGCGTCACCTTTTATTCGTAACCGCGTGCGCTATTTCTTACCCAGCATATCTCTTAAATTAGCAATACTGCTTTGGCCTTTTTGCTGGCGCACTTCGGCACTTTCTTTCGGCTTTTGATTTTCCCATTGAAGATCGTCTATGGGTAGCTCGTATAAGAAACGGCTTGGCTCGGGGTTAATGACTTCCCCAAATTGACGGCGTTCCTTAGCTAGGCTAAAAATAAGCTCTCGCTGCGCACGGGTAATGCCTACATACGCTAGGCGACGCTCTTCTTCTACGTTGTCTTCATCTACACTGCTTTGATGGGGTAGCAAGCCTTCTTCCATGCCCACTAAGAACACAATAGGAAATTCTAGCCCTTTAGAAGCGTGCAGGGTCATTAACTGTACTTGATCGCCATCACCGTCGTCTTCGCCCCGCTCCATCATGTCACGTAAAATAAGGCGGTTGACTACTTCGGTAAGATTCATGGGGCTATCAAGCTCGTTGCCTTCTAGCATGTCGGTTACCCAACCAAATAGCGTACTCACGTTCGCCATGCCCATTTCAGCCGCTTTAGGGCTAGCGCTTTGCTCGTATAACCATTCTTCGTAGCTCATCGACTTGATCATGCCACGAAGGGCATCTTTGGTATCGCCTCGGGTAGCATTGTCGGCCACTTCTACTATCCAGCGAGCAAACCCCGATACGGCATCGAAGGCTCTATCCGACAACACGCTGTTTAAATTAGGGTGACAAGCTGCTTCGAACATGGGCACGCCTAAGCTGTTCGCAAAGTTACCCAGCTTTTCCAGCGTTACCCGCCCTATGCCGCGGCTTGGCGTATTAATTACCCGTAGCAAAGCGTTGTCATCGTCCTGATTTACCAACAAACGCAAGTAAGCCATGATGTCTTTCACTTCGGTGCGCCCGAAAAACGACATACCACCACTAATTTTATACGGAATACGGTTACTCATAAGCAGCTTTTCAAACAAGCGACTTTGATGATTTCCTCGGTACAAAATAGCGTAGTCTTTAAACTTAGTACGGTTCATAAACTTGTGCGCTAGCAGCTCTGCTACCACTCGTTCAGCTTCGTGCTCTTCGTTTTTCGCTTCTATGACTCTAAGCGGTTCGCCGTATTGCAGTTCAGAGAACAGAGTTTTGTCGAACAAGTGGGGGTTGTTCTGAATAAGAATGTTCGCGCAATGCAGTATTCGCCCAGAAGAGCGATAGTTCTGTTGTAGCTTAATAACGTTCAAGCGCGGAAAATCTTGCTGCAGCAAGTTTAAGTTTTGTGGCTTAGCACCGCGCCATGAATAAATAGATTGGTCGTCGTCGCCTACTACGGTAAAGCGCGAGCGCTCACCCACCAATAGTTTTACCAGTTCATACTGACTGGTGTTGGTATCTTGATACTCATCCACCAGCAGATAACGAATTTTGTTTTGCCACTTGGCCCGTACGGTTTCACTGGTTTTTAACAGCAGTGTGGGCAACAAAATAAGATCATCAAAATCAAGGGCGTTATAGGCGCGTAAGTTATCTTGGTAGCGCTTATAAGCTTCAGCAAATTCCCGCTCACCGGTACTGGTAGCTTGCTTTAGTAACGCCTCGGGCAGCAGTAAGTCGTTCTTCCAATTTGAAATACAGCTTTGTAATAGCGAAAGCTGATCTTTGTCGCCGTCTAGCGTGTCTTCGGTTAAATCGGTTAGCAGTGCCAACGAGTCTTTGTCGTCGAACAACGAAAAACCAGGCTTTAAGCCTAGCTCTTTCATATGGGCTTTTATAATGGTTAGCCCCATGGTGTGAAAGGTACATACTTTCAAACCACGCGCTTCTGGCTTACCTAAGGTTTCGGCTACCCGCTCTTTCATTTCGCGAGCGGCTTTGTTGGTAAAGGTTACCGCTGCAATATACCGAGCTGGCATATCGCAATTTCTAACTAGGTGCGCAATTTTGTTGGTAATAACCCGAGTTTTACCACTGCCGGCGCCAGCTAATACTAAGCAGGGGCCCGACACAAAGGTGACAGCTGATTGTTGCGCATCGTTTAATTTCATCGCGTTCCTAAATTACGTTCCTAAAAGCTAACAGGTGTAATGTGTGCCATGCTTTTCTTTAATGTGCTTTTTCATTGCAAGAAGTGGCGATACCGATAGAATAGAAGCCTATTCTAACGAAGCGCATTATAAGGGAAATCCATGTTGGATCCGAAAAAACTCGAAGATTTAGCGAAACAGATTGCTGACGCCGTACCACCGGGTGTGCGTAACATGGCTGAAGGCGCAGAAGGTAAAATTAAACAGATTTTACAGTCGCAGCTTTCAAAGCTTGATTTAGTCACTCGTGAAGAGTTCGATATTCAAAGCCAGGTGCTTATTCGCACTCGCGAAAAGTTAGATGCGATGGAAGCTCGCATTGTTCAATTAGAAGCGAAAGCAGCTGAAACAACGAAGCCTGAATAGCTTTTTACTCATTAATGCTAAGCGGTTCATTGTGTTAACTAATAACTGAACCGCTTAACCTATCCAAAAATTTGCCACTAAGCCTAACGTAAAAACCAAGCCAACATAGTGATTTTCGATAAAGGCGGTAAAACACCCTTCTCGCTGTCGGTTCTTAATATATTGATACTGGCGGTAAAACAGCCCTGCCCCAATAATTAGCGATAGATAATACGGCCAATGTGCTTCGATAGCCCCGCCAATAAAATACAAAATAACTAGCATGGTGGCTTGAAGCCCAATAATAATGGGCACGTCGTACTTACCGAACAAAATGGCTGTAGATTTCACCCCTATTTCCAGGTCGTCATCCCTGTCTACCATGGCATACATGGTGTCGTAGGCTACCGTCCATAATAGATTAGCCACAAACAGCCACCAGCCATACGCAGGCACAGTTTCAGACACCGCCATAAAAGCCATGGGAATTGCCCACCCAAAGGCCGCGCCCAATACCACTTGCGGTAAGTGAGTGTAGCGTTTCATAAAGGGATAGCTAGCGGCAAGCAACAGCGCAATGACAGATAGAGCAACGGTTTGCCAATTCAGCATCAGCACTAACAAGAAGGCCAGTATAATTAGCCCCGCAAACAAGGTTAGCGCTTGTTTAGGAGTAACTTCTCCCGTGGCCAGAGGCCGCGTGGCGGTGCGCTTTACACTGCCATCTACTTTTCTATCGGCGTAGTCGTTGATAACACAGCCCGCTGAGCGCATTACTACCACACCAGCGGTAAAAATAAGCGCAATGACTATACTGGGTAGGCCTTCAGATGCCATAAGCAATGCCCAAAAGGTAGGCCAAAGCAGCAAGTAAATCCCCACGGGCTTGTCTAGCCGCATCAGGCGACTATACGCAGACGGATGCTGTTTTATATGATTGATGTTTTGGGCTAAATTAAGATTCAGTGCCATTGTCGTACCTTGAATAATAAACGGGGGCATCAGGTAAAAAAACTTCGGCCACTATCATGCTGTCTTCACCTAACGTAAATAATGAACGTCGGCCCCATAATTGTTGAGTGCGTTCAAAGCCTAATGCTGTTGCTGGCAACTGACACAATTGAAACTCAGAGCGTATAAACCTAGCATCGTTAAACAGTCGCTTACCTAAGGGTTCACTGCCTAAATTGGCTAATTCAGCTTCAACCAAACGCTTAGGAATAACGGAACGGGCAAATACCCACGGCAATGCATTACCACACAACAGTACTTCTCGTACCTGAAATGCCTGTGAAGGCAGATGTGATTTTTGGTTCGATAGTAGGCTTTGCTCATTAGCATGAAGTGCGGTTTCAGCTTGCCCTAGCACGTTTAACGAAAATTGATGGCAAAGCGACTGCACCCGCTTGGTTAAGGAGCCCGTATCTAGTAACCAATTTTTTAAATACGGATTGTTACGGGGCGCACTGTCGGCTTGCATCCACTCTACATTTAAGCCAACGGGAAAGCTGCTAGGAAAACTCACTACCAAATCTCTGTCATAATTTTACATGATAAAAAAAGTATCATATCACTTGTTGGTGACATGGTGGTTTATCTGATTGCTAATAGCTAGCATATTGATTTTACGTGTACCTTAGTACTTTTGCAGTAGTGTCATTAACCTATGATTTGCTACACTACAGCCTGTCATCTAAATTAATTGGTATTTTTGGCTCTCATCATGACAAAGTCACTTGCTTCACGTTTTATAGCTACCGCTCTATTAGTTAGTAGTGCTTTCGCCCCTGCATTTGCCCAAGATAAGGCAAATTTTGCTTATCTTGGGCTAGAGCCAGACATCGTTACCAATTACATTGGCGAGTCTTCAAAAAAACTTGGGTATGTTCGCGTTACCGTTGAATTAATGATTTATGACGTAGATCAGCTAGAAATAGCAGAACACCATATGCCGTTATTACGTGCAACTGCCATCGATATCTTCGGCAGACAGCCTGAAGAAAAAGTAAAATCGCTAACGGGCAGAGAAGATATTCGCCGCGCCATTCTAAAAGCACTTCAAGATCATATGAAAAAAGAAACCGGTGGCGAGGTTATCAAAAACGTTATCTTTACCAAATATTTATACCAGGGCTAGGCGCTACTACAGCAGCACCTGTTCAAGACCGCAGGTGTTATTGCCCCTGCTTTCGTTTATCGGCTCCAAGGCTTAGCAACCCTGCTAGTAAACAGCCAGTAATTAACCCTGCGGTGTGCGCCGCATTGGCCATGTTCACCCACAGCACATCGGCAAAGCCTAATACTAGCCACACCAACATAAAACCTATTACCGATTTAGGCAGCGACAAGCCCCACTGTGGCTTCAGCCAACCTAACCACCATACAAAGCCCATTACAGCGTATACCACTCCTGACAAGCCGCCAAAGAGCATTAAGTTACCTTGTACTGGCGTAGTAAACATCGCTTGAGCCACGTTCGATATAATGGCCGACAGTGCAAACACCACAAACAGCATGCTTTTACCAAAGGTACTTTCTATTTTGGCGCCTAGCATGCACCACCAAAGTAGATTGAAAATAATATGCAGTGCGCTGAAGTGAATAAATGCGGGGCCTAATAGCCTCCACCACTCATGGTTTTCGGCAAGCACACTAAGTGGCTGCATGAGCAGGTGTTGCGCAATGGGGCTGAACAAGCCTAGCAACGACAAACCATACACCAGTACACAAAGTACAAACACAATACTGGTTAACGGTACCGACAATGCATTGTTGATGAACCCTTTCATATCAAACTGACGTGAGGGCACTAAATCGACGTTTTCACCATGCTGCCAAGCAGCTTGCTGATATTTAGGATTGTTCGGTTGCTGAATAAATTCTTCAGTTATGGCGCGGGCTTTAAGTGCATCGTTGTCGTCTGCCAATAATACAACAAACTCATCACCCGTTTCAGTAGGCTTTACCGTGGCGGTGATATTCTGGCTACCTAAGTAGTTAGCCAGTAAATGCGCCACGCCTTGCTGACGAAAAGCAATTAAAGGATGGCTCACGAATTTTCAGACACCACAGACTGACCTAATCGCCATGCTTCGAAACCACCGTCCATACTATAGACGGTGTTAAAACCTTGCTCGGCAATAACCTGTGCGGCTTGCTGACTGCTTACGCCGTGATAGCACACTACTACCACAGGGGTTTCTTTTGGCGTTTGTTCTACAAAGGCCGCGAAGTTATCGTTATTCAACGGCTTCGCTTCTGGCATGTGACCATTAGCAAAAGATTGCGGGTCACGAATATCTACGATGGCTACATCGCCATTGAAGTTTGCTACGTCTTGTACACTAATGTGTGAAAATGCTGTCATTATTGCCAGTCCAGTATAACTTTGCCTGATTGTCCTGAACCCATGGTATCAAAACCTTTCTGAAAGTCATCAACCGAGAAGGTATGTGTGATGATTGGCGACAAATCTAAGCCACTTTGCAGCAAACTTGCCATTTTGTACCAGGTTTCGAACATTTCACGACCGTAGATACCTTTGATCACTAACCCTTTAAAAATAACTTGGTTCCAATCAACCGATACATCTTGTGGTGGAATACCTAGCATTGCCACCTTTCCGCCGTGATTCATTTTCTTTAGCATGTCGCGAAAGGCGACCGGTACGCCCGACATTTCAAGGCCAACATCAAAGCCTTCACTCATCCCAAGCTCGTTCATCACGTCTTGCAAGTCTTCCTTGCTAACATCAACGGCGCGAGTTGCGCCCATCTTTCTAGCAAGCTCTAAGCGATACGGGTTGATGTCGGTGATAACCACATGGCGCGCACCAACGTGACGCGCCACTGCAGCTGCCATAATACCAATAGGACCAGCACCGGTAATTAATACATCTTCACCCACTAAGTCGAAGCTAAGGGCGGTGTGCACAGCATTACCAAATGGGTCGAAAATAGATGCCAGTTCATCACTAATATTATCGGGAATTTTAAATGCGTTAAACGCAGGAATAACCAAATACTCTGCGAAGGCGCCAGAGCGATTTACGCCAACGCCTTCTGTATTGCGGCATAAATGGCGACGGCCTGCACGGCAGTTTCTGCAATGTCCGCATGTAATATGGCCTTCACCAGATACTCTGTCACCAATAGCAAATCCACGTACTTCTTGGCCCATGCCAACCACTTCACCTACGTACTCGTGACCCACTACCATAGGTACAGGTATGGTTTGCTGCGACCATTCATCCCAGTTGTAAATGTGCATGTCGGTGCCGCAAATGGCGGTTTTACGAATTTTGATTAATAAATCGTTATGGCCAACTTCAGGCTCTTGGGTATCTTGAAGCCAAATGCCTTTTTCAGCTTTTGCTTTAACTAACGACTTCATGCAATAACTCCCATTTCACGGCCTACTTCAATAAACGCATCAATGGCTTTGTCTACGTGCTCAATAGAATGCCCAGCTGACATTTGGGTGCGTATTCTAGCTTGCCCTTTAGGTACTACAGGGTATGAGAAACCAATCACGTAAATACCTTTTTCAAGTAGCTTGTCTGCCATCTCGCTAGCAACACGCGCATCGCCTAGCATCACAGGAATAATAGCGTGATCTTTACCTGCAAGGGTAAAGCCAGCATCTTCCATACGAGAACGAAAGTGGGCTGAATTGCGCCATAGTTGTTCACGCAATGCTGCGCCATCTTTCATCATTTCAAATACTTTAAGTGAGGCCGAAACTATAGGTGGAGCAACAGAGTTTGAGAATAAGTACGGGCGAGAGCGTTGACGTAACCACTCAACCACTTCTTTTTTGCCTGACGTATAACCGCCTGATGCGCCGCCCATAGCTTTGCCTAAAGTACCAGTTAAAATATCCACTCGGCCCATTACGTCGCAGTATTCATGACTACCTTTGCCGTTTTCGCCTAAAAAGCCTGTAGCGTGACAATCATCTACCATGACCAGTGCATCGTACTTTTCAGCAAGGTCGCAAATACCTGCAAGGTTGGCAATTACACCGTCCATCGAGAACACGCCATCGGTAGCAATCACTTTAAATCGTGCGCCGTCGGCAACGGCTTGCTTAAGTTGATCTTCCAGTGAGTCCATGTCGTTATTGGCATAACGGTAGCGCTTAGCCTTACACAAACGCACGCCGTCAATAATGCTCGCATGGTTTAACGCATCAGAAATAATGGCGTCTTCTGGGCCAAGCAAGGTTTCAAATAACCCGCCGTTCGCATCGAAGCATGAAGGGTATAAAATAGTGTCTTCGGTACCTAGGAAGCCACTAATTTCGGTTTCTAGCTGTTTGTGTATGTCTTGCGTACCACAAATGAAACGCACAGACGCCATGCCAAACCCGTGGGTTTCAAGGCCACTTTTAGCCGCAGCGATAAGATCAGGATGGTTAGCCAAACCTAAATAGTTGTTCGCACAGAAGTTGATGACATGCTCGCCATTGGCCACGTCTATATCTGCTTGTTGCTGTGAAGTAATAACGCGCTCTTTTTTATACAGACCATCTTCTTTAGTGGCCTCAATTTGCGCTTGCAGGTGAGAGATAAATGCCGCTGACATGTCAGACTCCGAAATTAATAAAAAATGTATTTTAAAGAAAGCGATATAAAGGTTACACAAGGAAGGGGGCGTTTTAACAGTATTAAAACTTGTAGCTGTAAACTTTTTAGCACACTTGTTAGCTGTGGCTAAAAATCTAACTGGCTAGGCTGCCCTATTCGTTAGACCGCGTACTGTCCCATATGCCCATGTGTACGTTCTTGCTTAGGGTGGTCCAAATGTCTGGCTCTGGAATGGGTCGACTAATTAAATACCCCTGCCCCATCTGACAATCAAAGTGACATAGCATTTCAAACTGCTCTGCTGTTTCAATGCCTTCAGCTACCACAATTAACCCCATTTTTCGCACCATGGCAATGGTTGAATGCACGATGTTTCTATCATCGGCATTCTCGACGATATTGGCTACAAAAGAACGGTCGATTTTTATAAAGTCAGCGGGCAGTGATTTTAAGTAACTGAGTGACGAGTAGCCCGTTCCAAAGTCATCAATGGCCAAAGTACACCCCATGTCTCTAATAGTACGCATAATTGAGGTTGCACGTTCAATGTCGGTGACCAATACGGTTTCCGTTAATTCCAAACACACTTGGGATGGTGAAATATCATTGCGAATAATTTGCTGCTGCAAAAAATCAGGAAGACTGGGGTCAAGAAACTGCCCAGCAGACAGGTTAATCGCTAACTTCACATTAGGGTAACCATTCGCGTTCAGTTCTCTAATAAGGTAGGTGGCCTTGGCTATTACCCAATAATCTAGCTCTAGCATGAAAGAGGTGTTTTCAAGTGAAGGAATAAACTCTGCCGGTGATATGGTCCCCTTAACAGGGTGATACCAGCGAAGTAGTGCTTCGAAGCCTATTAATTCATTGGTTCGCAAGTCGATTTGAGGCTGCAAGGCCAAACTGAACTGACTTTCTCTTAGCGCCACCCGCGCTTCGGCTTCAAGCTCAACCTTTTTCATTACCTTCAAGTTCATGGTGGCATCGTAAACTCTATAGCCCGCCCCTTTTTTCGATTTTGCCTCATACATAGCAATATCAGCATGCCGTAACAATTCCACTGGCGTAGCTCTGGCATGGCGGCTCACGGCCACACCTATACTAATAGAGACGTAAAATTGCATGCCACCCGCTTCAATCGGCTGGTCAAACTCTTCAATGATTTTCTTCGCAACGTGTTCCACTTGTTCTTTGTTTTCGATGCTAGATAACAATACAACGAACTCATCACCACCAAATCGTGAAGCAATATCAGTTTCTCTAATAGGCCGCGATATCCGCATAGCCGCGGCTTTTAAAAGCTTATCCCCCACGTCATGACCATAGCTGTCGTTAACTTTTTTAAAGTCGTCTAAGTCCATGAACATTAGTGCAACCAATCTATCGTCTCGCGCTGAGTGGGCAAGTTGGTTTTCAATCTGAAAGGTCAGCATGTTCCGATTTGGTAGGCCGGTAAGCACATCAAACATAGCCATTTTTTCAAGTTTGGCAGTGTTCACCGCCATTTGGCCATCGAAGTCTTCTAACTGTTTTGCCAATGCATTAGCGGCATCTTCTACCACATCTAGTTCATCGTTCAATCGCCAAAGCGAAGCGTGCTGCTTTTTTCCAACCAGTTTGCGGTATTCAATAAATTTGTGGTCGGCAAGCATAGGCAAACCTTCACTGATACCTAATAGCCTCAAGCGGTATTGATTAAGAAAGAGCCTTAGAAGCAATGAGAACACGATAAACAGCACAATCGCACTGATGATCACCAGTATTTCGTACTGCTCTTTTTGATGTACTAATGCAGTAATATCTTGCACAACCATGAGGTAAGGTTGCTCTGTGAGGCTGTGGGGGAAGGGCAACAAACTTACCGACAGCTCTTTTCCCTGAAACGAAACTCGAAGCCCTTTAACCACCAGCTTTTCTACACTCCAGCCTTTGGGAAAGGCGGCAATGAGCTCGGTTAAATAATCTTGGTTAGATTGTGAAAGCTGGCTGGACAGCGTTAAGGTAGGGTCGCTTTCATCGCCTTGCTTATTCTGAACCATCACGACCTTATGAGCGTCGGTAGAGCGGTTAAACAAAGACAAAAGTTCACGCAATGAAGCAGACAAGATAACGACAGGAACCACCTCGTCATCGGTCATAATGGGCACTGATAAATAATGTGTGCACGCATCCTCACAGCGAATTAACGCTCTACTGCTAAGAGACTGCTGCGTGCTACGCACCAATTTTAGAACAAAATCACTGATGGGGGTTGGCTGCTCTCCCACTACGCCATCTTGGTCAAACAGATACAACTGCTCCACATGAAAGTTCAGCATCAGGTATTCTTGATTTCGCTGAAGGTTTTCATAGAAGTAATCTACATCTTGATGCTCCGACATTTCTATGTGGCTAAACATGTCTACCCACAACACCATACGGTTATGCAGAATATCCTCGAAAAGCTGCAATCGACGTTGGTTTTTAAGTTGCTCTTCTTGCTGCTGAAAAACCAGGCTTGAATCAGACTCTCGAATCAGCACCATGGAAATAACCACCGTGACGGTTAACACCATCGCCATCAACATAATGATGGTTTTAGTGGTAAAGGACATCTCCACTTTCATAAGTGAACCTAGAACCAGTACATCAGTTGTACAGACCACATACGCCAGTGTTCCTGCGAATGGTCTCTTATACTAGGGTCGAGTAAACTTACCACTCTTGCGGCTCCGTCAACCCAATGATGCTCGGCCTGTAAACGCCATCTAGGCGAGATATCCCACCTTGCCCCAACGGTCACTGTATCCATATAACCAAAGTAAGAAGGAACAAGGCCGCCAGTACTTATTTCAAGGGCTTCCCCATTCGGATCATTGTCGTTGTTCACATAGGTGTCGTAGCCAATAAGGCCGCTAAAACGGTTGTTAAATAGGTACCTAAATTGAACAAAACCGCCTTCACCTGTAAGCCTATCGACATAATTAGGCGCGAAGAGACCATTATATTCTTGCAATTCTCTCACTAGCTCGCTGCTAAACTGCCATTTTTCACTAAAGTATTGCATAGAGAACATGAACCTGCGGATGCTCGCACCGCCGTCTAAACGACTATCCTCCTGTGCCGCAGTGTATCCAAAATCTGACTCAAGCCAGCTTACGCCTACCCTCCACGCCATTGTGGCAGGTTGCCAAAAAGCGCTGACTTGGTGCACGAAGTCTTGCTCTATACTCCCATTGGCATCGTCGCCTAGGAAGAAGTCTCTTTGAGCGTCATTCAATGGAGAACGACCGTAACTCCAATTTACTTCCCAAATATTGTCTGCTGAGTATTTCTTAAATTTTGCCTGAAGCCCGTCACTCCCTAACGCGATATCACGAAACCCATCGAAGTAAATTGATTGAGGAAGAACCGTAGTATCTCTCGTTTGAGGTACATCGCGAGTCACTGAATATAACCAGTGAGTATTTTTAAAGCGGCCAATATGCACTTGCGCTTGCCACCCAGCCAAATCGGGAATAGTCCAGTCGACAAACAGATAATCTAGCCTCGTGCCTTTTTCAAACCTATTTCCTGCATCAAGATAAACCACCTGCCCCGCTACTGATAAATTGCTATTCAAACGGTAATGACCGTTAATGCCAAATTCCGACAACTCACCGGTAATATTATTATCTTCGGTGATAAAATTGCTATCAATTGACTGCGTTAGCCCTTGAGCTATGTATCCATGCCATGAAAACTTGGGCTCTTCTTGTGCCATAACTATTGAGCTAGAAGCTGCAAGAAATACAGCGCGTAGAAACCATACGAACACTTGATTATTCATTGTTCACGCACCTCAATAATTTTTTCATTTTTTACTTTGTCGATATCTGCATACCCTATAGTGCCTGCAGTACTCTCTACCATTTTAAGAAGGGCTTCTTGGGATGATACCCGTGTAGGTGTAACACCTTGACCGGAATACGTAAGTTGATCCCAAAGCCGAGAGAGTTGGTAAGGAAACATTTGTAAGTTTTCACGACAAAATGCTTTGTGCAGCGTGTGAACATCCTCAAGAACAACAACGTGGATTTTTTCTCCGTTGCTCCAGTATTGTTTGTGGCCTGTAAATATTTGGCGTAATTCTGATTGAGTCAGGGATGTGGTATCCACCGACGCATTAGCGACCACGACGGCCTGTTGTGCGAGAGCAACTGGACTACAAGTTAAAAATAGCATGCTGAGCACCAGTGCCGAGTACTCGGTATTGCTAGTTAAAGCTCGTATTCGCTTAATCAATGCGAGCATAATCACCAAAGGGGGCTCTCCATGTCTTAGAAAAATTGGCGCGTGTAAGCTAAGTGTAGATAATGGTTAAAAGAAATTCCCAGAAATAGTGCGTATTCGTTAAAGCACTGCTTTAATTTTTGAAAAAACCGCATCAGTGGTAACACCTTTCATCAAGTTATCGCCCTTCGCGCGAATTCCCCAAGGTAATTGTTCCCACTTTTTTCCTTTTTGCTTTTCAATACACGCATCGTACACAGAAACCGTGTTATCTATACTGTTATACGGCCCCGTGCGAATAGGGTTCGAATGCGCATATAATCCAATAACGGGTGTGCCTACGGTAGTAGCCATGTGAGCAGGACCGGTATCGGGTGCAAGCACTAAACTCGCGTGCTTTAGCAATACCAATAATTGGTGAAGACTGGTTTTGCCAGTAAAGTCTGCTTTTATACTTGGCTTATACGCTGAAATAGCATTGGCAGTGGTTTTATCGAGCTCACCAGGCCCCCCGACTAATATGACTGATTTACCTTGTTGTGATAAGTAGTCAGCAGTTTCAGCGTACCTTTCAGGAAGCCAGTTACGTTCTGCCTTGCTGGCAGCAGGCGCAATTACAACATAGTCGCCTAATGCCTCGGCTTGCTTTCTACCCCAACGCTCATCTTCTTCGCTAACAGGAATATTCCATGATGGCGTATCGACTTTTGGTACACCTAGCGCATCGGCAAAATCCATAAAGCCATCAAGCACGTGAGAGTATTGACGTGGCGCGACTCGCTCGTTAGCGAATAACCAGTGCAGCTCTTTGCTTCTGGCCCAGTCGAAGCCAATTCTGCGCTTCGCCTTTATAACTCTAGAGGCTAGGTTCGCGCGCAGGGCAACTTGCATCATAAGCAGTGCGTCGAAGGTTTCACCTTTCACTGCATTTTTTAAGCTCTCAACGGCGGCTTTGCCTTGTTTTTTATCAAAAATGATAAAGCGCACATTCGGCATTAGCTTAACCAGCTGATACTCTACCTTGCCAATGACCCAAGTTAACTCAGCGTCCGGCCAATGGGTTTGAATACGTGTTACCATAGCGGCTGCATGGCAGACATCACCAATAGCAGATAGACGCATTAAGCAAATCTTTTTTCCCACAAATGCTCTCTCGTTGCTGAAATGCCGAAATAATTCATTAGAATGGTAAATTTTACCATAAGTAACGGGCGTCATGGCGATAATACGACGAGACTTAGGTGCTGGGCATCACTTCTTATACAACGATGAACTCATGACTGAACCTAGCGTAGATATGTTCAGTCATGAATTTTGGCTATTCCAAAATAAAATTACCGGTGAGGCCAAAGGCCGTGGTACCACTGTTTTTATCGATCATGATGCTCAGCATTGGGTGCTACGACATTTTAAGCGTGGCGGATTGGTTGGGAAATTACTTAGTGATCAGTATTTTTTTCTTGGTGTAGAGCGTTCTCGTCCGTTTGAAGAGTTTCGCCTTTTGACTAAAATGCGAGAACATGGCCTACGCGTGCCTGTACCGGTTGGCGCCCGCATTCATCGCCGTGGTTTTATTTATCGTGGGGATCTTATTACCCAGAATATTCCGGCAAGCCAAGACTTGCATCACATGCTTACCCGAGAACCCTTATCAAAAGATGATTGGTATGCGGTGGGCGAAGCTTTGGCTAAAATGCATGCCTGCCAGATTTATCATCACGATGCGAACATCAGAAATATTATGATGGATAATGAGCGTAATATTTGGTTGATAGATTTTGATCGCTGTCATGAACGTCGCGGACACCATTGGAAGAAAGATAACCTGTCCCGTTTGTTACGCTCGTTGAATAAAGAAAAAGGCTTGAATACCCAGTTTTACTGGACTCAAGATGACTGGCAGTATTGTTTAGCGGGCTATAGAAGCAGCTGAATTGCAATTGCATCTACCCATATTTATCGATACTGTTGCCCTACAACAATAAAGATTAGATTAACATGCATACACGAGCACTTTATCCAGGCACTTTCGACCCCATTACCAATGGGCACGCAGACCTGATAGAAAGGGCATCACAGCTTTTCTCTCATGTAATAGTTGGTATTGCCGCGAACCCCAACAAGCAACCCTTATTCACCCTTGATGAGAGAGTGGAAATGATTCGCAAGGTCACCGCCGATTTACCGAATGTAGAAGTGGTGGGTTTCACGGGCCTACTTGCAGATTTTGCCGACGAACAACAAGCCACCATTCTTATTCGCGGATTACGTGCGGTATCTGACTTCGAATATGAATTTCAGCTAGCCAACATGAATCGCCGTTTGAATCCAAAATTAGAAAGTGTGTTTTTGACACCAGCAGAAGAAAACTCTTTTATATCATCTACATTAGTAAAAGAAGTTGCACTGCATCGAGGTAAGGTAGGTGGTTTTTGCCATCCGGTGGTCGATCAAGCATTGCAAGATAGACTGCGCCGAGAAGACTAAAACGCTTTAATAGAAAATGTTAAACACACTGCGCTCAACATGCCTATTGAGCTCAGTCTGTTTTATCTAACGTGTTCTATCTAGTGTGCACTAAAACTAGCGCTGACACTGTTTACAAAAGAATGTATTTCGCTGGCCAATCACTTTACTTTGTATTTCTGTTTTACATACCTCACACGGCTCCCCTTTTCTTCCATACACATTTAAATGCTGTGCAAAGTAGCCTGGGTTACCATCGGTTTGCGCAAAATCTTTTAATGTAGTGCCGCCTTGTTCTATCGCTTTTGCTAAAACCTGCTTGATGATTTGCGTAAGGTTTTTATAGCGGGTGCTGCTGACTTTTCCTGCTTCTCTTCTTGGGTCGATACCCGCTAAAAATAAAGCTTCGTTGGCATAAATATTCCCTACGCCCACCACAACAGCATTATCCATGATGAAGTTTTTTACTGTACTTTTTTTGCCTCTCGAGAGCGTGAACAAACGCCTATCATCGAAATCGTCAGTTAATGGCTCTGGCCCAAGGTTAGCAAGTAACTTCAACGCTTCCCCAGGTGGTTGCCATAAGAAGGCCCCAAAACGCCTAGGGTCGTTAAAACGTAAACATTTCCCCGTAGCCATCACGATATCCACATGATCGTGTTTCGCAACAGGTGTAGACGCATCAATAACTCGCAACTTACCCGACATACCTAAATGCAAAATAAGCGTGCCCGCTTCGGTTTCGATCATGAGGTACTTTGCTCTACGCTTAACGGCTATCACTTTTTGACCGATAGCTAGCGCCACATCCTCGGGAACAGGCCAACGCATTCTGCGTTCGCGTACAATAATATTATCTATCGTTTCGTTTAACAGATAGGGGGAAACGCCTAAACGGCTTACTTCAACTTCTGGTAACTCAGGCATTTTCCCCTCCACCTTTGGGTGATCTAATTCGTTGTAATGAAGATTGGTTGAGCGTCATTGGTCACTGACAGTAGTGACTAGGCTAATACGCTTAATTAATTAGCGGGTTCACTAAGCCATGGAAGAAGCGCGTTCAGTTCAGTATTTTCAAGGGTGTACCAAAGGCCGTTGTATTTTACAGTAACCGGCTGCGTATTGTTATAAAACGCAAAGACATGGCCATTCGCTTGCCCTGCTAGCCAGATAACCACCACTATGGGCTCAATTGACTGAAATGCGTTGTCTACCAAAGACGCCGTTTTAAGCTGAGCGGCTTGCCACGCTGCAATTTGCTCCTGTGCTGATACAGGCAAGGCCCCTTTAGAGGACACTTGACGCCACTGCTGACCATTTCTCTCTAACTTGCTACTGGCATGCTCTATTTTAAGTACATAGGCGTCAGGTGGCAGTAGCGGCCTTAATTCGGGAACGGCACGTTTAGGCAGGAAGCTGTCTAAGTTAAATAGCGCAATCATGACTAACATGGCAACAATAACCACATTGTTCATCGCGCGTTGTGAGAGTCTTGCCACCAGCAATCCTATTTAACGAATATAGCGTTTATGGTAATGCCTGAGACAGACATATTCCAGCGGCAATATTTTCATATGCTCAAAAGCAAAAAACCCAGCAAAGGCTGGGTTTTCGTGGAGACAAAAGCAAGTTTATTACTTGATTTTGGCCTCTTTGAACATAACGTGCTTACGTACAACAGGATCAAATTTTTTGATCTCCATTTTACCAGGCATGTTACGTTTGTTCTTATCAGTGGTGTAGAAGAAACCTGTACCTGCTGAAGAAACTAATTTAATTTTATCACGCATTGTAGGCTTCCTTAGATTTTCTCACCACGGGCACGGATGTCAGTTAGTACTGAATCGATACCATTTTTATCGATGATACGCATACCTTTAGCAGATAAACGTAACTTAACGAAACGGTTTTCGCTCTCAACCCAAAAACGGTGAGAGTGAAGGTTTGGTAAAAAACGACGACGAGTCGCGTTTCTTGCGTGCGAACGGTTATTACCAACCGTAGGGCGCTTACCTGTTACTTGACATACTCTTGACATTGATTTGTCTCCAGAACAACGATAACTGTCGCGTCAATCGATTCCACCTATCAAAAGGTCACTGGATCAAATGACGTATTACTATAAATTAGAGGGCGCATTTTATACAGCAAACAGATCCCAATTTCAATAAGAAAAGGAAAAAAGCTCAATTTTTGTCACATTTTTAGTCAAAAATGACGATTATCTTTAAAAAGAGCTAAAAAATTACACTTAAGTGTAAAGTCATCGCGCTTTGAACTCTGTTACTGTTTTACGAACGCGCGCTATACTGCGTTAAACGCAGATTATACGCAATAAAAATAATAATAATTGACGGTGCGTCTGTTTAATAACTTTGCCGCCGCGATGTTGGAGCCTTCCAAATGCCAGGTAAAGTCCTCTTTGATGTGCAACACCTTTACTACCTTCCGCAATACATACCCGTGGCTCGTATACTGTTAAAAGCGGGTATTTTATGTGAGTTCGTCTTACACCAAGAACTTGGTTTAGATGCTTTAAAACAAGAAGTGATAGAGAAAGAAGGTTTCCGATTTCAGTTTATTGCCAATAAAGCTGAAACGCTTTCTCTTTACAGTAAAAGTGACGCTGACTGGATTGTATTTGGAAATCGCCCCTATTTTAATGCTGACCAAAAAAAGCATATCACTGCTCGCCTTGCGCTTATGTTGCATGGCATCGGCCCTAAAGCATGTTATTACGATGTCTCTGAATTTCCCTTCGATGTCAGGTTTGTTGAAGGGGAAAGTCGCCTTGAACGATTAGAAGAAATGTACCCTAATAGACATTTTATAAATTCAGGCTATGCGAAACTCGACCCAATATTTAATGAAACTGAACAACCCATCGATTTGTCAACATTGGGGCTAGATTCAAAGAAGCCGACTGTGCTGTATGCGCCCACCTTTTTCCCTTCAAGTATCGAGTGTTTCCCACCACATTGGCCGGAAATGCTAAGCAACGTAAATATTATTGTTAAACCTCATTTCTTTAGCCTGACAAAACCTAAATACAAATCTCAAAAACAAAGGGTTGAAGCTTGGAGCTGTTATGACAATGTTTACCTAGCAAATGCAAAAGACTTTGACCTACTGCCATTCATGCAGGTCTCCGATATTATGCTTTCTGATGCATCATCCGCTATTTTTGAATTTGCTTCTATCGATCGCCCAATCGTATGGTGCGACTTTTTTCATACACGCTGGAATTACTCAGGACTATTCAGTTTCAGATTAAAGAAACGACTCGATCCAGATATCGCCTTGTTTAACCAGCTATCACATCGAGCTAGCAATGCTTTTCAAGCGAATATGTTAATAGTAGAGTGTTTAAAACAACCGATGGAATTAAGCGCAAATCGCCAAAAAATTACACAAGAAATGGTAGGCATCACTGATGGTAAATGCAGTGACCGCATAGCCGAATATCTTACAACCCAATAACTTAAAACCTAATAATCAGGTGGCATTTTGAGACGCGTTATAACCTTCGGTACATTTGATGTACTGCACATTGGTCACATAAGAATACTTAAACGTGCTCGCGCAGAAGGCGACGTTCTTATAGTGGGTCTTTCTTCAGATGAGCTCAATTTGAGTAAAAAAGGGCGAAATCCTATTTATCCCTATCACAGTAGGGAGGAATTACTTGCATCCTTGCGCTTTGTCGACAAAATTTTTACGGAAGAATCTTTAGAAAAGAAACGTGATTATATTATTCAACACAAAGCGGATGTGCTGGTTATGGGTGATGACTGGTACGGTAAATTTGATGAGTTTAAGGATATATGCGACGTGGTTTACCTGCCTCGAACGCCTTCTATTTCAACCACTGAAATTATTGAAATAATAAAAGAAAGCAGCGAGTAACGTGTTGTTAATATTATTAAAAAACACGTAAAAATAAGCTTTAGTTATGGTGGAAGTAAGCACGAAGCAATCGTTACCTCGTGCTTACCTTAGTAGTTAGTCGTAAAACGGTGAGCGTACTGCAGTGGAATCGATAAGACGCACTGGCCGCCCTAACATTTGTCCGCCATCTCGAGAAATCGGCACCCAGGGGAATGTTCCTCTCCCCTTCGAAGGTTGCAGTAAGAACAAGTCTGAAGGAATTGAGATATAGAAGCCTTTGGTAAAGCTACCTTCTCCATATTCTTCAGATGAGACATCGGTGAAAGCCGCATACGCACCTACAACAATTCCACTATCGAAACGTTTTGCGAAATCGATATTAACGCCTTTGTCTTTTGCCAAAAATTGTCCAGCACTGACCGTTAATTGCGTACCTTTAAGCATTTCAGGTTGCCAATAAACACTGGCATGGCCGGTGATAGCATCGTAATCTAAAGTCGACAATTGATTATAAGGATCACGCTGTTTTACATAGTTAATGTCTATTCCATATGCCAATCTGCTATCGACAGGACGGTATAAAACCTCACCACCGACACCAGCAAACATAGTTTCTAGATAACCCGCGTACACCTGCCCAAATACGTTCTCACTGATATTATCTTTATAGTGAATAAAGGCCGTGTCTAGCCCTATGGGATTTTCTGATACGTACTCCCTTACTCGTGTTCTTACACGTGGTAATACGGTTTCTTCGTTATCAACCAGAAAGTTAAATTTATCAAAGTTGTCTAATAGGGTAACCCGCGCACTGCCCATAACAGATAGTTTGTTATTAAGGGCATAACCTGCATTCAAAATTAAACCTGTTTGATATAAATAGAAGTCTTCAGGGTTACCGAATGATTGTGTCCAGAAGAAGTTAGCACCATAAAACAGCCCGTGGGTATTCGTGGGCTCATAAGCATCCATTACCTCTTTAGAAGGTGTGGTTCTTACATAAGACTGGGTGATGTCCGAATCTATCGACTCATAGCGTGCTGCCGTAATAAACTGTTCAGCATCTATTGTGGTATCAACCATTGGCTGACCACCGCTATTTTCAACAATGTGATAGTCAGTCACTGAATCAGGAAGTTCTGATGCAATAATGCGTCCTACCCGTTCAATTGCTTCATCCTGATCACGGTAAACAAACTGTGTTCCATAAAATACAGCTTTGTCTTCATCAATATTAACGTCGGACAATGCAAAGCCACCTGACTGCACAAGTGTATTATACAATCTTGATTTATCCACTTTATCAATAGTATCAGGCGCTTGCCTAGCCATTAAGGTTTTGGGTGGTTTATCGTACTTAACTTGGCTTATGGTGTTCATATTAAAGCGATAGGTTACACCGAAACCAAACGTGTTTCCGCGCTGATAATTCATACTGAAATCAAAGTCTTTCCAGCGATATACCGCCCCCACATTCCAACGAGAATCTTGCTCTAATTCTCCAGCCCTATCTAACGAATAATCGTTACCTTCAAACTCAAGTTTAAGGGTTAATGGCTCCCAAGGTGTTTGATACTCGATGCCACCAAAAAAGGCCGTTGTTCCCTTGAAGAACTGGTCGTAATCAACCTTTCCGCCGCGACCAGAAAACCCTGTCGGTCGATCACAGTAACTGTCTCTAAACTCACAAAGTGGGTTAGTGATATCGTCTGCCGTACCTAAGTAGCCCCAACCTAACCCTAAATGAACATCAAAAGGCCCAAATGATTTACTGGCGTTAATATATTCACTTTCAAAGAAACCTGTACCGCCAAAGTCGCGAAAACCAACCGAAATATCTGGCGTGTAGTAGCCTTCTTTCCACAACCTAAATTTTACATCTAAGCCTTTATCTTTAAGGGTTTGGTCGCCACTGAACGATTCAACATTGCTATAAAATTGTGTACGTACGTCGGTATAGCGAGCAGTCGCTTCCATCCAATCGAATAATTGCAAATTGACTGACCAAAAACGGTATTCACCGTTATCGGTATAATTTACAGCTAATCCCCCTTCTTCACGCATACGCGCTGTAGGGGTTTGAATAAGCCCGTTACCGCCTTGCACCATTTGCGAAGGAGTAACCCGAAACTCGGTGTCGATGTTATCTGTATCAGCCAGGGCGGGACAGGCTGATGCACTAATGATGAGTGCTAAAGATGTTTTCTTATAAGGAAAAGCGCTCATTGAGGAAGGATCCTATGTACTGCTAAGTTTGCGATGCGGGTATTGAGTGCATCCAACGTTGAACTGAATATCTGCCCTGTAATGGGTACATAAATTTGGCTGCCTGGCATTAATTGAGAGTAATCAATATTCCAATAGGCAATACCACGTTTCTCTATCTCGCCCATTGGAGTAATCACGAAAACATGGCTTTTATCAGCGTCTGAGGCTTTAGTGACTGACTTTGCAGTAGAAAAAATAGAAAGATCATTACCGTGTCTATAAGCACCAGGTTTAATAACTAACCCAGAAAAGTGCACAACTGACGGACGAGGACTAATGCGAAGCAAATATCGCCCAGGTTGAAACATAGGATTTTCTTCAGCAATCAAACGCGCACGATTATAGGATATTGGCGTGATGACTCGCGTAGATACTGTCCATGAAGAGACCTGCTGATACAGGTTTTCTAATGCGCGGTACGTATCGCTGTTCGCATTGTAGTCTTTCATAACCATACGAATTTCTGATAAAACAGCATCTTTCTCACGCTCAGCATAAGCGTCATTTAAATTGTATATGCCTGATGTTGGCCAATACCAATCACCAGATTCAGCCACAATGGATAATACACTGTTAAGTCTTATCGGCTGCGTAAACTCATAAGATTGCTTATTAATTATGATAGTCACTTGGGCAGATACAGAAGCGGTAAATAGTAAAAGCCAAAAACTCATTAGTAAGGTAACAAAAACTCTCATTTTATTTACTGCTCCTTACTTTTCATTAAACGTACTACTCGACTTAAATAGACCATGTCGTATACATCACCTTGTGGGCTAAACTTTTGCGTAGAAGCTAAAAGCTGTTTCGATTTTGCGTCAAGGTAGTAGGTATTTTCCCATTCCAAGTTGGTGTCGATATAAGGCGTAGTCTCTGGAAAAATAACACTTTCCGTTATTTTAGTAACCGTCAAAGTAGCACCTAGATAGGTTTGGCTTTCCTCGCCGTGTACTCGCCATGTTGAGCTCACAGGCAGACCGAATCCTACGTTTTCTAAATCAAGTTTTCTTTGCCACGAGTAGGCTAAAACATCATTGCTAGCCAAGGGGTTGTGCTTTAAATTTCCTGTATAATACAGTTCGTTATCTAGTCCTTCAGTGCGAACAATCACGCCATGATGCATGGTGAAAATAACCTTATCACCTGATACCCAGCGGTATTTATCACCATCAATATAAGCAAGAGCAAGTGAAGCAGCATCACGCCCACCCGCCTTAATTTGTAATAAATCGGCTTTACTTGCCGCTATTTCATCTACTGTGTAGGAAACGGTGCGATCCTCAAGGGCAAGACTAACGGTTTTAATATAGGCATTAATGGTGGTGGAGCACCCTGAGACAAGAAGAGACAACAGGCTGATAGCAGTCAGTAAAAGGGATTTTTTCATTGAAAATTTCGACAACTGTTATTTAGTAATAAGAACACTTTCTTGGCATAAATAAAAAAGCCGCTAATGAAAGCGGCTTTTTCGAAACTATTTATTATTACTGTACGGTCGGTGCGTAAGTAAATGTCACTGGAACAGTGATAGTGGTAGTCCCACTAACGGTTACAGTATTAGTAGTACCAACACAAACACCATCAACTAATGGATCAGTACCTTCACACGATGAGACTGTTTCAACTGGGGTAGTTGATGAATTGTTAGAAGCAATACCAGCAACAACGCCAGCAACAACAGCAGCAGTCGCTACAACTGGAGCAGTTACAGCGCCAAGTCCTGTAGATCCAGCTCCGCCTTCAGAGTCTTGAGCGCTAACACCAGCAGACATAGCCGCCGCTGCAAACAATGCAATAATTGACTTTTTCATATTAGTCCTTTCAGAAAATTTACCCATTAGAGACATATGCTAAATCATTTTCAACGATTTGACTAGATTATATTCGATGAATGACTAACAATTTCTATGTTAACAGGCCTCGCTGTGCAAATGAAACCGTTTCCGTGTCTCCGACCACAAAATGATCGAGAACTGACACATCGATCATTGCCATCGCATTTTGGATCTCGCCGGTCAGCCTGATATCTGCCTGACTCGGTTCCGCCACGCCTGAGGGATGATTATGAACTAAGATCACGGCCGCTGCATTATCTTTCATCACTTGTTTTAAAAGCTCTCGGGGATAAACCGCCGCACTATTAATCGTGCCTGTAAACATGGTTCTACACGCAATAAGTTGGTGCTGACTGTCTAACATCAACAGCAGGAATTTTTCTTGCTGACAGTCTCGTAGCTTTGCTTGCAAATAACGCTTTGTATCATCCACATTATTAAATACGTCTTGTCGAGCAAGTGGGATTTCTAAGTTGCGTCTAAATATCTCAAAGGCGGCTTGGAATTGGGCAAATTTACAAGCACCAAGGCCATTCACATCGGTAAATTCGGCTTCGTTTGCCGCAACCACACCTCGTAGCGATCCCACTTTCTCCAACAGATCTCTGGCCAAACCTAAAGCGGTTTTCCCTGGCACTCCAGCGCCTAGCATAACGGCAATTAACTCAGCATCACTTAAGTATTCTGCACCGTAATAAAGTAGTTTTTCCCTTGGCCTTTCTTTAACAGGCCACACTTTTATCGACATGATTAGTTTCTCACACACCAAATGAATATAGGGTTATAGCGCAGTAGTCTATTTATAATCGACTGATCATTGGGCGAGTTCTTGTTTAAGTGACTTACTATTTGGTGCGTGTTAAGCGCCGAGCGTACTTTTGTTCAGCTACCGCAAAAATAGCCATCATGATAGTCTTAGGTTATGTAAAAAATGATGTTTCAAATATGTCTTTAGCAAATAAAAATATTCTGCTTGGTGTTAGTGGTGGGATTGCCGCTTATAAAACCCCAGATTTAGTGCGTAAGCTTACCGCGCTAGGCGCGAATGTACGTGTTGTACTAACAGACTCTGCGGCTGAATTTGTCAGCCCTCTCTCGTTGCAAGCGGTGTCTGGTAATCCAGTACATCAACATTTGCTAGACCCAGCGGCAGAAGCGGCAATGGGCCATATAGAGTTGGCTAAATGGGCAGATGTGTTACTTATTGCCCCCGCTACAGCAAATATTATGGCTAAGCTGG
This sequence comes from Alteromonas naphthalenivorans, assembly GCF_000213655.1. Taxonomy (NCBI): domain Bacteria; kingdom Pseudomonadati; phylum Pseudomonadota; class Gammaproteobacteria; order Alteromonadales; family Alteromonadaceae; genus Alteromonas; species Alteromonas naphthalenivorans. Next base: position 4,200,874 of record NC_015554.1, read on the forward strand.
CTCATGGATTGGCTGACGACTTGCTCACCACTTTATACTTAGCAACAGAAGCGAAAATTTTTATTGCCCCTGCAATGAATCAGCAAATGTGGAAAGCGACAGCAACGCAAGTGAACTTAGGCATCTTGACGCAGCATGGCGCATTATTTATTGGCCCAGCTGATGGAGAGCAAGCCTGTGGTGATGTAGGCTCAGGCCGTATGGTGGAGCCGGTAGAAATTGCTTCTGCCATCAGCCGAAGCCTAGGCACCTCAAACGATAAGATTTTATCGGGGAAACACCTCCTTATTACAGCAGGTCCAACACGAGAACCACTGGATCCGGTCCGCTACATCTCCAATCATAGCTCGGGAAAAATGGGTTTTGCTATTGCTGATATGGCCGTTAAAGCGGGCGCCGACGTCACTCTTATCGCGGGGCCAGTAAACTTACCTACCCCTGATGGATGTAAGCGTATTGATGTGACTACCGCCGATGAAATGTTAGTGGCATGCGAGCAAGCGGTTTCTCAATGCGATATTTTTGTGGCCACGGCTGCGGTAGCAGATTATAAAGCAGTGCAGGTTGCCGAAAATAAAATTAAGAAAATCGGTGATGAGTTAACACTTACTTTTGTTAAAAACCCTGATATTCTAGCAACGATTGCAACGCGAACTGATAAGCCTTTTTGTGTTGGATTTGCTGCAGAAAGCCAAGATGTGGAGTTGTACGCCCGTGGAAAGCTGAAAAACAAAAAGCTTGATATGATTGCGGCAAACGACATAACTGCCGACGGACTTGGCTTCAATAGCGATAATAATGCGTTACATGTGATTTGGGACGATGGCGATAAACACCTACCTGCCACCACAAAACCTAAGTTAGCTGAAGCATTGTTACTACTTATTGCGAATCGATTTAACAGTAAGAATATTGTTCAATAGCCAAGCTTAGAACATCACTTAAAAATAAAAAATAACGATATACGCTAATACTAGTATTCAGCGTGTCGATAATAACAAGAACTCATCATAACGATTTGGCCTGAGCCAACTTAACATGGAACGGACTTCTTAAGTCCGGTTGCGGAGGAATTACTCTCATCATGCCTGCTGTCAAAAAAACAAATCGCAGAGCCCAAATTCTGCAAGCCCTAGCGGGCATGTTGGAAACAAACCCTGGTCAACGTATCACTACAGCAAAATTAGCTGAAAAAGTGGGCGTTTCAGAAGCGGCGCTATATCGCCACTTTCCAAGTAAAGCCAGAATGTTCGAAGGACTCATTGAGTTCATCGAAGAAACCTTGTTTACCCGCATTAATAAAATAGTTAACGAAGAGAAAGACTCGCTGACTCGCTGTCAGCTAATTCTTCACCTCATTTTAGGCTTTGCCGAAAAGAACCCCGGCATTACCCGTATATTAAACGGTGATGCATTAATGGGAGAGCAAGACCGACTGCGCGCGCGTATCGCAAAACTCTTTGAACGCCTAGAGACTCAGCTTAAGCAGGTACTACGTGAGCGCAAGTTGCGTGAAGGAAAAACCCTATCAGCCGATGAAGCGATAATTGCTAACATGCTTATTTGTTACACCGACGGCCGCATTAACTTGTTTATTCGAAGTGGTTTCACCCGTAAACCAACTGAACAGTTCAATGAGCAATGGGCAGCTTTTAAGCAGATGTTTGTATAAGGCAGATCTCAGATTAGAAAAAGGCGCTTTAATACAGCGCCTTTTTGATTTGTGTGGGGTTAAATAATTTCAGCAAATTAGATTTTATTTATTTTCGTCTTTAATAGTTAATTAAGAAAATAACCTTCTCTCTAATAGCTTGAAGTTAACTTTCCAATTTGTTCTTAGCTTATGCTTAAAAGCGCCAGCGCTGTTTAACTGAAGATCTTCAGCATTAGATTTGAAATTTTCTAATGCTTGCGGGTGCAAATTAAATGAATCAATAGCACTCTTTGCTACGTTACCGTAACCTTTATATTCATTTGCTTTGTTTTCAATGTGAATAACTGACATCCACAACCTTTTACCACGTAAAGGAGTAACTTCTTTTACACTGCGCCAATAGCCATGCCTTTCCTGAGTCCATATTGTTTTAAAGTTTTCACTCTTTTCAATCAAACTCATAAATGGGTTGTGAACATGTGAATGCAGACCAAATCTTACCCGTGGCGAAACCTGTAGCGTATATCCGTCAACGAAATCGATAACTCTAAACTCTTGCTTAGAGAATTGATTGTGTACTTCTTTTACAAAATCTTGATGAAGACTGTCGTCGTTATCTAGCCTCGTTGTAATTAAATAAGGCGTTGTGAGACGATTTTTTATTTCTCTGGTAATAGACGGTAAAAAATCGTCCATTCCATCTGCATAAATAGGTATGAATTTGGAAAAATTTGAAGAGAGCTCACTAATTTTTTCACGAAAGAGTTGTGGTGTCATTTTATCGAAAAACACTAACCATTCAAAATCCTTTTTAGTTTGCGCTTTTATCGAAGAATAGCAATACTGTTCAAACAGCTCTAATCTATTCTCCATCCACTTATCGGTTAAAACTTTAGATTGAGATTTTGTCTCATCCCAACCTTTTTTCCTAAGATTAAAGCGCGTCAATATAAAGTGCTGAAACATAATGATGCCATTAAATATTTAGAAGATACTTTTTTACTAATTGATAACTCAAACGTAAAAATTCCATGTAATCCCTGATTTAGAGTAAAAAAAAGCTTACTAGTTCTGTATTAGTAAAAAATAAGTTTAAATATTCTCTAATATCATCTTCCAAGTGCAACATCGCTCATTTGCGTACAATCATCATGGTGGTATAAGGCTAGAATGTTTTCTCTAGCGAATATCAACAACGACTCTATCTCGTTACATCGATACAGGTTATGTTTAGCCTCAATGGGCTTTCAAATCGCATAACGTAGTTCGCACGTTACCTACAAAAAAGCAGCATAGATATGCTGCTTTTTTATTTAAGATTAAGCTACGTTATTTACTAAACGTATTCCCGAAGAAATCACCCTCATTCCATTTCGGTTTCTCTTCTTGATTAGCTAGCGTCCAACCAATTTGTGCATTTACTTTGGTAAAGGCTTCAGCAGCATTCCAATTAAATGGCTGGTTAATATCATCGCTAGGTTTATGGTAATTCGTTGATAAGAAGTGACCAAACACTTTACTACCATCTACCTCTGGATTTTTTGATGTTAAACCAGGAACTAAAAATACGGCTGGTACGCCTTGTTTAACAAACGCGTAGTGATCTGAGCGAGTAAATAGCGCTTGGTCTGGCCAAGGATCTGGGCTTAATGAAATATCAGCATTACTTGCAGCGGTTTCAACCGACGCTTTCAAATCACTGTGGTTTGCACCAAACGCAATTACGTCGGCAAACTCATAGGTTAAAATGGGCATATCAAGGTTAACGTTTGCCACCATTGACGTCACCGGCACGGTAGGATTGCGAGCAAAGTAATCTGCCCCTAATAATCCTTTTTCCTCACCTGTTACCGATACAAACAATATCGAACGTTTAGGTTTTACGTCCATTTCGCTAAATAAGCGTGCAGTTTCTAGCATTACCGATGTGCCAGAGGCATTATCCATAGCGCCGTTGTTGATATTGTCTTTTTTAACTGTTTTCGCGAAGCCGATGTGATCTGAGTGCGCCGAAAAAACAACGTATTCGTCTTTAAGCGCAGGATCTGAACCTTCAAGCACGCCAACCACATTCGGGCTGGTCACTACTTCGTGAGTACTCTTTTTACTTAAGCTTACTGTGCCAGGTAACGCAAAGCCGGTGGGGACTTTATCCGCTTCAAGATCGGCATAAATATCATCAAGTTCTCGTTCTGCACCTTCAAATAACGTTTTTGCCGCAGCTTCACTTAAATAAGCACCACCTTTAATTTGTGGGAAGGTATTGGCGGGCTGACCTTCGTCGTTTAGCCAAGCCATGCGCGGTGTATGAATATAGCTTAAGCGACTTTGATAAGGCCGTACTTTTTCGTTTTTAGGCGTGGTGATGGTGATCATACCAATTGCACCATGCTCAGCGGCGTATTTTTGCTTTTGATACCCTGAGGCAAAATGCGCACCTTCTTCCGAAGGAAAATCACTTGGTTTACCGGCTAGGGAAACCACAATTTTGCCTTCCACATCGATATTTTCGTAATCGTTGTGAGACAACTCGTCAGCCACTATGCCATAGCCAACAAACACAAGTTCGCCAGAAACATTAGCATCTACACTAAGTAAACTAGGACCCGCTAAATATTCTTTGGGGTAAGCAAAGTCAATTTTTTCGCCATTACGGTTAAGCGTAAATTCGGGGGACTCTTGCAATAGATTGGCTTTACGGAAGCTCACCTGCTGCATGTAACCTTCGGTGCCTGCTGGCTTTAAACCGTATTTTGCGAATTCTGTCGCAATATATAACGCGGCAATTTCATGCCCTCGAGAACCCGTATCACGACCTTCAAGTAAGTCATCGGCTAAGAAAAATAAGTGTGACTTTATACGCTGAGTATCAGGGTTAAAGCTATTTTCTGTCGTTTCATGGTTATGCGCAGTGGCAGCCAATGCCATCGCCGTCATCGCACTTCCAAGTAATAGTTTTTTTATCATTGTATTTCCACTATTTTTAAGGTCTTTACATAGTACCTTACCCAAGCGATTCCGTAACGTTTAAGCCAAGGGATTTTCGACCATTGCCCGTATTCATAGACCATTGTAATATTCACGCTCTTCAAACCATCATGAAATTAACGACCCCTTTATGACAAAAGCTGACCCTTTATATCGCGTGCAGTTCATCAGTAATGGCGAGCGCTACGATGTGTACGTCAAATCACTTTCTCAAAGTGGCTTATTTGGATTTGTGGAAATAGGTGAATTTGTGTGGGATACCCATACCGGCATAGTGGTAGATCCCAGCCATGAAAAGCTCAAATCGGAGTTCGCGGACGTTACCAGTACTTACATTCCTATGCATAACATCCTTAGAATTGATGCGGTCAGTAAAAAAGGCACAGCCAAAATTACTAAATTAGACAGTAAGTCTGATAAAGTGATGCCTTTCCCTAGCCCAATTTATACACCTAACAAAGAGTAACCCACCGTTGATAATCCGGTCTAAGGTTACCGGAGGCTCTCATGTATCGTTATTTGTTACTTTTTACGCTGGCTCTGATTAGCTTTACCTCATTGGCAAACACCAATGAGGATAAGTCATTTTATGCGTTGTTAGATGAAATTTGGGAATATGAGATTAGTGTTTCCCCACTTCTAGCCTCAAGACAAGGTGATAATTCGCAAAATAACAAGCTACCCGATATTTCACCAGAAGGATTGGCAACACAAGATCAACAATGGCAAGCGTACCGTAAAGCGTTGGAAGCGTATTCTAAGGAAAACCTATCTGATGATGCGTTTATTTCCTTACTTATGCAGCAATATCGGCTAGAGAACTATATTAGCCAATATCACTTTCGCGCTTATCTTGTCCCCATAAACTCCGAATACGGTTTTCATGGTGCCATGGCATCATTGCCAAATTTGTCTGCATTTAAAAGCGAGAATGATTACCAAGCATATATATCTCGTTTGCATGCACTAAAACCCTACTTTGAACAGCAAATTGCCTATATGCGTCAAGGCCTAGAAGAAGGTTATACCCAACCTAAGGTGGTCCTTGAAGGTTTCGAAAATGCGGTAGCCGCCTATATTCTGGACGACCCAAAGAAGAGTGGGTTCTACAGCCCATTTACACGATTTCCCAAACATATAGATGCCTCGCAACAAGCAGCTTTAGCTCAACAGGGCCAAAAAGCCATCACCATCAGCGTTTTTCCTGCTTACCAAGCATTTTATGACTTTATGGTTGATGAGTATATTCCTGGCGCCCGAGCCGCCATTGCTGCTAACGAGTGGCCTGATGGCAAAGCTTATTACGCCAATCGCGCTAAGCATTATACTACAACAGATATGAGCCCTGAAGACATTCACACCCTTGGCTTAAAAGAAGTGAAGCGCATTCGCACAGAAATGCAAAGCGTAGTAGATAGCCTTAATTTCGATGGCAGTATTGATGAATTCATTACCTTTTTACGTGAAGATCCGCAATTTTATGCCACCAGCGCAGAAGAGCTGCTTAAAGAGGCCTCTTTTATAGCGAAAAAGATGGACGCAAAATTACCCTCACTCTTTGAATACTTGCCTCGCACACCTTATGGTGTAGCGCCGGTTCCCGATAATATCGCCCCTAAGTACACCACGGGTCGTTATATTCATCCTAGCCGTGACGATCAACCTGGTTACTATTGGGTAAATACTTATGCGCTAGATAAGCGCCCGCTTTATGCCCTTCCAGCACTAACATTGCACGAAGCAGTACCTGGGCATCATTTACAAATATCTTTAGCGGCGGAATTAGAAAATTTACCCATGGTTCGTCGTAACACTTATATTTCGGCCTTTGGTGAAGGTTGGGGTTTGTATTCTGAATTTTTAGGAATTGAAGCAGGCATTTATGAAGACCCCTATGATAATTTCGGCCGCCTAAGCTATGAAATGTGGCGTGCGTGTCGTCTTGTAGTAGATACCGGCATGCACACCATGGGATGGAGCCGAGATAGAGCGGTTGATTTCATGATGTCCAATACGGCTTTATCAGAGCATAATGTGAATACTGAAATTGACCGATACATATCATGGCCAGCCCAAGCCTTATCTTATAAAATCGGTGAAATTAAAATAAAGGCGCTGCGTGAAAAGGCTGAGGTTGCACTTGGGCAGCATTTCGATGTGCGCAAATTTCACCGAGCAGTTTTAGAAAATGGATCTATACCCCTCTTTATTTTAGAGCAAAAAATTAATCAATTCATAGAAGAACAAAAGGCGGCGATGTAATGATATTTGCATTTGGGATCATAGGGCTACTTGTCCTGTTTTTGATTTATCTGGCACTTCGTGTACAAACGCTGCAACGAGAGCTTACGCTTACACGTTCATCAGCAAAACAAAGTGGTAATAAAGTTAATCATGCTTATAAAAACTTAGTGCTAGTGACAGATGCCTTAGAAAAAACGTATGCCGCTCGCATTGAAAGTGCTTACAAAAGCCGCTTGATAAGTCAACAACAACATACGGCTCTTATGCCGCTTATGCTTAACTTCTCAAGTATTGTAATGGCCTGCTGTGAAAAAGGCGCTACGCTAGAAGAAGCATTAGATTCTGCATTAAGCAGCACCGATGTATCGCAAAGTGATGTACGAGACGTGATTAAAGAAATGCCAGGCCCCATTCGGATGGCATGGTCTAAAAACAGCGCTGATGGCTTTATAGCGGCCTGCCAATTAATTACTAGCTCGGTTGGCGGAAACACTAAAAAAAGCCCTACCAGTAACGATGCCAGCACAGCGTAAAAATTTAAGTAATTTTTTCAGATAGTTAGATGTCTTCTCAGCGTTAACTATTCGCCTCATCTTGAAAAGACAAACCTCTACACTATAATGCTGTACATATATACAGTATTATAGTGTTATGAATATTCCTATATCACCCATTAATGAAACTCGTTCAAAAGCGGCGCTTTTTGATAAGCACCCTCATATATGGCGAGCTCGAGAGAAGCCTATAAGCGAAAACAAGTTTTTGCTGGGTACTCGTGTTTTAGATGAGGCTCTGCACGGTGGTATCGCAACTTCCGGAGTAGTCAGAATTGCGTCATTAACCGGTATTGGGGAAATCACGCTTTTTAAACAAGTTTTAACTACACATCGGGCGCACAAACTGCGTGTGTTTATAAAACCACCCGCTCAGCTCCAAGCACCTTGGTTAAGCGGCTTAGGCGTAGACTTAGAACAAGTCATTGTCGTGCTTCCAAAAACAGATCAAGAAGCCTTGTGGGCAGCAGAGCAATGCTTAAAAAGTGCAGCTTGTCATTGCGTATTGCTTTGGAATAACACTATGAATGCAAAAGCAGCTCGGCGCTTACAAGTGGCTGCATCGCATAACGATACCCTATGCTTACTTTTTACTTCCCCTCATCAACAAGGGGCTTCTTTTCCAATTGCTCTTGATTTAAGTCTGCATATACGTGATGCGCAATTGGTTGTTAATATCATTAAGCAGCGTCATGGATGGCCCGTATCGAATATTGTGATCCCCCATTCTTGGACCCCTAACAACCACGCCATTCAATCGGCTATGCAGAATAATAAGAAAACCGAGCCAACATTACACTCGGTGATTTAATCATGCTATGGGCTTATTTTTACTGCTATCAGTTAACCCTTGATGCCTATAAAAAAGATGGCGGCGCCACCGACTGTGAAATTCCTGTTGTGGTTTATCAGGAACAAGGCAACCAAGTAGTACAAGCTAATTCGCAGGCTATTAAAGAAGGAATTGAATGTGGTCAAGGGCTTGCACAAGCTGCTGCGCTTTGTCCACACGTGCACATTCTTGGATTTAACCGTGACACCGAAAAGGAGACGCTTCTATTTCTTGCACATCGGTTATACCCACTGGCATCAGATATTGTAATTGATGCTCATAACGCCATCGCCATTCGACTTGATAATTTACTGCAGTATTACGGTGGCCTTAACGCTTTATGGCATGTACTTATAAACGAACTACATTCTGCGGGTATTCACTATTACTTCGCCACAGCATGGGGGGTGGAGGCAGCTCGCCTTCTCGCTCACAATAAAACAAACCGCTATACCGATAATAAAGAAAGCATAATATTACTATTGTCACGGTGTAGGCTAGAGCAGACCTCGCTTGATTCAAAAACCATCGCCACACTTGCTAAAGTAGGTGTTAGGCAGGTAGGCCAACTGCTTAAACTTCCTGTTCATGAACTTGGACAGCGCTTCTCAAACGATACTATTCGTTATTTAACCGCCCTGAGGGGGGAAACCTTTCCCAAATACGTTTTATTCAGGCCATCGATAAGCTTCAAGCAGTTAAAAAATTTATCGTTTGAAGTGGAAAACACTCAACACTTATTGCCGAGCATTAAAGCGCTACTAATTTCGTTAGAACACTACTTACGCGCACGCAATTTACTCACGTCATCTATACTTTTTCAGGTGCATTTTAGAGAAGCAGAGCCTTTATCTATAGCGGTTAATGGTGCTATGCCTTTTGCCACGCAGAAAGACTGGTTAGCGCTGGTTGAGCTTAAAGTTGAGTCCCTTCTACTGCCCGAGCCCGCTATCGCTATATCCCTAACCTGCCAGCAATTTGAGCCCATTGAAAACGATGGGAATAATTTTTTTTCCCATCGATTTACCTCAGTGGCACAAAAGCAACTTGTTGGAAGGTTAAAAGCCAAATTAGGCGACAACAGCACGCTTCACCCTAAAGCTGGAAACAGTCATACCTTTGAAGGCATGACAGTCAATCAAGTAGAGGAAATTACACCTGCTTATACCGCTGATATCATTCCGACATTTTTGTTTGAGCGCCCCATGCCCCTAAATCTACCAACACGTATTTGCTTTGGCCCTATACGACTTCAAACGCAATGGTGGAGTAGCGCTGCTAGCCAGAAAGATTATTTTATAGCAGAAACTAATCACGGTGTACGCTTGCTCGTCTTTAAAGATGTAAATGCCTGTTGGTGGACACAAGGCGTATACAGCTAATGTATAGCGAACTTTTCTGTCAGAGCCACTATAGCTTTTTAACAGGGGCATCTTCGCCTGCACAGTTAGTGACTACCGCCTCTTTTCTAGGATACGAAGCGTTAGCGATTACCGATGAATGTTCTGTGGCGGGAGTGGTGCGAGCTTATGCTGAAATTAAACAGCAAAAACTCCCTATTAAGCTCATTGTCGGCAGCTATTTTCGCTTCGATGATGCATTGTCTTTTGTATTACTTTGCCCCAATAAAGCGGCATATACCGAGCTTTGTCGCATAATTACAAATGCCAGAAGACGCAGCCAAAAGGGTGAGTATCAACTTGCAGAGTGGGACTTGCGGACCATTCGTCACTGCATTTTTATATGGCTTCCCAATACTCAGGAAGAAAAAGATAATTACTGGGCGACTTGGCTAACCAGCCAACCCAATATAAAAACATACATAGGCGCACAACGTTTACTTGATGGGTATGATCATCATCGATTTGCGACTTACACACAACTACAGGAAAAATTCGAGTTTCCTGTTCTTGCTTGCACTGGCGTGCTTATGCACCATGTAGATAACCTTCCACTTCAACATGTTCTTCATGCCACCCAAGCACATACGCAAGTAAGTAAATTGGGGCGAGCAGCATTAAGCAATGCCGAGCGTAGCTTGCGTACCGTTTCAAAATTAAAAAAGCTTTTCCCTGAAAAGTGGATTGCCAATGCTATTGACGTGGCAAGAGGCTGTCTATTTTCGTTAGCAGAGCTACGCTATCAATATCCTTCTGAACTTATACCTAAAGGTGCATCGCCCACTACATATTTAAGGGAACGCGTAGAAGCCGGCATTAAAGTGCGTTTCCCAGATGGCCTGAGCGATGTGCTTAGGGCACTTATTGAAAAAGAACTCTCACTGATTCGCGAACAAGAGTACGAGTACTTTTTTCTTACCATTTATGACATTGTTCAATTCGCCAAATCGCGCAAAATCCTCTATCAAGGCAGGGGTTCGGCAGCTAACTCTATTGTGTGTTATTGCTTAGAGATTACCGCCGTTGATCCACGACAAATCAATGTGCTTTTTGAACGCTTTATCTCTAAAGAACGAAACGAACCGCCTGACATCGACGTAGATTTCGAGCACCAGCGACGTGAAGAAATTATCCAATATATCTATGAAAAATATGGCAGAGAAAGAACTGCCATTGCTTCTACGGTTATCTGCTATCGCTTTAAATCGGCGTTTAAAGATGTAGGTAAAGCCTTGGGCTTCAGTGAGTCGCAATTAAGCTTTGTGATGAAGCAAATTAATCGCCGCGACAGTGTCATTCCTTGGCAGTCTCAGCTTGCGAATTTAGGGCTCGACCCGGCAAATGAAAGGGTAAAACTTCTAATTAGTATCACCGAGCAACTTCTCGGCACGCCTCGACACCTTTCTCAGCACGTTGGTGGTTTTGTTATTAGTTCAGGACCACTGTATGAGTTGGTCCCTGTTGAAAATGCAGCTATGCAAGAGCGCACTATTATTCAGTGGGATAAAGATGATATTGAAACTCTAGGACTACTTAAAGTTGATGTATTAGCTTTGGGAATGCTAAGCGCCATTCGCCGGACCTTTGACTTACTTAACAAGCAATTCCCTATCAATATAGATATTCCTTTCATTACCAAATTAGGCGATGACCAACAGGTTTACGATATGATTTGCCAAGCTGATACCGTCGGCGTATTTCAAATTGAATCTCGCGCACAAATGTCGATGCTTCCTCGTTTAAAGCCTCGCCGTTATTATGACTTAGTGGTGCAAATAGCTATTGTTAGACCGGGCCCTATTCAAGGGGATATGGTGCATCCTTATCTTCTACGACGGCATGGAAAAGAAGCTATAACCTACCCTTCTGAAGAAGTAAAAGAAGTGTTATCGCGTACCATGGGAGTTCCAATTTTTCAGGAACAAGTGATAAAACTGGCCATGGTAGCGGCTGGCTTTAGTGGTGGTGAAGCAGATCAACTACGTCGCGCGATGGCCAGTTGGAAAAAAGACGGCCGAATTTTTGAGTTTAAAGAAAAGCTGATAAAAGGCATGGTAGCAAGAGGCTACGATACCTCTTTTTCAAATAATCTATTCGAACAAATTAAAGGCTTTGCTGGCTATGGCTTTCCAGAGTCCCACTCAGCATCGTTCGCCGTGTTAGCTTATGTATCATGTTGGTTAAAATATTATTTTCCTGTTGAATTTTATGTTGCCTTGTTAAACAGCTGGCCGATGGGTTTTTATACGCCCTCACAGCTGGTACTAGATGCAAAGCGCCATCATGTTACGGTACAGGCGCCTTGTGTGAATGCATCAAACTACGAACACTTAATTGTTGAATGCAAAGGCGATAAGCAAATTCAGCTTGGCCTAACGCTTGTAAAAGGCTTAAGTGAAAAGAGTGCAAACCTTATTGTTAGCTGCAGGCCGTCAACTGGCTATAAAAATATAGAGGGTGTGCGAACCCTCGCAATACGTTCTGATGAACTAGAAGCATTAGCAAGTGCAGATGCATTTAGAAGTATTGCAGGTAATCGCTATCAAACACGTTGGCGGCTAATGGACAAGCAAGCCGATTTGCCGTTGTTTGAACATACTAATAACGAGGACACGTTCAATACTGCTCCAAGCGTAGCTGAAACCTTAATTGAAGATTATGCTTCTATAGGGCTTTCGGTTAACGACCACCCTGTAGCACTGTTGCACAGAGAGCGAGAGCTAGGTTTTATTACCCCAGCTAAAGCTTTACTTCAAAAGCCTCATAAATCTATTGTAAAAATACTTGGATGCGTGACTGGGCGACAAGCACCGGGCAGTGCGGCTGGGGTTACATTTCTAACGTTAGAAGACCATACTGGAAATATCAATGTTGTAGTATGGCAGGCTACCTCTCGCGCCCAGCATAAGACCTTTTTAAAGGCTAAACTTATGCAAATTGATGGTATTATTGAACGCTCGAAGGAAGGGGTTATTCATATTATTGCGGGAAAATTAATAGACCGAACATCATGGCTTGAGGATATCAGTATGCCATCCAGAGACTTTCATTAAGTCCAATTACGTATATACGCGTTTTACAGTCTCAAGTATTGTAGCATCAACATGACAAGGAGTTTGATATGAAGCAGGGGTTGTTTTGCCTATTACTGATGTGGATTAGTACAGCGGCAACTGCTGAAAAATTTATTGTAGGCTCACAGAATATAGAATATTACCCCCATTATAATTTTTCCTCACCTATTGATAAGGGTGTTGGTTGGGCAATACTTGAAGCCTTTTCCGAAGCATCTGGTCACGAGTTTTCGTATCTAGCCATGCCTATTCGGCGTCTTCAAATGGAAATGCTTAAAGGGCATGTGGATTTTGTATATCCAGATAACCCTGGCTGGTATAACGATGTCACTAAGGCCAAAGAAAAATATTTCTCGATTGCTCTTACCCGTGCCGTCACAGGTACTTTTGTAAAACCAAAAAATGTGAATAAAGGTATCAATGCTATTAAGAGAATTGCTATGCCTCTGGGTTTTACTCCAGTAAATTGGCAAGCAAGATTAGACCAAAACCTTATTAAAATAGTGTCTATCTCTGATACTTTTGCAGGTTTGTCGTTACTACAATTAGAGCGTGTAGACGCCATAGATTTTGAATACCATGTAGGTAATTACTATTCTAGTCAGTCGCCGCAAATCGGCCCTTTCATATTAGATATTACCCTCCCCCACAACGAGATCCCTTTTATGCTTTCTGCTTTAAGACATCAGGAAGTGATTGGGGAACTTAATGCTTTTATAAATAACAACCCCGCGATTATTGATTCGATCAGAGCACGCTATGGTATAACTACATTAGAAGCACTGACACAACAAATTCAAACTGAATTTAGTATTGAAGATAAAGACATTTGGCAGCCTGAATAATCGCTTATGGGCTACTATTAATCTCTGTGTTAAAAAATAGTATTCATTAATAAGGTAACACCAGTGGGTTACATAAAACGGACTTTCTACTGCCTTCTCTTTGTTTTCGGCGTCAACTTAGCGCAAGCGGAACAGTATATTATTGGTGCTCAAAATATTGAGTACTTTCCTCACTATGATTTCACTTCTAAAGTTGATAAAGGCGTAGGATGGGCAATTTTAGAAGCCTTTTCTGATGCCTCAGGGCATGAATTCGTATATTTAGACATGCCTGTTCGAAGGTTACAAATTGAATTAAATAAAGGGAATGTAGATTTTGTCTATCCTGATAACCCACGTTGGAATAGCGCAGATACAACAATAGATCAAAAAACATTTTCTAAACCTATTGCTCATACATTGTCTGGAACTTTTGTTAGGTCAGAAGATGTTGGAAAAGGGATAAATTTCATTAAGAAGTTAGCTATTCCACAAGGGTTTACACCGGTTAAATGGCAAAGCAGAATTGACGACAACCTTTTATCTTTAGTTCCCATTGAAGAAACTTATAACGCACTTTCACTACTTCAACATAAAGAAGTCGATGCTGTAGATGTTGAATATCACGTTGGAAAGTATTTTATGAAGAGTTACCCTCAACTGGGTCCCTTTTCCGTTGATGTTACACTTCCTTTTATAGATGTCCCTTTTCTATTATCCACTTTACGCCACCCCGAAATAATTAAAGAACTAAACCTATTCTTAATAAATAACCAAAGCTTGATATCTAACATCTACGAAAAATACGATATTGCTCTACCTGATGAGCTGGTAGAAAGGTTTCGAACAGAACAAAATATTGAGAAAAACGAAGTGTGGAAACCCCTGTAATAATTACTTATTTCAAGAAAATTCTTAAGTAGCTAAAAATACATAAGCATTCCAACTAACTTTAACACTCTGAAAATTATAGATTTTAATTTCTGGTAATGATTTTGCTTTTCTCCTTATATATTAAGGAGACAACATGTTCAAAACTACATTCAAACTTACCGTGCTAGCTTTGCTTTTACTACCTAACTTAGTTCAAGCGAAACAAACCATCAGCGTTGATTATATGAATGGCTTCGACGATATCGACGGCATTCGCTTTGCCTACCGCCCCATAGAACACAACTTAAGCACTGGATGGTTTGGTGACATCAAGCTTTACTGGGAACTTAGTGCATACCACTGGGAATACGGTGAAGAAAATAACCATAGTACAAGTTATGCACTATCGATAACGCCAATTTTTATGAAACAAATTAGCACCGTGTATGACTACCCTCTGTTTGTTGAAGCAGGTATAGGGGCAAGTTTCATCAATGATGAGAAAGTAGCAGGTAAGGATATAGGGTCTAATTACCAATTTGAAGATAGGCTAGGTTTAGTACTTGAACTTGATGAAAACCAACACGTCGCCTTGCGCTATATGCACTTCTCTAATGGTGGATTTAATAGTAATAACCCTGGTTTGGATTTTATGAACCTGTCGTACGCATATAGTTTCTAACAGTCATTGCTTCTGGTTTAGTGGGCTTTATGCCCACATATACTTTCATGTTCATATTTCACTTGGTGGGGCTTATGGGATTAACTAAATTACTTAAATTGAAAGCTTATGTTTTAAAGCAGACAGATAAGCTATGGCATGAAATATGTAGCTTAACCTACTAGCCTCACATGATTTTATTATTTTTTCTGTGTAACTTACTATAGGTACGTAATTAAGCGACTCACTTTAACCATAGTTTTCAGTAGTGGCGTATTAATATATTATTTTGAAGATCTGGATACGGCTGGAGTCAGTCGATCAGCATAAGTAAGCTACATGGTAACTTCTACCAACGGGCTTCGCGCTAACTCACACTTTTCTACAAGCATAAAAAAAGGGCTATCCGTTAGGATAGCCCTTTCTTCGAATGGGAGCTTGGCAGTGTGCTACTCTCACATGGGGAAACCCCACACTACCATCGCCGCTAATACGTTTCACTTCTGAGTTCGGAATGGGATCAGGTGGTACCGTATCGCTATGGCTGCCAAGCAAAAACTTTTGCAAACGTTAGTTTGCGTAATACCGACTTATTTAGTCCATATTACTTTAATAATTAACAATTTAGGAATTCTGATATTCACGTAATCAATCTTTGAGCACTGAGTACTACTACTCTAGTTGCTATTAGCTTTGTCTTACAACACTCAAGATATAAAGCCTCTTGGGCGTTGTATGGTTAAGCCTCTCGGGCAATTAGTACAGGTTAGCTTAACGCCTTACAACGCTTCCACATCCTGCCTATCAACGTCATCGTCTATAACAACCCTTCCGGACTTTAAAAGTCAGGGATGACTCATCTTTGGGCCGGCTTCCCGCTTAGATGCTTTCAGCGGTTATCCGTTCCGAACGTAGCTACCGGGCAATGCCATTGGCATGACAACCCGAACACCAGCGGTTCGTCCACTCCGGTCCTCTCGTACTAGGAGCAGCTCCCATCAATCATCCAACGCCCACACCAGATAGGGACCGAACTGTCTCACGACGTTCTAAACCCAGCTCGCGTACCACTTTAAATGGCGAACAGCCATACCCTTGGGACCGACTTCAGCCCCAGGATGTGATGAGCCGACATCGAGGTGCCAAACACCGCCGTCGATATGAACTCTTGGGCGGTATCAGCCTGTTATCCCCGGAGTACCTTTTATCCGTTGAGCGATGGCCCTTCCATACAGAACCACCGGATCACTATGACCTACTTTCGTACCTGCTCGACGTGTCTGTCTCGCAGTTAAGCTAGCTTATGCCATTGCACTAACCTCACGATGTCCGACCGTGATTAGCTAACCTTCGTGCTCCTCCGTTACTATTTGGGAGGAGACCGCCCCAGTCAAACTACCCACCAGACACTGTCCATAATCCCGATAAGGGACCAATGTTAGAACATCAAACATACAAGGGTGGTATTTCAAGGACGGCTCCACACAATCTAGCGACTGTGCTTCGAAGCCTCCCACCTATCCTACACATGTAGGTTCAATGTTCAGTGCCAAGCTGTAGTAAAGGTTCACGGGGTCTTTCCGTCTAGGTGCGGGTACACAGCATCTTCACTGCGATTTCAATTTCACTGAGTCTCGGGTGGAGACAGCGTGGCCATGGTTACACCATTCGTGCAGGTCGGAACTTACCCGACAAGGAATTTCGCTACCTTAGGACCGTTATAGTTACGGCCGCCGTTTACCGGGGCTTCGATCAAGAGCTTCTCCGAAGATAACCCCATCAATTAACCTTCCGGCACCGGGCAGGTGTCACACCCTATACGTCCTCTTGCGAGTTAGCAGAGTGCTGTGTTTTTAATAAACAGTCCCAGCCACCTGGTCACTGCGGCCCTCATCTGCTCAAGGAGCAAGTCCTATCACAAACAAGGGCGTACCTTCTCCCGAAGTTACGGTACAATTTTGCCGAGTTCCTTCACCCGAGTTCTCTCAAGCGCCTTAGTATTCTCTACCTGACCACCTGTGTCGGTTTGGGGTACGGTTCATATAATCATAAGTTTAGAAGCTTTTCCTGGAAGCAGGGCATCAACAACTTCACCACCGTAGTGGCTCGTCTCGCATCTCAGCTTTAAGAATCCGGATTTACCTAAATTCTCGGCCTACTTGCTTTCACTTGGACAACCAACGCCAAGCTTGCTTAGCCTTCTCCGTCCCTCCATCACTGATTATATAAGTACGGAAATATTAATCCGTTTCCCATCGACTACGCATTTCTGCCTCGCCTTAGGGGCCGACTTACCCTGCCCTGATTAGCATGGGACAGGAAACCTTGGTCTTCCGGCGTGGGAGTTTTTCACTCCCATTATCGTTACTCATGTCAGCATTCGCACTTGTGATATGTCCAGCAGACTTCTCAATCCACCTTCATCCACTTACACAACGCTCCCCTACCATACGTGTAAACACGTATCCGCAGCTTCGGTATATTGCTTAGCCCCGTTACATCTTCCGCGCAGGCCGACTCGACTAGTGAGCTATTACGCTTTCTTTAAAGGGTGGCTGCTTCTAAGCCAACCTCCTAGCTGTCTATGCCTTCCCACATCGTTTCCCACTTAGCAATATTTTGGGACCTTAGCTGGCGGTCTGGGTTGTTTCCCTCTTCACGACGGACGTTAGCACCCGCCGTGTGTCTCCCGGATAGTTCTCATTGGTATTCGGAGTTTGCAAAGGGTTGGTAAGTCGGGATGACCCCCTAGCCTTAACAGTGCTCTACCCCCAATGGAATTCGTCCGAGGCTCTACCTAAATAGATTTCGGGGAGAACCAGCTATCTCCCGGTTTGATTGGCCTTTCACCCCCAGCCACAAGTCATCCCCTAACTTTTCAACGTTAGTGGGTTCGGTCCTCCAGTTGATGTTACTCAACCTTCAACCTGCCCATGGCTAGATCACCGGGTTTCGGGTCTATACCTAGCAACTAAACGCGCAGTTAACACTCGCTTTCGCTACGGCTCCGCTATTCGCTTAACCTTGCTACTAAATATAAGTCGCTGACCCATTATACAAAAGGTACGCAGTCACCCCATCACTAAGCACCCTGCTTGATTTTTGGCGGTTTACCGTTGGCTGCTTCGCAGGTCAACGCTAACGCTTATCAAACGGTTGCACTTTGTGAGTCACATCACTAAAGGCACTTAGTGATGGGGCTCCCACTGCTTGTACGTATACGGTTTCAGGTTCTATTTCACTCCCCTCACAGGGGTTCTTTTCGCCTTTCCCTCACGGTACTGGTTCACTATCGGTCAGTTAGGAGTATTTAGCCTTGGAGGATGGTCCCCCCATATTCAGTCAAGATAACACGTGTCCCGACCTACTCGATTTCACAAAAACAAACACTTCGTGTACAGGGCTATCACCTTGTATCGCGCCACTTCCCAGAGGCTTCCACTACGTTCATAATTGCTTAAGGGCTAATCCCCGTTCGCTCGCCGCTACTAGGGGAATCTCGGTTGATTTCTTTTCCTAAGGGTACTTAGATGTTTCAGTTCCCCTCGTTCGCCTCGTTACACTATATATTCATGTAACGATACCTATAAATAGGTGGGTTTCCCCATTCGGACATCTGTGGCTCAAATGCATTTTGTCGGCTCACCACAGCTTTTCGCAGACTTACACGTCCTTCATCGCCTCTAACTGCCAAGGCATCCACCGTATACGCTTAGTCACTTAACCATACAACCCCAAATGGCCTTCGTTAACACTTCCTATTCTTCCTAAATTTTCCTCGTTCGCTCAGTTACATACTAAAAGTATGTGTCTTCGCTTACTCGTCGATTTAGTCGACTAGAAACTGTTACCTCGACCATTGCACTAATAATCTTATAAATAAGAATATTAAAACAATGATTGAGCGAAGCGCTCTCCCGCCTTTTGAAATCAGGACTGGATGAGATCTAACTCAGTTGTATGCATGACAAGCTAATCGTGAAATTGCCTTGCTATCTTCTTGCTAATCGGACTTGCCGATTGGCACGCTTTTCAACGCTTTTTCGATAACAAGCAATTCAAGTCAAGTAGAGTAGTAAGTACGTCTTTCGACTTCTCAATTACTCAAATTTTGATTGATTTACTAATTAAATATCAGCTTTCCAAATTGTTAAAGAACATAATGCTTTCAAAGAAAGCACTTAAGTTTGATTTCACAATCAAACTTAAGCGCTCTAAGGCACATCTTTAAACTATTAAACAAAACAATCTGTGTAGGCACTACACTAACAATGTCACCATCGACATTTTGGTAAGGAGGTGATCCAACCCCAGGTTCCCCTAGGGTTACCTTGTTACGACTTCACCCCAGTCATGAAACACAAAGTGGTAATCGTTCTCCCGAAGGTTAAACTAACTACTTCTTTTGCATCCCACTCCCATGGTGTGACGGGCGGTGTGTACAAGGCCCGGGAACGTATTCACCGCAGTATTCTGACCTGCGATTACTAGCGATTCCGACTTCATGGAGTCGAGTTGCAGACTCCAATCCGGACTACGACATACTTTAAGGGGTCCGCTCCACATCACTGTCTCGCATCCCTCTGTATATGCCATTGTAGCACGTGTGTAGCCCTACACGTAAGGGCCATGATGACTTGACGTCGTCCTCACCTTCCTCCGGTTTGTCACCGGCAGTCTCCTTAGAGTGCCCAACTAAATGCTGGCAACTAAGGACAAGGGTTGCGCTCGTTGCGGGACTTAACCCAACATCTCACGACACGAGCTGACGACAGCCATGCAGCACCTGTGTTTGAGTTCCCGAAGGCACGAAACTATCTCTAGTAACTTCTCAACATGTCAAGTGTAGGTAAGGTTCTTCGCGTTGCATCGAATTAAACCACATGCTCCACCGCTTGTGCGGGCCCCCGTCAATTCATTTGAGTTTTAACCTTGCGGCCGTACTCCCCAGGCGGTCTACTTATCGCGTTAGCTTCGCTACTCACGGCTTAAAGCCACAAACAGCTAGTAGACAGCGTTTACGGTGTGGACTACCAGGGTATCTAATCCTGTTCGCTACCCACACTTTCGCACATGAGCGTCAGTCTTTGGCCAGGGAGTCGCCTTCGCCACTGATGTTCCTCCAGATATCTACGCATTTCACCGCTACACCTGGAATTCCACTCCCCTCTCCAAGACTCTAGTCTGCCAGTTCTAAATGACCGTCCCAGGTTGAGCCCGGGGCTTTCACATCTAGCTTAACAAACCGCCTGCGTGCGCTTTACGCCCAGTAATTCCGATTAACGCTCGCACCCTCCGTATTACCGCGGCTGCTGGCACGGAGTTAGCCGGTGCTTCTTCTGTTGTTAACGTCACGGCTAGCAGGTATTAACTACTAACTTTTCCTCACAACTGAAAGTGCTTTACAACCCGAAGGCCTTCTTCACACACGCGGCATGGCTGCATCAGGGTTTCCCCATTGTGCAATATTCCCCACTGCTGCCTCCCGTAGGAGTCTGGGCCGTGTCTCAGTCCCAGTGTGGCTGATCTTCCTCTCAGAACAGCTAGAGATCGTTGCCTTGGTGAGCCTTTACCTCACCAACTAGCTAATCTCACTTGGGCCTCTCTTTGCGCCGGAGCCGAAGCCCCGTTTGGTCCGAAGACATTATGCGGTATTAGCAGTCGTTTCCAACTGTTATCCCCCTCGCAAAGGCAAGTTCCCAAGCATTACTCACCCGTCCGCCACTCGACATCATCTAGCAAGCTAGACATGTTTCCGTTCGACTTGCATGTGTTAGGCCTGCCGCCAGCGTTCAATCTGAGCCATGATCAAACTCTTCAATTAAATATATCGAATATGAATCGTCGTTGTGTGACACTCTTAATGAGTGCCCACACAGATTGTCTTGTTATAAATTGTTAAAGAACATAGTGCAGAATCTCGACGCTTTTTTGTCGTGACTTCTGCGCAAGAAGGACCAACATTACTCTCAGTTGATTCATTTTCCTTGCTAGCGGACAACCTTGGTTGTCGCAATTCACTATAAGCCTTGGCTTGTTAGTGACTCACCCTGTTCGAGTGAGGTGCGCATTATACGCTTGAAGCTTTCAGTGTCAACACTTTTTGAAAATTTATTTTCTGAAGCGTTTTCTTTAAAACCCCGTCACACTTGGCCTTAAAGGTAAGTAGTGACTTGCTTTGTCAGTGTAAGTTATTTCACTTTCCTGTCGAAGCGGATGCGCATTCTAGAGATTTCTGAGCCTGCGTCAACCCTTGTTTTAAGAAAAGTGTAATAAACTGAACCATTCGGTTAATTTTCACTCAGATGAGATAATAAGTAGACAATATGGACTAATTACTAATAGGATGGGACTATAATTCCTATAAAGTAGTAGTCCGTTAGTGGTAATAGACTACGCAATAAATATAAGGTGGATATATGTTTCGTATTACTTCATTGCTTTCATCGGCAGTGCTGGTACTTGCAGTAAGTACACCAGCGATAGGTATGAGCGCAAAGGATGGAACTGTTTCACCGGAAGAAGCTACCTCTAATCAAACAAATCATTTTCAAACCTCGTTCTTAAAACGCCAGGTTGATCAAAACATGTCTGTTGGGCGTGCTATTAGTTCTATAGCAAGTCATTATCCTCAAGATGTAGTTTCTATTGTTGATATCGCATTAGATACATACCCTGATCAATACCGCGAGATTATCTTTGCTGCTATTTCGTCTCAGCCTTCATCTACAGAAGAAATAGTACAGTTGGCTATAGAGAAAGAAGTAAGTTCATGTCCCAACATCGTTCAGTTGGCGATAATGGCAGAACCTACTTATGTAGACTTCGTTGTTCAAGCTGCTGCTGTTGCAACGCCTGAAGAACTGAGCGAGATTGTTCGCGTTGCCGTGCTAACGCAACCTGATGCAGCAGACAGTATTGTTCAGACTTTGTCTCAAGAACACCCAAACAAAATTGTCGATATTATGACGAGCGCACTTAATGCAGTCCCTTTTGTTGGTGAATATGTAGTAGATGCGCTGTTAGCTGTATTTCCAAACGATGCAAAAACAGTAGTGGAAACGGCCGTAAGAGAATCGTCTCAGCAACGTGAGCAAGTTATTCGTATATTAGCCACTGCGCAACATGCAGGTGTTCAAGACGACAAGCTAAAAGAATATGCGATGGCCGCAGGGTTATCTGAAGAAGATTTTAATTCAGCTATCAATAACTGATTCAACAAAACTAAACAATCTTTCAATCTTACGTAAATAATACGTAAAGATAAGACCCTTCGTCTCTTTTGTAAGTCAGAGTAGGTAATTCCATATTTACTCTGACTAACGATAACCCATGACGCAAAACAATGACGACTTCTCCCCATCTAAACAACCCATCGTTTGTTTAACCAGCCTATCTCATTCTGGGTCAACGGTATTCTCAATGGCATTAGCGTGTCACGAAAACCTCATATCGCTTGGAGAAATATATCAAGTTTTACGGATGGGCCCGACCTATTGGCTAAATAAGCAAGCGCATCTTTGTAGTTGTGGCGCCCCCGCTGACAAGTGCGAATTTTGGCAACCTGTATTATCGAAAATGCGAAGCTTAGATATCGTAAACCCTGCAAAGCCAAATTATTATCCAGATGCTTACGCTACTGTGCTCTCTCAATTTTCTAAATTATATGGTAACAACTATCAACCCATAGATACCTCTAAGGGCGTAAAACATCTAACGTTGCTGGCGGGCTCTGAGACTATTGATGTTAGAGCGCTATTTTTGATCAGAGATGTTCGCTCTTACGCAAGCTCGCAAGCAAGGTTAGCCCGGTCGCAGCCTCGCAAAGGATTAAAAAAGGTAAAGGGCCACTATTGGTATCAGATGATGCGATGGCTAAGCGACAATAAGAAAAGGGAATCTCTCTTAAACCAACTCGCTTTGCCCTTCGAAGTGGTAGGTTACGAACCGTTTTGTTTCAACCCCAGTGAAACGCTAGACAACGTTTACGACTTTTTAGCGTTGTCAAAAACTCCACCTAACGAAAACCTAGGAAAATCGACACATCATGTGTTATTCGGCAACCCAATGCGAAATTGTGAAACACGTAAAGCTGAGATTAGATATGACGACCGGTGGTTTAGTGAAACCAACTACATGTTAGCAGCCGCACTTATACCTACCTTAATGCAATATAATCAAGCGCGAGTATATGCATCAAGTCAATAAGCGCCCTCGTCTAGTTGCAAGCCAGCTTTAAAGGTATAATAGAACATTAAGATTAAACACGTTTTGGCCACCTACTGAACTAGTGATTAACCGTGTGCAATGCAGCAACGACACGATAAAGCATAAGCTCAGCATTCAACAAATCGATATTGGTTTCTATCGCTTTCATTTGCGCCTTTATTTCATTGGATGCCCTAGCGTTTAGCGTAAACATATCACTGTCGCCCGCGTCGAAACGTTGAAGCTCCATACTTGATAGTAGCTTGGCGAGTTCTGCATTTTGTTGCTGTAAACTAGCGATCTCTTTTGCTTGCACCCAATACTCATAAGCTTTTTCGAATGCTTGCTCGATGGATTGCTTGCTAGATACATACTTGTGTTCGAGCTCTCGTCCCTTCGACACGAGTTTAACTTGCTCAGCTTTTGCCTTTCTATTGCCTAGCGGATAGGAAAACGCCAAGGCCACTTTGCTCTCTGTACCGTCAAGTGAATTAGGTCCGCTCCCGATATCTCGTGCCAAAGACGCCTTAAGGTCAAGTTTCGGCAACAGCGCATTTTTAGCCAAGACTTGCTTGTTCTGAACCACCGTTTTACTCATGCGCAATAACGCTAACTGAGGGTGCTGAGTAATTTGTTTATGTAGCTGACTTATTTGCGAAGTACTTAGGCTAAAAGGCCAATGAATATCTGCCGATAATTTAGTTTCTGTTATCGGTATCATTTCACCTTGAGTATCGCGCCAATAGTAAGACAAGGTTCGGGCATGTGCATTTCGTTTTTGCTTCAACTTAGCCACTAATAAACGCTGTTCTAAAATATTCGCTTTAAACTCGGTAAGCGTGGCCCGAGCTAGATCGCCTTTTTCAACCCGAGTAGATAGTGCACGTTCACGTTCAGCAGCGCGGCTCAATAATGATTCCACCGATGTAACCTGCAACGCGCTCTCATACCATAACAAATACTCGGTTAACCCTTTGTGTAAAAAACTATTCAGCAAGTCTTGCGCTTCAGCCTGCCATTGCTGTGCAGCTAACCTTGCATTTCTTACCCCTACTCTTCGTTTATCGACTTCTCGGTTCTTTAATAACGAAAGTGAAATTCCTACGCTGGCCTCCCCGCCAGAGAGGGTTTCATATTCTTGTTCGTAAACAGGAAAGTCACCATCAGACACACGGTACTCTGTATAAACTGAAGCGTTCAACGACTGAAGCGGCTTTATCGCGCGTTGCTGTAGTGCCAAACCATCGTAATAACCACTTACTCTGCTAGATGTTTGTTGCTCTATAAAAGGGTCGAACTCGCTAAGCGCAATATCGATATCTGCACCGCTTTGAATTTCACCTTCAGCAATGGCTTGAGTATAAGGATGGTGATACTGCATTGACTCGATAAGCTCAGTTACCGTTGGCAGAGCTGCGGCTACTGCGCAGCTCATCACAGAAACGGTCAATGCAAAGGCAAACGTAACAACATGTAGTTTTCTCATGCTATCCCTTACCAACTCGACGTTTTAGTTTGAGATGATTCGGGATCAGCGGTTTGCTGGGGAGGAAAGTTATTCAGTTGTCGCCACAGTTCATAGCCCAACTTCACTTCCTCTAACAATACCCACGCTTTAACGCGGCTTCCTAACCGCGTAGCGCTTTCTTTAGGCCATGGTACGTCATCTGCATCAGGCATTATCCACACCTGAAACGTACCAGCGGTACTTGCCACCGGCTCAACGTAAACCACCTCGCCACCGAATGTGCCTATAGAACTACCCGGCCACCCGCTAAATTGAAACACTGGCCAGCCTTCAAACTGTAAACGCGCCTTGGCACCCTTTTTAACTAGTGGCGCATCTAGCCCTGTTACCGTTATACGTATACTACGTTTGGCGTTCAAAGGGATAAACTGCCCTAACACCGCCCCTGCTTTTACAAACGTTGAGACTCCACCAGAGTAAAGCCTAATAATAGTGCCATCTACAGGCGCCACTTTTGTTTGAATAGACTGACGCGATAAACTCATGCTTACATCGTTGATGGCAGATAGAGAGCTTGCCGCCTTAGCTTTTAACTCCTGCACCTTTATTTGCGCTGCTTCTACATCTTTGCGAGACACTAGCCCCTGCTCTTGTAAGCCCATTTGACGTGCTAAATTATTTTCAGCGTTAGCTACTGCAGTTTCATTAGCTTGATGCCCCGCTTTTGCCGCCGCTAGTTGAGATTGCAATTTCTCTAATCGGCCAGCGTCGGTATCAATTAACGTGACGATAGGGTCGCCCGCCTTTACTTGCATACCTTCTCGTACATGCCATTGCTTTATTTGCCCATCAACTAAAGCACTAATCGCCTGCGTTCTATCGACGGGATCTAAAGAGTCGACCATTCCTGTGCCGTAGGCCGTTTGCATCCATGGTGTAAACCACAGAATAAGCGAAGCACACACCACCATCGCTAACACCAATCCACACACCACTTTATGAAGCTTCGGAACATGTAGTGAAGATAAAGAACTGACATTATCTAAAAATCGCTTTTCTGCACTATTCATCATTTGCTCCTTCCTGCGACACGTTTTGGCTAAGAACGCTTTCTTTTGCAGGTTCAGCTGCCACTACCTCGGCACTGTCTTTTAGATAAATAACACCGTCCAAACAATGAGCTTCAGGTGTGTTGGTAAAATAAAGTACCGTACAACTAAGTTCAGACAAACGGTTTAACAACCGTAGCCGCAGTGCTAGCGGAATAGCGTCGAAATGTTGATTAATGATAAGCACTTTGGGCTCTTCAATAATGACTGCGGCCAGCTTTAACAATAAGAATTCTAGCGGCTGCAATGGCGCCCCTAATACCGACACCTTAGAATCAACCCCGTTAGGCAGCGCATCAATAACGGTATCTAATTCAACAGCCGCCAAAGCAGCTCTAATTTCAGCAAAGCTCGCTCTTGGGTTTGCCAGTCGTAAATACTCTTCGATGGAACATTCAACGATAAGAGAGCGGTCTAGCGTATTAATTGCTTGGCGTAATTCATAGGTATCGAAATCATACAAGCTTAAGTCACCAAGCAGTAGCTCACCTTTTTGCGGCTTTTCGTAGCGCTTCATTAGCCCAATAAGTTGCTTTTGAACCCAACTCTTATTCGTAGTAATGAAGTACTTACCACCCGCTTCAATTTGCAAATCTATTAAACAGGTATCGCTACCATGGGTGAGGTGTAACTTATTAAAAATTAACTGCGAAGAGTTTGGCACCCGATCTGCTTTTTCGTTAACGACTTCTTGCGGAATAACCAGGGCAGAACCTATCTTTTCAGCGGCGCCATACAATTCATAGTAAAGCTTTAAATATTGCGTAAAACGCGACAACCCGAAGAATACCGCAGACATTATTAATTCTGCTGCGACCAACTGACCGATAGATAACTGGCCTTGTACCACCAGCACACCGCCAATACCTAACAGTGCCGCACTGGCAAACGCATAAAGCAGTAAAAACATTACCACTTGGGAAAAGGTGTAATGAAAGTGGTTTTTATGTTTGGTGATGTAATTATTAATGAAGGTATCGGTACTTCTACCCGCATATTCAACATGGTCAGCCGATTTAA
This sequence comes from Alteromonas naphthalenivorans, assembly GCF_000213655.1. Classification (NCBI taxonomy): domain Bacteria; kingdom Pseudomonadati; phylum Pseudomonadota; class Gammaproteobacteria; order Alteromonadales; family Alteromonadaceae; genus Alteromonas; species Alteromonas naphthalenivorans. The sequence continues at coordinate 4,227,783 of NC_015554.1, forward strand.
AAAACTCATGGGCCGCAGCAATGTCGTTTAGCCATTTGGCCGAATCGTACTTTGCATGAGAAAGCTCGATAGCAGAGCGTTTGGCCCCCGTACCCCATATTTTCCATATGGCATACATCACCAATATAAGTACTAAGTTAAACGCAAATAACATGGGGTGATAAAATGATACTAGCGTAAAGCCCACCAGCATTTGCAATACCAACGCGAACCCATCCACCATAAGTGAAGGCACATTCTTCTGAAAGGTCATAATGTCGAAGTAACGCTGAGTAATATTGGTATTTTGTCTGCCTTCAAAAAAACGATGCTCCGCCATAATGGTTTTTAAACTGATCATAGCGGTAAGGCGTGCATAAACTTTGCGTTCGTAATATTCCATAATGCGCATTCGAAGCGCACTAAAAATACCCGATACGAAGAGTGTTAGAAACAGCACAATAGCAAGTATGACAACCGAGCGAACAGAGCCAATATTAGCAATACTATTAATCAATGTTTGTACTGCAATAGGCACAGCCAACGTCATTAAACTAATAGCAACACCATAAGCTATGGCAACCCAGAAAAAACCTGACTCTGGCTTTAAAATAGCAAACAAGGTTTTCCTCGTTGCGTGTAAATTAATGACTTTTCCCATAATTCCTTCAATAGCGCCGAGTGATACTTCGCATTTTATCTAGTGTAATTCAAATAAAAGAATACTAAACCTGTTATATTCTTATTAGTTCATCGTAAAAACCTTACTTATGCATCACCTCAACTATCATCATCTCTACTACTTCTATTTAGTGGCTCGCGAAGGCAGCATTGCGCAAGCCGCTAAATTACTTCACGTTACTCCTCAAACCGTTAGTGGGCAACTAAGTACTTTTGAAAATCAAATTGGTTACCCGCTTTTCGATAGGGTTAATAAACGCCTATATTTGAATGATAAAGGAAAAGTAAGCTTTCAATATGCCAGTGAGATCTTTCATAAAGGCCATCAGCTAGCAGAAATACTAAACGCCGGTGATGAAGTAAATACTAAAGAATTTGTGATTGGTATTACTAATGGTATACCTAAAGTGCTTTTTTATGACTTCGTTCATGACACTATGCGCAATTTTGCTAACGTTAAATATGTTATTAAAGAAGATAGCTTCGATGGATTACTTAAAGAACTCGCAATTAATGCAATTGATTTCATTGTGGCCGATAGGGGGATTGCTCCGGGCTCACAGGTGAATGCTAACAGTCACTTTCTTGGAGAAAGCGCGCTAAGCTTTTTTGCCAAAGCGCCCCTTTCCAACAGTCAGACATTCCCTGATTGTTTAAATCATATGCCATTGCTGATTCAGGGTAATACATCCGGTATTCACCACGCGTTAATGAGTTGGCTAGAAACAGAGCAACTCTACCCAAAGATAGTAGCAGAGTTTGATGACACCGCACTGCTAAAGCTATTTGGTAGCGAGGACTTCGGCGTGTTTTGTGCGCCGTCGGCCATATCAAATCATGTGGAAGCACAATACGGTGTGTATTGTATAGGGCAGGCTCACTCGCTGAATGAAAGGTACTATGCGATTACGGGGAAAAGTCGAGTAGATTTTACTATTACTGAATCTATTATTAAGGCGGCACGCATTATCTTAGGTTACTCACAAAAGCTTATAGATGCTTAGTTGGAATGAACTTTGAGATTTTAAATACAAAAGAAAGCCGAGCATGTGCTCGGCTTGAGTCATAGTTCCGATAACAACAATACGTTATTGATCAAGCTCTAGTGATGAAACTGACCTATTGTTTTGTGAGTCTGGGGTATTAAGACCATTAATTTCCGTATTTCCCCAAATCTCTGGATAAGCTTCCTCTAGGTTTAGTGGCATAAAGAAGTTAAGCCTTGGAACTGTACCAACTGGCTCAACGCTGTACCCGTCGCTATAGTTGATAGTACCTACTTGATATTCAATGGTAGCCATTAACCCTGAATCTGTTACACCAAGTAGTTCCCACTTAAAACGACGCTGAAAGACAAACGCACTGTTCTCTCTAAGACCATCTAGCGTTAAAAGGTCCCCCTCTTGCTGCCACTGAAAGTTATAGAGCGCACTGTCATCTACAAAACGAGAAACAGGTAAGTCTGGCTCAGAATAATCTATCTCGGCAAAAACCCTACCGGCAGTACCATCACTATCAAAGTAGTAACTCCACAAATCTTCCGCTAGTGGTAAATCATTAACAAAAAGCGAAGCGCTCAAGGTAGAAGCCCAAACCTTTGGTGGCGTAGACGTTACATCAAAACTCTCAGGTAAACTGAAGTCGATACTATGCATATCAGCCGCATACTTTATTACGTTTCCGGCCTCTTCATATTCGTACACAGCAATTAAGTAATCATTCTGCTTTTTGAACGGTGTTACAGTAAATGATTTACCATTTACAGATAAACTAATTGTACCGCTGTCGAAAGCCCAACTGCCCTGAGTACCAAACAGACGAGAAGTGACCGTGTTGTCATCGTTAAAAGTAAGGTAATCGCTTATCATACCTTCCAGAGAAACCGGATTGCCTTCTTGGTCGTTTAAGCTGTACTCAAACTCACTGTTATAGGCGACTACCCAAGGAGATGCCAACACGTCTTCACCAGAAAGCGAAATGGCTTCAGAAGTATCACTGTAAATGGAGGTATAAGTTTGAGGATACTCTGTGACAAACTTAGGCGCTCCATAACTCTCATCAACCGCTGGCGTTATCGTTAGCTCTATAACTTGTGATACCTGGGCAATCGCATTGCCACCATTTTCGTACACTAATTCGAAACTCTCAGAAACCGGGCTTTTTTCTATTCTCCATTGTGCAGAGTAACCTTCTTCATCTGCTGCAAGAATTTGCAATACTGTTTCTTCATCGAAGTATTCAAGGTAGTTCGATGGGCTTAGCGGAAATTCAAGGCTTGGGGTTGCATCTGGGTTCACCACTACAAGCACCCCATCATCTACCGACCAACTAACACTATCTGAAAAAATGTTGTAGTAGTTTTCGGCTGACGATTTGCTTCCTGTTCCATCGTCATTGAATGTATAAACCGCCGAACCTTTAGTCGCTAGGTACGCTCCTGCGTTATAGGTTGCAAAGGTTTTGCCTGCTACCGATGATTCACTGTAGCTTTGTTGAAGCGTGTCATCTTCTAATGTTTCAACACGGGCAGTGTTAATTGCATCGGCGAACGCATCGGCATAGGTACCGTCTTCGTTTATCAGCCCTAAATCATTTAAATAGGCACGAATGGTAGTGAGAATGTTTTCTTCACTGTTGGCAAAGAATGAAACCGTATCCGTACCATCAGGTAACGAAAAATCTTCATTGTCAGCAAGTACCTTTATAAAGCTTGCAAGGCCTAACACTTTCTCAAAATCGGCTTCAGCGACATATACGTCAAAGCTTGCTTCCCCGCCGTCGTTTACATACTCAGTGTACATAATAGAAAGCGCGGTGCTTACATGGGTGATTTTACTTTCTAAGAGCAGTGCATCTGAAAGCTCGTTAGTATCGTTCTCACTTGCAAGCGCGCTTAAATCTAAGAAATTACCCACCCGCGACACTAAACTTACATGTGCCTGATCACCCACCCCGTTAGCGTTAAGCACTAAGTAACCAGGGTTTTCACTTACAAGAATTGGAAGTGAATACCTGCCATTGCTATCAGTAGTTGCAGTCGCTAGAACGTCACCATTATTGTTAGTAGCAGTAACCGCTCCATTGTTTAAAGGCGCATCGGTTGCAATACCAGAGATTGTGACAGACTGTTGGTTAGTGATCGTAACCGTTGAACTTGATGACAATTCACCATCGGTAACTTCATACGAAAAGCTCACATCGCCCATTGCTTGCGCTGAAGGCGTATAAACCAATGTATTGTTTGTAATGGTGACTTCGCCGACATCAGGCGTGCCGACTGCAGAAATAGTAAGCGCATCACCATTTGGATCGCTGTCATTCGCTAACACGTCAACAGTAACAGCTGAATCGTTCAACGTGGATGCAGCATCAGCAGTTAGAATGGGAGCTTGGTTTTTTTCGTCTGAACCACCGCCGCAGGCAGAAAGAAAAGTTGCACTAACAACAAGCGCAATAATGCTATGTTTCATTACTCAACGTCCTTATCAATTTTTATAGTTTTTATAACAATACCATTTAATTTCCAACGCATAATAGCTTATGAAAATTCGAAATGCATTACTAAGTAAATGGAATGTAAATGAATGGCACTGATAGAGATATAGGTAAAAAGCGTAAGGTACTGTTTAAATTGGAAATAAAAAAACCAGCTTGATAGCTGGTTTTTTGTGTTCGAAAGCGAGTTACTGTTAGTCAGCGCCAAATAAATCGCGGCTGTACACTTTCTCTAATACGTCTTCAATGTCTTCTGTTACGCGGTTAGCAACTAATACAGGGCAAGGTCGTGTAGGTTTTACTAGTATTGAATCTGTTATTAAGGCCGCGAAGCATATACTTGATAAGGCTAAGTAGACTGAAAATGATGGCATCCTAAAGCTAAAGTCTACGTTGTGAGTTACTCTAGCATTTCAATCTTTTAGTAAGTTAGTATACTTGCAAAAAACACTTCAAAAAAACCAAGGAAAGCTTAATGAAACCAGTTATTCTCGCTGGAGGCACTGGAAGCCGGTTATGGCCTAAGTCTCGCGCAGCACTCCCTAAGCAATTTTTATCACTTACCTCTGATAAGACAATGATTCAGGAAACAGTTTCGCGGCTAAACGGCTTAAGTCATGACGCTCCTATTATTATTTGCAACGAAGCTCACCGCTTTCTTGTTGCAGAACAAATGCGCCAGATAGATATTGAAGACAGCGATATTATCTTAGAGCCAGTGGGACGAAACACTGCTCCCGCTATTGCGCTTGCTGCACTTAACGCAACGGAAAATGGTGAGGACCCTGTACTGTTGGTACTTGCTGCCGATCACCTCATAAAAGACTCAAAAACCTTTCAGGCCAAAATTAAAGATGCTGAAAAACTCGCTTTAGAAGGCAAGCTTGTTACTTTCGGTATAGTACCTACCGAAGCGCATACTGGTTACGGATACATCAAATCTGGTGACAGTGTTAACTTAGGCTTTAAAGTTCGCCAGTTTGTAGAAAAGCCAGATTTACCTACCGCAAAGCAATATGTCAACTCTGGAGAATATTTCTGGAATAGCGGTATGTTTATGTTTAAAGCAAGTACATACCTTACAGAGCTTAAAAAGTACAACCCCGAAATTTTAGCTATATGTAAGAAAGCCACATCAGAGACTCAACGCGATTTAGACTTCATTAGAATTCAAGAAGATATTTTTAAAACATGCCCTGACGACTCAATCGATTACGCTGTAATGGAAAAAACCGAGAGTGCAGTAATGGTTACATTAGACGCCGGTTGGTCTGATGTAGGAAGTTGGTCATCTTTATGGGAAACAGGTGAGAAAGATGAAAGCGGCAACGTTGTGGTTGGCGATACCTTATTGGAAAACACCAAAAACAGCTATGTAAACTCAGAGCACAGATTTGTTTCCGTTATTGGATTGGAAAATGTTGTGGTGGTAGAAACAAAAGATGCCGTGATGGTAGCGAATAAGAACGACTCACAACACATTAAAAACGTAGTTAATCATCTTAAGTCAAATAAACGCCCTGAGTTTGAATTTCACCGAGAAGTATTCAGGCCTTGGGGAAGTTACGACTCAATAGACAATGGTGGCCGCTTTAAAGTTAAACGTATTACGGTAAAACCAGGTGAAAAGCTTTCGGTTCAAATGCATCATCACAGAGCTGAGCATTGGGTTGTAGTGTCTGGCACGGCCAATGTCACGGTAGATGATAATGTGAATTTATTAACTGAAAACCAATCAGTCTACATTCCAATCGGCGCAGTGCATTCGTTGGAAAATCCTGGCAAGATCCCCCTTGAACTTATCGAAGTTCAATCAGGCGCATATTTAGATGAAGACGATATTGTTCGCTTTTCGGATAGATATGGCCGAAGCCCAAAATAAGCAAAGAGTCATTCAACTGACTTGAGCTAAAAACAAAAAACCAGCGATATAGCTGGTTTTTTTTCGTGTTCGAAAGCTAGTTACTGTTAATCAGCACCGAATAAATCACGGCTGTACACTTTATCTAATACGTCTTCAATGTCTTCTGTTACGCGGTTAGCAACAATTACATCAGAAATAGATTTAAACTCTTCTAGATCTTTAATTACGCGAGAGTGAAAGAAATCGTCTTCGGCAATTACTGGCTCGTAAACCACTACCTCAATACCCTTCGCCTTAATACGCTTCATGATGCCTTGAATGGCACTTGCTCTGAAGTTATCAGACCCAGACTTCATGATTAAACGGAAGATACCCACCACTTTAGGCTGTCGACTCACGATAGAATCGGCGATAAAGTCTTTACGGGTGCGGTTGGCATCAACAATAGCCTGAATCATGTTGTTAGGCACTTCACTGTAGTTTGCCAACAACTGCTTAGTGTCTTTAGGTAAGCAGTAACCACCATAACCAAAGCTTGGGTTGTTGTAGTGATCGCCAATACGTGGATCTAATCCAACACCTTCTATGATTTGTTTCGTGTTAAGACCACTACGCTCTGCATAGCTATCTAGTTCGTTGAAGTAAGCAACACGCATAGCTAAGTAAGTGTTAGCGAAAAGCTTGATAGCTTCAGCTTCGGTACTGTGAGTGAAAAGTACATTAATGTCTTCTTTAATAGCACCTTGCTCTAGCAATGCTGCGAATTTCTTTGCGCGTTCGCTTTGCTCACCCACAATGATACGGCTTGGGTACAAGTTATCGTAAAGGGCTTTACCTTCACGTAAGAACTCTGGTGAGAAGATAATATTTTCAGTGCCATGGCGCTCTTTTGCTTCAACAGTAAAACCTACTGGAACGGTAGACTTAACCACCATTACCGCATTAGGGTTTACTCGCATAACCTCTTTAATTACCGCATCTACTGAACTGGTATTAAAGTAATTGGTTTGTGCATCGTAGTCTGTAGGCGTTGCGATAATGACAAACTCGGCATCTTTATAAGCAAGTTCAGTATCTAACGTTGCTTTAAGGTTAAGCTGCTTGTTATTTAGATAGTCTGTAATTTCTTTATCTTCAATAGGAGACTTTTTGTCGTTCAGAAGATCCACTTTCGCTGGTACTACATCAACCGCAATAACTTCGTTGTGCTGTGCCAATAAAACTGCGTTCGATAAACCTACATAGCCTGTGCCTGCAACGGCTATTTTCATGCTTTGTGGTGTGCTTTCCATAATTTCGTTTTCTCCGTAACTAGAAGCAATGACTATAAATTATCAATATGAAGCTAATAAAACACTCTGCTCTTCTTTTGTCTTAAGCGCAAAGTTTTCGCGTTTCAGCGTTAAATTAGGGTTATATGCAGGGTCATGTTTAATAACATGAGACCACTTTGTTTGTAGATATTCAAGCTCGCGATTAAACCGAGCCGCCTTTTCAGGCGAAATATCTAAACCGCGACTGACCGACTCATGATGATATAGCTCAGCCTCGGCACAATACAAGTTTCTAACCCCCAACTCTCTTACCCGTAAACAGAAGTCGACATCGTTAAAGGCCACCGCGAGATTTTCTTCGTCTAGGCCACCCACTGCACCAAAATGGCTACGCTTTACTAACAGACATGCCGCAGTAACCGCACTGTAATTTTGTGTTGCAGCAAGTCGTTTCAAATACCCAGGATGATAGCGTGGGAAATATTTATGAGCGTGACCTGCTCCACCGCCGTAGCCGAGAACTACGCCAGCATGCTGTATACGGCCATCTGAATAAAGTAATTTAGCCCCTACGCAACCTATATCTTCACGCATCACATGGCCAGCCATATAAGTTAGCCAGTCAGGGCTAATAACTTCAATATCATTATTTATTAACCCTACTACTTCTCCTTTAGCATGTTTTACGCCAAAGTTGTTTATCGCTGAGTAATTAAAAGGTCCAGGGTAGTTTAAAACGCGAACTTCTGGGAGTTCTGCTAATGTTTCAAAATAACGAATGCTCGCGTCTTCATCGGAACCATTATCAATGAGAAGAATTTCATAATTTTTGTAGATGGTTTTTTCACGGATGGAATCTATACACGCCTTTACTAACTCTTTGCCATTTTTAGTGGGGATTATTAAAGATACCAATGGCTCGTTAAGTGTTTTCCACAGCACGCAGTTAACTTTTTGATGTTTTGAAAAGCTCGACACCGCACTACCCTGTGAATTCAAATCATCAGAGATTGAAAGCAATTCGTTTTGCTCACGTTTGACCGAATTTTCTGAATGCACCAAGGTATATGGAATATGCGAGATAGTAACCGTTGATTGCTTTTGCCAAGCAGTGGTAACTAATTGAGCAATAGTACTAACATTGTTCACGGCTAATACATCTGATATCTCTGGCGAAATCAGCACGCCCGTATTTATATAAGCAGTCGAGAGTTGCAGATCTGGATTCCAATCAGGTAGAAACTTAGGGCTTGTTAATACCCCTTTCTGATTCTTTTCATCGGTATCGCAATAAGCAATATCGGTTTGTTTTGCCACTGCAATAAATTCATTTAGTGCAAACTTCGAAAGCGTGTCGCCGGATTTTATGAATAGAGTAGAATGAGATGAATCGCATGCCCCGAGGGCTTCAGATAGAGACGCTACGCTTTCAACATCTTCGTATTGCGAAGCCGTCACTTTACCAACTACGAACACTTTCTTAATTTGACTTAAATAGCGTTGCAAATCTTTTTGTGTGGTGGCTAGAAAGTCAGTTCCTACTACTACCACATTAATTTTTTCTTTATTACTTTCAGAAAGGTTCTCGTATTTATCGCTTAAAGCCCTATCCTGAAGCTTTAAGTAATGCTTATACATTGCCATGCGCTTCTTTTTACTAGGGAAACCATAGAAGAGTCCTGAGCGCTGTAGAGAACGGCTATATAACTCAGTGAGTTGAGCATTTTGTTTAAGCTTTTGTTTCACTGACAAAGGCAAAAGCCCTACCGCACCTTTCACGGTAAGCATTGCAAACTTCTTCATACTGCGTAGGTACCCCGGATAAACAGAAAAAGGCCGCTAATAAAGCGGCCTTCAAGTTTAACATGATTTAAAAACTAAAAAACTAACTGCCAGCACCTAAGCGTTCGCCTTGATAGCTACCATCTAGTACCGCTTTCCACCAACCTTCGTTGTTTAAGTACCATTCAACGGTTTTGCGAATACCGCTCTCGAAGGTCTCTTGGGGTGACCACCCTAACTCGCGTTCAATTTTAGATGCATCAATCGCGTATCGCATATCGTGACCAGGGCGGTCTGCAACATAAGTGATTTGCTCTGAATACTTACTGTCTTTAGGTTGAACATCATCCAAAATGTCGCAAATTGTATTCACTACTTCAATATTTTGCTTTTCGTTATGGCCGCCTATGTTATAGGTTTCGCCAATTTTTCCTTCAAGAGCCACTAGCACCAATGCACGGGCATGGTCTTCCACATACAACCAATCTCGAATTTGATTGCCTTTACCGTATACAGGCAATGGCTTGCCTGCTAAGGCATTTAGAATAACTAACGGAATTAGCTTTTCAGGAAAGTGATACGGGCCATAATTATTCGAACAGTTGGTTACCAATGTAGGTAGCTTGTAAGTACGTAGCCATGAGCGCACTAACTGGTCGGAAGACGCTTTACTTGCAGAATAAGGCGAGCTTGGTGCATATGGCGTAGTTTCAGTGAATAACGGCAGTTCAGCGCCCTCTTCTACTTCATCTGGATGTGGAAGGTCACCATAAACTTCATCAGTTGAAATATGATGGAATTTAAAGCCTTCTTTTTTCACATCATCAAGCGTTGACCAATAAGCTCGAGCTTGCTCAAGCAAGGTATAAGTGCCTACAACATTGGTTTGAATGAACTCACCAGGGCCGTCAATTGAACGATCTACATGAGATTCTGCCGCTAAGTGCATAATGATATCGGGTTGATGGGTATTAAGAACGGCTTTTACGCCGTCGGCATCACAAATATCGACTTGTTCGAACGCATAGCGCTCGTTATCTGATACAGACAAAAGCGACTCTAAGTTACCCGCGTAAGTAAGCTTATCTAAGTTTACGACTTTATGTTCTGTATAATTAATAAGATGGCGAACTACCGCCGAGCCAATAAACCCCGCACCACCTGTTACTAAAATTGTTTTCATACGTGTGTTACTCAATAATTATGCTTTTAACTCATCCATCATGGCAGACAATTGAGTACGCCAATGTGTAAGATTAAGTGATGAAAAAGTATCTCGTGTGCTGGTTTTATCTAGCACGCTATAATGCGGTCGTGAAGCCGGTGTGGGGTACTGAGAAGAAGGAATAGGCAATACCGGAATAGCCGAAGACAACAAACCTTTTTCAATACCAAGCTCTTGAATGGCTAACGCGAAATCGTACCAACTAGCTACGCCTTCATCAGTCCAGTGATATACACCTTGGGTTTTATTTTGCGCTGCACTTACGCACACTTCTGCCAACCCTTTTGCCCATGTAGGCGTGCCGATTTGGTCATCAATAACCGACAATTGAGGCTTATCTGCCATTAAACGCAGCATGGTTTTCACAAAGTTATTGCCATGTGATGAATACACCCACGCAGTACGAATTAAGCAACTTGAGTTAGGAAGTAATTCCAGCAAGGCTTTTTCGCCATCAGCTTTAGTTTTACCGTAAACCCCTTGAGGCTCAATAGTGTCATCAGTGAGGTAAGGCGAACCTTTGTGGCCGTTAAATACGTAATCTGTAGATACATGTACTAAAAATGCACCTGACTGCTTACAGTACTTTGCTAAATTTTCAACGGCAGTAGCGTTGATCGCGTGGCATAAATCGAAATCTTCTTCTGCTTTATCTACCGCAGTATAAGCCGCTGCGTTAATAATGACGCTTGGCGCTAGTTTGCTTAGCGTTTCAGATAATACCGATTCGTTGGTAATGTCAGTATCTTCAGGGCCTAAACATATAGTGTTTTCACCTAGAATACGAACCAATTCAAACGACAACTGGCCAGCATTGCCAATAACTACAATACTCATGTTTAATCCTTAAAACGTAGGGGCATCAACGAAAGCGACGCCATTTTCATCTTTTCCAGATAAAGACGGCTTTTCACCGTTAACTAAAGGCCAATCGATGTTTAAAGTTGGGTCGTTAAACTTAACCGACACTTCTGACTCAGGGTGATAGTAGTCAGTACACTTATATACGAACTCAGCAGACTCACTGGTTACATAAAAACCGTGAGCAAAACCTGCAGGTACCCATAGTTGACGTTTATTTTCAGCCGACAGTAAAACGCCGACCCACTTTCCATACGTAGGTGAATCTTTACGCATATCAACAGCAACATCATATACTTCGCCGCTGACTACGCGAACCAATTTACCTTGGGTCTGCTCCAACTGATAATGCAGCCCACGAAGGATTCCTTGGCTGGATTTTGAATGGTTGTCTTGCACAAATTCAACGTCTGCACATTCTTTTTTAAACCAGTCGGTGCGAAAGGTTTCAAGGAAGAAGCCGCGTTCGTCGCCAAATACTTTTGGCTCAATGATTTTAACGTCTGGGATGTCTGTTGCTATTGCTTGCATGTTTTACTTAATTCCGTTGGTAATACTGTGTACTTGAAAAGTACAACGCACTTAGTAGCCTTACTTAACGCGGTCGTTGATTACTTTTAGTAGGTAATCGCCATAGCCACTCTTTTTAAGTGGCGCCGCTAATTGCTCTAACTGTGCTGCATCGATGTAACCCATTCGATAAGCCACCTCTTCAGGGCAACACACCTTTAAACCTTGGCGCTTTTCAATAGCAGCTACGAAGTTTGCTGCATCTAACAGAGAATCAAGCGTTCCTGTATCAAGCCAAGCAGAACCACGCCCCATTAATTCAACTTTTAAGCTGCCATCTTGCAGATAAAGATTATTAAGGTCGGTAATTTCAAGCTCACCACGGTGTGATGGCTTCACTTCTTTAGCAAAATCAACCACACGATTATCGTAATAATATAACCCAGTAACAGCGTAGTTAGACTTTGGCGCTTCGGGCTTTTCTTCAATTGAAAGCGCGTTCCAGTTGTCATCAAAATCGACCACGCCATAGCGCTCGGGGTCGTTTACATGATAACCAAACACGGTAGCACCATGCTCTTGTTTAAAAGCATTTTGAAGTGAAAGCTTCAGGTCGTGACCATAATAAATATTGTCACCTAGTACTAATGTACAGCTTTCCCCTGCAAGAAACTCCTCGCCAATTAGAAAAGCTTGGGCTAAGCCATCTGGGGAAGGTTGAACGGCGTATTGAACATTAATACCTAATGCGCTGCCATCACCTATAAGTTCAATAAAACGCTGCTGTTCTTGAGGAGTAGTGATGATAAGAATATCTTTTATACCCGACATCATGAGTGTAGTAAGCGGGTAAAAAATCATAGGTTTGTCGTAAACCGGCATTAACTGCTTACTGACTACTTTTGTTAGCGGGTGTAGGCGTGTGCCTGAGCCGCCCGCCAGAATAATTCCTTTTCTCATACTAAGCCTTCGTGTTGTTTAGTTTTTTCTATACAATAGAGCTAATCATTAATGGTAACGGATAATACGCATGAAGCCCAGTCAGATTTGAACACTGCGCGCATTCCTATTTTTCAAATTCCTAAAAATCGAATTAGTTCAAAAAAGTACGTTGAATTCTATGACTAAAAAAACGCTTTACATACATATTGGATGTGAAAAAACTGGCACAACAAGTATTCAAAATGTTCTTGCAGACAACCGCAGTGCGCTCTCACAACAAAGGGTTTTGTATCCAAAAATAGGTAAACTCGACTTCGCACAATTGTTGCTTCCCGCTGCACTGCAGGCACTAGATTACCCACAACGCCCAAGAGCTGATTACTACCCTGGAAATGAAGAAATTGATGCCGATTCTGTTTGGAATGGGTTTATTGATTTCGCAAAAGCTAACGCAAGCAATGACATAATAATCAGTGCGGAACATTTTAGCTCTCGTACCATGGAAAATGGGCTACAGTATTTGAAACAAAAACTAAGCGGCCTAGATAACTTATTTAATCTAAAAATAATCATTTATTTGCGAAGGCAAGACAAGTTCATGGAATCTACTTACTCTACTATTATAAAGGCTGGAGGAAGAATAGGATTTGAAGACTTTTATAACTCTCACCTACCCTTACGTGAAAGGTACGACTTCAGCATTTTATTAGACCGGTGGGTTTCAGTATTTGGCAGAGACGCACTAATCGTTAAAGACTATGAAGCTGAAATAAAGGACAAGGGGCTACTATCTTCATTCTTTAACATTGTAGGCATCAATAGCGAAACCCTATCACTCGAAAGCCAAAATGAGAATGTATCTTGGCCCGTAAGTGTTATTGAATTAGCTAGATTGTGCAACTCGCCGAGGATCATTTCGCAACTTGGCAATAATCGAGTCAATTTTTTAAATGGTGTAGCAAAAAGCTTAGAGCAGAAAGAACGCAATAAAATTTATCGTTTCAATTCCGAGCAACGCCAAGCTATTTTGGATTTTTATTACGCATCCAATCGTCAAGTCGAGATTGAATACTTTGGGGATAATGCTTTTTTAACCAATATTTCAAGCACACTAAAAAGCGAAGAGTCAACGTTAAATAGCGAAGTAACATTAACCAAAATGGATATTGCTGATATGTTCGCGCGTTTTTATTTAACTAACAATCAAGTCGATTAAGTAATTAAACCGCTAATTTTCTCAATATTTATCCGCTAATACTAATTCCTTTTTTATCGGCCACTAATGATGTTAGTGGCTAATAAATCACACTTATTTGCCTAGTTAGCAAACAGACGCTAGTATTTTCTACACTTAGCTAGTCCCAATCCGAACATCCAAAAATAAAAAATAATAATCTATAGGGATATCACAATGGTAACACACTTTAGACTCAGCGCTGGCTCAGTAGCGTGCAGTATTTGCATGGTTTTAACAGCAACTTTATCTAGCGCTGAGGCTTTTGATAATTCACCCACAACTAGTCAACACACTAGCTCTACCCAAATCTACAGTTCTGGCGAGTGGGAATTTGTTTCCAGTAATGCAGGAGTTAAACGTTACGGTGGTGCATACGTAGGGCAAACAGTTAGGCCATTTGTTATCAACGAAAAAGCCTATTTTTTATTGGGGAATGCTACTACCAGAGGTGCCCATGCTACCAACACTGCGCTGTCGATAGACCTCTTAACGGGCGACATTAATGAATCCGCAGCTCTTGGAATGAATTACTTACTGGGTAATGCAACAGCAACGTACCAGAGAAAAATCTTTTCTATTGGCGGAGTAAATAACGCCATAAATTATACATTAAACAACGTAGTAGAGTATGACCCTGCTGGGGACCGTTGGCGACAGCATTCTGCAGCGCCACTAGCTAGGTCGGGATCGATAGCTGAGCAATATAATGGTAGAATTTATGTATTCGGTGGGTGGGGTTTTGATACTTATAACAGAGCCAATATAAAGCTTGGCGCAGATGGTTTTTTCTTCACTGAATTGTCAGAAAATCCAACCTGGAGAAAGGATGTTCAAGTTTACGATATAAATACTGATACTTGGAGTGTAACTATCAACGCACCAACTGAAACAGAGTTTATTGACAGTGAAATTATTGGTAACAAAGTATATCTAACAGCAAAACCTTCGAATGACGACCCCGAGCACTTACTGTCAGTATTTGATATTGCAGAATCTGAGTGGCACTCCATAGAGCTTCCTGAAACACTTTATCATCAAAAAATGACGAAAGTCGGAAAACTCCTTATTATTTATGGTAAGACGTCTGATAGTTTAACCATAAACAGTCAATGGTATTCATACATATACGACACAGACGAATTACAATGGTCTTTAGGCAAGTCTCTGCCAAACTCAGATGAAATATCAACGTTTGATATAGTCGGAAGCGGTTCTTCACTTTATTACATCGAGTTTT
The DNA here is from genome assembly GCF_000213655.1 of Alteromonas naphthalenivorans. NCBI lineage: Bacteria > Pseudomonadati > Pseudomonadota > Gammaproteobacteria > Alteromonadales > Alteromonadaceae > Alteromonas > Alteromonas naphthalenivorans. The sequence continues at coordinate 4,242,870 of NC_015554.1, forward strand.
CCGAAGATGAAGGTGACGATAAATCAAAAGACGTCTATAAACTCGAGCTAGATGTTACTCCTACAGAACCTTTACCTTATGAACCCTGGCTTCCCAAAGAAATAGCGTCAGAAACACTAAGTAATAATGATAAAATAAGCATTAATAGAAAAGGTAATGTTGTTAACCTTGTATTGAACAACTCAGACGACTACCACCTGATCCATGGTAGCTTTGACGGCGTGGCCCAACGCGCAGCATTAAGGCGGGCAACCGCATCCATCTATGAGCAGCTCGAAGATTCCTATAAATTTATCTATTTTATATTCAACGAGCCCACAAAATCGCAAGACTCTAACGCTTATGGTTATCATGTGCCGGTTCAAAATAGCATCAGTGGAATTGGCCAAGGTATTTTCGACTTTTCGAATTCTTATGGCAGTGAAGGAAAATTGGAAAGTATTGTTGTACTTCCGACCCTATATGACCTTACCTACGGTCCCTCTCTTCATGAACTAGCGCACCGATGGGGGAATTACCTTAGTTACCCACTTGAGTCCCTTCGTCACAGTGATTGGTTAGGCTACACAGAGCAACAGCAATATCACTTTGGATATCAGAGCGCTGGTGGCCAACTAGGAGGCTGGAACGATTTTGACTTCAACCTTGATAGTGGAAACCTTTACCTACTTAGTGACGCACCAGAAGGTACTGCAGGCTTCTCAGGGCTAGGGCCAGGTAATAACTCGGCCAAATATAGCCCGCTTGAACTCTATCTGATGGGCTTGAGCCCTCCCTCACAAGTGCCCGATATTATCGAACCCGCAACCCAGCCTATAGAAACTGAAAGTTACCCTATTTATCAGATAGATAGCTTTGATACTATTTCCATACAACAAATTATTGATGCAAATGGAACTCGCATACCCTCTTATGATGCTACTGAGCCTACTTTCGATACACTTTTTGTGGTCGTTTCTCAAGAATACCTTACGGATGACGAGTGGCACAGTTACGAACATCAAGTGAGTAACTTTGCGCGGGACGGTAATGACGATTACCAGCGGTTATTCAATTTTTGGGAAGCTACCGATGAGAAAGCAAAGCTTGTCATTCCAGATGCCAAGTTTACTTTCACTCAATATAAAAGTGACTCAGACGATGATGGTTTATTTGACTACCAAGAAGAAGAATACGGAACGAGTATTAACAATGCAGACTCCGACTCCGATGGCATTTCCGATTTTGAAGAAGTCCAAGTAGGACTAGACCCACTAGATAGCGCAGATGCTGATGCTGACTTTGATGGAGACGGTTTATCAAATAAAGAAGAAATAGAACTCGGCACAAATATCTATTCTGAAGATACTGACGGAGATGGTATAAATGATGCTAATGAAATAAGTTTAGGGTTAGACCCTCTTAATGACACCGACGCATCACGTGCACCAGATATTTTCATTCAGTTTTCCGACATCAATAATGATAAAACCAAAGATTGGTTAAAGTACCGAATTGAAGACGCAGTCGCAGCATTTAGCCTCATTGATGCAAAACAATTCAATATAATCTCAGAGTTTTCCGTTTCCCACCCTTTTCAGTTGGCATCATTAAAAGTACTTGGTGACCGAAACGCTGATGGCATTGAGGACCTTGGTATTTTCGGATTTAACCAAGGTGTAGAACGCTACCAATTATATATTTTAGACGGAAAGACCGGAGCTAGCTTGGGGGTATGGAATTGGTCAAACACGCTTGATGACGTTGTTTTTAAACTTCTTCCAGATTTAACTAATAATGGAATTGAAGAGTATGCCATTGAAGGCACACATAAAATTAATGGCGCTCGACAATTGTTCATAAAAAATGGTGTAACAAAGCAGACACATCAAACGTTTAAATGGGTAGATAACTGGGTAAATACACGCTTGGTTGTAATGAGTGACATTACTAGCGATAGCGTGCCAGAAATTGCTTTATATGGAGAACATAAGCGGCTAAATAAAGGTCAACTATTTGTATTTAGTGGCGCCAATGCTTCTGAAAAATTAACAGTTTATAACTGGAACAAATTATGGAGTAACTTAAGGCTGCATAAAATGGACGATATAGACAGCGATGGCACTACTGATTGGGGACAATTTGGTCAAAGAATAGATGATGGTCGATACCAATGGGTAGTTAAGAAGGGCCACGATAAGCAAGGCGTTATAAGAACTTTTAGTTGGCCTGCAGATCTAATTAACGTTAACTCCATATATCTTTCCGATAGAACTCAGGATGGTATTGGAGAAGTAGCAATTTACGGCAAAAATAGCGTGGGAAATACTTTGTTACGCATCAACGATGGCCGCTTACCGAACCAAAGAATCGCGAATTTTAGTTGGCCAGCTTTATGGCATGATGAGCATATTCAAGAGGTAGGGGATTTAAACAATGACGGACTCAACGAAGTTATATTGTTAGGAATTCATGAGCGTACTGACACTTACCAACTTGTCATTAAGGATGGAGCCACCACTGCAGAGTATGGTCGTATTTGGCTAGAAGGTGACAGGGCAAACATCAAAATTCACTCATATGATGCTAGCAACGATTCACACGACGACATTATTGTAAATTCGATATCGAAGGCATCGCTAGAGCGAATTATTACTACTTACAGTGGCAAAGATCTTTCGTTGCTTAGCACCCATACCTATTAGTTTAGTAATTTGAAGAGGTTATTAACAACGGTTAGTAACGCTTTAATTCCTCAAAAAGAAAACCCTCCTACTGCCGTTCAGTAAGAGGGTTTTACTTTACCAAGATACAATCGCTAATCAAGCAACTGGTATTTATCTACCCCAGCTTTAGACTTACCATAAACGACAACTGTTGGCGTACCATCATAATCAATGTCTCCTATAAGCTTAAAGCTTGGCTTAGCCAGCCAGTCATTACCTAAATTCACGGTAGCATATGCTCCGTTACTCGCTATACCATCTTTAATACTAAGCTCGTAGTTACCATTACTTCGCAATCCAAACAACATCACTTCGTTCACTCCGTCATTAGTAAGATCGCCTACTACGTCAAAAGATACTTCAGTCCAATTACTTGGCCAACCGTAATTTACCAGTGTAGTTGAACGGCTTGTTCCATCTCTAACTGTCAATTGGTAACGTCCGGCGCTTGTCCGGAACCCCCCTACGGCCAGTTCATCTACACCATCTGAAGTGAAATCTGGAATAATGTGAAAACTCGTAGACTCCAAATCCTCCGGCCACGTGTAAATACCTAATGTACCTGAGGTCGACACACCACTTTTGGTGAATAGTTGGGGTTTATTATCATCCTTCCTTGTTCCGAACATGCCCCAATCATCAACACTATCGCCGTTAATATCAGATAAACGGTGCCAGCTTACATTATTCCAGTTTGCTGCAAAGTTGTACGCCTTTAATTTGTTACCCGAATCAGTGCCATCTGTGATTTTAATTTGCACTTTTCCATTGCGTTCGATTTCGCCAAATAGACCAACATCATCTACGCCATCACCATTGAAGTCACTGAGCTGATAGAACTTCGGATTTTTAAACAAACTAGGATAGCCGTAAGTAGTAACATTTGAACCGCTTACTGCATCTTTGACAAATAGTTGTGGGCGCGCACCTTCTACAATAAAGCGCCCTTGCATGCCAAAATCAGCTATTCCATCGCCCGTAACGTCATCTAAAACCACTAAGGATGTCTCTAGCCAATTAGCAGACCAGTTATACACATTTATCCGATTACCCGTTTTACCATCTTTTACGAATAGTTGGGGTTTGATTACGGCATTACCTGAGGCGTCGTTGGCGCTTATCATCCCGAAAATACCAATTTCCACACTGCCGTTTCCATTAATATCTTCCAGTATATAAGCTTGAACATCTTGATATTCAGTAGACCAATTAATATTGTGTGAAATCGTATCGTTAGCTCCATTTACTACACTCGCTGAAACGATACCATCAACAACAGATATTAATGCGAAATCATCCGAACCATCGCCCGTAACATCACCAACCGATAGCAGATCAGTAAGCCCTGACTGAGCCTCGTTATAAATAGAAGGCCAATTATCAAGCCTATCGATAAGTCCATCTCCGTCTGAGTCCTCACTCAATGGGTCTAAACCCAGCGCTATTTCTACGCTATCTAAAAGGGAATCGAAGTCAGTATCTTTAGGATCTCTGTTATCTGGTGAAAGGCCGTTCAGATACTCTTGCAAGTTTGTATAACCATCGCCGTCTAGGTCATCGCCAGCATCAGACGAATCTAACCAATTAGCTAAATGAGAATAGCGAAGCTCCCAAAAATCAGGAATTCCATCCCCATCACTATCATGATTAGTATCTATCTCGTAGGCATTGCCGACCCCGTAGGAGGTTTGCAGTAATGTGGTAGATAGGTTGTTAGAGGTATGCTCAGCAAAGTAGGTAGAAGTTAAAACCGAGCCATTAGAGACTCCATAACTACCGGTAAGCAATAGTGGAGCTACCGAAACATTAGAGATCTTGCTACCCGCCATGTTTCCTAAATCCCACAAAACCCAATCCCTAAAAGTACAATATGAGCCATTTGTACATCCACCACCTACAATATCTGAACTGTAAACTCGGGTACCCTGAGGGGGCATAAAATAGAGCTCAACATCTGCCAACTCAGTAAGCTTATTATTTTCTACACCAATGGAAATTTGCATCTGCGCCCCTTGCTGTAAAGGGTATCCCACGGTTTGCGTAGCAGTAATAGAAAGGGGCCTTTCTTGGATAACATTAACTTGCGATGCAACAGCCAGTGTTCTTGTTGTAGAATTCGCCACAATACGAGCATTGGTATGTATAGTATCACCGGGCTCTAAGTTGCTATCAGCCGCAAGCGTTATCGATAGTTGATGCCAGTTTCCTACAGGAATGTTACCCAGAGGCCAATAAACAATATCGTCTACTACTTCATATACACCTGATGCAGAAACGAACTCAGCATTACTTGGAACTGGTACTTGAAGCATTGCACTTTCAATAATTTGTTGGCTAGGGTTGCCCACTGTCACTTTTAAGCTTATCTCTTCGCCAGCGGACATATGATGAGAGGTAGAGTCAATTGCTAACTGAGGTAAAGCACCTCCTAATTCACTGGTATATGCTAATGTGGGAGTAGCGGTAAGTACGTAATCTGTAGTGGAACTTTCAAGTGTAGCGTGTGCCACGCTTATGCCACCAGCTTTGGCTTGGTAACTATAAAAAGGAACAACTACAGCCCGTGTTTCACCAGCTGATAGCTCGCCAAATTCATACACTACTCGCTCGTTGGCATACTTTGTTGAAGAACCATTAAGCGGCAATGCATCTGGAGTATAGTACCTTGAGTAGTTTCCTGGTTGAATGACTAACTCTACGTCAGCATGACTTACATCATCTGTATTACTTATGATAAAGCTGGTAATACCTTGCTCGTATGTCACATCTAACGTTAGTGAAGTATCTGCCTTGACGACAATGCTTTCGTTAGAGCGGGTTAGCGACTCGCCACTTTGTAGAATATTTGACTTAACAACCACTGCATCAGCATCGTTTAAAGTATTACTAACAGATGCGGTGAACGAACGCTTAGCAGCATATCCAGATGTCAACGTGCCTAACTCCCATTGAACGACACCATCGGCAAAACTACCTCCATCGTTAATAGTTTCCACATTGAGCCCTTCAGGTATAGCTACTTCCAACACTAAATTTTGCATATTGGTATTAGACTCATTGCCATAGAGCACTTCAAAGTTAATACTTTCGCCGACCTTTACAACGCTACGATCACTCGACAAGTGACTGCTTATTGTACGTTCATTATCGAACGAATATGTATTTCTTGTACTTTGAATGAACGAATCTAAACCATCTGACAGTACTGCATTCTCAACCCAAGGCTTACCATCAATTTGCCGATAACTATTCAAAGGAAATTGAACTACTTTCGATTCACCTGGATTGATCACATCGAACGTGTAGTACATCCAATCTGTAGCATAGAAGGAGCTATTGGTATAATAAGGGTATGTGTTGTTTCCATAAACACGTACTCCTGCGTCAACTGAAACGGCCAATACCACATCCGTTCGTACCGTTGTACCTGGGTTAGAAATAACGTATTTACTATAGCCGTAGTGTGCGTGTGAACGCGTATCGCCTGTTATAGTTGGAGTTAGCACTAGTGGCATTGTTTCAGTTACGATTAGTACCTCTGACGCACGCGCTAAGGTAGTTGAACTGCTTTCTAAGCCAGCTGCCACTTTGAAGCTGTCTCCCGCCGAAAGATCTTCATCTATCGTTACTGTTATGAAACGCTTAACAGAGGTACCGACTGCGAGGCTGCCTATACTCCATTTTATATTCGACCCATTTATTTCAGCATCATTGGTAGCCGACTGCGCTGTAACCTGTCCCGGTAGAGTGAGTGGGACGGCCAAATTCTGAATAGTAGAATCGCTAACATTTGCTATATTAAGCTCTAAAGTGACCTCATCACCCGGCATCACTATTTGCTTATCGCTTGCTACCGTAAATACCACGGAATTTGTTGCACTATAAAGAGTTGAAGGCTTAGTACCTTGTATAAATGCACTCACAGAATCACTTAGAATTACATCGCTTATCTGCGGTGCGCCGTCTATTTGATTATACCCACTGAATGGCAACGTAAGTATGTACTCTTCGCCCGGTGCTAAATCGCCAACAGAATAAGAAGCCCAGTTGTCGCCATAATATGTACCGTTAGAAGGGGCTGATGGATAACCGTCATTCCCAGCAAAACGTGTTCCAGCAGAAGTTGATATATTTAGTGCTACATCTGTACGGGTAATATTGCTAGTGTTGGTCACCACGTATCTTAAATAATTGTAGTGGCTTGGGGACCGAATGTCGCCTATTTGCCCGATAGTGAGACCTAAGGGTCTGTTATCCACCACAGATACTACTTCACTGGCGCGGGATATACTAAGCCCGCCGTTATGGATGTTAGCTGTTGATTTAAATATGTCTCCAGCGTCACTAGTTTCTGGAGCCCTTACTTTCAAATAACGCTTTCCACTGCTTCGCGCACTTAATGTCCCAACTGACCAAGCTACGCTTGTATCTGAAACCACACCACTGTCACTAGCACCAATAACTTCGAGCTCTTCCGGCAAAGTCAGCTCTATCACCGTATTTTGGTAAGCCGTATCTGTTAAATTACCAAAACTCAATTCATATTCGAAAAACTCACCCACTTCCACTTTCTGTTTATCTGATGAGATACCAAGCCGAATGCTCTGTTCAACGTCCCATAGATATACCGAATGAGAAGCTTGAAGCTCAATACCATCTTCACTGTATAATACGGCGTGTAGGTCTATTGGCATACCGTCTAGCGGGTTATATACCGACATAGGGACAAGTAGGCTAGTTGATTCGCCAGGAAGAAGTTCCTCTACCGATAATGCTATCCATCTATCCCCATAGAATACGCCAGTAGAAGGAACCGCTGACGCAGGCCAAATTCTACTTCCGTAAAGCCTAGAGTAAGATCCTGCTTTAACGTATAACGTCGAATTCGATTGGATCTGACTACTGTTATTCACTACAGTAAAGCGATAATCACTAGCTTGACCTGTCATGGCTGTATCACCAAATACCGCTGTTTCTACCAAATAGTTATTTGAATTGCGCACCACCACCATACTCTCTGAGGTCTGTGCAGCAGATAGACTACTATTCCTTGCCCACTTAACCTGTGTTTTATAAACGGTGCCGTTTGATGCGTTATTAGGTAAGCGTACCGTAAAATATCGTTTTTCTCCGCTGCCTCCACTTAACACTGAGGCACTTTGCCAAACCACTTCACCGCCTACTAAACTCCCCTCGTCCGAAGCACTAACAAAGGTCGCCCCGCTTGGTATTGCAGCCGAAATGTAACTACCTGCGAAGCCCGTATCGCCAATATTCCCCACGGTTACTTCAAATGTAACATCTGAACCCGCCTCTACAAATGCGTTTGCCGAAGTAGTCTTCATTAGAATACTTTCTTCATCAACATACGTAACTAGAGCCGTATTCGTGACAGGCGTAGGGCTTCCCCCATGAGTTACAGATGAAGAAATTGTCATTTCGCTGTCATAGTTGTCGTCGAATAAGCTGTTTGGATACAAAGGAATGGTAAATAGCGCAGAGCCACCTGAAACAATAGTACCAACATTATAAGAAACCACCCCGCTACAGGTATTACACGTAAAATTGGGAAGTGCGGTATAACCTTTAAACTCAAGACCCGTTGGCGCAGAGACGGTAAGCGTGACATCGTTTCTGGTAACCGAGTCATTATTTATTAACGCCACGGTATATACTAGATAACCGCCCTCGCGTTTGATTTTATTGTCGAGTGTCGTTTCAATTTCTAACGCATGAACAGACGTAGAAGCGAAAACGCTCATAATTGAACAAAAGATAAGACGCCAGAAGAGACGCAAAAAACTAGCCCGTAAACGGGATGAGGCAATTTGACTTTCCATGATAAACCCTATTGCAAATTTTGTAATTAAAGGCAATTAGGAGAGGCCTAAAAAGCGCCCTATCGGGCTTAAGCACATACTACACTCCTTTGTAATACTGGGTAACTATCCAAAACAAAAACTAAATAGCTACACTTTACGAGACTACTCTAGTAGGAAGTAAGTAGTATCGATATTTATTATAATTAGACTAAAGCGAAGCGAACAAAAAAGCAACAAACAGTTCTACTAAACTACTTGCTTTACCTATTTGCGAAGCTAAACACTTGTTACAATGAATCAAATACTTTATCAATGAGTGCCATGGAAAATCACGCCCACATTTCGCAGCTAAACAATGCTCTTGTTATTCCTCAAACACCACATTCGGACTTTGGAAGAAAGCCTATGTCTCGCGACCACTTTATTAGTGGCGTGTGTCAAACCAAAAACTCTGATATATTTTTCGGGCATAAATACAAAAATAATTTACTTCTTAACAAAGACTTACAGTTAAGCACCATCAAAAACAGTAAATCTTTAAAACTTCAAGGAACATGGCTTTTTGGAGGACTTTTGGCGCCCCATTTTGGTCATTTTATGGCAGAGAGTTGCCATAGATTATGGGCATGGCAATCTATGGCAACCAAAGTAGACGGTATTATTGTGCTTCCCCCGCCTGGATATTCAGACATCAATAAATGGCCAGCTTTTATATTTGATGTGTATGCGTTATTTGGTATCGCCAAAGAAGATATCAAAATAATTACTAATTTGACCGAAGTAGAGCATATACATATACCAGAAATGGGGGCCTCTTTTCATGGGGAGATAAAATCGTGGTATGCCGAGTGGTTGAATGGAAATCCGCTATATGGCGAGCAATCTCATATTCACCAAAATAGAAAGCTATTTATTTCTCGACGGAATTATAAGCTTAAAGGTAGAGTAGCTGGTATGGATGCTGTGGCTGAACTCTTAGCAGAGCAAGGCTTTGAAGAAGTTTACCCTGAAGAACTGTCCATTAAAGAACAGCTACTGTTACTATCTTCGGCATCACATATTATTTGGGAAGAGGGAAGTGCTGTACACTTAATGGAGCTATTGGCAAAGCAAAATTCCCGCGCCGCGCTGATAATGCGAAGACCTAAAAACCCTAACATTAGAAACTTCCTCGAAAAAAAATACGACAACCTTTACACCGATAGTTCGCTTGTAATGGATAAACTAGCGCAAAATAGACCTAACAATGCCCTTGCCTATTTTGCAAACATAATAGATACCATAAAAGGCTTGGAGCAATCCGGCATCATTAGCAAGACTTATGATATTAGTCGGGTTAAGCGTCTTTTAGTCGAGAACGAAAAAATAGACTCATTAGAATATGTTAGATCACTAAGATTATCTGATGAAAAACGAAAACTGTTTCTCTCTAGAGTAAAGCTTTTTCAGAAATTAAGGCGTTTGAATTTAGATAAAAGCCACTTAATAAAATACATTTTATTCAATGACCTACCGACAAATACAGTAACGCCAAAAGATCTTCGGGAAATGAGCGCATTTTTAGCGCACCCAAAAATTGAAGAAACTGAAAAGCATGAAGTTGCTCAGTCACTCAAAAGGGCAACAGAACAATGCTCAAATAAAGCCCTGCAAACTAAATTAAAGGCTATTCAGGCGTTAATTTCGTAGTAGCACGATACACCAGAGGAAAAGGACTTACATGAAACACATATTCATTTTGACTTTTATATTACTTTCGCCACTTTGTTTAGCAGAAGAATTAGATGTTTTGTCAGAAAAGCCGCTGAAACAGCTTTTTTTCCGCTATGCTGAAGGTAGTTTAAAAAATACTGAACAAGAGCAATGGATAAAGCGCTGGGGTAGGTTTGATGGAGTTGTAGTGAAAGCCTTTAATGAAGAAATTTCAGGCTTTAACAACAAAACTAACGATACACTCGCAGGCTTCAAAAAAACTTACCCGAACAAGCTATTATTACTGCACTTTAATGGTAGAGCCTCACTTCCTACCTTTTCCTCTCAATATGCTAGCTCTCATGATTATTTGTATTTTTTAGGAACCTCAGCAATTTCTGAATTGAAGGACAATGAAGAAAAGTCGACCATTAAGGTTCGTAAGACAAATGCGTTCTCTATCAGAAAAAACCTCAAGAATAATGCTTCGGAAGATGTCGTTATTGTTGAGTTGGACAATAATGGCGAGCTAAACTGGAGCAACACTGAACACGCAAAATTAATATCAATAAACAAAAACGGTACGGTAACCCTACTCCGAGACACATTGAATACAGGCAAGATAAAACTAGCTGCCAATCGCGCCTACATTGCTCAGCACGTTGCAAAAGGCCCCTTTTCTCAAGAAACCCAACGCCTATGGGAATATAACTGGTTTAAGTTTGAAGATAATAATCGAAAACTTTTTTCAACTTTGCCAGATTTTTTAGCATCAAATATTTCAAAAAAATACAGTTTCTTCGATGGTTTGCAGTTTGATGTATTAACAGAGTCACATCGCACTACTAACATAGGCTACCCTATGAAGTTAGATGCTAACTCAGATGGGAAGCCTGATAAGTATTCTTCAAATGAATACAGTGAAGCCCATGCCGCAGGAATATATACGTTTTTAAAAAATTTACGAAAAATATTAGCAAAGAAGAAACTAATACTCGCCGATGGAAGCTACGCTAACCAACGTGCTACATGGTTGCTAAATGGGATTGAAAGTGAAGGATGGCCATCGGCTAGTGATGTAGAATTACAACAATGGTCTAGCGGTTTGAATCGCCATAAATTCTGGCAAAGTTTTGCCCAGCAGCCAGCTATAAGCTATATAAAAGTTGCCAAATACCATGTTCCGGGCAAAGGCAGTATAGAGCCAGAAGCAAACATACGGCGCCTTGTGGTTGCCGCAGGGTTGCTCACCAATAGTGCCATTGTGCCAGCTTATAAGCCCAATGGTTTGGCATTTCACAAATGGCCAGAGTTTAGAAAACTTAAGAATATAGGTAAGCCATTAAGTGAACTTTTAGTACTTACCACAAGTCAGCTTTCACCCATTAGCTATTCTCCCGTAAAAGCTAACCAATCTGACACAACGTTATTTCGGCAAGAAACTTTAAATAATAGCGCTAAAAAACTAGCCGCCACACATTGTATTGATACCTCTTCCGCCTTAGAGGGTGCAACAATACAAATGACAGCGACTGCGTCTTCTTCAGCGAAGAGTGAAAGTGAGCGCCCCGCCCTATTTTACATTGGAACACAAAATAACCAGCAAAAAACATTCTATGGAAACAAGCCTTTTACGGCATGGTTTTCTTGGGAGAATAAAAATAATTCGCCCATTTGTTTTGCATTTGAAACTGGAACAGGTAAACCGGAAATAAGTAACTTACTCTTATCAACGGGCGTAAAAATAGAGGCAAGAGTTTTTGAAAAAGCAGTACTTTTTGCCAACAATAACTCTACCCCTATAAAAGTAAACGCAAAATTATTAGCACCTATTAGCGAGCACATTGAAATAGATAAAGTACTCAAAGGAAGGGATGAGCTTGTAATACCGGCCAAAGATATAAAGACTATACGCTTTTAACGAAGCTTATTGAGCTTCGTTAAAATAGTAACTTTCATCTAGAGAATAGCCTTGCTCTTTCATTAGTTCGCCGCAAGTTTCTATAAAGTAAGCCTTTTGTTGTTCAGTCCAGTTCACCGCGTTTAAACTGGTTACATCGGAAGGTTTGCCGCTTGTTACTTGTGGAGCCTTCCGTTCTTGGTATCTGAACATACGATTTATAGCGCCTTTCCCAACTTGAAGAAAAAAACCTATTTCATCTGTTACCTTAGAAGGAGCCGTAGCTAACTCGTACTGCTCTACTTCTAAGCACCAAGAACTACTCCCCAAAACAGTGCTAAGTTGAGTCTTCATTCTTTTCCATATTTTTAGCGTTTGAGTCCACTGTTTACAATGGACATCAAATTTAGCGTTGGGAAACTTACGCAGGCGAGAGGCAACATTTTCGATCCCTCTGCGCTGACAATAAACTACCTTAGCACTTGGAAATGCTGAGATCAGAAGAGGTAATGACTTAAGCATAGGAATGCCCGGTGTTTTATCAACCACTACTTCATTGCCGTAATAGGTAATGTAAATATCGCGCAGTTGCTTTATCAGCTGTGCTTTTACCAACAGACTTGGCATCTCCCATACCATTGTGCCCTTGTTTTTAGCAGCTTGGCTATTGGTTAAATATTCATCAGCATGAGAGATTAGCCCACTAAACAACTCGGCCAAATGTGATTCACCGTGGGCTTTTGTTCCATAGGCTTGTTGAATCATATTCCCAACAACCGTTGTTCCACTTCGGGGCGACCCCACTACAATACAAACCTTAGGTAGGTCTGGAGAAGGCAGTAGCGCAACATAGTTTTTATACGTATTGCCACCTTTCGAAGCAACTATCTTGAGGACTTGAACCTCATTTACTAAAGCGCTCAAAGGAAGTAAGAGTTGACTGTTATTAACAACAACGCCACCTAACGGGCGCTCGTTATTTAAAAGCTCAGAATGTGAGGCAAATTGAACTGTAATCTCTGCATCCTTGAACTTCGGCAGTAAATTCAAGCTAAGTGTTTTTGAGCAAACCCCAACACTGGCACCAGCAAAAATAGAGGCATCATCGTGCTCTAAAAAATAAGTCCACTTCATATTATTTGTACAACGATAAGTTTTTTTCGGCTGACTCAGCAATAGACATGGGCACTGTTATTCCGGCTTTGCATTGTGAATGTAAGCCAGGATTCTCCACTATATCTTGCAGTATGGATAACAGTGATAAAGGCTTGCCTACGTTAAAGGTTAGCCCATTAACACCATGCTTTACTTTTTCAACCATTCCCCCAATATTACTAGTAATCACTGGCACGGTAGACCGAAACGCTTCTTGAATCACTATTGGCGAGTTCTCCCACCAAATGGATGGAACCACCATCCAATCTACATTAGCAAGTAAGCCTGGCAGCTCTGCACTATCATAACTACCATGCATAAATACAATACCTTTAAGCTTGCTAAGTGCAGAAAATATTTTTTCTTGAAACTCTGGTGGTTGCTGGTCTAAATTAGCACCGTGAATATTTAGTACGAACTGCTTTCTTTTTTGCCTATTCATTAGCAATAAACTTTCTAGTAATACGTCTAACCCTTTAAAGCGGTTAATTTGGCCAAAATAGGCTAGGCGTACTGGTTGGCGATTTTGCTCATCACATCCAACTGATTCAGTTAATAGCTTAGCATCTTGTTCATTCACCATAGGCATGCCATTTTCAATAATAGAAATACGGCTTTCCTCAATTCCCCAATCAACATATCGGGCTTTTAGAAATTTTGAAGGTGAAATAAACTGATCGACCACCGCAAAAGCGCGTTTAATATAAATCTCACGCATAAAAAAATCTGCTGGCGACTTTTCAGGAAAGCAATTGTGGCAATCTCGCGGGGAAGCCTTTGAGCACAGCTTGCCTGACTTAGGCTTCAGCATTAGCCCACTGGCATTACAAATAGCTAAATATTCATGCAGCGTAAAAACAACTTTTGCATTTGGTAGTGTTTTTCTTACTTCCAACAGGGTTTCAATACCCATCAAAAAGAAATGATGAAAGTGCACTATATCTGGTTTGAAACGCGCTAGTAAATCACGCAATTCTGACCAAATGTATCTTGTACGAATATTCGAAAACATAAAGTCGTCGTCTTGGCGAGTATGAAAGAGTAACTCGTTGGGCTTATTGCGAATTGAAAAAGCCGCACCACCATGAGGTGACTCCTCGCTTCTAGCCAAAAACATAACGTCTAAGCCCTGTGCTTCATATTCTTGGAATAGCTGATAAGCTGCCAGCTCTGCACCACCTTTATGTACATCTGGGTGACCGTGGGCAACAATGAGTATTTTTTTATTATCCATTTTCAGCCATCACTTCTACTATTCTATCGTTCCACTTACTGGTATGTCTTAGACCATTCAACATAGACAGAGTATGTTTCCAAGTATTTCCTGATACCAACGACTGCGATAAGCGTTCTAGATGATACATTTGCACCACTCCTGACACCGCAATACGCTTGTTTTGATTACGTACTTTCATACACAAATCTGAATCTTCAAAATCACCTAGTATGTAGCCAATGTCAAACCCGCCAACGTCTATATATTGCTGCTTAGTCATAAGCATAAGCGCACCAGTTACCGCTTGCGCATCACGTATATCGAATTCATCAGTAAGCGATAATGGAAACCCTTTTTGTGGGTGGTAGTTCATCCACATACCTGGGTGTGAAGGGTCTTCCATATACTCCATTCCTTGGTGCTGAATAGTATTGTCTTCATACAGCAAAGTACCACTGAGTATGCCCATATTATCGTTTTCGAGATACTGACTCAGTAATACTGAAAACTGACCGACTTGCTTTGGAATAACATCTGAATTAAGCAGTACGATGTGCTCGGTAGAAGCATGAGCTACACCTAAATTGTTCGCCCCTGCATAACCTAAATTACGTTCGCTAAGTACAACTTTAAACGGTACACCAAAAGTTTCGAATACCCCCTGACAGGTAACCATAAATGCATGCTTTATTCTTGGGTCATCTAATACATATACTATTTCAATATTGTCGAAATCAGAGTCTAAGCTAAATTGAGACATTTGAATTTGCACAAAGTCATAGCGGCCATAAATAGGAATAATAAGAGACAAGCGAGGGGTAGCCACCGAAGTACCAAACTGTTTAACCACGGCTGAATTTGGGGATTCAAGCCTTCCACGCCAGCACTTTTCTATGGCCACGTTAACGTGTTTAGAAAGCTTTGGAAATTTAGCAGTATTGGTAACATCTACGTTGGCAAGCAGTATTTCTGTTAACCAAGTTTCTTCGCGATTAAATTGCTCGGCCTTTAGCGCTTGCCCATGAAAAAACACACCATCAACACTGTACATAAGCTCAACGTTTGTATTTACCTGCTCGGGCAACGATACAGTAAATGCAAAACCAATTTTTTCACCTTGGCTAAGCGGTAAACTCAGCGCCTCTGCCACATCGTATCGTGGATGAAAAAACGCATCTTCTAAAATACAGTTGGTAATAACGTTATTAATGCGCAAATTAATACGCTTAAATAAACGCGCCTCATCAAGCACCCATCCTATTAACAAAATGGTATTTGCATCTAAGGTATAGGTATAATCTACTTGGATTTTACTGTCTTTATGAAATAGAGAAAGATTATTGGGCGTATTTTCGTCGAATTCTAATGCCTTTTGCCCCCAGTAAAAGCCGTTCCTCTCAAGCAGTGCTGTGGCATTTTGCATGAAATTTTGCGGGAGTGGGGAAATTTCTGCGAGCAAAGTTGTGTATAAAGAAGGGGTTAACTCTACACTACAAGAATCCTCTCCCCACGACACATCTACACTGCTTTTATTTGTGGCATCAGAAAGCACAACCAAAAAACCAGAACAGTGCTCACTGAGACACTGCATAACCTGACTTACGTCTTCTCTTTTATAGAGCAAAAGCTGTGAGGCGGGTTCACCGTCGAACTGAAGTGGGTGCGTGGACATATTACTGTCTACAACTGCCCACCCTCCTAGTAGCAGTTTAGAACCTACTGCAAAGGCAAAATCTATTTCTATTTTCAATTGCATACATAAATCAAATTTTTTATTTTCAAATTCCGTCTAATTGTTTTGCTAAAGCGTTATATTTTAGAAAAGCTTGTTTAATCTTAGTCGTTAAATACGAGACAGGTTTATTTTGTTGCCTGGTTACTTTCGCCATTTGAATAGACTGATGAACAAAAGGATCTTTGGGATTAAATGCACCTTTTCTACTGAGAATATCAAAAGGTGGCACTGCCATTCTTGCAAAACGTTTTACTATTTCATTGTACTTATCTGTTAATACGGTATTGGCGCTATCTGCACCGAATACGACCAATAAGCCAGATGGGTAGGTATCAACTGCGATGCATATTAAATCGGGCCTGTAAATGGATAAGCATTCTTTGATTTTCCACACATCCCCCATCCATGCTTTTGTTTTTCGTTCTCGCGAGGCTTGTGCCTCTGTACACGGGAAAATATCGTCAATAATTATGACAGAGTGATGACGAGAATTTTTCTCTACATTTATAAAATCTCTAAGAACGTACTCGAACAGATGCATTCCATCAATAAACGCCAAATCAGGCGGTTCAAAACGTTCTGGAAGCTCTTCAAAAAACTCATCGCTTAACAATGGAAAAAGCCTGAACGTACTCGGCAAATCTTGCGTTATTGCCGATGCAGGGTCAACTCCAATTGTTTTGCACTTTGCAAGCTCGGCACTGTGGCCTTCTCTAACACCAATTTCAAAATAGCAGTCTGGCTCTAACAATTCGTGAACTTTAGCAATAAATTCCAAATAAGGCATTAAACCGCTAACTTCCGCATCGGGGCCTGACGTTGGGTAGTCTACCTCAACGCTACCCGCTCCCACCTGGCTATTAGAATTGCCAAATACTCTTTCAGCTAAAGGCAAAACACTCTGCTCTGTTTTTGAAAATACACCCACGAGATCTCGCCATGGGCCTCGTTCATCATGCAAAACTTCGAGCGTATGAATGTTGGTGTATTTTGCTAATGCATAATAAGAGTCTGGATAAAAGCGATAACAATCAACGGGATGCCGATGAATCACGCCGCTTGATGGCGCGATTAAAAAAATGAACCCATTGTTTTTTACTACACGCACTATTTCTTCAAACAACAGCCAAAAAAACTCTACATGCTCGAAGGCTTGACCAGAAATAACAATATCAATACTGCCATCATCTAGAGGGATTTTGTAAGGGTCGACCATATGTACATCTACCCCTTCACCATCTGCAATATCGGCAGCAAGATAGCTTAGGTTATACCCCTCTATAATATCTCGATAAGAACCATTTACGTTCGCACCACCAATATCTAATACTTTAACGGCTTCTTTTTGAGAGAGCTGTTTAGCACCAACATAGCGCCGAAAACAACGGGCCATATTCTCCATTGATGATGCGTGCATTCGATTAATCCTATTATTTTCCGACTTTTTAAAATACAACTAAAGATCAAGTGAGACCGAACTAATTCACCCCAATACCACAGCTTCAAAAAATTCGCTAGCTTTCGTTTTCGATAGCTTTTATTGACATTATAGATCACTATTTTAGTCGAACTGCATTTCTCTTTAACGTTCGATATTCATCAGGTGTACCGCAAAAAATTACTTCATCCCGCTCAATCAAGTGATAGTTAATTTTTTTACCTAAACTTATTAGGTAATTGTAAAGAGGCGCTACATATAGTTCACCTTTTTCCCAAAACTCTTTAGGCATGCTGGTGTAATGTTCGAAAGAAGCAGTAAAATCTTCAACGTTTGAAAAGTTATATACACCTGTACAACAGAGATCTGAGATTGGTTGCTTCTCTCTTACCAAGTCTATTTCCGTGCCTTGATTCTGCACAGGCCTTACGTAGGACCAATTGGCACCCTCTCCTTTGAATACCTCCAAGTATCCGTCACCCAAATCATTCTTGGTGGGAAAAGTAAAACCTGGTCTAAATGTGTCAATATTAAAAATAGTGATCGAGCCTTTAAAACCGCGGCATTCTGAGAGACCTAGATTAACCGTCTCCGCCTGCCCCCTCGTTTCTCCTCTGACAGTGACTATTGTGAAGTTTTTTATAGCTAATGCAGCTATACGCTCCTCTACAAATTTTTTTGTACCATAAACATCCCTGATTATGAAAAGAAACAACTCGCTAGAGAAATAATTAGAAAAACTTTCAACAGAATAATCAAAAAGTGTTTTTCCCTCTATTTCTAACATATATTTGGGCAAAGAGTACCCAGCTGAAAAAAAACGGGAACTCATTCCCGCCATAGGTATGACAATCATCTCATTTCCCTATTTAAAATAATAAGCTCTCTCCCGAGTCGAAACGCGTTAGCAAACAGTGCGTTCTGTCGGTTAAAATCATCACAATGGAGAGGTAGCATCGACAAAAAAAGTTGAATCTGCATCGCAATCAATTGTTTCGGTGTTAATGAGAACTTTTCTCGTACTAGCTCGGTGAAATAATTTTGAATTAGGATATGCTTTTCACTAACGCTTACTTCTAATTTCACTTCCCCACCATTCAGAGATACTTTAAAATATCCAGCAATAATAAAATCGTAAAGACCAATGACGGAATGTGAAAGCTTTGCAATGTCATAGTATATATTTCCATAAATAGAGATTTTACCATTCGGAGTTACGCCTCTAGGGTCAATGGTTTTTATTCGATTAGAGCGTGAATCATAAAGTATATTGCTAAAACAAAAATCACCATGCATTACTGAGACATAATCCTCTTTTTTGGGCACGTGCATATTGGAGATTTCTAGTAAACTTTTGAGGCTAAACTGCTCTCCTTGAATACACCAACTATCATTAACGTCTATTCCTCTCTGTTCACAAAACTCTTGAAGCCGCTCTTCCGTCTTATCACTGAAAAGCTCTTTTAGCGAGCATCCCGGGTCTTCAGCAGGCTTATGTTGTTTGCTGCAATCAACTAAAAAGCTTATACAACTATTCAGGATCCTTTTCCAAGATTCTATTGGTAAATCGGCGAATACATATAGCTCGTTAAGTGCAGTAAGATGAAGGTACTCTAGCTTGTAACAAGTAACATCATCACGTGTTTCCTCTCCCAAGTACTGAGGGGTGTAAAACCGAAGTGAATGAGGTAATTCTCTGAACCAATTCGATTCAGCTGCAATCTTTAAATCTTTTTCATCGCTCGATTTTTCCACCCAGTTTGATGTAATCTTCAAATTATTGAATGAGCGCTGAGTAGTGAAATGTGCTTTAGATGAAAAATAAGTATTTAAATGACCAAAATCCAACCAAAAATCAGACCTCTGACTGACAAAGTCCGTCAATTCTCTGTACTCATTGAGCGCGTCAAGAAAATTCCAGTTTGATTGGGACAGCGCCTTTAGTAAGTCCCTTGGTTTAGAAAACCTAAAAAAGCCATTGACAACTTCATCGTCCGTAAATTCCGTTTCACCTTCACTTTGCTGCAGCCATCCATGATCGTTCTTAGCAATTACGGCCCAATGATAGTTTTCTGAAACCTTCGAATAAGAAAGAAAGTTCTGACCTTTCGGAAGCTCAGTGAATAGCGTATCTCCAAATAGTAATTCAAATGGCTCATTAAAGTCATGCAAAGACTGGCTTAGCGCAGCCACCACAGCTTCACCCAAGCCTAATTTTTCCTGAATAAACAATAATTTAACATTGTTATTCTCGAGAATTGCACGATCCATTTCCGGTACTTTATAACTTTGCGGAAGAGCCAGACAAATCAAATCGGATGATGCTTTTGCTAGCTTTATTTGATGATTGAAAAGCCGACGATTTCCTAGCGGTAAAAAGCTAGGTGGCATTCTTCCAAAAACAGATTGTAATTCTTGGCCAATGTAAGCGGCAGACATAATTAAAAACATTGAATTTTTTAGACCTCATTCCCACTTTCTTTTGATTTGTTTTCTTTTTCTAAGAGCTCCATGATTTCTTGGTAATTCATTGATATAAATTCTGAAGGCCTTATTGCTTTATCATCTATATAGAATCCTTCAAATCCGCACCACGGTTTGCCAACGATTATCTCATCATATGGAATATTGTGCCTATTTAGCCAATCAATAATCAAAGGAAGTGTTTTAACATTTATAAGCCCAATATCACCTTTGAAAGTTCTCATATTACGGGCAGTTGCTATGACAATTGTAAATCCATCATTTTTGTATTTTCTTAGAACTTCTATTAATGGCTTGTTTGGCAATACGTTACAATAGTCGCTAGTATTTGCAAGCGTGAGCGTACCGTCTAGATCCACAACTAATCGTTTCATTATAATTCGTTCTTTTCTTGTTTAAGGCTATCTAATAAAGTTTGAAGAAAGGTGTCGTCTTCGACCAAATCTAGTTTCAAAGCCTTTATTATTTCGTCATTGGATAGCTTTTCGCTATCTAGTAGCTGCCCCCACTTGAACGAATGGTCCGCAGGTTTTACATCAACGTTGTGCAGCAACATCTGCGCAAAAATGGTACTGTGAGGCAATAATTGACTATAGCCATCAGCTTCGAACAATTCAGAAGACGAAGAGCTATAATTGCTAAAAATTTCGCTATACGTTCTCATAACAGCCGGTGTTCCTACCGCGAACTGGTCACCGACATAAATATCATCAGTGTGGATATTTGGATTTGCATCAGTTACCAAACAATGAGAAAACTCATCACTAGCTAAGCTTTCCAAGTCTAAGCTACAAGAAATCATCTCTTTATCAGGTCTTAACCTTACAACTAGGTCATACATCTCAGGTTTATCAATTAAATTCCAACATTGATTAATCATGAAGTACATCTTTTCCATATTGGAAAAATCTTCATATTCATTGTCGCTAAGTATCTGTAATTTTTTGGGGTTATAAACTGATTTTAGTTCGCTTTCGCTAATCAAGCTAGCTTGATTTAATTTTTCGAACAACGAAGGGATTTTCTCTTGAAGTGCTGGGATCCCATAGCTAGTAATGAAATTAGATAGAACTTGAGCGAATGCTTTTGGAAAAATTCGATCTAAATGAGCTGGATGAATCTTCTTTCTTCCTTTGTCTTTCCATACCGACAAAAACACATCAATATCATGCTCAAAAAAAGAGGTTTCCTTTAAAGCCTTAAAGGCTTGCTCGAACCCTCTCAATTGACCAGAAATGCAAACTGCAATTTTTAAAGCTCTTTTACTTGGTTGAAACGAATGTGGGAGCGGCTGCATTTTTTCAACATGATTATAAGCTAGTCTTAAAATTTTGTGCTTAATAGAACTTATTCCGACCTTCTCTTTCAATATTTCATAATTTTTTTTATGAATAGGGAGTCTAGAGAAGATTCTAAGAGTTAGCTTTTTATCGTTCTTATCTAACAACTTTAAAATAAACTGCGTAGGAAGTGAATCAGCAATTCCAACACTTGCTGCCAAGAACAAGTCTACCTCCCGAGCTTTTTTAATAGCGTCTAAATATCTTTCAAATTTTAACTTATTAGTCCTGTAAATGCGATAAACCAAATTGGAGAATGGAGAAGGATTTTCAAAGTCAAAACTTTCTCGAGCAAGTTCATTTATTACAGCCTGAAATATGTCACTCTGCTCAATAAGATGGACGTTTTCACTGACGATTTTAGAGTTTACTCTTTCGGAATTTTTTAACCATAACTCAAATGCCAAAAGCGCTTTATCATCACTAATGAGCTGCTTAAAGTAGTTATTGTCTAACTTACTAGCATTATATTCATAAGGCATCCTCCTATCCCAAGAAATCCCCGTTTTAACAATCTTTGCGGGAAAACCAGCTACAATCACATTTGGGCTTTTAAAACTTGACGTTACAACTGCTCTGCTTGCAACCACACTTTCATCGCTTATCGCGGCTCCCTTGCTAAAATATACATCCTCTCCTACCCAAACATTATTCCCAATAAATACGTCTCTGGGTAAGTTAGTCGCTAAACCACTTCGTAAATTAACTACCGAATGCCCGTCTGAAGTTCTAATTTTTATACCCCAACTAAACAAGCAATTGTCACCAATATGGCAACTTTCATCGCCATCATTCATCTGAATTTCGATCCCCCCACAACTGAAATTCTTGCCAATTGTAAGCTTTTGGCGAGAACCTCTTATAGAGCCAATCTTGAGACTTCGAATATTTTTATTTGACGCGTCAATCTTTACACTCTTTCTATGGCCTTTTAAATTTATTGTTAGTGCAAAGTACTCTCTTGCCTTGCCAAGGGTAATTATATTATTGTCACCATCAATAGTTATGCGAGAATTTATAAAAACGGTATCATCTTCTATAAGGATTTGATTATTCAAACCTTTATCCTCAATCACAAGTCCATTCATTAATAGCTCCCTACTTATCAGCCAATAAGTCATATACACTACATGCAGCTTTTCTCACTGAGAATTGTATTGCAGTGTTCATGGCCTCATTCCTTAGCTTGTCTCTATCAGTATTTGAACTATTGATGAAGCCTAAAATAACCTTTGAAACTTTATTTTCAGCTCTTGGGTCAACAACAAAACCGTTTTTCTGGTCATTAATATATTCTTCGGTCCCCCCTGTTGAAGGAACAAGCGAAACACAACCACACGCCATCGCCTCTAGGCCTGTTCTTCCAAAAGCCTGATAGTCAGAGAGGTCTATAAACAAATGACTTTTTCTTAGCAATGCAGAAACTTGATTACGAGACAGAACACCGTGGTTTGTGTATTCAAAGTCGCTAGATAAATTCGCTGTAAATATATCCTCGTCAGTACAGCCAAACACATTAATGTTCACCTTGTTACCAAACTCTTCAGCAATATTCTTCAACACGCGCATAGTACGTTGTGGCGCTCTTCTTGGCGTACTCGGCCTTATCATCGCTGAAATCCACACTTGCGCTTCTGATTTGTTCAAACCGGGATAATAAACATCGTGGTCTATACTAGGACTCACTTTGCTTACTTCAATACCGTGGTTTGCTGTAATTACGTTTCTAATCCAGTCTGTTTTAGCAAACACCGTCATGTTGGGTATTAGCGTATAGCTGTCGAAGGCTTCTTGCCACATAGGGTCTGCGGGTTGAACGAACAATGGTTCATAATCTTGCGCGTAATAACTTACCTTAGGTTTAGATTTAGTAATAGTGAGCGCGTCTTTCACCAACTTTACAGAAGTAAAAATGGTACAAACCACGCTGTCAACATTACTTAAAAGCGCAGCCAGAGACTTCTCGTCAGTAAATTCAACAACATTACGGCTGACATTTGGCATGTCGCTGTAGCAGGTAACAAAGCTAGCAAAATTTTTCTGGTTCACGGCAATTTGTGCACTTATTCCCATTTTCACCAGTTCATTAACTTCTTGCGCTACTGAGTGAGCACCGCCGCCGCCGCCCTTTACGGGTAATACATATAATACTTTCATCGTCATTAATCCTTTACTACTTACTCAGTGCTTTAGCCAAATCTTCTCTTAACTCTACCAGTGCTGGGTGCTCAAAAATCTTTTTAGTTACTGCCCCCCAATCAACATCAGGGTGCTTTTTCTTCAATGCTGCACTGCCTTGTTTCGCAAGTACTTTTCTTTTTTCGTGGCCAAAGCTTTTAGACTTAGCATGGAATACGTAGGTGTCGTCGGCAATAAGTAATTTAAAACCAGCTTTTACCGCTCGAGCGCACATATCATTTTCTTCACCGTAACCAACAGGGAATGCTTGTTCGTCTAACAAACCAATTTTATCTAATAAGTTCATATTAATAAGCTGGCAAAACCCGTTTATTACGCCAACATCTGGGTAAGCGCGCGTTGAATACTCCGCCACCAAGTTAGCCATTTCATCTACTGACGTACCTGTAGGCAGCGGATTCAAATTCCAATCGCCATTTTTATCATGTATGAGAGGGACCGATTGCCAGCTTGCAGCATTACTTAATGCGCCCACCATACCTACGCTATCATCGCTCAGAGCACAGTTCATTAGCTTACCAAGCCAGCCTTCGCTTACTATTGTATCGCTGTTAAGTACAACAACCCAATCGGCATTTGAGTGCTTAACACCAATATTGACAGATTTTGTGTAACCCATGTTTTGTGGGTTTGTTACTACTTCTAGGTGATTAAAAGCGTTATTGAATGCAGCAAGCATGGTTGCAGTTCTTTCATCATCACCGTCATTCACTACAATTACGCGATGTAAAAGGTCTGTTTTTTCGATAAGCGCTGACAAACAAAGCAGCACATCATCGCATGCGTTATAAACGGGGACAATTATATCAACAAGTGGGAAGTGTCTTGTAGGTCTAGCCAGCTTGTGCGGTACCAATGAGAATACCTTTTCGTCAAACTCTGCCAGCGATGTCGTACCTTTAAAATCATTTTTAGCGCTTGATGCTACATTGGAGGCAGCTTGCTCAAATGGTTTACCCGTCGCCCATTCTTCTAGCCCTTTAAGCACATTCAGTTGCTGATTAATGCAGTCATCTTCAAACGCGAAGGGAATATTTAGCGCTGAAACAGCCTCATCATTTTTAGACTCAACAACAGGAGAGGAAGATTGCTCTTGCAAGAGAACGCTATAGAGTGTGAAATCTGCGCCGCTCGGTATATCAACAACGATATTAAAAACAGGTAGCGACCGCGCTTTTGTTTGAATTTTTTCAACCTGACTTGCCGACAATTCGAACTGCAAAGTTGTTCTATCGGTAACCGTTTGCTTTCTCACAAAGTCAGCAACCGCAGTTTCATTTACCGCATCTCTTGCAATTAAATAAACTCTTGGAAGCACCAACCTCTTTGATAAGTTTGTTGGTTCAACATCAATTGAAAGAACGTGCTGTACAGTGTTTAACGCAATTCTATCGAAAGGTAAAAGGATGCGAGCGTAACCTTCTAAATTCTGGCTTGCTCTTACCCGTAACCCAAACTTACTTGTAAGCGTTTCCTGAAGTGGGTCTTTTTGCGAGTTATCAGAAACAGCAGCTACAGCAATTTTTTCTTTATTGGTTTTGCTGAACTCCAGAAACCAGTTATCTGCAAGCTCTTGTACTCTGTTAAGTTTCTCGAATCGAATTCCTTTTTCCCAAGACGATAAATCGCCGTTGGCAATTAAGTTTTTACCAGATTCAATTTCTTCACTATAACTATCTACGGTAACATCAGCGCGTTCTGGCAACTGAATATTGACGGCATCCTCAGCTAGGTATGCAAATGCAAAATCTACAAAACGCCTACCATAATGTTTCGTGCATATTTTTAGTTCGGCTGCTCCCTCGCGTAAATCGCTAATAAACTCTGAAGGAATACTTGAAACGTGGTGACGCCACTCATTAGTAAGAGTGAAAATATCATCGTAAATAATCGAACGGGAATCCTTCGAGACAATTCTTATGTGAAGGTTTGTTTCTTGAGATGCTTTTGCAACTAATGCTAGCTGTAGCGGATTTAAAACGTCTGAGAATTCAACTTCTGGTGTTAGTTCAACCTGAGAACGGGTGTTATGAGTATCAGCGAAAGACAATCGCGTATAGTAGCCATCTGAAAACTTCAAACTTTTAGGCGAAATAAAGCTATTGAACGTTGCGCCAATTCTATGGTAAAAATTGAGTTTCCAATGCTTTATTTGATTTAAAGACGATATTGAAAACGTTGGGTTAGCAATCAAATTTTTGATGGAGGGCAGAACCAAGGGCTGTTCAACTAAAACATTGCCATTATTTTCTATTGAGAGAACTACTTCGTCTTGGTACTCAAGCAGTATGTTCCTTACATCGATACTAAAGCCACAGTCAGTATCTGTTATCCCCGCATCGACCACATCTTGTCTTCGATGGAAGGTATCAATTTTTGCCTTTTTTTCGCCATTAACGCAAAGGAACGTATCAGTCCCACTTTCTGCTACCAACCACCCGCTTACCACCCCTCGACTTGCGACATCTATACTAGCTTGTCCGAGCATACGTGTTTCCTTTTTTAAACAATCACGATTTTAAAATACTTTTAGCCAATATAACAAAGAATAGACCTTACGGTAAAAGCAATAAGCCATAATCTTTTATTAATCTAGTTTTAATTACTTGTAAAAATTCCTGAATATTGAAGTAGCGTTTGGGCCTCCCCTTCTACCACGATACCCAACTGAAAAAGCGGCCTAGTTGTTCGATAGCCTGTAGCTGGAATGCTTAAAGGTAAGCGTCCGATAATTCCACCTAGCGCTTAGCAAACTGCCATGGTAGCAGTTGCTCGATGTCGACGTCGGGCTTGCTGAGTTCATCAAGGCAAGTCATCACATACTCGAATACGTTCAGGTCGTTGGCTTTAGCCGTTTCGATGATGCTGTAGAGAACAGCGCTGGCGTTGGCGCCCGTGGCCGTTTGGCTAAACAGCCAGTTTTTTCTACCTATGACGAACGGCTTTATCCCGCGCTCAGCGCGATTATTATCGATACTCAATAACCCGCCGAGTGTATAGCGTTCCAGCTTTTTCCATTGGTTTAAGCAGTATTGTATCGCTTCGCCCAACTTGGTTTTGGGTAACACTTGTTGAGCCGATTTCATTAGCCACATATGAAGCTGGCTCAGTAACGGCACACTTTTTTCTTGTCTTGTAATATATCGCACCTCTACCGTTTTATCTTTTAGCTGGGTTTCTAGGCGGTAGAGTTTTTGGATGTGATTGAGTGCCCAATCCGCTTTGCCACTGCCTTTCTTACCTGCGCCTTTTTTGGCTTCCATGAACTTACGGCGTGCATGTGCCCAGCAACCAATGAGTATGGCTTGCGTTTGCTCGTAGCCTTGATAGCCATCCACTTGTAAGTAGCCGCTGTAACCTTTAAGGAAGTCTACGGCGCATTGCCCAGCGCGACTATTGTGATAGTCGTACAGCACGATATTAGGTATCTCTGTCCCCGAGATATTACCGGTAGGTGAGTCAGCGCCACTGGCGTACAACCACATGTAGCTATTCACTTTCTCAGATTCAACGACCTTCAGCGTGGTTTCATCCGCCGCGATAACCGGTTGTTTCAGGATATGTTGATGGAGCTGGTCATAAAGCGGTTTAAATAGCTCAGCGCAGCGGATTATCCAGTCAGCCATGGTTTTACGACTTAATTCGATACCATGCTGTTTGAACATAGACTCTTGTCGATACAGCGGTAACCCATACTGATATTTGCTGGTAATGATTTGGCTTAATAAACTTGGGGTCGCATAACCTTTAGGGATAACGCTGTGAGGTACAGGCGCTTGTTTTACTGTGTTGCTAATACCGTCTTTCTCACAGGTACGACACGCATATTTAGGGCGAACATGCTCAATCACTTTGACCTGAGCAGGAATAAACTGAAGCTTTTCTGACTTATCTTCACCAATGCGATGTAGCTCACCTGCACAACAGCCACAGACTTTTTCTTCGTCGCTAATATCGTGAACGATAACCTCACGAGGTAGGCCTTTGGGTAACGGTTTACGTGTGGGCTTTTTACGCGTGTAGCTTATGGCTTCTTCTTGCGTATCTGATTCAACAGCAAGCGCTTCCGCTTCATTAAACAACTCACCTTGCCCAGGATGACCTTCGGCGCTTTGACCGAACTGTTTATGCTGGGAAATACGAAACTGCTCCTCAAGATATTGATAGCGAGACATCACCTGCGACAACACCTTTTTCAATGTTGCTGGGTCATCAGGTAAGCTTTCGATATCAATATTCATGGTCTTATTATAATGTAATAATGCATTGATTTACCGACATTATTAAGACGATTTCGTGATCGTTAATCGCTACTTATGATCACAGGTTATAAGCCGGATGCATTGTAGTGCAACGGCTGATGGCCTATTACATCGTAGCCTGATAACAGCCACTGTAACTGCTGTTCACTTACATTCAGATGCTGTAAGTTAGCATCGACAGGCCACTTGAACCGATGCTTCTCGAGACGTTTGTACCAAAGCGCAAAGCCCGTTTTATCCCAATAGAGTATTTTGAGCTTATCGCGCTTTTTATTGCAAAACACAAACAGCGCATCACGAAAGGCATTGAGCTCCATGTTCTGTTCGACCACTACAATCAAGTCATTAATCGATTTACGAAAGTCGACGATATCCATGTATAAATAAACGTCGGCAGGCTCAACAAACATCTTCATTCAGCTAGTGCCTTCATCACGGTAGCAAGCCAGTGAGGGCTAACATTCGTTGGCACGCTAAGATGAGCGCTCCCAAGTTGCAGAAGAAGTTCGCCACCGGTCTCATCGGTGTGTGACTCAACCTTTGTTACTTCACGTTTGACGTGAACGAACTTGCTGTGAGTACGCTGAAGACGAATATCACGTCGCCTGGTGTAGTAGGTTTGGACATTAATCTGTTGCTGGCGGCAAAACGCCACCGCTGTGAGTCCACTTTGTTTTTGTTGCTCAAATAAATTGAGCCAGTCTTCTACTTCTCTTCGTTGATGATGCGCCATGGTCATTCTCCTTAACAAAGAGAGCACCATGACGTAGAAAACCTATGAATTGAATGTGGGGATTACCGGACGGACACAGTCCACTTTGTTTTTGTTGCTCAAATAAATTGAGCCAGTCTTCTACTTCTCTTCGTTGATGATGCGCCATGGTCATTCTCCTTAACAAAGAGAGCACCATGACGTAGAAAACCTATGAATTGAATGTGGGGATTACCGGACGGACACGATTGGAAAACCGAACATCAATATACAGTAAGCTATTAGTTTATTTAGAAATAGATGGTTAGAACAATGTATTTACAGGTATAGAAGAATGCGCAATGTTATTTTTTTTTATACTTAACGCTATTTATTTTTCCAGCTTACTATATCGTAGTAAGGCAATTTAAGCGCATAAAAATATGGTGTAACTCACTGTTACACCATATCTTTTACTCGCTGTAATTCTCAAATTATTAATTAATGTAAATCGCTCAATACTTCTAGTTTATGTTGGCCATACAGGTTCTCACCATAAACAATTATATCGTTATAGCCATTGCCAGTAATATCTGGAACTACCGTTAATGTTGGTCTTTTTAACCAGTCTGAGCCTAAATTAAATGTCGAAACCTTCACGTTAAATAAGTTTTTAATACTCAGTTCAAACGTTCCGCTAGCTGTCTGACCTAAAAGGCCTATGTCAACAACTTCGTCACCATCAAAGTCTTCTATAGCGACAAAGCGACCTCCGGTTACATTGTTGGGCCAACCGATGCTAAACATGGTGTCATTTCTATCCGTGCCATTTTTTACAATGATTTGATATCTGTTAGAGCTTTCCCTTAGGCCGCCCACTGCAATTTCACTAATTGAATCGGCATTCACGTCAGGCACGATCACTGGTTCATGGGAAACGAAATCATTGGGCCAGCTGTAGATTCCTAAAGTGCCCACTCTACTCACACCACTTTTTGTAAATAGCTGAACTTGACCTGTATCAGTACGTCGACCATAAAGGGCTACGTCATTTTCTCCATCAAAGTCTATGTCTTCTAACGTTACCCATTCATCATCCTCCCAGTTATCACCGAAATTGTAAGCTGGCATTTTATTTGTTGAATCTGTACCACTTATAACTTTCACCTGTATTTTATTGTTGGTTTTTAGCCTTCCAAGCATTCCTACTTCAGGTACTTCATCACCGTTCATATCACTTAATTGCAAATACTTTGCATTGTTCATAAGAGCAGGGAAGGAATATTTATGTAGTGCTTGGCTAGACACGCCATCTCTTATCAGCAGCTGAGGCCTGTCCCCAATATAGAACAACCCTTGCATCCCAACTTCAACAACCCCATCGTCATTCAAATCTGCTAGCGGGGTAAAATGTACTTGAGTCCAATTACCTGCCCAAGAATAATTTTGCACCGTTGCACCGGTTTTCACATCTTTAACCATAAGTTTCGAGCGCAATCCGGCATTGGTGTTTGCATCTTCAATAACCCCAAACAACCCTATTTCAGACGCCCCATTGTTATTCATATCGGCAAATTTATGAACGGTAAATTGGCTAAAGTTATTCGGATATTTAAGTAGTTTTATTTCAGCTTGAGTTACACCATTTATAATACTAGTTGTAACATCGCCGTTGATGGCTTCATAGGTTACAGCCAACTCATCAACGCCATCACCAGAAGTGTCAGATACCGAAGTTACATGATGTATAGTGCTTAGCAGTGTTAAATTCTCATTCCCGTCTAGAATGCCATTGCCATTACTATCTGGGTTATGAGGATCGAACCCTATCAACAACTCATAGTTATCACCCATACCATCGTTATCACTATCTTGGTACTCGGTAGCATCTAACGGAAACGCATCTTGTGAATCAACAACGCCGTCACCATCGTCATCTATATCACAAGCATCACCTAACCCGTCGTTATCATAATCTTCTTGAAGTGGATTGCTCATAAGTGGGCAGTTATCATATTGACCAACAATACCATCGCCATCTGAGTCTGAAGATGCACCTAGTTGATAACCAAGAAAGTTAAGCTTTCCATAGTAGGATTCATCGTACTTATCATAGATAAAACTAAGGTTTGTTGACGCAGTACTTCTTTGCAATTCAGCGATGGCTTCTTCACCCCACCAATTAAATCGAGCATCAATGTTACTTGTACTTTGATTTTCCACACCGTAGCCCGCATTATCTGCGATATCATTGTATTGAATGACTGGTTCAGCATTATTTAACAGTAAAATGCCGCTATCTTTGTTACCTGAAATAGTGTTATTCGTAATAGAAAAAGTGCCATTTCCTTCATCACCATCGAAGGAATTGACCAACCCTATACCGTTATTAACTATGACATTATTTTCCAGTACTGGACGAACATGACCACTTAAGCGAATTCCTTCTCCAAGGTTATTTTTTACACTATTTTCGGTGATGGAGGGTGTTACATCCTCATAGGCGAAGAATGATAACCCATACCCTTCGTAATACAGGTCATCATACCCATAATCAAACACACTACCGAAACCACTAATGTGATTATTAGTAATACTAGGATTTTTCGCTAGAGAGGTATAAGTGGACACACGCAGTCCATTCGACCCTGTCCCAGATATATAGTTTCCATCTATAGCTATTTCACCA
This sequence comes from Alteromonas naphthalenivorans, assembly GCF_000213655.1. NCBI lineage: Bacteria > Pseudomonadati > Pseudomonadota > Gammaproteobacteria > Alteromonadales > Alteromonadaceae > Alteromonas > Alteromonas naphthalenivorans. The sequence goes on from NC_015554.1 coordinate 4,274,198, forward strand.
AATTCTTCGGAACCGTATCCCATTTCTAGAATAATGCCCCCACCGTTTTGCATAATATTGTTTCTAAAAGTGAAGTCTTCGGTCACACTATCGAAGTAAATATTCTTCTGACCAGTCATTACATTGTTATTAAAAGTTACACTTTGCAAATACCTTAAGCTAGTCTGACCTACATTGTTTACAGTGTTGTTTTCAAACACCAATGTTGTGGATTCTAAATAACCTGACATGAAATCGCTTGATATATTACTAAACTCGGAATCACTAATTTCTACGACACACTCGCAGTAGCCTGGTAGTTCCATTCCAACCCGTGTATTAACTATCTCACTATTCGTTATGATAAAAGAAGAGTTCGGCGAGTAGTTATCTGAACGAACACCAATATAGCTGTTATATAATTTGGTATGATCCATCTTAAACCTAGACGACATTTCTAGGAATATTCCTCCCCACTCACTACTTCTGCCCCTATCTCTTATCGAACGTAATACAACAGGTTCGTCTTCACTGCCGAGTAGGTCAAGGTTTCCCTTTACAATTAACTCACTTCTATTTCTATAATTTCCACTAATTTGGTCATCATAATATGGTACAAATAGGATTTCAGTCCCAGGTTCCAGTGTAAGCAAGGTACCTGAATCAGTGCTTATATCACCCAATACCAAATACGGGCTACCGTAAGCGTTCCAATTAGTGTCCTCATGTAACGTTTGACCACTAAGTACAGTAGTCGCGCGGTATGCTTCAGATTTAACATAAGAGAACAATCCCCAATCATCAGCCTCATCTTCGTAAATAGCGCGTAATCTATCGCCTTTATTTACGTTTAAAATACCATCTGCATTCACTGCGTCTCCATCGGAGTTAACAAAAACCTCGGAAGTGAAAACGCCGCTATTAGCTTGTGTTTCAGTAAGCTCAATTTGCTCACCGGTCAATACTTCATTCACGACATCAAACGTAAATTTATCACCCACCTCAAATTCTACTGCGCCGGCATCTATATCGATAGATAACTCACCTAAGCTGGTTGTATATTCCTCATCATCGTTGTAATAAACATTAAAGCGCTCTTCTTCTTGCCCCGAAACACTCCCGGTAATTAAGAATTCAGAAGAGTTGATCGCTAGGACTTCCCAGCTTTGTTCTTGTACGCTGTCTGTATTAATATTTACATTGATTCCCCCAGTACCTACATTATTACTATTAGGAATGAGGTTCATTACATGGGCAGGAGTACCTTTGTTCTCTTTGTCACTAGTGACGAGAACAGTTACCGTTTCAATTTCTTCAGGCTGTTCGTTAAGATCTTGATCGATGAGCTGAATGGTGATGTCGTCACCCGTTTCATAACTAACAACTGAACTATTGTTACTACTTAAAAAAGTCAATATTCCTGTAGATGTATGTACAGAGGGTATGCCACCGTTTCCAGAAGAACTGTTTAACCAAGCAGAATAATTAACTGTTGAATTGTTAGGTGAGTAGATGAAACTGAGACTTTGAGGATTGACTGCGTTTTCAATCTCGGCTGTTTCTTCCTCTCCCCACCAATTGAATCGTGCATTGATTGCTAAATTAGTTAAATTTCGAATTGCGTAACTCTGGTTTCCTTCAATATCATTGTATTGAATATTCGCCCGTACACTTCCACTTATCTCAATACCATAACTATTGTTGTTTGATATATTATTATTAGTAATATCAAACGTGCCTACAATGTCTTCATCATTGTAGTCCACAGATAAACCTGCACCGTTATTAGTAATTATGTTATTACGAAATACAGGTAAAACTCTACCGGACAAGCTAACACCAGTACCAATATTGCCATTAATTGTATTACCTTCAATAACTGGCGCTATATCCCAGTCGCTAATAATATTTAACCCGCCGCCTTCAAAGGCTCCGTTCCCGTAATCATAAGGTGAATATATCCCGAAACCACGAACTGTATTGCCGGTAACACTCAATTCCACATCGCCTGCACTTGAGATACTCAAGACTAGGCCTTGATAACCTGGGCCAATGATAATGTTATCTGATATATTGAAGTCTAACGGCTGCTCTTCATAGTAAGAGGAAGAAATGAATACTCCTTCGGTTTTATCAATAGTATTCTCTGAAAAATCAAGGTAGTAAGACATACCATAAAAATTGAGATAACCGATGTCATCAAAAACATTCCCATTAAATGTTACTTTGGAAAAATAATTCAAGAAAATATCGCCTGTATCTGAAATGATATTGTCGCTGAAATTTACTGTTCCAGATTCGCCATAAGCTTCGATAGCCCTGTAAGTTATATTACTGAATTCAGAGTTTTTTATCGTTACATCACATTCGTAACAAGAATAGAAATTTAGACCCTCTTTACTATCTTTGAAAACTGAATGGTCGATATTGAGTTTTGCCTCCTCATCATTAAAATACAAATTAAGAGCGGCTTCAGCATTTTTAATTTCTGTATGACTTATAGTTAAATCGCCAGACTCGTATAAGCGCAGTCCGCCCCAGTCTGAATTTGAAGGGATATCACTTAATGATTTTAAACTTATAGGGGCATCCACATTACCCAGAAATTGGATCGTGCCTTCTATGAAAATTTCTGTTTTGTTATAATAATTCCCGTTTCCACTGTAATCAGTATCGGGCAAAAATAATACTTCCGTACCAGCCTGTAATGTGAGAGTACTATCTCTATTCACATTAATATCACCAAGAATAAGATAAGGACTATTTGCTGGTGTCCATACTGTGTCTTGTGTATAGTTTTGAGCTCTCAAAACTGTTGTAGCGTAATGTGTTTCAGCTCGAATCTCATCTTCAAGGTCGTTTACTGTTACTTCATCGCTATAAAAAGCGCGTAACTTATCCCCGGTATATAAATCTAAGATTCCATCATCTGCATTTACACTGCCATCTGTATTCACGACTACAGATGAAACAAACACCCCACTATCTGCAGAGGTTTCCGTGAGTATCACACGCTCCCCTGTTACCACCTCAGGCGCTACAGTAAAGGTGAACTTGTCACCTAAGGCAAAATCAATATCCCCCTCCTCAAAATCAATGCTTATATGACCGCTGCTTGTTGTATAAGTATTATCATTGTAGGTAAAAAAGTACTGTTCCTCTCGCCCTGTTTTACTGCCTGTTACTAGAAACTCATAATTGCTGAGGGCCAATAACTCCCAGCTTTGTGCTTCGACCTCATTTGAATTAATTCGTACGTTTATTGTACCATTACCATTATTACTGCTATTGGCAACGAAATCGATAATCTGTGCTGGCGTGCCCTGATTTTCTAAGAGACTAGTGGCGACAACCTCAACGGTTTCACGAAGATTAGCGTTGGTATTTAAATCCGAATCGCTCAGTTTCAGAAACAAAGCATCGCCTTTTTGTATACTTTTTACAATTTGGTTTGATGCATCCGTGAAATTAAGGCGTCCGGTATCAGCCGCTGATAATTGCAAGCTTGTAACCAATGCAACACAAGCAGTGAAACCTAGAGTAAAATTCCTTTTCATATTCTAATTCTTCTTATAATTTAAGATGTAACTTTTAATGAACTTATAGCAACTACGGCTGGTTTGGCCCGGCCCCTAGAAATAGATAATAGCGCGGCATTTTTCCACGTTATATTTGTTCCTTTTTTTATATACTGAACGTCAGGTAAATCACCCTTTCTACCTTTCAACATAACCTGCTGCTGTCCACCATCTGTATTAAGTACACTTACATATATAATCGCTTCGTTAGTAAGTAAACTGACTTTCTGTACCGTACCATTAATGGGTAGTAAAGGTTCCAATCTTACGAAGGTGATATGTTCAAAGCTTTTATCAAGGTACTTACTGTTTAACTGGTGATCTTTAGTAAGGGTTTCCCATCTTATTTCATCGCCAATGGAAGGGGCTCCCGATAAGCTAGCCCGGTTTAATGATGAGGTTGCAAGCGTTTGTTCGACACCATTTTTATCTTCTATGGTCAAATAAAATGTACCAGGCTCTACTTCGATTTTTATTAGCCTTCCTGCGTTCCCGTTGTTATTACTCACAACCGGCTGAACGTTTGTACTTTGTAAAGCAACGCTTGCCCTTTTGGTTTCACTATGAGAAGGCTCGCTATCAATAAAACAATAAGCTAAAGCCAATAGAGCGAGTGTCGAGAGAAGAAAGGGAGTACGCAAAAAAATCCGTGTTTAAATAATGTTAACTTAATATACTAACGGCTTTCATCTGTAAAGAAAAGTAAAGAAACTCTATAAAATTAAAGGTGCCGACGGGTTATATACGTCAGCACCATTCTTATTGCCAATCATTGCTAGAAATCAAAATTTACTGATTTTGTCGTGCTCTCGCCGTTGGCTTCTCCGTATAAGAAAATAACTTGAGAATCACTGAGAATGATGTGATGAAAGCCAGGTTTGCTATCCCATTCTGAACCAAGTTCTAGTAGACCTACGAATTCACCGGTAGAACTTCGGATATTCATTTGCCAATTCCCATTAGTCTTCTTACGGCCAAATAGTGCGATTTCAGTAGAACCAGATTCATCACCATCAATGTTACCCAAGAACTCAAAAGAGACTTCATCCCAGTTGTTCGCCCAACCAGTCGAAGTTATTGTGCTGTTTCGGTCTCTTCCATCTTTTACTATCATCTGGTACCGGTTGGCACTTTCCCTGAACCCAACCAAAGCAAACTCTTGTGCATCGTCGCCGGTTAAGTCGCGCACGCGGAACAAGTTGAAGTTAGTCAAATCAGGCCATGAATAAATACCTAGGGATCCAGATTGACTCACCCCGCTTTTTGTAAAAAATTGCACACGGCCGTCATCTAAACGCTTGCCCAACAATCCGTAATCATTATTGCCATCATCATTAATATCGCCTGCGTACAGCCACGATATATCTGAATAATTAGCTGGAAAGTTATACGAACCCAGCTTTTGCCCGTTACTACCAGATGATATTCTCACTTGAATCTTCCCATTAGATTTTTGACCTATCATGGAAATATCACGCACACCATCACCATTGAAATCACTATGCCAACCAAAGTTAGTATTGGAATAAATCGCAGGGTATGCATGAAGTGCTAACTTGTCTCCGGTAATGGCATCTTTTACATATAACTGTGGGCGACCGCCATCTTTAAACTTGCCTTGAATAGCTACATCTAAAATTCCGTCGCCATTAGCGTCAGGTAATAGTATAAAACTAATATCAGACCAATTCCCTGGCCAGTTGTGAACTACCACTCGTTCACCCGAAACCGGATCTAATACATATAACTGGGGCTTTTTGAGGTTTTCGTTTTCACCTACAAAGTCTACGAAGCCGAATAGGCCAAGCTCAGCGACGCCGTCACCATTCATATCGTCTAATTGAACTATTTCTGCATTGGTATATTCTTGATTCCAAGACAGGGTCTGAAGCACTTCATTATCTTTGCCAGAGTAAATTACTAATTCATACCCATCATTAAATTGGGTAGCCATATACCAATCCCAATAGTAGTCTCCATTGATATCACCAAAGAACTCTGCTGCCAAAACTTTACTATCTGCACTGACTAACGGATCCAAAGGGTCAATATCACGCCCGTCAGACACACCGTCGCCATCAGTATCCATTAATGAGGGATCTGTACCCAAGCTAAACTCCTGTAGATTGCTCAAACCATCAAAATCTTCATCATTTGATGCATCAGAACCATCCAGATGATTCAAGCTATAAGAGTTTTCGAATACATCAGACATGCCATCGTTATCATCATCGTCATCTTGGCTATCATTTATGCCATCACTATCGTTATCTCCTTGAAAGCCTGATGCTGTGTATTCAGTTTCGTATTTACTTAAATCTTGAAGCTTGACGATATTTATTCTAGGCCGAATTAAAAAACCACTTTCGTCAATTTCCCCATCTAAATTATTGTCAATTTCAGCATAGCTATATTCCAATACTCGCGTAAAGCCTTCCTCGTTTGTTGAAATAGGATCCCAGTACCTAGTGCGTGCAACAAAGTAACTATCAGGATCTTCAAATGAATGAACAACTTTACCATCATCAGTTAAATACCAAGTCCAACGAGAATCACCAATATTAATAGTATCTGCATCCTCGTCGCAGAATATGCCGCGCTCAAGCGCCCCCTCAGTGCTAAATCGATAGGCAAATGTGTAATTGCACTTGAGGAGACCCGTTTCATCATAGCTAGACACACTTCGTCCGTTAATAAAATTGCCCTGGACAAACGGAAACTGAGTTGTGATATGTTTACTGAAATTTGCAGTGTTTTCCTGTAGTTCAACCAGCATTTCTACGTACATATAGATGAGTTCATTGCCACTATAAACTTCAACTATTGTTTCCCAATCATCACTTGTATGAGCAAAGGGAAAATACACGTATCGATACTCCCCCTGAAATAAAATTATCTCTTCGTTTGTTTGGCTAATGGAAAATGGAAGGTTTTGTACTTTGGTGATACCGACACCATTAGTAATATCTCCACTTAAATCTGTAATTGCGGTAAGTAACTCATTCTCATCATAGTAAAAGGCAATATTATCAAGCAACGGTAGCGTCCATTGACTATCAGTGAATGTTCCCATTTCAGTGACTTTTGAACTAGATATCGGAATAATGTTTGTATTGTTGCCAAAAGTCTCATGTTCAATGGTGGGTAAAGAATCTCCTTCCCAACCTCCTGCAATATCATCGACTATAAATTGTGGGATAACTAAACTTTGTAAATGAACGATCGAAACATCTGCAGAGTAGGAGCTATCGTTATCAACCAAATTAGATATTGAAATAGTGCTGGTCACGTTTGTCACTTCAAAGGTGTAATACTGTGGTATAAGACCTTGCGTATGAGCGCTTATGAGTTGGTCTATAACTGAATCACCCCATTTATCGCGATACTCAGTATCGTAAACATCGACATATTCATACGATGTACTTGCAAACCCATTTACTGGAATCGATACGCTATTACTTGTTGCTTCTATATTGACAGTAACGACGGGGAGCAGTGAATAAAGATCACCATTAGAAATGGTTACCTCACCACTTGTCGATGTGTCTAGTATATAATTTGGATAGCTTCCAAAGTGCTCTACCCTTTCTTCCGAATTCAATAGCAGTTTGTCACTTTCTTCAAACAGTTGCTGTAAGGTTACCCCCAAACTCACTGGTGATAACACTACACTAATGCCCATTAATAAGGACTTGAACAACGTTATATTTTTCATTTTACGCTCGATTAATTTAATGAAGTCAGAACTAGCCCAAAAACTGAAAGTTTACGGGATTCGTAGTTACTTGCTTTGTATTAAATCAATACGCTTTCTTACTTTCTGCTAATCAAGAAAGGCATTAAGGACAAATGTGAAATGATAAGTGACTAGGTGTTAACACTCCCTGTATTTTTCATCTCATCATCCTAAACAAGATATCTACAAAGTAGTTTATAGAATAAAAAACAATCGATATCAAATTAAAATCAAGATGAAGTTCAGATTTTCTAAGGTAAGTAACAGATAAGGGGGAAGAGGAGTAGAAGCTAGCTCCTGATGCAACTAGCTTACAAAAAATATATTGAAATATTTAGTCATTCATGATGGTAAATATATGGCGAAATGATTTACGAACCACTTCTTTTTGTTGCTCTATTAATTTTGAATAATCGTAATGGTTATTAAGTCGCGAAATACCTTCTTCAGAGATATCTGAAAAATCTACACATCCTTTTAAATAATCTGGAGCCCAGGCCACGGTATAGGCGTTGAGTTTATTTATACGCTTATTGACTGCCACAAATGGGTTACAATACGTCATGGAGACAATAGCGCCATGCAAACTAGTACCAATAAACAACTTTGCGTGGGCTATCGCACTGGTTATATCATCTATGCATTCATGACTTAAAATAGAAATGGGAAAGTCTGCATTTTCCTTAAGCCATTTGGCGACCTCTATGTCATCATGTCCGGGGCAGTTACCAATGCTAAGAGCGGCTATCTGTAACCCAGTTTTTATATGGATAGATTTTAACTCTTTTAAAATGGTAGGCCACTGACCTTTAGATTTTTCAACAGCAAATTGCACGCACACATAGTCCTCTTCAAGTTGTCTATATAGCGTATTTTTGGGCACTATATCGCTGTAAGTAATAACTGAATCAGGAATTAATTGTGCATCCAGATGAAGCTGGTTTTTTAATACGCGTTGTGTAAGGTGTTCGCGAACAGATAGATACTTTGCGCCAGCTAAAGCTGACTTAGTCATTATTTTCTGACGCCTAACTTTTGGAAGCCCTCCTCCAACCGCATGATAAATAATCTTGTTATTTTCTATTAAACCTGGGTTGGTTAGCGTAAATGGTATTGGTTCACGGTTTAAGCCAAATCGCTTCATTATGCGACGCTCGAGTGTTGGCCCCTTAAATCTATCGTAAAGGTTTTGCCATCGTCGTTTGGTAAAGCCTAGTAGGCGGAGCCAGTTTGCATTTAATACCTCACCACCTGCAATCAATATTGTACTATTTACTGGCCGTTTTTTAGGATCTAAAAAAATATCGTAACCTATTGTTTCTAGAGCCCCAATAGACCTCAAATCACTAGGAATTGTCGCTACATTCACAAAGTTACAATGACCTTGTTTTTCAAGATGGTATTTGGCTACTATCGGAAATAATAAGTCGCCGTAGTTGTATCTGTCACTGGCACTTAGACAATATACTTTGACGTTTTCTTTATTCAATTTTTTGCCCTGTTATAAATTATATGAAAAACTGGCTTATCTGCTTTGCAGCCAAAAGAGTAGAATTTTTTTGGACGATATCGAGTTGCCTTTCACGCTGTTTACGTCTCGCGTTTTCATCATTGATATAGAAAAGCACCAATTCCTCGAGTTCATTTACACTATTATAAGTAATACCTTTGTAGTGCTGAACAGCATCTTTGTTATTGTCACTTAGCACAAAAGCGCCACTAGCTATTAAGTCAACGTACTTGTGACTTACAGTTCCAATGTCATTCATGGGTTGATGATGATCAACTAATGAAATTTTCGATGCAGAAGATAACAAAGGAATATTTTCATAAGGTATTTCATTCGCTGTAACGTACTTAACCGCATTTTTATTACCTTTATATTCATGCCAATGTGGCCCAAATATTTGAAAGGATAAATTATGCTTTTCAACAATAGGGATGATGTCTTCTACTATTGGTCTTATCCGTGGAGAGCCGATGAAAGAGATATCGCATTCATATGTTTTTAATACTTCATCGGTAGATGAAAGTGATGAAAACGGTCGTATAATGTCGATTCTATTTTTATTATCTAAAAATACGTTTTTCCTGAATAATTTAGAGTGCTTCTTTTTATCATTAAGCACAGCATCTTTAACAAACTCACTTGGCAAAAACACCTTTCTAAATTCGTTGTAGCTTTTAATTTTCTCAAAATGACAATAAGCCAATGCTAAGTTATTGGCACTCGGGTCAAACTTCCCAACATCCGGATAAACATGCCGTCTTGGGGCTCCCAAGAAATAAATTCTATTCTTTGAATTTTTTCGGTAATTAATACCTAGCGATGCCATCGCTTCAATAAGGTTAACGTACAATCTATAGTCATACCAAAGCGCACTTTTATGTGGCGACCCTATACTAAAATCCATTATTTACACATCCAATGTCTTACTATTCGTAATAGTCTTTAACAACGTCATACTCCTTTTCTAAATAATGCATAAAGTCTTTTTGGTGAATGACAATTTCACTTCGTCTTTCATTTACACGTGGACTACTGAGCTTTATGTTCATCATATGTCCCAACCGTGATAGGTCACCTTCAAAATTCTCAATTTTGCCGACAAAATCGAACTCATGCAGTCGAACACTTTTAAAGTAATTTTGATAAGGCCTGTTCAAATGAGCAAATTCTTTATTGGATAAGAAGTATTCCAAAACTTCTGGATCAGGGTCTACTAATCTTCCCCCAAACTTTCTATTCAGTATCTCATACTCGTTTTTGTAGTTTTGAGCATCAATTAAATGTTTTAGTAAGGACCATGCTCTTTGAACAGGGTCCCTCAACCAGACTGCTCTTTTTATTGAAGGCGCTATTGCTAACTGCTCGGGAGATGGCTTGAAATGGCCATGAATAATAAAGGGCAACTTTCGAGGTAATGTTATCTTTCCCCGTTCTAAACTTACCACCTCAAATGGCCTGTAAACCTTTCGAACTTCCTTGCGACCTACGGCATCATCAAAAGCTATTCGCAACGACGTACCGGCTGTTTTGGGTATGTGATGAGATAACCATAAAGTGTCTGAAAAATTTATTTTCTGTCGAGAAAAAAAACTATTTAACATCGTTCAAATATTTCCGCTATTTTTATCGAAAATTAGCTTATATAGATTTTTGATTTGAGGCCCGGTTGGGTGAAGTTCGGCCGCCTTAGAAATTAGCTTTTTCGCTGTACCTTTATCTATATCTATAAACATCCTAGCCAGTTCAGATAGGAGGACTGGCGTTGATACGCTGTTAAGAAATTCACTCGTCGCGTATTTCTTATTCAAAGCAGAAACTACTTCTTTATCACAGTTTCGAAATGCTCTAGTGGCTTCCTTAGAAGCGTTGATTGGAATATTGGATATAGATTTGATTGTCTGGTGATAACGACTTTTCACAAACTGTTGAGCTATTAACAATTCAGAGGCCAATCCACATTTATCAATAAAACGTTGCAGACTTAATTGATAAGCTTCATATTTTTCTACATCTACAGTGAAGTCTTCATACTCAGCGTTGTCGACGTTGTAACCAAACCGATTAGTCTTAATAGTTAAACGAGTTTTAGACGGCCTCCCACGGCTTAGAAGGGAAACGTACTCTAATGGTGACCGGAACATTCTATGAACAATCATCGTATCTCTTTGTTGAGATAGCCTCGGATCAAGTTGCTCATGATGGCCCTTCGCTGGTATAAATTTGCTTCCATCTGACAGCAACTTTTTACCTTTTTTGAAACGCGGTAAATGTAAACTCATTGAATCAATAGGCGCATTAGTAGCAACAATCGATTTTATTAGTTTATGTCTAAAGCCATTTATTGATGCCGGTAATACACTAAAAGGTTTATCTTGGCCTTTCTCATTAAACCACTGGAAAGATATCGAATCAGGGTAATCCAATTGCAACAGTTTATTCTTTATGCCAGTAACCATATCCTTAGGCATATAGAATTCGTCAACGTCGATAAACATAATATAATCAAAACCGTCTTCTTTCGCCTTATGCAATGCCAATGAATAGACAATTTGTTGAATGTGGCTTTTTGCTGCCTCTGGACATAAATCAACCCAATCAGCCGTAGTAAATTTTACTTCATCATGTTCCTGTGAAATTTTAGATAGAAGGGGAATACTGTTATCTGATGATCTATTTACATATACTTCGATTTCGTCGAACCCGAAATATAGGTGGTGATGTATCCATTCAGGCAAGTAAGCTGCTTCATCTTTAGCTACCGCGACTAGTTTGACTTTCTTTTCTTGCTTCACCGTTTTTTTAAAGAAGTTCATAATGCAACCACCTCTAACTTGTCTGAAAATAAGCAAAGGGAAATCGAACCAACCTGCTTTTTAAAAGGTCCACTATTATGATAGATACTCACACAATTCCTCTGCAAGTTGCTTAATTTTCATTTGAGCATCGCTCCGAAGTAACCATTTCTGACTAGATAGCGTAAAAGAATTAATAAGCTTGTTTTCTTGATAGTTAGCAATACAACCGACAAATTTATCGCTCATTACCTTCTCGCTACGCTGATCGATAAAATACTTATCGGCATTAACTTCGATAATGTCGTTTTTAATCAGCTCAAATAAGTTATTTATAATATCTGGATCAAGCTTTGCTCTGTGTTCATTAAATGCGATTCGTACTTGGCTACCTGAAATTTCTTTATTTACTGCGAAAAAAGTATTTAAAGCTCGAAGCAATTCTGATTCATAATATTTGAGAGATTTATTGCTCGCGTTTTCATCCTGCAGAGGAATTTTAAACTCTTTGGTATCACTGACTTGTATTATGCTGAAAAATAGCTCTAGTAAGTTGTCAGCTTCTGCAGCAGCGTCGTAATCTATTATCTTAACTTTGTTTTTTCCAAAGACACGTGCAAAGGATTGCAGCTTTATATCTGGGGAAAGCATGGCACTAGTTGCTGGGCGCGCCAAGTGTGGGAAGTGATACTCAAAAAAGGTATCCTGGCCCCCGTGCTTAACGTATTCTTGCCAAATAGAAAACATTTTCTTATTGCCACGACGCCATGAGTAAATTATTTCAATATCGAAATTGGATAGACGCTGTTTTAAATATCTAAAATTTTTTTCATTTAGCGAAATAAAATCTTCACTCGAAAGCAATACATTTTTTTCAGTATGCTCTAAGAATAAAACATCTTCGTCAGTTATTGCTTCATCTTGAATTTTGTTTCTAAAATCGTGGTGGCCAAATATTGTGACAAAGTTTTTAGGATAAAAAACGCCCTGTTGAAGCAACAAACCTTGATTGTCCAACATGGTCTTCTGAATTAATGTAGTACCCGTTTTATGGGGGCCAACATGCAAATATAACTTCATACTTTATTCACCAAAAAAAGGGTAACGTCCAAAGTGAGAAACTTGTTTCCCCCACTTAAGAATATTCTGTTCATTTTCGAAATCAGGCATTGGAAAATTTGCTATTCGCCACTTATCAATAGGATTCAGTATATGTAAGTTATTTAACCCAAAATCCCCACATATTTGAGCGTCTGAACGAACGTTATCACCTACGTGAATAAATGTTTTACCTGACTCATCAACTAAGCCTTTTACATACGTCCACATGGTTCCCGCATCTTTTCGCTTACGTAAATCGGAACTAACAAACAATTTAAATGATATTGTGATGCCTATTTTTCTTAACATTTTGGTTATCTGAGCTTTTGTATAGTAAATATCAGTTACAAACCAAATTTCCTTTCCCTTCTCGTGAAGGTTATGGAGGATCTTGACCATCTCATCTTTTGGCTTAGCCATAGACAAGTCAAAATAAAACTCTTTATCGGCCCACTCCTTTGTTGTGACTTTCGGTATTGACAAGGCTTCAGCCAACTTTTCATAAGTTTCATATATATCTACATCACCTTCGAAAGCACGCATTTTTCTACAAGCAAGTTCAGCATTGTTTCTTTGTGCGACAAAATCTTTCTCCGAAGAGAAATAGCTTAACTTTACTAGTTCTCTACCTAATTTAAACTTCGCATAATCGGGCTCAGTGTATTCTCGCCTCAGAACCGTATCGAAAATATCAAACGAAATAATATCAAATGTATTTAAATCAGATAACACAGTTTCGAAGGGCTTATAATAACTCGATGAAATGTATGATTTGTCTGTAGTGAATTTACCTTGTGGCGGATAATAAAAAAACTGTTTAAAGCCCTGTTTCTCAGCTAACAAACCGATAGAACGTTCTAATGCATGTAACCAACTGCCATCGTTGGGCAGAGGCTCTTCGGGAAAATCGGAGTACTCGAACTTCTCCTTCAATAACGGCGCAATAGCTTTTGGCCTAGCCCAAAACATTCCCCCTACAGGATAGTTTACGAAGTCGTCGCTTATATCTAATCCCCATTTATCTACAAAGTCTTGTGAGATGCCCTTGTTACACGTCCAGTGATTAACCCAAGCAGGCATCATCCAGAATGAGGTAGGGTAATAGATCCCTAACTCTTCTCTTTCGTCAAATAGTCGTAATATTGATTTTACGACGTGTTTATCTTTTAGTAGAAAGTTATTTTGATAATCGAACCACTGAGTTTGTTCTCTTCCACTATACAAAGATTTCTTTGAGTGCAAATGACACATCAAGTCATAATCGAGTAATTCATCGCTGAAATTTACAAGAAACGGTCCAAAGTTTCTTCCTCGGTTCTCACACAAAACCGCTTGGACTTTCTGAACATTTTTCAAACCATTAAAAGTTTTTAGCGCTTTATTCTTTATAGCATCGGTACCGGCAGTGATGAATACATCTACATTAGTGGGAAACCGCTGAACTGAAGCCGCAAACTTATCAACAAAGTCGGGATAAAATATATGTAAAACGATAGCAACTTTTTGTTGTTTCCAAGAAGAGGTTTCTTTTGCTACGAGATCTGTTGATGGGAACCAGCGATTCATTACTTTAGATGAAGCTCTATGTTCATGGCGGCCATGATACATGAAGTGGGTTAGCGGCTCGATCCCAGCTAAGTATATGTCTTGGTTACATCGTAGATAATATTCCGTATCAAAATTAGGAGAAGGATTTACATTTGACGATTTTGATTTTTCGCTGAAATCTTTAAAGGCTGCAAGTGCATGTGGAAAAGTACCATAGTGTTCTTGATACCACTCCACATCGAATAACCCCTCAGCGACGGCTCTTTTAAAAGCCTTTGCAACCTTTGGACGAGTTGTCATTTCAAATGATTGTTGAGCACGTCGTACAATATTTCTTAGTTTATTTCGCATTCTATAACCCAAAGAAATCTAATGGATTCAAATTACCTTGCCCAGAGATTGCATCATCTAATTCAAACAACGGCCATGAGGCGCGAGGTAAAAGGTTACGTTGTGTAACATGGGCGTTAAATATAGCTTCAACTTCTTCTATTGAATATTGAATGTTATTGACATGACAATCAAAAACGCACTCTAGTGCACCTGATAGCAACATCTCAAGATCTGTAAAATTCTCTTGTGTATATGTTCTTTTACCAAAACAAAAGTGATATTTATTACTATTTTTATCTAAGAGGATATCTACAAATTGACCATTGGGGGCCGTTAGAAGAGACTCAAGAAACATAGAGCGGTCTAGCATCATATACCCTCCCCCCATGTTCACATTTGTCTTGTATATATGATCTATGGAAACTGTATAACCATCGATATCTATTTCACCGGAAGCAGTAGTGATCATATAGACACCGTATATTTCACGCTTGGTTATCATGGCAAGAAGCTTTTGAATCGTACCCGAATAGCCAACATCGGTAACAACCGGCGTAATTTCTATGTCAGTGAAACCTATTGATGACAAATAGTTTTGATAAATGCTACGAGTTGTAGAAACAATATCACTGATAACACTCTTTTTTTCTTTGAGGATTTTTACGACTTTCGGATAGTCTCGAGGCAGTTTAATCTTTGAGCTTTCATCATAACCTAATAATATCGCTTCAGTTTGCTCTGACGTGAACGCATATCGAGATTTAAAAAACTCGCCGAGCAAACCATCGAAACTATGCTTCACGCTTATTGACCAACTACGTTCGATATCTAGCGTTATTCTGAACATAAAGGTTCTAGAAGCATAAAGATAGTGTGAGGGTATACTATCGTTATTGAGTATATTGAAAGCTTGTTTGAGCGCATAGCCTTCTCTAGCCAAGTGAAACACTTTAGGCTCACCTGGTATAACGTTTAATTTTTTGATTAACTTTGATGTATAAACAGATAGGATAGGGCCCAGAAAATTATACCCGAACTCTTTCAGTGACGTATTTTTAAGCATGCTGCGGATTCATCTCTTTGTCATTTCGCTTCCTTTCACCCTTTATATATAAAAAAGAGCTTCAATATAATAACATTTTCGACAGTTATTCGTCTCTATCATTCCCTATTTAATAAAAGAAATGTGCCAAAAACAAAAAACCCGGCCTAAGCCGGGTTTTTTAATAATTCTGATAACTCAGAATTAAGAGTATTTATTACTCTTCAGTTGCTTCTACTGCTTCTTCTTCAGCTTCAACAACTGGACGGTCTACTAGTTCAACGTATGCCATAGGGGCATTGTCGCCAGCACGGAGTCCGCATTTAAGAATGCGAGTGTATCCGCCTGGGCGAGCTTCGTAACGAGGACCAAGCTCGTTGAATAGTTTACCAACAACTTCTTTATCACCAGTGCGGGCGAAAGCTAAACGGCGGTTTGCAACGCTGTCTTGCTTAGCCATAGTGATAAGAGGCTCAATAACGCGACGTAATTCTTTCGCTTTTGGTAACGTCGTTTTGATCACTTCGTGCTTGACCAAAGAGCCGGCCATGTTCTTGAACATAGCTTGACGATGGCTGCTGTTGCGATTCAACTGACGACCACTCTTACGATGGCGCATAGTTTTATCCTTCTCTACAAATCAGTTTATTAAAAACCTGATTAATCTTTTTCAGCGATGCTCTCAGGCGGCCAGTTTTCTAGGCGCATACCTAGAGAAAGTCCACGAGATGCTAGAACATCTTTGATTTCAGTTAGCGATTTTTTACCAAGGTTTGGCGTTTTAAGTAGCTCAACCTCAGTACGCTGAACCAGGTCACCAATGTACTGGATAGCTTCTGCTTTTAAACAGTTAGCAGAACGTACAGTTAGCTCTAGGTCATCAACTGGGCGAAGTAGAATCGGATCAAATTCCGGCTTCTCTTCTTTCGCTTCTGGCTCGGACACATCACGTAAATCTACGAATGCATCAAGCTGTTCAGCTAGGATAGTCGCAGAACGGCGGATCGCTTCTTCAGGATCTAAAGTACCGTTCGTTTCCATATCGATAATCAATTTGTCTAGGTCTGTGCGTTGTTCAACACGGGCAGACTCTACACTGTAAGCTATACGCTCAACTGGGCTGTATGAAGCATCAACTAATAAACGACCAATTGGACGATCATCTTCTTCAGAGGAGCGACGGGTAGAAGCTGGTACATAACCGCGACCCATTTCTACTTTAATGCGCATGCTGATTTCAGCTTCGCCAGTTAAAGTACAAACTAAGTGGTCAGGGTTAACAATTTCTACGTCGCCATCATGCTGAATGTCACCAGCAACAACAGGGCCAGCGCCAGATTTCACTAGAGTTAGGGTTGCCTCAGTTTTACCTTCAAGGCGAACCGCTAAACCTTTAAGATTTAGCAAGATTTCAATTACGTCTTCTTGCACACCTTCTTTGGTGCTGTACTCGTGAAGAACGCCATCAATTTCTACTTCAGTAACTGCGCATCCTGGCATGGATGACAACAAGATACGACGTAGGGCGTTACCTAGAGTGTGGCCAAAGCCGCGCTCTAGTGGTTCCAAAGTTACTTTGGCACGAGTAGGAGAAACGTTTTCGATCTCAACTAATCTCGGTTTAAGGAATTCAGTCACAGAACCCACAATGCTTCCTCTTTAGTTAGCTTTACTTAGAGTAAAGTTCAACGATCAACTGTTCGTTAATTTCCGCAGACAAATCAGTTCTTTCTGGTAGGCGCTTAAAAGTACCTTCCATTTTAGTGCTGTCTACTTCAATCCAAGTTGGCTTCTCGCGTTGGTCAGCCAGTTCCAAAGCAGCTACGATACGAGCTTGCTTCTTAGCTTTTTCACGAACAGAAACCACGTCTTCGGCAGAAACGTTGAATGATGGAATGTTCACAACTTGACCATTTACCATGATCGCCTTGTGGCTAACTAGCTGACGTGCTTCTGCACGTGTGCTAGCAAATCCCATACGATAAACTACGTTATCAAGACGCTTTTCTAAAAGTTGTAACAAGTTTTCACCTGTGTTCCCTTTTAGACGTGCAGCTTCTTTATAGTAGTTACGGAATTGCTTTTCAAGAACGCCATACATACGACGAACTTTTTGTTTTTCACGCAGCTGAACACCGTAGTCAGACAAACGGCCACGACGGGCTCCATGCTGACCAGGCGCTGTATCGATTTTACATTTAGAATCGATTGCGCGAACGCCGCTCTTAAGGAACAAATCAGTTCCTTCGCGACGGCTAAGTTTGAGTTTTGGACCCAAATATCTTGCCATGATCTTTCTCCAACTGTCCGTCGATTAAACGCGACGTTTTTTCGGTGGACGACAACCGTTGTGAGGAATTGGTGTCACATCGGTAATATTTGTGATCTTATAACCAGTAGCGTTAAGAGCACGGATCGCAGACTCACGGCCTGGACCTGGACCTTTTACAAACACTTCTAGGTTTTTAAGACCGTATTCTTGTGCAGCAACACCTGCACGCTCTGCAGCAACCTGTGCAGCAAATGGGGTAGATTTACGTGAACCACGGAAACCTGAACCACCAGATGTCGCCCATGCTAATGCATTGCCTTGACGGTCTGTAATAGTCACAATTGTGTTGTTGAAAGACGCATGGATATGAGCCATACCGTCTGCAACCTGACGTTTAGCGCGCTTACGCGTACTACGAGCTGGTGCTTTAGCCATAACTTATTCCCCGTTTACTTCTTAATTGGCTTACGAGGACCTTTACGGGTACGCGCATTTGTTTTAGTGCGCTGACCACGTAGAGGCAAGCTACGACGGTGGCGAATACCACGGAAGCAACCCAGGTCCATCAAACGTTTGATGCTCATAGAGACTTCACGGCGTAAATCACCTTCAACGGTAAATTTAGCCACTTCGTCACGAAGCTTATCAATAGTCGCTTCGTCTAGCTCTTTGATCTTTGTATCTTCTGCAACACCAGCACCTACACAAATGCTTTTAGCACGTGTAGGACCAACGCCATAGATCGCTTGGATAGCGATTACAGCATGCTTGTGCTCAGGAATGTTAATGCCAGCGATACGGGCCATTAACAGCACTCCTCTAATTTATTGTTGACGACCTAAAAAGCCCGATAGGATACTTACCCGTCAACTAAATTGCAAATATTTAGGTTCTGAACACTTTAAACAAAACCAGCAGAACCTGATAAGTATAAGTCAGGCCCTGCTTATTGGCTTTGCGAGTATTCAGTACCGCGTAGATTAACCTTGCCTTTGCTTATGCTTCGGCTCTGTACAAATTACGCGCACAACACCGTTGCGTTTGATAACTTTACAGTTACGGCAAATCTTTTTAACTGATGCACGAACTTTCATTACATCACTCCCCTATCTTATAAATTAAGGGGCTAACTTAACGGCCGTAGCCTTTAAGATTAGCTTTCTTCAGAACAGACTCATATTGACTACTCATCAAATGTGTCTGCACCTGTGCCATAAAGTCCATGATAACCACCACAATAATTAGAAGCGACGTACCACCGAAGTAGAACGGAACATTCCAGGCAATTAGCATGAATTCAGGCACCAAACAAATAAAGGTTATGTACAGCGCGCCTGCCAGAGTCAGACGAGTCATTACCTTATCGATATAACGTGATGTTTGTTCACCAGGACGGATACCTGGTACAAACGCACCAGACTTCTTCAAGTTATCCGCTGTTTCACGCGGGTTGAAAACCAACGCCGTGTAGAAGAAGCAGAAGAAGATTATCGCTGTTGCGTATAACATCACATACAGGGGCTGACCTGGAGATAGCATAAGTGCTACGTCCTGCAACCACGCCGTAGATTCATTCTGTCCGAACCATCCTGCGATAGTACCCGGAAACAAAATGATGCTGGAAGCAAAGATGGGTGGAATTACACCAGCCATGTTGACTTTCAGTGGTAAATGCGTGCTTTGCGCGGCAAAAACCTGACGGCCTTGCTGACGCTTTGCGTAGTTTACCACAATTCTGCGCTGTCCGCGCTCTACAAATACCACAAGGTATGTAAGCGCAATAACAATCACAGCCATCAACAACAAGAACAACAAGTTAATGTCGCCTTGTCTTGCTTGTTCTGCCGTCTGACCTATCGCTGTTGGTAGACCGGCAACAATACCAGCAAATATCAATATAGAAATACCGTTACCGATACCTCGTTCAGTAATTTGCTCACCTAACCACATTAGGAACATCGTTCCTGTGACTAAGCTCACTACTGCCGTAAAGTAGAATCCGAAGCCAGGGTTCAATACCAGTCCATTAATTAGGTTAGGCAGACCCGTCGATATTCCAATTGATTGGAAGATAGCCAATACCAACGTTAAATAACGTGTGTACTGACTAATTTTACGACGACCTGCTTCGCCTTCTTTTTTAAGCTCTATCATCGGTGGATGAACCACCGAGAGCAACTGCATAATAATTGATGCAGTAATGTATGGCATGATGCCCAAAGCCAGAACGGATGCACGCTCAAGCGCACCACCGGAGAACATGTTAAACATTTCTACAATGGTACCTTTCTGTTGCTCGAACAAGTCAGCAAGTACAGCTGGATCGATGCCCGGAATAGGAACATAAGAACCTAATCTGAATACAACAATCGCACCGAGTACGAACAACAATCTTGCTTTAAGCTCACTCAAGCCGCTTTTCGCGCCTGAATCCAATCCTGGTTTAGCCATCTAGCTTATTCCTCTACTTTACCGCCAGCAGCTTCAATCGCTTCTTTAGCGCCTTTAGTAACCTTTAAACCGCTTACTGTAACAGCGCGTGATACTTCACCGCTCTTGATAACTTTAACGAACTGAATCTCTTTTTTCACAAGACCAGCTGCTTTTAAAGTTTCTAGAGATGCTGTATCACCATCAACCTTTGCGATTTCTGCAAGAGTTACTTCGTCAGTAACGAAGCTCTTACGTGATGTGAAACCGAATTTAGGAAGACGACGCTGAAGTGGCATCTGACCACCTTCAAATCCTGGCTTAACACGGCCACCTGAACGGCTTTTTTGACCTTTGTGACCTGCGCCACCTGTTTTACCTAGACCTGAACCGATACCACGACCAGTACGCTTACCAGAATGTTTAGCTCCTGGAGCAGGAGCAATAGTATTTAAACGCATAACTTACTCCTCGACTATTTCGACCATGTAATTAACACGGTGAATCATGCCGCGTACACTTGGCGTATCTTCCAGTTCACGAACATGGTTGATTTTACGAAGGCCTAAACCTTTAAGCGTAGCTCTGTGCTTTGGCAGACGGCCAATCGCACTTTTAGTTTGCTTTACTTTAATCGTTGCCATGTCTGATTACCCCAAAATTTCTGATACAGACAATCCACGTTTCGCAGCAACTTTCGCTGGAGAATTCATCTCTGTCAGCGCGTTGATTGTTGCACGAACAACGTTGATTGGGTTCGTAGAACCGTAACATTTTGAAAGTACGTTCTGTACACCAGCTACTTCAAGTACTGCACGCATTGCACCGCCGGCGATGATACCGGTACCTTCTGATGCTGGTTGCATGTAGACTTTAGAGCCAGAGTGACGACCTTTAATTGGGTGCTGTAACGTGTGGCCGTTAAGGTCAACGTCAACCATGTTGCGACGTGCCTTTTCCATAGCTTTCTGGATTGCAGCAGGCACTTCACGTGCTTTACCATAACCGAAACCTACGCGACCATTACCGTCACCCACTACTGTCAATGCAGTAAAACTAAAGATACGACCACCTTTAACCACTTTAGATACGCGGTTAACAGCAATCAATTTCTCTAATAGTTCACCGTTCTGAACTTCTTGTTTAGCCATTATAAACTCCTAGAACTGAAGGCCAGCTTCGCGAGCTGCATCAGCTAATGCCTTAACGCGACCGTGGTATTTAAAACCACTACGATCGAAAGCCACTTTTTCAATGCCTTTCTCTTTAGCGCGTTCTGCAATTGCTTTACCGACTATCGCCGCTGCTTCAGCGTTACCTGTTGACTTAAGATCTTTTGCAAGTTCTTTATCTACAGTAGAAGCCGCTGCTAATACTTCAGAACCGCTAGGAGCGATTAACTGAGCATAGATGTGGCGAGGTGTACGGTTAATTACCAAGCGATGCGCGGCCAGTTCACGAATTTTTGCTCGTGCGCGTGTAGCGCGACGAATGCGAGCTGTTTTCTTATCCATCGTATCACCCACCTACTTTTTCTTAGCTTCTTTACGACGTACATGTTCGTCAGCGTAACGTACACCTTTGCCTTTGTAAGGCTCTGGTGGACGGTAAGCGCGAATGTTCGCCGCAACCTGTCCTACAACCTGCTTATCGGCGCCTTTCACGACGATTTCAGTTTGCGTAGGCGTTTCAACGGTAATGCCTTCAGGCATCTCGTATACTACTGGGTGAGAGAAACCAAGCGTCAGGTTTAGTTTGCTACCTTGTGCTTGCGCACGGTAACCAACACCATTTAACTGAAGCTTTTTCTCAAAACCTTGTGAAACACCTTGAACCATTGCGTTAAGAAGAGAGCGTACAGTACCAGCCTGTGCCCAAGCGTCAGCGAAACCTTCGCGAGGAAGTGCTTTCAATTGGTTCTCTTCTTGTACAACTTCTACAGCGTCGTTAAAAACGCGGGTCAAAGTGCCTTTACTACCTTTTGCGGTAATTTCTTGGCCAGCGATAGAAATATCTACACCTGAAACCAAGTCTACTGGGGCTTTTGCTACTCGTGACATTTCAACTCCTCCGTTATGCTACATAACCGATGATCTCACCGCCCATGCCAGCGTTACGCGCTGCACGGTCAGTCATCACACCTTTAGAAGTCGACACGATCGCGACACCCAATCCACCCATTACTTTAGGAAGCTCATCTTTTTTCTTATAGATTCGCAGACCTGGGCGGCTTACACGCTCAATAGTGTCAATTACTTGCTTGCCTTCGAAGTACTTAAGCGTAACTTCTAAAACAGGCTTAACGTCACCAGATGCAGCGAAGTCAGTAATATAACCTTCAGACTTTAATACTTCACAAATTGCTACGCGAAGTTTAGAAGAAGGCATAACTACAGAAACTTTCTCTGCCATTTGGCCGTTACGGATGCGGGTAAACATATCCGCGATAGGATCTTGCATGCTCATTATCAGCTACTCCTTACCAGCTGGCTTTTTTAAGGCCAGGGACTTCGCCGCGCATCGCTGCTTCACGCAGTTTGATACGGCTAAGACCGAATTTGCGAAGGTAACCATGTGGACGACCAGTTACGCGGCAGCGATTACGCTGACGTGAAGAACTTGAGTCACGTGGCAGTTGTTGTAGCTTAAGAACAGCGTCCCAACGCTCTTCTTCAGATACGTTAACATCGCTGATAGTCGCTTTAAGTGCGGCACGTTTTTCTGCGTACTTAGCTACTAGCTTAGCGCGCTTTACTTCACGGGCCTTCATTGATTCTTTTGCCATAACCCTACACCCTACTTTTTAAATGGGAAGTTGAACGCGTCCAGCAGAGCACGTGCTTCTTCATTTGAGTCCGCACTGGTAGTGATAGTAATATCCATACCACGAACTTTATCCACTTTATCGAAATCGATTTCAGGGAAAATGATTTGCTCACGCACGCCCATGCTGTAGTTACCACGACCGTCGAATGACTTAGGGTTCAAACCACGGAAGTCGCGAACACGTGGGATAGCGATTGAAATCAAACGCTCAAGGAATTCCCACATACGCTCGCCGCGTAAGGTTACTTTACAGCCAATCGGATAACCTTCACGGATTTTAAAGCCCGCTACTGATCTTCTAGCAACTGTAACAATCGGCTTCTGACCGGCGATAGCCGCCATGTCAGCTTGAGCATTTTCAAGCACCTTCTTGTCAGCAATTGCTTCACCTAAACCCATGTTTAGAGTGATTTTTTCAATCCGAGGGACTTGCATGACGCTTTTGTACCCGAACTGCTTAGCAAGTTCAGCTACTACTGTTTCTTTATAGAAATCATGCAGTTTCGCCATCGTACTCTCCAATATAATTAAACAAGTTCGCCGTTAGATTTGAAGAAACGAACTTTCTTCTCATCTTCGAAACGGAAACCAACGCGATCTGCTTTGCCCGTTGCCGGGTTAACAATCGCAACATTAGAAACGTGAATAGAAGCTTCTTTCTCAACAATTCCACCAGCTACACCCAATTGTGGGTTTGGCTTAGTGTGCTTCTTGATAAGATTAACACCTTCTATAATTACACGGTTATCAGCAATAAGCACTTTAAGGACTTTGCCTTGTTTGCCTTTGTCTTTACCCGCTAATACGACTACTTCATCATCACGACGAATTTTATTAGCCATTATCGTGACTCCTTATAGTACCTCTGGGGCCAATGAGATGATTTTCATGAAGTTTTCACTTCTCAACTCACGGGTTACCGGTCCAAAGATACGCGTACCAATTGGTTGCTTGTTTGCGTTAAGCAAAACAGCTGCGTTGCCGTCAAAACGAATGGATGAACCATCTGCACGACGAACGCCTTTTCTAGTACGCACCACCACTGCATTCAGTACGTCACCTTTTTTAACTTTACCGCGAGGAATTGCTTCCTTCACAGTAACTTTGATGATGTCACCGATACCTGCATAACGGCGATGCGAGCCACCAAGAACCTTAATACACTGAACCCTGCGAGCGCCGCTGTTGTCTGCAACGTCCAGGTTAGTTTGCATTTGGATCATGTTAGTGCTCCGCTCTATTATGAGACTCTGCCGAGTCGTTATTGCTGCTAAACCCAACAAACATTGTTGAATTTATATACATACCCCCATAAAAAGGGCGCGAAACTATAACAGAAATTTTGAGCTAGAGATAGCGTTAAATTGGATTATTTTTAATCGATGGGGAATTTGAGTACATTGTTTCTGAAATGCGAGGGGGTCGCATGACGCATGACATGAATAGCGCCAGAAGCAGACACATATTATACGCATGATTTTATAGTTTGTCTTGTGATTTTATATCCCCCGTAACACATCCATAAAAAAGCCCCAGCATTGCCGGGGCAGATAGCCAAAAGTTGGCTATCAAGCAGGATCTTTTAACTTCTCCTGTTTATAAGACAAGTGATAGTTAATACAGTCTCCTAACCGCGAAACGCCTACAGGTTTTGATATGAAGTCATCCATTCCTGCTCGCAAACACTTTTCCTTTTCGCCACTCAGCGCGTTGGCAGTAAGTGCAATGATAGGAACGGTTTCACCTAGCGCTCTAATTTCTTTCGTGGCAGCTAATCCGTCCATCACTGGCATGTGGCAATCCATAAAGATAAGGTCGTATGGCTTTTTCCGCGCAATAGCACTTGTTACCTTAGCGAGGCCTAACGCACCATTATTGGCGAGCTCTACCGACACACCAATTTCTTTTAATTGCTCTTTAATGACTATCTGATTTATTTCGTTATCTTCAACCACTAACACGCGCGATTCTGACAGCACTCTTTTGCAAAGCGGTGTGACCTTGTTTGCTGCGATAGCTTTTTCTTTCATTACACCGGCATTTGCACAATCTAGGGTCATGGTAACGATAAATCGAGCCCCTTCCCCTATCGCGCTAGACACTTCTACGTTGCCGTCATAATGCTCAACAATATTATTCACAATGGCTAAGCCTAAACCTGTACCGCCAAAGCGTCGCTGTGTCGACTCTTCGGCCTGAAGGAATGGCGAAAAGATGACTTTTTGCTGCTCATCACTAATACCAATACCCGTATCGGTAACAATTAGCTTAACCCTAAAGCGCCCTGCACCATACTTGGTACATCGCGTACTAATTTTAATTGAACCTTTATCAGTGAACTTCACCGCGTTGTTCATAAGGTTCATCAGTATCTGACTTAATCTTAACGAATCAGCGAGAAATAACGTATCTGAAACCGCCGCCGTTTCGGTGATAAATTCAATCCCTTTTTTATCGGCTAAACGCCTAAACATAGGTATTTGTTGCTCAATTAACTCTTTAAAATTAACAGGCTCAACATCATAGGTCATATGCCCTGAATCAATTTTTGAAAAATCTAAAATATCATTCACAATATTGAGCAAGGATTCTGCGCTTCGCATAGCTACATGGGTATACTCTTTTTGCTTTTCATTAAGCGATGTACTGCAAAGGGTCTCGAGCATGCCTTGCACACCATGAATTGGGGTTCGTATTTCATGGCTCATGTTTGCTAGGAACTCACTTCGCGCTTTAAGGGCTTGCTCTGCGATCGCGGTTTTTTGTTTCAAAGATTGGGTGGTGTTAAATCGCTCAGTTATATCTCGAGTTGCGCCGATAATTTTAAGGCAGGTTCCATTTTTCATAATGGGGTGTGCACGACTCTCCAACCACCGTTTTTCACCACCATCGGTAATAACTTCAAACTCGTAAGCCCAATCATTGCCGTTTATGGCAATTTCTTCCATTTTAGATTCGTAAACATTCCGTACTTTTTTATTCGCTATAAAGTTAAGTGCGTGGGATGGGGTGATGTCTTGCTTTTCGCTCATTTGTAACATGCGCTTCAAAGACGCAGACCATTTGAGTGCACCTGTTTCTACATCAAGCTCCCACGTGCCAACACCCGCCAATTCAGTAATCTGGTTTAAAAGCGCGTTTTGTTCTTCTAAGGCATTTTTCTGAGAAATGATTTCACTCAACGCTTGTTCACGTGCCACCTCTGCCCCTATCCAGTCGGCAAGCAGCAGTAAATAGTCATAATCTAAGGCGGTGAAACTGTCGCTCTTCGACGTAATAGAAGAGAAGTTGAGTGTGCCATATAGCGCTGCATTCACATGTATAGGAGTAGCTAAGTAGCTTTTTAATGTGTAGAGGGCGTAACACGGGTGGCTGTTGCCTGGCATTACGTCAATGTCGTTATAGGCCACGATTCCATTTGCGTTCACGGTATCAGCGCAATACGTATCAGACAATGGAAACTCAGCGCCGCTTACAATTTCATTCAACGGTGAAATGGCCTGCACCACCGTGTAGGTGCCATTTTGCACAAAGCTAACAATGCCGGTTTCAAGGCCTAATACCTCAGTGCCAATCTCTAGCAAACGGGCCACTTTTTCGCTGAAGGATAACCCGCCATCGGTAGTAATTTTGTGAAGATCTTTAATTACACTCATGAGGATTTACGCCCACCTTTAAAAAGCCCTTAAAACAAAAAAAGACCATTACAGGGAAGTAATAGTCTTTTCTAAAGGTAACTGAAACTCTCGGTATTTAAAGCATACCAGTATTAGCAATTAGTATAATTTTCACATAAGTGATTAATACAAAATGTTAATTTCATAGCCAGTTGCGGTATCTGCGGGTTCTACCGTAACAATATAGTTCTCTTCTTCGTTAAATCCGAATAGAGCTGTACGGTCTAGCAGAATCTGCTCTTCGTTATCATCTTCGTAAACGGCAATGATTTCGTAGTAATCAGACGGTAATACTTCACTGTCAGTCTCGCCAAACTCTAAATTTTGTAGGTCGTATTCTGCAGTATCGATAGTTTCATCGTTACGTACTAGGTAGAAATCCACATCATCAAAGTCTTCAACAAGATTAATGAAGTTCACTGTTTTATCGTACGCTTGAGGCAGTCCACTTTCTACGAATGTTACCGCGCCAAGTGCGCCCGCTTTTTCGTAGATTAGAATTGCTTTACTTTCACCTTGGTTCAAGGTGATAAGCTTATTACTTAGCGTTGTGGCTTCACCAGAGGTATCCGTTACTGTTACGCGGTAATCGCCATACCCAATTTCAGTGAATTCAGATAATTCCCCGGCATCCAGTGAAAATGCAACATCCTCTTCGTCGGTGTTGCCACCAAAAGTCACATCAAGTGCAGTGGTAATATTTGTCGAGTTATAAATACGGTACTGTGAGTCTGCTTCAACATCGGTTAACGCCGTCACTGATGATGAATTCAAAATAGTGTCTACAACCAAACCTGATTGAATTGCGCCACTTACATCACGCATGGTGAGTAGGTATTCAGTTTCGTATGCAAAGTCTATTGTCTGTGATTCAAATAGAACTTCAGTACTTCCTGGCTCTGTTAGATAAATGGTGTACTCATCTTCATCAAAGTAGTCGCTGTCATCATCTGGATCCCAGTAGTCAAACTCAATCATTTCAGAGGCCGTTACCGTACCTAAGAAGTTTGCCGCTTCAAACGGGTCGCCAGACTCGGCTAAATAGAAGTCGTAAGAACCTTCATCAATGGTTACAGACAATGCGAATAACCTAAAGTGATCTTCTAGCGTTTCACGGGTATAGCTGTAATCGCTGATAATGGGTGAATCAAAATCACCACTCATTACGATAAGACGCTTGTCACCATTTTTAAGGTTAACGGTGTAAGTATCAATAAGTACTTCTTGGTCATCTGAGTCGGTGCGAATGAACTCAAGTTCAATTTCACCGTTGTCCATTGAGTACATCGCAGTAGTATCACCAAATTGCGCAGAGCCAAAGCTATCTCCATCGACTTCTCGCATTTCTACATTCGCACCATTTGGCGAAGCATTATAGAATTGTATATAAGCATACGAGTAATCGGAGCTGCTGTCAGAGCCACCACAAGCAGCTAACCCTGATATTGCCACCAGACCGATAGCTACGTTTCGTAACCAAGCCGGAAATTGAAATTGCATATACTGAACGTCCTTACTAAATTCGTGATTGTTTGAAGGGAGTTACACTGCCCAGAAAGGCGTGAACTATACTGCCGTATGGCACTACAAAGCTTGTTATAGTTCACACCTTTACGCTGCCTTTACAAAGCTGACAATTCACTACAAAAGTATTTTGTCTTTCTATACAAAAAAGCCCCTATTACCTGTTTATAAGGTAATAGGGGCTAGCTTATTATTTGTGGATTAACTATTTATTCATAGGAATACGATAACGTTACGCCACTGTAAGTTGTGTAAGCACGAATTCCGATGTGCCAGGTACCCGCTGCTGGTGCTTGGAACGTACACACTTCGTTATTACCATTCTCGTAAGGACGGCAATCAAAGTCACTGGTTTCGGGTTGTGACCCAAATTTCATATACAAATCGGCATCGCCACTACCGCCAGACGTTTGTACCGTCATAGTCGTCACACCTTCAGGAATGGTCCAGGTATAGCGATTCCAATTACTTCGGGATGCCGATAGCCCAGTTAGTTGGCCTGAAACCGGCTCAACAGTTGGGTCGGTACCGGGATCTGAACCGCCACTGCCGCCGCAACCATTGGTATTCAGGTAACTGTAGGCATCCTCAAGTTGCATCAGGCCAAAACCATACAAGTTGTCTCGCCCATTTGCTCCCTTGTCTTCGGCCGCTGATGTTAACGCATTTCTTATCTGCGTGTTTGAGCACTGAGGGAAGTAACTCCATACTAAGGCCGCGCCACCTGCTACGTGAGGGGTAGCCATTGAAGTTCCACTTAAAGACGCATACGTGTCTGTAGGGTATGTTGAATAAACGGCACTACCCGGTGCGGCTATTTCAACTTGGTCATTGTACTGACTGTAGCTTGCTCTATTTTCATTTGAATCAACAGCGGCAACCGACATGACTGCATCGTACGAAGCAGGATATGACTTCGCGCTCGTACCTGCATTACCTGCAGCAGCTACTAGCAACAAGCCATCGTCGGTAAAGCTTTGCATGGCGTTTTGCTCGGTTGTAGACGCGCTGCCTCCACCTAAACTCATGTTTACCACGTTAGCCCCGGCACTTTGACACTGTGAAATGGCATCAATAAGATCAGAGGCGTAGGTCCAATCACCATTGTCATTGAATATCTTAACGATATGCAAATTCACGCCTGGGTAAACACCAACAACCCCTTCGCTATTATCATAAGCGGCAATGGTGCCCGCCACATGCGTACCATGACCGTTACCATCATTATACCAATTCCCCACGGCACTATTATTCGCCTGACCGGTTACGCCGTTGTTAGTGCCAGGTAAGTCTGGATGCCCTAGGTTGTATCCCGTGTCGATAACACATACTCGCCGAGCGGTAGTATCTGCTTGCGACAGCTGATTAGCTTGTACCATTGTGTAACCGTAAGGCGTGGTTTGCGCCATAGGTGTGCGCTTTACATCTACTTCAATACTTTCTACATTTGCGTTGTTACGCAGTTTGTTGAGGGCACTTCGGCTTAAAGACGCCGCCATCATGCGATGTTTTCCAAGCTCTTTACGAACCTCTCCCCCCACCTTTTGTATTTCACTGCGGGCTGATTGCACTTCAAAAGGTCGCTTCACAATAGATTTTGTGGCTTGAACTGTTTCAGCCGAGCCAGATTTACTGCTACTGGCATTGCTAATAACATCTGTCGTTAATGTTTCTTTGAATTTTATAATATAGCGCTGTTCTTCTTGTGCAGACTCGCCCTTTAAAACTAGTCGTTTACCGAGTAAAGATTGAAGCGATGCTTTTTGCTCTTCCACTTTTACTGGTGCATTAGTTGTGTTCGTTGCTGTCGTGTTTTTAGTCATTGCTGCAGTTGCAGCGTGACTTACCAACCCTACAGAAACTGCAAGGGCGATGGCTGATATACTTGTGTGTTTCATATTCACTTTTATTTCCTGTTATCTGTCTTGTCGTGTTTCAACGCTTTACAGCGCTTTTGAAACTTCGTTGTTATTAATAGACATTCAGGGCAAACGCTACTTCCTACGAAAGCACTCCATGCTCAAATTCGCAAACGACCCACCTGCCTTTTGATGTGGCATTCGGTAATACATCAAATGCACACCATTTAACTATTAAGCATAGAATCAATGAGTTAAGTATTACGAAATGTTCCTCACGTTGAAAATATATACGTAAGTTGTAGATTGAATTGTGCTTCAGTAGCGTTGGAATTTCGGTAAATGCAGATGTGGCGCGAGGTTCGAATGTAAAGCGCCAATTTGTAAGAAAATATTAATTTACAATTTAAAACACCTTAAATATTTACTTATTAATTTCACGCTCTCCCTAACGGTTTTCAGAAACGAAAAAGCCGCTAACGAATACGTTAACGGCTTCTGTCTTTTGCGAATCAGTCTTTTGCGAATAAGTCTGTAGCTAATATAAGTTTGTAGCGAATAGTTGTATACCAACTTAATAAAAGCTAGTTAGCCACGTTGTCGCACTATCTCGTACAAGCAAACACCAGTGGCTACCGATACATTAAGGCTACTTACACTACCTGCCATAGGTAGCTTCACTAACTCATCGCAGGTTTCTTTAGTTAACCTGCGCATGCCTTTACCTTCAGCGCCCATTACTAATGCGGTTGGGCCATCTAGTTTTATATCGTAAAGGGTTTTGTCGGTTTCGCCCGCCGTGCCCACAATCCATAAACCTTTGTCTTGCAGATGCTTTAATGTACGCGCCAAGTTAGTCACTTGAATAAGTGGAATCACTTCCGCTGCGCCGCACGCGACTTTGCGCACAGTGCCATTAAGGCTTGCCGATTTATCTTTAGGTACAACAACCGCATGCACACCAGCACCATCAGCTGTACGCAAACAAGCGCCTAGGTTATGCGGGTCGGTTATACCGTCAAGTACTAACAATAAAGGCTTACTTTCTTTATCTAAAATTCTATCTAGGTCAGCTTCATCCATAACACGAGCGGGTTTCGCTCTGGCTACTACGCCTTGGTGCTGTTCACCGTTAACTTTATCATCTAGTGCTTTGCGCTGACAAAACTGTACTGATATACCGAATCGACGTGCTTGATTAACAATGTTAGTCAAACGCTCATCATTACGGCCTTTCAATACCATTACTTCCATTACACGCTCTGGTTCTTGCTCTAGAACCGACTGCATTGCATGTAAACCATATAACCATTCTTGCTGTGCCATTAACGCTTATCCCCTTTCTTCGAACGCGATGGTGCCCCCTTGCCTTTGGGCGCAGCTTTTTTAGGGCCTCGCTTGGCATTTCTAGGCGGCTTCTTCGCACTGGCTACTTTAACCTTCTTGCCGCCGGGGCCGCGCAGCATAGACTTATCCAGCAATAAATCAATCTTTCTTTCATCTAGGTTAACCGCAGCCACTTTCACTTCTACGGTATCGCCTAATCTAAATTGACGATGTCCCGACTCACCCGCCAGTATTTGTTTAACTTGATCGTAGTGATAGAAATCGTCATCAAGTGAAGTAATGTGTACTAGGCCATCAATGTGATATTCGGTTAAGCGAACAAACAAACCAAAGTTTGTCACTGAACTCACTACGCCTTCAAAAGTGTCACCTACATGGTCAAGCATGAATTCACACTTAAGCCAGTCTGCAACATCACGGGTAGCATCGTCGGCACGACGCTCAGTCATCGAGCACTGTTCGCCTAGCTGTTCAATTTCTTCAACGGTGTAATTCTTTGCACCTGAAACCGTATTTTTGCCCTTTTGCTTGGCAATAATCCCTTTTAATGCGCGGTGAACTACCAAATCAGGGTAACGACGAATAGGTGACGTAAAGTGCGCATAAGCTTCAAGGGCTAAGCCGAAGTGGCCTAGGTTGTCACCATCATAAATAGCCTGCTTCATTGAACGAAGCAGCATGGTTTGAATAAGCTCTTCGTCAGGGCGACCACGGGTTTTTAATACCACGTCGGTGAAATCTGCCGGTAAGGCTTCATCGGTAATTTTGTGCGGTACACCTATTTCAGCTAAGTAGCTGGTGAAAGCCGTCAACCTATCGGCATCTGGTTTATCGTGTACACGATAAAGCGTTGGCGCTTCATTTTCAGACAGTGTCAGTGCAGCACTAACGTTAGCTAAAATCATGCACTCTTCAATAAGTTTGTGGGCATCGTTACGGATAAGCGGCACGATGTTTTCAATTTTACGCTGGGCGTTAAATACAAACTTACTTTCTTGGGTTTCAAACTCAATAGCACCACGGTGCTGACGGGCTTTTTTCAACGAGCGATATAAATCGTGAAGATGGCGCAAATGCGGCACTTGTGCTTCATACCGTTGATGAAGATCTTTGTCGCCTTGCAGTATTTGCCATACCTTGGTGTAAGTTAAACGCGCGTGAGAATTCATTACGGCTTCATAGAATTGGTAAGTATCTAACTTACCTTGAGCGGTAATGGTCATCTCGCACACCATACACAAGCGATCAACTTCTGGGTTCAGTGAACACAAGCCGTTAGACAGCACTTCCGGTAGCATAGGAATAACTTGCTCGGGGAAATACACCGAGTTGCCTCGCTGCTGGGCTTCATCGTCTAACGCTGTGCCGTTTCGTACGTAGTAACTGACATCGGCAATGGCTACCCATAGTTGCCAACCACCATCATCTAACGGTTCACAATATACGGCATCATCAAAATCGCGAGCGTCTTCACCATCGATGGTAACAAGTGGAAGCTGACGTAAATCGATTCGCCCTTCTTTTGCTTCATCTGGCACTTGCTCGGTAAGGCTTTTAACCTGTTTGGTAACGCCTTTTGGCCATTGGTGCGGAATATCAAAGGTGCGAAGCGCCATCTCTATTTCCATACCAGGCGCCATATGTTCACCTAGTACTTCAACAATTTTACCCACTGGGCTCATTTTACGACGTGGGCGCTGCGTAAGCTCAACCACCACTATTTGCCCCATACGGGCGCCGTGTACGTGTTCAGGAGGGATAACAATTTCATACTGTAGACGACTGTCATCTGGCACAACCATGCCAAACCCTTGCTCTACAAAGTAGCGACCAACAATAGGCTCTGAACGCGGCTCTACCACCTGCGTAATAAAGGCTTCTTTACGACCGCGGCGGTCAGTGCCACTTACTCGTGCTTCTACAATATCGTCATGCAAAAACAGTTTCATTTGGCCTGCACTAATGAACAGGTCTCCGCTTTTATCTTCCGGGCGTAAAAAGCCGAAGCCATCACGGTGGCCAATCACTTTACCGCGGAACAACTCATCTTGATCTTGAAGAATGTACTTCTTTTGACGGGTGAACTGAACTTGCCCTTCTCGCTCCATGGCGCGAAGGCGGCGTTGAATGCCAATGCGAGCATCTTCTTCTTCGGCATTTACTGCCGTACATATTTCAAGAAAAGACATAGGTCTGTCTTCTTCTTTCAATAAACTCATCAAAAACTCCCGGCTTGCTACCGGATTTTCGTACTTTTCTTTCTCGCGCTGATAATGCGGATCATCACTCATAGAGTTGTTCTGTCGCCTCGTTAGTTTATTCATTTTTCAAACACTGTTGCCCATGTTCTACGCATAGCAATTTTAAAGCGTTCGATTTACGCACAGTATAACAGCAATCTGCACAAAACATTACGTTATAAAACTGCCATGCCAGTGTCATACACTTTCGATATATCTTTAGTTCTCAATCACTAAAAAAATAACCCTTACGGACATGCCTTATGGACAGACGTTCTTTTATTAAATTAAGTTCTATTACCGGTGCCAGTGTTGCCATTGCAACAGGTTTAGCCGGCTGTGTTTCTACTAAAAAGCCACAAGATAGTGCCAGCTTCACTCATGGCATTGCTAGCGGCGATCCTCTGCATAATAGCGTTATTCTTTGGACCCGAGCTTTGCCCGACAAAAAAGCAGCAAACGCTAACATTTTATGGGAAGTATCTACTTCAAAAGATTTTAGTACGCTTGTTGCCAGTGATATTGCCCAGGCTCAGCAATCACGAGACTATACTGTTAAAGTTGATGTTTCCGGTTTGAATCCTGCCACCCGCTATTATTATCGCTTCAAAAGCGCAAATAGTATGAGCGAAGTAGGTACAACATTAACCTTACCGAAAGAAAATGTAAGCCAGGTAACGTTCGGAGTGTTTTCATGTTCTAACTACCCTGCGGGCTTTTTTACGCCTTATGCTGATGCTGCGTCACAGCAGAATATTGATTTTGTATTGCATTTAGGCGACTACATTTACGAATATGATGGCGAAGGCTATGCCACCGAACATGCTAAAGAATTAGGCCGCACGTTTGCCGAAGACAACGATACCGAGTTGTATACTCTTGAAGATTACCGTAAACGCTACGCGCTCTATCGTACTGACCAAGGTTTATTAGATTTACACCGTGCTAAGCCTTTTATTGTGGTGTGGGACGATCATGAGATCACTAACGACACCTACAAAGATGGTGCTGAAAATCATCAGGAAGATGAGGGGGATTTTTATGCGCGCAGAGCCGCGGCGGTGCAAGCCTATTATGAGTGGCTCCCCATTCGACCTACCTTTGGTGAAAGCAGATTAGAAATATATCGACAGTTTACCTTTGGCGACTTGGTTGACCTATACATGCTAGATACTCGTGTTTTAGCGCGAGATAAGCAGTTAGCCTATAGTGACTTTCGCAACCCTGATGCTCCCGATTCCGAGGCTTTTGATTTACCCAGCTTTACCAAGGCGATTAGTGCGCCGGAACGAGGTTTACTGGGGGATGCTCAACGAACATGGCTTAACACGGCCATGAACGATAGCAAAGCGAAGTGGCAAGTATTAGGGCAGCAGCTTTTAATTGGCCGCATGATGTTTCCTGCCTCTATCTTTAATGGTGTCCCTTTTGAAAAAATTCCTGCTCATGTGCACGCCCTTGCAAATAGCAAACGCAGAAAGCTAGCCGGAGAAACCATTTCAGCACAAGAAGAAAAGCTGCTAGCCGCTGCCATGCCATACAACCTTGATGCCTGGGATGGCTATCCGGTAGAAAGGGAAAAATTGCTAACCGCAGTGCAACAATTAAATAAACCAGTGATCGCGTTAGCGGGCGACACGCACAATGCGTGGCATAACACCTTAACCTTGCAAGATGGCACCGCGGTGGCAACGGAGCTTGCCACATCCAGTGTTTCATCGCCGGGTATGGAGCATTATTTAAAAATGGATGCTGACACTGCGAAAATTATGGCGGAGGATCTTCCTGTACTTATCGATGATTTAGCATATTGCAATTTGCATCAGCGGGGATATTTAACGGTATCTTTTACTGAAAAACAGGCGGTTGCCACGTGGCGTTATGTAGATACGATTAAATCCACATCATCCAGTACAGTAAATAGTCATGAGTTTGTTATTGAGGGCTGACGAAAGCCTGATTAGTGGCCAAGTAGAGGCTAAGTA
Organism: Alteromonas naphthalenivorans; assembly: GCF_000213655.1. Lineage (NCBI taxonomy): Bacteria > Pseudomonadati > Pseudomonadota > Gammaproteobacteria > Alteromonadales > Alteromonadaceae > Alteromonas > Alteromonas naphthalenivorans. The sequence goes on from NC_015554.1 coordinate 4,309,977, forward strand.
AAAAAGTAAGTAGTGGCTGGGCAAAGTCTGAATTGATACGAGTAAAGCGCTAGCCCCGTTACTTGCCACCTAGCACCAAGACAAAAAAAATCCCGTTACCGCCAAAAGCGAAACGGGATTTTTTATTATTTAAAAGCTACCGATATTAGTAGCTATAGTAGAAGCGAACGCCTGCAATGCGCGGCATACCACGAACATAGGTAGGAATACCTAAACCACCACCCGTATTACCAGCATCAATTACATATTCTTTATCGAAGGCATTTTCTAAATACACTTCATACGCAAAGCTGCTGGCTTCTTGTGAGAACTGTACTGAAATATCTGTTAAAGAATGAGTATCTTGCGATAAACCCGGGTAATTACTGCTTTCAAAGAATACTTCAGACTGGAAGCTAGTTAACCAATTCACATTTACAAGCCAGTTTTGAACTTCAAATTCCTTATTGATGTTTATCGCACCGCTCACTTCTGGCGCTAAGCGGAATTTATTGCCAGCATATTGAAATGGGCTACCATCGGCCGTTTCATCAGCAAATTCTGCGTCTAAGAAACCAATGCTACCGGTAATCGATAAGGTATCGCTGTAATGGTAGGTTCCCATGCCTTCAATACCGGACATGGTTGAATCACCCACGGTTACGGTAATGGATTGTAAAGTTTCAGGATCAGTATAAGACTGCTGATAATCGCTATATTCATAGGTAAAAACCGCACCGGAGAAGGTGAAATTGTTACTTTGATATTTAACGCCTAAATCGTAGCTATCAACAATTTCAGCTTTAGTCGTCGATACACCAGAGAAGTCGGCATTAACTACAGGTGAGCGACGGCCTCGGGCGTAGTTCGCATAGAGATTCCAGTTATCGTTCATGTCATAACTTACAGCAAAACGAGGTAGCGTATCGTCAAAGTCGCCTTCCCCCTCAAATTCAAACGTGCCTGAATCTAATGTATAGGTATTTTTGGTATAGCGAGTTTCATCAATGTAGCGCACGCCGGCGGTCACATTCACTTTATCAGTCACAAAGTAAGAAACTTCTGCCACATAAGAAGTAATGTCTAACTCAGCTTCAAAGATGTACGGGCCTTGAATTATAGTAGAGGGGAAGTCTGCACTTGAAATTGGCGTGCCATCGGCATTAAACAATGAAGACACTAACATAGCGCGCAAAGCTTCAATTTCTTCAAGCGAGGCATCGGTAGCAATGTTTTGATTGAGCGGAATATTCGAAGACGCTTCTAATTGCGCTTTTACCGCATCGAAGGTGCCGCGTACAAACGGGTCTACCATAACGTAATACGGCAATATTGAGTCGTCTTGGCTTACTGAGGCGCCCACAAAAGCCACCAGCTTTTCGCCCGCATCATAAACCAAGCGCATAGAACCACCGCTTAGTGTTGCATCGTTATCGAAGTAAGCATCTTGAATTCTAAGGGCCGAACCATCGGCATCAAACCCTTCACTCACTTCTACATCTTTATAATACGCATCGCCATGAAACATTAAGCTGTTGCTAATATCGTAATCTAATGAAATATCGTAGGCCTGCAGTGTACGCTCAATACCAAGCTCACTGCCCATACTAAATTCAGCCGCTGTAAACGGGCTGGTATCGCCGCCATTAGGCGCAATCGAGCCTGATTTAAATGCAATACCTGGTTGGTCGTTATATTCCATTGAAGCACGGGCTATTATTTCAAAGTTATCGTAGCTGGCTTTCCATGTACCACGTAGGGCTTGTACTGAAATACCTTGCAGATCTTCACTGTTACAGGGCACGGTATTACCTAAATGATCAATCATGTCGGCGTTGCCATAGTAGCTGTCTTCAGAGCAGGCATTGTTTTCTACAATACCGTCCATCTGACGATATAAGCCGGCAATACGCACGCTATGATTGTCATTAATAGGTGTATTGACCATGAACTCGGCTTCTTTGCCCGACTCAGTGTCGTAACCTAGCTGAACCCTTGCTTCCTTTTCATTGGTAGGCAAGTGAGAGTGAATACTGATAGCACCGTTAGCCGCGGCAACACCAAATAGTGTGGGCTGCGGGCCTTTTAATACTTCGACACGAGCAATATCGTAAAGCGCTACACTTGATACTGTTTTCTTACTGATATCGAAGCCATCTTGATATACCGAGATACGTGGAGTAGCCGAAACGGAAGAGCCGTCGTCTGTAACGCCACGAATATTAAATGAAGGTAGGCTTACCGCTTGTTCTTGAATTTGAACGTTTGGCAAAACGCGAGAAAGCTCATCAAGTTCCATAATGTTTGTGCGCTCTAAAAAGTCGCCTGAAATAACATCCATGGTTACCGGAACATCCATTATCGATTGCTCACGCATTTGAGCAGTAACGGTAATTTCTTCAATGTAGTCTTTCTCATCTGCTGGTGAATCTGTATTAGCAAATGTTGGGGCGGCCAATGCACTAAAAATAGCGCTGGCTAATAGCGTTTTTGAAAACATGTGTGTCCCTTAATGAATATCTCGTTAATGTGTTCTGCGCTTGGTTGTGTGTGTTTTTTCATGGTTTATTGCAGTAGTGGTCAGAGCTCTGCAAAGCAGATGAATCTAATCTTGTTATAAGACGAAATGATGAAGCGAAGGTGACAGGTAAGAGGCAGTTTTATGACAACATGTTTCAAAACCCAATAAATATCATGCACGTATATAAGTACACAATGAATGTGTTGGATTGGAGTAAGAGGCTATTGATAGCCTACTGGATGTTTTTTCTTGCGGTTTTAATTTATTAAAGTCGCACTATATTACGTTTTAAGTGAATTGCGGTTTAAGTGAATTTGCTCAAGCATTGTTGCAGTGGGGGAAGTTTTCGAGCGCGCCATATACTTTTTAGCGAACGTGCTTAATGGCGGGCGAACGTGCTACCAGTGATTGCTAGCCTAAGTGGATTAGCTGTCTAGTGGGCGTTTTGCTGCGCGTACTGCTTTAGGGTGCATTAGCTGTTCAAGCTTGCTTAAGTAACTGGCTATTTTTTGATGCTGTGCTTTGTCGTTAGTGACTGAGTTATGTAACCAATGATAGGCATCTTGATAGTCGTAAGGGCTGCCGTAACCGTCAAGAAATAGCTCAACTAACTGCAATTGCGCCTTTAAACTTTTAAGCGCTGCGGCTTCTCGCAAATACACTACCGCTCTTTCTTTATTTTGTTGTACTAAAGTGCCGTTCGCATAATAACGACCTAACTGTTCTAACGCAGCAGGGAAACCTTGGTTCGCTGCATCTTCAATATGGGTCATGCCCCTGGCAGGTTCAGCATCTACACATACGCCCCAGGCTAACATATCGCCCCATAAAAACTGGTAGGCAGGCACTTTAAGTATATCCGCACGGGCTTCAATATCTTGTACAAGCTGACACCTATCGGCGACCACTTTATCTAAGTGGGTGTTGGCATTAATCATATCGATAAGCGCATTTTGATCGTATAACTGTACCGCACGAATTTCATCAATGGTTTCCCCTTCAGCCAACACCGCGGCGCTGAAAAGTGTAGAAAGCAATAAACAGATTGTGGGCAGTGAATACAGTTTCATATCAATGGCTTCTTTATTTAGACGTTGGTATTTTAAGTTAAAGTCTTAAGTTAAAGTCTGAGGTTAATGTCTACAAACCATGCTTCTAAAGCGTTTAGGTATAATGGCAAAGAAACAAATAAGGGTATGAATATGACGATATTTGCATCTAGACCTTAATGGCTATGTTTAATTATCGGCCATTAAAGCGAATACTTAATGCTAGTTTAACGAGGCTTGTTTAACGGGGCATGTTAAACAGCAGCCCCGCTACAAGCGTGTATTCTTTAGTGGCTACTTTTGCGGTTACACAACGCCGATTGCAGATGGCGGGAATGATCGGCCAAATCTATTCCTAAGTCGGTAAGGTAACCGCCATCGGGCTGAGTAATCAGACCCTTTGCATAAAGTCTTGATGCAGCATTCACCATTGATTGGCTGGCATCGTGATGTATCTTTAGGCCTTGTAATAAACTGTCTGTAGGGAACTTAACTAATAAGTTAAGTTCGTCGAGCATGTCCTGGTCAAATATTGTCATACACTCACCTTAGGCAAAAAAGGGTATTATTGTTTTTCACTCTTTTGTATTGACAGTTCAACTACTTGAAGTTCAACCGCACTAACGCTATCAGACTACCATTTACGTAGGGTGTCCAGATTATTTTATCAACATACGCCGCTAAAACCTGATAAGCCACCCTTTTAGCCCACTGAACTGATCGGACTTTGTGTCGAAATAGTATATTCTTGTTCCTAACTTTAGTCTGCGGATACCCCCTGTTCAAATGAAGTACAAAGATTTACGTGACTTTATTCACCAGTTGGAAGCCAAAGGTGAATTGGTTCGCATTAGCCAGCCAATCGATACCGATTTAGAAATGACCGAAATAGCTGACCGTACATTACGTGCCGGTGGCCCTGCGCTATTATTTGAAAACCCTAAAAACCATAGCATGCCTGTATTGGCCAACTTATTTGGCACACCAGAACGTGTGGCAATGGGAATGGGGCAAGAATCGGTTGCGGCACTTCGAGAAGTGGGCGAATTACTGGCCTATTTAAAAGAACCCGAACCACCTAAAGGACTAAAGGATTTATGGCAAAAACTGCCTGTTTTTAAACAGGTACTGAATATGCCAGCCAAGGTCGTAAAAAAAGCACCTTGCCAAGAAGTCGTACTAACCGGTGATGATGTCGATTTAGGTAAACTGCCTATCCAGCGTTGCTGGCCCGGTGATGCCGCGCCGCTTATTACGTGGGGGTTAAGTGTGACTAAAGGCCCGCATAAAAACCGCCAGAACCTAGGTATCTATCGCCAGCAGGTTATCGGTAAGAACAAGCTTATTATGCGTTGGTTATCTCACCGTGGTGGTGCGCTCGATTTTCGTGAATGGTGCCAAACTCACCCAGGAAAACCCTATCCGGTAAGCGTGGCACTAGGGGCCGATCCGGCCACTATTTTAGGTGCCGTTACTCCTGTGCCTGACACCCTTTCCGAATATGCCTTTGCAGGGTTGTTGCGAGGCGATAAAACTGAAGTGGTTAAATCGATAAGTAACGACCTGCAAGTGCCTGCAAGCGCTGAAATTGTTCTGGAAGGTTATATTGCACAAGACGAAGTCGCGCCCGAAGGGCCTTACGGCGATCATACTGGTTACTACAACGAAGTTGATGACTTCCCTGTGTTTACGGTAACCCATATTACCCATCGTAAAGATCCTATTTACCATTCAACGTATACCGGTCGCCCGCCTGATGAGCCAGCTATTTTAGGCGTAGCATTAAACGAAGTATTCGTGCCTATTTTGCAAAAACAGTTTCCAGAAATTGTAGACTTTTACCTACCGCCAGAAGGGTGTTCTTACCGCATGGCTGTGGTTACCATGAAAAAACAATATCCGGGTCATGCTAAGCGCGTAATGATGGGGGTTTGGTCGTTTTTACGACAGTTTATGTACACAAAGTTTGTGATAGTGTGCGATGACGACGTAAACGCCCGCGACTGGAACGATGTGATTTGGGCCATTACCACGCGTATGGATCCGGCACGCGATACGGTTATGATTGAAAATACTCCCATCGACTATTTAGATTTTGCTTCGCCAGTGTCTGGCCTTGGGTCGAAGATGGGGATGGACGCCACCAATAAAATGCCCGGCGAAACCGACCGTGAATGGGGCGAACCCATTGTGATGGACGAAGACGTGAAAAAACGGGTGGATGATATCTGGGATGAACTTGGTATCATGGACTTACCAACGGCGAAACGCTAACAGCAAACGTAAGAAGAGATTACATGTCAGAAATTAAATGTAAGGTTGCCAGCATCACGCCGTTAACCGACGTAGTATACAAAATTGAATTAACACCTCCCGCGCCAGTTGCCTTTCAAGCAGGCCAGTACGCACTTATTGATATGGGCGAAAAAGACAAGCGCCCCTTCTCTATTGCCAATGCAGCCTATGATAATTCACGCATTGAACTTCACATTGGCGCAGAGCCTGGCAATACTTTCGCCGGCGAAGTATTAAGTCGGATGAAAGAAGAAGGCGAAATTAGTCTTAGCGTAAATAACGGTGAAGCCTTTTTACAATCAAATGGCTTGCCGATGGTACTAATCGCTGGCGGCACAGGCTTTTCCTACACCTACTCTATCTTACAGCAGCATCTGAACAGCGGTGATAAAACACCTATTACCCTTTATTGGGGAGGCCGTCATACCGGTGATTTATATCTATCAGAAGCGCTAAATGCACTCGCTGCCAAGCACGATAACTTTACCTTTGTACCTGTAGTGGAATTTGCCGAAGACGACTGGAAAGGTAGAACAGGATGGGTTCACCATGCAGTATTAGCCGACCATACAGACTTCGAACACATGCAAGTGTATGTAGCAGGGCGTTTTGAAATGGCTAAAACTGTACGTGAAGACTTTACCGTTCGCGGCTTAAAAGTAGAAAACCTATTTGGCGATGCCTTCGCGTTTATTTAAACATACGTACATATTGTTACATTTTAAAATGGTGACTTTGTACATACAGAGATAGTATGAAAATTGATTAACAAAGCGTTGAGCACCTTCCCACTGACTGCTCAACGAGTTGCTTTGTTATAATCGGTATCCAAAGGGCGGGATAGCCCTTTTTGGCCTAGCAAGAAGCATTGCCACCTTAATTGTTTGTTTTTGCTTTTGCTTGCGCCTTTTCTTGACGTATGTAGGAGTAAATCATGTATAACACCAAAAATCTTCTTGTTGCTTCAGTCGCCATGGGCTTGATTGGCTGCGGTGGTAGCGATGGTACCCCAGATACACAAACGCCTCCATCTGGTGGCGGAAACTCTTCATTTGAATATATTGTTAACGCCTCTTACACATCGAAGTGCGGCACTATTACTCCCCAACCTGAAGCGGTTATCGTACGGCATGATGCATCAGGCGACGCTGTAGAAGTCTATGAAGCCGATGAAAATGGCGATATTACGATAGACTATGGTGATGTAGCCACTTTCAGCTCAATTACTTTCTCAATCGGCGACAGTGGCCGCTTTCCTGAAGTAAAAACCTACGTGTCGGTTACCGCCGATAAAATTTTTGATATGACTTCCTTTCCCGGTGCCGATGATAATGTGACTCAATGTGAATGCGAGAGTGTCACTTTTGATATCAGTGAATTTACTTCATCAGGCGGTGTTACCGTGCGTGCATCTGCGGCCAATACTAATGAGCAAACGTATTTATCTAGCATTGACGACGTGGCTGAAGCGGAAGTGTGTAGAGCGGTTGATGGCGAATGGCCTAGTTTAGCAGTCGTTATTTCAACTCCCATTAACGGCCAGCCGTACCAAGAAATAGAGGTGTACAGCACCGAGATATCTGATTATGACGTTGATAGCACGAATAATATTTCACTATCAGATGCACACCTTAATACGAACGTTCCTTATTTAGTCACCAATACCCCTGTATTTACTGAAAGCAATTACCGCGTATCAAGTTCTAGCCAGATTGAAGATTTACACTCTTTTGGTTTTTACACAGGCGCTGACTCACTCGCCTTTTTACCGCAAAGTTTACCTATTTACAGCGAAAGCGAAAACTTGGAAACCTATCTTACATTTCAAGAAACAACCTATGATGAGATACTTTTTGATGACATAGAAGGTTTCGTTTGGATGGACATGGTGTCTGGTGTTTCGGTCGATTCAGATTATGCAGGCGTCGTCGATTTTACCGTGATGGAACCAACCCCATTCCTTGAAGCCGCTCAAGATATGCTTTCAGGCGACGATTATGATTTCTCCAATACCGGTGCCGACAATGTTTACCTGTATTTCAGTTCAGATGGTGAATTTTCTTTCAGCTTGACCACTCCCGCTCAAGGTTCAATGAGCATTCTTGATACGCTGAATTTTGATGATGTTGTTTTACCTTTCGAACTAGATTTAGACATAACACAGGAAATAGAGTCAGGGTTCTTGTATCTGCGAGCGGAAGACGTACTAAATACAACTGATTATCTTGAATCTTTATCTGATTGGAGTAATTCTTCATTTGGTGCCCTTTATATAGCAAGATAGTTAGCAACTTGCTTTCACCTTTGTCAATAGCCTCTTTTTGAAGAGGCTATTCTTAATACACCTTTTAATTCGACCATTAACTTCTCCACACGTTAACCCCATTTGTTGCTTTCTTTCGTATCCAGTATGGTTATAAAAAAAGAGATGGAGAAAACAATGATAAAAAGCATTCCTACATTCGTAAAAATTTCAGCGTTAGCAGTATTACCACTTTCCTTGACCTTTACAGCGCAAGCGCAAAATGAACAACAACAAGCCTTGTACAAAATAGCCGAAGACATTTCCCCCAAGCGCATTGAAAGCGATATCACCACCCTTGTGAATTTTGGAACCCGACATACCTTATCGGAAACCGAATCAGATACCCGAGGCATAGGGGCCGCAAGGCGCTGGATTAAGTCTGAGTTTGAAAAGATATCAGCCGAATGTGGTGGTTGCTTAGACGTGTATTTTCAGTCTGAAACCATTAGCGGTGAAAAACGTATACCCGACCCTGTCGAGGTAGTAAGCGTTATTGCTATTCAACGCGGCAGTACCGATCCAGAACGTTACGTGATGATGTCTGGTGATATAGATTCTCGCGTATCTGATGTGATGGATTTCACATCAGACTCACCTGGCGCAAACGATAATGCATCGGGCGTAGCTGGAACACTGGAAGCCGCACGCATACTATCGAAATATAAGTTTAACGGTAGCATTGTGTACGCCGCACTAGCAGGGGAAGAACAAGGCCTGTTTGGTGGGCGTATTATGGCAAACCAAGTTCAAAAAGATGGCTGGCGGTTAAAAGCAGTATTGAACAACGACATGATTGGCAATATAGAGGGCGTTAATGGGGTTATCAACAACACCACGGCGCGCATATTTGCTGAAGGCACTCGCGTAACCGAAACCACAGATGAAGCTCGCACCCGCCGCTTCACAGGTGGAGAAGTCGATTCACCAAGCAGAAACTTAGCAAGATACATTGATAACATTGCCGACCAATACATTGAGAATCTAGATACCATGGTCATTTATCGATTAGATCGCTTTGGTCGTGGCGGGCACCATCGCCCCTTCAACGATTTAGGTTTCCCCGGTATTCGTATTATGGAAACCAATGAAAACTACACTCGCCAGCATCAGGATCTTCGAGAAGAAGATGGTATCAAGTATGGCGATACCTTAGACGGTGTGAATTTTGATTACGCAGCCAAGCTAACTGGTTTAAACGCAGTATCGCTAGCGGCTATGGCTTGGGCGCCCAACCCGCCAGCTAACGTAAAAATTAAAGGCGCCGTTCAGCCTTCTACCACATTAATGTGGGATATAGCAGATACAGCGCAAAACCCTCAACTGTCGGGCTATAAAGTTTACTGGCGTCATACCGATGCACCGCAATGGGAATTTAGTAAGTTTGTTGGTAAGGTGAACGAAGCCACGTTAGAAAACGTAGTAATTGACAACTACTTTTTCGGGGTTGCCAGTGTGAACAACGATGGCATTGAAAGCCCAGTTGTATTCCCAGGCGCTGCAGGCAGTTTTGGCCAGTAACGGTTATACTGTTGATAGGTAATAGCGCCTATAGATAATAATAATGTTGTTTTGGAGATGTCGCCCGTGTTGGTGAGAGTCATCGCTTTATTAAGTTTTATCACCGTGGTGGCGCCGTTAAAGGCAAACAGTGTCACACTTGCCGCAGCGCCATTTGAAACTTACGTAAGCGATGAGGGCGAACCTTCAAGACTCACGTCTATCGTTGAAGCGGCGTTCTCGCGAATGCAAACCGACCTGGAGCTTCAGGTTATGCGCGATGCTTTCTTAGGTAGCGCAGTACGTTCTGGTAAGGTGGATGGCGAGTTCGCCTATATAGATTTAGGTGAAAGAAAAGACACGGTTACCCTTTCAGCCCCCTACCTTCCCATCTATTTATATGCCACGGGTAAAAAATACGATGTTGAAGAGATTAAGCTGATACCGCATTTAAAAGACAGCCGCGTAGCGATAGAAAACCGCTTTGCTAATACGCCAAAGTTCCGCATGCTAAAAGAAATCAAGTGGTCACGTAATCCCAGCACGTACGACGCTTTTAAGCAGCTAGCCGATGACAGAGCGCCGTATTTAATTACTACCCACTTGTTGATTGAAGAGTTTAATTTACTTCTTGATAAAGACGGTGAAGAGCTTTTACACGTATCTTCAGCATCGTTGATGAACGCTGGTTTTTCCTTGGCACTTGGCACAAGTACGCCTAACGCTAAGGCCACTATTGAAGCGTTTGAACAAACCATTCAGGTCATGCAACAAGATGGCAGTTACAATAAAATTCTGGGGCTACCTTGGCTATCCAAAGACATTAACAACGACGGTATCGCCGACTATATTGGTGAAACTAGTGTGAGCCTTGTACCCACAGATACACTTACCGCCTACCCACTCGATAAATCGTTACCTGGTGATAGCAGTATTTACGTTATTGATGGTGTTATCGTTGAAACGAAAGCTGAAGCGATGGCTATGCTTGATGGCGTTAAGGCCGAGCGAGAAAGTTTGCTCGACCCTGATGTTTATAAAACCATGATTAGACGCTGGTAGTTATTTAACTGCGCTTTTTATTGCGCTTTTTATTGCGCTTTTTATTGCGCTTTTTAGGAGCAGATTTTAGCAGTGCCTTTTGCTAGCACTGTAGAAGAGCGCCCTTATAGTCAATCATTTTGCGAAACCGCTCTCGCTTTCTTAATTTTCAACTAGTGATTTCAAGAATATCAAATGTTGAGCCAGCATCCCCTCTGATTAACAAAATACAATCGGAAGTTTGCGCCGGAAACTCTATTTTGTTCTCCCAACCTTCTATATATTTTTGTTGATAATCGTTGCATCTAAGCTCCACTGAATCAACATTCCCTTGAGAAACTTCAACTTTAAATGTTGAGGGATCATACGTTTGAGACCACGCGCCTAAATGACTCAGCTGACCTTTAGTGACGTTTGCTGACCCAGTCGCTTTAGCAGCCTTCAGTGCATCTGCAAATTGTTGATAGGTTTCTTCAGATAAATTAAGGCCATTAACACTTCCCATTCGCGAAAGGGTTTCGGCGGCACCATTAAAATTGCCGAAATAAAGCTGTGACTGAAAAAGATTCACCGTCGACTTAGCCAATATTGCTATAGGCAAGTGTTCGTATAAATCTACTGTAATTTGGGATTGGCGCATATATTCTAAAAAATTTTCATTTTTATAATAATAGATAGACTTTAACCACGCAGCCAAAGCATGTTCGTTTAAATTTTTAGTATGGTCTTCTACCAAATTGTCTATGGATTTTTTTATGTTAAGCATATCTGCGGTAGGGCTAGAAAGCGCATCTATGGTAGCTTGGTATTCTTTTGCAAAGGCAGGCGTCACGCTACCTTCGCTATGGCCAGCCTCTGAGTATGTGTGTTTAACAAACAGAGTTTGAGCACTTGCTACTGGCTTATTGTTAACGAGCGCAGGAGAATATTGAAGGTTTCTTATGTATTTAGTGACTTTTTTGACATATCTGTCTTTGCCTGAATAATCAAAAACAACGATATCTTTCGTTGTGCCGTCTTTGTCTATTATAAATGAAACTCTTGTCCAACCTTCCATGCCTCCGCGCGAGGTAAAGGTCTCTTCCACTTTATTAGCATTTTTTATTATTTTGGCGGCTTTAACTTCTTTGCTGTTACCATTGGCAAAAGAGAAGCTGCTGGACACGATCAATAACACGCATAATAGCGCAGAAAATATTTTCACAATTTATCCCTAATTTTTAGCGTGTTAAAAGTAATAAACCTCAACATCGCGTTTCCTGTTTAATTCTATATTGTTTATAGCACCTATCTTTTAAACTTAACAATAAATCGAAACGTCACGAGACAACTTATCAACGAACATAAGATTCACCATGCCCATTTATGTCGTTTTCGAGTTCCTCCTAACATAATTTTCATCTGATACTTGTTGATCTCAATCAAACTTCGGCATAAACTTTCAGTAATTTCTGAAAGTTCAGCAGGTATAGACATGAAAATGACACCACTTATTACTTCCGCGGTTATGCATTTCGGCGAAATGGGCAGTCGTTGGGGCTTTAACCGTACTGTGGGCCAAATTTTGGCGCTGATTGTACTTGCTGATGAACCCATCTCAGCGCAAGAAATCGCCGACGCGCTAAATATATCTCGCGGCAACACCAGCATGGGATTAAAGGAGCTTCAGTCGTGGCGCTTGGTAAAACAGCACCTTGTCCCTGGCGAACGAAAAGAGTTCTTTATTGCAGGCGGTGACATTTGGACCCTAGCAAACCGCGTATTCGAAGAGCGCCGCAAACGCGAAATAGACCCTACCATGAGTTTATTGCGAGATTTATTACTCGATACGCCCGCCAACAAAACTGAAGCCAACGCACAAGATAAGCTGAATGAAATTCATGACTTATTAGAGTCGGTAACCGCATGGTCACAAGAGCTTCAAAACCTAGGCCCAGATAAACTTAACACCTTGATGAAACTCGGCTCGGGTGTTGGCCGTATGTTAGAACTGAAAGACAAAATTCTTCCGGGAAAAAATTCCGTTAATTAAGGAGACTATCTGTGGATGCGTTTTTGCTGTCTCGTTTACAATTTGCATTAAATATTAGTTTTCATATTCTGTTTCCTACTATCACCATGGCAATGGGATGGTTCCTTTTCTACTTCAAATTTCGCTCAAATGTAACCGGCCACCCTGTTTGGATGCGTATGTACCGCTTCTGGGTGCGCGTATTCGCACTAAGCTTTGCACTTGGTGTAGTAAGTGGCGTGACCATGTCTTTCCAATTTGGTACCAACTGGCCCGGCTTCATGGAGCGGGTGGGTAATGTGGCAGGCCCCCTATTGGGCTACGAAGTCCTTACTGCGTTTTTCTTAGAAGCCACCTTCCTTGGTATTATGCTGTTTGGTATTCGCCGAGTCCCTAATTGGTTACACACCCTTTCAACATTGATTGTGGCAGTGGGCACTACCATGTCAGCCTTTTGGATTTTGGCGCTTAACAGCTGGATGCAAACGCCTCAGGGGCATGAAGTTATAGATGGCGTTGTGTATGCGGTAAATTGGAGCGAAATTATTTTTAATCCTTCGTTCCCGTATCGCTTTGTACACATGATGCTAGCTTCGGGTTTGACGGCCAGTTTCTTAATTGCCGGTTTGTCGGCCTACCGTATGTTGAAAGGTGATGACAAGCTAGCGCCAAAGCTTGCTCTTAAAACCGCAACCTATACCGCGGCAGTGCTTATTCCTTTGCAGACTTTTGCAGGCGATATGCATGGATTAAATACCCTTGAGCATCAACCACAAAAAGTTGCCGCAATGGAAGGCTTGTGGGATACCACAGAGGGTGCGCCCTTACTGTTGTTTGCTATTCCCGACGAAGAAAGCAGAGAAAATCACTTCGAAATACCGGTACCCAACGGCGCGAGCCTAATTTTAACCCATAAAATGGATGGCAAAATTCAAGGCCTAAACGACTTTGAAGGCGAGCATCCGCCAGTAGCACCTGTATTCTTCGGGTTTCGGGTGATGGTAGGCATGGGCTTTTTAATGTTGGCGGTTTCGTGGCTTGGCAGTAGTTATTTACTTAGAGGGAAATCTTTCCCACTTTGGCTCAAGCGAGTATTCGCTGGCATGGCATTCAGCGGCTGGATTGCAACCTTAGCCGGTTGGTATGTGACTGAAATTGGGAGGCAGCCTTATCTCGTCAGTGGTGTTTTACGTACTCAAGAAGCGGTAACAACACTTCCTCCTGCGAATATCGCTTTCTCGTTCACCATGTACGCCACAATTTATACAATTTTGCTGTTCGCTTATATGGGAACGCTCATGTTGATGTGTCGCCGCGCCGTTGAAATTGAAGAGATTTCTACGGAAGAGCGTGAAATGGCAAAAGCTAGCAAAATGTCGCCGGCTAACACTTAAGGAGCAGCTATGTTATTCGAAAATGTATCAGCAGAAACATTAGGGAATATTTACGTTGGCCTGCTTGGGCTGGCAGTATTGCTGTACGCTATTTTAGATGGTTACGATTTAGGGGTAGGTGTTTTAATACCGCCCCGAGAAGAAAAGTTTCGTGACGATATGATTGCGTCTATTGGGCCCTATTGGGACGCCAATGAAACGTGGTTGGTATTGGCCGTTGGGCTTCTGCTGATTGCTTTTCCCGAAGCACACAGTGAGGTGCTTCAAAGCCTTTATATTCCCGCAACTATAATGCTATTAGGGCTCATTTTACGTGGCGTCTCTTTTGATTTTAGGGCGAAGGTCGTTCAAGTGCATAAGCGTAAGTGGGATCTCACCTTTAAGTACGGTTCATTACTTACCACGCTGGCGCAAGGTTATATGCTAGGCATTTATGTAACCGGCTTGCGTACCGACTTATGGGCACAAGGCTTTGCCTTACTGTCTGCTATTGGTGTAACGGCTGCGTATGCGTTTATTGGCTCTTGCTGGTTAATATTAAAAGCAGAGAACAACTTACAAGCCAAAGCCTATTATTGGGCGCGCAGAGGATTGTTTGCGCTTTCTATAGGAATAGTAGCGGTTAGTCTAGCAAACTTAACCTTGCATGATGATGTGCGTGACTTGTGGTTATCATCCACTGTTGGCTATGTATTGATGGCTATTCCTGTTGCCTGCTTTTTATTACTTAGCTTATGTGGCGTGCTATTGAAAAAGCTACCTGATGCAGGCGGGAAAGGTGAATGGATGCCTTTTGCTATAGCACTAACGGTGTTTGTGCTTTGCTTCACCGCTTTTGGAGTAAGTTACTACCCGTTTGTCATACCAGGACACCTTACGGTACAAGATGCACTTAGCGACGCCAACTCACTTCGCTTCTTATTAGTGGGTGTCGTTATTGTAGTACCTTGCATTCTTGCCTACACCGCGATGGTATACAAAATATTTTCAGGTAAATCGGAAAAGCTTAGCTATTATTAGCGCCTTCCTACCAGTTAAACCTTGAAAACAATAAAAGGCTCCTAACCACCTGGTTTCGGAGCCTTTTTTTCACCCGAAACATATTCAGCTCCTTGCAACTTCACTAGATCACTTTTTTTCTAATTTAGACCTCACACACTTGTAAACAAATGATTACACCAAAAATCAAACAAAATTCTTATATATTTCTTTTGTGACAGTGTTGACATAATAATTAAATATACGTATGCTTATTTTGGGCAGAATTAAAAGTAGACCATTATGAACAATGTAGTTAAATCATTTTCAAGGTTCTTCAGGCGTGCTCACCCCTATACAGTGGCTTACTATATAGGTCGGAAAAATGCTCAAAATATTTTAGGATGTAAGATCCAAAAGAAATCCAAGATTTTTGCTAGCAAGCAAACTGAAGAACAACAGCATTAGTAACGAAGGGCCCCTAACAGGGCCCTTCTTGCATTAGCCTATTTTAAATTGGTTCACATTAGCGCTTAATCCATTTGCAAGTGCAGACAAATCTTCAGCCGCATCGTTTACCTGACTGTTGTTCTGAGACAGTCTATCTCCCAAATTCTTAAATTGATTAACACCATTTTTCGCTTCATTGGCCTGCAACTGTGAATGTTTCGCCAATACGGCCGCTTCTTCACTAACACTCACTAACGCCAAAATGCTTTGCGTTCCTGCTTCAAGGGTTGAGACCAAATCATTAGCTAACCCCACTGAGTCATGTGCCTTGTTTTGATTTGAGCTCATAGTAGATACTGCAGAGGTAATTGAAACCACAATTTTCTCAAGCATGGTATTAATTTCAACCGTGGACTGGTGGGTTCTTACTGCTAGTGTTCTCACTTCATCAGCGACTACCGCGAAACCTCTGCCAGAATCCCCTGCCCTTGCCGCTTCAATAGCAGCATTTAATGCCAGTAGGTTTGTCTGATCGGCAATTTCTGCAATGGTCTTCACTACACTTGAAACATTGTTCCCTTCAACTTGAAGGGTTTCTAGCATACTCGCCGTTTGCTCAATATCATTGGCCAAGTCAGAAATAGCGTCGGCGGTCTCTTTTACTTGTACACGACCTGCATCCACCTGTTTTGCGCTGTCTTGGGCTGCACTTGCTGCAGTTTGTGAACGCTGAAGGCTTTCCACCATGTCTGACTCTAACGAGTCCATAATGTTTACAAGGCCGGTAATATCGGTGAGTAAACTATCCACCGACGAACTTGACTGTTCTGTAGTTGTAGAGAGAGAATTCACCGCGCCCTCTATGCCAGAAACGGCGCCTTTCACTTCTTTCATACCCGCCTGAAACACAGATACCAAACCATGAATACTGTTGGTCATTCTACAAAGTTCATGGGTGCTTTGTTCTGGAAGGCGCGCTACTAAGTTCCTACTTTTCGCTAAACTATCGAGCTTCTCAGCCATGCCTTCTATCGGCTGCGCAATTTGTTTTTTAGCACTATGGTAACCAGCCATGGCAACAGCAGCTAGAATAAGTACGAGAAAGTAAATAGTGAATTGACTGGTTTGTAACTGACTTCCTATCGCCTGAGAACGCTCACCTGCTTTGCTTGCCACCTGATTTCTTACTTCAATTAATGCGTTGTCAAAAACAGAGGCTAATTCATTAACTAACTGTAAATCGTCACGGGCACGATCCCAATCAACCCGCGAGGCAGACATAGTTGCTTGAAGTGAATCCATACTTGAAACTAGCGAATTAAACTGAGATTTAAGGGTATCACCGGCCATATAGCCTAATGCTTTGAATCCAGCATCAACGTTTTGCTCTAATTCTTGTTTTTGTTCATCAAAGGCATTGCCCGATAACGTTGTGCCATAAAGTGAGAAGCCAATTAATACAAGTTGCTTACTGTTACTTTGCACATTATCCAATGTACTTAACGCGGGTAAGGTTTCACTCACAAAAGTATCGACTTGGTGCGTGACCTGCTTGTTGTTCAATGTTAACACCACGGCAGCAATTAAGGTTGCGAGTAATATTCCTGCATAACCCGTTAAAATTCTTACTTTTATAGTGTTTAACATTGCATACTGCCTTCGGGGAAAAAATTAACGTAAAGTATTACTGTAGACACTTTGAAGCATAAACCAATAAAAAACTTATAATAGTGTCTTTAGCAACCCATAAGTAACCTAGACCCGAGCTCTGCCTTTTTACTTTCGTAAATCACAAAAAACGTAAGCATTATTAGGTAATTATTAAAGGTGAGTAAGCGGAAGTGCAGTGGTATATTTAAGCTGCTCCATGGCAAAACTAGAAGTGACATCGTTAAGATCAATCCCATTAACGAGTCTTTTATAAAAATGATCGAACGCAGCCATATCGGTTACCACCACTTTAAGCAAATAGTCGTACTCTCCAGACATGCGATAAAATTCTACCACTTCTTCAAACGATGAAGCATGCTTGGCGAAATCTGTTAACCACTTCCCGTCGTGACGTGCGGCTTTAATTTGCACAAATACCGTCATTGCCAAGCCTAATTTGTGCGCCTGTAATAATGCTACGCGACGGGAGATAACGCCTTGGGCTTCTAGCCGCTGTATACGTCGCCAGCAAGGCGTTGCCGTTAAGCCCACTTTCTCCGCAATATCTGCAACCGGCACGTCGGCATTTTGCTGCAACAGCAACAATATAGCCTTATCCACCCCATCAAGAGCAATATTTTTCATTACCTTTCTCTAAATTAGAATTATTTACCAAATCCAGCCTATCAAATGGGGAGTAATGAGTAAATTTCTCTTTTTCTAGCTGTCATTATTGAGTAAGACTGACTTATAGGTTTTTTGAAATGCTTGATTACGCGATAAATGCCATGCCTGGTGTGGTTGACGATATAACCCACACCATAGGAAACACACCATTAATACGCTTGAGTAAATTTGCTGCACGTCATAACGTAGATGCAACGCTTTTAGCCAAGGTGGAATTTTTCAATCCTGCAGGGTCGATAAAAGACAGACCGGCAATGGCCATGCTTACTGCCCTAATGGAAAGCGCTGCCTTTAATGAGAAAACCGAAATAATTGAAGCATCATCAGGAAACAACGGTGTGGCCTGTGCTTGGCTTTGCGCGATTTACGGCATTAAGCTGACAGTATGTATTCCAGAACATATGTCAATCGAGCGCCAAAAGCTAATACGCCACTATGGCGCACAGGTAGTGACTACACCGAAAGACCTTGGAACGAAAGGAGCTATAGAACGAGCTGCTGCACTTATCGAGCAAAACCCAAACGCAGTGGGTCTGTCCCAATTTTCAAACTACGCTAACCCTAACGCTCATGCCCAATCTACCGCTCAAGAACTGCTGCGCGATACTAATGGGCATATTGATATTGTGGTTGCGGGCGTGGGTACTGGCGGTACGCTCACTGGCTTAGCCACAAGCATGCGAGCTCATATTCCTCATTTGGAAGTAGTGGCTGTAGAACCAGCAAGTTGTCCGGTGTTAAGCAAAGGACACGGTGGCGTGCACAATATTCAGGGATTAAGTTCAGGCCATGTGCCTGACGTGCTTGATGTAAGCCAGATAAATCAGATAATTACGGTAGAAGACGATGAAGCCATAGCCTACGCTCAGCAGATTGCTAGAGTAGAAGGCTTAGCGGTAGGGATATCTTCCGGAGCCGCTCTGTTTGCTGCCGCTCAATTAGCTCAACAGCCTAGCAATAAGGGAAAAAACATCGTTGTCATTCTTGCCGACGGCGCTGAGCGTTACTTTTCTACCCCGTTATTCGCCGACTAACTGCGAGTAGCGGCGAGTAGCGGCGAGTAACGGCGAGTAACGGCGAGTAACGGCGTGATTATCGGCAACCTACAAAGGCTGCCATTTATGCATTAACGCCACCAAGGTTGATTAAAGTCGACATCTTCAGGTGCTATTACAAATTCGTATGGCGGTTCGAAGGCTGCCCAAAAGCGTTCAGCCAAGGCTGCATCGACCACGTTGAACTTACCTGCGCTCGCGTATTCTTTCATTAGCGTTAAGTATGCTTCCACTGGCATGGAAGGATTAGATTGCTCGAATATCACTACCCCTCCATAGGTATTATATAGGTGTTTTTCTATTTGCCAGCGCTCTACTTGGGTTGATGCAATCTCATCAATACTGGCAGTATCTTCAGCGCTAGTACTTTCCTTCAAATCACTATCTTCTTGCTGAGCATCTTTCTTAGCAGCTATTTTCTTATTGTTTTTTTCATATTCTGACCCAAACTTTTGCTTAAAAGCTTCAACCAAGGACTCGTCCACCTTGATATTGTTTTTGCTAGCATAGTCGCTGAGCACGGCTTCTATAATTTGGTTCGCTAGGTTAATAGCTCTCATCTGAGTAACAAGCTGCGTAACGTTGTCTGGCGCTTGCTTTCGAGTTTTTGAAATAGTGTCTTGGTCGGGAGTAATGTCAGCTAAGGTAATCGGTTCACCAAACAGCATGGCAATAGCATTAGCTTGGTTACTACTGGTTTGGTTACTAGTGGCGCTGCTGGCATTTTGGGTGCCTTGGGAAGTATTTTGTATATTACTGGATGATTGCGCGAATGGCGAAGAAGATATAAACGTGGTAGATAGAACAAAAGCGAAAAAAACACTATTCATCCTTAACATTAGCTAATCCTTTCATTAAGTTTATTACTGAAACAGTAAAGCACTTAATAGCGGGAAAACCAACTATATTAACGAATGTAGTGTTTATAAAAGAAAGAAAAACGGCGGTCTTTTCAGACCGCCGTTTTTGAATTTCTTAGATGGCGTGCACGTTAGCAGCTTGAAGACCTTTTTGACCTTCTTCTACTTCAAATTCCACGCGCTGACCTTCTGGAAGAGTTTTGTAACCGTCAGAAACGATAGCACGGAAATGAACGAATACGTCCTTACCGCCGTTATCTTGAGTTAGAAAACCATAACCTTTATCAGCGTTAAACCACTTAACGGTGCCTGTAACTTTAGACATGTCGTATAGACCTCAAATATCATATTAAATTGCGCAATAAGCGCGTATAGCGAGTGTCTTTAATAGGCGGAGTTGGTCTTACTTACGAATGGGCAACAACTTACTACAAATCACAAGGTAACTTGAGCGGTTTTACATATAGCAAATAATTTCATATCTCGTCTATTCAAAGACATTTGGCTTAAAGCCAAAGCAACTATAACACTCTTCGAACTGATTAATATACAATTTATTCACTAAAAAATGCATTTCATAAAAATTTCACCCGAGCGTAACAGTCGCTACCGGTTCTTACGCCATGCCAATACCCAACAAAGGGATCCTACACTGGCAGAAAGCGCTGGAAAGCACCAATTTAAATCGTACAGTGGTAAAATAGCAGACAATAAAATAAAGGTAGCACCCGTTACGCCCCACTGAATGGATTGTGCGCTCTTTTTCTGCTGTTCTAGTAAAGCAAGTTGTGCGCGTTGTTGCTGCAAAGGAAGCCGTTTAACTTGCTGTAGGCTGTCGTAAAGTAAATCCGGCATTTCAGGTAGCTTTTCAGACCAAAACGGCAGGTTTGCTTTTACCTTACCCAGCATGGCTTTCACACCAATTTGCTCGCGCATCCAATTTTCTAAAAATGGCTTTGCGGTTTTCCATAAATCTAATTGCGGATAAAGCTGACGCCCCAACCCTTCAACATAAAGCAGCGTTTTTTGAAGCAGAACTAGCTGAGGTTGCACCACCATATTAAATCGACGGGCAGTATTAAATAATTGCAGTAACACATTACCGAACGATATTTCCGCAAGGGGCTTTTGAAAGATGGGCTCGCAGACCGTGCGAATCGCCATTTCAAACTCATCAATATTGGTGTCGTTCGGCACCCAACCAGAGTCGGCGTGAAGTTGCGCTACCTTGCGATAATCTCGGTTAAAAAACGCAATAAAATTTTCTGCTAAATAACGCTTATCTTCCCGGTTTAACGTGCCCACAATGCCAAAGTCGATAGCAATGTATTTAGGGTTTTCTGGATGCTCGGTAGAAACAAAAATATTACCTGGGTGCATATCAGCATGAAAGAAGCTGTCGCGGAATACTTGGGTAAAGAAGACCTCTACGCCGCGCTCCGCCAGCTTTTTCATATTAGTGTTTTGTGCTAGCAAGGCATCTATATTTGAAATAGGTAGCCCGTATATGCGCTCCATCACCATTACATTGCTGTGACAATAGTCGCTGTATATTTTAGGTATGTATAATGAATCTGAGCCTTCAAAATTCCGCCCTAATTGAATGCCACTTGCCGATTCACGTAGTAAGTCCAGTTCATCCACTATGGTTTTACGATATTCCACCACCACTTCAACAGGGCGGAGGCGTTTGCCATCTGGCAGCCATTTTTGCAGCACTGACGCTAAACTAAAAAGCAGCTCCATGTCGGCCACAATTGTTTCACGAATATCGGGGCGTAAAACCTTAACCACCACATCTTCATTATTCGCTTTTAATTTCGCAGCATGCACTTGCGCAATAGAGGCTGACGCCAGAGGCGCTTCATCAAACTCACTAAATAATTCAGATAGATGGGTTAGACCAAGGGAGGTTTTAATAATCTGTTGTGCCGCTTCTGACGAAAACGGAGGCACTTTGTCTTGCAGCCGAGCAAGTTCATTAGCAATAGCAGGATGGAGCAAGTCTCTGCGGGTCGATAGCATTTGGCCAAACTTGATAAAAACCGGGCCAAGGCTTTGCAGTGCGAGCGTAATGCGCTCACCGGCAGTCTTATCTTTGTGTTTATTACGGATCCAAAAGATGCTGTGACGCATAAGGCGTGCGTACCATGGTAGCCATTTCGCAGGGATAAGGTCGTCTAACCCATGCTCTAACAACACCTTATTTATCTTATACAACCTAACAATGCGCATGCTTGTCTCTTAAATTGATTTTTGTTCTAGCTGAAGTAAGCGGGCATCTAATCGCGCTACATCGTCACGTAATGCGTTCACTTCATCACTAAAATGTAATACCGCTAATTTGGGCGCTGCTATTTGCTTTTCTTCTATCAAGGCATTGCTAGCGACTTTATTAAACTCAGACAGGGCACCCGTAGCTTTACGTTTAATAGCACTAAACCAGCTCATCGTTTGATGGGCAACCACATCATTGGTTTTGGCAGCCAGAAGTTCTTCTACATCTATATCTAGCTGCTGAAACAAACCGCTAACCTGCTGAGCCACAGCAAGTTCGCCCTCAACCTGTAATTTTTTTTGTTGAATAAGACGGGTTAGCTGATTGGTGTGCTTTAATTCAGGCAAGGTATCTAAGGATGTTTTAATACAGCAGTCTTTATGATTTAGCGTAGCTATTGTGTCTTCGAACGGCTCATGTAGGGTCAGCACGTCTACCTGCTCAGAAAATACAAGCACTACAGCAAATGGCAAGGGGTCTACATAAGCAATAAGCCGCGCGCCTTTCAGCGAAGCCATTCTGGCAACGCTGTCTGGATCTAACGCTAAAATTTTATTCGCAGCCGTTTCAATAACGGCACTTACCAATGCTGACGTGGGCATTAAAACTTATAGCCTCGGTGCAGTGCTACAATTCCACCGGTTAAGTTTTGGTAGTCACACTGGTCAAACCCCGCGGTTTCGAACATACCTTTTAAGGTCTCTTGATCAGGGTGCATACGAATACTCTCTGCCAAGTATTGATAACTCTCGGCATCGTTGGCCACTAGCTGCCCCATTTTTGGCAATATATGGAACGAATACGTGTCGTAAAGCTTACTTAATTGCTCTGATGTTGGTTTTGAAAACTCCAACACTAACAGTCGGCCGCCTGGCTTTAACACACGGTAAATTGAATTAAGTGCATTTTGCTTCTCGGTCACGTTTCGAAGACCAAAAGCCATGGTAACTACATCGAAATGGTTATCAGGAAAAGGCAACGCCTCTGCATCTGCTTGAACGTAATCGATATTGCTAACTAGTCCGCGATCTCTTAGTTTATCGCGGCCAACTTTCAGCATCGATAAGTTAATGTCGGCCAAGGTTACGTTGCCCGTAGGGCCAACAAGACGAGAGAATTTTGCGGTTAAATCGCCAGTACCACCAGCGATATCAAGCACTTTTTGCCCTGCACGCACACCTGAACAATCAATGGCAAAGCGCTTCCATAAACGGTGCACACCCATCGACATTAAATCGTTCATGACATCGTATTTAGCGGCAACAGAATCGAATACATTGGCCACTAAGGACGCTTTTTGATTTTTCTCAACCTGCTTAAAGCCGAAATGAGTAGTAGGTGCATCCGATGCCTCAGTGGGCGATGTGTTGTTATGGTTGTCGCTCATGGCATTCCTGCATTAGTGATTCATAGTAAAGGCTGAAGTGTATCGGATTGTAGCGCCTAGCAACAGTATTTACCTTATGCTAAATACTGGTTTGTGCCCCAACTAAACGCAATAATAACGCTTATTTCTTGTAACGTGCGGCCACTTTCTTGATGCCACTGTGCAAAAGCCGCATTTGCAGCGCTTAAGCTTTTCTTGCTAGTGAGGCCACCATCGATAATATCGTTCTTTCTTAAGTAGTCTTCAACATCTCGTGAAAACAAGAAGGTATCTACGCCTAACGCCCGCAGCATGTAGGGGCCGGTGTTCCCGCCGAGTCTCGACCCACGTCTCTTTAACGTGGTCCACAATTCGGTAATATTACTGGCGTCGAACCTAGCCACAAACTGACCGAAGCTGCCGTGCTCACGGCTAATGTCTTTAATGAACATGGCATTATCGCGAACGGTCATTACTTTTTTGTAATTACGCACTATACGTTTATCAGACGCTTTTTGTTCTAGCATCTCATCAGGCATCAGCAGCACTTTTTCGATATCAAAACCAAAGAACACGGTTTCAAACTCAGGCCACTTTTTCTCGATAACGCGCCACACAAAGCCTGACTGAAACACTTGCTTCGTCATGGCTGCTAAAAACCGATCGTCCGGTATTTTGGCAACGAGCTCAGAGGAAAGCGGCGCTGAAAGCATGCTTTCAAGCGCCTTTTCACCACCTTTTCGCTTACATGCCCGTTGGTAAATGGTGGAGAAAGATTCTATTCCCATGGTTATCTACCCTAATGCTAATTAGCCACGAATGCCGCTATGGCGAAGTAAGGCATCTACGTTTGGCTCCCTGCCTCTAAAGGCAACGAATAAATCCATAGGCGCACGGCTACCACCCATTTCAAGTATATTTTCCAAAAATGCTTTACCCGTGTCTTGGTTAAAAATACCGTCTTCTTCAAACTTACTGTAAGCGTCGGCAGATAACACTTCTGCCCATTTATAGCTGTAATAGCCTGCTGCATAACCACCAGCAAAAATATGCCCAAAGCTATGCTGAAAACGGTTAAATGCTGGAGGTGTATTAACAGCGACTTCAGCGCGCACGCTGTTAAGAATGGCTTGTACATCAACATTGTCGCCAGACTCGCTATGCAATAAGAAATCAAACAAACTGAATTCCAGCTGACGCACCATTTGCATAGCGGCTTGGTAATCTCTGGCAGCTAACATTCTGTCAAGTAAATCAGCGGGTAAGGGTGCCCCCGTCTCATAGTGACCCGAGATAAAGTTAAGTGCATCTTCTTCCCAGCACCAGTTTTCTAAAAACTGACTCGGTAGTTCTACGGCATCCCACGGCACACCATTAATACCAGATACACCAGCCACCGACATTTTAGTTAGCATGTGGTGTATGCCGTGTCCGAATTCATGGAAAAGGGTAACCACTTCATCGTGCGTGAATAAGGCAGGCTTATCCCCTACTGGGGCATTAAAGTTACAAGTGAGATACGCCACAGGTAACTGTAATTCTCCGTCTAACTTTTCTCGGCGAACACGGCACTCATCCATCCACGCACCACCCCGCTTTTTAGCGCGAGCGTATAAGTCTAGGTAAAAACTACCGCGCAGCGCATCTGCACTATCGGTAATAGTGAAGTAACGTACATCTTTATGCCATGTATCAATGCCTGGCTGTTCAATGATTTTAAGGCCATACAATCTATGCACCACTTCGAACAAACCCGACAAAACTCTGTCTTCAGGAAAATACGGACGCAGCATTTCATCTGAAATGGTGTACTTTTCCTGTTTCAGCTTCTCACTGTAGTAAGGTAAGTCCCACGCGTTAAGCTCTGTTACCCCGTGGGTATCTTTCGCGTATGCTCGTACTTCTTCTAACTCTTTTTCTGCCTGCGGCTTCGATTTAGCAGCCAAATCACGTAAAAAGCCGGTAACTTGATCAGTCGATTCGGCCATTTTGGTGGCAAGGGAACGTTCAGAATAACTACTAAAACCGAGCAATTGTGCAATTTCACTGCGAAGGGCCAGTGTTTGTTGAATAATGTTGGTGTTGTCCCACTTACCTGCGTTGGGGCCTTGATCTGACGCCTTCGTCGCATAAGCGCGATACATTTCTTCTCGTAGCGCTGCATTGTCAGCATAAAGCATAACCGGTAAGTAAGAAGGAATATCTAATGTGAATAGCCAGCCTTGTAAGTCTTTTTGATGTGCCGCTTGTGCTGCTGCATCGCGGGCTGATTCTGGCATACCAGAAAGGATGGCTTCGTCAGTGACATGCTTGCTCCACCCCATGGTGGCGTCCATCACATTATTTGAAAATGTAGATGACAGTTCGCTTAACTTCGCTTGAATATCTGCATAGCGTTTCTTTTCCTCGCTTGGCAGTGCCACCCCACTCAAGGTGAAATCGCGAATAGCATTATCAATAACTTTCTGACGCTGTTCATCTAGCTCAGCATATTCGTTTGAGTCTTTTATCGCCACGTATGCATTATACAAGCCTTCGTGCTGACCTACCCAAGTACCATATTCTGATAGCAAAGGTAAGCAAGCATCATGAGCTTCTCGCAGTTCGTCGCTACTCACCACTGAATTCATGTGAGAAACCGGTGACCACATCTTACTTAAATTGTCGTCTACCTCTTCTAAGCGCAATACTAAGTTCGCATAAGAGTAATCCTTAGATGCAACCACCTCATCAATTTCAAGCTTACATTTTGCTATCGCTTTTTCGATGGCTGGCTTTATCTGCGCGGGCTCAATAGATGAAAATAAGGGCAAACCATCTACCAATTCAATTGCTGGGGTCGTCATAATCCGTCTACTCTTTTCAGTTCGTATAGCAAGTTATGTTGGGGTTGTTCGCAATAAAAACAAGCGCTGTAATTGCTCTAGATAACAGTGATATTTTTGCGTTCTATACTAGGATTACTATAAATGCTAAGCGTGCAGATCAAATTTTGAGTAATTCTTTCTTTTTATTTGCTACATGAAAAGTTTGTAACTCACTAATTCAGCAGCTAAAAACGCTTTAATAGAGTGTCGCAAATGTCACATTCACTACTTTTGTCTAAATTGTGAACACCCCTATTCAGTGCTATAACGTTACAAGTTGGCATTAGGAATTGAGCAATGAAGACATTAACATCAGGTGAAATCGCAACCTACTGCGATGTAAACCTTCGCACCGTGATTCGGTGGATAGAAAGCGGAAAACTCAAAGGGTTTAAGCTGCCCGGTCGTGGCAATAATCGCGTGCTAGTATCTGACTTTGTTTCCTTTCTTGAACACCACAACATTCCTATCCCAGACGATCTCCAAAGTGAGATATCACCTTCAATTCTTATTGTTGATGATGAAATGCCAGTGGCAAAGTCCATTCAAAGAGTGGCACGCCGTGGGGGATTCGAAAGCTATATTGCTACGGGTGGGTTTCAAGCTGGCATTATGTTGAGCCAGTATAACTCTAAGTTGATGACCCTCGATTTAAGTATGCCTGGCATGGATGGTTACAGCGTTATCCAGTTTGTTCGAGAACAGCCTAAGTATAAAAATTTAAAAATTTTAGTCATTTCTGCACTTGACGATATCAGTCTAGACCGAGCTATCGAACTAGGTGCAAATGCAGTACTTTCAAAACCATTTACTAATAGCGAGCTCATCGAAACCATCGAAAAGTTCATGATTGAGTAAGTTCATTATAAGTGTACTTGGCCAGTTTTTTTACTAGGGCCTTTTAAATGAGTGAGTTTGGGGTGAATCATAGTGAAAAAATCAATGTTTCAAGCTGCACGTCGTATATTTGCTTTTTTTGCACTCGCATTGTTCGCCTCTTTTGGTGCATGCAATACGTTAACGCTTGGCATAGTGCCACAACAGTCTGCGAAGAAGCTTGCTGAAACCTGGCAACCGCTTATCAACTATATCTCTGAACATGCCGACATTGATGTGGTGTTTAAAATAGCGAAAGATATACCAACCTTCGAACAAAGGCTGGCCGAGGGTGAGTACGATATTGCCTACATGAACCCTTTCCACTTTGTGGTATTTAATGACTCGGTTGGCTATCGCGCGCTGGCTCGCCAAAAAGACAAGCGAATTAAAGGCATTGTTGTCGTGAATGCTAACAGCACTATTACGTCACTTGACGATCTTAATGGTAAACAAATAGCCTTCCCCTCTCCTGCCGCATTTGCTGCTACTATTATTCCTAGTGCGTATTTGAAACAGCAGGGCGTTATTTTTACGCCACGCTATGTGCATTCTCATGACTCGGTGTATCTTAATGTACAAAGAGGCTTTTTTAACGCGGGTGGCGGTATAATAAGAACCTTAAATGGCGTTGATGAAAATACACGCAGTGCTTTTCGTGTTTTATGGGAAAGTGATGGGTATACCCCTCATGCAATAGCAACCCATCCTCGAATAACTAAAACTCAAAGAGAGGCACTATTGGATGCGCTGCTTACTCTGTCAGAGGATAAAGACAATCATCAGCTATTGAAAAATATTGGCTTTAAAGGCTTTATGTCGTCAGCAGATGAAGATTGGGACGACGTACGAGCCTTGGGCATTACCTCATTGGCAAGGCCGCAATTGTGAAAAAAGAAGCGTTGCTCTCGTTATCGCTACGAACCAAAACTATTGTTGGGGTAGCACTTATTGCTGCCATTTTGTTTTTAATTCTTATCACAACCGTATTTAAACTATTAAATGACTTAGTCGACACCAGTGTTGATACGTCTGCTCAAACTGCTACCAACCTGTTTGTGTCCACCGCAAAAAATGCTTTTTTAAGCTACGACCTCGCTTCGCTAGAGGCAGATGCTACTGAAATCCTTTCAAACCCTAATATCAGTTATGTTCGAGTTCTCGATAACAACAACAATGTATATGTGGAAAAAGGTGAACCAGAGGCGCTCAACCACCCCTTCCAGCTAGACAGTGATGTAATGAGTGCGACAGATGGTATATACGATACCGCTGCTGATATTAAAGTTGGCGAGACCTTATATGGCAGAGTGGAAATAGGCCTTGATGTTGACTCTATTAACCAGTCGGTAAATCGGGTACGTACTTGGACATTAACACTCGCCGCCATAGAACTTGCCCTTATTGCATTGTGCTCATTCTTGCTTGGGTCGTACTTAATGTCGCAGTTAAAACAACTACGCGCAGGTGCTAGGCATTTAGGAGCAGCGGTCAAAGATAAAAATTACCAAGATATCTCTGTAAAAGTGCGCGGCAAAGATGAACTCAGCGAGCTGGCTGAAGCGTTTAATCAATTGGTTGAGCTTTTAAAAGACGAAAATATTCATCGCGAGCGCGTTGAAGGTGAACTTAAAGAACTAAATAGCTTGTTGGAGGTGAAAGTAAAACAGCGTACCTCGTTGTTAAATCAAAAAAACTTCCAGCTTGAAGAAGCAAATAAAGACCTAAAAGAAGCACAGGTTCAATTGTTACAAGCAGAAAAAATGGCATCAGTTGGCCAATTGGCCGCGGGTGTAGCGCACGAAATCAATAACCCGATAGGGTTTGTGAATAGTAATATGCATACCCTCAGTGAGTATGTAGCAACCTACCAAATGATTTTCCAACAGCTTAATGATGTGCTTTTAAAAGATACCGATACTCATCAGGATGAAGCGATAAAACAGCTGCGCAATATTATACAGCAGCAAGATATGGAATTTATCAACAGCGACATCTCTGAACTCATCACCGATTCGAAGGACGGCCTAATTCGGGTTGCCGAAATAGTTAAAGGGCTAAAACTGTTCTCGCGCGTAGACAGTGATGAAATGCAATCTTACAACTTAAATGATTGTGTTCGCACCACCCTAGCGATGGTAAACAACCAGCTAAAATACATATGTAGCGTAGAAACCCATTTAGGGTCGATTCCCCATATCATGATGAACATGGGTAAAATTTCGCAAGTGGTGACCAACCTGCTTATTAATGCTGGCCAAGCAATTGAAAGCACTGGCGCTCAGGGCACCATTACCATTACGACGCGGGAACTAGATGGCTACATCGAGCTTAGCGTACAAGACACTGGATGTGGTATTGAGCCGAGTCATCTAGATAAATTATTTAATCCGTTCTTCACTACTAAACCAGAAGGGCAAGGCACCGGACTTGGACTTTCTATTTCTTTCGGCATTGCTCAAGAGCACGGCGGCACTCTCCATGCATCAAGTAAAGATGGGGAAGGAAGCTGTTTCACGTTATGCCTACCAATACATAACCCGTTAGATGACAACGCCGAAGATTCTTTTCAGGACGATTCACTATGAATGATACCACTGACCAAAACGCCGACGTGTACACTGTTTTATTTGTCGACGATGAACCTAATATTCTTCGCGCCATTAAGCGCGCGCTCTTTTCTTTGAAAGTTAATTTATTGCTGGCTGACAGTGGCGCAAAAGCATTAGAGATCATGAAAGAAAATGAGGTTCATGTGATCATTTCCGACATGAAAATGCCACAAATGTCTGGCGCTGAATTACTGCAACAAGTCGCAGAGTTGTACCCTGAAAGTTATCGGTTGGTGCTAACCGGTTATGCCGATATAGAATCTACTATTAAAGCGGTTAACGAGGGAAAAATTCATCGTTATTTACAAAAGCCCTGGGACAATAAAGAGCTTATATCTGCCATTGAAGATGGGTTAGAACGGGTAAAATTAAAAAATGAAAATACTCGGTTGCAAAAATTAACACGTCTGCAAAACCGTAAATTAAAAGAAGTGAACACATCGCTTGAGCAAATGGTTCATAAGCGTACGCGCCAAATTAAAGCAGCGTTGAACAAGATTGAAAAACATAATCTTGCAATGGAACAGGTACTGTTTAATGTTATTAGCATTAACCCCAACATAGACGGCAAATTTGCTATTGAAGTAAGTGAGCTTGCCACTAAGCTAGCCAAATACCTTCAACTAAGCCCTGAGGACGTTAAGCGAGTGCGCTACGCAGGACTCATTTGTGAACTTGGCTTGCTAGGGCTAAATACCGACGATTTTCTAGCCCCGTTCTCGAAGCTTAAGTATCAACAACAACAGAACTACTTAGACCAAACTAAACAAGCTGCGCTCATGCTCGCGCCAGCCACTGAATTACAGCCAGTGTCAGACATGATTGAATTTCAATTCGAGCATTATAACGGTGCTGGCCCCCGTAATGTGGTGGCGAAAGAAATTCCCATAGGTGCCCGTATAGTCTCAATAGCTAGAGATTACTGGCGCTTAGTCACTGGCCGAATGAGCGGTGAAGAAATGACACCGCGGGATGCCAAAGCCGAAATGAAAAAACATACCAACACGCGGTATGACGGTGAGATTTTATCCTTCTTACTTGCAGATGACGATGTGAGCACATCAAAATACATTTACAACACGATGAAAGCTTCGCAGCTAAAAGCGGGCATGGTATTAGCTAAAAATTTATATAATGATAGCCATATCCTTATACTGCCTGAAGGGCATACTTTCACCGACGCCACTATTCAAAAGCTAACTCAATTTGAAGAAGAGCGACGTCGTGCATTCAGTATTTTGATTGAGCCAGATACGCCGTTAGATGAAACCGAAGAAGGGGCTGCGCCTCAAGACACCTGATCTTAAGTGTAGCTGTGGAGGTACCCATAAAGCCGGTATAAAGAGGCACTAAGGCAATTAGCGCTTCTTTGTTTTTTGTAACAGATACCCACGATAATGAAATCTTCTACCTTGCACCTCGGTCTCTTAAACGCGTATACAGTGTGTATTCCTTCAATTTCGTGTCACAATAAATGACAATTTTAGGCCTAACGGATAATAAGGCGGTTAACATGAAACATTTTGATTATATCTGCATAGGCGGCGGGAGTGGCGGCATTGCGTCTGCAAACCGTGCCGCCAAGCATGGTAAAAAAGCAGCCATTATTGAAGCTAAAGATATTGGCGGCACCTGCGTTAACGTAGGCTGTGTGCCTAAAAAAGCCATGTGGTACGGCGCACAAGTTGCCGAAGCTATTCACCGCTACGCACCAGAATATGGTTTTGATATCACTGTAAACCACTTCAGTTGGGATAGCCTAATTGCCAGCCGCCAAGCTTATATCGAACGCATTCATGCATCCTATGATCGCGCACTTACGGCTAACGACGTAACCCTTATTCGTGGTTTTGCTAAGTTTGTAGATAACAACACTATTGAAGTGGATGGTGAAACCTATACCGCAGACCATATTACCATTGCCACTGGTGGCCGCCCTGTCATTCCTGATATTCCTGGCGCTCAGCACGGTATTAACTCAGATGGCTTCTTTGCACTAAAAGAACAACCTAAAAAAGCGGTTGTAGTAGGTGCAGGTTACATTGGCGTTGAGCTTGCTGGCGTATTGCATAGCTTGGGTACAGAAACCCACTTAGTAGTGCGTAAACATGCTCCGTTACGTAACTTCGACCCTATTATTCACGAAACCTTGGTTGATATGATTCATGCTGAAGGCTGCACATTACACAACCACGCCAGCGTTGAAAAAGTAGAACGCGGTGAAGGTAAGCACCTTTCAATTCATCTTACAAATGGTGAAGTCCTTGAAGCAGACTGCCTAATTTGGGCCATTGGCCGCGAACCATCCACCGATGTGATAGCGATTGAAAATACTGATGTTGAGCTTTCTGAAAATGGCACCGTGAAAGTAGATAAGTACCAAAACACGACAGCCAAGAACATCTATGCTGTGGGTGATATTACTGGTGAAGCCGAATTGACGCCAGTGGCAGTAAAAGCAGGCCGCTTACTAAGCGAACGTTTATTCAATGGCCAAGAAGACGCGCACATGGATTACTCCATGATCCCCACCGTAGTATTTAGCCACCCGCCTATTGGCACCATGGGTTTAACTGAACCAGAAGCCATTGCAGAATATGGTGAGGATAAGGTTAAAGTGTACTCATCAAGTTTCGCCTCTATGTACACTGCAGTAACTCGTCATCGTCAAATGACCAAAATGAAATTGGTGTGTGCAGGCGAAGATGAAAAAGTGGTTGGCCTTCACGGTATTGGCCATGGTATGGATGAAATTCTACAAGGCTTTGCAGTAGCCATAAAAATGGGCGCCACCAAAGCCGATTTTGATGCATGTGTGGCCATTCACCCTACTAGTGCTGAAGAATACGTTACTATGACCTAGGTCGTCCAACTAAGCTCAGGTTAGCCAAGCTTAGTAAAACGCTAGCGTACTTTTAACGTACTTGGAAAATGAAAGGCGATAATCAATATGTTGATTATCGCCTTACTTTTACATTCTTTCTAACGTAACAGGCACACCGTTTAATACACCATTACCCGACAGAGTATCTACCTGCATTTCGTCTGTCAGTATATTGGTATTAACACCAGGGTATTGGCTAGCGACACCCAGTTTTATTCCCTTCTTATTGTGCCCCCAACCATGGGGAATAGAGACCACGCCTGGCATAATAGAATCGGCAATTTCTGCCTCTACCAATAGCTCTCCCACTCTTGACGTGACTTTAACCCTATCGCTTTCGTTTACATCATATTCAGCGGCATCTATGGGGTGTAACTGTAGCGTACAGCGATTGTTTCCCTTCACCATTCTAGGGCTATTATGTAACCAAGAATTGTTCGTCTTAATATGGCGCCTGCCAATCAATACTATTTGATTTTCGTTGCGCTTCTGGTCGAAAAAATGCGTCTTCACGCGGGCAATATCTGACATAAAGTAATTAAAATTTAAGTCTATTTTTTTATTCTCATGAAAAATAGCGTCAGGCAGTGCAGGTTGCAACGGCCCAAGGTCGATGCCATGTGGATGCGCTTTCAGCTTATCTAGCGACAAGTTGTAGCCTTCATTACCAATGCCGTTAGCGTTTTCCTTGGCACTGATATTTGCACTAGCATGGGCCCCGTATCGGCCGCTTTTTAATAAATCGTCTATCACACCTTTTGGCTGTTTTTGCCATAGTGTTTGATAGTGCGCGGTACTTTTGCCATTTAATTTATCTAGGCGCTCTGCCAGTGATAGATATATCTGCCAATCTGTTAATTGATCATCGTCTTTGTCTACCACTGCCTCAGAATAGGTAGCGTAGTTTCTTACCGCAAAATTATGAAAAACCACATCATAGTGATCCCGCTCTAATGGCGTAACGGGAGGTAATATAATATCTGCATGCCGAGAGGTTTCAGAAATGTAGAAGTCCACAGACACAATAAAATCGAGTTGTGAAAAGGCACGTTCCAGCTGCTCGGTATTCGGCGTTGTTACCACCGGATTACCAGCACCGATGACCATGGCCTTAATTTGGCCTTCACCAGGCGTTAATATTTCTTCTGCTAAACATGCTACTGGGTATTCACCTGCAAAAGCTGGTAAACCTCTTACCCTTGAACTATAGCCTGACATGCTGCCCCTGCTTGATACCGGTAAAATATCGGCAGCAGGCTGGGTAAACATCATCCCCCCTTGTCTATCTAAGTTTCCGGTCAACATGTTAAACAGCATAATGAGATATTGAGTGAGTGTGCCAAATGCTTGCACACTCGCGCCCATGCGTCCGTAACATACAGCCGATTCAGCAGCACAGAAATCGGTTACTAGTTGGATTATCTGTGACGCTTCAATACCGGTTTGTTTGCTAACGGTTTCGGGCGAAAAGTCTTTTACATAGCCTTCAACATCAAGTAAATCTTCGGCGTAAGGTAAAAGCGCTTCTGCACTATGCAATTGCTTTTCAAATACTACATGTAACATAGCAAGTAATAGCAATACGTCGCTGCCTGGGCGAATAAAATGATGCTCGCAGCTTAAATCAGCAGTGTCTGTGCGTTTAGGGTCGATAACCACTACTTTACCGCCGCGTTTTTGCACGCCTTTTAAGCGTTTTTTAACGTTGGGCACTGTCATGATGCTGCCATTGGAAGCAAGGGGGTTGCCACCGATAATCACAAAGTGTTGGGTGTGATCGATATCTGGAATAGGAATTTGCGACATATGCCCAAACAGCCTACGACTAACAATATGATGAGGGAGCTGATCCACCGAGGTGGCAGAGTATCTATTGTGTGACTCAAGTGCGCGATAAAAATAAGGGCCGAACAAAATAGCCCCCATGTTGTGGGCATTCGGATTACCAAGATAGACGCCAACGGCATCTTTTCCATGCGTAGACTGTGTATGGTGAAGTTTTTCAGCAACGTAATCAAAGGCCTCACTCCACGGTATTTCCTGCCACTCGTCGCCTACCTTTTTGACCGGTCGTTTTAACCTATCCGGGTCATCATATAAATCTTTCAGCGCACTGGCTTTGGGGCATATGTGGCCGGCACTAAAAGGATTATCTTTATCTCCCTTGATGGATAGTATGCGCTTGCCCTGCGTGGCAACTTCAATGCCGCACATCGCTTCGCAAAGCGTACAGGTTGAATAATGGAGTTTTTGTTTTGGGCTAACCCCGCTTTGCTTTGAATTGGCCACGTTTTGCTTTGAATTGGCCACGTTTTGCTCTGAATTAACCATGTACAGCACCCACACAAATTTTGTTAACAGCTTGTTGCAAAATTAGCGTTTATCCATCTTATAGACAAGCATCATCGTGAGTGATGGATAAATAGACGGGTGGGTGGTAAAACTGTAGTTTGGTCGTTAGATTTATGCGTAAAATCTCATAAGTCAGGTAGCACCCCACCATTTTAGGTTAAAGTTAACGACAAATTTACAATTAGGTGGGACGCTCACGGGCATACTCATCAATAGACAGAAAACGCATTTCAAGCAATTGGAAACTCATTATGATAAAAACAACAAAAAGCTTATTAGCCGTCACACTTGTGAGCGCCTTGGGCTTAAGCACCACCTACTCTACGCATGCAGCTGACGACATTAAAAAAGATGCAACGATTAATGAAGAAAAATGGGATGTAAGTAACCCGCCATTTGCACTTAATGAAGTTACAATCAACACCACCGAAACCACTTGGTCTAGCTTGGATATAGCCCCGAATGGCAAGTACATGGTGTTCGATATGCTAGGTGATATTTACAAAGTAAATATTGATGGCGGCGATGCCACACCGATCACGCAAGATTTCGCATGGAATATACACCCAAGTATTTCACCGGATGGTTCAAAGATTGCGTTTATTTCTGACCGCGATGGCATTAATAATCTTTGGATAATGGACAGCAATGGTGAAAACCTACGCCAAGTGACCAAAGAAAAGAACAACCTTATTCACTCTCCTAAATGGAGCCCCGATGGTGAATACTTGCTGGTATCCAAAGGCATTATGTCTAGCCGCAGCATTCCTGCAGGTGAAATTTGGATGTATCACAATACCGGTGGCGACGGCTTGCAAATTAAAGCCCGTAATCATGGTAAAAAAGACCAGCAAAACATAGCTGACCCCGTTTTTTCTCACGACGGTAAACATATTTACTTCACAGAGAACACAGTGCCTGGGAGTCGTTTCGACTATAACCGTGATCCTTTAGGTGGCATATTCGCTATTACCCGATTCGACCGTGAAAATGGTGATGAAAGCCGTTACATCAGTGGCACCGGCGGTGCAGTGGTGCCTACACCATCACCGGATGGTAAATACGTTGCGTTTGTTCGCCGGGTAAAAGAAAAAAC
This sequence comes from Alteromonas naphthalenivorans, assembly GCF_000213655.1. NCBI lineage: Bacteria > Pseudomonadati > Pseudomonadota > Gammaproteobacteria > Alteromonadales > Alteromonadaceae > Alteromonas > Alteromonas naphthalenivorans. The sequence goes on from NC_015554.1 coordinate 4,346,080, forward strand.
CGCTCTGTTTTTAAAAGATATTAAAACCGGTGAAGAAACACCGCTTACCACAGAACTTGAACGTGACATGCAAGAAGGTTTTGGCTCTGAAGGTTACTTCGCCTACTTCGACTGGATGCCAGATTCATCAGCCATTGTGTATTGGACAGGTGGTACTTTCCATAGCATCAATATCGACGATAAGACTATCTCAGATATTAACATTAACGTAGAAGCTACCCTTCAATATGCGGATGCACTTCGCTTTGATGTAGATGTGGCACCGGATGAATTTGATGTAAACATGATTCGCTGGTCGCAAATGTCGCCTGACGGTAAAACACTCTTGTTTCAAGCATTAGGAAAGCTTTACGTTAAAGACGTAAAGTCGGGCAAGATGAAACGCCTGACTAAGCAAAATGACCATGGCGAATATTACCCGCGTTTTTCTAACGACGGTAAAGCCATTGTTTACACCACGTGGAATGATGATGAATTAGGGTCAGTACGCATTGTTTCTGCCCGTGGCGGTAAAGGTAAAGTGATTACCAAGCAACCTGGCCATTATATAGAACCATCATTCTCAAGTGATCGTGAAAAGGTGGTGTACCGCAAGTTTACTGGCGGCTATTTACTTGACCCTAAATACTCGGTGGACCCTGGTATTTATGTAGCAGACCTTGATAGAAAAACCGAAAAGAAAGTGTCTGATGGGGGTATTAACCCACACTTTGCAGACGACAATTCACGGGTGTATTTCACCGAATCGGTAGGCGGCACGCCGTATCGAGAAACACAACTTTCAAGTGTTAACTTGCAAGGAAACGATAAGCGAACGCATTTATACGGCGCTGATGATGTAAGTGAGTACAAACTTTCACATGATAAAAAATGGGTAGCTTTCGTTTACCAATTTAAAACCTTCGTCACCCCGTTTGTGGAAAATGGTAAGAAAGTAACTATTGGCCCTAACATGACTTCACTGCCGGTTACTCAGCTTTCATCTAAAGCCGGTGAGTACTTAACATGGTCGCCGGATAATGAAACGGTGAGCTGGTTTAATGGCCCCACGTTCTACAGTCGCTCGCTTAAAGAAGCTTTTGCGTTTGTAGATGGCGCGCCAGAAACCCTGCCCGACCCTGTGGCCGATGGTATTAATTTATCGTTCACTACCGATGCCGATAAACCAAGCGGTTACAAAGCCTTAATTGGTGGAAAAGTCGTGACCATGCGTGATGCCGACAACACCCAAGAAGTGATTGAAGACGGCGTTATTATCATTAAAGATAATCGTATTGAAGCTGTGGGCAAACGCGGAGATATTGCTATTCCTGAAGGCGCTATGCAAATAGATGCCAGTGGCAAAACCATTATTCCCGGGTTAGTTGATACTCATGCTCATGGCGCACAAGGCAGGAATGAGATTATTCCAGATAAAAACTGGAGCCAATACTCGAATGTGGCCTTTGGTGTTACCACCATTCATGACCCATCAAACGATACCACAGAGATTTTTGCCGCCTCTGAACTTCAGCGTAAAGGCGATATAGTGGCACCGCGTATTTACTCTACCGGTACTATTTTGTACGGCGCAGAAGGCCTAGGCTACAAAGCTATCATCAATAACTACGAAGATGCGTACTTTCACGTAGAACGCTTAAAAGAAAGCGGCGCAATTTCGGTGAAAAGCTACAACCAACCACGTCGCGATCAACGCCAACAAGTGTTATGGGCGTCGAAAAATCAAGACATGATGGTAGTGCCTGAGGGTGGTGGTAAGTTTCAGCAAAACCTAACCATGTTGGTCGATGGCCATACAGGATTAGAACACAGCTTGCCTATAGAGCGCGGTTATAGTGATGTAACCCAGTTATGGAAAGCCACCGAGTTTGGTTACACACCTACATTTGTGGTTTCTTACGGCGGCATGATGGGTGAAGAGTATTGGTACGACCGTACCGAAGTTTGGAAGAACCCACGCTTACTTCGCTATACACCAGCCACCATGTTGCATAGCCGCTCTATAAGACGCCCTACCGCGCCTGATAACCAGTACAACCACCAAAACGTAGCTAGCTACGCCAAAGAGCTTCGAGATAATGGGGTTAGTGTACATATTGGCGCTCATGGCCAACGTGAAGGCTTAGCCGCCCACTGGGAACTGTGGATAATGCAACAAGGCGGTTTCACCGCATGGGAAGCATTACGCGGCGGTACTATCGATGGCGCAAAACACCTAGGTATGGGTAACGACATCGGCAGTATTGAAAAAGGTAAATTGGCTGATTTAGTCGTAATTGACGGCGATGTATTAGCAGACTTACGCCGCAGTGAATATGTGGAATTCACCGTACTTAACGGCCGTGTATACGAAGCTGCCACCATGAACGAAGTGGGCAGTAAAACCAAGCGTTCCCCTTTCTTCTTCGAAGAAAACAACGCCACCTTTATGCCAAGAACCACCGCGGAAGCCATTGACGCGAAAGTACATCACTTCCATTGGAAACACTAATAATCTAATGAGTTATTAGCACTTATCAAGCCGGCGTAAATCGCCGGCTTTTTTATGCTTACAGATCCCCATTGATGGGTTTATTGGGAGCTAGGTCTGTATTAGAAGTGTGGGGCACACAATAAGCAGGCCCTCCCCGGCAGGGATGCCGGGGAGGAGCCTCCAGGGATGGATTTACGGCGTGCCTGTGTTTGTGTGCCCCACACTTCGTATTGTCCCCGTCAGCGGTTGCGTCCGTATTGTTCGTGAGACGACACCCAATCTGATGAGCTAATGGCTGAGGCTAAAGAGATTTCTCCCGCTAAGGCTACCGAGGCAACGATTTCGGCGAATTTATACACCTTGTTTTTGCCATAGCAATCGATAAGTTCTAAGCACTCACGCTGAGTGCCCATTCCAGTGCCACTACCATAGGTGGCCACTATTAACGAAGGAATAGTAATAGACACATACAAATCGCCTTCATCAGTAAGCTCTGAATACATAATAGCAGCCGATGATTCCGCTACGTTCGCAACATCTTGCCCCGTAGCAATAAACATGGCGGTGATACCATTAGGTGAATGCAAGCCTGTATTATTCACCCCAGACAGAAACGAGCCTACCCCAGCCACCCTGCCGTGATAATCAATTTGCTTTTAGGCTCTACTCGCATAATTTGCAGTAAATGCTCACGCTTTATCGTGGCCTCTGCGGTTACCCGTTTACCACGAGTACGCATAATATTTATTTGCGAGGCTTTTTTATCGGTAGCAAAGTTAGACTCTAAGTAGAAGTTTTCAACACCTTCATAATTATCTAAAATCCACCCGCACGCCGCAAAAGTAGCCCGCCCCACCATGTTTTGCCCTGCCGCATCACCGGTTAAATAGTTGAAACGCAAAAACGCAAATTTGTTTGATAAGAAGTGGTCAATATAAGTGAGCTTGGCAATGCTCGAGGTTGCTTCAGCCTCTTCGCGAATTTTGCTGATGTTTTGGTTTACCCAAGTAACAAAATCTCTTGCCCCGCGGGCATCGCTAAAAATGAAAACCGGAGCTCGCTGCATGGCATCATCTACCACCGTAGCCTTTACCCCACCACTCATATTAAGCAGCTTCATGCCCCGATTATACGAGGCAACCAAGGTGCCTTCTGTGGTGGCCATTGGCACAACAAAATCGCCCTTCGCGTGTTCGCCATCAATAGTTAGTGGCCCTGCAATGCCAATGGGCACCTGAGCTACACCAATAAAATGCTCAATATTACCTTTCAATTTGTCTGGATCGACCGAGTACTTGCCAACATGATCGATTTTGGCGCCAGTAAAACTTTCAAAGTATGACTGACGCTGCTTAATGATTTTATCGCCATAATCGTCGTGATCGTCACGGGGAATATGCAACTTGCGATTGGTAGGAGAAGTCACATTATCTTCTACTTCAAATTTAAGCTTTCCAAAAGGTGACGCTGAAAAACAAATACCAATTTTACGTTTTTCAGGGCTGACTTCTTCATTCAGTTCTAGGTGTACGGTAATGACTTGTCGTAATGAAAATGGCATGCCCCCCGCATCGTTAAGTGCTTTGAAGCTGATATCGCTATCGTTGCTACTTTGAATAGAAATTTTGTGACTAGGGACTTTCTCGCCATCAAATGAAATCCATTTCAGCTCTTTTAGTGTGGCATCTTTTAAACGGTTTTTAAGTGCAAAGGAAACGCCGTTGTCAGTTTTGGTTAGGCTTCCATGAGTATATAGCTGCTTGAGTAAAATACTTGGTACAAACATGTGAGTTCCTATTCCGTTTTGGTTAAGCCACTGCGTGAATTAAGTACACTACTTTTTTATAGTACAACCTTTGTACAGTATCACTAACCTTTTGCATTTCCATCAATTTTTAACCACATTTAAATTTGAGCCATTTCATCAAAACTTCATTAAATTTTGCGCCAACACCCTATGAATAAAGGGCAGCAAACGCCCTGACTTCGCTTTATTCGGTATACCGAAGCGCCTTCATCTAACGTTTACATCGTCAAGGCTTTACCCAAGACCTCTTGTCGGTATTCAGGTTTTCGCTGTTTAAAACGCATCGATTGCTGATTAAGCGCTATGTCCATAGGGAAATGGCAACTGAATACCATTTTTTTTAATTTCATGGGATGAACTGTTATGAGAAAAGGACTATTCCGTCATCAGGCAATGCAGCCTACCTCGCCATTTCAAGGCGATCTATTGATGACGCCTCGAGCATCCCATATGGGGATAACGGCAATACTACTTTTATGGATAGTGGGTGTGGGGATATATCTCACAACGGGTAGCTATGCCCGAAAAGCCACTGTAGAAGGATGGTTAGAGCCCTCCCATGGCGTACTAAGGCTGTACGCCGACGCCCGAAAAGGCCGCATATCACAAGTGTATGTCAGCGAGGGCCAAAAAGTTAAAAAAGGCGAGCCATTATTGTCGATTGAATACGGGGTTCAGCAGCCACAAGGCGAAACCGTAGAGCTAAAACTGCAACAAGAGCTTCTCGCTAAGAGAAAGCGGATAAGCGACTCGTTGGCGCGCACCATTAGTATTCATAAAAGCAACAATGCACAGTTATTAAAGCAACTTCAACACGCGCAAAAAGATGCTGAAACAATACGCCATATTTTAGCGATTTCTTATCAACAGTGGCAGTTAGCACACAATCAATTTACGTCACTTGAAGTGTTACGCAATGCTGGCCATGTGAGTAACGCAGATTTCGATAGCTATAAGCTTGAGCTTTTAAGTAGCCAGCAACAATGGAAACAAGCTGAGCGAAATAACCTGAAAAGCGAAGCTGAAGTAAGCCGACTGACACATGAAATTGCCGGTTTACCCCAGATTCAAGCCAATGAGCGCACCGTACATGAAAACCAACTCAGTGATATCAACCAACAGTTACTGACGTTAAATCGTGATCGCCAGCGAATTCTTTATGCAACGCAAAATGGTGTGGTTTCAAGCTTGCAAGCTAGTGCTGGGTTAATGGTCGATCAAAACAGACCACTACTCAGCTTACTTCCAGAAAATTCCCCGATTGAAGCACGATTGTTAGTACCCGTGCGCGCCGCCGGCTTTATCGCTAATGGGCAACAGCTCGCTATTCGATACGATGCTTTTCCTTATCAGAAATTTGGTTTGCAAGAAGGACAGATAATTAGCATCTCCGAAACTATTTTACTGCCAGGTGAGTGGGCGAACGCGCCTTTAACCGTGAGCGAACCGGCTTATTTGGTTACCGCTCGAGTAAATAGCGACGCCATTATTGCCTATGGAAACCCGGTCATGCTTAAGGTTGGAATGACGTTTTCAGCAGACGTAGCGCTTAGCCAGCGTAGCTTACTGGAATGGATTTTAGAGCCGCTGCTAAGCGTCACGAAAAGGTTGTAATTATGACTATTGCTCACGGATTTACCTCACCTGTACTCAGCGCTTTGTCACCTAAAAACAAAGTGCCGGTAGTGCTTCAAACTGAAGCTGCTGAATGTGGCTTGGCCTGTGTGAGTATGGTGGCGCAGTATTATGGCGACAAACGGGATATGACCCACCTTCGCCAGCACATTAGCGTTTCACTTCGCGGCATCACGCTTAAAGATATTATGGATATTGCGCAGCAAATGGCATTTCAATGTCGCGCACTAAAAGTTGAGCCACAAGATTTATCTCAACTAACCCTGCCAGCAATTCTGCACTGGGATATGCGTCATTTTGTTGTGCTGACTAAGGTAAAGCAAGAGCGATTAACCATACACGACCCGAGTATTGGCAAACGCACTTTCACCTTTGATGAGGCGAGTAAACACCTAACGGGAATAGCGTTAGAAATTACGCCTAAAGACAATTTTTCGCCACCACCCGCAAGGCCTTTACTAAAGCTAAGAAACTTCTTTACTCGCACGGTAGGGTTTAAACGTAATTTAGCGACCTTGCTGGCGCTGTCTGCATTACTTCAACTGTTCGCTTTAGCCTCTCCTTATTACGTGCAAACCGTGGTCGATGATGTGTTATTGCAAGGGAACCAAGCATTATTAACCGCGCTTGCTATTGGGTTTACTTTTTTGCTACTGATAAGCATCTTCACCAGAGTGTTGCGGCGCTTTCTGATCCTTGCTGTATCAAGCAGGCTTCAACTTCAAATGTCGGCTTCCGTCTTTCAACATTTACTCTCTCTACCGCTGGATTTTTTCGCCAAAAGGCACGTGGGCGATGTGGTGTCTCGATTTGGTTCCCTCGCACATATTCGTGAGTTCCTCACTACGGGGCTTGTGACTGCATTTCTCGATGGCGTATTGGCCATTATCACGCTCGTCGTGATGGCCCTTTATTCCGTTAAGCTTACATTGTGTGTGGTGCTAGTAGTGGCAATATATCTACTTTTTCGCATCGCGTTAATACCTGTCACTAAGCGACTCACAACAGAGAAAATTGCGTTAGGCGCCACCGAGCAAAGCCACTTTATGGAAAGTGTTCGGGGTATGCTGCCTATTCGTGTCTACCATCAAGAATCCCAGCGCCATAGTCAGTGGCAAAACAAGTTAGTCGCCACTTTGAATAAAGACATTAGTCTGGGAAAACTCAATATTGGAAGCGATGCGGTAAACCAGATTTTATTTGGTATTGAAAACATCGTTGTAATCTTTATTGCGGCATCTTTGGTAATGGATAATATGCTGACGGTAGGAATGATGCTTGCCTTCATCGCTTACAAAACCAAATTCACTGCCGCAGTAGACGGCCTAGTGTCGAAATTTATCGAATTGCGAATGCTGGCCGTACACTTTTCTCGTTTGAGCGATATTGTACTAACAGAGCCTGCTGAAACCACAGTACTGTCACAACAATCTAGCCCCTATACAAACGTACCTTCAGTCTCAGGTGCGACCTCTTCCCATGAAATCGCTTCAAATACACCAGTTATTCACTTAAAAGCCCACAACCTTAGTTATCGCTATGGTGAGGGGTGTAAATGTATTTTTGAAAACCTCAACTTATCGGTTAGCGCAGGGGAAATAATTGCCATCGTTGGTGCAAGCGGCAGTGGAAAAAGCACCTTACTTAAATGCCTGATGGGCCTGTATGCACCGTTTGATGGAACGGTTAGTCACAATACAATTTCATCAAATCATTCCCCAGTCATTGCGTCTGTATTGCAAGAAGACATGTGCCTTTCTGGCTCTATGGCTGAAAACATTAGTTGTTTCGATGAGATACCGAATCAAGAAAAGGTTATACGTGCCGCCCAATTAGCCTGTATCCATGACGAAATTTGTGCCATGCCTATGCAATATCACTCGTTGGTCGGCGATATGGGAAGTAGCTTAAGTGGTGGTCAGAAACAACGGCTACTGCTTGCGCGAGCGCTATACAGAGAGCCCGACATCTTGTTTCTTGATGAGGCGAGTAGCCATTTAGATATTCACAACGAGCACATTATCAATACCCATTTAAAGGCGCTCAATATTACCCGAATAATGGTTGCCCATCGCCCTCAAACGATTGCCCTTGCAGATACTGTCTATCAGTTGGTAGACGGCACTCTGCAGCACAGCCCAGCTTCTGAAGTAGTAGAAGAAAATAATAATACCCCACTAGGAGATTCATAATGATAACGCCCGAAGTTAGAGAATCTACACCCTTGCTCACCGATATTGAGCGTCAACAAATCGTTAAGCATGTAGATAACTTAAACAGTAATGCCCTTCCTATCGACACCCTGTCTAAACGCGAGCTTCAGGTTGCGCGAAAGATCATGGAGGGCTTGTCGAATAAAGCGATAGCAGCAGAGCTATTTATTAGCGAACGCACCGTTAAGTTCCACTGCGCCAACATCTACAAAAAACTGAAAATAAGCAGCCGCACCGCGCTCATCGCAAGTTGCTTTCGATCGATTTACCACCCCCTAAGGTTGGCCTAACCGCTACCCTTTTTAACTACACTAAAACGCTTATATAAGGAGCGAAAAATGCAACATAACATTCATAGCTATACACAAGAAAATACGCAAAAAAACACATTGAACGGCTCTGACCTTCACCTTAAAGCCCAAGAACTACTGCAAGTCACTGGCGGGAAGTCTGGGGTATCTGCAGACGCAGACAAAGACCCCATTCGCTTTGTTAAACAACCTGTCTACATCACCCTAGCGATTGGTGAGGACGGCGGACAGTTACCCGATTTATTGTCATAGCAGATTAAGGAGGTTAAGCAGTCCTCCTTTTACCACTTAAAAAGGATATTTCAATGCAGATTGCATTAATAGGGAGCGAGAGTGACCCACAAATTCTACATGTGGCTGAAACCTTAATTGCCGATAAAAACGACCCCTGTATTATCAATACCAACTACTTTGGTGAGCACTGGCAGCTCAGCTACGACCCAGATTTTAATGATGGCCTGTTACATTTTAACCAGCCTACCCGCAACGGTCTGTTTCGAATTCCTCTATCGGACATCACATCTGCCTATTGGCATCAATATATTCCCCCTTCGGTGAAACCCTCTGATAGTGTGTCTTCACAATGGTTAGATCAGGAATATGCCAGCACCTTGTTATGTTGGTTTTTATTCAGTGAAACTAAGTGGGTTAATGGTATTGACGCCATTCGCGCCCATCACTGCAAACCGATTCAATTGCGAATGGCAAAAAAGCTAGGCGCTAAGGTGCCATATACCTACATAGGTAACGCTAGTGATGTAGCTTTACAGTTTTGTGCGAACATAGGCGAGGTGGTCTATAAGCCCGTTAAAGGCGGCGAAACAGCGAAGTTCGTGCAACAGGGCTATGATACTCGCGGCTTAGTACAGGCTTTGTTAAAAGAGCGCCCTGTCACTTTTCAGGCATTTATTGAAGGGACAAATATTCGAAGTTACGTACTTGGCGATGAAGTGGTCAGTGTACAAATAGACTCTCACAACCTCGATTTCAGAGAAGATATAAACGCACGGCCTTTACTGACGCCCCTTCCTAAACCAATGCAGGATTTATCACGAAAGATATGTACTGGCTTAGGCATGCATTGGTGCGCTATCGATTGGCGTAAAAATACCAAGGGTGAATACTATTTCTTAGAAGCCAACCCTTGCCCTTTCTTCTTGTTTGTTGAAAACGAGACTGGTGTTGATATTACCGGCCGTTTAGTGAAATTATTAACCACATAAAAAAAGAGCGCATTTAAATAAATGGGCTCTTTTGTGTTACTAGCCCTAGGGCTTTATAGAATGAAGCGCGATAGATCTTCGTTTTCTACAAGCGACTCTAAGTGGCTGTTTACGTAATCTTCGTCAATCACGAAAGACTCACCGCTTTTTTCAGACGCATCAAACGAGATATCTTCCATTAGACGTTCAAGTACCGTGTGCAAACGGCGCGCACCAATGTTCTCAGTGCGTTCGTTCACTCGCCATGCAGCTTCAGCAATACGCTGAATGCCTGATTCCACGAAATCGATATTCACGCCTTCGGTCAGCATAAGCGCTTTGTATTGCTCGGTAAGCGACGCATTTGGCTCGGTAAGAATACGTTTGAAGTCACCTACTTCTAAGGCTGATAACTCAACGCGAATGGGCAAACGACCTTGAAGCTCAGGAATAAGATCTGACGGCTTGCTCATTTGGAACGCCCCAGAAGCGATAAACAAAATATGGTCTGTTTTCACCATGCCGTGCTTGGTCGATACCGTTGACCCTTCTACCAAGGGTAGTAAGTCACGCTGAACACCTTCACGCGATACATCGCCTGACGTATTGCCTTCACGCTTACAAATTTTGTCAATCTCATCCACGAACACAATGCCGTGTTGCTCAACCGACTCAATCGCTTTTTCTTTTAAGTCTTCTTGATTCACCAAACGTGCGGCTTCTTCTTCCACCAGCATTTTCAGTGCATCTTTAATTTTTAACTTCTTCTTTTTCTTTTGTGAACCCGACAAGTTTTGGAACATACCTTGAAGCTGATTGGTCATTTCTTCCATTCCAGGAGGCGCCATAATTTCTACGCCTACTTGTGGAAGTGCCACATCAATTTCAATTTCTTTGTCGTCTAAATCGCCTTGGCGAAGCTTTTTACGGAACGCTTGGCGTGTGCCTCTATCTTCAACGTCTTCTTTCTTACCCCATGCATCTTCAGGAGGAGGAATAAGTACGTCAAGAATGCGCTCTTCCGCTGCTTCTTCAGCGCGGAATTTCACCTTTTTCATTTCAGTTTCTTTGGTCATCTTCACGGCAATGTCAGCAAGGTCGCGAATGATGGTTTCTACTTCTTTACCCACATAGCCCACTTCGGTGAACTTAGTGGCTTCAACTTTAATGAACGGCGCATGCGCTAATTTTGCCAAGCGGCGCGCAATTTCAGTTTTACCCACACCTGTTGGGCCAATCATAAGAATATTTTTAGGCGTTACTTCTTGACGCAACTCTGGTTCAAGTTGCATACGGCGCCAGCGGTTTCGAAGTGCAATCGATACCGCACGTTTAGCATCTTGCTGACCAATAATGTGTCGGTCTAGCTCATGAACAATTTCTCTAGGTGTCATTTCAGACATGCATAAACCCTTTTCTGTTTTGGTGCTACTGCATCGATAGCAGGCACAAGTCGCTGTTTATTTTTAGTTAAACAGCCACTTAGTAATCGAGTACGTCTACCGTTTGACTATGGTTAGTGAATACGCAGATATCACCGGCTATGGTCAAACTTTTCTCCGCAATTTCTTTTGCAGTCAGTTCGGTGTTTTCCAGCAAAGCAATAGCAGAAGCTTGGGCATAGTTGCCGCCTGAACCAATAGCAATCAGGTCATTTTCTGGCTGAACTACGTCGCCGTTACCGGTAATGATGAAAGACGCGGTTTCATCGGCTACGGCTAATAAGGCTTCTAGCTTGCGCAGCATGCGATCGGTTCGCCAATCTTTGGCAAGTTCGACCGCCGCCTTGGTCAAATGACCTTGGTGGGCTTCAAGTTTTGCTTCAAAGCGTTCAAAAAGGGTGAAGGCATCGGCGGTGCCGCCTGCAAAGCCAGCTAATACTTTATCGTGGTACAAGCGGCGCACTTTACGTGCATTACCTTTCATTACGGTATTGCCGAGTGACACCTGACCATCGCCAGCCATCACAACTTGATTTCCACGTCTTACAGATACAATCGTTGTCACGTTTAATCCCCGTTTAAGGTGGGCGCTATCGCAGACTCGGGCGATAACTGAAAAAAGACTTTGTTATGAAATGGGGGAAGGGTTTTCGTTTTCAAGGGGAGCAGTTAAAACGGGCAGCTAAAAGGGGCTGTTAAAAGAAAAAGCAGTGAAGACGTATTTAGTCAACGGGTACGTATTAAAGCGTTAAGCGCTACAAAGGAGTATGAGGTGGCTATTATGAGATGGTTATTATGAGGTGAATATAAGGCATCCACCACATCATGCGGTGAATGCCCTTATTAATGAATAATGAGTAATAGATAGTGAACAAAAAGCGTTTACGCTTATAAATTCCAGTACCAAATTTGGCAGGTCGCAATATTCACTTTACGAAGGCTGTGCTTGGCTTTTTCTGCATCTCGTTTCGATTCAAATGGCCCTAAAATAACCCTGAACCATTCGCCGTTGCTGCCAGAACTCTGACGAATAAGTGCTTCTAAACCTTGAAAGGCAATTTTCGCTTTCATTTCTTCAGCTTGAGCGCGGGTTCTGAACGACGCGCACTGCATAAGGTAACGTTTGTCTGATTTTTCCTGTTCGGCAACGTCTACTTCCACTTCATACCCTGGCAGAGTACGAATATACTCCCACTCTTCTTTAGGCAATTCGGGCAAAGCTTCTTGGGTAGGCGCTACAGGGCGTACAACTTCGGTATCTACCTCAGAGCTGGCGTTATCTTTAATAGACCATAAGAAAACCGCAAAGCCGATAAGCAATATCACCACAATAACAAGGCGAACAATAGGGAATGAGGCAGTGGGGCCACTCTTCACCTGTGATTTACCGCGCTTTTTATTTTCGGGCTTCTTTTTTTGTGGTGCTTTACCACGAGATACATAATCGCGTTGAGCCATATTCGGCAGTTTTCCTACTACTTATCGTTATTTTAGATGGGTGATGCCATGAGACGAAGACATAGTGCACAACCCTGAAACACTTGTATACATCAGTGTTAAGATTTTACCGTAATAGGAACCTGTGTGCTAACTGAAATCGGTGGGGTCGATATCTACCGACCAACGTACTTTTGCCGCCTGCGGTAACCCTTGTAAATACGGCAGAGCTAGCCGCAATGCGTTATGTAACGGCGCACGTTTTTCATGACTGCACACCAGCATAAAGCGAAAACGCCCTTGTCGTTTTTCAATTAAACAGGGAAATGGTCCACTCATTTGCGGTACTAAGCCCTTAGAATTTGCGTTTGCAGTATTTGAGTTTGAAAGCACGCCCCTAGCCTGCTGCAGGAATGCATAGGCCGATGAGCTCTCGGTTGCCTCTGCCCGAATCACAAATTGACTAATATAGGGTGGCAATGCAGACGCTTTTCGCTCCATTAACGCATGGCGAGCAAAGTGGGCATAGCCGTTGTTCACTAAATCTTGTAATAAAGGGTGGTGAGGATTGTGGGTTTGCAGCCACATTTCTCCGGGTTTACTGGCTCGCCCTGCTCGCCCTGCAAGCTGCGTAACGAGCTGCGCTAGCTTTTCAGGAGCTCGAAAGTCAGCACTAAATAGCGCCCCATCGCAATCTAACACCACCACCAATGTAACGTGAGGAAAATGATGCCCTTTCGATAGAATTTGGGTACCTACCAGTATTTGGTGTTCTTGGCGGTTAATAGCGTCGAGGGTTTGATGTAGCTTGTCTTTTCCTCTTACCGTATCACTGTCTATGCGCACGTGTTTGGCATCGGGGAAGAGCTTCATTAAACCTTCTTCTACCTGCTCGGTGCCCGTCCCCGCCGTTACCATTTCATGGCTGTGGCAAGCTTCACACTCTTTGGGCATTGAACGGGTAGCACCACAGTGGTGGCATTGCAGCCTGTTTTGCCCTTTATGCACGGTATAAGGCCTATCACAACGCTTACACATTGCCGTGGTGCCACAGTGATGACATAAAAGCGCAGGGGCATAACCTCGTCTATTCACAAAAACCAGAATCTGGTTCCCTGCATTTACATGCTGGCGCATAATTGTCAGCAAGCCTTCTGAAATGCCGTAATGAATAGGTTGGTCTCGGGCATCTAGTAAATACTGCTTGGTACTTTGCGCCCCTGCGGCGCGCCGTGTTAGTTGCAAATGCGCAAAGCGGCCGTTTAACGCGTTATTAAGCGTTTCAAGCGCTGGGGTAGCGCTGCCGAGCAACAAAGGAATACTGTGCTCTTTGGCACGCATAGCCGCTAAATCACGGGCGTGATACCTAAGCCCGTCTTGTTGTTTAAATGACTCATCATGCTCTTCATCAACGATGATCATGCCGGGGTTTTTAAGGGGCGTAAAAATCGCTGAGCGAGTACCAATGATAATACCGAGTTCGCCTGCCCTTGCCCGCTGCCATACCGATAATCGCGCGGCGTCTGTTAATTGAGAGTGCAATACGCCTACAGGAATATTGAAGCGCTTTTCAAACCGCGAAACGGTTTGCGGCGTTAAACCAATTTCAGGCACTAAAATAAGCACTTGTTTACCGGCTTTAAGCAAAGGTTCAATAGATTGCAGATACACTTCGGTTTTACCGCTACCTGTCACCCCTTCAAGCAAGCTAATCGCAAAGGTGCCATGTTGCTGGTTTAATGCCGCTATCGCGACCCCTTGCTCTTTATCAGGTACGGGCTTTTCGCCAATTTCGAAGGTATCCAACCACGCTTGTGCAGTAAGTTCAGGCGTAATGTCTACGAGCTCAATAAGTGCTTTATCTAATAACGCTTTCACTACTGCGGGTGAAAAATGCTTACGCGCTTCGCTAGCAATAATTGATGTGGTTTGAACCGCTTTTAAGCAGCTCATTTGCTTTGGAGCACGGCTTAAACTTTTAACATCGGTATCAGCACCTTCTGGTGTGACTTGAATATATTGCGCGGGGGATGGCGTGGCTGGCTCACCTTTACGAAGTGGTACGGGAAGCATGGCATGTATCACTTCCCCAGGCGCATGGTGGTAATACTGCCATAACCAATGCGCCATTTTTCTTAGCGATTCGTCGATAACAGGTGCGCTATCTACCACCTCAATAATGGCTTTTATCTTACTGGTATCATCTATGTCTACACCGGATTCAACCACAATGCCTACCAGTTGACGTGGCCCGAAAGGCACTTTTACCCGCACACCCGGTTGTAAAGTGTCGGTATGAGAATAGGTAAATAGCTGGCGAAGCGGCACAGGTACAGCCACCTGAATGAATACCATTAAAATTGATGCCCCAAAATTGATGAACGTAAAGTGAGTAAACGTAAATTCAGAACCGCTAATGATCTGGCATTTAAACATAATGTCAAATAAGGGAAGGGAATTTATTTTAGCCCGTGAGCTTGATTAACGCCGCCCCTGTTTACTTCGCATACAAAAAGTGCTTGATCACTTTAGTTGCTTCCTTTATTATGCGCCGCTCTTTTGCGGCTGACTGCAATTACTGCGGTTGGTCATTGAATTTAAAGTTGCGTATGGTGTTTGGCTTCGGGCCAAATAGCGATACGGCCTCATATTGAAGGTAATCCAAAATGAAAGATGGTATCCACCCAGAATACGCTGAAATGACAGCAACATGTTCTTGCGGCAACGTAATGAAAATCCGTTCTACTCTAGGTAAAGATATTAACCTAGACGTATGTTCTGCATGTCACCCATTCTACACTGGTAAGCAACGTAACGTTGATACCGGTGGTCGTGTTGACCGCTTCAAGAAACGTTTCGGTGCTTTGGGCGCTAAATAAGCTCAGTACTCAGAAACACGATGTTTCTTTAAAAAAAGCGCCTATCGGCGCTTTTTTTGTATCTGCGTTTTGTAAGTGGAGTTTGTAAGTGGGTTTTGTATTTTTTCGTATCTGCATTTTGCATCCTCACTTCATTCTGTGTTCAACCAATACCGTGCTCGCGCCTTATAGAGCAGCTAGAGCAGCGAAGTGGAATGCTCGGCTAATGCAATGCTTTGTTAGTGAAATGCTCGGCGTTTTAAATGCCGTTCCCAATTGCCGTTACTTTGTGCAGAGCATGCTTGCTCGCTGTCGTAGCACACTCTTTTAATGTGTACCTTCAATTCGGAGCATACGTTATCAAGTTCATGTTCGAATGCTTGGTTCCAGTTAGTTGAAAGTGCTCCGCTTTTTTGCTTTTCGGTTTTAAACACCGCAATAATTTCTGGTCTGCGCCAGTGACCTTCATGCGTAAGCCATTCAAAGCCAACCGACTCAGATTTTGCCCACTCACACACCGCAGTTAACGCTTCAATCAGTTTCTTTTCAGACATGGTAAATTACGCTTTCTTTCTTCATGTTCACCATTATACCTATTCCGCTCACCAGCGTCTTGAACAGTCGGCTTATTGCCTGTTTGCAAAGACCTATTTGATAACTTTCTATACACACGGCTATTCACACGTCTATTCACACAGCTATAAAATAGAAATAATGTATTAATTCGCTAGGTGTCATAAATATGATGAATGGCAAATATTCGACGATGTCACTGGTCATACAAGCAAGTCTGCCCTAAATTGACAGATATAAAGGGCAGATCAGATATGTACTCAAATGACCCTGTGATAGAGTCGAAGACATTCTACTGCTAGAACGCAGATTGCCCTTACGGTAACGAAGATTGCCTAACCCCTACATCGAAGGATATGTTTACTAATGTCAGATTTCAGACAACGTGCACTAGATTATCATGCCAAACCCACGCCAGGTAAAATCAGCGTAGAGCTTTCAAAGCCAGCCGATAGTGTGGATGATCTTGCTCTGGCTTACAGTCCAGGGGTAGCTGAGCCGGTACGAGAAATTGCTGAAGATCCTGATAATGCTTATAAATATACTGCCAAAGGCAACATGGTAGCGGTCATCAGTAATGGAACTGCTATTTTAGGTTTGGGTAATTTAGGGCCGTTAGCTTCTAAACCAGTTATGGAAGGTAAAGCACTGCTGTTTAAACGCTTTGCAGGGCTTGATGCTATCGATATTGAAGTAAAGCATCGTACAACAGAAGAATTTATTAATACCGTTGCCAATATTGCAGATACCTTTGGCGGTATTAACCTTGAAGATATTAAAGCCCCTGAATGCTTTGAAATAGAACAAGAATTGATTAAGCGCTGCAGCATTCCAGTATTCCATGACGATCAACATGGTACTGCTATTGTTACCGCCGCAGGCATGTTGAACGCCATTGAAATTCAGGGTAAAAATATTGAGAGCGCTAAAATAGTTTGTATGGGTGCAGGGGCGGCAGCCGTTGCCTGTATGGAATTACTGATTAAATGTGGTGCGCAACGTGAACGCATTTACATGCTAGACAGAAAAGGGGTTATTCACACTCGCCGTGAAGACCTTACCGAGCACAAGCGCTTGTTCGCTAATAACACTGATAAACGTACCTTAGAAGATGTGATGGAAGGTGCGGATATTTTTGTAGGTGTATCTGGGCCTGATGTATTACCGCCAGAAACGCTAGCATTAATGAGCCCTAACCCGATTGTTTTTGCATGCTCAAACCCCGATCCTGAAATTAAGCCTGAATTGGCTCATGAAGTTCGAAATGATTTAATTATGGCTACGGGGCGTTCTGATTATCCTAATCAGGTAAACAATGTGCTGTGTTTCCCGTTCATTTTCCGTGGTGCGCTGGATGTACGCGCAACGGCCATTAACGACGAAATGAAAGTGGCCGCGGTAGAAGCACTTCGTGCTATTACCAAAGAGCCCGTACCAGAATCTGTGTTAGCGGCTAGCAACAGCAAAAGCTTAACCTTTGGCAAAGAATACATTATTCCTAAACCAATGGACCCTCGCCTCTGTGAACGCATAGCCTCTGCAGTGTCAAAAGCGGCGATTGAATCTGGCGTTGCACGACTTCCAGAAGTGCCTAACCGCGCCGAATGAAGGCAATATAAGGCATATACTGGCGTGTAATTCAGTGTAAAGATTATAAAAAAACGGCAATTTTCATTGCCGTTTTTTTAATCTTCTTGTTCGTTCTCAATAGAAACGTCTATACCCATATCTTCCATTATGCGCCTTGCCTCAGCAGGTACACGATTAGGGTTATCTTTTCTCAAATCTTCGTCATCCGGTAACGGCTGACCTGTAAATGCATGAAGAAACGCTTCACATAACAATTCTGAATTCGTCGCATGACGTAAATTGTTTATCTGCCTACGCGTACGTTCATCGGTTAATGCTTTTAGCACATTAATAGGAATAGAAACGGTGACTTTCTTTACCTGTTCACTCTTTTTACCGTGCTCTGCGTAGGGATGAATATACTTACCGTTCCACTCTGCCATAATGCTAACTCTGTCTGATCTTATTTATGTTATGAAGAGAAATTCTAAACAAGTTGACGAAAAGGTCAATTGAGCAGTGTAAACCTCTTGACGTCTAGACGTAAATTCTTTAATTTAGACGTCTAAACGTCTATAAAAGAGTAATTTTACCATGGTTTCTTACGCACAAGGTGTCGATGCACTCAATCAGTCCCTTTCGGAACTGCGTGACATCGATGTGTCATTTGAGTTTTTTCCGCCTAAATCAGAGAAAATGGAACAAACCTTGTGGAAGTCAGTTGAGCGCTTAGCACCGCTAAAACCGAGCTATATGTCGGTAACTTATGGCGCGAATAGTGGTGAGCGTGACCGTACTCATGACGTGGTAAAACGCATTCAGCAGCAAACTGGCGTTGCAGCCGTGCCTCACCTTACTTGTGTTGATGCGAGCAGAGACGAGCTTAGACAGATTGCCCAAGACTACTGGGATTCTGGCATTCGTCGTATTGTTGCTCTTCGTGGTGATTTACCGCCAGGCGTGAAAGATACCGAAATGTACGCCTCTGATTTAGTGGCGCTACTAAAAGATGTAGCCGATTTCGATATCTCAGTGGCCGCTTACCCTGAAAAACACCCTGAAGCGCCTAATGCCCAATTCGACTTACTAAACCTTAAACGCAAAGCAGAAGCCGGTGCGAGCGAAGCAATTTCACAGTTTTTCTTTGACACCAGTGTATTTTTACGTTTTCGTGACCGAGCAGCAGCTGCAGGTATCGACCTAGACTTGGTGCCAGGCATACTGCCGGTAACCAATTATCAGACCTTGGTAAAGTTCGCCGGTTTCACCAACGTACATGTACCTGGGTTCTTACACAAAATGTTCGATGGACTTGACGATGACGATCAAGCTACTCGGAACCTCATTGGTGCTAACATCGCGATGGATCAGGTTAAGGTACTTGCCAAAGAAGGCGTGAAGCATTTTCATTTTTACACCCTTAACCGTAGTGAGTTGAGCTACGCTATTTGCCACATGCTAGGTGTGCGAGCAGGTTAATTTCGATTAAACCTTTGCTCCTATATGGCAGACCAGTATACCATTTGCCTATTATCAGGTATTTGAACGACTCGTTTGCCTTGCTGTCACTTTCCTTCGCTGTAAAAAGGTCAAGGTAAGCGGCGAATGGCCAAGGCGAGTAATAACTAGGAGTAAAGTGTGAATTGGGATCGGGTAAAAGCCATCTATCATAAGCTCGCACCACAAGTTGTCGATCTTTTCACTATCTTCATCAAGCGTTGCCGTGAAGACAATATTACCATTTCCGCAGGCCACCTAGCCTACGTTACGCTACTTTCTCTTGTTCCTTTCATCATGGTGACTTTCACCATCATGTCGGCGTTTCCTGCGTTTGCTTCCGTAAGAGGTAAATTAGAATACTTTATCTTTAATAATTTTGTACCTACCGCTAGCGATACAGTTCATGAGTATATGTCTGACTTTGTTGGCAACGCTTCAGAAATGGGCGCTATTGGTATTCTATCGCTACTTGTTGTGGCGCTAATGCTGATATCCAACGTTGATAAAACCCTTAACCGTATTTGGCGTACACAAAGCGATCGTCCTATCGTGTATACCTTTGCCATTTACTGGATGGTGATTACCTTAGGGCCCTTGCTTATCGGCTCTAGCGTGATAATTAGTTCTTATTTAGCAGGTCTAGCTGCTTTCGCCGAAGAATATACCCCTGGGTTAGGCACGTTTTTACTTACTCTTGTACCTAGCTTTGCTGCCATGCTGGCTTTCTTTATTTTGTACATGATAGTTCCGAACCGACGTGTTTTTGCCCGTCACGCTATTTCAGGTGCCATATTGGCGACGGTTGCGTTCGAATTAACGAAGTCTGGCTTTGCCCTTTATATTACTAATTTCCCCTCCTATGAGTTGATATACGGTGCGCTAGCCGTAGTACCTATCTTATTTTTGTGGGTCTATATCTCATGGATTTTAGTGCTATTAGGCGCTGAGTTTACGTGTAGCCTGGGCCAAGCGTTTGAAAATAGAAAAGCGGAAGCCGAGCCAAGGCAAATTCCAGAGGAATAAAAAAAGGCGTTGTAGGAAACGAAACTACAACGCCTTTTTAGTATCGTATTAGCTTGTTAATAGTAGAAACAAGCTAACGACTGATAAGCGACACACTTATTAGTTGGGCACTCATTAATTAGACATGGCAGCAATGAAGGCATCAGATTCAGCTATAGCTGAATTCATTTGCTCAATGAGTTGATCAACATCATTTTGAATAGTTGAAAGCTCACCTTGCAACGCGCCAATCGCGCTAGCGTTCAAGTTATGCTTTAAATATAAAACATTGTCTTGAAATGCACTTAATACAGGTGCCATTCTGCTTTCTGCTTTACGCATGGTTTTAATCAATGCGCTGTATCTGCGCTCTGTATCACGCAATTTCGCAGTACTTTCTCGTTTTAATGATGCATTTTGATACTTTTCTAACTCGTCTTCCCATTCATCAAATAACGCTTCAGCCACGCTTTCTACTTTATCGATACGATCAGTTACATCATTGGCAGCAGAAAGGCTGTTTTCATACTCGCTGTTAAGCTTGTTATAAACATCTTCTAACTCGCCACCTTCAAAAGCAACCACGGCACTAAAAGCTTCCAGCGCAGAGCTAAACTCTTCCTGTGCGTCTTCTTGCGACTCTTTTGCGTTTTCAACACGGTCTACAAGAATATCGCGCTTTTCAACGCCTACTTTCTCCCACGCTGCGTAATACGCAGACTGACAGCCAGTTAATACCAACATAGCAATAATAGCGGTTGCTATTAGCCTCATAACATCTCTCTCCCTCGATAGCGGGCCGCGCTAATAATACAAATAATGTGCAAAATAACGCCAAGTGGCCAAAATACAATTGCTAATACTACGGTTGCGGCAAGCGCATAGCTCACTCCAACCACAATAAAATAAAACAGTGCGCCAAGTATTCGCCCTTGTACTAAATGCCCTAACCCTGGAATAAAAAAGTTACAGATTGCAGCAATCACATTGCCGCCAGATCCTTGCCCTGACATATAAACTTCCTCGCAATTGTTATCAGAATATGATTATGTAGTATTTCATAAGAATAAACTAAACTAAAACAGGCACCCGCACAACGCGCGGAAATAAAATGAAACGACTTTACCCAGATGTTACCTGCTATCAAAATGGATTTATCGAGGTGGGA
The DNA here is from genome assembly GCF_000213655.1 of Alteromonas naphthalenivorans. Classification (NCBI taxonomy): domain Bacteria; kingdom Pseudomonadati; phylum Pseudomonadota; class Gammaproteobacteria; order Alteromonadales; family Alteromonadaceae; genus Alteromonas; species Alteromonas naphthalenivorans. The sequence goes on from NC_015554.1 coordinate 4,367,270, forward strand.
TGTGGGCACTCTCTATATTACGAGCAGAGCGGCAACCCTGAAGGTATTCCAGTACTCTTTATTCATGGTGGTCCAGGTGCTGGTTTACCGCCAAATTATAAATGTTTCTTCGACAGTAACCGATACCGTATTATCGGTTTCGAGCAAAGGGGATGTGGTCGTTCAACACCATTAGCCAGCATCAAAGACAACGATACATGGCTAAATGTAGAAGATATTGAAATATTAAGGCGCCAGCTCAACGTATCGAGTTGGTTAGTGTTTGGGGGCTCATGGGGTTCAACCTTAGCGCTTCTTTATGCTTTTAGGTATGCTGATCATGTCAGCGGCCTTATTCTTCGCGGCGTATTTTTAGCACGCCAACAAGACCGAGACTGGTTTTTGTCGCCACAAGGGGGTGCCGCTCAGCTTTTTCCAGAATATTATCGCCAGTTCGTTAAAGGGATAGACGGTTCGCTAAGTACCGCTGCTATTTGTACGCATTATCTCAATACATTGAAAGCCGATAACGAGGTACAACGCCATGCGGCGTTGAAGCGCTGGTATCAATGGGAAGAGCGACTTTCTCGCGTATCTTTACCACCTGGCACTGGCGATTCCACCAGTCAATATCCCCTATCGCTTGTCACCAGCTTAGCCACTCTTGAATGCCATTTCTTAACCAACAAATGCTTTATTGATGAAGGCTATATACTTGATAATATAAATAAAATAAGTGATATTCCTGGCACTATCATTCATGGTCGATATGACATGATATGTAAAACTGAAGCGGCAGAATCATTACATAAGTCGTGGCCGGGAAGCCAACTTCAAATCATTCCTGATGCTGGCCATAGCACGTCTGAACCGGGCATTGCTTATGCGTTGTGCCGCGCAACCAGAGATATGGCAAGATTTTTAAAGGAGCAAAAGTAATGATTGGGTTGGTTCAACGAGTGTCTGAAGCTAGCGTGTCAGTGAACAATGAAATCATCGGTGAAATTGAACAAGGTATGCTAGTGCTGCTTGGCGTTGAAAAAGACGATGGCCCAGAACAAATCGAAAAGCTTGCTAACAAATTATGCCGCTACCGTATTTTTTCCGACAGCGATGGAAAAATGAACCTAAATGTTGAGCAAATCGGGGGGAAAGTATTAGTGGTGTCCCAATTCACTCTTGTGGCCGACACGCAAAAGGGTAATCGTCCTGGCTTTTCTAGAGGAGCAACACCTGAACATGGCAATGCTATTTATCTGCAATTTATAGAATCCCTTAGACAAAAGGGCATTGTGGTGGAAACTGGGCAATTCGGTGCTGAAATGAAAGTCGCTTTAGTAAATGACGGACCCGCCACATTCCAGTTTCAGGTATAATGAACATACTAGAATTAATCTTGTGCAGTTGAAAAGCGTAAGGTTAAATAGATTTTCATTCTTTCATACGAGGCCTCTCTATTGTGTATAAGGTTGTAACCCCTAAAAGCGATACTGAATTCGAAGCCTATTTTCATTTTCGCTGGGCTCACCTTCGCCAGCCATGGAACTTTCCTCCTGGTTCAGAGAAAGATGAATATGAACAAGTGGCAGAGCACCGCACCATAGTGAACGGTAAAGGCGACATTATTGCCTGTGGACGAGTACATTTAAATACCGCTGAAGAAGCACAAATTCGACATATTGCCGTACACCCTGATCATCTGCGTAAAGGGCTTGGGCAGATGATAATGGACGCTTTAGAGAACGTGGCGAAAGAATTGGGTGCTATACGCGCGGTGACCAACAGCCGAGAAGTTTCCATCGACTTTTTTAGCGCATGTGGGTTTGTGGTTGAACGTGAAGCGCCTAACGAATTAGGCATGCTAAGACGCCAGCAGATGGTGAAAAAGCTAACTGAAAATAACACCTTAGTGCTGCATCCCAAGTGGTGTAAATCATTACAGCAAACCTGGACTGATACCATTCCCATTACAGAACATATGGGCATTAAACTATATCAATACACAGGCAGAACATTAGAAACCCGCGCGTCACTTAATAAAAATATTAATGTTCATGGCACTATGTTTGCCGGCAGTATTTTTTCGTTAGCCACATTAACTGGTTGGGGAATGATTTACTTACAACTAAAAGAGCGCGGGCTAACAGGCGATATTGTATTGGGCGACGGCGATATTCACTATCATAAGCCCATTACTATGAAGCCTCGTGCAATCTGTAATATAGAAACCTTATCGGGCAAATTTAAGCCTTTAGAAAAAGGTGAGAAAGCACGATTTGCTTTGAACGTAGATATCTTGGATGGCGATAATGCCGTGGCAGAGTTTGAAGGGGTGTTTTGGGTGCTTCCAGAGCAAACCGAGGCCTAACGAGCAAAGGTATATTATTCGCTGTTTTTTACTTTCGTAAATGACACATACAAAAAAAGCGCCAGTAGGCGCTTTTTTCAATTATATTTGTTTAGCTTAGACGCTTGGGCGGCGCTTGCTTACGCAACCATGGCAGCTTGAAGCTTTTTCATCGCGTTCTTTTCAATTTGACGAACACGTTCAGCAGATACTTCGTACTTATCAGCAAGATCTTGAAGTGTAATTTTGCTGTCAGCCAACCAACGAGTCTCGATAATATCTTGGCTTCTGTCATCTAGCGTCTTAATGGCTGAGTACAAACGCTTGCTCGCATTAGTATCCCAATCGTTATTAATAACGTCCATCTCAACATCAGTTGATTTATCTTCAAGAAATTGAACCGGTGCAAAGTTGCCCGTTTCGTCCTCGTCAGCAGAAAGATCGAATGCTTGATCTTGGCTGCTCATTCGCGCTTCCATTTGAAGCACTTCTTTCGTACTCACACCCAGCTCGCTGGCTACCGTTTGCACTTCTTCGTGGGTAAACCAACCAAGACGTTTTTTCGCTTTGCGTAAGTTGAAGAACAATTTACGTTGCGCTTTTGTGGTAGCAACTTTAACAATACGCCAGTTCTTGAGTACGAACTCATGAATTTCAGCTTTGATCCAATGTACGGCAAAAGAAACCAAACGAACGCCCACTGTTGGGTCGAAACGCTTAACTGCCTTCATTAGACCAATATTACCTTCTTGGATAAGGTCAGCTTGTGGCAAACCATATCCTGAATAAGATTTTGCAATATGCACAACAAAGCGTAGATGAGACATAACCAGCTTGCGTGCTGCTTCTAAATCTTCATCTTCACGAAGACGCACCGCTAATGCGCGCTCTTCTTCTGCAGTTAGCATATCAATACGACTTACAGCTTGTACGTAGCCTTCAATGCTACCGCTGTGAGGAACTGATAGTGCTAGGGATTGCAATTTATTGCTCATTATTCACCTCATTCTTTGCAACTTGATATTAGCAAAGTAACATCAGCCGCGCGAGACTTAATTGCGATGAGAAACCAAACCAGTTATTGGTATGTAGTACCCATCTTCTAAAGATCAAGACCACAATTGCAAAAAACAGTTCAATTAGTGTCTATCTCTTTCCAAATTTCTCAAACATTGCAAAACGAATTTATCATTACGCTACAACGCTCAATAAATATCACCGGAAGCTTCAAAGAAACATAAGTGCGAACCCAGAGGAAACAGCTTATCGAAGCAGATATTCACGGTATATGCCCATTATACATTCAAAATGTATATAAAACATGCCATTCATCTTTCAAAAAGTTATATCAAACTTAAATTCGGTCGTATTTTTGTTATATATCAACAAAACTACTTTACCCGCTCTCGAATACGCAGACTATTACAATTTTTCGATTGCTAGCATCGCTTTTTTACTTACAATGAGATATAAAATTTATGCCTTAAAAGCGCTCGGCGCTATAATAAATAACAAAATAAAATAAATAACAAAATAATAATAAAAACTTTCATTTTTTTACCGACTTCAATCGCGTTTTTACGCGGCGAGAGCAAAGAGGCACTCGATGTTCGCATACGTAGCAAGACAACCCATATTCGACGTAAATAGGAACGTTTACGCTTACGAATTACTTTTCCGAATAGGGGAAGACAATTGCTTTCCAGATATTCCGCCCGATGAGGCGACCTCAAAAATTTTAACGTCTACGCATTTAAGCTTGGGTATTGAAGAAATCACAGGTGATAAAAAAGCATTCATTAATTTCCATCGCGATACCTTGATGTACCGATTCCCTACCTCGTTAGATGCAAGCAAAGTGGTTATTGAGATTGTTGAAACCGTTGAAGTAGATGATGCGCTTATTGCTGCGTGCAAGCACATTCGTGGGTTAGGTTACCCCATTGCACTTGATGATTACGATATGGAAGAGAAGTGGGACGCTTTTGTTCCGTTTACCAGTATTGTTAAAATTGATATTACTGAGATTGCCCACGAAACCATTCCTTCATTAGTTAAGCGCTTCAAATCGCATAACATTGAACTTGTTGCGGAAAAAATTGAAACCTACGAAGAGTTTCATAAGTTCAAAGAAATGGGCTTCGACTATTTTCAAGGTTACTTCTTAGCAAAACCAGAAATTGTACGTCATCGCAAATTAGGCCCAAGTGCCCTTACCATGATGGAGCTGCTCACATTAAGTAGCCAAACCAAACTAAATTTTGATGACGTAAATCGCATTATTGAGCGCGATCCTTCCCTAACCTATTTGCTATTACGCTTCATTAATAACCCGCTTATTAATAAACGAAATAAAATAACTTCCCTTAGGCATGCGCTAAACTTTATGGGCGAAGTTGAGGTTAAGAAGTTTATCGCCTTACTTGCATTAGCTAACTTAAATGACGGCCAGCCTCAAGAATTGATGCAAATGGCCCTTGTGCGGGCAAAATTTTGTGAGCTTGTGTTTATCTCTTTCAAAGAGAGAGAAAATCCACTTACCGGCTTTTTAACCGGTCTTTTGTCTATGCTTGATGCCATGATGGAACAACACATCGACGAATTGGTAAGCAAGGTACCCATTAGCGATAATGTAAAAGATGCGCTTTGTGGGGAGCCTGGTGTGTTGAAAGACTGTCTTACCTTAGCTAAGTATTTTGAAAGAGCGAACTGGTCTGGTATTAAAAAGTTTTCCGGCAAGTACAACATTCAGCAAACTTTGCTTCACGGTTATTATAATGAAGCGATGAAATGGGCACACCACGTACATGTTTCAGCGCAGGTAGAAAAATAACGCTGAGGAATATCCATCCATTAAATAAGTTACGAAATGTAATGTGTAAATTAACGCGATTTCCGTAAATGCATGTTATGGTAGTGTAAATTGCAATAATATTCGTTGATAATTGTTCAACGTGACAGTAGGGAACTCGTATGTTCGCGTTTATCGCTCGCCAACCGATTTTGGATAAAACAAAGGATGTATTTGCTTACGAACTTTTGTTTCGAGATGGCAAGGCTGGCGCGTACCCCGAGCACTCTCCTGAAAAATCCCAATATATTTCTGAGCACTTTCATCCCCTAGGGCTAGATGATATTAGCGGTGAAAAGACCTCGTTTATCAACTTTTCATCTGAAACCATCATTTCTCGCTTCCCTACCACACTGAACCCAGAGTCGGTTGTGGTTGAATTGGCAGATAACCCTTTTGCTCAAACGGGCTTGTTAGAAGCTTGCCAACACATTAAGCGCCTTGGGTTTCGTATTGCTATTGACGACCCTATGATGCTAAGCGCCAAGCATGAAATTCTGCCTCTTGTTGACATTGTAAAAGTAGATCTCTCGCAAATTCGTTTTGAAAATATAGAGAAGAATATTCCTCGATACCTTGATGCCAACGTTGAACTCATAGCTGAACAAGTAGATACGCAAGACCAATTTGCGACCAGCATGGATCTTGGGTTTGATTTCTTCCAAGGCTATTTCTTTGCCCAGCCAGAAGCACGCATACTTCGCCAATTGCCGGCTTCTAAAATGAACATCGTCGACCTTATCGGCGAGTGCTCAAACGATAATTTTGATATTGATAAAGTGAGCCAAATTGTTGAGCGTGATGCTGCACTAAGCTACCTATTGCTTAAGTTTATCAATAACCCACTGATTAATAAGCGCCATAAAATAACCTCACTTAAACACGCCCTTAATTATATGGGTGAAGTGGAGGTGAAGAAGTTTATCGCGCTACTCAGCCTCACCAACTTAGGTGATGATAAGCCGTTAGAGATTATTCATATGTCTTTGGTTAGGGCCAAGTTTTTCGATTTATTGTCGGCAAAGCGTGGCTTAAAAGCGAACCCGCCTATCGGCTTTTTAGTGGGGTTATTTTCATTGTTGGATGCGTTATTAGATCAGTCTATAGATGATGTGCTTAAACAACTCCCGCTATCAGAAGAAATAAATGACGCCATCTTAGGAAAGACAGCAGAATTCAACAGCTACATGGGCCTAGTACGCGCTTTTGAAGGAGCGCTGTGGATGAATGTGATTAAACAAGCAAAAGTACTGGATATCGATCAAAAGCAACTTCATATCCTTTACAATCAAGCCATTGTGTGGGGTAACGGTGTGAGAAGCGCTATTTCTACGCACTTCCCTCGCGCCCCTGTTCAAAGCTAAGCCTATCAAAGCTAAACAGTAAGATAACGCTTATTTGGGTTCTATTTGTCGTACATGACGCTGTACTGAAATAAGCGACCCAAGCAACCCTAATGTAATAGATAGCCCCAACATCGTTAATAACGCCGTTCCCGTTAGGCCCGTAATATTAAAGTCTTTTTGATACATAGCAGCAAAGGTTTGAATACTGCTATCCATCCACCATAGAATTATTATAACGGCAAACCAAGCCATAAGCCCACCTAGTAAGCCGTACCAAAAACCGGTATATAGAAATGGACGATGAATAAAGGCATCGGTTGCCCCTACTAGCTTCATCACTACTATTTCATCATGCTTATTAAGAATGTTCAGTCGAATAGTGTTACCTATTATCAGCACCACAGCGAAGAACAATAAAATGCCAATAAAGGTGACAAGGTCGCTGGCAATATCAATAACCGCATACAAGCGCTCCAACCATTCTATATCTAACTTACCTATATCAACCTCACGCTGCTGCTTTAGCTTATCGAGCAGTGTTTTAGCGGCATTCGGTGTGGCATGCTTATCAATGGGGGTCACTAACACAACATCGGGTAGCGGGTTACTTTGCAAATACGCAATAGCATCTCCTAACCCTGATAAATGCTGAAACTCTTTTAACGCATCATCTGCAGGTATAAACACCACAGAATCAATTTCTTCCCAAGTATTTAACCTAGCAACCAATTGCTGTGAACTGGCGGCTGATATATCGGGTTTCAAAAATAAAGAAATCTCTGAGGCTTGTTCCCACCCGGCGGTAATTTTCTCGGTATTTTTAACCATAATGTAAAGCGTGCTAGGAAGGGTAATACTTAAGCCCAACACACCAATAGTCATCAGTGAAGCCGCGGGCTGACGCCATAATTCGCCTAAGCTTGAAAGGGCTTGCCTTATATGGCTTACGAAGAACATCACAATAGATTGTACAAACCCTATTTTCCTAGACGACGCGCCTTGGCTTCTACCTTTAAATAGAATACTCATTGCCAGTTCCCATTTAAGTCATCAGTTAGCCCGTCGGTAATCATTTGGCCGTCTTTTAAAGTGAGTGTGCGATATTTCATTCGGGCAATTAGCCCTAAATCATGGGTAGCGATGAACACAGATACACCGGCTTGGTTGAAATCTTCAAACAAGCGAATAATTTCCATAGAAAGTTTCGGGTCAAGGTTTCCGGTAGGCTCGTCGGCAAGAAGTAAGGGAGGCTTGTTAACAACAGCGCGTGCTATACCAACCCGTTGTTGTTCGCCGCCTGATAACATAATGGGTAAGTTGCGGCTTTTATCTCGTAACCCTACCATTTCTAGTGCGGCATCGACACGCTTGCCAATTTCTTTGTGGGTGTACCCTTCTATCACAAGTGGAAGCGCCACATTGTCGAAAACCGACTTGTCCATCAACAATTGATGGCTCTGGAAAATCATGCCTATATCGCGACGAATGTAGGCAATATCTCTTCGGCTAATAGCATTGAGGTCATGACCGTTTATCAGTACACGACCTACTGTAGGGCGTTCCATAATACTGATAAGTTTAAGCAGCGTGCTTTTCCCTGCGCCAGAGTGGCCGGTAAGAAAAGCCATTTCTCCAGGGGCGATGTGAAAATCGACTTTACTCAACGCCCGTTGTCCACCGGGGTAGGTTTTGCTTACTTGCTCAAACTTTATCATGCATGTTCCCTACTACCCTATTCCCGTAATTAGCTATTAATGCTGTCTACTCGCCGCTATCAATTTCGCTAAATAGCGCATCAATAAATTCTTGACCGTCGAACTGGCGTAAGTCATCAATACCTTCACCAACCCCTATATATCTGATAGGTATACCAAATTTATCCGCAATTGAGAAGATAACACCACCTTTTGCGGTACCGTCTAGTTTGGTAAGGGTAATACCAGTTAAGCCAACCGCTTGATTGAATAACTTCGCTTGGCTAATAGCATTTTGCCCTGTACCCGCATCAAGGGTAAGCATGACTTCGTGAGGGGCATTAGGGTTCAGCTTTTTCATTACGCGAACCACTTTCTTAAGCTCTTCCATCAAGTTGTCTTTGTTCTGCAAGCGACCTGCGGTATCGGCGATAAGAATATCTGTTTTGCGGGATTTTGCAGCTTCTAGCGCATCGTAAAGTACTGACGCACTATCTGCGCCCGTATGCTGTGCAATAACTGGAATACTGTTTCGCTCACCCCATACCTGCAATTGCTCTACAGCAGCAGCCCTAAAGGTATCACCCGCTGCCAGCATTACTTTTTTGCCCTGCTGCTGGAACTGCTTAGCTAATTTACCGATGGTGGTAGTTTTACCTACCCCATTTACACCAACCATGAGAATAACGAAGGGGCCTTCATCGCTATTGTGGGCGTTAATGGCATCGCTCAGCGGTTCGTTAACCTTCGAGAGCATGCCCGCCATTTGCTGTTTCAGGATATCAAGCAAGGCTTCTGCGTCTTTAAGATCTTTACGGCTTGCACTATCCGTTAAGTGGGTAATGATTTTTTGCGTGGTATCCATTCCCACATCAGCAACCAATAATTGGGTTTCTAAATCTTCGTATAATTCATCATCAATTGCCTTGCCTTTGAAAAGGCTAACTAGGCCGCTACCTAAGTTTGCTTTAGTGCGAGACAAGCTTTCTTTAAGGCGCGAGAATAGTGATTTTTTCTCTTTTGGAGCTGGTGCTGCCTCAACTACAGGTGCAGTTTCCACAACGGGCTCGTTAGCAATGTCGGCTGCTTCTGCTTCTGCTTCTGCTTCTGCTTCTGCTTCTGCTTCTGCTTCTGCTTCTGCTTCTGCTTCTGCTTCTGCTTCTGCTTCTGCTTCTAAAACGCTAGCTGTTTGAATTGGAAATTCAACAGCAGGCGCTTCACTTTCTTGCTTTGATTCAAGTTCTTGAAATGGCGTTTCAAGCGATTTCTCGGCATTTTCACCATCATTTACTGACGCTGGCGAACTAGCTTCATCGGCTATTTCAACTGCATCTAACTTGTCAGGAACCACGCCCACTGGCGCAGCGTCTTCTTTCTCGACAGGTACTGACACCGGCTCATTTGCTACTGGTGCTGCGCTTTCAGCTAAATCGCTCTGGGCAGGGTCTATTGAAGCGCTATTGGCATCTTCCGATAGGTCACTACCGGCAGTGTCTTTGACCACTGGCGCGGCAGTGCTAGGTGGCTGCTCGGCGTCTGAAGTTTGTGATTCATCAGGTAAAACTGCGTTTTGATCAACTGACTTTTGATCTTGGTTTTCCTGTGCTTTTTGCTTATTTGCTTTTTTGTTCTTACCGAACCAGCCAAAAAGTTTCGACATTGTTAAGACAAATCCTTATAAATACTGGGCAATTTCGGCTACACTTGCCGAATATTGAATAACCCCATGATACCATTGTCAGCGACTATGAAGCGAGTTTCTCGCCCACTCAGGGCATCTTCAACTGCAAAAAAATCCTATTCTACCCACGCAAAAGCGAAAGGCGGACATATTCGCATTATCAGCGGTCAATGGCGGGGAAGAAAGCTACCGGTTCTCGACGCAGAAGGTTTACGCCCCACCACCGACCGAAATAAAGAAACCTTATTCAATTGGCTTATGCCTTATTTGAATGAAGCAAAGTGCTTAGATGTATTTGCAGGCTCGGGGGGCTTGGGATTAGAAGCGCTGTCACGCTATGCCCTTTCTTGTGATTTTATTGAATTAGATAAATCGGCAAGTGCACAGTTAAAAAAGAATTTGGCGTTATTGACGGCTAATAATGCACAAACTGCTAGCGTCCATCAGGGCGATGCCTTAGCAATACTCCCTACCTTTTCAGGTAAAAGCTTCGATATAATGTTTGTCGATCCGCCTTTTCACAAAGGGTTGGTAGCACCAACGTTATCGGCTATTGCCACTAATAACTTATTGTCAAACGACGGTGTGTTATACGTAGAGCACGAAGCGAACCTCGCGCCTATTTCCCTGCCGGACCACTGGCAAATTATAAAAGAAAAGCGCACATCGGCGCTTTGCTATTATTTGATAAAGGCTGTGTGATAAAACTGCATTGTCTCACGATAAACGCGTTAAGCCCTTACTACGAGAACATTAAGCCAAATCGAGACCGATATTCGAAATACCTTCTTCTAACGCAATCGCTTTTAGCGCATCAGCCGTGCTAGCAGGAGACTTCCCTGCTTCAACACAGTCAAGCAATGCTTCTTGCACTTCTACTTCAAACACCATAAGTGGGTGCTCTTTTACGGTTTCATCATCGGCTTCGCCGCTTTCTAACAAGTAAGCTTCTACGCTACCTTGAGAAAGCTTACTAACAACTACCGCACCTTGTGGGTCGTCGCCGGCAATAAGATTAAGCACAGCGGCCAACCCAATTGCGGCATCAATCGCGGGATACACGCCATAGGTATCAAAATCGCTAGTATCGGGCGTCGCCACTTCCACTTTTTCAAGTTGTACTGCAAGATTGAACTTACTTTTAGGTGCTTTAACCGACTCCCATACAAGATTGAGACAATTACGAATACCTTCTTTATCACCAAATTCGGTAACGTCACAGAACAGCTCGTAATTAGGGATCATTCGTTCAAGCAAGGCTGCGCTAAACGCAACTGCTTTGTATCCTTCAAGCATGCGCACACGCCCAAATGTATTAAGTTTTTGCTTTGCCATTAATTAGCTCCGGTGGCATGCATAAAGTATTGAGTAGCACCATCAAGAAGCATTTGAATGGCTATCATGACGAGGATCATCCCCATTAATCGTTCCATAGCAATAAGACCACGTTCGCCTAATAGCTTATGAAACACATTTGAAAACATCAAAATTACTGCACTTATTAACCATGCGGCGCCAAGCGCAAGTGCCCAGTCAGACATACGATCTGGGTTTTGGTTTGCCAGAAGAATGAGAGCCGCTAATGTTGAGGGCCCTGCAATCATTGGAATAGCCAGCGGCACCAAGAACGGCTCTTCGCCAACGGCGAGCCCGCTAGGGTTACCCGCTGACGGAAAAATCATTTTAAGCGCAATCAAAAATAAGATAATACCACCAGCAATGCTAACCGTTTCTTGTTCAACATTGAGGAAATTTAATACCGACTGGCCACTAAATAGGAATAAAAATAAAATTCCTAAAGCAAACAGTAACTCTCTGATAAGAATCATTTGCCGTCTTCGGGGCTCTATTGACTTTAAAACCGACATGAACACAGGCAAATTGCCAAGAGGATCCATGATCAAGAATAACATGACGGCTGCTGACCAAGTATCCATTTTTTCTTATTCTCCAATAACTTGCTGGGTATCACCGACTGCAAGAATACTTTTTATATCTATCATTTTCTGCATTGTACAAAAAAGCATTCGTAATTTGTCAATTTTAGGCTTAAATATTAACTATAACGCTTTGAAAACGTTACGGACAAAAATACATCTAGTGCAAAGCTTTAAAATTGAGCTATTCTCATAATTCTGTATTGAGTCATTTTATTATTACTATGTACATCAATAATTGAGCGCACCGAGGTATCGCAGCGGTAGCGGCGCTTACAACGAGAGTAAATTTAAAAAATAACGTTGGGAACCAGCAGAATGAGTTTGATGACTGTAAAAGAAGTAGCGGCCTATTTAGGTGTTCAGGAAGTAAGAGTAGAACGCTTAGAAAGAGAAAGCCTATTGGTGGCAAAAGAAAAAGACACTGACGGTAATGCCTTGTTTGATAGCGCAGATGTAGAGCGCTACAAAGTGCTTGCTGAGCGCTTAGGCGGTATTTAACTGCCCGCAAATATTTATCTGAACAGATAAACTGAATTAAGTGATGTCGCCACCTTAGGGTGGCGACATCCGTTTACGACTTATTTAAAGTCTTGAAGCATTCTTGCAATGCTTCGAATTCCTTTGGCTGTTGCACCTACTGGCATTTCTGCTGTTGCGCCGCCATGATAAGCCGCCGCTAAATCTAAGTGCACCCAACCTTTTCCTTCGGGGTTTACAAACCGTGATAAAAAGCCTGCCGCATTAGAGGCACCGCCGCCACCGCCGCCTTTCATTGGTCGGCTGTTTGCGGTATCTGCAAAGGCAGATGGGCAACGATCGGCATGAAACGATTCAATCGGTAGAGGCCAAAAACGTTCGTTTTCAGCAGTCGCCGCCGCTAGCATTTGCGAACGGGCATGGTCATCCATTGAAAATACTGCGTGGTAATCAGAACCTAGCGCCACCACTGCTGCCCCGGTTAATGTGGCTGCATCAATAATTAATGGCGCGCCCGTTTCGGTTGCTGCCATTAACCCATCAGCCAATACCAAACGTCCTTCCGCATCGGTATTAACGACTTCAACAGTCACACCATTTTTATAGGTAAGTACATCACCCAATTTATAAGCATGCCCACTAATTAGGTTTTCTGCACAGCATAAAATGAGCTTTAAACGCTTACTAATGCCTTGGCTAATGGCCAAGCCTAGTGCACCGGTTACGGTAGCGGCGCCGCCCATATCGCATTTCATATCAAGCATACCTTCACTTGATTTAATGCTGTAACCACCACTGTCGAAGGTTATACCTTTTCCAACCAGAACCGCTTCAACAGGGGCAACAGGATCACCCGTTGGGTTGTAGTCTAGCTCTAACATCACAGGCGGGCGTTCACTGCCTCTGCCCACGTTATAAATACCTGTCCAACCAGCATCTTTTAATTCTTCACCCACTGTCATGGTATAAGACACATGCTCTTTACCTAATTCAGACAACCAAACTGCTGCACGCTGGGCTAACGTTTCAGGGCTTAAATCTTCAGGCGTATCGTTCACTAACTGACGGGTAAATAGTAAAGCAGCGTAGTTTTGTTCTAGCCACTGCTTGTCGTCGTTGTCAGCCCATTTGATAGTTGAAGGATTGCGAGCACGGGTAAAACTTAACGCGAAAGCCCATTGCTGTTCTTTGGTCCACTCGCCTGTTAAGGCCACTTCGGGAATATTTAACCCATCAAGCTTACGCGCCACTTGCTGAATGGTACGTTCATTCTTTCCACCCTAGCTGCTATCACCATTAGATAGATGGATCACTGCGCCATTTTCAGCAAAAGAGAGCTTAGTATTTTCTCCCCACGAACTATTGGCTTTATCTGAGGATAAGCTTACGGTAAATTCTGCCATTACGTTTTAATCCTTATATATTTTTGCGTTTCATTGCTGGGGTAGATGTTTAGTTCTAGCAACGCAATGCATGTAAATTCATGTCGTTATAGGCCAATTGTTATGTTTTTTTCGCCATCACTACTACGTGGCACCTTAATTAAACGCTATAAACGGTTTCTTGCCGACGTAGAACTTGAAGACGGCTCAATAGTGACTGCACATTGCCCTAATACGGGGGCGATGACAGGATGCGCCGAACCCGGCTACACCGTCTATTTGAGCGAGTCAGACAATCCTAAGCGAAAGTTAAAATATACTTGGGAGCTTGCCCAAACCTTCGAAGGCGATTTCATTGGCATTAATACTCACAATGCTAATAAATTGGTGGCAGAGGCACTAAATAACAAGGTCTTGTCTGCATTTTCTGATATTAATCATTGGAAAGCTGAAGTAACACCGCCTGGCGGTAATAGTCGTTTCGACTTTGCCTGCGGTCAAGATGACGCTCTTGAGTATGTTGAAGTGAAATCTGTCACTCTGGCGCGGGGAAACCAAGGATATTTTCCTGATGCGGTAACCGCCAGAGGTGCAAAACATTGTTTAGAACTTGCAGAACTCTCTCAACAAGGTATAAGTACCTGCTTATTATTTTGTGTTCAGCATACGGGCGTGCATTCTGTACAAGTAGCGCGAGATATTGATCCTGTTTATGCCGACGCCGTAAATACCGCGGTCGCATCAGGAGTTAAGTTCCTCGCAGCAAGCTGTTCAATTGATGAACAAAAAATAGTTATAAATCAAACACTACCAGTAAACGTGTGAAAAATAGGTTGATTTTTTTCATTTCGCCTTCATATTTGCGCCTTGTTTTACTGGAAGAACGTGAAATACGTAAACTAGTAACAGTGCTGACTTATAATCAATATCATCAGCATAATAATTACATAGACACGAGCAATTGCTTGTAATGAACGGCTTTGATTTAGTTAATCGATTCATTCAGGACAAGATGGATGTCGTAGTGTAGGAGATGTGGCAGATGCCAACAGGAAAAGAGACAAAATCCCTAGGGCTATTAGCACTAGCAGGATTGCAGCCGTACCAGGCTACCGCTGACGAAGAGTACATGGGCGAGCCGCAAATGGAGCACTTCCGTTTACTGCTTAAAGCATGGCGCAACCAACTTCGTGAAGAAGTTGACCGCACTGTTACGCACATGAAAGATGAAGCAGCAAACTTTCCAGACCCGGTAGACCGCGCTGCGCAAGAAGAAGAGTTCAGTCTTGAATTACGAACTCGCGACCGCGAACGTAAGCTGATCAAGAAGATTGAGAAGACGCTTAAGCGTATTGAAGAAGATGACTTTGGTTTTTGTGACCAATGTGGCATTGAAATCGGTATTCGTCGCTTAGAAGCTCGTCCTACCGCCGATTTATGTATCGACTGTAAGACCATGGCCGAAATCAAAGAAAAGCAACTACAGGGTTAATAAACCTTCGTAGTAAGTTACACGCCTCTTAGTGTTTACTATAGGGGTGTGTAACAGTATTTCTATTAATGCCTTCTAAAATCGACTCCTCACCTCTATATGTCGGCCGCTTCGCGCCTTCGCCGTCAGGGCAACTTCATTTCGGCTCTTTAGTTACCGCGCTCGCTAGCTACCTCGATGCACGTCATTTAAACGGGCAATGGTTAGTTCGAATGGAAGACATTGACGCACCGCGATGTTTACCTGGTGTCGATAGCGATATTTTGCATACTCTTGAATGCCATGGCCTTCACTGGGATGGTCCCGTTTTATATCAACAACAGCAGCATGCAAGGTATCAGGCAAAACTTGATAGCCTGCTAGCAGACAACTCAGCCTACTTTTGTGCCTGTACTCGCAAGCAAATAAAAGCAAATGGCGGGCACGATAATCACTATTGTCGAGAACTAGGCCTAACCGCTCAGGCAGTGTCCGAATCAGCGCCAAATACCCGAGGCTTAGCAATTCGATTAAAACTTGATTGCCACTTAAGTGCCTTCGATGACGGTATTATGGGCAGGGTCGATAAAACAGGGGCAATATCTAAAGCCCATTCAACATCCGCTGATTTAACTTCATCTAGCTTTGCCGAAGCGGAACAACACAGAGACAAAAGCAATAGCAGAAGCGACGATGGCTCAATAAGCGCTGGCGAAGTATCACCATTAAGTACAGCACCAGAAGATGTTGTGATTAAACGCAGCGATGGGCTTTTCGCCTATAACTTTGTAGTAGCATTAGACGATGAATATCAGGGTGTAACAGACATTATTAGAGGCAGCGACCTTTTAAATGTCACCCCGCTCCAACGCGCTATTTATCGTTCATTAGGCTGTAATGTGCCACAATATGGGCATATTCCGGTTGCGGCTGTGACGCCAGGGCGAAAGTTGAGTAAACAAAATCATGCTGCCACCATTAACAACAAGAATGTGCTGGAAAATATCGTTAATGGCCTGTCTTTTTTAGGCCAAGGTGACTATCACGCGAACGAATTTGAAAATGCCACACAACTGCTTACTATGGCAATATCGCGCTGGGATAGGAAATTAGTACCTAAAATAGCCGAAATTATTGTGGGCGAGCACGAATCCACTTATTATAGCCATCCTTTATAGCCTTCGGAGACTTCACCATCATTCATCGTGTTTTCAATTCTGTTAAGCGAGCCTTTACTAAGGAACATACCGCTGACAATGTACTAGAGCCTCGTGTTATGACTCGTGGGGAGCACGGCATCTCTCGCGAAGACGTGAGCCCTAATGCGTTGAAAGTCATGTATCGCCTTAACGGAGCAGGCTTCGAGTCCTATTTGGTCGGAGGTTGTGTTCGCGATATTTTGATGGGACATGAGCCCAAGGACTTTGATGTGGCCACCAATGCCACACCGGAACAAATTAAGGGGCTATTTAGGAATTGCCGTTTAATTGGCCGTCGTTTCAGACTCGCTCACATTGTATTTGGCCGTGAAGTAATAGAAGTAGCCACTTTTCGTGGCCATCACAGCGAAGAACCTGAGGCTAAAGAAGTACCAAAGAACAAAGCAGTGTCGAAACGAGATGCCCATGGGCAACTGGTCAGAGATAATGTTTTTGGCAGTATTGAAGAAGATGCCGAGCGCCGCGATTTCACATTTAATGCCATGTACTACAGTGTGGCTGATTTCACGGTAAAAGACTTTGCGAATGGTCTAGAGGCAATTGAAAAGCGTGAAGTACGTTTAATTGGCGACCCTGAAGTTCGTTATCGTGAAGATCCAGTTCGAATGCTTCGCGCCGTGCGTTTCGCGACTAAGCTTTCAATGCGTATAAGCGACGACACTGCGGCACCAATCAAGCAGCTAGCGAGCTTGCTAAACAATATTCCGGCCGCGCGACTATTCGAAGAAACCTTAAAGCTGTTCTTATCTGGTCAAGGTGAGAAAACCTTTTTGATGCTGCGAGAATACGGCTTAATTGCACCTTTATTTCCGCAACTTGCGCCGTTTATCGAAGACGAAAACAGCCGTGAAATGCAGTTTGTACGAAAAGTACTGCAAAACACCGATGAAAGAATTAATAACGATCAACGGGTAACACCCGCATTTTTATATGCCGCATTACTCTGGTACCCGTTAGAAGAACGCGCGCAAATTATGCAGGCAGAGTCTGGCCTAAGCGCCCACGATGCTTTCAACCTTGCATCAACTGAAGTGATTGCGAAGCAAACCCAGCGCATTATGATCCCTAAGCGTTTTTCCACAGTCATTCGAGACATTTGGATTTTACAGCAACGCCTTCCTAAGCGTTTTGGCCGTCGTGCCTTTCAGCTGTTAACCCACCCTAAATTTCGTGCCGGTTACGATTTTCTATTAGTTCGCGGGCAAGTTGAAGGCGGAGCCCTATTGGAGCTAGCCCAGTGGTGGACGCATTTTCAGCACGGCGAACCTGGTAAGCAAAAGAAAATGTTAAACGACTTACGTCGCCAAGAAGGTGATGGCCCAAAACCAAGAAAGCGTAAACGCCGTCCAGCATCGAGAAATACTGATGCATAAAGAGCACGTTTATATTGGTATTGGCAGCAACCTAGGCGACCCTGTTCAACATGTTGAAGACGCCTTTATTGCGCTGGGTCTACTTGAAGGTACTCGCGTGCTTACGTGCTCATCACTGTATTCTAGTAAGCCTATGGGTCCGCAAGACCAACCGGATTACATTAACGCGGTATCGCTAATTGAAACTACGCTAGCGCCAGATAAATTGCTAAGTGCATTACAGCGTACCGAACACGATTTTGGTCGAGAACGTAAAGGGCAGCGATGGGGCGCAAGAACGCTCGATTTGGACATTTTACTTTACGGTAGCCAAACAATTTCTACGCCTGATCTTACCGTGCCACATATTGGCATGTCTGAACGTGAGTTTGTGCTAGTTCCTCTCTTTGAAATAGCTCAAACTATGGTCATGCCTGACGGAAAACCCATCTCTCACTGGGTTGCTAAATGCTCACTTGATGGCCTTAAACGCCTGCGCGCTTCCATTTAGCTTCAAAATCCGTATAGTTCGCCACATTACTCTTTCCCTGGAAGGTTGCTATGAAGAAAATTACTGTTTCTGGTTTGCTTAAGAAGAAGCAAGCCGGCGAAAAAATTACCTCACTAACAGCTTACGATGCCAGCTTTGCTAAAATGTTTGATGAGCAAGGTATTGATGCCTTACTAATTGGCGATTCGCTAGGTATGGTGCTTCAGGGAGAAAGCGACACCTTACCGGTGACCATTGAAGATATTGAATACCATACGCGCAGCGTAAGGAAAGGTACTGAACGTGCCTTCGTCTTAGCAGACATGCCGTTTATGTCCTACGCGACACCAGAACAAACTTATGCGAATGCAGCTAAGCTCATGGCAGCAGGTGCAAGCATGATTAAAATGGAAGGCGGTAGCTGGTTATGCGAAACCATTCAGGGTTTGAATTTGCGTGGCGTGCCTGTATGTGGTCATTTAGGGCTCACGCCACAGTCGGTTCACGTTTTTGGTGGATTTAAAATACAGGGCCGTGAAGCCGACAAAGCAGAAAAACTGCTAGCAGAAGCGAAAGCACTTGAAGCTGCAGGTATTCAGCTACTCGTGCTAGAGTGCGTACCGTCTTCATTAGGCAAAGCCGTAAGCGAAGCATTGACTATACCGGTAATTGGTATTGGCGCTGGAAATGATACAGATGGCCAGATACTGGTAATGCATGACATGTTTGGTATTAGTGCCAACTACATGCCTAAGTTTTCAAAAAACTACCTTGCCGAGACGGGCGATATGCGCAAGGCGGTTCAGCAGTATATTGCAGAAGTACAAAGTGGTGCCTTCCCGTCCCCTGAGCACAGCTTTGAGTAACGAGGTTTAAATATGAAGGTTGTTGACGACATTGCGTCATTACGAAAACTAACTACTGAATGGAAATTCAGTGGTAGCACTGTTGGGTTTGTTCCCACAATGGGAAACCTACACAACGGGCACTTAAAACTCGTTAAACGCGCCAAGGCACATAATTCCCGAGTGGTAGTGAGTATTTTTGTTAACCCTATGCAATTTGGTGCTAATGAAGATTTAGATGCATACCCACGTACCATTGAAGAAGACAAAGCCAAGCTTATTGAAGCGGGTGTTGATGCAGTATTTTTACCCAGTGTTAGCGATATGTATCCAGGCGGGGTTGAACACCAAACGGTAGTAGAAGTACCCGACATTTCGGATATTCTATGTGGTGCAAGTCGTCCCGGGCATTTTCGCGGTGTAGCCACGGTAGTGAGCAAATTATTTAATATGGTTCACCCCCATGATGCTTTTTTCGGGGAAAAAGACTTTCAGCAATTGCAGGTTATTCGCACCATGGTGCGCGACCTTTCTATGGGCGTAACCATTCATGGCATTCCCACCGAGCGTGATGTATCTGGCTTAGCCTTAAGCTCGCGTAACGGTTATTTAACTGATGAGCAACGTCATACTGCGGCTACTATTTACAGTGAAATGACATCACTGAAAGCCCGTATAGAAGCAGGCGAAAGAAACTATGTCGCATTAGCGGCAGACCTCGCAGACATCCTAACCGACTCAGGCTTTAAAAATGACTATGTGCATATTGTTAATGCTCAAAGTCTAAAGCCTGCGAAAGAAACCGATGCACACTTAGTTATTTTAGTGGCGGCGTTTCTGGGTAACACCCGTCTTATCGATAACCTCCAAATTCACGTTTAGGTATCGGTGTAGGCATAGGTGTTAGCATAGGTATAAGCTCAGACATAGGCGCTGGTATTGATAACACGCTTTAAACCATACGTTATCAATTACCACCACAAAAAAAGCCCCCGTATTCACATGCGGGGGCTTTTTTGTATCTGTTTTTATCTGCTAGTAATGCGTCTTTCTAATAACCTAAATAGTCAGCCCGATTTATCAGGCAACAGGTATCGTCTCTATCATCTTCACCAACTCTTTATAAAGTTTAGTGCCGGTAGCAATGACATGCTGCTCGTTAAGTATATTACGTAAATCCTGTGTGCTGGTAAGTGGGTTCGCTAGCACAACTCTGAACACAGTAATACAGTTAGTGGGGTATTCTGGCGCTTCTAAGCGTGTACGAGAGACAAAAGACTTCCCTGCCTCCCGTTGCTGCTTCTGTACAATTACAGTTAGTCTATCAAGCTTCTCGTTAATCTTATCTTTAGTGGCCTCATCCGCATGTTTAAGCTTTTCTTGCAGGCCAGCGGGACAAACGCGATACGTTAGCAATGAGAGTGTAGGTGCCGTAGTCAGTTCAAAGTCAGGGTGCTTTGCAATCATATCCGCAAAGGTGCCTGCTTTTTCGATGCTTCTGTCGATTAACAGCTCATAGCCCCTGCGCCCAAAGATATGCATGGCAGAATATACCATCATGGCCATGCCGTTACGCGAACCTTCAAGCGTAGTCGCACCTAAGTCTTTAGAGCCTGCACGCAGAATATATTGTGCATGATGGCGCACTGCATTGGCATCTTCAGGATTTTTGAACAACGCCATACCTGCCCCCATGGGCACATACATTTGTTTATGGGCATCAATTGTGACCGAGTCAGCACGCTCAATGCCTTTCAAGCGGTGTTTATATTGCGATGAAAACAAGGTTGCCCCACCCCATGCGGCATCCACATGGAACCAGCACCCTAATTCTTTGGCTACGTCAGCCAATTCGTTAAGCGGGTCGACATGCCCTGTTTCCGTAGTACCACCAACGCCAACAATGGCCAGTAACTTATTACCTTCTTCCTGATAACATTTACCTGCGGCGAGTGCTTTTTCAGGGTCGAGAGTTTGATTCGGCGCAGGTAATGATAATAATTGATCGCGACCTAACCCTAACGCATCCACCGCTTTTGATAAGGAGTAGTGCCCACGCTTACTGCACATAACGCCAAGATGGTTAATATCGTGGAAGCGATAAGCCGCAGCAAGCCCAGCTTTTGCTACACCGGCAAACCCCTCTTGCGGGCCCAAAATCTTATTTCTAGCTACCCACAAAGCGGTAATATTGGCAATAGTACCACCGGAACAAAAGGCACCTAAAGAGCGTTTGGCGCTGTGTAAGTGACTATCATAGAAAGCTTTCGATTCGTCATAAACGAGATTATGCATCATGCCTAACACTTGACGCTCAAGTGGCGTGAATGCCTTTGAGGTTTCTATTTTCACCAGGTTCTGATTAAGCCCCACCATCAACTTAGACAGGGGCAAATGAAAATAGGGAAGCGCGGAGGTCATATGACCAATAAACGTAGGCGAATAGGTATTCACCGAATGGGCAACCAATTTATCGAGTAAGCTTTCAGCATGGGTTGAAACAAACTCTGGCGATTCAGGTACTTTTGAATCTGAAAAGTCTTTCTCAATTTCTTCTAGCGAGGTTTTTTTGGTAACAACGTGCTGCGACAAAAAATCTAAGATATTGTCAGATAAATGCTGTTCAATTTGAGCCATCTTTGAGTCTTTGTGTTCAGGCTTGGTAAAGACCCTAAACAAGTGCTCTAGACTAACTTGCGCTTCACCCACTCAACCGACCTCACTTTGAAATGACTCTTTTACAAGAAAATACAACCCAACTTCGTTGCCTACGCTGAAAGCAATCATAATACTTTCAGGGTCACGAACTTTACCTCAGATTGCCCACTACGCCAAGCGTATCCCGATGATTTGACCCTGTATCAGTACAAGATATTTTGTGGTGATAATTCACTATCAATACAGTGAAGTGACCTAAACTTCTCAAATGATGGCGGGTAGTGCTATATTTTGGCTATACATACGAATAAAAATAAAGGCTGCAATGTGCCAATAAGAGCCGTAAGTGATACCGTTTCTATCAATGATATCGTGCCCTACTTCCAACCTATCATGGACTTAAGGTCAAAGCGTGTGTGGCGTTACGAGTGCTTGGCTCGTTTAATTACCGCCGAAGACAAAACCTTTTTGCCTAGCGAATTTCTCTACCTAATTGAACGAGAGCAACACGTTAAAGCGCTTACGGAAGCCATGTTCTGCCAAAGTGCCCGCTATTTTCGCCATGTACAAGTGCCTTGGAGTATTAATATTAGTGCGCGAGATTTGCTAAACGACAACCTGACCAACACGCTTCTATCCCATTTAATAGACTACCCCAACCCAGAAAGAGTCAGTATTGAGATAAGCGCCGCCAGTGCATTAACCCACCCAGCGTTAATGCAAGCGTTTGTTGAGAGAAGTGCTGAGGCAGGGCTAGGTGTATTTTTAGATAACGTGGGTGAAAACCCAGGCAATATTAATGCAATATTAAATATGCCGATTAAGGGCATTAAGTTAGCCGGTGGTTTGATAAGCCACTATGAACAAGATGAGGCTGTGCAGGATTACGTCAATAATTTGCTCGAACTGTGCCAAGCGCGTGCTATTAGCGTGGTAGCAGAACATATTGAAACAGATTTACTTCTTGAAAGCGTGCGCAAACTGCCCATTCAGTATGCACAGGGCTATGTCTTTAGCCCTCCGCAACCAAATACTCCCCATCACTAGGCGCCGTTAACGATTCTCGCCTATTCTACGCACCGCCATCGGCCTCTTCTGAATAGCAATTGAGCGACCAACAATGTTGGCCGCTAGCGCGATATTTGCGTTCAAATGGCGTCATGGCGTTATCAGACGTAATTTCAGCTAAATTCGTCACCAAGCCATAATGCGTAGCAGCTTGAGCAAATTCCATTAGATAAACCAACCAATTACTACGCACCTCAATATTCGAGGTTATCGCCATTAAATCAGCCATGGCTGCACTACCGTGCCAGCGTTTTTGCACCTGGGTTTTCTTCGGATAAGGATTTGGATAGAACAAGCAATGCTGGCTTACCTTCCAATTTGCCCGGTGAACCAATCGCCAAAAATCATTCACATCGGCACGAATAACCCGATAATTATCTTGCCCAGCTGAATAATGCTGATGCTTGTCCACCCGCTGTGCCGATTTATCTAAGCCAATGACGCGGCAATCAGGGTTCGCTTTAGCAATATTTGCTGTGCTTTCACCCACGCCACAGCATGAGTCTAAGATAATATCGCCGGTAAACCCGTCAAGCCATTCGGTTGCTTCATTAAAGGCGAGCTGCGTATGCTCGCCAATGGGACGCTGGTTTTCAGATGACTTGTAACGCTTTACTAGTTCATCGAGCTTTTCGTGCACACCTTCTTGATTTGTTGTAATCCCTCTGGAGTTCCCGCTAGCCATTAGCTACGAATTCCTTTACCTGTTTTAAGCAGGTAATAAGCAACAGCGAACAGCACAATATTAAAGCCCACTAATAGTGCTAACGATAAGGTAACGTCAACATCTGACACCCCTAAGAACCCGTAGCGGAACCCATTCACCATATACACAACAGGGTTGGCTTTACTTACCCACTGCCAAAACTCAGGCAAAAGAGTAAGGGAATAAAATACGCCGCCAAGGTAGGTTAACGGGGTTAATACGAAGGTAGGTACAACACTAATATCATCGAAAGTTTTTGCAAAAATGGCGTTAATTAGCCCTGCCGTTGAAAACAATGATGAGGTCAGTAGTACGGTAAGAATAATGATACCGATATGGTGTATCTGTACATCAACAAAGAACAGCGATACCAAAGTAACAATAATGCCAATTAGCACTGCCCTTGCTACACCGCCCCCAACGAAGCCTAGAATAATCACCGACGTGGGCACCGGAGAAACCAATAACTCTTCAATGTTACGCTGAAATTTCGCACTGAAAAAAGACGACGAAACATTTGCGTATGAGTTGGTGATAACCGACATCATGATCAAACCTGGAACAATAAACTCCATGTAAGAAAAGCCGCCCATTTCGCCTATTCGGTTACCGATAAGGCTACCGAAAATCACGAAATACAAACTCATGGTAATAGCCGGTGGAACTAAGGTTTGGATCCAAATGCGTAAAAAGCGAGTGCACTCTTTTATCCAAATTGTAGTCAGCGCCACATAGTTTTGCTTGAACCAGCCAATCTTTTCGTCAGACTGTGTGTTTGCCTGTGAATTCATGTTTAACCCTCTGCCTTTGCCGTTTCAACCAAACGCACAAACAGCTCTTCTAATCGGTTTGATTTATTGCGCATACTCAATACTTGAATACCTTGTTCGGTCAACTGAGCAAAAACAGGGTTTAACCCTTCTGCCTTTTCCACATCGACTTCCAAAGTATGGTCGTCAAGTAGACGACTTTCGTAACCTGTCAAAAGCGGCTTTTGCTGACCAAGGTTAATGTCCAGCACGAACGTTTCTGTGTTCAACTTCGACAATAAGGCCTTCATGCTGGTGTTTTCCACAATGGTGCCTTTGTTAATAATGGCAATGTTGCGGCACAGCATTTCTGCTTCTTCTAGGTAATGCGTCGTTAAGATAATGGTAATACCTTGGCGGTTAATCTCTTCTAAGAAGCCCCACATTGAACGACGGATTTCTATATCTACGCCAGCGGTTGGTTCATCAAGTATTAATAAACGAGGCTCGTGCATAAGGGCGCGGGCAATCATTAGCCTGCGTTTCATGCCACCTGAAAGTTCACGCGCTCTGGCATCGCGTTTTTCCCATAAATCGAGCTGAGCTAAATACTTCTGAGCCCGTTCTTTCGCAATACTTCGGGGCACGCCGTAATAACCCGCTTGGTTGAGCACAATTTGCATCACGGTTTCAAACTGATTGAAGTTGAATTCCTGTGGCACTAGGCCAATACATGCTTTGGCTTGCTCTTTTTGGGTATGAAGGTCGTAACCAAAAATCGATACCTTGCCATCGGTTTGATTAACCAAAGAACTGATAATACCGATAGTGGTAGATTTACCCGCGCCATTCGGCCCAAGTAAAGCGAAAAAGTCCCCTTTATCAACAGTGAGATCTACGCCTTTAAGTGCCTGTACGCCACCTTTATACGTTTTGGTTAAGCCTGATATATCCAACGCTTTCATGTGCTACCCGTAAGTTGCTCGTAATTTGATGCCTCCGTAAATGGAGTGCTTTGTAAATCGAGTGCTTTGTAAATCGAGCGCCCTGTAATTCGAGGGCCCTGTAAATCAAATAATCTATTAAATCAGTTTGCCGCCAGTTGACGTGACTACCCATCTGCCATAATACACCGACAATAGTAATAATATGACGGTATACCTACCGTACGCGTGTTTTAAGCATAGTGCTGGCAAATGCTAGTAATTCAACCCTTCCTGCAATAAGGGTATTCAATGCCCATTCCACTCATGCTATCACTAATTCAAAGACGAAATATAAAAGGGGGTAATTATGTCACACTTATTATCCCATCTGCCTGCCACTCTCCTTATCTTGCCGATTATTTTACTGTTTTTGTCGATTTTTTTATTGAAGCCTCAATGCATTCTTTTATCGATATTGAACATTTCTGCCCTGTCTTTTACCGACTGTTTCACAGACGATTCAGGGTGCTAAGGACTTTCGCGGCCAAGCAAAAATAAGAAGAGAACGAGATAAAGAAGACGGAACCGACGGTGGGAGGTATAAAAAAGCACTGCACCTAGTTGGGGGTTAGGCACAGTGCAAGGGGTTGGCGTACCAAAGTGAGTCATACTTGAGTCAATCTGTCTTCCCAAGCACAGGTATAGTTAACCAAGCAGACAAGGCAATATCAGGGCACAATAATGGAAAAGCTATTTTGTTTAATGGCAAATATGGCGAAAAGCGGGCGACTTTATGGAATTTGCGTCGAACTCAGGCACGCGCGCTTTTGCCAAGGTATAGTAGTGCCAAGAATGATTGAGAGTAGATCCCATGCCTAAAACAATTGCGCTAGTAGAAGATGATGCCGCTATAAGAGAAAACTACCTTGTTGCCCTAAGAGCGCAAGGCTACAAGGTTAATGCGTTTGAAGACCGCCCCTCGGCAACTCAGGCGTTTAACGAAGCATTGCCAGATTTAGCCATCATTGATATTGGTCTAAAAGAAGAAATGGAGGGCGGTTTTTTGCTATGTCAGCAGTTGCGAGGTTTGTCGCCCACCTTGCCTATAATCTTTTTTACCGCCAGAGACAACGACGTAGATACCATTAGCGGGCTTCGCATGGGTGCTGACGACTACTTAACTAAAGATATCAGCATGGCTCACCTACTTGCCCGTATCGCCGCGCTTTTCAGACGAAGCGATTTAATGTCAGCCCCTGTCAAGCAAAAAGACGAGCTTCGTATAGGCGAGTTAAAAGTGGATGCCTCTCGTATGACAGTAAGTTGGAGCGGCGAACCTGTCGCCCTGACAGTGACAGAATTTTGGATGCTACACGCGCTGATTAAACACCCAGGCCACGTTAAAAGCAGACAACAATTAATGGATGAGTCGCGCATGGTAGTAGACGACACCACCATTACTTCTCATATAAAACGTATGCGTAAAAAATTCATTCAATTAGACCCACAATTCGACCACATAGATACCGTTTACGGTATGGGATATCGATGGCAGTTGTAGGGTATTGCTAATATGCGGTTAAGGTTCTCCATACGCTTACAGCTGCTTGTGTTGTCGCTGTTCTTTTTTGCCATTCCCTACCTTGGCTATAATTACGTATGGGAGCTAGAGCAATACCTTCGCACAGGTCAAGAGCAAACCATGATAGGTACGGCGAGGGCGGTAGCAACAGCGCTGCATGAACGCCCTGCGTTATTCGACAGCGAGTCTGCCTATTTAAAAGACGTACGCCCGGGCACTGATTTATACGCCCCGCCCATTCCTTATCCTATTCAGCTTGACGGTGAACTAAACGATTGGCAACAAGTTGACGACTTGCTTACCCACTATGGCGCTAATGAAATTGTTGAGCGCTTTACTAACCTTCATACTAACGACGAAAACCAGGGCGCAGCTAGCGTGAACAAAGGCACAGATAAAGCGATTAGCCTCTCATTCGAGCATATGGTAGGCCGATACGATCAGTTCCTCTATGCCATGTTCAACGTTAGTGACGACGCCTTGTTATGGCGACAGGCAAATAGTTTAAGTGTGGAGCGGGGTGACCATTTACTTATTGGTATGCAAACCCCAGCAGGTCAATTAGCACGATACGTAGTAGCCCCTTACGAAAGTGGCTGGGTAAATGCGTTTAAATTAGCAGAATCGGGCACAACAAATCGCGCGGTGGAAAATGCGTTAAGTATTCAAGGTCGCTGGCAAGAAACCGCTACTGGCTACAATATTGAACTTCGCTTTCCCCTTTCCATGACCTCTGGCGCTCTCGCCTTTGCCATTGTCGATGTGGACGACCCTGTAACTAGGCAAAAACGCTACGCCATTGGCACCGCTAACACCAACAACATTGATGAACTAGGTACGGTGGTAACCCCGTCACCTGAAATTGAGCGCATATTAGCAGGGCTAAAATATGCCGACTCACGCGTATGGGTGATAGATAATCACAAGCGGGTATTGGCACGAGCAGGCGATATACAAACGGCCTCAGGGCTAAATACTGCCAAAAGAGAAGCAAGCGAAAACCCGGTATGGCGCTGGGTAGAAACCCATTGGCTACTGCCCTTATATTACCATATTCTCACTAAGCCACCGGCTGATTTTGTGGATGAACTAGAGGATGCTTATGCGTTGGCTGGCCGAGATATAGGCTTAGCCCTTAATGGTCAACCGGATTCATTATGGCGCTTAACGCCAGATAACAAAGCCGTGGTAGTGTCTGCTGCTTACCCTATCTTTATTGAGGGCGCGGTAATGGGCGCAGTGGTGGTGGAGCAAACCACTAACGGTATACGCACATTAAGAAACCGGGCTTTAGAGCAGCTATTCCACGTTATTTTGGCAGTAATGTTACTGGGCACGCTAGGTTTATTGCTTTTCGCTAGCAGAATATCAAATCGTATTAGGCGGCTTCGAGACAACACCGAGGCAATTATTGATGCTAACGGTAAAATTGTAGGCAAACTACCTATTGCCAAAGAGGGTGATGAAATTGGCGATCTTTCACGAGCGTTTTCTGATGTTTTATTGCGACTACAGCAATATAACTCCTATTTAGAGAACATGGCTTCTCGGCTTTCCCATGAACTTAGAACCCCAATAGCCGTAGTGAAGTCATCTCTTGATGCGTTATCTCAAGTTAGCGCTCAGGCGAATACGCAACAAGATGTTTTCGTTCAACGTGCCCAATCCGGTATAAGCCGGTTAAGTTCTATTTTAAATGCCATGAGTGAAGCCACACGATTAGAACAAGCCATTGCGCAGGAAGAGGTGACCACGTTCAATATGATTGACGTAATTAAAGGCTGCGTGGGTGGGTATCAACATGCTTATACAGACAGGCAGTTTTCACTATCTTGTTCACAAGACACAGCGATGCTAAAGGGCGCCCCCGACCTTATCGCGCAAATGTTTGATAAAATTATTTCTAACGCGGTCGATTTTAGTCAACCCGACGACATCATAGATGTAGCCGTTTATACCAAAGACAAAAGAATTGTCCTCACTGTGAGCAACCCTGGGCCCCTATTGCCCGAAGGCATGAAAAAACAACTCGTACAATCAATGGTATCGGTTCGCCCTGAGTCTGAGGCGGCGCAATCAGCAGGTTCACCACATCTAGGTTTGGGGCTTTATATCGCTGACATTATTGTCGCTTTTCATCAAGGTACGCTCGCCCTGGCCAACCGAGATGACAAACGCGGAGTGATTGTTTCCGTTAACTTCCCAAAGATCTGATGCGCTACGCTATTTGAGGTGGTTTGAAAACCACCGTCCCTTTGCTGTTATATCCCCTTTTAACGCAGTCCTTTAAGTTTTTCTAAAAAACCTCTAAAATAAATTACGGGTGAGAATTGTTCTCATTAGCATTTACATTCATTTACTACTTGAATACACTTCGATTCCTAAACACACACAGGGAATACACACACAATGAAAAATAAAACGTTAACGATGGGTGCACAAACCATTGCTGCGGCCTTAGCTTTCGGACACGGCGCTGCAATTGCACAAACTCAAGAAACTGAAATCTGTAAAGATAAAACCGAAGCGGAGTGTAAAGCGCAACAAGACGAAATTGAGCTAATTCGCATCCATGGTGTTCAGCAGTCTATCTATCGCTATGACAAGTCTGGCGACCCGCGTCGTTTAGCCGACCTTGTTGATACACCACAAACCATTAGTGTTCTTACACAAGACCAAATTCAAGAAAGTGGTAAAACTGACCTTAAAGATATTCTTGCTGCGCAAGCCGGTGTAACTCTTGGTACAGGTGAGAATGGTAATGCTTTTGGTGATCGCTATGTAATACGTGGCCACGAAGCACGCAGCGATGTTTTTGTTGATGGTTTGCGTGACCCAGGTATGACTACCCGTGAAAGTTTCGCCACCGAACGTGTTGAAATTACTAAAGGCCCAAGTTCAACATTTGCGGGCCGCGGTTCATCAGGCGGTGCGGTAAACAGCATTACGAAAAAAGCCTCTACTAGCTATAACTTTGGTCGTGTTGATGCCGCCATTGGTACCGATGAGCACACGCGCTTAACGGTAGATTTGAATAAGACCTTAACGGAAAACAGTGCAATTCGTGTTAATGCACTTACGTCTCAAGAAGACAAGCCGGGTCGCGAAGGCATTGAACGTGGACGTGATGGTGTTCAGCTTTCTTATGTACTAAACCCTAACGACAGACTGTCTTTCATTGGTGATGTTTATTACCTTAATGCAGAAGATAAGCCTGACTTAGGGAGCTACTACGATCGTGACGCGGGTTATCCGTTAGAAGATATTCCTGTTTATGCACAAGATGACGACTTCCAAAACTCAGAAGTCACCACTTTTACCTTCCGTACCGAATACGAAATTAGCGACAATGTTCGTTTTTATAACGCGACTCGTGCAGGTAACACTGAAAACGAATACGTAACGACCGGTATGAGTGCAACAACCCGTGATGATTCTGATGAAACAGCACCAGGTGTAGATACACTTCGACTTAGCACGCACCAAGGCTGGCAAGAAGTAGATTACTTCACGACTCAATTTAACCTTTTCTGGGACACGTCATTTGCAGGCTTAGATCACCGTTTAGTATTTGGTTTTGAGTACAGCGATGAATCGGTTGATAACGGTGTTTTTGATATTGAAAACCTAAATACTAACTGTGCAATTGGTGGTCGTCGTGGCGTATCACAAAGCTATTGTATCCTTGATGGTGATGGAAACCTTATCGATAACATCGGGTCATTAATGGACAGAACCATTGAACGTGGTGATGAAGATGCCCTTTTCGATATTGAAACCTATGCCATTTACGCCATGGATACCTTTGCGTTAACCGATAAGTTAGACGTGTTCTTTGGCCTACGTATGGATAGCTACGACTATAGCAACCAAACTAGTAGCGACCTTTATGAGTTTTCTGATGAGTTGTTTAACGGGCACTTAGGTTTAGTATATGACATTACTGAACACGGTAATGTTTACGCCTCTTACAGCACAGCAACGAACATTAATGGCGGCGAGTCTGACCTAGGCGCAAACTGTGGTTACGGTGGACTATGTGGTACGCCTGAGCAAGCTGCGCAAGCTGATCCAGAGCATGTTGAAAACATCGAAATTGGCACAAAATGGATGCTATTTGATGAAAAATTGATGGCAAATGCATCAATCTTCCGTATTACAAAAAGCGATGTACATGAAAGTATCGGTGAAGATGACTACTCAACCATTGGTACATTAAACACGGGTGAAAACCGCGTTGAAGGTGTTGAGTTTGGTGTTAGCGGTGATATTACTGAGAAGTTTAGTGTTCAAGCCTCAGCCGCCTTCATGGACTCAGAAGTACTAGATTCATTCACAGAATCTAACATTGGTCTTACATTAAGTAACTTTGCTGACGAAAGCTTCTACTTACAACTGCGTTATCAACCCAATGAAAAGTTCGCTTTTGGTGGTGACTATACGTACAAGTCTGAAATGTTTGGTGGCCAACCTGACACTGCGGCAGGTTACGATGCTGATACGGGTGAATACTCAATTGTCGTTCCTGACTATCAAGTATTTAACTTGTTTGCGAACTACTACGCGTCTGAAAAACTAACGTTCCGTGTTAATATCGGTAACTTGTTCGATGAAGAATACTGGACTGCCGCTTATCGCTCTGGTGCCTTCATGTACATTGGTGACGGCCGTAACGTAACCGGTACGGTAAACTACGAGTTCTAAGTTAGTTTAAAGAGAAACGCAAAAAATGATCATTATTGATAACCTACTAGACGCTGACCAAGTAGAGCAATATCGGGCTGCTTTAGCCGATGTACCATTTAACGATGGAAAAGCGACCGCAATGGGCATGGCAGCAGGGGTTAAAAATAATGGTCAAGCTGATGCGCAGCACGCTACGGTTCAAGCCCTTGCCAACAACTTGTTGGCAAGCCTCGGCAACCACCCGCAAGTAGTCTCTGCTGCGCTACCTCAGCGCATTTTCCCTCCTTGTTTCAACCGTTACAGTGAATCACAAACCTACGGCTATCATGTAGATGCCGCAATCATGCGCATTCCCAATACCCCCGATGTTTTGCGTAGCGATATGTCGATGACGGTGTTTTTATCTAGCCCAAGCGATTACGAAGGCGGAGAGTTAGTTATTCAGACTGGGTTCGGCGAGCAGAAAGTCAAAGGTAACCTAGGTAGCGCTGTACTCTACCCTTCCTCAAGTTTACATAAGGTTACTCCGGTAACTCGCGGCGAGAGAATTGCCGCTATTACGTGGATGCAAAGCATGATTAGCGACCAAACTATTCGTGAAAGCTTGTATGAGCTAGACCAAAGCATTCAGTCTTTGGTGCAAGGCGGTAAAGCCAACAGAGAAGAACTCGATAAACTTCATCACGTATACCACAACCTCATTAGAAAATTCTCCATCGTGTAAACTGGACAAAACCTTACCCGTTGCGCAAGGTTATTCTTGTAGGTATGTTTTGACTGTGTCGATCTTGCCAATAGTATTTTATTGAGCGTTTTCCTAACTCATTAACATGTGACGCTTAGAATACTGTGAAATAAACCAGCTTTACCTCCGGTCTCTATATGACTGAAAAAAAAGCTTTTAGCAAAAGATAGGGTTACTCTTAGATGAATGAAATAATGTGTGGAACGTGCTTTTTTACACCTAACACTTGCTGGATTAAGCGCGTGGCGAAAAACGTGAATAAGCTTGCTGTGCTAGCCGCTCTTGCCTCTGTAGCTTTTATTGCAATGCTGGCGCCATTTAATGCGCTAGCAAATAATGTAACCGCATCAATAACGCTATTAGACGCCGAGCAGTCCTCGGTTAAAGACGGCGTTGTTATCTTCACCCCCTTATTTGATTTACCCAGCACAGAAACTAACCACTCAGAAGCAGAATCAACACCTAAAACTGCGATTATGAATCAAATCAATAAGCAGTTTGCCCCTCATGTACTTGTAGTACAAAAGAACACAGAAGTTACCTTCCCTAACGCCGATAACGTGTTCCATCATGTTTATTCTTTTTCACCCACCAAGCAGTTTGAGCTAAAGCTCTACAAAGAATTTACTGCCGAACCATTGTTCTTTGAGCAAGCTGGAATTGTGGATATTGGCTGCAACATTCACGATTGGATGCTAGGTTACATCGTTATTG
Source organism: Alteromonas naphthalenivorans (assembly GCF_000213655.1). Classification (NCBI taxonomy): domain Bacteria; kingdom Pseudomonadati; phylum Pseudomonadota; class Gammaproteobacteria; order Alteromonadales; family Alteromonadaceae; genus Alteromonas; species Alteromonas naphthalenivorans. The sequence continues at coordinate 4,400,179 of NC_015554.1, forward strand.
CTGATAGCCCTTATTTTTTAAAAACCGCAGATGACGGAAATGCTGACATCTCACTTCCCACTGGCAAATACAGTGTTGAGTTTTGGCACCCTAACGCGCCAAACGAAACGCCCTTTATTGAAACTGAAATTGAGTTGAACAGCGATAAAAACTTCACGCTAACGTTATCGAAAGTGATAGCAAGCGATGATGATTTTGATGATGGTTTCGGTGATTATTAATGCTGAGCCGTTGTATTTTCGTTGTTTTTTGCTTCATCAATTTTCACGCTTTTTCAGATACAAGGTTGTTGCTTAGAGGTAGTATTCTTTCAGCAGATAATGCTGACACATTTCAAACAAATGGCGCCTCCCACCAGCGCTTTGAAAATAACGCAGTTGCGTTATCTCAAGCGGTGCTAGCGTATAATAAAGTGTTAAGCGATAATTGGCAGTTTCATGCTGTGGCCAATGGATATAGCGATGGAGAACAAAAACTCGGGGTTAGCCAACTCTATACTCAATACCGACCACTCACTGCATCCACCATTAAACCAGAAGTTAAGCTCGGCTTTTTCTACCCTGCAATTTCTGCTGAAAACACCGACATGGGGTGGCTGTCACCACACTTTTTATCTAATTCAGCCATTAACAGCTGGATAGGCGAAGAGCTTAGAACGTTTGGTGTAGAGGCAAGCTTAAGACAAAACGGAAGGCAAGTTAGACGTGACTGGTCATGGAAAGTAATAGGGAGCCTATTTAAGGGTAACGACACCACAGGCACCTTGTTATCATGGCGCGGCTTTGCGCTGCACGACAGGCAATCGCTGAACAATGATAGAGTAAAATTCACTCCTATTCCTGGCGTGGTATCGGAAGCGGGGATCGGTGCTCCAGCATGGACAGACCCCTTTCGTGAAATTGATACGAAAACAGGTTATTACGTGGGGGCGCATTTAGCCCATAAGCGCCGTTCAGAGTTACGTTATTATTATTACGACAACCGCGCCAATCCACTCATTTTCGACCCTGACAAAATATACGCATGGCGCACGCGATTTCACGCATTAACCCTTCGTCATATGCGTAACCGCAATGTCACCTTTTTCGGGCAAGGGCTGATAGGTGACACTTTGATGGGGGAAGACATTGTTAATAACGACTTTTACGCGGCCTACATTGCTGCAACGTATACCCATGAAGCACATCAACTTTCTACACGTTTAGATTGGTATCAAGTGATAGATAACGACAGCACCATAGATGACCCCAACAACAGTAGAGGGGAAGCCATTACCGTTAATTACACTTATGCTATGAGCTCGAAAATAGCAATATCAGCCGAGTGGCAAGTGAATCGAGGCCGCCAAGAAAATCTACGATTTTTAAACGCTACATCGGTATCTAGTGAAACCTTCCACGAAAACCTGCTTCAGCTCGCAGTTACCTACCGCATCGACTGAACAGAACTAATCATCGTTACCATTAGATTTAGACTTATCGAGCGACTTATCGAGCGACTCATCGGGTACGTTTTTGACCATCATTCGTTCTTTGCGGCGCGTCATCATTTTCGCCAATCTGCGCATACTTACCGTTGTGTCTTTTTCATCAATAATATCTACGCCCAGCAAGCGCTCTAGCAAATCGTCAAGAGTAATCACCCCTTCCAACCCGCCATACTCATCTACCACTAAAAGCATATGAACATGTTTATCGATAAAATGGTCGAAGGTTATCGACAAAGGCATAGAGCCTAATATGGTCACCATGTCTTTAGCATATTCTGACAATGGTTTATCGGTATTCCCGCGCGCTTGCGCCACAAGCAAATCTGAACGCATGACATAACCGGTGATGTTTTCCGAATCTTTGTCTTCATAAACAGGAATTCGTGAATACTCAATATGCGCGTGTTTATGGAAAAACACTTCTACCGTCATCGACTCTGCCACTGAAAACAACACTGTACGATGTGTTATGGCATCTTTTACTTTTAATTCGTGCAAGCTTAACAAGCTTTGTAAAAATACCGCCTCGTGGTTGGCCAACTGCCCTTCTTGACCTGATAGCTCGGCCATGGCGTGAAGTTCTCCGCGACTTAACCCTCGAAGTGGGCTGTCATCTTTAAAACCACGGGTAAGCAATTCAGACATCACCACAAAAGGTTTAAGAATTATAATTAGATACTTGAGGAAATAGGCTGTCACTGGCGCTAATCCACGCCAATAGGTTGCACCGACGGTTTTAGGAATTATTTCAGAAAAAACCAAGATAAGCAGCGTTAATACCGCTGAAATCACACCTAAATATGCTTCGCCAAACACACTAGCAGCCTGTGCACCCGCACCAGCAGCACCCATGGTATGCGCAATGGTATTCAACGTTAGAATTGCCGATAGCGGCGTATTGATATTATCGGTTTGCTTTCGTAGCAATATGCCGCTAGGCCGATTCTCTTTTTCTAAAACAGAGATATAGGCTGAGGACACACTTAATATGACTGCCTCAGCAATTGAGCATAAAAAAGAGAAGCCCAAGGCAATCAATACATAAACGATGAGTAAAAACATGAGTCCTTTCCGATAATCGGAGTATGAAGCAAACGACCATTATGCAAGCCTTAACCGGACTTACAAGAGCGCAGGTGAATTAAATACGAATACCGAGTAATTTACTCATAAATACAGGTATCCATATACTAAATTACCTAACCATTATTACCTTTGTGTTAACCACAACAGTCTTGATGGTTTTCTTCACGCTGTGCCAACCTAGCATTGACTTTTTTAACGCCCAATCGAGCCATTAGTGCAGCAAGAAGAATAGCGCACGCTGCATAGAGCGCTTGAATGTTAGCACCATGACTGTGTAGTTGGCTTTCCATATGAATTAAGCCTTCTAACGATAACGCTGACACCGCGTAATTAAGCAAATAGCCAAACCCAATACTGGCTGTGATTACACTAAACAAATACAAACACAGGGTTCTAAAACCCATTTCTTGTTTGATCATGCCCATGGTAGAAACATTAGTAGCCGGCCCTGCCATGAGAAATACCAGCACCGCGCCAGGAGATAACCCAGCAGCTAAAAAACCCACTGCAAGCGGCGTAGATGCCGTGGCGCAAATATACATAGGAATGCCAATGATGGCCATGACCAACATAGCGATAACCCCATCACCCCATTGAGTGAGAAAGTCTGTTGGTACCCAAGTTTTGATGGCTGCGGCTAAGGCTAGGCCAATAAGTAGCCATACCACAATATCTTCCAGCAATTTACCCGAGGCATAACGAAGCACTTGGGTAAGTTTGTTTGCTTGTTTTACTGATTCACCCTGAGTAGTGGCCGTGCCATCGCAACAACGTGTGGTTGGCTTTTCACTAGCACAACAACTCGTTTGCGCTTTATCCAACGATGCGGCTTCTTCTTGCTCTGGAGCTACAGAGGATTCACTTGAACAGCAAGATACACTGCCCGCGTGTTTATGTGGGTGCTGATGAGAGCCTTTATGAGAGTGAGTATGTGAATGTGCCGGTTTCTGAGACTTAGCGCCATCAAACCATCTCACCATAAGACCAGCATAGATTGCGCTAGCAATAGCGGCTATTGGCCTAACGATGGCGTACAGGGGGCCTAGTAATGCGTAAGAAACAGAAACACTGTCAACCCCTGTTTCAGGCGTAGAAACTAGAAATGAAATTGTCGATGGTTTAGAGGCGCCACTTCTACGCAGCCCTATCGCAGCGGGAATAACGCCACAAGAACATAAAGGTAATGGAGCACCTATTACCGCGGCTTTCGTGATAGAGGCGGTTGAGCTGCTTCCCATGTGGCGCTCTAAAAAGCTGACCGGCACTAATTCGTGCATAATACCCGCCACCAGCAGGCCAAGTAACAGCCACGGAGCAGACTCCATAAATAGGCTGATGAAATTTTGCACTAATAGCATTAGGTCAGTCATACCACTCCAAACGAACCGCGTTGAACATTTATATTTTTCACATGCTGATTTGCTTTGCCGACTTGCTATCCGACTTCCGACTTCCGACTTCCAGCTTAATGTGCCAATTTACTTGGCGGTAAATCTACCAAATCAGGCGAATGCGTATGATAGCAAATTTACGCGCCTACCGTGAATGAACGAGAAGTAATCCACCTCATCGAATAACCCGATTGCCTACAAAAAAGCCGACGCAGAGAATAACGCTCTACGTCGGCTTTGTATAAAGCTAGCGCTCAACAATGTTGTGATAGCGGCTAGCTACTATTTTTACCGCTGTTGCTATTCCTTCTCGCCCACTTCGTCTTGATGTCCGCTACGAAGTTTAGCCACAACAGACCATGCTTCGAGCATCACCAACACAGACACCACTAGCACCACAGCATCTAGGAAAACTAATAGGTAATTTTCAGCAAGATAATATTCTTTAAGTTTAATTAGCCCAGCAAAGAAAGCCATGACCAAAACGAATACCATGGGTATTAATGTGTAACGGGCTGGTCTTCCCATCTTAATCAGCATGACTGAAATAACCAACAAGGTAAGACTAGCCAGTATTTGGTTTGTAGAGCCAAACAGCGGCCAAATGATCATACCGCCACCGCCTGAAGAACCACCTGCGCCGAACGCTAGCAGTAAGCAACAAGCAACCGCTAAGAAAGTGGCGACCACACCATTTTTAAGTGCTGACAATTTATAAATATCGCCCCACTCTTGAATAATGTAGCGCTGAAGACGAACACCAGAATCCATAGTTGTGCCCGCGAACAACACGACCATTACCGCCAGTATGGTTGATGAGAAAGCTTCCTGCAGCCCCCACCCTTGATGAATAAGCGCCGCGCCGCCGCTAATAAACGCACCTACGCTACCTGCACCTAAGTGACTGTAGACTTCATGCCACTCTTCTGGAGAGGCCGCAAACGCCACACCACTAACCGCAACAATGGTAATTAACGCCAAAGAACCTTCACCGATCGCCCCTAAATAACCCACGAAGCGTACATCAGTTTCCTTGTCTAACTGCTTTGAGCTGGTGCCTGAAGCCACAATACCATGAAAGCCTGACACTGCACCGCAGGCTATAGTGACGAACAATAAGGGAATTAAGCTAGGAGAGTCCATGGCCGTCTGTGTATTGAAAGCTGGCGCTGTAATGTCTGGCATAGCAAAGAAGACCGCGCCATAAAGTAAAAATAGGCCAACCAACAGCTGCATACCGTTAATAAAGTCACGGGGTTGAAGCAACATCCACACGGGTAATAAAGACGCAATGGCAGCGTAAATAAACAGGATAACGATCCAGTTCGCTTTGTCAGCTAAACCGAACATGGTTTCAGGCAAGCTAATCGGGATATAGCTACCAGCATAAACCGAGGCGTAAAGCACCACGATACCCACAAGGCAAAGAGGAATTAAACCAAAGTTACGTTTTAATAGCTGGCCAATAACAAGCGCTACGGCAATGGCTGTCCAGGCTGGGAAAACCGCATTAGGCTGAGAGACAAACGAGTTTGCTATCACCACGCCAAACACGGCATTAACCATTAACAGTACTAAAAAGATAACAATCATAAACAATGAACGAGAACGCTTGCCGATAACACTTTCAGACAAAGCTCCCATCGATTTACCCTTGTGACGCGCACTCGCCCACAAGGCCCCCATATCATGCACACCTGCAAACAATATGGTACCGAAAATAACCCAAAGTACGGCAGGCACCCAGCCCCAGTACACAGCGATAGCTGGCCCTACAATTGGCGCAGCCCCAGCAACTGACGTAAAGTGATGCCCCCAGAGCACCACTTTATTAGTAGGTACAAAATCTTTACCATCCTGCAGCTCGTGAGCAGGCGTAGTGAAGTTATCGTCTAGTTTAAATATTTTCGTGGCAATAAATTTCGAGTAAACGAACCACCCGAGGAGCATGCCCACGATCCCGAGTAATACTATGGCTATTGACTGCATATTATTGTCCTGTGTCGATGTTGCACCGCATTATTCAATTTCTTTTTTGAACGCATATACAACGCTTTTCTGTCGTTAAAAAACGCTTATTTAAACATTAAAACATTATTTACTTTTTCACGTCGCCATATTAGACCAAAGTCTATTGTGGTAGCAGCTTTTTTACACTGCTCGTACCATGCTAGTTTTGTGGCTTTTACCAATAATTTACAACAAAAATAGCAGGCTTAAAGAAAATAGCTGCTAAATATAGCGTTAATCTTACCTACACCCTTCAAATACCGCTCAGTCTCGTTTATAAAGGCTCATCAATAAATAATTCTATTAATAAGCAGTTATGGCATCACCAAAATTTCATATGGCCGTCCGTAAATATCACCGATGGTTAGGCTTTTTCTTAGCAGGCATAATGGCAATTTATGCTATCAGTGGCGTGTTACTCATTTTTCGCCCCACCGATTTCCTGAAATTCGATAAAACTGAAGTCCGTCAGTTGTCTCTAGACTTGAACGGAAAACAGGTAGCATCAAAAATTAAGGTGAAAGGTTTAAAGGTGGTTGAAGAGAATGACACCCAAGTTGTGTTAAATATGGGTACCTATGACAAGGCAGACGGTGTCGCTACTATTACCCGTAAAGACTACCCTCTTGTGCTGGCAAAAATGGTTAAGCTTCACAAGGCGACGAATAACAGCCCATTATTTTGGTTGAACATTAGCTTTGGCGTTGCGCTTTTGTTTTTCGTCATCTCTGCATTTTTGATGTTTATGCCTAAGCTGCCTATGTATAAAAACGGGCTTAAAATAGCGGGATTAGGTGCAGTAGTGGCTGTACTTGTAGTGATGTTCGGCTCATAACTTTATGTGTTCGAACCGCCGTGGTGTGGTTCGAACACTTTTTAGCACATGCTTGAACCCTGTGGTAACGTATCTGAATAGTCACGAACTCGTACGCTCACTATCAGGGAAAGATTTATGCCGCGCCAGTATAGCCTCCTTTTCACCGTAAGCACGCTTGAAATAGGTGCGCTCACTTCAGCTTTACTTGAGTTACAACACACTTCAAATGTAGCAGCGCATCTGCACAGTGAGCGTCTATGAATTTCATCGATTTCACGGTAGTGGCTATCTACCTCATGGGTTTATTAATCATGGGGTTTGTGTTTCGAAAACAAGTGAGTAAAAAGGATTACTTTCTTGCCAATCGACAGCTGGGCTGGAAACCTCTGTCTCTTTCTATTATGGCCACGCAGCTATCTGCCGTTAGCTTTATTTCGGCGCCCGCTTTTGTGGGGCTAAGAGAAGATGGTGGCCTTATTTGGTTGTCATACGAGCTGGCCCTTCCCCTTGCCATGCTAGCCCTACTCTATTTTATCTTACCGACTTTGTATCGTTCTGGCGTAGTCAGTGTTTATGACTTTTTAGAGCAACGCTTTGGCCGCTCTTCCCGGGTGCTCATTAGCGTGGTGTTTCAAATAAGCCGTTCTTTTGCCACCGCTATTATGATCTACGCCATTTCGATTATCTTGCAAAGCACGATGGGCTTAGCGTTCTGGCAAAGCGTGTTACTTATTGGTGTTATTACCCTTATTTATTCCCTTCAAGGGGGCATGAAAGCGGTGGTGTATGGTGACGCTGTGCAAATGGTATTAATAGTTGCAGGGGCATTGGTGTGTTTAGGCTTTGGGCTATACCACATAGGCGGTTGGACAAGCTTTCTTGAGCAGGTTCAGCCCGAACGACTCTCTACACTAAACACATCATCTTATGGTTTTGATGGTGAAGGCTTCGGCCTACTGCCCATGATTTTTGGTGGCATCGTGTTATACGCTTCGTATTACGGCTGCGACCAATCAGAAGCCCAGCGTTCGCTGTCGGCTAAGAGCCTAGGCGATTTGAAGAAAATTATCATGGCTGCCAGCTTCTTACGTTTCCCTATCACGTTAATTTACTGCTTTGCAGGGTTAATCATTGGCACATTAGCACTGACGACCCCAGAATTTCTTGCTCAAATTCCTGAGGACCAACCCGATTGGCTGATGCCTATCTTCATTGTTAATTACCTTCCAAACGGCATTCTAGGGTTATTGTTGGTGGCTATTTTAGCCGCGGCCATGTCCTCTTTAAGTTCAGCAATTAATAGCTTAGCGGCGGTATCTGTTGAAGATTATTGTCGAGTTGTAGGCAAAACATTGTCACCAGAAAGTACCCTTCAAGTGGCAAAGTACACTGGCATGTTTTGGGGCTTGCTTACATTGAGTTTGTCCTTTGTGGTAGATGATATTGCCCCAACTATTATAGAGGCCATCAACAAGATTGGCTCAGTCTGCTTTGGTCCTATTTTGGCTACATTTTTCTTAGGCGTGTGTACAAAACACCTTTTGGCAAAGCAGGTTAATACTGGGCTTATTGCGGGTGTATTGGTAAATATTTATTTGTGGCTCGCCCAGCCAGACGTTTTTTGGTTTTGGTGGAACGTGACTGGCTTTTTGACCGCGCTTAGTGTTTCTCTTGGAGTGTACTGGCTTAGTCACAAAAAGTTTAAACAACCCTTTATCAGAACCCGCCAAGATGTACTCACCAAAACCAATATGGCGGCCCTAATTACTTGGTGTGTTGTGCTTATTGGTATATGTATCGCCTTACCTGTGATGCTTATTCAATGACAAGCAATGTCGATTATTTATATTGCCAACGGTCGTCATCGGCGGTTAGTTGCAATTTTTAGTACACACACTAAGTAGAAACTGCTTAAGCTCTTGGTATACAGTGAGAGACTCTGGGGTTTCATAAGCGACAACGTAATCGGCATGGGATAACCCTTCGAAAACTTCCAATTGTGTTCGAACTTTCGCATCACGTAACTTACGATTTACTCGAACCGTATCGCTTAGAAACATATCTCGCGTGCCTGATATTAAAAACGTAGGCGGGAAGCCAGCAAAGTTTCCATAAAGCGGGGAAATAGAGGGATGGGTTAACCTTTCGTTTCCAGCATATAGATTAGCCGCTGCTTCCAAAAATCCTTGGTATGTCACCAAAATACGATCAACACCTTCATTGGTATAAAGAGTATCCCCGGTTTTCGTCAAATCTGCCCAAGGGGTGCCCGCATACACCGCTGAAGGCAATGGTTGTTTATCTGCAATAAGCGTTTGCACGGCTGAGAGGACTAAACCTGCTCCTGCAGACGTACCACCTATCAATAGGTTCTGTGCGCCATGTTCTGTAGCCAAGCTGCTATAAACCGACACGACATCGTTAAGTGCAGCTGGAAATGGAGCATGAGGTGGCATTCTATAATCGATACTAATCACTGTAATACCCACTCTGTGGGCGATTAATAAGCTTTCTTCTATGCTAGGCAACCCAGAAAAAAACACGTAAGCGCCCCCGTGTGCGTCAATAAACACCTTGTCTTTAAATTCAGGTGCAATTGTTTTTGGCGTCAGCCGCCTCACCGGTACGCCGTTAATTTTTTCCAAAGACACATCAACATCAAACTGCTTGCGCATTTTTTTGATTTTCTTTTTCTGATCTGCATTCCTTATTTGAATCAATTCACGCCACTGCTCTATAGATTGAGGCGTGTTGTTAACGACTTCATCAACTGACGGTATGGGGTATTGAGAAATCGCGCTTTTAAGTTCCTCGCTTGCAGCACTTGGCAGCGGAACCGTTTTAGCTGGCACGGTTAACGAAGATTCATAAGACAATTTGGCCGTATCAGTGTTGTGGGTAGAAGCCCCAGATGTAGAAGTCGAAAAGGTCATTGATACCACCAAGATGAAAAACGTGAAGGAAAAGGTAAGTAGGTGCATGCGTAAAACGCTTTTATGTTATCAAGATTGTTATAACCGATAACCACACCCGTATACTGATACTTTTCAATAATAATCACTATTGTTCAAGTTATGCCAATAGTTTGCACATAAAAAGCTATGGCCGATTGCGACCATATTCATCATGACTGGATACCCACTCATCTGCCACCACCGCCGCACCTAGCGATAGCTCGCCGCACAACACGGTAGCAGCAATAATTTCAGCTAACTTATTCACGCGGCCGTTACCATAACACCCTAGCGTTTCTAAGCACTCTCGCTGCGTAGCTAACCCAGTACCGCCGCCATAAGATGCTACGACGAGTGAAGGGATGGTAATAGAAAAATAATAATCGCCATTCGGGGTAATTTCACTGTAGGTATACCCTGCTGATGATTCGGCTACATTTGCGACATCTTGGCCGCAGGCTATAAACAGTGCAGTAATGCCATTGGCAAAGTGGGCTCCATTACTCACGCTCCCTGCCACAAATGCCCCCATGTTAGACAACTGGCGCTGCTTGAATAAGGCATCCGGTGAGCAATGCATTAATGATTTCATTAAATCAGCAGGGATAGTGGTCTCGGCCACCACACGCTTACCTCGGGTATGTAGCGAATTCACAAAGGAGTGTTTTTTGTCGGTATCTAAATTACCCGATAGGGCGAAGTGTTCAAGCCCAGCTATGTGTTGCGCTTGCATCCATTGGCAAGCATGTCGCGTGGCCTTGCTAACCATGTTCTGCCCTGCCGCATCGCCACAGGTAAAGTTAAAACGTAACCAACGCATTTTAGATACGGCATACTGCTCGATATCGCGCAGCTTACCTACCGAAGTCGTTTCTTCTGCTTTGGCTTTAATTAGTTCGAAGTTGTCAGTGACCCATTTTCCGAATGCTAGTGCCGCGCGCGCATCTTCAAACACAAATACCGGCGCCCGCTGCATGGCATCATCAATAACCGTAGTTTTAACCCCACCCGATTCAGCAGTTAACCGCATACCCCGGTTGTAACTGGCAACTAGCGTCCCTTCGGTAGTTGCCATTGGAACATAAAACTCCCCTTGAGCATCTACACCCTTAATGACCAGCGGGCCTGCTAACCCAATAGGCACTTGGGCGACACCGGTGAAGTGTTCTATATTACCCGGCAAAGTATCTGGCTTAATTGAGAAGGTACCTACATGATTCATTTCAGCGCCAGTTTTATCTTTCACAAACTCCCGACGTGTTGCCGCCATTTCAGCGGTGTAATCGTTGGAGCTCTGGTCATAGAATTTGCTTCGTGGGATCTTAGCCATATCACTTACTTATTAACAAAATATTAACTAAGTATGAGAACGTTTTGTACTTATAAGCAAATTACATCTATGTATCTTTGCATATAGTTTTCTTCAATAGTATTTGCTTCGCGTTTGCAAGAAAGAGTAGCCCTCATCTGAAACCCTCAGCAGCATTGATGGATTCACGCGCGTTTCTGATGAGATTAATCACTATCTGAGTACGACGGCTTGTTTAGAAGAAAAGGCTTTGTGCGCCTCGGAAACTCTCTACAGTATGGATGCTGTAACGAAGGCTCCATGCATAGATTATCCCTTACTATTCCTATAGTTTATGCTAGGAGTAGCCCCCATCAGAAACCTTCCACAGCATGGATGCTGTGGCAGAGGCCCCAGGGATGGGTTTACGCCGTGTTTCTGATGGGATTAATCACTATCTGAGTATGATGACTTGTTTATAAGGAAGGGCTTTGTGCGCCTCGGAAACTCTCTACAGCATGGATGCTGTAGCGAAGGCCCCATGGATGGGTTTACGCCGGGTTTACGAGGCGCGCAAAGCCCTTCCCCACCAGGTACACCAAATTACACGCACAAAAAAGGCGCTCAAATGAGCGCCTTTCTTTTATGCTTTGGTTTGCTTAGATTAAAGAATCTTAGCTACAACACCAGCACCTACAGTACGGCCACCTTCACGGATAGCGAAGCGTAAACCTTCGTCCATCGCGATTGGTGCAATAAGTTCTACTACGAACTTAAGGTTGTCACCAGGCATTACCATCTCTACGCCTTCTGGAAGCTCTACAGCACCAGTTACGTCAGTTGTACGGAAGTAGAACTGTGGACGATAGCCTTTGAAGAATGGAGTATGACGGCCACCTTCGTCTTTGCTTAGTACGTATACTTCAGCTTCGAATTTAGTGTGTGGGTTGATTGAACCAGGCTTAGCTAGTACTTGACCACGTTCAACGTCTTCACGCTTAGTACCACGTAGAAGAACACCAACGTTCTCACCAGCGCGACCTTCGTCAAGAAGTTTACGGAACATTTCAACACCAGTACAAGTCGTCTTAGTCGTATCTTTGATACCAACGATTTCTACTTCTTCACCAACTTTAACAATACCTTGCTCTACACGACCCGTTACTACTGTACCACGGCCTGAGATTGAGAATACGTCTTCGATTGGAAGAATGAACGGCTTATCGATAGCACGCTCTGGCTCTGGGATGTATGAATCAAGAGCTTCACCAAGTTCGATGATTTTCTTTTCCCATTCTGCATCGCCTTCAAGAGCTTTAAGTGCAGAACCTTGGATAACTGGAAGGTCATCGCCTGGGAATTCATATTCGCTAAGAAGTTCACGAACTTCCATTTCTACTAGCTCTAGAAGCTCTTCATCATCAACCATGTCACATTTGTTCATGAATACGATGATGTAAGGAACGCCAACCTGACGACCAAGTAGGATGTGCTCACGAGTCTGAGGCATAGGGCCATCAGTCGCAGCTACTACTAGGATCGCGCCGTCCATCTGAGCAGCACCGGTGATCATGTTTTTAACGTAATCAGCGTGTCCTGGGCAGTCTACGTGAGCGTAGTGACGAGTAGGAGTGTCATACTCTACGTGTGAAGTAGAGATGGTGATACCACGAGCTTTTTCTTCAGGCGCGTTATCGATTTGATCGAAAGCCTGAGCTGAACCACCGTATGTCTTTGAAAGAACAGTAGTGATAGCTGCAGTAAGGGTAGTTTTTCCGTGGTCAACGTGGCCGATTGTACCCACGTTTACATGGGGTTTCGTACGTTCAAACTTTTCTTTTGCCATTTTTCTCGTTTCCTAAGTTAAAAGTCCGACCCAATACGGGACCGGACCGAACCTTCATTTAGATTAAATTCTAGATTCAATAATAGCCTGCGCCACATTTTTAGGCGCCTCAGAATAATTGAAGAACTCCATAGAGTATGATGCGCGACCCTGCGTTTGTGAACGCAAGTCAGTAGCATACCCGAACATTTCTGAAAGCGGCACCTTAGCACGTACTATTTTAATACCTGCTACGCCTTCTTCCATACCTTCGATCATGCCGCGACGACGATTTAGGTCACCAACCACATCACCCATCCAGTCTTCTGGAGTAGTTACTTCAACTTTCATCATGGGTTCAAGCAACACCGGATTTGCTTCTGCGGCGCCTTTTTTGAAACCCATAGAGCCGGCGATCTTAAACGCCATTTCAGAAGAGTCAACATCATGGTACGAACCGTCAAACAAAGTAACCTTTACATCTAGTACCGGATACCCTGCTACAACACCACTTTGCAACTGCTCCTGAATTCCTTTATCAACCGCTGGTATGAACTCTTTTGGTACCACACCACCGGTGATGTCATTAACAAATTCGTAGCCTGCGCCTTCTTCTGCTTGTGGCTCAATACGAAGCCACACATGACCAAATTGGCCACGGCCGCCAGACTGACGTACGAATTTACCTTCAACTTCAACTTTCTTGCGAATGGTCTCACGATAAGCAACCTGAGGTTTACCTACGTTGCATTCAACCTTAAATTCGCGTTTCATACGATCAACAATGATATCAAGGTGAAGCTCACCCATACCAGAGATAATCGTCTGGCCCGACTCTTCATCAGTCTTAACCTTAAATGATGGGTCTTCAGCAGCTAGTTTACCTAGCGCGAGCCCCATCTTCTCTTGGTCAGCCTGAGAGCGTGGCTCAACAGCGATAGAAATTACTGGATCAGGAAATTCCATACGCTCAAGTGTAATGACATTATTCGGATCGCAAAGCGTATCACCTGTGGTCACATCTTTAAGACCAATGGCTGCGGCAATATCGCCAGCACGAACTTCTTTAATTTCTTCACGGTCTTTAGCGTGCATTTGAACAATACGCCCAAAACGCTCGCGTTTACCTTTCACTGGGTTGTAAACCGTATCACCAGTATTAACAACGCCAGAGTAACAACGGAAGAAAGTTAGCGTTCCTACGAATGGGTCGGTAGCGATTTTAAATGCAAGGGCCGAGAACGGCTCGCTGTCGTCTGCATGACGCTCAGCTTCAGTTTCATTTTTGTCGTCTAAAACACCCGTAATAGCTTTTACTTCACTTGGTGACGGTAAGTATTCTACTACCGCGTCTAGTACTGCCTGAACACCTTTGTTTTTGAAGGCACTGCCACAGGTGGCAAGAACAATTTCGTTGTTCAGTGTACGGGTACGTAAACCAAGTCGGATTTCAGCTTCAGTTAGCTCTTCGCCTTCTAAATACTTATCCATAAGCTCGTCAGAGGCTTCAGCAGCAGCTTCAATCATCTCTGTACGATACTTTTGTGCGTTGTCTAAATATTGCGCTGGAATATCTTCATAGGTAAACGTCATACCCATGTCTTCGGCATTCCAGTTTATGGCTTTCATCTTAATAAGATCGATTACGCCATGGAACTCTTCTTCAGCGCCCATGTTCAATTGAATAGGAACACAGTTTGCGCCTAAGCGTTTACGGATTTGACCCACAACACGCTCAAAATCGGCGCCAGCTCGGTCCATCTTATTGATGAACACGAGACGTGGCACCTCATATTTGTCAGCCTGTCGCCAGACTGTCTCTGATTGAGGTTCAACCCCAGAAGACCCGCAAAAAACCACTACAGCCCCGTCCAGTACCCGTAATGAACGTTCTACCTCAATGGTAAAGTCCACGTGTCCTGGCGTGTCTATAATGTTTATACGATGCTGATCGAACTGCTTTTCCATGCCTGACCAGAAACAAGTGGTTGCAGCAGACGTGATAGTAATACCACGCTCCTGCTCTTGTTCCATCCAGTCCATGGTTGCAGCACCATCATGCACTTCACCGATTTTATGAGACAACCCTGTATAAAACAGGACTCTCTCTGTGGTCGTGGTTTTACCCGCGTCCACATGAGCCACAATACCAATATTGCGGTAACGCTCAATCGAGGTCTTACGAGGCATACATCTCTCTCAGTTATATTACGTTTATTACCAACGGTAATGAGCAAACGCTTTGTTTGCTTCGGCCATACGGTGAACGTCTTCACGTTTCTTAACCGCAGAACCTTTGTTTTCTGATGCATCAATCATTTCAGCAGCCAGGCGTTGAGCCATTGACTTCTCGCCACGTTTACGAGCAGCATCTACCAACCAACGCATACCTAGGGCATTACGACGAACTGGACGAACTTCTACTGGTACTTGATAAGTTGAACCACCTACACGACGAGATTTAACCTCTACAGTAGGACGGATGTTATCAAGTGCTTCTTCGAATACATCTAGGTGAGCTTTGCTGGTTTTTTCAGCAACAATATCGAGCGCACCGTAAACGATTTTTTCAGCGACTGACTTCTTGCCGTCAAGCATTACGACATTCATGAATTTTGCAAGCAGTTGTGAGCTAAATTTTGGCTCTGGTAGGATTTTACGTTGACCTACGACTCTTCTTCTTGGCATTTCTATTCTCCGTATGAATTCAGGAATTACCCAAAACTCTTAAACTTCAGTTTGGCCTTACTAACGGAGAACCGTTAAGACTTAGGCTTCTTCGCACCGTACTTAGAACGGGCTTGCTTACGATCGTTTACACCTGCGCAGTCTAATGTACCGCGAACTGTGTGATAACGAACACCTGGTAGATCTTTAACACGACCACCACGGATAAGTACTACACTGTGCTCTTGTAGGTTGTGACCTTCACCACCGATGTATGAAGAAACTTCAAAACCGTTAGTTAGACGTACACGACATACTTTACGTAGTGCAGAGTTTGGTTTCTTAGGCGTAGTAGTATATACACGAGTACATACACCGCGTCTTTGAGGACAAGCTTGCAATGCAGCTACGTTGCTTTTTTCAACGGGCTTTTTGCGCGGCTTGCGGACTAACTGGTTAACTGTTGCCATTAACTAGCTCCTGATTAAAAACTACAAAAACCCAATCACTCTGATTGGGTCCATTAAAGCGACTTTTCTAACGTCACTCATTTAATGTTAATACTGTGCTTGTCAGCATTAACTGAGCTCTGATACAAAAAACCGCGCCCATTTTCTTCTGCCTTTTAGAGGTCATCCAAAATCGGGTCGCGGAATATTAATGATCATAGCTCGGCGTGTCAAGCTGTACAAAGGTTAAGCAGGCATTTAACTGCAATCTGTCAGCTTAACATGCCAATTTGTTAGGAGTACGTTAACGTACTCCTACGATCATGCCTTATTCGGCTGAGTCGTCACCGGCGTTAAGTGCTTCGGTTAGTGCCTGTTCTGCATCAGCAGCAGAAACTGACATTTCTTCGATTTCTTCTTTACGACGTTGTGCACGACGTTCATGGTAAGCGAAACCTGTACCCGCTGGAATCAATCGACCCACGATTACGTTTTCTTTCAGACCGCGAAGGTCATCTTCTTTACCTTGAACTGCAGCTTCGGTAAGAACACGTGTTGTTTCTTGGAACGATGCAGCTGAGATGAATGACTCAGTAGATAGCGACGCTTTAGTGATACCAAGCAGTTGTGTTTCATACTGCGCTGGAATCTTACCGTGTTTTTCAACTTCACGGTTGGTCACTTTCACGTTAGACACTTCAACTTGTTCGCCTTCAAGGAACTGAGTATCACCTGAATGGGTAATAACGCACTTACGCAACATCTGACGAATAACAACTTCGATGTGCTTATCGTTAATTTTTACACCCTGTAGACGGTAAACTTCCTGAACTTCGTTCACGATGTAGTTTGCTACAGCAGAGATACCACGTAGACGCAAGATATCATGCGGTGACTCAGGGCCATCTGCAATAACTTCACCACGTTCCACTTTCTCACCTTCGAACACGTTAAGCTGACGCCATTTTGGAATCATCTCTTCGTATGCATCACCCTCTGGCGGCGTGATAACCAAACGTTTCTTACCTTTGGTTTCTTTACCGAAACCAATAGTACCTGAAACTTCAGCAAGGATAGCTGGCTCTTTAGGCTTACGTGCTTCAAACAAGTCGGCTACGCGAGGTAGACCACCCGTGATATCACGTGTCTTCGAGCTTTCTTGAGGTATACGTGCTAACACGTCACCTTCGTTAGCAACCTTACCTTCTTTCGCTTCGATAGTCGTAAAGCTTGGCAGGCGAATCTCTTGAAGACCGAACTCATCACTTTCTAGGATAAGTTTAGGTTCTTTAGAGTTACTCTTCGCAAGATCTTTAACTACGATACGCGTAAGACCAGTTAATTCGTCTTGTTGCATCTCGGTGTTAGAGTCGTCGATGTCGGCAAAGCTAATCTTAGCTGCACGTTCAGTTACGATTGGGTGACTATGCGGATCCCAGTTAGCAACAACGTCGCCAGCTGCAATAGTTGCACCGTCATCCACGCTAAGTACAGCACCGTAAGGTACTTTATAGCGCTCTTTCTCACGACCTTGTTCATCGATAACAGTAAGTTCTGTTGAACGAGAAACAATAACCACTTTGCCGTCTGAGTTACGTACTGATTTTTCATTGTGTAGCTTAAGGCTACCCGCAGTTTTAACCTGAACGCTGTTCTCAGCAGAAGCTCGTGATGCCGCACCACCGATGTGGAACGTACGCATGGTAAGCTGTGTACCTGGTTCACCGATCGACTGTGCGGCAATAACACCCACAGACTCACCGCTTCCAACCATATGTCCGCGAGCAAGGTCACGACCATAACAGTTTGCACACACACCGAAGTCGTTATCACAGGTGATAACCGAGCGTACTTGAATTTGGTCAACAGAGTTAGCTTCAAGCATGTCTACTAGCGCTTCGTCTAGTAACACATTACGCTCAACCAATACTTCTGTAGTACCTGGTTTAACTACATCTTCTGCAACTACACGACCTAGTACACGCTCACGAAGTGGTTCTACAACGTCACCACCTTCAATTAGCGGTGTCATCTGAACACCACCGAAGGTGCCACAGTCGTCGTTAGTAATAACCAAATCTTGTGCAACATCTACTAGACGACGAGTTAGGTAACCCGAGTTCGCAGTCTTAAGTGCTGTATCGGCTAGACCTTTACGCGCACCGTGAGTAGAGATGAAGTACTGAAGTACGTTAAGACCTTCACGGAAGTTAGCCGTGATTGGCGTTTCGATGATTGAGCCATCTGGCTTAGCCATCAGACCACGCATACCCGCTAGCTGACGAATCTGAGCGGCACTACCACGAGCACCAGAGTCGGCCATCATATAAACAGAGTTAAATGAGGTTTGCTCTTCTTCTTCGCCATCGCGGTTAATTACGATGTCAGTCTTAAGGTTATCCATCATGGCCTTGGCAACTTTTTCGTTGGCATTTGACCAGATATCGATAACTTTGTTGTAGCGCTCACCGGCGGTTACAAGACCATTTTGGAACTGTTCCTGGATCTCGATAACTTCCGCTTCTGCAGCGTCGATAATATCTTTCTTCGCAGCTGGGATTACCATGTCATCGATACCAACAGATGCACCCGCAATCATTGCGTAGTGGAAACCGGTATACATGATTTGGTCAGCAGCGATTACTGTGTCTTTAAGACCCAGTGTACGGTAACAAGCGTTAAGCAAACGTGAAATCTGCTTTTTGCCCATTGCCTGGTTGATAATTTCAAACGGCAAACCTTTAGGTAGCATCAATGAGAAAATTGCACGACCAACAGTAGTATCTGTTAGCGTTACTTTCTCAGTCTTCACACCATCTTCGTCAATGTCGTATTCAGTGATACGTACTTTAACGCGTGAGTGAAGTTCTGCGTTACCTGTGCGGTATGCTTTTTCTGCTTCATTCGGGCTGGTAAATACCATTGCCTCACCCAAACCGTTCACTTTGTCACGGGTTAGGTAATAAAGACCTAATACAACGTCCTGTGAAGGAACGATGATAGGTTCACCATTTGCAGGTGACAGAATGTTGTTGGTCGACATCATCAACGCACGTGCTTCCAGCTGAGCTTCAATAGTCAGCGGCACGTGTACAGCCATTTGGTCACCATCGAAATCGGCGTTGTAGGCCGCACATACTAGTGGGTGAAGCTGAATCGCTTTACCTTCGATAAGGGTTGGTTCAAATGCCTGGATACCCAAACGGTGAAGTGTTGGTGCACGGTTAAGCATAACAGGGTGTTCACGGATAACGTCATCTAGTACGTCCCATACCTCTGGTGCTTCACGTTCAACCAGCTTCTTCGCTGCTTTGATAGTTGTTGCTAGACCACGACCTTCAAGTTTTCCATAGATAAACGGCTTGAATAACTCAAGTGCCATTTTCTTAGGAAGACCACATTGGTGAAGACGTAATGTAGGACCAACGGTAATTACAGAACGACCAGAGTAGTCAACACGCTTACCAAGTAAGTTCTGACGGAAACGACCTTGCTTACCTTTAATCATATCGGCAAGTGATTTAAGAGGACGTTTGTTAGAACCTGTGATAGCGCGACCACGACGACCGTTATCTAGTAATGCATCTACCGCTTCCTGAAGCATACGTTTTTCGTTACGTACGATAATGTCAGGCGCCGCAAGGTCTAGAAGACGCTTGAGACGGTTGTTACGGTTGATAACACGACGGTATAAATCGTTCAGGTCAGACGTTGCAAATCGACCACCATCCAGTGGTACCAACGGACGAAGGTCCGGCGGAAGTACTGGAAGTACAGTCAAGATCATCCACTCTGGCTTGTTGCCAGACTGTTGGAATGATTCAAGCAACTTAAGACGCTTGGTGATTTTCTTACGCTTAGTTTCAGAGTTGATTGAAGGCAACTCTTCACGCATTGAAGCTACGTCAGCATCTACATCTAACACTTTTAAAAGGTCAAATACGGCTTCAGCACCCATTTTTGCGTCAAACTCGTCACCGTGCTCTTCAAGTGCATCCAAGTAATCTTCTTCGTTAAGAAGTTGGCTGCGCTCAAGGGTAGTCATACCCGGCTCGGTTACTACGTAAGATTCAAAATATAGTACACGTTCAATATCACGAAGTGTCATATCAAGCATTAAGCCGATACGAGACGGAAGTGATTTAAGGAACCAAATGTGTGCAACTGGGCTTGCCAGTTCAATGTGACCCATACGCTCACGACGTACTTTAGTTAGGGTTACTTCAACACCACATTTTTCACAGATAACACCACGGTGCTTCAGACGCTTATACTTACCACAAAGACATTCGTAGTCTTTAACTGGTCCGAAAATACGCGCACAAAACAGGCCGTCACGTTCTGGTTTGAACGTACGGTAGTTAATTGTTTCTGGCTTCTTAACTTCACCAAAAGACCATGAACGAATCATGTCAGGTGAAGCAAGACCGATTCGAATATTATCGAATTCTTCAGTCTTGTTTTGTTGCTTTAGAAACTTTAATAAGTCTTTCACATTACTCTCCCAGCGGAGTCAGTCTCTAGAACCCGGCGCAAGCGCCGGGCCATCTCTTGTCATAACGTGGCGATTGCCGTGTTACTTCTCTTCCAACTCGATGTTGATACCCAACGAGCGGATTTCTTTAAGTAATACGTTGAATGACTCTGGCATGCCAGGTTCCATTCTGTGGTCACCATCGACGATGTTCTTGTACATCTTAGTACGGCCGTTAACATCATCCGACTTAACAGTAAGCATTTCCTGAAGGGTATATGCTGCACCGTAAGCTTCAAGGGCCCACACTTCCATCTCTCCGAAGCGCTGACCACCAAACTGAGCTTTACCACCCAGCGGCTGTTGTGTAACAAGGCTGTACGAACCAGTTGAACGAGCGTGCATTTTGTCGTCAACCAAGTGGTTCAGTTTCAGCATGTACATGTAACCAACCGTAACAGGACGCTCAAACTCGCGACCAGTACGACCGTCGAACAACGAAATCTGACCGCTTTCAGGAATGTCAGCTAACTTCAACATTTCCTTAATTTCAGATTCACGTGCACCGTCGAATACAGGTGTTGCAATTGGAACACCCTTACGTAGGTTGTTTGCAAGACGTGTAATTTCGTGGTCGGTGAAGTTATCGATGTCCACTTCTTGGTGATTTTCGCCAAGCTCATAAATTTCTTTCAAGAAATTACGAAGCTTCTGCATCTCTTCATGCTCTTTTAGCATGCGATCGATTTTCACACCAAGACCGTGAGCAGCCATACCCATATGTGTTTCTAGGATCTGACCGATGTTCATCCGCGATGGTACACCTAGTGGGTTCAATACGATGTCTACCGGCGTACCGTTAGCATCATATGGCATGTCTTCCACAGGCTGAATCGTTGAAATTACACCTTTGTTACCGTGACGACCGGCCATTTTATCACCAGGCTGGATGTGACGCTTAACAGCTAGGTAAACCTTAACAATCTTAAGGACACCAGGTGCTAGGTCATCGCCTTGTGTGATCTTGCGACGCTTAGTTTCAAACTTCTTATCGAAGTCTTCTTTGATTTCTGCGTGCTGATCAGCAATTTGGTCGATCTCAAGCTGTACGTCTTCGTCGTTTAATGCAATTTCAAACCACTTCTCACGCGGTAGGCTGTCAAGCTTAGCTTGTTCAACACCAGAGCGTAATAATGCGTTTTGTGCACGAGCAAAGATACCGTCTGCAAGAATTTCAAATTCGTCAGTAAGGTCTTTCTTAACCTGACGAAGTTGCATGTCTTCAATTTCAAGCGCACGTTTGTCTTTCTCTACGCCGTCACGGGTAAAGACTTGAACGTCGATAACCGTACCGTGAACAGAGTTAGGCACACGTAGTGACGTATCTTTTACGTCAGACGCTTTTTCACCGAAGATTGCTCTTAATAGTTTTTCTTCTGGCGTAAGTTGAGTTTCACCTTTAGGTGTTACTTTACCTACCAGAATGTCGCCGCCTTTCACTTCCGCACCAATGTAAACAACACCTGATTCATCAAGCTTGCTTAGTGCAGATTCGCCAACATTCGGAATATCAGAAGAAATCTCTTCTGGCCCAAGCTTAGTATCACGAGCAATACAGCTTAGTTCTTGAATGTGGATAGTGGTGAAACGGTCTTCCTGAGCTACACGCTCAGAGATAAGGATTGAATCCTCAAAGTTATAACCATTCCAAGGCATGAACGCGATACGCATGTTCTGACCAAGCGCAAGATCGCCCAAGTCAGTAGATGGACCGTCTGCCAATACATCGCCAGCAACAATCGGGTCGCCTACACTACAAGTAGGACGCTGATTGATACAGGTGTTCTGGTTAGAACGTGTGTATTTAGTCAGGTTGTAGATGTCGATACCTGCTTCACCAGGAAGCATTTCATCTTCTTCTACTTTTATAACGATACGGCTAGCGTCAACATAGTCAACTCTACCACCACGCTTAGCAACTACAGTAACACCTGAGTCAACAGCAATGGTTCTTTCCATACCGGTACCAACAAGCGGCTTATCAGCACGTAATGTAGGTACAGCCTGACGTTGCATGTTCGCACCCATCAATGCGCGGTTAGCATCATCGTGTTCTAGGAACGGAATGATACTCGCAGCGATTGAAACGATTTGCTGTGGAGAAACGTCCATGTACTTGATGTCTTCTTTCGGCATCAAGGTGGTTTCACCACGGTGACGACATGGAATAAGGTCGTCTACTAGCTCACCGTTTGCGGTTAAAACAATGTTTGCCTGTGCAATTGCGAATTGACCTTCTTCAATTGCAGACAAGTAATCGATTTCTTCACTTACCACACCATCAACAATGCGACGGAACGGCGTTTCAAGGAAACCAAAGTCATTGGTACGCGCGAAGCTTGCCAATGAGTTGATCAAACCGATGTTTGGACCTTCAGGCGTCTCGATAGGACACAGACGACCGTAGTGCGTAGGGTGTACGTCACGTACTTCGAAGCCTGCACGCTCACGCGTAAGACCGCCCGGGCCTAATGCAGAAATACGACGCTTATGCGTTACTTCTGATAACGGGTTGTTTTGGTCCATGAACTGAGAAAGCTGTGATGAACCGAAGAACTCTTTAACCGCAGCCGAAATAGGCTTAGCGTTAATAAGGTCTTGCGGCATAATGCTATCAAGGTCGCCTAAGCTTAGACGCTCTTTAACAGCACGCTCAACACGTACTAAACCAACACGGAATTGGTTTTCAGCCATTTCACCCACAGAACGGATACGGCGGTTACCCAAGTGGTCGATATCGTCCACTTCGTCTTTACCGTCACGAATCTCGATAAGTTGCTTCATTACTGAAACAATATCGTCTTTATCTAGGGTGCCTGAACCAATCAATTCTTCACGGCCTAAACGGCGGTTGAACTTCATACGACCTACAGAAGATAGGTCATAACGCTCATCTGAGAAGAAAAGGTTTTGGAATAAGGTTTCTGCTGCGTCTTTTGTTGGTGGCTCACCAGGACGCATCATGCGGTAAATTTCAACAAGCGCTTCTAGGCGGTTTGTTGAAGAGTCGATACGCAATGTGTCAGAAATGTATGAACCATGGTCCAATTCATTTATGTACAAAGTTTCGAACTCTTTAATACCAGCTTGGCTTAGTGCCGCTAAGTTCTCAAGCGTTAACTCTTCGTTAGCGCTAACGATAACTTCGCCAGTATCTTCATTTACGTACGTTGCCGCGAATACGCGACCAATTAGGTAATCTGCTGGAACTTCAAGTTCAGATAAACCCGCTTTTTCAAGCGCACGGGTATGACGTGCAGATACACGACGACCGGTTTCAACAACAACATTACCTTCACCGTCAATGATATCGAATGCTGCAGTTTCGCCACGAAGACGATCTGGCACCACTTCCATCATTAACTTGTCTTTATCGATACGTACACTGACTTTCTCGAAGAACGTATCCAAGATTTCTTCTGATGTCATTTCAAGCGCGCGTAAGATGATTGTTGCTGGCAACTTACGACGACGGTCAATACGAACAAACAGGTTATCTTTTGGATCGAACTCGAAGTCAAGCCAAGAACCACGGTAAGGAATTACACGTGCATTATAAAGCACTTTACCTGACGAGTGAGTTTTGCCTTTATCGTGATCGAAGAACACACCAGGTGAACGGTGTAGCTGTGACACGATAACACGCTCTGTACCATTGATAACGAACGTACCGTTCTGAGTCATCAATGGGATTTCGCCCATGTACACTTCTTGTTCTTTAATGTCTTTTACGGTACCTGGCGCAGCGTCTTTATCAAACAATACTAACCGTAGTTTTACTCTTAATGGAGCAGAGAATGTGACGCCACGAATTTGACATTCTTTAACGTCGAATACTGGCTCTCCCAAACGGTAGCTAACATATTGAAGCTCCGAGTTACCTGAGTAGCTTTTTATCGGAAAAACGGAACGAAATGCTGCTTCCAAGCCGTATTGAGCATCGGCGTCGATCTCAATAAACTTTTTGAAAGAATCAAGCTGAATTGAAAGAAGGTATGGAATTTCCAATACCTGTGGGCGTTTGCCAAAATCCTTACGGATACGTTTCTTTTCGCTATAAGAGTAAACCATGGGTTCCTCAGCCTGCTGATTTATGACCCAACCTGCTGCATTATGCATCGCGACGAGTGCTTCAAGCTATGAGCTTCGTGTTGAATTGCGCATAAGCAACAAACTTCCACAACCCTTTTTCGGGGCAATTCCACAGCATACAACAAAATTTAACCAATTATTAGTTAACTTGTTGGTTTTATGCTTTTATGTGTAATTTCCGAGGTGCGCATTTAGTAGTGTAGTCAAGGGTTAGAATCTACACACTGTACAGCGCAAAAAGGCTGGTGGTTTAAAAAACCACCAGCCTTGCCGTCTCAGGCAAATAATCTAAACAAATAGATTACTTAACTTCAACTTCAGCGCCAGCTTCAGTTAGCTGTGCTTTAAGTTCTTCAGCTTCTTCTTTGCTTACGCCTTCTTTGATAGCTTTAGGAGCAGATTCAACTACTTCTTTAGCTTCTTTAAGACCTAGGCCAGTCGCTGCGCGAACTGCTTTGATTACTGCAACTTTGTTTGCGCCGAATGAAGTCATTACAACGTCAAACTCAGTCTTTTCTTCAACTGCTGCTGCTTCGCCCGCTGCTGGACCAGCTACAGCTACTGCTGCAGATGCGTCAACACCGAATTTTTCTTCAGCTGCTTCGATAAGCTCAACCAATTCCATAACTGGCATTTCAGCAATCGCGTTTAAGATATCTTCTTTAGTTAGAGCCATGTGGTCTAAACTCCTGGGTTTTTAAAATGTTAAAAAAATCAATATGCCAAAAACGGGAATTACTTCTCGTCTTTGATCGCCGCCAATACGCGCACAAACTTGGTAGGTACTTCGTTGATAGTTCGAACGAATTTCCCAACCGGTGCTTTGAAGGTTGCAAGAAGTTTTGCAAGCGCTTCGTCGCGAGTAGGAAGTGAAGCAACTGCGTCCAATTTATCTGGACCAAGAAGACCACTACCAATAGATAGAGCTGTTACGTTCAACTTATCGTTTTGCTTCGCAAAGTCTTTGAAAAGACGTGCTGCACCACCAGGTGCCTCAACTGAGAAGCCGTAGATAAGAGGACCAGTAAGGGCGCTATCTAAGTCTGCAAATTTACTGTCTGCCAATGCACGCTTAGCTAGAGTGTTACGTATAACCTTAAGGTATACGCCTTGCTCACGAGCTTTTACGCGAAGGTCAGTCAGTTCTGCAACTTCCATCCCACGGTATTCAGCGACGGCAACGGATAGAGCGCGAGACGCAACTTCAGAAACTTCTGCTACGATCTCTTTTTTTGCTGCTAAACCTAGTGCCACTGAGTTCACCTCTTTGTATCTGACTTTGTATACAGTTACCTGTTTACGCCATCAGGGTTCACAGATTGATATCAACATAATTGATGATACCGCTCTACGGTGTTTGTTACCCCAGAGAGTCTGAGTCAAACCACCGTCTGCGCAGGTTGTTGTATTAAGCGATATGTTTAATGTGAAAGTTCTCTTACCTCAATCACCACATCGCACCTGCGGTCTTGGACGGGAGTTGCCAATCAGCACTGCTGTATTGACGACTCCAACCCATTACCTTTACAGAGAAGCCGAGTTGCCTCGGCAGGCTATTAAAGACCTACTGAAGCTTTATCTAGAGATACGCCAGCGCCCATAGTGGTGCTTAGGCTAATCTTCTGGATATAAGTACCTTTAGCAGAAGAAGGCTTAGCTTTCTTCAATGCTTCTAGTAATGCTTCAAGGTTCTCTTGAATTTGGTTTGTTTCGAACGCAATCTTACCAATGCTAGCATGGATGATACCGTTCTTATCGTTACGGTAGCGAACCTGACCAGCTTTAGCGTTCTTAACAGCAGTAGCAACGTCTGGCGTTACTGTACCCGTTTTAGGGTTAGGCATTAGGCCACGTGGACCTAAGATTTGACCTAGTTGACCAACAACACGCATAGCGTCTGGGCTGGCAACAACAACGTCAAAGTTCATTTCGCCTTTCTTCACTTGCTCAGCAAGGTCTTCCATACCAACGATGTCAGCACCAGCTTCTTTAGCGGCTTCAGCGTTAGCACCTTGAGTAAATACTGCAACGCGAACGTCTTTACCAGTACCGTTAGGTAGTACAGTAGCACCACGAACGTTTTGGTCAGATTTCTTAGCGTCGATACCAAGGTTTACTGCAACATCAACGCTTTCAGCGAATTTAGCTGTCGCTAATTCTTTAAGCAAAGCAACTGCTTCGTTGATTTCGTATTCTTTAGTCGCGTCTGTTTTTTCGCGGATAATGCGAGCGCGTTTAGATAATTTAGCCATTCGATTAGTCCTCTACGTTCAAGCCCATTGAGCGAGCAGAACCCGCGATAGTGCGAACCGCTGCATCTAGGTCAGCTGCAGTTAAGTCTGGTTCTTTAGTTTTGGCGATTTCTTCCAACTGAGCGCGAGTAACAGTACCCACTTTTTCAGTGTTAGGACGGCCAGAACCGCTCTTGATGCCCGCTGCTTTCTTAAGCAGGTAAGACGCAGGAGGAGTCTTAGTTTCGAATGTGAAAGAACGATCTTCATAAACCGTAATTTCTACAGGTACCGGAGCACCTTTCTCAAGGCTATCTGTTTTTGCGTTAAACGCTTTACAGAATTCCATGATGTTCACACCGTGTTGACCTAGTGCAGGACCAACTGGTGGACTTGGGTTAGCAGCGCCTGCTGCAACCTGAAGCTTAATAATACCGCTTACTTTTTTAGCCATTTTAAATGCTCTCTTGTTTGGGTATAGCGCCTTGCAAGTACAGAGATTACCTGCTCAATCGGCTTCCCGTTTCCGTTTAAAAGGGCGCGCATTATATAAGGTGTTCAAATGGTATGCAAGCATAAATGTGACTAAAAAACGATCTCATGGCCAGTTTTATTAAATATTCAGGGTTGTCAAAATTAACTCGGCTTTGGTGTAAGTTGCACTAAGCCTTAATTTTAACAAATAAGGCTTATTTAATACTATGAGAGAACTAATCGAATTAAACAAAGAAGAAGTGTCCCAAGTGTCTGGAGCGTTGTGGGGAGTTGGAGGGGGTGTGGCTTCAGGTGCAATTGTCAACGTACTTTCAGACGCCGAAGATGCAGCGACAACAGATGAATAAAAAAAATGGAACATGCCACTAAATTTCTAGTCTGGATGATTTGCCTTATCATAGTCAACTTCATTTTAAAGCGCGCTTTGAATGTCGGATTTTGGGACTCTTTTAGTAGTAGCAATAAAATATCCCAAAACACGAGCCTAATTCTGCAATTTCTATTTTCATTTTTTGCTTTTTTGAGCGTGTTTGTGTGGGTGAATTAACAATCTGTTTTTTACAAAAAAAGAAGTAATGATGTTTCACCCATTACTATCTGAATAACACAAAAGCTCCTCATACAAAAAAGCCCCTATTAAGGGGCTTTTTTATGAACTTAGAGGTAGATAAAAAGACCTAGCCTTTTTCTACCTGTCCGAATTCTAAATCTACCGGTGTAGAACGACCGAAGATAAGTACCGACACTTTTACGCGGCTCTTTTCGTAGTCTACTTCTTCTACCACACCATTGAAGTCTGCAAATGGACCGTCTGTAACGCGAACCACTTCGCCTGGCTCGAACAATGTCTTCGGCTTAGGCTTATCAACTGACTCTTCAAGACGGTTAAGAATGGCGTCTGCTTCTTTTTGGGTAATTGGCATTGGGCGGTCAGAAGTACCACCGATGAAACCAAGTACACGAGGAACGCTTTTCACTAAGTGCCAAGATTCTTCGTTCATTGCCATTTCTACCAATACGTAACCTGGGTAGAATTTACGCTCAGATTTACGCTTTTGGCCAGCACGCATTTCAACAACTTCTTCAGTCGGAACTAGAATCTGACCGAAGTGCTCTTCCATGCCGTGCATCTTGATATATTCAAGTAGCGTTTTTTGAACGCGGCCTTCGTACTGAGAATATGCTTGTACTACGTACCATCTTTTTTTAATTTCTTCTTCAGACATACGTTATGCTCCTATTCCAGTAATGTATCCAACAACACGAACGATAATGCCGTCTAATCCCCAAAGGATTAATGCCATTACCAACGTAGCCGCTAGTACGATGATAGTAGTTTGGTTTGCTTCTTGACGGGTCGGCCATACTACTTTGCGAACTTCAGTGCGCGACTCTTTAGCAAAGCTAAGGAAAGTGCTGCCTTTAACCGTTGATGCTGCAATAAAACCAGCAATAATCACTACCACTACTGCGGTAACTGCACGGTATAATACTGAAATTTCACCGAACACTGTGTTGGCCGTAACCAATCCAGCAAGTAGGGCAAATACCACTACCCATTTAAACATGTCCAATGCATTGGACTGATTTTCCGTCTTTTCGCTCATGTCACGATCCTAGCACTACAGCGTCGTTTTGCTCGCGCTAATACGCGAACTTGTAATTTGGCAGGGGTGGAGGGACTCGAACCCCCAACCATCGGTTTTGGAGACCGCTGTTCTACCAATTCGAACTACACCCCTGTGGTGTTTAACTCACAAATTTTACTTACACTACCCTTGGGAATTCAGCGTCATTTCAATGGAAAGTGCGGTATCGCAAGGGAGGGAGGCGTATTATACTCAAGATAACAAGCGGCACAAGGTTTTTGTTAACCATGTTTAAGGTATTACCCTCAGTGCAAGTTGTTCTACAACTTACTGTGCCGTTAAACTTGTTATCTCAGTGAAAAACTATTCCACGCCAATAAAGCCGCCTGTTTGATGTGCCCATAACTTGGCGTAAATACCATTATGTGCAATTAATTCAGCGTGAGTTCCCTGCTCTACTATCTGGCCTTTTTCTAACACTAGTAATCGGTCCATTTGCGCAATCGTTGAAAGCCTATGCGCGATAGCCAATACGGTTTTGCCTTCCATCACTTTATCTAGACTTGCTTGAATAGCGGCTTCAGCTTCTGAGTCTAAGGCAGAAGTGGCTTCATCTAAAATTAGTACAGGTGCATCTTTCAATAACACCCGGGCGATTGCAATACGTTGTCGTTGGCCACCGGACAGCTTCACACCACGTTCTCCCACATGGGCGTCGTAGCCAGTTCTTCCTTGGCTGTCAGTAAGGGTAAGAATAAACTCATGAGCTTCTGATAGCTTGGCGGCGTTTATCATTTCTTCTTCGCTGGCGTTGGTACGCCCGTAAAGAATGTTGTCACGTACTGACCTGTGCATAAGCGAGGTATCTTGTGTCACCATGCTAATTTTAGCTCGCAAGGTTTCTTGTCCAACTTGGGTTATATCTTGCCCATCAATAATGATGCGCCCCGATTGGGTATCGTAAAACCGCATCAGCAAATTAACTAATGTGGATTTACCCGAACCTGAACGTCCTACCAAGCCCACTTTTTCGCCCGGATGAATAGCGAGCTCTAAGCTAGAAAATACGTCGATGGGTTGGTTATCGGCTCCCGCGTAGGCAAAGTCCACGTTATCAAACTTAATACCACCACCCTGCACACTTAGCGCTGTGGCTTTAGGCTTATCTTTCACTGCGATAGGTTGGGCTAGCGTATTCATACCGTCTTGCACCGTGCCTAGGTTTTCAAACAGGCCCGATACTTCCCACATGATCCAATGCGACATTCCATTTAGGCGAAGAGACAAACTAATCGCAATGGCAATATCGCCTGGTGTGGCCAAATTTTCCATCCATAAATACACAGACAGTGCGCCAATGGTGAACACCAATATGGCATTCGACATTTCTACACAAAACTCTAATACCGTTACTAAACGCATTTGTGGGTACACAGTTTTTAAGAAGCCATCCATGCTTTCTCTGGCGTAGTCAGCTTCCCGGCGGCTATGAGAAAATAACTTTACGGTCGTGATATTAGTGTAACTATCTACAATTCGACCCGTCATCATAGAGCGCGCATCGGCCTGCTTTTGTGACACTTGTTTAAGCTTGGGTACCAGCATGCGCAAGATGAACATGTACACAAAAAACCACACCACAAGCGGCACCGCTAAGCGCCAATCGGTACTGAAAACCAGTACCACCATAGAAATAAAGTAGACGCTAATGTACACCAGCAAATCGAGGACTTTGGTTACAGTTTCACGGACAGATAGCGCGGTTTGCATGACTTTTGTAGCCACGCGACCCGCAAATTCATCGTGGAAAAAGGTTAAGCTTTGGCCGAGTAAATAGCGGTGGGCTTGCCAGCGAATACGCATGGGGAAATTTCCCATAAGCGACTGGCGTGAAAACAATGAACGTAACAGTATAAAGCCTGGAATCAGCACTAGCACGGTAACGGCCATGCCAATTAAGGTCCATTTTTGCTCGGCTAAAAAAGTTTCTCGGTTTTGTTCTGAAAACCAATCTACCAATTGGCCCAAGAAACCGAACAGCGCCACTTCTAGCACCGCAACAATGGCACTTAAAATAGAAACGGTGGCAATAACACCCCACATTCCTTGGGTGTAATACTTACAAAAGGCAACAATACCTGTTGGAGGTTGCCCTGGTGGGGCTTCAGGGAAAGGCTGTGTTAATCGTTCAAAAAATGAAAACATGCAACAAAACTCGTGTCGTTCTACATCAACTGCGTTTAATTACGTCATTCTACACGATATGTTCAATGCTCGGGTTTAAAACATCGGGTTACTCATCTTTGTAGCCTAAGTTTGTCAGAATGCTCTCTACCTTTTCACTATGTTGCGCTTGCCACTGCTCAAGTGTCATGGCTGCATCTTTCTCACCACGGGCAAAGGCTATATCAAATGCTTCTTGTGCTTGTGCTTGCGGAATTACCACAATACCTTCCTCGTCAGCCACAATAATGTCACCGGCATTCACTGTTACGCCACCACATTGAATAGGCTGATTAAGGGGTGATATACACTTTTTAGCGCCCGGCTTAGGAATTACACCGCGAGCAAAGACAGGGAATTGATTTTCTCGGGTTTCAGCCAAGTCTCTTATGACACCGTCAATAACAAACCCTTTAATACCTCTAGCCTTAGCAATTGCACACACATTACCGCCCGCCACCGCGAATTTATCATCCGCCTCAACCACGATGATATCGCCAGCATTAGCACGATAAATGGCCGCATGAAGCATAAGGTGATCTCCTGCCTCGCATTTTACTGTAAAAGCAGGCCCAGCAATGCGGGGGATCGGTTGCCACAATGGCTTAATTTTATAATCCATAAACTGCTTGCGAGGCAATGCGTCGGCGTACTCGCAAGGTGACACGGTATCGAATTGAATCATGTTAATTCCTTCAATATTAAGTGAAGTGCAAAGGTGATTTTGCCTGCCCAATGTAGTCAATATATCGAAATTAGACACAGAAGTTGT
This sequence comes from Alteromonas naphthalenivorans, assembly GCF_000213655.1. Classification (NCBI taxonomy): domain Bacteria; kingdom Pseudomonadati; phylum Pseudomonadota; class Gammaproteobacteria; order Alteromonadales; family Alteromonadaceae; genus Alteromonas; species Alteromonas naphthalenivorans. Next base: position 4,432,091 of record NC_015554.1, read on the forward strand.
TACAAGCTATGTATTTTCACTATAAGTGCTTTTTCTAATGGAAGGAGCGTGATAAATATTAACGTAAGAGAATACTGCCTTTCGTGCCTTAATTTTAAGTCTATGATTTATGAAGGCGACGACTTTTTAAAAGCGCTGATTTTAACCATCATACATTCGCCAGCGCTCCACATTGCATTACCAAAAGGCAATAGAGAGCATAAGTCAGTATTCAGCCAACGAGACATGAACTTAACGACACAATTTAATCACGACTTGGTTCACACCAGCTTATAAAAATAGGAATTACAATCAATGTTGAAAAGCGTAGTTAGCTTAAGCGTTGCATTAGCACTCACTGCATGTAGCCCACAAAATACACAACCTGAAAGCCAAGCGCCAACCGCGGCAACGCAACAAAAAGAATTAAAGTCTGGCGTGAACAAAGAAAACATGGATTTAACGGCCGACCCAGGCAACGACTTCTTCCAATACGTGAATGGCACGTGGGTGGATAACCTTGAGATCCCAGCCGATAAATCGAGTTATGGCGCTTTCACCATTTTGCGTGATGAATCTCAAGATCATGTGATGAAGATTATTAAAAGTTCTGCCGAAGGCGACTTTGCAGATGGCACCGATGAACAAAAAGTGGGCGACTTCTATCGTGCTTACATGGATACGGATACGCTTAATGAGTTGGGTATAAGCCCAATTAATGCCGACATTGAAAAAATTGAAGCTATCACAAATTACGATGAATTAGCGGCATACTTTGCCTATGCCATTCGGTACGGCTATGTGACCCCATTCAACGTTGGCCAAAATGCAGATTTCAAATCGCCAGAATCTTATATGATTTATACATGGCAGTCTGGCCTTGGTCTGCCTGAGCGCGATTACTACTTTAAAGACGACGCCAAATCACAAGAAATTCGCGATGCCTACGTTAAACATATTGAAACTATGTTTACCCTCGCTGAATTTGATGCGCCTTCAGATAACGCACAAATGCTGTTTGATATGGAAAGCCGTATTGCCGAGCTTCATATGAAGAAAGAAGAAGTACGTAATTGGGCGGCTAACTACAATAAAGTGCCTGTGTCAGACCTAAGCACTCTTATGCCTAACTTCCCGTGGTCACTTTTTCTTAATGAAATGGAATTAAACGACGTAGACAGCCTTGTGTTTTTACAAACTGATTTCATGAAGCAAATGGATACGTTCATCACTGAAACCTCTTTGGAAGATTGGAAGGTATTCCTAAAATGGGGCTTACTTAATGCCTCAGCCAGCCGTTTAAGTGAAGATTTCGACACCGCTAACTTCAATTTTTACAGCAAAACACTTCGCGGTGTCGAAGAGCCTGAGCCACGCTGGCGCAGGGCTGTTAGCCTTTCTAATGCGCATGTTGGCGAAGTTATCGGTAAAGTTTACGTGAAACAATACTTCCCGCCTGAAGCCAAAGAGCGTATGACCGACATGGTGAGTAATCTTTTGCTTGCCTACAAAGACAGTATTGAAAAGCTAGATTGGATGACAGATGAAACCCGTGAGCAGGCGTTAGATAAGCTGTCTAAATTCACGGTTAAAATTGGTTACCCCAATACGTGGAAAGACTATTCTCAGCTGGTAGTGAAAGGCAGCGATTTATTTGGCAACTTAAAGCGTTCAGCCGATGTTGCCTACGAAGAAATGCTTAAGAAACAAGGCGGTCCAGTATGGAAGCATGAGTGGGGTATGACGCCTCAAACCGTTAATGCTTACTATAACCCAACGGCGAATGAAATTGTTTTCCCAGCAGCTATACTTCAACCGCCATTTTTCGATATGAATGCTGAAGACGCGGTAAACTACGGTGGTATTGGTGCCGTTATCGGACACGAAATTGGTCATGGTTTTGATGATGCAGGTTCGACGTTTGATGGTGATGGCGCGTTACGCAACTGGTGGACTGATACTGACCGTCAGGAATTTGAGGCGAGAACGGCGAAACTTGTCGAGCAATTCAATGAATTCGAAGCCCTGCCAGAACTCTTCGTTAATGGTGAATATACTCTGGGTGAAAACATTGGCGACTTGGGCGGCATTAGTATTGCGCTTAAAGCCTATCACTTAACCTTAGAGGGTGAAGAAGCCCCTGTTATTGACGGTTACACTGGCGATCAGCGCGTATTTATTGGTTACGGCCAAGTATGGGCGAGCAAGTATCGTGATGAAGCCTTACGCAACCAAATTCAGACCGACACCCACTCTCCAACCAAATTCCGTACTAACGGTGCACTGCGCAACGTTCCTGAATTTTACGAGGCGTTTGATGTTACCGAGGAAAATGATTTGTATTTACCGCCAGAAGAGCGCGTAAAAATTTGGTAATAGATATTTGTTAGTGTTATTGAAGAGGCGGCAATTTCATTGTCGCCTTTTTTATATCTGCATTAAATATGCGAATCGCGCTTAAACCGTACGGAAATTGATAGCCTCTATTCGCTAGCCACGTTTATGTACTTTAAACAGAATGCGTGAGACTTATGAAGGGTTGGCCAATTCCAGCAATACAGTAATAGCTTCGTCGGCTCGGCCAGCCGGAACGAAAATATGGTCATGATAATAACCGGCTACCACATTCGCGCTAATATTAGCCTTCGTAAGTGCAGCGGACATTACTGCGGTCATACCTACTGCATCTAAGCTTGAATGGACATTACATGTAATACGCTTAAAGGTGCTATCTACTGCAAATCCTTCGTTACTTGCAAAAGATGATTCAAGAATAAGAGTTGTACCTTCATCTTCTTTATACACCATTAATGCATTGGCCAATTGAGTTGGCGAAACAGCGTAAGGCACGCTCACAAATACAAACGCTTCAGCGCTTAGCTCTGGCTGTAGTGTTTGTAATAAAGTACTTAAATCTGTTTCGCCTGACATCTAACCGCCTTTACTTTGCCTATCCAACTCGTGAAATATACTATCGTAGCTATTGTGCAATACGCTTGGGCTGTTATAGGTGATATCACCTATAACTTACGTGCTCTCACACGTTTGCCTTTAATCTTGCCTTCACGGAAGTGATTCATAGCACGCTTTACACTACGCAATTTAACCGCAATAAAGCTTTGGCTATTTTGCACAGCAATTTTACCTACATCATCACCTGGTATGCCTGCATCTTTAGTCAGCGCACCAACTAAGTCACCAGGACGAAGCTTTTGCTTTTTACCCGCACTCAGTGAAATACAGCTAAATTCAGGTTCGATGATGCGGTTTTTATGGAAACGTAAGCCTTGTGCGCCTTTTAGCGGAATATCAGTGCCTTGAAGCACTTCAATTTTACGCAAGAAATGCTCTTCCTCGTCGCCCACTAACGTTATTGCTGTCCCTTCAGCGCCCGCACGAGCAGTACGCCCAATACGGTGAATATGCGTTTCCGGCTCTTCGCTCACGGTGTAGTTGATCACACACGGAATATCATCAATATCAAGCCCACGTGCAGCTACATCGGTAGCAACCAGTACTTGTAGTGCATCACTAGCAAACTGGTTAAGAACTGCCGTACGCTCGTACTGCTCCATTTCGCCCTGTAAACCTGCAGCACTAAAGCCATCTTCAAGTAACGACGCGACCACTTCAGTCACCTGTACTCGGCGGTTACAAAACACGATAGCTGTTTTAGGCTGAGAATCGGTCAGAATTGCTTTGAGCGTTTGTATTCGTGTGTGCGGAAGTACGTTGTAACCGATTTGAGTAATCGACGGTTTGTTCGACTCATCACTTTCAACTTTACAAATTACAGGTTCGGTTAAATACTGATCGGCAATACGCTCAATTTCTTCTGTATAGGTAGCAGAAAATAGTAAGGTTTGTACGCCCTTCTTCATTGGCGAAAAAATGACTTTCAAGTCATCTTCAAAGCCCATATCTAGCATGCGGTCGGCTTCATCAAGCACGCGTAAACGTACATCTTTGAGCATCAGCCTGCGTTTCTCTACGTGCTCCATTACACGCCCTGGTGTACCCACTACAACATGAGCGCCATGTTTAAGCGACTGAATCTGTGGCCCCATAGGTTGACCGCCGCAGATGGTCATCACTTTAATATTACCAATTTGCTTTGCGGCATTTCTATACTGCACGGCCACTTGGTCTGCCAACTCTCGCGTAGGGCACAATACCAGTACTTGAGTAGCAAATAATGTAGGGTCAATCTTTTCAAGCGCCGGTATTACGAAGCAAAGCGTTTTACCACTGCCTGTTTGCGCTTGCCCGATAACATCGCTTCCCGCTAATGCATGAGGTAAAGACTGTGCTTGAATGGGCGATAAGGTAAAAATACCTTGTGCATCTAACGCTTTTGTAATCGCTGGATTTATTTCCAACTGCTTTATTGTTTCAATTGTCATTTCTGTTTTTTCCAAAGATGCATATACGTAGCGTTAGTCAGCCGAGCGCGTTTGGAAAGTATCTTGTAGTTTCCATTGAAGCGTCTGCCCTGCATAGAAAGGCACCATATCAGTACCATCAGCCAACGTGACCTGTTCAGGTACTGTCCACGCTTCTTTTACTAACGTCATTGTTGTGTTGTTTCTTGGTAGTCCGTAAAAGTCTGCGCCGTAGTTACTGGCGAACCCTTCTAGCTTGTCTAATGCGCCCAACTGCTCGAACACTTCAGCATAAAACTCGATGGCAGACCATGCGCTATAGCAACCAGCACAACCACACGCGTTCTCTTTTTTGTGTTTGGCATGAGGTGCTGAATCGGTACCTAAGAAGAATTTAGTATTGCCGCTGGCTACCACATTTTGCAGCGCTTTTTGATGTGTATTTCGCTTTAATACAGGTAGGCAGTAATTGTGTGGTCGAACGCCACCAACCAGTAAATCATTGCGATTTAACAATAAATGCTGCGGCGTAATTGTCGCGCCCACGTTGGCGCTAGCATCTACCACAAAAGCTGCTGCGTCTGCGGTAGTAATATGCTCAAACACTACTTTTAAGTTCGGAAAAGCCGCCACGATAGGTGACAAATGCGTATCGATGAACACTTTTTCACGGTCGAAGATATCAATATGCGATTCGGTAACTTCACCATGGATAAGTAGTAATAGCCCGTGAGCCTCCATGGCTTCAAAAACAGGGTATAACGCCTCGATACCTTTTACAGCAGCATCTGAATTGGTGGTTGCGCCAGCTGGGTATAGCTTGCACGCTGTTACGCCAGCAGCCTTCGCATCAGCAATATCTTGGACTGATGTGGTGTTAGTCAAAAAGAGAGTCATTAGAGGTTCAAAGCTGCTACCCGTAGGACGAGCCGCTTCTATCCGCTGTTTGTAAGCTACCGCCATACTTGCATTCACCACAGGTGGAACCAAGTTAGGCATTACGATGGCGCGCTGAAAACAACGGGCTGTAGCGGGAACAGTTTCTGCTAACATTTCGTTGTCACGAAAATGTAAGTGCCAATCATCGGGGGTTCTAATCGTTAGCGTTTGCATAACCGAAAGCTCTCTTCTTTAAGACCAATTAAGATTTTTTTGTATATGCCGCAATAATAACAATGCGGGTACCATTCACTTTACCTTCAATATGCAAAGGGTTATCGCTTAGGCTAATGCCTCTTACTGGTGTGCCGCGCTTCGCTGTGAAGTTAGCCCCTTTCACAGTAAGGTCTTTAACTAGGTGCACATTATCGCCAGCTTGCAGCGCAGTACCGTTACAATCAAGCGTAGCTTCCTGCTCGATAAGTCCCGCTTCAGCCCACTGCTTAACATCGTCTTCTAAATAGGCCATGTCTAACAAATCTTGTGCCCAGCTTTCGCCGCTTATTTTATTAAGCATACGATAAGCCACCACTTGAACGGCGGGTGTGGGTGACCACATGGCGTCGTTAAGACAACGCCAGTGGTTGGTGTCTATGTCGGCTTCACTGTTAAGTTGCATGCGGCAGGTTTGGCAAGTAAGTACCGCGCAGCCAGCAGTTTCGTCTGGCGACTCAGGTACCATGTAAACGTCTAAATTTTCGGTGTTCTTACACAACTCGCAAGCGTTATCCGCTCGATTGAAAACAGCTTCTTGAAGCACAGCAAATGTCCCTACGATATTTTGCCGCAAAGTATACCACAATTCGGCTAAATAGGGGCTGGCAAAAACGCCTGCTAAACATGGTTAAGGCGTGTCGTGAGACACCCAAATCAATTTACTGGTATCGTAGCCGCTTTGTGTAGCTTGGGCTAAGAGGGCGTCGATAGTTTCTTGAGGTAAGGATTTTTCTCTCGCTAAGATCCACAAATAATCTCTATCAGGCCCTGTTATCATGGCATATTGATAGTCTTCTTTGTCTAATGCCATCACCACATAACTGGCATAGAAAGGACCAAAGAATGATACTTTTAAATGCGCCGTATCGGCAGTCGATACAAAATAAGCTTTACCTTCGGCCTCATCCCACTTTGCTTCTTCTTGCGAGTAACCTCGGTTGATAACCTTTACGCCACCATCGTCACGCATAGCGTAGGTAGCCGTAACATTGGATAGCCCCTCTTCAAAACTGTGATCGTAGCGCGCTACCTCGTACCACTGCCCTAAATAACGGTCTAACTCAAATCCTTCCACCGGCTTGACGCCATCTGGTACTGAAGTACATCCCACCAAAGTAAATAACATGGCCACACTGAACCATTTTTTACTATGCTGGCTAAACAATCGGCGAAAAATACCTTCATACGTATTCAATGTGTTAAACATCGACTAATCCCCTAGCTTCATCTATATATGGCTTACTTTAACAAAATAGCACGTTATCGTGACTGCCAACGCAGTTGCACATTTATTTGGAGTATAAGATGCAAAACTATTTCCCAGACGCAAGCAGACTTGTTTATGGCTGCATGGGCCTTGGTGGTGGCTGGAACAACGAATCAGCAACGAAAGAACATGTGTTACAAGCACACCAGGTAATAGAACAAGCATTGGCTCTTGATATTAATGTGTTCGATCATGCGGACATCTATACCTTTGGCAAAGCTGAAACCGTGTTTGGTAAGGTTCTAAAAGAAAACCCTTCGCTGAAAGAGCGCATGATTTTGCAATCTAAGTGTGCGATACGGTTCGAAGATGATTTAGGACCAAAGCGCTACGATTTCTCTGCAAAATGGATTGAATTTTCGGTAGAAGGAATTTTGCAGCGTTTGAACATAGAGCAACTTGATATTTTACTGCTTCATCGCCCCGATCCCTTAATGGAACTGGATGAAGTGGCTACCACGCTCTCTTCCTTACAGCAGCAAGGAAAAATAAAGCACGTTGGCGTATCAAACATGCATGGGCATCAAATGGCGTACCTACAATCGGCGCTTTCAAGCCCAATTGTGGCAAACCAATTGGAAATGAGCTTAGCGTTTCGAGACTGGTTAGAAGACGGTGTTACCACCAATAGCCCAGCAAACCGTAACTCTGGTTATGCCCCAGGTACCCTTGAGTATTGCATGATGAACAAGGTGCAAATTCAAGCTTGGGGCAGCTTGGCACAAGGCAAGTATACGGGTGCCAGTACCCACAACGATACTGATGCTGCCACGGCTGCGCTGGTTAATTCTCTGGCCGCTGAATACCAGACTAGTCCTGAAGCTATCGTATTGGCTTGGTTAATGCGTCATCCTGCCAATATTCAGCCCGTACTTGGCACCACCAATATTGAACGTATAAAGGCCTGCCATAAAGCGTTAAAGGTTCACCTTAGCCGTGAACATTGGTACTTGTTGTTAGAAACTGCACGTGGCCAGGAAATGCCATAAGGTAGGGTCTATGCCACATTCTGGTTTCATGTTTTAACGGAGCTTATTTATGTTAAAAGGAATTCATCACGTAGCGCTAATTTGTAGCGACTACCCGGTGTCTAAACATTTTTATACTGACATTCTTGGTCTTAGCGTTATTGCGGAAAATTATCGCGAAGCAAGAAAGTCATACAAGTGTGATTTAGCCTTACCTGATGGCGGACAACTCGAACTATTTTCATTCCCGGGTGCACCTGCTAGACCATCAAGGCCCGAGGCGCAAGGGTTGCGTCACTTGGCGTTCAGGGTAGATGACATTGATGAGGTGATTGCGCATTTAACTGCAAATAAGGTGGAGTGCGAGCCCATTCGTGTAGATGAATACACAGGAAAACGGTTTACCTTTTTCGCAGACCCCGACGGTTTACCGCTTGAGCTGTATGAAATGTAGTTTTGTATGAACAGTTCAAATGCGTCGTCTTTCGTGCATATCTTAATGTAACAGCGTACCGTTCAACTTAATCGTTTGCGCTTTCTGCAGATTTTCGCTGAAGTCATCGAACTCATACCGTGTTTGCTTTATCACGCTGTTTGCTTACCGAGTTTAAATGCACTTCTGCGACTTATTTCAAAAGATTGACCCATCCTAAATAGCGTTGCGTTATGCACAGCGATGCAAGAATCTCGCTTGCCCCTTTTCAACAGCTTTGGCTAGAGCAATAATCGCCCATTCAGCCCCTATTATTATTGGCAGCCAGTAACGGAAAATCTATTTTGTTTTACTCCGCCGTAACTTAGCGTGATTTTGGCGTATTGCACAGGCAACCTAATAATTTACGACTATAATTTAGTAAGAGTAATCGATTTGCTAAAACGCATCGTATTACTGTGCGAATAGACTCTGTCATTTAACACTGAAGCTTAAAATATGCAGTCACCATATGGATATGGATGAAGCTTAAAAGGACAACATATGAAGACCGATACACCTCTAGAGTACATGTGCCCCTATTGCGGCGCTTTCAATGAATTTTCTGAAGACACCATTCGCGATATGTATCAAGAGCAAGTTGAAACTTGTGGGTGTTGCAAAAAGAATTTAAGCCTTACCGCAGCAAATGGGGTAGAAGGTCGTATTAACCTTGTCATCAGCGAACTATAAATAAAATCCATTCATAATAAAAAACCGCTTTAAAAGCGGTTTTTTATTGGCCAAAGCAGTTAGCATTTTCCGTAAGTAATTAACTAAAAAATGCTCTTCGCAATTCCACATCGGACAAGAATTTTCCACCTAGCGCGGATGTCTTCGTGTACGAATTAGTATCGCGTATACCTCTGGCTTTTACACAATAATGCGTAGCATTAATGCTTACCGCTACATCTTCGGTAGAGGCTAATGTCTGAATGGCCACTAGCACTTGCTGTGTTAGCCGCTCTTGCACTTGAGGGCGCTGTGCAAAGAAACTCACTAAGCGGTTTAATTTCGACAAACCGATAATAGTATCGTTAGGAATATAAGATACGGTAGCGAGGCCATCAATAGTCACAAAGTGGTGTTCGCACGTACTCGTTAAACTAATATCAGACACTTGAACAGGCTGATCAAGAAGCATCTTATTTTCGATTTGGGTTATTTTAGGAAAATTACGATAATCCAAACCGCCAAACACTTCGTTCACGTACATTTTCGCAATACGGGTTGGCGTGTCGTGCAAACTATCATCGTTAAGATCGAGCCCAAGCGTATTCATCACATCACGCATTGCAATTTCAATCTTCTGACGTTTTTGCTCGTCGGACAAACCGTTCGCCACCATAGGTGTTTCCAGCCCTTTTTCTTCAAGCGCTGCTCTAACACGTTGTGCCGATTCAGAAATTGATGGCTCTAGTGCATCACGCACAATGACCGCTTCTTTTGCTAACATTAACCCTATCCGTAAATACTTCTTTACCCTTAAACGTAATCGACACGATTAAGGCTAACTTGATACCAAGATGCAAATGACAATACCGCCTGAAAGCCAACGCAAGACTACTGAATAGCATGATTACGGCCAAGGCATATAACTACGCTTTGGCAAAGGTTTGGCGACTTCTAATGGTTATATTTTAGCATTCTAGCGGCTATTGATCGAGCAAATGCTGAGATTAGCCTAATCTGTAAATGCTATTAAAGGCATGTTTTATTTTTATTGAGATAAAACGGTCATTAAAGTAAATGAGATCAAAAAATAAACGTTAAATACCGCTACTACAAATCGCGCCTTTTCTATCACGTCGTCATTCTAATTGTGACACTGTTCGTGACAAGAAAAGAATTTCATCAAGTTTGCTATTGGTTGGCGTGAGTAGGATAGTTATAATCAACGCATTATTTATTTCTATCGAGAATAAACATGCAAGGTAGTCGTAAACTGGTTCCTGAATGGGAAACCGTTGATGCTGTAATGCTGGCGTGGCCGCATGCAGAAACCGACTGGGCGCCATGGCTAGAAGAAGCCCGTGAAACCTATTTGAACGTGATTGCAGCGGTCAACCGTTATCATGCGGGTGTGATATTGCTGTGTGCCCCTGACGATGTTGATAATGTGCAATCGCGTTTAGGCGATCACTCACGTGTACTCATTCTGCCTGCGTCTTATAACGACACTTGGGTGCGTGACTACGGTTTTTTGACCTGTCGTGATTCAGAAGGTTTTGGGGCGCCAGTAGAGTTTCGCTTCAATGGCTGGGGTGAAAAGTTTGATGCCAGTGAAGACAATATGGCTAACCAACGCTACCTTGCTTCATTGTGTAAATTGCCCCTTCGAAGTAGCCCAGTGGTGGCTGAGGGTGGCGCGTTAGAAATTGATGACCTAGGCCACTTGCTTAGCACCTCTCAGTGTCTATTAAACCCTAAGCGCAACGGTGATATGACTATCAATGATTACGCTGAAACCTTTAATGACATGTTAGGCTGCAATACGTTTACGGTGCTAGAACATGGTCACCTTGAAGGTGACGATACTGACGGGCATGTAGATACCCTTGTGCGTTTCACGCCCAATAAAGGCTTGGTTATCCAAGCGGCTGATAATCGCAAAGACGACAGTCATTATGCAGGGTTAAGTGCACTTTGCGATGAGTGCGCCAGTGCAATGCCTGAGCACGAACAATATCGATTGCCACTACCTAATATTGTTAACGACGAGGGCGAGCGTTTGCCCGCATCGTACGCCAATTTTTTGATCTGTAATCGTGCGGTGCTCTTACCTATTTACGGGCAACCTGAAGATGAAGCGGCGATTAGCCAAATGCAGCTGGCTTACCCCGACCATATTATCGAGCCTATAGATTGCTCGGTGTTGGTAAAGCAATTTGGCAGCTTGCATTGTATTTCCATGCAGGTACCCACAAATACGTTGAAAGAATCTGTTATTTCCACCTTCTCAAAAGGAGTGTCTGTACATGCAACGAACTAAGCTAAAGATAGGCTTGGTACAACAGTCTGTTGCTGATAACGACAAAGCAACTAACTGGAATAAAAGTGCTGAGCAAGTTGCAAAACTCGCCGCCGAAGGCTGTGAGTGTATTTTGCTGCAAGAACTTCATAGCACCCTTTACTTTTGTCAGCAGGAAGATACAGACGCCTTTGATTTAGCCGAACCTATTCCAGGTCCTGCAACAGAATTCTTTGGCGAACTGGCTGAGAAACACAATATTGTGTTAGTGACCTCTTTATTTGAAAAGCGCGGCTCTGGCCTTTATCACAATACCGCTGTGGTATTTGATAGAAGCAAAGAAATTGCCGGTAAATATCGCAAAATGCATATTCCTGACGACCCAGGCTTTTACGAGAAGTTTTACTTCACACCGGGCGACATGGGCTTTACACCAATTGAAACTAGCGTGGGTAAATTGGGCGTATTAGTATGTTGGGATCAATGGTATCCAGAAGCGGCACGCTTAATGGCAATGGCAGGGGCTGACTTACTGTTTTATCCTACTGCAATTGGTTGGGATAGCACAGATACCGAAGAAGAACGTAGCCGTCAACATGGCGCGTGGGAAACCATTCAGCGCTCACATGCGGTAGCAAACTCGGTGCCGGTCATCGTAGCAAACCGCACAGGCTTCGAAGCATCACCTGTTGATGGCGACCCAGGCATTCAGTTTTGGGGGCAAAGCTTTATTACGGGCCCGCAAGGTGAAATTCTAGCGAAAGCAGAAGCTGAAGGTGAAACTACCCTTTCGGTAGAGCTAGATTTAACCCGCACTGAAAAGGTAAAACGCATTTGGCCTTATTTCCGTGACCGTCGCATTGATGCTTACGAAGACCTAACTAAGCGCTGGCGCGATTAGGCTAGCGCCTCATGCCCTTGTACAAGGGCTTATCAAAGTTTAAAACGGGCAACTAAAATGCCCGTTTTTTTTTGGCGCTCAGCATTATGAAAATTTGCCGATTAAGCTTTAAAAATCGTTCCGTCATACAACATATAACAAGCACGGGATTTTTTAGATGCTAACGCTAGCATAACCTCTTCATCCACATCTAAGCCCCCTGTGAATTGCCCAAAAGCTGGCATGATAAATAGGTCTTCTGTGACAACGAAGCACTTGCCTGAAAATCGCCGACGAGAAATAGTCTTACGTATTTTAGGGTGGTAATGGCCAATAACTTGCTGCTTGATTTGAACCTTGCCCTTCGTACTTAGCTCGATTCCGTGCATCTCTGGCTCATGGCGAAACACCACATTATTTTGCACTATTTCATGGCATGGATTACCGGGAATTCCTTCGGGTAAATCAGGGTCATGATTACCTTCCACCCAATCCCAATCAGGAACGCTATTTATAATCTCACATAAGAGGTTTCTGTCTTCATCGGTCATACGAGACATACTGTATTTATCGTGGAAACTGTCACCTAAGCTAATCACCCGAGCAGGATTATAATCGTGAATAATGTGCTGCAGGCGTTTAAGCGTAGCAACAGAATCAACACTTGGCAGCGGATTACCATAACTACGTAAATAACTGCCTTTTTCAAGGTGTAAATCAGATACCACCAGCCAATCAAGCGCAGGCAAATACGCCACACCTCTGGCATCTAGCAACCAAAGCAGCTCTGCAAACTTCACAATACTAATACTACGCAACGCCACCTGTGAAGATAGCCACTGCTCACTTATTGCCACTGATTAACCTCTTTCATAATATTTAACGCCATCCCACCACCTCCAAACTCCCAAACGAACTCTCCTATAGCGGTGGAGTGCGGTTGGGTATGGAACCTTATGCAGCATGGATGCTGCATCAGAGCCTACATGGATGTATTCAATTCATATTCACTCACTTTAACACCAATAGAATTAGACTGGGTGAGCAGTATTGGCACTGGAAACCTTCCGCAGCATGGATGCTGCGGCAGAGCCTACATGGATGTATTTACGGCGTGTTTCTGGGGCTAATACTGCTCGACCAAACTTAATATTCTCAAGACAACAATGCCCGTACTTCATCTAGCATATTTTCTGCTTCAGCATATAAATCGGCTTGCTCGAGTATCGCTTGCGCCCCCGCTCCTTTTATTTGTTCACTTCGCATGTTCAGCACGATAGGGATGGCCATGGGCGATACTTTTTCTAAGTTTACTAACGTGGTTTTATCAACAAAGCGGATGAGCAAATTCGCCAAGCGCTGCAAGTCCAACAACTCCCGCTCAGCATCCGCCCGCGCGACCGCTAAAAGGATATGATCTGGGTCGTGCTCACGCAGCGTGTCGTAAATTAAATCAGTTGAAAACGTTACCTGCTTCATGGTTTTCTGACTAGCATGATAACGCTGTTCCGTTAAGCCGCTTACTACTGCCACCTGCCTGAAAGAACGCTTTAACATAGGCGCTTGTAGCATCCAGTCTTGTAGTTCATCGCCTAATATATCTGGCTGAAACAGTTGCTGCAGTTGAGTATCGGTAATTTGTTTAACCGCACTTATCGATAAACCATAGTCGGTAACGCTGAAACTCAATGGCTTTATTCCTATTTTTTCCATTCTACGGGTAACCAGCATGCCCAAGGTTTGGTTCGCTTTTCGTCCTTCAAAGGTGTAGTACAACGTATGGTTTACATTACGAAAAGGAAACTGCTCCACCAATACCTTTTCGGGCTCAGGAAGCTGTGAGAACTGTTGTTGTAAATTCAACCATTCTCGTACTTGCGCGGGTAATTTACGCCAACTCTTGGGATTCGCTAATATTGCTCGAACCCCATCAGCCAGATACGTCGACAGTGGCATTTGGCCACCGGAATAACTGGGTATTTTTGGCTCTTTTGCTTTCGCGGGGCGAGCATGTAGTTGCATATCGCGAATGGCTTCGTACTTAAGCACTTCACCGGCAAAATAAAAGGTGTCGCCTGGGGTAAGTTGCTGGGCAAAGTACTCTTCCACTTCACCAATAATTTTGCCCTGATTACCACGGCGAATACGTTTTACTTTTAGCCTACCCGCTTCAACAATAGTGCCTATGTTCTGCCGATGCCTTTGTATTACCCGCCTGTTGGCAGGCGAAAAAGTGCCGTCCTCGTTCTGCATTAGGCGCTGATAACGCTCGTAGGCATTAAGCGCACTCCCGCCATCCAATGCGAACTGCCATAACTTCTCAAAATCACTTTTATCCAGCCCTTGATAGGGCGATGCTAGAAGGATTTGCTCGTAAAGGGTATCTGGCGTGTCGGCATTACTGCAAAGGCAGTTCACAATAAACTGGGGGATAATATCCAATGCCCCCGGCTGTGGGGCATCGCCATCTAGTTCGCCTTTGTTAATTGCATTAATAGCGGCTTGGCATTCAAGGGCTTCAAAGCGATTAGCTGGCACCAGCAAAGCTTCGCTGGGTTCGTCTAACCTATGATTTGATCGCCCTATACGTTGCAGCAATCGACTTACCCCTTTTGGGGCTCCAACTTGTATTACCTTATCTACATCGCCCCAATCAATACCTAGTTCTAGCGCCGAGGTACACACTACTGCCCGTAACAATCCGCTAGACATCATGGCTTCTGTTTTACGCCGCTGCTCTTTACTTAAACTGCCGTGATATAAGGCTATGGGTAAGGCAGCGGTGTTATGTTCCCACAGCATTTGAAAAATCAGTTCGGATTGGGCCCGGGTATTCACGAACACCAAAGTGGTTTTTGCGTCTTCAATGGCCTTATATATATCGGTAATGGCATAGCGCGCCATAAAACCACCGAATGGCATGCGGTTTTCAGATTGCAGCATTTCTACTTTCGGTTTTTCACCCGCTTTCACGCTGATGATATTAGCGGTGCCTTCTGTGCCAGCTAGCCATGCACCTAGCGTTTCTGGGTAAGCTACCGTGGCCGACAACCCTACCCGCTTCATCTCGGGTGACAATACTGAAAGCCGTGCTAGCGCTAATGACAAAAAGTCTCCTCGCTTGTTTGCTACTAGGCTATGGGTTTCATCAATAATCACTCGCTTTAGTTTTCCAAATAGTTTGTCAGCATCAGCATAGCTCAGCATTAACATGAGTGATTCTGGGGTAGTAAGCAGCAAATTTGGCGGTTTTTTTCGTTGGCGCTGCCGTTTATGTGAAGGTGTATCGCCTGTACGGGTTTCCGCCGTTATCGGCAGGTCCATTTCTTCAATAGGTTGCAATAAGTTGCGATGAATATCTTGGGTTAGTGCTTTAAGTGGCGAAATGTATAAGGTGTGAAGCCCTTGCTGTGGCGATTGAGCTAACTCGACTAAGCTAGGTAGAAAGCCCGATAAAGTTTTACCTGCGCCTGTTGGGGCAATGAGCAAAGTGGTGTTGTAAGTTTTCCTTTTACGGCCAGCAGTTTGCTTAATACTCTGTTCAAGTATTTTCCTCTGGTAATCTCGTAGCTCCCACCCTTTATTTTTAAACCATTGAGTAAAAACCAAAGGTAGAATGTTACTTTCGGTTTGAGGCTTTTTCTTAGGTGCGGCTTTTTCTTCAGGCATAGAGGATGACAACTAAACCTTTAGCCGTTTTTGTAATCGCAATAAATTCTTCACCATAACTATCCCAACCGCCGCTAGTTCAATTGTAAGCAATAGTAGATATACGTTAATTCACCAGAAGGGTTTAATTTTCCTCTACGCTCAACCAATTGCGTAAAACCACCGTAGTCATATGAAACGCTAACTAACAGCATGTGGTTTTTTTATATGGTGGCTGAAAATGCAATACACCCCTCAAAGTGGATGAAAACGGACGACGCTGGTTTGTATTGTGTGCCGGGCGATTTTTATATAGACCCCATGCAGCCTGTAGCAACCGCGCTTGTTACCCACGGCCATGCTGACCATGCTAGAGCCGGCCACAAACGAGTGTTCGCCCACCCGCAAACCATGGCAATTATGACCACCCGTTATGGCGACGATATGGCTGAAGTACAAATACCAGTGCCCTATCGCGAGAGCGTAGAGTTTGATGAGGTAATCACTACTGATAGTAACAGTGCCTCAACTGAACAGGAGCAACGCAAGATAAAAGTCACTTTTTACCCTGCTGGCCATATACTAGGTTCGTCACAATTGCTTATTGAGTATGCGGGTTATCGGCTAGTGATATCTGGCGATTACAAACGTAGGCACGATCCCACTTGTCCGCCGTTTGAAGTAGTACCTTGCGATGTACTTATTACCGAGGCCACTTTCGGTTTACCGGTATTTGCCCACCCGCCAATCGAAAAAGAAATCCAAAAGCTTCTTCACTCCCTTGACGTGTTTCCTACACGTTGTCATTTAGTAGGAACCTACGCATTAGGCAAATGCCAACGGGTTATTTTAGCGCTTCGAGAAGCTGGCTATACCAAACCTATCTATTTACACGGTGCACTACTAAAACTGTGTGATTTGTACGAACGAGAAGGCATAGCTTTAGGCGATATTATTCCAGTTAGCGAGGTAGAAGATAAAGCATTATTAGCCGGTGAAATAGTGTTGGCTCCCCCCTCTGCATTAGCCGACAGGTGGTCGAGAAGCTTGCCACATGTTCGCGCTGTGTTGGCGTCTGGTTGGATGCAAATTCGCGCGCGAGCTAAGCAGCGCAACGCCGAGCTACCACTTATTATTTCAGATCACTGCGATTGGCCTGAGTTATTGCAAACCCTTACTGAAGTGAACCCTAGCGAGGTATGGGTGACCCATGGCCGTGAAGATGCCCTTATGTATCAAGCACAAAAGATGGGGTTTAAAGCGCGAGCATTATCGCTGGTAGGTTACGATGAAGCGGCGCAGGAGGAATAGCAATGCAGGCATTTAGTGACTTACTTGAACAGCTTTACTATACCGCCGGAACCAAAGCCAAAGCGCAGCTTATTCTGCATTACCTTGCTACTACGCCAGACCCCGATCGTGGCTGGGCCATTGCTGCTATGGCAGGCACGCTCAAGTTTGATTTTTTTAAGCGCAATACGGTAAAAAAACTGATTACCGAACGGGTAGACCCAGAACTATTTGCAATGAGCTATGATTATGTGGGGGAAGTGAGTGAAACGGTAGCCCACTTATGGCCCGAGTTTACGCCTGATAAAGCATTGCCTAGCTTGTCTGAAGTGGTAGATACATTTGCCAATATCAGTAAACCAAAAGTCGCAGTAACGTTAGCGAATTACCTCACCATAATGACCCCATCTCAGCGCTGGGCACTCTTAAAACTTGGTACTAGGGGGCTTAGAATTGGTGTGTCTGCTCGCTCTATCAAACAAATTTTGGCGGAATATGGCAATAAAGACATCACCGAAATAGAGAAACTGTGGCATGGCGTCGCGCCGCCTTATACCGACCTTCTCGAATGGCTTGAAGGTAACGGATCTAAACCGGATATCAGTAACGCGGTTACCTTTCATCCTGTCATGCTATCTCACCCCATCGCGCAAGATGATGTCGATGACTTTGCTCCAGAACAATGGCAAATAGAACATAAGTTTGACGGTATTCGGGTGCAACTCGTTTGCAATACCACAAAAGAAGAGCCTGAAAAGGCGCTATTTTCTCGCACTGGAGATGACATTAGCCATGCTTTCCCCGACCTACTCGATAGTGTCAGCGGCAATATGGTGCTAGACGGTGAACTGTTGGTGATGCATAACCAAGAAGTAGATACTTTCAACGCACTACAACAAAGGCTTAATAAGAAAAAGCCTACTGCTGCATTAATGGCAACCAACCCTGCGGGGCTAATTGTTTACGATGCACTGGTGCTAGACGGTAAGCAATTAACCGACTACCCCCTTACTACCCGACGTGAAGCGCTAGAAACGTGGTTTGACAAAAATGGCATTCAGGAACACGACAATGATTCACGACTGCATTTATCTGAGTGCTTATCTGCCGATTCACCAAAAGGGCTTCGTACTCTACATAAAAACGTGTGTAAAAACCGTGCTGTAGAAGGGCTCATGATAAAACGTTTAAGCAGCCCTTATGTGCCAGGTAGACCAAAGGGACAATGGTATAAATGGAAACGCGACCCACTGGTGGTCGATGCGGTAATGATGTATGCCCAGCGAGGCCACGGTAAGCGCTCGAGTTTTTATTCCGACTACACCTTTGGTGCATGGCAAGATGAGCAATTGCTGCCTATTGGCAACGCTTATTCGGGCTTCACCGATGAAGAGCTTAAGAAGCTAGATAACTGGGTAAGACGAAACGCCATAGGCCGTTTCGGGCCAGTGCGTGAAGTTAAAAAAGAGCTGGTACTAGAAGTGGCTTTCGATGCAGTTCATCCCTCCAACCGTCATAAATCAGGCGTAGCGCTACGATTTCCTCGTATACACCGTATCCGCTGGGATAAGCCTGCGAACGAGGCAGATACACTTATCAACGTGAAGGCACTTATCGAATCATAATCTTAATGAAACATTTTTTTTACAAACCCTGTTTTTAGCTTACACTTAAAGTATATTAGCTTTTTCTGTTCCATCTAACCTACTGTTAGAAAAGAAATTACAGAAAAATTTTTAAGTGCGCCTGCATAAGTTAATGCTGCGCCAAGGACAAAAAAATGTTGTTTTCGCGATCGTTCAAACATTGCCTTATTGGTTTCCTTCTCCTTTTTTCCACAGCGAGTAATGCTGGCCTAATTACTAATATTGCGACTGAAACGGTCAGATACAGTATTTTATCTCAAAATCCTTGGGGTAACTTCGGGTGGACAGCTAGCTACGATATTAGCTTTGTCAATCAAGATTTACTTATTGATGTCGATGTTTATTTAAGGGGTGATGAACCCGGCAGTGCACTTAGAGACATTTGGGAAGATGGTATTGAATCCATTTGGAGTAATGCCTTTGACTTATCTGACGGCACCTATTTTTACGACACCGTATTTAATGTGGATTGGCTGAGCACTAGCGTGGGCGCTGACCATACAGTTACTGTCAATGAAGGTAATGGAAATGTGAACTTGACTCAATGGTACACGGGTAGGCCATCAGGTTATTCGTTTAATCGTCAGGGGACAATAGCTGCTCATGAATTTGGCCACATGATTGGCTTATTCGATGAATACAATGGCGGTGCACTCAATCCAGACGGGCTTATTAGGAATAACAGCATAATGGGCAGGAATCTATCCTCACCTCGCACCGATCACTTCGATGCTTTTTTAGAGTGGGCACAAGTTAATTCGGGCGTCGCTTCTCTAGCGTTAGTTGCCGACAGTGGCGTAGACAACTATTTCGTTCCTGAGCCAAATTCATTAGCCATTTTGCTACTTTCGATTTGTATGGCTCTTTCCATCAAAACTAAGTCTAGGCGAAACAGTATAGAGGTAAGAGGCCCTAGTCTCTTCGCATAAATTGTATCGCTATGTATTCTCAGCAATAAAAAAGCAAGGCATACTCGCCTTGCTTTCATTAATACACCTAAACTCATATCAATACAGGTTATGCGCCAATATATTGCCTATTTCGCAATATGTTCCATAGTAGGCAGTGCACTAAACGCGCCGTATTGCGTTACCGTGTATGCACCACAGCGAATAGCAAATTCAGTGGCTTCGCTTACGTTTTCAAAGCTACTTGCCCACTTGTCGAATTCTGCGCTGTTAGCCACTTTGGTGGATAAGAAATACAAAAATCCGCCAATAAATGAGTCGCCAGCGGCAGTGGTATCTTTCACGCTTACTTTTGGCGAGGCCAAGGTGCCGCTGAAATCTTTTGTTATGTACTGTATAGGTTCGCCGCCATCAGTCACTAATACCACTTTAACGCCGCTATCTAACCACTGTTGTACATGAGCCTGAGCATTTTCTTCACCGTAAAGCTCTGCTAACTCTTCTCGGCTTGCTTTTAAGATACTCACTTTCTTAGCCACGTCGTCAATTCGGACTGGGGCATTAGCGGTGTCATCCCAAAACGCTGGACGGTAGTTAATATCTAAACAGACAAGCATATTTTCTTGCTTGGCTTTATTTAGAATATAGTCGGTGCCAGGTAACAACTCTGGACCTGAAATAGACCCAGAGCAAAAATGCAGCACGCTAGTATCATCACAAGCAACCTTGGCTAAGTCTTCTTCACCAATGTGCTTATGTGCAGCGTTATCAACATAGAAGTCGAAAGAACGTTCACCGTCTTTATCTAGGTTAACAAATGCTAGTGCCGTATTGGCGTCTTTCGTACTCCAAACATAATCAGTATTTACCTTGTGATAGCTAAGCATGTCTTGAAGAAAACGGCCAAAGGTATCATCACCTACTTTAGACACCATAGCGCCTTGCCCACCAAGCTTAGCAACAGCAACCGCTACATTCGCCGGCGCACCACCAGCATAAGGCTGAAATGAATTCATTGCTGGCATTTCACTTTGGTCCGCCGCACCCGCACTTAACATATCGATAAGTACTTCGCCTAAACATAAAATTTTCATAAACACCTCTGGCTGAAGCTAACAGCGATAACTTCGTATTTATACCGCTGTAGTCATGGATAATAAGCGTAGCCGAAGGACCTTCCGTCCGGGCACGTTAAATTATAGTTAATTAATTGGGGCACAGTATTAACTAGCAAAACAAATAAATCAACCTTGTTGATTTAATATTTTATCATCATTAAAGACTGACTATTGAATATGTAATCTATCGGCTTGATTGGTAGAGAGAAACTGCTCTTGGTTAATTATGTTAAATATATTGAATTAGTATCTATCCATGACTTAGTGGTGCTGTTTGTTATAACATTCATTTCATAATGATTCAGGTACACTGTAAATGACAAAATCCCACGAGCACTCGGTTTCATCACAGAGCGCATCAGAAATAGACTCGCACCACGGTGCAACTGCCTTACTAGATAACCGTACTCAAAATGAACGGGATATCCTCACCCTGATTCGTCATGATGGCGCTATTCCGAAAGCAGATATTGCTCAACGTACGGGTTTATCTGCACAGTCGGCCACAGTCATTATTAAGAAACTAGAGTCCGAAGCCCTTGTTAAGCGACTGCCGCCAGTTCGCGGTGGTGTGGGGCAGCCTAAAGTTCCTTTTGGCTTGAATGCAGATGGTGCATTTGGGTTAGGCTTAAAAATTGGCCGCCGCAGTTTTGATATGACCTTGCTAGATTTGGCTGGCAATGTGAAAGCTTCGCTTCACGAAAAAGTAGCCTACCCCACCGTTGATCATTTATTGTCATTTACACAGCGCGGTGTGTCTGTACTAACACAACAACTCAGTAACGAGCAGCGCACTCGTATTCGCGGACTAGGCATCGCCATGCCGTTTGAAATTTGGAATTGGGTAGAAGAAGCTGGGGCCCCTGCTGCTGCGTTAGAAGCATGGAAAAACCTTGATATTCAGACTGCGCTATTTGAACTACTAGACTTACCCATCTATGTGAGTAACGATGCGACGGCGGCGTGCAGTGCAGAAATGGCCTTTGGTAATCCACATCGATTTAACCACTTCCTCTATGTTTTTGTTGGCACTTTTCTTGGCGGTGGCTTGGTTATTAACAATCAGCTATTTACAGGGAAATCGGGTAATGCCGGTGCAATTGGTTCCTTGCCTTTCTTGTCTAACGCCCATAACCAACAGCAACAACTCATCACCCAATCATCACTATACTTGCTAGAAAAGCAGCTGAATGATGCGGGGCTTGATGGTAATAAATTGTATGAAGCTCCTGAACACTGGTCTGGCTTAAAAACTAATTCAGAATTTATGCGCATCGTTCAAGTGTGGATGGAACAGGCCGCCCAGGGGATTGCCTTTGCCACACACTGCGCATTTAGCATGCTCGACCTCGATGGCATTATCATCGACGGTGCAATGCCGCAGAATATAAAACATGAATTGGTTACCTGCGTGCAAAACGCGTTAAAAGATGCTGATTTTCGGGGCATTACTCAAGGTAGTATTAGTGCCGGTAACGTAGGGAGTAAAGCGCAGTCTATCGGCAGCGCTAATTTGTCACTTATCGCGAACTACTATTAGTTTATATATGTTAAATAAAAGCAGGGGTAACGTGGTTACAACTACACTCACAGGCAAGACCGCTAGCGCTTCATCAACTACCGCATCGTCAAATGTTTTAATTCTTGATGGTGGGTTAGGCAGAGAATTAGAACGAGTTGGGGCTCCCTTCCGGCAACCTGAATGGTCTGCTTTGTCTTTAATGGAAGCGCCCGATTTAGTAGCCCAAGTGCATCAAAACTTCGTGGATGCGGGTGCAAAAATTATCACCACCAACACTTACGCGTTAGTGCCTTTTCATATAGGGCAAAAACAGTTTGATGAACAAGCATTTTCGCTTGCCGCGCGCGCGGCCAGTATTGCCAGTACTGTGGCTAAAAAGAATGATATCTCAGTTGCTGGCTGTATTCCTCCAGCTTTTGGCTCTTACAAACCTGAGCTATTCTGTGCCGAGCAACTCTCTTCTATTTTGCTGCCTTTGATTGAAGCACAAACACCCTATATCGATTTTTGGCTTGTAGAAACTGTTTCTTCGGTAGAAGAAGCCAACGCGGTAACCTCTTTAATAAAAGAGCACTCATCTAAACCAATTTGGCTTTCTTACTCGCTCAGTAATCGTCATAACTTTTCAAACCCGGTGACCTTGCGGTCTGGTGAGTCACTGAATGCTATACTGCCCACACTAGACAACTTGGATGCCGTGTTGTTTAACTGCTCGCAACCTGAAGAGATGGAAGCAGCCATTACGTTCACACACCTGCATAATACCGATATGCACATCGGTGTTTATGCCAATAGCTTTTCAGAGCATGTTAGAAAGCATGATGCTAACGAAATGCTGTCTACGTTGCGTGAAGATGTCACCCCTGAGAAATACCTAGCGTACGCACAAACGTGGGTGAACGCTGGCGCTACAATTGTAGGTGGATGTTGCGGCATAGGCCCTGACCATATAAAAGCCTTGGCGCAAGGGTTAGCTAACCATTCAAAAATAGCAGACTGATTTGCAATCAATCACCTGCTATTTTGCCCCTACCAGCGACTAACGCGTGACCACGTTTTTAGCGCCTTTTATTAACGCTTCCTTATCGATTTTATTGGGCACTTCAACACCACGGCGCGCCGCAGGGCGTGCCTCGATACTGTTTTTCCAGCGAGTTAAGTTATCTAGCCCTTCAATGCTCACGCCCGACCATTCGTAGGTTCGAACCCAGCACCAGTTCGCCATATCGGCAATACTGTAATCACCTGCTAAATATTCGTTGTCTTCTAGTCGCCCATCTAGCACTGTAAACAATCGGCGTACTTCATTTTGATAACGGTCGATAGCAATAGGAATTTTTTCTTCTAAATAGCGATGGAACACATTCGCCTGTCCCATCATTGGCCCAACCCCGCCCATTTGAAACATAACCCATTGCATTACTTGGCTGCGGCCTTTGGCATCTGTTGGTAAAAACTTACCTGTCTTCTCAGCTAAATAAAGCATGATGGCGCCAGATTCGAAAACCACATGGTCGCCTTCGCTTTTGTCCACAATAACGGGAATCCTGCCATTTGGGTTCATGGCGAGGAACTCAGCGGTTTTTTGCTCGCCTTTCATTAAGTTTACCCCGTGCACGGTATAGTCGAGTTCCATTTCTTCTAGTGCTACTGAGGCTTTCCAGCCATTGGGTGTTGCTGCGGTGTATAAATCAATCATTAGGCTTTTGCACTCGCTCTGCTGCTAACATTGTCGTACCAACGCTGAAGATTCGTTTGTTCATCTTTAATTCGAATATCGACCACCCGTGCAAAATCGATGGCACATAGCGCAGTAATATCCGCAATAGAAAAGGTGTCTCCCGCTATAAACTCGTTTAGTTCGAGTCGGCGTTCGAGAATATTAAAGTACTTCGAAGCATTGATACCGGCTTCTTTGCCGTATTCTGGCACAGGTACCATTCTGTCTTTGAAGTAACCTGTGGTGTGTTGAAAGCACATGCCTACTTGTAACATTAGCGCCATTTCAACTTGCCGCTGCCACATCGAGATGGTGGCTTTTTCAATAGGCGTAGAGCCTAACAAGGAAGGTTCTGGATGAATGGCTTCAAAGTAAGTACAAATCGCGTCGGTTTCAGCAATGCAGGTACCGTCGTCCAACTCTAAAATAGGAATTTTACCTAGTGGGTTTTTCGCACGCATTTCAGCGCTTAAATTTTCACCCTTTTGAATATCTACTTGTACATACTCTACTTGTGACTCATCTATCCCTTTTTCAGCAAGGAACATGCGAACACGTCGAGGATTAGGCGCTGTTTTGGTCTCGTAAATTTTCATAGGCAATATTGTATTGTTGGAATGTTAACAGCCAGACTAGTGCTGCTTGCGCGTGGGTTCAAATCATATTCCATTGGGGTACAACTATTAAAAGGTTGAATGGTTATACCTGTTCACGAATTTGTATCGACTAACACACGCAGCCGCTTTTGTTCGGTATTCGAGAAGTGAGTGTGCCTGTACGTTGACAAGGCATCTTGCCGTGCATCCTCTATCATCCCACTAACGCTTATATGTTGCTGGTATTTGCGGTAGGCATCTATACGTTGTTGCCATAGTGCCTGCGCCCCCCATAATACCGAAAAACGCTCAGCTACTTGATGACCAAACTCAGCGGCAATAGCCTGGTAACGAGACTCTGAATCTGCATACCTTTGCTTAATTTGGTTAATTTTTTCCATGTCTAAGGTAGGTTGAAAAGCCACTTTTTCCTGTTCATCCAGTGCATTTAATTGACCAAAGATCTCATTTCGTTTTTGTTCTCTTGAGAGCTCACGATCTTGAGCAATAGCAAGGCGAGCAAGAGCCCTTGCGTCAATGGCCGCATCGGCAGAAAACAAGTACTCATACTCTTCTTGAGAAAAGTAACTAAGACGCAGCGTATCTCTTGTTGCTAGCTTTTGTTCAACGTCACTTAACGAAATACCAGCATAAGTGATGTCGGTGACGGTGCTCTCGTTTGATACGGTGAGCACCTTGTCAATTTCAGCATCGGTATTTGCCAATGCTACTTTATATTCAATATATCGCGTGAATACATCAGCGGCGTACATAGCCGATCTAGCCTCATACATGTCTGTAGCATTCACACTAAACCGTGCAGTAACTTCGTTATCTGAAGCGCCCTTATTAGTAAATATAAAGCGATCGAAATTGTCCTTTACGCCAAAATATAAGGTGAAAATTGGTAGGTCAGAGCCTACACTTTTGACTGGCTGAACCGCTTTTTTAATTTCAGTTTCTGTCGCATCTTTATTGGGTAATGCTGACGTTGAAAGTTGGCGATTTTCACGTATCTCCCCATCACCGACAATCCGACTCTCGCTTAATGGAATAATAACTACGAATACGAAAAAGAGGGCGGCGCCCCCTCCCATTAATACCCACCGGCACATTATAAGCCTTGGTTTTTCAGACGGTTGGCTTGGTCAATAAATACATCCACTGGATTGGTTTCAAACCAATGGGTGATGCCAAAGCTTTGGTTAACTTCATCAAGGTGATTCATCTTGTAGTTATCTTTAAGCACTTTACCTAAATGAGAGCTGCAAGAAGACACCAGCCCATCATTGGTTTCACCAAATGCTATTCCAGTGATGGCAAGAAAAGGGTCGACCACGTCCAGCGCATTTGTGTAAGTTCTACCACCACTCCAAGAATAATAGTACACACCATTCTCACCTAACTGTTTGCCGTCATTGCGGCAGTAGGCCGAGGGCATGCCTTCGGGGTAGCGTGCGTTGAACGCAATTGAACCAGAAGTTGATAGCGAGGTTAGCGCAGCCACAGAGTCGGTAGGTTTATCTCGAGGGTCTGAGCCTGAAGCAAGTTCGATAAGATTAGCAAAAGCGTCAGTGATCAACCCCACAGTTCCTTCTTGTACAGACCCTTCCGTAAGCCCACTTTTCAATACATCTGCCACAGCGCTTCCCCAGTTCACACCAGCTACCGATGTAACTGACGCCACTTTACTTGGCGCTACGCTCGCGGCATACCTTGCTGTTGGGCCCCCATGGCTATGGCCAATTAGATTAACCTTCTGGGCTCCAGAAAGTGCAAGTACCTCATCAATATAGTTAAGTAACTGCTCTCCCCTCACTTCAGTAGAGTTAGAAGGAGACACTTCTGCGATATAAACTACTGCGCCGTTTCGAGATAGTTTTTGTGGCACCTTGTAAAAGTAATCTACAAACAAGATGTCATCAAAACCGAAGAGACCGTGAACCAGTACAATAGGATATTGTGTTTTAGCATAGTTGCCTGCCCAAGATTGAGCTGGCAATACTGCGACAAGCAAAAACAGCATGAGCGTTGTTATTTTCGTTCTTAGTTTCATTGCATGTTCCCTGAATTATAAACATTAGTGGTCTGAGGCCAGACCTGAGTTATTTTTATGTTAATTTAATGTAAATAACAAGATAAATAAGAGAACGACCCTCTATGCAATTACTTAGAGGCTTTACACATAGTCAGGGTTATTAAGGAAAGAAAAAAGTAAAACGCTTTATATTCAGAAGGCTACCCTGAAAATAGGGTATAAGCCTTTATACTATTTAATAAACGAATAAAGAGAATAGGGAGAGGTTATAGCTAGGGAAGATGTTAACCGACCTATGCAATCGAGAGTCATATGCGCCGGCTATTTGGCTTAATTACTTCCGATGGTAAACCTGTAGGTAATTGACGCTTAGGCTGGGAGTAAGCTTCCATACTTTAGTGAATGGATTTAATGCCATGCCGGTCTCATGGTTAAGCGTAAACCCTTCACCTACCCAATGGTTGAGTTCAGTGGGTTTAACAAATTTTTGCCAGTCGTGAGTACCGACAGGTAAATATCGCATGACATATTCAGCGCCTACAATCGCGATAATATAACTCTTTATAGTTCTATTTAATGTAGCAAGCACCAATAAGCCGCCGGGCTTCACTAAGCTTGCACACTCTTTTATTAGCTGCGCTTGATCAGGTACATGTTCAACGACTTCCGCATTAATCACTATATCAAATTGACGCTCTTGGCTTACTAAATCGGACGAAAGCCCATGCATGTAGTTCACTTCCACATTGCTTTGCTTTGCATGCCGCTTCGCCACTTCAATACTCATAGCGCTTGCATCTATACCGGTAACATCCGCCCCCTTCAACGCCAGCGGTTCACTGATTAGTCCTCCCCCGCAACCAATATCTACGATTGAGAGCCCAGAGAAAGGCTTGGTTTTATCCATAGGGTTCGCTTGGAAGTTTGTTTTAGACACCTTTTGAACAACGCGCTGCGCTTGCTCGCTTTTCATAAAGTGGCTGGTTATTTGAGATTCAATGACAGATAACCGTGCACGATTGAAATCTAATGCCGTTTTATAATTTCCATTGGGATCCCACCAGCTTTCAGCCAGCGCATCAAAGCGGTCGATTTCCTGTTTTGAAAAATTAATGGGCGCTGATTTTTGGCTTTTATCTAACATGCACTAACACCAGTTTGTAAAATAGGTAAGTCACTCAAATCTATCTACGCTAGCTTCCCGTAAGAAAACCCTATGGGGTATTGTGTTGCCCGCGGTTAACAGATGCCTGAGTTTTATGAATAATAGGTATACAATCAATGCTTATACGCGCAAAAAGAGGTATTTGTTTTGGCCAATGCTAAAAATGTCTATGGAAGACCACTACAACTATGTTGTGGTAACACAGGTTACACCCGGGAAGGCTTTTGCTATGTGCCCGATGCAGATGTAGGAAACCACAGTGTGTGTGCGGTAGTTACCGATGAATTTCTACAATTTTCATTACGTCAAGGCAACGACTTGATTACACCTTGGCCTAGTATGGACTTTGCTGGCTTACTGGCGGGCGACAGGTGGTGCTTATGTGCCGCCAGATGGTTACAAGCTTATGAAGCAGGCGTTGCTCCCAAAGTGCGATTAGAAGCGACTCATGAACGGGCGCTAGATATTATCCCTCTGGCCACCCTTGAAGCTTTTGCTGCAGAATAAGAAAACGGGTGACTTCAATTGGAAGTACCCGCCTTTAAACTGTCTAGTCTATTTGAACGCTAGGTCGTTTTGAGCCCTAAGGCGTTCGAATAACCATAAGTCGTGTTTCTGTCATGTCTTCTATGGCATAACGAATGCCTTCACGGCCAAGGCCTGAATCTTTTACGCCGCCATAGGGCATGTTATCTACACGCCAGCTAGGCACGTCGCCGATGACTACACCACCTACTTCAAGCACATCCCATGCTTTATGTGCTTTATAGATATCACGAGTGAAGATACCGGCTTGCAGCCCATAACGACTGTTATTCACTTCCTCTAATGCACTATCGTAATCGTCGAACGGCTGTAATATAGATAGCGGACCAAATGCTTCCTCAGCACTTGCATCACAATCTTTTGATACGTTCTCCATTACCGTCGCTTGCAACATGGCACCGTCTCTTTCGCCGCCGCATAGCACACTTGCGCCAGCCTCTTTGGCATCTTTAATCCAACCTTCCAAACGCTTGGCCTCACCTTCTGAAATCATGGGGCCAATGAAAGTATCTTCATCGCTAGGATCGCCAGACACTAACGCTTCAACTCGTTCTACATAGCGAGACTTAAATTCATCGTAAATAGCAGAATGCACCAATAAGCGCTGCACAGAAATACAGCTTTGCCCTGATTGGTAGTAGGCTCCAACGATAATTCGGTCGATAGCGTCACTAATGTCAGCGTCTTCATCTACTATACAAGCGGCGTTACCGCCTAGCTCTAACACCACAGGTTTTTTGCCAGCTTTCGCTTTTAACGCCCAGCCCACATCAGGTGAGCCAGTAAAGCTTAGTAGCTTCAATCTCTCATCGGTGGTAAATAAATCGGCGCCATCGCGGCTACAAGGAAGAATTGAAAATGCGCCTTTTGGCATTAGCTCGCATTCTGCTAACACTTCACCAATAATCAACGCACCGATAGGCGTGCGAGAAGCAGGCTTAAGTACAAACGTGCAACCCGCGGCAATAGCCGGTGCCACTTTGTGTGCAGCTAGGTTCAGCGGGAAGTTAAACGGTGAGATAAACGAACAAGGGCCAATAGGCACTTTTTTCGTCATACCTTGGTATCCTTTGGCGCGGGCAGAAATTTCTAAATTAACCACTTCACCATTAATTCTTACCGATTCTTCTGCCGCAATTTTAAACGTATCAATCAACCGGCCTACTTCGCCTTTAGCGTCCTTAATAGGCTTACCCGCCTCAATACACAACGCCTTACCTAATTCGTCTGCACGCTCTGTAAAGCGCTTAACGCAATGCTCTAATATTGCTTGGCGCTCGTAAGGTGCGAGCGCTGTCATTGCAGGTTGTGCCTTTTCAGCAGCGGCTATAGCTTTATCAATCACTTGTGCATCGGCTAACGCCACTTTTGTGGCCACTTCACCCGTGTATTTATTGGTAACGTCTAAATCGGTATTAGCAAAACAAGGTTCGCTTGCAAGGTAATAGGGATAGTTGTCTTTTAACATGTTCACTCCTTATAATTTTGCGCTTAGTTCGGCAATCGTATGGTTAAGTGTTTCGTCATTCATGCTGTAGTCTACGGGGCAGTCGATAACGTGAACGCCAGGCGTATTTAAACAACTTTCTACCATAGGGATTAGCAACTCGGTACTGTCTACGCGCCAACCATGGGCACCGTAGCTTTTTGCGTACTTCACAAAATCTGGATTACCGTAATCCAAACCGAACTCATCAAACTGCATATTGGCTTGTTTCCATTTAATCATTCCATACGCATCGTCACGCAGTATGATCACAATAAGGTCAAGTTTGAGACGAACCGCCGTTTCAATCTCTTGACTGTTCATCATGAAACCGCCGTCTCCGCACACACTCATTACCGGCACATCCGGCTTCACTAGTTTTGCAGCTATTGCCGAGGGTAAACCTGCACCCATTGACGCCAGCGCATTGTCTAGCAGCAAGGTATTAGGATGATAAGCGGGATAATTTCGCGCAAACCAAATTTTATATACACCGTTATCTAAGGTGACTATGCCATCATCTGGCATAACTTTTCGAATATCGCGAACAAATCGTTCTGGTAATATCGGGAATCGGTTGTCGTTTTCCGCTTCCGCTCTGTGTTTTTCATAGGCATCGTGTACGTCCTTATAGAAATCGAGTTTCCAACCCTCTTGCGGCGTAATGCCTTCTTTTATTTGCCAAATACTATTGGCAATGTCTCCTACTACCTCAAGTTGTGGAAAGTACACGGGGTCGACAGCAGCTGACTCAAAGTTCATGTGAATGACTTTTTTGCCATTGTCATGCATAAAGAAAGGTGGCTTTTCCACCACGTCATGCCCAACATTAATAATAAGGTCGGCTCTTTCTATCGCTCTATGAACAAAGTCGTTATCTGATAAAGCAGTATTCCCCGCAAACCTTGGGTCGCTTTCGTTTAGCACCCCTTTACCCATCTGCGTGGTAACAAAGGGTATGCAGGTTTTATCAACAAATTCCCGCAACATTTTTGCGGTTAGTTTTCTATTTGCTCCCGCGCCAATTAGCAACAACGGAGAGGTGGCCTCTTCAATCATTGAAATGGCTGATGAAATCGCTTTGTATTCTGCAATAGGCCGTCTTGATGTACTTGGTGTTAATAAGGGTACTGAGGTGTGCTCATCAGCAATATCTTCAGGAAGCTCTATATGGACAGCACCTGGGCGCTCTTCCGATGCTAACCGAAATGCTTCGCGTACGACTGAGGGAATACGATCGCCGCTGACCACTTGCGTGGTAAATTTAGTGATGGGGCGCATCATATCGACAATATCGATAACCTGAAATCGGCCTTGTTTGCTGGTTTTAATGGGCTTTTGCCCTGTGATCATTAACATGGGCATAGCCCCAAGTTGCGCATACGCAGCAGGGGTAACTAGATTGGTCGCACCTGGGCCAAGGGTAGATAGGCACACGCCAACTTTACCGGTTAGTCTTCCGTAAGTGGCAGCCATAAAACCCGCACCTTGTTCATGGCGGGTAAGTACAAGTTTAATTGAGGAGGTTCTTAACGACTCAAGCAAGTCGAGGTTTTCTTCGCCAGGAATGCCAAAGATGTATTCTACACCTTCAGCCTCCAACGCTTTTACGAAAAGGTCAGACGCTTTCATTAATCCTACACTCCATTTTACGTTAGTATTCACGCGGCAAACGCGTATTAGTAAAGGTTGCTACGCAAAGAGTATAGATAACGATTAATGTGGTTTTGTGAAACTATTCAACAACACCTACCTTTTGGCGCTTATTGCTGGTCTAATTTCTTTTCCCATTCCGTTAACTTTTTCTGAGTTTGGGCATCTACGTCGGCTTTATTTTCGCTTATCCACCACTTTTCCATTAAGCGCACGTTTTTTTGATTCGCTTTATAAAATACATCCACAATATCGCCAATGAAGGGGACAAAGCCTAGGCCAAAATCGATAGCGGAATTTTTTACCATTTGCGCAACCAATGCACTGGGCATTCCCAATGATTTCCCCAACCACACAATACGTAAAGAAACGAGCAGCATTAGTGCATCACCCGCGCCTGGGATAAGGCCAACGATAGAGTCGAGGCCTATCCGAATCGGAATAATCGGTAACTTAACAGCCGTATCAAGTAAATTTGCTAACTTTTGTGCTTTTAACAGTGCCTTAGGGGCTTTACTATCCATGTTTAGCTACCTTATTAACGTAATAACATTTACTGGCTATTTGTCAGCGCCTAACGCGCGAGCTAAGCCAGCTCGTAATGCTGTATCTTTATTCACAGTCCAACCATGTAGATTTTCTTTTACCAAATCGAACAACATATCAATATGTGCTTCGTCACTGTTTAATGCTGGAATATATTCGTACTTTTCACCACCCGCTTCCATGAAGTATTCACGATTTTCTTCGCCAATTTCTTCGATAGTTTCTAAGCAGTCTGCAGAAAAACCGGGGCACATCACTTGTATCGACTTCACCCCATTGCCAGGCAACGACTTCATCGTTTCGTCAGTATAGGGTTTTAACCACTCAGCTTTACCAAAACGAGACTGGAAGGTGGTCATGTACTGCTCATGAGTTAACCCAAGTTCTTCGGCCAACAAGCGTGATGTTTTATGGCATTCGCAGTGATAGGGGTCGCCATTTAATAAGTAGCGCTTTGGAATACCGTGGTAAGAAAGAATAAGCTTATCCGCTTTACCGTGTTCTTCCCAGTATGCACGTACTTTATTTGCCAGAGCTTTAATATAATCAGGCCTGTCGTTGTAATGATTCACAAAACGTAGTTCTGGTAACCAGCGGCGTTTAGTAAAGTCTTTAGCAATAGCATCAAAAGTAGACGCCGTAGTAGAGGCGCTATACTGAGGGTACAAAGGCAAGACTACTAACTTTCTTACGCCCTGCGACAACATGCGTTCAATAGTGTCACTAATAGCAGGGTTACCGTAACGCATTGCAAAATCGACAACGACATCATCGCCATATTCTGCTTTGCAGCGCGCCTCTACTGCCTTTGCTTGCGATTTGGTAATTGTTAGCAACGGTGAACCTTCTTCCGTCCAAACAGTTTTGTAAGCTTCAGCTGAACGCTTAGGGCGAGTATTTAATATGATGATGTTTAAAATGAACCACCAAAGCGCACGAGGGATCTCTACTACTCGCGGGTCTGAAAGAAACTCTTTTAGATAGGGGCGCAGGGCCGCCGCAGTTGGGCTTTCTGGTGTACCTAAATTAGTAACCAACACGCCTATTTTGTCTGATTGACTGTGAGTAAAACCCTGATTGCTTTTGAACTTCATCAATTATTCCGCGTTAAAAAAACACTATAACTAGTATACTGAATTTACGGCAATTTTGGGCGAATAGACCACAAATTTAGCACGATTGATGCAATTAAATTTAGCGATTAAAAAAGGTGGCCTTAGCCACCTTTTTAGTCTTAATATTTTCAACCAGTTAAGGCTGATAGTAGGTGGCTGCACCTGGCCCTACAGGCATACCCAATACAAAGACCCACAGATAAAACAGTATGGTCCAACCCACGATAAACACCATGGAATAAGGCAGCATCATCGCAATTAAGGTGCCCATACCGAGATCTTTTTTATACCTTGCTGCCATGGCTAAGATAAGACCGAAGTAGCTCATCATTGGCGCAATAACATTGGTTACTGAATCTCCGATACGATACGCCGCCTGAATAACCTCTGGTGAATAGCCTATCAACATCAGCATAGGCACAAAAATAGGCGCAGTTACTGCCCACTGCGCCGAGGCGCTACCTAACGATAAGTTAACCACACCACACATTAAGATGAACAAAATAAACACTGACGGGCCATCTAGACCAGCCGCTTGTAGAAGCGCTGCGCCTTTAACGGCTAACACTGTGCCTAAATTAGTCCATTTAAAGAACGCCACAAACTGCGCAGCAAAAAAGACTAGGGTAATATACAACCCCATTGCGCCCATACTTTTTGCCATTGCATCAATCACATCACGATCGTTTTTCATCGAGCCTGTAACACGACCATAAACAAAGCCAGGCACAGCAAAAGAAACAAAGATAAAGGCAACTATGCCTTTTAAGAAAGGCGAACCCGCTACCGCGCCGGTTTCAGGGTGACGCAGAATACCGTTTTCAGGCACAATAGTGAGCGCCAAAATACCGCATACCACTACAAAGGCGATACCCGCCCAACGAAGTCCTTTCTTCTCAATAGCAGAAGGAGCATCCATTGATTGCTTACTTAAATCTACAGAAGCTTCTGATTCGTCGAACTTACCGAGTCGAGGCTCTACCACTTTTTCGGTCACCAGAGCACCCATAGTGGCCACCACAAAGGTACTGATAAACATGAAATACCAGTTAACTTCTGGGCCTACCACGTAATCAGGATCAATCATGTGAGCAGCGGCTTCGGTAATGCCTGAGAGCAAGGGGTCTACCGTACCAAGTAACAAGTTAGCACTGTAACCTGCGGATACACCGGCGAAGGCGGCTGCAAGACCCGCGAGAGGGTGGCGACCTAACGAATGAAATATCATAGCAGCAAGCGGTATTAACACCACATACCCAAGCTCTGAGGCGGTATTTGAAATAATACCTGCAAACACGACAGCAAAAGTAACTGTACGCTTTGAAGCATTCATTACTAATGAGCGCATGGTGGCTGACAACAAGCCTGAGTGCTCAGCTACTGATACACCAAGTAATGCAACCAATACGGTGCCAAGAGGGGCAAAGCCGGTAAAGTTAGTTACTAGGCCAGTAACAATACGCTGCAAGCCTTCCGCGCTCATTAACGAGATAACTTCAATCATGCCATCAGCTTCTCGACCTTTTGCACCTTCTGGGCGAGGGTCAACTACCGCTAAATCGAAATAGCCAAGAATACCGCTTAACACCACGATAAAGCAGGCTAACATCGCGAATAAAGTCACGGGGTGTGGCAGTAAATTTCCAAGAAATTCCACAGTAGCGAGGAATCGGGAGAATAAACCACCCTGTCCGCCCTGGTTTTGGGCAGATTTATCTTTTGTATTTTCCGGAATCAAAACATTCCCTCTGTCGTTTTTATTACCCAGTCATTACCCACTAAGCAGCAGTGATATCTGCCATGTAGTTCAATAATGCTGCGTTTTATAATAATAAATTCGCGCTTATTTTAACGTATTTTGAGCAATTTTGGCAGTAGGTGGGTAAATTGAACAATTTAAAACCTTTGTAAAACGCCGAAAAAATTCAGTAAACCGCATAACTTTCAGATAATTACGCACTTTACAGCAGGCACAAAAAAGCCAGTCTAAAGACTGGCTTTTTAACAGAAAAACGATGTTAGGTATTAATTACCTTTAGATGCGTTCATGTAGCGGAAAAAGTCGCTATCAGGCGCGATCACCATCACATCTTGCTTATTATTAAAGCTGGCTTTGTATGCATCCATACTTCTTAAGAAGCTGTAAAAATCAGCATTTTTAGAATAAACATCTGCATAGATTTCTGCTGCTAAGGCATCACCTTCACCTTTAAGCTGACGAGCATTACGTTCAGCATCAGCAAGCATTACCGTTACCTTTGCGTCTATATCAGCGCGGATAACTTCAGCTTGCTCTTGACCTTCTGAACGGTGTTCTCTTGCCACTGCAGCACGCTCAGCACGCATACGTTGGAAGATTGAGTTACTCACTTCCGTAGGCAGGTTGATTTGCTTAACACGTACATCAACAATTTCAATACCAAGTTCATCAGAAGACGTTGAAGCCTGCTCCATTGCTTGGTTCATTAATGCTGAACGCTCACCAGATACAATCTGTGCAATAGTACGAGTACCAAATTCAGAACGTAATCCGTTATTCACTTTTTGCTTCAATAGCGCTTCAGCTTGCAACTTATTACCACCTGTTGAAAGGTAATAACGGGCAAAGTCATCAATGCGCCACTTCACGTATGAATCAACTATTAAGTCTTTCTTTTCGCTGGTAACGAAACGGTCAGGCGTGTCATCCAATGTTTGTACACGTGCGTCTAGGTGACGCACAGAGTCAATGAATGGCAATTTGAAATGAAGACCAGGTTCGAATACTTTTGTATCGCCTGTGGCATCATCTCGTTGAACCTTACCAAATTGAATAACAATGGCACGTTCACCTTCCGTTACTACGAACAAAGAGCCCGAAGCAAGAACCACTAGAAGTACTAATACTGCAATAGCTAAATTCTTCATAATGATTATCTCCCCTCTCTGTAGCTGTCACCACGCACACCAGAGGTGGATGATGAATTACGGCTGTTTTGGCCTTCGTCAGCCACTGGCATTTGTAAGCCTTCTAAGGTGCTGCGTGAACGAGGCGTTGAACTGCCTTGCTGGCGTTCCATGATCTTATCTAAAGGAAGATACATCATGTTGTTGCCACCTTTACTATCCACAAGGATTTTACTGGTACTACCCAATACTTCTTCCATTGTCTCTATGTAAATACGCTCCCGTGTTACCACAGGTGCTTTTTCGTATTGAGGCAATAACGCTTCAAAGCGAGCAACTTCACCCTGCGCTTCAAGCGTTACACGCTCTTTATATGCCTGCGCTTCTTCGTTCATACGATTAACTTGACCACGAGCACGAGGTTCAATCTCACGTGCGTAGGCTTCGGCTTCTCGAATGAAACGCTGTTCATCTTCCTGTGCTGAAATTGCATCATCAAATGCGTCTTTCACTTGCTCAGGTGGGCGTGCATCACGGAAGTTCATGTCGATAATCGACACCCCCATGTTGTACGGTTCAATAATAGCTTGAAGCTCTTCCCAAACACGTTGGCGAGCCACTTCACGACCGTCGGTAAGCACATCATCCATTGTAGAATGACCTACCACGTAGCGAATTGCACTGTCTAAAGACTGGCTTAAGCTCGTTTCTGGGCTTTCAACAGCAAACGTCCAGCGGTACGGATCTACAACGCGAAATTGCATTTCCATCTGTACGCTAACCACGTTCTCGTCTTCCGTTAGCATAGAGCCTGACGATGATTGGTCGCGAATAGATTGCACATCAACAGGAATAACTCTGTCGATAAACGTTGGTGCCCAACGTAATCCAGGTTCAACTTGCTTAGCGTACTCACCGAAACGTAATACTACGCCTCGCTCAGCTTCACGAATGGTGTAAAAACCGCTTACAGCCCAAATGATCACTACCAAGCCAATTAAAATACCAGCACCGATACCGCCCAAGCTCTTACCTGAGCCTCCGCTACCGCCGCCAGATTTTCCGAACTTACCGAATAAGTTCTTGAATACATCATCTAAATCGGGTGGACCTTGATCACGTCCGCCGCGATTTTTCCACGGGTCGTTATTATTGCCACCCGGCTCATTCCAAGCCATGCTGATACTCCATAGATTACAGTTTTATTTTTGAAATTCGCATGCATTGCCGTGCTAAAAATTAGCAGCGGTTAATGTCGCACAACATACTCTGATATTCCGTTTTCTAAACGCTTT
Organism: Alteromonas naphthalenivorans; assembly: GCF_000213655.1. NCBI lineage: Bacteria > Pseudomonadati > Pseudomonadota > Gammaproteobacteria > Alteromonadales > Alteromonadaceae > Alteromonas > Alteromonas naphthalenivorans. The sequence continues at coordinate 4,469,343 of NC_015554.1, forward strand.
TCAAGTCTGTTCCAATCTGCCATTGGCATTCGAACATCTACCACCCAATCACCTTGATTGTCGTATTCTTCACTAGATATACAATTTAATTCAAATAGTACACCACGCAGACTACTTTGTGCTGGGGGTATTTTAAGCGTGTAGTTAACCATACTTTTACTCAAGCACTCTGTTAACGCTTGCCCAAGCAATTCGGTGCCTTCGCCGGTTTGTGCTGATAGCCATACACGGGTAGGAACACCATCCTCGTTTCTTTCAATACGAGGTTTTATGTCATCTAGTTTATCAATCTTATTACATATTAGTAATTGTTGAATCTCATTAGCGTCGATTTCTTCCAACACATCGTTAACTTCATCGATGGTTTCACGATATTTCGCGTCTGCAATATCCACCACATGGAGCAAAAGATCTGCTTCTTGAGTTTCCTGAAGCGTGGCTTTAAATGCCGCCACAAGGTCGTGTGGGAGATGCCTAATAAAGCCTACCGTATCGGCTAAAATAGCAGGACCTACATCTTTCAAATCTATTTTTCTAAGCGTAGGGTCTAACGTAGCAAACAATTGGTCTGCCGCATATACGTGCGCATCGGTAATAGTATTGAAAAGGGTAGACTTACCAGCATTGGTATAGCCCACTAAGGATACTGTGGGAATTTCAGCACGCTTTCTAGACCTACGTCCTTGTTCGCGCTGCTTTTGTACTTTTTCTAAACGACGAAGAATAGCTTTTATGCGCCCACGAAGTAATCGGCGGTCAGTTTCAAGCTGAGTTTCACCCGGCCCACGTAAACCTATTCCACCTTTTTGGCGCTCTAAGTGAGTCCAACCTCGAATAAGGCGGGTAGAGATGTGACGCAATTGAGCGAGTTCAACCTGAAGCTTACCTTCATGTGTTCTTGCTCTTTGCGCAAATATATCGAGAATAAGCCCGGTTCTATCTAGCACTCTACATTGACAAACCGCTTCTAAGTTTCGCTCTTGAGAGGGCGACAAACTATGGTTAAAGATGACGACATTAGCGTCGTGCGCTTTAACTGCTGCTGCGATTTCTTCCGCTTTACCCGAACCCACAAAGAATTTAGCTTGGGGTGCACTTCGTGAAGTTGTGATAACTTCTACCGCGTTTACACCCGCAGAAGACACAAGCAATTCGAGCTCGGCTAAATCTTCTTTGCTGTTTTCATCAGTAAAATTAACATGAACTAGTACAGCCTGTTCACCGGCTTCATAACGGTCAAACAAGCGCGTTACCTTTTAATTTATTCAGCTTTAGTATTTTCAGATTCTCCTGTAGCACTCGGCATAGTAATAGCGCGAGCGGGAACAACGGTGGAAATAGCGTGCTTATACACCATTTGGCTTACTGTATTTTTAAGTAGAATCACGAACTGATCAAATGATTCAACTTGTCCCTGTAATTTAATGCCGTTTACCAGATAAATAGATACTGGAATACGCTCCTTGCGTAATGCATTTAAGAATGGGTCTTGTAAAGACTGCCCTTTAGCCATTTGATATCCTTAGTTTTTATTATTAGTGGCCCTTACTCATGGCCACTGCACGTCTAATGTATACCACACTCAACTTATTCAAGTGTGACTTTCGCTGTAATTTTAGTCAAATTATCTTTACAAAATGTGTCTAGCCAAGTGAGATTTTCCCACCCCCTAAGCCACGTAAGCTGCCGCTTAGCAAGTTGCCTAGTAGCGATAATGCCCCTTTCGCGCATTTGCTCGTAGGACAATTGGCCCTCTAAGTATTGCCACATTTGCCTATAGCCAACCGAACGAATTGACGGTAAATCTTCGTGAAGATCGCCCCGCTCAAACAGTCGTCTAACTTCTTGTTCAAATCCATCTTCTAGCATCATGTCAAATCGCTGAGCAATTCGCTCATGCAAGACGCTTCTATCTTCTGGAGCAATAGCAAATTGGCTAATATCGTAGGGGCAAGGACTGCCTTTCTCGTTTTGCCAGTCTGTTAGCGTTTTGCCCGTTCCACGAAATACTTCTAAAGCTCTGGTTAATCTTTGAGGGTCGTTAGGGTGAATTCTGTCACCACTAATGGGATCCACTCGGCAAAGTTCGTCGTGCAATTTTTGCCAACCGGAAGCTTCTGCTTCACTGGCTATTTCGCTGCGTATCTTTTCATCTGACTTAGGTAGTGGCGAAATTCCATTTATCAAGGCATTAAAGTACATCATTGTACCCCCAGCCAATATTGGTACCCTATTTCGACTATGAATCTCTTCTATAAGCCTAACCGCATCGTTACAAAACTGTGAAACAGAGTAACTTTCTGCTGGGTCAATAATATCAATAAGATGATGAGGAACTAACGATTTCTCAGCAGCCGTAGGTTTCGCCGTACCTATATCCATATTAGTGTAGACCAAAGCTGAATCGACGCTGATAATTTCACAGTCCATTTTTTCAGCCAGCGACAGTGACAAACCCGTCTTACCTGACGCCGTCGGCCCCATTATGGAAATAACAGGTAATTGAGACTTATGCTGAGACGATGCAGATTTTATGCCATCAACCATGGTTATTACCCCATGTTGAAATCAGGCCTTCTAACGAGCGCACTTTACCAAATCGCTCTATACATTCCCATTGTTTCACGTCGTTTTTCTCATCCAACCAGTGCCACAATTGTGCGCATAATATTTCGTCCAAATCTTGGTCGTCAGATAAAACTAATTCATAGCGCTTATCATCATCTGCAACGTCACTCTCTAACAGCCTTTCAAACCAACGTATCCAAGGGAAGTGCCTTGTTCCTGCGGGTACCTGCTGCAATCTGTACTTGCCAGCCACTTGATTAATTTCAAAGTTAAGCGCGTTAAGCACCTCAATTTTTTCAGGCTCTACGTGGGCAACTTCAAGCGCCACTGGCATTAGCAAAGGTTGTGAATGTTCAGCCGTTTCAAATACATCTTGTAAATACACGTCCGCGAAAAATTTTACATCCAGCAGGTAAACATTTTCATTGCGTACGTAAATTCTACAATATGAGTTTAGTGCAATATGCTGACTTTGCTCATGCTCTGTTGACGATAGCGTGTCGCTATTTGGCGTCATCAAACGATTAAAATTAGATTGATAAGCGGCGGTTGGCGCTTTCGATTGTCTATGCCCCGATAAACCCGATAAAGAAGCGCCACCTGAGGCACCTAAACCCGATTGCGATGACGAGGCCGGAGAATGACTTAAAGGACGTATATAGTCATGACTTTGCTGCGGTGGATTAAATTTCACTGGTTCATCAAAGCGCTCAGCATCACCGTGGTGTTGAGTTTCACTCTCATTGGTAATTGAGTGCAATGCATCACATACTGTCTTACAAATAAAATCATGTACCAAGCGCCCTTGCTGAAAGCGAACTTCGTGCTTTGCCGGATGTACGTTCACGTCCACGTCTTTGGGATCGAGTGTCAGATAAACAACAAAAGAAGGCTGCTCTAGTACGCCCCATACACTTTCGTAAGCTTGCCTAATAGCGTGCATAATTAACTTATCGCGCATACCGCGCCCATTTACAAAGCTAAACTGGCAATCGTTACTGCTGCGCAGCATTACTTCGCTGCCTAGCCACGCATTCATGGTAATCCCTTCGTATTCCACATTGATATGTACAGCGTTATCAATGAATTTTTGCCCTACTACAGCGGCAATACGAGGGGCAAGTGAGCCATGTTTATCGGCAATATAGCGCTTAGTCGTCTTGCCGTTATGTTTAAGAATAAAACTAGCATGGGGGTAACTAAGGGCTATGCGCTTCACCACATCTTCAATGTGTTGAAACTCTGTTTTTTCGGCGCGCAGAAACTTGCGCCTTGCCGGCGTATTGTAAAAAAGGTCAGCTACATCAATGGTGGTTCCTTTGGGATGAGCAGCTGGCTGAATATTAACGGCCATTTCCCGACCTTCGCAGTAGGCCTGCCACGCTTCGTTTTGTGATTCGGTTTTAGAGGTTAGCGTTAAACGGCTAACCGAACTGATACTCGCGAGCGCTTCCCCACGAAAGCCTAAAGATAAGATTCGCTCTAAATCATCTAATGTTGATATTTTACTAGTGGCGTGACGGCTTAACGCAAGCTGTAATTCGTCTTTAGCAATGCCACCGCCGTTGTCTTTTAAACGAATGCGCTTATGGCCACCTTTCTCAATATCTATTTCTATTTTATCTGCGCCTGCATCTAGGCTATTTTCTAGTAACTCTTTAACCACAGACGCAGGGCGTTCAACCACTTCCCCTGCGGCAATCTGGTTGGCCAATTGTGGCGATAATAATTGTATAGACAAAAGAAACTCGTAGGTAGAATTTGATTAACGCGATGTTAGGATCTTGGAATAGTAAGTACTTGCCCTATTCTCACCACATCACTATTTAAATTATTGGCAGCTTTTAAGCGGCTAACGTTCACATTGTAGCGCTGAGCAAGGAGCGAAAGTGACTCTCCACTTCTTACAGTATGGGTTCGACTATCAGCACGTTCAAGTGCCCATAATGTACCATCTGGGGGAACTTGCTTAAAATAGCGTTTTGCTGCGGTAAACATGGCTTTCGCCAGCTTTTCTCTGTGTTTACCCCAGTTAAGGTTTTTCTCTTCTTGCGGGTTTGAAATGAACCCGACTTCAACCAAGATGGATGGAATATCTGGCGCTGTGAGTACAGCAAAACTGGCTGCTTGAGGTGCACGCTTATGCAAAGAAGTTACCTGCTTCATTTCCTCAATCACTTTATTGCCTAAGTCATGACTGGTGGCCATACTGTGATCCATCGATAAACCAAGAATGGTTTCCGCCAGATAACGCTCGTTCGATTTATCACTGATCACTTCCGCAGCACCACCAAGTAATTCAGAGTGACGTTCTGATTTTTCTAGCCAGCGACCTAGTTCTGTATCGGCACGGCGCATCGACAGCACCCACACAGAGCCCCCTTTAGGTTGTGGTTGGCTAAATGCGTCGGCGTGAATAGATATTAATAAATCGGCTTTTTGCTTGCGAGCGAGTTCTGGGCGCTTGTTTGGCGATACATAGTAATCACCGCTGCGAGTCATTATGGCCCGCATACCACGCTCACCATTAATCATGGCTTCAAGTTTTTTGGCTATGCTTAATGTAATGTGCTTTTCATATGTACCGGCGGGCCCTATGGAACCTGGATCTTCACCACCGTGGCCCGCATCAATGGCAACAATAATGTCTCGGTTTCTATGGCTACTCGAACCATCCATTACGACAGAAGACGTCGAAGCACTTGACGGTGACTTGCTAGATGCGGAAGTACCTGAACTGCTTGGGCTCGCAGCTGGCGCACCACTGTCTTTCAAATCAATAACTAGCCTGTGACCGTAAGGTTTGGTGGGTGTCATTGCAAATAAAGACGGCGATGCTGCACGATTTAATTCTATAACCACCCGCGCAGATTGTTTATTTTTCGGTGTAGAGTAGCGCACCTTGCGCACTAAATCGCCAGAATCAGACTGTAGGGATAAGGTCTTGCTATCACTCGTATTTGATAAATCGATAACGAGGCGATGTGGATTTTTAAGGGGGAAGTAAGTGAATTCAGGCGCAGACGACATATCGAGTACAATTCGCGTGTTGTCTGGTGAGGGCCAAATTCTTAACCCATCAATTTGATTTTGTGCAGCATGGACAGTTTGTACTACAACCCAAATGCACATAACCGATAGAATTTTACGTACCATGCTTCGCCTTTATTTTGCTTGTTGCTACAAGCTTATAGTCGTTATTGTTTATCAAAGCTCATTATTTATAGCGTTTTACAACCTTGCAGTATCTTTGCGCCTTTCACGCTTGTCGCTTCTACACTGAACTGACGACCAGTTGGCACAATATTTATACTAATCACTATGTCTGGTGATGCCAAGTATTCAGCGCCATTTTCTGACCATTCTATAAGGGCAATGTTTCCTGTGCCGAAATAATCTCGAATACCCATGAACTCAAGCTCTTCTGGGTCGGCTAAACGATACAAGTCAAAATGATAAATTGAGACATTCTCTAATTCGTAAGGTTCCACCAAGGTATAGGTAGGGCTTTTGACATTTCCGTCGTGCCCTAATGCTTGAATGAAATACCGGCTGAAGGTGGTCTTTCCTGCGCCCAAATCGCCGTTTAAAAATATCACGGCATCTATTGGCTGCTGAGCCGCTACGGCATTCGCCAAATCCTTTGCCATTGATGACGTATCTTCAGGCGTTGCAGCAAAAAATGAAGAGTGTGGGTAAGACATCTTTTTAACGTTCCACATGTTCAAACTAAAAGGCTGAAATTGGCATTAAGCCTACACAGCCCATACCAATAGATTTACTGATTAATTAACGCACGTACGGCATCAAATAGATCGCTGGCTATCATACCACGTTGTCCATAAAGCTGGGCAATATCATCGCCCGCTTTAGCATGCAGCACCACACCGTACTTAGCAGCAATATCAACACTAAGGCCTTGCGCCATTAGCGCTCCTAATATGCCGCTTAGTACATCACCACTGCCCGCGGTTGCCATACCAGGGTTACCATGGCGACAAACCCACGTTTTCTTTTCGTTGTCGATAAGCGTACCGGCCCCTTTTAAAACACATACTGCATGGTAGCGCTGCGAACATTGCCTAGCGTAATTGAATCGGTCGCTTTCTACATCATCAACCGACACGCCCAGCAATCGGCCAGCCTCTCCCGCATGAGGAGTGAGTACGCAGTGTTCCAGTGTATATGCAGTTGACTGCTTGCATAAAAGATTTAGTGCATCAGCATCAATGACTATAGGTTTGTTTTCACTTTGGCAGTGTTTTAGTACAGCGGTAAATACGCTTTCTGACCACTCATCCTGACCAAGTCCAGGGCCAATGACTACGCATGACGACCAGGCTAAAGCATCATCTAAATGGCTTGATGTCACCATCAATTCAGGGCGGCCTGCACTCACTTGAATAGTAGACGCCTCGTGGGTATAAACTCGTACCATTCCGGCACCACTTCGTAGAGCCGCTTCGCCGGCTAGCCTAATAGCACCGGCCGTTCCCCGATTCCCTCCCACACATAACAACCTTCCATAGGTGCCTTTATGGCTGTGCACATCGCGGGGGCCCATACCCTTGAAATGATCAATATTCAATAAAGTCGCGCTGGCTTTTGCTAGTGTTTGAAAGGCCTTTCCTACCCCCAAATCTGCATACACTAATTTACCGCAAGACTGTTTACCTGCACCGGTAACCAAACCCGGTTTGATACCCACAAAAGTAACGGTAACATCCGCTTGTACGCAGCGTCCTAAACTCTGGCCTGTGTTCGCATCTAACCCTGAAGGTACATCAATACTGACCACGGGGGTTGATGAATCATTGATGGCATCGATAACGTCGGCGAACTCATTGCGAATGTAGCTGTTAATTCCTGTACCTAATAGCGCATCGATTACTACGTCGGCTTTTTCAATCAAGGCAACATCGAAAGGTTTTATACTACCACCAGCATCTACCCACTGCTTTTGTGCAGTGCCCGCGTCGCCGTCTAACAAACGGTCTGGCTCAATCGCGCAAACATGCACTTTTTTACCTGCTTTTTTTGCATTTAATGCGGTAATGTAACCGTCGCCAGCATTGTTACCTTGGCCTAGTAGAATTAAATACACATCAGAGTTAGCGAACAAACTCTGGCACTGCTCAAATACAGCACCACCGGCGCGTTGCATTAACGTGAACATGTCACAGCCAGACTGAGCAGCCGCTTCGGCTTCATTTTCTCTGACCTGATCGGCCCGAAACAGTTTGTATGATAAACTTGAGGTGAGTTGAGTATCTAGCATAAGTACATGTCCACTATTAATTCTATCGACCTAATTCAATTAACCCAAGATATCAAGGCTTGGGGCCGCGCGCTAGGCTTTCAACAAGTTGGTATTAGTGATATTGATTTACATCAGCATGAAGCCCATTTAACGCAATGGTTAGAGAACGACTATCACGGCGACATGGCTTTTATGGCTAACCATGGCATGAAGCGCGCCCGCCCCGATGAACTTGTGCCAGGCACACTGCGCGTAATTAGTGTGCGTATGAACTACCTTCCGCCTGATGCCTCTTTCGCAAAACATCTAAGTCAACCAGACACAGGTTATATCAGTCGTTATGCACTTGGTCGCGATTATCATAAGGTGCTGCGAAAGCGATTGAAGCAACTGGGTGAAAAAATCACCGGCGCGCTGAGCAACACTGAATACCGCCCTTTTGTCGATTCAGCGCCTGTTTTAGAGCACGCTATTGCAGAAAAAGCAGGAATAGGTTGGACTGGTAAACACAGTTTGACCATTAATAAAGAGGCTGGGTCTTGGTTCTTTTTAGGTGAGCTTTTTATTAACTTACCCTTACCGATTGATTCACCCCTAGAAGAGGGCTGCGGTACGTGTACGGCATGTTTGACTATATGCCCAACCAACGCCATCGTTGCCCCCTACAAAGTAGATGCTAGACGCTGTATTTCTTATCTTACTATTGAATCAGATAAAGATATTCCCGAGGATCTTCGCCCTTTAATGGGTAATCGAATTTATGGTTGCGACGATTGCCAGCTTATTTGCCCATGGAATCGTTATGCTGATATTACTGAAGAAGAAGACTTTCACCCCAGAAAGGTTTTGCATGGACAGAGCCTAACAACGCTCTTTTCATGGGACGAAGCTACCTTTTTGAACAACACAGAAGGGTCGCCTATTCGCCGGATTGGATTTGAAAAATGGCAACGTAATATTGCCGTCGCATTGGGAAATGCCAACTACAGCGAACAAACTGTTAATGCCCTTCAGACAAACCTTGGAAAAGTGAGCGATAAAGTGGACCGACACATTTCGTGGGCATTAGCACAACAAGAAAATAAAAAAGCGGGCTTAGCATTAGAAGAGAAAGCAAACAGACAACAAAAAAGATTAACCCGAGCAGTAGAGAAAGGGTTACCACGAGACGCTTAACAAAACCAAAGTACTCGTTAAATAAAGCCTAGTTTATTAGATCTGACTAGGTCGTTGCATCGCTGATAAGCACGGGCCTAGAAGAAAACTTAACACCAATTTGGGGGTTTCCCTCTTCGATATTGCTCACTTCAAGCATTTCACCAAAATGCCACCACGACTGCGCTTTTAAGTCGTTAAGCATTCGTTTGAACCCCGCATGACTGCCAGAGTATTCCCCAGTAAACTCACATTCTGTTTGCGTGCATTCAAACGTATTCAGGGTAAGTTTTTGCCCACTCGGGTGAAACGCTAAAAATTCCGTTATTTCGTTTTGAACCTGAAGGTCTGAAAGTGCTTCATTCGTAGTAAGTGTGTGAGCACCGTCAGAGGTCTGTACGTGTGCTTCACCAGACATTTGAGGGGTAGCTTTAATCACCCTGAGGTTGCTACTTGCAGTGGTGCGCGAACGCTCCAGCACAGTATTCAAACGCTCTTTTTCCACGTTGGAACTAGCCAACTTACCGTGGTAAAAGCCGAACTGATAACCTGTCACGGCAATAAAGAGGATGAGTACAATAACAACCCAGGGTTTCATGATTTCCTTACCAGCTTGCTGGCGAGTCGTAGCTAATTATTTAGCTACGAATATGACTACTTATGATAAGGCGCACTGAGTTCGTGAACTGAATTCACAAACACACCTGCATTTTCTGGTGGTACATCTAAGTGAATACCATGACCTAGATTGAATACATGGCCAGATCCTTCGCCATAGCCCGATAAGATAGTGCCAACTTCTTCACGAATTCTTTCAGGCGAGGCATAAAGCATGGAAGGGTCCATATTGCCTTGTAACGCTACCTTGTCGCCAATGCGCGCGCGGGCTTCTGCGATATCAATAGTCCAATCAAGGCCTACTGCATCGCAACCAGTAGCCGCAATTGACTCTAACCACATGCCGCCGTTTTTAGTAAACAAAGTAACCGGTACTTTTCTGCCATCGGCTTCACGGGTAAGTCCATCAACAATACGCGCCATATATTGCAATGAAAAGTCTTTATAATCACGTGGTGACAACACACCGCCCCAAGTATCGAAAATCATGACTGATTGCGCACCTGCAGCTATTTGGGCATTAAGGTATTCCGTTACGGAATCGGCCAGCTTCTCTAATAGAGCATGCAATATAGCGGGTTCAGCAAACGCCATTTTTTTGATTTTAGTAAAGGCCTTACTCGAGCCACCTTCTACCATATAAGTAGCGAGCGTCCATGGGCTCCCAGAAAAACCAATTAACGGCACGTCGCCATTTAGTTCACGACGGATGGTGCGCACTGCATTCATTACATACTGCAGCTCGCCTTCTGGGTCTGGCAAACCAATTTTATCTACGTCGGCTTTGCACGTAATCGGCTTTTTAAAACGCGGGCCTTCGCCGGTTTCAAAATAAAGCTCTAAGCCCATTGCATCAGGAATCGTTAGAATGTCTGAAAATAAAATAGCAGCATCTAAGGGAAAACGACGAAGCGGCTGTAAAGTAACCTCACAGGCAAGCTCGGCATTTTTGCACAAAGACATAAAGTCGCCAGCAACGGCACGGGTTGCTTTGTATTCAGGTAAATAGCGGCCAGCTTGTCGCATCATCCATACAGGTGTGACATCGACAGGTTGCTTTGATAACGCCCGTAGGTAACGATCATTCTTTAAAGCGGGTTTAGCAGCACTGGTAGCTTTTTGCGACATATATTCACCTGAAATTAGAAAAATAAAACGGCGAAATTATACCAGCATTCGTTTCATTTTGTGCTAAAAAGCTGTCTTAATTTGGCAACTTGCGATACTTACACCTAATAATACGACGAACAATACTTGAAAAAGGGGCTTGCGCTACTAGTAAGTGTTTGCTACTAATATATACAGCTACGACAAAGAAGCCCGCAAAGGGACCGTGCTAAACTCATTGAAACCCTGCTTCGGCAGGGTTTTTTATTTGTCTGCTAATTGCGACAGGGTTTTGGCGATGAGTTGCCCTGCAATCGAAAATGGCGGTGGAATGGTTGGCAGTGCATCCACACTAAACCACTGAGCATCATCAATTTCATTCTCCTGACACCGAATTTCACCACTTTCATATTCAGCAATAAAGCCAACCATTATAGAATGCGGGAATGGCCAGGGCTGGCTATCGATGTAACGTAAGTTCTTTACTTTTACCCCCACCTCTTCAAATACTTCCCGATGGACGGCTTCTTCTAAGCTTTCGCCGCTTTCGACAAATCCAGCAAGAGTAGAATACATATTTGCTTCTTTGTGCCTAACCCCTTTTGCCAATAGCAACTTTTCATTGTTGTGTATTGAAACAATAATGCAAGGCGATACACGGGGATAACTTCTGTGATGGCAGCGATGGCAATGCACGGCCATTTCCCAATTTACTCTTTCGGTATGCGAACCACATTGGCCACAAAACTGATGCGTTCTTAAAAAATGGACATATTGCCAAGCCCTACCTACGACTGAAAAACCGATATCTTGTTGTTCGAACAATAAATGGCGTAATGACACCGAGTCCCATTGTTCGTCTTCTATTGTTTCAGCACCGAGATCGACGACAAAGACGGGGGGGCTTTTCTGGGCAGATTCATGTAGTGGGGGAAGTTGATGAACCTCTTCGCGATAATTTTCGAGAAAGGTAAATTCATTAATATGCGCTAAAGGAACATTTATTTCGCCTTTACGAATGACAATCCGACCTTTGGTAAAAATGATCCACTGTCCAATCTCAGTCTCGATTTCACAATCGCTGCGCTTTATCATCATAAAACTGTTATCCACCCATTAAAGATATACAAGATAAGATAACATATATTTAATTACGACAACTCAGTGGGTTCAATTTGTGTCGTATAGGCTGAGTGTTATACTAGGATGGAATGCTGGAAAATAGCAGGTGCTGGATTAATAGAAAGCGCTGATTGAAAGGATCATGAAATGTTACAGCAGTTAGAGAAGGTAAAAGTTAAATGGGGTGGCAAAAGTGACACTGTCGATAATTGGCTGTTAGCCAGACAGTCGCTGCTTGTGTCCTATTGCCATTTAGCCGGTTTAGACCAGCAAGGCGAGTCATTACCTGAAGCAAATGACATCGCTAATTTTTGTGAAAACCTAATGGATTACCTTTCCGCTGGGCACTTCGAGGTCTTTGATATGTTGGTTGACGATGAAGCAGAAGGTAAAGCGTTAAAGCAGCGTCTTTACCCAAAACTTACGCAAACCACTGACTCAGCCTTACAATTTAATGATAAATTCGCAGAGGCATTTACTATTGAACAAGCGGCCGTTTTTGACAGTGAGCTTGCGAATATTGGTGAAACTCTTGAAGAGCGCTTTGCTTTAGAGGACCAATTAATTGCACACATGTACGCCAACGTAGAGTAAATAAAGCGGGTAAACATCTGTCATTAATGACGTCATTACCAATATAATTAGTAAAATAGCCACGGTAGCAATAAATGAATAAAGCCACGCTTATCCACAAAGCTCGCGCATACTGCGAGCAAAGAGGCGCTAGATTTACCCCTCTTCGAGAGAAAGTGTACGAAATATTAGTCGCTAAGCACGGCCCAATGGGGGCCTATGAATTGCTAGATGCGCTAAAAGAGACTGAATCCGGTGCAAAACCTGCCACCGTTTACCGAGCCCTCGATTTTTTACTCGATTTCGGTTTTATTCATCGCCTTGAGTCGACCAATGCATTCGTAGCCTGTTATCATTTTGGTTGCAACCACCCTGTACAGTTTCTTATTTGCGACAGTTGTGGTGACGTTGCAGAGATACAGTCTGAAGGTTTGAAAGAAACATTAGATAGTCAGGCAGAGGCCAATGGCTTCAAAGTATCTAAACAAACAATAGAGGCGCATGGTCTTTGTGCTGATTGTCAACAAACGGAAAATACCGTTGCAAAGGAGCACACTCATGAATGCTGAGTTCGTTAATCCGTTTATTTCTGGTTTACTCAATGTATTAGAAACCATGGCGCAAACCAAACTTACGCCTGGTAAACCCAAACGCAAGCAAGGCGATGTAGCTAAAGGCGATGTGTCTGGGTTGATTGGCATGGTAGGCCCAAGTGTGCGTGGCTCTATGTCCATTACCTTTGAAGAATCTCTTGCCCTTACCATTATGGAACGCATGGTTGGCGAACGCCCTGAAAAACTTGATGCAGAAGTTGGAGATATGGTTGGCGAAGTCACTAACATGATATGCGGAGCGGCAAAACGCGACCTTGCAGATCGCGGATTTGAATTTGGAATGGCGACACCTATTGTTGTGTCTGGTAAGCAGCATACCATTAGCCATCAGGTCAGCGGCGCGAAAATCATCCTTCCGTTTATGTGCGATGAAGGATTGGCGCATTTAGAGATCTGCTTTGACAAATAATTCCTGGTACTCTGAAAAAATTACACTACCTGAATTTCCTCGTGGCTTTCATCTAGTAACAGAGTATATAATTAGCGCTTTACCCATGCTGCAACACATTGAGGTAGGTCTTCTTCATTTATGGCTTAAGCACACCAGTGCTAGCCTTACAATAAATGAAAATGCAGATCCGACTGTCAGGTCGGATATGGAGGCCTTCTTTAACTATAGTGTAAAAGAAAACTTGCCCTTTTTCCGGCATACTTACGAAGGTAGTGATGATATGCCGGCTCACTTGAAATCAAGTCTGCTGGGGTGTCAGGTTTCAATACCGGTGGAGAAAGGGAGGCTACAACTTGGTACTTGGCAGGGCATCATGCTAGGCGAGCACCGAGATATTGGCGGCCAACGAACGATTATTGCCACATTACAAGGGCTAGCGACATCGCCCATATAACAAAATGGCATATTAATTGCTTAGAACAACTAAGCACAAGCTAGAATTATCATAAATCGATAATCACTCAACGTTTAACAGGATGTGACTATGAAAAAACACTTTAAATTAGCGGCACTTTCGCTTGCCGTACTTTCATCAACTGCCTTTGCACAAGATTCTTCTGAGCCAGAATATAAAAACTGGTTTGGTATTTCTGGTCTTTATTACAATACTGACGTTGAACGTCCTACTACTGAAGTACTAGATGACGGCCAAGGCGTATCATTCGAGTACGGATTCCGCTTCACTCAAAGCTGGGCAGCACGTGTTGAATTCACTGCTTTAGAACTAGACTACGTTGGTGGTTCTAGCGATGATGGCGAAATGGTAGGTGTTGATGCACTTTACTTCATGCCTAACGATGCATGGTACTTATTCGGTGGTGTTAAACGTCAATCAGTAGGCGAATCAACCACGCTAGGTAACATCGGTATTGGTAAACACTGGGATATCGCTGAATCTGTTAAGATTGTTACAGAGATTGCTACTTACCATGACTTTGGTGAAGACTATAACGATTACAGCGTAAAACTTGGTTTAGCGATTCCTTTCGGTAAATCTACTCCTTCTGCACCTAAAGACGGTGACAATGATGGCGTAATCGATAGCAAAGACCAGTGTCCTATGACTCCAGCTGGTGTTCGTGTTGATGCAACTGGTTGTAGCATTGATAACGACAACGATGGCGTGCTTAACAGTGTAGACCAGTGCCCTAATACTCCAGCAGGTACTGTTGTTGATGCTAAAGGTTGTGCACTTAAAGATGCCGACAACGACGGTGTTGTAGATGCGAAAGACATGTGCCCAGACACAGCTGCAGGCGTTAAAGTTGACGCTAAAGGTTGTACAGTGTTTGACGAAGAAACAGTAGAAATTACACTACGCGTTCTTTTCGACAACGAGAGCTCTGTTGTTAAAGCGCCTCGTGACCCAGAAATCTCTGAATTTGCTGAATTCATGAAGCAGTACACTAACACTACTGCGGTAATTGAAGGTCACACTTCTGCACCAGGTTCTGAAGCATACAACATGGATCTTTCAGAAGACCGTGCTGCATCTTTCAAAGAAGTAATGGTAGACATGTACGATATCGACGCTAGCCGTTTAGAAACTGTTGGTTACGGTGAGACTCGTTTACTAGATACAGCTAAAAATGCCGAAGCACATCGTGTTAACCGTCGCATCTCTGTGACTGTTAAAGATACTGTTAAGGTTCCTGAAGAGAAGTAAGCTTCTTTCAGACACGAAAAAGGCGCCTGATTGGCGCCTTTTTTATTGCTCGTTATTTCTGCTCACTTCAACACTTAGCTTTATCACCGCGAATGGATAGCAAACGCTTATATGCGCTTAATATTCGTCAGGCATTGCTGGACCGGCATAATTGTCAAAACGAGAGAACTGACCTTGGAAGGTAAGGCGACTGGTTCCGATAGGACCATTACGCTGTTTACCTATAATAATCTCTGCTACGCCCTTCTCTTCACTGTTCTCATGATAAACCTCATCACGATAGATAAACATAATAAGGTCGGCATCCTGCTCGATAGAGCCCGACTCACGCAAGTCTGAGTTTACTGGGCGTTTATCTGCTCGTTGCTCTAGACTTCGGTTAAGCTGCGATAGGGCAACTACTGGCACTTCTAATTCTTTTGCCAATGCTTTGAGTGAGCGGGAAATTTCAGCAATTTCCAAGGTTCTGTTGTCACTGAGTGAGGGCACACGCATAAGTTGAAGGTAATCAATCATGATCAAGCTTATACCACCACGTTCGCGAGCGAGTTTACGCGCTCGGCTTCTCACATCCATGGGGGTAAGGCCAGATGAATCATCAACAAATAATCTGTCTTTGTCTTTGAGCATCGCCATGGTGTTGGAAATGCGTGCCCAATCTTCGTCATCCAACTGAGCGGTACGAATTTTGGTTTGATCCACTCGACTAAGCGATGCCAGCATACGCATCATGATTTGTTCAGAAGGCATCTCTAAACTAAACACTAAGACCGGCTTTTCCTCGGACATCATGGCATTTTCAACCAAGTTCATCGCAAAGGTGGTTTTACCCATTGAGGGACGAGCCGCCACGATAATTAAATCTGAAGGCTGTAGACCACTGGTCTTTTTATCCAAGTCGGTGAAACCTGTAGTAACACCGGTCACTTCTTTATTGGTTTTAACCAAGACTTCAAGACGGTCGATGGTTTTACCCAGCACCGCTTCTACATCCCGGGGGCCTTCATTTTCACCGGTGCGACGCTCTGCAATTTCAAATACTTTGCTTTCAGCTAAGTCGAGAATGTCTGCACTGTCACGGCCTTCGGGATTATACCCAACTTCTGCGATTTCATGAGCTACACCAATAAGCTCCCGTGTAATTGCACGTTCACTTATAATCTGTGCATATGACACCACGTTCGCAGAACTTGGCGTATTTTTAGCGAGTTCACCGAGATAAGCGAAACCACCAGCGTTTTCAAGTTCATCGTGCTTTTCAAGCTCTTCTGAAACGGTGATGAGGTCGACCGGTGCGCTTCTATTTAGCAAACGCGTAATGGCGCTATAAATGGTTTGATGCGAGCGGTTGTAAAAGTCGGTATCAGTAACAAGCTCCGCTACTTTGTCCCAACTTTCTGGATCAATAAGCATACTGCCAAGAACAGACTGTTCGGCCTCAATACTATGAGGAGGAACTTTCAACTTCTCTACATTATTATCGCCTTTTGGAGGGGATACCACTTACACTACCTACTCTGTTTACTTGAAGCACGGCCCACTATTATGCGCTTTTGCGCATCGTTGAACAATGGAGGATGAGATCATAAATGAAGGTTAATAAAAATTATTAACGACTCGCGGAATGCAAACCTTCGTGAAGCGCTTATCTTGTAAGGGCTACTCCAACCACTTCACCACAATACGGTTGACTTATAGCGTTTTTTCAATGCGAAAAAAGGTGCCATCAAAAACGGTATAAGCAACCTTATGCTCTTGAAACAACAGTACTGAACCTAACGCCTGAGGGCCATTTGCACAAGAAAGCTCTACCTGCGTAATTTTACCGTCATCGAAACCTAACGCGTTTCCCGCTATTTTAAAGCTAGCAGCTAGTTCGTCGGAATCGACTTTCTTCTCTGTATACGTAGGAGACTCACATGCCTGTTGATTCAGTTGCGCACTATCTGAATGGTAAACCAATGAACTACCTAATACCTCTTTAGCTTCTGTGGCGCTTTGTGCTGAGATTCCAGGCTGGTACGCTTTAGTTACCACCCAAGTACCTTCAAAGAAGGCCGGATCTTGTACTGCGCATCCTAATGTTAATACGCTAATGCTTATCGCGCCGGCTATCAGGCCGTGAAAGCGCCAAAAGCGTTTTAAATGGCTAAGAATATTCAAAGCTCTTTCCCTAATTATTGATTATTTAGCGCTATTTGCGGATATTGACTTAGCTATTTCGACGTGGGGAGAAACGTTACGTTCACTAGCGTGGGGTAAATAGACACAAAACTGCGGCGGACAGATTCGTTGCGTATTAATTATGTGCAATTTGCGCGTGACGCCATGTCACAATCTTATACAAACGTGATAACAACCTGCCCTAACTTAATCTATATATAGGGGCGTTAGTGCTTTTTTCAAGCAAAAACGCCAATGCTTAAATTTCCTCAACCCTTGTCACTACTGCGAATCTAAGGTGATACGCCCATTTACCGTTGAGATATCAACATTCGCAGAACCACCATTGTTGATAAATCGCAGCCAGCTGCTAGGGCCATATTTTGGCTTTTTAACTGCATCGCTACTTACGTTATTAATGATTTTGCCACCTGCATGCGTCTCAATGTCAAATTGTGCAGATACTTTAGGTTGAAAGCTAAAACGTAGCTTTCCACCTACCGAACTGGCTTTCAGTCGCCCGTTCTCGTTTAAGTGCAAGCGCGCATTCGTGGCACCATTCACAGTGGTCACACTAAGAGAATCTATTTTCTCTAGGGTTAAATCAATGCCTCCATTAACGGTTTCAACCGCTACGTCAGGGCTAGATGTACTTAACCTCAGGTCACCATTAACGGCAACAAAAGACACACCATCCTTTCCTGAATGAACAGCTTCCACATCGCCATTCACTGTTTCTACATCAAGTTTGCCTTTAACATTGTTCAACGCAATGTCACCGTTTACCGACTCTACTTTAACGCGATTACCAATATTGGTGAGCTCTACATCTCCGTTTACCACTTCAACATTTACACTTTGGACGATGTCATTTATTTGCACATCAGCATTAATCGCGGTGTAGTTTACATCGCTAGATTTAGGCACAAAAATTACCAGGTCATCCCCTTCATCTTTGTTTTTCCACCAGTGCTTGCCGCTACGCTTCACTTCAACATGAATAACGATAACATTGCCACGTTGTTCAAAGACAAACTCGTCGGTGTTCTCACCCAGTTCACCGGTAACGTGTACTTGAGGTTTATCCCAACCTTTGATTTGAGCGTCACCGTTGACGTGCTCTATATCAATTTTAACGCTATTTGGGACATCTAGTGTTCGGTCTATTTTCTCGCCCGCATATGCGGTAAAGGCCAGCATTGTGCTACTTAAAAGTACACCATGAAAGAGTACACTAGCTAAGGTTTTGCGAATGATAGTCATAATAAAACTCCTTAAATTTGTTGCCATTTGGGCGCGTGCACTCGCTCAATTAATGTGATTTGCTGTTGATATACGTGTTTTAGCATCTTTAATAGTGCTCGATTGTTAGGATCATCTTTTAATGCTGCTTTTATCACAACAGCAGCGTCGTCTAATTCTTTTAATTGCGCTTGCCAGTTTTCACTTAATTCTGGTGCACTGTCGTAACTCGCTAGCAAAGTGGCCATCTGTTCATCTTGCTGCTCACTCAGTGCATCAACTAACGCATAACCTGCGAGCTTAGGTTGCTCACCGCTCGTTTCACCGTTGGTAAAAACAGGCGAGAAAAACCAAATAACACTGACCAGCATGGCACTCGCTGCCATGGCCAACCATGGTGTGGTAGATAAGCGAGCAACTGTGCCGCGCTTCTCTTGGCCTAAGGGTTGCTTATGTAGCCCATTTTCGTGTCGCCCATTTACATCGGCTTTGCCGCTTACTTGGCTGTGTAGTGACAATTCAATACCCCGCCATAAATCTCTTTCAGGCTCACGGGTTTTAGGTAGGCGTTGAATCTCAGCCGCTAAGGCTTTATCAAACTTATTCATCTTCACACCCCATCCAGGTTTTTAGCAGTTGTTTAGCGCGATGAAATTGCGCTTTACTGGTGCCTACTGCCATGTCTAACATTTGTGCAATTTCTTCATGCCTATAGCCTTCAATAGCGTGCAGTACGAATACCATTCGAGCTCTTTGTGGCAATCTAACCACTAACGCTTCTAAATCGACTTGGCCGCTGTCTTCCTCTGCTGGCATTTCCATCGCTGGACTGGTTTCAATATTAAACATACGTTGAACCCAGTTGCGCTGTTTACGCAAATACGACACGGTCACATTGGCTGACACACTATGTAACCAAGTTGAAAACTGACTTTGTCCATCGAATCTGTCTAACTTTGACCATAACTGAATAAATACTTCTTGTGTGGCGTCTTCGGCGAGACCACGGTCGCCTGTTAGACGCAAGCATAATGCGTACACTCGCCCGACATGGTTATGATACAAGGTTTTGTAGGCCACTTTATCACCCTGCTTAGCTGCGAGAATCACCGCGGCTTCACGCTGGCTTTCATCATCGCTAGTCAGGTTGGAAACCTTTGCTAAAGTGCGCTCCATCACAATCTCATTTTTTTTCGTAAACCGATTTTTTCAACATTTTTGGTTTACCATCTTGTTATTCTTAAAAGGTTAGTCGTACCCTATGTGATAAAGGTTTAAATTAGCAAAACTTATTTTTGGAGTTTGTATGTCTTCCCCCTTAAAAGTTGACGCGTTATTCGCAGGGCAGCCCCAACCACTTGGCCCACGAGGTGCGCCGAGTAGTATTGTAAAAAGCGCAGTTTCACAGCTAACCGTCCACCTTGATTGTACCGACGAAGATCAACAATCAAACAAGAAACTTCATGGCGGCCCCGAAAAGGTTTTGCATCAATTTAGCCCCCTTCATTACTTTACGCTACGTAAGCATTTTCCAGACGGTGAGTTTGAGCCTGGCAGTATTGGTGAAAATATCAGCGTGGATGGTATGGATGATGCCACGGTTTATATTGGAGATGTATGGAAGTTCGGTGAGGTTGTACTGCAAGTCAGTGCGCCGCGAGCACCCTGCAGTAAAATATCCCAACGTTTTAATATTAAAAACCTAGACAGGTTTGTTGGCGAGCGAGGGATAACGGGTTGGTATTACCGCGTGCTTGAAACCGGTGTAATTAGTGTAGGCGATTCGGTAACCTTGGTTAGCAGAGAGGACGACACCGTTAATGTGCATACACTTATGCGCTGCGCACATACTAAAACCGATGTCGAATTAGCGACCAAACTGTCACACTTAGCCATTATCGATGATGAATGGCGGGATAAGTGCGCACGAATAAGCCGAAAAGGCTAGTTGAGCGCTGTCAGGCTATCCCCCGTCCACTCGTGACGCACCTTTTGTCCTTGCTTTAAACGTTCTGCCCCACGAACAACAACCAGTTGCGTGGGGTCTACTTCACCAAATACTTCAATTCTACTCCCCATACCTACCCCCGTTTCAACTTTAACCTGCTGGGCCTCATTATCTTGATTGAGTTGATAAATATACGTACCGGATTTTCTCAAAACGAGAGCATCCCTAGGAATGGTCACGCCACCGTGCTCTTCACTGCTAGGCACTGCCACCCTTACTGCACTTCCAATAGGAAAGTCTCCAGGCTTTAGCGCGATACGCATTTCCATCATGCGAGAATTTTCATTGCCCACAGGAACGATAGCCCGCACCGACTCCATTACCCCGTGGGTTTTACTTAGCACATTAACCTGCATTCCACTCTCAATGAAAGGCAATACGGAAAGCGGCGCCTTTACCTGCACCTCTATATTGTTAGGGTTAACTACTCTAATCAGGGTTTGGCCAATACTGGTGTATTCTCCAGGGGCTTGTATGCGGTCGACCACCAAGGCGGTAAAGGGGGCTTTTACACTACTTTGGCGAATGTGATATTCGGTTAAATTTTTTGCCAACGTGGCTTGCTCTAGCTCCTGACGCGCGTTCTCTAAATCAGCCACTACGGTTTCCAGCTCGCCCCGCGACGTATTTTTACTGGCTTCCAAGTTTTCATAACGGGCCAAGCGCTTTTCAAATAAAGTTACCTGAGCACGCCACCGAGCAATATTAGATTGATTTTGACTCAGCGTGATTTGCAATCGGGTATCATCAATTTTTGCTAAAACCTCACCCGCAGCGACACTATCTCCTACATTCGCCATCCACGTGATTCGGCCATCAACCTCAGAGGCGACATCTGAATCAGTTTGACTCATTACGGTGCCAGGCACCCAGGTTAATGCTGTTATCGCCTCTTCTTTGGCTTCGTCAACTTGAACCAAGATAGGAGGAGGCGTTTTGTCGACTTCTTGTGCAGCAAGATTCAGCGACAAACAACACACGCTTATGCCTACTAGACCTATTTTTTTATTCATGGTGGTTGCATCCTTTAATGTAGATCTGAAAACTTGCTTAGCTTTACGGTTTTTGTTGGTAAGCCGCCTGGTGTTCCAACTAGGGAGACTTTTGCTTTTTCTTTGAAGCCAAAGTCGGCTCTTGTCATTCTAAGCAGAGTGGGCAGCAATACTAAGGTAAACACCGTACTAATAGACATGCCCCCTACAATGACCGCTGCTAACCCGCGATAGATAACACTGCCAGCGCCAGGAAGTAATAAAAGAGGGAGCATGCCGAAAATAGACGTGAGTGTGCTCATAAAAATAGGACGAAGTCGTAACTGAATAGCCTGCTCTACCGCGTCGTTGCGGTTAAGACCATTGGCTTGACCCAACCGGGTTTGATGCACTAACAAAATGGCATTATTCACCACAAGCCCAAGCAGAATAATGAAACCAATCATGGTCAGTAAATCCATCGGCTGAAAGGTAAAACTGTTCATGATTTTAATGGCTGCTACACCGCCCACTGTGGCCAGTGGAATAGACAACACGACTAAGACACTGTCTTTAAGCGATTTAAATAGCCCTGCCATTAACAAAAGGAGCAACAACATGGCAAACAAGAAGTTATCTGCCATTGAGGCAATTGCCCCTTTTAAGCTATCCGCACTGCCGCCATAGTGAATTGCCCCATCAGTTGGCATCATCGCCATAATCGCCGGTTCAACATCGGCTTTTATCACTGTCATGGCATCTTCTAAACTCATACCGTCAGGCGGATTAAAATTGAGCGTAAGGGTGCGCTTACCATCAATACGCTGAATGCGACTAGGCCCTACTGCTCGCTTCATCTCGACAAGCTCACCTAATTGCACCACTTCACCCATGGGGGTCATTATTGGCGTAGCACTTAACTCTTCTGGGGTTGACCATGGTTCTGAGCGAAAAATAATATTCATCCGCTTTGTACCATTAAAGTACTCGCCCACATACATTCCATCGCCCATTGCGCGCACTAGGCCCGCCATACTCCCGCGACTTAACCCTACTTCGACTAATCGGCTGTCGTTGGGATAAAATTG
The DNA here is from genome assembly GCF_000213655.1 of Alteromonas naphthalenivorans. NCBI lineage: Bacteria > Pseudomonadati > Pseudomonadota > Gammaproteobacteria > Alteromonadales > Alteromonadaceae > Alteromonas > Alteromonas naphthalenivorans. The sequence continues at coordinate 4,491,949 of NC_015554.1, forward strand.
CAGTTCAGGCTCAGACTGTTCTAACGGAGGATTTGCCCGCGCATTGGCGGTGGGGAAAATATCTCTTAATTTATCAATGCCCGCTTGCGCCGCTACGCTCAGCATGGCTTGGTTAGTACCCTGTAAATGAATATCAATAGAGCGTCCGTTACCAAAGCCACCAAACAAGTTACCTTGTTGCGCGAAGGCTTGAGTATCGGGTAAATCTTTAAGTACCTCATCGCGGACAATAGCTTCTAATGCTTTTACTTGAGACTGATCTTTCGCCCTTACCCCTAAGGTGCCGCCATTGGGCCATGTGATGATGTAGTAGTTTTTAAGCGCAGGGAGTTTTTCGCCCTCCATGTAGGGTTTTAATCGCTTAACAATAACTGGCAATACCTCTTCAGCGACAAAATTTTCACTCGCACCTGCGGGTAGCATTAAGAAAGCATCTACCGCATCTCGTTTAACAGGTGGTAAATAATCCATAGATGGCATAAGCAAATAACTGCCTGTGATAGGCACACCCATCAAAGCCACCATCACTATAATTCGACGTATACCTGTTGATGATAAGGTCATAATTTTATCTGTGATGGCTTTCCACACTGGCAATAATTTGTCTTCGGGTACATCTTCTGTAAGCCAACGGCTAGCCACAACAGGTAAAACCGTTACCGCCACCACTAATGACATACATACAGCAATAGCGATGGTTAAGGCTAAATCTGCAAAAAGCTGCCCTTCAACATCATTTAAAAACATCACAGGAATAAAAATAGCAACCGTGGTGGCTGTCGATGCCATTAAGGCCCCGAAGACTTCTTTAGTAGCTATATAAGCACTTTCCTGCCTACACATAGCCTTTTTGTTCAAGCGAACAATATTCTCTAGCACCACAATGGCGGCATCCAATACCATTCCTACAGCAAAGGCTAAGCCCGCAAGAGAAATAATGTTCAGCGAACGCCCCGTGATTTGAAGTACAACAAACGTGCTAAGTAAAGAAATAGGAATAGCAAGGGCGACAATGAGCGTGGCTTTAAGTTGGCGCATAAACAACCACAAGATGCCGATAGCTAGCATAACCCCGATGAACAGATTACTGGTCACCAATTGCACCGCGCGCTTAATGAATATAGAAGCATCAAAGGACTGAACCATTACCAGTTGCTCTGCTTCAAGGTGGGTTTTGTTTATCTCGGCGACTTTTTTCTTTACCGCATCTAAGGTGGCGAGAACATTGGCGTCGTTACGTCTATCAACGCGAATAGAAATAGCAGGGTTGCCGTTTTGCACGCTAAAATTAGCCCCATCTGCGCGGGTAATTGTAATCTCTGCAATATCACTTAGGGTAATGGGGCTGCCATCTCGCCACTCTAAAATCATTTCGCCCATTTTTTGCGGCTCGTAACGCCCCTCAAAACGCAGCGTATATCGGCGGCGCCCTACATCCACAAACCCGCCAGAAACATCGTTAGCTTGCCCCAATGCGGTAGTGATTGCAGTTAAATCAATACCAAGTTGAGCGGCCTTAAAAGGGTCGAAAACAATTTGGAATTCCTCTTCGCCACCTACTCCACTTTCCATCCTTGCTCGGGCGACGCCGGGGATAGACTCAAGCTGAGGTTTAATTACATCTGAGAAGTAAGTAACGTAGGTGTTTATTTCGTTGGGATTGCCAGGCAGACGCTGCATGAAAAAGTAAGTTAGCGCAGGGGCATCACCCCCACTGCCTGCCAGCATAATATTGGGCGACAGTGCATCTCTAGGTAATGGCGGCACTCTGTTCATGCGGCTTATCACTTCAATAAGGGTTCTCTGCATGTCTGTACCCAAACTAAATTCGAGATTTATCCATGCATTCCCTTGATTCGACCACGCATTCATCGAGACCAACCCAGGGATCCCCTGAAGCACTTCTTCTTGTGGCTCTATTATTTCCGACTCAATTTCTTGAGGAGACGCAGCTCGCCAAGAAGTTTGAATATTGATATTAGGGCGTTCAATGTCTGGGAAAAGCTGAACTGGCAAATTGAATAAGCTATATAGCCCAAGAAAAACCAATATTGCGATGCCAATTCCCACCCCAGACGCATTTTTTATTGCTGCACGTGTAATGTCCATAATGAAGCACTATGCTTTTTGTTGTTTGGATTACTATAGGTCGCAAGGATGACAGGAAAAGTTTAAAGCTATATTAAGAACAATTTATGGGTTAACCGACATTTTCGCTGAATGCTGAAAAAAACAGCAGCTTGTCGACGACCAACGGTCGTGATTTATCATTAATTTAACGAAAAAAATAACAAATAGTTACATTTTATCAAAGGATGTGGGTGAAGATCATATTGGTGAAAAAGATAAAACGTGGAAGACGTAGCAAATCTTGAAAACGACAAATATGGTAAACATGAAAAGTACGGTGAGTTTTTACAAAAAAAAGTATACGGTATGAATAGCGTTGAAGTGCATGTAGATATAAAACGTGCAGATATAAAAAAACCGCTCATAAGAGCGGTTTTTCGTATACGTCAGCGCTTATGCTTCAGCAATGATGATCACTTTAATAGAAGTGGTTACATCAGAATGAAGTTGTAAGTCGATGTCATATTCGCCAGTGTCGCGAAGTGTGCCAGTAGGAAGTTTAACTTCCGCTTTAGCTACTTCAACACCAGCTGCAGTGATTGCATCAGCAATGTCACGCGTACCGATAGAACCGAAAAGTTTACCTTCGTCGCCAGCTGGCGCCGCAAGAGTTACTTCTGCAAGTTCATTTAGTTTTTCAGCACGTGCATTAGCAGCATCAAGCTGCTCAGCGATTTTCGCTTCAAGTTCAGCACGACGTGCTTCAAACTTTTCAACGTTCGCTTTAGTTGCAGGAACTGCTTTACCCTGTGGAAACAGGAAATTACGAGCGTAACCAGCTTTAACAGCTACTTGGTCGCCCAGACCGCCAAGATTGGCGACTTTATCTAGTAGGATGATGTTCATCTTAACTACCCCTTAATTACGCCAAATTACTTGTGTGAATCAGTGTACGGAAGCAACGCAAGAAAACGTGCGCGCTTAATCGCAGAAGACAGCTGACGCTGATATTTTGCGCTTGTACCAGTGATACGGCTAGGGACAATCTTACCGCTCTCTGTGATATAATTCTTAAGAGTAGCGATATCTTTATAATCGATTTCAGTCACACCATCTGCAGTGAAACGGCAGAATTTACGACGTCTGAAAAAACGAGCCATGGGTGATCTCCTTAAGCGTTATCTTCAGTGGATTCAGGTCTTCTTTCTGCGCGCTCTGTACGAGGTGCAGAATCGTCACGACGCTCACGACGCTCTTCTTTAGTCATAGGAGAAGGCTCGGTTACAGCGTTTTTAGTGCGCATTACCATGTTACGTAAGATAACGTCGTTGTAGCGGAAAGCATTTTCCAGCTCGTCAACAGCTTCAGCAGTCGCTTCAGCATTGATCAATACATAGTGGGCTTTGTGCAGCTTTTCAATTGGGTATGCCAATTGACGACGGCCCCAATCTTCTAAACGATGAATCTGACCATCGTTTTGCTTAAGAATAGTGGTATAACGTTCGATCATACCAGGTACTTGTTCACTCTGATCAGGGTGAACCATAAATACGATTTCGTAATGACGCATTATTGCTCCTTACGGTTGTAGCCTCGACAGTACAGCCAGACTGTATAGAGACAAGGAACCTAGTTAGGGTGGCTGTAAGGGCGCGGATTATACGCACATACCCGCTTTTGTACAAGCATTAATCACCGGAAAATTTTACATTTGTACGTGTTTTGATGAAATTTAGCTAGATACGCTAAATGATGGGGTAGCGGGGTTCATGGACGTTAAAAAAGGCTAAGCGCGAGGCTTAACCTTCATGCTTACAATGCTGCCTTAAATGAAAACACGGTTTCATTTTCATCTGAATGCACCATCAGACTCCCCTTATGGGCTTCCGCAATTTGCGAGGCGATAAACAATCCTAGACCTAATCCACCGGTCTTTTTGTTTTTTTCGTTTCGCCAAAATGGATGAAATAGCTTATCTATGACATCCGCACTTATTGGAGTGCCTCCGTTAGATACGCTTAATGTCAGTGTTTCTTCTTCGATATTCGCCATGACTTTGATAGGTTGCGCTGCATCGCCATGCACTATCGCATTAATCAGCAAGTTAGACAGCAACTGGCTGATACGCTCTGGGTCACATGAAAATGTGCCGTCTATAATGATATCCGCAAGTATCTCTCGGTCTGGATGCAGGCCCGAAAGTTCACTTACGGTGTGTACTAGTACACTTTTTAAATCACTTGCTGGTTTAACGTTTAATTGAATACCTTTGCCCATTTGACCATGCGTAAAGTCCATCACGCCACTAATGAGCCGCGTCATACGTTTAGCGCTATTATCCATTCGGGCCAGTACTTTTTGGGAAGTCGCATCGCTGGCGTGATCAACAAGAAAGTCGACCCCCATTTTAAGTGCCGACAAAGGTGTTCTTAAATCGTGGCCTAAAATGGCGATATATTGCTCTCGCAATTTAGCGGCAGCTTGCTCGCTGATGAGATCGGTTTCAACCGCAGCTAAACGATCGTCAACTTCCATTTGCCTCGATATTAACTCAGCAAACGACTTAATTTGACTTTCAATCTTATCTGTTTTTAAAACTGCAGGACGTGGATCTAAGCCGCATAATGTTCCAAAAAAATCGCCGTTTTGGTTGTAAATGGGAAATGAAAAGTAACTTTCAAAGCCATACATCTTAGGAATTTCACTTTGGCGATAAACATCATCTTTCTTTGCGTGTTCAATGACGATGGCTTTTGTAGATTTTCTGACTTGGCTACAAAACGTTGTTTTGATATCGAGTTGATCGCCCGGAATTAAATTGAAGTTCACTTGGTCATATACTGCGCACATTGTCCAGTTATCTTCTGTCACTCTGGCTACGCAGATAAAGCGAAGACCAGTGACATCTGATAACATTTTCATTATATGTGGTACAGCTTCTATCGATTGAATAGTGCGAATATCACGCTCAATTGAAGAACTCATTACTTCCTCTTTGTATCTAAGTCACCCATATCACGCCGACTGTCGGCACTCGATTTCCCGCTCTAGCAAGAAAGACTCTTGTGCCTAGTGATAAATTTACTGTTCTTCGTGGCTGTTTAACTAGCTACAGGCTGCAACCAATGTGAACGAAACCGGTAAATTTTTGAATATAGACATGACGATGTGAAAGCTGTTTTCCAACGTACGTTTTAAAATACATCCAAGCGTACTTGGTCACTATACTTAAGTTGTAAAAAAATAATATCAAAAAACTTTAAATACTGTTTATTTATCCAGTTAAATATTGTACAGTTTTATTGTCTATTCATTTAAGGGGACCTACCATGGCCATTACCACACAGTATGTTGTCACGCACAAAGGGGTAGAAAAATTGGTAACTACCGATAAAAAAGAAGCAGATCAGTACGATAAGATGCTCGACGCTGCCGACAACCTTGCTGAATACATTCAAGCAAAGGGCTTAGGCATTGACGATAGCATTGTTGAAGAACTCACAATTATGTTGTCGAAAAATAAAGACAAGGTGAGCAAGATTTTTAAAGGCGCGACAGCACAGAGTGTACTAGAAGATGAGAGTGCCGACGTAGTAAAGCTTAAAGCCAACGGATAAGCATAGCAGAAAAGCTCGGCGTGCTTTTAAGTGGAACGAACGTAAATAGAAAATGGTTCAAAGCACGCTAAAAAATAAACAGCACAGATTATCCTGTGCGTTTATCCGTGTTAAAACGAGCAATTAACCCGTTAACTTGATTTACGGTGTCACGAAGATCTCGACCCACTTTGAGCGAGGCTTCTGAAGACTTCTGCGTTTCTTCTGCACTATCAGCAACATCGACCAGCTGCTGATTAATATGCTCAGCCACGGTACTTTGTTCTTCTACAGCAGAAGACATTTCTACGGTAGCTGAGGCAATACCACTTACCGCATTATTGATTTCTTGTAGCGCGCCTCGGGTTTCTTCAACAATGGCACTACCGTGTTCAGCAGACACCAACCCTTCTGAAGATACCTTTACGGCCCGTTCTGTTCTATCAACAAGTTCTTGAATGATATTGTGAATTTTATCGGTGGACACCCGGGTTTTAGAAGCCAAGGTACGAACTTCATCGGCAACAACAGCAAAACCGCGTCCCTGCTCGCCAGCGCGGGCGGCTTCTATAGCGGCATTAAGTGCTAGCAGGTTTGTTTGATCAGCGATGCTAGAAATGATGCTAGCGGCTTCGCCTATATCACTGGTGGATTGGGCAAGCTCGGTAACCGTATCGGAAATCGACTCCACCGCGCCTTTTAATGACAGTATAGCCTGCATCGCTTCTTCAGCTTTGTCGTTACCCATTTGTACGTTAGTTGCGGCAGTTTTGGCACTAACAGCATTGCTCTCTACTCGCTCAGCCACTTCTTGAATAGCCTGACTCATTTGAGTTACCGCTGTGGCAATTTGCTGGGTGGCAAGATTTTGCTGAATAATCGTTTTGCTGGTTAGCTCGGCTTGGCTGTGAGTTGAAACCGCAATATCTTCCAACCCCTCAGATGCATCTTTGATGCGGGTCAACGCCGTGCGCGTACGCGCGAGTTCACAGCCTAACGCCAACTTAGCCTGAGCAATATAATCAACATCGGCATAATACGTTTGTGCCACGAGTTCATTACTATAACTAGCAGGGCTTAACGAAAGAAATTCCCGCCAATAGCTCCGACTTTTTGCCGATTGCCACGCCATCATAATCAGTAGCGCAATGAAAGTAACACCCAGGGGTACCAAACCCGCGGTAAAACCAATGGCTACCAATAATAATAAACTTACCACTATCATGGGTAACATGGGTGAAAGTGTTTGACCAAGCTTTGCAGCAAAGGGAATTGGCGATTTTCCTGCCGATAACCTGGCATATATAGCGGATGCTCGTGTTATTTCTTCATCGGCGGCATGAACCCTAACTGACTCATAACCCACCGCTTGCCCGTTTTCGTATACGGGAGTTACGAATGCTGACACCCAATAGTGGTCGCCGTTTTCTCTTCTATTTTTAACGAGTCCAGCCCAACTTTGACCCGACTCTAAAGTTCGCCACATTTCTTTAAACACACTTGAGGGCATATCCGGATGACGGATAATGTTGTGGTTTTTTCCTATCAGGTCTTCTCGATTGTACCCACTTGCCTCTACAAATTCGTCATTGCAGTGTTGTATGACACCCCGTTTGTCAGTGGAAGAGATAAGGCGGTAGTGAGAAGGGAATTTGTATTCGCGCTGGGTAACAGACTGATTTTTCTTCACTAATAAAATCCATTGCTATAGTGGTATCAAAGTAAATAGGAGAGCCCTATTCATCGGTAATTCATTAAAAGGGTAGACGATCATGGTAACAATTAATACTAAAGTAGAAAAAGAATTCGGTAATAATGAAGATTATACGAATAAAAAGATTACGCCAGTGGCAGGCGTACCTTAATTGTGGTGCCCTTATCGATTTCACTGGTCACTTCAAACTGGCCGCCGTGTTCTTCAATAATAGTCAGTGAAATAGACATACCAAGGCCGGTGCCATCACCAGGTGGTTTAGTGGTGAAAAAGGGGGTAAACATTTTGCCAATGACTTCCTCTGACATACCTTTGCCTTCGTCTTGCAACGTAATGACCGCCTCGCCTTCTAGGGATTCAACATCAAACTTAATGCATTTTCCTTCATCTGTGGCATAGATGGCGTTAGTAAGTAAGTTGACGAGTACTTGCTGTATTTGCCCAGCGTTGCCTAGTACTTCGATATCGGTTTCAGGAGGCGTGAATATGACCTTATTTTTATACTTGTGCAGGTTATTCGTGATTCGTAAGGCTGAGCTTATCGCTTCGGCAACATTAATGGCTACGCGCTTATCACCGCTAGGGTAGGAAAACCCTCTTAGCGCTTTTACGATATCGATAATTCTTTCAATACCTTCTGAGGACTCTTCAAACATTTCAGAGATAGCCTCGGCACTATCTTTTAATGAATACGTGTTTTCAAGCGCTAAATAACGGGCTTCTATTTCTCCACCCGCATCTTCACAAAGTACCTTTATTTCAGACAAAGCACTCTGGTAATCTTTAAAGATATCGCCAGCCACCGAGGTGTTGCTACGTACATAACCAATCGGATTATTAATTTCGTGGGCAATACCGGCCGCCAACTGACCTAACATGGCCATTTTATCTGCGGTTATTAGCTTTTCTTGCAGATAGCGTTGGTCTTTTTCCATCGAGGATAGGGCGGCTTTGTGATGCTTAATTTCGTGTTTAGAACTTCGGTAGCCTATACCAAATTGTAGATAGTGCTTATTTGCATCCAGCACATAAAGCATTTCTTCATCTAATTCACTGTTTTTGGTCAGTAGTGCTAGCCATGCCTGCTCGCCATTGCCCAAGTTCTGCATGAAATGTAATACGTAAGCCTCTTCATGATTGTCTGGCCTTTCAACGATATTTACACACCATTGGCTATAGTCTTCTTTAACAGACAGCGGGAGTTCATCTAACATAACCTTGGCTAAATCGCTGGCTTCAACCCAACCATTTTCTACTTGCCAAATTTTGTTGTCATCTCCTTGAACCACTTTTCCGGCTTTGGTAATGAAGGCTAAACCACAAAAGGCATCGCTGAACTCTACTGCTGACTCAATAGCGGAGAAAATGAAACTTGCCCCGCTATCGGAGGTTTTAAGGTGGGAAGCAGAGCGATTCAAAAAGATTAATTCTCGCTCTCTTTTTTTTGATTCATGCAATGCTTTCCGCAAGGCTTGCGTTGCCGAATAGGCATCGCTTGAGTAGCTTTCTAAAAACCACTCAGCATTTGCCCGCGCTATCTTTTGGCGCTTAAGCTGTCGCTCAAGTAATTTTACTTGAGCTTTTAAGTCAGCAACCTCATTGGGGCTAGGGGGTATTGAAGCATCGCTCAATATATAAGCCTTTTAGTCTATACCTCTTCAAACGCATTTAGGTATATGAGAAAACAAGTTAGCTCACTATCTTGTCTAATAGCAGCATTACTTTCTCGCTAGAGCGTTCCATTTCAATCACTTTAGCTTCTAGTGTTGAAATATCACCCTCTGCTTTTGCATTAATAGCAGCTACACCAGCACGATGAACCGCTGCATGAGGTGTTTCTAAATCTCTGAATGGTGACGACTTGCCAATAGCCGCACCCTGATTTTCGCTATACCACTTTCCCAAACGACAACTCGCGTGGTCAGCAAGATCACTTGATTTTTTATCGCTGTAACAAAATAAAACCGCATATACATCTGACTTCCATACTACGTGGTCTAGCTTAACCGTTTGTATAAAGGAGCTTAACGCCCCCTCATTAATGGTCGTTTTCATGCTATCGCAATGAGAAACCATGGTTTCATAACTGCTATTAAGGGTACTAATCCCTTCTTCTAGCTCTTCGTTATTGCCTCTTAATTCGTTAACACCTGAAACTGCTTTTGCCGTAGATTGAATAATATCATTTACTAGTTCAGACACTTCTGTCGCTGATTTATTGGTTTCAGTAGCGAGTGCACGCACCTCATCGGCGACGACACTGAATCCACGACCAGCATCACCCGCACGGGCGGCTTCAATAGCAGCATTCAATGCCAGTAGGTTGGTTTGATCCGATATACTGGTAATAGTAGATACAAACTTGTTGATGTTATCCGCTGTACTTGATAACCCAGAAATGCGCTCGCTCATACTCACCATTTGGGTATTCAAACCACTCATGTCTTTGACAATTTTGGTAAGTACTTGAGAGGACTGCTCAAACAATTCATTAATGTCTGATATTGATTGATTTTCGGTGTTTATTTTTTGATAAGACCCTAATACGGTTTCTCGAATACCTTCCACTTGGTTAAAAGAGTTAACCAAGCACCGTGTTACCACATCGTCTTTACTTTTCTTTGAAGTATCGCTTAACTCGGTAACTTGCCGATGAAGTTCTGTATTTTCAGACTCTAAGGCTGATATTTTATCTAGGGCAACTTGATAGCGATTTTCAAGTTGCGTGGCCTGAGACTCTTTTTCTAAGTATTTGCTTCGAGAAACGAACATAGGGTGACCAAATTTTAATATGTGTGAAAATTCAGCATAACAGAAAAAAGCGTAACTTCACCATTCGTCGTTGGTTGAAGTTACTCGAATTTTCTGGTGGTTCCTCTAATAATCAATTTGGGCGACAAAATATGTTCCATTGTCAGTTTTCCATCGCCATAAGCCTGATTTAAAATCCAGCGAGATGCCATAGCACCAATTTCGCGCACTGGATAGTTCACGGTAGTCAGTTTAGGGGTTAGGTAACTAGCAAAGTCAACGTTATCAAATCCGATGACGGAGATATCTTCCGGTACGCGTTTACCATGCTTTCTGAGTGAGTTAATAGCACCTGATGCCATTTCATCATTTGCACAGGCGATGGCACTAAAACTTACGTTGCGACGAAACAGTTCATCCACACATTTTTCACCCGAGAAGGCTTGGAAATTACCTTCAGCCACGGACTCTTCATCAAAATAAAAATTGGCTTCTTCTAATGCTTTTTTGTGCCCAAGTAAACGATTAAAACCATCCGCTTTAAACAGTGCGCCTGCGGCGTATGCAATTTGAGTATGCCCCAAATCGATAAGGTGCTTGGTGGCTAGATATGCGCCGAGCACATTGTCTAGGCTGATACATTTTTCACCAATAGCTTCTATGTAGCGGTTAACCACAACAATAGGAACATCTTGGCTGGCAAGGTCGATAAGGTACTCATCGCTGACCGCCTCAACATGCAAAATAAGCGCATCGCAGCGGCGACTCAGCAAGGCTTCTATTTCTTTTTTCTCTAAGGCTTCGTCACTGTGCCCTGTTACCACAAACATATGTTTGTTGGCTTGCCTAAGTACTTTTTCAGAACCGGCCATCATGGCGCCAAAGAATGAGCCGTGTAATTCAGGAACCACATACCCAACGGTATGGGTTTTATTTGAGGCAAGGGAAGCCGCAATGACATTGTGTCGATAGCCAAGCTTCTCCATCGCATCAAGCACTTGCTGACGCGTTTTCTCTTTAACGGTATCTGTGTTGTTGATAACCCGAGATACTGTAGCTGACGACACGCCGGCTAATTCACTTACTTGTTTAATCGTTACCATATAGCATTAACAGTGCATACGTGCGCTGTGTATATCCTTGCTTTGCGTAATTATTGTTACGATGCGCGATGCGCATCGTCTGTGGTCAATCCAAGGCGCTGCTGAATTGCCATCATTTTTTGGTTATCTAATGTATACCAGCGCATAATAATCGCAACACCTATCGATGCAATTGCCGGCCCGATACAAAATAACGCCACAATTCCTTTTGCCACATCAGGTGAAAATGCGTCCGGTTGATAGTTAACTGATGCGAGTAACCACCCCGCAAGTGCGCCGCCCAAAGCTAGTCCAACCTTAATAAAAAAGACTACGGTTGAGTAAGTTAACCCGGTCATACGAAGCCCCGTTTTATCTTCGCCATAGTCCACCACATCAGCAATTTTTGCCCACAGTAGCGGCGTAGCCATTTGCAATATAAGGCCCCAAAGGAAATGCAGTGCAATGGCCGTAAACCACGCCTGATAAGGCACAAAATAATTTACGATACACACTGCTGCACTGGCTAACTGAAGCCAAGTGTAGACTTTGATTTTGCAAAATCGTTTAGCAATTGGGTTCGCCAACGCACAGCCTATAATGCTGCCTACCATACCCGCAGTAACAAACAATGTGGCCGATTCAGGCCGCTGCAACACGTACTTCACATAGTAAAGCGCTAGCGTGTTTCGCATCACCATGCCGGTAAGTAACACAATCGCAACCATACAAAGAACACGACACTGGTCATTTTGCCAAATGGCCGCTAGCTGAGTTTTATAGGGTGCAGGCGTTTCATTGGCAGGTTTTACCCGCTCTTTAGTACCAGCAAAGCAAAGTAGAAAAAGTACCATCCCCACTATACTCATCACTATCATAGCGCGCTGATACCCAAGCGCTTCGTTGCCGCTCCCTAAGTAATCAACCAATGGCAACATAAATGATGTCACCAGCAGCCCACCACCCATTGCGAAGACAAAGCGATAAGATTGGATAGATACCCGTTCTGAAGCATCGGCACTTAGCACGCCGCCCAATGCAGAATAAGGAATATTGATGGCCGTATACATTATCATTAACAGTGCGTAGGTGATAAATGCATAGTAAAGCTTACCGTCTTCGGTAAGCCATTCAGGCGAGGTAAACGCAAGCACGCTACACAGCGCAAAAGGCAAAGCCAACCATAATAAATAGGGGCGGTATGCGCCCCACCGCGTTCTTGTTCTGTCGGCCAAAGATCCCATTAAAGGGTCGGTAACCGCATCAAATACGCGAACCAGTAAGAACATGCTCCCTACCGCTGCAGCCGGTATGCCGACAACGTCGGTGTAATAGAATGTCAAAAACAGCATGACGGTTTGAAAAATGAAATTACTTGCCGTATCGCCTAACCCGTAGGCAATCTTTTCCTTTGCACTTACCATTGGCTTCACCGTTATCTTTATTATTTTATGCTTTTAATCAATTGCGCATCTATCAGGCTGCGTTTAACGCTTTTCGTCTTTCTTCTAGCAATTGTTGTAATCTTAGTGCACTGGCTTTTAACGTTCGTTTTTGCGTATCGTAATCAACGTAAATAATACCGAAGCGTTTCTCGTAACCCAGCGCCCATTCAAAATTATCTAACAAGCTCCAAACAAAATAGCCTGTTATATTAACCCCTGCTTCAATGGCATCAGCTACCGCCTGCAAATGAGTGGTTAGATATCGAATACGCTGCTCATCGTTTACTGCCCCATCTTTTGTTAGCGTATCATCACTGGCCAAGCCATTTTCAGTGATAATAAGCGGTGGTAGTGGGTAGTCATTATGCAACTGTAGCAGCAAATCAGTTAACCCTTGCGGGTAAACTTCCCAGCCCATTGCGGTAGTTTCACTTCCCTCTGGGGCTGGCAACTGACAAGGATCTTCAGAGCCATCATCGGAAACCTTAGCGCGAGTGTAATAATTCACACCTAAGTAATCTATTTTCTCAGAAATGATATCCATATCGCCATCGAGAATATCTGGCCGGTGCGCTGCCGGAATGTCATCGATAAGAGCAGGGTAACAACCATGCATTAACGGTTTAATGTACCAGTCGTTATGATGATCATGCGCTAATTTTGTGGCACGAATATCCTTTTCATCATTAGAGTTTGGGTAAAACGGGGTAAAGTTAAGTACCACGCCAGACTCGATATTGGGTACATTTTTACGCAGTACCCGCATGCCTAAACCATGAGCCAGCAACAAATGGTGTATGGCTTTTTTACCAAACTCTTTACCCACTTTCCCTGGAGCATGAATGCCGACTTCATACCCTAAATAAGCACTACAAAAGGGTTCATTTAAGGTGGCGTATGAGAATACGTTATCACCGAAAGCTTTACTCACCACATCCACATACTCAGCAAACGCATAGGCCGTTTTTCTATTTAACCAGCCTCCTTCATCTTCTAAATACTGCGGTAAATCCCAGTGATATAGAGTGACATAAGGCTTTATGTTGTTTTGCTTTAGCTTGGCTAGCAAGGCAAGGTAGAAATCGAGCCCTTGTTGATTAACCGAACCATCTTTTTTAATAATTCGTGGCCAGCTAATGGAAAATCGATAAGCGTCTACATTTAACGAATCGATAATGCTTAAGTCTTCTTCCAAACGGTTCACATGATCACATGCCACTAGGCCATGACTACCATCGGCAATCTTTCCAGGTGTATTGCAAAACGTATCCCAAATGCTTGGCTCTCTGTTGTCTGCATCGCCCTCTATTTGAAATGACGATGTCGCAACCCCCATAGTGAAATTTGATTGCATAAAAGGAGAGCCAGGTTGGGCTAAAATTTCCATGTGTACAAAACCTTATTCGAATGTGTGTATCAGCGCCTGTCTAAAACAGACGATAAAAAATGAATATCACAGGCACTAACAATACTCAGATTGTGCAAAGCCAAGGTGTATTAGCGCTTTATATAAGATGCGCTATTGGCACTTATGTACAAAGCCGGTTATATGGAACAAAGTGTAGCATTTCATGTAAACGCTTTCATATAGAGACGAGGAGTAATAGAGAAGAATTTTACATTTTATTCACAGAAGAACACCCAGCTAAGCACTTCGCTGGGTTTCCAATAAAGGTAGGATATCTAGCACTTACGGCGATAAAAGAACACGACGTTTCGATAGCGCGAATCTTTTAGCTCGCTTTGGGTATGTTCAATGCCGTGCGTGCATCGTTAGTCAGTTTGACAAGGGCTTTTCGAACATCGGTGGAAGTTTCACAAATGGATTCAAATGGAATGAACCAGGTCGCTTCCTCGCTACCACAATGCATACCTTCTGGAAATGCACTGTGCATAATAGGATGCTCAATATTCACGCCGATTTTATGCTGTAAAATTAACTGCATGGCATCAACATGATCTTCATTCATGTGAGTAATCATGCCTTCTGGTGAACCATGCCACTCTTGCTCTTCAACCTGCCAGTACGCTTTATCTATCCAATGGATTTTCCCAAACCCGCCAATAAAGCGTACCCGCTCGGCGCGGATAACATAAAAGTTAAAGTCGTGAGTTTTTTCATACCCTTTGGCTTGTGGGAACAGCCGTAAATATTGCGCTTTCACATCATCTTTATTCGCAAGTTCTGCATTGCCCATAATAGTGACACGGCCGTTTGCTTGAGAGTCATCTTCTGCAGCATCGAATATGGTTAAACTGACTTTATCGTTCGCTTTAATATTACGAGTATGCAGCGCTATATCACTAATATAGATAATGGCATCACCGGCGGGGGTAAGATAAAAAGGAACGACTGAACCAAAGGGATAACCCGGCATTGAGGTGGAATGAGTGCCTAACACACCACTGTGGTGAGTTCGGCTTAGTTGTTTTGCTGAAAATGCAATATCTTGCATGCTCATAAGAAACTCCTTCTGTTCAAATTAATGCGTAACAAACACATCGTGCTCTTGGTTACGAATAACGTTTAATTGGGTGTGATAGCAGCGTGCTAATGTGTCTATCGTTAGCGCATTTTCCGGCTTATCATCGGCTATACACCCCTGCTCAGCCAGTAAAATCATTCTGCTGCAATAGGGTGAAATTAAATTGAGATCGTGACTCACACAAACTATGCATAGCCCCTGGTTACTGAGACTGACCAATTGCTGCATCACCAACTTTTGATGCCGTAGGTCTAGTGCAGAGGTTGGCTCATCAAGCAGCAACAGTTTTCCAACTAAGCTGTCCTTTGGGTTTACCGGTAGTAACTGCAATATTGCTTTGCTTAAAAATACTCTTTGCCGCTCGCCCCCTGACAAGGTTTGAATATTTCGCGACAACAAGTGAGTAATGTCAAACTGCTCAGCAATCTTGCCGATAATATGATGTCGATTGTCAGGCGACTCAATAATGTGATGACGCGCTAACTGCAATATTTCATCTACTACAAAGCCAAAAGGGGTAGACGCACTTTGCGCCATGACCGCGCGATAGTTTGCAAGCTTTCGCAAACCTATTTCACTTAGGGCCTCACCGTTAAACAAAAGCGTGCCTTTATCAAGCGGCGCTAGGCCGCCTATCACAGTAAGCAGGGATGATTTCCCGCAGCCGTTTTCGCCCGCAAGGGCAATAAATTCCCCCGCATTAAACACAAGATTAAGGTTGCACAGTAGCTGTCGTTTTCCCCTAATAACATCGACACCAATGAGGGTGAGTAGGGTTTCATGCTTCTGTGATTCAGCGTGGTTACAGCGAGCCATTAAATACCCCTTTTTGTTGCCATAGCAGATACAAGAAAAAAGGTGCTCCTATGGCGGATGTGACAATACCTATAGGGATTTCCATTGGAGTGAATAATGTACGAGCCAACGTATCGGCAACCGTTAACAACAGTGCCCCCATTAATGCACAAGCAGGAATGAGTACATTGTGATTGACGCCAAATAATGTGCGGCACATGTGCGGCACAACTAAACCCACAAACCCGATAATGCCGCACAGAGCGGTTGCTAAGGCGACAGCAAATGCCACCAACCACAGTATAATTTGCTTATAACGCGCTACATTCAGCCCCATGTATGCCGCCTCGTTTTCACCTAAGGCTAATAAATTAAGTGCATTTCGAGACATCATTAAACCTGTAATAGCGATAATGCCGGCCGCCGCTACCAGCGCGCATAAGGTCCAACTAGCGCCGGCTAAACTGCCCATAGTCCAATAGGTGATTTGGCGAAGTGCATCGTCGCTAGCCACATAGCTAATGGCGCCAATAATGGTGCCGGTGAAAGCATTTATTGCTACCCCTGCAAGTATTAGCGTAGCCACCGAGACACCTTGCGCACTATTAGCAAAACGTAACACGGTCCACACGGACAATAACGCCCCGCCAAACGCCCAAAGTGCCACCCAAACAGAGGCGAGCGCGGGTACGAGTGGCGGCACTATAGCCATGCTGACTGCTGCTGCAGCCGCGGCGCCACCGGCAATACCGATTAAACCTGGATCGGCCAATGGGTTTCTCACCAAGCCCTGCATGGCACAACCAGACACCGCTAATAACGCGCCAATAAATAAGGTCATAATAACCCGAGGCAAACGCAGCTCAGTAAGTACGTACCAGTGCGTGCTATTAAATGTACCCTCTCGATTAGCCCCGCCTACCTCAATTAACGCGCCTTGAGAAAAAAGTGGCCTTGTTAACTGCGACAGTTCATGCCACAACAACTCGCTCACGTTAATCGATAAGCTGCCACTCACAACCCCCACGTAGGCGCTTACCAGCAATAAAGCCCCAAGTAAGGCTAAACCATAACGCTTACGCTTTGCTCTCGTTGCAACTAGATTTACCATCAATGCTGATGCGTTGTTGCCCGAGACATCTTTTCTAAGCACCTTATTGTTCGGCGTATGACTCGGGGCGCCGGGGCTCGAGGAAAACGCTGTCACTCGAACCTTCCCATATCATGACTATTATTGTCTGTATTTGTGTTTTTATCTAAACCTGTGCTTTGTGCAATATGCACTTGGCTAGCTGACTCTTGCATTACCGTGTTGGCGGCTTTAAGGGATAAAACACGCAGCCCATGTTCAGCAACGGCTTTTAGCGCAATAGCAAAACGAGGGGATAAGCCCAGCCCAATACTGCTATCCATGGCTTTCACCAAACAGTGTTGGCCTGCAAATGTTGTTGCAATCGCATGGTGGGAACACAGTGAATTAAGCGCATTTTTGCCATGCAGCATATGCCCAGCGGCAAACACTACATCAGGGTTTCGGGCGAGTACTGATTCGGCATCCATTAACTTGTAACCGACAAGATCGCTTGCAATATTGGTCATACCCAAGGTATCAAACAGTGCTTGCGGTACAGTTTTGGCCCCTGCCACGGTAATGCCTCTATCATTATTCGCTACCACGAAAAGCGCACTAATAGTGTTGGGGTAACCTGTACTTACGTAAGATGCTATTGCTTCGGAATATTGCCTTTGCTGAACGTCCACTTGACGATGTAAGTCAGTAACAAGCTGCTCGGCTTTCTCTACCGCCGACACTCTGTGACCAATATCAAGCACCATCTCGCTTAAACCGTCTATGTCTTTTGAGACATGATAAACGTGTACATCAACCCCTGCTTTGGCAACTTGCTCTAACATGGGTTCTGGGCCTGTGGCACTCGCCCCTAATAGCAAAGAAGGCTGTTGGGCAAGCACGCCTTCTGTACTAAGTTGACGAAAATAGCCTAGTTTTGTTACCTCAGTCGCCGCCGCGGGAAACATACTTGTACTGTCTGTTGCCACCACCCAATCACCCCGCCCTAGCGCGTAGATGATTTCCGTTACACTGCCACCTGCAGCAATAATTCGGGGTGTGTCAGCTTGCTGGTTTTCATGTACCGAAGATGCGGACAGTGCTGTGTGGGTATTAGGTGCGGTGTGGGTATTAGGTGCTGAGGATGTAGCGGCAGCATATACTCCGCCACTACATAAACACCAAAATACACTTATCACGCTTAGCCTATGTAGCACTTTTTTCGTGCTAACTAAGCTGGGTAATTTGGTTTTAGCCATTAATTACTCCTCGGTAACGGGGTCAGCGCGGAAGCTGTAAGCACCTGATGTACCATCTTCATCGTAGTAGCTAGTTATTTGAAATTTAAATACGCTATCACCTGCCGATATCAGGTATACCCCGAACTGTGAGTACAACAAGTGACTCGTGCTGTCATAGTAGTACCAGTTGTTAGCGGTAAACGCATAGTCACTAACGGTTTCAGCACTGAAACCATAAAATGCAGCGGCTTCGGTATCTATGCCTGCATAGGTATCAGCATCGGTGCGAAGTACAGTTGCATCATCGGCAATAGACAGGGCAAATTCACCTGCGCCATCTGCACAAGGGATAGTGATATCCCATGCATCGGTTTCTGTTACTTCTTGCTGCACATCGAAATCGACGTAGATAGGCGACGTACACCCTACTGCGTTAACACTTAGCGATACTTCTTCTGCAAACGTGGTTTGCCCATCAAGTACACTTTGATGCATTACGCCCAATGTAATTTCGCCGATACCACGCCCTTCAGTCACAATGTCAGTCACATGGAATTTGGTGTAATTTTCATCTGATGACACCACGTAGTAAGTATCGCTAGCCGCGGTCACTACATGGGTAGTGGTATCATAATTATAAAAAGTATCGCCAATAACGGCAGACTCAGCATCGGTAGAAAAAGCGTCGGCATCTGGCACATCGCTCGTTGTTACGGCTAAATAATCATCAAGCTCGCTATCAGCGGTCGCATTTAAAAATAAGTCTGCCACAGCTGCCCCACTATCATCGTAGAAGTCACTGTTGTTGGCAGTAAAGTAGACACTTACTGGCGTCTCTTGTGCTGTATTTAAAAATACCGACGTGCGTTTAAAGCCGATATCCCAAGTGGTGTCGCTCGCGGCTTCTTCTTCGGTAAGCGTAACCTGGGTTTGTGTATCTAAATCAAAATACACGGCAACCGGTTCAGATATACTACCTGTGCTGTACGGCCCATAAATTGTAGCCACTTCATTACTGGTTTCGCCTTCATCACCCGCGCTGTCATCGGTTTCGTCACCTGAATTATCGGCGCTGTCTTCACCACTATCTTCACCACTTTGATCAGGGGTTTCAATAGCTGGATCGCTACTATCAGAACCACCGCAAGCGGCAAGCCCCAATGTCATCGCAAGTAATAATGCTAAGTATTTTTTATTCATGTGTTCTTTCCTTTTCTATATTGTGTGTTTAGCCGTTGGGATTAATTGAGTAAACGGCGCTATGATCTAATTCTGTTATTGTTTCTTATTGCTGGCTTTTTCTGTCTTTAGATATTGGTTCCTAAGTTCTCTATTTTTAAGTTTTTTGTTTTTTGTTTTTTGTTTTTAAGTACTGGATCTTTCCAGAGGGTTAGTATTGGTAACTCACGCCCAAATAAACTCGGCGAGCTGAAATAGGCCGAGCATCAAAAGCCCCCGCCGAAAGTGAATCGGGTGAGCGATGTTCATCGGTAAGGTTTTCAACCCCCAAGCGGGTTTGCCAGTGGCGAGAAAAGTCATGCTGCACCACGGCATTTAAGGTGGTGTAGCTGTCTTTCGCGGTAACGGTGTAACCAGAGGTGGGAGAAACGTCGTTTTCATGCACGCCATACAATTGAACGCTGGTATCACTTTTATCAAATTGGTAGGTCACTGAGGCTTTCACTAAATGAGTGGGCCGTTCGGGCAAGCGCTCAGAATCACCATCTTCGGCATGTAAGTAGCTATAGTTAAGTTGCCACTGCCAGTTATCGTTTTGCGCGCTTACGCTCAAATCAGCACCGTAAAGCGTGGCTTCATCGAGGTTTTCGTACACAGAGATATCAAGTCCGGCCTCTTGTGATGCTTCTACATCTACCGCGGTGGTAATAAAGTCTTCTGCTTCTGTGTAATGAAAATCGATATCGGCCTGATACCACCATCGACTTTGTTTCGGAGTTAATCGCCCATTCAATCCTACATTGGCGCTTAGCGCCGTTTCTGGCACAAGGTCTTCATTGCCCAATACCATGTAACCTAGGTTGCTGTGATCGAACACGTAGTAACGCTCTTTTAAATTAGGTACTCGATAACTGGTACCACCGCCGCCACGTACTTGTAGTGTGGTTTCATCAAGTTTCCAGCTTTGACTACCACTGAGCTTTGCTGCCGTATGCCAACCAAAATCAGAATCATTTTGTACTCGAAGGCCCAATAAGGCTTGAGTATCGTTTTGCTGCCAATTGGCTTGCAAGTACGCTTCGGTACTTTCTCGGCTAACATCGTCAACTTCTACCGTTCCCGTTGCCACATTTTGCTGGTCTAAGTTATCAGCATGGGCTACCAACCCCCCTACCCACTCAACATCACCCAAAGATAGAATTTTCTGCGCCTCAATTTCCGCTAATTGAATATCGGTTTGGCGCAAGCCATTGGTATTACCGCTTTGTTCATCGTGAGACAAATAGCGCCCATTAACATGCCAATTCTGCTGTTCAGCAAGTTTTACATCGTGCTGCCATTGGGTAACGCTAGACACATAACTAATAATGCTAGCTTGCCCTGGAATAGAGGACTGAGGTTTGTCTTTCTGTTCATCTAGCCATTGGCCTTTGTAACTAAAATCGAGGTCATTGATACCTGTTGATAAGGAAAACTGCACGAAGGATTTATCCACCGCACCACCATCTTGAGACACGGTATCAGGGTCATAATCGAAGCCGGGGTTCGTAATATGCTGTGCGGTCAATCCTAGCTGCCAGTGCTTTATCTCTTTAGCCGCGCTAACCTTAGCCGTGTGCCCTAGGGTATCGCTGTCGAGCCCATCATCACTGTAGTGAGAAAGTTCATAGTCGGCGGATAACTGTGAGCCTTCTGGCACATCAGTAATAATATTGATAACGCCCCCCATGGCTGAACTACCGTAAAGAACCGATGCTGCGCCGCGTACAATTTCAATCTGTCGAATGTTGGCAACGCTAATTTGATCTAAATCGACTGAAGAGCCTGTTGGAGAAATAACTGGCTGACCGTTAATTAACACCAATACATGGTCGCCATTAAAGCCATTTAACTGTACGTTATACCCGTCTTTTTGACTGCGCCTAACCACAACCCCAGGCATAACTTCCAGCACTTGCCGAAGCGTTCCCTTGCTGAGCCTTGAAATTTCCGCTTTATCTATCACATCGACTTTTACCGGAGATGCACCTAGAAGCTTGGGTGTACGTGTTCCCGTTACCACAACGCGTTCAACCGGCGCCTCGGTTTCGGCTAGGGCGTATGTTGGCAGTAGCGTGCTCGCTAATAGCAAAGTAACAGTGTAAGAATGATTCATTTAATTTACTTTCTAATCAATAATGCAAATGATAACAATTTGCATTTGATCTTATTTATTTAAGGAGAAAAAGCAAGTGCTATTGGTAAATAATATTAACTATGCAAGGTCAAACTATTAAAAAGGCAGGAGAACACAGCAGGTAATTGTAATATTTAAATAAAAATGTAAACGCATACAATCAAACAATGTAAGCGCTTGCATTTTCATTTTCGCCCCCTATACTGACCAACAAAGTGTTAACAAATACCGAACCAATTCGTTAACGCAAAGTAACCAACAAGCCAAATGCGAACACGAAATTTCGTTTACTAACAAGTGAATTCAGGGCGTTACCTATGAATCAAACAATAAAAACCACGGCTGGGTCTACAACCACCAGTCAACTTGCGTTAGCTACGTTAACGTCGTTATTTTTTATGTGGGGTTTTATTACCGCACTTAACGATATTCTGATCCCCCATTTGAAAGCGTTATTCTCGCTTTCTTATACTCAAGCTATGCTGGTGCAATCGTGCTTCTTTGGCGCCTACTTTCTTATTTCTATTCCAGCCGGAAAGTTAGTGAGTGCGACCGGATATCAAAAAGGCATTGGTGTGGGGTTAATTACTGCTGCAGTGGGCTGTGTGCTATTTATTCCTTCAGCGCTTTTCACTCAGTATTGGATGTTCTTAGGGGCATTGTTTGTATTAGCTTCAGGTATCACTATTTTGCAAGTGGCTGCAAACCCCTTGGTAACCATTATGGGTAACCCAGATACCGCTTCTAGTCGACTCACCATGACCCAAGGGTTTAACTCGTTGGGTACTACAGTCGCGCCAATTATTGGTGGCATCGTGTTATTTGGTGCCCATGAAGGAATGGAAAACGCAGCAGTAGATGCAAATGCGGTAGTCCTTCCCTATTTAACATTGGCCGCTGTATTAGTGGCCATGGCTGTGGTTATGGTTAAAGTGAAGCTTCCCTCACCCACGCACAGTGAAATGGATGTCGCTACCACGACAGATACCGGTTTATTAAAACATCGCCACCTGTCATTGGGTGCGCTAGGTTTGTTTTTATACGTAGGCGCTGAAGTTGCGATTGGCAGCTTTTTAGTCAACTACTTTGGACTAGAAAGCATTAAAGGCATGAGCGAAAGCCAAGCATCTAAGTACATAGCCTATTATTGGGGTGGCGCTATGGTAGGGCGTTTCATTGGCGCCGCGGTAATGCAAAAAGTGGCCGCGGGCAAACTACTGGCCGTAAACTCATTTGCCTCATGCACACTTATAATTGTTTCGGTATTCAGCAGCGGTAATATCGCCATGTGGACTATTTTAGCGGTAGGACTTTGTAACTCTATCATGTTCCCCACCATTTTCAGTCTTGCACTTAAAGGGCTAGGCCAAAAAACAGCACAAGCCTCTGGCATGTTGTGTTTAGCCATAGTGGGCGGCGCTATTGTACCACTGCTGCAAGGTGTTATTGCTGACAACGTGGGTGTTCAACTTTCTTTCTTATTGCCGGTTATTTGCTATTTATATATTGCTTATTACGGGCTTCGTGGTGCTACCGTTAACTTGGCTGCTAGCCACAAATAAACAAGGGATTTTTATGAAACTAAGTTCATATTCATTAATTGCCGCAGCATTGGTTATGGCAGGTTGTCAGCCAGCGACAGACGAGGCTAGCACGCCGAAAACTGAGCTGACTGAGCAAGCATCACAAAAATCAGTACCCGACTTTTGGCCTGAAATTACCTTTAGTACAGAAAACAGCGAAGCGGTGGAAGCTAAAGTAGACGAAATCTTATCTACTATGACCCTTGAGCAAAAAGTGGCGCAAACTATACAGCCTGAAATTCGCGATGTGACTCTAGAAGACATGCGTACCTACGGGTTTGGTTCGTACTTAAATGGCGGTGGTGCATTTCCCAATAATGATAAGCACGCTACACCTCAAGATTGGATTGCCATTGCCGATGCCATGTATCAAGCATCAATAGACGACTCTGTTGACGGAAGCACCATTCCAACCATGTGGGGAACCGATGCAGTACATGGTCACAACAACGTCATTGGCGCTACCTTGTTTCCACATAATATTGGTTTGGGTGCGATGAACGACCCTGCCATTATCACTCAAATTGCCGAAGCGACTGCCAAAGAAGTACGTGCGACTGGCATTGATTGGATATTCGCGCCAACTGTTGCGGTAGCCCGTGATGATCGTTGGGGAAGAACCTATGAAAGCTATTCAGAAGACCCTGCCATTGTAGGCGCTTATGCCAAGGCTATTGTATCTGGCATGCAAGGCGATATTGCCAGTGGCAGCATTGACGATAACCATGTTATCTCAACGGTAAAGCACTTTATTGGTGATGGCGGAACACAAGGTGGTGACGATCAAGGTAATAACATTGCCGACGAAGAAACCTTATTTCGCATTCACGCACAAGGCTATGTTGAAGGCTTAAATGCTGGTTCACAATCGGTAATGGCATCGTTCAACAGCTGGCATGGCAAGAAAATTCACGGCAGCAAATATTTACTTACTGATGTGCTAAAAGACAAAATGGGTTTTGACGGCTTCATCGTGGGTGACTGGAACGGCCATGGTCAAATTGAAGGCTGTACTAACGAAAGCTGCCCACAGGCTATGAATGCCGGTCTTGATGTCTTTATGGTGCCGACCAGTGCTTGGAAACCTTTGTATGAAAACACCATTGCACAGGTTAAATCAGGGGTTATACCACAGTCTCGTTTAGACGATGCGGTACGCCGCGTATTGCGGGTAAAAGTGCGCATGGGTCTGTTTGAGCAACCATCTCCGGCTAACCGTGCGTTATCAGGCAATAGCGAGATTATTGGTGCACAAGCTCATCGCGATATTGCTCGTTCAGCGGTTCGAAAGTCGCTAGTGATGCTTAAAAACCAAGATAACTTGCTGCCCCTAGCGCCAAATATGAACGTGGTTGTTGCTGGCGATGCTGCCCATAATATAGGTAAGCAATCAGGCGGCTGGACTATAACGTGGCAAGGCACGGGTAATAAAAATAGTGACTTCCCAGGTGCAACCTCTATTTTTGAGGGTATTGAGCAAGCGGTTAGCGAAGCGGGCGGAACGGCTACGCTATTTGAAGGAACAGCGTTTGAAGCGGGTGTGATTGAAACCGCTTCAAAAGCAAAACCTGATGTGGCGATTATCGTATTTGGTGAAAATCCTTATGCTGAAGGCAATGGCGATATTTCAAATGTTGAATATCAACGTGGCGACAAGTCAGATCTTGCGCTGTTGAAATCTTTCCAGGGCCAAGGTATTCCTGTGGTGTCTGTTTTCATTACCGGCCGTCCATTGTGGGTAAACCCAGAAATTAACGCCAGTGATGCATTTGTAGTAGCCTGGTTACCTGGCTCTGAAGGCCAAGGTGTTGCCGATGTATTGTTCACCAAGAAAAACGGTGACATAAAATACCCTATGCACGGTAAATTGTCATTTTCATGGCCAGCAACGCCGACCCAAATTGTGAACAAAGATGATGGTGAAACTGCACAGTTTGCATATGGCTATGGATTAGCGTTCGGCGAGTCTGATCCTATCGAAGCGCCGCTGTCTGAGTCGACTGGCGTTGATGCAAACGCACCGTTACCTGCTCATGATATTTACGTACTTTCTACACAAAAGCCTTGGCAACTAATGATTAAAGACGCCTCGGGTGATACTAGGGTAGCAAGCAATACGGTGAAATCTGAAGGCGCAAGTGTACGTACCACCGACCGCATGGTGCAAGAAGATAGCCTATCGCTAACGTTTACTGACAAAGCGACTGTAGGCTTCTATTCGCCCTTCCCTGAAGATATGCGTGATTACAGTGAAGATGGATCGGCACTTGTGCTTGATGTGAAATTAGCAGAAGGCCTAGATAACCTTAGTGTGTCTATTGGTTGTAGTAGTCGTGATTGCGGTGTGTCGTTGCCGTTAAATAGCTTCGCGGCGAATTCAAACGAATGGCAAACGGTTGTTATTCCTTCACGCTGTTTCGTAGAAGCAGGCGCGTCATTTGCTGAGCTTTTCTCACCATTTGCGCTTAACGCTAACGCGTCGGCGTCATTATTGGTGTCCAATGTACGTTTTGAAGCGAATGCATCTAGCGAAGATGCGGCAGTGTCAGACATTGCGTGCCCATAGTGCATGATTGCAGGGCTAACGGGCTAGTGCTTATCTTAGGTTAGCTCTAAGTTAGCACTTACTGTACAAATATTAAAACGGGAGCCTAGGCTCCCGTTTTTTATATTTGTCATCTAGGTTTTTAGCTTTTAATTGCGATAAAACTAGTCAGATTCTTTCGGCATTAAATGGGCCGGAATGGGTGCACGGCGACTCTGTGTTTTAGGTCCATACCACGTAGTTAGATAATCTAAAATGACAGGTTCAGCATCACCTAAGGGCCATAGCTTTTGCGTGCTTTGCATCCAGCGTATCGTTTCAAGCCAGCGTTCACGGCTCATTTGATTTTGCGAAATAAGCTTAGCGGAATGACACGCCGTACAATGTGCAGCCACCATGTTATGCCCCGTGGCATCAATAAGCCCTGTAACGTGGTTGAGCTTATGTTCGTTAGCTAGCGTTGCTAGTGATGTTGTACATAACACCGATAGCATTAGCGCGCTTGTCAGCCTGTTCATTGGCTACACCACCTTTACTGCAACGCGATGACACGCATTGTTTAGGTAGCCTTTAGGGTTCCAACCAGGTAGTACCATTGGCTGAGACCGGCCATTTGCATCTTCAGCTCGCGCCCAAATTTCGTAATACCCGGCTTGTTTAAAACTTATATCGACGTTGAAATGTTGCCACGCGTGGCGATTAACGGGTTTCGACAACGCGCTTTGCTGCCAGGTTTGTCCAAAATCAATGGAAGTAAAAACCTTGGCTATCTCGGCTTCGCCGCTCCATGCATGCCCACGCACTGCCAATGCTTTACCTTTGCTGTGCTCGGCACCTGACTTAGGATAGGTAATTAAGGATTTCACCGGCATAGCTTCAATAATGCACATTTCGTCTTCTGGCACACTCGTGCCTGGTGCGACTGGTTTGCACGGCACACGATAGGCATTGCCGCCCATTTTCGCGCCATCGTGTACCCGATCGCGAATAACAATTTTAGACAGCCACTTACCCGATGTGGAAGCAGGCCAACCGCCAAACATTAACCGCATAGGGAAGCCGTTCATAAGCGGTAGCGGTTCGCCATTCATTTCAAAAGCAATTAACGATTCATCTTCTAGCGCTTTGCCAATAGGTACGCCACGAGAGATCGCTGCTTTGCCCGGCGTTCGACTCAAATGTAAGTCTTCACCGTAATAACCAATGTAGACAGCATCATCTTTGATACCTACTGCGTTAAGTACGTCTTTTAAGCGTACCCCTGTCCATGAAGGGCAGCCTACCGCGCCGGTAGTCCATTGATTTCCGCTGGCCGCAGGCGAAAATTCAGCTCTACCGTTACCGCCACACTCAAGCGTTAATTGATAGGTGTAGTGTTTAAAATTGGCTTTAAGCTCACTTAACGTGAAAGTGCGTGAAGCTGCTGCCGACTCCCCTTCAATAGTGAGTGTCCACGCATTTTCATCAAAATCTTTAGGCGTTATTTCAGGTACAATCCCGTTGTTTCGCACAAATAATTTCGACGCTGGCGTAATCTTATCGTCAAGTAAATGCGCGGGTGTTTCGGCGTTAACGGGTCTGTCGTTTAGCACCACTAACCCGTCTTTACCTTCAATGCTAAAGGGCGTTTCTGTCTGCGCTAATGCAGCGGGAATAAGCCCTGCTGGCATAAAACGGCCATAAACAATTTCTGCGCCTAGTAACAATGAGAGGGTTTTAAATCCTGATAGAAAACCACGGCGTGTAAGGCCATCGGTTTTACGCCCAAATACCTGTTCGTCGGCGGCGATAGGATTTTCGGCGTAAAGGGCATGTATACCGATTTTGTTTACTGTAGGCTGTTGGTCTGATGATTCAGAATGCGTGCTCACATCCTGCTTAGATTTGTTTGAGATAGGCACGCATTGCCTCCTTTACGAGTGCATTTTTGACGAAAAACTAACTTAAAAAAGCTAACTCAAGAACTAGCTCAAAAACAGATAACCTAAAATAAGCAAAGCTATCCACAGGGTTTCCGTCACAATAAGTACAATAGGTAACATGCCCACTTCAGCCAATTTACCTAAGTTTGATTTCATACCAATGGCAGTAATTGAGACCACAAGGAAAAAGCGTGATATTTGTGAACCTGAATCGATAACCACTTCAGGTAGGGTAACAAAACTATTTAATAGCATAAGAGCCACAAAACCCACTAAGAACACGGGTAGCTTAGGCATCTCGCCATCGAGATCCTGCACGCTGCTGTGTGCACGTTTTACTATCACCATCATGATCATAACAACAGGCAATAACATGGCAACTCGCACGAGTTTAGTGAGCGTAGCCATATCTCCGGCATCTTCAGATACCGAATAACCGGCCCCTACCACTTGGGCCACATCATGAATAGTACCGCCTAGGAAAATACCCGCTTCGGTATCGTTCATGTTTAGCTGACCTGCGATAATCGGATAAACAATCATAGCGATAGTCGACATAGCCGTTACACCAATCACCGTGAGCAAAGTATCTCGCTCATGGTTTTTGCCAGCAGGCAGAATAGTAGAAATCGCTAATGCCGCAGAGGCGCCACAAATAGCTACCGAGCCGCCAGTTAGTGCGCCAAAGCGTTTCTGCATCCCTACGCTTTTTGCCATTACCACGCCCAACACTATGGTTGAGAAAATAGCAAAGGCAAGCATTGCCGCAGTTTGCCAACCGAGTACGACTAAGTCGCCCAAAGCAATGCGCAAACCAAGCAGCACTACACCGGCACGCAATAGCGTGCTGGCAGTGAAATCAATGCCGCATTTGCACACCCCATCGGCCTGATACAAAAATGAGATTGCCATACCCAGTAACAGCGCGAACAACATGGCGGGCGCGCCATAATGCTCACTTAAAAAAAGCGCTGCCATACCGGTTATTGTAGCAATACCAAAACCAGGCCAAATCGATTTACACTTTGCGGCAAACTCGGTCATAACAATTAACGCTCAGCAGCAACAAGTGCCACTAACACTTGGCGCTTTCTTTCACCCGAGAAGGGACGGCGGCCATGCATCGCACGATAGTTATCAACCAAGGCAACATCACCGTCTTGCCACTCGAGGTCGAAAGTAAACTGCTGCGACAATTCAGCAATTCGCTCTAACCCTTCTTTTGGAATAGCAGAGCCATCGCCAAAGGTGATGGCTGAAGATGGATTTTCACGCACACCTTTCCACCCCATGTAAGCTGCGATTAATTGGTTATAAAATGAATGTGAACCATCGCCTAAATCAATAACCGCGGGTAACACAGGAGTAACGGCGCGTAAGCTACCATCTTCCAACCATTCCCAGCTGTAGCCGAGCTCTTTTAATTTGGCTTCGCCTTCTGCTGTACTTTCTACACTCAAGGTGCTTTTCCAGCTGCGGCCTTGACCAGAATTAGCATCATCTGCCGCGGGCATAGTAGTAGTGTACTTCAAGCCTTTTTCCGCAAAATCGCTAGCAAGCGCTGGGTTTTCAGCCTTCAATGCTTCATATAATTTATCTGAACGGCATAAGGGTGTTGCACCACCCTCGTCGGCTGCTGACTGGCAGTAAAAGAATACTTTGCTGGGTGAAATTGGCGTTTGTGCCATTTCGTGATGTAAGAAAATTTCCACATCTTTAGGTGCTTCATTAGCGGTGAAAACACGTTCAGTAAAATTGATACGTACCGCGTTAGACAACGACTCTTTGTAGGTAAAGTTTGCGTAGCCAAAACCCGCCGAAAAGATGTCAAAGGTTTCCGCCGAATTTAGAGGAAACCCTCTAAACAACAACGCCCCCGAAATGGCGAGTTGTGCTTCTAGCTCAGCCTGGTTCTGTTGAATAAACGTCACCGTTTCTTCTACGGTTTTACAGCCATCGTTATTCACCACAATTTGCGGAAAAACTTGACCATTATAGCTGTGTTGGGTTGGCACATTGGCATATTCTATCGCGTTGCTCATAGTACTCTCCTAGTCGTAAATAGGGTGGAAACGATTAAAGGCAGCTTCACAGAAGTGACCGGGATCGTTAAAGCGTCGGTTCATGTTAAGCGCTGAAATAGCCTGCATTTCTTCGTCGGTAAGTTCGAAATCGAACAGCGCTAAGTTTTCGCGCATTCTCTCAGGCTTCGATGTTTTGGGGATAATGGCATTGCCACGTTGCACCCCCCAGCGAAGCACTACTTGTGCAGGGGTTCTGCCATGGGCAGCTGCTGCTTTTTTCACTACGTCTTGCTCTAGTACCGACTCCGTTTTATCCGCCATTTCTAGCTCAAGATAAGACAGTGCACCAAGCGGTGAGAATGCGGTAACGTTCATGTCGTAGTCTTTCGCTAAACGAATCAATCGTTCTTGCGTTAAATACGGGTGAGATTCAATCTGCAACATGGCCGGCTTGATACGAGCGTAGCTCATTAGGTCGTGAAGTAGCCCAGTGTTGTAATTACACACACCAATACGGCTTACTTTTTTGCTATCTACCAAACTTTCCATGGCTTCCCATGTTTTATAAAGTGGAACAGGCGCCAACTCCATCGTTGGGTTCTCTTGCGTAGTATCGTAAAACCACTCTGGTGGATAACGAGTTTCAATAGGTACAAACTTTTGCGCTATTGGGAAATGAATAAGGTACAAGTCGATATAATCTAGCTGTAAATCGCTCAATGTTTTTTCAAGTGCTAGCGGCACATGCTCTGGCGCGTGGAAGGTATTCCAAAGCTTAGATGTGATCCAAAGCTCTTCACGGGTACAAAGACCATCTTTAATAGCACGCTGAATACCTTCGCCCACTTCTTTTTCATTACCATAATCAGCGGCACAGTCTAAATGACGATAGCCTGCCTTTATGGCCTCGTATGCTGTATCAGCACAAATGGCGGTATCTACCTTCCAGAAACCAAACCCAACCTCAGGAATTTTCTCTAACGCGTTCATATCTTTAATCCTGTTTAATAAAAAAGACTTTAGTCTTGTATAAGACATAAGTTATTATAGGACGCATGCCATGTCAACAAAGTGTTAACAAAATAAATTGGGCACTCACTTTTTGATACTCGCGAAGTGGTTTTTGTGTTTATAACGAAGTGACGTTATTGAATGACGGTCTACCGAAGCCCTTATTTTGTAGGTATAACTTTAAAGGTCACTGGTTTTAAAGGCATCGCTATTAAAGCGTAGAATGCTGATAGGAGCTGCATTAAAAGTAGCAGCAATATGTACAGAGTATGGCGATTTAAAAAGGTTGTGCGCTAAGCGAGTAGAAGGGTTGCTAGCCCTGATTTAATCGAGCTCTACTTGGTAATGATAGTGATCGCTCCTACATTTGCTTTCGCGATATTCAATCAGTTTACCGTCTATAGACTCTGTCACCCGTGTTACCAGCAACAACGGCTCGCCGGCCTTTATTTGTAGTAGCTTGGCATCGTTATCTGAGGCCAGTACCGCTTTAATACCGTCTCGGGTTTTAAAGACGGTTTGATTAAAATCTGTTTGGTAAAAATGGTATAAGGTATGTGGAATATCTTTGCGTTCGTGCATACCGGCAAAGTATTTAGCAGGCAGGAAAATCGTTTCCAGCATACAAAACTCGTTATCTAAAATGCGGCGACGTTCAAGTTTTGTCACTCGCTCTTTACCGGATAGATTTAGCGCGGTTTGTACGTTTTTATCTGGGGATATGAGTTCTATGCCAAGCAGCTCGGCTTTGGGTAGGTCTGCCCCCTTGCCATCAGCTTGCAACGGGAAAAATCGAAACAGGGCATCTTGTGCAGTATGCTCGGAAACGAAGGTACCTACACCCTGGCGACGTGTTACAATTTTCGTGTCGGTAAGCAAGGTTAACGCTTTACGAACTGTGCCTTGGCTAACGTTAAATTCATCAGCTAGTCTGAACTCGCTTGGCAACATTTCACCAGGCTGCCACCGACGTTCCACAATGAGTTGCTTTATATATTCGGCAACTTGCTGATAGAGCGGTTGGAACGCAAGACTGGGACCACTTAACTTGTGGTCAAACTGAGATGAAGACATGAAACCCTAACCTAATGCTTAATTTTTGTTGTTATATCATACACAAGAGTTATAGCGCATTTTTGATGTAAATCACACTCAACTACAGGTGTAGATGCAAAATGTTACTTGAAACCCTAGTACCTATGTTCATTCTATTGGGCTTTGCTACTGTTCTGCAAACCCTAAGCGGGTTTGGCTTCGGGTTAATGGTGGTATCTAGTTTTACCCTGTTTAATTTGCTTCCTCTTACCGCCACAACATTTTTAATTAGTGTTTTAGGCTTGGTGAATTCAACCAGTATTGTCTTGAAGAATATTCACCTTATCCACCGCAAAGCCTTCACGCTTGTGTTGATTGGTGGCATACCTTTTATCGCTGTAGGCTATGCGTTGCTTGAGTTCCTATCCGCTGGATTGTCGGTTTGGCTAAATATGTTACTCGGATTAGCTATTTTAACCTGTTGCGTGTTACTTATTATAAAAAGAAGCAAAGCCAGTGCGTCAGGTAAAGGTTGGGGCTTTTTAGTTTCAGGCGCATTAGGCGGGGTGTTAGGGGGGTTATTTTCTACCTTCGGTCCACCGGTAGTATTCCAATGTTATCGCCAGAATTGGTCAGTACACGAAGTGCGCTATACCTTACTTGCCATTTTTAGTGTTACCGCGCTTATCCGTTTAGCCATGGTGCCTTTTGGCACCCTGCCCGATCACACCACGGTTATATCTACCCTCTTTGCTATCCCTCTCATATTAATCTTTACGCGCATTGGTAGGCTACTAGCTGCGCGAGTTGAACCAAGCGTGGTAAGATTACTGGCCATTAGTACATTAGCGCTTAGTGGGCTAACCTTGATTCTTCAAAACGTGCCCCACGTGTTTAACTAAACACAGGCTAGAAGCATCAACTGATAGCAATAACGCCATTCGCCGTTTCTCATACAACCCACACTTGTAATATTTTGCACTGAAAAGTGTAATTGCTCGTTGACAGCCAAGTTACATTTCATTAACTTATGTCTTATATAAGACACGAAGAGTGAAGTGATATGAGTAATGCATTTTCGGTAACCGAGCCAGACTGGAACAGCATAAAGGCGGCAGACATTACCGCGAGCCCTTATCTGAAAGACGATCATCACCTAGCGGTGCCTACCCAATATGGCAGTTTACTATTTTCTATCAGCCAATTCGGCCTACGTATTCAGTCAGGTGGAGAAAATGCCACGTTAGATGATGGCTTTGACTATGGCATGCTTATTACTACGCCAGATACTCAGCAACTGGTTTTCACAGGCGATGAGCAACACTGCACCGTTAATGCAGGAGACTATCGTTTAGCGCTTTTTTCTGCTCCACTTCATTTCAAACTTTATCGAAACGATATTGTAGTACAAGAATCGGCTACCGACGGTCACTTTGTGCGCCAACATCGCCTACCGCCTTTCGCGAAAACCGATGCGGGCTGGATTGTTTGCCTAGAACTTGGCGACGATGAATCCATATACGGCTTAGGTGAAAAGTGGGGCAAGCTAGATAAACGCGGCCAGTTGGTTCGTTCATATAATCATGATGCACTTGGCGTAAACACGGAAAAGTCTTATAAAAATACCCCTTACGCTTGGAGCCCTGAAGGCTGGAACCTTTTTGTTCACACGCCAACGCCGGTTACGCACGGTGTGGGCTATGCGCCTTGGTCGCAGCGGGCATACGTTTGCGTGGTAGAAGACACCTTGCTAGATATGTTCTTGTATCATTGTGATAGCCCGGCGAAAAGTATTCATACTTACAGTAGCTTAACCGGCTTTGCCCCTGTTCCACCAAAGTGGAGCCTAGGCGTTATTCTTTCCAAGGCCTACTATAAAGACTCACAAGAGCTATTAGCTGTTGCCCGCGAAGTGCGTGAAAAGAACATGCCTTGCGACGTCATTACGCTAGATGGCCGAGCGTGGCAAGACACCGATACCCGTTTTGCATTTGAATGGGACCCAACTCGCTATGCCGATCCTAAGCCGGTTCTTGATGAACTAAAAGCAATGGACTTTAAAATTTGCGTATGGGAATACCCCATGATTTCAGTGAAAAATCCACTGTACGCAAAGGCCGCTGAAAAAGGCTGGTTAATTAAAGACAAACGCACGGGCGAAGCTTATCGCTACGAATGGGATTTAAGCCCCTTCGGTGAAGTACTTACGCCACTACCTGATTCAGGTATTTTAGATTTCACCCACCCTGACGCTTACGAATTTTGGAAAGAATCACACAAGCCTCTGTTCGAATTGGGTGTTGATATGATTAAAGCCGACTTTGGTGAGCAGTTAGAAGATGACAACATGCTCTCTTACAGTGGTGACTCAGGTGACCGCCTGCATAACGTATACAGCATGCTGTATAACCGCTGCGTGTACGAAGCGGCTGAGAAATACTGTAAAACCGGGCCATTTCTGTTCAGTCGTTCAGCATGGACCGGCAGCCAACGTTTTCCTGCCCAGTGGGGCGGCGATCCTCAAGCAGACTGGCATGGTCTAGCTGCGAGTATCCGCGGTAGCTTATCTTGGGGCATGTCGGGTGGTCCATTCTTCGCCACCGACATAGGCGGGTTCTATAAAGATACCCGCGACGCTGAACTCTACGTTCGCTGGGCACAGGCATCAGTATTCTCTGCTCACATGCGCCTGCATGGCATTGGCCCTCGCGAACCTTGGTCATACGGTGAAGCAGCGTCTGATGCTGTCTTTAATGCGCTAAAGCTGCGTTACCGCTTACTGCCTTATTTAGAAAAAGCTACGCAACAAGCCAGTGAAACCGGCTTACCAGTGCAGCGTTCTATGGCACTCGCTTTCCCTAACGACCCACTTGCTAGCCAGTTTGAGCAACAATTCATGTGCGGCGAAAGCTTGTTAGTGGTGCCTTGTATTGTGCCTGGCGGTAAAGTGAAGTTCTATTTACCAGAAGGTGATTGGGTTCGTTTTAATGCTGCTAGCACTTCACCTACCGACGAAGACACTTACCAAGGCGGTAAGTACTACGAGCAAATCCTAGGTTTGAATGAGCTGGCGGTATTTGTTCGCAAAGGTGAGCAAGTGGTTTTAGGCCCTGAGGTAGAACATACCGAAATGGATATGTCTGCTACCACTATGTGGCCGTAATAGTCGTCGGAGTATTAGCATGAATGTGACGCTTACCTTACTGACCTGCATGGCCTTTATGGCCGTGGTCGCCATTATTTCGTACATGAAAACGAAAGGCGAAGTGAATACCCAAGACGGCTATTTTTTAGCAGGTCGGGGGTTAACCGGCACCTTCATTGCGGGCTCGATGATCCTGACCAACCTGTCTGCAGAGCAGCTTATTGGGCTTAACGGCTCTGCGTTTGGGTACAATTTAAGTGCTATGGCATGGGAAGTTACCGCCGGTATTTCTACCATTATCATGGCGCTGATATTTTTGCCCCGCTATTTAGCGGGCGCCTTCTCCACCCTACCCGAATTTTTACGTGACCGTTTCGACGATAACGTAAGAAGAATGACCGTGGTGTTATTTATGGTGGGTTACACCTTAATTACTATTCCCTCAGTGCTCTATTCAGGCTCTATTGCCGTTCTTCGGTTGTTCGATGTGCCTGGGTTATTGAATTTAAGTTATGAAGCCAGCCTTATTGTCACCATTATTATGGTGGGCAGTATCGGTGCCTTGTACGCCATATTCGGCGGTTTAAAAGCAGTGGCAGTGTCAGATACCATTAACGGTGTGGGCCTTCTTATTGTTGGGTTATTGGTGCCTATTTTAGGCTTAATTGCATTGGGTGATGGTAGCTTCGCGGCCGGCCTAACCACTATTGCAACAACCGAAACTGAAAAGCTTAATGCCATAGGTGGGGCGGATGACCCCGTGCCCTTCGGGACTATTTTTACCGGTATGATATTGGCCAACCTGTTTTATTGGGGTACCAATCAATACGTGATTCAACGCACACTTGGTGCTAAGAACTTAATTGAAGGTCAAAAGGGCGTGTTGTTTTCGGGATACTTTAAAGTACTCGTGCCCTTTATGATGATGTTACCCGGGGTTATTGCGTATCACTTGTACCAAAATGAAAACCTGCAAACTATCGACTTGGCTTACCCCCACTTAGTGAAAGAAGTGCTACCACAATACTTGTCTGGTTTTTTCTTAGCCGTATTATTAGGGGCGGTTTTTAGCTCATTTAACTCACTATTAAATAGTGCGGCCACGCTGTTTTGTTTAGACGTATACAAACCCTTTAAGAAAGATAAGGTGAGTGATTCTCAGCTTATCCGTGTAGCCAAAATTACCAGTTTAGTTATTGCTGTGGTGTCTTTCATTACTGCGCCGCTGTTAATGCTGGCGCCAGAAGGGTTGTGGCAAATCATCCGTATCTTTACTGGTTTTTATAACATTCCCGTTATTACCATTGTACTAGTTGGTTTATTTACTAAAAATGTGCCTGCCCTTGCTGCCAAAGTCGCCATTATCTTCCACGTAATTGCCTACGCTTTATTGAAATTTGTGTGGCAAGTAGAGATTAACTTTATTCATATTTACGCTATTTTATTTGCTATCGAGCTAGGTATTATGTTGGCCATCGGTCACTTCTACCCTATGGCGAAACCATGGCGCTTTGTTCCTAAAGCAGAAGTGGATATGACACCGTGGCGCTATGCTATTCCTTGCGCAATTATACTGGTTGGCTTAATTGTTACTTTGTACCTGATGTTCTCACCAGTAGGTTTCGTGGGCGGTATTAGCAACGCCTTTATTCCCTCGTTGGTAGGGCTATGAAGCACCTGCTTTGTCGCCATCGGCATAAGCCTTAAGTGGTGGCGTGCCAGATACGAACTAGGGTTAAAACGCTTAGCACACCCATAATACAAACAGGCGGCCTTGGCCGCCTTTGTTATTTAAGATGAACATGTTCATGGTGATGCGGATGAACATGTAAATTGTCACTTTCATCCCGACAGGGCTCCCCAGGCAATTCAAATTCGATAGTGGTATGAGCCAAATTAAACGGCGCTAACCGATGTGACACCTCTTGCTTTAGAGACAGAAGTTTAGTGTTATCAATGCTGCAATTAATTACCACGTGCGCTGTTAGCACATGCTGTTCGCCATCAAGAGACCAAAAGTGAACATGATGTAGCTCTTCAACATGCTCAATGCTTAACAAGACATCAGAAATAGCCTGCTTCTGGGTATCATCAGGCGACCCTTGCAAAAACAATTTCATGGTTTGCACTACGTATCTCAGCACGTTGAATAAGATAAATAGGGTAAATAGAATAGATAGGATTGGGTCGAGAATAGGCCAATCTACAAAATGTAAAACGATAGCTACAATGAGTACTGCTACCCAGCCCATAGTGTCTTCAATAAGGTGCCAGTTGAGCACCTTTTCATTCATTGAATGGCCGCCACTTAACTTATAAGCCGCAAATCCGTTCACGCAAATGCCCATTATTGCCAAGCCCATCATGCCCTCTGTCATCGGCATTTCAGGGTTCGCCAACCGAGGAATAGCTTCTGATAAAACCCACGCTGAGCCTGCAACAAGAATGAGCCCGTTGATCATAGCGCCCAAGAGGCTCAATCGCTTAAAACCATATGAGTATTTGTCGGTAGCCGATTTATTACCCAATTTACTTAAGCACCATGCAAGGCCAATAGACAAGGTATCACCTAAATCGTGCACCGCATCGGCCATAATGGCAACACTGTTAGTTAACCACCCACCGATAAACTCTATGATGGTAAAGCAGAAGTTTAGCCAGAATGCCCAGCCTATACGGGTGCTATCAGTTTCTGCATGGCTATGTCCGTGAGCATGACCGTGAGAATGATGGTGCATTATTTGTTACTCCTTTAATAGCATGTCCACTGCATACTGAAATTATAAACCGCATCCTTGAAAACACGATACTTGTTAAAAAAACATGCAGTTTAAAGTCCGCTCAACAACACAATAATAAATTTCCGTCAGCATTCAAGTGCGTAATAAAATACTAAAAACGTCTCTCTACCCCACACAAATAAAATTTTTTTAAAAAATATTGAAAATTTTAAAATTTATGCTTGTATACAAAAGTACAACTTTAAAAAGTACCTTAAAAAAACTTAAACATAATCAATACGTTGAACATCTGCTTTTTTTCATCTCGATAATAGTTATTAAATTCAATAAGTAAGCATGAGGTTTAACGCCTTTTAAAAGGGTAAAGACTGTGGTTATATATTTTCGCTGTCAATTGGG
Source organism: Alteromonas naphthalenivorans (assembly GCF_000213655.1). Lineage (NCBI taxonomy): Bacteria > Pseudomonadati > Pseudomonadota > Gammaproteobacteria > Alteromonadales > Alteromonadaceae > Alteromonas > Alteromonas naphthalenivorans. The sequence goes on from NC_015554.1 coordinate 4,529,958, forward strand.
TTCGAATAATAACTTCAAAGCAACTCACTGATTTTAGAACAATTGTAATCTATTTCGTTAGACAGCCCCGACTAAAGGTATGAGAGGAAACAAAATGAAAAAAAGAATAATGACAATAGCGCTACTTTCTACTATCTCTGCGTCAACACTTGCAGCAAGTGAAACATTTCAAGCGAATGTAGACGCGATGTCCGATGCCACTATTGCAGAGACTGCTACGCTTCACTTCGGTGCAATGCAACCGACGGTAGGCTCTGTGTGTACCATGAATGATGCGGGCTTAGTATCGGGCGATTGCGATGTTTCTAATGCTAACATTGCTATTGGTCTAATTACGGTATCAGGCTTAGCTTCGAATGTTCCTGTGAATGTAACAGTGACAGGTGCATCTGGCACCAATGTGACTTTTGAAGCGAACTACGACATCAATTCAGCTGTGGCAACATACGACAATATCGCAGACGGCACATTGACTGCGGTTACTACAGACGCATCAGGTACAGATCTTACTATCGATGTATATGGTGACATGACTGTGGACTCGGCGTTATCGCCAGGCGACTCTTATACAGCTAACTATATAGTTGACGTTACGTTCCAGTAATCGTTCGAGGCGAGCGAGCTGCGTTCGCCTATTCTTTTCTATACTCGAAATCAGAAGTAAATATGATACTGATACGGCTGTTAACACCCATTCGCCTTTCTATTTTTCTTGTTATCTCTGTTGCTCTATTTTTTTCCAGTGTGGCTAATGCAGATGTTTCGCTATCTAAATTTCGCATTTATTTTGATTCAAAATCTCGCTCAGACTCTATCCAAATACGTAACACAAGCTCAACGCCAATGTCTTACCAAGCAGAGTTATCTATTAATGCGATGACTGAGGAGGGATTAGTGTACGCGGTCACAGAAGACCCGCTTACAGCATCAACGTTTATTAGATATTCTCCAAAACGCGGCAATATTCTACCCGGAGAGCGTCAAGCGCTGCGCTTCGCGTTACGAAAGCCTGCTGGACTTGCTGATGGCGAGTACCGCGCTAATCTTCGCTTAGTAACAGAAATAGCGCCTGGTACAAACGGGAATGTAAACCTTGCCAGCAAACTTGCATACAATATTCCGATTATAGTGCGTCATGGACGCATTACCGCTGAAGCTTCAATGGTGAATCCTTCCACCATTATTTATAACGGGAAGCCACACGTACAAGTTTGGCTAAAACGTTCAGGCAATCGTTCGCTATTCGGGAACTTCATAATAGAGGATGCGAATGGGGAAGAGATCGGTGTACTGAATAACGTAGCAGTCTATCGCCCTCTTGAACGTCGAAAAGTACTGATTCCCTTGCAAAACGCCAAAAAAGGGCCCGTTGTTATTCGGTTTACTGAAATTGATAAATTTGGTGGCGATATAGCGCTATCTATTGAACACGTTATAAAATAGCAGCCTGCTAACGTGTCATGAGGATACTATCCTTCATATTCTTGTGTCTTACGGTGTTCGTCTCTTGGGCGGAACCCTGTCCTCCCATTTCTTCAACGGCTCGGGTGGCATTGGACGAAGACCAATTATTAATCAGTGTATTACGCCTTAACGGTCGTCCCCTATGGGATGGCTTTGACGTTTACCCTGTTGGTGAACGATACCTAGTTCCCGCATCTCTGTTCGCTGACGCGCTTTCCCTAGACTGGGAAATATCAATGACTCAAGGAATTATACAATCTCAAGGTAATGACGATTTCTGCAGCTTCAACTATGCATTCAATCAAGCCTTGCCTACTCTTAGTAATACGCCGCCTGATACGTTTCTTTGGGCAGCCGATGATTTTGATATCTATATCGATACACGCATGATTGCGGCTTTATTGCAGATTGAACAAACGTTTAATTATACGTTGCTTCAGCTCAACCTCACTGGCCGTCTTCCCCTAAATTCATCTTCAAACGTAAGCGCTGATAATCCGCAGCTACACTTTAAGCCTAGCGTAGTGCCTGTAAGTAAAGTGGTTGAAGATCAATATCAGTTCTTCACTTCGCCACTGGTTACCTACCGCCTATCAAAACAAGATAGTGCGACCAGCGATAATCGTTTTTCAGCCAATATAAACGCAGGGTTCGATTTCTTATATCATTCAGCAAACCTACGTGTGAGCAGAGTTGATGACACCAGTGTCCATTACCTGCGATTTGGCAAAACCTTAAACGAAAACTACCAAGGTTCTGATAACGCCTTAGACAACTTTGCCTATGAGTTTGGCGATATACAGCTGCAAAGAGATGAACTGGTTACACGCTCTGGACAGTCACTCGGCTTGATTGTACATAATGGGGATACACGGCAGCGGCGCAGTTTTTCAAGCACTAGTATTGAAGAGTTCGTATTACCCAGCTGGCGGATACAACTTTTCAGAAATGGACAATTTATCGATGAGCAATTCAGTAACGAGGAGAATAAGGTACTTTTCGAAGATATAGAAACCTTCTATGGCGCAAACTTATTCGAGTTGAAGCTATATGGGCCTGAAGGTCAGCAAGAGGTTCGAACTAAAACCGTCAATGTGGGTAATAACCAGCTAAGGCAGGGAAAATTCGATTTTTTATTTGGGCTTACCGACAATCAATTTCGCTTACTGGATGGTCAAGTATCTACCACAGGAATAGGAAAAGCCACTGTCGCCCGGCTCGGCTATGGCCTCACGGATAGCGCAACATTATCTGCTAGCGTTCAACGTCTTTGGCTGGAAGATGAAATTGCCTCGTATGTCACAGCCGGTATCAATACCCAACTTTTCGGCTCGGCACTCAAATTTGAGGTGTCAGATCAGGATACGGGTGGTTATGGTATGTTTTTAGGTTGGAACGGCAGGTTCAGCAATAACCTCAACTTGAACTTTTCTACCCGTTACTTTAACAATTTTTATAGCGATGCATACTCACAAGGCGAGGATATTAAGCACATTTCCTCGTTACGTTTGAACGGTAAAACTGAGTGGTTTGGGCGCTTTGGTTGGAACGCCAGTATGACCCACCGAGCCTATGAATTCGATGAACCCCAAAGTGCTTTTAACGTGAATTTAAATGACAACTTTCTGGGGGGGACTTTTGCTTCAGGGGTCAGCGTCTCTAACAATAGTAGCGATGCGGTCACTGGCCGATTGTATTACGCCAAAGACGTTAATGGATGGAACCTTTCTAGTGCTTGGAACTTTATTCCTTCAGATCGCTTTTCAACCGACAATTTCTATGTGTCGATGCGGTGGCCACAATCGCTCACCCAACATCGAGAAACTCGCATACGTTATAGAAGAGATACTGACAATGTCTTGGAAATTAGACACCAACACAACTGGCGCTTTGAGTCGTTAAATATTGGGTTGGCAGCCAGCGTAATGGAGGGCGGAGATTGGTCAGTAAACCTTTCCTTAACCGGCAATACGAATGTTAACCCGTATACGCAAAGTTTGAATTTTGAACGCTCAGCGGGGGCCACCGCTGGACGCATAGATGCATTTGCCTACCTAGACGATAATAGAAATTTACGTAAAGACCCTAACGAAATGCCTATAGAAGGCCTTACGTTTACGGGAAGCTCACTATGGCGTGATAAAAGTACCGATGCAAATGGAATGGTTAGGCTCAATACTGGGGCCAGAGTACAAAACCTCACCTTAAAACCAGATTCGCTTCCTGACCCATATATGTTGCCAGCCTCTGGCAAAGTACAAATACTGACCCACGCCGGCGGGGTTAATAAAACTCAATTCCCAGTACATACCTTTAATGATGTTGAGGGCACTATTTACGTAATCGGTGATTCGTCTAGCCGTGGAGCGGGTTATGTTGACATAGCACTTATCGATAATACTGAACAAATCGTCGTTAAAACGCGAACAGAGAGCGATGGCTATTTCTATGTTAACGCTATTCCCCCTGGTGAGTATCGCATTGAAATAGATAAGGATTACCTCATTCAGAAAGGCTTAACGATTCAAACCAGTACGCTTTCATTTACCGCCCTAGCACAAGGCGATTCTGTTTTTATAGATGATATTTTGCTTGCGCGAGAAGCATCTTCATCTAACGAAAACCTTGCATACCATTCTGCAACCGTTGAGCCTGTTTCAAACCCAGATACCCTCCACAAATATGAAATTCAAATTGGTATATTCAGGCATTCTCGCTCTATTTTTGAAGTGATGAAGCATTTACCCATAGCACCTGAGTCTATTCAATTTCATCGCAATCATAGTGCAGCATTAACCTATGTAACGGTAGGCAGGTTTGACCTATTTAGCGAAGCCAAAATGATATTACAAAAACTCAATCAACACCCAGCCTTTAGTCACGCATTCATAAGCCCATCAGCGCGATATACCGGTGAGCATTGGCGATTAGAGTCTGTATTAGAGGATATACAAGAACTTATTCAGAGCTCACTTCGTCAAATAGAATCCAGTTCCGCCGAACGCCTATGTCAGCTTGCCGCCTATCAAGCCCTTAGCTCAATTAATCCCATGATTTTTATCGAGCACCCTGAACTGATGCTATTGCCTAATAACCATGCGTCTCCTTCGTTTTACCGCCTTGTCGCTCCCGCGGGCGCGACATCAGTTTGTGATGATGATTATTACGATGCAAAATACCGTAGCGGCCCGCTTTCCGTCACTCGTGAAAGCTTACTAACAAAACAATAGAGGCTTTAATCGAAGCAGCTAACCTACACGTTTTCTGATGCAATATTTCTAAGCAGTTTTTGCCAAAAACCTTTCGACTAAACAATTAACATTTTATTTTTATTCGCCTGAATACAAGGTTAATTTTTTGTACTAATTGCTGTGATTTTGCTTCACACCAAATAAAACTCATATATAACATAAAGTTAAAATCACTCCTCACGTAAACACACCCACATCAAGTAAACCAAATGTTAAAAATATCAAAGAGTGTTGTTGATCTTTCAATTAACGTGCATTAATCTTATGTAAGCGCTTTCAAACAGAAAAATAACAACTTTAAATGGAAGCGCTTACAAAACATAACTCGACGTGGTCAACGCGGCGTTTTAGATAACCATTTACTTAGCATTAGGGCTGAAGATAATGACTAAAAATGTAACTCAACTTTCTCGGATTGCTGCCGCGTTAACGGTCACAACTTTGATTGGCTGTGGTGGTGGAGCAACCACTTCTACGGATATAGACGCCGTTGACACTAGCGCCCCTGCAACAGGCTGGGAACTAGTGTGGAGCGACGAATTCGAAAATGCGACCATTGACGATAACAACTGGACACGTGAAGTTAACTGCGATGGTGGTGGCAATAATGAAGCTCAGTGCTATACCGACAGCGAGGAAAACGCATTCGTTAGTGATGGTGCATTGAGCATTGTTGCATTACCCGCTGAAGAGGGTGCACAAAAGCCTTATACATCAGCCCGTTTAATTACTCGTTACAAAGCAGATTTTAAATACGGCCGCATTGAAATGCGCGCCAAAATGCCATCGGGTCAAGGCAGTTGGCCAGCTTTTTGGATGATGCCTACTGACGAAGTGTATGGTGGCTGGCCGCGTTCGGGTGAAATCGATATTTTTGAAGCGGTTAACCTTAAAGCAGCAGATGCAGATGGCAACCCTGAAGCGCATATCTACGGCACATTACATTATGGTCAAGAATGGCCAAACAACGACAGTTCAGGCCAAGCTTATTCATTGCCTGATGGCGCTAACCCAGCAGATGACTTTCATACCTACGCGATAGAGTGGCAAGAAGGTGAAATTCGTTGGTATATGGACGACTACTTGTATGCCACCCAGCGTCGTTCTGAAGTACGTTACAACAGTAATGGCGAAGCCACTGGCTTGTCACATCGTGGTTGGTACACCGAATACTTCGAACAAGGTACGGGTGAGCTAGTTACCCATTGGGATAACGCACCATATGACCAAGAGTTTTACTTAATTCTAAACTTAGCGGTAGGTGGAGAGTGGCCTGAAGCGGTCAACGAAACGGGCATTGATGCAGAAGCATTTGAAAATGGCCAGCGCTTTGATATCGACTATGTTCGGGTTTATGAATGTGCCTCAAACCCAGATACCGGTGCTGGCTGTGAAACGGTTCGTCCAGGCTACGACTCACTTGACGATGCGCTTGTAGAAGGTGCCGCTCCAATTCCATCACCACCTTCAACAGGTATTGCAGAAAACCTGACTATTTTTGACGGTACCACCAACCCTAATTGGCCAGTATGGGATTGCTGCGGTGGTTCAACACCTGCGTTAGTAGAAGATAGCGCTGAAGGTCAGGTATATGAATTCAGCATTGGTGCAGAACCTACTGTCATGGGCTTTATTAGTCGCGAGTTATTTATTACCGAGCCAGCAGGTCAAGCATCACCCTTCGATGCCTCGCCTATGGAAGAAAACGGTAGCGTAAAATTCGACCTGAAGATGATGTCAGCCCCTAACGACACGACTGCTACTTGGTTGTTTAAGATTGAAAGTAGTGAAGGCTCTACCGCCGTCGAGCTACCTTTAATGACTGGCTATGTCGGTCCTGCTGATACCGCTGGCGATACACCTGAGCAAGGCGTATGGGAGTCATATGAGTTTCCATTAAGTGCTTTAGCTGATGCCGGTTTAGACACCAGCGCTATTGATGTCATCATGATATTCCCAGCATGGGGTGCCGGTGAAGGTGCGGTATACCGTGTAAACAATGTTGAAATTTCGCAAGAGTCTGCGTACCCAGAATTGGTGATATTCGAAGATGAAATGAATCCAGACTGGCCGATGTGGGATTGCTGTGGCGGTTCAACTCCTACAGAAGAAATCGACAATGACGAACATGGTTTAACAGCCGAGTTTCGTATTGGCGCAGAGCCGACCGTTATGGGCTTTATTACCCGTCCAGTATCTGGCGGTGGCGATACGCCATTCGATGCTTCTGCCTTAGCCGATGGCGGTTTACTGCAATTCGATATGCGCGTTGTTAGCATGCCAAATAACGCAAGTGCGCAATGGTTGTTTAAAGTTGAGTCTAGCGACGGTGCCACTGCGGTTGAGTTACCGATATCTGACAGCGTTGAAGGGCAAGTACCCGCTGCTGGTGAATGGCAAACCTATACCTTTCCTATTGCTGACCTACAAGCTGCTGGCCTAGACCTAAGTGCCATTGATGTGATTATGGTATTTCCAAACTGGGCAGCAGGTGAAGGCGCGGTATATCGCTTAGATAACGTGAAGTTTTACCACCCAGATGGCGACACCCCTGCTACAACCGAATTAACTATATTCGCTGATACAGCGGCTGACCAATGGTCAATTTGGGATTGCTGCGGCGGCTCTACACCCACAGAAGAAGTGGATGATGCCGACCACGGCACAGTGGCAGAATTCCGTATTGGTGCGACACCTACCGTAATGGGCTTTCTTGCCGACGACGATGTTTATTTTGATGCCTCTTCATTGCTTTCAACAGGCGTAGTGCGCTTCGAAATGAAAGTAAGCTCGGCGCCTAACGATGCATCAGCACCTTGGCTCTTTAAGATTGAATCAGGCGATACCTCAACCGCCGTTGAGCTTGCTATTTCAGAGAGCCTTGAAGGCGCAGATCCAATTACTGGCGAATGGCAGACCTACACCTTTCCACTTCAAACCTTGTATGACGCTGGGCTAGACATCAGCGCTATCGATGTTGTGATGGTGTTCCCAGCGTGGGGCGCCGGTGAAGGTGCGGTATACCGTATAGATAATGCTGAAATTGCAGCGCAATAACAAAGCTTCTGCCGCTTGCACACTCAAGCGGCAGCAATAAATTGATAAAGATTTAGTAGGTCAATTATGAAAAATACAACATTTAAAAAGACCCAGCTCGCCACATCAATGGCTTTGTTGTTGGGTTCAACTTTGGCATTTTCTACTTCTGCGCAAGAAGTAGAAAGACCAGAAACGCAAACGTCAGAAGCTGCAGCCTCTGACAATAGCGTACCAAGTGAAGTTGAAGTTATTCAGGTTAGCGGTATTCGCGGCAGTATGATTCGTTCAATGGACGTAAAACGCAGCTCAAGCGGCGTTGTAGATGCCATCTCGGCAGAAGAATTAGGTAAGTTTCCGGATACTAACCTTGCGGAATCGTTACAGCGCATTACCGGTGTGACTATCAGCCGTTCTAACGGTGAAGGTAGCCAAATTACCGTTCGTGGTTTTGGCCCAGAATTTAACTTGGTGACACTTAACGGTCGTCAAATGCCAGGTACCGGCTTCACCCGTTCATTTAACTTAGAGAACTTGTCATCTGAAGGGGTGAGTACTCTTGAGCTACACAAGACAGCCCGTGCTGAAAACCCAAGTGGTGGGTTAGGTGCTACGGTAAATATCATTACCATGAAGCCTCTTTCTCGCCCTGGTCAACAAGCCTCGTTTTCGGCGAAGGGCATTTACGACACCTCTAATGCTGAAGGCGATGATGTAACACCAGAAATTGCTGGGGTCTACAGCAACACCTTCGCTGACGATATGTTTGGTTTTGGGGTGTCTTTTTCTCATCAAGAACGTGATTTCCAACAACAGGCTGCCAGTGTTCAAGGCTGGGTGTTGCAAGAAAACGCAGATTTACCAGATTTAGATGCTGCTAACGTTATCGATAATCGTACCAATATCACTGATGCTGCCTTCTTTCCAAAAGATATGAACTACAGCATTAATGATATACAGCGCGAACGCTCAAATGGTCAAGTTACCTTTCAATTCCGCCCTGTAGATAATTTCACTGCTACTGTTGATTACACCGCTACTCGCGCCACGACTGGCACAAATACGGTTGGCTGGGGTATATGGAATAACTTTGGTTCTAACATCAATGCTTACGAGTTAGATGCCAATGGTACCGCCGTTTATGCTGATATTAGCGGCGACGATGCCTCATTTACTGCAAGCAGAAATACAACACGGGTTGATGCACGCTCTTTAGGTGTAAATTTAGATTGGGAATTGAATGACGACTGGTTTTTCACTCTTGATTACCATGATTCGTACAATGAAACCGACAATGGCTACGATGAAGGGTTAGGTAGTGCAGGCCAAGTTATTTTGGGTTCTGATCAACTTATCTCTAAGGTATATGACTACCGTGAAGGTGAAATTCCACAAGTTTTTGTTAACTGGAATAACGGCACGAACGAAATTAACCCAGGTGAAATTGATTCTAACTTCAGCCAGTTCATCTATTCTCCAGGCCGCTCTGACATCGAGCAGCTTCAGTTAGACGGAACCTGGTTCAACTCAGCCTTAGATATTCCATTGGTAAAAATTGATTTTGGTTATGCACGAACTGAGCAAACCTTAACAGGATTTACCGCATGGAGTGGCTTGCGTGGCGGGCCGGGCTTTAGCCCTTCTTACACTGAAATATTCCCAGACGATATGTTCGTCAGAAACGACACCAGCGGCTTCCTAGACGCATTCTCTGGTGGCGGCGCTAGCATGAATCCTGGGTACTATTACACGTTTGACTTTGATGAAGCCGTTGCTCGTCAGCTAGCTTACCTTACCGCTGACGTGGTAGGTGAAAGTAACGCTTACTCGATTGACCCTTATTTCAGTGGCGATCCGTCAGTGAGTAATGTTGAAGAAACCACCGACTCTATTTATGTACAATCAGAGTGGGAATTCGAAGTTAGCGATTACTATGTTCAAGTAAACGCTGGCCTGCGCTATGAAGAAACGGAAGTACCTAGTGCCGCAGAAGTTCGCGTGCCAACTCAAGTTAACTGGGTAGCAGCGTCAGAGTGGATAACCCAATTTGAGGCTGACTTACAGCTTCAAGACTTTACGGGTGAGTACGATGTATTGCTACCGATGTTGGATATTAAAGTAGACGTCACCGACGACGTAGTAGCCCGTTTCTCATGGGGTAAATCGATTACTCGTGCGCCTATCGGTCTACTACAAGGTGGCCGTTCATTCAGCGGAAGCCCTAAAATTGGTTCTCGTACGGCAACAGAAGGCAATACAAGCTTGTTACCTTACGAATCAACTAACTTAGACCTTTCTTTTGAATGGTACTACGACGAAGCCAGTTACGCGTCTGTCGGTTTATTTAGAAAGTCAGTTAAAAACTATATTTCGTATTCAGCATCTGAAGAAACCTTCGAAGGCTTGAACGATATTTATCAAGGTCCTCGTTGGAACGAAGCAGTATCAGCGTTAGAAGCAGCAGGCGTGCAAGCAACTGACAGTGCTATCTATGGATACTTTGTAGATAACGGCTATGCAGATGCCGATGGCGTAGTAACTCCTAACGCAGATGACCCCTTAATTACATGGCGTGTAACCAAACCTCGTAACCTAAGCGATACACGAACGGTAGAGGGTATTGAACTCGCGGTTCAACATACATTTGGTGATACTGGCTTTGGTGTAGGTGCAAACGCAACCTTAGTAGATGGCGATGTGAAGTATGACCCTTACGACTTAAGCTCTGAGCAAAATCCGCTTGTGGGTATTAGTGATTCAGCTAACTTCCAAGTGTTTTATGAAAAAGAAGGCTTATCTGTGAAGGTGACGTATGCATGGCGTTCTGACTACATAGTTGGTATTGGTCAAGACCAAGGCTCTGCAGATAACCCAGCAACCCAGTTCGATACTTATGGACAGGTTGATGCCAGCGTAAACTACGATGTGAACGAAAACCTAACCGTGTTCCTTGAAGGCGTAAACATTAACGATGAAACTGAACAAGGTTACGGACGTTTTGAAGAGCAGTTCTTATTTGCTCGTCAATATGGTCCTCGCTACACTTTCGGTGCGCGCTACACCTTCTAATCCTTTACGCCTGAAGGCCGTATTTAGAAGTCATAGGTTAGAAGTTATAGTTTAGAAGTTATAGTTAAAAGCACTAGCTAAAAAATAAAAGCGGCGTAGAAATAAACCTCTACGCCGCTTTTTTTATTGTTAATTTTTCACGTGGCTACGCAAGAGCCGCCGTATAAACTTCAAAAGTACTATTGCCCCGCTGGCAGTTGCTCTAATCTCAAGCCTTTTGCAGTGCGATGAGGGAAGCCTTCCCAATAAGTATGTTCTGCCTTCGGCTTTCCATCTTCATCCATGGCCCACACGCCGTCATTTGATACTGGTACTAGGTCTAAATAAGCTTGCATTCCACTATCGTTTTTAAGGTATTTACCTAACCATGCGGTAACAAAGTGCTGTGCAATATTGTTCATGCGTGCGTTATTCCATACCGCGTCGATATAGTGTGAACTCACATCAAAACCTAGTGCTTCATCAAATACAAAAGACTCTTCAGGCGCTGGCATAACTGCACCTGCATTGTGGTTTGCGTTGTCGTAGGTTAGCAAGGTGCGACCTACGTTTTTTGCACCTTCCCAAATGGCTCGCACGCCTTTTTTATACCCTGACACATCATCTTGTGAACCTGCCACCAGCATCATAGGAATAGCCACACTGTCTAAATTAAACATACGGTAATTCATACCCCAAGGCGCAAAACCAATAATCGTTTTGACACGAGAGTCGACCTTGTCTCTAATACCAGTTTGATGGCGAGCCAAGGTACCAAAGGGCGCACTCAGCTTGCTATTTACCGCTTGTTCGGTAATGCCAGCACCCGCGTTAATTACCGCACCATATCCCCCCATAGAATAGCCAATAATACCTGTGTTACTGGCATCGGCTAATTGGTATAAGAATGAACCTTCCTCTTTTGCCATGGTTTCAATTTGCGATAGCACGAATAACTGATCGACAGAGCGATTCACTAACGTAGATGCAAAGGCCGCTTGTGTACGATAGGTAGAGTCGGTGTGGTCAATCGATACCACTACATAGCCTTTAGAAGCGATATTTTCCGCTAAATGCGCTAATAAAAAACGGTTACCGGGATATCCATGAGATACCAATACTAATGGAAAGGCTTTTTTCGTTTCTAAAGGCGCAGCATCTCTTACCGCTTTACCATGCAATTCAACCTGCTGTTTGCCATCGCGAATAAATGCGTTTAACACTGTATTGCCAGTACTACCCTGCTCTGCCGGATACCAAACCTCTAGGGTTAGTGGGCGGTCATAAGTAGGAAGTGGGTTTGGCTTAGCCTTAGTAGCATCAAGAGCAAGAATATCAATCTGCTTAGGGTTGACCACCTCAAGCTTGCGAACCCCAATAGCATACTCGCCATAGGCTGAAAGTGCTGGTGCATCAGAGCGTTGAGTATCAATTCTATTCTCTGCATAACTGCCTGTCGCACTACCTATGCATAACACAATACATAGGCCTTTAAACAAAATACTTTTACTAACACCCATACCTAACTTCCTTCCATACATTTTGATATTCCTAGTTAAATCAATAATTATGCTCACATAACTGTGACACTTTAGGGATAGCATTAAAAGCACATTAACCAAATTACGTATTAAATTTGGCCCACCCTACTTTTATGCCTCTACACCCCCTAAATTTACCGGTCTAATGCAAGACAAACCAGCAGCCTTATTGTTATAAACTTGTATAAATAAAACATATAACGACTATTTACGAACTAACAAAATCCACCACTAACAAACTTAACCCCATAAATAACATACACTTAACCAAAACAAATCAAATTCAAACTGACTTTGCATCCACCAAACACTTAATTAACAAAAAGATTCCAATTGATTTACTTTTTGGTTAAATTTTGACTATCTTCTGTCTTATATAAGACAAATGAGCAAGACAAAAAGATAAACAGGCATTACGCGTTAACTACAACGTAAGCGAAATTGAAGAGAAGACCGTCGGACACACGGCAAATATAACTGGACTAAACCCATAAAAAAGAATTCGTGGAGAACACCATGTTACTAAGACCTAGCACACTACATTCAAGTATTACTCGGGCATTAGCCATTGGTACTTGTATGACCATTGGCTTTGCTGCCAGCGCACAAGAAGCAGAACCTGCTGAGCCTAAAGGGCTCGAAAAAATAACCGTTACCTCACAAAAGCGTGTAGAAAGCTTAAATGAAGTGCCGGTTGCGGTTTCTGTTTTACGCGAAGACCAAATTAACGCTGCATTTTCTAACAACATTGAAGGTCTACAAGCATTAGTACCATCGGTCAGTTTCCGAAAAGGTAACACCACTCGGAACTCCGCCATTACCGTTCGTGGTATTGGGACTATTTCATTTAGTGTGGCTGCTGAGCCGAGTGTCTCTACAGTAGTAGACGGCGTTGTGTTAGGCCGTGCCGGTCAAGCGTTTGTTGACTTATATGACCTTGAGCGCATTGAAGTATTACGTGGCCCGCAGGGTACCTTGTTTGGTAAAAATGCGTCTGCCGGTGTGGTTAACATTACTACTAAACGCCCTTCTGATGAATTTGAAGGCACTGCGGAAGTATCCTTGTTTCAAGACAATGAATACCGTTTAAAAACCAGTCTATCTGGTGCGTTAAACGATAATGTAAACGGTAGCCTAACCGTACTTAAATCACAGTTCGACGGCTATATTAAAAACGTTTATAACAATGAAATGACCAACGGCTACGATAAAGAAGGCGTTCGTGCCATGCTTGATATGGAAGCGGGTAACGACACTGATGTGCTTTTCATCTTTGAAAACGTGAAATCTGATGATAGCTGTTGTGCCGATTTAGAACTTTCACCAAGTGGTCGTCACCCTGATTCTGAAGCACTACCTAACAGTACTGGTACTGGTGACTTAGATTTAGAACAGCGCCTTATTGATCATGACTTTGAAACTCGCACATTAGATGAAACCACAGGTTTCTCAATGCAAGTTGACACCATGTTTGGTGACCATCAGTTCACTTCAATCACGGCTTACCGCGATTGGGACAATACAGAATTCCGTGAAGGTGACTTCACCTCAACAGCGGGCACCCGTCCTTTCCCTGTGTTTGGCGAACCGTTTCAGTTACATGATATTGGCGCACAAAACTGGAAGCAAACGTCACAAGAATTCCGCATAGCATCGCCTGTGGGTGAGGCATTCGATTATCAAGTGGGTGCGTTCTGGTGGACACAAAAATCTGAACGTAACTTTACCCGTGATGCAAGTTGTCAAAATAACGATTTACAATTCCCTAAGGCTATCAGCGCTTACTTAACTGACACCTTAGGTATAGCTGATCCAACTGACGATCAAGTTAACCAGTTTATTGCTGATGAAGGTCTTAGCTGTAATTCAAACGATATTGTTAGCGCAACCGCTTACATGGAAACGCAGTTTGATAACTGGGCATTATTTGCTGATGGTAAATACCATATTAATGACGACTTGCGTCTGCTATTCGGTATTCGTTATACCGATGATGAAGTTAGCTACTCACATAACCGAAGCAGTAATGACCAATACAGCCGTACTGGTGTAGGTGTACGTAGCTTCGATACTGACTACAGCGGCAAGACTGACGAAACTAATGTATCAGGCAAGTTGGGTGTGCAGTATGACTTAACTGATAACAGCATGACTTATTTCACCTTCTCACAAGGCTACAAAGGCCCTGCGTTTAACGTGTTCTACAACATGTCAGACACAGATACCTTGCCTATTGGTGAAGAAACATCGGATGCTTACGAGCTAGGTTATAAGTACGCCAGCCGTGACATTATCTTCAATGCCGCTATCTTTAGAACAGATATCGACGGTTTCCAAGCGAATAACTCAGAATTGCTAGATGGCGTTACTATTACCCGCTTAACCAATGCTGGCTCAGTAACTACTCAAGGTTTCGAGTTTGACTTCATGTGGCAAGCAACAGATAACCTATCGTTAACCGGTGGTTTATCGAAAGTAGATGCTGAAGTGGATGAGTTCTTATGCCCAATAACCGATACAGATATCGATAACCCTTGTACTGGCAGTTCTGGCGCAGACTTACCTTTCTCTCCAGACCTTAAATACTCAGTAACCGGTGAGTACCTTTGGGAGATGGACAACATGGACATTATCTTAAACGGTTCTTACGTTTACACTGACGAAATGTTCGTTGGTGCACCAGGTGCGTTTGCAGAGGAAAACGATCCTGCTGTGTTACCAGACTATGCCATCCTTAATGCAAGCTTAGCGTTTTCGTTCCAAGATGATGACTACCGCATCAGCCTTATTGGTAAGAACTTGACCGACGAAAGCTATGTAACCACTTACAGTGGCGATAACTTCCGTTATCAAATCCCGCGTGATGCTGACCGTTACTTCGGTGTACAACTTCGCGCTAGATTCTAAAGACAAGTTATACATGTGTGTTTAAGGCGCCGTTGAGGCGCTTTTTTGTTCGCTTTTCACCCTTTGGGCCCAGTTATTAAGAGTGTGCATACCTTTCAACTGGGGTCTTATTTCCTTCGCGGCTTAAAACCAAAAGCCGTGTTGCGCTCGTGGTGTTGCAGCTCTGCCAAAGCCTGTTGCTGCTGTTCACTAGGCGTTAGCGTCGTGCAATTCGGCGACGTTACCTGCCATCCACCTTCGCCAACCGTGTTTTGGTGGGCATGATCTATTTGGTTATGACTTAGTTGGTTGTGTCTTGGTTGGCTATAACTTAGCTGGGTGCCATTTAGTTGAGTATGAAGACTGGGGGGAGATTTACTCTGATAACCTTTTCATCAAGCGAGAAGGTTGTATTAGATTGAAGGGCCGCAGGAACAACATGGGTAGCAACAATGACTAACCGCGAATGCGCACTCTCATTAATGACCTCTGCGACGCGCTGCTGTGCTTCGTAGTCTAGCCCTTCAAAAGGCTCATCAATTAACAACACATCGGGCATCGCTAGTAAGGCTCTGGCCAATGCTAAACGCTTACCTTCACCGCCAGATAACGCCCTTCCTCCTTTACCAACCCATTCAGCCAAGGTAGTAAGGTGCTGCAAACCAACCCGGGCTAAAACATTGTGCATAGCATCTTCGCTTATTCCAGACGCTGCCGGATCTAAATTGAGTTTAATAGTACCGGCCAAAATGATGGGTTGCTGTTCAACATAAATCCATTTTTCTAGCATGCCTTGCGGGGTGGCAACATTGTCTATAGAGCGTCGACCTTCAAAAGGAAGGAGCCCGCATATTGCTTGTAGTACGCTCGACTTACCGCACCCCGAATAGCCTTTAATCACATTCAGCCCTAATGCCTCAAACTGCATATTGACCGCTGGTAGGTTTCTTTCTTTAGCGATAAAACCCGTTAAAGAAAGTGACATGCTGGGTTTATGGGCATTTAGTAAGGGCAAAGGCTGGGTGTGCATTGCGTGTAGCTCTGCCTTGCTATGTCGCCACTTAGCAAGCTTCACGACACTGCTGAAAGTGGCGCTCGCCCAGTCCGGCGCAGCCAACAGCACCATTGGCGTAATGAGTGCTAGCGGAACAAAATAGGCTGCCGTATTGGCAGTCAAAACAACCAGCGCCACTAAAGTGAACACGCCACCTTGGAACAGCCACATAGCTTTAGACACTAGCGCCTGCTCTTTTAGTTGTGCATCTTGTACGCGCTGAGTAGAGGGTGCATTAAACAAGCCCTTTACCGTTTTTGACTTAAGGTGCCATAAACTACTTGCTTGAAAAAACGTCGCGCTTTGTTGCCGAAATTCAAGCTCTGCCTCAGCCGAACTAGCCACAGCTTTCAGTCCGTAAACCGCAGTAACAACGCTAATTACCAACCACACTATGGCTAGGGCTATGAAAAAACCATAACCTGGCACATTAATGAAATACCCCGTGAGCAACAAGCCTGTCATTAGCAACATAAATGAGGCTAATGGAGAAACCCACGCAATAAAAGCTGAGGCAAGTTGCTCAGTGTGGTTCGCGAGCGCTTCAACTGTCCATGCTTTGCTTTCAAGGCGTTTTGCCGCTAATTGCTCAAACACAGCTAACCGTGCTTTGGCAATTCGGGTTAATAAATCCTTGTGTCCTAGCCACATGGTGGTGTAACCAGAAGCGATACGAAGTAGTGCGAGCCCACGAATCACCACCGCAGGGATCACGTAGTTAAACCCTAAAGGAGCTATTGCGCTAATGGCAATAAACCAAGATGAAATGATAAGAATACTCAAACCCGCTATACCATGAAGCAAGGCTAAGCCCAGCGCGCCATACGCAGCCATTGATGTCTGCCCGGTGAGTGACGAAGACGCTTTTGATGTAGCTATACCTTGCGCAGATACAGCAGGCTGTAACGGTTTGGATTTCATTTCACTGTTACCTCGCCTTCTGCAATATGCCAATGCGCATCAAACCAGTGCGCTGGCAATAACTTATGCGATGCCCAAACAACGGTTTTGCCTTGTGTAACACGCGCAATAAGTTGTGACAGACGATGGTGTTGTTCATCGGGAATATGCGCGGTGGGCTCATCTAACAACCAAATATCAGGGTTTCTTAACAGTCCGCGAGCTAACGCAAGCCGCTGCGCTTCGCCACCAGAGAGGCTGGGATACTCGGTCATCAAGGTATCTAGGCCATTAGGCAGCGACGAAAGCCAATCCGCTAACTCAACTGAATTTAGCACCTCGCACAACGCACTATCGCTATAGTGGGCATCCAGTAAAAGGTTGTCTCTCACACTGCCAGGTAAAACAACTGGGGTTTGACTCACCCATACATAGCTTCCGTCAAAGCTTTGGGAAGCTTTACGCTGACCCGCTAGGGCCTCAAGCAATACCGTTTTACCGCTACCAGAAACGCCGTTTAGGCGAATATGCTCTCCTAAAGCAACCTTCAGGTGTTCGGCTTTAAGCAAGTTAGACACTCGAAAATCTTGCGCATCAAACCCCACAAACGGTTTGTTCTTCATTTCGCCTTTAGTCACTTCTCTTTCCTGGGCAGGCGCATTGTCGTTCAACGTAGTAAATAAGGGAAATAAACACTCGCTGGCCGCTTCAGCTTCAGCTTTTTGGTGATAAACCTGCCCGAGCTTTTTCATTTCGCTCAAAATCAGTGGCACAGAAAGCAACACCCAAAGCCCTTGCTGTAAGGAAATTTCAGGCCCCAAGTTAAGCTCGCCGAGCAGTGAAAAACCAATAAATACCGCAACTAAGGCTACCGATAAAGTGGCAAAAAAATCCAATACTGACGATGATAAAAATGCGACGCCTACCACCCGCATGGTGCGCTTGTTAAGTTGTTCACTGGCGTTATTAAGTAACCGCATTTGCGTGTTGTGTGCACGATAACTCGCCATTAAAGGCAGTGCATTGAGTCTATCGGTAAATAACCCGCCAAGCCGCTCAAGTGCCACAAAATGCTTGCGATGTAAGCTGGCGGCACCTTTCCCGACAATGACCATAAACAAAGGAACAATCGGCAGGGCTACAGCTAACCCCATACCTATGACAGGGTTTACGTAAAAAATAACCACTAGCGCCATCAAAGGGACAAGTACAGCAACATATTGCTGTACGCGGTAATCGAAAGCCCAGTTGGCGATAGCGCGAATATGCTTCACCCAAAGTGTTTGCCAGTAAAAAAGGGAATGTTGACGAATGAGGGCGTGCTGTTGCTCGGCGAAGATAAGTTGTAAGTTTTGCTCCATAGCCTGCATTAACTGGCTTTTGTATGACAACGTTAGCGTGTTCACTAACCCTTGAACTATCCAACAAATAAACAGCGCAACGCATAAACCTTTAATATGAAACAGGCTTGCTCTATGAGTATCGACCACCCATTCGTGCATGGCATGAGCGAAAAAATAGAAAGCGACAATCAGTGAAAAAAGAGACAGACACTTGACTAAAGTAATTATTAAAACCCGTCTGCGCACGCCAAGCTTGTGCGTATTATCGAGTTGATTAAACTTAGCTTGAAATGTCTGCCTGTCTAACTTTATCATTGACTTTATCGCACTGCCTATCTTTTAAAAGAGCGGGTTAAAATAACTGATTAAGTAAAGACAACGAGCCTTGAAAACACAAGGTCGTTGCCTTTTACGTTTTATATTACGCTATGAATATTAATCAGTTATTCGGCGTCTTCTGGACGGTCCATGTCTTCGGTAGACTCAAGCCACATGGCATTTAAAATACCGAATGAACATGCTAGCAGTACGCCGAGGATCCAAGTGAAATACCACATATGCTACTCCTTAATAAATAGTGTGAGATTGATCTAAGTCGCTATTTTTGACTCGGCCACGCATTACATAATAGCCATAGGCGGTATAGCACAAGATGATAGGCACAAAGATACAAGCCACAATGAACATGATATTTAGAGTTAAATGACTAGAGGTGGCATCCCATACCGTAAGACTAGCTTCTGGCATAGTGATACTGGGCATTAAGAACGGGAACATTGAGAAGCCCGCAGTTAAAATAACGCCAGTAATCAGTAGTGCACTTGAAACAAATGCCATCCCTGCATTCCCTTTGCGAGAAAACATGGCACATGCAAGCCCTGCTACCACACCTAATACAGGTGCAAGCATCATCCATGGATATCGTGAGTAGTTCGTCATCCATGCACCCGCTTCAATAGCGACTTCTTTTTTCATTGGATTTGAGGTGGCTAAGGTATCTACGGTAGAGGTAATGACAAAACCATCTAACCCAAAGGCTACCCACGCACCGGCAATCAAAAACAAGGCTACTGCCACTAGGCTTAATATAAACGACGTTACACGTGCTCTAGATTCAATGAAACCATCCGTTTTCATTTGTAACCAGGTAGCGCCGTGATTCAGTAAGATAGCCACTGACAATAATCCAGATACAAGCGCAAATGGAGTAAGCAAACCAAAGAAAGAGCCGGTGTACGTTGATTTAAGTGTGTTGTCGAATTCAAACGGCACACCTAATAACAAGTTACCAAAGGCCACGCCAAAAATAAGCGCAGGAATGAAACCACCAGCAAACAATGCCCAATCCCATGCTTTTCGCCACTGAGCATTTGGCAGTTTACTGCGATAATCAAATCCAATTGGACGCATCCAAAGCGCAATTAGCGTTAGCGCTAGGGCTAAGTAAAACCCTGAGAAAGCAGTAGCATAAATCATCGGCCAGGCTGCAAAAATGGCACCACCTGCCGTAATAAACCACACTTGATTTCCATCCCAATGCGGCCCAATGGTATTAATCATTACGCGACGTTCTTTGTCTGTTTTACCAATAATGGTCAGCAGTGAACCTACACCTAAATCGAACCCATCTGTTACTGCGAAACCAATCAATAGCACACCAATAAGGCACCACCAGGCTACGCGAAGAAATTCATAATCAATCATGCGTTTGCTCCTTTTGCATCAAAGTCGATTAGGTCGTCATCTTCATCACTATGATTATCTTCAGGCGGTACTGGCCCTTTTTTGGCGAACTTCTTCATCAAGTAAAAAGCAACAATGAACATTACAGTGTAAAACGCTGAGTAGGCGACTAACGTAGTAACAATGTCAGAAATAGACAAATTAGACGTTGATGCATGCACTGGCAGAATCTCTGCAATAGACCAAGGCTGGCGACCAAACTCAGCCACAAACCAACCGGCTTCACACGCAACCCAAGGCAGCGGCAAGCTATACAATGATGCTTTCAACAACCAGCGAGGCTGCGTAATTTTATGTTGAGTGCTGTAATAGAAGGCAGCCAAGAATACGGCTAGCATAATAAAGCCTGATACCACCATTAATCGGAAACTCCAAAATAAGGGGGCGACTTTAGGAATACTGTAATCTACTGCTTTTTGTAAGGCCGCTTCAGAAGGCTGTGTGACATCATCCGTAAATGGCTCTAATAACATGGCATAGCCCATATTATCTTTATGTGCGTCAAACAGGGCTTGTTCGTCTGCAGAAGCCGTTCCATCTCGAACACTATCGAGCAAACCGTACGCTTTAATACCATCAAGAATACGTAAGCGGTTTTCTGCTTTAATATCTTTTAAGCCTTTCACTTCCTCGGTAAGTGAACGAGTAGCAATAATGCCCATCGCCCAAGGAATTTGAAGTGCGTATTCGGTTTCCTCTTTTTCATCATTAGGAATACCAAATACGGTAAAAGGCGCAGGTGCTGGGTGGGTCTCATATTCCGCTTCAACCGCAGCCAATTTCACTTTTTGCACTTCACCTAATTCGTAACCACTTTCGTCACCAAGCACAATCACTGACAAGGTAGCCGCTAGGCCGAAGCTAGCCGCAATAGCGAAAGAACGACGGGCAAATGCGATATGCTTGTGGTTAAGTAGGTAATAACTAGAAATAGCCAATACAAACATGGCACCTGTTACGTAGCCCGCTGAGACGGTATGCACAAACTTTACTTGCGCGACAGGATTGAAGATAACCTCGGCAAAACTTGTCATTTCCATGCGCATGGCTTCAAAGTTAAATTCTGCGCCTACAGGGTATTGCATCCAACCATTGGCAATGAGTATCCATAGAGCTGAGAAGTTAGAACCAATAGCCACCAACCAAGTGGTCATTAAGTGTCTTCCCTTCGACATTTTATCCCAGCCGAAGAAGAACAATCCAACGAAAGTCGATTCTAGGAAGAACGCCATCAGACCTTCAATAGCCAGCGGTGCCCCAAAAATATCCCCTACATAGTGAGAATAGTAGGACCAATTCATACCGAACTGAAACTCCATAGTGAGGCCGGTAGCCACACCAATGGCGAAGTTAATACCAAACAACTTGCCCCAAAACTGAGTCATTTGTTTGTAAATTTCTTTGCCTGTCATCACATAAACGGATTCCATAATGGCAAGCATGAAACTCAACCCTAAGGTTAAGGGCACAAATATAAAGTGGAACATCGCAGTTAGCGCAAATTGCCACCGCGATAGCTCGACTAACGTATCGCTCATGGGTTTTCTCCCTAGTTAAAAAACAGTACGGCAAGCCGCTAAAATTCTTTTAAATCAATAACCTTAAAAATAAGGCCGCACCGTAAGACTTGTACTTCTGACGGAGGTTTAGCAAGCTTTGCGCCAGCTATGGCACGATTGCCCATCACCACCTGTATTCCCTACCATGCGGCGCAATTATTCCACTAAGTCGAACCAGCCGCGTTGATCCATCTCAAACAAGATGAGAGGAAATTGCGCCAAAAATGACAATTCCCGCCATTTTTGACAAATAAAAATTAAATGAAGTAATAGGTCAAAAAATCTGAAAGTGGAGGGTTTGCAAAAAGCACTGGAAAGGAATTAGGTGAATAGAAATAAGTAAAGAGAGTAAGAAGAAATAAGCGAGAGGCGATAGAGATGCAACTGAGCCAGTAAAGGCCCGTTGCATCTTCTAAATAAAGAAATGGCTATTCGGGTGAATAGGTAAGCGTGAAAGCCCCTCTTAAACTGCCCGGCGCTAAACCCGTGGCGGTATCTTCAGGGTATTTCTCTTTAATAATATCTAACACTGCTGGGGCCACGTTATTGCCATGACAGGCTGTACATACTTGCCCCGTAACAATCGCTGACATATAGCGCAATTCACCTGTTTCTTCATTCCACTGTGATGCCTCTAGCGGCATAGGCAATTGCTTAGATAAGGCATCTGCAAACTCGTGCAATTGGGTTTCTTCCCATGCATCTGGTTGGTTGTCTTGGTTACGCACTTGCAGCGCGGTGCGCCCTACCGTCCAACCATCCTTCTTGAGCGCTTCTGCAATAGGCCCAGCAGCCACATAGCACTCTTCTACCCCTGCTTCCAAACCACCTTTTGAAATAGCTTGCTGAAGCCTCGACTTTAACGCGCCCCCTAGTGCTTTGGCATTGCTACGTGCTTGATTTAGCTTATCTTCGGGGCCTGCCAGGGTGGTTTCAGTTGCGTGTTGTGTAGCTATGCTGTCTTGCGGCTGCGGCATTTCCGCCGCTAGCGCGGTTGATAGTACGATTAATAGTGAAGCAGATAAAAAGAACCCACTTATCACAACAGCCGTTAATCTCGTTTTCATATTCTTTTCCTCAATGGGGAGCATTACCTACCAAGATACGTACAAGGCTCGTGCCAATGTGATACCTTAAACCTAGATTAATTACCTTATGGGTGTAGGTTGTATCTATACCGCATGCGCACCCACCCCGTATCGCTAGGTGAAGCTGTTACATGAATATCTCGATTGTTCAGGCAATGATAGATGCCATCGATAAACCCGCTATTTTCATTAATCATCAGTATGTAATAGAGGCGGTTAACCAGCCTTATCGCAATACCTACCCTGTGGATATTATTCCGGGTAAAAGTCAGTGTTTTAAGGTGTCACACGGTAATACTAAGCCTTGTGATCAATGCGGTGAAAGCTGCCCTATTCAGCAATGCAAAGACACCGGCCGGACTGCAAGTGTGGTTCACATTCACACCACAAAAAGCGGTCAAAGCTATTGTGATATTCTCATGCGGCCGGTTCACGACGCTAATGGCGACCTGCTTGGTTACTTAGAAATATTAGATAAACTCGCGTTTGCATCAAATTACCCTACCAAGGGTAAAATGATAGGTGAGTCTGCCGCCTTTAAAGCCATGCTGAATAAAATTAATCGGGCCGCAAAATCCGATATAGCCGTGTTGCTTCAAGGCGAAACGGGCACAGGTAAAGAGCTGGTTTCTCATGCCCTGCACACCAGTAGCCACCGCGCTGAAAAACCTTTTGTGGTAATAGAGTGTACGGGGTTAGCTGATACGCTTTTTGAATCGGAGTTATTCGGCTACGAGAAAGGCGCTTTTACTGGCGCGCAATCAAACAAAAAAGGATTAGTTGATGCCGCCCAAGGCGGAACGCTATTTTTTGATGAAATTGGCGATGTGCCTCTTACCATGCAGGTGAAGTTACTACGGTTGTTTGAAACTCAAACCTACCGCCCAGTTGGAAGCGTGCAAGTAAAAAAAGCCGATTTCCGTTTAGTATGCGCTAGCCATAAAGACTTAAAATCCTTAGTGGAAAAAGGTGAATTCAGACAAGATCTTTACTACCGTATTGCAGGTTTCCCCATACACCTTCCGCCACTTCGTGAGCGTCAAAGCGACATTGAATTGCTGTGCAGCCACATGTTGCACGAACTGCCTTCGAAAAAGCGTTTACACAAATCCACTATTGAAATGCTAACCAACTATACCTACCCAGGTAACATTCGAGAGCTTAAAAATATTGTGGAACAAGCGTACTTGTTGGCAGATGAAAATGTAATTTACCCAACCGATTTGCCCGAGCTAGTTAGCGAACCCACTGTCCACACAAATGAAAGAGTCCTCACTCTGGAAGCTGCTGAAGCTAAGTACCTTGAAAAGGTAGTGGCAAAGCACGAAGGCAGTATAGACACTCTTGCCAATGCACTAGGTGTCAGCCAGCGGACGTTATATCGTAAGCTTCAATCGCTAGGGTTAAAGGTTAAGGGTTAAATAGCTCGCAGTAAAAACCCTTTCAACATCCTATTTTTAACGTATTATTAGATAAGTTCCGGTAGAAATAGAATACTGCTTTGCCATTGAAGTCATTATTTACACTGCTAGTATGCCTAACCCTGCTTTTGCAAAATGCGATGGCATTGGGGCTTGCGGCTGTTTCAATGGAAAAGGCCCAGCAATTTACTACCCAGTTTAACGACAGCAACAACGATATAGAACTTATCTGTACCGGTAATACCATGCGCTGGATATCATTAAGCGCGACTGAACATGCCGGTGAGTTTGTTTATGTTAGTGTCGATATTAGCAAAATACCGGTAGAACATATCGACTGTACCAATAGCCTACTTTCTGATTTACCCAACGCGGTAAAGTCACCTGAGTTTTCACTTCCCTTAATAACCTTTGTTAGTTATAACAACCTTGCTACTGCCATTGCACAGCGGCCCTATACCGCATACGCCTACGCGGCTCCGCTGTCACGCGCTCCACCCCTTTCATAGTTTTCCCATAACACTTTATTTATAACGCGCTTTTATCAGCGTTATCGCTGACGTTGTTTAATTAAAATGGACTAATTATGAAAAAAACAGCCATTGCACTAGCAGTATGTACTGCTGGCTTTTCCCCTTTTTTGTATGCTCAAGACACCGCTTCAACAGAAGTGATTACCGTTATTGGCGAGCCGCTCACCCTCACTAATAATGCGCCGGTTTCGGCCTCTACTAATACCGAAGCTGACTATGGCGATCAACTCGCTGCCCTTCCTGGCGTAACTATTTCACGAAACGGCCCCGTAACCGGGTTAATTCAATACCGTGGCCTTTATGGTGATAGAGTCGGCGTGACTATTGATGGTGTAGATATTGCGGTCGCAGGCCCTAACGCTATGGATTCCCCGCTTTCACATGTGTTACCTGAACCCGGCCTTCAGGCCGTGCTGTATCGCGGAATAGTACCGGTAAGTGCAGGGGTTGAAACCTTAGGCGGTAAACTAGACATTCGTGCCGACGCTCAGCACTTGTTTGCACAAGCTAATGGCCTGCAGTTTAATGCCAGCGCCGGTGCGTTTTCTCCCGGCGATGCACAGCAGTACCAAGCCAATGCATTTTATGGCACAGACAATGGCTTTTTTAGCGGCGCATTTACCCACCAGCAACGTGACGAGCGCGAGGCTGCCTCTAACGATGCAGGCTCAAACATAACTATCCCTAATTCTCAGTACCAAAGAAACGGCGGTAAACTTCGTGCAGGCTATAGTTGGGGCAAGCATAGCCTAGATGTCAGCTACCAAACACTGAACACTAACAATAGCGGTACTGCGGCTCTTGCCATGGATATTACGTCTATAGATGCGGCGTGGTATCGCTTAGGTTATCAATACCAAGCCGATGATGAGCGTATGTTAAAAGTCAGCGTGTTTGGAAATAGCAACCAACACGCCATGGACAATTTTTCTCAACGCGCGGTTTCGATGGCCAGCACGGCAAGACAAAACGATGCCGATTCCGTTGCACAAGGAATAGAGGCAAGCTACATCACCCCAGCCCTTAATGGTGAACTTGAAGTAGGCTTTAGTCATTTACACAGTCGAAATAGCTCTGTTATCACCAACCCGAATAACAGCGCATTTTATATCAATAACTTTAGCGATATTACCCGCGATACTTACAGTGGTTTTACCGAATGGCATAGAAAAACCGACACCGCTGATTACCTGCTGGGCCTTCGTTATACCCAAATTGATATGGACGCTGATGCAATAGACTCTAACATGGTAATGATGAACGATGCGGTGGCCACACTAGCGTCTAACTTCAACACCGCCGAACGTAGTGAAACCTACAATATGCTAGATGCGGCAGCGACTATTCAAATACCCGTAAGCGAAACGGTGACAGTCTTTACGGGTATCTCCCAAAAGAACCGCGCGCCTAATTATTATGAACGTTACACCTGGTTACCATTAGGCATTACAGGCGGCATGGCAGACGGGTTCAATTACATTGGTAACCTTGAACTCGATAACGAAACTGCGCGTCAAATTGAGTTTGGTGTTACTTACAGCAAAAATGACTGGACCGTTTCACCACGACTTTATTATCAAGACATAGAAGACTATATTACTGGCACCCCGAGCAGCAATGCAGCTGCGGTTATGTTCTCGACCATGATGGGGTCTGATACACCGTTTCAATGGACGAATACCGACGCAGTTATTAAAGGCCTAGACGTTACGATTAACGGTAAGCTATCTGACAACCTGCTTCTAACGTCTACAGCAAGTTTGAGCCATGGTAATAGAGACGATATAGACGACGGGTTATTTCGCATTGCCCCTGAGCAATTAACTACCCGTATTGAGTGGCAAAGCGAGCTTATGCAATCGCCGCTTATGTTGTCAGTTACGTCTCATTTAGTGGGTGCACAGAATCATACCTCTGCCCTACAAAATGAAAGCAGTACATCAGGTTACGGACTTATACATTTGGGCGCACGCTGGCAACTTACTCAAGCCTTTAGCGTGTCGGTACAGCTTCAAAATGCGCTTGATAAGTACTATACCGCTCATACCGCAGGTGTTAACCGCGTATCAGATGCCGATATTGCGGTAGGAGATAAACTGCCTGGGACTGGCAGAGAATGGCAGATCTCAGCGAGCTATCGCTTTTAGCGACCACTATTCACTGGCCCACTCCCAAAGCGAGCCAACATGTAAATTACGATAAAAAAGGTAAAGTGATAGGCGAAGATATTCGCCTATCACGCTTTCGTTGAGTAATTCATAGGCAAACAACATCGAACAAGCTGACCTACACTAAATCAGACACTGCCTGCACAATTAAGCGGATTGCTAATAAGGTAACGATAACCTTAAACAGCACGAGAAATTTATCGGCTGGAATCTTCTTGAGTACTTTTAGCCCCACGTAAGTCCCCACTGCGCCACTTATAATCATGGCAAAAATTAATCCTAGCCATTGAAAAAAGGAGAATCCTACAAAGGTAAACACAAACGCTTTTAACCCATGTTGAAAGGTAAGGCACGAGGCCATGGTGGCGGTTATCTGCATTTTATTGTAATTGTTCCGATGCACAAACGCGGCAACTAGCGGCCCCGTAGCCCCCACAAACATAGAGATTAACGTGGTGACCAGCCCCGCTAGACTTCGCCCAGCGGGCTGCATTTCCTGCGCTTTTGGTTTGCTGCCCCACACCAAAAATAAGATAAAACCCGCTACAGCAAATTGGATTACGACTAAGGGCAATTGCACGACTATAAACGTAGCCAGCACCGCCCCCAACAACGCCCCAAACGAAAAGAACTTCACCATAGACCAATCAACATAACGAAAGGTCATTAGTGCTCGGTTGCCGTTTGAACCTAACTGTACCAACCCATGCACAGGAATAAGTGCAGATACTGGCAAGCTTCCCGCCATTACCGCAATAAGCAACACGCCACCGCCAATACCAAAGGTGGCGGTTATCAAGGACGTCATCGTAGAGGTTGCTATTAGCACTGCGGCGGTAGTTAACGAGATAGCGCCATCAGCGGTTAGCCAATAAGTAACGAGATCCAATTACAGCCCTCCTTTTTTAATTTATTGATTTTTAGTTTCCCTCAAGCACAAACGAGGTGAAAGAAAATGGTTTTAACCTCACCTTTTTGAAGCGAAATTTAAGGCACCTAGTAGCAATTAGTAACAAATTATCTGTAATTGGAACTTGTATATACCCTGCAGCGAAGGCATATTCTGCAATCTTCATTGCGCAACGAAACGGTTTATTTTACGTCGTTGTCGCGAATTTAAATGGATTTAGTCTAGGAAGTTGCGTTGTATTCCTTTTTCACCCGCTGTTGCATAGTATTTTTGTGTACCGTAACGCTAGTTTACGCTAACGATGCGTCTCAACATATAAATAACCTAGCATCACACAAGGTGTGGAAGCAGCTATTACATGCTGAGCAAACCGCAGTAACGCTACACCACAATGGCAGTAACTTCTATTTAGCAGAAAATGGCTTTGAAAATCCACTTTCGGAACTTGAAGCGACTATTCATGCCTTCTCACAAAACCCAAAAAGCCAGTGTCAATTTCCCGCACGTAAACGTTTTATAGAAAAACAGTTACCCACACTTAGCTTCCCTGACGTGGCATGTCCAAAGTATGAAGATTATTTAGATGCTTTTTCTACCCACAGCGCCAGCCTTATTTTTGCTTCAGGCTACTTAGGTAACCCCGCGTCGATGTTTGGTCATGTATTTTTAAAGTTTAATGGCGAATCAGAAGACGGCTTACTCGATAACACCTTCTCTTATGGGGCTAAAGTACCCGATAACGAAAACAAGTTGGTTTACATCACTAAAGGCATATTGGGTGGCTATCAAGGTAAGTTCTCTAACCAGCAATACCACCATCATCATTTAACTTATAGCGAAACCGAGCTTCGCGATATGTGGGAATATAAACTTGCCCTATCCCAAGACGATATTCAATTTCTACTTGCCCATTTATGGGAGCTAGAAAATGCCACAATGACCTATTACTTCTTTGAGCAAAACTGTGCCTACCAATTAGCAAAGTTACTCAGCTTAGTTTTCGATGAATCTCTGATTGCCCCCAATAAGGTGTGGGTGATGCCATTTGATTTAGTGGTAATGATGCAACGCCATCAAACTAGCCGTACAATGTTTAATGACGTTATCTACCATGGTTCACGTCAGCAAACACTTTATGATCGCTGGCAACAATTAACCAGCAAGGAACAGCAAACCTTACTGCAAATTCTAGAAAGTGCGCCTAAAGACACGCAACAGCAACTTGCTGCTTTAGGTGACGCATCGGCGATACGGGTTATCGATACCCTTTACGACTACTTTGCGTTTATTGAACAAAAAGAAGACGACCTCACCACTATACAACAAGCACAAAAGCGGCAAGCCATGATAAAACGGTTTGGTATGGCACCCGTTAAACCAAACTGGAAAAGCATAGATAGACGCCCTCCTCATGAAGCACAAGATACCACGCGTATTGGTCTTGGTTTATACGACACACCATCAGGCGACGTGGCGGGGGAGTTGAACTTTAGGGCCAATTATTACGATCTGCTCACGCTGAATGCGGGGCGAATTCCTTACTCTGAGCTAACCACCTTTAATCTTCGTCTTCGTTACCTAGAGGGTGAAGAGTTAGCAGTAAGAGAGTTTACGCCAGTACGAATTATTAACCTTAATGCGTCTGAATCTGGATTGCCACTTGATAGCAATTGGGCTTGGAAACTGGCCTTTGGCTACAGAGAACAGGCTAACAACTGTACCCACTGCGGCGCAGGTTATATCGACAGTTTTATTGGGAAGTCTTGGGCCTTTCGTCACAACCTTGTAGGTTATGCCGCGCTCAGCACTTCTATTACCAGCTCTAATCTGAATGGCGGCTTTATCGCTGTGGGTTCAGAAGTGGGAGGCGTAGCACATGTTACGTCTGAAATAGCAATGTCATTGGCAGTAGGACAACAATGGTTTGTGAACCAGCCATCGAAGGATCAACATTACCTCTCTATTACCGCGCGATATTCAATTAATCAGCGCTGGGATGTGAGAGCCAATATTGATAACAAGCATGGTACTGACTTCGGCTTGCTCATTTCACATTATTACTAATAACAATCAGAGGAATATAACAATGTTTAAAAAACTAACGCTTGCTGCACTTCTTACGACTACTGCCATTGCTGGAAACGTATCGGCTGACGACAACATCAACCCGTGGAAACACTGTGGTATTGGCGCGGCTATTTTTGATGACAATGGCACAGCTGCTGCCATTTCAAACATCATTTGGGATTTAGGTACGACTGCGGTTTCTTCAAAAGTATCATCTGCTGATTCTTGTGAAGGTAAAATGGCTACTGCGGCGGTATTCATTCAAAATAACTTTAACAACATTATTGAAGAAACTAGCCAAGGTTCAGGCGCACACCTAACGGCAATGCTTGATATTTTAGAAGTAAACGAAGCGGCACGTGCTGATGTTGTTACTGCTGTTCGTGCTGAAATGGCACTATCAGTTGCAGCAAACGAAGCAACTAGCCCAGAAGCTTTCTACAACGCTGTTGTAGCAAACATCTAGTTATATAGGCAGTGGCGAAATGACCGCTTGCGGGAATGCCACTGTCGCATAGCGGTGATATAGCAATAATAAACGAGGGCGCAATGCGCCCTCGTTTTTTTAAATCGTACTTAAATAAATATTACGCGCGACTTTGGAATTTACGCTCTTCGGTATTTACCTTTATCCACTCGCCAGTACTGATGTACTCAGGCACTTGAACCACTAGCCCCGTCGATAACGTAGCAGGCTTAGTCCGCGAGGTTGCAGACGCACCTTTAATAGAAGGGTCGGTTTCAGTTACCTCTAGTTCTACACTCATTGGTAAATCTAGCGCCACTGGCACATCGCTTACAATTAACACCTGAATAGACTCAGTCTTTTCGTTAATAAATAAGGCTTCGTCAGCAATGCTTTCTTTGTTTAGGTGGTACGGCGTGTAATCTTCGTTATCGAGGAATACATACTCGTCGCCATCTATGTAAGAAAACATCACTGGGCGACGCACTAAATCAGCCATTTCTAGCATGTCTGAATCTTTGAAGGTTTCATCAAACTTAGCGCCGCTAACCACGTCGTACATACGCATGCGATAAATACTACCACCCGCGCGGCCCTGAGGTACTGAACGTTCGATATCTCTCACAATACACGTTTTACCACCATAAACGATGGTGTGATTCTTTTTAATTTCACTTGCCTTTGGCATGGTCTTACCCTGTTATTAATGGCCTTTAACGATTGGCGGGCCATGTTAAATTATCGCCCTATCTTCCGGTAATTGAGTGTTATAGTCAAAGCTATAAGATTAACTCAACCCTAGTTCCTTTTGTTTTTTCTTAGTAAGTCCTAGCGACACTAATTTATAAGACTCGTGTAAGTAGTAGCTCAACTCTTCGTTGAGTGCTTCTACACTTTGTTCAAATTCAATTTTAGGTTGAGTTTCATCGCCGCCAAATTGCTGGATCCATTTCATGCCCCGAGACGCAAAATAAGGCGCGGGGCGATACCCGGGTTTCTCGCTCAAAAAATGGTAATTAAGCTCTGAGGTTTTGAAAATAAAAGCGGGTTCACCGTTTTTGCCTAAACCGCCTATGGCAAATACTTTACCGCCCACCTTCCATACATGGGAGTTATTCCATTGCATTACATAAGTTGTAGCCTTTAAGCCACCACAAAACTGATTAAACTCGTCGTAGGTCACTGTGCTTCGCTATCTTTCATTGTCTTTCACTGTGGCTGTTTGAGGTGTACATGGTTTTGGTTCCCTCAAAACTATCGTACAAGACTTGATGACTTTGCTTGGAAAAGGTATCCGTTCTATTTTCATAGTCCTTTATCCAGTCTATCAACATATCTAAATTCGCATCTTGCGCTTGCTTAGACGCATACTTATGAGGTTCCCATGGGCGAGCCTTAGCATTTTCTACACAAAGGTTAATGGGTAGATTTAAGAAGATGAGCTCATCGGCAGAAGGCAAGACTTCAGCGAGCAAATCGGAATAGCAACCCTCAATAACCCACGATGTATTTTTAGATAAGAAAGTTTCAATAAGCACCTTTGATTCGCTGATAGGCAAACGACTAGGTGGGTTTGTCGGCAAACTAGAAGGCGCCCAAGCAACCGAGTCCAAATCTAAATGAGCGATGTGGTGCCCCTTTACCAAATTCTTAGCCAAGGTAGACTTTCCTGAACCTGAATTTCCAAATACCACGATTTTTGTCATGACTCACCTTGTTATTAGCGCTATCACGTGGCTCTATTGTCGAAAACTTGCCAACTTGTACACTAAGTTATTTTTTACCGCCGCCCATTCAGAATTAATAATGGAAAATACCACTGTGTCTCTAAACGAACCATCTGGTAGACGTTGATGCTGCCTAAGTACCCCATCCTGTTTTGCGCCGAAACGAGCAATTGCCTTACGCGATTCAAGATTGTGCCAGTGAGTTCTAAACTCAACAGCAATAACGTCAAGCACCTCGAATGCATGGTTCAGTAGCGCTAATTTACATTCCGTGTTTACCGACGAGCGCTGATGACTTTTTGCATACCAGGTATAACCAATTTCTACTCGCTTGTTTGCATAATCTAGATTGCAAAAACGGGTACTGCCGATCACTTTCCCACTTAGTTTTTCAACCACCACGAAGGGTTGGGACAAGCCATCTTTTTGCTGCTGCAATGCCAGAGAAATATAAGTGTCAATAGCGTCTGGTCGTGGCACCGAAGTAAACCAGAGCTCCCATAGTTTTCCATCACTCGCAGCGTCTGCCAAATCATCAGCATGTTCTTCCCGCAAAGGCACCAGCACGACTGATCCGGCATCAAGTTCATTTTCTGGTAAAAACATTGTATATCCTGCTTCCTTTTCAGTTTAACTAAACTAGCGTTAGCATTGTTTTTTAGGTCTTTTGGCCACTTTAAGCAAAGGCATAGGACCAACGAGCATCGTCGGGTCCATTTGAAAATCTAGGTCGATAATTTCCCAGCCCTGCGAACCAAGTGAATTCAGGTACTTTTCAACATCTTCGACAGTAAGCTCTGTCAAAATATCCCTTTTATTAGCGCACGAATATTATTTCTGACGCTGTTGATTACTTAAAAGCTACACTAAATAACTCAACGCCTACAAGTCATTGCTACTAACATACACAGCAGCCCGTTTACTGTCACCATCTCCAATGACAAAATCACTTTTACCATCTTGATTTATATCGAGAATGGCAAGGCTCCAGGGGTTTGAAATTTGAGGGTGCTTGAAACTGATAGACTTAAATGACGACTTAGTTCCCAATATTGCAAGCACTTCACCTGACCAACTGCTGATTAACGCATCATCAATTCCGTCATCATTTATATCGCCCGTGGCAATTTGTTTAGCGCCTGCTGAAGCGCTAATTTCTGATTTAGCGCCTTTTAGAAAATTACCGCGTCCATCGCCGAGCATAATGGTAATCATACTTTCATTTGTCGCTACAATGACATCTTGGTTTCCGTCGCCATTCATATCAGCAAGTTCAATAGCAAAGGGCGATTCCGGTTGGGCTAACTTGCTTAAAGAAAAGCGCATTTGCTTATCGCCAGTATTTACCAATACGCCAATATCTCGCTGATTTGGAGTAACCATATCTTCAAAACCATCGTTATTGATGTCGCCAACAGCAAACCCTCGGTATGGGTCTCCACCTGCGTTAATAACCTTACCAGGCGTTTTAAATCTTCCTGCACTTAAGCCTTTTAGTACCAGAAGTCCATTGTGGCTTCTGTTATCTACAATTAAATCTGGCGTTTCATCACCATCAATGTCACTCAATTTCACAACGTGGGGATGAGGCTTTACGTTAATATTTAAGGGGGAATGCGGCGGCTCGACAAAGGTTCCATCCCCCTTGCCAAAGAGCACAGTAATGTACGAAGTTTCATGATTGGCAACAACCACATCAACGTGTCCGTCTGCGTTTATATCTGATATCGCTAACCCAGAAGGGCTATCCCCTGCAGCAAAAATTCCGCCGCGGTTTAGGGTACCCTTCCCGTCTGAAAGGTAAGTGATAATATTATTATCAGACGCGTTCGCGATTATCACATCTTGGTTGTCATCAGCGTTAATATCCGACGCGATAATCGATGGTTGCCCAGCCCCTACTTCAATAATGGACGATGTGTATTTTATGCTATCTATTTCAATAGTCTCTGCTGACGCGTAAACGTCAACTAAGCCAATAGTTATCAAAAGGAAATAACTTGTAGAAGTTAATACATTCATGTTTCACCTACAGATATTTATACCGCCGATCGCAGAGAAGAAGTAGGGCATTGTCCTTCTGCTATTATTGTTTAGTGTTGATGTATTGCTCTACCCGCTTTTCTAACACGTCCAAAGGCAATGCGCCAGCACCCAGTACGCTTGAATGGAAGTCGCGAATATCGAAGTTATCACCTATCTGCGCTTGCGCTTTTTCACGTAATTCCAGTATTTTTAGCATACCCATTTTGTATGAAAGCGCCTGCCCTGGATTTACAAAATAACGCTCTACTTCCGTTTCAATGTCTTGTGGTGATAAAGGGGTGTTGGTAACAAAGTATTCTATGGCTTGTTCTCGCGACCAGCGTTTGTAGTGAATACCGGTATCGGTCACTAGGCGAACCGCTCGCCAAAGCTCATTCTGCAAACGGCCAAAATTATGCAATGGGTTTTTATAAAAGCCCATCTCGAACGCTAATTGTTCTGCATACAAGGCCCAACCTTCTATATAAGCCCCTACACCTAAATACTTCCTAAAGCGCGGCAGCCCTTCTAGTTCTTGTGCCTGGGCAATTTGAAAATGATGGCCGGGCACGCCTTCATGATAAGTTATCGCTTTGAACACATACTTTTGAACCCCTGTCATATCAGCCAAATTAGCATAGTAAATACCAGGACGGCTTCCATCTAAACTGGGACGATTATAAAACGCAATAGACGTAGAGTTCTCACGCCAAGGCTCTACTCTACGTACTTCTAAATCCGCTTTTGGCAGAGTATGGAAATATTGATCGGCAACGGCAAAGATTTCACTGGTTTGCGCTTTTGCATCAGCCAAAAACGCCGCTCGACCCTCGTCGTTATTGGCATAAAAATTATTGGGGTCGGTGCGTATGAATTCAAAAAAAGCTTGTAGTGTTCCCGTAAACTCAACCTCATCCATTATCTGCTGCATCTGTTGATGAATACGTGCAACTTCATTTAAACCAATCACATGAATTTCTTCTGGTGACAACGCTAATGTGGTTTCAGCTTTTACTCGATTCGCGTAATAAGCATCGCCGTTAGGCAACGACCAAACACCATCATTGTTAGCTTGTAATGGCTTTTGTTGTTTCAACGTGGCGAGTAAGCTGCTGTAGCCTCTTTTAAATGGCCCTTTAAGCGCGCTACTAGCCTCTTCAAGCAATGCATTTTCTTTTGATTCTTCTAAATGCAGTGCGGCTAACTTTTCTTTGAAGTCTGCATACAAGGGGTGAAGCTTGCTACTACTCGTAACCGGGGCATCTAAAGGTGCACCGGTTAACATAGCACTCACGTCGTTGATCATTGAATCAAACGAAAATGCAGGCGGTAACACACCAAAGGCTGCCCGGTCTTTCATTCTCGCTACAATATCGTCCATGAGCGATTCAAAACCTACAAGCCTATTTATATACGCCTGTGCACCAGCTTCATTCACAATACGGTGATTATTTTTAAGCAAGGTAATGGCTGAAGTGTATTGACCTCTAAACTGATCAACCACATAACTTTGCTTACGAAAGGCTGCATTTTCAATTTCGTTAGTTAGCTCTCGCTTAAACAAATCAAAATTCAATTTACCTTCGTCGCTTAAGTCACTGCGGTCGAATTCGGCAGTTAATTTAGCCAGATCGGCCTTTGTGTTTTCTAACTGCTTTTGAGCAAACGCATCAGACGTGTCACTCCACGTAGATTGCGCGCCATTGTTAATACCTAGGTAAGATTGGAGATTTGGGCTTTGTGCCACCAACCTATCAAAACGCGCCTCTATAAACGCGACAAGTCGCTTATCTTCTTGCTGTTTAACGCTTTCTGGCTTATCAACACTAGCCTGCTGTGCATGCTTAGGCGCATCTTCAGGTGCGGGATTGCAGCCACTTAATAAAGTAGTACTTAAGCCTACTGCACATACAGCAAATGCCACCGCACTTTTAGGAAGGGCTTTTGTAACGCTACATTTTCTTACCCGCATTCGTTTCTCTCCTAAAGCATCTATATTTGTTATTTTTTAATTTCATCTACGACATTAAAACAAACCGATTCGAATGGGTAACAATTTTACATATTGCTAAAACTTGGAAGCGGAGCGCGCCCTTCCAGACATTCACAGACTTACCGATTATTACCGCACGAACTCAATATAGATGGTGTGCTAGGGCAATCGGAACCCTCCAAAACATAGGTGCTGTGGCGAAGTAGCCAGCTATGTTTCAGAGTGAGGGTGGAGAGCGAGTCTCATACCCTCTGCCGCAAGGATGCGGCAGCGGAGCCCTTTGGAACCTATTCGGGCTTACCGATTACTACCGTACGAACTCAATATAGATGGTGTGCAAGGGCTATCGGAACCCTCCACAGCATGGATGCTGTGCCGAAGTAGCTAGCTATGTTAAGTTTCAGCGTGAGGGTGGAGCGCATGCCTTATGACCCTCTGCCGCAAGGATGCGGCAGCAGAGCCCATTGGAACATTTACGGGCTTGCCGATTACTACCGTACGAACTCAGTATAGATGGTGTGCAAGGGCTATCGGAACCCTCCACAGCATGGATGCTGTGGCGGAGCGCCCATGGATGGGTTTACCGCGCGTTTCGATTGCCCTAGCACATCATCTGTTAAGCGATGAGAATCTACCCCACAAAGTCATTGACTTTTTATTCGGCAAATTAAATACTGCGGTTATGACATTACGCACATTGCTGTTTTCAGCACCGCGCCAAGGTTTGGCGTTAAACTCAATTATCCTCCTCGCTATTATTATTAATAATTGGCGGGAAAGTTAGTGCGTACGTAAAACATCACTAAAACCCGCCGCCAAGGCGGGTTTTTCTTAAGTCTGTCTTCGCGGTAAAAACAAACGAGACGACAGCCATGAACAACATCACTCAGTTATTAGCCCGTTTGCATAACGCGGTAAACGAAAACGATCCAGCTTCGGTTAGCGCCTGCTATGGCGATAATGCCAAGGTGGTATCTACGCCGCTAAAAGGCACAGCCCAGCACGATTGTGTTAGCGCACTACAAACTTTCCAACGCAAATACATGCCGGAGCATATCGTTACCACCGGCGATGAAATTGTAATTGAAGCGGGTGATGTGGCGTTAGTAATCGCTAAGCTTTACCTAGTGCCAAAAGCCGCTCCCCACACATTACCTTGCGACGGCAAACGAGCGGTGTATGTGATGCAGCGAAACGACAGCGGTGAATGGCGATGCATTATCGATAACTTCTTTGGCACCGATTTACTCGACTTTGCCTGAGACTTTGCAGAAGCATTAGGCCCGGCGCTAGTTAGTTTTATCAGTAATACGACAAAGTGAGGCTCGGGCAAGTTACCTTTATTTTGAAGCCGGAACGTTTTGTGTCAAAGTAACGCATCAAAATTTTCATTGGCGAAGATAAACCGTTACCGCCAAGCAAGGACTATAAACATGTTTACCACTGCTTCGACTTCTCTTAAGACCGCACTGCGACCTATTGCCGTGTCTTGTTTGGCGCTAAGCGCGCTATCAGCCTGTGTTACTACCCCACAGGCTGACACCAGCGTAGCGGACGCTGCGCCAGAAGCGTCTTTTTCTTTATCTAACGCTGTGAAATACCAACGCCAGAGTAAAGAGTATCCACTTCTTAGCGCCTATGTTTATAAGCAAGCTACCGCCGCACTGCCTGCAACCTTTGAAAATCAGCAAACGCCTGCCGTAATCGTGCTAGATGTAGATGAAACCGTGCTAGATAACAGCCTTTATCAAGAAGAGCGTGAGTCAAAAGGCTTGGGGTATTCAAGCGAAAGCTGGAACGCATGGATAAAAAGGGAAGAAGCCACGTTAGTTCCCGGTGTAGATAAGTTTCTAACAACCGTGATTGAAAGAGGTGGAAAAATTGCCCTTATTACTAACCGCGATAAAACCTTAGACAGCCACACGTGGAATAACTTGCTCGCCATGGGCTTGCCGCTTACACCAAGCAACACCTGTATTATGGGCAGATTACCTGCCGACAAAGAGGCCGTTGATCATAAGTACATTGTGAACGATAAAGACCGCCGTCGTAATGCCGTAAAGCAAGGCTCGCCAGCTTGCTCGCTCACGAATGACACGGCAAGTGAGGGTTGGAACAAACCGCATAATATTATTATGCAAATTGGCGATAATATTGAAGATTTTCAAGGGGTAACGCAGGAAGATGCTTATCTGCCAGCGATACTGCCTGAAGTCGGCACTAGCTTGTTTATTTTGCCTAACCCTATGTATGGTTCTTGGTAAGCGTAGCTAGCCATCAACGCTTAAGCCTAACTAGTGCCTTCGCGAATATTTAAATTCGCTTATCGTTAAACTAGTTTTGCTGTTGAGCCAGCTCTCTTTCGCTTTTTAGCCCCAATACCTTTTTAAAAAAAAGTGTGGCGGGGCAAAAGCCGGTAAAGCTTTGCTGAAATAAGTTGGCGCCAATAAACACCGTAAACCATACAAAGTTTGGGTGAACCCATACGGTTAACACAACCGACAACAACACCATGAAGCCCGCAAAAGCGGTCAATGCTTTTTCCTGAGACATTATCATTTCCTCTTAAATAATCGCACCCAGTTAATTTGTACAAAATTTACGACTACATTTGTTTGCTGCGCAAACTAATAAAAATACCTAAACGCAAAATAGACGTTACTGGCATCTTCGAATTGAGCAAAGAAAGTATGTGTTTCTTCGCCGCTAAATAGGTTTACTCCGCCTCGAACCTGCCATTTATCAGTCGGCGAATAGCTGGCGCTAGCTTTCAAATAACCATCATTATCCGTAGGTGAATAAAATAGAAAGCTATTGATAGTGAGGGTTTGTCGCCACGCCTGCCATGTAATACGACCTGTAACCCAATGGCGATACGCTTCTTGCTCATATTCTGGGTAGAGTGAATGAGTCAATAGTGAATCATGATGTTGAATGGCTTCGGTATACCACTGCACAGCGCCGGTTACATTAGCCATCACTTCTTGGCTGTAACCCAGTAAGAAGCGGCTCTGGGAATTACTCACAGATGGATCAGTACCTTCACTATCTTCCACACTCCGGTAATACGCATACTCTGCATTTGCAATCCCTTTACCCAATGGCATAACGACGCTGGCGCCAATGGCATTTAAGCGGCTATAACGCGGCGCACCCAATTCATCTACGGCGGTGGGTTGCTTGGTATAACCTCGATATCCGTATAACGCAGCCTCAATACTCCCAATCGAGCTGCTAAATGTGCGATGCGCCCGCAACGCCACTTCACTACCACTAGGCGTATTCTCATTACTTACGGTATACGCTGGCGCGATATTTTCATCGGCTTGGGGGCTAAAAAAGGAAAAGACTTCTCCTGTAATACCGATATCAGGTTCAAATTCTGGTGTCACCACAACATCTATATTTATGGCCTCCCAATACCCAGATAACTTAATAGAAGCACTGGGCGCTTTTAAATACTCATCATCACGGCCAGAAAAAAATGACTGATAATCTTTTGGGAAAAGATCGTTTAGAAAGACATAATCACCTGTTCCCCAAGTGAGTACTTGCTGCCCAATTTTCAGGTCAAAAGCATTGCCCCATTGGCCCAAAGCAGCAAGATTGCCTTGCCATGCTAGCTCACGTATCTGAAATTCTCGTTGATGTTTAACGCCGTCGTACCACGCATCGCCCCGAAAACTAAGTTTCGATGCTGCTAGCGCGTAATCAGCGCGTAGTTGCACTCTTGCATCTCGTAAGGTGCTGCTAGCATCAATGGCAGCGTCAGTAGCTACTCGGTTTCCTGCCGCTAACTCGACAAATCCACTTAAGGTGTAAGCGGTAGCGCTATTGTCCTGCTCGCCCCAGTCTTCGCTATCCCAATTATCGTCACTCCAACCTTCGTTGCCCCAGCTGTTATCATCCCACCCTTCATTTTCCAAACTATCGTCACTAGCAGGCTCGGGGTTGTCGATTTGTTCAGTTTTAGCGGGTACATCTTGTGCAATTTCATTCTGGAGTGCTTGTGAATACACCGGAGTTGAAACACTTATTCCCAGCAGCACTATTGCAAGTAGCGCTATTCCCGGTAGCCCGACCTCAAAAAGTGCGCTAACAAAGTATTTCCCTGAAAAAAGCTGTGCTGCCCGCATCACGATTACTCCACAAACTCTCGTGGTGGCACTCGCAAGCTACGTTCGCTAAACACGCTGTCTGGCAACGCAATATCGTACTGAATACCGCGAAATTCCATTAAGGTATAACCCCCTGATGCTAAATCAGACACCTTGCTTCGTACTACCGTTGGGTACCCTTGAACTGTGTCTACTGATACCGCTTCAACTCGGCGGTAATTATCATCTCCTTTGAAAAAGTTGATTAGCGTGGGCAAGTAGGTTTGCTTGTCTATCTCTACGACATAATGAGAGAACTCTACGCTACCGGCGCTTTTAGGCGTTGCGCGTAACACATAGTGGGTATCGGTGGTATTTTGCATAGTGAAGTTGTCTTCTGACACTGCACGGCCCGACACATCTTCATAAAAAAAGTGTGAACCGACAAACGAGGTGCGTTTATCGCCAGCGGCAATGCGCTTTACTAAATCAAGGGCCGGTAAATACAACCAACGATCATCATCGGTATCAATGTTGGTGTGCTTTTCAACTCTAAACACCGTGCCTTTTACTTCGGTTGGGCGGCTGAAAAACACCAGCATTTTTTGGTCGCCGCTTTCAGTACCTTCATTGTTTAGCACGTCTTTACGCAAAATCGTGAACTGACGCATTTGTTTACGCCCTTGACTATCTACGATGATCATTCGCGCCATTGATTTACCGTCATTGCCTGCGTAATAGGCGGCCTTTTCTGACTTCGCAATAATACTCGCCACGTCTTCTTGCGCATTCGCGGTAACGGGAGTCACCGCGGCAAAAGAAAAGCAAAGTAGCAACATACTCGTTAACCAAACACGAACACTCGAGTTGGAGGTTTTAGTGTTGATGTGAGTATTAGCGCGTGCCATACCAGAGAAAACGCGATTAACATTTGTGATGTGAAGCATTGAATTACGCATATTAAGCTCCTTTAAAAACCCAACGTTTTAAAAATACCATGGCCGCGGGTAAGACCAACAAAGTCACCAAGGCAGAAACCGCCATGATACTCGCCAAGAAAACACCCACCGTTATGTAAGGCACTAACGGCGCTAGCAGTAAAGGGGTGAAGCCCAGTGCTATCACCAACGCATTTCGCGTTATTGCACTGGCAGGCTCATCGAACATAGCGTCTAAGGTGTCTGGCACACTACCCGTTTCCTTATAGATTTCACGCGCCCTAGCAAGGAAGTGAATAGCGAAATCCACAGATAACCCCAAGGTAAGCGCCGAAAGTACAGCAATAGGCATGTCGTAGTCTTTACCCACAATGCCAATAAGCCCGTAAATAAAGGTAATCGTGATGGTAAGGGGAAGCATAGCGAGCACGCCAAAAACTAAAGAACGGAACAGTAGTACCATCATCACAAATACAATGACAAAGGCGCTAAGCAAGCTTTCCAACATGCCTGTTACCATATTTTCTTGCCACACCACATTTAAGTAGGCTTTACCTGCCCAGTCGTAGCTTAGCCCTTCTGGTAGTGGGTTATTAGCAAAGTAATCTTCAACAAGCGAAATGACATTCGTCATATCTTGGTTGTCACCGCTGGTTAGCTGTAGCCAAATCAGCGTTTGGCGATAATCCGGCGTGACAAAATGCCACAGGTCTTGAGGACGGTGGGAAGACTGATATTGCATTAGGGTTTGTGCCACGCCTCGGTTGTTGGCGGGCAATGCGTAGTCTACCTCATTACCTGAGCGCAACTCACGATTCACCACTTTGACTACATCAACCAAAGACTGTGATTTACCAATTAAAGGTTGAGTATCTAGGTACGCTTGTAACTTCTCAATATGCGCAAGTACTGCGGGCTGTTGGAAGGTATTGGCATTCCCATTCGCGGCATCAACGACTTGCAATAAGTTGTCTAACGCGGTTAGTTCATCATCGTCGAGATTGCTAAATAGCGCATCATCAATACGCATGGCAAGTTCCGACATTTTGTTAGCATCGTCGCTCTGGTTTATCGACACCTGAGTTTGCTCAACCCATTCATCTAAACTTGATGGTAAATTTGCCTCATTTAATACCTTGATAGCATCAATGCTTTTATTGGTATCTGTAATGACCAAATAAGCATTGTACGTGCCCGCAAACTCTGCATTTAAGGCCCTGTCTGCCACCCTTATTTCATGGTCTTGTTTAAACCAACGCACAGGGTTGTCGTTGATATTAATTTGCGTAATTCCCCACGCTGATACTAGGGTAATTGCACCAAATACAGCAATAATCAGCGCTCTGTGGTTTAGCGCGATGTAGCGTAGTTTAGTAACGGTACGTTTTAGTAACGTGGTACTGCCTTCATTATTATCTGCTTCTTCATTTTGATGTAGCGCGACTTGAAGTTTGCTTAATGCCGCGGGCGACATACGGGAAATATAAGCAGGGATAAACGTAAGAGTAATCAAAAATGCCAATAAAATGCCAAAGCCAATATAAGCACCAAAGATCTGCACGGGCGGTATAGGGGTTAGCATTAAAGAGAAAAAGCCTGCTGATGAAGTGAGTGAGGTAAACAGCATGGGCTTAAACAGGTGCTCAACCACGTGAGTGATCACCTTACCTGCATTTTCACCTGGCTTACAACGGTCGGAAAATTCAGACAATATGTGTACTGAGTCGACTACCGCGATTGGCATGAGAAAAATAGCAATCATGGATGACATAATGTGCACAGTGAATCCCATGCCAATGAGAGCACCCATGGTAATGATAACTGTAGCCATCGCCACTATCATGGGCGCAGTAATAAGCGACCAATTTCTGAAAAATAAGAACAGAAGAATAAAAATCATGGCACCAGCCGCAGGTGCAGCGATAGCCATTTGCACAAACATTTCTACCCCAAACTGATCTTCAGCAACAGGTAAGCCTGTGATGTGCCATTGGCCTGCCGTGTCAACATTCGTTAAATAAGCGCGAATATCTTGGGCAATGCGATAACTTTCATTCTTGTCGGCAATAGGGATATAAATAGCAGCAGCGTTACCTGAAGACGCAGCCAGCGTGTCGTACAGTAACGGCAGCCTTTCGA
This sequence comes from Alteromonas naphthalenivorans, assembly GCF_000213655.1. NCBI lineage: Bacteria > Pseudomonadati > Pseudomonadota > Gammaproteobacteria > Alteromonadales > Alteromonadaceae > Alteromonas > Alteromonas naphthalenivorans. Next base: position 4,573,355 of record NC_015554.1, read on the forward strand.
TAGACTTTTGTAGTTCAGCACTTGCGCTTGCGGTTTCAGGTGGGCTGGCCATTAACCATGAAAACTCAAGACTCCCGTCACTACCTTGCTTAATGTTGTCTACTGTTGAAAACGACATGACGTCTTGGCTAATAACACCCTCTATAGCCAGTACATGGTCAGTCACTTGGTGAATGGCTGCTAAGGCGTCTGGCGTGTATATGCCGCTTATGGCCTCATCGCTTTTGGCACCCTTTTCCGGCACCACCAAACCAACCACTATCGCATCGTGCATGGAAAAGGTTTGCTTTACCTCATTATGAAAGGTACGAGCACGATGAGATTCCGCCAACATGTTTTCAGGATCGGTATCAATCTGAATTAACCGCATTTGAAAAGCGGCAAATGCCGTTATCACGGCGAGAAAAAAATAAACCCATCGCCCTTTGTGCGTGCTTACATGCAAAAGCATATCAATTGCTAATTTCATATCAAAAACCTTAATATATTAGATTTTTATTATATTATATATTGAACAGTAAACAAGCATATTTTCAAGCAAGGTAACACTGATTGTTATTGTGTATGTGCATTCGGTAAGAAACGACACGACAGTAGGAAAAAATTTCCCACCCTTTTTTTTAAACATACGCCCAATTAATGCCAAACGTTTTAAATTTAGAATAAAATAGATTTATATCAATAATTTACTATTATATTTAAACGACGCTAAATTTTGGCACAAGTTTGGCATTAATTAGACTAACGGATAACAACAGACGTAAACATGATGCTAGGAAGGCATACCGTTACCACGAAGGTAACCATGACATTACAGACTTTATCTGCGCAGGCTGACAACATTGGACGTAAAAGGAAATTCGTCGGCCAGGGATGCAAGGATTGATAGCAAGGTTAACGTCGCTCTGTTGTTTATCGGAAAGTTAAATACGTTTAACGCCAACACGGATGTTGAAAAAGGATGCGTCTTGATGACGAGCAAGGTTGACATTGATGTCGACAAAGCAATCACCACGGAGTGAGTTGATTTGCTTAAGGAAGTTGTTGACGTGAATGACCGATTATCTGTTTTTGCGCCAGTTGAGTGTGATGGCGACTTGGATTAAGTCGTAAAGGCCTGCAGGATGCAGAGTAGCTAGCGCTTTCATCGCGATTACTACTGGATGCCCACATCACTGGCACAGACATTGATGTCCATGTGCAACAAAGGATTGTAACTTATTTGGCTCTGTTGACCCGGCATTACGCCTTCAGCAATAGCCATATCGAGGAACACTAGTAATGTCATCGATATTATTAGTGTGCTGTCACCCGACAGCATGCCTCTCCCCTCTAAGGCCCTTCCCGGCCTTTTATATACCTCTGATTTTAGCCCGCCTTTGGCGGGCATTTTTTTGCCTGTCAGTTTATATTTTTACCTTTTATTTTAGGGTCTTACCTTTATTTCAAACCACTAAACCTATGATAAAAGAGGCTCTGGAAATAAATATTTTAAAAACTTTTTATTTATTTTTATATTTTGCTGAACTTTTCTTTATTTCACCGCTCTTACTAATACATGGAGTCATTTAGTGTGTTGGCTTTGTGAAGTGTAAATGTGTTTTCCAAGTTATGTTGTGTTTTTCTTAAGGGGCTCTTTAGCCCCTTTCTTTTTGCCTATAATAAATATCCTCTCTTTCGTAATACGGCCTACTTTTCTAAAAACCAGAATTATTAGCTAGATTTCATCCCACTCTTAGAAATGGAAATGAGAACTATTATCAAATAAGCTATGCCCACTGTCGTATTTGGAGAAAATCATGTCTAAACCCGCACCTCGTGTTGTTGAAGTTATCGAGTCTTTCCGTATAACACCAAACATGCAACGTATTGTCCTTGGCGGCGCTACATTAGAAGACTTCCCAGAAACTCGCCCTGGCGCTTACGTTAAGTTACTTTTTGATTTAAATGGTGACCCTGTCGTTCAGCCTGCCAAAGATAAACCCGTTGCTATGCGTACCTACACGATAAACAGCTTCGATAGACAAAAAGCACAAATGTCCATTGATATGGTAGTGCATGCAAAAGATGGAGTAACTGGCCCCGCCGCCGCATGGGCGCTAAGCGCAAAAGAAGGTGACAAGCTAACTATTGCAGGCCCTGGTAGCAGTAAAGCGTTAGCAGAGAATTATGACTGGGTACTTTTCGCAGGCGACATGACAGCGCTGCCCAGTATTAGAAACTATTTACAAGCACTTCCTAGCCATACTAAAGGCATTGCAGTTATAGCTATTGAACATGAAACCGATGCTACCACGCTAGAAAAGCCTGAAGGCGTATCGATTAAGTGGGTATCTAAAAAAGAAGCAACATTGTCTGACGCCTTGCAGCGTATTGACTGGCAACAAGGAACCCCTGCTGTATGGGTTGCCTGTGAATTTTCTCAAATGAGAAAAATTCGTTCGTGGCTTAAGGACGAAAAACAGGTGCCCCACAGCCAAGTGTACATTAGCAGCTATTGGCGTGAAGGGCGCAGTGAAGACCAGCATAAGATAGATAAGCGTCAAGATGTTGAAGCCTTTGCGAAGCAACTTGCTTAATGAGTATTGAAGCTATCATTTTATTGTGCCGCATAATCATAAAACCCTGTATGACTTTCAGCGCCATGTAAATAATGCAGAGCGCTGGCAATAGCCCTTTGTTCATAAACCACAAAAAACTATATTATTCATAATGTTAGTGTTTGGAATGGGGATTGCTACTTATTAAGTGCAGTTCACAATAACCACTCGGTTATTCTTTTTAAAGGAGCAACATATGAACAATGATCGTATCGAAGGCAACTGGAAAGAAATGAAAGGTAAGGTACAACAGCAATGGGGTAAACTTACCGATGATGACCTAGACGTAATTGATGGTCGTCGTGAAGAGCTAGTAGGCAAGATTCAGCAAACATATGGCAAAAGCCGTGAAGAAGCCGAAAAAGAAGTGGATAAACATTTCAACTAGGCACTTCACCTAAGCCTTAACGGCTTGCAGCACAAAAAAAGCCCCATTCGGGGCTTTTTTTATACATAACACAACCTAACCGTTAAGGCTAAGAACCTTGTAAGTGCTTAAGGTGAAGATTCCGTATCAGGTTTTAAGTTGTTGCTAATTTCTCTTGCATCAAAACTCGCAGACGACGTAGGTCGAGTACCTTTTCCCATCTCAATATTCAAAATACTTTCGATTTCGCTCTTTTGCGAACCACCTACGAAAATGCCAGATTCAAACTGGGTTGTAGGATGATAAGACGTTCTACAAGTAATAACGCCACATTCAGTTACTCGCGCATAGCGTTGGCTGAAGCCAACCTGAGGTGATGTTTGTACGCGCTCTTTATCTACCATGGTTTCCCGATCGGTTACTACAAACCAATCATACCCTTTCAGTAAAGTCAGTTCCGCTGAACGGTACATGGCATAATCCATAGCCTTACTCTTATCAGACCCTCTACCTTTGAAATGAACACGGTATTGGGTTTCACTTAATTTGCTTTCGGTATACCCGAAACCGCCATTAGATGCCTGTCGATAATCGGGTTGGCTCGCGCACCCCGCCATTACCATCACTGCTAGAAACGCTATAAGTTTAGTTTTCATTAACAACTCCTTCGGCAGTCTTAGACTGCCACCCATGATTAATAGCTTGCTGCTCTTGCTCTGCGTTTAACGGTGCGGACACCATTAACAAATCTAATTCTTCATCAAGCACTTTGTTAGCACTTGCCGTTTGATACTCACTCTTATCGCGACCCGCTGTTATCAGCTTACTTGCATGAAGTTGCCAAATGCCTTGGGCATTTTTACATGCAATCATGATATTCAACTCATCTTCACCTTGTATCTGCGCCTGCCTACACATCTGGGATTCATTATTCATAAATGATAGTTGTGGCACTATTTCCATGCCCGCATCGGTTACCATCATCTCACCCGTTAAATTATTATCGAGGGCTGTAGATACATTCGCCCAATGGTTATTCGTTGACGAAGTGCCAGCAGGATCAAGGGGGTCTGTATACTCTGAATGCATCAAGGTTAGCCCTGCCACTAACGCCACTCCAGCCGCTAACGATAAAGGGACTTTCCACTTCCCACTACGTTTAGCGTCTTGGGCTTTGCGATTAAACGAAGTAACGTTGCTTGGTATGCTCTCCTCACTTGCCTGGCTTGCACTTACATGGTCTGAGTCGAAATCCGCTTGCTTAAGATAGGCTTCTGAGGTCGCATCATCTGCAAGTAATGCCACTACGCTGTTAGGTAAAGGTTTTTGCGTTGCAGCATCAGCCGCTGCTTTCACCATCATGTCTACCTGCGCTAAAGACGCTAAGCGGTCTGACAGTGCAAGATCACTGGCAATAGCAGTTCTGACATATTCCATGTCGTCATCGCTAAGTTCTGCGTCTAAAAATGCACAAAGCATTTCGTCAGATATTGTCATAACACCACCTCTTGTTGTGGGTTTAGCATATTACTGAGTTTGCTTCTTGCCCTAGCAAGTCTGCTCATAATAGTCCCAGCAGGCACCTCAAGTACCTCAGAAGCATCTGCGTAGCTCATTCCTTGTATAGCAATAAGTGACAAGGTCTCTCGTTGTTCTGGGGGTAATTCCCCCATGGCTTTACTTACTTGCTTTAGCGTAATGCCACCTGAAAGGGCTTCGTCCAAATGCGCCTCATCTTTAGCCTGCAATTCAGGGCTAACCGCCGCACTTGTTCTTACTTTTTGCGCACGATACTCATCTATCCATAAATTGCGGCAAACTCGAAATGCCCATGCCATTAATGTGGCATCTTGTGGCAAAGGTTTAGTCAGTAGCTTCTCAATCGTATTTTGCAGTAAATCATCAGCATCATGTATATTGCCGGTAAGTGAAAACGCAAATTTTCTTAATGATGGAACGAGTTCAGTCACTTCTTCTTTCATACAACTTCCTATGAAATCATGCTTTATACCTAGTTAACGTTTGATGCCGTGATTTATTCCCAAGGAAAGGGAATTTTTTACATCAACAAACGTTAATTAAGTACGAGAAAAGGGTTATCCCATCATTAAGGGCACGTTTTATGCCAGCTTTATTTATGGATAGGTTGACCGAGTCCTTCGCGATGAGTAACAAGCACGCTGGGCCCGGTGATGCCTGTATGGGTTTAGCCGCAAAGCAAGTGAGGTAAAATTATGAAGTGCGGATCGCTTTGTCAGCGCGTAGTAGGCGGCTTAATATTTACAATGGGCAGCGTGTTAAGCTTAAATGCCAGCGCCCAGTTAACTATTGGCCGTCAAATAATCGAACCCGTCAGGCCTATCATTGATAGCGTGCCCGTTGATGTAGGCTCCGTGCGAGATGTGCTTGAAACTCAGGTAACACAAGGTGTTGAAAGTAGGTTTGACACCTTAGCTAACATACCTGCCCCGCAATTTTCTGTTCCATCGCCCCTAAGCCTTACCTCGCCTTCAGGCACTCTTGTACTAAAAGAAGTAAAAGCCCCTGATGGATTTTTAGCATTGGAAAGAGAATGGTTAGTTGTCGGTAGCGAGGCTGACAAAACTCACTTTTCTCACCCCGACATCACCATTGAATCGTCTCGCCATTTAGCCGCTATAGACCAATGGATTTACCGTTTAAAGGTTAATACTAGCCTCGATGAACTGTCTCAAATAAGAAACAGCTTACCGGAAACACTAAAAACGCAAGTAGGTCGTAATCATATTTATTTAACGCAAGGCATGGGCGCAGCAGAAAGCGCTAAAATCAAAAACAACAACCAAGACATGCTAGCTAACATTACAACTACTGATAAACCAGGCGTTTGCCAAATACCTGTTCGTATTGGAATGATAGATACCAGCATTGCGCAAAACCACAAAGCACTGGAACACCTTGTTATTGAACAACAGCCTTTTCTTCCACAAGCTTTACCAACTACCCAAGTACACGGTACGTCAGTAGCCAGCTTATTGGCAGATAATATGCGTGCAGGAAGTCACCTCTATAACGCTAGCGTCTTTTATACGCGAAACAGTATTAGTCAGGGCGCGACCTTATTATCATTAATTGATGGTCTCAACTATTTAGTCGCCAAACAGGTTGATGTTATTAATATGAGCTTAGCAGGGCCAGAAAACTCGGTACTGGCCAACGTTATACAAAAAATCAGTGAGCAAGGGGTGCAAATTATTGCAGCAGTTGGAAACGAAGGACCAGCCTCTCCGCCTTTGTTTCCCGCGGCATACCCGTCAACTATTGCGGTAACAGCAGTAGACAATAACCACGCTATCTATCGATGGGCCAATCAAGGTAACTATGTTGATTTTGCGGCCAGCGGTGTTTCAGTAGAAGTCGCACATCCAGATGGTACGACTAGCCGTGAGACCGGCACATCGATGGCAACGCCTTTTGTTTCAGCCCGCTATGCCTGTCTATTTCGCGCTAGTTCAAATCCAGCCCAAGCGTTAGTCACATTGCGCGACCAAGCTATAGATGCTGGAGCACCGGGACGAGACCCGGTTTTTGGCGTAGGTATTCTCCATTAGTTAAATCAACAGTGAATGCTATTGTGCTATCAAAAATGAAATCTAACACCAATTTCACCAATGGTTTCTTGATAGTCTGCCGATACTAAGGTTGAACCATAGTCTTTGTATTGCGTGCTTACGATAAAATCTACGTTCTCCATAGCAGCATATTCTATGCTCGCTTTGAAAACATGCCTATCATCCTCTCGTCGCCTGCCGCCTTGTTGTTCAAACTCACTGAAAGGTGCTCCTGAAGCAGTAGGCTCGCTGCTTAGGCTACCTTGACCATAGTGTCTGTTTTCCATTTCATAACCGAGCTTGATATCGAGTGCGCTACCCCACAAGCTGGCGGGGTAAGCATAACTGGCGTCAATACCATAGCTGGAATAGTCGAACGCTTGGTTCAAGGCATCTTCATTTTGATATTTCGCGCCCAATTGCATAAAGCTTTGGTTTTTAAAAAACCAGAAACCGTCAATGCGGCTAGATAGCGCATCGGCGTCGCGCTCTGGCACCGATTCAAACGACTTATCGATGGTGTCGACACTTAATCGCCAGTAACCTTGCGTAAACGCACTGTTGGCCAATGAAACACCGCTTTGTTGGTAAGTGAGAAAAGCATTGTTATCAAGGTCAGCATTTGCGTAATAGTGATGAACGCCAATTTTAGTCCAAGACAATTGGTAACTCGCCTCGCCCGACAAGGTAGTGATAGCTAGGTCAAAATTCGACAGTGCATTGTAGCGCGTTTCACTATGCTGTGCAGACGCACTGAATTGCCATTTATCGGTAGGCATTAACGCTAGCTTAAGCTTCGCATTCCCTTTAATTGCTGAGTCGGATGTGTCGGTATTCGTATCAAGTTCACTAACGTTCACATTTGAGTCGTGATGAGCACCGATATAGGCTTCTCCAGTCACTTTTATCAACTTGTGTCCGTCAGTTTCTGCGCTGTTTTCTGACTGACTCGCCATGGCAATTTTGCCAATTAAGCTTAATGCAATAGATAGACTTAATACGCTTAATAATGATGTGGAGGTTTTAAGGCTCATGCAGGTGTCCTACTAAATCGAATGCTCACGGAATTAACACATGGAAGTAAGGGCGGGGCTGGGAGTAGCGCCCCCCTTGTTTATATAACCTTCATAGTTATTGGAATAACCAGAGGTGGCGGCGGTTCAAGATTCGTCTATTACCTTGAACCGCGTGACTTTTACTGGTTCAAAATGCCAGCATTACTTCCGCTCACCGTGTTTTCAACGGTGGTGGAAACCGTATTTTCGATTTGCCCACTTACTTGGCCAGATACCTGGCTAGCCACGCTTTCTTCAACCTGCGATTGCGCTACTGCTTCAACTGATTGGGTAAGTGTTGAGGAGACTATGGCATTGACATCCGCCGCCTGCGAAACACTGCTATCAACGGCGCCTGATACCATATCTGTGGCAGTTGAAGCGGTAATATCTAAGGCGCCTGCAGCATTAGAAGCAATGGTTTGCGTTGCCGCACCGCTGCCTACTAGAGCACTTTGGGCACTGGTAAGTTGAGTAAGCATTTCGCCGCTTGCCGCATCAGATGTTTCTGATGTGTCGTTAGTAGTGGCAGTAGCATCAGCCTGGTCTGCGTTTTGCGTTTCGCTGCTAGCTTCAGTTTCTGTAACACTATTTGACTGTGCATCTACGTTTGCAGAAGCTGAAGTTTGTGAGGACATTGACTGAGTAGCACTTGCTTGCTCACCAGATACATTGGTTGAAGCTTGGGTGCTATTGAACACTGAAACAGATGTATCGACAGCCTGAGCTAGCGCCACGTTTGAAGTAAGACCTAGTGCAACAATTAAAGCAGTATGTAGTTTGTTCATTCGTTTATTTCCTGTTTTTCATCAAAGACACTTAAATAACGAATGAACCTCAGAGTTTATTCCCAACAAGCGATAAAAAATTTTCCACAAACAAAAACACCCCGCTTTAGGCGGGGTGTTTCATTTAATTCAAAAATCTAAAAAAGCTATACAAAACAGCGTAATGAAGACATCTTAATCACCAGAGGCATTGAGTCCAGCTTCCCACCAAGGTGATGAATAATCAATATTTTCTTGAGGAAGTACATTAGAGTAACGCATTCTTACCGACTCCCAAAAAGCCGCTTTGAAAACAGGATCGTAAATGACAAACTCGCCTTGTGAGCGATATTGCTCGAACAAATCCTTATAGGCACCAACGGGGGTAAGCGGATTACTTTGCTGGAAAACAACGTCTCCACCAAAGGTTTCATACAGTGACTTAGACACCTTCCAACTCTTAGCCATGCCTTCTGCCATGGCTAAACGATAACGTTCAACTTCTTCATCTGAGTATTCAGCATTGTGGCTTAAATCGACTGTCCAGGTTTTTATAACCGCGTAAGCAGACTCAACTTCACTATTTGAAGGCTCAATATTGTTCTCGTCGGCAAAGTCAGCAATAACAGATTCGCTAATTTTAGTGCCTAACGCACGCTGAGCTAAAAGTTTACGGATCTCAACTTCAGATTTGTCACTAAGAATTGACTGGAAGCGATCTACATCACTTTGGCTAGGTTGTAGTTCGCTATTTGAAATAGTTTTACCGAAGAGTTTCGCGATAATTTCGTTGGCGGCTTGTGGCGTATTTATCCCAAGCGAGACAACGATGGCAGCGAAAAGTACCATAGGTATAATGTCAGACCGTGTCATTGAAGAAATTCCCTAATATCCACAACAGCTTGAGCGCAAAACGTATTCTTTAATCGTATATTTTTCGTATCTAACTCATTAATACGTAGAATGTTCCATTCATTTCACGAAACGACGTCGCTGAAGAGCTATACTTTAGGCTAAAGTCGCTTAAATATCCACTTTTTTCCGCATAGACTTTCTCACACTTTGTTGCTTTTTGGCCTCGCCGCGTCTTGCTTTTACCGCACGGCTCATGCGGGTTGCCTTCCTTGGTTTTTGTTTTTTGGTGGCACTGACTATCCACGCTTTCAAACGCACAATAGCATCTTCCCGGTTCTGTTCTTGGGTTCGAGAATTCTGCGCTTTTAGCACAAACACGCCATCGTTAGAAATTCGGCTGTCTTTTGTATTTAGCAGCGTATCTTTTACCTCTTGCGGCAAAGACGAGGCAGGTATATCAAGGCGCAGATGGATAGCACTGCTCACTTTATTGACATTTTGCCCACCGGGGCCCTGTGCTCTGATGGCTTGCATTTCAATGTCGCTATCTTCTAGCGTAATAGTAGGGGTAATCGTAATCATAGCTTAACGGTTATATTCTTCACTTGTAAGTTATTTGACAGTTTATGCGTTGCACCCAGCCCCATGGAAAAAGGCTTACATTGACTGTTTATTCATTTCTTATTAGCTTACTAATTACGCTAATAAAGGAAACATATTGTGGTGGTCATTTATATTATTGTCGCACTTATCTTCTGCCTGTTACTGGCGTCGTGGCTTTTCACTCAGCATATCGATAAAAAAATCGAAAAAAACTTCCGTCCACCAGGCCAATTTTTAAATGTGCAGCATGAAAAAATTCACTACACCAAACAAGGGCAAGGCCCTACCCTTATTCTTATTCATGGGCTGGCCGGTAATGCGCTTAATTTTACAGCCTTAGCGAATCAGTTAGCTAAGCACTATACCGTATACAGTATTGACCGCCCTGGAAGTGGCTTTTCTACTCGTCATCGTAACATACCAGCAGATTTCAACGTCCAAAGCGCCACTATTTTAGATTGGATGTCGCAGTTAAACATACGTGACGCTTATGTCGCTGGGCACTCTATGGGAGGCGCTATTGCTTTACGTATGGCACTAGACGCACCGGATAAAATTAAATCTGTCTCGCTGCTTTGCCCCTCAACCGTGCCCTTAACGAAAGGACCAGGTCCATTATCTATGCTGTACATTCCTTATCAAGGGTTGCGCAGGGTTATCAGTCGTACATTGGCCGCGCCGCTGCGTATACTTTTTGGAAAGAAACAATTCGCTCAAATCTTTTTCCCAGAGCGGGTACCCTCGAACTTTGGAATTGAAAGCGGTGGGGCGCTAGCGCTGCATTCAGAGAGTTTTTATCAAGCTAGCTGTGACATGGTAGCATCAACGGAAAGCTTGTATAAACAGTTTGAACATTACGAAAAAATTTCCTGCCCGGTGGGTATTTTGTATGGTGAACAAGACGCTATCTTATCTCCCGATGCGCATATGTCATATATTGCTACATCGCTTCCCAACAGCATGGCTGAAATTATCCCCAATGCGGGTCATATGATAATTAACACTCAGCCTGAAGCCTGCTTTAACTTCATAAACAAAGTGAACAAATTAGACGCTCAGGGCGAGCTCGCTTAATCGTGTTAAGCATTTCATCTAATAGCGCACAAATTATTGCCTTTAGTGCGTAACCACTCTAGCGGTAGAGTTCGCGTTAGCACTTCGTAAATGTGACAGACTTGGTCTTAGCTCAACAGTTTGCTTTAGCTCTCGTAAGTAATCAGTGACTCTTTCAATCCCATCTGATGTAAAACACAAGTTTTTAGGCGTGGTTTTTATTTCACTTTGGTATTGCTGAAACCATGTTTGCATGGACGCACTGTCCCCTTCTGACAACGCAATGAGTAAATGATACATACGGATGAAAGAGAGCTGTCTACGATACTCTGTCGTGCCATGCTCGAACCCAAGTAGCGTTGTTTGCGATAGGGATGTTTCAGAAACGCCAAGTAAATCAGCAGCCTCCGCTTGATTCAAGCCAACTTCTTGGTAAGCCCAAGTGAAAGCTTTTATAACAACACTGGGTGGATAGGTGCTATGGATCATAGTTTGGCCTCGATTTCAGTCGTTTAAAACATCTTACTTATCGAGAATATTGCGAAAATCATTCCAACTTGCCGAGCCGCCTACAGCTACTGACAATGTTGTTTGGTTTTTACAAAATGAAAGCGCTCAGCATCTTCATCAAGAGTGTAACCTAGTTGAGTTAACCACGCCCTTGCTTCCGGGTAGGTATCAAAGAAAGTAAAGTCTACACCGGTTTGACGGTATACCGCGTCAAGTTGATTTCGGGTGGTTGATTTTACTAAGGATGATTCAAGTACCAACGCTAGATGTGTTAACCCAAGGTGACGTACTGCGGATATACGTTCAGCCAGAAGGTTTTCGGCATCGGGAATAAGCAGGGACTCCCCTTCAAGAACGACAATATCACCCCAATTACTGCCATGCATATCGATAGACTTATCTCGGTAATCAAGCACTAAGCCATTGACACACTCACTATTCCAGGGGCCATAAGCTTGAGTAAGCATAATATTACCGCACCGAGTAACTACAAATGAGCCATGTACTGGTTTCATAATTCTCCGCTCTTCAATGCTTCACAATCAAACTATAGTCAATGATTTCAAAATTCGAAATGTAGTAAACCATCGCGCCCTCAATATTGTGAGGGCATGATGGTAAAGTGAAGCAATTACAAGCGTGATGCGGGCATAGTCAAAGCCTCTGCCGTGGCATTTGGCAGGGGTAAACGGAGTAAGCTATGCAGCTAACACCCGAATCAACTGTGAAAACGTAGGCTTATCTTGAACATCAAGAGGCGCTCTTAATTCTCGAGCAATATCACTTACGCTAATAACACCGCGCACCTCGTGAGAATCTCTATCGAGCACTAAACAATGATGCTGCCCATAGTCTCTAAGGGTTTCTACCACATCCCCGACTGACGATTTTGTCAATTCTGTGAAATCAAATGACATTAGTGACGTTTTAGCCTGCATGAAATCACGCACCACTAACCCATCTCTAGGCACTTTTAATTCAGCAATTTTCTGCACAATATGCTGTTCGCTTACGTCTTGTGACGTAACAATGCCGGTGAATGCATTATTGGCATCTACCACCAGCATCATACGGACATGAGATTGACGCATGATTTTTTCAACGCGTGTAGCAGGTGCATTTTCGTCAATCACGTGTGGCATGTATTGTTTGAAATCTGTGAACACCGCCATCGCTGACGAAGTGACAGACACTTTATTTTCAACAACAGGCCAAGCTAGACGATCGGCGGCATCGGTTTTATGAAGTTGTAAGGTATGCATTACCTTCCCCTTAAAATAGTAAACAAATTAGATAGATGGATGAAAACTTTGTTTAACTAAAGTGGGGTGGCGCGCGAATAGGGTGCGCTGCATAGTCTGCATCGCTGAGAAGTGTGTAAGTAAAAAAGCGAGTATTGGGAACCTTGCTACTCGCGAAGAAAGCACTTAAAAAGTAGGCGCCATCATCAAGCTCGTCTTTATCACTGGCTTGATCTAGATTTGAAGAGGCTAAATATTGAATGCTAATGTCATTCGATACTTGTGAAATCTCTTTGCTCAATACATTGCCAGCACCATTTTCAGGTACTAAGAACGACATTGTGAGTAGCAACAGCAAAAGATTCAAAAGAAGAACTCCAGCAACATTTAAAAAAGGGGTTAACTCACCCTTACTTAATACTATATGGCTTTTTTATTCACTATCACTTAAGCCCGCCTCAATTTTTAGACGATTTATCGCTTTTTTTCTAATTACTAAATTTAAGTGATGTTACACCCTACGCATTCATTCTAATAAATAGAACGCACTGTTATAAGCTTTGCAATATTCACTCTTGAATTGTTTCAGTAGACTGATTTTAAAATTTGGTTCTATTGCTCATTCATTTATGAAAAAACGCTGGCCTCTTTGGCTCATCTTAATTCACTGGCTCACCTTTCTGGTTGTGGTAGGTATGTTTGCCTCAGGGCTATGGATGGTAGATTTAACCTACTATAGTGATTGGTACAAAACCGCGCCCCATTGGCACAAAAGTGTAGGGCTACTGTTGTTTACTGTGACTTTAGTTAGGCTGGTTTCGCGCATCTCTACCCAGCGACCACCGACCTTTGGCAACAAGTTTGACAACTTAGCCAGTAAATTAGGACACCGCGCCATTTACCTTGTTCTTTTAGCCCTTTTTACCTCGGGCTATCTTATTTCAACTGCCGATGGCAGAGCTATAGATGTATTCAACTGGTTTGCGGTACCAGGGTTTGGTGAGTTTATTGAAAATCAAGAAGACCTGGCTGGCGAGGTGCATTTCTACCTGGCTTGGACATTAATCGTGCTGACTTCTTTACATGGGCTGGCAGCATTGAAACACCATTTCATTGATAAAGACGACACGCTGAAGCAGATGTTGAGGCTTCGCTAAACACTGATATTAAGGAGATTTTATGAAGAAGTTAACACTTGCACTAGTGACGGCCGCAGCACTCAATACAGCGGTAAGTTCAGCTCACGCCGCTGATTATATTATTGACTCCAAAGGTGCTCATGCATCAGTTAATTTCAAAATTCAGCATTTAGGTTACTCATGGCTAACCGGTCGCTTTAACGACTTTAAAGGCACATTTAGCTACGATGAAAATAACCCTGCTACAGCGTCTGTCTCAGTGACTATCGAGACCGATAGTATAGATTCAAACCATTCAGAACGAGATAAGCATTTAAGAGGCGACGACTTTTTAAATGCAGATGACTTCCCAGAAGCTAAATTCGTTAGCACAAAAGTGGCTGACAAAGGCAACGGCATGTTAGACATCATGGGTAACCTTACGCTGCATGGTGTGACTAAGCCCGTGACTATTGAAGCCAAAAAGATTGGTGAAGGTAGCGATCCGTGGGGCGGTTATCGAGCTGGTTTTTCAGGCACTACTTCTATTGCGCTAAAAGACTACGGCATTGACTATGACTTAGGTCCCGCGTCACAAACCGTTGAGCTTTCTCTTCACGTTGAAGGTATTAAACAGTAACGTTCTACACTTATAAAATAACAAAGCCCGCTGATGCGGGCTTTTTACGTTTACAGGCTAGATATAACTTACCCAGACATGAGTTATGCCTTGTAAATCAATGTAGCTTTAATTTAGGGCTAATGGCATAACTCAGCTTCTTAAGTAGCAGCTTTAGTGCGCCTCTTAGCTTTCCGTGTACTGCAAATTGGTGCATGTTGTATAAAGAGATATAAACTATCTTGGCTAAACGCCCTTCAATGAACATACTTGAATTTGATAACGACCCCATCAAGCTACCTACGGTGCTGTAGTTACTTAAATGCACTAGCGAGCCATAATCTTTATAGACATAGCCTTTTAATTCTTTACCCCGCTGCAATGCAATAATATTGTTTGCCGCCGTGTCTGCCATTTGATGCGCAGACTGCGCTCTAGGTGGTACCCATTTACCGTTTTCTTGTTTGAAGCCACAACAGTCACCAATAACCCAAATGTTACTGTCGCCAGTGCTTTGTAAGTACTTATTAACAAGAATTTGATTTGCGCGATTGGTCTCAAAAATACCCATTTCGGTGACGAAATCCGGCGCTTTCACCCCTGCCGCCCATACCATTAAATCAGCATCCACGCGGCTACCATCTTTCGTGATAAGGCCATTTTCATCAGCCTCTGCCACCATGGTGCTTTCTTTGATGTCTACACCGAGTTTATGCAGCGCCTTACGAGCAGAATTGGCGATACGCTCAGGTAGCGCAGGTAATATCCGCTCTCCCGCTTCTACAATAGTTATCTTTAAACGGGACGCTGACATACCCGGCATGCCGTAGGTTTTCGATAAGTTAGCAACATGATGAAGCTGAGCGGCTAATTCAGTACCCGTCGCGCCCGCGCCCACAATAGCCACTTTCATAAAGCTATTTTCATCTTCTTGCTGATTAATACGAATTAGCTGATTCAACAACCCTTTGTGAAAGCGTTCAGCTTGAACCAATGAATCAAGAAAGTAACAATTTTGCGCAACGCCTGGCGTTCCAAAGTCATTACTGACACTACCAATCGCCAATACCAATTGGTCGTAAGGTATTTTACGTTCGGGTAATATCGACACTCCCTCATCATCGAATAATGGCGCAAGCGTGATAGTTTTGGCCTCTGCATCAATGGCACACATACTCCCTAACTGAAAGCGATAGTGGTGTGCCGCAGCATGAATAGCGTAATCAACGCCATCAGAGTGCTTGTCTATAACGCCAGCAGCCACTTCGTGAAGCAAGGGCTTCCAAATGTGAGTGCGACTTCTGTCAACTAGGGTTATTTCTGCTTCGTTCTTTCTCCCGAGGGTGCGGCTTAAGCGGCTTACAAGTTCAAGACCTCCAGCGCCACCACCGACAACAACTATTTTTTGCATGGGTTTACCTATAATTTAATCATTCCACGTATCTCATCTTTCATAATCCAAAATTATTGAAATGATATACCTGGCGCGACTAAAGGTATTCGCTGCATATGTGGGGTTAACAGTACGCCTGAACGCATTTTCTCGCAAGCCTGACAGGTTGGTTCTAGTAAGGCGTACGATAAAAAAGGCGAAAAAAAACGGTAACCGTGAGATACACGCTACCGTTTTTTATACCAGAGTAGATAATGGTTTTAACTAATACTGATAATCAACGCTGAACATTACGTTTCTTGGCCGCCCAGGGAAGTATCTATCGGCGGTAAAGGACGTGTAATCGGCCCGTTCAGCGTAGGCGGTATCGAGCAAGTTATTTACTCGTGCATACACTGAAAGTTCAGGCGAAATTGCCCAAGAGGCCCGTAGGTTCAATAAATCATGACCTTCGTACTCGTTAAGGTTTTCAGCATCGGTATAATACCCATCGACATGCTGCCACTCGAGTTCAGCCCGAGTACTTTGGGTAAAGCTGTACCCTAGGCGAGCATTGAAGGTCAGGTTTGGCGCCGTATCAATATCGTTGCCCTTAATATCGACTTCGCCCACAATTTCATTGTGCTCATAGGTGTGTTTGGCATAGCTGCCTGCAAACGCGAAATCAAACCCTTGGCTGATTTGATAGTTTAGGGTTAGCTCTACCCCTCTGTGCCAGGTTTCTCCATTGCTTACATTGAAAAAATCACTATCACGATAGATCACATTGTCTTTGGTTAAGCTATAAGCAGACACCACATAGCTAAATGCTTTGTGTTGCCCTTTAACACCCACTTCTACATTGGTGGCGGTGACCGAGTCCAAGTCGGCAATTTGTTGATCGCGCTGTAACCTATAAAGCTCTGTCGCTTGCGGGGCACGATAACCTCTAGATAACCCTGCATACCATTGGGTTGTTTCACTACTTTGAAAACTTACCGAGAGTTTAGGGCTAAAGTTACTGTAATCGTTGGTGCCACTTTCAGGCCTTGCGTACCGACATCCACCAAAACCACATTCGGTGCCATCGTCGCGGGTACGACCCGATAGCATATTGTTGGTGTAATCATAGTCCATATATTCATAACGCCCCCCTAAAGAAACCGCCCACGACGCTTGTTGCCAATTTAACGCAATGAACGGAGCATAAAGGGTAGCGTCTACCTGATAATCGTAATGAAGCCCCGCCGGTACGGTTTCCACTAAGAATGCAGAGCCAATCGTAGCGCCATCTTGTGCCTGCACCAAGCTACCTTGGGTATATTCAGCGTCTAACCCGGCATCAAAACTCAACGTGTTGTTCACCACATGGTGATACTGGGAAAGTACACCAAACCCTTCTTGCTCATTTTCTTCAAGCGGTGTACCAGGTAAAAAGTGCATGCGAAATTCCATGCTTTGATCGCGATAATACGGCGTAATAGACAGTGCGTTGTCGCCGCTTAACGCCATATCTACTTTGCTCCATACACGTAAACTTTTCGCTTTTCGAAAGGCTTCAGGGTTGTCGTTACCTTGGGCGATATCTTCATCTTTATAGCTTTCAAATCCGGTAATGTAACCGGCGGTTTCTTGATCTAAATGGGTGTACGTCAACCCACTGGTTAGTTTTAGGTTATCAACTTCGTATCGATGCCTGAGATTAACCTTTTCTTGATCTACACTTTCTTCGTCTCGATACCCGCCGTCGCGGGTAATACTCGCGTTAATGCCTATACCAGACTCACCAAAGTCTTTACCTTGCCGCAGTTTCAGCCTGCTATAACCATAAGAACCATAATCAATTCCATATAAGGCAGTATCTTGGGTAACATCGGGGGTAATAACATTAATCACGCCGTGAATAGCGTTAGAGCCATACAAGGGGGAAGCAGGACCTTTTAACACCTCTATGCGTTCTGCCATTTCACCATGCGCTTCAAACAGCTCGTTAATATTACAAAAGCCTGCTGCGCGTAAGGGAATGTTATCTTCAGCGGCCAGTATACCGCCACACGCCCCAGCACCGGTAAGCACTGGCGAGCGTAATGCAGGTAGGTATTCCTGCCCATTACCTCGCTGAACACCAGCGCCTGCAATAAAATTCAACACTTCTTGTATATGGCTTGGCGACACAAAGTTTATGTCGTCGCTTGAAACCGTAGACACCACATACCCTGAATTTGCAGTGGAATTCGCAATTCTACTTCCCGTTGTTACCACGCGTTCTATTGACGCTATGCTTTTGCCACTGTTTGCGCCCTCTGGGATTTGCGCGGCGGCAGAAGAAGAAAACGACACCACTGTCACGGTGCTAAGGCTATGTAAAAATAACCTGAATGTGGAGCTCATTGCTTGTCCTTTCTAAAGATTTGGCAAGATTAACATACGTATAATGTGTGTCATTCGACCACAACATTGGTGCTAACTATAAGGTTAATTGTATCGTTAACTATTTAGCGATTAATAGTAAAAATAATAACTTACCCACCTAGAGCGGGCATCGCTTAAGTATGGAACTGGTTGCAGCCGTTAACTCGCCGCCTAGCTCTTATGTTAACTACTTATGTTAACTACTTATGTTAACTACTGATGCATAGCTCTTATGTCGAGCACTTATGTCGAGCTCTTATACTAACTACTTATGCTCGTTAGTGGGCTAAGCTATATAAGTTACGTATAAGCTTCGTATTAGCGATAGCACAGTAGTCATGCATTACCGGAGGAATTTTTGGATACCTTAATACCTAGCCTATCCCAACTTATTGAATTTGCGGTAGCTCCTGTATTTTTACTTACGGGTATAGCAGGCTTTTTAAATGTTATGTCGTCTCGCCTAGGCAGAATATCAGACAGGGTAAGAGTAGCGGAAAGACAAATACATACCCTATCAGACCCGCATATTGTCGACCGTTCAAAGCGAGAAATAAAAGTACTTTGGCGCAGAGTAAAAGTCATCAACTGGGCCATTGGCTTATGCGTGGCCTCGGGGCTAATGGTGTGTACTGTAATTGTGGCTTTGTTTGCGGGTTCGTTGTGGTTCGTCGATTTAAAAACACCCGTCATTTCGCTATTTATATTAGCAATGATGTTTCTAATTTGTGCGCTTGTGGTGTTTCTTGTGGAAGTGAAACTGGCTACCACCACCATCAATATGGTGCGTACTATTCGCTAAAAAGCTAAAGAGAAAACAAAAAAGCGAGGCAAACTCGATAACGTAATAAGTCTGCCTCGCCCTTTGTATTTGAAAGGATGTTATTCATCCTCGGCTACTGATCTATGTAGCCTTCTGAATAGATCAGAATCTATCTATTCAGCTAACTCGTCTAGCACAGCAAATAATACATTCGCGCCTACACGAGACACTTCTTTATCATACAAATTTTCTGTATTCACGCCTTCTTGGCCACCCGCCAAGTCACTAATAGCGCGAATAATAACCCAGTCCACATTGTTGATTGTGCACACTTGGCCAATCGCAGTAGATTCCATTTCGGTGACTTCAGCAGTAAACACATCTCTAACCCATTTACGATACTCTCGGTTATCCATAAACACCGAGCCGGTAACACCATTTCCACCTACATGAAGCTTGGCATCACGTTCATCCAAAATACGTTGAATTGGCATTTCAGCCATTGCTGTTTTCGCCGCGGCTAGTAGCTTTGGTGAGGCAGTGAAATAAGGCGTATCTTGTGGCTTATCCATACCGTCTTTTACAATCAATACTTCATCTGGGTGGATAAAGTGAAAAGGCTTATATTTAGGATAATGAGGGTCGGCTGCTAAACGAGCAGGCTGCTCTTCCATAAATTTTTCGTAATAGGCGGGTAACACGTATTCACCAGGATTTTCTGGGTCTTCGTTGGTATATACACTTTCGTCATGGTAGTACCAACGCTCGGGTACGATAACATCCCCCGGCTGCCATTTTGGATTCACCGCGCCCGCAATGCCCATATAGACCACTTGCTTAACAGGGAAATAATCGAGTGCCATTTGCGTAGACATTGCCGCGTTTGCAATGCTCATCCCAGTAGCGAAAACCAATATTGGCTCGTCATGATAGGTGCCAATTCGGTAAGTAATGCCTTTAATTGTGGTAGTAGTATGAATTTGTGCATCTGGATCGGACGCAATCCTACCTAAAATACCTTCCATTTCTGGCGCGTATGCAACCACAACCGCAGTAAATTCATCACCCGTGAAAGTAGCAGGCCCATATTGAGGTGTCGTGTTAGTTGAAGTTGTAGTACACCCTGATATCACCACAACAAATGACATACACAGCAGAAGCGAAATAACGCGAAGTTTCATAATCACCATTCTTATTTGATTTTTAGTGGAACGAGTGGAGAGCGATAGCATGCTCGCTCTTCGCTGTTTTATTCTTAACGTACCAGTTTTCAGTGTTAAAGAAAGTGTTATATCCGCATTTTACAAATATTAAAAACACTGGATACACCCCCCTAACAAATGACATTCTGCAAAGACTATCTTATTTCGCTTTTTAAACTAATTCTTTATCCTCAATAGAATAAAACGCGCTTAGTTGCAGTTTCATAAGCTGAATATGGATGTGTAGTTACCCTTATTGGATTACATTTATAGGAGATAAAAGGACTTAAAAAAGCAACGCGAGACCAACTGACTCGTATCGATGAGGATACAAATACCAATGAACATGAAACTACTTCGCTCTCTGCAAATTTTTGTTGAGGTCGCTGAAAGCGGTAGCATGAGTATTGCAGCCCGAAACCTGCATATGACCGTTTCGGCCATTAGCCAACAACTGAGAAAACTTGAACAAGACATTGGGCTGAGTTTATTTAACCGTAATACCCGAAACTTGAGCCTTACCGAGGCTGGAAGGATCTATTACGACACCAGCAAAAAGATGTTAGATACCGCGGTTGAAGCACAAGAGCGTATTGAAACGCTTCAAGATGCGCCTTCAGGTAAAGTCAATATTATTGCCCCAGAAGGTTTTGGTGGAGGCTTATTAAGTCAGCCCTTGCAGAAGTTATGTGAGGATTTTCCAAAAATAAATGTATCGCTGACGCTAACCGACCAACCTACAGACATTATTGTTTCCGGTGCCGACTTACTGCTTGGCTTCACCCCAGTGTCTGATACTAACTTCAGCAGTTTAGAGTTGGCCACATGGCGACGAATTCTTTGTGTATCGGCTGACCACCCTTTGGCAAAATCGCCTCTTGAGTCGCCCGAAATTCTTCAAGAATATTCTTATATTTCTCACCGTCATATAGAAGAATATGTAATGAAGCACGACAAGTTTGATAAAGTGCCGCTAACGTCGAGCCGTATTGAGCTTGATTCAATGCAGACCTTAATTCAGCTTACCCGTGATGGGCTTGGATATGCAGTGTTGCCTGAACCAGAGGTGCGCCACTTACTTAGTGAGGGTTCAATGAAGCAGCTATTCACTGACTGGTCGTTACCTGATTACACCGTATATGCGGTTACGCCAAAGCGGGAATTGGTTCCTGCTAAAATAAGCGCAGCCATTACATGCTTGCAAGATTGGTTCTCTGAAATTTAGATTTTACGAATTAATCGCTTTCACTAAAAAGGCCTAAACTTGCGTTTAGGCCTTTTTCGTCAGTCAGTAGCAAACCAATACGCTGCCACTTTTTGATGATTTAGCTTAAAAGCGTGTGTTCATCTGTACACTTAAAATATGTGCTGTTGCTGACTGCGTACCTGTAAAGTTAGTGGTGAAGTCTGTATTTGGTAAAACATCGCTAAGGATAGTTCTATCTTTATTAATATACGCTTCGCGACCATCAATAAATACATACGCAGCGTCAATCGATGTGTTTTCGCTCATAGTATAAGTTAAACCACCTGATATCCAATGACGGTCAGTATCAGGAATACTCAATGAACGATTCTCCACCGATACTACTCCATCGTCGTAAGCGTAACCTGCACGTAAAGTAAACTCATCATTTAGGATATACGTTACACCAATAGATCCGCGCCATGAGTCGTCAAAGTTTTCTTCTTTAATAAGGAAATTTTCGCCATCTTCTAAGTTAGCTTCAAGTTTTTGGAAGGTACTCCAATCAGTGAAGGTAAGACTCGCTTGAACAGACCACTGGTCATCAATTTTCTGGTCGATAGCAAGCTCTGTAATAGCCGCAAGATTTAAGTCTAGGCTACCAGGCTGGTTGAGTTCTATCGGGAATACAGGCGTTTCTGATGATACGGCCCCGTCCAACTCTAGTTTTGTTTCAGCGCGATGAGACAACGCGATGTTAGTTAACTCACTAGGCTGCCAGAAAACACCTACGTTCCAACCGAAGCCCACATCATCACCTTCCATGCTAAACAGTGACGATCCAGCGTTAAGAGAGGGAAGTGTTATACCTAAAGCCTGTGCGGTTGGTTCTAAACCTTCAATGGTAGCTGCCAATGTATTAGATACACCTGAACCAATTTCAGCTTCTGCATACGTCACGTTTAAACCAAAGCCGACCATAAGCTGCTTGTTCACTTTATAAGACACAGCTGGGTTTACCGTAACGGTTTTAACTTCTGCAGTATCAGCGAAATGTAAAGCGCCGAAATCATCAGAGTAATCAGAACGGAGGCCATAAGTGGTGAAAACACCTACACCAGCAGAAAAATTGTCGTTGATAGGTGAAACGTAGAAGAAACCTGGAACAAATGCTGTCTCAGCAATATTATCTTCTTTAGCAACGCCACCACCAACTAGGGTATCCCCAAATGAATAAGTCACATTACCGGAAATGTCTACATTCGGGTCTATAAAGCTTACTGATGCACTAAACTCAGCTTCTTTAAATACACCAATCGCAGCTGGATTGGTTGCTAAAATAGAGGCATTCTCTGGCTTCGCCGCTTGGCCCGCCATGGCACGACCCAAACCATTCGCACTATGCTCGTTTACTTGGAAACCAGCAGCTAGCACAGAAGAAGATGCCATAGAGGCTAGTGCTAAGCATACAGAGGCGCGTAAAGAAAAATATTGCTTCATAAAAATACTCTTATAGAACAGGAAATATGCAGTGGCGCATTCTACGATTACGGTATGTTTTGTTCAATGCAAGTTAACGCCATTCACGCTGTTTTATCGCATTTTTTACAATTTTAGCGGCACAATTAAAGAAGATGTAAAAACTTTGAAAATAATAGATTGCAAAAATTGACATTATTTGTGAACGGGTGAGTTTACCTATCACTATATTCAATTGGAGAAGACTTGATTAATCACGCTATTTTTGACCTTTCTAGTGATTACGCTTGTATAAGCAGTTTCTAGCCCCACAACAGTGGTACAAGATAATTTCAACAGCCTAAGGAGAGATTCACATGTCTAGCAATAAAGAAATTCTATTGGTCAATCGCCCAAACGATAGAAAAATAGGCTCCCATTTGTTCGAAACTCGTGAGCAAGATATTCCTTCCCCGGGTAAAGGTGAAATACTGATTAAACAAACTTACATGTCGCTCGACCCAGCAATGCTAGGGTGGATGAGTGAAGATCGTGAAAGTTATATTCCGCCTGTTGAGCTTGGTGAAGTCATGCGCTCAAGCGGTGTGGGTGAAGTAATTGAGTCGAACAACCCTGATTTTTCTGTTGGCGACAAAGTCATGGGAATGACCGGCTGGCGAGAATACTTGGTCAGTAATGGTGAAGGCTTCAACAAGCTACAGCCCGGTATTACCGAAGAGATGGCCCTTTGCGTATTCGCTTTGCCTGGTTTAACTGCTACCACAGGCTTATATAACTTTGGTGAGCCTAAAGAAGGTGAAACCTTAGTTGTCACTGGCGCTGCGGGTTCGGTGGGCTCAATTGTAGGTCAGCTAGCAAAAGCTGACGGCCTTCGCGTTATTGGTGTAGTGGGCAGTGACGAAAAAGCAGATTGGATTGTCAACGAGCTCGGCTTCGACGGAGCAGTAAACTATAAAACTGACGATTTAGAAGCAAAATTAACTGAGCTCACCCCCGATAAAATTGACGTATTCTTTGAAAACACCGGCGGCCCTATTCAGCACCATATTTTCAATCGTATGAATACGCATGGCCGTATTGTGGTTTGCGGCATGATTGCCGACTATCAATCTGAAAACCCGGCTCCCGGCCCAAATTGGATACCGTTAATTAAAAAGCGCATTAACGTTCGAGGGTTTGCTATGCCTGATCATTGGGGCGAAGTACCTCAACTTGTTGCAAAGCTATCGCCCTACGTACAACAAGGAAAGATTCAATATCGTTCTCACATGGTTGAGGGTATCGAATCAGCAGTAGAGGGTTTACAGATGCTATTCTCTGGCGACAATAAAGGGAAAATGATCGTTAAACTTTAAGCTTATCGCTTATGTTTTCTGCGTTAACTATCGACGTTAATTTCACTTAGCGTCGATAGTAAATAAGTCCCTTTCCCCGCAGCCTTTGCTTGATACAGCTCATTATCAGCTTGGTTGATTAAGCCTTCTAGAGTTTGCTTTTTCACATTATTAACAACCACAGCACCAATAGAGCATGAGACGGTTTTCGCTGATGCATTTGGTGCATGCGGTAAGGCTTTTTCATCCCAAGTGTCGAGTATTTGCTGGCAACTCTGTTCTACTTGCCTTGCAGAAACCCCACTGACGATAACCATAAACTCTTCGCCGCCATAACGACCCAGAATATCGGTTTGCCGTTGAAACACTGCGCGCATCACATCAGCCTGCGCCACAATGGCATCATCACCTTGCTGGTGACCAAAGGCATCGTTGTATTTCTTAAAGTCATCTAAATCGAGCATAAAAACAGCGAAAGAAAGGTTCTGCCTTTTACTAAGCGACAGTAATCTCTCGCCTTCTTTCATCAACGCACGTCTATTAAGAAGATTGGTTAACGGATCTTCACGACTTAAGGTGTTTAACTTCTTATTTGTTGATTTTAAAAGAATAACTATTCTGTCTAAACGATATTTTGCGTAAGCACATATAAATAACGAGCCAACCACAAATGACGTTGAAATCATGACGCGGTCGCCATAAACAGGCGCGATTGCCATTAATCCAATAAATCCAACGATACTTATAGCCGATGCTGCCAACGCCAGCTTGTAGGTAACTCCTAATGCAAATACACAATAGAATGCATATAAAATGGTGCCCTCGTAAGGAAAAGCAAATTCGTATACCCTCCAACTTTGATAAATAAGTACATAATTTGCAAAAGTTAACATCACCATCAGCCCTGCAAAAATCCAGCTTCTGGCAGCATAAAAGAATCGAGAGAACGAAAGGGCGATAACCGCAAAGATAACTGGAATTTGATACAAAAGGCGATTTTGAAGATAAAACTCGTACAAAGGGGAAGGTAACAACACCATATCCGCCAAGATGAAAGAGGCAAGCAACAAAGCACCGATTATAAGAGCAACTCGAAGTCTTAAAATCTCTTTATGCTTTCTTACCACTTCCACCTTTTTCTCCAGACACGGGTAATATCTTTCAGTAAGTATAGACGCTTCTATAGGGCTAGCTTAAGTAGACTACCTTTTAATGCCTCAATGGTAATAGGTTTAGTGACTACGTCGTTCATACCGTCTTGTTTAAAGGCATCATGGCGTTCTTTAAAGGCTTCTGCTGTAAGCCCAATAATAGGAATTTGGCTTACGTCACTCGGTAAACTTCGAATACGCCTAGTGGCTTCAACACCATCCATCACTGGCATATGAATATCCATAAAGATAACGTCGAAGGTCTCTTCTTCAACTTTAACTGCCGCTTTTAAACCGTTGTCGACATGAGTAACCGTGCACCCAAGCTGTTCTAGTAGTGCCTGAGCCACCACGGCATTTATCGCATTATCTTCTGCCAGTAGTACGCTAATACCCGGTTTAAGGATTGTATTTTTATCTAGGTTACTTTGCGCTTCTTGTAGTGACGCGCTATCAATAGTGCGGGCGCTAACCATAGCAGACATAGTAAAACACGACCCTTCACCCACTCGGCTCATTACTTTAACATCGCCACCTAGTATCTGTGAGAGCTCTTTAGCAATGGACAAACCTAAACCTGTGCCGCCATAACGACGTGAAATAGAAGAATCAGATTGAGTAAACTTATCGAAAATATGTTCAAGCCTATCGGGTTCTATACCAATGCCTGTATCTTTCACAGAAATGACTAAACGATTTTCTTCTACCGATGGACCAGCTACCTTTTTAAGGCTTGCTGTAACCGTCACCGTGCCTTTATGTGTGAATTTGATGGCGTTACTGGCTAGGTTAATCACTATCTGGCGCAGTTTAGTCACATCACTCGTGACCATTACCGAGTCCAAATTCTTACTTTTATATTCTAACCGCGTGTGGTTTGCACTCGCATTGATACCTAGCAAGGTAATAAGATCGTTCAGCATGCTATCTAAATTAAATTCGGTCACATCAACTTCTGACATGCCAGACTCAATTTTAGATAAATCGAGTACATCGTTTATCACATTGGCAAGAATGGTGGCTGAAGAACGTAAATCTGAAGCATATTGCTTTTGCTTGTCATCTAACGGCGTGTCTAGCAATAAAGTAGCAAGCCCTTGAATACCGTTTAACGGCGTGCGAATTTCGTGGCTCATCACGGCAAGAAAGTCCGTTTTGGCTTTATTGGCAGCTTGTGCCCGTTCCACGTAATTTTCGATGTCTGCTGACATGGCCTCTACATCTTGGGCTAATTCACTCAGTTCATCTTTGCCGCTTACATCAATGCTAACCCGCTTGTGATTACCGGCAATACTGCTCGTTGCATCTTTAATTTTGCCAATTGGGGATACCACAAAATACTGAGTAATTTTCCCTATGAATAAACTCACTAAAATAACCGTAAACAAGGTAATAGCGATGGTTAGCCAAGCTATTTTTGATAATGATGATTCGAGCTCATCGGTAGATTGGCTAACCGTAAGCTTCCAGTTCCAAGGGTCGAACTTGCTACAGGCAAAGAGTACATCTTGGTCTCTCCACTCAGATTCACCAAATGCAATATCGGTAGCATTAATAGTGGTGATGGTGGCGTTGGCAGTATTGATGGGTGCCCATTCTTCATAGGTGCTAAATAGCTCAGCACCCGTTGTCTTATCACTTACCGCAAAATGCTTACCGGTTGATTGATGAAGCTCTGCTAGCTCGTCAAATACCTCTTTTTGATAGGCATCTCGAAATACAGGTACATTTTCCAAACCCGAATTCACCAGCAATTCGTGCCGCTCTCGCACAAATTCAATAAAGGTTAGTGATAAGGTTTGAGTAAGTAACTGATATTCTCGCTCTCTCACTGAGTCATAAGCCGTCAAATAGGCCCAATAGCCCGTTAGCGCCATCCCTGTAAACAGAATGGGGATATAAATAGCTAAAAGTTTCGACTTAATTCGCATAGATATCTGGTACTACTCTTTATTGATAAACGTGATCTTTCGATAACTTTAAATACGACGACGGAATAGGAATATGCATCTTGATGGCGGTAGATACATTCACCCCTATTGTGTATTTATCCATTCTAGTGACAGCCATGGTATTCGCCCTCTCGCCACTTAAGATCCTCTTGGCGCGTAATGCACCTGATTTACCGATACTCTTTTCATCTGCTACAACGCCAAGTAACGCACCTTGCTGTACAGACTCTATACTTTCGGCAAAAATCGGTAATAGTTTAGTTTCTTTGTAAATAACATTAATGAGATCGTCGGCTTGAAGCAAGGGGCCAGTGGAAAGCCAATAAGCATCGAGGCCAGATGTTTCTACTTTTTCTTTAAGCACTTCCACTATACCAGCACGCATAGCACCTAACCCTAAAGTGCCTTCAACATAGGCGGTGCTCACCGTCACAAACTTCACGTTATCATACTGACTCTCGAGTGCTAACAGGCTTTCTACCGAACTTTTTGAAGATGGGTATTCTGAGTGCACCAGCCCAATAGTGATGGGTTCCTCCAGTGCAGAGGCTTTTAGTAAGCCATCAAGCATATCCAACTTCACCTTGGCATCTAATACGTGAGATTCACCGGTTATGTTTGACGTGCTATGTTCGCCAAACGCAGTGACTATGCCCTCTTTTACAGGGTCTGCCACTGTCATAAATAAAGTAGGAATCTCAGCCGCAGCGGAAAAGTTGTAAACCGCCCTAGTGGCAAGCGTAGCAATTGGTACTAACAGGTCCGGCGCTGCTTGCTCGGTGATTGTTTCCACAATAGACCTCGCCTTTTCTTCTAGACCCTCTGCATTATATATTTCTACGTCTATTTCATGATCGGGCATAACCAGCGTAAGTTCATCGATAAAGGCATCTTTTGTATTTATCACTACCGGTAAAGGACCCGTTTCTATTATGACCACACGTAGTGGTTTAGCGTTAACCTGAGCGTGAAATACAAAACAAAGGAGTATACTCACAATGAGTAGTGACGTTTTTTTCATCTTTATTTAGCCCAACTATTAAGCTTGTGAGTAGGTGATTAGTTTGAAATATCATAGTGTTAATCGACTTCGCTGCATAGCTGAAGTTCGTATAATATAGGCTTAAAACACCCATCAGTGTGATTGTAGGTAGTTTGCGCTAGATTAAGCGTTAAAAAGTGCCCTAGCGTACTAACCATCTATGATTTGGAGCCCATTATAATTTAAGGGCCATATAAAATGCCTAACCCGTTACGGCTAAACCTATCAAGGATAATAACCATATTATGAGGCGAATAAAATCTCTTATCCCTAGTACTCCCCCAAATATATGTTCTAGCAAAAAAATGACAACGCTAGGTATAGGTTTAAGCCTATGCCTGGCAAGCTTTTCGCCTATCGCTAACAACGAAATGAGGAACCAGAAAATGACGAACAATAATATGAAGACGTTAACGAAAGAACAAGTCATTGAACAACTCAACCTCTCTCATCACTTCGAAGGTGGGTATTTTCGCCAAAGCTTTAAAGCGGATCACAGAGACAAAGTAACAACGGCGCGTGGTGAACGCACCACCATGACCGCTATTTATTATATGCTTACGAACGACAATAGTATTGACCATTTTCATACTAAGTATTCCGATGGCATTGAGTTTTACCATATGGGCTCGCCCATTACTTACCATATGATTTACCCAGATGGCCATTACGAAAAAGTGGTAGTAGGGCCTGATATTGCCAATGGCCAGCAGTTGCAGCTTGCTGTACCTGGGGGCACTTATAAAGCGGCCGAGTTAACCGATGGCGACTATGGTTTGGTGAGCGAAGCGGTATCCCCTGGGTGGGAACCTGAAGATATGATTGAAGTTTTTCAGCATGAGTTGCTAAGGCGTGTTGATCTTTCGTGATTGGTTTTTGAGCAGCATGGTAAAGAGTTATAATTTGCTTCGCCAAAAGTAAAAGAACAACTCACTACCATGCCGAGACTAATGCTAACTGATAAGCGGTGGCAAAAGCTACTTCAAGTAATGAAGAGTACAGGCCGCATTTACAATAAACCAGAACATAGAATGACGTTTGAAGGGATACTCTTCCGGCTGAGAACAGGAATTCCTTGGCGTGATTTACCAACAGAATTCGGCGGTTGGAGCGCCGTTTATCGCCGATTCAATTTATGGTCGAAGAAAGGTTTATTGAATATGTTATTCAATGAGTTAGCCAAACTGGCTGATTACGACTGGGTCTTTGCTGATGGTTCGATTGTCAAAGCTCATCAGCATAGTGCCGGAGCAGCTACTAAGGATAATGAGTGCATTGGAAAAAGCCGAGGTGGTAACTCCACAAAAATTCATTTAGCCGTGGATAGTGGTGGGCTTCCAATTTATTTTGAACTATCAGAAGGCCAGAGAAATGATATAGCTCGGGCTCAAAGTCTGGTTGACCATTTAAGGGAAGTAAACATTTTCGTAGGTGACAAAGGCTACGATAGTGACGCATTAAGAGAATATATTGAAGCCAAAGGAGGTATCTCCGTCATACCGAAACGGAACTATGGCCAAGATATAGACAAAGGCAGCGTTGATTGGTGCCTCTATAAATATCGCCACCTAGTTGAAAACGCCTTTGCTCGAATAAAGCATTATCGTTCAATATCAACGAGGTATGAAAAGTTAGCAAGGAATTATGCCAGCATGGTATCACTGGCATTTTCGATGATGTGGCTACCCATGTACTGCTGAGTGAAATATATGCAGCAAAGATCAACAGGCCCTAGAAAAATTCCCGCAGCACAAGGCGCTTATTGAGCGTTTTGCGAATAAGAAATAACGCCCGTTGCTATAGGTAAAAAGCCTGCTCTTAGCAGGTTTTTCTAACTCTCTACCCCTCTACTTCGGCCAAAAGCACCACGCTTTTTAGTCGTGCCTCTACGTTATGAATTGGCATTGAAACAATCACCTCATCCACTTCAGTTGCCTCTACAAATTTAGCTAACTGTGCGGCAACCGTGGCTTTTGAACCCACCAGTGCATAACGTAATACATGAGACAACATGGCGTAATCTGCTTCGCTGCAAATTGCCGATAAATCGTCTACGGGTCTAGCAAACGGCTTGTTAAGCCCTCGGCGCATATTCATAAACTGTTGTTGAACCGAGGTAAACAAGTATTGCGCTTCTTCATCGGTATCGGCCACTACCGCCATTACCCCCGCCATCACATAGGGCGACTCTTGGGTTTCTGATGGTTTAAACATTGAACGATACACATGCAAGGCATCGAACAGTTGCTCTGGTGCAAAATGCGACGCAAAAGAATAAGGCAAGCCTACCGACGCGGCCAGTTGCGCACTGTATAAACTAGAACCTAGCAACCATAACGGAATATGTGTGTTGGCACCCGGCACAGCGATAATTTTCTGCCCAGGCACTGGCGTACCTAAATAATGTTGAAGCTCTTTTATGTCATCGGGGTAGGTGTCTACATGTGCGTTGCTATTAAGATTGCGGCGCAATGCCTTAGCGGTAGCCATGTCGGTGCCTGGGGCTCGGCCAAGCCCTAAATCAATACGCCCAGGATATAAGGTTTCCAATGTGCCGAATTGCTCGGCGATAACCAATGGTGCGTGATTTGGCAGCATTACACCACCTGCACCCACACGAATATGGTTTGTTGCGCCGGCAATGTTACCTAACATAACGGCGGTAGCAGAGCTCGCCACGCCATGCATACCGTGATGTTCTGCCAACCACACTCGTTGATACCCACTGCGCTCTGCTTGCTTAGCTAACTCTCGCGAGTTACTTAATGCATCGCTTATGCTTTGCCCTTCGGAAATAGGGGCAAGATCGAGTAGTGAAAGGGGTAGTGACATGGCTAACCTCGTAAACGTTTTTTGCAGTGTATCGCAAACTCAATATACGCCGAAAGGCTTTGCCATGGTTCACCCGATATACGCGATATCGGGCATTGCTTAGCAGACCCCGCACTTTGCAGACCCGGCTACTTGGCAGATAAGGAGCTATGCAGCGCGTTTTTATACGCTTCAAATGCAGGAATTGCCGAGGTAACAATGGCTGCCAAAGTAATCACACTTACCACTTTTAACGTCTCTATTGTAAGCAAATTTGCACTTAAAAATAGACCATACTGAGACGCAAGCCAATCACTCGATAAGGTTAACGCTGCGCTAAGCAGCCCAATCGCCGCCACAATCGCTAACAATACTAAAATTAACGCTTCTACTAACACCAAGGTAAAAATAACCCCAGGCCCTGCACCTAACACCCGCAGTACGGCAATTTCGTTTTTGCGTTGCTGCATGGAAGCTAACAACATAGTCGATAAGCCAAACAATGAAGATATAAGCACTAAAATGCTAATTACTCGCAGTAGGTTTTCTACCGTACCCATCATTTGCCAAAGCTCGGTTAGCGCCACGCCAGGCAGTATGGCCATAAGCCTATCTGTTTTGTAGTTGTTGATATCGCGCTGAAGTTTGAAGGTCGCAAACTTTGAGGTTAGCCCAAGCATGACCGCTGTTACACTGTCTGGCGTGGTATTTACCGAGCTTGCATCGTTGAGCAATTGGTTTTGCTTTGAAGCCGATAAATGAATAGCTTCAATGGCGTTTAAGCTTACGTGCACGGTTTTATCTACTGGCGTGCCAGTGGCTGAAAGTATGCCGGTGATAGTGAAAGGGGTATTGTCATGATTGGTAAAACTGGTGTTACCAATACCATGAGAAATCACCACACTGTCCCCCACTTTATACCCTAGATCTTTGGCCACATCGGCGCCTATCACCGCTTCAAATAAGCTCGCGAAAGCTTTACCGTTTTGAAAACTGAGCGCTTGCTTGTTACCAAATTTGAAATGCTGAAAATAGTTATCGTTGGTGCCCATTACCCGAAAGCCGCGATGAGAATCTCCTAAAGAGATAGGAATTGCCCACGCTACTAATTTACTTTCCTGCAGTGCTTCATAGCTTGCATAGTTGATGTTACTGGTGGGGCTTCCCATCCTGAACACTGAATACAACAAGAGATTGAGCTGACCGCTTGGGGCGCCAACGATAAGATCAACATCTGAAATAGTTCGGTTAAAGCTCTCTTTTGCCTGCTGGCGAATATGCTCAACGCTTAGCAATACACTGATACTAATCAGCAACGAAAGAAACGTTAATATCACTGATTTTTTGCGACTACCTAAACTACTCCACGCTAACGACACTAACATTACTTGGCCTCCGCTGGCTGTTTTAGCGAGGACTGTTTTAGCGAGGACATCTCTACACTGGTTTCAAAAAACTTTTTCAAATACATATCGTGACTTACAAATATCAGTGTTGTGTTCTGCTGCTTACACATATCGATAAGAATGGTCATAAAGGCGTCTCGTGCGGCGGCATCTAAGGCAGATGTGGGTTCATCTACAAGTAATATTTCTGGTTTGTTGATTAATGCACGGGCAATGGCTACCCGCTGCTGCTGCCCTACACTCAGTGAATTAGCGGGCTGATGAAGAATAGTAGCGGGCAAATTAAGCCCTATCAGCAATGCTTCGGCCGCATCGGCCACATTGGTTTTGCCTGCCTTTGCAAAATATGTGGCCAGCTCAATATTTTTAAGCACGCTTAGGTAGGGAATCAAATTGAATTGCTGAAAAACCACGCCAATGTGCTGCGCGCGAAACTTATCGCGCTGCCTGGCAGGCAAGGCGGAAAATGGCTTGCCCAGTAACGATAACTCGCCGCTTTGTGGCGTTAGCACCCCTGCTAACAGATTAAGCAAGGTGGTTTTGCCAGAGCCTGAATGACCATGTAAGAAAACACGATCACCATAATTCACCTTCCACGTAGGTATATGCAGTCCACTGCTGTTTGAATCTGCATAGTGATATTTAACGTCATTAAGCGCAATAGCATTGCCGTGGTTAGGCACTGCCTTTTTGGCGTGTGCTTCATTTTTCAAAGGTTGCTCTGGTGCTGCTGACAATGTGAATCATCTCCTTTTTGCATTACGCGATGCTTGCGTAAGAGTGGATGTAGCTGACACTAACGCTTTTAGGTCGCCATTCAAGCCAAAACTAAGCCTACTTTGCTATAAGGGCACGCTCAGTCAGACGACAAATGTACAACCCAGACATGTTATGTTATAACGTTTTATACTAACCGTTATAATAATTCTTGGCTAAATAAAATGATGAAGTTCTTCTTACGCGCCCGCATTGGTATTTTTGTCGCGATAACAGGCATGCTTTTTTATCCTACAACATATGCTGAAGATATCGAAGCATCTGACTATCAAGAGGTGGAATGGACGCAGTTAATGCCTGAAGAAGATTTGGCGGCGCTGTTAAATCCACCAGATTATTTAGCTGGTATTGAAGACGGCTCTCAAGAAGATTCCGTGGAAGCCTTTGGCAATCAAGATTTTGATAACGAAACTACCAATCGCTTTCAACAAGCGCTGACATCAACGCAAGTCGTTAAAACCTTTGAGAATAAACCCATCCGTATTCCTGGCTTTATTGTTCCGCTTGAAAGCAGCGAATCGCAAATGGTCACAGAGTTTTTTATCGTACCTTACTTCGGTGCATGCATTCACATGCCTCCACCACCGCCCAATCAAATTATTTACGTGAGTATTGAGCAAGGTGTTGAACTGGAAAGTTTGTACGATCCATTCTGGTTCGAAGGCACCTTGGCTATCGACACCACTGAAAATGCGATGGGCACCGCGGCGTACCGTTTAGAGCACGTCAATGTGAAACCATACGAGGGATAATTGATGACACGATTTAATAAACTATTATCTGCCCTGCTAGCCTCTTTAACAGTGGTTTCTGCCGCACATGCTTGCGACCTACATGGCGGCGGTAATTTGGGCTTTGGCTTTAATCGGTTACACCCCCTTGCTCAGCAACATTATCAGGCGTCGGAGTTCAAAACCCTGTCGGTTAAACACGCTAAACAGGTAGACGTTATTATTGATGAAGCCGCCACAGCGAAAATATCTTACGTAATACCGCTACGCTATCGTGATGTAAACGTTAGTTTTATAGGTAGCGATGGCGTAGAAATAGTGGGAGATAGCGCTGTGTTACTGGAACAAGACTCTGGCGTTTATAACTTAACGTTTACGGTAAAGCGCCCAGGCCAATCGCACATCTCTATCCAAATAAATGGATTAAGTGATGGGAAGCCTTTTTCACTGAGTCAGAAAATTGAACTACGCTCAGCATAAAAAGTGGATAAAGGAGTGAGTAAAGTCGCTGCTAAAGAAAACGAGCTGGCTGCAGTTAACGCTAAGCGCAAACCATTGAAGATAGTACTACTTCTTTTCGTTTTCTTAGTGGCTGGCAGTGTATTCGCCAGGCTAGTTCAACTATATTGGCCCAGCATAAAACATCAGTTATACACTAGCGAAGCACTTTATCAGACCAGCAACCCTGAGTTACAGGCCTTATTCAGCCAAGAAGTTGAACAAAAAAGTGTAGTGCGCTTAGGTTGGCAAGACTTACTGCCAGAACAAGAAGAAGCCACCTTACGTCGATATCAATCAGGGAACGACACAAGTGACTTATCGCCTACCCAAATCGGCACCGTTCAGTCTATAACGAATCAATTGCTATTATCTATTCAAGCCAGTAGCGATGAAAATTACATTTCAGCCCTTCACTCAACCAATATAGTACACACCATTTTAGGCAAAGCGATTTCTATTTCCGGCTTTATTGTACCGATAGAAGTGAATGAAGATCGCACACTACAAAGCTTTTTCGTGGTGCCTTACTACGGCGCTTGTATTCACTTTCCCCCTCCACCACCCAATCAAATTATTTTTGTACAACTGCCCGATGGATTTGCCCATCACAATTTAGCCGATGCATTTACGTTAACGGGTATTTTAGAACAGGGTATGTTTGAAGACCCCCTTGGAACCTCAGCGTATATCCTTAACGTGCACGACATTGAGGCTTACCATGGTCAGCCTGATGACTTTCGAGCTCACTAGGTTTATCAAGAACAATAGATGCTATTTTTCACAAACGCTGACAGGTTTGCGTTAGCTATTCTCCTAAGCATTTAAAGGGAATTTAGTGAGTATTTCGTAAACATTTATTGCAGAGTGCATTTAGTTTTCATCTAGCTGACATGCAACTAATTGCTGCTCCCACAGCTCGCTAATGTCGCCGGCGTTCGATTTAGAAGTATCTGCATCACAAGCATCCAATTCATTAAAAATTACTTCTATACGGCTTTCTAAACAATCATCCAATTCTTTTTCTGATATTGCATCGTCTACAATGTTGTAGCTAAAAATACCTTCATGGGTGATCATTATTGCTTTAAGCCTTTCCACCTTTAGCTTGCCTAACCATTCATGTAACGCGTTTCGGTTAAAGACAATATAAGGTGAAAAACGCCACCCCATACTTTGAAAGCCTTCTCCACTATTTTCAATTTTAACAAAGCCGGTTTCAGGTAGGGGCGCTTCGTTAATATTACTAGCTTGATTGTGCTCATGGTGGTGATGATCTTGATGATCGTGTTGAGCGCTACCAGTGTTTACATGGGTGTGATATTCGTCACCATGAGAATGACGAGGTATAGGTTGCTTCATTGCTTTAACCACATCAGAAGCCCCCTCTAGCAACGATGGCGCTAATTTCCCATGCTGTGCAAAAACAATATCCGGCATGGGGTCGCGGCGGTTAGCAACGTAATCAATGAGCAACTGTTTAGATTCATCTTGGTATAAATCTTCTTTGTTACCTACGACAATATCCGCAACATCAATTTGCTGGTTGAAAGTATCATGCAGTGTATAGCGTATATCTGTGAGCTTTCGGGCATCTACCAAGGTGATATTCTTTTGAATATTAAGCACCTCTTGATAATAATCGGCTGATAACACTTCTAAGACTTCCCTTGGGTGTCCTAGCCCCGTAGGCTCTATGAGTAAACGATGGGGTCGAGCGCGTGCAAGTAACTGATTAAGCGCAATTTGCATAGACAACCCTGAAGCACAGCACATACAGCCGCCGGGTACTTCACGCACAAACACACCGCTTTGTTCGGTATGTACGCCCTTAAAAAAGCCACCATCAATACCAATTTCACCAAACTCATTAACTAAAACAGCCCACCGCTCATGCTCTGGCTTAGCCTCTAGTAAGGATAAAATGGCGCTTGTTTTCCCTACGCCTAAAAAACCACTGATAATATTGGTTGGAATAGCACTTAACTTTTCAAGCTTGCCTGATGTCATACACACCCTTCCTGGACGCCGTTATTTATGTGTAATGATGTGCGGGTAATCGGTTTCATTATCTGTTTGGCGGCGTAGTCTTAGGTTTCGAATATGGCTAAATGCAATAAAGCTAGACCCTATTACCGTTAACACCACTTCACCGTATTAGCCCAACACATCGTGCCCTAACACTGCGGCTAAAATAAGCAATGATAGCCCTACACCACCCACCAAAAGCATGGTGTGATTTCGGTGGTAAAGGTAGCCCATCATGAGTGCAATAACACTGATGGGCACTACGAAGAACAGCAACGTTTTATGAAACAACTCGTCATCTAAAGCTAATATGCCCGCTAGCGGCGGGAGAAGAAGTAATAAAACAGGAAATAATAAGCAGTGCACCACGCATAGCATAGACAGTGCTATGGCAGCTTTATCGCTTATTTTTTGAAAATTCATTCAGTATGGTTCCTTATTTTTAACCTACCAGATTTTTAGCTTACCAGCGTAACGTTGGCTGACCGGCAGATAACTCAGAAAGACCTTGTCCACGTTCAGTGATCCACTGAGCTTGGATAGCACTTAGCGATGGCATCGATTCAAATAGGGTAACGGTAATACCAGATACCGCATCATCACAGTGAAATTGATATTCAACTTCAATATTTTGATGATTTTCTTCTTCGTGTTCATCGTGCCCTTCATGCTCGTCATGTTCTTTGTGCAAAGCATGCTCGCTCTTGTGCGCCTCGTCGTGATCACCCGAGTGCGCTTCGTGAGCATCTTCATGGTCGCTTTTATGATGGTCTTCATGCGCTTCTAATGTGTGCTCAACACCCACTAACTCGCATTTACCCTCTACATCAATCACGTTGGTATTTAAGGTGAAACGTTCGGCAAGCAAATTTTGATTATTTAGTTGCTCGGTCGTTTCAGGCTCGTGCTCAAAGCCAAGGGCATCTGCGGCAGGTAATACAAGCTGAAGGTGAAGCATGCTGCCCTCTTGAGAAACTAAAAGCTCGCCTTGCCCATGCACATGCTGCTGTGCATTTACGGCAAATCCTACACTAGAAAAAAAGAGTAAAGAGACTGCTAAACAGGGCTTTTTCATGAATCTACCTTTTTATAAATTTTTTCAATGGTGAGCGACTTTAATGTTTACCGAAGTAGAGTGTATACACTTAAGCGCCTCTTCGGGAAACGTTGATTACAACGAGTAAGTGGTTGTACTTTAAATTTGGACGCTTCTCGATCTTGAACTAATTCTTCATTTTCTTTGATTGCATTTTGATACATTATAACATAACAATAAATAGGATTAAAATTATAACTTAGTATCGGGGTTAAGAATGGTTAGGGTTACCAAGGTAGCAGCATTAGTAAGCGCATTATTGTCGACCAGCGCTTTAGCACAGAATATAGAGGGCACTGTGCTGAATAAAAATGGAAGTGCCGTAGTAGGTGCAAAGGTAGAAGTAGAAGGAACAAACCAGCGTACGGTAACCAACAGCGAAGGTAAGTTCTCGCTTCATGACGTTAGCAACGGCAAAGCCGAGTTGCATATTTCAGCACCGAACTTTGCGCATCTTCATCAAGATATTACGCTGGCTGAAGGCGAGCCGCTGCAACTTTCACTTACGTTAAATCGTTCTCCAATTGAAGTGGTCGACGTACTTGCTACGCCCATTCATTTGTCAGTGATGGAGTCTGCATCACCGGTGAGTGTGTTAGCGGGCGATACCCTTCGTCGCCAACAAACATCCACCCTAGGCGATAGTTTAGAAAAAGTGGCCGGTGTACACACTAGCTTCCACGCAAAAGTAGCCAGTACACCGGTAATTCGTGGATTAAGTGGCCCTAGAGTACTTATTGCGCAAAATGGCTTAGACGTGAGTGATGTTTCACGAGTAGGCCCTGATCATTCGGTGGCATCAGAGGCTTCAACGGCTCAGCAAATCGAAGTACTTCGTGGCCCTGCAACCTTGTTCTACGGTAGCGGCGCGGTTGGCGGTGTTGTGAATGTAGTAGATGGTCGCATACCAACTGATAGTACAACGCGAGGCGAATGGTTACTTGAAACCAACTCGGTTGATGATCAACAGCTTGGCTCTTTCAATGTAACCACAGGGAATGAGTCTTTCGCCTTTTATGCTGATGGCTATTGGCGCGAATCTAACGACTATGATGTTCCTGTTTCACCTGAAGTAGAGCACGACGATCATGGCGAAGAAGAGCATGATGAAGAGCAGTCAAGAGTTGTAGAGAACAGTAACGAAGCGTCGAGTGGCTTTACCGTTGGCACCAGTTATTTGTTCGATAAAGGCTATGTAGGGCTTTCAGTTGAGCAATTTAATCGTGAATACGGCATTCCTGGCCATACCCATGGCGAAGAAGAGCATGATGACGACCACGAGGAAGAACTTGATGAAACGCATCATGAGGATGAATCTGTTTTTGCCGACCTTGAGCAAACCCGTGTTCAACTTCAAGGTGAATACAATATTGCAGGCAGTTGGGTAAAACAAATTCAGCTACGTGGCGGATTTACCGACTACGAACACGCTGAAATTGAAGAAGGTGAAGCAGGCACCTTGTTTGAAAATGAAACCCATGAGTTAAAACTCGATGTTTTACACGCTCCTATAAATGACTGGAATGGCGCGGTGAGCTTTCATTATAAAAACAGCGATGCATCAGCCCAAGGAGAAGAAGCCTTTACTCCCCCTTCGGTGACTGAAACTATTGCGATGGCTATCATGGAAGAAAAGCGCTTTGATGATGTACTCATTCAACTCGGTGCCCGTATAGAACATGTATCGTTGGAAGCGGATAACGTTTTATTACCTTCTTTAGATACCCATGATCATGATGAAGAACACGATGATGATCATGAAGATGAGGGCCACGACGACGAGCATGATGAAGATACCCACGACGACGAGCATGAAGACACCTTGGTATTCCCTATCGATGAATCATTTACTGCATTAAGCATCTCGGCGGGTTTGGTATGGGACTTCGCACCAGGTTACAACGTGGGAATCTCAGTATCTCGTTCAGAGCGCGCGCCATCAGCCTCTGAGCTACTTTCATTTGGCCCCCATATTGGCACCAGTACTTATGAAGTTGGGGCTTTATTTGCCCTTCATGAAGAAGAAGGCGAAGCGCATATCGAGCTTGGTGAAGGCAGTATTGAACTTGAAACTGCGAATAATATCGACCTTACCTTACGTAAAACAGAAGGTAACTTAGGATTTGTATTAAATGCGTTTTATAACCAAATCGACAACTATTACTACCAAACCAATACCGGCCTTTTTGCTGAAAGCGGACACGACCATGGCGAAGAAGAGGGTGATGATCACGACGAGCACACTGATGAACTGCCAGTCTATATTTTCAAAACTGATGATGTGATATTACATGGTTTTGAAGCACAAGTTGCTTGGCAAACTACAGATGAATTCAAAACCACAGTATTTGCCGACTACGTGAGAGCACGTTTGCAAGATGGAGGTGACTTACCTCGTACTCCACCGCTTCGAGTTGGTACGCAGTTTAGTTACAAAATTGAACGATTAAGTGCTCACCTAGATATTACACGTTACGAAGAGCAAGACCGTATTGGTGAAGGTGAAACCGCAACCGATGGCTATACCCTAGTAGATGCCAGCGTGTCATACGACTTAGATGCACTTAATCAAGATATTTCAGTGTATTTGAAAGGCACAAACCTGACCGATACCGAAGCCAGAGTACATACTTCATTCCTTAAGGATATAGCTCCACGACCTGGCCGCAGCTTTGCACTTGGTGTGAGGGGATATTTCTAAAGGAAGTCGTTAAAATTTAACGTATAGAATGGCAGTGTAAACACTGCCATTCTTATTTTACTGATATATTTAATTGCTTTTTTTCGTAGCACGAGCATTTGGGATTTCGCGCATTTCCTAGCTACACTCGCTTATGCCATCACTTTCTATTCAGCTGGAAGGCACATAGGCATAAGTCGGAAATATTAGCTATTTTATCGTGCAAATATCACTATACCTCTGCGGCAAGGTATAGTGAGGTACGTGGCATTTATTAAATGAATAACAACGACAAGAAAACGCGATGAACTCAATAAATTCAATAATCAAAAGCAAAGCTATGTGGTTTGTTTTAGTGGCATTGTTCGCTATTACCGCTAATGCAGCAGAAGAAACACATAGACGCACTATCGATATCGATAGTAGTGTAGTAACCGAGCATGAAACTAAAATATTAGGTAAGCGCGTGAAATACAGCGCTACAACAGGCACGCAACCGGTGTGGAATAGCAAGGATGACGCGGTCGCGACCTTGTTTTACACCTACTATCAGCGCACCGATATAAAAGACAATGGGTCTCGCCCGCTTGTCATCTCTTTTAACGGTGGTCCGGGTTCAGCATCAGTATGGATGCACGTGGCGTATACTGGCCCTCGAATTTTGAATATTGATGATGAAGGCTACCCCGTACAGCCTTATGGCGTGCAGACGAACCCATATTCAATATTAGATGTAGCAGACATCGTATTTGTTAACCCCGTTAATACTGGCTACAGCCGCGTACTTAAGAATGAAGAAGGTGAAATGCCTTCAAAGGACGCACAGAAGAGCATGTTTTTTGGCGTCAACGCTGATATCAGCTACCTTGCAGATTGGGTAAATACCTTTGTTACTCGCCATAACCGCTGGCGTTCGCCTAAATACCTCATTGGTGAAAGCTATGGTACTACTCGGGTTTCGGGTTTAGCCCTTGAATTACAAAACCGCCAATGGATGTATTTAAATGGCGTAATATTAGTATCACCTACCGATATCGGTATTGAACGCAATGGCCCAGTAAAAGCCGCGAATCGCCTACCTTATTTCGCTGCAACCGCCTGGTATCACAAAAAGTTAGACCCTGAACTCCAAAATAAAGACTTAACCGAACTGCTTCCTGAAGTAGAAGATTTTACCATCAACACACTTATTCCAGCGCTGGCGAAAGGTGGCTTTATTGGTGCTGAGGAAAAACGAAACGTGCTTGCAAAAATGGCACGTTATTCAGGCTTATCACAAGACGCGATTTCACAAAACAACCTTGATGTCAGCACCGCCTATTTTTGGAAATCGTTACTGCGTGATGAAGGTAAAACACTCGGCCGCTTAGATAGCCGCTATTTGGGTATAGATGCTAAGCAAGCGGGTGATAGACCCGATTACTGGGCCGAACTAACGTCGTGGCTACATTCGTTTACTCCCGCCATTAATTACTACTTGCGAGAAGAGTTAAATTACAAAACTGACACCAAATACAATATGTTTGGCGATGTTCACCCCTGGGACAGAAGTGGCAATAAATCTGGCGAAAACCTACGTCTTGCCATGGCACAAAACCCATACCTAAATGTGATGATTCAAGCAGGTTATTACGACGGCGCCACCAACTATTTTGATGCCAAATATACTATGTGGCAGCTTGATCAAAGCGGCATTATGCAAGACCGTTTAAGCTTTAAAGGCTATAGAAGCGGGCATATGATGTACTTGCGACGAGACGATTTAAAACAGTCTAATCAAGACTTACGTGAGTTTATCAAAAACAGCACCCCTAAAAAGGGTGAACCCGCGATGTATCGCCGATAAAAGGCGATAGAAAAAATATTGGGTCAGTGTACTTTCAAGGTTAATTAACACTGACCCTATTTACTCAATTTTCACTTTGCGCCTTTAAAGGCGCTAACTCCATCAATGCTCGGCAAATGTGCTATTCTGCGCGCCTAGATTCAGTTCAAGCATAAAATTGCGGTCAAAAGGAAAAGCCTTCACATGGTTCCATGGGTTAAATTAGGTACAGCTCAAATTCCAAATAATGGTGGTGAATTAACGTTTTCTCAGCGAGATGAAGAATTCAGTATTCGCCTATCCGGTATTCGTGGCGAGTTGATGAATAGCCGTGTATACAACTCAGAAAAAGAGCTGTCTCAAATGGGCTGCGAGCATCTTAAATCCACACCTAATGCGCACGTTTTGGTAGGCGGTTTAGGAATGGGATACACCCTTGCAGCGGCGCTAAAAGCAGTGACGCCTAGTTCACAAGTCACTGTGGCCGAATTAATTCCTGAGGTGGTTGAATGGAACAAAGGCCCACTGGGTAACTGCGCTAAAAACCCACTTCAAGACCCTAGAACGAATGTTAAAGTAGGTGATGTAAAACACCTTTTAAATTCTAAAACACCCACCTACGACGCCATATTATTGGATGTAGACAATGGCCCTGAAGGGTTAACCCATTCTGACAATAATTGGATTTATTCAATCGATGGTTTAGAAGATATTTATGAAGTGCTAAAACCCAATGGCATGCTAGCCATATGGTCTGCTGGGCCTGATTACTTGTTTTCCGTTCGCTTAAAAAATGCAGGCTACGTAGTGAGTACTCGCATTGCCAGAGCACGCAAGGGTAAAGGAAGTAAGCACACCATATTCTTGGCTAAAAAGCCCGGTTAATAAAGATTGGGGTTAAAAAGGTTAGAGCGATTTTAGGTTTAAATAACTGCGACCCAATTATTGCTAACGGCTCAAAAGCTCTCACCATCACAGACCAAAGCCAACTTTGTTTGCTGCATATTTACTGCTAAACGGCTGGCTCCGCTAGGGCAGGAAGCCCCAATTTTCGCAAAAGCGCTAAGCGTAGATTTTTTTGCTTGGCTATTCCAGAACCAGAGTTGCAATTCACTCGCGACAATGACTTTGCCATCGCTTGTCCAGGTGTAATAAAGTGCTTCTCTAGGCAGTTCCACTAGCTTTTGCACCTTTCCAGTCTGGGTATCCAATTGCATCAACCAGTGCTTATCATCAATAAGCGTATTGAAGCTCATATTTTGACTTCCCGGTATTCTATACAAGCTCGGGCCAGTAAGTGGATAAACCTCGGTTAATTGCTTTTTTCCGACTCGAAGGTTTGTAAATTCATACCCTTACCTTCTAGAACAGTTACCAGCACCTGTTTATCGTCAACCCAAGCGTGATAGCCAATCAATGCTTCACCAGAGTACAAAGGCCGCCTTTGTTCGCCGTTCAACTGATACGCCCACAACTCTTGTTTACCATCAACAGCATATATCACAGAATACTCCGTACCATTTTCCATCGGAGTGGGAGAATATTCGTTTTCAGGGCTGTTACTTAAATTTTCAATTTCTTGGGTTTTAAGGTTGTACCTTAAAATATCGGTTTGCTCGCCTATT
Source organism: Alteromonas naphthalenivorans (assembly GCF_000213655.1). Classification (NCBI taxonomy): domain Bacteria; kingdom Pseudomonadati; phylum Pseudomonadota; class Gammaproteobacteria; order Alteromonadales; family Alteromonadaceae; genus Alteromonas; species Alteromonas naphthalenivorans. Next base: position 4,617,103 of record NC_015554.1, read on the forward strand.
TCAGAGGTATAGAGCAGGCTTTGATTATCATCCACAAAATAAGGTTGATTATCATATCCCTTACGGCTGGTGATATTTTTGAGCTCCCCTAACTTGAGCTGTCCATTTTGCACTGACAGATCCGCGACAAAAATATCGGTTCCAGGAACTGATTGAGCCTTAGCCGTTGTAACTACAGCACTAAACAACAAAGTGAATAGCATGATAGCTTTTTTCATTTGGGTTCCTTCAAGAAAAATCCATTATTGATAGTTAGAGATATCTAGATCTAGAGGTAACACGAACTTATACAACTCATCCAAACGGTGCGTAATCGTCTTTGTCTAGTTTAGTGCTATATACAAGAACTTGCTCTTATTCTGACCGTTTTAGCTTCCTACTTTAAGCTGGCAGCGTTCTTGTTAGTTTAGAAGTTTAGTGGAAGTGGACAGCTGGACACGTTAAACGGTGCTTCGAACATTTTTTATTCTTTTCATTTGAATGAGCAAGCTACCGCGAGTGAGTACGCTGGCTCCATTAAGAAGAATAAGGGGCCAAGCGACGGCAATAGGCATCGTAAATGCGAACGCGAGTGTAGTGACATCTTTAATTAGAATACTGCGAAATAGAGTTGGCGACAGCGCGCCGATAACCCGACTGCGTCTTAACACCATTATTTGGTGTAGTGTGCCCTGCACAAGTAGCACTGTTACTACCAACATTAAGCTGTTAGCCCCGAGTTTGGCCAGATTGGGGTAAGGACGAAAGCCTATAGAACAGAGCCCTATCACCAAAGCAACGGCACACAAACTGACGATAAAACCAGTTGAGATTGACCGCCTGTCTCGCCAAATCTGATAAAGGATTGCCAATATCAGAAGGAGCGCACCAAAGCGAGTCCACACGAGATAATGACTAAGCGGCTCTATCGCAATACCGAAGATAAAATTGGCATAAAACGCAAAAAAGCTTGAGGCAAACTGGTTTACCGACAAGCTTTGGGTAGCGGGCAGATGATTTTTACGAAGCGCCTCTATATTGGCGATTTGCTTTGCTAACCCGTACCACGTCAGCAAAAAAGCGACTGCGCTCACGGTACCTAAAATATGGTACAACAAAAGAGACTCCTCAGCCGCTTATGGAGAACTACTCCACAGTAACTGACTTCGCCAAGTTACGAGGCTGGTCCACATCCGTGCCTTTAATTAACGCCACGTAGTACGACAACAACTGTAGCGGCAAGGTATAGATGATAGGGGCAATAGGCGCTTCACAGTGTGGCACGTTGATTACACGCATGGTGTCATCACCTTTGAACGCGGCGTCTTTATCAGCGAACACATACATAATGCCGCCACGAGCGCGTACTTCTTCTACATTCGATTTAAGCTTTTCTAGCAATTCGTTATTAGGCGCAACCACAATAACCGGCATTTCATCATCGATAAGTGCCAAAGGGCCGTGCTTTAATTCACCTGATGCATAGGCTTCAGCGTGAATGTAAGAAATCTCTTTTAGCTTAAGCGCACCTTCCATGGCTATAGGGTATTGATCGCCACGGCCTAAGAATAAACTGTGTTGTTTATCGGCAAATTCTTCGGCTAAATCTTCAATACCTTGAGTAATGGTAAGGGTTTCTTCTAGCTTGGCTGGCAAGCTTTGAAGTGCACTAATAATATCTTGCGTGTCACTCTCTGCCATACCGTTTTTCTCACCTAACGCTAAGGTTAGCATTAAGAACGCGGTTAACTGGGTAGTGAATGCTTTGGTGGATGCCACGCCAATTTCGGCGCCTGCACGGGTCATAAACGCTAAGTCTGACTCGCGAACCAACGAAGAACCCGGTACGTTACAAATAGCTAAACTTGCGCTATACCCAATTTCTTTGGCTAAACGTAGTGCCGCTAAAGTATCGGCTGTTTCGCCCGACTGAGAAATAGTAATAAGCAGGCTGTTTGGGTGCACTACCGATTTACGGTAACGAAACTCTGATGCAATTTCGATATTGCACGACACATTGGCGTATTGTTCTAACCAGTAGCGGGCGGTCATACCCGAATGATAGCTGGTACCACAGGCTACAATTTGCACATGTTTAATTTTACTAAGAATATCATCGGCACCGTTTCCAAACACATCTGCCGCTAATCCATTTTCGGTTAACCTGTCTTTTAGCGTATTACGCACTACCACCGGCTGCTCGTGAATTTCTTTGAGCATATAATGGCGGTAAGCGCCTTTATCGCCGGCGTCGTGTTCAACGTTAGATTCAATAATTTCACGTTCAACGGCATTACCGTCTTTGTCATAAATAGCAATGGTGCGGCGAGTAATATCGGCAACATCGCCCTCTTCTAAAAAGATAAAACGGCGTGTAACGGGCAACAGTGCCATTTGATCAGACGCAACAAAGTTTTCGCCAAGCCCTAAACCAATCACTAACGGGCTACCAGAGCGCGCTACGACCATACGACCCACATCTTCTTTGTCGATAACTACAGTACCGTAAGCGCCGTGGAATGTTTTAACGGAGGTTTGAACCGCTTCTAATAAGTCTTTACCGGCATCTAATGCTTCATGAACCGTGTGGGCGATGGTTTCGGTGTCAGTGTCGCTGCTAAATACATAGCCTTTTGCTGAAAGCTGTTCGCGTAGGGTTTGGTAGTTTTCAATAATACCGTTGTGCACTACCGCAACGCGGTCGCTAGAGAAATGTGGGTGGGCATTGGCTACAGTAACACCGCCATGGGTAGCCCAGCGTGTGTGAGCAATACCGGTAGTCCCTAGTGCTTCGTCGTTGGCAATAATGTCTACCAACTCTTGTACCTTACCGGTACTTCTTATGCGATTTAGTGTGCCATCTTGTTGCAATAAGGCCACGCCTGAAGAGTCGTAACCACGATACTCAAGTCGCTTTAAGCCTTCTAATAGAATTTCAACAACGTTACGCTCGCCAACAGCACCGACAATTCCACACATAATTACTCTCCGTTTTGCGCAGCGACCAGCACCGTTACGCCTTGTTGTTCAATTAGATATTTATCCTCGTCACTAATGCCATTATCAGTCACAAGGGTAGAGATATTTTCCCAGCCCAATTCTAAATTAGGCATTTTGTTCGAAAGTTTATTTGACGTTGCCATTACCACAACCTCATGGGCAGCACGTGCCATGGCACGAGTAAGCCCTGTTAATTCATTAAAGGTAGTCGTTCCGCGACTTACATCAATACCTGCCGCCCCAATAAACGCTATATCAAAACTATATGCCGATACTAATTGTTCGGCCATTGCACCTTGGAATGAACGAGATGCCGAGTCCCAGGTACCACCTGTCATTAAAATAGTGGGTTCGTTGTTGCTTTTGGTCAGCTGACTCGCTGCATCTAAGGCATTGGTCATCACTACCAGATTGGGTATGTCACGAAGGCAAGGTAAAAGCGCTGCGATAGTACTGCCGCAATCTAATACTATTTTTGAGCCTTGTTGAATGCGATTAGCAGCAAGCTTACCTATATTCTGTTTTATCGATGAAGGTAAATTCACTACATTGGTTTCGGCATGAGAAGCAGGCAATGGCGCGGCACCGCCAAACTGGCGAATAAGCTTTTTTTGGTCTGCCAAGGCGGCTAAATCTTTTCGGATGGTCACTTCAGATGTGCTGAACTGGGCCGCGAGGAATTCAACTTGCGCGTAGCCGTGAGTATTTACCCATTTAATAATGCCAGCGCGGCGCTGATCTACAGAACGACTCGTTTTCAAACTCAACCCCGACATGACGAAAAGCACAGTGCTTTTTCTACACCATTTCTAGACTATTTCTACACTATTCCTGAATCATAACTTTCAAAACGAAAGCTATGATTTACAAAGTGAAAGAAATGTAAGCTATTCGACTTTATTTCGCAAGTTTTTTGCACAATTTTAATAAAGAGGCGAACGAAGGTAGAAACGAGCGGGCATAAAAAAGGACAACCTTAGTTGTCCTTCCATCAAGTGGTAAAAAGCCCTAAAGCTATTACATACTCGCTATTTTTTAGTCGGGCGGGGCCAGTTCGCGATATTACGCTGCTTGCCTCGTGCTACGGCTAATGCCGCACTCTCTACTTCGGTGGTAATAACTGAGCCAGCACCTACCGTGGCATTGTCACCAATAGTTACGGGAGCCACTAACGAAGAATTAGAACCCACGAAGGCATTCTGACCTATAACGGTTTTAGATTTATTCACGCCGTCATAGTTACAAGTAATAGTGCCAGCACCAATATTAGCATTAGCGCCTACTTCTGCATCACCTAGGTAGGTAAGGTGATTAACCTTAGCTCCTTCACCTAGTATGGTTTTTTTCATTTCTACGAAGTTACCCACTTTAGATTTTGCGTGCATAACAGCGCCAGGGCGCAAGCGACCAAATGGCCCTACCGTGCAGCTTTCACCTACGATGGCTTCTTCGATAATAGAGTTTGCTTCAATAACCGCGTTGTCGGCAATTTCACAATTTTTCAATACGCAGTTTGGCCCGATCGTCACGTTATTACCTAGAATAACGTTACCTTCTACTACCGCATTGATATCAATGGTTACGTCCTGCCCTGTGGTTAGCGTGCCTCTTAGGTCGAAACGTAGAGGGTCGGCCAATGCTACGCCATTGGTCATTAATTCGTTTGCTTGGCGAAGTTGTAATGCGCGTTCTAAATGTGCTAATTGAATGCGGTTATTTACGCCTTCAACCTCAACCACTTCTTGGGGCTGTGCTGATTGAATACGCTTGCCTTCATTAGCTGCCATTTCAATGACATCAGTAAGGTAATATTCACCTTGTGCGTTGCTATTGCTTAACGCGCCCAACCAACGTTTTAAATCGCTTCCGGACATCATCATCATGCCCGTATTGATTTCACAAATTTGCTTTTGCGCATCGGTGGCATCTTTGTGCTCAACAATGGCGGTAATGTTGTCGTCTTGACGAATAATTCGGCCCATACCTGTTGGGTCGTCTAATTCAACGGTTAGCAGGGCTAGATCACACTCGGCTTTTACGGCTTTTAGTTGAGCCAAGGTTTCTTGACGTATAAGAGGGGCATCGCCAACTAGCACAAGCACATCTTCATCATCATTGATGTGAGGTGCGGCTTGCTGCACCGCATGACCGGTGCCTAACTGCTCTTCTTGCAAACACCAGTTTAAGTTTTCGCCCGTTAGTGTGGCCTTTAGCTTGTCGCCTCCATGACCATAAACTAAATGGATACTATCAGCCTCTATGGCTTGAACGGTGTTGATAATACGTTGCACCATGGGCACTCCGCCCACTTTGTGAAGTACTTTTGGTAACGAAGACTTCATGCGTGTGCCTTTACCCGCGGCTAAAACTACCACTGAAAATGCCATGCTATTCCTTTACGTAAATCTAGAAGACGAATTTTGCGCTTAGTGTATCTAAGCCGTGATTATATGTCAGCGATTGATTTTTTAAGGGTTATTCTTAAGTCTAGATCTACGTTGAACAACCTAGCAGTTCATTAAATCAACGGGTATACTTTACCTTTCAACTGAATTGGATAGTAGCAGCAAAGGAGCTTGCGTAGTCAGTGAATACTTTTCGAACACTTCACCGAAGTATATTGGTGCTGTTTGCGGTCGTGGTTTTAGCGATTGTTACCCTAGTACATTTTAGTATTTCTAAAATTGTAGCGGAGCAAAGCAGAGCGCAGCAACAGTCACTATCGCCAGCGGTGTCTCTTATTGTCGAGCAGTTATTAAAGCCACTTCATACGTCTGAAGCATTAGGGCATTCCACTGAATTAGTCACCCTAATGGAAGGTGATGAGGTTGACGAGGCCGCGATATTTAAAACCCTGAACCGACTTGAAAGAGAATTCGGTTTATCTTTTTTTATTGCCAGCGAAAACGCCAAACGCCAATTTAACTCCGATGGCACCACCATCGATTTAATTGAAGGCGAAGTCAGTTGGTATTTTAAGTACCGTGACGGGCCACAAGATGCAGTAGCAGATATTGGTAAATGGGAAGACACCCATTTTTACATCGACCTTAAAGTTTTTGATGAAGATGGCCGTTTTCTGGGCTTCTTTGGCGTAGGAAAAAGCTTACGCAGCTTCATTAATGTCTTCGATTCTTACAAAGAACAGTACGGCTACGACTTTCTTTTTGTAGATGAAAAGGGGGACATCATGCTGTCTTCCGATCCTTCTCTTGTCGCATCGTATTCTGATTTTACCAACCTTTCAGAACTGCCTTGGTATGCTAGCCTTCCAATCACGGTGCAAGACGAGCAAGCCCTTAATAACAAGTTAGTGACTATCGATCAAAAAGACTTTTTGATTGCCGAAGTTAAATTGAACCAGTTTGGATGGACGGTATTTTTACTAAGTCCTTTAGAAGATAGACAAACAGAAATATCGCAAGCCTTCATCTTCAGTGTAGTGACATTGTTAGTGGTTGTGTTCTCACTCTTTTTGCTTATTTATAACTTACTTTATTATTTCAGACGAGACATGCAGCCCGACTTAATTGTGCGTCATGCTAATCGTTTGCCCGACCGCACTAACTTAGAACTTATCTACCAATCGTTATTAAAAGAACAGCGTTCTATTAGCGTGATTTTAATCAGCGTAGACGACTTTGGCCATATTATTGATGCCCATGGCCGCAATGCGGGCGATGATGTGTTAGATAAGGTTGTGGCGTATCTTTCTGATCACTTACGTGAGCAAGATGTGCTGGGTCGCTGGAGCAGTGAAGAGTTTATTGTATTGCTGCCTCAAACAGGCCCGCATGAAGCCTTCGATACTGCACAAAACTTGCGTCATGGCATTGCCACATTAACGCCGTTAAGTGAGTCGCCGCAGCTTCAATTAACCGCCTCCCTGGGTGTATCTTTCACTGCTACCACTCGTAGCATGAATGAAGTTACTGCCCATGCAGAAGATGCGTTGTATCAGGCGAAAAGAGATGGTCACAATTTAGTGCGTATGCAGCTTATCGAATAGGTAAGCTGCTAAATTTTGGTTTGAAATTTAGCGTACAAGCTTCAATATATAACGCTTAGCATCACCACGTGTATTAGCTGTACTAAATTGTATTAAGCTGTATTTGGTATACTGAGGTGATGCTTACGCTCTTCTTAACTGGGCAAACAAATTGCCTATGCCGTTTTGGCTGCCCTGCTACGTTTTATTATGCCTATCACACCAGTGGTGAGTGCCACACCCGTTAATATCATTACCCCACCAATAATGGTTTGTAACGACAAGTGTTCTTGCAAAAATAATACCCCCCAAATAATGCCAAACAACGGCACCATGTAGGCCACCGAAATCGCTTTTGCTGGGCCCACATTGGCAATCAATTTGAAATATAGGATGTAAGCAATAGCGGTACCTAAAATGGCCAGCGCCACAGCATTTAGCCATGCATTAGCACTTGGCATCGTAGCTGGTAATGTACTTAACGCGAACGGCGCTAACATAATAGATGCCATCGCTTGGCTTCCTGTCGCCACCACTAAAGGCCGCACGCCTTGTAGCCATCGTTTCATCATGCTGGCCGCAATGCCGTAGCAGGTAGTAGCAAGTAAAGCAGTTAGAATAGGCACAAAGCTAATATCACCTTCCCCTAGCTTTTGCTGGCTGATAACCGTCACCCCTAAAAACCCGAGAGCTAAGCCTGCTATAGCAGTAGGAGTAAGTTTATCGCCCAGCCATAGCCACGCGACCAGCGCGCCAAACATTGGCGCAGTAGCGTTTAAAATAGCATTAACCCCAGCCTCTAAATGCAAACTACTGTAGTTGAACAACACGAAGGGCACGGCCGTATTCGCTAGCCCTACCAGAGCAATGGGAAACCAATGCTTGAAAATTTGGCTCACGCCACCGGTCATCATCAAAATAGGCAGTAACACACTGGTAGCCAGTACGGTACGAATGGCAACCAATACATAAATACCAAACTCAGGCGCCGCCACACGCATAAAGATAAATGAACCGCCCCAAATAGACGCTAACAATAACAGTGCAGCAATATCTCTTAAGCCCATAATACGCCTTGCGCTCCTTCTAATTTTAATAAGTATTGCTTGCGTTCAAGCCCACCTGCGTATCCCGTTAAGGTTTTATTGCTTCCAATAACTCGGTGACAGGGTACCACTATCGCTATAGGGTTGCGCCCGTTGGCCATGCCCACTGCACGAACCGCTTTAGGATTATTTAGCTTATTGGCAATATCTGCATAACTGGCGGTTTCACCATACGGTATATCACATAGTGCCTTCCATACCCCTTGCTGAAACGTAGTGCCTTTGGCATCAAAAGGTAAGTCGAACTGGGTGAGGCTACCATTAAAATAAGCCGCTAGCTGCGCTTTGGCCGCTTCAGTGAAATCATTACTGGTAGTGCCACCGTCAACGTTAACGCTATCTACAAAGGCAATCGCACTAATTCCTTTGCTAGTCGCCGCTATTTCAATAAGCCCTTGTGGTGACTCAAGATAGCTTTTGCATACTGTCATGACTTCTTCCTACTGATAGATTTATACCTAACAACACGTTAACCATTACTCAACTGCCACAGCTGTAGTGTTAAGTAACTTTGCCATGGCGCAGCCTTTTGCGGCAACACCGGATATTTCTCAGCCATTTTTCTTACAATAAGGTCGCCAGATAAGTACACATCAGGGTTACGTTCACCTCGCATCTTAAGGTAATCTAAGGTCCATTGACCAACCCCTTTGATTGACAATATTTCATCATGAGTAGGCTGGTTACCATTACAAAACAAAGCCGCAAAATCACGAAGTGCAAGCTTACGGGCGTTAGGCATACGCAAAAAAGTTAACTCACTATTGGCAACCGCTTCGGGTTCAGGAAAACAATAACGTTGGTTTTGCTCGACGGGTTCCTCAGTGCCTACCGCCCCTAAATGCTGTGCAAGCAGCCCAGCTTGGTTAATCGCGGCTTTCACACTGACTTGCTGCCCAACAATCGCTCTGCACCCACTTTCAAACACAGTCCATGTACCAGGAAGTCGCAACCCTTTAGTAAGAAGATTATCAGGCAAACCCGCTGCTAATAGCGATTTTTCTATTAACTCCGGGGCTGCATGTAAATCGAGCAGCTGCTTGATTTGTTCAACCGTTTTATACACGTAAGCCAAATTTGGCAAACGCATTTTTACATCGAAGCCATTTGCGCTCTCGTTAAAAGTCGCGCTAATAAACCCCAATTCACCCTTTACGCTGATATAACGGCAGTAGGTATCTTCAGACACCTTTTCTACGCCACGAATAGCGCGCAAAGCAAGAAATTCACGTACTTGCTGCCAGTGGTAAGGTGGCCTGAAGTGCAACCTAAGAGATATTTCAGGCAAAGCAGTATGGCGTTTGCTTCGTAATTCGGTAGGCGTTTTTTTGCAATAGGTTTGCACTGCTCGCTGAAGCTGCCTTGTAGAAGCATATCCGGCGCTAAACGCGATGTCAGTAAGCTTCATGGTAGATTGCTGTAGTAGCTGCTTAGCAAACAGCACCCTTTGTAAATCTTGATATTGTTTGGGCGACAACCCCGTATGCGACACCATGAGTTTATTTAAGTGACGCTCACTAATACCCAACCGGCTTGAAATGGTGGAGATAGACTGCACGGGTATATCACTTAATAGCGTTAGCGCTCTTGTTACCGTTGTGCCTACCCCTAACCACGCAAAAGAAGACGGTGCACTGTCGGGCCTGCATCGTAAACAGGGACGAAAGCCATCGCTCATGGCTTTAGCAGCGTGGTTATAGTAAGCCACGTTCTTTTCATCTGGCAATTTCGCAGGGCAAATTGGCCGACAGAAAATGCCCGTGGTTTTCACCGCCACAAAGAAGCGGCCATCAAAGCGGGCATCTCTACTTACCCTAGCTTTAGCGTAAGTTTCGCGGTGCTCATTGTCTACGTGCGCTGAATCTTTTATGTCAGTGTTCATACCATGGCTCGGATTGATGTGCGGGTTTAAACAGTCACTTCGCTATTAAGATTGAATTGTATCCTGTTCCCCTTGCAAGGGTGCGACAAAATCGGAACTGGCAGTAAAATATCAGTAGAGTTGATAATCGCCACTAGCGAACGCATAATGGCGTAAGAATAATAGTGCCCGCCACCTTTGGGGTGCGCCCTTACTGAGCCCAATTCATGTTGCAAACCACGCGCAATTTAGTAACGCGCCTGATTAGAATTAGCCTATTCTTTTTCACGCTTCTCGTGACACTTCCCGCTTTAAGCGCCGATTGGCTTTCTGATTATGCCAACTATGTGCAGCGCGAGGCCGCAAAATATAATGTGCCCGGCTATACCTTTGTTTATTACGAGCAAGGCAAGGCGCCACAAGTGTATGTTTATGGCAGAACGCATAAAGGTGGAAAGCGCATTACTGAAGACACGGTCTTTCGCCTAGCTTCGGTATCAAAAACTTTCACTGCACTACTCTCTGCCAAACTTGTTGAGCAACAACGTTTGCGTTGGGACACCCCCATTTCCACCCTATTGCCTGATATTCCTTTCAATGTGGACGGTATGGAAACATTGCAGCTTCAGCATATTGTGGGGCAATCTAGCGGTTTTATGCCTAATGCCTACGACAACTTAATTGAAGCTGATTATTCTCTGCAGCGGGTGTTAACCTCATTGAGTAAACTCGAGCCCTTGTGCGTGCCCGGCGAATGCTACACCTATCAAAATGCACTTTTTGGTGCGCTCGAATATTACCTTACCAACAACTATTCGTCTTATTCTCGGGAAGTACAAACTCAGCTCTTTACGCCACTGGGCATGAATACCGCTAGCGTAGGAAAAGGCGGATTGCTTGCTTCTGCGTCTTGGGCTCGCCCACACATTGCTATTGCCAGAGACAGGTGGCGTGAAGGTGCAGTTGAAAGTAACTACTACCGTTTTTCACCCGCTGCAGGTGTAAACGCAAGCATTACTGATATGACTATTTACTTGCAAGCATTGCTGGGCGAGTTCCCTACGGTGATCTCACCCGACATGATTAAGGAAGTCACCACACCACGGGTTAAAACCCAGCGCGAAACTAGGCGCAGAGGTTGGCGAAAAATGCTAAAAGACGCCCATTACGGACTAGGCTGGCGAGTTTATGATTTTGACGGCAAGCGCATTAACTACCATGGAGGCTGGGTAAAAGGGTATCGTGCTGATGTGGCGTTTGCGCCCGATTATAAAACCGGATATGTGATGCTGATGAATGCCGAATCGAATATGATCAATTCCACAACGGCTGAGTTTTGGAAGCGTTATTTTAAACACGCTGAGGCTAAAGAATAGGCTGACACTTAAAACCCGTTTTCTATTACGAATAGGAATTTTAAGCGCCACCTTGCGTGCTTTCTTACGTTAACCCGCCGAAATTAAGGCTTTAAGTAGGTATAACCGCTTAAGCAATTTTCGTAAAAATCGGTCCAGCGAACACCTTCTTTCGGATTAATTTTCCCACCTGACACTTGTCTGTCGATAAGACGTTTCACATCAGACGCCATAGCCCGCGGGTTGTATTGCATAATGTTGAGAACATCTTCAACTGAGGAGCCTTTCACCACTTCTTCAATGTAAAAATCTTCTGGATCGTCATCGTAGCTAAAGATGTGAACTTCGTTCAAGCGACCAAACAAGTTGTGCATGTCACCCATTACATCTTGATATGCGCCAGTTAAGAACAAGCCGATATAATAAGGCTCATCTTTCTTAAGCGGGTGCATCGGCAATACATCAGTAATTTCACGGCCTATCGAAAACTGATCAATTTTGCCGTCACTGTCACAGGTAATATCAACCAATGAGCAGTTCACCGTAGGCTTTTCGTTCATACGCGTAAGCGGCACTACGGGAAGCAGTTGGTCGATGGCCCATGTATCCGCAGCCGACTGAAATACCGAGAAGTTACACAAGTATTGCGAAGACAAGCTGTAATCTAACTCTTGCAGTTCTTCAGGTACGTATTCTTCTTTGCGATACCATACTTGCAAACGCGCCATGATATCCCAGTAAAGGGTTTCAATTTTCGCCAATTCTTCCAACGACAATACGCGTAATTTAAAGGCACCGAGAGCTTGTTCTTTATATTGCGACGCATCGTTATACACTTCGTGCATATTGGTTTGATTCTCGAAATCGTCTGACAACTCACGCATATTTTTCAAAAATACGTGTTCGTTCTCATTTTCAGACGTGTCGATTTGTGCCGCATTCGACTTAATTTCGCCTACTATCTCTGTTACTACACAACTGTGGTGTGCAGTGATAGCTCGGCCACTTTCACTCACTAAATTTGGATGCGGTACGCCTTCTAGGTCGCACATCTCTTTCATGCCGTAAACTACATCGGCCACATATTCTTGCATGCTGTAGTTACGAGAAGACTCGTTAGTAGAGTTACTACCATCGTAATCAATACCTAAGCCGCCACCTACATCAACATAATCTAGTGGGAAGCCCATCTTGTGCAAATCGGCATAAATACGCGCGCCTTCGGTCATAGCCTCTTTTACTGCACGAATATCGGTAAGCTGACTACCAATGTGGAAATGCAATAATTTAAGGCAATGAGACATACCTTGTTCTTCAAGATAACGGGCAGTTTTAATAATTTCGGTAATAGTAAGGCCAAACTTAGCGCGTTCGCCGCCAGAGCTTTCCCATTTACCACGGCCTTTCACCGTCATTTTAGCGCGCACGCCGATAATAGGGTCTATGTTCAGTTCTTTAGACACTTTTACTAACAGTAGTAATTCACTGTACTTTTCAACCACAACGACTATTTTGCGACCAAGCTTTCTACCTAATAATGCTAGGCGCATAAACTCGTCGTCTTTATAACCGTTAAGGATGGTCAAAGAATCTTCGTTGGTGTTCATGGCAAGTACGGTAAGTAGCTCGGCTTTTGAGCCCGCTTCTAAACCATAGTTAAAAGGTGCACCTGCCTCTACAATTTCTTCTACCACTTCACGCATCTGGTTTACTTTTACCGGATACACGCCTTGGTAAAGTCCTTTATACTCAGCTTCTTCAATAGAGCTGCGAAAGGCTTTGTTCAGACTAGCGACCTGAGAACGTAAGATGTCGTGAAAACGAACCACTACAGGGAATTGAACCCCTTCTTTTCGAATCTCTTCAACAACCGATTTAAAATCGATGCGAATACTGGGATCATCAGGAACTGGAGTCACATGCACGTTACCATTTTCACCAACTTGAAAATAGCCGCCACCCCATTGAGACACGCCATAGACGCGCTCTGCTTCTTCAATGCTCCAATCTGACAATGTAGTCACCTTTTAAAAACTATGCTGAACGCTGCTGTTCAGAAATTAATGCGAAATAGGGCGGTATTATAGACAACGTATAAAGTGGCGCTACGTAAAATATCGATTGTCTCGACTAATTTTGTTTATCGACAGATTTGCTCATCGAGATCGTGGCGTGTAGCCCACTCAATGATGTGCGCTTTTGCTTCATCGTCAAATATAGGGTCTATAGTTTTAAGGAACGCACCCGTGTTCTTGGTACGCTTTAATTTGAAATTTTGCTCATTAAAGAACTTAGCGGCGATATGTTCGGCATTTGTTGTCTCGTCCTCAAACCATACTTCGCTTCTTTGATTGCGCCTATCGAGTTGAATAGGGGCTTTCATTCGAGCAAAAGCCACAGAGTCTGGCACTTCCCATGTACGCATATCTACTATGATATCAAAGGCTCGACCTCTTCTAGCGTTGAGCGTATCGCCTAGTGCTGCTAGATATTGAATGTTAGTGCTCATATCCCACCGCCCGCGCAGTGTTACTAAAACAAGATCTTGAAACACTTCAATATGATAATACTGATTTGACATCTGACTAACTGCAATCCCTTTAAAAAACTAGACAAAAGTAGCATGTGCAATGGTAAAGGTGATTATTGTCGTTGTACAAGAAATGTCTTATCTTTTTCACAGAAAAAAATGGTGCAGACTGGCAGGTGAATTTAATAGGAAATAATAAAAATACAAAGAAACAAAAACTTAGGTATAAGAACTGTAACTGGGATAGAAACAGTGGCAGGCAATTTTATACCTGCCACTGATATTTTATACCTTAATCGTCACCAAACTCTCTCACGATACTGTTAATAGTTTCTTTAGCATCGCCCAATACCATACGGGTATTGTCTTTAAAGAAGAGCGGGTTATCTACCCCTGCAAAACCAGCATTGGCAGAGCGCTTAAGCACAAATACGGTTTTAGCGCGATACGCTTCAATAACCGGCATACCGTAAATTGGGCTACCTTTCATTTCTTTTGCGGCAGGGTTCACCACATCGTTAGCCCCAATAACAATCACCACGTCGTAATTTTCCATACGCGGGTTAACATCATCCATTTCATACAGTTGGTCGTATGGAACATCGGCTTCTGCTAACAGTACATTCATATGGCCCGGCATACGCCCTGCTACCGCGTGAATGGCATAGTCTACCGTGCATCCGTTCTCTTCCAATAGTGACTGCATTTCACGTACTGCGTGCTGCGCTTGCGCTACTGCCATTCCGTAACCCGGTACTACCAATACCGACTGTGCAGCTTCTAATACATAAAATGCATCTTGGGCAGACAGAATCTTAATTTCGCCTTCAATTTTTTCACCCGCTTCCACCGGCTTCGAAAACCCAGACAACAACACATTCATTAGTGAACGGTTCATCGCCTTACACATAATGTTAGTGAGAATAAGACCTGAAGCGCCTACCAGTAGGCCAGTAACAATCAAAATAGTGTTGCCGGTTGCCAAACCTGCCGCCGTAGCCGCTACCCCTGAATAACTATTCAACAAGGCAATAACCACTGGCATATCGGCGCCACCAATTGAGATGGTTGCCCACAGGCCGAAGCTTAGCGCCAGTGCAATCGCGCAGTACAGCCACAGCGTATTTTGAGGTTCAGTGGTAAATAAGTACCCTACCACCAGCATAGCAATTAGATGCAGTACGCTAAGCTCACGAAGACCAGTAAAAATCACGGCTTTAGATGACATTTTGCCTGACAACTTACCCCAAGCTACCACGGAGCCAGAGAAAGTTACGCCCCCCACTAAAATAGTGAAGAACAAGGTAATGTACGTAAACGCCGTAGCAGTTTGAAGTGCTACCATGCTCATGCCAGACAATGTAGCCCAACCCAGCAATAATGAAGCTGCACCACCAAATCCGTTAAACAACGAGACCATTTCTGGCATGGCTGTCATTTCCACCGATTTGGCTTTCCACGCCCCAAAGGCACCACCAATAACAACACCTAAAATAATCCATTGGTACGTGATTATTTGTTGGTCGAGCAAGGTCACTACAACGGCAATCAACATACCTACAGCAGAGACAAAGTTACCTCGTTTTGCTGTATCTGGATGGCTAAGCAATTTTAGCCCTAAAATAAATAACGCTGCGGCTACAACGTACGCAAGATTGATTATGGTTTCGATATCATTCACTTGCATACTCCTTATTTTTTATCTTTCTTTTTGAACATACTTAGCATGCGATCGGTTACCAAGTAACCCCCCACAACGTTAATGCTGGCAAGCGCTACCGCCGCCGTTCCTAATACCGTGGTCAACACATTGTTGTCGCCACCAGACGCGGCCAATGCGCCCACTAAGGTAATACCTGAAATAGCATTAGAGCCCGACATTAATGGCGTGTGTAAAGTTGCAGGTACTTTGCGAATTAACTCAAACCCAAGAAAACCAGCAAGCAGCACAATAAACAGTAAATAGATAATCTCCATGATTACGCTCCTTTGTAGGCGTTGGTTAACATGTCGTTGGTAATTGCGCCGTTATGAGCAATAACACAGCCACTTAAAATATCGTCTTCTAGATTTAAACCAAACGCGTTGGTTTCGGTGTCGTAGAATTCATCGACCAAGTTATAAATATTATTCGCGTACATATCAGTGGCTGCGCGGGCAACCGCTTGGCTCCAGTTACCTGTGCCTATCACTGTTACACCATGAACCTGCGCAACTTCACCGGCCACAGAACCTTCAACGTTACCGCCAGATTGGGCTGCCATATCGACCACCACGCTACCAGGCTTCATTAGTGCCAAAGTCTCTTTGCTAATTAGCACTGGCGGTTTGCGACCAAACAGCTGCGCCGTGGTAATAACAATGTCTGAATCAGCAATAGCATCACGCTGTGCGTCTTGCTGCTTCGCTTTTTGTTCATCGGTAAGCTCTTTGGCGTAGCCATCTTTAGTTTGACCCGTTTCGCCAATATCGATTTTAAGAAACTTACCGCCTAGAGATTCCACTTGCTCAGCAACAACGGGGCGCGTGTCGTAGGCGAGTACATTCGCCCCTAATCGTTTCGCCGTGGCAATAGCTTGCAAGCCAGCCACGCCAGCACCAATAATGAACACTTTGGCGGGTTTTATTGTGCCAGACGGTGTCATCATCATAGGTAATATAGAAGGTAAGTAGTTCGCGGCTTGCATTACCATGACATAACCGGCAAGGCTCGCTTGTGAGCTTAGCGCATCCATTTTTTGGGCACGAGATGAGCGGGGGATCATTTCAACTGAAATAGCCGTTAAGCCTTTGTTTGCTATTGACTCAACCAGCGGTTGCTCAAAGAAAGGGTCAAGATGGCCAACCACAATGGCCCCTTTTTTCATCACCGACAGTTGGGATTCAGCCGGTTTATTTACGCTTACAAGCATATCGGCTGTTGATAATGCACTATTCACATCATCAATAACAATTCCACCTACATCTACATATTCTTTATCGGCATATCCCGATAACAAACCTGCCCCACTTTCTATATGAAGCTGTGCCCCTTTTTTCACCAAACGTTGCACACTTGATGGGGTTACTGCACAGCGCTTCTCCACATTGGATAGTGGCATCGGTATTTTCGATTCGTTTAATACTATGATTTTCACACGCTTCTCCTCACGTCCAGGCTCCACGAGAATGACATCCTTTATAGATGAACAAGCCATTTTATTCACTTATGCTTAACATGCCTTTTGGAAATCAAATCTATTTTCATTCCGAAGTTGCGCTAAAACACCTTTGTCCTGAGTACTAAAAATTGCGTCTAAAGTTGACTATTGTTATTACTCAGCAAGAGAACTTACGATATATACTTATACTCAACTAGTATTATTTAGCTACGACTCATAACTAGAATTCATATAGAGTTGGCATAGGAAAAAACAATAAATCACAACTCGGCCATTAATTTCATGAATGAGTCAGTATTTACGAGGAAGTTGGCTGGATTTAGTTACAAATAATTAAGGCATGCAGCATGATCAGAGTACACTTCACTGATGTATAAAGATGAAAATTAACGAGAGTATGGCTATGTTCGGTATTTTTAATTCTAACCCATCTAAAAAAATGCGTAAGCAATACAATATTTTGTTGGAGAAAGCCATGCAGGCTCAACGCAACGGTGACATGAAAACCTACGCAAAATTAACCGAAGAATCGGAAACCTTGTGGGGTGAAATTGAAGCCTTAGAGAAGCAGCCACAATAAAAATGAGTAAAGTATAGCGCGCACTTTCATACCAGTTACAATAGCGGCATTAGTTTTCGGTATTGCAGCGCCAATGATGCAATGCCTGATTGTTGCGGAATTGCGTTATGTATAAAAGTTTTTTGGTTTGTTTAGCTATTGTGGCGGGGCTTACCGTATATCAGCCTACGGCAACGGCGATGGATGCCGGACAATACTACTATTTCATTTCCGACAAGTGCATTCCTAAAGGTCCGCAGACCCCAGAAGAGCGTGGCGCTGTTACCCCTGACGTATTGTTGTTTGAAGTACTACCTGCTGGTATTAGTGACTACATGATTAACATGAATACTTCAGCGCTGAGCAACTACAATGAAGAGGGAGAAGACTATCTAACCAGCTTAGAAGAAGAGCAGGTGTACACCGCAGGTCAGGTAACGGCAAATGCGAATTATACCCAACACGATTTTATGCTGCAGCGCGAAGCCATTGGGCTAAAAGCATTAATTAACGTTCTTAATGCGTTTTCTCAGCATCAAGCTGATAAAGGCTATTTTTATAAAAAGCTGCTCTCAATCACCGACCCCAACACTCGATTTAAAGCCGTAACCCGCGTGCGCCTTACCGACGTAGCTCAAGAAAATAAAATGCAATTAACGGAGTACGCTTCACGCTACTACGTATTAGATAACCAAGGTACAGCATCAAGTACCCCATTTATTGAAGTAGATCATAGCAAAGCGTTACGTCAAGATATTCACAGCACTACCAGCCCGTACCGTATTTATACTAAGCATGGCGTTTGTGGCGAACGTTGGGTGCCCTAGCTATATTGATAGTAGTTGCATTGATAGTAGCTACAATAGCACTAGTTTCGATGACACTAGTTTCGATATAGGGTTTTTATTAGATGGTAGCCAAAGCGGGTTTTAACTGGGCCATGCACCTTTAATACTTCTTTTTTAAATACAACATCGTCGAACGCTTTTACCATCTGGCCGCGACGAAACTCACCTAAATCGCCGCCTTTTTTGCCGGAAGGGCAAGTAGAGTGGCGCTTAGCCAAGGTACTAAAATCTTTCCCTTTTTTAAGCTGCTCTAATATCGCAAAAGCTTCTTTTTCAGTTTTAACCAGAATATGTAGTGCAGATGCCGATGCCATTAGCCCGCCTGTTTGTAGTGATTGAATTGACGCAAGTATACCCTATTAAGTAAAACCCGTTGACGAATCAAAAAGGAAATCTTTGCATAACTAACTAAAATGAACAAAGTAAGTTAAGTATTCAAAAAGAGTAAAATAATGAAACTAAGTTTAATCATTCCGTTAATACCCACATGCGCATAACCATTTTTTTAACCGTTTTTTTCTGGCTATTTAGCACTACTACAGCTCAAGCGGATAAGTGTGGCAGTACTAGCTGCTTAATAACACAGGTGGTTCCCGATGGCATAGAAATAAGAATACGCCCTAGGTTGCCAACCACTCATGCCTGCTTTATTCGATGGGAAAATTACCACTACACTGAAATTCTAAGATTAGAATCTAAGCCTTACCTTTTAAAAGATAAGTTTGATTTGAGTGGCGTTAGATGGCGATGCGATGATGCGAACACCTGTCCAAACTGGATGAAAGATGCTGGTTTGTGTAAGAACTAGTAAGTCATTATGATAATTTAAGCAACCTACGACTATCTCAATAATATCCGTAGGTTTTGAACCCTCTAAAATATAAGCTTTACCTATTTATTCATTCGCTTAGCTCGTACCCATCGAAAAATTGTAAACACTACTGCTGCACATATTGCCCAAAATAGTATGTGGTAAAAATTGTGATGGGCGCCTTCCCCTAGAAACGTATCAGTATGCGCATTCGCAGTATTCGTAAAAAAGAAAAAAGCGCTCAGTAATATGTAATGTAATCTCATGATTTAATCCCTCAATATTAATGTTAAGTCTTACAAGCTCAGCATGCCTTCCTTTTCGATAAACGAAATTATGTCTGCAAGGCCCTGCTGAGTTTTCATGTTGCTAAATATAAACGGTTTGTCGCCACGCATTTTTTTAGTATCTGCATCCATTACCTCTAGCGATGCACCAACTAAGTCAGCTACGTCTATCTTATTGATGATTAATAAATCCGATTTTGTAATACCCGGCCCACCTTTTCGTGGAATTTTATCGCCCGCAGAAACATCAATAACATAAATGGTTAGGTCAGAAAGTTCTGGGCTGAAAGTAGCACTAAGGTTATCTCCACCGCTTTCTACCAATACAAAATCGAGATCATTATGACGTGCCTGTAACTCGTCTATAGCCGCTAGATTCATTGAGGCATCTTCGCGAATAGCCGTGTGTGGACAGCCACCCGTCTCAACCCCCATTATTCGATCGGCAGCCAATGCGTCATTTTTCGTTAAAAATTCGGCATCTTCTCTGGTGTAAATGTCATTCGTAACAACCGCCATGTTGTACTTGTCTCGTAACGAAAGGCAAAGCTGACGAAGAAGGGCTGTTTTACCTGAACCAACCGGTCCTCCCACACCTATACGCAAAACTTGTTTTTTCATAATTTGTGTATCTCTTCTGGTTTATCTTTTTAATTTAATTTCGTTTCGGTCTTACGACCTGAACAACCGCGAGTATTGACTTTCATGCCACGCACTGGCCATCGTTAAGTGGGGTAGGCTATTACCTATATCGTTGTCACTCACATCATTTGCTCGAGCAATTAGCGCTTCGCAATTATTGCTTAACCTAAACAGGAGGTTCTGTGCTTGAGTCTGCCCCAACGGCACTAGCTTAGTCGCGGCAGCTACTTGATTATCTATATAAGTCCAACAGTAGCCACTTTGGGCCAATAAAAGATCTAAGTTGAAAGTGAAAGCGCACAGCGAATATGCGCTTACGAAACTACAATCTAATCCTTCAAGAAGGCCAGAATAGGGAGTGATATTAAAATCATCTAGTTGATTCATTAGGCGCATTAACGCCTTCCCCATAGCTAAATCAGATAGCAATAACTCATGACTCTCTCTACACGCTACAATATGCTCATTCCAATAGATAAATGCCTTCGTATCACCTACATTAAGCGCCTTATACAAACGATTGATTATAGGAAGGTCGGTCTGAGCGATAGACTCTGCCAAATTCACTTCTATCCAGCTTTCAGTACTCGCGCTGTCGGTAAGCCAACCATTTTCAGTAGCGAACTCTAAGCCTTGTGAAAATGAAAATCCGCCCACCGGTAGATTAGCGCTGCATAACTGTAATAGTCGCTGAAGTTGTAATGGGCTAGTTTGAGGAGCCGGCTTCATTTAATGCTCATGAGAGTGACTATGACCATGATTGTGGCCTGATTTTCCATAAGCTCCACTCTCAGGCTCAAACACAGCAGGTGTTTTATTGATACTTAACCCGTAGTTTTCAACAAGCTCTTCTAAAACATGATCGGGCTTAAAGCGTACCCACCGCTCACCAATTTGTAATGATGTATGGCGATTGCCCAAGTGATAGCAAATTTTCGAGAAGCTCAGCCAATCATCTGCAATAGCTGTAGCCACATCTTCGGCTTTTCCTTTTACAACAATATATTTACCGCATTCAGTTTTCAGTATTTCTCCAACAAGAAGTGGATGTCCTCGCTCTAAAAATACGCCGATATCTATGCCCGTGTCTGTGGTACTTTTAATCCGCGCTTTCTTTCGGGTGTCATGATCAAGGGTAATAGAATCATCAATATTCTCATGAATATGCGATAGACGTGTGTAAGCTAGTAACATTTATTTATTCCTTTAAAACAGACAGTAAAGCTGTGCCAATGGGAGTGTCGTTGCTGGCTCACATGTAAGTAACTCGCCGTTCGCTCGCACCTCATAGGTTTGAGCATCCACTTCAATAGTAGGTTGCCAACTATTGTGGATCATGTCATCTTTGCCTATGTTGCGTGTATTTTTGCAAGCACTTACCATACGTGTCATACCTATTTTATCTGGTACCCCAGCATCCAAAGAAGCTTGAGACATGAACGTCATTGAAGTATTAGCAGATGCCGATCCATGCGCACCAAACATTGGTCTGTAGTAGACGGGTTGAGGAGTGGGTATTGACGCATTCGCATCGCCCATGGGGGCTGCCGCAATAAACCCTGACTTAATTATCATTGCGGGCTTGATACCGAAAAAGGCAGGCTTCCAAAGCACTAAATCTGCGAGTTTCCCTATTTCGATAGAACCTACTTCATGGCTAATGCCGTGGCTAATTGCAGGATTAATTGTATATTTCGCTACATACCGCTTTAATCGAAAGTTATCATTTTTTTCAGTATCCGGCGCTAAGGGGCCACGTTGCTGCTTCATTTTATGTGCAGTTTGCCAAGTGCGCGTAATCATTTCACCCACACGACCCATCGCTTGGGAATCTGAGGCAATCATGCTAATAGCCCCCAAGTCGTGCATGATATCTTCAGCTGCTATGCTTTCTTTACGAATACGAGAGTCAGCAAACGCGATATCTTCAGGTATAGCCGGGTCTAAATGATGACAAACCATTAACATATCAAGGTGTTCATCTATGGTATTAATTGTGTAAGGTCGCGTAGGATTGGTGGATGAAGGTAAGACATTTGATTCACCACAGGCGCGGATAATATCGGGAGAATGACCGCCACCTGCGCCCTCCGTGTGATAAGTATGTATGGTGCGCCCTTTAAACGCACCTAACGTATCTTCAACAAAACCAGACTCATTGAGTGTGTCGGTATGAATTGCTATTTGAACGTCATATCGCTCTGCTACTGATAAACAATTATCGATAGAAGCGGGGGTAGTCCCCCAATCTTCATGCAGCTTCAAGCCACATACGCCTGCTTCTATTTGTTCTTCTAATGCTATAGGTAAACTTGCATTCCCCTTTCCTAAGAAGCCAAAGTTCATAGGAAAATCATTGGTAGCTTGAAGCATTTTATGAATATTCCAAGGCCCAGGGGTGCAAGTGGTAGCGTTGCTACCCGTGGCGGGCCCTGTTCCACCACCAATCATCGTAGTCACTCCCGACATTAGCGCTTCGTCTATTTGTTGTGGGCATATAAAATGAATGTGCGCGTCTATACCACCGGCCGTAACTATCTGCCCTTCGCCTGCAATGATTTCTGTGCCGGGTCCAATTTCAATATCAATATTGTCTTGAACATCTGGGTTACCAGCTTTACCAATAATAGCGATACGGCCATCTTTGATACCAATATCGGCTTTAATAATTCCCCAATGGTCGAGAATAACCACGTTCGTGATTACAAGGTCTGGCGTATCAAAACAGCTTGCTTGGCTTTGCCCCATACCGTCCCGAATTACTTTTCCGCCACCGAATTTCACTTCTTCACCATACTCGGTAAAGTCTTTTTCCACTTCAAGCCATAAGTCCGTATCACCTAAGCGAACACGATCGCCAATAGTGGGACCAAACATATGTGCGTATGAATGTTTATCGATAGTTGCCATTAGCTCAATACCCCTTGTACTTTACCTTGAAATCCAATGACCGTGCGGCTGCCTTGGTAAGGGATCAAAGTTACCTCGCGCTCTTGCCCCGGCTCAAATCGGATAGCAGTACTTGAGGTAATGTCTAAACGGTAGCCTTTGGTGGCTTCCCGATCGAACTTAAGCGCATTGTTCACTTCATAAAAATGATAATGAGAACCTACTTGTATTGGACGATCGCCCGCGTTAGCCACTTTAATCTTAATACAAGGTCTACCCACATTCAGCTCGCGGTCGCCTGAGTCTGTTTTTATTTCTCCGGGAATCATTTGCCTATGCTCCTGTTAAAAATTGAGACTTTTAAATAATAGGGTTATGAATAGTGACTAGCTTTGTGCCATCTGGGAATGTAGCCTCTACCTGAACTTCTGGAATAAGCTCACTTACTCCTTCCATCACCTGCTCTTTGGTGAGTAGAGTGCGGCCATAATCCATCATTTCTGCAACGGTTTTACCGTCTCGCGCGCCCTCGATTATTTCCATCGATATGTAGGCCATTGCTTCAGGGTAATTAAGTTTAACGCCCCGCTTTAGTCGCCTTTCAGCTAACAAAGCCGCAGTAAAGATTAATAACTTATCTCGCTCTCTGGGTAATAAATCCATTCTAAGCTACCTTTTCATTCTATTTTTAAGTAAGCCAAATACGAGGAACATTAGCTTCTTTTTGGATGTAAATTGGCCTGATTGTTTTCCAAATACTGGTAAATATGGCTTTGCACTCTTCGGTATGGTCGCCTAGGTATCGCACTACTAATAGGTCTCTTATGTAAGTTACGCTCACTTTCTGGCTAGGTTTGTCTACGCCATCTGTATGTGCAATTTGTTCTCTTAAGCGCTCTACCAACTGGCTTTTCTCATTCCCATTTATACGTACTTTCGGCGCATGGGCCAACATAGTGGCAAAAACGGAGTGGTTATTGAGGCCCGCAACGTGTGCACGAACATTGTTATTTGGGTTTAGATTAATTCGGTCATGAAAATTAAGTTTACCGTCGATAAACACTCGATTTAGTTGAGTATACCGGCCTTTCTTAAATGGCTGACCAGCGGCGGGTAACCCTAAGGAACTTATATCCCAGCCAATATAATGTGCTTGTGAACTTAACGATAAGTCCAATTGGTTAATTGCGTCTGCGCCTTCATAAACGATAGTTTCGAGTGGAAAGTTTTCACAAACACCCTTGCCTAACACGTTAACGTTACTTATTTGTATTTGCTTACTGTCGCCAATTGCTAAATTGGTTCTTGCTCGGTAAAAGCGATTGGCGCCTGGCGTAGTAATAAGCGCATGCGCTGAATCTTGAATACAAATTTCAATGTTGAGTTCATCACCCGAAACAATCCCTGCGGGAGGGTGAAGCAAGTAAACATGCGCACAATCTTCACCTTCAGGGTAAAATGCCTTCTGAACATTCAAAGGTCCGTGACGGCTAGTTTTAACTAGCTGAGACACATTGCTTTTAATGGCGAATTCTAGGAATAAGCTAGCCAACCACTTATTTTTGAGGCCTTTTACTGCACTGGCCTCATTTACAGAACTTGATGCACCCGATAATTGTTCACTCACAAACTCTTGTTTCATATCATCCATTTCAATACATAAGCTATACGGCTAAATACTTACTAACAAGTTCGTCGTTTAAATCCGGCATATCGCCTGTAGCAATTACCTGACCTTTTTCCATCAATGCAAAGGTTTCACCCACCGCTCTTGCGAAAGGAAGCTTTTGCTCCACTAACACAATAGTTAGCCCTTGCTCTTTATTTAACTTCAACAACACATCCCTAATGAGCTGCACAATATTTGGTTGGATACCTTCGTTAGGTTCATCCAATATCAAAATATCAGGGTTTAACACCAACGCTCGACCTATCGCTAACTGTTGTTGTTGTCCGCCCGACAAGTCCCCCCCTCGTCTGTGCAACATTTCCTTTAAAACAGGGAAGAGTTCAAATATATGCTCAGGTATAGTCTTACTAGTTTGCCTTTTGCAGTTTAAACTTATCTTCAAATTTTCTTCAACGGTTAGCTGAGGAAAAATATGACGCCCCTGGGGTACATAGCCTACACCTATCTCTGGTCGCGACTCTACCGAGGCTTTAGACATATCTTTATTGTTAATAGTGAGCTTGCCAGCGCTTATTGGCAACAGCCCCATAATGACGTTTAGCAACGTTGTTTTGCCAACACCATTTCGGCCCATAATAACGGTTCGAGAACCCTTTTCTATTTTCAGATTCACATCCCAAAGAATTTGAGTACCGCTATATTGTTGATCAATATTCTGTAGTTCTATCATAATGTTAATGCCTTCGCACAGGTTTGATAATGCTTAATGATCAGTTTCTTCGCCTAAATATACTCGAATAACTTCTGGGTTCGACTGGATATCATTCATGGTGCCTTCCGCAAGTACAGAGCCTTGATGCAGCACGGTAACTTGACGAGCAATTGAGCGAACAAACGCCATATCATGCTCGACTACCACCACGGAGCGTTCGCCCGCTAATGATGTTAGAAGTTCAGCGGTGCGTTCAGTTTCTTGCCCCGTCATACCCGCTACTGGCTCATCAACTAATAGCAACTTGGGATCGGCAGCCAATAACATACCTATTTCAAGCCATTGCTTTTGTCCATGGGACAATCGGCCTGCGGGATAATAGGCTTCATTTACTAACCCTATAGTTCGCAAAATGTTATCAATACTGTCTTTTTGCTCTGGGGAAAGTCTATAAAACAAAGATGCCCAAATACCTTTATCACCTGACAGACTCAGTTCAATATTTTCAAATACACTGAGCGCTTCGAAGACGGTGGGCTTTTGAAACTTACGTCCAATACCTGCTCTTGCAATTTCACACTCGTCCATACTGAGTAAATCTATGTTTTGGCCGAAATTAACTTTGCCCGAATCAGGCCGCGTCTTCCCAGTAATAACATCCATTAACGTTGTTTTGCCCGCACCGTTCGCCCCTATTAGGCATCGTAATTCACCTTTATTGATGTAAAGGTTCAAGTTGTTAAGCGCCTTAAAACCATCAAAACTTAGGTTTACATCTTCAACGTATAGAATTACACCATGGCGCGTATCTGGATGCTTACCAACAAGCTGAGGAGTTTTATTAGCAAGCTGAGGACTCTTAGTAGTTTGAGCGGTCATCATTCTAATTCCTTTTTAGTACCTACATGGGAGGGAGCTTCTTCTTTTGAAGTTGTAGGCCCACTATTAAACATTGATAGTTTGTCGAAGATATTAGGTAGCAAGCCTGCTATACCCTTTGGAAGTAAAAGCGTGACCAATACAAATAGTCCTCCGAGGGCGAAAAGCCAGGCTTCTGGCATAATAGCGGTGAATCGTGTCTTCGCGTAACTCACTACAATAGCTCCGATGATCGCACCATAAAGAGTGCAGCGTCCGCCAATCGCAACCCACACCACCATTTCTATTGAGTTGAGCGGAGAAAACTCACCAGGGTTTATAATGCCAACTTGAGGAACATAAAGGGCACCTGCTAAACCGGCTAACATTGCAGAAACGACAAATATCCATACTTTATAATGCTCTGGCTTATACCCTACGAAGCGAACGCGGCTTTCTGCATCTCGCGTAGCGGTAATAACTCTTCCCATTTTTGAAGAAACTATAAAATGACTAATGGCATAACCAATTGCTAATGCAATGGCTGTAGCAACAAATAACCCAAGTTTGGTACTGGGGTTTTGCAAAGAAAAACCGAATATTTCTTTAAAATCGGTTAGTCCGTTATTGCCACCAAATCCCATTTCATTTCTAAAAAATGCCAACATCAGGGCGTATGTCATTGCTTGGGTCATAATAGATAGATACACCCCGCTTACTCGCGATCTAAACGCCAGTGTTCCAAAAATAAAGGCAAGTAACCCAGGCCCTAGAAACACCATCACAACCATCCAAATTGCACTGCTACTTCCTGCCCAATACCAAGGAATTTCTGTCCAATTGAGAAAAACCATGAAATCTGGAAGGTCGGGATTGCCATAAACACCCCTGTCACCAATTTGACGCATAAGATACATGCCCATGGCGTACCCACCGAGTGTAAAAAAGGCGCCGTGCCCCAAGCTAAGCACGCCACAGTAACCCCATACTAGGTCAACGGCTAAGGCCAAAAGTGCATAGCACAAATACTTTCCAAAAAGACTTACTGTGTAGTCACTAACGTGTAACAAAGCACCGTCAGCGAAAACCAGATTACAAAAAGTTACGTAAGCGGTTGATAGAAATAAGACGCTCACCACTACATGAAGGTTGCTCAGCGTTTTAAATTTCTCTTGAAAAACGTTTAATAAATTAGTCATTAGTCTGCGCTCCTACCCTTTTGTGGGAATAAGCCTTTCGGACGTTTTTGGATAAACAATACCAAGCCTACCAGCACGATAATATTTGCCAGCACAGACCCCGTAATAGGTTCAAGAAATTTATTAATTGTACCGAGTGACATAGCCGCAACTAACGTTCCCCACAAGTTGCCTACTCCACCAAATACAACGACTAAAAATGAATCGATAATGTAGGCCTGACCTAGGTTTGGTCCGACGTTGGTCAATTGACTAAGCACTACACCCGCTACACCCGCAATACCCGAACCTAAACCAAAGGTAGCAGCATCTACCCAGTCACTTTTTATACTAAGCGCGCGTGCCATGTCCCTGTTTTGTGATACAGCGCGAACGTGCAAACCTAATGATGATTTTTTAAGGATTAACATCAGTGTAAAAAACACAACGAGCGAAAATATAATGATGTATAGCCGATTGTAGGTTAACGAAAAGACGGGATTTATAACCCAAGATCCCGTCATCCATTCAGGCGCCTGCACCTGTCTATTAAGTGGAGAAAAAACCGTACGCACTAATTGCTGAAGTATTAAAGATACGCCGAACGTAGCTAATAATGTCTCTAACGGGCGCCCTTTTAAGAAGCGAATTACGCCTCGCTCAATTAATACCCCCACAAACCCCGAAACTAAAAAGGCAGCGGGAATAGCCATTAATAGCGAATATTCGATAAGGGACGGAAAAGTAATTTGTATGACATATGTAGTATAAGCGCCCAGCATAATCATTTCGCCGTGCGCCATGTTAATTACACCCATCACGCCAAAAGTAATTGCTAAGCCAATTGCAGCTAACAATAATACTGAGCCTAAACTTAATCCAAAAAATACATTTTCAATAAATCCGTAGCGGCTGCGCTTTGCGTCTATATTTTTAATGACTTCATTGAGCGCCGCAGCTAGTTCTGCTTCTTGCGCATTGCGCTGACTTTGTGGCAATTCCCTTAATATATTTGCCATGGTATTTCGCACTTCAGGCTGCAGACTACTTTCTAAATCACTAACAGCAACTAGTTTGGCTTGATGCTCACCCGTTTTTAGCTGGTTTAATGAAAGCACCACATTCATTAATTCTGACACTTCTGGGTCTTCTTCTTTATCAAGCCGTAGCGTGATAGCGTCTAACCCCATCGTGGACGGATTGTCGAGTAACTGCTTTACGGCTTGTAGACGTACATCCTTATTAGGGGAATTTAAGTCTAGTACAGCGATAGCACTTCGGATTAAACCCCGCAGTCGGTTGTTTGTGCGTACCTTTCTAATTTTCGACTTTTTAACCGATGCGAGTTCTGAGTCATGCAATACATCAGTTAGTTCGTACTCTTTACCTACCTTTATAGCGGCAACAAGCAGCCTATTTGATTTGATATAGTACAAGTCACCGTTCAACACTAGTGACAATATTTCTCGGGTTTTTGGGTGAGGAACTTGGCTAATTTCTGTTACCAAAGATTCCATTTGGTTCAACTTCGCGCTTGGCAATTTAGCTGCGAGTGAATAAAGTGCAGCGTCATTCTCATTGCTAGGTTGAACGGTCTGAACATCTGCTGTTTGTGCATATACAGGTGCTTTACACAAGCATATTAAGCAGATGAATAACCAACTAACCCACCGGGTGTGCGTTCGAATCATCTTATATTCCTCTTATACAAAGCTTAATGCACAACGTTTAAGCCGCTTCTAGATGCTCTTGTACTAACAGTGGTAAATACACTCTATTTAAAGTACGTTTGGGATTCAGGCTCTTAACGTCATGGAGGCTGGCTACTTGTATGTCAGTAGCCAGGCTTCTCCACTCTCTTTAAAACTTCTAACCCGAACACTTACCCGTAGTTACATCAAAATTTCCACAACGAAGTGGTGCAGTCCAGTCCGACATGAGGTTTTTTGAACTCGGAAGAAAGTCTGACCACGCATCACCAATCACTGTATCTGGTGTTTCCCAAACCACTTCAAATTGACCATCTTCTTGAATTTCGCCTATTAGCACGGGCTTCGATAGGTGATGGTTTGCATTCATAACTGCGATGCTTCCTGTGAGATTAGGCACTGCGATACCGATCATCGCTTGCTCTACTTCGTCTACATCTGTAGTGCCTGCTTTTTCTACCGCTTTTACCCACATTTTGAAGCCAATATAAGTTGCTTCCATTGGGTCATTGGTTACACGTTCATCATCACCAATGTAGCTTTGCCAACTTTCGATAAATTCATCATTTTCATCTGATTCAACACTTTGGAAGTAATTCCAAGCAGCAAGATGTCCAACAAGAGGCGCTGCATCAAAGCCCGAAAGCTCTTCTTCACCTACAGAGAATGCCACCACTGGAATATCTTCTGCAGAAATGCCTTGGTTGCCTAATTCTTTGTAAAATGGAATGTTCGCATCGCCGTTAATTGTAGAAACCACAGCAGTCTTCTTGCCTGTTGAGCCGAACTTTTTGATCTCAGAAACAATACCTTGCCAGTCAGAATGACCAAATGGGGTGTAGTTAATAAGAATGTCTTCGTCTTTAACGCCTTTCGCATTCAGATACTCTTTTAATATCTTGTTTGTCGTGCGTGGGTATACATAATCAGTTCCTGCTAGAACCCAACGAGTAGCACCGATATCATTCATTAAATAATCTACCGCTGGTATAGCTTGCTGGTTAGGCGCTGCGCCTGTGTAGAACACATTCTTCGAAGACTCTTCCCCTTCGTATTGCACAGGGTAGAACAACAAGCCGTTGAGCTCTTCAATTACGGGCAATACGGATTTTCTTGACACTGACGTCCAGCAACCGAAAATCACATCGACCTTTTCCTGTGCCAGTAACTCCCGAGTTTTTTCTGCAAACAGCGGCCAGTTTGACGCGGGGTCAACTACCACAGCTTCTAGCTTTTTACCCAGGATACCGCCCGCTTTATTCTGTTCTTCAATCATCATCAACACTGTGTCTTTCAATGTTGTTTCTGATATTGCCATGGTGCCCGACAGCGAATGTAGTACACCTACTTTAATAGTATCTGCCGCTAACACGATTTGAGAGCAAAATGTACTAACTATAATTGTGCTGGCGAGGGCGATCTTTTTAAATTTCATTTGAGTATTCCTTTTATCAATGTGATTGAATTAGCTTAGAAAGTAACTAGTGCTTCAAGGGCCATAAGGTCTACATCTACCCCATTTTGTTCACCCATTCGGTATTCAAATACCACCCATAGGTTTTTGGTAAAGGTATAGCTTGGTGCAATCGTGATAGCGCTGCCATCTTCTACTTCTGCGCCACTTGCATCATCGATTGCATAGTCGTGATAACGTAAAGTAATAGCAAAATCGTTCATTGCGTAATTGCCCATGATTAAGTAACCAGAGGCTTCTGAATCGATGCCATAGCGATAGGCATAAGCTGGAGCGTTTTCTGAAGTGTTATATTCAACGGCAAGGGTGAGAGAGCCTTCTATATACGCGGCCCACAAATTTACCAGTGTGGTAGTTTCATCTGTTCCGTCGAGCTTGTCGCTTGAATAAAAAGCTTTTGCAATTGTGGCTTCAGTGGGCGTAACTGCTAACATTGCTTCAAACGCAGGATGATCTGTATCCCTGTTCTCACCTTCTAAGTCCCCTAAATCGTTAACCAATGACAAGGCAACTTGGTAGCCATTTCCCTTGTAAAAACCTGAAACTCCCTGCTGATAACCACCGTAAAAGTATGCGGCATAGCCAGTTCCTGAGTACTGATAGAGACCCGTTGGTTCTTCCGTTTCCCAACCTGTATAACTAAGAAAACGTCCTGCTTTTACACTAAAATTTTCTGATACTGCGTAGGAAATAAAAGCTTGTTCAATGTCGACTTCCTCTCCAGTTCCGTTGTCTTGGTATTCCAAGTCAACTTGCGCTGAAAACTTACTGTCAAAACTATAAAGAAAATCTATTTCGAATTGATCTAAACCGGATGACTGTTCGGTGCCAACTCCTTCAACGTCAACTGACGACCACGACATATCAATAAAGCCAGTAACCGAAAGACTGTCAGTTAATTTAAATTTATCGTCCGCGTGCGCCGTACCTGTGAGACTCAAAGCGATAAATCCAACGGCCGCGGCCGGTTTTAATGTTTGGGCTAGTTTCATTTGCATTCCTTTATTAAAGTAATCAGCACATGGTCAGTGAGCTCTATTTATTGTGTTTATTTCCAACACGTTCATTATGAGTTTTGAATGCAATGAAAAGAATGCGCAAAAGCACGCAACCACCTACGTATAAATACGCATGGTTAAGTGGTTTAACTTATGTAAGATGGGAAGATCTAAACAACGAAAGTTCGTTGATAAATAATGTATTTCTTTGTAATAACTCAAAAAAACGTAGCACTTTAAAATGCAATCTAATCAAAAAATAATTCCGACCCGACGCAGTTACAATAAACTTGTTGCGAATGAAATGATGGAAGATTTCGCTTTGCGTTTTACCGCGAAGAAAGCTCGAAAGTGGTCTTTGAATAAGGTTGCAGGAACTGCCCTCGGGATTGTTTCTTTTCTCGTACTAGAAGCTATTGGTGGTGCCGCCACAATTAATTTTGGGTTCATTAACGTGGCATGGGCAATCTTGTCAGTGGTGTTTGTTGTATTTTTGACCGGCACGCCTATCAGTTACTACGCGGCAAAATACGGCGTCGATATAGACCTGTTAACCAGAGGGGCCGGATTTGGTTACATAGGCTCTACTATAACCTCACTAATTTACGCCTCTTTTACGTTCATTTTTTTCGCACTTGAAGCAGCTATCATGGCGATGGCCTTGCACATCCTATTTGGCATATCTTTGGAAATCGGGTATGTGATTAGTGCATTAATAGTACTTCCATTAGTTACGCATGGGGTTAGTTATATAAGCCGATTTCAGGTTTGGTCTCAACCTATTTGGGTAATACTTCAGTTAGTGCCTCTCTTTTTCGTATTTCAGCATCCTGACAGCAATTTCAAAGACTGGATTGCTTTTACTGGAATTGGCGAAAATGAAACCGAGGCAGGCAATTTCAACTTACTTCTATTCGGAAGTGCTTCAGCTATATTACTTTCCTTAGTTGCGCAAATTGGTGAGCAGGTAGACTTTCTGAGATTTCTACCGGAAAGACCCAAAGCTGGCAGATTTAAATGGTGGTTTGCTTTGATAGCTGCCGGCCCTGGTTGGATTCTTTTTGGCGCATTAAAGTTATTTTTAGGGTCTTTTCTAGCGTACTTTGCACTTACTCAAGGCATGGATATTGACTTAGCCGACGATCCTGCACACATGTATAACCTTGCTTTTAGCTTAGTTTTTGACAACCCGACTATAAGCCTTATCTTTGCCTGTAGTTTTGTGGTTATTTCCCAGTTAAAAATTAACGTCGCCAATGCATATGCAGGCTCATTAGCGTGGTCTAACTTTTTCTCTCGTGTAACTCGCACTCATCCCGGCCGAGTGGTATGGACCATGTTCAATGTAGTAATCGCATTGTTGTTAATGGAGTTAGGCATATACCAAACGATAGAGACCATGTTATCCGTTTATTCTGTATTGGTATTGTCATGGCTAAGTTCTGTCGTAGCTGATTTAATTATAAACAAACCGCTAGGTATTAGCCCTAAACACATTGAATTTAAACGTTCTCATCTATACGACATTAACCCTGTGGGGATTGGCGCAATGTTCGTGTCTTCTTTCATCGGTATAACGGGCCATTACGGCTGGTATGGTGAAACAACTCAAGCTCTCGCCTCATACGCTGCCTTTTTCTTACCTTTTATCTTGGTTCCTGTCATTGGAACGCTCACCGGTGGTAAATACTATTTGGTTGATAATAAAGTAGCTATTACACAAGCCAGCTGTGTATGTTGCATATGTGAAAATGAATTTGAGCAGGAGGATATAACTTTTTGTCCAGCCTATAGTGGGGTCATCTGCTCGCTATGCTGTTCATTAGATGTAAAGTGTGGAGATATATGTAGGCCAGAAGCTACGCTCTCCACACAATCCCAAGTGTTTTTTCACCGCTTTTTAAGTATCGACCTCCTTAAAACCTTAACTACCCCTATGTCACAATTTATAGCGCTAACATTTGCGCTAAGTTGTGTTAGTGCCAGCATATTATATTTAGTTTACCTTCAAGTACCTTCTACCTCAGATGCAAATGTACTCTTTGCAGATATGCTAATTAAAATATTTTTCTTACTCTCTATTATTATCGGTGTTCTAAGTTGGCTATTTATTTTAGCGAGAAGTGCTAACAGAATAGCCCTTAAGGAACTTCGTTCCCAAGCGTCAGCTTTGGCCGATGAAATAGGAGCCCATGAAGTAACGTCCATTGCGCTTGAAAAAGCAAAGAATGCTGCAGAGGCTGCAAATGAAGCCAAGAGCCGGTATTTAGCGGGATTGAGCCATGAGCTACGTACTCCATTAAATGTGATGCTAGGCTATTCACAGCTTTTAGGTAAAGACGGTAGTTTAAGTGAAAAACAACGGGACACTATGGGCATCATGCGAAGAAATGGGGAGCACCTCGCCAACTTGATTGAAGGCCTGTTGGAAATATCAAAAATAGAAGCTGGCCGCCTAACACTTCACCGTGATGAATTTAATATTAGAGCCATACTGAAACAACTCATCGATATGTTTGAATTGCAGGCAAGTAAGAAAGGTCTCAATTTTCACACTAACATCAGTACAAAGCTTCCCGATGTAGTGGTTGGCGATAAGCAAAGACTTAGGCAAATATTGATTAATTTAATATCTAACGCTATCAAATACACAGAGACCGGTAACGTTAGATTCGATGTTCAATATAGAAATGAAGTCGCGATCTTTGTTGTTGTAGACACTGGTTCCGGTATAAGCGAAGCACATAAAGAAACCATTTTTCAGCCCTTTGAGCAAATTAGAAATACACATACACAGGCGATTGGTGGCACTGGGTTAGGATTAACGATATCTCGCTCATTAACTGAATTGATGGGCGGCGAACTAAGCTTTAAAAGTTTACTAGGGAAAGGTTCAACATTTACTTTGCGCTTAATGCTTCCACGCATTATTCAACATCAAACCACGCCGGAAAATCATAGCCAACAAGTTTGTGCATACTCAGGCACGCGTAAAACTATATTAGTGATAGACAATGAGCCTCATCAACAGCAGTTGCTTAAAGATGTATTAACTCCACTTGGTTTTAATGTATTGCTAGCGGAAAATGAGAAGGAAGCGTTCTCTCAATTAGAAAATCACCACATTGACTTAGTTACATTAGATGTAAAATTATCTAACTCGAGTGGATGGGATTTGCTGTCAACACTAAGAATAGATAGTTGGTTGATGCCAGTACTCATGGTTTCAGCCAACGCTCGCGAGTTAGAGCACCATACGGCCCAAACCCAACTGCATAACGGGTATATTTCAAAGCCGTTTAATTTAGACTCTCTATTCAATCAAATTGGGCAGTTGTTAGAGCTTAATTGGGAATATTCCCCCAATGAAACCACAAGCATAACGCAGACAAAAAAACAGCTACGAACGCCCGTCACATCAGACCACTACAGAGAATTGATTACATTAGCTGAAATTGGGTATCTATCTGGGTTTAATAGCAAGCTAACGGAAATAGAAACCCATCATTATTTTTCGCCTGATGTAGAGTCAAATATAAAGCAACATATTTCCCAATGTAACTTTCCAGAAATAATCAGATATTTAGGTGAGTGTATTCATGAATAATATCAGTGATGTCGTGCTAGTTGTCGATGACTCCCCCGAGTCGCTGGGGATGTTAAATGTCGCATTAAATACCCAAGGTTTCACCGCGCTTGTAGCTTTAAACGGTATTCAAGCTTTGGCTATTGTTGAGAAAGTTAAACCCGACGTTGTACTTCTCGATGCCGTTATGCCTGAAATGGATGGTTTTGAAACCTGTAAGAGACTGAAGAAGATACTCCCTAACACCCCAATTATATTTATGACAGGGTTAACTGAAATAGACGATGTAGTAAAAGGTTTCGATGCAGGAGGGATTGATTACGTCACCAAACCTATTTCCCCTGATGAAGTCATCGCTCGAATAAAAACCCACATACAAACAGCGAAGCTCGCCTTGAGTGCACAAAGTGCGCTTGATAGGACGGGCAGCAATACTTTTTGTGTAAGCCCTGAAGGCCGCTTGTCTTGGGCAACTCCAAATGTTCATCAGTTTATCGAAAAAATATGTGGCAAGGACACTAGCCCGTGGGCGAGTATCTCAACAAAGCTTGCTCCTTGGCTTCAAAGTAGCGACTTGAAAGAGTCGGCTATATTGACAATAAACTGCTTTTTATCCCCTTTGCCCATTCAATATTTAGGTATTCAAGATTCCTATCACTTACTTAAAGTTGTAGAACCTTCGACGAGCAAAACATCTACATACTTACAAGAAAATTTACCTATCACCAAACGCGAATCTGAAGTTCTCTACTGGATTTCTTTTGGTAAAACGAGTTGGGAAATATCTCAAATTCTTGATATTAGTCCTCGGACAGCAAATAAACATCTTGAACAGATATACAAAAAGCTTGGAGTAGACAATAAAACCTCTGCCGCAGCTATCGCCCTGAGGCTTTTAGAACGTTAGAAATATACTTAAATGAAGAAATAAATTTACGTTAAATCTATCCACCTTAACTACATTTTCAACTGCCCATACCCCCCAATTCACTATTTTCGAACTTGCCAGCAATGATATGTTATATTATAACAATATTAACCTTAAATATTTTGAGCGAATTCCGATGAAGAGTAATAAACTCCCCGTTACTGTGCTGTCAGGTTTCTTAGGTGCAGGTAAAACAACTGTCCTTAGTCATATTCTTAATAACCGTGAAGGCAAACGCGTGGCGGTTATCGTTAACGACATGAGCGAGGTTAATATTGACGCTTCTATCGTTAAAAGTGATGTGTCGCTGAATCACAGTGAAGAAAAGTTGGTTGAGATGAGTAACGGCTGCATATGCTGCACGTTGCGGGAAGATTTGCTTCTAGAGGTTAACCGCCTAGCGACAGATGGCAGTTTTGACTACTTGCTTATTGAGTCTACCGGTATATCAGAGCCCCTTCCCGTGGCAGAGACCTTCACCTTTGCCGATGAAGACGGTGTGTCGTTATCAGATATTGCTAGTTTAGATACCATGGTGACAGTGGTTGATGCGGTCAACTTCAGTAAAGACTACGAAGAAGCCAAGTATTTACAAGAAACCGGTGAATCCCTTGGTGAAGAGGACGAGCGCAGTGTCGCTGATTTGCTCGTAGATCAAGTTGAATTTGCCGATGTTATCCTAGTCAGCAAAACTGATTTGGTAGACGAGGAACATGTTGCTAATTTAACCGCTATTTTGAAAAGCTTAAATACATCGGCAAAAATTATTCCTATAAATAAAGGCAATATCGATATTGATGAGGTGCTTGGCACACAACTATTCAATTTCGAGAAAGCCCAGCTTGCCCCAGGCTGGCTTAAAGAAATGCGGGGGGAACACACGCCAGAAACTGAAGAGTATGGCATTAGTAGTTTTAGCTATCATGCACGCCGTCCTTTCCACCCGCAAAAGTTTTATAACTTTTTGCATACCACCGAAAACTACGGAAAGTTACTACGCTCCAAAGGTTACTTTTGGTTAGCCTCGCGGCCTGAGTGTGCGGGACAATGGAGCCAAGCCGGTGGTATTGCTCATTATGGTTATGGTGGTATGTTTTGGAAAGCTCTGCCAAAGTCAGAATGGCCTGAAGATGAAGAATATTTGGCCTCAATAGAAAAGCAATGGATGGAACCTTTCGGCGACATGCGCCAAGAGTTAGTCTTTATTGGGCAAAACCTTGATGAAGCCACAATTACCAAAACCTTGGATACTTGCTTACTAGACGATGAAAGCCTTATAAAGGGGGTGGATTATTGGCGAACCCTTCCCGATCCATTTCCTCGTTGGGAGGGTTTATAATGGCACAAGCGCTAGCTGCTAACCCCTTAACCGAAAGCCCCCCGACTACTGATAAGCGCATTAAAAAGTCGAGTACGTCGGTAGAGCCTATTGTGCTTACCGATATCTATAACGACGAGTGTAATATTGCGATTTGGCAACGCCACTTAGACGATACCTTTTTAACCTCGTTAGCTACCTTCGTAAAAGGTGGCGGCAAGCTTACTGCTGCAAGACAATTAAGTTCCGATTCAGCCGAAGCCTATATTCGCACCTTAGCCGACGGCCAACCTTTTGCGCCCCAATTACATACCTATATAGCCGAGCTCGTCGACATGTTTATCTGCTTGTTTGAGGCTAATACCATTGGTTTTAGGTTATCAACATTAGACAAGGCCATGTGCCCTCGTTTTCATGTTGATAGAGTATCTTGCCGTTTAGTGACCACCTTTGTTGGACCGGGCAGCCAGTGGCTAGAACACGATAACACCGACCGCACAATGCTAGGCCACAAAAGCGGCGCATTAACCGATGACCATTCGGGTTTATATCGTACAGCACAAGATATACAAACCTTGGAAACGGGTGATGTCGCAATTCTAAAGGGAGAGTTGTGGCAAGGTAATGAGAACGCTGGAATAGTGCATCGTTCACCGCCGGTATCAAGCAGCCAACCGCGTGTTGTGATGACATTAGATTTGATTGATTAATTGATTGAGAGCACGCCAGCTAATTGTGTTCCTGCTTAGGTGACAAGTGAGTTGGCTTAATAGCAATACGCTAAGCCAACTGACTAAAAGCACATACCGTTTGCGCTATTAAGCTAGCTCAGGAACACTGCATTTGTATTGCTTGTAGATATCGAACTCACTAGCTGGCACTGGCTTTTGGAACAAATACCCCTGCCCATATTGGCAGTTTAGCTTCTGTAGCATTGCGTAACACATATCAGTTTCAATGCCTTCGGCCACCACCTCCATATCCAGTTCATGCCCCATGGCGATAATGGTACTGGCAATGGTGTTATTTGCAGGCATAAAGCTCTTGTCTATTTTTAATACATCAAAAGGTAAATTCTTAAGATAGCTTAGGCACGAATACCCCGTACCAAAGTCATCGAGTAACAGTTGCACACCCAGCTCAGATAACCTGTACAGCGATGCAACGCAGGCTTGCTCTTCCATAATGGCAATATTCTCGGTTACCTCAATATGTATACACTCTGCGGGCAACGATAAGCTAGCCAGAATATCTGCGAGCCTTTGCGCGAAATGCTGATCTTTAAGCTGATGTGATGACACATTAATTGCCATTGCATGATGCGTAGCGCCTGCATCATGCCATGCTTTGCATTGTTCACAGGCTTGTTGTAATACCCAATTTCCTATATCAATAATTTGTCCCGAATGCTCGGCAATAGGAATAAACTCATCGGGACCAATGGCTTCGTTATCTGGGTTAGTCCATCTTAATAGCGCTTCACTCCCAACTGTCACGCCATCCTCAAGCCTAACAATCGGTTGATAAACTAAGCTAAACTCATTGTTAGCAATAGCATGATGAAGCTGACTTACCAGTTTTAGTTTGCGGTTTTGTTTAATGGCCGATAATTTATCGAATGCTTGATACTGATTCTTGCCCGCCTCTTTAGCTTGGTACATTGCCGTATCGGCATGCTTTAGCAGCAATGAGGAATTAGCGCCGTTTTGTGGGTAGCAGGCTACACCAATACTCGCAGTGATATAGTAGTCGTTATTGCCAAGCTGCACAGATTTACTGATAGTGTCTAATATTCTATGGGCAATGAAATCAATGGTTTCAATTGATTCAAAACAGTCTGTTACCGCCACAAATTCATCACCACCAAAACGAACCACCACATCGGTAGCGCGAATTGCATCTGAAATTCGCTGCGCCATAGTGATTAAAAGCGTGTCGCCTAACGCGTGGCCTAAGCTATCGTTAATGTCTTTAAAGTGGTCAAGATCGATAAACATCACCGCGAAGGGCAAATTACTGCGCTCCGACATATTAATGGCTTTGTCTACAGTATGTTCAAGCAAGTTTCTGTTCGGCAAGCCCGTTAACGCGTCGGTATGCGCCATTTGTTTATTTCGTTTCTCGCTTTCAGCTAGGGCTTTCATCGCCTCTTCCCTGCTGGTAAGCCCCGATGACACAGCCCGAGAAATAAATGCAGCAAATAACAAAACCACTATTGATGACAAAATAATAATAGAGAGGGTAATGTTAGCCACGAAATTTACCGTTTTCTCGACGGGTATCTCAAAGTCAGAAGAGTTTGTTCTAAAATCCCTAAGCGATTTTACTATCTGGTCTTGTAGTGTTTGTTGACTAACATTACCCGCTTCATAATCGGCCAGCGCAGCCAATGAACTATTAGCACTTTGAACGTCACGAGTACAAATATCAATAACCGACTCTGTGCCAATAATTTTCATGATAAAACGCTCTGTATTACCAATCATCGACAAACAATCTAAAGGCTGCTCCCGAATGTTGAGAATGGTTTGACGAATATCATCTAATTTCACAGGGTGCGCGTCTGAAAAAAGTTCTGCGGGCGCAGAAATTTGTTCGCTTAATTCAGACGTGTATTTAAAGTGCCTAACATTTAATTGATGAAAGAAATTACTGTGATTTAGGGTAAAAAAACACCAGACGAGAATTAGCGCAAAGACGAAAAATGTAAACGTTAAAACAGGTAACGCCTTCCTTATGCCACTGTTCTTCACATCCATTGTTCAGGTTGCTCTTTTTATATGTGCTCGCTGCAAGCAAGTCACTGTTACATGTATGTACGCTAGCGGCGAACGATTATTTTTCAGAGTTATACTATTGAATTTATAGCAGGTAATCGTGTTTAAGCAAACGTACAGTAAGTTTTAAAAATTTTGTCTTATAGCAAATATCTAATTCTAGTTACGTAGGGTATGCAAACAAAGACCAGTACCCATATTTACCTTTCCTTTTTAACCAAAAAAAGCGCTGAAGATTAACTCAGCGCTCTTTGTCAAAGCTATTTAGCTTTCTAGGTTTTTGCTATCCGGTGCGATTGAAAGCGAACTAATACCCGAACTAACAACACAAGGTAGCCATCAGAATTTCATTGTTAAAAACGATGTTGTTTACGGCATTAATGACCACTATCAGTTGTGGAAGTACATGTTAGAAAACGACACGGTCGAATTACTTGGACAATTACCCGAAACTGTAGATTACATTACCGATGTAAACGACAATGCCATACTAATAACACTTAGAGTGGCAGCAAGAAAAGACGTAGTAGAGTTATCAATAGAGTAAGTGAAAAATTCAAAAACTTATCGCAATTAGCTTATTTGGAACTCCAAAAATTGAGTGAGAGTCGTACCGTTTCGACTAAACCCGATTAGACTTTCCCCTACACAAAATTAAGGAATTAAAATTAAGTGAGCGAGACGTAAACCTGGGCACATTCAATGTGCCTATATTGCGTGCTAGAGCCTATCAAATGTTTTTGTTTATATAAAAGAAAAAGCCCCTACAAGGGGCTTTCTCCATAAAAAATAAATTAAAACGCAGGCGGTTTTACGTCCTGACGAACTTTACTAATAACCATAAGCACCTCCAGTTTTAGAGACCCACAACTTTCAATATAAACGATGCGGGAAATAGGGTTAAGGATAATATCACGCTACGGGGGCAAATCAAATTAATGCTAATCAATTTGCACGCCTTTTGACTTAAGGTAGTCAACAAACTCTATACGGTCAAGTATGGGCTTTAGATCTTCACCCAAATCGGCCTGAATATAACTAATTGATTTTTCCTTTGATTCTATTGAGAATACTTTATCCAAGTCTGAAATAATAATTTCCGTGGGTTTTTTTAGTAAAGCAGCATAACAGGCTCGATTATAAAATAGTAGGGCGATCGCTTTGTCGCTCTGCTGTACAGCCCTGTCTATTAAATTATACGCTTGTTCGATATCACCTCTGCGTTTAACAATATAAGCCTTTTTCCAAAGCATACTAACGTCATCGGGCACTGCGGCTAAAAACTCTTCAAGAAAAACAAGTGCTCTGTCATAATCTTCCGAGCTAAACAGCACCCCACACCTAGTTTTCAACATTTCTACGTATGAAGTTTCTGACTTTTCTAAAGCTTTTTCGGCTTTTCTATCTGCTCCTTGGGCTTTTGCTTGTGTATCTTCCCACATCTTATTAGATACCCTAGAAGCAAAAGAGTGTGCGATAAACCCAGCGGCACTGCAAAAACCTATAAAAACAAAAAATTGATGATGCTCTGGAGACAAGTTTTTTAATAGTGTACTGCCAATCATCTGCAAAAAAAGAGGAACCATAAATACTGCTAGCACACCCGTTATCATATGCGAGATAATATGCTCTGTAACAGAATCCTCCTCACTGCAGTCTTTTAACCAAGACAAGGCTCCGCCCATTAACCCTATCACCAACATCACTATCCATATAGAATGTACGTAATGAGCGCTTGTCAGTATAGCTTCCGCCTGACTTACATCTTCCAATGACATTGTCCTCATTCAAAAATTATTTACATGATAAATCAGATAACAACCTACCTCAAAGTAACAGTCGAATACTTTTTCGAAAGTAATGCTGTGCGATGAAGATACTCTTCTAAACTTCCGAAGCTTGCTTTGCTAATTTCCATTTTATATCAATAGATTCATCATCCGGCAACTTCTGCCCAAAATTTTATGCCGGCTGAAATTTCACTTACCCAATTAATTTAATATGCATTTTAATATAAATAGCACTCAGAGCCAGCTAATACCATATTGTTGCGAGAGGGAAAGGTTATTGAGTCGCAGCAGTAAACTATGTGTGATATTGGAATATCATAAAAGAAGATTAAGGAAATGATGTGAAATTAACCGTGATAAAGAACGTATTTCAGTTAGTCTCAGAAGGTTTATAAGGCTCTAGAAAGCAGGGCTATTCTTACATCATACCGAGCGAACTATCACCAATCAGATCTTTTGATTATTTTTAGTAAGTTACAAGGTCAACAATGCATGCACTGTTGGCTACATTACGCATCTATATGAGCAAGAAGACAAACATAAAACATCTAAAGTTACGTGGTAATATCTGGATATATCAACGCAGCCCCCCTGAGCACTTAATAAACCAGTGCCCTGACTAGTCGGTCATTCACGTTAGCCATGATACTGCTGCACGTGCCGGGCTAGAAGAAACGAGACATCCTCAATGAACAACCAAAGTCCAAAGCGCTCATTTTAGTGAAGTAGCCCGAGACATGAGACGTGGCCAAAAGAACTACCCTGAAGAATGTGATTTAGGTATCTATCCCGAAAAGCGAGAACTATCCACCAAAGAAGAAGTAGCTAAGATACGAGGCCACTCTTGGGAAAACCTATTTACAGCTTGCTGGTGGACTTAGACATCTACTCAGGCGTTAGTATCAGCGATGCTATGCAACCTAAAGAAGAAGCATGTTGTTGTCGATGACGGAGTCATTTCGATAAACATTGAGAAAGGTAAAACGATGGCAGCAACAAGCACTATACCTCTACCTGATGCAATAGGTGAAAGGTTTTTAGCTCATATCGAGGACAAGGAAGATAACGACTTTGCTATTGGAAGCAAGACAGCTAGCCGAACATTCTCAAACTTTAAGGTAAAGCCTTTGACTAACGACAAGCTCAAAGGCTTTCACTCGTTCAGGCACATGCACATAACAGAGGTGGAACGTGCTGGTGTAGAGGAGAATATCACTGCTCAGATAGTTGGTCATGAGCGAGGAAAGACGATGTCTTACGGGTATTACTCGAAAGGTCATGAATTAATTAAACTAAAGAACGCTGTAGATAAAGCAATCAACTGTGTATAATCCCGCGCCACGTCATTCGGCTTGTAAAATTTGTTAACAATAGTGTAAGTTAGTTAGTGATCGATAAATTCAAGGATGAGTATTTACAATGTAAATGGCTCAGTTGATACCTTTTTAAGTTTCAGGATTGAGCACATTCAGGAGAATCACTTTCCTGAGCACGACATTTTGGTCTATTACGGACCTATCGAGTTTTGGTCCAAGAATCCGTTTCGTCACCAGCTTGAGGGGTGTGCGTCTGATGAGGATAAGAAAGACAGATTACTCATAATTTTACAGACTGGTGGAGGCTCTGCTGAGACAGTAGAAAAGATGGTTGAAATGTCTCGGAATTTTTACGATTGCGTTGACTTTCTTGTTCCTGACGTAGCGATGTCCGCGGGAACGATTTGGTGTATGTCTGGCGATAAGATATATATGGATTATTCCTCATCACTCGGTCCGATAGACCCTCAAGTTCAAAATAATGAGGGGAAATGGGTACCTGCGCTCGGTTATTTGGACAAGTGCAATGAGTTAATTCAAAAGAGCATCGGACAGCCTCTCAGTAATGCAGAATTGGTCATGCTAAATAGCTTAGATCTAGCCTCATTAAGGCATTATGAACAAGCGCGAGATTTATCAACATCACTTCTAAAGAAGTGGTTAGTTGAGTTTAAGTTTAAAGACTGGAAAGAGCACCGTACTTCCCCAGATAAAATCGGACAAGAAGTTACAGAGGATGAGAAAAAAGCCAGAGCAGAAGAAATAGCTACTATACTCAGTAATAATAATAGATGGCATAGCCACAGCAGAATGATAAGTCTAAAAACCTTACAAGAAGAGTTGAGGCTAGAAATTGATGATTATACAGATGATAGAGAGTTAAGAGAGTCTGTAAATTTATT
The DNA here is from genome assembly GCF_000213655.1 of Alteromonas naphthalenivorans. Taxonomy (NCBI): domain Bacteria; kingdom Pseudomonadati; phylum Pseudomonadota; class Gammaproteobacteria; order Alteromonadales; family Alteromonadaceae; genus Alteromonas; species Alteromonas naphthalenivorans. The sequence goes on from NC_015554.1 coordinate 4,661,295, forward strand.
GCACGATTTTTGCACTGATTATTTACATAAAATGGGCAAAGCCGTTTTAGTCGGTTCCAAGCATAGCGTTATTTAGTAGGAAGATTTAATTATGAGTGATTTAGCATTAGAACTTGAAAAGCTAATTGAAGAAAAAAAGCAACAAAGCAACGATGTTCGTCAACAACTAGATTTTCTAAAGAAAGCGCAAGATAGTGGATTAATTAAAAAGCCAGAATTCAATCTTGCCAGTGTCGTTAACGTCGCCACTGCCATGTAAGTATAAGTTCGGCTTAGCGAAGAACGCCTCTTTAAGGGGCGTTTTTTATAAAAAATTTTCTCACTTAATCGACAATGATAAAGCCTTAACTTCCCCCTATTGGGTACCTCTGCGCACTACAAGAACGCTGTAAAGAAAATCGTCAAGCCAGTCGCAACGTTCATCTTGACCAAACACGAAGACAACGTAGACGTTCTGCTGGCCGCTCTTCAAACCGAACGACAAACTTAAAGATTACTGAAGCACACCAAAGATTGAAGGCTACAAGACAGGCCTACGCTCATTTAAAGGTTACTTTGCGACAGCGCTAGAGCAGGTGGGTTGTCCTGAAGACATTGTTCCGAAGCTAGCAGGGCACAAGCAATTGTCTTTGACGTATAACTTGTACAGTAACAGTACGTATAATGAAAAGGACGAACTGTAGCAGTATGTCTAGAGAATTTACGAGACTGACTGCTTAAATATCATGCCTTATTAATTCAGCATGTAACCTTTTTATTTTCTTCTACAACATGAAGTACATGTGTTGGTATATTCAGAAACTCGTAAGCAGCGGAAGTTTTCTTAACGAACCTGTCGTCACAACTCATTATTGCTGAACAATAATAGCCCATTGATGCGTGCATCATATCGCTACTAGTACTAACAAAGCTATTTGAGTCATGTGGCTTCTTATCTGGATAATAACCGACCATATTAAGGATTTGATAAACTCCAATTACATGGTCTGAGGGGGCGTTGTCATGCTCTGGAAAAGCAGGGCTTTTCTCAGTTACACCAAAGAACTGCTCGATCGTTACCTCTGAGTTAGCCATTACGTCATTTTTAATTACTTCCTGCCAAATTTGCTCAACCACATTGGGAGGCGTGATATTGTTTAGACGTAAAGGGTTTACATTCAGGTTTTCCCTAAATTGAAGCAGTATTGAAAGCTCGCTGCTATCGACTTGTGTCTGAAATGCAGCAATACTCTGCTTTACTAAACGTTTAAATTTTGTCAATTGCTCTTCTTGGTTGCTCTCAATATTTTTTTTCAGGTTATCAATAAATGCTTGAGGCAGTCCGTCTTCGCCGAGGTCGTCTAACGGCTTCAAGATATCGTCATGCAACCTCTCAAACGCGTTAATTATGTGCATCTCAATTTCTGTAAGTGACATATCAGGTAGTCCTCCCATCATTTTTTGATTGATGAGAGTTTGAGACTCAATTAAATATTCGAGATTTAAGTTGTTGGCATATTCATCGTAGAGTTGAAAAGGAGAAAGTGAGCGAATCAATATTTCATTCTGGGGTACAAAGTTTGAATCGGTGACTCGTCTTATATGGTAAGCATCTAGTTCACATAAAACTTGTAGGAATGGTTTTGCATCTCCTCCACCATCCGCTGCTCGTTTTATTTCCTTTAGCGTTTCATCTGAATACACAGCACGAAAGTCTTTGTGGAAATTTGGAATAATGCCTAGTAGTTTTTGCTTCCTCAAAGCGTCTATTACATTTTGGTCTATATATACTAGCGGCCTAGCATCATCAAGTTCAGAGTATCTTGGTAGCATGTTCACCTCTTTAACTTAAGTCGATCAATAAGCTCGAATATTCAACCTTAGTTACTGTGTGCATAACTTGAAGACACTGTATGGATACACTTATTTATATGCAAATATTTTTTTCATGCCTTTAAGGTTGAGCCTATTTAGGTATAAAAATCTGAGAGTCCAAATCGACAATGACAAAGCCGCAACGCCCCCCATAGGGTACCTCTACGCATCACAGGAACGCCGCTAAGACAATCTTCAAACCAGTCGCAACGCTCACTCGACCAAACACGAAGACAACGCACAGGCTCTGCTGGTGACTTGTCTCTGTGACTCCCTGACTTAAGCAAGAAAAAGTAAAAGCATAAGACACGGCACGAATACGCTCTGTTGTTCCGTCCACCAAAGTAAGAGATCTTGACACCCGCTCACACCACTGTCAACAACTCTGATTTTTGAGATTATGACACTGTCATATTGTCAGCATAAGTTTTTGACAGTTACGGCTTATAAGTCTCGAAGTCCAGCTTATATTGACTTGGATGAGTTTTAACATGCCATAAGCGTGGATTAAAAGGGCCATTAGTGATTAGTTGTACTATGTCTTGCTTATCTTCTTCAGTCATTTTTAGCCCAAAGTAAACATCCGTGATATTGTCATTGGTAAGTAGTAATGACTCTCCGTTATGTTCAAGTTGGTTCACCCAGTGAGGACTAAAAATGCTCCTATACTCACCTTCGTAATCCCACTCTTCAGACTTGCGGAAAAGTGGAATCAAAGCTTTAACTACCTTCGTCATAATTGGGAACGTTATTGTGGGGTAGTCCTCTGAATAGACTATTTTTCTGGCATTGTGAAGAACGCTTGTAGGGTTATTTGTCACTTCAAACCTTACGCAATATCCCTTGTGAGAGTTAGCATAATGTGACCAGAAAAGAGGGTTATCATTTTCAGACGTAAAGCAACAGACTCTAGTTTGTTCATATTCTCCTGCAATGGCGTTGCGAAGTGCCTCTCTGATATTTTCATCTGACAGAACACTTTCGATCGACCTGCTTGGTAGTTCTACTCCCCTTTCTTTGTATAGCTCATTCATGAAATTGATATCACTAACGAATCCCTTAAGGTCGTCGTTATCAATTAGAGGGTCAGGCCAACGTAAATGAAACTTACAGTCAAAGGGATCATTAAATGACTCTGGGTTATTGTGGTAGAGCAGTCCATCAGTAAAAAGCGCTGCATGCCTACTAGCATATTCCTTAGAGTAAAATGAATATCTGAACAAACCATCCTCGCCCATCTGATGAGCTGTCTTGTGTTCATCTGCAAATTGTAAGATTAGTGGATCAATTTCCCTTTGCATTATCAATAACCTTAGTATTGGTTTATCACTTTCCTTGACTAATTTACCTTACGAAAAAAAAATGACCAAACGTAACACCCGTTTTTTTGTAAAGTCACGGAACGCCGCAATCGCATAAGAAGGGTATTACCTCGCCCCCTCCCCCCTGTACCCCACGAAAGATCCTGAGAAGATCTATGAGAAGACTTTGAGAGTCACTAAGCTATAGGCATACCTGTGCCATTACAAGATCGTATAGGCGCATACAGAGCTAATTATTGAGAGTGTAATTTAGGGGTAGATATTGGGAAGCTGATGGAATATCGTAAAAGAAGATTAAGGAAATGATGTGAAACTAACCGTGACACAAAACGTACCACAGTTAGTTTCAAAGCGCTTGTAAGCCCTTGATTTATAAGGACCTAGAAAGCGGGGCGATTCTTACATCATGCCGCCCATATGAAACATATCTTTTTGATATATTTAACTATTTTATAATGGGAAGTTATTGATACCCCTCATTATACCCTGCATGACAACCGACACACGATGCAGCTGATTAAACTTGGTTTTTTGACACCATTCCGATAGATACGCGGCAATACAAGCCTACTGAGCAGCTTTTATTTCAGTAGTGTCGTTAAAGGCAAGTCGCTCACCCAGTGGGGGCAGAATAGAAAACTTTTCAGACACCCTGCACGGTTTTAAATTGCTGTTTCCATATTTGAGCATAGCATGAAGCTATACACAAATATGGAGATTCGATATGAGTGTCAAAATTGTTCGCATGAAAGAAGTCCAGCGGATAACTGGGCTGTCTCGATCAACAATCTATGCGCAAATTGCCAAAGGCCAATTCCCAAAGCAGGTAAAGCTCACCGGAGCACGTTCAGTGGGCTGGCATGAGGCCGCTATTATTGAATGGATTGAGGCAAGGCAACAGGCTTAGCCCTTCTATCTTGCCAGAGCGATAAAATTGGTAGACATGAGGGATTCAAAATCCCTTGCCCTCGCGGGCGTGCCGGTTCGAGTCCGGCCTCTGGTACCACCTTCCCCCCTTTATAGACCCAACAGATTTTTTTGACCGTTTTCGGCGTTGAACCTGATTGGGATGCAACTGGGATGCAAACCCAGGTAACTTTCAGTCACTTTCAATTCCGATAGCGTTGGCAGCTATGCTTCGCCGTCATAACGTTTGCTTGCTAAACAGTGGCTTTGTTAGGGGGAATGTTCAGGAATAGAGGGCAAGATGGATAGGTTAGAGCGAATGCTCAACCCTTTCTGATAGCTTGTAGCTATTACGGATGTCAGTATCGAGAATTCCAGCAGAATGCAGGTCACTCAGCACTGCCCGAATCTGATCCAGGCTCAGGTCATAATCAGCACTCTTAATGACCCGCAGAACGGGCCGAATCTTGCCATTTAGGATGTCGAGGGTGAGCTGGGCCAATTTTTGCCTACAATCAGCATCAATGGCGGGGTCACTATCGGGTAAAGGCTCATGCTCAGCAGGATGGGAGAGCAAACAGCTATTAGTTTCCCTCTCAGCACCAGCCAAACTAATCATACCCAAGGTGCTGACCTCCAGCAGCAATGCTAAGACGGCATAACCAACGGTTCTGGCAGTATCTAGATCGATGTTCAGAGTATGGCTAATGGCTGTAAACAGCTTGGTAGTTTCAAGCTGATTCAACGATGAGGATAACCCAACCTGTGCTAGAGTTGATTGCTTCGCGGCTATCTCTGCTTGAAATCTCTCTATCCTGGCCGCACTGTTTTGAGCTTGCTCCCACTGCCGGTGATAACTGCTTCCTAGCCTCTTATTCAGAAGCTGTTCTTCGATAGCAATATTTTTCTGAAGACCATCAATTTCTTGCTGAAGTGACATATATTCAGGTGACCGTTGCTGCGTTTCTTTAATTAGCCGCACCTCTGAAGAGAGAAAAAAAGCGCAACTGGCAAGCCAAGAGAAGACCATCAACACAAGACTGAGCATTTTGAAGTATCGACTGATTCGACGCTTAACCCAGAAGAGATATTTTCCAACATCAATACAGCAGCCGATAAGAATAAACAACCCCGCCATAAATATGGCGTGATCACTTTCACTTGTCTTCATCACGTCTTCAAAGTCAGCGCCAGATAGCGACATTGCAAATAATCCAGTCAACAACATGCTAACCAAGAAAAATACAGTCTGAACAAACCAGATAAGTTTAAGCATGATGGAAAATATTTTGTTAGAAATTTAATTTTTCATTTTTGCTTTACCCCGTGTTCACAAACAAGCAATTACTTTTCGGACTAGAAAGTAGATTTTTATTACCTTTTTAATAACAGGTGTTTTCTTCAAATTGTTACGCAGTTGATTATTAGTTGTGACAACATTCACATTTTTGAAAAATCAATAATAGCCGTGAACTTGGTTGCATAATTTTCTTTTCCGTTTGAAAAGTTTCTAAACGCATCACTCTCTTTTTGTCTATACGCTGAACACATCTGTGAATTAGATGTGTTCCGTTTTTCAAGGACCGAAGGAGTTTCGAGTGATGTCAGGTTTCGAAGATAAAATGGCTCAAGCTGCAGCTAAGAAATTGATTTCATCATCAGGTATTTTACATTCCATGCATTTCAAGACCAGTAATCTGCCCGACGAAATAATTGATGTCATGTCAAAATTAAACTTAGCCGAACAGCACTCTCTGATTCACCGCGCTCATCGCTTTCTTAGTATTGAAGTTGACACTACTGCGCTGCAACGCCAACTATCAGAGCTTGAAGTTCTGCGTGAAGAAAAAGAACTGGAAGACAAATATCTGTTTATGGGCGCACCCCTGGCTTTAATGCAACGATTGTTTGGCACACATGCAGCCGACTTTTCCCGCCGCCGTAGTGCATTGAGCATTCGTGGTGTTGGCACAGGGAGACCACCCGCTTGTGACGAGGACACCGAGCTACGAATTTGGAAATTGTGGGAAACTCACCAAGGTGTCGAGGAAAGATTGCGCTTTATAAAGGTCGCTGAGGATGCTGGGATTGACCTTCATATGATATGGAGCGCATTAAAGCCTTACCTGGATAAATAGCCAATCAAACTACGCTACCAATTCTCAAATCGCTAAAAATCTACTTTTAAGGGCATTTCCATAGGCGTATCATAGGGATTATCAGCTTCTCGATATCTATCTAAGGAGAGGATAATGTCCAGAAAATATCTCATTCCCCTGGCAACAACCCTGTTGCTTATCTCATCACTTGTCTTGCCAGTACATGCTGAATCAACCAACTGGTATTATCTTGTTAAAACCTACCCGCTGATGGGGAACGACTCTGCCTTAACCCAGGCAATGAATAAACTCGGTGCCAAGGGTTGGGAGCTGGTCAACTGTACGGAAGGCGACGCGGAAATAACCTGCATTTTCAAACGCCGGGAAAAAGAGTAGACAAGCCATGAAATACGCGAAAAAGTCTTTCCTTATATTGTTTGCATTACTCACTGGATTACTTTTGGCTTGTTGGCGAGTGCTATCATTTGCATTCAGCGCCTTAGACTTTGAACCTGATGCCGATGAAAAATCCGATACCAATGTCTGGTACAACTATCGAACGGGAGAAATTGACCCCGTTAAACGATATGACGGCATCTATCAGGAAAGACTTCAGAAATAGCCCATGACACGGTAGTGTCATGGGCTAAGAGCAATGTGCTAAATCCACCCTCGTTCGGCAAACGATATGACATCTTGATCGCCGACCACAAAGTGATCCAACACTCGAACATCAACCAATGCCAATGCGCTTTTGAGCCGATCCGTGATCTGCCGATCTGCGGCGCTCGGTTCAGCAAGCCCTGATGGGTGATTATGAGCCAATATGACAGCCGCTGCATTGATCTCCAAAGTAGCCTTAACGACTTCTCTGGGATAAATACTACAGCCATCAATGGTGCCTCTAAACAGTTCTTTTCCGTCAAGTAGCCGATGCTGGCTATCCAAGAACAGACAATAGAAAATTTCATATTTTCGCTCCGCCAGATGCAAACATAAATAATCTCTTACAGCGCCTGGTGAAGTGAATTCGTCATATTTTCTATTAGTCATCCGCTTATAAAGTAACTGTTTGGCCTCAGCGATGATCTGATTTTCTTTTTCCAGTGCCGTATTCAGCGGATACTTCTCACTGGATTGATGGTTAGTTTCCATGACTGTGCTCCAGATAAAAAATAAGGGAACACAACCAGCTCCTTATGGGAACGGTGGTTCCCATAAGAAAGGAAAAGACAACAGGCTAAAAAGTTAGCCTGTTGTCGATGTGGTTAGTTATCCATTTGCGACCTGATGAGATCCGGACTGATCGTCAAAAACTCTGTCGTCTTCATAGACAAGTTCGTTATTGACTTTCAGCGTAAGGATGCGCGTCAGGAATCCACCAATCGCAGAACCCAACTCACCAGCACGTTCACCTTGTTTGTAGATGAATGCTTTGGCGCGAGGGTTGGCCATATTGAACCGGATCAACACTTTCGTATCGTCTGACTCGATGGCCTCCCGGTTTTCAAGAATGACACCGAGAGCGGTTTCTGCACCCACAATGAGATCATGATATTCATAATGCACATTGTCGGCAGGCCCCTGGATAACTGATACTTGAGCTGCATAGCGAGGAGGTTTACCCTCTCCACTGATGTCACGGATAGCATTAAGATAGCCTATGCCATTCGCATACTCGTTAAAGTATCGGACTTCCTCTGCGGAGGCAGAGTTGGTTTTTTCATTTTGGGTTGTTTTACTCATAGCAAGTCTCCTAAATCAATGAGTGAAAAAAGGAGTTGCTGACCCAGTGGGGCAACAAGCTCCCCGGTTGGGTGAGTGAACAAGTTGATCTTTCAACACCTCAGTTGAGATAGCTGCATACCCTGAATTACACAGTGATCGTGGTATGGAGGTGCTATTGAGACAGCAATAGCTACTGGTAAATATCGTTAGCTTTCTCATTTGGCACCTTTATTTTTGCCCGCAGACCGATTTCTAAAACTGGGCTTCCGCAGGCTGACATTTCCTGCCGCTGAAGTACCGCGAGTCAATGCCTGAGTAGCCCCTTCCAACTGTGATGCAGCGCGAATTCCAGCAAGCCCGAGATATAAAGAAAGCAGGATGGGTAAAATCAAATATAAGCCGCCTGTTAGAAAGTTCAGGATAATCCGTTTCAGTGTGAGATCGGTGCTGAACAGTGTGGTGATGCTGCCAGGATCAGGATAAAAGGCTTGTATCAGGTTTTGATCGATCCACCAGGCAAAGAACCACAGCACCGTCCAAAACTTCACGGAGAACAAGATTAACGCTCCGATGATGAGCAAAGAAAACTTGTAACGACTGATCAGAATAAAGAAAGGCAACAACGTATACAGCCCCATCAATACTAACGACTGAACCATGGGAGCGGCTTCCAAAAACACGCGCAGAAAAGCGGCAAAGGAAATGGACGCCTTACCAAGCCCATACACCGCCAAGCCTTGTTGCCCAGCATTCTGTACCGCAGCAAAAATACCGCTTTGTTCGCCAACTTCGAAGTCCACCAGATTACCGTAAGCAAAGTCATAGCCTCGTGTTGTCCAGCGCGGTGGCGAGTTAATCAGGGCGAGTTGCGTAATCACATCGCGCCGCTGCACCGCATCCCAGCCGGGTTCTGCCGCTGCCGATTGCAGATCGATGTCACCAAGATCGTTCAAGACCGCTTGCTGAATACGAGGCCACCATTCATTGCAGTAAGGTTTACCGTAAACAGGATGGTTGCTGGCATCCCATTCCACATCTCTCAGTGCCGACCAGGGAAAACCTTCCCTGATTGAGTCTGACCGCAGGCTATCGTAATACCCCGCAATATCCTGAAAAACATGAGAACCGATCCAGTCGGGGTCGGTATCGCCATAACGGTTTAGTATTGCATCAATCGCTGCACTGTCTGGTCGTTCAGTCAGATACTTTGAACGCGCTTCGATGAAACAGTCTCGAAAAAAGTCATTTATCTCGTGGCGTAGCTCCGGGTCTTTGATAGTGGCATCTCGCAACTCATTGGCGTAGCCTCGGTAGTCCAATGTAGGTGGAACATCCTCCATCACCGCACGATTAAAACCGGAACTGAAGCTCATTACGGCAAACCAGAACACAGGCACATTAACGGTCACCGGCGCACCATTGAAAGAAATACCGCCACCATAGGTAGTGCGCGAATTGGCGACGGTCGCTACTGGCTGTGCTGGTGTGCCGATTACCGCCCTTGGCGTAAACGATAAATCAACGGCATTTAATGGCGTTGCCGGAACCGCAGCTATCAGAATTACGAAGAAGGCAATAAAAAACTCCACTTCGATAATCCGTAAGGTAGTATTGCCTGCTTCTTCAGCGTCTTCTCCGGCATAGGATCGAATGATGGTATCAATCAGAATGCCCAGAAAAGGCAAAAAAACCATACCTGTCGCGACAAGTACATCCCAGATGCTGTTATAGAAAAACCAACCAAATAAGGTGGTGTAGAGTTCGAGTGTGCTATCCACAGCCATAACTATGCACTCCCCAAGCTCAATAGAGTCTGTAAAGGGTTCTGCACAATCAGCAACTCATAGAGAACAATCAGTATCACTAGAGGTAGTCGAGCTGGTTTTTGCCTTGCCTTTATCTTGAGCCTATTTAATAGGTGTTGAATCAAAAAAGGCCAAAGGCCAATCAACAGACAGTAAATCAGCAGTCGCCATCCCAGCCAGGCATGCCCATCAAATTGATGTGCAGGCAGCTGGTTTGAACTGACCAACAGACTCACAATCAACCCAGCCATAAACAGTACGACCAAGGCAATCAAGGTAAATAACCAGCGCCAACCCTGCTTATTTGAAACCGATCTCATCATGGCTCTACACCACCATTACTCAACGGACGGGGATCTTCAGGTGTAGAGGCAGGCGTGTTGAGCGATGACTGACGCTCGGCATTGTCGCGCAACAACAATTCGACGACAGTTGAGGTTACAAACTTATTGCGCGCATCTTTTTCAAAGATGACATTTTGGATTTCTCCCTCTAATTCATCGAGGGCAATCTGCACTTCTTTCTGTGCAATTTTATTGGCAGCGATATATCCCTCTTTCCGGCCTGACAGTAATAACCGCCGTATAATCATGGCTTCTTCCATCACCCTGGCTTCTGCGACTTCCTGAGCCAGCTTATGAACTACAATCGACCGTTCCTGTGCGGGGAGTTGACGAAGAGCGAGAATCACTTGCAGTGTGATAGCGACACCAGGAGCTTCTACCTCATTAAGGTGATCCCGCGTGGGACGTGTAGCACCCGCAATCAGGTTTACCAACAGCGGTAATATATCTTCGGTAGTTTGTTCAATGTAAGGAATCAGCCCCTTGCCGGAGCGAGCGCCCTTAGAGCAGCCATCGCAGATGCCAATTTCCACCTCACCGAGTACATTATTAACCCATTCATCAACTGCATTTGGCCCATCGAAGTGATCGGCCAATGGCGCTGAACTGGGTAAATTGGCTGTGGTTTCCGGCGGCCGTTGTGACAGGATATTTAAGCCTGCAGTAGCCACATCGGTAAGTACACGAATCGGAGGCTGATCTTGCCCGCCTCGCCGTTGTCCTCCCACCCACTCAATGCCATCGTTATGAGCGTCTTCTGCATCATCCACCGCGTCATGAATATTGGCGTTACCGACACCCAGTGAGCGCTTCCAAGAATCGCCCCAACTCACCGTTACCCATTCGGCATAGGGGTTAGTGCCGTTAGAAATTTCATACTGAATGCGCTCACAGCTTTTGGTCGCTAGCGAGAAGGCTTCGTTAGCACGCAGCAGCGCATTCTGAAACAGGTCATAAAGGCCGGGGTTAGCTTTTTGTAGTATGTAGCCTGGTAGATTCGCTATGGCCGCTGATGCCGCCAGTTCCAGCGCATTCACGGCGTTATCAACACCATTTCTCAGATTGTCTAGCGAGTTCTCGATGGCCACCATCGGGTCGAACCCGCTACAGGTCAACGCGGTAGCAGATGCATTCAATGACAAATCTATCGTTGTGATATTCAGGCTGGGAGGAATGGCAATATCCCGACCGCCGCCGATTTTGTAGTAAAACAGGCTGTCATCGTTAGGTGCTGGCTCAGCAAAGGATAGTTGAGCGCTCACAACGAAAATGACCGAGATAAAATAGTATCGATTAAACCTCATATGCAAATCTCCAGTGGCACAGTAAACAAATAAGCGCCTTGCGCTTCACAGCACTGGTAAGGTCGCCATAGAGAAAAGGCATATCGGTTATCATGGGCAATACGGCCAGACGACCAAGCCTGTCGGTACACATCGTTTTCGCCGAAGACATAGCACTGTGTGTCCATCTTCGGTGCCAACATTTGCCAGACACCTGTATCGGGATCGTTTTCTATCAGCTCTCCAGGCAGCCAGGTTTTGTTGTAGTCATTACCATCCAGTGCGGTATAAACATGGGGTTGTCGCGTTTGCGTAACGATGTTTCCTGCTCGTTGTGCTATCACAGCCGAAGCCTTGGTATCGTCCTTCTGATTGATGAAGCCTGTGCGCGGCCATACAGCACCCCATTGCTGCTGAATACCAGAACCGACAACGCGACGGCCAGGTATCAAATTATGTATGTAGAGCAATTCAGGGATACCCAAGCGCCACGTCAACGCATCCAGAGAAGATGACAGGTACGGTTGAAACGACTCGGCCTCTGACGGACAGTAATAACCACTATCCCCGATGAAATCAGTGATAGAACTAAATGGGTGACCAATTGCTGTAACTTCTTTGAATCGTAAGCTGTGATCCGTGGCCGTATTTCCTCCCTCAACACGATGGCCACCACCAGCTTCTGCACCATGAAACAGCGCTACAATAGAATCAGTTAATTGGCGCTCGATATCACCATAGATAGATTCGGCTTCCTCCCATGGATTGTCACCGGGTTTATCAAAGACACTAACGACCAAATCAGGGTTGTAGTGACGAACACGAATGCTGGTTTCTATCGAGCACTCGTAGATACTGCAACGCAACCAGACGCACACGCCTGTGATGCAGTAGTTCAGGCAAGAACGGTCGAGTGTCATTGACTGCGTAATATCGCTCAATGTTAGTCTTGTGGGTTCGGCTTCAAATGCTCGAACCGGGTTGCTGAGAACCGCTAATAAAGATAAGACAATGACAGGCAACCTATTCATGGACAGTTACCTCGCCGGAACTTAAACGCCACTGGCGATATTTTTCGAGGGCCTGAGATAAATCGGTCAGCCCATAAACCACTACTTGCTCATCAAAGATAACTGCCGGGTAACGATCTAGGCGATAGGCCATAGCAGCGCCCACCGCTTGGTAGGCATTGCGTAGCTCAGATTCAAGCTGGGCTTTACCGATGGCTTCAACGCGCCGTTGAAATTCAGCCTTTGCCAGTTCTTCATTGGCTGGCAGCTCCTCGCTTAAACGTCTTTCTACCTGGGAAACACTGTCCAAGTTTAATTGCGTTACTTTGGGGATATAGCTCTTGAAGGCATCCGGTGTAGCCACCGGATATTTATCAGAAGTAACGACCAACACTGACTCAGGCCACAGACTTGATGCAGCCTGTACTCCCGCACAAGCAAAGCCCATTATAATGGCGAATATTACTAACCTAGCTCGCATAGCCACTTGCAGCGATCTCCAATGTGTTGATGGCTCAATCATCGGAGTTTTTAAGTGGTGTTAATACGGAAAACCGTTCAGATAAAAAAGTAAGTTTTGAAATAATTCAGATGAGAGAACAGCAGTAGTAGTAATCCCCGTTCAAACACAACAAGGAAAATATTCATGGTCGAATCTAGCTCAGACAACCCTCAGAGCATATTAACCCGTATAGCTAAAATCATCGGACTGATAGCAATAATCAGTAGTATTTTTGGTGTGTCCTATCAAAAAGGCATGATCATCAAAATGCAACTGGGAAACCTAAACGGAAATTATGATGTAAGAGAAGTAATCAATTCGGCAATCTTTGGTTATCTTGAACTCTTTGACAAAGTATCTAAGATCCAAATAGTCGATTTCATGTCAGCCAATTGGTTAGTATCTATTGGACTGTTTATGGTAATCGGATTGGTTGTCCCTTACGGATACAGAAAACGACATAATCTGGACGAATTCAGGGAAACCATAAAGCAGCGACTTAGATATTTTTTTGATAGAGTGGCAGGATCATATATATGGTCACCTCTTGCGGGCGCTATGATAGGTTTCTTCGCCAATCTTGTCCTATCCCTCATTTCTTATACGGTCTTAATGCTTACGGGATTATTACTACTACCCGCTCTAATTGGCTATTTGCTAGGTGGCGGTAAAATTGACACCATTATGGACAACCCTCCGTGCAAAGCTATTACAGAGGGAATATCAGAACATAAATATATTCGCCAGTGTACTCAACTAAAAATGAATGGTGAAACCGTCATGGGAGATATTCTTCTCGAAACAAATGACGCTTACTTTCTGCACCTAAACAAGTCATTCCTTTATATAAAGAAGGATGGAAAAGTCTGTATTTCCTCCAAATTTGAGTTTACTGAGGAGATAAAAGATATCGAAAGTTTTGAGTTCGAGAGAGATCAAACCGACCATTTATGTAATGAAATAGAAATGACGACAAATCAGCCTAACGAGACTTCGCAAGAGCATCAGCTACCGCAAAAGCCGCCTCTAACTCCGAACAGTGCTGGGCCTTCATAATTCCTGCCCGCTGCTGCTTCTCGTGCTTTTCAGTCATAGCTAGAGCCAATGCCAGTGAGGGTGGCACGTTACGGAATAAGCATTGAAGAGTATCGGCCAACACCACACCCTCTGTGTATTTACCCGGTTCTTTACGAGCAGCCAACAGCATATGCTTTTGCTCGTCGGTCAGGTCTTTGAAGCGGGATATTTGCTCGATTTCCTCCTTCGGGCAAACCATCGCTATCCACCACTCAAACATGCTGAGTAGCTTTTTGGCAGTGTCGGGAAAATCTTCCAGATTCTGGGTCGCCAACCATAGCCAGGCACCCAGCTTGCGCCACATCTTGACGATTTTGACCAGGAATATGGCCAGTAGCGGATTGGTGGTAATCAAGTGGGCCTCGTCGCCGAGAACAAAGGTAGGACGGTTAGAATACTGTTCACGCTCCACCACCCCATTGATCTGATTCATCAGCCCCATAAAACCCAGGGCGAGCTGATCTTCATAACCCTCATTCGCCAGCAGTCCCATTTCCAGAATAGTAACATCTGCTTCCGGCCAGGCTTTACCACTTCGATTGAAGAAATGACCGGCAGTGCCAGAGCAGTACAGTGCCATTGCATCGGCCATATCTTTTGCTCGCTCCCGGCGTTTAGGTGTACTGTCTTCCTCCAGTGAAATTTGATTGAGTGCTGCCACCACATCTTCGGTGAGTACCATATCTTTACTGTCAGACGCTAACTTGTCCTGCGCAGCCTTGATGATGCCTTGCCGAATAGTCAGACGGTCTGCCCGTGACATCAAGGCTTCTTCTTTGCTATCGCCACCCGTAATCATAATGCGGGCTTTCAGTTCCATTTCGCCGAGCAAATCGCGCTCTTCGTCATCATCATCGCTGTCTGAGGCATCCAGCGAGGCTTCGCTGTTCAGGGTACGCTGCTTTGCAGCCTCTCTTTCCAGCATTTCATAGGCATCGGAAAACGGCGGCAAGCTAACGTCTTCTTTGGGGTGCAATGTCACTTGATTGACCGATAGGCCGAAATACTTGCAGTAGTCACCAAATAACTTGAAGGAGCCACCTTTTTCGATCACATAGATACGCGCACCATAAATGGCCGCGACCTGTAGCAGAATATACACCATCAAGGCAGATTTACCCGATCCCGGTGGCCCCAAGACTAAACCAAAGGCATTCTTGGCTCGGTCTGCTTTATTGAGTGGATCAAAAGTCAGCGGCTCACCACCCCGATTGAAAAACACCAGACCGGGATTGCCCGTACCTTTACTGCGACCATAAAACGGCAGCAAATTGGCCAGATCACTGGAAAACACTAAGCGACTTTTACGGCTCAGTTTGTCGTGCTTAGGTTCATAGTTCATCGGGAGTTGATGGATGTAGGTATCCAGTGGCAACAACTCGTCTTTTTCTCGGATAGGATGCAGGCCGTTGGCCAGCAGCAAAGCATTGACTTCATTGGTGCGTTTTTGCAGTTCGCCTAAATCGCTGCCACGAGTAAACAGAGTCATAGTTGTCGGCAACAAATAGTCCCCGTGGGACATCCATTTCAATGCCTCTTTTGCATCCTGCTCTGCTGCCATCGCTTCGGCGGTTTCGCCCTTGGCGGCATTGAGAATCTGGACAATATGATTTTCAACATTGTCCTGTGGCATCACTGTAATGGTGATTGCCAGTACACAACCTTCGGGTAATTTATCGAACAGCGCATAGAGATTGTCGCCAATGCGTCGTTCTCCCGTGAAATGCCCCGGAAAGGGTTTACGACGCAAGGCATCCACGGCAATGGCGCGATGCGGCATGTCGTCAAACCACCACACACCATGCTCTTGATCGGATTCCGGTTGGGATAGGAAAAGAAGCTGGGACAGGTCATGCCCAAAGGGTCGATCTTCCGGCTTGGGCAATTCAGTCAACTCCGTCAATGTGTCCAGGTCGCCGCCCGTAATATCTGCCGTTGGATTAAACCACCGTAACAGCCAAGCATATAAATCTTGGTCATCACAACGACGAATGCCAATACCTGTGGCAACCATCTGTGTCACAAAGCGCTCGGCCACCTGATTAATCTCAGTCACTGGATCGATGTTGTAGTGATCCTTGGTATCTCGACGGCGGTACAAAAACACTCGAACTCGCCGAACTTTGCCACGCCAGTCTCCACCCGTCACCGTGGTATCTTCAAATAAGCCACCTTTATGCGTAACGTGTTTAAAATGGCGCTGCATACGACCCACAAAATTATTGGTAAGCCGCTGATGCTCAGGATTCGATTGGCTTTGGCTTTCACTAGCGTACTTATCAAGGTTTTTGGATAAGACAGACAGAGAATCTTCGTCGGACACATAACACTGCAACACAAAGGGATTGTCATGGGCAGGAATCGTATGATTAATACACGTCTGAATATTGGCCTGCACTTCTTCCAGAAATCGCTCGGATCGGGCTTCGGTCGATACACCCACAATCTCAAACATAGCCGCAGCACTGTAACCATCTTCCAATGTGAAGGCCTGACTTGCCTCATCAAAATCGACCCACGGCAACCAGTCCGATAGCGATTCAGGGCGGCGATACAACTTAGCCACATCGTTATCTGTCACTAAGTGATTGGTTTTTTTGTCCTTAAACATAAATCACTCCCGCCCTGTATATTCGCCCGGCGCGGCAATATGATCCTGGGTATACAGCTTGAAGAACGTGGTATAGCCCGGTACTGGATGACCTGCACCACTCAAATGGGGAAACACATACATGGTTAATGTTGGATTTGGTAGCCACTGAAAAGCCGAATCGGTTGCAGGAGTCGTTATCTGTACTTCGCGCTCTGGGCTGGGTATTGGCGCGGAATTTTCCCGCTGAAACTTGCTGTCGTGGATCGCTTTCATGCTCGGCATGTCTTTACCAAACACACGGCTTTTGGAACTGGCACAGCCGCTAATAAATATCGCACTAATCAAGATCAGTGTGAGCGTGCGTAGACTCTTGTGCATAGCGCAATCTCCTAATAATGGAACTCTTATCCAGTGGTAGGCTACGATCCAGATGCACGGATACCGCCGCACCGGGATTTACCACCACCGCATCGAAACTTTGCTTTTGTCGAGCCAACAACCACTCGCTGACTTCATCCGTAGCCGACTGAACTGCTTCTCCTGCTGCCAGTTTGTTGATGTCACCGCTGACTGTGCTGGTTGTTGTACCTGTCAGTGCAGAGGTTTGGCGCTGCTGCTGGGCTTCGGCATACGCCGATCCCGCAGCGCCAATGGCGGCAAGCCCCACACGTTGAGATAAAAAGGTGGGCGCGTTGGTTACAAAACTTCCGGCAACACACGGCACGCCGCTGGGGTCAGAGATATAGCCCAATGGTTGCCCGGCACTGCTGTGATTCACAATGGAGCCATCTTCAAAAATAAATGTGGCAGACATGAGCCGTGCACTCACACAGGACAAATTCCAATCGCCAAATCCCAGACCGCTGAAAATCATTCCTTCGACTTCGGGCAGTTCATGGCCATTGGCTAACAGGTTTTCTCTGCCGATATAGATTTTGACGGGGTACGGGTCAGGCGTTTGGCCTTCAACGGGAATACGGCCAATTAATGCAGTCAGCGCCAGCCCATCGGTGAGCGTGGCATCTTTGGGCAAGGTATACACCGGCTCAATTACCACCTCCGATTTGGGTACCGATGTCTGTTCCTGGGTAGGTTCTGCGTTGCCCGTGGGGCCTTGCAACAAGCCGGTAAAGCGATTGTTTTCGCCACCTTCGGGTTCCGTCTCAACCCAGTCGATAGGGTTAAACCACTCACCCTGATTCGGGTTATCACGCAATACACCTTGCTCATCAAACCCAAAACCAATGGGTAGGCTATCTTCGTTTAACGGTGTTTTTGCCAATGCTTGCTCGCTACGCACATCGGCCAGTTCGCGTTGCAAGCTCGCCAGCGTTTGTTCTAGTGAGGTAATGGTTGCTTTGGTATCCGCGAGTTGTTGCTGGGCTTCTTCACTGGAGTGCGTCAGTGCCGACAGTTGCTGGCGGTTTTCCAGCACTTGTTCCATCTTATCCTCAGTAGACTCGTGCAAGGCATCGGCTTTGCTGACCGCTTCGCGGGCATAAGCCTGTAATGCTCGGATAGTATCGGTTTGGGTATCGCCATCCTCGCGCTTGGCGGCAGGATCATAGCCTGGCACTTGATTGATAGGCTGATGGCTGACTTTGCGCTCCGAGCACATCACCAGAGACAGACATAACACTGCGACCACTGCGCCGCCTATCAATAGCGGATTCATCCGTTTCTCAGCCATCGCTTGCCTCCTTAACCTGATCGTTAGGATGAAGGACTACGCCCAAACTCTCGATGAAGGGTCGATCCGATACCAAGTACAAGGTGGTGGTATCAGTCTCTTTACCAGAGGCTCCCAGAAAATCATGCTGGGTCACAGCGGTTAACCAGCTTCCTCGCAGTGCATAAGCCAGGTCAATAGCATTGTGCTTGTTACCATCGTCAAAAACCAAATGGAGGTTTTGCTCAGTGATATTGCGTAGCTTTATCGCCGTTATGGTAAAACCACCTCCTTGCCAAGCCGCGATTGGGTGGGCTTTGACTCGCTGCCCACGCACTAACGACACAGATTGATGAGTATCAATAGGAATACGTTTTATCTGACTGTCGCCACGCAATAGACGCTCTGGCGCGTAAAACTGCTGTGCAGCGTAACGGGTTAAACGCACCCGCCAATCTTCAGTTTTGCGGGTATCAGTCTGATCTTTCGCCCGATTGGTCACTGCCTCCGGCTTCATCACCACCAGCTCGTCACTGACCGATTCAGAATAATTGGCCGTCACATCGAGTAGATAGATGGTCTGATCAATCAAACCTTGAACGCGGATGCGTGTGGCCGGAAAAGATTCTGTTGCCCGGATATATAAAACGCCATTAGCAGCGACCACAGATACCTTGCGCTTTAAGCTGTCTGGCAACCAATATCGAACATCATCGGGAAAATGAATAATGCGTTCTTGATTGCGCTGTATGTGTACCGCAATCGGGCGCTTATCCCAGACTACCCTCTCCACCGCTGGCAACTGATCTGCAAAGGCTGACCTGGCAACAATCAGCATTACAAGTACAGCCACAATTATTGATGCTGGTTTATTTCGCTGGTACGGCATGACTCACCTCCGGCATAAAGGGTTGACCAATTTGCAGCTCAGTCAGCAACTCAGGTCGCATGGTCTCGTCGCAATCCAGCGCTAATCCCCAGGGATTTACTTCCTTATCCACATCAAAGCGCACCACCCGCATGGGATAGCGCAGCCTGACATCTTTAACGGGGTGGCCATTGATAGATTCGGAGACATTGACATCCAGCCAAGTAAGCCAGGAACTGTTACTCTCGAATATCACCCGCGAGCGGGAATAGGAATGACCGAGAATTTCCTGAATACTGCGCACGCGCTGGCGAAGTTCACCCAAGCGTTGCTTTTCGTTCATATCGGCTTCGAGGGCTACCCGACAGCTCGGAGTCATAAAACCCTGCAACTTGTAGATTTGTTGCGGGTAGTCTTTCTCACCATCGGATGGCCAGCGATTCAGTTGCTGAAAGATGTAATAGGCGAAGGTGTAGACCAATGGTGCAGGCACATTGTCGAACTGCGTCACCATACCTTGCGTCAGATCAGGGGGAATATAGAGCCTCCGCGTTTCCTGCAAGACACCATTTCGCCACCACAACGCAGCAATGACTAAGGTTAGAAATACAATGGCTATGCGCAGTGAACGTATGTGATCGGTAGTAGCAATTAACCGGTTACGCGCCTGATTGTTGCGAAGGGATAACAAATCTTTCATGGCCGCACCCTCCGGCCCACATCCCAAACCCGGCTATGGCGAATGAACGGTGACTTTTTCAGGTGGCAGTCTTCCAGCCATAAGCGCAGCCGCAACTGGTAGAAACCCAGTGGACGACCACGCTTGAGCTTTTGCAGCACCGTGGCACCAATGACTACCCAGCCGATGACGAGCAATAGGCCAATTCCCACACCCATCATCAAATAACCGAACAATCCGCAAATAATGATACTGGCAGGCACCAATACTACTGCACCGATAGTCACTAACATCATCAACTCTGAAAGCGAGCAGCCTCGAAATATCGACGGCTCGGCATTCAGACGCAGTGGCAAAAGCTCATTGCGTTCCATAGACATAACCGCGCTCCTAGATAATGCCTACGGCTTCGTTCAGGAAGAACGACACAACAGCCAGCAACGCACCTGCAATCACCGCCGTTAGACCAACAGAACCCCAATCGGGATCGTTCGAGCTTCTGGCTTCATTGAACTTGGAGAGTAGAATCCAGCCAACCCATAAAAATCCTGCACCGGAGATCGCCAGTGCGATGTAATCAACAGCATCACCTGTCCAGCCCTCCATAAATTGCAGATAGTTACCATTGGGCGCACCGTTGGACGGGTTTACCGGCGTGGGTAATTGGGCCTGAGCTGTAATAGATAACAGCCCAAACCAAACTAATTGCCAGCGTGATCGAACAAATTGATAAACACGTTGCCGCTTGCGGTACAGCAGGACAGTTAAGACATTCATTGGCGTTCTCCTATGTTGTGAGCCAATTGTGTGTCGTTGTTGCTGTCGCGTGGCGGAGCGAATAACGAGGTTTAAAAAGTCAGTAGTATTCTCAAGTCATTGAAGCAGGAAGCCCAAAACCAGAGTTAAAAATATCGGCCTGACCGAGCGAATGAGGAAGTCATAAAAATCTATTTTGCGCCTCGACCAGGCTTTCCACTGGGTATAGATGACCCAAACTGCCCAAATGTAGAGCACGGAGTAAAAGATCAGTAAAATAGTCAAGTTGAAGCTGCTCATGGGTACACCGAGGGTTGCCCCGGTGAAAGCAGCCTCCTGAGAGGCAGATACCGCCATTAGCGGTACTCCCCAGAGATAGAAGGCAGGGATCGCGGTTCACGGCGCTGATTGCTCAAAATATCGCCAACCCCCTCCTGAATACGCTCCAAGTCGGCCTTTAACTGCATGTAATCAACCTGCTGCCGGTCATTCTGGTTGACTGACTGCTCAGCCTGCTTAACGATGGAGCTGATAATGGCTAGCTCGGAATGCAGTCTTTCGAGTATCGTGCGCTCCTGATCGGTTACTGCATGTGTGCTGGTAGCGATGGTGGCCGAGATAATGCCTAAAAGTGCTCTATAGCGCATGATCATTCTCCTGTTTGGTGGAGCTATGATCAGGGATAGTTAAAATGGGGACTATCGAAAAGCTTTCAGGATAGGAAGTAAGTTTCTAGCGAGATAATTGATCAAGGTACAAATTGATGTGGACAGACAATGAAACCGATCGTGATTTCCTTAATTTTTCTACCGTAGCCACTACGGTTTCAGAGATTATCGCAAGGGCTAATGGGCAGCCTGTTTCTATTGGCGTTTCGGGAAGCTGGGGCGTCGGAAAATCGTCCATGATCAAACTTGTCCAAGCCAATCTA
This sequence comes from Alteromonas naphthalenivorans, assembly GCF_000213655.1. NCBI lineage: Bacteria > Pseudomonadati > Pseudomonadota > Gammaproteobacteria > Alteromonadales > Alteromonadaceae > Alteromonas > Alteromonas naphthalenivorans. The sequence continues at coordinate 4,682,721 of NC_015554.1, forward strand.
AAAAACACTTGTGATAATCCCAACGAAAAAAAATATATATTTGTTGAGTTCAATGCTTGGTTGTATCAGGGTTACGACGATGCTAAAGCTGCGTTGATGGAAGTCATCGCTAGAACACTCGCAAAAGAGGCAGAACAGCAAGAAACAGCGATTGATAAGACTAAAGACTTGCTTCGCCGCATTGATTGGTTACGAGCAGCAAAAACAACCAGCGGTGTAGCCGCATCACTCTTAACTGGCCTACCCATTGGAGGCCTTCTCGGTAGAGTTTGGGACTCGGGAGAAGCTCTACTGGATGGAGAAGTTACAGAAGAAGACCTAAAGTCTGCTAAAGAGTCAGGTAGCGAAGCCCTTCGAGAAGGGCAAAACTTTGTAAAACCGAAGAAAAGAAAATCTCCTCCCCAAGAGATAGAAGCAATTAGAAGAGGTTTCGAGAGTTCACTTGAAGAACTTGACGTTACGCTGGTTGTACTCATTGACGATTTAGATCGCTGCTTACCAGAAACTGCAATTTCTACATTGGAAGCACTGCGACTATTCCTCTTCCTAAAAAACACAGCTTTTGTTATCGCCGCTGACACAAAAATGATTCGCCATTCTGTCAGAAAGCATTTTCAAGATATGCCAGACGATCAGCTAGTAACCAACTATTTCGATAAGCTGATACAAATACCTATTCAAGTACCCAAACTCGGTGTACAGGATATTAAAGCTTACCTCTGCATGTTGTACATCGACCTTAGCAATATCGAACAACACGAAAAAGACAAACTGAGAGAAAGGATATGCAGACAGTTGTCTGAAACCTGGAAAGGTGCTCGTGTTGATAGACAGTTTCTGGAAGGCTTGTCACAAGAGCTCAATATCGAAATACCCGTAAAACTATCCACACAGATCGATCTTGCTGATCGATTAGCACCTTTAATGTCTTCGGAAACAGCCATTGATGCAAATCCCAGATTAATTAAGCGTTTTCTAAACGCCATATCAATTCGCCTAGCAATCGGCAACGCCCAAGATATCGCGATTGATGAAGCCGTTCTGACAAAAATACTTTTATTGGAGCGTTGCGGTTCAGATGATGCCTACAAAAAAATTGCGACATCTTGTGCAAGTAATGATGAGGGACTCCCGTCAGTTCTGAAGGATATTGAAGCCAGCTTAGAAGAAGGTAAAGAGATTGATTGGCCATCAGAATTCGATACTCCGTTCTTTAAACAATGGGCTGCCTCAAAGCCACAATTAGCTGATATTGATATTCGTGGTGCGTTATATGTCAGTCGAGAACACTCTCCATTGCTCCTCAGCCATGAACAACTTTCATCGAGTGGCCTAGAAATTTTGCGTGCATTAAAAGAAACACCTGACATGGCAACAGCACTTAAAGATTCAATTAATGAGTTAGCAACTGAAGATTTGAATCTGATAATGGATAAATTGCTGGAAATTGCCGCGCGCGAACAATCGTGGGGCGCACCGGACATATTAACTGCCTGTGTAGTCGTTGGACAGTCTCATAAATCTGTTGGTAAACGTTTCGGAGCTTTTTTAAGTGAGCGCCCCGTAAGCCAAATCGAACCAAGCATTGTTCCAAAGATCGCTGAGGAGGATTGGGTCGATATTCCTTTTGATGTTTGGACAAAGTCAGACGTATCAGGGCCAGTAAAAAAAGCAATTCAGAAGAGTAAGGAATAATGGGAACATCAAGTTCAAGCAATGGCCCTGGTTCAGGGATACCGATGGTACCGCCTTGGGCTGACAACCCCACGGAAACTCCAGATGCTGGCCAGAGTGGTCAAGACGACAATCAATCAAGTCCTGAAGATAACAATGCCGGGGACAATAAAAAAGAATCTAATCCCCCTCCGCTAAACGCTCCTCCAGGGAGATTTGGAGGCGCGCGCAGTAGCCTAGGTGCTTTCGCTGGTGATGGCAGCTCAAGCAGTATGCGTAATGGAATTCGTCAATATGTGTCCAGAGGTTATGGCGGGGCTAAAAGTGCAGCGCGAAGAATGGGTAGCACTGCGTCTACTGCTGGTGGTTTAGCAGGAATATTATCTTCCGACACACGAACAACCACCCAATCTGACCACTTTAATGCGCTGTCTTTTCAATCGAAAAACTCCGATGATGTTGTAAATGCAATCATTGAAGCTGTCAGACCTATTGATGGAACACAGGATTCCGAAGCTTCACGGGAATCTATCAAGGACGCATTGAGCGAGCTATTAGATAAGAACCCGGTTGCTGATTTATTAGAGCTGAATGATAACGACAAGTATTTGGTCATAGAGACTTTTCTTGCCACCGATATTTATCAAAGAATTGCCTTAGACGTCGGGAAGCACATACAAGACAAGTCGCCCAATCCAGCAGCAGCAGTAAGCCGGTTAAAGCAGATAAAAGAGTATGTACGCGAGACGGTGAAGTCCTCATTTAAAAAAATAGGGAACAACCTAGCCTCGCTGTCACAGAACCAGGTTACTCAGCTAGCCCGCAGTGTATTAGAAGACACATACGAAGTATTTGAGGACTATACGCGATGAAAATAGTATGTGGGCCAAAGGGATTTTATTTCGATGATCATAAATCGAATCTTGACGTTCAGCTTTACTCCATTCCAGACAACAAGAAATTCGCGTATGCAGGTCACGGAATTGCAGAAGTAGTTAGGAAAAGAAAAATTAACCCCTCTTCAAGGTCATGGGACTTTTTATCAATCGCACTTTCAGTGGTATGCGCTGATACTGCTGGACACAGAAAACAAAGTCCCGACGGTTGGACTAGAGAGTTCGATCTTACAATTGCAGTAATTGATCCAGATTTCTGGCGATCACAAGCAGAGACCATTCAGAAAACTCTAAATTTTCTGACTACAGACCGTTGGCATATCAGTTTTTCTGAAGGAGGTTTTTATCCAAAACCACCAAAACCAGAGAAAAAATTCGATGCCGATTGCTTGACACTTTTCTCTGGAGGCATGGATAGTCTTATTGGAGCAATTAATCTTATTAAAGATGGACGAAAGCCCGTCACTATCAGCCAAGTTGTCCAAGGTGATCAAGCCAAACAAAAGCTATTTCCACAAAAGATTCATAGTGACATCGAGTCTCTCGTAATGAGTCATAAAGCCAAAGTACCAAATGGCGAAACTCCTGCGTCTCAGCGTTCACGGTCTATAGCTTTCCTAGCCTACGCCGCCCTCGCAACATCATCCTTAAAAAATCGAAATGGTTCCAATACTGAATTAGTAGTCTCAGAAAATGGTTTTATTTCGCTGAATACACCTCTAACCCCCATGAGAGTGGGCAGTTTAAGTACAAGAACAACACATCCAACTTATCTTTCCGGTATTCAGGAAATTTTTGATTCTGCAGATATCGGACTAAAAATCGATACTCCCTACGCATTGAAAACAAAGGGAGAAATGCTGTCAGAGTGCAAAAATCAATCTCTCATTAAGGAGTTGGCTCACCAGTCAACGAGCTGCGGTAGATTCTTGCTTTTTAAGAAAACCCATTGTGGTCGATGTGTTCCCTGTTTAGTTAGAAGATCAGCATTTCATAAGTGGGGAGAGGTGGATAGAACCACTTATGTCTACAAAAATCTGGGTAAAAAGGACTCGGAGAATTCTGGCTTTGACGATGTTCGTGCAGTCGCAATGGCGATCATACAAGAAAAAGATTTAGGTATTCGTCGCTGGATGGGTGCTGGGCTTTCCTCTGCGCCAATTTCAAACATTCAACCCTACTATGATATAGCCCAGCGTGGTTTAAAGGAGCTTGATGATTTTCTTAAAGCCCAAGGTGTAGCTTAGTGGATTTTCATTGCCATTTAGATCTGTATCCAGATCCCATTGAGGTAGTGGCTACCACGAAGCGAGAAGGTACTTTTGTATTATCTGTTACGACCACTCCGTCTGCTTACGAAAAAACTGCAAATCTAGTCAAGGATTGTCCGAACATCGAAACGGGGCTTGGCCTACACCCGGAGCTAGTCCATCAAAGATTCGGTGAATTATCATTGTTTGACAAATGGATACATTCAACGGACTTTGTTGGTGAAGTTGGCCTCGACGGTTCATCGAGATATAGAAGTTCTTGGGAAAACCAAATACAAGTGTTCACCCACGCACTGAAACTGTCAGATACTCATGGGGGAAGGATTTTATCGATACACAGTCGTCAGGCCGCTACTGAAGTCATGAATTGCCTAGAGCCCTTCAGATACAACAACACCTTCATCCTACACTGGTTTTCTGGCACTGCTAAAGAGCTTAGCCGAGCAGTTGAAATTGGCTGCTGGTTTAGTGTTGGCCCGTTGATGCTGAAGGGGAAGAAAGGAAAGAGCCTGGTATCTCAAATTCCACAAGATCGAATCTTGTTAGAGACAGACGGCCCATTCACTTCAATCAATAAGCAATCGCTATACCCCTGGGACGTAAATCGTATGTGTGTACCTGAGCTTTCGGAATTATGGGGTATCGATCCCAATAATGTTTCTTCAATACTGAACGAGAATAAGCAAATGCTATTGTCTAAACGCCGCTCCCTAAAAGTTAAGCACGCGAAATAGATATAAGGTCTAACCATCGCGCTGGCGACTAGTTTCAATATTACTTATTAATATTGAACTCAGCGAAGAAACTTAGATTCATTTATAAAGGCTATAGTAATGCGGCACAATGATCATCCTCGATGATTATCGAACAGAATGAGCAGACGAAGTTGGAGCTAAATATCGGTTATGATTCCAGATTAACCATAACTGGTTTTAGGGCACCGACTCTGAAATCCGCCATGAAGACCATAAATGACATATGAATATGATTTGTTTACAAAACCACAAATACCGTATTTGGAGCTGGAATGTCTACCTTTAATTCCCGCCATGTGATTTCTATAGCTTTGGTGTTTCTGTTATCTGCCTGCGCCCAAACCGTACACCATCAGCCTTTATCGAAAGAGCAATACTCCTCTATCGACTCTTCTCAAGTTGGAGAGAATATCCGCTGGTGGGGCGACACCCTACCAACAGGGTTTGAAGAAGGTCTACGCAAAGAGGCTGAAATTCTTAAAAAGGTTCATCCATACTACAAAGAAAAAGCTGTATCCCAGAATATGCTGGCGATCTCTGGCGGAGGCGCGAACGGTGCATTTGGCGCTGGCCTGCTTGCGGGATGGACAGAATCCGGACTGCGGCCAACGTTTGATACTGTTTCTGGCGTTAGTACAGGCGCTCTTATCGCCCCGTTCGCCTATTTGGGAACCGACTACGACGATGAATTGCTTAGCATATACTCGTCAATCAAGCGTGATGACGTGTATCAACCAAAAATATTGACGGGTCTTTTATCCGGTTCTGCACTTGCAGACACTAAATCTCTACAAGAACAAATCGAACACTACGTTACTCCCTCTCTTGTGACGAAAATTGCGGAAATCCACAGGCAGGAGGGTCGCGGGCTTTATATTATTACAACGCATTTAGACGCTATGCGCCCCATGGTCTGGGACATTGGTGAAATTGCACAACAATCTACGGATGACTCAGTTGAGCTAATTCGGAGCATTATGTTGGCTTCAGCTTCAATACCCGTTATGTTTCCACCCGTGCCAATAGAGAGGAAATTGAACGGCGAGACCTATACGGAGCTACACGTAGATGGTGGCGTGACTCGCAATGTGTTTGCTTATCCCGTTCAGATTAGTCTCAAGTATGCCGACAAAATTCGTGGGCTAACATTTGACAGGAAGTTCTATTTAATCCAAAACGGGAATAGCCGCCTGACGTATGAGCCTTCCCAAGTAGGGGTTCTTTCAATTGCGGAACGAACCATCAAAGGTTTGCTTCAAGGGAAAGGTAATGCAGACATCGAGAGGGTATATTATTTATCTCAGCGTGACGACTACGAATTTAATACTATCGAAATTCCAGCGCGCTTTGTGGCCAATGGTGCCGTCGACTTTGACACTGTGTACATGAATGAGTTACTGGAACTGGGCAGGTCAATAGGAAAAAACGGTGAGTTCTGGTACGACAAGCCAGCCGCATACCGTTAATAAGCTGTTTTTTAACAAGCTCCATTAGCAGCAATCTTGATGTAGATGTTCGCAACTAAAAACTCAGCGCAAACCGAATAACAAAAGAGTTGGTAACATCAACAAAAAAAGCTGCCACAAGAGGCAAAATAATAAATGCCAGAGGTGCTGGCCCATGAGACTTAGTTACAGCCGTCATATTTGCAATAGCGGTGGGTGTCGCCCCAAGGGCAAAACCGCCAAACCCTGAACTTAGCACGGCTGCTTGATAGTTTTTCCCCATTAATGGAAATAGAATAAAAAGTATAAACAGAACTGCCGCTAAAGTTTGCATAAGTAAAATAAGCATCAGTGGCCCGGCCAAGCTAGCGACAGTCCAAAGCTGCATACTCATTAGTGACATAGTTAAGAACACGCTTAACGAAAAATCTGAAATAACAGCCAGCGCCTTTGTTTTAGCTGGCCAGCGTATATTTGGAAATATCGAAGGAATTGTGTTGGATAAAACAATGCCAGTTAGCAAACAAGTAACAAACAAGGGCAGCTTTAAGCCAAGATCAGTAACTGCATGATTCAAAAACCAACCAATTATAATTGTGATATGCAGTGTTAAAAAAACACTCATCAAATTAAGATGATCGATGTTACCTCTTTCTTCTTCATCAAAAGGAATACCCATTACAGGGGTATCATCTTTGTCAGCGTTTAACTTAAAACGATTTATTAATGTGTGAGCAATAGGACCACCAATTAAACTGGCGAGAATAAGCCCGATAGTGGCGCAAGCGACTCCAATTTCAAGTGCATTAGAAATACCCATGGCCGCCACTTCAGGAGCCCATGCTATAGTGGTGCCATGACCTCCAATAAGTGAGGTTGAACCAGCTAAAACACCCACCGCAGGTGGCGCACCAACCAGAGTTGCTCCTGTTATTCCCACTACATTTTGAATAACGATATAACTGAGTGTGAGGGCAAGCATTATTAGCAGAGGTTTGCCGCCTTTAATAAGGTCTGACAGTTTTGCGTTCAGTCCAATACCAGTAAAAAAATAAACTAATAATGTATCTCTTGTATCAAGCTGATAGGTGATTTCGGTGTGAAAAGTGATATAGATAAAATACGAGACGAGTGCCGCGATTAAGCCGCCCGTTACAGGCTCAGGAATATTGTATTTTCGTAAAAACTGGATACGCCTATTTGTATGTACGCCAATAAAGAAGACCAAGATTGCGATGGTAAAGGTTAAAAAGTTATCGGCATAAAATTGATTCATAAAACAACCTAAAATTAGGCATTGCTTCTCGCTTTGTTGCAATGTCTTTGATGCAGACAATCGGAAATTTATTCTAAGTCAGCATTAATACGCTCTATGACTACTGGATCAATATGCTTTTCCAAAGATATAGAAACAGTTTTTAAAGCTACAGCTAAAATAGTACCTGTAAACAAAATACCTAAAAAAGCGATAAAAATCGCTAGAATTTTGGAAATTTTTTTAAGCGGTCGTATATCTCCATATCCGACAGTTGTAGCAGTGATAAACGACCAATAAAGTCCGTTAAATGCTTCCCATTTTTCTATTTTGGTGACAATTTGACCAAGAATAATAATTAACAAAGCTAATAGCAGGAGTATTGGCCCGACAAGGTAAAGCGACCATGCAAAGAGTTTAATAAACGTGATCGTTAAATCCATCTACTCTATCTCTGTCAGTGAATGCTATTGATGCGCTTCTTTAATGGCAGCAGTAATGCTCTCCGCCCATTGATCGACGGAACCACAAGCCGACAGAATCGAAACAACTGAGCCTATAAAAGCTAATTTGATAGATTTCATTAATTATTCCAAAGTGATTTATATTTCACCGCCCAAACCAAGATATAAATTGATTCGTTGTACAAAAAGTTCATGTTCTGTATTCAACAGTGTACTCAGCGCTGAAATCGTCGAACGTTGCAATTGCTGAACATCAAGCAAGTTACCCTCGCCACTTTGGTAAGTCTCCCAGCCAATTTTCTCTGCCCGCTCTGCTTCTTCATAAGCAGAACGTAGATTAATAATTTGTTTGCGCAAACTTGTTTCATTACTGAGCGCCGATTCAATATCTACAAAGGCACTGAGGGCAGTCTTTTGATAATTTGCTAAAGCCTGCTTTTGATTAGCCGTTGCCGCTTCTAACTGTGCATCGAGACTGCCACCGTCAAAAATGGGAAACATCAGGTTGGTTACAACATTCCAAATCATATTATTAGGGTTAACAGCATCTGATAGGCTCCCCCCAGTGCCGCCCACACTGCTGGTTAAAGCTAATTTTGGAAGTTTTGCCGCTTTAGCTTGTTGAGTTTTCTTGAAAGCCGCTGCAACACGTCTTTCTGCGGCGACTATATCTGGGCGGCGTTCGAGCACTTCTGAGGGCACACCTGCTGGCACAGGCACAGGCAGCGCTGGCAAGGCATCGGCGATTTCGACTTCTGCTGAGGGGTAACGTCCCAATAGGGCCTCTAAGCTTCTTAAAGTATCCGAATAGGCCACCCGTAAATTCTCAAGGGAAGCCTCGGCACTGGCTTTCTGTGATTTAGCCAGATGCACATCCTGAATGCCCACCATCCCCTCATCGAAAAATGCTGAGGCGATTTCGACTGTTTTATCAAAATTCGCGACAGTGTCCTCTGCCAAGCTGACCTGCCGTCCAGTTTCTACAGCGAGAAAATAGGCTTTAGCTGTTTGAGCAGCCAAAGAAAGCTTGGCGTACTCGTAATCAAGTGTAGAGGCTTGCAGCTCTTCGGTGGCCGCATCGCGTCCTGCTCTAATCCTGCCCCAAACATCCAGCTCCCAGGATATATCCAGGGAAGCCCCAACATTTGATTCGCTATCACTCAAGCTTCCTTCGACCCTACCTCGATCCGTGGTTTGAAGGCCTAAATTAACTGCTGGAGTGAGCGAGGCTCCCGCTTGTCTAGCCGCTGCAGCGGCTGAGTCAACCTTGGCGGCTGCAATCTGCAAATCAAAATTATTCGTAAGGACTTCTGATATCAGCTTATCGAGGTAAGGATCATTGAAGGTTTTTAGCCAATCTGACTGAATAGCTTGTCTAGGAGCGGCACTACTCTTAAAATCTTTAGGAATATTAATGTCAGTGGTGGCTGGTTGATGTGAACCATTTGTTGAACAACCGATAATAAAGCAAATGGGTACAATAGTTACACCGGCAAAAAGAAAGCCATTCATTGATCTTTTAAGCATCTTTGTTACAGCAACGTTACGCTTTTTAGCTAATGACATAATTTATATAAGGTTATTTGTGAGGAAAAACATGCCCAGGATTATACTATTCACAGCGCTTACGCTATTAGTTTCAGCTTGCAATGATAAACCGCTAATGGTTGAAGATACAGTCCGTTCTGTCAAGACATTGACCATTACTGAAAACACTAAAGCTAATAGCCGCCAGTTAGCAGGCACTGTGGAGAGCACTGATGAAAGTGAATTGAGCTTCCGTGTGGGAGGCCGAGTTGCCAGCGTCGATGTTTCTAGTGGGGAGAAGATTATTAAGGGGCAGTTATTAGCCACTCTGGAAAAGAAAGAGTACGAGCTGGCCGTGCAATCCGCTAAAGCTAAGCTGGCCAGTGCACGAGCTGAATTCAAAGAAAAATCTGATGCCCTTAAACGTCAGCAAAACCTAAGGGCTAAAGAATTTGTTGCCCAAGCGTCTGTAGATCAAGCTCAGGCGGCTTTTACGGCAGCGAACAGTAATGTCGATGTGGCAGTCACTGACCTTGAAAACGCACAACAAGATTTAGAGAACACCGAGCTTTTAGCCCCGTTTGATGGCTCAATTGTTACACGCTCAATCGAGCCGTTTACAGAGGTGGCTGCCGGTTCAACCGTCTTCGAATTACAAAGCCAAGGGGCGATGAAAGTAGAAGTGCTCATGCCTGAAACGCTGATTCGTGAGATTAGTTATGGCGACTCAACAAGCGTACAGTTCCCCACTCTAAAAGGTGTCACGGTCTACGGTGCCGTATCAAAGATCGGTTCTAAAGCCCAAAAGGGTAATGCGTTTCCCGTGAGTGTGGAATTGGCCCAAACCACGGAGGACATTCGTCCGGGCATGACAGCGCAAGTCACCTTTAACTACGGGGAGGCGGCGGACGCTAGTGTCTACCTCATCCCCATTACTGCACTCGATGTCAGAATTCCCGTGGAAAATGAATCATCGTTAGAAAAAGAAGTGCCTGTGTTCGTCTTAAAGGATGGAGTTGCTCAAAGACGCAAACTGACTTTCCGTGATATACGAGGCAATAAACTCGAAGTCATTGATGGCTTAAGTCCCGGTGATGTCTTAATTACAGCAGGTGTACCATTTATTAATGAAGGGCAAAAGGTTAAGGCCTGGGAGCCAACCTATAACCTACCCGCTGTTATTCAGTAAGGGGTAGGTCATGGATAAAATTACACAATTCGCCGTCAACAATTCCCGAGCCACCATATTGGCTCTCATCGTTATAACACTGATGGGTATTCAGACATTCTTTACAATGCCCTCTCAGGAAGACCCTGAAATTACGATTCGTAATGCACAGGTAACTGCCTATTTTCCAGGCATGCCAACCGACCAGTTGGAAAATTTGATTGCCAAGCCTCTCGAAAAAAAGATCAAAGAAATTCCTGAAATAGAAAAGATCACTACCACAGTCACTACGGGCAAGGTCATCATTCAACCCAAAATTTACGATAGCTATTTCGACCTTGATCCCATTTGGCAGAACCTCAGGAACAAAATGCAGGATGTTCGAGGTAATTTACCAGAGGGGACTCAAGGCCCCATTGTCAACGATGATTTTGGAAGAGTGTCTGTCATCACCCTCGCCCTAACTGGTGACGCTTTCAACATGCGTGAAATGCACGACGTTAGCAATTATCTACAAGATCAAATCAGCGCAATGGAAAGTGTTAGCAAAGTAGACGTGCTGGGGGTGCAAGCAGAGCGTATTTATATAGAGATAAATGCGGATCGTATCACTCAATATGGTGTCCCTTTTGCCAGCTTGATGCAGCAACTCGCTGCACAAAACATTGTTTTACCCGGCGGCAGCGTTAATGCCGATAATCGAGTGATCGCTATAGAACCTTCTGGAAATTTACTATCGCTCGAAGAAATTAAAAATATTCAAGTGACTGTACCCGATAGCAATGATGTGGTTTATCTTCAGGATATTGCAAGAATTTACCGCGACTACGTCGATCCATCTCAGTACGCCGCGTACTTTAATAATAAACCCGCTGTCATACTTGCTGTGTCTATGGTGCCTCGCTACAACATTGAAGACTTTGGAGTAGAGGTAACAGACAAGGTCAATGCTCTAAAGCGCGAATTACCATTAGGGCTTGATCTAGATTATGTCACCTACCAGCCAACTCTAGTCACGAAATCTGTTGATTCGGCGGTAAGCAACCTGTATCAAACCGTTGGCGTGGTGCTCGTCGTCGTAGTTTTGTTTTTAGGGTTGCGTACAGGGTTGATTGTTAGTGCCATTGTGCCGCTCACTATTTTGATGTCCTTTGTGATCATGAACTTATGGGGTATTGATCTTCAAAGGATGTCTATCGCCGCAATTATCATTGCGTTGGGCTTGCTGGTTGATAATGGTATTGTTATCGCCGAAGACATGCGCAAGCGGATGGATGATGGTGTAGACAAGAAACAAGCGGCCATGTTAGCAGCAAAAGGCCTAGGAGTGCCCCTATTCACATCTTCTCTAACTACCATATTGGCCTTCATGCCATTGATGATGGCAAACGATGTTAGCGGCGAATATCTACGCTCGTTGTCACAAGTCATTATTATTACGTTGTTGTCCTCATGGTTTCTGGCCATGTATGCGACTCCTACGCTGTGTTATTGGTTTTTAAAGGATAAGAACGCCGCCAATGACTTACAGGAGAACAAGGAAAACAATGTCTATAATGGAAAAGTCTATGACATTTACCGAGCCATTCTAAACAAACTACTTGGCTTTCGGGTCATTTTTGTTCTCTTAATGGTGGCTCTATTATTTTTATCGCTGTTAGGGCTAGGCATTATTCCTAAGCAAATGATGCCATACTCTGAACGCAATCAATTTCTGGTCTATCTCGACTTTCCCGCTGGTACTCACTTGAATGAGACTGAGCGCGTTACACGCCGCTTAGCAGACTGGCTGTCAGACAAAGATGAAAACCCCAAAATTGAAAGCTCTATTGCCTATGTAGGTTACGGGGGGCCACGCTTCTTCTTATCATTATCTCCCCCTGACCCTGCTGATAACGTCGCTTTCTTAATAGTAAACACGCAGAGTGTAAAGGATGTCGTTGATGTTATAGACAAAGTAGACAGCTACATACTTGAAAACTTGCCCGAGGCCAGTGGCCGATCAAAACGCATGTCTCTGGGTGCAGGCGAAATCGGACTTGTCGAATATCGTATTATCGGCCCAGATGTTCGCACGCTTTATCAGATAGGTCGGCGAATTGAAGATAGAATGCGTGAGGTCAACGGCAGCATTGGTGTAACCAATGACTGGGGTGAGCCTGTTATTAGAACACGCGTTGATATCGATCAGGATCGAGCGCGGCGCGCAGGGATAACTAATAAGGGCATTGCAGAATCCCTCAATACATATTTTGATGGCCTAACCGTTAGTGATTATCGTGATGGTGACAAAATTATTCCAATCATTGTACGTGGTGATGAAACACGCGATGACTGGAGTCAGCTTCGATTATTACCGATTGCCTCAGATAATGGTGAGGCTATACCACTGATTCAAGTGGCTGACTTTGAAGGTTATATTGCCCCAGGAAAATTTAAACGCTTAGATCAAGAACGCACTTATACGGTATCAGGGAAACATCGAACCAAGCAGGCGACAGATTTCCACAATGAAGTTTGGCCATTCATTGAAAATTTGGAATTGCCTGAAGGCTACCGTATCGAAATTGGGGGAGAAGTAGAGAGCTCTGCCAAAGGTAATGGTGCTCTAGCGGAAAACCTTCCTTTTGCGCTTGTAGGTATTGCCGTTCTACTTGTGCTGCAGTTTAACTCATTCCGAAGGCCCGCCATTATTCTATTGACTATTCCGCTAGTGGTTGTTGGGGCTGTTCTCGGACTAATGGTTAGCGGCGCATTTTTTAGTTTTACTGCTTTATTAGGTGTATTTAGTTTGTTCGGCATTATCGTCAACAACGGCATTGTACTTATTGATCGTATCGATATTGAGCGTAACGAAGGGAAAAATATTCAAGATGCTATTATCCAAGCTTGTCTTGCTCGCATGCGCCCCATCCTTATGACGACACTAACCACTATTCTCGGCTTGATCCCGATGGCTGTATTTGGTGGCGCTATGTGGTTTCCCATGGCTGTGGTTATAATGGGCGGACTAGCTGTTGGGTCAGTATTGACTTTGGGTTTTGTGCCTGTTCTCTATAGTCTTTTCTTTAAAGAAGAAACGCGGCCGATAAATGCTTGAAACGTAAAATGGATTTTTTATGAGAATAAAAAATGTAGTACAGGGAAGCATGGTGTTTTTACTGGTAGCCTGTAGTGGCACCTCGAATCATCAGGCAAGCAAGGTGCTGCATATAGATGAACTCATTATTCGCAACGCAACTAGCGAAACGATTACCGATGTAGAACTGAATGATATTGATGCAAAGACACATATTGCATGCAGTGTGATTTTGGCGAAGTCAATGTGCTCCTTAGGTTTTCAAAAAATACCACTGGAGGATCATGAAACTTATCTTTCTTGGAAACAAAATCAAGCCAACTACACTGAGAAAGTAAAATCTCATTCAATACCAATCACTTCAAACGCAAAGGTTTTTATTGACATACTGGATAAAGGGAGACTTAGCGTGAGTGTGAAGTAATTTCACAACGCTGAAATGTTGCAAAGAGAATTCTGAGAACAAACACTTAGCGAGCCGAAAGAATTAATTAACTACTGGAGAAAACTATGTTTTTGAATTATCGCGCCACCATATTACCAGCAATATTCTGTTTGATTTTTATATCTGCATGTGCACCTACTAGCCGTGTTGTGAAAGATCATTCCTATGCCGCCGATTTGACAGGCTTAGAGCTCGATGAAAGTTACTCGCCAACATTAGTGTACGTCAGACCAAGCACTTCTAAATTCGAAGCATATAATCGGTTTATCGTCGACCCTGTAAGAGTGAACTATGATGACCCAAATATGGAAGAATTAGACACGGCTACACTCGCAAAAATGCAGGCGTATTTTCGGGATAGCTTGATTCAATCACTTCGTGAAGGCGGCTATGAAGTCGGCACTCGCTCGGAGCCAAATACTCTTCGGATATCTCTGCATATTTCAGGCTTGAAAGCACCCAATGCTGCCGCCAATGTGACCAATGCCATGGTGCCATTTTCAATCAGCGTGGGTGAGGTCACTGTTGAAGCGCATTTTAGAGAAGCCATGAGTGATCGCCTTGATATAGTTGCAGTTGCAAATACTCAAGGTAGTCGATTCGTAAATGCAACACCATGGTCTACATGGGCAGATATCGAATCGACTTTTGATCAATGGGTTGAAGGCATTCGGAAGGAAATAGACAAAGCACATCAAAAGTAGCTCGTTTAGACATAATGGTAGATTTTATGATGAAAGTGAACGCCTTTATCTCGACATGCCACAAGATATTAAGCATATGGAATATCAATAATATTTTAGTGCTATTTCTATTCTTACTGGCAAGCAAACCAGTATACGCAGAAATAGATTGGGTTTCTGTAACTTTAGACAATGACTTATTCATTGGTAACGACAACGGTTATACCAACGGCCTGTATCTATCTTTTTTTGATGTAGGTAGCCGTTCCACTAAAGATATGCCTAATAGTGATTTCTGGGTGGCTCCGCTCATGTGGAGCATGCCTAAAGGTGACAAACTGGGTGCAGTGAACGCCTATATGATTGGGCAAACCATGAGCACACCGAGTGATATAACTATTGCAAACCCTGACGATAATGAACTTCCATATTCAGCCGTACTTGCATTAACTAATAGCTACTTGGCTGTCACTGAAAAATATGCTGATCGGGTAAGCACAACTATAGGTATTGTGGGCCCAGCAGCGCTTGGCGAAGAGGCACAGAAATTTGTCCATGAGATAGTAGATGCTGACAAGCCTCAAGGTTGGGATACTCAATTAGAAAATGAGTTAGTATTTCAGTTCACTCGTGGAAGGACATGGAGAGTATGGGAATCAGAATCCAAACGATTTGATTTTTTGAGCAATGCTGATTTTGCCCTCGGCACAATTCAAAGCTCTATGAGCACAGGAGTAACCTTTCGTTACGGACGTAATCTTATAGAGTCATACGCAACTACTCTTTTCAATAGCTCACGAACATCGAACCCAAGTGCCGTTAATGGCGGCTGGTATATATACGGCGGCCTTCAAGCAGGATACATTTTTAATCAGATATTTACCGATGGAAACACCTTCGAGGACAGTCGTTCTGTCGATTATGATCACGAATACATCGCTGCAACCATGGGGCTGGCGTTTTCATGGCAAAGCGCGTCCGTAACATTTGCTGTAACCGATTCTAATCTCATACAAAGTGGCGGTACTGAAGAAACACTAGAGAACTTAACTCAATACGGAACTATTACTTTTGCTTGGCAATTGTAGAAATCTAGATTTTATTTTAGATAAATAGCTTACTTATTAAATACACGTAGCAGCATCGAAGGTACTAGACCTGTATCACAGGCTCCGTCTAGTTTATTCGTTTGAACTTTTTCAAAGATAGGAATAGTCGTGGCAAAAATTTCAGCACTAGTAGCCTTTGTAGTTTTGACCATGTCCGGCTGCATGTTTATCGGTCTAAATGAGGATGTTAAAAGACTAAACGCTTCCTCTTCAATCAAAGGCAGAGTTGTCTCAGATGCTCCGTCAAGCCACCCCATTGTTGTTACTCTCAACAGAGTAGACGATCAGTCTGGCTCTCCTGAAGCTTATGCTGTTGTTTATGGTGAAAGTCCTTTTTTACTAACGGTATCTTCTGGCAAATATTACTTATTCGCCTTTGAAGACATAAATAGAGATTTCGCCTTACAAGGAAATGAGCGTGCAGCTTGGTATGGATCGCCATCTCCCATAGACGCACTCCCTGGAACAACTCTTACTCAGTTTGACATTCATCTTCAAGCGCCCGATGTGGTTAAAGCAACCATTCCAGAACTTTTTATTCCGGAGAAAACTAACCAATCAGTTAAACTAGAAAATAAAAATTTAGGCAAGATCGTAGAAACAAATTATTTTAAAGAAGAGATAGGATTGCTAGGCATGTGGGACCCTGTAAAATTTCAAGAACAGGGAAATAGCGGAATATTTTTCCTTGAGCCCTATACGAAGCAAAAAACACCAGTAATCTTTATACATGGTATTAGTGGATCAGGCCATAATTGGCTGAATATCATCGACCATCTAGATCGAGATAAATTTCAGCCCTGGATTGTGCAATACCCTTCAGGGATGAGGCTGGATCTAATTAGCAAACATCTCAATCAATCTTTTAATGAGCTAAGAGCAATTTACGGCTTTGAAAATTTTTCGATAGTTGCCCACAGTATGGGAGGATTGGTCGCACGAGGGTTTATCAATCATTTCTCCAAAAATAATGATCGAGGCGTAGTTTTAGACAACTTCGTTACTATTTCCACTCCATGGCTAGGTCATGCTGCAGCAGAGGGCGCGAAAAATGCGCCTGTCGCCGTCCCATCATGGTTTGATATGGCTCCTGGAAGCCCTTATCTTTCTTCGTTACACCAGACAAAGCTTCCCAGTCAATCGAATTACTATCTTTTATTCGGATACAAAGGTGATGGCGTACGCTTGCTGAACACATCAAATTCCGATGGTGTCGTCACGTTACTTAGCCAGTTATCAATGAAGTCTCAAGAAGAGGCCGTTAAAGTTGTTGGCTACAACGAAGATCACACTAGCATTTTGAACAGTGCTCTAGTTTTTAAACAGCTTGGAGAAATTCTAACTAATTGATGACGTTTTTAAAGTAGCAAAAGAAATTGATACGGGTAGATCGCACCGATTAGTTTTTTAGTTTAAACCTTCACGCATGCCTTTAAGACTAGATATCCTGTAGCAGTAACAACACGCGTTTCTATATGAAACCAGAGATTCCTGTTTCTCAGCTCTAAAAGTATTTTTTTAGCCGCTCAAAACTAATCCGCACCACCAACCCAAGCAGCAATGCAAAAGGTAAAA
The DNA here is from genome assembly GCF_000213655.1 of Alteromonas naphthalenivorans. Classification (NCBI taxonomy): domain Bacteria; kingdom Pseudomonadati; phylum Pseudomonadota; class Gammaproteobacteria; order Alteromonadales; family Alteromonadaceae; genus Alteromonas; species Alteromonas naphthalenivorans. The sequence goes on from NC_015554.1 coordinate 4,700,067, forward strand.
GCACGAGCGCAGGATTAATACTCAATGGCAAGCTGATATAGATCACGCAAGCCCCAACAAAAGCTGGCACTACAGATCGTTTAGCGAGGTTAAAGACGTTACTGCTTTCTCTTCCTCCACCCCAGCGCCTTAGGTCTCGCTCAACCAGACCATCAACAGCTCCGATAAGACCAGCCAGAACAAAAACCGGCAGCGAAAACACAATCAATGCTAGACGGACGACAAAGGTTTGCGCGACGGTGCTTGCAGCTTCAAGGTAGGGCTTTGCTTTTCGGTAGTATTTGCTGCTCCATTCGCTAACGGTACTCACAGTGCTACTTGATTTCGGATTAAAGCGAGGTGAATGTCTTTTGAATGCTGTTTGCTTCTCAATCCATTTTACAGCGCTTTTCGCATTTTCTGCGACTGCGCGCTTGGCATTGAGCGAGTTCTGGTAGAGCTGGGTATTGAGATAGCCTTGGTCACTGGTGAGTACCGCTTTCGCATGATCGGCACCCTGTTCTGGCCAAAACCAGATCATGCCAATCCATTCAATGATAACGGAAATCAGCAAACTCAGAATTAACCAGACAATCAGCGCTACTGTGCTGGATATAGTTTTACCGATCAGGCTAGGTTCTTTGCGCGGTGGTGGTCGATATTCAGATGAGTTAGCCATGCGCCTCAACGCCCGTTAAAACTGCCCCAGTCAGTGACTGAAGTATAGCCCTGGCGCATCAAGCGAAGCATTTCACCCAGGTCATCGGGTAGTTCATCATCGTCTACTTTTGAGGGCATGGGGATGCGAATTTTCCAAAGCTCGCTACCCTTTAGTAGTACAAAAGCCTGACCTTTGGGTAGGGCCACAATATCCGCAGGAGAAATCATAGGTACACGACTGATGCTTACCCGATCCTGATTATTAGAAGTGAAACTTATTCCACCCTCGCGTTCACTATTATCCGTGACACCAGATACCGCCATAATTTCGCTAACACTGACCTCCGGTAGTTGCTTGGTGAACATCTCGCAGGTGGCTATTTCCTTAACCCCCATAATCATTACCGTACCGATGTTGCCAGCAAGCTGTCCGGCCTTAGCTTCACTGCCCAGCTCTGCGATGGGGTCACTCCATGTTTGGGTATAGAGATTCAGCTCATACCCCGCACCACCGGATTTATTGATGAGCGTCTTGAACTGAGGGCCGATTAAATCGGAGAACTCGTCACCATGAATCACGATGTTCGGCGGTTTCTGGTTTCGTTGTGTTGGATTATCGCCGATACCGTGTTTATAGATATGCCCCGCCAGACTGGTAAGGTCACTGAACATCGACTCTCCGACTGCACTTGCGACTTCTGGATCGGTTAGAGCATCTAGGCCAACGTACACAATCGCTTGATCACGAATGGCGTGCGCCCATTCCAGCACAGGGCGCTGATCCTGTTCATCGGATAAATCGGGGGCCAGTATCGCTGCGATATTACCGGTAGTCAGCTTTTCCAAGAACGGTTTTACCGCCACGGTGATTTTCTGAAAATACTCCCGATCATAGCGAAAGGCAGAAATCAGGCCTTCCAATACCTGGTCGAACTCCACCTGTGTTTTCAGATAACGTACCAGTGCAATAGCATCCGGATCTTTACCTTGCTCGACTCTTGGTAGTGATTTAACGTTGATAGCATTACGAAATTCAGCCAACTCCTCCTGCCATTGTTCATTACCGTGTTGATCTAACCAGTAATGGCCATAGCGAATCAGTAGCGGGTCAATATCAGTGATATAACGGCGAATCTTCAGGAAGTCGGGCCGTTCGCCCAAGGCAACCAAGGCTACGGCAATCACATTCACAAACTGCCAGGCAAATTCTTTAAAGGCACTGGCATCGCCTTCTCCCGGTAACTGACTGGCAATCCGTGTTGCCACTTCGGTAATACGTGAGAATGAACCGATGGCATTATAGCGAGCGCTAAGTTCGGGGTAGCCCAAATGGAAGATGAGCAAGGGACGCTTGGCACGTTGCGCTTCGATATGAATACGCTTGAGCAAATCCGCATCGCCCTTGGGGTCTAACACAATCACACAGTTATCTCGGCGATGGATGTCTTGGGTGATTAGCAGTTCCGCCAATCGGGTTTTGCCGTGGCGAGTTCGAGCAATGACCACCATATGCCCGACACGATCCGACAAGGGCATACTGGCATTACTCTCCCCGCCAATACCGACACCATGAATCACAGCATCGCCGCCACTGGCGGGCGGTGGCCTCACTGGATTTAACGCGGAATCTCTGGCAGTCAACTTTACCAACTGTTTTAACAGCGGCGTATGTTCCCACTCAATTTCTTTTTTCCGTACCCATTGCTTGAATGCACTGGGTTGCAGGTAATGCTCGGCACGTCGATCACGGGCGGCATACAAGCGTTCAGTATGGGTTTGCGTCCAACGAAAACCGCGGCCTAAAAACAGGACCGAACGGCTCACGGGAATTTGCGAGGAAGCCATTTCATAACGGGGACTTCGGCGTAAGTGGCGCTGGTAGGTCAACACCTTCCACGCCTGTCGTCCTCTCCAGATGCATAAAGCACATAAGCACCCAGCGCTGACAGTCGCCACACTGGGCGGCATCATTAAGGTTTGTGGAGCCTTGAGTATGATACCCGCAGAGCACAGCGATACCAGCGAAGAAGCCAGTTCCACAGGTGGTCGCAATAAGACTTCCACCTCATAGCGGTCGCTCATTGCTCCCAGCCATCCTTCGAGATCAGTACCGGGTAATGCTTCAACGCCAACGGCTTGGCAAAACTCTCAGCGGATGCAGGTATTAATCGCAAACCTGTGGCCAGGGCTTGCATCGCCTGAATATCTTTCAATGTATCGGCCTGTATCAATAAGCCTACGGCATTGAGTTTTACGAGCTGGCTGTGCTTTGCTTCCAACCAAGCCCTTGATCGAGTATCGGTGCCGACGAGAAATAGCGGTTGTTGCAGATATTTGAGTGGCTTGGCGGTTACTTTGACAAACCCAGGTGACATTGACGGGGTTTCGATGGGTAGTTGAAAAGCTTTATTTGCCGAAGAGGGTTTAGGTGGCTTCGGCTGAGGCCCTGACCGTTTCGGTAAGTACGGTGCGATAGGCGAAGTGTTGCCCGAATCGTAGATAACAATTAACGGACTACCGGCCTGAGCCATTGGCATATAGCTTAAGCAGAATATGAGTATAACCCGCTTCATCAAAATGCCCCTCGCCATAGTCGCTTTACGCGCTGGCGATAGTTTTCCGCGCTATCCAAAGACTCGCTATCCTGTCCTGGATCGTGGTATCGACCTACGGCCTGCCACCAATCACCGCTGACCTCAAATTGTTCGCGCAAAATGGCCGCCCCTGCTTTCAGGTTCAGCATGGGAACGAGCGCATCATCGACATGGCTAAAGCGCTGCTGATGCCAGCGCCAATTCACTTGGGTTAGCCCTATATCAACCAATTGCTTACGGTTGATTGCTTCTGCCGCCAAGATAATCGCTTCGCTTTGTGACTCACAAAAAATACTCCGACCTTCAACATTCAGTGTCCACGGCCAGGGCAACAGCACGCCTTTATAAGATCGCCCACTTTCCGCCAAAGCAACGGCATACAAAATATCGGCGGGCACATTGGCGGCTTTGGCAACCACTACATAGGCTATAGGTAAGTCATCCAGAGCGGCCACGGAAATGGATTGCATCAGGGTCGCGCCCACCACTAACTTTCGAATTGCGCATTTACTCATAGCCCCAAATCCTCTGCCCTTAGCTGGAAGAACTGACCATTGCGTTTCAGATAAATCGGAATGTCAGCACTGGTGTTGTTTGAAGACCGGTTTTGCAGGCGCTGCCAGAGACCTTCATCACGATTCAGGGTTAGCACATTGTCGCCAAGCTGTTTTGCATGAATCTGGTGAGCCTGAGCCCAGGCCCGAACTGCGTCATCGTCGGATGCGTTGCGAACATACACGTCGATACCGGCATTTCGGGTTCCTGAGACCAGGCTCATTAAGCGGGGAATCATGGAAGAACATTGACCGCAACGCGATGGCACAAACACCATTACGCGATCACCGTCTTGAAACTGTTTCTTCGCCAGCCAGCGCGCAGCTTTGGTTGATTCCTTTTTCTGTTCGTGTAATCGATACGGAGCAAGCAGACGCTGATCGACAGTATCCACGTTCGGATACAAACGCTGGAAAGCGTCGCGATAGGCCTGCTGAAAACGCAGTGTACGTTCGGTCAGTTCAAATTCCTGCCGGGCGTACAACTCGGCATAGCGCTGTTGCTGGGCAGGAGTTTCTGGAAACATGCCCAACGCCAGTAAAGGGTCTATCGTCGGGCTCCAAACACCCAATGGCCCCCGCATCAATTCTTTATAGCGCTGATACTCTTTTACTTCGAGTGACCAATATCCTGCCAGTGTTTTAGTGTCGGGCGTTTGCTCGGCAGGGGTATGAGTAACTTGGGTTTCCGATTTGTCAGGGATGCTCATTGGCTCAGCCGCTTTAGCTACACTGGATATGACGACTAAGACTAAGCTCATAGTGATAGCTTTCATGGCTGCACCTGCTCCAACCAAAGGCGGTAATGCTCATCCACCAAGCGGCTAGCCTCGACAGGTGATAAAGGCTTATCGTTAGATAGAGGGATATTCAGATATGCACCAATGACTAGATGATTCATATTCTCGTTGGCGAAGGCATTGGGGTTTGCGCGAAAAGCCTGAACCAACTGCTGATCCATTGTGAAATCAGTCATGCCGAGTTGAAGGACAATATCACTTAAAGTATCGCCTGATTTGATCGGGCCATACACCAGTACCTTATTGGATAAGGGTTCTATCAGCTTACCTACAGATGTAGCCTGTGCGCCTTCTACCCAAGCAGCTCTTGCGTCATTCAAATTTTCTTCGCTGACATAATCTTGAAGTCCGGGCTTTAGGCGATAGCGCACCGTACGCAACACCGGATTAATAACAACCTCATAACTATCACCGCCCAATACCTCAAGGGCATCATAAAGTGAAATCGGATCAAACGTTCGATGCGGTTCTGGAAGTGGCCGGGTTAGTAGCACATAAAAATCTAACGATTCTTCATCGTCAGTTTTATCGTCGAGTTGGTAACCATAAGGCTTGAGCAGATACTGAATTGCTGAACCAACGGTCGTCACCTGTTCAGGAACAATCAATCTGAGAACAGATTCCATCACATCCAATTGCGATTCAGTCGGCCCTATCCACTGCGCAACATAGCGGCTTTCTTTCACCTTGCCATGCAAAGCAACATCTGTGGCATCCATGGCCTGCAATGGCGGCGCTAAAAATATAAGACTGAGCACTGAGGCTGGAATAACGTTGACTACTGGCATAAACCACTCCAATCAATCTGTAGAACGAGACTTAGGTTACGAATGTGATAAATGGAATTGCAGTGAAAACCTTTCAAAGCTAAAAGAAAGAAAAAAACGGGAGATAAAAATGAAAAAAGCCTGGCCGAAGCCAGACTTTTTTCGAGGGGTTACTGGCCAATAACCAGAAGATCATAAGGTTCAAGACTGAGTGCCGATACCGGCTCAGAGTGTTTCAGTACTACGAGGGTTTCCCATCGTTCACTGGTGACTCCAATCATTGATGTCTCTGACAACTGATTTTGCAGCTTTTTCAACTGCGCTCGAAGGCTGTAACTTTCAGAGATCGTACCTTCAGCGTGAATGCTGATAGTCGGATCTTTACGACGAATATCGATGTAGCCCCCATCGACGAACTCGGTTTCAACTAACTTGTTTAAAACCTGGCTCACCACTGGCAAATCGGCATCGTCTTTCAGTTTGACCTCTCCACGCATTTCCAAGTATTCCATCATCTTTCTCCTAACAGTGAGTAAAGAAGAGAAAGATGACCCTACGGGACATCATCTCTCCCGTAGGGGTGGTACAACCAGCAACCGAAGTTGGTAGCTATACCCTGGTGTTGGCAGAAACTCTGCCGGGTACTATTGAGACTGCAATAGCCACAGGGTTTTCGCTGTTGAGAATTCAGCGTCAAGGAGGAACGCAGGCGTTAGCCGAGTAGTCCTTGATGCCCGTATCATTCTCAGCCTTTCCAGCGGGGTTGCAGTCACGCTGCAACCCCTGCTCCCGGCGAGGGTGGGAAGGCCGTGCGGCCTGGGCGAAGCCCGATCAGCACACTTATCGTTTCAGGGCTACCTTCCTAAATAGACCGCTGTTACTTGTTCGCGGCCATGCCCTAATTCTTGTGTGATGGCTACGCGAGCCACCGCATCATCTAGCTTGTTGTCCTCAGATAATTCATCTCTTGTCGGGCCACCACAGGCCGGAGCCAGCCACCCAGTGAGTTCCTGATATCTTTCTTGAGCGTAGCGATGACGCAGACCATGCATTTTGTGCAAACCCACCTTATTGGTTTCAGCTTCGTAAATACGCATCTGATCGACGTACATCAAATGGCTGGGAATCAATGAGCCCCGACCCGCCAGCAACCGCGCACGGTTTAACACTTCGCGTTGCTCTTCATTGCGTATAGGAATGGTTCGCTCGCGGCCACCTTTGCACCAGGTTGGCTTCAAGCGAATATAATTACCTTGGTCGGCATATTCAGGGATAAATTTGATAGCTTCTTCACGGCGCAGTCCGAAAGCTTTTTGTAGCTCCAGACTCATGCGCACATGATCACAGGTAATCTTATTAAGCAGTTCTCGATCCAGATCACAAGCCTTGGATACATTGGTGACAAACACGCGGGACTCGACACCATAGTGGGCATTGTCTTTGGCGATGATATTAAGCTTGCCGACTTTCTCAGCCCACCAGCGTAATGCCGATAGGCGATTCTTAATCGTGCCTTCAGCTAAACCTTCATTGAGATAACGTGCTATGAGCGCATCGACATGCTTGGGTTTGAGGGAGTTGGCATTCATGCGCCGATACCCCAACTCAAACAAATGATTTGCCATCGTCTGCAACAGTTGATGGCGGTTGCCTTGGGTATTATGACTGCCGTCTTTGTTGTGCTCGCACAGGTTCTTAAGCTGATAATTCAGATCCCTCACGACAATGTCCTCGCTGTTGCCAATGCTGGCGAGAATTATTGACTGAGTCTTGTAACCAAATCGGCAATCAACCTTTCAGATGGAAAAGTAAATTAATTCGTAAATTGTTTGGGAATAGTGATTTTTTACTTGAGAGTCCGTCAGTGCTAAGGCCGGGCTTGATACGTTTTCTTAATGACGCTCTGTCGTTCAAACTGACCGTTAAAACAGACAGACAACCGTTCTGAACGATGACTGATATTCTGGTAACGGACAAGCAACTGTTCAGAGCGGTGAGCAACAAGGCTAGAACGGACAACTCACTGTTCAGAACGGTTCGCATCACTGTAAAAACAAATGGTGTAATCGCATTTGGTCAGTGTTTATGACTGTCCATTAGCTGCAACTAATGGAGAGGCAACCAGGGTTGCCGAACGTCATGGGACACCACTCCCTCAAAGCCCGGAATGGTTATTACCAACAATACCAGTCTCCAGTGGGATACAGTATCGTTTAGTCTTAACGCATCCGGTGTACTACGTTTTATACCGGTAATTTCCTCCTCTATCGGGTTAAATGAAGCCCATTAACTGCATGGGCACTGGGGTTGGCTCTAGCCGAGCCGGGGCGCTATTGAGTGTGCAATAGCCACACGTTGTTAGGGCGAAGTGTTGCCGAATTCCCGAAAAAAATACCCCCATAATTGTTTCATAATCTCAGAAAAGTTTATCTAGCCCAGAGATACTGTAGCTTCTCACCCCTCGTCACTACAGAAGTCTGTAGTGACGAGGGGTTATCAATAATTCAATTTCGAATGCTTTTGTTCACTGAATTTTTTCTGCAGCTTGGCAATGTCTGTGTAGTAACCATCTGCACCGACAAGTGATTTTCCGACTATAAATACGTCATCGTTTTCATCGACACATTTTTCAATATTATCTTAGGCAACATCGACAACTGCATAAGTTAATGACAAGTTTTCCACGTCAAGTGTTGATTTAGCATTGATAGTTGCTTTGAATAGTTCGTTGTGGCCGGGCTGTTGAGATAAGGTGCGGCTTGGGATTAGTAGTAGTCGATCAATTCCCTTGATAACTGGCTCATAGGTTTCGAGGCTATGTACACGCTGTCCCGTTGGCTATTCGGCGCAATCCTGAAAATTTGTTTATCGACTTTTGAATATCTTCTATGCAGGCTTGAGAGCTAATCAATTCGTGAATGCTGCGATAATTCAAGTGCCTTATCTTGGCGTTGGCCGGTCGTTACCGGGTTCGCTAATCGCTCATTCCGCTGCGCGGAACTGTCGCCCTCATACTCCCTAACGCTTCCGCCCTCCGGTCGGCTGTGTGATTTCGACCATATCAGGCTCATGTTGCTAAGGGGCACTGCCCCTCGCGCCTGGCAAGTGCGAGGCTTCGCGCTTCCTCACCCGTTCAGATTCCCTCGCTTCGCTCACTCACTTAGCTGCGGCTTCCGGTGAGCCACTGGCCACTTGCTACCCCCGCGCTTCGCCAGCGGGTCAGGAGCGCAGGCGGGCGCTGCGCTCGTTAATTACAAGGGAGGAAAATGTCATGAGAAAGACGATATATGAAACCAACTATGACCGGCTGATTAAGCTGGGGGTTGTGACTAAAGCCGGGGCTGTAGCAGGGCAATGTCGCCGGAGTGAAGTACCGGAATTGATGGATTGGGTGGTGGAGCGTTTACCCCATCTAGATGGCGCTTCTGGTAACGAGGAAGGCGTGGCCGTGTCGTTGGCGCATTACTTTGAGCAAAACGGTGATCTGTGCAAAGACCCTGAAATGGTGGTGTTGATCTACCCGTCACAGCGGATGGTAGAAGCCTTTACCTTCGAAATGTCGATACCGCCAATCTATCAGCAAGTCTTTCCAGAACCAGGGAAGTTTATCCCCCAGCTACGCAAGGAACTCAATAGCTTTTTACGGCAGTGGCTGAACAATCTGATTGAGCAAAATCACTCGGTAACAAAATGATTTTTAACGACTGAGCGCCTGTCTTCTACTTACATTATTTCAATATGTCGAGGTTATCATGATTACTAATATTCCTTTTCAACAGCTCTCTATTTCCCCTAAAAATGTCCGTCAAGTAACAACCACTAAAGCTGCCGATCAACAGCTAATTGCCAGCATTCGTAGCCAAGGTGTGTTGCAAAACCTTGTCGTAGAGCCCGTGGGTAACGATCAATTTCAGGTTATAGCCGGTGGCCGTCGCTTTGCAGCAGTCGGGCATTTGATTGATGGTGAAGAACTGGATAGCGATTTTCTGATTCCGTGCTTAGTAAAAAGTAATACGGATGAACACATAGAAATTTCGTTAGCGGAAAATACGCAGCGGGAGGCAATGCACCCTGCCGACCGTTTTTTGGCATATAAAGCATTGGCCGATCAGGGTTACAGTGAAGAAGATATTGCCGCGCGATTTGGGGTGGCCATTCAGTCGGTACGCAAACTGCTGGCACTGTCGAAAGTTTCACCCAAACTTTTGGATTATTTCCGTAAAGGCAAGCTGTCGCTGGAATGTCTGATGGCGTTTACCGTCCATCCAGATCACAAAAAGCAATTAGCCTGTTATAAAGACCTGTCGCAACGCCACATTTACCCCAATGCAGTACGCAGTTGGTTATTGGATGAATCCGTATCAACGGCGAGCAGTATCGGTGCCTTTGTTGGCAAGGCCGCTTACCTGAAAGCCGGTGGCGCAGTTTCTACGGATTTGTTTGAAAATCATACCTACCTCAATGACCACGCAATGGTTCACCAACTCGCTGAACAGAAGCTGACGCGCCAAGCCAATAAACTCAAAAAGCAGGAAGCGTGGTCATGGGTAGATATATCGCTCTTAGGTACATCGGCTGCCAGTGAATTTGTGCAATTGAAGCCACAACTGACGGATGTGCCGCAATCGCTATCCAACCAAATTAAGCAGCTCACCAAACAAGCTGAGCAACTGGAAGAACAGTGCATTGCCGAGGGCTGGCCGGAAACACTAGAACAGAAATTTGAAATCGTTGAAAAGGCACTAGATGAGGCTATTGAAGTGCGCGACCAAGACTACCTGCGATTTAGTGACGAACAAATGAGCTATGCAGGGTGTATCGTGACCTTTGATTACCACGGCAAATTAACCATCATCCGTGGGCTGGCCTTGAAAAAAGATGTGCAGCGGCACCAGCGCCAAGCGCAAGCAGTTGATACCACAACAGAGACAACAGACAAAACCGCAGCCACTTACTCCCAAGCCCTACTAAATGACCTCGCGGCTCATCGCCAGCAAATCACCAAGGCGTGTTTGTTAAAACATCCGAATGTGGCCTTAGACATTCTGCACTACTCACTTTGTGTGCAAGTATTATCCGGGCGCTACCATCGATGCCATCAACTGATTGATGCCCACTTTAATGAAGTAGTGAGCGAATCCAGCCGTGACGATCTTAATGGAACTCCTGCCGATGCTGCCTTAAATAACTTCCAGAAAAAATTGCCTCTCGCTTGGCTGGATGAAGCCGATGAAGGAAAACGCCTAATCACTTTCATGGAATTATCGGCATCAGAAAAGAAACGGTTGATTACCTATTGCGTGGCCGCTACGCTGAGCATCAATAACCGAGGCACACATCACGACCAAGATGCTTTGGTCGATCATTTACAGATTGATTTTGCGAAACACTGGCGACCCAGCAAAGACAACTTCCTGAATAGGCAAGACAAAGGTTTGCTGCTGAATACTTTTAGCACTTACCGTAACGAAGATTGGACGAATCAGCACACCGCCGCCAAGAAAAGTATTGTTGTAGAAGATATAGCCAATTGGTTTGGAGAAAAGTCGGCGCAAGACGACAGCGTACAAAAAACGTGGCTGCCTGATACCTTTTAACCTCGGCGCTCACGCCGGTTAGCCACCTTCGGGTGGCTTTTTTAGACCATAAATATGAAAAACTAACTCAACTCAATGCGCAGGGTTTTACCGACAGCACGAGCTGCATTATCCAGCGTATGTAGAGTGACTGAGGTGTTTTCGGGATCGAGCAGCCGATCCAAGGCAGAACGGCTGGTGTCCATGATTTTGGCCATCTTGGTCTTAGAGATGTCTTCGGCCTCCATCTTCTGGGCAATTTCCCAGGCAATAACGCGCTTGATGGCCACCGTATTAACCTCGGCCAGCTCACCCGTGTCTTGCAGCAGATCATCCAGTGAAGAGCCGACATGCTGATGTTGTTTAGCCATTTTCCACCTCTTTCTTACGCTTCTTGGCCAAGTCTAAATCAGGCTTGGGCGTTTTCTGCGACTTCTTGATGAAGCCGTGGAGTAACACCATGTTGCCATCATGGAAGCAGAACAAGACCCTGGCGATACGCTTATCGGTCAGGTTGGTTCTCACTTCATACAAACCATCTTTCATAGGACGGCATACGGGCATCCCCACCGGCCAACCAAATTCAACGGTTTTAATGTCCGCACCTATGGACTTCCTATCCTCTACAGCACAGGCCAGCAGCCATTCCCGCACCGGCTCGCTGCCGGAGTCAGAGCGATAGAACACCGCAGGGACTTTTTTCCTGCTTTTACCCATCACCACGAATAGTACCATTTTTGGTACAATCTGTCAAGCATAGCCTATCCCTCGGATTACTGTGTATAGGTGACCCAGCTAGAGCCGATTCATTCCCCAATCTTATCCAGCCACCACTTTATATATACGGTTTACTTATTTATCGCACTGAAAGGTTTACCGCGGCAGCGCGACAATGTGGTTGCTAGGGTTCCCCTCTCGTAGTTGGTAAAACATCATCCCTATCACGCAGAGCATCCAACTGATCAGCCCAAGCCTGCATCATCTTGGTACGCTCTGCTAAGTACATTGAGCGATTATAAGCCCTTGAAGTAGCTGTACCTGTAAGGTGGGCTAGCTGGGTTTCAATCACATCATGGTGCCACCCCTGCTCATGTAAAATCGTCGATGCCGTGCTCCTGAAGCCGTGTGCGGACATTACATCAGCACCATAACCAAGATCCCGCAAACGATTGGTCATCACATTCTTACTTATAGGCTGATCACTATTACGCTGACTGGGGAATACATACGGCGAATAGCTGGTTACTTCATAAACATTTTTAAGCTGAGTCACTACTTGTTCGGCAAGCGGTACAAGGTGTTCTCGGCCACGCTTCATTTCTTCACCAGGTATTGTCAGCAGCATATTGTCAAAATCGATGTATTCCCATTTAAGGCATCTAATTTCCCCAGGTCTCAAGAATAACCGGGGAATAAGCCTTAACGCTTCTACAGTACAAAAGCTGCCAGATTCAGTTGTATCAATATCCCGAATAAGCTGCCCTAAGGCCAAAGGCTTTGTGATAGCCGCTCTGTGCTTAACTTTTGGCATAGGCTTGAGAATATCACTCATAGGTAAGCCCTGAGCAGGATTGATACGGGTATATCTGTGTGCCAAGGCATAACCAAAGATACGATTGATCACTGAAAGGATTGTGGGGGCTACACGGCGCTTACCCGCCGCCTCGATAGACAGCATTAGCTCTGTGATATGCCCTTGATCAATCATATCTATCTGTAGCTTTGATAATGGAGCCATATCAACCGTTATCCAGCGCTTAACCTTATTGGTGTGGTCTTCCGACCAGCTAGACTTCTGCTGCTTCCACCAAGTCAACGCAAGCTCGCCAAATTGGCGGCCATCAGCTTTAGATTCCCTCTTTTTAGCCCGTCTTTCATCAGCAGGGTTAATCCCCTGAACCAGCTGGGCTCGTGCTTGGGCAGCCATTGATCTCGCCTCAACTAGGGGTATCGTAGGGTACTGCCCCAGAGCCAACTCTTGATGCTTATTATTAAACCGATAACGCATACGCCAAAGCTTGGAACCATTGCTTTTTATCAATAAAAACAAACCATTACCATCACTTTTCTTTGTCTGTTTCTTGCCTTCAGGACAGATAGAGTTCTTAACTTCCAACGCTGTTAAAGCCATATCTCACCTCAATGTGGGTGCAAGTAGGGGTATGATGCAGGGTATCAGCTACGATAATACCCTAAATTTCAGACAATTACATATGACGATACCCCTCATAATACCCCTAAAATCTTCAGGATTGTGTGCGATACCAGTAGACCTTATGAGACAAGAAGGCATAAAAAAAGCCCGTAAACCAAAGGTTTACGGGCTTTATAGGACTTAATGAGACTAAGTCATGACGTTTACATCATGCCGCCCATTCCACCCATGCCGCCCATATCAGGCATTGCAGGCGCTGCTTCGTCTTGAGGTATATCTGCAATCATGGCTTCAGTTGTAATCATAAGTGAAGCGATTGATGCTGCGAACTGTAGTGCAGAGCGCGTTACTTTAGTTGGGTCAAGAATACCCATCTCTAGCATGTCGCCGTACGTGTCGTTGCCCGCATTGTAACCGTAGTTACCGTCGCCATTTTTCACTTCGTTAACCACAACAGATGCTTCTGCACCGGCGTTGCTAGCGATTTGACGTAAAGGCGCTTCCATTGCACGTAGTGCAAGCTTAATACCTACAGTTTGGTCTTCGTTTTCGCCAGTTAGGCTAGCAAGCTTAGCTGCTGCACGAACTAGCGCCACACCACCACCAGGTACTACGCCTTCTTCAACCGCGGCGCGAGTTGCATGAAGTGCATCTTCAACGCGGTCTTTCTTCTCTTTCATTTCTACTTCGGTAGCAGCACCAACTTTAATTACTGCAACACCGCCAGAAAGCTTAGCTAAACGCTCTTGAAGCTTTTCTTTGTCGTAGTCTGAAGAAGAGTCTTCAATTTGACCTTTAATTTGAGCACAACGGCCTTCTATCGCTTCTTCGTCGCCGTTACCATCAACAATAGTAGTATTGTCTTTGTTGATAACTACGCGCTTAGCGGTACCAAGGTCTTCTAGCTCTACTTTTTCAAGGTCTAGACCAATCTCTTCAGAGATAACCGTACCACCAGTAAGAATAGCGATGTCTTGAAGCATTGCTTTACGACGGTCACCAAAGCCAGGTGCTTTAACAGCAGCAACTTTAACAATACCGCGCATGTTGTTTACTACTAGTGTAGCTAAGGCTTCGCCTTCAACATCTTCAGCAATAATCATCAGTGGCTTACCTGCTTTTGCTACGCCTTCAAGGGTAGGAAGCAACTCACGGATGTTAGAAATTTTCTTATCAACCAATAGGATGAAAGGGCTGTCTAGTTCAACAGTGCCGTTCTCTTGGTTGTTAATGAAGTAAGGAGATAGGTAACCGCGGTCGAACTGCATACCTTCAACAACGTCAAGTTCGTTTTGAAGTGCTTGACCTTCTTCAACAGTAATTACGCCTTCCTTACCTACTTTTTCCATTGCTTGAGCAATGATGTCGCCAACTTCTGCATCAGAGTTTGCAGAGATAGTACCAACCTGAGCAATTGACTTGCTGTCAGCACAATCAGTAGATAGGGCTTTAAGCTCTTCAACCGCAGCAATAACTGCTTTGTCGATACCACGCTTAAGATCCATTGGGTTCATGCCTGCAGCAACAGACTTGTGACCTTCAGTGATAATAGCTTGTGCTAAAACAGTTGCAGTAGTTGTACCGTCACCCGCTTCGTCATTCGCTTTAGACGCAACTTCTTTAACCATCTGCGCGCCCATGTTCTCAAACTTGTCTTCAAGTTCGATTTCTTTGGCTACAGATACACCATCTTTAGTGATGGTAGGAGCGCCGAAAGACTTATCTAGTACTACGTTACGGCCTTTAGGACCTAGTGTAACTTTCACTGCGTTTGCTAGCGTGTTTACGCCTTTAAGCATTTTTGTACGAGCGTCGTTACCAAAACGTACTTCTTTAGCTGCCATGATTAAATTCCTCTCTTAATTCGTTTAACGTTAGTTGTCATTACTCAACAATCGCAAGAATGTCGCTTTCGCTTAGGATCAGAACTTCTTCACCATCCAGCTTTTCAGTTTTAACGCCGTAGCCTTCGCTAAAAATAACGGTGTCGCCAACTTTAACGTCTAGCGCTTTAACATCGCCATTTTCTAGGATGCGGCCGTTACCTACAGCGATAATCTCGCCACGTGTAGATTTTTCTGCTGCTGAACCAGTCAGAACGATACCGCCTGCAGATTTGCTTTCTTGCTCTGCGCGTTTAAGGATTACGCGGTCGTGTAAAGGACGAATTGCCATTTTCAAGTCTCCTGAAAATTTCACTATTCAAGTTAATGATTGTCGACACACAATTATTTGTATGTCGTATGCTTGGGTTGCTCGTTGCCGAGCAGTTAAAATCGTGTCTGCGAGGATAAATGGGGGAGTAGCCATGCAAGTTCAAGGGTTTTTGAGCAAAAAAATGTAAAAAAATTGATTTTAATGCTCAAAGCTTGCACTTAAGGCCAAAAGTACACATTACTTAAGGCGTTTGTCTGGGTCATTTTGGGTTTTGTCTGAAAATTCACCTTCAAACACATCGCCATTATCTGAGCTGCCCGGTTGACCAGACTGTTGCTGATTAAATGGGTTTTCAAACGGGTTATACTGGGCACCGCCAGCTTGTTGATTAAAGCCGCCCGCTTGAGTCACTACCCGCAGTTTCATATGTTTACTTAGCTGCGAAGCAATAAGGTGGCGAGAACCTGGCAAGGCAAACATAAAGCCAAGAACGTCAGTGATTAGGCCTGGGGTAACCAATAAAATACCTGCAACTACCAGCATTAGGCCTTCTACCATCTCTTTACCTGGCAGTTCGTTGCGCTGCATTTTGGCCTGTGCGGTTTGTAATGTTGCTATACCTTCGCGCTTAACAAAATAAGCACCAATGAATGCGGTTAATATCACTAGCCCAATAGTATTCCAGCCACCAATTATCCCGCCCACCTGAACTAATAGGGCAATCTCTACTATGGGTAATATGGCAAACAATAAAAATAAAAACCGCACAACATTTCCTCTTTCATCTAGTCATAGAATAGTATTGGGGTAAAGACCATAATAACAAGCGAAGGTGCAACGCTTTGGGTTAAGTGGCAAACTCAAGCGACCGACGGTAGCTGTGTTAAACTGGGTTTGTGAAAGAATAGCGTATACATCTCGGTCTTACTTTTTATAGGCCAATAGCTTTAGGATAAAGAAAGTCGTTATATGAAGTACATCACCCGTTTATTTTCTTTTGTCGCATGTTGTCTATTTTTAGCATCGCTTGCGCTGCCTGGCTATTCGCAAACTAATACACAAATTACGGCACAAACTTCGCCTCAAACCTCCGCTCCGCCTTCAAATCAGAGCCTGGGTGGGTTCGACGATGTGTTCAGCAACCAAGAAGAATTCTTAAAAGTAGACCAAGCCTTTGTATTCGACTTCAATCAGGCAGACGACACCTTAAGCCTTTCCTTTACCATTGCCGATGGCTATTACCTTTATAAAAAGCAATTCAAGTTAGTGGCTAAGCAAGCCGCCATTGGGGAACCTCATTATCCCAAAGGCGTGATCATTGAAGATGAATACTTTGGCGAATCGGAAGTATTTTATGATGAAGTCACGATAACGGTTCCTATTACACAAGCCACCAACGACGGTATAGTAAAAATACGCTACCAAGGCTGCGCCGATGCGGGCCTTTGTTACGCACCGAATATTAAAACCGTCTATTTGAATGCCCTTGCCAGCAACGCTAACGCCAGCGTCTTGAGCAACAGCGCTGATCCCATGTCGACAGATGAACAGAGTCTCTCGCAAACGAACCCGAGTAGCTCTCAAGCGTCTCAATATTCTCTGGCCGATAAGCTCATTAACAAAGAAAACCTAGCCCTCACCTTGGTGCTATTCTTTGCATTAGGCATAGGCCTTGCTTTTACCCCCTGCGTGTTCCCTATGTACCCCATTGTGTCGGGTATTGTGATTGGCCAAGGTAAACAGGCAAAAGCCAGCAACGCATTTTGGCTCACGTTTACCTACGTACAAGGCATGGCCATTACCTATTCTATATTAGGCTTAATTGTGGCGTCGGCGGGTATGCAGTTTCAGGCTGCACTTCAACATCCGCTCATTCTAGGCATTTTTATTGGCATTTTTGTTCTGCTGGCGTTAGCCATGTTTGGCCGATACGAGCTTCAACTTCCTGCAAAATGGCAAACCCGCTTAACTAATTTAAGTAACAACCAAACGCCTGGCAGCATGGCGGGTGTATTCGCTATGGGTGCGTTATCGGGGCTAATTGCCTCGCCATGCACTACGGCGCCATTAACCGGCATTTTATTGTTTATTGCACAAAGCGGCGACTTAACCCTTGGCTTCATTTCGCTTTATATGTTGAGTATTGGCATGGGTGTTCCTCTTGTTATATTTGGGATCACAGGTTCTAAATTGCTACCAAGAGCGGGTCAATGGATGAACGTGGTAAAAGTATCATTTGGATTTATGATGCTGTCGGTGGCCATCGTATTTGTAGAGCGTTTGTGGCCCAAAGCATGGTCTAGCGAATACATTAACTTGCTGTGGGCAGCCCTAGGTTTAGGGGCATTTGGTTATTATTTTGTGGTAAACGAAGCGAGCCAAAAAGGCATTTTGAAGTACGTGCGAACGTTGGTTATTGCGGCAGGTTTGTTCGCCAGTGCGCTGCTAGCCTATAACACCCTTACTTCATCTGAAGACACTGCCACGCAGCACAGCCAGCTGGCTCATCCAACATTTATTGTCGTTGAGAATTTAGATGATTTACGCCAACAAATTGCGACAGCCAATTCACAAGGCAAAACGGTGATGGTGGACTTGTACGCCGATTGGTGTGTGGCCTGTAAAGAGTTTGAAATATACACCTTCCCTGATCCTAATGTTATTAATGCGCTTAATAATACCGTGTGGATGCAAATAGATTTAACCGATACCTCTGCCAATAATACGGCCTTTCAGGATGAATTTTCTATTCTTGGGCTGCCAACTATTTTATTTTTCGATGAGAGCGGTAATGAGCTAACGCAGTCTCGGGTAACCGGATTTATGAAAGCGCCAGCCTTTGCTGAACATGTTGAAAATACGTTTTAACATTATGATTGGTGAGTGATTACTCTTCGCCGTAATTCAAGGGTGAGCTATGCCCCAAATGCCTCAGTTTTCACTCGCGCTTTTGTTCATTCTTACCTTGTGCGTGCCATCTAAAACGCTATTGGCGCAAGAGACCGTGAAGCAAAACCTGACAACCCAGGCGCTTGGTTGCTACGATGCTAATCGATTTTGTATTAGTATTTCGCCGCCCACAAATGGCAACTATGAAGTTTATGCCCAGCGAAAGATACCGCTGCCTCTTGTGCTTACGTTATCAGCCAGTGGGCTTGCGTCTACTTTACCAACCAGTGGGCTTACGCCCGGGTCGACATCCAACGTGTTTTTAGACAATGACGCTCCTGTTTTAATGGGAGTAATAAAAAGCCCTCGACGGTTTTGGCACTCTATGAAAGTAAGCTGGACTTCAGGAGTGCTGAATGCTGTGCACAATGATGAAGTGATTTATTTGCCGCCGCTGCGCCCAGCTAGTAATTACCCCGTAGTACAAGGTTTTGGTGGGGGCTGTTATGCATTAGATTTTGCGGCGCCGGTTGGCACTCCCGTGTTCGCCGCTCGCGATGGTGTGGTAATAGATACGAAAGATGATGGCCAATTAGGCGGCGCTTCTAAACGGTTTGCTAAGCACGCGAATTTTGTCGCTATTTTGCATGACGATGGCACCACAGGCGAATATTATCATTTGAAATATAAAGGTGTGGTGGTAACAAGAGAGCAAAAGGTGAAAGCTGGAGAGCTCATTGGTTATTCTGGTAATACAGGGTTTTCATCACTACCCCATTTGCACTTCGCCGTGTACACAGCCAAGTACGAAGGAAAGTACATGTCGGTGCCATTTGCGTTAAAAAATGAGCCGAATTGAACTCCACTAGTTACATAAGCAGCACATAAAAGTCACATTAGCATTACATGGTCACATTCTTATACACCGCCACGCACCTGTGATAACGCATAGACCGGGAAGAGAACTTTGCGTCGAAAACACCTGATTAGACCAGTATTTTGCTGCGAAATCTTTCACTACCTCTATAATCAACGTCTAAATGAATAAACAACCGGATTAATTGTCTTTTTTTCGTGCAACTGTCATAAAATTTTGCTGAAATAGCAAATACACTGACTTTTTACCGAAGATAGCAGCAAATTTAATGAATATTTTGTTACTGAACGGCCCTAACCTAAATATGTTAGGACAACGTGAACCCGATAAGTATGGCACACAAACGTTACAGGACATCGTTGATGATCTGAGCGCGCAGGCAAAATCGTCTGATGCCACCCTTACCCATTTTCAGTCGAACGCAGAACATGCGCTTATCGACCGTATTCATCAGTCTATGGGCAATATCGACGCAATCATCATTAACCCCGCTGCTTTCACACATACAAGCGTTGCACTTCGCGATGCATTGTTAAGTGTCAATATCCCGTTTATTGAAGTACACCTGTCGAATGTTCATGCCCGTGAATCATTTCGACATCACTCATATTTCTCAGATGTTGCGGCAGGCGTCATTGTTGGCCTTGGTGCCATTGGTTATTCACTAGCCCTGACCGCCGCCATCAATTTACCGCAATCAAAAAATTAACGTAGAGACTGAACATGGATATTAGAAAAATCAAAAAACTCATCGAATTAGTGGAAGAGTCTGGCATTGCCGAACTTGAGATCACTGAAGGCGAAGAGTCTGTTCGAATTCATCGCGGGCCAACTGGCGTTCAAGCGCCAATGAACTATAGCTTTGCTGCACCGGCTCATGCGGCACCAGCTCCGGCTCCAGCACCTGTTGCGGCAGCTGAACCTGCGCAAGCAGCGGCACCTGCAGCGCCAGAAGGCCATGTGGTTAAATCACCAATGGTAGGAACCTTCTATCGCGCATCTTCACCAACAGCAAAACCGTTTGCTGAAGTAGGTCAAACCGTAAATGCTGGCGACACACTTTGTATTATTGAAGCAATGAAGATGATGAACCAAATTGAATCAGACAAATCTGGTGTGGTTAAAGCAATACTGGTAGATAACCAAGACCCAGTAGAGTTTGATCAACCCATGTTCATCATTGAATAAGCAGGCTTCGTACTATGCTAGATAAAGTACTCATTGCAAACCGTGGTGAAATTGCCCTTCGTATTTTGCGTGCCTGTAAAGAACTTGGCATCAAAACCGTTGCGGTACACTCCACGGCAGACAAAAACTTAAAGCACGTGTTGCTGGCAGACGAGTCGATTTGTATCGGTAAAGCCTCAGCAACCGAAAGCTACTTGAATATTCCTCGCATTATAGCGGCGGCAGAAGTCACAAATTCTATTGCTATTCACCCAGGGTACGGCTTTTTAGCAGAAAACGCCGACTTTGCTGAAGCAGTTGAGAAGAGTGGCTTTATCTTCATTGGCCCAACGGCAGACACCATTAACCTGATGGGCGATAAAGTGTCAGCAATTAGTGCTATGAAGAAAGCTGGCGTTCCATGTGTACCTGGTTCAGATGGCCCACTTACTGGCGACAATGATAAGAATAAAACCATTGCTAAACGCATTGGTTACCCAATTATTGTTAAAGCAGCAGGCGGCGGCGGTGGTCGTGGTATGCGTGTGGTTCGCAGTGAAGCAGAACTCATTAGTGCTATTGAAACCACGCAAGCTGAAGCGGGCGCGGCATTTGGCAACGCTACTGTGTACATGGAGAAATTCTTAGAAAATCCACGTCACGTAGAAATTCAGATTTTAGCCGATGGTCAAGGCAATGCTATTCACTTAGGTGAGCGTGACTGTTCTATGCAGCGTCGCCACCAAAAAGTGGTAGAAGAAGCACCAGCACCTGGTATTTCTGAGCTAATGCGTAACAAGATTGGCGATCGTTGTCGTCGTGCTTGTGTCGAAATTGGTTATCGCGGCGCAGGTACGTTCGAGTTCTTATATGAGAACGGTGAGTTCTATTTCATAGAAATGAATACCCGTATTCAAGTTGAACACCCAGTATCTGAAATGATTACCGGCGTTGACCTAATTAAAGAACAACTGCGTATTGCAGCCGGTCAACCTCTGTCTATCGACCAATCGCAAATTCAAATTCGTGGCCATGCTATTGAATGTCGAATTAACGCAGAAGATCCGAAAACTTTTATCCCAAGCCCAGGTACGATTGATATTTTCCATTCGCCAGGCGGTTTAGGTATTCGTTGGGAATCTCATATTTATGCTGGCTATACGGTGCCGCCTTTCTACGACTCCATGATTGGTAAGTTGATTACCTTTGGTGAAAGTCGTGACGAAGCTATTGCCAGAATGCGCCATGCATTAGATGAGCTAGTTATCGAGGGAATTAAAACTAACATTCCTTTACAGCGCGCTATTATGGCTGACGAAAACTTCTTTGCCGGTGGTACCAATATTCACTACCTTGAGAAGAAACTAGGCATAGCCTAACAGCTTCAAAATTCAGTGCCGTGTTTTCCACGGCACTGCTTTTATCACCCTGCTTTTACTTCTATTACATCCCTTCTTTTTCTAAAGACATATTCCCAAACGACTTAAATTGTTCGCGACTACCGGTACCGTTTTGCTATGCGCTCTACTGCCCATGCTCAAACAATTACTAGCTCATATAGTTCATTCTGTTTTTACGATTAGGACAATCAAGTTTTAAGGTTTTTCAAATGAGGAATGCGGGCATATACTTAACTTAGTTTCCTAGCCCTCCCTGCTATTGAAACTTTAGTTGTGTTTTATGTGTTTACCCTCATTGGAGTCCACCTCCAGTTTTTAGCCGGTGTCTTTCACCGGCTTTTTTTTCAGTTTTTTCCACCAGAAATAGTTACCCTAGTCGCACTTTGTTCCGTATAAGCTGGTTAGGCTTAATTAACTTATTGATGAATTGGACTCGACTGAAATGAAAAGGGTAGATAACGCAGCTGTATTTGTTGTTCTCTTATTTTCCGTATGCGCCAATGCCTTTGCCGAGCGCTTAAGCTTTTCACAGAAGCTTGACATGCAATTTCGTTTTGACGAACGCTCAGACCGAGATCATAGAAATCAGTATAGAGTGCGATATTACCCTTCAGTTTCCCTGTCCTCTGACGATGCGTGGTCGTTAAATAGCTTTGTGGTTTCCGGAGAATCTTTTGCATCAAGCCATAATACCTTTGGTAGTGATACGTCAGATTACCTTTACGCTAGGCGTTTATATTTACGCTATGAATTTTCTGATGGAAAAATGGAGGCGGGGGTCATCCCCACCTATAAGGGCCGAGTTTCTTCGTCAGGGCTATCTAAAGATGGCTGGATTAAAGGCATGCGCAGTGTTTATGCCTTGCAAGAGGACAGCGAAATAGAATTGGTTATTGGCGAACTTGACGATACCAACGCCAACAGCGCATTTGATAGTTTCCACCAACTCAATTATGTTGAATTAGAATACTCGGCAAAAATGGGGCAAACCCATAGCTACGAAGTGAGTATCGAGCGTATGACTGACAACAACTTTATTCGGGGTGAATATCGCTTTCAATACACGCCATCCCAAACGTTGTTCATTGAAACTATTCAGCAACTTTCATCTTCAAGTTCAAAGTTTGTTATTGGCTTGAGCGGAAAAACGAGCATGCGAAATTATCCCTTATCCTACTTTTCTCACTATTCTTATGTAAGCGAAGGCTTCGGTCCTAGGGCTGAGCTGACTGAAGATTTTTTGGGAACGGGTCATGGCGCTTCAGCTGAAATAAGCGGTGATATTACTCTTATTGATGACACAGAGTGGTTTATACGTGCCGATGTGGTAGATAGCGTTAGTCGGTTGCTGGCAGGTATAAAGGTGTCATTTGAGCAATAAAAAAGGCCCATCAAAATGATGGGCCAAACAGCAAGAACGCGTACGCACTTTGACAGTGCACTTGTTAATACGTTAGCTTCCTATGCAAAAGTTCAGCGTTAAATGGTTACGTTTATTTAATGATTACAACTACTTGTGCGTGCTGCCATTTACTAAAAATACTGAGTGAAGTATGGTAGTGTTTACTAACTCAAACGCTAAGAAATCAAAGTTTTTCAATATTTACCGCTAAGGTAAAAAGGTTTACAAGGTGCCCAAACGTTACGAAGAACTAAAATCTCAAATCCCTGTTTCACGCCTGTCTATCGACGTATTGCTTGCCTTGCGTGTGCTTTACGACAAGCCTGAAAACGACGTGGAGTTACACCAACAAATCACTGAGCTTTCTCGCGAGCCCAGCAAGCTAGAACGAGAATACCGCTCTGAGTGGGAAGCCTATGTGTTACGTGAACTAGTATTAGATTTAAAGCAGAACACCCAACGTAGCCCTGCTATTTTTATCGACTCGGTGTTAAGTCGCATTGAAAGCCTTAAAGAAAGCTGCCCTTACTATAAAGCCTATAAACAACAAATTCACAAGCTACGCCTGCAGATGACAGCACTACCCAGTTATTCCCCACGCCTTGGCGCCAGCAACTTATGATGCTGCTACTGCCTGTCACTACCGTGAAGCCATTGAAACCTACAGAATAGCCAGCACAATAGAAGGTTACTTATTCGCACTCTGAGGTTTATATTGAGACGGGCAGTACCCTCTTTCTACGCCTGCTGGGCGTAACGTTTTGTGTTTGGTTTTACGCCCTGACACCCTTGCACGCCAATTTTTGAAAGTTTTGTGCTTTAAATTCTGGCGCATCAGATTAATAACCTCTTTCTCAGGTAAGCCATACAAGTCTTCGATTGCCTCAAAAGGAGTTCTATCTTCCCACGCCATTTCAATGACGCGAGATTGTTCAACCTCAGTGAGATGCCCTTCAGTATGGCGCTCTAAGGGATAGAGCTCTGATGGATAATCTTTTGACGAGGGCTCTTTTGAGACATGCTCTTTTGAAGAATGCTCTTTTGAAATACGGCCTTTTTCAAAGTGACGCTCTTTTGTGTACTGCTCTTGTGTAAGTTGCTCTTCGGTATCTCGCATAGTTCCGGCTCTTGTTATTTAACACTACTATTACGCCAATTTAGAAAAAATGTTCACCTTCTCTAGCCTTACCTAACCTTACATTTATTTAATTGTTTCAGCCGACATCGTTAGAATGATATCAAGTAGTGCAGCGGCCGCTTTTGCATCAGAGAGCGCACGGTGATGCTGCTCCATTTTAATGTCGAAATGCCGAGTGAGGTTAGCCAATGAATATGAGGGTAACCCAGGATTCACCTTGCGCATTTCTCTCACCGTACAAAGCTTAGGGCGTTTAAAAGGAAGTTCTAATCGTGCAAATTCCTGTTTAATGAAGCCATAATCGAAGTTAACGTTATGGGCCACAAATACCGCCTCGTCGGTGAAGCTAGCAATACGTTCAGCCACCTCAACAAATAATGGAGCATCAGCCACCATATCATCAGAAATACCAGTAAGACGTGTGATGGTAGCCGGAATTCGTCGCTGGGGGTTAATTAGAGTTTGATAGGTATCGACCACCTCACCCGCAACAATTTTCACCATGCCAATTTCAGTGATCCGGTTGTAGCTGTTGTTGCCCCCAGTGGTTTCAATATCAACCACAACATACGGCTGATTAGGGTCGCGATGCCAATTTACCGAAGTAACGGCAACCTCAAACCCTGCACGTTGCAACCTCTGAATAGACACCAACTGATTGCGTCTTAACTGATCGCCTGGCGCTTTCACTTCTTCAAAGCGCAACTTTTCATCAAAGATCATGATGTCAGGGAAGCCGTCGCTTAAAGAGGCAAAATCTTCGCTCATCATTCGAAGCAGGTTAACAATGGCGCTAAGCTCGCCGTGCTTGATTAGGGCATCGATAGGTTCAAGCAAATGGCTGCTCCACATGAATAAGCTATTCACCTTGCCATAGTGGGCGGTCGCCATTTTATGCACGTGGTGGCGAAACTTATCTTCGCTATTTAACCTTTCAAATAAGGCTTCAATACTGCTGCCAAAACGCGCGTAGAAGTTGTTTTGCTTAAGCGATAGAGGCCGTCTATCAAACTCAGTGACCAGCGTATCTTCTTCATATAGCTGTGCCCAAAAGGTTAGCCCAAACAAGCTACGCCATAACCGATTCTCGGTGCGCCAACCGGCAATACCTAAGCGTTTATAATGAGCTAACACGCCACGCTCTACCTGTTGATTTTGGCTAACATCAATATCAATAGTACGGCTTGCATTTCTTAACATATCCGTCACCGCACTGGTGCGCTTTTTGTGGTATTTCCTCGCATAGAAATCTTCAGCAAAGGCCAGCAGCGTATCGGAAGGTGGTGAGTCGATAATGTGTTCTAGTACTTCTTTTACACTATCAATGTTGCCATCTTTATAGCTTTCTCTTATCCATTTCTCTTTCGCTTTATCGCTTTGGGCTTGGTATAGCAAAAGAAGGGCCTGCTCTCGGTGCTCGTCTAATAATTTTAACGCTAATGCATAAAGAAACTGATCGCGATAAAACATGGCTGATACGCCATCGCTGTTGGGGAAGGTTTCTTTGGCTAATGTATTAGCTTGCGCTGAAGAGAGGAAAGGAAGCTTTTCTAATTGGCTGGCATAAAACCAAGCTGCTTCAGCATCTGCTTTACTGTCGAAACGGGTAATATCTGATACTGAATCGCCGCGTGTACGCATAACGCCTAAGTCGCGCATAGAAAATTGATTTAGCCTACCTTTGGTATTGCCAAAATAAAGGAATAGTAGGTATTTTAGCGGTGCATCAAACAAACACACTAAGTAGGTATGCTCATTTAGCCCTTCAGGCCACCCATGCTGATTAATGCAGGCTTCTAAGCGCGATACAAGCACGGGCTTGGTTAATGATGCCAAACCTTGGGTTGCACCATATTCACTTAACAGCCTTAAAATAGCGTCTTTAGTCAGTACGCCTGCAATATCTTGCAGCGAAGCATGGTGCAAATCGCCGAACCACTTAGCTTCAATCAGCTCGTCAATTTGCTGTTGAGGGTTAGCTATTTCTGCATAAGAAAACTGCGACCTGTCAATTACCGCATATTTACGATTAGCCGCACGCACAATGATGCATTGTTTGTCAGCATCTAGCTGGTTAAAGCTTTCTATAAAACCATGAGCGTCATCACTTAACAACGCAGCATTCGCCCCTTTAAAGAACGCTAAGAACTCAAAAAAGTGGGCTAAGTAATATCGTGGTGGCAAATCTTTTCGCATTATAAAACCAAACTATTGCATACACTAATTAGTGTATATTTATACAGCCCTATTATTCAACCTTTTCCCTTTTTATTTCATGCGTAGGTGCACAGGCGCTTGCGTAGTAGCTTGTAAAGTCATTCTGGCTTAATTGGCAGTCAATCCAGTTTTCTACTTTACTCGTAATAACTATCACAACGTAATTCACATACGAGGAAATCATGAGCTTAACGAGATCGATGGAATTCTCTTGCCCATATTGCATGGCAGCCAATGATGTAGAAATTGACGAGGTTAATGATGTGGGTCAGGTGCAGGTACTTGATTGCCAAGTATGTTGCCAACCTATTGAACTTGGCGTCTATCAGCAAGGCGAAGACTTAAATATTATTGCGGAGCAGGAAAATGGCTGATAGTGGTACCCATTTTTCGTTGCAGGATATCAATGCTTTGCCGCAACGATATCGCGCCAACTTTGTGAATAGTCTATCTGGCTTTAAATCTTCCTCACTGTTAGGCACCACCGATGGCCGAGTTAACAACTTAGCTATTATTAGTTCTGTGGTTCATGTAGGGGCTAACCCACCATTGCTGGGTATTATTATGCGCCCACACACTGCACAGCGAGATTCTCTGACTAATATTAAGCAGCAAGGTATGTTCACTTTAAATCATGTTCATACAAGTTGGACTGACAAAGCACATCAAACATCTGCGCGGTATGATAATGGTGTGAGTGAGTTCGATGAGGTTGGACTAACGCCTTGGTTTAGCCAGAACTTCAGCGCGCCTTATGTTAAAGAAAGCGCGATAAAGATGGGGCTTAAAGTAGAACAGCATTTTACGTTGTGTAATCAAACGGAAATGATTATAGGTGAAATCCAAGAGGTCTTTATTGCGGGCAGCAGCACTACAGGAGATGACATTGCAAAAAGTGCTATTGCCGAAGATGGGTATATAGATCTTGAATCACTACAAACCTCATGTATCTCGGGTCTGGACACTTATCATAGTACGCAAAAGATAGCCCAATATGCTTACGCAAAACCCGATGTGCCTTTAACACAGGCGAGCGTAACTAAAAAATAATTCATGTTTTGCCAGTGGCGCGCAAACTAATGTTGCGTTGATGCTATAGGACATTGATTTTGCTAGCTGTTCAGGTGAAACTCGTTAATCTAGATCAACAAATATTTATTGCTTTGTGTTAGATCCAAACGCCACGGGTTATAGTATAATTATTAACATTCAAAACCTGCCTTGCGGCAGGTTTTTGCGTTTTAGGCGCTGAGTAAAAAAGAATCATTATCGTTATTATCTCAATTGGAGAGAATTATGAAGTCTGTAAACCGTCGTGACTTTCTGAAATTGTCAGGTACATCTTTGATAGGCCTAACGTTAGGAAGCGTTGCGTTACGTGCGAATGCGCAAGAACAACTACAAGCAGATGATCCAAGCGCGAAAGCATTAAACTACACTGCGGCGTCTACTGTAGACGGTGCTAAATGTAACAACTGCATGTACATTCAAGGTGCCGACGGCGAACAACACCGCCCTTGCGCCATCTTCCCTAACAAATTGGTTAACGCCAATGGTTGGTGTAGTGCATGGGTTAAACGCCCAGGCTAGTAACTCGAATTATCAAAAAAGCCCCAGTCTCGCTCACGTGTGCTGGGGCTTTTTTATGCATTTGAGATAAGGGTCTATAACGAGTTACAGCCCCTTCACAGCGTCTAACAATGCGGGGTTATGTAGTCGGCTCGGTAACAAACCAGGCTTTATATAGGCCCCATGCTTTGCTTGAAATATACTGCCAATGCGTAGCACTTTTTCATCGTCCCATTGCTTGCCAATAAAGCTAATTCCCACCGGAAGGTTTTTCACTTCTCCTGCCGGTACAGTAAGATGCGGATAACCTGCAATGGCCGCTAAATACCCAATTCCAATAAACCCCATTGGGGAATGATCGCCATACACGCCATCAATCAGAAAAGCCGGGCTATTTGAGGGTGCCACAAGTACATCAACTTTATGTTGTGCCATTAGGGCATCAATACCCTTGTCTCTCGCAGTTTCTCTTACCAAGGCTAGAGCCGAAGCGTATTCTGGGCTATTAATGTCATCTGTATTCACTGCTTTTTCGAATATATCTTGATTAAAGAGCGCAAGTTCTCGAGAGCTTGCTTGATTGTAAGTAATAAGTTCCGACAAACTGCGCACAGGAATGTCCGCTGGACTGCCTTCTAAGTATTCGTTTAATGTGTAATGAAACTCGCTAAGTAACACTTGATAAGAGTCGGCCCAAAAACTTTCAGGTTGTTTGAAGTCGCTAATTTCCACCAGCTCAGCGCCTGCGGCAGTTAGGCTATTTAAGGCTTTTTCATAAGTAGAAAGCACATGAGGGTTATCCCCTTGACGGTAACGCACAACGCCTACGCGCACGCCTTTTAAATCGGTCGCCAACATACTTTGCTGCGGTGCATTAAGCATGTGTTTGCTAGCCTCTAGCGTTGCGCTATCTTTTGTATCTACACCTGCCATGATTGATGCCATTAACCATGCATCGTTAACGTTTGCGGTCATAGGACCTGCGGTATCTTGGGTATATGAGATAGGGACAATGTGCGTACGAGATAACAGCCCAACTGTGGGTTTAAATCCTACAATACCGTTCATTGAAGAAGGACAAATAATAGAACCATTGGTTTCAGTGCCCACGGCTAACGACGCTAAACGCAATGCCATAGCAGCACCTGAACCCGACGAAGAACCACAAGCACTACGAGATAACATATGCGGGTTTCGGGTTAACCCACCTACGGCGCTCCAACCACTAATAGAAGATTCAGACCGAAAGTTAGCCCATTCAGAGAGGTTAGTTTTACCTAACACAATGGCGCCCGCGGCTTTAAGGCGAGCTACAATGGGGGCATCTCGCTTTGTGTCATTATCAACAAGTGCCATCGCGCCTGCGGTAGTAGGTAGCTCACTGGTTTCAATATTGTCTTTCAGTAACACTGGAATACCAAACAGCGGCCCTTTACGCATTCTATTTTTACGTGCTAAATCAGCCGCTCTGGCTTCTTCAATGGCATTGGGGTTAAGTGCCAAAATACTATTTACATCACCATCAAGCTTTTCGATTCTAGCGAGATAGCCTTTTACTAACGCCTCGGATGACAACTCACCTGCTGCTATAGCCTGCGCTTGTTCTAGTGCAGATTTATCTAACCAAGCCTCAACAGCTACTGAAAAAGCCCTGTCGTCTGAACGCTCAACAGATGCATTTTTTGTGTTCGGCTTAGATGGTGCACACGCGGTGCAAAGTAAAATAACGGCAGCGTAAAGTAGCGTAGCCTTCATGTGGTTTGTCCCCAAGTTTCTAAGATATCTACATTTTAGTTTTAAATATCTTAGTAGTGGATTGAAACGATTATACATACGAATGCTAGCATATGACGAATACAAAATACTGTGGTAACTATTGACATTGGAATGAGCCTACCCTAAGTTTCTTTCCAGAAATAGACAAGGAAGTGGGCTAGCCGCTCACGGCCAGAGGGCCCTCAGGCCCGCCCCTGGTAGGAAGAATTTCCGCTCTGATTACCAATGAAAGAGGGCAAAGAGAGTGGCTGTACCTTTTACAGCGATTCGGTGAGTCACGGCTTATAAAAGCTATCAAAGATCTGCCAGGTAACAGGAAACCCTATCCCTTAAAGTAGCCCGAGTTCTTGGGGTTCAGCTCCCAAAGCCCTGTGATCTCCCCAACCTTAAGGCAAACCTCAGAGCCGATAGAGAGGTGCGATTAGGTCTTCGATCTATTCGGGGCCTGTTGGCGTCTCTTGGGAATATTCAAAACCAGAAAAGTGATGAGGCGAAATAGGGAAAATGCAAGAGGCGGACATTCGGTTGCTGTTTGATTGCGGAAATCTGAAGTCAGTAATGATCACCAGAGCGCCCCTGGTTGAAGGCTGGTGCTGCAATTTTCGCGAAAGGGTGGCGGCTGTGAGGTGCTCGACTTTCAAAGAGTAAGTCTGCGAACTTTTAAGACTCTGGATGCGACATTTCTGGCTGCAAGCCGGATTGGGTAGGCAATCGATCAACCAAGGACTTCATTATGGCGATGCTCGAAAGAGTCAGTATTACGCCTATGGCTCTCGATACCGACAAGGGTTCTCAGGAGGTTTCTTGGGTTCCGGTCAGTCGCTCAAAGCCAGTGCCAAAGGTGCCACACATATTCTTCGATGACGGAGAGCCTTGGCTCGCGGCCAATGCTTATGCACTCCACAAGTTAGACTCCGTTGTAGGAAACGATATCAAAACAGTGGCCTCAAACATGAGTCACCTAAAAGCCTACGCTTGCTGGCTAGAAGATCATGGGGTGGATTGGCGACACTTTCCGAAGAGAAAGAAAGATCGTTGTCTTTTCCAGTACCGAGGATTTCTCATTGAACAGCGGAAGGCCGGATTGGTTAGCTCCAGCACCGCCACATCGAGAATGGGCGCGATCATTCAATTCTACCGCTGGGCCCAGGTTTATGGCTGGGTTGACCGTAAGTCCATGTGGGAGGATCAGTCTAAAACGATCCAGTTCTATACCTCTGTCGGCTTCTCTCGGACGATGTCTGTGACTTCAAGCGAGTTGGCCATTCCGAATCGAAGGCGGGTTGGTGCGGCATTGGAGGATGGGCTGACCCCTCTAACGGATGAGAATCGAGCGGCGCTACTTACTTTTCTTTTCGAGCGTGGGAAAGTAGAGCTTTACCTGATGACCATGATTGGCTTCTTTACTGGGGCTCGGAGTGAGACCATTCGCACCCTGCGTCTATCAAGCATCGATAACGCCCTGGATGATCCGACAATTCCCTCAATGAAGCGCATTGCGGTGGGGCCTGGAACAGGTGTTGAAACCAAGTACGATGTGAGTGGTGCGCTGCTCTTTCCTGCCGAGCTTGTTCGTCAGCTTGAGCGATATGCTTATTCAGCGCGACGCCTTGGTCGACAGGCGAGGGCCTCCGAAGAAGATCGAACCTTGCTGTTTCTGTCTGAGCGAGGAAACGCCTACTCCGAGACGTCCTTTACAAAACTAATCAGCTACCTGCGTGAAAAGCTGGCTGAGGCAGGGCTTGATCAATTTAGGGATTTTAAATTTCACCAAACACGAGCCACTTTTGGCACCCAGTTAATGCGACTCGCAATGAGCGCCCTTCCGAGCCAGGTCGATGCCATCGTTTTTGTTAGGGATGCCATGCTCCACAAGGATGAGGCGACAACTTGGAAATATGTGAAGTTCATCGAAAAAGAGCCTGTAAAGGAGGCGCTGTCGGACGAATTTTTCAATTTGTATGTCGGCAAAGTTGGCAACGTCGAAACATTAATCGATAAGGTTACATTCAATGACGACGCCTGATTTGTTGATCCAGTATCTAGATAAGGAGAATGCGCCCCGATATGGTTCAAGGTCAGATTTAACACGGTTCCTTTATCGGGGCGGCGCGAGCTTGAGAGCGGATTTGGCGTTCAAAAAAATTGCCGTGGGAGCGCTAGGGGCGATTCGAACAGAGAGGTTGGAGCTTTTACAAGCTGTTAAAGAAGAGCTTGAGAATAGACTTTACGCTGGCCGATCGGAGAAGTCGGTGCCTCATTACCTTGCTACGTTCGTGGGATTTATGAGATTCCTGGATGAGGGCCAGCACTCGTTCAGTCTTGCAAAGCTGGAATTCAACTTCCTGGAGTACGCCGAGTATTTGTTCATTAAGTCTAGGAAGAAGGGTTCGAAGTTGAGCCCGAAGTCAGCCTACATAAAGGCTGCGACGCTGTCGTCGATTTTTGGTTCCATTCTTTCCATACCGGAAACCGTCCGCCTCATTAATAGGACTCGCCTTCGTGCCGTCAAGGAAGCGCCAAAAGCGGTCAGTCGGATTGCTGAGAAGAAAAACTTGGAGGCTACCTTCAAGCAGGGGAATTTCCTGGTCGATATCGCGGAAGGATTGTCTAAGGAAGCTGTTTATGGGCCCCTGCCCCTAGAGATCCCAATCCGAGCCGGTCTGGTTGAGGGCAATGAGGTGTTGCTCCATGCGGGATTGCAAGAGCTTGAGTTGGCAGCTACTCCCAAGCCTGGCTGGGCATATCAGAAAAAGGTCCTCTATCGGGAAGCGTTAAAGCGACGAGAGGCGGTCAGTGATATTTCTCCCCGGAGGGGCGGAGCGAAAAGGTGGCACCTGGTGAACCTGCGAGTCCAGGCAGAGTTTCTGATTTTCCTTGCTCAGACAGGCATGAATTTGACTCAGGCTAGAGAGTTGGGGCGCGGAGCCTTGAAGTATAAGCCGCTCGGCGATAGCTGGCAGGTAAGGTGTTACAAGAACAGGAGAGGAGGTGAGGTAAGCTTTCGAATTTACAAGTCTTACAAGCCCTTTCTTGAGCGATTTCGAGCCTTTGTGAACCATTTCTTTCCTGATTCTCCAAACTTTTTCCCTCAGTTTGATAATTATGGCAAGGGAGAGAGTGTGTCGAGAACGGGGCTTACTCACTTTGTGGCGTTTCGGCAGTTATTTGAAGCACATGGACTTGCTTGGGTTACACCACGAGAACTGAGAAACACCAGGGTGAATTGGCTTTTGCGCCGCTCAGGAGACCCTGAATTAACGGCAGATATGGCTCAGCATACTCGGGAGGTGTTAAAGGACCAATACGAGCGACCTAGTCAGCAGCGAGCTATGGTTGAGGTTGCCCGGTTTTGGAGCAAGCACGACCCTATCAAGCAAAAGGATCTCAAGGCGTCGGTGATTTCCAGCAGTTGCAATGGTGACCCAGAATCGGTGGCCGATAGACCTGGGGGGATAGTTGAACCTAACTGTGTCAATCCATCTGGTTGCCTGTGGTGCAAGCATCATCGCGATGTAGATAGTGAAGACTATATCTGGTCCATTTCCTCCTTTCGGCATCTCAAGACGATTGAGGCAAGCATGACGCTGAGTCGTGAAGAGGTGCCCTCTGACGTCGTAGTTGATCGGTTATCCGAAAAATTGTCGTGGTTTAAGAACTCTAGTTCCAGGCGTGCTGGCTGGGTGTCAGAAGCGCAGGAGCGGATTGAAGAGGGTGATTACCACCCTAATTGGGCCCCAATTATTGAGCTTCTGGAGCAGTAATGAACGCTGACACTTTGCGCTTTATGTCGCCATCCAC
Source organism: Alteromonas naphthalenivorans (assembly GCF_000213655.1). Lineage (NCBI taxonomy): Bacteria > Pseudomonadati > Pseudomonadota > Gammaproteobacteria > Alteromonadales > Alteromonadaceae > Alteromonas > Alteromonas naphthalenivorans. The sequence continues at coordinate 4,733,545 of NC_015554.1, forward strand.
GTTGGTTACGGTCGACTCGCCGTTGTATCGACCGCCATGCTTTCCGCCACCCAGAGATTGGGCGGTATCGGTCGACAGCGAAGGTGCCCCGCTGTCCCTATATGGTGATGATTTCTGGGACTTTCGGGCGTTCGAGCGCTCTGCGACCTTCAATTTTAAAAAGGACGGGATTTCTGATGAGAATGTCTTTCTTGTCAAGCAGGTTGTGCTCTTGGTGCTTTATCATCCGCGACTTTTTCCTGGGCGAATTAGGAGTTGTGTTTACTCGTTTGGAGCCCTGACAAAGATTGCAAGCGTCTGCGATAGTAAGGGAGTGCTGATCTCGGACGTTGAGAGGTTTCCGGCGATTCATCAGGAGATTGCTGATGCTCTTCAGTGCGCCAGTTTTAAGGTTTACGTCAACTTTCTACATAGATTGAGATTGCAATCAGATGTTCTTGGCTTTGAGGTATTCGGAGGGAGAGGTTTGGCGCTCCTGGCGTCGCAGATAAAAGGTCATGAGAAGGTTCAAACTCCATATATTCCACCCAGAATATGGGCGTACCAGGTTAAGAGGTTGAATGAGTGCCTGGACGATTTTTTCGAGCATGAGCAAGCGCTGGGAAGCGCATTCAGCTGGTTATCAGAAGCGTATACGTATAACGCCTCTTGCGTAAAGGATGTTAAATACCATTCACCCTTTTATGAGCCGCACGTTTACAAAAAAAGAGTGCTGTTTGCAGGAGGGTTTGAAGGATTTTCTGTGGAGTATGGACTTTCAGGGCTTTTCGAGAAATGGCTGGGCGTACCGCCTCTCATCTACAGGAGTACCCGCTTTACGGCCTATCTCAATATGGTTAAAGAGGCGGCTCTATTTTACATCATGAGCTTCTCCCTTCAGCGCCTGAATGAGGTGAACTCGCTCAGGTCTGATTGCTTTCTCATCGAGCGTGACGAGAGGTTGGGGGATATCGCAATGTTGGTTGGGGAAACCACGAAAACTGATCCTGATGATGATGCTCGATGGGTTGTGCCCAGCACCGTTAAGAAGGCTGTTGATGCGGCGAGCACCATTGCTAAATGGAGGCTGAAGTATTTCCCAGGGGGTGAGTCTGCGCCTGAATGGGATAGTTCTTCTGTGCCGCTCGCGTTGGCCGGAACGGAGCCGTGGCTTCCAGTAAAGGGTAACAACCGAAACTCCAAGAACGAACTTATAGGGCAATTAAGGCTGGGTCCCTTCATTGATCGCTATCCGCTTTTTTTCGATCCAGAAGAGATGGCAGTGACAGAAGAGGATTGGAAAATTGCGGTGTCTATGACCCCGAATATTGGCAATAGAGAAGGATTTGGCATCGGGCTTCAATGGCCTTTAGCGGCGCATCAGTTGCGACGCACCACCAACGTCAATATGTTCGCCTCCAACATGGTTTCTGATCAAAGCTTACAGTGGCTCATGAAGCATGTGAGTCAAAAAATGACGCTTTACTATGGCCGCAATTTCACTAATTTGAGACTCAACTCGGATGCTGAAACTTCCGTCATAGTCGAGTCCTACAAGGCAATTTACCGGCAGATTGCAAGTGTGGTGGAAGATAGCTTTGAGAATGTGCGCCCTCATTCTAAGCAGATGATCCCGATTAAGGTTGTCAATCTTGTAGAAGCTGGGGAGGAAAAACAGCTTACGAAGTTAATAGCCAAAGGCGATATTGGTTGTCGGCGCACACTGGCCGGATTCTGCATGAAGGCTGGGGTCTGTGAGTATGGTGGTATTGAGTCAATGGCGCAGTGTGCTGGGGCTGATGGCGGAGGCATCTGCACAGATGCGATTTTTAAGCGTGAAAATGGGCCAGCCTTGAGACGACTAAAGGCTGCTCACGAAAAGAAAATCGAGTCGCTGACCTCCGAGAGTCCACGTTTCAACGCTTTGAAAAAAGAAATCTATGCGATAGAGGTGTATCTCAGTGTCGTCAACGGTTAAGAAATCGGCAGAGCAAGAGTTCAGGGATGCATTTGATCGGCTGAAAAAAGGTAAGACAATCCGCCTTCCTTTGGGGGCAGCTGTTACCCAAAACAACGTTGCGAGAGAAGCGGGACGAGATCCCTCAGCTTTGAAAAAGGACAGGTACCCTTTGCTGATACTTGAGGTTCAAGCCTACATAACTTCTAAGTCGGAGCAAAAGAGGAGCAGCAAGCGTACTACAGACAACAGGGCAAGAACCGATAAGCAGAAGATCGCAGACTATCGCAAGCAGATTGATCGCCTGAGTTCTATTGTGGCGGCGCAGAATTCGACTATCGAAGAGCTTCTGGATGAGATTGAGCGGTTGAAGGCCGGGAGGGTGTCACGCTTTTAGCCCTCCGGTTACACGTAATATTCCGGTAAGCTCATGATATTCAATGACGCATAGCAGGTTACGCTTTTCCGATTTGCTACCCAAATGATGCTACCACAATTTGGCCGCTCGGGTCGCAAAGCGAACATTCAGGGCCGAGTCCGAGGGGTTCAATTTGAGGCTACGGTGTGTCACACGCATCGGGGTAAGTCCATTGAGGCTGAGGGGCATGTCGTGCTTAAAGGGGTAATTCTCGGATTCAGTCGGGGTTGTGAACATGTCAGAACCGATAGAGCGCCCTTTGGACGCGCTATCCGGAGGCCCGAAGCAAAGGGTCTGGATTACCATGACCGTTGTCGAGGAAACGCAATTGGTCCTTCCCGATGAACCGACCTTAGCCCTGGATCTTGGCCGCTAGGTCGAGGGGTTCGATCTTATCCGGGAACTGAGTCGCCGGGGGCAAAACCATTGCCATAGCTATCGACGATCTCGCCAACGCCTGTCGCTGTGCCAACCACATTGTAGTGATGAGGGAAGGTTGTATTTATGCTGAGATCAGCCCCAAGATGTGGTGACAAGGGAGCTTATTGAATCGGTCAACTGAAGCCGCCGTGATCTCTTTCCCGATCCAGTAACTGGCACTCCCGCTCGTATTCTTAAACCCACACTCGTATTGCGGTCTCTAATCCAAAACGCCGCGTCCGATTCATTCTCAGTGATACTCAGGGCCTATGAACTACCCATAAACTGGCTCTCTTGCATCTGGGACAGACCAAGGTTTTGATAGGCGTTCGAGAACCAACAGCCCGTGACTGCAACTTACCTTCCGCGATTTATGTGATGAGTTAGCAAATGAGCTCGGTCGTCCAGGGTCGAAAACAGAATCGCAAAACAGATCCCGACAGCGGTCCCTATGAGGGTATCTACTACCCGCTCCTGCACCATCGCCATGCCAGCAAGGTCTGGTGCCGCCAGATAGCTCATAAACAGAGCCATGGGCGTAACCAGAACCTGGCCCAGTCCATAATTCGATCCGATGATGGTCTCGGTAGCGAACGACAGTAACGCCACCAGCCCAATAATGGTCCACACAGAGGGCTGGCTTAGCAGCACCAAAGCCACAAGGAGAGCGCCGAGTACGTTGCCTATGGTGCGCTGTAGGGCTCGGCTCATACTGATATGCAAATGGCTACCCTGTAACACGGCGACAGCGCCCATGGCCGCCCAACCGGCGTGCTGACCGCCAAACGCATAAGCAACATAAGCCGCCACGGCAGAGCCCAACACCATGCGCGCGACGGCGATCAACTTGTGACTGGCGGGCCGGCTTTTGAACCAATCCTGTGCCGCCGGTGTATCGTGGCGGAACACGTCGGTGATCATCACCACTAGCCAGGCAAGAGCAGCGGCCACTGCGGTCGCAGTCGTACGTTCGAGGACAGAGGCAAAGGTATCCACTTGGCCCATTGAAACGCTGGCGGCGAATATGAAGATCAATGCACCTGGCGGACCGAAATCACCAACGGTGACGATGTAAAACAGCGTACCGCACAACAGCGCCAGAATGGCCAGCTGACCAACCATGGGCAACTCCAGCCAGGCCACCAGGGACATCACAAAAACGGTTGCGGTTTGGCAGAGCAAACAAAGGAAAACCGTAAAGCCCCGGCGTTCCGGGGCCGCAAAACGGCCAAACAAAGCCACCAATGTACCCAGCGAAGCAAATCCAATCAGGTGCGAAAAGTCGGATAGCTCGATCAGCGGAAGCACAACCAGCGCCGCGATAGCCACCTGTAGTCCGGCCAGTGCCGAGTTCCTGAAGCCAGGCTGATTAACTACGGCAAAGCACTCTTTGAACTGTGCCCGCGATAGCAGAAACCGGATTGCAGCTGATCGACTTTTTACTCTGGATAAGCGCTGATGCACTTGACCTCCGACAAAATTGGATAGCTTAAGATATAGTTAGCCTAATAACCGTTTGCCTCATTGATCTATTCGGAGTTTCCGCAATCAAGTCGCGAAATAACGAGAATTTTTGGTTTTGGAGATTGCCTCATCACACCATACGTTTAAGCGTATCGTCTCTTTTCACGAAGTGATGAATCAGTGCCATACCAATATGACCAACAATCAAAACGGTCAAAATCCATGCGATTGGCGAATGGAGCTGTCCCAGGGCTTGGGCCCAGGCAATTTCCTCGCCTTCAGCAAAAAGCTCGATACCGAAAGCCGTAATCCCGTGGCCACCACCCAGCATGACCATTACCCCGGTTATCGGCATCAGCAACAGGCCAAGATACAACGCCCCATGACCGGCCTTGACCAGCAGAGCCTGCGCCGGATCTTGCTGCGGGCGCTGATGACGCTGGCCAGCGGCCCAGGCCAAGCGTACCAGAATCAGCAGCAACATCAGCGAACCTATAGAGACATGCCAGGGCACCAGCGTTTGTCCGACCCAGTGTTCTCCGTCGAAGATTCGATCACCAAACTTGAGCAGTTGCCAGAACACCAGTAGGGCCATCGACCAGTGCAGCAGTTTGGTGAGAGCGCCATACCGCTCACGAGAATCGTGGATCATGATTGGGTTCTCCGTATTGCGGGTTTCATTACCATTGAAGGTGTTACCAAAGAGGATGAAGCCAGAATGCACACTCATTCCAGCCTCATCTTCATATCACTGCCTACTGGCGGCGTCCAGCCTGGAAAGCATCTCTTCCGGTAGTGACAATTTCACCGAAGCCAATATCTCATCCAGTTGAGACAGCGATGTTGCACTGACAATCGGTGCGGTCAGTTCTGGCTGGTGGAGCAGCCAGGCCAGTGCCACTTGGGATGGTTTTGCTGAAGCCTCCTGCGAAACGGCCATCAGGGTATCCAGAATGCGCTGACCACGATCGCTGAAATAACCGTTGAGAAAGTCAGCCCGAGGGTTGCCTTCCAGGTCTGAAAGCTGAGCGTATTTGCCAGTCAGGAATCCACTGGCCAGAGAAAAGTAGCTCACCACGCCAAGATTGTGCTCGCTGGCGACTTTCGCCAGCGACGACTCGAAATCGGCCCGGTCATGCAGGTTGTAGAGGGGCTGGATCAGCTCATAGCGCGCGAACCCATGATCACGAGACACGGCCAGCGCCTGTTCCAATCGATCGGACGAATAATTGGAGGCGCCGATGGCCCGCACCTTACCGGCCTTGATCAGCCGGTCAAACGCGCCCAATGTTTCCTCCAAGGGGACTTCCTGATCATCAATGTGGGCGAAGTATACATCGAGGTAATCGGTGCCCAGACGTGACAGGGAATCCTCAATTGCAGCTTCGATGTTGGCTGCAGATAGCCCTTTACGACGCTCCAGCATACCGACTTTGCTCATGAGAATGACGTCATCACGACGTCCCCGCTTTTTCAGCCATCGTCCGATAACTGCCTCCGACTCGCCACCTTCAAGGCCCGGTGCCCACGCAGAATATACGTCGGCCGTGTCAATGGCGCTGAAGCCCTGCTCCACAAACCGATCGAGTAGCTGAAAAGAGCGGTTATCATCGGCTGTCCAGCCAAACACGTTTCCGCCAAATACCAGTGGGGCTATCTCCAAACCGGACTTCCCAAGGGGTTTCTTCTGAAGACTCATGATGCCTCCCTCAAAAAACAACTGTCAGTGGGTGAGTCGGCCGGGTGGTCCCGGCCGGCGATTTCAGGCAATGCTTTCCACAATGCCACCTTCAACACGCAGGGCGGCGCCTGTGGTGGCACTGGCCTGGGGAGACGCAGCGTAGACACAGAGGCTGGCGACCTCTTCCGGTTCGGCAAAACGTCGGAGCAGCGTGGAAGGCCGGTTTTCGTCCAGGAACAGGGTTTCCATTGCTTCCGGGGAGACTCCCCGCTCAGCCGCCAGGTCAGCCATCATGGCTTTGGCTCCTTCAGTACGGGTCGGACCGGGAAGGATGCTGTTCACGGTCACACCGGTTCCGGCAAGAACCTTGGCGAGACCCCGGGATACACCTTGAAGCGCCGCCTTGCTCACCCCGTAGTGCACCATCTCCGATGGAATATTCAACGCCGATTCACTAGAGATGAACTGGATACGCCCCCAGCCCCGAGCCTTCATGCCAGTTGCGTAATGCCGGGCAAGTCGAACACCGCTCATCACATTGACCTGGAAAATCTCTTCCCAGGCAGCATCGTCGATATCGAAGAATGGAACGCCGCCATAAATACCCAGGTTGTTGACCAGAACATCCACCTCGGGCAGCTGTTCGATGATGGTCCGGCAACCTTCCGCGGTACCCGGGTCCGCGATAATGCCTTTTGCATCGTCCCGACCGCTGGCATTGGCTATCTCGGCCAGCGCCTTATCCACTTTGGCCTGGTCACGACCCACGATAGTTACCGAGGCACCGGCCTCGGCCAGCCCCTGGGCAATGGCCAAACCGATGCCCGCGGTAGAGCCGGTGACCAACGACTGTTTGCCCGTGAGTTCAATTTTCATCATTTAATTCCTCTTGCCATTGATTTTTGAGGGGACGTCACCCACTCAACCAAATTGAAACGCTGATAACTGGGTTTCCATCACCCGTTCGGAATAAACCTTCTTGCCGGGCTCCTCGCCCGCTGCACCCGCTGCCACGAGCAATGGAATCAGGTGTTCCTCGTCTCCATGCGGATGACAATCGAGGGCGTGGGGTGCCTGAACCCATTTCCTCAATCGCTGATAACGAATTCCGGAGTCACCTTCGACAGTGTCCGTCAGCCAGTCATCGAACGCCTCGGAGAGCGGTGTAAACCGCTTGTCGCCGTAGCCACGCATGTTGTGGAAGCTCATGCCACTGCCGAGAATCAGCACACCTTCGTCACGCAGTGGCGCCAGAGCTCTGCCTGCCTGCAGGTGTGCTTCGGGGTCCAGGTCCTGCCGTAACGACAGCTGAACCACAGGAATGTCTGCCTCGGGGAACATCACCTTGAGCGGAATAAACATACCGTGATCAAACCCACGCCCGGAATCCTCCAGGGTGTTCTGTTGTGCCCCAACCAGTAGACGACTCACGCGATGCGCCAATGCCGGCGCTCCTGGAGCCGGATAAGTCAATTTATAGGTGTGGTCCGGAAAACCGAAATAGTCATAAATGAGATCGGGCTGGCTGCCGGCGGTCACACTAAACTCTTGAGTGCGCCAGTGGGCGGATACCAGGAGGATGGCCGTCGGCTTTTCTGGCAAACGCCCGATGACGCTTCGAAGAAAGTCGGCCATACCGTCCCACGTATTGCGGGGACTCCAGTCCATAAAGAAACAAGGGCCAGCGCCGTGGGGAATAAAAAATACCGGTTGTCTGGTAGGCACTCTTGGCTGCGTGGACATCGACATACCTCCATAGGTTTGAATAGTTCAGATATCACAATGAACAGGTTATACTGATACTCAGGAAAGGAGAACGGACTTAAAAAAGGAACTGTTTTAACTAAAGGTAGGAAATAAAATGCTGGACCGATACACAAGCATGCAGGTATTCGTTCAGGCAGCGTCCAGAGGTAGTCTGTCTGCCGCCGGCCGGGAGCTGAACATGTCGCCGGCAATGGCCACAAAACATGTGGATTCACTGGAAACCAGGCTCGGCACGAAACTGCTTCATCGCACCACTCGACAGTTATCACTGACAGATGCCGGACGGGAATACCTGCAGGCCTGTCAGCGCATTCTTCAGGATCTTGAAGAAGCGGAGTCCGAAGTATCTTCCCAGCAGCATCAGGCCATGGGTCGATTACGTCTGAATGCACCGCTATCCTTTGGCACACGCTTCATTGCACCGTTAATACCGGAATTCACCCATCGTTACCCACTGGTGGAGGTGGATCTTGGCCTGAGCGACACTCAACAGGATCTGCTGAAAGAGAGCTGGGACCTGACTGTCCGCATCGGACACCTCGCTGACAGCGACCTCAGGGCCCGCCGTCTCGGCAATTGCCCGATGCGACTTTGTGCCTCGCCTGAGTATCTGAAAAAACATGGAACCCCTAACCGTGTTGCCGAGCTCTCAAACCACAATTGCCTGAGCTACAGCCTTTCCTCAGCGCAACGCGGCGGCACCTGGGCATTCGGCCAAGATGGTAAGATCCAGGTGCCCGTAACAGGCAACCTCATGTCCAACAATGGCGACGCACTTCTTGCTGCCGCCGTTAAGGGCCAAGGGATCATATATCAGCCCAACTTTATCGTGTCCGAGGCATTGGCCAGTGGCGCTCTGGTTGCTTTCGAATTGGATCACCCTCCACTGGATCTCGGCGGCCTGCATGTGCTGTTCGCGCCGGATCGTCGGTTACCCCTCAAAGTAAGAGCGATGATCGACTATTTGGTTGAGGTTTTTGAGAATTCGCCATGTAGACCGTCGTAAATTTTATCCTTTCTTACCAAGGCCCCCTCTCTACACCTGTAAACTGTTCCAACTGCGTAATACCATGAAGCCGATCGGTCAATACTATTCAAGCCGATCACTTTTTTGTCTGCCAGTAGACCTTAGTAAAATCTAACTTGAGTGATCGCCATCAGTCAAGGAATTTAGTTTTTTTCGCATCGATTCGCCTTTTAATTCCAACTTTATTGCTCCGTGAACAAGCCGATCTAGGATCGCATCAGCATGTGTCGATTCTCCGATCATTTCATACCAATTTTCTATCGGTAATTGGCTGGCAATTAAGGTCGATTTTGTGTCATATCTCGCATCAATTAATTCCAGTAAATCACTGCGTTGTTGAGCTGTTAATGGCTCTAATCCCCAATCATCTAGGATCAGTAAATTGGCAGAGCTAAGCTTGTTGATCAGTTTTCGATAACTACCATCGGCTTGCGCTAAGAACATCTTTTCTAATAGCTCTTTAAGCCTAAAATAATAAACGCTACTCCCTTGTTGGCAGTGGTTTTGACCAAGCGCGCAAGCGAGGTAAGTTTTGCCACACCCCGTTGCGCCCGTGATCAAGATGTTTTGATGAAGGCGAAGCCATTCACCTTGTGCTAATGAACGGATCTGAGTTTTATCGAGTTGTCGTGCTGCGCCATAGTTTAGTTGAGCCAGTGTGCCGCCAACTCTGAACTTTGCTTGACGAGTTAAGCGATCAATTTTACGCTGGTCACGCTGTGTTATTTCATGCTCAAGCAATAAACTTAGCCGCTCTTCGAAACTTTGTTCTACGTATAGATTGGGTTGCTCATATTGCTGCAATAGTGCATCACGTATACCGCTTAGCTTTAAGTTACTTAACTGGTTATTGACTTGTTGATTGATATTTTGCATAAGATTTCCTTTGGTTTGTTAGTTTTGATTAATGGTAATAGTTGTTGCCGCGGATATTTTTATGATCAATATCTTGTAGTAAATCACCTTGAGCTTGTGGCAAGGGTTGCTTATCCAAGCCCTTTTCTAAAAATGTTTTTTACTTGTTTTACGCGAGTAACACCTGTGGCTAATGCGCGATGACAGGCTGCTTCAAGACGTTGGTCAGTAAACTTCTTACCTAGGCTTAATAACCCCATACAAGCACGGTAGCTTTGTTCTGGATGCTTTTTAGTCTTGCATCAATTGCATAACAAACTGCTCCGTTGAACCACCGAACTTAGCTGCCCAACGCTCGAACCGTTGTGGTGTCCATTGCTGCTGCTTTTGATGAGCTATTGGCATATGTAGATCAAGCGTAGTGTGTGCACCTTCTCGGTGTGATCTTGGATGAACGGCTACTTGAACACCCTGATGGTAAAGTGTCACCAGTTGACCTGTGGCATGGGCTTCAAGCTTTTGTTTGATCAAGGTATGAGGTACTGAGTAGTAGTGTTTTTCAACTTCGACATGATAATCAATATGCACGCTTACTTGTTTGACTAAGGTGTAACTGTAAGCCTGTGTGGGTAGTGGTTTGAGAGCAGGTTTATCAATGGATTCAAACTGACTGAGCCTTGAACCAGGGTGCTTCTTCATTTTCCGCTGGTTTAAGTCGACAAGCAGTTTTTGTATCTTTAGGTTTAATTGGCGCAAGCTAAAGAAGCTTTCATTGCGAAGCCGTGCCATTATCCAGCGTTCGACAATTTGCACACCCACTTCTGCTTTGGCTTTATCCTTGGGCTTATAAGGTCTAGCAGGCACAATGACCGTATTGTAGTGTGTCGCCAATTGTTGGTAGGTTGGATTTAAATCAGGCTCATATCGACAAGGTTTAGTTACCGCACTTTTTAAGTTGTCAGGGATTACCAGCTCTGGCACACCACCAAGAAACTCAAAACAACGAGCATGACTCATCACCCAATCTTCTAGCTTTTGGCTATACGTTGCCTCCGCATACGTATAATTAGATGCGCCCATAACTGCGACAAACACTTGAGCTGTACGGTATTCACCTGTACTAGCATCAACAATATTCATAGTTGGGCCGCAGTAATCAACAAACAGTTTTTCACCTGCTTTATGGTTTTGTCGCATGGACGGTTTTTGACATTTAAGCCATGCCTTGTACTGTCGGCAGAAGTGGGTGTAACTGTAAAATCCTTCCTCGTGTCGCTCTTTGTATTCTTGCCAAAGCAGCAATAGCGTCATGGTTTTGGGTCGCAGCTCCTGCTGAACTAACAACCAGTCAGGAATACTAAAGCCTTTTAGTCGGGGCTTTGTTTTGAAGAATGCTCGTTGCAGAGAATGATCATCCCATTTTCATCAAGTGGCCAGCAAGTGATACCTAACTCTGCTGATTTACAGGCATATTTAGAAACAATTGAAGGTGAAATAGATAAGCTGTTTGCTATCTTTCGATGACTGAGTTTACAGTCGTATTTTAGTCTTAAAATCTCTTTAAGTTTACGCATTGAAATAGGTGCCGTTGGCATGGTTATTCTCATCATCAAAAATGAAAAGGATAACGGTTAAAAACACCTACTGGATAGACAAAAATGAGTATAAATTGAACGATACCATTCAAGCCGATCACTCAATACCATTTTGACCAAAAAGTGATCTGCATCGATGGTATTGAGTGATCGCGATGGATAGTATTAGGTGATCGGCTTAGATGGTATTAGGTGATCGCGATGCATGAGAATATGCACCAACAGTCAGGCTTAGTTCGAAGTTAGCCCGCTCCAGGCCAAAAGCTTTATGTCGGCTTCTGGATCGCGGCCACCTTCTCCTTTTCCATCTGCTTTTTTAAGATCCCGAAACCAATGGTTGTTCAAATATTGTCGTCAACAAGGAAAATCTCATTTGCGGAACCGAAATGGGATCGAGGCCATAAGTCCATTGAGTGTTTCCTTTTGTTTAGGCCCGGACATTTTATTTTCCTCGTAGCTGTCAATTGATGGTTCTAACAGGCAGTGCCTTTAGACCGCAATAGTGGGCTACGTTTTTGGGGTACGAAATACCAATCCATCAATGGCATGGACAAAAAAGTGTATGAAGAGGGCCTTATATCGACGTTCGCCATGGACACGAGGCCATATAGTGAAAGCCCTGTTATGCTCAGTTTAAAGTCATGTCCATAATTGGGTCATTCGTAGTTACAGCTTCTACGCAACATGTGAGTAACTAGGTTCAAAGTATCATTTTATTCGGCAAACACGACCCATGAAGACACAAAAAAAGCGATAAACGCTAGAAATAAGCGTTTCGGACAGAGACATTAGGTTAAAAATTTGAAGGAAAAGGGTAGTACGTTAGAAGTGGTAGGCCACAAGACTCAAAAACTCATCTTAGCTTAATTCAACTTTTTAGCCGGTTGCATGGGCTGATCTTCAATAAAATTAAATAGACCAAATTGATCAAGTAAAGACTGGTACCGGCCGTCTTTTATGAATAGCGCCAATACTTCATTAAACTGGTTTCTTAGTTTCTCGTCAGAAATAGCCGCACTGTAGGCGGAAACGGGAAACAGCTCGTGTATTGTTGTGTCGTGTTGCTTTTCGACAGGCAGCTGATGTTTAACGTATTGAAAAATGTTTCTATCCATCACAGCCACATCTACGCTGCCAAGCAGTAGCAAACTAACCTGCCGGTCTTGTTGTGCAAGCTCCATATAGTTTTTTTGATGGGCTAACGTGTCTTTAAACTCTTCACCCAATACCGATATTGCCGTTTGAAAAGCAATCACGCTATGCCCGACTAAGTCTTGTATTTCGTGAATTTCAAAGTTTCTGTCAGTGCGGCTTACTGCAACATTTTGATAATAAACGTATGCATCAGTCAGAATAGCGGGGTCAATATCGTGACCTGGATTTAAGGTTAGTCCAATATCCACCTCCCCCTTTTTCATTATGCTGGCGGTGCGTCCAAAAGGAACGTAAATCGGCGCCATGTCATGCCCCATTTCAAGCAATATTGCCCGCACGAGTTCTAACTCAAAGCCGGAATCTTGCTCTGAGATAACATAGGGAGGTTTTGTCCAGCCCACGACCACCTCAATTTGCTTTGCAAATGCGGCGTTGGAAGAGAACAAAATAATAAAAAGTACGACAATATAGTGCATAAGGTGAAATAGTAATGGAACACCTATTAACTATAAACACTTGCCAATAAATAACCATTCTCCAAAAGACTTAACCATTATATAAACCCTTTAAAAACAATGGCTAATAAAAGTTAAATGTAGACTTAAGTTTGATGAAAAAAGGCACTTTTACATAAAATTATTGTGTAAAGCGGGAAAACGAACGGGAAATTGACGGGTTGCTACCAGCATTATGATTTCGCTTTAACTAGCCAAGCGGTACAATATGGCCAAACCCTTTGAACATGTTTGAATATGGCCTGGCTACAGTTACGAATAAATACCTCCTCAGAATACGCTGAATCAATTGGCGATATGCTAAGCGCTAACGGTTCGCAAGCGGTAACCTATGTAGATGCGAAAGACACGCCTATGTACGAGCCTAAGCCTGGTGAAATTATGCTGTGGCCCGACACGCAAGTGGTGGGCTTGTTTGAAGCCACCGATGACATGAAAGCCATCATTAAACGATTAGGCAAAGCGCGCATTCTAGGTTCAGATTTTAAATACAAACTAGAGCCACTTGAAGACAAAGACTGGGAACGTGAGTGGATGGATAATTTCCACCCTATGCAATTTGGTACCCGCTTATGGATTTGCCCGAGCTGGCGTGATGTGCCAGACCCTAATGCCGTTAACGTGATGCTAGACCCAGGCCTTGCCTTTGGAACGGGTACTCACCCTACAACTGCCCTGTGCTTACGTTGGTTAGACGGTATCGACGTTGCTAATAAAGTGGTTGTGGATTTTGGTTGTGGTTCAGGCATTTTAGCCCTAGCGGCACTTAAATTAGGCGCTAAGCGAGTCGTCGCCATTGATATCGACCCACAAGCGCTTCAAGCCACACAAGAAAATGCCCGCCGTAACGGCGTTGAAGACAGGCTTGATGTTTATCTGCCGGCTGACCAACCCACGCTAGAGGCCGATGTAGTAATGGCGAATATATTATCTGGCCCACTTCTAGAGCTTCAAGATGTTATTTCATCTTACTGTAAACCGTCGGGCTTACTCGTCCTTTCCGGCATTCTTGCTGAACAAGTAACCAAAATTGAAGCTGCCTACACCCGCGATTTTGCCCTTGATGAGAGCGCGATTGATGGAGAATGGGCGCGAGTGTCTGGTAAAAAACTCGCCTAAATGTAAATTTTTTGTCTTTCAATGCCTTTCAATTCGCGGCCTTTGAGAGATTTGATTAAAATTCACTCTGCAAAACGGTGATAGATGGCTAATGTTACAGTTTTTTTTCACTGTCAAGCCCATAGAGTGAAATTTTGTGTGATTTTTAGCCTTTTCAAGTATTGCGAAAACACGTACACTTAGCGCCCCGTTTTAGCCGGGTGTATAAATTCTGTGCAGTTCTAGATGGCGAAATATGCGAATTGGTTCCTATACGTTAGATAACAATTTGATGCTGGCTCCAATGGCTGGCGTGACTGACCGTCCATTTCGTCAACTATGTAAACGTATGGGTGCGGGGCTTGTGGTGTCGGAAATGCTTTCAAGCAATCCAAAGGTATGGAATACCGCAAAATCACAAGCACGAATGAATCATGAGGGCGAAGAAGGTATTCGTTCTGTACAGATTGCAGGTGCTGATCCAGAGCTTATGGCCCAAGCGGCACAATTTAATGTTGAGAACGGTGCGCAAATCATCGATATCAACATGGGTTGTCCAGCCAAAAAGGTGAATAAGAAACTGGCAGGTTCCGCGTTGCTTCAGTACCCGAGCACGGTGGAATCAATCATTAAAGCAGTGGTTAATGCTGTAGATGTTCCTGTAACACTTAAAATTCGTACCGGCTGGAATACCGATAACCGCAATGGGGTTGAGATAGCCCGCATTGCTGAGCAAAACGGCATACAGTCACTGGCTGTTCACGGTAGAACGCGAGCTTGTATGTACAAAGGAGAGGCGGAGTTTGACACTATCCGTCGTATAAAGGAGGCAATTTCGATACCCGTAATTGCCAACGGAGATATTACCTCTCCTGAAAAAGCACAACAGGTACTGAATTGTACCGGTGCAGATGGTGTGATGATAGGTCGCGGTGCTCAAGGCAATCCTTGGATTTTTAAAGAGATCCTGCATTACCTAGAAACTGGCGAGAACCTAAAGCCACCACCATTGTCTGAACAGTATGAGATTTTGCACGAGCACGTCGCTAATGTACAAAGCTTCTACGGTGAAGTCGCCGGTGTAAGAATTGCCCGCAAGCATGTGGGCTGGTATCTCTCGGAACACGATACGGATCGTCAATTTCGTAAATCGTTCAACGCTATCGAGGATGCGTCAGCGCAACTTGAAGCACTAAACGCTTATTTTGAAGCGCTGCAGAATCGAGAAACCCGACAGATTTCTCCTGCAGCATAGTAATGACTAACTTAAGAGCAAGACAGTATTATGTTCGATCAAAACGTGACTTCACCTTTTACTACTACAGTAACTACGCCTTCTCAGACGCAAGCACAAAAGCCACTTCGTGACTCAGTAAAGCAAGCGGTTAATAAATACTTGAAGCAACTGGACAACGCCAACATCGATAATTTATACGAAATGGTACTGGCCGAAGTTGAGGCCCCGCTGCTGGAAGAAGTTATGACTTACACCCGCGGCAACCAAACCCGCGCTGCCATTATGATGGGAATCAACCGTGGCACGCTTCGCAAAAAGCTGAAGCAGTACGGCATGAACTAAAATCACCGGGCCTAGCCCACCGAAGAGCACCTACAGGTGCTCTTTTTGTTTCACCACTCTTAACTTTGAAGCTTATATTTTATGCAAACACCAAAACCCATTAAACGTGCTCTATTAAGTGTCTCTGATAAAACCGGTATCCTCGATTTCGCCACCGCGCTGCATAACGCTGGGGTGGAACTTCTGTCGACGGGCGGTACTGCTAAACTCATCGCTGAAGCTGGCTTGCCAGTAACAGAAGTGTCTGACCACACAGGTCACCCAGAAATTATGGCTGGCCGTGTAAAAACCCTTCACCCTAAAATTCATGGCGGCATTTTGGCTCGACGTGGTATTGATGAAGCGGTAATGGTCGAAAACAACATTGCTCCAATCGATTTGGTGGTAGTGAACCTTTACCCATTTGCTGCAACAGTGGCTAACGACGATTGCACGTTAGAAGACGCTATTGAAAATATCGATATTGGCGGCCCTACCATGGTTCGCGCTGCGGCTAAAAACCATAAAGATGTAACCATTGTTGTTAAAGCTGCCGACTACGGCCGCGTTCTAGCTGAAATGGAAACAAACGAAGGTTCACTGACTTACAAAACCCGCTTCGACCTAGCGATTAAAGCGTTTGAGCATACTGCTGAATACGACGGCATGATTGCTAACTACTTTGGCGCACGTATTGATGCTACCGATTGCGAAGACGACTGCGGACATGAGCACAGCGAATTCCCACGTACATTCAACGTTCAGGTTAGCAAGAAACAAGATTTGCGTTACGGTGAAAACAGCCATCAAAGCGCTGCTTTCTACGTTGAAAACGATATTCAAGAAGCGTCAGTGTCTACGGCCACTCAGCTTCAAGGTAAAGAATTGTCGTTCAATAACATTGCCGACACCGACTCTGCCCTAGAATGCGTTAAAGAATTCGAAGAGCCAGCTTGCGTTATTGTTAAGCACGCTAACCCTTGTGGTGTAGCTATTGGCGAAGACATTTTGTCTGCCTACGACCGCGCGTTTAAAACCGACCCAACCTCTGCGTTTGGCGGCATTATTGCGTTTAACCGCGAGTTAGATGCGAAAACGGCACAAGCGATTGTGGATCGTCAGTTCGTAGAAGTGATTATTGCACCTATCGTTAGCGACGAAGCAAAAGACATTGTCAGCACAAAGAAAAACGTACGCTTATTAGCGTGTGGTGATTGGGCTGGTCAACTAACAGACGGTTACGACTTCAAACGTGTTAACGGCGGGCTGCTAGTTCAAGAGCGCGACTTTGGCATGGTTGAAATGGAAGACCTTCAAGTAGTCACCAAACTTAAGCCTTCAGATGACGAACTTCGTGATTTGATGTTCTGCTGGAAAGTTGCCAAATACGTAAAATCTAACGCCATTGTATATTGTAAAGACGGTATGACAGTGGGTGTGGGCGCAGGTCAAATGAGCCGCGTATATTCTGCAAAAATTGCAGGTATTAAGGCCGCTGATGAAAACCTAGAAGTAGCAGGCTCTGTAATGGCATCTGACGCTTTCTTCCCATTCCGCGATGGCATTGATGCTGCCGCAGAAGCTGGCATTAAAGCCGTTATTCAGCCTGGTGGCTCAATGCGCGACCAAGAAGTGATTGATGCAGCCGACGAACACGGCATCGCCATGGTGTTCACTGGCATGCGCCACTTCCGCCATTAAAATAGATGATGCAGTAAGCGAGTACGAGTTTGGAGCACGCCGTAAACCCGTCCATGGGGGCTCCGCCCTCGTACTCACTACTACATCTTGCTAGCTTATTGCGTGCCGTGCTTTGGAAACAGATAGCTGGTTAGAGATGGGTGAAGGGTTACCTATGGCATCCTTGCCGCAGAGGGTTTAGTACTGGCATTCACTTCCCCTCTTTTGATAGCTAGGCTCTACAGTTGCCATTGAATAAAAGTGCGGAACACGCTAAAACTCACAATCCAATAGGCATGACGCCGGTTGATAGGAGTGAGAGCAGAAGGCATTCAAAACCTTCACAGCATGGATGCTTTAGCAGAGCGCCCATGGATGAGTCTGCCGCGTGTTTAAATGCAAACTGATCTCGTACTTAATAAGCATGACGCCGGTTGATAGGAGTGAGAGTAGAAGGCATTCAAAACCTTCCACAGCATGGATGCTGTGGCAGAGCGCCCATGGATGGGTTTACCGCGTGTTTAAATGCAAACTGATCTCGTACTTAATAAGCATGACGCCGGTTGATAGGAGTGAGAGTAGAAGGCATTCAAAACCTTCCACAGCATGGATGCTGTGGCAGAGTGCCCATGGATGGGTTTACCGCGTGTTTTGAATGCCTTCTACTCTCACTCTCAGCTCTGAAGCAAGAAAAAGCAAAACGGCAGAGTACAGATTTAGCATGTTGGGTGTCGGGTAGGTGTCATAGTTTGTTGTTAAGCTTAATCTGAAACTGGTGTTTATCAGTATTAGCAGTTAACGTAATCGCCGTTACCCTCGATGATAATAAGGAAATAACAATGAAGAAGTTAGCCAAATTAGTACTCGCAGCCACGCTTGGCATGTCAGCAACCTATGCTAGCGCCGATGCTATATCAGATGCAGCCATGAGCGAACACCGCTCAGCACAAGCCAAAGTACGTGATGAATTCCGTAATCCTCAGCAAACATTACGATTCTTTGGCGTTAAGCCAGACATGACAGTAGTTGAAATTTCACCAGGTGGCGGCTGGTATGCCGACATTATTGCGCCTTTGGTTCAAAAAGAAGGTCAGTACATTGCTGCTCACTTCTTCGTTGACGAGTCGACCAACGATTATTACCGTAAGTCGCTAGAAAACTTCAATCAAAAAGTAAAAGACAGCGCGCCTTATCAAGGTGTAAAAGTCACTGCTTTTCACCCAACCAAAGCCCTTGATATTGCAGAGCCTGGTAGTGCCGATGTGGTACTTACTTTCCGTAATATTCATAACTGGTACATGGGCCAAGGTGAAGAAGGCATCGACAACGCATTTGGTGCTTTCTTTAAAGCCCTTAAACCTGGTGGCGTGCTAGGTGTGGTAGAACATGAACTCCCTGAATCTGCTGACGATGCAGCGATGAAGAAAAGTGGCTATATGAAGCGTTCTTTCGTTGTTGCTGCAGCCGAGAAAGCGGGCTTTGAGCTTGAAGAAGCTAGTGACATCAATGCAAACTCTAAAGATACAGCCGACCACCCGCGCGGTGTATGGACGCTTCCTCCTAGCCTCAAATTAAAAGATCAAGATCGTGAGAAGTACCTTGCCATTGGCGAGAGTAATCGCATGACGCTTAAGTTTAAAAAGCCTAGTTTATAAAACCTAAGTCGTAAAACCAAAACCTTAAAACGGAATAGTTAATGAACGTACTTGTAATTGGCGGCGGTGGCCGCGAGCATGCGCTAGCTTACAAAGCAGCGCAATCTTCTGATGTTTCAACAGTGTTTGTTGCCCCTGGTAATGCTGGAACCGCAATAGAACCTAAGCTAGAAAACGTAGCAATTGATGTAAACGATATTCTTGGTTTACTGTCTTTTGCTAAAGGTAACGATGTTGAATTAACCATTGTTGGCCCAGAAGCGCCGTTGGTTGCAGGTGTGGTAGATGCGTTCACTAACGAAGGCTTAATGATATTTGGCCCTACACAAGCTGCCGCGCAGCTTGAAGGGTCTAAAGCCTTTACTAAAGATTTTCTAGCTCGCCATAATATTCCTACCGCTGAATATCAGAACTTTACTGAAATTGACCCAGCCATCGCTTACGTGCGTGAAAAAGGCGCGCCTATTGTAATTAAGGCAGACGGCCTAGCAGCAGGTAAAGGCGTAATTGTAGCGATGACGCTACAAGAAGCAGAAGATGCCATTCGCGACATGCTAGCAGGTAATGCCTTTGGTGAAGCTGGTAGCCGCGTTGTAGTAGAAGAATTCTTAGATGGTGAAGAAGCCTCGTTTATCGTTATGGTAGACGGTAAAAGCGTGCTTCCTTTTGCCACAAGCCAAGACCATAAGCGCGCCGCAAATGGCGACAAAGGCCCTAATACAGGTGGTATGGGTGCATACTCTCCTGCCCCAGTGGTAACACAAGAAATTCACGATCGCGTGATGAAAGAAGTGATTATGCCAACGGTTGAAGGCATGGCGTCAGAAGGTAATCCTTACATGGGTTTCTTGTACGCTGGTTTAATGATTATGGCCGATGGTACGCCCAAAGTGATTGAATATAACTGCCGCTTTGGCGACCCAGAAACCCAGCCTATTATGCTGCGTTTACAATCTGATATTGTCGCTTTGTGCCAAGCGGCCTGTAAGGGCGAGCTTGATAGCCAAACGATTGAGTTTGATGAACGTGCCGCCATCGGCGTGGTTCTTGCGGCAGGTGGTTACCCTGGTAGTTATGATAAAGGCGATGAAATTACTGGCTTTGAGCATGCAGCCGAATTAGACGGCAAAGTTTTTCACGCCGGTACGTCACTAGAAGACGGCAAAGTGGTGACTAACGGTGGCCGCGTATTGTGCGCCACTGCCATGGGTAATAACGTGACTGAAGCGCAGCAAAAAGCGTATGAGCTTGTAAATGCAATTCAGTTCAAAGACGCGTATTTTCGCACCGACATTGGCTACCGTGCCATTGCCCGTGAGTCTAGTGCCGACGAAGCGCTTATAGATGCCATGTAGATGTCTTATTGAGCCTCTTATTTAATCTCTTGTTAAGAGAAACGCTGAGTAAAAGCTCATGTAAACGCCGCCTAAGCTAATTATACTTCGGCGGCGTTTTTGTTTGTATTAACCCGTGCTTACTTTAACTCAAGCACATCAAATACAGACGCATCTTTGTATCCTTGGTTTTTATCCCCGTCTATTGGGATTATAGGGTGAGACCCCATGAAGTGCTCTCTATCGCCTCCGTCGGCATCACAGTAAGCCAGCATAAAACCTAGCTTCATGCCCTTTTTAAGCGTTACAGGGGTGTTGGATTCACCGTGCACATAATCATCAGCATACACTTTTATTGCGGTTTCCCAATGCACCACAAACGGGGCGTCTGATTGGCGTTTCCACGCACTATCAACATGGTCGTTATAAAGCTGTGGCACAGCTTCACCCTTATTTTCTGTTGCCATGCTTGGGCCGATATCCGCCACTTGGTTGTCTAACGCTAAGTGGTATGCAAAAGCATTGTAGTTGTTGAAGTGGTCGCCACCTGAGCCGTCTGCATCAATGAATATCTCTAAACAATCGTCATCCCAATAACGCTCTATGGGCGAGGCATAGGTGTCAGATAAATGGTCATCTCGAATTTCAGCCAACAAATACAGGGCATCTTCGTTCCAGCGAAGTTTATACTTTCCTGTAAAATCACTGGCAGAGGGTGTATCACCAATGATCACTTCATTCATAGGATACCAATCATCCCCTTGCCAAAGTGCCTCGTTCGCTATCCCATCAATAGTGGGTGCAGCTTCGGTATGCAGTGCTTCATCTGCATTTACACTTACCGTAGCTGTACACATTACCACTGCCAGCCAATGACATGCTTTCATAGTTAATCCTTATTTTATTAACGGTGTATTTTTGCTTACCTGCCGATTCTTGGTAGAGTATTAAACTGCACCTGTAACGCAAAGGCATTTATGTCACTTCAGACCACTTGCTACAATATTTTAGCTTCTTATAAAGATGCTCAATCACATCACAAAACAAGTAAGTACTTTGATGTGATACTCGTGACTGTCATTGTGATTAATATCGCTACTATGATGCTATCTACCGTGCCGGGTACCTCTTCACAATGGGGTACAGAGTTACACATTATTGAAGTGATTTCTGTCTGCCTTTTTACCCTTGAGTACATACTTCGTATTTGGAGTAGTGGCGCAGCACCGCCTTCGGCACTAGCATCGTCAAAAGACGTTCAATTGCATACGCCTTGGCAAAAGCGCTGGTACTATCTTAAAAGTCCTATGGCGCTGATTGATTTGCTTGCCATATTACCTTTCTACCTAAGCATGTTTGTTACCCTAGATTTACGGATATTACGGGTATTCAGAGTGCTGCGAATATTAAAACTTGGGCGCTACTCGCGCTCGATGCAAACGCTGATTACTGCCATAAGAAACGAGTCTCATGCATTAATTGCCGCACTCAGCGTGCTGATGTTGTTTACCGTTATTGCTGCCACCTGCATTTATTACATTGAACACACTGCGCAGCCTGAGGCATTCAGCAGTATACCTGCTTCACTATGGTGGGCAGTGGTAACACTCACTACTGTGGGCTATGGTGACATTGTTCCCATCACGCCTGGGGGCAAACTTTTTGGTGGTTTAATCACCATTTTAGGCATCTGCTTTTATGCCCTTCCAGCAGGTATTTTGTCGTCTAGTTTTACCGCTCAAATGCAGTTAAAAAGAGACCGCTTTAAAGAAACCGTTCGTACGGCATTGGAAGATGGGAAATTTAGCGACCACGATGCTAATCACTTGGAGCGAATGCGAGCACTACTTGATTTAGATGAAGAAGAAGCTCGACTAATCATTCGCTTACTGCAACATCATCATAAAAACGACAGCCGTGAAAAAGATAGCTAAAATATGCTGGGTAATTGCTCACTCGACCCCTTACTTAAGTCTAACTCTTGATTAATGGTGACAGTGGGCTTATAACTAGTACCCGTCATTTCTCAAACGAATTTCTATGTCTGTAAAACATCCAATTATTGCCATTACCGGTTCGTCAGGGGCAGGAACAACCACGACAACCAATGCTATACGCCACATTTTCAGAAACTTAAATGTGAACGCAGCAGTGGTTGGCGGCGACAGTTTCCACCGATTTACTCGCCCGGAAATGGAAGTGGAAATTCGCAAAGCCCAAGAACAGGGCCGACATATTAGTTACTTTGGCCCGAAGGCCAACGATTTCGAATTACTCGAAACCCTCTTTAGAGAATACGGAAGCTCGGGTTCAGGCCAGTTCCGCCAGTACCTGCACACCTTTGATGAAGCCGTGCCTTTTAATCAAATGCCGGGCACCTTTACCCCATGGCAAGATTTACCACAAAATACCGACTTACTGTTTTATGAAGGCTTGCATGGCGGCGTAAAGACCGAAGAAAATGATGTAGCCAAGCATGTGGATTTATTGGTAGGCATGGTGCCTATTGTAAACCTTGAGTGGATTCAAAAAATTGTGCGCGATACCACCGACCGAGGCCATTCACGTGAAGCGGTAATGAGTAGCATCGTGCGTGGGCTAGATGATTATTTCCAATACATCACGCCCCAGTTCTCTCAAACCCATGTTAACTTTCAACGTGTACCTACTGTAGACACCTCAAACCCTTTCAGTGCTCGTGAAATCCCTACGCAAGATGAAAGTTTTGTTGTGGTTCGCTTCAGGCGTGAAATGAAGCATGTTGACTATCCTTATTTACTGCAAATGATTGATGGCGCGTTTATGTCGCGTATTAATACACTCGTAGTACCTGGCGGTAAAATGGGGTTAGCCATGGAGCTTATTCTTACTCCACTATTGGAAGATATTCTAAATAGAAAGCGTCGTGCTGGCCACCAAATGGATTGGTTGAATTCTCAAGAATAATTAGTTCTAACAGATTTTATATAACATTAAAAAATTTCAAAACAGGCTTTCTAGGAAGCCTTATTTAATTATTTTAGATAACACAAGAAATTAGACTAAAGTATTAATTCTTGAATTTTAAATGCTATTTTTCCTTATCAACATTGCACTAAAATGGTTACTTAGAACGTACCAAATTCTTTTTGATATTTATTCCTCAAACGCCATCTCTTGCCTGCTTTAATTTTATATTAAAGATATAAATGCTATTAAAACAATTAAATTCAAAGCGTTATTCATAACTTCACTTATTTATGTTGTTGCTCAAAATTAACAAGTGAATCGACCAGACTTTACTAGACAGATTTTCGTTTGAATTCTTCTAGCTTTTCATAAGCCAGTGAAGGCATATTATTCGCTTCACCATGCTTCCGTCTAGAGTTATAAAACATTTCGATGTAATCGAATCAATTTAGCTACGCGATGTTTGCTGCAAGCTTCGCCTAAATCCTTAAGGTCACTCGTGACTTTTCTATACCCATAGACACAGCCACTTTCTAGCCAAGAATGCTTAATTAACCCCATCAGGCGCTCATCTTCTAACTGTCGCTTTGATTTCGGTTTATCCACCCATGCGTAGAAGCCACTTCGTTGTATTAAAAGTGCTTCACACATTAGTTTTATTGGGTAATTCTTGAGCCTAGCTTTTATGAACGCGTATTTTTCTTTGACTCGCCCGCGAAAAATATGGTTTCCTTTAGGATGTCGCGTTCCATTGTTACGCGTTTATGTTCTTTCTCTAGCTGCTTAATTCGGTCGGATTGTTCTTGAGACTGCCTATGTTCTTCACTCTCTGGGCCGTAGGCTTTTATCCAGTTATACAGCGAACTGCTAGTCACTCCCAGCCTCTCAGAAACGCTTGCCACCGAATAACCTTGGTCGGTAACTTGTTTGACGGCTTGTATTTTAAATTCTTCTGTAAATCGCTGAGACATCTTTTCTCCTTAGTACACATAGTTATAAAGCAATTAAGTGTCTAGAGAAGTCTGGTCGATTCACAACCTGCAAACTCAATTGATATTTCAGGTTATAAGCAACAAACCTCGATACTAGTACAGGAAGCCAAGCCCAACTAAGAATTTAACTCGCCAACGTGTTATCTATGTTTCCTTTGGCTGCTTTGGTTAGCTTTAGTTTCTTACCTAATCCGAGTAAAACAGGAATTAAAATGAGTGTAATCGGCGTTGCAAATAATTCGCCAAAAACTAACGAAATAGCCGCTGGCTTGAGATATTGAGCTGTTTCTGAGTTTTCCATCAGCAGCGGCAACAACCCGCACACCGTAGTTACTGTGGTCAGGAAAATGGCTTTCATTCTACTCTTACCCGACTCAAAAAGTGATTCAGTTAAAGGCATACCACCGCGATGAAGTTGATTGAACCGTGTCATCAGTACTAAAGAGTCATTCACCACAACCCCAGTCATCGCCATCATGCCAAACAACGACAATATGCTAACGCTCACGCCCATTAGCGCATGCCCTAACACCGCACCCGCAAAACCAAAAGGTATAACTGACATAATGATCAACGGTTGAAAGTAAGATTTCAACGGAATAGCAAGCAATACATAAATAAGAAATAACGTCATCACTAACGCTTTTCTAAATCCCGATTGCACTTCAGTAATCTCTGCAAACTCTCCAACAGGAGTAACTTTAACGCCTGGATATTGGAGCAGTAAATTTGGTAATACTCTAGTTTCCAACGCTTGCCAAACAGACTCTGGAGAACTAACATCCCTGTTATGACGCCACTGTATAGTAACCACTTCATCGCGGTTGCGACGGTAAAGCACCTCAGGGGTTCGACTGTATTTAATGTCACTTACCTGTCCAAGACTGGCGAACCCACCATTCGGCAAAGCTACCCTGGTACTTTTTAGCTGCGAAACAGATTTCCTCGCCTGCTCTGGCAATGCCACGATGACAGAAACTTCTTCACCGTCATCTAATAAACGATGCAATTCTATTTCGCCAAAAGCCCCTCCGACTAAAACAGCCAGATCGCGTTGAGTAAGTCCAAGTTGTTGGCCTCTCTCATTCAAGGTCACGGAGAGTTGCCGTCGACCCGCTTGACTGTCATCAAAGGGGTTTCCAACACCCGGTAATGATTCGATGTGTCCTTTCAGTTGCTCGGCTACTTGTTTAGCAATTTCCCTTGTATTAGCAGATATAGCAATTGCAGTCCCACCCGCTGGCTCATCTGCTAAACTAAAATCGATCGAATAATGGCCTTCAACATATCCGGTCTCTAGCTGCCAAGCTTCGAGTATTGACTGACTGGGAATACCCTGCAAAGCCGCCTTGGATAATTCAATAGTTGCCTCGATTTTCTTGCCATTATCAACGGCCACCAAGCTTTTAGTTATTACTGGTTGATCAAATGAAAATTTGTTTTGCAACCGATAGTTGGTTGAGGCTATTGCTGATTCCATTTGTATTGCGTTCCGATTGGTCAACTCTGGTGAAGCATCTTGATCCATTATGACGGTTGCAGTTCCATACCGCCCTGGGATCTCGGGGAAAAACACCGCAGGAATAGTGCCTTTTACCAGTCCTCCCCAAGCGATTAGCATAACAGATCCGAATAACATTAGAGTCGTGGCTTGATGTCTAAGCGCGAACTTGAGCGAAGGTTCAAAGAGATTTTGAGAAAACAACTGCAGTCCACGCTGACAAACTTCACGCAACGCCATAAAAAAACGACCAAACAAGTTCGGCACGTATTTTTTTTGTGACACAAAACTAAGGTGTGATGGTAGTATTAGCTTGCTTTCTATCAACGAGAAAATTAGAGCAAATATCACAACTGCGGAAAACCCAGCGAGAATCTCCGCGAGTTCATTTTCTATCCACAACATCGGCGAAAATGCTGCGATAGTCGTTAATACACCAAATGTAGTCGCCGTTGAGACAACATTAACGCCATGCCATGCTGCTTGTTTAGGATCGCTATGTTTTTTTCGCGCATCATGAATGCTCTCACCGACGACCACGGCATCATCAACAAGTACACCCAATACTAAAATCATACCGAACAAAGTAATGTCGTTAATGCTGTAATTGAACTGTGGTAAATCCATTAACCACAATGCACCAGAGAGAGAAACGGGAATTCCCAACGCTACCCAACAAGCTAAGCGTAGTTCCAAGAAAATACCGAGTATAACCAATACGATGACTAAGCCTTGAATGGCGTTGTTACTGAGTAAATCCAGTTGCTCTGTGATATAAGGTGCCATATCTGCCATCACGGTGGCTTCAATACTGGTCGGTAGCAGTGGTTGAACTTCGCTGAGCACGTGTTTAGTTGCTTCACTAACCTTGAGCAAATTGTCTTCACTACTGGTCTCTACCATTAGAGCAACAGCTTCTTTACCCGCAAAGCGAACAACACTGTCATCCTCTTGATGAATACGCGCAACGTCCGCAATATCTCGTAGAGCTAATTTTCCTTGCGCTGAAGTGATAATAGGCAATTGCGTCAAACGTGTTAGGCTATCAGCGAAACCATCGCCTCGCAAAGTGATCCGGCCATTTTCAGTTTTTAATTCTCCGCTTCGATACTCGAGTGACCATTCGGAGATTTGCTCTGCTAAAGACTCGGGAGTTAAACCGAAGTGTTGAAGTTTGTGTGGATCTGGACAAATCGACAATTTGCTCTTCTTTTTACCTAAATTAGTAATTTTGGAGATCGCGGGATGCTTTTTTAACGCCTTTTGGATCTGGTTAGTCGCCTGTTGCAGGGTGCTCTCATCTACGTCACCGTGAACAACTATAAATGAAGCCAAATTGCCAAATTCATCGGGGATGATCCTAGGACGTTCGGCTTTGTCAGGAAAGCCGACAATGGCTTCAACCTGATTTCGCACGTTCTCTATCAGCTTATCCAAGTCAGTTCCTGACGTTTTACGCACAGTAATTTCAGCATACCCCGCGTGAGAAGCGCTCATTACGCTTTTAATCCCCGCCACGCCGCTAATGGCATTTTCAATTCGCTGTGTGATGCTACTATCAATTTGCTCAGGAGTGGCTCCTGGGTAAACTACAGAAATATTGAGTCGCGACGGAGAAGTTTGAGGAAAACTCTCCACGCGAATATTACTAATGGTCAAGTATCCGGAAACAAGAATAAAAGCCATTAATAAATTGGCTGCTACCGGATTATCAAGGAACCAGCGAGTTAACCACTTCACAACGTACCTCCTCGACTATCTTCCGTCACGGGCTCTACCTGCTGACCGATCAACATTGTACTAATCGGGTAACGCACTATCTCACGAGTTGCTTCAGGCTGTTTAAAAAATTGGAAGCAAACGCGGTCATCAAACTGCTCTTGAATCCGAATTTGCGATTTTTCCAGACGACCATTTTCTACTATCCAAACATAACCATCAGGTGTCAGCGCAGTTGCTGGAGCGCACACAACATGGTCAATTTCCTGTCCGATCAGGGTTACGCTAACCATACTATTAGGAAGAAGAGACTTGTCTTTTCCGTAAGGCTCTTCAATAAATAACACCAATTGTGACTGCCGAGTAAGTTCAGAGTTAGAAGGCATCTCGTAGCGTAAGCGCGCTTCCCACTTTTGCTTTAATTGGTCGATGACAAAAACAACGGTTTGATCATCCAAAGTGCCCAACTTCTTCTTTTGACTAGGTGACAACTCAATGTGCACATCAATACTGTCACTAGCGATTAATGTGAAAAGCCTATCGCCAGAATTAACCCACTGACCAAGAACAACCCGACGCTCAAACACTATTGCTTCAAATGGAGGATATAAATGGGTTTCGGTCAAGCGATGTTGAGCTTGTTCACGTGCATTAATTGCTGCTTGCAAATTGGCTCTTGCAGCTTCGATGTGGGGCTCAAAGCGTCCGAAATCCGAGACCTTGTTTCCCACAGAAACTTGCTCAACGACGGTTTGTTCATGTTTCAAGCGCGCCAATTCCAGCTGCGCTTGTTTTACTTGGGCATCAGTGTTGGCTAAGTGAGCTTTATAATTTGTGTCGTCGATTTCTACCAATAAAGTGTCAAGTGCAACCGAATCTCCTGGCTTAGTTCCTTGACTCAAGGTAGTTACGCGCCCTTCTACTGCAGAAATTAGATCAATCTGCCATCTAGCCTGAGTAACACCTACCACGGATTCTTTCACACGATAAACCATCGGTGTTACTTCCAGTGTACTAACCTTAAGAATCGGTTGCTGACTTGCTAAATCATTGGGTTCCACCGCATCTTCGGTGAGCATCCAGAGTACTGTCATTATAAACAACGCCGATGCGCCAATCTGAACCAATCTACGATTTATAAACACACTATTCTCCAACACATAAATGCTTTACATAATATGAGACACACTTGTATCATAAATACATACACTTTATGATACAAGTGTGTCTCACGCTTTTTTTATCTTCATTGCAGAGGAGACTCTATGACTTCAACAATTGATGCTCGCTCAGAACGCTCAAGAATAGCCCTGATCCAAGCGGGTATGGTTTTACTTGCCGAAAACAAAAATACTAGTTTGTCAGATGTTGCGCAGGCTGCTGGAGTAGGACGAGCAACACTCTACCGACACTTTGACACTCGCGAACAGCTTATAGAAGCAGTTGCAAGACAATGTATTGGAGCTTTCAATTCAGTGACAGCTTCAATAGAGAAGACTGCTTCGTCTTATCTCGATGCCATTCGTTTGATGTTTGAAAAGGTAATGCCAATGCACCAAGAGCTTACATTTATTATGAAGCTTGATGCATTGGTTGAGGATAATTTCAGTCTTGAAGATCTTTATCGCCAACAAGACGAAGAGTTACGCGAGATGCTTAAGCAATGTCAAAAGGAAAACAGTATTCGAAAAGATTTTTCCATTGATTGGTTAATGGCGTTGTTAGACGGCTTATTTATTGCCTCTTGGCAAATGGTAGCAAAGCATAATATACCGCATGCCGATGCCGCCAAGTTGGCATTTGAAAGTTTTTGCGCCGGCGTAGCTGATAATGATTGAGGAACTGTTTTCATTAAAGGCTATATTTAAGCGCTATCCATTTCGTATAACACTTACACTTCTTCTGGTGGTGTCTGAATCTCTATTAGATCTTTTATTTCCATTAGTTATCGGTTGGGCAGTCAATGATTTGGTTAACAGTGAATTTAAAGGTTTAGTCATGTTGGGGGTTTTAGGTATAACCAGTTTATTTATTGGCTCAGCTAGACGCTTCTACGATACACGTCTTTACAGTGGGATATACAGTGAAACAGCGTCGAGAGTGGTATCTAGTGGAAGGAAACAAGGCTTGTCTGTCTCTAAAATCAGTGCACGAAGCAGTTTGCTAACTGAGCTTGTAGAGTTCTTTGAACATTCCATTTCAGGTATTTTCCTTAGTTTAATTGGTGTAGTTGGTGCCTTGGCGGTTATTGCGACACTAAATTTTGAGATATTCTTTGCTTGCCTAGGTCTGCTGCTTTTGATGACGACAATGTACTTTTTAACCGGAGGTAAACAATATCAGTATCATAGTCACTACAATCAAATACTCGAGCAACGAGTAGACTTCCTGAGTGGGAGAACAAATGCAGCGGTGCGCAGCCATTTTCTTAACCTGATGCGTTGGAATGTAAAGTTGTCAGATATAGAAACACTGAATTTTGGGATTATTTGGTTAGGTACCATTGCACTGTTGATAGCAACACCGTTGTTAGCCATAGATGGAGCTAAGAGTGTACCTAAAGTTGGAACTATTTTAGCCCTGTTCATTTATGTGTTAGATTACAGTGAGAAAGTCGTTACCTTACCATTTTTCATTCAACAACTAATTCGGCTCAAAGAAATTTCTAATCGCATGAATTAGTCGCCTTATATAACTCAGGAAATGACACTATCTATGTCAAATTTGTTAGCGTTACAAAGATGTTTAAACTACTCTAAAATCGACTACTCACTTGACAAGGTGTTCATAGATGAAGCCAACAAACTCTATTACTGAGCTTCGGCTTTGGAGCACGAAAACTCTCCTAAGACTTAGTAGGGCAGTGGCATCTTTACTTATCGTGGGAAACAGCAGCGGTCCCCGCTGGGCTGCTGCCTAGTTGAAGGCATTGGACGAGTGAAGATATTTGTTAAATTTGCCGACATTCGTCTATACATGGATACCGTCGACTTCAGCAAATCGATAGTTTAATTGTCGTTGTTGAGCAGGATATGGACCTTAATCCGGTTCGCAATGCATTGTTTGTCTACTGCAATAGAAAAACGCGATATAGTCAAAATGCAATATTGGGATAAGACGGACTTCGCACTTGGTACAAGCGACTATAGGGGCATCGATTTCAGTGACCTGTCGAAACAGAATGTCAACCACTGCACATCAGTGAAAAACAGCTATAACGGCCGTTATTAGGGTACGATGTCATTGGTCATCAACTCCTGCACCACAACGCATCCAGTTTATAACCTATGATCATATGTAACGGTTATCGAGCACGAAAAGGCCTTAATAACATTGCATAGTTAGCGGCTTATTGCTAATAGTCTTTTTGATAGCGAAAAAGCTCATCCAAGACAGCTTGGGTTGCCAACCACTAAATAATAGACGCCTTATGTAGCCTTCAAATGTAAACAAGTAGACATAGGAAAATGTCAGCCAGTTCC
This sequence comes from Alteromonas naphthalenivorans, assembly GCF_000213655.1. Taxonomy (NCBI): domain Bacteria; kingdom Pseudomonadati; phylum Pseudomonadota; class Gammaproteobacteria; order Alteromonadales; family Alteromonadaceae; genus Alteromonas; species Alteromonas naphthalenivorans. Next base: position 4,764,346 of record NC_015554.1, read on the forward strand.
ACCCAGTATCATAGTCTAGGATCTCATGTAGTAGCAGGTAGTTAGCATCAAAAACATCGATAGTAATCAATAAATATCAGTAGATTTGGCATACCTAAGGCAAATAAAAAAGTGGCTTTCAAAAAGCAGTTTTCTAGCTACGACCTAGCCATAATTTTGTATCAGCAAGCCTATGCCCAAGCTCGCTAACACAACAAAAGTAGTGACGGCTCAGCATCCATCGTCAGTTTGAAGTCTACAAAATCATCACCGAAAATGCGAACTACCTGTTTCTTTCGAAAAGAACCAGCCAGAACAATAGTATTCGGAACAAATTAACATACTTAAGCGAAAGCTACGGCTGACACTTACCAATTAGGTATTGACTAAAAAGTCTATTTTAACTAATCGCCCTCCAGATATTTCTTGATTGGTGTAATGCCAGTGCATCAAAGAACAAATTCGCTCTACCAAGATTAAACCAAGGCCAAAACCATAGTCAGAGCTTGATTTATCATAGCTTGAATCGAAACTGTCTTCATTTTTTATCGTCACTTTACCGTTTGTAAGCTCAACTAAGACATATCCAGCTTGGGTGTATTGCATTGCATTGCGAATAACATTGCTAATCGCCATCTGACACGGTGTTATTGGCAAAGTCACCACACATGGAGTTAGGGATAAATTAATATCAACATCTTTGCCTTCAACTAAATGATAATTATCGGTTATAATATCCGTAATTATTGAATCTAAAGCAATCGGTTGCTCTGGAAATGGCTCACTATTTTCATAGCCGAGCCAGAGTACGGTTTCCGTAAGCTTTTTCATATCTTTAATGGCACGTTCTATTCGGTGTACTGTCTCTTGACAATCATCGGAAATAATCAATTGAGATAAATAACGCTTTAATAGTTCTACATTCATACCCGCCACGGCAATCGGGGTTCGCAATTCGTGACTAGTGGTTTTCAATAGAAATTGCTCTTTTGAGACAATATTTTCCATATTTATAAACGATTGCTGGAAGGGGATGGCAACCGTGTTTAATTCTTTAAAAGAAAAATCTGGAATCGCATCATGCATGTTACTCGCTGACAAATTACGAACCCAAAGCTCTAGCTTGCCTAAAGGCCGTAGAAAGTGTAGTACCATCCATGTTATAAAGAAAAAAGCGAATATTAATGAAAGCGATAACACAAAAAGCAGCGGACTTGCAGTATCGAGTATATAGGTTGTAATCTCATGAGAAATTTCGCTAAGTTGTTCCCAATCTTCATCATTTTCAAATACGACATAAATAGGACTGTTATCATGTAAATATTTGAGACCAATAATATAGCTTATACCTTGAAGTTCTATATTTTGATAACCTGGCTCTTCTACATTTTTTTTAAAATAGTTTGATAACTCATTAGGCAAGTCAGCTGGGTTTTTAGTAAATATTACCCCTTCATCACGTGGTAACTTTGCATTGTTGCTTTTCTGATAAGCGATATTGTATCGTTCAATCTCATCATCGAGCATCCAAACAATTGTTATTTCAGTGCCTTCACCCAACATTAAAATAGCAACACTGTTGTAAACAATAAATAACACGATCAATATTGTCGACTGAATTGACAAAATGAATTTACGGATACTCTTCTGGAATTTCATTGGGCTCCCTTATCGCAAATCCATGCCCTCTAACTGTTTCGACCAATGAGATTTTACTATCACCGTCAACAATTTTTCTCAGTTTATGTATTTGTACTTTTAAATTATTACTGCCAGGGGGCTCATCCCCCCATACTGTTTGTACTAAATCGTTACGATCAACTACATTTGGACTTTTTCTCAGGAGGAATTCTAATATAGTCCAACAAACTGGCGTCAGTATCAGTTCATTGTTAGCTCGAGTTACTTTTTTTCGCTCTATATCCATACAAAGATCCGCAACTTGAAGTTTTAAACTCTGGCCACTTTTTCTTTTTGCCAAAGCTCTTAAACGAGCTAACAATTCATCTAGTGCAAACGGCTTAATCAAATAGTCATCTGTGCCTGCATCAAATCCTGCTAATTTATCAAATAAAGTACCACGTGCAGTCAACATTAATATTGGCGCATCAATTCCCTGACTTCTTAATTTCTGACAAACGGATAGGCCATCTAAACCAGGTAGATTAATATCTAAGATAAACACATCATATTTATTCTTGACGGCAAAATTAAAGCCTGCGTGCCCATTACCGACATAGTCGGTATCAAACCCTTCTAAGGTTAGAAATTGAATAATGGTTTTGGCCAAATCAACATTATCTTCTATTAATAAGACTCTGGTATTCATCAAATTCCTTCACTTAAGCATGACTACAGCAATAACTCAGTTACTTGTTCACGACTTAGAAACGATTGGGGACTTGCAGTTGCTCCGTAAGCACCTGACATTAATATAGCGATGTGATCTCCAACATTTGCACTTGGTATATTGATATTGGTGGCAATGATATCCAAAGGTGTACACAAGGGCCCAACAATATTCACCTCTTCTTTGAATTTACTATCAACCTTATTAGCTATCAACACTGGGTAATTCTTCCTGATCACCTGTCCAAAGTTTCCTGAGTTTGCTAGATGATGATGCATGCCGCCATCACATACGAGGAACTTCTTCTCCCTTGAAACTTTCTTGTCGATCACTTTGGTCAAATAAAGGCCCGCTTGCGCAACTAAATATCTTCCTAATTCCAAGTGAAATTCCGTTTTTGTAAACGCTGGCGGTAACTTATCAATATATATAGCTAAGTTTGAGCAAACCCTGGCAATATCTAACGGCTTTTCGTGTTGAAAATAAGTAACACCAAAACCACCGCCAATATTGATTTGTTTTGGTATAACTTTCGCGGCATTTGATAACTCAACAGCTAGCGAAATGGTACGCTGATAGACATCACTCAATAGTTCAGCAGATAATATTTGAGAGCCACAAAAAATATGAAAGCCAACAAAATGGCAATATTCACGATTTATTGATTGGATAAGTTTAGGAACTTTTTCACTATCTACGCCAAATGGCTTGGCACCACCGGTCATTTTCATGCCTGCACCTCTAATATGAAATGCAGGGTTCACACGTAAAGCGATATTAGCCTTCTTGCCTATTTCTTTGGCATGGACAGATACTCGAGCCAGCTCAGATTCTGACTCTACATTGATTACAACACCAGCGGTTAGAGCAGCGACTAACTCTTTATCAGACTTGCCAGGTCCTGCAAGGCTCACTTTATTTGCTGGCATACCAGAAGATAATGCAATCATTAGCTCTTTATGCGAAGCAACATCCAATCCATTGACTTGGCTGGCAATATGAGAAACTAACGCAGACATTGGATTTGCTTTAACTGCGTAATGTAAGTGAACTCGGTTTGGTAAAAGTCTTTTTACCTGCTCAATCGTTCGGCTAATCATGTGGCGGTCGTAAATATAGCAAGGGCTGTCACCAGCAATGTTAATAATTTCTGAAGCGGTTTTGCCTGCAAAAACTAGCTGATTGTTGACAATTAGCTCTTGAAAGTCGGTTTGATTGATATTCATTGCGAATCAACTACTCAAAAAAGTGATTATATTTAGATTTAATTTTCGCCCTATCGAACTTCCCATTGGGGTTTTTAGGTAGTTCTGGCCAAAAGTCGATAAATTTAGGCCTCATAAAGTTAGGCAGTTCGGTAGTAATGTGTCGACCAATAGCACGCCTTGTCGCAAATAAGTCGTAATCTTCTGAAACCGCGACGACAGCGACAATAGCTTGTCCTAATTCAGGGTGATCTGCAGGAACAACTACGGCTTCTTCAACTTGGGAGCAAGCATAAAGTACATCTTCAACCTCAGTTGCACTGACTCTGTAGCCAGAAGTTTTGATCAAATCATCATTGCGAGATACAAAGTAAAGGTATCCGTCAGCGTCCTTCTTAACAATATCTCCTGACCAAACAGCTAACTCTTGTCGGTTCAATTCGGATCTAGAAAATGGTGCTGCTTTGAAACGTTGCGCTGTTTTTGCGGGAGAATTCCAATATCCCTGTGCGACAAGTGGTCCACAATGTACTAGCTCACCCTCTTCCCCTGGTTCGCACTCCTCTCCGAGACTATTTATGACGTATATTCTCGCATTGGGAATGGCTTTTCCAAATGAGTTAGGTCGAGACGTCGCCTCTTCTGGAGGGAGATAACAAGATCGAAACGCTTCTGTTAGACCATACATTAAAAATGGTTTGCTTGTAGGAAGTTTATCTAGCAATTTATCTAACGTAGTTCTCGGCATTGCGCCTCCAGAATTACAAAAATACCTAAGCTGCTTAGTAACACTTTCAGGCCAGTTCATCACTGATAATTTATTCCATAGGGTAGGAATTAACGACAAACCAGTAATTGAGTGCTGTTCTAGTGAGTTAATAATATCTTGCGGAAATAAGTATTCCATCAGAAAACAACTGCCACCTGCAAAAAATGATGTCGTCAACTGACTAAAGCCATAGTCAAAGCTTAGCGGCAAAACAGCAAGCACTCTGTCAGACGGGGTTATAGCCAAATACTGTGAAACACTTGCAGCTCCTACCACTAGATTTTGGTGTGATAAGACAACACCTTTTGGTGCCCCTGTACTGCCTGATGTATAAAAAATAGCAGCAATATCTGTTGAAATCACAGTTGGTAACGCAACAGAATCATTAGCTAAAGTTAGAAATTGCTCCCAAAAACATACCTTAGGTTTATAGGCAGAAGTTTCATCTCGAACATAACATGGGCTTAGAATGGATTGCGCAAACACCGCGCTGCAGCTATCAATCAAGATAATATGCTCTACTGAGTTAGGTAGTGATTCTGACAGTGTTTGATACCGCTGCTGGGTTGTAATTAACACCTTTGCCTGACAATCATCAACGATATGATTCACTTGTTTCGCTTTTAACACAGGGTTAATTGGAACAAACACTCCCCCCGAGACAGATGTTGCGAACATACACATCACCGCTTGGTTAGACTTTGGCAAATAAATTACTACTCGCTCTCCTTTGCTTATGTCGATAGAACTGAACGACATTGCTAGGTTTTTGATATGATTTTGCAGCGCTTGATAGCTCAGCCAGCCAGAACTATCACCAAGAGCTCTATCATTGGGGCGAATATTCGCCTGAGCAAATAGCAAGCTATGTAATGACTGAAGTATTGCTTGTTGCATCCGTTATATTTTCCTGTTGTGAAGTAGTAATAGTTGCATGGCGTTCAGACAGTGCTTCTTCCCCCCCAGGGCAACCGCATGAGTGCTCACTAATTAATCATGCCACTAAAACCCGCAGTTAGCACAGCTTCCAGATAGCTGGCTTTCATCCAAGCCCGTTTTTGCTTGGCGGGTATGCTGCCTTTTGATGACTCTGCCCGCAACATGTTTAGCGCTAAATGGCGTAGCATCGACCAGTTTTCGGCACCGTGATTCTGGTGTATCTGGCAGTCGTCTTCACCCATGCTGACATCCAGTACCCAATGCAAGCTGTTCTCTACAGCCCAGTGAGAACGTACTGCTTCGGCTAGTTGCTTCTCACTTAATGGTGCGGAGCTGATATGGTAGCGATATGTCAGTTCAGGTGCTTTGCCTTGTTGTTGGCGGAAGCTCATGCTCATGCCAAGCGTCTTTAACTCAGGCCATTGCGGGAACGCTTTGCTCACGTCATCAGCACTTAACACATGGTATGTCCGGGCTTCTATGCGACCCCGCTTTTGCTCGAAGGTTAAGCCACCAAGTGGTGCTTCCCGTGTCTCAGTAAACGCATCCTCGACTGCTTTACAGAGCTTGCCCTGATTGCTTTTGAGTGTGAACAGGTAATCACCACCTTGCTCGACTATTTGCTCTGCGATGCTGGTCTGGCAGCCCATAGCATCAATTGATACCAAGGTGTCCTGAACATCAAGTAACTGAATAAGCTCAGGGATCGCTGTAATTTCGTTCGACTTCTCTGAGGTTTTAACCTGACCTAAAACGACTTTATTGGTGCAGGCAAACGCGTTGACCATGTGTATCGTTGATTGGCGGTCACCGCGCTGGTAGGAGCTTCGCAGCGTTTTACCGTCAATCGCAATCAATTGTCCTTCGGTGCTTTCATGTACAGCCTGCATCCAGTTGATAAAGCAAACTCTAAACTGCTCTGGGTCGATACGCGAAATGGTACGGGCAATAGTGTCATCAACGGGGACGCCATCGCGCAAGTAACCATGTTGTTGGAACCAGCCAATATGACCGTCGGCATAGTCCCGGATATCGCTCCACCCTTCGGCTCCAGCGACGACACCACACAAGGTGATAAACAAAATATCCTCAAGTGGATAGGTCACTTTTGCTGATTGACGCGTGTCAGATAATTCCCCAAAGTGGGTGGTGAAGGCTTCGATATACATGGTTTTACTCCCCAAAAAGAGAGTATAAGATCACGACTAAACCGGATCGTCAAACTGATCGTTTAGTTTCCGCCAACTGGTCAATAAATATTCACGATCTCACCCTGCTTCCCCCCCCCGAATTATGCTGCTGATATAACAATGAGTAATGACGAGATCTATTGATTAATTGCTCATGTGTTCCTGAATCAATTAGCTCTCCGTTAGACATCACGAAGATTTGGTCTACCTGACTAACTAAACCCAGGTTGTGTGTCACCATAATAATGGTTTTATCTTCAGCTAGCGTATTAAGTGTTTTAAAAATTCTTTGTTCACTTGCGGCATCCAAAGCAGAAGTAGGTTCATCGAAAATTAGAATCGGCGCTTTACTTAATATTGCTCTGGCAATTGCAACTCTTTGCTTTTGTCCCCCTGACAGCAAGCAGCCATTTTCACCAACAGGTGTATCAATATTGTTTGGCTGTTTTTGTATAAAATCCCAAAGAGAAGCCTGCTTCACTGCTCTAAAAAGATCATCTTTGTTGACTTGCTCTGTGCAGCCATAACAAATATTTTCAGCGATTGTTCCGTCTATCAATTGGACGTTTTGTGAAACAAGTGCAAACATTTTTCGATAACTTTTTAGCGTAAAGTCATTTATGGGTTGACCATCAATCAGAATACTGGGGTTATTTTCTGTATGTAAACGCAATAGAAGTGAAACTAATGTTGATTTTCCACTGCCGGATTGACCAACAATTGCAACAAAAGTGTTTTTGCGAATGCTTAGAGATACATTCCGCAAGGTCGGAGTTTTGCTATTTACATAATTGAAACTTAAATGCTCAAATGAAATCCCCTGCTTAAGCGATTTGATAACCTTGGCACCTGAGTCCACTTCTGGGTTTTCATCAAGCAACTGAAATAAGCTCTCTGCAGCAGCAATGCCCCGCTGTAATAGTAAATTAACCTTAGATAGCTGTTTTAATGGGCGTAGTAAAGAGCCCATCGCGACAAGTATGGTAGTAAAAGTCCCAGGGGTTAGAGTATTTAGCACTCCGGGGATGCTAGATGACAGTAAAACAAAAACAATAGCAAGTGAGGCAATAAGCTGAATAACTGGATTACTGAATGCTTCTGCGCTTGCCAACTTCATCATTTGGCGTCTGTTACTATTGTTAATATTATCAAAACGCTCCGCTTCAATTCCTAAAGTCCCCAAACACAAAACTTGTTGATGATTGTTAATTGCCTGTTCACAACGTATTGTCATTTCCCCCATAGCTGTCTGAACACTTTTACTGACTACTTTAAAGCGCCCGCTAACTTGATGAATGACCCAAGCGATAACAGGCCCAATAATCAAAAAAATCAGAGATAGTTGCCAACTGGTATAAAACATTACAGCCAATAAGATGCATACAATTAAGGACTCTCTTATTAAAATAACTAATGTCTCAGAAGTCGCCTTGGCTAATTGCTCAGCGTCATAGGTGATCTTTGAAATAAGTTTGCCTTTTGGATGTTGACTAAAATAGCTCAAGGGTAGACTCATCAAATGAACAAAGGCTTGATTGCGAATTTTATAAGTTACGCTATTGCTTACATACGCCATACTGTAATTTGCGAGAAAGCTTGCAGCCCCTCGTAAAAGAAATATTGCAAAAATTAATGCCGCACCAACTTGCAACACATTACTATCAGTTTTAGCTAAACCGTCATCAATCAGTGGCTTTATGAAATAAATCATACCCGCATCAACAGCGCTAAAAACTAACAAACTAGAAGCTATAATGAGTAAATGTTGTTTGTGTGGTACTAAGTATGCCAATAAGCGGAGCAAACTCCCGTCGCTTGTTGACGTTAATAGCTTCAACATTTTGCTTTTCGCCATCGATTATATGACCAGTACCATTGGTCTGGATGTTCAGTAATAATATCTTCAAATCGATGATAGACTTTCTGCATGATATTCTGTAAAGCTATTGGGGATTTTTCGACTGGTTGCATTGAAATAGTTTCAATACAAACACGGTACCTATTTGACCTTTCTGCAACAGCATACGCCAATAGAACGGGAGTTCGACCAATAGCCGATAACATAGCGACACCTGTCGGCGCACCTGTCATTTGATTAAAAAACTCGACCTGAGTATCGTTTGAAAAATGGTCACTATGCAAGCTCACAACTTTATTACTACGAATAGCACCAAGTAACTGAATAAAACTCTTACCATTCTTTTTGTTAAAATAGCGTATGCCATGCTTTGTATAGACTTCGTCTGCACATAGTAAAAACTCTGGTATATTGGATAGAGTGGTAGAGCGATCAGTAAGATTTTGAAGCGCAAAAGGCACCATTTCATAGCAATTCATATGCATCGTTGCGACGCTAAGGGGCTCACCTGATAACAACAACATCTTTGCGTCATCATCAATATCAAAGTGGGTTTCAATTTCATCTAACCAAAACGACTCAAAAACACCATACACTATATTTTGATATGAACTAACTGCTAACGCTCTAGCCTCTTTATTACTAAGGTTAGAAAATGCGCGCTTTATATTTGCTATAGCTCTTGTACGAGTTTTAGAAGAAGTAGCTAAAATTAATGTCGCCAGCTTTTCCGTCAGCCACCGCCGCTGGTGGAGCTCTAACTTCTTAATGCCTTTGATGATAAGAGTGATAAGACTATTGATAGCCCTGTGCTTGAAACTAGGTTTCATTAAGCTGCAGCTCTACTCTGGATAATTAAGTTCTCTAATTGACCTAATGAAGAAAAACTATCTGCTGATAACTCAGCGTTATCGATATCAAATGAAAATATTCTTTCAAACTCTATGAGCAACAACATAACAGCCATAGAATCAAACTCGGGAATTGCGCCAAATAATGGCGTATTAGCTTTGAATTGGCTTGTTTCAATTTCTAGAACATTTGATAAAATTTGCTTTAACTCTTCCCTTACCGACATATCTATCCCAACTAAATTGCAAGTACCTTAATAATTGGACGCATTGTATACAAGATAAGGTTAATAAACGGTTAATCAGATTGAAGTGACATAAGAAAATTAAGAATAAGCTGAAAGGCTAAGCTCACATTCAGTGAGTACGGCCATTGTTAACTCTTCTGAGTACGCACCTTTAGTACATCGCCGGAGCAAATAAGGAGCGTGTGCTTGCGGTTAGCTGAGCATAAATACATCAATAAAATAGCGAGCAATAAGCTTCTTGCTATTTCATTACTCAGTAGTCATACGATGATAAACTCACTATTTTAATAGATGGATGACGTCGATTTTTTTAAGATTTATAGTAGTTCTATGTTTACGCCGTTGGCCAAGAACTACTCTATTCGGTTAAGTTTACGCCCAGGGTGAGATCGTGAATATTTATTGACCAGTTGGCGGAAACTAAACGATCAGTTTGACGATCCGGTTTAGTCGTGATCTTATACTCTCTTTTTGGGGAGTAAAACCATGTATATCGAAGCCTTCACCACCCACTTTGGGGAATTATCTGACACGCGTCAATCAGCAAAAGTGACCTATCCACTTGAGGATATTTTGTTTATCACCTTGTGTGGTGTCGTCGCTGGAGCCGAAGGGTGGAGCGATATCCGGGACTATGCCGACGGTCATATTGGCTGGTTCCAACAACATGGTTACTTGCGCGATGGCGTCCCCGTTGATGACACTATTGCCCGTACCATTTCGCGTATCGACCCAGAGCAGTTTAGAGTTTGCTTTATCAACTGGATGCAGGCTGTACATGAAAGCACCGAAGGACAATTGATTGCGATTGACGGTAAAACGCTGCGAAGCTCCTACCAGCGCGGTGACCGCCAATCAACGATACACATGGTCAACGCGTTTGCCTGCACCAATAAAGTCGTTTTAGGTCAGGTTAAAACCTCAGAGAAGTCGAACGAAATTACAGCGATCCCTGAGCTTATTCAGTTACTTGATGTTCAGGACACCTTGGTATCAATTGATGCTATGGGCTGCCAGACCAGCATCGCAGAGCAAATAGTCGAGCAAGGTGGTGATTACCTGTTCACACTCAAAAGCAATCAGGGCAAGCTCTGTAAAGCAGTCGAGGATGCGTTTACTGAGACACGGGAAGCACCACTTGGTGGCTTAACCTTCGAGCAAAAGCGGGGTCGCATAGAAGCCCGGACATACCATGTGTTAAGTGCTGATGACGTGAGCAAAGCGTTCCCGCAATGGCCTGAGTTAAAGACGCTTGGCATGAGCATGAGCTTCCGCCAACAACAAGGCAAAGCACCTGAACTGACATATCGCTACCATATCAGCTCCGCACCATTAAGTGAGAAGCAACTAGCCGAAGCAGTACGTTCTCACTGGGCTGTAGAGAACAGCTTGCATTGGGTACTGGATGTCAGCATGGGTGAAGACGACTGCCAGATACACCAGAATCACGGTGCCGAAAACTGGTCGATGCTACGCCATTTAGCGCTAAACATGTTGCGGGCAGAGTCATCAAAAGGCAGCATACCCGCCAAGCAAAAACGGGCTTGGATGAAAGCCAGCTATCTGGAAGCTGTGCTAACTGCGGGTTTTAGTGGCATGATTAATTAGTGAGCACTCATGCGGTTGCCCTGAGTTTACGCCCGCTTACATTTCCCCATCGCTTTAACTTCAAAATGACTCCATTAGACACAAACTATAAACGCGAAAATGGTTCGCTGCGCAGACGAAGCCGGAAACCAGTTTAAAGGCATATAATTTTAATCTCGTAATAGTTGAATAACCTGCGACAAGTTGTTCGTTTAACGAAAGACGGTTTGCTAATAGCCCTTGCCATTTTTTAAAGAAATTTCGCTACCCAAAAAGTTAGTCAGATGTTCATTCAACGTTTACCGCTATTGCTGTTAATGCTGTCATTACCTAATATAAAAAATAATACTTAACTCTCCCGAAACTTCAAATACCGCTTCTTTTGCAAAAGCTATCGATATTCCCTAGACACTACAGTTAGCAAGAGAAAGCAAAGTAGCTTTATTTAACTTAAAAATGCGATTTCCTGGCCCCTTATTTCAAAGCTCTTAAAGTTGATAGAAGTAAGGCTTTAATCAACATACACATTATTTAAAATCCTATAGTTACTACATAAAACAATATTCAGAAGACCGTTGGAGCTTATTATTTACCGCACAACGATTGAATTATTGTAAACTTAATATATCTCTTCACTACTTCAATTTGAGACATTCATTTCATCTTTAAATCATTGACTTAAGCATTTCCTCGAAAACCTTGATGACCTGCTTTTTATTTGTTTGTGGATTAAGTGCATTACGCAACTTAAGCCCATCAAAGACCAGAGATATATAGTTGGCTATAGTATTCGAATGACTAGCTGAATGGCCATAAGCGATACATATCTCTTCAATTTTGCTTCGAAATGCCGTATCTGCCGCCTGAAAGATTTTCATGATTGAGGGGTTTCTCATAGCCTCTGAATAAAGCTCGACTTCAAGCGCGTCGGGAAAAGAACTAACCTCTGATCTTGCAGCCTCTATAAGTAGAGCAATCGAATTCTTTGACTCACTTAAAATTCTTACAAACTCATATACTTCAAGAACACTTTGTTGAGCTACAGCTTCGATTATTTCGTCTTTTGAAGCAAAATAACCGTATATCGCACCTGCGCTCAAATTAGCTGCTTCCGTGATGTCAGAAATACCAGTTTGATGAAATCCGCGATTGCGAAAGCAATGCGATGCCGCATCGACAATCATTGCTTTCTTTTTGGCTCGTCTTTCGTGATTTATTGTTCTCACTGTTTTTTCCTAAAATATTGGCGTTATTGCCTAAATTGAACTTTGCTGCATTTACCTGATCAGATCGTCATATTTCATGGTGGCGAATGATGATTGGCAAGGCGAAAAATAAGATACCTAATTGGTCGGCGTACAACAAGGCGCTGGTCAATCGTGGATCGATAACGTTCTGGATAGATGATAAAGCCATTAATGGTTGGCATTGCGAAACGCATCACGGCGGTCGGGGTCGAGGGTTTCATTTTTCCGATACGGCGATTGAAACGGCCCTAACAATAAAAGCGGTATTGAGTTTGCCGTTGCGCGCGACCGAGGGATTCTTAAATTCGGTTTTTATGTTAATGGATGTGCCTTGCCGTTCACCGGGCTATAGCTGTTTGGGCAAGCGAGCTAAGACAGTGGAAGTGAGTTATAAAAGGCGCTCCCGTGGCCCCATCGCGCATATGGTGGTTGATGCCACAGGCTTAAAAATTTATGACGAAGGCGAATGGCACGCCCATAAACATGGAAGAGAGAAACGACGTCGCTGGCGCAGACTTCATCTCGCCGTAGACAGCGACACGCACGAAGTCATTGCTGCCCAAATGAGTTTGGAAAATGTCGGCGACAATCAGGTATTGCCAACATTATAGAACCCGCCTCGATGAAAGATAGGCCTACTCAGCGCTGACGGCGCTGACGCTAGCAGAGTGGAAACAGGAAAGTGGTTACCATCAACGCTCGCTTTCAGAAACCGCGATGTATCGTTACAAAACCTTAGTCAGTAACCGATTGAGCCTACGATGTCATGATGCTCAGGTCGCAGAAATGTTAATTGGGGTTAAGATAATGAATAAGGTCATTGGGCTTGGTATGCCTGTTCGTCAGGAAACTGATTACTTGGCTGGAGCGCCTGACACCAAAGGGACAGAAGCAATTATTTGATCAACAACGCCTAAAATATTGACTTAATGAACATTGCGCAGTATTAATAATATGAACGATCATATTATTAATACTGTAATTGCCACGATGAAATCACCAACAGCTCAAAACATGCTTAAAACATTCAGAGCATTGATAATACTAAGCTTGCTCGCGTCCAACTGTACGTTTTCAAATAATCTTAACAAACAATATGTTAAACGTTATGAAATTTATTCCGAAAATGATCATATCGGTTTCGCGAATATTAGTTTGACACAATTGTCCTCCGAAAAGATTGCTTTTGAGCAAAGCTATGATTTAAAAACCGAGTCATGGTTGGAGGATTCAAGAGTGTCATCAATCGTAAATGAGGTTTTTTCGAGCGATTTGAGGTTGTTACACGCAAATGAAAAAAAACAGATCAATGGCGTAATTTATCTGAAAAAGCTGGAGCTATTGGGACAAGAGTACTTCACATTCTGCTCTGAAGCAAAAACTGCAGAGGAGAAAGGAAGCGATGAAGTTGAGCAGATTATCGGTGACCTTTCAGTACTTATGATTCCCGGTTTAGGCGAGGCATTCTCCCTGGGGTCCACGTTCTTTGCGAGTGTTCAAGAATGTCAGAGCCCTGCTCTTCAAACAATTAGTAAATTTGACACAACGTTGATGCACCTGCCTATTTGGTTAAAACAACAAAACGGTGTACCTAGTCAGGTAACAATCTATGATATCGAAGCGCAGAGACCAATAAATTACAAGATCACTAAATTACCTCAATCGGAAAATTTTGATAGTGACAGTGAAGAACTTTTAAAAATTCAATTATCAACTGAGAATCGTCCACCGCTACAAGTATTTATTGATGAGAAGAGTGAAGAATTTCCTTTTCTCGTTCAAGTTTCCGGCGAGGACGATGATGGCTCTTTCATGATTTCTCTCTCTTCAACAAAACGGAATTAACGATGGTTTCAAAGTTGATGCTCTTCTTAATAGCAGTTGTAGTTTCGCTTTCAAGTAAAGCTGAAAAAGTATGGATCGATACTGGACATTCTAAGTTGGCTGGTCATTATATTCCAACTCAGAGCGACTTAAAATCAAAGGGAGTTGCTATCTTTGTCCATGGAGACGGCCCATTGAACTTTGACGCTGAAGGGTATTATCGCCCTATTTGGGAGCTTTTTTTGGACAACGGTTATGCAATATTAAGCTGGGATAAGCCTGGTGTTGGAAATAGCGAGGGAGACTGGCAATTCCAATCAATGAAAGACCGGCAAGTAAATGTTGAATCCGCAATCTCATTATTGCGACATCAATATGGTTTTACTATCGATCAAATCGGGATCATCGGTTTTAGTCAAGCAGGTTGGGTAATCCCGCAAGTAGCCAATAAACATAAGCGACTTCGATTTATTATCGGAGTTGGGATTGCACTGAATTGGAAGGAGCAAAGTTGGTATCTGACTCGTACACAGCTTGAACAGGAAAAAGCTTCGATAAGTAAAATTAGAAGGTCTTATCAAAACCACATCAGCGAGTTTAAATTACTTGAAGAAAAACCAAGTTACGAGCGTTATTTGCGTGAAACTTCTCAAAAATCCGAAGTAGTAAGTGAAAAAAGATATCATTTTTTGCTAAGGAATTATAAATCTGATTCGAGGCAGCCACTCTCTGTTTTATCTCAGCCTACACTGGTTCTTTTGGGTCAAAAAGACAGGAACACTGATGTTGCAAAAACGTACAGACATCTAAAAAAGGTCTTAAATCCCGCTCGAAAGCAAGAAGTATTTTTGCTTAAAGATGCAACGCATGGATTGCTCAAATATCCTGAATTTGATGGAGAAATTAACTTTTTATTTTGGCTAAGGTTGATTTTGTTAGAGGATGAGGCATTTGCGGACGGATTTTTAGACACCATAGAGCGCTTTATCAATACTTTGTAGGCCAAATTCTAAATTTTACCGCGACCTCTGTACAACGAGTGTCACCCTTGATTTCTAAACGAAGTTGGAAAATTACGCATACAAATTTAGAAAATGTTTCCTCTTATGTCTGGAGGTTAAAGGGAAAAACTAGCGCAAAAATGTAAAGCTAACGTTACTTTGGAATATCTAACTATCAAAAATTTGTGGAACATCACTCCGATAGTAGATTCGACATACTGCTTTACATTTATCAATTAGAAACAATTTTCTAATTAAGAACAAAAGCGTTGTCTCCCATGAGGGATATTGGTGTCGATATAGCATTTCTATTTCACTTCGGGATAGGCATACACGCTTGAAGTCGGAGAAATCTTGGAACGCCATTGGCTCTGGTAGAATAGAGTGAATCGTTGCTCTACCAGAAAGGGTTTCACCGGTGTGGGATACGAATTACGCCCTGTACGTTTAAAGTGAACTACCAGCCGCCCAATATGGTTCTCGCCTATGGCAGTAAGCTCAGTGTCATTGTAATGACATTTTCCGTCACTGCTCGACGATGAAATGCCTTCTGATAAATAAACACCGGCAAATAGCCACTCGCAAACCCCGGGTAATTTGATAAGCGAAACAATATATTTACGGCCAAAATTGCGCTTAGTTTGAGCTTGCTGCCATTGCTCAAATCGCCCATCGAAAAACGTTTCTAATGGGTTTTCAATTCCGTTCCATAAGGCTAAGTGTAAGCGATCAATATAGACCGTTAGGCGTTTAATTCAGATCGTTGACAGGCTTTATCAACCCAGCGTCCACCTTGTACTGCCGCTGTCCATCTTCAGATGCCACGATAATGGTTTTACGATTAAGTTTCTGGGCAATCCCGAAGATTAGTCCATCAGGCCCTTCGATAGTCACTTTCATACCGGGTCGAATACGCGCGATGGCTTCTCGCTCTTGTTGGGCGCGTATTTGGTCAATGCGTTGACAGACCATGTCGTTGAGCTGGTAGAGCTGTTCCAGAGTGAGGTCGTTGATATTCATGAGCGTGTTTGATTTCGGTGTTGTTGTACATCGGATGCGAGTGGCGTATCGGCAAACTTATCTTTCCACACTCTGGGGGTGAGGTCTAGAACGTCTTTGGCCGGATGCAATGCCACACGCTGCAATACATCCACGAGGTAGTGGTAGGGATTCACGCCTTGTAGGCGGCAAGTCACCATCAGGCTTTGTAATATGCCCAGTTGTTCAGCCCCGAGTTCAGACCAACAGAACAAATAGTTTTTTCTGCCCATGGGGATTACCCGCAGTGCCCGCTCCAGATGATTGGTGTCCAGAGGTAACGCCGGGTTACTCAGGAACACCTTGAGTTGGCTTTCCCGCTCATGCGCACAATGGAGCGCCCTGGCGAAGGGAGATTTGGGCAGTAAATCGGTGCGCTGCCGCTGTTGATAGACCCACCGGACGAAGCCAGTCACGAGGGGCTCATTGTGTTGTTGCCGGTAGAGTGTGGCGATAATATCCAGGGCCTGTTGCGCGCTGTGAGGCTCACTGTCGAGGGCTTTTTCGAAGCCTCTGCGCATGTGTACCCAACAGGCAGCGTGCACAATCTGTTGTTCGTGTTGGTTTAACTGCTCAACGGTTTTGGTATAAGCGGTATAACCATCGGTAAGCAAGGTACCGGTAAAGTCCTGTAACTGGGCTTTGGCATGCAACATGCCCTGGCTGTGACTCTAGGTAAAGGCCACTTCATCATTGTCACCGTATAGGCGCCAAAAGTAGGTTTGTTTCATGTGGCCGGGTTGTCGGCCAGCATCCGCTTACTACCTTTATGACCGGATTGCGCACCGCGCTTGCGGCCCGTCGGCTTTTTGGCTGGCGCAGATGGAGTTACGTTCGGACCATTAGAAGATGGCGGGCGCGATGAATTGCGACTGTTCTGATTCAGTCGGTCTTCGAGGTCATTAAGCCTATCCCACAATGCACCAATGAGCTCATTGGCATCATCGAGATTAGTGGCGACGGGTGGCTTTGTTGGCTGCTTGTTTCGTGGCATGAAACCACGCTGACAGACTGGCGGGATCAATCAATAGGATCCCCGAGATCGTTAAAAATAAATATTTTTAACTGTCAATAGGGTCCTGGTGAACGGTTACGCTGAAAACTACCGCATACTACTCAGCGTAAATAACTTATTTGAAGAGGAGTATTACACGTCTGCCGACTTGTTCGACTCTGTAGTGGTTAAGCCTTCTGAGGGCCGAACGGGCTCAGTCATGTTTAGCTATTCTTTCTAGCGAAAACATCGACCACCGCTTTCGATTATCAGTGGTGGTCGTTTTTACTTTCTTGCGTTCGCGGTGAACGCTAACCGAAAGCGGAAAATTCGCAATACTGCCGCAGCTATATCGAAAAAAAGCATGCCTGCGACTTAGTGTATTCGCCGCCCCTATAACAATCTATTTACAACCTAAAGTCGAAAAACCATACAAAGTACGGCATCGTAGTCTATTAAAATGAGATGAAAGGTGACGCCATGACAACCGTAACCAGTACGCAGATATGGGTGAAACAAGACAAAATAGACTCCACCCAAGTAGTAGACAAAACCATGTCTACCAATGACTTAGCTGAAGATGAGGTTTTGCTTAAAACTGACAGTTTTGGTTTTTCAGCCAATAATATTACTTATGCCGCGCTGGGCTTTACCATGGGCTACTGGGGGTTTTTCCCCGCTGATGAAGGTTACGGCATTGTACCTGTATGGGGATTTGCCACTGTGGTGGCATCAAACCACGCTGACATTAAAGCAGGTGAAAAAGTGTTTGGTTACCTGCCTATGGCAAGCCACTGGGTAATCAAAGCCGGAAAGGTCGCCCCCCATGGTTTTTCTGATATTCACGAAAATCGTAAAAGTATTAGCCCGGTGTACGACCAATATCTGCGCTGCGCCGTTGACCCTGGATATGATGAAAGCCGTGAAGCTTGGCAGCTAAATTTCCGTCCGTTATATATGACCTCGTTTGTGCTGGATGATTTTGTTGATGAATTTAGCAAAGGTGAGTCATTATTGCTCTCTAGTGCATCTAGCAAAACTGCATTGGGCACCGCTCAACTGCTTAAAGATCAAAAAGTTCACAGACATGCTAATTATCAAGTCATTGGGTTAACCTCTGCGTCAAATGTAGACATGGTAAAAGCGTCAGGTTGCTACGACCACGTATTTAGCTACGACGATGTAGAAACACTGTCTAAAGATCAGCAATACTGGTTGCTCGATTTTGCTGCTAACGGTGCTTTGATCACATCACTTGGCGACGCCCTTGGTGATAAACTTTCCAAAGTAACCCTTATTGGTGCCACCGATTGGAAAGCCGAGCAAAAACCCAATAAGAAAGCCTTAGATGCTGAAATATTTTTTGCGCCTGCACGAGTTAAGCAACGTCAGCAGGAATGGGGGCACGAGGCATTTTTAGCAAAATACGCAAAGGCCTGGAAGGGGTTTGCAGGAAAAGTTCAAGATACCTTTTTTGAGCAAGAACACACAGGCTCTCAGCAAATTGTTGCCTTATATTCCGACACCTTAAACGGCACCGCCGACACCAAAGCACTTAATGTCGTTCGCTTTGAGTAGTTGCTAACAGACACTATTTGTAACAAAGAGGGGAAGGCTTTCATGCATTCCTCTCTTTTGTATTTGGTGACGAGTCGTTATAGTGAAGAAAACTACTATTAAAGGCATGTCATGGGTCAGGAAACGTCTAAAATTCTCGTTGTCGATGACGATATGCGCCTTCGTAGCTTACTTGAACGCTATTTAGTGGAGCAAGGCTACCAGGTGCGAAGCGCTGGAAATGCAGAGCAAATGGACCGATTGCTTGAACGCGAGAACTTTCACCTTATGGTGTTAGATTTAATGCTTCCTGGCGAAGATGGCTTGTCTATTTGTCGTCGATTACGACAGATGGGCAACGAACTTCCTATCATCATGCTTACCGCAAAAGGCGATGAAGTAGACAGAATCATTGGCCTTGAGATGGGTGCCGATGACTACTTACCTAAGCCATTCAACCCCCGAGAGTTACTTGCACGTGCGAAGGCGGTATTACGTCGTCGCAATAGTGAAGCCCCAGGCGCGCCTTCTAAAGACGTTCAAGTTATCGAATTTGGCGAATACAAACTGAATTTGGCTACCCGAGAAATGACTGCGGGTACTACCCCTCTTACCCTCACAAGCGGCGAGTTTGCGGTATTGAAGTCTTTAGTTACCCACCCTAGAGAGCCATTATCACGAGATAAGCTTATGAATCTTGCTCGCGGGCGAGACTACAGCGCGCTTGAGCGTAGTATTGATGTTCAGGTATCTCGACTGCGTAGAATGCTAGAGAAAGACCCCGCTAACCCAAGGTATATTCAGACCGTTTGGGGTTTAGGCTATGTATTCGTGCCCGATGGTGAGCAGGCATAAATAACCATGGGAAAAATGGGTTGTTTAGATAGGCTGGTGAAGTAGTGCGTCTGGTTCCTCAAAGTGCATTTGGCCAAACCGTAATGCTGATTGGCGTACTTTTGCTTATTAACCAAGTCGTTTCTTACCTGTCTGTTACTTATTATTTTATTCAACCTAGTTACCAGCAAATCAACAGCCTACTTGCCACGCAAGTGAAATCGGTATTAGCAGAAGACTTGCTAGTCAGCAATAACGACAGCAGAGCCCGCTATTACGACAAAACCGACATTCAAATACTCGATGCCAGCAAAGCGAGAACCAAAGGTTTAGAAAGCGCGGTTTATTATGGGTTTATGTCATCGCAAGTAAGCAAACAAATTGAGCAACTTGCCGATGTTCGAATTAGTACGGTTTCGCAAAAAACCGACGCCAGCGCACCTTATACGGTCTGGATCTCGTTGTCTCGCTACCCCGACACCTGGATTGCTATTCCCATAACCGGCTTAAACGAAGCGAATATTTCACCGTTAACCATGTATTTGATGGTGATTGGGATTCTCAGCGTAGCAGGTGGGTGGCTATTTGTGCGGCGTATGACCATGCCACTGTCTTCTTTGCAAAAAGCCGCATTAGCGGTAGGTAAAGGTGAACACCCCGCGCCACTTAAAGAGCAAGGCAGCACGGAAATGATTCAAGTTACCCGCGCCTTCAACCGCATGAATCAAGGCATCAAGCAGCTAGAACATGATCGGACTTTGATGACGGCAGGTATATCTCACGATTTACGCACTCCGCTGACACGCATTCGTCTTGCGTCTGAAATGCTGCCTGAATCTCAAAACTGGATAAAAGATGGCATTGTTAACGATATTGAAGATATGAATGCGATTATCGATCAATTTATCGACTACGCCCGCTACGACACAGAAGAAATAAAAGAAAATACCGACCTAAACAGTCTTATTATCGAATTAGCGCAAGCGCGGCATATTGAAGAGAAGCATCATATCGCGTTGAAGCTTAATGATATTCCCTTACTTGATTTACGCCGCGTGGCCATGAAGCGGGTTATCGATAATATTATCGAGAACGCCTTTCGCTACGGCTCCGACAATATCGTGATCTCCACATTTTATAACCGTAATGAAAAACGGGTTTACTGTAAAATACGCGACTTTGGCCCTGGTATTCCCGCGGCAGAATTAGAGCATGTGTTTATGCCCTTTGCGCAAGGTGACAAAGCCCGAAGTACATCGGGCTCTGGCTTAGGTTTATCAATTATAAGACGTATTGTGGAAGCGCATGATGGTGGTGTGGAGCTACGCAATCACCCGCAGCAAGGTTTAATAGCAGAGTTCTATTTACCCCTTCATGAGTAACCGTGCTGTTTTACCATTCGGCTATACGCCCACGCAGCAACCCACAACATACATCCACCCATAGGTATTACCCAAAACGCAGTAGTAAGGGGGACATAGTTTGCCCATAACCCGGTAGAAAAAGAGGCCACTTGCACGCCGGTAGAGTTGCCAATAATACAAATGCCAGATAATACTGGGCCATTGTCACTATCAATATTCATGGCTGCTGACAACATAAGTGGAAATAACCCACCTAAGCCAAGCCCTAACAGTAAGTTACCTGCGCCCATACTGTACAGGTCAGTGGTAAGTTTAATGGCAAATACGCCGCACAACGACGCTGTAGCCAATATGACAATGAGCCGATGCACCGACATAAATCGCAGTAAGAAAGGAAAAACCAACCGACTTATAACCATACCTGCAGTAAAACACGCAAGTAGGTTTCGAGATTGTTCACCGGTAAACCCAATGCCGTTTTGCGCATAACTTACAAACCAATTTGCGTTACCAAACTCTACCGCGCCATAGCCAAAACTAAGCAGCGCCATAAATATAAAGATAGGTTGTTTAATTACCGCACCAAAATTGAGGGTTTTACGCTGCGCTTTTGGTTGGCCTCGGAGCAATTTGGCTTGAGAGTGCGCTGCCATAAAGGTATACGCCGACAGGGCTAGCGTAAATAGTGCAAGCACTTGAATTGGTCTACGCCAGTTTTCTTCTTGAAGATAAAGCAAGGTAACAAAAAACGAAGCAGCAAATGTGCCTAGGCTGAACATAAAGTCCATCAGCCCCATCATGGTAAAGCGCTTTTCTTCGTACAAGCGGGCAATTAAGGTGTGCCCAATAGTAAAAATTGAGGAACTCACTATGCCTATAACGACGGCCACCACTAATACCCATTGCCACCCGTGTAATGACGATATAAGCAACAATAAAACAGCGTTTATACCCAATAGCGATGCTAACAATGGCATGTAATCAAAGCGACTAACGTACTTACCGCCAACTACGGCTCCCACCATCATACCCAAAGAGAAAAGCGAGAAGAACAAACCACTTACCAGCTCTGACATACGCAGGTCGGCAGCAATATCTGGCAGTAAAATACCCCATAATATAAACAACATACCCAGTAAGAAAAAACCGGAAAATATAACAACAGTAATAGGACGACGGCTCATCCATGCTCCTTTACAAACAGGGTTCTAAACGAAATAGTGCAATATATTGGTGTAGCAGGGCATGATTTGTAGTTAAGAGACTTACTACAACGTTTTTTGATTTTTTGTTTGGAGCGTATTTTAACGTGAGAACGTTATCGACTACCAAGGACGCTACAGTACGCCTTTAGTATAACTCGCGCAAGATAGGAAACGAAAAAAGCCCGCGGCTAAGCGCGGGCAAAACATCAATCACGTTGAGTGTGATGAAGGTTGGGAAGGGAAGGGTTGCCTCCCCTAACATCTAACTGCGCCCTAAAAAAACGCAGCAAGAATTAGTTGCCAGGACCTGCCTTTACAATGGCGTCGCTAACATCGTATTTCTCAAAATTTTGCTTAAAGCTATTGACTAGATTCTGCGCATATTCTTCGTATTTTTCTGCATCATTCCAGGTTTGCTTAGGCACTAATAAATTATCGTTAACGCCTGATACTGCAACAGGCACATCAAGGTTTAAGCCTTCAATATGTTGGGTTTCAACATCGGCTAAATCACCCGATACAATGGCATCGATAATAGCGCGAGTAGTAGGAATGTCGAAACGCTGACCTGTACCATAAGGCCCGCCAGTCCAACCGGTATTCACCAAGTACACTTTGGCATTAAACGCTTTTACACGCTTAATCAGTAATTCGGCATACACGCCTGCTGGGCGTGGGAAGAAGGGTGCGCCAAAACAGGTAGAAAATGTTGATTCAATATCTGAGGTTGAACCAATTTCTGTCGAGCCCACTTTCGCGGTGTAGCCACTTAAGAAATGATAGGCTGCCGCTTCTTCACTTAGTACTGATACAGGCGGTAACACACCACTTACATCACAGGTTAAAAATACGACAGAGCGAGGCTCGCCGCCACGGTTTGCTTCAACCCGCTTTTCAATGTGGCTTAACGGATAAGCCGCCCGTGAATTTTGGGTTAGCGACGTATCTTTGTAATCTGGGGTGCGAGTATCGTCTAACACAACGTTTTCTAAAATAGTGCCAAACTTGATGGCGTCCCAAATAACCGGTTCGTTCTTTTGCGAAAGGTCGATACATTTTGCATAGCAGCCGCCCTCAATATTAAACACGCTGCCTTCGCCCCAACCGTGTTCATCATCGCCAATTAAAAAGCGTTTAGGATCGGCAGATAACGTGGTTTTACCTGTACCCGATAAACCAAAGAACAAAGTTACATCGCCTTGCTCGCCTACGTTGGCGGAGCAATGCATGGGTAATATGTCTTTCGCAGGAAGTAAGAAATTCTGAACCGAGAACATGGCTTTTTTCATTTCACCGGCGTATCTCATGCCGGCAATAAGCACACGTTTTTTAGCAAAATTAATGACTACCACGCCATCACTGTTGGTGCCGTCACGCTCTGGGTCACACACAAACCCAGGAACATTTAATACTTGCCACGGGCTTTCGTTATTGACGTTCCATTTGTCTGGCACGATAAAAAGATTACGCGCAAAAACGTGCTGCCACGCAGTTTGCGTTCTTACTTCTAAAGGAAGTGCATGCGCAGGATCTGAGCCCACTTGAAGGTGAGATAGAAAATGCTCTTGAGTAGTTAGGTAGGCCTCTACTTTGTTCCATAAGGCATCGAATTTAGTAGCATCAAATGGCTTATTAACCTTGCCCCAATCGATTTCATTCTCAGTGGAAGGCTCTTTTACGATAAACCTATCATTTGGTGAGCGACCCGTTCTTTCACCGGTTTCAACGACCAAAGCCCCGTTAGTGTCTAACACACCCTCGCCCCGCTTAATTGCGCGTTCGATTAATTCGGCGCTAGGCAAATCAACCAATGGAGAGATTTTTAAATCCGTTTTTAAAGACGCTGCTACACTCATAACCGTAACCCTTAATGTAATCTTTCAATAGCACTTTCAAAAAGTATCATTTAATTGAGTCTAAAGTAAATAAAGGCATAGCGTTATTTCTATAAAGAATACTGATTATTAATCTGGATCAACTTTCGAAAAAAACGTAATAAAATTACATTTTTTATTTTAAGGAGGGATACAAAACGGGATACGTGGTTTTTTATCAACTTCCCCTTACAACAAGTGCTGTAAAGGGAAATGAATTAAGAGGTTTTCTTATTTTAGGGGCGACTTAAGGGTAAGGAGTACCCCCTTATTGATTAGTATCAGGTGAGGGTGCATTACCACTGTGAATCGCCTCAATATCGATACTATCGAAACGATATTCTGCATGGCAATACTGACAATTCATCTTAATGTCGCCATCTTCTTTTACTATGGATAAAAGCTCAGCTTTATCGATGTTACGAAGCGCTTCTGCACTGCGTTCCTTGGAACATGTACACGCAAAGCTAACCGCTTTCGCTGGGTACACTTCCACTTCTTCTTGGTGGTACAAACGATAAAGAATGTCTTCTACCGACAACGAGAACATTTCTTTTTCCGTTAAGGTTTCGGTTAACGTAGCAATATGATCAAACCCTGTTGCTTGGGTTATGTCAGTCGCGCTAGCGTCTGTTGGCAATACTTGAAGCAGCATACCCGCCGCTCTGGCGTTGTTCTCATCTTGCAAGTCTGTCATTAGGTGCACGCGAGTGGCTAACTGTTCTGACTGGGCGAAGTATTCTTCTAAACACTCAGCTAATGTTGGTTTGTCTAGTGCCACAATACCTTGATAACGCTCGCCTTCATCAGGGGTAATGGTCATCACCAATACCGCTTCTGTAAGTAACTCATCAAACGCTTCTGGAAGCGTTTCAAGGCTTTCATCCCAGCGGGCAACACCACGAAACGTTTGTTCATGAGTGGCATTTATTACCGCGTAACTCACTGGCCCTTTACTTTGAATTTGCAGGGCAATTTCGCCTTTAAACTTAAGGGTAGCCGTCAGTAAAGATGTGGCCGCTGCCAACTGCCCCAACAGTCGCTGAATTTGTACGGGGTATTCATAGCTATGAACAATGTGCTTTAAGCTTTCATCTAAGCGAACCAATTCGCCACGAACATTTGCTTGGGTAAATAAAAATCGATGTAATTTGTCAAAATCACTCATAAACTTGTCCTGTTAGGCAGCATACTTTTTACTGCTGCTTAAATTTAATAATTTGTCTGCGCTGTTTTTTATCTGGCCGATGTTCCGGCTTAGGACTATGAAAAGCGTTCAATTTTCGTGCAACTTGGTTTTCTTCACGTTTTGTTACACTTGTCTCAGTTTCTTCATATAAGTCTTGAGCAAGTGCTGCACTAAGTCGTTTATCACTGAGTCCTCGAACAATAACGTCACGGTTATCCCAACCTGAGGGAACTTTTATCACTGCACCAAGCTCTACATTCTTGCCGGGCTTAGTGCGCTGTCCGTTGTAGTGAACTTTTCCTGACTGAACCATGTCTCTGGCAATGGCGCGGGTTTTGAAAAACCTTGCTGCCCATAGCCACTTGTCTAGCCTCACATTTTGTGATGTATTGTTCGTTTCCATAAGACCTTTGTAATAATTTCGTAACGGTGCGGCTTTAGTGTTGTGAGCCCCACCTCGACTAGGCTATGATGGGTCGGACAAAGCGCGGTTAACCAAATTTTCACTTTTATAATAAGCAGTACCATCAAGTGGCGACATGACATTCGATAAACTCAATCCACAGTCTCTGGTTGTTTTTGTAAACCAGAACCAAAAACAACTTCACACGTTAATTGTGGTGCTGCTGAGCCTATATTTAATAGCCTTTGCCGCCAAGCTAATATGGCGAATTATACCTGAACCTCAATTATCTGCGACTCCCGCAGTGAGTTTTGCGCCTATACCTTCTACGGCTTCAGGGCAAAGTGGGGTCAACATACGCAAAATACAACAATTAAATTTATTTGGTAATGCAGCAGCTGCGCCTGCAAAGGTAGAAGAAGCCCCTGTTACTGATGCGCCTGAAACGCGTCTTAACCTTACCCTTACCGGTGTGGTGGCAAGTTCGGATGAAGGTTCTAGCACTGCGGTTATCGAAAATCGCAATAGTCAAGCGGTGTATGGTCTGGGTGAAAAGATTGAAGGCACTAACGCCACCCTGAAGCAAGTTTTCCGAGACCGAGTTATTATTAAAAATGGGGTTAGAAACGAAACCTTGATGTTAGATGGCATTGATTACGACGAAGCGAACAAACGTCGCCAACAACAAGCTAAACGTCGTCCACAGCCTGTTCCAGATGAGCGAGACGAGCCCGATTCAAGACAGTTAAGTGAAGAAGCCATTGAAGCAACCGCTTCACTGCGAGATCGCCCAGCAAGCTTTACCGACTTCATCTCTATTTCTCCAAAAACGGAAGAAGGACAGCTAATCGGCTATCAAGTTAGCCCAGGTAAAGAACCCGCATTATTTAAGTCAGCAGGGCTTCAAGCCGGCGATGTTATTGCACAAATTAACGGATTGGATCTGACAGACATGCAGCAATCCCAAGAAGCACTATCTGAACTTCGCAATGCTCAGAATATTGAACTTACAATCATTCGTGATGGCAGTTTTACTACGCTCTATCTCGATTTACCTGAGCCATCAGCAGAATAAGAATTAAAGGAAGACAGAATGAAAAGGCGCACTAGCCAAAAATTGTTATCTCGCCTGAGCACAGCCCTGTGCACGGCCCTTCTTTGTTTCTCGGTAACCGCCGCTGAATATATGCCTAATTTTAAAGACACTGATATTAGTGAGTTCATTAATATTGTGGGCAAAAACTTAGAGCGGACCATTATTGTCGACCCCAATGTTCGCGGTAAAATCAGTGTTCGAAGCTACGATATGCTGACTGAAGATCAGTATTATCAATTCTTTTTAAACGTGCTTCAGGTTTACGACTTTGCTGTGGTTGAAATGCCGAGCGGTATTTTAAAAGTAGTACGCTCTAAAGATGCTAAAACATCAAACATTCCTGTAGTAGAAGGTTCAGCGAAAGACGGTGATGAAATGATCACCCGCGTCGTGCCTGTTTATAACGTACCGGTAAGAGAATTAGCGCCTATTCTACGTCAACTTAACGACCAAGCTGGCGGTGGTAATGTAGTAAGCCACGACCCTTCAAACGTAATGATGATTACTGGCCGCGCGGCTGTGGTGAACCGCTTAGTTGAAATTATTGAGCGTGTTGACCGTGCAGGTGATGAAGAAGTTGAGATTGTGAAGCTACGTTTCGCCTCAGCCTCTGAAATGGTGCGTATTATCGACAGCATTAACAAATCACAAGGTAAAGCTAATACCGGTGCTAAGTCAGACCCTCGAGTGGTAGCCGACGACCGTACTAACTCTGTGATTGTAAGCGGCGACATTAAAGCCCGCCAACGTTTAATTAATCTTATTGAGCGTATGGATCAGGAGTTAGAAACCAGCGGTAATACTCGCGTAATGTTTCTTAACTATGCCAAAGCCGACGATCTAGTAAAAGTACTACAAGGGGTTTCTGCCAGTATTCAAGCAGAAGAGAAAAGTGGCAGCACCAACAGCCGTGGTTCATCTAACCGTGACGTCAGCATTGATGCCCATGAAGATTCTAATGCGTTAGTAATCACTGCGGAACCTGACATGATGCGCTCACTAGAAGAAGTGGTCCGTCAGCTTGATATTCGCCGCGCACAGGTACAGGTTGAAGCCATTATTGTAGAAGTATTCGAAGGTGACGGCACTACCTTAGGTGTACAGTGGGTGTCTGAAAATGGCGGTGGTACTCAGTTTAGCAATGGTGTCATCCCAGTAGGATCGTTGGCGGTAGCGCTTAAAGAAGCGGAAGACGATACCGATACCGAAGCCTATGTAACTGATGAAGGTGCTGTTGTTAGAGTCACCACTACCGATGAAGGTGATTATACTTCTCTTGCTAGCTTGTTAGGCAGCGCGAATGGCTTAATTGCGGGTATTATTGATAACGGCTGGGGCGCGGTTGTGCAAGCAGTTAGTACCGACACTAACTCTAACGTATTGGCCACACCGCACCTTACGACCATGGACAACGAAGAAGCTTATTTCATTGTAGGGCAAGAAGTACCGATTATTACTGGTACTTCTACAGGCTCGAATAACTCGAACCCGTTCCAAACGGTCGATCGCCAAGAAGTAGGCATTAAGCTTAAAGTCACGCCTCAAATAAATGAAGGCGATGCAGTTCAGTTATTAATTGAACAAGAAGTATCTAGCGTCAGTGGTGCCACCTCGGTAGATATCTCTATTAATAAACGTGAAATTAAAACTACGGTTATTGTAGATGATGGCGGCACGATTGTATTAGGCGGCTTGATAGACGAAGACGTTCAAGAAAGCGTATCTAAAGTGCCTTTATTAGGCGATATTCCTATTATTGGTAACTTGTTTAAGTCGACGTCTACCAGCAAACGTAAACGTAACCTAATGGTGTTTTTAAAGCCAACTATCGTTCGTGATGGCGCAACCATGAACTCTATTAGCCATCGTAAGTACAACTACATTCGTGCCTTACAGCTTAAACGCCAGCAAGATGGTATTTCACTAATGCCAAACGCTGAAAGCCCTAGTATGCCTAATTGGGATGATGAACTTTCCTTGCCGCCTTCATTTGAAGAATACCTGACTGAGAAAGACAACCTTGATGAAGGTAACGAGTAATATGGCAGGTCAAGACGAGCAACTCACCCTTGCGGTAGAGGCACAGGAAGAAGCGCTCGAAGCAATGGTTGATGAAGAAGGCTTACCAGAAGCCGTGGCTGGCCCTCGCCAGCTTTCGTTCAGCTTTGCTAAGCGTAACCAGGTATTGCTTGAAACCAATGTCACTCCTGCTGTGCTGTATTTTACGGAAAACACCCCTTTTGAAGTGTTTGCCGAAGTACGCCGCTTTTACGGCGAACCTTTTGTACCTAAAACTATTGCTGCTGATGAGTTCGAAAGCTTTCTAACCAGCGCATTCCAGCGTGATAGTTCTGCAGCAAAGCAGTTAATGGAAGACTTAGGTAACGAGAGCGATTTGTTTGCCCTTGCGGAAGATTTACCTGATACCGAAGATTTATTAGATAACGAAGACGACGCCCCTATCATCAAGCTGATTAATGCCATGTTAGGTGAAGCGATTAAAGAAGGCGCGTCGGATATTCACATTGAAACCTTTGAAAACCAGTTAGTGGTTCGGTTTCGTGTAGATGGTGTATTACGAGAGATTTTACGCCCCAATCGTAAGCTCTCTTCCATGCTGGTTTCTCGTATTAAGGTAATGGCGAAACTTGATATTGCTGAAAAACGGGTACCGCAAGATGGCCGTATTACCCTACGCATTGCAGGCCGCGCAGTAGATGTACGTGTGTCTACTATGCCGTCTAGCCATGGTGAGCGTGTGGTGCTGCGTTTATTAGATAAAAACAACGCACGGTTAAACCTAAAAGACTTAGGCATGACCCAGCAAAACCGCGACCATTTTTCTTCATTAATTAGAAAGCCTCACGGTATTATTTTGGTTACCGGCCCCACAGGCTCTGGTAAAAGTACCACCTTGTATGCTGGTTTAAGTGAGATTAATTCACGCGACCGCAATATCTTAACCGTAGAAGATCCTATTGAATTCGACTTACCCGGTATTGGTCAAACACAGGTTAATCCCCGTGTAGATATGACCTTCGCCCGCGGCCTTCGAGCCATATTACGACAAGATCCCGACGTAGTGATGGTCGGGGAGATTCGAGATGTGGAAACGGCACAAATTGCGGTACAGGCCAGTTTAACCGGCCACCTAGTATTATCGACCCTTCACACCAATACCGCTGCTGGCGCTATCACCCGTTTAGAAGATATGGGTATTGAACCCTTTTTGCTTTCTTCAAGTTTACTGGCGGTATTATCGCAGCGCTTAGTGCGCACACTGTGTAAAGAGTGTAAAACCCCTCACACACCGGATCCGCAAGAGTGTGAAGCCCTTAATATTGATGCCGATAGCAACTTTACCATTTACCAACCTCACGGCTGCGCTGCCTGTAACCAAACCGGTTACCGAGGTCGTACGGGTATTCACGAGTTATTGCTGGTGAATGAGAAAGTGCGCGAAATGATGCATGAAGGCGTGGGTGAACAGGCCATTGAAAAATATATCAGGCACTCTACCCCCAGTATTCGGGATGACGGGTGTCGTAAGGTACTTGCAGGTGTTACCTCTTTAGAAGAAGTCCTGCGTGTAACCAAGGAGGATTAGTATGGCCGCCTTCGCTTATAAAGCGGTAAATAACCGTGGCCGTAACGCAAATGGTGTACTGGAAGGCGATAATGCTCGCCAAGTGCGCCAGCAATTGCGTGAAAAAGGGCTCATTCCTTTAGAAGTAGAACAAGTTACCGAGCGCGGAAAAAGTGACGGTAAAAGTGGTGGTTTCTCGTTTTTTAAACCGAGAATTTCAGCCTCAGATCTGGCCCTGTTAACCCGTCAAATGGCCACCTTGGTAGAATCTGCCTTACCGGTAGAAGAAGC
Source organism: Alteromonas naphthalenivorans (assembly GCF_000213655.1). Taxonomy (NCBI): domain Bacteria; kingdom Pseudomonadati; phylum Pseudomonadota; class Gammaproteobacteria; order Alteromonadales; family Alteromonadaceae; genus Alteromonas; species Alteromonas naphthalenivorans. The sequence goes on from NC_015554.1 coordinate 4,794,825, forward strand.
CTTACTGGCGGTTGCCGAGCAGTGTGAAAAGCCCCGTCAAAAGAACATGATGATGGCTGTTCGAAGCAAAGTGGTTGAAGGTCATGGTTTAGCCGATGCCTTGTCTGAATTTCCTAGTGTATTTGACGACTTATACCGCGCCATGGTGGCGGCAGGTGAAAAATCCGGTCACTTAGATACGGTACTTAATCGCCTTGCCGACTACACCGAACGACGCCAGCAAACTCGCAGTCAAATTACCCAAGCACTTATTTACCCATCGCTCATGCTGTTTTTCGCTTTCGGCATTGTGATGTTATTGCTGACGGTGGTTGTGCCTAAAATAGTGGGTCAATTCGACCATATGGGGCAAGACCTTCCAGGTATTACCCAAGTACTTATTTCGGTGAGTACTTGGCTACAAAATTACGGCCTTATCTTGCTGGTAGTAGTGGCTATTCTGGCGGTAATTATTCAGCGTGTGCTTCAGCAGAAAAAGATGAAGCTAAGGTTTCACAAAGTTATTTTGAAACTTCCGCTTATTGGCAAAGTGTCCCGCGGGCTTAATACCGCTCGCTTTGCACGTACCTTAAGTATATTAAGTGCCAGCGCCGTGCCTTTACTTGAATCTATGCGCATTTCTGGCGATGTACTTGAAAACCAGCATATAAAGAATCAGGTAGCCGATGCTGCCATTAATGTAAAAGAAGGGAGCAGCTTGCGCGCTGCGCTCGACAATACAAAAATTTTCCCGCCAATGATGATGCACATGATTGCATCGGGTGAAAAGTCTGGCGAATTACAGCAAATGCTTGGTCGCGCCGCCGATAACCAAGATAGGGAATTTGAAGCCCTTGTTGGTGTCTCACTAAAAGTATTTGAACCTCTACTTATCGTGTCGATGGCTGGCATAGTGCTGTTTATCGTAATGGCAATTTTGCAGCCTATTTTGGCCTTAAACAATATGGTGAATATCTGATGAAAACCTTAAAACGTAGTTCTGGATTTAGTTTGATTGAAGTAATGGTGGTGCTACTTATCATCGGCATTATGGCATCGATGGTAGCGCCGCAAATTTTGGGTAACCAAGAAGTGGCACAACTTAAAAAAGCCGCCGTTGATATCCAGCAAATGGAAAGCGCGCTTGAAATGTATAAGCTTCGAAACAATAAGTTCCCAACGACTGAGCAAGGGCTAGAAGCGTTAGTAACCGCACCAACCCTTGATCCCATTCCAAGAAACTACCCAGAAGGCGGTTTCATTAAGCGTTTGCCAGAAGATCCTTGGGGCAATCCTTATGCGTTAATTAGCCCAGGAGAATTAGGCGTAGTAGACATTTTTTCAAATGGCCCAGACGGTGAACCAGGTACCGATGACGATATTGGTAACTGGAACATTAACGAATACTTAAACTAAGTTATTTTATGCTTGGCCGCTTTCATCCTCACAACAAGCACACTGGCTTCACGCTATTAGAAGTGATGCTGGTACTGTTGCTTATGGGCTTAGCGGCTGGCTACGTGATGTTCAATGCCTTTGGCGCCAGTAAAGCAGACTTGCTAAAAAGCCAAGCCCAACGACTACAAGTACTGGTCGATATGGCAAGCGATTATGCTGTGCTAAACCAGCAGCAACTTGGCATTCGTATAGAGCAAAAAGACAACGAATACTACTTTGTTTTTTTAGATGAAAATGATGAGTGGCAACGTATTGAGGGAGAGAAATATTATGAACCTCACACATTACCTGAAGACTTCTCATTTACGCTAAATTTAGACGACTTGCCTTGGACCAAAGAAGACCAACTTTTTGACCGAGGCATATTCGACGAAACCTTAAGCGTGTCTGAAGATGGTGTTGAAATAGGCAGCGAAGAAGAAAAGAAACTGCCACCGCCGCAAATATTAATCATGTCTAGCGGCGATATTACCCCCTTCAGCCTTAGTTTTGCCTATGAAGGCGACTTTAACGACGAACCCGTTTATTTTGCGCTAAACAATGAAGAGTTTCCGCCACTAGAATTGGCTGGCCCCTTTGAGAGCCCAGATCAGTGAAAAGCCCGTTTTCGCATTCGCCCAACAATCAAAAAGGCATGACACTGCTTGAAGTCATGGTGGCACTGCTTATTTTTGCCTTAACCGGTACGGCTATTCTAAAGGCCGCAGGGGATCACTTAAATAACGTAGGGCAAATTGAAGCGGTAACCTTTGCCAGCTATGTTGCCAGTAACCGGCTTAACCAGTTACAGCTTGATGATACTTGGCCACCTAAGAACAATTTAAAAGGCAGCATGGAAATGGCTGACCGTACTTGGTATTGGCAGCAAAAAGTAACTAAAACCAACGACGATGAACTTCGCTCGGTAAGTATCAGCGTAGGTCTAGATTCTGACTATTCTGGAAGCGTCACTTCGGTAACCACCTTTGTGGCTAAGCCCACCGGCGCAGGCATTTAATGAAGCAGCGCGGATTTACTCTCATTGAAATTCTGATTGCCATGGCTATTTTTACGCTCATTGGTTTGGCATCTACAGGCCTGCTAACCACGGTAATTGATAGCAACGACTTATCTAGCGAGCGCTTTGAGAAGTTACAACAACTACAACGTGCCATGGTCATCATAGAGCGTGATATTCAACAAGCGGTGCCACGGCCAGTTCGCGCTGAAGGGGAAACCCAAACCGTAGTAATGGCTGGCGGCGAGGTAGATGATAGTGACGGCGATGGTATTGGCTTTGTGCGCGGCGGTTGGCACAACCCTCAACTCATGTTGCCCCGAAGCACCCTACAATATGTGGCATATCGCCTTGATGAAGACCGACTAGAACGCCTTTATAGCAACTACGTCGATAATGTTATTGGCTATGAACCTAAGACCCGTACCCTGCTTGAAAATATAGAAAGCTTTACCGTTGAATTCATTAGCGCTGAAAGTAGTACTGATGACAGCGACGATCTAAGTTGGAGTGAAAGTTACCAAGGTGAAGCGTTACCCACTGCGGTGGCGATTGAGTTTGTGAGTAAAGATTTTGGTTTAGTACGTCGTGAGTTTGCCTTAACAGGAGGTTCGGCGTAATGGGCATTCTTATTAAAACGGCTATCAAAGCGCCTACAAAAACACCCCGTTCGCAGCCTTCTCGCCAACAAGGCATGGCGCTTATGATTGTGCTGATGATTGTAGCGCTGGTATCTGTATTGGCCACTGAAATGGGTACCCGCTTGCAGTTGCAAGTTCAGCGCACCATGAATATTAAAGACAGTAATCAAGCGTACTGGTATGCCTTGGGAGCCGAGGCCTTTGCAAGAAAGTCGCTTCAAACCTTGATGGAAGAAACCGGTGATAAAATTTCGCTAGACCAGCCTTGGGCACAGGAATTTATGTACCCGTTAGACAATGGCGGTTTACAAGCGAACCTTACCGACCTTCAAGCATGCTTTAACCTAAACGCTATTCTACAAGGCAGCGCTAGCGCAAACGTGAATAGTGGTGATGGCGCTACCGAAGCGATGGATGCCTTTCACACTATGCTTTTGGCCCTTGAAATTGACGATCTAAACAGCTTTACCGCTGATACCGTGCGAGACAGCTTGGCCGACTGGGTAGATGAAGATGACAACATGCGCCCTTATGGCGCAGAAGATAGCGAGTATGAGTCGAGGGAGTTTCCTTACTTAGCAGCAAACGGACTACTGGCATCGACAAGCGAATTGCGTATTATTAACGGTGTCTCTGCGGTTTGGTTGAATGAAATTCTTCCTCTGGTTTGCGTAATTCCCGACAACGACACCCTAGCCATTAATGTGAATACCATTGATGAAGAACATGCAGCGCTATTAGCCGGCTTAACGGGGTTAGATTTACAACAAGCCACTAGCTTGCTGGGTAACCGCCCACAAGATGGCTGGGAAGACGTAAGCGAATTTCTGGCCGAGCCGAGTGTTGAAGCATTAAGTTTATCTGATAGCCGAAAAGAATGGTTTACGGTAACCACTGAGTATTTTATTTTGCACACTAAGACCCGTTACAATAAAGCAACGTTTCAACTTTCTACCGTATTTAACGCAAGTAGTGACGCGGGCGTAAAAATAATAAAGCGCGAGTTTGGAGGCGTAAAATAATGGAACAACTCCTGATTAGGTTAGGTGCCACCGAGGCCGACCCAATTAGCTGGCTAGTATGGTCTACAGCCGAAGAAGAAATTATCGCTTCTGGTGAACTTCCCAATGCTGACGCCCTTTCTACCTTAGCGGAGCGTGCTGGGCAGCGTGCGGTAATCGCATTGGCACCTAGCAGCGAAATATTACTTAAATGGGTAGCTTTACCGCCAAGAGCGGGTAGAAAGGTACTTTCTGCTTTGCCCTTCATGCTTGAAGATGAATTAGCCACTGATATTAGCGAACAGTTTTTTGCTATAGGTCCTAAAGTAGGCGATAGCCAAGCCGTTGCCGTGGTAAGTCATGCAAAACTTCAAATGTGGCAGCAATGGTTAGCTGATGCAGGCTTGTTCTGTAACCATTTAATTCCGGATGTACTCGCCGTACCGGTAACTGAAAACGGTTGGTCTGTCCTTACTCTAGGCGAGCAAATGTTGGTACGCCAAGATACCTTTCAAGGTATACAGGGCGAGCAAGCGTGGTTGTTACCCACCCTAGGCCATTTTACCAGCCAACAAGAAGCCCCGGTTGTCATTACCAACTATGCGGGTATTGATTTAAGTGGTGTGCCGAATATTACGGTAAATGACGCCCCTCTTGAGCTACCTATGCATGTGCTAGCCAAAGAGGCGTTGTCGAGCAGTTTCAACTTGCTTCAGGGCGAGTATAAAGTAAAGCGTACTCGTAACAATGCGTGGGCACAATGGCGTGTCGCGGCTGTATTAGCGGTACTGGTGTTATGTACCAGTCTGGTTGATAAAACCGTTACCCTGTACCAGCTGAAATCTGATAACGCGGCGCTCTCCAGTGAAATAGATCAAGCGGTAAAATCTGGGTTCCCCAATATTGGCGTTTATCGTAACGTGAAGCTTAAGCTGCAATATGAGCTTGATAAATTATCAAAAAGTGGCGGCGATGCCTCTATGTTAGTGATGCTAGATCAGCTTTCAGAAGCCTTTGCTAGCACACAAGTAAAACCACAAACTTTACGGTTTGATGCCACCCGCACCGAAATTCGTATTCAAGCGCAAGGTAAAAGCTTTGAGGCATTAGAGCAATTTCGCCGACAGGCGGAAGGTGCTGGATTTACCGTAGAGCAAGGGGCTATCAATAACCGTGATGACAATGTGATTGGCACGGTATCAATTAGGAGTGTGTTGTGAACGCACTAGTCAGCAAATTTAAAGCGCTTACCGAGCGTGAGCAAATACTGGTGATGATCTCTGCTGTGGTAGTGGTTATTGGTTTATTTTATTTTTTGATTTGGTCGCCCCTTAATGCAGCTTTGCATCAGCAAAAGCAATTGCTAGATAACCAACAAAGCTTGCTGGTATGGGTAAAAGACAGTGCCGTTCGCGCCCAACAACTCAGAAAAAGCAGCAACCGCGCTACGCCTTTTCGAGGTTCACTACCTCAAGCCGTTAACCGCACTACGTCAAGTCACAGCATTGCCATTTCGCGTATGCAACCGCAAGATGATGAGTTACAAGTTTGGATAGACCAAGCCCCTTTTAATGATGTGCTGGAATGGTTAAAAACCCTTGAAGGCATGGGCATTGTCATCATTCAGGCCGATATTGCTGAAGCTGATGATCCAGGTTACATCAAAGTTCGCCGTTTACAGTTAGGAAAAGCATGAAGTCTAAGTTTGGTTGGCTAGTGGGTGGCATTGTTGCCTTTCTAATTTTTGCAATTGCTTACATGCCTGCTATTCAGGTGATTGGCAGAGTAGACTTGCCAAAAAATGTATCGATTAGCGGTGTCAGTGGCACATTATGGACGGGTAAGGCGCAAACCATCGTGGTGAACGGACTCCCTATTAATAACGTTAATTGGGAGCTTAGCCCCCTTGCGTTGCTGATTGGAAAGGTAAGCGCGCATGTAAAAGCGGGTAACATTCGCGATGTAAACGACATTGCTTTTGAAGGGCCATTTAAAACCAGTTTGTTTAATACAAACAAAGTAGAAACCACAAACTTTTCAGTTTATCTCCCCGTAGACCGCGTGTTGGCGCAAGTGAACTTGCCTCTGCCAGTTAACGCCAGCGGGCGATTTAAAGTGAAGCTCGACGAACTTACTTTTGGCCCTCAGTGTGTGGCGCTACAAGGTACAGGTGATTGGTTGAATGCCGCCGTTGCAGGTACACAAGGCCCAATCGACTTTGGCACTTATTCTGCCAAACTTCGCTGTGTGGGTGATGACATTGGTATTGTGGTCAGCGAGCCAAATCTACTTGGCCTTTCTATTGATGCTGTAGTTAGCCCAGACATGAAAAAAGTAAAGGTAGACGGGAAATTTAAGCCAGATGATAGCCTTCCTCAAGAAGTACATCAGGCGTCTAAATTCTTCGGACAACCCGATGCGAATGGTTATATCGCCATTAAATTACAATAGGCGCAATGCTATATAAGTTAGCGGCCTTCTTCACGAGTAAGGTCGCTAACCAATGGAATATTCATTAGGTCTTGCGCGGCAAACACCCGTCCGGGGGCAATAACCGCAATAGCCTCAGTAAGCCCATCTAGCCCTGCTTCGCTACGCTTCATTATATGAGAAAGCACAATACGCTTTGCTTCGGACTCTTTAGCAATTTCAATAATCTGCTTAGGCGTCATATGCAAATTGGTGGCAGCGCTACCCGCTCCCTTTTCAATATCTTCAATAGCATTATGCAACACGAGCACATCGGCATGCTTAGCAAAGTTGGCTAATGTTCCATCAGCATTGTTGGTGTCGCCTGAAAATACAGCAACACATTTATCAATAGTAACTTTCCACGCCAACGCCGGGATTGGGCCATGGTGAACAGATATAGCCGCTATGCTGATGTCATCACTAATGGATGTGGAAAAAGTGGTATCTGCAACAGTGTGTGCAGACACCTTATAATCATCTTCACCTTCTTGGGTATAAGAAGACAGGTATTTAAATGCCCCTTCTTTACCTATCAGCGCATCGAGATACGCGTGAGTACTCGGCATAAGGTCGTTACCGGCAGGGCCATACACGGTTAAATCTGTATCTCGACGTGTAAAATAACTTCCCTTGATAAAACTGGGTAGGTCGGCGGCATGATCAGTATGCAAATGAGATAATAAGATGGTGTCTACATCGGTAAAATCAGCACCCGACGCGCCAAATTGAACACTACTTCCACTCCCAGCATCTACCAACACGTTAGCCTTTTCGTCTTTCCAAAGAAGGTAGGATGCAGAAGCACGCCCATCATCGAGTTCTGGACCGCCAGAGCCAAGCACTTGTAATGAAACTCCTTCACATACGGTAGTGGCGCTTGTATCCGTTGATGCATGCTGCGGCAACGACTTCTGAACGGAATCACCAGGTCTTGCTATTGGATTGGCTATTGGATTGGCTGTCGGGTTGGCCGAAGGCGCTGCACAAACAAAAAAGGCTGAGGTAAGTAACCCCAGCCCAATACTTAGTTTTGTACCTACATTAGAACAGTGCGGCTTCGCAACACGGGCTGAACTAGATTTCATGGATGTGACTAACATACTACGTACTCCTATTCAGCGCCTTGTTGCAGATTAGCCCAACACTGTGGGCTAACCGCATTGGTACGCTTAGCTGTTTTGCTGCTCTGCGATCATGATGGTTTTGATATTAACGAATTCACGCATACCATAGCCACCGTGCTCACGACCGTAACCACTATCTTTAACACCGCCAAATGGCAAGTTAGGCTGAGCTAACGAATAACCGTTAATGTTTACCATACCCGTATCGAACTCGTTTTTGGCAAGGGCGATAGCGTTGTCGGTATCAGTACTAAAGATACCACCACCAAGACCGTAGCGTGAATCATTTGCTACTGTCATGGCTTCCTTGTCGTCACGAACGCGAATTAGCGAAGCCACTGGGCCAAATAATTCATCGTCGTACGCCGGCATGTCTGGTGAAACATTTTCTAATACAGTGATAGGGTAAAAATAACCACTGCTATCTGGTACTTCACCGCCAAGCGATAGCGTTGCACCCGCTTCAAGTGACGCTTTAACTTGGTCATGTAATTCATCACGTAAATCTTCACGTGCCATAGGACCAAGATCGGTATTTTCGTCCGCAGGGTCGCCCACTTTAAGTTTCTTGCACTGGGCAACAAACTTATCTCTAAACTCATCATAAATACTATCGACGATAACAAAGCGCTTGGCTGCTACACAGGTTTCACCATTGTTGATAACACGGCCTTTAATACAGGTTTCAACCGCTTGGTCGATGTCAGCATCTGCTAGCACGATGAACGCATCGTTACTGCCTAGCTCCATCACTGTCTTTTTCGACAAACTTGCTGCTTCTTTAGCAACCTGCTTGCCCACTTCGTCACTACCTGTGAAGGTTACGCCGCGAACATGCTTATGTTTAATTAAGTCACTCGCTGTACCGCCATCAATCAATAGCGACTGATAAACGTTTTTAGGGAAACCAGCATCTTCATACATTTGTTGGATAGCCACGGCCATACCAAATACGTTTTTAGCATGCTTAAGTACCGTGGTATTACCCGCCATAATGTTTGAAACACTGTAGCGAATAACCTGATAAAGGGGGAAATTCCAAGGCTGAATACCTAAGATCACGCCAATAGGCTGGTAACTGATGATGGCACGACCACCTTCAAAAATACGATGTTCATCTTCAAGAATTTCAGCGCCATGTTCTGCCGTATAACGACAGATATTTGCACATAGCTGCACTTCTTGCCTACCTTGCTCAGCTACCTTACCCATTTCTCGGGTCATCAGGTTAGATAAGTCGTCAATACGCTCTTCCATCAAATCAGCAAGGTTATTGAATAATTGGGCACGGGCATCAAAAGAAGTTCTGCGCCAGTTTAAGTAGGCTTCTTGCGAGCGGGTTACCGCTTGCTCTGCATCATCCGCTGACATTAAATGATAATGATCTAGCTTCTCACCCGTTGCAGGGTTATACGTGTTGATTGTCTCGCTCATTGTCACACTCCTTAATCCGTTTGTGATGGATAGTAGTGCAACTACAGAGCCAGATCAGCCAACCTAATATTTCCAACGAAAGATCAACAAGATAGACTAAAGATTAGACATTATGAGCGATATTCGAAAAAAGCTCGATAAGAAATTATTACGGAAATTTATCACCATTTCGGTAGAGCTTACAGAGTGTTTTTAAGTAAAACACTGCTATTTACGATGTTATCTTAAGGGCAATTAGCAGCGTATATTTTGCATATCAATCGGTATATAAATCGGGAAAATGAAACTTTGCCATGGCTAATGTAAGCGCGACTTCATAAACACTTTGTCTAGAAGCATGATTAAGAGTAAGCAGACCAATCGCCCCCCCTTTTTGTTTCACATTGGTGGTATTAAATAACTTATCCATAACAGGGCCTAGTTCTTCGCCCCGCTGTAATGCTTGATACACGCTAACGGGTAACGGCAAGTTGGCACTTCGGCCTATCGACATGCGTCCGCCGTTATAAATCGCCACGTAAGCAAAGGTAGCAGGACCATCTTCGAATACATCAACGCCACCTTCAATAGCCACATACCACGAATCGTTTGTCTCGTCTTTGTGCATATCAATAAGTGCTTTTACCCGGTTTACCGCGCCTAGCCGCGTTTCTTCTTCGCTCATTGGCTGCTCAGATACCCCACTAGGCACGCCAACTTCGTAAACATCGAAATCTTGCTCTAAGGTAATGGATAACGTGATGTGCGCTGCATTTACCTTAACCGGGTTTTTAGATCCTACAAATAATTTACTCAGCATGTTTACCTCCTTCGTTGCTAGAGACAGGGTTTGCCAAAATATCATCTAACATTAAACGATAGTCGGTAACAGCAGGAAATTCGGTAATATTACGGTTCGGTAAAGTGTTGTCAGGATTATCAACCGCAAGAAGGTGCTGTATACCAAACTCTTTTGCCGCTTCTAATATTCGTATTGTGTCGTCTACAAACAAGGTTCGCGCTGGGTTGAAGTTTAAGCGCGCGTGTAGCTTCTGCCACAGCAACTGCGACTCTTTAGTAACACCAAACTCATGCGTGGAAATTAAGTTATCGATATGCGCGTCTAACTGCGTACGCTCTATTTTTAACGATAAACTACCAGGGTGTGCATTAGTCACTAACACCACCTCGCGACCAGACTGATGCAACGCCTCTAAGAAAGGGACAGTATCGGGGCGAATTTCAATAAGGTGCGCTAGCTCTCGCTTTATCGGCATAATATCGATATCCAGTGTTTCTGCCCAATAGTCGAGGCAATACCACTGAATTTGACCGTGCACTTTTTCATAATGTGAGGCCATCATGTCACGACATTCTTGTTCCGGAATACCTTTAATTTCAGCCAAACGCGTTGGCAAATGGTCTAGCCAAAACCGGTTGTCGTAGTGCAAATCCAGTAGGGTGCCGTCCATATCTAACAACACCGTATCAATTTCATTCCAGGGCAGAAAGGGCAAGCGATTTTCCTTATAATGAAGTAAGCTAGTTACAGTAGGTATGATAACAAAGTTGTAGCAAGAGACATGCGAAAAATTGACCCGAACAAGCCGTTACCGCAAATTCACAATCGGGAAATTGTTGCCCAAAGTAAGCTTTTTCGCGTAGAGCGCCTAGACTTAGAGTTTTCTAATGGCGCAACGCGAGAGTTTGAACGGATGGCAGGTGGCAATCGTGGCGCCGTCATGATTGTTCCCATGATTGATAAAAATACCATGGTATTGATTCGTGAATATGCCGCAGGTACTCACTCCTATCAACTTGGCTTTCCAAAAGGCCTTATCGACCCAGGTGAAACCGCCATTGAAGCCGCCGATAGAGAATTGAAAGAAGAAGCAGGTTTTGGTGCGAATGAGCTGATTGAATTACACAAAGTTAGCATGGCACCTACCTTTTTTAATGCCAACATGACCATTGTAATAGCAAGAGATTTATACCCTGAACAACTAGAGGGTGATGAACCTGAGCCATTGGAAGTGATTCACTGGCCCCTTGCTGAAGCAGACGCGTTACTGGCTCGTGAAGATTTTGTTGAAGCCCGCTGTATCGCTGCGCTGTTACTTGCTCAAAAATGGTTGAAGGACCAATAGATTATGCCCGATGAACACCCCCACAGCGAACTATTAGAGCTCGCAAAAACCGTTGCCGTTGAAGCCGGCGAAGCTGTGCTTAAAGTGTATGATAAAGGCGATTTTGACGCTTACCAAAAAGAAGACGATTCTCCAGTTACTAGCGCCGACTACCTTGCCAACGATATTATTGTTAAACGCTTAAGCGACGCCACCCCCGACATTCCTATTCTGTCTGAAGAAAATAAGCATGCCAGCTTGGAAGAGCGAAAAGATTGGCCGCGTTATTGGCTTATCGACCCTATCGACGGCACCCAAGAGTTTATCGCCAGAAGCGGTGACTTTGCGGTGAACATAGCACTTATTGAAAATAATCAGCCTAAAATTGGTGTTATTTTCTGGCCCCCTGGGCAATCGCTGTATTTTGCCGAGAAGGGTAAAGGGGCTTATAAATCGTCACCTGACGGGGAAGAGAAAATTGCCGTCCGTAAGCTTGATGATCCTAAAAACAGTGTGGTGATGATTGCCATTAGTCGTAGGCAAAGCCGCGAAAAAGTATTAGGCCGTATGTGTGCAAAGCGGGTTTATCAAACCCTGCCATTAGGCAGCTGTTCGCTGAAAGCTTGCTTTATTGCAGAAGGTAAGGCCGATGTATTTATGCGAATTGGTGTAACGGGTGAGTGGGATACAGGTGCATCACAGTGCATAGTATCTGAAGCCGGAGGCAGTATTGCTGCTGCTAACTTCGAACCGCTTACTTATAACCAGCGTCATTCGCTAGAGAACCCAGATTTTGTAGTAATGGGCGATCAAAGAGTGCCATGGAAAGATGTTGTCCAGTATAATGATTTTGTAAACCCTCATCGTAATTAGTACGTTAGGTTATTTGGTCTATGCCATCTTCGAGTAGTCTCGAGTGGACATTATTATTATTTAAAGGAGTAATATTATGGTGACGACACGTATTCGTAAGGTAACAACTGCCTTGCTTGCATGCGGTCTTACGTTTCCTGCACTTGCTGACTGGGACCTAGATGGCGACACCAGTGTTTTGCATTTCCTTTCTACCAAGAATTCACAAATTACCGAAGTACATAAATTCGATAGTTTTGAAGGCAGTTTATCTAATGCTGGAAAATTGCGTGTTACGGTTAATTTGGCGTCGGTAAATACGTCAATCGATATTCGTAATACACGTATGCAAGACATGCTATTCAATGTGACAGAGTTTGCTGAAGCAACTTTCGATGCAACCTTACCTGAGTCAATGCTGAATTTAGCCGACGGCGAAGTGGCCAGCGGCAAAGTTGATGGCATTTTAACGTTGCATGGTATGGCGGTTCCTACTAGCTTCTCTGTAATGGCAAGCAAAGTAGACGCAGATACTTTAACGGTTTCAACTACCGCGCCTACGCTAATTAAAGCTGAGTCTTTCGGACTAACGGCAGGTATTGAAGCATTGCAAAAAATTGCAGGGCTAAAGAGTATTACTACTACGGTTCCGGTTTCTTTCTCCGTAACTTTTACCCAGTAAGTACACCTTATATAGAAAAAGCCGGGGCTTTACCTTTGAAGTAAAGCTGCCGGCTTTTTTGTGTCTGGCTGATTATGTTCAGCGCTTTAATCCACTAACGTGTACAACACGTTACGCGTTATTGACCAATGCTGGACGCATAGGCAGCGGCTTTTCACTTAATACTTGCTCAGGCATGGTTACCCACAAACTTTCAGGGAGTGCTGGCTCTTCTGCCTTGTACTGAGACAATGCGAAGTAATTCATAGCCACCCGCAAACGTTTAAGCGCGGTGCATTCATTCACTTCTTGGTCGATAACAAACACGCCCCATTTACGCATTTGTATGCCTAGATTATCACTGCTAGTAATACGAATAACCGGCGCAGCCAGTACCATTCCAATTAACACAGGTAGCAACCACATAAATAACGATGGTGTGTAATAAAATGTAGTCACACCCCAAATTACGGCTAAACAACTCATAATTTGAGTATGCTTAAAGGCCACACTCCAAGGTACTTTTTTACCTTCACGTTCTTGTGCTTCCCATTTAACAGAATGACCAACAAAAACACTGATCACAAAGAAGCTATGATAAAACATCATTAACGGTGCAATAAGAATGGCCATTGTAATTTCTAATGCAGAACTTTTCAGTAACGAAAAGGTGCCACCAAACTCTTCTCTGCGTTTGATAAGCGCCAATACTATCCCTAGTACTTTAGGTAAAAATAACAACGCAGCTGTACCCCACATTGTGACCATCATCATATCTTGACGGGCTACCTGCCAGCTTGGGAATAACTGATATTCAGAGGTAAAGAAATCTGGAACAGACGTAGCACGGATGAGTGCATCAGCTGTACCTAGCGCTAGCATACAAAACAGTATTAGTGATGAAATATAGGCAAACGCACCAAATAAGAAGTGAAGACGGTTAGCCGCTTTCAGGCCTTTCACGTTCAGCAAACCTAAATGCTGAATGTTACCTTGTACCCAACGACGATCACGAATAGCGTAATCGACAACGTTGCTAGGGACTTCTTCATAGCTGCCCGTGGTATCGGTCAGTAAATAGGCCTGCCAGCCTGCACGGCGAAGTAGCGCAGCTTCAACAAAGTCATGACTTAAAATTTCACCACCAAACGGGGCGCTGCCTTCTAATTTAGGTAAACCACAATGCTGCATAAAGGGCGCAATGCGAATAATCGCGTTATGACCCCAATAGTTGGCGCTATCGGTTTGCCAAAATGACAAACCTGTTGCCAGCATTGGGCTGTAAAGGTGCGCAGCAAATTGTACAAAGCGGCCAAAGAAGGTATTTTGACGTACCGGCATAGGGATAGTTTGTACTAATGCGGTATCTGGGTTTTGTTCAATACGGCGGGCTAAATCTAACATTCGCTCGCCAGTCATAATACTATCGGCATCTAATACAATCATAGATTCGTAGTTCGCGCCCCAGCGTTCGCAAAATTCTTTTAAGTTACCCACTTTGCGATGAAGGTTCTTTTCCCGGCGACGATAAAATACCTGCGACGCGTAGCTGCCTAAACGCTTGGTCATACGTTGCCACGCGCGAAGCTCGGCATCTGCTTTGTTTTGATCCCGTGTGTCACTTAGCATATAAAAATCGAAATGATCAGCTTGTGGCGTATTCATTAACTCACGGACACACGCTTCAAAACCCACCATAATTCGGCGCGTATCTTCATTGTATACAGGCATTACCACCGCATGGCGCTGAGTTAACTGTGTGGCTTCATCAGGCTTACTTTGCTTTTTACGTAAGCTTAAAGGGTCAATATTAAACAGTTGTAGTACAAAACCGATAATACCGGTCCAAAAGGCCATACACAGCCAAGCGAACAACATTAGGCCTAATCCAAGCTGGGCCATCTCAAGTTTAGTTAACCCATTAGGAAGAAAAATTTCATAAAGGCTCCAACCGGCCAAAGCCGTACTCGGAAGCACTAACATTGCCATTATAAATAAGCGCATGTGCTCTCCTGTCGTGATGAATCGATCACGCTTTGTTGAGGATTTAGGGGAAATGGAAGCATTACTTGGGTTGATAGACATAATTCCAAACCTCACTGATACGTTTGCCATCTAGCTCGATATAAGCACGCATATCTACCGTGCTTTTGTCTTTGGGCATAAGAAGAAAAGTGGCGCGCCATTCTTTACCTTCATTAACGGGGTAAAGGCGCTGCTGAGAAATTGCACCATTGCTACCTTGCACAATAAGCTTGGTAGTGTCTGGGTTGAAGCTTGTAGCCGTATTTTCATTAGCTGACAATTCAGGTGCTGCCAGTTCCGGCGATGAGAAGTCAGGAGAAGAGAAATCAACAATAAAGCGGCGCTGAGCCTGCTTTGTTTCATCTTTCACTTTCTCGCCAGGTAACGACGGTTTACTTTGGCGTGTACGAATAACGGTTGCTAACTCGCTAACAACGGGGTTTCGTTCTACTGTTTTTAAGGTATACGCAAAATAACGAGATTCACCGCTAAGTAATGGCGCTTCAGGCACCCAGTACGCCACAATATTGTCGTGCGTCTCTGAGTTAGTCGGTATTTCTACCACCTCTAAGCGACCTTTCTCGAACCCTTCGGTGGGCGTTACCCAAAGGCCTGGGCGAATATGATAGTTTGCTTCACCATCTAAGTAGTTACCCCACTCACCATCTCGCTGTAACATGCCAAAACCTTTTGGCGCGCTGTCACTTAACGAAGTAATTTGTAGTTTTGCTGGGTTAGTCAATGGACGCCAAATCTCTTCATCTGCATGTGTCACCATTAACACACCGTCGCTGTCATGTACTTCAGGGCGATAGTCGTCTGAGCGCTTTTCACTGTTTTCGCCATAAAGAAACATGCTGGTAAAAGGGGCGACACCTAGCTTTTCTACATCTTCGCGGGCAAACAACCAGCTTTTCACATCTACTTGTGTATCTATGCCCGGCTCAATGACAAACTTGTACGCACCGGCCACTGACGGACTTTCCAGTCGAGCATAAATCGTAATAGGCTGGCCTTCTTTAGGCTCAATAAGCCAAAATTCAGTAAAGTGAGGAAATTCTTCCCCTTTCGTTAGGGCAGTATCAATGGCAAGCCCTCGAGCAGAAATACCATATACTTGGTTCTTACCCACTAGACGAAAATAAGAGGCCCCTAAAAATACGGCAAACTCATCTTTATAGGCTTCATTTTTCAATGGGTAATGAACCCGAAAGCCTGCAAACCCCGTTTTATCGTTAGTCAGTCCTGCTAACCGCACAGCTTTGTCGTCATAGCGGAACATGTCACTAGAAAAGGGAATACGCTGAGCGCTATTAGATTCATCGATAGTGTGAACTGTCACGGGTAGCTCATAAAGAAAGCCAGGATGAAAAAACTGCACTTCGTAGTCGTTCTCGCCATTCCACAGGCTTTTTTCAGGATTAAAGCGGATAGCCCGATAGGTTTGATAATCAATTGATTTTAACCCGTCATCGAGACCATGATCGTTTTGCTCATAGCTTTCCTCGGCAGACGCTTTTGCGGTGTCGATAACAGATTGAAGAATAGGGGATGCATCACGAGGTTCGTTGCTATTACTCACCCCTTCGGCATTAATCACTGGCGTGACTAATAATGACAACGCACTGGTAATCACAACCGCAACGCGAGAGAAAAGTGACCTGGAGCGTCGCTTAGTTACTTTGCTGACGCTCTTCACGCCATCAAAGCGGCCTTGTTTAAACTCTTGGTGCATGTCGTAATCTCCGTGAAGTAGGGCTATGCCAAAACGCGTTCAAAAAAGCCACCAGCTAACTCCGTAGATGAATGCCCAAAGGTGCTTTTTTGATAGGAACCTCGCTTACCCATAAAGGAAGAAGAACTGGGTAGCGAATTAACCGCGCTTGAACTCATTAAGAGCAGTTGCAAAGAATGATCCAACTTATCTAAGAGTGGTTGAATAACCATCAAACGTCATCTTTTCAAACATTTACAAAGGTACTTTTTGAATTTAAGCGCCATCTTTCACTGTGTAAAAACGTACCAGTCATTAGACGAAAGGATATAGTGTTGTTTTTTAGATACACATTTAGCAGATTTTGTTGTTCAGATAATCAACGCTATTTAATAAATCTATTTCGGAGATAAAAAGCAGCTTTAGGTAAAAACCGCTATCTTTCTGTATGTTAAAGAAAAATCGTCTATTTAACCATCAACTCACATCGTGATTGGCAAACCCTTTGCAAAACTAACTTCAGATTTAACGATGGAATTCGCGATACTTGTTTGCACATCACGATGCACAGGGTCGCAAAATTTGAAGCGCAGGTATTTTTTCTTTCTGCGATAAATAGGAGTTTTTTCAAATGCGCAAAGCAATCACTTTACTTACAGCACTTACCGCTACCGCAGCCTCTGTTGCTTCTTTTGCAACGTTAGCCGAGTCTCCAGACTGGCGTTATGTAGAAGGTGGCTATAGCAAGATGGATTTTGACGATAACGAATCGTTCGAACCCGATGGTTTCGTACTAAGCAGCAAATATCTATTAAACAGCAACATTTACTTAAACGGTGAATACAGCAACTTTGAAGAAGGCAGCTTCGATTTCGACATGCTAACCCTAGGTGCTGGTTACAGAATGCCACTTAACGCCACTACCGATGCATATTTCGGCGCCAACTTTGAGCGTATCGATGGCGATTTCGATGATGAGACGGGCTACAGTGTGAATGCTGGTGTTCGTTCTATGGTGACTGAGCAGGTTGAGCTTCTAGGCGAAGTAGGCTACTACGACGTTGAAGATGGCGATGCCACGTTCAAAGTAGGCGCAAACTATTACGTCACTCCTCAATGGGCTGTGGGTGCTAACTACAAGCTTATGGATGACTTAGACGTCATGCAGGTAACTGCACGCTACAGTTTCTAAACCTTTCTCGTTTTGGGATGCTCTCCTGATGAAAGGTAGCCGGGTCACTCGCCCGGCTTTTTTTATTCTTCAATTTACGTACAAGCTCTGTTTTAAGCAGCAGGTATACCTACTCTTCTTCAGCAGACTCACTTTGGGATGTCACATCGCCTTTTGGTCTGATATCCACGCTCTCGTGAAGCTCTGAATACACTAGCACGGCCTCACCACTTTTAAGCGCATCTAATACCTGTGTCACTTTGGTTTCCATAGTGACGTCTTCAGCGCCGTATTCTGTGCCTTCTCGCAGCACAAATGCTTCCACTAAACTATGTAGGGTTTCGGTATCAACCGCGTCGATTGGAATTATCATCTCTGCCTCCAGAAAAAAGTGAGCTCACGCTAACGATTAAGCATGAGATAAAGCCAGCTAACGTGCAAACAAGATAGGAAACTTACACGTAGGGCGTGGTGGGGTTAATGGGCAGTACATCGCTAACGTACCTTTTTACCCTTTCATGAAGCCACACTTTAGGGCTAAACACCGAACCTTGCATAAAGCCAACATGGCCACCACGCTCACTGAGTTCAAGGGTAACATTGCGTGCTAATTCTTCTTCTTTAGGCACCACTAAATGGTTCATAAAGGGGTCATCAATACTGTGTAATACAAGCGTAGAGCAATGAATAGCGCTCAAGAAGTGGTACGCACTGCACTTCTCGTAATAGTCGTTCGCGTCTTCGAAACCATGCAAGGGCGCTGTGACTTTTTCATCAAATTGCGCAAAACTGGTAATGCCATCAACATCATCACTCGTTAATTGGATAAGTTTACGATAGTCGATAAACGACATTTTCTTTCGTAGTGTGGTTTTTATGCTGTTTAAGAGGTATTTCTGATACACCCGCGAGAAACCGTGGTTAATTGATTTGGCACACTCAGACAGCTTCAACGGTGACGATATAGCAATAGCCGCATTCAGCCATTTTTGCGCGGGGTTCTCACCAAGCAGCTTTAACAGCATGTTACCACCAAGCGAAAAGCCCACAGCAACTTTAGGGAGTTGGGGGAATTTTTGGTTTAGCCAATCAAGAAAAAAGCTCGGATCGCCAGTCTCGCCAGAATGGTAGCCTCTTGGCTTTAGGTTCGGAACACCGCTACAGCCACGATAGTGCATCATCACCACTTGCCAGCCATTTACCGATAAATTGGCCATCATATCATTGGCGTAATGTGAACGAATGCTGCCTTCAAGGCCATGGAACATCACAATAATGCCCGAAGGCTCTGCGGGCTTTGGCCCCCATGCAACGTCCACAAAATCGTCATCTGGCAATGTTAGGCGTTCCATGCTGTATTTTAGCGGTAAGCGTTTTTGAATGAAGCGTGGCCATATAGTTTGAACATGACGGTTCTTTGCCCAACTTGGTACCCGAAAGCTGCTTTTTATAATCTTTCCATGCGATAACGCGATTTTGCTCATGATGTTTTCTTATTTTTTTCTACGACAATTGCTTAAGTAACTGGCTAATTAATTCACGGGCTTCCTGTTTTTCTCGTAGCTTATACCCATTAATAAGTGCAGCGATAGAGGCATTGAACACACCTGACATACTAGAGGCGCCTGAGGGCAAGGACGCTAAACCAAGGCTATTAACCGTTTCTACAATAATAGCTTGTTGCGCTTTTTCTAATTCCAGCTCGTCATCTTTTAGCTGATTGTATTTCGCTAAGGCCTGCGGGTAGTTTGCATCTTGTTTGTCTTCTGGCTTCGCTTGCTTTCGCTCAAGTCGATGTTGCTTAAGAGCGTGCTCTGATGCTTCAACGGCGTTTATCACCGCGTTTAACTGAGGCAAATTAATAATGAAGCCATGTTCAATACACCAGCATATCAACAATAGTATGTTTACGTTCACACCATGGCGGTCTTGCAACAAAATGGCAAGTGGCGCTACGTCGCCTTTGCCATAGCGACTACCTGCGTATTGCCAAAAATCTTCTGCATTTACAATCGCATTATTGTGCTTCATAGCTTGCGCGCTGCGCCTCCATTTGCTCTTGTGCATCGAGCCATTGCATCTCTTCTTCTTCAAGCTCCTGAGTGAGCTTTGCCTGTTTATCTAACAGTTGCATCAGCTCGGCTTTCTTATCATCGTTATACAAACTTGTATCTGATAACGATGCTTCAAGGGTTTTCAACTCGTCTGAACATTTGTCCATGGCCTTTTCGTGCTTCTCTAAGGCTTTTTTCAGTGGTGCGACTTGCTTTCTAAACTCTGCTTCTCGGCGCTTTTCTTCTTTACGATCGATTTTACGCTCGCTAACAGCGCTTGCGTCTTCATTTAACGCTTTCGCATCGCTGTTCGCTTTGGCTTTTTCGGCGGCTTGTTGCTTTAAAATCCAGTCGCGGTAGTCGTCTAAGTCGCCAGTGAACGCCGCCACTTCGCCGCTATCTACTAAGTAAAAGTCTTCGCATACCGATGAGAGTAAAAATCTATCGTGCGATACCAACACCATGGCACCCTCAAAGCCTTGTAGCGCAATATTCAACGCATGACGCATTTCTAAATCAAGGTGGTTGGTAGGCTCATCGAGCAATAACAAGTTTGGCTTTTGATACACAATAAGCGCTAACACTAACCGCGCTTTTTCGCCACCAGACATAGGCGCAACAGCTGAAAGCGCTTCATCGCCGTTAAAGCCAAAACCGCCTAAATAATCTCGCAATTGCTGTTCGGTAGCTTTTTCGTCTATGCGCTGTAAGTGCAAAATAGGCGTGGCGTTAGGATCGAGAGTTTCTAATTGATGCTGAGCAAAGTAACCAATCTTGAGGCCTTTAGCAGTATCGAAAACGCCTTGTTTCGGGGCATGTACACCAGCTAACAACTTGATAAGAGTAGATTTACCTTGGCCGTTTCGCCCCAATAGACCAATACGGCTTCCTGGCACCAAGTTAAGCTTCACTTGCTGCAATACAATATGGTCATCATAACCTAACTGTACGTGCTCCATTTGCACCAGGGGGTTAGGCAGTGCAGCAGGCGGTACGAACTCAAAACTGAATGGGCTAGCCGCATGAGCTGGCAACAGCGTTTCCATTTTTTCAAGTTGCTTAATGCGGCTTTGCGCTTGCTTGGCTTTACTCGCTTTGGCCTTAAAGCGGGTAATAAAAGAGGTTAAATGCGCCACTTTTTGCTGCTGCTTTTCAAACTCTATATTTTGTAAACGAAGTCGTTCGGCACGCTGCCTTTCAAAGGCAGAATAGTTACCGGTATAGGTAATTAGCTGTTGCTGCTCAACACTAATAATTTGCGCTACCGTGTTATCAATGAACGCTTTATCGTGAGAAATGAGCAGCAAGGTACCTTCGTAGCGCTGCAGCCACTTTTCTAGCCAAATAACGGCATCTAAATCTAAGTGGTTTGTGGGCTCATCTAGCAACAATAGGTCAGAGGGGCATAGCAGTGCTTGCGCCAAGTTAAGACGCATACGCCAACCACCAGAGAAATCAGTAACCGGTGCGGTAAGCTGAACGTTGGTAAAGCCCAGCCCTGATAGAATAGTCGCGGCTCTTGCTTCTACATCGTAAGCGCCAGCTTGCTCTAGTTGGCCATGAATTTTACCAATCAATACGCCGTCTTCATCTTGCTCAGCTTGGTGAAGCTGTGCTTGTAAACGGCGAAGATTTTTATCACCATCAATAACGTACTCTATTGCACGTCTGTCGGTGGCAGGGGTTTCTTGTGCAACACTCACTATACGCCAATCAGCAGGTACTACACAGTCGCCTGCATCTACTGACATTTCGTTACGCAGTAAGGAAAACAGGGTCGATTTACCACAGCCATTGCTCCCTATAAGGGCGACTTTATGGCCTGGAAATACCTGCGCCGATGCACTTTCTAGCAGTACTTTTCTGCCACGCATTAGCGATACGTTGGTAAGCTTTATCATTCATAACCTTCGCGGGAACAATTTAGGTCGCGTATAATAGCAAATTCCTATCAAAATCTGATCAGGAAATGGCTTTTCACGGTATAATACTGAGTAAATTACGTTAAGAGAGCTGCAATGCAAAAATCGATTAAACGCCGCTTCGTTGCAGGCGCTACCTGCCCAAAATGCCAAGCGTTAGACACTATCTCGCTATATTACGAAAATAACGTAGAAAAGCTAGAGTGCGTGGCTTGTGGTTACAATGAAGCGCAAACCGAAGAACAAGTGAATGCCGCCACCCGCGAAAACGAAAACGTGATTGGCATTTTCAAACCTCACTAGTTCGCGGTTGAATCCATCACGTTTGTGTCACTTCTGATTACACTGTTCACGCTATTACCATTAGCGCCAGTGTACTACTCATAAGCAGTAACTATTACGCATTCTGTGAAGATCCCGCCCACATTCGGCGTATCTTTACATTATGCAGTGTTAAAAAGCGCCATCTTCCACCACATTAACTCACTGATAAAAAAGAGTTATTCAACCTCACCACATTTACATTAGGCTGACTTTGGGCGGCATAAATCTTGAAATACTCTTTGAAAGGAGTATTTATGAAAACCGCAAATCGTTACTTATTTATTTCGCTCGCCATTGTACTTGGGTTGCTCATTATCATTCGTATGAGCATGCCTTATGCGGCTCAGTGGTATATCAATAAAACACTCAGTCAGCCGGGTGAATACAGCGGCCGAGTAGGTGACGTAGATTTAATGCTATGGCGCGGTGCTTATAGTTTAGAGCATGTGTTGTTGTACAAGTCTAACGGCCAAGTAGACAAGCCATTGTTTCGCGCCGATAAGGTTGAGTTTACATTAAACTGGAGCCAACTTATCAAAGGGGCCGCAAGCGGTACTGTAAACCTTACTCGTCCTGAAATTAATTTTGTCGATGGTGCCACCAGTGATAACAGTCAAGCCGGTAAAAACGAAGATTGGCTCAACATTGCAAATCAACTATTCCCATTAAGTATCGATAAACTCAGTGTTTCAGATGGGAAAATTGGTTTTTATAACCCTGAAACCTCTCCTGTTATTGATATCTCGCTGCACGATATTCAAGGTGAAGTCACGAATCTAGTGAATAGCGATGCGTTATCTGACAATCGGGTGGCTAACGCTACAGTGAGCGCACAAACTGCCCAGCAGGGTACACTGAACCTTAAAGCAAAGCTTAACCCTGCCACACAAAATCCCACTTTCGATCTCAATCTTCAAGCCGATAATGTGGCACTAATTAACTTTAAGAACCTGCTGGATACCTACGCGCCATTCGACCTAGAGGCTGGCTCACTTACGCTGGCTGCCGAAGTCGCTGCCGATGATGGAAAAGTAAAGGGTTACATAAAACCCATTTTGCACCATGTGGAAGTATTTTCATGGAAGGGCGATATTGAACGAGATGGCGATGGATTTCTTGAAGGTACCGTAGAGCTATTATCGGCTTTTATTACTGAGATATTTGAGAACCAAAGTGAAGGTCAAGTCGCTACTCGTATTCCGATTGAAGGGGATTTGAGTAGCCCAGATACCGATGTATTTAGTGCACTGGGCGCCATTATCAAAAACGCTTTTATTAAAGCAATCAGCGGCGACATTGAAGAGTCGGTAGAGTTGGAAACCTTATCTGAACCCGCATTGCCTGATTCAACCAACACCACTGAATCAGACAGTCAAAGCACGTCACCTGATACGCGCTAGCTTTCTATGCCCTAGCGCTCTACGCCCTAATACAACAAGCCTTTTCGTTACATCAAGACTCGCTAATGTTTCGAAAGCTAGGGTTCGGTTTATTAAAAGCTAGGGTTCGGGTTATTAATAATGGGGAGGCGGTGTTTCTTCTGAGTCTTTGGCCATGTTCGAAGGCTCAATTGACTTAACCTTGTCGATAACGTGGCGTAACTTATAGGTAAGCTCATCTAGTTGTTGCTGCTGCGAAGACAGCGCTTCGTTTAAGGCTTCAATAGTATGCTCTTGAAACGCTATTTTCGTTTGGAGCTCTTCAATACTGTTGTTCGTACTATCGAGTTCTACCCGAAATGCGACACTGTCAGTACCGCTATTTTTATCTGTCATAATCTACTCTATTTACTGCGCTGCCATACTTCGGCAAGACCACTGCTACTTTCTGTCACAATATTACCATTGGACATAAAGCCAACGCCATAAACAACTGCAGTTGGCGGTGAAACAGTGTCTCGTGAAGCAACCTGCCAAGCATCTACTTCCTTACCACTTTTCAAATCCCACAAATACACTTGGCGTGATGGTGAGCCTGTTAGCAAATACTTACCATCATCAGAAAATACAGCATCAGTGAAGATCTTTTGTCTCGCAATAAAACTCAGCCCACTAATGGCCTCGCCAGTTTGCACGTTCCACACTTGTGATTTGCTTTGGCTATCGGCAGTAAAGGCAAAACGGCCCTTGTCGTCTAACGCCACTTTAGTTACCCGGGAAGGGTGCGTGAAGGTATGGATTATTTGCCCTGTATCTGTGCTCCACAAATACGCGATATAGTCGTTGCCACCGGTGAGCGCAAACTTGCCATTCGGGGAGATATCAATAGAGTTCACTTTTTCTTGATGCCCTAAAAACTCTAACCTGCGCTGCGTTTTAGGCTCAAAAAACATGACCTTACCATTCGAACGAGCCACCAAGATGCCATTACCGTTATTCGAGATGGCGACATCTCGAATCGACGCTTCGTCAATACGCCAAAAGCCAATTGGGTCGCCGGTTTCAATGCTCCACAGCGCAAACGCTTCTCTGTCAGCAGTGACTACATGAGTATTGTCGGCTGATATATGTAACGAAACGACTAAATTATTGCCTTCCCCTTGATGGCTCCATTGATATAAAGGAGTGTCTTCGCCAATTCGCCATACATTGATGCCATTGTTGATACCTGATACAACGGAAATAGTGCCATCCGGCGATATATCAGCTGCATAGGCCCCTTCTTCAACGTGCCGCCATTGTTTAATTGGTGTGGTCTCGGGGAAGCTACATCCTATAGATCCACTTATTAATAAGGTGAGTAACAATAATCTGGGGAACATTTGAGCCCTAAACATAATCAAATAGGTTTCGCTTTGTGAATGCTAGGTTTAACATAGCATGGATCACGCATCTTTCACTATCGTGCAGACTGCCCTGGATGCAGCAGTTTAAACATAGACGCATGATGATAAAAATTTATGGAGACGTTTTATGCAGAAGTCGCTTGTTGCCTTATCTACTATTGCTGCCCTAGGCCTTTTTGCCTGTCAGCCAAATACCTCTGATGAGGCCGCTACTACCGGCACTGACATCGCTGAAACCGCCGATGTTTCGACAGAATCAATGACAGACGTACAAAAACAAGCGTACGCTATGGGTGCAAGTATGGGCTTGTTCGTGAGCAACCGCGCACAACAGCAAGAGCAACTGGGCTTTCCGCTAGATGAAGCGGCGTTGAAAGAAGGCTTTGAAGATGGCCTTAACGATACATTGAAATTTACCCCACAAGAAATTCAGCAAATTGCTCAGCAAGGCGAAGAAGTACTTCGTGCTAAGCAACAAGAAATGGCGCAAAAGGCCGCACAAGACAATATTGAAGCCGGCGCGGCGTATTTAGAAGAGAACGCTAAAAAAGATGGCGTAACCACCACCGAGACTGGCCTTCAGTATGAAGTGTTAGAAGAAGGTGAAGGCGCAAGCCCAGCGGCTGAAGACATCGTTAAAGTTCACTACCGTGGCACATTACTAGACGGTACTGAATTCGATTCCTCATACAAGCGTGGTGAGCCAGCTCAATTCCCACTTAACCAAGTTATTCCTGGTTGGACTGAAGGCGTGCAACTTATGAAAGAAGGCGCGAAGTACCGCTTCCATATCCCTTCTGACTTAGCCTATGGCGAACGTGCTACCGGTTCAATTACACCTAACTCAACGCTAATTTTCGACGTTGAATTGCTAGAAATCGTTGAAGAAGAAGCTGCTGAGTAATATCACGCCGCGCTTTAACGCCGAGTAGCGGCTACGCAATTGCGTTTGCCGTTGCTATTAAAAGCCGATACTTGTTTAAGTGTCGGCTTTTTTAATGCGTTAACTGACTGTAGTACTGGGAAAAACGGATAGAAGTGAAGGCTGCACCATAGACATCACTGCAGATACAGCAAATGCACACCTTACGCACAAGGTGTATTAGACAGTTGGCCATTCGATAACTCGCTTATTGTGCGGCCTATCGACAACTTATTTAAGTATGACGTGGTGGCGCGCGACGCCGTTCACGCTGCACTTTAAATACCGCAAAGTGATTTAACAGATATTGCCCAACCTTATACATCAATAAGCCAATCACGAGATACCCTGCGGTTATTAGGCTGTCCATACGTACGACAATATCAAGCAAGCCGTATAGCACCAATAACGCGCCAGTTAAAAACAACATGAAGCCTGCAATAGTGCCGCCCATTGAACTGTTAGTTACAGCTCTGCGCCTGTCTACAAGCTTTTTTTCCACCTTTCGTGCATCATCTTCCATTCGAGTTCCCGCTCATTAGCCGGTTATTATTTATACTGCGACAACAACCTAAAGGTTTATGTTCAATATTTACACAAAGTGGTTTAAATGGGAGATTTCGACGCATTTGTTTATTGCGTTCTATTAATTCACCCACATACACTAGCCATAAGATTTCAATTTAGCTAAATAATTGTGAAAACACCACTGATAACACGAAAAGGATATTTAAAGTTAAAACAGGAACTTGACCACTTGTGGCGGGTAGAACGGCCTGAGACCACCCGAAAGGTAACGTGGGCTGCTAGTTTAGGTGATCGGAGTGAAAACGCAGATTTTCACTTATTACCATTGGAATCATACTAAAAACCATAACAGACTGTTCATACGCCTGTTACTAAAAGTACTAGTACTAAAACGGCATACTATGTACGAGCTTGGTTCCGGCAAATGCAGTCCAGTATCAAGATTTTAATATTTCAGGACCTTTTTATTGCCGTATAGCTTGATTCTTGAACAACAACTCCATTTCTCTCGACCGAAGTAAGTCGAACTGTGTCATTAGCCTGATTTTTGACTTTAAACGTCACCCTATTTAACTCTTCGTTCTTTCCGTAAAAACAATTATGGAATGCTTGAAGAATTTCTATGTCATCAATTTGATGCACACGTGGCTCTGGGTTATTTCTTGCGCTGGGAATAGTTGAAGGGAATAAATATATACATGGGGGTGGAAGTTTAAACGGTCCTATCTCTGTTACTTTACCAGACTTCATCTTAGGGCAGTCTCGACCTAAAGTTCCACAGGACATGTCCCAAATTACTAAGCCATCTACCTGTTGTTGACGTTCTATCACTTCTGCACTTAAACGAGTATGAATTCCTGACCAAGCATTTCTACGAGGATTCGCACCAGGATTAGTGCAAACACTCCAAATTATAAATTCGTCCGCAATATTTGGCCTATCGAAAATATTAGTATTATTACCATCCAAGCACCCTTTCAACTCGATGACTGCATGTCTGCCACTTTTTAGTTTGACTGTATAATCGTGACGATTTTTGCTGCCTACGGACTCCCATTCATCTATAAAATCGTTATCTTGAAGATGGTTTAAGATGTGCTGTACCAGTTCCCTTTTTTCTCGCATTGTGGCAGAAAACTGACCTCTCACTCTTTCAATCGCTCCCCTAAACAGTCCACTATTGTAGAACTCAGATTCGCTTAACCCATGTGACCCCAGCTTATGAGCCTCAGTTTTTAAAGTATCTGCATACTCCTCAATCTTATCTTTTAGTTCTTTGTTTTGTTTACAAGGGATAACACTCATGCAGCATCCATTCTATTTAACTTATTAAAACTAAGTATTTTTTCAAATAAAGCATTCGCTAAATGCCTTACAACAGGAACAGCTACACCATCGCCTGTTAAATGATAACCTTCATTGTAATTTTCAGGCAAAACATAGCTATCTGGCAATCCCATCAATCTTGCTGTTTCTCTAATAGAAATTAATCTTGACCTTATATTCTCACCTTCAACTATCAAGATTGATTGTCTACTGGATCCTCCTGAAGGAGTTCTTAAACAGCCGGCGATATCATCAAACCGAACTTCTGAGCGTTGTACCTTATTCCCTTCAGAGTCTTTACGAGTTCTCTTATACAAGGTTCCAACTTTTCTGATACCAGAACGTTTCGCATCTTCTACTTTTTGGAGATTTACATCACTCATCATTTGCAGAAGCTCACTTGTTTTTTCTGGAGAATCCCATTTATCTACCTTTGAATCCTCTTCGATAATATCAATGAATTTTGAAACATTAATAGTCGGTAGTGGCACAGACCACCAAATCCAATTAGACTTTTCGCGCTCAGAAAGTAAGTCGTGAGCCTTGATTAATTGTTTAGTATGAAAGGATTTTTGACTGTGAGAAAGCGTTAGATTATCTGGAATTTCACAATCCTTGTGGACAGCAATTATGAATAACCTAGGCCTGGAATGAGGTAGAAATAGGGCTGCATCAACTACCAATGCTCCAAAACTATAATCAGATTCACTTAACGCCGAACAAATAGCTGAAAAATCAGAACCATCATGAGATGTCAAAGCGCCGCAAACATTCTCCAAAGCAATAATTTTTGGTGGTCTTTTTTCCTTAACTAGTGACTTCATTAAGTCCCAAAATGGCCAAAAAGTACCAGATCTTTCACCACGCAAGCCTGCACCACCACCTGCCAAGGATAAATCTTGGCATGGGAAGGACGCCCAAACGAGATCTGCTGCCCCCTTGAGATCTGAGCATTGCAAAGTCTTTATATCGGACTGTACTATGGTTTCGTTTCCCCAATTCTTTTTATAAGTGTTAACCTTTTTGTAGTCGAAATCATTGGCAAATAGGCATTTCCATCCGGAATCAAGCCCAGCTCTCGCCATGCCTCCTCCTGCAAAAAATTCATAAAAATAATTTGGTGAGTTCATGATTCTTATCCGCTTCCCGCTATCGATCGTTAAGTCTACATCAATCATCAACAACTGTACATATAAACAGTTAGCTTTTCACTTCAATATTCAATAGCCTCTTTGACGGCTCAACAAAATTTAATATTTCCCATGCAAATATAAGTTCCTCTCGCTTGAGAGCGAATTCATTAAACTTCTTCTCCTTAAACAAAGCCGTTAGATCTTCGTTTAAGAAATGCTTTTCTAAATCAGAATTAGGTAAATTTTCCAAAGAAAAGCTTTTCTCATTGGTCATAAATAAATAACCCAACCTTTTTTTTAATTCTTTAAACTCATCAGCAACAATAACAGACCGGCCTTTTTTCCTTGCAACGTGTTTATGATAAAACGAGTCAGGTTGGACATCCATTTTTTCAGCCATCGCAAACAACAGAGCTTTTGTTCTCGAAGATCTGTAATTTACTTCTTCAGGGATAGGCAAAAGCTTAGTAGGAAGATTTGAACTCCACTCGTATCTTCCCGAATCAACGAAATGAATAAAATCATTCAATGCATTTTCAGAAACACGTCCAGTTAAACCAAATACACCATAGTATGATGTAAGGTTACACCATGCCTTTAATTGCTCTACACTCAAACTCCGCCTAGACATAAACGCATACGTTATGCCAAGCATTTGAAGTTTATAAGGGAATGCGTTTGGGCTTTCTATAAACAGATTGCTTATACTGAAGTCAATCATCGCCTTAATAGCTCTGAACACTTTCTCAACCTGCTTTTGATCTATTAATTTAGCAAGCTCGTCGGTTCTTTTAAAATATGGCCCCTTACCGACGGACAATTTCATAGCCATTAGAATAAATTCATCATCTAAACCATCTTTCCATAAGGGATCATCAGCAAGATATTTTTCTGAGTTTACTTCGAGTCGCTCGAGCAATTCAAATTTGTCTGTGTAACTTAACGCGTTAAGCATATGAGTTTCAGACATGTCCTCCCCTCTTGTATTGACCCTTTCAAAGCTCTTCGTAGCTAACTGTTGATCATCAGAAGCCAAAGGTACAATTGGTATTTTATAATTTTTGAACGCACTCACCAATTCATCAATTTCATCGATCCATTTTTCATTTTGATCACCAATTGACCTTTGAAATCTCATAACTTCTTTTGAATTGAAGATAAAGCGAATTGGAAAGTATCTTTGATTATCAGTATTAATTCCCAAACGCTCACATTGAGTTTCTAAAATAAACTTATCCTCTATTTCGTCGGCTTCCAAATCGTAATAAACAGTATAATCATTGAGCTGATCAAAACCAGAATTTGATAAATCAGTTCTTGGATGATAGACGATTGAGTAGATGGTAGTTAATCTCTGTAACCCGTCCAAAATATAGGAATGGTTGGGGCTATAATCTTGCTATGGAACATTAAAAGGCCCTATAGTGGCTCTAGATCTTATATTTGGCAACCTTGTTTGCCACAATAAAATTGCGCCAATTGGTAAGCCTTCATATATACTGCAAAGTAAATCCCTTTGAGCACTCCAAGGCCAAACTTCTCGTCTTTGAAACCTTGGAACTTTTATAACGCCCGCTTGGATATCTTTCATTATTTGTTCAAGGTAGGAAACTCTCGGATCTTGGACTGCTTGAAAAGTCATTGCATTTTCCTAGTGTTAAAGTCTAATTGCTTTAGGTACTCGAGCATCTCATCCGGCGTGCCTTCTTTTTCATGAAGTCTATATACAGGTTCAAAATCTTCACTTTTAGGGTTATTTCCGCAGTAGAAGAGAGAATCAATTCTTACTTTAAATCCTCGGCCTATAGTTTTTTTAGTATTTCTATCAAAATCATCATATAACCCTGAATTTTTACAATTGCTCTTTTTCAAGCCTTCCTTCATGTGGTAGTAATATCTCTGGTTTTCTGTAAGATTGCTAAAACAAATTAGCTGCTCTTTAAATTCAGTATTTTCAACGTTGAAAAGCGAATATAACTGCTCTATATCTGTATCTTTCGAAATAGGAAGGTAATTCTCAATCGCTCTTCTACTCAAGCAGTGAAAGTTGTTAAATTTGTTTGCTTTACACAGAGCTATCAATTGTTCAGCGGTTTCTGCGATTTCATTTGGTATAGTTGCGTCCCCGTCAAATAGCAGCCAATACTTGAACCTCTTAGCCGGATGTGAAACGTATTTACCGTTCATGTTATTGATTAACTCGTTTATTCCACCCGGTCCATCAAAAACTAGTCGCTCTTGTGCTTCTAGTTCAATTAAACGTTCTCTAAGACTAGGTTTACATAATGACAGCAAAAAATTTTTATCGTTTCTAGAGTTCTCTAAAGCTACGGTCGTGGGCATATTTACAAGCAGATCGACATCGCAAGTTCTAGCTTGTGGAGGTGTCGCATCCCAATCCGAGAATTTAACATCATTATTAATTTGAAATATACACGTTGGATTAGCCGAAAGATGTAGTTTAGCCGACGCTCTGATTAGTAAATCCCACTTTTCCTGTTCCAGCTTTGGTCTATTCTTAACCCAGTTTTCGAAGCTCTTTACATCTTCGATATGAACCGAAATTCTTTTTCTATATCCTTCAGTGCGTAATACCATGAAGCCGATCGGTCAATACTATTCAAGCCGATCACTTTTTTGTCTGCCAGTAGACCTTAGTAAAATCTAACTTGAGTGATCGCCATCAGTCAAGGAATTTAGTTTTTTCGCATCGATTCGCCTTTTAATTCCAACTTTATTGCTCCGTGAACAAGCCGATCTAGGATCGCATCAGCATGTGTCGATTCTCCGATCATTTCATACCAATTTTCTATCGGTAATTGGCTGGCAATTAAGGTCGATTTTGTGTCATATCTCGCATCAATTAATTCCAGTAAATCACTGCGTTGTTGAGCTGTTAATGGCTCTAATCCCCAATCATCTAGGATCAGTAAATTGGCAGAGCTAAGCTTGTTGATCAGTTTTCGATAACTACCATCGGCTTGCGCTAAGAACATCTTTTCTAATAGCTCTTTAAGCCTAAAATAATAAACGCTACTCCCTTGTTGGCAGTGGTTTTGACCAAGCGCGCAAGCGAGGTAAGTTTTGCCACACCCCGTTGCGCCCGTGATCAAGATGTTTTGATGAAGGCGAAGCCATTCACCTTGTGCTAATGAACGGATCTGAGTTTTATCGAGTTGTCGTGCTGCGCCATAGTTTAGTTGAGCCAGTGTGCCGCCAACTCTGAACTTTGCTTGACGAGTTAAGCGATCAATTTTACGCTGGTCACGCTGTGTTATTTCATGCTCAAGCAATAAACTTAGCCGCTCTTCGAAACTTTGTTCTACGTATAGATTGGGTTGCTCATATTGCTGCAATAGTGCATCACGTATACCGCTTAGCTTTAAGTTACTTAACTGGTTATTGACTTGTTGATTGATATTTTGCATAAGATTTCCTTTGGTTTGTTAGTTTTGATTAATGGTAATAGTTGTTGCCGCGGATATTTTTATGATCAATATCTTGTAGTAAATCACCTTGAGCTTGTGGCAAGGGTTGCTTATCCAAGCCCTTTTCTAAAATTGTTTTTTACTTGTTTTACGCGAGTAACACCTGTGGCTAATGCGCGATGACAGGCTGCTTCAAGACGTTGGTCAGTAAACTTCTTACCTAGGCTTAATAACCCCATACAAGCACGGTAGCTTTGTTCTGGATGCTTTTTAGCTTGCATCAATTGCATAACAAACTGCTCCGTTGAACCACCGAACTTAGCTGCCCAACGCTCGAACCGTTGTGGTGTCCATTGCTGCTGCTTTTGATGAGCTATTGGCATATGTAGATCAAGCGTAGTGTGTGCACCTTCTCGGTGTGATCTTGGATGAACGGCTACTTGAACACCCTGATGGTAAAGTGTCACCAGTTGACCTGTGGCATGGGCTTCAAGCTTTTGTTTGATCAAGGTATGAGGTACTGAGTAGTAGTGTTTTTCAACTTCGACATGATAATCAATATGCACGCTTACTTGTTTGACTAAGGTGTAACTGTAAGCCTGTGTGGGTAGTGGTTTGAGAGCAGGTTTATCAATGGATTCAAACTGACTGAGCCTTGAACCAGGGTGCTTCTTCATTTTCCGCTGGTTTAAGTCGACAAGCAGTTTTTGTATCTTTAGGTTTAATTGGCGCAAGCTAAAGAAGCTTTCATTGCGAAGCCGTGCCATTATCCAGCGTTCGACAATTTGCACACCCACTTCTGCTTTGGCTTTATCCTTGGGCTTATAAGGTCTAGCAGGCACAATGACCGTATTGTAGTGTGTCGCCAATTGTTGGTAGGTTGGATTTAAATCAGGCTCATATCGACAAGGTTTAGTTACCGCACTTTTTAAGTTGTCAGGGATTACCAGCTCTGGCACACCACCAAGAAACTCAAAACAACGAGCATGACTCATCACCCAATCTTCTAGCTTTTGGCTATACGTTGCCTCCGCATACGTATAATTAGATGCGCCCATAACTGCGACAAACACTTGAGCTGTACGGTATTCACCTGTACTAGCATCAACAATATTCATAGTTGGGCCGCAGTAATCAACAAACAGTTTTTCACCTGCTTTATGGTTTTGTCGCATGGACGGTTTTTGACATTTAAGCCATGCCTTGTACTGTCGGCAGAAGTGGGTGTAACTGTAAAATCCTTCCTCGTGTCGCTCTTTGTATTCTTGCCAAAGCAGCAATAGCGTCATGGTTTTGGGTCGCAGCTCCTGCTGAACTAACAACCAGTCAGGAATACTAAAGCCTTTTAGTCGGGGCTTTGTTTTGAAGAATGCTCGTTGCAGAGAATGATCATCCCATTTTTCATCAAGTGGCCAGCAAGTGATACCTAACTCTGCTGATTTACAGGCATATTTAGAAACAATTGAAGGTGAAATAGATAAGCTGTTTGCTATCTTTCGATGACTGAGTTTACAGTCGTATTTTAGTCTTAAAATCTCTTTAAGTTTACGCATTGAAATAGGTGCCGTTGGCATGGTTATTCTCATCATCAAAAATGAAAAGGATAACGGTTAAAAACACCTACTGGATAGACAAAAATGAGTATAAATTGAACGATACCATTCAAGCCGATCACTCAATACCATTTTGACCAAAAAGTGATCTGCATCGATGGTATTGAGTGATCGCGATGGATAGTATTAGGTGATCGGCTTAGATGGTATTAGGTGATCGCGATGCATGAGAATATGCACTTCAGCCAATATCTGATTTAGCTCAACATGGTATTTTTCATCGAAAATGCTTTTATGAAGATTCAACCGCATTACGCTCCCTCGCTTCAATTAGATCCCTAGTCTGCTTGAATATCTCCCCAAAAACATCATCCGGCCAGTTTTCGACGATGTAACCGTCGTCGTCAAATATTACTTTCGAAATAGAGCTAGAATGTTCTCGCTTGTAAACCCAATTGCAAGATAAATCCTTATTTAAAAGATTTTTTGAAACGAGAGACTTTTGTATGGCAAGTAAGAAACTTTCTGAGTGAGTTTCAATTATGAACCTAGCATTCTTATTTTTTTGAGCACAGCGACAAATAAATTCCGCTAATTCAACTGTTGCATCAGGGTGAAGATGGAGTTCTGGTTGTTCTAAAACAACAATTGGAAATTTACCCAATTCGTTATTTGCGGCTTGTGCACACAGTGTGATAACTGGTAGAGCCTGGGCAATTCCTTCTCCTGAGTCCAAAACTGAAACTCTATTGATATCAGTATTTTCTTCATTTTTAATTGAGGGGATAGTTTCCAGCCTAACCGTCTTTTTACCATTTTTTATGCTAATAGGAGGATATTCTGTATCAATTTCACGACCACAAATCGAAATGAGCCAATCATTTATATCTAAATATGATTCTGATTTCATTTCCGATAGATTCCATATAGTTTCTGCAGTTCCAGTGCCATCAGGTGAAATAGCAAGTGGAATGCCGATTCCTACTTCAAATTCTCTCGGTGGAAATGCACGCGTAGAGTTTAGGTGAAAAACTGATTCGGAAAAATGGCCTAATAATTTATTTATAATATTGAAGTCAATGTCGGAACATTTTAAATACAAACCATCAAGTTTTAGCTTAATTTCTTCAGAACCTTTAAGTAAGAATGTGTCAGTGGATGCATCTTCTTTTAAAGATGGTAAGAATTCATATTCTTCACTGGCTAATCTT
The DNA here is from genome assembly GCF_000213655.1 of Alteromonas naphthalenivorans. Taxonomy (NCBI): domain Bacteria; kingdom Pseudomonadati; phylum Pseudomonadota; class Gammaproteobacteria; order Alteromonadales; family Alteromonadaceae; genus Alteromonas; species Alteromonas naphthalenivorans. The sequence goes on from NC_015554.1 coordinate 4,829,645, forward strand.
ATCGATATTTCTTCAATAGTTTCAGGATCTAATCCACGTTGAATTAGTTTTATTTTAATCGAATATTCGCTACCCCAACCCAGGAAGAATTCGATACCAGACTTTTTTGAATGGGCTAACTCCTGATGTGAAGCTCCCCGAATTGACTGGCTGGTATAGTCTAACTTCGAAGGTGTATACTGTTTGCACCCTTGATTTTTGTAGCTATCAGATAAAAACTTTATGGCTCTAAGTATCGAGCTTTTTCCTGAATTATTATAACCGAAGAATAAAGAAATAGGAGAAAGATCAGCGCTCTGATATTCTTTAAAAGCTTTGAAATTACCAAATCCTATTTTTGTTAAAGCTTGCATAATTAGTTTCGCCTTACCAACCGTTAATTTTACATTTAGTATTAATTAAATATAAAAACTAAAAAAATTTCGTCAATTTAGTTATTTAAATGAAATTAGCTATCCTGTTGCACAAGTCATCCACGTAATATTTAGAGGTTAAATAGGCACAGAGTTATTCCCATTTAGGATGTTAGCATAGCCTGAATGGAGATGATAAGCGCATCACCCTTAATTGTTATCTACTATGCTCGTACGCCAATACTCTTCAACTGCCAAACAAGTATTACGCTAGCTGTTGTTTAACAGAAACCAAGGTAACTATTGGCGGGAGGGTGGGTTACTTTGATTTGTCTAGCTGAGAAACTTTTTGTTCAAGGATTCTTAGAAGCTCTGATTGCCGTTCCTTATCCATCTGGTAAAAAATTTTGACAAGTTTGGCCATTTCTTCTGTTTCACAGAAAAAGTAATTGAGGGGGACATCTAACTCTTCAGCTAAATGCTTTAGAGTTTGTAGATCAGGAATGTGCCGCCCCTTTTCATAGTGGTTCATTCGCCCACTCGCAGAGCTCGGCTCCATACCAATTCTAATTCCCAAATTTTTTTGAGATATATCAGCTCTTTGTCTAGCTTCCCTGAGGCGCTGAGGCAGAGGATTCTTAAATGCCAAAGATTTTTCATTTAACTTGTTTCGTGTACTTAGATTGTCTAAGTTTTAGGATATCACGTATACTTAGGAATACTAAGTAACTAATAGGTGGCAGCACCAAGAAGTCTACCTATCAAATTATTACGAGATTTCAAATGCCTAAGATATACCCTCTAGAAGTGAAAAACTTGGTATTAGCTTTGATTTCTAGTGAAGGTGTAAGCTCGCATGAGGCCGCTGTTCAAACAGGGACCTCTTATAGTACCGTGAGACGATGGGTTCGAGAGGCCAATATTGCTGTAGCAGCTAATAAAAATAAATACATTCTGAAGCAACTGGAGTCGAGGCTTAAAGATGTCTCCGAAGAGAGGGAGGTATTGAAAAGGGCCGCTATAATTTTTGCAAAGGAGCTTTCGAAGACTTACTAGTCAATACAATGCGAAGAGGGCACGATTCACTTTTTTTCATATTTTATTGAGTTTATGTACCACAGCTTGAAGCCATCCGGTGTCGTAACCCCAAAATCTTCGTCAATTTGCTTTCCGAGCAAAGCCCTGGCCATTGGTGAGTCAATCGAAATATACTTCTTCTGATCATCGTAAATTTCTTCTGGACCAACAATCCTAAAACGCTTTACCTCACCTTCATAGTTTTCTATCTCAACCCATGCACCGAAAAATACCTTGCCTTCTTGCTCAGCCGAGTAGTCAACAATTTTAAGTTCAGGTAGTAATTTACGTAAGTACCGCACGCGCCTATCAATTTGGCGAAGCAATCGTTTGTTAAAGGTGTAATCAGCATTTTCTGAACGATCTCCTAAACCTGCAGCCCAGGTCACAATTTTTGTTATTTCAGGACGTTTTTCAAACCATAAATGGTCGTGTTCCTGAACAAGTCTCTGGTACCCAGCTCGCGTAATTAGCTTAGTTTTCACTTAATATCTCCACAATACGAATTCTGGCTAACTAGGCTCAAAGATTTTCAATTGCTTTGGCCAGCGCATCAAAGGTTGCCACAGGGAAAAATGTTTTACCGGTTGCCGAGTCTACAACACTACCACTTTTCCCAACTGCAAGATTAAAGCGTCTTAAAAATTCATTAGACATCAGATATTCCAATGCTTCTCTTTCCTGGAGGTTGAGCTTTCCGTTTGCGTACGATGTTGCGACGCCATCATATACTTCAATCACCTGACTAACAGGCACAACTTCTCTCGCAAGCTCTTCTGCTTTCCTCCTTTCAGCATCGAGCATTTTAACTTGTAATCTCAATACAGGATCTTCAATCTCGTCTATCCATGAACAATTATGCCCTCTCATTGTAGATCTTCTTGCAGCTTCATTCTGTTTCGCAAATGCTGCTATCAACGTGCGATAAACTTCTCCCGTTTTGTTTCTAATGCTTTGCGCTGCTGGAACACCGAATGGCTTTCCGGTAAGAGCTATATTACTGTAACTAAAATCTAACGTACCAGCTTTCACTTGATCTTCGCATGCTTTGTATATTGCATCTAAGGAGCTCTTTACACGCTTAGATTTTCCTTCTTTTAGACAAGCTAGAACCTCATTTGGTATTGCATTCTTTTTATTCATTTGATCCTAGCTGCTTAACTGATACTGAGAAAATATCGCTAATTTCCTTACGAAGATGGCAATTTTCAATTGTGAGATCATCAAAGGATAAGGCGCCCTCCATTAGCCTGTCGAGCTTCTCCCAGGAACTTAGTTTAACCAACATCAGCTCAACCATTTGATTTCCGATTTTTAACTGTTCTTCCTCATTAAGCTCAAAAAAAGTCGGGCTAACATTGTTGTTTTTCATCATTTTATCTAACATTTGTGAGCGCTTGGTAACCGCTGTACTTGGTAAGCAGCTCTGGTATATTTCTGCGTTTTCACAGACTTCGCATAACTGATGAAATAATGAAGCTTCGATAGCTTCGAGTTTTACTTCAAAGTCTGCCGATTTAATCAATTGGTAAGATTTAGTAGTTTGCTTTGGAGAAGGTGCGTTAATCAACTTTTGACAATTCTCAAGGTGATGGTAAATCATATTGAGGTCATTCATTAACAGGTCGAGTTTTTTCGCTCTACTTTCGATTTCTGAGTTCAACTTACGTCGATCAGATTGCAGTTTAGATTTCTGTTCTTCGGCTTTATCAGTGGGCTCTCCGTTCTTCATATTTTCATAAATTTCATGAGATAGCATATCGATTTTTTCTACCTTGCTATCAAGTAGTTCCAAGAGAGAGGAATGTTTTTGCGATTGTTCATGAACACAATAGCTTACTTCGTTGCCTAATGCTGCAAGTCCACCAATGAATGCAGGTCCTGTTATAAAAAACCTACAAGCGATGCAGTTTTGCTCACCCAAGTGACCAGCAGTTACAGGTAGTCTGACATTACTTTTTGGACCTGAAAAACTCCCCCCTTCGTGACAAAAGGCTCCACCGACAGGGCATATACCATAATCCTTAAACAGGTAACTACTACTTGGTCGGTTATTATTTAGGGAGCTTAGAAAATTAGGGTCTTTAGCAGTTAACTGCCCTATACACTCCTCAATACGTTGATTTTCTATTTGACGTTGTATGGTTTCACTCGAATTCTGAAGGGCGATTTTTTCCCCCTTGCTCATTTTTTTATGAAGATTTAACCCCGATTTGTCACTTTTTAAATAAACAACCGTCATGATGATAGAGGAGTGACCAGCTAACTTCATTACAACTTCTATAGGCAATCCAAATTCATTTACATAGGAGTTAATCAAGCTAACCCTCATAGCATGTGGAGTGTACAGAGAGTCAAAGTGACTTATGTTAATAAACTCCCTCTCTGGACAAACACTATCTTCTACCCATTGGCGGTAACTAGTTTCTTTGAATTGGGCATTCGATACTTCTGCTTTACCCGAGAAGAAAAGCGCCGCGGCTAACCGGTTTGCTAATCGCCCACTAAAATGACCAGGTTCGAAACCTTTAAACTCTCTGAACAAAAAGCAGTTTGCTCCTTTATTTTTTCTTTGATTATCATTCAAATATGTTCGTTTACAATCGAGCCAAAGTGTGGCTTTTTTGATAGGGTTAAATTTCTGCTGCCAATTTCGAAGTTTAATTAGCCAGTAAGCTAATTCTGTAGGAATATATGGTATTGAGTAGCCTTTACCGTGAAGGTGCGTCTTATTTGACGTGTAATAGACACCGAACTCCCCTCGACTCGATTGACTTACCATTGCCTGACGATTAGTTTGACCTTTAAGGGGACCTTCATTGATCACCCAGTGTAGCTTTTTATCCTCAAATTGAGCGATTTCAAAATCAGCTTCACCTGAGTCACAGTATACAATTTGTCGTCCTCTGGCGGGGAGTTGCATGAGTGCGTAGGTATATGTCCAATGACAAGGATTCCATAAATACTTTTTTCCATTGACCTCCTTAGTAATACAATCGGCATCTGAGGCGTCTATTTCATCTTCTTCAGAAAGATACTCCCAATCGCCCGCAAAGTTATGCAAGTGCACAAGTTCCGCATAGCTGGTGTTCGCAAGGTGCGCATCGGGAGGAAAAATCCAATCTCTTGATCGCTTTGTATATTCATAGGGTAATGCTAGTTTATCAGTCTCGCCACGATAGATAGGGGGAGCAATTTCGCTGTCGAAATTAACATAGCGGAATGGATTTCTGGCGTTCCCAACCCGGCTAATTTCTCCGGTATCAGGATCTTCTATCGTCAAGTAAGTTTCTAGGATCCATTTTAAGAACTCCGTTACAGAGGCCAGCCACTTCTTTTTCCTTGTGACCGATGTGGTGTTAAGTAAATCAACAAAAGCATTTACTGGAGGATCTTTTACCACAAGAAAATCGAGAGGCGAATAAGGGAGTTTTTGCGGGACAATATATTCTCGAACAAATTCACATAGATCCTTTTCCTTAGTATCACCTGCGCGGGCAGACTTTAGGAATTCACAAATATATTCTCCCCAGCCTGTTAGTTCAGGATCAAAATACCTCACTTTGTATGGTGCAGGGGTCCCGAAGTAGTCATACCAATGAATCCAGCCTTGTTCTTTGTATACTTCATGGGGCGTTCTGGGTAGGCGAGGGTCGGCTAGCCTAATGCACAACTGTTTGTATGCATTTATCGTTGTAATCTTGTAATTATGAGTTATTTCTCTAGCTGTTTTAAAATCATATGGCGTAGGTATGTCTAGCAGTTGAAACCAGCTTACCCACTCATCAGCAAACTTTTTATCTGGCTTTGAGGGTAAAAAAGGGAATTCTGACCTGATTTCACGATAATGTTTTGAATTGCGGATTTGGAGGATTTTGCACGCGCGTTTGAGTTCATCAAGTGTGCTTATCATGTAGGGCAATAAAAACTGTTTCCACCCTCGCCAATCTGATGGATATTGCTTAAGTGGACATTGCGGTAGCCGCGGATCTTCTTGATATCGCGACACATACTCCATGCTATTGGCGATCCCCAGTCTTGCAGCAGCATTCTTAGCATCCTTGTAAGCTGTGTACAGTCGCTTTTCAGGAAAGCCAACGAAGTCGCTCCACCCAAGCCATTCTTCATTATAAAATTTATAAGGGGATGACGGTAAATTGTCTACCTCTTTATACCGATGCTGGTATTCTGTAAACGTAGTGATATTCAGCTTTCTCACCACTTTTTTTGCTTCACTTAAGCCGAGCATTTGCTGGCCTAAAAAGTCTTTCCACGATACCCATTCGGAAGCGAAATATTTTCTAGGATTGCTCGGCAACCTAGGATTTCTTTCCTTTTCTAGCATGTATCCACTGGCACGTTTTAAACCCAATTCAGCGATTACTTTGCGCGCTTCTTTGAAGGTATATAAAGGTAACTCATTTCGCAAAAAGTGGGACCATGATATCCAGTCACTTCTATATCTTTCATCTGGTGCACTAGGTAGTCGGGGGTCTACTTTATAAAGCTCTCGATATTCTATATGTGTATTTATTGATAAACGCTGCGTCGCTTGCTGGGCTTCACCTAAGTTTGGATATGGTGCTTCGGAGCCAGCGATATATTTTTTTTGAGGTGGCTCTAGTGGTTCTTTATTGCGCTTTGCAACACCTGTGAAGTATTCCCAGCCTTGCCAATTATTCTTATATTTTGACTCTGGAGATGAGGGTAATCTAGGATCTTGTTTATACCTGTTTATGTAATCAACGCGACCCTGGATTCCTAGTTTAACAGTAGCTTGTCGAGCCTCTTCATGAGTCGGGTATAAGGTCCAATTAGCACCTAAAAATTGCTTCCATCCACCCCACTCATTCGGGTAAATAGTATCTGGTCGTGATGGTAAAAGAGGATCTTCTTTTCGTATATAGGCGTACGCTGTCTTGGATTTTATACCTAGATTTTTTGCACTCTTCTGAGCTTCTGCATAAGTCGAGTAGAAATAAGTACTGGGCTTTCCCAAATAATTATCCCACCCTCGCCATTCATCTTTATATCTCGTTGCTGGGCTACTAGGAAGAAGTGGATCGCTTTTGTACCTGAGATTATAGTCTATCAGGCTGGAGATGCAGAGTCTCTTTGCGGCGACTTTAGCTTCTTCAAAGCTATAAAATTTAGAACTTCTACTCATTTGCAATGTTCCTCATTAATTTTCGAACATCGTCTTCATTTGGCTGGGTATAGGTGTTGCTGCTCACCGGGCTTTTGTGATGCATACTTTTTTGAATTGTTGTATTAGTCAGCCCAGCGTTTTTTAGTCTATATCCGTAGCTATGTCTGTGAGCGTGTGGAGATAGTCCTGATACTTTTGAAGGAGTCAGACTGATCCGCTCTAACGCACGGTCATATTTGTCCTTAAAGTTCTTTCTGGTCTCTGGCCCCCCTCGACGATTACAAAACAAGTAAGGATGTTCAGAGGTACTAGGACGCTGACCAGATGCTAAATATTTTTGCAATGTTAGAAGAAAGAGGATTGCAGCTTGATGAGGGAAAAAAAGCACAGTAAAGGAGCGATTCTTCGATGTTAACAATGGAGTTTTCCAACCAGAATGTATAGTTTTAGATTTTGGGTACAGATTTCTAGGTTGGAGCCCGTATTTTACATTTAGATAATGAGCTCTGTTATTGAATTGCATTTCAGGAGCATGGCCGTCGCTTGGATGGAAAACCGATACTATTGCCGAGTTATCCGTGGTATCAATTGACACATCTTCTACGTAAATATGAAAGCATTCTGACAATCGAAGTCCTCCATAATGCATAAGAAGAACGATAAGGTGAGCGCAGTAATCGGGCTCATCAACAGCCTTAATGCGGCTTCCGTCTTGAACCTTTCTTTTAAGTCGTAAGCCAGACTCGAGTAATCGGTTTAGTTGCTCATCTGGAAATCGTTTCGAAGATTCAATCGCAAACATATGGGGGTTATTGGATCGTATTTCTCTAACGGAAAACATTTCTGGTTGCGATTGTGGAGAAGATAGGTGATTTAGAAAAAGGTTGGCTTGACGCCGATAGTAGCTGCACCATAGCAGACGCTGTTCGGCTGTACTTGCTTTTCTAAAGGGACTTATGGTGGGTAGCTCAGTACCATTGAGGAAACCTAAGTGATCACAATACGCGTTTATGTGACCTAAAAGCGCGTTAACTATTTCAACTCGCTTAGGTTTCCAATATAAGCCTGATGGGTCATCACCCAAAGTATCAATTGTTCCAACAGACAAACTTAAAGAGAAAGAACGAAGTAATTCAGTAGATGTTGAAAAGCTTTCTTGATTCGCGTTGATATATTCAAGTAGCAACTTAATTGCCTGAACACTTTTTTCACGCCAACTAAGGGATTTAGTATATCGTGCGAACAGAAATCTTAGATGGGATAGGAGCAAACCCGACTCGGTAAAGAGTGCAGGCAAAGTTAAGGATCTGCCAGATTTATCTGCCCTATATTCGACTAGCTTTTTGATGACGTATGGCATAAGAGCAATATCAATTTGGCCTGTTTTCAGATCGATACTGCCCTACGCAAACACCTAAATCAAATTAATGAATCATTAATTCCTATATTGTTCGCTTTTTTATATGAAAAAAATTTTTTTTAGTGAAAAGTTGAAATGCCTGCACAAAATTTTAAATGCACATCAAGATAAAGGTTTTACCGTACTTGCTTATATGACTTCTCCACTGCGCTAAGGAATATGTTAGTTTCACAATTAAGCCTGCTAAGTTTAAAATCTTAACAAAAATCTCCCCATCACAGGATGCGATTCCCCCCTAACAACCCCATGAGCACCATCGAGCACACTGAAGCACCAGTAGCACATTGAGCACATATGAGCACACAAATTCATTTAAGTGATTGATAAGTAAATACTAATAAATCTCACAACAATTTAAATGGAAATTTAATTGCAATTAAGATGTTGAAATGTAATATTTATTACATCTGACTATTATAAATTGAACTGTGAGTAAGTCTTGAAATGGCCCTTGCAAACATTTAAATCATTGATTAACAAGGTTTTTAGTATGATACTGAGGGTGTAGAAGGTTGTTCGAGCAAAAAGACCGTCATATGTTGGTGTCCAAAGCCACAATCTGATATGTCGGTAATTGCGGAAAGTGTCCAAAACTATTCCACATTAGCAACTTTTACAATTCGCTGGCTTGATTGCAAACCTGCAAGTTGAGTGTCCAAAGCTCGATACGATTGTAGTAGCAATAGTTTAGCTTCCAAACCTAAACGCCCAAGCCAGCAACAACATTTGAATTAGAGGTACAGCTAATGAACATAAAACAAAAGGCAGCAAGGTCCACTAAAGTTAAAAAGCAAAAGATGGCTCTTAGAGACCAGGTGTGGGGTAAAGTTGACGAATCTCGTTTGTGGGATAGAACAAAAAATAATGGCTTCACTACCTTGCCAAGAACGTTTCCATTGCTAGCTCAAATAATGGATGACCTTGCAGACAAGGGAAAGCCGGTATTTAACACATATTTAGCCCTATGGTGCCGAGTGTTCGATGAGTCATTCATTGAAATCAAAAGTTCAATCCAACTAGCCACAGAATCAGGGTTCGCAAGTCAACGAGCGGTTACGACCTGGAATGGCAGAATGTCAAAACTTGCTGAGTTGGGTTTTATTGAAGTTGAATCTGGTCCTTTGGGCGAGTTTCAATATGTTTTGATTTACAACCCTTACATACTAATCAAAGAGTATTATGATAAAGGAGAGGTTCAAAAAGGAAAATATCTAGCCCTCTTTACAAGATCACAAGAAGTTGGGGCTAAAGACTTAGAATAGGACACTTGATACTTTCTTATAAAGCAAGCCCAACATATTAATACTCTGATTTGATATTCAATTTCAGTTAATAGATTCTCGGAAAGAGTTGATAGTAAAAAAGTAGGTTCAAGTATACCCCCTTGATTTTCAAGAAACTCAAGAACGCCACCGTTTCACACTATTGGTAAATGCAAAATAGTACATTTCGGGTAGGGGTAATAATACCAATATAATAAGAAAAAATTACGTGAAATCGACAGGCGAGTACGCTACATACGTAAGTGCTTAGAAAACCTGAAAGTAGTGGATTACAGCCCCGAACAAGAAAATAAAGTTTATTTTGGTGCTTGGGTAGAAATTGAAAATGAGCAAGGGCAGGTACTAGAACTTCGCCTTGTGGGTTACGATGAAATATTTGGCCGTCGAGATTACATTTCTATCGACTCTCCTATGGCACGAGCCTTGGTAGGGAAAGAAGAAGATGATGACATTACGGTAAAAACTGAAACAGACGTTAAAGAATGGTGGATAAACCGTATCTGGTACGATCCAACCGATAAACTGTAATAAAGTTAAAACGTTTTCCATGAATACTGACCATACAATCAGGCTTCTCCTGACCCGTCGCGGTGGTATAATTGCCGCCAGTTATTCCAACTAAAATGAAAGCGGTGTAAAAAGGCTAATGCTAGCCACTACATCCTTATTTGCTATTGCCTAGAGCGTATTATGATTATTAACAAAATTTCCGAAGAACTTGCCGTACAAACTTCCCAAGTCAGTGCTGCGGTTAAGCTTCTTGATGAAGGTTCAACGGTGCCGTTTATTGCACGTTACCGTAAAGAAGCCACTCAAGGGCTAGACGACACTCAGTTACGTACGCTTCAGCAACGTCTTACTTACCTTCGTGAACTAGAAGACAGACGCCAAGTCATCTTAAAATCTATTGATGAACAAGGAAAACTGTCTGATGAGTTGAAGCGCAATATAACCGGCGCTGACAGTAAGACCACATTGGAAGACTTATACTTACCCTTTAAGCCTCGTAGACGCACCAAAGGTCAAATAGCCATTGAAGCAGGCCTTGAAGGCTTAGCAGATACCTTATTTGCTAACCCTGACCAATCTATCGACGAATTAGCTGCTGAATATGTTAATGCCGAAAAAGGCGTGGCTGATACTAAAGCCGCGCTTGAAGGCGCTCGCTTTATTTTAATGGAACGGTTTGCTGAAGATGCGGCACTGCTTGGTAAAATTCGTAACTACCTTGTTGAAAACGCACATATTAAAAGCACAGTAGCAAACGGTAAAGCGCAAGAAGCGGTTAAGTACAAAGACTATTTTGAACACAGCGAAAAATACAAAAATGCACCCTCACATCGCGCCCTTGCTATGTTTCGTGGTCGTAACGAAGGCATGTTGAATATTCAACTTGATGCCGACCCGCAGCAAGATGATGCCAGTGCGCCTTCTCACTGTGAACACCTTATTGCTAGCCACTACAATATTATGCACCGTCAACGTCCTGCCGATGATTTCTTAACGCAAGTAGTGCAGTGGGCGTGGAAAATTAAAATCGCCTTACACATGGAAACTGAGTTATTCAGTAGCCTTCGTGAACGCGCTGAAGAAGAAGCGATTGAGGTGTTTGCTAAGAACCTTAACGATTTGCTAATGGCCGCTCCTGCTGGCGCTAAGACCACCATGGGTCTTGATCCTGGTCTGCGTACGGGAGTAAAAGTCGCCATCGTTGATAAAACGGGCAAAGTTGTCGCTAAAAATACCATTTTTCCCCATGCACCTCAGAATCAGTGGGATAAATCACTGCGTACCCTCACCACCGTATGTAAGCAACATAAAGTTGAGCTTATTAGTATAGGTAATGGTACAGGCTCCCGTGAAACCGATAAGCTTGTAGGGGAAATGCTTAAAAATAACCCAGAGCTAGGTGCACAAAAAATTGTGGTAAGCGAAGCCGGCGCCTCGGTTTATTCAGCCTCTGAATTAGCCTCAAACGAGCTACCTGATTTGGACGTTTCCATACGTGGTGCAGTTTCCATAGCTCGTCGTTTGCAAGACCCGCTAGCCGAGCTTGTAAAAATTGAACCTAAAGCCATTGGTGTAGGCCAGTATCAGCATGATGTGAGCCAAAGCCAGTTAGGTAAATCTCTCGACCGCGTTATTGAAGACTGTGTAAATGCTGTGGGTGTAGATTTAAATACGGCCTCACCCGCGCTACTTAGTTATGTGTCTGGGTTAAACAAGACGCTGGCAAATAACATTGTGCAATTTAGAGACACTAATGGTGCCTTCGACAATAGAAAAGCGCTAATGAAAGTCGAACGTTTGGGGCCAAAAGCCTTTGAACAAGCCGCTGGATTCTTACGTATTGTAAATGGAAGTAACCCGCTAGATGCGTCTGCGGTTCACCCCGAAGCTTATCCTGTGGTTGATAAAATTGTGGATACGGCCGCAGTAGCGGTTAACGATCTTATCGGTAACACAGAGCTACTAAAAACCTTATCGCCTGATACATTTACCAGTGATGCTTTCGGCTTACCCACGGTAAAAGATATTTTGAGCGAGCTTGATAAGCCCGGCCGCGATCCTCGCCCTGAATTTAAAACTGCCACCTTTAAAGAAGGGGTAGAGACCATTAAAGATCTTACTCCAGGTATGATTTTAGAAGGCGTGGTGAGCAACGTTGCTAACTTTGGCGCATTCGTGGATGTTGGTGTACACCAAGATGGTTTAGTGCATATTTCAGCGCTAACCAACAAGTTCATTTCAGACCCACGGGATGTAGTGAAAGCAGGCGACATCGTAAAAGTTAAGGTACTTGAGGTAGACGTACCACGTAAGCGTATATCGTTTACTATGCGTTTAGAAGATACCCCAACCTCGTCGAATCAAGCAGGCAAAATCAATAATAGCAATGGCGCTGCTAACGCAAAGTCTAATGGGAATCCACGAGCTAATGGGTCTCAGCGTGGTAATCCTCGCGCAGATAAGCCCAACAAGCGTGGTGGCGGACAAAGCCAACAGCAAAACAGCGCTATGGGTAACGCCTTTGCCGATGCGTTCGCTAAAGCAAAGAAATAACGCCTAACGCCATTGTTTACTCGCGCGATTATAATTTTAAAGCCAGCATACATGCTGGCTTTTTTGTATCAGTCTATTGGAAGTTTGTATTTATGAAAGTGGCGCTATTAAGAACACATGTTGTTGGTCGTGGGCGGTAAACGGGGCTAAACAAGCGCTATGAGTATTAAGTGATAGGCACCAAACCCTAGGCGCTAGCGGAAAAACCTTCACGTACTGGTGTATAGGCTTGTGTGTAGAAATTTTGGATGCGGCCAATACGGGCTGAATTGGCTTGGCTTTCTTGATCACTGCCGCTATTGGCTTCATCTTGTAAGGCTTGGTCACCAAATGCTAATGAGCGCGTATCAAAATCACCACCAATCTCATTTGAAGCTTCACTAGTACTTTGTATTTTTTGGCTCGCGGCGCTTTGTATTTTTTGGCTTGCGGCGTTTTGTGATTCTTGCCTTGCGGCGCTTGGTGGTCCTGGGCTTACAGCATCTTGTTCAACCGTTTGCGCTTGTAAAACAGCTTCGTCTAGTGCCCTTGTAGGGCGTTCAACACCTGCATTATCGGTAATTTCATCAATATCAGGGGGCGTGATATCTGATGCGCTAGGCGATACCGATGATGTTGTAGCGTTGTCTTCAGCGATTTCGCTGCGAGCTTCAAACGATTTTTGAGTAGCTTCTGCTGCCACTTCTAAATCTTGCGCCGAAGGCTCAGCTGGAGCAAGTGCAGCAGCACGGACTTGCTGCATTTTACGAAGGGTTTCTTCAGGGCTATTTAGTTCAGAAATATCAATCGACACTTCACCATCGGTAACATAACGCTTGTTATCTGGCCCAGTGGTATATTCATATTGCGGCGACCCTGCATATTGTCCACCCGCAGCGGCATGCGCCTGCTCGTGAGTACGGACCTCTTGATCACGTGCCTCTAAGTTACTTATCTCTTGCTGTTCTTCTGTTTGCTGTTCAGGCTGTGAGGCTTGCTGTTGGCTTGATTCCTGTTGGCTTGATTCCTGTTGGCTTGATTCCTGTTGATCTTGGGCATTTTGTTTACCCGCGCTTTCATCAGAGCCATTGTCTTTTTGTTCGCCAAACACGCTTTCAAACGCGCTTTGCAGTTCAGTTTGGACTTGGGGGCGATCGTAGGTAACAGGCGCAGGCGTTTGTCCCGGATTTCGAGCTTTGTCACTGTCCGAACCTAGGCCTTTTTGCGATGCCCCTTTCTCTGCATCTCCCGACTGAGGGATAGTTTCACGTAATGCATTGTCTCTTCTTGCAGACTCAGTATTAACGTTTGCAGTAGGGTACGCTATGGCCGTGAGGATAGGGGTAACAATGTTCACATTACACTCCTACACTACTACGCTAACGTATCGATTATGGTGCCTATGGTGTCATTTGCCACATCAAGCACCTTGGCGGAAGCCTGAGCATTGATACTGTTGATTTTCAATGACAACAGATTAGTGGTGACATCATCTTGGGAAGAGGGAAGTATATTGCGTACATTCTGTAAGCTTTGGGTGACAGGATTGGCTAAAACTGCTTGCGGATCTCGCTCTGCGTTCGTGGTTTGCTGGGCAATATTAGACGCAGCCTGCGTAATACCATTATTGGCATTCTGCAAACCAAATTGTCCGGACAAAATCGCGGAATTTATATTGTTACTATTTACACCTGATATACCAGACATACACTACCTCTACACTCTCATGTGCAATTATTAACCAAATTGCACTAAATGAAAAGGTCTGTACCGCTCATAAGACTTAACTGGCTGTGAAAACGAGCAATATTCTTCACTCTCGCCTAGTCTTTCACTGGCTCGACAATACCGCGTATATACTTGCAGCCGCTATACAACACCTAAACACAACATAAAAAAGCATCGGGTCACGATGCTTTTTGTTGATATACACTTGATGCAAAGCTAAACAAAATATCGGCGCTTTGTTGAGGGTGAGAAATAAAAGGCGCATGTGCTGCGTGGGGTAACACCACCGTATCAGCTTGAGGATGCAACTCGCAAATACGATCTATGCCACTGGTAGGCACTAGACTATCTAAGCGACCATATAATCGAAGAGTTGGCACCGTTATACGGCCAATGTCTTGGCGTAAATCTTCTGTAGAAAGAATTCTCAAGCCTTGTTTCAGTGCGTGCTGGTCAGGTTCTGGGTATTCACTGATATGCCCGCGAATGGCTTTGATATCTTGGCGAGCCGTATCGCTTCCCATCGCTTGAATAGCCAAAAAGCGCTCTAGCGTTCTATTGTAGTTACTCTCTAACTGACTTTCGAACATGGCCAATAAATCACCTGCAATACCAGGCCAGCAAGGGCCAGCGATGAATCGAGGTGTAGAGGCTATCGTAACTAAACCTTTAAGCGCTAAACCCTTAAAATCTTTACCAATTAGGGCTAATCGTTGCGCCACCAAACCACCTAAAGACCACCCTACCACTATACTTTCTGGTGGAATATAAGGCGCTATCATTTGTGCTAAAGACTCAGCGTCATAAGGGGAAGGCACGTGCTGAGCGTTTTCGCCGAAACCGGGAAGATCGATAGTGGTGACTCGAAAACTATTCGTTAAATAGGGGATAAACGAGGTAAAAGCGCCACTATTCATACCCCAACCGTGAAGGAAAACCAGATCGTTTCCTGTACCTTGAGTTCGGGTGACAAGCGGTGTGTTTGTATGCAAATCTTTCACTGTATACATCCTTTGGCTGTTGCATGAAGAAGCAAACCTAATAGGCTGCCATGTATGCATGATTACCCATTATCTCAAAAAATGCTTAAAGACACGTCATCGTACTGTCGCTACGTGTGAGAAAAAGCGACTTAACATAGGAATTCAAAAATTCACGTACTATGAATCTTTCATGCTTACTATGTTATCAGGCAAGTCCTGCGCCAGTATGTCATTGGTGTGAACATGATATATTTTTTTTCTCGGCCAAAGATCACGGTAATAATTTACTGTCTTTTGGGCCAGTTGGTCGGCACGTTAAGCATAGTGCGTATCAGCAACTGTCGGTACTGGCTTTACATACTTACCCAATAACCACCTTAATTCATGGCTTTAAGTTTCAACATTCACTCACTTCAGGGAAGGTTTTAGCCAAGTGGTTTGTCGGTAAACAGCAACACTTAGCTCATCATACACCGCCTCTACCACACACCACGGCGCAACTTCTCTTACCAGTGCCTTTAAGCTCGTGGCGGCTGGCAACGCGGCATTATAATCAGGCTGCAGTGCTCGCTAAATCCATTGGTAGTGCACTGAATATACCCATTTGCACCAATTGGGCGATTCGACAAGGTATGTCTGCTCAGCATCATCTAGGGAAAGCACAAAGGCTTCAGCATGCTAAGCAGGTGTTTTCATTAACGCCACAATGTATTGATAAACTAGTCGCTTCTAACCCTGATCTTAAGCGCATTGCCATCGTGGATGATGTCATTACTACCGGTGTTACGGTAAACGCCTTGGCAAGCTTATTGAGAGCGCGCTACCCACAACTTAGTATTTCAGTGTGGGCAATGACCTTTACACCGCCCCCGAAAAGCTCACTGCTGGCAGCAGGGTAATCGAAACCGTTACCGCTACAATTCTTACTACCTAACAACTCGCGACTTACTTAAGAAAGCCTGACTGATAAATAGCATTACTTAGCATTTTGTTCGTGCCATACCAATAGCCTCGGAATTGCGTATTGTCGGTAAACCCAATCACTACACCTTTACCTTGCTTTGTGGTTATCACAGCAGGCGTTTCGGCAATAAGTTTCACCAGCTTTTCATCACTGAATCCTGCCAGCAATGGCGCTGAGGTATAACGCGCTGGCGTAGTGAATGGCGTGTAATAATTGTTCACCACCATATTACTGGTTTTAAACATAGGCAGTGTGGCGTCGGTATAACCGTAAAATAGTGGATGGGTGATATCTATTTCAGCTTCATAAACCGCGCCAGCCACCAACTTTCTTGCGTATAACGCCGATTTATCGCCAAACGTTAGTTTGTCTTCATCAAACTTACTGTCTATTTCTTCTCTATCTACTATATCGGCGTTTAACCATTCATTGGCTGCAAAATAACGAAGAGCTGATTTTTGTCCAATCAACACACCGCCATTTTTAACCCAAGTAGATAGTGCGTCTATCGTATCATTCGTCAGCGAATAGCGACCACTGGCAAACACAATATGGGTATAGCCTGACTGTAGTGCGTTACCTAGCTTTTGTTGCTCCACAATACTAACCGGCAACCCCACTCGGGTATCGAAATAATGCCACATTTCGCCCACTTCATATTCACTTACGCCCTCACCCCCCACTAGCAATACTTTAGGCGCTGAAATGGGCTGGATTGAGCGGCTTCCAATATCACTGCCTGTAGGCGTTAACCCACTTGCCAGTGCGTAAACCGGAATTTTTAATGCGCTAGCCTGTTCTGTCAGAAGGTTAAGTAAGTTATCAGGTTGTGCTAACCCCGTAGGAATAATAATGCTTCCCGAGGTAAACGTATGGCGCTGATTATTAACCAGCTTAGCTTCAAATGCATTTTCGCTACTTCTTACACTTACCCCTGCTTCTAATAACGATTGAAGCAAGGCTGGCGCGTAGTAATCGTTCCATGAAAAGGCGTATGCATAGGCATTGGCAGGTAACGAATCGCTAAGTACAGGCATTGCTAATTGTGCATTGGCAGCCGTTTTTACGTCGCGAAAATCCCGTTTTTCAACCACCTCAAACGGTAGATTAAACGCCATCGCCATGTTCCACGATGACACGTCGTAGAAGGTGTTATTTTCAAACGAGGTTTGGGTTGAGAATATAGACGTGATGAGTCGATACTGGGCCTGCGCGGCAGGAATATAGATAGCACGATTAGCGCGAAAGGTTTGCTTGCCTATTTCAGAATCTTTGCTTACCACCTCGAACTTAATGTTGTGCTGCTTAAGCAGCGACAACATGGCGTTAAATCTGCCGCTATCATTCGATTCACCCACAATGTAACCGCTAATATCACCGTCTTTTGCTAGTGCTTGCGTGTCTTTAACAAAAGCAGACTGATAATCTAAAATAGCCGGTTTATTAGCAAGGGCGCCTTCAAAAGTACTTAACGACGTTGTAATTTGATTTGCGATGGTGGTAGAAAATGCCAATGGCCCATTGATAGATTCTTGTAAATGTCCGCGAGAGCTCGCTTGTTCGAACAAAATACCTATGCTGCCATGTAAATCAGGGTAGGTACTGCCCTTACCGGCGTAAAAGTCGTCAAATGCCTCTTCCGAGAAATACAGCTTCCCTTGTTTATCAAAGGCTTTGGCGTGATAAGCCGCCAGCGCTTCGGTTAAGGTTACGTTCTCATCCGGCGTAATTGGGTTTTTACGCGAGCGTACACCTGGCTGAAAAAAGTAGGTACTATCGGTGCCCATTTCATGAAAGTCGGTAAGAATATGCGGGCGCCAGCGGTGAAATTGCTTTATACGCGCTTGGGACTCAGGGTGAGCCAACAACAACCAGTCGCGATTTAAGTCAAACCAATAGTGGTTTGTGCGCCCTGATGGCCAGCCTTCATCATGTTCACGGGTATTACTATCTGCAACAAGTTGCTTTCCTCTGTGCATATTCGCCCATTGCGCGAAACGAGATAACCCATCGGGGTTGAAAGATGGGTCTAACAGCACAATATTGTTGTTCAGTAACGCATCGATTCGCGTACCTTGCCCAGCGGCTAAGTAGTAAGCTAGGGCTAATGCAGCATTGGAGCCTGAAGGCTCATTACCGTGAATGCTGTAACCCATATAGAAAATAAGTGGCGCACCCGCTTTTACTTTATTGCCTGAATTCATGGCATCGATATGCGCGGTACGCATACTTTCTATGTTAGGGCGGTTCGACGGTGCAGTAATGGTAAGTAGCAATAGCTCACGATTTTCATGGGTTCTACCGGTGACTTCTAATGAAATACGGTCGGAATGATCAGCGAGTACACGCATGTAGTGGGTTAGTTGATCGTGACGCACGTGCCACTGACCAATGTTCGCACCCAGTACTGATTCTGGCGTAGGAATATCTGGATTGTATGTCACATCGGTTGGTAAATAGGCCTGAACCGGTTTACCGCCCTTATCGAGAGTCACCATATTGGCATTTGCCGAAGCACATACGCACAAGGCGGTTAACACGATAAATGGCGCAAACCATTTTTGAAAATTCGAGTTTGAGGCGGTGCGAACCAAAGTTGCGAGCATAGTGATATCCGTCTTGTCGTTATGCGGTTACATCGAAACTAGTCAATACTTGACTGTTTTAGTCAGGTAAATTTGTTATCATAAACCAAATTTTAAATTAATAGGACTTACTGATGATTACTATATCAGAAGAAGCCCAGGCTCACTTCGTAAAACTGTTGGATAAACAAGAGACTGGCACAAATATTCGTGTATTCGTCGTAAATCCGGGCACATCAAGCGCCGAGTGTGGCGTGTCCTATTGTCCGCCAGATGCCGTTGAAGAAACTGATACTCGTTTAGAGTTCAATGGCTTCAATGCAGTGGTAGATGAAGAAAGTGTTCCATTTTTACATGAAGCAGAAATTGATTATGTCACCGATCAAATGGGATCTCAGCTTACGCTTAAAGCGCCAAATGCTAAAGCACGCAAAGTCGCTGATGATGCGCCTTTGGCTGAACGCATAAGGTACATGATTGAAGCTGAAATCAACCCTCAACTTGCTAGCCATGGCGGCCAAGTCATGTTGGCTGAACTTACCGAAGATGGCTTTGCTATTCTTCAATTCGGCGGCGGCTGTAATGGCTGTTCTATGGTTGATGTCACGTTGAAAGACGGCATAGAAAAGCAAATGCTTGAGCAATTTGCTGGGGAACTAAACGGTGTTCGTGACGCTACTGAACATGAAGCCGGTGAGCATTCTTACTACTAAGATGTTGTATCTCAACTATGTTTGATGTGCACAAAAGCTGGCGACGATTTAAATTAGGCCTTGCCTTGTTCGTTGCTGGCGTTGTGCAGCTTTTCACGTTAAGCCACTTAAGCACCTTCCTTTACTATTATTCTGTTACCACCTTGCTGGTAGGCTTTGTCATTGCCATGTCTGGCTATATAGGCATTTTCATGCAGCGTTTCGCCTTTTTAAAAGACAAGAAAATCCCCCCTAGTTTTAAAGACGATTAGTCAATTTCCTCTCGCTTTTCATTCATACGTTTTCTTACATACTTTTGCTAATTCTCACGTTCAATGACCTTGTACTGGGCCGCTGATTGCACGTAGTCTAGTATTTATAACCTTACATTGGTTGTTCTTAACGTCATGTTTGTGGCAGTTTTTGTTACGTTTTCTGTCGTGCTTATTAGAGGGGGCTTAGATGAAAACCATTGGGCTTATTGGCGGTATGAGTTGGGAATCAACGGTTAGCTACTATCAAGAAATCAACCGGCTGGTGAATAGCCAACTTGGGGGACTACACAGTGCAAAAATATGCCTCTACTCGGTTGATTTTGCCGAGATAGAAGCTTTCCAGCGCAGTGGTGAGTGGGATAAAGCCGCCGATGCGTTGAAGCACGCTGCACAGTCATTAGAAGATGCCGGCGCCGACTTTCTCCTTATATGTACCAACACCATGCATAAGGTCGCTGCACAGGTAGCAAGCGCAGTAGCCATTCCTTTGTTGCATATTGCCGATGCCACCGGCGTGGCCCTGTGTGAAAACGCGGTCAAAAAAGTGGGCTTGCTAGGCACCCAATTCACCATGGAACAGGCATTTTACAGCGAACGATTAGCGCAACAGTTTGATTTAGATGTAGTCGTGCCAAATAGTGACGACAGACTAGTCGTACATAAAATTATTTATGAGGAATTATGCAAAGGGGTTATTTGTGAAAAATCCCGTGACGCGTATATTGATATTATCAACAAATTAAAGGCGCAAGGTGCACAGGCCGTTATTTTAGGTTGTACCGAAATTGCCTTGTTGGTAAAGCAGTCAGACACTGATATGCCTCTTTACGACACCACAGCGCTCCATGCTGCTGAGGCTGTAAAAATGGCGCTAGAATAATCAGATAACAATATTTTGCCGATAAAAAGGAAATGCTATGTTTAGTCATGTAATGATTGGCGCGAACGACATTGAAGCCTCGAAGAAATTTTACGATGCCTCTCTTGCTGTATTTGGATACGATGAAGGTGTTTACGATGAACACGGGCGTGTTTTCTACTTCACTCCGAAAGGAGTATTAGCCCTTACCAAGCCAATTAACGGCGAAGCCGCTACCCACGGGAATGGTTCAACGATTGGTCTTGCTGCGGCAAACCCTGGGCTTGTTGATGAATGGCATAAAGTGGGCGCAGCCAATGGCGGTGTTCCTTGTGAAGATCCTCCCGGCATTCGTGGTACAGAAGAACGCCAGTTGTACCTTGCGTATTTACGCGACCCTTCTGGCAACAAACTATGCGCAACTCACTTCGTTAAGAAATAGCCGAGAGTTTGCACACAGCCTTGAGCTTATTAACAGCCCTGAGCGTGGAAACAGCCTTGAGCTTATAAACAGCCTTGAGCGCATAAACATCTACGATAAGCTCGCCAGTGCTACACTGGCGAGCGATTAGTCAAAATAGGTAAGCGACCATGACACCAGCAGAAACCGGCCTTGCTTACGATCAAATTACCCAGCGCTGGACTCGCCCAGAGTTTAATCGTAATAATGGTATTGCTCAGCATAAGGTCGCATTATCATTTCTTGACGTATTTACCTCAGAACATTACTCCCCCCAAGCAACGTCAAACCCACCGTCCTTAGCCCTTGATGTAGGGTGCGGATGTACGGGTAGATTTATTGATTTACTGCATGACAACGAGTTTGTTGTAGAGGGCGTTGATATCTCAAATGAGATGCTGGCGTTAGCCAGAGAAAGGCACCCTAACAACACATTTTATTTTGGTGATATTTGCACCTTCGACTTACCCCATCAGTACCGCTTTATCAGCGCTTGGGACTGTCTGTGGCACGTACCACTTCACAGCCAAGCGGCACTAATTACCAAACTTTGCAATGCATTACGGCCAGGTGGGGTATTGATATTTAGTTGTGGCGGTGTGGATGAACCCGGCGAACATACCAACACCATCATGGGGCCTGAAGTTTATTACGCTTCACTAGGTATCAACGGTTATGTACGCCATATTATCGAAGCCGACTGCTTTATTCGGCATATTGAATACGGGCAGCTGCCCGAGTTTCATACCTATTTTGTGGTGCAAAAAGCAATACCGCAAAAATAGTCGGGTATTATTTTATTCAACTTTGTATTGTTTGCTTAACTTAAATAATGCTAGTAACGAATGAACCCTTTATATCTTCGCCTCGATAAGGTTGCCGACGCCATTACAAAAGCGCCCGAGCGTGCCAGTGATCTTAGCCAACTTGCCTCGCTCGCGTGTACCTCTGAGTACCATCTTCACCGCGCATTTAACGCAAAGTTTGGTATTAACATTGGCGACTACGCTAGACAGCTTCGGCTGCACGAAAGTGCGTATAAATTAGCGTTTCGGCCACACAAACGCATACTGGATATAGCGATAGAAGCGGGATTTAGTTCCCATGAAGGCTATGCCAGAGCCTTTAAAAAACACTATCGCCTGTCGCCTTCAAGTTTTCGAAAAACACCTAACGTTGAAGCGCTACATCAAGGCACCCTCGTCACCTCGCGATTAAACGCAAACGAAAAAGGAACTTCGGTATTTATGAACGCTTCACATAACGTAAATAGCGCTTCTGAAAATCATCAACTCGATGTGTCAGTGATTCAATTTCCAGCCTTGGACATTGCAATGATGATGCATGTTGGCCCACCTAGCCGCATTATGAGCACGGTAAGTGAATTTATTACGTGGCGCAAAGAAAACAAGCTACCGCCTTCTACCAGCCGCACTTTCAACTTACTGTATGATGACCCTTACAACACGCCACATGAGTCTTACCGGTTTGGTGTGGCGTGCCAAATTTTTGGGCCTATTACTGCACCTATTACTGCGCCTAGCAGCCAGCCCGCAAAAACAAGCGACCCTATCGCCACGCAGCCGTCTACGGATACCAATCACGCTAACGTCATCACTACTACCATACCGGAAGGTTACTGCGCTAAAGTCCGCCATATTGGCACCGATGCAGCGCTAGGGGCGGTGGTGCACGGTTTATATCACCAGTGGTTGCCTGATACACAATTTGAACTAAGAGACTTTCCTATTTTTTTAGAGCGTATTCGCTTTTTCCCCGACGTAGCCGCACATGAAGCCGTTACCGATATATTTCTGCCTATCGAGATTGCCAAGTGATGTGGCTTTTTCCTTTGGCTAGGCTTAATTTGGTTTAAACTAGCTGTCGCACAATGCATTGCGCTGACTTAGCCGTTCGAAGCTCCATCCAAGCGTAATACCACGGGCAAGTAAGAACGCCAACAATGCATACCACAAGCTGATATTGCCGAGAGACTGAGTAAAAAACCATACAGGGAAATATACTGCAAGCGCGCTAATAATCATGGTGTCGCGCATAGAAGATGACTTTGTAAGGCCAACAAATACACCGTCGTACAAAAAGCACCAATGCGCCAGCAGTGGCAGAATAACCATTAACGGAAGGTAGGTTAATGCTGCGCTCACAATATTTTGATGTTCAGTCAGTAAGCTTATTATACCGTGACCGCCAAAATAGAAGATAGCGCTGTAACCTATTGCAAAAAGCGATGACCAGAATAACCCTTGGTATGTTCTGCGTTTTATTTCTGACGCATTGTTTGCGCCTTTGGCTTCACCCACCAGCGCTTCTACTGCGTAGGCGACCCCATCTAATCCTAGCGCTATTAATACGAAAAACTGCAGTAGAATAGCATTCACTGCCGCCGGCATTTCTCCGAACCGCACGCCTTGTATCGTCAAAAACGCTAAGCAGGCTTGCAAGGCTAAATTACGCAATAGCATATCAGTGTTGAGTTTCATCAGTATCTTACGCGCTGCACGGTTGAACCAGCTTGCTTGTGGAGTAACACCCCTCACTTGCTTTAGGGCAACATACATCGCCATAAACGCCATGGAATATTCAGCAATAATACTGGCTAAGGCAACCCCAGCCACTGACATAGACAGCCCATAAACGAAGGTAATATCTAATCCTGCATTCACGAGGTTGCCGATTATCTGGATAATCATCACCGTGCGCGTTTTTTGCTGACCCACCAAATAACCGATAAGCGCTAAATTAAGCATAGCCGCTGGTGCGCCCCATACTCTAACCTGATAATACTCCGTCAAATGCACCGCCACTGCATCAGATGGGCTCGCCAATGCCAGTCCTGCTGTGAGTATAGGCGCTTGTAATATGAGTAAACCCAGCCCTAAGATGGAGGCGACAGCAAGGGTCTGCCAAAGCACTTTGGCAGAGGAAAGTGTTGCATCTTTATGCCCTCTTGCCTGTGCGCTTAAGCCTGTTGAAGACATGCGCAGAAAACCACACACCCAGTAAATTTGGGTAAGTATAAGCGCCCCCACTGCCGCACCGGCTAACATGGCGGGCGCCGACATATGCCCTAAAACAGCCGTATCCACCAAACCTAGCAAAGGAGTGGTAATATTGGCCAGGATCATGGGCAGCGCTAATGTGAGTAAGCGTGTATGATCGTGCCAAAACGTCTCAGATTGGCGTAGAGATTGCTTATCTTCTTGCACTCGCTTTTGCATTAATTATAGTCTCTGCATTAGTAGAACGCCGCGCTGACACGCAGTATAAAGCACTGCTATTAAATCAATTTCAACTCGGAGAAAACATGAAGTTTATCATGCCTTTCAATGTCATTTCGTGGATTAAATGTGACGCTATATTGGCGCAAATGAAAGGCAACCGACCACACTGGTTAGCACTTTTCTTTCTTGTTTGTTTTTCTGGCTATAGCCTGGCTGCTACTGATAACACTAGGCAGCCTACCCGTGAAATTCTTACTCAAAATGGTGTTATTTTGCTTTACCATCATGTGTCTGACAACACGCCGAAAAGCACCAGTATATCGCCTGAGGTGTTCAAACAACATATGGCGTATTTAAAGCAACATCACACAGTTTTGCCTTTAGCAAAGGTCGTTGATGCTATCCAAAGTAAAACACCTCTTCCTTCCAACACTGTGGTGATAACCTTTGACGACGGGTACGAAAACATCCTTAAAAATGCCCACCCCATTATGGTTGATATGGGCTTCCCATACACAATATTTATTAACCCAGGGGAAATTGGTACCAATAGAAGCCAACTCACGTGGGCACAAGTTGAGGCAATGCATAACGACGGCGTTACTTTCGCTAACCATACACTTGACCACTCGCATATGCTGGATGGCAGAGTTTCTTCTAACGGCGCTGATAGCGGAACTAATGACGAAGCATGGCTTAAAAAGGTATGGCAGAATGTTGCTGAAGCCGAGGCTATTATTGATAGCAAAATTGGCGAATCACTTAAATATTTGGCCTACCCCTTTGGTGAGTTCAACCAAAAGCTAGCAGATAAGCTGGCGCAAGAGGGTTACATTGCGTTCGGACAACACTCAGGCGCTATAGGCCCTCACAGTAATTTTCAAGCATTACCTCGCTTCCCTGCAGCTGGCCCTTATGCCAACTTAGAAACACTAAAAACCAAATTAAACAGTATTGCTATGCCGGTATTATCGACCAGCTTTGAAGGTGAGCATATCCCAGAGGTGCAAGGCGCTAGTGACGAATCGAGACTCCCCCCTATTACGCTAACGATTAAGGGCGATGATGTACGTTTACGCCAAGTAAATTGCTTCTTTTCTGGCTCACCAGTTGAAACGAGGGTTGAAGGCAATGCGGTTACCTTCAGTATTGCTCAAGCACTTCCTGTAGGCCGTTCGCGAGTAAATTGTACCGCTCCGAGCAACTCTCAATCAGGAAGGTATTATTGGTATTCTCAGCCATTTTTTGTGGCAGATAAAAACGGAAATTATCCAGATTAGTTAAGCTGAAAGTGCATGAACAAAACGCACGAAGGTGCCGTTCACTGATTGCTCTTTAAAATTAACGTTTTGATAAAACCGAATGGCAGCAACATTACTAATTTGTACGTCTAGTACCAATGCCTGCTTTTTAAGTTCTATGGCGTAATCACGCATGTGGGCAATCATAGCCTTGCCGATTCCGCCGCGCCGAGCAATGCTATCTACCGCCACGTGACCTAGCATAAGTTCTGTTGCACTTGGCGGCGTTAAGCCTACAGCAACCGCTTGATTGCGCATTAGCACTGCCATTGCATCATCGAGATTGTAGAAGGTGGTAATGCTGTCTAACGAAGCACGGTCAAATACGGGCCCCAACTTGGTATGCCACGCCGTAATGACACCTACAACAACGTCATCGACTACCGCAACCCAGTGATTATTGCAGCCATATTGCCCATACTTACCTTTCCATGCATGGGTTAAAAAATCGAGAGTATGGCTTGTATCGCCATTGCCAAAAACGGAAACCAATAGATCTTCAGCGGCACTTAATAATAAGGGAACCGCTTGGCCAGCATCAGACACAAGACCTTGTCGGATTTTTATATCCATGCCTCCCATACTCACCTATAGTGCCGAATTTGAACTAAATGATGATGTAATCACTGGCATGTCATTAAGTATTTGCTGTGCGTCACTAATCGACAACTTGCCAGGCTCACGTTTTGGCTTAAAACGCCCTATCACCTGTGCTTTAGGATTAATAAGCACTACCGACGCACTATGATCGACAAGATAATTAGGATTATCTGTACTTTCAGCAATTGCGTACATCATGCCCAAGTTTCGAGCGAAGGGGAATAAGGCTTTATGCACACCGGTCGCGGCAATAAAATTGGGGTTAAAGTAGCTAATGTATTCGTCGAGCCGATCTATTGAGTCACGATTAGGATCAATAGAAATAAACACCACTTTTATAGGAAATTCAGACTCAATGGCCTGCATTTGCGGGTAAATGCTGTTCAGTTCGGCCATCGTGGTAGGGCAAATATCGGGGCAAAACGTATAACCAAGAAACAACAAGCTCCACTGATTTTCTAGCGAAGCTTGGTTAAATTCATTACCTTTGCTGTCGGTCAGCGAAAAAGGCGCAATAGCACGAGGCTCAGGGTAAGCCTGAAAATACTCGGGTGAACTGCCATTAGACTGACCCGTAGGCGACAAATAAATTGCCCCAAACACCCCAGTCAATAATGCTAATAATGCAACAACGCCTACAAAAATCCGTCGGTTCATAAACTCAGTGGTACGTAGTGATCAAGCAACAATACTACAAACAATACCATGAGATGGACAATTGAGAACTTAAAAGTTTTCATCGCGGTTTGGCTAGTGGCCGCAAATTTCAGTTTTACCGCGTAATACATAAATCCGATGTTGAGAAGTGACGAGCCAACAAGATAAATCAAATCACTCATGCCCACCAAGTAAGGCAATAGGCAAACCAAGCTAAGTAACACGGTATAAAGTAACACCGATGTTTTGGTGAATTCTACGCCATGGGTGACCGGCAGCATGGGCACTTTCGCTTTCGCATAATCTTTTTCGCGATGAATAGCCAAGGCCCAAAAATGTGGGGGAGTCCACGTAAATACAATGAGTACTAACAACAACGCATGAGCATGAATTTCTCCAGTGACAGCAGTCCAGCCTAGAAGCGGTGGTGCAGCACCTGCGATACCACCAATCACAATATTTTGCGGCGTAGCCCGTTTTAAAAACATGGTATACACCACGGCATAGCCCACCAAGCTAGCAAGGGTAAGCCAAGCGGTAAGCATGTTCACCCATAAGCTCAATACAACAAAACCCATTACGCCAAGCCCTGCTGCAAACCAGGATGCTTTGGCGATACTCACTTTCCCTTTAGCCACAGGCCGATTGAAAGTGCGTGCCATTTGGCTGTCAATTTTATGGTCGACCACATGATTAATCACCGCGGCTGATGCCGATAACATACCAATCCCCAGTAACCCGCAAATTAAAGCAGTGGCGTCTACCCATCCAGGTGAAGCTAAGCACATTCCCACTACTGCCGTGAGTAAAAGTAACATCACTACGTTAGGCTTGGTCATTTCGTAGTAATCTCGCCAGCTAGCCCTTCCATGCTTATTTGTGGATGAATGCTTACCAGCGACAGCGGTATTTAAAGAGATAGATTTAGCCATGATGAGCTCCATGTGAGTAGGAGAGAGAAGACGTTGGGTGAGTGACCGACCATGTCAGCCAAATCATTGTGAGTAACAGTATGGCGGCAACTGCGTTGTGAGACACCGCTATAAACAAGGGTAAACTAAATAAAACATTACTGAGTCCTAGCGCCACCTGCGCGCACAAAACTGCAACCATTAGTACACATCCCTTTTTCACTGCAGATGATAAGGCACTACTTCGCAGCCAGCTAAATGCCAACACCGTAAGATAGACGAAGGTAATAAGAGCACCAAACCGATGCACTATATGCATGGTGGCTCGTTCACCATAATCATGGGCTCCAAATTCATAATTTTCGGCCTCTGGTACACTATAAGCACCTGAAAAATCTAATCTTTGCTGCCAACCCTCTTCGCAAATTGGCATATCGGTACAGGCGAGTGCGGCGTAGTTCGCCGAAGTCCAACCTCCTAAGGCTATTTGACCGACTAAAATGGCAATACCAACAAATGCCAGCGTGGCCATTTTGTTGCTCTTGTGCGAGCTAGGCTCAGCGCTAGGATTGGAGCCTAGTTCACTTATGCCAAAAAGATGATGCTTTCCTAGACGAAGGTAGAGTAAAAATAAGCACGCCAAAACCGTGAAGCCTCCTAACAAATGCCCCATCACTACTACCGGCAATAAGCTAAGAGTAACTGTCCACATACCTAACGCCGCTTGAAAAATGACAAGGCCGAGTAACAGCAAAGGAAGCTTAACAGGTGTGCCTTTGCGCCGCTGTTTTACTGCCAAAATAGCGATGGCAAGGATACAAAGCCCTAGCGCACCTGCAAAATAGCGGTGAATCATTTCATTCCATGCTTTATGTGCTTCAACAGGCCGGTCAGGATAAGCGGTATTGGCCGCTTCTACATTTTCATCTCCTGATGGCACTGTAAGATTGCCATAGCAACCTGGCCAATCAGGGCAACCAAGGCCAGCATCAGTAAGGCGAGTGTAAGCCCCTAAAATGATGACTACTGCGGCAAGAAAAAGGCTAAAAAGCACGAGTTTTTTCATAGCAACTCCTATCCAATACGAGACAGTTTTAGAAGTTTTTTAATGTCTGCCAGCATGCTTCGACTCTCCATTAAGGCTTTGTTTCTATCGCCGTCTATTTGGTAATACAGCATGGCGTTATTTAAGGTATCTACAATATAAACGCTCTTTTGCTCTAGGTTTGTTATAGGTGCAGCACTAACACTCAATGTATGAACGTTGGCGTATTCCGATAGCTGTTCAAGGGCCGCTACATCGCTTTGTTCAGTGAATAAAACTAAGGCTTCGGCTCGATCAGATTCTTTTCCAAGCGCCAGCCACACTTGATTAATACTAAACAATGCATTTTCACATATGGCATCACAATTTTCGGGCAAGACATACAACAAGCGCCATTTCGGCTCTGTGCCGTCTAAAAGCGATGAAACATCAATGGTAGGTTGCAGCAACGCACCTTTATTGGTAGCACCTTGGTTGAACCAATCATTCTCTAACGCAAGCTTAGCTAAAATCACGGGTAGCACAAACACGGCGACCATAATAATTAAGGTTTTCTTCGAGGCCGGATTACTCATATTGACGTCCTTTTTTCATAATTGCGAAACCGCCAATCAAGGCGGCTGCGATAGCAAGACCAAACCATTGAATGGCATAACCCAAGTGCTTTTCAGGAGGCATAACAACACTGTTATAACGCCTAACAAAAAGGTCATTCTTTGCGGTAAGTACTACTACATAGGGTAATAAGTTAAGTGATAGCAATTCACTGGCGGTACTGATTGAAATTTGCTGAATACGTGCCGGAAAGCGTGATGCTGATGTAAGCGTTTCTTTTACTAACGGGTTATGACTGGGCTGACTCACCACTCCTTCAAAATGCTGCGCGTCATGACTAATACTTACCGAAGGTAACGTACGCGAAAAATCCGGAGCAGGTAACCAACCATAGTTGACCAATACCCAGCCCGCATTGGTTTGCACTGGCGCAAGCACATCATAGCCAACTCGTTGCTCATGTATTTGATTATCGAGTAGCAATACTTTGTCGCCATCAGGCGTACCTTTGAAAGTAACCGCCCGATCTGTAGGGTCGGTTGTTGAAACTGCGTCTATCAGCGACAAGCTTCCTTTCCCCTGTTTTTCGGTTATGCTAACAATGCGTTGTTGCTTTTGCTCCATGCGATCCAGTTGCCAAAAACCCAAGCCACACATTGCTACTACGCATAAGCTGGTAATAATGATCGCAATTAATCTAGATGCTCGAACGTGATTCATTTGGCCAACCTGCGCACTACTATTGAGGTTTATATGTTGATAAAAATAATTTTGATTGCTTTGGTAATTTTCATGATCGCTAACCTATTTATGGCAATGAGAGTGATGATGAAAAACGACCCAAAAGACGGTCCAATGAGTAAATATATTGGTCGCAGGGTACTCACTTCTGTTGTTATCGTAGTGCTAATATTAGTGGCTATTGGCACTGGTTTAATAACGCCAAACCCCCGACCTTATTAGGGCTTGGCGATAGTCACAGTAATTACTATAAAACATAAACAAATAAGTAGAGCATAACCCACACTACGTCGACGAAATGCCAGTACCAACTGCCGGCTTGAAACGCAAAATGATTATGTGGTGTAAAGTGTCCTTTAAGTACTCTAAAGAACATCACGATTAGAATAATGGTGCCTAGTGTGACGTGCATACCGTGAAAGCCCGTCAGCATGAAAAAGGTATTTCCATAGATACCAGATTGTAGTGTTAAGCCTAGATCACGATAAGCGTGCACATACTCTTCCACCTGCAAGAATAAGAATCCAATTCCCAACAAGATAGTGACGCCTAACATAACGGTGAGTTGCTTGCGCTTATTCTGCTCTAAGCCAACATGGGCGAAGTGCAAGGTTACCGAGGAAATAAGTAGAATAATCGTATTAATGGTGGGTAGACCAAGAGCACTCATTTCTTGAGTAGAGATCCCCCCAGGGGTAGATAGCAAAGGCCACATAGCTTCAAAGGCCGGCCATAATACTTCGTTAGTCATTGCGTTATTCGACGCTCCTCCCAACCAAGGGACTGAAATGAAACGCGCGTAATAGAGTGCCCCAAAAAAGGCAGCAAAAAACATCACCTCAGAGAATATAAACCAACTCATGCCCTGACGGTAGGAACGGCCTAATTGGTCGCTATATAGCCCAGCCATAGACTCATCAATTTGGTTTTTGAACCAACCCACGAGCATTACCATTAACACCACAAACCCGGCGAGGAGGATATAACCTCCGTAACCCGATTCACCTCTCGTGGCTTCAATAACAAAATTACCTGCGCCAACCGCTATCAAAAATAGCGCCACCGCGCCTACAATAGGCCACGGGCTTTGTGCTGGTACATAGTACTTTTCATATTCTTGCTGCATTACTCTCTCCTTATCCCAATACCTGTGTTATTTACCACTTTCAGGTTGAGGGACCATGTAGGGATTCGGTTTTGTTTTGATATTTTCAGCTCGCGCTGTCACATCAAACAGTGTGTATTGCACAGTAAAATAGCTAATATCTTCTGGAAGCTGTGGGTCGACATAAAACTGCATAGGCATGTAAGCCTCGGCACCGGCCGCCAGCGGCTGTTGATTAAAACAGAAGCATTCCGTTTTATTCAGATAGAGTGCTGCCATACCCGGCGACACCGACGGTATGGCTTGGGCCATCATATTGTTAGATGCAGGATTTCTTACGTAAAACGACACCGTATTAAGCTCCCCAGGGTGCACTTTCATACGACTAGTTTGCGCACGAAATTCCCACGGCATACCGGTATTAGTTCGGGTGATAAATTCCACCGTTACCTCACGGCTTTCATCTATTTCGATAGACTCATATACAGCAGCCGTATTCTCGGTTTTACCGTTAATACCGGTAACATCGCAAAATACGTCGTAAAGTGGCACTAGAGCGAACCCAAAACCAAACATGCCAAACACAATAACGACGAGTTTTATCACCATTTTGTTGTTTGCATTTGCTTGTGTCATGGGTAGCTCCCGTGCCTACTTTTTGTGCTGATACATCACCACAATTTAGCGACTACAATGCCTGCTTTGCTTTCATTACCTGTGCTGCTTGTCTTATTTCCTACTTAACAACCGGCGGCGTTTCAAAGGTGTGATAGGGCGCAGGAGAGGGAATTTCCCACTCTAGTCCCTCAGCACCTTCCCACACTTGGGCAGATACTGGCTCACCCTGCTTCTTACAGGCTTTAATCAACAGTGCTAAGAAGATTAACTGCGACAGCCCAAAGGCAAAGCCGCCAAGGCTTATCCACTTATTAAAGTCGGCAAACTGTAAGGCGTAGTCAGGAATACGACGTGGCATACCAGCCAGCCCCACAAAGTGCATCGGGAAGAACAACACATTTACCGACACAAGTGAGCACCAGAAATGCCATTTTGCTAGCGCCGTGTCGTACATTTTCCCTGTCCACTTGGGTAACCAATAATATACCGCAGCCATAATCGAGAAGATGGCGCCGGTGACCAGTACGTAGTGGAAATGTGCGACCACGAAATAGGTATCGTGGTATTGGAAGTCCACCGGCACGATGGCCAGCATTAATCCTGACAAGCCCCCAATGGTAAACAATACGATAAACGCAATGGCAAACATCATGGGCATTTCAAAGGTTAGAGAGCCCCGCCACATAGTCGCCACCCAGTTAAAGACCTTCACGCCTGTAGGCACCGAGATAAGCATAGTGGCAAACATGAAGAACATTTCCATATACACCGGCATGCCGGTGGTAAACATATGGTGAGCCCATACCACAAAGGACAACAGCGCAATAGAGCCGGTGGCGTACACCATTGATGCGTAGCCAAACAGTTTTTTACGGGAAAACGTAGGGACAATTTGAGAGATAATACCAAAGGCCGGCAATATCATGATGTACACCTCAGGGTGCCCAAAGAACCAAAAGATATGCTGGAACATAACGGGGTCACCACCACCTGCTGCATCAAAGAAGCTGGTGCCAAAGAACTTATCTGTCAGCACCATGGTGACCGCCCCGGCTAACACTGGCATTACTGCAATAAGCAAGAAAGCAGTGATAAGCCAAGTCCACACGAATAAAGGCATTTTCATCCACGTCATGCCAGGAGCTCGCATGTTGAATATGGTCACAATGACGTTAATAGCCCCCATAATGGAGGAGATACCCATGATATGTACCGAGAACACAAACAATGCGGTTGAGTCACCACTGTAGGTGGTGGAAAGCGGGGCATAGAAGGTCCAACCAAATGCCGGACCGCCGCCCTCTAAAAATAGCGAGCTAAGCAGAATAAGAAAGGCGCCAGGTAATATCCAAAAGCTCCAGTTATTCATTCGCGGCAGAGCCATGTCTGGTGCACCTATCATCATAGGAATTAGCCAGTTTGCAAGCCCCGTAAAGGCTGGCATTACCGCACCAAATACCATGATAAGGCCGTGCACAGTCGTCATTTGATTAAAGAAGTTTGGCACAACAATTTGTAATCCAGGCTGAAATAGCTCAGCACGGATCACCATGGCCATGGCACCACCAATCAAAAACATGATAAAGGCGAACCATAAATACAAGGTGCCTATATCTTTGTGGTTAGTGGTAAACAGCCATCGGGTTATTCCTTTTGGAATATGACTATGATAGTCATGATCTTCGTGATGCGCCGAGGTATCCGGCGCAATGACATCAGTTGCTTTACTCATTACGCACTCCTAGTTCCCATTAACGACGGCGTTAACATCTTTAGCCTGCACCATATCACCCGTGTTATTGCCCCACGCATTTCGTTCGTAGGTCACCACAGCCGCAATGTCTTTCAGGCTTAGCATTTTTCCGAACGCCTGCATGGCTGTGCCGGTTTTACCGTTTAACACAATATCGATATGTGCAGTTTGGTCTTCAAGCACCATCTCACTGCCTTTAAGCGCAGGGAAAACGCCGGGTAGCCCCTCGCCGTTAGGCATATGGCAAGCCGCACAAGTAGCGTTGTAAACCCGCTTGCCTTCATCCATAAGTTCATCCATCGACATATTCATCGACAGTAAACGCTGCTCTTCTTCTTTCGCTTGGCGAGCGGCTTCTTCTTGTTCATTCATCCAAGCATCAAATTCGGCAGGCTCTTTAGCAATGACCACAACCGGCATAAAGCCATGATCTTTTCCGCAAAGCTCGGCACACTGTCCACGATAAATACCAGGCTCGTTCACCTTTGCCCAAGACTCATTAATAAACCCTGGATTAGCATCTTTTTTCACTGCAAAGTCCGGTACCCACCACGAGTGAATAACGTCATCAGAGGTAATAAGAAAGCGCACTTTTTGCCCTGTGGGGATTACCAACGGGCGGTCGACTTCCAACAGATAGTTCGCGCCTTTTTCGAATTTATTTTCAATTTGCTCTCGCTGCGTCGCCATTAACGAATAGAACTCAACGTCTCTGTCCATATACCGGTAATGCCACTTCCACTGGGAACCAGTAACGACAACGGTAAGATCGGGTTCGCTGGTATCTTCCATCGCTATAAGGGTTTTAGCGGCAGGAATAGCCATAAGAATAAGAATGATGAAAGGCACTACTGTCCATGCAATTTCCACTTTTACATTTTCATGGAAGTGAGCGGGCTTAGCGCCTCTGGATTTACGGTGCAAGTACATTGAGGCAAACATAACCCCGAAAACCGCAACAGCGATTGCGATACAGATAAAGAACATCAACATATGCAGGTCGTATACTTGACCACTTATGTCTGTTGCGCCTCGCCGCAAATTAATGGAAGAGCCTTCGCCCGTTGCTGCATCAGCAAACAGTAGTGGCGAAGTAAGCAAAAGTGGAAGCCCGTAAAGCCACTTTGTCGCTTGTGTCGCCGCTTGTGTCGTTACTCGTTTCACTCAACACCTCCGTTATAACAGAAGCATTAACGCAATAGATGCGCTGCGCTTCTGGCAACTGATACCCGAAATCCAACTCTTAACTTAACTGCCCAGCATTAGTTGTAAAACAAAGTTACAGCTATTGTTATTATTTTGTTAAAAACAGTATAAGAATTGCTCAATAAAACGCACAAGTCTAGTCTTTTCTAAGAAAAAACAATTGCAGCGTTTAATTTTTAATCAACGTGGTATGACAGAGAAGTGAATGACGTCACAGCGTATGGACGTTACACCGGTATTTAGCGAGCCTGTTTGAAACGCTCATTTTGAACGAGATGGGCAAATAGAAGCAGCCAATAAGTTGCTTATTATCAAAAGCTAGTTACGCACTTATGATTGCTTTTCAAACAAAACAGATAACTAAAATAGCGCGAGTTAGCACTAAAAAAGGTGACATAAATAGGATAAAATATGTGGGAGCGGTATTTGGTGGCTTTTGAGGAATTTCTTAGGCTTAACTACGATTATTGTGTAAGCAAGGTATGGTAAACATACAAAAAAGCGGCCTATAAGCCGCTTTCTTTACTAAATAGCTAAAAGGTTACATCCAATCAGCATTTCGAATAACACCAACGGCAATTCCTTCAATGGAAAAAGGCTCTGACGCTAAGTCGACTTTAATCGGTGAAAATTCATCATTTTCAGCGTGAAGTAATACTTCGCGACCACGCTTTTCAAGGCGTTTAACAGTAACGTCTTCATCGACACGTGCTACTACCACCTGCCCATTATGGACGTCCGTCGTGCGGTGCACGGCTAACAAGTCACCATCCAGTATACCAATGTCTTTCATACTCATACCGCTTACACGAAGTAAGAAGTCGGCGTGAGGCTGAAACAGGGCAGGGTCGACCTTATAATGAGACTCTATATGCTCTTGCGCTAGAATCGGCTCGCCCGCAGCCACGCGACCAATAAGAGGTAGACCTTCTTCTTCAGGGGTTTCATCTTCAAGAGGAATATTCAACTTAATACCACGAGAAGTGCCTGGAAGTATTTCGATGACGCCTTTACGGGCCAACGCTTTTAAATGTTCTTCAGCGGCATTCGCAGAACGAAAACCTAAATGACGGGCAATTTCTGCACGGGTAGGCGGCATGCCAGTTTCGAGCATCGTTGTTTTTATAAGCTCGAGAACTTCTGTTTGTCTTGCTGTGAGTGGGCGCATAAAAGACCTGTCTGTCTATACAGTTCCTGTAAGTATATACACCTAAAAGGAAATGACAAGCACAAAGCTCTGCAAAGCAATTTTTTTTCATCGGCCTAACCACAACGAAAAAGCGGCCATCAAAGCCGCTTTATTTATCACTACCATTCAGCGTGACTAAAACTTATATTGCAAACTCACACGCGCATTAAGCGGCTCGCCGGTAGCAATATTGTTGTCGTTGTGTGCTGACGGGAAATAGTCTTCATCGAATACGTTTTCCACGTTTAGCTGAATTTTAACGTCTTCGCTGTAATCGTAATACACTGCAGCGTCTACGCGAACAAAGTCAGGTAGTTCAACGGTATTATTTAAAGAGGCATACTGCTCAGATTGATAAATCACGCCTAATGCAACACGCCACTTATCGTTAACTTCATACTGGTTCCATAACGTCAGCATGTGTTCTGGTAGCTGTGCTAAGTCGCGATTTGCCAGTGCGCCGTCTACAATGCGGCCCATTTCTTCGCCATCAAGGTTGCTATACCCAGCATTTATTACCCAACGCTCTGAAAGCTTGCCCACCACCTGCACTTCAAAACCTTTGGTTTCGGTGCCAGTTAAAATAGACGCTTCTGGGTTGTTAGGATCCTGCGCTGTGCCGTTTTCACGTTCAACTTCAAATGCCGCCGCGGTTACGCTAAGTGAGTCAGAGAAATTCCATTTAACGCCAATTTCTTTGTTTTCAAATTCTTCAGCTTCCAGCGCTTGGCTTGTAAGCGACAGGGAAAGGAATTG
Organism: Alteromonas naphthalenivorans; assembly: GCF_000213655.1. Lineage (NCBI taxonomy): Bacteria > Pseudomonadati > Pseudomonadota > Gammaproteobacteria > Alteromonadales > Alteromonadaceae > Alteromonas > Alteromonas naphthalenivorans. Next base: position 4,866,194 of record NC_015554.1, read on the forward strand.
ATCACCTGAACGAGGTAAAAACGATTTGCTGTAACTGGCGTAAATCGAAACTGATTCTGCAGGCTTGTAAATTAGGCCTGCACGAGGAGACACTTGTGAATCAGAGCTCGAAAGAAAACCACTGTTACCATCGTCGGCACCGTTAGCTACTTCAATACTGTCTACCACATCGATATCAAAATTATCGTAGCGAAGACCGGCAACCACAATCCAATTCTCGTTAAGCTTAATTTCATCTTGCACGAACGCTGAGGTAAAGGTGACGTCTGACGCACGATCTCTTACTGGGTCCGTCAGCGTCATTGAAGGAATAACCAATGGGTCGCTAAACACAAAGGATACTTGGTCGTCTTGGCTGTCTGCAAAAAATGCATCACGACGAGTATTTTCTGTATCTTGGCTACCGTACTCCATTCCTGTTAGTAAGGTATGGTTGATATCACCTGTCGCAAATTGCCCGATAAGGTTCAATTGAACCAACGCATTCTCACGAGTAGTGGTATCGCGATAACCGTCTAACGTAACCGTACCTGCATCAGCGTCAAAATTAACGGGGTACAAGTTTTGATAAGCTTTGTCATAGTCAGCAAACTGAACGGTACCGTTCAAGTTCCAACTCTGCGATAGTGCATGATCAACACGAACACGGGCAATATGTGCTTCAAGGGTAGTATTGTTGAAATCTGGATCACCAAAGTAGGTGTCGTCATAGCCTTCTAGCGGCGCACCATCTAATGAAGGTATACCTCTATCGACTAAACGGTCATCGTTTACGTATTCGTAAGATGCAACCACCGTGGTGTCGTCGTTAGCCATCCATGTATAGGTGGGGTTAATGGCGTAACGTTCACCATCTTTAAAATCACGATGATTATCAATACTGTCAAACACACCATTAAAACGAAAAGCATTGTTCGCATCTATGGCTTTATTGGTATCTATACTAATAGAACCTGCACCAAAGGTATCAATACCTGCTGACAGCGTAGTGAAATCTTCAGCGCTACTGGCCACTTTAGTCACACGGTTAACCACGCCACCGCCACCTCCACGGCCAAATAAAAGCGCGTTCGCGCCACGCAATATTTCAACGCGCTCTAAGTTATATAGCGGGCGAAAGTACTGAACGTCGTCACGAAGACCGTCAACAAAGAAATCCGCAGTCGTGTTCTGACCACGAATAGTCACTTGATCGCGATGATCTTCACCCAATCCAATGCTCACCCCTGGGGTGTATTGCATAACATCAGCAATGCTAAACAATGCTTGTTCTGAAATTTGTGCTGCGCTTACAACAGATACTGACTGCGGCACGTTAACTAATAATGTAGGGGTTTTAACCGCTGTGGCGACTTGTTGACCAAAGAATGCGCCGCGTACGGTAATACGCTCAACGCTTTCTTCTGACTCAGTTATATTTTCTTGAGCCAAAACAGATGTGCCATAAAGTGCTAATAGAACAGCAGTAGAAATAGTTGCTTTACCAAGTTTCAAGCAAGTCTCCTCGAGTGATAATTCAAACAGTATTGAAAATGATAGATATTCTTATTTAGAGCGGATTCTAGTCAGATTTATCAATAATTAAAAGGTATATTAATAAAAATTAAACTTTTGTTATAAATGACTCCGTCAGCTTAACGAGACAGTTTATTGAAACCGACCTTTCGAATCGGCTCAGTACCCTCAATGGTATCTAGGTCGAGGTGACAAGATTGCTATTAAGGCATAAAGTAAACCTTCTTCTAGCTATGCTTAATCAGAGTATTGAATTCCATCATGTTGCATTACCTCGACTATATCCCCGAGTTGGCCCCCCATTTCGACCGCATAAATAGAGAGTGGATAACCAAGATGTTTCATTTAGAGAGTATTGATGAGGCTGTTATTGGTTACCCGCAGCGCAACATTATCGATGAAGGTGGATACATTTGGTTTGCTGAACATCCCGACTTTGGCATTGTAGGTACATGTGCATTAATGAAAAAAGGAGAAGGAGTATTCGAACTTACTAAGATGGGAGTGGTCAGTGAAGCCAGAGGATTAAAAGTAGGGGAAGGCTTGTTACAGCATGTGTTGAATCACGCCCCTGCCATTGCTTTTAATACACTATTTCTTTTAACCAATAAGAAGTGCGAAGCCGCCATTCATCTTTATGAGAAAAATGGCTTTGTTCATTGTGAAGAAATCATGCAAAAATTTGGTTGTGCTTATGAACGCTGCGACGTGGCAATGCATTATAAAGGTACTGTCACCAACTGATGGGTGAGTAAAAATACGCTCAATCAATATGCTATGGCAACGATTTATACTAATGATGCTTTCAAACAGCCCCACGCCCTCTGCAAGACTTTGCATGAGATGTGGTACACTTCTCCCGTTTTAATTTCATAGGATTACAGAATTCATGTCGTGGATGCGAAAAGCCCTTTTGTCGCTATTTCATTATCCTGTTAAGTTGCTGGTTAAAGCCCACAGCATTCCCGTAAACGTAGAAACTGAGCTTGGCATTGATAAGTCGAAGCCCATCGTTTACTTGCTTCCAGCAAACTCGGTAACCGATCAATTAGCGCTTAGAATGTCAACAGAAGCACTAGGCCTACCGAGCCCGACTGATACGCTTACGTTGGCGGGTAGAGAATACCCTTCTACATTGTTTTTGCGTAAAACCCAGCCGATATTTCGTTCACAAGCAGACGATACGGGTATTGAAGATGTATTTACTGACTTGTTTCATTTGCACAGAGATCATCATCAATTAGATCTTCAAGTGGTTCCGGTATTTGTAACCTGGGGCCGAGCGCCTGGCCGAGGAACGCCAGGGTTAGCCGATCTTATTGCCGACAATGCAGCGCCAAGTTGGCTAAGAAAACTCTTTATCGTGATGTTCTTGGGCCGCGATAATTTTATTAATTACTCAAAAGCGGTATCGGCTCGCGCCATGTCAAATCAACATGGCAGTGATAAAAGCATTGCACACAAGTTAGTGCGTGTAGCGAGTACTCACTTTCAGCGTAAACGCCAAAGTATGACCGGCCCTACCTTGTTAGAGCGCCAAGAGCTGAACAACAGCGTACTAGGTTCTGATGCCGTGCGCCGTGCTATGGCTGAAGAATCTCGCAGTAAAAAAATTACCCATGACGCATCTAAAGACAGAGCGCAATCATACGTTACCGAAATAGCCGCAGATTACCGCGAAGGACTTATACGTTTTGGCGATCGACTGCTTACTCGTATTTGGAACAAAATTTACAATGGTATAAGTGTTGGCCACTCCGAACGTATTCGAGAGCTTGCCGCAAACGGCCATGAGATTGTTTACGTGCCTTGTCACCGCAGCCATATGGATTACCTTTTGCTGACCTACGTGATTTATCATGAAGGTATGGTAACCCCTCACATTGCCGCCGGTATTAACCTAAACTTCTGGCCGGTGGGTAAGATTTTCCGCCGTGGTGGTGCCTTTTTCTTACGCCGAAGCTTTGCTGGTAATAAGCTATATACCGCCGTGTTCCGCGAATATTTAGAGTTACTTTTCAATAAAGGCTATTCAGTTAAGTATTACCCTGAAGGTGGCCGCAGCCGCACTGGTCGTCTTATTCCGCCCAAAACAGGCATGCTAGCCATGACCATTCAGGCCATGTTGAAGGGTGTGAATAGGCCTGTTAGCTTGGTACCTGTCTATATTGGCTACGAAAACGTGATGGAAGTGAAAAGCTATCTGAATGAGCTTAAGGGTACTAAGAAGCAAAAAGAATCGAACTGGCAAGTGTTCTCGGCTATTCGCAAGCTTAGAAACTACGGTCATGGTTATGTAAACTTTGGTGAGCCTATTCAGCTGAATCAATTTTTGGAAACCCATGTGCCAAATTGGCGTGACTGCCGTGATGCTGAGCCAGAGAAAAAGCCGGCATGGTTAACGCCAGCGGTAAACGAGCTGGCTAACAATGTGATGACCAGAATTAATCGCGCAGCAGCGGTTAATGGTATGGCGCTAACGTCACTGTGTTTACTGTCATCGAAAACACAAACCATGAGTGAGTCTGAGCTTAAACAAGCGATGGGCGACTTTATTAGTTTGTTCAAGAATGTGCCTTTCAGTGCCGATGCCACCATACCTGATGCTAGTGCGAAGGAATTGTTTGACGATACCTTGAAGCTTGGCAAGTTTGAGGTTGAAGAAGACGACTATGGTCGGTTAATTAGCCCCAAACCTAAGTCAGCGGTTTATCTCACCTACTATCGCAACAATATTTTGCACTTATTTGCATTGCCGGGCTTAATTATGGCCTGTGTATTTGCTCATAAAGGCACAAGTAAAGCGACAGTATTTCAGTTAATTGCTGCGTTATACCCACTACTTCAACGCGAGTTATTTTTACACTTGTCTCAAGACGAAGCCCTTACTCATACCGATGCGCTTATTGATGCATTAGTCGACCAAGGTCTTCTGCGAGTCAAAGAAGGTGATTTACTTCCACCTGATGCTCAGCAAAAGCAATTTCATTCAGCCTGGCTATTGAGCCGCTGCATGCAAGAAACCTTGCAGCGTTACGCGGTAGTACTGACTATTTTGGATAAAGAAAAAGTGATTAGTCGCGGGGCACTCGAACGCACTAGTCGCCAAGTGGCAGAACGTTTATCTACCCTTTATGGGTTAAGCTCCCCAGAGTTTTACGATAAGAACGTACTGTCTAGCTTTATTAGTGCGTTAAAAGATAACCATTGGTTAGATTCTACTGAAAATGGAAGCCTGAAATACTCTGAAGAGTGTGAAGCGCTTCGCGAAGACGTGATGGCACTAGTATGGCCTGAAATGACCCAGCATCTTGAGAATGTGGTCTTGCATAACTAGTTTACTTCGTCGATTGGAATGCAGCTAGCTACTCGATAATCGGCTGCTCAGTGAAGAGACTGCTATCGATGACACAAAAAAGCCGAAACGTTACATCGTTTCGGCTTTTTTATTGATTTGGAATACGCTTTACCTCGCCCCAAGGTAAGCCATGCTTAACTTGAAGCGAGGTAAAGCGAAAACGGTTTGCTCTTTACTTAGATGGTTGTGACAAGAAGAACTTATAGGCAGGATCTTCTGTGACTTCATCTACTTTGTAGCCAAGTTCAATAACATGCTCATTGAAAGCCTCTCGGCTTTCAGGGGCAATATCAAACCCAACCAACACTAAACCTTCTGCCGCACCGTGGTTGCGGTAATGAAACAAGGTAATGTTCCAAGATTCACCCAAGGTATTTAAGAAGGTTAGCAATGCGCCAGGGCGCTCTGGGAATTCAAAACTGAATACTTGCTCGTTTAGAATGGCCGGTGGTCTTCCCCCTACCATGTGACGAACGTGCAGTTTGGCTAATTCGTTATTGGTTAAATTAAAGCACTGATAGCCTTTATCTTCTAAGTCGCTTTGCAGGCTTAAGAATTCTTGCTGGCCGCCTTTTAATTTAACCCCTACAAAAATATGGGCTTCGTCGTCATTAGCATAACGATAGTTAAATTCAGTAATCGCCTTTGCGCCAACACATTCACAGAACTGCTTAAATGCCCCTTTGCGCTCAGGAATTTTCACTGCGAATACGGCTTCTTTTTGCTCGCCCAGTTCACAGCGTTCAGACACATAACGCAAAGTATGAAAGTTAATATTCGCGCCGCATAAAATGCCGCCTAGCTTCTTGCCGGTAAGGTCGTGCTGCTTGGCATACTTTCGAATGGCCGCCACAGACAAGGCTCCTGCAGGCTCAGCAATAACACGAGTGTCATCAAAAATATCTTTAATGGCACCGCATATTTCATCGTTGGTTACCGTCATGGTTTCATCAACTAGGCGATTACACAGCCTAAAGGTTTCTTGCCCCATGACCTTAACGGCAACGCCATCGGCAAAAATGCCTACGTTATCAAGTGCAGCAGGTGCACCTTCTTTTTGCGCCAAGGCAAAACAGGCAGACTCTTCTGATTCAACGGCAACAATTTTAATCTCAGGCTTTAATTGCTTTAAGTAAACCGCAATACCAGCCGCTAAACCGCCACCGCCTACCGCAACAAATAAAATATCCAAGTTAGGGTTTTGTTCTAGCAATTCCCGTGCAACGGTTCCTTGACCCGCAATAACATCAGGGTCATCGAAAGGCGGTACAAAGGTGTAACCATGTTCTGCACAAAGCGCTTTAGCGTGACCACTGGCTTGGTCAAAGCTAGTGCCATGCAGGACAACGTTTACATGGTCGCCGCCAAAACGGCGTACTGCATCCACTTTGATGTCAGGGGTAGTTTCAGGCATCACAATAGTTGCCTGAATGCCCTTGCGCCTAGCACTGTACGCTAAACCTTGTGCGTGATTACCCGCTGAAGCACCGATAACGCCTGCTTTAAGCTGTGCTTCGCTTAACGAACTTATACGGTTGTAAGCGCCGCGTAACTTAAATGACTTAACGGGTTGCTGGTCTTCACGCTTTAAGAATATTTCATTGCCTAATTCGGCAGACAACAACGACATGTAAGAAAGCTCACTGCTTACGGCTACGTCGTAAACAGGGGCTAATAGAATTTTCTTTAAATAGTCGTGATCGCTAACGGTCATAGATTTTCCAGTTTCGATACATCACGTACTGCGCCTTTATCCGCACTGGTGGCCAATGCAGCAAAGGTTTTCAATGATGTTGATACTTCACGAACGCGATCTTTCGGGCGCCAAGGCTTTTCGCTGGCTTCCATTTTCGCGCGGCGCTCTGCTAGCTCTTCATCGCTAATAGCGATGTTGATGCTACGATTTGGAATATCAATTTCAATCTTATCGCCGTGCTCAACTAAACCAATACCACCGCCACTGGCAGCTTCTGGCGAGCAGTGACCAATCGACAGGCCACTAGTACCACCAGAGAAACGGCCATCAGTAACGAGAGCACAAGATTTACCTAAGCCTTTCGACTTCAAGTATGAAGTGGGGTAAAGCATTTCTTGCATACCCGGTCCGCCGCGTGGGCCTTCGTAACGAATAAATACCACATCGCCTGCTTTAACATCGTCAGCCAAAATACCGGCTACGGCATCATCTTGGCTTTCGTAAATACGTGCAGTACCGGTGAACTTCAAAATCGAGTCGTCAACACCAGCGGTTTTAACAATACAGCCATCTTCTGCCACATTACCGTATAACACGGCTAGGCCACCTTCTTGGCTAAAGGCATTTTCAACTGAGCGAATACAACCGTTTTCACGGTCGCTATCTGCTTCATCCCAACGACAGCTTTGGCTGAATGCTTGGGTAGTACGAATGCCGGCAGGGCCTGCACGGAAAAATTTAATCGCGTCGGTATTGTCTGGGTTGGTGATATCCCAGTCTGCAATGACTTCTGTAAGTGACTTACCTAATACATGGTTTGCATCACCATGCAGTAAGCCACCTTTGTTTAATTCATTTAAAATACCTAATACGCCACCTGCACGGTGTACGTCTTCCATATGGTATTTCGGGGTAGACGGTGCCACTTTACAAAGGTGGGGAACCTTACGTGACAGTCTATCGATGTCGTTCATAGTGAAAGGTATTTCACCTTCCATTGCTGCTGCTAACAAATGCAAAATGGTGTTAGTTGAACCACCCATGGCAATGTCTAAGCTCATGGCGTTCTCAAAGGCATTGAAGTTAGCAATATTACGTGGCAAGACGCTTTCGTCATCGTCGCCATAGTAACGTTTACACAGCTCTACGATTTGCGAACCTGCTTTTTTAAACAAACCTTCACGGTCAGCGTGGGTGGCTAGCATTGAACCGTTACCCGGAAGCGATAAACCGAGTGCTTCCGTTAAGCAGTTCATTGAGTTTGCAGTAAACATACCTGAGCATGAGCCACAGGTAGGACACGCAGAACGTTCGATTTCGTCGGTATCAGAGTCACTCACTTTATCGTCGGCAGCGGCTACCATGGCATCCACTAAGTCGAGTTTGATGATTTGATCAGAAAGCTTAGTTTTACCCGCTTCCATCGGACCGCCTGATACAAACACAACAGGTACGTTTAAGCGCAATGACGCCATTAACATTCCTGGCGTAATTTTGTCGCAGTTTGAAATACATACAATGGCGTCGGCGCAGTGCGCGTTCACCATGTATTCTACTGCATCAGCAATAATTTCACGGGAAGGTAAGCTGTAAAGCATGCCACTGTGGCCCATAGCAATACCATCATCTACCGCGATAGTATTAAATTCTTTTGCTACACCACCGGCGGCTTCAACGCTTCGTGCCACTAATTGACCCATGTCTTTTAGATGCACATGCCCCGGCACAAACTGCGTGAAAGAGTTAGCAATAGCAATAATAGGTTTACCGAAATCAGAATCCTTCATTCCCGTTGCACGCCAAAGAGCGCGTGAGCCGGCCATATTTCTACCTTGCGTAGTCGTTGCAGATCGTAACTTGGGCATAAAATCCTTCCCGTTTAATAAATAGCTAAATTAATTACTTGTAAACCGGTGTTAACCAGTTCCATTTGTCTTCAGTAGTACCGTTGAAAAGACCGAAGAACATATCTTGTACTTCTTTGGTGATTGGGCCACGGCCGCCCGCACCTACTTCAATTCCATCTACACTGCGTACAGGCGTTACTTCTGCCGCTGTACCACACATGAAGACTTCATCAGCTAGATACATAGCTTCACGAGGAATGTTTTCTTCGCGAACTTCGTAGCCTTTGTCTTTAAGTAGCGTGATACACGTATCACGAGTAATGCCTGGAAGAATAGCGGCAGTTTTTGGTGTGGTAACCACAATGCCGTCGCGAATAACGAAAATATTTTCGCCCGCACCTTCACTGATGAAGCCGTTTGTATCAAGGGCAATACCTTCTCCGTAGCCATGACGACGGGCTTCCATCGAAATCAGCTGTGAAGATAAGTAGTTACCACCGGCTTTTGCACCAGTCGGCATGGTATTAGCTGCTAAGCGGTTCCAAGAAGAAATCCCCGCATCTACACCATTTTTAAGGGCTTCTTCACCTAAGTAAGCGCCCCACTCAAATGCAGCAATGGCAACTTCAGCTTCTGTACCAAACGGCACTTGAAGTCCCATACCAATATCACCGTAGAACGCGATTGGGCGAATGTACGCTGATTTCAATTTGTTCTCACGAATGATATCAAGGGTAGCTTGGTTAATTTGATCTAGCGTGTATGGAATGGTCATACGATAGATTTTCGCTGAATCGAACAAGCGACGGTTGTGATCGTTTAAACGAAAAACACAAGTGCCTTGATCCGGCGTGTTATATGCGCGCACACCTTCAAATACAGACGAACCATAATGAATAGCATGCGTCATTACGTGAACAGTAGCGTCTTTCCAATGTTTCAATTCGCCATTAAACCAAATATGTTCGGCAGGTTGCTTAGCCATGAGTAATCCTTCAAAAATTGAGCGTAAAGCCCGAACCGCGTTTTGCGGAAATATTAATACCGAGACGAATGATACATGACAGTGCGCGAGCGCCCAATACGCTGGATGCAATACGCGACGCGCGGACACATAAATTTACGCATCTGTGCTTTATCACTGACATTGAAACACTGTCGTTTGTCGTGAAAACAAAGGACATCTAATAAATACAATGAGCTTATGCCATTGAATTTTAAGATTTAATTGACGAGCAACACCCAGTTCCTTGGATGAATGCTAAAATGAATGGTTGTACGATAGGGCTATGGCTTTTCACCCCAATTAAACGTGAATTGGCCGTTACACGATTAATATGCGCAAAGAAATAGCATGAAACCGTTGCCGAAATCAAGTATTTTGCGGTTCAAACGCTGTTTTCGTCAGATAAAAAAGGGTATCGCAATACAATGGTAGACTGGTTTCACTGGTTAAATTTAGCAGGGGTAGCGGTGTGTGCTATTTCTGGCACCCTGATGGCGTACCAAAAAAGGATGGACGGGTTTGGCGTTATTGTATTGGCAAGTGCCACTGCTATAGGAGGTGGAACACTGCGCGACATGATGCTGGACGTTCCCGTATTTTGGATTGCCGATAACGATTACCTGTACACCACACTGATTGCTGCCTTCATCCCTATTATTTGGTTACGATTAAGCCCACGCTTTCCTTATCATTATTTGCTTATTGCTGATGCGTTTGGGTTAGCGTTATTTAACGTGGTAGGCATAGAAAAAGCATTAGCTAACGATACTGGCATTGCAGTGGCGATTGCCATGGGCACCATTACTGGGGTATTTGGTGGTTTGTTACGTGATGTTATATGTCGAGAAGTACCATTAGTCTTAGGCGGGGAACTCTACGCAACGACCTGTATTGTGGGGGGAATGGCCTACGGTCTCGCCATGTATCTGGGCTTTGAGGCCCAGTGGTGCGGTGCAGTTGCCCTTGCAACCACAGTATTAATGCGGCTAGGCGCTTTGCGCTGGCACTGGGAAATGCCGGTCTTCTATAACGAAAATTAGTCCTTCTTCTTGCCCTAAGTACAGTTTCAGCTTTTATCATGCTCACTTAAAGTACGCCTCTTAGGGGACTTCCTTCAAGAGCGACAAAGTATGAGCATGGCAGTAGTTAAAACCTTTGCGGGGCAGGGCGTGGCAGCCCCCGAGGTATCAGTAGAAATTCACTTGGCCAATGGTTTACCAGCGTTCCAGTTGGTAGGTATGGCAGAAACCAGTGTAAAAGAAGCCCGAGAGCGGGTGCGCAGTGCGCTCATAAACAGCGGTTTCGATTTTCCCGCTAAACGTATAACCGTAAATTTAGCCCCCGCTGATATTCCTAAGTATGGTGGGCGTTTCGACTTACCCATTGCAGTAGGTATTTTGGTGGCATCAGGGTATCTCCCTGACACTAGCGTACTCAACATCGCCTTTGTGGGCGAACTCGGGTTAAACGGTGAAATTAAGCCAGTAAGTGGCCTAGTTCCTGTTTTAATTGCAGCAGCCGACGATGACACCCCCCTTGTTTTTCCGGGGGTTAACGATGTAGAAGCCTCGTTAGTATCCTACGCCACTCGTTACCCAGCGTTTGATCTTTTATCGGTTTACGAACACCTAGCGAATAATAAAAAACTCAATAAAGGTCAGCCCTTTAGCTCGTGTTCTTCCTCTACTAGTAGTATGGGTTGGGATGATATTATTGGCCAAACTCAAGCGAAACGAGCGCTAACTATAGCCGCAGCAGGCAGCCATAATCTTCTTATGGTAGGCCCACAAGGCACGGGAAAAAGTTTGCTAGCCAGTAGGTTACTTGCCCTATTACCCCCCATGACCGAGCAAGAAGCCTTAGAAGTAGCCTCCATTCATTCGGTAAAAGGGGAAAATTTAAATGTAGAGCGTTTTTTAAAGCGCCACATGCGCAGCCCACACCATACAAGCTCTGCTGTAGCGCTTACTGGCGGCGGGTCACAGCCTGTACCTGGCGAAATATCCTTAGCCCATAATGGGGTATTATTTTTAGATGAATTACCGGAATTTGGCCGCCGCGCATTAGATGTACTAAGAGAGCCATTGGAAACCGGTGATGTGCATATATCCCGTGCGATGGCGAGCGCCACCTATCCCGCCAATTTTCAATTAATAGCAGCCATGAACCCTAGCCCTACTGGCGATATTGACGACAACCGCTTAACACCACAACAGCAATTAAGTTATTTAAATAGGCTGTCTGGCCCCTTATTAGACAGAATAGACATACAAGTAGAGGTACCCAGGCTTGCCAGTTACGATTTATCGCCACCGGTAAATTCTGAGTCTGACTCCATGTTAGATGCCAAAGACAGGGTATTACGTGCAAGAGAAGTGCAACTTCTTCGCCAAGGAAAGCCCAATGCACAGCTTGCCGCCGGGGAGCTTGCTGATTTATGTCAGCTAACCGATAGCGACTTACGCTTTTTACAAGCAGCCGCTAAGCAATTAAATTTGTCGATGCGGGTATTCCACCGCACCCTTAAGGTAGCGAGGACACTGGCAGATTTGTCAGAACAGCCTACGGTTACCCGCGCCCATTTAGCCGAAGCGCTAGGTTATCGCGCATTGGATACCTTAATTAAGCAGCTCAGTAGTCAGTAGTCCATTAGGTGATACTTAACAGCAAGTAGCATGAAAGCTTAATGCTTTTAATTCAGCTTAAATGTCTAAACAACTCATGATTAATTAGATCAGGGAGCCATTTCCAATTGTAAAAACGCGTTGATAAGTGGTTCGTTTTGCTTATCTTGCAAGCAACATAGCCCTAGTCCATAGGGCTCGATATCATCTACTGGAATTTGGGTTACCAAGCTTGCCATACTTGAATGATCAAGCACCACTTTAGGTACAAAACCCACACCGCATTCTAACGCCACCATGCTGACAATGGCTTCATTACCCCCTACCGAAGCATACACATTTGGCCTAATACCATGCTCTGCAAACCAGTGGTAAGCAATGCGCCTGGTAGGCCCATGCTCTGGCATGATCACCTGATGTTTAGTCCAATCTACCTGAGTCAACTGGGTTAACCGCCAGTCTCGCGGCGCAATCAGCACCAAAGGCACGTTGTCTAAAGGGGAAAAATGTAAGTCTGTAGGCAAGTCAGGCGTATAAATAGCTATCGATAAGTCACATTCTTTCTGCTTTACCTTATCTATCGCTAGTGCAGGGTCGCCGGTAATTAAGCGAATATCCACACCAGGATGCTGTGCCCTAAACTGACGCAATATAGCAGGCAAATGACTTTGACTGGCCGTTACAGAACAAAACAAACTTATCTCACCTTGCAACGAATTACTGTCTTCTCGCAAGTCTACCTTCAATTGTTGCCAGTCTTTTAAAGACTGGGTAGAGAATGAAAGCAGTTTATGACCACTATGAGTAAGCGCCACTTTACGGTTGTCGCGTTTAAACAAGGTACAACCCAATTCATCCTCTAGCCTTTGTATAACGCGGCTTAGCGTAGAAGGCGACACATACATGGCTTGCGCGGTATCGCCAAAATGTAGGCTGGTGGCAAGATGCGTAAACAATTGAAGGCTACGAAAATCCATAGTGTTTCACTTATTGCAATATTATCTTGCAAATATATCATTTTCCAAAACAAAAGAAATCCCTTAATCTGCGTAGCAATTCGTCATAGACGAGGTCGTCAACGCCACGGTTGGTTGTTGATAATGACGAAAATGAATGTTGTTCGGAATTTTTATGGCTAATTATTTCAATACCCTATCGCTACGCCAGCAGCTAGATCAGCTTGGCCGCTGCCGCTTCATGGCACGCGAAGAATTCGCTGACGGTTGTCAGTTCTTAAAAGGCAAGAAGATTGTCATTGTAGGCTGCGGTGCTCAAGGTCTTAACCAAGGCTTGAACATGCGTGACTCTGGGTTAGATGTTTCTTATGCGCTGCGTCAAGCAGCCATTGAAGAGCAGCGTGACTCTTACAAACGTGCTACTAGCAATGGTTTCACTGTTGGCACTTATCAGGAACTAATTCCTAGTGCTGACTTGGTGTACAACCTAACGCCTGATAAGCAGCATGCAAGCGTTGTAGAAGCGGTAATGCCGTTAATGCAAAAAGGCGCAACACTTGGATACTCACACGGCTTCAACATTGTTGAAGAAGGCCAACAAATCCGTAGCGATATTACGGTGGTTATGTGTGCACCTAAGTGCCCAGGTACAGAAGTACGTGAAGAATATAAGCGCGGTTTCGGTGTACCAACTCTGATTGCCGTTCACCCTGAGAACGACCCTGAAAACAAGGGTTGGGATACTGCTAAAGCATTAGCAAGTGCAACAGGTGGCGATCGTGCAGGTGTACTTGAGTCTTCGTTCGTAGCTGAAGTTAAATCTGACCTTATGGGTGAGCAAACCATTCTATGTGGTATGCAACAAGTTGCTGCGGTACTTGCCTTTGAGAAAATGACCGCTGACGGTATTGACGCAGCGTATGCTGGTGCACTTATTCAGTTCGGCCTAGAAGCTGTCACTGAAGCACTTAAAATTGGTGGCGTAACCAACATGATGGACCGCCTATCAAACCCAGCAAAAGTGAAAGCGTACGATTTGTCAGAGCAACTTACTGACTTGCTTCGCCCACTATTTGAAAAGCATCAAGACGACATCATTAGCGGTGAGTTCTCTCGCACTATGATGGAAGATTGGGCAAACGGCGATGCTAACCTACTTAGATGGCGCGAAGAAACCGGTGAAACTGGTTTTGAAAACGCACCTGTCTACGAAGGTGAAATCAGCGAGCAAGAATTCTTTGACCACGGCATCCTTTTAGTTGCCATGATCAAGTGCGGTGTAGAAGTAGCCTTCGACGTAATGGTTGAAGCGGGTATCTTACCTGAGTCTGCGTACTACGAATCACTGCATGAAACACCACTTATCTCTAATACCATCGCGCGTAAGCGTTTGTATGAAATGAACGTGGTAATTTCAGACACAGCAGAATATGGAAACTACTTGTTTGCGAATGCAGCAATTCCAATTTTGCGTGAGAAATTTATGCCTACTATCGATACTTCAGTTATTGGTAAGGGATTGTCAGAAACCTCTAATCAGGTTGAAAACAAGCGCCTTGTTGATATTAACGAAGCTATTCGCACTCACGGTGTTGAGCAAGTAGGTAAGACCCTGCGTGGCTACATGACTGACATGAAAGCCATCATCGGTTAGGACAGTTTCTGTCGTTAGGTGCTTTATATAAGCCCACTTGCCCGACCAATTTGGTCGGGCTTTTTTATGCCTGCTTGTTTTTACCTATTCCCCGCATTCGTGAACCCGCTCTGCATATCTCACCGCAAAATAAGCCAATACGAAGAAGACAAAAAAGCCAATGCCTATGGGGTATAGATTACCGTCTAAAAAGCTATCTACGAACAGCGCAATGGGCACAGAAAACAGGCTTGAGAGAGAACCGATTATAGCAGCACCAAGCCCTGCCATATCCCCTAATGGCTGCATAGCAAGTGCGTTTAAGTTACCGAATAAAATACCCACAAAAAAGAAACCAACGAACATGGTAACAACGGTAAGCACAAGTGGCGGTAACCCGTCATAAGCGAGTAATAACCCAAGATAGACAACAGCAAACCCGTTAACCCCTTTAAGGGCAAAGCGACACAAGCGTCGCATGCCGAATTTCATTACCATGGTGCCGTTGAAATAAGATGCTAAACCAATCGAAAATGCCAGCACTGCGAATATATAAGGAAACATATCGCCCACACCGTAATACACCTGAAAAATGGTTTGTGAGGCACTCAAATACGCCAGAAACGAACCAAAAATACCCGCCATTGCGAAGGTGTAACCCATTACCGTTGCATGAGTAAGGATAAATTTTGATGACAAGTAAAACTGCTTAAACGAAAACGGCCTGCGTTTATGCCGCGGCAAAGTCTCGCCTTGACGACTGAAAAACCATGTACCCGCTAAGGTTGCCACTATCAAAAATAGGGTGAATATATGAAACCACCCAAAAAAAGCCATTACTGCTTGGCCCACCATAGGCGCTATCATAGGCACAAGGATGAACACCATCATAATAAATGACATCACCCGTGCCATTGCATCACCCACGTACAAATCGCGAATAATCGCCATAGCGGCAATACGCGGTCCTGAGACACCAAAGGCTTGTATCACACGACCCACCAGCATGGTCTCTAAATTAGTGGCCGACATACACACAAAAGTGCCAATCGCAAAAATAAACAGCCCGATCAAAATGGTAAGCCTTCTACCACGACTATCTGCAAATGGACCGAAGAACATCTGCCCAAAGGCCATTCCCATAAAGAAAACAGTCACAATAAGATGGGTATGGTGCGGCTCGTCTACGTTTAGCGTCTCACCTATTTGCAGTAGTGCAGGCAGCATAGCGTCAATGCTTAACGCCACCAGCGATGTCATGGTAGCCATCAGTGCTACAAATTCAATTAACCCTAAAGGGGGCTTTCCTTGAGGCTGGCCAGCATTAGGCGCGGTCTCGCTTGAATGGGACATAATTTCTCTATTTAACGAAGAAGGGGGTATAAGTTGTGTTGCTCAGGGTGATGATTGCCACGTTAGTGCATCATAATTGCACGCTGAATGGGCAGAAGTGTAACGTAAAGATGAACAAAAAGCCGCCAGTTTCACGCTATTTGGTCGTGGAACTTGGCGGCTCTGGCTTTTTTAAGCGTACAGTGTGAAAAAAGGTTTATTCTTTTTTCAAATACTTATCTAAGAATGCATCCATTTCAGCAAAGAAGCGATGACGATTACCCTGTATAGACAAGTAATGGTCGCCCGATTCTAGTTCGACATATTTAAATGTTTTATCTAAATCTTCTAGTTCGTCAGCCATGTAACGGCTTTGCAGTGGTCTAACGATGCGATCTTCTTCGCCATGAACCAATAAAATAGGCGTTTTTATCCCTTCTGCATTGTAATAAGGAGACCGCGATTCCAAGTCGTCAAAGTCATCACCAATTTGGTCTTTCACCAAGTCTGAATTTACAAACCGTCTGGCGTGTATAACGATATGCTTTAACGAACTCACACCGGCAAAGCTGACTGCACATTGAAACAATTCAGGGGTTTTCACCGCTGCCATTAACGCAGCATAGCCACCATAGCTCGCGCCAACAATACACATATTGTCTTTAGTGGCATAGCCTTGCTCAACCATCCAGTTTGCTGCATCGGTAATGTCATCTTGCATCGACAATCCCCAGCTTTTCATCTGGCTTTGCGCAAAGTCGAAGCCGTAACCCTGAGAACCTCTAAAGTTAGGGCGAAGTACCGCGTAGCCCTTATTGGTAAAGTACGATGTCCAGTAATCGAAACCACTAAAATCTCGCGCACCTGGCCCACCGTGTGGATGAATAATCGTGGGAAACGGCCCATCACCTTTAGGTAAGGTTAAGTAGGCTTCAATTTCCATATCATCACGAGCAGTGTAAGTTATGAGGTTATGCTCGGTTAACATGCCCTCTTCAATTTTAGGGTATTGCTGAAACAAATAGTCCAGAGAACCTTTCTCGCGGTTACCAATAAAGTAAGCACCTGGCATAGTGTCTGACTCGGAGTAAACAATATAGTTGTTTTCATCACGACTGAAACTAACTAACGTATTGCTGTAGTCGGCTAACGCCTGATCTAGCCCATTCTGAAGCGCCACGTAGCGCTCATCCCAGTAATGTCTTCCAAGGTGACGAATACCAATAGCATCGTTGGTAACAGGAGAGTAGATTAGACTACCATCTACGTCATAACCTTCATCTGAGAAAATTTCTGTATGCTCATTGGTCTCAAGGTTAAGCGTAAACAAGGCTTTGTAGTCTCCCTTGTAACCGCGATAATAAAGAATGTTGGGATCAAGACCAAACCCGAGAGGCATTTCACCTTTTTCACTCATGGCATTGTAACTAAACAGGGTACGCCAACTATCATCTTCTTTAAGTAATACGTGGCGCTCACCGCTGTCATAATCTAGCGTGATGCCAACGCGAACATTATGCTGTCGATCAACTACCCAGTCTCTGATACTGCGCTTCCCACGCTCCAATCTTGTAGTGCTGCCAGTATAGACATTCACTTTAAATACAGAGGGAAGGGCGAAAACTTCTACATCGATGGCCATTAAGATGTGTTCAGGGTCATCAGGTAGCCAATCAATCACATTGTCTTGAAATTGGGGGACACGATTAGGGTCTGCCGCTCTTCGTTTCAGTCTTCGCCAATCTAAAAGGTGTTTAGGTTTTTCGCCTTGCGCATCGAAGTTCATAGCGAGTAGACGAGTATCATAAACCCGTGTGTTACCGCGACGACTTTCATAACGAGCACTAACAACTATTCGCTCATCGTTAACCCACCGGTACCAATTAATCTTAACTTTTTCATTATCGGAATGAAGAAGATAGTGAATTTTACCTGTAGTAAGGTCAAAGGTTGCTAACACCGATAGTTCGTCAGGTTCATTAACGTTTTTCACAAACGCAATTTTATCGCCTTTGGGCGACAGCGCAGGAGTTCGGTAAGCGGGTAGGGCACTAAATACGGTGTAAGGAAGAGGCGGTGAAACAGTTTCTGCTGGCTCGGCGGTATTTTCGTCACTTAGTGCACAAGCGCTGACTAAGCTGAATAAAAATAGAACCACTAAAGAGGTAACTGAGTGAATACACGAGAACAAACGACAGCGCATATATTTTCCTTTGCTTATTAATAAACCCTTATCGAACTATTCATCCTGTGATTAGCTCGAAGACCACTATACAACATTTTATAATTTAAAAAGAAAGTTCAATTGTAATAATTGGTTACATTCAGACAAAACACTACACTAAAAAGTGCTTAACATTAACCTGTACTTTAGTTGTGCTTTTTTACTCAATACACAGTATACAAAGGGGTATGGTATTATCGGCATTGTCGATGCTGTGTTGCTTATCTCGTATCATATTAGCGCCCCCTTTTTCGTAAAGGCTGAAACCGCGCCGTCTCTTTTTTTTGCTACAAGGAATCGCATTTTTCAATGCCACTGTGCTTTATATCTTCTTTAAAAACGCTGCTAACGGGTATTAAAGCCCGGCGCAACCAAGGGTACGCTCTTCGATTTTTATCGCTGTGCCTATTGGTAATTTTTATCGCCTCTGCTCATGCAGTTACCTATAAAATCAATGGGGTAAAGCAAGACAAGCTTAAAGATAATATTCGCCTGCACTTGAACAATTTAGATGTAGAAACTGAGCTATTGAATGACCCATTCTGGCAAGATGAAGTTATCGCTACAGTAGCCACCGCTGTGCAGCCCTTTGGCTATTACAATAGCAATGCAACGGTAGAAGTCACTAAGGACGATGAGGTCGTTGTAACCGTTTCACTTAGCGACCCTCTTCTTGTATCAAAGGTCACTCGAGAAATTATTGGTGTAGGCCGAGAAGATAGCGACTTTAGAAGCCGTTTTAATGCGTTTTCACTTAAAGAAGGAGATGTACTTGATCAGCCCGTTTACGAGTCGTTTAAGTCATCGATGTTCAATTATGCCCTATCTCATGGTTACTTTGATTTCTATTGGCAGGCCACGCGGTTAGATTTAGTTAGAGAAGAAAAAGAAGCTAATATTCTGCTCATAGCCCAAAGTGGCTCTCGTTATAACTTTGGTAAATTGAAATTTATTGGGGAAGACAAAGCAAAAGCGATTATTAAACGACTAACTCCGTTTGAAGAAGGTGAGCCTTATTCTTCAGCAAAATTGTCTGACTTCAACCGTTCGTTAAATCAATCAGGGTATTTCAACCGTGTTATTGCACGGCCTGTAGTAAGTGACGCTGAGGGACTAAATGTCCCTATTGAAGTTTCGCTATCACATCGCCCCCGAGATGCGTTTGATGTCTCTATTGGTGCTGCTACCGATACCGGCCCTAGAGTCACTTTAGGCTGGGAGCGCCCATGGGTAAATGATCGCGGTCATTCGATTTCCTCCGATATTTTTATCTCTCAACCTGAGCAATCGGTTACGGCAGACTATCGCATTCCGATGCAGAACATCACTAAAGATTACGTTAGCTTTGAAGCCGGCTATCAATTTATTGAATACAGCAATACCTCGATTGAAAGTGAAACTTTATCACTTGCGGCTCACCGATATTTTCAAGAAGAGCATTCGCCTTGGCAACACGATGGCTCTATTACCTATTTACGAGAAACCTACGATCAAGGTGACACTGACGACACCACAACCTCACTGATACTGCCGGGCTACTCTATTACCTATATCACCAAAGATAACGACCTTAATATTAACAACGGCAATTATTTTCAGTTTTTGACCCAAGTAGGGCGAGATAATCTTGGCTCTGACATCAATATCGTAAAATCTGTAATGGAAGGCATGGTCATTCGTACCTTTTCCGACGTACATCGGTTTTCTATTCGCGGCGAACTTGGTGCAATTAAAACCAATGACTTTTCGCAAGTTCCGACATCACTACGGTTTTATGCCGGTGGTGACCAAAGCATTCGCGGCTTTGACTACCGAGAAATATCTCCCACTGAAGACGTTATCGACCCTGAAACGGGTGAAACAGTAAATGATGCTATTGGTGGAAAATACTTAGCCACTGCTAGCGTGGAATATGCCTATCGCATTGTGCCAAATTGGCGTATTGCGGCCTTTACTGATGCGGGTACGGCAACTAATGATTTAGATACCACATTAACTTACAGCGTGGGATCCGGTTTTCACTGGCTGTCTCCCATAGGCCCAGTTCGCGTTTACGTGGCTCGCGGCTTTGCACCAGATGAAAAAACATGGCAGCTGCACCTTCTGCTGGGGCCTGAGCTATGAGAAAGCGCACGATTTCAACTATTTTACTAACACCTGTGCTTATCGTGGTGTTTGTTTACGGTTTATTAATTAGCCCATTAGGTGGGCCAACCATTCGCCTTGTTGCCAATAACCTAGTGAGTGGGCTAAGTATTGAAAGCATTGAGGGCGGCCTAGCTGACAACCTAACTATTACAAACGTTGAGTGGGAAAATGCGCAGTGGCGGGTAAACACAGATTATGCGTACCTTGATGTCACGTGGCGCTGTATTTTTGAACCTAGAGTCTGCGTAAATGAAGTTAACGCCAACGATATTGTTGTTGAGCAGTTAAGCGCTGCGCCTGAAACTGAATCAACCGAAGAAACGGGAAGTTTTACGCTGCCTTTACCTGTAGAGGTCAACCAAGCCAAGGTTGAGCGCTTTACACTAAAAATGCTGGCGCAGACGGTTGAACTAGGGAAGTTAAACTTAGATGATTTCTTAGGTAACGAGACGCTGGCGATATCGTCGTTATCACTTGAAGATTTGGCCGTAACACTCCACCAAACAGAAGCGTCCACTCAAGCTACAGCCTCTTCGACTAACGCGAACAAGGATGATGCTGCTTCTGAAAGTAACACTGACAATAGTGCCACGAACAAATCACTGCCAAAGTCCTATTCGCTATCGTACACCGCCCCAGAACTGCCGACGATCTCATCGCCTATTCCAATAAGTATTGATGAGTTTTCATTGACCAATGGCACATTAAATCAAGGCGATTCAGCCCAAACCTTATCGGTATTTGCCTTTGAGGATTTTGAATTTGCGAATGCCAGTGTGTCCTTGGCCAATTTGAATGTGGAACACCCTCAAGGAACACTCAATGGCGACATTGCCATCACCCTAGATGGTGCCTATCCGTTGTCTGTTTCACTGAACGGTAGCGGTATGATAAGCGACAACCAGCAGCAAGTAGACTTTCAAGCATCAGGGTCATTAGCAGCGCTTGAAGCTGACCTTAAAACTGAAGGGGCGATGAATGCAAAAGTGAATTTGTCAGCCGATGTACTTAGCGACAACCTGCCCATTTCATTTAGCGCAACATGGAAAGAACAACCCCTACCCACTATGGAATCCGGCACCTTGCACGATGGCGCGCTAACCCTTAATGGCACCATGGGCGACTACCTATTAGATGGCAGCGCAGCAGCTACCATACCTGATATCGGCAAGGTGCCTGTGGCGCTAAATGTGGTGCTAAAAGAACACAATATCTACGTGAACGAAGCCAAAATTGAAGCATTGGAAGGCAGTATTAGTAATACCGGCACCTTGTATTTAGATGAGGCTATTTCTTGGGAAGGAAACACCACCTTTACCAATGTCTCAGGGGTTCAGTTTTCCAAGTACGCGCCAGAGCAATTAGAGGGCGGTTTTACCAGTGTGATGCAGTACACAGAAAAAGGCCCCCAAGTCAGTATTCGGGAATTAGATCTTAAAGGCATCTTACAAAACAAACCCTTCTCGGTGGCAGGATCTTTTGTGTACTCAGGTCCAAGCGATTTATTGGTTGCCTCTTTGGCCGTTGAACAAGCCGAAAATAAAATTAATGTGGTAGGGCAACTACTTAATAAACGTTACGTTAATGCTGATATCGGCCTTGATGTAGCTGCCATTGCCGACCTTTACCCTGAAGTAGCTGGGGCGATATCTGGCAATATAAAAGCTACAGGCCCGTGGATTAACCCCGTTGCCAAAGGCGCAATTAATTTTTCAAATCTTGCGGTGTCGCCTTCACTTTCAAATGCGGCAGCTCAACAAGGCGAATTCAACGGCAAGCTTGTCATTGACGGCTCATACACAAACCATAAGGCCGACCTAGATGTAACCTTACCGGAGCATAGTGTTGCCCTAAGCGTTGCGGGAAAATGGCAAGACAACACTTGGTCAGGCCAGGTAGAGCAAAGCAAACTGAAGCTGGCAAACATGCAATGGGCGCTTTCTTCTCCTTTTACTCTAAATCTTGGCACCGCCCCCTTTAGCGCAAGCGTGGGCGAACACTGCTGGCATTCAAGAGAAGAAGGTGAGCTTTGCATCACCAGCTTGAACTACCAAGAGAATAAAGCGAAATGGAATGTATGGGCCAAAGCATTACCTGTAGGGTTATGGGCCCACGAACTTGCGCCGGATATGGTTGCGGCAGCCGCACCGGCAACCTTGTCGGTGAAAAGCCAAGGGCAATATTCTCAAGCCGACCCTATCGATGCCACTTTTACGGCCTCTTTATCGCCTGCCACGTGGCAGTTAGGAAAAGAGCGACCACTAGCAATAACGATTAATTCTGTGGAAACAACCGGTACTTTTAAGCAAGGAGAACTTAAGTCTCAGTCGCTTATTGCCAGTGAAGACTTAGGCAATGCGACCCTAAATGTAAATACGTCTCCCTTTGAAACCCGCAAACCTATAAGCGGTAATCTTGAGGTTGTTAATATAGACGTAGCACCGCTTAAACCACTGTCTCCTGCCATTCGTACACTTACGGGTGTTATGAATGGAAATATCACCTTGGCGGGGTTTGTAGATTCGCCCGAACTATCCGGAAAACTACAAATAGAAAACGGCGCCATTGATATTCAGGACACACCGGTATCATTAGAAAACTGGAGCCAATCAATTACGTTAAACGGCCAACAAGCCAACTTCGACGGCACATTTTTGCTGGGCGGTGGTAAAGGGGCGCTAAACGGCGATCTAGATTGGTCTGATGTACCAAGCGCGAACATTAATTTGAAAGGTGACAAATTTGAGGTGCGCCAACCAAACATGCGTTTACGGATATCGCCAGATTTGAAAGTAGCGGCAACTGCCGACAAGGTTGATGTAACAGGCAGTGTAAATATACCGTGGGCGCGTATTGAAGTTGAATCATTACCTGAAAGCGCGGTGTCACCGTCTAAAGATGTTCACCTTCGCGGCGAACCCCCAAAAGAAGAGCCCCTTGATATTGTACATGCGTCTGTGATGGTCAATATCGACAAGGCTAAAACCGGTGAGGTTAAGCTTGAAGCATTTGGTTTAACCGCGAGCTTACACGGTGGTGTAAAAGTGAATAACCAACCCGCCTTGGTGGGCTTTGGTGATTTGCAAATACTTAACGGCCGTTATAGCGCCTATGGGCAGCAGCTTGTTATTCAAACGGGTGAAGTGCAGTTTAATGGTCCTATCGATCAACCTATGCTGCTGATTGAAGCCATTCGCGACCCAGATAAAACTGACGATGATGTAATTGCCGGTATTAGGATAGACGGGGCAGCCGATTCTCCCAGCATTAATTTATTCTCTGAACCCGCCATGGATCAGCAAAACGTACTTTCGTACCTACTTACAGGATCGGGGCCTGACGCTGAAAGCGAAGATCCTAACTACGCTGCATTACTGGTAGGTTTTGGGCTTTCAAATACTAAAACCCTAACCGGTCAAGTAGGCAATGCCTTGGGTATTGATGATTTCAGCTTAAGTACTAACGAGAACAAACTGTCGGTAACCGGCCAGATTAATGACAGATTAACGGCTGAATATAATGTGGATGTGGGATTGAGTAATAATGATTCCAGCAGCACATTGCGTCGTAGGCAAGACCCACCCGATTTAGCCTTGCGATACCGCTTATTACCTCGTTTATTTTTAGAAGCAGTACAAACCACCATTGAAGATCAGTCTGAATTCGCCTTAGATTTATACTATGAATTCTTCTTAGGTGAAGAAAAAGATGATGATGAAGGTGAAGGGGACGGGAACGCAAACAATGCAAACGATGCAAGCAGCGATGCCATTAACGGCGAAGCTGCCACCCCAAAAGCCGCGAATAGCGATACATTAGGTAACTAATATTGACGAGGGCGGCAGGCTCAGCCCAGTATTACTCATCAATAGCGTGCGCCACGCCTTAACTGAATAAGAAAATGGCTATCGTTATTAATGGACTTTGTTGGTTGGCATCCATTCAATAAGCTTTCACGAAAGGCTAGTCACCATCACTCATATCATTTAATGCCGTTAATTTTTTTTCAAATTGCTTTTGTCTACGATGGGCCCAAACATACCACACCGCCATTATGCCGGCGGTGACTGCCGTTACCAATAGCACTACCCCATACTCCCTTTCTTCAGCCGCCTTAGCCAAGGTGAAGATGGTATTAAACGCAATAACAATAAGTACGGCTAACCATGCAGAGTGTTTGTTGATAAAAGCAATACGCGCATTGTTTTTAAACTGCTTTTTCAATTGTTGTACATGATTGCTAGTTTGCGCATTACTGCCAAACGCAGCTACTCTTCTAAGCCAAAGCTGATAGCCTAGCAATGGTAAAATGAAAACAATGAGGCCAATATTGAGTATGCGAACCAATGGAGGAAATTCATTCCAGTAATCTATAAACATCCATGCCATCGGGATAAGTGAGAGACAATCTACCATTATGTAAAGACGCTGCTTTCTTGTTTGGCTTTTAAAGGTTTTTTTTACCTCATCCACATCTACATTCGAGACGGGTTGGGCTTGCCATAGCGCGCTGAGGTCGTTGTCACGGCTATTATCAGTGCTTTTGTTATTATCATTCATCAGAGTTTCCTTCCAATACACTTGCTTTAGCACGCTTTAAAATAACCCCTACATGAGATTTAGTGAGGCCGCAAATATCCGCAATCTCATCGTAAGATAAGCCTTCTAAAGAAAGGGTAAGTACTTGGCGTGGCTGTACCGCGAGAGCGCGTACTTTAACGAGTAATCGCGATAGCGATTGTTGCTGGCTGGTGGCCGTTTCAGGGGAAATTTGCGACGATTGCTCAACAACAACGTCATCATTGTATTCATCGGTATCGATGCGCTTCACCTGATTGGCCACGTGAGTAACGGCGCGGTTATGGGCTATTTTTAAAATATAAGTTTTTACACTGCTATCGCCTTTGAAACGAGTAAGCCCCTGCCACACAGCTATGGCTATTTCTTGTAGCAACTCTTGCTGTAGCGCATGGTTAGCCTCGTAACTGTTTGCGACACGGCTTAATAGACTGCCGTACTGCGCAAACACATCTTCAAATCCTTGCCCCAATCTCTCGTCCTCAGTATTTCTTATTATTAACTGCGCTGCATTGCCAACTATGACGGTAAAAGCCACTCATTTACTTTTCTTACATGCATGTGATGATAGAAATCATTCGTGCTTATTTTGTGTAGTCTTTGGCTTTCGAAAAAAATTACATCTATCTGTAATTTTTTTCGAAAGCCAAAGACTAGTAATGGTGAAGAGGGTGATGAAAACACCTTCATCGGTTACGACACCTTTACCTCGGAGCACACTATGTCTACGCTAAGCATTTTTTTACTTATTGGTTTTATTGCCACTATTGCCCTTGCCGCAAGTTACTTAGATGCCAAGTTTCAATGGCGCCTCAACGACTGGATGAACGGCACCTGTAGCAATCCTTTCATTGCTAGCAAAGCGACACAGCAACAACAGCTTATTGCAAAAAAAGATAAGCAAATTGAGGCCTTGATTGAACGGGTAGAAACACTTGAAGCTATAGTGACCGAGCCCGCATACGAGCTTAATCAAAAAATTAATGCGCTAAAGTAAACGCTAGCTACTTCATACTTAGCTACTTAGGGGTGGTCGACGCATAAAAATGGGCACTTTACCCATAGCTATGGCGTTGCCCACCAGCACCACTACTACGCCAAGTACAGACAGCCAGCTCCACGTATAACCTTCAAAAAAAGTGGAGATAACAAGCGCCACAATGGGGTAAACCAGTACCACATAAGCGGCTTTGTCTGCGCCTATTTGCTTTAGTAGCTTCATGTAAGAGCCAAACGCCAGCACCGAACCGAAAATAGCCAAATAAAGCAACGAAATATAGAACTCAGGGGCAGTAGGAATGACCAAGGTGTCGTTTGTGAACCACGCGGTAACATAGAGCATCACCATGGCATAGCTCATGGCGTAAAAATTCATTTGAATAACCGGTGTGCCCGAGGTGAGGATCCGCTCTGATATCACGTTACCAATTGATGCACTAAAAAAAGAAACAAATGCAATAGAAAGGCCCGCCGCTAACGCAGCGTCCATCGATACTTTTGAAAACTCGGGCACAAACAAGCAAATAATACCCGCAAGCCCAAACGTAGCGCCCACCACCACTTCCAATCTAATAGGCTGCTTTAACCACCATCGTCGAAGAACCACATTAAAGTAAATAATGCTGGAACTCATAAGGGCGAGTAACGCGCTGATAATATGCGCCTGCGCCATATATAGCAGGGTATAGTTGAGGCAATATAGGAAGAAGCCTACTCCGGCCATTTTAATGTGAATGTGTAGCGGTAACTTAAACGGCAAGCCGCGCACCATACAAAATAGCCCTAAACACAGTGCAGCTAACGTATAGCGCCATGCTACGGCCAGGGTTTCAGCGGTATGCCCTATCTGATACGTAATGGCTATCCAGGTTGAACCCCAAATGAGTGTACAAATGGCAAACAGCACGCCATTGCTCATGGGTGAGCATCTATAAACTGAATTAGATGGTTTATAGCCATGTTAAACAGCCGCTGACGAGACTCATTCGCCATCCACGCCGTATGGGGGGTAACAATAAGATTGGGGATAGTACCGGTTAGCAATGGATGATCGGCTGGGGGAGGCTCTTGGGATATAACATCAACCGCCGCGCCGCCTATTTTCCCGCATTGTAGCGCAGACACCAGTGCGTCTTCATCAATTAGCCCACCTCTGGCGGTATTAATAAGAAAACTGGTAGGTTGCATCAACGACAACCGGGTTTCGTTAAAAAGGTGATAATTATCGTCTGTTAGTGGGCAATGCAGGCTAACCACATCGGCGCTAGGTAATAATGATTCTAATGAAGGTCGAGTGTCTTGTTTATTATCATAAAGCTCTTCTGTAGAAAGCCCCCCTGGCCGCGCTGCAATACTCACCTTCATACCCATTGCGATAAATAGCGCTTCAACTCGCTTTCCCAACTCTCCATGACCTACTATGACCGCATGCTTTCCAGCAAGCTCCACAATGGGGTGCTCGGTTAAGCAAAAGTGCGGCGATGTTGCCCATTTACCTTGGTTTACATCGTTATGGTACTGAGGAAACGCTGTGGCCAAATTAAGCAGCAACATTAAAGTATGCTGGGCCACACTGTCGGTGCCATAACCTTCCACATTTTGCACGGTAATATTGTGCGTTTGGCAGTAATTAGTATCTACATTGTTAGTACCTGTGGCCATTACACCCACATACTTTAGCGACTTGGCGTGTTGTAGCGCCTCGCTATCTAATACTACCTTGTTGGTAAGTACGATATCGGCTTTCGCTATTCTGGCAACGACCTCTTCTGGAAGGGTGTTGTCATAGCAAGTTAGCTCAACATTTACGTTATTAAGCAATGACGTATCTATTGAGTCAGAGTTCAGTAAATCTGCACTAAACGTTTCAGCATCGAGAAAAACCCCTGTTAGCTTGTTCTGAGTAAGGTTTTTCGTGCTTTTAGTGCCTGCTTGGGCCGCTTGACTATTGGTCACCGGCATTTCCTTGATTGTCTGCCTCGCCGATAGACTCGCAAATAGACTCAAGGGCAGTTTTTATATTAACAGGTATAGGCACCGCTTTGTCAGACAGTCTATCAACAAATACATGTACAAACTGACCGTGCGCCACGCGGCGTTTAGCCTCACCAGCATAAACCGACAAACCGTATGTCACTGAACTTCTACCTAACTTTATCACCCTTAACCCAACATAAATCGTTTCTGGATAAGCGGCTGGCGTAATATATTGGCACTGGCTACTGACTACATAAGCCACCGCGCTGCTTTCTTGAATATTAAGGCCGCCCTCGTCAATTAAAAAGCGATTTACGGCGGTATCAAAAAAGCTGTAATACATCACATTGTTAATGTGGCCATAAACGTCGTTGTCTTGCCAGCGAGTGGCAATTTCAAGGTGATAAGGGTAATCGTTGAGCGATGGTGTAATGTCTGTCATGCGTGGCGTTATCCCAAAAGTTAAAAATGTGGAAACTAAAGCAATACCAAGTCGTCGCGATGTACAACTACGTCGGTCGTTTCATAACCTAACACATCCGCAATATGCTGCGAATTTTTCCCTTTTATAAGCATTAAGTCTCGGGCGTTATAAAGGGCTAAGCCCTTTGCAATAACTTGTTTTTCAAAGCAAATCTCTACCGCTTCCCCTTGGTTAAAATTACCTTCTATGCTCGTTATCCCTGAAGGTAACAGTGACGCCCCGCGGTCAACCAAAGCAGCTTTCGCACCTTCATCGACATGAATACGGCCACACGTTTTAAGCGTATGCGTTAACCACAGACGTCGTGCTTTTTTAGGGGAATTACTGGCGTGAAATAAGGTACCAGGAATAGAGCCGTTTAGCATGGCATCGAAAGACGCCCCTTTTCTACCGTTCACAATAATGGTTTGAATACCGCTACTGGTGCACTTATCAGCCGCTTCAATTTTCGTTCGCATACCGCCAGTACCTACTGAGGTGCCAGCACCGCCCGCCAACTTATAAATCGACTCGTCAATATTGTGTACTTCACTGATTAACGTGGCGTCTGGATCTTTACGAGGGTCGGCCGTGTACAAGCCGTCAATATCTGAGCAAATAATCAGCGTATCGGCTTGAGCGACTAGCGCGGTATATGCACCAAGGTTATCGTTATCACCTACTTTCAGCTCGTTTACAGCGACGGTATCGTTCTCATTAACAATGGGAAGCGCATTATGGTTTAGCAGCTCTCTAAGGGTGTTTTTGATATTTACATAGCGAGTGCGGTCGCGAAGATCGTCGGCAGTAAGTAAAACCTGCGCACAAGGAAAATCGAAAAAGCGTTGCCAATTTGCCATCATTTGGGTTTGACCAATGGCAGCCATGGCTTGCTTTTCAGCAATAGACGCATTGTGACGAATCTTCACTTTGCTTCGCCCTGCTGCCACGCTGCCCGAGGAAACCAAAATAATTTCTTTGCCAGATTCACGGCTTATCGTGATAAAGCGCGCCAGTGCTAACAAAAATCGGGCGCTACACTCATCGCCATTTGGCGCAATAAGGGCGCTACCTACTTTAATTACGGCACGCTGCCAATTGAGACGGTTCATAAGAAGATGATGCAAGAAAACAGGGGGTTAAGAATACGACACTTCGCTTTTTAAACAAACGTTATGTTACAGTTTTTTGCGTTAAAATAGGGTGAGTTTACGCCCAAAAACTGGGATAAAAGCAAAAGGGCTTATATACTAGTTCGCTTATTTTATTATAAAAATAACTGGGAAACTCCATGAATAAGCACCAACGACATCTTTTCTGGCTTGCGCCAGTGCTGTCTATGCTGATTTACCTTCCATTCGCCAACGCAGCAATAAATCAAACTATAGGCGATTTTGAAGATAAGTTCCGTCAGCTAGACGAATCTCTTCCTACCCCCAATGTATATCGAAATGCAGCGGGTGAGCCAGGTCATCAATACTGGCAACAACAAGTAGACTACAAAATTGACGTTAAGCTGATTGAAGATACGCGCCGTATTGAAGCCAGTGAAACCATTACCTATCACAACAATGCACCAGATACGTTGAAGTATTTATGGATCCAATTGGATCAGAATAAATTCCGCGACGATTCTATGTCTGCCCTTACCACCACTTTTGGTGGCATTGGCAATCGTGGACCTGCTACAAAAACAGCCAGTGGCAGTAAACCTGCACAACTGAGCATGGCCGCACTTCGCCGCCAACAGTTTGTTGACGATAACGAATTGGGTTACACCATTTCACGGGTGCAAGACAGCGCAGGTAACGATTTACACCACGTTATTGTTGGTACGCTAATGCGTGTAGATTTAGCGCAACCTCTTCAACCTAAAAACAACGTTACTTTCGATATCGATTTTGCGTTCAATATTGTTGAAGAAGATGCCGTTTCTGCTCGTGCGGGTTACGAACACTTCCCAGATGACGAACGTGAAGGCGGTAACGATATTTTCTTACTCGCCCAATGGTTCCCTCGTCTAGCGGCTTATACCGATTACGAAGCATGGACAAACAAAGAGTTTATTGGCCGTGGTGAGTTCACGTTAGAATTCGGTAACTACGAAGTTGATATTACGGTTCCAGCCGATCATATCGTTTCTTCTACCGGTGAATTGCAAAACGCAGACGACGTGCTAACTAGCACGCAGCGTAAACGTTTGAAAGAAGCGGAAGATGCTGACCGTATTGTATTCGTGGTTACTGCTGAAGAAGCGCTAGAGAACGAAAAAGCTGGCACCAACAAACAAAAAACATGGCGTTTTAAAGCCGACAACGTGCGTGATTTCGCATGGGCTTCGTCACGTAAATTTATGTGGGATGCGCGTGGCTACCACCAAGGTGGCGACACTCAGCCATTAGTCATGGCGATGTCTTTCTACCCGAAAGAAGGTGGCGAGCTTTGGGAAAAGTACTCTACTGAATCTATCATCCATACTATGGATGTTTATAGCCGCTTTAGCTTTGATTATCCGTACCCTGTTGCCCAGTCAGTAAATGGACCTGTTGGCGGCATGGAATACCCAATGATTACCTTCAACGGTCCACGTACCGAGCTTCGCGACGATGGCTCTCGTACTTATTCTTTGGCTGAAAAACGCTTTTTGATTGGCGTAGTTATTCATGAAGTGGGTCACATCTACTTCCCAATGACGGTTAACTCTGATGAGCGCCAGTGGACATGGATGGATGAAGGCTTAAACAGTTTTCTAGACGGTGTTGCAGGACGCGAATGGGATCCAACTATTCCGTGGGGCGTTGAGCCGCGTGATATTGTTAGCTACATGAAGTCTGAAACCCAAGTGCCAATTATGACCCAGTCTGATTCAGTACTTAGGTTAGGCCCCAACGCTTACACCAAGCCAGCCGTTGCTCTAAACATATTACGTGAAACTATTCTTGGCCGTGATTTGTTCGATTTCGCCTTTAAAGAGTATGCACAACGTTGGATGTTCAAGCGCCCTACACCTTCTGATTTTTTCCGTACTATGGAAGAAGCTTCTGGTGTTGATTTAGATTGGTTCTGGCGCGGTTGGTTTTACACTACCGATCACGTTGATATCAGCCTAGATAGCGTTTACAAGCTTCGTTTGAACACTGAAGATCCTGATATTGATTTCGCCCGTGAGCGTGAAGCCGAACTTGATAAACCTAAATCACTTACCGATATTCGCAACAAAGAAGAAGGGAAAGAACTTTGGGTAGACCGTTTCGAAGATATCAAAGATTTCTATGACGAAAACGACCGTTACACGGTAACTAACAAAGAGCGCAACAAGTACCGTAGTTTCTTGAAGAAACTTGAGCCTTGGGAACGTAAAGCGTTTGAACGTGCAGTTCGTGAAGACAAAAACTACTATGTACTCGACTTTAGCAACAAGGGCGGCTTAGTTATGCCGATTATTCTTGAGCTAGCATTTGAAGACGGCACAACTGAAGAAATGCGTATTCCTGCTGAAATTTGGCGCCGTACACCGAAAGCGGTAAGCAAGCTTATTGTCACTGAAAAGGGCAAAGAGCTAGTAAGCGTAACGGTTGACCCACATTGGGAAACGGCTGACGTAGATGTTGAAAACAACCACTATCCGCGTCAAATTATTCCTTCACGTATTGAAGCGTACAAGTCTAAGCCTCGTAACACTTACGAGTATCGCGATCTAATGAACGATGTAAAAACCGAGCTAAAGACCGACGATGACGAAGACGAAGACGAAGATGACAACTAAGGTTATGCCTTTTAAGTTATCTGCTAAAAACCACAAGCAGAGCCTAACGGCGCTGCTTGTGGCTGTTTTTTTATGTACCGGTTTATTCAGTACTTGGGCTAACGCGCACCAAGTTAAAGCCGCTATCACAACAGTGTTGTTCAACCCTAGAACGCAAAACATTGAAGTCATGCACCGCTTTAACCTGCACGATGCCGAGCATGCTGTAAAAGTGCTGTTCGATAAGCACGCCGATATTATGGAAGAAGAGAAAACCCAACAAGCCTTCGCTGATTACGTGAGCAACCATTTTGCGTTGTTAAACGGTGAGGAAAAGTCATTAGACTTAGGTTTGGTCGGTTTTGAGTTGGATGGTAATCACTTTTGGGTGTACCAAGAAACCGCTC
Source organism: Alteromonas naphthalenivorans (assembly GCF_000213655.1). Classification (NCBI taxonomy): domain Bacteria; kingdom Pseudomonadati; phylum Pseudomonadota; class Gammaproteobacteria; order Alteromonadales; family Alteromonadaceae; genus Alteromonas; species Alteromonas naphthalenivorans. The sequence continues at coordinate 4,898,702 of NC_015554.1, forward strand.
AACCGCCAGAGTTAGATGGTTTGATGATTCGTCACGATGCCTTACGTGACTTGTGGCCAACGCAAGTGAATACGTTAAATGTAGAAGGGAATGGGCCTTTAAAAACCCTGACCTTCACCGACAACGTCACCTTGCTTGAAGTGGAATTTGCTAGCGACCATCATTAATGCACTAAGTGCATTATGTACGTGTTACTTAATCTTTATTCAACTTCCTATTACTGATTTAAAGCACTGCCACTTCGCAGTGCTTTTTTATATCCCCCTGAAGTCTTATTCCCATTTGCGTTAATCTCGCCTAAGTTAACCTAATACCCAGTTTTTAGAACAATCGGTTTATATTAATAAATGAATGTCGATTTTTATAAAAAAGGGACAAGTAAGGGCATGCTTTTAACTCACACCATGGGGACTTTCCATGAGCGATAATACAACCACCAATGCGTTTTCCAATAACAAGAATATTATGTGGGTGCTACTTAGCGGCGCCATGGCACTTACCTTCATTGTGATGATGTTTTTACCTAACAGTGGTACTGGTGAGGGCATGATAGCGGTATATTCAGCCATGCTATGGTGTGGCATATTTGGCGCGGCATTATTTCGCTATATGACAAGGAATGGTTGGGTAGGGTTCGCAATAGGCAGCGTAGTTGGCCTTATACTACAAATGGTAGCTCAGATAGTCTAAACGCCCATATTGAGCACCGGGAATTTGAGAGCTGATTGTGTGATCATCTGTAGTTTTATCCCCATTAGCGTAGCTAGAGTTTCGTAAAACCTTATTGCAGCACTATTTAACTAAGCAATATACAAAAAATTAAGAAGTAATCGACCAACGACACTTTAGCGTATAAGTACTAAGATAATTTGGTACTCGTAGGCTGAGTGCCGTAGGTTGGACCTCACAGATTGAGCCTCACAGGGTGATCTTCATTAAATGGGGCTGCACGCGTTTCATAAAAGATTAAAGGCTTCCAAGGTTACTTCATGGCAAAAAATACCGATGAACGAAAAGCGCGAGCAGTACCTTCTTCTCGAATTGGGAGAGTAGGGCGCTTAGGTGCTTTGGCAGGCAAAATTGCGGGTAATGTTGTTACTAATGGTGCCAGCCAATGGATTAAGGGCGAACGCCCTGCACTTAGCGCATTGTTACTGACACCAAAAAATATTACCAACATTGCCGATCAGCTCGCCACCATGCGTGGTGCCGCCATGAAGCTAGGTCAGCTTATTTCTATGGATACGGGCGACTTTTTACCGCCAGAACTCGCTACTATATTAGCTAGGCTAAGGGAAGATGCCGACCCTATGCCAAAAGCCCAATTAGATACCACGCTAAAGGCTCAATGGGGAGAAAGTTGGCATGATGACTTGCTGTATTTTTCCTATGCGCCCGTTGCCGCCGCTTCCATCGGTCAGGTACACAAAGTGATTACTATGGACGGGAAAATGCTGGCCGCAAAGGTACAGTATCCTGGTGTACGTAAAAGTATCAGTAGCGATGTTGATAACGTCGCAACACTAATTAAACTCACAGGTTTGGTGCCGAGTTCGTTAGATATTGGCCCGCTGTTAGAAGAAGCAAAAATTCAACTTCATCAAGAAGCCGACTATCACCGCGAAGCCAGCATGCTATCGCGCTATAAAGACGCAGTTACGCAGCATAACGATGCTGAATTCGCTTCCCAATTTGTAATACCCAGTGTTCATCCACAATTAACAACAGACTCTGTGCTGACAATGGACTTTATTGAAGCTAGCCCCCTTGATGCTGCAATGAACGCTCCCCAAGAAACTCGCAACACGTTAATGACGTCACTATTCCAATTATTTTTTAACGAGATATTTGGCTTTAAGCTACTTCAAAGCGACCCGAACTTAGCCAACTATCGATACAAAGAAGATACTCAGCAATGGGTATTACTAGACTTCGGGGCTACGCGAGAAGTCCCAGATGATATTGCATTGGGCTACCAAGCTCTGCTTCAAAGTGCTGCCAGCGGTAATAAACAAGACATGCAACACGCAGCCCTGCAGATTGGTTTAATAAACCAAGAACACAGTGATGCACAGCAAGAACTTGTAGTGGCATTGGGCATGGAAGCGTGTGAAGCAATTAGAGAAGACGGCCCCTACGATTTCGGCAATAGCGACCTGTTGCCAAGACTGCACGACAAAGGCGTGGCGTTAACCATGCAGCATGATTTCTGGCATACACCGCCAGTTGATGCCCTGTTTATTCATCGCAAGTTAGGAGGGCTGTACATGCTGGCTAAGCGGCTAGACACACAAGTTAATATGCGCGCCGCAGCAGAGCCTTGGTTAAAGCCCTGATATTGCGAGCTCTGATATTGCGAGCCCTGATATTACGTTAGTACCGTCAATGACTAATAAGGCAACTGCATGCTAAATGGCAATGCCATTTGTTGTGCACTTTTGGGCGGGTTACCAATCATTTCGTCATAAGGGGAGTCGTATTTCATAACGGCCTGCTGTACGGTGCAGTGAGAAAATACTTCTCGTATTTGGCCTGTACTGAAAAAACGCATGGGTCGGTCTTGCTTATCGTACACCATGCCACTTTTGTTCCCCACGGTGAGGTACACCAAATAAACGTTCATCTCATACGACTGAACTTCAAGATAATCGATGCTTAAAGACTTACCTTCAATTTGGGTAAATAGAAACTTGTGCATAACCGCCCCTCAGCGCACGTAAATCAACCGATGACTTTTTTGATAATTTTTACGCTGATTTTTACGTTGCTGGTGACAAACAGGTTCATTACGATGATATTGATACTGGGGTATCGGTATCCTCTGAAGACACGCTATTAGACATATTACTGAGTGTTACGCTAGAGCGCACCGCTCTAACGAGCATGATCATACTGATCAAACACGCGCCACTAAATATGGCTGCAGGAAAAACAATCCCACTTCCTAACCACATCAGTGGAAATATCAGTAATCGAGGCCCTTCTAGCGCCAATGCCAGTTTTGAACCGGCCAAAACAAACCCATTTTGGATACTCATCGCCACTATTGTCACCACCAATATTAATTGGTGAGCACCACTTAAGGCTTCAATAAAAAGCAATAAGTATACGGTGATAGACAACACGATAACGTGCTGCACAACACTGTAATAAGTAACAGGGGCAGCCAATGCAGGGTTAAATTTTTTGAACGAGGACAGCGGCGCTTTTTCATGGGGAAAGCGTTCGGCCACATCATCGGGGCGCCACCCCGTGCGACCAAACCACACACGCAGTTTATCTTGCCAACGTGAGGTATAAAAACTGTCTTTGACTAATTGACTATAAAGCTGTGCATTCGCCCACAAAGGATTAAAACTTTTCAATGCACCACGAATACCGAATATTGGTTTGTCGCTTTCTAATTCTGGAATAAAGGTATTGAATAAACGATCCCATATGATGAACACACCACCATAATTCTTATCGATATAAACTCGGTTTTGGGCGTGATGTACACGATGGTTCGAGGGGGTAACAAACCATTTCTCCATCCAGCCTAGTTTATCAATATGCTGAGTATGAACCCAGAATTGATATATCAAGTTAAGTGCGCCAACGGTAATTATCATTTCTGGAGGAAAACCTATTAGCGCTAAAGGTAGGTAGAAAACCCAGCTGAAAATAGCACCACTTGTTTGTCTAAGTGCGGTAGTTAGGTTGTAGTCTTCACTGGAATGATGCACCACATGGGCAGCCCATAAAATACTCATTTCATGGCCCATACGGTGATTCCAATAATAAAAGAAGTCGTACAATATGAATGCAGCTATCCATACCCAAGGTGAATAACTCAGTTCGATAAACGCAAAAGTATTAAACACCAATACATAGAAAGTGAGCGGTATAAGTTGATGCCCAAGGGCCATGATTCTCGATAACACGCCCATGCTTATACTGGTAATCGCATCGTTTGCACGATAGTGACCTGTTTTTTTCCGCTTATCGACAAATATTTCAATGGCGATAAGAAGAACAAATAAAGGAATAGCAAAAAGAATGACAGTCATAATATCTACGAATTTTAAACCCACCTGAATTGTTAATAATATGTATCAAATAATCAAGTTATTTTACATTTCACGGCAAAATTAAGGGATTTATTGAATGATGACACCAAAGTTCCCCTTTCTAGAACTTCTTAGTACTTGCTGCTATCGCTAAGAAATTGCTACAAATTGCGATCGAATTGCGAACCAATTACGTTAAAAAGTGTTCTAAATAAGGAAATTACCTTCATCAGAGAACAATTCTCTTGCGTGATATCCAAATATTGGGTGTTATCTCTGATAGTATTAATATTAGATCAGTTATTGCAGCGGAGATATTATGAGCGAATCGTCAGAAAAGCGTACGTTAGGTCCCCATTTTCTTATTATCGGGGTAATAATTGTAGTCATCTTGGCTCTCGTGTTTTGGCCTTCGAAAGAAGAAGAGCCCGTCGCCCCCGAGCCTGAAGTTATTCAGCCAGATGCGGAAGCGCCTGTTGAAGAAGTGCCCGACGTTTTTGAAACTAAGCCTGCTCCGCCACCTTTAGAGCTTGAAGAGCCAGACGAAGTCCCTCCAATGCCGGAACCTGTAGAGCCAGATCCTGAGCCGTTAGATGTGAGCGACCCAGCCATAAAATCATCACTGCTGGATATTTCTACCGCCACTGACGACAGCGTAAACCGCATGATTGTGAATGAAGGTTTATTACAACGATTTGTGGTCTCTGTTACCAACTTAGCGAATGATGAAATGGCGCCTAATCACCAGTTGCTTACGCCTCCTGAACAAACATTCCGTGTTTATTCTCAGGCTGGTAAGCAATGGATTGATGCCGCAAGCTATAAGCGCTATACACCTTATGTAAACATGCTTGAGTCGTTTGAAAGTGAAGCCTTGTTGGGCATGTACGATATTTATAAAGGCGACATTCAAGACAAATACGCAGAAATTGGCGATTCGAATAAAAACTTCAACGAAGTGGTATTAGATGCTATCGATCAGTTGCTCGATACACCTGAAGTGCCGGTACCTGTTGAAGTGTATACCGATTCAGTTACCTATAAGTACACCGATCCTCGTTTAGAGAATCTAAACGAACCGCAGAAGCAGTTGCTTCGTACAGGCCCAGACAATATGCGCCGTATTAAAGCGAAGCTGCGTGAAATTAAAGTGTTGCTTGAAGAAAATGGATCTAACTAGATTTCAACAGCAATTAAAGGGCACGTCTGACAAGGCGCGCCCCCTTCCGCCGGTGGAAAAGTGGAACCCGCCTTTTTGCGGTGATATCAATTTAACCATCGCGCTAGATGGCCGTTGGTTTTACGAAGGTAGCCCCATAGGTCGAGCAAGCTTAGTGAAGCTATTTGCCTCTGTGCTTAAAAAAGAAGAAGACAGTTACTTTTTGGTTACCCCAGTTGAGAAGGTGGGGATTACCGTAGAAGACGTGCCTTTTTTGGTTACCGAGTGGCGTTTTGATAACGATTGCTTAGAGCTCACCACACAAACTGGCGATATCGTTACACTGAGCGCGGCAGAACAACTCAGCTTACGCAAGCCCCCCGTCGACTTACAAGATACTGACGCAACGCCCATCCCCTATGTTTTAGTTAGACGCAATTTGTGGGCGCGTTTGCATCAAAACGTTTATTACCAACTGCTTGAGCAGGCTAGCGAGCAGCAAGAAGGTGATGAAACGCAATTTGTGGTTACCTCGAATTCTATCCCCTTCATTATTGGCGCCGTGCCCACGAAATAGTAGTGACAAGCGTTAACATTAAGCTTCGATGTAAGCCTTTGATTAAAAGTCACGAGTTAAAAGCCCGGGCAGAAGCTTATGCTGGCGATGGCAAGCAGTTTTAAATAGCACAGCAAGTAAAATAACACCGATAACGTAGCGCAAAGTTTTGCGTTAGCTTTGCTGGTGTTCTACATTGGTTCTTCGTCTATTCACACATCATAAGAAGAACCATCATGAAAAAGACACTGACTTCATTAGCTATTTCCTTAGGACTGGCAACGTTGGGCACAATTGCCCTTTCAGCGCCTGCCGTTTCCGCCACCCTTGTGCATGCAGGTAAAGCCTTCACCGGCACGTCGGACAAGCTTAAAAGCGAAGTAACCATTGTTATCGAGGGCAACAAAATTGCGTCGGTAGAGTCTGGTTATAAAACACCCTCAAAATCAGACACGGTTATCGATTTAAAAGATGCCACTGTCATGCCTGGCTTGATGGATATGCATGTTCATTTGTCTTCACAGCATGGAGGCCCTCAAACCTATTTAGAGCGCTTTTCATTAAATGAAGCCGACTATGCACTTAAGGCCGCTAACTATGCTGAAATTACGCTAGATGCGGGGTTTACCACAGTACGTAATTTAGGTGACGGCTATCATGAAACTGTCTCTCTTAGAAATGCGATCAGTAAAGGTTATGCCACAGGCCCGCGTATATTCACGGTAGGAAAATCAATAGCCACCACAGGCGGACATGCCGACCCAAGCAACGGATTATCTCACTTACTGCGCCCCGACGTTGGCCCTAAACAAGGCGTGGTTAACGGCGAAGTAGAAGCCCGTGAAGCCGTTCGTTCACGTTATCAAGACGGTGCAGATTTAATTAAAATCACTGCCACTGGCGGCGTATTGAGCGTAGCGAAAAGCGGTCAAAACCCACAATTTATGACCGATGAACTAGAAGCTATTGTACAGACCGCAAAAGATTACGGCATGACGGTAGCGGTTCACGCTCACGGTAAAGAAGGCATGAAACGCGCTATTGTCGCTGGCGTTGACTCCATTGAGCACGGCACCTACATGGACGACGAAGTGCGCGACCTAATGAAACAAAAAGGGACTTACTATGTGCCAACGATTTTGGCAGGTAAATTTGTTGCCGACAAAGCAAAGATTGACGGTTATTTTCCTGAACTAGTGCGCCCAAAAGCCGCGGCGATTGGCCCGCTTATTCAAAATACCTTTGAAAAGGCGCATAAAGCTGGCGTAAAAATTGCTTTTGGAACTGACAGCGGAGTTTCTGCACATGGCGACAATGCTCAAGAATTCTCTTTAATGGTAGAAGCGGGTATGTCTGAAGCAGACGCGATTTTAAGCGCTACCGTTAATAGCGCAGCATTGCTGGGTGTTAGTGATACCTTAGGTACATTAGAGGCTGGAAAATTCGCCGACTTAGTAGCCGTAGTTGGTAATCCGCTAGAAGATATAACGCTATTAGAAAGTGTGTATTTTGTGATGAAAGACGGCAAAATTTACAAACAATAATGGAAAGGCTTTGGGTATCAGGGCCGCATTAACTTCAAGGCAGTAAAAATAAAAGATGGCACTGGGTAAAAAGGTAAAGAAAAAGACGAAGCAACTCGTAGACTCCAAACACATGCTTACCGGCATCACGTTTGCGTCTTTTTTAGAGTCGACCATTGTGCCGGTGCCTCTTGAAGCGATTATGGTGCCCTTGATGCAAGCCCGCCGTGATAAGCTTTGGCTGATAGCGCTAATGGCAACCTTAGGTTGTGTAGTGGGTGCGATATTTGGCTACGCGCTAGGGTATTATTTATTCGACCTACTCGGCCAGTGGGTAATTGATACGTTTTTCAGCCAACAACAATTCGACAGTGTTAAACAACAAATGCAAAACCAAGGGTTTTGGTTTGTGATGACATTGGGTATTGCCCCCATCCCCTTTCAAGTGGCCATGTTAGCAGCAGGTGCCACCAAATTCTCTCTCGGCCTTTTTCTGTTAGCCACGGTGATCGCGCGGGCCATCCGCTATTTTGGCTTAGCCGCCGTAGTGTATTTCGCGGGGAACAAGGCCGAGCAGCTTATTAAGAAATATAAAATTGCCGCCATTGCCGTGCTCACTGCGTTAGTTATAGGCGTATGGTTTACGGTTAATATGTTGAAAGGTTAGTGGTTTTTCCAGCACTATTAAATGTGTACTTAACGCGCTAATCTGCTTTGTAAATTACTTCGATAAAATTTTTCAATTTTACATTTGATAATAATTCTCATTTGCACTAATGTAGTTTTTAGGAGGTGCAAATTATGAATTTACAACGGTTATGCCCAGTCTACAGAAAGTGGTTGCAGCTAAACCCTTCACACGCCCGCGAGCACAGAATCGCGATGCAGGTACAAACGCAGCAAGCTCACCAAGCGGGCAAATATAACGAGGCGAGGCGCCTTGGCTATCAAACCTTCGAAGCCGCTAAAGTTGTTCTTACCGCCTTACAGCCGGTTAACGATACGGTGGATAAATCTATTCACGAAGATATATTGGCCTTTGGCACAATGGCCATGTATTTATCCTCGTTACTGCACAAAGAAAATAAAAAACACGAAGCTCACCACATTCTGCAAGAGTGCCACCAGCAACTTATCGCCATACTGCCTCTACATGCCAGTAAGCCCTCGGTGTGTAAGCTTATTTGCGCTATACAGGTAGCGCTTGAAAAGGGCGGTGGTGCGATGACTGCGGAACATCAGCAGGCGCTAACGTTGCACTAGTGATACAACCTAACAACCGTAAAACATACCCCATGAAGGCGAGGGACATCAGCATGACTGTAGAATCATTTCAGGATAACAACGATTTCATATCGTTAAACGTAAAAGCATCGGTGCTTCAAAAAATGTTGAGTGGGCAAAACTTGCATGTGTCAGACATTCATTGCAACTGCTCTCGTAGTAAACAACAATTGCAGCAACTTCTGTTGCAAGCCGTCAGTGGTGACAACGAGTAGGTAATCCGGTAGATACATATAGAGGTAATAGCAAGTAAGACGCGCCAAAACGCTGCGCAGGTTTATTATTTACGCCTTTATTATTAGTGGTTCGATTCTTGATAATCGTAATAGACGAAATTCAATTATACGAACGAGGAGCGCACCGTGCGCGATACATCAAACTGGCTTTCAGCCATTGCCAGCGCAGGTTACAGCGCAAAAACCATCATGTACTCCATGCTTGGTGTCTTTATTCTTTCCTCGGTAATTACTGCCGCAGACCGTGAAAAAGCGACACAAGAAAACGTGTTTTCCACCCTCAAATCACAGCCATTTGGCCAAGTGCTACTAGCTATTTTAATAGCGGGATTAGTTAGCTATGCCCTGTGGCGATGGCTTCAAAGTATTTTAAACACCGAATCGCTAGATATGACAAAAGCCAAAGACATTATTATGCGCGTGTTTTTGTTTGTATCAGGAATATTCTATTTCGGCGCTGCGTTTTTAGGCGCAAAAGTGCTAATTGATAGCAACTCTGGCAGTAGTTCAAATAGTGGCGGTGGTTCCAAAGGGGAACAGGTAAGCCATCAACTTTTACAGTATCAATGGGGAACCTATTTAGTTGCTGCTATTGGTGCAGGAGTGCTTATATTTGCTTTTATGCAGTTTAAACATGCTTACAAAGCAGATTTCCTCAAAAAGTTTGAACAAGCAAAGCTAACAGGTCATAAACAGAAAACGACCAAAGTGGTTGGCAGACTAGGCTATTTCGCCCGAGGTGTGGTGTATTTGCTGGTGGGCAGTTTCTTTGTTATATCTGCGGTAAAAAACGACCCTTCTGAGGCGGGAGGGCTGCAACAAGCACTACAAACCCTTACCCAGCAAGCGTTCGGGCTCTACATGTTAGCTGCCATGGGAGTCGGGTTTATCATGTTTGGTGTTTATTGCGGCTTTGAAGCCAGATATCGACGAACCTGAGTTGACTAACAGCGCTAAGAGCGCCCTACACCCCTTTTTTGATCACATACTGATACGGCATTACATCGGTTTGTGATGCCACTAGGGTATGCTCCATAAATCGACAAAAGCTAGGCACATCTCGTGCCGTTGAAGGATCGTCTGCCGTTATCGACAAAGTCTGACCGTCTTCCAGCTTACGTATTTGCAAACGCACCATCATCACCGGCTCAGGGCAACGAAGCCCCAACGCATCTAAATGCGTTGTGGCTTCATCAAAGGCTTGTTGAAATTCAGTCGCCATACTTAAATACCATAGGTTTCACGGTATGTATTTATCGCGTTGATTTCATTAGTCATGTTGTCTTGCTCAGTTAAGTAAGTCACCACATCAGCTAACGTGACAATAGCAATTACTGTAGTACCAAAATCGCGCTCGACTTCTTGAATAGCAGATAATTTACCCTTACCGCGTTCTTGCCTGTCTAGCGCAATAAGCACACCGGATAAACTCGCGTTGTGCTGCTCTATCAAGGACATAGACTCACGAATAGCCGTACCTGCGGTAATTACATCATCCACTAACATGATGCGACCTTCCAGCGGGCTACCTACTAAGTTGCCCCCTTCACCGTGAGTTTTCGCCTCTTTGCGATTAAAGCAATAAGGTACATCACGATGATGACTATCGGCTAAGGCTACCGCTGTCGTTGTGGCAATAGGAATACCTTTATAGGCAGGGCCGAACAATACGTCGAATTCCACTCCAGCATCTACAAGTGCATCGGCATAAAAGCGCCCCAACTTGGCTAAGTCACCGCCAGAGTTAAATAACCCTGCGTTAAAAAAGTACGGGCTTACACGGCCAGACTTTAAGGTAAACTCACCAAATTTAAGTACACCACGTTCAATGGCAAATTCAATAAAACTGCGCTGAAACGCTTTCATGGTAACTCCTTACGCCAGTGCTGCTTTTTGAATATCGAACAATTCACGCAAACCATGCTTAGCAATAGTTAGCATTTCATCAAGCTCTTCAAACGCAAACGGTTCGCCTTCTGCGGTACCTTGTACTTCAATAAGCTTACCGGTTTCTGTCATGACGATATTCATGTCTGTTTCGGCTACTGAATCTTCGGTGTACTCAAGGTCAGCAATAGGCGTACCTTTATAAATACCTACCGACAACGCCGCAATCATGTGCTTAAGAGGGTTGGCTTTCAAAATGCCTTTGCTACGCATATATGTTAACGCATCAACTAAAGCCACACAGGCACCCGTGATAGACGCAGTACGTGTACCGCCGTCAGCTTGAATAACATCACAATCAAGCGTGATCGTGTTTTCGCCTAGTAGTTTCAAATCTACTGCAGCGCGAAGCGAGCGCGCGATAAGGCGTTGAATTTCTAGCGTACGGCCACCTTGTTTACCACGAGCAGCTTCACGACCACTACGAGTATGAGTAGCACGAGGAAGCATGCTGTATTCCGCCGTGATCCAACCTTTGCCCTGGCCTTTCATGAAACGAGGCACGCCTTCTTCAACCGTGGCGTTACACAACACTTTAGTGTTGCCGAACTCCACCAGCACTGAGCCTTCAGCGTGACATGTGTACTGACGAGTAATAGTAACTGGACGAATTTGATTGGCGGTTCTGCCGCTTGGACGCATAGAGTTCTCCACGAGATGAATGCTTATAAAAGAAATAATTCTGGCAAGTAACGCACTTAATAATGGGTAAGTGTTCAGACAAGCCTAAGTTTGGGGCGTAAGTATAACGCACTAATAGCAGCTGTTAAAAACGAACTTTCGCCCTTTTAGCATATCGAACTCTTATCAATGTAGGCTACTATAGTGAATACAAGAAAACCTGCCTGATGATAATGATGACACAATGCGCGACAGCGGGTTGTTTTTGCAGGCTTTCATTTGCAAAAAGTGCAATAAAAGGACTATTTATGATTTACAGCATGACCGCATTCGCGCGGGTTGAAACGAAAAAAGAGTGGGGCTCCGCCGTATGGGAAATACGTTCTGTTAACCAGCGTTTTCTAGAAACTTATTTCCGCTTACCCGAGCAATTCCGCTCTTTAGAGCCAGTACTTCGCGAACGTTTTAGAAAAAAACTGGCCCGCGGGAAAGTAGAGTGCGCGTTACGTTTCACCGCCAACGATGCTGCTGTAACCACACTTAGCCTTAACGAAGCGTTGGCTAAACAAGTACTTCAAGCCGCCGACTGGGTACAAGCTCATGGACAATCTACCGGTGTAAACCCGCTAGACGTATTGCGCTGGCCTGGTGTGATTGCTGCCGAAGAAGCCGACATGGATACCATTCATGGCGATGTTATGGCTGCGTTCGACCAAGCACTTAACGATTTTATAAGCGCACGTGCCACCGAAGGCGAAGCGTTGAAAGGCATGATTACTCAGCGCTTAGACGCCATTGAAATAGAAGCCGAGAAAGTCACCGCCCGTATGCCTGAAATTATGGTGTGGCAGCGCGAAAAAGTACAAGCTCGCTTCGAAGAAGCAAAAATTGAGCTAGACGCAGGCCGCTTCGAACAAGAAATGATTATGCTTGCGCAAAAAGTGGATGTTGCCGAAGAGTTAGACCGATTAAACGCTCATGTAATAGAAACCCGCAACATTCTTAAAAAGGGCGGGGCAGTTGGCCGCCGTTTAGATTTTATGATGCAGGAATTTAACCGCGAGTCGAACACGCTTGGTTCAAAATCAATTAATACTGATATCACCCAATCGGCGGTTGAACTTAAGGTGCTGATTGAGCAGATGCGTGAGCAGATTCAAAACATCGAATAGTTTTTTTACCCGTCCAAGAATGTCTTAGAAGCCCTGTTATTTGCTTGTAAATACAGGGCTTTTTTATTTTCCCCGTCCAAATCGGTTTGCAGATGTCCGTTACCAGCTGCTGTTTAAGTGGTGGGCAAAATGGTGGGCAAGACCTGTTTTTTTGACTCAATAAGCAAAAAGTCAAGGTATCTGGTGAGCAGATTTTTACATCTATCTCACCACCGCCTTATGCCATCCCCACTTATCGTGCTGCTTGCAGATTGTTCAATCACTCAACTATCGAACCAATCGATAAACAAACAGTGGTGGGCAATGGTGAGCAAATTTTAACGATTTCTTAGGAATATAGAGTAACAAACGATGGCAAAACTAACCGCAACTCAGGTGCAATCTTATGCTCGCACCGCAGCAGCAAACAAAAAATACAGTGATGGTAATGGCCTATATTTTTGCGTAAGAAAATCTGGCATGCCGTATTGGATGCTAAGGTATACCAGCCTAAACGGACGACGAGAAGCCACGCTCGGTCAATATCCAAGCATGACCTTAGCAGAGGCTCGACTTGAATCGTCTAAAATGCAGCTACAACTTCAGCAAGGTGAAGATCCATTAGCAATTCGCGCTATTGAAACCATCCCAGAGATCCAAAATATCAGCCAGCTGTTTCAAGACTGGTATGCCAAAGACTTAAGTCGCCGATTAAAGCACCCGAATATACCCAAACGTGTTTTTACCAAAGAAATTGCACCCGTGATTGGTCAACTCCCTATCCAAGCAGTGCGGCCAACACATGTGCGCGAAGTATTAGAGCGCATTCGAGAAAGTAACCGCCCTACCATCGCCAACGATACCTTGATGTACATGAAGCAGCTGTTTCGACATGCGATAAAGCTCGACTTAACGCTGAACAACCCCGCCGCAGCATTTACCGTGGACGATGCCGGTGGTGTGGAGTCCAGTAAAGACAGGATGCTCAGCAAAGAGGAAATTCACTACGCCTTTAGCGTGTTTCATACCCATATCAATAGCTTTGGCCGCGACAACTACCTCGCTTGCTGCCTGTTTTTGGTATTGGGCGTGCGCAAAAGCGAACTGTGCGAAGCCATGTGGCGTGAAATGGATTTAACCACGGGCGTATGGGACCTACCCAAGGAACGAAGTAAAACTGGCGTGCCAATCAGCATTCCCTTACCACGCCAAGCCATTGCCTGGTTTAACGAGTTGCAAATCCGCGCTTGTGGCTCACCTTATGTTTTCCCAGCCAGACGAGCAAGCCATCGTCCACATATGGGGCCAGATACGCTAAACCGCGCCATTTCTAAACTCTTTGGTCGCGAGCCTGGGCGCAAAAAACAGCCACCGAATAAAACGGGCAAGCTTGAACACTTCACCGTACACGATCTGCGCCGCACCTTTCGCAGCCTTGCCGCCTCTTTGGGCATTGCAGGCAATGTGGCCGAACGCTGTCTTAACCATAAGCTAAAAGGCGTTGAGGGTATCTACGACCGCCACGATTACTTTGAAGAGCGCCGTATTGCCCATCAAACCGTGGCTGATGTGATCGAACCACTGGTGAACTTTGAGCCCGCTTCACAACACAAAATAGGAGGGCGTTAACATGCAATTTATGATGCGACTCGCCCCCATTACCTTTCCAATAGCCATGCTGGCAGGCCTTGGTTGGTGTATTGGCATTGCCTTACTCGAACAATCTCATGGCGTAGGCTACGCACTTACCCGGCATTGCCTGATGGTATTCGTGGTACTCGCTCCTTGGCTGACGTTAAAACTCACGTTCTACGTGATTGTCAGCCTAGGACGTAAACTAGGACTCATCCCGCCTGCACGCCCAACGTACAGCTTGGGTTATGAAGAATCACTCTATTGGTTCAGAGTATTGGCCTTCTTCGATGGCAAACGCAGCCGCATGCCGAAAAGGCCCATCAGGCGAAACTAACAAGCCCTAATTTGCTTACTTACTGTGGGCATTTGGGACAGTGGGGCAACACTTGATACCGCAAGCTTTAGAAGGTGAATAAGAGGGATTTGAACCGCCCCAAGGAATGGGGCAATCGGGGATGCGGTAACAACTCCTAACCGCATCAAGAATACCAAACTTGCAAAAGTCCCAATATGGGACTAACATCTATTTATGAGAATTATCGCACTATCAACCTTAAAAACATTTTGGGAAGACAGCCCAGAATACATTGACGCGAAAGAGCCAACGTTAGCGTGGTATAGGCATGCATTAAACGCTGATTGGGGATCACCGTCGGATGTGAAACAGGACTTTAGAAATGCCAGCATCCTCAAAGATGGGCGTGTCGTGTTTAACATTGCCGGTAATAAATACCGATTAGTCGTTTGGATCAATTATGCCTACAAGGTGGTTTACATACGGTTTATCGGCAGTCATGCACAATACGATAAAATTGATGTGCAAACGATTTAAAGCCAAGAGGTAGTAACAAGAGGTAAATATAATGGACATTAGACCTATTAAAACAGATGCCGACTACCGCGCGGCATTAAACGACATCGAAAACCTAATGATGGCGGAGCCAGATACCATTGAAGGCGAAAAGCTGGACATTTTGGTTACGTTAGTCGAGGCCTACGAAGCAAAGCATTTTCCAATGGATTTGCCAGACCCTGTTGAGGCAATAAAGTTTGAGATGGAGCGCAAAGGCTTAACGGTTAAAGATCTTGAACCCATGATAGGTAAAAGCAATCGTGTTTATGAAATCCTAAACCATAAGCGATCACTCACGCTAAAAATGATTTGGAAACTTCATGAAGGGTTAGGTATTCCAGCAGAGTCACTGATCAAGCCACCGCAAGTTCGCGCTTCATAGCGCTGCGAATCAAAATTAGTTTGTTATGAATGACGCTCGCTACCCAAACATTTCTGCTATTGATAACAGGCTAGCTGAGCTTGAAAACGAAAAGCAGCAGCTTCTCGCATTAAGAGAGGCTTTGCGTAGCGCTCAAAACGAGCGTTCACCCGTTAGTCCTTACAGAGCGCAGAGTACATACACTCACGACTTACCGAGATGGGTATAAGCACTGTCGTACTCAAAGGCGCCATGAAAGCTGCCGAACGCAAGAATGCTGTCAATCATCTGCAATCGGCTCAAGTCGTCGTCGCAACAGGAAAATATGTAGGCGAAGGATTTGACCTACCAAGACTGGATACGTTGTTTTTGGCTATGCCAATCGCATGGAAAGGTACATTGGCTCAATATGCCGGTCGTATTCATCGTGAATCGGAAGGCAAAACACAAGTCACCATTCACGACTATGTGGACTTCGCTCTCCCTATGCTGCAACGCATGTTTAAAAAACGCGAGAAAAGTTACAAGGCTATGGGGTACGCCCTCGAGTACTTTGAGGGTAACAGTGACAAGCAACCTTCACTCAAGTTGGAAGACACCTCTCCATCAAATCCCAAGTTAAATTAGCAAGCCGCTCTTCGTTCAACACTTCCCCATGCCTTTCCCCCCATACGCCAAAACCACTATCCGTTTGGCTTTTGGATCGAAACGCCAAACAGGGAAATTAGCCCATTTACTGTTTGGCTTCTCGATTGAAATCCAACGCTGGTAGGCCTTGCCATTACTGGATCAAAGCAAGGTTTGGTACTTTTTGTACCCTAAACCAACCTCGGCATCAAAGTACAAACCGTTTGATTTTTTAAACCCAGAATGCAAACGATCGTTTGGCGTCTCGATTTTTTTGCACTTGGCGAACACAGCCAAACAGCACCGTATTGGACTATGTATATCAAACAGTTAGCCGCGCACAGGTCATCATAAAAAGCCGATTTGACTGGTTAGTTTGATGGCTATTTCTTTCATCTAATTCACCAACGCGTCTGCACCCGACCACTGAAAATAGACGGCATGACGAACCAACAAGGTGAAAAGTGACGTGTTATGGGCAAGTGGTAACGATTGGGATAGAGAATGGATACAGCGGGTGGTCGCTTTACTGGTTGGGCATGGCGCGTTTACTCTCTACCCGGCACTAAGCCAGTGCGAGAATGCAGCCGAACGCTTAACCCGCTGGCTGACCTATCAGTTACCACGCGTTAAACAAGTGACCCCAGGCTGCCCCATTCACCAATGGCTAAATAGCATTGGCGCACAAGTGATCGTAGAAAAATGGCAGAGCCCCGAGCAATGGCCAAACCTGTATTGGCTACCTTTACCTGAGGTTGATGGCCACGCGCAAGGCGGGTTAGTTGTGTTACCAGCGCATTTGTTACCGACATCCAACACATTACAACTTAATACTCCCGCCAACGCCCGTATCTTTTGGTGCATTACGCCTTTATCTAAAACAGGAAAGCGCGCTACCTTACACCCCAAACAGCAAAACTGCGCCTTTTGCCTGCCCAGTTCGCCGGAGCAAATGGGCAAATCATGCACGGGGTTATTACTGAGAGGTTTGAGAAAAGAAAGCCAAAAACGAAACAGCAACGTGATCAGCCATCAGATAAACCTAGCACTGCTGCACCACCTTTGTGGGCCGGAGAATGATGTGTGGATTACGAGCAAATGCTTTGGTAACGAGAACGAAACTCAACAACAAGGCTAAATAACTTGATATTTGTTATGAAGAAAACCACAATTTGACACAAGCACTTTAAAGCTGGTTGAGCCTTTACCTAGTGTTTTGGCTCGTGGCTGCGCCTCAGTCGCCGTTAAGACTGGGGCTTATCTCTTAACCCCAGAAACGAGTAACCCCTCACAGGGCGCTGATCTAACGGGTAGCGGGAGGGGTATTGTTGGTGCGATTTTAATATTAACAATGCAAAATGGCCATCCATTCGTACCATCTCGTGATGATCCACGAAATGGTTAGTAATCTTTAGCTGCTTGATTATATGGCCATTAGTAATTAACTATTTTTTCCTGAAATTACCTGGTACCGACATAAATGTCGGTACCATCCTCTATAATAAGAACGACTTTTTAAGCTTCACCTGAAAGCCGTTTCCATACTTTCAAATAGTCTTCGCCGGACAGCGAGGAATTATCAGGTTTCAAACGCGCCCAATCATCCGGTTTCAAAGACTTCAGATATTCGCTGGCTTTTCGAGGTGACAGAGTATTTTCTGCACCGACTTCAGTTCGAGCCTTAAAGTCTTCACCGGCACGTTCAGCAATACTACGCGGAACGCTGTTCATCCGCATCAACACGCCTTCTTCGGTTTTCACACCATGGTAAAGCATCGCTGGGAGGTTATTTAATCTGCGCTTTTCTTCGTCTGTCATGGCTTCAAAATCAAGCCCTGAAGTTGGCATTTTGCTTAATGCCGACAACCCCCAAGCGCCATTATTGGCCAAATCTCTATAAACCGCTCTGCAAGCTTTAGATATTTGATCTGTAAGGCTATCACCTTCAAAGTAAGTCTTCGCTATAGATTCAATGGAGCTACCTGTTACCCAAGCCTGGGTAATATCAGCAAGTTTACGATGACTATTCCCCTGTCCTTTACTGATCTCTCGTAAACTTTCTTGTAACTGCGGAACCCGCAGCATAATCCCCATCAAGCTTGGCAGCACAGACTTCGATTTATCGCCAAATAGACTCGAAGGCTCCCAATCTGCAAGCGTTAACTTGTTTTCAAGGTTATTCAAATCCAATAAAGTTGAACGAACGCCCTCTGGAGAGAAGCCTGTAACATCAGCAAGAGAAGCATTTTCTGGATGCTCAGCTAACTTTCTAACATACCCTTTGGTAGCCTCAAGAAGCGCATCAGCTTTCTCTTGCGAGGCTTTATCAGCTTTAGCGCGAAGAGAACCAAACCCGTAGGTATTTCGCAGTAATTGTTCAGCTTCACCAATTACAGCGTCCAAGTTACGTTTTTCATTCCATAAATGAGCGATATAGCTTCTGAAGTCTGCCCATTGTTCTTGCTGCATAACCCAAGATAAGTTTGCTAATTCCCCCGCGGCTTGAAGATCATCCAGCATTCCTTCCAGGCGGGAAACTAACGATGCAGTTGCATCACTAACATATTTCCGGATCTCATTCGGCTGTGCACCTGCTGCAATACCGATAACGCCGACGCTATCATGGCCGATACGCCCAGCCCGACCCGCTAGGTTCCAAAATGCCCGATGCGACATTTCATTGCCGTAAGGCAATTTTCTCGTCGCAAGAAAAACAGATGAAACAGGGAAGTTAAGCCCTTGTGCTATGGTTGTCGTTGCGCACATCACTCGAATATGGCCAGCTTCTGTAAGCCACTCAATTAATGAAAGCGCCTCAGCGGGTAAGCCTGCATGATGCACAACAACACCTTTTGACAGCATATCAATTAGCTCAAAGTCCTCACTAATCTCAGCCGCTAGAAAACGCTGAACCAGTTTAATGTCTTCATGCACCGAAACTAAAGGTTCAAGCTCTGCGGCAACTTTACGAGCAATACTCCAAGCATCTGGAATCGTCTGCGCTACAGCAATACTGGTACCACGCTTAGAGAAAACCTTAGCCATAGCAACAGCCTGTGTTGCGAGCCCTTTAGCGCTAGAGTACGTCAGTTTTTGCAGAGGGCGGTTACCATCTACATTGTGGATTCCTTTAAGGTGAATCGTCCGTTGAGTAGTCGTCAACGTTTCAAAACTTAAATTCCAATCACCACGTTTTTCACCTTTATGAATATCAAATAAGCCAACAATTCTCTCATTCGGTTGCCAAGCAGAGGTGCCCAAGCTGATGCTTCGGCCACGATCAGCGGCTAGCCATTGAGCTAAATCGTTAGCATTCGGCACAAATGGCATCAATAGTAAGAAGTTTGCCCGAGGTGATTCTTGCTTAATCGTTGCAAGCAGAAGTTCAATGCGCAAGCCACGAGACTCATCTTCAATATTATGAGCTTCATCCATTACAACCAGAGCCAATGGGCGCGCGACTTTTTTGTTTCTCATCACCAATTGAAGTTTCTCAGGTGTTGCAACCAAAACCTGAAAAGCACGTGCTTCACCCAAAAGCGCTTCTTCAAAAGCATCGACTTCAATCGCGCCAGTTAACGGCTCAACTTGAATACCTAATGGGCCAAAATCTTCACGTAATCGTCGGGTAATTTGCGAAACCAAAGCGCGAGTTGGCGCAACATAGGCCACCCAACCATCATCCTGATCAAACTGATTCAGCGCTTGCAACATGCGGAACTGTGCCAGCGCGGTTTTACCGCCGGATGTAGGCAAATCAACAATTACCGCTCTACTGGCTTGGTCGAGTAAACCTTGCTCTTGCAGTGCAGCGCGTTGCGGCGGTAACAGTTCAAATAAGCTCTTGTGCTTAGTCACATGGGAAACAAAGCGTGTCACACGGGAGTTAACCGTATGCGCCACCCACCATAAAGAGCCAGCGACCATTTTTCGGCTTGCGACATGTAACCAGCGTAAAATCATTTCGAGCTGCGGGTCTTTAGAGGCTTGTGCCGCTTTTTGCGCCGCTTCAAAATGCTGATCTAATTGTGCATCGATCGCTACCGGTTCGCCTTGCAGCATGTACACAGCCAAACGCTCTGTTGCTTTGGCCCAGTGATAAAGCGCCACTAAACGCATGGCGATGCTTTGCGCCTCTGCACCTTGGGTTTGTTCTAGTAACGCTTTTTCGTAGTTTGCTTGATCGTTTCGTAAACCAAGCACAATCTCTGAAATCTGATCTAAGTCATCCCAGCGGTTTTTACGTAGTAGTCGTAACCAACAATCAAAAATTCGGTAAAGCAGACGCTTATCCCAAGTAACACCTGCCACACTGGGTACTGCTAATGTACTGTTCTGCTCTTCAAACCATCGACGTAAATCGGTCCAGCGATCAGCGCAGTAGGCCAAACCCGATACATGCAAAACATGAAACAAGCGCGCCTCATTGTCACTCGGTACGGGTAATACACGATAAAGCCCGAACGCTCGAAACGCGCCAGCTTGTGCAAGCTCACGAATATTTTTATTGTCCTGATTGGCTACAGGGTGCAACAAAGCGCCAATGCCTTCGATCGCGGCCAACTCATACGCTGTTGCTACTTGCTCTAACAAGTCGCTGTCAAACTCCGTTGCCGCATGTTCGAGTAGATTACCCAGCGCCACATCAACCAAGCGCCGTTCCGCCATTTGCATAGCTGTATCACGCCGCTCAGCGCTAATGGACTGAACAGCCCAATGCTGATCTACCTGTAGTAAGTGCTCTTGTGAAAGCGTCATGACGCCTCCTGCATAGCCGCTTGAGCACGAGCAGACAGCGTACCAATCATGTTTAGGGGAAGGTATAAAGCGTACATTTCAATATCAGTTTGCACTGGACAATCGGCCGCCAGTGCTTTTGCTCGGCCAGCAATATCAGAAGCGCTTGGGGCAATATCGCGCACCAAAACACCATAAACAGCAACGTCCGTTGTGTTCGAGCTCAAATAGCGTTTGGCAGCGCTTTTAAACATCGGTTCCCATGGTGCTCGCACCGCATGGAGCCCTAAATAACGTAAGAGAGCATCTTTTACTTGGCGATTATCTCGTAGCCCAAACAATTGGGTACCCAAGCTGGTCATCACGCTTGGCGGCGCTTTATTCTCTTCAGACGTTTTTACTTCACCAAACGCAAAACGGTAGGGAAGCTCAGCATCGTTTACAGGTTGAAATCCAGTCAAATCGCACCCTGCTGGGCTATCGTTCGGGTTTTTAAGATCACGCCCTGTGGGCCACGGAAACACGCAATTGCCTTTATCTGCCACAAAGGCTTCGGCAATCGCTTCGCCCACTCGCCAATTATCAGGCACGGTTTCATCGATCAGCGCTTGGCGTAAACCCTCTTGCTCAAACTCCGTGCTCACGACACTGCCAAGTAACTCCTGGAGCTCATCATTGCCTGCGGTATCTTGCAAAATATGCTTTACGGGGCCAGCTAAAATCTCGCTCACTTGCTCGTCCTGATAAGACAAGCCATGAGCAATAACAGGCTGGGTGCCAGCATCATAAGCAAGCGTCGGTGCAGGCATAGACATTAAACCAATTCTCCCTTAAAGGCTTTATCTAAAATTGAAGGCATCAGGGCCTCTAGCTCAGTTGCATTTTCTGATTGAGCTTGTTTAATTTTTTCAACATAGTTTTGTAATTGATTAAACCAAAGCTGTTTATCGTAATCTGGTACAGGTACCTTAATTTTCTCTAATCTTTTCATCGCCAAGGTTCGGTTTCGGTCTGCACTACCAGGCGAAGCTGCCTGTACTTGCTCAATACCCTCTTGAGTCAGAAGATAAAACGCCAGAAAGTTTGCAGTTGTTACCCCTTCAGCAGGTACACATGTGATATACCTGTGCGATCCCACTCGACCGTGATCATTGTCTCCAGCAGCAGCAATAGCGCCTTCCCAAGCCTTAATATTACTTAAAACCAGATCACCAGAATGGACGGTATACAGCTTTTGCCAATCAAGTTCCGCACCAATTAATGTCGGCTTATGGAAAATACCTTTGCCAAAAGACCGAGCACCCAGTTCTGGATACTCACCATCAACTGTAATTTCAATTTGTCTTCTAACAATCGGAGCCACTTCCGATATCGGCTTATAAACTGCGCCTTCAATAATTTTATGGAAGGCACTACTCAGCATTGCTTGCGCATCAGCCAACACTGTAGATCTCAAATCAATAAAAGCGCTTCTTTTTTGCTCCAATAGCTGGATGCTTTTTACAATGCTCTTTTGTTGTTCTATCGAAGGAAGCTCAATATCTAATCTTTCAAAAAATATTTCTTTGAATCTGTTTCGTGTTCCAGGCGTGGAACCAGAGCAATCAGCTTCAACCATTTTTTGGACATGAGGAAGACCAAACCAATAAACCAAATATTCAGGTATTACTTTTGATGTATCTAATTCATACAAAGGAAATTCATTAGACACATAACAACCATCCATCACCTCAGGTACAAGTCCAAACGACCCTTGCCAAGCAAACAGTCGGCTGTAAATAAAATCACCAGCTTTAACTTTATTTAGCTTTGCGGCTGATATTTCTGAACCTGACTTGGTTTCTCTAATAAATGGACCGCCAATTTTAGAGCGCATGCCAAGCATTCTATAAACCTGACCTGACTCAACTGGCTCATATCTACGGATTGGTAGCGCAAAATCACCGATCATATTAGATTTCCGCCTGTAAATGCGCTTTCATTTCTTTCAGCAAATCCAATATTTCTAGTTCTTTTCCTTGTATTTTTTCAATTAATTGAATTGGCGGTAAATGTTCAAGCGCCTCTAAACTATATGGATTTTTACGATCTAGATTAACGTCGAGAAGTTTGCCATCGTCATGGTACTTGAGAACATCGTTGGCCTTTATAGTCCAAGCTTGATTTGTAACTTTGCGATTACCCCACCATGCTAGGCAGTCACTAAACTCACCATACTCCATCGGTTTAGTCTTGGTGTATTTTTTTCGGCCTTCCGGTGTCTCTATTTGATAGAACCAAATATCTTCTGTTGGGGCAGAACGATCAAAGAAAAGAACGTTTGCTGGAATATCGGTATAAGGCGCGAATACCCCTTCCGGCAAACGAACAATAGTATGCAGATTAAAGTTCTTTAACAGCTCTTCTTTAATGCGTGCGCTGATACCATCACTGAAAAGCGTACCATTTGGGACTACAACCGCGGCGCGGCCACCATTGTCTGAACCATGACCAGGGCGTTTGAGTTTACGCATGATCAATTGAAGGAACAGCATTGCGGTTTCGGCGGTTTGCATATCTTCCGGGAAGTTACCAAGAATGCCTTTTTCTTCCTCACCACCAAACGGTGGGTTGGTTAAGATCACATCTACACGATCTTTGTCCCCCATCTCTCGTAGTGGAAAGCGCAGGCTATTTTCAGGGTCAATTCTTGGGTACTCCAAACCATGCAGTAACAGGTTCATTTGTACCAACAGGTAAGGCAACGATTTGGCTTCACCGCCAAAGATACTGCTTTCTTGCAATACTTCGCGGTCTTCGACTGTTTTACACTGGCGCTCTAGGTGTTCGAACGCTTCAACCAAAAAACCACCCGTGCCGCAGGCTGGGTCCAATACGGACTCACCCAACTGCGGGTCCATCACCTCAACCATAAAGCGAACCACTGGACGCGGAGTATAAAACTCGCCGGAGTCACCAGCGGCATCACGCATTTCACGCAGCATGGTTTCGTATAAGCGGCTTAAAGTGTGCATCTCTTCAGATGAGTTGAAATGAATGCCGTTTATTTTGTCGACAACATCACGTAACAAATACCCGTTGATCATGCGGTTTTGCATACCTTTAAACACGGTCGCAATCACATCTCGGCGATCACCACCGTTGTCACCTTGCAGGCTACGCAAGTAGGCAAACAAACCTATGCCACGGGTACCATCAGGTCGCATTGCTTCGTCGTTGTTAATAAAGGCAATTAACTCGTCGCCGGTGATACCACCTTCAATTGCTGCCCAATCTCGCCAGCGGTATGGCGCTTCGATGGCTGGCTGAAAGCTTTTTCCTTCTAGCACGGCTTCGGTTTCTCGCATTTGTTCTAAGTCGTCGAGAAACTTCAAAAACATGATCCAAGTGAGCATTGGCAGGCGATCGAGGTCGCCATTTAAGCCTTTGTCTTTACGCATGATTTGCCGAGACGATTTAACAATCGCACCTAATTGCTGGGCGGTGGTCATCGGCTGATCTGCTTTCTTTGTTCGTGCCATAAATCGTGTCGTCACTTCTGTTATTGCTGGCTATAGAGCAGCGTTTGTAATTGGTCCACGGCGGTTTTCATTTGCAATGCGCCGCCAAAGAGATTGGCTATTTCCATCACATTGCCATATTCAGAAATGGGCGGTACCTGTAGCGAATCCGGAATACTAAATTGCTTAGGGCCGTGGTCGGTATATTTGTCCAGTAAAGACGTTAAGATCGCGCGTGCCTCTGGGCCGTACTGATCAAAAAAGTCCGGTTTGTTTTTCTTCAAATAGTCAGCGCGCTCTTTTCTGGTTCGCAGCGGTACGTTAAATGCTATGTGACAAAGTAAATCCAATGGATCTGCATCTGTTTTACCCGACTCTGCGACCAAATCATCAAACTGGATCCCCCGTTCTTGTAATTCGAGAATGATTTCTTCTCTCTTTAACGGATTAGCCCAGCTATCTTTTAGTTCATCCAGTGAGGAAAAGAGAGTCTTTACCTTTTCTGCGGTGTAGTCGGTATATTGGATGACGCGAAGCTGTTTACCTTCTTCGTCTAGCTCATAGACCAAATGAGACGTAATTTTAACGCTGCCACCGTCTACGTAGTACTTTCTCGGTTCGTGCTCCTCTTCATCATCAGCGCCTTCACCTTCAGTATTCACTTCGTATTCACTCGTCTCTTCAGCAACCTCTAACTCTTCAATCTCTGGTGTTAAAGAGTCATCAACCACTTCTTCACCGTCTTGATCAATCACCACTTCATCTTCAATTTCTGGGTAACCGTCAAAGTCAGGATCAGCAAAATTTTGTGTGGCGGAGCCGGTATAATCAATGATGTTGAACCACAGCTTGCCGTAATCTTCGCGCAGGCGAGTACCGCGGCCAACAATTTGCTTGAACTCACTCATTGAGTTCACAACACGCGCAAGCACAACATTTTTACAAGTTGGCGCATCGACCCCTGTTGTTAATAATTGTGATGTGGTCAGTATCACTGGGGTACTGGTTTCCAACTCTTGAAAACGACTGAGGTGCCCTTTGCCAATTTTCCCTTCTTCTGATGTCACGCGTGCAACGTAATCTGGATGCTTGCGTGAAAGGTCAGAATTCAAGTTATTAAGCGCCCGACGCATTTCATCGGCGTGTTCTTGGTCGACACAAAACACGATCGTTTTTGCAAAACGATCGGTTCGCTTCATAAAGTCGGTGAGATGCTTAGCAAACGCATCTGTTCGAGCCTTTAACGCAATAACCCGTTCAAAGTCCTTGGTTTGGTATTCACCATCTGGGATTTCTCGTCCAAAGCGGTCTACATCGCCTTTGCTGGGTCGCCAACCTGCCGCATCGACTTCCGAAATAACTCGGTGTACGCGGTATGGCGCAAGAAATCCGTCATCAATACCTTGGCGCAAACTGTAGGTGTATATTGGGTTGCCAAAGTAACGATAAGTATCGCGGTTATCTTCACGAAGCGGCGTCGCCGTCATACCGATTTGAAAGGCTGGCTCAAAATACTCCAGAATTTCACGCCAGTTGCTGTTGTCGCGGGCACTGCCTCGGTGACATTCATCAATGATAATTAGATCAAAGAAGTCTTGCGGAAATTCTTTATACAAGCCAGGACGACGCTCATCACTGGCAATGGACTGATAAATGGCAAAATAAATTTCACGACTTTTAACAACTTTGCCGCCTTCAATTTTGTGCCTGGCATCACCAAACGGGGTAAATGTTTTATCCTTTGGGTCATCTACCAACACATTTCTATCTGCCAAAAATAGAATGCGAGGCTTTCTGTAGTCTCCCGTACGATTCCAGCGAGCACTCCACAGCTTCCAACTAATTTGAAAAGCGACGACAGTCTTACCCGTACCCGTTGCCATCGTAATTAATGAGCGCTTCTTACCTTGAAGAACCGACTGTACTGCGCGGTTTATGGCTATTTGTTGATAGTAGCGCGGGGAATATCCCGAAACATGGTGGTAAGGGGACAGCAAGGTATCAAGATCTTCATCCTTTAAACCTTCATCGCCACAAAGCCGCTTGAATAACTCATCAGGGGTGGGAAAGCGCGACAACAATTGCTCTTCACCAGTGGTGTAGTCAAATTCTAAGATCTCATGACCATTGGTTGAGTAAGCAAACTTTAGCCCTAAGATTTCTGCGTAATCTTTTGCCTGTTGCATCCCTTGGCCGACAGGGCTGTTTTCAGGTTTAGCCTCAACAACAGCAATAGGAAAGTCGCGAGTGTACTTAAGTAAATAATCCGCTCGCTTTTGCTCCCCACGTTGAACTTTGCTGCCCTTAAACTGAACGCGGCCATCGGTAAATGTGTACTGTTCAGTTATTGCGCTAGGATTGTTTTCCCAACCAGACTCTTTAAGCTTTGGCGTCACATAGACCCGGCAAGTATCTGCTTCGTTTAAGGCCATACTATTTTTCTTCCTTGCTGTCATCTGATGCGCCACCAGATCTAACCCACTGATCCACCTCATCTGCTTTAAACTTCCAAGGCCGACCAATTCTATGAGCTGGCATACTCTTTTTACTGATCCATGAGTACACAGTATCTTTGCTTACGCCAAGATATTCGGCTATTTCTTCAACAGATAACCAGCGGTCTGAATTCACAAAAGGTACCTAACGTTATGAGCTTGAGGCTTTTGTAAAATAGTCACATATTCGCTCAGCAAAGTAAACTTGATTTGAGCCGAATAGAGAGGATTTAAAAGGATTAAAAAGAAATCCACTTTTACCTTGTCGGTGCACAACCAGTGCGCTAGCGGTATTGTCTGCCTTAGCCTTTAATCCTCGCCCAGCCCTTAGGTTGACTGGCGGTACACTGCAAGGCGACAAGCCCACACAAGATTCATCGCCTTTTTAGTCATCCAAAATACTGCCTTTCACGCAGTACATGCGTGGGCGGGTGTTGTCGGGCAGGCTGACTTTGCGCTGTGGCCGATTACCATCGGGGACTAGGTAGCCTGCCGCCATCAGTGCTTTGGCAGCGCGATCTGGGCTTAGGCCTTCGGTGGCTTCACGCCAGCCAGTTGGGTAAAACAGGTAAAGGGTTTGTGGGCCAGTAGTATCAAGCCAGCCCGCGCGTTGGCGTACTTGGCTGCTGTAACCGGTTTGTTTGGGCGTAAAGCGGCTTTCGCCATGTTGCTCAATAAAACTGCGCACTTGGCGAATGGCTTGTTGATCTTCATTGGCGGCTACACCACCGCGAGCAAGTATCCATTGGTTAAGCTGGCTTAAACAGGCGGCTTCGACACTTTGGGTTGGCCAATCGAGTACTTCGGCTTGAATGGCTAACAGGCCTGCGCTGGCCAGTAAGGCAAATTTTTCGGCTACTCGACGCACTTGGCCGTCAGCCTCGGATGGTAAGCTGGCTAAAAAACGTTGGCGTACGTTTTGGAAAACGGGTCGCACCTGCGCGCTGTGCTGCGTTAAATACCGTAACCAGTCCAAGGCCAAACTGCCGTAATGTTGGCGGCTTTGCTGTTTTAGGTGATCGGCTAAATCGGCGGCGTTCATACCATGACTCTGGTTAAACACGCCTATTTGCGCTCCAGCATCGGCACTGAGATCAATCACGCGCACTTGCTGCCCCGCTTTTACTCGCTTACCAATACTGGCAAGGTGGCTTTCAAGCGTCACTTCGCCAGTGGATAAAAACACCAAACGCCAACGGGCGGGTAAGCGCATTTCACCGTATTTGCCTGCACGGGTTTTACCTTGGCCATTGGCAAGCATATAAGCGACATCGCCCGCCTCCTTGGGGTCAACTTCGCCCATTTCATCGAGCGCCAGTAAGGCATCGTTATGGGCTAACGCAGTGCCTTCTAAACCGTTGGCCGTGGCACGCCAACTGTGGCGCAGCTGATTAGGCTCGCCCCACACCGATAACGCCGGATACAGCGCTGCAGTTTTACCGGTACTACTGGCACCGTAGAGGTGTAAACCAAAACCATCCACCCCACACATATGCAACAAAGGCGCGGCCAGTGCAGCACAAACGCCAACAATTAATAGCGGGTTATCCAGACAATAACGGCCAACGTGCTGCCGCCAACTGTCGCTACTGCCTTGTTGAATAAAGCCTTCTATCGGGTGCATGGTTTGCAGCACCATGCGCGGGTTGTTGCTGTGTTCGCTTGGGTAAAAGGTGAGGCGCGGATGCACATAAGCGTGGTGATGCCAGCCAATGCAGTTCACGCTAATGGCCTTTTGCGTGGCCAGTTCGCCCATTTGTTGAATAAACAGCGAGAGCAACTGCCGCGCTTTGACACTGTTGCTTAGCCGCATGCCTCGGCTGAGTAGGATTCGGCGGTACTCGCTGCCGTCTCCGGCCAATAGTTCAGCGGGCATAGCCCAGTAGCGATGCCGATTGTCATCGTCTAACCAGTGCAATAAATAGCCGTAGTTGTCCCCTTGCGGATCGCGGGTGCGAGCAGCAACTTGCAGCCAAGAGCAGATTTTGACTGGGCTATCTTGCCCTGCCGGTTGCATCACCAGCCAGTTTTGCGCGTTATAGGCAAAACCAGCCGGTAATGTTGGCATGTTGTTATTCACCTCATTGGCAGGTAACGGGTTTGATGCTGATGGTTTATCCACGGCCATAAGCAGCACCGATACGGCGGGTTTCAATCCACTGGTCGATATCGCTTTCTAACCAGCCCACGGCACGCGCACCAATGCGAATGGATCGGGGAAATTCACCATTGGCCATCAAGGCATAAATGGTGCTGCGGCCAAAGCCCGTTTTGGCCTTTACCTCGGGCAAGCGCAAAATCCGTTGCTGACGCGCTGGGTGTGTTGATGTGGTGGATGATTGTGTAGTTGGGTTCATCGTTTGCTTCCTCACTGATCTGTTAAGTTCAGTTAGGAGTTTGCCCCGCTATTATTAAAGAGTTAAACGGACGCAGTAGGCAGATAAGTACTCAGATCGTGCAGCTTTCTGAGGGTACAAGTAGCTACTTGCCCCAGTTTGTAGATAGTGCCCCAAATAATAATTGTTCTGTGGGCAGGGTTGGTGCGTGGCTAAGTGGCGTGAACTAAGGCTTTGCCCAAACTGCCCCAAAAGCCCAAGGGATGAGCGAAGTGTTAAAACACATGGAGTATGAGGCAAAGCATAAAGTGAAACTAAAACTTCTTTATCTGCTGAAAAATGAAAATATAGTTTCACTGACTCATTAAACGTTAAACGCTGATTGTTTCATGGCTTGCTCCGCTCGGCTGATCCCTAGCCGCTTAGCAACGGTTTGCCATTGCTTAACCGCCATTAATACTTCATCGTAAATTTGCGTGGCTTGGGTTTGCGAAAGTCTGAAGAAGTCTTTCACATCAAAGGCTAGCTGGTAGTCTAAAGCGTTGTCTGCATCGGTAATATTCAGATGCAGGCCATGCTTACCCACTATCGGGTTTAAATCATAAGCGGGTGATAACTTCCAGCCATTCTTTGTTAATAAAAACCCATGGTTACGCAGGTGATAATCCGTGTTGGACACCGCAATATTAAACACGATTCGACGCCATAACTGAGCTAAATCGGCTGCGGTTTGTGCACCAGAATTGGAAATAAATTCAGCAATCTCTAAGTAGCTAGCACCTTGAGATTGTTCACCATCATAGTATTGAAGCTGTGTCATGGCCGATGAAAAATGCAGCCGCTTTTCACCGTCGCGGTCAAACCGTTTGGTTAAAAAGGTATGGTGCTGTGACGAAAATTGCTTGATCTCACTTGGAAACATGTGAACACCTGCCGCAAGAGCCAATTCATAACAGACCATCTCCCATGCGCCCACGTCATGGGTATCATTTAGATTGGGAAACTTGGCAATCCACAAGTGGCCTTGTTCATCTGTGACACAAGCCTTGGGCCTTGCACCACCTAATGATGAGCCTGGAGAAATCAGCATTTTCAACCAGCGGTAATACTCGTCACTGTCGATGTTATCGTCTTTTTCAATCTGCATTGCTGCGTGCTCTAGCTCTCGCAAAGAAGCCATTGGTGGCGCAGCAAACTCAGAGTTGCCGTCCAAAAAAGCATCCGAGCCTACTCGCTTAAATCGAATCCCCCCCATCCGATAAGAGTCATGTACGCCCAGCAGGTAATCCAATTCGTTTAATCGACTTGTTGCTCGAATGCCTTTGCGCGCCTCAATCGCCGCACGCCGCTGCATTAAAATACGCCCCCATCTATCAGGCGATGAATCAAGAAATGCGCGAAAGTTTTTATCGGCTTCATCGTTATAGAGTTCACCGGAGTGAAGCGTTAGGATTGGATCAATTTGCAAGCGATAGGCTGAGGTTAAAAATGCTTTATCGTAGGCAAAACTAAATACGCCACCTCGGCTTGAATCACTGTGAGCAAGCAGCCCAATTAGCAAAGGCGCTTCAATTGGCTGCCAGTCGGCATAGACTTCGACGATTTCACGGCTCATTTTGAACCTTCCAGCAATTTTATGTTTTGCAGCTTGATACCCACTTCATCATGAGCGGCCATTTCTGCAAAGTTGCTTTCCATGCCAAGAACAGCCATCACTTTTAAGTAAGTGCCTATGGCAACGCCCGGATCACCGGCGAAGACTTTATTCACGGTTTTATGATCAAAACCAGTACGTTCACACAGTAGCTTTTTTGTAAAACCACGTCGTTTCATCGCCAACAGCAAGTCTTCACCAAAATGCCTCAGGATTTTGCGCTGCTTTGGAAACAGTACATTGTGTAAGTCACGCTTAGCCATATCACCAACCAAAGGGACTATATTCCCACTATTTAACCGTTAATGGGAATATAGTCCAACTTTGAATCCCAAGCAACTCCAACAATTTATATGTAGGACTATATTCCTACTTTACTCAATATAATTGGATTTATATCCCACCTTTAGGTTTAGCTTGCGCGTTGGTCAAGGCGATGAAATGGATCCCTGAATGCCAAAGGTTGCGGATTACACTTTTATGCGCATAAAAATGTATAATTCCACACTTTTCTGCGCGTTAAAGTGTAGACTGAGTTATACTACAGGCAGTTAACAGTCTTAATTGGCGGGAAATGACAATGCAGCGCAACTTACTCAACGCCCTAATAGCATGGAAAAATCAACCGGTGCGCAAGCCATTATTGATCGATGGTGCAAGACAAACAGGTAAAACCTATCTGCTACAAGAGATATTTGGGAACACCTTTGCCAACATCCTTCGTATCGACTTCCTTGAAAACCCTGCTTACAAAGAAGCGTTCGATGGCTCTCTGTCACCTGACGAGCTAGTAATGAACATTGAGTTGTTAACCAACCAAGCGTTCAACCCAGAAACCGATCTGCTGATATTAGATGAAATTGGCGAATGTGAACGTGCCGTTACCTCACTAAAGTACTTTGCTGAAAAAGCACCGTCCTATTTTGTCGCTGCCAGCGGCTCGAATATTGGTTTGCTCAACACCTTCCCTGTGGGCAAGGTAGAACAATACAATTTACGACCACTGACCTTCCAAGAATTTATTTACGCATCCAACGAGCAAGCGCTGATCAAAGCGTTTGATAGTCAAGCAAGCACACCGGCAGTACACACCAAATTGATGGACAAACTCACTGACTACTTTTTTACTGGTGGTATGCCGGAAGCCGTTTCTGCTTGGTATCAGTATAAGGATTCAAGCATTCTAGAGCGTGTTGAAAAAGTCACAAAAATTCATGCCTATTTAGTGGAAGGTTATCGCCGCGATTTTGGTAAGTACGCGGGCAAGGTCGACGCCACACTGATTGAATCGGTATTTAATAGCATTCCAGCCCAGCTATCACTTGTCAGCGATGAGTCGGTTAAACGCTTTAAATTTAAGCATGTGCATGAACGTAAATCTCGTTATAGCGATTTTGAAACCGCGATCCATTGGCTTAACTGCTGCCGCTTAGCTTTGCCAAACTACCCTATTGAAGGATTGCCGAAATCTCCGTTAGCGGCCTATAAAAAAGAAAATATGGTGAAACTGTTTCTGTTTGATGTGGGCCTGCTTAATCATATGCTCGGCAGCAGTTATAAAGAAATTAAGCAACAAAACTATGATCTCTCTGTTTATAACTACAGAGGCTATGTGGCTGAAAACTTTGTGCAACAAGAGCTCACTGCCATTGGCGTTGACCCAAGCTATTCATGGAATGACGCCCGCGCCGAAATCGAATTTATTTTGGCGACCGATGAAGGCGATATCGTCCCTGTGGAGGTCAAAAGTGGTAAACGTACAAGAGCAAAATCGTTGGCATCCTACGTTGAAAAATGTACTCCAAGTAAAACCTTTAAGTTAACGGGTACACAAGGCTCATCCGCATTAGAGCAAACCAATATCGTGATGCCTTTGTATTTCACGCAGTATTTACCACAGAGATGGTAAAAGCGCGTTGCTTAGACCCCGAGGTCTACACAAAGTGACTTCATAGGTAACAATTTGTAGACCTTTGGTGGGCTTACAACCTTTCAACCAACCCTCAATCGGTTTTTTGCTAACGTCATTTGGCCAGCCTATCGCCTCATCGTTTAAAGCAAATCACTCAAGCGATTTAACAGTGCTTTACGGCTATTATTCGCCACAACAAAGCGCTTAAAACGTTGTTCAAACGCCGCTTCATCCGCTTTGAACTGATAGGCCTCAAACAGCTGATGCAGATAGCTTGATGCCGCATCGTAACCACTGGCGCAAGTGCGATCCGCTTGCTCTTGTGCTTGCTGCCAGTAGTGCTCATGTTGATTGTAGATATCCGTCAACGCTTTTTCTTTTTCCGCTTTTTCGATAGCTAATTTTTTTGCGAGTGCTGCGGCTTGCTCTTGCTGTAATTGACTTTGCGCTTGCTCAATGAAAGGAGAAATGACGGCGGAGGTTAACCAGTATTGATAGATCTCGTCTGTGTTGACAGGTTCTTTTCGCGTCAGCGCTAAGGCTTGGTGTCGGGTTAGCTGGCCTTGCTCAAACAGCGTGCGTAAAAGCGTGTCTTTCTCTGCTTGCGAGAGATTATGGAGCCACGAATCAAACTGAAATTGGGTTTGTTTGGCTAGGTGACTGGGTTGCTCCTTCAGCACCATGGCCAGAGCCTTAACTAATGCTAAGGGAATATCATACAGCGCTGCAAACGCCTGCTCCTCTTCACTGAAGTGCTCAAAATCGAATTGAATTAACGGCACTCGCTCAACGTCATCATTAAAATCAAACATTTTGAGCCACATAAAGTACACAAGGCGCCAATCCCCTTGCATTAACCCGCTGCGTAACCCAGCTAAATGCTGGAAAAAGTCGTCAGCATGCTCATCGTCAAAATACTCATCATACTCCTCAAGGGAAAAAATCAGCAACTGCCACTCATCGTTTTCGTGAATATGAAGTCCATCACTTGAAAAGCCAAGTAACGCATCTGGAAGCGTTCCTGCTGGTAGCTTGATGTATACATCGATTGAGCCCCAATCGGCATAGTAAAAACCGATATCAAAGTATTTTAACATCAGCTCAAAAGGCTCGGCCTTTAGATCACTGTAGGTGTAATACACCTGAAAGGACGTAGCGCTGATCTCGGCACGGCTTGAAATGGCCCTGAGTGCTTGACGTGCTTTAGCATCTAAATACCCATCCAGACGCTCAAATTTATAGTATTGATATTCGCTCACGATGACCTTGCTATCTATTTATTGTGAATTGAAAAGTTTGTTTTACTTTCATTGAAAAAGCGCTGCATTTTCTTGTTTGCGCTGCTCCAATGTCTTAGCAATCGCAGACACTGTTGTTTTACTGATCTCTAGCTGCGTCGCAAGATAAGCAAATTGGCTGATGGCTTCTGCAACTTCTTCAATGACTTGCCTTGCATCATGCCAACTCCCATAGCCCGCACTGGTCGCTAGTTTTTGCATCACCTTAAGCGGTGGCGCTTTACCATAACCTCCGAACACAGTGGCGTGTTCGTTGAATGGATGTGGGCTGTAAGTCACATCGTAAAAAGGGGCAGGATCCCATTGACCGTCATCCGCTTGCAAAAACGCCCAGTTTTTACTGTGGTCGTCTTGATTAGACGACAGCAGATTAAAAATGGCGCGGCGAAATTGCAGTTGTCCAGCCGCTGGCGATTTACACAACTGACGGCTGGCTTTAATTAAATCAATGTAATCTAAACTTGGCGTTCGAAAGTCTGCATCCATTAGCCCGCAAGCGCTGTGCATATGCAGGCGACCTGAACTGCGATTACTGCCTAAATCGGCCTGTTCAGTGACATAATCAAAACGCTTAAGCGCTAACCAGGCAGGCGCACCGCTGGTAGGTGGTGCTTCAATGAGTTGCCATTGCGGCGGTTGACACTTAGCAAGTTCTGCCATTTGTAAATAAACTGCCTCGCACAAACCTTCTTCATGCCCGAGCGCGAGATTTTTAGAAGTAAATTTAATCAGCCAAGCCTCATCTCCAAGCTGAGCGAAGGTTCGACAATACTGAGTTTCCCCAGCAGGCATATAAATTTGTGCCTTAGGCCTTGCCCCACCCGAACTACCTCCGGCGACTAATGCGGCCAACACCTGTTGAGTATGCCCATCTAACTCATCGTGATTATCATCCATATAATCTGACATCGAAGAATCGAACAGCGTTTGTGCTTCTAAGCCTAACGTCGCTAAATCAATATCCGCGTGCGTGGTGGCTGAAAACTCAGACACCGGAGAAAAAGACAATGCTCCCATGCCTTTATCACCGACAAAGGCCAGTCTATCCATCGCCGTTAATTGATTAGGTAGGATGCCCTTTTGCCGGAAAATACGATCTTGTAACAGCATGCCCCAGCCATCGGGTAAACAATCTCCAAATACGCCATGTACACCTTGGTGCGGCGCTTTAGGAGCGACTTGAACTTGCGCGTTCGCATGCAAGGTAAAAGGTGATAAGTTGCCAAACTGCTGCAAGTAGCTGTCTGCATACTGGAAAAAAACGCCTTGCCGATTCTGCGCCAAGACCCCTACTGCAACCTGCTCACCTGAACTTAAGGTGCGAGTCACGGCGAGTTTTTGAATGGGTTTAAAACTCATCTTTTAGCACCTCATCAATACTAGAGGGCATAGTGACCCGTTCTTTGCTAGGTTGTGTGAGTTGATAGAGCCTCTCTAGCGAATCAAGGGTCTGCCATAGCAACAGCAATTGGCGAAATGAAATTTGCCCGGTCAGCTCAAATTTCTTAATGGTGGCCGCAGGTACGCAGCTTCGCTCAGCAAGCGCCGCTCGTGACAGCTTTGCCTGCTTTCGTAACTCACGTAAATAAGCCGCATAGGCGTGGCTTACATCGGTATCATCAAGTAAGGTAAATTTCATCCGCAAAGGCCAAATGGATACAGTCATATCCATTATATCGAAATAAAACATAAAGTGGATATTATTGTATCCATTATTAAATAAAGTGTTGAAAAAATTACTCGATAAAGCCCTTCAAAACTGCTATGTTTTGCTCTAACAGCAGCATAAAAACGACACTGTTTTTCCATTGCTAACCACTAAGATTTAGTAAAAGCCATAGGCAAGTGGTGGGCAGTTTGGTGGGCAAACAGGCATTTTTGAACGGTTTCTTTTCGATAACTCATTGAGTTTGTTAGGGTCTAGGCCGCTACTCAATGAGCAGATCCAGAATATTGAATAAAGCTCAGTAACCCTTAGTAAATCGAACAATAAACTTAGAAACCTCGCGATATCGCGAGGTTTTTTTAAGCTTTTACCATAAGTGCTTATCAGCGCCCTCCCTCAACCTCTAGTTACAAATCAAAAGTGGTTATTTGAGCTATATATCTGTTGCTTTATATTTGAGTAAGCAGTGAATAAATCAGTCGTACTCAATAACAATAAATGCATCAGGGGCAGTGGATGTTTTCAATTCATGTAGAGCGGATTATCGACCAGCCAATAGACTTTGTTTTTGCCACGTTAAGTGACCATGCAAACTATGCACAATTTAAAGGCGTGGAAGCATCCAACCTTATTGTTGAAGGTAAGTTGGAACAAAATGGTCTTGGTGCTGTGCGAGAGATTATTGCGGGTGGGGCCAACTTGCATGAAGAAATAGTCGCTTACGATCCTCCCTATAAATTAGGCTATAAAGTGGTGAAGTCAAAACCGCTTCCTTATGATCACCAATTAGGTGAAATTACGTTGAAGAAAATCGACGGCAAAACCCATGCGACATGGCGCTCGGTAGGTCATATCACCGTTTTTGTTTTAGGTAGTTTATATTTCGATAAGCAAATTCAAAAAAATGGCGGCAAAGCCTTCGGCAGTATTCTTAAGCAGATTGGGAATATGCCACGCTAATTGATAACACTTCCATTCGCACTAGACCGAGCTTGGATAGATAATTCATCTCCCCACTTCCGGCATAGTGCTTATGGCGTATTGTTGAAGAGCCAACGCGACACTAATGCGGCGGACACTGCGCTAACGCAATATCAGGCTTTGCCTTCAATCAAAAAGTGATTACTGATGGTGCCAGCTTGACGTGCCTTTAAATGGGGAAGATAAGCTGGGTCTGACATAAACGCTTTACCAGCATCTACAGATGGCCATTCGATAATAACCCGCGCCGCTTCTTTATTACCGCTACCTTCTACAAATTCGTAGTTAGTGCTATTAGCTAAATATACTCCACCGTGTTTCGACACTATGTCGCCCACGCTTTCCATATACGCTGGAACCCAACTCTCATCTTTAACGATTACATCCAATACTGAGT
Source organism: Alteromonas naphthalenivorans (assembly GCF_000213655.1). Taxonomy (NCBI): domain Bacteria; kingdom Pseudomonadati; phylum Pseudomonadota; class Gammaproteobacteria; order Alteromonadales; family Alteromonadaceae; genus Alteromonas; species Alteromonas naphthalenivorans. The sequence continues at coordinate 4,935,680 of NC_015554.1, forward strand.
AAGCTTTCATCTGGCTATTTTCCTATTTAAGAAATATTTGTGCACCACGCTAAGGGGCGAACTGTGCATGCGCTGTTAGTAAAGGCTACTGGTAAAAAAATGATTAGCAGTATCTTCTACTCATTTAGGCGCTAGTGCTTAATGTTGGCTAAAGCATAGCAGTTCACCATAAATTGATAATTAGCCTAATCATTGAATGAGTTTATGGTGAAACAGGATAATCAACTTCGCTCTATTAATTACAGGTATTTCTTAAGGAAGTCTTGATGATACGGTAACGCCGATACCTGTTTATCTACCTGTTGTTTTAAGCCGGCTAGAAACCGCTCAAGTTCGGTTTCAGACATTTCATCGGCTACCCGATGATATTGCTCTGGCACCACGCCTTGCCCCATCATAACTTGTGTCCACGAATCGACGCGGAAGATATCCCCATCATCTAAAAACACTCTTCCAGTTTGTTTAAATAGGTTTATTTTGTGAGTGAGGGAAGGGGGAATATCCATGCTATTGCAATGTTCCCAGAATGGGCTGTCTTTTCGGTTGGTCACTTTATAGTGCATCACAATAAAATCGAGAATGGCTGCCATTTCACTGTTGTACTTATTATTGTATTCATCTACGGTCGATTGGGTTATTCCATCAAATGGAAACAAGCGCATTAAGCGTACAATACCGGTCATGATCAGGTGAATACTAGTAGACTCCAAAGGTTCGATAAAACCGCTGGCTAACCCTAATGCAACACAGTTTTTATTCCACCCTAACCGACGTTTACCTGGTGTAAATCTTATAATTCTTGGTTCATTTAACGTCTCGCCTTCTATGGCACTTAATAAGGTGTCTTTAGCTTCGTCGTCGCTCATATAATTGCTGCAGTAAACTAAACCATTACCCACTCGATTTTGAAGCGGAATTTTCCAGCGCCAGCCCGCAGTATGTGCCACACTTTTTGTATAAGGAATGGGCGCGCCCGTCGACGCGGTTTGTACTGCCAAAGCACTGTCGCAGGGAAGCCAATGGCTCCAGTTTTCATACCCGGTATGAAGTGTTTTTTCTATCAACAGCCCTTTGAACCCAGTGCAGTCGATAAATAAATCACCCGCTATTTCCTGACCATCCGAAAGCTTTATACTAGATATACAACCGGTATGTGAGCATTTACTTACATGCTGAATATCACCTTCAATATGCGTCACTCCCGCTTCTACCGCTAGCTCTTTTAAAAAGCGTCCGTAAGCCACGGCATCAAAGTGATAGGCAAAGTTCATTGGCATGCGTTCGCCATAGGCAAACTTACCTTCTTTCGCGGCTTTTAATTCGGTGCAGTAATCACCGAAGTCACCACCAAAACCCAGGTCTTTTGCTCGTAACCAAAAGTGATGAAATTCGCCTGCCCAGCACTCTCGACCTGTTACCCCAAATGAATGGATGTAACTGTGATTTTGCTCTCGCCAGTTTTCGAATTCTATGCCCAATTTGAAGGTGGCATTGGTGGCACGCATGAAGGCTTTTTCGTCTATACCGAGGAGCTTGTGGAACGTACGAATAGGGGGGATGGTCGCCTCGCCAACACCAACAATGCCGATATCTTTTGATTCTACCAGCGTAATGGAAAGGGATTTGCCGAGTAATTTTGAAAGCGCTGTCGCCGCCATCCAGCCAGCGGTGCCACCACCTGCAATCACGACACGCTTTACTGGGCTAGTTTTCGCTCCCGAAGTGTTTGAATTATCGGAATCCGATGACATCATGGCGAGGTCCTTCTTTCTTGTCGTTATCATTTGTTGTGGTTTCTTTCTCTACACAATGAGAAATGGCGGTGAGTAAATCGCGGTTGGTTGGCAACCCAGCAAGCAATTGGCGTTTGCCTTTTTGTAGGCTTTGTTTTAACGCGAAGGCTTTTTTAACCATGTTGCTGTTTTTATCAAGCTGTCTGCCGGTGGTGTGAAACCCCATACCGTACAAAATGTATTGATAGCTTGCCGAAGGAAAGATTTCCTCATTTTCAATAAGGTCGTAACGAGAGGGGGCTTGGTACTGCCATAAATCGAGTAAGGCGTTTAGCGAGTCTGGAATACTGGATTCACTTCGCTGTGCTAACCAGTAGGGCTCTTCTCTTTCGCTTAACACATAGTGTAATTTTAGAAAGTCGATAACTCTTTCCCAGCGATAGGTAAAACGCTGATTGTAACGCGAGGCCACGTGACTCATGTGTTGTCGGTTCTGCGGAAATTGGTCGCACAGCATGCGAATACCTAGCTCAACCATCGCAATTGCCGAGGCCTCTAACGGCTCGATAAAGCCTGCTGACATCCCCATACCAATACAATTATTTACCCAAAACTGCTTTCGATAGCCTGGGTCAAACTGTAAATGTCTATATGTGAGGTTTTCTAACTCACTTTGGGGTAACCGCTTTGCTAAGTGCTCGCGCAGTATAGATTCTGCATTTTCCTCGCTTGCATAGTCACTGGCATACACTAGCCCCACACCACGACGGTGTTGCAAGCCAATATCCCACGTCCAACCGCAGGTTTGGGCTGTGGCGATTGTCGTTGAAGCAATGGTATCGGCAGATGCCGACAAGTCGATGCTGCCATAAGGCACCTGTACGGCCACGGCGCGGTTATTTAGCAGCACCGACGACACTGAATGCCATGGCACATGGTAATGTTTGTCGATTAATAGCCCTTGTTGACCGCTACAATCAATAAACAAGTCACCTTTTATCGTATCGCCGTTTTCAGTCACCAGCGACTCGATATCGCCATTATCTTGTGTAACCACGTTCGCAATATGCGCTTGCGTGTGCTTTACACCTAAGCTGGTTTTACAATGGTTTGTAAGCAGGGTCGCTAATGCGGAGGCGTCAAAATGATAGCCGTAATTCAGTACGTAAGCATATTCAGGCGTGGAGTTTTGCTTTGGTGCTAGTCCAGCATGACAAATATCGGGTTGTAAGCAAAAGCTTTGCTCAAACGATTCGTTACTGAAAAACTGTTGCCAGCAACGGTGAATATCAAGTTCAGTATAGCCTGTGGGTGTAGTGAAAGGGTGTTGATAATTATCATTTTGTTGACCGTTTCGCCAGCTAGCAAAGGTAGAACCTTGTTTGAAGGATGCATTACAGCAAGTAAGAAATTCTGCTTCCTTGATACCTATTTCTTGAAGTGTATCGCGTAATGAAGGCCAAGAACCTTCCCCCACGCCAATACTTGGCACATTAGGCGACTCCACCAGCGTTATATTAATTGCGCTTTCGTCACTGTTGCCGATGCGATTACCCAGCCTAGCGGCTAATACTCCAGCGCACAGCCAACCAGCGGTTCCACCGCCCACAATGACTACATGCTTAATAGGTTGGTTCGACACTGTTTATCCCTTTTTCATTAAGTGTAGAGGGCTTGTTTCTTTATTGCTAAGCGTTGTGTTTACTTTACTGTTTTATTCAGTCTCCACTATGACAAAAAAGCCCATTGAGGTGCAACGCATTCCACCCCAATAGGCCATATATCATCTAAGCGTACGCTTTATTTAAAAGGTGTAACGCGCACCCAATGCATAACGCGCTCCTAATTCATCTAGTTGCCACAGCATAGCGCTGGTTCTTCCGTGTCGACGAATATTTTCATCGGTAATGTTTATTCCTTCAAACGATACCGTCAATGCTTCAGACACTTCATACGACATACTAAAATCAATTTGCGAGTATGCTTCTGTATAGCCTGGCTCATTCACATATTGAGACGTGGTATCTAAGAACTTATCACGCCAGTTATAGGCAATACGTGCTTGAAGTGCATCCATTTCATACATGAATATCAAGTTGGCGGTATCACTCAAGCCGACTAACGCAAACTGGGTAATACTTGGGTTTGCATTATTATCAAACCCGATGTCACCGGTAACCGTTGTATAGTTCGCTTGAATACCAAAACCGGTATCGCCGAAGAAGTGTTGTGCAGCCAGCTCAAATCCGTAAATATTGGCATTTTTGTTATTCACAGGCTTCGAATTGATGAAAGTCATCAATGGATCGTCACCATTTGGAATAATGTCGTATTCTGCTTCGAACTGTTCATCGGTCATAGAGTCGTAATCGACGCCATTTTCCATTGCAGCAACCATGTTAAATAACGAGGTATCGCTGATAGGAATACCGCGCGCTTCAAGCTCGTCCATAGCAGCTTGTGCACGAGGGCCTGCGGTAGCATCAGTTAGGCCAAAAATATTCTCTTCAACCTGCTCGTTACCAATAAAGATTTTAACGCGTTTATCGTAAAAACCTACCGATACGTAACTGGTTTCATCAAAGTAGTATTCTAGCGATAAATCTACGTTGTCAGATTCAAGAGGTATAAGGGCCGGGTTACCAGAACTTGCCGTTGCCGTTGGGCCATCGCTAAGAAGGGTGGGGCTACTTGGCGTACCAACGGTAGAAGCTGCACTTAAGTTGTTATAAGTCGGTCTGGCGATGGTTTTGCTATATGAGAAACGTGCAATCACATTTTCCATTACTTCAATATCGAAATCTAACGCAGGAAGGAAGTGATCATAACTTGAATCAACTTCCACATCTTCCATGTCGCTACCGAAACGAACGTTAAAGTCGTTGTTACCTTCCCATGCAATCCCGCTAGGCAAACTGATATTCGCAATAGAAGTAACATCTGTATTTTCGTAACGAATACCGGTCAATAGGTTGTATTCCATACCATTGAGCTCACCGGATAAATCGAGCTCGAAATAAACCGACGTAATATCTTCTTCAATGGTACGGTTAGTTGCAAATGGGTTATTGGCAAGTAAATCGAAACCATACTCGTCAGCGGCGAAAGCACCAATTTCAGCCACGCTTCCGGTGAAACCTTGTGAAAACATACCTGTGGTATTGAAGTCGCTGAATTCACTGGCTAAATCGAGAGGGGTTAATGAACCTGCTGGCAATTCACCTGGATTTTCAATACCCCAGTTACCCATGGTATGACGAGTAAGTGATTGTAGCGACGTACTTTCCATAGCACGAGATTCAATACCGAAGTTAATACTTCCGGTATCCATAGCATAGCTACCGTCAATACGAGCTTGGGTAATTTCTGTTTCTTGTGAAGCAAAGTTCATATCAAGAATTGATGTACCCACATCGTCTTGGTCAAGTACGCCGTTTCCATTTAGATTCGTACGAGAAACATCGTCGAAATCTAGCATCATGATAGGGAAGTCGCCGGAGAAATCGACACCTTGACCGCGAGCAACGTTCGCACCAAGTCCAAGGTTTGTCCATGTACCGTAAGGTGAATCTGGTCGACCTTCTGCAGTAGAATTATGCAAGTCGAAATGCAGCGTTAAATCATCGGTAGCAAAGTATTTAACGTTAAAACCTACTGATTTATTTTCGTTAACCTGATTAAGCTCTTGTATCGCTAAGCCCAAGTCACGAGGCAATAAATCTCTACGCTCTTGCGTAATCAGCACGGGAGTTTTAACCGTATTGTCATCGAAGGTTAGGTTGGTAAAGTAACGGTCGTCCATCCAAATCGACTGCTCTGCACGAGCTTCGTATAAGTCTTGTTTTGAATACGTGTAGTCTAGGGTAGCCACGAGATCATCACTTGGCGCATACTGAAAAGTAAGCTGGGCGTTGGTACGCTCACGCTCTCTGTCCGCCATGTAGTAACGTAAATCTGAAGGGATACCAAATAATTGCCCCATTGCTGGTGCATTATTTAGAACGATAGGATCACCACTATCTGGATTAGCCGGATCTGGAGATTGTGGTACCGTGCCATTAAACGGATTTACTCGCCATTCATTAACGAATGCGCCTTGTGCGGCACTATCACGTTGCTGGTAGGACCCAGTAAAGGTCACCCCAAATACTCTGTCGTCGTTTAAGTAGTTAATAAACCCAGACAGCTCTGGCTGTGACATCGTCACCCACGCGATTTGTCGTGTCATGCAGTGCTTTCGCACCGACACTCGCCATGATGCCAGTTTCAGACGCATCGAATGGTCTTGCAGTACGAATATTAACTGAGGCACCAATACCACCAGTAGCTATACTTGCGCGACCGGTTTTATAAACCTCTACAGCACGGACACTTTCAGATGCTAAATCAGAAAAGTTAAATGCACGAGAATTACCAACACTACCGCCATTAGGTAACGCAGCGCCTGGCATCGTTCTGCCATTTAACGTCACCATGTTGAAATCGGGGCCGAAACCACGCGCCGTAATTTGGCTACCTTCACCGTTATTTCGGCTTATCGATATACCGGTAATACGTTGAAGGGATTCTGCTAAGTTTGTATCAGGAAACTTACCAATGTCTTCAGCGGAAATAGCATCAACAACACCCGCTGAATCGCGCTTAATGCCCATCGATTCTTGAACACTGCTTCGAATCCCAGATACTTGAATGACTTCTATATTGTCATTTTCGCTAGCTTCCTGTGCTTGTACTGGGAACATCAGGCCTGTTCCCAATATTAAAGACAGACTAGTAGCGATTTTAGATTTGTATAGCTTGTTATGTGTCACTGTCTTTCTCTCTTATGTTGTGCTGAGTAATGAGCGCTTCCCAAGAAAGGGCTTTCTCAGGTTTACCAACGAAACACCCGCAAGAGAAAGCGCTTTCTCAAAACTAAGTCATCCTAGACTAAAGATCAACATTTTTTTCACACAAACTTCACAACGAAAAATAAGCTTAATATTAGATAACTGTTCTTATTTATATTTATTATTATAAATCAAAAACTTGAATTATACCCTCAAGTGAAATCTGTGAACATCAACCAGCCAAATGTAAACAGGGAATCTGTAACGTAAAGATAAAACATAACAACTTTACAAAGAAAGCGCTTTCTCAAAATGTTGTGTTCATGCTATAAACAAAATAGGTGAAGTCATCCGTAGCGTTTATTTTTCACGCATTCAAACTTTCACCTCGCTACATTACCGAGAATTGTAATAGGACCCTAAGAAATGATGAAAGACATCGAGCTACCCAAAACAAGCCCCATGTTAGATAAAGAATTTACCTTTGGAACAGCGACTTCTTCTTTTCAAATAGAGGGAGATGCTGAAAATCGAATGGAAAGTATTTGGGATGTTTTTTGTCGCACGCCTGGGGCAGTAGCTGATAATTCTGATGGCGTGGTAGCTTGTGAACATATTCTTAGGTGGCGCGATGATGTTGAAATGCTCAAACAACTTGGCGTAGATGCGTATCGTTTTTCTATATCTTGGCCTCGAGTGATGACTCAGGATGGCGAATTAAATGAAAAAGGCGTTTCTTTTTATATTCAATTACTTGATGTGCTAATTGAAGCGAATATAAAACCGTTCGTCACCCTTTACCATTGGGATTTACCACAGTATTTAGAGACAAAAGGCGGATGGCTGTATCGTCAAACCGCTTACGATTTCGCAAACTATGCTGATAAAATTACCACAGCCCTTGGCGATCGAGTTTATTCTTATGCCACTTTCAACGAACCCTTTTGTTCTGCATATTTAGGCTATGAAATTGGTGTTCATGCGCCTGGCCGAAAAGGAAGAAAGTTCGGTCGAGCTGCCGCCCATCACATTTTACTTGCCCACGGACTAGGTATGCAGGTACTAAGAAAAAATGCGCCTCATGCTTTGAACGGTATCGTGTTGAATTTTACCCCGTGCTATAGCGCATCAGATTCTGAAGCCGATAAGCTCGCCACAGAAATGGCAGATCAATATATAAATCAATGGTATATGCAACCTGTGATGGAAGGGAGTTATCCCTATGTTATCGAGGCATTAGCAGATAGTGACAAGCCTCCCATCGAATCAGGTGACATGGAAATTATTTGTCAGCCTTTAGATTTTCTTGGCATTAACTTCTATACCCGTCTTCATTACTCTGCTCCACATAAAGCAGAAGATCTCTTTCACGAGCACGCCCACCAAGCCCCCATGACGGATATTGGTTGGGAAATTTACCCTGAAGCTTTACGTGAACTGCTCGTTTCTTTGGATGAGCGTTATAAACTTCCACCTGTATACATTACCGAGAACGGGGCTGCCATGGCAGATGTAGTCCAAGATGGTATGGTAGACGACGAAGATAGAATAGACTATTACACTGGCCACCTAAACGCGGTTAATGAAGCGATGGAATCAGGCGTGAAAGTGGGTGGTTACTTCGCGTGGAGCCTCATGGATAACTTTGAATGGGCCGAGGGCTATGAAAAGCGGTTCGGTCTTGTCTATGTCGATTTCGAAACCCAAGAACGTACTTTTAAAAATAGTGCGAAGGCTTACCAACGTTTATTAGCTAGTCGTAAATAACAAATATAAAAGGAATACGCTGTGAATCATTCGTTGAGTGTGCGGGAAAAGATTGGTTATGGGTTGGGCGATGCAGCGGCTAATCTAGTCTGGCGAGGCGCCCTTGCATACTTGGCGGTGTTTTACACAGATACCTTTGGGTTAACTGCTGCGGCCGCTGCCATGCTTTTTTTGGTGGTACGTCTTACGGATGGCGTTACTGACATCATCATGGGAATGATTGCCGATAGAACGCAAACTAAACTCGGTAAATTTCGACCCTGGATATTAGGCTCTACCCCTTTTTTAGGCTTATTCATGGTGCTGTGTTTCACCACACCTGATTTTTCTTATACGAATAAGCTCATCTATGCCTACCTAACCTACATAGGGCTAACCTTAGCTTACACGGTTAATAACGTACCCTATTCAGCGCTAATGGGCGTGATGACAAGCGACGACCGAGAGCGAACCAGTTTATCCGGCTTTCGATTTGCTGGAGCTTTTATGGGAGGACTGCTCGTCATGGGGTGCTTACCTATGCTAGTTGCGTTCTTCGGTGAAGGTAATACTGCAAAGGGTTATCAATATGCCATGTACCTTTTTGCTACTCTCTTAGTCGCATTGATGTTCACGACTGTGGCCACCACCAAGGAGAGGGTTCCAGTAGTGCAAAACGACGGAGCAAGCTTACTTCAAGAACTAAAAGACTTGTCTCGTCAGCTACCGTTAATTCTGTTCCCGCTGTCGGCCATTACTGCCTTTTTCTATTATAGAAATTGGCCAAGTGGCATCGCTTTCGTTGTAGTCATATCGATAACATCCATCTTTATTAAGCGCCTTGTAAATCGACCTGAAGCGAGCAATAGTCGTTCACAACAAGACATCATTGATTTACTTACCAATAAACCCTGGGTCATTTTGCTAGGCATGGGCTTCCTTACTATGATGTTTAACGGCATAAAGTACGGTGTCATTGCCTATTACTTTAAGTACTACATTGGTGATGAATTGCTCACCGGATATTATTTTATTGCCTTATTGGTGGTATCGATATTAGGCGCATTGGCCACGTCAGCATTATCGCGTTTTATGGGCAGGAAAAATCTATTTATTCTCTCGTTATTGGCTAGCAGCGCACTTACATGTGCAATTTACTTTGTGCCACTAGGTTCTGTTACGGGCATATTTGTATTGGGATGTAGTGCGGAGTTTTTCGCTGCGATCATGCCAACCTTATTCTTTTCCATGCTTGGCGACTCTGCAGATTATAACGAATGGCGTACAGGCCGAAGAGCGACAGGCTTAGTTTATTCAGCAGGCTCTTTTGTACAGAAAACCGGTGGAGGCTTTGCAGGTGCTCTCGTTCTGTTGGTACTAGGAAGTTATGGTTATGACGGCATGCAAGTCGATTCCATTTCGCAAACCTTACCGGGCATGCAGGCATTGATGAGCTGGATACCTGCCTGCTTTGGTATAGCAGGCGCACTCCTAATTATGCTTTATCCGCTTACCGATGCGCGCCAACAAGAAGTAACAGAGACTTTACTTAAGCGACGTAGCGCAACTGCCTGAATAACGGCATAATGCGCAGTATATAATGCGAACACCGTATTGATGGGCATTGGAAAACTAAGTTGGGGGAAGTAATACGTGGCAACAATCTATGAAGTAGCTGATAAGGCAGGGGTCTCGTTGTCGACGGTATCTCGGGTATTGAACGGTAAAACTACTGTAAATCCCGCCTTAAAAGCCAAGGTAGAAGAAGCCATGTTAGCGCTAAACTATCGCCCCAACTCCATTGCTCGTTCACTGGCCACCAGCCGCTCAGATAGTGTAGGTATTCTCGTTTCAGAGTTAAACTCACCATTTTTTGGTGACTTGATGCAAGCAGTAGAGTTGACGCTGAGAGCCGCTGACAAGCACGTCATTATTACAGTAGGGCACAATAACTTAGAAACCGAACAAGACGCCGTCGAATTTCTAATTGGTCGTAATTGCGATGCTATTATCATGCATGCTGAAGCCATGAGTGATGAGTATTTAAAAACGCTGAATTCATCTCGCCTCCCAATTTCTTTGGTAAACCGCCAAGTTGATGGTGTAGGAGAGGGATGTATTGTGTTAGACAATGAAAAAGGCGGCTATTTAGCCACGCAGCACCTTATTAGCCTAGGCCATAAAAATATTGGCTATATATCAGGGCCTTCTGATAAATGCGATGCAAATCAACGACTGGCAGGTCATAAGCGCGCACTTAAAGAAGCAGGGATAGCCTTTACACCGAATTTAGTCTTTGAAGGAAGCTACACCGAAGAAGACGGTAAAGCAGGTTTGTTAGAGTTACTTTCAGGCGACTCGCCTTTTTCAGCACTGGTATGTGCTAATGATTGGATGGCCTCAGGGGCGATGAGCTGTGCCAGAGATTTAGGAATGAACCTGCCACAAGATTTGTCTATCGTGGGTTTTGATGATGCCGTTTTTGCGCACCATGTATTCCCACGCCTAACCACGGTTAGCAACCCTATCTCAGACATGGCTGCTATGTCAGCACGTCATATTTTAAATGTAGTTTATGGCTACAAAGATGAAGTGCAAACCTTGTTTCAACCTTCATTGATAATACGAGAATCGACTATGGCGTATGAGGCCTAAGTTATTGCTATAACTCCTTATAAGTACTCCCTTTAAAGGGCGCATAAGTACACTTAAGCAATGCGTAAACAGCTCTATGGCGCAGTTTCAATTTAAGATAAACTGATTTGTACTGTTTCATGTGAAACCTTTTCGTCCTTCGGAGCGACACATATATGCGTTTAACTATTACCGCCATCTTATTACTCAGTTGCGTGAATACTGTTGCTGCTGAGGTGTTGACCTCAACAACACAGCCGCATAGTGATACCAAAGTTCAGCCATTGCTAGAAGACGAGATAAAAGTAAACAAGGTGCTCGATTCACTACACCAATTTGCCTCCGATGCAAACTTCGACAGCTACTTTTCACTGTATAGCGACAATGCTATTTTCATTGGTACAGATGCTAGCGAGGTATGGACAATGAGTGCCTTTAAAGCTTATGCACAACCTCACTTTTCGAAAGGACGTGGATGGACATATACCCCCCATTCAAGACATATATATTTTTCAAATAACCGCGATGTGGCGTGGTTCGATGAACTTCTAGATAACGATAGCTTAGGAGTGACACGTGGAACCGGTGTATTGATATTAGAGAACCATAAGTGGAAAGTAAGCCAATATCACTTAACCATTCCCGTTCCAAATGCGCTTGCCGATAGCGTTGCAGAGCAAATTAAATCGCATAGAAAAAAGGGCCAATAAAGGCCCTTTCTTATTAGTTAGCAGCGAACGTTATGACTGAGTTAGCGGCTGAATCTCTAACTCCACACGACGGTTCATCGATCTATTTGCCGCAGTGTCATTTGGCACTTTAGGCTGATATTCACCCATACCTACTGTGGTAATGCGAGTAGAATTAACGCTGTAATTCAATAATACATTTCTAACCGCACCCGCACGGCGCTCAGATAAACCTTGGTTATATTGCTCTGACCCTGTGTCATCAGTATGACCTTTTATCATCAGTACTGTCTTTTCATAGTTATTCACTACTTTGGCAACATCTTGAAGTACTGGGTTAAAGTTAGGGCTGATAGAAGAACTATCGGTAGCAAATGTTATATCGCCAGGCATGATCAAACGTAAATTGTCGCCTTCTCGAACTACTTGAACGCCGGTATCAGATAATTCACTTCGAAGCGCTTCTTCTTGCTTGTCCATGTATCCACCAATCGCGCCACCCGCAATGGCACCAACTGCCGCACCCCACGCGTAGCGACTTTTGTCATTATCTCCCGTCGCCTTACCTATCAACGCGCCCATGACAGCACCAATAGCTGCACCTTTCTGCGAGTTCGATGGATCGTTAGCACAGCCAGCAACGGCTAAAGATGCCGCCATTAAAGTAATTCCTATTTTCTTTTTCATAACATCCTCGGTACGTCGTTATCAACTTTTTAAGTGATGGCGAGCTTACGCCTACTTTTAAACTTTACAGTTACATGCTCGCGTCAATGCTATCTTTACTGTTACTAATTTATCGTCTCAATCTATTGTCCAATACGTCTTGAACGAAATTTGTCGAGCACTAATTATTAACTAACTATTAAGTAGTACAGCAATATGCATTCCACATTCATTAACTGGCATGAGTGTAACCAATAAACGAAAATCGTTAAGGGCATTATAGAGGAAGTTAACTGAACGTAAGCTAAATGGCAGCTTATAGTGCAAGCCTTGAGGTGCCTTCCTACGATACGTAATATTACGATAGGCGGGTGATAACAACCTTATTACGCACGCCGCGTTTGAATAATGTTGGGATGTATAATGTGAAGGTGTTTGTAAAGGGTACAGACAAACGCAACGTTCTTACTTAGTCGCGTTTTTACGACAGTGTGTGTTTAGCGTTCTGCTCAACTCGTACAGAACATATCCATTGGAATATGTTTTAGTGCTTACCCGATAGAGACCAAGCGTTCGAAAAAGGCGTTCACGTCAATTTTATAATCAGAAGCAATAGCCGCTTTTGACACCTTAACGTTTTTTTCTGATGCTAAATCGATATCTTTTGGCTCAAGAAAGTGTGCATTTCGAACAGAATAAAATACCTTAACTTTAGGCGCTAATGGCGAGTCAGTTTGTTCAATAACCATGGCAAGTCGTTCATTCGACAATAGGACTAGGCTTCCTACCGGATAGATACCCATACATTTTATAAATTGTTGTACCAATGGTAAATCTAATCGTGACGGCGCATCGCTTAGCAATATAGAAAACGCTTTTTGGCTCGACATACCAGATTTATACACTCTATCTGCAGTTAAGGCATCGTACATATCCGCAATAGCTAACATGCGGCCTTCACGGCTGATGTTTTCACCTTTAGTGCCCATAGGGTACCCTAAACCATCTAAGCGCTCGTGATGCTCACTGATAGTTCTAATTAAGGTTTTGTCTAAGTCGGTTTCATTTAAATAATCTATCCCGTGTTTAACATGCCCTTTCATGATGTCCATTTCATCGTCAGTTAAACGGTCAGGCTTATGCAGAATTTCATCCGGTATTTGAATTTTACCCAAGTCATGTAGAAAACCTGAATATGAGAGATCTTGAACTTCGCTTTCAGACATTCCTAAATGACGACCAAAGTTAGCCAGTAATATGGCAACATTTAAAGAATGTTCTAAGAGGTAGTCATCTTTTTCACGAATTTTCGTCAGACACAATAATGCATCGGGGTTACGGTCTACTGAAGACACCAACTTCGCTGAAAATTCTTTAGGAATACTGCTATCAAAAGGCTGTGCTTTTTTAACACTGCTAAGTAACTGCTTTTGAATTCGCTTGCCTTGAACGTGCAACTTGGTTGCGCGGGTCAATTCGCTTTCAAGGCTTGCCTTAGGTGCTTTCTCTGCAACCTTTTTGCTTACCGGCGCTTCCTTGTTAGGTTCAGGTTCACCTGAAGATACGCTAAACGCTTTATCAGTATCAACAACAAGGGTTAACACGCCCTTTTTTTTAAGGGCATCAGCAATCGCCTGCGAGGTAACTCGTCCTTGGCTTTTAACTGAAAGTTGACCTTTCTGCTCCAGGATTTGATGAACAAACATGCCTGGTTTCAAGTCTTTTATTGTAATTTTCTTAAGCATTATGAGTGAGATACCACTTTAAAAACGCCACACCAACTGGTGATAAATTATGCCAAACACGAGTACATATTCCTACTGGTCTAGTTCGGCCAATAAAGTATACAAACTAGGTTTCCAACCATAAATTTTCATATTCACTCTATGGTTTCTAACTACGACCCCTTCTGATACCAGCAAAGAACGCTGCTCTTCTGCTAGCTCAGATCCTGCCGGAAATGCTATTTTTCCATCAGCTCTTATAACTCGATGCCATCGAGTAGTAACATCAGAGCCTTTTAAGCACTTTCCTACAAGTCTAGCTTTACCCGGCAAACCTGCAAGGTCTGCTAACTGCCCATAGCTGATTACGTAACCACTTGGTACAATTGAAAGCGTTTTTAGTATTTTGGATTGTATCGCTACATCAACCATAACGTATATTATCCATTCTAACTATTTTTAACTGTTTAAGGACTGGGGTTTATACAAAACACGACTATGAGATCTAAATGTGAAAAGTGCAATTACCCTACAAGCACCTGTATTTGTGAAGCAATTTCATCGGTTATAGTACCAATTAAGGTTATTATAATTCAACACGTTAAGGAATCTGCCAATGCTAAGAATACAGCAAGATTAATTAAGCTTTGCGCTAACGATGTAGAGATAATTCCCACTGATAGTATTAGCGAAATGGCTACATTAGCTTCACGATGTAACGTCCAATCAACAGCACTTTTATACCCTAGTGATAACAGTATCGCCCTTGAGTCACAGCGGGAACACATTGCTTCATCACTACAAACACTATTGGTGATAGATGGTAGCTGGAAGCAAGCTTACGCTGTATTGCAACAATTCCCTTGGTTGTCGTCTATACCGAGCTTCCATTTCGAGCACGCCCCCTCTACACAATATAGAATACGGCATACTCGAATTCGTGCAGGGTTATCAACCCTTGAAGCAACGGCCTATACCTTAAACACACTATATAATATTGATACTCAGCCTTTCATTAAGTTACAAGAGGCTATGCAAGAGAATTGGGGAGGGCCCAAAGCCCACCAGCGAGAGACCTAATCACTAGGCCTCCATTGGAATAAACCCTTTTTGATCTTTAATTAGTGTTATCCAATTTCTTATCGCGGGGTAAGCCGCTAGATCGAAGCCTCCCTCGTGTGCAACATGGGTATAAGCAAATAATGAGATGTCTGCCAGCGAAATTTGGTTACCTAGCAAAAATGGGGTTTGACTAAGTTGTTTATCCATCACTTCAAGCGCTCTGTAGCCTCCAGCTTGCTTCGCCTCATATTCTGCTTTTCTGTCCTCAGGTAAGCCAAGATAAAGATTGATATAGCGCGCAACCGCAATATAGGGTTCGTGACTGTATTGCTCGAAAAATTGCCATTGTAATAAAGTGGCAAAAGTAAAAGGAGAGGTGGGAATAAACGCAGAGCCCGAAGCTAAATAATGCATGATGGCATTGGACTCAGACAACACACGTCCATCATCCAGCTCTAGAATAGGAATTTTACCGTTAGGGGACTTTGCTAGAAACGTATCTGTTCGACACTCTCCTTTAAGAATATCGACATCAATCCACTCACATGCCTTCCCAAGTAATGCCAGTAAAAGCTGTAATTTATAGCAATTACCTGAGCGTTTATCGCCGTAAATCAGCATGTCACTCTCCTAATGAAATTTGCTTATTCTATAAGCTACCCTTAGTAGAAGGATTCTACAAATAGAAAGGCAAGCCAAGAGGCGGGTAAAGGCATCATGCACATAAGTAATCTAAGCTTTTGGGGTTTGCTTAAAACTCTACGTAAGGTTTCTTTATTGGTTTCTATCGACTCTATTTCTTTGCTGAGCGATGACTTTACGGCGCTATTTGCTTGCTGACGAATTAACTGTGTAATTTCGCTTTCATAATCTTTCATCACTATATTTGCCACTGTGCGCATTCGTTTCGCCACTATAATCATGGGTAGAAACAAATACGCTGAAATAAAAATGGCATAGACAGTAAGAACAACAATATCGAAGAATGGAACTGGCTTGTTGATCCAAAAAATCGGCGTTAGCGCAAACCCTGAGACCGCTATTAAGGTATTCGACAGCGCCATATTAAAAATCTCTCGCAGCAAGTACAGTTCTTTTACAGCGTCAGAATGTTCCGTTGATGCGAGCTTCTGTAAATAATGAGTGTTACTGAAGACTTGTAAAATAAAGAGCGTTAACAATAACCAAAAAGGGATTGATGTGAGTGCAATAACAAGCACTTCTGGCTCATCTATTCGTGTCACTAAGCCTTCGGATAATAAATACGCAATAGGCATGATCACCCCAATAGAGGTTGACCACATTAAATGTCTAGCGAACTGCCTTCCTAACAGACTGCGATGATGATTAAACTGACTAAGTTTTTCTAAGCTTACTAATGCTGCAATTAATGTACTTGCCGCATTCTTATGAACATTTCTTATCGTAAGCCAAAAAAACCCAGAAAGCAGCGTGGTGCCTAGCGCAGTATTAAAATCTCGCTGATGATTTGCGTCTAGAACAGGCCACGTTAATGACCCAGTCCAATTATGTATAAGTAGGAGGATCAAAACTAAAAAGAGTGGGTACGCCCATACACTTACTACATTGCGGTTACTCTCGTAAGCACTGAACTTCATCGTATTTTTTAATCGCTAGTTATAATAATAGGAAAGTGACACATACGCGTTTACTAAACGCCGAACTAGGAATTATACGGATATCAGAAGTACAAACCAAATTTAAAAAGTACTTAAATATCGCCTTTTAATTTTAGGCGTAAATCTGAAAATTTAAATTAGCGTTTCGACCATTGAAACTAAACCCCACGAAACAGGAATCAAAACAACTGCCACTATAGTTTTTAGTTTATCACTATTTTTAAAAGCTTCACTTGGGGCTCGGGCCATTCTTGACGGCCTATTTTTATCAATATGATTGCTCTGTTCACTGTGGCCTTCGTTTAAGGCTCGAGTCTTCTGCTGTTTTAAGATAGCTTTGAATTTTAACAAGGGCGTAAACGTATATGCCACTATTAGCAGTGACAGACTCACCACCGCTACCACCTCTAAAGATGATACGACTACATTGAACCAAAATATAGGCAGAACGGTTAATAGGCCTAAGGCAATAGTGGCATTGGTCAGAGAAAGCTTGGTTATTACACTAAAAGACGCCCAGTAGTCTGAAGGTTTATTGGTTCCTGGAAGCACCTCCTTTAGCAGGTAGGTCACATTGGATCTGACTTGAAATAGAAATAAGGAAGTAAGAAGGCTAAAAGTAACGAATGATGCGATGTATGAAATGCTTTTAATATTATAGCCTTCGTCACTAATATCCCCTAAAAATGCTAGTACAACCATAAACATACATGAAATTATTACTGAGTTTACAACTTGATGATGAAAGACCTTGGTTAGCCTTTGTCTATGTACTGAAAACTGACCTAACTGATTTTTTTTAACCAACAACGAAATTAAACTGCTTGCTACGTTTTGGTGAATATAACGAAATCCAAACCAGAAATATCCAATAAATAATGAAATACTTACTGCAGAATTAAAACTGCGCTGAGCAGAAATATCGCCAGAATTCGGCCAGTAAAAAGCGCCCGAATACATATTCAATAGCGGTATCGCTAATAAAATTAAGAGAGGAAATAAGCCAATAAACTGTTGTGGTTTATTGGTTGGAGGAGCTATCTTCATAAAACCATCGTATCTACTAACGAGAGAATACAGACAGACTGCTATTGTAATACTACGAATTAGCCACAATCTGCGTAGACAATCATTATATTCAGCAATCCTTATGTTAATCGATTGACGTATTTATTTACACTGTTTATCTATCTATTCAAATAAAAAAACCCGCCAAAAGGCGGGTTTTTATAAACAGCTATTAGATTACTTGCGTAACTTCTGAATAAGGCGAAGTTGTGCGATAGCTTCAGACAACTCTTGAGCTGCTTCTGCGTAATCAAAGTCTGCGCCTGGGTTGGCGATGTGCTCTTGTGCACGTCGTTTGGCTTCTTCTGCTGCTTGCTCATCTAGATCTTCTACACGAACCGCAGTATCAGCCAGTACGGTGACGTTACCAGGCTGTACTTCTAGTACACCACCTGCAACGTAAATAACTTCTTCTTCACCGAACTGCTTAACCAAACGCACCATACCAGGTTTAATAGCAGAGATAAGTGGCGCGTGACCTGGGTGTATACCTAGTTCACCTTCGCTACCTGTCACTTGAATCGTTTCAACAAGACCAGAAAAAATTTCTTTTTCTGCGCTTACTACGTCCAAATGTACTGTCATTGCTGCCATAGAACCTCCTGATTAGGTACGTTAGCACATTAATAGGCTGACAGGGTCAGCCACATAATTATGCTTTATTGGCTTTCTCTTGCGCTTCTTCGATAGAACCAACCATGTAGAAGGCTTGTTCTGGTAGAGAGTCATACTCACCTTCCAGGATACCTTTAAAGCCACTGATAGTGTCTTTAAGCGATACATATTTACCTGGAGAGCCAGTGAATACTTCTGCTACGAAGAAAGGCTGAGAAAGGAAGCGCTGAATTTTACGAGCACGTGATACCACTTGCTTGTCTTCTTCAGACAACTCGTCCATACCTAGGATGGCAATGATGTCTTTCAACTCTTTATAACGCTGAAGTACAGTTTGTACGCCACGTGCTACGTCATAGTGCTCTTGACCAATAACTAATGGGTCAAGCTGACGTGAAGTTGAATCTAGTGGGTCTACCGCAGGGTAGATACCAAGAGACGCGATATCACGAGAAAGTACAACTGTTGCGTCTAAGTGAGCAAAGGTTGTTGCCGGAGATGGATCCGTCAAGTCATCCGCAGGTACGTATACCGCTTGGATTGAAGTGATTGAACCTGTCTTCGTTGACGTAATACGTTCTTGAAGTACACCCATCTCTTCTGCAAGCGTAGGCTGATAACCTACTGCAGACGGCATACGACCTAGAAGTGCTGATACTTCAGTACCTGCTAGGGTATAACGATAGATGTTATCTACGAAGAATAGTACGTCACGACCTTCGTCACGGAACTTCTCAGCCATAGTAAGACCTGTCAAAGCAACACGTAAACGGTTACCAGGAGGCTCATTCATTTGGCCGTAAACCAACGATACTTTATCAAGTACGTTAGAGTCGTTCATTTCATGATAGAAATCGTTACCTTCACGAGTACGCTCACCAACACCGGCGAATACAGAGAAACCACTGTGTTCGATTGCGATGTTACGGATAAGCTCCATCATGTTTACTGTTTTACCTACACCAGCACCACCGAATAGACCAACTTTACCACCCTTAGCGAATGGGCAAACCAAGTCGATTACTTTGATACCAGTTTCTAGTAATTCTACTGAGCTAGACTGATCTTCGTAGCTAGGCGCTGCACGGTGAATAGACATACGGTCTTCTTCGCCAATTGGGCCTGCTTCGTCGATTGGGTTACCCAATACGTCCATGATACGGCCAAGAGTAGCTGTACCCACTGGAACCATAATAGGGTTTTCAGTGTTCTCTACAGCCAAACCGCGCTGTAAGCCATCAGTAGAACCTAGGGCGATAGAGCGAACTACACCGCCACCTAATTGTTGTTGCACTTCTAGGGTTAACCCAGACAAGCCACCTTCGGTAACTCGTAGTGCGTCATAAACTCTTGGTACCGCAGTTTGTGGAAACTCAATGTCCACAACGGCGCCAATGATTTGGACGACCTTACCTTGACTCATAATTTGTCCTCGTTATCTTTTAGAAACCTTTGCCTACACCGCTGCGGCACCGCTCACAATCTCACTAATTTCTTGTGTGATTGCAGCTTGACGCGCTTTGTTATATATCAGTTGCAACTCATCAATTAAGTCGCCAGCGTTGTCGGTTGCTGCCTTCATGGCAACCATTCGCGCAGCTTGTTCTGACGCCGCGTTTTCTACAACACCCTGATACACCTGAGACTCAATGTAACGTACCATCAATGCTTCCAAAATTTCTTTTGGATCTGGTTCGTAAATGTAGTCCCAACGATGCTTATATTCTTCGTCTTCAGACTTTGGCAAAGGCAATAACTGATTGATCACAGGGCTCTGTGTCATGGTGTTTACGAAGTCATTAAATACCAAGAAAACTCGGTCTAATTTGCCTTCGTCGTAAGCTTTAAGCATTACACGTACAACACCTACTACATCGCTCGCAGACGGCTTATCACCCAATCCAGATTCAGCGGCAAGCAAAGTGCCACCAAAACGGTTGAAGAAAGAGCACGCTTTTGAACCTAATGCAGCGAAGTCCACTTCTACACCTTGGTCACGCCATTTTTTGACGTCCTGAGTGACAAGCTTAAATTCATTACTGTTTAAGCCACCACACAAGCCTCGGTCAGTGGAAATCACAATGTAGCCGACGCGCTTAACTTCACGCTCTTCCAAATAAGGATGGCGGAACTCAAGGTTACCGTTAGCAATGTGACCAATCACTTTTAGCATGTTTTGCGCATATGGACGGCCAGAGGCCATACGTTCTTGCGCCCGTTTCATTTTGGACGCAGCAACCATTTCCATTGCACTGGTAATCTTTTGAGTATTTTTGATACTCCCAATCTTACCTTTTATTTCTTTACCGCTGGCCATGACTATTTCTCCGATTACTCAACGTGAAGCCGATGGTGTTTACACATCATCGGCTGCATTGATTACCAAGTTTGTGTCGCTTTAAATTGTGTTAAAGCGTCAGCTAACTTAGCGGCGATTTCGTCGTTGAAGTTACCAGTTTCGTTGATAGTCTTCATAAGGTCAGCGTTTTCGCTGTTCATGTAAGAATGAAGAGCAGCTTCAAAATCTAGGATTTTGTTAAGCTCAACGTCCTTAAGGAAACCTTTTTCAACCGCGAACAATGATACGCCCATATCTGCGATAGATAGTGGTGCATATTGTTTCTGTTTCATTAGCTCTGTTACGCGCTCACCGTGCTCAAGTTGCTCACGGGTTGCATCATCAAGGTCAGATGCGAACTGCGAGAATGCCGCCAATTCACGATACTGAGCAAGTGCAAGACGAATACCACCGCCCAACTTCTTGATAATTTTAGTTTGCGCAGCACCACCAACACGAGATACCGATACACCAGCGTTAACCGCTGGACGGATACCTGCGTTAAACAAGTCAGTTTCTAGGAAGATCTGACCATCTGTAATCGAGATTACGTTGGTAGGTACGAAAGCAGATACGTCACCAGCTTGCGTTTCGATAATTGGAAGCGCAGTTAATGAACCGGTTTTGCCTTTCACTTCACCGTTTGTATAACGCTCAACGTATTGTTCGTTTACACGAGCAGCACGTTCTAGCAAACGAGAGTGAAGATAGAAAACGTCACCAGGGTATGCTTCACGACCAGGAGGACGCTTAAGTAGCAATGAAATTTGACGGTAAGCAACAGCTTGCTTAGACAAATCATCATATACGATTAGCGCATCTTCACCGCGGTCACGGAAGTATTCACCCATAGTACAACCAGAGTATGGTGCAAGGTATTGCAATGCAGCAGACTCAGACGCAGAAGCAGCAACGATAATGGTGTGACCCAATGCGTCGTGCTCTTCAAGCTTACGTACCACGTTAGCGATAGTAGAAGCTTTCTGACCAACCGCTACGTACACACACTTAATGCCTGTACCTTTTTGGTTGATGATAGCGTCGATTGCCATTGCGGTTTTACCACACTGACGGTCGCCGATGATAAGTTCACGCTGACCACGACCCACTGGGATCATGGCATCAACTGACTTATAACCAGTTTGGATTGGCTGATCTACTGATTGACGCTCGATTACACCAGGTGCAATCTTTTCTACTGGCTCAAAGCCAGCTGCATCAATGGCGCCTTTACCGTCGATAGGCTCACCAAGTGTGTTTACAACACGACCTAGTAGGGCATTACCAACAGGTACTTCAAGAATACGGCCTGTAGATTGTACTTTTACGCCTTCCTGTAAGTCCGCATATGGACCCATTACAACCGCACCTACAGAGTCTCGCTCAAGGTTTAGTGCAATAGCGTAGCGGCTTCCAGGAAGCTCAATCATTTCACCTTGCATTACATCGGCAAGGCCATGAATGCGGATAATACCGTCAGTTACTGCGACGATAGTACCTTCATTGCGTGCTTCACTGCTTACATTGAACTGTTCAATTCTTTTCTTGATCAGTTCAGCAATTTCAGTGGAATTAAGTTGCATGCTCTTATCCCCGTTATGCTTGCAACGCGTCTGCTAGACGGTTCAATTTCGATTTTACGGAACCATCTATTACTGTATCGCCGGCTTTAATAACCATTCCAGCGATCAGGTCAGGATTCACGTTACAATTAAGCTTCACTTTACGTGCCAAACGTTTTTCCAACGATGCAACCAAATCGGTTTTCTGTGCATCGTTCAGCGCAGAGGCTGAAGTTACGTCTACTTCAATTTCTTTGTCGTAATCTGCTTTAAAGGCATCAAACACATTTGAAATTTCAGGCAACGCGGCTAAACGTTTATTTTCAGCCAGTACCTTTACAAGGTTCTGGCCATGATCATCGAGTTGCTCACCACAAACATTGATGAAAACGTCAGCTAGCGTATCTGCAGCTACTGCTCCAGATAACAACTGATGTATATCATCGTTTTGTGCTACTGCACCTGCAAAGGTCAGCATTTCTTGCCACTTCGCAATGGCATTCTTCTCGACGGCGAAATCGAAAGCTGCTTTAGCGTAAGGACGAGCAACGGTTGTCAATTCAGACATGGCTCATCTCCCTCTTAAAGCTCAGCGACAAGTTTTTCAACAATGTCGTTTTGTGCGTTAGCATCAATTTCACGTTGTAAGATTTGCTGTGCGCCAGCTACTGCTAATGCAGACACTTGCTTGCGCAAATCTTCTTTGGCACGATTGCGTTCAGCTTCAATTTCGGTGTAGCCAGAAGCAATAATCTTCTCGCGTTCTGCATGGCCCTTCTGCGTTTCTTCGTCAACCAATTGGTTGGCGCGCTTTTTGGCTTGCTCGATAATTTCGGCTGCTTGCGCTTTCGCATCTTTCATTTGCTCAGTGGCTTTCGCTTGAGCAAGTTCTAAGTCTTTCTCTGCCCGTTCAGAAGCTTCAAGCCCATCGGCTATTTTCTTCTGACGTTCTTCAATCGCTGCCATCAGCGGTGGCCACACATATTTCATGCAGAACACCACGAACACAGCGAAGGCGATTAATTGACCAATAAAAGTGGCGTTAAAATTCACAATCGCCCCTCCTCTAAAAGTTCGCTAAAAAAGTGTGTAGTAAAATTAGGCACCAACAGCGAACAATAGGTATAGAGCGATACCAACACCGATCATCGCGATAGCGTCAATAAGACCTGCTACGATGAACATCTTAACTTGAAGTTGAGGTGCTAGTTCAGGTTGGCGAGCAGCAGATTCTAGGAATTTACCACCCAGCAGACCGAAACCAATAGCGGTACCAAGGGCACCAAGACCGATCAGTAGTGCAACTGCGATGTATAACATGTACGTCTCCGATTTAAGTTAAATTTAAAGTTAATGTTAAAAGTAGAACTCGGTTATTAACCGCGCCGGTCAATCCAGGTATTACCAGCGCGGATCAATGCTTACTAGTGGTCTTCACACGCCAAGCTTAAATACACGATGGTTAGCATCATGAAAATAAACGCTTGTAGAGGGAGAACCAAAATATGGAATACAGCCCACATAAAATGTAAAGGTAACTGGAAGTAACCAATGGTGGCTATCAAGATAAAGATTAGCTCACTGGCGTATAAGTTACCGAATAAACGCAGTGCTAATGAAAGCGGGCGTGCAAGTAAGGTAACTGATTCCAGAATAAAGTTTACTGGGATGAATACAGGGTGACCGAATGGTTGCATAGTAAGTTCTTTTGCAAAACCGCTGATACCCTTCATTTTAATTGAATAGAAAAGAATTAGGATGAATACACCAGACGCTAATGCAAACGTCAGGTTAAGGTCAGTCGTAGGTACAGCCTTCATATAAACATCATGAGGGTCCATACCGAAGGCATGCTGACCTACAAGACCAGCAATCCAAGGAATAAGGTCAACAGGCACTAAATCCATCAGGTTCATCAATAAAACCCAAACAAAAATAGTTAGTGCAAGTGGTGCAATTAGTGCACTTCTTCCGTGGAAGGTACTTTTTACGTTGTCGTCAACGAACTCAATAACCAATTCTACAAACGCCTGCATTTTGCCAGGTACGCCCGTAGTGGCTTTTGAAGCTACGCTTCTAAAAACAACAAGAAATAGTATGCCAAGGCCAATTGACCAGGCTAGTGTGTCGACATGCCACGCCCAAAAACCTGCATCAGAGCATGCTTTGTTAAAAGCAATTCCGTTGTCGGTTGAGCACATGGTGGCATTGGTCAAGTGGTGCTTGATATATTCTGAGGTAGTGTATTCAGATGCCATTGTTTAACCTAAGTTGTAAAGTGTAAAAATTGGTGACTGGTTCCAGTACATATTCGTAAGCAAGTATTCAGTAGTTATTTATTAATCGTTATTGTTTGACTACTTCGTACCATAACGGAACATGGCCAGTGCGTGACTGGCGGTTGTAACGACATAAGCCACAAAAACTTCTAGCGGCGCGGCATTTAAGCCTGCAAATGTCACTACAAATAAAATGATTGTCAGTGCCAGTTTCAATTTTGAACCTTGGCTAAAACTTTGGGCAACAAGTTCGTTTTTACTTGCACCAGCATATTTAAATGCAAACCCCGAAAAAATCGCTGTTGGCAGTATGCTTATCACTGCGCCAGCGGCGGTTGAAATTGCAGAATGTTGACCTGCGATAATACCCGCCAAAAGGGTTATTATTAGTGCCGTGACTAACTGAAACAGAATGCCTTTTTTGGCAATAAATACTCCATGTTCAGCTAACTTGTTTTTCACGTTGCCCTTCTGCTTGTTCATGTCTAACGAAAAGCGTCAGAAGTATACTGTTTTACCGACATTTTTCAACAGTACATCGCATTTTGAAAGCTATTCTGAAGATATTCTAAGGCTATAACCGGAAAGGAGGCTGTCCACAGCCCAAGTTTAAGGAATGAATGACCTCGTTATTCATACTTACCATCTTTCAGAATATAAACATAACCTACTGAATTTTAGTGATTATTCCGTCTAATTGTTGTAAGTCGTCGAAGCTAATGACTAATTTACCTTTCCCTTTTGCGTTATGGTCTATTGTTACCGGTGCCCCTAAATTTTCTGAAAGTCGGGTCATAAGGTTTTGCACATCTGGATCAATTTGCTTCTCTTGCTTCGGTTTTTCTGGTTCAAGTAGCTTTTTGACCAGCTTTTCTGTATCACGAACCGTTAAACCTTTACCCGAAACAACATTTGCCGCTTCTGATTGTTGCTCACCGTCAAGGGCGAGTAATGCGCGAGCATGACCCATTTCAATATCACCATGCTCAACTAGCAACTTAACGTCATCATTAAGATTGTTAAGTCGAAGCAAGTTGGTCACGGTTGTACGAGATTTACCCACAGCTTCAGCAACTTCTTGGTGGGTTAAGGAGAATTCATTCATTAGACGGTCTAATGCTTGCGCCTCTTCCATCGCGTTTAAATCTTCACGCTGAATATTCTCAATTAGCGCGATGGCAACCGCGGCCTCATCAGGTACATCTTTAACAAGACAAGGAACTTCATCAAGTTGCGCAAGTTGCGATGCACGCCAGCGACGTTCACCCGCAATAATTTCGTACTTATTGTCGTCTACTTTGCGAACAACGATGGGTTGAATAATACCTTGGGCACGAATAGAGGAAGCAAGGTCTTCAAGGGCATCAGGTGACATGTCTTTGCGAGGCTGATATTTGCCAGGCACAAGAAATTCTATAGGTAATTTACTAAGTTCGCTTTGTGTAGCTTCTGTCGCCGCAGCATCTGTTTCTCTTTGCGACGTCGATTGACTGGTTGCTAATAGCGCATCCAAACCGCGACCTAGCCCTCTTTTTCTTGCTGACATATTTCCCTCAATGGCCTATTTGCTGATATGCATTACGCTTTATTATAATTTAACTGGCTTTCGCCTGACTTGGCGCAGATTTATCACGACGACGAAGAATTTCACCCGCCAATGCTAAATATGCTTTAGCCCCTGTAGAAGACTTATCGTAGTACATCGCCGGTGTACCGAAACTTGGCGCTTCAGCTAGGCGCACGTTGCGCGGAATGACAGTACGATATACTTGCTCACCAAAGTGACGTTTAAGCTGTTCGGAAACATCGTTGGCAAGGCGATTACGAGGGTCGTACATAGTACGCAATACCCCTTCAATCTTCAATTCAGGATTTACCACTGATGCGAGTTTTTGAATGGTATCCATTAACGCCGTTAACCCTTCGAGTGCGTAATATTCACATTGCATCGGCACCATGACTGAATCAGCAGCAGCTAATGCATTCACCGTAAGTTGGTTTAGTGAAGGAGGGCAGTCAATAAAGATAAAATCGTAATAATCGAGAACAGGTTTTAACGCATTTCTAAGGCGCACTTCACGGGCAAACATTTCCATCAACTTAATTTCAGCTGCCGTCACGTCACCGTTCGCAGCCACTAAATCAAATTTACCCGCTGTATTTTTTACAATAACGTCGTTGATAGGTTGTTCTTCGATAAGCAATTCAAACGCGGTAGCGTGAACATCGTATTTGTCGACGCCGCTTCCCATGGTTGCGTTACCTTGTGGATCAAGATCAATCAGTAGCACTTTACGTTTTGTTGCAGCCATTGATGCTGCAACATTCACTGCAGTAGTGGTTTTACCCACACCACCTTTTTGATTCGCGATCGCGATTACCTTTGCCACAATAAGTCCTGTTATGCCTTTTTAATCCAAACGAGGTGTCGTTCGCCCACCAGATTAGGAACAGTGAGACTCTCCGTTTTGATCACCTGATAGTGATCACTCACTTCTTTCAATTCGTCTTCTGGAAACTGCCCTTTAAGTGCAAGGAACTGCCCGTCTGAATTTACCAGATGTTGGCACCAGTGCAACATATCTTTTAACGAAGCGAACGCTCGGCTAAGTACTATATCATACGGTTGCGCTGGGGTATGTGCTTCAACACGACTTTGAACAGGCGTAACGTTAGATAATTTAAGGGTATGGACACATTGGGTCATAAAGCGAACACGCTTACCTAAACTATCTAGCAAGGTAAATGCTGTGTCAGGAAACGCTATCGCAAGGGGCATACCTGGCAAACCAGGGCCAGTGCCGACATCAATGATATGTTTGGCTTCATGTTTAGCTAAATATGGATATATCGCTAATGAGTCCAAAATATGTTTTACCATCATTTGTTTCGGATCGCGCACCGATGTCAGGTTGTAGGCTTTGTTCCATTTATCAATCAATAATACAAAGCCCACTAGCTTCGCTTGCTGATCATCGCTTAATTGAAGTGATTGTGCCGCAAGGCCCGAGGCCAGTATTTCGTGTAATTCTTGCTCTAAACTCATAAATTGAAATCTGCTTAAGCGCTTAATTTATCGTGTTTTCTTAACATGCCGTGCTTTTTCAAATACACCAAAAGCAAGGAAATAGCGGCCGGTGTAATTCCAGAGATGCGCGACGCTTTACCTATGGTCTCAGGTCTCGCTTCTGTGAGTTTCGCTACCACTTCGTTTGATAAACCTGAGATTTTAGTAAAATCGAGATCAACCGGTAACAGTGAATTTTCGTGACGTTGTGTTTTGGCTATTTCGTCCATTTGACGGGCAATATAACCTGCGTACTTAATTTGGATCTCAACTTGTTCTGCCGCAATGGGATCGGCTAAACCAGGCCCAATACTTTCAATATCCATCAATTGACGATAGGTCATTTCAGGTCGACGTATCAGTTCTTCTAGCGAATGCTCTTTGCTTACTGGCGTTTTAAGCAGGGTGTTAAGTGCTGGCGTAGCACCATGATCTTTATGTACCCATTGACCACGCAAGCGTTGCAACTCACCTTCAACCGCTTCCATTTTAGTATTGAACGCCGCCCAACGTGCGTCGTCTACCAAGCCTATCTCACGACCTAACGCGGTTAAGCGACTATCGGCGTTGTCTTCACGAAGGAGTAATCGATACTCTGCACGGCTGGTAAACATACGATAGGGTTCTTTCGTTCCCATAGTAGCCAGATCGTCAATCAATACACCCATGTAGGCTTGATCGCGACGTAAAATAAGCGGATCTTTTTCTTGTGCTTGCAGCGATGCATTAGCACCAGCAATAAGGCCTTGCGCACCGGCTTCTTCGTACCCGGTTGTGCCATTAATTTGGCCAGCAAAAAACAAACCTTTGATAAATTTATTTTCTAAAGTTTGTTTCAAATCTCTAGGATCAAAGAAATCATATTCAATCGCATAGCCTGGACGAACAATATGCGCGTTCTCAAAACCTTTGATTGAGCGCACAAGATTCATTTGAATATCGAAAGGCAAGCTTGTTGAAATACCATTTGGGTAAACCTCAATGCTATTTAACCCTTCTGGCTCTACAAAAATTTGATGCGAATCTTTGTCTGCAAAACGGGTGATCTTATCTTCAATGCTTGGGCAGTAACGAGGGCCAATACCTTCAATTACGCCAGTGAACATAGGAGAACGATCAAGTCCGCCTCGAATAATATCGTGTGTCTTTTCGTTAGTGTGCGTGATGTAACACGGGATCTGTTGTGGATGCATTTCACGGTTGCCCATGAATGAAAATACCGGCGTTGGATTATCACCAGGTTGTGCCTGCATCACACTAAAATCTAACGAACGGGCATCTAATCGTGCAGGTGTACCGGTTTTTAAGCGGTCTACACGAAACGGTAAGGCACGTAAACGATCTGCGAGGGCTATCGAAGGGGGATCGCCTGCGCGTCCACCACGATAGTTCTCAAGGCCTATGTGAATCGTGCCGCCTAAGAAGGTTCCTACTGTGAGTACCACGGTTTTGGCTTTAAATTTTAGCCCCATTTGGGTAACCACACCAGTCACCTGATCGTTTTCAACAACAAGATCGTCAACGCTTTGTTGAAACAACGTGAGGTTTTCTTGGCTTTCTACGATTTTACGAATGGCTTGGCGGTAAAGGGTTCTGTCAGCTTGAGCACGCGTTGCTCGTACCGCTGGTCCTTTGCTTGAATTCAAAGTTCTAAACTGAATACCACCTTGATCGGCAGCCAAACCCATTGCACCACCAAGTGCGTCAATTTCTTTTACCAAATGACCTTTGCCGATCCCACCGATCGCTGGGTTACAAGACATCTGTCCAATGGTTTCAATGTTATGAGTTAACAGTAAGGTGTTTGATCCCATGCGAGCAGCAGCTAGCGCAGCCTCTGTTCCAGCATGACCACCACCGACTACGATGACATCAAATGCTTGGGTGTAATACATATCGAACCTCACTATTAACGTAAATGGAGTAACTTTTTTCTTTTCTGTACAAGTCGAAAAAAGGGCGCGTATTTTAGCTGACTTATTGCATAAAGAAAACGGTTAAATTTTCTTCAATGCTGTTGCTCATTTCTTTTCGACCTGGCTCTATTGATCTTAAGATCTTATATAGATCTGTTTATTTTTATTATTATTAGGATCAGCAAGATCTGTTAGTAACCCTTTAAAGCAGTTTCAGATCATGAAGTTACACGATCTAAAAGGTTGTGTAATACAGATCGATAACCCCCTCATAATCTTGTGTATAAACCCCTTAGTTATCCACATGGGCAATTGTGAATAAAGTTACTCATTCTTCAGTAAGAGCTTATACACAGTGGTTTGTAGGATCCTATCCACAGCACTGATCAAGATGTGATCGCATTGGGGATAAAATGTTGGTTAATACTACTGTTAGATCGTTAACTAAGCATAGAATATGGCTTTCAGAGCGATCTAACTGTGGATGAGATCTTTCCACAATTTTTGAGTGGATCATATGATCACTGATTATCTTTTATTTTGTGATCAGGAAAATAATTGAAAATTTATGGAGGAAACAGAAAAAATGAGTGCCACAAGGGAGTAATGATCATTATTAATGACACCCTTTTAGAGAATTACGAGGGGGATTTTAATGATCTTTTAACGCTTACTGCCTGTGGCTTTTGGTTTAGCGTACCTGATTAGGTTGATATCTTGGTGTGATATTCTGTGCTTCGGCTTCATCTTGGGTTAAGCCTTCACGTCTACTTGGCCCTTGAAAGCGTACTTTGTAAGTATCGTATTCTTTGACTGACTCAAAGCAATAGCGCCCCATAGCGTGCTCTAGCTCGCCTAAACTGTGGTTAGTGATCAAGATACAGTTCTTTTTATTAACCAATCGTTGGCGTAATAAGTTACCTAACCAGCTTTGGGTATTCTTTTTAAGTACAGTTTCATTCACACACACTTCATCAAGAATGAGCAAATCGACTTCAAGTAGTTCCTGGTTTGCTTCTCTAAATTTCTGGCCTATGTTGTCTGTGGCACTAAAATCGTAAGAGGAATAACGCATTTCCAATAGGGTTGAAAGTTGCCTATACAATACGGAGATCTCATATTGTTCTATGAGTTGATGGGCGATCGCACCTGCAATATGAGACTTACCTCGGCCATAATCGCCGTAGAATAACATCATATGTGAGCCGCTTTGGCGCCACGCTGGATCATCGTGAGCGGCAATGAACGATTGAGCAATAGATACTGCTTCAATAACATCGTCACTGTCTTCAATTAAATTTGCGAATGTCCATTTTGGATTTAGATCAGAACGCCCATGAATGGCTTCTACGCGCGCTTTTTTAGAGCGCTGTTGTAGTTGACCAATCTCTTGGTTTGCTTGGTTCTCATATTGCTTTCTAAGCGTTGCGTAATCGATATATTCATCATTAGGCTCTGAAGGCTTGTTAAGTGCCTTTGCAAGATTTGCAATTTTATCTGTAATTCGATCCATAGCATCAATTCTTCTTTGTGGACGTGGCGTATTTTTCCACCAGCTTTCTTGCATTATCATCTGCTTCGATACCAGCTGCAACTTTCACTTGCTGATTTCCTACTTTTCTTACAGGAGAATAACCTGCAGCAAGGCGCTTATGTTTAATATTATGAGCGAATTTTTGTGTCCACTGGAATTCACTAAGTATCGTTCCAGGCCTACCAAGCCAGTATGAAATGAATTCGCCTACTTCATTATCATCATACTCAGTATCAATGATACCGAGAAGAGACGCCATTTCTAGGAACAGGTCCTTGTTTGGTTTCCAAGCCGCTGATATAGCAAAGTGAGATTTATGCAGGGCATCAAAATTCGATTGTGCATTATTTATTAAGGGCAGAAGTAGGGCTTTGCCGTTAATAGAATGGTCTAAATCTAACGCTTCTGGAAAAACCACCAGCCCAACAAGTTCAAGCTGTTTCAACAGGCTATTGATTTGCCGGCCTCGTTGATAGGGGAGGTCTTTTTGTTCGCCGTTTAATAGCGACAGTAAGAACTTATAATCGATAGGCGCAGTTGCCGTTGAAGCCGTATTAGCTGTTGGGCGTAAGCCAAGCAAGTAAAGTACGCGGCAATCGTTAGATAAGGGCGATTGCAGTACCGCGAGTTCAGCTTGCGTTAGCGTTGTGCTCATGCAGTTTCCAGCGTGCTTTCAAAGCGGGCTACCGCTTCATCTTCTGGAATAGGGTGTTCTAACACATCAATGTGTATGGGCGCGGCAAGGAGGGTAGCGCCGGTATTTTTCATTGTGGTTTCTATCTCTTTTGCGCCATGGCAGAAGGTATCGTAACTAGTGTCACCTAAACCAATCACATAGAAATTCACACCCTTCAAATCAGCATCTTTTAATGATTTCGCAAAAGGTTGGATATTATCAGGTAGTTCACCAGCACCATGGGTTGATGTACACAGTATCCATGTTGAATCTTTATTAATATCGTTAAGCGTTGGTTCAAGATGAATAGTGAAAGTATTGCCCTGCTGTTCAAGCATTTTCGCAATAGCTTCGGCTACATATTCTGAAGCGCCAAGCATGGTACCCACAATTATTTCGTAGTGCGTTGTCATCAATTATTTACCAATACAGAAAGATGAAAATATCTTACCAAGTAAGTCGTCTGAGGTGAATTCACCAGTGATTTCACATAATGACTGATGGGCTAATCGAAGTTCTTCTGCAAGTAATTCACCGGCCATAGCATCGTGAAGTTGTTGTTCGCCTATCACTACATATTCGTAGGCTTTTTCCAACGCATCTAGGTGACGTCTACGGGCAATGAATTGCCCTTCAGTGGTAGTGTCGAAACCCATGGTTTTGGCTAAATGATCCCTTAGGGTATCGATACCGTCGCTTTGTTTTGCTGAAATATTAATAACGGGCATGTCGCCATGTTCCGTTTTCACTTGATTCAGGCCTACTTGTAAGTCGCTTAGATCCGCTTTGTTTTTGATTACCGTGGTAGGAATACCCTCTGGTAAGCGCGCCATAAATTCAGGCCAAATTTTATAGGGATCTGCTATGTCGGTAGTGGTTGAATCGGTAACAAACAGTACGTGATCGGCTTCGCTAATGGCTTGCCATGCTCGCTCAATACCAATTTTTTCTACTTTGTCAGGGCTATCACGAAGACCAGCAGTATCAATGATATGTACCGGCATACCGTTAATGTGGATATGCTCTTTTAATACATCACGAGTAGTACCTGCAATCTCGGTCACAATGGCGCTATCCCGGCCTGCCAAAGCATTAAGTAAACTTGATTTACCCGCATTAGGGCGCCCGGCAATAACCACCTGCATCCCTTCTCTAAGCAGGCTTCCCTGCTTGGCTTGTTCTCTCACCACTTGAAGATGCGCAAGTATGGCGGCTAAGTCACCAGACACTTTGCCATCAGATAAGAAATCAATTTCTTCTTCAGGAAAGTCGATTGCGGCTTCAACGTACATACGCAAATGAACGATTTGATCGGATAAGGTTTGTATTTGGGTTGAAAACTCGCCCTGTAACGAACGTAGCGCGCTTCTTGCCGCTTGTTTAGAGCTGGCATCTATTAAATCGGCGATCGCCTCAGCTTGCGCCAAATCGAGCTTATCGTTAATAAAGGCTTGTTCACTGAACTCACCTGGGTTGGCTAATCGCGCCTTACCAGTGGATAACACTGCGTCAATAAGCATATCCATCACAACCTGGCCGCCATGACCTTGTAGTTCTAATACATCTTCGCCCGTAAATGAATTAGGCCCTTTGAAGAATAGCGCGATACCTTGGTCGATAACGTTTTGTTGGCTATCGACAAACGGGGTATAGGTCGCCAATCTTGGCGTTAGCGCTGTGGGAACTAATACCTCAGCGATAGCCTTTGCGTAGGGACCTGAAACCCGCACTATTCCAACACCACCGCGCCCAGGGGCAGTAGCTTGAGCGGTAATGGTATCGGTTGTGATGATATGTGAATCCATATTTTAGTCGCGAAAGTTCTTAAATTGAAAAGGCTGACCTAAATCTGATGATTTAACCAAGGCCATGGCTTGTTGTAAATCGTCACGCTTTTTACCGGTTACTCGAAGTTCTTCACCTTGAATCGCCGTTTGTACCTTAATTTTCGCGTCTTTAATTATTTTTACGATTTTCTTAGCAATAGGCTGTTCTATGCCTTCTTTAAAAGCAATCGTTTGGCGATAGGTCTTTCCATTTGCGTCAAAAGGTTTTACGTCCAGAAAAGAAGTATCTAGGTTTCGTTTAGAACATGCGGTTCTAAACATACTTTCCATTTGCTGCAACTGGAATTCAGCTTCCGCTTTCATTACCACAGTTTTTTCTTTGTATTCAAAGCTCGCAACAATGCCGCGAAAGTCGAAACGTGTGGCAAGTTCCCGATGGGCATTTTCAGTGGCGTTACGCACTTCTTCCATATTGATTTCAGACACAATATCAAATGATGGCATAGTTAATTTATCCTCGTAGACAAAACAGCCCGCAATTGGCGGGCTGTTTATTATAAAAGAAATAGACGTTGCTATTTAATTCCCCGCTTCTCCATAGAAGCATATATCATTTTGGCTTGTACTAACGTAATGATGTTACTTACTAACCAGTATAATACTAGACCTGCTGGGAACCATAAGAAGAACACACTCATTGCCACAGGCATGAACTGCATTATCTTCTGCTGCATAGGGTCAGTAATTGTTGTCGGTTGTAGTTTCTGTAACAAGTACATACTTGCGCCCGTTAATATAGGCAATACAAAGTACGGGTCTTTCACTGATAAGTCAGTGATCCACAATGCAAAATCTGCATGGCGTAATTCAACACTTTCCATTAACACCCAATAGAGTGCTAGGAATATTGGCATTTGAAGTACGAGCGGTAAACAACCACCCATTGGGTTAACTTTTTCTTTCTTGTAAAGCTCCATCATTGACTGAGACATTTTTTGTCTGTCATCGCCAAAACGGTCTTTAAGTTGTTGCATTTTAGGCGCTAAGTTACGCATGCGAGCCATAGACTCGTATTGCTTCTTAGTCAGCCAGTACATAGCACCTTTCACTACGATAGTAATTAAGATGATGGCCACACCCCAGTTATTCACTAAGCTGTGAAGGAACGTAAGCAAAGAAAACAGTGATTGCGATATCCACCATAGAATGCCGTAATCGACGGTTAAATCTAATCCGCGGGCGATCTCTTTTAACTTGTCTTGATCTTTTGGACCCATATAAAGGGTGCTAGACAACGTTTTTGCTTCGCCGGTATTAACCACTGCCGCAGGCATCAATACACCGATAACCGCGTATTGATTTGAAATATTGCGCGAGTAAATGGTGTTAACTTGATCTTGTGGTGGTACCCAAGCTGATACAAAGTAATGCTCGAGCATACCAGCCCAACCTGCCTTGGTGGTTTCACGCAACTTGTCATCTGCAATATCATCAAACGTGTATTTTTGATAACGGTCTTCTTCGGTTGAATACGCTGCGCCGCGATAGGTAGGCATAAACATGTTGCCGTCGTCTTCCGCGTCAATAACTTGCTTAAGCTGTGCGTATTGCTGCACATTAGCCGCAGCACCTGAGTTATTCTGAACCGTGTAATTTACCGCAACGTTGTAATGGTCTTTTTTGAAGATGAACGTCTTAGTAACAGTAAGTCCTTGGTCGTTTTTCCATACCAAAGGTACTTCTAGCGTATCACCGGTCATCTCGTAGAAATTGCTGTCGGTACGATAAACAGGGCGACCACTGCTGCTAGCATCAGGTCCGTTAGCACCAATAAGACCACTTTGCGCTACATATAAGTTATTACCTGAACGTAATAAGCTATAAGGTTCTTCAGAGCCTTGGGTAACTGGAAACTTCAATAAGTCGGCGGTAATAACGTCGCCACCCAATAAGTCGATGCGAAGGTCTAGGCCATCAGTTTTAACTTCGATAATGCGGTTAGCATTTGATGCGCTAGCCATTGGTTTAGCTGCAGGTACGCTATCACCGGTAGGCACATCTTCAGATTGTGCATCATCAAATGATGGCACACCTTGTGATACCTGTTCGGCTTGCTCTGTTTGTACTTGCTGTACAGGTTGAGGTCCGTATTCTTTTTGCCATTGTTGCCAAAGCAAAAAGCTGACCAGCGCCAGGCCAATTATCAGAAAACTACGTTGCGATTCCATATAGGTCTCTTTATTTTGAGTGTTTATCTTGTTGTTTTTCCGGTACTGGGTCGTAACCACCGGCATGCAAAGGATGGCATCTTAATATGCGTTTGATTGATAGCCAACCGCCTTTTACTAATCCATGTGTTTTTAATGCTTCAATAGCATACCAAGAACATGATGGATGAAAACGACAGCGTTGTCCTAAAATAGGAGATATAAACCATTGATACAGTTTTATGAGTATCAGTGGTATCGCGATTAAGACGCGTTGCAACGTTTGGCTAATTTTTTCCATAGCTTATCCATCGTTGCGAAAATCTCTTGATTGCTAAGTTTATCAGCACCAGATTTACCAATTACGATAATATCCACATTTGGGAGATCATGTTGTTTATGGCGAAAACTTTCACGAATTAGACGTTTTAAACGATTACGGTCGTGAGCTTTACGAATGCGCTTTTTGGCAAGTGTAATGCCTAAACGTGGAGATGGTAGAGTATTGGTTCTTGCAAGGATGGTAAACGAGGGAGATACAGCTGGAATTGCATTATCAAACACATAGGTAAAGTGGGTGGGAGTTAACAGACGTAACTCCCGTGAAAAATGATTTTCGCCCACTTTAGGTGCTTTCTACTTAAGCTTAAGCAGAAAGACGAGCGCGGCCTTTTGCACGGCGAGCTGCTAGTATTTT